>NZ_CM184363.1:0-5186675 GCF_059620065.1 Rheinheimera sp. B2H12 | reverse complement strand
CAATATCTCCAACAGCCCCGAATAATGTCTATTTCACAAGGCAGGTGTTAAGCAAAGACCGGCATTATGGGCTGATCTTATCCACAACTGCAATATTGACTTTTTGAAAAAAGCAAAAATCGCCAAAACAACAACGTATATAACTGTTTTAATTGAACTTTATTCCATTATACAAATTGATAATACCAGAGTATTTTCTACCCTGTTTTAGAAATAACCAAAGGCCGCAATTGATTTAATTCACATATTATCCCGAAGTTATTGTTTGCCTGTGGAAAACTTTACCGGATCCGCATCATTTCGAGGATCGGATCGTTATTTAACCAAGGATCGCATTGACAACTGCCGCCATAGTCCTTAAAATTCGCGCTCTTTTTGAATCGCTGCGTTTTGGTACTTTACTAAAACACAGATACCCTTAGTAAATATCGACCGGACGGACGAAGTTATGAAAAGAACATTTCAACCTAGCGTGTTAAAACGTGCTCGCGTTCACGGTTTCCGTGCACGTATGGCGACTAAAAATGGCCGTGCAGTATTAGCACGTCGCCGTGCTAAAGGCCGTGCTCGCTTAACTGTCGCTTAATTCTAAGCGCTGCGTGCTCAGCTTCAAATTCAGCAGGGAGTTACGTCTGTTAACTCCCCGCGAATTCGACAATGTGTTCCAAAACCCTTTCCGGGTTGCGTCTCCCCTGTTTACCATCCTTTGTAAACCTAATTCTTCTGCCATACCCCGTATTGGTCTGACGATCGCCAAAAAACGTGTTAAATTAGCCACGCAACGCAACAGAATCAAACGTTGTGCCCGCGACAGCTTTCGTTTACATCAACATCAACTGCCTCCGGTAGATTGTGTGCTGATGGTGAAAGGTGATATCAGCAACACGGATAATGAAGAGTTACATAAACAATTGGAGCGGTTATGGAGCAAGATCTCCCGCCAGTACAACGCTATCCAGCCAAAGCCTTAATCAGCCTTGTGCGGGGTTACCAGTGTTGTATCAGTCCACTGTTTGGTCCAAGTTGTCGTTTTCATCCCAGTTGTTCGCATTATGCGATTGAAGCGCTTGCGCGTTTTGGTCCGATAAAAGGCGTCTGGCTAACGACCAGACGTTTAGTAAAATGTCACCCTTTACACCCGGGTGGTGATGATCCCGTTCCGGAAAAGCCAAAGAGATAAGCTCACACATGGAATCGCAACGCAGTTTTTTAATTATTGCCCTGGCTCTGGTCAGTTTTTTATTGTGGCAACAATGGCAAGTTGATTATGGTCCGAAGCCAGTCGTCACTACGACGGCCAGTCAGACCAAGACCACCACTTCAGCTGATTTACAGCTTAGTGCCAGTTCAACCGTCACGCCGGTGGCCGATGTAGCAACAGCTACAGCAGCCCAACTGATTGAAATCAAAACAGATGTCCTGACCGTCAAAATCAACACTCAGGGTGGTGATATTGTCGCGTTGGATCTGCCCGCCTTTACGATTAGCCAGGAAAACAAAGCCCCTTACCAACTGATGCGGCAGTTAAATGGTTTTGAGTATGTGGCACAGTCCGGTTTATTAGGTGATGGTCCGGATGATAAAAAAGCACCACGGCAAATTTATCAAAGCGCCCAGCCTTCTTATCAGCTGACTGCCGGTCAAACTGAACTGGTGGTGCCGCTGACGCTGGTGCACAACGGCCTATTGGTAGAGAAACGCTTTATTTTCAAAGCCGGTCAATATGATGTCCGGGTTGAATATACTGTCACCAACCAGGGTGATGGCAGCAAAGTGATCCAACCGTATTACCACTTCGCCCAGACCATTGATAATGGCCAAGGCACCAACATGATGATGCCGGTGTACCGCGGTGGCGCCTATTCAACAGCAGAACAACGCTACGAAAAATTTTCCTTTGAAGATATGGCAGATGCCAACCTGAGCCAAAGCACCAAAGGTGGCTGGGTGAGTATGCTGGAACACTATTTTGTGGCGGCCTGGGTACCAAACCCGGAAGAAACCAACCAGTTGTACAGCATGGTGGCCAATAACCTCGGTGTGATTGGTGCGCAGGCACCACAAGCCTCCATTGCGGTGGGCGAAAGCAAAACCTTTAGCGCTACTTTTTATGCCGGTCCAAAAGATCAGGACAGCCTGGGTAAAATTGCCCATGGTCTGGATCTGACGGTTGACTACGGTATCTTGTGGTTTATTTCGCAGCCACTGTTCTGGTTATTACAGGCCATTCATAGTTTTGTCGGTAACTGGGGTGTGGCGATTATTGCGATTACGGTGTTGATCAAAGGCTTACTCTTCCCTCTGACCAAGGTTCAATACGAATCTATGGCCAAAATGCGTAATCTGAAGCCGAAGATTGACGAACTGCAAGCCCGCTACAAAGACGACCGTCAGAAGATGGGTCCGGCCATGATGGAACTGTATCGCAAAGAGAAAGTGAACCCTATGGGTGGCTGTCTACCGATGCTGATCCAGTTACCAATTTTCCTGGCGTTATACTGGGTCTTTGTCGAAAGCGTTGAGTTACGTCAGGCACCATTTATGCTGTGGATCACCGACATGTCGGTGCAGGATCCTTATTATGTACTGCCGGTGTTATACGGTATCAGCATGTTTATCATGCAGAAACTGACGCCAATGACAGTGACAGATCCAATGCAGGCTAAGATCATGTTATGGATGCCGGTTGCTTTCTCGGTGTTCTTCCTGTGGTTCCCAAGTGGTCTGGTGCTGTACTGGGTGATCAGTAACTTAATTTCACTGGCGCAGATGCTCTACATCTACCGCGGTATGGAGAAAAAAGGTCTGTACGTGCGCGAAGCGAAATAACTCTTTTCGTCGTTACAAGCCAAGTAATGCCCATTAAAATTAATGGGCATTTTTTTTATGACAAGGTCCGGCAAAACGCAAAGTCCACCATCACTTGCCAGAACTGCAGCACAGCGACCAATGATACCCGGTCAGCAAAATGAGGTTTGATATGTTTGTCACAGATACAATTGCGGCTCAGGCCACAGCTCCAGGACGCGCCGGCGTTGGTATTTTGCGGGTTTCAGGCCCCGCAGTGAAAGCAGTGGCAGAGGCGGTATTACAACGGTTACCAAAGCCCCGCTACGCTGAATATCTGCCTTTTTATGCTGCCGATGGCAGTGTGTTGGATCAGGGCATCGCGTTGTATTTTCCAGGGCCAAATTCCTTCACCGGCGAAGATGTACTGGAACTACAAGGCCATGGCGGTCCGGTGTTGCTGGATATGTTATTGCGTCGTTTATTACAACTCCCCAACGTCAGGATTGCCAGACCTGGTGAGTTCAGCGAAAGAGCATTTCTGAATGACAAACTGGATCTGACGCAGGCCGAAGCTATTGCCGATCTGATTGATGCCAGTTCAGAACAAGCAGCCCGCTCGGCCATGCAGTCCCTGCAAGGTGAATTTTCCAGCAAGATCGATCAACTGGTGGAAAAAGTGATTTACCTGCGAATGTATGTCGAAGCCGCAATCGATTTTCCGGATGAAGAGATCGACTTTTTATCCGATGGCAAGGTCGCCGCTGATCTGGCGACTATCATCAGCGAATTAACCGGTATTCAAAAACAGGCCACCCAAGGCAGTATTTTGCGGGAAGGCATGAAAGTGGTGATTGCCGGCCGGCCCAATGCCGGTAAATCCAGCTTGCTAAACGCCCTCGCCGGTCGCGAAGCCGCGATTGTCACTGAGATTGCCGGAACCACCCGCGATGTGCTGCGCGAACATATCCATATTGATGGCATGCCACTACACATTATTGATACCGCAGGCTTACGTGACGCCACCGATAAAGTCGAACAGATTGGCATCGAGCGCGCCTGGCAAGAAATTTTACAGGCCGATCGGGTGCTGTTTATGGTCGACAGCACCACCACAGACGCGACCAGCCCGGCACAGATTTGGCCGGAATTTATTGAACGCTTGCCCGCCAGTCTCGGCGTCACTGTGGTGCGCAACAAAGCCGACCTGACCGGTGAAACCATTGGTGCCAATCTGGCTGCACAACACAACGAGCAAACACCGGTTTTTCATATTTCCGCCAAAACCAATCAGGGCATAGACGCCTTACGCGAGCATTTAAAAGCTTGTATTGGCTTTGAAGCCAGTACCGAAGGCAGCTTTATCGCCCGCCGTCGCCACCTAGACGCCCTGGCACGAGCGATGGAACACCTGAGTATCGGCGAGTATCAGTTGCACAACCATCTCGCTGGCGAGCTGCTGGCCGAAGAACTGCGGCTGACGCAACAGCACCTGAACGAAATCACCGGTGAATTCAGCTCCGATGACCTGTTGGGCAAAATTTTTGGCTCGTTTTGTATCGGGAAATAAGCACGGAAAACATCGGCCAAAAATGAAAAATATCTAATTTATTCATGTATTTATGTGTAATCTTTTCTTCTTTGTTGATGACTGCTAGAAATAGGCCACCTGTAGCCCACCAGGCAGAACTGAGTGGGCCATAGGTGGCCAAATTATTTCAGGAGCAGAGCAATGAAAATCACCATCGAAAAGAAAGCTGCAAATTCTAAAGGTCAGCATTTTTTAATGTTAACCAGACACTTCGGCACCACAACTTCAGAGAACGGCAAAGTCCAAAAAATACGTAAACGCGATGCACTGAATATGTATGCGTACAAGATTGGGAAAAACCGGTAGTAGAAGTAGTTGAGGATGCTTTCTCAATAATCCGCAGAGCTAATGCCAATCTGATGAGAATGCGCCAGCGATGTCGGTGGAATGACACCAACCTCTACCGAATGGCAGGTGATATCGACAATTTTAAGATGGATAATCCTTTATAGTTATTATCTTAAAACACAGCCATCAACTCATTCGAGATCAGGGCTGTGCTATAGCGCCTATTTGTCTTTTTTCAGTATGGCCTTGAGTGCTGCAATATTGGCCCGTGCGCCTTCGGCTTCTTTTAAACGACGGCGCTGTTTTGCGAAGCGGTCAAACTCCAATTTCGCTTTGTCATCAGCGTCTTTCTTGGATATTTTTCCTGCTCCGCTTAAAACGTCCCTATCATTAAAACTTAAAAACTGATCAAGCTTATCGGCCCAGTCCTGCAAGAATACCTGCTTGCGGCGTAGCGCTTGGTCTTCAGCAAAGTCGAGCCACATATTGACGATACGATTAAGCTCTTTGATTTCGTCTTCACGCAGATAGTTCTTGGCAACAGTAACGTCTGTCTTGCGCACTTCATCGCCTTTATAGCTGGTTAAGCCCATATCTGGCTTACTGGCATCCACACGGCTGGCGATAAGCTCTGCGGCAGTCATATGCGTACAAGCATAATGCAGTTTGTTCTGAATGACCTGAAAGAAGCGGTTGGTCTCTTGGTTAGATGGCTCGTAATCGGCTGCCATGGTAAAGATTTCTTTGACTCGCAGATAAACGCGACGCTCGCTGGCGCGGATATCACGAATTCGCTCCAGCATTTCATCAAAGTAATCTGGCACAGCAGAGTGACCTACGGGCGGATTTTTCAATCGCTCGTCGTCCATTGCAAATCCCTTGATCAGGTATTCTTTCAGGATTTGCGTTGCCCATTGGCGGAACTGTGTACCTCGTTGCGAACGAACCCTGTAGCCCACAGTCAGAATTGCATCGAGATTGTAGTGGTCGATCTCGCGTGATACTTGACGAGTACCTTCCAATCGAACTATCCGGAATTTCCGGATGGTTGCGTTTTGGACAAGCTCACCTTCATGGTAGATATTGATGAGATGCTCATTAATGGTGCGAACGTCTTTATCATAAAGCTCAGCCATTGCAGCCTGAGAAAGCCACAACGTATCAGACTCAAAACGACACTCAACACGAGTTTGACCGTCAGCACTGGTGAAAAGAACAAACTCGCCTTGAGGGGCTAGGGGTATGTTATCTGACATGCAATCAACCTTTTGCTAATACTGGTATTCCCCAAGGCATTGAAGCGCATAGGTGACTTGATGGAGCTGCAATAGGGCAACTTTCATAGTGATAAGCTTTAAATATTTTCACTGAATGATCCTACCTAGAAGGGAGTTGACGAAGCAAGAACTTGGCTGTTGAAATTCACGCGTTGGTAAAACTACGAACATAAGTACAGTAAGTTGCGGTTCGTGACACCGCACCAACCTCATACCGGTCAGGACGTTGCGATACTGCTCCAACGAAAAGAACGGATTGAAGCTGCAAAAGCAGCCAACCCAAGGCGTTGGGGAAAACGCGAAGTGCGAAACTGCAAACCAGTAGGACCGACAACGCTGAATCCGGAAAGAGAGTCAGTTAACTAAGTAGAAAAATAGGCCGCTTAAAACGGTCAGTGGTGACAACTCGTTTGAAAAACGCCGACATCGTCCCTGATGAAGAACGGGGAGAGTTCGAGTAAATTAATAGCCCTTATAATCAATATGTTATGTTGGTTTTGTTTGGTTGGCAAATTTTGCTCGCTATTTGTGCCAAATAAAACTTAAAAAATTGATTTTATGTAACTATTTACTTTCTGTATCGGGAAATGAAATAGTAAAGACAGCAGCGACAGCAAATCTGTCGCTGCTGCTGTGATTAACGGGCGTAGGTGGCGGTCAGCGTGGCTTTTCCTAAGGCTGTGGCATTGAGCATAAAGCCAACGACCGCAGCGCTGGCTTCGTCTGGCACTGCTAAATCTGCTGCTGGTAAAGCCCAGACAGTAAATTGATATCTGTGCATGCCATGCCCTACCGGCGGACATGCGCCGCCAAAATTCAGTGCACCATAATCATTGCGGAAAGTCCGGCTGCCGACAGGTAATTCACCTGTACTGGCGGCTCCCTGAGTCAATTCGGTGACAGTGGCAGGGATCCCGGACACCAGCCAATGCCAGAAGCCTGATCCGGTTGGCGCATCCGGATCAAAGACTGTAATCGCAAAACTCTGGGTACCCGCTGGCGGATGTTGCCAGGCTAAAGCCGGCGACAGGTTCGGGCCATCACAGCCAAAACCATTAAATTCAAAGCTTTTCGCCATAAAATGACCTTCGGCGATATCCGGGCTGGTCAGGGAAAATTTAGGATCTGACATCGACATGTTTCCTTGTTTAAAAGTAACTCCGAACCGTCTGCTGACAAGGCCGGTTAATCAAATTGAGTGAGCTGCGCCGATTGTTGCTGCAGCCATTGATAAAATTGCTGTTTTGGTAAAGCCCCCGACAACTGTGCAATCAGTTTGCCTTGTTGCATTAACATCAGTGTTGGTATGGAGCGGATTTGAAACTGAGCTGCCAGTTGCTGCTGCTGTTCCGTATTGATTTTGCCAAAACGAAAAGCAGGCTCCAGTTCCCGTGCCGCCTGGCTGAAAACCGGGGCAAAATTCTGACAAGGCCCACACCAGGAGGCCCAAAAATCGAGCACCACAGGTAACTCAGATTTTTCGACCAGATTGGCAAAATTAGCACTGGTGATTTCCACCGGCTCGCCACTAAATAAAGGCTGTTTACATTTACCGCAGACAGGCGCTGCGGCACATTTTGCCGCTGGCACCCGGTTTAGTCCGGCACAATGTGGACAAGCAATAATCATCATTCTCTCCTGGCTAAGCGCTGACTCACAGCAAGATGATGTGGGGGCAATAGCCAAACATCAAGCCATAGTCGCAAAAACAGTGAGTCTGACAACAGGCAGACCGCAGAAAGTGACACCTGGTTGTGGCGGTGACAAAATGCAGCCGAAAAAAAGCCAGTCACAAGGACTGGCTGCTTTCAACAGGATAAAGCCTGTTATTCGCGAGTGCGGCGTTTTGGTGCAGCGCCTGGACGTGGGCCTGAACCTTCGCTATAACTGCGACGCTCACCACCTTCACGCGGTGCACGTTCTGCACGTTCAGGTGCAGCACCGGTATCCACACTGATATTCAGCTTTTGCTTACGCACATAGACTTTTTTCAGATGCTGGAAGATCTCAGTTGGGATATCAGCTGGCAGTTCTACGGTAGAGAAATGATCAAACAGTTTGATGTTACCGATAAACTGGCTGTCAATGTTCGCTTCATTGGCGATAGCGCCAACGATATCACCGGCGCGGACACCATGCTCTTTACCGACTTCAATCCGGTACGTGTTGTAGTTGCCTTGCATTTCGCGACGCTGGCGTGGACCACGCTCTGGACGGTCAGCAGAACGTTCTGGCCGATCACCGCGTTCAAAACGGGCTGGACGATCACCACGTTCAGCGCGATCCGGACGGTCACCACGGGCATGCGGCTCACGGATTTCCGGGAACTGCTTGGCCACGTTTAACGGCTGATCTTTTTGCGCCAGGAATAACAGTGCTGCAGCTAAATCAGCATCGGTCGTTTCCAGCTTGTCACGCCAGTCATTGATTAAGTCCTGGAAGAAACTTAAGTTTTTCGCTTCGATAGTGTTGGCTAGTTGCTCACGGAAAGACTCAATGCGGCGCTGTTCAATCACTTCACCTGTCGGCAACGACATTTTTTCAATCGGCTGACGAGTGGCCTGTTCGATAGTCCGTAATAAACGGCGCTCACGTGGCGATACAAACAGAATCGCTTTACCTTCACGACCAGCACGACCAGTCCGGCCGATACGGTGCACATAAGCTTCACTGTCGTACGGAATGTCATAGTTGATCACCAGACTGATCCGTTCTACGTCCAGACCACGGGCAGCAACGTCTGTTGCCACAATGATATCGATCTGGCTGGCTTTTAAGCGGCGAATGGTTTGTTCGCGGTTGGCCTGGTTCATATCGCCATTGAGGCAAGCTACAGCATAACCGCGAGCACCTAATTTTTCGGAAATTTCCTCAGTCGCACTCTTAGTCCGGACGAAAATGATGCTGGCATCATATTCTTCGCCTTCTAGCACGCGGGTGAGCGCATCCAGTTTCTGATTACCATCCAGCATCACATAACGCTGCGTGATACGCTCGACAGTACTGGTTTTGGATTCAATTTTGATTTCCTGAGCATTTTTCAGGTGTTTCTGTGCAATAGCCCGGATTTGCGAAGGCATAGTGGCAGAGAACATGGCGACCTGACGACCGGCTGGCGTGGCATCCATAATGGTTTGCACGTCATCGATAAAGCCCATCCGCAGCATTTCATCGGCTTCATCCAGCACAATGGCGCGCAGTTTATCCAGCTGTAAAGTGCCACGATCCAGGTGGTCAAGGATCCGACCAGGGGTACCGACGATCACTTGTGAACCACGTTTCAGTGATTTCAGCTGGTTGGTATAACTCTGACCGCCGTATAAAGGCAGCACGTGGAATGCCGGCATAAAGCGGGCATAAGCCTGGAATGCTTCAGCAACCTGGATCGCCAGTTCGCGGGTTGGTGCTAATACCAGGATTTGTGGTTCGTTTTGCGCCGGATCTAACCGGGCAAGCAATGGCAGCGCGAAGGCAGCTGTTTTACCAGTACCTGTTTGCGCCTGACCCAATAAGTCTTCTCCCGCTAACAGTTTTGGGATGGCCGCCGCCTGGATTGGCGATGGAGTTTCGTAGCCCAATTCTGTGACTGCACGAAGGATAGCATCTGGCAGATCAAGCTGGGAAAAAGTCAGGGACTCAGACATATAATGTAAAACCTCAATAACACGCAGGCGACAGGTGGTTGTGCTATTGTAGTTTTACAGAGCCTGCTTTGCTGTAAAAATACCCCAAATATGCAAAAAGCATGGCTTTGCATATTTTTATTCCAGTAGTATAGCCAATCATTTACCTGACAAGAGATGTAAGATGATTGAGATCCTCGTGGGCAGCCAAATGGGCGCAGCAGAGTATGCTGCAGAACAAGTAGCCGAAACACTGGTACAAGCGGGTTATGAAGTCAGGCTGCATCTGACACCCGATATAGAACAACTAACCAGAAATTCTATCTGGCTAGTGATCACCTCGACCTACGGTGCGGGTGATCTGCCCGACAATATCCAACCCTTTGCGGATCAATTAGCACAAGAACAAGGTGATCTTACCACAGTTTCCTATGCCGTGATCACTTTAGGTGATTCCAGCTACGATACTTTTTGTCTGGCTGGTCGCAAAATTGAGGCATTACTGGCAACCCAACATGCAAAACCGCTTGGAATTCATCTGGATATCGATGTGCAACAAGGCGAATTACCAGAAGATCTGGCATTGGCCTGGTTACCACAACTACAAGAAAAAATAAGCCGTTAACCACTGACGGCTCATTTTACAGGATCTGATGATGGCCTCAGATCCTGTTGTTGCCTATCTATGACAGGATCTTTCGATCCTCTATCACAACTATTGGTTTGATCTGAACTGCGATCCAAGGGTGATCTCAGCCAGTGATCGTTAACATATCGAATCTGACATCAGACAAAGTGAATGGAAAGATGCAGTGGTAATCTTGCTGATAAACAGGCAAAAAAAAGCGGGCACCTAAATGCCCGCAAACTACACAAGTCACTGTCCAGAAACTGGATACCTAACGGTCTGACATGTTGACCAGCAATAAAAGCCAACGAAACCAAGTATCTGCGTTAATTGCACTGTCGTCTTAATAAGGCTCTGATAAAAGCATGATAAAAGCAGATCCGGGTTATGATCGAGCTATACGCAGTTATGCACAGTTTGATCATATTTATATCCGCAATGTGTATAACTAGCGTATAACTGGGCTGATAAGCTGGTATTATCCTCTGAATAGATTTAATTCGGATCCTGGCTGTGGATAAAGTATCGACTTGATCACAGGATCAAGGCAGGTAGATCCGGATCAGATCACAGGATAGATCCTTTGTAAGATCTTGATCCTTATTAGCAAAATTAGCTTATGCACTGCAAAGTGGCTGCTTAGTAGTAAGAATAATAAGAAGATCTCTTTAAAGATCTCTATTTATATTAAGAGATCGACAAGGATCGCGATCGAATTTTAATCGTTTCGTTTCGAGCCGGATCCAGTTACAATACGTGCCCTTTTTTAGCGTTATCCTTGAAGTACCAGAGGCAGATATGTTGTTCCAGCAAAGTTATGATGTGATTGTTGTCGGAGGTGGCCATGCCGGCACCGAAGCTGCTTTAGCGGCGGCACGCATGGGCATGCAAACTTTATTGCTGACGCACAATGTGGAAACATTGGGTTTGATGTCGTGTAATCCAGCGATCGGCGGTATTGGCAAAGGCCATCTGGTCAAGGAGATCGATGCGCTTGGTGGTGCTATGGCCAAAGCGACGGATCTGGCAGGGATCCAATTCCGCACGCTGAATAGTTCAAAAGGACCGGCTGTTCGTGCCACCAGAGCGCAAGCGGATCGCCAACTGTATCGCGCTGCCATTCGATCCATATTGGAAAATCAGCCAAATCTGCAGATCTTTCAACAAGCCTGTGATGATCTGATCGTTGAACAAGATCAGGTTTGTGGTGTTGTGACCCAAATGGGGCTCAAATTCACCGCAAAATCTGTGGTTTTGACGGTTGGAACTTTCCTCGGCGGCCAAATTCATATCGGGCTGGAAAATTATTCCGGCGGCCGTGCTGGCGATCCACCCTCGATCGCCCTGGCACGCCGTTTACGCGATCTGCCATTCCGGGTTGGAAGGCTGAAAACCGGTACGCCGCCAAGAATTGATGCCCGCAGTGTTGATTTTGCTAAAATGCAGCCACAACCTGGTGATACACCGTTACCGGTGATGTCTTTTATGGGGAAAGTCAGCGATCATCCGCAGCAAATCCCGTGTTACATCACATACACCAATGAAAAAACTCACGATATTATTCGTGGTGGCTTGGATCGTTCCCCCATGTACACCGGGATCATCGAAGGTGTAGGTCCAAGATATTGTCCTTCGATTGAAGATAAGATCAATCGTTTTGCTGATAAAGATAAACATCAGATCTTTATCGAACCTGAAGGCTTGACCACCCACGAACTGTATCCAAATGGCATTTCAACCAGTTTGCCGTTTGACGTGCAACTGGCGCTGGTACAGTCGATCCCGGGTTTAGGAAATGCCCATATCACCCGGCCTGGCTATGCCATCGAATATGACTTTTTTGATCCACGCGATCTAAAAACATCGTTAGAAACTAAATTTATCAAAGGTTTATTCTTTGCTGGCCAGATTAATGGTACTACTGGTTACGAAGAAGCTGGTGCCCAAGGCCTGCTGGCGGGTTTGAATGCGGCATTACTGGTTCAGCAGAAAGAGTCCTGGATCCCAAGCCGCGATCAAGCCTACACCGGCGTGTTGGTCGATGATCTGACCACTATGGGCACTAAAGAGCCGTACCGGATGTTTACCAGCCGTGCTGAATACCGTCTGATGCTGCGCGAAGACAATGCTGATTTGCGTTTAACCAGCAAAGGCCGTGAACTTGGCTTGGTGGATGATGCTCGTTGGGCTGCGTTTAACACCAAATTGGAACAAATTGAACTGGAACGGCAACGCTTGAAACAACAATGGGTTCACCCGCAACATGCTGCGCTGGCACAGGTCAATCAGTTGTTGAAAACACCATTAAGCCGGGAAGCCAGTTTAGAAGATCTGATCCGTCGGCCTGAGGTTAATTATCAGGATCTGATGCAGATCGAAGGCATTGGCCCAGCTTTGCTGGATCCTGCTGCGGCTGAACAAGTTGAGATCCAGATCAAATACGAAGGTTATATCAACCGGCAACAAGACGAAATAGCCAAGCATGAACGTAATGAAAACAGCAAGTTACCACTTGATTTTGATTACAGTCAGGTGAAAGGCTTATCCAATGAAGTGGTGCTGAAGTTGAATCAATCGCGGCCTGAAACTGTGGGTCAGGCCTCACGGATCTCTGGGATCACACCAGCGGCTATTTCGTTATTGCTGGTCTATCTGAAAAAACAAGGCTTGTTACGTAAATCAGCCTGAATTTAACACTGGCTGCTGCTATCACGGCAGCCAGCTGATCATCACATTACGCAGGATCTGCATGCTGGAACAATTGAAACGGCTGGTGGCACAAACCAGCCTGCAACTGAGTGAACATCAACTGCAACAACTGGTGCAGTATGTACAATTGCTGGATAAATGGAATGGCGCTTACAATCTGACGTCAGTACGGGATCCGGCTGAAATGCTGGTCAAACACATCATGGATAGCCTGGTGGTCGCGCCTTTTATTCATGGTCAGCGTATTATCGACGTTGGCACTGGTCCTGGCTTACCTGGCATTCCATTGGCGATCTGCTTCCCGGACAAAGACTTTACTTTGCTCGATAGCCTTGGCAAACGCATTCGTTTTTTAAATCAGGTCAAATTGCAACTTGGCCTTAAAAATGTGACGCCGCTGCAAAGCAGGGTGGAAGATCATCAGCCACAGCCCGGTTACGATGTGGTTCTGAGTCGTGCTTTTGCCTCGTTAAGTGATATGATCGGCTGGTGTGCGCATTTACCGGCCGCGACTGGCCAGTTTCTCGCCATGAAAGGTGCTCAGGCACAGGAAGAAATTGCAGCTTTGCCTGATTTTGTTAAAGTTGTCGCCAGTGAAACTTTGCAGGTACCTGAACTAGCCGGTCAGCGTTATTTAGTGATCGTCCAAAAGGTGCCAGTCCAGACCGAATGATCGAGGAAATGCTGTGGGAAAAATCATCGCAATAGCGAATCAGAAAGGTGGTGTTGGTAAAACCACCACCGCAGTGAATCTGGCAGCCTCAATGGCTGCAACCAAACGTAAAGTGCTGCTGATCGATTTAGATCCGCAAGGCAATGCCACTATGGGCAGCGGCGTCGACAAGTATGAAGTGCCGGCTACCGCTTATGAATTATTGGTCGATGAAAAACCATTACCGGAAGTTGTGGTGACAGAAACTGCCGGTGGTTATCATTTGGTGGCGGCCAATTCTGATGTGACAGCAGCCGAAGTCAGGTTACTGGATGTATTTGCCCGTGAATTGCGACTGCGCAACGCACTGAAAAATTACCGCGATAATTACGATTTTATTTTTATCGATTGCCCACCCTCACTGAATATGCTGACCGTCAATGCGATGGCTGCGGCGGATTCAGTGTTGGTGCCAATGCAGTGTGAGTATTATGCACTGGAAGGCCTGACGGCACTGGTCGATACCATCAATAAACTGGTGTCGGTGATCAATGCGGATCTGAAGATCGAAGGTATTTTACGCACTATGTATGATCCGCGTAATAGATTAGCCAATGATGTTTCTGAACAGTTAAAACGCCATTTTGGCGAAAAAGTGTACCGGGCTGTGATCCCGCGGAATGTCCGGTTGGCGGAAGCCCCTAGTTTTGGTACGCCTGTGATGTATTACGATAAAAGCTCGACCGGTGCCAAGGCTTATCTGGCACTGGCTGGTGAAATTTTGCGGCGCGCTGATAAAAAGACAGTGAAGACCCCTGCAGCAGTCTGAGTAAAAAAGGAATGAACGAACAAATGTCGGTAAAAAAACGTGGCTTAGGCCGGGGTCTGGATGCTTTGTTAACCACAGGTCGACCTGCGGCAACAACCACAGAGCCAACCACAGAACAACAAGTAACTGCAGCTGAAAGACATCAGCATGAGTTACAAAAATTACCGATCGAATGGCTGAAGCCTGGCAAGTATCAGCCGCGTAAAGACATGTCGCAGGATGCATTGGAAGAACTCGCCAGTTCAATCCGGGCGCAAGGCGTGATCCAGCCGATTGTGGTGCGCCAGGTGGCAGAGCAGTTGTATGAAATTATTGCTGGTGAAAGACGCTGGCGCGCCTCGCAAATAGCTGCGCTGGCAGAAGTGCCTTGCATCATCAAAAATGTGCCGGATGAAGCCGCTGTGGCGATCGCGCTGATTGAAAATATTCAGCGGGAAGATCTGAATGCGATGGAAGAAGCCGTTGCTTTGCAACGTTTGTTAACTGAATTTGAACTCACACATCAACAAGTGGCGGATGCAGTGGGTAAATCGCGAGCGACTGTGACCAACCTGATCCGGCTCAATCAGCTGGCGGATGATGTCAAAACCTTGCTGGAACACGGTGATATTGAAATGGGTCACGCCAGAGCTTTATTAACCCTGACAGAACAACAGCAATCTGATGCCGGTCGCGTGATCGCTGCCAAACAGCTGACCGTGCGTGAAGCTGAAGCTTTAGTGCGCCGCATTCTGGAACCGGTACCAGCAACAGAACCGAAACAAAAAGATCCGGATGTTGCAGCTTTGGAACAAAGGTTAAGTGAACGTTTTGCTGCGCCAGTGCAAATCAGTTTTAGCAAAAAAGGCAAAGGTGAATTGGTGATCGGGTATAGTAATCTGGCTGAACTGGATGGCATTCTGGCAAAGCTGGGGGTGACTGAGGCTGAAAATTAAGCAGTCGGGTTACTGAAATACCGACAAATCGTGCGCCAGCGCCGCTTTTGGTTGCAAAAATAAGGCAGTTAAGTATACTTGCGCGAGTTTTTTGTGCTGTGTTTTCCGTATTCTTTTGGTGGTCGACTGTGACTTTAACCACAACTAAACAGCGCTTTAAACTGATTTTAAAGACTTTTTTCTGGCAACTGGCGTCAGCCTTGCTGTTGAGTGGTCTGGTTTTGGCTTGGTCCGGTGACGGCTTAGCCGCTAAATCTGCCCTGTTGGGCGCGTTATGTGTTGTTTTGCCCCATTGTGTGTTTACGTGGTATGTGTTTCGTTTTCGCGGGACTGATCAGCTGCAACTGATTCTGAAGTCCATTTATCGCGGCGAAACCTTCAAATTTTTATTGATGGCATTGCTGGTGATGGCAGTGCTTAAACACGTTGTAATAGTCGACTGGCTATTCTTTAGCGGACTGGTGTTCGCGTTGATATTACAAGTGTTTTTACCGATTTTGATTAACTACGATAATTGGGACTAACGATGGCATCTGGTGCTGAGCTTACAAGCAAAGAGTATATTACCCACCACTTGACCAACTGGAGTGTCGGCGAAGGTTTTTGGACCTGGCATGTTGATACTTTAGGCTGGTCAATCCTTATGGGACTTGTGTTCCTGTTCTCCTTCCGTGCTGTGGCGAAAAAAGCCAACGCCGGTGTACCAACCAAATGGCAATGCGCCGTTGAAATGGTTGTGGAATTTGTCAACGACACTGTGAAAAGTACTTTTCACGGCCAGAGCGCAGTGATTGCGCCTTTAGCACTGACCATTTTCGTCTGGGTTTTCCTGATGAACTTACTGGATTTAGTGCCTGTTGACTTCATTCCTTACACTGCGCAGTTAATTGGCGGTGCTATGGGTTATGACCCACACCACGTCTACATGAAAGTGGTCCCAACCACAGATTTAAATATGACCATAGCACTGGCGCTTGGCGTGTTTATTTTGATGATTGGTTATTCCATCAAAATCAAAGGCGTAGGCGGTTTTATTAAGGAACTGACTACTCAGCCGTTCAACACACCTTGGTTGTACTGGTTCAACTTTATTCTGGAAGTGGTGGCGCTGCTGGCCAAGCCACTGTCACTGGCACTGCGGTTATTCGGTAACCTGTATGCCGGCGAATTAATCTTCATCCTGATTGCGCTGTTAGGTGTATGGCAGTTACCACTGCACTTCCCTTGGGCAATGTTCCACATTCTGGTTATTACCCTGCAAGCCTTTATTTTCATGGTGCTGACAGTGGTATACCTGAGCATGGCGCACGAGAAGCATTAATTTCGGCGGTAAAAATTTCGTTTTAACTTTAACTTTAACTTTAGAAACTCGGAGAAAATCATGGAAATGGTATTAGGTTTAAAACTGATCGCAGTCGCTCTGTTAATCGGTTTAGGCGCTTTAGGTACTGCAATCGGTTTTGGTACTTTAGGTGGTAAATTCCTGGAGTCTGCAGCTCGTCAACCAGAACTGGCTCCTTCATTACAAGGTAAAATGTTTATCGTTGCAGGTTTAATCGACGCCATCGCGATGATCGGTGTTGCGATTGGTCTGTACATGCTGTTCGCGATGTAATTTGAGACATCCTACAGAACTTTTACTTTTGGTAATTAAGGAGAAGCGTTCGTGAATATTAACGCCACTCTCATTGGTGAGTTAATTGCGTTTTTGGTGTTTGTCATTGCCTGTATGAAATGGGTATGGCCACCAATTATTGGCGCGATTGAAACTCGTCAGCAAAAAATTGCAGATGGCCTGGCCGCAAGTGATCGCGCCGAACAGGACCTGCGTTTAGCGCAAGAGAATGCAAAAAAACAGCTGATTGAAGCCAAAGCACAGGGTTCTGCCCTGATTGACCAGGCGAAAAAACGCGAAGCGCAGATTATTGAAGAAGCTGCGGTGAAAGCCCAGGCAGAGCGGGAAAAAATCCTGGCTCAAGCCAAAGCTGAAGTCGAAGCTGAACGCATCCGGGCGAAAGAAGATTTACGTAAGCAAGTGGCTGCTCTGGCAGTGGCTGGCGCCGAGCGTATTCTTCAGCGCGAAATTGATGAAGCTGCCCACAGCGACATCCTGGAAAAACTGGTTGCAGAACTGTAAAGAGGAAGAGCCATGTCTGAACTGACGAATGTAGCTCGTCCTTATGCCAAAGCAGCGTTTGACTTCGCGGTTGAACAAAATGCGCTGGCAGCCTGGGCTGATATGCTGTTTTTCGCCGCTGAAGTGGCGAATAACGGCCTGGTTGCCGAGCGGCTGCAAAGCAATGCTGCGGCAGAAGCGCAGGCAGAGTTTTTTATCCAGGTCTGTGGTGCGCAACTCAATGAACATGGTCAGAACTTTATTAAAGTGATGGCTGAAAACAAACGTTTATTGGCGTTGCCTGCTGTGTTTGAAGCCTTTGTAGTGCTGAAAGCTGAGTACGAAAAAGAAGCCACTGTTGAAGTTGTTTCTGCCACTGTACTGAGCGATGTCCAGCAACAAAAGCTGATCGCAGCCTTGTCACAGCGTTTAGCACGCAATGTTAAGTTGAACTGTAGCGTAGATCCGACAGTCGTCGGCGGTATGTTAATCAAAGCCGGTGATATGGTTATTGATGGCTCAGTTCGCGGTAAGTTAGACCGTTTAGCCACTGCGCTGCAGTCATAATTGGGGATTAGAGCATGCAACTGAATTCCACTGAAATCTCTGAACTGATCAAACAACGTATTGCTCAGTTTGAAGTTGTCAGTGAAGCTCGTAATGAAGGTACTATCGTGTCTGTTACCGATGGTATTATCCGGATCAATGGCCTTGCTGACTGTATGCAAGGTGAGATGATCGAGCTTCCTGGTAACCGTTACGCTATCGCACTGAACTTAGAGCGCAGCTCTGTAGGTGCCGTAGTGATGGGTCCATATGCGGACCTGCGTGAAGGTATCAAAGTAAAAGCCACTGGCCGTATCTTAGAAGTGCCGGTAGGTCCAGGTCTGTTAGGTCGTGTGGTTAACACTTTAGGTGAACCAATCGACGGTAAAGGCCCGGTTGAAGCTGCTGCTTTTGCACCAGTTGAAAAAATCGCACCAGGCGTTATCGAACGTCAGTCTGTTGATCAACCAATGCAAACTGGTTACAAATCAGTAGACTCAATGATCCCAATCGGCCGTGGCCAGCGTGAGCTGATCATCGGTGACCGTCAGACTGGTAAAACAGCCCTGGCAATCGATGCGATCATCAACCAGAAATCTTCTGGCGTGAAATGTGTGTACGTTTGTATCGGTCAAAAAGCTTCTACTATTGCGAACGTGGTTCGTAAACTGGAAGAGCACGGTGCCCTCGCCCACACTATCGTGGTTGTTGCTTCTGCTTCAGAAGCTGCGGCACTGCAATTCCTGGCGCCATACTCTGGCTGTACCATGGGTGAATACTTCCGTGACCGCGGCGAAGATGCCCTGATCGTATACGATGACTTGTCAAAACAAGCCGTTGCTTACCGTCAGATCTCGTTGTTGTTACGTCGTCCACCAGGTCGTGAAGCTTACCCAGGAGACGTGTTCTATTTACACAGCCGTCTGTTAGAGCGTGCATCTCGCGTCAACGAACATTATGTTGAGCGTCTGACCAATGGCGAAGTGAAAGGCAAAACTGGTTCTTTAACCGCGCTGCCAATCATTGAAACCCAGGGTGGTGACGTTTCTGCATTCGTACCAACCAACGTGATTTCAATCACAGACGGTCAGATTTTCTTAGAATCTAACCTGTTCAACGCCGGTATCCGTCCAGCAGTTAACGCTGGTATTTCGGTATCTCGGGTTGGTGGTGCAGCTCAGACCAAGATCATCAAGAAACTCGGTGGCGGTATCCGTCTGGCTTTAGCACAGTTCTCTGAACTGGCTGCTTTCGCCCAGTTTGCTTCAGATCTGGATGACGCGACTCGTGCGCAGTTAGACCACGGTCAGAAAGTAACTGAGCTGATGAAACAGCTGCAGTACGCGCCAATGGGCGTGGCCGACATGGGCGTATCTATCTACGCTATCGAGAAAGGCTACATGAAAGACGTCGAAGTTGCCAAGATTCTGGACTTCGAAGCTGCCCTGCTGGCTTACATGCACGCAGAGCACGGCGCGTTCATGGCTGATCTGAACAAAACCGGTAACTACAACGACCAAATCGAAGCCACTATCAAAGGCGCGATTGAGAAGTTCAAAGCGACTCAGACCTGGTAAGCAGGTATTGGCATCGGGTGGTGGTAACACCACCCTTCGTTGAAATTTTCGGAGATTAGTCATGGCCGGCGCAAAAGAGATAAAAAGTAAGATCGGGAGTATTAACAATACTCGTAAGATCACCAGCGCTATGGAAAAGGTTGCGGTCAGCAAAATGCGCAGAGCGCAGGAGCGAGTCGCACAAAGCCGTCCATACGCTGAAGGTATGCGCAAAGTGATCGGTAATATTGCCAATGGTACCCTCGAATATCGCCATCCGTTCTTAACCGAACGTCCGGTGAAAAACGTCGGTTACATTGTGATATCAACAGACCGGGGCCTTTGCGGCGGCTTGAATACCAACGAATTTAAACGTGTGATGACTGAGCTCAAAGCGTGGAAAGAGCAAGGCGTCAATGCTGAGTTTGCCGTAATCGGTAACAAAGCAACGGCCTTCTTTAAACGTTTTGGCGGTAAAGTAGTTGCACAACAAGTGGGTTCAGGCGATACACCACGTTTGGCTGATGTCATTGGTACCGTTCGTGTCATGCTGAATGAATATTCAGAAGGCAAAATTGACCGGTTGTTCCTGGTATACAACAACTTCGTCAACACGATGAAACAGGAACCAGTGATTGAGCAACTCTTACCTTTGCCAAAAGCAGAGCTGTCAGCCAGAAGTCACAGCTGGGACTACATTTACGAGCCTGATCCAAAAGCGATTTTAGACAAGCTTTTAGACCGCTATGTAGAGTCTCAGGTTTATCAGGGTGTGGTTGAAAACGCTGCCAGTGAACAGGCAGCCCGGATGGTCGCGATGAAAGCTGCCACCGACAACGCTGGCAACCTGATGGACGACTTGAAACTGGTTTACAACAAAGCCCGTCAGGCAGCTATTACGCAGGAACTGAGCGAAATCGTCGCCGGTGCTGCTGCTGTTTAACGCCCAGGTTTACAGGTTTGAGAAATTAGAGGAATTAACATGAGTCAAGGTAAGGTAGTCCAAATCATTGGCGCCGTTGTGGATATCGACTTTCCACAAGAATCGGTACCTGGTATCTATGACGCGTTAAACGTAACAAACGGCGACCTGACTGGTTTAGTACTTGAAGTACAACAACAGTTAGGTGGCGGTACTGTGCGTGCCATCGCGTTAGGTTCAACCGACGGTCTGCGTCGTGGTACTGAAGTTGCCAACACTGGCAAAGCTATCCACGTGCCAGTTGGTAAAGCCACGCTGGGTCGTATTATGAACGTACTGGGCGAGCCAATCGACGAAGCAGGCCCAATCGGTGAAGATGAGCGGATGCCAATTCACCGTGCAGCACCAAGCTACGAAGACCAAGCCGCTTCTAACGCACTGTTAGAAACTGGTATCAAGGTTATCGACTTGGTTTGCCCGTTCGCCAAAGGTGGTAAAGTTGGTCTGTTCGGTGGTGCCGGTGTAGGTAAAACCGTCAACATGATGGAACTGATCCGTAACATCGCGATCGAACACAGCGGTTATTCAGTATTCGCCGGTGTAGGTGAGCGTACGCGTGAAGGTAACGACTTCTATCACGAAATGAACGATTCTAACGTTCTGGACAAAGTATCACTGGTTTACGGTCAGATGAACGAGCCGCCAGGAAACCGTCTGCGCGTAGCACTGACTGGTCTGACGATGGCTGAGAAGTTCCGTGACGAAGGTCGTGACGTACTGTTCTTCGTAGATAACATCTACCGTTACACGCTCGCGGGAACTGAAGTATCAGCACTGCTGGGTCGGATGCCATCAGCGGTAGGTTATCAGCCAACACTGGCAGAAGAGATGGGTGTTCTGCAAGAGCGGATCACTTCAACCAAAACTGGTTCTATCACTTCTGTACAAGCAGTTTACGTACCAGCGGACGACTTAACTGACCCGTCACCAGCGACCACGTTCTCGCACTTGGATGCAACAGTGGTACTGAGCCGTAACATCGCGTCTCTGGGTATTTACCCAGCGATCGACCCACTGGATTCAACTTCACGTCAGTTGGACCCACTGGTGATCGGTAAAGAACACTATGAAGTGGCACGTGGCGTGCAGTCAGTGCTGCAACGTTACAAAGAGCTGAAAGATATCATCGCGATCCTGGGTATGGACGAACTGTCTGATGAAGACCGGACCACTGTATTCCGTGCTCGTAAGATCCAGCGTTTCCTGTCGCAGCCATTCTTCGTTGCTGAAGTATTCACTGGCTCGCCTGGTAAATACGTTCCGCTGAAAGAAACTATCCGTGGTTTCAAAGGCATCCTGGAAGGTGAATTCGATCACATGCCAGAACAAGCCTTCTACATGGTTGGTTCTATCGACGAAGCGATCGAAAAAGCGAAGAAGCTGTAATTTTACAGCTTTAGGAGAGCGAAATGGCGATGACAGTACAGTTGGACGTGGTAAGTGCTGAAGAGAAAATTTTCTCTGGCCTTGTTGAGTCCATTCAGGTTACTGGTAGCGAAGGTGAGCTGGGCATTTTACCTGGTCACATTCCACTGCTGACCGGCATCAAGCCAGGCATGTTACGGATTGTGAAACAATTCGGCGAAGAGCATCTGATTTATGTGGCGGGCGGTGTACTTGAAGTACAACCGCACACCATTACAGTGCTGGCCGATGTCGCAGTCCGTGCCGAAGACCTGGACGAGCAAGCTGCGCTTGCCGCGCAAAAAAGCGCGCAGGAAGCCATGCAACACGCCGGCGCCGACTTCAACTACGCAGAAGCTGCGGCCCAACTGGCCGAAGCAATTGCGCAGTTGCGTCTTATCCAGAAACTGCGCAAGAAGTAAATTCTTGCTGAGTGTAAAAAACCACCTTCGGGTGGTTTTTTTATGCGCAATCTGCAGCCTGCGACGATAGGAGCGGCTTTGTTTTAGTCAGTAGTCACAGATTTCCCCCGCCAACCGCACTGTTTCACGTGGAACCCCGCTGAAGCCCACAATACTGGGCTGTTATTTCCTGGCTATTGGGTTAAAATTGCCTCAAAGCAAAACAAGGATTGGCAGATATGGCGTTAAATGTAGTGATCCTGGCGGCCGGTAAAGGCACGCGGATGAAATCTTCTCTTCCGAAAGTCCTGCACAAAGTGGCAGAGCGTTCAATGGTGCAACATGTCATCGATACCGCCAATTCTTTGGGCGCGGCGCAGATTAATCTGGTGTACGGTTATGGTGCTGAGCAGTTAAAAGCCGGTTTAGGTGAGCAGTCGTTGCACTGGGTGCTGCAGGCAGAGCAACTGGGCACAGGCCATGCCGTGCAACAAGCAGTGCCGCATATCGCCGATGAAGACGTGGTGCTGGTGCTGTATGGCGATGTCCCACTGACCCGCAAAGAAACGCTGCAACAGTTGCTGGCGGCTCGCCCGGTCAATGGTTTAGCGGTATTAACAGTGATTCTGGATAACCCAACCGGTTATGGTCGGATGGTGCGTGAAAACGGCCTGGTGGTTGGCATTGTTGAACAAAAAGATGCCACGGCCGAACAGCTGAAAATTCAGGAAGTAAACAGCGGCATTATGGCGGTGCCTGGCAAACAACTGAAACACTGGCTGGCGAATTTACAAAATAACAATGCTCAGGGTGAGTTTTATCTGACCGATATTATTGCGATGGCGCATCGGGATGGCGTCGAAATTGCTACTGCTCATCCGGCCGATCCCATTGAAACTGAAGGTGCGAATAACCGGGTGCAGCTGGCCCAATTAGAGCGTGCTTATCAAAAACGTCAAGCCGAAGCGCTGATGCTAAACGGGGCCAATTTACGCGATCCGGCGCGGATTGATGTGCGTGGTGCAGTGACAGTGGGCAGCGACGTGATGATTGACGTCAATGTTATTTTCGAAGGCAAAGTGGTGCTGGGTCATGGCGTGTCTATTGGCGCGAACTGTATCCTGAAAGATGTCACTATTGGAGATAACACCGAGATTAAACCGAATTCGATGCTGGAAAGTTCAGTGATTGGTGCTGGTTGTTCAGTCGGGCCTTTCGCTCGGATCCGACCGGACTCAGTGCTGGCGGATGACAGCCATGTCGGTAACTTTGTTGAACTGAAAAAAACCGTGTTAGGCCAAGGTTCTAAAGCCAACCACCTGACTTATCTGGGTGATGCAGTCATCGGCAGTAAAGTGAATGTCGGTGCAGGCACTATCACCTGTAACTACGATGGCGCCAACAAATTCCAGACCACTATTGAAGATGGTGTGTTTGTCGGTTCCAATAGTTCATTGGTGGCCCCTTTGACGCTGGGTAAAAACAGCACTGTTGGTGCTGGTTCTGTGGTGACGCATGATGTCGCTGCCGACGAATTGGTGGTCGCCCGCACTAAACAACGTCATATCAGCGGTTGGCAAAGACCGGTTAAAATCAAAAAATAAGCGGATTTGAGATGTATCGCAGCAGCATGGCGCTTTTAGCCTACTGCTGCGCCTGTCGCGGCTGGTTCCGGCCATTCCTGTACCAATAAGTAACCTTGATTACGATAGGTCACCAGTAGCTCTTCTGCTTGACCACTCAGCTGCACTAACTTTTTCCGCAGCCGGCTGATGGCAATATCCAGCGCCCGACCTGCCAGATAAGTATCAGTATCCCCAAGTGCCAGTGCTAACTCTGGCCGGCTGATGATTTTTCCCTGATGGGCAATCAGCTTAATCAGCAATTGTTGCTCATTTTCACTCAGTTGCAGCGCCTGTTGCTGATAACAGAGCTGACGGTTTTCCAGATTGAGCCGGAACTGTAAAAACCGCAGATCGGGTACAGTCACAGCGTGCGGCGGCAAGCGACGCAATAAACCCTGGATGCGAAGCAATAGCTCCTGCGGAAATACCGGTTTGCAAATGTAGTCATCAGCGCCGGCGCCCAGCCCTTGCACCCGGCTTTGTTCAGAGGCGTTGGACGAGATCAAAATTTTACCGATGTGGGGTTGAGACAGCTGGCGGCACAGTTCAATGCCACAACCATCCGGTAATTGCACATCGGCGATCAGTAGTCGTAAATCTGGTTGTGACAGTAATGACATGGCTGCAGCCATCGAATGTGCCAGGCTGACCTGGAAACCTTGTTGTTGCAGGAAGGCACTGAGCGCCAACCCAAGCCATTCGTCGTCTTCAACCAACAACAAGCGGATTTGTTCAGTCATGCCGCACTCCTTCGATTTTTTGCCGTAGCAACTGCGCACTGCGGCTGGCAAGCAGACTTAATGGCTGTTGTGATGCGGACACTCGACTGAGCCGTGTTTCCAGTGCTGCCAGCCGCTCCGCCAGCAATTCCAATCCCAAAGTAGCTGCCATACCACGCAATTGATGCAGGCTGGCCTGAAGTTCGGCACCATGCAAACTGGGCCACTGGCTGATATGATGCTGCAATTCGGCGTCCAGCCCGGCTAATTTTTGTTGCACCAGTTGCGACGGTAAATAACAGGCGAAACTTTGAAAGGTCAGGCTGTTGGCCACTAACGGTCGGCTGTTGCGGCCGGCGTGCCGCAATTGGCGAATACTTTGCTGTAACTGTGCCAGCTCAACCGGTTTGGTCAGCACTTGGGTGATGCCGGCAGCCAAACAATCCTGTTGTAATTGCCAGCTGGTATCCGCGGTTAATGCCAGCACAGGTGGCAGTGTGCTTGGCAGGGGGTCAGCCGGTTGTTGTTGCAGTTGGCGGAACAAACTCAGGCCATCACTGTCTGGCAGATTCATATCTAGCAATATCAGCTCAAAGCTGTGTTGCTGACAGAGACCAAGCGCTTCTGCCGCAGTGGCGGCCACCAACACCAGATGACCATCGTGTTGTAGCAGTGCTTTAATGATCTGCTGATTTAATTCAACATCTTCTACCAGCAAAATATGCAGAGGCGGTATGGTACTGCTGGCGACTGTCACTATGGAATCCGAAGCGCTGATCGGTGTCAGCGGCAACTGAAAGTAAAAACAGCTGCCAGCACCGGGCTGGCTGGTAAATTTTAATTCCGCTCCCAATAACTGCAGTGCTTTTTGACATAAAGATAAACCCAGGCCAGTACCTTCCCGCAGTTCCTGCTGCGAAGCCCGGATAAAAGGTGTCAGAATATCGCGCTGCTCGTCAGGGTTGATGCCAATACCACTGTCTTCGACCGCAAAGTGGATGCTGTGTTGTGGTCCGGTCTGATCAGTCAGTTGCACCTGCAGCCGGACAAAGCCATGATCGGTATATTTAATGGCATTCCCCAACAAATTGATCAGCACCTGCCGTACTTTGCCCTGATCAAAACGATAGATTTGCTGCAAATTCAGCTGTTCTGTCTGCAAACTTAGCGCTAATTGCCGGGCTTGCGCCAGCGGCTGCATTGTGTCGACGATGCTCTGCAACCAGGGAACTAATAAGGTGTCTTTAGGTTGGATTTGCACCTCGCCATGCTCCAGACTGGCGTGCTCTAGCACTTGTTGCGCCATGGTCGATAATGCCAGCCCTGCATCAATAATAATGCTGCAATCCTGCTGCAGTTGCGGATCCTGTTGCTGCAACCTCATCAGTTGGGCTTTGCCGACAATGGCATTTAATGGGGTGCGTAATTCGTGGCTGAGTGAGGCCAAAAAACGACTTTTTAGCGCAGCTTCGGCTTTGCTTTGTTGTTGTAATTGATGAACCATCTGGATGCGGCGTTCAGAGCACAACAAAAAGTAGCTCAGGGTCATGCCATACACCACAAAATAAGATAAACCTGCCACCACGACATTGAGGATGTTTTTACTAAAGACGCTGCCTAGTGCACCAATGAATGACAGGTGCGCAATCCGATAGCACATCAGCAATACCATCAGCACTAATACCGCCTGTAATAATTTTGCCCCCAGCGAAAAGGATGTGCTGTTTCTGGTTCTGATAGCCCGAACACTGATCAAGCTACAAACTGCAAACATAACACTGACAATGATGATTCTGGCGTCGGTATATGGGGTGAGATAGGTGAAATATAAAAAAGGTAAACTGAACAACAAGGCTAAGGCCGTGATGAATTTTTTGTTATCAGTGCAGGCAAAAAATAACCGAATGCCCCACAGCTGAAACAATACCGCCGCCAGCATCAGATGATTGGCCAGCACTACACTGAGCCAAATTGCGGTTTTTCCCTGAGTGCTGAGTAACAACAGACCCAGCGGCATCAGACTGTTACCGAGCGCTAATTGCTTGATGCCAGGAAAATCTTTATTCACCAAATACAAAGGCCAAATAAACAGCGCACAGGCAAGTGCCACCATCACAGACGCTATTGAGTGGGCAAGTGGATCAAGCATAACAACACCGGATTTGTCAGGTTCTGATAACAGAAAAAACAGCAGCCGCATTTTACCTTGTTTGACGAAGAATCACAGGCTTAACTTTGCCCCTTGTCAGCAGCATCAGGCTGTTGATGGCCACCAGCAGCTTGCCCGCGCCGCAATAATTTCCCAGCCATCTCCTTAGTGTTACATGACGTTACACAGCTCCCAGTCTTTTTGTTCAGAAATTGGAACCAGCATGTTAGCATCCGGCGATTTTTTATTCGGGTGAATGACTCACCCCTGATTATTACTTTGCTATGGAGCAGATATGATTCGACTCTTGCAGTTAGCTATGTTGTGTATTGCCCTGACCGCCTGGCCCGGTTGGGCGATGCAAATTTTTGTCAAAACCCTGACCGGTAAAACCATTACGCTGGATGTGGAAGCTTCAGACAGTATTGATAACGTGAAAGCTAAAATTCAGGATAAAGAGGGTATTCCACCTGATATCCAACAACTGACATTTAATAAAAAAATCCTGCGTAACAACCAACTGACACTGTCGGATTATCAGGTTATTAAAGAAAGCACTTTGCAACTAACGACAGATCTGCCGCCTGTACTGACTGCTCCTGCGCCAGCCCAGCTTAGTGCATTAGCTGGTAAAAAATTTCAATTAGATCTGACGACGTTGGCAAAAGATCCGGAACAAAATAAGCTGACCTGGTCATTAAAAGCAGGCTATAGCCTGCCGGACTGGCTGAGTCTGACCACAGGGGACTATGTCAGAACCCTGAAAAAAGGCGATCCAATGCCCTGGTATGCGGGTATTCGATCGGTGGTAACAGATGCTGCTGGCAATCTGTATCTGGCGGATACCACGGACGATAAAATTTACCGCCGGACTCCGGCCGGCGAGATGTCGTTATTTGCCGGTACCAGCAAAGACGGTGATGCGGATGGTGATAGGCTTAGCGCCAGTTTCTCCAATATAACTGCCATGGTGTTTGATAAAGCAGGTAATTTATATCTGGCTGATTATTATGCAATCAGAATGATTACACCGGACGGCACTGTGAAAACCATCGCCGGTCAAGTGAAGTCAGCTGGTGATGTGTTAGGTGAAGGTAAAAATGCCCGTTTTGATTTTATTCGGGACCTGTTAATCGATAAAGATGATCAGCTGTTTGTGTTGGAACTAAGCAAGATTAAAAAAATCGATCAGGATCATCAGGTCAGCCTGCACAGCAATTTTCCTTACCGGGTTTACGGCGATAAATTCGTGCTGGATAGCCACAACAATTTTTATTTTTCTTATGAAAATATCATCTATAAGTTAATGCCAGATAAAACGGTAAAGGTATTTGCCGGTGATAAAAACCCTGGTTATCAGGATGGTCAGGGGGTTGAAGCCAGATTTAGCCGTATTTATGAACTGACTATGTCTGACGACGATCAGATATATGTAAGCGATCACGACAATAACAGGCTGAGAAAAGTGACGCCGGACGCTATGGTCAGTACGGTGGCTGGCAACGGTGACAGAAAACATCTGGATAACCCGGCCATGCTGGCCAGCTTTAATGGTCCAATTGCGGCGACCAGATCTGGTCAAACAGGATTGTATGTTATTGATTACTATAGCAGTAGTGGTTTGCGCGAATTTATGGAAGCCGGTTTTATTGCTGGTACTCCGACCCCAGACGATAGTGGAACTCTGCCATTGTGTTTTACCGTATCTGATGGCAATCACAGCCAAGACAGTTGTTTTGATATTAACGTCACTGTACCAAATAATAAGCCAATCATTAGTGGTCTACCTGCGACCACAGTGATTGCCGGTAGCCCTTATCGTTTTCAGCCTGTGGCAACAGATAAAGAGGGTGATAAGCTCAGCTTCACCATTTTGAATAAACCTGATTGGGCGGAGTTTGACAGTACCACCGGTTTATTAACAGGAACTCCTGTGCTTGGTTCTGAGGGGACATTTAGTAATATCAGAATTGAGGTTTCGGATGGCAAAGAAAAAACGAGTCTGGCACCTTTTTCCATCCAGGTGCAGGCAAAAATGCATCAAGTCACCTTTATTGATGCGGCAGGCGTCAGCCTGTCAAGCCAGCAAATTAAACATGGTGCTGCTGCAACCGCACCTGCAGCGCCATTACGAACAGGCTTCACCTTTACCGGTTGGAGTGTCAGTTTTAGCCAAGTGACCTCGGCATTAACTGTGCAAGCTCGGTATAGCCAGAATATCTATACGGTGACTTTTGTTGATACTGAAGGTAAGTCGTTAGCCAGCCAGCAAATCATTCATGGCCAGGCCGCAACAGCGCCAGTGCCACCAGTGCGGGAAGGGTTTACTTTCACCGGCTGGGATGCGGACTTTAGTAAAGTCACTGCGGCGTTAACGGTGCAAGCTCAGTATAGCCAGAATATCTATACGGTGACTTTTGTTGATACTGAAGGTAAGTCGTTAGCCAGCCAGCAAATCATTCATGGCCAAGCCGCAACAGCGCCAGTGCCACCAGTGCGGGAAGGGTTTACTTTCACCGGCTGGGATGCGGACTTTAGTAAAGTCACTGCGGCGTTAACGGTGCAAGCTCAGTATAGCCAGAATATCTATACGGTGACTTTTGTTGATACTGAAGGTAAGTCGTTAGCCAGCCAGCAAATCATTCATGGCCAGGCCGCAACAGCGCCAGTGCCACCAGTGCGGGAAGGGTTTACTTTCACCGGCTGGGATGCGGACTTTAGTAAAGTCACTGCGGCGTTAACGGTGCAAGCTCAGTATAGCCAGAATATCTATACGGTGACTTTTGTTGATACTGAAGGTAAGTCGTTAGCCAGCCAGCAAATCATTCATGGCCAAGCCGCAACAGCGCCAGTGCCACCAGTGCGGGAAGGGTTTACTTTCACCGGCTGGGATGCGGACTTTAGTAAAGTCACTGCGGCGTTAACGGTGCAAGCTCAGTATAGCCAGAATATCTATACGGTGACTTTTGTTGATACTGAAGGTAAGTCGTTAGCCAGCCAGCAAATCATTCATGGCCAGGCCGCAACAGCGCCAGTGCCACCAGTGCGGGAAGGGTTTACTTTCACCGGCTGGGATGCGGACTTTAGTAAAGTTACTGCGGCGTTAACGGTGCAAGCTCAGTATAGCCAGAATATCTATACGGTGACCTTTGTCGATGCCGAAGACAAGCCATTATCAACCCAGCAAATCACTCATGGTCAGGCGGCGACTGCGCCAGCGGCACCAGAGCGTGAGGGTTATACTTTCAGTAGCTGGGATGTCAGTTTTGCCAAGGTTACTGCGGCGATAACGGTGAAAGCCCAGTATAGCCAGAATGTCTATGCGGTGACCTTTGTCGATGCCGATGGCAAGCCATTATCAACCCAGCAAATTACCCACGGCCAGGCGGCGACTGCGCCAGCGGCACCAGAGCGTGAGGGTTTTACTTTCAGTGGCTGGGATATCGATTTTAGCAAAGTGACCTCGGCGTTAACGGTCAAAGCCCAGTATAGCCAAAATGTCTATGCGGTGACCTTTGTCGATGCCGATGGCAAGCAGATTGCGATCCAGCAAATCACCCATGGTCAGGCGGCGACTGCGCCAGCGGCACCAGAGCGCGAGGGTTTTACTTTCAGTAGCTGGGATGTCAGTTTTGCCAAGGTTACTGCGGCGATAACGGTGAAAGCCCAGTATAGCCAAAATGTCTATGCGGTCAGTTTTATCGATGCCGATGGCAAGCAGATTGCGACCCAGCAAATCACCCACGGCCAGGCGGCGACTGCGCCAGCGGCACCAGAGCGCGAGGGTTTTACCTTCAGTGGCTGGGATATCGATTTTAGCAAAGTGACCTCGGCGTTAACGGTCAAAGCCCAGTATAGCCAAAATGTCTATGCGGTGACCTTTGTCGATGCCGATGGCAAGCAGATTGCGATCCAGCAAATCACCCATGGTCAGGCGGCGACTGCGCCAGCGGCACCAGAGCGCGAGGGTTTTACTTTCAGTAGCTGGGATGTCAGTTTTGCCAAGGTTACTGCGGCGATAACGGTGAAAGCCCAGTATAGCCAAAATGTCTATGCGGTCAGTTTTATCGATGCCGATGGCAAGCAGATTGCGACCCAGCAAATCACCCACGGCCAGGCGGCGACTGCGCCAGCGGCACCAGAGCGCGAGGGTTTTACCTTCAGTGGCTGGGATATCGATTTTAGCAAAGTGACCTCGGCGTTAACGGTGAAAGCCCAGTATAGCCAGAATGTCTATGCGGTCAGTTTTATCGATGCCGATGGCAAGCAGATTGCGACCCAGCAAATCACCCACGGCCAGGCGGCGACTGCGCCAGCGGCACCAGAGCGCGAGGGTTATACCTTCAGTGGCTGGGATATCGATTTTAGCAAAGTGACCTCGGCGTTAACGGTCAAAGCCCAGTATAGCCAAAATGTCTATGCGGTGACCTTTGTCGATGCCGATGGCAAGCAGATTGCGATCCAGCAAATCACCCATGGTCAGGCGGCGACTGCGCCAGCGGCACCAGAGCGTGAGGGTTTTACCTTTACGGGCTGGGATGCGGACTTTAGCAAAGTCACTGCTGCGTTAACGGTGAAAGCCCAGTACCAAGATCGTCTGTATCAGGTCAGCGTCAATCCGATTGCAGGGGTGACGATCAGCCCGGCACAGCAAAATATTGCCCACGGCCAGTCTGCAGTGTTCAGTCTGACGCAAACCGATCCGGCACTTTATCTGCAAGTGCGTGGTTGTGGTGCTGTGCTGCGACAAGAAAGCATCCACACCACCGCCATTACGGCAGATTGTAGGGTTGAATTGCAAAGCTTCGCTGCTTTTACGCTGACAGCACCAGTCCAGACCGGTCTGTTAACTGCAAATCAGCCGGTGGCGGTGACAGTCAGCGGTGGTAGCGGCCAATTCCGCTGGTTAGCTGGTGAGGTGATGCGGGCGAACCGGCAGCAGCCGCTATCGCCGGAACAAGTCAGTACTCTGATGAAGGCGGTTTCTGCCAATGAATTTAGCTTTAGCAGTCAGCAAACTGGTCGCTATCAGTTGCAGTTACAGGATGAACAGAGCAAGCAAATTCAGACGTTGACGCTGGAAGTGCATCCATTTGTCGCTTTTACCGCCGCTTCGCAACAGGTGACAGCGCAAACCGATGCCAAAATCAGTATCTGGCTCAGCGATGAGGCGATCAGCTATCCAGTGGCAGTGCAATTCAGTGCCGAAGGTGTGGTGCTGAATGAAGATATGCTGTTGATTGATGTGCAGGATGAACGTCGTCGTAGTTATCAGTTGTCTGCGCAAACGACCAGCAATGCCAGTATTAAGCTGACAGCTGTCAGTTCTGCCAATGCAGTGCTGGGTTCACCTGCAGTCCATCAGTTGCAAGCAGGTACTGTCGCCAGTACTGCCGCGCTACAGGTCAGCATAGAACAGGCCGGTTTGGCGGGATATGCCGTCCGGCAGGAAGCAGGGTTGATCAGACTGCAGGCAGGCAATAGCCACGACAAAGAGCTCGATTATCGCTGGCAGTTGGGTGAGTTAGCCGCTGCCGCTGTGGTAGAAGCTGATGTGGTGATGCTGGATCCTGCCAAGTTAGAAGGACGTTATCAGTTTAAACTGCAAGCGACCGACAATAACCAGACGTTAGAAACAGATGTGGTGTTGTTGGTGGTGGCTGGCTGTGCGCATGATCATTGTGGCAGTGAGCTTGACCAGAGCGGTCTGCCAGCAGCGGCGAATTTATTCACTGAGCAGCCAGGCCGGTTACCGCTTTGTCCGAAAGTGGCGCCGGATCAGAATGGCCGGGTCAGTAGCTGTACTGCAATTGACGCGGGCGTCAGTTATTTAGAAATTCCGGCGCAATATCAACTGACACTGGGTCAACAGAGCGAAAAAACCTCCTGGAATTCAGGCCAGTTTGGTGTGGCGTTAAATGATGGAGCTTTACCGGATCAGGGTTATCAGCAACTGAGCCAGCTGGTGGATTTTGAAGTACGTAACTTAAATAACCAGGGCGAAAGTGTGCCTGTGGTGATCCCATTGCCACAAGGCCGGCAAATCACTGCTGAAAGTGTCTGGCGTAAACATCACAATGGCCGCTGGTTTGATTTTGTGCAAAACAGCCGTAATCAGCTGTTTAGTGCCAGCAAAAATAGTGAAGGCCGTTGTCCGCAGGTGTCTGATGTGGTGTGGACGCCGGGTTTAACGGCGAAGCATGAATGTGTCCGGCTGATTATTGAAGATGGTGGGCCCAATGATGCGGATAGCAAAGCCAATGGCGTGATTGTGGATCCTGGTGTGCTGGCGCAAGTGGTGAAGGAAGACAAAGTCTACCGTACTTCAGGGGGCAGCACTGGCTGGCTGGCTTTAGTGGGGTTAATGGCGCTGGTGTTCCGGCGTCGACTGGGATGGCTGCTGCTGGCATGTGGTTCAGCCCAGGCCGCCGCTGCTGCTGGAACGCTGGACCAGGTGTATCTGAGTGCGGCAGTTGGCCAGATGGATACAGACAGCCGTTTTATGTTGCAAGGTCAGCCATTGCGGGCTGAGCAGGAACAGCGAGTTGCCTGGCACTTACAGGGAGGCTATCAGTTCACCCCCTATCTGGCGCTGCAAGGTGGCTGGCTGGATGCCGGTGATTTAACTGTGCGCTTGCCACAGGTATTGCAACAGACGGCGCTGGCGGATGTAGCGCCTTTGGTCAGCCCCTCTGGTTATGGCCCAACGCTTTCGGTGCGACTGTCTTATCCGGTGGCAGGTCCGGTATCAGTATTCGGCACTGCTGGCGGCTGGTATTTGCTGCAGCGGCAGCAGTTGTTCGGCACATCCAGTGACAGCAAGTTGCTGAAAAACTGGCAACAAGCTTATAGCGCCGGTGTTGAGTTGGCGTTGTCAGCGCAATGGTCAGTACAACTGAGTTATGGTCGTTATCAGACTTCCCCGCAATACAGCAATTTAACCGCAGTCGGCATCCGGTTGCAGTTCTGATCTTGCCAACTGCCGGCAAATGACGTTTTGCCTGCCGGCAGTTTTTTACACGCTAACCCCGCCCCTCGTGGCGGGTTTTTTATTTTCAGGCCAAATGTTGCTGGTTACACTTAGCTAAAATTAAATAAATTGTTTTTAAAAGCAATGCTTTATGTTGGTTATGACGAGGTTATTACGCTGGTTGCTGATTATTCACAGCTTGATCCGGCGCCGGTTATCGCTGCAGTTGATGGTCGGCGTTAAGCTGGCATCGTCAACTTCAAAGGAGTAACCCCAGATGAAAAATATCCTATATAGTGTAGCCCTGTTTGCCGCCAGTCCGGTGGTGTTGGCGGATGACAGCAAGCCATTCGTGCCAGCCGTTAGCATCGAAATGGCTGAGTTGGATCAAGCCATTAAACAATTTCAGGCGTCAGTATCAGCCCAAATTTCAGCTGAGATCCGCCAGACAGTGCAAGACAATATTCGCCTCAGTTTAAGTCGTTAACAGGAGTTTAGGCAGATGAAAATGAACAAGTACCGTCAATCGGTGTTGGCCATCGCTGCGGCCACATTATTGTTACCTGCACAGGCGTTGGCCGCCAGTTCGGTGTGGAAAGTGTCAAAAGGCAACGATCACCTGTATTTGGGTGGCACTGTGCATTTATTACCCGTCAGTGAATTCCCGTTACCAGCCGAATTTGAGTTGGCTTATCAACAGACCGATACCTTAGTGTTGGAAGCAAAAATGCCAGATCCTGCCGACCAGCAAGCGACGATGGCGATGCTGCAAAAGTTGTCTTATGGCGCTAATGAAAAACTCAGTAAAAAAATATCGCCCAAACTGTTTCAGCAGTTGGATCTTTATCTGCAGGGTTTTGGCATGAAAGCCGAGCAATTGGATGGTTTTAAACCAGGCTTTGTGGCCGTGCAGACGACGATGCTGGAAATGCATAAAGCCAAGTTAGCTGGCGAAGGGGTGGATGCTTATTTTGCCAAAAAAGCGCTGACGGATAACAAACCACAACACTACCTGGAAACGCTCGACTTTCAGCTGGCACTGATGGCCAATATGGGCGTTGGGCAGGAAGAACAGTTTATTCAGTTGATGCTGGAGAAAAATCCGCAGTTAGTGCAGTTAATGCAACAATCCATTACCGCCTGGCGTCGTGGCGATTTAACTGTGTTGGATACTTTGTTGCTGCAAGACAGTAAAAAAGAAGATCCGGTGACCTATCAGCAGATGTTTACCCAGCGCAATCTTGATTGGATACCCAAAATCGCTGCTATGTTTGGCAATCAGCAACGCGAGCTGGTGTTAGTTGGTGCCGGTCATCTGCCAGGTGAAGATGGCGTACTGCAGTTACTCAAAGCCGCCGGTTACACAGTGCAACAACTTTAAACTTACCCAGCCATAGCGGTGATCACCGCTATGGCTGCTGCCGTCAGTCTGCATTCGTTTATTCATTTCTTGCCAGAACCTATAGCCTTGCTTCATCTGAGCTTCAGTCAACATCCGCCATGCTATGATGTGTTTTTTCCTGAACAGGTGTTGTTATGCGCATTTTCACCACTACTCTGCTGCTTTGCTGGCTGTTGCTCGGCCTGGCCGGTTGTCAGCACACCAATCAACTGGCGCTGTATCAGTTGGAGCAAGCTGAACTGAATCAACAACTGAATACCAAGCTCAATCGGCTCAGCCAACGTACCCGGCTGGCGGGTTTGCCGGTCGCTGTGCAGGTGACGCAACTGCAGGCCGAGATTGGCCCTGCCGGTCAGGAAATGGTTAAACTTAGTGTGCAGACTGAAGCTCAGATCAGGTTGGCGTTGATTGATGTGCCGGCCCAACTGCAATTGGTGCTGATGGCGCAACCCTATTTTGATCAACAGCGTCAGGGTTTGTATCTACGCCATTTTCAGTTGTTGGATGCCGGAGTCGCCGCTGCAGGCTGGCAGGGCAAGTTAAAGCCGCTGTCAGCTGAGCTGGCGGCATTATTACAGCAAAGTCTGGCTAATTTGCCTTTGTACCAACTGGATCCAGCCAAACTCAGTCATCAGGCGTTGCTGAATATGCCGTTACAGTTGAAGATCAAACCGGGCAGTCTGGTGTTATCGCCCGCCTATTAACAGCTGATGTGGGGCATGTTAGGACATCGGCTGCAAACAATGCCGCCTTAGCCAGTCGGCGGCGCTGTAAGTCAGGCGTTTGAGCCGTAGATTGGCGGTGCCGGGCTGGCTAAACGCCGGCGCAAAAGGCGGTATTAACCGGATCCCGAGCTGGACATTTGGCTGATTGCCGCCAGCTGCGATTTTTATCAACAGCAAACCACGGGCTTGATGTTGATCCAGCGATAGCAACACTTCATCTCCGGTGCAGAAATACCGATCATCTTCAGCGGCCAACTGATAAAACAACATCTGACTTTGCGGCTGTATGGCGGATAATGGCACCGCATCAGCCAGTAAGCCGGCTAGCGTCTGCTGGTGGGATGCTTGGATTGGTGGCCGTTGCAGGCTTGGCTGCTGCGCCGGTAGATCAATAGGATAGCTCAGCCAGGGCAGAGAACCATAGTACCGATGCAGGAATGGTAATAACGCCATGGAGCCTAATAGCAGCCCCGCCAGCAGTAAGCCGGACCAAAGCCGGGCATTGGGTTTTAGCCATAAGGTTGCAGTGGTGTTCATCAGCGTCCGGTTGCGGTGTCTGGAAGTTGCAACCAGCATGTGGCAACACGGCGCCCAGCGCGATAACAGCGCTGTGACTTGTGGCGGAATTGGTTATAACCTGGTTATAACCAAAATAAAAAATTGAATTGTATGACTATTTTATGTTGGTACTGACCGGGTGGATTTTGGTATCAATAGTCGCTAAATGACGTAACAGCCAGCGCTTACCATCGCTGCTAACATCAAAACGTTGCAATAATTGCCGGCGGTCATGTTGCCAGCACTGCTGTTGTTGCTGTTGCAACTGGTAGCGACAAATCCGGGTCGTTTTTAGATCGGTTTCGCCCCAGAACAACTGCTGCTGACGCAAATGCACGCTGCCGGGAAAAGGTGGCTGCATGCGGGCATCGAGTGCGGTTTCTACCCCATCTTTGAGTAAGACAAAGCTCAGATCAGGCTTTAATGCCAGAAATTGTGCTGGCAGATAGGGGATGACCTGACTGTAACCCTGAAACAACAGTTTGCTCTGTGCCGTCTGCAGCTGATACAACCAGGTTTGATAGTGGCCATGAGTTTTACTGGTCAGCAACAGACTGTTGCCATCTGGCATAAAATAACCCGATTGCCATTGATTGCCGGCCAAATCCAGTGGCTTTAATTGATGCGTTGATAAATCAAACAGCTGAGGTTTGCCATCCAATAGCAGTAGCAAGCTGGAACCATCTGGATGCTGTTGTTGGAACTGCAGTTGCTGGCCTTTAACTTCAAACAGCAATTGTTGCTGGCCATCTGGCTGTTGCAGCAAAAATTGTTGTACATCATCTTGCTGCAGATGCAAAAATAATTGCTGTGGTTGCTGGGCAAAATAAATATTTTTGCTAAACGCCGGGGTGTGGATCAAGGTGCGCTCGGTCAAGGCACCAATGTTCCCCTGTTGAAACAGCATTTTACTTAAATCCCCGCTATGGCGAAAAGCCAGCCATTGTTGCTCCGCCAATGGCAATAGCGTCCGGCTCAGACCTTTGCCGGAAACTTGATCCGGCAGTGTATTGGTTTCGACTGGCTGGCGCTTTTGTGTGGCCAGGTCAAAAATCGCAAAGGCTTCTTCATCCAGGATCAAGACACGTTGCTCAGACAGCCAATGTAAATCAAAAATTCGGCTTGGATAACTCAGTTGTTGCAACACAGTGCCTTTGGTTAAATCCTGCACCATCAACATCGCCTGTTGCCCTGGAATTATCCGCTGAAATACCAGTCGTTGTTGATCGGCTGAAACGGCAAAAGCGGTATCGTGTACGCCAGCTATCATGCTGCTGGTCACTGCAGTCAGTGCACCGCTACGCAGATCCAGCCGTTGGATTTGCGATTGTTCAGCTTTACCATTTTTGCTGCCCAGATTTAATAACAGCGACTGTTGGTCCGGTTGCGGTTGAATATCCAGCATCACATCATAACCGGAAAGTAGCTGTCGGGGTGTGCCGGTCAACTGACCGGACTCGTTGATATCTTGTTGAAAAAGCTCGTAATATTTATTTTTATAATTGTGATAAAACAAGGATTTGCCATCTTTGGCAAAAGCCGCATGCATGATGTGGTTGTCACCAGAGGTCAGTTGTTGCAACACACCACTTCGTCTGTGGTAATGGTAAATTTCCTGACCTATATGATTAGCGGCATTACTGGTAAATATCAGCTGGCTCTGATCCGGATTAAGATCCATTGACAGTTTTTCACCTTCCAGCACGGGCAAGGCCGCTTGCCAGTGCCAGAATGGCTGTTGTTGCCAATACCACCACAGCAAAGGCAGTGGTAATAACAGTAACAGCCAACGCCAATGCCGCCAGACTTTGGCCCTGCCTGGTGCCAGATTTGTCGTCTGACTGGGGCTGGCGGCTTTGCTGGTCGTTGGCTCCGGCTGGTCCTGCGGCTCATCGCTAGCTGGCAGCGCCGCCTTAGTGTCAGCAATGACGTCAGTCATCACTGGCACTACCGGCACCAACCAGCGATAACCGCGTTTGGCGGCTGACTGGATATAACGGGCAGGCTCCTGTTGATCCTGAAATGCCGTTCTGAGTTTACTGATACTGCGCCGCACCGCAGTATCACTGACCACGCGGCCAGCCCACACCTGCTGATGTAACTCTTCCAGACTGACAAAACGTTGCTGCTGACTGAGTAAATAGCATAAAACCTGATAGACCTTTGGTTCCAGCGGGATGCGTTTGGCGCCGATTTCTAAATGCTGGTTGACCGGACAAAGGATAAATTCGCCCAGTTGCACTGGTTGTTGCAACGACATACTGCGGTTCCATCAAAAGCTGGTTGCGATTCTGCCAGAGCAGAACATGGTGCTAACGCCGATTCGCACACGGCAGAGCCATTTTGATGGTAACACAACAGTTCACTGACTTTCACTGACAATTTTGCAACAATTAGTTGGTGTGTTGTTGGCCCGATTGCCTTTCAGTCTGCAGCAATAGTTCTATCTGCAGTGATAATTCCATTTGCAGATAGTGCAGTTGTTGTGGCAATTCAAAACTGAAGCGGCTGAAATCGGCCTGAAAAGGGCTCAGACACCATGGGAGCAATAACATCAGCAGACTGAGCCACAGCAAAGCCGCCAGCAGTTGATTAAATCCGGGTAAGGGGATCAAGGGTTGTTCAGGTTCAGCAGACATCAGGTGACTCCATAACTCAATTGCATCTGGTTATCACTAGGTCGGTGCCGGCTGCACAATAGTTTAATGCGGTCGAAAAAAAACTGTGGCTGCTGTTGAGCCAGCAGTGAATGCAGATGTTGTATCCTCAGCAGTTGCCAAAGCGAAGCTGGCAACTGCTGAGGCAAGTGCAGGTTATGGCAGTAAAGCCAGCGCCTGAGTCAGGTCAGCGATCAGATCTGTTGCATCTTCGACACCGATACTAAGCCTCACCAGTTTATCGCTGACGCCGGCTTTGACACGATCGTCAGCGGTCATTGCCGCATGAGTGGTCGACGCCGGATGGCAAGCCAGGCTTTCCAAATCGCCCAGACTGACTGCCTGGGCAAATAACTGCAAATGATCTAATAACAGCGCGGCGCTGGCAAAACCGCCAGCCAGCTCCAACGCCACCATACCGCCAAATCCACTGGCAGTTTCTTGAATCACCTGATGACCCGGATGGGCAGGCAGGCCCGGAAAAAAGACTTTTTCCACTTTCGGATGTTGCGCCAGAAATTCAGCTACCTGCTGCGCAGCAGCCAGATGAGCATCCATCCGTAGTGGCAGGGTTTTCACGCCACGTTGCAGTAAATAAGCTTCTTGTGGGCCCATCGGCGCGCCTATATGTTTCAATGCAATAGTCCGGATGCGTTGGATCATCGGACCATTGCCAGCAATCACCCCGGCAATGATATCGCCGTGGCCACACAGATATTTAGTGCCGCTGTGCATCACCACATCCACACCAAGCTCAAGTGGCCGGAATAAATAAGGTGTTAAAAAGGTATTGTCACAGACGGTGATAGCGCCAATGCTGCGGGCAACCGCGACCACTTTACGGCTATCGATCACTTTTAAGGTTGGATTGGTGATAGGTTCCCACAACACTAATCGGGTATTCGGGTTATGGTTTTGTACAAAATCATCATCACTGCTATAGCTGGTGACAGTGACGCCTGCCCGGATCAGGGTATTGCGCAAAAAGGCGTCAGTACCGCCATACACAGGATCAATAAAAGCGACCTCATCCCCTTGTTGCGTCAGGGCATACAGAATACTGCTGATAGCCGCCATCCCGCTGGCAACGACCACAGCTTCATCTGCCCCTTCCATCGCCGCCAGCTTTTGCTCCAGCGCGCTGGAGGTCGGATTGCCCATCCGGCTGTAGATATAACCGGGGTTTTGCCCGGCAAAGCGGGCCTGACCTTCGGCAGCTGTACCATAACTGAAGGTACTGGTTAGATAGACCGGCGTATTTAAAGCGCCGGTGCTTGGATCCGGTTGTTGACCGGCATGAATGGCAAGGGTACGGAATTTCATCAAACTACCTGTGAAAAAAGTTGCCCGCAGGCAACAACTTGGTGACCACAGCGGCACTGCCGTCAGAAAATAGCAGCCTGCCGCGTTTTAGTCGGAAAGCAAAGCCATCCGGACGGGCAGCGTTATGGGTTGCTGCTCCGGTGGCTTGCTACTGGATAAATTTTATTTAACCCACCAGCATTAGTTGATCGGCATAATGACTGGCCGCCACATCCCGGTGTGAGCGTAACCGGCCTTTTAGCACGTTCTGGCCGACCTGATAAAACAGTGGATTGAGTGGATCAGAAGCGGGTCCCTTGGCTTCGGCGGCGAGTTCAGGCGGCAGCGCCAGTAATGGCACCACGGCATCCAGTTGCGCCGCCATAAAAAAGGCGCAGGAAAAACGTTGCTGCTGACTGGCTGGACTGGTCACCCGATGTAAAGTGGCTTTTAGATAACCATTCGAAGCCAGTTCCAGCAGTTCGCCGATATTCACCACAAAAGCGCCAGACATCGGCGCCACACTGATCCATCCGCTTTCGGTATGCACTTCCAGACCAGCATGTTGATCTTGCAGCACTAGGGTCAGATAACCGGGATCTTTATGCGCCCCCACCCCTTGTTTGCTGCTGCCTGCTGGCTGACCAGGGTAGCGGATCAGTTTCATATGCTGATAGGGACCTGCTGCTATGGTGCTGTGCAGGGCGTCTGCCGGTAGTTGCAACGATCGCATCAGAGCCTGCAGTAAGTGGACAGTGACGTCGGATAATTGCTGCTGCCACTGCAGCATTTCATCTTTAAAAGCAGGAAGTTGGGCTGGCCATTGATTGGGACCAATCAGCCGACGCCAGGCGACTGCGGGTTCGGCCAGGCCACTGACAATATCTTCACGCATAATATCAAATTGTTCACGCTGGTCCGGCTGGCCTAAGGTCAGTTCGCCGGCAACGCCGGTGTAACCACGAAAATGCGGTGAATTGAGCATTTGCACTGCCTGCTTGGCCGCTGGTGGTAAGGCAAAAAACTGTTTGGCTAGTGCAAGGATCTGTTGCTGGCGCTGCAGTGGAATGCCGTGACCTACCAGATAAAAAAAACCAACATCGCGGGCGGCTTGACGCAGTTGTTGCAAAAAGGCGGCCTGTGCTGCGGCATCGCCCTGCAATTGTGTTAAATCCAACACAGGTAACATCGCAGCTGTAGCACTGATGATCGACATTTCAAACTCCGGCAATTCAGGTGAAGCCTGGCAATCAGGTGACTGTGGCTTAGAATAGGTGGCATTTAAGCAGAGCAAATCACATTAAAAAATGACTGAAAATCTCTGTTTAAGTATTAAATGATATAAGCGGATGGCTAGATTTGTAGCCGTGTCACATAGCCTGCTTTTTTGTGAGTCACAAGATGGGTTGATGTAACTGTGGCTGGTATCGAATTGAGAGGACTCTAGATTATGTTGTTGATATTTAAGTTATTGTTTCTTTGTTTGTGTGTGCGGCCGGATGCGTAAACACCTGGAGGTATAGCCATCTTCTTACAACAGAAAGTTCTGAGTTAGTGATTATTCTGCTAACCGCTCTGACAGTGTCTGGCGTGCCTGTGGTTAAAGACACAAATAAAAAGGGCAGCCTGACTGGCTGCCCTCAGAGCATCACTTGTGATGCAGCGTTACATCTTAAAGGACACCGTGGTATAGAAGAATTGACCAATGTTGTCATAGCTGGCCGAACCTTCGCTCGTACCAGTGGCGACACCTGGTAAATTCCGATCAAACAGGTTGTCGATGCCGACAGTCCAGCTCACGCCGTTGCCAAACTGATAGCCTAAGCTGATATCACTGATAAAGTAGCTGCCGTAAGCCATCTGGTCGGAAGGATCCGGGTTGATGGCCAGTTGCTGCAAGTTATACAGGCTGACACCGCTTAAATGGCGGGTTTTCCAGCTTGCAGTCCAGGCATCATAGCGATAAGCCAGGCTGAAGTTTTCTTGCCAGATTGCCTCACCTTCAGTGCCGGCGTTTTCTTCAAATTCGTCCGGGCTGTTCTGGAACGAATAAGATTTACGGGAATCCAGGTAAGTGCCAATCAGCTTGGTTTTGATATTGCCGCCAAGCGCATCAAAGTCATAACCGACTTCAAAATCGACGCCTTCAGCTGTTTGTGCCGCGACGTTTTGTGACGTTGAAGTGATAAAACGGATTTGTTTATTGGCATCACGCCTTACCAGTGCACAGAACTGTTGATTTAACCCATTGGCGGAATCGACACATTTATTCAGAATGTTCTGCGCCGAAACTTCATCGATGGCATCTTCAATCTCAATTGACCAGTAGTCAACCGTCAGCGTCAGGTTCTCCACTAACTCAGGTTGATAAACAAAACCTAAGGTATAGCTGTCTGATTCTTCTGGTTTGAGTGCCATATTGCCGCCGTTCATGCCATCAATCGAAGCTCCGGTTGCGGTGGCCACAAAGTCAGCCGGGATCCCTAGTTGGGCGCAGTTACTGACGCGGGTTGCACTTTGGTTGTATTTAGCATCACAAGGATCATTCAGACCGCCAAAGAAGGTTTGGCTCAGTGGTGAAAACAGCTCGCCAATATTGGGTGCCCGCAGTGCCACTGAATAGGTCCCTCTGAACCGCAGTTCATCGGTCAAAGTCCAGTCCAAACCGGTTTTCCAACTGGTGGCATCGCCAATAGTGCTGTAATCGGCATAACGCACTGCAGCATTCAGACTCAGATCCTGCACATAAGGCAAATCGGCCAGCAATGGAATAGTGGTTTCAGCAAACACTTCTTTGACGTTAAATTTGCCATGAGTTTCCTGAATGGCATTTAAGAAGGTGGCGCCAGTGGCTGCAAAAGCGTCAGGGATGCTATCGCTTTGTTCGTGCCGGTATTCAACGCCTGCCGCAACCCCGACGTTACCGGCAGGCAATTCAAACAACGCGCTATTGGCCAGGTTAACACCCGCCACTTGTTGCTCAATTGTGCTTTCGGTAATTGACGTGGTGTTAAACCAGCGCCGCGCTGGTGCGTTAATGGCGGTCTGACCGAATATTGAGGTTGGCACACAACCAGCAGCACGGGCTGCGGCATCACGGCAGACAATATTGCCACTGGCATCTTTTACTGCATCAACGGACTGGAAAAAGTTATTCTTAATCAGGTTGTTCAGGTTGATTTGTTCCAGCTTGGTCTCGCCATGGGTGGCAAAACTTTCAAAGCTCCAGTCATCATTCAGTTGACCACTCAGCACCAGATTAAACTGATTGGTGGTTCTGGTATTTTTCTCAATACGCTGACCAGCATCTTTGTTGTAACGGGCCACATAAATTTCTGACACCCCATTAGCAGTCATTAACTGGCGCAGGCTGTCGGTCATATAGGCGTTGTCAGCTTTAATCTCTAACGATTCGTCGGCCCAGAAAAATGACGGCTGGTTTTCTGCATTGCCTTTTGAGACCACATGTTTGGCAGAGGCTGACAGGTTTAGATCGCTGTTCAGATCATAATCGGCTTTCAGGTTCAGGTTGTAGCGATCAAATTGTGGTTGTAAGTCTTCGTATTCACGCAGGTTAATAAAGTCACAATCGGTGCAAAGGCCTTTCGATGGATAGGCTGTACCTAAGTTCTGTAACCGTACTGAACTGTCATCATTAAACAGATACCAATGGTCGTTCAGGTAAAAATTGCCCTGATTGAGCGAATCGTAGTAACCAGTATTGGCGGTGACTAACTGATCTGGAATGCCATCATGAATAGTATTGCCATTGGCATCTTTTTTGTCTTTATTCAGTGGGTTTGGCACTGCAGCATAAGGCGTGCGGGTTTGGCTGCGGTCCAGCGCATTGATGTTGTTCTGGCTGGCAAATTCAGCGGCAAAGGCCAAGTTACCATCGCCATCAGCGATGTCCTGACCATAAGAGAAGGTAAATTTTTCATTGTGGTAAGGATTGTCGTTGGCTTTACCCGCTGTGGCGGAAACGTCCAGGCCCTGAATGTCTTTTTTCAGTTTAAAGTTGACGACACCTGTCACGGCATCAGCACCATAAATAGCAGAGGCGCCACCGGTAATAATTTCAACACTTTCCACCCATGCGGTTGGAATGGTGTTGGTATCAACTGAGGCAGAGCCGGCACTACTGGCGACGTGGCGTTTACCATTGACCAGCACCAGGGTGCGGGATGCCCCCATACCACGTAAATCCAGCAGGTTTAAACCGGCGGTGCCGATGTAGTTGCCAGAGTTTGCCATAGAAAACGTAGACGCCAGTGCTGGCAGTTCATTTAACGCTTCACCGATGTTCAGCGCTCCGGTTTCCATTAGATCTTTACCGCTGATCGCAGTCACGGGTGCCTGAGAAATTGCACCTTCGCGGAAAATGCGGGAGCCGGTGATCTGCACACGCTCAACTTGTTCGGCACTATTGGCTTGTTGGGCCGCAGCAGTGGAGCTCAGGGCCGCACTGATGGCGACAGCAGAAGTCAGACTAAGCCTGATGGCTTGCGTTAATAATGGACGACGGAACATGTACACCTCAAATGATCGAATGCTGCCACTTTGCTTGGCTGCGCTCAGTATTTAGTACCTTAATCGGAAAATATCTTCCCCAGCCTGCGGGGGCGCGGATTCTATATAAAAATGCAGTAAAAGCGGATGAAAATGCGGCCGAAAAGGCCCGGCAATGAACTGTTTGCCGTTTTTTTGCACTAGTGGTTGGTTTTTTGTACCGACGGCACCGATGTTAAGTGCAACAGTGGTGTGATGGTCGCTGCGGCCCGGCCATCAGTGTTGCTGCCGACAGCCATTGGCTTTTACCGGCAGATCAGGTATAAATGTAAGCGCTAACATTTGTGTGGTGCTGCCCTTTAACAGCATCCAACAGCTCTCTCTCCACAGCCGGCCTGTGCCTGTTTTGTCATCCTCAGGCGGCAGGTGCAGGCTGTGTTTTCCTCCCTTGACAGTTATAACCTGATAACTTGATTAAATTACAAAACATAACATTTGTAACTTTATTGTTTTTTGTTGTTGAGTTATTGTCCGCAGCAACCTAGACTGTTGCTGGAATAACAGGGAACCTCACAGGTGGCAGGATGGAACTTTTGCCGGATTTTTCCGTTTTTGGTTGGATTATTGTCGCAGTTTATGGCTGGTATGTGCCTGTGCTGCTGGTGTTAACCTGCCCGCAACTGCAACTGCCGCAGAAACTGCGTTGGGTGCCACTCTGTCTGTTATTTTCCTGGCTGGGTTATTACCTGCTTAAGTTCAAGTTCAAAAATTACCCCGCTGCTGATATCTTCACTAATAAATAGTCAATTTCATCAACATAGTGCAAGCTGATGAATCTATCCATTTGAATTTTAAATACATTTATTTTGGTGCCAAAGTTGCACAACGTAAGCAACATTTTTATGAAGGACGACCCGATGGCTTCTGCATTATTCTGGCGCCAAAGCTGGCTACTGGCCCGTTTTGAATTAGTTCGCTTATTTGGCACCCGACGTGGTTGGCTGATGATGGCCGCTTTTGTCGTGATTTGGTTTGTGATCCTGCGATTTCCAATTCTGAAAGCTGCAGTCAAGTTGCAGCAACCAGAAACATTGTTAATGCTGAATCAATTGTTTGGCATGGCAGGAATGCAGCAAGTACTGACCTGGCCATTGCCGGAATATGTGGTGTATTGGTTGCTCAGCCTGGTGTTGTTGCCGTTGCTGGTGTTGTTTTGTTGTGCCGATCAGACCAGCAGTGATTGTAGTCGTGGCACTTTGCGATTTTTATCGCTCAGAGCCAGTCGCAGTGCGATCTTTTTTGGCCGGTTTTTTGGTCAACTGATCGCTCAAATGCTGCTGATGAGTGGTTCTTTACTGGCCACCCTGTTGATGGGCTGGTGGCGGCAAGGGTATTTGTCGTTGGCCATTATAGAGGCCACCTTGATTATTGCCTTGAATCTGTTGTTGGTGCTGTTGCCCTTTGTTGCACTGATGGCGGTGGCATCAGCACTGGCCAAATCGGCCCGGCTGGCGGTCAGTCTGGTGATTGTTGCTGCAGGGTTGATATTAGGATTGATTCACTGGGTTGGGATCTACCTGCCGGTTGTGTTAACGAGTCTGGATTATCTGCCCGGCGCTCAACTACCACAATTACTGGCAACAGCCGGCTGGAGCACATTACAGCTGGCTTGGTTACCCTTATTACAAACCGCAGTCTTGCTGACCCTTGGCTGGTCGGTGCTGAAAAGGAAAGCATTATGAGCCAGGTTCTGATAGAAGCCCGCAGTCTGGTAAAAAAATTTGGCAGCAAAACGGTATTGGATCAGTTGAATTTTACGGTACATGCTGGCGAACCTGTGGCGCTGATTGGGCCGAATGGAGCCGGTAAAACCACCCTATTCAGCATCTTATGTGGTTATTTAACCCCAGACAGCGGTCAGATACAGTTGTTTGGTCAGCAACCAGGCTCTGCAGCGCTATTTGGTAAAGTCAGTGCACTACCGCAGGATGCTCAGCTTGATCCGGTCTTTTCGCTGAACCGTCAGCTGCAGTTATACGGCCAATTGCAGGGCATGAATAAAGCTACAGCCCAAAGTGAAGCCAATAGAGTATTACAACTGGTTGATTTGAATGAGTATGCAAATGCAAAAGCCACCATGCTCAGTCATGGTATGCGCAAAAGAGTGGCGATTGCGCAAGCTTTATTAGGTCAGCCCGAACTGGTGTTGCTGGATGAACCCACCGCCGGATTGGACCCGGCAAATGCATTACAGATCAGACAGTTGATTGCCAAACTCAGTGAGCAGGCGACCTTTGTTATCAGTTCACACAATATTTTTGAGCTGGAACGGCTCTGTGGCACTGTGCTGTATCTGGAGCATGGCAAACTTCAGCAGCATTCACTGACACAACAACAGCAGCAACAACATGCCGCTGCGACTGGTTATCTGAATTTACTGTTGGAACAGGCGGATAGTGCCCGCGTCAAAACCGCTTTGCAGCAATTAACCGGGGTATTACGGGTCGAACAGCCGCAGAAAAATGAGTTTGCCATTTATTACGATAAAAGCCAGGCGGTTGCGCTGGATATCACTGTGTTGACCTTGTTGCGGCAACAAGGCTGGTTTTATCGCAGCCTTAGTCAGGGGCAAACGCTGGAGCAGCAATTGTTTGAAGTGGCAAGCGGCTGATTCAGCTTTCCAGATAGGGCAGTTTATCCGGCACCCCATTCCAGACATCGGCGTCGGCCGGTGCTGGCTGGACTGTGGTGATATTCGGCCAAACCAACGCCAGCTCGGCATTTAGTTCGATAAAAACTTGTTGCTCGGCTGGCACCGCATCCTGCTGGAAAATGGCTTCGGCCGGACATTCAGGTTGGCACAGGCCACAATCGATGCAAATGACCGGACTAATGGCCAGAAAATTGGGGCCGGCAAAAAAAGCGTCGACCGGGCAGACCGCGACACAGTCGGTGTATTTACATTTGATACAGTTGTCGGTGACGACAAACGCCATAACGGCCTCCGATCTGAACAACGCTAAAAACCGCGGATTGTACGGAATAGCGGCAAAAATACAAGTTGAGTGCTGATTTTAGTCAGCTTCCAGCCGTTCAGTGGCGTTAAAACTGGTTTTTTGCCACCTAAAGCATGATTTTCGCGTAAAATAGCCGACAACCAGCAGCATAGTATCCACCTTCTTGTGAGCCGGAGCTGCAACCGGCAAAGACACCGACAGGACTTTGTATGATCCGTTTAACCGAAATTAAATTACCGCTGAACCATGATGAGGCTGCTTTATCTGCAGCTATTGTCAGCAAGTTGCAGATTAAACCCGAACAGTTACATAGTGTTACCATGTTCAAGCGCGGTTATGACGCTCGGAAAAAAACGGACATTCAACTGATTTACACCCTGGATGTGGTGGTCGAGCAAGAAGCTGCGCTGTTGAAAAAATTTGCCAAAGATCCGCATGTCAAAGTCTCACCTGACACCAGCTATCACTATGTAGCGCAGGCTCCGGCCGACCTGCAGGAAAGACCTGTGGTCATCGGGCTGGGTCCCTGTGGTCTGTTTGCCGGTTTATTGCTGGCGCAGATGGGTTTTAAACCCATTATTCTGGAACGGGGTAAAGAAGTGCGGGAACGTACCAAAGATACCTTTGGTTTCTGGCGGAAAAAACCGCTGAATACCGAATCCAATGTCCAGTTTGGCGAAGGTGGCGCCGGTACTTTCTCTGATGGCAAACTGTACAGTCAGGTGAAAGATCCGAAACATTATGGCCGTAAAGTGATGAGTGAGTTTGTCGCAGCTGGTGCGCCAGATGAAATTATGTATGTCAGCAAACCGCATATCGGCACCTATAAACTGGTCGGTATGGTGGAAAAAATGCGCGCCACTATTGAGGCCTTGGGTGGTGAAATTCGTTTTAGCACCCGAGTGGATGATGTCCGGATCGAAGACGGTCAGTTGACGGGGTTAACCCTGTCGACGGGTGAGCAACTGGCCTGTCGCCATGTGGTACTGGCGGTGGGACATAGTGCGCGCGACACTTTTGAAATGTTGTATCAGCGGGGTGTCTACATCGAAGCCAAACCTTTCTCGATTGGTTTTCGGATTGAGCACCGCCAGTCGATGATTGATGAATGTCGCTTTGGTCCGAATGCCGGTAACCCGATTTTGGGTGCGGCGGATTATAAACTGGTGCACCACTGCAGCAATGACAGAACTGTGTACAGCTTCTGTATGTGCCCGGGCGGCACTGTGGTGGCGGCAACTTCTGAAGAAGGCCGGGTGGTCACCAATGGCATGAGTCAATATTCCCGCAACGAGCGTAATGCCAACAGTGCTATTGTGGTCGGGATAGATCCGGAGCGGGATTACCCTGGGCATCCGTTGGCAGGGATTGAATTACAGCGCAAACTGGAAGCGCAGGCTTTTGTGTTGGGAGGCAGTAGCTATGATGCGCCAGCCCAACTGATCGGCGATTTCCTGGCAGGTAAAGCTTCCGCTGAGTTCGGCGATGTATTACCTTCTTATACGCCGGGGGTGACGCTGACGGATTTATCCACCGTATTGCCGGATTTTGCCATTGCCGCCATTCGGGAAGCGATCCCGGCTTTTGATCAGCAAATTAAAGGTTTTGCCCGGCCGGAAGGTTTATTAACAGGTGTCGAAACCCGGACATCGTCGCCCATTTGTATCAAACGCGGCGCTGACTTTCAGAGTTTGAACATCAAAGGTTTATACCCAGCCGGCGAAGGTGCCGGTTATGCCGGTGGTATTTTATCGGCGGGCATTGATGGTATCAAAGTGGCGGAAGCACTGGCGCTGGCCATGACGGCTCCCGCAGTGCATGCCTAAGGCATGGGTACAAAATAGTTTGTCTGCGAGTTAGGCGCTGTCACCGCCCAGAGGCGGATGGGGCGAGCCTGGTCTTGCCATAGTTTTATTGAAAAGGAGTGCATAAATGCGTAAGACCTTAGTCGCTGTTGCTGTGATTGCTGCCGGAGCCTTGGCTTATTATCAATTTGGTAGCAAATCGGCCAGTCAGGCCGATATCCCTGGGCTGGACTACGTACCGGCTGATACTGTGATGTTTTCGGTGCAGGCGGCGCCTGTTGATTTAACCAGCTATTTGTCAAGTCTCGGCATGGGGCCGCAATATTATGATGCCCAGATGCAGCAATTGTTCAGCCAGATGTCGGCGGATGCCAGCGACAGTCAGCAGAAGTTTTTACTGGATTTGTTGCAGTCTTATATGAAAGCAATAGCAGATCCTGCCAGCTTGACCAGCAGTACTGGTATTAAAGGACAAATGCGTAGTCTGATGTACATGGTTGGGGTGTCGCCGGTGTTCAAAATTGAATTGGCGGACGAAGCTGCATTCTGGCAGTTATTTGATCAGGCAGAAAAAAGCAGTGGCTTCTCGCATGTGGCGCAGCAATTAAATCAGATTAAATACCGCCAGTACCGGTTTAGTCAGGAAGCGCTGACGCTGGACTTACTGGTGACAGTGCAACAAGGCTGGGCCACGCTGACACTGAGTTCCGACCAATTGGATGCCAAACATCTGGCGTTAGTGCTGCAGGCAGAGAAACCAGAACAAAGTTTGGCTAATACCAGTTATTTGGCTGACATTCAGCGCAAATACCAGCTTGATCATGGCGCTTTCGCCTATGTCAGTTCTGAACAGCTTAGCAAAGCACTGGTCAGCACCGATGGCAACCGGCTGGCGCAAAACCTGCAGACGCTGGCAGGAACTGAACTGGGCGTAGCGCTGGCAGATTGGCGCTCGGACTCTTGTAAGACGGATATCGCGTCGATCACCAAAAGCTGGCCTGGTTTGTTTATGGACAGCAAATTTGATCTCAGTAACCCGGCGCTGATTAAAGTGGCCGGTCGGATGCTGATCCCGACTGAAAACAAAGAGACGCTGACACAACTGGCGGCGTTACGTGGGTTTTTACCGGCACATACGCTGAACCCGGCCCAACCGGCCTTGTTCTACACTGCGCTGGGTTTGGATGTGGCACAGTTAGCGCCGTCTTTAGGTAAAATCTGGGCCGGTCTGACAGAACCCGCTTACAGCTGTCAGCCATTGGCGGAAATTCAGCAACAGATGCAACAGCAAAATCCACTGGCGGCGCTGGCGATGGCTGGCATGGCCAGCGGATTGCAAGGTATTTCCGTCACTATCAATGGGGTTGAGCTGGATGCGGCCAGCAGCAATCTGAAAAATGCGGATGCGCTGGTGACCGTTTCTGCCGCCAATGCCCGGACTTTTTTTGAAGGCTTAAAAGCATTATATCCGCCGTTGGCTTCGACCCCATTACCTGCCGCCGGCGAAGAGCTGGATCTGGCCAGTCTGATCCCGGAAGTGGCAGTGTTAGGGCTAAAACCGCAACTGGCGATGTCTGACTCCCATTTACTGCTTTATGTCGGTGACAAAGCCAAAGCGCAGTCGGTTGCTGTGGCTGCTGAACCGCTGGAGAAAAATGGTCTGCTGAGTTTTGGTATGGACTACGGTCAGTTTTTCCAAACGCTGGAAGCTGCGATGGCCGCCACAGGTGAGCCGGTGCCAGCGGAATTACAACAGTTGTCCGGCAATCAGATGAAACTTGGCATCAGTCTGGATGTTGATCAGCAGGCAATTATGATGCGCAGTCAGATAGAATTGAACAAAACTGCCGCCAAATAAAGTGACTGACGGGTCGGTACTTGCTGATGCCGACCCCTTTGCTGCTGTTATCAACGCTGGCGCAGTAACCAATGTTGTTGCCACCACAACAGCGGCGCGCTGAGCAGAATAATCAACAAGGCATAACTCATCGCACTGCCCAGCACCCAGGCCAGCGCTAGGCATAGCAGTAAACTCAAGGCGCTGATCCAATGATAACGGCGATCGAGTAGTCGTATTGCGGCGGCCATGCTGCCAGTATAAATCAGCACAAAGACCCCATTGACCCAGCCAATCAGATGCTCCAGGCCTGCCTGCAGCCAGGCTGAACCACATAATACCAACGCCATTAATAACAAAATACAACGCAGTGCCAGTTCCGGCACCTGATAGCTATTCAGTTGTTGCAGCTGTGCTGGTAGTACCCCTTGTTGCGCAAAGCTCCAACTGAGTCGGGCGACGCTGGCGGTGTACACATTCACGGTCGCCAAACCACTGGCCAGGCCCAGCAGTCCAATCAGCCAGTTGCCGCCACCGCCAAACAACAAATCAAAAGCTGCCGCCATACTCAGCTGCTGGTTGGGATGGGCTGGATCCGATGTCGTCAGCATCAGTAATAAATAACTACAACCCAGATAAATAAAGCCTACCACCAGCAAGCCGAGCAGCAAGGCCGGGATTAAATGCCGGCGCGGATCACGAAAATCCTGTGCCAGATGAGTCATTGCTTCCACACCGAGAAAGCTCCAGAACCCAAGTGCCAGTGCGGCGCTAAAACCGGCCAGGCCGGCTGAAAAAGGCGCTGTGCTGCCAGATGGCAACTGGCTGGCGGGGACTGCTGGTGCTGACAGGAAAAAAGCGGCAAACATCAGCAACACTGTGCTAACTATCGCCAGCGTCAGCCCCAACTGTAATCTGGCAGACAATTGCAGACCGCGCCGGTTCAGCAGCCACAACAGCACTAATAACGCCAGTTCAAACGGCAACTGCCAGCGGTTGGCGTCCAGTCCAAGTTGTTGCAGCAGTGGTGCGGCAAATGAATAGGTCATCATCAAAGCCGCAGAAGCGCCAAGTGGCACCACCAGCACAAACAACAGGCCGGTGATACGTCCGGCCAGAGTACCAAAAGCTTCGCCGACAAAATGTGCCGGTCCGGCCGCGTGTGGCAGCACGCGGGCCAGCGCGGCAAACACAAAAGTGATTGGAATCGCCAGTACGGTCAGCAGCAGCCAGGCCCAGACGCCAGCTGAACCGGCCAGACTCAGCGTGAGTTGCGGCAAAATAAATACGCCGGTCCCAAGCAAAGTGGTGGCCAGTAGCGCGGCACCTTGCCATAAGCCGAGTTGGGGGTTGTGTTGCATCAATAAAATTCCAGTGTGAGTGATGGTGCTATGCTAGCGCAGACGTACACGGCATAATGTCGGTTTTCGCCGCCATTATGCTGGTTTGACCGGGTAAATGACGGAATGCAGCGGAGAGTCTCGCTTGGATAAATTTGATCAGCTGATTATTCAGGCATTATTGCAGGATGCCCGACAGCCGGTATCCGCCATCGCTGAGCAAATCAGCCTGTCCAGAAGTGCAGTGGCAGAGCGGCTGAAACGACTGGAAGCCAGTGGTGACATTCGTGGTTATCAGGTATTACTGGGCCGCCAGGATAGTCAGCCAGTGGCCGCATATTTTGAAATCCAGCATAACAGCGCCCGCTGCGCAGATGTGATACCAGATTTGCAGGCCATTGCTGAAGTCAAAAGGTGTCATGGCATCAGTGGTGATACTGATTTAATGGTGTATGTTGAGGCTAGATCTGTGGCCAGGTTACATCAGATCCGCGAACAGTTGGACGCGCATCCGGCCATTCTGCGGATTAAAACCCATATTGTGCTCAGTGAATGGCTGGAGCGTTAAGGTGCTAGTTCAGCCGCACCTAAGCTCAGGTTGTGATGCCAGCTAGGTTAGTCAGCATCACAACCAACCGCAGAGTTAGAACTTATAGTTCAGTTTGGCGTAGATATAACGACCACGCGGGTTATACATACTGCTGACATAACCGTATAAATCTGAGTTGCCATCTCCCAGTGCAAAAGGCGGTTCTTTATCCAGCAGATTATTGGCGCCGACACTGACTTTAAGCGCTGCGCTGACATTGTAATACAGCTGACTGTCCAGCGAATAATAGGCATCCACAGTGCGACTGGTGGTCGTCTCTATTTTATCTTCAGTGGCGTAGTCCTCAAACTCACCAATATAAGACACTGAATTGGCTAGTCCCCAGTGTTCACTGACAGCCCAGTCTGCCGACAGCACCCAGCGATAGGTTGGATATTTGAACTCCCCGGTATAATCGATGCCATTTTTCTCAAAATTCAGCAAATAGGTGATGTCAGTGGCAAAGCGGATGGTTCCCATGTTGTCGGTGGCCAGTTTGTAGTTGGCTGACAAGTCCACGCCTTCGGCTTTTTGCTCACTAAAATTGATCAGAATAGTGTTGATACGATCGAGGAAACCCAGCGTCTGGCCTGGCAGCGGTGTGCGGCGCAGACAAAGCGTGCTGTTCTGGTTACCGCATTCGGCTTTAAATACGTCGTTGTAGGGTTCTTTATCAATTTTATTTTCCTGTGTCACACCCCATACATCGGCAGTAACATCCAGTGCGTCATTAACTTGCCAGACCAAACCGAGATTCCAGCTTTCTGATTCTTCCGCTTTTAAATCCTTATTGCCGGTCAGGCCTATGGTGTAATCGGTGGAAGTACAGGCCGGATTGGCTTTGTTATCGACCGGGCATAAAAAAGTATCGACAAAAAATTGCGATTTTTGGGAGGGACCAAGGCCAATTTGTGCCAGCGATGGGGCGCGGAAACCTTCGCTCCAGGAGCCGCGAGCTGACAGAGTGTCAGTCATTTTAAAAGTGAAGGCTGCTTTGGGACTGGCTGAACTGCCAAAATCACTGTAGCGGTCATAACGCTGCGCCAACTGCAATTCCAGACTGGTTGTCACTGGTACCGACAGCTCAACATAAGCCGCACGCTGAGTACGGCTGGCGGCAGCACTGACGGATTCTGTGCCATAAATCAGTCGGCGGACAAATTGATCGTCAGGCGTATCGCGGCCATCTTCGCTGCGATATTCAACTCCGGCTGCGATACCAAGCGGGCCAGATGGCAGTTGGTACAGTTCGCCACTGATGCGGGCATCGGCGGCGGTTAAATGCGATTCGCCGCGGCGAACCAGGCTGGTGGTGATGGCATCTATCACTGCGGTTGGATTGCTGACGCCGCCAAACGGATTGTAACGGCCGGCATTAATTTCAGTTTGCAAAAAGTCCGTTCTGACCCAGCCCTGACCGCGTTCACCGGTTTGGCTGGCGCTGCTGCGGCCTTTGGAAACCGCCGCTTCCCAGCGATAACTTTGCAATTCACCACGAATACCGACCAGGGCTCTGAGGGTGTCTGAGGTAATGTCCCAGCGGCGCGGACCCGCATCTGCGGTACGGTAACGACTGATTTTAATGTCTTTTTTCCATGGGTTATTCGGGTGGTTGCCCGGAACTGTCAGCCTGGCGCCTTCGTCCAGCGGGGTGGCGGCCCCACCTGCGACTGAAATATTGTGCTGCGCGGCTAATTCCAGAAATAATTCAGTATTGTCCGTGAGTTGGCGCTGACTATTCACCAGTAAGCCGACTCGTTCTGCCGCAGGTAAGGTGATAGATTCAGGGCCGTAGTCATAGACACAACTGACCCCAACGATTTGCGCCGCCGGACAACCAGGATCGGCCACAATTTTGCCATCCACTTCGAAACGACCCGGATAACCACGGGATGACCGCAGGTCAGCGCCGCCATAAGGACGTTGGTCGGCAGTGCCAAATTTACCCAGTTCAAAGTTGTCTAATTGGCTGTTATGGAAATAGTCCAGTATCACTGTGGTATTACTGCGGGTATCGCCAGTGCCCCAAATCAGGCTAAAACTGGTTTCATCGTAACCGGAGCTGCCGCCATGACTTAAGCTGACTTCAGTGCCAACGTAATCTTTGCGTAAAATCACGTTGACCACCCCGGCAATAGCGTCTGAACCGTAAATGGCAGAAGCACCATCTTTGAGGATATCAATCCGTTCAATGGCGGCAACCGGAATACTATTAATGTCGACAAAGTTATTGGTAATACCCTCGGCAAACGCATTATTGGCCACCCGACGGCCGTTGATCAGCACCAGGGTGGCGTCAGCGCCAAAGCCGCGTAAACTGATGGCGGCTGCACCGTTGGCGGTAGAGTCCTGACTATTGCCCCGGGTTGAGAACGTGCCTGAGCCAGCTGCAGGCAGCCGCTCCAGCACTTGTTGTAAATTTTCAAAACCGGATTTATCCAGCATATCGCGGCCAATAATGGTCACCGGCAAAGCGCCTTCAGCATCAGTGCGAAGGATATTTGACCCGGTGATCTGGATCCGCTCGACTTGCTGCGGATTATTGCTGGTCTGCGCCTGTACGGTCGGCGCCGATAAAATCAGGCTGATTGCGATGGCGCAAGTGTTGTAGCGGTATTGAGGTAATTTCATAAGGGCCCCTGTTAACTGGAAGATTTTTTAAATAAATTTTTTAATAATGTCTGCAGGCGATGAATGAATCGCCAGTTATGTATGGTTTATGTTTTTTTTAAGTCAAAAAATTTAATAATATTTGAGTGATATCGAGATGATATCTACCTGACTGATGCCGAGCATCCGATTTGGCGGTCGCGCTGATGGTATTTTGAGCAGTTAGATTGTGTTTTATGCTGCGGTCCCTTAGATTAAATCACTGGCTGTGATGGTCTACCAAAAGGAATGATGGAATGAATGCAGAAACATGCAATGGCTTGATGTGGCGTGGTGGCTGGTTAAGCCGCAGTTTGGCATTGTTGCTCAGCACCTTGGTCGCTTGTGGTCAGCCGCCTTCAGCGGTCAATGTCAAAGATGAGCCGCTAGCAGTCGAAACCCAGCCGAGCAGTTATACGCCAGAACAGTTTTATGCCACCCGCAGTTATAACGGCAATGCAATCAATCATAACGGCACTGCGCTGCTGGTTGCCTCCGATGAGACTGGTGTTTTTAACCTGTACCGTAGCAGTCTGGATGGTAAAAACTGGCAACAACTGACCCAATCTGACAGCAATGCGCTGTTGCCACTCGATTGGTTTCCACAGGATGACCGGATCCTCTATACCTCAGATCAGGGCGGCAATGAGTTACATCATATCTTTGTGCTGGAAACCGACGGCAAAGTGGTGGATTTGACACCGGGCGACCAACTAAAAGCAGGCTTTATCGGCTGGAGTCAGGATGGTGCTTTGTGGTTGACCAGCAATGAACGTGATGCCAAATTTTTTGACCTGTATCGCTATGACAGCAACACCTATCAACGCAGTCTGAGCTTTACCAATCCGGGCGGATTTGAGCTGGCTGCGATCAGTGCCAATGGCCGCTACCTGGCGCTGAAAAAAAACCGCAACAATGCGGATAACGATTTATATCTGGTTGATTTACAACAACCAGAGCAATCGCCAATCCATCTGACACCGCATCAAGGCAATGTCAGTTTTCAAATCCATGGCTTTAGCCGCGATAGTCAGCAACTGATTTACGGCTCTGATCAGAACTCCGAATTCAGTCAGGCATTTGCTTATGATCTGGCAAGCAAAAGCCACAAGCTATACCAGCAGGCAGACTGGGATATCAGTTTTGTCGAGTTTTCCAAAGATAATCAATATAAAGTGGTGGGCATTAATGCGGATGCTGCCACCAAAATCCAGATTATTGACCAGCATACCGGTCAGCAATTGCCATTACCGCCGATGCCAGCGGGGGATTTACGCAGTGTGCAGTTTTCTGCTGACAGCAAGTATCTGAGTTTTTACCTGAATGCCGATAACAGTCCGTCCAATTTATATGTCTGGAAAATTGGTGAGGCCAAGGCCAGCCGGCTGACGCAGGCGCTGAGCAGTGCCATTGATGAGCAGCAACTGGTCGCCAGTCAGGTGATCCGGTATGCCAGTTTCGACGGCCTGCAGATCCCCGCTTTGTTGTACCAGCCGCGGCAGGCCAGCGCCCAGCAGCGGGTGCCAGCCTTAATTTGGATCCATGGTGGTCCTGGCGGTCAGTCGCGCACTGGCTATAGTCCGGTGATCCAGCATTTGGTCAATCAGGGTTATGCCGTGTTGGCGGTGAATAACCGCGGTTCCAGCGGCTATGGTAAAACCTTTTTCCATCAGGATGATTTGAAACATGGCGAAGATGACTTGCAGGATATTGTGTATGGCAAAAAGTATCTGCAGTCGCTGAACTGGGTTGCGACCGATCGCATTGGTGTGATAGGTGGTAGTTATGGCGGTTATCTGACCATGGCTGCGATGGCTTTTACCGATGAATTTAAGGTCGGGATTAATATTTTTGGCGTCACCAACTGGTTGCGTACGCTCCAAAGTATTCCGCCCTGGTGGGAGTCTTATCGTGAGTCTTTATATGCAGAACTGGGCGATCCAGCCAAAGATGCCGACAGACTGAAACGCATTTCGCCGTTATTTCATGCCGATAAAGTGAAAAAACCAGTGTTGGTGGTGCAAGGCGCCAATGATCCGCGCGTACTACAGGCTGAAAGCGATGATATGGTGGCCGCCATCAAAAAACAGGGCGTGCCGGTTGAATATCTGTTATTTCCGGATGAGGGTCATGGTTTTGTTAAAAAAGCCAATCGGATCAGCGCCCAGCAGGCTTATATACAGTTCCTGCAGAAATATTTGTAAGCCCCGGCTTATCACAACTGGCGTTGCCCGGCTGTGACTTGCGCACTGACGTTGTTGCTGGCCGAACAACGTCAGTGGGCGGAAAAGATTGATCTTCCGCTTCGCACAAATTAATCTTGCGACACTTCGCCGTTTTCGGATCCATCTGATGAGCCAGCCTGCTTCTTCTAAAGCCCCAGTTAGTCTGACGGCTGCCCAACAACAAGCTTTGCGGTTGGACAAACAACTGTGTTTTGCCTTGTATTCCACTTCGCTGGCAATGACCAAAGCTTATAAACCTTTATTAGAACAACTGGATCTGACCTATCCGCAGTATCTGGTGATGTTGATTCTGTGGGAAAAAGATGCGCTGGCGTTAAAAGACATTGGTGAGCAGTTGCAGATTGATTCTGGGGCCTTAACACCGGTGATTAAACGGCTGGAAGCGCAGGGATTACTGACACGTCGGCGTTTGCCTGAGAACGAACGAACGCTGCAGATTTGCCTGACTCCCGCTGGTCAGGCAATGCAGCTGCTTGCCAGTCAGTTACAGCAGCAACTCGGCAACCAGTGTGGTTTGCTCAGTACCGAGATTACGCAGCTCCGTGAAGAGTTAGTGCAATTGCGCCGTCGTTTGCAATTACTGGGGTGAATTTGTCGTTGGCGGATTGATATTTGCCGCCAGCCCCCCATCTCAGAGGTTCGTCAGCACAGTGCCACAGTGCCCATGCTTATTACCACCCACTGCCGGAGTTCGCCATGTTTTATGATTTAACCGTTGTCCAGTTCAGCAAAATGTTACAAAACTTAGCCGCCATTCTGGCCAAAGCCGAGCAAGCCGCGCTGGCGAAAAAATATGATGTGTCAGTGCTGTTAAATGCCCGGTTAGCGCCGGATCAGTTTAACCTGATCCGTCAGGTCCAAATTGCCTGCGATACCGCCAAGCTGGGTGTTGCCCGTCTGGCGGGTGTCGCTGACAGCGCGCCAAAGCACCAGGATCAGGAAACCAGCCTGCCAGAGTTGCAACAACGGATTGCTGATACGCTGGCCTACTTAGCGACCTTCACGCCTGAAATGCTGGCGGACGCTGCCGGTCGTCAGATCACGCAACCGCGTTGGGAAGGCAAATATCTGACTGGCGAAGAATTTGCCCTGCAACACGCAGTGCCAAATTTGTATTTCCACGTCACCACCGCTTATGCCATTTTGCGCCACAATGGCGTTGACGTGGGTAAAAAAGATTATTTAGGCGCTATGCCTTATAAAATGGCTTAAGCAGCCGGCACGGCCGTTTCTGCGCTGAAACGGCTGTCGTCATTGAGGTTGGACTTTGACGTTCAACGCGTTGCAGTCCAATATTCTCTGCCGAAACATCTGACCATGCCACTTGTCGGACTGCCCCAGTTGAGCTGGGCGAGCTCAATTGCGCCATGGTTCATTGAATTTAAATCATCGACTTTTGCTCAAATGGTCTGTATTGGTTCCGCTTCAGCAGAAGTGAGCAGACATTAGGATCGAACGCTATCCCCATGAGTATCAACATCAGAACCGCAGAGATTGCTGATGCCAAGGCCATCAGCGCGCTTATTGTACCTTTAGTTGTCAAATATATTACTCCCACCTGGCAGCCCGCTGTTCGGAGCATTTTGCTCGATTCGATGTCGGAGCAAAAAATTGAGAGCTATTTGTCGGCCAACTATATTTACCTGGTCGCTGTGGATCAGAATGATGTCATAGTTGCCGTCGCTGGCATGCGGGATTACTCGCATTTATATCACCTGTTTGTGGCTGACAGCTACCAGGGACAGGGGCTTGCCCGTCAGCTGTGGCTGGCTTTGCAAAGGATAGCGCTGCACAACGGCAATCAGGGGCGTTTTACCGTCAATTCAGCGTTGCACGCTGAACACATCTATCTGCGCTTTGGTTTCAAACGCACTGAGGGCGTCAGAAACCGCGACGGCATGGTAGATATTCCAATGCTGCTTGAGTTGGCTGATATGACCCGCCACTTAGGCAGCAATGAGATCTGAACGACGCAGTTGCTTGATGGTAGAAATTCACTTCGTTAATTTACTCAGTTGCCGGCGGATATCTTTGCGGGTTGAATCTTTGGTTGTTAACGTTAACGCTTGCTGATAACTCTGTAATGCTGTTGCCTGATCGGCCAGGGCAAGGTTGAGTTCGCCGTGCAGCATTAAATAACCGACATATTGCTCATCTGTGACTTTATCTGTGCTGAGTAATACATTCAGCGCTGCCAGCGCTTGTTGTTTGTCGCCATAATTTTGTAAGGCCAGATCCGCCGCGGACAGACAAGCATCCTGCCATAGTGGTAACTGTGCTGCCGTTGGCGCTGTTAATTTGCAACTGGCCACAAACAATTGTTGTGCCTGTGATTTCTCGGCAAAAGTCCATAATAAGTTTGCTGCCCGATTTAACAGCACCATATCTTGGTGAAAATCAGCCTTGATCGTGGCGATGGTGTTTTTTGCCGCTGCGGCGTTTTGGGTATTTTGCCAGTAATCCATCAACGCCAGGTAGTAGCTGCGTTGATCAAGTTGAGCCAGTTTCTCGACCACGGCTTTTGAGGCTTGCTTTTCAGTATCAAAAAAACCACTTTGAATTGCCAGGGCTTTGGCTGCTTCAACTAAGTATTGCGGATTGTCCGGTGCTAACTTGGCGGCTATAAGATAATTTTCATTCGATTTCTCCACCAGTCCAAGTTTGTTAAACAGGCTCGACTGCTGCTTGATTTGATACCACAATTTGCCAGCCATAAAACGCACGCGCGCGTTGTCAGGATGACGCGCGGTCAAGGCCTCAAGTTGTGGTTCTTTATCCTTTTGATCTGTGGCCACAGCAAGGGCAACTGTAAGTAGCTCTATGTTGACATCTGCAGGATCAAACATGTTCAGTTGACTGGCCAGCACACTATATTGCCTTTGATAATAAGCCTGCTCCAGCTCAGCGTAACTTGGCTTCGTTGCGGTTGCCTGGCCCCTTGCCGTTGCACAGAGAAACAAAACACAGACGATGAAGTTGGCGATTTGATGGCGCATATGCGTGTCCTTTCAGTGAATGTGGTGCCTGTACCTAGTTGGACCCTAGCCTATTGAGTGTCATGCCTGACCACAACAGCAGGATGACAAGCCATTGCATTAAAATGATCAAAGGTGCTGCTGGCTTCAGAGTGCAAGCAAAGTTACTTTCGTCATTAAAAACGGGATGATCATCATTGATTATCTGCAACTGCAACAGATTTCACGGGTGGAGGGGGAATTTGACGCTGGCGGTAATTTTGCTATGTTAACAGTCTCTGGCGGGGCATTATTTTTTTACAAGGACTGATCCGTAAATATGACTGCGAAATTTGATGTTTTTTGCTTAGGCTTGATGCTGATCCCCGTCCTGGTGACTTATGTACCGGCGGTGCAGCGCAGATTGCTGGCCTGGTCTGAGCAACGCAGTATTTCTCCGGCCGTGATGTCCGTGGGTGCCTGGCTGATTTTTGGCAGCAACTTTTCTCATCCGGTGATGAGTTACAGTGCCTTAGCCTTGGGCTTTATGTTATTTTTTGTTGGCTTCACGCTGGCGGTAGCCTGCCTGAAGGCAAAACAGCAGGACTAGCGTACTCATGACCCCGACAAACCCGTCAGCAAGCACTCTCCCCGGTTTGCACCGGGGAGAGGTCAAGCAACGGCATCAGAACTGGTAACTCACCGACAGATTCACCAGCCGGCCACGCAGGTTATACAGACTGCTGTCGAAATAATCGCCACCCGTTGACACATCCAGCGGTGGATCCCGATCCAGCAGATTCTGCAACGACAAGGTCAGTACAGTGCGATCAAAACCCAGGTAGTTCAGCTGACTGTTGAACTGGGTGTAACTTGCCACTTTACTGCGCAGGCCCGGATTGGTGCTCCGGGTGGCAATCGCCTGATCATAACCACTGGTAAAATCCGCACTGAGAGTGGCTTGCCAGTCACCTTGTTGCCAGTTGATGCTGTTATTACTGCGCCAGGCTGGTAAAGCGCCGAACTGGTTATTACCGGCCCCTTCCAGCAGCGGTTGACCCGCCACCAGCGCCTGCTGATACGACAACAGTTTGGACCAGACCGATTTCAGCTTCAGTTGCTGGCCATTACTGAGCTCAAACTGGTGACTGATATCCAGATCAAAACCAGAGGTGGTACGGCTGCCCTGATTTTTGTACTGGTTGCTAATCACCTGCAACCGACCCTGACTGTCACGGCGGATACGGTCGGCAAACTGGCTTTCATGGGTCAGCAGATATTGCGCGTTATCCGGACCAATAATCTGTTGCTGTTCAATCCGGAACCAGTCCACCCCAATGCTGGTTTGGCGCGTCACCGACCAAATCAGACCCGCATTGAGATTGTTCGACCGTTCAGGTTGCAGCTCAGGGTTACCGGTGCGCAGACTGGTATAACCGCGGCGTGAGCCAGGTTCCTGCGGATCTTTCGGGTCAATGGCGCTGCCGTAACTGACTGTATTGCTGTTGGCAATTTCCGGCAGCGCTGGCGCGCGAAAGCCACGTGACCAGGACGTACGCAACAGCCAGTCTTCATTCAGCACATAATGCAGGCCCAGTTTTGGCGAAAAGGCACTGCCAAAGTCATCATAATGGTCAGCCCGGCCAGCCACGCTGGCGGTCAAATCCTGGTACAAAGGCAGGCTGAATTCGGCAAAACCAGCCAGCAGCTTGCGCTCGCCATCCACCAGATTAATGGCTGGTCTTAATTCAGTGCCGGATAACACCTCGGGTGAGGTGCCGGCGGCCATTTTCTCCCGGCGCAGATCGGCACCGGCGGCAAAACCAAGCGGACCATAAGGCAATTCGGCCAGCACTGCACTGGCAGTCAGATTCAGTGATGTTAAGTCATAACGGCCTGGCCGCCGGGTTTGCAACCTCAGTTTCGAAAGCACATCCGCCGAGTTCTGCCGGCCATCAAAGCGATAGCTACCATTGGCCAGTGCTTTTTCATACTCAAAACGATTGACGAAGTTATCTACATATTCGCGTTGCTGGCTTGAAGATTTCAGCGCATTCAGGCTCAGATCCCAGTCATCACCCTGATATTTCAGCGTGGTCAGCAACCGGTTGAAAATCTGATTGTTCGATTTTAACCTTGGGCCAACATCAAACAGCGTGTATTCAAACGGCAAGGGTGTGGCGGTCGGATTATCCGGATGCCCAACAGGTAAGCTGGTGCTGATATCAACCAGATTACCGCTTTGCTGCTGATAGGCACGCAGACCACTGCTCAGCGTCAGCGGCGCGCCAAAAAACATGGCAGAATCGTTGTAGCTGTACAGTAACTCAGTGACACTTTGCCATTGCTCATTCAACTGCACTGTGCCAGTGACTGACGCTTGCCGGCGGGTGACGTCAGGCTGCAGGCTGTTAAATGGCTGAGTATTAAAAGCACAAGCCTGGCCAGCCTGACCCGGCGTGAAGTCACTGCGCGGCCGTAACTGGGTGCCTTGCGGGCAGTTGCTGACCGGTTGCGGATTTTTGCTGTCAGCCAGCGTCGCACCACCGGCGGAACTCCAGCCAGACAGTTTGCCACCTGGTAAATGGCGGAAATCACCACTTTGCAGTAAATCACGTTCATCTGCGGTCAGGTGGTCCCGGCTAAACAGATCCAGGCTGGCACTGAGGTTATAACCATCAGTGGCTAAATCGCCGGTGCCTGTCACCAGACCTGCCGAATATTGTGCCAGTCCGCCCTGAGTGGCATTACCAGCGCCAACATTCAGGGTGGTTTCCTGATATTCACGTTTTAAAATAATATTGACCACGCCAGCAATGGCATCAGAGCCATACACCGCAGAGGCACCGTCTTTCAGTACTTCAACCCGCTCGACTGAACTTAGCGGCAGCGCGTTCAGATCAACAAAGGTATCCTGCGTATTCAGGGCAAAACCGTAACTGGACACCCGCTGGCCATTCACCAGCACCAGGGTATTTTTCGGGCTGAGACCACGTAAGCCAATCGACGCAGAACCGGCGGAGAAACTGCCGGTATATTGTTCGTCAAAGCTGTTGCCGGAGTTGATGGTCAGATCCCGCAATACATCCGTCAGGGTGACTTTACCGCTCTGGCGAATTTCATCACCGGATAAAAATAGCACAGGGGTGGCATTTTCCTGCTGTACCCGTTTGATATGTGAACCTGTCACGGCGATCCGCTCTGGTGCCGTGTTGGCCTCAGTCGCTTGCACTGCAGGCAATACAAAGGCGCTGCTGATGGCCAGCAGCAGTGGAGATACTTTAAATGTCATGATAAACCTCAAATAAATACAAAGGCCTGACCGTACTGACGGTCAGTCCAGGTCTGCTGGCAGACCCAAAAATTCGGTATAGGCGGTTGGCTACTACAGCTGGCTGGGTTCAGCAGCGCTGTTCAGCGCACAGCACGCAAGTGACTGCTGGTTAGCAACAACAACAGCAGAAAGGAGGTTGCGGACACATTCGGCCCTGGCCTCTGGTCATTTTGGGCTGCAGGATGATGACATTAACGAGAGTGAACATGATGCGGAATCCTTATAAACAACGACAGGCTTCCGGTGATCCGGTGAGCAACAGTTTTATGTTCTGCTGGCTAAACGTTTAGCCATCCAGACATCGGCGTGCATCATAACTAGTAGCGCTAATAAACCAAAGTGAAATTTAGCAATTTAATATTCTTTTTTTGAATTGAATATTTTGTTTTTATTCTAATATGCTTGTTTTTAATGTCTAAGCATTCATTAGTTGTAGATGTTTAGACGGCTAAATTTGTTGTTTTATAGTTATTCTTATAAAAAACAATAGTTTAAAAAAATAGCGGTATGCATGTTTCAGTGAATAGCAGGAATAAATATAATAAATAAACAAAGTTGTTTATTTATATGGCGTTGCGCTTATACTGCGCCGGTTATTTCTTCATGGAGCACGTTATGAGTGCAGAACCTGTTGAATTGGCCAGCACTGCAGCTGCCACAACACCGCCGCGTTATGCCCACCCCCAACTGGTGTTACTGACCGTCTGCCTGATTGGTTTATTGTCCGTGGCCGGAGTGGCATTGCCTTATCCGATCCTGGCGCCGTTATTTGCCGCGTCTGAACTGACGCCTTTTAATCATTGGCTGGGGCTGGATCCTACCTTGTTACTTGGCATGGCGCTGGCCGCCAATCCACTGGGGATTTTGCTCGGCAGTGCTGTACTTGGCGCCTTATCTGACAGTTATGGCCGCCGCCCGGTATTGCTCGGTGCTTTAGTGCTGGCGGTGCTGGGGTATTGTTTATCGGCGCTGGCGATTGCAGCTGAGCAATATCTATGGTTTGTGCTGGCCCGGTTGCTGACCGGCATCTGTGAAGGTTCTATTAGTATCGCCCGCGCTATTGCCGCGGATTTACATCCGCAAGTGGAGCGTACCAAAGCTATTGCCTGGATCAATGCTGCATTATATGGTGGTTGGCTGATTGGCCCTTTAGTCGGCGGTTTTAGCATGCAAGCCGGGGCTGATGTGCCCTTTTGGATTGCGGCTGTAACCATGTTGCCTTGTCTGGCGCTGGTGTATTTTCTGTTGCCACGGCAACAACGGCGCACCTCAGCCGCAGGCTTATGGCAAAGTATCGGTCAGCATAATTCTCTACAGTTGCTCAGCTTACCGCAACTGCGCTGGGTGGTGTTGATCCAGCTGTGTTATACCATTGGTTTAAATGCCTTTTATGAATTTTATCCGCTCTGGTTGGTGCAGGCGGAGCAATTCAGTGGTCGTGATATTGGTTTGATTACTGCGGCTTTATGTTTGGTGATGGTGACTATTAGCGTTGGGCCTATGTCGCGTTGGGGCCAGCATTATCCAGCGCTGCGCGGAGCTGTCATGGCTACGCTGTTATTGGGTGGCCTGATTGCGCTGTTACCGCAACTGAGCGGTGTACCTGCCTGGCTGGTGTTGGTTGGTGCCGGGGTGCCGATTGCGATGATGGGCACCTGGTTTAATGTCTATTGCGCCGAGCGGTTCGACAGCCTGGGTCAGGGCCGGCTGATGGGCATGCTCACCTTGCTGATGTGCGCGGGCAATGTCATCACCGCCTTGCTCGGCAGTTGGATTGCCTTGTGGGGCGCTGGTTGGACTTTGCTGATAGGTGCCTTGTTCGTCTGGCTGGCGACTGGCTTATTGCTGGTACAACAACGACAACCCGCTGTTGCCAATGCTGCACAGGAGGCTGTCTGATGGCCAGCAGCGAACGTATTGTCTATCTGCTGAAAACCCGGGGTCCACAGCGCAGTCAGCAACTGGCTGATTTGTTGCAACTAACCGCGATGGGCGTGCGCAAACACTTGCTGACACTGGCGGAGCAAGGGCTGGTCAGGGCAGTTGCGGCAGAGTCGCCTGGCAAAGCCGGTCGTCCGCAGCAATACTGGCAGTTGACCGCAACTGGTCATCAGCAATTCCCGGATCGGCATGCCGATGTCAGTCTGCAACTGATCGAAGGCGTCCGGCAATTGTTTGGCGATGCGGGGCTGGAGCAGTTGATCAGGCAGCGGGAACAGCAGCAGTGGCAGCATTATCAGCAATTGCTGGCAGATTGTGTTGATTTAGCCAGCAAAGTCAGCAAATTAGCGGAAATTCGCCAGCAGGAAGGTTATCTGGCGGAAGTGTTTAAACGCGACAATTGCTGGTACCTGGCCGAACATCACTGTCCAATTTGTGCCGCCGCCAGTCAGTGTCAGCAGTTCTGTCGTTCTGAGCTGCAGTTATTTCAGGCCTGTGTCGCCGCTCTGGCACAAGTCGAACGGACTGAACATCTGCTGGCTGACGGTCGTCGTTGTGTCTATCGTTTCCGACCGCCTGGTGACGGGCGCGCAGGGTGAGTAATTGTCCCTATTTACCGCAAGGCGGTTTTTTTGTAATCGCTAATGTATTATCATGCGCGCCGCGCTGGCAGGGATGCTCTCTGCCAGTTGTGTACTGATGATCAATGGAAAGGAAACATCATGAAATTTAAAATTGCTGCAGTTGCTGCACTGGTTCTGGCCACTACTTCTGTACAAGCTGACTGGTTAAAAGCCGCTGCTGATTCGGTAAAAGGCAGTGTGACTGATTCTGTGAAAGAAAGCGCCAATAGTGCCAAAGATGCTGCTTATGATGCTGCAGTGAACTCTGCTTTAGGCTTAACTGCTGGCAAAACCAACAAAGCTTATGTCACTGAGAAACTGGGTCAAGCCACTCAAACACTGACAGAAGATGGTCTGGAAGTGTGGAGCTATGATTTCTCTACCTTACAGCAAACTTATCCGATGCTGACAGACGTGTTAAAACAGTATCCGCAAGTACCACAAGCGATCAAGCTGAGCTTTAAAGACGATGTGGTCAGCAAAATCAAGATGGTAAAACCAGCCGCCTGATAAGCTGCATCAGCTGATGGCGCGGCTGCCTGGCTCCCTGAGGGACAAAGTGGCAATCGCGCTATTTTTTCACCTGCTTTTTACACATCAACTGGTATGCTAGTTCGAAGATGGCTGTTCTGTCGGACTTGATGTAATGCATATTCTGTTGATTGAAGATCAAGCCGCGCTGGCGGCCAACATTCTGGATTATCTGACTGCGCTTGGTCATCAGACTGATTATGCCGCCAATGGTCAGCAGGGGCTGGCACTGGCGCTGGCACAACATTTTGATGTTATTATCCTCGATTTAATGTTACCTGGTTTAGATGGCTTGCAGCTGTGTCAACAACTGCGGACTCTTGCCGATCGGCATATTCCAGTGCTGATGCTGACCGCCCGCGATACGCTGGAGGACAAATTACAGGGTTTTGCCAGTGGTGCCGATGATTACCTGACCAAACCTTTTGCGCTGGCTGAATTATTGGCTCGCTTACAAGTGTTAGCGCGGCGGCACTTGCTGGCAGAGCCTTATCTTTTGGAAATCGGTGAATTGACATTCGATCGTCAGCGCTGGCAGGCCCGCCGGGCGGGCCGGGTGCTGGAGTTGCATCCACTCGGACTGAAGATATTGCAGTTGTTATGTGAAGCTTATCCGGCGGTGCTCAGTCGTTCTGAACTCAGTCTGAAACTGTGGGGTGATGATCCGCCGGACTCCGATACCTTGCGGGCGCATATTTATCTGCTGCGACAACAATTAGACAAACCATTTGGCTGGGCCATGTTGCAGACGGTGCATGGGGTTGGTTTTAAACTCAGTACCGGCGCTGATGATGTTTAATGCGGCATCGCCACACAGCGCTAAGCCTGCGGTCAGTCTGTCGCAACGTATAGTGCGGGCCTTTATGGTATTGGCGCTTTGTTGTGCTTTGTTGTTCAGTTTTATCAATGTGCTGTTGTTGTACACTGTGGAGGATCAGTTTTTTTCTCATCAATTGGAACAGGAGCGCCAACGGCAACTCAGCTTGGCCAGCCCCACTCCGCCGCAGTCTGCTTTTTTACAACTCTACCGGCAAAATGATGATTTTCCTGCTGATTTATCCGCTGCTATCCGCGAGAGTCCAACGCGGCGTGAATTCGCCGGTCAGCAAGGCCGGCATTATCATGTCCTTCGCTTTCAGCACCCGGCGCTGGAACAGCCGCTGTGGTTGGTGACTGAAGTCAGCCAGCAGTTGGTGGTCAGGCCGATCCGCAACCGGATGTTATGGTTTTATGCCGGGGTGACGCTACTGATGATAGTGCTGGCTGCAGCGATAGGCTGGTGGCTTAGCCGGAGGGCAACCAGGCCTTTGCTGGCTCTGGTACAACTGGTCGCGCATACAGAGCCGTTACCATCGCAGTTTGCCGAGCGTTTTCCGGACAATGAAATTGGCTTACTGGCGCGCACGCTGGAGCAGGCTTTTGCCAGGTTGCAGCAATTTGTCGAGCGCGAGCGCGCCTTTAGCCGGGATGCCAGCCATGAATTGCGAACCCCGCTCAGTCTGATCCAGAGCAGCGCTGAATTATTACAGCTGCAAGCCGACCTGAGTGCTTCAGATCAGCAAAAAGTGCTGACTATCATCGGCGCTTGTCAGCAAATGACGCAGTTAATCAATACTTTACTGACATTGTCCCGTGAAGAGTCAGTGCCGGCCAGCACGCAACCTGTACTGCTGCTGCCGTTGTTGGAACAACTGATCATTCAGCACCGGCAATTGCTGCAGCAACAGCAGTTAGTGCTGGATTTACAGGTTGCAGCCCAGTTACAGCTCGCAGTGCCGGCAGTATTACTACAGATGATCCTGGCGAATTTACTGCAAAATGCCTGCAGCCATAGTTTGCCGGGCACAGTCCGGATCCAGGCGGACCAACAGCAGTTGTTGATCAGTAACCCGATGCGGCTTGCTAGTTTACCGGCTGAACCGGCGGCTTTGTTTGCCAGGGGCCGCCATTCCAGTGGATACGGGGTCGGCTTAGGCATAGTACAACGGCTGTGTCAGCATTGTGGGATCGGTTTATCCTTACGCCAAACCCAGACTGAGTCAGAATCCCAGCTGGAGATCAGCTTAAGTTGGCCGGCACAACACTGAACTTGCTTTGACGTCGTTTTGACAACCGCTGAATTATGCTCGCTGTCAGCCTAACTTAACAGGAGAATAAGCATGCGGGGGTGGCGACGAATATGTTGGGGCAGTGTCAGTTTGCTGCTGTTATTGGCGGGCGGCCTATGGCTGCTGAAAGCTTTACCGCTGGCAACACCACCGGGTCCGCTCAGTCAGGGCCAGCCGTTGTTACTGCGTAATGTCCAACTGATTGATGTGCTGACCGGGACCGTGACGCCGGCACAGGCGGTCTGGCTGGCTGAGGGTAAAATCAGCCGCATCACAGCCGATATTGCCGCCGACCAAGCGGACAGCCAGTGGTTCCAGGTTGATGGTGCCGGACGCTATCTGGTGCCGGGGTTGGCCGATTTGCATACCCACAGTCTGCAACTGGCACCTCAACTGCAACACCCATTGTGGCTGGCTGCCGGAGTGACGACAGTGCGGGATATGTCCGGCTGTATGCTGGAGCAGGACAGTCTGGTGGCATGTGCTGCCGATCGCCAGCGCTGGCAACAACAAATGCTCACCGGCTCTCGCAGCAGCCCACGTTATCCGGTGCAAAGCAGCTTTGCCATCAATGGTGGTGCTGAGGTCCCGGCTGAGTTTCCCGCTTATCTGCGCTTACAAAGTGCGGCAGATGCCACAGCCCTGGTGCAACATTATCAGGCGTTGGGCGTTGATCAACTGAAAGTTTATGAACAACTGAGTCTGCAGCAATATCAATGGCTGAGTCAGGCGGCGCAGGCTGCACAACTGCCGCTCGCTGGTCACCAGCCCTGGTTGGTGCCGCTGACTGAGGTGCTGGCAGCAGGCCAGCGCAGTCTGGAGCATGGCCGATTGTTTTTATTTGAATGTGCCCGGGCCCTGGCCCCTTATAAAGCACAGCCTTTGCGCGAAGGACTGTTGACGCCGGCCGTCTGGCGGCAGTTACTGGACAGCCAGGATCCCATCCTATGCCAGCAAAAAATGCAGCAGATGGCCGCTTCTGACAGTTGGTGGAGTCCTACCCTGTTGACGTTACAGCTGGGTGCCAAAGCGATGGACCCGGCATTCCGACAAGATGACAGATTAGCCACTGTGCCCTGGCTATTGCGGCAGTTGTGGCAACAGGATGCCGAAGGCATGGTAAAACGGGGCCAGGATGACAGTGGGCGTTGGTTGCAGCAGGAAGCTTTTGCCCTGGCACTGCAGCAGGTAAAGCAGGCACAGCAACTTGGCGTCAACATCATTGCTGGTACCGATGCCCCTGATTCTTTTGTGTTTACCGGTTCAGGCTTACATGACGAATTAGCCTTATATGTGCAAGCAGGTCTGACACCGTTACAGGCGCTGCAAACCGCCACCAGCAATGCGGCGTTATATCTTGGCCGGCAACATCAGAGCGGCCGGATTGCGCTTGGCTATGATGCTGATTTGCTATTGCTGGATGCAAACCCATTGCTGGATATTCAGGCGCTGCGCCAGATCCATGGTTTAGTGCTGGCCGGTGACTGGTATGATCAACGCCGGTTACAGCAACTACAACAGTTTACGGTACAACAGGCCGGCAGCCTCAGGTTGAATCTGTTGTTGCTGTTACAAGCGTTGCAGAGCCCGAGCTTTCGTCAGCAATTTGCTGATTAACCTGGACTCGGGTTGAGTAACGCGGGCTGCCGCTCAGGGGCTGTTGCGTCTTGGGTTTTGCCGTTCAACCGGCAAATAACTGAGTGGATCCTTCGGATAACCATTGCGCCATAGCTCAAAATGCAGATGCGGGCCTGTGGTGCGGCCGGTACGGCCGACCAGGCCAATTTGCTGGCCTGCCTGGACAAAATCACCAATCTGCACATCAATACGGGATAAATGTGCCGACAGGCTTTGTAGCTTATCACCATGTTCAATCAGCACCACTTTACCAAAATCGTCGCTGAGACTGCCCATATCGGCATTCAGCACCACGCCTGAGCTGGCGGCATACACCGGCGTCCCTTCAGGCGCAGCAAAATCAACGCCATGATGTTTACGGTTGCGGCTTTTCACAATGTAATTGGCAAACATCGAGCTGATGCGGGCGCCTGGTACCGGATGGACAAAAGGGGCCGGACCTGCGGCAGGACGAAATTCGGTTGCCGCTGGCACCGCCACTGTGGGAGCTGGGGTGTCGACAGTGCTGCAGGCACTGAGCCAGAGGATGGAAAGTATCAGTAATAATTGATGACGAGCAGCAAAAAACGGCCAGGTCCGTTGCATCTGTGGTTACTCTTGTTAGCAGATCCAGCCAGAAGTGTCGCTTGATCTGACGCCGTCTTCAAGAGCCTGGTTGACCAAGCGCAGAAAAACCCGGCAACAGCCGCCATTTTTCTTTATCATCTGCCACTTGTCAGGCGAAATGAGGACAAAGGGATGGTCGCTTTTGGCGATGCTGCTGCGCAATTCAGAGTTTATCTGCCACAACTTCCGGCGATGGAGGCTTATCAGCAGCTCAATAGCGTGTTAGCGCTCAGTCCGGGTGAGATTGATCAAATTTACCGGCATTGTGGCAATGGCTGGCGCAAGATTTTTAATGTCTATGCCAAGTTGCTGTGCAGCTTGCCAACGGGCGTGCTGACGACGCCATGCCCTGGCCAAAGCTGGCAACAGTATCGTGATCAGCAGCTGTTGCAAGCAGGTTCAGGCACTGCGCTTTGTTTCAGTGCGCCACAGTTGCCTGCGCCTACCGGTTGTTTACAACTGATCGCCGGTCGCACCCATGCCCGGCAGTTGCTGGCAACTGGCATGACGGCCGAATTGCAGTGGCTGAATACTGAGTTTGCGGTGGATCCCCAGCGACGACTGCTGGTCACACCATTTTTTGATTATCGTCAGCTGAATAATGCCAAAATTCAGCTGACGGCCCGTTTGCTGCAACTGATACAGCGCGGAGCTCCACTGCCGCAATTTGCGGCGGCCTTGCACCATCAATAAGGGACATCAATAAGGGGCTGCTACCCGCGCCGCGGCAGGTTGCAGCAATCTGACAATTTTGCCCGCCTGTTGTTGTTTGGCAAACTCCAGCAGCGGCTGGCCATCACAATAGACATGCCGGGCCAGCAGCTTAGGGTTATAGCGCGCTGATTTCATCAGTTGTTGCAGTTCCAGACTGTTGTTACTGGCGGTCAACTGGCAAATCTCCAGTGCAAATTGAGTTTGTTGTGGCGTCATTTGACTGGCGCTGACCTGAGGTGAAAGACACACGAACAGCAGGGTACAGCTCAGCATTAATTTGTGGTGCATAGTACGGAACATGTTATGGCACATCATTCATTCTCCTTGTGGCTGAACATGCTGGTCTCTGACCAGCTCTGCGCTATTGTGGCAGCCTGCAGTTGGCTGTCAGCACCAGACAGGGCCACAGGTTGACCTTTTGGGATGATGCGGATAAGCGGGGGTGCCGCAGGGGCCAGCGGCATCGCCGTGGCCCGTGGTTATGACTGTGGCAGACTCTGTAACAGTTGCTGCCAGTTATGTTTATAGCGGCGAGATGCAGTGACTTGTTTACCATCGGATAACCGCAGCAGGTAATCATTGTTATGCGGCTTAATCTGATGGACATGATGTAAATTGACCAGCGTTGACCTGTGTACCTGCACAAAGTGACCCGGCAGCCGTTGCAGCAATTCCTTGAGCGTTTCGCGGATCACCAGACTTTGTTGCAGCGTCTGTACACACAGATAATTGCCAGCAGCTTCAATTTGCAAAATATCACCATCATCCAGCAGCATGCTGCTGGCGCCAGTGCGAAACAGCATTTTTTGCGCTGTAGCTGCTGCCACCGGCGCCGGTCTATGTTTATCCAGTGCGGTCGCGGCATCCTGCAGGCATTGCGCCAGACGCTGGCGGGAGACCGGTTTTAACAAATAGTCAAAGGCCAGATGCTCGAAGGCCGGCAAGGCATAATGTTCATAGGCGGTCACCAGCACCAGCAGGGGTGGCGCCATCGCTGAGGTTTTTTGCAACAGCTGTAAAATTTCAATACCTTTGCGACCCGGCATCTGAATATCTAAAAATACTAAATCAACCTGCTGCTGTTGCAGATATTGCAGGGTATCGTCACCGTTATCAAAACAAGCCACGATATTCAACTGCGGGTAAGTGGCTAATTTGGCTTTCAGATTACTGATCGCCAAAGGTTCATCATCAGCGATGACGACTTTCAATTCGGACATCCAGTGCCTCCAGAGGTAAACAAAATCCGCTTTGTACATAACCATGATTGCGGTTGAGCTGCAGTTGACTGATGTCACCAAACAGCAGTTGCAAGCGTTCGTTCAGTTGCCGCAATGGTTCCGGCCAGTCGGCAGCAGGCATGGCAATCAGCGCAGCCCGCGGCACCAAGTCTGCCACAGGGCCGCAGCCAAGACTGAAGTGCAGCACTGGTGGCTGATAACACAATGTCAGTTGCAGCCTGACCGGGCCGGTTTGTTCGGTGACGCTGCTGGCAATGGCATACTCAGCCAGGGGTTGCAGCAGCAAGGGTGGCAGTTGCAGCGGCGGCAACTGTGGCAATTGCCAATCGAGCTGTAAACGGGTACCAAAACGGTATTGCTGGATAGCCAGATAGGCGTGCAATGCGTTGAGTTCCTGTTGGAGTGACACCAGTTGTTCCTGCCGTTCCTGCAATGAATGGCGTAGGAACACCGATAACTGCTCGATTAATTGTTCAATTTGTTGATCTTGCCGGCTGACGATCAGCGCATTCAGCGCATTTAAGGTGTTAAACATAAAATGCGGATCCAACTGATAACGCAAAATTTTCAGCCGGGCTGTTCTGGCCTGACTAAGTAATTGTTGTTCCAGTTGTGCCTGTTGCTGATAACGTAAATTACTCTGGTACAGTAAAAAACCTGTCAGCCAGCCAGCCAGTGGCAAGGCCACCAGCAGGTAGGTATTGATCATCGTTGTGAATCGGTGATCATAGCCATCCGGCAACTGCCAGAACTGCAGCAGTTCAAACCGCAGCCATACCATCAGGACACTCCAGGGTAACAACCATACCAATAACCAACGCAACAGGCTGCTGATACTGCCCTGATGCTGTTGCAGTCGCCACGCCAGCCAGCCGGTCAGCAGGATATTCAGCAGCACCACCCCACTGTAACTGAATAAAAACGGCCAACTGGAGGCGTTGTCCTGCATTGGCATCATAATAGCCATATTGGTGAATTTCAGCAGCAGATAACACAGCCAGTACAGCAGATGGAAAAACCAGAAACGACTGCTGATAGGCGCTGGTGTGGTGACAGCCATTTAGCAGGACTCCTGCCAGGGTAAGCGGATATGGACCAGAAAGCCGCTGGCTGAAGCTTGTGTCGACAGGCTGGCGTTGTCGCCAAAATGTTGCCGCAGCCGGTTACGGATATTCATCAGACCCACACCAGACCCGGTGGGAGGGGTCTGTGACTGTGCTGACCCTGGACCATTGTCACTCACTTCCAGTTGCCAGTGTTGCCCCTGGCGCTGACCTGTGATTTGAATGGTAGCGCCTTGCCGACGAGCGGCTACAGCATATTTCACCGCGTTTTCGACCAGGGGTTGTAACAACAAAGGTGGAATACACTGTTGCTGCAGACTGTCGTCCAACGACCATTGTACTTGCAGTTTGTCACCAAAACGGGTTTTTTGCAGGGCCAGATAAGCCTCAATGGCGATCACTTCATCTTCCAGTCTGACCAGTTGATCGGGCGATTTGCTAAAAGAATACCGCAGGAAAGTGGCCAGTTGTTCCGACATCAGTTCCGCATCCTCGTATCTTTTGGCTTCGACCAGGGCACAAACTGAATTCAGCGCATTAAAAGTAAAGTGCGGATTGAGCTGATGTTGTAACGCCTGTAGTTCAAGCTGCTGTAATTGCTGGTGCAGCAAGGCACTTTGTTGTTGTTGCTGCCGCTGCTGTTGTAAACGCCAGTACAACAGATAGCAGGATCCCCAGATAAAAAACGGCAGGCTGTTGGTATCCAACTTGCTGAACAGCAAATCTTGCAGACTGGGTTGCTGCGTTTTTAACAAATGCCAGGTCAGATTATTCAGTGGAATAAACAGCAGCGTCAAGCCTGACAATCCCAGTAACAACTGATGCTGCAATAAAGGCCGCTGATAACTCCAGCGGATAAAATAATGCGTCAGTGCCAGTACCGCTAAATCTGGCAGTTCTTTAAACAGCAAGGCCGCTACATTCAGCGATATTGGCTCTGATTTGAACAGCCAGGCGGAGAAATAATGCGGAAAATGCTCCAACACACTGATGCTGAGCCAGAACACCAGGTTGTAGCTTAACAAACGTTTTAATGGGACATCGGACATCAGCTCAATTCCTTGGTCTGCAGTAGCGTCGCAGCTCAGACAATGCTCATCGCAACGCAGCATAAACATTTTCCATCTGCTGACTTGATCAGAGTGGATAAGCGGGGGCAGATCCGGGACCAGCGCTTATCGACCTGAGGCTGACGGAGTGCCAAGCGGTATTGATGGCGCTTGGGCCGGCAGCGCTGGCGCTAACATTAGCACTTGTGGCTGTAGTTCCGGCCATTCAGTGACCACCTGGCCCAACCCTTCTGACATCAGCGCCAAAGCATTGGAGGCATTACAGGAACCACCACAATCCAAGGCTACCAACACGAGCCAGGGAGTGAATAAACGCATAACTGTTCCTTGTGACGAAGTTGTGAATGCCTGTTATGCCTGAAAACCGCTGAAAACTCAATGCGGATTGGCTGCATCCTGCTGCCAGATCCAACTGCTGTCGTGTTCCAGCAGCAACTGCCGGATCAAGGCATGTTGCGTGGCCGGACTATGTGCCAGCAGGGCACGGACAAAATCCATCGCGCTGGCGGGTGTTGCTGGGTAACGATGCTGCTGCCACAGTTGTTGCAGCGCAGCCGTGATCACGGCATCCCCCAGTACAGTGCGCAAGCGGGCAAATACTAAGGTGGCACGTGAATATTGGTCATGGCCTTCGGCGGCATCCAGCAGATTCTCCAGTTGACCGGTGCTATTGGCATGTGCGCGCAAGAAGCGTTGTCGTTCATAGTCGACCAGCGCTTGCATGGCGGCCCTACCATAGTGCTGCTCCAGCAACACCAGCTCGGTATATTTGGCCAGCGCTTCAATGAGAAAGGTGCCATCGCCAGGTACACCGTTGCCGACGCCATGACCAAACCACTGGTGTGCCATTTCGTGCACAGCGCGCCGGTAAACCTGACTAAAACCAGCGTCCGCTGTCGGCACGGCGCGCAGGCCAACCCGATGATTGATCAGTACCAGTTGTGGCAGGGCGTAACCTGAAGCCCCCAGATCCGGCGCCATCACCAGCTTCAGCGATTCCCCCGGCAAAGGCCCGATGTGCTGGTTAAACCATTGCTGTGTTTGCCGCAGTGCCTGCCAGGTCAGATCGGTGGCAGCATTGTAATAAGGACTGTAGATCGCCAGTTGCACGCCGGCAACCTGTGCCTGCTGCGGTTGCCATGGCACCGCGATCACCGCGGGTAGATTGCGGATGGGCGCACTGGTGCTGTAGTGAAAACTGCGCTGCTCGGGCCCTGACTGCCATTGCCGCAGCAGTTTGCCGGCAGCAATGCCCTGATAACCGGCTGGCACTTTGAGCCGGGTATCCAGCTGAACCCAGTCATAGCGAGCGCTGGCTGGGGTGGCGGTGGCTGATTGTACCGAAGGTTTCAGTTCGCGCTCTGGTAGCGGTGCCAGGCCGTAGTGCGCCCGGAGTTGGGCGTCTTTTAACCTTAATTCGCCGAAAAAACCAGGATGCGGCAGCAACTGCCACAGCCGCAGATAACTGAAGTCAGGCCGGATCATTTGCTGAAACTGCAGCGGCGTCAGGCCAGTTTGCCGGATCTGCAATTGCAACGATAAGGTGGTGCTGGCACCGGGCGCCAGCGGTTGATCGAACTGATAGATAAATTGCTGCAGCTCTTTATCCTGTTGTTGCAACTTGCCTTGTTGCACCTTCAGTTGTTGCAAATCCGCCGGCCGGAAAGCCGGATCAGGCCAGCCCAGCAGCAGTTGTTTGATCGGCTGTGGATGCGGATTGGTCAGCGTCAGTTCGGCCTGAATGCTGGCCACTTGCTGCGCTGGGATTAATTCAACGTCTAGCGCTATTTTGCTCAGCACGGGTTGTGGTTGTTGCTGCCAGTGCTGATACTGCCGTTCATAGGCCGCCCGCCAGCTGTGGCGATCGGTGACAGTCTGCAAGGCACCGGCTTGTTGTAGCTGGTGGTGAATGTACCAGCCCTGGCTGGCAGCCAAAGTCAGCAGCAGTGCTGGCAGCAAGGTCCAGCGCGCCTGCTGGCGGCCAAGGCTGACATCAGAACTAGTGCCGCTGCCGCGATGATAACGTGGCAAGGCCCACAGCCACAGCGCCAGGATCAGTAACCCCCAAAACAGCAGATAAGGCCAGTAGCCACCCTGATGCCAATCGCCACCCCAGTTCGCAGCAGGACCTATAGTCGAGCCCTGATAACCCCAAAGGGCATCCGGCATAATTAACATGGTTTGGCCGAGTTGCCACAGCGGATGCTCCAGCCCCAGTATTTTGGGTAGTGGGGATATCGCCAGTGCCAAGAGCGCCGCAACCAGTAAATTCGCCCGTAGTGCATTGGGCAATAAAGCATGACAACCTAGTGCCAGCATACCCCATAACCACAACGGCAGCAGTTGCAACAGACCCTGTTGCAGATATTCCATCCCTTGCAGTTCGGTACCGCTGAGCAGTTGCGCCAGTGCCACAGCTGCGAGGCTCAGCAGCATCAGTCCCAGACTCAGCAGCCAGAGTGTGGCCAGTTGACTACTTAACAACAGCCAACCGGGTTGTGGGGAGGCTGCAATTAATGTGTCACAGCGCTGCTGCCGGTTCAGCCAGCTCAACTGACTGGCCCAAAAGCAGATGAGCAGCAGGCCAAACCTGGGCAGGATATCCCAGTTAATTTGGTTCAGCGCATCGCGGCTGGTTGGGGTGAACCGGCTCATGGGTTCGGCAAAACCAGTGCTGGTCAGCACTTCGCTGAAAATAAGGCCTAACAGCAGTAACAGCGCCAGCAGGCTGCTGCGTTGCAACAACAATTGCTGATATTGCAATCTGAGCAGGCTGACAAAGGCAGGCCAGCCGCGGATAGCAATCACAGGAATGACCGCGACTGAGCTGGCCTCGGCAGTGTAGCCAGCCGATGACGGCGTACTGGTTGGCAAGCTGCTCTCGTTGGCTGGCTGGCGATGCGGTGCCTTAACAGGTACTGCCGCTAAGGCCCGCCAGCCTAACAGTGCTGTCAGCAGTAGGATCAGCAGCCGGTTCAGCAATACATCGGCGCTCAAACCGGTGTCGCCTTGTTGCAGTTGCGCCAGCCAGGGCGTCAGCGCATAAGGATCCAGCCAGTACATGCCTTGGCTCAGCCAGGGTGACCATTGCTGGCCTTGTGCCATCAGTGGCGAGCCAGTACCAGCGGCCAGCAGCATATACCCCAGCCAGCAGCACAGCGTCAGTAACCAGCTCCAGCCTAATTGCTGGCTTTGTTGGCTGCACCAGAGGTGCAGTGCGACCAGCAGCAGCAAGGCGGGTAATTGTTGTAACAACAGCAGTTGACATGCCAGTGGCCACAGCGAAGAGGCCGTCACCGCGCTGGCAGCCGACTCAGCCACAGTGGTGACAAAGAGTGTCAGGCCAATTTGCAGCGCAAAGACTAACAGGAACAAGGCTCCGGCCCGGCTTAGCCCCCATTGCCAGCGCGTCAGAGGCGTAGCGGCAATCAGTGCCTGCATGTTGTGCTGGCTGTCACGATAAAATACCAGTGGTGCCAGCACACCAAGCAACAAAGGGTGCACCAGCATCAGTAACTTGCTGTGATTAAACAGCAGTTCTTTTTGTGGTTGTGCGCTGAGCACGGGCTCAGCCAGTGCGAGCAAGGCAGTAAAAGCGATTGCCAGCAGCAGGGCCAGCCAGCACAAAGGCTGACGCAGGTAAAATTGCCATTCGTTACGCCACAGTGCTGTCATCATTGGCTGTGCTCCTGTGGCTGGTTTGGTGTTGCAGCTGTCAGCGTCAGGAAATAACGGTCTTGCAGTGATGCCGCAATACTTACAAAGCCAGGTCCCGGGCAGTGCTCTGCATAGATCCGGTGTTGCTCAACGCCCCGCAAAAAACTGCGCTGCAGCACCAACGCTTGCGGCGGCAGTGCCGGTAAGGGACCGCTGTATAACCAAATATGATGGGTGAGCGGCTCGATTAACTGTTGGGTCTGACCTTGTAACACAATCTGGCCTGCCAACATGATGGCGACTTGTGGACAGAGTTGTTCAATGTCATCCACCAGGTGGCTCGACAAGATCACCAGGCGTTGTTGGCTGATTTCTGCCAATAAATTATGCAGTTGCTGGCGCTCCAGCGGATCCAGTCCAGCGCTTGGCTCGTCCAGGATCAACAGTTGCGGCGCACCGAGCAGCGCCTGGGCGATGCCAAAACGTTGCCGCATCCCACCAGAAAAATGCGCCACTGTTTTGTCGGCGACTGCCGTTAAATTAGTCTGGGCCAGCAACTGGGTAATCTGTTGACGTCGGCTGTGGCGGTCAGTCAGGCCTTTTAAGATGGCAATATGTTCCAGTAAAGCGAAACAGGACATATGCGGATAGACGCCAAATTCCTGCGGTAAATAGCCCAGTTGCGCCCGTAATAAGGCTGGCTGTTGCCGCACATTTAGCTGGTTAAACTGAATCTCGCCGCTGTCCGCTGCTTGCAAGGTGGCAATAGTGCGCAGCAAACTGGATTTACCGGCGCCATTGGGGCCGAGTAAACCAAAGATGCCGGCACCGGCGGTGAGATTCAATTGCCGCAGGGCGGCAGTGCCGTCGGCGTAGGTTTTGCTCAATTGGTGAATATGCAGCATGACGGGTCCTTCTGCGATGATGATCAGAGTGACTGAGGCTAAAGTGCCGGCTGGTTAGCGACAAGCAAGCAATGACCAACACTGTGACTGCGATGACCAGCCGTCGTTGACTGGTTTCGTCAGCCAAAACCAGGTTTTTGTCCATTGGCGGATGACAAGCGCCGGTAACACAGGCAGCATAACCAGCTGAAATGGAGCAAAAGAATGGCCAATCATCTGATCACTACCGCCAGGCATGCTGTGCGGCAGACCTTGCGCCGCAGCAAAGTGCTGCTGACGGCCTCTGGCAGCCGCAGTGCGGTATTATTGCCACTGTTGCCGGTGCTGCTGGCGGCGTTGTGGGTTGGTTTTTGGCCTTTACTGCAACCAACGAACCCGACCAGTACGCCATCCCAAAGCTTTGCCTGGGCAGAACTGACCCTGCTGGCTGTGCAATGGTTGCCGCTGTTACTGGCGCAAGGGCTGGTTGGCTGGTGCTGGCAGCAACCAGTGGCGGGCAGACTCAGGTTGCGGACTGTTGTTTTGCTCTGGCTCGGCGTCATGGGCTTGTATCCGGCCTTGTTGTTGTATGGCAGTTCGCTGGCGGTATTTAGCCGCAACGACTGGTGGCTGGTGCTGGGGCTGAGTCTGCTGTATTGGCTGCATCTGGGGTATCAGCGTCAGTTGCAGCAAAACCTGAAAATGCGTTGGTTATGGTCACTGGATGCCATGCTTTTGCTGGCGCTGCTGCTGTGGGTGTTCAGTTGGGCACTGCTGTTGGTGTCGCATCCGCCCGGACTGGCAGAGCAACCTATTCCGGTGCGTCTGGATCAGGCGCGGATCCTGGCCCATCCCTGGCTGTTATTGCAGTATCTATGGCAATTGTCACTGACGGCGGCCGTGATCTTTGGCTGTTATTGGCTAAACCGCTATTGGCTGATGCGGCGCATGCTGGCGCGGCATGGTTTACTGCCTTATATCCTGCTGAGTCTCTGTCTGATGTTGCTCAGTTATGCGCCGCTGGCGATGCTGTTGCTGCAACTGCCGATGAATCAGGTCGAGGTGCCAGCAGTGCCGGCTGGTAATCATGATCCCTTTGATATCTACAATCTTAACTTTATGTTTTTTCAATGGTTACTCAGCACGCCTGTGATTCTGGCCTTTGAACGGCAGCAACAGGAACGCACGCTGGCGCAAATTCAGCATCAGCAAATTCACACTGAATTACAGCTGCTACAACAGCAAATTAATCCGCATTTTTTGTTTAATACCTTAAATAATCTGTATGCGCTTTGTTTGACCAAATCTGACCAGGCGCCGGAGTTGGTGTTGCGGCTGGCGGATTTATTGCGTTATGTGGTGTATCAGGGACAGCAAGCTCGCGTGACGCTGGCGCAGGAGCTGGCGTATTTGCAGCATTATCTGGCGTTACAGCAACTTCGGGTCAGTAATAAAACCAGCATTCGTGTCGATTTCCCGGCCGATGCCACGCACTGGCAATTACCGCCGCTGCTGCTGATTATGTTGCTGGAAAACGCTTATAAACATGGGGTGGAAACTTGTGTGGCTCCCAGCTGGATCCTGCTGCGGGTCAAGGTCGAACAGCGGCGGTTGTATTTTAGCTGTCACAATAGTCATAACGCGCAGCAGGCTGCTGCTGAACAAGGTCCCGGCGTCGGTCTTTATAATTTACGGCGGCGGTTGCAACTGCACTATGGCAGCAATTTTGTGCTGCAAAGTGCCGCCGCTGGCGATGCCTGGCAGGCCGAGCTGCAACTGGAACTGGAGCTATGCTGAAAATTTTAATTCTGGATGATGAACCGCTGGCGCATCAGGTGTTATTGCACCATCTGGCACAGGAGTCTGACGTGCAGGTGGTGGCGCAGTGCTACAGTGCCGCAGAGGCGCTGGCGGTGCTGGCGAAGCAGCAGATTGATTTGTTGCTATTGGATATTAAGCTGCCGGTGTTGACCGGGCTGGAGATGTTGGGTCTGCTGGCGCAGCCACCCCAGGTGGTGCTGATTAGTGCTTATGCCGAGCATGCGCTGACAGGCTTTGCGCTGGATGTGGCGGATTATTTATTAAAACCGGTCAGCGGCGAGCGATTGTCGCAGGCGCTGGCCAAGGTGCGGCGCCGGTTGTTATTACCAGCGCTGATGGCTGAAACGGCCCAGCCGATAGCACCTCAGCTGGCCACAGTGCCAGAATATCTGATCCTGAAGGTGGAACGTGAACTGCGCCGCTTTGAACTGGCCACTATCTGTTGTTTTGAAAGTTATGGCAATTATGTCAAAGTCTGGCAAGGCGAACGGATGACGCTGGTCAACAGTACGTTAAAACAACTGCGGGCTGAGCTGGGTGCGGCGGCTTTTGTCCAGGTGCATAAATCTTATCTGGTGGCCGCCAGCCACGTCATCAGTCGCGACAGCCACCAGTTGCAGCTGAGTAACCGCATGACGATCAACATTGGCGATGCCTATAAGCAGCAGGCACGGTTGTTGTTAAGCTCGTCCTGATGCTGCGGTATCCGCCTCCAGCCGCAGAAAAAATTCCATTGAGCGCAGTTCTGCGCTCAAAGCCTAAAAAGCAGGTGACGCCACATTTCTTTTTCATTATGTTAACTGCATTGCTGCTGCCGCTGTAGGCAGTGGATTGATCCAGCAAGGAATTTCAATAAGATGCGTGCTTTATTCCAACAAAAACGGCTGACCCTCGCCATCAGCGCTGCTTTGCTATTTGCGACTTTGCCAGTGCTGGCGAATACCTCCACTGAGCGGGATGTATTGCCAGCAGGCGCCAGTCCGCAGGTGTATCAACTGACGATAGATCCAGATCTGGACAAACTGACTTTTCAGGGTGAGCTAACGCTGCAATTTACCGCCAGTCAGGCCCTGCCGGAGCTGGTGCTGAATGCGCTGGATTTAACGGTGATTGATGCCAGCATCGATGGTAAAACTGTGCTGGCTGAAGTGGTACCGGCCACGCAGCGGGTACATTTTAAAGCGCCACTCAGTGCGGGCAAACATCTGTTGAAAGTGCGTTATCATGGCAAAATTTATGAGCAGTCGGCGGGGTTATTCGCCACTGACTATACCAAGGCTGATGGCAGCAAAGGCCGGATGCTGTCCAGCCAGTTTGAACCCGGTGATGCCCGGAAACTGGCACCGATGTGGGATGAACCGGCGCATAAAGCCATTTTTAATATCAGTATTATTGAGCCCAAAGGCCAGTTAGCCATTTCCAATATGCCGGAGCACAAGCGTCAGCCATTGCCGGACGGCCGGGCCCGGGTTGATTTTGCCCCCAGCGTGAAAATGAGCAGCTACTTGCTGTATGTGGGCGCTGGTGATTACGAGCGTATTTCTGGCCGCTCCGGTGGTATCGAACATGGGGTGGTGGCGAAAAAAGGCGATGCGGTCAAAGGCACTTATGCACTGAACGCCTCTTATCAACTGCTGGATTATTTTAATGACTACTTTGGTATCGATTATTCGTTGCCGAAGCTGGACCATATCGCGGTGCCCGGCGCTGGTGGTTTTGGCGCGATGGAAAACTGGGGCGCGGTGATGTATTTCGAAGATACGTTATTGCTGGATCCGCAGTTTTCCACCACCAGCAATAAACAGAATGTCTACGCTGTGGTGGCGCATGAAATGGCACACCAGTGGTTTGGCAACATTGTCACCATGCAGTGGTGGGACGATTTATGGCTGAATGAAGGTTTTGCTTCCTGGATGGAAAGCAAAGCCAGTCAAAAATTTAATCCGGCCTGGCAGGTAGAATTATCTGCGGTCGCTTCGCGTAACTATGCGATGGCGCAGGATGCGCAACAAACCACTCATCCGGTGGTACAACCGGTGCGCAATCTGGAGGAAGCCAACGCGGCTTTTGATGGCATCACCTATGCTAAAGGTTTATCCGTCATTACCATGCTGGAAGCTTATTTAGGTGAAGAAGCTTTCCGCACCGGGGTGCGTGCTTATATGCAACAGCATCAATATAGCAATACCGTCACCAACGACCTGTGGCAGGCGCTGGCCAAAGCTTCAGGCCGGCCGGTGGAGGCGATAGCCCAAGATTTCACCCATCAAAGTGGTGTGCCGCTGATTGAAGTGCTCAGCGCAGAATGCCTGCAAGGCAGCACCAAACTGACGTTAAAACAAAGCCGCTTTGGTCTGGATGCTGAGTCGAAAAAACCACAGCAATGGACGGTGCCGGTGACGGCTCAGGTGCTGGGCTCTGCCGCTGGCCGTGCCGAAATTCGTGGCGCTGCGCCACAGCAAATGACCCTGCCGGGTTGTGGTACTGTGACGGTAAATGCCGGTCAGACTGGTTATTATCGCGTGCAGTATAGCGATGCGCTGTTACAGCAACTGACCAGTCACTTCGCCAGTTTAGCGGCGGTCGACCAGTTAGGCTTGTTAAAAGACAGCCAGGCGCTGAGTTATGCCAGCTATACCTCATTGCAGCAGTTCCTGTCGTTGCTGCAACAGGTGCCGGCGGATGCCAATCCAATGATTGCAGTGGAAGTGGTCGGTCAGCTGAATGGCCTGGCTTTTATGTATGAAGGTTTACCAGGGGAAGCGGCGTTTAAACGCTGGGCATTACAAAAAGCACAGGCAATGTTTAGCAAAGTGGGTTGGGAAAAACAGCCGACTGAATCTGACAATACCAGCATTTTACGCAGTAGCCTGATCCGTGCGCTGGCGAATTTGGGCGATGCAGCTGTGCTGGCGGAAGCGCGTCGTCGTTTTGCCGCTCGTCACCATGCCACTTCGCCGGATGAAAATGCCTTGCCGGGCGATTTATACAGTGTGGTGCTCGGCGTGATTGGTAAAAATGCCAATGCCGACGATTTTGCCACCTTAAAAGCGCTGGCAGTAGCAAGTAAGAACAGCACAGAAAAACGCCGGTTATTAGCGGCGTTAGCTTCGGTGAAAGATGCGGAGCTGGCCAAAGCTGCACTGGAGCTGAGCTTAGCCGACCTGACACCAAAACAATGGGCGCCGGATTTACTCACTCAGGTGGCGGACCAGCATACTGAGCTGGCTTACCAGTTTTATCTGCAACACCAGCCAGCCTTTGATGATAGGTTAGATCCGCTGCGCCGTAACGGTTTTGATGCTTCAATCCTTGGTTCGGGTCGCGATGCCAAAACAGCAGCCTTGTTGCAACAAAAAGCCGTCGCCGCCAGTTCTAAACCGGTGAAAACGGCGTATCAGGAGGCTGCGGCTGGCATTGAACGCCTGTTAGAGCGGATCAACCGTATTCCACCGCAAGTGGATAGCTTTTTGCAAACGCAAAAACTCTAGTCAATATGAGCAGGTTGGACCGGCTGAGTGCCGGTGCAACCTGCTCTGCCAACAAGGCTATGCCGCGCCTAACAGTGCTTGCAAGCCTGCGCCAACAAACCCCTGCCGCCAGAACACCCAGACCACCACCGCAATAATCAACAGCACCAGCCAGAGCCTGGCATTGCTTTTTTGTTCAAAAGGATCGGCCATTGCCCGGCTGGCACCGCCGGGTAAACTCGCCAGCGCCGTCAGTCGGGTGCCAAATTTAATACTGAGTTTGGCATTGGTGTTGACTGCCCAGCCATTGGCATCCAGCAAGGGTGCCAGATTTCTGGCCCGCAGCTTAAACCAGGCCAGCAGCATGGAAGGGCCGGAAATAAACAGCACCACACCCAACAAGGCTAGCGGCATTTGCCACCACATCAGACTGAGGAAACCGGTGACGACTGCGGCCAGTGCTGTGCCAATAGCGCCGATGGCTAAGCCGATGGCGGCAAAAATACCGGCAAACTTTGCCACATCAAAAGGTGTCGTCGCCGCGGCTTTCGCTGCTGGCGTATCGGCCAGTTTGGCCGCATCACCGACCCCAGCGGCACTTTTACTTTCAATATCTTTATCTTTGGCGGCGGCAAATTTCTGGATTTGATCGGAAATCATTCGGCCAATCCGTTGATAAGGCGTATAAAACGCTTCGCGGATACTGATTGGATTGGCGACAATTTGCGTGACAGTCGCGTCCCAGTCGGTGCCTGCTCTGTCGTAATAGACACCATTGCGGCCAACCATCAGATTGCCGGCATCGCCGGCGGTCATGCTGGCCACCACAGATTTTTTCTCACCGCTGGCGCGCACACAATCCAGGTACAACAGATACATGCCGCTCAAGCCTGCGAGCTTGGCATGCTTGCCAGCGTCATTGACGTTCAGGCATAAATCGCAGCTGCGGCCATCGATATACAAGCGACCATTCTGGAAAATAGCCGGTTGCTGCAAGCCGTAAAAACGTTCGAAGCTGACAAAATTGTGCAGTAAATCCCGTAAATAAGCCTGATAACGGATCAGTTTGTCGACATCCAGTACAGCTTCGGCTTCTGCTTGTTGCGCCAGGTCGGCGTCTATTAAGGCAAAGGCCTGCTGCAGCGTGCCGCTGTCCAGACAAGCAGTGAGCACTGCAGGCTCCAGCCTGGTTGCCAGGTTGTTCGGTTGTTGCGCCTGCCAGTCGGTATAAGGTTGTAAGCTGGCTTTGAGTTGTTGCCAGTCATGGCGATTGAGGCTGGTTTTAGCCTGCCAGCCACTGTCTGCCACCAAGCTCAGTTCTGCTTGTAAGGCGGCCAACAGATCGGCCCAGTGTGGATGGACCCCTTGTTGCAGTGGCAATTTACCGGCGGCGCTGACCCGCGCCAGCGGTAGATAGCTGCTGTCACTCGAGGCCTGTGACAATAACTGTCGCGACAAGGCGGCATAATCTTCCGCCGTGCCATTGAGGGCCAGGCTGGCATTGTCGTCATAAGCCGCTAACTGGCAACGGATAAAAAAGTCACTGACTTTGGCATCCAGCGCCATCACCAGTGGATAAATGGCTGCCGTCGCCGGGCCGAGTACGGTGCTGACGGCGTTGCCTGCTTGTTGCCATTCGGTCAGGGCCGTGGCTTCTGCCACAAAGGTTTCGAGCTGTGCCCGCTCAATACCTGGCGCACCGCTGCGATCGGTGCTATGGATGCCAAGGTCGAGCAAGGTGGTGACCAGCGTCGCGACCGCACTCTGCTCCGGGTAAGTCTGTGCCGCCAGTTCTGCGGTGATAATGCCGTCGCCATTCAGTTGATGCACCGGGAAGATCAGGGCCAAGTCTGCGGTATCAGCCACGCTGAGCGAGCTGGCGTCGGCTTTGCCAAGATTTTGCAGCATCCGGCGCGCTGAGGCTGCCAGTTTCTGCCCTGCTTCATGCTGGGTATTGATGGCGGTCAGTGGCAATCCGGAACCGCTGAGTAACACTTCTGGTTGTTGCAACATCTCAAGCGCCCAACTGACGGCGGCTTTGATTTCATCAATCCGTACCCGGCCATCGTGATCGCCGTCCAGGTAGCGCAAAGTCCGCTCATCAAATTCCAGTCCCTTTACCGGACAGCTCAGGGCTGCCCATAATTTGGGATCCAGGGTCGACAACTGTTGCCAGTCTTCAATCCGATCCAGCTTGACCTGGTCAAAACCACCAGAACGAAAAAAACGCCATTGATGTGCCATGCAATTTTCCTTATGAAATGACGCGGTTGCCGTTCACCCTTGCGCCGCGCCCGAAATGGATAAGCCAATATTTCATTGTTTGGCGCTGGCTGCAACTGGAAGTCGTGGCAACTTCAAGCTGGCATGGGTTGGTTGTGACTCGACGCAGCTGCAGGTCGATAAAAAGCAGGCAATCGATTGTGGACAGCCATAGTGTTGCGGCTCAGCCAAGGGGACCAATAGTTGATGTTAAGTTTTAATAACATGATGGATGTTTTTCTTACCATGATGTATGTTTAATTTATCATCAAAATGGAGTGCTGAGGTGGTTATGTCTTATCGTGAAAAAATTGCCTGGTGGTCGCTGGCTGCGATGTTGCTGTGTTATATCCCTTATTTTTCGCTGGTGGCCAGCGGCGTCTTTCCCGGCCGGGAGTTACCTGATCTCCAACAATTACTGGTGTTTGGTATTACTGCCACTGGCCATGCGTTGATCCTGGGATTGGGTTATTTGTGGTGCCGGCGGCAATCACCGGCTGAAGCGCAGGCACCGATGGATGAGCGGGATCGGGCTATCGAATATCGCGGCACCCGCGCGGCTTATTTTGTGCTGATGGCGGGCATCATTCTGGTCGGCTGCGTACTGCCTTTTATCGAAAGTGGCTGGAGCCTGGTGAATACTGCGCTGTTGATGATTATTCTGGCGGAGGTGGTGCATGACGGCATTGTGGCTGCCAGCCACCGCAGGCAAGCAGCATGAGCGGACTGATGCCCGGCCAGCTGAGCAATCAAATCCGGTTATTGCGTTTTATGCACGGCGAAATGACCCAGGCTGAACTGGGTGAACGCATCGGCGTCACCCGTCAGACCATAGCCGCCATCGAAGCCGGTAAATACTCGCCGTCACTGGAAGCCGCCTTTCGGATTGCGGCAGTATTTAAGGTGCCACTGGAACAGGTGTTTCAGTGGCAGAGTGAGGATGAGTGAGTGACACTCAAATACATAAAATGAAGTTTAAATAAAAATGTGCATAATTTTTCACTAACTTCCAGCGATGCATTTCCCCAAAGCTTCATAAAAACCAGCTAGGCTAAGCACGCGGCTGCCGCCAAGTCACTGTCTTCATTCCTATAATAATTTTTCTGGTGGCTGCATCCCCCTTTAATTAATGATTGGAGTGTGCAATGAAGATGAACTACTTAAAGCTGGTGCTGCTTGGCGGCTTGCTGGCGGCGCCGGTACAGGCAAAAATTCTGCTGTCAGAAGTGTTGTATGATGCGCCGAATAATGACAATACCGAAGAATTTGTCGAGCTGTATAACGACAGTTGCAGCGCGGTGGATCTGGCCGGTTATAGCCTGTCAGATAATGGTGCCACTTTTCAGCTAAGCGGCACTCTGGCCGCCAACAGTTATTTTGTCGTGGCCAAAAATGCGGCAGCGCTGCAAAGCCTTTATGGCAAACCGGTGCAGTTGTCCGGTATGACGCTGGCGCTGGGTAACAGTGGTGATTATGTCCGGTTGCTGCAAGGCAACACCGAGCTGGATCTGGTCGCGTTTGAAAACGCGGTCAGTGGCTGGCCTATCACCGCGGTGGATAAACCGATAGAACGGAAACAACTGCCAGACACCCACAGTGTCAACGACTGGCAGCTCAGTGCTGCGGCCAATCCGGGATCAGGGCCGCTGACGGTCAGCTGTTCCGGTGACGGCGGCGGTGGCGACAATAGCAGCGGCAGCATCAATTTACCGGCTTATTATCAGAACACCAGCGGTAAAACCGGTGCGGCGCTGAAGTTACAACTGAACAGTCTGCTACGGGGTCACCTGCGACTCAGTTACGCCCAGGTCTGGGATGCGCTGAAATATACCGATGAAGATCCGGCCAACAGCAATAATGTGATTTTGTTGTATACCGGCCGCTCGCAGGCGAAAAGTTTTACCGCTGGCAGCAGTTCGTCGCCGGATGCCTGGAATCGTGAGCATGTCTGGGCGAAAAGCCACGGTTTCCCCAGTGAAAGTCAGTATGCTTATACCGATATTCATCATTTACGGCCGGCCGATGTGTCAGTGAATTCCACGCGTGGCAATAAAGATTTTGATAACGGTGGCAGCGCCATTGCCGAAGCGCCGGGCAATTTCACCGACAGCGACAGTTTTGAACCACGCAATGCGGTGAAAGGCGATGTCGCACGGATGATCTTTTATATGGATGTGCGTTATGAAGGCGGTGATGACAGCAATACACCGGATCTGTCAGTACCAAATAAAGTACCCACGGGTGCGTCAACGGCGCAGATGGGGAAATTATGCAGTCTGGTGGCCTGGCACCGTGCCGATCCGGTTGATAGCTGGGAACGCCGCCGTAATGAGCGGATTTACCAGCGGCAACAGAACCGCAATCCTTTTATCGATAATCCGCAGTGGGTTGATGCCATTTACGGCAGTGCTTGCCCGCGCTGAGACTGACCTTGGTCATGTTCTGCGCTGAGCCGTCGCCGCCGGTGTTTGCCGGGGCGACAGTGATGTCGTGTCGGCTTAACCACATCAATCTGTTGATTGTGGATCTGAGGCTGTTAATTCAGCCAGCAGCACAGGGTATGGGTTCTGCTGGCTCACCGCGCGGATTGTTAAGCTGGTTTCGCCAGCAGTGGCCGTAAATACTGGCCGGTATAGGACTGCTCGCAAGCGGCCACTTGTTCTGGCGTGCCGGCGATGAGAATTTCACCGCCGCCAGAGCCGCCTTCCGGGCCTAAATCGACAATCCAGTCGGCAGTTTTCACCACATCTAAATTATGCTCGATCACCACAATGGTATTGCCGGCATCGCGTAGCTTGTGCAGCACGTTCAGCAGTTGCTGAATATCATAAAAATGCAGGCCCGTGGTCGGCTCATCCAGAATATACAAAGTTTTGCCGGTATCGCGTTTACTGAGCTCCCGCGCCAGTTTCACTCGCTGTGCTTCACCGCCTGACAGCGTGGTAGCGGATTGACCCAACCGGATATAGGTCAGACCGACATCCATCAGGGTTTTTAATTTGCGGGCAATGGCCGGAATGGCTTCAAAGAAGGCATGAGCATCTTCGACCGTCATTTCCAGCACTTCGTGAATGTTTTTGCCTTTGTATTTCACCTCTAAGGTTTCGCGGTTGTAGCGTTTGCCATGACAGACATCACAAGGCACGTATACATCCGGCAAGAAGTGCATTTCCACTTTTAACACGCCATCGCCCTGACAGGCTTCACAACGGCCACCTTTGACGTTAAAGCTAAAACGGCCGACCTGATAACCGCGCGACCGCGCTTCCTGCGTGCCGGCAAATAAATCACGCACCGCGGTAAAAATGCCTGTGTAAGTGGCCGGGTTCGATCTTGGGGTGCGGCCAATCGGGCTTTGATCGATATCCACGCATTTATCAAAATGCTGCAGCCCTTCAATAGCGCGATGTGGCGCCGGATCGTCACCTTCACCTTTGTTCAGCACTTTATGCGCGACTCTGAACAGGGTGTCGTTAATCAGGGTAGATTTACCGGAGCCAGACACGCCAGTGATACAGGTCATCACCCCAAACGGAATTTCCAGATCGACATTTTTCAGGTTATTACCGGTGGCGCCCAATACTTTGAGCGATTTGCCTTTTTTGCCGCTATGCCGGGTGGCAGGCACCGCAATTTTGCGCCGGCCCGATAAATACTGGCCAGTGAGTGAGGCTTCAGCCGCTTCGATATCCGCTAAGGTGCCTTGTGCCACCACATGACCGCCATGGACACCAGCGCCCGGACCAATGTCGATAATATGATCGGCCAGCCGCACGGCGTCTTCATCGTGTTCAACCACAATCACGGTATTGCCCAAATCGCGCAAATGGGTCAGGGTGCCCAATAACCGGTCGTTGTCGCGCTGGTGTAAACCAATGGAAGGTTCATCCAGCACATACATCACACCAACCAGACCAGCGCCAATCTGGCTGGCCAGCCTGATCCGCTGTGCTTCACCGCCGGACAGGGTTTCGGCGCTTCTGGATAAATTCAGATAATTCAGCCCGACATTGACCAGAAACATCAGCCGGTCCTGAATTTCTTTCAGGATTTTTTCCGCGATCTGCGCTTTTTGGCCATGCAGGCTGAGCTGTTGGAAATACTGATAACAGTCGCCAATCGACATTTCGACCACCTGAGCTATGGTGGTCTGATTGATAAACACATGGCGCGCTTCTTCCCGCAGCCGTGAACCGTCACAAACCGGACAACACTGGCTGGCCAGATATTTCGACAGCTCTTCCCGCACCGCCATCGATTCAGTTTCGTGATAACGGCGGTCCATATTTGGCAAAATGCCTTCAAACGGATGTTTGCGCAGTACAATATCACCGTGATCATTCAGGTACTTAAATTCAATTTCTTTGCGGCCACTGCCATGCAAAATAGCCTGCTGCTGGTCTTTTTTCAGGCTGGCAAAAGGCGCATCAACGTCAAAGCCATAATGCTCGGCCAAGGATTTCAGCATCTGAAAATAATAAAAATTGCGTTTATCCCAGCCGCGAATGGCGCCGCCGGACAAGCTAAGCTCGGCATTGACAATGACTTTGCTGGCATCAAAAAACTGTTTCACGCCAAGACCGTCACAGGCCTGACAAGCACCGGCCGGGTTGTTAAACGAAAATAGCCGCGGCTCCAGCTCGGCCATCGAATAACCGCAGGTTGGACAGGCAAAGTTGGCTGAGAAGATCAGTTCTGCGCTGCTTTGGCCGGGTTCAGGATCCATCGGTGCCACTTTGGCAATACCACCACTCAGTTCCAGCGCAGTTTCAAAACTTTCCGCCAGCCGCTGTTTAATATCGTCCCGCACTTTGATGCGGTCAATCACCACTTCAATGGTATGTTTTTTATGCAGGTCCAGTTTTGGCGGATCGGATAAATCGCAGATCTCGCCATTGATACGGGCGCGGATATAGCCCTGGGCCGCCAGCGTTTCCAGCGTTTTGACGTGTTCGCCCTTGCGTTCCTGCACCACGGGCGCCAGCACCATTAACTTGGTGCCTTCCGGAAAGGCCACCACTTTGTCGACCATTTCGCTGATGGTTTGCGCGGTCAGCGGCAGATCATGGCTTGGACAGCGCGGTTCACCGACGCGGGCAAACAACAGCCGCAGGTAATCATAAATTTCAGTAATAGTGCCGACGGTGGAACGCGGGTTATGCGAGGTCGACTTTTGCTCAATTGAAATGGCCGGTGATAAACCTTCAATATGATCAACATCGGGTTTTTCCATCAGACTTAAAAACTGCCGGGCATAAGCAGACAACGACTCAACATAACGGCGCTGGCCTTCGGCGTATAAGGTATCAAACGCCAGCGAAGATTTACCGGAACCAGATAAGCCGGTGATGACAATCAGTTTGTCGCGCGGGATTTGCAGCGAAATGTTTTTTAAGTTGTGGGTGCGGGCACCCCGGATATCAATTTTGTCCATCACAGTTCCGGTTGAGCTGAGGCAAAAAAATGGCGTGCTGTTACCGTACAGGCGGCAATCAGCTGTGTATGTCAGCCGGTGCTGGTTGGATCAGCTGCCGGGCTGGTTTCTTTGACACAATCAGACTATCAACTGTATATAAATACAGACCTTTTGGCAAGTTATCGCGGGAAAGTCATCGCAAGTAACAGGCGTGCTGTGTGGCATGGTCACCCTGGCAGGGGTCGCCGGTAGAATCTGCTTGACCTTGCCCTGTGGGTAAGCTTTACCCTGTCAGCAGATGAAATGGAACCAGGCGGAGCCAACAAATGCAACTAAGTTTTGAAGTGCAGGGCATGCGTTGTATGTCCTGTGTCGGCCGGCTGCAAAAAGCACTGGCGGCCTTGCCACAACTCAGTGACATTCAGGTTGAGTTATTGACCAGCACTGTCAGCGCTACATTAGAGCCGGAGGTGGCGGGTTTTAGTGCCGCGCTGTTGCAACAACAGATCAGCGCGGCTGGTTATCAGCTGGTGCCCGGCAGTGCCCACTATCAAGTGGGTGGTCTGAGCTGCAGTTCCTGCGCCCGTCGGGTACAACAGGCATTGCTGCAGTTACCGCAAGTGCTGACGGCGGAAGTCAGTGTGTTGTCGGGACAGTTGCAATTGCAGTTGCTCAGTCCGCTGAGCCAAGCGGAAGTTGCCGCTGCGCTGAAAGCTGCTGGTTATTGGTTGGTGGCTGCTGTGCCACTGGATGAGACTGTGCCTGCGGCTGCAGGCAATAGCCCCGTGGCCGCCACGCCTGCGTCCGACAGCAACAGAACCAGCATCCCAGCCTCGACTCCTTATTGGCGCCAAGCCTGGTGGCCAGTGCTGCTGAGCAATCTATTGACCTTACCTTTGCTGTTGCCAATGCTGGCGATGTTATGGGGCCAACACTGGATGCTGGCACCGCACTGGCAATTTTTACTGGCGACGCCGGTGCAGTTTTATTTTGGCCGCGATTTTTATCGCGCTGGCTGGGCGGCGCTGAAAGCGCGCAGCGGCAACATGGATTTATTGGTGGCACTCGGCACCAGCGCTGCTTATCTGCTGAGTCTGTATCTGTGGTGGCGGCATAGCCACAGTGGCAGTGGCATGGCGCCTGAGCTGTATTTTGAAAGCAGCGCGGCAGTGCTGAGTCTGGTATTGCTAGGTAAATATCTGGAACAAAAAGCGAAAAAACGCACACTGGCGGCGCTGGAGCAACTTGCCAGTCTGCAACCGGCGCAGGCTCGAGTCTGGCAAGATAGCAGCGGCCAATGGCAATTACAAAGCGCCAGTGCTGTGCAGAGCGGTGATCGGGTGCAAGTCTGGCCCGGCGAAAGGCTGCCGGTGGATGGGGTGGTGTTGCAGGGCCGTAGCTTGGTGGATGAAGCGCTGATCAGTGGCGAAAGTCTGCCGCTGTTAAAAACTGTCGACAACACAGTGACCGGTGGTGCAGTGGCGCTGGACGGTATGCTGGAGATCCGCGCCACTGCCGTTGGGGCGTCTTCAGTGCTTTCGAAAATTATCCAACTGGTGCAACAAGCACAGAGCGCCAAAGCGCCGGTGCAAGCCTTGGTGGACCGGATCAGCGCCGTGTTTGTCCCTGTGGTGCTGGCGCTGTCGTTGCTGACGTTGCTCGGTTGGGGTCTGCTGACTGCCGACTGGGAACAGGCCATTTTAACGGCAGTGGCGGTGCTGGTGATTGCCTGTCCTTGTGCTTTGGGGCTGGCGACTCCGGCCGCAGTGATGGCGGGAACCGGCAGTGCTGCCCGCAGTGGTATTTTGCTGAAAAATGCTGCCGTACTGCAGCAGGCGCGACAGATTGATACTGTAGTGTTTGATAAAACCGGCACTTTAACTCAGGGCAAACCACAGTTGGCAACTGTGCTGGCGCTGGCGTGCAGTCAGCAGCAAGCGCTGCAGTGGGCGGCGTCCTTGCAACAGCAAAACGATCATCCACTGGCCAGTGCGCTGTTAGCCGCAGCGCGACAGCAACAGCTGCCGTTATTGCCACTGAGTGCGCTGCAACTGCAGGCAGGTTTGGGTCTGCAGGGAGAGGTGGCTGGCCAGCTGTTGCTGCTGGGCAGTAGTCAGTGGCTGGAAACTTTGTCAGTGCGGTTGCCGGAATTTGCCGAAAAACCGGCCGGAGCTTCGCTCAGTTGGCTGGCACAATACCAGCCAGCCAGCGACAGTTGCCCGGCATCGGTGAAATTACTGGCCGGTTTTGCTTTTACCGATCAGTTAAAAGCCGAAGCCATGGCTGCGGTGCAGGCATTACAGCAACAAGGCATCACTGTCGTGATGCTGACTGGTGATAACCAGGCCAGCGCGGCCTTGGTGGCCAATGCAGTTGGCATCGCGCAGTGGCAAGCGGCGTTGCTGCCAGCCGGCAAAGCGCAGGCGATTGCAACGCTGCAACAGCAGGGCCACCGGGTGGCGATGGTGGGTGATGGCATTAATGATGCGCCTGCGCTGGCACAGGCCGATCTGGGGCTGGCGATGGCAACCGGCACTGCGGTGGCGGTCAGTGCCGCCGATATCACTTTGTTACATGGCAATCCGGCGCTGGTGCCAGCGGCGCTGCAGATTTGTCAGCGTAGCTATCGCAAAATTCAGCAAAACTTAGCCTGGGTTTTTTTGTTTAATGCGCTTGGGATCCCGCTGGCGGCGCTGGGTTATCTGAGCCCGCTGCTGGCTGGTGCTGCCATGGCGGCCAGCAGTGTGCTGGTAATTAGTAATGCCTTGTTATTGCAGCGCTGGCGTGCCACGCTGCCGGTGGTGGTGCCAGCAGCACCGCCATCAGTAACAGCGGCCGTAGCAGGACCATCCAGATGAACACAGCACAACATGAGGATCCATGGCTGACCATAGGTCAGGCCGCCGCCAGCACTGGCTTATCGGCAAAAATGATCCGCAGTTATGAGCAGCAGGGCTTGTTAAGCAGTAGCCGCAGTGCTGCCGGCTATCGTTTGTATCATCGCGCCCAGTTACAACAACTGAGTTTTATCCGCCAGGCCCGCAGTCTGGGATTTCAGTTACCGCAGATCCGGCTGTTGTTGCAGCTGTGGCAGAACCCAAGCCGGCCCAGTCGACAGGTTAAACAGTTGGCGCAACAACAACTGATTGAAGTGACTGATAAAATACTGAAATTGCAGCAGATACAGCAGCAATTACAGCAGTTAGTGACCGCTTGTTGCGACAATGAACAACCAGACTGCGCTATTTTGCAGGCGTTAGCGCAAGGCGGTGATGAGCTGATTTGATCGGTGCTCTGGTGCAGACTGCCGCCTGCTTTGCGACAGCTGCGGGTGACTTTCTGCCAGCAAGGTGACAGTCACGACTGCCCTGACTCAGCCTGCTGTGCTACAATGCCGCCCTTTATCAGGCTTTCGCTATCGAAGCCGCTTTCAAGTTTCTGAGATTCTGGCCTCATGCAACATTTAACCGCTTTGGAACGGCGTACCGCTATCTCGCTGGCGCTGGTGTTCGCTTTTCGGATGTTAGGCTTATTTATGCTGATCCCGGTGTTTGCTATTTATGGCAAAGATCTGATTGGTTTTTCGCCGTTATGGATAGGTCTGGCGATTGGCGCTTATGGTCTGACCCAGGCCGTGCTGCAAATTCCGATGGGCTGGTTGTCCGATCGCTGGGGCCGGCATCAGGTGATGTTACTGGGGCTGGGTATGTTTGCCGTTGGCTCTGTGGTGTCGGCCTTGGCTGAGTCCGTTTATATGGTGACTTTCGGCCGGGTCCTGCAGGGCATGGGGGCGATTTCCGGTGCCGTGTTGGCGCTGGCGTCCGATCTGACGCGAGAAGAACAAAGACCCAAGGTGATGGCCGTGATTGGCATGACCATTGGCCTTAGTTTTGCCGTCGCGATGATTTTAGGTCCGCTGATCGCTGCCCAGGCCGGCCTGAGTGGCATTTTCTGGTTCACGGCGGGGTTGGCAGTCTGTGGTGTGCTGATTGTCAGTTTGCTGGTGCCTAAAGCCGTCAGTCAGGCCAGTGGTGCCGAAGCTTTGGCCAAACCGGGTTTTATCGCCGATTTATTCCGCCACCCGCAGCTGATGCAGCTCAATCTGGGGGTGCTGGTGCTGCATCTATTATTAACGGCCGTGTTTGTGGTGGTGCCACAACGGTTGTTGGATCAGCAACTGGCGTCTGATAGTCACTGGCAAGTCTATCTGCCGGTATTAATTGGCGCTTTTATCCTGATGGTGCCGCTGATGATCCTGGCCATGCGGAAACAACAGGAAAAAGGTTATTTTTTATTCGCAATTGGCTTGCTGATTGTAAGTTTATTGTTAATGATTAGTCAGCAGCAACTCAGCATGACTGTCGTTGCCTTGCTGCTGTTTTTTATTGGCTTTAATTATCTGGAAGCCAGTATGCCAGCGCTGGTGTCGCGGATTGCACCGGCCGGGCAGAAGGGCACGGCGATGGGCATTTATGCCAGCGCGCAGTTTTTTGGTGCCTTTTTAGGTGGGGTCATTGGTGGGGCTATTTCTGGTGCCTATGGTGGTCTGACGGTGTTTGCGGTGACGGCCGGAATTGGTTTAATATGGCTGCTGATCGCCCGGACCCTAGCGGTTCCAGCCCGCAGTCAGCGGTTGTCTTTCAGTTTGGCGGTGCCCGATGAAACCACTGCAAAACAACAAGTTAACCTGCTTAGCAACCTAACTGGAGTGTTGGAAGCAACAGTTGTAGTGGCTGAGCAACGCTGTTATTTAAAAGTCGCACCAGGGGCCTTTGACCTGCAACAGGTGCAGGATTTGCTGGCCGCTGCGACCCGTGCAAACCGCACCCAGTAATTTAATACAACACGGAGCTGGTGATGCTAGCGGGCACAGGCCTTGCTCATCATAGAGACCGATGCGAACGTTCATTAACAAAAGGTAAATCAGCAATGGCAACAACTATCACCGGCAAGTTAAACAAAGCCGCAACCCAATTTCAGGCTGGCGAGTCGACCGGTTTTGGCTTGCGGTTAGGGGTGAAATACTATGATCGTGAATCAAAAATGGAGCAATGGTGTAACTACGAAGCGGTCGTTTTTGCCAAAGCCCCGGCCCAAATTCAGTTTTACCAACAAGCCTTGGTTGAAGGCGCCATTATTGAAATCAGTGGCGACAAGCAACGTATTCGTCAGTTCCAGGGTGCCAATGGCTTAAATCTGTCGATTGAAATTCTCGATGCCAAATTAGGTTTTGTGTCTTCACCAAATCCGGGGATGGCACAAGGCCGGCCACAACAGGCGATGCAACAGCAGCAACCTGCTTATAACCAGGCCCCGGCCCAACAGGCTTATCAGCAGGCGCCGCAGGCTTATAATCAGGCACCACAACAACCTGCTTATAACCAGGCCCCGGCTCAGCCAGCCTATAATCAGGCACCACCACAGCCTGCTTATAATCAAGCACCGGTCCAGCCTGCCTATAACCAGGCGCCACCAGCCCAACAAGCCTTTAACCAGCCACAACAAGGCGGTTTCGGCCAGCAAAACCGTGCGCCAATGGAACCACCAATCGACTTTGATGATGATATTCCGTTCTGATCCGGACCTTTTATAATCGATCAGGTATAAACATAATGCTTAACGCAGGGAAGTAGGAAAACCAGCTACTTACCTGCTGCATGATGCATCAAAAGCAGAACGGACAACTCGGTAACATAAACAGTTCCGTTCTCTTTTATCTCGTATAATTTTTGCAGCTTCCGTCTGGGAATGTTTGCCAAAAAAATCCTGTGCTATTATAAAAGTCTTGCCTGTATTTTCTTTCATTTGAGTTGTTCTTCTCTGCTTGTTTGAGCGGCCTCTGTGAAATTTCGTATACAATCTCGAAAAGATCTATAATTGAGAACACTGACGTACTGTAAGCACACAACTAAACTTGTGTCGTCAGAAAATGATAGGCAGAATTATGAGGCGGATTCAATAATACGAGACCACAGACATAAAATATGGCTCACTGGATATGATTCGCCGAGATAAATAACGAATGACCAAGTGATTTAATTGGTAAGGGTCGCATGCTCGCGGTAACCGGCAGAGCAAGCTGCCGGATCCGACGAACAGTTGAACATGATGAGTGTCAGAGTGAAATAATTACTCTTTTGCAATCAGGCGCATGCCGTTACTGTCAGCGACCAGCAAGTATGAAGAGCCATAGTCAGCGCTGCACAGGTTGATAGCTTTGTTATTCAACTTTAATGAAGTGTTGCAGTTATCCAACGAATAGAACGCGGTGGCCTCGCCTTTCTTGGTCGAACCAGCATTTGAACCATTCACGGAGATCACGTAGCTTGCATCCGCAAAGATACGAACATTCAGTTTAGCTGCCTGATCATTTTTCGCTCTGTCAATCAGAGCCAGCTTGTTATCCCCGGCGGAATCCCAAGCGACTAACCAGTAGTTATCCTTGTCACTCAGAGTTTTATATAATTTTTCTTCATCACCGAGACTAATACTGTTGCGGACACCGATATTAAGCATAGGGTTAATAGCTTTGTAGCGGTAGGTATATGTTTCACCTGCGCTATTTTGTTTGATATCTGCAGTAACCCGATGTTTGTTATCAAACAACCCACTAAACTCAGTACTGATATTCCTTCTTTGCAAATGAAAGTCTGCAGAATAATTTAATGCATTGACAAAGGTGAAGTTTGAAGTCCGTTCCAATTCTTCATCGATATCGTCAACGCCACCGCACGCAGCCAGGCCACCCATCATACTCAATATCAATGCAACTTTCGCTAGACCTTTATTTATAACAATACGCATATAGTTCTCCATTCATACGTTCAACAAGTTTCCTACTCATATAATCCGCCGACTCAGGTAGCAATGAATATGAAGTAGATTGCACTGACAAAAATATACAAACAAAATTTTTACAAAAAAATATTAACACTCGACTATCTGAATGTAAATCGACAGAATTGTCTGAAATTGTTTGATTCTGTAAGTTTTCAACGCTCAAATAAAATCAGAGCGCTAGCATCAAAAAAATAAATATCGCAGGATGGCTGATTGACCAGCTGTCACTCATCACACAGCGGGTCAATCAGCGTTCAACTGCGGCCGCTCATACCTCCCAGAGTTCTTCTTCGCTGCTTGCCAAATCCACAGTGATCAGGCTGTGTTGCAGTCGCAGTTCGTTATCGATCAGATCAGCAACCTGACTGATACTTTCGCATTCAAACAACGATTTCACCGAAATGTCAGCCGCAAACTGTTGTTTGATTGCGGTCAGCAAACGCATCAGCAACAATGAGTGGCCGCCAAGTTCGAAAAAGCCAGCACTGACACTGATCTGCTCGGCTGATAACCCGAGCAAATTTGACACCATAGCAACTAGCTGATGCTCGGTCTGGGTGGCAGGTGCGATATAGGTCTCACTGCTGACAGTCACCGCCGGTAAGGCCCGTCGGTCCACCTTGCCATTGGCCGTTAATGGCCATGCCTCCACCAATACCAGCACCGATGGCACCTGATAGGCCGGTAACACCGCGCTCAGCGCCTCCCGTAACCGACGCATCTCGTCGCCCTGCGCCGCGTCAGCGAGCTCGACATAACCGACCAGCCGCTGCCGCTCATGCTCAGCGACCACTAGGGCTTTGCGCACCCCTGGCAATTGCTCCAGTGCATGACTCACTTCAGCAGGCTCCACCCGGTAGCCGCGGATTTTCACCTGCTCATCCAGCCGACCGACATATTCCAGCTCGCCAGCGCCGTTATAGCGCACCAAATCGCCTGTTCGGTACCAACGACGCGCCGTATCCTCGCCCCACAGGTGCTGGACAAAACGCTCCATCGTCCACTGCGGCTGATTTAAGTAACCGGTTGCCACGCCCTGTCCACTGACATACAACTCGCCGCTCATGCCCCAGGGGACGGCGGCGCCCCAGGCTGACAACACCCGGACCCGCTCACCGCGCAGTGGCGTGCCTATTGGTACGCCAGCACGATAAGTGCGGCCGGGTTGGAGCACGTGGCAGCAGCTAAAGGTGGTGTTCTCGGTCGGGCCATAGCCGTTGATGATAACGGCCTGAGGTAACCGGCGCTGCACCCGCTCGACGGCCTGCACATCGAGCACATCGCCACCTGCCAGAATGTAGGACAGGGCTAAATCCTCGGCGCACTCACTGCTCCACTGGGTAAAGAGGCCCGAGGTCAACCACAGAGCGGTGATGCCATAGTGCCTGACCACGTCATTGAGATTCTGCACCGACAACTGCTCGTGCGGATAAAACACGCAGCAGCCGCCATTGAGCAGCGGTCCCCAGAGCTCCAGCGTGGAGGCATCAAAGGCGAGGGGAGCACATTGCAAAAACACCGTGTGCTGGTGCAGCGGCATAAAGTCCTGCCCCTGCACCAGCCGGACCACGGACTCGTGCCGGACCTGCACGCCCTTAGGCTGGCCGGTCGAACCGGAGGTATACATCACATAGGCTTCATCGGCAGCAGTACTGACCGTATCAGTGTGCCCTGTATGCGGTTGCTGCCAGGTGAGTGTTTCATCGAGCACCAGTTGCGCACATCCGAGGGCGGCGAAGCGGGAGACGAGGGCGCTTTCGGTCAGCACCACCTTCAGTGCGGTATCCTGCAGCATAAAGGCCAGTCGATGGTCTGGATAGTTTGCATCGAGCGGTACATAGCTGCCACCGGCTTTTAAGATGCCAAGCAGCGCGATGGCGACCCATGGGCTGCGTCCGAGACAGACGCCGACGCGCTGGCCTGGTTGCACGGCATAGGTGGTTTGCAGGTAATGGGCCAGTTGGTCGGCTTGTGCATTCAGGGCGGCATAACTCCAGCGCTGTTGTTGCCAGACCACAGCGATGGCTTCGGGCTGCCTGGCGACCTGTGCAGCAAACAGCTGATGAATACTCTGAGTGGCGGGCACAGCCAGCGCAGGCGACTGCCATGTGACGTCCTGTTGCTCAAGCTCCGACAGCGGCAACACAGGCAAGCGCAGCGCTAAAGCTGAGCCTCCCGCTTCCAGTGCGGCGACCAGTCCTTCGAGCGCCACCAGCACATAATCGGCCACCCGGGCTGCGGACACCGACGCCGCCACCTGCAAGTCCAGACTAAAAGCCCTGTGGGCCCCCTGGTCATTGACCGAGACATCAAACGGATAGTTGGTTCGCTCCCGACTGCCCAGCAATTGCAACGCCCCTTCAGCCACTTGTCCCACAGCGCCAGGCGTGTGCTGTTGGCCGCTGTTATGGCGGTAATTGAGCAATGAGCTAAACAGCGGGCTACTGCCCGTGACGGCGCTGTAGCTTTGGGCCTGAGCGAGCGAGACCTGCTCATAAGGCAGCAAGGCTTTGAGCTGACTATCGAGCTGTTGCACCAACGACAAGGCACTGTGCTGGGCCAGTTTCACCCGCAGCGGCAGCGTGTTTATCAGCATGCCCATCATCCGCTCTATGCCTGCGATGCCGCCCAGCCGACCCGATAATACGGTGCCAAACACCACATCATCGCGGCCACTGCAGGCGGCGACCACCAGCGACCAGCAGGCATGAAACAGCACCGCCGGACTCAGTTGCTGTGATTTTGCCACTGCCCGGAGCCGGGTCGATAAATCCAGCGGGACCTCGCAGCTGTATTCCCGCACCGCCTGACCATCGCCGAGCACCTGGTCCAGGCCAAACGGCAGGGTGGCACTATCCACATCGCCCAATTCGCGGGTAAAAAAACCGGCCACATCCAGCTGTGACAACTGATGTTGCATCTGCGCGATAAATTCACGGTAAGGTCGGACTGGCGGTAACTCTGCATCCGGTTGCGCCGTCAGCAGTGCCAGCTCTTCCATCAGGATTTCGAGTGAGACGTGGTCCGTCACCAAGTGGTGGAACTTCAGCAGCAGATAACAGCGTCCATCCGTATCCGCTTCAGTTACTTCCAATTGCAACAATGGCGCCTGCTCCAGCGACATGCCGTGCGCAGCGGTGTCGACATAGGCCATAAACTGCGCCTGCACATCAGGGCCGGCAAATGACAAACGCCGGACTGGGATTTGTGCCTGGCGCACCACCACCTGAAGGGGGTCGTGCCGGTCTTGCCAGAATATTGCGGTCCTGAGCACATCATGGCGTGCAGTCAGCTGTTGCAGCTGTTTGAGCAATAGCGGCAGCGCAGCTTCGTCTGGCAGGCTCAGAGTCATCGTACTTACATAAGGGTCGTGCTGCGGATGCAGGCTGTGCACAAAGAGCACGCCTTCCTGCAGCGGCGCTAATGGATAAATATCCTGAATATTGGCCGCTCCGCCTGGGACTTTGGCGCAAAGAGCATCCAGCTCTGGCTGGGTTAACTTCACCAGCGGCAACATCGCTGGCGTTATCGACAGACAGCCTGGCGGGATAAGATTCTCCGGTACGACATAGCGCTCTGCTGATGGAGGTAGCGTCGTGAGCAAAAGGGCCATCGTCTGTAAAACAGGCGCTTTATATAAGGCTTGTGCTGCGACGGGATAGCCCTGCAGCGCCAGCTGGCCTGCCAGTTTCATCAGCAACAACGAATGACCGCCCAGCTCAAAGAAGCTGGCCGTGGCACTGATTTGTGCAAGCGGGATACCGAGCACCTCTGACCAAATCCCCGCTAACAGTTGCTCTGTTTCACCGGCGGGCGCCTGATAACCTCCGCTCGCCTGCACCGTCACTGCCGGTAATGCCTTGCGGTCCACCTTGCCATTGGCATTCAGCGGCCATTCCTGCACCTCTATCAGCACCGCAGGCACCATGTGCTCCGGTAACTTCTGCTGCAGCTGCGCTTTAAGCGCCAACTGCCCGGCATGGCCTGCACTGTTTGCCTTGTAATACCCCACCAGTTGCTGACGCTCACCCGTCCCATGCGCCACCACCAAGGCTGAATCTATGCCTGCCAATTGACCCAGTGCCGCTTCTATCTCGCCCAGCTCTATCCTGAAGCCTCGCAGCTTGACCTGGAAATCCAGCCGGCCCAGATACTCGATGTTGCCGTCAGTGCGGTAACGCGCCAAATCCCCGGTCCGATACAAGCGTTCACTGCTCTTAAAGGAACCGGGCACATAATAGGGGTTCGCGACAAAACGCTCCGCCGTCAGCTCTGGCCGGTTCAGGTAACCACGCGCCAGACCGATGCCACCGATATAGAGTTCACCTGCCGCCCCCACGGGCAGCAACTGCTGATGTTCATCCAAAATGTACAGACTGATGTTCTGGATTGGCTTGCCTATCGGCACACTGGTGGCACAGTCGTTTCGGCAGTCCCAATAACTGACATCAATCGCCGCTTCGGTCGGTCCATACAAATTGTGCAACTCTGCCCAGGGCATCTGCGCTTTAAATGCAGCCACATGGCCGACTTGCAGCGCCTCGCCGCTACAGAACACTTGCCGCACCGACTTGCAGTCACGCAAGCCGCCATGCTCGAGCATTAACCCCAGCATTGAAGGGACAAAGTGCAACTGGCTGACGCCCTGCGCCTGTATCACTTCAGCCAGGTAGGCGGGCTCTTTATGACCTTCGGGCCGGGCCAGCACCAGGCGTGAACCTGTCACCAGCGGCCAGACAAACTCCCATACCGATACATCAAAGCTGTACGGGGTTTTTTGCAGCACCACATCCCCGGCGGCACGGCCATAAGCGTTGTGCATCCACTCCACCCGGTTCGCCAGTGCGCGGTGATTGTTCAGCACGCCTTTGGGCTGACCTGTGGAGCCTGAGGTGTAAATCACATAGGCCAACTGGCCGGCATGGGCGGCTTCATCCACCACATTATGGACCGGCCAATCGGCAAAGCCCCAGGCTTGTTGTGAGACCACGACGGCATCTGATAATCCGAGCTGCGCCATCACGGATAGCTGACTCAGCACCACCTGCACCGACGCGTCTTGCCGCAGATAAGCCAGACGCTGCGCCGGATAGGCCGGGTCCAGTGGCACATAAGCGCCACCGGCTTTGAGAATGGCCCACAGCCCTATCACCATCTCCAGGGAGCGCTCCATGCAAAGCCCGACCAGCACATCGACGCCGACGCCGTGCACGGTTTTCAGATAATGCGCCAGCTGGTTTGCGCGGGCATTGAGCTGGGCGTAACTGAGCGACTGCCCTTCACATTCCACCGCGACTGCAGTGGGGGTCAGTGCGACCTGGGCTTCAAACCAGTGATGAATACAGCGCTCACTGTCAAAGGCGCGTGCGGTGTCGTTCCAGCTCAGCAGTTGCTGGGTCCGCTCTGCATCTGACAGCACTGACAATGCCGCATAAGTATCCGTCGTTTCATGCTCCAGCGCGTCCAGCAAGCCTGATAACGCGCGGCGCAGATAGCCTTCAACCTGCGACACCATCACCCGATTATCGACCTGCAGTTCCAGCGCAAATATCTCTCCATCATCATCCACGGACAGACTGAACGGGTAGTTTGTCCGCTCCTGCGTCTGGAGTATCTGGAATAACTGCTCTTGCACTGCATGGGTCTGAACTTTGGAGTGACGATAGTTCAGCATCGCACTAAACAGCGGCACTTGCCCTGTCACGCCGCTCTGACGCTGCGCATGCGATAGCGATACCTGCTCATACCCCAACAGTCCCTGCAACGACGCATTCGTCTGCGCCAGCAACTCTGATGCGCGTGCCGCCCCCAGTTTGACGCGTACCGGGAGTGTGTTAATCAGCATCCCCAGCATCCGCTCACTTCCCGCGATTTCACTGAGCCGACCCGAGAGCACGGTTCCAAACACCACATCCGATTGATTACTGCAGACACTGAGCACCTTCGCCCACGCCAGGTGGAATAATGCTGCAGCGCTACTCTGATAACGCCGGCTCAATCGTCGCAACCGGGCAGACTCCTGTGCATCCATCTGCCAATGCCGGCCCTGCACCAAAGTGCCATCCCCCAGCACATCGGATAGCCCATAGGGTAATGTCGGCTCCGTCACATCTCCCAGTACCGAGCGGAAGTAACCTGCACTGTCCAGCGTCTGTAGCCGCGCCTGGGTCCGGCCGACAAACTCGCGATAGCTCACCGATGCTCCCGCCACCACTTTGCCACTGAGCACCTGCTCGAGCTCAGCCATCAGCAGCTCCAGTGACACATGGTCCGAGATTAAGTGATGCTCACTGAGTACCACATAACTGCGGCCTGCCTGGCTATGTGCAACCTCCAGCTTCAGCATCGGGGCCACTTCCACATCCAGCCAGCCGCCTTCTGTTGCGACATAGGCCTGCACTGCATCGCGTACCGTTGCATCATCGCCCTCAAAGGGCAGCGAAGCCACGCGAAGGGGTGCTTCCCGTTGCACCACTTGCACCGCTTGGGCCCGGCCACGCCATAACACCGCAGTCCTTAACACATCATGCCGCGCTATCAGTTGCTCCAGCGCCCCGACCAGACGCGTGACATCCGCCGCCTGCTCAAATGCCAACACGCTGCGGGTGACATAGGCATCTTGACCGTCACTCATGGTATGCACAAACAGCACGCCTTCCTGCAGCGGTGCCAACGGATAGATATCCTGAATATTGGCGGCGCCACCTGGTACCCGCTCGCATACCCCGTCTATCTCGGCCTGACTGAGCGACATCAGCGTGACCATCTCGGGCGTAATTCGCTCACAACCTGCGACTATTCCATTGGCCACTACTTGCTCGGCCACAACCAGCGGCGCCACCACTGCCGCCATCTCCTGTAAATTCGCCGCGCCAAATAACCGCTGCACCGGCGCCCCTAACCCGACATCCCGCAGCCGGCTCACCAGTTGCATCAACAGCAGTGAATGGCCCCCCAGCGCAAAAAAGTTACTGTCCCGGCCTATCTGCTCAGACGGCACCGACAGCAATTCTGCCCATATTGCTGCCAACATCACTTCCTGCGACGTCTGCGGGGCTTCTCTGGCCTCTTCCTGCAGCAGGTGCGCTTGCGCCACCAGCGCACGTTTGTCCACCTTGCCATTGACGGTCAGTGGTAATGCATCGACCCAGCCAAATCGCTCCGGCATCAAATAGGCCGGTAACATCCCCTGCAATAACCGGCGCACCTCCTGCAACCGCGCCTGCTTATCTCCTCCAGCGGTCAGTTGCACATAGGCCACCAACTGCTTCTCATGCCCCCGCACTTGCTGTGCCAGCACCACGGCGGCTAACACGCCTGCGAGCTGCCTCAGCTGTTGCTCTACCTCGGCCGGCTCCACTCGATAACCGCGGATTTTAACCTGCTCATCGACACGACCGACAAACTCCAGCTCACCATCCTGGCCTATCCGGACCAAATCACCGGTCCGGTACAGTCGCGGACTGCTGGCCGGATGACCGGCTTCATAGAACCGGTTTGGCACAAAACGGGCCGCCGTCAGCGCCGCTTGCCCCCAATACCCCAGTGTGACGCCTTCGCCGCCAATATAGAGTTCCCCCACCACTCCGGGTGGACACAAGGCCCCATCCGATGACAGGACCAGGCAACTGGTATTGACATTGGCACGGCCTATCGGCACTGCGCGCTCGCTGTGATAACCATCCACCAGCTGGTAGGCCGATGCTATCACCGTTGCTTCTGTTGGCCCGTAGGTATTAAACAGAGTCAGCCCGGCCGGTAACCGCGCCACACTGCTGCGCTCGAGCGCCTCTCCCCCCACAATCACCAGACGCAGAGGCGTCTGGGCTTCATCACACAACCGCAGCTGGTGCCAATAGGCCGTTGGCAGACTCGCGACCGTGACGCCGTGGCGGCGGCAGAACGCGACAAACCCGGCGGCGCTGTGCTGCATCTCATCATCCCGCAGCACCAGCGTAGCGCCTTGCGTCAAGGCACTGACCCATTCCTCGACAAAAATATCGAAGTTCATCGTCGAGAACTGCAGCACTTTATCGGCGGGCCCAACGCCATAACGACGGACACAATGCTGGCTGAAGTTCTGCAGGTTGCGATGACTGACCATCACGCCCTTGGGCGTCCCGGTGGAGCCCGAGGTATACATGACATAGGCCAGCGTCGGCTGAGCGCTCAGTGCCGGTGCTTCATTGGGATAGAGCGCAAAATCGCCCTCGCCAGTGTGCGCCTGACTCAGCGCTGACAGACTCAAGCCTGCCACGCCTGCGGCTGACCAGAGGGCGATGTCCTGGTCTGCGCACAGCACCAGTTTGAGGCCGGTATCGGCGACTATCTGCTGGAGTCGCTCCGCTGGGTAAGTCGGGTCAAGCGGTACATAAGCGCCGCCTGCTTTTAATATTCCCAGCACCCCGGCGAGCAGCTGTGCAGAGCGTCCGAGGCTTAACCCGACCAGGGTGCCGACCTGGACAGCCCCTGATTGAACCAGGAGTTGCGCCAGCCGATTCGACCACGCTTCCAGCTCAGCGTAGCTCAGGCTGCCGCCGTCCCAACACAAGGCCAGTTGTTGCGGCGCAAGCTTCGCCTGCTCTGAAAATGCCTGGTGGATCCCCCCTGACGCCACCGGCATCACTGGGCCATAGCTCGCGCGCAATAACGCTTGCTGCTCCTGCTGTCCTATCAATGGGATATCCGCGAGCGACTGCGCCGTTTCGCACTGCAGTAAACTGTCCAGTACTTGCGTAAAGTGCCGCTGTAGCGTTTCAATGTAAGCCCGATTAAACAACACGGCATCAAAGGTCCACTTGATTTCAAATCCGTCATTGAGCTCGGTCACATCGATATCCAAATCAAATTTTAGTGACACAATTTCCTGTTCGTAAGGCTGTAATGACAGCCCCGATAATTCGGCAGGCGCAGCCCCATTCGGCATGGCGACGGCAAAGTCGCTGTTCATCGACAACATAATCTGAAACAGCGGATCAACGGCCAGGCTACGTTCAAGCTTTAACTGGTCCACTAAGTGATCAAATGGTATTTCCTGATGTGCCAAAGCATCCTGATGTACCTGCCGTACGTGCGCCAGATAGGTCGTCACATCCGGCTGCGCTGTGTTCAAACGCAGCACCAGATTGTTGGCGAAGAAGCCAATCAAAGGCGCTGTTTCAGCCTGTAGCCGGTTCACCACCGGCGTGCCAATCACAATGTCATGGCTGTTGCTGTGGCGAGACAGCACCAGCGCGAGTGCCGCATGTAACACCATAAACGGCGACATCGCCCATTGACGTGCTCTGTGTTGCAGCCGCTGCCCAACAGCTGCCGGCAGCAGTGTTGCGTAATAATCGCTTTGACCAGATTTAACCGCCGCTCTTGGCTGTTGCAAAGGTAATTGGTGGACCGCTGGAACACCCTGCAACTGCGCAAGCCAGTAATTCACTTGTTGTTGGGCGGCCGGACTTCGCTGCCATTCGTGCTGCCACATCGCATAGTCGCTATATTGAACTGGCAACGGTGGCAACACTGCATCAAGGGAATGTTCCACGGCTTGATACAAAGTTACAAACTCCTTGCTCAATACCTCCATCGACCAGCCATCCGATGCGATATGGTGCATATTGAACAGCAATACCCCTTGCTCAGCCCCTAAGTTGTCAGTTTCCAGTCTGATATAACTGGCGCGGATCATCAGATCCTGCTCAAGATCAAAAGGCGTCTGCAACTCTTCATCAATCAGCTGTTGTAGCTGTTGCTGACGCTGCTCAGAGGGCAATTCGGCTACATCGTGGAAGCGCAGCCTGACCGGACTGGCAGGATTGACTTGCTGCACTGGCTGGCCATCCTCACTGAGGTACACAGTCCGCAGGATCTGATGACGACTGACGATCACGCTAAGGACCTGCTCCACTCTTTCAATGTCAAGACAGCCAAGGGTGCGCAGCAACAGTGGCATGTTATAACTGGCATCATGTTGTAACTGGTCAATAAACCACAAGCGCTGTTGTGAAAACGACAGTGGCCATACGCCTGTGAGTGGCAGGGATTGGGGCTGGATCTGTGCTGATGCAGCAACTGGCATTTGTTCGGACAAGTAATCGAGCAATTCCGTTTTATAGGTCCGGATCAACTGTGCCAGTTCGCTGGTAACAGCGCCAGGCTGCGCTTCCACCACCAAAGAGTCATGCTGTGCCTTGACTAAAATGTCATGCTGCTGTAGCAGATCGATAATCTGTTCGGCTTTCATTAAAAAACAATCCTTTCTAAGTTATTAGTTTTTTCCAGTTTTTCACTTAAGGCACGACTGGCCTGTAAACGATCGATATATGCGCCCTGTAGCTGAACAGAATGATGTTTAAACACTGTTTTGACCGTCAGACGATGACCAGCCTGTTGTTCTATCGCTTTGAGTAAACGCAGTAGCAACAACGAATGACCGCCCAGCTCAAAGAAGCTGGCCGTGGCACTGATTTGTGCAAGCGGGATACCGAGCACCTCTGACCAAATCCCCGCTAACAGTTGCTCTGTTTCACCGGCGGGCGCCTGATAACCTCCGCTCGCCTGCACCGTCACTGCCGGTAATGCCTTGCGGTCCACCTTGCCATTGGCATTCAGCGGCCATTCCTGCACCTCTATCAGCACCGCAGGCACCATGTGCTCCGGTAACTTCTGCTGCAGCTGCGCTTTAAGCGCCAACTGCCCGGCATGGCCTGCACTGTTTGCCTTGTAATACCCCACCAGTTGCTGACGCTCACCCGTCCCATGCGCCACCACCAAGGCTGAATCTATGCCTGCCAATTGACCCAGTGCCGCTTCTATCTCGCCCAGCTCTATCCTGAAGCCTCGCAGCTTGACCTGGAAATCCAGCCGGCCCAGATACTCGATGTTGCCGTCAGTGCGGTAACGCGCCAAATCCCCGGTCCGATACAAGCGTTCACTGCTCTTAAAGGAACCGGGCACATAATAGGGGTTCGCGACAAAACGCTCCGCCGTCAGCTCTGGCCGGTTCAGGTAACCACGCGCCAGACCGATGCCACCGATATAGAGTTCACCTGCCGCCCCCACGGGCAGCAACTGCTGATGTTCATCCAAAATGTACAGACTGATGTTCTGGATTGGCTTGCCTATCGGCACACTGGTGGCACAGTCGTTTCGGCAGTCCCAATAACTGACATCAATCGCCGCTTCGGTCGGTCCATACAAATTGTGCAACTCTGCCCAGGGTATCTGCGCTTTAAATGCAGCCACATGGCCGACTTGCAGCGCCTCGCCGCTACAGAACACTTGCCGCACCGACTTGCAGTCACGCAAGCCGCCATGCTCGAGCATTAACCCCAGCATTGAAGGGACAAAGTGCAACTGGCTGACGCCCTGCGCCTGTATCACTTCAGCCAGGTAGGCGGGCTCTTTATGACCTTCGGGCCGGGCCAGCACCAGGCGTGAACCTGTCACCAGCGGCCAGACAAACTCCCATACCGATACATCAAAGCTGTACGGGGTTTTTTGCAGCACCACATCCCCGGCGGCACGGCCATAAGCGTTGTGCATCCACTCCACCCGGTTCGCCAGTGCGCGGTGATTGTTCAGCACGCCTTTGGGCTGACCTGTGGAGCCTGAGGTGTAAATCACATAGGCCAACTGGCCGGCATGGGCGGCGTCATCCACCACATTATGGACCGGCCAATCGGCAAAGCCCCAAGCTTGTTGTGAGACCACGACGGCATCTGATAATCCGAGCTGCGCCATCACGGATAGCTGACTCAGCACCACCTGCACCGACGCGTCTTGCCGCAGATAAGCCAGACGCTGCGCCGGATAGGCCGGGTCCAGTGGCACATAAGCGCCACCGGCTTTGAGAATGGCCCACAGCCCTATCACCATCTCCAGGGAGCGCTCCATGCAAAGCCCGACCAGCACATCGACGCCGACGCCGTGCACTGTTTTCAGATAATGCGCCAGCTGGTTTGCGCGGGCATTGAGCTGGGTGTAACTGAGCGACTGCCCTTCACATTCCACCGCGACTGCCGTGGGGGTCAGCGCGACCTGGGCTTCAAACCAGTGATGAATACAGCGCTCACTGTCAAAGGCGCGTGCGGTGTCGTTCCAGCTCAGCAGTTGCTGGGTCCGCTCTGCATCCGACAGCAAGCCTATTTGACTTAACGGACGCTGCAAGTCCGCGTCGGCTACCTCTATAATGCCAGTCAGTGCCATTTGCAGATGTTGACCGAGCAGTGCGATCCGGGCTTCACTGAATAAAGCCAGGTCATAAACCCAACGCAATTCGACCTCTTGCTCTCCCCAGTTCACATCAATTTCAAGGTCAAAAGGACTCAAGGCTGTCGTCTGCTGGTAAGGGGTCAGTTGGACGTTTTCAATCGCCAAGTCGCCCTCGCTTCGCTGCGTGAATCCCTGATCCATGGTCAGCAAAATTTGAAATAGTGGGCTGTAGGCCGCCGAGCGCTCCACTTGCAGTGCTTCAACCAACTGCTCAAAAGGCAGTTCCTGATGCGATAACGCCGCTGCATGCACGCGTCTAACCTGGGCTAAATACGTTGCCAGACTGCAATCGGCCGTTTGAAGCCGCAGCACCAGAGTATTCACAAAAAAGCCCATCACCGGTTCCAACACTGCCAGATGCCGGTTTGCTACAGGTGTCCCCACAACGATGTCAGTCTGATTACAGTGTCTGGTCAGTACCAGGGCCAGTGCTGCATGCACCAGCATAAATGGTGTTAACTGGCTGCGTGCAGCCAGCGCAGCTATTTGCTTTGCAAGCGGTTGTGGCAAACTCGTCCGCAGCACCTTTGCCGCGAACTGTTTGTATTCTGGTCTGGGTTGATCAGGCTGCAAACCGTGCAACAGCGGCAAACCCGCTAGTTGCTGCTGCCAGTAACCCAGTTGCCGAGCCAGTCGCTCTTCTTGCTGTTGTCCACGCTGCCAGTGGGCATAGTCCAGATACTGCACGGCCAACTCAGGCCATGGCGCAATGTCTGTCTGAGCGCACACGATTTGGTAACACCGGACAAAATCCGCCGCCATGATTTCCATCGACCAGCCGTCGGTCGCAATGTGGTGAATACAAAAACTCAACGCCGCCCGCTTGACGGCGCCGTCCCCCGTCTGCTCCAGCGCGATATATGAAGCCCGCAGCATCAAGTCAGCCTCAAGTCTGAACGGTCGGGCGCAATCTGCTGCCAGCCAGTCAGCCAGTGCCTGCTGCTGGCGTGGTAGCGGCACCGCCGTGAGATCGTGATACTGCAACCGAACCGGCTGAACTGCGCGGATATGCTGCTGTGGTCCCTGCCCGTGATCAGCATAAACAGTGCGCAGCACTTCATGTCGCGCGACCAGTAACGTCAGTGCTTGTTCCAGCTTTGCCGTCTCCAGCACGCCATCCACCAAAAAGACCTGCTGGATGTTGTATTCCGCTGATCCCTCGTTCAGTTGATCGATAAGCCACAGACGCTGCTGGGCAAATGACAACGGATACCAGCCATCAACACTCCTGGTGACCACCTGTAGCGCTGGCACAGGTAGCGCCTGCTCACTTTGCAAAATTCGGTCAGCCTGCAACCGGATAGTGCCGGCGGAGAAGACGTCGCTGACACTGAGTTCAACTGCCAACTGTTGCCTGATGCTCGCCAATAACCTGATCAGCAGTAACGAGTGACCACCCAGTTCAAAAAAGTGCGCATCTATGCTGATCTCAGACAGCGGCAGTCCCAACAGCTGGCTCCAGATCTGTAACAACTGCTCCTCAACGCGCCTTTCAGGCGCAGCATAAGCAGTATCAAGCTGATCGAGGCTAAAAGCAGGCAGCGCTTTTTTGTCGACCTTGCCATTGCTGGTTAGCGGCCATTGCGTCACCTGGATCACGGCCGCCGGCACCATATAAGCGGGTAACACAGCCTGCAACTGACGCCTGATTTGACTGCCCCAACCCTGCGGTGTATCGCTCGCTGCCGCCGCTTTGGCATAAGCAATCAATTGTAACTGCCCGTCCGCAGCAGCGACGGCAAGTACGACTGTGGAGTCAATACCGCTGCACTGAGCAATACGAGCTTCGACTTCACCAAGTTCAATACGATGACCACGGATCTTCACCTGATCGTCCTGCCGTCCCAGATACTCCAGTTGTCCGGCCTGATTGTAACGCGCCAGATCGCCCGCTTTATACAGCCGTGGCCCCAACCAAGGGCTTTGCAGATAAAATGGATTGGTAACAAACCGCTCTGCAGTCAGCTCGTCACGATTCAGGTACCCCTGGGCCAGACCAGCGCCACCAACATAGATCTCTCCGGCACAGCCATAAGGCACCAGTTGCATCGAAGCGTCGAGGAGCAGAATAAATTGATCGCGTAACGGCCGCCCAATCGAAATCGGCGCCGCAGGCTGGAGTGGTTGGTAGGTAACATGCACTGTTGTTTCTGTAATGCCATACATGTTGATCAATTGGGTCGGCTGGCTGGAGAAATGCTGCCACCATAAAGCAAGGTGGCTATCGGTCAGGCCCTCACCACCGAACACGACATAGCGCAACGTCGACAACTGTTGCTGTGACTGCAACAGATATTCGGTGAGTTGTCGGAAGGCACTGGGTGTCTGATTCAGCACTGTCAGCCCTTCGCGCTGGCAGACACGGACGAATAGTGCCGGATCTGTCACCTCTTGCCGTTGCGGGATGAACAACCGACCACCGTAAAACAGTGCTCCCCACATTTCCCAGACACTGAAGTCAAAAGCAAAAGAATGGAACAAACACCAGCAATCGTTGGCAGCAAAACCGAAATCATCTGCGGTCGAGTCAAACAAACGAATCACATTGTGATGGGTTTGCAGGACCCCCTTGGGCAGACCTGTTGAACCTGATGTATAGATCACATAAGCCAGCTGTGCCGAACTACTGCCTGGCAATGGTGCCAGATTGCACTCAGGCAACAAGGCCAAACTGGTCTGCAGGGCCGGATCATCCAGCACAACCAGCGTCGACTCTGTACCGGCAATCGCTTGAAACTCGCGCTCGGTTAACACAACGGACAAAGCGGCGTCTTCGATAATAAAAGCCAATCGCTCGGCTGGATATCCAGGGTCCAGCGGCACATAGGCAGCGCCAGCTTTGAGAATAGCAAGGATACCCGTGAGCAGGTCCACCGAGCGTCCCACACACAAGCCGATCCGCTGGTCCGGCGCCATCGGATAGTGCTGACGCAAATAATGGGCGAGCCGATTGGCTTGTTCATTCAACTCGCGATAACTGAGCCGGACTTCGCCACAGATCAACGCGATTTGATCCGGTTGAGCGGCCGCCTGCTGCTCAAACCGCTGATGGATAGTCAACAGCGGGTCACTGGCAAAGGATGGCAACGACTGTGGTAACAACAACCTTTGTTGCTCGGCCACTGGTAACACCGACATTGTCGCCACTGGCTGGGTACTGTTATTTGCTAAAGCCGCCATCAACTGTGCAAGTGCCGTGAGCATATAACCGGCAATTTGCGCCGTGTCGATGCTGCGGTCTATCACAAAATGCAGCGAGAACTGTTGTTGCCAGTCATCAACCGACAGGTTGAACGGGTAATTCGTTCGTTCCAGTACGGCGGTGGTATGACCATGTGCGCGTCCGCCGTCGGCTGGCATACTGGAATGACGGTAATTCAGCAGGGCGCTGAACAATGGTTGTGTACCGCTGAGGTTGCTGTGGCGCTGCGCTTCTGCCAGCGACACCTGCTCATAGGGCAATAATGCTTGTAACTGCTGCTGCGTCGACTGCAGTAAACTGGTGGCATTCTGGTCCTCAAAACAAACCCGGATCGGCAGCGTATTGATCATCAGCCCCAGCATCTGGTTGATACCCTGAGGTCCGTTCATCCGGCCAGACAAGACAGTACCAAACACTACATCACGGGTCTGGCTACAGGCGGCAAGCACCATAGCCCAGGCCAGATGGAACAGCACCGCCGGACTCGCCGTCAGTTGCTTCATCAGCGCACGCAGTTGCAGCGACATATCCGCCGGTAATTCGACGGTCAGTTCATGGCAATTCAGTCCGCCCGCCGTCACATCGGCCAACTGAAATGGCAGGGTCGGCGTTTGCACAGAGCCAAGCAAGGCTTGAAAGAAGGAATCGGTATCCAGGGTCGCTTGCTGGCGTAGCGTCCGGGCCAGAAATGCCCGATACGGCACCGGTGTCGCCAGCGCTTGCCGGCCTGCTTTGCCCAGCGACAATTCATGCAGCAGCACAGCCAGCGAGACATGATCCAGCATCAGATGATGCTCCTTCAGTACCGCATAGCATTTGCCATCCTGCGGATCCTGCACGACTTCCAAACTCAGCAAAGGAGCCTGTTCAAGGTCAAGGCGGTGACAGCCATGCTGTAAGTAATGCTCGACCTCACTGGCCACTGGTGCAACACCCGCACAGGGCAAGGGGGTGGTTTGCAAGCTGGCTTCCCGCAATACCACCTGCACCGGCGTATTGCGGCCACGCCACAAGATGGCAGTTCTGAGTACATCATGGCGGGCAATCACAAAATTAACATCATCGACAAATTGATCCAGTCCTGCCTGATCATCAAAGACCAGACTCAGGCAAATCACATAGGGATCTGTCGTTTTACTCAGTGAATGGATCAGGAAAATACTCTCCTGCAGAGGTGCCAGCGGATAAATATCCTGAATATTGGCGGCACCACCCGGTACCTGTGCTGCGATGGCTGACAATTCGTCAGAACTAAGCGCAACCAGTGGCACCATCTCCGGTCGCAGCTCGGTACAGTGCGCAGGGATCAGGCTCACCCCATCTGTGATTTCCTCAGCGTCAGGCGCTTTAACCTCCAGTTCCTCTGCCATCTGCCGCAACGATTTGGCGGTGAATAACGCTTGAATATTCGTCTGATATCCCTTTTGTTTTAAGCCGCTGGCCAGTTCCATCAGCAACAAGGAATGCCCGCCCAGCCGGAAGAAGTTATCCTCGCGGCCAACGCGGTCTACACTTAATAGTTGCTGCCAAAGCTCTGCCAACACCAGCTCTGTCTGTGTCTGTGGTGCTTCATACACCGCCTGCTGCTGGCTTAAATCCAATGCTGGTAACGCCTTGCGGTCTATCTTGCCGTTTGCGCTTAACACAAACTGCTCAACCTGCACCAAATGCGTGGGTACCAGATGCGCCGGCAGACTTGCACTTAACCGCTGCCTTAACACTTCGGCCTCCAGGCCCGCACCCTGATAATAACCCACCAGCACCTGGTGCCCTGTACTATCCCGCAACCCTGTGACCAGTGCCACCTCCGCGCCACAACGTTGCAGGACCGCTTCGATCTCGCCCGCTTCGATGCGGTAACCGCGGATTTTTAACTGGAAGTCGTTTCGTCCCAGATACTCAATGTTGCCATCCGCTAACCAGCGCACTAAATCGCCTGTCCGGTACAACCGCTCCGTACCAAACGGATGCATGACAAAGCGTTCGGCGGTCAGCTCAGGCCGGTTCAAATACCCCCGTGCCAGACCCACACCGCCAATATAAAGCTCGCCAACCACCCCAACAGGACACTGTTGCATGCCCGCATTCAGCACATGCAGCTGAATGTTATGGATCGGCCGCCCTATCGGTACTATCCCTTTGTTCTCCGCGTCTGCATAGGCACGGCAATCCCAGTAACTGACATCAATTGCGGCCTCGGTTGGACCATACAGATTATGCAGTTCCACCGTCGGACATTGCTGCTGGAACTCGGCCACTTGTCCTGCCGATAACGCTTCACCACTACAAAATACTTGCTGCACACTCCGACACTGGCCCAGGACATCGCAACTGAGCATACTGCTCAGCATAGAAGGCACAAAATGCAGTTTGGTCACGCCCGTTTCATTCATCAGGCTGACCAGATAATGGGGATCTTTATGACCATGTGGTTTTGCCAGCACCAACGCAGCGCCTGCACTCAAAGGCCAGACAAATTCCCACACCGAAACATCAAAGCTAAAAGGGGTTTTTTGTAAAATCCGATCACTGGCATTACAGCCATACAGCCGATGCATCCAGTCTATCCGGTTTACCAGGGCTCGGTGTTCCACCATCACCCCTTTGGGTTTGCCGGTGGAGCCTGAGGTATAAATCAGATACGCCAGGCTGGCCGCGGTCAAACCTGCTGGTTCTGGTGCTGTAACCGGGTACCCGGCAACATCTGATTGCAGTCTGGGATCATCCAGCAGCACCATGGCAGGCAACGCCAGTCCAGCTTGCGCTGTCATACTCAGAATGACGGGTAGCTGCGCATCCTCTGCCATAAACGCCAGTCGCTCGGTTGGATAATCCGGATCCAGTGGCACATAAGCAGCACCAGCTTTCAGGATCGCCATCATCCCGATGACCATCTCCAATGAGCGCTCCAGGCATAACCCCACCAGTACATCCGGCCCCACCTGATATTGATGGCGAAGATAGTGCGCCAGTTGGTTGGCTTTTGCATTCAGCTGTGCATAAGTCAGTTGTTCAGCACCACACAGCACCGCCACTGCATCGGGTGTCCGGGCCGCCTGCAGTGCAAACAGCTGATGAATACAGCTATCCTGCGGATAATCCACCGCCGTTTCATTCCAGCGATCAAGCTGCGCTATTTCTGCAGCGCCAAGGAGCGGCAACGCATGGACAGCTTTCGTCGGCGCTGTTAAGGCTGCTGCAACCAACCGGTTAAAGTGCCCGGCTAAGCGCTCAATACTGGCACGCGCAAAAATATCGCTGCTGTAGTTCCAGTTCAGCTCAAGGCCATCTGCGGTTTCAGTGACACTCAGCGTTAAATCAAACTTCGCCATCTCCTCCAGGCCATGCGCCGCTGATAAGGTCAGCCCCGGTAACGCCAACTCTGTCTGCTCATTGTTCTGCAACACCAGCATCAGCTGGAACAACGGGCTATGGCTCAGGCTGCGCTCCACTTGCAGCACTTCCACCAGCTTCTCAAACGGCACCTGCTGATGCGCATAGGCCCCCAGACAGGTCTGCCGGCTCTGCTGGATTAAATCCTGCAGGCTCGCTTGCGAACTCACCTGACTTCTCAGCACCAGCGTGTTGACAAAAAAACCAATTAAGCCGGCAACTTCCGGCTGTTCTCGGTTTGCCATCGGGCTGCCCACCACAATGTCACTCTCGTTGCTGTAGCGTGATAACAAAGCACTAAACGCCGCATGCAACCCCATAAACAAGGTCGCCCCTTCACGCTGGCAAAGTGCTTTTAACTGCTGCGTCAATCCGCTATTCAGTTGGCTTTGCACTGTCCCGCCGGCAAAACTCTGTTGCTTCGGCCGCGCTTTATCCAGCGGCAAACTATGCAGCACCGGCACACCCGCCAGTTGCTCACGCCAGTAATTCAGTTGCTGCGCCAGCACTTCCCCTTGCAGATACGCCCGTTGCCAGATGGCATAATCGCTGTATTGCACCGGCAATGGCGCAAGTGCTGCTGTTTTGCCCGTCACGCCCGCCTGGTACAGCTCAACAAACTCTTTCACCAGTACAGCCATCGACCAGCCGTCTGAGGCGATATGATGCATATTGAGCAACAACACGCCTTGCTGGGGGGCGTCGGGCTGCTGCGGACTCAGCAGAATATAACAAACCCGGATGGGCAGTTCGCTTTGTAAGTCAAACGGCTGGCTGGCATGCTGCCGTATTAAATCCTGTAGCAACGCATCGCGCTTGGTATCAGATGCTGCGGTCAGATCTTCCAGCTGAATGGTCAGCTGAGCTGTCGTCAACACCTGCTGGCGCACACCTTGTGGCGTGTCTAGGTACACAGAGCGCAAAATATCATGACGGCGGATAATTTCGTTGAAGACCTCAGCCATCAATGGCGTCTGCAAGGGGCCCCGGATCAACAAAGCTTGCGGAATATTGTATTCAGCCGAAGGGCCACGTAACTGGTCGAGAAACCACAATCTTTGCTGAGCAAATGACAAGCTGGCGCTGGTTTGTTGCAAAGGCTCGATGGGTGGTAATGACGCCGGGCTCTGCTTGAGGTTACCCAGCACTGTCAGTAGTGATTCGCGGTGCTCTTTGAGTGCCGCTCTGAGCTCGTCAGTCATGCCACCGGCAGGCGCCTTAAATTTCAGTTTGCCATCTTCCGCATACAACACGACGCCCTGCGCCAACGCTAACTCAAAAGCCTGATATGTGTTCATTAGATTTCACCGTCTTCAACTAATTCATGGTTATGGTGTGGCATGCTGTGCATTGCGTTTAACTGCCTTAAACTTAACAAATCGATCGATGCTGCCAACGCGGCCAGATCCTTGCTGGCAACAATGTCCTGCATCGAGATGTCGGTCAGTGCGATAGCCTCATCAGTCCGAATCGACTGCACCATTCGGGTCAGCAGCAACGAATGGCCGCCCAAGGCAAAAAAATTACCGGTGGTGCTGATGTTTGCTGGAGCGATGTTTAACAGTGCGGCCCAGATCCTGACCAAGGCCTTTTCCGTTGGTGTTGCCGGCGCTACATAGTGATGAGCGACGATATAAGACGCAGGTTCCGGCAGGGCTTTTTTGTTAATTTTGCCATTGGCGGTCAGTGGCCATTCATGCATTGGCACATAAACAAATGGGACCATGTAATCCGGTAAAAAGGTCAGCAATCGATTTTTCAAGTCTGCCAGCCAACTGTTATCCAGTCGTTCATCACGGACCACTTGCGCTGCCACTTCCGGTGACAACTGCAGATAAGCGACCAACTGGCGCTGACCGGATCCTGCGCAAAACGTCAGCACCACGGCACTAGTCACCGCCTGTTCCTGACAAAGCTGTCGTTCAATCTCACTGAGCTCGATGCGAAAACCGCGGATTTTAATTTGTTCATCCAGGCGGCCAACATAGTCAATTTGCCCGTCTGGCAAATAACGCACTAAATCCCCAGTTTTATACAACAGTCCCTGCCCGGTTGCGTCATAAGGGTTGGGTAAAAAGCGTTCTGTCGTGAGCTCCGGCAGATTCAGATAGCCTCTCGCCACCCCAGGACCGCCAATATATAACTCGCCTGCCACCCCAGGCGGTAACAGGGCCAGCCGGTCATCCAGCACATAAGTACTGACATTGTGCAGCGGCCGGCCAATGGTGAGCGGTTCATTCGGCTGACAGCGCGCGATAGTGGCGCATACTGAAATCTCTGTCGGGCCATAGGCGTTATAAAACGGGTAATGTGCCGCCCACCGCTGCATCAACTGCGCATCGCAGGCTTCACCTCCCACGATAAGGCAGCGCAGGCTCAAATCTTGCCGTAACGGCATCATGGCCAGAAATGCCGGCGGCAACAAGGCATGGGTAATACGCTGTTCATACATCAGCGTGCTGATTGCTTCAGGTGATAACCGCTGCATACTGTCGGCAATACATAAAACACCGCCATGCAGCAGGGCCATCATATATTCCCAGGTACCGGCATCAAAACTCATGGAGGCAAAATGCAGCACGCGGCTGTCGGCGTCCAGTGCAAGGATTTTACCTTCGTTCAGCGCCAGATTGATCAAGCCCCGATGTTGCAATAACACCCCTTTGGGCTGGCCGGTGGAGCCTGAAGTGTAAATGGCGTAAGCCAGACTGGTTGCGGTCTGGCCCGTCTGGTCTGGCGTAATATTCGTGATCGGATAATCAGTCAGCACCACGGCATCGTCCCCACGCAAGCAAAGGTGCTGCCAAGATCCGCCGATCAGCCGCTCAGGGGTGTCCGCATCGGTTAGCACGACCCGGACTGCTGAATCCCGCAACATATAGTTCAGTCGCTCCGGTGGATAATTCGGATCCAAGGGCACATAGGCGCAACCAGCTTTCAAAATAGCCAGCGTGCCGATAATCATCTCGGCCGAACGTGATGTGCATAAACCAATCAGTTGATCAGGCTCAGGCTGGTAGTGTTGACGAAGATAATGGGCCAACTGGTTCGCCCTTTCATTCAGCTCACGATAACTCAGACTCTGGCTGCCAAACTGCAGCGCAGTCCGATCCGGGGTTTTGGCCACCTGTGCTTCAAATAATTGCTGCAAACAGCTGTCCGCAGCAAAGCTGATGGGCGTCTGTTGCACCGTTTCTTTCAGATATAGCTCAAGTTCAGGCCCCAGTATCGAAATGCCCGCCAGACTAACCTGATCCAGCTCGGCGGGTCGATAACCAGCCAGCGCTTGCAACACCTGACAAAAATGCGCATTGAGCTGACTGATATAGTCATGGCTGAACAACGCGACATCATAATTCCAGACAATACTCACGCCCGTTTCGGTCAGTGCGAAGTCAAGTTCGAGGTCGAACTTCAGTTGCACCGACTCCTCCTCAAAGCGGCTCAACGTCAGATCAGCCACAGCCAGCGGTGCCTGACCGGACAGCTGATCGTGACTGAACTGGTCCGTACTGCTCAGCGCAATCTGAAACAACGGGCTGTATGCCCCACTGCGTGGCACTTTCAGCTGTTCAACCAGCCATTCAAACGGCACGTCCTGATGCAGCTGTGCCTGCAAGTGTACGGCTTTCACGTGAGCCAGATAATCGGCCACCGTGGCGTGGGCCGTATTGACTCTCAGTACCAGCATGTTGACAAAACATCCCAGCATCCCGGCCAACTGAGCGTCCGGCCTGTTGGCAACCGGCACCCCAACAATCAACTCTCGGCTGTTGCTGTGGCGGGCTAATACCAGCACCAGTGCGCTGTGCAATAACATAAAGCTACTGAGCTGACTGGCCCTTGCCAGTTCCAGCAAAGGTTTGGTCAAAGATGCCGGCAAACTGGCGCTCAATTGACGGCCTGCCGTCTGCTTGACTGTCGGCCGTTCATGCTGCAGCTGCAGACTATGTAAAGTCGGACAGTCCTGCAACGTCTCACGCCAGTATTGCAACTGTTGCTCGGTTATTTCGTCAGTCAGCAATTGATGTTGCCAGCGCGCGTAGTCGCTGTACTGTACAGGTAAGGCCGCTAACGGGCTTGGCTGTTGTGCCGAAAAGGCGGTATACAAAGCACTAAACTCCCTGATGAAAACATCGACCGACCAGCCATCAAACGCAATATGATGCATCACCAACAACAGAATGCCTTGCTGGGTACTATCAACGGCTGAGTTCAGCCGGAAATACCAACCCCGCAGCAACAAATCCTGACCCAAATCAAAAGGGCAGGAAATGGCTTGTTGCAGCGCGGCATGCAGTCGTTCAGCCTGTTCAGGGGCTGTCTCAGCATGGAGATCATGCACATTCAGCCGGAAGTTGACTTGTGGCCTGATCTGCGCCTGTAAGGCCCCATTTTGTTCGTGATAGCTGGTACTCAAGATTTGATGACGCTGCACTATTGTTTGAAAAACCTGCTCCAGCAAGTCTGGTTTGGCGGGTCCACAGACATGAAACGCAAGCGGCATATGATATTGCCCACTTGTCTGTTGCATCTGTTCCAGCAACCAGAAACGTTGCTGTGAAAACGACGGTAGATAGTCCGCTGTATCAGGCACCGCCTGCAGGACTGGCCGGAGACTGACTTGGCTGAGTCCACGCAGAAAAGCAATAATCTGCGGCTTGTGTTGCAGAATGTGTTGCTTTAGCGCTAACGGAAACTGCGCAACACTCAGATCAAAATGCAATGTTTCGTCTTTGACATACAGGTGCACGCCCTGATCGGCGGCAGATTTAATGAGTTGTGCAATCATCATAAAGTTCCACTTGAAATAACGGCTGTGTTGGCTTTAGCGGCAGCCAGATACTGCTGCGCGCGTTTGCGGTCGATCAGTTCAGATAGTGCGGCCAATGATGGCGTGTCATAGAGTTCCCGTAAGCTCAACTCAGCCTGGAATTCGACTGCAACGGCATTCGTCAGTTTTAGTAGGTACAACGAATGACCGCCCAGTTCAAAGAAGCTGGCCGTGGCACTGATTTGTGCAAGCGGGATACCGAGCACCTCTGACCAAATCCCTGCTAACAGCTGCTCTGTTTCACCGGCGGGCGCCTGATAACCTCCGCTCGCCTGCACCGTCACTGCCGGTAACGCCTTGCGGTCCACCTTGCCATTGGCATTCAGCGGCCATTCCTGCACCTCTATCAGCACCGCAGGCACCATGTGCTCCGGTAACGTCTGACGCAACCATGCTTGTAATTCCGCCCCCCAGGATGTCTCATCCGTGAGTGGCCCTTGCACATAAGCGACCAACTGCTGCTCACCCACAGCATTTTTATAGGCCATCACCAGCGAACTCTGCACGCCGATGTGGTCGTTCAGCCGATGCTCTATCTCCCCCAGTTCTATTCTGAAACCACGTACTTTCACTTGGTCATCTATCCGGCCGATAAACTCCAGCGCACCGTCCGCCCGGTAACGCACCAGGTCTCCCGTCCGATACAAGCGTTCACTGCTATTTGGCGAACCGGCCACATAATAGGGGTTTGCGACAAAACGCTCCGCCGTCAGCTCTGGCCGGTTCAGATAACCACGCGCCAGACCTGCCCCTCCCAGATACAGTTCCCCCACAGCCCCGACCGGCAGTAATTCACCGCCACTGCCCAGCACATAACTTTGGCTGTTCGCTATCACCCGTCCAATGCTCGGCACCGTTGTCAGACGCTCGGTAAAGCGGGCATAGGTCGAGTAGGTGGTATCTTCTGACGGCCCGTACAAGTTACATACCGCGACGCCTTCCAATTGCGCCAGCAGTTGGTTCACCTGCTGGGCGGTCAGTGCTTCACCAGCGAGGTTAATCACCCGCACGCTGGCCGGCACTGCAGCTGCATCCAGCAAGGCTTTCATCGCCGACGGCACTGTATTGATAAGACTCACGTCCAGCGCTTGCTCCGATAGGCTCAGTGCGTTGCGCACCACCACACAGCGAAAACCAAAACACAGCGGCAGCATCAGCTCATAGACCGACAAATCAAAATTCAGCGACGTCGAGGCCAGTACGCTGCGTAACTCGGCATCACTATAAGCCTCCCGCGCCCATTGCAGCATGGCCATGGTATTGCGGTGCTCTATCAGCACGCCTTTGGGCTGACCTGTGGAGCCTGAGGTGTAAATCACATAGGCCAACTGGCCGGCATGGGCGGCGTCATCCACCACATTATGGACCGGCCAATCGGCAAAGCCCCAGGCTTGTTGTGAGACCACGACGGCATCTGATAATCCGAGCTGCGCCATCACGGATAGCTGACTCAGCACCACCTGCACCGACGCGTCTTGCCGCAGATAAGCCAGACGCTGCGCCGGATAGGCCGGGTCCAGTGGCACATAAGCGCCACCGGCTTTGAGAATGGCCCACAGCCCTATCACCATCTCCAGGGAGCGCTCCATGCAAAGCCCGACCAGCACATCGACGCCGACGCCGTGCACTGTTTTCAGATAATGCGCCAGCTGGTTTGCGCGAGCATTGAGCTGGGCGTAACTGAGCGACTGCCCTTCACATTCCACCGCGACTGCCGTGGGGGTCAGTGCGACCTGGGCTTCAAACCAGTGATGAATACAGCGCTCACTGTCAAAGGCGCGTGCGGTGTCGTTCCAGCTCAGCAGTTGCTGGGTCCGCTCTGCATCCGACAGCACTGACAATGCCGCATAAGTATCCGTCGTTTCATGCTCCAGCGCGTCCAGCAAGCCTGATAACGCGCGGCGCAGATAGCCTTCAACCTGCGACACCATCACCCGATTATCGACCTGCAGTTCCAGCGCAAATATCTCCCCATCATCATCCACGGACAGACTGAACGGGTAGTTTGTCCGCTCCTGCGTCTGGAGTACCTGGAATAACTGCTCTTGCACTGCATGGGTCTGAACTTTGGAGTGACGATAGTTCAGCATCGCACTAAACAGCGGCACTTGCCCTGTCACGCCGCTCTGACGCTGCGCATGCGATAGCGATACCTGCTCATACCCCAACAGTCCCTGCAACGACGCATTCGTCTGCGCCAGCAACTCTGATGCGCGTGCCGCCCCCAGTTTGACGCGTACCGGGAGTGTGTTAATCAGCATCCCCAGCATCCGCTCACTTCCCGCGATTTCACTGAGCCGACCCGAGAGCACGGTTCCAAACACCACATCCGATTGATTACTGCAGACACTGAGCACCTTCGCCCACGCCAGGTGGAATAATGCTGCAGCGCTACTCTGATAACGCCGGCTCAATCGTCGCAACCGGGCAGACTCCTGTGCATCCATCTGCCAATGCCGGCCCTGCACCAAAGTGCCATCCCCCAGCACATCGGATAGCCCATAGGGTAATGTCGGCTCCGTCACATCTCCCAGTACCGAGCGGAAGTAACCTGCACTGTCCAGCGTCTGTAGCCGCGCCTGGGTCCGGCCGACAAACTCGCGATAGCTCACCGATGCTCCCGCCACCACTTTGCCACTGAGCACCTGCTCGAGCTCAGCCATCAGCAGCTCCAGTGACACATGGTCCGAGATTAAGTGATGCTCACTGAGTACCACATAACTGCGGCCTGCCTGGCTATGTGCAACCTCCAGCTTCAGCATCGGGGCCACTTCCACATCCAGCCAGCCGCCTTCTGTTGCGACATAGGCCTGCACTGCATTGCGTACCGTTGCATCATCGCCCTCAAAGGGCAGCGAAGCCACGCGAAGGGGGGCTTCCCGCTGTACCACTTGCACCGCTTGGGCCCGGCCACGCCATAACACCGCAGTCCTTAACACATCATGCCGCGCTATCAGTTGCTCCAGCGCCCCGACCAGACGCGTGACATCCGCCGCCTGCTCAAATGCCAACACGCTGCGGGTGACATAGGCATCTTGACCGTCACTCATGGTATGCACAAACAGCACGCCTTCCTGCAGCGGTGCCAACGGATAGATATCCTGAATATTGGCGGCGCCACCTGGTACCCGCTCGCATACCCCGTCTATCTCGGCCTGACTGAGCGACATCAGCGTGACCATCTCGGGCGTAATTCGCTCACAACCTGCGACTATTCCATTGGCCACTACTTGCTCGGCCACAACCAGCGGCGCCACCACTGCCGCCATCTCCTGTAAATTCGCCGCGCCAAATAACCGCTGCACCGGCGCCCCTAACCCGACATCCCGCAGCCGGCTCACCAGTTGCATCAACAGCAGTGAATGGCCCCCCAGCGCAAAAAAGTTACTGTCCCGGCCTATCTGCTCAGACGGCACCGACAGCAATTCTGCCCATATTGCTGCCAACATCACTTCCTGCGACGTCTGCGGGGCTTCTCTGGCCTCTTCCTGCAGCAGGTGCGCTTGCGCCACCAACGCACGTTTGTCCACCTTGCCATTGACGGTCAGTGGTAATGCATCGACCCAGCCAAATCGCTCCGGCATCAAATAGGCCGGTAACATCCCCTGCAATAACCGGCGCACCTCCTGCAACCGCGCCTGCTTATCTCCTCCAGCGGTCAGTTGCACATAGGCCACCAACTGCTTCTCATGCCCCCGCACTTGCTGTGCCAGCACCACGGCGGCTAACACGCCTGCGAGCTGCCTCAGCTGTTGCTCTACCTCGGCCGGCTCCACTCGATAACCGCGGATTTTAACCTGCTCATCGACACGACCGACAAACTCCAGCTCACCATCCTGGCCTATCCGGACCAAATCACCGGTCCGGTACAGTCGCGGACTGCTGGCCGGATGACCGGCTTCATAGAACCGGTTTGGCACAAAACGGGCCGCCGTCAGCGCCGCTTGCCCCCAATACCCCAGTGTGACGCCTTCGCCGCCAATATAGAGTTCCCCCACCACTCCGGGTGGACACAAGGCCCCATCCGATGACAGGACCAGGCAACTGGTATTGACATTGGCACGGCCTATCGGCACTGCGCGCTCACTGTGATAACCATCCACCAGCCGGTAGGCCGATGCTATCACCGTTGCTTCTGTTGGCCCGTAGGTATTAAACAGAGTCAGCCCGGCCGGTAACCGCGCCACACTGCTGCGCTCGAGCGCCTCTCCCCCTACAATCACCAGACGCAGAGGCGTCTGGGCTTCATCACACAACCGCAGCTGGTGCCAATAGGCCGTTGGCAGACTCGCGACCGTGACGCCGTGGCGGCGGCAGAACGCGACAAACCCGGCGGCGCTGTGCTGCATCTCATCATCCCGCAGCACCAGCGTAGCGCCTTGCGTCAAGGCACTGACCCATTCCTCGACAAAAATATCGAAGTTCATCGTCGAGAACTGCAGTACTTTATCGGCGGGCCCAACGCCATAACGACGGACACAATGCTGGCTGAAGTTCTGCAGGTTGCGATGACTGACCATCACGCCCTTGGGCGTCCCGGTGGAGCCCGAGGTATACATGACATAGGCCAGCGTCGGCTGAGCGCTCAGTGCCGGTGCTTCATTGGCATACCCCGCAAAATCGCCCTCGCCAGTGTGCGCCTGACTCAGCGCTGACAGACTCAAGCCTGCCACGCCTGCGGCTGACCAGAGGGCGATGTCCTGGTCTGCGCACAGCACCAGTTTGAGGCCGGTATCGGCGACTATCTGCTGGAGTCGCTCCGCTGGGTAAGTCGGGTCAAGCGGTACATAAGCGCCGCCTGCTTTTAATATTCCCAGCACCCCGGCGAGCAGCTGTGCAGAGCGTCCGAGGCTTAACCCGACCAGGGTGCCGACCTGGACAGCCCCTGATTGAACCAGGAGTTGCGCCAGCCGATTCGACCACGCTTCCAGCTCAGCGTAGCTCAGGCTGCCGCCGTCCCAACACAAGGCCAGTTGTTGCGGCGCAAGCTTCGCCTGCTCTGAAAATGCCTGGTGGATCCCCCCTGACGCCACCGGCATCACTGGGCCATAGCTCGCGCGCAATAACGCTTGCTGCTGAGTGACTGGCATCACGGCCAATTGCAGCACAGGCTGTTCGTCTGTGCTTTCAACTGCAGCCACGAGACTTTCCAGCGCTGTCTGTAAATAACTGGCCACCTCAGCAAGCGGTACCCGCTGATCAGCTTGCAAATCTAGCGTTAACGCGACACCTTCATCATTGACTGAAATATCAAGTGGATAGTTTGAGCGCTCGCGGACCTGTCTGATTTGCCAGTGCCTCGCTTGTTCAGCCTCACTGAGCTCCACCGAATGACGGTAGTTCAGGGTGGTGCCGAATAGCGGCATGCCCGCTGGCACCTGGCTGAATTTTTGCGCCTGCGCCAGCGAAACCTGCTCATAAGGTAACAAAGCTTGCAGCTCCCGGTTCACCTGCTGGAGCAAGCCGCTCGCACTGACAGATGCCAGGTCAACACGCAGTGGTAAGGTGTTGATGAGCATGCCAATGACTTGCTCCATGCCATGACCAGCCGCGAGGCGTCCCGATAGCACAGTACCGAAAACCACCGCATTGCTATTGCAATAAAGCGCCAACACCATAGCCCAGCCCGCATGGAAGATCACCGCAGGACTCAATTGCTGCGCTGATGCCAGTTGCCGGATCCGCGCAGCCAGAACTGGTGGCAGTGCCAAACTTAGCTCTTGTGAATCAGCCCCATCGCGTAATACATCGGTCAGCCCAAACGGCAAGGTGCCTTGTTCTACCATCGACAGTTTTTGTCGGAAAAACGCCGTGCTATCAATGTTGACTGCCTGACGCAACGAGCGGGCAATAAACTCTCGGTAAGGCACTGCCGCAGGCAGTTCAGCCTGGGTAGTGTCGAGCAAAACATGTAATTCAGCCAGTAACAATTCGATGGAAACATGATCGGTGATCAAGTGATGTTGCCGGAGTAACAACATCACTTTATCCTGCTCATGATCGACACAGGCAAACAAGCGAAGCAATGGCGCCTGCTCCAACTCTAACCTGGCCACTGATGTGCGAACATAGTCGTCAAACGCCGCAGACAAGTTTGATCCTGCGAACTGCAAATACTCGACGTCAAGCGGGCAATGCCTGAGCACCACCTGCACCGGCTTCCGTTGATCGCGCCAAAATACCGCAGTGCGTAACATGTCATGACGCGTCATCACTTGCGTCAGCGCTGGTAGAAAACGCTCAAATAAGTCAATACCAGCAAATTCCATTGTCACCGAAATTACATAAGGATCGCTTGCCTGCTCCAAGGTGTGCAGGAACAACACCCCTTCCTGCAAAGCGGCCAACGGATAAATGTCCTGAATATTGGCTGCTCCCCCCGGCACCCTGGCAGCCAGGGCGTCGATTTCACTTTGCGTTAAATCGACCAGCGGCACCATGGCAGGGTTAATGTCTGTACAGTTGACAGGGATCAGACTCTGCGCCGCGCTGTGGGCCATCACGCCAGTCTGACGTATCTGCTGCGCCATGTCAGCCAGACTCGCCGCGGCAAATAGCTGTTGAATATCGGTCTGATAGCCTTCACGTGCCAGACTGGCCTGCAACTTCATCAGCAACAGGGAATGGCCGCCCAGCTCAAAGAAATTCGCCGACGTACTCAAGGTCTCTGCCGCTACCCCCAGCACTGCTGACCACATCGCTACCAGTCGATGCTCGGTCTGGGTGGCAGGTGCGATATAGGTCTCACTGCTGACAGTCACCGCCGGTAAGGCCCGTCGGTCCACCTTGCCATTGGCCGTTAATGGCCATGCCTCCACCAATACCAGCACCGATGGCACCTGATATGCCGGTAACACCGCGCTCAGCGCCTCCCGTAACCGACGCATCTCGTCGCCCTGCGCCGCGTCAGCGAGCTCGACATAACCGACCAGCCGCTGCCGCTCATGCTCAGCGACCACCAGGGCTTTGCGCACCCCTGGCAATTGCTCCAGTGCATGACTCACTTCAGCAGGCTCCACCCGGTAGCCGCGGATTTTCACCTGCTCATCCAGCCGACCGACATATTCCAGCTCGCCAGCGCCGTTATAGCGCACCAAATCGCCTGTTCGGTACCAACGACGCGCCGTATCCTCGCCCCACAGGTGCTGGACAAAACGCTCCATCGTCCACTGCGGCTGATTTAAGTAACCGGTTGCCACGCCCTGTCCACTGACATACAACTCGCCGCTCATGCCCCAGGGGACGGCGGCGCCCCAGGCTGACAACACCCGGACCCGCTCACCGCGCAGTGGCGTGCCTATTGGTACGCCAGCACGATAAGTGCGGCCGGGTTGGAGCACGTGGCAGCAGCTAAAGGTGGTGTTCTCGGTCGGGCCATAGCCGTTGATGATAACGGCCTGAGGTAACCGGCGCTGCACCCGCTCGACGGCCTGCACATCGAGCACATCGCCACCTGCCAGAATGTAGGACAGGGCTAAATCCTCGGCGCACTCACTGCTCCACTGGGTAAAGAGGCCCGAGGTCAACCACAGAGCGGTGATGCCATAGTGCCTGACCACGTCATTGAGATTCTGCACCGACAACTGCTCGTGCGGATAAAACACGCAGCAGCCGCCATTGAGCAGCGGTCCCCAGAGCTCCAGCGTGGAGGCATCAAAGGCGAGGGGAGCACATTGCAAAAACACCGTGTGCTGGTGCAGCGGCATAAAGTCCTGCCCCTGCACCAGCCGGACCACGGACTCGTGCCGGACCTGCACGCCCTTAGGCTGGCCGGTCGAACCGGAGGTATACATCACATAGGCTTCATCGGCAGCAGTACTGACCGTATCAGTGTGCCCTGTATGCGGTTGCTGCCAGGTGAGTGTTTCATCGAGCACCAGTTGCGCACATCCGAGGGCGGCGAAGCGGGAGACGAGGGCGCTTTCGGTCAGCACCACCTTCAGTGCGGTATCCTGCAGCATAAAGGCCAGTCGATGGTCTGGATAGTTTGCATCGAGCGGTACATAGCTGCCACCGGCTTTTAAGATGCCAAGCAGCGCGATGGCGACCCATGGGCTGCGTCCGAGACAGACGCCGACGCGCTGGCCTGGTTGCACGGCATAGGTGGTTTGCAGGTAATGGGCCAGTTGGTCGGCTTGTGCATTCAGGGCGGCATAACTCCAGCGCTGTTGTTGCCAGACCACAGCGATGGCTTCGGGCTGCCTGGCGACCTGTGCAGCAAACAGCTGATGAATACTCTGAGTGGCGGGCACAGCCAGCGCAGGCGACTGCCATGTGACGTCCTGTTGCTCAAGCTCCGACAGCGGCAACACAGGCAAGCGCAGCGCTAAAGCTGAGCCTCCCGCTTCCAGTGCGGCGACCAGTCCTTCGAGCGCCACCAGCACATAATCCGCCACCCGAGCTGCGGACACCGACGCCACCACCTGCAAGTCCAGACTAAAAGCCCTGTGGGCACCCTGGTCATTGACCGAGACCCCAAACGGATAGTTGGTCCGCTCGGTGGCAGACAACAGTCGCCAGCGGTCTTGTTGTTGCCAGCTCGCTAGCTGGCTGCCCGCAGAATGGCGGTAATTGAGCAATGAGCTAAACAGCGGGCTACTGCCCGTCACGGCGCTGTAGCTTTGGGCCTGAGCGAGCGAGACCTGCTCATAAGGCAGCAAGGCTTTGAGCTGACTATCGAGCTGTTGCACCAACGACAAGGCACTGTGCTGGGCCAGTTTCACCCGTAGCGGCAGCGTGTTTATCAGCATGCCCATCATCCGCTCTATGCCTGCGATGCCGCCCAGCCGACCCGATAATACGGTGCCAAACACCACATCATCGCGGCCACTGCAGGCGGCGACCACCAGCGACCAGCAGGCATGAAACAGCACCGCCGGACTCAGTTGCCGTGATTTTGCCACTGCCCGGAGCCGGGTCGATAAATCCAGCGGGACCTCGCAGCTGTATTCCCGCACCGCCTGACCATCGCCGAGCACCTGGTCCAGGCCAAACGGCAGGGTGGCACTATCCACATCGCCCAATTCGCGGGTAAAAAAACCGGCCACATCCAGCTGTGACAGCTGGTGCAGTGTTGCTTCGATAAAATGTCGATAGGATAACGGTGCGACATCTGGCATGGCACGCCGCTGCATCAGATCTGCCAATTCGCCGAGCATGATGTCCAGCGAGACGTGGTCCGTCACCAGATGGTGGAAAGTCAGCAGTGCAAAATGGCGACCGTCCGCAGTGGCCGCCGTATGCTGCAGCTTCAGCAAAGGCGCAGTTTCCAGCTCAAGATGATGCGCTTGTTGTTGCATTGCCAGGGTAAAACCGGCGGCCGTATCCGTGTGCGCTGCAGACAGCACTGTCACTGCCAACGGCGCTTCGCGCAGCACCACCTGCAGTGGCTGTGAGCGCTCCCGCCAGAAGATCGCGGTCCTTAATGCATCGTGCCGGTTAATCAGTTGCTGTAACCCCTGACAAAACTGGGTCAATGTTGTACTGTCGGCAAACTCAAAACTGGCGGTTGTGACATAAGGGTCCTGTCGCGGATTCATGCTATGTACAAACACAACGCCTTCCTGCAGCGGCGCCAACGGATAAATATCCTGAATATTGGCCGCTCCGCCTGGCACTCTGGCACAGAGTTCATCCAGTTCTGACTGGCTTAAATTCACCAGTGGTAGCACGGCCGGAGTCAGTGGCTGTCCTTGCTGTGGCCGGATGATATTCTCTGCCAGCAAAGGTTGACTCTGTTGGCACTGCTGCAGGTACTGCGCCATCTGCCCCAGTTCTGATCTAAGCAGCAATTGATGCACCTGCACCGCATACCCTGCCGCCTGTAACTTGCTCGCCAGTGTCATCAACAGCAACGAATGGCCACCAGACTGGAAAAAGTCGTCGGTGACACTGACTTGCTCCAGCGTCAATAAATCCCGCCACAAATCAGCCAGCAACAACTCAGTCGCTGTCGCCGGAGCTTGGTATGCGGCCTTAATCACCAGCGCCTCCTGCGCCAGCAGCGCTTTTTTGTCGATTTTTCCGTTGGCGGTGAGTGGCCACTCCTCCACCACCACATAAACCGTGGGCACCAGATGCGCCGGCAATTGCGCGCAGAGTTCAGTGCGAACCCGCTGCAGCAGGGCCATACAACAGGCATCGCCAGCCGACATGGCATGTACAGGTTTCAAACAGCCAAGCAACTGCTGGCTCTGTCCCTGCTTACGCGCCAATACCACTGCTGAATGCACCCCTTCGACGGCAGACAAATAATGCTCGATTTCGCCAGGCTCCACGCGAAAACCGCGGATCTTCACCTGTTCATCGACACGGCCAACGTATTCCAGTGTACCGTCTGGCAGGTAACGCACCACATCACCTGTCCGGTACAGACGCGCACTGCTCAGGGCTGCTGCCGGCTGATAATGCGGGTTGGCGATAAAACGCTCTGCCGTCAGCTCTGGCCGGTCCAGGTAGCCAAGCGCCAGCCCTTCGCCGCCAATATACAATTCTCCCGCTTGACCGACAGGTAACAACTGACCTGCACTGTCCAGCACCAGCAATTCGACGTTATCCAGTGCCCGCCCAATATGCACCATTTGCCCCGGATACAAACGGGCATAACTGGCACACACCGACGCTTCTGACGGCCCATAGGCATTAAAAAACGGATAATGCTCGGCCCACTGTGCCATCAACTCGGCATCGCAGGCTTCCCCCGCGACAATCAGCGCTTGTAATGCATAGCTGCTTCGCAGTGGCATATTCGCCAGAAAAGCCGGCGGTAGCGTCACATGACTGATGTGCTGTTGCAGTAACAAGGCACTGAGTAAATCCGGCGACATCCGCTGCTCATCACTGCTGACAATTAGCGTGGCGCCATTCAGCAGCGCCATCACCATGTCCCAAGTCCCGGCATCAAAGCTGATTGATGCGAAATGTAACACTCGGCTCTGTGGCCCAACGGCAAAGGCTTTACGCTGATTCAGTGCCAGGTTGTGGATGCCGCGATGCGGACACAACACCCCCTTGGGCTGGCCCGTCGAGCCGGACGTATAAATCAGATATGCCACATCATCTGCTGTCAGCCCTAAAGTTGCGGTGGTCAGTGCCGCCTCAGCAGGCTGGGGCAAAGCGGCCAGCGCCAACTGGTCCAGCAACAACAGCTGGCACCGACTTGCACTGACTTTCTCTTGTGCTGTGCTGCTGCAAAGCACCAGCGCGACCCCACTATCTTGCAGCATATATTGCAGACGCTCTGGCGGATATGCCGGGTCAAGCGGCACGTAAGCCGCGCCGGCTTTCAGAATTGCCAGCATCGCCACAATCATGGTTGCTGAACGCTCCAGACACAAACCGACCAGACTGCCGGTCTGGACCGCCAGTTCCGACCGCAAATAATACGCTAACTGATCCGCCTGCTGGTTCAGCATGGCGTAGCTCCACTGCTCACCGGCAAAAATCAGCGCCGGTTGCTCCGGTTGTTGCTGCACCCATTGTTCAAACACCTGATGGATACACAGACTGCGGTCATAGTCAGCAATCTGGTGATTCCATCCAGTTAATTGCTGTTGCAATTCTTCTTCATCAGCGAGCCGGACCTCGGCCAACCGCATCTCAGGTTGCGCCACCACGTCTCGCATCAGGCGTTCTAGACGCTTGATATGACCGGCAAACTCAGTCTCGGAAAAATAGTTTTGGTCGAAGTTAAATTCAGCCAGAACTGTTTCAAACTGGCGGATATAAATCGACAACGGCTGCAGACTTTGACCATTATGCAGCGGCCATAAGCGGGAACGAACCCCGTCAAAAGCCGAACTCAGCCGGTGATCCTCGATCGATAACTGAATATCAAACAACTGGCGATCGCTGGGTTCATTCAACCGAAGTTGCCGCACAATTTCATGCAAAGGGAAACGTTGGTATTTATAACTGCGCATCAGTTCTGCCGCGACCTGAGCGAATATTTCGCCAAACCGCAGAGTCCGGCGCACCGGCACTGCAACTGGGATCACCGACGCAAACATCCCCGCCACTTGCCGGTAGACCGCCGAACCGCGATTGTGCACGGGCATCCCGATCAGCACTTCATCCCGTTCTTCCGCCCACAATGAAAAGTAAGCCGCCACGACGGTCAGGAAAAAGTGGGTGGGTGTGCAGCCATACTGGCGGCTAACCAGGCCAATTTGCTCGTATAAATCAGCTTCGATCTCAAATACCTGCTGGCCAAAGCGCTGCGCATCTGACCGTACATGGCGTTTTGCCAGCAAAGGCTCGGGCAAAGTACTGAACCGTGCCGACCAGAAAGCCTGATCCCGCTGATACCGGGCCGACGCCACGTACTGCCTGTCATGCTCGACATAGTCCAGATAAGCTGGAAAATCCGGTGCAGGTCCAATCAACTGACCTTGTTCATCAATCAACTGATAGATCTGTGCCAGGCGGTCAATCACCAGACTGCTGGACCAGCCATCTATCACCAGATGATGGGCAATACAAATCAGTTGTCCGGCCGCATCGCTCAACTTAATCCAGACAAAACGGCACAAACTGCCTGCGGTCAGATCAAAGGGGATCGCCGCCTGTTGTTGCTTAAACGCCAAAGCGGCGGCGGCCGGATCGGGCTCACCGGACAAGTCCACAGTACTGAGTGCCGACTCGATCCATGCTCCGGCAAACTGCACCGGCACCCCATGCTCAACCGCGAACTGTAGCCGGGTCGCATCCTGATGGTTCAGCACATACAGCAGCGCCAGCTCCAGTCGGCGCAGGCTGACGGGCCCGTTAAGCTCAAGGTAGCCACAAATGTTGTAGACAGAAGAAGAAGGGTTGAATACTTGGTCGATCCAGACCGGCAATTGCGCTGTGGTTAATGGGTATCTTAGTTGAGTCATTATTTGCATTCCATTTCAATCGGTCATGCAGCACAAAGCTCGCTTCATGCTGCTAAAAAACGAACAATCAGGCCGGCTCGATCTGGCGAGCGGCCGCTATATTCATCACAGGCCGTATCTGCTCGATCTGCCTGACGCAGATTTCTGCAGCCTGCCCTTGGTCAAAGCGGATGATCCGATCGGCACAGCCGAAATAAGCATCGTCATGGCTGATTACAAACACGGTTTTGCCTTGCGCTTTGAGCTGTGCCAGTAATTCGGTGTAAAAAAAGTTGCGGAAGTACGGATCCTGATCGGCAGCCCATTCGTCAAACAGGTAAATGGGCGCGTCTTCCATGTAACTTAACAGCAGAGCCAGTCGTTTGCGCTGGCCATGCGATAGCTCAGTGGTGGATAACACGCCATCCTTGACTTGCACTTTGTCAGCCAACTGCAATTGCTGCAGATAGCGGCGGATGTCGTCGTCAGCAGCCCGTTCTCCGCGAGCGTTGAGCACTTGCGGAAACACATAAAAATCAGAAAAAATGGTACTGAAATGGCTCCGGTACCAATCCAGATCTTGACTAGCTGAGCGACCGTCAATGCTGAGGCTGCCACTGGCGGGACTGTATAAACCACATAACAACTTGGCAAAGGTCGACTTGCCGCAACCATTGCCGCCGATCAGATAAATCACTTCGCCGCGCTGAATAGTCAAATCAACAGGGCCGACACTGAAGCTGTAATCATCCCCATGCGGATAGGTATAACAGACCTGACTGATCTGCAACTGCTGCCAATCCGCCGTCGGATATACAGGTTGCGCCAAACTGATCTGATGTTGTGCCAAGGCTAGTTTTTCAATTTTCTCAGCCGCAACAACCCCTTCCGCTATCACGGAATAACTGTTCAGCAACACACTCAGCGGACCGACCAGATAAATCAGCGTCAGCACAAAGCTGACTAAGATCTCCGTCGAGAGCTGTGGCAAAAAACGCTGTGCGGCAAACACCACAGAACCCAGCGCCAGAAACAGCATCAAACTGGCCCAGTTGTTCAGTAAAATAAACACCAGATGGGCGGACACTGTCCGTTGTCGGATCTCGTCAATATTGGGCTGCACCACCGCCTGATAAAAAAAACGTTTGCGATTGAAATTGATGCTGAGTTCTTTGCCACCATCAATCAAGGCCCGGAAATTGCGAAACAGTTCGTCGTCGAGCTCACGGACTTGCTGAAACCGTCGGATCCCCACCGCCATCATGAGTTGGATCACCACGACGGCAACAGACAGTACCAGCAACACCCACAGAAATAGCTGCCAAGACTGATACCCGAGATAGGCCAGACAAAAAACCACAGTCGCAAAGTTGTACGCTATATGCGGCAACGATGTGAGCGTCGCCGTGAGCGCTTCAATGTCTTTGGTCAGAGTGGCAAGTACCCGGTGCCCCCCGATGTGTTCAATTTGCTGATAAGTCGTCGCCAGAATGCGCTGGATCATCTGCTCGCGAATGCTGACGAGCACTCGAACCGATAACCGGGTCAACATATACTGCGACAAGACGCCGGTGCACAAGAAACCAGCGAGCAGCGCCAAAAACACCGTCACGCCGCCGGCCCAGTCCGTGCTGCCGCCCCCCAGCCGGCCAATTTCAGTATTGACCTGTGAAATAACCGCGATGCCAGCCAGCGCACTCAGCACGCTGAGTAGTGTCGCCAGCAGCAGCGTTTTTTTGTGTAACAACAATAACTTTCTGAACATATCTATCCCTTTCTGATAAACCTTGACGCTATCGCCACAGCAACGGTGTTAGTCGGCTGCTGCTGTCAGCGAACATTGCCGTAGTGCATCGTGCTGTTGCTGAGTGCTGGCTGTCGGCGGCGCACCAAACACCACCGCCTGCAGCCGGGCTGCCAGCGTGCTTACATGTGGATGTCTGATCATGCTGACATGCCCCCCTTCGGTGTTAATCTGCACGGGTGGCAGCCTCAGATGTGGCAGCAACGCCTGCCGAACGTCCTGCCAGTATTGCGCCGGCCGCTCCGGGGTCAGTACCAGATAAACTTGTCCCTGCAGTTGCTGCTGCGGCCGGTACATACGGGACCAGTCCACCTGACGGAAGTAACTCTGAAACAGCCGCTGGGTCAGACTCAAATCCAGCCAGCGTAACAAGGCTGCGTCATCCGAGCTGGGTTGCAGCTCGCGGGCATAATCCAGCATCAGTTGTTGTTTTTCTGCCGAACTCAGTTGAAACTGCGGTTGCTCATCGGTAGCGACCAGGCATTCACACAGCAACAACCGGACTTGGCGGCCTAATGACTCCAATCGCGTTGCCAACGCAAAAGCAACAGCGCCACCCGACGAATGCCCGAGCAAATACACCGGTTGTTGCTGTCCTTGCAGTCGGCTGATGACTGCCTCTGCATAAAGCTCAATCAATTGATCCCAGTGCTCGATCTGCGGTTCCAGTGGATGTCCGCCCACCGGTTCCAAACAGAGGAAACGGATATGCGGCATGGCGGCAGCCAAATCGACATAACCACCGCTGGTCATGCCGGCCCCCGGTGCGATGAATACTTCAGCAAAACAAGCCTCGGCCGGTACTTGGCGTAAAACCGTCAGCACTTGCCACTGCTGATCGTTATGGCTGTCAATCACCCGGGCCATTGCGCTGAGTACCGGATATTCCACCACTTTGCTGATTGAAATCCCCCGGGTCCGGAAGATTTGATCGATATGCTGCACCAGCTTCATCAGCAACAACGAATGACCGCCCAGCTCAAAGAAGCTGGCCGTGGCACTGATGTGTGCAAGCGGGATACCCAGTACCTCTGACCAAATCCCCGCTAACAGTTGCTCTGTTTCACCGGCGGGCGCCTGATAACCTCCGCTCGCCTGCACCGTCACTGCCGGTAACGCCTTGCGGTCCACCTTGCCATTGGCATTCAGCGGCCATTCCTGCACCTCTATCAGCACCGCAGGCACCATGTGCTCCGGTAACTTCTGCTGCAGCTGCGCTTTAAGCGCCAACTGCCCGGCATGGCCTGCACTGTTTGCCTTGTAATACCCCACCAGTTGCTGACGCTCACCCGTCCCATGCGCCACCACCAAGGCTGAATCTATGCCTGCCAATTGACCCAGTGCCGCTTCTATCTCGCCCAGCTCTATCCTGAAGCCTCGCAGCTTGACCTGGAAATCCAGCCGGCCCAGATACTCGATGTTGCCGTCAGTGCGGTAACGCGCCAAATCCCCGGTCCGATACAAGCGTTCACTGCTCTTAAAGGAACCGGGCACATAATAGGGGTTCGCGACAAAACGCTCCGCCGTCAGCTCTGGCCGGTTCAGGTAACCACGCGCCAGACCGATGCCACCGATATAGAGTTCACCTGCCGCCCCCACGGGCAGCAACTGCTGATGTTCATCCAAAATGTACAGACTGATGTTCTGGATTGGCTTGCCTATCGGCACACTGGTGGCACAGTCGTTTCGGCAGTCCCAATAACTGACATCAATCGCCGCTTCGGTCGGTCCATACAAATTGTGCAACTCTGCCCAGGGCATCTGCGCTTTAAATGCAGCCACATGGCCGACTTGCAGCGCCTCGCCGCTACAGAACACTTGCCGCACCGACTTGCAGTCACGCAAGCCGCCATGCTCGAGCATTAACCCCAGCATTGAAGGGACAAAGTGCAACTGGCTGACGCCCTGCGCCTGTATCACTTCAGCCAGGTAGGCGGGCTCTTTATGACCTTCAGGCCGCGCCAGCACCAGGCGTGAACCTGTCACCAGCGGCCAGACAAACTCCCATACCGATACATCAAAGCTGTACGGGGTTTTTTGCAGCACCACATCCCCGGCGGCACGGCCATAAGCGTTGTGCATCCACTCCACCCGGTTCGCCAGTGCGCGGTGATTGTTCAGCACGCCTTTGGGCTGACCTGTGGAGCCTGAGGTGTAAATCACATAGGCCAACTGGCCGGCATGGGCGGCGTCATCCACCACATTATGGACCGGCCAATCGGCAAAGCCCCAAGCTTGTTGTGAGACCACGACGGCATCTGATAATCCGAGCTGCGCCATCACGGATAGCTGACTCAGCACCACCTGCACCGACGCGTCTTGCCGCAGATAAGCCAGACGCTGCGCCGGATAGGCCGGGTCCAGTGGCACATAAGCGCCACCGGCTTTGAGAATGGCCCACAGCCCTATCACCATCTCCAGGGAGCGCTCCATGCAAAGCCCGACCAGCACATCGACGCCGACGCCGTGCACTGTTTTCAGATAATGCGCCAGCTGGTTTGCGCGGGCATTGAGCTGGGCGTAACTGAGCGACTGCCCTTCACATTCCACCGCGACTGCCGTGGGGGTCAGTGCGACCTGGGCTTCAAACCAGTGATGAATACAGCGCTCACTGTCAAAGGCGCGTGCGGTGTCGTTCCAGCTCAGCAGTTGCTGCGTCCGCTCTGCATCCGACAGCACTGACAATGCCGCAACAACACGCGGCTCATCACTTTGCAGCGCAGTTAACAACGCAGCCAGTGCTGCACAAACATGGCTCGCCAGTGGTACAGCTGCGATCTGCGGAGCCACCTGCAAATTCAGCCGGAAATCACTCGCCAAATCATCCACCGATAATACCAACGGATAATTGGTCCTTTCCTTGACGCCAAGCAGCGTAACCTCTGCGTCGGCAGTCGCTGTTGCTACATGGGAGTGTCGGTAGTTCAGCACTGCACTAAATAACGGCGAACTCACATCAACGCCGCTACAGCGACTCGCCTGCGACAGCGAGACCTGCTCATAAGATAACAGCGCCTGCAGTTGCCGCTGCAGTTGCAGTAGCAAGGTACGGCTGTCTGCGTTATTGAGCTGTATCCGCACTGGTAAAGTATTGATCAACATGCCAAGCATCCGGCTAGTGCCAGGGCCGCCATGCACGCGACCGGACAATACGGTGCCGAATACCACATCTTTTTGACCGGCACAGGCTCCCAACACCATCGCAAAGGCGAGATGGAACATGACCGCTGGACTCAGTTGCAGTTGTTTCATCTGTTGGCGGATGCCGGCAGACAATGCTGCAGGCAAAGTCATGACCAGTTCTTGGGTCTGGCTTCCATCCGAGGTGATATTTGCCAGACCAAATGGTAAAGAGGGCGCCGTAAAGTCCCCCAACAAACCGCGGAAATACCCTGTCACATCCAGTTGCTGCTGTTGTAGGGTCCGGGCAATAAAATGGCGGTAAGGTATCACCGACGGCAAGTCAGCAGCACCGCCCTGCTCGAGCACAGACAGCTCTTCCATCATGATGTCCAGCGACACATGGTCTATCAACAGGTGATGAACTTTCAGCAGCGCATAACAAGCCCCGTCCTGGCCTGTGCTGAGTGCCTCTAATTGCAGCAAAGGGGCTGCTTCCAGTTCAATTCGGTGTGCCCCTTGTGCGACATACTGCAAAAAGCTTTGCCGGACATCGTCAGTCGCTGGCATGGGCAACCAGCGCACTTGCAGTGGCACTTCGCGCAGGACCAGTTGAATAGCTTCGGCACGACCCCGCCACAAAATACAAGTACGCAGTACATCATGGCGCTGCAACAGGAAACTGAGCTGACGATGCAGTTGTTCCAGTAAAGCCAGACTCTGGCATTCAAAAGCCATAGTCGTGACATAAGGGTCACGCCCTTCGGTGATGGCATGCATCGCCAGCACACCTTGCTGCAATGGCGCCAGCGGATAGATATCCTCAATATTGGCTGCCCCGCCCGGAACCTGCCGGCAGATTTGATCGATCTCAGCCTGACTGAGCCGGATCAGCGTCAGCATCTCAGGTGTGATCTGTGTCGCGCCCGCCGGGATCAGATTGGCAGGCGTCTCTGGCTGAGCTGGCTGCGCCAGTTGCATCAAATCTGCCATCTGTTGCAAGGTCGCCGCGTTAAATAATTGCTGCGCTGGTACCTGATAGCCGCCTCGGTTCAGCCGTTCGATCAGTTGGATCAGCAATAAAGAGTGACCACCCAAGGCAAAAAAGTTAGCACTGATACTGAGCGTATCGCCAGGCACCCCCAGCAACTCCGCGCAGCTACTGACCAACAACTGTTCAGCTGCCGTCTGCGGTGCTACATAATGCCCGGCAAATTGCAATGACTGAGGTAGTGGCAAAGCCGCGCGGTCAATTTTACCGTTGTTGGTGAGCGGCCAACGATCAACCACCGCCAGCGCCGCCGGCACCATGTATTCGGGCAGTAAGGCCGCGCACTGAGCTTTAAATTGCATGAACCAAGTTTGCGGATCCTGTTGATAAAGGGCTTCTGCCTCAGGGATCAGTTCCAGATAAGCGGTCAGCTGTCGCTGCCCTTGTGCAGTGCGTGGTGCCAACACCAGCGCCCGCTGCACCGACGCCAATAAACTGAGCTTTTGTTCAATTTCTGCCAGTTCAACCCGAAAGCCGCGGATCTTCAACTGGTGATCGGTCCGGCCACAATATTCCAGTTGTGCCTGGGCATTGAACCGCGCTAAATCACCTGTTTTATATAAACGCTGATAGTAGGTCGGTAACGCTGGATGATACCAAGGATTGTCGATAAATCGATCGGCTACGGACTCGGCCAGATTCAGATACCCAGTTGCCAAACCTGGTCCACTGACACAAAGTTCGCCGATACCACCTGCCGGTACCGGCTGTAGATCTTCATCCAGCAACAACACCCAGTCACCTGTCAGCGGCTGACCGATCGGGATAGCCCGATCTGCCGCAATGCCGGCAGGAACAGGCCAACAACAGGTAAAAGTGGTGTTTTCGGTCGGGCCGTAACCATTCACCAACTGCGCTGTTGGCAGCTTTTGCTGCACTCGCGCGACCGCCTGCGGATCCAGCACGTCGCCACCAGCCAAGATGTAACGCAGGGGCAAACTGGCATCGCAAGTGTGACTCCATTCACTAAACAGTCCGGCAGTCAGCCAGATTGCATTGATCTGGTACGCCCGGATCACCTGATTCAGCTGCTGCAGAGTCAGCACTGACTCTGGATACAGCACACATTGACCGCCATTGAGTAAAGGCCCCCAAATTTCGAGGGTCGCGGCATCAAAGGCAGTATTGGCGCTTTGTAAAAATACGGTTTGATGATCAAGCGCCATAAAAGCCGGTTGCGTCACCAACCGCAACACGCCCCGATGTGGCACCATCACACCTTTCGGCTGACCGGTGGAACCCGACGTATACATGATATAGGCGAGCTGGTTGCCATCCATGTGCAGCGGCAACTGCGGAGCACTGTGGCCGTCTGTTACCTGCCAGGGAGACTGGCCTGCCACTGTCAGGTCGGACTGCAGCAACCACAAAGGCCAGCCCTTTAAGGCCGGCAGTTCAGCCAGTGCAGGCGCAGTCAGCACAGCACAGGCACTGATATCAGCCAGCATAAATTGCAACCGACTGGCCGGTTCGTCCGGATTCAACGGCACATAAACAGCGCCAGCTTTAAGGACAGCCAACATCGCCACTATCAATTCGACCGAGCGCGGCAAGCACAAGGCGATTTTGCTATCCACTGTCAAACTCAACTGCTGACGCAATCTGTGCGCCAGCAGGTTCGCCGCTTCATCCAACTGTCGATAGGTCAGTGTCTGCTGTCGACAGCGTAGCGCCGTCTGTTCAGGCCAGCGCGTCGCCATCCTGGCAAATTGGTCGGCAATCGACGAGCTGCTTTGCTGATAAGAAGCGGCAGGCCCCTGCAACGAAGGCAACAAAGCCAGTTCCGCCGGATTCAGTGTCGTGAGTTGCCACAGCGCCGTCTGTGCTGGCGCAGCGCAGTCAGCAAATCGAGCGAGCACAGCGGCAAGTTGCTGCTGGCAACGCTCAATCAGGCTGGCGCTGAACAAGGCTCGGTCATACAGCCAACTGATGCATAGCTCCTGCGCCGACACATTGAGGTTCACTTCCAAATCAAACTTGGCGGCTGGGCAGGCTGGTAACACTGCCTCGAAGCTTAACCCGCCAGGCCCTGCTGCAGAAGCCGTCGGTAAACCATAGTCGGAATTAGTCGTCACCATCATCTGGAACAGGGGATTGTAACTGGTACTGCGTGGCAATTTCAGCAAGTCAACCAACTGATCAAAAGGCAGCTCCTGCCGCGCCTGTGCCGCCAGGTGCACTGCGCGGACATGGGCCAGGTAGGCCGCCAATGTCGGCTGTCTGGTATTGAGCCTGAGTACGAGTGTATTAGCAAAGTAACCGACCAGCGGCGTCAGTTCTGGCTGCTGCCGATTCGCCACCGGAGTGCCGGTGACAATGTCCCGGCTACCGCTGAATTGTGCTAACACTAAGGCCAGAGCCCCGTGCAGCAACATAAAAGGGGTCAACTGCTGTGAGCGCGCCAACTGGTGCAGCCGTTCCACCAACACGGACGATACGTTTTGCTGGCTAAGGACACCGGCATATTGTTTCTCGGCTGGCCGTTCTGCTGTTGGCAACTGATGTAACACTGGTACTTCAGCCAACTGCTGTTGCCAGTAAGCCAGTTCTTCATCAAGTCTGGCCCCCGACAACCATTGCCGTTGCCAGTGGGCATAATCCTGATATTGCAGCTCCAGCGGCGGTAGCTGAAAAGTTGGGTCTGCACTCAGCCCGGCATACAACGTCAGAAATTCTTCCGTCAGCAGCGCCATAGACCAACCGTCGGAAGCAATATGATGCATATTGAACAATAGCCAGCCAGCAGAGCTGCTGTTATCCCTATGCTGCTGAATATAATGAGCCCTGAGCATCAGATCACTGGTTAAATCAAAAGGTTTGTGCTGTTCGACAGCGATCAGTTGCTCTAACGCCACAGATTGCTGTTCTGCTGGCAACATGGACAGATCAGATAGCTGGATCTGAAAAGGTTGTGCTGGTCGCACATACTGTTCAGGCCCTGTGCTCCCGCGCCGGTAGGAGGTGCGCAAAATATCATGTCGAGCGATGATCTGGCTCAATGCAGCGGCGGCGAGCGACAAGTCAAAAGTGCCGTGCACCTGATAAAGCATCGGCATATTGTACTCGGCGGAACTGCCCTGCAATTGATCGATGAGCCATAATCGTTGCTGTGCAAACGACAGCGGAATTGCGTCAGCTGCGGCTTTACCAATCCGGGGCAACTCAGCTCCTGCTTTGAACAGATCGGTCAGATGCGACCGGAGCGCCTCACGCTGTTCGGTCATCGCCTGTCGCAGTCCAGCATCAAGATTTTTTGGAACCTTTGTTCTGATTTTGCCATCTTCCTGCCAAAAAACGACTTCGGCCTGTTGCAACTGATGCACTAACTCGCTGATATTCATAACTCAAAATCCTCAAATTCTTGCGTGTTTTCCATCTGCTGTCCTACCATTGTCTTGAGTTGCTGTACCGATCCAATCAGCCTGGCCAAGGCACGGATATCTTCGCACTCATACAGCGCGGCCAGTTCCAGTTGCAGTTCAAATCCCTGATTGATGGTTCGCACCAACTTCATCAGCAACAGGGAATGGCCGCCCAGCTCAAAGAAATTCGCCGAGGTACTCAAGGTCTCTGCCGCTACCCCCAGTACTGCTGACCACATCGCCACCAGTCGATGCTCGGTCTGGGTGGCAGGTGCGATATAGGTCTCACTGCTGACAGTCACCGCCGGTAAGGCCCGTCGGTCCACCTTGCCATTGGCCGTTAATGGCCATGCCTCCACCAATACCAGCACCGATGGCACCTGATAGGCCGGTAACACCGCGCTCAGCGCCTCCCGTAACCGACGCATCTCGTCGCCCTGCGCCGCGTCAGCGAGCTCGACATAACCGACCAGCCGCTGCCGCTCATGCTCAGCGACCACTAGGGCTTTGCGCACCCCTGGCAATTGCTCCAGTGCATGACTCACTTCAGCAGGCTCCACCCGGTAGCCGCGGATTTTCACCTGCTCATCCAGCCGACCGACATATTCCAGCTCGCCAGCGCCGTTATAGCGCACCAAATCGCCTGTTCGGTACCAACGACGCGCCGTATCCTCGCCCCACAGGTGCTGGACAAAACGCTCCATCGTCCACTGCGGCTGATTTAAGTAACCGGTTGCCACGCCCTGTCCACTGACATACAACTCGCCGCTCATGCCCCAGGGGACGGCGGCGCCCCAGGCTGACAACACCCGGACCCGCTCACCGCGCAGCGGCGTGCCTATTGGTACGCCAGCACGATAAGTGCGGCCGGGTTGGAGCACGTGGCAGCAGCTAAAGGTGGTGTTCTCGGTCGGGCCATAGCCGTTGATGATAACGGCCTGAGGTAACCGGCGCTGCACCCGCTCGACGGCCTGCACATCGAGCACATCGCCACCTGCCAGAATGTAGGACAGGGCTAAATCCTCGGCGCACTCACTGCTCCACTGGGTAAAGAGGCCCGAGGTCAACCACAGCGCGGTGATGCCATAGTGCCTGACCACGTCATTGAGATTCTGCACCGACAACTGCTCGTGCGGATAAAACACGCAGCAGCCGCCATTGAGCAGCGGTCCCCAGAGCTCCAGCGTGGAGGCATCAAAGGCGAGGGGAGCACATTGCAAAAACACCGTGTGCTGGTGCAGCGGCATAAAGTCCTGCCCCTGCACCAGCCGGACCACGGACTCGTGCCGGACCTGCACGCCCTTAGGCTGGCCGGTCGAACCGGAGGTATACATCACATAGGCTTCATCGGCAGCAGTACTGACCGTATCAGTGTGCCCTGTATGCGGTTGCTGCCAGGTGAGTGTTTCATCGAGCACCAGTTGCGCACATCCGAGGGCGGCGAAGCGGGAGACGAGGGCGCTTTCGGTCAGCACCACCTTCAGTGCGGTATCCTGCAGCATAAAGGCCAGTCGATGGTCTGGATAGTTTGCATCGAGCGGTACATAGCTGCCACCGGCTTTTAAGATGCCAAGCAGCGCGATGGCGACCCATGGGCTGCGTCCGAGACAGACGCCGACGCGCTGGCCTGGTTGCACGGCATAGGTGGTTTGCAGGTAATGGGCCAGTTGGTCGGCTTGTGCATTCAGGGCGGCATAACTCCAGCGCTGTTGTTGCCAGACCACAGCGATGGCTTCGGGCTGCCTGGCGACCTGTGCAGCAAACAGCTGATGAATACTCTGAGTGGCGGGCACAGCCAGCGCAGGCGACTGCCATGTGACGTCCTGTTGCTCAAGCTCCGACAGCGGCAACACAGGCAAGCGCAGCGCTAAAGCTGAGCCTCCCGCTTCCAGTGCGGCGACCAGTCCTTCGAGCGCCACCAGCACATAATCGGCCACCCGGGCTGCGGACACCGACGCCACCACCTGCAAGTCCAGACTAAAAGCCCTGTGGGCCCCCTGGTCATTGACCGAGACATCAAACGGATAGTTGGTTCGCTCCCGACTGCCCAGCAATTGCAACGCCCCTTCAGCCACTTGTCCCACAGCGCCAGGCGTGTGCTGTTGGCCGCTGTTATGGCGGTAATTGAGCAATGAGCTAAACAGCGGGCTACTGCCCGTGACGGCGCTGTAGCTTTGGGCCTGAGCGAGCGAGACCTGCTCATAAGGCAGCAAGGCTTTGAGCTGACTATCGAGCTGTTGCACCAACGACAAGGCACTGTGCTGGGCCAGTTTCACCCGCAGCGGCAGCGTGTTTATCAGCATGCCCATCATCCGCTCTATGCCTGCGATGCCGCCCAGCCGACCCGATAATACGGTGCCAAACACCACATCATCGCGGCCACTGCAGGCGGCGACCACCAGCGACCAGCAGGCATGAAACAGCACCGCCGGACTCAGTTGCTGTGATTTTGCCACTGCCCGGAGCCGGGTCGATAAATCCAGCGGGACCTCGCAGCTGTATTCCCGCACCGCCTGACCATCGCCGAGCACCTGGTCCAGGCCAAACGGCAGGGTGGCACTATCCACATCGCCCAATTCGCGGGTAAAAAAACCGGCCACATCCAGCTGTGACAACTGATGTTGCATCTGCGCGATAAATTCACGGTAAGGTCGGACTGGCGGTAACTCTGCATCCGGTTGCGCCGTCAGCAGTGCCAGCTCTTCCATCAGGATTTCGAGTGAGACGTGGTCCGTCACCAAGTGGTGGAACTTCAGCAGCAGATAACAGCGTCCATCCGTATCCGCTTCAGTTACTTCCAATTGCAACAATGGCGCCTGCTCCAGCGACATGCCGTGCGCAGCGGTGTCGACATAGGCCATAAACTGCGCCTGCACATCAGGGCCGGCAAATGACAAACGCCGGACTGGGATTTGTGCCTGGCGCACCACCACCTGAAGGGGGTCGTGCCGGTCTTGCCAGAATATTGCGGTCCTGAGCACATCATGGCGTGCAGTCAGCTGTTGCAGCTGTTTGAGCAATAGCGGCAGCGCAGCTTCGTCTGGCAGGCTCAGAGTCATCGTACTTACATAAGGGTCGTGCTGCGGATGCAGGCTGTGCACAAAGAGCACGCCTTCCTGCAGCGGCGCTAATGGATAAATATCCTGAATATTGGCCGCTCCGCCTGGGACTTTGGCGCAAAGAGCATCCAGCTCTGGCTGGGTTAACTTCACCAGCGGCAACATCGCTGGCGTTATCGACAGACAGCCTGGCGGGATAAGATTCTCCGGTACGACATAGCGCTCTGCTGATGGAGGTAGCGTCGTGAGCAAAAGGGCCATCGTCTGTAAAACAGGCGCTTTATATAAGGCTTGTGCTGCGACGGGATAGCCCTGCAGCGCCAGCTGGCCTGCCAGTTTCATCAGCAACAACGAATGACCGCCCAGCTCAAAGAAGCTGGCCGTGGCACTGATTTGTGCAAGCGGGATACCGAGCACCTCTGACCAAATCCCCGCTAACAGTTGCTCTGTTTCACCGGCGGGCGCCTGATAACCTCCGCTCGCCTGCACCGTCACTGCCGGTAATGCCTTGCGGTCCACCTTGCCATTGGCATTCAGCGGCCATTCCTGCACCTCTATCAGCACCGCAGGCACCATGTGCTCCGGTAACGTCTGACGCAACCATGCTTGTAATTCCGCCCCCCAGGACGTCTCATCCGTGAGTGGCCCTTGCACATAAGCGACCAACTGCTGCTCACCCACAGCATTTTTATAGGCCATCACCAGCGAACTCTGCACGCCGATGTGGTCGTTCAGCCGATGCTCTATCTCCCCCAGTTCTATTCTGAAACCACGTACTTTCACTTGGTCATCTATCCGGCCGATAAACTCCAGCGCACCGTCCGCCCGGTAACGCACCAGGTCTCCCGTCCGATACAAGCGTTCACTGCTATTTGGCGAACCGGCCACATAATAGGGGTTTGCGACAAAACGCTCCGCCGTCAGCTCTGGCCGGTTCAGATAACCACGCGCCAGACCTGCCCCTCCCAGATACAGTTCCCCCACAGCCCCGACCGGCAGTAATTCACCGCCACTGCCCAGCACATAACTTTGGCTGTTCGCTATCACCCGTCCAATGCTCGGCACCGTTGTCAGACGCTCGGTAAAGCGGGCATAGGTCGAGTAGGTGGTATCTTCTGACGGCCCGTACAAGTTACATACCGCGACGCCTTCCAATTGCGCCAGCAGTTGGTTCACCTGCTGGGCGGTCAGTGCTTCACCAGCGAGGTTAATCACCCGCACGCTGGCCGGCACTGCAGCTGCATCCAGCAAGGCTTTCATCGCCGACGGCACTGTATTGATAAGACTCACGTCCAGCGCTTGCTCCGATAGGCTCAGTGCGTTGCGCACCACCACACAGCGAAAACCAAAACACAGCGGCAGCATCAGCTCATAGACCGACAAATCAAAATTCAGCGACGTCGAGGCCAGTACGCTGCGTAACTCGGCATCACTATAAGCCTCCCGCGCCCATTGCAGCATGGCCATGGTATTGCGGTGCTCTATCAGCACGCCTTTGGGCTGACCTGTGGAGCCTGAGGTGTAAATCACATAGGCCAACTGGCCGGCATGGGCGGCGTCATCCACCACATTATGGACCGGCCAATCGGCAAAGCCCCAGGCTTGTTGTGAGACCACGACGGCATCTGATAATCCGAGCTGCGCCATCACGGATAGCTGACTCAGCACCACCTGCACCGACGCGTCTTGCCGCAGATAAGCCAGACGCTGCGCCGGATAGGCCGGGTCCAGTGGCACATAAGCGCCACCGGCTTTGAGAATGGCCCACAGCCCTATCACCATCTCCAGGGAGCGCTCCATGCAAAGCCCGACCAGCACATCGACGCCGACGCCGTGCACGGTTTTCAGATAATGCGCCAGCTGGTTTGCGCGGGCATTGAGCTGTGCGTAACTGAGCGACTGCCCTTCACATTCCACCGCGACTGCCGTGGGGGTCAGCGCGACCTGGGCTTCAAACCAGTGATGAATACAGCGCTCACTGTCAAAGGCGCGTGCGGTGTCGTTCCAGCTCAGCAGTTGCTGCAGTTCATCCATCGCTAACATCGGTAAACGCAACGGATTTTGCTGCACATCAAAATCGTCTGCACAGAAGGCCTGCAACACATTCGTCAAATGTGTTGCCATCATGCTGATCCGCTCGGCGGCAAACACTGAAGGATCATAGGCCCAGTCAATCAGCACGCCTTGCGGCGACAAGGTCACATTGAGCTCCAGCTCGAACTTAGTCAGCATGGTCGATGGTGCTAACGGACGGATCTGCAAATCGGCCAGCACTTGCTGACCTTCTGCCGGCGATATCTCCTGGTCTGTCTGCATAGCGCCATACTCAGAACTGGTGGTCAGCATGATCTGAAACAGCGGGCTATACGAGCTGTTGCGCGGCACTTTTAACGCTTCAACCAACTTCTCAAACGGCAGTTCCTGATGTTCATGAGCAGCCAGATGCGTCTGACGCACATGCGCCAGATACGCTGCCACTGTGGCCTGGCCAGTATTGAGTCGCAGCACCAGCGTATTGGTAAAAAAGCCCAGCAAGGATTCAACTGCCTGTTGACGCCGGTTAGCCACCGGCGTGCCGACTACAATATCATGGCTGTTGCTGTGCGCTGACAGCACCAATGCCAGAGCGGCATGACACAGCATAAAAGGTGTCATACCGCTCTGATGAGCCAAGGTTTGCAAGCGCTGGCTGATCCGGCCATTGAGTTCAGTGCTGACGAAGGCGCCTTCGCCAGTCCTGCTTGCGGTTCTGTCGCCCAGCAAAGGCAGGCTGTGCACCAGCGGCAGATCTGCCAGTTGCTGCTGCCAAAAGTCCAGCAGTTGCTGGAGTACATCGCCTTGTAACCGCTGACGTTGCCAGCTGGCATAATCCGCATATTGCAGCGGCAATGGCGTTAACTGTGATTGAATGCCTAATTTAAGTGACTGATATACGCTGATAAACTCCTGCAACAGCAACTGCATTGACCAGCCATCAGACGCTACATGGTGCAACACTAAAATCAGCAGTTGTGCAGAATCATCAACCTCCAGGTAACTGACTCGCAACAGAAAGTCTCGCTCAAGTTCAAACGGTCTTCGCAGTTCCTGCTCCAGTTGCCGGTCCCGCTGTTCCACTGTGCAAACCTGACGATTGAGTTGAAAATCCTCAGCAGCCAGCAAACGCATCCTGCTGCCATCCCCGCCGTCTGCGAACACAGTCCGAAGTACTTCGTGACGCTGCACAATGGTGCGAAATGCCTGTTCCAGCAAACACAGATCGGGTTCGCCGTCGAGGGTAAACACCTGCGGCATATGATATTCCACAGACCCCCCCTGTAATTTATCCAGCGCATACAAACGCTGCTGGGCAAAAGAACTTGGCCAGACGTTCGGCTCTGTCCGGGGAAGTAGCTGGATCTGTGATGCCTGCTGTGGATGCAATGCAGCCAGAAATCTGATGATGTCTGTTTTGTTTTGTCTGATCTGCGCTGCAATCTCGGGGGTCACCGCTCCTTCGACGGCTTTGGATTTCAGGGTATCACCGTCTAGGTACAACCTAACACCGGCGCGTTCCAGCTCTATCAACAGATTTCTCATAATATTCATCGCTACCATTAAATTAGACAGTGGCCACTGCGGAGTAAGTCGTGCTCACCCCGCTGGCCGCGGAAAGGATTACCAGGCCATGTCGACCAGTGATTCGTGCTGTGGCTCAGCACGGTTTCGCAACAACAGGTACTCAATGTGGCTTGCCTGTTCGGCCAGCGTGGTCACTGTAAACAGCTCACGCAGTGGAAACTCAACCGCAAACTGATGCCGTATCGCGGTTTCCAGCCGAGTGATCAAAATGGAACTTCCTCCTGATAGAAAGAAATCCGCTGTCACACTGATCTGAGCCGCCGGTACTTGCAGCAGACTGGCCCATAACTGTACCAGCGCCAGCTCGGTGTCAGTCGTCGCCGCCACATAATGCGGTTGCCCCGCCGTAAAGTCAGGTTCAGGGAGCGCTTTCTTATCAATTTTGCCATTTGGTGTCAGTGGCCATTGCAGCACTTCGGTGAAAAATGGCGGCACCATATGCCGAGGTAACTGGGTCAGCAACTGCTGCTGTAACTGCGCCACCAGCACAGCAAAATCATCCTGCTCACGACGGACCCTAGCGACCAGGTGGATATAAGCGGCTAGCGTTTGACTGCCGTTGGGTGCTGTTTTCAGCAGTACGACCGCCACGTCCACCAGCTCACTTTGCATCAGTTGCGTTTCAATTTCGCTCAGCTCTATCCGCATGCCCCTGAGTTTGACCTGACTATCGGTCCTACCGGCAAACTCCAGTTGCCCATCCGGCAACCAGCGCACCAAATCTCCGGTGCGATACAGCCGTTGTTGCAACTGCGGTTGCCAGATAAAACGGGCCGCTGTCAGTTCGGGTTGCTGGTGATAAGCTCTGGCCAGGCTATCACCGCCAATATACAACTCCCCAATCACACCAACGGGTAAGAGTTGCTGACTGGCATCCAAGACATACAAGCAAAGGTTGTCCAGGGCTTTCCCTATGCTGATCCGCTCGCCTGGCCGTAGCCGGGTATAAGTCGCACACACCGAGGTTTCCGTTGGGCCGTAGGCATTATAAAACGGATAATGACCTCCCCAGCGCTGCACGAGCTCAGCATCGCAGGCTTCACCGGCAACAATCAGGCTTTGCAGCGCTAGGTCTGGCTGAAAGGTCATCAGCGCCAGAAACGCCGGCGGTAAAGTGACATGCGTAATAGCGGCCTGCTCAAGCAACTGATTGATTGCCAGCGGTGACAACCGCTGCGCACTGTCGGCGAGGATCAGCGTCGCCCCATTGAGCAGCGCCATTGCATATTCCCAGGTGCCAGCATCAAAACTCATCGATGCGAAATGCAACACTCGGCTGTCAGCATTGAGCGCAAACATGCGCCGCTGATTCAGCGCCAGATTGATGATGCCGCGATGCTCCAGCAAGACCCCTTTTGGTAAGCCGGTTGAGCCTGAGGTATAAATGGCATAGGCGAGATGAGCGGAGGTCAACCCAGCCGCTGGCAGATCTTCATCCGCATAGCGCTGCAGAATTTCGGCAATACTGTCCAAACAGATCACCTGATAACGCTCAGTATCAAGCTGGCCGACCGTTGTACGATCAGCCAGAATAATCTTCACTGCGGAATCCTGCAGCATGAACTCCAATCGCTCAGTCGGGTAAGTCGGGTCCAGCGGTACATAGGCCGCACCGGCTTTTAAAATCGCCAAAGTGCCGCTGATCATCTGTACAGAGCGCTCGGTGCAAAGACCTATCAGCGTGTCTGGCACAAGCTGACACTGTTGCTGTAGATAACGCGCTAGTTGGTTGGCCTGTTGATTCAGTTGCTGATAACTGAGTACCTGATCGCCACATTGCAAAGCCGGATGTGTCGGCGCCAGCGCCACCTGCTGTTCAAACAACTGATGAATACACAAAGTGCTGTCATAGGGTTGGCGGCTGCCAGCAAGCGCAGAAAACTGCGCCAGCTCAACATCATCAAATATGGGTAATTCAGCCGGCGCAACAGCTGCATCAGGCAAATCGGCCAAGGCCCGCAGTAAATGCAACAACTGCCGACCGAGTTGGTGGATCTGTTCCGCCGAGAAAATGGCACAGTCATAAATCCAGTTCACTGTCAGCCCATCGGCATCGGCGACAAATTCAACGTCCAGATCAAATTTCGCAACTGTGGCCGTGCCGGCAAGCGGCTGTAGCGCCACTCCCGGCAGTGCCGGAGCCGAACGTTCAGTATCCGTTGTTTTATGTTGGTAGGTGATCATGATCTGGCACAATGGCGAGAAAGCCTCATCCCGCGAGATCTGCAGCAATTCAACTAAACTTTCAAACGAAATATCCTGATTCGACTGTGCCGCCACATGCACCTGACGTACATGTGCCAAGTAAGTGCTCAGCAGCGGCTGCGCCGTATTCAGCCGCAGCACCAGCACATTGACGAAAAAGCCTATCAAGCCCTCCAGCTCGGCATACAACCGATTAGCCACTGGCGTACCGATCACGATGTCATGGCTGTTGCTATGCCGGCTCAGCAGCAGTGCCAGCGCCGCATGCATCAGCATAAAAGGTGTCAGTTGATGCTGAGCCGCCAGATCCTGCAATTTTTGTTGGTAGGACTGCGGCAAACGGAAGCATTCACTCGCCCCGATGTAAGCTTTTTGTGCCGGCCTGGGTTGCGCAAGCGCCAAACCATGCATGACAGGCACATCCGCCAACTGCTGCCGCCAATAGTCTTGTTGCCCCTGCAGGACAGCTGTCGGCCACTCCTGACGTTGCCAGATGGCAAAATCGGCATACTGCAAAGCGAGCGCCGGCAGCGGTGACGGCAGGCCTTGCTGCATGGCCTGATACAAAGCAAACAACTCCTGTTGCAGAATCGACAGTGACCAGCCATCCATCGCAATATGATGCAGATTTATGAATAAAATACCCTCGACAAAACGACGTTCTGAACAATCTGCTGGCTGGAGTTCAAGGCCATAAAAGCTCACGCGGATGGGCCATTCCTGCGCTAAATCAAAGGGTCGTGCCGCCTCCGCTGCCAGCAGTTCTTCACACATCTGTTGGCGTTGCGGCAGGGGGAAACCACTGCAGTCATGTTGTATCAGCGGCAGCGGTGCAGCGGCATCAACCCACTGACAAGGTCCACTGTCGTGGTCCGGATAACGGGTCCGCAGGATTTGATGACGTTGTATCAGCGCGCTGAGCACTTGCTGCAAAACTTCAAGATCCAGGGTCCCTTTGGTGTGAAAAGCCAGTGGCATGTTGTACTGCGGTGACCCCCCCTGCAACCGGTCGACCAGCCACAAACGCTGCTGAGCATAAGAAAGCGGCAGCACAATACCTTCTGTGGGTCCGATACTGGCAGGCGCTGGACACCGCTCGTCTTGACAGGCCTTGGGCAGTAGCAAAGCGAGCTGTTCGATAGTGGCCGCGGTAAAGACATCCCGCACCGACAATTCTGCTGCCAGCTGTTGCCGGATCGCCGCCACCAAGCGCACGGCCAGCAAAGAGTGTCCGCCCAGTGCAAAAAAACTGACATCAACCGGAATTTGCTCAGCGGGCCGCTCTAACAACAGCGCCCAAATTTGCTGCAGCTGTTGCTGCAACGCGGTTGTTGGGGCCTTGTACTGCTGTGTCGTCAGTTCCGCCACAGGCGGCAATGCCTGGCGGTCGATCTTGCCATTGCGGGTCAACGGCCATTGCGACAAACGGACAATAGCTGCCGGCACCATGTACGCAGGCAATGTCGCCGCCAGTTGGGTCTGCAATGCGACCGGGTCAAATTGCTCGGTTGCCCCCTGCATTTTGACATAAGCGACCAGTTGCCCACTGCCATCGGCTGTCTTTTGCGCCATCACCAGAGACGACTCCACATCGGGACACTGGTTGAGCTGGCATTCAATTTCTGCCGGTTCAATACGAAACCCACGGATCTTCAACTGGAAATCAGCCCGCCCGATAAATTGCAAAGCACCATCTGGCCGATAGCGCACCAGATCGCCTGTTTTATACATGCGGGTCGCCGCACTGAGTAAACCAGGCACCGGCTGAACCACAAATGCCGCGGCCGTCAGCGCAGTATTGTTCTGGTAGCCAATGGCCAGACCCGGCCCAGCCACATACAGCTCGCCAATATCGCCCGAAGCGACTGGTGCTCGTTGCCCATCCAGTACCAGCAAGGCAGTATTCGCCACAGCACGGCCAATGCTGCAATCCCCGCGGTCATGCGGACTCAATTGATAAGTACTGACCACATGGGTTTCAGTCGGCCCGTAGTGGTTGAAAATCCGACATTGCGGATGGCGTTGCATAAAATTGGCGATTTCCGGCGTGACACGGCATACGTCGCCGGCGACAAAGATTTCGCGCAGTTGCGGTAATTGACCACTCGCTGACTGCAACTGCTCTGCCAACAATTCAAACACCGCCGGTGGCATAAACAAACGTTCAATCTGGCGCACCGCAAGTAAGTCGGCCAGGCGATCCAGTTGATCTTTTTCCTGCTCCGTCATTAACGTCAGGCAGCTGCCGGTACGCCAGCAAGTGGCCAGTTCCTGGATAGACACATCAAAGGTTATTGGCGTGAACTGGAGCGTATTCAAGGCGGCAGTGACCCCATCCGACTGATACTGATGTTCGACCAAATTCAGCAAAGTTTGATGGGTCTGGCAGACTCCTTTGGGTGAGCCGGTGGACCCTGAGGTATAGAGTAAATAGGCTGCAGCTGTCAGGTCAGAGCTGTAACTAGGATTCACAGGCTGTGATGACTCGATGTTGGCCAGCCGCACCTGACGGACACTGGCAAGCGCTTCTGGCAGCGCTGAATCATCCGCTAACACCAACGTCAACCTGGCGTCTGCCACTATATGGCGTAACCGGGCGTCTGTCGCTTTGACATCAAAGGGTAGATACACCGCACCAGCTTTGAGAATGCCAAGGATTGCCGCAACCATGCCAGTTCCGCGTCGGGTAAACAAACCGATCACCTGACCGGGTTGTACCAGACAACAATGCTGCAGATAAGCAGCAATAGCTTCTGCCTGCGCTGCTAACTGCTGAAAACTCAAATGCTGCCCGTCATCAATCAGTGCGATCCCATCGGGTTGCTGCCGAACTTGTTGTTCAAACCAATGATGAATACCCAGTTGGCGTTGCTGTGGAATAGTTGGACCCTGCCATTGTTTTAATTGCGCGAGTTCAGACGGATCCAGCATCGGCACACTGCCAAGCGGCACGCCGGCATCGAGCTGAGCCGTCGTCAACTCAGCAAACCCAGTTAACACATTCAGCAGATGTGTATTGAGCTGCACGACGTCCGCTTCGCTGAAGATAGCCACATCGTAAATCCAGGCGCTGGACACCCCGTGCTCGGTCAGTGTCAAGTGGATATCCAAATCAAATTTAGTGCTGATTGCGGTCTCAGGCAGGCTTTTAATCTGTAGCCCAGCTAACTGCTGCTCCGTTTGCTGCAAAGGACCAAACTCATTGCTGGTGGTCAGCAAAATTTGAAACAACGGGCTATAGGCAGTGGACCTGGGTACTTGTAATAACTCCACTAAGCGTTCAAATGGCAGATCCTGATGTTGCTGTGCAGCTAGATGCACCTGCCGGACATGCGCCAGATAGCTACGCAGATCTGGCTGGTTGGTATCTAGCCGAAACACCAGCGTGTTGACAAAAAATCCGATCAGCCCATCCAATGCCACATCGGGCCTGTTCGCCACTGGGCTACCAAGCAGAATATCATCACTGTTGCTGTGGCGTGACAGCACCAGCGCAAGCGCGGCGTGCAACAGCATAAAAGGAGTCAACTGAACCTGTTTAGCCAGCGTCAACAGCCGATTGGCCGTCTGCGCCGGTAAAGTTGCACTGACCATGGCACCGGCAAATTGTTTCTGGGCAGGTCTGGGGTGGCTTAAACGGAGCTGATGCACGGCAGGGGCCTCAGCGAGCTGTTGCTGCCAGTATGTGGTTTGCGTTGCAACACGGCTGTCCTGCACCAGTTGACGATGCCACCAGGCATAATCAGCGTACTGTAAAGACAAAGCTGGCAGCTCATCTTGCCGGCCGTCACGTAAGGCCGTGTACAACTGCAGAAACTCACGAAACAGCACCGTCATCGACCAGCCGTCCGCTGCGATGTGATGTAAGTTCAGCAGCAATACCCACCGAGGTGCATTGTCCGCAGCATCCGGCAGTTGCAGACAAGCGACTCTGAGCATCAGATCGGTCCGCAGATCAAAAGGCCGCGTCGATTCGCGCTCCAGTGTTGTCGTCAACTGATGTGGTAATAGCGCCGGTGCACAATCCCGTAAATCCCACTGCGACAACTCAAGCGCCCAATCTGTCAGCAGATCCGGCTGCGGTACGCCTGCTGCATCCAGTCGATAGACAGTGTGCAAAACCTGATGACGCCGGACTATCTGGCTAAAGGCGATGCGAGTGACTGCCAGATCGAGCGGCCCAGTGATTTCAAAGGCCAGCGGTATATTATACTCAGCGGAGCCTCCCTGCAGTTGGTCGATAAACCATAACCTTTGTTGTGCATAAGACAGTACCGGTGGCTGCCCCGCCGGTGCACGGCATAATGGCAGTACAGCGGGTTGTTCCAGTTGTGAGATCAGACTGATGATGTCCTGCCGATACTGCCGTAAGCTGGCTTTATCAGCGTCGGTCAAGGCACTCGCTCCTGCCGCAACAAAAAGCCTTCCTTCCCTGATTGTTAACCTGATCCCTCGGTCTGCCAGTGCTAATAAAAACTGCTTCATCGTCTTATGCAACCATAATAAAAGTAATGATAACCGTGACTGGACACACCGGTGTAGTGGCCAGTTGGCAACAACATGTCTGGTTCAGGTTATAGCGCTGCCAGATCATGCAACACACTGGGTTCAACTCAGGAGAGCCTCACACGTGAGACAGCTACAAAAACGCCAGATGCAGCCTCTGCTCAAACCGGATAAGTGGCTGTGAGCTTGTTCAGACGATCATTGACCACATCGAGGACTTGCTGCGAATGGGTGTTGATAAAAAAGTGACCACCCTCGCATTCAACCATCTCTGTGGCGGCAAAAAAATCCGCCCAACTGCCCAGTTGGGTTGGACAAATTTCATCGTGACGACCAGACAACACTGTTAATCCGGTCGGAATAGTCAGATCTCCGGCATAACTGTAGGTTTCTGCCAAACGGAAATCAGCCCTGAGCATCGGCAACAACAACTGCATCAGTTCCTGATTTTCCAGCACTTCGTCAGGTGTGCCATTCATTTGCCGTAACTCAGCAATGAACTCCGGATCTGGCAACTCTGAGGTTCTTGTATTCAGGCCTGGTTGTTTTGGACTACCACTACCCGACGCAAAAAAATGTAGCGGAGGCTGCTTCCCTGCGGCCTGCAACCGGCGCACCACTTCAAAAGCAATTCGGCTGCCCAGACTGTGCCCAAACACGACATAACTACAATTGATGATATCGCTGATTTTTGACATTAAGATGTCGGTCAGGCGGTTCATACAGTCGATAGGCAACTCGCAAAGATGGGTGCCACGTCCAGGCAACTGCACAATATTCAGTTCGACATGAGCAGGGAGCTGGTCAGCCCAAGCCTGATAAACCGATGCGCCACCACCAGCGTAAGGAAAACATAGTAATTTCAACGTCGCTGCTGATCGAGGTTTTGGTCTCACCACCCAAGGATCTCGGAATTCACTAAGCATACAAATCCCCTCAATTGTCCATATTTTGAGCTCACGAGCTCGTTCGACGTGTTGCCTTTGACCTCCTAACTTCTACAACAGGCAATTGACGGTGCTGATACAGCAAAGTAGCGAATATTCGCACCGAAGATTGATGGTCAATTGGCAAGACGGGTTCCATTGGCAGGCTCCCTGCCAGCGAGTGCGAGAAATTAACACGAGAAAACAGCATGTAAAGTGATAATTTTCTTACATTGATCGCCAGCATCGGCATGGTTGCATTGCACAATATCAGGTCAACCGCACCTAAGTTGCTGAGAACCGATTGAGCAGCAAATGACGGCAAACCCAATCAAACCTTGCTATCAAAACACTGCAAACAGCCGGAGCAGATAATTACCGTTCATTTGTGACAAACAGAAGGTATCTGATGCAAATTCGAACAAAATCAGTTTTTTATCAATACGATGTCACGCTAACAAGAGCACTATTTAACCTGAACTCGGGTTAATGAGTACCGTGCACAAAGATTCAGATGAACAGTACGAATGAAAGGTTTCATGGGTAGATTTTCGTGGATATCAAGGCGATTTTTCGTACGTCATAGCTGGCTATGGCTAAAAAAAACAACGCACAGAGGCGAGAGAAGATGCGGATGAAACGATATTGCTTAACCCGAGTTCAGGTTATTTACATTGATTAAACGATATTGATGCAGTGAAGCTTGAGGTTCCACTCCTGTTATTCACGCTACCTCACCAAATTCTTTATATGCGCGAACGCATAGAAAATAATTCATATATTTCAGGTTATTATGAGTATTTATCAATGAATTATCATGGATTCATCTAACTCTATTGACCTGCTCAAGCCGGACTTGTTTGGTTTTTTCAGCTTTGAACGCTGCCGGGAGGGAATGCAAACACGGCATACAACTGCGCCACAGTGTAAAGCTGCCTGAACCGAGCAATGCTGCTGAGTGTACTCATCAGGCCTGACCGTCAGGAATGAATGTTGTTGCTCAGGACCGTATTGGTTACAGCGTTGCCCTACGCCAACCCTTTGCCACTCCTTACTCGCTGAGAGCACAGGCCCGGTCCTGCGTACTTCGCAGCTCCTGTCGTGGGCTGGCGGCCCCCGGTTGAACAAAATTCACACACTAAAGGTGAACAGGTTCTGGCGCAATAAATAGACTAAATTCGCTGGACTCACACCATGCATTATTTCACTCTGGCCGAAGTGTTTCTGCTGCCTTTTTTACCAGCGCCAGTCGTTGGTCGTGCGTGATTTCAAATGTATTGGCTTTGCCAGACCAGTAGGTCTTAACACTCACCCAGCCTTGTTAGCGCAAAAGTACTTTGTATCTTGATGTAAAGTCATTGACCGTTAATTGTTAACTGAAGCCAATAATATCATTATTTTATAACTTATCTGTAAGATCAATCACGCTTATCTGTTAGAAAGTGTATGCAAATTAGAACTGACGACGCTGGTGCTTACTGATCATGACAGTGTCTTACAATCAACAAGGATTGACCCGATGAATCACCTCAAACAACAATCTTGCCAGACAACATTCCAGCAGCAAGAAACAGCACAACAGCCAAGCTTGCAATGCACCCAGCTGTTCAGCAGTACTATTCGCGCTGTATTTGAACAGGCTTATGCGCTAGGCCGGACCGATACACTTGAAGGTTACCACATAGCGCCGGCATTGGCTTATGAACACTTTTGGCAACAGCAGGAGCAACTCACACAGCGAGATAGCGCTAGTATTGGTATATGAAGGACGCGGGCGAGTATGATGACAACTCAGGCGGTTCTGCCTGAGCAAGACGCTGACTATTGCCTCAGCGGCTGAACCACGGCTCCCCATCGCGCCCAGCGACGAAACACTATACTGAATGCGCAGATGACATGCGCTGGATTCTCTCATATAATCCCGTCACATATGACTCCGCCTGTTGACTGAAGAAACTGGATTTTAGCGCCAGATCCCAGTCGATGGCGAAATTTTGAATGCGCCACTTGGTCATACCCGATTCGAAGTCAGGCCTGAAGACTTCCAGCATCAGTATTGGTATGTCTAAAGATCGCACAGAGGGGATCTGAGTTGAATAGCCTGCCATTTGAACAACAACTTACAGCTGAACTCAATAAAGTGGAATTCAGTAAACTGCTTATCGAGCAGTCTTACGAGTACATATCAATTTTCCTGAACCGAATAGTGCCAGATCCCACCAACCCGAGGTTTTTTCCGGTGGTGATAGTGTCTGATCAGCATGCTTACCAAATCGCCACCAAAAAGCTCTCCAAACAACAAATCATTGAGCAATTTTCAGCTCAGGACAAAGTCGTTTTTGGCAAGTCATGCATTCTGAATTGTTTTAAATACAATTCGGCCGAGTGGAAAAAGGTCAACAAGACGATTGAATCCATTACGGAACTGGCCAACAACGTCGCGGTATCTGAGATTATTCAGGTTCCGACGCTGTACCCGCTGGACGATGGTCGTTACCAAATTCTCACTGGACACCGGCGTTTTTTCGCCATGCTGTATATTAGCGGTATCGACAGCGCAGCTCATTTTAAAGTGTACGATCATCGCCCGGCGTTACCCAAAACCAAACAATTTCAGGAAAATGCGAGCCGAGAAGATTTGCCGCAATACGGTAAACTACAGGCATTCAAAGATGCGATGTATGAAATTGAAACGCTGAGCCGAAACAAGTTACAGGCTGGGGGTAAAGCGCTGACCGTCAAGGAGTGCGCCAGCATTCTCGGCATTTCCATGGGTGGTTATGACAATTACAGTGTATTGATCCGTTACCCTGCGGTGATTGATGCCTACCGTGACGGGGTTGCTCATCCTTTCATCCGAATGAAAAAAATTGTCCTGCACCATGAATCCGCATATCGCAGAAAAAAATCGCTGAGCGTCCTCAATGTCGAGCACAAACGCGAAATTAATGCCGCCATCAAAAGAAGTATCTATCAGGAATCGCAAGTTAAATCTAAAACAGTTGCCCAGTCCTATCGGATCCCGCAGCTTCAATCGACCAACGCGCTCAAATTTTTGCTCAGCCACAATGTCTTTGAATTGCCAATTGGCATCGACTGGCAGCAACTGGATTGGGACAACAAAACCCAGCTCAGTGAGGCCATGGAGCTGCTCGTCAGCTATGTCGAGCAAGCGACCAGCACAGAGAAACCATCAAGCTGATGGATAAAATCCGCGCTTTAACTGTGTATCGAAAAGTGGTGGAGTTGGGCAGTTTTCACGCTGCCGCAGCTGAGCTGCATTTATCAAAAGCCGCTGTCAGCAAAAACATCCGTGAACTGGAAGATTATTTGCAGACGCCTTTAATCAACAGAACCACCCGCAAACTCAATGTGACTGAGCACGGAAAAAGCTATTACCAGCAGATCTGCCACATCTTAGACAGCTTGCAGCAGGCGGATTTATCGTTGCTAGAATCGGGCGGCTCGTTGCGGGGGCAACTGAAAATCAGTGTGCCCATGTCGCTGGGTCTGGTTGAAATCAATCCTTTAGTCTGTGCTTTTATGGCGCAGCATCCGGCATTGTCGGTCGAGCTGGTGATGAATGACCACTACATCGATTTACTGGCGCAGGGTTTTGATATTGCCATTCGGGGCGGCGCTCCGCTGGCCGATTCCAGTTTTCGTGCCAGAAAATTAGCCGACCTCAAGCGGGTGCTTTGTGCTTCGCCTGCTTATCTGGCACAGGCCGCTCCTTTGCAGCAACCTGCCGATATTCACAAACAACAGTGCCTGATTTATAGCCTGGCCAGCAGCCAAAAATGGCGTTTCCAGCGCTTGGATCAGCAGCAAGAGATCACCTTAACCGCCGGGCGTTATACCGTCAATAATAGTCTGGCGCTGGCGCAAACCGCGGTGCTTGGCCACGGCCTTGCTTTATTGCCGTACCCTCTGATCCGCCGGGAATTGGCGGATGGGTCTTTAGTCCAAGTGTTGCCTGAGTGGCAGGTCGAAGATCATTCGCTGTATATCATTTACCCTTTCCATAAAGAGCAATCGCAAAAAATCAGAGCCTTCATCGATTTTATGCTGCAGCATTTCCACCCCTGAACTGCTGGTAGTGACTAAGCCTTTAAATTACTTTTAGTAAACAATCTAATCACTGAACTCGCGTTTATCTACCAGCAGCTAACTCGTACCATAGTGCTGAGTCAATCAACCGGAGACAAACAGTGAAAATATGGCGAAATATGGTGGTGATAGCATTGGTCGCAGCCGCACCTTGGTCAGTCAGTCTGGCACAGGCCGCAGTCAGCTCAGGTAAATTAACCATTGAGTTCAGTGACGGGCGTTCTGCAGTGCAAGGGATAGCACCCGTCAATCAGGTGTTGCGGACGGTTGGGGTGCGGGTGAGTACTGTGCCTATTCCGGCGGCGGCCAAAGCTGTGATTGCACAGGCCCAGTCCAGAGCCCTGAGCAAAGCTGAGCATGAACAGTTACTCAGGCTTTTTCCGCTGCATCGCGGCGAATTATTGCAGCAGATCAGCCTGGCGGGCAGGGAGGCGGCTGTGCCCAGAGGCGGCTACCTGTCAACCTCAGAGCAAGATGTCGCGCCTTATCCCAAGGTCTATGACATGAAATCGATGTCGCAACAGCTGGTCTACTTTTTACAGCACAAATTTGGCAAGTTGCACGTCAATAGCGCCGACGACGGCGCTGGCATTGACGAGGTGATGACGGTGATCTCAGGCGGTGACTGGACCTGGTTTTTTGTGCTGCCGGATCAAGTGGTTGCTAAGCTGACTTTAGGATTTGTGCCTGCCGACGGTGACGCCTGGCGCATCAGTTACCCTGGTTTGGTGCCTCATGGGGGGTTCTTTGACGCGCCTTATGGTCTGGTGGTGGCTTATGCCCATGGCCCGAAACAATTTGTGATGCGTTATGAAGAGCCGGCCGTGCCTGGTGCTGCGACCTTGGGGGCTAATCCCTGGATTGATTTTAGTGCTGACATCCCCCGGCTATTAACCGCAGTAAAACCCTGATGGCAAAGGCGCTGGCCGCAGGGTTAACCCTAGGTTGCTGCATCTTTAGTTGCAGCAAGTGCAAAAATCCCCGGTAGAAAACCGGGGATTTGCGTAGCAGAGACAAAAGTGTTGCGGCAGGTGTGCTGTCTGTACCAGTGCTGGTTCACACCAGCGTCAGACGGACCTGTAAACCATTGCGGGTGGCGTTGGAGTAAGGGCAGACCTGGTGCGCGGTTTGAACTAACGCCTGGGCTTGTTCAGTGGCAAGGCCTGGCAGGCTGATAAACAGTTCCACGTCCAGTGCAAAGCCAGGGTCGATCTGGCCAATACCCACTGCTGCGGTGACTTGCGCCTTGGTATCCAGCGCAATTTTCTGTCGTGCCGCAACAAACTTCAGCGCACTTAAAAAACAGGCGGAATAACCGGCGGCGAATAATTGTTCCGGGTTAGTCCCGGCAGCGCCATTGCCACCTAATTCAGCTGGCATGCTCAGCTGTACATCCAATTTGCCGTCGCTCGACTGGGCGCGGCCATCACGGCCTGAGGTGCTGGTGACTGTGGCTTTGTAAAGGACTTGCATTTTCATCTCCATAATGTTTCGATAATAGTTATCGCGATAAATTAATGCTGAAGCAAATGACTTTTGCGGTGCCTGGTGGCAACCAGCCTTTGTCATTTATTTCGCTGCTACGGTTTGCAGTGTTGAATTATATTATTGCAATAACTATTATTGCGCAATATTATTTTTTGACTTTCCACTGATTTACAGGTCAGCATATTGATTTTTATCAGATTATTTTATGGTCACCTACTTTGCGTCACTGCTGCCGAGGCTGAGTGGCTAAGGTGGTATCGGATCATGGAGATAACAGTGCTGCTATTTGGCTTACTCAGTGGTAAATACTGTTGATAATCCTGAATAAATTGTTGTTGTAGCTGTAAAAACTGCTGGATGGTACTGAATTTACTATTGGCTTGCCTGGAGAAAAATAACCGGATCCGTAAGTCATGGGCTGGCCGCAGCCACAGCAATTGACTGATGGTCGACTCCGGCAAATTCAGGCTGAAATAGCTGCAACTGAGCAGTTCACCGCCGGGCAACGATTGCTGACTAAATTCCAGCAACTGATGCCCGGCCAATAACCCGGTCTGATAGTGCAGCGCCAGTTTGGGCTGTTGTTGCAGGCTGATGGCCAGTTTTTTCTGCCGCAACTGGCAGTCGTGCCGGAAGGCTTCGGCTGCCAGCGCATGATCGGTGATCTGCTGCGCCGGTTGGCTTTGTTCCAGTTGCAGCAGCACAAAAATATGACTATCGGGAAAGCTGTAATAAGCGCTGTACCGCTGTTGCAGACTGATTTTTTCCAGCCGGTACGCTTTGTCCGAGCGCAAATTAAAAAATGCTAGCCTCTGTGACTGTGGGCAGGCCGGGCAACTGGCGTTGAGCTGGCCCAGTTGTAACTGACCGGATAATCGCAGTGGCAAATGCTGTTTCCACAGGGGGGCCAGTTGCGCTTGTGTTGCCACAACAGTACTGATGTCATTGGTCAGCAGATGCGCAGTTGCGGCAAAAGTCAGGCCGCAGGGCAGCAAGCCATAAGCCAGGGTGCGCAATAGCGGTAGTCGGAACAGCGTCATGGCCAGTTTCTTTTTTAACCACTTGATTGATCAACTCTAGTCGTCGGGCTGCTAAATCACCAGTCCAACTAGAGCCTGAATTGTGATGACCAGCGCGATGCCTGGTCTAGCTGGTGCTGCGAAAGCGGGACCTTGCCTGAGCCCGCTTTCGCCAATGGGTGAGCTCGTTAACGAAGCGCTTCCAGCACCGAGTAGGCCAGTTCGACCCGCTGCGCATTGGGATAACGTTTATTCGCCAGCAGCACAATGCCAACCTGACGGGATGGAATAAAAGCGGCATAAGCAGCAAAACCGTTGGTGGCACCGGTTTTATGCACCCAGCTGTTGGCCGTTGCAACTGCTGGCGGACTCAGCAAGGTAGCGGCGCTGCCCTGCACAAAAGTCGGATCTGTCATGGCTTTCAGTGCCGACAGTTGCACCGGATAATCCAGCATTTCCCAGCCTAAGCCCTGAAACATCGCGCCGGATTTGGCATAACGCTGTTGCGCTCGTTTGATGCTGGCCTGCAGCAGTGGGCTGTTCAGCTGTTCAGGTTGCATATTGGCTTGCAGCCACTTGGCTAAATCCCGCACGCTGGTTTTCACCCCGCCCGCTTCATCCTGCAGCATGGCCTGACCAATCCGCACAGCTTTATTGTCCTGATAACCCCAGGCGTACTGCGCTTTGGCCGCAGCCGGCACCTGCAAATAAGTGTGTTGCAGCTGTAATTGCGCCTTAAAGTGTTTGGCAAAAGCCTTGGCATAACTGCTGCCGCCAGCCGCTACCGCCAGATGCGCAAACAGACCAATACTGCTATTGGCATAGAGCCGATGCGTACCGGCAGGATATTGCGGTTGCCACTGCTGGAAATAGCTGAGCAGAGTTGCCTGATTGCTGACGTCATCCGGCATAAAAAGTGGCAGGCCACCTGCCGTATAAGTGGCGAGATGCTGCATATTGATCTGTTGCCACTGCTGACTGCCCGCAGTGGTTAATGCTGGCCAGTGTTGTGCCACCGGATCGGTCAGTTTGACCTGACCGAGTTCCAGCGCCATGGCCCCTAACACCCCGGCGTAAGTTTTACTGATAGAGCCGACTTCAAACAAGGTATCGGCGCTGACTGCTTTGTGAGTGGCCATATCGGCCTGGCCAAAACTGTACAGATAACTTTGGCCCTGCCATAACACGGCTACTGCCATACCGGGGATCTGTTGTTGTTGCATCAGTTGGCTAATCCGTTGCTTGATGTCGCGATTCAGATCTGCTTCAGTCTGAATACGGGCTGGCGCTTGCTGCAACTCAGTTGCAACAGTGGTTTGCGCCAGCGCCTGCGGACTGAGCAGGATGCTGCTGAGGCCGATAATGGCACCGACGACTGACAATGAAACATGCATCATGGTTTCCTCACTAAAAAATGGTTGAATGATTGATTGGGTAAAATGCTGCCGGGCCCGTGGCAGTGCTTAGCTTGCGCCAGTTAGCGGCGCCGGACAAACGATAAAATTGCCAGCCTGCTGTTAGAAAAACTTACACGTAAGGGACTGTGGCTGGGTTAGCGCCTGTGCAAACAAGCTGCTGCCATGACAGCTGTTGTGCTAAAATGCCGGCTGTTTTTTTGCCGGGGTCTGACATGCAGTCTACTGATAATCCGTTACGTGGCATTGTTATGATGTTATTGGCTGTGTTGCTGTTTTCCGGGATGGACGCCAGTATGAAAGCGCTGACCAGCAGTTACAGCCCGATGCAGATCACCTGTTTACGAGCTGCTTGCGCCTGGCCTTTGGTCGTGTTGTGGTTATGGCATGGCAACCGGCTGCAGCATCTGCTGCAGGCACGCTGGTCTTTGCATCTGTTCCGGGCGGCGCTTGGTATTATTATGTTGTCGGCCTTTATTTATGCCGTGAAAACCCTGTCGCTCGGCGATGCTTACGCGATATTTTTTGCCGCGCCCTTTTTAATTACCATATTGTCGGTGTGGTGGTTAAAAGATTATGTAGCGCCACGGCAATGGGTGGCGATCGCGGTCGGCATGGCTGCTATTTTGTATATGCTCAAACCAGAAGGCGATCAGTTGCTCAGTCTGGGCGCACTGGCAGCCTTGTTATCGGCCTTTTGTTATGCGGTGTCTGGCATTACGGTGCGTATTCTGGCCCGCTCTGAGCCGAGCGGTAATATGGTGTTCTGGCTGATGACGATGATTGGCATTGGTGCCGGTGTGCTGGCATGGCCAGACTGGCAACAGCTGCAATGGCAACACTGGCCGTACTTTTTAGCCATTGGCGTCACCGGCGCCATTGGTCAGGTCTGTATCACTGAAGCCTTCCGTTTGGCGCCACCTTCTGTGATTGCCCCTTTTGAATATACTGCCCTGGTCTGGGGCATGGGGTTTGATATTCTGCTGTGGCAAGTGTGGCCGGATGCCAGTTTACTGATTGGTTCCGGCATCATTATTGCCAGTGGTATCTACCTGATTTTACAAGAAAGACGCTAAGCGCCTGTCCACCCCAAGCCTGCAAGCCACTAGCTCGGCACCACAGCTCGGCAGCATAGCCCGGAAGTCACTTTTTTTGACCGAAAAAGTCATGACTTCCGGCAGTGATACGCCTTTGCAAAACACTCTAAAGTAGCTTCATCAGTCAGCGGGACTGACGCAACGACCCAAGGAGTGTCACGATGAAAAAATTAACTACTTTCAGCACAGCGTTCGGTTTATTGGCGGCTACTTTAATCTCTGGCGCTGCCATGGCGCATACCTTAACTGTCCAGATTGACCAAATTAGTGAGCAAAGCGGCAAACTGCATGTAGCGGTTTATGCTGATGAAGACAGCTATCAACAAGGTAAAAATGCTACTGCCGCCCAAATTAAACCCGTCACGGCTGATAGCCATCAGCTGGTCTTTACCGATTTGCCTGCAGGCCAATATGCGGTGAAATTAATGCACGATGCCAATGACAACGGCACTTTGGATCGCAACTTTATCGGCATTCCAAGTGAAGGTTACGGTTTTAGTAACAATGCTGGTGAATTTGGCCCCGCCAGTTTTGCCGACGCTGCCTTTGACGTGGCAGCCGATACCAGGCTGACGATTCACGTCCGTTAATCAGCGCTGCTGCAGGAGTGAGTGATGGACCGTCGTCGTTTTTTAACTGCCGCTTTGGCTTGTGCCAGTTATAGTGCTGTGGCTGGTGCTGCCGATCAATTACTGGCTGTGGCCCGCACGCCCGAGGCTGAGTTGCCGTGGCGACGGGCTTTTCAAGGCGTTCGTGCTGATTTTTCGCCCTTGCAGTTACACACCGAAGGGCAGTGGCCAGCAGCACTGAATGGCACCTTGCTGCGCAATGGTCCGGCCCGGTTAGAACGCGGCGGTGAGCGTTACCAACACTGGTTTGATGGCGATGGCATGGTGCAGCAATTTCAGATTGCCGCTGGCAAAGTGACGCATCAGGGCAAATTTATCCGCAGTAAAAAGTACCTGGTGGAAGAAATGGCGGGCGCTTTTCGCTATCACACTGCCGGGACTTTAGTGAAAAACCCATTGCCGGTGCGTAATAACGACGATTTAAATGTCGCCAATACGGCGCTGATCCCGTGGCAGGGCGAAGTGCTCGCCTTGTGGGAAGGTGGTTCGCCGCATCGGCTGGCTGCCGATAGCCTCGCGACTTTGGGGGTGAAAGATTTTGGTGAACAATATAAACAACTGCCATTTTCTGCCCATCCGCTGCCGGATGGCCAAGGCGGCATGTGGAATTTTGGCAGTTGGTATGTTGGCGGGCAAAAACAGCTGCTGGTGTATCAGGTCGGGGCTGATGATCGGATGCAGCGCCTGCAGCAAATCAGTTTGCCACAGGCCAGTTATTTGCATGCTTTTAGCCAAAGCGCGGACAAACTGGTGTTTTTCCTGTCGGCGGCAGTCTATGAACAAGCCGACACTTATATTAGTTCTTTTCAGTGGCGGCCCGAGCTGGGCTCACAGTTGCTGATCATTGATAAAGCCGATTTTAGTCAGCAGCAATGGGTCGAGTTACCGGCTGGTTTTGCTTTTCATTTTGGTCAGGCCTGGCAACAACAGGGTGAATTATGCCTGCAAGCTTGTTTATACCCGGATGCCAGTGTGATGCTGACTGGCATGAGCCAGATCATGCAGGGCAAAGCGCGTAAACAAAGCAGTAGCGCTGAACTGGTGACCATCCGGCTGAAGCTTGGCAAAACCAACGCGACAGCACAACTGGAGCGCAGCGGATTGGTGCTGGAGTTCCCGCAGTTTGTCGCCGGTTTTGCCAGCCCAGGTTCAGCCGCCCGTGCCAATGCTGAGGTGGCGCCTTTATTTGGTGTCAGTGGCAGTGACCGCAGCGAGTCAGGTCTAAGTCAAAGCTTGGTAAGAGTCGATGCCAGCGGGCAGCAGCAAAGATTTGACTTTGCACCAGGGGTGGTGGTGGAAGAGCCGTTATTGGTCGGCCAACATCTGATCGCCACCTGGCTGGATTATCGCCAAGGCCAAAGTGGTGTCAGTCTGTTTTTACAGGACCAACTGGCGGCAGGTCCAGTGGCGCAGGCGCGGATGGATAGGCTGTTGCCACTGGGCTTTCATGGTTGTTTTATTGGTTAATTACAAAAAATTACGATGATGTTATTTTTTTTGATTGTGTGGTTTTTTTATTTCCTAATAGTTATTGTTTTCGGCAAATTTATTGCTTTAAGTTGCTTGACAGCCGGTATCACCCTCACTAGTATCGCCGTTTTTTTTTCCTTGAAGGGATATATAGATGCAAAAGGCAACACAATTACTGCTGATCACGACATTTGGATTGACTCTTGCTGGTTGCGGCGGTGGTGGTGGCGACTCAGGCACTACCAGCACTAGTGTTGTGCCCACAAACAATGTTGTGACCAAGCCTGTGGTCGCAGAGACAAAATTTAACCCGGTGGTTGGTGTTTATGATGCCACTTTTAAAAATGACAAATTTGTCATGCTGATTGATCAAGCAGGCAAAGTTCAGGTGTTCAACGATTTAAATGATGCTGTCGGTAATAATAAGGCCTGTTATCGCGCACCAACTGCCACGGAAGTGAATGCTAGTTTTGATCAGCAGCAGTTGTCTTATGATGAAAATAAACGGCATTTCACATTAAAAACTAGTGCTGGACAAGCGGCCTGGGAAGTGGATGCCAATAATAAAATCAGCTTTGTGATCCTGGACGGCATGCTCACTTCTGCCACCAGCATTCGCGTCAGTTCATTCAATGGCGGTCATCCGATTGTACTGACCACAAAAGCACTGGATCTCACCGCCGATACAGTGACCGCTAATCTCTGTAAAAAATAATTGGTCTGTTGCCACAGCGCTTAGGTTGTTGTGACGGATCAGATCCCGGCGGTCCCTATACCTGGTGCTGTTGTTAACCACAGCAAATAACGTTGCAGTTGCTGCCGGGCAAAATGCCCGCTCAATTGATGCGGCAAGGTGCCGCTATAAACGGCACCTGCTCTTGTTACCAGCCGGATGCTGGCATGGTTGTCGGCCAGACAACGAAATTCCAGTAGTTCCGCCAGTTGTTGTTGTTGCAAATAAGTCCCCAGTGCGGTCAGTAGCTGTGGTATCAGTTGTTGCCCGCGAAAAGCCGCCCCCAGCCAGTAGCCAACTTCGGCCACTGGTCGTTCAGGCTGATCGGCAAGCTGTGCTGGCCCTGCAGGCAATTCAGCCACTGCCAGACGGCGAATGGCTTTTAAGCCCAACACTCCGGCATATTTTCCCTGCTGCAGGATCAACCACCAGGCCGCACCTGGCTCCTCGCTATTGATCCGGCTTTGCAGATAACTGAGCGTGCTCTGCTCGTCCACCACCGCTGCTGCCCAGGGTAAATACTGTGCTAAATCAGTTTTATTCTCTGCAATCAGCGGCCATAACTGCACCGCATGCGAAATATGAAGCGGCGCTAGTTGCAGCGCGCCTTGGCATAATAACGGCAGAGCGGTCAGGGCCGACATCATGCTGGGCTGTTGCAAGTTAGCTGGCGCGAAAATCTGCCGTGATCCGCCCGGCTTGTTGCACTTCTTGTTCATGCGCCGGATCACGCCAAGTTTCAGCCAATGCTTGTTGATACCAGCTTTGCATGCCGGGTAAGGCCAGCAAGCGGTCGGCGTAAGCCATGGCGGCGCTACTGAGCTGCAGACCATAACTTTGCAGCCGAAACGCCACCGGGGCAAAAAAGGCATCAACCGCAGTAAAAGTGGCACCAGCGAGGAAAGGGCCGCCAAATTGCAGCAAACCTTGTTGCCACAATTCATCCAGCCTTGCCAGGTCTTGTAACAAGGCTGCCGGCTGTGTGGTGAGTTGCAGCCGAACCCCGCAGTTCATGCCACACATAGTGCGCAGGTTGCTAAAACCAGCATGCATTTCGCTGGCGGCACAACGGGCAAAATTGCGCGCTTGCGCATCCAGTGGCCAGACGCCGGGATGACGCTCCGCCAGATATTCAACAATGGCCAGCGACTCCCACACCACCACTGCGCCATCTTGCAGGCAAGGCACTTTGCCGGTGGGTGAAAAACGGCGGAAGTCGGCGAATTTATCGGCTTGAAATGGCTGTAGTTTCTCTTCAAAAACAATGCCGAGTTCAGTCATCAGTAACCAGGGCCGTAACGACCAGGACGAGTAGTTTTTATTGGCGAGATAAAGTTGGTACATAAAGCCTCCTCTGAGCAGGTTTTACCTTAAGACCTTGTGGTGTTTCTGGCAAGCCAGTTATCGAATGGCAGCACCAGCCATTGCGCTCTCTGATGCATGTTCAGCCAACCAGCGCTGAAAAAACTGCATAAACTGCCGGACCGCCTGGCTGCGGTGCGGACCTGGCGGATAGACGGCATAAATACCGCCGCCCGGCAGTTGCCAGTCGCTGAGCACATGCTGCAGCTGGCCGCTTTGTATCAAGGGCCTGGCGGTGTAATCCGGCAATACCGCAAGACCTGCGCCAGCCAGCAATAACGAGGTCACACTTTGGGTGGAGCTGGTACTAAAAAAGCTGCGCAGCCGCACTTGTTGCACTGCGGCCTTTGCAGTGGCGCTGGCAGCCTGCTGAAAACGCCAGCTCAGTGGCGTGGCCAGCGGGCTAAAGGCGATAAAATGCAGCGCGGTCAAATCGGCCGGACTGTGCGGGCTGACATGTTGTGCCAGGTAAGCCGGTGCCGCCAGCAGCCACTGCTGAAATTCGCCCAGTTTGTGCGCCTTATAGCTGGAATCCTGCAACCAGCCAATCCGGATTGATAAATCTATGCCTTGTTTAATTAAATCCTGCACCTGATCACTGCTGCGTAAATCAAATTGCAGCGCCGGATGTAATTTGGCAAAGGCCAGCAGTGCCGGGATCAAAACTCGGTTGCTGAAATCTTCCGGCGCACTGACGACCAGCTTGCCGGTTAGTTGCGGTGGGCTATCAAGGGGTCTTAACGCCGCCAGTTGTTGCTGCACCTGTTGCAATAACGGCAGGCAATGCTGCAATACCTGCTGACCTTCGGCCGTTAAACTGACCTGCCGGGTGGTACGGCGAAACAGCGCTACGCCCAGTTGTTGTTCCAGCGCTTTAATTTGCAGGCTCAGGCTGGTTTTATTGCTGCCCAGTCGTTCGGCGGCGGCGGTAAAACTGCCACTTTCTGCCAGAGCTGGCAACAATAACAGGGTATTCAGATCAAGGCTGGTTTTCATCGGCGGCACTCAGTGGGTGATTGTTTGTTTATTTTAAACAGTGAATTAAATATTAGGCTATTTTTTGCTGTTAATCAGCAGCGGATAATAGCGGCATTGCGGTGCTGCCGCCTTGTTCAACTGATTGGAGAGACCCATGTCACAACAGCAAACAATCGCCATTATTGGCGCTTCAGGTTTTATTGGTTCGGCACTGACACAAGAAGCGCTGAGCCGTGGTTTTCAGGTGCGGGCGCTGGTCAGTCGGCCTGAGCGGTTACAGCCATCAGACCAGCTCACAGTGGTGGGCGTCGATGTGCTGGATACCGCTGCGCTGACTCAAGCGCTGGCTGGGGTCGAGCTGGTGTTAAGTGCCTTTAGCGGTCATGCCCAGGCTGATGTGGCCGGGTATTACCAACAAGGTTTTGCTTCGATTCTGGCGGCGGTCAAAGCCCAGCCACAGCCGCCTAGGCTGTTGCTGGTCGGTGGTGCGGCTTCATTGCAATTGCCTGACGGCAGTATGTTGCTGCACAGTCCGGATTTTCCGGCCGCTTATCGTGGTTCGGCCGAAGGTGCTTATGCCGCGCTGCAAAGGCTGCGCGCAGAAAACGAGCTGCGCTGGAGTTATTTATCGCCAGCGGCAGAGATTTTCCCGGGCGATAAAACCGGTACTTTTCGCCTTGGCGGCAATCAATTACTGACTGACAGCAACGGCCGCAGCCGGATTTCCACCGCTGATTATGCCGTGGCGCTGCTGAATGAAGCTGAGCAGCCACAGCATCCGCAACAGCGCTTTAGTGTGGCGTATTAACTGTCAGCTTCAACTGCCAGCCACAACGGCAAACCTGGGCGGCGGACTGCGATGCTCAGGTTTATTTGTGGTGCAAAAAGCGCTACAGTCAAAGCCTTGAAACTTGGCTGCAGGACTATGCATGAACTTCACCAGCTGTCGCGATTATTGTCTGATGCAATTACAAAGTAGCGAAGACTTTCCGTTTGGGCCTGATATCTATGTGTATAAAGTGGCCGGTAAAGTGTTTGCGATTTTATCGGAGTCCTTACTTGCTGACTCGGCTGGGCGGTTGGCTAGTGTGAATTTAAAATGTGATCCGGCCGAAGCGCTGATGCTGCGGCAAATTTTTCCGGCCATTAGCCCTGGCTATCATATGAATAAACAACACTGGAATACGGTGTTGTTAGATGGAACAGTGCCGGAAAATGAACTGAAACGACAAATTGACCAATCTTATCAACTGGTGGTGGCGACTTTACCGAAAGCCAGGCGGCCTTTGCTGAGTCGGGGTTGAGCGGCAAACCTAAAGGGCTGGCGAAGATTTAACCCGCCGCACTCTATCCAGCGTGATTTTTTATCGTTATGGTAACAGTTCCATTTTTGCCGCAAGGAGCTCAACATGTCAGCGTTACCCGCTCTGGTGTTATTTCATCATCCACAAAGTCGTTCGGCCGGTGTCCGCATCCTGCTAGAAGAACTGGCATTGCCTTATCAAATTGAATTGGTTGATTTTAAAAACAAACCTGCGGCGTTATTGGCCGCCAATCCATTGGCCAAGGTTCCGACCTTGCTGGCCGATGGTGTGGCCGTGACCGAGCAAGTGGCCATTTATCAGTTTCTGGCCGAGCTGGTGCCTGAGGCCGGGTTAAATCCGGCGGTGGGCGATGCGCTGCGTGGGCCTTATCTGCGCTGGCTGGCGTTGTACGGCAGCAGCTTTGAGCCTGCCATCATCGACAAAGCATTGCAACGCGACAGCGGCAGTATGAGCCCTTATGGCACAGTGGCTGAGGTAGAAACTTTGGTCCGGACCCAACTGGCGCAAGGTCCCTGGTTATTGGGCGAGCGTTTCACTGCGGTCGATGTGTTATGGGCATCGTCATTAGGCTGGATCACCCAGTTTGGTATGCTGGAAAAAACGCCGGAAATTGCCGCTTATCTGCAGCGGTTCCAGCAAAGACCGGCAGTGGCGGCGGCACAGCAAAAAGATGCCGCTTTGTTAGCCGCGACAGCTTAATGCCAACACTGCCTCAAGCCAGTCTGTGCTGCACTGGCTTGGGGCAGTGTCCCTGCTATGGTATGCTGCAACCGACTTTTTCTGACGGGCCTAAGTTTTCATGCGGATCCTGCACACTTCGGACTGGCACCTCGGCCAGTATTTTGTCGGCCAGAGCCGCGCGGCTGAACACCAGGCGTTTTTTCACTGGTTAAAGCAGCAAATTATCGCGCTGAACGTTGATGTCTTGCTGGTGGCCGGTGATATTTTTGATACTGCCACCCCACCTAGTTATGCTCGCGAACTGTACCATCAACTGATTGTTGATTTGCAACCAACCGGGGTGCAACTGGTGCTGCTGGGCGGCAATCATGATTCAGTGGCGGTGTTACAGGAAAGTGCCGCGCTGCTGCAATGTCTCAATACCACAGTGATCCCGGGTTATCAGACCATCCCGGCCGCGCATCTGGTGCCACTACGGCACAAAAACGGCCAGGTTGGCGCTGTGCTGGCGGCGGTGCCATTTTTACGGCCACGGGATTTATCCCAGCGCGCTGATGGCAAAAGTCAGCCCGGTCAGACGGCTGCCGACAAAAGTGCCCAGTTACAACAACAAATCAGTGCGGTGTATCAGGAACTGTATCAACAGGCACAACAACTGGCCATTGAACTGCAGAGCGGTGACCCTCTACCGCTGCTGGCGACCGGTCATTTGACGACGGTTGGGGCCAGTAGCTCTGAATCGGTGCGGGAAATTTATATTGGCACGCTGGAAGCCCTGCCAGCCAGCTGTTTGCCGCCTTTTGCCTATATTGCACTGGGCCATATTCATCAGGCGCAACAAGTCGGTGGCTCTGAATTTATTCGCTACAGCGGTTCCCCTATTGCCCTCAGTTTTGACGAAGCCCGGCAGCAAAAACAACTGCTGCTGGTTGAATTCAGTGCCGGTAGCCAGGTGCCAGTGGTCAGCGCCGTCGATATTCCGTGTTTTCAGCCGTTGTTGAGTTTACGCACCGATGTTGCCAGTCTGGCTGATGAACTGGCGCCGGCGCTGGCGCAACTGGCTGCTGGCCAGCAGTTATGGCTGGAATTGGTGCTGAGTGGCGAAACCGCCTTGTTATCCGATTTGCAAGTGCAGTTACAGCAGCAACTGGCAGACTTGCCGGTGCAACTGCTGAAATTGCGGCGCGAGCGGCAGCGCAGCAGCAGTTTAGCCAGTGCAGCCTTTGAACCTTCGTTACTGGAACTGACGCCACAACAAGTGATCGAAAGCAGGTTAGCGCAAGCAGAATTGCCAGATGAGCTGCAGCAACGATTGTTGCAGTTGCATCAGCAGGCGCTTTCGCAATTAACGACGGAGCCAAACGCAGCTGGCGCCGACAGCACGGAGCTGCGCGGATGAAAATATTATCGATCCGGTTGCAGAATCTGAATTCACTGCGTGGCGAGTGGCGGATTGATTTTCGTGATCCAGCCTTTGCCGACAGTAACTTATTTGCTATCACAGGCCCGACCGGCGCTGGTAAAAGTACCCTGCTGGATGCCATTTGTCTGGCGTTATATCACCAGACGCCAAGGCTGAAACAGCTCAGTCCGAGCAGCAATGAACTGATGAGTCGTCACACGGCGGAATGTCTGGCCGAAGTAGAGTTTTCGGTACGGGGGCAGGGCTACCGGGCCTTCTGGAGTCAGCGTCGTTCCCGCGGGGCGGTCGAGGGCAATCTGCAAGCCGCCAAGGTGGAGTTAGCCGCCGCCGACGGCACTATTCTGACCGACAAAGCCAATGAAAAGCTGAAACTGACCGAACAATTAACTGGGCTGAATTTTGAGCGTTTTACCCGATCCATGTTGTTATCGCAGGGCAATTTTGCCGCTTTTCTCAATGCCAGTGTCAACGACAGAGCCGAGTTGCTGGAAGAACTGACCGGCACTGAAATTTATAGTCAGATTTCGATGCAGGTGTTTCAGACCTGTCGGGAACTGGAACAACAACAACAACTGACCAAAGCGCGGTTGGATGGTTTGCCATTACTGACGGCGGAACAATTGGCAGCGCTACAGCACCAGACTGAGCAAGTGCAGGCGCAGCAGCAACAGTTGCAGAGTGCGCAGCAACAGCTGCAGCCGCAGCTGGACTGGTGGTTGCAACTGGAAGCAGCCACGCTGCAACAACAACAGGCCAGTAGCCAACTGGCACAGGCAGAGCAGGCGCTGGATCAAGCTAAAGTGGGTTTGGCTAAACTGGACAGTTATCCGCAAGTACAGAAATTACAGCCGTTGTATCAGGCGTTATTGGCAGCCAGGCAACAACGCGATGTGCTGGCGGAGCAGTTACAGCAATGGCAGTTGCGATTTGCGCCTGTGGCGGAGGCACATCGGCACTGTGGTCAGAGTATAGTGCAATTGGCCAGCCAGCGTGATGACTGGTTACAGCAACAACAGCAGCAGATGCAGGCAGAACAGCAGCAGTTACAACAGCAGCTCAGCGGCCGGCTCAGCGCGGGTCAACTGGCTGAACAGCTGGCCGCCTGGCGGCCCGAGTTGCAGCAATTACAGCAAAAGCAGCAACAGCTGCAGCAGTTACAGCAACAGTGTCATCAACTGGAGACCAGCTTGCAGCAACAGCGGCAGCAAGGTCAGCAGAAAAAACAGCTGCAGCAACAACTGGCGAGCAAGCAGCAACAGGCTGCAGCACAACTGGCACAGCTGCAACAGAGCCAGCAACAACTGGATATCACGCTGTTGCAGCAACAGCAGCAGCAGGGACAACAGGACCAACAGGCACTGACCGATTTTGTCCGGCTCCAGCGGCAACTGTGGCAGTTGCGGCAGCGGCAACAGCAATTACAGCAGGATTGCCAGCGACATCAGCAACATGAACAGCAGTTGCAGCAGCAAGTGCAGCAGTTGCGACTGGCTTATAAACAGCAAAGCGACAGCGTCAAAGACAAAGAGCTGATTGTCCGGCAGCAACAGAAAATTACCGAATTATCAACACTGCGGTCCAGCTTGCAACCCGGTGAGGCTTGTCCGCTGTGCGGCAGTGCCGAGCATCCGGCCATTACGCATTATCAGACGCTGGACCCTTCAGTGGCCGAACTGGCGCTGCAACAGGCCAGGCAACAGCAAGACGAATACAGGTTGCAGGGTGAACAACTGCAACAACAACTCACCCGGTTACAAACTGAACTGCACGGCTGGCAGCTGCAGTTACCAGAGGTCGCTGCGCAGCAGGCGGAACTCTCGGCCCAGTTGCAGGCGCTTCACTGGTCTGCTGCACTGGCGACGACTGCACAACAGCAAGCGCAGCTGCAGGATCTGCCGGCACTGACCGCGTTGCAACAACAACTGGCACAGCAACTGACGCAGTGCCAGCACCAGTTGCAGCACTATCAGCAGCAGCAACAGGCACTGCTGACCGCCCAGCAGCAACTGCAACAGTCGCAACAGCAGTTACAGCAACTGGAGCAGGAGTTGGCACTGGAACGGCTGCAGTATCAACAATCGCAAAAAGAGCAGACGCAATTACAACAGCAGCAACAACAACTGCAACTGCAATTGCAGCAGCAATTGCAGCAGTGGTGGCAGCAGCTGTCTGTGCTGGATGGACAGGAAGCGATGGCAGTCTCTGATCAGGTGCTGGATCTCGCAACGCTGGAGGGGCGGTTGCAGCATTGGCAACACCAGCTGTTGCAGTGGCAGCAGCAGGAACAGCAACTGACAGCACTCAGCCAGCAGTTATTACAACTGCTGCCGCAATGCCAGCAGGCCGGGCAGGAACGACTGCATTGGCTGCAGCAAACCGGCCTTGCCGCCACAGACGGCAATCCGGCTGCGAGCACGGCGCAAAACGCGGCAACACTGAGCCAGCAGTTGCAGCAGCACACCCAGCTATGGCAACAACAGCAACAACAACTGGCCAGCCTGCACGGCGAACAACAAAGCTTGTTGCTTCGCCAGCAACAGCAGCTTGAAGAGCTGACTCAGCACCAGCAGCAATGGCAGCAGGCGTTGTCGGCCAGTGCTTTTGCCTCAGATGTGGCATTTATTAGCGCTATTCTGACCGACGAGCAATTACTGCAGTTACAACAGCAAAAACAACAGCTACAGCATGCGCAAACGGCGGCCGCAGCCTTGTTGCAGCAAGCTGAGCAGCAGTTGGCAGCCTTGGCGGTAACCAAAAACAGCTTGTTGGCCGCTGGTGCCGCCTGGCCTGCCAAAGCTGAATTACAGCAACAACAACAAGAGTTACAACAGCAGTTGCAGCAGCAAAGTGAAGCGCTGGGGCAACTGAAACAACAACTGCACCAGCAACAACAGCTTGCCAGCACTCAGGCTGAACTGTATCAGCAATTGCAGGACCAGCAGGCCTGGTATCAGGACTGGCAAAAACTGAACAGCCTGATCGGCTCTGCCAATGGTGATAAATATCGCCGCTTCGCGCAAGGCCTGACATTGCAACAACTGATCCAGCTGGCCAACCGGCAACTGGCGACCTTGCACAGTCGTTATCAACTGGCCCGCAAGGCCGACAGTGAGCTGGAGCTCTGGGTGCTTGATAGCTGGCAGGCCGATGCAGTACGGGATACCAAAACTTTATCCGGTGGCGAAAGTTTTCTGGTCAGTCTGGCGCTGGCCCTGGCGTTATCGGATCTGGTCAGCCATAAAACCCAACTGGAATCCTTATTCCTGGATGAGGGCTTTGGCACGCTGGACCCGGACACGCTGGAAACCGCGCTGGTGGCGCTGGATAGCCTGCAAAGCAGCGGTAAGATGATTGGTATTATCAGCCATGTTGAGGCGTTAAAAGAACGGATCCCACTGCAAATTAAAGTGCAGAAACTGGCCGGTTCCGGCTGGAGTCAGCTGTTGTTGCCAACCGGCTGAGTCACTGGTCTGACGTTTTGCCGTGGCAGAGCTGAAGACCAGTCCCCTTGACATGCGTCTGTGCCTGAGCCAGCCGGGCATCCTTTACAGCTCCGACCAGACAACAGATTGGCGTGGCTATTGCCTAGCTGGTTTGTTCCTTTTTTAACATATATTTAATTTTTTATTTTACAGTTATGTAAATTATGTGACTTTGTGTATGTATTTAATAAAATCATATAGTTACTGACTTTGATCAGTTTTTTATCATAAAAATCAGGTTTTTTTTTCTGCTTTTGTAAGCTTTATGTCTGGATTTTATCACTTTAACGTTTAGACCCCCTTTTTTATCTGCCTATACCCTAGCCGCAAGATTTGTTCAGAAGCGAACTGTACCGCTTGATGGTCTAGCAGCACCAAGATGGCTGCTTTTGTTGTTGGAGAATAATAAAAATATGCAAAACAACACAGCAATATCATTACAGATTTTTGACAAAGAACTGGCGTTTGAGCACCTGATTGCAGTGCTGCAGTATCATTTACAGCAGCAACCGGACCGGGACATTGTGATTGTGCTGGCGGACGGAGAAGAAGAAAGTGGCCGTCTGACTTACCGGCAACTGGATGTCCGGGCCCGGGCTGTTGCTGCTCAGTTGCTGCAGCAGAGCCAAGTGTCAGCCACAGCAGACAAACCCAGAGCCTTGCTGGCGTTTAACAACGGTATTGAATTTATCGTGGCATTTTATGCCTGTCTGTATGCAGGGGTTTGTGCTGTGCCTGTCTACCCGCCGCAGCATCGGCAGACTTATCTGCAGCGGCTGGACCTGATTGCGGCAGATTGTCAGGCCGAGTTTATCCTCGGTATGAATGAATATCTGAGCAACGTGAGCAGCCACTTTGCCGAATTTCCGTGCTTAAGCCAACTGAAGGCCATCGCGGTAGATAGCACCATGGCTGAACCCTGCCAGTCTGTTGTGTCGGCCTGGCCGCAGCTGCAGGCGACCGATCTGGCCTTTTTGCAATATACCTCAGGGTCTACTTCAGCCCCAAAAGGGGTGATGGTCAGTCATCAGAATTTATTGCACAACATCCGTTGTATGCAGCAGCGTTTCGGCCATACCGAGCGGGATGTGATCGTTTCCTGGTTACCGATGTTCCATGATATGGGGCTGATTGGGGTGGTGTTGCAAGCTATTTGTATTGCTGCGACCTGTGTGGTGATGATCCCGGCCGCTTTTTTACAAAAACCACTGCGCTGGTTATACGCGGTGTCCAGATATGGCGGTACTTCAACCTTTGCCCCTAATTTTGCGTTTGATCTCTGTGCCGACCGTGCCACAGCAGCCGATATCGCGGCGCTGAATTTATCCAGCTGGCGGATGGCTCTCAATGGTGCTGAGCCTATCCGCGTCCAGACGCTGGAACGGTTTGCCGCCACTTTTGCCGCCGCAGGATTTGCCGCGACGACTCTGTATCCAGGTTATGGTCTGGCGGAGGCGACTTTATTTGTCTCTGGTTCGCCCAAAGGCACAGGTCCGGTGTTACTGGATGTGGATGCGCTGAGCTACCAGCAACAGCAGGTGGTGCCGGTTGCGGCCGGAACTGCGGGTAGTGTTCGCCTGGTCAGTTCAGGCCAGCCATCCGATCTGCATCAGTTGCTGATCGTTGACCCGGACAGTCATCAACGGCTGGCAGAGGGGCAGATTGGTGAAATCTGGCTGTCCAGTGCCAGTGTGGCGCAAGGCTATTGGCAAAACAGCGAGCAGACCCGTGAGGTATTCCAGGCCAGGCTCGCTGACTCGCCAACCGACCAGCATTTTATGCGCACCGGTGATTATGGGTTTCTATGGCAGCAACAATTGTATATTGCAGGCCGGATCAAAGATGTCATCATCATTCGCGGTGCCAATTATTATCCACAGGCGCTGGAAGAAGCGCTGCAAAGTGCTGTTGCAGGCTGTAAGGCCAATGGTGCTGCCGCTTTCAGTGTTGAGGTGACGACCGGACTCAGCACAGAAGAAAAACTGGTGATAGTGCAGGAAGTCGAACGGACCTGGGTGAAAAAACTGGATGTTGCCGAGGTGTTTGCCAAGGCCCGGCAAGTGATCAGTGAGCAGTTTGGTCTGCAACTGTATGATTTGGTGTTAATTAACCCGGCGACGCTGGCTAAAACGTCCAGTGGCAAAATTCAGCGGCGTAAAGTCAAAGCGCTGTACTTGCAACAGCAACTGGCCGTGTTCGCCCGATTTGACCACAGCAGTCCGCCACCGGCGCTGCTCCCCGTTGCTGCCGCACCCCAACTGACCGCAGAAGAACAGGCGCTGTGTCAGATGATCAACATGGTGCTGGCGGCTCAGGCCAGAGTGGATGTGACCAGCATAGTGCCAACCCAGCATATCACCAGCCTTGGCCTGGATTCGCTGGTGCTGGTCAATGTGACGCAGACCCTGCAATTCATGACGGGTGTTGCGCTCAGCACAGAACAATTGCTGACTGCCAGCAGTTTACTGGACATCGCCAGGTTGATGATTCAGTTACGCCAGCAAGGACAACAGCAGCAGACGACCGGAGCCGAGGTGCCGGTGGTAAAAAAGTCGGCAGCGCCCTGTGCGCTGAGTCTGAATCAGCAACAGCTTTATCTGTTGTATGAGAAGTCACCGGCGGCCAGTGCTTACCATGTCCCATTATGTCTGACCGGTCAGTTTGATGCCGCCAGGGTCCAGGCCGCTTTAACTCAGTTAGCACAGCAGCATCCGGCGTTGCGCTGCCGGCTGCAAGCGGACAGCGCGGCAGCACTCAGCCAGCACTTCAATGCTCCGGACCCGGTGCTGCAGGTGCACCAACTGGCGGCGGATCTGTCTGTGACAGCGCTGCATGCGGTGATCCTGGCCGAATCCCGACGGCCTTTTGAGCTGGCTGGCGGTACGCTGTGCCGTTTTGACTTATGGCTGCCTGCTGCTGACGCAGCTCACCGCGAGCAGGCTGGTTTTTTATTGCTCAACTTTCATCATATCGTCATTGATATGGTGTCGATGCTGACGCTGGTGGAACAGTTGCTGGGCCTGCTGAGTGGTCAATTACAGCAGCTACCGGCGCCGCTGCGGGATTATCAGGATTTTGTCAGGCTCCAGGCCAGTGCTGTTAACACCGCAGCTGTGGCGTTCTGGCAACAGCAGTTCAGTCAGCCGTTTGCGGTGTTGCAGTGGCCGTTGCAGCAAGCCAGACCGGCACAGCAACAGTTTGTCGGCAGCAGTCTGGATTTTGCCATGACACTGCAACAAAGTCAGGTATTGCGCCAGTTTGCCAGCCAGCAGCAGGTTACTTTGCATACAGTGTTGCTCAGTATTTATCAGATTTTTCTCAGCAAACTCTGTTATCAGCGTGATTTTGCCATTGGGGTGCTCAATGCAGGTCGCCCTGCTGCCGAATACCAGCAGGTGCTGGGCTATTTTGTGCAACCGGCAGTGTTCCGAGCCAGTTTGCCAGCGGGTGTGTCCAGCGCAGTCCTGTTGCAAAACACCCAGCAACAAATGCTGCAAATCGCCAGCCATCAGCATGGCGCGCTGGCCGCCTTACTGGACTATCCGGCCGCCGAGACTCCGGCCGGGGTACCGCCGGTCTTTCAGACCTTGTTTAGTTTTTATGCTGCCACTGCGCTCGGTTTGACACCATTTCGGCCCGGTGCTGCCAGCACGCCGATCCGGGCATTTCAGCAGTTTGCGGTCCATCATCTGCCAAGCCCGGGTGCGCAACTGGATTTATCCTTGTTGTGTGCCGAATATCAGCAGCAATTGTGCTGTCGCTTCGAATATAACAGCGCCTTGTTTACCGAGTCTGAGGTGCAGCAGTTTGCCCTCTGGCTGACAGACATTGCTCAGCAATTTGTGCAGCCAGCCATCACTGGGGTACGGCAGATTGCCTTGATCGCGGCGATGAAACACAGTCGACAGCAAGCCCGTATTCCTTCGCCGCAACAAAGCGACGCTGAGCTGGATCAGGTGCCGGTTAGTCAGCAAATCTGGCACAACATGCAGCAATTTGCTGCGCACAGCGCTGTGCACTGTGAGGGGGAAACCCTGAGTTATGCCCAGTTGCAGCAGCGGGTGCAACCCTTGTTGCAGCTGTTGTTACAACAGACCACCGCCGGTGATGTGGTGGCACTCGCCAGCTACCGCTCTGTTGATATGATTGTGGCGATCCTGGCCATCCTGCAAGCAGGTTGCGCCTACTTGCCACTGGACCCGGATCAGCCGGCAGAGCGGTTGCAGTATTGCCTGAACACGGCCAGACCCAGACTGGTGCTGACCCAGCCGGCGACAGCAGCAGTGCTGGCACAAATCAATCAACTGGCCAGCACGCCCTGGCCAGAACTGGCGATCCAGCAGTGGCCAGCGCCCGGCGCTGATACAGCGATGCCGCGCCCGGTGACTGCAGACAGTGCGGCTTATGTGATTTTTACCTCAGGTTCCACCGGTCAGCCGAAGGGGGTGGTGAACAGCCATGCCGGTTTAGCCAACAGATTAGGCTGGATGGCCCGGCATTATCAGGTGCAGGCCTCCTGCCGCATCTTGCAAAAAACCCCTTATACCTTTGATGTGTCGGTGTGGGAATTGCTGTTACCGCTGCTGACCGGGGGTTGTCTGGTGATGGCAAAACCCGATGGTCATAAAGATGTGGCTTATCTGGCCACGCTGATTGCCGAGGCTGCAGTGGACAGAGTGCACTTTGTGCCATCGATGCTGGAGATTTTTATTGATGATCTCAGCCATGAGACGACACAGCTGGCGAAGCTCGGCAGCCTGCAGCAGGTGTTTTGCAGTGGTGAAGCCCTGAGCAAACATCTGCAACAGCGTTTTCATCAGTTGCTGCCGGCTTGCCAGTTGCATAATTTATATGGTCCGACCGAAGCGGCGATTGATGTAACCGCATGGCATTGCCAGCCGCAGGATCGGTTCCTGACGGTGCCGATCGGCCACAGTATCAGTGGCATTGAGTTATATGCGCTGGATCAAGACGGCATGCCGGTTCCCCCTGGAGTGACGGCAGAACTCTTTATCAGTGGTATTGGTCTGGCGCAAGGTTATATCAATAAGCCTGCACTGACGGCAGCACGTTTTGTGCCAAATCCATTTGCCCGGCAGTCTGCCGCTGAATATCAGCGGATGTATCAGACCGGTGATTTGGTGCGTTACCAGCCCGCCGGGTTGATTGAATATCTGGGACGCACTGACAATCAGGTTAAAATTCGTGGTTTCCGCATTGAGCTGGCCGAAGTTGAAGCCCGGGTAGTACAACTGCCGGCTGTGCGGGAAGCCGCTTGTCTGGTGCAGGGCCAGGGCGCGGCGGCACGACTGCTGTGTTATGTGGTGCTGCATCAGCAGGATCGTTGCGGTACTGCCGAACTGAAAACGGCCCTGGCTGCCGTGTTACCGGCTTATATGGTGCCTGATCTGTGGATACCGCTGCAGTCGATGCCGTTGAATGTCAACGGTAAATTAGACCGCAAGTTATTGCCGACTGTGCACCTGAGCAGCGCGGACGAGGTTCAGGCCGCAGCGGAAAATGCCGATGAGCAGTTTGTACTGGACTGTTTTGCGGCATTATTGCAACTGCCGGCCACACAGCTGGGTCGTGACAGTCATTTCTTTAACGCCGGTGGCCATTCTTTGCTGGCAGCCCGGCTGGTGCAGACATTAAACCAGCAGTACGGTTGTACTTTACGGTTGCGCGATATTTTCCAGGCGCCGACTGTCGCGGCAATAGCGCAGTTACTGCTGCCGCAGCCGCCATCGGACTGCGAACCGGTGTTGCCGGCCAGCTCCGGGCCGCTACGGCAGTTATCTTCTTCCCAGCAACGGTTGTGGTTTCATCACCGGCTGGAAGGCGCCAGTGGGGTGTATAACATTCCGTTGATCCTGCAACTGGCTGCGCCGCTGCAACTGCCTGCCTTACAACAGAGTGTGGATCAGTTGTTGCAACAATATCCGCTGTTACAGGCGCTGTATGCTGTGTGTCCGGCAGATGCCAGACTTGGGGTGATGATCCCGCAACCCGCGTTGCAGTGCCTGGTCCGGCACCAGCAGGTCGCCACTCAGGCGGAGCTTGAGCTGGCGCTGAGCCAGGCGGCAGAACAGCCTTTTGTGCTGGAGCAGGAATTACCCATTCGCCTGCACAGCTTCGAACTGGCAGGTCATGCTTATCTGTTACTTTGCCTGCATCATATTGTGGCTGATGGTCAGACGCTGGAACTGGTGTTGCAGGCATTGTCGGCCGGTTATCTGCGGGCTCTGGCTGGCGAACCCGCACCAGTGACTGCAACGCTGGGTTATCAGAGTTATGTCGAGTGGCAGCAGCAATGGCTGCAAAGTCAGGCCGCTGTCACAGAACTGGCGTTCTGGCGACAGGAGCTGGCTGATTTACCGCTGTTGCTGGATCTGCCTTATGATATGGCCCGGCCCGCCCGGCAACAAACGAGCGGTGACAGTATCCGTTTTCAGTTGGAACCGGCGTTAAGTCAGCAACTGGCAGCTGTGGCGGCGGCGCATGATGCAACCTTATATATGTTGCTGCTCAGCGCGTTTAGTCTGCTGCTGGCGCGCTACAGCCGCCAGACCGATCTGCCGATTGGTACTCCTGTGTTTGGCCGGCCTGTTGCGGCGCTGGAGCAGGTCGTTGGCTATTTTGCCAATACCCTGGTGATCCGGCAGCAACTGAGCGAACTGGAGACAGTGGCGCAGGTTATCGAAAGCACCAAAACCCGGCTGATGGCGGCGTATGATCATCAGTTGCTGCCCTTTGAGTCGCTGGTAGAACAATTAAATCCGCAGCGCAGCCTCAGTTTCAGTCCGTTATTCCAGGTCATGTTTGCGCTGGAACATCGTGATCCACAGCCGACACTGTTTGGCGGCCAGACCCGTATTCTGGCCAGAGAACATCAACTGGCGAAGTTTGATCTGTCGCTGATGATGGAAGTCTCTGACCAGGCCGGTGCACCGCACATTGGCGGTTATCTGGAATTTGCCAGCAGTTTGTTCAGTCGTCAGACCATGCAACAGTGGCTGGGGCATTTTCAACAATTGCTGCAGGCGATTTGTCAGGCACAGCAGAGTCAGTTGCAGGTTAACTGGCGGCAACTGGCGTTATTGTCAACTGCCGAACAAAGCCGCGCCTGCCAGCTGGGACTTGGGCCTGAGCAGGCCGAACTGCCAGCCAATCTGCTGCAGGCTTTTTATCAGAGTTATCAGCAGGCTCCCGCTGCCATAGCAGTCTCTGATCAGGCTGGTCACTACAGTTATCAGCAACTGGCGGCACAGGCCAGCCGAGTGGCAACACAGTTACTGCAGGCCGGTATCCAGCCGCAGCAACCGATCCTGCTAGCCACCAGTGCTGATGTGTCGCGGATTGTCGCGTTGTTAGCGGTCCTGATGGCCGGTGCCTGTTATGTGCCACTGGACCCGGCCAGCCCGGCAGCCCGCAATCAGCGGATTGCCAGGCAAAGTCAGGCCAGTATCCTGCTATGCTCGGCTGATACGGCGCTGCCAGCTGGCTTGGCTGAGCTTGAGTTATCCGTGCTGTTGCTGCCAAGTGCTGCAGTTGTCAGCCAGCCACAGCCCGCCTTGACGGCGGCACAGTGGCAACAATTGCCGGGCTGGCAACTGACTGCGGCAGCGCCTGTGTATCTGATGTTTACGTCGGGGTCGACCGGTGAGCCCAAAGGCACTTTAATCCCGCAGCGCGGCGTGTTGCGGCTGGTGACAGCTGCCAGTTTTATGCAACTGGATGCCAGCACTGTGTTTTTGCATGCAGCCCCGCTGGCCTTTGATGCCTCCACGCTGGAAATTTGGGGGCCACTGCTCAATGCTGGCCGACTGGTGATCAGTGCCGAAACATTGTTGTCGGCAACCCTGTTACAGCAACTGATCGCGGCGCAACAAATTAATGCTGCCTGGCTGACCTCTTCGCTATTTAATCATCTGACCGATCAGGATGTGCATTGTGTCAGTGGTCTGCAGCAATTGCTGATCGGTGGTGATCAGGTTTCAGCTGCCCATGTGGCCAGAGTGTATCAGGCCAATGCACAGATCCAACTGATCAATGGTTACGGTCCGACCGAAACGACCACCTTTGCTGCCTGTTACCCAATCCCAAGAACTGCCACACTGGCAGGCGCGACAGTCCCGATTGGTTTGCCAATTCAGCACACCCAACTTTATATCGTGGATGAACAGTTACAGCTGGTGCCGGAAGGCGCTGCCGGTGAGCTGTTGATTGGGGGGGCCGGACTGGCGCTGGGGTATCTGGCGCAGCCAGAGCTGACGGCTGAGAAATTTATCGCCGATCCATTCCGTGCCGGCCAGCAGGTGTATCGCAGTGGCGATATAGTCCGGCGTGATCGGCACGGTGTGATCCATTTTATCGGCCGGGCCGATCAACAGGTGAAACTGCGCGGCTTCCGCATCGAACTGGCGGAGATCAGCGCCGCGCTGTTGCAACAACCTCAGGTACAGCAGGCCGCTGTGGTGGTCGAGGGGGCCGCCCAGGATAAGCGGTTGCTGGCTTATGTGGTGTTACAGGCGGGCTGCGCGCAACCCGACGCGCTTGAATATTGCCGGCAGTTGCAACAACAGTTGCAGCAACATTTACCGGCTTACCAAATTCCGGCGGCAATTCAGCCACTGGCGGCATTGCCGCTGACGGCCAATGGTAAACTGGATGTGCGGGCCTTACCGGCGGTGGACTGGAGCCTGTGGCTGAACAGCGAGTATCAGCCACCACAGACCAAGACTGAAGCGCAATTAGCCGAATGCTGGGCACAGCTTTTTCAATTACCCGTCAGCAGCATCAGCCGGTCGGCCGACTTTTTTGCGCTGGGTGGGCATTCGTTACTGGTGGCCAGACTCAGTCATTGGGTCAGTCAGCACTTGCAGAAAACCCTCAGTTTAGCGGCGGTATTTGCCACGCCACAACTGGCGGCACTGGCTGCGCAACTGGAGCAGCAGGCCAGTATCAGCACTGACAGCATTGAGTGCCTGCCAGTCAGCGCACCGCTGGAGTTGTCTTATGCCCAGCAGCGACTGCTGTTCATTGAGCAATCGGCTGAGCCAACCGCAGTTTATAATGTGCCGCTGTTCCTGCTGTTTGAGCATGGGGTTGAGCCTCTGCGCTTGCAACAAGCACTGCAATTGTTGCTGGAACGGCATCAGGTGTTGCGGACGCTATATCCGGCGCTGGGGGATCAGCAGGTTGCCCGGCTGGTGCCATTACCAGAAGACTGGTGGCAGCAGGCCGCGCTCCCAGCCGGACTGGATCCGGCGGCACTGCTCAGTGCATCCGAGGTGCCCGCCGACTGGAGCCGTTATCTGCAACAGTTTGCCAGCCGGCTTTTTGTCCTGACCCGCGAAATCCCGTTCCGACTGCAGTGGCTCAGCCTGGCGGATGATGCAGGTTTGCTACTGTTATGCTTCCATCATATTGCTGTTGATGGCTGGTCCCGGCAGTTGTTTGTCAAGCAATTGCTTAGTGCTTATCAGCAACAGTTGCAGTTTGCCGCACAGCCACTGCAGTATCAGCATTATGCGCACTGGCAGCGCCAGCAGCAGGCCCGTGATCTGCAGCAACTGGCGTACTGGCGGCAGCAATTGCAAGGCTTGCCGCCATTACTGGAATTACCGACCGATCAGCCCAGACCGGTCTGGCGTCAGTATGCAGGTGATTGCCTGCCGGTCCAGTTGACGCCTGCTCTGCAGCTACAATTGCAGCAGTTCTGCCGACAACAGGGGCTGACCCCTTACATGGTCTTGCTGGCAGGTTTCTGGGTGTTACTGGCCAAACACAGCGGTGAGCAGGATATTGCGGTTGGTTCAGTGGTCGCAAACCGGCAGCACAGTGCCCTGGCTGAGCTGGTGGGGTTCTTTGCCAATACTCTGGTGTTGCGGGGCTTGCTGGATCCGGCGCAGCAAGTCAGCAGTCTGTTGGCACAGGCTAAAACTACAGTGCTGGCCGCACAGGAACATCAGGATGTACCTTTTGAGAAAGTGGTTGAAGCGCTGAACCCACCGCGCAGTACCGCTTACAGCCCGCTGTTCCAGGTGATGTTCAGTCTGCTGCAGCAATCTGAGCCATGGCCGCAGCTGAGCAGTCCGGCGCTGCGGACGCTGGAAGTTCCGCATCAACTGGCAAAATTTGATTTATCGCTGATGTTGCACAGTCAGGACGATCAGCTGAGTGGTTATATCGAATACAACAGCCAGTTGTTCAGTCCGCGCAGTATCAGCCGTTACTGGCAGCATTATCATTATTTGCTGGAGCAGATGCTGGCGCAGCCACAGTGCAGCCTGGCCAGTTTAAGCCTGGAGCCCCAAGAGCAGTTGCTGGCGGTGCAACTGGCGCAGCAACCTGCAACGCTGACCTTTGCCGATGAAACCTTACCGCAGGCGTTTATGCAACAGGCCGCACGCCAACCGGAGGCGATTGCGCTGGTGTGCGGCGGACAACACTGGCGGTATCGCACACTGCAGCAACAGGCCACCCACCTTGCCTGTCACTTGCAGCAAGCCGGGGTGCGGCCAGGCCAGGCGGTGGCGGTTTATCTGCCGCGTCAGGCGGCACTGGTCCTGAGTTTGCTGGCCATTCAACTGGCGGGCGGCTTTTATGTACCGCTGGATCCACAGTATCCGGCCCAGCGCAGCCGCAACATTATGCACAGTGCCAAACCTGTGCTGATCCTGACCAGCCCGCAGTTCGCCGCTGTAGTCGCAGAGTTCAGTGACAGTCCGCAACTGCTGCTGACGGACCACATCTGGCAACAGCCTGCCACGGCAACCGCAATCGCAACCGCGCTGGTGCCTGCGCAGGGCGTGCCCGATCTGCAACCGGCTTATGCCATTTATACCTCGGGTTCGACCGGGCAACCGAAAGGGATCCTGATCCATCAGCGCAATCTGATGTCGATGTTACGCTGGGCTGAAGCCAGCTTTGACTGGCAGCAACGCCGGCATATTCTGGCCGCCACCTCGATCTGTTTTGATTTGTCGGTGTTTGAGCTGTTTCTGCCACTGGTGACTGGTGGTTGTCTGACGCTGGTCCAGGATGTACTGAGCCTGCTTGAGCCGGCTTGTCTGCAGTTACAGGATCCGCAAGCGCAGGCATTATGCGGGCCTGTCACCTTAATCAATACTGTGCCTTCTGCGATGGATGTGCTGGTGGCGGCACAGCGGCTGCCGCTCAGTGTCAATACCGTCAATCTGGCGGGGGAACCGCTGAGCCGTGCTCTGGTTGACCGCATCTATGCCTGTGGCCATGTCGACGCCGTGTATAACCTGTACGGACCTTCGGAAGATACCACTTACAGCACCTGTTATCTGGTGCCACGTGATCCACAAGCGGACAACTGGCATGACAAACCATTGATTGGTCAGGTGATCGCCAACAGTCGTGGCTACATCCTGGACCGGGGCGGGAATTTGCTGCCGGATGGTGTGGCCGGTGAGCTTTATCTGGCCGGGGAAGGGGTGGCGCATGGTTATCTGGGCCAGCCTGAACTGAGCGCGAAAGTGTTTTTGCCTGATCCATTCCATCCATCTGGCGGCAGAATGTACCGGACCGGTGACAAAGTACGCCGGTTGCCGTCCGGCATGCTGGATTATCTGGGGCGACTGGATCATCAGCTGAAATTACGCGGCTTTCGGATCGAACCCGGTGAGATTGAAGCTGTGGCAGCCCAGGTGCCAGGAGTGCGGGAAGCCGTGGCCGTGGTGAACCGGGCGCAAGGCGAACATCTGGTGCTGTTTGTGTTACCAGCACAGCAGACTGACGCCGCTGTTTTACTGCAGGGCATCAGCCAGCGTCTGGCTGACAGTCTGCCTGACTATATGCAGCCAGCGGCACTGGAAATCTGTCAGCAATTTCCGACCCTGCCCAATGGCAAGATTGATCGCAGCGCCCTGCAACAGACGGAGCTGGTCAGTTTACAACCACGGGCGCTGGTCGCGCCGGTCACTGCGACAGAGCAGTGGCTGGCTGCGATCTGGCAACAGTTGTTACAGCAGCCACAGATTGGCCGGCATGACCACTTTTTTGAGCTGGGCGGTCATTCATTGCTGGCCACTCAGCTTGTCACGCGGATCCGCCAGCACTATGGCGTGGAATTACCGCTCAGGAAAATTTTTCAGCATGCGGAATTACAGGCACAGGCTGCGGCACTGGAGTTATTGCTGACCAGCCAGCAACTTGCCGTCATCCACAGCGACACTGACGTGGCAGATATGGAAACAGGGACACTATGAGTTTACAGCTATTACTTGATGATTTGCAGCGCCAGCAAATCCGGATCTGGGTGGACGCCGGTCAGTTAAAGTTTACTGCGGCCAAAGGTGCGATGACGGAGGCATTAAAAGCGCAACTGATGACGCATAAAGCCGAACTGATTGAATTGCTGTCAAAGCGGCAGCAGCCGCAGGCAGTCCCGGCGGCCAGTGTGCAACTGCTGTCCTTTGCCCAGCAACGGCTGCTGTTTATGGCGCAGGCCTTTGGCGATTCTGCCCTGTACAATATGCCGGCGGTATACCAGATTGACGGCCCGCTGTCGCCGCAGCGGTTGCAGCATTGTCTTGATCAATTGCTGCAAGGGCATCCGGCATTGCGCACGGCTTTTGTGCAGCAGCACGGCGACTATGTGGCCGAGCTGCAGCCTGTCACCCAGTGGCCGTTGCAGCACCAGTTCGTGACCGCAGCAGAGCTGGCGGCCGCTGAGGCCCAGGCGCTGGCTTATCCGTTTTGTCCGCAGCAGGCTCCGCTGTGCCGGGCTTTTTTGTTCAGCCTGGACCCACACAGTCATCGGCTGATCCTGAATCTGCATCACCTGATTGCCGATGGCTGGTCACATCAATTGCTGTGGAAACAGTTATGGCAACTGTACCGGGGTGAACCGCTGCAGTTCAGTCAGTACCATTATGGTCATTTTGTGGCATCGCAACGGCAGTGGCTGCACAGCCCTGCTTATCAGCAACAAAAACAATTTTGGTTAACGCATTTAACCGGCGCACCGGCACGGATTGATTTACCGCTGGATAAACCAAGACCGGCGCAGCAGGATTATCGCGGCGCTGTCTGCCTGTTTGAGCTGGATGCCACGTTAACAGCACAACTGACACGTTATGCCAGTCAGCAACACAGTTCCTTATATCTGGTCGGGCTGGCGGCGTTGTTTTATACCTTGCATAAATACGCCGGTCAGCAGGATATCTGCATCGGGACTCCGGTCGCTAACCGCCAGCAGCAATGCTTTGAAGAGGTGGTTGGCTTTTTTGCCAATGTGCTGACCTTACGCCAGCAACTGGATCCACAGCGGACGCTGGCTGAATTAACGCGCCTGTTGCGGGATCAGGTGCTGGATTGTTTTGAATATCAGGATTTCCCCTTTGAACAGGTGGTGGAACATCTGCAACCTGAGCGCAGCCTGAGCTACTCACCGTTATTTCAGGTGATGTTTATTTTCGAGCAGTCGCAGCAGCCAGAACAAGTCGCAGATCTGCAATTGCAACCAGGCATTGTGGATGTCGGCTTGTCGAAGTTTGATTTGACGCTGACCCTGAAAAAACATGGTAACCGTCTGACGGCCGGTATCGAATACAGCTGTGCTTTATTTGAGGCGGATACTATCCAGCGTCTGAGCCGGCATTACCAGCAGGTCTTACGCCAACTGGTCAGCAATGATCAAATATCGCTGGCCAGCCTGTCGTTAATGGATGACAGCGAACGGCAGCAGGTGTTGTATGGCTTTAACCAGACCGCACTGTCTTATGCCAGCCATGCGCCCTGTTATCGTCAGATCCTGCAGCAAGCCAGCATCAGACCACAGCAACTGGCGCTGACGGATGGCACGGACAGCTGGACTTATCAGCAGTTACTGCAGCAGAGCTCTACGATTGCCGCCAGATTACAGCAGCATGGCATAGGACGCGGCGATCGGGTTGGTATCTATCTGGATCGCCGTTGTGTGCTGGTGGCCAGTATGCTGGCGGTCTGGCAATGTGGCGCGGCTTATGTGCCGGTGGATCTGCATTTTCCGCTCGTTCGGCAGCAAATGATAGTGCAGGATGCCAGCCTGACCCTGCTGCTGACGCGGTCACAGCTGGCGACGCCTGCAGTGGCGCTGGGCGCGACAGTGTTGCTGGTGGATGAACAGCAGACGACAGCGCCAGAGTTCCAGCCGGTCACTCCTGATCCCGAGGATCTGGCCTACCTGATTTTTACCTCAGGTTCGACGGGCCGACCCAAAGGCGTGAAGGTGACACATCGTAATGTGCAGAACTTTTTCGCCGGGCTGGATCAGCAGGTTGAGCCCAGTGTGGCTGCCGCCGGAACAGTGCCGGTGTTCCGGGCTTTAACCAGTATTTCGTTTGATATTTCAGTGCTGGAATTGTTCTGGACCCTGAGCCGGGGCTTTCAGGTGTTGCTGGAACAGGACCACTTTTCTGCGCTGGCGGCACAGGGGCAACAAGCCAGACAGCAGCGCCACCCGAAACTCAGTCAGTTGCAATTCAGTCTGTTTCATTTTGCTTCAGACGAAAGTGCCAGCGCCGATAAATATTTTCTGCTGCGGGAAGGTGCCAGTTTTGCCGATCAGCACGGTTTCTCTGCGGTCTGGATCCCGGAGCGGCATTTCCACCCATTTGGCGGGCAGTTCCCGAACCCGGTGGTGGCCGCGGCGGCAGTGGCGGCCATCACCAAACGGATCGAAATCCGGTCCGGTAGTGTGGTGTTGCCGTTGCACAATCCGATCCGGGTCGCGGAGGAATGGTCGATGGTGGATAACCTGTCGCAGGGGCGGGTTGGCCTGTCGATTGCGTCAGGTTGGCATTTTAATGATTTTGTGCTGAAACCGGAAAACTTCCGCCAGCGCCATGACATTATGAAATCCTCCATCAGTCAGTTGAAGCAGTTGTGGGCCGGACAGCAAGTGGCGGCCGTTGATGGCAATGGGGATCCGGCGCTGGTCCGGATTTATCCCAGCCCGGTGCGGCCGGAATTACCCCTTTGGATCACTGCGGCTGCCAATCCGGAAACTTTCCGCTACGCCGGGGAAATTGGTGCCAATGTCCTCACTCACCTGCTAGGGCAAAGCCTGGCGGAGCTGAAAGAAAAAATCGCCATTTACCGCCAGGCCCGGCAGCAGGCCGGTTTTGACCCGGCCAGTGGCAATGTCACGCTGATGCTGCATACCTACCTCTGCGATGATCATGAACTGGCGATGCAGCGGATTGAAAAACCATTTAAAGACTATCTGCGCACGTCGATCAATCTGCTCTTGCCAGTGGCCAGAGAGCAGGGACTGGATGCGGCCGAAGATCTGGAACTGGTGGTAGAAGCCGGTTTCCAGCGTTATGCCGGTAGTTCGGCGTTATTCGGCACTGCGACTTCCTGTCTGGCGCTGGTGAATCAGCTGGCGGCAATTGATATTGATGAAATCGGCTGCCTGATCGATTTTGGGGTGGATCCTGAGTTGGTGGTGCAGAGTTTCGACCAACTGAACCAACTGCGGCAGCGGGTACAGCAAGAGACTGCCGAACCACTGGTGCTGAGCGGGCCTGTGGCAACCCATATCCAGTGCACGCCTTCTTATGCCAGATTGATGCTGGAGTCTGACCAGATGCGGCAGAGTCTCAGCCAGGTGCAGGGCTTTTTTGTCGGGGGGGAAGCGCTGAGTGAACAACTGGCCACTGAGCTTAAGGCCAGCATTGCCGGACGGTTGTACAATATGTACGGACCCACCGAAACCACAGTTTGGTCGGCGATCAGTCAGGTCCAGGACGGCGATATCCGGCTTGGATTGCCGATGGCCAATACCCGTTTTTATGTGCTGGATGAATACCGGCAGCCGGTGCCGTTTGGCATTAAAGGGGAGCTGTATATTGCGGGTGATGGTGTTAGCGCTGGTTACTGGCTGCGCGATGATCTGACCGCCGAAGCCTTCTGGCCTGATCCATTTTGCAGCGAGCCTGGTGCCAGAATGTACCGGACCGGTGATATGGTCCGGCAAACCGTCGATGGGCGTTGTCAATATTTACACCGGCGCGATAATCAGGTGAAAGTCCGTGGTTTCCGGGTTGAGCTGGATGAAATCCAGCGGGCGCTGGAGCAACAACCGCAGGTAACGCAGGCCGCTGTGGTGATAGTGCCGCATGAACAGCAAGGCGGCACTATATTCGCCTGTGTCGTGGCTGCCGACAGCAGCGATCCAAGTGGACTAAGCACGGAATTATTGGTCAGTCTCAGGCAACAACTGCCGGATTATATGGTGCCATCCCGGCTGCTGGTGCTGGATAGTCTACCTTATACCCCCAATGGCAAACTGGATACCAGAGCGCTGATCAGCATGGCAGGTCAGACGCAACAACGGCAGTTAACCCCGCCCGTCAATGATACCGAACAACGTCTCAGCCAGATTTGGCAACAATTATTAGCGCTGGATGTGATCAGTACCCAGGACAGTTTCTTCGAACTGGGTGGCCACTCTTTATTGCTTGGCAAACTGCAGCAACAGCTGCAACAGCAGTTCCAGGTCCTGATCGATATCATCGACCTGTTTAAGTACCCCACTATCCAGAGCCTGGCTGCCCGCCTTGATGCAGAGCAAGCCGGGACTGACACCACTCAGACCAAACGGGAACGGCGGCAGGTTGACCGTGCCGTCGTGGATCAGGTTCGTAATCAGATGAGACAGAGAAGCAGCCGTGGAAAATAACAACAAAAACTTAAACTACATCGCAGTGATCGGGATGTCCGGACGTTTTCCCGGTGCTGAAACTGTTGAGCAATACTGGCACAACTTACTGGCAGGTCAATGTGCGGTCACTGAGTTAACTGATCAGGACTTGCGGGAGTCCGGCGTGCCGGAACGATTGATCCAGGATCCGTATTTTGTCAAAAAAGCCTATCCGCTGGCCCAGATTGACAGTTTTGACGCGGCGTTTTTTCAGTTCACGCCCAGAGAAGCTGAAATCACCGATCCACAACAGCGGTTATTGCTCGAATGTTGTTATGAAGCGCTGGAAGATGCCGGACACACAGTGGCCAACTTTCCCGGCCTGATCGGTGTGTATGCCGGTACAGGATCGATGAGTTATTACATGCGTAATCTGGCACCAAATCAGGATCTGCTGGATGCAGTAGGTCCACTGCGGATGTCGATTGGCAATGAAAAAAGTTTTGCCAGCACTATGGTGTCTTACAAGCTGGATTTGACAGGCCCCAGTGTCAACGTTGATACGGCCTGTTCCACTTCGCTGGTGGCCATTCATCAGGCTTGTCAGAGTTTGCTCAGTTACGACTGTGACATGGCGCTGGCTGGTGGCGTGAGCCTGGATGTGCCGCAGAAGATGGGCATGCTTTACAAAGAAGGCAGCATTATTGCACCGGACGGGATTTGCCGGCCTTTTGATGCTATGGCCAGAGGCACAGTTAAAGGCAATGGTGCCGGTATTGTCGTGCTGAAGCGGTATCAGGATGCGCTGGATGATGGCGATCATATTTACGCCATCATTCGGGGTTCGGCTGTCAATAACGATGGCTCGATGAAAGTGGGGTTCACTGCGTCCAGTATTGAAGGTCAGTCCGAAGTGATTCAGGAAGCCTTGCTGCGGGGTGACGTTGACGCCAGAGACGTCCGGTTTGTCGAAGCCCATGGCACCGGGACTATTCTGGGGGACCCGGTGGAAATCAAGGCATTGAGTGAAGTATACCGGCAACAGACCCAGGATCTGGGTTACTGCGCTGTTGGCTCCGTCAAAGCCAATATCGGCCATCTGGATATTGCCGCCGGTGTGGCCGGGCTGATTAAATCCTGTAAAGCACTGCAACAATTGCAGTTACCACCGAGCATTCATTTCAACACGGCCAATCCGAATATTGGCTTTGCCAGCACGCCTTTTTATGTGGTGCAGCAGCCAGAACAGTTGCAACTGAATGAGCGACCGCTCTGTGCCGCTGTCAGTTCTTTTGGCATCGGCGGTACCAACGCCCATGTGGTGTTACAGCATGTCGCCAGTCCAGTGTCAGAACCGGCGCGGCGGCAGCAGCAACTGCTGGTGTTGTCGGCCAAAACTGCTTCGGCTTTGCAAGCGCGGATTGATGACTTATCGGCGTTTCTGGCCACGCAACCGGCACTGGAGCTGGCCGATATCGCTTATACCCTGCAACTGGGCCGGGAGGCATTTCAGCACAGAGCCAGTCTGGCCGGCAGTGATCTGCCGACGCTGGCACGTCAGTTAGCCGAACGCGCGACTGCCCTCAGTGTGGAACCACAGTTACTGGATAAACCCAATGTGTATTTCATGTTTCCGGGTCAGGGCGCTCAGCATGCCCAAATGCTGGTTGGCCTGTACGACAGTGAAGCTGAATTCCGGCGGGTGTTTGACCAATGTGCCGCTGGCTTCCGTCAGCAACTGGCAATTGACCTCGTTGAGCTATTACGCAATGCCGATGAGCTGGCCGTGAATGCCACGCTGCATGCACAACCGTTGTTATTCAGTTGTGAATATGCGCTGGCCCATTTATGGCAATCGGAAGGCATTGTGGCTCACGGTATGATAGGCCACAGTATTGGTGAATATGTCGCCGCTTGTCTGGCTGGCGTGTTCAGTCTGCCGGATGCGATCAAGCTGGTGAGTGCCAGGGCGCGACTGATGCAAACGGTGGCTGCCGGGAATATGCTGATGGTGCAGTTGCCTGTGGCTGAGATCCAGCCTTATTTGTCAGCGCACTGCTCACTGGCCGCCATTAACGGGCCGGCCATGTGCGTGCTGGCGGGTGATAATGACAGTATCAGTGCGCTGCAGCATCAGTTTGAACAGCAGCAAATCCAAAGCCGGATCCTGCATACCTCCCATGCTTTCCATTCCTGGATGCTGGATCCGATCCTGCCGGATTTTGCCGCAGTGTTAAGCCAGATCCGTTTTTCAGCGCCAGTGCGGCCTTATATTTCCAATGTCAGCGGTGACTGGGCAGATGGCAGTCAGGTGACAACGGTCGATTACTGGTTGCGTCATCTGCGTGGCACTGTGCAGTTTGCTGACGGTCTGGCACGGCTGCTGGAGGATCCGCAGGCCATCCTGCTGGAAGTCGGGCCGGGCCAGGTCCTGACCACGCTGGCCAAACGCAGTTTTGCCGCTGAGCACGTGATCCCGTCGGCGCGTCATGCCAAAGACGTGCGAGATGATGCCGCCATCTGGTTACAGGCGGCAGGTAAACTCTGGAACAAAGGTGTACAGTTGGATTGGCAACGCTTACATGCCGGGGCGAAACGGGTCCGGGTCGCGCTGCCAACCTATCCGTTTCAACGTCAGGTGTACTGGATCACCCCGCAGGGGCAATCCCTCCGGCAGGAAAAGCTGCCACCGGAGCAGCAGCAGTCGCAGCAGTCGAAAAAAGTGTATTCAGTCGCTGAGCTGACGGCCAGTATCTGGCAACAGGCATTTGGCGTAACCAGCATCAGTGACAGTGATAACTTCTTTGAACTGGGCGGTGATTCGTTGCTAGCTACCCAGTTGATTGCAGTGTTGCGGGAACGATTGAAAGTCCATATCAGCCTGAGTGAGTTGTTTGGTGCTGAATCTTTTGCGGCCTTTGTGACCTTACTGGAAAGCCGTACTGAAGATCTGTTGCAGCTGATCAGTCAGGAACAAGCCTTACCTCAGGTGCAGCCTGATCTGGCAAATCTGCACCAGCCATTCCCGCTGACCGATATCCAGCAAGCCTACTGGGCTGGCCGGACCGGCGCTGTTGAGCTGAGTGAAGTCGCCACCCACATTTATCTGGAAGTGGATATCCGGGACGGCGATGTGCTGCGGTTTGAAGCGGCCTGGAATCAGTTGATCCGGCACCATGCGATGTTACGGGCCATTTTCCTCGATTCAGGTCAGCAACAAATTCTGCCGGAAGTGCCTTATTATGCCTTTGACATTTTTGATCTGAGCCAGGCCTCAGCCGCAGCGGCTGAACAGCAACAACTGGCGCTGCGTGAACAGATGTCGCACCAGATCCTGCCGGCCGATACCTGGCCATTATTCGATATTAAAGCCGTCAGCCGCTCAGCCCGTCAATTCCGGCTCTGTATCAGCATCGATATTCTGATCGTCGATGCCTGGAGCATGAATATGCTGATCGAGCAGTGGCTGAAACTATACCGTGACAGCAATTTCCAGTTGCGTCAGCTGCAGTTTTCGTTCCGTGATTATGTGATTGCCGAACATGCCTTACGTGACACTGCGTTGTTTAAACAGGCTGAACAATACTGGTTTGACCGGATCAACACGATTCCGCCGGCGCCAGCCTTACCGCTGGCGATGTCACCGTCTGAATTAACCGCAGTGAAATTTGCCAGACGGGTGTACCAGATGCCCAAAGCGCGCTGGGATCTGCTGAAAAAGAAAGCGCTCAGCCAGGGGCTGACGCCAACGGGTTTGCTGATCAGCGCCTTTTCGGAAGTGCTGTCCTTGTGGTGTCAGTCGTCGCATTTTACGCTGAACCTGACCAACTACAGCCGCCATCCGTTTCATCCGGATGCGGAATATATTGTCGGCGATTTTACCTCGCTCACGCTGCTGGAAATTGCCATCCAGCCCCGTCTGTCGTTGCTGGAGAACGCCAAACAAGTACAGCAGCAGCTATGGAATGACCTGGATCACCGTTATATCAGCGCTATTCAGCTGTTACGCGAAATGGGCAAAAGAACCAACAGCAGGGTCAGTATGCCGGTGGTGTTTACCAGCACCCTGGGTGGTCGGGCGCTGGACCATGAGCAGGATGCCAGTGAACTGGGAGAAGAAGTCTATGGCGTCAGCCAGACATCCCAGGTCTGGTTCGATCACCAGGTGATGGAATGGCAGGGTGATCTGAAATTCAACTGGGATGTGGTGGAAGCGCTGTTCCCGGCAGACATGATTGAAAGCATGTTCCAGGTGTATTGCGCTTATCTGGAGCGTCTGGTGGATCATCCGGCGGCCTGGGAAAGCAAACCGCTGGACAGCCTGTTACCGGGCAAAGACGCTGATCTGATCCAGCGCATGAACCGGACGCAGCAAACGCTGGAGCTGCGGATGCTGCATCGCAGTTTTATCGATGCGGCCATGTTGCATCCAGATCGGCTGGCCGTGATCGCTGCCGATCGGCAACTGACTTACCGGCAGTTGTGGGATCACGCGCAGGCCATCGCCATTTGTCTGCGGGAACAGGGGGTCAGTGCCAATAAGCTGGTCGGGATTTATCTGGATAAAGGCTGGCAACAGGTGGTTGCAGCGCTGGCGGTGCTGATGGCTGGCGGTGCTTATTTACCGCTGGATGTGAAATTGCCGGCTGATCGGATTGATTTTATTGTCGAAAACAGCGGCATGCGCGCAGTGATCAGTAGTCAGTTCTGGCTGGAGCAGGCGCCAATGGCCTTGCGCCATCTGCATCTGAATCTGGTGGAGCAGATAGCGCCGGTCGATGCCGCGCTGCTGGACTGGGAAGATGTACAAACGCTGGATGATTTAGCCTATGTGCTGTACACCTCAGGCTCAACTGGTCAGCCAAAGGGCGTGATGCTGCCGCATCGTGGCCCGGCCAATACCATTGCTGATATCAACCGCACTATTGCGATCCAGCCACAGGACCGACTGATTGGCTTGTCTGCGCTGCATTTTGATCTGTCGGTCTATGACTTGTTTGGCACGCTCAGCAGTGGCGCGGCGCTGGTGATGGTATCGCCACCGCAGTTACTGGATCCGGCCGCCTGGCACCAACTGGTGTTGCAGCATCAGATCAGTATCTGGAACACAGTGCCGGCACTGATGCAGATCTATACCGATTATCTGGCCGAAACCGGGCAGGAGTCTGCTGCTGCCCAGCATCCGCTGCGCGTGGTGATCCACAGTGGTGACTGGATCCCGGTCCGGCTGCCACGGCAGATCCGGCAATATTGCCAGCAAGCCAGCGTGCTTGGGGCTGGTGGGCCGACGGAATGTTCGATCTGGTCAGCCCATCATTGGGTGACTGAGGATGACTGCGACAAAGACAGTATTCCTTATGGTGAGCCGATGCTCAATCAGCAGATTTATATCCTGAATCAGCACCTGCAGCAGTGCCCGGTCGGTGTGGCTGGTGAGATGTACATTGGCGGATTTGGTCTGGCAGACGGTTATCTGGCCGATCCGGCCAAAACGGCGGCGCTGTTTGTGACCCATCCGGAAACTGGCAAAAGATTATATAAATCGGGTGATCTGGGCCGGCTGACCGGCGTGGCTGCGGATGGGATCGAAATTCTTGGCAGAACTGATTTCCAGGTAAAAATTAACGGTTTACGCGTTGAGCTTGGTGAAATCGAAGCCGCACTGCGGGACAGTGGTGAAGTCAGTCAGGCGCTGGTGGTGGCCACAGGAGCAGAAAAAGGCCGTGGTAAAAACCGGCTGGTGGCTTATCTGGTGGCCAAAGACGCTGCCGGCCCGACTGACGTCAGTCTGCCAGCCAAAGATGCTGAAACTCAGGCCAGACTGGTTGAGTTTAAGCTCAGCAAACCTGGGATCCGGCCAGTGCAGGCCGGCGAGCAGGTGCTGACATTACCGGCAGCGACCCGGCATCCGCAGGATTATATGAGACGCAAGAGTTACCGGGAATATTTGGGCGCCGCTCTGGACATGGCTGCATTCAGCCAGTTGCTGGCGGTGTTATCCGAATACCGCAATCAGGAACTGACGATGCCGAAGTACCGTTATGCCTCGGCTGGCTCGTTACATCCGGTGCAGCTGTATTTGCATGTAAAACCGCAGCAGGTGGCAGGTCTTGCAGGTGGTTTTTATTACTACCAGCCAGAGCACCATCAGTTGATCCAGTTACAGCAGCAACAACCGCTGACGAAAGCCTGTTGGGGCCTGGGCGAAAACCCGGAAATTTTTGACCGGGCGGCGTTTGCCTTGTTTCTGGTTGGCGAATCTGCCGCGATTGAGCCGGTGTATGGTCAGGAAGATGCCACTGGCATGATGTATCTCGAAGCGGGTTATATCGGCCAGTTGCTGATGGAAAACAGTCCAGAGTACCAGATCGGTTTGTGCCCGATTGGCTATCTGGCGCCTGATGTTCATGCCTTGCTTGGGCTGAAAGACTCACAACACATCTTGCACGCCATGGTCGGTGGTTCTGTCAGCGTCGAACAAATTCACAGCTGGGGCACCGTTAATCATGCGGATGCTGCCGCCAATAAGCAGCAAAGCCGTGACGCGCAGATCCGGGCTTATCTGGCCAGTCGCCTGCCTGACTATATGGTGCCGGCAGCCCTGGTGTTCCTGCCACAGTTGCCATTAACCGCCAACGGGAAAGTGGATCGCAAAGCGCTGATGACGATGGAAGTGCAAGCGGACCTGGTGCGCGATGTCGTGGCTGCCCGCAATCCGACGGAGCAGCAATTACTGCAGATTTGGCAGCAGTTACTGGGCAGTACAGATTTCGGCGTGGAAGACAATTTCTTTGAAATTGGTGGCGATTCGGTGCTGATCCTGAAAATTCACCAGCAAGTTGCCGCGTTATCTCAGGGCAAGCTGACGGTGGTTGATTTGTTTAAGTTCCCGAAAATAGCGCAGTTGGCCGCTCACATTGACAGCCTTGGGCAGCAGCAGCCTGTTGCATCAGCACGTGATCATAAAGCCGCGACCGACAAACAAAAAGCAGCGTTGCAAAAGCGTCGCCAACAAGCCATGGCCAGGGATTGAGGATCATCAATATGGAACTGTATACCGAGGCTTATGCTCAGGATGCTGAGCTGGATGATAACGCTGTTGCCATTATCGGCATGGCCGGTCGTTTCCCAGGTGCCGACAATGTGGAGGAGTTCTGGCAACTGCTGGCGCAGGGGCAGGCCGGGATCCGGCATTTCAGCCTGGAAGAGTTAATGCAGCAAGGGGTTCCGGCGGCGTTGTTACAACAGCCGAACTATGTGCGGGCGGCGGCGGCGTTAAAAGATCCGGCTGGTTTTGATGCGGCTTTTTTTGAGATGACCCAGCGCGAAGCTGAAATCACCGATCCGCAACACCGGTTGTTGCTGGAATGTGCTTATGACGCACTGGAGCATGCCGGTTATGCGCTGGAGCAGGTGCCCGGTGTGGTGTCGGTGTATGCCGGTGTCGGGATGAACACTTATCTCATCAGCAACTTAATGACCAATCCGCAGGTGCTGCAAAGCATGGGGATGCATCAGTTACTGCTGGGCAATGATAAATGTTATGCCACCAGCCGGATTGGTTACAAACTGAATTTGCATGGACCGGCGATCAGTGTGGATACCGCCTGTTCGACCAGCCTGGTTGCCATTGTCACAGGGTATAAAAGCCTGCTGGCTTATGACTGTGATTTGGTGCTGGCCGGTGCGGCCAAAGTTAATGCGGCTGATCTCGGTTATCTGTATGAAGCGGGTGGCATCAATAGTCCGGACGGTTATTGCCGCACTTTTGATGCCGCCGCCGCTGGCACTGTGTTTGGCAGTGGTGCCGGTATGGTGGTGCTGAAACGGTTGCAGGATGCCAGGGCTGATAAAGATCAGATCCTCGGTATTATCCGGGGCGCTGCCATCAATAACGATGGTTCGGAGAAAGTCGGTTTTACCGCGCCCAGCGTCAGTTACCAGGCCGATGTGATTAAATCGGCACTGGCCTTTGCCGCGGTCGATCCGGCGACGGTCAGTTACGTTGAATCTCATGGTACCGGCACGCGGCTGGGCGATCCGGTCGAACTGAGCGCCCTGAGTGAAGCTTTTGCCGGTGTGGCGGCAGGCTCAGTGCTGATCGGTTCGGTGAAACCCAATGTCGGTCATCTGGAGTCTGCGGCCGGAGTCACTAGTCTGATCAAAGTGCTGAAAGCTTTTGAACAACAGCAATTGCCAGCCAGCCTGCATTATCAGCAGCCCAACCCGGCGATCCAGTTTGGCCAGAATCCGTTTCGGGTGGTGACCGAACTCAGTGCCTGGCCGCGCAGCACGCAACCGCGCCGCGCCTGTGTCAGTTCTTTTGGTCTTGGCGGCACCAATGCACATCTGGTGCTGGAAGAACCTCCACTGTTAACACGGGTGCAGGATACCGCAGTGGATCAGCCGGAGTTAGTGCTGCTGTCGGCCAAAACGGCCAGCGCATTACAGCAGGCATTCCTCCGTCTGCAGCACATGCTGGCGACTGGCGTCAGCGCCGAACAACTGAAAGATATGGCCTACACCAGCACAGTGGCCCGACGGCATTATGCCCACCGCAGCAGCGTGGTGATCAGCAGTGCCATGTCCGGGCAGCAAGCCGCGGTGATGGGGCCAGCGGAGCAAGTCGGCCGGCCTGGCAAGATCGCGCTGGTGATGCCAGGACAAGGCAGTCAGTATCCGGGCATGTCAGCCGTGCTGGCCGAACGTTTCAGTGTATTTGCTACTGCCTTGCAGCAGGCTTGTCAGGCCTTTGCCCAGGTGCAGCCAGACCTGCCATTGTGGTCTTTGTTGTGTTGCCGGCAGCCGACAGCGGCCGAGCAGCAGCAGATGATGCAGACTGAGATTGCCCAGGCCGCTATTTTCAGTCATGGCTATGCCATGGCGGCATTATTAGCCTCTTTTGGCGTACGGGCTGATTTGCTATACGGTCATAGTCTGGGGGAATATCTGGCCGTCTGCCTGTCCGGTGCCCTGAGTTTGCCAGCTGCAGCTGAGCTGGTGACCCGCCGTGCTCAATTGATGGCACAGGCGCCGGCTGGTGGTATGCTGGCGATAGCTGCCACTGTAGCGCAGGTGCAGCCATGGTTGCAGCAACTGCAGCTTGATCTGGCGGCGATCAATACTCCCAGCCAACTGGTGGTGGCAGGTCCGTTACCGGCACTGCAGCAGTTGGCCACTGAGCTGACGACCGCTGGCATCAAACATCATCAATTAAAAACCTCCCATGCTTTCCACAGTCGTCTGATGCAACAGGTGCAACCAGCTTTTGCCGCAGTGGTGCAGCAGGTCCGGTTCAGTCAGCCGCACACCAGGCTGATTTCCAGTATCACCGGGCAGGCACTGACCGATGTGTTGTTGTGCCAGCCGGACTACTGGAGTTCACAGTTGACCCGGCCAGTAAATTTTGCCGCCGGTTGCCAGTTATTGGCAAGCCAGGCGCAGTTGGTGATTGATCTGGGGCCATCTGGCGATATGGCGGCGCTGGTCAGTGCCAATCTGGGATCACAATGCCAGGTGGTCAGCCTGTCACCTCATGCCAGGCAACAATTGCCGGCGGATCAGTGTTTCTTGCAAGGGCTGGGCCGGTTATGGGCGTTAGGAGCAGAACCAGATTTGCAGCCGTTGTATCAGCAGCGTGACTGTTATCGCAGCAGCCTGCCCGGTTATGCCTACGACAAAGTCCGTTGCTGGATAGATGCGCCGACAGCCGTCGGCAGCCCACAGTTGCCAGCCCAGACGCCCCAAACACCCCAAACACAGAGTGCCGCCAGTCCGACGCCGCAATCCAGCGCAGAACCCGGCACTGTCGGCCAGCAATTGCAGCAGATTTGGGCTGAGTTGCTTGGGCGCACAGTGATTGCGCCCACGGACAACTTTTTTGAACTGGGCGGGCAGTCTTTACTGGCGACCCGGATGCTGGCGCGGATCCAGGAGCAACTGGGAGTCACCGTCAGTATGGAGCAGTTTTTTGATGCGCCATCCCTGGCGGCACTGACAGACCAGATCATGACCGCCCAGTTACTGGACATGCATGATGCTGACGAGCTGCAGGCACTGCTGGCCGAACTGGCCACGGACGAAACCGCCTAACGAGTGGCAGCGCTGCGCTGAAGTTAACCAACTGAACATGGATATTGCCGATAACACTATGAACAAAGAGCAATTAAAAGCAAAGTTAGCATCGCTGGATCCGGCACAACGTCAGGCGTTATTAGCCCGGTTGCAACAACAGCAAGCGCCGGTGACGGCCGTCGCGGCGGCACAGACCGGTGGCAGTCTGCCGCCAGCACAGGGATCGCTGGCGGTCTCGCATGCCCAGACCCGGATGTGGTTATTTGAAAAAATCAACGGTTCCGGCGCGGCTTACACCATAGTGTCAGCGTTGCACCTGCAGTCTGTGACGACGGCGGCGATTGATGTTGCCGGCATTGAGTGGGCCTTTAATCAGGTCGTCCGCCGGCACGAAATCTTACGCAGTGCCTTTGTGGAACAGCATGGTGTGTTAAAAACCCTGATCCAGCCTGAGCTGCAATTAACCCTGCCGCCTGCGGTGCTGACGCAGTGGCAATTGCCCGCGGATCAGGCTGCGGTGACAGCCCAGATCCTGCAGTGGGCCGCAGTCCCCTTTGAACTCAGTCAGACGCCGCTGTTACAGCTGCGGACCCTCAGTCTGACTGACAACAGCATAGTGCTGGTGCTGCTGATGCATCACATCGTGGCCGACGGCTGGTCATTACGGCTGCTGGAACAAGAACTCAGTCAGTATTATCAGCAATGGCAACTGGCACAACGTCAGCCGGCTGCGGCTTTAGCCGTGCAGTATCAGCATTACGTTGCCTGGGAACAGCAATGGCTGCAGCAGGCTCAGGCCAGCCAGCAACTGGATTACTGGCGGCAACAACTGCAACAGGCACCCACCAGTTTAAGATTGCCGGAGTTACTCAGTCCGCAGCAAGCGCCGCTTGATCTGCGCGCCGCCTCTTATCTGCTGTCATTACCCGCGGCGTTATGCCAGCAAGTGGAACAAGTGGCCACTGAGCGTCAGCTCAGTAGTTTTATGCTGTATCTGGCGGCGCTGAAACTGGTGCTGAGTCATTACAGCGGTGATGAAGATCTGGTGATTGGCACGCCGGTCGCGGCCCGGCGTCACAGCTGGCAACAAGGTTTAATCGGCCTGATGTCCAATACGGTGGCGCTGCGCTCCACAGCCAGCAGTGACTGGTCACTGGCTCAGTATCTGCAGCACCTGCGTCGGCAGTGCCTGGCGGCGTTTGAACATCAGGAATTACCGTTTGAAAAAGTGGTGGATGCAGTTGCACCGGTCAGACAGCAGGATTTGCCACCGTTGTTTCAGGTGTTGTTTGCGTTGCAATCTTCTGCCGACAGTGCGCTGGATTTAGCCGGTCTGCAGATCCAGCCACTGTCACTGCCACGGCATGCCGCGGAGTTTCCGCTGGTGGCTGAGTTATTTTTAACTTCGCAACAAGGTGTCATGAACTGGACCTATCAGCAAACGCGGTTTAGTCCTGAGCAGATTGAGGCGCTGGCTCAGCATCTGGTGCAGATGTTGCAACTACTGTTGACCCGCCCTGAGCTGACGATTGCTGAAGCCGGTCAGCACCTGGCGGGTGCTGCCGCTGCAGTGCCAGCAAGCCCGGAGCTGGCGGGCACCGACTGGTTCAGGCAACAATGTGCTTTACCGGCGACAGGTCTGGTGTGGCTGGACGACAAGCTGCCCGTTGCTGCGGCACACTGGCTACGACAGGTGTTCAGTGACCGGCTGGCGATGACGGCCGATGCCGCCGGCATTTGCTGCCGTTTTGTGCCGGGGATACAACCGGACTATGCAGCAGAGCAGCAGATCCTGGTCAATCCGGCTCCGCAGCAGGATGGTGCCGCGCTCTGGTTGCCCGTGGCTGGTGCTGAGTCTGGCGCTGCAGCTGTGGTACTGTGGCGGCCGCAGACTGCGGCACCGATCCGTTGTGCCTGGCCGTTACGGCTGGTGAATGCCCGGCAGCAACCCCTGGCTACCGGTTTATTTGGTCAGTTACAGGTGTGGCTGGACGGTCAGTGGCACATGCTCGGGCTGCAGGCAGTCCGGCAGCAGGCTGATTTCTGGCTCAGACAACTAGAGCAAGATCATCAGTTGGGTTGGTGTTGTGGCCAGGCTGTTGATGTTGCGGCGATCAGCCTGCAGTTGCAACAGCTGGAGCAGGTGGCCGAAGCCGTGGTGCTGGTGCGGCAGGATCCGCACGGTCAACAAAGCTTGCTGGCTTATCTGGTACCGGCACGTCCGCTTGATCCCCGCCTGCTACAAAGCCTGGCGCAACAGCAACTGGCGACCCTGGGTTATGCCGGGCTGGTGCTGACGGTGACTGTGGTGTCAGAGTTGCCTCGCGATGGCCGGGGCCAGTTGCTGACGGCTCCGTTGCTGGCATTACCGGTGCTGGATAGTTCACTGACTGCGACTCTGACCGCACAGGCTGCCGGCTGGCAGCTGGAACCGGTTCGCACTCCCTTGCCGCAACTGACCTTGCAGCCGCCAGCAGTGGTCGCGACTGCAGCAGCCACCAGCTCACCTGCAGCGCCGGCCGCCGCTGCACTGTTGCAATCGGCCGAATTAACTTATTCCGAAGTCTGGGTGGCTGACTTACTCCGGCAGGCCGCAGCTCAGGCAGAACCGGCCGGTATCACCAGTTTATGGTCCGACAGCGCTGATGGCCACAGTCTGATCAGCAGTGCCAGTTATCTTGATTACCACACTCTGTATCAGCAGGCTCTGCACATCGCCGCTGGCTTGCAGCAATTGGGGGTGGTTGCCGGTGATATTGTTGCCCTGCAACTGGTGGAAGTGCAGGACATACTGCTGGCATTCTGGGGGGCGGTGCTGGCTGGCGCTGTGGTGCTGGATATTGAAATGCCAGCCAATTATCAGGATCCGGCCGATAAAGATGTGCTGAGATTACAGCACGCACTGGCGGCGTTGCCGGTGAAGCTGGCGATCCTGCCTGCTACAATTCCGGCCGGCGCAGCGCAGTTGCTCGGTCAGCAGCAGGCGCTGGTCGTGGCCAGTCTGGCCCCTTTACTGGCCTGCCGGCAACCCTGGCAGCCCGTGCAGCGACAAAGGGATGATGCACTCTTGCTGATGCTGACATCCGGCAGTACCGGCACACCGAAAATTGTGGTGCAAACCCATGGTGCCGTCTGCTACCACGCGCACAGTTTTGCCGCCGCCGCCGGTCTGAACCAGCAGACTGTCTGTTTTAACTGGATGCCGCTGCAGCATGTCGGTGGCATTGTGATGTGTCACACAGTGCCAATGTTATTAAATGCTGCCCAGATCCACTGCCCGACAGCCACTATTGTCAAAAGACCGCTGGATTTGCTGGCCTGCCTCAGCCATTACCGCGCCTCGATGTGCTGGTGTCCGAATTTTGCGTTTACGCTGCTTAATGAAGCGATTGAGGGCACGGATCTGCGGCAACAAGGCTGGGATCTCAGTGCAATGCAGGTGTTGCTCAATGGTGGTGAAGCTGTGGTGCAGAAAACCGTGCAGCAACTGGTCAGCGCCCTGGCCGCTATTGGTCTGCCGGCCAATGCCGTGCACCCAACCTGGGGCATGTCTGAAACCTGTTCTGCCACGTTACTGAATCGTCATTATCAGCCGTTTGCAGTGGCAGAGTCGAATTATGTCTCTGTCGGCACTGCCATTCCTGGTGTGCAGTTCCGGGTGGTGGATGCTGAAGAACGGCTGTTACCGGAAGGTCGCAGTGGCCGGCTGCAAGTGCGGGGTCCAACCGTCACTCCGGGCTATTATCAAAATCCGGCGGTCAATCAGACCGCCTTTACGGCGCAGGGCTGGTTTAACACGGGCGATCTGGCCATGATCACGCAGGGTGAACTGGCGATTGTTGGCCGGGAAAAAGATTTGATCATTATCAATGGCGTGAATTACCACGGTCTGGATATTGAACTCTGCGTGGAAACTTTACCTGACATTCTCAAAGCCCATACCGCGGCTTGTGCGGTCAGACGCCCTACCGATGACACTGACCGGCTGTGTCTGTTTTATACGCCGCAGCCGGAAGTGGCCGATCAGCATCAGCGGATTTGCCAGCAGATCCGGCAACTGACCGGCAAACAGCTGGGAGTGGTGCCTGCGTACATAGTGCCACTGGCGGCGCAGGACTTTCCACGCACATCCATCGGCAAAATTCAGCGCAGTGAGCTGGCGCAGGCTTTTATGGCCGGTGAGTTTGATGCGGCGCTGCCAGGTCAGGATGGTGCTGCCACCGACCAGCTACCGGCCTTTTTCTACCGGCCAATCTGGCGGCCAGAACAACAGTTATGGCAGCGCAGTCGTCCGATACAGGTGGTGGCATTGCTCAGTGCAGCGCAATGGCCGCAGCGGCATCTGCTCAGTTCAGACTGGCTGGCGGTTACCGCCAGCACTTTGCCTGAGCAGTTACCCCAACTGCAAACTCGCGCTGGTGGAGCTCAACTGCAGATCCTGGATTGTCGTTTTTATCAGCATCAGCCGCTCAGCCCCGCTTTGTTAACGGCGGAACAAGGGCTGGCTGCGCTGTGGCAAACCGCCACTGTGCTGTTGCAGCAACTGACCGAACCCTTTGGCTATATCCTGCTGACCGGTCAGCGTGAGTCAGGGACGGCGACGATAGCACCGGTCAGTGCCGGGCTGGCGGCGGCGTTACAGGCGTTGCAGGCAGAATACAGTCAGTTGCGGGCCCGCCACATCTGTCTGGTCAGCGCGGCGGCCGCTACAGTGGAGGGTTGCGGGGTGGTACCTGAGCCTGTCTGGCAACAGAGGCTGACACTGGAATTGCTGCAACCCGCAGCGCTGACGGTGCTACTGAGTCCGACTGAGCGGTTCGTGCAGCGGCTGCAGCCGGTCTTCAGCCGTTCACAAAAACTGACCATGCCAGCCGTGTTGCCAGCGTTGCAGGTGGTGATTGGCGGATTGGGCGGGATCGGCAGTCAGCTGTGTCAGCAACTGCTGGCGCAAGGACAAAGGCTGGTGATTATCGGGCGGCGGCACTGGCAGCAGTTGTCACAACAACCGCAACTGCAGCCGCTGCTGCAGGGGTTGGAAAATTATCCGCAACAATGGTGTTATCTGGCGGCAGATGCCACGGATGCTGAGGCCTTGCAGCAGGCGTTGCGTCAGGCTTGTCAGCAGATGGCGTTACCGCTCGGCCGGGTTTTTTACCTGGCAGGTGAGGCCAGACCGGCGGCGCTGCCACAACAACAGGCCACAGATGTGGCTGCAGTGCTGGCCGCCAAAGTTGATGGTTTATCGGCGTTGCAGCAAGCGCTGCAAGACTGGCCAGCGGCCGAACAGGTACATTTTTGCTCGGCGACGGCCTTACTGGGTGGTCAGCATTATCATGCTTACAGCGTGGCCAATGCCTATCAATGGGCCTTTTGTCAGTCATTACAGCAGCAAGGGAAGCCGGTGCGTTGTTTGTTGTGGTCCATGTGGCAACAACTGGGCATGTCAGCCGGTGCTGAAGATGCTGCAGTCGCCGCTGCCGGTTATCACCTGCTCAGTGCTGAGCAGGGGTGGCTGGCATTACAGGCAGCGCTGAGTCTGGCAGACCGATCAGCGCTGCTGATTGGTCTGGATCAGCATGCCCCGGCGATGCAGCGGCTGGCGTTGCGGCCTTGTGAAGCGCTGTTCAGGCCACGTCTGCCACAGGATTGTGCGCTTGATGCTGTGCCGGCGACGGATCGGTATGGGACTGCAGTTGCATATCTGCTGGCCGCGCAGTCGGCACCCTCGGCACAGGCGCTGGCATCAGATCCGCGTTATTTGCAGCTCCAGGCGGTCTGGGCTGAGGTGTTACAACAGTCAGATCTGACGCCGGACGCCAACTTTTTTGCGTTGGGTGGTGATTCAATTCTGGCGATCCAATGTTCAGCCAGAGCCGCCAGTCATGGCTTGTTTTTCCAGCCACGGGCTTTGTTTGAGCAACAAACATTAGCCGGCTTGTTGCAGGTGATGACCGCGCAGCAGGTGACCGGGGAGCAGGAGACTATTCAGGGCACAGTGCCACTGATGCCGATGCAGCGCTGGTTTTTTGCCCAGAATTTCAGTCACGCCGCCCAGATGAATCAATCGGTGTTACTCAGCGCTCCCAGTGCGCTGACTCAGCCGCAACTGCAGCAGGCGTTGCAGCAATTACTGCAGTATCACGATGGGTTACGGGCTCAGTTCAGCCAGCAGCAGGATGGGCAATGGCAGCAAAGCTATGCAGCAACCGCAGTACTGGATTTGCAATGGCTGACGGTACCGGAACTGGCGGAGGCAGAATTTAATCAGCTACTGCTGCAGCATTGTGAGCGGCTGCAGGCGTCGTTACAACTGTCGGCTGCACCTTTGCTGAAAGCGTTTTATCTTGATGCAGCAGATCCGGCACAGCGTCGGTTATTCCTGGCCGTGCATCATCTGGTGATTGATGGTGTGTCCTGGCGCATTCTGGTGGAAGACCTGAACCGGTTGCTGGCGGACCAGAGCGGGCAGCCAGCGACGACAGTGCTGGGGCCCAAATCCCACAGCATCCGGCAATGGCATAGCGCCGTGCAGCACTATCTGACCGGTCCACGGGCCGCCGAACAGGCGAATTACTGGCAACTGGCCACTGCGGCCCCTGCTGCCATGCCGCCGGCGGACTTAGCCGGCAGTAATTTACGCCGCGATGAAACTCAGCTGGAGCTTGAATTTGACAGTGCGCTGACCGACACCCTGTTCCGTCAGTTGCCGGTGGCGCATGGCATCAGCGCGGATGATTTGTTATTAACGGCACTGGCGGTGGCGTTCGAGCGCTGGAGCGGTGAGCGCACTTTTGCCGTGCTGATGGAAGGTCATGGCCGGGAATTGCCAGCTGGCATGGAAGCGCTGGACCTGACCCGCACGCTGGGCTGGTTTACCGCGATGTATCCGCTGTACCTGACCACGGCCGGTCACTCTACGCTGGCCCAGCGGGTGCTGGACACTCACCGGCAACGCCAGTTAGTGCCGGATGGGGGCGTCAGCTATCAGTGGCTACGCACGCTTGGCACTGAGAGGCAGCAACAGCAATTGGCGGCAGCGCTGCCGGCCATTAGTTACAACTATCTGGGCCGTTTCGAGGCGAGCGCTGCGCAGGGCTTCAGTTTTGCCGCCGAGGCGACCGGTCGTCAGATCGCTGCCGAGCAACACAGGCCAAACGAAATCGATATTGTGGGCCGCATTTTGGCTGGCAAAGCCGCTTTTGCTTTTATCTACAGCAGTTGTCGTTATTCCACCGCGCAGATGGCGACTTTTGTCGGCTATTTCCGCCAGGCGCTGACGGACATTGCTGGCCTTAGTTCGATGGACTGGCAGTTGGCCAGCAGCCAGCCAGCGCTGATCTGTGGCGATGGGGTTTCGGCCAGTATGCTGACCGAACTCAGTCAGGCTGATCCGGCCCTGAGCGAGCGGGTGTCGCATCTGTTAGCGGTCACGCCGGTGCAACTGGGGGTGATTTTTGAAACCCTGCTCAGTGAGCAGGGGGTCTATGTGTCACAACTGGTGAACGACCTGAGTGGTCAGCTCAACCCATCAGCCTTACAGGCGGCCTGGCAGGATGTGGTGAATGTTCACAGTATCTACCGCACCGGTTTTGTCGTCACCGCACAGGGTCAGTACCTGCAACGGGTGGAGCGGACTGTCCGGTTACCTTTCCAGCAGGATGACTGGCGCCACTTATCGGCGGCGGCACAGGATCAGGCGTTTGAGCAACTGCTACAGGCGGACCGCGCGCAGGGCTTTACGCTGTCGGCGCCGCCATTACTCAGGATCACGCTGTTACGGCTGGCAGATCAGCGCTACCGGATGCTGATGACAGAACATCATACCGTCAGTGACGGCTGGTCACGCGGACTGGTGTTGTCGCAGGTAGCGGCCCGGTACCGGCTGCATGCCGCAGAGACCGCTGCTGCCACCCCATTACCGGTGGCGGCGCAGTACCATGATTATGTCTACTGGCTGAACCGGGTCGATCGTCAGGCGGCAGCCCGCTACTGGCGTCAATTACCTTTGCAGCAGCAGACCGTCAGCCTGTTGGCCGGACAACAACCGCGGTCAGCCACTGGTTCATCGTCGGCTGGTTATCAGTATCAATTACCGCTTCAGCTCAGCGCCGCGTTGCAGCAGGCCGCCCGCAGTGCACAAGTCACACTGAATGCCGTGGCGCAGGCTGGCTGGGCGCTGTTGCTGCACTGTTATACCGCGGATTCTGCGGTGGTCTATGCCACCACTCACTCGGGGCGGCCTGCCACTTTAGCTGGCGTGGAGAGCATTGTCGGGCCTTTGATCAATACCTTGCCGGTACTGGCAGAGCTGACGCCGGACCAGACAGTGCAGGACCTGCTCAGCAGCCTGCAACAGCAACTATTGCAGCTCAGTGAGTATGGCTATGTGTCGATGGCTGACATTGCTGAGCTCCAGCAACGGCGCGATCTCAGTGCCTTACTGCAAACCTTGTTTGTGTTCGAAAACTTTCCGCTGACCGCGCCCCTGGCCAGTCATGCGGCGGATTTGCACATTGATTCAGTGCGCAGTATCGACAGTACCGAATACCCGCTGACGATGTCGATGGTGCCGGATCAGGCGATCAAATTGCTGGTGTATTACCTGACGGCACAATTCAGTGCCAGCCAAGTGGCACAGCTATGCGCAGATTACGCCCAGGTGTTGCAGGTCCTTTGTCAGTCGCTCAGTGAACCGCTGAGTCAGGTGCACTGGCTGGCAGCACCCCGCAGCCGCGAGCTGGCGCAGTTGCGCGCTGCGCGGCAGCCGTCTGCCAGCAATGCCGGGGCAACTGCTGCCGCCAGCGTTGCTGATATTGAAATGTTTGAGTTTTAACTAACGGAATTGACTGAGTATGACTTCGCAATTATTACAACAATTAAGGGATCTGGGCATTGGCATTTATCCTGAAGATGGCAGGCTGAAAACCAAATCCAGAAAACATGCGATGACTGCTGAACTGGCACACCAGATCAGTCAGCAAAAAGATCAGTGCCTGACTTTACTTGGCCAATTATTCCCTTCGGGTCTGACGACGGCCCGGGTGGATGCAGAACTGGCCTATTATCGCGATAAATGGCAAGGGGCACCGCAGCGCCACCAGCTCCCCCAAAGGCCAACGACAGGCAGTACAGAACCATGGCAACAGTTGCAGCAGCAAGTCAAAGCGGCCGTTGCCAGCCAGTGGCAGCAAGCGGCAGCTCAGCTTGGTCTGACGCTGGAACAGTGGTTAAGATCGGCTTATCTGGTGTGGCTGGCGCGCTGGAGTTATCAGGATGATCTGACACTGGTCGTCAGTACTGCACTGCCAGAGACGGGGCTGGCCGCGACCGAACCGCTGGCTTATCAGCTGTTACCCTGGCGTGGTACGGTCAGCACTGAGCACAGCTTTGATACCCTGGCGGCCAGCTTCAGCGCCGCAGTGGCTGAATTACAGCAGTATCAGGTGCTGGGGTTTGCCGCGCTGGATCAGTTGCTGACCCCGGCCGAGCTGGCCAGGCCACAGTCGCTGTGTCAGTTGTTGTTTTGTTATCAGACGCCTGCGGCTTGCTGGCAGCAGTTATCGCAGCTGGAGCTGGTGTTAGCCATCAGTCATCCGCTGGACTGCAGCACAGTCCAGCTGAGCTGGCAGGCGCAAAGCCACTGTGTTGATTTGCCGTTACTGCAGCATTTTGCCGACAGTTATCTGACGCTGCTGGACAGTCTGGCACAGGCCCCTGCGCAGGCGATCAGCAGCATCCCGCTGCTGACCAGCACCGCCAGTCAGCAACGGCTGGAGCAGTATGCCGCCCGGCAGCAATTTGTGGTGGAAGAAGGCATCCATCAGCGTGTTGCTAGATTGGCGCTGATGTATCCACAGCAGATTGCGGTCCGTTGTGGTGAACAGCAGCTGACTTACCAGCAACTGATGCAGCAGGTGAATCGGCTGGCGTACCGGCTACAGGCTGTCGGTGTGCAACCAGACAGTCTGGTTGGCCTTTGTGTCGAACGTTCGGTCTGGTCGGTGGTCGGCATTCTTGGCATTCTGACCGCTGGCGCTGCTTATTTACCGCTGGATAGTGCTTATCCGGCTGAGCGGCTTAGTTTTATGCTGCAAGACAGTGCGGCAGCCTTGGTACTGACCGACAGCGTGCACGCGCAAGCGTCTTTTCTGGCCGGTATCCCTCAACTGGAGATCAGTCAGGCGATAGCGCAGACGGATGAGGCTGCGCAGCCGTCCTCAGCGCTGTTTCAGCCGACCCAGCTGGCTTATGTCATCTATACCTCGGGTTCGACCGGCCAGCCAAAAGGCGTGCTGATTGAACACCGGCATGTGATGCGGCTGATGGCTGCGGCAGAACAACATTTCAGTTTCGGTCCGGCCGATCGCTGGTCGGTGTTTCATTCGTTCTCGTTCGACTTTTCGGTCTGGGAGTTATGGGGCGCGTTATTTTATGGCGGCACTGCCCTGGTGGTGGAACGCCATCTGGCGATGGATCCGGCCGCGTTTTATCAATGGGTGGCTGAGCAGCAGATCACAGTGCTGAATCAGACGCCATCTGCCTTCGAACGTTTTTCCCGCGCTGATGCCACGGCCGCACAGGCGCTGGCCCTGCGCTACATTATTTTTGGCGGCGAAGCGCTGAATTTACCCAGTCTGCAGTCCTGGACTGACCGGCATCAGGATGAGCAGCCTGCACTGATCAATATGTATGGGATCACCGAAACCACAGTGCATGTGACCTATCGCCGGATCCGGCAGGCGGATATCCGCGCTGGCAACGGCAGCCTGATTGGACAGCCACTGGCGGATTTATCCGCTTATGTGCTGGACCCACGGCAACAGCCGGTCCCTGCCGGCATGGTTGGTGAGTTGTATGTCGGTGGCGCCGGGGTGGCGCGTGGTTATTTAAACCGGCCAGAACTGACTGCGCAACGTTTTCTGCCATCGCCCTGGCAGCCGGCTGAAGTGTTATATCGCACCGGCGATTTGGTCCGCAGTCTGGACAGCGGTGAGCTGGTTTATGTCGGCCGGATTGACCATCAGGTCAAGCTGCGTGGTTTCCGGATCGAACTGGGTGAAATCGAAGCGCTGCTGGCGGCCACCGTCTGGGTCGAAAATGCCTGTGTCCTCGTGCATGGCGAACTGGCCGACGAACAACGGTTGGTGGCTTATGTGACTGCAGCCAGCCAGCCAGCTGTGACTGCGGCCACATTGCCTGGCTTATTACGGCAGGCTTTGCAGAGCCAGTTGCCTGATTTTATGCTGCCATCTGCTTTTGTGTTGCTGCCGGAGTTTCCGCTGACCGTCAACGGCAAAGTCGATAAAGCAAAATTGCCAGCGCCGGTGTTTGGCGCAGCACAGACCGACTATGTGGCTGCGGTGACAGGGCAGGAGCAACAGTTGGCAGCAATCTGGGCCCAGGTGCTGGCGGTGCCACAGGTCGGGCTGACCGACAATTTCTTCAGTCTGGGTGGGGATTCGATGCGCGCTATTCCGTTAGTGGCGCAAATGAAAGCGGTTGGGGTGAATGCCGGGATCCGCCAGTTATATCAGGCGCCGACTATTGCCGAACTGCTGCAACTGACTGCGCAGCAGGAAGTCATCGCGTTACCTGAGCTGGCTGCTTTTGCCTTGCTGTCGGCGGAGCAATTGGCGGCGCTGGCGCGGCAGTTTGACCTGACACAGCTGCAGGACGCCTATCCGATGACCCGGTTGCAACAAGGCATGGTGGCGCAGAATCTGCTGGCCCAGCAGCAGGGAACTTATCATGACTTACTGGGTTATCACTTACATCTGCCGTGGGATGAAACTTGTTTCCGCCATGCTTTGCAGGCGCTGGTGGCCCGGCATGACATCCTCAGAACGGTGTTTTCTTTCGGCGTGGATCATGCGCTGCAGGTGGTCCGGACTGAACTTGAGCCAGGCCTGACCGTGCTTGATCTGCGATCACTGGATACCAGGGCGCAGGAAGCCTGGCTGGATCAGTGGATTGACAGCGAAAAGACCCAGAGTTTTGCGCTGGAACAGCGTTTGTGGCAATTGTTTATTCACCGGCGTACCGATCAGAGTTTTCAGTACACCTTGGATTTCCACCATGCCTTACTGGATGGCTGGAGCGTGGCAGCCCTGAACAGTCAGTTACTGCACCATTATTTAGCACTGTTACAACAGCAACCAGCGCCAGCCGTGCCGGCTGCCTTGCCTTATAAATATTTCAGTTATCTGGAGCAGCAGGCCCTGCAGGAACAGTTCAGCCGCGATTGGTGGCAGCAACAACTGGCAGATGCCCAGGTGCCCTGGTGGAGTGGCCGGGCGAAACACAGCACCCACCGCGCCGTTTGTCTGCTGCAAGGAGAGACTGCGCTGCAAATCAGGCAGCTTGCCAGGCAGTGGCAAGTCACGGAAAAAAGTGTGCTGCTTGCCACCTATCTGGTGCTGATGGCGTTGCTCAGTGGCAAAAAAGATATCACCACTGCGGTGGTGGTCAATGCCCGACCTGAATTTGCCGGCAGCGAGCATACACTGGGGCTGTTTCTGAATTCATTACCTTTGCGGCTTAATATCCGCCAGCAAAGCTGGCTGCAAATTGTGCAGGCCGTGCATGCCAGGGCGCAGGATATCCAGCGGGTGAAACATTATCCGCTGGCGGCTGTGCAACAAGATGCCGGGCTGGATTTTTCCGCCTCGATTTTTAACTACGTGGAATTACATCAGTACGAACAACTGGATCCGCAACTGAAAGTGGAAAGCGGCCGCGCTTTTGATGACAAGGATTATCTGTTTAGCCTGGAGATTTACAAAATGCCAGCTGGCGCTGAGTCTGGCTATGAAGTGCGTTTTGATGTGGAACAGCAGATTTTTCCGGCAGAATTTTTACAGCGGATCACCGGCTATTATCAGCGGATAGTGCAGAGTCTGGTGCAGGGACAGCCAGGGGTATTAAGGCTGGCTGATTTTATCGGCGCAGAAGAGCGCCAGTTGTTGCTGCAACATTGGAATGCGACAGCGCAGCAGTGGCCGGCAGCGTCTGGTATTACCGCTTATATTGAGCAGCAGGTCGCGCGGGCTCCCACGGCGGAAGCGGCGGTTTATCAGCAACAAAGTCTGAGTTATCAGCAACTGAATCAGCAGGCGAACCAGCTGGCGCACTGGTTGCGGGCGCAGGGCATCCGGCCGGATATGGCGGTTGGTTTATGTATGCAGCGGTCATTGTCGCTGGTGGTCGCCATCCTTGGCATCCTGAAAGCGGGTGCTGCTTATGTGCCGTTAGAGCCAGGGTTACCGACCGATCGCCTGCATTACATGATCAAGGACGCCGCTTTGTCGCTGATTATCACGCAGCAGGCACAGCTGACAGTGCTGGCTGATACTGTGCGGATCGTCGCGCTGGACAGTGCCGCATTTGCCGCCGAACTGGCGACTTATTCGCCGCAGGATCCGGTCAGTACCGACAATTCGCCTGATCAACTGGCGTATATTTTTTATACCTCAGGCTCAACCGGTCAGCCAAAAGGGGTGATGTGTACCCAACGCGGTCTGGTCAATCGGATGTTATGGGGACAGTCGTTCTTTCAGTTCGGCCCTACCGATCGTTTTCTGCAGAAAACCCCTTTTATGTTTGATATTTCGATCTGCGAATTTATCGCTCCGTTGCTCTGTGGTGGCTGTATTGTGCTGCCTGAGCCAGATGGACACAAAGACCCGCATTACCTGCAACAACTGATGATAGCGCAGCAGGTGACCGTAGCGCATTTTGTGCCCACCATGCTCAGTACCTTTTTAGCCACAGTGGATATCGCCCAGTGTCAGCAGTTACGACTGGTGATCAATGGGGGAGAAGAAATGTCGAAGGAGCTGAATGACAGGTTCTTCGCCAGTGGCACGCAAAGTGCTTATTACAATCTTTATGGCCCGACCGAAGCTGCCATTGAAAGCAGCTACTGGCGCTGCAGTGCTGATTCGACGCTCGCTTTTGTGCCAATTGGCAAGCCGATCGCCAATACCCAGCTGTATGTGCTGAATGACGACGCAGAGCTGCTGCCGGCCGGTGTGGAAGGTGAGTTGCATATTGGCGGCGCAGGCCTGGCCAGGGGCTATCTGAACCTGGCTGAAACCAGCCGGCAAAAGTTTATGCAGTCGCCTTTTGCCGCAGACGGCGAGGCCAGGCTGTATAAAACCGGTGATCTGGCCCGCTGGTTACCCGATGGTCAGATGCAGTATCTGGGCCGACTGGATGATCAGGTCAAAATCAATGGTCACCGCATCGAACTGGGGGAAATTAAAGCCAAACTGCTGCAATTGCCGCAAGTCAAGGACGTGGTCGTGCTGGCACAGCGTGAGCAGGCCAGCAGCCGTATTGTGGCTTATGTGGTGGCCAATGACCCAGCAGCCTTGTCCGGCCCGCTGGCGTTTATCCGGCAACTGAAAGCCGAGCTGCGTCAGCAACTGCCGTTATACATGATCCCGGCGCAGTTGCAGTTGCTTGCAGCGCTGCCGCTGCTGAACAACGGTAAAGTCAATAAAAAAGCCCTACCACCAATCCGGTTACAGCAGGACAGCTATCAGTTGCCGACGACAGCGACCGGGCTACAGCTGGCCAGCCTCTGGCAGCAGTTGCTGGATTTACCGCAGCCGGTCAGCGCCGACGCTAACTTCTTTGAACTCGGTGGTCAGTCGTTACTGGCGATCCGGTTGCTCAATGAAATCAGACTGGCGTTTGGTGTGCTGGTGCCTTTTACCCAGTTATACGAACACCAGCAGTTATCTGCCCTGGCCGCTTATATCGATCTGCTGCAACTGAGTGGGCTCACCACCTTTACGCCACAGGATGCACTGGCAGACAACGAAACAGAAGTATTACTTTAGGAGGGCAGACAGATGACAGATATCACCTTTATTCAGCAATTTTTGCAGCAACTGGCTGCTGACAATATCCGGCTGCATCTGACCAGCCAGAACGAACTGGCAGTGCGCGGTGATAAACAATTATTGTCTGCCCAGCGGCTGGCTCAGCTCAAAGCGCTCAAGCCTGAGATCATTGCCTGGCTGTCGCAGCAGCAGGCGACAGCAGCCACAGTGCCTGTGGTCGACCGGAGCGCTGCCAGTTATCCATTATCTTATGCCCAGCAGCGGTTATGGTTTATTGATACGATGACCGGACCGGACCCGCAATACAATATGTTCAGCGCTTTTACCATCAAGGGCACGTTGCAACCGGCGCTGCTGGCACAGGCAGTACAGACCCTGGTGCAGCGGCATGAAATCCTGCGCACACTTTATCTTGATGAGCAGGGAGAACCACGGCAGCGGCTGTTAGCAAGCGCCGAAGTGGCTGATCTGACGCTGCTGAACTTTGTCGCGGCGGCTCAGGTGCAACAGCAAGCGGCAGCTTTGGGGCTGCCGCCGCGGGCCTGGCTGGACGCCGAGCTGATGGCGCTGAGTCAGCAGCCATTTATCCTCAGTACTGAACTGCCCCTCAGGTGTCACCTGTTTGAGCTGGCAGCGCCGGGCGCAACCGGCGACGGTGAATATCTGTTGTTGTTTGTCCTGCACCATATTGCTTGCGATGAATGGTCGTTCAGCGTGGCGAGTCAGGATTTGATGCTGGCTTATCAGCAGGCGCAGGGGCTGACGACGGCCGCTTTACCACAGTTGTCAGTGCAGTATCTGGATTATGCCAGTTGGCAACAGTCTTATCTGCACAGCCAGAGTGGCAGCCAGGCGGCGGCGTATTTTCGTCAGTTGTTAATCGAAGCGCCTGAAGTGCATAATTTACCTACGGATTATCGGCGGCCGATGCAGCAACAGTTTGCCGGAGCCGTGGCTGAGTTCTGTCTGCCGCTGGCGCTGAGTCAGCAGTTACAACAACTGGCGCAACAGCAGCAGGTGACCCTGTTCGGGCTGTTGGAAGCGGCCTTTGCGCTGTTAATGCTCAGGCTCAGTGGCGATCAGGAATTACTGATTGGAACTCCGGTGGCCGGACGCCATCAGCCTGAACTGCAGTCGTTGATCGGTTTTTTTGTCAATACCCTGGTACTGCGCCATCACGCTGACTGGCAGCAGTCCTTTGTGCAATTTTTACAACAGCAGCAGCACCAGTTAAAGCAAAGTTTTCAGCACCAGGAGTATCCGTTTGATCTGCTGGTTGAGCAATTGCGGCCACAGCGCAGTCTCAGTTATTCGCCGCTGGTGCAGCTGGTGTTTACCATGCTGGATAATCAGGCGCCAAGCCTTCGTCTGGCTGGTTTACAGCTGCAACCTTATCCGCTGACACTACAAAGTGCCAAGTTTGATTTGAGCCTGGCCTGTCTGGAGCAGCCGACGGGGATCCGCTGTTTCTGGAACTATGCCACAACTTTATTCAGTGCCGACCGTATCACGGCCTTCCAGCACAGTTTTCTGGCGTTATTACAGGGCATAGTGGCACAGCCGTCAGCGCCAATGGCAACCTTACCCCTGTTATCGGACGAGCAATACCGGCAACAATTACAACGTTGTGCCAGCAAAACTCCGGCTTGTGTCATCAGCCAGACCGATGTGGTCAGTCGGTTTGATCAGATGGCCAGCCAACAACCGCAGCAGGTCGCTGTGCGCGATGCCGCGCTGGGACAGCAGCTCAGTTTTGCCGATTTGCAGGCACAGAGTGAAAGGCTGGCGCAGGCGTTGCTGGCGGCTGGCGTGCGCAGCGGTGACCGGGTCGGGCTTTATCTGGACCGGTCGGTGGCTATGGTCGTGGCGATGCTGGGGATCTTGCGGGCTGGCGCCGCTTATGTACCGCTGGATATCGACAATCCGCCAAGCCGGACCCGTTATATTCTGGCCGACAGTGCCCCGACCGTGTTATTAAGCCGACAGGCATTGCAGGCGGATTTAGCAGCGCTGGCGTTGACCTGCCCGGTGTTGTGGCTGGATGCGCTGCCAGCAAGTGACAGCAGCCAGCCATGGCCGCAGTTACAGGCCGGACAGCTGGCTTATATCATTTACACTTCGGGGTCGACCGGTGAACCTAAAGGGGTCATGGTTAGCCATCGGAATATTCTGACACTGATTGCGGCCACTAATTTTTATCAGCCGCAGCCGGGGGATGTGCTGGCACAGTGCGCCAATCATGCGTTTGATGCCGCCACCTTTGAAATCTGGTCGGCGCTGCTGCATGGCCTGCCAACCTGCATTATCAGCCGTGAACAACTGCTGGATGCAGAGGTGTTCAGCCAGACGCTGGCGCAACAGCAGGTGAATGTGCTGTTTCTGTCATCCGGCATTTTTAATCAGTTGGTGCAGCATCAGCCCGCTATTTTTGCCCGGATGAAACTGGTTGCTTTTGGTGGAGATGCCGCAGAAATCGTCACCATCAATCAGGTGGTACGCCATGGTAAACCCGAGCATTTTTATAATATTTACGGGCCCACCGAAACCACCACCTTCAGTTGTTTTTATCGGATTGAACAACAGCTGGAAGAAGCACCTATTGGCTTGCCGCTGGCTGGGCATGGCCATTATGTGCTGGATGCGCAGCAACAACTGCTGCCGGACGGGGTGATTGGCGAACTTTATATCGCCGGAGCGGCGCTGGCAGATGGCTACTGGCAAAGGCCGGAACTGACCGCAGCCAGTTTTGTCAGTGTCAGCCTGGCTGGCCAGTTGCCGCAGCGTTTATACAAAACCGGTGATTTGGTTCGGGTGCGGGCTGATGGCCAGTTGTGTTATGTCGGACGGGTCGATAAGCAGGTTAAAATCCGGGGTTTCCGCGTTGAGCTGGCGGAAATTGTCAGCACTCTGCAGCAACTGCCAGAGGTCAGTGAAGCCCTGGTTGTGGTGGCAGGTCAGGGCGTGCATAAACGGCTGGCGGCTTATATTTGTCCGGCCAGACAGTATCAGGGCAGCCATGCCCAATTGATTGCATTGTGTCAGGCCACCGCCAGTCAGCAGTTACCGGACTATATGCAACCGCTGAGTTATCAGTGTCTGGCGGCATTACCGCTCAATGTGAATGGCAAAGTGGATCTGCGGGCTTTGCCTGAACCCAGTTTTGCCAGCGACAGTTATCAGGCGCCTGAAACCGCCACTGAACAGTGGCTGCAACAACTGTGGAGCGAATTACTGCAGTTGCCGGCGACTGAACTCGGGATTGATCGGAACTTTTTCACTGCGGGCGGCCATTCCTTACTGGCGACCCGTCTGCAAAGCAGGATCAGCCGTGAACTGAATATCCGGTTGAATATCCGCTCATTTTTTGACTATCCGACCATCCGGCAACTGGCGCAGCAGCTGACCGCGCCTCAGCAACAGCGGCAGTTTATCCGCCGGTATCCTGAGTCAGAGCCAGCGCCGTTGTCTTATCCGCAACAACGGTTGTGGTTTATTGACCAGTTGCAGGGGGTCAGTACCGAATATCATATGCCCGTGGCCATGCGACTGACCGGTCTATTACAGGCCGATGCCTTGCAATATGCAGTGGATCAACTGGTCAGCCGTCACAATATGCTCAGAACCTGTTATCAACTGGTGGGTGAACAGGCGGTGCAACAGTGCCAGCCAGCGCGGCCTGTGCCGGTGCAGTGGTACCGGCTGTCCGCAGCGCCAGCACCGGCAGAATTGCAGCAGCAATTGTTAGAGAAAATCAGTCAGCCTTTTGATCTGCAAAAAGATTTAATGCTGAAAGTTTGGGTCTGGCAATGGCAACAGGATGAACATGTGCTGTTGTTCAACCTGCATCATATTGCTTGTGACGGCTGGTCGCTGGACATCCTGACCCAGGAATTTATGCAGTATTATGCCGCGTATCTGCAGGCAGACCAGACGGCATTGCCAGCCGATTTAGCCATCAGTTATGCCGATTATGCCCACTGGCAGCAGCAAACCTTTGCGGCGGCATTAGCCGTTGCTGCTAGCGCCGAATCGGCAGCGCTGGCAGAGCAAATCAGCTTCTGGCAACAGCAGTTAGCCGACTTGCCCGCAGTGCATCATCTGCCGCTGGATTTTGCCAGACCGGCGCAGCGCAGTTTCGCCGGGCAAAATGTCGAGCTGACACTCCCGGCTGAATTGAGTGCAGCGTTGCGGCAATTTGCCAGCCGTCAGGATATGACGTTGTTTATGCTGCTTGAAAGCATGTTTGCGTTATTGCTGGCCCGCTGGAGTGACGACACCGATATCGTGATTGGCACACCGGTGGCGGCCCGGCCTTATCCGGAAGTGCAGGGACTGGTTGGCTTTTTTGTCAATACGCTGGTGTTGCGTCAGCAGGTCGATCTGGATTGGACGGCGGACGCTTATCTGCAGCGGCAAAAACAACAGTTACTGCTGGCACTGAGTCAGCAGGATCTGCCGTTTGACTTATTGGTCGACATCCTGAAGCCAGCCCGTAGTTTAAGCTACAGCCCGCTGTTTCAGGTGTCGTTTGCCGTGCAGGCAGCAGGCCGGCCGGAACTGACGTTACCTGGCTTAACGATCCAGGGAGTGGCGCTGGCAGAACAGACCAGTAAGTTTGATTTGAACCTGACCGTGATCGATCAGGGCGCTGCTGGTCTGCATTGCATCTGGCAATACGCCAGCAGCCTGTTCCGGCCGCAAACCATCCACAGTATGGCCAGCAGTTTCCAGCAGTTATTACAGAGTTTGTTGCGTACTCCGACTGCTAGCTTAAAAGCACTGGCCCTGACTGACAGCAGCCAGTTGACGCCACAGGCGCTGGGCCATGGCCCGGCGTATCAGGCACCGCAGCCTGAGCTGGTCCATCAGGCATTCAGTGCGCAGGCTCGGCTGACACCGGATGCCGTGGCGGTGGTGTCCGGCGCTGAGCAACTCAGTTATCTGCAACTGGAGCAGCGGGCCAATCAACTGGCGCATTTGCTCAGACAGGCGGGCGTTGTGGCCGGTAGTCTGGTGCCGCTGTATGTGCAGCGCTCTGCCGATATGGTGGTTGGGATGCTGGCGATCCTGAAAGCCGGTGCCGCTTATGTGCCGCTGGATACCAGCTATCCGGCGCACCGTCTGAGTTATATGTTACAGGACACCGCGGCCAGTTTGGTGCTGACCGAGCAGGCACTGGCAGGCAGTCTGGCTGAACTGGGGCCTTATCAGGCTATTTGTCTGGACCAGAGTGCCAGTCTCAGCAATCAGCCGGTAACGGCTCCGGTAGCACCATTGTCTGCAGCAACAGCGCTGGCCTATGTGATTTATACCTCAGGCTCGACCGGTCAGCCCAAAGGTGTGATGGTCAGTCATCAGGGCATCAGGCGGCTTTGCACTGGTTGTAATTATGTGCAGCTGACGGCCAGCGATGTGGTGGCACAGAGTTCGAATCACAGTTTTGATGCGGCCACATTTGAAATCTGGGCACCGCTGTTGGCCGGCGCTTCGCTGGTGATTGTGACAAAAGAGTGCCTGCTGGATCCGAATCAGCTTAGAGACTGTATCCGGCAGCAGCGCATCAGTGTGTTGTTTGTCACCACGGCCTTATTTAATCAACTGGTTTATGCCAGCCCGGATCTATTTGCCCCGCTCAGTTATTTGTTGTTTGGCGGCGAGGCGGTGGATAACAGGGCGGTTGATGTCTTGCTGACACAGGGCAAACCAGCCCAGTTGCTGCATATGTACGGACCGACCGAAAATACCACCTTCAGCACCTTTTTCCCGATCAGCACAGCCCAAGCCGAACCCTATCCAATTGGGAAAAGTATCAGTGGCAGTACCCACTATGTGCTGGATCGGCATCTGCAACTGGTGCCCGCTGGCGCTATTGGTGAATTGTATGTCGGTGGTGCCGGCCTGGCGCTGGGGTACCTGAACCAGCCGGCACTGACGACCGCAGCCTTTATTGCGCATCCGTTTGCGCCGGACCAGATGTTATATAAAACCGGCGATTTAGTACGGCTGAACAGTCAGGGGGATATTTGTTATCTGGGCCGGCGCGATCATCAGGTGAAGTGGCGCGGCTTCCGGATTGAACTGGCAGAAATTGAACAGTGTTTGCTGCAGGTGGATGGCGTTGATCAGGTGGTGGTTGCCCTCAGTGGCGAAGAGCCGCACCGCCGGCTGGTGGCCTGGCTGGGTAGTCAGTTACCGGCGGAGGCGTTGTGCAGCAGGGCAAAAGCGACGCTTGGCGCTCTGTTACCTGGTTATATGCAACCTTCGCAATATCTGGTGCAGACCCGTCTAGCGCTGAATGCCAATGGCAAAATTGATCGCAAAGCCTTACCAGTGCCGGAACTGCTGCCGGTCACAGCTGATTTTCAGCCGGCGGTGACCGCCACTGAACAGCAACTGGCGCAGCTCTGGCAATCCTTGTTTGGCCTCGATGCTATCAGTATCCACAGCAATTTCTTTGATTTAGGCGGCCATTCCATTTTGGCAACCCGGCTGGTGGCGCAGATCCAGCAGCAGCTTGGGGTCAGCCTGAATATCCGCGACTTATTTGAATATCAGACCATCAGCGCGCTGGCCAGGGTGATTGATGCTGGCAGCGGGCAGGACTCGCAACCGGCACTGCGGCAGCGGTTCAGTGAGATGGCAGCAGAAGGCATTGAGTTATGAGTTTACTGAGCAAGTTAAATGAGCTCGCCGCGAAAGGCGTTGCAGTGAGTCTGGTGGCAGACAAGTTAACAGTGCATGCCGCGCCTGGGGTGTTAACGGCGGACGAGCTGGACTGGTTAAAAACTGAAAAAACGCAGATCTGCCAAAGTTATCTCAACTGGTCTGTCAGTTCGAACCAGCAGATTGCACCACTCAGTTCTGCGCAACAAAGTTTGTGGCTGATTGACCGGATTGAAGGCCAGAGCAGGCATTATCATATGCCGATGGCGCTGGCCATCGAAGGGCCGCTGCAGCCACAGGCGCTGCAGCAGGCCTGTTGTCAATTGATTGAACGTCAACAGATCCTGCGGACTGTGTACCGGACCGATGAGGCAGAGCAACCCTGGCAACTGGTCCAGACCCACTTCATTTTTGAGCTGGCGGAAACGGACGGTTCGGCCTGGCCGGCACCTGCCGCTGCGCTGGCTGAACTCTCCCAGCAACATGCAAATGAACCCTTTGATCTGGCTACAGATTTGATGCTAAAGGCCAGGCTGGTCCGGTTGGCGGCCACTCAGCATGTGTTATTGCTCAATCTGCATCATATTGCGGCGGACGGTTGGTCACTGCGCATTTTAATGCAGGAACTTGGTCAGTTTTATCAGGCGGCAGTGACGGGTGAGTCGATCCAGCTGCAGCCATTACCGCTGCAATATCTGGATTATGCCAACTGGCAACAACAACAGTTGCAGGGCGCCGCGTGGCAAAGGTTGCAGTCTTACTGGCTGACCCAGTTGCAGGATTTACCGCTGGTGCATCAGTTGCCACTGGATTATCCAAGACCGGAAGTGACGGATTTTACCGGTCAGCAACTGACGTTACTGGCACCACCGGCGTTATTACAGCAATTACAGCAGTTGGCCAGACAGCAACAGGTAACCCTGTTTATGCTGCTGGAAACGGCGTTTTGTGTTTTGTTACAACGCTGGAGTGGCAATCAGGAACAAGTGCTTGGCACCACGTCGGCCAACCGGGAACAAGCGCAGGTCGGTGGTTTAATCGGCTATTTTGTCAACACGCTGGTGTTGCGGCATCAGGTTGAACCGGCTTTAGCGTTCACGCAGTTATTGCAACAGCATAAACAAGTTATTCTGGATGCGTTTGCCCATCAGCAGATGCCATTTGAACGACTGGTGGAAAAATTACAGCCCCAGCGCCAGAATTTTAACCCGCTGTTTCAGATCATGTTCAGTCTGGATACGCTGGAACAGGCCAGCCAGACATTTGCCCAAACCCGGTTACAATTGTTGCCGGATCAGCAATCACTGGCCAAATTTGATTTGTCACTCAGTACCGCGGAAAGTCAGGCTGGTTTACAAATGCGCTGGGACTATGCCAGTCGGTTATTTGCCGCGGCATCGGTGCAGCAGATGGCGCAAAGTTACCTGCAATTACTGCAGTCGATTGTCGCGCAGCCAGAGCTGCCGATCAGTCGCTTGTCGATGTGCAGTCCGGCACAGCAGTTGCTGTTACAACAACTGAACCCACGCTGGCAACCTGAGCTGCAGCAAGCGCCGGAATTGCTGACCCTGTTTGAACACTATGCCAGCCAGCAACCGGACAGCGCGGCCTTGCAGATCGGTCAGGCCAGCTACAGCTTTGCTGCCCTCAATGCCGAAGCCAATCGGCTGGCGCGTTTTCTACAGTCTCAGGGCGTCACAGCCGGGCAGCGGGTTGGTATTTTCCTGACGCGCCAACTGAACCTGATCAGCAGTATCCTGGCATTATGGAAGTTAGGCGCCGCTTACGTGCCGCTGGAACCGGCCATGCCGGATGAAAGGTTAGCGGCCATCATTGCAGACAGCAGCCTGAACTTGCTACTGACTGAAACTGCCTTCCACAGCCGTTTGCAGCAGGTCGGTCCGACCCGCTGTGTGCTGGATGCGGCAACTTCGGACTGGCGCCGGTATCCTGGTGAAAATCTGCCGGCCCCTGCCGCAGGCTCACTGGCGTATCTGATGTATACCTCAGGTTCAACCGGCATACCCAAAGGCGTGCTGATCGGACAGTCGCAACTGGCCAGCTATCGTGCTGCTGCCGTACAGCTGTATCAACTGGCCGAGCAGTCTGACTGGCGGTTGCTGGCGGGGAATGCCTTCAGTTTTGATGCTTTTGTCGAAGAACTGGTGCTGACCCTGGCGGCCGGTCATTGTCTGGTGCTGAATCCGCAGGGGCTGGCCTTAACGGCCCGGCAGTATTTACAGCTGCTGCAGTCCGAACAGATCCAACTGATCAGTCTGCCAACGTCTTACTGGCATTATCTGACGGAAGAACTGGATGCCGGGCTGGCGCAGCAACTAAAAGCCAGTTTGCAACTGGTGATCACCGGTGGTGAAGCCATGACGGCATCCCATCTGGCGCGCTGGCAACAACTGTTTGGGGTGGATGGCCCGGTGTTGTGGAATACCTATGGCCCGACCGAAGGCACTGTGATCGCCAGTGCCATGCGGGTTGATCAGTGGCAGGGCATGGCCGGGCAGTGGCCACCCGTCGGTCAGGGCCTGGCCAACAGTCAGCTACTGCTGTTGTCGGCAGAAGGTGAAGTGTTACCGCCCGGTGCCGCTGGCGAGCTGTGTATTGCCGGTCCAGCGCTGGCGGCTGGTTATCTGAATAAAGCAGCCGAGACTGCCAGTCGTTTTTGTCTGGTGCAACCTTGGCCTGCTGGCCCGCAATTACGGGTCTACCGCACAGGTGATAAAGCCCGTTTTGGTGCTGATCAGCAGTTACATTTTCTCGGTCGGTTGGACTCGCAGGTGAAAATCCGTGGCTTCCGGGTTGAACTGACTGAGGTTGAAACTCAGTTGCTGCACTTACCCGACATCCGCAATGTCGCCGTTGCAGTGCAGCCGGATCCGGCCGGCCAGCCAAGTTTGCTGGCCTGGGTGACGTTACAGGATGCAGCACAGACGGCGGTGGCACCGTTGCAGCGACAGCAGGCCTGGCTGGATCAGCTGCGGCTGCAATTGCCGGACTATATGCTGCCGCGCTCGATCCAGGTGCTGGCGCAACTGCCGCTGACGACCAATGGCAAAATCGACAAAAAGGCCTTACCAGCACCGGACTGGACAGCGTGGCAGGCTGAGTATGTCGCGCCCGCGGATGCAACTGAGCAACGGTTGCAGCAGATATGGGCTCAGTTGTTACACCTGGAGGTCGCTGCGCTCAGTATGACGGCGGATTTTTTCCGGGTCGGTGGTCACTCTTTACTGGCCACCCGGCTGGCGTCCGCGGTCCAGCAAGAATGGCAGGTGGAGATGCCGTTGCGGCTGATCTTCAGTCACAGCAGGCTGCAGCAACTGGCAGCATGGCTCAAACAACAAACAGCACAGCCGCTGACCCAGATCCAGCTCGCCGATCGCAGTCAGCCGCTGCCGTTATCTTTTGCCCAGCAAACCTTGTGGTTTGTTGATCAGCTCAATGGCGGCAGCCCGCATTACAATATGCCGCTGGCTGTGCGGATGCAGGGTGAGCTCAGACTTGCGCTGTTACAGCAAGCTGTCGACTATCTGCTGCAAAGGCAGGAAATTCTGCGAACCTGTTACTTTAACGATGCACAGGGGATCGCCAGACAACAACTGCTGCCGGCGGCGCAACTGCCGTTGCAACTGCTGCAATCTGGCCCGCTCAGCGCGGCGCAATTGCAACAGATGCTGAGTGAGTTATCTGCATATCGTTTTGATTTAAAAAATGAAATACCAATTCGTATCCACCTGATCAAGCAAAGTCCGACCGAACATGTGCTGCTGCTGGTGATCCATCATATTGCCTGTGATGGCTGGTCGATCGGGGTGCTGACACAGGAGCTGATGCAGGCCTATCAGGCGTTGTTGCAAGGGCAATTACCAGATTTACCGGCTTTGGTTGTGCAATATGCTGATTTTGCCGCCTGGCAGCAACAGCAAGACGGCCTGTGGCAACAACAACTGGCGTACTGGCAGACCCAATTGCAGGGGGTGCCGCAATTACACAGCCTGCCACTGGATTTTACCCGGCCGTCCCAGCAGTCGCATCAGGGCCAGATCATCCGGCAACAGTTGCCGGCTGAGCTGGCGGCAACCTTACAGCAACTGGCACAGTCGCAGCAATTAACCCGCTATATGCTGTTTGTGGCGATGTTCAGCTTATTGCTCAGTCGTTGGAGCTATCAGCAGGATATTGTGGTTGGTTGTCCGGTGGCCGGTCGCCGACGCAGCGAACTGGAACCGCTGGTCGGTTATTTTATTAATATTCTGCCGATCCGGACCCAACTGGATGAGCAGCAGCCCATCATGGCTTATCTGGCCCAGGTCCGGCACAACATCCTGCAGGCTTACGAGCATCAGGATTTGTCCTTTGACCGGCTGGTGGAACTGTTACAGCCGGAGCGCAGTTTAAGTTATGCCCCGCTGGTGCAGATCCTGTTTGCTGAACAAAATACCGAAACCGTTGAGTTCAGTTTGCCGGGGTTACAGATCAGCGGGATCCACAGTGGTTATAGCGCCATCAAATATGATTTAAATGTCTCGCTGCTGGATGAAGAAGGCGCACTGGTGCTGTACTGGAATGCGGCGACTTCTTTATTCAGTCGTGACAGTATTCAGAGGCTCAGTGACAGCTTTGCGTTGTTGTTACACAGCCTGAGTCAGACGGTTTTGTCGGCACCGTTGCAGCAGTTACAACTGACCCTGGCTGAGCCGGCGCCATTGTCCGGCGCTGACTGGCCCGAGCAGCAGCCGTTGTTATGGCAGCAACTGGCGCGACAGGCACAGTTACAGCCGGATAGACCGGCAGTGCTGGGGGTTGATCAACAGCTTAGTTTCCGCCAGTTACTGGCGCAAAGTCAGCAACTGGCAGCGCTGTTGCACCAGCATGGCGTGGTACCGGCCCAGCCGGTGGCCGTCTGTCTGCCACGTTCAGTCGCGGCGGTCACCGCTTTTCTGGCATTACAGTATCTGGGGGCAGTCTATGTGCCGCTCGATCCGGTGTCGCCACCTGATCGGATCCGTTACATTCTGCAGGACAGCGGCTGTGCCTTACTGCTGACACTGCAGCACTATGCGGCGCAGTTGCCAGATTATCAGGGTCGCTGTTATTGCCTAGATGCCGAGCCCTCAGACACAGCGTCAGCGCTGACCCTGCTACCGGCCTACCACTGGCCGGATCGGCAGCAAAGCAGTTATGTGCTGTATACCTCCGGCACCACAGGCTGGCCAAAAGGCACTGTGGTGACACAGGCCAATTTACAACATTTTCTGACCAGTTTCCAAAGTCAGTTGGCGGCACTGGCGCAACCGGAAATCTGGTTACAAACCTCCTCTTTGGCGTTTGATGCCGCAATGACGGGTTACGCCCTGCTGACTCAGGGCCGCAGTCTGGTGCTGGCCAGTGACGAACAGGTGCGGGATCCGGCGGCCTTGCTGGCTTGCCTGCGGCAGTACCGGGCCGATACGGTCAAAGCCACCCTCAGTCTGGCGCTGACATTGTTACCAGCGTTAGAGGCGGCGTCCGATCTGGCGGTGAACCTGGTGGTTGCTGGTGAAAATGTGAACGCCCTGAACTGGCAGCGGTTGCGGCAGTATGCGCAGAGCCGGCAAGTGCAGGTGCTGAACGCCTACGGCCCGACGGAAACCACGGTCAACGTCAGTTTTGCCGCTGTCACTGACAGTGCTCAGCCGAATATAGGTTTTTTAATGCCAAATTGTCAGGCTTTTGTGCTGGACCGTCAGCAAAATCCGTTGCCCGCTGGCGCTGTGGGTGAGTTGTATCTGGGCGGCGCCTGCGTCACAGCCGGTTATCTGCATAAACCTGAGCTCACAGCTCAGGCGTTTCTGAGGTTGCCATTTGCGGCGGTTGCCGGACGTCTGTACCGCACTGGTGATCTGGTACGGCTGACAGCGCAAGGCGAGCTGGTGTTTATCGCCCGGGTCGATCAACAGATTAAGTTAAGGGGTTATCGCATTGAGCTGGGAGAAATCAGCAGCAAAATTGCCGATCTGACCGATGTCAGCAATGTCTATCTGACGCTGTTTGAACATCAGCAACAACAGCACCTGGTGGCTTACGTACAAAGTGAGCTGCCGGCCGCGGTGCTGGAGTCCGGCATCCGGTCACAACTGCTGCAGAGCCTGCCTGAATACATGGTGCCTGCTGTCATCATCTGCCTGCAACAATTTCCATTAACCGCCAACGGCAAACTGGATGTGCGTGCATTACCGGCGCCGACTTTCGGTGATCTGGCTTTTGTGCCGCCGCAGACGGCTGTAGAGCAACAACTGGCGCTGCTCTGGCAGCAATTACTGGCGCTGCCGGACAGCATTGGCCGCCAGGCGCATTTTTTCCGGCTGGGGGGGCATTCCTTGTTAGTGACCCGGCTTAACAACGCCATTCACCAGCAATTCGGCCTGGAGTTGCCGTTGCGGGTGATTTTTGAAAACCCGGAACTGGCCGTTCTGGCTGCCCTGATTGATACAGAATTGGTTGCGCAACATAACAATGCACAACTTTCGCAAGGACAAGAGGACGCCCAATTACTAGCGGTGGAGTGGTAAGAAATGAGTATTACAGATGTGGTTCGTCAGTTAAACGAACAGAAAATTTCTTTATATGTTGAAGACGGAAAATTAAAAACTAAATCGTCGAAAGAAGCATTGACGCCAGCTGTGGCCGCTCTGATCAGGCAGCATAAAGACAGCTTGCTGGGATTTTTAAGCCGCGACAGCGCGACAGTACAGACTGCCGCTTATCAGCCGATCCCACAGGTTTCCCGCGAGCTAGCCACTTATCCGCTGTCGTTTGCGCAACAACGGTTATGGTTTATTGCGCAGATGACCACAGATCACAGCCAGTACAACATCAGCAATGCGCTGATCTGCCATGGCCCGCTGCAATTGCCAGCACTGCAGCTGGCGTTTGATCAGATCCTGCAGCGGCATGCGGTGTTGCGAACTGTTTATCTGATGGATCAGGAGCAGGCAGTGCAACGGGTGTTACCGGTGCAGTCAGTGCCGATCCGGTTTGAACAGTTATTGCAAGCGGACCCAGAGTTGGAACAGCAGCAGATCCAGCAATGGGTGGCAGCCGAAGCGGCCCGACCTTTCCAGCTCAGCAGCGAACTGATGTTGCGGGTGCAGGTTGTGCAGCTATTGCCACAACAAACCGCGCGTCACCTGCTGTTACTGACGATGCATCATATTGCCTCAGACGGCTGGTCTGCCGCCGTACTGACGCGGGAGTTCATGCATTTTTATCAGGCTGCGCTTGGCGCAACGGCGCTGCCGCCTTTAGCTGCGTTGCCCTGCCAGTACCTGGATTATGCCTGCTGGCAACGGCAGTTACTGCAAAATGGTCAGTATCAGCAGCAACTGCAGTTTTGGCTGCAGCAATTACAGGATTTACCGGCAGTACATAATCTGCCGCTGGATCATAGCCGCAGCACAGTGCCGGATTATGCCGGTGCTGTCGTCAGCCAGCAGTTGCCGGCTGAACTGACGGCGCAGTTACACAGCCTGGCGTTACAGCAAGGTGTAACACTGTTTATGTTATTGCAAACTGCCTTTGCTCTGTTGATGGGCCGCTGGAGCCGCGAGCGTGACATCGTGCTGGGTACCCCAGTCGCTGGTCGTCAGCATCCGTCATTAGAGCCGCTGATCGGTTTTTTTGTAAATACTCTGGTATTGCGGACTGAATTACAGTGGCAGGAATCATTTGCCGACTTGTTAAGTCGCAACAAACAAATGCTGTTGCAGAGTTTTTCGCAGCAGGATATTCCTTTTGAAACGCTGGTTGAGCAATTGCAACCGGAGCGCAGTACCAGCTATAGCCCGTTGTTCCAGGTGATGTTTGCCTTACAAAACAATGAAAATGTGGCGCTGGAGTTGCCTGAACTGCGGTTGGAGGCGGTGGCAACTGCCGACATCAGCAGTAAGTTTGAGTTAAATGTGGTCTGCCAGGAAGTGGGTTCGCAACTGCATTGTCACTGGAACTTCCGCACTGCGTTATTTGCCAAAAGCAGTATCAGCGCTATGGCGGAAAGTTTTGTGGTCTTGCTGACCGCTCTGGTGCAGGATATCCGGCAACCTGTGGCGGCCTATCCGCTGCTGGAGCCCCGGCAGCAACAACGTCTGCTGCAGCAACAGCCGCCAGTTACCACTGCCGTGACGGGTCATCTGATCCAGCCATTGCTGACACAGGCCAGCCTGCAACCCGCAGCGGTAGCGTTGCTTGATGCTCAGACCGGACGTCAGCTCAGTTACCAGCAACTGGCCGAGCAGTCGGCGCGACTGGCGCTTTATCTGCAGCAACACTATCAGCCTGGTGATCGGGTCGCCATTTATATGCCGCGCCAACTGGAACAGATTGTCGCGGCAGTGGCCGTGTTAAGAGCTGGACTTTGTTATGTGCCGCTGGATCTGCAATCGCCGGATCAGCGTTGCAGCTACATAATCGCCGACTCTGGTGCGGTTTGTGTATTGACCAGCACTGCGATGCAGGCAAAAGTCCGCGAACTGACGACAGTGCCTCAACTTTGCTGTGATGCCGACGCTGAGCAATACTGGCAGCAGTTGGATCCGGCGGCATTACCACTCCCGGCTGGCGGGCAGGCTGCGGCGATCATCCATTACACTTCAGGCTCGACCGGAAAACCCAAAGGAGTCCTGGTCAGCCATAACAATGTGCTGCATTTGGTGAATCAACCGGCATATTATCCGTTAGGCCAGCAGGATTGTGTGGCGCACGCTGCTAACTTTGCCTTTGATGCCACGTCGTTTGAAGTCTGGCTACCGCTGACCCATGGCAGCCGTGTGGTTCTGATTGATAAAGAAATCTATATCAATCCGGCCCGGTTAAAAGCCTGTTATCTGCAGTATGGGGTGACCACAGCTTTTGTCACCACAGCAGTGCTGAACCAGGTTGCGGCGGAAGTGCCGGATGCCTTTTCTTCCTTGCGACTGCTGGCCTTTGGCGGCGAAAAAGTCGACGCTACCGCCGTGAATCGGATTCTGCAGTATGGTGCGCCCGAGCACTTATTGCACTGTTATGGGCCGACGGAAAACACTACCTACACTAGCATTTATCCGATCACAGCGCTGCGACAGGATTATCCGATAGGCCGTGGCCTGGATGGCGGTTTGCTGTTTATTCTGGACGAACACCGGCAACTGGTCCCGGCCGGGATGCCAGGTGAACTCTATGTCGGTGGCGCCGGTATCACGCTGGGTTATCATGGTCAGCCAGCCTTAACAGCGCAGGCTTATGTGTCAGTGCCGGCCGTGCATAGCGGGCTGTTATATAAAACCGGTGATCTGGTGCGGCTGGATGCCGCAGGTCAGTTGTGTTATTTGTCACGGGTTGATGAGCAGGTCAAATTAAGGGGTTTCCGGATTGAACCAGCGGAGATTGCCTGTGTACTGACCGAACTGGCAGAGATTGATGAGGCTGTGGTGGTCCTGGCAGGCTCTGGTCAGCATGCCATGCTGGCGGCTTATGTCAGCAGCCGCAGTGCGGTCGATGATCAGACGCTTATTCAGCGCTGCCAGCAACATTGTACTGATGTATTACCAGATTATATGCGGCCAGCCAGTATTCTCCGGCTGGACCATCTGCCGAAAAATGCCAATGGTAAAATTGATAAACGGGCATTGCCGGCCCCTGCTGCCGGGCAGGCCCAGCATTATGTGGCTGCACGCACCGCCACAGAACAAGTGTTATGCGACATCTGGCAACAACTGCTGAACATTGAACCTGTCGGTGTGTTCGACCATTTCTTCCAGTCCGGCGGGCACTCGTTGCTGGCAACCCGGCTGACCAGTCAAATCCGCCAACGGTTAGGGGTTGAACTGCCATTAAGTGTGTTATTTAACACTCCACAACTGCATGCAGTGGCCAGTTACCTGGACGCGCAGTCAGCGGTCCGGCCACCGGCTCAGCCGCCGTTGATCGCAACGGACAGAAGCGGTCTGTTACCGTTGTCTTTTGCTCAGCAACGATTATGGCTGATTGATCAGCTTGAAGGGGGCAGCGCTCATTATCACATTCATGTCGCGGTATTGCTGGAAGGCAGGCTGGATGAAGCTGCATTACAGTTCAGTCTGGCGCAGATTGTGGCAAGGCACGAAGTGCTGCGCACTGTGTTTGTCGAAGATGCCGCCGGTGAAGTGTGGCAACAAGTGTTACCGGCGCAGTCGCAACTGGCGCAATGTCAGGATGTACAACAGCTGACAGACGCTGCGGTGCTGGCTCTGTTAAGCCAGGATCGCAGTCAGCCATTTAATTTGCGGGCAGATCCGATGTTACGGGCCTCATTATTCCGGCGCAGCCAGCAACAGTTGATTTTGCAATTGACGATGCACCATATCGCATCAGATGGCTGGTCGATTGGTATTTTACTCAGTGAACTGGCCGATTTGTACCGTGCCCGCCTGCAAAGCAGTGCTGCGGCTCTGCTGCCGTTGGCATTGCAGTATGGTGACTATGCACGCTGGCAACGCGATTATTTACAAGGCGAAGTGCTGGAGACTCAGTTGGCTTACTGGCGTCAGCAACTGGCGGACTTACCGGCAGTACACAGTCTGCCATTGGATAAAGTCCGGCCAAAACAGCAGAGCTTTGCCGGCGCAGCGGTGGACAGTCGGCTGGAGACAGGGTTAACCCGGCAACTGAAGCAGTTATGTCAGCAGGAAGGGGCCACCTTGTTTATGGGTTTGCATGCGGCGTTCAGCGCCTTGCTGGCGCGGTACAGCAATCAAACTGACATAGTGCTCGGCAGCCCGGTGGCCAACCGTGAGCAGGCCGAAGTGGCGGGGTTGATCGGCTTTTTTGTCAATACTCTGGTGCTACGCAGTACAGTGTCGCCGGAGGCCGGACTACAGCAGTTGATCCGACAAAGCCGGGCTTGCTGTCTGGATGCCTATGCTCATCAGCAGGTGCCGTTTGAAAAACTGGTCGAAGTGCTGCAGGTTGAACGCAATCTGAGCCACAGCCCGCTGTTTCAAATCATGCTGGTATTGCAGAATAACGACGCCACCACGCTGGACCTGCCGGGGTTGAACCTGTTGCCGTTGCAGGAGGACGGACAGGTTGCCAAATATGATTTAACGCTGAATGTCAGTGAAGCGGATGGCTGCTTGCAACTGCACTGGAACTATAACAGCGACCTGTTTACCGCGGACAGCATCAGCAGGCTGGCGCTGCATTTTAACCGGCTGCTGGCTGCGGCCTTACAGGCGCCACAGCAGGCTGTCCATGCCTTACCTATGCTCAGTGCTGACGAGATTGCGCAGCTTGATAGCTGGAACCAGACAATGGCGGCTTACCCGGCCGATATCGCTATTGATCAGCAGTTTGCTTTGCAGGCAGCACGAACGCCGGAGGCGGTGGCAGTCAGTTGTGACGGCGTTAGCCTGACGTACCGGCAACTGGATCAGCAGGCCAATCAACTGGCGCATTATTTATTGCAGCAACACCAGTTCACCCCCGCCAGCCGGGTTGGGGTTTGCCAGCAACGCGGCGTGGGGTTGCTGGTGTCGGTGCTGGCGGTGCTGAAAGCAGGGGCTGCCTATGTGCCGCTGGACCCGGCCTATCCGGTAGAGCGGCTGGCTTATATCTGTCAGGATGCCGCTTTAGCGCTGGTGTTGTGTGATGCGGCTGGCCAGGCAGCGCTGCAACACTGCGCCAGTCAACTGGTGGTGGTGGCTGAGCTGAATTGTCAGCAGTTCCCCATCACAGCCCCAGAGGCGGTGCCAGGCAGTGGTCATCTGGCCTATGTTATTTACACTTCCGGCTCTACCGGCCAGCCAAAAGGCGTGCTGGTGAGCCACCAAAATGTGCTGTCCCTGCTATTCCCAGGTGAATATGCCGGGTTGAGCGCGGCCACAGTGATGTTGTGCAATGGTTCTATCAGTTTTGATATTTCAGTGTTTGAATGGTGGAGCGCTTTGTTGCATGGCGGACGTCTGGTGATTCATCAGACCTCAGCCGATGTGTCCGCTTTGCTGGATTGTATGCGACAAGAGCAGGTGAACACGGCGTTGTTCTCATCAGGATTATTTGATGTCATGGTGCAACAGCTGACTGAGCCTTTGCCGGCGCTGCGCTATCTGCTGGTGGGCGGTGATATTGTTAATCCGCAGTCTGTGGCCTGGATGCAACAGCAGCATCCGGCGTTGCAGGTGGTGAATGCTTATGGCCCGACGGAAAACACGGTGATCAGTACCACCAGTCAGTTACCGCAGTTGACGACACAACAGAGCCTGTCAATTGGTAAACCGCTGACAAACCGTCATTGTTATGTGCTGAACAGCGCCCTGCAACGGGTGCCTGTCGGTGTGGCGGGTGAGTTGTATGTCGGGGGGGCCGGGGTGGCGCTGGGTTATCTGAACCGGCCTGAGCTGACGGCAGAACGTTTTATTGCCAGTCCGCTCCAGCCCGGTGAACGCTGGTACCGGACCGGCGATTTAGTGCGGTACCGGCCTGATGGTGAGCTGGATTACCTGGGACGGAATGACTTCCAGTTAAAGATCCGCGGTTACCGGATTGAGCCGGGGGAGGTTGAAACCGCGATGCTGACAGCCGGTGCGGCTGAGGCGGTCGTGACAGGCTGGCGGCATCAGCAGACGGATCTGCAACTGGTTGGTTATTACCGGGCTGAGACTGAGCTGAGCCCGGAACAGCTGCGTGCCCGGCTGCAACAGAGTTTGCCTGCGCACCTGGTGCCTGCAGTGCTGATGCCAGTGGCGGCTTTTGCGCTGAATGCCAACGGTAAAGTTGACCGTACTGCCTTACCGGCCGTTGATTTCGCTCAGCAACAAGCGCTCTATGAAGCGCCAGCGACCGACACCGAGCAACGGCTGGCGGCTATCTGGCAACAACTGCTCGGGGTTGATCAGGTTGGGCGGCAAGCGAATTTCTTCCAGCTTGGCGGCCATTCTTTGCTGGCAACACGACTGGTGACGCAAATCCGGCAGCAACTCGGCTTCACAGTGACGCTGCGGCAGTTGTTTGAGCACAGTGAGCTGATGTCACAAGCTGCCTTGCTGGCCTTGCTGCCACAGACTGAGCAAAGCACGGCGCTGGTCCCGCGGCGGCAGGATGGCCCGATGCCGTTATCTTTTGCGCAGCAACGGCTGTGGTTACTGGATCAAATCGAAGATGGCAGCAGCCACTACCACATGCCGGTGGCGCTGGAGCTGGCCGGTGAACTGAATGTAGAGGTGCTGCAAACTGCGTTACAGCAAATAGTGCAGCGGCATGCCGTACTGCGCACTACCTACCATAAAGATGCCGATGGTGAGCCCTATCAGCAGGTACAGTCTGATGCGCAGTTGCAGATCCAACTGGAAGATGTGCAGGGTCTGGATGCTGCAGCACAAGCGGCGGCTGTCGAGGCGCTGCTGACCGAAGCTAGAAGTCAACCATTTGAATTAACTCATGATGTGATGCTAAGAGTGATGTTGATACGCTGCGCAGCGGCACGGTATGTGTTACTGGCAGATATGCATCATATTGCGTCCGATGGCTGGTCGATGAATATACTGGTCCGTGAATTAACCCAGTTGTATCAGGCAGGCATGGCCGGGACAACGGCAGCGTTGCCAGAGTTAGCGCTGCAATATGGCGATTATGCACGCTGGCAACGCAATTATTTACAAGGCGAAGTACTGGAGACTCAGTTGGCTTATTGGCGTCAGCAACTGGCGGATTTACCGGCAGTACACAGCTTACCGCTGGATAAACCGCGGCCAGCGAGCCGCAGTTTTGCCGGGGCCAGTGTGTATGCGGCCATCAGTGCCACTGTGACCAGCCAGTTGAAAACCTTATGCCAACAAGAAGGTGCCACGCTGTTTATGGGCTTACACGCGGCATTTTCTGCGTTGTTGTCCAGATACAGCCATGAATCAGATATTGTGATTGGCACCACGGTCGCCAACAGGGAACAGGCGGAAGTGGCAGATTTGATCGGTTTTTTCGTCAATTCGCTGGTACTGCGGCTGCAGGTGGAGCCTGAAATTAATTTTGTCAGTTTACTGCGGCAAAGTCGTGGCGTTTGTCTGGATGCCTATGCCCACCAGCAGGTGTCGTTTGAAAAACTGGTGGATGTGCAACAAGTGGAACGGAGTCTCAGTTACAGCCCGCTGTTTCAGATCTGTCTGGTGATGCAGAATAACGAACAAACTGAGCTTGATTTAGCTGGTTTGCAGTTAAGGCCAGTGCTGGCAGGTCAGCAGAGCGCCAAATTTGACCTCACCCTCAGCGTCAGTGAAGCGGCTGGTCAGTTGTGGCTGAGCTGGAATTACAATACGGATATTTTCGCGGAAACGACCATTCAACAGCTGGCGGGTCACTTTGAACAATTACTCAGCCAGATGCTGCAACAACCGGGCAAAGCCTTGTTGGCTTTACCATTGCTCAATGCTGGCGAAGTTGCCAGTCTGGAACACTGGAACCAGACGGCAGAAGTACTGGAACGGCAACAACCGGTGACAGAACTGTTCCGCCAGACCCTGTTGCGCCAGCCTGAACTGACCGCAGTACAGGATCCTGACGGCACTGACAGCTATGCCGGACTGGCGCGTCGTGCGGCCTGGATCCAGCAGCAATTCCCGGCCCAACCCAGCCGGCAAGTCATCGCCATTTATTGCCAGCGGCAGCGCGGTTTAGTGGCCGCGATGCTGGCCGCGTTGTGTGCCGGTCATTGTTACCTGCTGATTGACACCGGTTTGCCGCCGGGACGGATCCGACAAATTCTGCAGGACAGTCAGGCATCGGTGTTGGTGTGTGATGGCGCGCAGGACTTCGGCCTGATGCAGATCAGGCTGGATTGGGCAGATACCGCCCTGCAGCAAAGTGACAGTACCGGGCCGTTGCAGTATGTCACCCTGACTGGATCAGAGCCGGCGTATCTGATCTATACCTCAGGGTCGACCGGCACACCCAAAGGTGTACAAGTGCCGCATCGGGGGCTGATGGATTATTGTGCTTTTGCGCTGCAACATTATTACCGGCCTGCAGCGTTAACGGGTTCCTGGTTAATTACCTCTCACAGCTTTGATATCTCAGTGCCGGCACTGTGGTTGCCGTTGCTGGCTGGCGGTTGTGTGCGTTTGTTGCCTGCCACAGATGTGATTGAACATACCGCAGAATTGCTATTGCAGCAGGCCGATTTGCCAGTGTTGCTGCGGATGACGCCTTCGCATGTACAGGCATTGCTGGCCTTGTTGCCCGCTACATTCCGCAGCAGCGCCCGCCACAGTTTTGTGATTGGTGGTGAGCCGTTCAAAACCGCGGATGCCAGACAACTGGCTGCCAGATTCCCGTTGTGCCGGATCATTAATCATTATGGGCCAAGTGAGACCGTGGTTGGCAGTACCTGGTTGCCGCTGACAGATGACCCGCAGCGGCTGGTCACAGCAACCGCAGCTGTGTTGCCGATTGGGAGGCCCATGAGTAATACCAAAGCTTATGTGGTCAACCAGCAGGGGCAGTTGCAGCCGCCAGGCGTGGTGGGTGAGCTATGGCTGAGCGGCGTTTGTGTGGCGGATGGGTATCTGCAGCAACCGGCGCTGACGGCAGAAAAATTTGTGCCAAACCCATTTAGCTCTGAACCTGAATACCAGCGTTGTTATCGTACCGGTGATCTGGTGCGCTGGGTCAATGGCGAACTGAGCTTCCTTGGCCGACTGGATACGCAGATCAAATTGCGCGGGTTCAGGGTTGAAGTGAGTGCGGTAGAAGCTGCATTGTGTCAGTTGGCGCCGGTCGCGCAGGCTGCGGTGAAAAAACATCCGGAACGTGAAGCTCTGATCGCCTGGGTGACTTGTCACCAGCCGGACTGGACAGGCGAAGCATTGCGGGCACAGCTGGCAGCAGTGTTACCTGAATATTTGATACCGGAGCTGATTATCCAGCTTGAGGCTTTACCGCTTAGTGCGAATGGCAAAGTTAATTACCGGGCTTTAGCCGTGACTGTGGCCAGCGGCAGCCAGGCTGTGGTCGCGGCAGCCAGCCCGACTGAGCAGCGACTGTGTGAACTCTGGGCGCAAATACTGCAACAACAGCCTTCACAGATTTGTGTCAACCGCAGTTTTTTCAGCCAGGGTGGCAATTCAGTGCTGGCTGTATTACTGATTGGCCGGATCCGCAAACATTTTGCTTGTGACTGGAAAGTGCGTCGCTTATTTGAGCTGCCCACAGTGCGGCAGCAGGCGGCTGCGCTTGTCGCAGCAGTAGGGGCCAGTGCTACCGGTTCTACGGTGATTGAATTACGTGCGGCGGCAACGGCTCAACAGACGCTGGTGTTACTGCACCCGATCGAAGGCGAACTGGCAGCGTACCGGCAACTGGTGGAACAACTGCCTGCTGGCTGGCGCGTGCTGGGTCTGGCTCAGCCTGTCGCAGAGTCTGGCCATGCCACCGTATGGTCACTGCCGCAACGGGCTGAATATTATCTGGCGCAATTACAATCTCAGATCAACGGCAGATTTCATTTGCTCGGTTGGTCGATGGGAGGCCTGTTGGCGATCGAAATGGCCCGACAGCTGCGGGCTGCCGGCCAAGCCGTTGGTTATGTTGGCGCACTGGATTCCAGTCTGGTACCGGCGACCGGGCTTTGGCAGCAGTTACAGCAGCAAGGCGATGTCGCGGCGCAATATGCCATTGTCAGCCAGCAACTGGCGGCGGATGACCAGTTCCGGCAGCAGTTTGATCAGGCGTTTCGGGTTACCGAGCTAGCCGCCATCTTTGCTGAACCCAGCCAGCAGTTACGTGAACTGATTGCTGCCAATATGGTAGCAAGCCGTGATTATGTCGGTCAGTTCGCTGCAGCATTGCCGCTGTTGCCTTATTTGCACTATGTCGGAGCGGCAGCGAATGATGGGATGTGCCGCCAGCAGATGACGCAGGCAACTAGCCTGGCCAGCCAGGTTGTGCTGACCGAAGTCGCTCTTGCCGATCATTTCAGCTTGTTACATCCGCCTCATTTGCAGGCTGTGGTCGATGCCGTTAGTCAACAATTAACCCAATTTATGGTAGGTGAATGATGAGTCAGCAACATCCGACCAAACTGAAACATTTCAGTGATTTTTTCCGGGTCTGGCAAGGTCAGACCTTGTCAGCATTCGGGTCACAAATGACCCAGTTTGCCTTAGGGATTTGGTTATTTAATAAAACAGGATCAGTCACGCTGTTTGGGCTGGTGATGATTGCACAATTATTACCAGCCATGTTACTGATGCCGGTGGCAGGTATCCTGGTGGATAAGTACTCGCGGCGGAAATTAATGCTGATCTGTGAGGCTGGATTGTTTGCCACATCGGTTTATCTGTATGTCCTGGCGCAAGCCGATCGGCTGGATCAATACTGGATTATTGCTGTCTCACCATTAATTGCCATCTTCGGTGTGGTGCATCAATTATCATATACTGCTTCAATAGGGTTGTTAGTAACCAAACCTTTTTATGAAAAGGCCAGTGCACTGATCCAATTGGGGATTAATAGTACCGCCATTGTTGTTCCTTTAATCAGCGTGATTATTCTTGATACTTTTGGAATTGAAAATGTCATTCTGAGCAATATCGTTTGTTATCTGTTTTCTGCTTACACTTTATGTCGCAGTAAGTTTTCCTATCGTCCTGAGGTTGCATCCGGCGGCATCAAACTAAAAGCCGACAATATCTGGCAGCAATTGTCATTTGGTTTTGATTATGTCCGCCGCCATGGCGCCTTGCGTGTCATCCTGATTGCCGCCTGTTGTGTCACTTTTCTGCAAGGCATAGTGCATGTGTTATTCCGGCCAATGTTACTGATTGAAAACAGTAATGATGTGGTGGGCTGGGTCGTGGCTATTGCCGGCCTTGGCGGTTTTGTCGGCGCAGTGCTGGCGGGTTCTGTGTGTCAGCGTTATCCGCATTCGACGGTGATTACCTGGGCACTGGCGGGTTGTGGCATGGCGATGTTTTTGTGTGGTCTGTCAGAAAATATCTGGTTGATCGGACTGTTAGCCCTGCTGTTTTCCGCCGGACTGCCGCTGATTATCGTGGCGTCACAGGCGATGTGGCTGGCGCTGATCCCCAGCGATCATCAAGGCAAAGTATTCGCCACCAATGCGTTCAGTCGCGGGCTGGCGATGTTGGTGGCTGCTGCCACTGCGCCATTTTTATCCAGTGGTGTGCTGCAACCGCTGCTGCTCAGTGAGAAAAACGCTTTGCTGGAATTTGGCATTGAAGTGACGGCCTTAACGCCGATCCAACTGGTCTTTCTGGCGGTGGGGGCGCTGGCGATGCTGGTTGCTGGCATGGTCGCGCTGAGCCGGCGTTTACGTGCTTTTCAGCTGCAGCAACAGTTTGAACGATTAAATACGACAGCCGGCGCAGATATTGTCGGCTGAATGTGTTGTTAAGTTGAATATTGTAACACGATGTTAATTGCATTTTTTTTAATTGTTTTTTGGTTACTATGAAGTCATTGCATTTCACTTAATTCATTTTTATATGAAGTAATGATTTAAAAAGTAAAAAATAAGGAATTATTGTGGATACGGTTTTAGTTAAAAACAATCGCATAAACTATCTGAAAAAGTATTGGTACCTGGTGATTATCCTGGTGCTGTTACTGGTATTTGGGCTGGTGGGTTATAGCATCGGTGGGGCAACTTATGTTGCGGATAAACGGGATATACGGACTGCAGCAGTTGAGCAGGGCAAATTTGATGTCAGTGTCAGAAGCAACGGCATCCTGGTGACCAAAGTGACTTACTCAGTGGTGTCAGAAGTGCAGGGCCGGGTCGAAGCGGTTTTTGTGAAACCCGGTGATGTGGTAGAAAAAGGCAGTGTGCTGGTGCGGTTAACCAATCCGGAACTGGCGCAGGATATCGACAAACTGCGCTGGGAGTTGCAACTGGTTGAGGCTGAAACTGAATCGGAACTGAAACAATCTGAATCGCAGGTGCTGGATCAGGACGCGGTGCACTTGTCTGCCAGACTGTTGTTAAAAGGGTCGGAATTAAAGCTGGCCGCCGAAACCCGTTTGCGTGAACAAAATCGTTCAGCCATTTCGGAGCTGGATTATCAGCGGACTATGTTCGAAGTGGAAGATCAGCGCACCCGCAGCGATATCGAAAAACAACGCTTGGCGAAGATGCGGGAAAATATTGAACACCAGAAAAAAGTGCATCAGGCACGCAAAGAACAACTGAAAAAAGACATTGAACGGGTGCAGCGTCAAATCGCTGCGCTGGAAGTGAAATCCAGCAGCAGTGGCGTGGTCCAGCATATCAATCTGGAGCTGGGTAAGTTGTTGATCATTGGTGATGAAGTTGCTCGGGTCGCAGATACTGCCCAGTTACTGGCAGAGCTGAAAGTGCAGGAATTACAGGTGCTGAATATCACCCGTGGTCAGGAAGCCGAGATTAATACTCGTCACAATGTGATTAAAGGCAAAGTGCTGCGGGTCGCACCGACTGTGGTCAGCGGTATGGTCCAGGTGGATGTGGAACTGCAAGGTAATTTACCGGCAGAAGCCCGGCCCGATATGAATGTGGAAGGTTCGATCAGAATTGACAGTATCGACAGTACGGTGTTTGTCGCCCGTCCGGCCTATGCCCAGCGTGACAGTACGATGGGGGTTTATCTGCTGAATAAAGACAGTTCGGCGGCTCACCGGGTTCCGGTCCGGTTTGGTCAGGTGACGGCAACGCAGGTGCAAATCCTGGATGGGCTAAAACCAGGCGACCGTATCATCGTCTCAGACAGTACCAGTTTCGAACATCATGAAAAAATCCTGCTGAATTAAGCACTGTGGTGGCACGGTGTCGGTTCTGCATAGTTAAGTACAATAAAGACAATAAAAAGGTTCATCAGATGGAAAATAACATTTTAATTAAAATCAATGGTTTAAGTAAGGTTTTTCAAACGGAAGATGTCCAGACCAAAGCGCTACAGGATATTTCGTTGCTGGTCCACAAAGGTGAATATGTCTGTATCACCGGGCCTTCCGGTTGCGGGAAATCCACCTTGTTGTCTTTATTAGGTTTACTGGATGCAGCCAGCAGCGGTAGTTATCTGCTCAATGGCATGAATGTCAGCGATCTGCGGCAGGATGATCGGGCTTTGATCCGTAATCGTGAAATAGGTTTTGTATTCCAGTCTTTTAATCTGATCAGTGATTTAACCGTGGAAGAAAATGTGATGTTACCGCTGACTTATCAGAAAACCTATTCGAAAAAAGAACTGAAAGCAAAAGCCAGGCAGGTGCTGGATAAAGTCGATATGGGACACCGGATCAATCATTTCCCATCACAATTATCCGGTGGACAACAACAGCGGGTGGCCATTGCCCGCGCGCTGATCAATGACCCTTCGTTTATTCTGGCGGATGAACCGACAGGGAACCTTGACTCAGAAAATACGGCGATTGTGATGAAGTTGCTCGACGAGTTACACCGTGAAGGTGTCACCATCTGTATGGTGACCCATGATCCGCGTTCGGCAGAATATGCCAGCCGGCAAATTAAAATGTTCGACGGTAAAATTTTGTCTGATCAACAAATCCGGCAACCCCATGTGATCGCGGCGATGACCGCCAAGACAGAGGTTGCCTGAGATGTTTTCCTGGTCAGATATCATCCATGCCTGGCGTTTGCTGAAAAAAACGCCCAAATTTACCGTCGTGATGGTGTTGATCCTGAGCGGTGGTTTAACCATCAGTTTATTTACTTTCCAGTTTGTCTACGGCCTGATGTACAAGACCCTGCCATTGCCGGGCGGCGAAGGTTTATATCGTGCCGGGATCCACTGGGTGAGTGAAGCCAATGGCAAAAGTAAAAATTTTCCGGCTTGGGAACTGGCCCAGGTGAGGCAACGCCTGACCGGGGTAGAGCAGTTATCGGTCTGGCAAAATAAAACACTGCATGTGTCGCTGGGTGAAAATAACCGCGTGGTGGCAGGTGTCAGAGCTGAAGGTTCGTTGTTGCAAGCCAGTGGAGTACAACCGCTGCAAGGCCGCTATCTGCAACCATCGGACAGCCAGCCGGGACAAGCTGCGGTGGCAGTGATAGGGTATGGCTTATGGAAAAATCTGCTGGGTGGCCGCGATGATGTGCTGGGCCAACGGATTTTTATTAATGGTGTCGCGACTGAGATTGTGGGGGTGATGCCAGCAGAATTTCATTTTCCGGTTGCGCATGATTTATGGCTGCCGATTGAACACCATGTACTGAACCCGGTGATCAGTGACACTGAAGATGTGGAAGTTATGTTACGTCTGAAAGCCGGTGTTGCTGCTGCGGACGCGGAGCAAAACATGTTTCGTGAAGTCCGCGACGCTTTTGCCCAGCGCAGTGCCCAGTTTCCGGGCTTAACGTTAAGCCGGGCTCAGGTTTCCAGTTTCCATGACTATGACATCAGCAATTCGTTGCGGATTTTTTTGTGGACCCTCAATGGCATTGCTGGCTTTATCCTGCTGCTGGCCTGTATCAATATCAGCAACCTGCTGTATGCCAGAGCCATTCAGCGCGGCAAAGAGTCAGCGATCCGGATTGCCTTGGGAGCTACACGTAAACGTTTGATTATGCAACTGATGTGGGAAGGTCTTTTGATCACTATGGCCGGTGGCTTGCTGTCGCTGGTGATCACGGCCTGGGTATTACAAGTGTTTCATGTGTCGATGCACTCGTTGATGCAGGGGGAATTGGCCTTCTGGTATATCTGGGAACTGGATCTGGCCACCTTAGGTGCGGCTGCGGCTTTTATTCTGTTTGTACTTTATATTGCCTGTTACACACCGGCACGGCGCGCCGCCGATCAGGAAGTCAATTCAGCCTTAAGAGACGGCACCCGGGGGGCTCAGGGCAAAGCTGCCGGCCGGGCTTCGCGGGTGCTGGTCACACTGCAAATCATGCTGATCACTATTATTTCGTTGTTAGGTTCTGTGATTGCATTAAAAGTGAACAAAATTATTGATGTGGATTTAGGCATCAATGTCTCGAAAACCTACTTTGCCATGATGTCACTGCCGGAGCATGATTACAAAGAACCGGCAGATTACACGCTGTTTTATGAAACGCTGAATCAGCGTTTGCTGACCCAGCCGGAAATTTCCGACGCTTTTGTCCAGTTTGATTACGGCAAATTGCCACTGACGATCAGTGGTGTGGAATACCCGACAGATGCGGATAAACCGAAAGCTGCCGTCACGGCCGTGATTGGTGATTTTGCTTTTCGCGGGCCAGCGTTAAAAGAAGGTCGTTACGTTGATAATCGGGATGTGGTGACAAATCAGCGGGTGGCTCATGTCAGCGCTTCTTTTGCCCAGCGGTTCTGGCCACAGCAATCTGCCTTAGGTAAACAATTTTCTGCCGATATCAACGGCAATACCGAGCAGTTTACTATCGTCGGGGTGGTGACGGATGTGGCTGCCAGCGCGTTCCGGCCAAAAGAAATGGATGATGAAGTTTACCTGTCCGGTTATCAGTTGCCGCAGCTGAGTGCGACTTTATTTTTCCGTTATATTTCAGAGCCATTTGCGGCAGAGAATGCATTTTTCCGCAGCTTGTCCAGTATCAATACCGGGATTGATATTCTGACGATTGAGGAAGATGAAGGTGAGATCAATGCGGTGGAGAAGATGGCGGCAGGTTTCCGCGATACCATCATTTACAGCGGTTTGTTCTCGCTGTTTCTGGCCGTAACCGGCATTTACAGTCTGACCGCTTTTGCTGTGACCCGGCGGACGCATGAAATTGGCATCAGGCGTGCCATCGGAGCCATGAACAGTCAGATAGTCCGGTTGTTTGTAGCGCAAAGTATGATGCAGCTGTTGATCGGTATCGGCACTGGTGTGTTGTTGACGGCGGCGATATTTGCACTGGCAGGAAAAATCCTGGCGATGCCGCTGACGGTGTATTTGCTGGTGTATGCCGCTGCGATCCTGGTCTTGCTGGCTGCAGTGCTGACAGCAGTGGTATTGCCAACCCGAGCGACGCTGAAAAAAGAACCGTCCGAAGCGTTACGCTTTGAATGACCCGAGCGGCCCCGGCATCGGGGCCGTTTTTTATCAGGACTGATAGAAGAAAAGCTATGGGATTATCAATAGAGCTGCAGCAGGTTGGTCATTATTTTAAATTAAGGGACCAGCAAAATATTAATTTGTTTCAACAGGTTTCATTAAAAATAGTGCCGCAGAGCAGTTATGCGATTGTGGGAGCTTCCGGCAGCGGCAAGTCGACGCTGCTGTCTATTTTGGCAGGATTGGAAAGTCCGGCCGTTGGCACCGTCACTTTTCGTTGCCAGACGGCCGGTACTGTGCTGGATCCCGAGCAGTTCCGCCGGCGCTGTGGTTTTGTCTTCCAGCAGTTTCATCTGCTGCCTGAATTTAATACGCTGCATAATGTTGCCTTGCCATTGCGGTTGCGTGGCGATAAACAGGCACTGTCCAAAGCGGCTGACTGGCTTAACAAAGTCGGCTTGGCGCAGCGGGCGCAGCAGCCGGTCAGTTTGCTCAGTGGTGGTGAACAACAAAGGGTTGCGATCGCCCGGGCTTTTGTCACTGAACCCAGGATCGTTTTTGCCGATGAACCGACAGGTAACCTGGATGTACAGACGGCGACTCAGGTGGCTGATTTGATGTTTGCCTGCAGCCAACAAGCCGGTTCCAGCCTGCTGTTGGTCACGCATAATACCGAACTGGCTGCCCGGGCCGATGTGCAATTTCGGCTGCAGCACGGCACTCTGGAGTTAAGCCATTGATCGCCTTTTCCAGTGCCTGGCAATTCTTCTGGTTGCAGACCAAAAGGCGCGACAATCTGCTGTTATTGCTGACCTTATTTTCACTGGCTTATTATCTGTGCCTGATTAGTCTGACAGGTAGTTCTGTGCAGCAATTTTTACAGCAGAATCTGCGTCAGTTACTGGGCGGGGACAGTGTCTTGATCAGTACTGCGCCGCTGTCCAGGCCACAATTGCAACAGTTGCAGTCCCATAGCAGCGCCCTGACGCTGATCCGGCAATTTGAACTCAATCTGACGGTCGCCGATAAGTGGCAACTGACCCAAATCAAAGCGGTGGATCAGGCGTATCCGCTGCAGGGGGAGCTGAAGATCAGTCGACAAACCGGGCTGAGCGGGCAATCTGTGCGGCACGGACCGGCAACGGGTGAAATCTGGTTAGATCCCCGAGTCATGGCCGCGTTAGCGCTGCAAATCGGTGACACTCTGACCATAGGATCCCAAGGTTTTCTGCTCAGTGCTGTGTTACTGGAAGAACCGGATTTGTTACTGGAAGGGCACTCCGTGACCAGCCGCGCTATGCTGAATCAGGCTGATCTGTCACTGCTGCAACTGCCTGAGCAACAAAAATACCGTTATCTGATGCGCAACACCGAGGCGCAGCAACTTACCTTGCAGCAATGGAGTCAACCCTTTGTGCAATGGCAGCTGTTATCACAACAGCAAGGCAATCATCCGCTGGCAGCGTTGTGGAACAGAGTACAAAAGTTTTCTGGTCTGAGCGCGGTGCTGTTGTTCCTGTTAGGCGCTATTACGCTGGATCTGATCGGGAAAAGGCTGGCCCAACAACAACAATATTATCTTGCTGTCTGTCTGGCGAATGGTATGACGCAGTGGCAATGCCGGTTGGCCAGTTGCTGGTTGTTGCTGTTCCCGGCCTTGTTCAGTCTGGCGACTGCTGTATTGCTGGCAATCCTGACTGAGCAATTTGCCACTCGGGCCTTGCAGGTGGTATTGCCGGACATCCAGTCTTTATGGCAATGGCAAAGTCTGGCTGAAGTCTGTCTGTTGTGCTTTGTGTTGTTTGTGCTGACGCAGCTGCCCGTGCTGATTGCGTTGCATCAGGTCAGGATCCGCGATCTGTTGCGGCAGTTACCGGTGCCGGCTTCTTCGATACTGCTGCGAGTAACCTTTCCGCTGTTAACTATGCTGGCGCTGGTGGGATTTTATTCAGATAACTGGCGGCTGACGGGCTTGTTAGTGACCGGATTGGCCGCTTGTCTGCTGTTATTGCTACTGATGACCTGGCTGACGTTATGGTGCGGAGAAAAATTCAGCCAGCGCAGCAGCAGTATTCTGGCGGTAGCCTTTTATATGATGCGCCAGCGCATTGCGGTGAAATCGGCACAAATCATTGGCATCGGCATGAGCCTGACCCTGCTGACCGTGTCGTTACAACTGAGTAATGATGTGATCGATTTACTGGAGCAGGTGGCGAATTCGCAAGATGGTGATTTGGTGGTCGATCGGGCCAACGCCGCGCAGGTACAGGCACTGCAACTGTGGGCCGAGCAGCAGCAGGCTAGTGTGAAAACGATGCAACCTTTTGCCGATGCCCAGTTGCTGCAGATCAATCAACGCCAGCTCAGCACGCTCGGGTTGCCGCCGAATCAGACACTGCGGGAGCTGCAGCAAGGGGTCCGGTTACACTGGTCTGCTGCAGTGCCGGTCAATAATAAGTTGATCGCAGGAAAATGGCTGCCTGAACCGCCGGATATGCCAGCGATTTCGGTCGAAGATGAAGTCGCGGAAGATCTGGCGTTAGAGCTGGGTGATGTGCTGACCTTTCAAACCGGTCAGCAACAAAGCCGCTTCAAGATTGCCAGTATTCATCAATTTGCCCCAGGCCATGGTTCCTTAACGTTTTGGTTTGTGTTGCATGGCCAGGCGCCAGCACAGTTAGTCCCGCTCCAGCAGTTTATGGGGAGTCTGGACGTGCCGGATGACAGTTGGCCGGCTGTTACCATACTCTGGCAGCAGCATCCATCGCTGCGGATGGTGCCGTTTCAGACGCTTAAAACGAAACTGGAACAGTTCAGTTACAGCGCTATGGCAGTTGTGCTGATCTTCAGTACCTTTATTGCGCTGGTGTCGTCGTTGCTGATGGCGGCAGCCATCAAAGGCTATGAATTGGATGATCGTCAGCGTAATGGACTCATGCTGAGTTTTGGTCTGAGCAAACGACATTGTCTGCAACTGATTGGCTATGAATGGCTGCTGACAGCGTTAATCCCTGTGCTGGCGACGCTGTTCAGCACTGTCTATCTGACCAATGTGTTGTATCAGCAATATTTAGGTGCGCCCTATCAGCCGGCATGGCTGGAGCTGGGAGCAGAAGTACTGACGTCGGTCCTTGGTATTGCTGTGGCTGGTATTTGGTTGTGCCGGGCGCAACTGAAAGTTTCAATCAAAGATTTACTGCAAGAAAATTAAGGAGATATCGCGAAATGGCTGTTTTATTACGTAACTTCTGCAGTTATCCGCTGTGGCTGAGTCTCTGTCTTGCCGGCAGTCCTGGGCTGGCAAATGCTGACAGTATCCGTCTGCAGCAGGCCATTGCTGGTGATGTTGCGGTGTTAAAGGCCGCCGAACCGCAGTTGGTGTTGACCGGTTTAGCTGCGGCCCCGGCGGGTCCACAGTTAAGCCTGCTCAATAGCCGCAGCCTGCAGGTGACCGCCAGTTATGCTTTACCGGCCGGCGTGTATCAGGGATTTGCGGTCGCCAGCCTGGCATTCGCAGCTGGCCAGTCGCCGCAGCAGGATGTGGTGTTACTGGGTAAAGATGGCTTGTACCGTCTCAACGCGGGTCAGCCGCAATTACTGTTGCCTTGTCAGCATATATATCAATATATTGATGAAAATAGCTTCAAGTTACTGCCGTTGGTATTTGACTGGAATGCAGACGGTTTATCCGATTTTCTGCTGCCGGGACTGTCCCAGCATTGCCTTGCAATACAGCAGCCGAACGGCCAGTTTATCGCTTCAGCGCTGCATTATTCGTTACCTTTTCAGATCACGCCGCAAGAGTTTGACCAGCGTCAGTTGCAATTTGATTTACCGACTGATATCCGCCATTTTGACGTCAACGGTGATCAGCGTGCAGACATAGTGCTGGCAGGTTCACACGGGATTGTCTATTTTCAGCAACAAGCGGATGGTCATTATCACAGCACTGCCAGGGCGCTGACTTTACCTGTCCCGCTGACTTCCTCTGAAAAAAGGTTAACCCAGGCCAACCAGCAAACGCGTTATCAGTTCCATCGGTTTGAGGATCTGAACAATGATGGTTTGCCAGATGTGTTAGTGCGGCAAAAGCAATCTGGCAAGGACCAGGCCGATACTCAGCATGGTATCCGGGTGTTCTATGGTCAGCGTGGCGAGCAGCAGCAGTATGGCTTTGCCAGCACACAGGGATTTATTGCTTATCCGGCGGAATTAGTCGACATTGGTTTTGCCGATTTTAATGGTGATAAGTTGCAAGATGCCTATGTACTGGGGGGGGAGTTGGGTGCAGGGAGCGTGATGTCGGTCATGCTGGGCGGTGGGGTTGAGATGGAGATCATGATTTACCCACAACAACAGGCGGGGACTTTTGCCAAAAAACCAGTCGTCAGATATCAGACCGAATTTACGGTTGATATTCACAATATCAGTTATGGCGTCCTGGTCGACGCTGGTCACTTTACCCCAGACAGCTATGCAGATTTGTTGTACGTGAACCAAAAGAATCAACTGCAGCTACGGCTAGGTACTGCAGATGGCTGGTTAACGACCACGCTGAAACAACCGGATCGGCGATTGCCCGCAGATCCGCAGTTACTCACTGTGCTGGATAGCGATTTGGATGGTATCAATGAGTTGTTGATCCGCCGACCGCTGGCGACAGGGGGCTATGAGCTGGAATTGGTGCGTTTTCAGGAGAAGTGATCGCACCTGCCCTGACAATACGAGTGGCAGCGCAGGCAAGCAACACCTGAAGTTGCCCGCGCTGCCAGCTGTTTCATCGGTTCGGCGACTCTGGTCAGTTACACCATCGCAACGCTGTCACTGACAGGCAGACTGGCCAGTACCTGTCGGGTGATAGCCACTACTTGCGGGACAACCTGTTGGCTGTGCTCAAGCAGAAAAAAGTGATCTCCCGGAAAATAACTAAATGAGCATTCCACTGCGGATAACTCGGTCCAGGCTTGTAACTGACTGGCCGTGATCTCGACATCCTGTTCCCCATGGAATACCCGGATTGGAAAAGGATGTCGCACTGCCTGGGCTTGGTAGGTATCGGCGATTTTAAAATCTGCCCGCAATAACGGCAGTAACAACTGCATCAATTCATGATTATGCAAAATTTCTTTTGGTGTGCCATTCAGCTCGGACAGTTTCTGCATAAATGCGGCATCTGGCAGATCATAGGTCGGGCTTTTCAAGCTTGCCAGATGTGGGGCGCGGCTGCCAGAACCAATAAAATAACGTGGTAATGGCAGTTGGGCTTTGGCAAGCCGGCTGCAAAGCTCATACGCGACCCGACTGCCCAGACTGTGCCCGAACACCATATAAGGTACACTGGTGATAAAACTGCTATGTTGCATCAGCTCGTCGGCAAGGTCATTCATGTTATCGTGGGCAGGCTCAATCAGCCGGGCGCCCCGGCCTGGCGCCTGTACCAGCACCAGTTCGATTTCATCGTTGAAATAGGCTGGCCAGGATTGAAAAATACTGGCAGAACCGCCGGCAAACGGGAAACAAAACAAGCGCAAGCGCGGTTTTTTCGCTGGCTGCGGGATTTGGAAAATTTTATTGCGACTCAAACGAACGCTCCTTCAGAGGGCACTGTTGTCGATTTAATGAATTGTTGATGATTATATGATTCTGTTACAAATTATGTAAAGTCATGCACGACATCGGCGCTGACTTCTACTCAGGTCATCCGATCAGTGTCAATGGAGCCACAATGGCTGAATATGCCTGCGGGCACCGCAATAGCGCAGGTTCAGCCAGGACCGCTCTGTGAAAAGGCTGCTTGCTTCGGGTGTAGCTCTGCCAGTTGTTGCCGTAATAACAATTCAAATTGATCTGCTGGCAACGGCGGGCTATACCAGTAACCCTGATAAAAATCACAACCATTGTTGGTCAGGAATGCCAGTTGTTCTGCCGTTTCTACCCCTTCAGCCAAAACCTTGAACCCGAGGGTGTGGGCGATGCCAATGATCGTGGTCGCGATTTCCATATCATCTTTGCTATGCGGAATATCATCGATAAATTGCTTATCAATTTTCAGTACATCCAGTGGAAAGCGTTTTAAATATGCCAGCGAGGAATAGCCAGTGCCAAAATCATCAATCGCCAGCCGGATGCCAAGGTCACGTAGCTGATTCAGTGAGGTGATCACAATTTCTTCGTTGTCCATCAGTGCACTTTCGGTCAGTTCCAGTTCCAGCGCATGGGCTGGAAAACCAGTTTTCGCCAGCGTTTCCAGCACCAGTTTTTTCATATCAAAACGTTTAAACTGGACTGGTGAGACATTGACTGCCAGTGTGATTTTCGGCAAATCCTGTTGTAGCCAGCGTTGGCCTTGCCGGCAGGTTTCCTCCAGCACAAACTGGCCGATGTCATTGATTAAACCGCAGGCTTCAGCCACCGGAATAAAACGGGCCGGTGAAATAGTACCAAGCTCGGCATCAAACCAGCGCACCAGCGCTTCGGCACCAATAATGCGGCCAGTTTTGATATCCAGTTGCGGCTGATAAAACACAGTTAAAGCACCCAGACGTAGCGCTTTGCGTAAGCTGGCTTCCAGCGTGAGTTTATCGCGGGCTGACTGGGTAAATTCATCCGAGAAAAAGGTATAAGTATTGCGGCCAGCCGCTTTGGCTTTGTACAAGGCGGCATCCGCGCCTTGCAATAATTCGGCGGTGGTCTGTGCATGCTGTGGAAAAATACTAATACCAATACTGACACCGAGCTGGACTTCAAACTGATCCGTCAGCAGCCAGGGCTGATTAAGCGCTGCCAGCAGTTTCAGCGCAACTCTGGCGGGGTCTTCCAGGCTAGATAAATCGGTCAGCAACAAGGCAAATTCATCGCCGCCTAGTCTGGCCAGCACGTCCATATCGCGGCACTGACTTTTTAACCGCCGTGCAACCTGCAACAGCAGTTCATCGCCGAGTTGATGGCCGTAACTGTCGTTGACGTCTTTAAAGTGGTCCAAATCCAGCACCAGCACGGCACAACTTTGCTGTTCACGTCTGGCCACTTTCAAGGTTTGTTCCAGCAGTTGCAGGAACAACTGACGGTTGGGTAAATGGGTCAGTTCATCATGTTCTGCCAGAAAAGCCATTTCCGCTTCAGTTGCGCGTATTTGCGACAAATCTGTGAAGATAGCCGCATAATGGCTGACATTTTGCTGCTCATCAAACACGGAACTGATGCTCAGTTGTAAGGGGATCACTTCGCCGTCTTTACGACGATTGAGCACTTCCCCTTGCCAGTAATGCTGCTGTGCCAGCATCTGCCATAATTGCTGGTAGAAGTCGCTGCTGTGCTGGCCTGATCTGAGCATGGCGGGGGTTTGGCCGAGCATTTCGGCTTCCGTGTAACCAAATAACTGTTGTAACGCCGGATTGACCGAAATGATGATCCTGTTGGTGTCTGTGATCATGATGCCTTCACGGCTGCAGTTAAACACTTCGGCAGCCAGCCGCAGGCGGGCTTGTTGTTTTTTCCGTTCGGTCAGATCTAAATCCATACAAAATATTTGCGCCGGTTTACCAGGTAATTTCACCACGGCATGGCCGGAATACACTGCTACTTTGCTGCCGTCCTTGCGCTGTAATAACAACTCTTCTGCCGGTTCGGCTTCGCCACTCTGAACCATCTGGCGGATGGCTTGCTGGACGCCCTGACGCATTGCAACGGGAATAATCAGCTCCAGTAAATTACGGCCTATAGCTTCAGTTTTGCTGTAGCCATACAGCAGTTCACTGGCCCTGTTCCAATAAAAAGTGGTGCCGTCAGCCTCATAGCCTTGCACCGCGATTTCCGGAGTTTTGTCCAGCAAAGTCCGAAAACGTAATTCGCTGAAAATAAGTTGTTGTTCAGTTTCTTTCTGTTGGGTGATGTCCTCAATTTCCAGTAAAAAATGGCTGAGGTGTTGTTGTTCGTCGACAATGCGTCTGAGGCAATAAGACTGCCAATAAAACAAACCATTACCGCAAACAATTTTATATTGTCCGCTGGCCAGCTCAGTGCCATGTTGTACCCGTTGTAACTGCGCCAACACATCATCCCGCAGCTCCGGTGGATAAATATCTGGCAAAAAAATACCGATCACCGCTGTGGTCGTCAGCCCGATCAATGTTTCAAACTTTTGGTTGACATAAGTCACTGTGCCCTCGGCATCACAGAGCAATACCGCAATTGGACTTTGATGTACCGCTTTGGATAATAAATCCATCTGGGTTTTGGCTTCGCTACGTTCAATCAGAAATGCCGCCAGACTGGCGGTAAACTGGATTAACTCTTGCTCTTCTGGTCTGGGGCCTCGTTGTTCCGGCACATAAATGCCAAAAGTACCCAGCAGTTTTTTACTGCTACTGAAAAAGGGCGTTGACCAGCAGGCTTGCAGCCATTCATAGGGTTCAATCAAGTGGACCACTTGTTGCCACAACAAATCGCTGCGCACATCGGTGACAATTACCGGCTGTCCTGTGGCCGCAGCAGTGCCACAACTGCCGATGCCATAACGGATAGGCAGGCCATCCACTTTGGCATTATATTCTGCCGGCAGGCTAGGGCCTGCGGCCACAGTCAGCCTTTGCTGGGGTAAGTCAGCCAGTAAAATGGAGCATTTGAGTTGGGGTAATTGTTGTTCAACAAACAGCACTAAATCGGTCAGCAAGGTCTGCACTGGCACATTGTCAGCCAGTCGTTGCAATAAGTGGTTTTGCGCTTGCTGCCTGAGCTGTTGTTGTCGGCGCTGCCGGATATTCTGGAAGCATAGCACCAACACTGTGCCGTCTTCGGCCGCTGGGACCGGGATCACGCGGTAAGCGCACGGCAGTAACTCGCCATGGCAATCGACCAGTAATTCTGCTTCACCGCGCAAGGTGGTGGGTTGTTGATGCAAACGGGTAATATCGCGCCAGATGGCCAGCGCGGCTTTTTGTTTGGCAATAATGGTCAGCAGTGGCAACCCTAGCAACTGAGCTGGTAACTGATAACCCAGCAGGTTGACCGCAGTCTGATTGACAAAGGTTAGTTCATCCTCGACGGATAAGCCTAAAATGCCTTCATCTGATGCATCAAGCAGCAACTGGATTTGGGCAGCACTGGCCTGCAACGCCAGCAGGGCTTGTTTTTTGCTGTCAATATCTTCAATCACTGAAATAAAATAACGGTCAGCGGCATCTTCATCCTGGTGTAACGACACGGACAAATGGGCCCAGAAATAACTGCCATCTTGTCGTCGATAGCGTTTTTCCAAACCATAATGGCTGATCTGGCCTTTGATTAACTGTTCAACATGGCGTAAATCGTCGGCTAAATCATCCGGATGGGTAATATCGTGGAAGCTACTTTGGATCAGTTGATCCATGTCGTATTGCAGCATGTCAGCAAAACGCTGATTCAGCCGTAAAAAGTGGCCACTGAGTGCAACATGGGCGATACCGACAGCCGCCTGATCAAAGGTGCTGCTAAATTGGCGCTGCGTCTTACGCACTTGTTGTTGGTAACTCTGTTGCTGGCGGTAAAAACCAAACAGCATCAGCATGGCGATGGCCAGTAAAATCCAGCCATTGAGCAAATGCAATTGCGCGGCGGGTTCAGCGTTCAACCAGTGCTGCAACAACTGCAAGTCGGTTTCTAACAACCACAGTGCAGCCAATACACCAAACCCCAGCATCAACAATAGTTGTTGTAGTGAGTGCTGTGGCTTTGTTGCTGTCACTTGGTCTGATAACAGCTTCCTCTCAGGCATGCCTGTGGCTCCATCAGAAACAGCTGTTGTCCGCTGTCAGCAACCAGCCAGCAGAGCAACAAAAAAGGTCCAAGAAATGGCTTTAAGCTTAGTCGAAAGCACGGTAATGGCCAAAAAATAGCCGGGTTGGCTTGGCAATAGTGGTCGATGTCGGCCAAAGCCAACAGCAGGCGCGCTTCGGCTGCCCCCTTAGCAGCCAGCAGCGCAGCCTGGCTTGACTTAGAAGGCGTACACTAAAGTCAGCGAGGTTTGAGTGTCGGTTTTTTTCTTACCAACCGGCACATCGCTGTCGTTTTGTACTAAAAACGCGGCTTTCATCTGCATTTTGCCATTGAGTTTGGCGCTGACGGAAGATTCAGCGGCGGTTCTGGTGTTGTCACTGCCTACTTCGACGCTGAGGGTTTGCTTAAAGGCTGCCGTGTCAGAAAAGGCCCAGTTAAAGTTGGCCGCTGAACGTAGCATCACGCCATTTTCGGTTCGATCATCTGAAGTGCGGCCAGAGAAATAACCAGGACCGATTTCAGCATCCAGGGTTTTATTGTCGTCCTGATACAGCCGGTCGCCATAACCCAGCGAAACTAAACTGTATTTGGTGTAAGCACCAAAAGCATCATCGGTATAAGAACCAAACACAAACAGCGTGGCATTGTCTTGATCAAGTTTGTAGCCACCTTTGCCGGACACAAAATAGCGTTCTGCTGATTTTTCGCTGCGTTTTACGCCGTTACTGTCAGTTTGCTCATCTTCTTTAAAATAAGCGGACAATACATATTCGTTGCTCCAGTGTGCAAGCTCCTGTTTGCTGTCAATTTTACCAGTGACAGAAGTGCCTTTGGTATTGCCAGAAGTGGTAATTGCGCCCAGTTCAGCGGCAGTGGTCCAGCTTTTTTCCGGGGTTGTTTCTGCCATCGCGTTAGCGCTCAGAGCCAGCGTTAGCAGGCTCAGCGCCAGGAAGTTGTTGTTTGGTCGATGTGTGCTCATGCTTTGTCCTCTTTTCTCATATGCAATGACATTTGCGGAAAAGGAATTTCAATACCTTCCCGATCGAATGTCAGTTTGATGTTTTCTAAGGTATCCCAGTACACAGGCCAGTAATCTGCTGATTCAACCCAAGGTCGTACCACCATATTAACCGACGAATCAGCCAGGGCATTGACCGCCACCACTGGCGCCGGCTCCTGTAAAATCCGGCTGTCGTTTTGCAGAATTTGCTCCAGCAGTGCCTTGGCTTTACGTAGATCAGAGTCATAACTGATGCCGATCACCAAATCGACCCGTCGCCGTTTTTCCGCCGAATAGTTGGTAATAGCGCCGCCGGTGATTTGCGAGTTCGGCACGATGATTTTTTTGTTGTCGGCAGTTTTAAAAATGGTCTGGAAAATATCTATCCGTTCGATCACACCGCTAATCCCAGCCACTTCAACAAAATCACCGGCTTTAAATGGGCGGAAGACAATGATCAGTACGCCCGAGGCAAAATTAGATAACGAGCCTTGTAAGGCCAAGGCCACAGCTAAACCAGCAGCACCCAGAATGGCAATAAAAGACGCGGTTTGGATCCCCAGATGCGATAAAGCAATCAGCGCAAAGGCGATCAGCACCGCTGCATAAATAATACTGGCAATAAAAGAAACAACAGCCCGGTCTACTTTGCGTAATAACAAGGCTTTGCTGACCAGTTGTGACACGCCGAGCGCGACCCAGCGACCAACATAAAAAATAACAATAGCAACCAGCAGTTTCAGACCGAAAGCTATGATGAAGTCCTGATTTTTCGTCAGGTAACTGATGGATTGTTCTAACACGTGAATTCTCCTATGGTAAAAAGTCAGGCAGCGACATGTCAGCCGCCGCTGCGATGCTGAACTAGCTCGCGGTTTAGCTGATGGTTCCGCTATCCTATCGATCTGCTAAACTGCTGCAATGTTTGGTCAGCCTGAGAATGGTTCCATGGATTTGCAGCAACTGCAACAACAGCTTCTCAATCGCAGCACAGAGTCTGAGCCATGGCCACCCGCCCATTGGCAACCACCGTTTTGTGGTGATATCCCACTGCAGATCACCCGCGATGGTCAATGGTTGTATCAAAGCAGTCCGATCCAGCGGCTTGAACTGGTGAAGTTATTCAGCTCAGTGTTGCATTGTCAGCAGGGGGCATATTTGCTGACCACGCCGGCTGAATCGGTGCGGATCCAGGTCGATGATGCGCCATTTTTACTGGTCGACTGGCAATGGCAGGACAGCGCTGAAGGGCCGCAACTGCAAGTGCGCGATAATTTAGATCAGCTTTACTTAATCGGATCTGAATATCCACTGCAATTGCAGCCAGAACCTGTGACGGGGATGTTATTGCCTTATTTGCAATTACCAAGGGGGCTGACCGCCAAGTTCAGCCGCGCTTGTTATTATCGGCTGGCGGCGCAAGCGGAGCTAAAAACGCTGCCAACAGGACAGTATTATGTGCTGCCAAGTGGCCGCTATCAGGCCATTGTGGCCATGGCCGAGCCGGAAGATGAAGCAACAGCGCTGATTTGAGGCTGTTGCTATGGCAAAAGCCTCAAATCACCTTGGAATAATTCTGCGATTGATCAAGTAAATAAGCGTCGAAACAGGCGCAAATCACCCGCACCCAAGGTCGGCCGCGGGCAGTCACCTGTAATACCTCACCTTGCCATTGTGCCAGTTGATCGGTTTGGCAAGATTGCAATTGTTGCAGGCTGTGCGCAAAGTAGTCGGCAAAATTCAGTTGCCACTTGTCAGCAAAAGCCCGGCTGTCGAGTTGGAAATTACACATCAGGGCCGCAATCAGGTCGGCCCGGATTTGATCGTCCAGACTCAGTTGCATGCCTTTATCCAGGCTATGACCTTGCTCCGCCAACGCTCGGTAATACAGGTTTAAATCTTTTTGTTGTTGCCAGATTTGATTGCCAACCTGACTGATGGCTGAAACACCCAACCCGAGCAAGGCATCGCTATTATCTGCGGTATAACCCTGAAAATTTCGTCTGAGCTGGCCTTGTTGTTGTGCCACGGCCAGCGGATCCTCAGGTTTGGCAAAATGGTCCATGCCAATCGCCTGATAACCCGCTTGTTGTAACGTGTCCACCGCCAACGCCAGCAGTGCCAGTTTTGTTTGACCGTCCGGCAATGTCTGCGGCGGAATTTTGCGCTGCGCCGCAAACCGCTCCGGTAAATGGGCATAACTAAATAACGAAATCCGATCCGGATCCAGACTCAACACTTGCTGCAAGGTGTCGGCAAAACTAGCTGGCTGTTGATGTGGCAGGCCATAGACTAAATCCAGGTTGACTGAACGAAACCCGAGCTGACGGCTAGCCGTGACCAGTTCAGCGACCATTTGATAACTTTGTCGCCGGTTAATGCTTTGCTGCACCAGCGGATCAAAATCCTGCACGCCAAAACTGACCCGGCTAAAACCAAGCTCACGTAATAAAGTCAGTTTTTCCAGGTCACAACTGCGTGGATCGATTTCGATACTGAGGCTGGCTTGCGGGCTAACACGGAAATAACGGCGCAATAATTTGATTAAATGCCGCAGTTGGGTTTCATCCAGATAAGTCGGGGTGCCGCCGCCTAAATGCAGCTGAACGACCTGTTTGCTGGCAGTGGCAGCCTGATAAAACGCCATTTCCTGTTCCAGCGCATCCAGGTAGCGGTCAGCTTTGCTTTGGTCACGACTAATGACTTTATTACAGCCACAGTAATAACACAGCTGCCGGCAAAAAGGCACATGCAGATAAAGACTGAGGTCCGGCCCGGTTTGCTGTAAAGCTTGCAGGGCTGCTGCTGGCTGAAAACCGCTTCGCAGCAACAATGCCGTCGGATAAGAGGTGTAGCGGGGGCCTTTGACATTATACTTTTGCAGCAGTGCTTCGTCCCATATCATCGTGTTCATATCGCATTCGCCTCTACTTTGCTGGTGGCAGTATAAGCTCTGTGATTAATTAGGTTTTGATCCAACACAATGAAAGCGCAGCCAATGTCGCTGTCAATAATTCCAGGAATGATGATGAAAAAACTGACGACCTTAGTCCTTGGCAGCGCCTTACTGCCGATATTGGCCCCGGCGGCCACGCTGATCCATGCCGGTACTGTGATTACCGCAGAGGGTACACAAGTGTTAACCAAACAAACGCTGGTGGTGGACGGTGATAAAATTACTGCCATCGAAGCTGGCTTTCGCCAGCCGGCGGCCGGTGATCAACTGGTTGATTTGAGTCAGCATACGGTGCTACCAGGTCTGATGGATATGCATACCCATTTCTCTTACCAAAGCAGCCCGACCAGTTACAGCGAAGGTTTTACCTTAAATGAAGCTGATATTGCATTGCGCGGTGCAACTTATGCCAATAAAACCTTAATGTCCGGTTTTACCACAGTGCGGGAGCTGGGGGATAGTCATCTGGTCAGCGTGGCGCTGCGAAAAGCCATTACGGCCGGTCATGTCAATGGACCTCGTATTTTTACTGCCGGTAAATCTATTGCCACCACGGGTGGTCATGCCGATCCGACCAATGGGGTGGCCTATCAGCGGATGGGAGATCCCGGGGCGGCTGAAGGGGTGATCAATGGGGCCGAAGAAGCCCGCAAAGCGGTACGGCAACGCTATAAAGAAGGCGCCGATTTGATCAAAATTACCGCCACCGGCGGTGTACTCAGCGTGGCTAAAAGTGGCATGAATCCGCAATTCAAAGATGATGAATTAGCCGCTATTGTTGAAACGGCGAAGGATTATGGTTTTACGGTGGCAGTGCATGCCCACGGCAAAGAGGGGATGGAGCGGGCGATTAAAGCCGGGGTAACCTCGATTGAACACGGCACCTTTATGGATGACAAAACGATGGCACTGATGAAACAACACGGCACTTATTTTGTGCCAACCATCAGCGCTGGTCGTTATGTCGCGGAAAAGGCTAAAGTGCCGGGCTATTTTCCGGAAATGGTGCGGGTAAAAGCGGCAGCCATTGGGCCATTAATTCAACAAACCTTTGCCCGTGCTTATAAAGCCGGCGTCAAAATCGCTTTTGGCACTGATGCCGGGGTTGGTATGCATGGGGATAACTGGCAAGAATTTGTTTTTATGACCGAAGCTGGCATGCCTGCAATGACCGCGCTGCACAGTGCCACTATTGAAAGTGCCCGCTTGTTGGGGATTGCCGATAGCCTGGGTAGCTTAAAAGCCGGTAAAATTGCCGACATCATTGCGGTGCCAGGCAATCCGCTGCAAGACATTCAAGTGATGGGCAAAGTCAGTTTTGTGATGAAAGCCGGGGTGATTTACAAACAGTAAATGGGCTGTTTGAGCAACGCAGACCGCCGGAGGGCAGGCGGTCTGGTTAGCATATCTTTTAGTGGCGTTGTTGTAACTGTGTCAGCAAACCGCGAATATCCTGTTCAATACCGCTTTTTAATTCGATTTCACGCTGCTGGCGAATATGGTCCAACCGGCGTATTTCCTTTTTATCGGTTTGTTTACGCGCCTCATGGGTCGGCATCGCTTTGACACAATCGTACATCGCAAACAAAGATGGCCAGCGTTCGGCTGTGGCTAAATCCGCTTGCAGGTTTTCCAGCAACACCCAAATCCGTAAGGCGGCTTCCGATGGCTCACACTGTTGTTCCAACGTGGCTTTGCCAATCAGCAGGATACTGTCGAGCAGATATTGCTGATGTTCGGCCTGTTTTTGTTGTTGCGCCTGTAAAGCTTGTTGTTGCAGTTGCTGCTGTTGTTTCAGTCGGAATAGTAAAGTTCCGAGATAAAACGCCAGCGCAGCGACAATCAATACTGCCAGCGCGATCAAAGCTGTCCACATTGCTGTTATCACCCGAAGTTATTCACCCAGCAGATCTTTACGCCAGTCGACTTGTTCCAGTTTACTCAGTGGATCCAAATCTTCTGCTTCGTCCAGGTCAGCGTTATCCTCGTCTTCGTCATCATCCAGACCCAGTAGGGTCAGTAATTCGGCATGACGGGCTGTTTTGGCGTTGAAGTACTTGGCATCTTTCCCGGTCAGAATGTCACCTTGCTCAACTTTTTCCAGCAAGGCCTGCAGTTTTTCATCCTGCTCAATTTGTTCCAGTTCCACTTGTGGCGGAATTTCAACTGGTTTGGCTTTCGCTAATAATGCTTTTGGCTGAGTGGTCGGGGTCAGTAATTTCTGCTCTGCCGGAGTGACGACCAGCGCTATTGGTTTTTTACTGCCATGACGCGGATCTTTATTCTGATTACCAGCGCCGGTTTTTACTTCAGCTTGTACTGAATTACGGCTACCAGATTTTAAACCAGCACCTTTTTTCTTACTTTCTACAGGACGGTCACGATCCTGGCGGGCTTCTGCAGTGGGTTTATGCCGAATACCGATTTGGCCGGAAGTACGTGATTTTTTTTTGCGAGTCATAATGTCTACCTGTAGAAAAGGGCGCGTATTTTAACCAGTTTTGTGGCTGCTGCCTATGTATTTCCGCAGTTCACTGAAAACTGCTGTTTAGAACGCCCATCTGTCCTCATCTTGTACAGCCTGGGCCATGCATCTAGCAAGTCTGACTTGATGCATTCCGGGTTGTTATTGCCGCGCCGGTGACAGTGCAGGCGAGTACACAGCAGATAAAACAAAACGGCAGCAAGCGAAGCTTACTGCCGTTCAAGGTTGCACCGACAGGTGCGAATATTTTTAGTTCATCCTGACTTACGTAAGACACCCTGTCTGGATAGTTTCCCTATATTGTTAGGTCACTTCCATGTAGTGATCATTATTCGCGATCGTCCTAATACTTTTTTCTTCATCCCTGGTGCGTTAAAAACGCTGACATCATTGATGACGTCACATTGAATGTACCTAAGCACTGATGCTGTCCGTGCACAACTTCCATTTTGTAAACATGTTACTAACTGTAACGGGGTTTAATTTACTCTATTTAAATTGAATGGCAATACCGTTGGAGAAAAAAAATTGCCGAAAAAATGAACCATTTTCAACCATCTATTTAAATCAGTCACTTAGTGAGTCATTATTTGTTTTGCGTGATTTTTGTACGGATATTACAGGCCATTTTCTTACGCTATTTGTGAGATATATCTCACACGAGTTCATCTTGGAAAATCGCCTGAATGTAACTGAATCGTTTCAGTTTGCTACTGCAGCTTTTTTATGATCAGTATGGAAGAGTCACAGCGCGCGTAGTCACAGCTAGGGTTGAGCTGCTGTGTTTGTTTCGCCGTGGTTGGCACAGAATCAAAGTGATAAAAAAACCGGCAAATTTTGCCGGTTTTTTAGCTGTGCGCATTTGAATGCTGCATGCACTACTTAGTGCAGACCACCCAGATATTTCGATAAAATTTCGATATCTTCGTCAGTTAATTTCTTCGCCACATCCCGCATCATGCCGTTCATATCGTTGGCGCGGCTGCCGTTGCGGAAAGATTCCAGTTGAGTTTTGATATAAGCGGCGTGCTGGAAAGAAATTTTCGGGAAATTCGCCAGGCTATGACCGACACCACGTGGACCATGACAGGCGATACATGCTGCAATGCCCCGTTGCATATCACCGCCACGGAATAATTTCTGGCCAGCTTCTACCACATCTTCCGGAGTAGTGCCTGCTTTCATCGTTTGACTGGCGTAATAAGCTGCCAAGTCGTGCATATCCTGTTCAGATAATGCTGCCACCATACCTGCCATCACGGCGTTATTTCTGCCCTCTTTACCACCTGTACTGGCGCCGAGTTTAAATTCTTTTAATTGCTTAAAAATATAACCAGCATGCTGGCCCGCAATTTTAGGGTACATATCGGTTGGACTATTGCCATCAGGACCATGACAGGCAGCACAGGTTACAGACTTTGCTTTACCCGCTTCAATATTGCCTTCTGTTGCTGCGGCCTGGCCGACCAACCCTAATAACAGCATGACTGGTAGTGCTAATTTTCTCATGTTTATCCGTCTCTGTTCAGCTTGCCCCCACGGTGATGAGGTACAAAAGATAATAACCCTAGTATTTATGTCTATTTTACACGAATCTAAGCCAGATAAAATCCCATTCATGCGGCTAATGCTTCTTCAGATCAACTAGATCCGCTACACTATAGCCAAATTTGACGCCGGAGTGAGTTGTGTACAAAGCAAAATTTAATTATCAGCAGACCAGTTTTTTAACCAGTGCCCCAGATATCAACGCTTTGCCGCCTGATACCGGCATTGAAGTGGCGTTTGCCGGGCGGTCTAATGCGGGTAAATCCAGTGCTTTAAACACCCTGACCCGGCAAAACAGTTTAGCCAGAACCAGTAAAACGCCTGGTCGGACCCAATTGATCAATACTTTCCGGCTGGCCGATGAAAAAAGACTGATCGATTTGCCTGGCTATGGTTTTGCCAAAGTGCCGCTGGCGGTGAAAGAAAAATGGCAGAAATCATTAGGTGAGTACCTGATGAAACGTCAGAGCCTGAAAGGTCTGGTGGTGCTGATGGATATCCGTCATCCACTGAAAGATTTGGATCAACAGCTGATCCACTGGGCGGTGCAAAGTAATTTATCGGTGTTATTACTGCTGACCAAAGCTGACAAGCTGAGCCCGGGACCACGGAAAAAAACCTTGTTAGAAGTGCGGGAAGCCTCTTTGGCTTTTATGGGGGATGTGACTGTTCATACCTTCAGTTCTTTGAGCAAACAAGGTCTGACCGAATTGGAGCAGGTGCTGGACAGCTGGTACAGTCGTGATGAAAGCGCCGCTGAAGAGTCGGGTGCTGAATAAGAGTCGTTAGTCCTCTCACATCACAGTGGAAACAAAGCCGTTGTTTCCACTGTCCCCTTTGAGCAGTTTATCTCTCGTGCCGGTTTTATCAGCTCAAGACTGCTGTTGTCATCCACTCTGATACAGCCAATAATTCGCAATCCCCCAAAAAAAGAAAACCGGCATCTCAGAGAGAGGCCGGCATAGCAAACGGGGAGAAGCTATCAATAATTTCAAATCAACAGGGTGTCTTGCTAGCAAGACGTCGCCATTATACACAACTTTTTCAATGTTTGAAGTATTTGCTCTAAAAAATCTAGTAAATTTACAGGATTTAGATAAAAAAAACGCCCCACTGCAAGCAGTGGGGCGGCTAAAAAAGCCTACTTTCTATACATATAACGATGAAACCACCGTAATATGTCGAAAGATAGAACATCTTACCTCTGTACCCTACAAATTTAATTCTACTGAGCTTAGTTCAAAAAGCAAGCGATTTTCGTAATAAAACTACAATAAGTCGATTTTGCGGTTGAATTTGACAACAATGGTAACTAGATGACGTTTGGCAAGGGCGCAAGCAGTGTTGGGGCGGATTGAGACTGCAGCAGATAGGGACGCGGCAAAGCAACGAATCTGCGATGCCCTGCGATGAGCTTCAGCATCTTGACCAACCCTTACAGCTATCGGCCTTGCTCGGTTCCGACCGCACGTCCGTACCGTCCGTACAGATAAAAAAAAGCCTCTGTTTGGCAGAGGCTGTAAAGGGATACCAGGATTTGGGCATGTCACGCCAGATAAGACGGCTGCCCTGACAAAAAGTTCCGTGGTCGCAGTAACTTCTTTGCTGAAAAGTTAATGTGCCTGATCCCAGTTGGCACCGGTGCCGGCTTCAACCAGTAATGGCACTGCCAGCACAGCCGCCTGCTGCATTAAATCAATAATTTGTTGTCGGTAACTGACCAGCTTGTCTGTCGCGACTTCAAACACCAGTTCATCGTGTACCTGCATGATCATCCGGATAGTGCCCGCTTCTTGTTGCGGTAGCCATGCTGCCACTGCCAGCATGGCTTTTTTGATAATATCCGCTGCAGTGCCTTGCATCGGCGCATTAATAGCTGCGCGCTCAGCACCTTTTTTCCGCGCCATATTTTTGCTGTTAATTTCCGGCAAATATAAGCGGCGACCAAACAGGGTTTCGACATAACCTTGGGTATGAGCCTGCTGCCGGGTGCTTTCCATATAGTTCAGCACGCCTGGGAAGCGGGCGAAGTAGGTATCGACATAATGCTGAGCTTCACCCCGGCTGATATCCAGCTGCTTGGCCAGACCAAAAGCCGACATGCCATAAATAAGCCCGAAATTCACCGCTTTGGCGCGCCGGCGTTGTTCTGCCGTGACCTCTGCCAGACTGACACCAAAAACTTCAGCAGCTGTGGCTTTGTGAATGTCCAGTCCCTGTGCAAAAGCATCCAATAACGCCTGATCTTTGGACAAATGCGCCATGATCCGCAGCTCAATCTGGGAGTAATCCACCGCCATAATCTGCATTCGGGCGTCGGCTATAAAAGCTTGCCGGATACGGCGGCCTTCTTCAGTGCGGATCGGAATATTCTGCAAGTTCGGCTCGGTCGAACTGAGTCGGCCTGTGGCCGCAACCGCCTGATGATAAGAGGTATGGACCCGGCCCGTGTTACTGTTGACGCTCAGTGGCAACTTATCGGTATAAGTGGACTTCAGTTTAGCAATAGTGCGGTGCTGCAGGATGACCCTGGGCAATTCATAATTTTCTGCCAGTTCAGCCAGCACTTCTTCCGCCGTTGACGGTATCCCGGTTGGCGTCTTTTTCAGCACGGGTAAACCTTGTTCAGTAAACAAAATTTCCTGCAGCTGTTTTGGTGAAGACAAATTAAACGCTTTGCCAGCCAGTGCATGTGCCTGTTGTTCTAACTGGCTGATCCGTTCTGCCAGATAAATGCTTTGTTGCTGTAACAAGGCCGCATCAATTTTCACCCCACCACGCTCCATCTCGGATAACACCGGTAGCAATGGCATTTCTATCTGCTCAAATACGGCCCGCAAGCCCGGAATTGCCGCAATTTGTGGCCATAACGCCAGATGCAGTTGCAAGGTGATATCGGCGTCTTCCGCCGCATATTCGGCCGCCTTGTCTAACTCAATCTGGTTAAACGTCAGCTGTTTTACCCCTTTGCCCGCGATGTCTTCAAAGCTGATGGTGCTGCGACCGAGATACTTCAGTGCCAGGCTGTCCATATCATGGCGGGAGCCGACGCTGTTCAGCACATAAGATTCCAGCATGGTATCAAAGCGTACACCCGCCAGTCGGATCTGGTAGCTGGCCAGTACACTCATATCATATTTCAGGTTCTGGCCGACTTTGGCCTTGCTGTCGTCTTCCAACCAGGGTTTCAACTGGGCCAGCACCCAGTCCCGATCCAATTGCTGCGGTGCGCCAACATAATCATGGCCAACCGGGATATACCAGGCCTGGCCTGGTGCCGTCGCGACCGAAATACCAACGAGCTCTGCCTGCATATAGTCCAGACTGGTGGTTTCAGTATCCACAGCCACCAGCTCGGTTTGTTGTAACAGCGCCAGCAATTCTGCCAGTTGTTGCTCGGTCAGCACCGTCTGATATCGACTGCGATCAGTCGCAATCTGGGCAGGCTGCGTCTGCGGCGTGCTGTCGTCAGCGTCACTGTTGCTGCTGGCACCCACGGCAGGGCGGACGGTATTAATCGTTTCTGCTGATTTCACTTCAGCCAGCCAGCGTTTAAATTCGCATTGCTGATATAACTCAGCCAGTTTAGCGTAATCCGGGCTTTGCAGATGCAGTTCATTCAGTTGCAGCGGCAACGCCACATCGGTTTTGATGGTGGCCAACTGATAAGACAAACGTAATTGCGACTCAAATTCGCGCATTTTGTCGGCGATAGTTTTACTGCCACGAAAACCCAGCGCAGCAATGTCATCCAGTTGCTGATATAAAGTGTCGATTGAACCCAAGCCCTGCAACAGCGCCTGCGCCGTTTTTTCGCCCACGCCAGGTAAACCCGGAATATTGTCGGCTTTGTCACCCATCAGCGCCAGAAAGTCGATAATCAGTTCAGGGCCAACGCCAAATTTTTCTTTGACACCGGCCGGGTCCAGCAAGGTATCTGTCATGGTATTAATCAGCGTGACATGACCATCCACCAGTTGTGCCATATCTTTATCGCCGGTGGAAATCAATACGTGACGGCCAATGGCACTGGCCTGTGTGGCCAGCGTGCCAATCACGTCGTCGGCTTCAACACCGCTGATGCACAGCAGTGGCAAGCCAAGCGCATGAATAATTTGATGCAGCGGTTCAATCTGACTGCGCAGGTCATCCGGCATCGGCGGACGATGGGCTTTGTACTCTGCATACATGGTGTTGCGAAAGGTCGGGCCTTTGGCATCAAACACCACAGCCATTTGGCTTGGATTGTACTGCCGCAACAAGCTTTTCAACATGTTCACCACGCCATAAATGGCACCTGTGGCTTCACCTTTAGAATTGGTCAGATGCGGTGGCGAATGATAAGCACGAAATAAATAAGACGAACCATCCACCAGGATCAGTGGATCAGCAGGAATTTGGACCATGAGCGTGGCTCCAGTGATTTTTCATTAAGAATGCCACAATAGCCGAATTTCAGCCAGCAAGGATTAAAGCTGCAAATTGTGGATAAAGTGTGGATATGTTTGTGAAAAAAATGCCAGACAACAGTGTGCCTACCTTGGGTGATGAGGCATGTGGTTACGGCTAAGTCATTGATAATCAATTTAAAAAACGAGGGGTAAACTGCAAAGACCCTGGTTATTATTTTGTACTTCCTGTTGTGGAAAGTTTTTTTCCCACGTCATCTGCCCGCAGTAAAGACTCGCATGGGCGGTGATGAATGGCTGAATAGACTACCACAAAGCCAGCTTTTGCAAAGTGAAAAAGCTAAAATAAATTTGTTCAGGAGCGCTTTTTTTCAGTGAACAGGCCGATTAAAAGTAGCCCGCCCGTTGCCTGATCTACAGCAGTAATGGTCCGCGGATGATACAGTATGCAGAGGGGCTTTCACTCTTTGTACAGGCAGGGCTATAATACCCCAGAATTTGTGCGGCTTAATCACCGGGGATCCCGATCAATGAAAAAAATCACATTTGTACTGGCGTTATTCTGTTCAGCCCTGGCCGCTCAGGCGAGCACTGATGATACTGCTGCGGATGCACTGAAACAACGCATCGCGCCTGTCGGCCAGGTCTATTTAGCTGGCGCTGAGCCAGTGGTTGCCAAACCTACGGGGCCACGTACCGGTGAACAGGTCTATCAGGCCGCTTGTTTTGCTTGTCACGGCACTGGTGCATTAGATGCACCGAAAAAAGGGGATGCTGCCTGGAAACCACGTCTGGCTCAGGGTTTAGATGTCCTGAAGAAACACGCCATCGAAGGGATCCGGTCTATGCCCCCGCGTGGTACTTGTGCTGATTGTTCTGATGACGAAATTGTTGATGCTATTAAGTTTATGACTGAAGGCGTCTGAGTCTGAAGCTTGCCAAAAGCCCGCTGCTTGCGGGCTTTTTTGTCTCTGCCAGTGTCTGGATCTGTATGATGGTGGGGTTTACCAGCTGTTCTGCCCTTTGTTACCAGTCTGTTAGTTTTTTTTGTCAACACTTAAGAACAAAATTGTCTAAAAATCACCAACAATGGCTGCAAGAAAGGCTTTTTTCTGCTTAATCTTTGTGCATAATAGAGGCGCTTTCATCCAAGGTCCAACACCGGGCCCATAACTATAAAAAGAGCGCCAGTTGAAGGAACAAACTCAAACCCGTCATAAACCGGTTTCGACAGTTGCGCAGCTTCGGCGGCTGAAGCTATTGCTTGGGCGTTACCGTGATGCTTGTGCCGTGCAGCGTGCCTTGCTGAATTTATCAGAGCTTGCCAGCACCCTGACTGAAATGTCGGAATTTTATCCGGCGATCCACAGTCTGCTGAATCAATATCTGCCGGCTGATAACTTTTATCTGGTGTTGCTGGATGCGATGTCCGGTCATTTCAGGCTGGAATACTTCTCTGATGAAAAAGATCAATTGGATGCCAGCGGTATTGATACCGAAGTGTTTGCCAATGGTCTGACAGGTTATGTCGCCAGACAGAAAAAATATTTACTTTGTGATGAACAGTTATTCCAGCAATTGCTGCAAGCCGGTGAGATCAAGTCGCAAGGCACTCCCAGCCATCATTGGTTGGGCGTTCCGTTATGTCGTGGCCAGCAGTTGATTGGGGTGATGGCCGTACAACTGTATGACAATTCCTATCATTACCGCCAGCGTGATGTCGACCTGCTGTCTGCCATTGCTGGTCATACCCTGACTGCGATTGACCGGGTGACCAGCCGGGAATTACTGGAAGTGACAGTCCGGGAAAGAACTCGGCAACTGCAGAATATTAATCAGTCGTTGCAGCGGGAAATCCGCGAAAGGACCAATGCCGAAAAATTGCAGGCAGCTTTATATAAAATTTCTGAATTAACAGCCAATAACAGTGATATGGCGGGATTTTACCGCCAGGTGCAGCAAATCCTGGCGGGTTTAATGCAGGCTGATAATTGCTATATCGCTTTGCTGGATGAAGACGGGAAAAAACTCAGCTTCCCTTTTTATCTGGACCAGTACTCACCACCGGCACAGGAAAGGCCGTTGCGCAAAGGCTTCACCGAATATGTGTTACGGGTGGGTGAAGCCCGGCTGATTAACCGCGAATTATCTGAGTTGCTGGTGCAGCAGGGTGAAGTATTACGCCTGGTGCAGGAGCCACAACCGGCACCTTTGCCGGTCAGTTGGCTGGGGGCTCCGTTGTTAATCGAACAACAGGCGCTAGGCGTGATTGCCGTGCAGTCCTATGACAACAGTTATTTATACAGTGATACTGAGCTGAATATTCTGAAATTTGTTTCGCAGCATATAGCGGTGGCCATTCAGCGCAAGCTCAATACCGAACAACAAAAACAACACCAGGAAGAGCTGGAACGGAAAATTTTCGAACGCACCCGCGAATTGCGCCAGACCAATTTATTCTTGCGCTTACAGGTCGAAGAGCGGAAAAAAATTGAAGAAAAGCTGTTCCATGAAGCCAATCACGACACTTTAACCGGACTGGCCAACCGCCAGATGTTTATGTTGCAGTTACGCCAGCAATTTGCTTTGCGCAACCGCGAAAGCAAACTACGTTTTGCGCTGCTGTTTATCGATCTCGACCGCTTTAAATTGATCAATGACACTTTGGGTCACCATGCCGGCGATTGTTTTCTGATTGAGGTAAGTCAGCGCTTACTGCGGACGGTGCGGGAGCATGACTTAGTGGCCCGGCTGGGCGGTGATGAATTTGTGGTGCTGCTGACCCAGTTACAGGATGATGCTGATGCTGAGGATGTGGCAGACCGGATCATCGCCGCAGTGAAAGAACCGATGCTGTTCCAGGGGCAACAACTGTATTCCGGTGCCAGTATTGGCATCGCCTGTTACAAAGCTGAATACCAGCAGGCGGATGATCTGTTGCGTGATGCGGATGCCGCCATGTACCAGGCCAAAGCTATGGGTCGTAACCGCTTTGTGATTTTTACCGATACCATGCGAATGCGTCTGTTGCAGGATCTGGATTTGGAACAGGCGTTACGCCAGGCATTAACGGAAAAACAATTTAATCTGGAGTTTGAGCCTATCGTCTGTGCTGACAAGGCGCAGGTCCTGGCTTATGAAGCCAAAGTGTTTTGGGTGCATCCACAGCTAGGCGTGCAGAAAGATTTTAATTGCCAGGCAGCCCAGGCTGGGGTACTGACCGGCATTGAGTTACAGTTATTACAACAGTTGTTGGATCAACTACTGACGGCGCCACAACCGGCGCTGGTGACTGTGCAGCTTTGCTGCCAGCATTTACAGAATCCGCTGCATTTTGACAAATTACAAAAGCTGTTACAGCCCTACCAACCGGTGCTCCATCGGTTAGCGCTGGGTTTTGCTGAATTTGAGCTGCTGAAGCTTAACAGCAGCAATCTGCATTATCTTGGGCAGTTAAAACGGCTTGGCGTGCGGCTGGCGTTGGAAAACTTTGGTGCCGAAGCGATGCCATTAGGTCTGCTGATTCAGTATCCCTTTGATTTTGTTAAGCTGGATGCGGCTTTCTGCCGCAGTCTGGTGCGCAACAGCCAGAAACGGCAAGTGTTGGAATTGCTGCAACAGCTGTCGCACAGTTACAAATTCCGGCTGATTGCCGATGGTGTTGATGATGGCGAAGTACGGCAACTGTTACTGGAATTGGGCTGCTTTATGCAAGGGCGATTAATTAACAGTTTGCTGCAACCCAATCCATCCTCAGTCTTTCTTCAGCAACTGGCGTAATCTTTCCAGGTGCGCCAGTCCGGTTTGCTGGCGCTGAGCTTCCGTTTTCACCGGCGCAGCCTGCGCCCATTCCAGATCATCGCTCGGTAACTCCTGTAAAAACCGGCTTGGTTCGGGTTTGACCACTTCGCCATACTGGCGTCGCTCGCGGGCATAGGTAAAAATCAGTTCCCGTTGTGCCCTGGTAATACCGACATAAGCTAAACGGCGTTCTTCTTCGACATTGTCCTCGTCGATACAGGTTTGATGCGGCAGAATGCCTTCTTCCATCCCGACCATAAAAACATAAGGAAATTCCAGACCTTTTGAAGCGTGCAGGGTTAATAACTGCACCTGATCGGCATCATCGTCTTTTTCGTTGCGTTCCATCATATCGCGCAAAGTCAGCTTAGTGACGACTTCGGCCAGCGTCATGGCTTCGTGATCGGCGTCGCCTTTGAGCATTTCGCTGATCCAGCGATACAACTCATTGACGTTTTTCAGCGCCATTTCGGCTGCTTTGGGGCTGGCACAACTTTCGAATAAATAAGCTTCGTAGCGGCTTTGCCGGATCAGATCCCGTACCGCTTCTGCCGGTTCAGCCCGCAGCGCATTGTCGGCCAGCTCCACCATCCAGCGGGAAAACTCACGCACTGCCGCTAGGCTGCGGGCGGAGAGTTCATCGGATAATTCCGGCGCGCAACAGGCATCAAACAAGCTGATCTGCAGCGAATTGGCCAGGCTGCCAATCCGCTCTAAGGTGGCGGCGCCGATTTCACGTTTTGGCGTGTTGATGATGCGCAGCAGCGCATTGTCGTCATCCTGATTTACCAGCAAGCGTAAATAGGCCATCACATCTTTAATTTCCGGCCTGGAGAAAAACGAGGTGCCGCCGGAAATTTTATAAGGGATGCGGTTGGTCATCAGCGCTTTTTCAAACACCCGCGCCTGATGATTGCCGCGATACAAAATGGCGTAATCTTTGTAATTGCTGCGGTTGATAAAACGATGCGAGATGATTTCAGCCACCACTTTTTCTGCTTCATCTTCTTCGTGTTTGGTTGGCAGCACTTTCAGCGGCACGCCATAGCCCAAGGTACTGAATAGCGCTTTGTCGTACTCATGCGGATTATTGGCGATCAGGATATTGGCGGCCTTTAAGATCCGTTCGCAGGAACGGTAGTTTTGCTCCAGTTTAATCACTTTTAAGCTCGGAAAGTCTTTGCCCAGCAGCACTAGATTTTGTGGTTTAGCGCCACGCCAGGAATAAATCGACTGGTCGTCATCACCGACCACAGTAAAACGTTGCCGCTCGCCAACCAGCCATTTTACCAGTTCATACTGACTGGTATTGGTATCCTGATATTCATCGACCAGCAGATACTGGATTTTTTGTTGCCAGCGTTGCCGCACTTCACTGTTGGCGGCAAACAGCAAAGTAGGCACCATAATCAGGTCGTCAAAATCCAGCGCATTATAGGCCCACAGTTGCTGGGCGTACTGAGCATAATAGTTGGCAAAACTGATGCTCTGCGCATCCATCGCCTGCGCCAGCGCTTGTGGGGGCAGCAGTAAATCATTTTTCCAATTAGAGATTTTGCTTTGTAAGGCCCGCAGTAAATCTTTATCGCCCTGCAAATCGGCTTCGGTCAGTTCTTTCAGCAGCGCCATGCTGTCCTGGTCATCAAACAAGGTGAAATTGGCTTTATAACCAATGGCTTTATGCTCTTTTTTGATGATTTCAAGCCCAAGGGTGTGGAACGTCGAGACCGTCAAACCGCGTAATTTACTGCGATCCAGTTGCTGGCTGATCCGCTCTTTCATTTCACGGGCGGCTTTATTGGTAAATGTGACGGCGGCAATATGGCGGGCAGACATCTCACATTGCTCAATCAGATAGGCAATTTTATTGGTGATAACCCGGGTCTTGCCCGAACCGGCACCGGCCAGCACCAGACAGGGACCGGAGATATATTTGACGGCGGCATCTTGTTGCGGATTAAGTTTCATCACTGACCTGCTGCTGGTAGAACCGAGGCACTGCGCTGAGGGTGTCAGAGGCAGTGCTGTACGAAGGCTGTTAGTTTACCAGAAACTGGCTGGCTTTTATTACGTAACCGTGTTGGTTTGCTGGCCGCAGGCTTGGCTTTTGCCGTGAATACGGGGTTTTATTTAACTTGCAGCTGGCTGGTTTTTTCCGTGACAACGTGGGTTTGTTGCTTGCAGCAGGTTAGTTTTAAAAAGCTTTCGCCTGTGGCGAGTTTCTTTCTTTTGCTTCGCCAAAAGAAAGAAACCAAAGAAAAGGCGACCCCGGATCGCTCGAAAGCCCGCAATAAAATCAGCAGTTTGAGGCAACGCCGCAACTCGCGGACTGCTAGCGTCAGCCCGCTCAAACACTCGGCGTTTTAAAACCTCAAACCACTGATTTTAAAGCGGCTCGCTTACGGGGCTAAAGCTTACTTTGAGCAAATACCGTACATAACGCCCGCATTTGCAGCTGGTTTGGAGCGTAGCGGAAAACCAGTCCGGCAACATGATCTTGTTAGGCATTTGATTATGAACCATGATACCTGGCTGCATTTTTCCATACCGGGTCGTGGTGTAGTTCTAAGCGTGTGCTGCGTAATTCATTCAATTTACGGGAAATCGAATCAACGGTATCTTTAGAATTTTTTAGCCTAGTAAAATAAATTAGAATTTCTCGCTCTCCAAAGTATGTTTCTCTGCCGACTTCAAGCGGAATTGAAACTTTGGAAAGCTCTTCAATTAATATATCTTCCATTCGATTCAGAACTTCAGCTTCATCATCAGTTGGTAATCGGTGGCCTTGCATATCTTCCAGTCTAATTGTTGTGATTAAGCAATAATCATATTCTGATTTACTGACAAAGTACTTTAAACCATCGTTCACACTAATGAAGAATGGGTGCCCTTCAGATTCTCCTTCCACGAGAACCCATTCTTCTTCGGGAAATTCCACATCGCTCTCCTGGCGCCTAAAGTATTTTTCAACGGCTTAGAACCCGCAAGTTGCTGTCGTTTTTTATGACAATTGATGTTTTAAGCTATCCGCTTTTTTGTCTGACTTCAACAAGATATAAACATTAGTTGTGGTTCAGGGAACGGTAAAGAAGGTTTTGGCCCCGTTGAGTGAGCCGCTTTAAAATCAGTGGTTTGAGGTTTTAAGCTGGCGAGTGTCTGAGGTCGCCGACGCTAGCGGCGGCCGAGTTGCGCCAGCGCCTCAAATCATTGATTTTATTGCGGGCTTTCGAACGATCCGGGGTCGCCTTTTCTTTGGTTTCTTTCTTTTGGCGAAGCAAAAGAAAGAAACTCGCCAAAGGCGAAAGCTTTTTAAAATCAGCCAGCGGCAAGCTAGATAAAAAAACCGTCGTGGTCACGACCAAAAATGTCCGACTGCCCCGCAGCTGCGCTCCGGGTCGAGTCAGACCTACGGTATTGACGCACCACACCGTCGTGGTCACGATCATGGTCACGACCAACATGTCCGACCGCCGCGCAGCTGGGCTCCGGGTCGAGTAAGACCTACGGTATCGGCGCACCACACCGTCGTGGTCACGATCGTGGTCACGACCAAAATGTCCGACTGCCGCGCAGCTGGGTTGCCACATGCTGACATTGATATGATTGCTCAATCAAAGACTTCTTTTATCGAGATAGCAGGTTCTCCCACAGGGTAGACATTGAGTTGAAAGCCATGCTCCTCCTTTAAAAAGGAAAATTGCCGTTGGATCGAGCGATCGTCATAAAAATAACCATGACCTAAATTGATTAACTTCACCCAGGGTAACTTTCTAAATGACAGCCATAGCTCGTGCTGTCGGATTTCAAATTCAAAATCGGCAAAACGATGGTGTTTTACCAACTGCGGTAAAGGGAATTGCAGTTGTTCCGGGTAGGCTTGAGCTGTCACAATCCGCTTTACCCACTGGTAGTATTGTTGTTGTGTGGCATTTTTCTGTTGATTTTCCAAGGTGTTTAAGGCCAACAAATAGGCCTGATGAAAAGCTGCCTGTGAGGTTGTTTCTACATCAGGGGTAATGCCTTCTCCCTCTTTGTAAATCTGTTTTGTCAGTGCATTAACCACATCGACCCTGGGCATTCTGAGATAGAAGTCATCATTAACCACAATTGGATCAAAAGCTCTGCCCCCGCCATAAGTTCTTTCACCTACCACAATGGCACGATTAAATGCGCGTAAATGGTAAGTCAGATGCTCTGCCAGACTGAAAGTGGTGCCACTGGTTAAAATGTAAATAGGTTTGTTGAGGTGGCGCTGACCTTGTACCTTTGACATGGTAAACAACAGCTCAGTTGAGTTATTCCATCGTTCTGTTTTAGTTGCAAAGTGTACTGGTTCAGGACCTAAAAAATAACTTAAAAACAACGGCAGAATTCTGCTATTACCGCCACCATTTCGGCGTAGATCCAAAATAATAATTTTGGCTCCTGCCAGCATATTCATGGCCGTTGCAAACATGGGGGCACTTTCATCGACAAAACCGTCAAAATAACTCATTTCTAGGTAACCAACATCGCCATCAAGGAGTCTTACTTGTTGGATACCAAAATTCACGGCTGCAGCAGCTGCCAGTTCCTGTGCATGATTGCTCGCTTGCTGCTTTTGTGCTGTCGGGTTTGTATTTGCTTGTTGCCGAATACGATACCTTTGCACGTCGGTGGGGGAATACACGATACCAATATGGTTATCGCCGGACATGGCTTTGAGCGCTTTCGTTAATTTGGTGGCGAATTCCTTTGGATCCTTGATAGCCGCCATCTTTGACTTGAATTCAGCTTGCCTTAACTCAGTAGCGACTGTCGCAGCTATAGTTGGAGATACAAATTGTGCCTCAACAATATTGGCGACGTCATCGATAATCTGTGTGTTATCGGCGTTGACATGCCAAGTGAAAAGCAAGGCCAGTACGACTAAAAATTTAGTCATGATGAAGCTCCCCTTGGTGAATTCGACTCGTTAACGGACGCTCGACAAATGACTTGTTGGCAGCTGTTAACACCGCCATCAAATCGACGCCAAGCTCTATTGTAAGTGCTGCAAAAACTTTGTCGGCATGCTGTAAATACGTGAGGAGCAATTGGTGTTGTTGTTGACCCAGTGCGGTGAGTTGGTAGTTGGTGCGCCGTTTATCAGAATTATCTTTATCGGCACTGATCACCTGCAGTTTTAAGAGCGTTTTCACACGCTGTGCCGCTAATTGGTGTGGAATGTCCAAACGACGGGCAATTTCCAGTAGAGAGGCTTTTTGCTGGGTTGCTATCAGTACAAGAGTGGACGATGTAATGACAGGAATGATGAGTCCCATACTTTGATAGACAACACCTGCTTGTTTTTCGATCATGGAGACGAAATCAAAAGCCAGCTTCGGCATAAAACTGTAGCCATAACTTTTATACAAACTCAGTTCTTTCATTGAAATTATCCTTGTATGCAACACATTGCGCAATATGTTGCATAAATACTTGGCTGTCAATATATCTCCAGAAACAAAGCTCCTGGCATCGCAATGTTTTTGGCGAAAGCTTTTAAAAAACAGCCAGCTGCAAGCTGAAGAAAACCCCGTCGTGGTCACGACCAAAAATGTCCGACTGCCCCGCAGCTGCGCTCCGGGTCGAGTCAGACCTACGGTATCGGTGCACCAGAGCCTCGTGGTCACGATCGTAGTCACGGCCAACATGCCCACAACCCAGCAACTGCGCTCTGAGTCGAGTCAGATCTCCGGCAAGCTCGGATGCAACCGGGATGAGGCCGGGTCGAGTCAGATCTCCGGCTAGCTCGGATGTAACCGGGTCGAGGCCCGCTCGCGCGGACTTGGAGCGCGAATTCCATCGCATTGGCTTGAAATAATGGTCGCCTGTCGCCATCAAGGCTCGTAGAATGTGTTTTTACTTTGCGGCAACCTGAGGAAGCATCATGTTAGATCCGAAAAAAATTGAAGAAATGGCTCGCCAGATTGGTTCGGCTATCCCGCCAAAATTCCGTGAAGTAGCTGATGATGTGGAAGCGAAAGTAAAAGCGGTATTACAGGCCAAACTGAGCCAACTGGATTTTGTCTCCAGAGAAGAATTTGATGTGCAGCGCCAGGTGTTGTTACGCACCCGCGAAAAATTAGAAGCGCTGGAACTGCAGGTGCAGCAATTAGTTGCGGCCCAACACCCTACCGACGATCACCAAGGCTAATGCTGGCCTCAACCCATGCCATCTGTCGCTGATGGCCAACCGGAGCTGAAAATATGAGTGAATTTGACTTTGATTTAGACCATCTGGACTTTGATAGCGCCATCGAAAACAATGCCAGGCAACAGGAACTGGCTGATCAGGCCGCTGCTGCCGCTGCTGCGTTACCGGACGAAGATGATTGTGCCGGTGGTGCTTGTAAAATATGAAGTACTAGCCGTGCAGCGCTGGAGCTCAGTGTGAGTTATCCAGCGCGTGGCGGTTGGTATCTTAATTCAGGTTAAAAATCACCTGGTCCGCCATAACCGGAAAACATGCCGGTGGCACAATGATTGACATTTTCCCAGGTATTATCCCGGTAGAGCACCCGCGTCACGCAAGCTGTCACTTCATGCATGCTACCTTGCTGATAGCGGCGAAAATCGACATAACACTGGGTGGCAGTACCGCAATTCCACTGTTGGCCCGGCTCTGAATTATAACTCCATTGCACTTCAGCCACTGGCTTACTGCCAACAAACTGAAATAACACGCCTGGCTGCGACACATTAACCGTGCTGGAGCAGAAATCAGGGGTGAGGTGTTGTTGGGTCGGTGTACCACTAATCAGACAAGACACATGATCTGCATAAGCCTGTGTTGTCAGCAATAAAGTCGAAATCATCAGTAGTTTCAAAGCGATCTTCATGGTTGGCTCCCTGGTTAAAGTCCGAACTGGACCCTTCGAAACTAACGGGAACTGGCAAAGCGGTAAACAGGTCGCTTTAAAAGTAAATTTTTAATCATTTTTAAATCAAATATTCTGCAAGTTTTCACCGGGATGGAAACAAAGGTTTTATTTTAATCGTTTAAATGGATTGTGGCGTATTGGTTTAATCATTTTAAAGGATGTTTGATTTGTCTTAATCTGCGCTGGCAGGAAAGAGCTGACCCAGACAGAGGACAAATTATGAAACAACCCACTTTAATCGCGATAGCTGTAATGGCCAGCTTTTCGTTATCCGCCCAGACCCTGACCAAAGATAATGGTGCAGCTGTTGGTGACAATCAGAATTCGCTGACCGCAGGAGCGAATGGCAGCGTGTTATTGCAAGATGTGCATTTGATTCAGAAATTACAACGTTTTGCCCGTGAACGTATTCCGGAGCGGGTGGTGCATGCCCGTGGTACCGGTGCCCATGGTGAATTTGTGCTGACCAAGGCGATCCCTGAGCTCACGCAAGCCAGTTTATTTGCTGAAGCTGGCAAAAAGACGCCTGTCTTTGTCCGGTTCTCCACCGTGATCCATGGCAATCACAGCCCGGAAACTCTGCGGGATCCGCGTGGTTTTGCCACCAAATTTTATACCGATCAGGGCAACTGGGATTTAGTGGGTAACAATCTGCCGGTGTTTTTTATCCGCGATGCCATCAAGTTTCCCGATATGGTGCATTCGTTAAAACCATCACCAGTAGACAATCTGCAGGACCCAAACCGGGTGTTTGATTTTATGTCGAATGACCCGGCGTCGACCCATATGCTGACGCAGGTTTATTCCGATCTGGGGACTCCGGCCAGTTACCGTGAAATGGACGGTTTTGGCGTGCATGCATACAAATTCATCAACGCTAAAGGTGAAGTGCGTTATGTGAAGTTTAACTGGCGCAGTCAGCAGGGCATTCGTAGCCTGGATCAAGCTCAGGTCAGTAAAGTCCAGGCGATGGATTTTAATCACCTGACGCGGGATTTATATCAAGAAATCAATGCCGGTAATTATCCAAAGTGGGATTTGCATATTCAGATCCTGACGCCGGAGCAATTGGATGATTTTAGCTTCAATCCGCTGGATGCCACCAAAATCTGGCCTGGGGTACCGGAAGTGAAAGTCGGTACTATGACGCTGAACCGGATGCCAGCCAATTTCTTCCAGGAAACTGAGCAGGCGGCTTTTGCGCCAGCCAATCTGGTGCCTGGCATTGAACCTTCGGAAGACCGTTTATTACAAGGCCGGATTTTTTCTTACAGCGACACCCAGTTATACCGGTTGGGGGCCAACCATCAGCAGTTACCCATTAACCGGCCTTTAGTCGAGGTGGTGAGTCACAATCAGGATGGGTCGATGAACTACGGCAACCGGACTTCGAATGTCAATTACGAACCGAGCCGGCTGGAGCCGAAAGCCAGTTTGCCAGCAGCCAGAGCCGCCAACACTGTGTTAAGCGGCACAGTGCAGCAGCAGATGATTGCTAAAACCGACAACTTCAGTCAGGCCGGTGCTTTTTACCGCGGTCTGAGTAAACAAGCGCAGCAAAATCTGGTGCGTAACCTGGCGGCTGACTTGTCCGCAGTGCGGGATAGCAACACCAAACACATCATGTTGTCGCATTTTTATAAAGCCGACGCCGATTATGGCAAGGCGCTGACCCAAGCGGTGCAGGGTGAGTTGACGCTGGTGCAGCAACTGGCCAGCAAACTCTAACCTGAAGATATGCAAGGCGCGACCGGCAGGACGGTTGTTTTAGTCTGGTGAAGTTGCAAGTCCTGCGAAACTCGGTGGCTCTTTCCTGCAAAAAAAGAGTGAGTTTCGCAGGCATTTTAGGCGGAGAACGTGATGAAGATGTGCAATCGAGTGCTGTTGAGTGCTTTGGTATGGTTGACTTTGAGTGTGCAAGCGGCGCCGCAGACTGAGGGAACCGCGACTACAGCCGCCACTGCAGCGCAGGCGGCGCAATTGCAGCAGTATTTTTTTGCCGCCGCCAGAACCGGTGAAATCAGTGTGTTACAGTATTTTGTTGCGGCAGGTTACCCGGTCAATGCTACCAATCCACAAAGTTACACGGCGCTAATGGTCGCGGCATATTCCGGTCAGGCTGAAGCAGTGCAATTGTTATTAACAGCTGGGGCTGATGCTTGCCTGCGCGATAAACGGGGTCATACCGCGCTGATGGGCGCCATGATTAAAGCGGAGTGGGCGATAGCCCGCACTTTATATGCCAAAGATTGTGATGCCACCAATCCGGCGGCGGCAACTGCAGCAGTGACTGACAAACAGCAGATGACTGCAGCGCAATTTGCACAAATTTTTGGCCAGAGTGAGAAGTTTCAGGCGCTGACGCAGTCAGCAGCAGCGCCCACTGAGGTCAGTACGGCCAAAGCTGCAGTGGCCGCCAGCGCAGCAGCAAAGACTCAACCGCGATAAGCTGTGACTTTAATTTCAATTTTCCAGGCCGGATCTGCCAGCCGGGCTTCTACAGTGGCCCTTGCTGGCGCCTGACCTGACGCCACCCACTGATCCCAAGCCATATTCATGCCGTTGTAGTCGGCCATATCTGCTAAGTAAATCACCGCATCGACAATGGCGGTTTTATCAGTGCCGCAGCTGGCTAACAGCTGATCGAGTTGCGCCAGCACATCGCGGGTCTGGGCGACAATATCGCTATCGGTCTGATGAGGCACCATGCCGGCACAGAAAATAAAACCACCGGCAATCACGGCTTCAGAATAACGCTGACCAGGTAACACTCGTTCAATTGGCATGTTTTGCTCCTGTGAGACCGCAGCGGCTGCGGCAAATGCAGCTGGCAAGCTTAACCTGTTTCCACCTGGCTGGCTATTCGGTCCGACCATTCGGTGTCACCGGCAGGTTGGACCCTTCGTTGGTACCGTCAGGTGAGACCATTCGGTGGGACCTTCAGTGCTGGTCAGTTGCCAGTTTAAACGTCAGCTGTTTGCCGGGTTGGCTGGTATCAATTAAATCATAAGGTTGCATTGCCGGCACCGCCTGTTGGATTTGTTGTTCCAGTCCATCCAGTTGGCGTAGTTGCTGGCAAATGGCCTGCCCCCGTTGTTCCAGCCCTTTGCCTTTTGCCTGCATCTGCTGTTCAATTTGTTGACCGAAGTTAGCCATCTTTTTGCCAAATTCGGCCATCCGTTGCTCAAAATTACCATTGCCTTGCATCATGGCTGAGCCCATGCTCATCATCACGGCACCACTAAGTTGCGCCATTGACTGCTGCACTGCTTGTTCAATCTCGCGTTCAAGTTTGCCATCTGGTTGATTGATTTGACTGCCATACAAATGAATTTCATCGCCTTTGGTCACCACCAGTTGATCGATATGCGTTTTCAAACCCGCAATCGCCTGATTGACCGATGCCTGCAGTGGCTGGCTATTGACGCCAAGTCCGCTGATGACTTCGCTGGCACTGTCATTGGCCAGTTGCAGCGCATCGGCCACCAACACCACAGTGGCGCGGCTTTGCTGGCGCAGACCGGCCTGATATTGTACTAACGCTTGTTGGGTCTGAGCGTCGGTGCTGAGCTGGCGGTCATCCAGCCACAGCTGACCTGAGTTATTAATTTTCCATAAGGTTTGATTGCCACGTTGCATTTGCACTGCAGTGGGCGCTATCACTAAATCATCTTTAAATTGCAAAGAACATTGTGTGTTGTCTGCCAGTACAGGCATGGCGACAACAGCAAACAAGGCGGTGCTGAGTAATATTTTCATCCGGAATTCCTTATGGGGGGCATTGCCTGGAAAGGCAAGCTTGATGCCAAAATTAACACATTGATTATGAACGTAATTTTAATAAGCGTTGCCACTCATCCAGATGAAACTGGTGAATTCAGCCAATTATTAGCCATTTTGACTGGTGACTACAACTGCAGCTATGTCGGCTAATTAGCTCTTTATAACGAAAACGAATAAAAAGGAAAGATCGATTCTTTCAGAATTATCCGTATAGACGGCTAAAATGCCTGCAATTGATTCGACATAGGTGTTGTTATGCTTCTGGCTTCACTGACCGCACAGGCAAGTCCGCTGAGTGCGCAGCAAGTTAAAGATTTACAGGCGCTGGTCAGCCAGCTGAATCCAATCCAGCAGGCCTGGGTCAGTGGTTATCTGGCCGCGGCGGCACAGTTGGCCGGACAAGGCACAGGACCGGTCGCGCCGGCTCAGGTCGCGGAAGCGGCAACTTTAACGATTTTATATGCTTCGCAAACCGGTAATGCCAAAGGCGTGGCCAGTAACATCAAAGCGGCCGCTGAAAGTCAGGGCCTGGCCGTGGCACTGCAGGATATTGCCAGTTATAAAACCAATGCGCTTACAAAAGAAAAATACCTGATTATCGTCACATCCACTTATGGCGAAGGCGAGCCACCAGAGGCGGCGGTCAGTTTTCATAAATTCCTGTTTGGCAAAAAAGCGCCAGCATTACCGCAGTTGCATTACGCCGTATTGGGGTTAGGTGATAGCTCTTATGACTTGTTCTGTCAGACGGCGCTGGATTTTGACAACAAGCTGGCGACATTAGGGGCGCAACGCTTACAGCCTGTCGCACTGCTGGATGTCGACTATGCCGCCGAGGCCAGTAGCTGGCAGCAACAAGCTTTAGCACAGTTCGCCCCCTTATTGACGGCGGCCAATAGCGCGCCGACGGCGCAAGTGATTGCCTGGCCAGGTGTGAGCGAATCGTCCCACAGTTTATACAGCAAGCAACAACCGCTGCTGGCCGAATTAGCGGTGAATCAGAAAATTACCGGCCGCCATTCCAGCAAAGATGTCCGGCATCTGGAGGTTTCGCTGGCCGATTCTGGCCTGACCTATCAGCCAGGTGATGCGCTTGGCGTTTATTTCAGCAATGATCCGGCTATGGTCAGTGCCATTTTGCAGGCAACTGGTATTGCGCCTGACACTGCGGTGACCTTAGATGGCAGCAGCTTAGATATTGCAACGGCGCTGACGGATAAGCTGGAATTGACGCAGTCTTATCCTTCTTTTGTCGAAAAATATGCGCAAGCCACCAGTCAGCCAGAGTTACAACAATTGGCTGCTGATAAAGCGGCGCTGCGGGAATTTTTAGCTGCGCATCAGACGCAGGATGTGATTTTGCAATACCCGGCTGCGTTGTCAGCACAACAACTGGTTGATAGCCTGCGCCGGCAACAACCGAGGTTATATTCGATTGCCTCCAGTCAGGCTGAAGTCGGCGAAGAAGTGCATTTAACCGTCGGCGTGGTGCGGTATGACGCTTTTGGCCAGCCACATCTGGGCGGCGCTTCCGGTTTCCTGGCCGATCGACTGGCCGAAGGCGGCAAACTGCGGGTGTTTGTCGAGCATAATGATAATTTCCGCCTGCCAGCGCATGACACCGCAGTGATTATGATTGGTCCTGGGACTGGTATTGCGCCATTCCGTGCTTTCCTGCAGGAGCGGGATAACGCCGGTGCCACCGGGCAAAACTGGTTATTCTTTGGTAATCCACATTTCACCCAGGATTTTTTATATCAGGTGGAATTACAGGATTATTTAAAACGCGGTGTGCTGAGCAAACTGGATGTGGCCTTTAGCCGCGATCAGAGCGAAAAAGTCTATGTGCAGCATAAGTTGCTGGCCAAAGGGGCGGAAGTCTGGAGTTGGTTAGCACAGGGCGCTCATTTGTATGTCTGTGGTGACGGCAGCAAAATGGCTAAAGATGTGCACCAGGCGTTACTACAAATCGCCCAAACTTATGGTGGTTTGAGCGAAGACGCTGCCGCTGATTACCTGGAACAACTGCGTGAAACTAAACGTTATCAGAAGGATGTCTATTAATGAGCCAATATCCAATTAACCCTGAGCTGCAAGTGCAGGGCGCCTTGTCTGATAACGAGCGCTTAAAGGCCGAAAGCCAGCATTTACGCGGGACTATAACTACAGATTTGAAAAACGAAATTACCGGTGGTTTTGTCGGTGATAACTTCCTGTTGGTGCGTTTTCACGGCATGTATCAGCAAGATGACCGCGATATCCGCGCCGAACGCGCCGAGCAAAAACTGGAACCGCTGCATAATGTGATGCTCAGAGCGCGGATGCCGGGTGGCATTATCAAACCTGAGCAGTGGCTGGCTATTGATAAATTTGCCAGCGAAAAAACCCTGTATGGCAGTATCAGGTTAACCACCCGGCAGACTTTTCAGTTCCACGGTGTGTTTAAACCCAATATCAAACCCATGCATCAGATGCTGCACAGCATTGGCATTGATTCGATTGCCACCGCCGGTGACGTCAACCGCAATGTGCTCTGTACTTCCAACCCGGTGGAATCAGTACTGCACCAGCAAGCCTATGCATGGGCAGTGAAAATTTCTGAGCATCTGTTGCCAAAAACCCGTGCTTATGCCGAAATCTGGTTAGATGAAGAAAAAGTCGAAACCACCGAAATTGAACCAGTGCTGGGCGATACTTATTTACCGCGTAAGTTTAAAACCACAGTGGTGATCCCGCCGCATAACGACATTGACGTGCATGCCAACGACTTAAACTTTGTCGCCATAGCCGAAAACGGCCAGTTGGTCGGTTTTAACGTGCTGGTCGGTGGAGGTCTGGCCATGACGCATGGTGACAAAGGCACCTATCCCCGTCGCGCTGAAGACTTTGGCTTTATTGGCCTTGAGCATGTGCTGAAAGTGGCGGAGCATGTCGTCACGGTGCAACGTGATTATGGTGACCGGGTCAACCGCAAAAATGCCAAAACCAAATACACCATTGACCGCATCGGCGTGGACGCTTTTAAGCAGGAAGTGGAAAAACGCGTTGGCGTGCAGTTCCAGCCGAGCCGGCCTTATCAATTTACCCATCGTGGCGACCGCTTTGGTTGGGTTGAAGGCATTGATGGCAAACATCATTTAACGCTGTTTATCGAAAACGGCCGCTTGCTGGATTACCCGGGTAAACCGCTGAAAACCGGCGTGTCGGAAATTGCCCGTATCCACAAAGGTGATTTTCGGATGACCGCCAATCAGAACCTGATTATTGCCGGGGTGGCGGCGGAAGATAAAGCGCAGATTGAAGCTATTGCCCGCAGCCATGGTCTGATTGAAGACAGCGTCACAGAACAGCGCAAAAATTCGATGGCCTGTGTGTCGCTGCCGACTTGCCCACTGGCGATGGCGGAAGCGGAGCGTTATCTGCCAACTTTAGTCACCCATGTTGAAGGTATTCTGGCCAAACATGGTGTGGCCGATGATCATATTATCCTGCGGGTGGTAGGTTGCCCGAACGGCTGTGGTCGCGCCATGCTGGCCGAAGCCGGTTTAGTCGGTCGTGGCCCTGGCAAGTATAATTTGTATTTAGGCGGTAATACTGCCGGTACCCGCATTCCAAAACTGTATCTGGATAACGTGGCCGAAGCAGACATTCTGGCGGCACTGGACACGCTGATTGGCCGCTGGGCCACGGAGCGCAGCGCCGGCGAATGTTTTGGTGATTTTGTCATTCGTATGGGTGTGGTGGCAGAAGTGAAAGTCAGTAAAACCGATTTCCATGCCTGAACTTGAAACCACAACTTGCTGCAACTTTGCGCATGCTGTTATTACCGTATGCGCTGCTGGTGCTAAAGAGTAAATGATGAGTAAATACCTGCAGTTATTAACCCTAGATGCCGCTACCCAGCACAGCTTGCTGAGCGAACTAAATCAACTACTGACGCCGCTCAGCGCAGCGCAGCGCATCGAGTTTGCCCTGCACGAATTACCGGGCAAGCATATGCTGAGTTCCAGCTTTGGCATTCAGGCTGCGGTGATGTTGCATCTGTGCACCAGCGTCAAGCCGGATCTGCCGGTGGTGCTGACGGACACCGGTTATTTGTTCCCGGAAACTTACCGTTTTATCGATGAGCTGACCGACAAGCTACAGCTCAATCTGCACGTGTATCGCAGTGCGCTCAGTCCGGCCTGGCAGGAAGCTCGCTTTGGGAAGCTCTGGACCACGTCTGAGGGGTTAAAACAATATAATCAACTGAATAAAGTTGAGCCTATGGTCAGGGCGCAGCAGGAACTGGCAGTGCAAAGCTGGTTTAGCGGCTTGCGCCGTAGTCAGAGTTCGACCCGCGCTGACACGCCTATTGTCAGCGTGCAACGGGATGTGGTGAAGTTTTGTCCTATCGTTGAATGGAGCAATAAAGACATTCACTATTATTTAAAAGATCACAACCTGCCGTACCATCCGTTGTGGGAGCAGGGTTATGTTTCCGTGGGTGATACCCACTCCAGCCGGCCGCTGGAACTGGGGATGACGGAAGAAGAAACCCGTTTTAATGGCCTTGGCCGCGAATGTGGCCTGCATGTGGCGGGCGATGGCATTTAATGGCAACTGACGGCCAGCTATGGCCGGTCGCTGCTGCCATACAAGCCTACCGATAAATTATTTGCAATAACACAAAACTTTTTTCACATCTGTTGCGACCAAGCCGTGAATTAACCCTTTCATCGCCTGGAAAACTTCAATGCTGACTAAAAATTTATCTGCTTTTATCCTGTTCATAAGTGCTGTTGCACAACCATTTAGCGCCAGTATCGCCAGCCCGCGGCTGCCCTCGCCACAAGAGCAACCAGCGGCCACCAGCTTGAACCCGGCGCAACTGCAAGCCGATTTACAAAGTCTGCAAGATTTTATCGCCGCCACCCATCCGGATATCGCGCATTCTGCTGATCCTGCACAATTGGCGCAGGTTTTTGCTGAGATGGCCGCCAGTCTGACGCAGCCAATGAGCGCCAACCAATTCTGGCAATTGACCGCTAGTCTGAATCCGCTATTTAATGATGGCCACTGGTCAGTGAATTTGCCGGCAGCAGACAGTGATATGACGCAATTGATTGCAACAAGCGGTGGGGTGTTTCCACTGGAAGTGCATGTCAAGCCTGATGGCGAATTGGTGGTGCTGGCGCTGGCGGGTGGGGCGGACACGCCATGGCGTGGTGCCAGCATTGAACGTATTAATGGGATGCAGGCGTCCGAGCTCAGCCGGCAATTGCTGGCGCTGCGGCATGGTGATAATCCGCTGAACCGCGCCAACTTGTTGGGGCCAGCGTTTCAGTTGTATTACGCGACAGTGTTTGGCACGCCTGCCGAATTCAGCTTACAACTGCGGCAACATGGTCAGTTGACCAGCATCAAGCTACCCGCCAGTACCAAAGCTGCAGTACTTGGTAAAACCAGTGAAAAATTTGCCGAAAATTTTAGCTTCCGGTTGTTGGATGCCAACACAGGTTACCTGCAACTAAGCACCTTTAACTGGCCTGATGAACAGCAAATTGGCACTTTTACCCAGCAAGCCTTCGCCAAAATGAAACAAGCGGGTGCCAGCAAGCTGATTATTGATGTGCGGGAGAATCGGGGTGGCAATGATACCGCCTGGCTTGACCATGTGATGCCTTATCTGGCGGACCGGCCCTATCGGGTGGGGTCGTCGAACAAGAAAAAAGTTATCGCCAGTCGCGCCAGCGCCACTGAACCGGCCGGTCTGGTGCTCGACAACGAGTTTGATACCTGGTATCAACCTGCGCTGAGTAATCCCCTGCGTTTTAGCGGCAAAGTGGTGGTGCTGACTGGTCGGCGGACTTATTCGTCGGCGGTGCTGTTTTGTAATGTGCTGCAGGACTTTGGTTTTGCCACGCTGGCTGGCGAAGGTTCGTATGCCCGAGCCCGCACCACCGGCGGTATTCAGTTCGCTACTTTGCCGCATAGCCAACTGAAGATTATCGTACCGAGGTTCTGGGCTGCACGGCCAGCGGGTGGTTTTAGCACAGAATTGCTGACACCAGACTGGTTAATGCCAGATCCAGTGACAGCACCAGATCAACTGGTACAGGCCGTACAGGCCAGATTCGCAGACCAAACCAACTAAATGGTTCCAGGCCACACGGCAGTCATTTGGCTGCCAGTTGTGTCAGCATGTTCAATTTAGCCTGATAACGCGTTTTATCAGCCGGTTCATAGCTATAGCTTAAGGCGCTGAGGCAATCAGTTTGCGGTCATCATCGACCGCATCATCATCATCGTTGCTGGCTTGCTCTGCTTTGAAAGCAAAATCGAACCAGACATAAGGATTGTCGTCTTCCATCAGCATGAAATTTACATTGCCAACTGGCATTGTCACCCGGCAAATCCTGGTTCCATCGCTTGAATAGTTGCCAGCCTCTGACTTTGTCGGCACAATCGGCGACAAAATTTAATCACAGGAACAGTGCGCTGATGACTTCAACTCCTTCTGCCGGTTTTCGGTTTGGTTTGGTCCCGCAAATATTGCTGGGTATTTTTTGTGGTATTGCGCTGGCCAGTTGGTCGGCAGAAGCCGGTCAGGCGGTGGCGATGCTGGGGGCTTTGTTTGTCAAAGCATTAAAAGCGATTGCGCCTATTCTGGTGTTTATTTTAGTGGCTTCTTCGATTGCCAACCGCAAAATTGGTGGTGCCAGCAAGATGAAACCTGTGCTGGTGTTGTATCTGACCGGCACTTTTTTAGCGGCGCTGACAGCGGTAGCAGCCAGTTTCTTATTTCCAACCACCTTGGTACTGGCGGGCACGGCAGATGCGGTGACACCGCCGGAAGGGATCAGTCAGGTGCTGAAAACTGTGTTAATGCAGGTGGTGGATAATCCGATTAATGCCTTGCTGACCGGCAATTTTATTGGCGTACTGGCCTGGGCTATTGGTCTGGGATTGGGTTTACATCATGCCAGTAAAACCACCAAACAAGTATTTGCCGATGTCTCGCACGGTATTTCGATGCTGGTGACTTTTATTATCCGGCTGGCACCTATTGGTATTTTTGGTTTAGTCGCCGAAACAGTCGCTACCACAGGTTTTGCCGGCCTTGCCAGTTTCGGTCAGTTACTGGCCGTGTTAGTTGGCTCTATGTTGTTGATTGCGCTGGTGGTAAACCCGCTGCTGGTGTTTGTCACCACTCGGAAAAATCCTTATCCGCTGGTGCTGACCTGTTTACGGGAAAGTGGTATCCCAGCCTTTTTTACCCGCAGTTCGGCAGCCAATATTCCGGTCAATATGATGCTGGCGGAAAAACTTAAACTGGATGAAGACACCTATTCGGTTTCTATTCCGCTCGGGGCGACCATCAATATGGCTGGTGCCGCTATTACCATTACGGTGCTTACGCTGGCGGCTGTGCATACGCTCGGCATTGAAGTTGATTTTGCCACCGCCATTTTACTCAGTATTGTGGCATCGATTTCCGCCTGTGGTGCTTCTGGCGTGGCTGGTGGTTCCTTGTTATTGATCCCATTGGCCTGTGGTTTATTTGGCATCTCCAGCGATGTCGCGATGCAAGTGGTCGCCATCGGCTTTATTATCGGCGTGGTACAGGATTCCTGCGAAACCGCCCTCAATAGTTCCACCGATGTGGTATTTACCGCTGCGGTTTGTCAGGCCGGTTTGCAAGAGTGATCACCATAGACCGGTTGTTGCGCTTGCAACGGCCGGTCGAGCTTTTTCGACCATCCGCGCTATGCTAATTCCATTTAGTTATATCTGAGTGCAATCCCTTCTTGGATTCAGGACGTTTAGACGTCTAATATTCGGCCTGTATGAGAAAACAGCGGCAATAAGGAGACCACTCTGTCCAATGCCGCTGCCATTCTGCTGTAGCTCAACAGAGTTGTGGCACAGAGGCGATGCGAGTCCGGGAGCAAACAGTGCAGTATTTACCCATTTTCACCAATCTTAGTGGCAAAGCCGTGTTGCTGGTCGGTGGCGGCCATGTGGCGCTGCGTAAAGCCCGCACTTTACTCAGTGCCGGTGCCGTCTTAACTGTGGTATCGCATCAGTTTGAAGCCGAATTTTACCAGTGGCAGCAACAACAACAAGCGCGGCTAATCCAGGGTGATTTTGCGCCGGCACAATTGGCAGGTCATTGGCTGGTGCTGGCGGCGACCGATGACGACGACGTCAATGCTGCCGTGCATCAAGCCGCCACTGCCCGGCAAATCTGGGTCAATACCGTGGATGACCAGGCCAAATGTGAATTTATTTTCCCTTCCATTATCGACCGTTCACCGATTTTAGTTGCCATTTCCAGTGGTGGTACTGCGCCTGTGCTGGTCAGACGGCTGCGGGAAAAACTGGAAACTTTATTGCCACAGCACTTAGGGCCGCTGGCTGAGCTGGTGGGCAAGTTTCGTGGCAAAGTGCAGCAAAAAATTCAGGGGTTTGCCCAGCGCCGGCAATTTTGGGAAAAAGTGTTTAATTCTGCTGTGGTCAGCCTGGTGCAGAAACAACAATTCAGTGCCGCTGAAGTTGAACTGACGGCTGCACTCGAGCAGCATCAACCCAGCCTTGGTGAAGTTTATGTGGTGGGGGCAGGGCCGGGCGATCCGGAACTGTTGACGCTCAAAGCCTTGCAACTGATGCAACAAGCCGATGTGGTGGTGTACGACTATCTGGTGTCAGAACCTATTATGCAGTTGGTGCGGCGTGATGCCGAGCTGATTTGTGTTGGCAAAAAAGCCGGCGCACATTCGGTGGCGCAAGAGCATACCAATCAGTTGCTGATTAATCTGGCGCTCGCAGGCAAAAAAGTATGCCGGTTAAAAGGCGGTGACCCTTTTATCTTTGGTCGCGGCGCTGAAGAAATTGAAGTATTGCTGCCGCACCAGATCCCGTTTCAGGTGGTGCCCGGCATTACCGCAGCGGCTGGTTGTGCCGCTTATGCCGGTATTCCGCTGACCCATCGTGATCATGCCCAAGCCGTGCAGTTTGTCACCGGCCATTGTCAGAAAGATGGTCAGGAACCGGACTGGCACAGTCTGAGCCGGCCACGCCAGACGCTGGTGATTTATATGGGATTGATGAAATCCAGCCATATTCAGCAGCAGTTATTACAAGCCGGTCGCGCCGCGACGACGCCTGTAGCTATTTTAGAAAATGGTACCCGCCCGGAACAACGGGTGATCACCGGCACTCTGGCTGAACTGGCGACGCTGGTTGAACAGCACCAGATACAGTCGCCGGCGTTATTGGTGATTGGTGAAGTGGTGAGTTTACAGAGCAAGCTGGCCTGGTTTGGCAAGCAGCAAGGGGCCGCGGTGTTTGCCCAGCCCTTGACCCAGCTGGCCTGAATGCCGGATGCTGCGACAGATTACTTATTGATAGATTTTGAATTGAGGGGACTCAGGTGCATAAGTTGACAGCGCAAACCTTAACCCACTTACAGCAGCTGGAAGCCGAAAGCATCCAGATCTTCCGTGAAGTGGCGGCCGAATTTGATCATCCGGTGATGTTATATTCAATTGGCAAAGACTCGTCGGTGCTGTTGCATCTGGCCCGTAAAGCATTTTATCCCGGCAAAATTCCATTTCCGTTGTTGCACGTCGACACCGACTGGAAATTTCGCGAAATGATTGAATTTCGTGACCGCTTAGCCAAAGAATACGACTTTGAGTTACTGGTGCACAAAAATCCGGAAGGCATGGCGATGGGGATGAACCCATTCACCTTTGGCAGTGCCAAGCATACCGACGTGATGAAAACTGAAGGTCTGAAACAAGCGCTGAACCAATACGGTTTTGATGCCGCTTTTGGCGGTGCCCGGCGGGATGAAGAAAAATCCCGCGCCAAAGAGCGGATTTATTCGTTTCGTGATCAATACCATCGCTGGGATCCAAAAAATCAGCGCCCTGAGCTGTGGCACACTTACAACGGTCAGGTCAATAAAGGCGAAAGTATCCGGGTGTTCCCGCTGTCAAACTGGACTGAACTGGATATCTGGCAATATATCTATCAGGAAAATATCGATATTGTGCCGCTGTATTTTGCCGCCGAGCGGCCAGTGGTCGAGCGTAATGGCACGCTGATTATGGTGGATGACGACCGCATGCCGTTAGCGCCAGGTGAAGTGCCGCAGCAGAAACTGGTCAGGTTCCGGACCTTGGGTTGTTACCCGCTGACCGGTGCGGTGGAATCTACCGCCACCAGCTTAACCGGCATTATTGAAGAAATGTTGTTATCGCGCTCCAGTGAACGGCAAGGCCGGGTGATTGATAGCGATTCCAGTGGATCAATGGAAAAGAAAAAACGTGAGGGCTATTTCTGATGTCAGTGGCAATTGAACTTGAACAACTGGGGATCGAAGAGTACCTCAAACAACAGCAGCACAAATCTTTGCTGAAGTTTTTAACCTGTGGTTCGGTCGATGACGGCAAAAGCACCTTGATTGGCCGTTTGCTGCACGACAGCGCGCAAATTTATGAAGACCAATTGGCGGCGCTGCATAAAGACAGTAAAACCCATGGCACCACCGGCGAAGCGGTCGATCTGGCTTTGCTGGTGGATGGTCTGCAGGCTGAACGCGAGCAAGGTATTACCATAGACGTCGCATACCGTTATTTCTCGACGGCTAAGCGCAAGTTTATTATTGCTGACACGCCAGGCCATGAGCAGTACACCCGCAATATGGCGACCGGCGCGTCCAACTGCGATCTGGCCATTATTCTGGTGGATGCCCGTTACGGCGTGCAAACTCAGACCCGTCGCCACAGCTTTATCTGTGCTTTGCTGGGGATTAAGCAGTTTGTGGTGGCCATTAACAAAATGGATCTGGTCGGTTTTTCCGCGGCGCGTTTTGCGGAAATTCAGCAGGAATATCTGGCGTTTGCGCAGCAGTTGTCGGCACAATCAGGCGCGCAGCCGGTGATTGATTTTGTGCCTTTGTCGGCGCTGAACGGCGACAACGTCGTCAACCGTTCAGAGCAAAGCCCTTGGTATGTAGGTCCAACTTTGCTGGAGAAACTGGAGCAAGTGCCAGTCAATGGTTTTAACCTGCAGGGTGATGCGCGCTTGCCGGTGCAGTACGTGAATAGACCGAACTTAGATTTCCGCGGTTTTGCTGGCACTATTGCCGCCGGTACTTTTACCGTCGGCGATACCATCACAGCGCTGCCTTCTGGCAAAAGCTCGGTGATTAAATCAATAGTGACCTTTGATGGCGAATTACCTTCTGCCTTCGCCGGGCAAGCGGTGACCTTGACCCTGACCGATGAAATTGATATCAGCCGCGGTGATGTGATAGTGCCGCAGCAGCATCAAGCCAGTTTATCGAACCGGTTGCTGGCCAAAGTGGTGTGGATGCACGAGGACGAGCTGACGCTCGGCAAGACTTATAACATCAAGCTGGCGACGAAAAAAGTGCCAGGTAAAGTGACGGCAATCCGCCATGCCATTGATGTCAATACGCTGGCTGAGTTTTCGGCACAGTCGTTGGGGTTAAACAGCATCGCCTTGGTGGAACTGGAACTCACCGAAGCTGTGGTGTTTGATGCCTACCAGCAAAATCGGGATACCGGTGGTTTTATCTTTATCGACCGGCTGAGCAATATCACCGTGGGGGCTGGATTGGTCGATAGCGCGCTGAGTGCAGTCCAGGCGCACAGCAAATTCAGTGCGCAGGAACTGGCGCTGAATGCCTTTATTCGCCAGCATTATCCACACTGGCAGGCGCTCGATATCAGTAAGCTGTAACCGCAGCAACCACTGAAGCGGAGTTCTGTGCTCCGCTTCGCTTCACAACAAGATTTTGGAAAGCTATGAGCAATATCGTCTGGCAACAACATCAGATTAGCCGCGCCGAGCGGCAAGCGCAAAAGCAGCAACAAGCGGTGGTCTTGTGGTTTACCGGCTTAAGTGGCGCTGGCAAATCCACAGTAGCAGGTGCGTTAGAACAAGCACTGGTGGCGCGGGGTGCCCATACCTATTTGCTCGATGGCGACAATGTGCGGCATGGCTTATGTGCTGATTTAGGCTTTTCCGCAGCAGACCGCACCGAAAATTTACGCCGCGTTGGCGCTGTCGCCGGTCTGATGGTGGACGCCGGTTTAATTGTGCTCAGTGCTTTTATTTCGCCGCTGCGTAGCCAGCGTGAGGCGATTCGGCAGGCATTGCCAGCCGGCTGTTTTATTGAAGTTTATGTCGCGACCAGTCTTGAGGTGTGTGAGCAACGTGATGTAAAAGGACTGTATCAAAAAGCCCGTCGTGGTGAAATTGCAAACTTTACCGGTATTTCTGATCCCTATGAAGCGCCGCAGCAGGCCGATATCGTGCTCGATACCGGGCTGTTGTCGCTGGATGAAAGTGTGCAACAATTACTGCAGTTATTACAACAACGCGGCATTATCCTATGAACGAACTTTCGCAGTTATTGCCTGCCATTCGCCAAATCAGTATCGCGGCGGGTGCTGAAATTCTGGCGATTTATCAGCAGCCACAGCAACTGCAGGTGGAACACAAAGCGGACGATAGCCCGTTGACCGCAGCCGATTTAGCCGCGCATCAGTTGATTATGCGCGAGCTGACTGCACTGACACCGGATATTCCGGTGTTATCCGAAGAAGCTGCCGATATTCCGTGGACAGTGCGTCAGCACTGGCAGCGCTACTGGCTGGTCGATCCGCTCGATGGCACTAAAGAGTTTATCAAACGCAATGGCGAGTTTACCGTCAATATCGCCTTGATTGAGGCGGGTGAACCTGTGCTCGGCGTGATCCATGCGCCAGTGCTGGGCAAAACCTATAGCGGCGGCCTTGGCTTAGGCGCTTTTGTGGCAGATGAGCGCGGTGAACGGGCCATTCAGGCGCTGGCGCCGCAAGCCGGTGAAACCGTGCGGCTGGTCGGCAGTAAAAGCCATTATCAGCCTGAAGTAGAACCTTATCTGGCGCAATTTCCACAGCATGAATTAGTTGCCGTCGGCAGTTCGTTAAAGTTCTGCTTAGTGGCCGAAGGCGCTGCGCATATTTACCCACGGTTTGGCCCGACCATGCTGTGGGATACCGGCGCCGGTCACGCCATTGCCGTGGCCGCAGGTGCCAGCGTGCAGTACGACGGCATCGAAGGCCCGGCCTATCAGCGCGAAAATCTACGGAATGGCAATTTTGTAGTGCGGGTGGGCTGAGCTGTTATTCAGCCTCCTTTTTGGTCAGGACTGGCTACCAGACGGGCTTGCAGCGCAGTGATCCGTTGTTGCACTAATTCTATTTGTTGTGGATTATGCAGTTGTTGCAGCACAGGCAACACCGCGGTCTGCAACAACTGCAAGGCCGCTTGATATTCACCGCGGTACGCCAGCATATCGGCAATTTTACTTTGGCAGACCGCAATAGCATGTTGATCACCAAGCTTCTGATGTATGGGTAAAACCAGTTGTTGCAGCAACTGCAACGCTTGTTCAGTCTGACCCCGCTGGAAATAAATATCGGCAATTCTGCTTTGAACAATAGAGATACTATGCCTGTCGTTCAATTTTTGAAAAAGCGGTAAAACCTGTTCAGACAGGAGAGTTAAGGCGGGCTCTAACTGATGTTGTCGAACTAAAATGTCTGCAATTTTGCCTTGTGTCATGGCTACACTTCGCAGATCACCGGCTTGCTCAAAATGCGGTAATTCTTGCTGTTGTCTAATCTGCAAGGCCAGGCTTAAGTCCCCACGCTGTACCAAAATATCTGCCAGTCGGCCTTGGTTGATGGCAATTAAAGTTTTATCACCGAATGGTCGCAACGCAGGCAGTACCTCATCTTGCAGTAAGGTGTGGGCAGCCGCCAGTTTGCCTTGAAGTATCCATATATCAGCGATTTTACCTTTGATAATAATTACACCAAGTAAATCGACTAGTTGTTGCAGTTTCGGCAGGCACTGATGCTGGTAAATAGCTAAGGCTTTATCCCATTCGCCAAGTTTTTTATATAACTCCGCTAACTCGACCCAAAGCGGAATGGCTAATTCAGCATCATTAGCGGCACCAGTTTGTAGCCATTGGTTTAATACCGCAATTCTTCTGACAGTCTGATCGTGGTGTTGTGCTGATAATTGCAGTAAATCTTTGGTTGGCTCAGGTCGAACGATTTCAGTCACAGCCTCTGACGCAAAATGATAAACACCGCTACGCCAGGCCCACCAATCCGGTGCCTCGCTAATCATGGTGGCAATACTAGGCTCATCCAGCCAGAACAGCAGCCGACATGGCGCATGAGCGGCAATGTTTTCTCTGAGTAAGTTTAAATCAGCCCAGCGACTGGCAGTGCTGAACCAGTAAGCGGCACCTGCCAGTTGGATCACAGCATGTTGTGCCGCCAACTGTTGTAACTGCTGCTGCAGGGCAAAAACGTCCGATAGTTCGCGACAGGTAAGGATAGTCGCCGTCAGGCCTGCCTGCTGGCAAAGTACTTGTAACAATGGTTGCAGTTGTTGTTGTAGCTGTTCGTCCTGACAATCGACCAGCAGCAACTGAAATTGCGGTCCATGCAACAGCCTTTTGCTTAAGCGCTGATAGGTTTCAAACTGCGCCGCCGTTAATTGGCTGGCGGCGCTCAGCGACAATTGTTGGGGGTTGTGCCCAACGCTCATCAGTTATTTTTCCTTGAAGGTGACATCACCTTAATTTCAGGAAACAACCGTTGTTCTGCCTGCTGATAGCCCTCCAGCAGCCGGACAGCCGGATGACTGCGGCGCCAACTGCCATCGTTGTATTCCATCAAGGCAAGTTTGTAGAGCAGATCCTGAATTTGTTCGCTGGTGCCCTGATGGCTGCTTTCATGGTCAATCTGCACGAGCAACTCATAATCAGCTTTGGTCAGAAAGCGACGAAAATCGGCGGCCAGCTGTTGTTCGGCTTTGGCCAGCTCTGGCAAGCCAATGCGTTCATCGGCATATTCACAGCAAAGCTGTAACAGCCTTAATAACTCCCGCGGATGGCCGCCACTGTGTTGCACCAACCGGTCGATTACGCTGTCATCGCGGAATAAGGCTTTGTCTGCCCGGCGCAATAGCAAACCATGCATTGCTGCTTGCCCTGGTGGATAAGGTGCACCTGTGTTGTCCTGTAGCTTGATCATCGGCAACACAATATCTTGCAGCCGGCCGACCAGATAACCCTGATATTTCAGATGCAATGGCGCGGTGTAAATCACCAGTGCATTCAGTGCTAGCAGTTGTTCGGCATCTTGCACAAAAAAACGGGCGGTATCTTCGCTCTTCAGTTTATCGGTGCCATCCAGCACAAACAACACACGTTTGGCCTGGCCGCTTGCTGCAGTTAGTGCTTGCTCTGCCGCTTGCAGCAGTTGATTAAAGGCTTCGGCCAGTGCACTGAATCTGTTACGTACTTCTTCCCGCCAGGCGGTTTTTCGGCTAGAACCGGTTTTGGCGGTGGTGGTAATTTTACTCAGCAGCCTGAACAGCCCTGGAAGGCCGCCACCCGCGCTGATTTCGCCACTGATCGTGGCCGATAATTCCTGCTGATGTTGCCCACTTTGTTCAATATTCCTAAACCAGCTCAGTACTGGTTCCAGGGCTTCGGCGCTTACTTCGAAGCAATCAATGGCCAGTTGCTCTGCCAGTCGTTCCGCCATCACCAGTAAGGTTTCACTGAACTGCAGATTATTGCGGTCCAGTTTGCTCATCACATCGACTTCAATCACATAATAGTGGCCGCTCTGGCTAAATTTTTGCGTGTATTGCCGTAACTCTGTGGTCTTACCGCTGCCAACATGGCCAAACAGCAGCAGATGCACGCTGCTGGCAGGCATAAAAACCTGATTTGCCGGATTAAAACCAAATTTTTTTGCCAGCCGCTGATAGGTCTGTTCACTACCGCGCGCTTGTTGGGTATCGACATAACGCGGATCGTCGGCATTTAATGCGACTTCAAACTGAATTTGCTGCATCACAGCCATCAGTTCGGCAGGAGCTTGATAAGTCATCTGAATAAATCCATCAAGGAGTGTAACAACCGACACAGGAGCTCATAGTATCCGCTATCAGAAGCCTGCTCAAGTTTGCTGGCAGGTTGTTTGGCGAGAGAGCCAAACAACCTAAAAATCTTTGTGACAGAGTGCGAGCCATCACTCGCAGCGCAACACTTCGGCCGGTCTGCTGCTGGCGGCTTTAAAGGCGATGGCTGCGACTGTTAACCAGGTGATTGCCGCAACTATCAGGGCTGCCAGCAGATAAACCCAGCCGCTCTGGCTGATGCGATCATTAAAGTTTTGCAGCCAGTCTTGTACCAACCACCAGGTTAGCGGAAATGCCAGCGCTAAACTGAGCGCCACCAACAGCAGGAATTCGCGTGCCAGCAAATTGACCAGACTGAGCCTGGACGCGCCCAGCACTTTACGGATTGACACTTCTTTTTGCCGTCTTAACGCTGAAAACGAGGCCAGACCAAAGGTGCCAAAGGCAGCCAGCAGCATCGCCAGACCACTGAATATGCTAACCAACTGTGCTGTGCGGGCATCATTTTGATAAATAGCCTGATAATTGTCGGCCAGGATCTCAATATCAGGATTGTGGATATTCAGGCTTTGCGCCAGGATTTGATTCAGTTGCCCGCGAATGGCTGGCAGCTGTTGCATATCAATATCCAGCAGCAACCGGCTGTTATTGTTGTTGGTGTAACCGCAGACCAGCACTGGTGCCGGTTGCGCGCCACGGCCAGAGCCGACTTTAATATCCTTCACCACGCCGACAATGGTCAGGCGGAAATGAAAGTTATCGCCATGCTGACTGAGTAGTGTTTTGCCAATGGCTTGCTCAGGTGAAGTAAAACCGGCCTGTTTCACCAGCGACTCACTGATAATGGCGGCCGCTTGCCGGTGTTTGTCGTCCAGTCGTTGATACCAGTCGCTGGCGGTGTGGTCGCTAAAATCACGGCCGGCGATCAGGTCAAGACCCATAATCTGCACTGGTTGCATGCCAACGCCAATAAAAGGCACTGTCTGATCACGCATCACGCCATTGTCGGATGACAGCGGCAGTGAGGAGTTAAAAGAGTTGGTGATGGAAATATCGACCACCCCGACTTGCTTCACCCCGGTGATGGCCTTGATCCGGTTTAAAAGTTGTGGATTTTGCTGATATAACAAATGCTTGCTTGGAATTTCTGTCACCTGGATTTTGCCTTCGCGCTGGTAACCAACCGGCAGCTGTTGTAAAAACTGCAGTTGTTGTTGCAGCAGCAGGGCGGCAATAATCAGCGCCACCGACAACGCCGATTGCAAGGTTAATAAAGTTTTTCGCACCAGAATGGCGGTCTGACCGCGTTGTAAATCACCGCTCAGCACCCGTTTGGCGCTAAAGGCCGCCATAAAAAATGCCGGATAAGCGCCAGCGCTGACGCCCACCAATAATACGACCAGCAGCAAGGCCAGGCCAAAGGCTGACCAATAGTCCAGGGTTAACTGCCGTTCCACCAATTGATTAAACCAGGGCAGACTCAGTTCGGTCAGGGCACAAGCCAGCACTGCGGCTAGCAGGGTAATAAGCACTGATTCAGTTAAAAACTGCAGAATAATTTGGGCCCGGCTGGCGCCCAACGCTTTGCGCACACCCACTTCTTTGGCGCGCCGTGCCGACTGGGCAATACTCATATTGATAAAATTAAAGGCCGCTAACAGCACCAGCAGCACACTTAAACCAAGACAAATCTGTACTGAACTGCGCGAGCCGGTGGCTTTCATTTCATAGCGCAGGCCGCCATTTAAATGAATGGCCGTCAGTGGCTGCAGCGACAGTTGCATGATGTCAGCGGGTTCGCCCGGATACGCCAGTTGAATATAGTGTTGTTGCAGGCTGCGGACCAGGGCTGGCACATCGGTGCCAGCGGTCAGGCGCAGATATTGATAACCGGTATTATGCTGATAATTTTCCTCAAAAGGGCTGAGCTGATGCAAGGCATTAAACGCAAAATGGCTGTTTTGGGGTAAATCGGCAAACACAGCGCCTATGGTCCATTGACTATCGCCTTGTTGCAGGGGGCGGCCAACCACATTCAGCTCGCCGAACAACATGTTGGCATAACTGGCGCTCACTGCCAGTTGCTTGGGCGTGCTCAGCACCTGGCTTAAATTGCCGCTCAGTAGCTCTAATTGGATAAAATCAGTCAGATTGGCACCCACGCCCATCACGCCATCTAAGCGGAATCTTTGTTCACCGACCCTGAATTCAGTGCCAGGTGTCAGCGGCTCTATGGTCAGCGCATCTTCAATGCCGGGCTGCTGCCGCAGCCGGTTGATGGCGTTTTTATTGGTCAGCGGAATACCGGCCGCCATCGAAGGATAATATTGTTCGACCCGCCAGACGCGCTCGGCGTTGGGCTGATAGTGATCATAAGAGGATTCAAAGCTGGCGTATAACGCAATCAGCAGCGCAGCGGTCAGGCCAAGAGTGAGGCCCGCCAGATTCAGCACAAAATGCAGCCGGTGTCTGGCAAAAGCCCGCAGCGCGGTGTGTACATAATTACTCAGCATGTTAAGCCACCTCGCTGTGTTGCTGGTTGGCGGCGCGGTCCAGCATAATGCGGCCATCCAGCATCCGGACGAGCCGGTCAGCATAACTGCCTTCTTTTTCCGAGTGGGTGACAATCACCACTGTGGTGCCAGCCTGGTTCAGCTCACGCAGCATCGTCATTACTTCTTCACCATTTTTCGAGTCGAGGTTACCGGTCGGTTCATCGGCCAAAATGAGCTTGGGGTTAATCACCAGCGCCCGCGCCACTGCGACCCGTTGTTGCTGGCCGCCGGACAATTGTTGTGGCAAGTGATTGGCGCGATGATCGATGCCAACCCGTTGCAACATCGCCAGCACCCGACTTTTACGTTCAGCTGCGCCGATGTTCAGGTACTGCAACGGCAATTCGACATTTTCAAACACCGTTAACTCATCAATCAGGTTAAAACTCTGAAAGACAAAACCAACACTGGCTTTGCGCAGGTTAGCCAGTTGTTGTTCGCTGAAGTGGCTGATGTCCTGACCATCAAAGCAGTAACTGCCACTGCTGGCAGAATCCAACATACCCAGAATGGCCAGCAAGGTTGATTTACCGCAACCGGACGGTCCCATAATGGCGACGAACTCTCCGGCATGAATGTTGAGATCGATCTGTTGTAAGGCGGTAGTTTCAATGTCATGCGTGCGGAACACGCGTTGAATTTGTGAAAGTTTGATCATGATAATTCCTTGATTTTATTTATTTTAAATTAAGATTTGTCGCTTTGTCGAAGTTGCTGTAAGCAGAAGTAATCACCTGATCGCCAGCCAGCAGGCCGTCCAGCACTTCCACATCATGTTGATTACGCTGACCCAGTCTGATGTCGCGGCGCACAGCTTGCTGGCTGGTGGGATCCAGTACATAGACCCAGTTGCCACCGCTGCTGCCGATAAAGGCGCCGCGTTTCAGCAGCAGGGCCTGGCGTTGTTCACCGCCGAGCAGCAGCTCGGCATCCAGACTCTGGCCACGGCGAATGCCAGTGATATCTTTGGGTAAGGCCACTTCAATTTGAAACTGGGCTTGATTGACGCGGCTATCGATTTTGCTGATGCGGGCCTCGATGGCTTGTTGCTCCAGCCTGATCCGCACCGGCATGTCGCGGCTGACCTGATTGAGATAAAATTCGTCCAGTTGCATCACCAGCTTAAATTCGTCCGGCAGATCAATTTGACCAAGCCTGGCACCACGCTCTTTCGACTCTCCGACTTCGGCATTTAATTCGCTGAGATAACCACTGACCGGCGCCCGCACCAGTAAATTGTCCAGATTGCTGCGCGCCAGTTGCAGATTGGTTTGCAGCATTTTGGCGCTGTCTTCCAGTTGTGTCAGTTGCTGTGCCCGGATGCTGTTTTCCTGCGCTTGTTGCTCCAGCGTCAGTTGGCGGCGATCCACAAAATATTGCAGATCCTGTTGCAGTTGCGTCAGGGTATCGCTGGCGACCAGTTTTTTTGCCAGCAACAATTCAGTTTGTTGTAATTTGCGTTTTAAGTGACTGATTTGCAGCTCTGTATCCAACAAGTCACGCCGCAGATTCAGCCGGTTGGTTTCCATTGTCATCTGGGTATTACGCAAAAAATTCAGTTGCTCTGTCACCTGGGCTTCCCGGCTCATCACTTCCAGTTGCAAACTGGTATTGCTCAGCCGCAGCAAGGGTTGGCCTTGTTCGACATAATCGCCTTGCTCGGCCAGCCGTTGTTCAATCTGACCACCGGCGATGCTGTCCAGATAAATGGTGGTTTTAGGCACAATCTGGCCCCGTACTGGCAGTGTCAGCTGGAACATGCCCTGGCGGACAGTACTGATTTCCAGGCCGGCTTTATTGACATGCTGACTCTGGCCGCTGGGGCTGGCCTGACTGAAATTGTACAGCGCCAGACCACCAAGCACGGCTACCAGCGGCAGTGCAAATTTGCGTAGTTGTTGTTGCCAGCCGGGCTGACTGATTTTTTTATCCATGTTGTTATGCTCCGTCATTGGCCGGGCGGTTTGCCGCGCAGGGCCTTGGTGATCTAACTACTGTGATGAATTCAATTGTCAGGCCAAATTTGTATGTTGTTTTATTTCAATGATTTATGTCTATTTGGTCGGCGTGCATCACGGTTGACTGTCCGCAAATGGTACAGTGGCGCAGTGTCGACATGTCCATTTCTGGACAGTTTGCGGCTTTTTCGGTTAGGCTGGTGCTGCTGCATAATTACCAGGGAGAACAACAGGTTGAAACAACAAGCGACGTTGCTGATTGTCGATGATCACCCGGACGTGTTATTAGCTGCCAGGCTGGTGCTAAAACAGCATTATCAGCAAGTACTGACGCTGACCGATCCCTTTGCCATTGAAGCCACTTTGCAACAGCAGCCAATAGATGTGGTGCTACTGGATATGAACTTTCATCGTGATTTGAGCAGTGGTCAGGAGGGTTTTTACTGGCTGAAAAAAATCCACGCTCAGGATCCGGCCATTGCGGTGATCCTGATGACGGCTTACAGCGATGTGCAGTTGGCGGTGGAAGCGATTAAATGTGGTGCCACCGATTTTGTCAGTAAACCCTGGCAGAATGATCAATTGCTGACCACAGTGGCGACGGCACTGGCGCATGCCCGCGACAAACAGCGGCTGAATCAGCTCAGCCGGCAAACGCAAGGGCTCAGTCAGGCGCTCAGCAGCCAGTCTGCAGCCGTGTCACCTTTACTTGGTCAGAGTAAAGCTATGCAGCAGGTGTTTGATATCATTGATAAAGCTGCGCAAACCGATGCCAATATTCTGCTCAGTGGTGAAAGTGGCACCGGCAAAGAGCTGACTGCTCACGCCATTCACCAACGCAGTTTAAGAGCGCAGCAACCTTTGATCAGTCTGGATATGGGCGCCTTGTCCGGCACTTTGCTGGAAAGTGAGTTGTTTGGTCATAAAAAAGGCGCTTTTACCGATGCCAAAGCTGATCGGATTGGCAAATTTGAGCTGGCGCACGGCGGCAGTCTGTTGCTGGACGAAATTGGCAATATGCCACTGGAACAGCAGGTGAAATTACTGGCGGTATTGCAAAACCGGTCGATCACCCCGGTCGGTGGTAATAAAGCCATCGCGACCGATATCCGGCTGATTTGTGCCACCAATGAACAGCTGCCACAAGCGGTGGCGGAAGGCCGTTTCCGGCAGGATTTACTGTATCGGATTAACACCATTGAAATCCGGCTGCCACCGCTGCGCGAGCGGCCTGAGGATATTCCACTGTTACTGCAACATTATCTGACCTTGTATGGCGAGAAATATCAGCGTGAGTTGCGACTCAGCCCGTCGTTGTTACAGCAACTGCAAAGCTACACCTGGCCTGGTAATGTCCGCGAGTTAGCCCATGCGGTGGAGCGGGCGGTGATTCTAGCCGAAGGGCCGGAACCTGAATTGGCCTTGTTATGTCCGTCCCTGCAAGCGCCTGCAGCAGTGAGTTGGCCGGATCAACAGGACAGTGCAGCGCCGCTGAGAACTGTCAGCGGTGCCAGCCCGGTGTTTGATCTGGAGCAGGTGGAGCTGCAAACCATTCAAGCCGCGCTGCGGCATTTTCAGGGCAATGTCAGTCATGCCGCCAAAGCGCTGGGTTTAACTCGCGGTGCTTTGTATCGCCGGCTGGAGAAATATGGCTTATGAATGCCAATCGAATTATCGTCTACGGCCTGTTATGCGCAGCGCTCGGCGCCGTGCTAGTGTCGGTCAGTACGGCTGGTTTTAGCGCGACGTTGCTGTTGTTGTTGCTCCTGTTGGTCGCTGTGTTGTGGTTGATGCGGCAAATGTTGTTGCAGCAACAGCAACTACCGGAGCAATTATTCCGTGCGCTGGCCAATGGTGATAATTCGTTGGGATTAGCGGCGGAACATCCGCTGCAACAGCATTTTGAGCAAGCCAGGTCACGGATGCAGCAGGCCAGACTCAGCAGTGAAAGCCAACTGCAGTTTTTGCGGCAGGTGTTGTGGCAGATTGATTTGGCGTTGCTGATTTGTACTGAGGATGGCCAGATCAGTGAGCAAAGTCCGGCCACTGCCCGTTTGCTGGGATTAAAACCACAGTCTTTGGCGCAGTTACAACCGACACTGAGCGCTTTTATTCAGCAGGTGCAAACTGGCACCGCCCGCGGCAGTTGCCCATGGCAACGTGGAGAGCAGCCGGATACCTTGTCGGTACTGGTCAGTTGTGTGGTGATTGCCGGAGCGCCGATGAAGATTGTCACTTTGCAGTCGGTGCAGCAGTTATTAAATCTGCGCGAACAACAGGCTTACAGCCGCTTAACCCGGGTGTTGACCCATGAGGTAGCGAATTCGATTACGCCGCTCAGTTCGCTGGCGCAAAGTTGTGTCAGTTTAATGCCGGCAGGCCTGTGTTTTGACAGTGCCGAGGATAAAACCGATTTGCAACTGGCGTTGACCACTCTGAGTACCAGAACCAGTCATTTAGGCGTCTTTATTCAGGATTTCCGCCAGGTGGCCGCCTTGCCGCTGCCGCAGTTACAGCCGGTGCGACTGAGTCGCTTGTTGCAACAAGTACTGCAACTGTTCAGCGTTGAGCTGGCGCAGCAACAGATCCAGTGTCAAAGCCTGATAGCACAAGACAGAACCGTGTTGCTGGATGCCGGCCAGATTGAACAGGTGCTGATTAATGTGCTGAAAAATGCCATCGAGGCGTTGCAACAGCAACCGGCAGTGCGGCAACCGGCGCAGATTTGGCTGACGCTGTCTGCGTTGCAGGACGATCAAGTGCGGCTGGATATCAGAGACAATGGTCCCGGCATTAGTGCTGAAGCGGCAGCGTTGATTTTTGTGCCATTTTTTACTACCAAACGGCAGGGTTCCGGCATAGGTCTGGCGCTGGCACGACAAATCATGCTGAATCATGGTGGGGACTTATTGACGGTCCCCACCGAAAACGGCGCTTGTTTTCGCTTATTATTCAGTTAACTGTGTTGAATATTTTTACGCCGGCTGCGCTAAGCGGAATGCGACTAGATCTTCAATCGTCAGCACTATCATCTGATGTTGCCGGGCGAAGCGGATGGCCTCCGGTAGTCTGGCCATAGTGCCATCCGGATTGGTGAGCTCACATAACACGCCAGCGGGTTGTAATCCGGCCAGGCGGGCTAAATCGACCGCAGCTTCGGTATGACCACGCCGGCTTAACACGCCACCCGGATTGGCTTTTAACGGAAACACATGGCCTGGCCTTGCCAAATTAGCGGGTTTGGCATCTGCGGCAATAGCGGTGCGGATGGTGGTGACCCGGTCTTGCGCAGAAACACCGGTGCTGACGCCAGTGGCGGCTTCAATACTGACCGTAAAGGCAGTGCCGTTTTTGCTGTTGTTGTGCTGCACCATAGGTGGCAATTGCAACTGCTCGGTTTGATCGGCGGTCAGACACAGACAGACAATGCCACTGCCTTCGCGGATCATCAGTGCCATTTGGGCTGTGGTAAGATTTTCGGCGGCGAAGATAAAATCGGCTTCATTTTCCCGATCTTCATCATCTACCACCAACACGCCACGACCGGCGCGGATATCGGCAATAGCCTGCAGCACCCGCTGCTGACTGTCACCAAACTGACTTGCTAATAACTGACTCATGGTAAGGTCCTTTCATTGACAATAACTACCTGAATCAGGGCATAAAGAGAGCTGCCACCGATGAAGGCGCAGCACAAAGCGGAACCTGACGGGCAGGTTCTGATCATTCTCTTGCATCCGGACTATCACCGTCGGCTCCGGCATCACACCGGATCTGCTGACCCTGCCAGCAGTTTGCCGGCAGGCGCTCGCGGGCTGCTGCAACCGGCAGCAATAAGTTGCTGCCTGGCTCCAGTTACCGCCGGTGGGGAATTACACCCCGCCCTGAGAATTTGCCTGGAAAGGCGCAGCTATGCTAATGATTTCTTTGGCAGAATGCGAATTTTTACCGGCCAGCAAACCCGGATTTTTAACGATTGGCCGAAAATGAGCCCTGACTAGCCCAAGCTGGTGGCCCACGCTAGTCGCCAGCCTTCAACTTCTGTTAAGGTGGGTGGGATAAAGCTTGGCAGTATTGGAGGAAGTGGGATGGCAAAAATAGCGGTGATGGCAGGCACTGTTTACGGTGCAACCAAACGACTGGCGCAACTCTCTGTCACTGAGTTACAGCGGTTTGGGCATCAGGCCCAGTTGTTTTATCCGGCCAAACTGAGCGAAGTGTTGGCGTATCAGGCCGATCATTGGCTGGTGATGACTTCAACCACGGGTCAGGGCGATATCCCGGACGATTTAGTGCCGTTTTATAGTCAGGTGAACCAGCAATTTCCGTTGCTGACCGGCAAAAGCTGGGCTGTCGTAGTGTTGGGTGATAGCAGCTATTATGACACTTACTGTGGCGCTGGCGAGCACTGGCATGCCTTACTCAGCCAACTGCAAGGTACAGAATTAGCAGCTATGCTGAGGATTGACGCAGGTGAAACTTTGCAGCCGGAAACGCTGGCCTTACCCTGGCTGCAACAGCATTATGCCGCGCTGCGGTGAACCTTAGCCGGACTGGCTTGGTCACTCATTCGACCAAAGCAGTAGCAAATAGCGCTGTTGTTTCGGCGCTAAGCGGCGGATAATAGCCAGCCTGCAAGGCTGGGGGAATTCGGTTGTCAAGGTTGGCAAGGTTGGCAACTGGCGCGGCTCGACAGGAGCTTTGATTACAGGGTACGGGGATCGGCATGAAACTGTTACGTCATCTGCATAAAGCCCCACTCAGGGTGCTGCGGCTGCAAAGACGCAAAAGTAAGATCCGGATCCGTTTTAGCATGATCCGGCTGAAAACTGCGCTGGCGCAGGAAAAAGACGAAACCCGACAGATGTTGCGGATCTACCAGCATTATGTCACAGGTGACGTCAGTAAAGCTGAACTGGCCAGAGCAAACGCTCAACTGGCGGATGTGCTGCGTGCCACCGGACTCGGTATTTTTGCTATTCTGCCCTTTGCGCCTATCACTATTCCGTTGATCGTCAAACTTGGCAGAAAACTGGGTATTGAAGTATTACCGAGCGCTTTTTCGCCTGGCGCTAAACATCAGGCAGAGAAAGTGCGCCGGCTGGGTCGGCAGCAGCATGACAGCAGCACGGCTTTGTTGGGATCTGAACACAATACAGCGAAAACTCCGGTGGCTCCCCCGTTAAAAAAGCAGCCCTAGTTGCTGTGAGTAAACCTAATAAAAAAGCAGCCTGAGCTGCTTTTTTATTGGCCGGAACCAGCCAGCTAATTTAGCCTTTAATTGTCATATAAGCCACAATAGCAATCAGCAATGGCGCCACAATAGCCGCCATCAGACGGTACCAGCTCAGCACATGCTTGTGCATTTCCTGCTCCAGAATGGTTTTGATTTCTGGCCAGATGCGCCAGCCAACAAAGACTGCCGCCAGCATACCGCCTAGTGGCATCAGCAGATTCGAAGCAATAAAGTCCATCAGATCAAACGGCGTTTTGCCGAAAATTTTCATATCTTCAGCCATAGCGCCAAAAGATAAAGCGGCTGGTACACATAAAATCAGATAGTTACTGATACTGACAACCAGAGTGGCTGTTTTACGTGCCATGCCGTATTCGTCAATCAGGAAGGCCACTGCCGGTTCCAGAATGGAAATGGACGAAGTGACAGCAGCGAATAACAGCAAAGAGAAAAACACCAGCGCCAGAATTTGGCCACCTGCCATCTGCGCAAAGAGCGCTGGCATGGTAATAAAGGTCAGGCCTGGGCCAGCAGCAGGGTCGACATGAAAAGCAAACACCGCTGGTAAAATCATTAAGCCCGCTAACACACTGGCCATGGTCGCTAAGCTGGCAATCCATAAACCGGCATTCACCACTTTGGTTTCCGCACTTAAATAAGAGCCGTAAGCAATCATCAGACCGGCACCAACAGATAATGAGAACACTGCTAAACCCAGTGCATCCAGCACCATTTTAATCGACAGTTTGCTCCAGTCCGGGGTGATAAAATACATCACACCTTCCATCGCACCCGGTAAACTCAGACTACGATAGACCAGGAATAACATCAGGCCAAACAATACCGGCATCAGGATTTTACAGATCCGTTCAATACCAGCCTGTACCCCGGCGATGACGATAGCGGCCGTAATTAGCATAAAACCAGCGGTATAGATCAGCGATGAGGTTGGATCAGCAATAAAGTGGGTAAAAGTATCGCTCAGCACTTTGGCATCTGTGGTCAGAATATCGCCTTTGATGGCCTCGACAATATAAGCAATGGTCCAGCCACCGACCACACAATAAAAGCCAAGGATCAGATAAACGCAGAGCACCGAAATCCAGCCCGCCCAGTGCCACTGACTTTTGCCAAGCTGGCGATAGGCTGAGGTGGCAGATTTTTTCGCGCTACGGCCAATCATCATTTCGGCCAGCATCATCACGACACCGACCGAAAAAATACAGGCCAGGTACACCAGCAAAAACACACCGCCGCCGTTAGCGCCTGCAACATAAGGAAATTTCCAGATGGCACCAAGGCCAACTGCAGAACCGGCAGCTGCCAGAATAAAGCCGATGCGGGAGCCCCAGCTGCCGCGGGCTGTTGTTGTATTGGTCATGATTGTCCCGAAGTAAGGTTATGTTTGTTTATAGGAATAGTTTGCCAAGCAATGTAGAGGAAATGACCGCTGCAATGCAACCAAAATAGTTAACTGCACGCTGACGGACGGTAAAAAGCAGGTGACAGCGGGCCTGCGCTGTTGCAGTTATTCGCTGACTTGCCAGCCGATGCGGCGGTGGAATTTGTAGTTGTTGCCAGCGCTGAGGTTGCCGCCGGCTGGCGTCAGCTTTACACTGGTACTTTGCAGCGCTGATGCTGTGCTCTGGTGTTTTCTGATAGGTCCCCCGCATGCGTTTAGATAAATTTATTTGTGATTGTACTGGTTTAACCCGCAGTCAGGCTGGCAAGCTGATCCGGCAGGGGCTGGTCCAGGTTAACCAGCAGCTGTGTAAACAACCGGCCAGCCAGGTCAGTGCGACCGATAAAATCTGGCTGGAAGAAGAGGAGCTGCAATTGATAGGCCTGCGTTATTTTGTTATGCACAAGCCAGCCGGTTATGTCTGTTCCACCGAAGATCCGGATCACAATACGGTGTTTATGCTGATGGACGAGCCGTTAATGGACAAACTCCATACCGTTGGCCGGCTTGATCTGGATACCACCGGTTTGTTGTTAATCACCGATGATGGCCAGTGGTCACATAAAATCAGCTCGCCAAAACATGAATGCGCCAAAACCTATCGCGCCTGGCTGGCCGATCCGGTCGAAGCGTCAGCTATCGCCTTATTTGCCGAAGGGGTGATGCTGCGTGGTGAAAAATTGCTGACTAAACCGGCGCAACTGGTGATTGTCAGCCCGACTGAGTGCCTGTTGACCATTCATGAAGGCCGTTACCATCAGGTCAAACGGATGTTTGCCGCCATTGGTAATAAAGTTGAGCAATTGCATCGGGAACAAATTGGCAGTTTTGCGCTGGATAGCGCTGCACTGACACCCGGCGAATACCGGGCTTTAACCCCAGCCGAAGTGGCTGCGCTGGTGGCATGAGAGCGCTGACCGCACCTCAGGGCCGCAACGCCAGCCAAGGTTTCTGGTGGTATCAGAGTCTTGGCTGGAGTTTTTTTGCCATTCTGCAGTTGCTGGTGCTGACCGCAGATGAAGCCTTAAGTTTGCAGACAGCGTTGCCGGCGTTCTTGCTTGGCATGTTGGCGCTGGCCGGTTCTTTAGTGCTGCGCAGTTTCTGGCAGCGCTTGCGCCAGTTTCTGCTTGGCACTGCCGGCACTTTAGCTTGCTGGTTTGGCAGTGCTTTGGTATTGGCCTTGCTGCTGGATGTGCTGCATCATGCGTTGTTAAAGGTGCTGGCCAGCCTGTGGCCGCTCGTTCAGGGCATGGTGGATGCGCAGCCGCTTGGTGCCAGGGCCGTGCTCTTGTTGCCGTTATATCTGGCCTGGAGCGCCTTGTATCTGATGTTAAGCCGGCAACAGCAATTGCAGCAGGCGCAGCAGCTCCAACTGGCTTCAGAGCTGCAATTACAGCAAAGCCAGTTACAAACTTTGCTGGCGCAGTTAAACCCGCATTTTATGTTTAACTGTATTAACAACATCCGGGCGCTGATCCTGGAAGATCCGGTTGCAGCGCGTCGGATGCTGGCACATTTTGCCGATATGCTGCGGTATCAGATTAGCGCCGATCAGCAGGTGCTGGTGCCACTGCGGACTGAATTGGCGGTGGCAGAAAATTATATTGCGCTGATGCAGATCCAGTTTGAACAGCGGCTGACCGTGACCAGGCAGATTGATCCGTCGGCTTTATCGCTGTTGGTGCCGAAATTGACCTTGCAGCTGTTATTGGAGAATGCTATCAAACATGGCGTCAGCCAAAGCGCAGCCGGTGGCGTGATTGCGCTGGTGGTGACTGTTGACCCGGTCGCCGACCACTGGCAACTGATAGTGCAAAACAGTGGCCGCTTGCCAGCTGAGTCTGCACACCGCAGCAGCGGCACTGGCCTTGTCAATTTGCGGCAACGACTGGCGTTGTTATTTGCCGATCACGCCAGTCTGAGCCTGCAACAGCAGGCGGATACCGTCGTTGCGACGGTAAGTTTCAGCGGGCCGCCACTCTGTCACAACATCACTGCACCGAGGCAGCAACCAGTATGACCAAAGTGCTGATTATTGAAGATTCCCGCTTAGCCCGGCTGGAGCTGACTGAATTATTGCTGCATTGGCCGCAATTGCAGCTGGTGGGTGAAGCTGCGGATGTGCCGACTGCGCTGCACATGATCGAAACAACTCAACCAGATTTGCTGCTGCTGGATATTGATCTGGCTGGCGCTACTGCCTTTGACCTGCTGGCGCAACTGGTGTTTATCCCGAAGATTATTTTTACCACGGCTTATGCTGAACATGCGTTGCAGGCGTTTAATTATCCAACGGTCGATTATCTGTTAAAACCTGTCACCGCTGAGCGGCTGGCGCAGGCGCTGGCAAAATTGTCAATTTCGTCAAACAGCGCAGCTGCAGCGACCCATGCTGAGGATGCTGAACAGTCCGCCGCACCTCAGTTACAGGCCGACAGCAATTTTTTTATTAAAGATGGCGAGCGTTGTTATTTTCTGAAAATCAGTGAAGTCCGTTGGTTCGAAGCCGTCGGTAATTACAGCAAAGTGCAGCTGGCGACAGCGGCGCCTTTGGTCTACCGCACGCTGGCCAGCATTGAACAACGGTTGGCTGCTGGTTTGTTTTTTCGCGCTAACCGGCAGCAACTGGTAAATCTGAGTTTCGTGGTGGCAGTGGAACCCGCCATCAGCGGCGGTTTGCTGTTACGACTGCGCTGTGGCACCGAAATCGAAGTTTCGCGCCGGCAAAGTGCCGAATTGCGCCAGCAGCTGAGTTTGTAGTCGCAGGCTTGACTGCATGGTCTAAACAAGGTGAGACCATGTAGGCGCTGCAGAAAAATGACAGCCCTGCTGGCGAGCACTGATCACTTCTATTGGAAAACACTGACCAGGCTGCTGGTTGTTTTGCACGGTTTGCGAATAGAAAGAGGACACTCGCTTACAAGTGTCCTGTCAGAGACTAAATATTAAATTGCATGAAATAGATATAAAACTATCTAAGACGTTTTGTATCTATAGCATGTTTTATCATTCTAAACGTGAATGGTTTATAAGCCTGTTTATTTTTACCGATACCTTTCAAAAAAGGAAAAATCCAAAAAATAACTCTTTGTGTATTACTATTTCCTTCAAATTCTGACGGAAAATACTCATCAAATTTAAAATCAGATATGTCTACACTATACTTTTCATTCAATAGATCTATATATCCCTCAGCTACATCACCATAAAAACCAAGATCATGATAAAGGCGAACATCAAGTGATGACTGGTCTAAGAACGAAGAATTGAGACCGCTCTCCGTAAGATAGCTTTCAAAAATATTGTCAGTTTTATTCATCATTTTTTCTTCTCATCAGGCTGTTCTTTAGGCTCTGGCGTTTCAGGTTTTTTATTTTCATCCTTATTTTCAGAATTTGCTCTATCATTAACAGCACTAACCAGTTGACCAGCAGCAATTGCGGTTCCAACATAAGGCACTTTTCTGAGAACTTTTGTTACAACATGCCTTTGCCTAGTTGATATTTTGCCGCTTTTCGCTAATGAATGGTTGATTTTACTGGCTACAGAAGTCTTCTTGCCTGCGGGTCCACCTCCAGCCGCACCTCCTCTAGGTTTATCCTCGAAAGGTCCTGTCGCTGCAACAGCACCACCTATTGCAGCATTGCCAGCTGTTGTGGCATCAGAATTATCTTCTCCGCTGATTGCTTCTATCGCAGCATCAAAAACTAGCCCTATACCTATTCCAATAATCACAGGATGACGGCCATCCGGATCCGTGTATTTATAAGGATTATTATTCGCATATGCATACCGGTTAAACATCATCGGCTTATCAGCACTAAACCCAACCGGATCATTCGAGTAAAACCGACCAATCACCGGGTCATAATACCGCTGCTGCATATAAATAAGATTTAAATCTTCATCTTGCAGGTGTCCGGTGTAGCTGATGCCGGCTTTATCTCCTGCTGAGCGTTTGCCGAAGGGTTCATAATGGCTGCGGCTGATGATATTGGCGGCGGTGTCAGTTTCTGCGACCACAGAGCCCAAAATATCCGTATGCTGATAACGCACAGTTGTGGCAGCAGGCGTCTGGGTCGAGAGCAGAGCGAGCAACAGCAGCGCAGCCTGTATCAGTTTAAACATGGCTATCTCCTTACAAATCAGCCAAAAACCATGGTTTGTTTCATTTGATGCAATTGGAGCCTGTTAACTGCCAGCCAGCGGGGCAGGAATAAATCAGCGCAGCAGTGAGCTGACGCGAGCAAGTGGTGGCACTGAGGTTCCAGCCTGCAGCGCAGGAATAGACGGGCGTGTTGGCGGCAGCCTGGGTCAGGGTGCGGTTGCAAGTGGTGCCACTGAGGTTCCAGCCTGCAGCGCAGGAATAGACGGGCGTGCTGGTGGCAGCCTGGGTCAGGGCTATGACAAGTAGGGCATAGTCTGATCGTGTATCCCTATGATTAACAGCCACTTACACAGAATATTTTACATACTCGAGCCCGGCTCAGGCGGCATAAGGAATTGGTAACAAAGCCCTGCCTCGAACAGCGGAGATTTATAGTGGTCGAGGTGGGCTTTGGGTTAAATTTTTAGCAATACATTTTTAAGACGCTTAAAAATCGTTGTCCTGAGGGAACGGTCCTCCTGTCTCAGCAAAGCAAACATTCTGATATAACAAAATAGATGCATCTTTTACTACGAACTCACAAGCAAAATATTTTTTCATCCATTCATTCTCTAAAAATGTCAAATTACTCAGATTGTTAAAGTTATCTTTGTTCGTAACTATCACGGTAAATATCTGATTATTTTGCCAAATTATTTTTTTCGAAAATTCCCTCTTGGATGTAACATCCTGTATAGATTTTTTTCCTATGCTGGAATCCGATTCATAAAGAAAGCTGGCTACATCTTTGGTCAAGCGTCCGTTGTTAGAAAAGGTTGGTGAAGAATCAAGATAATTATTCACTATGTACTCCTCATCTCTGGCGAGCAAATGAGTAATGAAATTATCCACTTTCTCATCAAGTAACAGATGCTCACTTGAATCGGTTGCATTACATCCCCCCATAAAAAGCAGGGAAGTAAAAAACATTATTGTGTTACGGAAACGAACGTATGTGGTTAGCATGATCCACTCCCCTTAATGCAGACTTCCTTCTGCGGCATATCTTTAAATTGCGTTTTCATTGGATCAACTTTGGGTGTAGATGTTGTAGCTGGATTGCTTGGGGTTCCCGGCCTGTATGTATAATGTTGGTGAGGTGCGTTGCCAGCACCAGAACCATCAGATTTCCCGACAACACTGCCTTCTGAAACTTTATCTCCTTCTTTTAATCCTTCAGCAGCTGAAGTATGTGCATGCCCACTCATACTGCCATCATCATTTGATATTAAAACAGAATTTCCTGCTTTTTCACTTGAACTAATTTTGGCGACGGTTCCGCTTTCCGTAGCTTTAATGTCTGCACCTTTTCCTGCTCTGAAATCAGTTCCAGAATGGTTAGAGGATGCTCCACTTATGCCTGTGTTCCTTGGTCCAAACTGACTGGTGACTACAACTTGTCCATTTTGGTTCTTATCAACAGGCCATGACGTCATACCTGTCGGATCTGTATATTTATACGGATTATTATTGGCATATGCATAGCGATTAAAACCGTGAGTGCCATTTGGACTATTTAGGTGACTCAGTGTATCCACCGGATCATTGCTGTAAAAACGACCTATGACTGGATCATAGTATCGTGCCTGCATATAAATAAGATTTAAATCTTCATCTTGCAGGTGTCCGGTGTAGCTGATGCCGGCTTTATCTCCTGCTGAGCGTTTGCCGAAGGGTTCATAATGGCTGCGGCTGATGATATTGGCGGCGGCGTCAGTTTCTGCGACCACAGAGCCCAAAATATCCGTATGCTGATAACGCACAGTGGTGGCGGCAGGCGTCTGGGTCGAGAGCAGAGCGAGCAACAGCAGCGCAGCCTGTATCAGTTTAAACATGGCTATCTCCTTAAAAATCAGCCAAAAACCATGGTTTGTTTCATTTGATGCAATTGGAGCCTGTTAACTGCCAGCCAGCGGGGCAGGAATAAATCAGCGCAGCAGTGAGCTGACGCGAGCAAGTGGTGGCACTGAGGTTCCAGCCTGCAGCGCAGGAATAGACGGGCGTGTTGGCGGCAGCCTGGGTCAGGGTGCGGTTGCAAGTGGTGCCACTGAGGTTCCAGCCTGCAGCGCAAGCATAAGCGGTAGTGCTGGCGGCAGCCTGGGTCAGGGTGCGGCTGCAGGTGGTGCCACTGAGATTCCAGCCTGCAGTGCAAGCATAAGTGGTGGTGCTGGTGGCCGCCTGGGTCAGGGTGCGGCTGCAGGTGGTGCCAGTGAGGTTCCAGCCGGCACTGCATGAATAAGACTGGCTTTGGGCGGCGGTGTAGACCTGGGTACAATCCCAATCACTGACCATACCGGGAAAACCGCCATAACAGCTAATGCCAGCGCCAGTGGGTTGGTATTTTGCAGTGACGGTATAAAAGCGGGTGCATTGGCCAGTACTGGTATTGGCGGTGCCACCGCTGGGGCAGCTGTAGCTGATGGTGACACTGGCGGCGAGGGTTTCGTTTTTGACGCAGTTGGTGCCGGATAAGGTAAAGCCGCTGGCGCAACTGTAAGTAATGGTTGCACTGGCAGCGACGGTTTCGTTTTTGACACAGTTGCTGCCAGATAAGGTAAAACCGCTGGCGCAGCTGTAGGTGGTGGTGGCATTGGCAGCGACGGTTTCGTTTTTGCTACAGCTGCTGCCGGATAAGGTAAACCCACTGGGGCAGCCATAAGTGTAACTAACGGATGCTGAGGTTGTTTCTGTTTTATAACAGAAGGTGCCGCTACTGTGTAACAGATAACCGGCACTGCAGGAGACGGTGGCAGGTTGTGTGATGGGCGAACCACAACTGGCAGCATGACAGATATCTATTTCTGCAATGAGCTGTGTTCCCAGATAGATACTCTGGACCGTTTTGGTATCAGGCAGCTCACGGTAAAGGAGTTGTCCACTTTTGCTATAGACCGTATAAGCCGGGCCTGTGGTATTGGTTTTTTTCACGCGCCGATTGTAACCGTCATAAACGTAATTGATTGATTTTGCAGAGGTGATTTGCTGAGCTCTGTTATAGCTCAATGCATATTGCCCGTTGTGGGTGATATTTCCTCTGTCATCATAGGCATAGCTATGGGTCGCGGCACCGGTGAGATTATTCAGCCGGTTCAGGTGATTGTACGCAAGGCCAAGGGTTGTGCTGTGATAGGTTCTGCTGGTCAGATTGCCTAAACCGTCATAGGTAAAGCGGCCGCTGCCCCATTGACCATTGGCTGTTTGTAAACGGTTCGCCGCATCGTAAGTCAGTGCGGTCACACTGTAGTTGGTATCGACCAAGTTTAATAATTGCGTGAGATTGTCGTTGTTATCATAGGCCGGGTCGAGTTTGATTGTGTTGACTGCAGCCAAAGCATCCGTCAGCATATCCGTCCGGCCGCTACTGTCCTGCTGCACAGTCCTGACGATACCGTTGCCGTAGGTCCATTGTTTCACTTCGCCGTTGGGGAAATAACTGACAGCCGTGGCGTAAGTTCCGGCCTGCGTTGGTTGACCCAGCGCATTCGGCGCGTAGGTTAGCGTGGTGCCGGTAGGGTAAATCAATGCAGAAACTGCGCCCAGGCTGTTATAGGCCCAATCCAGCACAAAAGTTTTACTGTCCAGTGTTAATGTTTCTTGTTCCAGTAAGTTCCGGCTGTTGTACAGGTAACTCCAGTTTACATTGCCAGCCGAAAGACTCAGCAGATTCCCATTTGAGTCATAGCTATAAGTCCGGTCAGGGGCCGCGTCAGGGAAGTCTTCGGTTCTTAGTTGATTCTGATTATCGTAGCTGAACGACACTTTATGGCTGGCATTGACTGCAGTTTCATCGCAGGATGTGGTACTGCCCGTTGTTCCTTCTGCACGCCAAATCAACTGCCGTTGCGTGTTATAACCCATGGCTGTGATGCCCGTTTCGGGGCGGATTGTTTTACATAATAGTTGAGCAGCGTTGTACAACCGATATTCCGTGATATGGCCTTGGGTGATACTGGTGATTTGATCGTAAAAGTTATAGTTGATAGTCGTATCATCTGTATCTGCAGCCTTCATCAGCACAGGGTATTGCTGCTGCGGACTCCCGTATGCCAGATAGGTTGTGGTCGTGGCATAACCATTTGGATCCGTTATCTCAATCCGATTACCGGCCAAATACTGGTATCTATGTTCTGAATGATCACTGGTCCGGGTTTTACTCAGCATGCGACCCAGCACATCGTAGCGAGTTGCTATGCCCAGTGGATTAAGAGCACCACCACTTGGGAAGGAGGCGAATGTCTGACGGTTCTTGTCATCATAGTGAAAGGTTTGATAACGCTCAGTCGCACTGTTGTTGACATCCATTTCGCGGGTGAAGATAGGGCGTAGCAAGCCGTCAAAATAGGTCCGCTTTTGATAATTGCCTTGCGTGATGATTTGACGCCAACTCCCGACCGGGATGTTGCTGCCACTGATCCCATCATTGGCCGTGTTAACCAGGGCGTAAGCGATTGTTTGGTCTGACCAGGCCGGGTCGGTGTAATCGACTTTTGTTAACCAACCCACGGCGTTGTAGCTATAACTGGTTTGATGGCCATTGAAATCCGTCAGGCTCTGCACTGTACCGTCGTTGTTGACAATTTGGGCGGCGATCACCGTATTGGGGGTGCTATCGTTGACTGTGTCACAACCGTTTGTCAGCGCACAAGGCAAGGTAATTTTTTGCGGGCGTCCCCGGTAATAGCTGTCAAAACTCTCAAAGCGACCAGAGCCGTTATAGGTAATTTTAGAGACTTCCCCTTGGGCGTTATAGGCATAGGTCGCAACCACAGCGCCTAAAATCGACTTTTGATAAGGCTTAAACAGGCTGTTATAGCTGGTAGATTGATAGGCTGTGCCAAAAGCGGTTGAATCAGCACGATAGCTGTGCGTCGGAAGATTGAGCACCCAGTGCGTGGTGTCATGCAAAAAGTCAGTTTTAAGATACAGCACCTTGCTGTTGAAATCATTCAACTGATGGGATTGCTGGGGGACGTCGTAAGCATTGAAGTCAGAGTAAAGGGTGGTATAAGTATCCCCCTCCTGCACGATACGCGTCTTGATCTTGCGAACCGGGTACGAAGATGCATCAATGTTTGCGATCGAAAGGCCGAAATTGATGCCATTATCACCGCGCAGTGTTCCCCTCACTACAGAGTTGATTTGCCGGCTAAGCAAGTCACCTGCAGCCGAGAAGTGCTCAGTCGCGACTATCTGATTTTCGGTATAGTCGTAACGTTTACTGATGTAATATTTAGTGAAGGTATCATCTGGTGCAGTCAGCGTTAATACTCTTAAGTCAAAGCGTTCAAAATCAAGATCGCCCGGAACCGCGGCACATTCTGTTATTGAACTGCACTGAGTGACTTTTTCATTGTCTACCAGCGCGTTGGTATTAAAACGCGCGGTTGTCAGATCATAGGTTGACTCAGCAGAGCTCCAATGAGGCAGATTGTTTGAGTAGTTGTAATGCCAAATGTAATTAGACAACCCAGGTCCGGATATTTCTTTTGAAGAGACAGCAATATGGGCATTACAGGCGTTGACATTGTATATCCAATCCTGAGCCGTTGTTGAATAAATGTTGTACCTGGCCGGTACGTCTGAACTGCCATGCACAATAAGGCCGATATTAAGCTTTACTGTTGCCCCAGTTGGATGTTTGACAGTTAAATAAGTCGAATTAAGGCCTGTGATAAAATTGCATTGTCTATTTGCAGTGCTGGAATCTCTGCTGGCAGGAAAAATATTCACGGCATAATTAGAAAAGTAAGGAAAATCATATTGCCAGTAGGTGGCATCAGGCAAGCTGACTTGTTTTAAATAATTGTCGGTATAGCTGTAGGTCCAGGTTTTACCGGCAGCAGACGCGGATGTAATACGATTAGCGGTGTTATAAGTTAATTCCAGGATAGTCTGGCTGGTGCCAGATACAGGGGTGAAAGCAATAGATGTCAAGTTTTGACCATGGTAGTTATAACTGAGAACATTGCCTGCGGTATCTCTGACAGAGGTGACCGCATAGATAATTTTATTACGGGTGGCGGCTTTATTTTTTTTAACCAGAGCAAATCCACTCTGAATAATGCGCTGCCTGAATTCATATTTATAGCCATCAGGGGTTTCGACATAAAAATATTCCTGGCTCAGGCTATCGACCTTGCAGGTGACCCGCATATGGTCATCAGTCATATAATGACCACCCGCAGTAGAAGTAGAAAGCTTACTCCCTCCTTTCGCTGGAATAATTAAATCTACCCCATTAAAGTACTCAAACTGTTCAATATTTTGCCCTAACGCGCCAACAATAGAATCAGGCGTTAACGCTTTTGTACATGCGGTTGAGGGGGAGAAATTATAGGTGGATCGGGCGTCACCCTGGACATAGGTAGATTCAATTCTGGGGATATCTAATCCCCAATCACCAAATTCTTGATACTGGCGAATGTTACGCCCACTGAGTCTGTTGTAATAGCGCGACAGTGTGACTGAAAGTCCAGTGGTCACAGGGATGTGAATGTCTGTAACGGCAAAGGTTGGCGTGCCGGTTGCCAACGAAATGTTGTCGCCGGCTAACTCTGCTGAAAGCATATCGATATCAGGTGCCGGAGCCATACGCTCTAAATTGAACTCGGAAGGAGTTTCAAATAAATTCGCAGCTGAAGTTGTCAAACTTGCGGCGGCAAAAAAACTGAAAGTAACAATTTGGGCGCTTTTAAGGATGTTAGGCATGCTGTGCTCTGTGTATTATTTTTGTAAATCAGATGCATCAAATATGCAGCACACGCCTATCTAAACTTAATGTAAATGGACAAATAATCAGCATTTTGCGAGTTAAATACGATAAAGTGCAATAAATTGTTTGATTTTACTGCGGAGACACTGAACCTGGCACAACTGGATGATGTTGGCGCTGGCTCTCTGGTCATCACCATCCGCAGCTCTTGAGAAGTGTGGATGGCCAGTCCAAAGGCCAGCGTCAGCTTCCGGTTACTCAGCAATAGCCTGAGCCGGAAATTCACCAAAACCACGGATCACCAGCGTCAGTTCTGCTTTGCCCTGGCGGACAGCGCCAAGCTTTAAGTAACTGATATCATCGCTGAGGTAAAGCTTGCCGTCACTGGATGGCGTCAGCAACTGGCGGGCGCCCTGTTTGGTCTGACAAACTAATTGACCCTGCTCCAGGGTGATACGCCGTTCAGTGCCATCGTCAAAGCGGTAATTGCCGGTAATTGCGGTTAACGTGGCGGCGGGCAGTTGGATCGGATCCGGTTCCAGCGGCTTGCCGATGGCAATAGCCGCCAGTTTCACCGCCAGGGTATAACTGTCAAAACTGCCACTGTTCGCCAGCACGGCGACATAAATCTGTTGCGACGGAATGCGAATCGCATAACTGGAAAAACCTTCAATGCCACCACTATGCTCCTGGGTCACCTGTCCGGCCAGATCGGCCATCATCCAGCCATAACCATAAGGCTGCGGTTGACCATTGCTGGCCGGGTGTTTGATAAAAGATTGCTGTAACAAACTTTGTTCCAGCAAACGATTGCTGTACAGCGCCTGATCCCACAGATTTAAATCATCGACCGTACTGCGCAGCCCGCCGGCGCCCTGGGGGCGTGTCATGCTGATGACATCGGCATTGCGAAAACCTGTTGCGCTTTGTTCATAGCCGCTGGCGCGCCGGGAGATGAGGGCGCTGGCGCTGTCATAACCGGTATTTTTCATACCAAGCGGTTGAAAAATATGCTGTTGCAAATAATCGGCATAAGACTGCTGGCTGACCTGTTCGATAATGGCGGTCAGGAGCACATAGTTCGAGTTGGAGTAACTGAATCTGCTGCCAGGCTGAAACTGCAACGGCTGGCGCGAAAACAGTGCCAGCAGTTGTGGCAAACTGGCGTCTTTGGCTTTGTTGTCACGAAATTCCGGCAGCCGGCTTAAATTCGGGATCCCGCTGCTGTGGCTTAGCAACTGATGAATACTGATGTCGCGTCCGACCGCCGGGTAGTCCGGTAACACCTGGCCCACTTTATGTTGCAGCGTGATTTTGCCAGCCTGCACCAATTGCAGCACGGCCAGCGCGGTAAATTGTTTGGTCAGCGATGCCAGTCGCAGGCTGCTGTCAGGTTGCAGCGGTACCGCCAGTTCCAGATTGGCCAGGCCATAACCGCCACGCAACAGCACTTGCTGGCCTTTGCGCACAATCACGGTAAAACCGGGCTGATCTGCTTTGGCTTTTTGGCCGACCAGTTGTTGCATTTGTTGCTGCATGGCTGTGGTGTTGAGTGGGGTGACGGCTGCACCACTGGTCAGCGGTAACATGAAACCCAGACTAAGCAGGGCAGGATAAAACAAAGGCTTTAAGGTTGACATAGGCTGATCCTCAGGGCTGAAACTGGGATCAGCATGCAATAACCCCGGTGTGGTGACCGGGTTTTTATGATAAGCGTGTTTTTATCGATGTGAATGGTTGCTGTCGAAGCTATTCGTTTAACTTTGTAAAATCTTTAGCGGTAAGCCCAACATATCGTCACCACTTTGGGCGAAAAACCAAATTATACCGATCAGGCTCGCCACGGTCAGCAGATACCAGCAGGTTGAAAACAGCTGGCCATAACGATCAAGCGGTAATAAATGGCTTTGGTGACGGCTGCGCCACTCAAACACAATTTCGACACTACCAATCAGTAATAAAAAGCCCAGCAGTGCCAGGCCAAAGCTGTAACTGACCCAAACCCCAATAGCTGCACCGATCACACATGCGACTAAACCTGCAACACTATTCATCGAAAAGCTGATACTTTTCAGAATATGGCCGCCATCCAGCGGTAAAATCGGCAATAAGTTAAATAAATTCAGCAAGGCATTAAAAGTGGCCAGCCCGGCGAAAAACACATTGCCGGTGAACCAGTACGCCAGCAAACAAGCCAGGGACAGCAGCAGGCCAAAAGTGGGGCCCATAATTGAGATCACCACATCCTGCCAGCGGGTGTTGATTTTTTCATCCGACAGCGCCAGTCCGCCCAGGAAGGGGATCAAATAAATGCCTTTGGTTTTCATGCCAAAATACTGCATGGCGCGGATATGGCCATATTCGTGGAACACCAGACAAGCCAGCAGTGCCAAAGCAAACTGGAAAGAAAATAACCAGGAATAAGCCGCCACACTTGCCCCGGCCAGCACCACTTTAATCACCTTGGCACTTTTCAGCAGTTTAAAACCGAGCGATGCCAGTCCGACCAGGCTGATTTTCTGCTGTTTCACCGGTGCGACCACCGGCTGTTGTTGTTCAATATCTTTGTGGTTACGTTCGCCAGCGCTTACTAAAGCATCATTGGCAAATAACTGATATTGAATCAAAAATGGCTGCCAGCTCAGCTGACTGTCGAGCCTGATCTGCACAATTTGGCTGTCTGGCTCTGAGCTGGGTTGTGCTGTTGGTTCAGCCGCTGCACTTTGCAACTGTAACTGAAAGACATGGCTGCGCAGCGCATTCGGCTCTGCGCTGGCCGCCAGTTGCGACACCAACTGACCATTCCAGAACAATTGTTGCCAACCCGCCATTGAGCCTTCCAGCCGTAACTTTCTGCCAAAACAGTCAATATTCAGTAATTCCACCCGAACTCCATATTGTGTTGTGCTGTTGCTGTGCGCCAGCAAATCAAACGAGGCGCTATTATGCCGTCCAGACGACAGGCTGGCAAAGTGTCATGGCCATGCGTGGTGAATGGCAAGACCTTTTGTATCCGTTGTGTCACGGATCAAAGCAAAAGTCGGCTGCAACGCCACAAAAGGTGCTGCCAGTAACCGGTATTGGCATTTCACGGCTAAATCTGACGATTCGTCAGGGTTAAATAGCTTGCAACTGTCTGTCTCTCTGTTAATTTCGCCATCGCTAATACAGTCGCCTTGGTCGGGTGGTTGGCAACCAGGATTGACAGTCTGACGGGAGGATTCTCAGTGCAAGCATCCATAATGCAGTCTGCGGCTTTTATATTTAGAATTTTCTAATATATACTTATATTAAATTTATCTAATGTTGATGTCGGGCATGGCGGGCCTGCTAAGCTGTCTGGAGCGAAAATTCAGACAATCACCCTGCCAAGCTATCACCACAATGCAAGAGGATGCCAAGATGCGCTCAGTCACAAGGTTGAATTTTCGCCACGTTACCCTACTGCAGGGTTCAGCAATGGCGCTGTTATTGGCGCTCAGTAGCCTGTGCTGGTCTAGCCAGGCGCTGGCACAACCAGCCAGTTCGCGACCGGACTGGCTGACGCTGCAAACCGTCACAGTACCACAATGGCTGGAACTGAGTGCCCAGGTGGAAGCGGTGGCGCAAGGCACTGTGTCGGCGCAAACTTCGGGGCGGATTGTGGAGTTGCCATTTGATGTCAATGATTTAGTGCCGCAAGGTGCGGTGATTGTCCGTTTTACCGACACCGAACAACAGGCGCGGCTGCGTCAGGCGCAAGCGGCAGTGCGGGAAACCCAAAGCCGCTTTGACGAACAGCAACAAGAGCTGGTCAGAGTGCGGGATATTCATAGCAAAGGTTTAGTCGCTAAAGCGGCGTTAGATCTGGCGCAGGCTAATTTTAATTCGGCCAAAGCACGGTTGGATCAAGCAACAGCAGCAGCTGCAGAAGCCAAAGAGCAACTGGAACAAACCGTGGTGCGGGCACCTTATAGCGGTATTTTACAGCAACGATTTGTTGAACTGGGTGAACTGGCCGTGCCCGGCAAACCACTGCTGCGGGGGTTAAGTCTGGAACAGCTGCGTTTGGTGGCGCAACTGCCACAAAGCCAGTATCAGGCGGTGCGGCAAAGCCCGGCGGCCGAACTGGAGCTGACCGATGGCAGCGTCATCACACTGCCAGCGCCAAAACTGACGATAGCACCGCAAGCCAACAGTCAGAGTCATAGTTTTCTACTGCGTTTACAGCTGCCAGCAGCAGATTACAGTCAATACGCCATGTTGCCGGGTAACTGGTTACGGTTGCGGCTGCAACAGGGGACAACCAGTCAGCTTAGGATCCCGCTGACTGCGGTGCTGTGGCGGGGTGAGGTGAGTAGTGTTTATTTGAAATCTGCTACAGGCACCGCAGCCATGTTACAACCGGTCCGGCTGCAGCGGATCCCAGCCACTGCCACAAGTCCGGCTTGTTATCAGGTGTTATCAGGTTTAACTTCAGGCCAGCAAATTGCCACTGATGCCGCGGCCCAATTGGCGGCACTGACTGCTGCTGCCAGCGGAGGCTAACATGAGCACAGTGCACAAACTTGGTATTTCCGGCGGCCTTGCCGGCTATTTTAAACAAAATCAAATCACGCCTTTGCTGGCGCTGGTTGGTTTTCTGCTTGGCTTATTTGCGGTGCTGGTGACGCCACGGGAAGAAGAGCCACAAATTGAAGTGACTTTTGCCAACGTTTTTATTGCTTATCAGGGCGCTTCCGCTGCCATGGTGGAGCGGCAGGTCGCGCTGCCGGCAGAAAAAATTATTGCTGAGATTGCTGGTGTGGAGCATGTGTACTCAGTGTCGGAACCGGGTCGGGCTGTGCTGACGGTGCAGTTTAAAGTGGGTGAACCACGCACTGAGGCTTTGGTCCGGCTGTACAATGCTTTTTACGCCAAAGCCGACTGGCAACCGGCGGACAGCAAGATTGGTGCTGTGCTGATCAAACCCAAAGGCATTGATGACGTGCCGGTGTTTGCCTTGACGTTATGGAGTAAAAATCCGGCGATCACAGCGGCAGATCTGCACAGTGCCGCCAAAGGCCTGAGTGAACAGTTGCAACAAGTCGCCGGCAGCCGCGATATCTACAGCATTGGCGGACCACAACAGCAGGTCTCGGTGCGGCTGGATCCGGCGCGGTTACAGGCGTATCAACTGAGTTTACCGCTGCTGCAACAAGCCTTACAGCAAAATAACTGGCTCAGTCAAAGCCAGGCTTTGCTGGCACCCAATCAGCAAATTCAGCTGCAGGCCGGTAATTTTTTAACCACGCCGGCGCAGTTGGGGCAGTTGGTGGTGGCAGTGCACGCTGGCTCCGCCGCCACTGGCAGCGCCATGTTGCCGGTGTATCTGTCTGATGTTGCCGAGATTGAGCTCGGCAGTGCTGAGCCTGTCAGTTATGTGCAACATGTGCAATTACAGCCAGCGACCGGGCAGTTGCTGCAAAGCCCGGCGGTGACCATAGCCGTGGCCAAACAAGCCGGTTTTAATGCGGTTGACGTCACGCAAGCCATGTTAGCAAAAGTGGCCTACCTCAAGCAGCATTATCTGGGGCAGGACATTGAAGTGACCGTCAGTCGTAACTACGGTGATACCGCCAAAGATAAAGCCGATACCCTGATCCATAAACTGCTGTTTGCCACTTTATCTGTGGTGTTGCTGGTTGGTTTTGCCCTTGGCTGGCGCGAAGCTTTTGTGGTGGGGATGGCTGTGATTATCACGCTGGCGCTGACCTTATTTGCGTCCTGGGCTTATGGTTTTACCCTGAACCGGGTGTCGTTGTTTGCGCTGATTTTTTCCATTGGTATTTTGGTGGACGATGCCATAGTGGTGGTAGAAAACCTGCACCGGCATTGGTTGCAAGGCAAACAACAACTGAGCGAGTTGATCCCGTTGGCGGTCGAAGAAGTGGGCGCGCCAACCATTTTAGCGACCTTCACCGTGATAGCTGCGCTATTACCGATGGCCTTTGTCAGCGGGCTGATGGGACCTTATATGAGCCCGATCCCCATCAACGCCAGTATGGGCATGCTGATTTCTTTGCTGGTGGCTTTTATTTTTACCCCCTGGTTGTTTTTAAAGGTGTTCGCCAACCATAGTGCGTCTGTAGCTGCAGGCCATCAAGAGGTCTCCGCTAAACTGGAGTCGCTGTTTCGCCGCCTGATGTGTCCATTTCTGGCCGCCCGGCAGGGTCGGCTGAACCGGATCAAACTCTTGGTTGGCTTATTGGCGGCCATCAGTGTGTCGGTGCTGCTGGTCACCAGCCAGCAGGTGGTGCTGAAAATGCTGCCGTTTGATAATAAATCTGAATTTCAGGTGGTGGTTGATTTAGCTGAAGGCAGCACGCTGGAACAAACCGAGGCCGTGCTGCAGCAAGTCAGTCAGGCATTGCTGCAATTGCCGGAAGTTACCCATCTGCAAACTTATGCCGGTACGGCGGCACCTATTAACTTTAATGGCTTAGTGCGGCAATATTATTTACGGCAGTCTCCGTGGCAGGGCGATGTGCAGGTGAATTTAGCCGGTCGGTTAGACAGAGCCGAACAAAGCCACGCCATTGCACTGCGAGTGCGACCAGCGCTGGCAGCACTGGCAGCACAAACTGGCGCCAGCATTAAGCTGGTGGAGGTACCGCCCGGTCCGCCGGTGATGGCGCCGCTGGTGGCGGAAGTGTACGGACCTGCGTATCCTGCGCAATTAACTGCTGCCAAAGACTTAATGCAAAGCTTTGCTTTGGTTGACAATATTGTCGATATCGACAGCACAGTGGAAGCGCCGCAGCCGTTGTGGCAACTGGTGGTGGACCAGGCCAAAGCGGCTCAGCTTGGGGTATCGGTGGCCACTGTCAGCCAGACGATTCAACTGGCGGTAGAGGGCGCCAACGCCGGTTATTTGCGCAATGAGCAAAGTTACAGCCTGACGCCTGTGGTACTGAAACTGCAACAAGGGGCCATTGCCGACTGGCAACAGTTGCTGCAATTGCCGGTACCCACAGTCCAGGGCGGTACTGTGGCTTTAGCAGAAGTAACCCAACGGCTGGTGACAACGCGGGAAAATACCATTTATCGCAAAGACTTAAGGCCAGTAGTTTTTGTCACTGCTGATTTGGCGGGCGGGTTGGATAGTCCGCTTTATGGCATGCTGCAGATCAAAGCGGCACTGGCCACAGCCACAGCGGCCATGCCGCAGGCGCTGCTCAGCGCTCCAGAACACACCGACAGCATCAGCATTAAGTGGGACGGCGAGTGGCAAATTACCTTTGAAACCTTCCGCGATATGGGCATCGCTTATGGCGTGGGCCTGATCATGATTTACTTACTGGTGGTGGCGCAGTTTAAATCTTATGGCGTGCCGCTGATTATTATGGCGCCTATTCCGCTGACCATCATTGGCATTATGCCGGGCCATTGGCTGTTGGATACCCAGTTCACTGCAACGTCTATGATCGGCATGATTGCGCTGGCGGGCATCATAGTGCGTAACTCAATTTTGCTGGTCGATTCTATACAGCAGCAGGTGGCGCAAGGAGTGGCTTTGCAGCAAGCGGTGATCCATGCCTCGGCAGTGCGGGCGCGGCCAATTATTCTGACCGGGCTGGCGGCCATGCTGGGGGCATTTTTTATTCTGGATGATCCGATTTTTGGCGGTCTGGCGGTGGCGCTGATCTTCGGCATCCTGGTCTCGACGCTGCTGACCTTGCTGGTGATCCCGGTCGTGTATTACGCGTATCACTACCAGCAAAATCAGTTGCCGTCTGAGCAATGACGGACCTGCAGCAAACGCCCTAACGTAATTGCCGGGGCTTTGGTCGCAATGGTGGTAAGTCCTGGTGCCCGTTGCCGGTCTACTGCCCACTCCCTTGTGCGCTCTGCCGAATCTTGCCGGATGAGGGGGAGCGCTGTCTTTTTGGTAATAAGGAACTATGATGCTAAACAAACCCCTGTTCTGCCTGAGTTTACTCAGCACGCTGTTGTGGCCTGTCAGCTCGCTAGCTGAAACGGCGACCCCGACCGCTTTTATTGAGACCTTTGGCAAGATTTTTGGTGAACACAAAGGTGTGCGAAAAGGGCATGCCAAAGGATTTTGTTTCAGCGGCGAGTTTCAGGGCGATCCGGCGCTGGCCCGTTACAGCAACTCTGCTTTATTCAGTGGCGCTGTGTATCCGTTGCACGGTCGTTTTTCGATGGCCGGTGGCAATCCGAAAGCGGCCGAAAATAGTCGTAGTCCACGTGGTATGGCGGCGCAAATTCAGCTGGCCAATGGCGAACTGCAGCATTTTGCGCTGTTGTCGACGCCGGTGTTTGGCGCCAAAGATCCGGATAGCTTTTTAGGCTTGTTGCAGGCATCGATACCGGATGCGGCCACAGGCAAGCCGAACAGTGCGAAAATTGCCGCTTACCGGCAGGCACATCCGGATACTCAGGCGCAAGCCAGTTACCTTAGCAAAACTGCTCCTCCAGCAAGTTATGCGACTACCAGCTATTTTGGCCTGCATAGTTTTATCTTGACCAATAAGGACGGTCAACAACAGGCTGTGCGCTGGCAGTTTGAACCTGTCGATGGCCAGCAGGGATTAACCAGTGCCGAAATCAACGCCGCACCGACCGAGTTCCTTGAACAGCGTTTGCAGCAACGGTTAAAGCAAGGTCCGGTGCGATTCCGGTTGCAACTGGTGCTGGCGACAGCGGCGGATCAGTTATTGGATCCATCACAAGCCTGGCCGGCCGAGCGCCAGATCATCAGCGGTGGTGAGCTTAGGATCAACCAAAGTGGCGGCACCGCCTGCAACAACCTGAATTTTGACCCTAATGTGCTGGCAACTGGCATCAGTCCAAGTGCCGATCCGGTGCTGCAGATGCGTTCAGCCGCTTATGCCGTGTCTTTTGGCAAAAGACTGAGTGGTCAGTAAGTTGCGGTGAAGGTAAAAATGCCGGTTATCGGCTGCAAACGTATGCAGCGACTGTCCTGCGAGAGCTGATTTCGACTAAGCTGAAGCTTAGCTGTGTCTGGCAATAGCGAGCGTTTAACACTGTTGCCGGGCGCAAGAAAGACAATAAATCAACAGGATAAGCGATGAAACCGATACTTTCCCGCCTGCTGCTGGCACTGGCGGCTGGCACACTGCTGGCTTGCCAGCCTGATAGCAATCCCGCAGCGCCAGCGACGCCGTCGTCAACCCAGAGCACAGCAACTGCTGCCGGCAAGCCAGTTGCAACGGATGGCCTCAAGCCACTCACTGCCAACTGGTGGCAGGATGCGGTGATCTACCAGATTTGGCCACGTAGTTTTGCCGATAGTGATGCCAATGGTCATGGTGATTTTGCCGGCATCCAAAGCCGGTTGCCTTATCTGGCTGAGTTAGGGGTTGACGCCATCTGGCTCACGCCGATATTTGAAGCACCTAGTTATCATGGTTATGATTTTACTGAGTTTTATCAGGTGGAAGCGGATTACGGCAGCATGGCGCAGTTTGAACAGCTGATCCAGGCTGCCAGCAGTAAAAATATCAAGGTGATCCTCGATTTAGTCATCAATCATATTTCAGATCAACATGACTGGTTTCAGCGCTCGGCCAAAGGCGAAGCGCCTTATCGCGACTATTTTATCTGGCGCACTGAGCTGCCGACCGATGGCTGGGGGCCAGCCTGGGATAGCACTAAAACCGATCCAAAAGCGGTCTGGCATTATCATCCAGTGCGCAAACAATATTATTACAGCGCTTTTGGCCCGTCGCAGCCGGATCTGGATCTGACCCAGAGTGCTGTGGTGGCTGAAATGAAAAAAATGGCCAAATTCTGGCTCGACAAAGGGGTGGCCGGCTTCCGACTCGATGCGGTGCGTTATGCCATTGAAAATGGTCCCCGGCAGCAGGCCGATACCGCCCAAACCCAGGCTTATTGGCAGGATTTCAGCAGTTATGTCCGTTCGGTGCAACCCAATGCGTTACTGGTGGGCGAAGCCTGGGCCGATTTACCCATTGCCGCCAGTTATTATGTTGACGGTAAAGGCTTAGATGCCGGTTTTGACTTTGAATTTGGCTATCAGGTGTTGGCGTTATTACAAGGTGATGCTGGCGTCAAAGCCGAGTTTGGCACTATGCAACAAGCCATGGCCACAGGTGCTCAACAGCTGTTGCAGCAAAATTATCTAAAGCGGCTGGCGACCAAAGTGCCGCTTGGCTATTTCAGTCCCTTCCTGACCAACCATGATCAACCCAGAATTGGTTATCAAGTGGCGGGCAATCAGGCCAAAGCTAAGCTGGCTGCTGCTATGCTGCTCAGCTCACCCGGTACCAGTTACCTGTATTACGGCGAAGAAATTGGTTTAAGTCAGGCTTCCGATGCCGAACATATCCAGCGCCGGGCCCCGATGCTGTGGGACCCGTCAGCACAAGCCGGTTTTACCAAAGCGCCGCAGGCTTGGGTGCAGTCTGGAACCTTGTTTCCACCGCAGCAAAGCACCGATTGGTGGCCGGCATTTCTCGCCAGCCAACTGAGTGCTGGTGTCACAGTAGCTGAACAACAAGCTCAACCTCAGTCGTTATGGCGGCTGTATCAGTTACTGATCCAACTGAAAAAAACGCGGCCAGAATTCAGTGTTGCCGGCAGTTATCAGGCCGAACAGCTGGCGGACAGCCCACTGCTGCAAATCAACCGCAGTCTGGCCGGTGCACAGACGTTGTTGTTGCTGAATCTATCTGATCAGCCGCAGCCAATCCCGGCTGGGTTGCAGCACAATGAGCACTGGCAAAACATCTGGCGTGAGGATGATGCTGCCAGCACCAGCATCGGCCCCTGGCAGTTACGGATATGGCAACAGTCACGCAGTCAATAGGGTAAAAGATGGTGGCAGGAAAAGTCAGTGCCGACGCTGTTTTCCTGTCACGCCCTTGGCACACTTTGACAGCGTCCTCTCCAGCACAGCATGACAAAGCCGTGACAGTGGCTGTATAAAAATTACACAAAGTCGTGACCAGCTTTGTTGCAGTTGATGAATTGTTGATACCTGCCAATTAGTCTTGTTTTCTTACATCTTCCTACTAGTTTTGAGCTGCTTCTGACTCTGACCTCCCGTCGGTTGGGGATTTGTCGTGAAGTATCAGGACGGGTCTTTCACAAGGAACATGTATGAATTATTTAACCCCTGTAGGCCTCGCGGTATTGTGCGCGTTGGGTTCTGGTCAGGTGCTGGCGCAACAACAACTCAGGAGTGCCGGTCACCCACTGGTTGAGCAAACGAATATTGCCAATCAGTACATTGTGGTTTTTCATAAAAATACGCCGGGTTTGCAGTCATTGCAGCAACAGCAGCAATGGACCCAGCAGCAGGTCGATTTGCTGGTCAATCAGACCGGTGTCACAGTGCAGCAGCAGTATAGTCACAGTATCAGCGGTGCTTTGGTGATTGCAAACGCGCAGCAATTAAAAGAGTTACGGCAGCATGCCGCCGTTGCTTACATTGAACCCAACCGCAAAATTCAGCTGGCACCACAGTTAGTGAGTGCACAAGTCAATCCGCCGTGGGGGCTCGATCGCATTGACCAGCGCCAATTGCCATTAAATCAACAATTTAATCCGGCGCAGACTGGTCAGGCCGTCACCGCATTTGTCATTGATACTGGGGTGATGATCAACCACAGTGACTTTGGCGGCCGTGCCAGTAACGGTTATGACTTCATTGATAATGACAATGTGGCACAGGACTGTAATGGTCATGGCACGCACGTGGCAGGTACTATTGCCGGCACTGAATATGGTGTCGCCAAGCAAGCGAATGTGGTTGGGGTCAGGGTGCTTGGCTGTAACGGCTCTGGTACAACTGCTGGCGTTATTGCCGGGGTGAACTGGGTGGCGGCTCAGGCCAATGGCCAGCCTAAAGTGGCGAATATGAGTCTGGGCGGTGGCGCTTCGCAGGCGCTGGATGATGCGGTGAATGCGGCCGTTGACCGCGGGATTTTATTTGTGGTGGCTGCTGGTAACAGCAATAACAATGCTTGTGGCTCGTCACCAGCCCGGGCTGCCAAAGCTTTTACAGTAGGGTCAACCACCAATACCGATCAGCGTTCGAGCTTTTCCAGTTATGGTAACTGTCTGAAAATTTTTGCCCCAGGCAGTGATATCAAATCGGCCTGGAATAATGGTGGTAGCAATACCATCAGCGGTACCTCGATGGCGGCACCACATGTTGCAGGCGCTGCCGCTTTATATCTGCAGGCGAATCCAGCGCAGACACCAGCACAACTGGCTCAGACCCTGATCAATACCGCCACGCCAAATGTAGTCGGCAACGCTGGTGCTGGTTCACCCAACCGCTTAGTTTACACTGAAGGAGGAACTGCCGAACCACCACCAGCCCTACAGGTCACGCTGAGCGGTGCACGCAACAGCGATCATTATTACAGTCTGAATGTGCCTGCTGGCAAAGGCCGACTGACGGTGAAAACCTCAGGCGGCAGTGGCGATGTCGATTTGTATCTGATGCACAATGATCGTCCTGATCCGATATTACATAGCTGCGCTTCTGAAAATCCGGATACCAATCAGGAACAATGTTTGATCCAATCGCCACAAAGTGGTGATTGGCAAATCCTGGTTTATGGCTATACCGCTTTCACCAATGTCACGCTAACTGCATCTTATCAATAAGGAAATTTTTATGAAAATCAAAAATTTAGCTTTGTTTTTCAGCGCTACGCTGGTGCTTGCCGGTCTGCCTTTAATGGCTGCAGAACCCGCCACTGATGCGCCGACTGTGAGTCGGGTCGAACTTGAACCTTATCCGGAGCAGCCTGAAGGTCCGGGTGATGGTGGTGGTGTAGTGACGCCAACTAACATTATGGATGTGGCGCAGTTTATTGAAACTGCAAATAAAGATCTGTCACGTTGCGCCAACAGACCATTGAGTCCACAGCAATGTAAAGCCAGGCTTGATCATGCTTTTAGTTTAAATTTGCTGACACAACGCGCTTATGACTGGGCGCTGCAGAATGGCTATTTCCCGGTGGTGGATACTTTTGGTGATTATCCGGAGATTGGTGCTGTTTGTAAGTGTGGCTGTTTTGACCCTGAAACCTTGATCAGTGCGCGTTTAAACGGAGTTGTACTGGATGTTGCTGCCGCTGATATTACCAAGCAACATCAGTTACTGGCGTTGCAGTCGGATGCGACACGTCAGACATTGCATCAGGATTATCGTGGCATCAATCTCATTACCAAAGGTCCGGAAGAAGCTCCGTTATATCGCTTTGTGTTAAGCAATGGCAAACAACTGGCGGTGACGCAGCATCATGGCATGGTATTAAACGATGGTCGGGTGGTCGCGGCGAAAGATGTCACCATGACTGATCAGTTTATTGCCGCCAACGGCGATGTAGTGGCCATTGATGCGATTGAACGGGTCAGTATCGAAACAGATGTTGTGAATTTTGAAACTCATGGCGATTCTGATCTGAACCATATCATTGTGGCCGAAGGCGTGCTGGTCGGTGATTTAGTCTGGCAAAACCAACGGGCGGCAGACTTAGGTCGGGTTACCATTCGTCAATAACAGCGTAATTTGTGGCGAAGAAGGCACCGGGAATGAAGCCGGTGCCTGTTTAATAGGGATATCAGCATGAAGATGTTCAGAATTTTTCTGGTGCTGCTCTGCGCAGCAGCTGGGTTTTATTATGTCAGTTTCTCGGGTTCAATAGCAGCACCGACTGTGACAGCCCCAGTCGCAGTTGGCACTGAGCAATTACAGCAACGGCAGCAGCAACTAAGTCAACAATTGTTACAACAGTTAGATCAACAATTACCTGTGCCTGCGGTGTCAGCAAGTGCGGCGGAACAATTATTGGGTCATGCCCGCAGGTTACATCAGATCAGCGACCATATCAGTGGTCAGCAGATCCAGCGCCAGACGCTGGCTGAATTAAGCCGGCAACCTGCGCAACTGGTACTGGCTGGCAACATACTGACAGATCTGAATTTTGCTGAGCAACAATTTGGCGCTGAGCAGGCACTCAGTCGGCTCTACGCCATCAAGTTATTGGAAGAAACGGCCCGGCTTGGCGATATTAAACCACTGGAACAAACCATTCAGCAGCTCACGACAGTGTTGGAAGTGCAGGCACAACAAGGCCAGTCATTTCGTAAAGCGCAGGACCAGGACTTAGCCGACTTACTCAGGATCCGACTGAAGTATCTGAGTCAGACGCCAACCGAGGATAATTTAGATTTGATAGTCGCTGAATTAGGTTTCAAGCCTGAACTGGGAAGAGCAGTCAGTAAAATTTATGGTTTGACCTTATCCGATGCGCTGGAACAGCAATACGGATTTGAACAGGCGCAGCAACTTGCTAAAACTGCAGTAGCATTCCAACGATTTACAAAAGAATAATAAATGTACAAAATTGTTATATTTACTTGTTGTGGATAGTTTTTCGTAGCCGTTTAAGGCACGCTAGCACGGAATTGATGGTCAAGGAGGGATTCAATTGAAGATTTGGCAATTTTTCTTGTTGTATAGCACCTGCATGCTATTGACTGCCTGTGGTGGAGGTTCGGCAACTCAGTCACCACCACCACCACCGCCGCCGCCACCACCCGTGTCAGGGGTGGAACAACTCAAAAGCCGACTGGCCAGTTGGCTGCCTTTGCAGCAACAGTGGTTACAGGGGCTAACTTGCCCTGACACCGGTTGTCCAACCCGCACTGTGAGTTTTAGTGAAGGCCGGTTTGAACCTCAGTATCTGAAAACCGATCAGACCATTTTGGTGCTGGATGAGTGGGGGATGGATTTTGTCAGTATGCTGTCATACCGGCATCGTTTAAAAAGCTACTGGCATTACAATAGTCAGGGGCAGTTGGAAGCCAGAGATACCGCCATCACAGTGCCTACCTTTGTCCCTGAACTATATCAGCGTTTGCGTCAGTTTCATCAGGCTGGATCTGCCGATGGCTTTGTACCGGCTGCATGGTTAACTGAGTTCAATACCGAAATCAGTCGACTGGCTAAAGGCGTTAGCCAGCCTTATTTTGGTCATGGCGGCATCGTATTAAGTTATCTGGCGGAGCACAATCCGCAGGCTGAATTGGTGGCGGTGAATCTGCCTGATTTTGCCCTGTTGTTTCGGGACGAGTTTTGCTCGGCGAATATCCCCGCATTGACGAATAAAATCAGCGCGCTCAGTGAACAATTTTATCAGACGCTGATCCTGGGGCAGGATGTTGAATTTCTGAATATGTCGGCTGGTTATGACCTGGATATGATCCAGAAAAGAGCGCAAAGCTGTCCTCAGCCGCCTGCTGCCACTTTGTATGCAGATTTGTTAAATGCTTATCAGCCGTTTTATCAGATGTTGTTTAACAGTCCAAAATTACTGTCGGTGCAAGCTGGTGTGCTGAATAACAATCCGGTTCGTTTTCCATTAGATCAAGCAGCCTTGCCGCATCGGATCAGAGCCGCCGCTTTTAATACCGGACTACAACCATCAGGCTTAAACCCACAAGGCGTGCCTGCTGTTGCTGCGCCGGTACTCGCTGATTTTCTGCAAAATTCATGGTCAGTGCTGGATGTGCTGGTGAACTTCTCGTATGACGACAGTCAACTGCCTTGTGCAGCAAAACCCTATTCCTATCACAGAGCTTCTTCGCTGGGATTTGGTTACAGTGCTTTTTGCCAAGATCATCCGTCCTGGGCAGCTCCGGTGGTCGTATCTAGGCTGATCCACTTGCGGCAGAGTCAGTTTGCTGCCGCCGCCTGGTCTGATCAGTTGATTACCCAACTCAAACAGGCATTAACCCCGCCACTCTGTACTGCTGCAGGCAATGCTAGTCCGGTTGCCTGTAAATTGCAGGACCCGTTATTGCACCGGCAACATGAAGTGTTTCGATTGCAGTATTTGCCTTAACTGCAACCAGATTCTGTTGTCAATGTTATGGTTGTCGTGGATGGAAGGTAGCTATGAAGGTTGTCAGCATTAGTTGTCTGTTGGGGTTGTTGTTATGCGGCTTTGGCTGTGGCGGTGGTTCTGCAGTTAATTCGCCAGCGCCGCCACCTCCACCACCGCCACCCGTGTCCGGTGTCGAGCAACTCAAGAGCCGACTGGTCAGTTGGCTGCCTTTGCAGCAACAGTGGTTACAGGGGCTAACTTGCCCTGAAAGCGGTTGTGCCACCCGCACTATGCGTTTTAGTGAAGGCCGGTTTGAACCTCAGTATCTGAAAACTGATCAGACAATTCTGCTGTTGGATACCGATGGGATGGATTTTCTGGCCACCCAGACTTACCGGCATCGGATTAAAAGTTACTGGCATTACACCCGTTTGGGCCAGTTGGAGCCGCATGATGCCGCTGTGAAAGTGCCAGATTTTATCCCTGATCTCTACCAGCAACTGCGCCAATTTCATCAGTCTGGATCTGAACATGGTTTTATGCCAGCGCAATGGTTATCACCTTTGCAAACCGAAGTTCAGCGGCTGGCCAGAGGTTTTACCCAGCCCTACGCCGGACATGGCAGCGTGGCGCTCAGTTATCTGGCTGAACATAATCCGCAAGCTGAGCTGGTGGTGGTGAAATTGCCTGAGTTCGCGACTTTGTTTCAGGATGAATTCTGTCGCGCTGATATTCCGGCACTGACCGCTAAAATTAGTGCGCTCAGTGAACAATTTTATCAGACGTTGATCCTGGGGCAGGACGTCGAATGGCTGAATATGTCGGCAGGTTACGAGCGGGAAGGCATCAGAATTGCTGCGCAACGCTGTGCCATTCCGCCGCCAGCATCGCAGTATGCCGCTCTACTGCAGGCCTACCAGCCGTTTTATCAAATGTTATTTAACAGCCCGAAATTATTGGCAGTGCAGGCCGGGGTGGTTAATAACGATCCGAACCGTTTCCCATTGGATCAAGCGGTCTTGCCGCACCGGATCCGTGCCGGATTTTACAATACCGGGCTGACGTCGTCTGGCCTCAGTGCTCAGGGGGTTCCCACTGCGATGTCGCCGGCTTTACCTGCCGATCAGCAAAATTCGTTAGCGGTCTTAGATGTGCTGATTAACTTTGCTTACGATGCGGCTAGTCTGCCGTGCCAGACTCAGGCTTCGGCCTATCGCATCCCCGCAGCTTCCGGCCTTGGCTATGGGGCTTTATGTGATGAACAAACGTCCTGGGCAGCTCCAGTGGTCATATCCAGACTGATCCACTTACGCCAAAGCCAGTTTGCTGCCGCCGCCTGGTCAGATCAGCTCATCGGGCAACTCAAACAAGCATTAACCCCGCCACTCTGCACTGCTACAGGCAATACGAATCCGGTTGCCTGTAAATTACAGGACCCGTTGTTGCACCGGCAGCATGAAGTGTTCCGATTGCAGTATTTGCCTTAATCGGCAAATAAATCGGCGGTGGGATCCTGCTGCTGATCGGTGTTTCCACTTGCGCTAAGTTTGGCCTGTGCACGCCGGGCGCGGCGCTGTTCCAGCAACTTTAAGATCCGCGCCCGTTCCGCCGCAGGCTTTTGATGCCAGTTAAAGCGTTCATCCCTTGAGCGCAAACAACCGATGCAATAGCCGCGGTTATTGCTTTGGCAAATGCCAATACAAGGATTCGGTAAATCAAAAAGTTCGAGTTGATCCATGCCGGGTTATTTTTTCATCACTAAGCAGCTGATTGCAGTCTAACCAATCGGCAGCCAGCTTGCCAACCTCTGCGATCAGCACTGAATTTTGCGGCAGGGCCCGCTTTTTTTCGTTGCCAGATTGGCCACTCCAGCCTGATGCATCTGACAGCAATAGCCGTATAGCTGGCTATTTTTAACTTGAGTGCAAAAAACAGTTGACTTCAGCGCGCCAGACGGCTATTTCTATTGGTCATTCGCACCAGCACCGCTGGGCAGCTGTGATGCACAGCATTATTTTTCATATAACCAACAGAGTTATTGCTTACTAAAATGCGTTTAACCAGCAACCTGAACATTATTGTGGTCCTCGTCGTGGTGATTATTAGTCGCCGCGGGGGCTGCCATTTGGGTTTTAGATAGACGAAAAAACCAGATTCCAGCAAAACCCCCGCACCGCAAGGTCCGGGGGTTTTGTCGTTTTAAGGCCCCGGAAAATGCGAAGCAGCGGGGCCGGTGAGCGCAAATGGCGCTACCGGGCACGCTGGACCAGCGCTGACGCTTCAGAGCGCAGCAACTATGCAGAGCAGATGCAACACAGAGGATAAGGGTATGACGGGCGCGGAATTAGTGATCAAACTGCTGACAGAGCACAAGGTAGATAGCATTTTTGGCTATCCTGGCGGCGCTATCATGCCGATTTACGACGCACTCTATCAAAGCCCGGTCAAACATTACCTCTGTCGGCATGAGCAAGGCGGCGCTTTCTCCGCCATCGGTTATGCCCGAGCTTCCGGCCGTACCGGTGTCTGTATGGCAACCTCAGGCCCTGGCGCCACCAATTTAATCACCTCCTTGGCTGATGCACTGCTGGACTCAGTGCCAGTGGTCGCGATCACCGGTCAAGTCTCACAAGCTGTGGCTGGCACTGATGCTTTTCAGGAAGTGGATGTGCTCGGCTTGTCGCTGACGGTGACTAAGCACAGTTTTTTAGTGAAAAATGTGGCGGACTTAGCCGACACGCTGCGCCAGGCTTTTGTATTGGCACAAAGTGGCCGGCCAGGCCCGGTGCTGGTGGATATTCCGAAAGACGTGCAATTAGCCCAGGCCGACTACGTTGCGCCTCGCCCGTTAACGGCAGTGAACCCGCATCTGGCAGCCATGCCGGAGCCACAATTACAACTGGCGCGCACCTTACTGAGCCAGGCCAGCAAGCCGATCGCCTATATTGGCGGTGGCGTGCATATGGCCGGTGCTTTAACCGAGCTGAACGACTTTTTGCAACAAACCGGTATTCCTAGTGTCACCACCTTAAAAGCCATGGGGTCGGTCGAGCAAAGCAATCCGTATTATTTAAGTATGCTTGGTATGCATGGTACCCAGGCGGCGAATTTAGCAGTGCAACAAACTGATTTACTCATCTGTTTAGGCGCCCGTTTTGATGACCGGGTCACCGGCAATCTGCAGAAATTTGCCCCTGAAGCCAAGGTGATCCACCTCGATATCGATCCGGCAGAGCTGAATAAACTGCGCCGTGCCGACTGCGCCATGCTGGGCGATTTACGCCAGTTATTGCCGCAATTGGTCACATCGGTGCAGTGTCAGGCCTGGCAGCAACATTGTTTGCAATTAAAACAACAATTTGGCTGGCGTTATGACCATCCGGGTGAACGCATTTATGCGCCTTTACTGTTAAAGCAACTAAGCGAGCGGATGCCGGATAATTCGGTGGTGAGCTGTGATGTGGGCCAGCATCAAATGTGGGTGGCGCAGCATATGCGGTTTTCCACGCCGCGCAATCACTTAAGCAGCGGTGGCCTTGGCACCATGGGTTTTGGCTTACCGGCCGCCATTGGCGCGCAAATTTCCAGGCCGCAGGATACCTCGATTGTGGTCAGCGGCGATGGTTCTTTTATGATGAATGTACAGGAGCTGGCCACCATCAAAAGATTCCGGTTGCCGGTGAAAATTGTGGTGATCGACAACCAGCGCCTTGGCATGGTGAAACAATGGCAGCAGCTGTTTTTCGCCGGTCGTTACAGTGAAACCGATTTATCCGATAACCCGGATTTTGTCTCGCTGGCCGCCGCTTTTGCCATTCCGGGTCATAGCATCAGCCGCAAGGACGAAGTGGCCGATGCGCTGGAAGCGATGTTTAGCTGGCCTGGGCCTTATTTATTGCACGTGCGGATTGATGAAACCGACAACGTCTGGCCCTTAGTACCGCCAGGTGCTGCCAACCACGACATGATGACTGATTTGCCACAATGGGAAGAATAGCCATGAGGACCAACGAGATGCGCACCCAACATACTTTAACTATCCAGACCGGCCTGGAAGTCGTCGCCGTTGAACGTTTATTGCAAGTGACCCGCTACCGTGGTTTTCAGCTGGCGGGCATGGAAATGAAACCGCTGGCCGATATGAGCGGTCTGCTGGTGACCCTGACTATTCTGACTGACAAACCGATCAGCCTGCTGACGGCGCAACTGAATAAGTTATACGATGTACAACAGCTGGAGTTGCATGCCACTGCGGCTGTGACTGCAGCTTTAATTGCTTGAGCAAAAACAATAACGACCAGCCCCACGATGGGCTGGCGATCATCACAACCAAGTGGCCCTGAACTCAATAACTTTGCGCTGACGTCGCCTTGAACACCACGTCAGCATTCAATTCAAGAAATGCAGGAGTAAACCGCATGCCTAAATTACGTTCAGCCACCACCACCGAAGGCCGCAATATGGCGGGCGCCCGCGCGTTATGGCGCGCCACCGGCGTCAAAGATACCGATTTCGGCAAGCCCATTATTGCTGTGGTGAACTCTTTTACCCAATTTGTCCCGGGCCATGTGCATTTACGCGATCTTGGTAAGTTAGTGGCCGAAGCCATTGAAGCGGCGGGCGGTATTGCCAAAGAATTTAATACCATCGCCATCGACGACGGCATTGCCATGGGGCACGGCGGCATGTTGTATAGCTTGCCTTCGCGCGAAATTATTGCCGACTCGGTGGAATATATGGTGAACGGCCACTGCGCCGACGCCATGGTCTGTATTTCCAATTGCGACAAAATCACCCCAGGCATGTTAATGGCGGCGCTGCGCCTCAATATTCCGGCCATTTTTGTCTCAGGCGGGCCGATGGAAGCCGGTAAAACCAAGCTGTCGGATCAAATTATCAAGCTCGACTTAGTTGATGCCATGGTGTCGGCTGCCAACCCCAATGTCAGCGACGAAGACAGCGAAAAAATTGAAAAAAGCGCCTGTCCGACCTGCGGCTCCTGCTCTGGTATGTTTACCGCCAACTCAATGAATTGTTTAGTGGAAGCTTTAGGCTTAGGTCAGCCGGGCAATGGTTCTATGCTGGCCACCCATAGCGACCGCAAAGCGCTGTTTATCAGTGCTGGCGAACGTATTATGGAGCTGTGCAACCGCTGGTATAAACAGGATGATGCCAGCGCTTTGCCACGTTCGATTGCCAATAAAACGGCTTTTGAAAACGCCATGATGCTGGATATCGCCATGGGCGGCTCCACCAATACCGTGCTGCATTTACTGGCCGCAGCTATTGAAGCTGAAGTTGATTTTGGCATGAACGATATCGACCGTCTGTCGCGCATGGTGCCGCATTTATCCAAAGTGGCGCCTTCGACGCAAAAATACCATATGGAAGATGTGCATAGAGCAGGGGGGGTGATTGCCATTCTGGCCGAATTAAACCGTGCCGGTTTACTGAACCCAAATACACCGCATGTGGCTGGGAGCTCCTTGGGTGATGTGTTAGCGCGTTATGACATTATGACCACCCAGGATCAGGCGGTAAAAGACTTCTACCGCGCTGGCCCGGCCGGTATTCGCACCACCCAGGCCTTTTCCCAAAGTTGCCGTTATCCGACGCTGGACGATGACCGCGCTGAAGGTTGTATCCGAAGTTTGGAAAACGCCTACTCGCAAGACGGTGGTTTAGCGGTGCTGTACGGCAACTTAGCGCCGAATGGTTGTATTGTGAAAACTGCCGGTGTTGATAAAGACAACCTGGTATTTAACGGTGTCGCCCGCATTTTTGAAAGCCAGGATGAATCGGTCGCAGCCATTTTGGCAGGCAATGTGGTGGCTGGCGATGTGGTGATTATTCGCTACGAAGGGCCAAAAGGTGGTCCGGGTATGCAAGAAATGTTGTATCCAACCAGTTACTTAAAGTCGATGGGGCTGGGTAAAGCTTGTGCCTTAATCACCGATGGCCGTTTCTCCGGTGGTACTTCGGGTTTGTCGATTGGCCATGTGTCACCGGAAGCGGCCAGCGGTGGTGCTATCGCGCTGGTGCAAGACGGCGATGGTATTGATATCGATATTCCAAACCGCTTGATTCAAATTCGCATCAGCGATGCTGAATTACAAAAACGGCGCGAAGCGATGGAGGCCAAAGGCAAACTGGCGTGGAAACCTGTTGATCGCGTCCGTGTAGTAAGCCCGGCGCTGAAAGCTTATGCCATGCTGGCAAGCAGTGCCGATAAAGGCGCGGTGCGGGATTTATCAAAACTGGAAGAATTATGAGTCAGGCGGCATTCAAAACGCTAGCGCCGCTGGCTGAGACTGAGGCGCCGCTGGCCGAAGCTGAGGTAACGGACGTTGTGGGCAGTGGCCGCAACCCGGCCTATCCGCCAAGCTTGCTGACCGCGGCCGAAGCGCAAGTGCTGCAACAGCAGTATTTACGCGAAATATTGCTATCGCCAGTGTATCAGGCGGCGGTGGAAACACCGCTGCAGGCCATGCCGAAATTAGCGCAGCGGCTGGGGCATCATGTGCTGCTTAAACGTGAAGATCACCAGCCGGTGTATTCCTTTAAGCTGCGCGGCGCTTTTCATAAACTGCATAAAGTGGCGGCACAAAATCCAACGGCGCAGGTCGTGTGTGCTTCGGCTGGCAACCACGCCCAGGGTGTAGCGCTGTCGGCCAGTAAACTTGGCTTACATGCCACTATTGTGATGCCGATCACCACGCCGGAAATTAAAGTGGCGGCGGTGCGGGCGCGCGGTGGCCATGTGATGTTGCACGGTACCGCCTTTGACGAAGCCAACCGTTTTGCCATTGAACTGGCGGCCACCCAAGGCGCGGTCTACATTCCGCCGTTCGACGATGCGGATGTGATTGCAGGCCAAGGCACTGTGGCGAAAGAATTACTGACTCAGCACAACAAGCTAGATGCGGTATTTATTCCGGTTGGCGGCGGTGGTTTGCTGGCGGGCATGGCGGTCTATATCAAAGCTGTACTGCCGAATGTGCGGGTAATTGGCGTTGAACCGGATGACGCCAATTGTTTAGAAGTAGCAATGCTGAACGGCGCGCCTGTGACTTTACCCCGCGTAGGCTTATTTGCCGACGGTGTGGCGGTGAAACGCATCGGCAGTGAAAACTTTAAACTGGCGCAGCTGTATTGCGACGATGTGGTGACAGTGTCCAGCGATGAAATCTGCGCCGCCATTAAAGATATTTTTGAAGACCTGCGTGCGGTGGCAGAACCAGCCGGAGCTTTGGCGTTGGCGGGACTTAAAAAATACGCCGCTTTGGCTGACCATAGCCAGAATTTTGCTGCCGTGCTGTCCGGTGCCAATCTGAATTTTGATACCTTGCGTTATGTGTCTGAGCGCTGCGAACTCGGTGAGAAAAAAGAAGCGGTGTTTGCGGTCACTATTCCGGAAGAAAAAGGCAGTTTCCGCCGCTTCTGCGAAACCCTTGGCGGCCGTGCTATTACTGAGTTTAACTATCGTTATGCTTCGGATAACAAGGCGCATATTTTTGTCGGCATTAAACTCAGAAGCGGCGCGGAAGAGCTGCAACAGGTCAATCAGGCGTTATCGGCAGCGGGTTATGACTATCAGGATCTGTCTGATGATGAACTCGCCAAGTTACATGTGCGTTATATGATTGGCGGTATGCCACCACGTTTAGTGCAAGAGCAGGTGTACCAGTTTAATTTCCCGGAATATCCGGGTGCTTTGATGAATTTCCTTAATACGCTGGGCGAAAAGTGGAATATCACTTTATTTCATTATCGTAATCATGGGGCGGCTACTGGCGATGTTTTAGCGGGTTTTGAAATTGCCGATCCGGCTGAGATTGAAGGGCATTTGGAGGCTTTGGGGTATCCTTATCAGCTGGTGACGGGGAATAGAGCTTATCGGACGTTTTTGATGGCTGGGTGAGGTGACGAGTGAAACGGAATTTCAAATAGGGGATTATTAAAATTGAAATTCCGTATGAAATGGAGTTGATTATTAAAATAATTAATCGTTATTCGGTCTAGTTATTGTCTATCTGTTTTGAATAGGTTGGTTGTCTTTCCAGCTTGAGACTTGATCTGTTATAAATTGTGAAATACCAGCTATTTTCTCCAAGTTACAATGCTTTGCAAGTCTATAGTTTCTTGAGTCTTTAGTCATTACTGGTTTGCAAGCGCTCTTTAATTTAATGTCAAGTAGTGGGAGTAAAAAATCTTTTCCAGATATGATCCGGTCACCGTATGGTTCTAACTTATCTCTCTGTTCCTTTAGTAGTTTATTTAAATCTACATCTGGATTTTTTTCCTTTAATGAGGTGAGTATTTCATTTATTGTTTTTTCTATTTTTGCATTGTCAAGTACTGCTTCATTTTTATTCTGAGTAATGAATGATGAAATTTTCCTGCTAACAGTGGCTATTTCAGGTGCCATTTTATTTGCAAGAGAAAAAACAACAAAAAGATCGAATATTTTTACCACATCAGATTTGTTTATTTCATCCCAGTTTAAAATCTTAAGCGCATTTTCATGTGAAATGTTTCCTATTGTTTCCTTTACTATTGTTGTTGCTGCATCTTTGCAGAAAAGGATGTTTTCAATGCAATAAAAACTATGCCTCCAAACTCTGCTAGGATCTTTAATCTCACCGTCAAACCATTTGAAATCGCCATCAACAATGAAAATTCTTGGATAGCTGTAATCAAAGTCGTTTGCAGCGCGAATTGTATTCTCGTATCCGTTTAACGCTATTATTTTAACTATTTTACCTGTGTCTGGTGCTAATCTATTGAGTAGTGTCAAATAAAACTCTTCGCTACCATCATCCTCTACATAGATTTCTATATTTTGCAATGTTCTAAATAAAACGCCTACACTTGAAGCGTACGTATCTTTATATTTTGGAATCATGTTTTAAATCACTATTTTTGTAATTGGCACGCAGAATAAATCTTTTCCATTTATAATTGCTGGTGAATGAGTGGCAAATATAAGCTGCAAGGATGGGCTCGCTTTTTGTATTTGACTAACAAACATTTCCTGCCATGCGAGATGCAAAGAGAGCTCTGGTTCATCGATAATAAAACAACCTTTGCTGTTAACTTTTTTATCGAATATCAAGTGGGCAAACATAGTGATTATTTGTGTTTCTCCGGATGACAAGGAGCCAACCTCAATCGGTGTTCCCTTGACTTCTATTTTCAGTTTTCCCTTTGCTATAGATATTTTCTTTCCAGTCTGGCTGAAGAATGAATTGATAATTTCCTCGAATAAGACTGACTTTTCATTTAGTCGTTTCTTGCTTTCGTTTAGTTCTTTAATGAATTCAACGATTCTATTTATTCTGCTTATTTGAGCACTATTTATAAAGACAAAAGTTAACGCTTCCATCTGCCCATGTTCATTGTCTTTTTTTGTTCCTTTGTTTTCATTTATCTTTTTTATCTTCTGTGACAGATTTTCGAAAAATTTTACTGTTTCTTCTTTGATTGCAGTTGTTGTTTTCTCATCTAAATTTAAATCACCAATCGAGCTATAAATTATTTTTTTCTTTTCTTCTATTTCTTCAATTTTTGGGAGGTTTTCTATGCTGAAGCTTGGATTTATATCTGTTACAGAGAATGCGTCAACTAATATTTTTTGCTTTATTTTTTCATTTTCGAATATCGTTCTCTTATCGACAAATAATTGATGGCTTGAAATTAGTTTCTTTACCTGCCCAAGGATTGAGTCATCATCTTCATCATAGTATTCTTCTTCATCATCTCGAATATGGATTCTTCTAATCCATGGCATAGAAGATTTGTCTGAGTTTTTTTTGTCAAAGTTTGATTTTCTGTCTAGCGTCACGAATATAGGTTTCTGTATTTTTTTAATGTCTTCAAAAAATTTTAATTCCACATCTGTGATATGTCGCTCTATGTTTTTTATGTTGATGACTTCTATTGTTTTATCACTCTCAAAATTTTTTGATGGTATGTTGGCAGTTATTTTTATAACATTGTTAGTTTTAACAACCCTGATAGAGTATGTGGTATCCGACTGATGAATTTTGAACTCGATGGTTGCACTATCAAAAGGTACTGATTGTATTTTTCTGATGTTCGGCGTTAAAATTCCATCGATCATATTTAATGCTGTTGTCTTTCCGCACCCGTTATGCCCATAAAGAAAGTTCAAGTCATCTTTGAATTCAATATCAAAGTTAAGATAACCATGCACGTTGGTTGCAATAAATCTTTTAAGTATCATAGTTCTCACTTTTATAGTTCGTGCACAACGCACGGGGTCAGGTCTTACGTTTTGTCCCAGATAAATATGAAGTCGCCAAAAGAAATGCAGAAAATGTTTAGCGGGATATTTAATGGCCAGAGGGCCAAAGAAAACTAAACTGCCAAACGTCCTTTTCCGGCAACTTCGTTACAGTGGTAACTTGTTATCCACCAACTTAAAACAGCCATTCAGAAACGGCAAGTTCTTTTTCGGAACTAAGTCATCTATCCGCTTTAATGCCGAAGCTCAAACCCATCCGCTACTAAAGCCTGTTTGGCAAAGTTGCTAATAGCTTTGGTGTCATGATATGGGATGGTATTAAAACCTAACTGTTCGAATTCGCGGCTGACTTCAATAAATGCGCCGGTCAGTTTAGGATTGGTGCTGGTTGGGCCTTGCAGTGGTAGCAGGATATTTTGTGTTTTCAGTACGTCGTTTCTCGCCAAACGGTCGAATCGGCCGAGCCAGGTTTGGGCATGGTCCATCATTTTGGTGGCGTTTTGTTGCTGGAAGGCCAGCGGGCGGATCACAAAGGTGTAGTTGGTTTTAGCGATCAGCGGCAAGGTGATTTCTTCAAAACGACCGACTAACGGCTGCTGTTTAAAATGAGTCAGCTTTTCTGTTTTCAGCTGCGCCCGGATGGCGCGCACCATCAGTTGTTCCTGATAGGCTTCTGTTAAAAAAGTACGGTGGACCAGTTGTTCAAATAACTGGTCGGCAATGGCCGCAGGTTTTTTATCCACCAGCATAGTGCGAAGGTCTGAGCTAATACAAAAGAATGGACCAATGTTTCCCGTGGCCGTACTAATTCCTGCATCACGGCGACCAACTCTCTGGGTAACACAGTGGCGGCGTAGTCTTTGACGCGGTTTAACTCGGTTTGCACTGTGTTAATGGTGGTTTTGTATAACTTGCCGTCCACATCTTCAAAAAAATCCGTGACGCGGGCAAAGCGGGCGGGTGCCAGCCGGAATTCAAATACAGCATGCTCGGGGGCGCATAGCACAATGCCGACGTTGGCGAATTCGCCCGTCTGCGCATGAGGTAAAAACCTGACTATTGCGTACTGATACAAAGTTTTCATATCAGAGCCTCCCAAAATTCGTCTGTGCTGAATAATGCCAAAGTGGCGGTGATCTGAGCCAAATAATCAGGCTCTGCCAATAGCCATTCTTGCGGCAGACTGGCAGCATACTGGGCAAAACCATACTGTGTAATCTCTAGCCTACCGCGACCACTTGACGCTTGTTAACACCCCAAGCGCTGAGGAAAAACCTTGGGTGAGGTATTGATTGGCAGGTAGATTTTAATGCTTTTGACCTGCCCTCAAACGTTTATGCGTTGGGGGGCTACTTGTTCAATTATTGGGTTACGTCCGTTTCGAGTAATAACACATAGGTAATTATCATACCCAAGAAGTTGAACACGGGCGTAACGGAGATAACCTGAGTTCCTTCTTTCTGAATTTTTATCAACTCGCTATTTAACCGTTCGCTGGTGGTTTTATTTGGTAACCAGCTAGCAAATCCAGGTTGGTAAACGACAGTAAAGCGCATAATTTTTCCTAATTGTCATTTGTAAAACCCAATTGCTGTAACAATTTATGGGTGTCCTTTTATATTTTTTAGAAGCGATAACTAACTGAGGCTGAGTCTTCTTCGCTCTGAATCACAGCATAAAACCTATCGATAGTTTCCTCGCAACTAATTTCTCAAGTGTTAAATAATCTAAATCTATCCCACCTTGTCCATTATCGGAAATACAAGAGCAGTTTATATTTATTTTACACTTCGATTGTTCCAGTCCAGATTTAAACGCTGTATCAATAACATTTAATCCAAGGTCAATCAGCTCTTCGAGATTTGGCCCAACGTTCTCTATTGTATACACCCATAATGTGAATGGCCTAGGTTTGCCATTTCTATCTAAACTGTTGATAGAGTATCCTGAGGATGATTGGCCTGCATATGAAACAATATCTTCCAATGATAACATCTCTGATATTATCCTAATATGCACAGTAAATTCTATCATTGTTGTTCCTCTTTAATGTTCCCAATAGAGTCTCCAAGAGTTCCATCCGAACCTTGTGGAAAAACTTCTCCACAATCTTTGCACACTTCGACATTGGAATTATTTGGCATATTTGCATCATTTTTTAAGCCATGAATAGAGTTTTTAACTTCCTTAGATGTCATACCATGATCTTGAGCAATTTTTCCTTCGCGATCAGTCGTTTTACCACCACATGAAGGGCATTCACCTACTTCTGGTTGACCTTGGCCTTTTTGCTCTTTAGAGCTATCTGACCCCGAAATTACCGATTGTGCAATTGCTACTAAAGCTGATGTTATTGGCGATGTTGTAATTAATGGCACATTTGGAGCACTAGGAGAACCACCTGAACTGGAAGGTACACCAGGATGTCCCGGAATATGGGGTTGTACATTGCCGCCAACAGGTGGGGCAATCGGTAATGGTCTGATTAATAGTGCCGGATTCCGACCGTTAGGATCCGTGTATTTATACGGATTATTATTCGCATAAGCATACCGGTTAAACATCATCGGATTCGATGCGGTAAACCCAACCGGATCATTCGAGTAGAAACGCCCAATCACTGGGTCATAATACCGCTGCTGCATATAAATAAGATTTAAATCTTCATCTTGCAGGTGTCCGGTGTAGCTGATGCCGGCTTTATCTCCTGCTGAGCGTTTGCCGAAGGGTTCATAATGGCTGCGGCTGATGATATTGGCGGCGGCGTCAGTTTCTGCGACCACAGAGCCCAAAATATCCGTATGCTGATAACGCACAGTGGTGGCGGCAGGCGTCTGGGTCGAGAGCAGAGCGAGCAACAGCAGCGCAGCCTGTATCAGTTTAAACATGGTTATCTCCTTAAAAATCAGCCAAAAACCATGGTTTGTTTCATTTGAGGGTGCAATCATGGACAGCCACTTATTTAACTCTGGCTGCCCACTTAATTGTCTGCGATCTGCTGGTGGGGAATTTGCGTTTTGCCGAGGCGGTAACAACGCACGGGGTCAGGACTAATGTGACCCTGAAGTCTATGTTGCCAAGCCGTTGTTGGCTATTTAGGTTTATTGCTCAGGTGGGCACGGCGGCGTTGCAGCGCTTCGTGCTCAAATTCGTCCATATATTGCGCCAGGTCGTTTTTCCACTTATCTTTTTCAAAGTTTAAATCGACCATCTGCTGGTTGGTTTCCAGCTTGTCTTTGCGCACCAGTAACTCATGGGCTCGCAGGTGCAGTTCTTGCGCCACTTCCGCATAAATTTGTGGTTCACCACGCAGCTTCAGTAGCTGGCGCGCCAGATACAGGACAACGGCAAACATCATTAAGGTTATGGCAATCAGCATATTGCTTAGCGCTCCTGCAACATTAGTTGGCGGCGGCGTTGGTAATATTCGCGGAACAATATTAAACCAACTGCTGGGGCTACTAAAGTGTCTAGCAACAAGTTGCCTAACTGATAAAAAGTGGCAAAAAATCCGGTGTCAAAAGTTGCACGATCTACAAAATCAATCACTTGCAGTAAGCTTGACGCCACATAATAACAAACAAGAAGTAACGACACGTCGGACAGCCGGAGTTGATAAAAGCGGTGAAACTTCCATAACAACATCAGACAAACTATATGCAATCCCATCCAGCCACCATACCAGACAAAATAATTCAGCAGTGCTTCGGTTGATGCTATTTGTCCCAAGTTTGGTATTGCAATACTTTCCAATCCCTTGCCTAAGCAAAGCACTAAGATCCCGATCGATGATGAACTAAATTTTTTATCGGTCAATAGCACAAAGGTCAACAGCAGGCTACATAACAGGGACACTGAGTTGTTCACCGCTATTAATGAGCTTTTAGTGTTGATTGCAGCCAGAAAATCGTTTAACACCGATAAATCCATTTTATAAGTCTCTGTTCAATCAGTAATAGGCTGGGCCTTCCAAGCTAAAGGACTACGTTAATCACCCACTGGCGGACGAGTACCATTACCACCTGGAATTGCCGGAGATTCAGCTGTGCTGGTTGCATAAATAGGCGTAGTTCCTTTAGTCGCGTCTATTAACGCACCAGTATTTCCGCCAGCAACAGATGCAGCCAACTGCAGACTCAGCAGATCCAGTGTTGGCAAGTGATTGTTAAATGATGGTTGTGTTTTTTTCATATCACAGTCCTATGAATAAGCTTAACGCTGTTAGTTTTCTGTTTGAAATCTAGTGTATTGGCACGGTACAGCTATTTGCCGAATATGTGCCGCAGTCTCATAACCGCCAGCGGCTTGTTATCGGTTGCAGCAAGGTGTAACAGATAGTGAGCACACTCCAACAACATAAGTGAAGTTCGCTATCTGCGGCAATGGTTGCATGTCAGTTTTTGATAAATAACCGGTGATAAATTTTAGATATTTTTTTGACAAAAAATGCCATCTGGCTCAACACATTAAATAACGTCACGCGCCCTGTTGCTTGTAACATTGTGTTGCGCCTGTCTGGTGCAGGCCAGGTTTGTGCTGGGCGCGCCCTGTTGCTGTGGCATGCCAGCCCGGCTGTGTTTGTTGGCTAACCCCACATTGCTGCGCCACCTTACGAATAAAACCCTATTTAGTTCAGCCCCATTACAAAAATATAGTTTTGATCTTTATCGTCACTGGCTGCGTTAAGACTGAGGATTTTTTGTTCAACCTCAAGCGTAAGGAAATGACGATGAAGCTCTCTGTCTTAATCAAATCTGCGGTGTTTTCTGCAACTTTATTGGTCGCTGGTGCTGTGCATGCTGGCAGCGCCAAAACGGATATTGTCGACACTGCAGTGGCGGCTGGTGATTTTACGACGCTGGTCACAGCGGTCAAAGCAGCTGAATTAGTTGATACGTTAAAAGGCACTGGGCCTTTTACTGTATTTGCGCCCAATGACGCCGCTTTTGCCAAAGTGCCGGCCGACACGCTGAAAGGGTTGCTGGCTGACAAAGCCGCCCTGGCAAAAGTGCTGACTTATCATGTGGTACCGGGCAAAGTGATGGCCGCTGATGTGGTGAAACTATCTTCTGCCACCACAGTGCAAGGTCAGGCACTGAACATTGCAGTCAAAGATGGCAAAGTTTTTGTCGATGGCGCCGAGGTGATTAGCACCGATATCGAAACCAGCAATGGTGTGATCCATGTGATTGACACTGTGGTGCTGCCAAAAGGCTAATTGAATGTGATCCGCAAAACCTGTCGGTTTGGTAATTGGACTCGCCGCGTCGCGGCAGTCCAACATACCTCACAGCAAAGTTTATTGCTCGCACCGGTTGGTTTGCACCAGCACCTGCGCCAGCGCCGGGCCAGTCCAGGTGCGCTATCTGGCCGCAGCCAGCAGTTCTTGCCGGATGATTTCGGCACCGGCATTCAGCGCCTGCAGTTTGCCTCTGGCCACCTGACGCGATAACGGTGCCATGCCGCAGTTGGTGCAGGGATAGAGTTTATCGGCATCGACAAATTGCAGTGCTTTACGCAGGGTTGCTGCCACTTGTTCCGGGGTTTCAATAACATTGCTGGCCACATCAATAGCGCCCACCATCACTTTTTTACCGCGGATCAGTTCCAGCAATTCCAGCGGGACATGCGAGTTGTGGCATTCTAACGAAATAATATCAATGGCGGATTTTTGTAGTTTCGGGAACACGGCTTCATATTGCCGCCACTCGGAACCCAAGGTTTTTTTCCACTCGGTATTGGCGCTGATGCCGTAGCCATAACAGATATGCACTGCGGTTTCACATTTCAGTCCTTCAATGGCGCGTTCTAAGGCGGCAATGCCCCAATCGTTCACTTCATCAAAAAACACATTAAAGGCTGGCTCATCAAACTGGATAATATCGACGCCGGCGGCTTCTAACTCGCGGGCTTCCTGATTCAGGATGATGGCAAATTCCCAGGCCAGTTTTTCCCGGCTGTTATAATGGGCATCGTACAAGGTATCAATCATCGTCATTGGGCCTGGCAGCGCCCATTTGATTGGTTTATCGGTCTGACTGCGTAAAAATTTGGCATCTTCGACAAACACCGGCTTAGTTCTGGACACCGGTCCTACCACTGTCGGGACACTGGCGTCGTAGCGATCACGGATGCGCACCGTCTGGCGGTTTGCAAAATCGACACCGTTCAGGTGTTCGATAAAGGTGGTGACAAAATGTTGCCGGGTTTGTTCACCATCACTGACGATATCAATGCCCGCCTGTTGTTGTTCTTGCAAGGCGATGCGCAGTGCATCACATTTGCCATCAATCAGTTCTTCGCCTTGCAGTTTCCATGGTGACCACAGGGTTTCAGGCTGGGCCAGCCACAATGGTTTGGGTAAACTGCCGGCAGTGGAAGTAGGTAATAGTTTTTTCATCATTAATACCGCGCTGAATTGTTGTTGCTGCTTGCACGTGCTGACGCATATTGCGCCGACCACTGCGTCAAAAAGGCCTGGTAAGGTTTAATAAAATGCTCTTCGGCAAACTTGCCCTGCATAATGGCCAGTTTGCTGCGCTCTTCCCGGTCATAGACAATCTTGGTCAGGGAGTGTTGCTGACTCTTTAAATTCGGCTGGTAACGCAAACCTGCGGCAGCGTGGGCGTTATAAATTTCCGGCCGGTAGATTTTTTGAAAGGTTTCCATAGTGCTGATGGTGCTGATCAGCTCCAAGTTACTATAATCATTCAGCAAATCGCCAAAGAAATAAAAAGCCAAAGGGGCGACACAACTGTCAGGCATAAAATAACGCACCTGTAAGCCCATTTTTTGGAAATACTGTTCAGTTAAAGACGACTCATTCGGCAAATATTCAACCCCCAGCACCGGATGCTGATTGGCAGAACGCTGATAAATTTTGTTGTCGGACACACTGAGGCAGATCACCGGCGGTTTTTTGAAGTTGTTTTTGTAGGCGGCTGAATGGACAAAATGTTGGAATAACCGGCCATGCAGTTCACCAAAATTATCCGGAATGCTAAATTGCGGCTGATTTTTATTGTGTTCCAACAGCAACACGCTGAAATCATAATCCCGCACGTAGGAAGAAAAGTTATTGCCAACCACGCCTTCAATCCGGCTATTGGTTTGCCGGTCAATGATATTGGTTTTTAACACTTCAATGGATGGAAAAGTGCTGGCATTGTGCTCCAGTTGAATATCAACTGAGATAATTTCCAGTTCCACCTGATAACGGTCTGCCGCCGGATTGTCCCAATGCGCCAGCGCGTTAAACCTGTCATTAATCATTTTCAAGGTGTTGCGCAGATTCTGCTGACGACTGTCGCCGCGCGCCAGATTGGCAAAGTTGGTGGTCAGCCGCGTTTTGTCTGATGGTGAATAATGCTCATCAAAACAAATACTTTTAATTGAAAATGTGAAATCTGTGCTCATAGTGATCCCTGCTGCATTGCTCTGAGACAAAAGCAGCCTTGCTGGCGTGCTCTGTCTTCACTGGTCGATGTTGCCCGGCAGCCCTGGCGACTGCTGTTGCTGCCAGGTGCCGTTGAAGTTATTGAGTTATGGAAGTCTATACGTCTGAAGCTCAGTGCTTAGCAAGCTTTATACGCCGACGTTGGCAGGAAGAAAAATGAATAATCTGCAATTCTGCTTGAGGATTTCTCATGTACCGGGTTTGTCCTTGCGCTGCAGTGCATGTTGTTCTGCGGTCTGCGGTCATATTTGTTAACAATTAAAAGCGGCCTGCTGCTTGCTAAAACTGCGGTCAGCGGATAAATAGGGGCTGAAAACCCTTTTCAGCACACAGGATCATTGCATGTTTAAACAATTACTCGCTTCAGCCGGTATCGGCGCCTGTAAAATCGATACCCAGTTACACAGCAATCAATGTGTCCCTGGCGGTCGCCTGCAAGGGCAGATCCAAATTCAGGGCGGAGCTGTGGCGCAGCAGATCAATGGCTTTGATTTGGCATTGATGACCAGAGTCAAAGTTAGTTCCGACAACGGCGATCATTATCAGAATTTAGCGCTGCAGCGCTTTCACCTGGCCGATCCGATGCTGGTTGCGGCAGGTGCACAGCATCAGTTGCCGTTTGAATTGTGTGTAACCGACGAGTTGCCGGTGACGCATTTACCGCATCACACTGTGGGCAAAGTATGGTTGTCGACCGAAGCTGACATCGATATGGCGCTGGATCCATCGGATCAGGATGTATTGCGCATCGACGCCAGTCCGCTGCAGCTCAACTGTATTGAAGCCATGCTGGCGCTGGGGTATCAGCTGCAAAAGGTGGATGTGGAAAAAGGTTATCTGCAAGCCTCGGGTAAACGCAGCAAAAGTGGTTGTTACCAGGAGTTTGAATTCCGGCCACGGCAGTGGTTATCGGGCATTAAAGAAGTGGAATTATCCTTTTTACCAGACGGTGCCGATACTCTGCTGCTGGTCGAAGTTGATCGCAGTTTCCGCGGTGACAGTTACCGCATTATTCGGTTGTCGCCACGCAGCAGTCAGAGTGAAGTACAGGCCGCGTTGCGGTCGGTGCTCTAGGCAGGCGTTACTCCCACCAGGCGCTGGTTGGTATTTTTATTAAACTATTTAAATTCAACTGCTTAAGTTGATATTCTGCCGGTAGATTGCTCGCTGCGGCTGCCGGCTGCTGTCACCTCTTATCTAGCCTGATGGGCAGAACATGGGCAAACCCGGTGACTTGGCGAGCGAACATTGCTGGCAAAAACTGCTGTTTGTTCAGGCTGGGTATAACTTGCCGCTGCTTCAATGTAGCTAGTCTGTTATTATTCCTCCCATTTTGCTCTAAAAGGACATATAAATGAAAAGTAAATTCTCTGCTTTTGCTGTTTTACTGCCGCTGCTGGTGTTAGCTGGTTGTACCGCCACTGAGTCATCCCGCACTATTGAAGCACCCAAAGTTGCAGCGAGCTACCAGGCTTATCAAGGCCAGAAAAGTAAACTGGTGGTCGGTAAGTTCCAGAATCGCTCTAACTTTCAAAATGGCATTTTTAATGCCGAAATCGATCAGCTTGGTTCACAAGCCAAAACAATTTTATTGACTCACTTACAACAAACCAATCGGTTTATTGTGATGGATCGCGCCAATATGGCCGAGTTATCGCAAGAAGCGCAGTTTGCCGGCGCCAAACAGAATGTGATTGGGGCAAAGTATGTGGTGACTGGCGATGTGACTGAGTTCGGTCGCAAACAGACGGGTGATAAACAATTATTTGGTCTGCTGGGTAAAGGCAAAGAACAAGTGGCTTATGCCAAAGTGGCGTTAAACATTGTCGATGTCGAAACCTCAGCCGTCGTTTACTCAGTGATGGGCGCCGGTGAATTCAGTTTGTCCAATCGCGAAGTGGTTGGCTTTGGTGGTTCTGCCAGTTATGACGCCACTCTGAACGGCAAAGTACTGGATTTAGCCATGCGTGAAGCGGTGAATAATCTGGTATTGGGCATCCAAAATAACCAATGGCAACCGCAGTGAGACCTCTGCTGATGAATTTAAAATTTTTTACTGTGCTGGCTGTGCTGGTCGCAACACTGAGTGGTTGCCAGTCGACCAAGCCGTTATATCACTACGGCAGTTACCAGACTAATGTGTACGCCCATTTTAAAAATGAAGATTCTGCCGTGACCGAAGAAATTGGTGCGCTGGAACAAACTATTGCGCAGAGTACGGCAAAAAAACTGCAGATCGGCCCTGGTTTGTATGCGCATTTAGGCTATTTGTATATTGAAAGCGGTCAAAAGGATACCGGTATTGCTTATTTATTAAAAGAGAAGCAGCTGTATCCGGAATCTGCACAATATATCGACTTTTTACTGAAGAATGCGAAAGCAGGTAAATCATGAGCAAGATGCAATTATTTGCGGCGGCAGCATTGACGATGATTGTGTCAGGTTGTGCCAGCACCCAGGCGCCGATGGATTACACCGCGTTTAAAAAGAGTAATCCAGCATCAATTTTGGTGCTGCCACCGATCAACCATACCACTGAAGTGATTGCACCTTACGGCGTATTAGCCAATGTCACTGTGCCATTGGCGGAAGCCGGTTATTATGTGTTTCCGGTGGCGCTGGTGGATGAAACTTTCAAAAACAATGGCCTGACAGTGGCTGAAGACATCCACACAGTTTCTTCAACAAAGCTCAATCAGATCTTTGGTGCTGATGCTGTGATGTATATCGAGGTGCAGGAATATGGCACTTCATATAATGTACTGACCAGTGATACTGTGGTCGAGGTGAAAGCGAAACTGACCGACAGTAAAACCAACGAGATTTTATGGCAAGGCAGTGCCAGAGCCGCCAGTAGTGAACAAAATAACAATAGCGGCGGTGGTATTGTTGGCATGTTGGTGGAAGCCGCGGTGACGCAAATTATGGAAACCGCGATGGACACGGGCTTCGAGATCGCAGGTATTGCATCTGAGCGCTTGTTATCACCAGCGGCGAAAAATGGTTTGTTATATGGCCCGCGTTCGCCAAAACATGGCAAAGAAGCAACGGCCAAATAAGCTGTAGTTGTCGGTAGCTCTGAATAAAACAGTCGGACTGCCCCGGTAATGCCGGGCAGTCCGATCTACAGTGAGTCTTTATAAATCAGTAGGTTGGAACAACCAATTATCACTCTTCGCCGGTTCAATGCCATTGACGGCTATTGCACTGCTGGCATGGTATAAAAAGGTTCCAGACTAAAAATTTGCTCCACTGGCACTGCAAAATAGCGGGCCAGTTGCAATGCTATTTGCACTGAAGGAGTAAATCTGCTGGTTTCCACTGTGCTGATGGTTTTACGTGACACGCCAATCGCATCGGCCAGTTGTTGTTGTGACAGATTTCTGGCCGCGCGCAGTTCAGCAATACGGTTATATAAGCTTGCTTCGGTCATTAGCCGGCTGCTCCTGTGCTGGTTTCGTCTACCGAATCATCCAGCACGCCACGCAGTTGCAAATAAAAACTCAGGTTGCCGCTAAACAGGATTAACAGCGGAAAGAGTTGATTTGAAACCAGCGTGGGCTCAGCAAAATTCGCCACCACATCCGGCGTGACCAGCCCGATGAAGGCAATGACGGTCATCAGATAAAAAGCGCGGCTGGTGGCTCGCTGAAAACTGGCCCGCAAATATTCATCCTGAAAATCGCCACAAATTTCGCGAATGCGCCAGCCATAACTGAGAAATCCGGGCTGTTGCGCTATTTTGCGCAGAAACCAGCCGACCGTCACCAGCAGTGCTATCGACAAAGCAGTATTCACGCCTTTTAGCTCAGGCCAGCACAAACTGATTTGCTCCAGCAACCAAATACCGCTGAGCCAACTGACAAAACAAGCGCCGGTGGCCGCCGCTTTGACTGAGTTTTCTTGATCCTGAATAGTCCAGTTTGACATAATGTTCCCCTTAAGCTGATACCTTCAGGTATCAATATGAAACCTTTAGGTATCATTGTCAACTATTTTTGATACCTAAGGGTTACATTTTGGGCTGATGGCGAGGTCAGCACTGCGGTGCTAAGGAATACGCTCACCGTATTCAATGGCCACGACTTTGCCGCTGGCAAACTTCAGTGTGGTCACAAACTGGCCCGAGCCTGGCTGGTAGGTCCAGAGATCGATGGTTTCACAAGCAGCGGCCACAGCTTTGCGATCAGGCTGGCAGAAACTGTCTTTATATTGCGGTTCACCACATTTCAGCACGACTGCTGCTTTATTCTCACCGAGCTGCACAAAATCATTACCACAGTTTAAGGTTTCGGCGCAGGCGACAAAGCTGCTGCAGGCTGATAGGAACAACAAAGCATAAACGGAAGTTGACATCACTGATATCCCTGTTTGATCTGAGAGGCTTCAGCTCAAATTAGAATAGGCGCAACGAAAATACAAATTATTTTAGGGACAGCAGCACAGGGGTTGCTATGCTGCGATGGCTTGAGAATTAAACTAATGCAGGCAGGCTGGTGATTTTTAATTGGCAGCTTATTGGATCTCAAACAACTCAACATCAAAAATCAGCACTGAACCTGGCGGGATTTTGCCAGCTTTGCGAGCGCCATAACCTAAGTTGGCCGGGATAAAAAAGCGGAATTTGTCACCGGTTTTCATCAATTGCACCCCTTCGGTCCAGCCCGGGATCACCCGATTTAATGGAAAACTAATAGTTTCGCCGCGTTCCACTGAAGAGTCGAACACAGTGCCGTCGGTTAAAGTGCCATGATAATGCACCCGCACTGTATCAGTGGCGCTGGGGTGGTGCTCGCCGTCACCTGCTTGCAACACCTGATACTGCAAGCCCGAAGCTGTGGTGGTGACCCCCTCTTTTTTGCCATTTTCTGCTAAAAAGGCCAGACCCTTTTCCTGATTCAGACCAGCAGTTTGTTGATTGTTGGCATTTTGATAAAAGTAATAAGCGATACATACGATAGCAAAAATGATTAAAGCGATTTTCATAGCAGTTCCAGTCACTGAAAAGCACAGCTTAGCATAAAAAGATTGACCTGAAACAAGGGGTTGCGGGTTGAAACCGGTCTGTATTGTCAACAAGGGGCGCTATCGATCTGCAGTAAGATGCAGTGCGCCCCTTGCCGGCGCCGGATCTGAGACTTAAAACTCCTGCACTGTTGGCCGTAACACAATTTCGTTGATATCAACATTGGCCGGTTGTTCAATGGCGTAGGCCACGGCGCGGGCCACGGAATCCGCTGGGATCTGGTTTTGCTGATAAAACGCCTGCACAAATTCAGCGCTGGCGCTATGACCGCTGCCGTGTTTCAGTTCTGACTCAACCGCGCCTGGTAAAATAGTGGTGGTACGGATATGACCTCCCACTTCATGCCGTAACCCTTCACTGATGGCGCGTACGGCGAATTTGGTACCGCTGTACACAGTACCACCTGGGCTGAATACTTTGATGCCAGCGACTGAGGAAATATTAATAAAATGACCGCTTTGCTGAGCTTCAAACACCGGCAGTGCAGCGGCGATGCCATACAACACCCCTTTGATATTAATATCAATCATCCGGTCCCATTCGTCAGTGCGACATTCGCTCATCGGCGCAATGGCCATCAGACCGGCGTTATTGATCATCACATCAAGCCGGCCATATTGACTGACAGCCAGTTGCACAGCGGCCACTAAATCGGCAGCGCGACTGACATCTGCCACCTGGTAGACCGCGTCGCCACCGGCGGCACGAATTTCGTTGACCAACTGCTCTAACCGCTCAGCCCGGCGTGCCACTAACACCAGCTTGGCGCCACGACTGGCCAGTAAGCGGGCGCTGCTTTCACCCAGGCCACTGCTGGCGCCGGTGATTAATACGACTTTATCGTTGATGCCGGCAAAATTTGTTGTTTGGGTCTGCATAAATAATCTCCAGAGTGTTCTAAGTTTGTGCCACAACTGCAGTGTAGGGTGGCCTCATTTGTTTTAAAATGGAATAATTAAGACTTCAGAATTCCAAAATAAGGAATAATTGTGATGGCGCTGAACAAACTGGAATTGTTGCGGATTTTTTGCGCTGCCGCCGAGTTGGGGCAGTTTCAGGCCTGTGCAGTGAAGCTGGCTATCTCGCCGCAAGCGGTGACCCGTGCCATCCAGCAGTTGGAGCAATTGACCGGCGAGTTGTTGTTTCATCGCAATACCCGTCAGGTGAGGTTAACCCGCTTTGGGGAACAACTGTATCAGGACGGGCTGTTGCAGTTACAGCAACTGGACCAGCTGCTGAGTCCACGCCAGGCCTCCCAGGAGTTGGCGGGCTTGGTTCGGCTGGCAGCGCCAGCCGCATTCCGGCCTGTGCTGACGCCGTTGTTACTGGAGTTTGCTGCCCTGCAGCCGCAGATCCGGTTGGATCTGCGGTTATCAGATCAGCACAGTGATGTGGTGGATGAACAAATTGATTTAGGCATCCGCGCCGGTTTACTGCGCGATCAAAGTTTTGTCGCAGTGCAGCTGTCGGAAGTGGCGTTGTATCTGGTGGCGAGTCCGGCTTATCTGGCGACGCATGGCAGTCCGGCGACGCTGGCCGAGCTCTGTGATTATCCGCAAGTCAGTCTGCTGGATGCTGGCACTGGCCGGCCCTGGGTCTGGTTTTTTCGCGATGCTGACAGTTATTTGCCAACAAAGGTGCAGTTGTTGGTGAACGATGCAGAATTAGAGTTAACGGCAATTAAGGCCGGGCTTGGCATCGGCCAGGTGGCTGATTTTCTGGCGGCACCCTATCTGGCAAGCGGCGAGCTGGTCAGACTGTTAGCAGAGTTTGAACCCACCCCCTGGCCACTGTCATTATATCGGCCACAGCGCGGTCCGGTGCCGGCTAGGGTCAGGTTATTATTTGATTTTTTACGGCGGCGATTGTCCGGCAACGGCTAAAAAAGCATAACAAAGGGAATTGGGACTCATTGGGTCAGAACTCAGCCCCGCCTCCCTTGATCACATGAAATGAGCCGTTAAATTTTGGTCAGCCAGCCATGTTTATCTTCGGCTTTACCCCACTGAATATCATTCAGCGCCTGGCGTAAACGGGCGGTGGTTGGGCCTGGTTCGCCTGAGCCTACTTTAAACTCCTGGCCTGCATGGATCAGGGTGCCAACAGGTGCCAGTACAGCGGCGGTGCCGGACAAGGCGGCTTCAGTGCCTGGTTTGGCAGCCCGTTCCAGCAATTCAGTCACAGTCAGATCCCGTTCTGAGACGGTCATGCCCAGATCGCGGGCTAACGTCAGGATAGAATCCCGTGTCACGCCGTGCAGGAAAGAAGCGTCCAGCGCTTTAGTGATAATCTCATTGCCATCGATCAGCAGGAAGTTGGCGGCGCCGGTTTCCTGCACATCGCCATGCGGGCAGAACAGCACCTGATCAGCCTGATACTTCGCTTTTGCTTGCATGGTCGGTTGTAACGCACTGGCGTAGTTGCCACCACTTTTGATCATGCCCATATGCGGTGCGCAACGGGCATTGTCTTCCAGCAGCAAACGCAGCACCCGGCTGCCACCAGCGAAATAATCACCAACGGGTGATAACAACACATAGAGCAATGAGGTCAGGGTTGGGGTGGCCGCTTTACCAATGGCAGGTTCAGTGCCGATATGGGTGGGCCGGATATACATGGAACCCGGTGGTGTCGGCACGTCAGCGGCAAAATGACGCACTATATCGAGGATCATCTGGCTTAATAACGCCGGTTCGAAAGCCGGTAAAGATAACAACTGTGAACTTTGCAGCATCCTGGCGATATTTTTATCCATCCGGAACAGCGCAATAGTGCCATCCTCATGGCGAAACGCCTTTAAACCTTCAAAACAGGTACTGGCATAATGCAGCACATGGGCGCCAGGATGCAGGCTAATACTGTCAGAGGGCACTATGGCCGGCTGTTGCCAGGCGCTTCCATCAAAACGGGCCATTGCCATTTCAGGCATAAATACACTACCAAATGCTGCCATTTTTTTCTTCCTGCTGCTTAGATGACCAGCCTGAGGGCTGGTTATAAATGAATAGATCCAGTTGTTGTCACCGGAAAATATCTGATTAATCGCTCAGGCATTGTACTGAGTGTTGCTGTTTTCGGCATCAACTATCTGCGCCGGAGTCGTGACTCAGCCGGCTTCTGCTGACAGTTGGCACTGCTGTAAGTGTGAATCTGCCAGATAAAAGCCAAATTCCGGACTTAGTCGCAGTGGTAATTGCAACTGCTGTTGCCATTTTTGCAGCACAGTGCTGGCGGCCTTTGATGCCATCACTTGTTGAAATTGTTGCTGCAGCCAAAGAACCAGGTGCGGATCTGAACCTGGGGATACGCCAATATAATTATCTGAACACAACAATCGCCAGACCGGCACTAAGCGTGCTGCTTGCGGGTAATGCGCCTGCAACACTTGTTGTTCCAAATCGGTTGATAACCACAATTGCGCATGGTTTCTCTGCAGCATTTCAATACCTTGCTGATAATTACCAACAGTTTCAATCGGGATGCCTGCCGCTTTCAGTTGTTCACTCAGCCAGCCTGCTCTTAACCCTGCAACAACCAGCCGTTGTTTTTTAATATCCGCCAGACTGCGGATGACGGGGAATTTGTCGCTGATGGCGTATAAATAATGCACCCGACGGGATACTGGTCCAATAAAATGAAAACCTTGCGCCAGCCGCTCTGAGGTTTTACCCATGGTAAATAGCAGGGTATTTTTCCGTTGCAGCGCTGTGCTATAAGCTCTTGGCCATGGCATCAGTTCTGGACTGGCCGGTAACAAGCCTGCATACATCAGTTGCAACAAATCAACCGAAATGCCGATAACTTGTTGTTCCTGTTGATAGTTAAACGGCTTTTTCTCTGAAGTCAGTAGCCGGACCTGCAACTGCGATGGCTCGGCCACAGTGGCAAAGCTCAGCAGCATTGGCAACACTATCGCAATCAACCGCAGCATCACAGTTGCCCCTCAGAACACAGATTTTATCAGCATGAAAAAGATCTGGCCTGCTGTCAAATCACAGCGATAACTAAATTAGTCTGCAGTTGACTTTTGGACGCTTGATGTCGCATTTTGCTCCAGCAACTGTTCGACCCGACGCAGCCGTTGCAGTAACTCCCGCTGTTCTTCATCGGTGAATAAATGTTTATCTTCCACCAGATGCATAATGATATTGGCGACTATCATCGGGATCACCACGAAGATCCAGAAATGGCCAAACAAAATGCCCACAATGCGCCCGACCGGGGTGACAGGGGTTAAATCGCCATAGCCTATGGTCAGCGAAGTGACACAAGCCCACCAGAAACCATCAGCGATGCTTTTACTTTCCAGCCAAGAGAAGGTCAGGGCGCCTAAGATCAAACTCAGCAGATAACAACACAAAATCAGCCAAAATCTGTTGGCGACGTACATCAGTACTTTTTTCATTATGTAACAATTCATCAGTGATAACCGGCTGAATTGATAACAAATAAATTCTCTGATGACAAGATGATGACGGCAGTATGCTGCCGATCAGGTTATTTTTCATCAGAATAATAGATTAACTTTATCAATTTAAATCGCAATGACTGGTGATAAACCCGCTTTACTTAACCATGCTGCCCATTGCAGTAGCGGCTTGATGTGTCTGGCCGCTCTGCAATGGTGAACAGCATCAACGCAATTTTCATCCGGCTGATTTGAGGCAGTGCAGCCATAATGGACAGGTATAGCACCATGCAAACAACAATCTCCACATTGTCCGCGCTGACACTGGCCGTGCTGGTCAGTTGCCACTCAGGACTACTGCAGGCAAAAGATGTTACCGACAACAGTTACTGGTGGCCAGAGCAACTGGATTTATCCCCTTTGCGGCAGCATCAGCCGTCGTCCAGCCCTTATGGCGCTGACTTCGATTATGCCAGTCAGTTCAATAGCCTGGATCTGGCTGCCGTCAAAGCGGATATCAAAACCCTGCTGACCACTCCGCAGGACTGGTGGCCGCCAGACTATGGCCATTATGGGCCATTTATGATCCGGATGGCCTGGCATTCGGCCGGGGTGTACCGGATTTTTGATGGCCGTGGCGGTGCCGGTGGCGGACAACAAAGATTTGAACCGCTTAACAGTTGGCCGGATAACGTCAACCTCGACAAAGCCCGCCGTTTGTTATGGCCGGTGAAACAAAAATACGGCAGTAAAATTTCCTGGGCTGACTTGATGGTGCTGACGGGGAATGTCGCTCTGGAGTCAATGGGCTTTCAGACCTTTGGTTTTGCCGGTGGCCGGCTGGATGACTGGGAAGCGGAAAAAGTGAACTGGGGCAGCGAGAAGAAATGGCTGGATGACAAACGCTACAGTGGCGACCGTCAATTGGCCAAGCCGTTGGCCGCTGTGCAGATGGGACTGATTTATGTCAATCCGGAAGGGCCAAATGGGGTGCCGGATCCATTACTGGCCGCCAAGGATATCCGCGATACCTTTGGCCGGATGGCGATGAATGACGAAGAAACGGTGGCGCTGATCGCTGGCGGTCATACCTTCGGCAAAGCCCATGGCGCGCACAAACCCGAGGACTGTGTCGGCAAAGAGCCGGCAGCAGCCAGCACTGAACAACAAGGTTTTGGCTGGCACAATAAATGCGGTAAAGGTCATTCTGAAGATACCGTCACTAGTGGGCTGGAAGGTGCATGGTCGGTGAATCCGACCGCCTGGACCAGCCAATACCTGGATAATCTGTTTGGCTTTGACTGGGTAAAAACCAAAAGCCCGGCTGGTGCCACCCAGTGGATCCCGGCCAATGGCCAGGGCGCCAAACTGGTGCCGGATGCCCACGATAAAACCAAACGCCATGCCCCTATTATGTTCACCACCGATTTGGCCTTAAAAGAAGATCCAGCTTATCGGGAAATTTCGTTGCGGTTTAAAAATGATCCAACCGCATTCCAACTAGCTTTTGCCAAAGCCTGGTTTAAGCTGACGCACCGCGACATGGGACCTAAAGGCCGTTATCTGGGCAAAGAAGTGCCGGCGGAAAGTTTGATTTGGCAGGATCCGATCCCGGCACTGGATCACCCGCTCCTGACCGAAGCGGATATCAGTGCGTTAAAACAGCGTTTGCTGCAAAGTGGCCTGACCGTGCCGCAATTGGTCAGAACGGCCTGGGCAGCGGCTGTCAGTTATCGCGGCACCGATATGCGGGGTGGCGCCAATGGCGGCCGGTTGGCGTTGGCACCACAAAAAGACTGGTCAGCCAACGATCCGGCTGAGTTAGCCAAAGTGCTGAGCCAACTGAAAAAAGTGCAGCAGGCGTTTAACCAGAGTTTGAGTGGCGGCAAAAAAGTCTCCCTGGCCGACCTGATAGTGCTGGGCGGTTATGCCGCCATTGAACAAGCCGCCAGGCAGGCTGGCGTGCCGTTAACGCTGCCATTCCGACCTGGCCGGATGGATGCCAGTGCCGCGCAGACCGATGTGGCTTCATTTGCGGTGCTGGAACCACAAGCCGATGGTTTCCGTAATTATTTCAGCGCGCAAAGTCGTCTGTCGCCAGCCGAAGCGCTGATTGAAAAAGCTGCGCAGCTGAAGTTAACAGTACCGGAAATGACAGTGCTGGTTGGCGGCTTACGGGTGCTGGATGCCAACAGTGGTGGTGTCCGCCATGGCGTCTTCACGGCCAGGCCAGGGGTACTCAGTAACGATTTTTTTGTCAATTTGCTGGATATGGCGACCAAGTGGCAGCCTTCAGCGGATAAAGCCGGTCAATATGACGGTTTGGATCGGAAAACCCAGCGCTTGAAATGGACCGCCAGTCCGGTTGATCTGATGTTTGGCTCGCATGCTGAACTCAGGGCTGTGGCTGAAGTGTATGCGGCGGCTGATGGACAATCCCGTTTTGTTGCTGAGTTTGCCAAGGTCTGGCACAAAGTGATGGAGCTGGATCGGGTGGATTAGCCAAGCCAGTGTCAGCGGTTTGGCTGGCATCAGATTGAAGTATCAGTATTGAGGGATCAGGGATTGCAAGCGCTGTTCTGTTTTCAGTTGCTGCAATCCCTGCTCAAATTTCAGCTGGAGAGCGGCGGCGGCCGGATGATGTTTGGCAAACGCCAGATACATGGGTTTTGTTTCCAGCAGGGGACCAGTGCTGCTGATCTGCTGCTGGTAGCTGTGTAACTCATGCCGGAGCAGATAATCCGCCACCATTTGTTCGGCAATCACCAAATCAACCCGGCCCAGCGCCAGCATCTTCAGTGATTCTAAATCTGAGTTCACTTCCACGAATTCGAACGGTAAGGCCCGTACCGAGGGGTGGTAACTGTAGCCCCGTACCATGCCAAGCCGCAGCTGTTGTTTGGCAAGCTCTGCAAGCTGCTGAAATTGGATAGGTTTGTCATTACGCTGGTAAAAACGAATATAGTTGGCATAAAGTGGGGTGGGGTAATGCAGATAACTGGCTCTGTCACTGTCGTACCATAAAGTCACGATGGCGGCGGCCTGACCTTGTTGCACCTGTTTCAGCGCCCGTGGCCAGGGTAGAAATTCAATCTGGATTTGTTGTTGCTGGCTGGCGAAAATTTGTCTGACCAGTTCAATGGCATAACCCTGTTGTGGTAAATGCTCACCGTTATGGGGCACAAACTCACTACTGACAATCCGCACCGGCTCAGCCCTGAGCATAAAACACAGTAATAAAAAGCCACACAGCAGAGTTCTCATTCCTTTGCCTCTTTAGGGACAGCTATGCTTGATTTTTGACCATGCCGCTACCAAAAGCAATGAAATTTTCGTGCCCTTAAGCTGACAGGGCTTAAGCAGTGGGTATGTGGCGGCCCTTGGCGTTGCTGTTGCTGACTGCATCGCCCGCAATTGCTGCATGTCATTAAAAAATATGATATTTTGCAATTTACTGGCTATGCTGTTGATATGGCTTTGCTGGACCTGAATACAGAATGCCCTGTGCTGGCTCGGCTGCGGACACCGCCTGGCAACACCTCAACTGACAAGATTGCCAGCTTTGTGGCGAGTTGTTGGCTGCTGCCGGCTCGCAGGGCTAGGATCCTTTGACCTTCATGGAAGATGTAGTCATGACCAAGCAGATTTATCTGGCCGTCCGCCAGGCTGACGTCACAGTCCCGCCCCTCGCTGTTTTGAGCGCTGAAGCGGCAATTCCGCTTTGTTGGCTGAGTTTATTTGAACTGACCGATTTTAGCGCCGCAGCGACTCTGCAACTTAGCTGTCCATTGCAACTGGCACAGCAGCGCTGGCAACGGCGATTGCCGGCACTATTGCAGTGGCTTGGCCCGGCGTCGGCGTCATTGCTGGATGATTTTGGCCGTTGGTTGGCCGCACAAAGCGGCCAACTGTTGCAATTGCCACTGACCCATTTTGATTCTGAAGCCGCCTGTTGGGCTGCACTACAGCAGTATTTTGCCGATTTACACCAGATTGAGCAGGCTCCCAACTCATGGCAAACAGGACCATCCGCCTGGTTGCTGCCGGTTGAACCGGCGCACTGGTGCAATGTGACTGCTGGCGATGCGAATGTTGGTTGCGACCGGACGACCACAGCTGCTATCCCCACAGCCGGCCAGCTGTCAGAGGTACGAGAGCTGATCCATCCGCATACGCTGGAAATTACCGCTGCAGTGGTGCCGTTAGCACCTGAGCAGCCAGAGACATTGCCAGCCAGACTACAACAACAGCTACGACTTTATCCAAATCTGACGCCATTTTTGTATCTCGGCGCTGTCAGTCAACCGCTTGGTCAGGCGCTACAACAACGACTATTGGCAGGTCAGCTGGATCCGCTGCTCGCAGGTGTATTAATGCTGGCACTGGATCACCATCTGATGTCTGCCCGGCATTATCAGGCGTTGCAATTCACCGCAACGGCCGACTTGCCGCTGCTGGCTGCGCTGACTGCGGATGGTCGCAGTGTTGCCCAGTTTAACTGCGCTGCCTGGCCGGTTGAGCAGCTTGATCAGATGTTAACAGCGTTGCGTCAGTGGCTACAGCTTAGGTTGCCGGAGTAAGGCAACGAGCGTTGTGATGGCAAAAACCTGAGCGACTCAAGCCGCAGCCTCTGCACGAGCAAACACCTGCAATGACCAGCCCGCAGCCATCCGAAGTTGGCGGCATTCTGGGTACTTTAGGATTTCCTTAAACAGGAAAAACCTGCCATAAAACTGCTCATTCAGCTTAAACCTGATCTTTTATCAGGAATAAACGTAAAAGCCTCAATCTACAAATGCAAACCATTAGTGTTAAGATAAGTAAATCTATTTCAGGAGTTTTACCAATGACCGCACGTTTTCGTTTGTCCCACATTGCTGCGACTGTGGCGTTAATGGCTGTTGCCACGCCCACGCTGGCGGATGCTGCAACTGAAAAAAAACCTGCTAAAACCGTGATGCCAGCACTGGAAGTGATCACTATTACCGATAGCCAGAAAGCCCATCAGTTTCAGGAAACCGGTAGTGTCACGCTGGTGGACTTAGTCCAGATCCAACGGGTGCAGCCGGTTTCGACCGAAGACGTGTTACGTCGTCTGCCGGGGATTAATATTAAAACCGAAGAAGAGTCTGCGGTTGTTGCGAACTTCGGTATTCGTGGTTTGTCAGCCAGTGAATCTAAATCTTTACTACTGGAAGATGGGGTGCCGGTGGCGCCAGGCTTGTTTATTGGCAATGAACGTTATTTTAATCCACGGATCCAGCGGGTTGCTGCTGTTGAAGTTCTCAAAGGCTCGGCCTCACTGCGTTATGGCCCGTCGACCATTGGCGGTGTGGTGAACTATCAGACCAAAACACCAGACAATGGTGTTGAATTATCAGGTCGGGTCGGTTCTTTTAACAGCCGTGAAATGACGGTTGAAGCCGGCAATCGCACGGCCAGCGGTGATGCTTTTGCCGGTATTGTGGCGACTTATGCCAACAGCGATGGTTTTATGGATAAAGGCTATCAGATGAGTGATCTGATGGCCAAAGCCGGTGTTGAGTTTGCCGATAAGCAAAAAGTCGGGGTGAAAATTTCCCGTCACAGCAACGATGCCAATATTTCTTACCGTGGTTTGCTGCTCGGTGAATATCAGGCTGGTGCCGGGCATAACCCGGCGCCCGATGATTATCTGTTGATCGACCGCACTGCTTTTGATTTAAATCATGAAGTGCAAATCAATAACAACACCAGCTTACAAACGCTGCTGTACTGGAGCGATGTGTCGCGGGATTACTGGCGTTATAGCGTCAACAGCGCCGAATCGAACAAGGCCGGACGTTGGGTCTATACCAATGCTCTGACCGGTAACAACCGTGCTTTCGAACGTTTAGGGGTGGAAACCAGATTAAGCACTGAACATCAGTTGGCCGGATTGGCTGCCAGCACTGAAGTTGGCTTGCGGTATATGACCGAAGAGTCCGATGATCAACGGCTCACGGCCACCCGCGCCGCCGATCGGACAGGGACGCTGGCCGCGCATTTACAAGACTCCGCCGACAGTGTGGCCGGTTATCTGCAAAGCCGTATTCAGTTCAGTGACAAGCTGGCGCTGACGCCAGGTCTGCGGGTTGAATCCTATGAACAAACCCGGCTGAATCTGACGCAAAACAATAGTGAAGCCAACACCAGCAATACTGAATTACTGCCAGGCGTTGGTTTAACCTATGAACTGACGGACGCTGCCCAGCTCTACGGAGGTCTGTACCGGGCGTTTTCACCTGCGGCCAACAGTGTGGCACTGAATGGTTTAACCGATCAGCAACTGGAAGGTGAAACGTCAGTCAACTATGAAGCTGGTGTGCGCGGCAGTCAGCCAGGTCTGAGCTATGAAGTGGCGGCCTTTTTAATGGACTTTGATAATCAGGTTATCACCGGCAACAGTAACCCAACTCTGTCCAGTTCCAATGCTGGCGAAACCCGCCATTATGGCATGGAGTTCAGCGGCTCTTACCAATTGGCTGAGCAATGGGCGCTGGACGCCAATCTGACCTGGGTGCCGTATTCAAAATTCCTCACCGAAAAAGAACCAAATCCAAAAACACCGATCATTGGCAATCGCCTGCCTTATGCACCTAAAGTGGTGGCTAACCTGGGGCTGAATTACGATTTAGAGCAGTTACAGTTATCGCTGAATCTGCATCACCGCGGCGAGCAGTTTGGCGATCAAACCAATCTGGTGGCCATGCCAACCAATGCTGCCAGCGGCATCTGGGGCGGGTTAATGCCAGCTTATACTGTGATCGATTTATTAGCCCAGTATGAGTTCAGCACTGATGTTGCAGTGTTTGGTGGCGTGAAAAACCTGGCCGACAAACGTTATATCACTGGCTTGCGGGAAGGCATTTATGTCGGTCCGGAACGGTCCTTTGAAATTGGTGCCCGTTACCGCTTCTGATAGCCTCAGCTTATCATCAGGCATCACGACCGACCAAAAGCCAGTCAGTTCACCCTGACTGGCTTTTTTTCTGGGGCTTAGCTTACTTGCGGATATTCAGCTGATAACTGCCGGCACCTGTCACTGACTTGACGATCGCGCGGTAGTACCCATTGCTGGCAGCATAACTTAAGCTCTCGCTGGAGTTGGCGGCGGTCGATTGCGCCACATTAACCCAGCTAGTACCGTTCCAGCGCTGCAGAAACAAGTCAAAGTTGGTGCCAGTGGCTGCACTCAGCGTCAGCCGTAACGTGCCGCCGTTGTATTGGAAATAACTGTTGTTAGGTACTATGGCCTGGCCACCTGCGGTCAGGGTTCCGCTGTAAGTGTCGCCGCTACTGGCGGCCGCGACCTGAAAGCTGATAGTGCTGGCCGGGCTGCTGATTTGGCTGATATTCAGCCCGGAATCTGTGCCGTTCCACCATAAGGCATTGGTGCCTTTGCTGGTCAGTGCATTGGGCAGGTTTTTATTAAATTCAGCCGTGCTATTGCCGTCATACAGATCGGTAGCATCGCTACGGTTGCGTTTATTTTCCGGATCCCGTTTGCCATCGGCATGTTCCATTTGAATATAAGGTTTCCATTCGTTGGAATTATTGCCGCTCGGGTCGACGTGCCAAATGGCCAGACCCTGATCTGGCTGATGCTGGTTCTGACCACTCTGGTGGATGGCTTCAATATAAAATGCTTCTTTATTATTGGCCGGATTGCCCCAGCGATACAGCTGACGGGCACCTGAGGTGTGGCTGAGCTGGCCGGTGGGTGCCTGACCGTTCAGCGCCGGGTTCAGTTCAGTGACGCTGTCCCAGCCCGCCAGATGGCGAAATACACCAACCGGTGGGGTTGGTTTAAATTTATTCTGCGAACCAATGGCGCCATAACCCATCAGACAGAAAGACGCCACTGAGCCTTCGGAACTGCCGTCATAATCATATAAGTCTGGCCAGCCGAGCAGTAAATGGCCGCTTTCATGGATAAAAGTACCGATCGCCATACTGCTGCCCATATTGGTGATCTGGTACTTGGAGGTACAGACGCCGTCGGCACAAAAGCGCGGCGATAAACCGCCCATATGCGGCCATAACCCTTTCGACCAGGCGCTGTCTGCTTCCCCGGCATAAAAAAAGTTCAGGCCAAGAATTTGCTTGCTGCTGTCGGTGGTCAGAGTAGAAAAATCAAAACCTTCGGTATATTCCAGCCAGTTCAGCGCTTCGCTGATCAATTCCTGCGACCGGACAGAGGCTGATTGGCTGTTATCGGCATAATAACTTTTGTTTTTCTTCGCGGTGTAATAACGGGTGACGGTATTCTGGTAATCCAGTTTATTGCCGGACACCTGGCGGAAATAACCCCGTACTGATTGCGCATTGCCAAAGCCAGTGTAGGTCAGATCATTGAGGAAACTTTCTACCTGGCTTTTGCTGATAGTGCCGGCTTGATCCGGAAACTGAATAATCACCGTCAGACCCCGCACCGCCGGTGGCAGTGCCAGCGTTGCGGCAGCAACACCAGCTCTGGCGGATGCATCTGTCAGGCCATGGGTGTCATCTGAATGGGGCTCTGTGTCGCCAAGCAATTGTTGCTGCGCTTGTGCCACCAGCGCAGCTTTCGCGCTGGCAGACAGACCTTGTTGTGGCTGCAGGCTTTGCAGTGAACCTGCTCTGGTCAGTTTATTGCCAGCCGGCGCTACGGCTAGCCGGCCAGTGGATTGCAGTACAGTGCCGTCGCTACTGACCACCGCATAAGCGTAACCTTTGAGTTGGTTGTCATACACCACCAGTTTGCCATCTGCCAGCCGCTGTTCGGCAAAATAGTTGTTACCGGATAAATAGATGGTCAGGGTATTACCATCCGGCTGGCGAAATTGCAGCTGTTGATCGACAAAGGGTATTGCGGCCTGACTGACAGGTAAGACAAAACCAAGCGCAAGCGCCAGGCCAAGAGAGCGGATTTTCATCATGTTGTTCCTTGTTGCATCGGAAGAATAGTCTTACAGCACATTGCTGAATATTCCGGCCTCTGTGGGCCGGTCATGTCAGAGTAAGCGGACAGATCCACAGAACCAAAACAGGCTGATAGGAAAAAAATGATAAATTCGTGATATTTCGAAGCTTGTGTTTGCTTTCGAAAAACTTGTTAATCAATTTGCTGGTGGCAGCGCTGCTGGTATTTTTTATCGAAACTTTTATCGAAACAGCGCTGCCTTCGTTATCTTGGGAAGGACCAAGTTCAAGCTAAAAAACTATGTTGTTGCCATTGCCAGCTGTGCTGGATCCCAGGCAATCCGGCCAGCCAGCGCTGATAGGTGTAATTGGCATGATGGTGTAATAACGCCACTCTGGCCGGCAATTGCGCCAGGATTTGCTGCTCAGTCTGCACTGACGCCAGCTGTGGTAACCGTTGCAGCACTGCGCTGTCTTGCCGGCACCAGGCTTTGACACTGTCCGCGGTGACTTCCAGATGAGATTGCAGCGCCAGATTCGGTCCGTAGCTAAAGGCTTTGTTCAGACAAAAACGACCGTATAACAAGCGTTTGCAGCCAGCTGGAATTTGGAAGGTTTCAAAATGCCAGTGAAACATCAGTAATTCCTGCTGTTGCCCCAACCAGTGGCGCGCCTCCTGATAGGCAGTGACTCGCACCGGATCCCAGCCAATTTGCGGCACCGCATTAGGTCTGACAGCAGCCCCCAGCACTTTAGCCAGCAATTGGCCGCCAAAACAGGTGCCGAGGATTGGAATTTTTTGCTGTAATGCATCACTGAGCAGTTGTTCTTCCTGCCGGATCCATTGCAGTCGATCATTCACACTGGCGTTGGAGCCGAGCACCACAATGCCGCTGTAGTCGCTGCTGCGCTGTGGCGGCGCCTCGCCCTGATCGATGGCAAAAATCCGATAGGGCAATTGCCAGCGATCCAGATATTGTTGTAAATAGGCCGGCCCCTGGCTGGCGTCATGCTGACAAATAGCAATAGGTTTCAGGCTGGTACTGTCGGGTTCCATCAGTTGGCTCCGTGGCTAAACACGGAACCTATGCTAATCGGCGGGGCTGTAAAACTGCTGTAAAGAACTGTGCTGCTGCGCTGGCACTGGTATAAATTTTTTGCAAACTCAGCAGCACTGACTGGATTGGATTACTGGTGTGGTGGTGTCGGGACATGCGCCAGGAAATGCAATAAGTCTTGCACTACACGTTCGCGGTGGGTCGCAAACAAGCCGTGCGGCGCGCCCTGGTATTCCAGCAGAATGGCCTGCGGGATAGCTGTGGCCGTCAGATAAGCCGAAGCTTCAATCGGCACTGTTTGATCGTCAGTGCCATGGATGATTAACGTCGGCATGGTAAAAGCAGCCAGATCCGGTCTGAAGTCGGTAGCAGAAAAAGCATCCAGACAACTGAGGGTGCTGCGGCTGCTGGCCTGCAATGCGATGCTGCGCATCCATTCCAGTAATTCATTGCTGACCGGCTGTGACAGCAGACTCATGCCAAAAAAGTCTTTAAAAAACCGCTGCAGAAAATGCGGTCGGTCGAGCCGGATCGCCTGGGCGGTTTTGGCAAAATGTTCCGCCGGGGTGCCGGACGGATTATCCTGGGTCAGCAGCCGGAACGGTAAGATTGCTGCAATCAACACCGCTTTAATCACATGTTTGGCCTGGTGACGCGATAGATAGCGCGCAACTTCACCACCCCCCATGGAAAAACCGACCAGGGTGGCATCTTCGGCACCGGCATACGCCAACACCTCTGCCAAATCATCGGCCAGTCTGTTGTAGTCATAACCCTGCCAGGGCTGGGAAGAACGGCCAAAACCGCGCCGGTCATAGGCAATAGTGCGATAGCCTGCGGCGGCAACTGCGGCTGCTATGTCATCCCAGCTGTCGGCCGATAATGGCCAGCCATGGATAAACACCACTAAAGGGCCCTGGCCCCAGTCTTTAAAATACAGTTGTTGCTGATCGGAGGTGGTAAGAAAGCTCATGGCTGCTGGCCTGTAGTGGAATAGGGGAGTCCAGTGTGGCGGTAGCCAGCCTGAGCTTCTGTCTGTTACCGCACCTCAGTTGCCAATCGCCTGTCAGCTACTGGCACAACACCAGCGCCTGATATTCATCAGCGGCAAAATGGTCGGTCATGCCGCTGAGGTGATCCTGCAGCAGCCGGCAGCGCAAATAAACTTCATACACCTCAGCTACTGCACCCTGATAAGGCTGTTGCTGCAGTGCTTTTTTGTAACATTGCAGATATTTTTTCGGCAGACGTTTCAGTAACCGTTGTTCCAGCGGCAGATCGCGGGCTGAGCCTGAGAGTAACTCAGCAAAATGGGCAGATGACAGCTGCAACAGGGGGGCAAAGGTATCTAATAGGCCGGAAATAATTTTAAAGCCTTGCATCTCCAGCAGTTCGACTTCTTTGTGGTTAAACACATGCTGCAATGCCACCGCCTTAAAGGTTTTGGTGATGGCATGGCAAGGGCTGTTGTCCTCCAGTAAAGCCCGGTTCAAGCTGCCATGGTAAATGGCGTCGATATGCCGGACAAACTGGCTGGCAGCATGCTGCACCAGCGGATGGATCATTTTGACCCGCAGGCCAATAAAAAACTCATAGACTCTGTTGCTGTCTTTGCGATCGGCACGGCTCAGCACTTCATCCACCATTTGGTGAAAGCTTTGTTGTTTGCCGCCTAAGCCAGTCAGCGGCGGCAACTGGTCGACAGCCAGCTCAGGATAACAGGCGCTGAATTGCTGTTTCAGCAGCTCTGCCACCTGCTCCAGGCTGAGGATATCTTTTTCCACCGCATCTTCGATATCGGCCAGGCAGTAGGAAATATCATCGGCCGCTTCCATAATGTAACTCAGCGGATGACGGTGCTGCGGTTTGATCTGCAACGCGGTATTTTGCTGGCGGATAAAGTCTTGTTCGGTATGATAAAAACCAGGTTTTTTCATCAGGTAACTAAACTCAGCCGGCACTTCAGCCTTGGTCAGACTGGCCGGTCTGGTGTATTTCATAATGCAGGCCGACTGGGTATAGGTCAGGTTCATACTTTGTAAGGCGGCGATAATGCGAATACCCTGGGCATTGCCTTCAAATTGCTGCAGCTCGGTGCCCAGTTGCCGCCAGAGTTCGGCCGCGCTGTCATCGGTCAGGCTGGCGGCAGGCCGGTAACTCATCGCATGCTGGCGAAACCAGCGGTTGATGGCCGCTTCGCCGGAATGGCCAAAGGGCGGATTGCCGATATCGTGCATCAGGCAGGCCATCTCCACCAGCGACTCCACCGCATGGGCAGCCTCTTCCAGACCATATTTGCTGGCGTCATCCTGCAACTGGCGGAAAATACTTTGCACAATAAAACGGCCAACTTGCTGCACTTCCAGTGAATGCGTCAGTCGGCTGCGCACTGCCGCGTTGCGCTCCAGCGGGAAGACCTGGGTTTTTTGCTGTAAGCGCCGGATGGCGGCCGAATTAATAATACGGCCGCGATCGCTTTCAAAGGCATATTGCAACTGTAACATTGATTCCTGATTGGTGTTACGGCTGCTAATTGGGCGATCAGCTTTGATTTTATTGCGAAAATTAATGGTCATACGTCTATCCAATTGCAATGGCTTTCTGCCTTAGAGTGCCAGTAAGAGGCTTTGTTGGTCGGCGCTTAGCGGCAGACTGGTGTTGCCGGCAAAATCATAATGCACCAGCACGGCTACACCACTGGCGCAGAGTTTGCCCTGTTGCCAGGCTTGCTGGCTGACGTCAAAAGAGCTGTTGCCGACCCGGCTGACCCAGGTTCGAACTTCGACCGGCTGGCCATAAAACAATTCGGCATGAAATTCGACACTGAATTTGGCCAGGATCAGACGCCAGTCAGCCGGATTTAAATCTGGCGTAAACAAACGAAACAACGGATCGCGCGCGCCCTCAAACCAAACGGCGAGTACTGTGTTATTGATATGACCCAGCGCGTCTGTGTCATTAAAGCGGGGCTGGATCTGTTGGCTGTACATAAAACTATCCTGAAATAAGCTGCATCTTTGCTGGGGTTAATCTAACCGAAGCAGACGATGCTGTCAGCATTTCTGCCATAACAGGCTGCTGGCGGCTTATTGCCTGTGCAGCGAGCTGCTACCAAAGCAGCCATGATCTGCCAGCAATGGTTGGCTACAATTTTATGATAAATATTGAATGTTGATTTGATAATAGCTTGCTTTTGTTGGCTAAATTATTCAGATGTATTAACTTTGGTTTCTTAAGTGGGAGCTTTTGTAAATAAATAATGGAGTATTTTGATGAAGTGTACCAAAAGCTTACTTGTGTTGGCCACGGCGTTTTCACTGTATGCCACCGCAGCAATCAACAGCCAGACCGCAGGCACAGCTAAAGAAACTGCAGCCAGTCCTGATACTGCGCTCTCCGACAGCATGAACAAGGCTGTTCACAAATATCAGGCTTATGCTAAATACTTTGGCTTTCAGGATACGGCCAGTTATCTGCATTTTGCCCAGACCATGAATCAACTCATTGCTGGCAAGCATATACCGGGGCTTAGTCCTTTATATCAGGATCCAGCTTATAGCAGTACTTTGGGGGCTGGATTATCTTATGCCGATTTGACACCAGAGCAACAAACCGCTTTAGAAGCCGCCTATCATTTGCGGCAAAAATTGCTGGCCGAATTATTAAAAGTTCCTGTGACAGAGTTGCGTGACTATATGACCCAGTACACCAAATTTGTCGATCTGCAAGCCAAACTGGACAATATTGATCCGTCGCTGATCTATGAAACAACAACAGCAGGCAAGAAAAGAAAAATTGAAGTGCCCATGGCCCTAGAGTCACGCTGGGATTGGGGTGGCGGTGGCGATGGTAGCAGCGGCTCTGGTCCCATCTCTGTCGGGATGGCCGTTGGGCTGGCTGACTATGCCGCCAGTCAGGGCATTGTGCAATATGCCGTTTTTACGGTTCAGTTTGAATCCACAGGGATGTTACGCGACTTCAGTTACAATCACTTTTCAGGCGCCTCCCCGGTTTCCAATGGCTATCAGCCTGAATGTCCTGAAATCAATTGCGGCGCAGGACCAGATCCTAGCAACTAAACAGTTGATAGCAAATCGAATACAGTAGGTTGGAATGCTGGTCGCTGCAAAACCATCAAGTTGGGTCGCGCCCAACACCCGGTGTCAGGCCATCCCCTCACTTGTGCTGACCTGCTGCTGGCAGCTTAGCTCAGTGCGACGGCCAGCATTACGGCTGTAACGCTGTGTTGTGTGGTTGGATAAACGCAACAAATTGCTGCACCAGTGGTAACTGCTGGTGCGGATGCTGTAATAAACAGAGTTGGCGTTGCAGTTGTAACGGGCTCGGCAATTGTTGCAGTACTCCCTGATTCAGTTCTTCCTGCACTGCCAGCCTTGGCAGGCAGCCGATGCCAAGCCCGTGCCGCACCGCTTGTTTTATCGCTTCCGGTCGTTGTAATTCCAGCATTTTGGCCGGTAGCCAGCCACAACGCGCCAATTCGTGCTCCAGCACAGCCCGGGTGCCCGAGCCGCGCTCCCGTACTATCCAGCATTGTTGTTGCAAGGTCGCTGCGCTGTGATCCGGCAGTGGATGTTGTGGTGCTGCCACCAGCACCAGTTCGTCCTGTTGCCAGTATTGCAACTGAAACTCCTGACTTAACACCGGCCCTTCAATAAACCCCAGCTGTGCCTGTTGCTGGCGCAGTTGCTGCTGCACTTCACTGCTATTGCAGATTTGCAACTGGATCTCTACCTGGGCAAAACGCTGGCGGAAACTGGCCAGCAGCGGCGGCAACAAATAACAACCAATAGTTTCACTGGCGACCAGCCGCAGCTGGCCCTGATCGGTCAGCGGTTGCACCAGCGCTTGTTGTAAATCCAGCAATTGCCGCAGTTTAGGTAATAAATCCAGCGTGTGTTGCGTGGGGACTAACTGCCGGTTTTGCCGTAAAAACAACGGGGTGCCCAGTCGCTGTTCTAACTCTTTTAGCGCCTGGCTGGCGGCCGGTTGACTCAGTGCCAGTTGATCCGCCGCCAGACTCAGGCTATGGCAACGGCAAATCGCATCCAGCAGCAGCCAGTGCCGTGGGCTCGGGTAATTCATTCATTCATCCTATTTATTACATAAAATAAATCCATTATTTTTATATTAGATTTTCACTAAAATAGCTAGCAGTAGCCGACAGTCAGGAGAAAAACCATGAGATGGCTCTGTTTAATTTTAGTGTGCTTGCATGGACTGTATCAGTGGCAGCCCAGCTGGCATCAGGTTGTCAACCCGGTGCTGGCGGCGCTGGCACTGGGGTTACTGCTGGCAACGGTCAGTAACCTGCGCCAACAACACAGCCTTGTCTGGCGGTCTATCGCCCGCTGGCAGCCACCGTCCGGGTTGCAACAACAAGCGCTGCGACTCGGGATTATGCTCTTTGCATTGCAGGTGGATCCGGCGTTATTGCTGCAAACCGACCCCTGGCTGTTTGGCCGGCTGCTGCTGTTGATCACTGTGCTGTTTGCGGGCGCTTACTGGCTTGGCGTGTTTGTGTTTGGTATACGGCAGCCGCAAGTGCTGCTGTTGACAGCCGGTTTTAGCTTTTGTGGCACCTCCGCTATCTTCGCCACCCAGTCCATTCAGCAAGGGGCGGCGCCATCGCGGCACCCCGATTTGCAACCGACATCGGCTGAATTGAGCCAGAGTCTGGCACTGGTGATGTTGCTGGGGCTGCTGGCGTTAACGGGTTACAGTGTGCTGGCTCAGACCGGCTGGGTCAATCCGCAGCAGTTAGCCTGGCTGATTGGCAGCACGGCACCGGAAGTATCGCAGGCAGTGGCCGCCGCCGGTCAGCTCGGCAGTCTGGCGGCGCTGGCGGTGGCGATTAAGCTGGCGCGGGTTTGTTTACTGGTGCCTTATCTTTTGTTGTTAAACCAACAGCAACAAGGCAAGGGCCGGGCGCCATTACCCTGGTTTATCCTCGGTTTTGTGGCGCTGCTGTTGTTGCAGCTACAGTGGCCGCTGTCGGAAAGCCTGCGCAGTCTGGCTGGCTTGTGCTCCCAGACTTGCCTGATGCTGGCAATGCTGCTGACCGGCTTGCAGACCCAGTGGCAGGATCTGCGCCAGTGCCAGGCCCGTACCCTGGGATTTGCTGTAACGGTGATGCTGGGATTATTGGCACTGGCCTGGTGGTTGATGTAACAAGGCTGGCCGGAAATAAAAAATTCCCTGATGATACTCTCAACCATGCAGCAATTAGTCTTGCATCTGGGAAGACCAACTGAGTTTGCCGGCAGCTTTCCAGTTCAAATCAGGGCTAGTGCAGGATGTGTGATCCATGTAACGAATGGTTACTTTTTTACCTGCTGCTTTTGCGGCAAGCAGTGAGCTGTATAACGCAGTACATACTTCGGTCGCAACATTGTTATAACTGACCCCTGCTTGAATGGAACATAATTGCGCCGCTGAAGGGCCATTCTCAAAGCCAACAATCAGTATGCCATTATCAAGATGCAAGCCAAGCATTGTTATTTTGCCGGTGCAGTCAACCAAAGCTGCAGCATGAAACGAACAAACCAATAACAACAGGGATAAATAACGCATAGTGTTTCCTATTAGATCAAGAAAATAACGTTGTAGTTGAGGTTATCGTTGCCAATAACGACAACCTTGGTCACGAACTGTAACAAAAGCATATGATAGCAAAATGTAACGGTAAAAGGTTTTTTGTAATATCCAGCCGCTTCATCAATGATACCCTGTTGAGACTCGTCAATTGAGGGATGGTGAGTCCATGCATCAGGCGGCCAAATGATATTTTGCTGATATTGTTCGGACCAGGCCTGAAGTGACTGATCAGTATCTCGACGAAAACTAGCTGAGTAATTGATTTAGCAGATTTTTTTAGTCAGGGAATCAATTAAATATTTAACTTATTGATTATGTTGATAATTGTAAAAAAATAAATTTTTGCTACTGTCAGCTGTGAGGGCTGGGCTGTGATAGGCAATGCTGCCGGACAGGCCCAGCAGGATCGCAGCACAAGGAGCAAGTATCATGGGCACAGCCGCCAGTAGCAGTAATTTTCAGCATGGATTTCCAACCCCAGGCCCACAGTCGCCAGATGGGCAAAAAGTGATGGATCATGTGTTTTTTCTCAGTGCCGCGCAGTGGAAAGAGGCCAGAGAAAACCAGCAGTTTGATTTAGTGATTATTGGCACCGGCTTTTGTGCTTATGCCGTGGCAGAGCGGGCGCTGGCCAATGATCCGTTTTGTCGGATCTTATTGATTGAACGTGGCCCTTTTTTCTTACCAGAACATTTCCAGAATTTACCTTTGCCCTTCGTCAACACCTTAGGCGGGTTATCCGAAACCTTTCCCTGGTCACTGACGGAAAAAACTGCCAGTGGTGCTGGCGGACCTGTCACCTGGCAACATGGCATGGTGCCTTTTGTCGGGGGCCGTTCCACCTTGTGGAGCGCCTGGTGTCCAAGACCTACCACCGAAGAAATGGCCGGCTGGCCAGCCAGTACCATTGAAGCGGCGCAACGTTATTTTGCTTCAGCAGAAAAATTGTTGCAGGTGATCCCGGTCGATCAGATTGATCAAAGTCGCAGTCAGGCTGAGTTATGCCGTTTGTCGGCGCAGCGGCCAGTGTATGGTGAGTTGCAGCAGAAGGTACAGAATTTATTACTGCAGGCACCAGGGCAGGTAAAAGGTATTTACCGCACCGAAGCGGCACCTTTGGCTTGTGATGGGGTGGCGGTCGATGCGATTGATTTTCAAAAGTTTTCTACGCCTGGACCTTTGCTGGAACTGGTGGTGCGACAACAGCAAAAAGCGATAGCCGGGCAAGGTGCGCCGCTCCAGATTGTCAGCCAGTGTGTGGTGGAACAAATTTATCAGCAGGAAGGCACGGCCACTGCACTGGCAACCAGTCGTGGTGTATTGCCATTAGGCCAGGCCAAATTGGTGCTGGCGATGGGCACCTTGCCGCCAGCAACCTTGATCCGCAATTCTTTTCCGCAGGCCAGTAACGTGGGCCGGCGTTTTTCGGCGCATTTTATCAGCGCCATTACCGCCCGGGTGCCGAAGGCAGATTTGGGGTTATCCGGTCAAACCGATTTGGAAATGGCGGCTTGTTATGTCGCCGGTATTGGCGAGGATTTTCAGCAGCAGTTTCATATTCAGTTATCGGCGATGTGGGATAAATATCCGCAACAAAATGCCGGTATTGCGCTGCGTTATATGCCGGATGTGGTCTCCACCGCTTCGATGGCGCAATTGCAAAGCTCGGAAGGTTATGTGGTGTTTATCTGTGCTGTGCTTGGTGAACTGGATTTTCGCAATCCGCAGAATTTCTTTTTACATAACCCGCAGGATCATGACCTGACCAGCAACTCCTTATTACAGGTGACGCAAAACGCGGCCGATTTCAGCACCTGGCAGGCGATGGACGACGCTACTTTTGCCGTGCTGGAACAAGTCCTATCACCCAAAGGTGCGGCGCAATTGCAATATTGGCATGGTGATCCGGACCATGGTGAGTGGAAAACGGAGCGTCCTGCTAGCCAGGCGCGGCGGGTGAATGCGCTGGTGCATGAGTCGTCCACTCTGCATTTGGGTGAAACGGCAGATGCGCCAGTCGATACCCAGTATTTATTACGCGGCAGTCAGAATGTGTATGTCACCGGCGGTGGGTTATGGCCGCAGGGCGGCTCCTGGAATCCAACCATGACCATGGTGGCGCTGTCACAGCATCTGGCTGATTTATTGGTGAAAAAAGTCTGACCGGCTGACCCTTGCTCAACGATTAAAAAACTGCATCCAGTTGCCAGTTGCTGTCGTATAGTAAGCACTTTTCCGTGAGGTGATTACTGGTATGGATTCGTTATCGCAACTGGCGCTTGGCGCTGCGGTCAGTGTGGCAGTGCTGCGCCAGCGTCAGCCGGTCTGGCGCTCAGCCTTACTGGGCGCTGTGGTTGGTACTTTGCCGGATTTGGATGTGTTAGTCCGCCAACCGGAAGCCATTAGTGAAATGACCCGGCACCGCGCCGAAAGTCACAGTTTGTTTTATCTGACCTTATTGAGTCCGCTGCTGGCCTGGCTCTGGCTGGTGCTGCTGCCAGCCTCTGCCGCAAGGCTGACACCGCGTTTTGCGCCCTGGTGTCAGTCGTTGTGGTGGCCAACGCTGCTGGCAATTTGGCTGACGCTGATCACCCATCCACTGCTTGATGCGCTGACGCAGTATGGCACTCAACTGGCGCTGCCCTTTGTCGCCAAAGCTTATGCGGTTGGTAGCGTTTTTGTCATTGATCCGCTGTACACCTTGCCACTGTTAATCGGACTAGTACTGACGCTTAGCCGGCAACAACTGCGCTGGAATGGGCTGGGCTTATTGCTCAGTACTGCCTATCTGGCGGCCGGTCTGCTGGCACAGCTACAGGTCAAAACCATGGTACAACAACAATTTGCCGCCGGTCAGTTGCCAGCAGCGGCGCAGACCAGCTCAGGCCGTTTATTGGTCAGCGCTACGCCTTTTAATACCTTGTTATGGCGAATTTTGTGGCTGGAAACAGCCAGCAGCGGCGCTGAGCCTCTGCAGTATCATGAAGCTTATTATTCGTTATTGGATAGCTCGCCGCAGTTGGTGTGGCGCAGTTATCCGTTGTCAGCGGCGGCCTTAGCGCAATGGCAGCATGAACCCCTGGTAGCGCGGATGCTCTGGTTTACCGACGGCTTTATGAAGCTGGAAGCCAGTCCGCAGCCACAGCGTTGGCTGCTGACCGATTTGCGGCTGGGACAGGAACCCATGTACCATTTCCGTTTTGAATTCACTGAACTGGCGACGGGCCAACTGAGTGCACCGCAACAGCTGGAGCGACCGCTTGGCCAAAGGCTGGCATTAAGCTGGTTATGGCAACGGGCGTTGGCCAACACTGAGCTGCCGCTGGCCGACTGGCTGGCGCAGCCGGACCGCCAGGTGAGTCAGCAACAGCCCTGAGCTTTAGACAAACAGCCTTGAGCTGGGTCAGACAAGCAGCCCTGAGCTTTAGATAAAGAGCCCTGAGCCGGGCCAGACAAAGGATGTGCATAATGCAAAAGAAGTCCAGGGATGGGCGATCGGGCAGCAACGGCTGGCGAGCGCTGTTATGTGGCTTGTTGTTGTGCAGCGCCACCAGTTTCGCGGTAGTCACTGTAGTAGAACCCAGCCCGCCATACAATGAACAACGGCTGTTAATACAGTCAAAGCTATTGCAACAGCAACGCGAAATCCAGGTACGGTTACCGGCCACTTATTTTGCGGCACAGGCGGCTGGCCGGCAGGACTTGCGCTTTCCGGTGTTGTATTTACTGGATGGCGAAGCGCCTAATTTAACATTGTTGCCGGGCATTCTGGATGCACTCAGTCACTGGGGGAAAGCGCCGGAAGTGATCCTGGTTAGTATCGCCAATATTGACCGCAATAAAGATTTTACCCCGGTGCCACAACCGCAGTGGCCAACCACAGGCCAGGCCGATGCTTTTCTCGATTTTATTCAGCTTGAACTGCAACCGCTGATCAATCAGCGTTATCGCACAGCCCCTGGTCCGGTGTTGCTGGGGCATTCTTTTGGCGGCTTATTGGCAACTTATTGCATGTTGACGCGCCCGAGCCTGTTCCGGGCTTATCTGACGGCCAGCCCTTATCTGCATTACGCCGACAATCTGCTGTTACAGCAGGCCGCAGCACAGTTAGCGAGCTTACCTGCCAGCGTGGCGCTTTATACCGCCACGCTTGGCAATGAACCTGAGTATCAGGCTGCCTGGCAGCAGTTTGAGCTATTGTTGCAGCAGCATGCACCAGCCAGTTTGCAGAGCCGTTTCTGGCACTTGCCGGAAGAGGATCATTTGTCCGTGCCAGGCCCGGCTTATCATCAGGGTTTACGCTTGTGGTGGGCCGACTGGGCGCCCAAAGCTCCGGGCAGCTTGGCTGAACTGCAACAGCATTTTGCCCGCCGTTCGCAACTGGATGGTTATGTCATTCAGATCCCGGAACTCCAGTTGCATGGGTTGGGGCAACGTTTATTGCAGGCTGCCAGTCAGGCTGGCCTCAGCAGCAAGGCGCAAACGCACAAAAAGGCTGAAGCCTATGCGGTGTTTTTGCAACAAGCGCTGTTATATCCAGCCTCGCTCAGAGCCCAGGACAATCTGGCCGCAGCGGCACTGGCGCAGCAACAACCTGTGCTGGCCAGCGGCCATTATCGCCGTGCGCTGGAACTGGCGGCAGCCAGCAGTGCGCTCGATAAAATTGCGTTTTATGCAGAGAAAATCAAAGCGTTAGCTCAGAACAAACCTTGACTCTGCCTGTTAACTGCTGTTTTTCACCATTTAAGCCAGTCAGCGCCGCTTTATCGCAAGCTCCGGTACCACCAGGGCCGCTTTGGTAGGCTGTTTTGTAATTACAGCAGCCTGACAGGGAACGGAACTATGCGTATAAAACTTATCAGATCGGTCATCTGGCTGGCGGCGCTATTGAGCGCGGCGCCAGTTGCTGCCGGCTCGAACTGGCAATTGAGTGCAGGCATTGCCACGCAAACGGCACCGCTTTATCAAGGCAGTGCCGAACAAGAGTTGTACTTATTACCCGCCATTGCGGCTGTATATCCGTTGGCGGATGGCGGCCGGTTGTATGCCGGAACTGTCGAGGGTTTTGGGGCTGAAGCAAACTGGCAACCACTGACGGTGGGTATGGCAGTGGGCTATCGTGATGGCCTGCGCGGCGCTGAGAAGTTTGGTTTATTGCAAGACCGGCCCGCCATGCTGGATGGGCTGCTTGAGCCGGGTGGCACAGCCATCCTCAAGCCTTATATCAGCACTTTGTGGCCGCACTGGAATGCCCGGCTGGAATATGAACGGGGTTTGGCGCAGCAAAATCAAGGGGCGCTGCTCAGGCTGCAGCTCAGTTACAGCCAGACACCCTCACAGACATTCGGCTGGAACACCGGTGTACAGGCCAGCTGGGCGAATAAGCATTATATCGATGATTATTTTGGCGTCAGTGCGGCCGAAGTGCGGCCTGATCGCAGCGCTTATCAAGGGCAGGCCGGGCTGTTGCAGTTTGGCATTTTTGCCCAGTTGCAGGTTCAATCGCAGCCGCAACAACGCTGGCTGTTGTCTGTCGCCCTGCATCAACTGGCCGACGAGCTCAACGGCAGTGCTCTGGTGCAGCAGCAGTTGCAAGCAGAGCTGACGCTGGCTTATCTGTGGTTGTTTTGAGGAAAATAGCAGGGGGAGCATTATCCCCTCTGCTGAGCAACTGCGGTATGGACGGTTAATAACCGCCCAGCACTACTTCAGTAATCCGGCAGCTGTCGTCATTCAGATAAATGCCCACCGGCTGATCAGCCATTCTGGCGGCCAGCAACACCGACAGGATTTGATCCTTGCCCGGGTGATCCGGATACACTGAAGCATAGTGTGGACCATAACCACTTAGTGAAGTACATCCGGTTAAGCCAGGTTTTACTTTGACATTAATACCGCCATTGACGACCACCACAATTTTGTCCACTTTCACTGAGTGGATCCAGCCTTTTTCAGCATAGCTGGGGGAGCTCAATATCAATCCAAGCAGGCTAAATAGTAAGGTATTAAATTTTATCAAAGTGTTGCCTCCATTGCGGCTGGTTTTCATTTCAGGTTGCTGTTGTTACTGTGGATTTAATTGGGCATCACTGAGTTGATACTGGCTCTGGATCCGCTGGATACAGTCTGTGGTGCTCAGTTGTACCACTGGGGCGCGGGTGGCCGTTAACAGATAAAGTTCGGTCAGTGCGCTCAGGCAGGGTACTTTTGGCGCGACTGGCTGGGCCGCGCCGCCGATTGCAGGCGGAATTTTCATCAGCAGGCGGACAGTTGGGGTTTGAATGGTAGCCCCCATAGTGCCGGAAGGGCTCTGTACCACTTTTACTTGGGTGACGGTCAGCTGAAAATGGGCTTGCTGTTGTTGTTTTGCGATCAGGGCTGCGCGCAAGATAGCAAAATCAACGGCTTGCGCCAGCCGGATACTGCCATTGCCATGATAAGACACCGCATACTGACCGGGCGCTTCCAGGCTGTCGCGATAGCCGCCGGTGAGTCCGTCGGGCTGGTAACTGACAGCACAGCTACTGCAACACAGGGCCAGGCTGCAGCTGGCAAATAGCTGAGAGAAGGGGTGGCGCCAAGAATGATGATACTGCATGTGAGTGATGGTTCCAAAAAGCCCGGCATCGGCCGGGCTGCGGTGGTGTTGACCTGTGCTTCAATCAACGCAGGTCAGCTTTGTAAGCCGAATACTGGCTTTATGTTAGCAAGTGATAGTCAGGTCTAAGGCGCCAAACGCTGGATCCAGCCATGACAGTCATTCAATGCCAATGATCGGCCATCAGTTGGTAATAACTGCTGCAAGCTGGGTAACAAACCACTGGCCGGCTCCTGATAGGGCGCCGGCTCATGCGGAAATAATGGCTGCCAGATATATTTTTTTATCAGCAACTTTAACATCTCTGGATGATATTCATCCGGGGTATGCTCCAACAAAGGGAATAAGTGTTCAGGTAAATAACGTTCCACCCATACCGTAATGGCTGATATGTGATACGAGAAAAGAAAAAACTCATCGTGATCGGTGGGGCATTCATCAACCATCAACCACCAAAAATCATCATCTTGTGCAAAAGCATACCGTAGATCTGATTTTATTTTATCGATACTAAATTTTTGTTTGTGTTCGTTATTTGAGGACGAAGCAGCCGTTATGATAGTTTCTATCATGTCATCCACCGCTGCCGAAAAAACCCCTCGAAATTGCTCGCCTGGGTAATCGTCTGGTTCGCAATGATCGCAAGCCATAAAATGATACGTTAATAAATACGGGATCGGCGATTCCATCCGCCAGGTTAATATGTCGCTGCGCATAACATTTACTCTTTTTTAGACAGCTACATAATATTTATGTAGCATTTTTTATTTTTCATATAAATAAAAAGTTTTTAATGATAAAACAGACATCAGTCGAAGGTTAATTAAAACTCCAGTGAACTGTTGACTGCTCCATTTAAGACGTCAAGTGTTACTTTCGGCCGGGCTGCAGTGGTGTTGACCTGTGCTTCAATCAACGCAAGTCAGCTTTGTAAGCCGAATACTGGCTCTATGCCAGCAAATGATAGCCAAGCACTAAGGTGCCAAACGCTGGATCCAGCCATGACAGTCATTCAATGCCAATGATCGGCCATCAGTTGGTAATAACTGCTGCAAGCTGGGTAACAAACCGCTGGCCGGCTCCTGATAGGGCGCCGGCTCATGCGGAAATAATGGCTGCCAGATATATTTTTTTATCAGCAACTTTAACATCTCTGGATGATATTCATCCGCGGTGCTCTCAATTCTATCGTACACATGCTCGGGTAGATATCGTTCTATCCAAACAGACACCGCAGAAATATAATAAGATTCATAAAATGCGTCTTCAGAGTTGTATTCATTAAAATCCTCGCTAAGGGGATCTCCACCTAACATCCACCAAAAATCATCATTTTGTGCAAAAGCATGGGTGAGCTCGGATTTTATTCTATCAATGCTGTAACACAATTTATATTCTTCAGATGCTGAGTTTATCGCGTTGGTGATATTTTGTTCTATATCATCTGCAGCTGCCGAAAACACTCCGCGAAACACTGAACCTTTGTAGTGTTGTATATCACAATAGTTACATTCTCTAAAGTGATATGTTAGCAGGGCTCGGGTGGAAGAATTTTTTACCCAGTACTTTATATCATTATTCATGGCACTTGCCATTGTCTGTCTCTCAGGGGTCGGGTGTTGATATACCATTTATTACTGGTTTTATTCTATGCGCAAAAAAATTTCAATAATAAGCCAGATACCCGTAGAACTGTGATTCAAATTCAAGTGAACTGTCTGACTGCTTAATTAAAAACGTCAGATATTCCTTTCGGCGGACTGTCGCCAAAACACAGCCCGGCATCGGCCGGGCTGTGATGTGGCTTCTTCAGCGCGTCAGGGCATAACTGGCGTCGATAGCAAAACCCTGGCTTTGCATTTTCTGCAGCACCGCCAGTAACAGCTCGTCGTAGTGCAGCGTCAGTGGGGCAGGTGCTAACATGGTATTGAGTAGCCCAAAAGCCGGGTGCGTCAGTTCCGGGTTGGTTAAACCACGGTTTTGCCGCAGTTTTAACACCAGTAACGCCGTTAAAGGCAGCAGGCAATAATCACCATTATCAAATTCACAATAAAACTTGCTGGGCGGAGCCAGCATTTGCCGAACTTGTTCATCACAAATAAACAGCACCAGCGCGCTGACTTTGGCAAGGTCCGTGCTATCCCATGCCTCAAGCAGCGCCTGATAGGCAAAGTTATCGACTTGCGGCGCTAGCGCCATTCCCAGATAGCGGGCATAAAGCAGCACCACGAAATCACCGACATGGCTTTTAGAGCGGATAATTGACCGACGCCGGTATGCACTGGCAAAAGCATGAAACAGCTGCCGGCTTTCCTTTTCCAGGCCAGCCAGCTCAGCCAGACATAACCGAAACAGGTCGGATGGATCAAGACCACCGGTTCGCTCACGGCCAAAACGAGCTAAAAAGTGATGCATGCCATAATGTGCTCTTGCCGTTTCGATATAACCGTAGGCTAAGGAGCGCATCAGATGCGGATAATCCATCTGGTGTTGTTGGCTCATGCTCACTTCGGCCGCGGTTTCCCAGTAAGTTTCTGGAATGCGTAAATCAACTAATTCCCAGTATGCTAATTCGTCGCAGATGCTCATGTCAGGCCGATTGGTCCCATGCTCAATAAAATGCGTTAACTGAATCAGATGGTCGTCATAGACCCGCTGATATTTAGTCAATGCATTACGGGCAATTTTTTTGTAGCGGACAAATTTACGCAGTTGCGTTTCATCAAGCATCGTAGCCTCATGGTTCTCAGTTAAAGTTCAGCACAATGGGCGCTTGTGGCCGTTAACAGCTAAAGTTCGGTCAGTGCGTTCAGGCAGGGCACTTTTATTGCCTTTGGCAGCCATTTTGGTGTTGTTACCTTGGCTGACACTGTCGAATTGTTGCCAACAATAAGGCTACTCATCCATGTCCAGATACAGGGATTTTAAGCTAGACGTTGCGGTGTCGATAAACAACACATGGACCGCGATAGTGTTTGCCTGCAAATGCTGGTTAAACTCCACTGACAATGCAGTATCTATGCCTGGCGTGCGTTGCATGATGTGATGAATCATGGTTAACCAATCGGCAGATCCTTGCATAAAAGGACCTAATGCCAGTGTGTCCAGCTGTAAACCGGCACCATGATCCAGTTTGATACCAAAAAACACCACAAAATCGCCATGAAGTTTGCCAACTGCAACCTGATCATTGTTGTATTCACCGCCATAGCGACCTGGTAATAAGGTTAAACCTTGCCCGGTGACGACATTCGAGAATAAATCATCCCATACCTTGGCTTTTTGGCAGAACTGATTCATTTGTAATTCGACCGTCGCAGCCAGGGGTAAGGGGGTTGCGATTGGAGTGAACTCAGTGGCAGAGTCCAACCTGATGGCCTTAAAGGCAATACATTGTTGCTGCAAATCCAGATAGACGGCTGAAACCTGGAGTGTTGCGGCGGTTAAATGGGTGGCGAGCAACTCCAGTAACTCAGGCGGCAGACCATGCGACAACCGCATACTCTGCACCACCAGCTCCAGCCAGGGCTTAGATCCCTGGGCGAAGGGGCCTAAGCCCCAGGCATCCAGCTGTAATTCCTGCCCTGCTAAACGTTCTTGCAGACCAAACCAGAGCACAAACTGGCCACGGTGCCAGCCCACTGCGATTTGGTCATTGTTAAACTCACCACCAAACCGGCCCGGTAATAATGTCAGTTGCTGCTGCTGCACCAACTGCATAAAAGTGTCAGTTCTCGCCTGAGCCTGTGCTGAATAAATATTCATGGCTAAAGCTGATTGGGCAGACATTATTGCTCTCCTGTTGCAAAAATAACGGATAACCTAACCATGTTATGGCAATTTTTCCATCGGACGCGATTGTTGACAAATATCCAGATTGAACTGGCCCGGCGGCAGCGGGGTAAAATGCTGGTCATAGGCGAATGGCTGGTAAATATCAAGTGTTTCCAGCACATCATAACTGCGCTGGTACTGCGGCAATGGTGCTACAGCAACCAATTCAGTCGGATACAGCGGCGAGTCGATGTCGAGCTGATAACCCGCCCGCCATGCCATTTTGCCGTACATCAGGCCAAAAGGAGACAATAGATAATTGCAAATGATGCCATCCGCATGAAAACGCCGGGCCGCGAATTTCGGGCTGCATAACAGCGTCAGCGCTTCCGTCATCAGGGCGACATCGCCGCGTGCCAGCCCCAGGAAAAACTGGTTATCGACCTGATATTTGAGCATGTTTTTACCAGGCGGATGCGCCAGAATATATTCCGCCCGCTCTGCCAGCAGCTCGAATTTTTGCTGCATCGCTAACTGTAACTGAAATGTCTGAAACTCCCGGCTCCCGACTCTGTTGCGGTCGATCCATTTTTGTTTTGGTATGGTGCTGAAGCTCGGCAGCACATGCTGGCTATGCCAGTGATAGAGTTCCGCATCATCACAGACCACGGCAGCAAACAGCGCACACATACCATCAAACGCTGCTGGTCGTTGCTGCGCTTTCATGATCCGAAACAGTGCTGACGTATAAGTGTATTGGCGAAATAACGCCGGGTCTTGCTGCAAAAACATCGCCTGCAACGCTTTATAGATATATGTACCTTCCATCGTCATAGCGCAATCAGGTCTGGACCCTTGACCTGAGCGTAGTAGTTGTAGCGTACTTGAAACGTCATAAGTCAGTATATTACTGATACCAATTAAACTTTGTTGTTTTAACTTTGCCCAGTTTGCTGTCATGGTTAGTTTCCAGCCTTATCTAAAGGAAAATCAACAGGTAAAATAAACAGCTTTTTGGTGGCAGGGTCAATATAAGACACTGCCAGATGCATAGTCCTTGCATCTATATGTTGCTTAATTGCATTTTGGGCGTCATATTTTCCTGCGTTACCAAGATGCGCAGCAATAGCTTTAAACCAATCTGTGCTGAATTGTGTATTACCACCTGCGCCTTTGCCAAGTCTGAGCCCACCACCGCTTGTGAGCTGTTTACTGTCTAATGTTGCCAGTACAGTGGTTAAAGTGCCATCCGAGTTTTGGGTCAGATATAAATGATCCGCACCATTATTACTACCATATTTGCCGTCAATTTCTTTTAAGCGTGGATCCTGACTCAAAATGCGCTGAGTAAACTGCTCGGTAAATGCGCCTTTTTCTTGTTTACTCAACTGATCCCAATTTAATAATTTATCATCCAATATTTTCTGATCTGCTGCAGATAGCTGAATATCAACAGAAAACTGTTGTACTTGCTTGCCATTGATAAAGCCACTTTTTGTCGGTTTAGCTGTTTTTGTTTTATCGCCAAGCATCCTATCAACGGCTTTTTTAACGTTGGCGATTTCAGGGTCGGAGTGAACTTTTATGGCATCTGGTGAGCCGCTGCCAGTTTTATATTGACTTGATTTGTTTTCCAGATGCAGTTTTTCGAAGGCAATCATTTCAGCTAAAACTTGATCCGGAATGATGCCGGATTTTTTAGCTTGTTTAATTAAAGTGCCAAGTAATTCACTTGCTGTTTTGCCAACCAGAAGGTCAATTGAAAACGTTATGGCTATGTCTATAATGATTTCTTGGCGGCGCTTTTCATCAGCTTTGGCGAATTCCTTTAACTTTTCAGAAACTTCAGTAATGGTATTGTGAAGTTCAATAGCCTTGTAAATCATATAGCCAGCTTGTACAGCAAACCAAAATGCATTGTTTGCTGCTGCATTCTCGGCGGTATCTGCCGCGATGTTGACATCACCTTTTACTGCAAAAAGCGCGAGCGCAGCCCCTAATTTCGCCAGATCTACCCCTTTAGCTTTAATAAGGTTGAGCTCTTGCATCATTGTTTGTACTTCAACAGATTGTTGCAGTTTTCTAGCAGCCTCAGCACTCATATTTTCATAGTTTTTGGGATCTACCCCCAATCTCTTGAGTTCAGCCTCTAGTTTCTGCCGTTCAGCTTGATAATTTCCTTTTTCTTTAAATTTATCGCTGATGACTTCGCCAATCACAGCCCCAGCGGCGCCAGAGGAACACGCGATCCCAGAGCTATTAGTTTTGTTGACGCTAGCAGAGGCAATCCCGATAGTACAACCTAATGCAGCATGAGAGACGAGTTGCAAAGCGGTATTAATTTTTTTGTCATCGACAGCTACGCCAATCTCTTCAGCCATGTGCTGACCGAGTTGATTGATAGCATTGGTCTTGATTGATTTAACCAGACTGTCCTGAAATTCTTGGAAACCAGTTCCATTGATCATTGATGAAATACCTGCAGAGACTGTGGCATTTACAAGTGTCTGTGCGGCTTGATTACCGAGAGAAATCAGGGTGTCAGTGCTGAGAAATGCAGCATCACTGGCCGCATTACCGAATAAATCTGAGCCAAAATCAGTGACTTGTGATAATGCTCCCGCTGTGACCATTGAAATGGCCAGTGAGCGAATACTGTCTTCCTGCACCATAGATTCCAGTGTGCCACCCAGGCCTTTACCGCTGGCAAGGCCGTTAGCTGCTTGAGTTGCCAGTGTCAGAGCGCCTGCTTGCATGCTGCCAGCAAGAGCAGTGCCAGCCGCCGTCGCTTTGCTACCAATTGCAAACTTGGCAATTGCCCCCTGGTTACCTAGCAAGTTAGCGCCGTGTGGCCCCATAGCGACAGCCACTGCAATGGCAATCACCGCCATAGCTGCCGGGCTTAAGTTGCTGGTTTTCTTGTGTAGATGCAGGTCTTGCAGGGTCTGATATGCCAGATCGATATTGCCGGCAAACTGGGGATCGTTATATAGCGTATTCATCCAGGCTAAATCTGTGGTGGCTGCCATATCTGACATCACCTGGCTGATTGACTGCCCTTCTTTTTGTGCCAGTTCCAGCGTGACACCACGGCTGGCATGCACCTTCACCCCGCCAACAATAGCGTTATAGACGGCAGTGTCGGTTTGATCCTGTTTGGTCTCGGTTTTGATCTTCCAGGTGCCTTTTTTCACCTTGTTATAGAAGTATTCGTCCTGTTCTTTTGCCAGCAACAGATTCAGTTTGCCATTGCGGGCACTGACTTCGGTGCCCTGACCTGCCTTGATGGAGGTGGCTTTCAGGGTAATATCGCCAAGCTCAGTGGCAATCAAGACGCCTTTACCGGCATTCAGCGCAGAGCGGACCGCCATGGTCTGCAGTTGCTGTTCCTGTTCAGTTACCTTGCCCAGTTTGCCCTGGCGAGATTGCTGAAACTGGTTCATTTCGTTACCGATATACACACCTTGCTGCGCCAGTAGCTGAATGACACCGCTGTCGGCATGGATGGTGGATGCGTTGATTTCAATAGCGCCGCTGGCCATTAAAAACACGCTGTCTTTTGCCGTCAGGCTGGAACCAAGATATGCAAAAGCTGAGTCGGTGGTACGATAGCCACCCACTGCACGACCACCCACAATGCTTTCCTGCTGGGCAGCGATACGGATGTTGCCATCTGCTCTGAGCTGGATACTGCCACCGGCATTCAGCACTGAGCTTTCAAATTGCATATCGCCATAAGTGCGGATCTGGATGTGACCGTTCGCCAGATAGCCAGCAACTTCGCCTAATCGGGTGCCCTGATACTGGCCGGTATCAAAACGGTGGACCACTCTTTTACTACTGAGCTGGCCTGCCAGAATATTAATATTCTTGCTTGCAGTGATAGTGCCGGACAGGTTTTGTAAAGTACCGTGAACTATCAAATTGACGTCATTTTCGCCGACAATGCGCGCATTTTCGCCAAGATTGAAGTTACCACTGGCTTTTAAATAGTTGTTTCTGACATCCACCAGAGAACCGGCACCAATGTTAATATGGTGGAATTCTGCCGTCGTGCCATGAAATTCAACCAGATGTCCTTTTAAGGTGAAGTCCTTCACTGTGGCATCAGATAAATAAAGTTGCGGCACTAACACGGATTGCCCGTTTAGCGCCATTTCGACCGGCCAGATAAAATCTTTGCCAAAGTTGTTAGCCTGGCTTTCACTGATCTCCTTGCCAAAAGTTACCCCGCCCTGGGCGGCTAGCAGTGCAGAGTTGGCATAGAGTGCAGCGATTTGTTGCGCTTCAGTGAAACCTGCCTGAATTGTGTTTCTGGAAAACACATTATAAATCTGTGAACGGATCAGCCTGGCCTGCACCTCGGCATCACCGGCGAGCTTGCCTAATTTATTGATCGGCACAAAAATCGTGATATCACCTACCTGAACCGGTACTAATACTTTTGCCGGTAAGGCCGGACTTTTAACATTAGCCAGTTCTTTGAAAAAATCGGCAATAGAATAAGGTATTGTTTTGGCCGTGGTATTAATCAGGCTGGATTTTTTATATAAAAAATCACCAGTATAAGCAGGCTCATAATATTGCCCTGATGCTAGTTCTGTACTGAAAAAACTTTTATCAACAATGGTCGCTGCACTGATCGAAAATGGGATCATTAAATTGAGCATCATCACCGAAAAAACAATAAAAGAGGTGATTCGATGCCATAGCTCTATATGATTAAACTCTGGATGATTGTTGTTTTTCATGACTTTGCCTTATTGTCCATAATTCTGCATTAAAGTGTCCAGCTCAAGAGTTATTTTTATAGTGGGAGCATAGTCAATAGCAGGTTCATAAATTTGTTCTGGGCTCTTAGGTTTGTCAGGATCTTCATGCTGTTCAACCAAGTGTCTGTATTCATGATAATAAACAATAGTAATGCTTTTCTTATCAGCTGTTATCCCACTTTCTTGCAGAATTGTTTTTGTGATATAAGCCTCATAACGGATTACGTTTAGAGGTTGACTATTAATATATTTTATGACGGCCGCGTTTATTTTGTCTTCGGAATACTTCACGCCGTTATAGTTCGAGTTGTTGTTCTTAATCAGTTCTCTCAGGTCTATTGACGAAATTGTAGTTTCACAATGCTCGTTGTAGTTCTCTTCAATCATTGGGGGAGTTTCTGGAGTTGGTGGTCTTCTTTCATCTGGGTCGTCACATTTAGTTGTGCTGTAGTAATAGTAGCCGCTGATCAGGTCGAGACGTTGACCTTCATCATTTGGTGTGATGCCCTTGTCTTTAAAGTGTTTGAATATATACTCTTTAATAATGTTATCACTAACATCTATATTATTGATGGATAAGTTGCTTTCCTTTGCAGTGTCTGAGATGCCGTAAACATTACCCTTGAAAGAAAGTAAGGTATCAATGGTGGTGTGAACCGTAATCATATCACCTTTGCAGTATTCTTTAATTAAGCAATTCCTGGCTGTGGTTGCATCCCCTTTAAAGGATGTAGAAATTAAATAGCCAGTGCTGACTAGGTTTGTATTGTGGAAATAACTGCTGTTTAATAGTTCGACGTAAGAGATATCGTTATTGAAGCTTTCTTTTGTTGTATTATTTTGAATGCCATCGCTAAAATAAAATTTGCCATATGAATATAGTCTTCCGGCTGGCGAGTATGATATCAAGACGGTTTCAGTGCCGACTTTAGAGGTTTCTACCGAGGTTGCAGAGCGTACTTTCTGGTTTGCATCCCTGCTTGTTGTATTTAAAATAAATGAGTTGGCATCAGTTTTATAACGCTGGTTATAAAAATGAGGGGTATTCATATGGAAATTGCCATCAACATTACTTTGTCCCAGGATGGCGGATGAATTCAGGATATAGCCGGTTGCAGCGAGCTCCATGCTGTCTTCAGCAGTTAATGACACCTGGTTTGCTTTCTGAACTTCCAGCCGGACACCGTTATCCCATGACTCCTGTTCTGCTTTGTCTATGTAATAGGGATTAATATTCTCGATATTCACTGCCGAGATGGAGATTTTGTCGGCAAAAATCTTGGCTGTTACACTGGCAGACTGCGCATCTTTTTTCAGCAGTTTAAAGAAGATGCCCTGTGTCTTTTGATTGATATTCGTGACTGGAGCAATGAGTTCGCTTTTTAAATGCGTCGGGATCGTCATCACGCTGTTTCTGGCGCCATTCAGAAAAGAACCTGCAGTTGATTTCATTGCCACAGTTGAGCCGTTGATATGGCCTCCCATAGTGTTAGCAATATCATTGACTGCATCAAAACGAAGATTCGCAGCGCTGATATAACCGGTATTGGTGATCACATCGGCTGCAATCTGCAAATCGGTTGCTTGAATATAACCGCGCTGATACACATGGGTGGCTGCAATCATTTGCATCTTTTTCGCGATCACGTTGGCAGCCAGTGAGACCGAGCTGACCGATTTGATTGACAAGTTGTAATCGGTCATTAATTTGCCTGACAGATTCATGTGCAAAGCGCGGTTGTCAGACTGTGATGCTTTCAGGTTTTGCAAGTAAATGCCTTCCTGAGGAATGTATGGCGCATTGTTGCGTGAACTGGAAGAAATAAAATCGGAGTTGGTATCCAATACAGCGCGCTCTGCGATGGTGATATCGCCGGCTGCAGCCACAGTGACGGCGGCAGCTGACACAGTGCCATTCAGCTGTAAAGCGCTGGTCACTGCAGTGGCCCCTTTAATGGCTGAACTGGGGTAATCAAATTGCAGGGCACCACTATAAAAGTTGACGCCGCCAGTGCCGACAACCTGACTTCCGCCTGGTGCGATGATAAAACCGCCTGCCGGATGGCTTTCTGCCTGTAAATTAGTATTGACCACCCCATTCAATGTGATATTGCCTGCCAGAAATTCAACCGCCTGCGCACCGGGTGCATAAACATTGTTGATCTGCATATTGCGGCTGATATCTGTTGTAATCAGCCCATTATTCCAGAATGTGCTACTGCTATTAACAAAAGTGATTCTTTTAGCATTTTCAATCGTACAGCTTTGACAAACATCATGAGTGCCAGCTGCTGTACTCTGAAACACTATATCAACAGGCTTGCCAATGATTTTTATATGACTATTTCTCAGCTGGATAGAAGGTGCTGAAATGATTATTTGGGATTCAGTTGTTGTCGGTGTATTTCCTGAATAAATCGTAAGATTGTTGCCAGTCAGATTAAATGTTTTAAATTGATTGATTGATTTGTTATTACTGAAGTCAGTTATTTTTAGTACAGCAATACTACCGTTTGATAATATTTTTTCTTCATTTGCCGTTGATGTCGCTTGATTCGCAATTAGATGTGAAGACTGGAAAAGCAGTATCCCAGTTAAAATTTTCTTTAGCATAATAATGGCCATTTATCATTTGGAGGTATTGCGGAGGATATTCAGACTTGCCAGCAGTCAACAGATTTCAGCTTGAACACTGCAAGTTAAAAATTCGACACAACAACCACATGTTTCGAAAATGGCGCGAAAATAGCAAAAAAAGTACAAAAACACAACAATTATAAATTATTGTCATTTTTTGTGATGATTCGTAAAATTACGCGCTTGATTGGCGAATACTTGCAGGTTTTGTTGGTTAAATGTTGATCTTTAATCGTTTAAAAAACAGTCGAATTGGTTGCCTCGCAACGACAACGCAAATGCAAGTCCGCTAGACAAAATGACCTGAAGCACGCCTGAATAGCAGTGCGGCGATAATAGAACAAAGAGGGGAATATCATGCTCAAAAAACTTTTACTGGTGTTATGCCTGTGCAGTGTAACTGAGGTTTATGCCCAGCAAGAATCTAATTTATTCAGCAAAATCAGTAAGATTAGAATTGGTGCTAATGATCCGGCCACCATTTATTTTCAGACAGAGCAGATGCCGCCGCGCGTGACAGAATGGTTTTATGTCCGGGCCGGTGCTGGTGATGACAGTGCCGGTTGTCCGCTGGCTGGTAACAGCGAATTTGTGAATCGCACCTATAGCATGCTGCTGGCTGCCAGAACCAGTGGCATGCCGTTGTACGTGCATTATTGCATCGACCGCAATGGTTATGGTCTGGTGCGTTTTACCCAGTATTAAGCAGATGTCACTCTGTTTGCTGCGGTGGCAGTGTCAGCGGCACAGGATCACCAGCACGCCGCTCCAGTCCAGCCCCTGGCTTTTGCCCTGAAAAGGTGCAATTTCCACCCCGCAGTAGATGCCAAGTAACGGGATTTGTTGCTGATTTAATAGCCGCTGTACTTCAGCGGCCTCTTCAGTTTCAGTGCCATCCAGCGTGGCCACCCGGCCAGCGCAGTCAAAATACAGCGCGAACAATGCGGTTTTGCCATCATCTTTAATCTCTTGCAGTAAGCGCGCAGTATTTTCGCGGGCCGACGCCAGGATCAGCGCCGGATCCCGACGCATAAACTGGACTAGATCGCCTTCGGCCAAATCCGGTTCAAATAAAATGATGCCTTGCTCATCCGGTAAAATACCGCTGATCAGGCGGTTTTTATAATGCTTTTCCTGCACTGGCTCGGTTTTATTGCCGCAATGCACCCCCAGCGACAATTCTTTCAGCATGGATTGCTGCCGCCACTGTTGATGGCCATATAAAGCATCAATCACTTCCATCACAGGTTGACCATCGAGCTGGTATAAAAACTGGCCATAAATATTGCTGATGCAATGGTCGACCTGATCAATCGGATAACAGCCGTGCATGGTGGTGATATAAGGCTGAATGCCGCTAAATAACAAGGCGATAGCCGATTGAGCTGACACTTGCTGGCCGGTAAATTGCCAGGTATGGCTAAACTGGTAATCACCCAGCAAGCCCGCACCTGCCACCTTTAACTGGGCTGGTAAATGCGTGGTCAGCCCCTGCAGCAAAGGTGCCGATGGATTTAACACTGCCGGTCTGTTGCCCGCCGCCGGAAACTTGATGGAATCATACAATAACAACAGCAGGTTGCTCTCCGGCTGGATTTGCAAAGCCCGCGCCAGTCGCTGACCGCTGCTATGTGGAAATTTGAAGATTTCATCGGTGCTGACCAACTGGCAATAAGCGTGCTGTAATTGCAGTACTGCAGCGGCGGCCGGTGCGCCTTGATAACTTAAATGATGATTGGTGATGACGCCGATGGCAGAGCCACCGACGATTTGGATGTCGCTGCCGAGGATATCACGCAGGCCCTGATAAAATGCCTGATGATCCACAGAACCATGACAAAACGCCAGTACCAGGCTTGGCTGATCTAAACCACCATCCGCGATGGCGGCAGTTGCCACAGCCCGGCCAGCGGCCCGCGCATCCTGAGTATTACTGTAACCGATGCCAACTTTCATCCCTGACCACTGCTCCGATATTTCAGCTTGATTTTTGGCCAGCATTCTAGCTGATTTTTGTTCGCCTGGTGGCAAAAACGCCGCAGATTTTACCAGTGAAACAAAGTGGCTGCTGAGTTGATGTCAAAGACTTAAAATAGCAGTGTTGGACGCCAAGTGTTGGACGCCAAGTGTTGGACGCCAAGCGTTGGACGCCAAGCGTTGGACGCCACAGGTTCAGTTCGAACGAACGGCCTGAGCCAGCCGACAGCGGCAGTTAGCCCGTCAGCGAAATAAACAATTGCAGTGAATAGTGCTCGGCCGGATCGGTGGATGGCAAATGCGGGAAAATTTCATAAGAGCCGGCTGCACCAAATTGTTCGCCATGGCTGACAAACCAGTGCATCACGGCCGGACATAACAAATGATGATTTTGCTGATAGCTATTGTCTGCCAGTTGGAACACCACAAAGCGGCCTGGTGGGATGTCCGTGTTGTACCAACCCTCCGGTGGTAACCCAGCGTAAGCTGGCATTTCAATGGCGCAGCCATAACGCACTTCGCCCGCTGGTGTGATGGCGGGGTCATCATAAAACAGGCCATAACAAGGTCCCTGATAGTCCGGCAACAACTGCGCCAGACTGCTGGCAAAACGTTGCCAATGCAACAATACATCTTCCTGGTTGCCTTTGTACCGAATGCCCCAGAGTTTCAGTCCAGTACGGTTGCGCCTGATCTGGCAGTTGACTCTGAGTTGTCCTTGGGCATCATGCAAATAACGGACATAATCCTGCCGCTGTGAGCGCATTTTTCCAGGTGAAATGCCCCAGTACTGACTGAAGGCGCGGGTAAAGGCTTGCTGGCTGGTGTAACCCAGGTTCATCGCCAGTTCCAGCAACGGCGTGTGGGTATAAGACACAATATTGGCCGCGGCTTCCAGCTTCATGCGCTGGATAAAACCGGTTAAATCTTTGCCGGAATGTTTTTTAAATAACCGCGCCAGTTGAAAGCGGCTTAATTGATGTTCAGCTGCCAGCGCCTGTACTTTGACTTCAGTCTGGTGATAGTCCAGCGGACTGTAGACCTGAGTTTCCACGGTTGAAATTACTTGATTGACGATCAGTTGGCCTGTCATCGTGTTCATTCCTTGTTGCGATGTTGTGTTCGGCTCTTTAGCCGTGACGCTGACTGCGGCTGATTAACCATAACAAGCCAAGCAACGCCATAATCAGCGTTGGTAAAGTCCAGCGCGAGACGCTGTCCGGGTGGCGGCTGGTCGTCGCGGTTTTGTCGCTGAACAAAGTTTTCCAGCTGTCTGCTGACCTTTGCTGCCACGGCGAGTCATTGCGCTGTTGCTGCACCACAACTGGCAACTTTGGCTGCGGCTGAGTCAGGGGAGCATTGGGCCCGACAGTCAGGATCAATGCCGTCTCCGCAGCAGGCTTGGCGTGGGCAACATGCCAGTGCAGACTCAGCATCATAAAAATACAGCATTTGAGTTTCATCAGGTTGCCATTCATTCAAACATCTTTGCAGTGACCACGTTGGCATGGTTAATTTAAATCAAAACATAATGTTACTTTTAACATTTTGTGCAAGCCGCCATGTCGACGGCAAACCAGTATCTCACTGAAACTTTATGTTGCCAGTGGCAGATGCCAGTGTGATGACAAAACACACTTTTTACTCAACCGTACTGGGCGTCACTCGATGCCACAAAGGCGATGGCTGCCACTATGGTACAAAGCTGAGCCTGATTACATTGTGCCGGGCTGGCGAACTGGCTGTCCGGATACACTTCAGTGGTGGTGACATAAGGTGCAGCAGTGACACCACCGCATAATCCTAAGGCTCGTTTTGGATAATGGATCACACCTGCTTGTTGTAATTTTTCGCCAATCAGACAGCCATCCGCATCCGCTGCAGCTATATGCGTCACAGCGCTTACAGCCTGAATAATAGCGCGCTGAAATTCCGGCTGTGATTTCTCACTGTCATCGACCAGATAAAAGCCGTCCGGAATGTTCCAGTTGGTATTGACGGTGCCATCGCGGGCGGCCTTGGCCGGGCGAAATTCACTGTTGTCTGAATCTGTGGTTTCATGCAAATCGACATGCAGCACTATCGGATCTTCGATAGTTTCGAGCAATGTCATTACAGCGCTGGCTTCGGCGGATTGACTCTGGGCACTAAAAGAGCGATTTGGGTCAACAGCCGCCGGGTTCCAGCGATTGATGGTTTCATAACCCCAAGGGCTGATGCAAGGCAATACCAGCAGATTAAACTGCTGGCTGGACTGGCTAAATTGCTCGGCGATAAATAATAAAGCACCATGTACACCACTGCTTTCATAGCCATGCACGCCGCCCGTGATCAGGACTGTCGCCCGACCGGCTTGCCAGTTTTTACTGCGCACAGCCCATAACGGATAACAGTCAAACCCAAGTGCACGATAATCCAGTTCACCATAGTGCACTAACTCGGCGCTGGCTTGCAGCTCAGGTTTTTGCTGGCACAGTTGTTGTAATGGCTGCACCACCTCTTGCTGATAACTGCGCTGGCGTTGTTGCCGGGCCAGCCACTGGGCTTTTTCGGCGTCACCCCAGGGCATACCTGGCTGACCAATAGGATAAGTGCTGGCAAATTGCTGCATAAAGACTCCGGCTGCAAAGAGATATATATACCCAAACAACCTGAAGCTACTCGTTTTGAGCTCTGCTAAAAGCATTTCACCGAATCGAAAATGCTGCCTTCGGACGGGGCTCAAAGCGTCTGATACCGCGTTAGTGCTTGTCGCTTTGGAATGACCAAAGCTTCCAACCGCCGCCTTGTCTCAAACACTTTTATCACCCGCAAAAAAAGCATCTTCAAGTTGTTTGGGTATAGAAGTTGACACTATAGCACTGTCAGGCACGCCAAACAGGTCTGCTGTGTCAAGGTTTTAAATTTTATGTTGTTGTATCTAAAGAAGAAAAATTATCGTGTTGCAATGGGTGTTCGCACACTGCTGTTTGGTAAATCACTGCCAGATGTGCGCCAAGCGGATCCTGCACCTGTTGCTGGCGAATAAACTGCATGCCTAATTTTTTCATCACTGCAATGGATCCGCTGTTATCGGGATCGGCGAGAGCGGAAAAATAGCGTACTGTCCCTTGCTGCGCCAGCGCCGCCATTACAGCAGTGGCGGCTTCTGTGGCAAAACCCTGGCCCCAGGCGTGCTGTTTAAAACGCCAGCCCAGTTCCAGGTTATCGCTGCAGGGCTGGTCGCTGAAAAAGCCCATTGGCCTGACCAGTATCCAGCCCAGATAGGCGGCGGGCAGCTGTTGGTTGTCCGCTTTGCTGCACACTTGCCACAGACCATAACCCTTGAGCGGATCCCGGTACGACAACATCCTTGGCAGTAGCCGCTGTGCAATTTCTGCGCGGCTGGTTTTGCGACCGCCATTAATAAACTGCATCACGGCTTCGTCCTGATCCAGTTCAAATAACAGCTCGCTGTCATGGGCGTCTAATAAACGGTACTGCAGTCTGGTACTGGCCGGGATTTGCAGGGCACGGGCAGCGCTCATCCGTTATTCCTTATTCAGCAGGGCTTTCAGATTGGCAAAAGGATTATGGGTCGCCACCTGCTGTGGTTGCGCTGTCGTTGCCCCATAGATCACATGCTCAGAATATCTGTTGTGTTCATTGTCATGGCAATAGATACACAACAGTTCCCAGTTACTGCCATCCGCCGGGTTATTGCTGTGGTCATGATCTTTGTGATGTACCGTCAGCTCGCGTAAATTGGAATAAACAAACTCGCGGGCACAACGGCCGCAAACCCAAGGGTACATTTTCAGCGCTTTATCGCGATAACCTTGTTCCTGTTTTTGATAGGCCAGGGCGCCTGATGCTGTTGACATGATAAGATCTCGGCAAAATAGTCAGTGCAGATGATAACAGCAGTTAAGCACAGTCTGGCAGCAGTTTCTGCTGAACATTCGCAGGCGTTCAGCCACGGCTGCCGCAGTGTCGGCGACGTTGCCATAACTGCCAGCCAGCCTGTAACGGCAGCAGAGCCAGACTCCAGCCAAAAGTCAGCTGCAATGCCAGCGCCGACTGCGCCAGCAAGTCTGCATCTGGTGCAAGCCAGCAGTAGCTGATGCTGGACAACAGCACAGACAGCAGCGTCATTTGCCAGACTTTGACTGGAAACAGCGTTGGCCACAGTCGTTGCAAACTGAGCCACATGATGATGGTTGGCGCTAAAATCATGCTGCAGCCAAGCACCACTATCAATAAAAAAAACAGCGCGGCGACGGCCTGCTGCAGTAGGGTATCGATAGCGAAGTCTCCTTTGGCTTGTTCAATTTCGTTTGGCGGCAGCCCAGTGCTCGGGCATACTGCCGCAGTTTATGGCAGGAGAATCAAAGATGCAAAAAGCTGTTCGGGTGTTGGCTTATCTGTTTGCCAGCAGTTATCTGCTGACGTTGTTGTATGTGGCAGTGGACAGTCAAACGCTGTATCAGGGGCAGTGGCATTTACAATATGCGCTGGCCAGTCTGGGTTTGGCTTATCTGGTGAAGTTTGTCCAAAGTCCATCAGTGTTGGCGGTGATCTTTGCCAGCATTTTATTGCCGATGGTGAAAATGGTGTTATTGCCCTCAGCGCAGGCATTTTCCACGACGACAACAGGCAGTTTTAATTTGCTGTTTTTACTCAGTTACCTGCTGGTGATTTATCAAATCGTCAAATTTAAACGGCAGCTTAAAACGCCACCGCCGCCAAAATCCTGAACTTTCTGCTGTCTGGCAGCGGTGTGTTGACCGGCGCTGCCATCGTCTGGCGACTGGGCTAAGTGCAAGCCGCCCGCGCTCAGTTACGATAGGTATCGGCTTTATTCCATAAATTCTGATTTTTTAAATAAGTGAAAAACTCATCCGGATGCCAGCATTTTGGAATTAAATCCAGCTGGCTGCGTTCGGTAAAGTTAGAAGCCAGTTTACTTAAAATTTCCAGCAGCCGCTCTTCACTCATTTTTTCCAGCTTTTGCTGTGCCGGGCTGAAATACAGATTATTGTCAGTGCTGATCACCAGATTCACGCCTGAGCTGTGATAGGTCAGATTGCGGGTGGCCGTACGGCAGATCGGCTGCTCGATTTGTGCCGGATACAAGCCGTTGACAATAGCGTATTCGTATCTGTCTAAATCTTTGTTATCTGAATCTTTTGGAATGTAAGTCACGCCATAGCCTTGCGGAAAAGCGCCGGTGATATCCAGCAAAGCATCGACGATCGTTGCCGGATACCAACCTTTGCCAACACCGGCTTTTAAAATAGCGCTGACTTTGGGCAGTTGCTCGTATTTATAGTTTTGTTTACAGGGCAGCACCACTGATACATAGACTTGTGGGATCTTCAGCAAGTTGCCAATACCCTCTTCCGGCGTAATGGCGGATTTGAGCAAGTGACTGATGAAATTCAGCCGATCTTGCTCCATCTCCTGGAACAAAGCGCGTTCAACTTTGGAGTTACCTATGTAACTGTCAGCACCCAGCCCCAGCGCCAGATAATCCTGGCTTTGTTGATAGCTGATGTGCAGCAGCGCCTGTCGCTCGGCCGGTTGCAGAATACGGAATTCATCCAGGCTGCCATCTTCGCCTTTGAGGATCAGTTGGGCTGCCGGATGTTGCAGGCCGATGTCCTGTAATAACAAAGCCATCACCAGCGGTAACTGCACTTCTTCCAGAAAAGGATCGTAATCGCTGGCGGTTTGGTTTTGTTTCGCCTGCTGACTGTCATGCCATTTTTGCAGCACATAACGGTTTTTAATCAGCTTCAGTGCCAGCAGGCGATCGAGTAACAACAAGGCCAAAATGGCTTTGTAAGCATGCTTATGCCGCTGGTTGATGCTTGCTACCTGTTTGCCGCTGCTGGGTGAGAGCAATTGAATCGTCCCCAATGCTCTGGCGGCCAACAGTTGGCTTTCCTGTGGTGTATCGCCAAGGCTTTGCGTCAACAGCATGCGGGCCAGCTGTTTCAGTTGTCGAATCCGATCAACTCTGAGTTCTTCCAACTGCCGCTGTTTGTCTTTTTGTTGTTGCCGGCACTCGAGCAGTCTGGCTTCTACTTTGCTCTGGGCTGCTTTGCCTGCGGCCAGCAGTTTTTGTTCCAGCGCCTCGATTTGTTGCTGCAATTGCGTCAGTTCAGCCTGATCAACACCACTGAAAAAGCTGTGCGCCCGTTCAAATAACGAATCTTTGCGGGCACTGACGTCATAAATTCTGCTGAGCAGTTCTTTGATATTTTTAGTAGCAATGGTGCTGCCAAACAACGATTGGTTCATCCATTCAGGTCCTGCAAAAGATGCGATACCGCGTCAGGGCGGTGTTGATCCGAAGTTGGATTTGATAGCTGCCAACTGTAGCTGCTTTTGCTACTGCTGTCAGCGGGGCAGTTGATAAATCTGTGCCATGGCTGAACGATTGCTGCAGATTCAGTCGACAAAGCTAAAAATTTTTGCTTTGCTCTGACCACAGCTTAGCGATTTTAACCAGTTTGTTAACAGCAAAAGGATAAACCCATGCGACTGGCAGTGATTGGGGGCGGCATCAACGGGCTGGCCGCGGCCTGGCAATTGGCGCTGGCAGGTCATCAGGTGGAGTTATTTGAACGGGATGCGTTGATGCAGGCAACCAGCGCCGCCTCCAGCAAATTGTTGCATGGTGGTTTGCGCTATCTGGAGCAAGCTGAATTCCGGCTGGTGCATGAGGCTTTGCAGGAAAGGCGTTGGTGGTTAAAAAAAGCGCCGCAGTTGACCCGGCGTTTACCGATTTTATATCCAATGTATCAGGCGGGTCGCCGGCCGCGCTGGCAATTAAAAATTGGCTTGTGGCTGTATGACTTGCTGTCAGGCCGGCAAGGTATTGGCCGGCATCGCTGGTTGACGGCTGCACAGGCGCTGCGTTGCAGTCCGGATTTACAGCCCGCTGGTTTGCTTGGTGCTTATCTGTTTTTTGATGGTCAGATGGATGATCAGCAGTTAGGGCTTTGGGTCGCAACCCAGGCAGAAAAGCAGGGGGTCCAAATTCATCAGCACAGCCCGGTGACGGCAGTCCGGCCGGATGGGGCTGTATTATTGCTTGATGAAGCACAGTGGCGGCCGTTTGATCGGGTGATTAATATCGCCGGCCCCTGGAGCAATCAGCTGTTACAGCAATCCGGTTTACCAGTGCAGCAAGGGCTGGATTTAGTCCGCGGCAGTCATTTGTTATTGCCGCCGCTGTGCCGCTACGGTCATATGCTGGAGGTGCCTGGCGAGCAACGTATTGTATTTGTCCTGCCGTATCAGGGCCAAACGTTGCTGGGCACCACTGAGGTGCGGCAAAGCATTGAGCAGCCGGTGCAATGCAGTGCTGCCGAGCGGCAGTATCTGCTGGATGTTTATAACCATTATTTTGTCAGCCCGCGCAGCAGCACGGATATCCAGCGCGAATTTGCCGGTGTGCGGCCATTACTGGCGGGCAGTGCTGATGCCAGCAGTGCCAGCCGGGAATATGCCATGCACTGGCAACAGCAGTTATTAACCGTCAGTGGCGGCAAGTGGACAACAGCGCGGGCGCTGGCAAAACAAGTGGTGCAGCAGGTGCAACAATCCGTGGATTGAGCACCGGCTATAGTCTGGCAAAGCTTAGGTTAAATCCAGTGCCAGAATTTTCGAGCGACGCTGGTAGTTGTACAGCTGCTGTTTTTTTGCCGGTAAATCTTCCACGTTTTTCAGCTCAAAACCATGCTCCAGGAACCAGTGAATACTACGAGTGGTCAGCGCAAACAAGGTGTAATACTTGCGTTGCCGCGCCAGCTGAATAATATTTTTCAGCAATAAAGTGCCACGGTCGGCATCCCGGTAATTCGGATGCACCGCCAGGCAGGCGAATTCACCGACATTGTCTTCCGGGAATGGATAAAGCGCGGCACAACCAATCACCAGACCATCACGTTCAATCACCACAAACTGATCAATTTCCATTTCCAGTTGTTCACGCGAGCGTCTGACCAATAAACCCTGTTGCTCCAGCGGCCGGATCAAATCCAGAATACCGCCAATGTCGTTAATAGTGGCGGCACGCAGTCGTTCGGCGGCTTCAGTGACAATTTGGGTGCCAATGCCATCGCGTGAAAACAACTCCTGCAGCAAAGCGCCATTGATGCTGTTACTGACCAGGTGACAACGCGGGATGCCAGCGCGGCTGGCGCTGATGGCAGCGTGCAAAAATGCCAGGGTGGCGGTACAGGCGCCTGGTTGCTGTTCCATATTATTCATCATCACTTCGGCATCATTTGGCATCAGTTCGGCGATAATTTCCCCGAGTTCATCGACGATGCCACCAATATCGGTGAAACCGATCATTTTATCGGCCCGCAGTTTAATCGCCACCTGAGTGGCAATTTCTTCGGCGGTCAGGTTAAAGCTTTCGCCGGTGACCGAGGCTGCCACCGGCCCCATCAGTACAATGCAGTTTTGATCGAGCTGGCGGCGGATGCCGGCGACATCAATCCGGCGCACCCGGCCACTGTGATGGTAATCAATACCTTCATCCACACCCAACGGCTGGGCGATGACAAAGTTGCCACTGACCACGTTGATTTGGGCGTTATGCATCGGGGTATTGGATAAACTCATCGACAGCCGTGCTGTGATATCCAGTTGTAAAGCGCCAGCCACTTGTTTGATCAAACGGAAAGAATCATCGTCCGTCACCCGGATCCTGTTGTGGTACTGTGCCGCCAGGCCATGCTGTTCCAGCGCCTGATTAATTTGTGGTCTGGCACCGTACACCAGCACAATTTTAATCCCTAAGCTGTTAAGCAAGGCTATATCATTGATAATGCTGCGAAAACCTGGCTGGATCATCGCTTCGCCACCCAGCATCACCACGAAGGTTTTGCCGCGGTGGGCGTTGACATAGGGGGCAGACTGGCGGAAGCCATCAACAATTTCAGTAGTACGCACGCTCTGTTTGGTTCCTTCTTATTAACTTGATCAAGGCATTGGCTGAGAGCTGGTTAAGTCATACGCTTTTGCGATGACAACAGCATGAATTGAGTATCGTGAAATCACCAGTACAGCGCCGGAAATATCCGTAGCAGTCTGGCATAGCGAATGGCGCGTACTTTAAAGTAAAAGTGGATAAATATCCAACAAAAAAAATTCTATAACTGCGGCAGAGACTGCAAGGCAACTGTTGATGGCTCTAAGAGCTGTCGCAATCTCATGCAATGGCTTGAAACAGATGGGTTATTCTTTATTTGTGAATTAATATGCTGCTTTATTGCATATGTGCTGTCAGCTCCCCCCTCCTCAGTTCACCAGAGTGCTGGCTTCGGCGGCGGCATTGTGTTTCACTGGACATCGCATTCTTGCTGTGTCATCGGCGCAGTCATCGCAGTGCGGTTATGCATAGGTAAATTCTGATGAATCTAATGAGAATAATCGCGTTTTTGCTGCTGGCTGCTGGTACTTTTGCACTGGCCTATGGTGGTTTCAGTTATACCGAAGACAACACTGCTGTCAAATTGGGGAGTGTCGAGTTGTCTGTGGCAGAAACACATACTATTAATGTGCCAATCTGGGCGGGTATTGGTGCCGTTGCTGTTGGCGCCTTGTTATTGCTGGTGAGCGGACGCAAGCGCTGATCGTGGCAGGCGCAGACTGGCAGGCAACTTTGGCTGCCTGCCAGTCTGGCTTATTGCGCTAAACTGCAGATCAGTTGCCAGCTGCTGTCGCTGCCTGGTCGACTTTGGGTCCACCATTTCGCCTGATAGACTTTGCCTTGATCCGACAAATAATCACCGGTCTGAGCATGGCTGGGGTTACCGGCGCTGTCTTTACGTGGCCAATTCGGCCAGGCAAAGATTTTCGCTGGATCCACCCCACCACAACCGGGGCCACCAGTGGCTGGTTTTAAATCCAGATTCACGTACCAGCCCGTTTGTGCCAGATAAAACTTATTCTGGCTGGCAATTGGTTGTAAATTGATACTGCCATTGCTAAGCACGCCAATTTGCAGTTGCTGGCTGTATAAGCCATTTACTTGTCGCGCCAGTTCCAGCGCCCAGGCCTGATTGGCAATCTGGTCGGCTTTCAGTTGCAGGCTGTGTTGTAGCAGTTCCTGGCCTTGTGCATCAAACACCCGTAACAATGCCGTTTCACCCGCTTTGCCAAGCTGACCTGCGGTCAGATAAGCGCCTTTGTCAAACCACTGACCTGGCGTACTGTCGCCGTTAACAAAGGTTAAGTCGGAACAGTTATAAAAGCCCTCACCAACCACATCGACCCGCTGCCAGCGGGTATAGAGCACAGCTTTACCACTGCGGTTGGTCGGTAATGGCACGTCCAGTTCATAATAACCGGCCTGTGCCGGCACATCATTTTGCTGATGGATCAAGGTCAGTTGATCCCAGCTCAGTGCCGTTGTGCCGGCGTCAAAACCAGGCTTGGACAGGTAAATCTGCCAGAAGCTGGGGTTATGCGGCGTGGTGGCGCGAAACTTCAACCGCAGTGTTGGCGTCGTTGCCAAATCAAGCTGGGTGCTTTGCCAGTGTGGCGAGATGGTGTCCATACCGGCTTTACGCTGATCGCCACCCGCACAGAGCAGGCCGTCTTTGATGCCCGCTTTGACGGCTGTCATATTGCGATAGTCAGCAACATTGGTTGAATATTCATGATGTTGGGTCAGGGCATAACCACCGGATTGCTGATAGGCAGCCCGGCAGGCCAGATTGGCAATGCCAGAGCCATCCGCTGGCCACCAGTAGCCGCCATCATCTTTACAAATTTGTTGTCTGGCTTTGGGATATTCGACATAACCATGGGCGGTTGCCTGCTGGCTGATGCACTGCAGCAGTAGGCTGGCCGTGAGCAAGCAAAGTAATTTGTTCATCAATAGCTCCGTGTAAAAGAACCGGCAGCATTGCTGCCGGGAGAAGATGGCGGATCAGGCAGGCTGATTACAGACAAACTGCCAGCTGCTGTCAGACCCCGGTATTGAGGTGGTCCACCATTTGGCTCGATAAATTTTGCCCTGATAACTCATATGGTCACCGGCAGCGGCATGGCTGCCACGTGGCCAGTTTGGATAAGCCGGTACTGTGCCGGGCACGCCGGTACAGGCCCCAGGACCGCCGGTATCACCGCCACTGATAGTTCCGGCCGGCAATTGCGGATAATCCTGTTTCAGTGCAAAACTCTGAGCGCCGACAGTGACGCGCCAGTTTGACGGTGTCGGGATCGGCAGGAAATAGTTCAGCGTCAGTGCCACCGAAGCATTGGCAGCCAGCGGGCTGTGGCCCGGAATGGTCAGTTCAACCCGGTGGAAATCTTGTTGCAGCCCACCGATATTGTTACCGCCCGTATTACTGCCGCTTGTCACCACTTTCGCACCATAACCGCTTTGATCGGTGACGTTATCGCCAGTGGCCGTTGGTACATCAAAGCTGATTTTGGCACCCCCCGGGATGGTCTGGCCGGATTTATTGGTCAGTGTCAGGGTTGGATTGATCGGATAGTTGGCATCGCCCAGTTTAAAACCACTGAGTTGGTATTGCAGATCTAAGCTGGTGGCAGGCAGTGGTTTTGGATCCCGCAGCTGACCATAAGGTGCGGCAGCTTTAAAGGTGTTGTAGAAAATACTGGTCAGATCGTCGCCCATAAAGTACTCGCCTTTACTGCTGTCGTAGCTGTAATCACCGGCCAGTTCCCAGAACATCACGCCGCCGATATTGCGGCTGGCAATATAGTTGGCTTTTTGCTGGATACTTTCTTCGTCTTCAATCGACAGGAACACTTTTTTCGTGTTGTTCCACAACCAGGACGCCACCAGCGTACTGTTGTAGTTAAACTGGTACACCCCGGTCAGCTTATCCAGCGGATCATTCACTGGATCTAAGCCATAGGCATTGAGATAACTGCCGAGTTTACCGGCCTGCAGGTTGCGGGTATGCCACAGCGGGTTGGAACCAGCCGGCACTTCTTCGCCGTTTCTGCCAAGGTCATGCCACAGGTTATCGATGCCAACGGCACCGGCGCCACAACGGTTTTGCGGTGAGCCACCGGTGCCCGGCGGACATTTGGTCTGATCAGCCTGGGCTGCTTTGCCCCACAGACCGGCGCTGCCGCCCTGAACATTCTGCCAGCCACGGCTGTAATAAGGCACGCCAATATTGATCCGGCCTGCCTGCATTGCGCCGCGGAAATAATGGTAAGCCCAGTCGGTATTCAGATAACCAATGCGCTGATATTGCGTACTGTTGTAATAGTTCCAGGCGATCAGTTCACTGTCCTGACCATCATCAAACAAGGCGGCATTCGGCCCGACATGATCGTTCCAGGCGCCATGCAGGTCGTAACTCATAATGTTGACGTAATCCAGATACTGCGTGACCGGGAAGGCTTCCATGCCGCGTAGCAGATAGCCGGATGAAGGGGATGCGATGGTCAGCAGATAATGTTTGCCATCGGCCACCGACGCGGCATCCAGTTTTTCCCGCAGCGTTTTCATCAACACCTGATAAGATGCCATTAAACCGGCACGGCGTGGATTGGAAATCGCAAAATCATCCGGATTGCCGGAATCTTTCATGCTGGCCGGATATTCGTAGTCGATATCAGCCCCATCAAAGCCATAAGTGCGCAGGAAAGTGACCACTGAATCGGCAAAGGTATTGATACCCTGCACGTTGACGCTATTGTCGCTGTTGGTGGTCATGCTGTAAAAACCACCACTGGCCACCCGATCGCCGTTGGCGTTAAAGAAACCACCGGTTTCGGCCCAGCCACCAATCGAGATCAGTGTTTTGACATGCGGGTGCTGCTTTTTATATTTATTCAGCAGGTTAAAATGACCTTTGTAGCTAAACGCCGGATCCATCTCCGCCCCTGCTACATTTGGCCATTCCATGCCGGTCGCAGAGTTTCCCACATCGGCCGGGTTGCCAATCGACACTTTATTGCTGGCATCGACATGGGCAAAAGCGTAATTGATATGGCTGATTTTCTGCCATGGAATTTGATTGACCAGGTACGCCGGATTGCCATTTTTGCCATGACGCCAACTGGTGAAATAACCGATGATGCGACGCGGATGATCCGCCCCCATTTTTTCCCGGCCATTGGCATCATAAATAGTGCAATAAGGCACGTTCAGCCCGGCAGTCTGATATAAACCGTCCGGCCGGCAGGCATCGTGGCCGGTCTGATCACTCTGGGCACTGAAGCTGACGCGGCTTTCGCTGCTGGCCCCTTGATTGTCAATGGCTTTGACGATCAACTGATGGGCACCGGCGCTGGCGGTCCAGCTGGTGCTAAAGGGCGCTGCAGTTTTTTCGCTGAGCAAAGTGCCATCCAGCAAAAATTGGACTTTGGCAATGCTGCCATCGCTGTCGGTGGCGGTAGCGCTGAATAACACGGTTTCACCGACCCGGTACTGACTGCCGTTGGCGGGGGCACTGATATTCACCACCGGTGGCTGGTTGTTGCTGACAGCATTGACTTTAAAGCTGACAGCCGGCGTTTGGGTTGTGGCATTTTTATCATCATAAGCAATGATATACAGCTGCTGGTTGCCAGCAACCGCCGTCCAGTTCGCCTGGTAAGGCGCGCTGCTGTCGCTACTGTGCAGGCTGCCATTTAAGTAAAACTCTACTTTGCTGACACTGCCATCGGCGTCACTGGCGTTGGCGGCAAAAGCGATTGCAGTGCCGGCGGCAAATTCTGCATTGGCGGTGGGGGCTGTGATACTGGCCTGGGGTGGCTGATTTGGCAGCACACCGTCACAGGCGCCCAGTTTGCTCCATTCCTGGTAGGGGTTGGCATATTGCGCCGGGCTACGGTTCTGATTCCACCAGTTAGCTTTGTAAGCTTGCTGATTTAATTGCACCTGTTGATTGCTGCTGTATGCTTTGCTGCTGTCCCAGGTTGGTAAATTGCTACAGTCTATCGCCAGACTGCTGAAACTACTGAGACTACAAAGCCCCAGCAGGTAGATTTTATGGATCTGTTGCATAGTATGTTCTCTGGTTATGGTTTTAGTTGCGAAAATATCGTTGCTTCTGTTTCTGCTTTATCCGAACCTGTTAAGGCACCAGCGAGACGTTAAAATAACGCTGCAGGCAGCGCTGATAATCACCGCTCTGTAAGGCGCTGTAAGCCGTCTGATAGCCAACCAGTTTGCAGGCAAAGCTTTTCCCTTCTGGCCGGTCCGGGTAATAACCCCAGTCCTGATCCCAGTAGATATTCAGGGCTCCCGCGCCGCTGGTATTAAAAGATTGCTGATTGGCGCAACCCAGCTGTTCAGTGGCTGGCACCGGCACGCCAAGCGCGGCGGCATGGTCACGGTAATAACTGATGCGGTTCTGGCTCTGTGGTTTTTCATAACCATGGCCGCATTCGATCCCGCCATTGATGATGTTGGTTGTGGCACCAAAACCCGGACTGATGCCACGGCTTTGGTCAGCGCTATTGGGCACCCAACTGCCATCCAGTACCGACCACATACTGGGTTTGGGTGAGGCCGGGTACATCATAAAAAACACTGCTGAGGCCAGGTTCAGCCAGGTATCTGCCACCAGTTCGGGATTGTTCAGCAGCACTTTGGCGTCACCGTACATCGCCTGACTGAAAGGCCCGTAGTTGTAGTGATAACTCAGCTGTTTGGCACCGCGACCATAATATTTGCGGAATTTACCACTGGCATCTTTGCCGCAGGGCCAGATTTCGGTCTGCCAGTTGCTGCTGGCGCACTCACTGTTGTAACCGCAACTGCTGTCGTTGTCGCTGCAACCGGCTTCACGGACAAAATACAGCCCCTGCCGCCACTGTTCGAAGCTGGAGTAAGGGTCGTGAGCACCCGTTTCCTGAGTAAAATGGGCAAACATGGTGGCCAGTGCTTTTCGGCAAATCTCATCTGGCTGACGACCATCGGTAAAGTCACGGCAGAAGCCGGAGAATTTGCCGACGGCTTGCAGAAATTTGCCATAGCTGTAAGCCAGGTTACTGGCGGCAAAATGCTGCTGCCATTGGCTGGCTGGCAGCAGCCGTTCGACCCGGCGGACGTTTTCCGGATTGGCGCTGCGGCCCGGTACAATAGCTTCCACTTCGGCATTGGCGCGAGTCGCGATATTGGCGCGGGTCAGGCTGAACAGCGGGCTGTTGGTCAGGCTTTGTTCCGTGGCCTGTAACTCTGTCAGCGTCATGCTGTAGCCACCGCCCGGCAAGGGTTGCGGGCCAGTGGCCGGTGGCGGTGTACCGCCATTATTGCCACCAGTGCAACTGCTATCACAAGGACCGACCTGCGCCCAGGGGCTGTTGCTGGCGGTAGGACTGGTGTGCTGGGTCCACCATTTGGCCCGGTAAATTTTTTGTTCAAAATGGCTGAGCTGGCCACCCTGATAAACCTGGCTGGCTTGCCAGGGATTGACCTGAGTCGCTGCGGCAACGGCGGGGAGGGCAGTGCCTGTTATCGCCAGTTGCAAAGCTGAATAGAGTAAAGTTTTCATCGTTGTTGCTGCCAGAAGAGCGGAATGTATTCCGCGACTACAGAATTGCAGCGCCTGTCACAGTCAGCCCCGGCAGCACATAGCTATCGGAGCTGATTTCTGCAGCAGCATGCGCTGCGGCCGGTTGAACCCTCAGCTGTTACTGCTGAGGATGCCCCAGACCTTCATGCATGGCATTGAGGATCTGCCCGTTGTCGCCATCCAACTCCCAGGCAAAGATTCCGCCCAGGTTGTGTTGTCGGATAAACTGGCCTTTAGCGCGCACTGAGCGCTGGGTATCGAAGCTAACCAGAGTTTTACTGGTCGGATTCCAGACATAAGCGGCCTGAGCTTGTTCGTCGTAGCCGACGATAAAGCCGTTGCTGCCAGTGCCATTGACGCCACCCATCATAGTGCTTTCAATTTTCTTATAGTCTTCGATGCCTTTTTCCCAACTGCCCGTGATCCCTTCACCACCAGTTCCGCTGAACGGGTTGTTGCCGCTGACGTTATTGACGTTTTTCCAGCCACGGCCGTACATGGCAGCACCGATGGTGATTTTGCCAGCCGGCACCTGGCGGTTCAGCAGATGCGTAACGGCTTCTTCGGCACTGAAGCCTGGCAGTGGTGAGTTGGTATTTGGGTGTAAGCCTGCCATGTGACCCAGGGTACCGTTCCAGGCGCCGTAGTAGTCATAGGTCATCAGATTGATGTAATCCATGTACTGATGTGCACTTTCCCAGTCGACCTGGCTCAGTTTTGGTACACCGCCGCTCATCGCTGCGGTCAACTGGTAAGTGCGACCGGTTTGCTGGCTGAGCGCATTCAGTGCCAGTCGCAAGTCACGCATCAGCAGCACAAAACCGGCACCATCCTGGGCAGAACCCAGAGCCTCATTGGCACCGCCACCGCCCGGAAATTCCCAGTCGATATCAATACCGTCGAAGAAATCGTAGGTTTTAATGAAATTGACCATTGAGGCGACAAAAGTGGCCCTATGGGTCGGATTAGTGCCGATAGCATACAACGGATCAGACAAGGTCCAGCCGCCGACTGAAGGCAAAATTTTGATATGCGGATTGGTTTTTTTCAGCCGGTACATCTCGGCAAACAAACCGCGGACCGGTTGATCCCACTTGTCATTGGCATAGCCTTTTTCCAGCGCGGCAAATTTGTCATGTACCACCACTGTGTAATCTGGTTTGCCGCGGCACTGACTAACCAGGGCGCTGTAACCCTGTGGATTATCCCGTTGCAAAGAAGCGTTTGGGCCGCAGACCGGAATAAAACCATAGAAAATGTGGGTCAGATTTTTCGCTGGGATATCATAAGCATGGTAGTTACGACCATAGATACCCCATTCGACAAAATAGGCACCAACCATTTTGTTGCTGGTATTCTGATAAGGTTTATTCTGTTGATTCAATGCTTTAGGCCAGCCGGCGAAATTAAGATCCGTCCAGGGATCAAAACCGCCTGGTGTGCCCGGATCGCCGCCGCCGCTGACTTTGATGGTGCGTTTATCGCTGTTGGTACAAGTGCGCTCAGTACCGACCACGTTACACAGGCTGACGATATAGTCGTAACTGCCGGCCGTGGTCAGCGTCAGAGCTTTGCTGCCGCTCTGGGCATTCTGGCCGTTGGCGGTCAGAGCTGCCGTATGCACTACCACGCCATTCTGACTGATTTGCCACTGGTTACCGTTGGTGCCCCACCACATATTCCAGTTGAGCGGCACATTGACGCTGCCATTGGTCAGCGTCAGGTTGGTTTCCTGCCAGGCCAGTGTTGGCTTGGCTGGGGCTGGTGGTGCAGCCATAGCAAGCTGGCTGATACTGAGTAATCCGGCGGCCAAAAGCCAAGAGTTGGCCCGGAATGGGGATTTGCTTTGATTCATCACTTTTTTGTCCTGCTGGTGGTTATTGTTTTTGATTGTTTTTCCACCACCGACCACAAACAGTCCATTGTTTCAGCGCAAAGGTGGTTGCACTAACATGGAACAAATGACAGCGTTGTCAAAACCGATTTGATGTTATTTTGATGATATTCGTGTGATATTTTTTTGAATGTTTACTGATATAACGGCAGAGAAGTGATTTGACAGGGGTTTTATCTGGTTACTTTATCAACAATGCTGGACCTCATACAGTAAAAAAACTGTCACAGGTCCAGCAATTTTTTTCAGCGCTACTTAGTCCAGGATGATGTGTGGCAAAAATCTGGAACTATCTTTGGTAATTAAACTGTTATCTTCCCGAATACCGATACCGGCAGCACTATCACCAACCACCCAGGAACCAATCAAGGTGTAACTTTGATCAAACTTGGGTAACGGCGTAAAAGCCTGGCGGATAAAAGCGGTGTCGTTATAAGGTCCATCGACCTGCAAACGCTGACCCTGATGATCGACCAGTTCAATATTGGCGCCTTCGCGCGAATACAGCGGTTTACGCACCCAGCCTGCGCTCAGTGGCTGGTTGTTGGCATCTTCAAAAAATGCCGGCAGCAAATTGGGATGGTTGGCAAACTTTTGCCATAACAGCGGTAAAATACCTTTATTGGACAGCAGCATCTTCCAGGCCGGTTCCAGCCACTGCGTGCGGCTGGTCAGCAAATGAGCGCCAAAATCTTCCCGCAGCATAAATTCCCAGGGGTAGAGCTTGAACAAGGCCTGGATGGGATAATTGTCCTGATCAACAAACTGACCATCAATGACCCCTAATTGCTCCATTGCCAGATACCGACCCGCGACACCAGCCTGACTGGCAATATCCAGCAGATAATTAACGGTACCTTTGTCTTCGATATTGCCATCGACACTGGCAAAGTAGCAGGGTTGCTGTAACGGCATGCTGGCAAAACGCTGTTCCAGTTGATCTTGCAGCGAATTAAACTGATCGGCGCCCGCTGGCAACCGGCCGCGCATTTGTTGATCTTCCAGCCAGACCCATTGGAAAAAACCGGTTTCAAACAATGAAGTGGGGGTGTCATAGTTCAGTTCCAGCAATTTTGCTGGCCCAGTGCCGTTATAGGCTAAATCGAGTCGGCCATATAAATGCGGCTGCTGACTGCGCCATGACTCGGCCAGCCAGTCCCAGTATTGCCGCGGTACATCCAGCGCAATCAATTTTTGCTCATCAGCCAGAATATCCGGGATCAGCGACAGCGCCATCTGGTGCAATTCTTCGGTGGGCGCTTCCAGATCCTGCTCTATTTGCTGCAGGCTGAATTGGTAATAGGCACTTTCGTCCCAATAAGGTTCACCGTCAAAGGTATGAAAATCAAAACCGACACTCTCGGCGTAATCACGCCAGCCCGGTCTTTGTTCTATCGCGATTTTTTTCATTGCGGCTTAACCACCACTGCTCATCGACTGGCGCTGTTGCGCCTGGGCACCAAAACCACCGCGTTGTGCCATCATGCCGGGCTTAGGTTGCATTTGTGACGGCATCACAGTGGCAGGACCGGACTGACGCGCGACCGGCGTATTGCTGGCGGTGCGGAAAGTGCCCATATCATCTTTGGATTTATACAAAGGTTGGGTTGGCACCGGTTTTTGTGCTGCGCCAGCGCCCATTTTCCCCATCATCTGACCGGCTAAAAAGCCCATCATCATCGGCATAAAAAAGCTGGAGCTGGCTTGTTGTTGCGGTGCCTGCGCCGTTGGATCTGCTGTGGCCGGCGTTTCACAGTTCCCAACGCCAAAGTCAGCCTCACAGGCGGTTTTATCCTGATATTTAGGCGCGACCTGACTGTGTAACTGCTGAGCTTTGGCAAATTCAGCTTTACATTCTTCCGGCGGATTATAAAAAGCCGCACATTCTTCGGCATTCTGGTAGACCGCGGTTTGCACTGGCTCTTCACTGCCACAACCGGCCAATAACAAGGTTGCCGTTGGTACCATCAGCATCAGCGCCGCTTTTTTACTGCGTTTAAAAGTTTTCTGTTTCAGGCTGTCAGACATACCGTGCTCCTTAAAAAGTCATGCTGGCTGAGTTAATCAGGCCCGCGGCGACCGAACAACAAGCCGAGAAAATACCGGCGGCAATTTCACCGTTGTTAATACGCTCTGGTAAACGCCGCACGATCAATCTTACCACCACAAAAGTCAGACTCTGGATCACCAGCGCAATTGCCCCCCAAATGGCGCAGTCTGCCAACGAAATGGAGTGGGTGATGGCACTGGAGAGTGGCAGGGCGAAACCAATCAAAGCGCCGCCAAAAGCAACGGCTGCTGCCGGATTATTTGCCTTAATCAACGCCACTTCATCATGCGGTGTCAACCAACTGTAAATGCGGGCAAACAGCACTAACAACAAGATGGCAAGAAAAAAGAAACTTAAAAACTCCGGCAAACCGGCAATTGAAGCAAGCAGTGTCTCAGACATAGCGGATCCCTTGGGCTAAATGAAAAATCTGCCACTATCATCCAGAATTTAAAAGCAAAAGGCAATCAACCCGCCAGAAACAGCAAAGAATGCAGCAAATCCAGCCAACTGGGCTAGGCTTATGTTTGTTGTGCACTTTTAGCCAACGCATTGTTGCATAGAGGTTTTTAGAGGTAATCAAATGTTGAATCAATTTACTGTCAAAAACAGGTTAATAGGCTTGGCTGCAATTCCATTACTAATCCTGATCCTGATGAGTCTGGTGTCGCTTTACGATATGAAGCAGTTATCGCAAGGGGTCGACAGCCTGTACCAGGACAGAGTAAAACCGCTGCAACAAATTAAAATAGTGTCTGATGCTTATGCAGTCACTATTGTGGATACCTTACACAAACACCGTGCCGGTTTATTGGATGTATCCCAGGCCAGTAGCCAGCTTGATCAGGCGAGCAGCCAGGCCGCGACGGCCTGGCGTGCTTATCAGGGCACCCGTTTGACAGCCGAGGAACAACAACTGATGCAGGCCGCTGATTTATTGATTGGCAAATGGCAGCAACAGATAGCGTTGTACCGGCAGGACATCCAGCAACAGCAACTGACGCAGGCCAGTGCAGAAAGCTTTAATCAGCAGCTTTACCAATTGGCGGATCCACTCAGTCAGGCGCTGGATAAGCTGATCCAGTTGCAACTGAGCGAAGCCGATGTGTTTACCAGAGATGCAGCGCAGAATTTTCAGCAGATGATGTGGTTGTTTGGTTTGGTGGTGGGGATTTTTATTGTGTTGCTCATTAGTATTGCCGTGGCGATTTATCGCTCAATACAGCGACCTCTGGCTGCATTGCGGCAGACCATTAATGCGGTTGGACAAAATTCAGATTTACGGTTACGGGTGCAGGTGACTGGTAAAGATGAAATTGCCGAGGCTGCCGATTCCTTTAATCAGACCATCAGTCGGGTGCAACAGTTTTTTGCAGAGCTTAAACAAGCAGTGCAGCTATTGGCCAATGCGTCCGGCCAGATGAACAATCTCAGCCAGCAGGTCAGTACCACCAGTTTCAGTCAGGAACAGCAGGTCAATTCAATTGCCACTGCCATTAATCAGATGTCGGCCGCGATTCAGGAAGTGGCATCCAGCGCCCAGTTAACTTCGGATCAGGCTGGGGATGCGGATAGCAAAACTCAAAATGGTTATACCAAAGTCACGCAAAATATTGCTGCTATTGATGAATTATCCGGCTCCATCAATGCCGCCAGTCAGGTGATCCAGCAACTGCACGGTGAAACCGATAAAATCAGTCAGGTGCTGGCCGTGATCCAGAATATCGCCGCCCAAACCAATCTGCTGGCACTCAATGCGGCGATTGAAGCGGCCCGAGCTGGCGAAGCCGGGCGAGGTTTTGCCGTGGTGGCGGATGAAGTGCGGACGCTGGCAACCAATACACAGCAAGCGACTGAATCGATTCGTAAAATGATAGAGACTTTACAAGGTGCTGCCAAAGAAGCTGTCAGCGTGATGACAGTGTCGCAGCAACATGCCAACAGCAGTGTGGAACATGCTCGCCAGGCTGGTGCTGTGCTGGCAGAAATTCGCAGTTCGGTGGGGACTATTGTCGATATGAATGTACAAATCTCTGCTGCCACTGAGCAACAAACCGTGGTCGCTGAGGACATCAATAAAAACATCAGCGAATTCAGTCAGAGTATTGCCGACATGGTACGCAGTGCCCAACACAGCGCCAGCACCAGCAGCTCACTGGCCGAACTGGCTGCACAGCTACGGACACAGACTTCCGCTTATCAGGTTTGAAGGGATGGGCCAGTGTGCTGATACTGGCCTTACTTTCGCAGTAGTTATGCCCTGAATTCTGCTCATTATCGCCTTTTATCGCAGAACTCTGCGTTCAAACGTACCGCTACTGGACTTTCAGACCTGAATCACTACACTCGGCATCAATCAAACTAATCGCTGTTTCGAGGATCTACGCCGATGATGAATAAAACAATTTTAGCGCTGAGTGTCAGTCTGGCGCTGGGACTTGTCGCTTGCGGCAAAGCGCCTGAACCTGTAGCAAATCAGGCCAAACCCGTTGCTGAAGTGGCCGTCACTGCGACGTTAAAATCCGGTATCGAACTGACCAATCTGGATACCCAGGTCAAACCACAACAAGATTTCTTCCGTTATGTGAACGGCAACTGGCTGGCAAAAACTGAAATTCCAGCCGATAAGTCTAGCTGGGGTAGTTTTAATGAATTACGCGATAGCGCTGATCAACATGTGCTGACGCTGATTAAAGCGGCAGCTGCCAAAACGGCTGAAGCTGGTTCTGATACGCAGAAAATCGGTGATTTGTACCGCTCTTATCTGGATACCGCCAAAATTGAAGCCTTAGGCATTGCACCCCTGGCCAGTGATCTGGCGGCTATTGATGCGCTGAAAAATTCGGCGCAACTGGCTGCATTGTGGGGCCAATTACAACAGTCACGTTATGGTACGCCGGTGTCACTCTATGTTAGCCAGGATCAGAAAAATTCCGATCAGTATATTACCGGTGCCAGCCAGGCAGGCCTCGGTTTGCCAGATCGGGATTATTATCTGAAAACAGACGAAAAATCTGAGCAAATCAAAAAGCAATACCAGTGGATGATTGCCAAATACTGGGAATTGGCGGGGTGGCCGGATGGCACCAAAGCGGCCGAAGTGGTGTTTGCTATCGAAAGCAAATTAGCCGCAGCGCAGTGGAGCCGGGTACAAAACCGGGATCGCACTGCCACCTACAATAAAATGACAGTGTCACAGCTGACTGAGCTGGCCCCTGGTTTTGATTGGGCCGCCCTGCTAAGCAATGCCGGTCTGGCAGGTGCCACCGAGCTGGTGGTGCGTCAACCTGGTTACTTCACCGCTTTCGCCAAGATCCAGCAAGAAGTCGCGCTGGCGGATTGGCAAACTTACCTGAAGTTTCATTTGATCCGCAGCAATGCCAGCCTGTTAAGCAGTGGCTTTGAACAAGCCAGCTTTGATTTTTATGGTCGGGTGCTCAGTGGTCTGCAGGAACAAAAACCGCGTGAAGAACGGGCGGTGACGGCCATCAACGATAATCTGGGCTTTATGGTGGGTAAGTTGTATGTGGAAAAATACTTCAAACCTGAAGCCAAAGAGCGGATGGATCAACTGATCAAGAATCTGCGGGTCGCTTTTGAACAGTCGATTAATGATCTGGTCTGGATGAGCGCTGAAACTAAGGTGCAAGCGCAAGAAAAACTGAAAAAGTTTAATGCCAAAATTGGTTATCCGGACGTCTGGCGTGATTATAACTGCCTGACCATCAGTGCAGATGATCTGTTTGGTAATATGCAGCGCAGTAATGCCTGCGAATACCAGCGGATGATTGGCCGGTTAGGTAAGCCGGTGGATCGGGCGGAGTGGGGTATGACCCCTCAAACTGTGAATGCTTATTATAGTTCGACCATGAATGAAATTGTGTTCCCGGCCGCCATTTTACAACCGCCATTTTTTAATGTAGATGCCGATGATGCCGTCAACTACGGTGCTATCGGTGGTGTGATTGGGCATGAAATTACCCATGGTTTTGATGATCAGGGCCGCCATTCCGACGGTCATGGTAATTTACGGGATTGGTGGACGCCGGCGGATGCCGAGCAGTTTAAAACCCGGGCTCAGTTGATGATCGATCAATACAGCGCCTTTAATCCGATTGATGATCTGCGGTTACAGGGCGCACTGGGGTTAGGCGAAAACATTGCTGATCTTGGTGGTTTAACCGTGGCTTATCGTGCTTATCAGAATTCACTGCAAGGCCAGCCAGCGCCTGTGATTGACGGTTTTACCGGTGAAAAGCGCTTCTTTATCGGCTGGTCGCAGGTCTGGCGGACCAAGTTCCGTGATGAAGCCTTGCGGCAGCAAGTGATCACCGGGCCACATTCTCCAGGCATGTATCGAGTGCTGGGGGTGTTGTCGAATATGCCGGAGTTTTATCAGGCTTATGACGTTAAACCGGGTGATGGTATGTACCGGCCAGATGCTGAGCGAGTGAAAATCTGGTAACAAGTCAGCAGCTCTCAACCGCTCTCTGATTGAACAATGGCGCTATCGGGCAACTGCTTGATAGCGCCGTTGTTTTTTTCAGCATAAAACCAGTCAAATCAATCATCTTGTGATCGCGTTTCATAATGCCTCAAGCAATACGAATAAAAATTCATTTTTTATTCACTAAAAAATCGCTTTCCCGTTACCACAAGTGCCAAATGTCGGCTACTTTTGACAGAAGCGATGCTGATTTTCGCTGGGCTGCGTCATTTTGGCGCAATGAGAACTAGTTGGATTTACGCGATGAACTAAGAATATCTCGGGCCAAAAAGCGCGTTTTTGTGCAGCATCTGTGGATAGCAAGCCAGATTGCTGCGCTGTTGTTGTGCACAGAACTTCGCTTTCGCACCAGAGTTGCACAAATGCATGGATATGAATACGTATTCATGTTGTGTCAGCCGGGTAATAGACTTAGAAATAGCGGGTTGTCGTGCTTCATGCTGATCGGGTGTGAAGAGAACAACATACAACCAGAAACAGCACACCGGGGATGAAGGGCAATGAAACACTATCAACTAAATTTACTGACCATCGCGCTCGCGACGGCAGGCTTCAGTGCATACAGTTATGCTGATCAGCAAACTGCCGACAGCAACACACAAGTGAAAGAAGACATTGAAGTCATCGAAATCAAAGGGATCCGCCGTAGTTTATTAGGCTCACTGGATGAGAAACGTTTTAATGATACCGTCAGTGAAGTAGTGGATGCCGGCGATTTAGGTTCGCTGCCAGATGTCTCTATTGCCGACGCTTTAGGTCGTTTACCTGGCGTGACCACAGTGCGTGATAGCGGTCAATCATCGCAACTGAACATCCGCGGGATGAACGGTGACTTTATCCAAACGACGTTAAATGGCCGCGAGCAAGCCAGTACCAGTGGTTATACTGCCGGTACCCGCTGGATTGCCTTTGACCAGTATCCGTCTGAGCTGATTAATCAGGCCGCTTTGTACAAGTCACCTAAAGCTTCGTTAGTGGAAGGTGGTGTGGCTGGTACCGTCGAAATGCGCACCGCCAATCCACTGGAAGCAAAAGACCAGCATAACTTCTCCGGCAGTGTCCGCTTCTCGCATAACGATGCAGCGTCAGATGTAGATGCGGATCCAAATGGTGAGCGGGTGTCTTTTGCTTATCAGGGCAAATTTATGGATGACACTTTGGGTCTGGCGTTAGGCGCGGCCCACCTGGAGCAGCCCAACAGTTCTTATCAGGTGTCGACCCGGGCTTACGCCGCCGCCCGTGATGTCAATGGCGATGGCAAAACTGAAAAAATCACTGATGGTTTTCAAACCCGCTTTTCCAAAGGCAGTGATACCCGCCTTGGCTTGTTAGGCGCGCTGGTGTATCAGCCAAATGATAATTTCAGCGCTAAATTTGATTATTTCAAATCTGATTTTGATTCAGAAGACAAAAAGAATGGTATCAATATTGAAGGGATGAACCGCGATGCCAACACTTACAAGATCAGCAATCCGACGGTGCAGGATGGTTATGTCACGGGTGGTACTGTTGAACTGACTGGCTTAACTGGCCCTTGGCTGGAAATGCGGACTGAAGATCAGTCGACTGAATCTGACACCGAAAGTGCCGGCCTGGGTTTACAGTGGAAACAGGAACGCTGGACGCTGAATGCCGATATCGCCCGCAGTGAAGGTAATAAAACCCGGTTAGACCGCATTGCATCTATGCATGCTTACCAATACGGTACCCGCACTTTAACAGACGGTACAGTCGTGCAAACCTGGAACGAAAAACCAGGCCAAGGCTTCAGTTATATGAATCAGGCGGGTGGTTTCCCTGACATCAAAATCAATACTGATTTGACCGATCTGAACGCCATGCGTTTGGGTATTTGGGAACAGTTCCCACACCAGTATTCTGACAAAATCGACAGCGCCAAAGTTGATTTCAAATATGAACTTGAAGGTGATGTCGTATCATCGTTGGAAACAGGTGTCCGCTTATCCGATCGTACTTTTACTGACAAACGCGGCACTTTCCGCTGGGGTCGCCGTGAAGGTCAAAACGGCTATCGTTTACCGGATGGTAAAGTTGTCACCAACGAAGACTGCGAATTTAACAAATATGGCCATGCTTGTATGCCTGGCGAATTGGGTAATTTTGTTTCAGTCAAAAACAACAAGGGGCTGAATTATCTTGATCTGGACCTGCTCGGCGTGGCTGAGTCCGTGTTTGGCGCTGGTAAGTTTGATGCACAGCAAACCTGGGATCATAACTGGACCTTGATTGAAAGCGGCAGCGTCGAAGAAAAAGTTAATGCCGCTTATCTGATGGCGAACCTGGATACTGAACTGTTTGATCACAAGCTGACCGGTAACGTTGGGGTTCGTTATGTCCGGACCGATACCAAGTCAATTGGTATTCAGCAAGTGCGTGAAGGTGAAGGGGACACTATTGTTGATGACAATGGTGTCGCGCGTACCGACTACAAAAACATCAAATATGGACCTGAATATACAGATGTTTTACCGTCACTGAACCTGAACTTTGCCATCAACGAAGAAGAACAGCTGCGTTTCGCTGCCTCCAAAGTGATTGGCCGGCCGCCTGTGTATCAACTGCGTGGTGGTGCAGGTTCCTGGATTGACACTGCCAATGATGGTGTCAGCAAAAGATATAACGTCTGGTCAAAAGGTAACCCGAATCTGGACCCGTTCCGCGCGACGCAACTGGACTTATCCTATGAGCGTTATATGGGTAAAAATGGTGCCTTCACCGCAGCATTATTCTGGAAAGATATTGAATCACTGATTGAGAGTGTCACCTTTAATGAAGGTGATATCGCCTGGTCTGAAATTGGCCTGACGGCACCAGCCGGCACCGTCGAAGGACAATACCAGACAGTGCGTAACAATGATAAAGGTGGTTATATCCGGGGGGCCGAGCTGGCATACACCACTGTATTCAGTGAGTTGCCGGGTATCCTGTCTACCTTAGGTCTGAACGCCAGTTATTCTTACACTGAAAGTGAAACTTCAGTCGATGGCGGTGCCAACTTTGGTTCAGTGCAGTTACCCTTGCCGGGTCTGTCGAAAAACGTCTGGAGTGCGACTTTATTCTGGGAATATGGTCCATTCAGTACCCATATCAATACCCGTTACCGTGATGAATATGTCTACGCTGGTGCTACGCCAGGCGGTACATCCTTCCAATGGGCGGATGAATATATCGTGGTGGACTGGCAGGTCTCGTACGACTTTGAAAACGGTCTGGTCGGCGTCGCTCAGGTCAACAACCTGACGGATGAAGCCAATATCGGTCACTATGGCAATCAGATGCTGAATGGTGAATACTCAGAGTTCGGCCGTCAGATGTATGTTGGCGTGAATTTCAGTTTCTGATAACGCCCTGTTTGTTCGTTTGATGAAAAGCCCGCCGGATTGACTGCGGGCTTTTTTGTTTATAGGCCATGCTGCAGGCTGCAGCATAGTCGCAGGCTTTTTACAGGAGTCGCAGGCGCAGATGCAACAAAAACATATTTTGATCGTAGGTGGTGGGACCGCGGGCTGGATTGCGGCCAATCTGATGGCCAAAAGCTGGCAGGATCAGCCCATCCGCATTAGTTTAATTGAATCGCCAGAGATTGGTATTATCGGGGTTGGCGAAGGCTCAACGCCGCAATTAAAAGGCTTGCTGGATTTTCTTGGTATCGCCGAAGCCGACTGGATGCCAGCTTGTAATGCCACTTACAAAACCGGTATCCGTTTTAACGGCTGGAGCAGCAAACCAGGTTTTCAGTCGTATTTTCACCCTTTTGCCGCGCAGCCGGATGATTACACGGCACCGGCGTTTTTTTATAACAGCTATGTCCGGCGCCAGGGAATTGCAGTTGAGGGCCATCCGGATCCATTTTTTTTAGCCACTTATCTGGCGCGACAGCAGTTGGCACCGATAGCTGGTGAAAGTTTTCCTTTTGAAATCAATTATGGTTATCACTTTGACTCATCTTTGTTAGGTCAGTATCTGGCTGGACATGCCCGCAAGCTCGGGGTCAAACATTTGCAAGGCACTATAGCTGCGACTGAGCTGACGCCAGCCGGTGATATTGCTGCTGTGGTGACTGCTGACGGTCAGCGTATCAGTGCGGATCTGTTTATTGATTGCAGTGGTTTCCGTGGTTTATTGATCCAGCAACAATTACAAGTACCGCTGCTGTCCTATGCTGAAAACTTATTTAATGATGCGGCTGTAGTGGTGCAAACGCCGGGGCAACAGGCGCTCGACTGTCAGACCATTTCCACTGCCATGCAACACGGCTGGCGCTGGACTATTCCGCTGACGCAGCGCAATGGCAATGGTTATGTTTATTCGTCAGCATTTTGTAGTGCTGATCAGGCAGAAACTGAGTTTCGGCAAAGCCTGGGATTGCTGGATGCGGACGTGCAGTGTCGCCATTTGCAGATGAAGGTCGGCCGGTTAGCCAGTCACTGGCAGAAAAATTGTGTGGCTGTTGGTTTGTCGCAGGGTTTTATTGAACCGCTGGAAGCGACCGCGTTACATCTGGTACAAGAAACAGTGCAGGCTTTTATTGAGCATTATCAGGCGGGGCAATTCAGTAATGTCAGAGCTGCTGAGTTTAACACCAGTATTAACCTGCGATTTGAAGCGATCCGCAGTTATATTGTCGGTCATTACCGGCTGAATTCACGGCAGGATACCGAATATTGGCGGGCCAACGCCAACAATCAGCGCATTCCGCTATCTTTGTACCAGATCCTGCAAACCTGGCTCAGTGGCCAGAATCTGAGTGATGAGCTGGCGCGGCAGCAGATTGACCACTATTACCCCTCGATGTCCTGGCATTGTTTGTTAGCAGGCTACGGGATTTACCCGGATGCCGGCCAGTTAAAGCCGGGTAACAGTGAAGCACTGAAACATGATGTGGCGATGCTCCAGCAGTTTATCCGCCGTTGTGCGCTGAACTTCCCGGATCATCGACAATATCTGCAACAAATGGCCTCGGCCGCTGGTCTACGTGCGTAATGCGGTCTTGCTCGTTGCTGGCACCTGGTTGCCATCCGTTGTTCAGCCTGAGTAAAGGTCAGACCAGATTGGCGGAACTTCAGTGGCTGTGACGGGTCTGACCCAGTGCGATTTCACCGGAACAGCCTGCGACTGGCTGATCGCCAAAGGGGAGAAGGCATAATTTCTGGCCAAAGGGGGTGCCGGTTAGCTGTGCCTGTTCTGGTGGTTGGTTGTGAAGGTGAAACGCGCTAACTCTGAACCCGGTGCTGATCTGATATCAGTGCCTCTATTCACAAGAGGTGTAAAACCCATGATGAATCAAGCGCGTCAACGAATTGTCCAATTTCTGCAGCTTGCTCATTGTCATTTCCGCGTTGAAGGCCACCAGATCATCACGGCCAATGCCACACTACATTTTTCTGAGCAGGATATCAGTATCAGCCGGCAAGGTAAGCCAGTGCGTAGCATGCCTTATACCAGACTCAATCTGGACCGCCTGTTGGCCTTAATCACTGCGCAGTCTGTACGCAGACCCGCTCACTAAAACTTGCCGCAAACGGCTGCCAATGCCGCCAGATCAGTGGCTGTTAACTGTTGCTGTTCTGGCTGTTGGCTGGGATACATCATTGACGCTGGATCTGCGGTATGGCCGATGCCGATGGCATGGCCGAATTCATGCACCAGGGTGCTGACTAACTGTTGTGGTGAAGCAAAAGCAAAGATGGTCATCTGACGTTGCTGGCCATGCTTGGCCATGCTGCCTACTTCAAAACGGCCTACTTCAAAGCTGTCGGCTTGCTGATGCCGGTCGCTGGGCAGCAGTTCATTCCGTTGCCGGATGGTTTCATTTAAATAGTCCTGATCCCGCAGTAATTGCAGTCGTTGTTGTGCCAGCCAGTCGGCTTGTTGTGCCAATTGCTGCTGTTGTTGCAACAACTGTTGGCGGCGCGCGGCGGCATCAGCTTGTTGTGGCTGCCATTGTTCGAGCTGCTGTTGCAACTGCTGTTGCTGTTGGTTAAATTCGTCAATTTGCTGTTGTAATAGCGCAGCTCTGGCCGGTAATTGCTGTAAGCTCGGCGTAATGGCCTGATCGTATCTTTGTAGATTGCGTTGTAACAGTTGCTGTTGCAACAACCGCTGCTGACGGGCATCAAAGCGAAAATCAATGACAAAACCCTGCTGTTGATCCTGCACAAACAAGGTTTTGCCGGTGGCCTGTTGCCAGCGCTGACTGGCCTGTTCAATGTAAAACAGCGCTTCCTGGCGGGATAGCTGAAACGCCGGGTCCAGTTCTCCCAGCCGCCAGGCGAGCGGCCACTGGCAATGGTCGCTCGCCGCAACTGCATCGGCACCAGGTTGCGGGTGGATGGACTGAGGCTGTGGCCAGCTAACCACAAACAGCCAGCCAGTCAATATGCATACCAACAGTGGTAATAACAGACGCATGGGGTTGCTGTCACCCTTTCAAAAGAACATACAGTACTGGTTATAGCATAAAGAGGGTGCAGGCTGGCAAATTCAGCCGCAGCACGAAACAGCGCTGGGCAATAGATCCGACTGTCGTTACAATCGCGGCAATTTGCTTAACAGGAGCTTGTAATGATGACTTCGACTGTACCTACCGGCCTGCGTGCTGCGCTGCACCGGCTGATTGACCAATCCTGGTTTAATCGTTTTATTCTGACATTGATTCTGCTCAATGCAGTGATTCTCGGTATGGAAACATCGGCGACTTTGATGGCGCAGTATGGGCCCTTGCTGTTAATGCTGGATAAAATCATGTTGGCCATCTTTGTGCTGGAATTGTTGTTACGTATTTTTGTGCACCGGCTGGCATTTTTTAAAGATCCATGGAGTTTGTTTGATTTTGCCGTGGTGGCGATTGCGCTGATCCCTGCTTCCGGACCGTTGGCGGTGTTGCGCTCGTTACGGGTATTGCGGGTATTACGGGTATTGTCGATGGTGCCATCGATGAAACGGGTGGTGTCAGCACTGTTGGGCTCGTTACCGGGCTTAGCCTCCATCGCCATGGTGCTGCTGCTGATTTATTACGTTTTTGCCGTGATTGCCACTAAGTTGTTCAGCGCGGCCTTTCCGGAATGGTTTGGCTCGATCGGGGCGTCTTTTTATACCTTATTCCAGGTGATGACGCTGGAAAGCTGGTCGATGGGCATTTCCAGACCGGTGATGGAGCAATTCCCCTATGCCTGGTTATTTTTTGTGCCCTTTATTTTAGTGGCGACTTTCACCATGCTGAACCTGTTTATTGCCATCATCGTCAATACCATGCAAACCTTCAGTGAAGAAGAGCAGGCGCTGGAGCGGCAGCAGGACAAGCTGGCAGAGCAGGCCGGACAGCAACAGTTACACCTCGAATTAACGGCTATCCGGCAAGAATTGCAGTTGCTGCGCTCTGAACTGGCCGGGCGGGTCCAGCCGCCTGTGCACAAGGAGCAGTGATGACGAAGGTACTGACCTTCAGTACGTTGAATTTGCAGAATTTTACCGCTCCGCCTTTTGCCAGTTATGAGTTTGACAATATCTACAGTCAAGCACAGTGGCGGCAAAAAACCAGCTGGCTACGCCGGCTGTTAAAGCAAGTCCAACCCGATATTCTGGCGTTGCAGGAAGTGTTCAGTCTGGCGGAGCTCAGCCAGTTACTGCGCAGCGCAGGTTTTGACTACGTGGTCAGTGTGGGAACACCTGAGCTGGTGGAGCAGCATTTTTTCCGCCGGCCTGTGGTGGCATTAGCCAGCCGTTATCCGTTATTAGAGGTGGCTGCGGTGGAGGTTCCCGCAGTTGCTGCCGAACTAGGCCTGGCAGATTTTCAATTCAGCCGGTCGCCACTGCGGGCCTTGGTGCAATTGCCTGGTCTGGGTCCTTGCCAGTGTTATGTCGTCCATCTGAAATCGCGCCGTGCGGTGGAACTGCCGGCGGCGACAGTCATGACAGGTCAGCATCTGCCAGCTTGGGTCGCGACAGTACAGCGTGGTCATGAAACTGCGCTGCTGCTGGAAGCCATCCTGCAACAACGGCAACGGGATGGCTATCCAGTGTTGCTGCTGGGGGATCTGAATGATGAACTGAGTGCGCCTGTGCTGCAGTTGTTACAGCAGCCGCAACAGTTGAAGCGAGGACGTTTTCGTTTACAAGATAGCTGGCAGTTGTGGCTGGCAGCACCGCAGCAGCGGCCAGCCAGTCATTATTACGGTGCCCGCGGTTCGGTGCTGGATTATATTTTACTGTCAGAAGAATTTGACTGTACCCAGTCGCACGCACTGGCTGAAGTAATGGCTGTTGAAGTGCAGGATCAGCATTTGCGCCAACCCGATTTTGCGCTCGATGGTTACAGCAGTGATCATGCGATGGTATCGGTCCGGCTCAGGCTGACAACGCAGCGCTGAGCTCAGGGGCTGGGCCTCAGGGGCTGGGCCTCAGGGGCTGGGCCTCAGGGGCTGGGCCTCAAGGGCTGAGCCTAGGCGCTGGGTTCAGGTTACTGCTGCTCTGGTGCCGTGCTGGCTACGGCTGTGTCAGCTGCGATGTCAGTGCTCACTGTGGTGTCTGCTGGGGTATTCAAATCAGCCAGTTTGGCCTGCTTCAGTCGAATCGAGTTTTTTACCTGAATATTCTTTTTTTGTTTGGCTCTTTTACTGATTTTTTTCTTTAACGCTTTGATAGAACTCATGGGACTTTCCGCTTTTGTCAGATAGCCGTTAGTTTAAACCCAAACCACAAAAATAAGTAGTCTGTCCCAGCTAGTCTGTCCCAGCCAGTCTGTCCCAGCCAGTCTGTCCCAGCCTGCTATTGAGCAGCCTGAGCAGCCAATAGCGCTTGTAACTGGGGTGGCCGGTACGACTGTTCAATGCTGGCCAGCCGGCCGTCGCGGCGCAGGATCTGGATAGCACGGTTGATGGCAGTCACTGTACTGGCCGACACGGTTTTCTGGCTGAACATCAAATGAGCTGGGGTGATGGCCAGGCTGCCAGCCACCAGTTGGATTTGTTCCAGTCTGGCCGTGCCTAGTTGATGGTAAAAAATATCGGCATCGGCCAGTAACAAGTCACCCCGTCCCGGCGTGGCAAATAATAACTCTGTGCCGACAAAGGCATCCGGATAAGGCGTATATAGGTTTTGCGCTTTAAATAATGGCCGGTAGCGTTCAAATTCAGCATCATACTGGCCACTGGCCGGGCCAATCATGGTCAAACGTTGGCGCAGGGCGGCGGCATAACTGAAAGGGACAGGCAGCAGTTGCTGGCGCCGGCTAAATAAAGCCACCAGTTCTTGCCGGTAAGGAATTGAAAACCAGGCATATTGTTGGCGTTCGAGAGTGACTGTGGCCCGGATCATCACATCAATATCGCCTTGCTGCAGGCTTTTCAGGATGCGCGCTCCTGTCATCGGCGTGGTGGAAAAACGCCAGCTGCAACCCGCCTGTTGCAGGATCAACTTCACTTGTTCGGTGTCCATGCCCTGCAGTTCACCCTGCGCACCGAGGTAGGCCGAAGGGGCATGCAAATCCAAATGCACCCGCAGTGGTTCAGGACAAATAGGATCGGCGACAGCCAGGCTGCTGGCGCACCACAATAACAAATAACACCATCGTTCCATCGTACTATCTTCTGGCTGCTTGCCGGACAAGTGGCCTTATAGTGCAGTGGCTGCAGTGAAAACTCAAGTCGAGGCTGTCATGGCTTTTCAAGCGCAGAGTCATTACACTGGCGGCCGTTTGAAGAGGGCAGGACAAATGCGGATTATTCTGGCTCCGATGGAAGGTGTGGTCGACCATCTGATGCGTGAAATGTTAACAGAGATTGGTGGTTTTGATCTGTGCATCACGGAGTTTGTCCGGGTGGTCGATCAACTGTTACCAAAACGGGTTTTTACCCGGTTGTGCCCGGAATTATTGCAGGGTGGACAAACCCGGGCCGGTACTCCGGTGCGGGTCCAGTTGTTGGGGCAGGAACCCAACTGGCTGGCCGAAAATGCGGCCCGGGCTGTTGAGCTGGGCTCGCCCGGCATTGACCTGAATTTTGGCTGTCCGGCTAAAGCCGTCAATAAAAGCAAAGGCGGCGCTGTGTTGCTACGGGAAACCGAACAACTCTATCGCATAGTGCAAGCGGTGCGGGCAGCTGTGCCAGCGCAATTCCCGGTGACCGCCAAAATGCGGTTGGGTTATGAAGACACCAGTCTGACGCTGGATAATGCCAGAGCGCTGGCTGCGGCAGGGGCCACTGAGTTGACCGTCCATGCCAGAACCAAAACCGATGGCTATCGGCCGCCTGCGTATTGGCCCTGGATTGCCCGCATCCGCGCAGAAATTGACATCCCTGTGGTCGCGAATGGCGAGATCTGGCAACCGGCAGATGCCGTATTATGTCGGGAGCAATCCGGCAGTATTGATCTGATGCTGGGTCGGGGCGCACTGGCGCAACCCAATTTAGCTGCCCGGATCAAACAAGGTGGCAGTGCCCTGTCCTGGCCTGAGGTGCTTTTATTACTGATGCGCTATTCTGAGTTTGAAATCGCGGGTGATAAAGGTCTGTATTATTCCAACCGGATTAAACAGTGGTTCAGTTATCTGCGGCTACAGTATCCGCAAGCCGAACAATTGTTCAGCCAGTTACGTTTGCTCAGACGCAGTGCCGACATCTTACAGCTGTTGCAAGCGGAACTGGCGCGGCCAGCATAGGTCATAGCTGTGATTGGCACTAAGGTTATAGTGCAAAGTAAAAACTGGTTTACACCGGCGCATTTGACATCGCTGGGCGCAAAGTTTGCGGCGACGCCCTGATTAAAGCTGTTAGCAAGGCAGGTACATTCAATGAAAACATCTTATTCTGCTGGTCTCGCTCTGTTGTCATTGCTGCTCTGCGCTTGTGGTGGCGGAGGGGGTGACAGTGGTGGCACGACAACTGCGCCAAGCGGATTTTTGGTCTCGACCACTGTGACGGCAGGAACTGGCAGTTTCAGTCCGGTCAGCGCCAACGTCAGCTCAGGCCAGAGCCGTAGTTTTGTGTTGACGCCCGCCACCGGATTTAGCATCGGCACTGTCAGTGGTTGCGGCGGCACTTTAACCGGTCAAAGTTATCAGACTGCCGCTGTGACCGCAGCCTGCACCATCAGTGCCACTTTTACCCCGCTGCAGTATAACCTGACCGCAACCGCAGGCCCGGGGGGGGGCATCAGTCCGGCCAGCGTGCAGGTCGCGCATGGCCAGCCGGCCAGCTTCAGCCTGATCCCAGATACCGATTATGTGGTGGCGCAGGTGACGGGTTGTGACGGCACTCTCAGCGGTAATAGCTATCAAATCAATGCAGTGACTGCCGCCTGTAACCTCACTGCGACTTTCAGTAAAAGTGCAGTTAATCTGACCGTCACTGCTGGCGCAGGTGGCCGGATCAGCCCAGGCAGTAGCAAAGTCCCCGCTGGCTCGGTGCAGTCATTTACGCTCACGCCCGATGCCGGTTTTGAAATCTCCAATGTCAGTGGCTGTGGTGGTGTGCTGACTGGATCTATTTTTACGACTGCCGCCCTGACGACAGATTGTGCCGTCACGGCTAGTTTCAATAAAGACACTGAAGTCGTGTTCCCCGATCCGGCGCTCAATACTGCCGTCAGGCAGGCGCTTGGACTCAATAGCAGCGAGCCGGTGTTAAAAAGCAGGCTGGCCGGGCTCTCGACATTGCAATTGAACGGAACGGGTGTGAGCCAATTACGTGGCTTGCGCTTTGCCAGTGGTTTGCTTAGTTTATCAGCCAACAATAACAATATCAGCGATCTGACGGAGCTCAGTGCTTTATCCAGGCTGACCCAACTGCAATTAAACAGCAATCCGCTGACGGACTTAACGCCACTGTCAGCGCTGCCATTAAAAGCGCTGTATCTGTATGACACTGATATTGCTGAGCTCAACGCGCTGACCAATATGACACTGACCCATCTGGATGTCAGTAACACAGCAGTGAGCAGCCTGACAGGCTTACAAAATGTCAGTCAATTGCGGTATTTATCTGCCAGCTATTCCGAGGTGGCAGATATTTCGATGTTACAAAACGCCACTCAGCTACGGGTGTTGTTCCTATTTGATACCTTGGTCAGCAAATTGGAGCCGCTGTTAACGTCTGGCCTGGCGAGCCAAGGCACTGATGTCGGCGTAACGGGTTGTATTGATCTGAAAGGGTTTTCCCGTGCGACCTTAGTGCTTGAACAACTCAAAAAGGCAGGCGCGACCGTGCAGGCCAGCAATATCCCGCGCAGTGATTGTCCGGATACGCTGGGCAATACTGCAATCACTGCCAGTACTTATCAGGAAAATGACAACATCGGTGTACGCTGGCAGTTAAGCAATACCCCGGACAGCGGCGCTTGGGCTTGTGAAGTGCATCTGGATTTACAAACGGATGTAGCCCGCTTGCCGCTGCAAAAAATCAGCGATTGCAGTCTGAACGGCCAGCAATTACTGGGTTTATCTACCCGGCAAAACAGTTATCAGCTTAGCTTGTTGTTTGATAATGGTTTGGGTGGCGAAAAGCTGGTGCGATTGCCACTCAGTTCGCCGACAGGTGCAGCGCCAGTGCTGGCTGGCGTCGATTTTGGCCAGGTGGTGATGAAAAGTAACCCCTTGCTGGTTCCCGGGCGGGATGCCCTGTTGCGGCTGCATTTGATTGCCGCAACAGCGCCAGCACAACTGCCGGTGGTGACGGTGGAAGCGTCCGGCGTTGGCGCAGCGCAGACCCTGACAGCGACCGCGCCGGCGCAGGTGCCGGTGGCCGTCAATTACCAAAGCCTGAGCAACAGTTATCAGTTGAAATTACCTGCCAGTTTGCTGCAGGCTGGCTTACAACTGAAGGTGCGGGTGAATGGGGATATTTTGCGCACGCTCACACCAAGCTTTGCCAGTCAGAACAAACTGGCGGTGCTGCTGGTGCCTTTTAGTCAGGTCAAAGACAGTAACACCAGCACGGCAGAGCTGCCGGAACCTACTACCCTGGCAGCACAAATTAAATCGTTCTGGCCGCTGGCTGAGGTGGATGTCCGCACCAGAGCGCCTTATGTGCTGACATCGGCTGCTGGTGCTACGACGGCTTACACCATGCTGGATGAGCTGAGTGATTTGCGCGCGGCCGAAAATGGCAAAGTCTATTATTACGGTTATTTCAAAAGCGCCATGGGCGATGGTTGCTGTGGTGGCTTGGGCTTCCGGCCTGGCTACGAAGCGGTCGGGCTGGATAGCGACAGTAATGGGAATACGATGGCGCATGAGCTTGGGCACAATCTGAATTTGCAGCATATTGATTGTGGCGCGCCGCCGAATGCGGATTTGCGTTATCCCTATAACGGCAATAGTATTGGCAGTGTTGGTATTAACAGTGCTTTGACCGAACTGCGCCAGCCCAACAGTTACCGTGATGTGATGAGTTATTGTTCACCCAAGCATGTCTCTGATTATCATTTTGAGAAAGCACAGGATTTTCTGCTGACCCGACCGGAGGCCGCCTTTGCCAGTCCGGCAGCGGATAACACAGTGTCTGCTGCCGCCATGGCCGAACGCGCCTTGTACATCAGTGGCAGTATCGGTGTCGATGGACAACTGAGCATTCGCACTGTATTGCCGGTCAGTCGGGCGCCGGTGCAGTATCCGGCTTCTGCCTGGCAGTTCAGACTGTTCAATAGTGCAGGCCAGCAACTGCAGGTGGACCCCTGGTTGCCAGAGTACGGCCATCCGGCAGCAGTGCCGGCCACGGCTGCGCGGGCTCAGCCGTTTCGCTTTGAGATACCACTGCAGGACATCAGCCGGATTGAGTTATGGCGCGCTGAGCAGTTGGTTAGCCAGTTAGATGTCAGTGCCCAGGCTCAATCGCTTGCGGGCACAGTGCCAGTCGCAGATGTGCAGGAACGCAGCAATGAAGTCTGTGTCAGTTGGCCTGCCCGGCAAGGTCTGAGCCTGAGTCTGATCCATCATCAGTCTGATCAGATCACAGCGCTGGCGCTGAAGGAAACTTCAGGCCAGCTTTGTCGCGATAGTCAGGCGTTACCGACTGGCGGCCAATGGCAACTGGTGTGGCACCGTGGCCTGAACGTGCAGGAACAGTGGCTGCCGCGCTGAATCAGGCGGCAGTATGTGGCAGACTGATATAACGGCGTGCGACGGCAATTGCCAGCACGCCACTGCACATCAGCGCCGCAAAAGGTACGATAGTGCCATTGGCGGTCAGCGCCAGTAATGGCCCAGCCAATGCACCTACCCCAAATCGCAAGGTGCCAATCACGGCTGTGGCGGTGCCACTGTGTTGCGGGAAAGCCATCAGGATCAGTGCGTCAGCATTGGTGGCAATTAAACCCAGACTTCCCATCAAGGGGGCGATCATCGCCACTGTCCACCACAGCGGTAAATTCAGCAGACTGACCAGCAGTAAACCTGCGGCAAACAAGCAGGCGCTGTACCAGCCAGCACTGAGCATCTGCTGACTGCTAAAGCGGCTCACCAGCCGGCTGTTCAGCAGATTAGCCAGGATCAGCATCACCACATTCAAGCCAAATAACGCACTGAAAGTCTGTTCATTGACGTGGTAAAACTCAATATAGACAAAAGGTACCGCGGTTAAAAAACAGAAAAAACTAAAAGATGCGAACATTGAAATCGCGATCATCGGCCTGGCGCTGCGATGTGAAAACACCACTTTGTAAGAGGCAAAAAAATCGATGCTGTTGCGTTCATGTTGCTGGCTGATTTCCGGCAGATAACGGTAGGCCAGCAAACCTGTGATCACCGCGTACAAGGCCAGCACCACAAAAATCCAGTGCCAACTGGTAATCAACAGCACCATACTACCGATAGCAGGTGCCACCAGCGGGGCTAACATCATCATCATGGAGACATAAGACATGCCTTTAGCCGTTTGCTCCTGATAAATAGCCCGAATGATGCCGGGGATCACCACAGTGGCAGCGCTGCCAGCTAGTGCCTGCAACGCTCGCCAGCCGAGGAACCATTCGATTTGGCTGGTCTGACTCAGCAGCAGGCTGGCCAGCGTAAAGCCGGCCAGACCCCATAGTGCGAGCGGGCGGCGGCCAATAGCATCGGCTAAGGGTCCAAACAGCAGCATACCAATGCCATAAAAGGCCAGAAAAATGCTCAGTGACTGTTGTACCATCACACTGTCAGTTTGCAGGCTTTGCGCCAGTTGTGGCATGGCCGGCAGATACATATCTATGGCCAGCGGTGTCGTGGCAATGACAGCGGCAAATAACATCATCAGAGGCAAAGAAGGGGACGGACGGTTCATGCTGGATTACTTTATCTAACAAACAGGCGGCTAGTGTAGCTGAAACAGAAAATGCAAAAAATCGCATATTTTCGCTGATTAACAGCAGTTATTTTTCGATTTTATAATTTGGCGGCGCTGCTGCTATCCGCAGTTCCTGTTGACGCTAGTTCTCCAGCAGCTCTGCTTTATTCCATAAATTCTGATGTTTTGGATCGGCAAAATACAAGTCTGGGTGCCAGAATCTGGGTAACTGATAGCGTGCCGGTTCAGTGTCAGCACTGGCAGATAATTTCTGCAGTATTTCTTTCAGTCGGGCTGGCGCCATCACCGCCAGTTGCTGGCGTGCGGGTTTAAAATACAGATTTTGCGCCACGCTGACCGTACAGTTGATGCCGTTACTGCGAAACTGCAATTTCCGGCTGACTACCCGACAAACCGGTACTTCAGGTTTAGCCGGGTACAATGAATTGACGATGGCAAATTCGTAGCGATCCGGTGATACACCGTCGGCATCCTTGGGCAGAAATACAATCCCGTAACCTTGCGGAAAGATACCGGTGATGGTCAACAGTGCATTGACCAGTTGATCATCGTATTGACCTTGTCTGGCGCCATTTTTTAGGATCAACGCCACTTTGGGCAAGGCCTGATAGTTAAATCTGTTGCGACCTGGCAACACGGCCGAGGCATAGACTTGTGGAATTTTCAGCAGGTTGCCAAGGCCATCGCCCGGTAACGCCGCGGCTTGTAATAAACGGCAACTGAACAGGATCCGTTGCTGGTAAGCGGCTTGGTAGTCTGCTCTTTCTGTTTTGCTATGACCACGATATGGGCCTTGCGACATGCCATGCTGCAGGTACTGTAAAGCGGTATCCAGACTGAGTTGCAAATATTGCTGCCGCTCCAGTTGACTGAATTCGCGCTGTTGTAACGGTTCACCGGCGGGCCCCTGAAACAATTGCCGGATTTCAGGCAGACACAACCCAATATCCTGCAGTAACAGTGCCATTAATAACGGGATCTGCACATTTTGCCGGAACGGGCATTGTTCCGGATCAGCGCCGCTATGGCGCAAACTGGCTTGTTGTTGCAGATAAGGGTCGGCGATCAACTGGTACTGCAGGGCATGATCAAGCAAGCGCAAGCTTAATACCGCTTTATAAAAAGGCTTATATTTTTGCTGTACCGTGGCAATAAAGTCACCATTGCTGGGCGCCATTAACTGCAGACAGCCCAGCAGGCGGGAGGACCGGCTGATAGTTTCTTCCTGACTGTTCCCTTCACTGAGTCGTAAAATTTTGTGGCACAACAGCTCCAGTTGTTCATAGCGCTGTTGCAACTGCAGTTGGTACTGCTGACAAGCTTTCTGATACAGCTCGCGTTGTTGCTGTACTTTGGCGATGAGCGTGGCTTCTGTTTTAGCGGTGGCGTGTGATAAATCGGCCTGTGATTGCTGCCAGAGTTGTTCCTGTGCGTTCAGTTGTTGTTTTTGTTGTGGGTCGGCACTGAAATATTGCGCTGCACTCTGATAAACAGACTGCTGGAATTTACCACTGGCCAATAAATCATCGATCAGTTGTTGTAACTGGCGAACATAAGAATGACTGGCTTTACGATCACCCACAGACGGCACTGAAACTTCTCCTTGCTGAGCCCAAAGCGCACCGCCACGATAGCGCAACAGGCGCTGTTCGCAAAGGGGGCTTTGCAGACAATTTGGCGACAAAGTTGCATGCTGGCACAGGCTGGCTTAGTATTTGATGCATACCGACAATTGATCTGTTCCTGTAAGCCGTTCGCATCTTTGTTTTCATTGCCGTCAAACCGTGGCAGGTGCGGGCAATTGTCGTTTATATGTGTGTTTATACCGGGCAATATGCCCAGGCTATAAGCAGTCAGCAGCCTTATTTGCCCGGGCCAGTCAGGAGCCTCCATGAGAAAGAATACAGTCATTACCACAGATGAAATTTTAATCACCCTTTGTTCTTCGGTGACCCAGGTGCTGGGTGCTGCTGGCAATGCTCAGGTTGCATACTCGCCGATGGTACAGAAGATTCAGAAAACCTGTTTGCGACCGGACTTGGGTTGTTTTGTGTTATTTGACGGCGGTTTCTCAGGTTTGGTGATTATCAATTTCACCGCCGAAGCCGCGCTGGAAATTTACCGTAAGTATATGATGAGTATGGGGATGCCTGAATCAGAACTGGCACAGTTCCACACTTCGGACGAAGTGGGTAACGTGATGGGTGAACTGATGAACCAGATCGTGGGTGATTTCACCAACAGAGTGCGGCTGGATTTACATACCTCGATTAACCAAAGTCAGCCGAAAATGATGGCGATCAACAAACAGGTCCAGATCCTGATCAATACCCAATTGGATCAACCCCAAGCCCGTCGGGTGACCTTTAGCACGCCGCTGCATAATATTTTCTACATGGAGCTGGCGATGGATAAAACTGAGTTTATTCAGCTGCATGATTTTGAAAAAGCAGCGCATGAAAATGTCGATGATATTCTGGCCAATGCCAATCAGGCCAAAGCAGAAGGTGATCAGGCGGCTGCCGCTGCCGATATGGTGGATGACGATTTCTTGTCTAACCTCGGTTTATAACAGGGGTCACTGGCGCAGCTGCGGTTGCGCTTTTGTTGAGTTGCAGGGTAAAACAGGCGCCACCCAAGGCTGAATCACTGATCTGCAAACTGCCGCGATGCCAGTCAATAATCCGGCTGACAATCGCCAGACCTAAACCAAAGCCGCCGTGGCCTTTACTGCGGCTCTGATCGAGCCGGACAAAAGGCTGAATGATATGCTCACGCTGTTCAGGCGGAATACCAGGACCATCATCCTCGACCCGGATCTGCAACTGTTGTTGTGCAGTGTTTAATGACAACAACACAGTTTGACGGCCGTATCTTTTGGCATTAACCAGCAAATTTTGTAAAGCCCGTTCCAGATAGTGGCCGTCACAATAACAACTGACCGCCACCGGCGCGATCAACTGGATCTGCGGTCCTGGGATCAATGCCAGTTTTTCCAGTAAATTCTGCAGTAATTCAGTCAGATTGACCTGCTCAAACTGCAGGGTCACCACTTGTGTTTCCATACGGGCGTAATCGAGCATTTCATCCACCAGTTGATCAAGCTCCTGTAAATCCTGTTGCATGGCTTGTTTGTCAGCTTCGGGCATCGGCTGCATTTCCAGCGCAAAACTCAGTCTGGCCAATGGTGTGCGTAATTCATGAGACACGGCGTGGGTCATCTCCCGTTGCAGACTGATCAGGCGCCGGATTTGTTCAGCCATTTGCTGCGCGCTATGGGCGATAGGCGCCAGCAATGAATGGGGGGGCAGTGGTTGCTCCGGCAGTTGCATGCCTTGGCCAAATTGCTGTAACTGCAGTTGTAAACGCTGGATATCCCTGGCTAACGGCCATAACCATAAAGCCACAGCAATAGCGAGTAACACAAAAAATAATGCGGTAAACCAATGACCATATTGGGCTGGCGCATCCAGCGCAATAGGGCCAAATTGCCAGAGTAGTTCCGGTTCAGCTTGCAACTGGTAAAAAAATAGCTGACTGTCACTGAATAAAGGCACCAGTTGGCCGCGTTCCAGTGCTTGCTGTTCAGAGGGCGACCAGCCAATCGCATCTGGCGCCAGACTGCTCAGTGGCAGTTCAAGCTGGCTGGCAACCGCTTGTGGGGTGACCTCAGGTTGGGTCAGTTGATAGGCCAGGCTTTGTCCTAACATCGTTACCCAAGCTGGCGTTTCCTGCAGCTGACTTTGTTGCCACAGCCGGTCAACACTGCTGCCAATACCCACCAGCACCAGCAACATGAACAGGTAAAAATGCAGGAACAACCGCCGCATGTCAGTGCCAGGCGTCAGCGACGAACAAGTAACCTTTGCCCCAGACTGTTTTAATCCTAAAAGGGGTATCGGCATTATCACCAAGTTTTCTGCGCAGATGGGACACCCGTACGTCGACTGTCCGGTCCAGGCCGTCATACTCCCGGCCAATAATTTGTTTATGGATCGCTTCCCGGCGCACAGTCTGACCGGCATTACTGGCCAGCATCCACAGTAAATCAAATTCATAACTGGTCAGTTCCACCAGTTGGCCGGCAAAATAAGCTTCCCGTGACGCCTGATTTAACTGCAGCTTGCCGAAGTTCAATAAGGACTCATCCGGACTGACGGCTGGTTGGCTGCGTCTGAGTAAGGCATGGATCCTGGCTAATAACACTCGGGGCTCCACCGGCTTAATCACATAATCATCTGCCCCTAACTCTAAACCAAGCACTTGATCAATATCACTTTGTTTAGCCGTGAGCATCAGGATCGGCGCTTTGAACCATGGCCGCACCGCACGGCAGATGGCAAAACCATCCATGCCGGGTAACATCAAATCGAGCACCATGATATCGGGTTGAAACTCGCGACAGCTGGCTTCGGCCTGCAGACCATTGCCTTCCAGCCGGACCTGAAAACCATTTTGCTGCAAAAAGGTCTGCATCAGGGATGCCAGCCGTTGATCATCTTCCACCACTAAAATTCTCTGCATCAGAATACACTCCAGGGGGCCACCAGCCGGCGTCGGCGCTCAGGTTGACGGCTTAATACATTTAATTGCTGGCTGAGCAGCACTTGCTGTTTTGGATCACGTAATTGCAGTATGGCAGGTCCTGTCAGACCGACTGCTGATTTCAGCTGACCTTGCCGCTGCGCAGACCAGCAGGAAAGTTGCTGCTGATCCAGATAAACACATAAGGAAAGTTGTTGTTGGCTCTGCCAGGATAATGACAACTCCAACTGGCACAATTGCTGTTGTTGGTCGACCAAACAGACTTGTGGTGTGACCTGCCAGCATAAAGGATCCGGACAAGCTGCAGCAGCCGTCTGTGGCGTAGTCTGTACAGGCAATGCAGTTGCAGCAACGGGGGCTGCTGCAGTTAAGGTCAGGACCAACAGACTCAGATACGGCATCACTACTAGGTTACTTCCATGTCAAAAAAACTGATAACTTAAGCCAACAAACCAGCCACGTATATTGTTTTCCTGCACCAGCGGGCTGTCCGTCATCGCATTATCCAGCCAGCGATAACGATAAAACACCAGGCCTATCCACTGTTTTGATAATGGATAACTGACCATCAGCTTTAATTCGGGTTGCCAGCTATCGCTGGGCCGATAATATGACATTTCATAACCAACTTCATCCACGCCATAATAGGTTTGCATCAACTCGGCACTTTTCCAGTATAAAGCCGAACTGAATTGCCAGTGAAGCTGGCCTTGCTGCCAACCCTTTTGCAGGGTCAGGCTGGCATGTTGTCCCTGGTAATTCCCTGAAACATCATGCCACCAATTCGCCCGTAGTTGCAGTTGCGGTAAAAACCAGTCCAGTTGCAGACCTGCATCCAGCGCTGTAGGTCTGGTTTTGACATCATTGATGCTAAGCGGCTGCAACTGCTTATTTCTCAGCGTCGGGCCCACCATTTCTGCATTGCTGACCATAAAACGATTCAACAGATTACTGGCATGCGCGCGCTGAAAATAGCCTTTTTCTTCATTCAGTCGAGTGACCATACTCAGCTGCCAGGCTGGTGTTAACTCAAAGCTATAACCGAGAGTGCTGTTGTCGAAAAACCAGTGTTTGCTGTAATAACTCAGATCCGGTAATAACCAGTAAGGTAAATTCCGTCCACCTGCCACTGGATTTGATCTGTGACCTAAGCCCATGCCGAGTCGGATATAGAGTTTGTCAGTATCGATACAGTTCGGATTAGCAACGGCAGTTTCGCGGCAATCGGCCAAAGCCAGTACCGGAAAAAGCAAAAAAATTAGCAACAGGCGCATACTTCAGGCTCTTGTTGATCAATCATGCTGCTACTTTAGCATTGAGCAGAAATATCTTCAGTCATAATAACAATATTTCACAAAATGCCACTTTATTTGTTACACTCCGCTCTGGATTTTGCTTCTACACTGAATCTACGTTTTTTGTCCGCCAGGAGGCTCTTTTGACACAGCTTAAATCTTTGCCACATCCTGTTGTGGTGATCAGAAATCAAGTACTGGCATTTACGCTGTTGCATGTTTTGGGTTCATGTTCACATTTACCAGAAGTCCGGCCTCTGGCAACCACTCAGCCTGTCGTTAAACTGACTGCTGCGGTTAAGCCAACACCTAGCATTAAGCCCACAACTACAGTGCAGCGAACGACCCCTTCCCAGCATATTTAGTACTTTGCTTGCCTTTTTGTGCCTGGTTATGGCACCTTAGCTGCTGTGTAACAACTTGTCGTTGTGCACGGTTTTTGGCTTTGGTCTAAGGTAACTGCAGTGTCTTTCAGTCCGTATTATTGTCTCATCTGTTCCTGCCCTCTGCTGATGGAGCTTTATTCATGAAAGGAAAAGCCACGTCATTTGATATTGCTTACCAGGCCGGGGTGTCACAATCCACGGTATCCAGAGCTTTGCGCGACAGTCCGGCGGTGAATCAGGAAACCAAAGATCGAATTTTTGCCATTGCCAAACAACTCAATTATAAAGTGGATAAAAATGCCAGTAATCTGCGCAAGCAGCGCAGTGGAACCCTGGCCTTGTTGTTATTTGAAGATCCAACCGTCGATGAGTCGCAAATTAATCCGTTTTTTCTGTCGATGCTGGGCAGCATCACCAGGGCTTGCACCAAACGAGGCCATGATTTATTAATTTCGTTCCAGCAACTCAGCAACGATTGGCATGCCGATTATGAAGACAGCAAAAAAGCCGATGGTATTATTTTGCTTGGTTACGGTGACTATATGGATTACGAAGAAAAACTCCATCAGTTACTGGCACAACAAACTCATTTTGTCTGCTGGGGCGCCAAAGTTGAAGGACATCCCGAATTTACCATCCGCAGTAACAACCAGCAGGGCGGCCGATTAGCTGGCGAACATCTGTGGCGGCTGGGGCGAAAAAAATATGCGTTTATTGGTAATGCTTCTGAAGGTAGTCCGGAATTTTTTGAACGTTATCAAGGCTATATTCAGGCACTCGCCGAGCAGGGCATAGATCCGGCGCAGGTGCCCCATTACGCTGCTATTTCGACTGAACAAGCTGGTTTTAGTGCCACGCTGGCCTTGCTGGCCAGTGGTTTTAAGCCGGATGCTATTTTTGCCGCCAGTGATTTAATTGCCATCGGCGTGATGCGAGCGCTGCAACAGCAAGGCCTGCATGTACCGACAGATGTTGCCGTGGTCGGTTTTGACGATATTCCGGTGGCATCCTTCTCGTCGCCGGCGCTGACGACTATTCAACAAAATACCACGCTGGCCGGTGAAATGCTGGTGGTCAACTTATTACGGCTGATTAACCAGCAAGGTATAGCCCAGACCGAAATCGAACCGAAAATTATTGTTCGCCAGTCTTGTGGCGCCAATCCCGTTTAATTCTGCTGGTATTGTTCTATGAAACCAACTTTAGTCCCAGTTGCTGCCGCGACGCTGCACCCGACCAATCCGCATCAACGTTATGATTTTGCCGCTTTATGTCAGTCAGTACCGGCTTTATCGGCATTTTTGCTCACAACCCCCGCCGGCGAAACCAGCATTAACTTTGCCGATCCTAAAGCGGTCAAAGCGCTGAATCAGGCACTATTAGTACATTTTTATCAGCTCAGTCACTGGGATTTACCCGAAGGTTATTTATGCCCAGCAGTGCCGGGGCGGCTGGATTATCTGCTGCATTTACAAGACCTGCTGCAACAGAGTCATCAGGGCAAGTTGCCGAAACGCCGCCATCTGACGGTGTTGGATATTGGCTGTGGTGCCAATCTGATTTATCCGCTATTAGCAGTGCGGGCGCTTGGCTGGCGGGCTATTGCCAGTGATATTGACAGCACGGCACTGGCCCATGCCCGGCAGTTGATTACACAACATCAGTTGCAAGCGCAAATTGAACTCAGGGCGCAACCGGACAGCCAGGCCATTTTCGATGGCTTGCTCAAGCCCGGTGATTATGTTGATGTCACTTTATGTAATCCGCCTTTTCATAGTTCAGCTACAGAAGCTGCTTTGGGCAGCGCCCGTAAAAGGCAAAATCTTGGCTTAGCCGCTGATGCTGCGGCGCTGAATTTTGCCGGACAATCGCATGAACTTTGGTGTCCGGGTGGGGAAGCTGAATTTATTCGCCGGATGATCCAACAAAGTCAGTCGATTGGTCATCAGGTGTATTGGTTTAGTTGTCTGGTGGCGAAAAAACAGCATTTACCAGCGATACAGCAGCAATTGCGTGCGCTGGGCGTGACAGAATCGCGGCTGGTAGAGATGGCGCAGGGCAATAAACAAAGCCGGTTTATCTGCTGGAGCTTTCTGACGCCAGCCCAGCAACAACTGTGGCGGCAACATCGCTGGTAAATCAGGCATTGATATGGATTAAACGGCGTCTAAAAGCCTGGTCGTTCAAAAAAGAAAGAGAAGACCAAGGTCTTCTCTGAAACAATCTGACATAAAGACGGGCTGTTCCAGCCCGCTTTATCAGAAGTTAATGTTGTATTCTAATGAGAATTCACGGCCAACGAAGGCTGTCGTGACTGGATAAGCAAAGTTATTGAAATATGGCGCATTCTGGAACGATGCATCTGTAGGTGCTTTTGAATCTAACATATTATTCATAATTAAAGAGAAAGATCACATGGGAATATTTAGCTGATAGTTCCTATATAAATATCAGCATTAGCCGATAAACGCTCGAGATCATACCATCAAATAAAATCAGAGCGCTGCTGTTGATGCCTAGAAAAAATTTAATTTCTCACATATCTCCAACAACAGGAACTATAAAAAGTTGATAGACTGCATATGGCAATCCATCAACCATTTTATAAGAGAAGCGTATCCACTCTAATTAAGCTTCAAGATTAGGTGGTAAAACTGGGAAGTCAATCTGACACTTTTCCTGCCCCTGAAGTAAACTACACGAATATTGACACATTTCCGCACCACCGCTGACGTGTTCGAGTAAGGAGTGTTCGATTACCCCTAAAATAACTTCCTCAACCATTTCAATTTTATCTTCAATTTTTTGATTGGACATAACATTTCCTTTGTTAAATTAAATAAATGAGTACTTTTTGTAATAGACAAACCAACGCTTAAATACTTCTTCTCCAAAAAATTCGTAAACAAGATAATAAAAAGGTCTTTTCTTTTCTTGAAGAAGAGCAATTACATCCTCTTTACTCATTTTTGAAGTTAAATCAGAAAAGTATATTTTTTCTGAAACCGATGTCGGTGTATGATGTATAAAGCAACCGAAATATTTTTCACAAAATGAATGATAATCATGTGTGTGGAGAATGAATAAGTGCCACATTTCATCTATGATCGCAATTGAGTGGTCGATAAACAATTTTATTTCAATTCCATTTTTGTTGCAGTAATGGCCGAGATATAAAAAACGGAGCATGTCTTCGAATATTTTTTTACTGTCATTGAAATTTATTTTGTATTTTTTAGAGAAAGATTCGACTACATTTTTATTTTCATAATTTAGAATTATATCAATCGATAATTTATTCATTATGCTAAGACCTATCTGATATATTGAAGGCAAAAGAAATTCTATCTAAATTACTATGAAGAGGTGCAACCATATGTAGAACATATGAAGGAAACAAAATTAGAAGATCTTTTTCCGGTTTTATTACCAAATGATTAACCATGCCTAATTTATCAGAGTGGAAAACAATCAATTCGCCACCATAGCTTTGAGAGCAGTCATCGATCCCGTTTTTAAAATAATACACTCCCGACCAGTCACAAGAATTTAAAGAATCATCAGATGTGTTTTCATTCAAATGTTTATGAGGTGCATTCCAATGACCCGATTTATTTAAATTAAACCAAAACTGTGAAAGCACAAAATTCTTCGAATGCTTTGAAGAACAATTCGTAAGCAGTAAGTGGTTACAGAAATCTAGTATTTGAACAGACAGCTGGTTAAAGTGTTCATTTTCAATTTCATGTAATTTATATGTTGAGTGCCATCCGCCTATGTTGCTACGCTTGATAAATTTTCCATGATTGACTTCAGAATAAATAGCCTTAGTTAAGGCATCCTCATCAATACACATCCGTATTTTCGCTTTTATGACAGATACACTCATCTGTTGCGGTAGCCTCGTTTTTATTTCTGTAAATAAAAATGACGTAAATTGAAAATGCTTAGTCATTCATTGGTGACTTTAGTGTAATTTGATTAAAATAAAAAATGGAAGCAAAAAAACAAATATCACGAAAATATCAATTATTTGAAAACTAAAATACTTGAACTTGAAGTGATACGCATAGCTGGGATCTATGTTAAAATGTTAATTTTAAAGGATATTTTCATAAATTCGCAGCAAACAATGACAACACATGTCTTAAGCTTGAATTTAACTTACTATGAATCGAACATAAAATCGGGTGACACAAAATGTGACAGGTTGTGGAAGTTTCACTTTCTACACATAACCATTACATTCGTAATGTTGAATGGAGTATTGTGGGGTTAAGAGAGGAAAAATTGGCAATATTTGATCGTAACTGAGATCAGACCCTTGTTGTGGCAAGGAAGCATCAGTTGCAAGGTCGCGGATCTGATGCCTCCGGATTGATAATAATGTTAGCGCTTGGTCCTGAGCATGACGAATATTAGGGGGTTGCCATAAAACGTTGTTGCACTGGCTGATATTGATCCCAGACCCGCTGATCCTGGATTGAGCGCAGTAACTTGATATATTCAGCATGGCTCCAGGCCAGTGGTGTAGCGCCATTGGTGCCCTGACCCGACTGATATTGATAATGCTGATTGGCACCGACATTATCCCAAACCTGCTCTGGCAACATCATGCCGGCATTGGCAAATTTTTCCATTGCTTGCACATAATTCTGTCGCAGTGGCTGCAGTTGGGCTGCAGTTAGCTGTTGCTGCGGGTCGGTTTTTTGCTGCAGTAACAACGCCAGTTGATAATGGCCGCGTTCGCCGGAGAAAATTGGCCAGACCCGGCCACGCTGACCGGCGGTATTGCTATCGCCAGCGCCTGTGGCATAACCCAGCCCAGTCACGATATCTTCGCCATAACCATCCAGACCATAACGACGCCAGCCTGGCAGTTTGCCTTCGACGCCGGCAAAACTAAATTCATACTTGACCCGCAGTGCATCCGGCAAGCTTTGATCGTCCAGTTCGCCTAAAGTCGCCAGCACTGCCGGGTGATCGGCGCGGCGCACACCATACCTGACCAGTTCCAGGAAGCCGCCATCGATGACATCGCTTTCATTGATTTGGCCCTGACCATTGCGATCTTCCAGCAGACTTTTATCAGCCACATCTTTATTGCTGTTGATCCGCAGATAATACTGGCCATCGCTTGGTGCTTGTTGCAGATTGCCATTTTTGGTAAACGTCAGCTGTTCTAATTCAGCCGAGTATTGATCGGCCTTGGTCAGATAGACATCAGCATTGCTGTGATCGCCGCAGGCTTTGGCAATATCAGCCGCTGTCACCAAACCACTGATGATGGCCGCTATGGTAGAAGGTGAATAACCGCCTTGTTCTTCCCAGCGCTCTTGCTGGGTGTAAGGTGGCGTCAGTGTAATCTCATTCCAGTCCAGCTTGGCCTTGCCGCCCCTGGCCAGAAAGTCTGCTGCCGGTTTTAGCATCTGTTGGTACCATTGATCAAGTTCTGCTTGATCCAATAAGCCTGCCTGCCATAAATTCCAGCCCAGCATAATCGGCATCGCCGTTTGATCTAACTGAATACCCACCCATTCCAGGGTGCCATCGACATGGGTTTTTTGTAAAAACCAGCCTGGGGTGCCCTGATAGCCTGGTGTGCTGCTACTGACCTGAACTTTTTGCAGATATTCAAACGCCACTTTTGGGCTTTGGGTATCACCCAGCGCCAGCATCGCCATCGCGACCTGATAAAAATCCCGTGGCCAGACCGCCTTATAGCCGGTTTGGCTGTTTTCGGCCGATTTCACTTCGCCCCATGGATTGGACAAGGACGCAATTAAGGCGCCGGCATGGGTTTTATCTTCCTGCGCTTTAAGCACCATAGCGCTGGTGTACAGTAATTTCCCTTGATCCATACTGTTTTGCTGCATGCTGCTTAACTGTGGCAAGCTCGCCAGATAATCCTGCCAGCCGATGGCATCGCCTGTGCCAAGGTAATTCGCCAGCACTGTATCCAGCCCACGGCTATAGGTACTGCTGACACTTTGTTGGCTTTGTTGCTGGTTCTGACCAAAGCCCAGCACCAGATCCCACTGTGCGGTTTGTCCCTTGGCGACTGCTGGCAGTTGCGCCAGGGCAGCGACATTTCCAGCGGTAGCGCCAGTACTCTGATACCAGTGTTGCAGCTGACCTTGCTGTTTCAGCCCGGTCAGGCCATCTGAGTTGCCAACAAAACCAACGTTGGCCTGGATAAAGGCGGGTTGGCTTTGCAGTGTCAGATGATGACCCGCTTCGCTGGCGTGAATTTGTTGCTGGCTGACACTGGCACTGTCATTGCTGCCAGTATTGCCAAGGGCTGGATCCAGATAGACATAGACTTGCAGATTGTCTGCCAGCGCCCGGAAATAACTGCGGATCACCAGAGACTGACTGTCCGGATCTGTATAGATATGTTTTTCAATTTCGTACTGACCGTTGCGGGCCTTATTCACCACTTTATAAGCCAGCGACAGCGGCCGGCCGGCGGCATCTTTGTGCAGGTAGTCGATGTTGCTACTGGTGGCCGTTTTTTCTTCATCAACAAAACCATCCCCTTTGACCACAAACTGTAACTCACGTAATTGTGCCTGATGGATCAGGCCCCACATGGTTTCGGTCACAATGCCCTGCGCCAGCGAGAACCAGACTTTGGACACAGTCCCGGTCGCAGCCTGATCGCTGTACTGACCTTGCAAATATTGCTCATAGGAGGTGCCAATACCGGTTTTACCAGCATAAGACCAGGTTGAAGCCGCCCCTGGCGCTCCGGGTGCCGTCAGAGCGCTTGGCTCTGTTTGAGCTTGCTGCGACGCGGGCTGACAGGCGGTGAGCAGCAAAGCGCTGCTGAGCAGCGTCAGGGTAAACACAGATTTCATCTTAAGGTCCTCAAACACCTGTCAGCAGCACAGGTCAGTTTTATCAATGGTGATCACTTTTAATCGTCAGTACGTACAAGGCCGCCAGCAGCAGACTGCCAGCCCCTAATGCCAGTGCGTAAATAGCTTCACCGTGGAAAAATACTTTCAGTAAGCTGCCAAGCACAGCCGCCGCAAGTAACTGTGGTAACACGATGAAAAAGTTAAACATGCCCATATAGACGCCCATTTTGTGGCTGGGCAGTGAATCTGCCAGCAAGGCATAGGGCAGGGACAGGATCGATGCCCAGGCGATACCGACGCCAATCATCGACAGCCATAACAAGGAAGGATCTTTGATCCACAAAAACGACATCAGGCCCAAAGCGCCACAGATCAGGTTCAGGCTGTGGCTGATTTGTAGCGAGCTGCGTTTCACCACCCAAGGGATCAGAATGGCAGCGATGGCGGCAAAACCGTTGTAAATCGCAAACAGCAGACCCACCCAGTCAGCGCCATCGTTATAAGCGGCGCTGGTTGGATCTGAACTGCCATAGTGCACTGAGGTTACTGCCGCTGTGGTGTAGATCCACATCGCGAATAATGCAAACCAGGAGAAGAATTGCACCACCGCCAGCTGTTTCATCCGCCGCGGCATACTGAACAAATCATCCACAATCTGCACCAGCATGCCAGAGTTCGTTTGGCTGGCCGTTGTATTGCTGCACAAGTGCTGCTTTTTCAGCTGGCTGGCCAGATACTGCAACAGACCAAAAGCCAGTAAACACCCCCCTAACACATACAACTGCTGATCAAGACTGAACTGATAAACCAGCACCAGCGCTGCCAGGCCCAATACCGCAAACACAGTACCAGTTTGCCAGTAAAAACGCTGATTCAGCGGTTCAGTGCTGCTGTGCTGCTGCTCGGCAGCTTCAAAGGCGGCCAGTTGTGCCGGGCTGTACTCGGTGGAGCGCATCACTGTCCAGAGCACGCTGGCAAACAGCACCACACCACCGGCATAAAACGAATATTTCACCGCTGGCGGAATTTCGCCGGCAGCTGCAGTGTTGGCAACATCAAACCAGTTATTCAGAATGTATGGCAGGGCTGAGGCGACGACGGCGCCGATGCCAATAAAAAAGCTTTGCATCGAAAAACCCAGCGGCCGTTGTTGCTGGTTCAGATTGTCACCGACAAAAGCGCGGAACGGTTCCATGGTGATATTAATGGACGCATCTAAAATCCACAGCATGCCGGCAGCCATCCAAAGACTGGGCGAATTTGGCATAAAAAACAGCGCCATAGTGGTTAAGACGGCGCCATAAAAGAAATAGGGCCGACGGCGGCCTAATTTATTCCAGGTGCGGTCACTGAAATAACCGACGATCGGCTGGACCAGTAAACCGGTCAGCGGACCGGCGATCCATAAGATCGGAATTTCGTCGATGCTGGCGCCTAAAGTTTGAAAAATCCGGCTGACGTTGCCATTTTGCAAGGCAAAACCGAATTGGATCCCTAAAAAGCCGAAACACATGTTCCAGATTTGCCAAAAGCTGAGCTGAGGCTTTGCCTGCTGCATGATGATGATTCCCCGTCTGCAAAGCCTGCGAAGGTGGCAGGCAAAGTTGTAGCATAGCAGATGCTAAGTTACTGGTTATATTATGAACTCTTTGGCTGATCCCGGCGCTTGTGCCGGACCGGCGTGGCTGAGCTTTGTTGTTGTGTCCGCTTTGATAACTTGAATTGCCAGCAACAACAAGATGAATACGTATTCAACTGCCCAAGGCTGGTGCAATCTGCGGCCGGATTGGACTGACTATCGCGATGTAGCCCAAAAGCAGTGCAATCTACCTGATCACAGGGTAAGCTGTTTTTTTCATCAATCCAAACTGGCTGCGACAGTGATGTCAGCCATCAGCAAAAGGAAACCGCATGTTGTTGCAGCAACTGAAAAGGATGGTTTGTCTGTTGGGCTTAAGCCTGATGCCATTGGTTACGACTGCGGCAGCCCATCCGTTAGAAGGGAGTTGGCGCCTGGAGTCCGGCGTGGTTTATCAGAATGGCCAGGCCATTGAATATGCCACCGCCAGGATGCAAAGTATTAAAGTCGTTGCCGGCAATCATTTTAGTTTTGTCAGCCATAAAAATAACCAGTTTTATGCCGCCGCAGCGGGCAGCGTACGCATTTTGCAAGACCAATATATTGAAGTGCCTGAATTTGCTTCGTATGCGCCATTAATTGGCCAGCAGTTTCAATTCAGATTTCAGTTGCAGCAGGACCGCTGGCTGAATGAACGTTATGAAGCGGGTCAATTAGTGGAACGGGAAGTGTGGCGGCGGTTGCCCTGAAAGCTGAACTCAGCACGGCAAACTGCCGTGCTGAGGATGGTTCTGTTAGCGGTGGAAGTGGTTTTCAATGCCGTTTTGTAATAAATAATCGCCTAAATCCGGTAACTGCATTTCATCCAGTTCCAGCAGATCCAGAATGGCCTCGCCATGCAGTCGCCATTCCTGCTCGTTGGCAACACCAAATAAAGCCGCTTCTTCGCCGGTTAAATACTCGGCCAGTTTCAAAATGGCGAACAAGCGTTTGGCATATAAATCGGTCGATAACAACATTTGTTCGGTGGAGTGGTGATAAGCAATCACCTGAACAATTTCCGGCGCCAGCCCCCAGGCTTCTGCAATCAGATAACCCAGCGTTTCATGGTTGGTATGGAAATAACGTTGTTCGATATCACAGAATGCCAGTTGATTGCTCAGACCCACTTTCATCACTTTGGCGTAATCCGGAAACTGCGCCTGGATCAGCGCAATACCGGCGTTGTGAAACAGGCCTATTGAATAACAGTCATCGACACAATCACTGCCAAGCCTTAATTGTTGTGCAATCAGCATAGCGGCACTGCCGACATTCATCGCGCTGTTCCACAATTTCAGGGTAAAAGGATCGCTGCGGCCGTCACTTAAAGTAAATCTCAGCACCACACTACTGACCAGTTTGATCACCCGGTTCAATCCGAGATATTTACAGGCATGTTCAATCGAGCTGATTTTACGTCTTAAGCCGAAATAAGCGGAATTAACGACTTTGAGGGTAAAACCAGCAATACCGACATCCATATTGATTAAGGTCGCTATGGTATTGATATCCGGATCTTCCAGTTCGATTTCCTGCTTGATCCGCAATAACACATCAGGTTGCGGCGGTATGGTAAAACCGGCCAACGCGTTTTCGACCATAGACATATCAATAGGTTTAACCATGCACCAGACTCCGGCAGCAGACTGCAATGTGTAAATGGGGCTGGCGCGGCCAGCACAGAAAATCGTTCTAGTATATCCAGCGCCAAGCTTTTGGGTAGGGGGCACCCTAAAAGATAGTCTGTAGCGGTTCAAAGCGACAAGGTGCTTAGCTTTGGCGACGGCAACGCTCGGAACAGAATTTCACTTGCGGCCAATTCAGTTGCCATTTTTTCCGCCAGCTAAAAGGCCGGCCACAGCGCGGGCAAATTTTTTCCGGCAAATTGAGTTTGTGATGTGTCATTAAAACTGCCTGCAGGCAAAAACGCTATCTACGGCGGCGGCAGCTAACCGGATCCGGTCCACTGTGACTTTATGAATCCAGGTAGGGCCGGCCTGCCATCATTTGCTGTTGCAACTGCAATTCGGCATCACTGTCGGACAACTGCAAATCACCAAACTGGACATCAAACTGAATTAAATCATCCTCTGGCAGATGCTGGGCAATCAGTTTATCCGGCACATGACCGACCTGGCGGTAGGCATTAATGGCCACTTGCGCCGCTTGCTCCATCAGCATGAAAAAGTAACCTAACGGGAAGGTTTGAAATACCTGAGCATCCAGTTGGGCCCAGCCAAGTAAATCACCACTGATACTGCCATCGGCATGATCGGTAAATAACAGCGATACGGCTGGAAACGGCGGATTTTCACCACTTTGATATTCCTGCATATCCTGTTCACTGAATAACAACACATAACCAAAGGCCGGACAGCCTTCAGCATCCATATCATCAAAGGCTGCGTCGTAAACTAAAAACAAGCGTTGTTCAGACATGGGGTCCACCGACTTAGAAACAGGCGCATATTCTACCTAAGCTGACGAGATAGCTAAAGGATAAATTACGCCCGGCATGACCCAAGGGTATGACGCAGGCACAGATCAAGCCGGCCAAGGCACCGGAATGTGCAGCAACATCGCCATCGCCTGCAACAATAACTGCTCATTGGCGAGCTGGTGCTGATCGGCCCGCACAGCAGCGTTTAACATCTGCCATAACAGTTTTTTCTGCGCTGGTGGACAACGCAGCAATTGCGGTAGCATGGTTTGTAAGCTGCTCAGACTGGCCGCCGGTCGTGCCGTTGTGGCAGGCAGTTGCAATAGGATCAAACCAACCAGCCAGGCACTTTGCCCGGCCGCAGCGGTTGGATTCTGGCTGGCACAAACACTGAGTAGTTGTAATATCGGCGCCGACGCTGTCGCTAAAGTCTGCCGGCTGCTGCTGTCGGCCTGAAATTGGTTTTGCACACAATAATGCAACCAGTTCAGCAACGACCATTCCAGCAAATCCTGCTGACCGTCCATGGTACTGAGCGCGGCCGCCAATTGCCGTAATTGGGCAAACTGACTGGCGCTGAGTTGTTTTAAGGTCGGGATCAGCAGTTGAAATAGTTGCAGTTTCTTTAAGGGTTGTAGTGGCCTGACTTGGGGTAACCACTGCTGGCACTGGCTGACAAAATCAGCGCCACCATGCTGCTGCAACAAGCTAATCTGCTGATCGAAAAGAGAATCTAATGAGTCCGGCACCAACAGACAACAACATAATAGGGCCGGTGCAGCACGCACCTGGCGACAGCCATCAAGCAATGCCGCATCCCATTCTGCCAATGATACTGTTGTGGTCTGGAGCGCAACTGCACAGGCACCAGAGAGCTGCGCCGATGTGTGCGAGCTGGCCGCAACAGCTGCAACCTCAGTCGTCGGCTGGGCTTGGTCAAAACCGGTCTGCAATCTGGCAATCCGTTTGGATAATGGTGGATGGGTGGCAAACAGTTGGGTCCAGCGCTGCAGTGCTTCGGCAAAAAACAAGTGGGTCAGCTCATCCGCATTCGGGTGCTGGATACGACCATGTTGCTGATGGTGGGCAATCTGTTGCAAAGCGCCGGCCAAACCTTGTGGATTGCGGGTAAATTGCACAGCACTGGCATCTGCCAGATATTCCCGTTGCCGGCTCACCGCTGCTTTAATCAGGTTACCAAACACAGAGCCAAGATATCCGAGCAGCATCAGACCAAGCGCCAGCAATAATAATGGCGCGCCACCGTCCTTACTTTTACGGCTGCCATTGCTGCCGGCACCGCTGCGCAGCAAAAAGTAACCGGCATGGCCGACAAATAAAATGCCATGCAACCAAGCCAGCAGCCGGATATTTAACCGCATATCACCATTGAGAATATGACTAAATTCGTGGGCGATGACGCCTTGCAACTGTTCGCGGTTGAGTTGCTGCAAGCAACCTTCAGTGACGCCAATCACCGCATCGGCAGCGCTAAAACCGGCGGCAAAGGCATTGATGCCTGGTTCAGCCAATAGATATACCGGTGGTACTGGTAACTGAGCTGCGATGGCCATTTCTTCGACCACGTTCAGTAAACGCAACTGGGCGGCATCGGCCTGCGGGTGATCCAGGCGCCGTCCACCCAACGCCAGTGCCACCACCTGACCGCCTTGTCTGAGTTCAGCTTGCTTGAGCAGGATAACCACAGTGATGACGAACAGCACCAGGGCACTGGTTATGCCTATCACTGGCCAAGGCAAATCTGACCACTGCGGTGTTGCGGCCAGTTCAGTCAGCACCGGCGTTGGCTCGTCGGCAGCCATCATGATGGCAAAAGTCAGGCAGACCAGCAGATTCGTCAGCAGCAATAAACTAAGCACGGCCAACCCAAACAGTACGACCAGCCAGCGGGTATTTCGGCGGGCCTGATCCTGGGCGGCAAAAAAATCGATCGCCATCGGCGTTAGAAACTAACTTTAGGTGCGGCTTGAATTTGGGCGCTGTCGGCAAATTCCAGCAGCCGGGCATCCTGCTGATGGCCAAAAGCGCCGGCCAGCAGCACAGGTGGAAAACTTTGTTTGTAACTGTTATAGCTGGTGACGGCGTCATTAAAAGCCTGCCGGGCAAAAGCCACTTTGTTTTCGGTACTGGTCAGCTCTTCGCTGAGTTGTTGCATATTCAGACTGGCTTTCAGCTCTGGATAGGCCTCCATCACCAGGCTGAATTTTTGCATGGCGCCTTGTAACGCAGCTTCCGCCCCGGCCAGTTGCTGAATGGCACCACTATCCCCGGGATTGTTGGCCGCGACTTTCAGATTGCCGGCAGCGGTATTTCGCGCCTGGATCACGGCTTCCAGCGTATCGCGCTCATGCGCCATATAAGCTTTGGCGGTTTCGACTAAATTCGGGATCAGGTCATAACGACGTTGCAACTGGACTTCAATTTGGGCAAAGGCATTTTGAAAACGATTTTTCAGTTTCACCAGCTCGTTAAAGATGGCGATGCTATAAAGCAGCACTAACCCAATGATTAATAAAGTGATCAGACTGAACATACGTTTGACTCCCGCTGAATTGATGGTGGCGTAACCAGAACAATCTGGCATCGTTAATATGAAGTTAATAGCCTGATGCGATGAATGCAAGTTTTTCTGCGGCTGCTATTTTTACCGCTTTGCGCTACCATGCGCTTTTCAAAAGCCAGCAGTGGAGACGCAGATGTCAGATTTTCAGCATATTTCAATCACCGACACCGTGACGAAATTACAGCAAGGTGAGGTGGTGATTGCCGATATTCGGGATGAACAAAGTTTTCAGGCAGCCCATATTGCCGGCGCTTTTCATCTGACCAATGGCACTTTGCAGCAATTTATGCAGCAACATGAATTCAGCCAGCCGGTGGTGGTGGTGTGTTATCACGGCAACTCAAGCCGGGGGGCGGCGCAGTATCTGGTGCAACAAGGTTTTGAGCAGGTCTACAGTATGGATGGCGGTTTTGAAGGTTGGCGACATAATTTTCCTCATGTCAGCAGCCAGGATTAAGCACTGATGCAACAAGTTGCGGAACTCTACTCGGCTGCTCAGGCGCGGGTGTTTGCTGATTATTGTCTGAGTTGCGGTTGGGAAGTCAGTCTGGTCACTTTAGAACCGCAATTAATCGCCTTATACAGCGCTGACCATTGCGCTGCTGAAGTACTGACTGCGCTGCAGGAGTTTGCCAGTGCGCCGGATGCGGCGAAATATAATGCTGCCGCCTGGCAGCATGGTGTGCCGCTGGCGCAACCGATGGATTCAGGCCTGCATCAGCTGTGGCGCCAGATGCGTGCAGCGGCCGGACTCTGGACTCAGGCGGTGGCTTATCTTTGTGTGCTGGTATTTATCCTGCAACAAGTCTGGCCCGGCGACACTTATCAGGCGCTGAAGTTTTTTAGTGCGGCGCAGTGGCAGCAGTCCTGGCTGGACTGGCGTTGGCTCAGCCCGGCGTTGTTACATTTTTCTGCTGCGCATCTGATGTTTAATCTGCTGGCCTGGTGGTTGTTTGCCGGCCGGATTGAACAGCAACTGGGGGCGGGTCCTTTACTGCTGATGTCGTTGTCGGCGGCATTACTGAGTAACTGTGCGCAGTTTCTGCTACAAGGTGAGCATTTCGGCGGCTTGTCTGGCGTGGTTTATGCTGTGCTTGGTTTTATCTGGATCTACGGCTGGCGTTTCCCGGCGCAAGCGCTGCGGCTAAGTCGCTGGGATATTGGTTTGGCGCTGTTTTTCCTGCTGCTTGGCTTTATGGATCTGCTGTGGGTCAATACCGCCAATTGGGCCCATTTAAGTGGTTTGCTTGCCGGTATGGCCTTTGCGCTATTGCAACCGGTTGCAGCCACACAGCGCCATTAGACTGGTAGCGCTAGATTGCCTGCCGCGCTGGATGCCTGCGGCAGGGGCTATTACTGATACAAATATTTAGTGAACAACACATCCTGCACCACGGCAGCACCGGTTTCTTTTTTCATCAGCTCATTGAGTTGATTCAAAATTTTAATCCGGATTTCTTCGCGGCCGGTCAGAGACTTGATGGAATCTTCCTGTTCTTTGCCAAACACACTGACGATGGCATTGAGGATCATGGGCTCATGATGTTCCACCAGCGGCAGAAATTTCTCATCTTTAATCATCAGCTCCATTGTCACCCTGACATAACCTAAACTCTTTTGGCCGGTGGTGACATAGTTGGTGACAATGTCAGGATCAAAGCCGTAGTACACCACTTTGGCTTTAGCCGGCGCGGCAGGCGCTGCGGCTTGTTGTGCCATCACCAGGCTTGAGCAAAACAACAAAATAAGCGCTGTAAAATTTTTCATTGATACCACACTGAGTGAAACCAGATTGATTATGTTAACAAGTGTACCTGAGGCCGTGGCGGCTGGCTATCCTGTTAACAGGGCCAAAGAGCCGGATTTTGTCGCTCAGTGCAGTGAATATGTATTGATTTGGCTGCGAGCGCAATTCAGGGCAGCAGATTTAACTGTGCGCAGCTGGCATTGCTGAAAAAAACCGATGAAGTTGTTATGATGCCGCCTTCAGAATGGGCTGCAGTTGTGATGACCATGACGCAAGTAGATAATATTTTTGATTTTTCTGGCTGGAGTTTGCCGCAGCAGCATCAGATCCCTTCAGGCTGGCACGATTGGCTGCTATGTCCGGGTTCACTGACTGCCCGGCTGAAGGCTTATGATCCGGCGTTCAACCTGCAACTGCTGCAACAACAACAGACCGCTTTACCGGCGGCACTGGCGGTGCGCTGGCAACAAGCCATTGGCATCAAACGGGAAGTGTTATTACTGCTGGCTGGCCAGCCTTGTGTCTTTGCGCAAAGCTGGTTACCGCTTAGTACAGTGCTGGCTTTACAACAGCTAAGCCAGTTGGGCAACCAGCCGTTGGGGGAAGTTATTTTCCAGCAAGCTGATGTACAACGCAGTGCGATTGAAGTGGCCTATTTTCACGACGGTTTACAGCTGGCGGCGGTCGACGATGTCAACTGGCCATGTTGGGGCAGACGTTCCTATTTTGCTGTGCAACAACATGAATTGCTGGTGCAGGAAGTGTTTTTATCAACTCTGGATACTTAGATGAAATGGCAATTACAGGCCAGCCACTGGTCTTATTATCAACAACTGATGAGGCTGGATAAGCCGATTGGGACCTATTTGCTGTTGTGGCCAACGGGTTGGGCTTTATGGCTGGCCAGTGGTGGTTTGCCGGATTTACCGCTGATTGCCGTGTTTGCTATTGGGGTATTGCTGATGCGCTCGGCCGGTTGTGTCATCAACGATTATGCCGACCGTGGTTTTGATGGCGCTGTGGAGCGCACCAAAAACCGCCCATTGGCAGCCGGACTCGTCAGTCCGGTTGAGGCTTTGCAGTTGTTTGCCGTGTTGGTGTTGTTGTCCGCCAGTTTGTTGTTGTGGCTGGACTGGCAGACGGTGTTGCTGGCACCGGTGGCACTGGCACTGGCGGCTTGTTATCCGCTGATGAAAAGGGTCACCCAACTGCCACAAGTGGTGCTGGGCGCAGCATTCAGTTGGGGAATGGTGATGAGTTTTATGGCGGTGCAGGGGCAGTTGCCATTATTGTGCTGGTTGTTATATGGCGCCAATTTATGCTGGACTGTGGCCTATGACACCTTTTATGCCATGGTCGACCAGGTTGACGACGAAAAGATTGGGGTGAAATCCAGCGCCCGGTTCTTTGGTCGTTATACCCTGTGGGCTATTGCGTTGTTACAACTGTCGATGCTGGCGTTACTGGAATGGGCTGGAGCTATAGCAGGCTTGGGCCAGCCTTTTAGTATCGCTTTGCTGCTGACGCTGGTGTGTTTTTTCTATCAACATAGGTTGGCCCGACAAGGCCGCGATGGCTGTTTCCGCGCCTTTTTGCACAATCATTATGTGGGCGCCATTATTTTTGTCGGTATCGCCCTTAGTCTGCCTTAGTCAACAACGGCTACGCCAGACTGCGGCCGGATCCAATCTGCTGTTGTTGCCGTATAGTCACTACACAGCAACAACAGTCTTCCTTCGTGCAGCATCAGATGAGAACAGCGCCAGATGAAATTCTTACAAGTGTTAGGTTATGCCGGTTTAATTCCTTTTCTGTTACTGACACTGCTCAGTGCATTTCCACTCTGGCCTGAGCTGCAGGCGCCGGCATTATTTCAGCGTTACAGCGCAATTATTCTGGCCTTTATGGCTGGTGTGTTGTGGCCGGTCTGGTCGCAACAAGCACCGCTGCGGCCGCTGGCAGTCTTTGCCGTCAGTATTCCGGTGCTGAGTTTTCTGGCCGGCTTATTACCTGATGTCTGGTTGATTGGCATCGAATTGTTGTTGTTTCTGGCTTTACGACTTGGTGAGCGCTGGTTTGGCCTGGATCAACTGTACCACCCGGCTTATCTGAAATTACGCCAGCGGCTGACCAGGGTGGTGCTGTTATGCCATGGCCTGATGTTGTGGTTGTTGCTCAGTTGAGCCAGGTCTTGATTTACCTGGTTGAATGTAAAAACCCTCTTCACCGGTCTTGATGAACAGCCCACGGGTGGCAAATGAATGTTCCGGAGTGACTGATGAAAGATTGGATATTGGCTTGTTGCACTGCAACAGCGATATTGCTGGTAACCCTGTTAGTGTGGCCACTACCTGGCCGCAGTCAGATGGAGCTGAAAACGGCAGCCATGGCAGTGCCTTCGGATATGGCAGGCACTGTGCAGTTAGAATCTATTGTGTTGGGGGCTGGTTGTTTCTGGGGCGTAGAAAAACGTTATCAGGCATTGCCGGGCGTGCTAGATGCCGTGTCTGGTTATGCCGATGGTCGTGGTTTAGCGCCAAGTTACGCGGTGATCACGCAGCCTAAATACCGGCAGGATCCGAATAATTTTGCTGAAGTGGTGAAGGTCACTTTTAATCCGCAAATCATCAGTACCGAACGCATCTTACAGTTTTATTTTGAACAACATGATCCAACCCAATTGAACCGGCAGGGCAATGATATTGGCACTCAGTATCGTTCGACTATTTTGTTCAGCACGCCGCAACAGCAACAGACAGCGCTCAGGGTCAAGGCTGCTTATCAGCAATTGCTGGATCAGGCCGCTGGTTACGGTCCTATTGTGACTAAAGTCGCAGCCCTTGAGCGCTTTTATCCGGCCGAAGACTATCATCAGGATTATCTGGCGAAAAACCCAATGGGTTATTGCCCTGATCATTCGACGGGGGTGCGTTTTAGTGTCAACACGGCAACAGCAGCGCCGGACAATATGCCTTTACTGCAAGGCAAACAGATTCTGGTGATTGATGCTGCTGACTACTGTCCTTATTGCGAGCAGTTTAAACAACAAGTAGCGAACGATTATCGCGGTACTATTCCGCTCACGTTCCGGTTGGCATCGCAGTTACAGGGGCTGACGCTGAAGACACCGACCTGGGCCACCCCGACTATCCTGTTTTTGCAGGACGGCAAAGAAGTCTTTGGCCGGCAAGGCGCGATGTCGGCTGCCGATTTTTACCGGGCTTTGGGTCACTTTAAACTGGGTGAATCAGAGGCATTTAATGTCGCCTTTGATGAAGGCACCGATGGCCGTTTTTGTCAGCAATATGAAATTTTCAAAAATACCCCGGATGGTGTTTTTATTGACAAACTGAGCGGTGCTGCTTTATTTGACACCCGCGATCGTTTTGATTCCGGCACGGGCTGGTTGTCTTTTACTAAAGCAATCGCCGGCGCGGTGCTGGAAAAACCGGATCACCGTTATGGCATGCAACGCACCGAAATTCGGGCTGCACAATCCGGGATTCATTTAGGCCATGTGTTTGAAGACGGTCCGGCCGGGCAACGGCGTTTTTGTATTAATGCCACAGTGTTGGAGTTTGTGCCCAGAACTGCGGCTAATCCATCTTAACGCCGGTTTGACTACCCGACTTGACTGAGCAGCGGCAAAAATTTGCCGCTGCTTAAAAATAATACTGTTCAGACCAGTGTCAGGCCTGTAAAATGCCCGGCACAGGCAATATCGCCGCCCCAGCAGTCCGGAGCTATGATGCAGTTATTCAGTCTGAAATCCCTGATATTTGTTGCGCTGCTGGCACCTGTCGCCAGCCACGCCAATTTGATTCTCAATGGCAGCTTTGAAGCCAATAACTTACCGAAAAACAGCTGGACTGTGATGAACAGCAGCAAAGTCAGCGGCTGGCAAGGCAGTAACATTGAGTTATGGCACCAATTATATAATGTGAAAGCGGCTGATGGCCTGATCCATGCCGAGCTGAATGCCGATGGCGGTAATAGTGGCGCCTGGTCTATTTTTCAGCCTTTTACCACTGTGACTGGTACCCGTTATGATCTGTCGTTTGCGTATCGCGCCCGCGCCAGTGAAAACGAATCTTTCCGCGTCACAGTCGCGGATTTAAATCAAATTGTGGATGACCATAAAACCAACAGCTGGAGCTTATTTAAAACCAGTTTTGTTGCCACTGATACCACCACAACTTTGCGTTTTACCTCGCTGAACAATGGCACTGTCGGTAATTTCCTTGATGACGTCAAAGTGCTGGCCAACCCGGTGTTGCAAGCTGTACCGGAAAGCCCGGCCTGGCCTCTGTTGATGCTGGTTGCCGCCGGTCTGTTCTGGCGTCGCTGCGCCACCAAACGCAGTTAAGTCAGTCCTGCCGTGAGTAGGCCGGAAGCCTGCGGGCTAAAGGCCGAACCTTACTCGCCGCGCAGTGGTAAATAAATATCGGTGATCATCTCGCTTTCGCTGACGTCGGGGAAAAATTTAACCCGTTCAAAAAAGAGTGGAAAATCGCCTAACTGCTGGCCGCTTTGCGGTAACCATTGCTGATATAAATACTGCACGGCCTGTCCAATCCGATCATCACTGCCATAATGCCGGATCCGGGCGCAGCAACCTGCTGCTAGGGTCAAGCGGAACACCGCCGGGGCATCGGCTGCGATGGCTGCCGGCAATGGCCGATCGGCTGGCCAATGTGCCAGACTGCAGGCCAGATCAAATCTATGTTCGTCCGCACTGACCTGACTGGGATCGTCATACAACAGGTTAAAAGTCCGGCTGCGCTCAGGCGGCAACTGATTGGCCCGGCGCCAGGCAATAAAGTGGCGAATCGTCTGGCCCAATAACTGTGGTGCGCCTCGATGACTCATCACAGCCAGCGGTAGGGCCGGCACTTCGACCAGTTCAACCTGATAACTGAGAGTATTGCCCATAGTACGTGTCCTTAGCTGTCTGACTTTTTGATACTGGGTTTGCCAGTATTGCCAGTCGGGGTTTTGACGAAACTGACTGGGATTTTGCGCAAAAGCACGGCCAAAGGCACGGCTAAAGCCGGCATGGCTGTCATAACCTGCCTGTAGCGAAATTTCAATAATGGAGAGCTGTGGCCGGTAGGCCAGTTGATAAGCTGCCCGTTTCAGCCGCAATTGTCTGAGTAAGGTCATCACCGGCATGCCAAAACAAAGTGAGCACCAGCGATGAAAATGATACTTCGACAAGCCAACTTCAGCACACAGGCTCTCCAGATTGAGGTTATTCTCCAGTTGTTGGTCAAGCAGTTGCTGGTCAATCAGTCCGAGCACCTGGCTGAGCCTTACTACTCTGTTTGCCATTTGAAATTCCTGTGTGGTATTTGCTTTATCATAATGACAGCCAGTGACGGAGGCTTGACCGAAATTGCTGTTGCAACATTTTTTTGCGTTAGGACCTTGTCGTTTCCACATTGACTCTGTTTCGGACAGGGTTGATAATCCGCCACGTTATTAACATGGAGGTTACAATGAAGATCCTGATCCGACCAAGATCAACCGCAGTAAATTTTGCTCATTTGCTGTGGTGGCGCAGCTTTGTTGCAGCATGTGGGCTCTGCTGGGTAGCTGCACCGCTGCTTGCCAACGCCGGCCAGCCACAACGCGGCTTGTTTAACGTCGAAACTGTGCGAACAGCTACCCCGTATTATGTCGTGCCGCGCCAACTGGTGCAGTCATTCAGCCTGGCAGGTGAGCCTGTGTTGCTGGCGTTTTCACCGGATGGCCAGCAACTGGCAGTAGCTAATCAGCGGAGCGTGCCTGCTAAGCGCTCACCTGAGCCGCTGGTCGCGACTGAAGCTGTTGTGATGCCGGTTGATTTATCGTTGCCAGCCAAGTCGGTGATCCCCGCCACCAGCACCGCAGGTATTGCAGTCTACGGTGCTTTTGCTATTGAGATGACCTGGGCTGCCAGTGGCTTAGCACTGTCGGTTTCGGATGGCGATGAGGATCTCTATACATTTCATTATCTGTCTGCCACTGCACAGGTGCAAGAAACTGAGTTTCACGATGTGGAAGCTGAAGCTGCCTTAGAGGTGCAACAAAAAATTCTGCACTGTTTCCCTGATTGGTCACAGCAGGTGATCAGTAGCGGTGTGAATGGCATGCAATCGCCTTGGTTAACCGCTGGCAAAACAACGATTTTCCAACCTCATGCTACCGGGGTGGCGGCAGATATCTGGCTGCTGGATTTAGCGCTTTGCCAGCGCCGGATCTTGTTCGCCGAACCCACAGACGGGCAGTTTGTTCGTTATCAGGCTGCCGCGCAGCATGGCAATCAGCTGTTGTTGGCGGTGGAAACCGGTCCATTACAACAGCAGCATGGCCGGAGTTTGTTATTGTTAACTGATCTCAGCGAACAGCAGCTACGCTGGCAGCAACAATCCTACGTGTTAGATAAAAAGCACCAGCTAAAGACTCTGGTGCAATTAGGCTCACGACAATTATTGGTCGCACAGCAACCCTGGGCAGCATGCGGCAGTCAGTTATTTAGTTTATCCGCTGCTGGTTTGGTCGCTATCGCGCTGGATGGCGTGACCCTTTGTGCGGTGGCGGCGTCAATAGAAACAGGTCAACTCGCCTTATCCGTCAGTAAAAATTGGCAGCGCCCCCACGAAGCCCGGCCTGAGCAGGTTTGGCTGCTGCCGCCAGAGTTTTTACAACGTTTACCAGAATAGTGCAATTGGCTTGTTTGCAGCCGGGGCCGCAGCCCCGGCGCTGCAGCTTAATGTTTATGCTTGTGGTTGCGGCCAGCCTGACCAGTCTGCTGCGCTGGGGTGACTGCCGTTTTGATGATGGCAGGTTTAGCGCTGACAAAAGGCTTGATGCCAATGGCCTGGTATAAATCCGTTGGATAAATGGCTTTGCCCTGCGTGATCACCAATGTCAACTGCCGGATATTGCTGATGTCTTGGGTTGGATCTGCCTCCAGTAACAGCAGATCGGCATCTTTGCCGACACTGATACTGCCCTTTTGGTCGGCGACCTGACTGACCTGAGCTGCAGTCAGAGTGGCCACCTGCAAGGCCTGCGCCGGGGTTAAACCGGCTTTGACCAGCAGTTCCAGCTCACCCTGTAAGGTGAAGCCAGCCAATTCGTCAGTGCCCGCGACGACCACTACGCCTGCCTGATACAACATACCGACAAACTGCACCATTTTCGCATAGGATTTGGCATACAAAGCTGCAGTGGCGGCATCAGGGATATCCAGCTCGGCTGTGCTGTAAGTACGCTGCAGATCGGGCGGCAGGTGGCTGACGATGGCTTGCCATGGGTCGCCCACAGTGCCGTCGACTTTTTTCAGGAAATCAAAAGTGGCTAAGGTCGGATCAACCACCACAGCGCGGCTTTTCAGCAACTGAATATAATCCTGCACCGGCTGACTCTGCAGATCTAAGGCTGCCACTTGTTTGGCCGGCAGATAAAACCGCTCCAGGGTGCGGGTGTCCGTGTCGGGCTTGACCAGGAAATTCAGCAGTAACTGATTAATATGCTGAATTTCATCAAAGCCGGCGGCGACTACATCCTCAGCCTTTAAAAAGGCCGGCACATGGCCGCTGACTCTTAAACCACGGCTGTGGGCGTAGCTGACGGTATCTTTTAAAATGGTTTTGGGGAATGAGTTGTAAATTTTCAGCTGGTGATAACCATGGGCGGCATACCAGTCAATGGCCGCTTTAGCACCGGCCAGATCCTTCACCACAAAGCCGTTGCGGGCTGAATAGGGGCTTTCGCCTTCCAGAAAACCGGTCGGGACCACGCTTGGCGCCAGCAGATCGCCGGCGCGGGTTTCATCGATAATCGCCTGTAAGGTCTGGTTATCATTGCCCATATCCCGCAAGGTGGTGACCCCGGCCGCCAGATGCAACGGACCTTCCCAACGCGATAAATGGCCGTGCATATCAAATAAACCCGGCAATACAATGCGGCCTTTGCCGTCGATACTTTGGGCAACTTCGGTTTGCAAAGTACCGGTTGGGGTAATAGCGGTGATTTTACCGCGTAACAAGTATATATCACTGGGCTTGGTCAGGCTGGCGCTGTGGCTGTCAAAAATCCGCACGTTACGCAGCACCGTCAGGCCAGGCAGCGCTGTGGTTTTATCCTGTGCCAGTTGCTGTAATAACTGCGTTTCAGCCTGCTGCTGGATCGCGGCCATTTTGGTCGCGTTTTGTTGCCAGCCGTCGGCAATCAGCGTGGCATAACCCGGCGCGATATTGGCAAATAATCTGGGTTTGCTATCGGTGGTGGCCCACAAAAAGCTCGGTTCCAGCCCGACGCCGGTTTGCACCAATAACTGCACTTGCTGTTTTTCACCGTTCTTTTCGACCATCAGTTCGCTGACTTTTTGTTGTTGCAGCGTGCCCGATGGTAGCAGTGCAATACTATTGCCGCCGTTTTTGGCAATGGCCTGCAGCGCTATGCTGGAGATCTCGGCTGAACCTTCCACGGGCAGATACAAGGCCGGTCCGCTCAATTTGGTTTGCCCCTGCTGCTTGCCGGATTGCCAGCTGGCTTGCTGACCCTGGCGCTGGAATTTTTCGTCAATCACTGAACCAAAAGTGGAGTTGCCATTAGCCTGATAACTGGCAATGGTGCCGTCAGCGGCCAGGGTGATCTGTTCGTTTAATTCAGGTCCGCGGCCGTTGTCTTTGAAGATATAACGGACTTTGATACTGCCATCATCGGCAATATCGACAATCTGCTCGCCAGCTTTGACGCCGTTGTCGACCAGAATACTGTATTTATGTTGTTCAGCCGCCCAAGCCAGGCCAGACAGCAACGGTGAGCAGAGGCTGGCCAGCAGCAACGAAAGATAACGGACGCGCATCAGAAAAGTCCTTAGATCAGAAGAGGATGTTTACAGCACCATAACAAAAATACCGTCGCTGCGGCAATCTTCAGCCCGGCGGCAGAGAAAAAAACCACCGAATGCAGTTTTTTCCAGCAAATTGCGCTGGAATGGCCTGTGCAGACTTTGGCCAGCCCGGCTTTTGCGGTAGCATAGTCACCCCCTGACCTGAATGTATTGCAGACCTAATGTCCGACGCGGTTTTTCCTATCAGCGCTGCCACCCTGCAGCTGTGGTTTGATCCTGGTACTTTTCAGCGTGCCCGTGCTTACTGGCAGGCCGGTAAAGTGATTAAACTTGAATATAACGAAGAGCTGACGCAGATCACTGCCCAGGTGTGGGGCGAAGCGCTGACGCCTTACCGGCAGTACCTGTCGCTGAAACCGCATGGTGCCGAATGGCGGCTGACCGATGTTTGCACTTGCCCGGTTGGTGGACGCTGTAAACATGTGCTGGCGGTGCTGTTGAAGTTAAAACAAGTGTATGAACAGCAACAGGCTGGCAAGCAGCAATTACCATTACGGCAGTTAAATCAGTGGTTTCATGATGTGGAACGGCTGCATCAAACGGATCCCAGTGTGCAGAAACTGAAAGATGTGGTGCTGTACATTCTCAGTTATGGTCAGTCCGGCTTACAACTGTATCCGCGCCGGGTCAAAACCAATAAAAAAGGTGGTTATACCAAAGGTCAAACCATTGGGCCGCATGAATTTTCCGGTTATTTGCTGCCGTACTGGATTGAAGAACAGGACTTCCGGCTGATTAATCTGTTCCGCTCGCAAAATATCCGTGAACAATCGCTGTTAGAAGATGGCTGGGGTTATCAGTTGTTGCAACAACTGCTCGCTACTGGCCGTTGCTTTTTTGGCGAAGCCCGCCATCCTCTGCAGCAAGGGCAGCCGCGCCAGTTGCAATTAAAATGGCTGGAAGGCAAAGCCGGCCATCAGTTGATGTGGGATTTAGGCGACGACGCTGAGCTGGAAATTGTTTATACCGATCCACCTTGTTATCTGGACAGCACCCATTTTGTGCTCGGGCCTTTAACCACAGATTTAACCGGACGTGAACTGAAGTTGTTATCACGGATGCCGCCGGTGCCGCTGGACGTGGTGCAGGATAGCGTCAGTAAGTTGCAGAAATTATTTGGTAAAGTCAGCTTGCCTGTACCAACGGGCGTGGCGCTGGAACGGTTGGATATCACCCCTGTGCCTGTGCTGCAACTGCGGCAATGGCCGGTGGTCGCTTTAGGTAAAGTGGCTGCTGCCCGGCTCAGTTTCGCCTACGCCGAACATCTGCTGCCGCTGGATTTATCCCAGTCGCAGGCGGAAATTAGCAGCCCCGGCCGCACTGTGTTTATTAAACGTCAGCGTGCTGTTGAAACCGCTGCTCTGGAACGACTGCTGGCACTTGGGCTGGTGGAGCTGTCGCAACCGGATGATCCTGAACCTTCGTTGTTGAGTGTCGGGGATGGGCCGGAAAACCCGGAATTATGGCAACCGTTATTGCAGTCGCTGTCTGATCTGACGGCAGATGGCTGGCGGATAGAACAAGCGGAAGATTTTAATCTGAATATCCTGACGCCACCGGCCTATTTACAAGTGCAGGATGGCAAAAAAGGCGGCTTTGAGCTGGGCATTCAGGTCGATATTGATGGTCAGCAAGTGCCGCTGTTACCGCTGATTACCCAGTGGCTGCGACAATATGGCTTGCCGACCAGTCAGCAGCATATCTGGCTCAGTCTGCCGCAAGGCAAGCTGGCGCTGCCGGTCAGTCTGATCCAGCCGCTGATCGATACTATTGTTGAATTGCTGAATTTGCAAAAAACGCCGTTGTTATTGGAGTTGCCCGATTATAAAGCGGCGTTATTACCGCCGCCGGGCGCGGCGGAAATTCAGTACCTGAATGCTGGCCGGCTGGAACGGCTCAGCAGTCAGTTGCATCATTTTGACGGCATCAGCGAGGTGAGCAAACCGGTGGGTTTACAAGCAGAGTTGCGGCCTTATCAGCAACAAGGTTTAAATTGGCTTAGTTTCCTGCGCACTTATGGCCTGGGCGGGGTACTGGCCGATGATATGGGCTTGGGCAAAACCCTGCAAACCTTGAGTTATCTGCAAAGTGAACGTGAAGCCGGGCGCTTGCAGCAACCTGTGCTGATTGTCTGTCCAACCAGTCTGCTTGGTAACTGGCAGCAGGAAGCGGGTCGTTTTACCCCGCAATTAAGCGTGTTGCAGCTGTATGGCCCGAAGCGGCAGCATTGGTTTGACCAACTCAGTGACTACGACATCATTGTCACCAGTTATCCGTTGCTGGTGCGGGATATCGCCTTATATCAGCGCTGGCAGTTCAGTGCGGTAATTTTGGATGAAGCGCAGCATATTAAAAATTCAGGCAGTCAGGCGGCGCAATCGGTGCGACTGCTCAAAGCCGATTTTAAACTGGCCTTGTCCGGCACGCCGCTGGAAAACCATTTAGGCGAATTAAAATCGCTGTTTGATTTTGTGTTACCAGGCTTGCTGGGCACAGAACAGCATTTCCAACAAGTGTATCGTAAACCTATTGAAAAACATGCAGATGCCGAACGTTCAGCGGCGTTAAAACGCAAAATTGCGCCTTTTATCCTGCGTCGTACCAAAAATCAGGTGGCGACCGAATTACCGGAAAAAACCGAAATTCTGCAGTTGCTGGAACTGGAATCGGATCAACGCAACTTGTATGAAAGTATCCGGCTGGTGATGGAAACCAAAGTGCGGGAATTGTTTTTACGCAAAGGGGTGGCGGCCAGTCAGATTGAGTTTCTGGATGCGCTGCTGAAGTTGCGCCAGGCCTGCTGTGATGCCCGCTTGGTGCCGATTGAGCAGGCGAAAATGGTGAAACACAATGCCAAACTGCAATGGTTACGCGATAACCTGCCTGAAATGGTGGAAGAAGGCCGTAAGATCCTGTTATTCAGTCAGTTTGCCAGTATGCTGAACCTGATTGAACAAGAACTGCAGTATCTGAACATTTCATACAGCAAATTGACCGGCCAGACCAAAAAACGGCAGGAACAAATCGATGCTTTCCAGTTTGGTGGCAATTCAGTGTTTCTGATCAGCTTAAAAGCGGGTGGCACCGGTTTAAACCTGACCGCCGCCGATACTGTGATCCATTATGATCCCTGGTGGAATCCGGCGGCAGAGAATCAGGCGACGGATCGGGCGCACCGGATTGGTCAGGACAAGGCGGTGTTTGTTTACAAGCTGATAGTCCGGCATAGTGTTGAAGAAAAAGTTCAGAAGTTACAGCAGTTTAAGCAAGGCTTGGCCGATCAGTTGTTTGCGGGTGGTAAAGGCCAGGTCTGGCAGGGCAATGCGATGGATTTACTGGCTCTGTTCAGCGAACAGGAACCCGAACCTTTAGTGTTACCGGCAACGGCTCAGTTGCCTGCCGAGTTGGAATAACAAATGCGCACTCTGACGATGAAACAACAACTGCAACACTGGACCAGCGCCCAATCCTGGCTGGAGCCAGACTTGGCTTATTCGCTGATTGTATTATTGCTGATTGTGCTGACAGCCGTCTGCATTCATCTGGTGGTGCATAAAGGCGTGTTGCGTTTGTTGCGACAGCGGGCGGCTGAGTCGGCACCTTTGTGGCGGCAGGCGATTTACCAGCACAAACTATTAAGCCGGCTAGCGTTAACGGCGCAGGGCTTTATTTTATCTCTGCAGGCTCACATCTGGCTGGATGCCAAGGGTGAAGCGCTGCAGTTACTGACGGCCGCGACCCAGCTCTGGATGTTGTTATTTGGCCTGTTGAGCGCCTTTTCGCTGTTAGATACCATCGAAGCTATGTTGCGGGATACCGGTTTTGGTCGTTCAACGCCAATCCGGGGTGTGTTCCAGAGTATGAAACTGGTGGGATCTTTGCTGGCGCTGATCGTGGCCTTGTCGATGTTGTCCGGTAAATCGCCGGTGTTGTTACTCAGTGGTCTGGGCGCGATGACGGCGGTGTTGTTATTGGTGTTTAAAGATCCAATCTTAGGTTTTGTCGCTGGCATCCAGTTATCGGCCAATAAGATGCTGATGGTCGGTGACTGGCTGGAAATGCCGAAATATGGCGCCGATGGGGCTGTGGTGGAAATGAACCTGACCACCGTCAAGGTGCGAAACTGGGACAACACCATCACCAGCATTCCGGCTTATGCGCTGATTTCTGATTCTTTTAAAAACTGGCGTGGTATGAGTGAGTCCGGTGGCCGCCGTATCAAACGGGCTTTTTATCTGGATGCCAGTAGTATTCATTTTCTGACGGATGCCGATGTGGCCAGGTTACAAGCCTCCAGTTTATTGCAGCCTTATTTTGCCGAAAAACTGCCGGAAATTGCTGCGGCGAACCAGAAGAAAGCCACCGGCAGTGTGCTGGACAGCCGGCGTCTAACCAATATCGGTACGCTGCGGGCTTATCTGACATTTTATCTGCGCCAGCACCCGGATATTCATCCGGACATGACGCAGATGGTGCGGCAACTGGCGCCAGCGCCGCATGGCGTGCCGCTGGAGGTGTATGCCTTTTGTAGCAATACGGCCTGGGGCTATTATGAAGCGGTGCAGGCCGATATCTTTGACCATATTTATGCCGTGCTGGCTGAATTTGACCTGCGGATTTATCAACAACCGACCGGTTATGATGTGCGCCAGCTTGGCGCACATCCTACCGCCGGAGCTGCCGCTGCGGCGGCGGTGCTGCTGGAGTAAAGGACCGGCAATATTAACCATGCAAATACTGCAATAAGCGGTCAAAGGCGCGGTAACTCAGGGCTTCCAGCAGTTCAGCCCGGCTGATCTCGGATTGTTGTTTCAGATCGGCTATGGTGCGGGCGACTTTGAGCAGTTTGTGGTAACTGCGGGCTGATAGTTTCAGTTGTTGCAGTGCCTGCTCCAAAAAATCACTGTCGGCGCTGGATAACGGGCAGTGCAGCAACAACTCGGCCGGTTGCAGCCGGGCGTTGCTTTTGCCCTGGCGCGCCAGTTGTCGTTGCCGCGCCGCTGCAACCCGCCCGGCGACTTCAACACTGCTTTCGCTTGGTTGCTGTGCACTGAGTAGCCCCTTGGGTAATAATGGCACTTCAATTTGCAGCTCAATCCGATCCAGCAAAGGCCCGGATAACCGGCTCAGATAACGCAGCACCTGCTCGCGGCTGGCGCGACCATCTTGATAATGACCACTCGGGCTTGGATTCAACGCTGCAATCAACTGAAATTGCGCCGGAAATTCGGCCTGGCGGCCAGCCCTGGAAATGCAAACAGCGCCGGTTTCCAGCGGTTGGCGTAATACCTCCAGCACTTTGCGTTCATATTCCGGTAATTCATCAAGAAATAATATTCCCTGATGGGCCAGCGAGATTTCGCCGGGCCTCGGCACTGAACCGCCGCCCACCAGTGCGATGGCAGAACAGGTATGATGCGGTTGCCGGAACGGCGGTTGTCGCCACTGACTGAGTGGTTTATTCAGTGCCACAATGGAATAAATGGCCGCACTTTCCAGTGCTTCAGCCAGCGATAGTTGGGGTAACAGCGCCGGCAGCCGCTGCGCTAACATCGATTTACCGGTCCCTGGTGGGCCAAACAGCAATAAATGATGCTGACCGGCCGCTGCGATTTCCAGTGCTCTTTTGGCTTGTTGTTGGCCTTTGACGTCAGATAAACACAGCGGATAGCCGCACTGACTGTCTGGTAATGCCGGAATCGCCGGCAGCGCTTGTTGCGCCAGCAAAAAGCTGTGCACCTGCAGCAAATGGTCAGCACCATGCAGAGCCATATTCGGGATCTGCTGGGCCTGACAGGCATTACTCATCGGCAACACCGGCTGGCGGCCAGCCGCCTGACACGCCAGCACCAGCGGGATTTCACCGACAATAGGCCGGATAGCACCGGACAGCGCCAGTTCACCGTAAAATTCATAACCTTCAATGGCGGCGGCCGGGAGTTGGCCACTGGCGACAATAATGCCGATGGCGATTGGCAAATCAAATCTGCCGCCCTCTTTGGGTAAATCAGCCGGTGCCAGATTGACGGTGATTTTGCGATCCGGAAATTCAAAACCGCTATTGAGCAAAGCACTGCGGACCCGGTCGCGTGCCTCTTTGACTGAAGTTTCCGGTAAACCGACCAACTGAAAGCCCGGTAAGCCCTGACTTAAATGCACTTCCACGGTCACGGCTGGCGCGGCCAGCCCAAGCCGTGCTCTGCTATAAACAATTGCCAGTGCCATACCGCTATGCCATCGCCGGAAGTGAGTAGCATTATGTTTAGCAAAAGGTGAAAATAATGCAAATTGTGGCATGAAATTCCAGCTGACTTTCTAAATCCGGCTGAACTCGCTACACTGCGGTAAGTTTTATTGCTTCAGGTTGTCGCCTGAATTTAGCCAAGTGAGATGCTGTGCGCGCTGCAACAAGCCGGTTTTTATTTTATCGGGTCATTGGGTATCTGCTGCTGTTATTGGCCGGCACTATGCTGATTACCACAGCAGTGGCGGTATTTTACGATGAGCAGAGTTTCTGGAGTTATCTGATTTCAGCAGTCACCACCGCCAGTGTTGGTTATATGCTGGTGTATAAAGGCCGGCATGAATTTGCGTTGATTAAACGCCATCTGTTTTTGCTCACTACTTTGTGCTGGTTGGCTATTTGTCTATTCTCGACTTTACCTTTTGTGCTGGTGCTGCCCAATCTCAGTTATGTCGATGCTGCTTTTGAAACCGTTTCCGCCATTACCACCACAGGTGCCACAGTACTGACAGGTCTGGATCAGATGCCGCGTGGTTTGTTGTTCTGGCGCGCCATTCTGCAATGGATTGGTGGGGTGGGTATTATCGTGATGGCGATCGCGATTCTGCCAGCGCTGAAAATCGGTGGGATGAAGTTATTTAAAACCGAAAATTCGGATATTTCAGAAAAGATTCTGCCGCGTAGCTCCAGTTTATCAATGTATATCGGCCTGGTTTATCTGTTATTAAGCGCCGCCTGTATGTCGTTGTATTACCTGGGTGGTATGTCTGGCTTTGATGCCATCACCCATGGTATGGCGACAGTGTCGACCGGCGGTTTTGCTAATTATGATGCCTCTTTCGGCCATTTTAACGACAGGCCCCATTTGCTCTGGATTGCCAGTCTGTTTATGTTGTTATCGGCTTTACCCCTGGTATTACTGGTCGGTACCTTGCGTGGTCATAAGTGGTTATTGTTGCGGGATCCGCAAGTACGGGCTTTTTTGACCATAGTGCTGTTTTGTTCTTTATTGCTGACCTGGTATCAGCACGAACACAACGCCAGACCCTGGCTGGACGCACTGACACACAGCACTTTTAATATTGTCTCTGTCATCACTACTTGCGGTTTTGCTTCGGAAAACTATTCCGCCTGGGGTGGACTGGCGGTCATTTTGTTTTTTTATATCACCTTTTCCGGTGCTTGTTCTGGTTCGACTTCGGGCGGTTTAAAAATTTTCCGCACCCAGCTGGCCGGTTTATTGCTGATTAAACAATTTAAACTGCTGGTGCATCCCAACGCGGTCTGGGTGCAAAAATATGGCAGTAAACCGGTCAATGACCAGCTATTGGGCTCGGTGCTGGCGTTTTGTTTTATTTATTTTGCTTCCATCGCGGCGCTGGCGCTGGGATTGTCGATGTTTGAACTGGACTTTGTCACGGCCTTAACCGGTGCGGCAACGGCCATTAGTAATGTGGGGCCTGGTCTGGGTCCTGTGATTGGTCCTGATGGTAATTTCAGCAGCTTACCTGATGGTGCCAAGTGGTTAATTAGTTTTGGTATGTTATTGGGCCGGTTAGAAATTTTGACAGTATTGTTGCTGTTTACTCCAATGTACTGGCGTTACTGAGTCCTTGGATGCTGAAAAAAGCAGCTTGAATTCTGCGGCTGCTGCGCTATTATGACGAATCGTCAAGTTCAGCAGGGATGGCCGTTAAGATGACTCAGTTACCAGCACCTACCGCCAGATCCCGCTTCAAGGCCAGCCGTGAACAGCAGCTATTAGCGCTGGCACAACAAATCCTGCAACAAGAAGGTTTTGCCGGTCTGACGATGGACCGCCTTACTGCTTTATCTGATGTGTCCAAAGGCACTGTTTACAATCATTTTTGCAGCAAAGAAGACCTGTTCAGTGCGCTGAGTATCCGCAGCCTGCAGCAACAGCTTGTCGTGCTGCAACATGCTCAGTCATTGGAAGGCCACAGCCGCGAGCGGGTGCTGGCGCTGCATTGCGCTTATTATCATTATGCCCGCACTGAACCTACCTTGTTTTTATGTTTATTGACGGCAACCATGCCGGCGGTGCTGGAAAAAACTTCCGCTGCGCGGCTGGTGCAGCGGCAGCAACTGGAACAGCAACTGGCAGGCATCTGCGCTGCGGTGATCCAGCAAGCGGTGGCGGCGGGCGCTTTACCCGTAACGGCTGCCAGTGCCGTCGATGGCTGGTCCTTTTTACACTGGGCTTATGCCCTTGGCAGTAACTTATTGTTTGAACCTAGCCGTCAAATGGGCTTATTTAGTGGTCTGCAGCCGGAGCAACAATTGCAAGCTGGATTACATATTCTGCTTGATGGCATGCAATGGCAGCCGTTAAGCCAGCACTGGGATTATCAACACAGCTGGCAGCGGATCAGCCAGCAATTGCAAACCACCCTGATAGCGCAAAGTCGCACTGTCAACGCAGCACCTGAACAGAAGGAATGACCATGAAAGCAACTGGCCTGAATCGGGCAATTGAGGCACCCCGCTGGACGTTGTTATGGGTATTGATGTTGGTGGTGCTGTGCAGCATCGGTGCGAAAAACCTCTATTTTCGCGGTGATTTCCGCATTTTCTTTTCTGCCGACAATCCACAGATGCAAGCTTTTGAAAAAATGCAGGCGCAGTTTAACAAAAGCGACAATATGCTGGTGGCAATAACGCCGGCCTCGGGTGATGTTTTTACCGTCGAGGCGCTGACGGCGCTGAAAAAACTGACCGATGCAGCCTGGCAAACGCCTTATTCGCTGCGGGTTGATTCCATCACCAACTATCAGCATACCGAAGCGCAACAAGACGATTTGTTAGTGGAAGATTTGCTACTGGATGCGGCCAGCCTGGATGCCGCCAAAATTGCCCGCATCCGGCAGATTGTGCTCAATGAACCGATGTTAGTGAAACGGCTGATCTCGGCAGATGGTACGCTGGCCGCCGTGAATATCACAGTGCAGCTACCGGAAAAGAACCAGCAGCAGGAAGTCACTGATGTGGTGATTTCAGTGCAGCAACTGACGACCCAGCTGCAAGCTGAATATCCGCAACTGCGGTTCTATCACGGTGGCGTGATGGCGCTGAATCATGCTTTTAGCACTGAAGCGCAACATGATGCGGCCGTATTAGTGCCTTTGATGTTTATGACCATTATTGTGCTGCTGGGGATCATGTTGCGATCGGCGCTGGCGGCACTGGCTGTGGTGGTGATTATTGTGATGACTATCGCCAGTACTATGGGCATCAGTGGTTGGCTTGGTATTTTCCTCAGCACTGCCACGGTCAACGTGCCGACTTTGGTGATGACACTGGCGGTGGCTGACAGTGTCCACCTGATCGCATCCACCCAATTTCAGTTACGTCAGGGCTTGGCCAAACCTGCAGCCATTGCCAAAGCGGTCCAGATCAATGCGATGCCGGTGTTTATCACCAGTGCTACGACCGCGATAGGTTTTTTAACGCTGAATTTTTCTGAAGTGCCGATTTTACGGGATTTGGGCAATCTGACGGCGCTGGGCGTGATGTTGGCCTGGTTCCTGACGATTATGGTGTTGCCGGCTTTGCTGATGTTATGGCCAATCAGCCATGGTTATGCCGAACAAACGGAACAGGAAAACTCGATGGATCGGCTGGCCGGCTGGGTGATTAGCCAGCATGCTAAAATTCTGCCGCTGGCAGCGCTGCTGACTTTTGGCTGTGGTTACCTGATGCTGCAAAACCGCGTCAATGACGAACCGGTGCGCTATTTTGCCGAAAGCACCGCCTACCGTCAGTCCGCCGATTTTCTGGAACAAAAACTGGGTGGCGTGGCGATGCTGGATGTGGCTATCCAAAGTGGTGAAGCCTCAGGCGTGAATGAGCCGGCATTTATTCAGGCGGTGGCTGAGTTTGCCGATTTTATGGCCAGCCAACCTGATGTCACTCATGTCAGCAGTATTGCCGATATATTTAAGCGCTTGAATAAAAATATGAATGGCGATGATCCGGCATTTTATCGGTTGCCGCAGAGTCGTGATTTGGCAGCGCAGTATTTATTGATGTATGAGATGTCATTGCCGTTTGGCCTGGATTTAACCAACCAACTGAATCAGGACAAAAGCGCCACTAAAGTCGCGATTGCGCTGCGTAATCTTGGCAGTAAAGAAATGCTGGTGCTGGAGCAGCAGGTGCTGAGCTGGATGGCACAACATTACCCGCAGTATCAGGTTGAAGTGTCCAGTACCGCCTTGATGTTTGGCCATATTGGCGAGCGTAATATGGCCAGTATGTTGCAAAGCCTGCCATTGGCATTGCTGTTGATCTCATTATTGCTGGTGCTGAGTCTGCGCTCATGGCGGCTGGGGCTTATCAGTCTGGTGCCAAATATGCTGCCCGCCATTGCTGGTTTTGGCCTGTGGCAACTGTGGTCCGGCGAAATTAATCTTGGCTTGTCGGTGGTGGCGTCTATGAGTCTGGGGATTATTGTCGATGATACTGTGCATTTTCTTGCCAAATATCAACATGCCAGACGCGAGGGCCGGGATGCCGAGCAAGCCATCCGCTATGCTTTTCACAGTGTTGGTCATGCGCTGGTGATTACGACAGTAGTGCTGGTATTGGGTTTTGCCGTGTTGCTATTGTCCACCTTCCGGTTAAATTCTGATATGGGACTGCTGACCGGAATTATTTTACTGCTGGCGTTGCTGATTGATTTTCTGGTGTTGCCAGCGTTGTTATTGCTGTTTGACCGGCGCAGCTACAGTGCCGGTACTGATTTAACCAAGGGAGCTTGAACATGAAGCTAAGCGGGATAAAGTTAACCAATAAATTTTTACAGATCATCGGCCTGGCTGCACTATCATCTGCTTTACTAGTACCGCCGCTGCAGGCAGATGATGCTGGCAAAGGCTTACAAATTGCCACTGAGCGTAAAATCCGCGATGAAGGTTGGGGCGATTCCGAAGCCCTCACCAGCATGATTTTACGCAACGCCCAAGGTCAAGAGAGTAAAAGGGCGATCCGGACGCTGAATCTGGAAGTCGCCAACAACGGCGATAAAGGTCTGACCATTTTTGATGAACCGAAAGATGTTCGTGGCACCGCCTTTTTAAACCACTCTTATGTCGGCAAGCCAGATGACCAGTGGTTATATTTACCGGCGCTAAAACGCGTAAAAAGGATTGCTTCACGCAATAAATCCGGTCCTTTTATGGGCAGTGAGTTTTCTTATGAGGATCTCAGTTCTTTCGAACTGGAAAAGTTTAAATTTACTTATTTACGCGATGAAGTGCTCAATGGTGAAGCCAGTTTTGTGGTGGAGCAAATTCCGACGGATGAGTTTTCTGGCTATAGCAAGCTCATCAGTTGGCTGGATCAGAAAGACTACAAAGTGTTGAAAATAGAGTTTTATGATAAGAAAAACAGTCTGTTAAAGACACTTGAGTTTAAAGACTACCAGTTGTATCTGGAAAAATACTGGCGGCCATTGACGATGCAGATGAAAAACCATCAGACCGGTAAAAGCACTGATTTGATTATGCATGACATTCAGTTTGGCAAAGGCCGTACCGATGCCGATTTTGATACCAACGCCTTGCAACGTTCGCGCTAAGCAGCGCAAGTTGTTGGCCAACTGACAGGAGACTGATGATGTCACGCCCATGGTGGTACTGCGCTTTGTTGCTGCACAGCTTGGTATTGACTGCCAATAGCAGCGCTGCTCCGGCCACCATTGGCCCTGTGACGGCAGCCGACAGTTTATGGAGTCTGGCCAGAGCAGCACGCGCTGATGCGCCTTATAGCTTGTATCAGGCCATGATTGCGCTGCAACAACAAAATCCGTCCGCTTTTATCGGTGGTAATGTGCATCGCGTCAAAGCCGGGGCTATGCTGCAATTGCCTTCGGCGGCCCGGATTGCAGCTATTGATGCGGATGCGGCCAGGCGGCAAGTGGAAGCGGATGCAGTGGCGTTGTCAGTCAGCAAGACAAAGCCACAGACGATGGCTGCAGTGCCTGCCAGCCCGGCAGGTCAATTGGTTGCTACCGTCCCCGCAGCACCTCCGGCGCCTGTTGCAACGGCCAGCAGCGAGACCCGCGGCCAACAACTGGCCGGACAAGCTAGCCGCCACTGGACTGAGCAACTGCAAACGGACAGCACCTTAGGGCTGGAAAGCCGGCTATTTCCACAACAAGGGTTAGCAGGGCAAAGCCGGAGTCAGTCCAGTATCAATTTTCTGCAGGAATGGTACTGGCAATCGGCCGATGAACGCCATAGTTGGGCTTTGAGTCCCTATCTGCGCTGGGATCAGCGTGATCCAGAGCGGCACTTACTGGATATCCGTCAGGCCTTCTGGCGCACGGTCGGTCCTGGCTGGGAAGTCAAACTGGGGATTGATCAAGTGTTCTGGGGCGTCACTGAGTCCTTGCATTTGGTCGACGTGATTAACCAGACTGATAGCGTGGATCAACCGGATGGTGAATCTAAACTCGGCCAGCCGATGCTGCAACTGAATCTGACCGGCGACTGGGGTAATTTGCAGACTTTCTTATTGCCCTATTTTCGTGAACGCACTTTACCCGGGCTGGATGGCCGCTTGCGATTACCCTTGCCGATCGCGACCGACCGCAGTTTGTATCAATCAACTGCTGGCCGGCAGCACCTGGATTATGCTGTGCGTTATGCCCGGCAGATAGAGCAGCTTGATCTGGCGTTGTCTTATTTTGCCGGTACCTCGCGTGAGCCGTTGCCGGTACCGGATGGCGACCAATTATTGCCGTATTACCCGCAACTGACGCAGCTTGGACTGGAAGGGCAGTGGATTGTCGATAACTGGATCTGGAAACTTGAAGTGGTGCAGCGTGAGCTAACTAGCCGTCACTGGCAAGCCGCAGTGGCCGGTTTTGAATATACCAGTGTCGGCATCTGGGACTCAGTTTATGATGTTGGCTGGCTGCTGGAATACCAATATGACAGCCGTGGCGCGCTATCGTTACAACCCGGCCAACGTGATCTGTTTGTCGGGGCTCGTGTGGCCTGGAATGACGAAGCTGGTACTGAGCTATTGTTTGGGGTGGTACAGGATTTACAGGACGGCAGTAGCCGTAGTGGCATGCTGGAAGCTTCGACCCGCTGGAACAATGATATCCGACTCAGGGTCGATGCCTGGTTTTTCCATACCACGGCAGCGGACCAGCCAACCTGGTGGTTGCGGCGGGATGATTTTATCCAGCTTGGCATCGATTATTATTTTTAACCGGATCACGAGTTGTTGCTGATATCTGGACTCTTTGCTTTGAAAATAACCAGCTGAATGGTGGCAGCTCTGAATTGCGCTGCTTCTGTCATCGTCTGCTGATACACTGACAGCAGTTTCAATAACAGAGTGAAAAATTATGTTTGAATGGATTGCTAGTCCAGAGGCCTGGATTGCACTGGGTACGCTGGCCGCGCTGGAAATTGTGCTGGGTATCGATAACATTATCTTTTTGTCGATCCTGGTGGGGCGTTTACCGGAAAAACAACGGGCTTTTGCCCGCCGGATGGGTTTAGGTCTGGCGATGTTTGCCCGTTTGGCGTTGTTGTTCTCTATTTCCTGGGTGATGGGGTTAACCGAAACCTGGTTTAGTGTGCTGGGTAATGATATCTCCGGCCGCGATGTGATTCTGATTGGTGGTGGTTTATTCCTGCTGGCAAAATCCACCCAGGAAATTCACCACAGCCTGGAAGGCGCGGCAGAAGAAGCCTCAGGCCCGAAAGTAGTGGCGAACAACCTGATGATGATCCTGATCCAGATTATGATCCTCGATATCGTATTCTCGCTGGATTCAGTGATCACAGCAGTTGGTCTGGTCAATAACATTGAAATTATGGCGATTGCTATCGTCTCAGCGGTGCTGGTGATGATGTTTGCCGCCAAGTCTATTGGTGACTTTGTGGATGCCCATCCCTCGATTAAAATTCTGGCGCTGTCTTTCCTGATCATGGTCGGTGCCATGTTGATTGTGGAAGGTTTTGATGTGCATGTACCTAAGGGTTATATCTATTTTGCGATGGCGTTCTCTGTCGTGGTAGAGATGATCAATATCAAGATGCGGAAAAAATCGCAGCCGGTGAAGTTGCATAAAGAAATGGAATAACCAGCCGCAATAATAAAGCCGCAGTGATGCGGCTTTATTATTTGTGTTGCTGGTTGGCGCAAGTGGATACCGGTTTGCTTGACTGGTTAAGGGTCTATTTTTCCGCTGCGGCCAAATACCGGAATGGTCAGATGCCAGCGGATGGCTGCCAACCGCAATGCCAGTAAAGCGGTCATGGCCAACAGCATCGCCGGCATTTTGCTCATGCCTAAACTAAGTGAACCGGTGTAAACCAAGCCACCAAAAATACAGGCAACGGCGTACAATTCGCCGCGAAATACCAGTGGAATTTCCCGGCACAATACATCCCGGATCATGCCACCGCAGACGCCACTGATAGTCCCCATCATAATAGCGACAAAAGCTGAGGTGCCATGATCCAATGCTTTTTGCGTGCCCATAATGACAAAAAACGCTAACCCGATAGCATCCGCTATCTGCAGGGTATTATTCGGGATGGTCAGGCGTTTGCGCACCAGTAAAATGGTGATAGCGGTAGCAGCAAATATGGCATAAAAATAACTGTTCTCACTGAGCCAAATCACCGGCACATCCAGGATCAGATCACGGATAGTCCCACCACCAATCGCGGTGACAGTGGCCAGTACCAGTACACCAAAGCCATCCATTTGTTTACGCCAGGCCGCCAGGGTGCCAGAAATTGCAAACACTGCGATGCCCATCAAATCAAACCAGTGAAAGTAAAGTTCCATGCTTTTTCCTTGCGCAAAATCAATATCATAACGATGAAGTCAGTCAGTGGATACCTGCCTGTTAAAAATGTCTGCCGCTTGCTGGTAGCTGATGCTTGCGCAACAAACTGCTGATAAAAGCTTGATATCTGCCAGGCAGTGACTGATCCGACTTGGCAACGGCGGTAAAGGCTGTTAGTTTAAAAAAACAGCCGGTTCAGACTGTATTCAGTTTGCTGCTGTCCGGCAGTAACGCCTGCGGAGCGGATTCTCCCGACGTTACTGCCGGATGTGTTCCCTCTGCTTAAATCCCCTCTGTGAATGTATTTTTCCCTGCACTGCCAGCCGCCCAGTTTATCTGTGGTTTTTAGTCAATAAAATAAGTTGTGAATGATGTCGATGAAGTCCGGCGAAAACATGTTATATAGCACTGAAATGTAGCTATGTTGCAAGCTTTGGATTAGCGCTTGATAAAGTAATGATATTACCGTGATGTGACATTTGCTGTTTTTTTGTTCGGCTATGTTTGCTGTGCTGTGCTGATAAAGCACCGCAACCCAGGAACATTCAATCAAAAAAACAAGAGGCTAACCTCAATGAAACATTTTGTCTTATCGACGCTCAGTTGTGCAGTGATTGTGGCCAGTGGCAGTGTGCTGGCGGCGGATGTGGTGCCTGCCAGTCAGTTATTGCAAGCTCAGGCAGGCTCGCAGTTGCAACAAGCGCAATCCCTGCAAAGTATCAACAGTGCACTGTCGCAACAGTTTATCGCCAAACGACAAATTAAAAGAGCGGATGGTCAACTGAAAGTACGCTATCAGCAGTATTATTATGGCATCCCGGTGTGGGGTCACAGTGCTGCCGCAACGCCAACGGCGAAGGGTTTGACCGATATCAGCGGTACTGCCGTAACAGGCATTGAACTGGATATTGTGCAAACCCAGCCAGCGCTGAAGCCGCTGGAAGCGGTGCGGCAAAGCCGGGTCGGCAGCGCAGAATTATCCAGTGCCTTGTCAGCGGATGCCGAGACTTCGGCGCTGGCAACCTTAGCGGTACAAGCTGATAACGCCAAGCTCTGGGTTTATCTGGATGATCAGCAACAGGCCAGACTGGTCTATGTCACCAACTATGTCACTGAAGTGAATGGTCAGCCGAGTCGACCATTTAAAATTATTGATGCCAATACCGGTCAAGTGCTGCAAAGCTGGGATGGTATAGCGCATGCCAATGCGACTGGCCCTGGTGGCAATCAGAAAACTGGTCAGTATCAATACGGCACCGATTATGGTTTTCTGACCGTGGATGCCAATTGCCGGATGACCACCACCAATGTGGATACCATTAATATGAATGGCGCCACTTCTGGCGGCAGCATTCATCAGTTTACCTGCCCGAATAATACCTTTAAGGCGATTAACGGCGCTTATTCACCGCTTAATGACGCGCATTATTTCGGTGGCGTGGTCTTTAACATGTACCAGAGCTGGTTTGGCGTCAATCCGCTCAATTCCAAACTCAGAATGCGGGTGCATTATGGTAATGCTTATGAAAACGCCTTCTGGGATGGCAGCCAGATGACCTTTGGCGACGGTGGCAGCCGCTTCCATCCGCTGGTCAGTCTGGACGTGTCGGCGCATGAAGTCAGTCATGGTTTTACTGAGTTTAATTCCGGCCTGATTTACAGTAACCAGTCAGGCGGTATTAACGAAGCTTTCTCTGATATGGCCGGTGAAGCTGCTGAATACTTTATGAAGGGCAGTAATGACTGGTTGGTCGGCGCTGATATTTTCAAAAGTGCCGGCGCCCTGCGTTATATGGATGATCCAACCCGGGATGGCCGTTCTATCGGACATGCCAGTAATTATGTTGCCGGGATGGATGTGCATCATAGCTCAGGGGTGTTTAACAAAGCCTTTTATCTGCTTGCCAATAAAACCGGCTGGAATACCCGCAAAGCCTTTGAAATTTTCACTGTGGCTAACCAGGTCTACTGGACCGCCAATAGCACTTATGTCACGGGTGCCAATGGTGTTTGTAAAGCCGCCGGCGATAAAGGCTATAACAAAGCCGATGTGGCAGCTGCCTTTACTGCTGTTGGGGTGACCACCACAGATTGTGGTGGTGGTGGCAATCCGGGCAACTCAGGTACTATTGCCAATCTGGCGGCCACGACTGGCAACTGGACCCGCAATACCATCACAGTCCCGGCCGGTACTGTCAGTCTGACGGTAACCATCAGTGGTGGCACAGGTGATGCTGATTTGTATGTTCGCGCTGGCACTGCGCCAACTACCAGCACTTATAATTGTCGGCCATACAAAAGTGGTAACAGTGAAAGTTGTGTCATCAGCAATCCAGCGGCTGGCGTCTGGCATGTTGGGCTGCGCGCCTACACCAGCTTTACCGGTGTGACGCAAAACTGGAGTTATCAGTAATATTGCTCCGGCGGCAGTGCGGTCGCACTGTCGCGAATTGTCAAATCATCTTCGGCGCTGCTGAACGGTGATTTGACACCTTAGCTCCTGCCTGCTTTATTCCAATCGTCTGAGACGGACAGACTTGTCCAATTGCCATTGTCATGTTAAAAGCATGCAAATAAACCGTTTTGTTATCTGATCGCGAAGGAGTCTTTCGGTGCAACAATTATCTTTGGCCAGCATCTGGCTGGCAGGCAGTTCCCTCTTGTTGGTGGCCTGTGGCGGTGGTGGCGGCAATACCGCGCCTGTGACTGGCGGTGGCAGCACTGTGACTCCACAACCCAGCGTTACTAGCTGGGTGCAAGGTCAGTTTCCCGCTGAAGCTTTACTAAAGAATTACTGTGCTAATCCGCGCACTGGCAACGATCCCTATAACAATAATCAGCCTTATCCGGATAAAGCTGGCAATGCCGCTTATGAAAAAATGTGGCTGCGCAGCTGGAGTAATAGGACTTATCTTTGGTACAAAGAGTTGCCTGATGTCAATCCGACTAATTTTTCCGTGGCAGATTATTTTGAATTATTAAAAACCTCAGCTAAAACCGATTCCGGCGCTGCCAAAGACAACTTCCATTTTCAGCAAGATACCGCCAGCTATAACAAAGAAACGGAAGGGGGCCTGAGTACCGGCTTTGGTATTCATTGGTATGTATCTTCCAACAAACCACCTCGTCAATTTACCGTTGCATTTAACGAACCCAACTCTCCTGCTGCGCTGGCTGGCTTACCACGCGGTGCTCAGTTGCTGGCTGTGAATGGCTTGGATTTTATTTATGAAAGCTCAAACTCGGCCTTAACTGCTTTTAACGACGCTTTATTTCCGGCCAGAGCTGGGGAATACCACAGCTTTACCTTCCGTTTACCGGATGGCACGAACAAAGTGTTTAGTTTTGTCGCCACTGATGTGGTGAATGTGCCGGTGCCGCAAGTCAAAGTGTTGGATACTGCCGCCGGTAAAGTGGGATATTTTCAATTTAATAGCTATGTTTCTGCTGCTCAGCCGCAATTAATCAGTGCTATTGAGCAGTTTAATACGGCCAATATCAAAGAGTTGGTGGTGGACCTGCGTTATAACGGTGGTGGTTTATTGGCGCTGGCGTCTCAACTGGGGTATATGCTGGCAGGTCCGCAGGTGATCCAGAACCGAATTTTTGAAAAAACAGTCTTTAATGATAAATATCCCGCAGTTGATCCTGTAACTGGTCAAGCACTGACACCGATGCCGTTTATTCATTTGGCCATCGACTATGAGAAAGGGCAGTACACCGATCAACAATTACCAAATTTAACGTCATTACGGCGTGTCTTTATTCTGACCACTGATGATACCTGTTCTGCCAGTGAAGCGCTGATTAATGGCTTGCGCGGGGTGGATATGGAGTTGGTGCAGATTGGGGGTAAAACCTGTGGTAAACCTTATGGTTTTTATCCGACCGATAACTGCGGCACCACTTATTTTACCATTCAGTTCAGTGGCGTGAATGCGAAAAACTTTGGTGATTTTGCCGATGGGTTCCGGCCGACTGCCAATCCAATTTATCAGGCTGATGTCAAAGGTTGTGCGGTGGCGGATGATTTCAGCAAAGCCATCGGTGACAGTAAAGAGCGATTGCTCAGCACTGCGTTGTATTACATGGTGAATAATAGCTGTCCGGTGCAGGCTGAAGCTATGGCGGCGACAGTCGAGCGTCAGTTTGATGGCGGTATTGGTCCGTGGCAGTTAGACCCGCGCAAGCGCGCCATCCTGCTGGAAAATAAAATCTATAGTCCACAGTTGCCACCTTTACCGCACTAGATATTGCACCGCCGGCGTCTGCATATTGCAAACGCCGGTCAGGCAACAGAGCAACTGTGCTGGTTGTGGCTGACAGGCCAGCCGGTTACAGCAAATAATCACTGCCATCTTTGCCGGTATAACAGGCTTGCGCCCTGCAGGCGGATGGCATTTTTTCACTCAATTGCCCGCGGATCATACTAAACCAGCGCGCTGGCGCTACGGCATCTTGGGTTGGCGTCAGTTCCAGCTGAATATCTTCAATACCGGCACAGTCTCTGGCGCCATGGCTGCCACTCTTACAAAACAGTAACTCGACATGACGGCCAGCGCCGCGTAATAAAATCGATTGCGGTTTTTGTCGCGAGCCACATAAAGCGACAAACTGGGTTGGATCAGCCAGACCGGTTTGACTGCCATCGGCCATAAACGCCAGTAAGTGTTGGTAATACACCACATAACTACGAACATCCTGATGTGAGCCAGTGGCCAGCGGAAATGTTTTATCCAGAAAACCTTTGGAATAATCCAGGATCTGCTGCAGATGCTGGTCATTCAGTGCATTGATAGCGCTGATTTCCTGATGGATAAATGGATCCAGCGGTTGGCTGTTGCTTTGTGTCATCGTCATGGTGCTTTCCTCGCTCACTCTGTTGTATCTGCCCGGTAGGGTGGCGGGCTGGTTGTCGGCAAGCAGTGATTGCTGTTGCTTAGAAACTAGTCTATGTTGTTTTTGTGCATAATTTGACAATTAAAACTTCACAGTGTGAATTTTACAAAATGACTATTCAAAAAAGCTTACTCAGAAAATCACATTTCCTTGGTACTAAAATTAGAAACCTGAGGAAACGCAATAACTTAACTATGGAAGATTTGTCAACGCGCTGTATCCGCATTGATCCGGAATATGCACCGTCAGTGTCTTACCTGTCGATGATCGAACGGGGTAAAAGAGTGCCCAGTGCTGAGATGTTGACCGTGATAGCCCAGGTGTTTCAAAAAGAACCGGATTGGTTTCTGGATGGCGAAGAGCAGCAACTGGATATCACGCCGGCCAAAGGCAGTCGCGGTGGCATTCATGGCATGGCGCTGGAACCTGGTTTTTTATTTTCCAGTGATATTCTGCAAATTGCCATTCCGGAAATGTTGTCGCAAACCGGCATCAGTGGCAAACAGTTTGCTCAGTTGTTGATCCGGGCACATCAGGAACACCATCAAAACCATTTTCCCGAGCTGGAGCGGGCGGCGGAAGAAGTCGGCTGCAAACGGATGCCGCTCGGCGTGGACGATTTGCTGGCGATCGTTAAGCAGCTTGGGCTGCGGATCAACTGGTTTGATGAAGCACCAAAGGAAGTGCTGGATGAGCTGGGCGTACTCAGTCAGAATGTTGCGACCTCGTTTTTTCTGCCACCGAATACGTTGCAACTGAACCGCTTACTGAAAAACCATCCGACCCGGCTCAAATATGAACTGGCAGTGCATATAGGCCATGCTGTGTTACATACCAAAGATAGCGTCAAAAGCGGGATGTCGGTGGGTGGCGCACCGGACAGTTATGGTAATGACTCACCGGATATGGCGCCACAGGATATACTGCATGCCTGGCGTGATTTTGAATCCAGCTTTTTTGCCGGTGCGTTGTTGTGTCCGAAACTACCATTCCGGCAATTGCTGGACCGGCAAGGCTATGAAATCAGCAGTCATTTGCTGGCCGGTGTGTCGGCATCGGTCGCGATGCGGCGGATGACGGCGGTATCCCCTTATAGCCACTGGCATTATTTTGATGCTTATACGCCGGGTAAATTAAAGGCGGTGTATCGCGGCAATGGCATTCCACTGCCCTGGGGCAATATGCGCAAAGTGGAAGATCCCTGCCAGCACTGGGCGGTATTCCGGATGTTTGATGTGCAGGGGCAGCAAAGTTCAGCCCAGCTGTCCTTGCTGGAAGTGCAGGGCCAGCCCAGGATCTATTGTTGTGAGTCGACCCGGGTGCTGGATCTGGCGGGCAATGCCCATGTGCTCTGCGCCGGCATTGATTTAAATCCGGCGATTGCAGCGCAGGGTATGGATGCTGATGCCATGGCACAAGAACTGAAAGCCTTATGTAATAATCAGGGCGGCGCTGGTCAAATTCCGGCGGCAATGAAAAGCACATTAAGTACAGTGGCGAATATTCTGAACATCAACTGGGTGGCGCGCAGTCTGCAAAAACCAGCCCAGTTGATTTGTGCCCGCGGTAATCATTGCCCACGTGATCCGGCTTGTTATCAGCGTTGTGGCAGTCGCTGACGCAGACACACAATGACACAAATAATAGCCGCCAAAGCATCGTCACTGGCATTCTGTCGGCAAAAAAATGCGCTTGGTCGCCGCAGTGCAAAGGTTATGTAAATTGAGTACAGCAGCCATTGAGCTACTGTTAGAGTATCCATGTTTCGGGGAAGGGAGAGAGCCCTATGTATCAGGTCGTCGCGGTCAGTTTAAATCCGGCTTTATTAAGTTTTATCCGTAAATATTGTGAAGATGCGGCGCAGCAATGGCAATTAAGGATATTTCCGACCATTGGCAGTTATGTCACTGCGCCCCGGCAGAGTGATGCCATTGATTTGTTATTCCTCGATGCGCAAACGGTGACCTCCAGTCTGGAACAAAAACGCCTAGTGTGTTTTATGGCGCCGCTGGCGCTGCGGGTGGTGGTGACAGATACCGAGCACGAGGATGTGGTGCTGGACCATCTGGACCATTTCCACAGTTTTATTGGTCGTTCTATTGATTATGACCATCTGTGCCAGTTGTTTGACAGTGCCGCCCGGTTACCACAGTTACCATTGCCAGCCTTAAGCCGGCGCTTGTTGTCGTCTTTTATGCATTATCCGGTGTTTCCATCCATTTGCGCTGAATTACGGCAGGTGCTGAAAGATCCGGCAGTCGACATTGGCAAAGTGGCCGCCGTGCTGGAACGGGATCCGGTGATTGTCTCGCGGCTGATGCAACTGGTGAATTCGCCTTATATGGGCTTTGCCAGTGAAACCTTATCACTGGAAACTGCGGTCAGCCGACTGGGGTTACAGCTGGTGCAGACGCTGGCGCTGATGTTATCGCTGAAGAGCAATAATCAGGGTTTGCATGCGCGCGAGCATCAGCAATTGCTGGATCAGTCGTTGCAGACCGCTGGCAAGGCCCGTCAACTGGCACGCGATAGTCAGTTGGGACGGACAGTGCAGGATCATGTCTTTATGGCCGTGCTGTTTCGCGGGGTTGGTCAGTTGCTGTTATTACAAAATGGCTGGCCTGTGGTGCCAACAGAGCAGGAACCAAGCCGGCTGGAGATTGCGCCAGATGTGGCGATTGCCGTCTATTTGCTGACGTTATGGAGTTTTCCGCAAACCTTGCTGGCACCGATGCTGGATCAGCACCAATGGCTAGATGATCACAGCCTGGAAGCTTTGACCAGTAATTGTCTGTTTCTGGCTGGTTTAACGGTAGAACAATGGAGTTTATTGCCGGAAGAACATAAACAAGCGATTGCCCATTCCCCGTTTGCCAGCGCCATGCTGCTGGTGGGAGAGGTTTAAAGGCGCCGACAGCCAACTGTTGCCCGGTGCGCGGGCAACAGTTGTGAAGGTTGGCACTCGTGCGACAGACGCTGGTCGCAGCGCAACTGCGATAGGGTTATGCTGCAACACCGAACACGCCAGAATGAATTAAAAAAGAAAATTATCATTGATATCAACCACTCACATTTTTGCTCGACCTTAGATTGTCATGAGCATTTGCAGGGAATATGAACATGTCGAAGTTATCTCCTCGTCTCCTGATTACCGGATTTACCCTTACTGCGTTGGCAGGGGCATTTTGGTGGTTGACCACAACAGCCAGTAATGAAGCTGCGGCAACGCCAGCTCAGGCGAAAGCAGCCGCGGGCGGACCGCGTGGTCCGGGCGCAGGTCCTCGCAAGCCTGGCGGGCCAGGGGCTGCTGCTGCTGCTGCCAATCCGTGGATGCAACCCGTCCCGGTGCGGGTAGTCAAAGCTGGCACCACAGATTTAAAAGTACAGATTAAAGCCATCGGCACAGTTACGCCGCTCAATACTGTGGTGTTACAAAGCCGGGTCAGCGGACCTTTACAGCAAGTGTTTTTCCAGGAAGGGCAAAAAGTGACCGCCGGTGATTTGCTGGCGCAAATTGATGCCGCCCCTTATCAAGTCAAACTGGCGCAGGCTGAAGGTCAGCAACAACAAAATGTGGCGCAATTGCAAAATGCCCAGAGTGATCTGGCGTTATATGAAAAATTAAAACAACAAAACTCGATCTCAGCGCAGCAATACAATCAGCAGCAATCGCTGGTGAATCAGCTTAAAGGCACGCTGAAATCCAATCAGGCGCAAATTGATGCTGCCAAGTTAGAACTGTCTTATACCCAAATCAAAGCGCCCATCAGTGGCCGGCTGGGCTTACGCAAAGTAGATCCGGGCAACCTGGTGCAGGCCAACAGTAGTGAAGGTCTGGTGACTATTACCCAGAGTTCACCGATCGCGGTGCAGTTCACCATTCCGGAAACTCAACTTGAGCAGGTGCGTGCTGCGGTGCGTTCAGGCGCCAAACTCAGTGTTGAAGCCTGGGATCGTGCTGAGCAACAGCTGATCAGCAGTGGGGAACTCACGACCTTAGATAACCAGATCGATTTGGCCACAGGTACGTTAAAACTCAAAGCGCTGTTTGCTAACGAGCAAGAACAATTATTCCCGAACCAGTTTGTTAATGTGCGGCTGAATGTGGCAGTGCAAAATGGCGCCGTCACCATTCCACAGGATGCCGTGCAGTATGGCTCGCAAGGCACTTATGTTTATAGCGTTGATAGTAAAAACAAAGCACAGTTGAAAATGCTGACACTGGGCCCGGTTGATAATGGCCTGGTCGCGGTGGAGGCGGGTCTGGCAGCCGGTGATGCGGTGATTTTGGAAGGTCTGGATCGGCTCAGACCAGGCCGGGATGTTCAGGTGATGACTGACAGCGGGCAGGAATAACCGATGAATATGTCCAAACCCTTTATTTTGCGGCCGGTGGCAACATCTTTATTGATGCTGGCGCTGCTGGTGGCAGGGATCCTGAGCTGGCGTTTGTTGCCGGTGGCGGCGTTACCCCAGGTTGATTACCCGATTATTCAGGTATTTACCTTTCAGCCTGGTGCCAGTTCCGACATTGTCGCCCGTACTATTACTGCGCCGCTGGAACGGCGGCTGGGGCAAATTCCCGGTTTGAAACAAATGTCATCCGCCAGTTCAAATGGCGCCTCGGTGCTGACTTTACAGTTTGCGCTGGTGGTCGACATGGCCGTGGCAGAGCAGGAAGTGCAAGCGGCAATTAATACCGCGGGTTCGTTATTGCCAAATGATTTACCGGCGCCACCAATTTATCGCAAAGTGAATCCGGCAGATGCGCCTATTCTGACGCTGGCGGTCAGTTCAGCCACTTTACCACTGCCGCAGGTCTATGATTTGGTCGATACCCGGATGGCGCAAAAACTGGCGCAAGTATCAGGTGTTGGCATGGTCAGTCTGGCGGGTGGCCAGCGGCCAGCCATTCGGGTGAAAGCCAATCCAGCAGCGTTGGCGCAGTTGGGACTGAGTCTGGAGCAATTGCGATCGGCCATTACCGCGGCCAATACCAATCAGCCAAAAGGTAGTTTTGATGGGCCATTCCGTTCGACCATGCTCGATGCCAATGATCAGATCAAAAGCGCCAAAGAATATCAGGAGCTGATTGTGGCCTGGCGCAGTGGCGCGCCGATCCGGTTGCAGGATGTGGCGACCATCAGTGATGGCGCAGAAGATCGTTTTCTGGCGGCCTGGGCTAATCAGCAACCGGCAGTACTGGTGAATATCCAGCGTCAACCGGGCGCCAATGTCATCGATGTGGCGGATCGGGTGCAGCAGTTGTTACCCCAATTGACGGCGACTATGCCAGCAGCTGTGCAGGTGCAGGTGTTGACAGACCGCACCCAGAGTATCCGATCTTCAGTGCACGATGTGCAGATGGAGTTATTGTTTGCCATTGGTTTGGTCGTACTGGTGACTTTTGTCTTTTTACGCACTATTCCGGCCACTATTATTCCAAGTCTGGCGGTACCACTGAGTCTGGTCGGCACTTTTGCTGTGATGTATCTGCTGGATTTCTCGGTCAACAATCTGACGCTGATGGCGCTGACCATCGCCACTGGTTTTGTGGTGGATGATGCCATCGTGATGCTGGAAAACGTGGCCCGGCACCGTGAGCAAGGGGCTTCCCCGTTACAGGCTGCATTAAAAGGCGCGCAGGAAATTGGTTTCACGTTGATTTCCCTGACATTTTCGCTGATTGCCGTGTTGATCCCACTGCTGTTTATGGCCGATGTCGTCGGCAGGCTGTTTTTTGAATTTGCCGTCACCCTAGCGGTGGCTATTTTGATTTCGTTGCTGGTGTCGCTGACGCTGACGCCGATGTTATGCGCCAAATTACTGCACAAGATGCCTGCCCATGACGAAGAGCATGACTGGATGGCACAGATCATCCGCCGTTATGGCCAGATGCTGCAATGGGTGTTGCGTCATCAACGACTGGCGATGCTGGTGATGCTGGGCACTGTGGCGTTAACGGCTGTGCTCTATCTGGCGGTGCCCAAAGGCTTCTTCCCGGTGCAGGACAGCGGTGTGATCCAGGTGGTGACGGAAGCGCCGCAGGATATTTCGTTTCAGGCGATGGCCCAGCGCCAGCAACAACTGGCGACGCAATTGCTGGAGCATCCGGCGGTGGCTAGCTTAAGTTCATTTATTGGCGTCGATGGCAGCAATAACAGTATCAACAGTGGCCGGATTTTGCTGAATCTGAAACCTCATGCCCAGCGCGAACAAAGTGCCACTGAGATTATCCGGCAATTGGAACAGAGCTCGGCGCAAGTGAGTGGTATTAAAGGTTGGTTCCAGCCGGTGCAGGAGCTCAGTATCGAAGATAAAGTCAGTCGCACCCAGTACCAGTTCAGTCTGACCACGCCAGATAGCGAGGTGTTGGCGGCCTGGTTACCGGATGTGTTAGCGGCGCTGCGCGCTCAGCCGGCCTTGTCGGAAGTGGCGCATGATCTGCAGCAACAGGGTTTGCAGGCTTATATCGATATTGACCGCACCGCAGCATCCAGGCTTGGCATTACCGCCAGTCAGATTGGAGCTGTGTTGCAAAGTGCTTACAGTCAACGCCAGATCACCACCTTGTTTACCCAGGCCAATCAGTACCGGGTCATTTTGGAAGTGGATCCGGCGCAGGCGCAAGGCATCAGCGCTTTGGACAAGCTGTATCTGACCACCAGCGCAGGGGCTACAGTGCCGCTGTCGTCAGTCGCCACCGTCAGTCAGCGCCCTGCCACCTTGTTGATTAACCATCAGGGCCAGTTCCCGTCTGTGACCTTGTCTTTTAACCTGGCCGCTGGTTATTCGCTGGGTGAAGCCGTGGCCGCCATTGAACAAGTGCAGCAAGAGTTACAATTACCGGCCGAAATTGAACTGAGTTTTCAAGGGGCAGCTGAAGCGTTCCGTGCTTCGCTTGGCAATACTTTGTGGCTGGTGCTGGCGGCTGTGCTGACGATGTATATAGTGCTCGGCATTTTGTATGAAAGCCTGATCCATCCGCTGACCATTTTATCGACCTTGCCGTCGGCGACCGTGGGCGCTTTGCTGGCTCTGCTACTGCTGGATCAACCACTGGATTTGATTGCGGTGATTGGCATCGTACTGTTGATCGGTCTGGTGAAGAAAAACGGCATCATGATGGTCGACTTTGCGCTGGAAGCGCAGCGCAATCAGGGCTTAACACCGCGTGAGGCCATTTATCAGGCCGCGTTGTTAAGATTCAGACCTATTCTGATGACCACTCTGGCGGCTTTATTTGGCGCTATTCCGTTGTTGCTGGCCAGTGGTTCAGGCGCTGAACTGCGCCAGCCGCTCGGGCTGGTGATGGTCGGTGGCCTGATTGTCAGTCAAATTCTGACCTTGTTTACCACACCTGTGGTGTATTTGTGGTTTGACCGTCATTTCAGCCGCTCTGCACCAGCCGCAACTGAGATGGTGGCAGGATGAATCTGGCGCAACCTTTTATTGAAAAACCGGTCGCCAGCGGCCTGATCGCCAGTGCTATTCTGCTGCTGGGCTTGCTGTGCTGGCGGCTGTTGCCGGTGGCTCCGTTGCCAGCTGTCGATTTTCCGATGATTGTGGTCACCGCCAGTTTGCCGGGTGCTAGTCCGGAGAGTATGGCGGCCACAGTGGCGACGCCGCTGGAACGGGCGCTCGGTAGTATTGCTGGCATTAACCGCATCAGTTCCAACAGTAATCAGGGTTCGACGCAAGTGCGGCTGGAATTTGAATTGGACCGTAATGTTGATGATGCCGCACGCGATGTGCAGGCGGCCATCAATGCAGTACGGGCGCAATTACCGGCCGGCATGCCAGGCAATCCGAGTTATCGTAAATTTAACCCATCGCAACAACCGGTGATGGCGCTGGCGCTTAGTTCAGAAAATCTGGCCGCCAGCGTATTGTATGATGCGGCGTCGACAGTGCTGGCACAAAAAATTCTGCAAATCCAGGGCGTCGGTGAAGTTGAAGTGACTGGCGCTTCCTTGCCCGCCGTGCGGGTGCAACTGAATCCGGCGATGCTGAGTCATTTTGGCGTGGCACTGGATGAAGTGCGCTCTGCGATCAGCGGTGCCAATGCCACAGTGCCGCTGGGGTTAGTGGAACATGATGCCCAGCGCTGGCAACTGGCCACCAGTCAGACCATGCGTCGGGCCAGTGATTATCAGGATTTGCTGATTAAGTATGTCAATGGCGCGCCGATCCGGCTGGCCGATGTCGCCACCATCAGCGATTCGACGGAAAATCGCTACAGCGCTGGTTTTCATAACGAAAAAAGCGCGGTGATCCTGCAAATCAGCCGCCGTAATGGTGCCAACATTGTTGCCACTATTGATGCGATTAATCAGCAATTACCACAATTGCGCGCTTTGATGCCAGCAGATGCCGATCTGGCCGTGGTGATGGACAGATCGCCCGGTATCCGCGCCACTTTGTCAGAGGCCCAGTTCAGCCTGATGTTGTCGGTGCTGCTGGTGGTGCTGGTGGTCTGGCTGTTCCTGCGCAGTTTCCGCACCGCGCTGATCCCGACATTGGCAATCCCGGTCTCCTTGATCGGTGCTTTTGTCGTGATGTATCTGTGTGATTTTTCACTGAATAATTTATCGGTGATGGCACTGATTGTGGCTGCAGGCCTGGTGGTGGACGATGCGATCGTGGTGCTGGAGAACATCAAACGCCATATTGAACGTGGCCTGACGCCGCTGCAGGCCGCCAAAGTGGGCGCCGGTGAAGTTGGTTTTACCCTGCTGGCGATGAACTCGGCGCTGATTGTGGTGTTTCTATCCATTCTGTTTATGGGCGGCTTAGTGGAGCGGCTGTTCCGCGAGTTTTCCATTACCCTGGCGGGGGCCATGCTGATCAGTTTAGCGATTTCGCTGACACTGACACCGAGTTTGTCTGCCTTGTTACTGCAGGCCGAGCCGCGGGACAAGACCCAACCTGGCTTTTTTGCCAGGCTGCAACGGCGTTATCAGCGCAGTCTGGTGCTGGTGCTGGCGCATAAACGCTGGGTGGTGCTGGCGATGGCGCTGATTTTCGGCGGTAATATCTGGTTATATCTGCAATTACCCGGTGGTATGTTGCCGGAACAGGATACCGGCCAGTTAAACGGTTTTGTCCGCGGTGATGATGGTTTTTCCTATCAGGTGATGCAGCCGAAGATTGAAGTATTCCGGCAATATCTGCTGCAGGATCCTGCCATTGCCGATATCACCGGTGCCAGTGGCGGTGCTATGGGGCTGAGTAACTCCTGGATGCGGGTGCGGTTAAAACCGCTGGCAGAGCGCGGTGCTTCGGCGCAGCAAATTGTTGACCGCATCCGGCTCAATGCGCCCAAAGTGCCGGGTGCTATGCTGTTCTTAAGCGTGGATCAGGATATCCGCTTGTCGTCGCCTTTTGGCAGCAGTGATTATGAACTGTTGTTATTGTCCGGTGAGCTGGCGCCGCTGCGGGAGTGGGGTAAAAAAGTCGCCGAGGGCATGAAAGAATTAGCAGAATTGGTCGATGTAGACGCGCCAGGTGGCGAAGATGCCCAGCAAGTGGTGTTGCAAATTGACCGTGAAGCTGCCCAACGGCTCGGCGTCGATATGCGGACCATTGCCACTATGCTGAATAACTCCTTTTCGCAGCGTCAGGTGGCAACTTTATATGATGAAATGAACCAATACCGGGTGGTGATGGAATTGGCACCTGGTTACACCGCGCAACCGGAAGTACTGAAACAGCTGATGCTGATCAGTCGGACCGGCGATCGGGTACCGCTCAGCAGTATCGCCAGTTATGGTTATGGTCTGGTCAGTGACAGGGTGCGGCACGATGGTCAGTTTGCCTCAATGGGTATTGGTTACGGTCTGGCTCCCGGCGTCACGGCGCAACAGGCCGCTGCGGCTATTGATCAATTGCTGGCAAAACTGATGTTGCCTGGTTCAGTGCATAGTGTGAATGGTGAAGATCAGCGCGACGCGATGTTTAAAACCGAAGATAACTATTGGTTGATGCTTGGCGTGGTGTTGGCGGTCTATCTGGTGCTGGGGATTTTATATGAAAGTCTGTTACAGCCGCTGACCATTTTATCCACCTTGCCTTGTGCTGCGGTGGGGGCCTTGATCGCCTTGTACCTGACCGGCTCCACCATGAGTCTGATTGCGCTGCTTGGGTTATTTTTGCTGATTGGTATTGTGATGAAAAATGCCATTTTGCTGATTGATTTTGCCTTGCAGGCCGAGCGGCAGCAGGGACTGACACCGCAACAGGCGATAGTGCAGGCGGCCAGTGCCAGGCTCAGACCTATTCTGATGACCAACACCGCCGCTATGTTGGGGGCTGTGCCTTTGTTACTGGCGCTGGGCGAAGGCTCGGAGTTACGCCAGCCACTGGGTATTACTATCGTCGGTGGTTTACTGATCAGTCAGTTGCTGACTTTGTACAGTACACCTGTGGTGTATTTGTTGCTGAGTCGGTTCCGGCGCAAGGTTTAAAGTGCCAGCGTCATTGGCAATAATCTGCAGTGTTGGCTATTGCAGCCGACCCTGCAGGTCACCTGCGATGCCCAACAGAGTGGGCATCTCATCTGTGCTGAAGGCGCAACAAGCAAGGCTATGGTTACCGTAAAACAACCCCATGGGTTGTTGCAAATGAATGACAGAAAGCGGCTGTCTTTTACCGGCATTGCTGCTATCCTGCGCCCTTTGTCAGCTTTGCTATTTATCGGATATTTTTTTGTATGTTTAATAATCAATTCAGTCAGTTAGAAAGTGCTATTCAAGGTTTAATCAGCCAGAACCAACAGTTACAACAGCAGTTGCAGCAACAGCAGCAGCAAGCTGAGCAACAACTGGCCGCTTTACAGCAACAACTGGCGCAAAAACAAGACGAGCTGGAATCACTGCAACTGGCTGCGATGGAAGCGGAAGAACAACAACAAGCCACAGCGCAACAACTGGACGCGTTATTGGCGCTGATCCCGGCTGGCCGTTAAGGGATGCAGTCGCCTGCCATGATTGAACTGGCGCTGGACATCGCCGGTCGCAATTATAAGTTGCGGGTACCGGCACAGCAGCAAGCAGGATTAGAAGAAGCTGCAGTGTTGCTGAATCAGCAGATTGCGGCGATGAAAGAACGCAGCCGGCAACTGAATGCCGAACAAGCGGCAGTGCTGGCCGCGCTAAATCTCAGTTATGATCTGCTGACCGAGCGGGAAATGCTGGCGCAGGAGAGAGAAGCGCTGCAGCAAAAGTTACAACAATTACAGCGATTGGCGGAGTCGGCCTGGTTAGACAACTGACAGTATCAGCTGAAATTAAATAAAAAGATGGCCCTGTATCACAGGGCCATTTGCATTTCAAAGGGGCTGATTAATATCAGACTGTGGTTACAATACCGGCAGTTGCACTGTACCAGATACTTTCACACCAGCTTTGGTCAGATAGCTGTAGTCCAGCGTCATCAGCACCGGTGCAGCAGCAGTGTGATCCGGCAGATTGTCATAAAAATAAACGATCTCCTGATAAAAACGACCGGCAGTTGCCATGCCTTTACTTTCCGTCCCCAAATAGCCATCCCAGACATTACCTTGGATCGCGATCTGTTCATTTTCCGCTAATGGCACTGCAACTTTGTATTGATGCGCGCTTGGTGACACCACATTTCGCGTAAGTTGGCGGTTGTTATAGCTTAACTTATACTCCAGTTGCGACAACGACAAGGCAGATTCCGGCAACAACACCGCAAATCGCCACGCATAATTATTCAGCCAGGCGCTATTCATCACACCGGCAGTGGTGGTCGGCACTACTAAGTTGCCGCCGCTAAAGTAGTTCATATTATCGATGCGAATATCTTCAGGTTTAAATTCTGTCGTGACAGCCGATTCGATGAGCATAGTGTCACTGGTCAGTGTTTCCAGCGCACCACTTAGCTTGTTGCGGGCATTGCCGAGGGTTCCTGCTTCGTTCAGGTGGAGGCGTTGTTGCTGGCCAGGTTTAATCAAAGCCGTTAAATTCAGACTGGCAACAGTGTCATTATGTAACATGGTAAAAGGGACCGATGCGCTGGCAGCAGGTGCGATTCTGGTGGTGCCTTTGGCTGGGGCCCCAGGCAGATCTGAACCTGGTGTGACGGTAATTTCACCTAAGGATTGCAGAGTAAAGCTGTTTGCTTCCAGCCCGACTGGCAGGTTAAACAAGTAATTTAAGCTATTATTCACGACTTGTTGCGGTGCATTCACAACACGCAAACTAGCTGCAACTGATTTATCGTCACCGCTTAATACCGCACTCAGATTTAAGATGCCGTTGGCAATTTTATACTGAGTACCATTAATGTCAAAACGCTCATTATCAAGTTTGGTAATAGTCAACCAAGTTGATTCATAACGTTTTGTTTCTGTATCAAATTGTGGAATTTGCACATGCACAATTGAGCCATAAAATCTGACTTTGCCGTTAAAGCTGTCATTGGCGGTTGAAGCGATCCGTTGTACAGGTTGTTTGTTATTGTTCACCAGCATAAAAGGGACGTTCAGGAAGGTCGAACTCACTGAGTCCGCAAACACCATCTTAAAGGCGACTTCCTGATAGTTTTGCACCACAGGCTCCAGGTAGATATAACCATCGCTCAGAGTGCTGCGGGTAAAGAGCACGTTTGTACCTTCTTCAGACTTATAGTCCTTCAGACCGTCTTTATCCAGATCCAGCTCAGCCAAAATCATGTTTTGGAAATTGCCGGGTAAGGTAATGCTATAGTCGCCGCTGGCTTTGTCAAAACTTGCTTTCAGCACATAGTCATCCAGCAGTAATGAAGAGGTTGCTGCATTGGTATTGGCATAGACCTTCGGTAATTCCAGTGGCAAGTTGGTTTTCTGATCCAACACTTGGAATTTATAGCTAACTGGTTTAGCCACGGTGATCAGGGGGACTTGTTGCACGGCATTTTCTGTGACCGCTGAGGTGGTGGATAAAGTGACGACCTCAGTGACAAAGTTAACATTTTTTTCTTTATTTTCAACGATAACTGCAATGCTTGAGCCTTTCGGCACATTACTGAAGCTATATTTACCATCGACCACTTTCACCGGTTCAGTCAGAGTATTGCCAATCAGTAAACGCACTTGCGCATTGGTTAAATCGACGGAATCCTGATAACCGCGCACTAAACCATTTAATGTCAGTTGTTGTTTTTTTTGTTGTTCAGCGGCAAGTTGTTGTTGAGCAGTTGTCTGCTTATCAATAGCTTGTGCAACCATTTCACTGTTATTATTGTCTTTGACTTTTAAACAGCCATTTAATGCCAGTAAAGCAGAAGTGGCTAGTGCAATATGGGATAATTTCATTATCTCTCCATGAGAACATTGATTTGCTGGTGCAATTTTTATTTTTGAATGACTTGTGTAGCAGCCTGGTTAGCAGGTTGCGGCAAAATAGTACGCATTTTCGGTCGAAAAATATATGATTTTCTCGACAGAAGTTAGCAAAGTTTAAGGCATGTTATGTTGACAGTTTTCAAGGCAGGGGGTTTGTTAACAAAGGCCGGCTGCAAAGCGCTGAAACCGGTCCGACTGGCGGTTTGATCGAACCGGTGGTGCTCGTTAAATGATTTGAAATTCAGCTGCAATAGCTGAGGTTACATTTCCAGATACTGTGGCCAGCCTAATAACGGATTCTGCAAACCTTGTTTATGTTCAAAGGCATCGCGGCGCTCCGGTGAGGCGTTTTCGGCCAGCAATTTTTGATAACTACGGGCAAAATTCAGCGTTTTCAGCAAAGCTGGCGCGAAGTTGCTGCCCAGATCTGTGCTGACGGCGCTGGCAAAGCCGGCTGGCAGCAGGCTGAGTACCTGCTGAGTTTGTTGTAACAGGAACTCAACATCAAACCAGCTGTCTTGCAATTGCACATGGCGCAGCCGTTGTTTTAAATCCTGTTTCACTTTGTCTCCATTGCAACAGAGCCGGTACAACACCACTTCAGCCAACATACCTTCCAGACTGAAATGTTCAAACTCATCCAGTTGGGTGTGATAAAAAAAGGTTTGTTTCATCACGGTGATAGCCTGGCGGCGTAGCCATTCCTGCAAAGCATGCTGGTAACTGCCAGGTCCTTGCCATTCTTCGGCATCCGGTGGACTGGCAATATCTGACAGCAGTTGGGCTTCCACTTCGCCATATAATGACTTGCGGCCCGCACTGGTCCAACTGACCTGACTGAGCATACTCCAGCCTTTCTGAAAGGGTTTGACAATACCTTCCGGACTGAGCAGCAACTCTAAGGCTTTATCCGGATCCTGGCCAGATAACTCGGCCAGGCCCAAACTGGCGACCCCGATAATATCGTGGGACGCTTGTTCCAGCAGATGCATTTTGTATTTGTTATAAAATTTATCGGCAAACTTTAAACTCATCAGCACTGCTTTACTCTTGATTTGCTCAAGCTGCACCGCGCTGATTTTTTGCTGGGCCAGACCATAGTGGATCACCTTGGTCAAAAACGGACCCTGGCCGGCTTCCCTTAATACTAACTGCATGATATTTCCTTTGCTGCCTATGCGATGTTTGGCCGGACTTAGTCGAGAAAACTAAACATATCATCCACTTCTGCGTATTCGTCAGTGGCCTGGTTTTTCTCTTTTGCCTGCATCACCAGCTCAGTGGCAAATTTATTAATGATGTGCTCCCAACCGGAGTTTTCATTACGGATCAAACTCTTAATCGATTGCTCGACCTGAGGTGTCAGTTGTCTGATCAGTGCCAGTAAACTGCGTGGGTCATCAAAACCCAGGCCATGCACTTCTTCATTCAGATGGCGTTCGGTATAACTGACCGCTTCTTCCAGATCTTGCTCTTCTTCATGTAATAAATCATGCACTTCATCCTCATCCTCGACGATTTCGCCGCGATAGAGTTCAATAAACGGAATGGATAAATAAAACAAACCGGCCGGATCTTCGGCAATGCATTCTAAGATTTCGGCTTGTTTATCTTCACTGTCCTGAGTGCGGATCAAATAGGTCAAAAAATCAAAGGTATGCTGTTTTAATTCATCGGCATTGTTTTTGATTTTTTCTTCCCAGTACAAAGGCTGCTGACAGACGATGTCGCGGATTTTTTCCGCCGTCATCAGTTCAGAAATAATAGAAGGGAAAGAGATATCATGTTGGCTGTTGATTTGCGTTAAGGTGACAATATCAATATTTTCAATCACTTCAACCAGTTGCGCATCAGACATGGTATTGGCCATCAGCTCGAATTTTTTGCTGGCCTGTTTCGGTTCCACCACGGCCAGTTGTTTGATTTCGGCCACTGCAATTTCAATCAGACTGTTCATTAACGACCTTCCCCTTTAAAGGTAATTTCATCATATTGATCATCATAACCGTCTTCGTCTTCATCATCGCGGCCCTCATAATCATCCGCCACCTGATCGCGTTCATCATGCTGATCTTCGTCTTCTTCATAGCCATCTTCATCGCTGTTGCTACGTGGCTGCGGGGTCGAACTTTCAAACGACAACAGATATAACACGGCGCATGCTTCAATCAGCAAACTTTCACTGTAGGCCCGCACTGTTTTCACCAGCGGCAGATCATCATTGTTAAAGGCGACTGAAGTTTTAAACTGATCCCAGTCTGGTTGTTGATTGGTTTTCAGCCATTGCGCCCATTTCAGTTTGGCTTCCGGAGTGAACTTGACCCGGCCATATAAAGCCACCGGCAAATATTCGGGCACTGATTGCAACATTTCTGGATCGGCTTCCAGTACTTTCTTGATTTGGCTGGTAAAATTTGCCAGTGCTTTTGGCGTGTCCGGATCGTTGTAAGATTCGATGTTTTCAAAGGCATCGGTTTTTAACTGCTGTAACCGGTTTGAATCAAATTTTTTGCTCATTGGCCTGTCCTGTCGTCAGATTGCCGGATAATATTGGTCCCACAGCTCTTTCATCGCTGCGGCCGGATCCGTCACTATCACGTTGTTAAAATCTTTAATAAAAGCGGCGCGCTTTTTCGCATCAGATAACACATCATAGGCTTCTTTCACCCGATGTAACTGCAACCCAGCCTGTTCTTTTTCATCGTCGGACAATGCCAGTAATTTATCCGGATGGTATTTGTTGGAAAGCCGCTTATAGGCTTTTTTAATTTCGTCTTCAGAAGCGTTGGCTTTGACACCTAACACACGAAAATAGTTAATCATAAGGGTCCTGTCTGGCCGGTCACAGCAATAAAAGTTCGAATGGAAACTGCTGAAAATAACGCGGCGATCATAGCAGAAACTGCAAGGCTGCGCTGCCTGCAAACGTCAGGCATTTGTAACTGGCTGAAACTGTCTTGCCTTTTGCCGGTAGATTGTGAAAAATGACCCCCTTTCATTCACTGCGGTGCTGCTAGATAGCTGACGCTGCTTCAGTCAAAAGGTCAGCAATGCCACGTCCGACCTCATCCCGTGCTGCCTTACAGCGCATTGTGCTGCTGGCGCCTTATGGCTTACTTGGCGCCGAACTGGCGCGCAGTTTAACTGGTTTGGGTCAGGTGCTGACGTTAAGCCGGGCTGAAGTCGATTTTGCCGATACCACCGCGACTGCCATCCGGGTCGCGGCGCTGGCGCCAACTGTGATTGTCAATGCTGCCGGTTTTACCGCTGTCGATTTAGCCGAAAGTGCCACTGAACAGGCTTTTTTGCTCAATGCCAGCTTGCCGGAAGCGCTGGCGCAACTAGCGGCCCGTCGTCAGTGCTGGCTGGTGCATATTTCCAGTGATTATGTCTATTCAGGTGCAGGGAGACTGCCCTGGTCCGAACAGGATCACACTGCACCGCTGTCGGTGTATGGCGCGAGTAAACTGGCGGGTGATCAGGCGGTGCTGGCGCTATGCAACAAAGCGCTGATCCTGCGCACCAGTTGGTTGTATGACAGTCATGGCCGGCATTTTTTACAGGCGGTGTTGCCGCGGATGCTCAACAATCAAGGCTTACAAGTGGTGGACGATCAGATTGGTGCCCCCACACCTGCCCGTGTGGTGGCGCAACAAGCTGTGTTGATATTGCGCCAGTTACTGTCTGGTCGCAGCGAGGCTGGCGGTTTGTATCATCTGGCCTGCCAGGGCGAAACCAGTTGGTATGGTTTTGCCTGTGCTATTTTGCAGCAGTTACAACAACAGGGCATGGCGCTGCAAGCCGAAGTCGCAGCAGTCTCAACCGCGCGTTATCGGCAATTGTATCCGCAAGCTGCGGCGCGGCCATTTAATTCCAGATTAGCACTTGGCAAAGTCGAACAACATTTTGGTCTGCAATTACCCGACTGGCAAAGTCAGTTAGTGCAGGTGTTGTCGCAATACCGGCTGGAGTCCTGAAATGCATTGCCAACCTTTAGCTTTGCCAGGCCTGATGTTATTTACGCCAAGCCGTTATGCCGATGAACGTGGTTTTTTTCTGGAAACTTTTCGTCAGCAGGAGTTTGTCCGTCATTGTGGTGATTATCAACTGGTGCAGGATAATCTCAGTCGATCTGTTCAGGGCGTTTTGCGTGGTTTGCATTACCAATGGCAGCGGCCACAGGGTAAACTGATCCGGGTCAATAGTGGCGAGGTCTTTGATGTAGTCGTCGATTTACGTCGCAATTCGCCCACATTTGCTCAGTGGCTTGGGCTGTATTTGCATGCTGAGCAACATCAGCAGTTATGGATCCCGCCTGGTTTTGCGCATGGCTTTTATGTCTGTTCGGCTGAAGCTGAAGTGCAGTATAAATGTACCGATTATTATCTGCCTGGCGATGAACATTGTATTCACTGGCAGGAGCCAACGCTGGCTATTACCTGGCCTTGCCATGGCAAACCGCCGCTGTTATCGGCGAAAGATCAACAAGGTAAATTATTGACGGACAGCCCAACTTTTGGTTAATTTTTACTCAGTTGACAAATGAATGACACCAAGCTGACAAATTTTTGATATTTTGCTGGTCATATTTTATCCGTCAGCAGGTTAGCTACAGTGGTGGGGCAGATTAACCCACAATAAGCGAGCGACCCTATGAATCATCTTCCTTTGTTGAAATCTTCCATCAAACCTGTGGCAATGGCTTCGTTACCGATGGTCCTGTCATTGTTGGCGCTGCTGGCAAGTCCGGCGGTGCTGGCGACAGAGCCTGCCGTCAGTGCATCGCAGGCCGAAACAACGAGCCCCAACTGGTCTGACACTGGCAACGCTGCCACCCTGATTTACAGTTACGATGAAATGTTTCAGTTTGATCTGGATGCTTATCTGGCGGTACAGGCGCCGCATTTATTGCCTTATGCCGAAGTGATATCGCACTGGTCTGGTTATAGCAGCATCAGTCCGAAAGTGATGCTGACGTTAATCGAACAGCAGTCAGGTTTATTACGCGCCGCCCCGACCCAGAAAAAGCAATTGCTGCGGCCCTTTGCCGGTTTATCACAGAAAACTGATTTTGCCAGCCAGTATCAGGATGTGGCGGATCAACTGGCGCGACGGCTGTATGCAGAACCTGGTGCTGATGGCAGCCGTGAATTTGCGGGTATTGCAGCAGCTTCGGTGCTGGATTTTTTATTTGTGCCAGCCGATGGCAGTAGTCGTTTGAGCGCACAACCTCAGCAAGCCATGTTGCAGCAGGCCAGCGCTGATTTTGCGGCTTTGTATCAGGAATTATTCCAGCAGGAATTCCGTGCCGCGGCGCCTGCGGCATTGCGCCGGACTGAGTCAAGCCAGAGCGGTACTGGACAAGCAGTGCCGCTGGCGGGGCCGGCCAATGGCTTTTTGCAGTTTCCTTTTCCACTCGGGCAATCCTGGCATGTCGGGGGCGCTCATACCAACACCGGCAGTGGTAACTATCCGATGTCGTCGCTGGATATGAGCCAAGGCGGCGGTTGGGGTAGTAATCAGTCAAATAAATGGGTATCGGCTTCGGCTGCAGGCAGTTTTAAACGTCACTCTTCTTGTTTTGCCGAAGTGGTGCATAGTGGTGGCTGGTCTACCACTTATTATCACTTGATGAATGTGCAATACAACACCGGTGCCAATGTGCAGAAAAATACGGCTATTGCCAATCCGGCCAACACCCAGGGGCAGGCGCTCTGTAATGGCGGAGCCTCCACCGGACCTCATCAGCACTGGAGCTTAAAACAAAACGGCAGTTGGACTCATTTACATGGTGTATATGTTTCAGGCTGGCAAATTACCGCCACCGGCAGTAGTTATGATACCAACTGTAACAGGTATTATCTGACGAAAAACGGCACCAAAAAATGTGCTGGTTATTTTAATCACTAAGGTTTCGGTTGCGGTTGGGTCAGTACTGCCAACGGCTGGATGGGCTGCAGCCGCTTGGCAGTCACCTGCACCAGATAAATCTGTTGTGAAGCCTGATGCCGCTGAGCGTCATACTGCAATGGAAAATCAAACAGCTGCTGTTGTGGCAATTGGCGTAATACACAACCGCGGCTGAGTTCTGGCGCACAACTTTGCAGTGCCTGCACCAAGAGTGACGCAGCGGCAAATGCTTCCAGTCCGACATCGTTGGCTTGTTGTCCAGCGGCCAGCGCTGCCGTGCGGTAAGCCTGGCTCAGCATTGACTGATCAGTGGTCGGATCCGGCACGACCATAGAGGCCAGCACCTGACTGCCGGCTGGCAGTAACTTCGCCAGTTCAGATACACCGGTAAAAGACACCACACTAAACACCGGCCGAAAACCTTGCTGACTGGCACTATGGATCACTTTACTCAGCACCGGATAAGTACCGACAGTCAGCACCAGCTCAGGCGCGGCTTGTTGTAACTCTGCGACAACTTTGCTGACATCCGTGGTATTGCGGGCAAACCGACTGGTCAACACTGGGGTGATACCCCGAGCTTGCAACTGTTGCAGGAAATGTTGTTCCAGTGTGGCGCCAAATTCATCGGCCTGGATCAATAAAGCGATACGACGTAATTTTTGTTGATCGACCAGATAACGGATTTGTGCTGCCGCTTCCTGGGCATAACTGGCGCGGAAATTAAAAATAAACTGATCTTGCGACTGACGTAACAAATCGGCGCCGCTGAAGGTGGCCAGATAGGGTATTTGCAGTTGTCGCAGCATCGGCAGGACTGCACTCGAAGTCGGTGTACCAATGTAGCCAAATAAAGCCATCACCTGATGGTCAAACAGCAGACTTCTGGTATTGGCAACAGTTCTGAGGGGTTCGTAGCCATCATCCAGACAGATCAGTAGCAACTGACGGCCAGCAATCCCACCTTGCTGGTTGATGCTGCTTAATACCAATTGTGCACCAGCCTGATAGTCCTGGCCTAAGCGAATGGCAGTTCCGGTCAGTGGTGCCGACATGCCAAGTTTCAGCGGTGGTAAAGCCGCCTGAATGGTCAGTGCAGTCAGTAATGCCAGGCAACCCAACATCAGATGTAACATGAAACGCCAGACCCTGCCGCACAGATATACCGCAGTATAGTCTAACCCCTTTGCGCCAACTGAACTTTGATCTGGATCATGTATCATTTTTGGGTTCAAATTGTTGGTCCTGTCGCTGCGGGTTGGACAAGACAGAACCAATTGCGGACACTTTGCCGGAGTTGTTGCAGCAGTGCCGTTTTACCACTGGCCAGGCCGCTGTCACAGAGTTCGCTGAGACTGTGTTTTTGCCACAATAATCTCAGCCATAGTTGGGCGTCACTGCTTGGTAACTGCTGGTAACTCTGGTGCAGCCAATACAGTAACAGCACTTCGACCTGCGGATAAGGCCGCTGTCCGGTGGCAAATAGTTGCAATTGCTGTAATTCGGCGCCAGTCAGGGCGCTGACTGGCGGCAAGGTCCAGCACAGTGCCAGTTCAGCGGTGAGCTGGCGCTGACTGCTCGCCAGTTGCCAGTACAGCTGCTGCCGGCATTGCTGACTGAGTGCTGTCAGCTCCGGTTGATAGTCAGCTTGCAACGCCTGCGCCATTAAAATAGATACTTGTGCACTGCTGGCATCCGGCTGCGGGCTGACTTTTAGCAGCAACAAGCCTTGTCGCTGCCAAAAATGATACAGCTCAGTGGTGGCGCCAAAACTGCTGCCAAGCAAGGCAAAGCCCTGTTGGCGGTAATGTTGCTGCAGTTGTTGTAACAACAAAGTACCTAAGCCTTGCTGTTGCAGCTCAGGTCTGATCACAATACGTTGCACTCTGGCCATGCTTAAGCTGGCAAGCGCCGGACTGGCCAGATGAAAACATAAACTCTGTGCCAGTAAATGCCCTTGTACCCGGCGCTCACCCTGATAAATCTGCTGACATAACGCGCCAGAGAGCTCGCCTTCACAACTGACCACAGCACAGCCCAGGATCTGCTGCTGTTGTTGCAGCAGCCATAACTGCAGCGCCGGATTTTCCAGTAAGGCCACCAGATCCAGCACATCGGTCTGATAATGCGCCAGACTGAGCAGGGCAAAACAGTGATGTAATAAAGCGGGTTGTTGCAGTAATTCCTGCTGACTCACCAGCCGAAGTTGTGGCAATGCTGCTGGTTGTGATGGGGTCAGCTCCAGCGCTGGCAATTGGTGAGAGGCTAGTAAAAAACGCTGAAAGATCAATTGCTCGAGTGGGTCTTCCGCCTGATAGCGGATCGGCTGTTGCAGTTCCAGTTTACGCCAGCCCGGACAATGTTGTTGTAAAAACGTCTGAAACTTCAGCTGGAAACTGCGACCTGTGCCTTCATAACCATGTTCGGTACTGGCTAATACCACTCGGCTGTAATGCTGCACCAGCGCTTGTAACTGGGGTGCCGGCACTGCGGCTGCTTCGTCAATCAGCAATAAATCCAGCGCCGGTTTTTCTGCCAGCAGCCGATCTAAAGGCCAGAACTGCAGCGCCAGCTCAGGCACCGGGTCTGATTGCTGCGCCAACACTGACCACAACTGCCGGGCCTGTGCCAGCGCGATGGCTGCCCCCTCCGGCCGGGTTGCGGTAATCACCAGCCTGGTTTTGCCTTGTTGTTGTAACTGAGCGGCAGCCAGACCCAAAGCAGCAGATTTGCCCCGGCCCCGGTGCGCGGTCAGCAATAATGGCCGGCGGCGATGGCCAGTCAGCACCTGATGAATGGCGCTGACGGCTTGTTGCTGGCATGAAGTGCGATAAGGCCAGGGCGCAGTTGCCAGCTCTGGCACTGCGGCTGTTGCCGGTAATTGCCAGCCGCGTTGCAGCCCATGCTGATCCCAGTGCAGCCAGTTGGGTTGCGGCTGGCTGTGCCAAAAGGTTAAAAAGTGACTAAAAGTCGGCGCTTGCTGGTGTGGATAAGATAACCAACGCCGTGCCGCCGGGTTTGGCCAGTTGGCCCAGTCGTTGACGGGTGGGGTGAGTAATAGCCAAAGGCCACCGGCTCTGACCGTGCCCGCGCTGGCTGCCAGCAAATCCCAATCCAGGCCATCGAAAGCATTGATGATCAGCACATCACACTCGCTGCCAAGCAACTGCGATTTATGCCGCACGGCTTGCAAGGCCGGGCCTGCAGTCGTCGCTGGCTCATCTGCCAGGCCAGGCATAGCCGAACCCAACCAGTACAGCTGTTGCGCAGCGCCAGTCGCAGCCAATAAAGCCAACATGGCTTGCTCTGCTTGTTGCTGTGGCAGCGCTAACCACACCGGCAGTCGCCAGCTAGCCTGGCTGGCTTGGTGGCGCGCCTGTTGTAATTCGAGCAACAAAGCGGTCCAGTTTGTTGTGGCAGTCATAGCGCTGGCAGGCTCAAACCGGTGTTAATTTGGCATAAGCGGTGACCAGCCATTTGCTGCCCAGCTCATCAAAGTTCACCTGGACTCTGGACTGACTGCCGGTGCCTTCATAGTTCAGCACCACCCCTTCACCAAATTTTTCGTGCAGCACCCGTTGTCCCAGCTTAAAGCCGGTATTTTCAAAAGCACTGTGACTGGCGGCACTGCCAAAGCGGTTAAACTGGGTCGGCTTGCTGACCGAGGTGGTCAGGCGAATTTCTTCCACATACTCAGCCGGAATTTCCCGTAAAAACCGCGATGGTTTATTGTATTGTTCCTGGCCATACAAACGACGGCTTTCGGCGTGGCACAGATAGAGTTTTTGCATGGCGCGGGTCATGCCGACATAACAGAGCCGGCGTTCTTCTTCCTGCCGGGTTGGATCATCGCCGGATTGCTGGCTGGGGAACATGCCTTCTTCCAGACCGCAGATAAACACCAGCGGAAACTCCAGTCCCTTGGCCGTGTGCAGTGTCATCAGTTGCACCGCATCTGAATGCTCTTCGGCCTGATACTCGCCAGCTTCCAGTGCCGCTTGTGACAAAAATGCCGACAGCGGGCTCATCTCTTCATTGCCGGCAAAATTCTGGTTGGCGCAGGCGTTCACCAGTTCGTTTAAGTTCTCAATCCGGGTTTGGGCTTTTTCGCCTTTTTCCGCCTGATACATGGCATGCAAGCCGGACTGATGGATCACATGATCGGCCTGTTCATCCAGCGCTAAATCGCGGATCTCATCATCCAGTCTGTTGACGAGCTCCATAAAAGCATTCACCGCCTTGGCGGCGCGACCGGTCAGCTCTTGCTGGAACACCATTTGTTGCAAACTTTGCCACAATGTTTGTTGTTCACGGCGGGCAAATTCCCGCACCTTGTCCATGCTGGAGTCACCAATACCGCGGGTCGGCGTATTGATTATCCGCTCCAGCGCCGCATCGTCCTGGCGGTTATTGATCAACCGTAAATAGGCCAGCGCGTCTTTAATTTCCTGCCGTTCATAAAAGCGCAGTCCGCCATAAATCCGGTAATGAATACCATCCTGGATCAGTGCTTCTTCCAGGACCCGGGACTGGGCGTTATTGCGGTATAAAATGGCCGCTTCGGTCAATTTGCCGCCCTGACGGCGCCATTCACGAATGCGGCTGACAATAAAGCGGGCTTCATCCAGTTCATTAAAAGCGCTGTACAGTGAAATGGCTTCGCCGTCCGCACCGTCGGTCCATAAATCTTTGCCCAGCCGGCCGCTGTTATTGGCGATCACGGCGTTGGCGGCTTTTAAAATAGTGCCGGTAGAACGGTAATTCTGTTCCAGCCGGATGGTGACCGGCTGTGGGAAATCGTGCAGGAAGGTCTGGATATTTTCCACTTTGGCGCCGCGCCAGCCATAAATCGACTGGTCGTCGTCGCCGACAATCATCACACGGGCGTGGTTACCCGCCAGTAACCGCAGCCACTGATACTGAATGGCGTTGGTGTCCTGAAACTCGTCGACCAGGATTTGCCGGAAGCGTTGCTGATAATGGCTGCGGATTTCGCTGTTATTTTTCAGCAGCTCAAAACTTTTCAGCAGAATTTCGGCAAAATCGACCAGGCCAGCACGGTCGCACATATCCTGATAAGCGGCATAAATTTTAATCATGGTTTCTAAATTAAAATCGCCGCCATGCGACATAGTGCCCGGCCGCTCACCTTCATCTTTGCGACCATTAATAAACCACTGAATTTGTTTTGGCGGCCAGTGTTTTTCATCCAGATTCAGTGCTTTGAGCACCCGCCGCACCAGCCGGTACTGGTCGTCGGAGTCGATGATCTGAAATCCTTGTGGCAAATTGGCTTCGGCAAAATGCGCCCGCAGCATCCGGTGCGACAAACCATGGAAAGTCCCCATCCACAGATTATTCAGGCTGACACCCACAGTGTGCTCGATGCGGGCGCGCATTTCCTGCGCCGCTTTGTTGGTAAAAGTCACCGCCAGTAAGCTGTAAGGTGCCACCCGTTCAACTTGCATCAGCCAGGCCAGCCGATGGACCAGCACCCGGGTTTTACCGGAGCCGGCGCCAGCTAAAATCAGCATATGCTGACTCGGTGCCGCCACCGCATCCCGTTGTTTGTCATTTAAACCATCGAGTAATAATGAAACGTCCATTCCGGTCAGCCTATGGATATATGTACAGCATTTTACAGTGAACGGCAGTATATCAGGGCTTGCCGCCGGGCTAAACCCGTTTCCAGCAAAGCTGGCGAAAAGCCCAGCGACGACTGCAGGATGAACAAAGGGTAATAATGCAAAATAATTCAACTGCGAAAATTGCATCTATCTGTTATTTTTGGCGAAAATTCATCAGGTTGCAGCAAAAATGCTGCATTGATCCAGCAGCGGGCGAGGTGAGCATGCAGATTGTTATCGACGATTTAACCGGGTCAGCGATTCAGGCGTTGTTACAACAACATCTGGCGGATATGCACAGTACTTCGCCAGCGGAAAGTGTCCATGCCCTAGATTTAGCGGCATTACGCCAGCCTGACATCACGTTTTGGACTATCTGGCAGCAGCAACAGCTTGCCGGTTGTGCGGCATTAAAGCAACTAACTCTGAAGCAGGCTGAGATCAAATCGATGCGCACGGCGGATCCATTTCGCCGTCAGGGTGTTGCGGCCTTGCTGTTGCAGCATTTGTTCGATGTCGCGCAAGCACGGGGTTATCAGCAGTTATATCTGGAAACCGGCAGCATGGCATTTTTTGCCCCGGCCCGGGCGTTATATCAGCGTTTTGGCTTTGTCGAATGCGCACCTTTTGCCGACTACCAGGCAGATATCAATAGCGTATTTATGGTTCGTCATTGCTGTTGTGACCGATTGTCAGTCAGTTGACAGACTAAGGCGCGCTAAGCTGACAGACTGATTGCCTGATCAGCAAGCTGGCGCCGGATCTGCTGGCTGCCTGCACGGAGTCATGATGCAACGCAGAACTTTTTTACTTTCCGGTCTGGCGCTGGCTGCCTGCAGTCTGGCAACTATGGGTTGGCGCAGTGCCCGGTTTCAGCCGGATTTAACCACTCTGTTGCAGCAGTTGCAGCACTGGCAATGGCAACTGACTCAAGCTGGCTTTCAGTTGCACAGTCAGGGCAGTTGGAATGCCAGTCAGATTTTTCAGCATCTGGCGCAAAGTGTGGCGGGGTCTTATCAGGGCTATCCGGAGGCAAAACCGGCCTGGTTTCGCCACAGCATTGGCCCGCTGGCGCTGCATAGCTTTAAATCGATAGGCAGGATGCAACATCCGCTGACCGAGCCAATCGCCGGGATGCCGGCACTGGATCCAGCGCTGCCGTTGCCGCAAGCGCTGGATCTATTGCTGGATGCCCTACGGCAATTTTTACTCAGCCAACAGCTGGCTGAGCATTTTGCTTACGGGGTGTTAACCCAGACAGACTACCAGGCCGCGCATTGGTTACATATCCGGCAGCATCTGAGTGAGATTCACCAGTTACCAGGCCATCAAGCCTGATAACTGCGGCTAAAACCGGTTTGCAGCGCAAACTCAGGCTGCACAATGCTGCTGACAAAATACCACTGGCAGTTGACCTGTTGTGGTGTAAAAGTCAGCTCGATAAAACCGCGCTGGCGGACATCACATTGCTCCAGTTCATCAATCAGTAAGGGTAATAACTGCGCCAACTGCTTGCTTTGGTTTTCATTCAGCTGCAGATAGGATTCCAGCCCCGGTGATGACACCGAAGGGGTAGCAAATTCCACACCGACGCTTTGGCCTTTGATATCTGTTAACGCTGAAGTCCAGGCATTGTGGGTATCGCCGGCCAGCACCACCAGTTTCTTCTGCAGTTGCCGGAACATGGCATACAACTGCTCCCGTTCTGCCGGGTAACCATCCCAGGCATCAAGGTTATAAGGTAAACGCGGCTGATTTAACCGCGCCAGTTCGGCGTTAGTCAGTGTAGGATCTTGCTGCAGTTGCCGGCTTTTCAGCATGGCAAAACTTTGCATTTGTGACAACAAGGCCGGGCCCGGATTGGCCAGACCGCTGATCAGTTCCGCCGGCAACGTCATCCGCGCCATCAGTACTTGTTGCGCCAATACTTGCCAGCGGGTATCGGCGGTCAGCATTTCTGCGCCCAGCCACTGCAGTTGTTCCTGGCCCAGTAAAGCCCGGCCAGAGGCCAATAGATCCTGACTATAGCGGCTGCTGTCAAAACCGGCGGCACTGAAATAGTTGGCATAATCCAGCGGCTGGCTGCGTGCCACCAAGCGGGTATCCAGCAGATAAAAGCTGGCCAGATCGCCAAAACGGAAATGGCGGTACAAAGGTTTACCGGCATCGACTTGTGGCCGGATTGGCATCCACTCGAAATAGGCCTGCAGCGCAGCCAGCTTGCGCGCCTGATAGCTGCCTTCGTTGCTCTGGTGGTTCTCGGCACCATCCAGCCAGGCATCGTTACAGACTTCGTGGTCATCCCACACCAGCAAAAAGGCGTGCTGCTGATGAGCGGCTTGCAGCGCCTTGTCAGTGCGGTATTTGGCATAACGGCGGCGATAGTCAGTCAGGCTGATAATTTCCTGATTGTTGTCAGCAGCCAGGCTGCGGCCAAGCCGAACGGCATTTTCGTCGGCATAACCGCCAGTCCCGTATTCGTAAATATAATCACCCAGATGCAGCACTGCGGCTAACTCTTTGCGCGCGGCCAGCGCCTGATAAACATGGAAGTAACCGGCTGGATAATTGCTGCAACTGACGGCTGCCAGTTTCAGTTCGCTCAGACTGCCGGCTGGTAAAGTGCGGGTGTGACCGCTGACTGAAGTCGTTTGACTGTCGGCAAAACGATAATAATAACTCTGGCCCGGCAATAAACCTGTCACATCCACTTTGCAGCAATAATCTGCTTCGGCCCTGGCTTGCAGGCGGATCCTTTGTAGTTGCTGGCTAAACTCAGCATCGCTGGCCAGTTCCAGTAATAACTGTACCGTTGGAACCGCTTCGGTTGGTGTGACCCTGGTCCAGAGGATCACCCGATCCTGCAATGGATCGCCACTGGCGACACCATGATCAAAGCGGATAGGGGTCATATTGTCAGGCAAGCTGTCGTTGCTGCCGGCACAACCACTGACGGTGGTCAGCCAGGCTGAACCTGCCACCACAGCGGAAATTTTCAGAAAATCACGACGATTCAGTTGTTTCATGCAAAACTCATTGACTGCAAAGGAACGGGAGCTGGTCACCAGCCTGGGCTGCGCGCACAGTAAAAACTGTGGCCACTCCGGCAAGGGAAATCAGCGTTCAGCGGCGAATGTGCAAGAAAAATGGTTGATTCTGTGGACAATATTCGCAATTCAGTTCGCCGCGGCCGGCAGAATTTAAGCGGACAGGATGAAAAAAATGCGGCAATTGAATGATGTTTTGATGACGTTTAAAAAACTGCGCCTGACTTAGTTTTTATCAGGTTGCGCCGCAACTCAGTCCGGCAGCAGCGCTGCTAATTCAGTGAGTTGCCAGATCTCCAGGTGCGGCAGGGTTTGTAACCGGCTTGGACTGTCTGGCGCTAAATTCAGCCAGCACGCCTGACAACCGGCGTTAAGCGCCCCTTGCACGTCTGAGCTGGGATGATCACCGATATGCAGGATTTGGCCTGGGGGCAGTTGCAGTTTTTTGGCGGCCTGCAAAAATAAATCCGCCTCAGGTTTCATCCGGCCATCCGGGCCGGCGCGCAGCGCAAACTGAAATAAATCAGCAATCCCCATGCGTGCTAAGTCGGCATTGCCGTTGGTAATGGCGACCAGGCGAAAGTGCCTGGCCAGCCTGCTCAATAAAGGCCGGACTGTTGGAGCAAGCTGGATCTGACTGCGGGCCTGCAAAAATGCCAGCATCGCGACTTCGGCGATATCGCCGGCACTACAGCGGCTGTGGCCCTGCGCCACTAACCCTTGCTCCAGCGCCAGTAAACGCCAGCGGCTGACATCATGCCTTACCTGCGGTTGTTGCGCGGCCAGCAGTTGACGTTGTTGCCACCAGTACTCAGGCTGGTTGTAACTAACATCTCCCAACAGGCGTTGCAGTTGTTGTTGCATGGCAAGCTCGGCGCCGGCAATCACTGCCGCATTCGGATATAAAGTGTCATCCAAATCAAAGGATAAAACCGAGAAAGGTTGTAAAGCTTTATTCAGGCGCATCGTGGGTTACCGTTACTGCTATGCAACTGATTAGTACTGATGATAACGCGGTAGTACCACGGCCAGCAGGCGGGTGATATGGTCGAGGAATAACGAGTCCATGCTGGGCTGGAAATGGTCGTCTAGCTGACTGCCAAACGCCAGTAGCGCCAGTGGCTTATCGGCCTGACTAATCAGCAGCAAGGCGACCGAATGAATGTCCGCTGGAAACAAGGTGGCCATTTCATCTTTGTTCAGCCGGCCAAAATAATGGCTGCGATGCTGTAACCTGTGTTGCAGCAACCCTTGCAGCGCGCTGAAATGTTGCCCCATCGCTTCATGGTTAAAGTCCAGCAAGGTGCAGGCATGCACCTGCGGCATTTTGTTGGCAAAAGCGCTCAGCGCCAGCGTGATATCGGTGCGCTGGCGAGCCGATAACAAATCCAGATGCAGCTGGTTCAGGGCAAAAAAGATATGTTCGTTCTGGCGGGCTACAGTCAGCAACCGGTTGATATCTTCTTCCAGGCCGCGAATGCGCTCGCGTTGCATTTCCAGTTGCCGTTCGACCAGCGACACGGCGCCACGCTGGGCATGCGGCAGCCGCAACCTGTTGAGTAATTCCGGGTGAAGCTGAAAAAATGCCGGATGTTGCAGTAAATACTGCACCACCAGTTGATCGGCCTGTGACTGCGGATCTGCTGGCTGGCTGTTATTCTGTTCAGTCCTGGTACTTTCGGTCATACACCCCTCTGTCACAGCATCTTGGTTCGGCACTTTATCCGTCATCTGGCTCTCATCCTGAATGCCATGCTTATTTAAAGCACCAACTGGCCGTCAAATACGTGTTCGGCCGGTCCGGTCATTTTGACCGGTTGGCCCGGACCGTTCCAGCGAATATGCAGACTTCCGCCAGGTAAATCAACTCTGACACTGCTGCCGAGCGTTTTTTGCATCTGACCTATCACGGCAGCCGCACAAGCGCCGGTCCCACAGGCCAGCGTTTCGCCGACACCACGTTCCCATACTCTTAACTTGATATGGCCAGGATTTAAAACTTGCATAAAACCAATATTGGCGCGCTCCGGAAAGCGTTCATGCAACTCAAAGGCCGGGCCCCAGCTATGGACAGGCGCGGTTTGCACGTCATCCACCGTGATTACGGCGTGCGGATTACCCATCGACACCACACCACATAAAGTAGTGGCATTTTCAGCATGCAGGATGTAGTTAATTTCCTGTTTCTGCGCTTTAAATGGCACCCTGGCCGGTTCAAACTGCGGCACTCCCATATTCACTGTGACCTGACCATCTTGTTCAACATAAAGCAAAATTTTGCCAGATTTGGTACTGACATGAATTTTGTGTTTGTTGGTCAGGCCTTTATTGCGGACAAATTTAGCAAAACAGCGCGCGCCATTGCCACACTGTTCCACTTCTGAGCCATCAGCATTAAAAATACGGTAATGGAAATCCAAATCCGGATCATAAGGCGGCTCAACCATCAACAGTTGATCAAAACCGACGCCAAAGTTGCGATCAGCCAGCGCTTTAATCTGCTCTTTGGTCAGAAACACATTCTGGCTGACGGCATCAACCATCATAAAGTCGTTGCCGAGCCCGTGCATTTTAGAAAACTGTAATAACATGCCAACCTTATTTATTTGCTGAGGCTCAAGCTGGGAGCAGTTGCTCACCTTGCCATAAATCCTGCCATTGTTCACGCTGCCGCACCAGATGCAGTTGATTGCCGTCGACCAGTACCTCAGCGGCTCGTGGCCGGCTGTTGTAATTGGAACTCATGGTAAAGCCATAAGCGCCGGCCGAGCGCACTGCCAGTAAGTCACCTTCGGCAATGGCTAAATCGCGGTCTTTGCCCAGAAAGTCGCCGGTTTCACAGACCGGACCGACCACATCATATCTGTGCAGTGGCAATTCTGGTTGCAGCTTGACCGGCACTATATTCATCCAGGCGCTGTATAATGCCGGCCGGATCAAGTCGTTCATCGCGGCATCGACAATGGCAAAATGTTTTTCCTGCCCAGGTTTCAGATATTCCACTTTGGTCAGCAACACACCGGCATTGGCCATAATGGCACGGCCAGGCTCAAATACCAGCGTCAGGTGTGGATAGGCTGTCAGTCGTTTCACCACTTGCGCAGCATAGTCGGCCGGATGCGGCGGCGTTTCATCCAGATAAGTGACGCCAAGACCACCACCGATATCCAGATGCGACAGCACAATACCAAGCGTGGTTAGTTTATCCACCAGCGCCAGCACTTTGTCCAGCGCATCTAAAAATGGCTGGGTTTCCGTCAGCTGTGAACCGATATGGCAATCAACACCACAGACTTTTAACTGCGGGTAAGCGGCGGCCAGCTGATAAATACGCGGTGCGTCGGTGATATCAATACCAAATTTATTGGCCTTCAGACCGGTGGAAATATATGGATGGGTTTTGGCATCAATATCCGGGTTGACCCGCAGTGAAATCGGCGCCGTTTTGCCAAGGCGCGCGGCCACCCGGGCGATCCGGTGTAATTCGGCTTCAGATTCAACATTAAAACATTTGATGCCGGTGTTTAAGGCAAATTCGATTTCGCTTTCCGCTTTACCCACGCCAGAAAAAACCACTTTGGCCGGATTGCCGCCAGCCTGCAGTACGCGACGTAATTCGCCTTCGGACACAATATCAAAACCACTGCCTAATCTGGCCAGTAAGTTCAGTAAGGCGATGTTGCTGTTGGCCTTGACGGCATAACAGACCAGATGTGGCTGGCTGCCAGCTGCATCGGTAAAAGCACGATAATGCCGCTCCAGGGTGGCGCGGGAATAGACATAAGTCGGGGTGCCGTATTGCTGCGCTATATCGGCCAGCCGAACCTGCTCTGCCAGCAAATCGGCACCATGATAATTAAAATAATCCACTGCAATTACCTGTTGGTTGAACTGTGATGATCGGTTGTCGCTTGCGGCCGTATTGTGGTTGGCGCAGCCTGCTGGACTGGTTCGGTGCTGTCATGGACAGGCACTGTCGCTGCCGGTTGATTCACCTCAGCTTTGGGCAAAGTTAAGTCGCCACGCTGACCACAAGCTGTCAGCACGAACAGGCAAAAACAGGCCATAACAGCCAGAGGACGACACAGTGCTTTCATCGTTTCTGTTTCATTAATTTCCAAGGGCTCTATAATCGCATCCTTAGCAGCAAAAGCAAACAGGTGAAAGGCAATGAATGACGTAGAATATGATGAGTTGACCGACAGTGTTTTATTGGCCGTAGAAGAGGCGATTGAAAAACTGGATCTGGATCTCGATTATGAAAACCATGGTGGTTTATTGAGTATCAGCTTTCCTGATCACAGTAAAATCATCATCAATAAACAACCGCCGTTACACCAACTGTGGGTGGCAACCAAATTTAATGGCCATCATTTTGAATATCGTGATGGGCGCTGGATTGATAACCGCAGTGGCAGTGAGTTCTGGCAGTTACTGAATGACGCCGCCTCGAAACAGGCTGGGGTAACAGTGGAGTTGGCACATTAATATGACACAGTTAGCTTTTGTCGATGTCAAACCGGCCGTGCCTGCCACTGCCGCCGTGATCTGGCTGCATGGCTTGGGGGATTCCGGCCATGGTTTTGCGCCAATAGTGCCGGAATTACGTTTGCCAGCCGGTCATAGCATCAGGTTCTTATTTCCGCATGCGCCGGAACGGCCGGTCACCATCAACGGTGGTATGCGGATGCGCGCCTGGTACGACATCAAAACGATGGATTTGCAAAACCGCGCCGATGAAACCGGCGTCCGCCAATCGGCGGAGCTGGTCAGTCAGTTGCTGGATAAAGTCATCGCCACGGGCATAGCGCCGGAAAAAATTCTGTTGGCTGGTTTTAGCCAGGGTGGGGTGATAGCCCTGCATTTGCTGCCGAGATTGCCATACAAAATTGCTGGTGTGATGGCGTTGTCGACTTATATGGCGGTGCCGGATCAACTGAAAGCCGAAATGAATACGCAGAATAAATCCACGCCAGTGCTGGTGGCGCACGGGGTGTCGGATCCTGTGGTGCCGTTACAGGCTGGTCAGGCAGCATTTAACAACTTAAAATATGCCGGTTTTAATGTGCGCTGGCAGGATTATCGGATGGAGCACAGTGTCTGTGCCCAGGAAGTCGATGATCTGAGTCGGTTTATTCAGCAACAATTATTGGCAGAGTAAGCTGTAACAACAGTGCCAGCCAGAGTCATCGCAAAAGAGAGTGCCAGTGCCTGAACCAGTGTCTGAATCAGCCAAACTGACGGTGAAAGTCAAATTGCATCCGGCGCCTTTGCCGGCTGAATTGCCGCAGGCCAGGCCCACAGTGGTTTGGTCGGTGCCGCGGCTGAGCCTGGCCTTGTTGCTGTTGCTCGTGTTACTGGCTTTCAGCTGGTGGGGGCTGGCAGGATTGACCAGTCCAGCCAGTTCGCTGACGGATCCGGCGGCCAGCAGTCGTGTGTCGCCAAATCAGCCGCCGCAGTCCGGCGCGACACTTGAGCCAACGCGGCCTGAACCAGGTTCTGCACCTGTCGCTGCTGAGCTGGCCAAAGTCGCTGACGGTAAGGTGACTGCGGCAGCGGACAGAGACACCAGCAGCCAGGCCGTCACGACCAGGTCTCAGTCCGGTTTGCCGGCTGGTTTTAGCCGGATTGTGTTGACGGCACGGATGGAGCGGTTAGAACCAGATTTGCCGCAGCAGTCACCCGTGTTGCAAGCAAAGGTGCAGCGGCTTTATCTGTTTACTGAATTACGCGGTTATGCTGGCCAGCAGCTCAGACATCGCTGGTATTATCAACAGCAATTACAAACCGAAGCCGTGCTGACCATCGAAGATTCGCCGTGGCGCACTTACAGTGAAAAGTGGTTGTTGCCGGATCAACTCGGGGCCTGGCGCGTGCAAATTCTTGATCAGGCGCAAAATGTGTTGTACCAGCACGACTTTCAATATCAATAGCGGCTATAATAGCGCCAGTTTTTCGCCGATGCAGCGCCACAGGCCTTTGCTGTGTGCGTTGCAGCCTTCAGATACAGGTTTCTTGCATGACTCAACTAATCCGAATTGCCACCCGAAAAAGTGCCCTGGCGTTATGGCAGGCTGAATATGTGAAAGCCCGGTTAGAGCATTTTCATCCCGGCTTACAGGTTGAGCTGGTGCCCATGTCGACGCAGGGCGACAAAATTCTGGATACACCACTGGCCAAAATTGGTGGTAAAGGCCTGTTTGTCAAAGAGTTAGAAACGGCCATGCTGGACGGTCGTGCCGATATCGCCGTGCACAGTATGAAAGATGTACCGGTCGAATTTCCGGCTGGGTTACAGTTGCAGACGATTTGTCCGCGTGAAGATGCGCGCGACGCCTTTGTTTCGAATCAATATAGTGATTTCAGTGATTTACCTGCAGGCGCTGTGGTGGGAACTTCCAGTTTGCGCCGGCAGTGCCAGCTGAAAGCCATCCGGCCTGATCTGCAAATCCGCGATTTACGGGGTAATGTCAATACCCGGCTGGCCAAATTAGATCAAGGCGAATATGACGCCATTATTCTGGCTGCGGCCGGTTTGATCCGGTTGGGGTTTGCCGATCGCATCCGCACTTATCTGTCAGTGGAACAAAGTTTGCCAGCCAATGGTCAGGGTGCAGTTGGTATTGAATGCCGCACTGATGATGTCAGGGTGCAACAATTACTGGCGCCACTGGAACATTTGCCGACCCGGCAGGCGGTGCTGGCCGAACGTGCGATGAATCGCCGGTTACAGGGCGGTTGTCAGGTGCCGATTGGCGCTTATGCCATTCATCAGGGCGATGAGCTGTGGCTGCGCGGCTTAGTCGGTCAGTTAGATGGTCAGCAGATTATTCAGGCAGAAGTCCGTGGCCCGGCTACTGCGGCAGAACAGCTTGGACTGACGCTGGCAGAACAATTACTGGCGCAAGGTGCTGGTGAGATCCTGAGCGCAGTTTATCTGGCGGCTGAATAACCATGTTACCAGGGCCTGAGTTTGCGGTGCTGATCACCAGGCCAGCCGGCAAAGCCGATAATCTGTTGGCCGGTCTGGATGAACAGGGCATTCCATACAGCTATCAGCCGCTGATCACCACCCAGCAGGTCGCGCTGAAAAGCCGTGATCTGCAGCATTTACAGCAAGCCGAACTGATTATTTTTGTCAGTGTGTCGGCGGTGACCTGTCTGGAACAGCAATTTGATTTAACCCGGTTGCAGCAGCCCTTACTGGCAGTCGGTGCCACCACGGCTTCAGCCTTACAACGCAGCTGTGGCCGGCCAGTGCAAGCTCCGCTGGATCAGCGCAGTGAAGGTATTCTGACATTGCCGGAATTACAACAGGTGCAGCAACGGCAAATTGTGATAGTGCGCGGTAATGGTGGTCGCGAGCTGATTAAACAGGCGTTGCTGGCACGTGGTGCCCACGTCAGTTATGTGCAAAGTTATAAAAGAGTACCGTTGCCGCTAGATGGTCAGCGCTTGTCTGACCAGTGGCGTCAGCAGCAAATTCAATGTATCGTAGTCACCAGCAACGAAATTTTATCCCTGCTGGTGCAATCTTTGCCGGCATCAGCCCAGCCCTGGTTACAGCAGCGGCAGTGGATTATGGTCAGCGCGCGGATGGCAGAAACTGCTGTTACGCTGGGGATCCCGGCGTCGAATATTACTCTGGCTGCCAACGCCAATGATCAGGCGTTGTTGCAGACAATTGGTCAGTTAAGAAGGAAATTTCATGAGCGAGCTCAGTCCAGTGCTGAATAACGAAGCAGCGCCAACGAACGGTCCGGCCTCTGTGGTGCCGGCAATGTCACGCCGCAGCCCGTTTGGTGCTGTGCTTGGCACTATGGCACTGGCGATCTCGCTGGGCTCAGCTGGCCTGGTTGGCTGGTTTTTTTACAGCTGGCAACCGCAGTTAGTGGCGTTACAACAGCAACAAGGTGCGCTGTCGCAACAGCAACAACAGCAGCAGAGTGTATTTGAACGTCAGCAACAGCAATTGCAGCAGGATATGCAGCAACAACTGGTGAATGTGGTGGCGGATTTACAAGCCAAAGCGCAGGAGCAAAGTGATAAGAACCAACAAGAACTGGCTAAGCTGCAATTACAGTTAGATCAACAGAGCGGTAACGTCAAAGGTTGGCAATTGCTGGAAGTGGATTATTTCCTGCGACTGGCTGAACAAAAGCTGTTTCTGGAACAGAACGTAGCCGCCGTGGTGCAAGTGCTGGAGTTGGCTGAGCAGCGGCTGAAACAAATGCAGGATGCCAGTCTGGTGGCCGTGCGCGAAGCCATAGGTCAGGACAAACGGATGCTGGCCGAATTAAATACGCCCGATATGCATCAACTGCATCTGACCTTATCGAATTTGCGTCAGCAAAGTCTGATCTTGCCCCTGCGCCAGTCTGAGCGGGCGATGGATCACCAGACCGAACAAGAGATTACCGAAGATGCTGCCGACTGGCAGGCCAATCTGGCGTTGTACTGGCGTAATTTCTGGCGTGGGCTGATCCAGGTGCGCGCCAGTCTGCCGGAAGATGGGGTTAGTTTGACGGCGGAGCAACAAATCAGTGTCCGCAACACCTTAACCCAGCAGCTGTTGCTGGCGGAGCTGGCGGCAATGCAGCATAACCAGGCAGTCTATGCGGCTGCGATCCAACAAAGTGCTGACAGCTTACAACGTTATTTTGCTGCCACTGAACCGACAGTGCAGCAAATGGCAGATGAATTAGTGCTGTTGTCGGCGTTGCAGGTCAGTTTGCCATTGCTGGCGCCGCTGAAAAGCCCACAATTATTTGATGCCTACCGGCAGGGACAAACCAATGCGGAGTCGGCGTTATGATCCGGCTGGCATTGCTGATCGCTATCCTCGGACTGGCGATGTTATTGGGGCCTGTGCTGGCGAATCATCCTGGTTACGTCATGCTGGTGGTGGCCGGTGTCACTATCGAAGCCACTTTTGTCGGTTTGATGCTGGTGCTGTTGTTGACAGGGCTGGCCTGTTGGTTAAGTTGGGTGCTGTGCAAAAGATTATTTGATTTACCCAGACTGAGTTTCAGCTTCTTACGTTCGCGCAAAGAACGCCGTGCCCGGCAGGCGCTGCAGCAAGGCATGCTGGCTTTTGTCCGGCAGGACTGGCAAAGCGCGGATCAGTATTTCTCCATCGCCAAGGCTGAGCCGGAATGGCAAAAAATGAAACAAATTATGGCCTGTTACAGTGCGCAAAAACACGGTGATCTGGCCAAAGCCAATCAATTGGCTGCCGCATTAGAAACCGATGATCCGGATAACTGGCTGGTGGTAGCGGATCTGTATCTGCAACAACAGCAGCCAGCCCGCGCCGTCAGTTTCCTCAGTGACAAAATTGTCGCCCAGCCCAAAGACAGCAAGCTGGGTCGGTTGTGGTTACAAGCCCTGACTGCAGCTGGCCAATGGCAAACACTGCTGGAGCAGGTACCGCTGGCACTGAAGCAGCAATGGTACAGCAAGGCGCAATGGCAGCAGCTGCGTTATCAGTTATATCCGGTGGCCATTCAGGGATTGGCGGCGCAAGGCCAGTTTGACGAAAATGCCGCTTATTGGCAGCAATTACCTGCTAAAGAGCGCAAATCTATCGCTGCAACCTTAGGTAAAGTCTGGGCCAAAGCTGTGGCTGGTCAGCCGGAGCAAGCAGAAAAATTGTTACTGGACAGTCTGGCGCTGGCCGATCTGACGCTGGCCTGGCCTGTGTTGCAACAGATCCAACTGGGCCGCTCTGTGTTGCAGCTGCGCAAGCAAGCCCAGCACTGGTTACGTGATCACAGTAATAATGGTTATCTGTATGCCGTGTTGAGTTATTGTGCGGCGCAGGAAGGGGAAGCCGAGCAGGCCAGCCATGCCTGGCAAAAAGCCCTGCAATATCAGCCGGAACTCGCTTGTCAGGCGGCAACTCAGGCGGTAACCACAGCACTGCAGCCGCAGCCGGCGGTCTGAGCACTGTGACCGCATTGCCGCTGTTAACAGGTTTGCCGCCTTTGGTGCAGCCTGGGGTGCAAGTGCTGATCCTGGGCAGCATGCCGGGACAGGTCTCTTTAACCCAACAATGTTACTACGGTCATCCACGGAATCAGTTCTGGCAACTGATGCAGGCGTTATTTGGCGTCGAGCCTGCTTTGCCTTATGCCACACGTTGTCAGGCCTTGCTGGATGCCGGCGTCGCCCTGTGGGATGTGATAGGCCAGTGTCAGCGACCTGGTAGTCTGGACAGTGCTATTGTCAGCGACAGTATAACTTTTAATGATGTTGCCGCTTTGTGCCGGCAGTATCCTGAAATCCGGCAGATTTGGCTCAATGGTGGCAAAGCCGCGCAAAGTTTTCGCCAGTATCAGCGCTGGCTGGCTGCGGGCGACTGGCCTGGTGCCGGTATCAGGATCCGAACTTTGCCTTCGACCAGTCCGGCCCATGCCAGTGTCAGTTTTGCTGACAAACTGCTGCTATGGCAACCAACACCGCAACAGCCGTCCACTGCTTAAGCTGGATTATTCCGTCAGATGTTGTTCCAGCCGTTGTTTTAACGCGCCTTCAATCGGTAACGCTTTACCAGTTTTCCGATCCAGACAGACAAAAGTAATATCGGCATCAGCCACCAGCACCGCACTGTCCTGAATATGGATCTGTTGATGGATGACAGCACTTTTGCTGCCAATTTTGCTGAACTGACTGGAGATGGCCAGAACTTGGCCATTGGTGGCAGCTTGCCGGTAATTGATATTGATGTTCACAATCACCCAGGCCAGATTTAGCTGTTCAAAAAACGCCACGTCACCACTGTCTTCCAGATAGCTCCAGCGCGCTTCTTCCAGAAACTCCAGATAACGGGCATTGTTGACGTGTTGATAAATATCTAAATGATAACCACGAACTTTGATCAGGGTTTGATGCGGCATACAATTTTCTCTGGTTAGACCTGTTGCTGAATTGTCGCTGATCGGGCGCTGGTCGGCAATAGTTCTGTGGCTGAGCGGCTGGCTCAGCTTTTCATCAGGAATTGCTCAGGGTAAACGGCTGGTGTTGCCAGTCGGCAGCACTTAGTCTGACTATCATTCGCAATTTCTGACGGAGGCTATGATGCCATCTTTCCCAAAGTCACTGATGATCCTGAGTTTAAGTCTGCTGGCAGGCTGCGGTTCAGATCCTGCCAGCAGCAGCAACCCGCCGAAGCCACGGCCACCGGTGCAGCAGCCACCTTTACCTGTGATTACGCCTGGCCTGGCGGTGCCGGATAACAGAGCCGGCGCTCGCTTTGAAGTGTTGTTATTTGGTAACAGCCATGTCCAAAGCCATGATTTAGCAGTGATGTTGCAACTGATGTTGCAACAGGGCCGGCCGCAAGCGACCAGCAGGGTGCAACTGGCGGATGATTGGGCTTTTCTCGATGAACGAATGACCGATGGCCGCAGCTGGCCTTTGTTACAAAGCCAGCCCTGGACGCATCTGGTGCTGCAGGGACAAAAGTATTCCACCACAGGCCTGTATAGTTATCCCATCGATGCCAGCCTGCACTGGATTGCGCTTGCCAAGCAATTGCAGATCACCCCGGTATTATTTCCGGAACATGCCAGAGCAGGGAACAATGAAGAAGGTGAGCGGGTTTATCTGCTGCATCAGCGCATTGCCAGGCAGGAAGCTGCTTGTGTGGCGCCTATTCCGCTCGGCTGGTATCAACTGATGCAACAAACAGGTTTGCGGTTACATGAGCCCGATGGCAACCACGCCAATAAAACGGGCGCGGCTTTTACCGCCTTTATGTTGTATCAGGTGCTGAGCGGCGATCCGGCCGATCAACTGCCCACCATTCCGGCACTGAACATTTCGGCCGCTGTGCAGCAACAGTTACGGCAATGGGCGTCCGCCACTTTACAGCAGTATCCGGCTTGTAGTTTTGCCGGTTAAACCGGCAGCACTTTATTGCGGGCCAATCAGCCAGGGCAGGCCGGCGCTGATGGCCACAGCGCTGAGCCAACTGAGCAGTACAAGGGCAGGTTGTCCCGACAAACGTAGCAAAATGACCAGAGCTGCCAGCAAACAAAATACTGCCCAACCAATAGCGCCGAGAAAGTATAACGCCAGCACCGCTTGGTTCAGTATGCCGGTGGCAGCGTCACCGGCATAAGCGCGTAACAGAAAGGTAAATATCAGGCCAGCCAGCGGCCAGCTGAGTAATTTTAAACCATTGGTTTGCCAGAAAAGCTTCATGGGTTTGCTCCGTTGCGGGGCACCGCGCTATTGGGTTTCATCAACTAAACAATGTTGTTTAAAGGCCAGCATTTGTTGATGCGACTGTTTAAACCGGAACTGTTGTTGTGTCAGATATTGCTGTAAGGCCAGGTTTTCCGTCAGATCCATATTTCTGATGCTGATATGTAACACATCTTCTGCTGCTGAAGGTTGCAGCTGTGCCCCTGCGGCCACCAGTTGTTGCAACAACGGGGGGCCGCCATACAGATAACCAGCAATGGCAAGCCGATCATCCGCTGCGGTGACTTGCTTGAGCAAACGTTGAATAATATCAGCCTGGTAATGCTGATAATTGTCCATACTGACCCAACCAATGGCATAAGAATCCGGCAGATAATCTGTATTGTTGTCAGGCAAAGGTTGTTGTTGCAACAAGGCAAACAGCACCAGCGAGTGCTGATAGCTGTCCGGTGCTTGCTGAAAAGTGGCTGGTAAATCAGTCCGGCTTTGTTGTTTTGCTGCCAATTGCTGATAGCTGGTTTTATTCAGTTGATGGGCTTGTGCAGCCAGCAGCATGGCTGGCGCTGGCTGAAACTGGCTATTCGCTGCCGGGTAAATGCCCATGGACAGGGTCTGATTTAATTGCCGGCAATAGTCAGAATCAATAGCTTTGCTGATATCAAAATGATAACCCGCTGGCGCCATCTCGTTGGTGAGGGCCTGAGGTTGTGGCTGGGCTGGGCTTTGAACGGCTGCAGGCTTATTGCTGAGCTTGGCTACCGCAGCCGCCATCTCTGTGGCTGTAATGTCGGTCACTGCATAAAAACTAACGATGTCTTGCCGCTGGTTTTGTTGCGCCAGTGCCAGTAAATCGAGGCTGTTCACCCCCGCCACAGTGGCTGCACGCAGCTCAGTGACCGCAAAGTAACTCAGCAGGTTGTGTAACAAGGCCGGGCTCGAGCGCAAGCTTTGCGTATTGACCAGGGTAAAGAGGCTATTCAGGGTTGGCGGATAGGACTGCAGTGCCGATTCAATCACAGCGACAGGTGCATCCACCGTGACTAATACATCGGTAATGGAGTAGTCAGCCGCGCTGCGAAATGTGGTGCTGCTGCGATGCGTGCTGAGATAATCAATCAGTGCTTGCCAGTCACCGTTTTTTCTGGCTTCTTCCAGCAGAGGCAAAAAATCTGCAAGTGCATACACTTCTTGTTGCAGTGCAGCCGTCTCCGCCAGCATGGCATCAATTTTCTGCTTGCTCAGCGGGCTGCGCTTAGGATTTAGTGAGGCAGAATATTTCAGCAGTAAAAAATCGACGGCAGACGCCGTGTTTTGTTCAGGGCCGGCAACAGCATTGGCCGGCTGATGACTGCCCTGAGCTGGCGTGCCAGCTGCGGTCAGAACTGCCGGCAAAGCGGCAGCAAATGGCAGTTTTGGCAGTAAATAAAACGCTGTCAGCGCAGCGCCACTGAACCCAATCAAGGTTAAAATCCATTTTTTTTCATTGCAAGCTCTGTAAACCCTGTTGGCGGCACAGCCACCAACAGGGGCAATTATTTATAAAAATTGTTTTTTCAGCTCAGTCGCCAATGGGTAATTTTTTGCAATCGCCTGGTCCAGCAACTGCAAACCTTGCTCGCGTTGCCCTTGCAGCAACAGCCTGGTACCGGCCCAGGCCATGACTTCAGCATGTTGCTGACTCAGCAAATATTGTTCCCAGTCGTCGTGGTAGGCCGCCATGATACGTTGGGCATCAGGATCGCCATTTTTGGCAGCTTCTGACCACCAATATTTGCTGGATAACGTCAGCGGCGCCTGCTGTAAATGCCGCACGCTGATTTTGGGCTGACGGCTAAATTTATGCCGGTACAGACTGTAGTCGCCGGCTCTGACTTTGCCTGTCAGTTGTTGTCCTACCAGTTCAGGCTGCTCATTCTCGACGTCCGGCTGGAAATGATGCACTTTGCTGATGGTTCCTTTCTCATCTGTGCTGACCTTGGCATAACCATAAAAACCTTTGATCGCCGCTTTTGGCGCAGGCGTCGGCTTAAATAAAGATAAATCCAGTTGTGCGCTCAGTGGTTGGCTGGCATCGAATTCAGGTCTGTTGCCACTTTGGATCGCCACCATTTCCAATAAAGTGCCTAACACCAATTGATGCTGTGGCACCCCGGCAACTGCAGCATCCCACAGTTTATAGTCAGCGATGGTTTTATCCACTTTGGTCAGATTCACGCCGCCTTCAAGTGCAAAACTGAGATTAATTTTCCGGATATGTTTTTGACCATCAGCTTGATAACGCCACTGTTTCAGCGCGGTGATAGAGTTTTTTTCGAATACATTTTTTGGATAAGAGTCCAGCGTATCAACAGCGGCCACTTTGCCTTCTTCATCGACCAGTAAGCGCAGTGTGACATAGCCAAACAGGCCTTTTCTGGCCGCTTCCACCGGATAGCGGGGCTCCATCCGTTTGATCGGCAGTGGCAATAACTTGTCATCTTCTTCCTCACCGGTAAAGATATTGATTTTGACTTGCTGTTGTAACTGCTGGAATTGTTGCTCTGCTTGCTGCAGCTCAGCAGCGGACGCCTCAGTTGACAGTTTTTGCAATAAGGCTGCGGCTTGCGGATGCTTTAACTCTGCCGCCAACATCAGATAAGTCAGCGCTTTACTGGTGTTTTTCGGTTGGCCTTCACCATTCAGCGCCATCGCGGCCAGATTAAAACTGGCAACTTCATTGCCAAGCGGCAGTAATTCGGTAAATTTGCTCGCAGCAGTACCAAAATCTTGTTGTTGGTAGGCTTGCAGGGCCTGCAGCATATCAGCCTGACAGGATAAACTAGCGGTTAGTAACAGCGGGAGTAAGCTACGCATCAGAAATTCCTTTTCAATCATCGGAAAATGAACATAGCAGCAAAGTAACTTTTTGTAAATATGATGTGTCTGTTGTGTCTGTTGTGTCTGTTGTGTCTGAATTGGCCTGATGCCGCCCGCTGACCGGCATCACAGCAGCGGCCGGACAGTATTATTGCTGCGGTCTGGCCTGATTGTCAGCCGTGTTTTGTGGCAATAACTGTTGATAAGCACCAGCATTGACGACCCGCTGGTAACCCAGTTTTTTTAACTCGGCCTCGGCCAGCCCGCTGCGACGACCAGAACGGCAATACAGTTGGATCTCGGCATTTTTATCGAGGGTCAGTTGCTGGATACGGTTGGCGATGTCGGTATGCGGAATATGGATAGCGCCTGGCAAATGACCTTGCTGAAATTCCGCCGCCGAACGGACATCAATCCAGATGGTTTCAGCCAGCAGCGGTAGGTTGGCGAGGCTCATGAGCAAACAGCAGAAGGTCACAAGTTTCATTTATTGTCTCCGGTTGCAGGTTGGGCAATCTGAGCGCTGGTCAGCATGCTCAGGTCAGACTCAGCGCTCGGGCGATAAATAGTCCCGCTGATAAAAGGTGCGCAGCCATTCTGGTTTATACACCGCCAATAAGGTCAAAGCTGCACCGTTTAATAATGCCTCCGGAAACCAAATCAGCAAGCTAAATAACAGATAATTGTCGTAAATAGTGTCCCAGTCATAACGGCCATCGAGCCAGAGCAGACCCGCAGTGGTGCAGATCTGCAGCACGATGGTAAGCGCGGCACCGATAAAACCGGCGACAAAAATATAGATAAACAGCTGTCGGCTCAGCCGGTGATAACTCCACAGAAAGAGCGCATAACTGCCAAGCACCGGTAGCAGAACCTGGCTGAGGAAAATAATGCCACTGTCCTGCCAGGCCAGTTTGCCTTGCAGCAGCAAGGCCAGTAAAGGCACTAAGCCAAGCCAGAGCGCAATCCGATAACCATGGCACAGCACCAGGGTGGTCAGCAGCAGAAAATGCAGTTCTAAGCCAGTTTTGATGCCGGCCTGGATGCTCCATAACACCGACAACGCCGCCAGGCTGGCAAAAACCAGATGCTGATAAACCCGCTCTTGCCGCAGTTTGGGCCAGAATTCGGCCGGATAACTGGCGGCAATCACCGCCAGACCAAACACTAAACAACCCAATTGCAACAACGACATCAATAGCAACTCATCTGATTGCGATCCAGGCCGTTAGTATATACCCAAACAACCTGCAGCTACTCGTTTTGAGCTCTGCTAAAAAACCATTCACCGAATCGAAAATGCTGCCTTCGGACGGGGCTCAAAGCGTCTGATACCGCGTTAGCGCTTGTCGCTTTGGAATGACCAAAGCTTCCAACTGCGGCCTTGTCGCAAACACTTTTATCAGCCGCAAAAAAGCATCTTCAAGTTGTTTGGGGATAAATTGAATTGCCGGGGCAAGCTGCCCCCGGCTGGTTAAAATCTGATGGTCAGGCCCAGACCAGGAAATGGAAAATCCGGAAACTCGTAATCGAGTTCATAGTGACTGTAATCGGCGTTCCACTCTTGTTCCTGGACAGTTTTGTTGGCGTAGATATTTAATACTTCGGCATAGAGGGAGACAGGGTAAGGCCCCCACTGCGTCTGATAATCCAGCCGCAGGTCCAGTCGATGCATGGCGTCACGGCGGGCACCATTAAATTCGCCTTCAATCGGATGATAAAACAGCGCTGGCAGGCTGGGATCTGGCCGCCCCTGCCGGGTTGGAAAGACCGGCCGGCTGCCATAAATTTCGGTAAAACGGCGACCACTCTGATAACGCCATTTCAGGCCCAGTTGCCATTGTTCATGCCATTGATACTGCAGCACGGCATTGAGCTGCAGCGGAATATCCCACTCGTAGTTAAAATCCTGCGCCAGCAAGTCGTTATGGCGTTGGTTATGACTGTAGCTAAGGCTAAACCAGCCGTACCAGCCATCACTCAGATCCCGGTTTAGCAGCAGCTCAGCACCACGGACAGTACCGCTGCCGCCATTGACAAAAGCCGGCACTGTCGCGACCAGACTGGGCTGGTTGCTGGCCCCGCTGTGTTGCCGGGCCGGATTGGCGACAAATAAGCCGGATAACTTTTTCTGATAAAGCTCTAGTTGCCAGCTCCAGCCCGGGCTGAGTGGTTGCGAAAATGCCAGGCCAATCTGCTCGGCCTCTTCCAGCTCAAGCTGTGGATTGCCAAACACCGCAGAGAGCAGCTCAGGTCGGCGAAACCATTGATGGTGCTGACCATAAGCCAGTTTGAGCTGCCAGTGTTGCCATGCTGCGCCAGCCTCTGGCGAGTTGGCTGAGTTGAGCGCATCAGCTTGATAACTCAGTTCCAGTCTGGGTTCGACAAAACTTTGCTCCGTAAAGTTATTCTGATCCAATGCCAAGCCGGCCTGATACTGCCAGTTGCTGTCAAGCTGTTGCTGCCAGTTGGCAAAAGCCCCGCTAAAACGGACACTCTTTGCCAACTGATCTTGCAATAAAGGCGCATACAAAGCTGGCGGGCAACTGGCAGTTTCTAGGTTACAAGGCTGGCTGCGGCCACTGAACTGTAAATCCAGTTGTTGCTGTTTCAGTTCACCACCCCATTGCAGCACGCCAGCATCGAAGTCTGTGTCGGTGGCTGCTTTGAACAGCCATTCATCGAGCTGACTCTGTTGGGTAAAGCTGATGCCTTGGGTAATGTCTTCACTGCGGGTCAGATAATTCAGTGCCAGTTGGCTGGCGCCAACACTGTGGCTGAGCTGCCAGACTGCGCCCAGTTGCTGATACTCACTCTGAAAACCTTCGCCGCTGGCTAAATCAGGGTTTTTGCCAACATCGCGACTACCGGCGTCAAACCGGCGTCGCACTTTATCGCTGGCGCCGGTGGCCGTCAGTATCAGTGCTTCGTCCTGGCTTAATTCCCAGCGCAGTTTGCTTTGAAAATCGTTGTTGCGTGGTGGTATCGCAAAATCAAACTCTTCATCTTCAATAAAATTATCGACATACAGATGAATAAAACTTTGCCGTACTGAGACATAAAAAGCGGCCTGTTCATTGAGTGGCCCTTCATACAACAGCGCTGAGCGGATGGCACCCAGATCCAACAGGGTTTGACTTTGGTCTGGATCCGGATCTTTCAGGCTGGTCAGGATCACGGCCCCGGTTGCATCGCGGTATTGCGGCCCCCAACTGCTGCTTTGCAGGCTGAAGCTATTGATCAGCAAAGGATTAAAAGTGCTGAGCCCATCATTGTGGAACACATAACCGACCGGCAAAAAATCGGTCTGATAGTCGTTATCCAGCGGGGAACTGCCACGCACGGCCGGCCGCGCCACCGGACCACCGCTGGATGGGGTGGCCAGCGTCACGCCGGGTAAGGCTTCCAGCGCCCGCAGTGGATCACTGCCGGTGCCAGCCAGTTTTAAAATTTTGCTGGTACTCAGTTGCAGGCCCTGTGGCGTGCGGCCGAGAATTTGCATCACTTCTAATGAGTCCGCTTGCGAGCCTGGCGCTGTGTTAGCGGATACCTGAGTGGTTAATTTTGGTGGCACTGGTTCGTTTTGTGTTGTGGCGGCGCTGATGGCGGCGCTAAACGTCAGTGGATATAACAGGGCAAAACTGAACAACTGCTGTGGCATGGATCCTCCGTGGTGCGCACTAAAAACAAGCGACTGAGTGGTCACTCAAACTGTGGTGCTGTTGTTTGCTGTGCGTGCAGCATCACCAAAGCATCAGTGTCTGAGTAACCACAGCATTGCCTGACTGTGGAGGCGGCGCGAGTGAAATTGCACCAAAGGGCAAGATTTTGCACCAATGGACAGTACACCCGGGGGGAGGACAGTGTTGTCAGACAAAAGCTATGCGGATCAATTATTTGTCTTGTATTGCAGCAGTGCTTTATGCTGTTGTCATCAGACTGAAGGTGTTGTGCAATACCATCAATATTACAAACTGTTATCAAGCCACAGGAGTTTTATGCAACCTTTGCTGGACAGCACCGATCTGCGGCCTGCGCCTTATTTTTATGGTGGGGCGACAGTGCTGGGGCTGTTGTTTGCCTTCAGTAGCAGTACGGTTTCCACCCTGTCATTGCCCTTTTTATTGCTGTTATGGCTGGGGCAAACGTTGTTACCTGTGGCAATGTTGATTAAAAGCCAGCAATTTTGGCAGCATCAGGCCTGGACTCAGCGGTTGTCACCCTGGTTGCAATTAACGCTGGCTGGTGTCAGTGGTAGCGTGCTGTTCTGCGGACCCGCGTTAGTGTTAGATGTGGTGATTGGGCTGGAACCCTGGTATGCCACAGCGCAATTATGGTTACAGGCGCTTGGCCAGGAAGTACTGGGTGTGACCCCTGTGGTCACTTTAGCCTGGCTGGCTTTGAATGCACCTTGGGTTTTGGGTTGGCGTTTAGTGCGCGCGCAGCGGATGCAAGTGGCAACTGAGCTGACAGCAACAGCAGTGCCGCAGGGCTCAGTCGCGACACCGCCGGTTGGTGTGATCACAGATATTTTTGCCTTGCCGATTTTTGCTGCAGTGCCGTTGGCAAAAAGAGCGGAACTCTATTACCTGAAAGCTGAATTGCATTATTTACAAGTGGTGACAGCCAACGGCAGTTGTTTGATTTTATCCAGTTTACGCGATGCGATTGCCGTGCTGGAACAAGTCCCGGGCCTGCGCGGTATCCAGCCGCACCGTTCTTATTGGGTCAACCTCAGCGCAGTGCAACAACTGCGCCGTGATGGTCGGCAAGGCAGTTTATGCCTGGCCGATGGTAGCCAAATCCCGGTCAGCCGCACTGCGTTAAAAACAGTAGCGGCCTTGGTGCAGCCCAGCCTTGACTAAAGCCAACTACTGCTTTACCGCCGACGGCGTCGCCACCAAAGGCCAGCGCACAGCGTCAAGCCAAACAGCGCTGCGGCCAGGATTGGCCCGCGTTGCTGGCGCAGCCCCTGCTGCAGCTGTTGTTGCAAGTTTTGGCTGGCGCGGCTGGCGGCGCTGCTAAAATCTGGCGCCGGGCAGCGAATACCGATATCGGCGCCCCAACTGACATATGGCCCTTGCGCCAGATAACGCTGGTAATATTGTTGTGCCAGCGCCGGATCGCGGTTGATCAACCAGGTTGTGGCGTGGCACAGACTGGCGGCAAAGGCCTGACTATTGTGCGGTAGCCAGTCGGCACTTTGCGCCGCCAGTTCTGCCGCCAGGTAACGATAATGGAATCTTTTGTCCGGCACCGCACTGCTGTCACTGCTGCGCTGTTGTTCAGCTGCCGGAATTTGCCACTGCTGCGGCGGCGCTTCAGGCGGTTGATAAAACTCAAACTGGCCGTAAAACACCTGATAATCCGGCGCCAGTTCAAAACCCAGCAGTTCCAGACCATGCTGCCGTGTCAGGCTGGCGGCCTGGAATAATGCCGCCGCCCGTGCCACATCCGGCAGGCCCAGTTGCTGCCGGATAGGGCTCAGCCAGTTGGGCTGACTTTGTGCTATGGCATCACTGTAGCGGGCGGCCAGTTGTTGTAACGCCGGTTCGACAAAATAGCGCTCTGCCTGGGCCAACTCACCAGCGCGCAGCAAGCGGCGCGCCAACAGCTGCCGCAACAGCGTGTTGGGCTCAGTATCACCAAAATACTGCCATTCTGACGGCGCTTTTGGCTGACCGGCCGGTACTTGTTGGTCGACAAACTGTTGCAGCTCGGACAAGGTCAATACGCGCTCGGCAATATAAGCGGTGTCTTGCCAGTACTGGCTGCCACTTTGATATAGCAGTTGCATGGCCGCCAGATAATCGCCCCTTTGCAGTTGCAACACGCCGGCTTCGGCTTGTAACCGGCATTGGCTATCCAGTTGCAGTTGTTGCAGCATCTGCGGTCTGGGGACTTCGGCATAGCGGTCTGGTTGCAATGCAGGAGGTGGTAGTTCTGCTGGAAAGGCTTTCGCCGCTTTGGCATAAGCCGCAGCAGCAGCGGTTAAATCATTGTGTCGCAATGCCATTTTCGCGGTTAACCACCAGCGCAGCGGGCTGTTGTCAGCCTGAGCCAATAACAGCTCAACCAGTTCAAACTGGCCTTGTTGATAACTCAAAGCAGCCAGTTGCAGTGCGTTGTCAAGCCGCACTTGTGGTTGTTGTAATAACAGTTGGCTCAGCCTGGTGAGTTGCTCCGGTGCCTGATAGCTCAGCATTTGTTGTTGCGTCAGCAGATAACGACTCAGTAACTGCGCCACTTTCGGCTGCGCCAATAACGGCGTCAGTTCAGCATCCGGCAGCGCCAGCAGTTGTTTACTGAGTTGTAATAAAGAGGCGCGGCCTGATTCGTCATAACCAGCCTGTGCGGCGTACAGGCCTATAGCTTGTTGCCAGTCATTGGCGGCCAGCCGCAAGCGGGCTTGTTCGCCCAAACTGGCCACCGCCAGTTGTAACGGATCGGCCAGGCCGGCGCTTACTTCCTGCTGTAAGTTTTGCAGTAATTGTTGCGCTTCCAGAGTGGCGGTCGGCTCTGCTTGTTGCAGCAGTAAGCGCGCCAGTGAATACATGGCCCAGCTGCGACGTTGCGTTTGTTGCGCAGCGGGTAAAGCTAATAACTGTCGCCATAAACTGGCTGCATTGACATGATCCTGGCTGGCAAAAGCCACGGCGCCAGCGGTGTAGAGTTTTAATTCCAGCGGCAGTGCAGCACCGATTTGTAAGGCTGTGGCAGCATCGCTTTGCTGACGCATCAGTGCCACTAAGGAAGCTTGCTCGGCGGGCAACAGCTGTTGCTCGGCTTGTTCGGCTGCGCTAATTGTTCTTTCCAGTTGCCAGTCATACTGACTGGCGAAACTTTTGGCTGGCAGCGGGAAGGTGGCTACTTTCGTTGCCAGCGCTAAAACTTCAGTGGCAAATAAAGGTTCAGGCAATTGCTGCAAATGCTGGCCACGGTCGGATAATAATTGCAGTGGAAAATCAGGCCCGCAAGCCAGCACCGGCATAGTGATAAGCAGGGTGGTCAATACACTGACCTTGGTCAGTGGCTGGCGTGGTGTCCTTGGCATGTGCATTTTGAGGTCCATCATGGTTGAAAAGGTTAGGGCGCAGCGCCAGGGCTGTTGGCTGGCGCTGTGTCGATCAATTGTAACTGCTGGCAGTGAAACCAGGCCAGTAATTGCCGCTGGCCCGCGGCCAATTTGCGGTTGGGCAGCTGTAACTGATAACCGCCGGGCTCGGCCTGCAGGTGGCTGCCCGTTATGGCTTCGGCTTGCAAGCATTGACTGCTGTGTAATTGCAGCAATGCCGGTAACTGCTGCGGCGTCTGACCGCGGTTATGCGCCCAAAGTTCCAGCACAGGGGCTGTGCCGGTCAATTGCAGTTGCAGTCGTTGTTGTAATGGCTGTTGCCGCACTATGGCCTGTAAGGTACTGAGCGACAGGCTGCGCTGATCCTGCGGTAATGGCAAACGGAACCAGACCAGTCCTTGCAGCAGCGGCCAGGGTTGTTGTTGTAACCAGGCCTGCCATTGTTGTAATTGCAGTGGATCCAGCCACAGTTCCTGGCGCTCGCCGGCATATAGTTGTGGCACTTCACTTTCGACCAGCCAGTCAGTTGAGCTGGCGGCTTTGCGCACCAGAGCGGAATGATAGGCCGGTAACGCCAGATAAAAAGGCTTGTCACTGAGGGCCGCCAGTTGACTGGTCCACTGTTTGGCAAGGCGCGGCTCAAACAAGCCTTGTGCTGGTGATAACACTGAATGTAGTTGCAGCGTCAAGATATCAATCTGTTGCAACAAGGCGTTAAAATCCGCGCTCTGTAGCCAGTCAGGCAGGGCCGTGATTGCCAGTTGAGTACCGGCAGGCAATTGCGGCCGCAGTTGTTGTAACCAGCGTTGATAAGCCGGTAACTGACTGCGGGCGCTGTCGTAATCAATTTCAATTACCGCTGGTGTCAGACCGGCTTGTTGCCATTGTTGCAGCAGTTGGCGCAACCTTTGTTGTAGTGCCTGCACTGGCAATTGCGGTAACTGGCCATCCAGCCGGATCACCAGCCACAGCGGCCGGCCGTCTTGTTGCAATAACGATAACGGCAGCCTGGTTTCAAACCAGACCGGGCCTTGGCTGCTGACATGGTATTGCAGTGCCAGCAGCCGCAACTGACTAAAGTCGGCCCGGCTTTGCGCCAGCGCGGTTGGATGTTGTGCTGTCCATTGCCGCTGCCAGATATACAGCTGTTGTGACAACTGCCTGGGCTCTGCTTGGATAGCTTGTACTGGTTGCACCGCTGTTGGCGGTGAACAAGCAACCAGCAACCCCAGTACAGCAAGACTGAAACTGAAAAACCGCCAGCTGCAGGCTTTATAACCAGGCAAAAGCATCCGCATACATTTGTTGCTGTACAGCACCCTGGGCTAAAAAGGCGTCACGCACAGCGCCCACCATCGGGAAAGGCCCGGCGATATAAATATCAAAAGCGCTTAAATCGGCATGATCAGCCAGCACCGCCTGATGCACCAAACCGCTGCGGCCTTGCCAGTTGTCATCCGGCTCCTGCACCACTAATTGCAGTTGATACCATGGATTGGCAGCTTGCCACTGGGTCAGCTCGGCCTCGGCATACAGCGCTTGCTGATTGCGTAAGCCCCAGTACAACTGCACTGGCCGGTCCAGGCCACTTTGCGCAATAGCACTGGCAATGCTATGCACATAAGAAAAACCAGTACCACCAGCCAGCAGGATAATGGGCCGCTCACTGTCCTGACGCCAATAGGCTTCACCCAGGCCGACCTGGATCAGCACTTCCGCGTTATCGCGTAAATGACTGAGCGCCTGACTGGCATAGTTGTCGGTGACAGCGCCGCCAATCTGCAGTTCCAGCGCTGGCTGGCCGTCGACGGTAAAACCTGGCGCGCAGGCAATGGAAAAAGGTCTTTTATCGCTGTCAGATAAAAAAATCTGCAAATATTGCCCGGCTTTAAATTCAACCGCTGCTTTGGGGATCAGCAACACCCGCTGCACCGTCGGGGTCAGGGCGCTGATGCTATGCACTGTGGCGAGAACTTTATTTGACGCAGCTTTTAATTGTGATTCAGTCATGGCTCTGTTCTTTCAATTCAGCGGCTTAACCGCTGATAAATGGATGATGCAGGATCAGATCGCTGTCCGGATATGCCAGACAACAGTAAGTAAATTGTTGGCTTTTGTCGACCTCAGTCAGTGGCTCTGGCGGTAAATAATGCACAGCACCACTTTTTAACCGACAAACACAGGCCGTGCAAACGCCCTGGCGGCAGCGATGCGGAAAATCGATGCCTTGGCGCAGCGCGGCCGTCAGAATGGTTTCATCGGCTGCAACCGCAAAGCTCAGGCCAGCAGGCTGAATGGTGACCTGCCAGCTCATGCTTGCCACGCGCGTGGCCATGCGGATTGGCTTAGGCGATTCACCGCAATAAACCTTTGTTGCTTGGCGGTAAGTCGATGCCAAGTTCAGCCCAGATCTGGTCGATTTTCTGTTTAACCGCCGGCGTCATTTCAATCGGGACGCCCCATTCCCGCGTGGTTTCGCCCGGCCATTTATTGGTGGCATCCATGCCCATTTTTGAGCCTAAGCCAGACACTGGCGAAGCAAAATCGAGATAATCAATCGGCGTGTTTTCAATCAGGGTGGTATCACGCGCCGGATCCATCCGGGTGGTGATAGCCCAGATCACATCCTGCCAGTCGCGGGCATTGACATCATCATCACAGACAATGACAAATTTGGTGTACATAAACTGCCGCAGGAAAGACCAGACGCCCATCATCACCCGTTTGGCATGGCCCGGATATTGTTTTTTCATTGTCACCACCGCCAGCCGGTACGAGCAGCCTTCAGGTGGCAGATAAAAATCGACGATTTCCGGAAATTGCTTTTGCAAAATCGGCACAAACACTTCGTTCAGCGCCACACCTAAAATCGCCGGTTCATCGGGCGGTCGGCCGGTATAAGTGCTGTGGTAAATCGGATCTTCGCGATGGGTGATATGAGTGACGGTGAACACCGGAAAAGAATCCACTTCGTTGTAATAGCCGGTGTGGTCGCCATAAGGGCCTTCCGGCGCCATTTCACCTGGCTCCAGATACCCTTCCAGCACAAATTCAGCACTGGCCGGCACTTGTAAATCGTTGCTGATGCATTTCACCACTTCGGTGTTGTCGCCACGCAATAAGCCGGCAAAAGCATATTCAGATAAGGTATCCGGTACTGGTGTGACGGCGCCTAAAATAGTGGCTGGGTCTGCGCCCAAGGCAACTGCGACCGGAAAACGCTGGCCCGGATGGGCTTTTTGCCATTCCAGGAAGTCCAGCGCGCCGCCGCGATGCGACAGCCAACGCATAATGACTTTGTTTTTGCCCAGCACTTGCTGGCGGTAAATGCCCAGATTCTGCCGCTCTTTATGCGGTCCGCGGGTGACAGTGAGACCCCAGGTGATTAAAGGGGCTGCATCGCCGGGCCAGCAGGTCATCACTGGCAGTTTGGTTAGATCAACCTGCTCACCAGTTAGCACCACTTGCTGACAAGGCGCTTTTTTCACCACTTTAGCCGCCATATTCAGCACTTGCTTAAAAATCGGCAGCTTATCCCAGGCATCTTTTAAGCCTTTTGGCGGTTCGGGTTCTTTTAAAAACGCCAGCAATTTGCCGACTTCACGCAAAGCGCCGACATCTGGTTGTCCCATACCAAGCGCCACCCGCTCTGGCGTGCCAAATAAATTGGCCAGCACCGGAATGTGATAACCTTTTGGATTTTCAAATAACAAAGCCGGCCCCCCGGCGCGCAGCGTGCGGTCAGCAATTTCGGTCATTTCCAGCACAGGATCAATTTCCATCTGGATCCGTTTTAATAAACCCCGTTGTTCCAGCTGCGCGATAAAATCACGTAAGTCTTTATATTTCATAGCTATCCAGCGAGTTCTGGCGGCAAAGCTGCTGCCTGCAGTTGATGGGATGCATTATACATGGCTAGGCCCGGCTTGCCATGCCTGGCGCCTGTGATGCTGATGCGCTCGGCTTTGGGCATTGTGTTCCAGCCGTGTTATGGCGCGATGACCTGACGCCTGGTGTTTATTGGCGTTCTGATTACGATGCTGTTGCTATTTGAGACCACCAATGATTGGTTTTTTTAGCGTGGTAACTGTGGTTGTTGGTCGTCACTACGACGGTTTCGTGCGCCGCAGCCGTAGGTCTGACTCGACCTGCAGCGTAGCAGTGGGGCAGTCGGACAATTTTGTCGTCACGACGACGGGTTTTTATTTAACTTGCCGCTGGCTGGCTTTTAACAGCTTTCGCCGTTGGCGAGTATCTTTCTTTTGCTTCGCCAAAAGAAAGATACCAAAGAAAAGGCGACCCCGGATCGTTCGAAAGCCCGCAATAAAATCAATGGTTTGAGGCAACGCCGCAACTCGCGGGCTGCTAGCGTCAGCCCGCTCAAACACTCGGCGTTTTAAAACCTCAAACCATTGATTTTATTACGGCTCACTTTACGGGGTTAAAAACTCGCAGCGCATCTCGCAGGCAGAAAGCCTTCTGTCTCGTGCAAATGAAGGTTTCGTTCATTCATCCGTAGGTCTGACTCGACCTGCAGCGTAGCTGCGGGGCAGTCGGACATTTTTGTCGTCACTACGACGGGGTTCATTCATCCGTAGGTCTGACTCGACCTGCAGCGCAACTACGGAGCAGTCGGACATTTTGGTCGTCATCGCGACGGGTTTTTAGTTAGCTCGCCGCTGGCTGTCTATAAAGATTGAATGAATGTCACGCATTCCCGATGAATTTTTTGATCTTCGTCTTGCGTGCAAGAAATCGTTTCAGCATTTACCAATCCAATGACCGGCAAGGATGTGTTGGGTTTACTCGGGCAAATTCAGCACCGGGAGCCTATTGGCGCCCTGATACTTGATGCCCAGATTGCTCAGAATGTCACAGCAAGAGCGCGGCTTGTTGGTGCTTTGCAGGCAACGTTGGCCCATGCCGGTGAGTCGGATGATTTAGCGCATGCAATGGCCGAGGCTGCAGTGCATGAGGTTGTTGATACGTGCGTTTGCGGCAAGTGCCACGGCACTGGCCAGGTGTTTAGCCTCAAGTTCAACAAAGTGTTTGAGTGTAACAGCTGTGCCGGAGTGGGGCGGATCATCCCGACTAAAACCCGGCTGTTGAAATCGATCAATCAGCACCTGGCTAAACCGCTAAGCAAGCAGGATTGGGTCAAGCGGCATTATGATGATTACATGGGGGTGGTTGATGAGTTGCACCGGCATGCTGGGAATGCGGGGCGTTGTGCGCGGGATTTATTGGATGCGATGGTGGGGTAAAAATCAAATTAATTGAAGGCTTTTCGTTCTATTTTTGCCATGAGTTTTTTAACTAAACTGTTGCGCTAGACGATAAATTTTAATACATTGCACAGCAAGTGAGGCACAGTTTAGCTGTGCCTCACTTTACAGCTTAAGTGGTAAATCTGCCTGCTAGCTGCAGTAAAAGGTCTGCTATGAAACATGTCCTTATTAGGAATGTACCAAAGCTTCCGTTAACTGCTTCAACAAGGCGATTTAACCATGAGTCATTACTCATGTTTAAATACTCCAGTTATGTTGTACTTCAGATTCCCCGCCGGTGAAAGTTTGGCGACCGAGCCGGTGGGTTATCTCCCGTTGTAAATCCATATATCTAGTGCTGAAATCCCTTTCAAACAACAAGATAGAGTGGTTAATTTTTATTTGCAACACCCAAAAATATCATTAAAAAAGCTGAAATATGCTTATGTTAGTGCATACTAACTTGAGAGCCGCGCAACCAAAAAATCCGCAGCAGAATCAAGCTTTTTTATGGCAAGATTTTAAATTATTTACATGCTGGTTTTTTGAGCAATTAGATCTGAATAATTGCTTTTCACTTAACTTTATTAGCTATTTAAGCCCCGGTGATAAGCGGGCGTGTTTTACATGTGGAACAAAGTGGGTGCAAATCAAAGCCCATAATCTGCTGGGCTTTGTGCTGTTAATGTTTTATCGTCCAGTTGCTTTTGCATAATCAATAATATCTGACATCAACCTAATCTTTTCTGATATCAGTTTCATCAGTTCCGAAGCATAACCACATTTAGCTTGCTCTGAGATTAGCTGGAGTAACTCGCTTTCGTTAAGGCTATATCCATGATCATCAATATAGCCATTAACAAATTTATAGAACATCTCCATATCAGTAGGATGGTTAGTGTGCCACTCTCCACATAACCATCTTCTTAGAGAACGCAAACAATCTTGTGATAATTTCATAGCATTTGCCTCGAGTTTGAAACGCGTTAAATTGCTTCTGCTCCGCCCGACAAGTATATATGCAAACTTGTTTAGTTTACACTAAATTAAACAATGGTTTACATGTCGCAATTAATAGCCTGTGAGTGCGTGTTTTTTGCTGTTATGACAGTTTTTATATTGCAGAAATATTTGATTAATTCACTTTTAGGTTACATTTAGGTTGCGCTTATCAAGCGAGTATTCGAATGTACTTCAAACCAATCCCACGCTTCAGTTTGCCCGCCAGACTCGCCTGTATAGATCTCATCAGCCGACTCGAAAACAGCAGCCACAACTCATCACCAGAGTTGCGCCACCAGGTTTGCATCGTCAGTAGTTACATGCTGGCCCGTCAAGCAGTGTCACAGCCGAGTGCAGTTTGAGGCCGCATGTGCTGGTCTGATGGTTTTGTTTGAGTGAGCTGTGGTGTGTGAAAGCTATCGGAATGTCGTAATAGATAAGTCAAAGGTACCGTGGATTAGTAAAACAAAGCTTCCTGGTATTAGCTGTTAATCAACAAGGAAATGTAGTCGAACCATGGGCAACTGCTCAAGATTTCACTGATAACCGGGATTAAAGCATCGATTAAATTCATTCTCTTATAAAAATTTATTGCGAACCGGATCACGCTCAATAACAGTTCCAAGTCTGACCGGGTAAAGTTTGGATTGTGACGAGGTGGTTGTTTTTCCTGCGGTGTTGGCAAAGTTAAAAAGTCCATAAATGATAGCCTCCAAAAATTGATTGTTTATATAAATTTCTATATGCGTAAGTACTTATTCGGCCGGCAGAGTGCGTGAATTTGCGGCGTGATATGAGATGGTGATGCAGGTATTAGTGGAACTGGATTGGGTGCGTTGGCCAATAGTGCTCTTATAGTGTTGATTAACTCCATTCGAACCGGCTTTTTGCACCAGAAAGCACCTTTAAAACTGTGTCTGGTCTAAACCCCTTTTTCCAACCCCTGTTTCAGCATCGTCGCCTTGCTCCTAGCGGTTGTTTGAACTATTATTTGTACGTTAATTTGTACTAATTGGGGTTTGATATGAGCCGTATTCATTTCGATCAAGATATTCAGCCGTTATCTGAATTTCGCGCTGGTGTCGCGTCGTTCATCAAACAAATTAATGAGACTCGTCGCCCATTGGTTATTACGCAACATGGTAAAGGCGTTGCTGTTGTTCTTGACGTCGCAGTGTACGAAGCCATGCAAGAGAAAATCGAGCTGCTGGAGGAAATGCGTACAGCAGAAGCTCAATTGGCTTCAGGTCTTGGTATCTCTAATGAAGATGCGCGGGCCCAGCTGCTAGGGCGCATTCAAAAATGAACGTCGTTTGGTCGCCATTAGCGCTGCAAAAGCTCGGTGATGTGGCGGACTTTATTTCTTTAGACAATCCATCTGCTGCTGAAAAGTGGGTGCATGCGGTGTTCGATAAAGCAGAGTTACTTGGAAGTATGCCAGAAATGGGTCGCTTCGTACCTGAAATGCCGCATACCCATTATCGCGAAATCATTTTTGGCCATTATCGCCTGATATACAGCTTAAGCCACGAAATTAGGCTGCTCACTGTGCGTCATTGTCGTCAAATTTTGACAGAAGATGACGTGTAAAACGCTGTTATCACAAAGCGTTTAACAGGAAAAGAGGCGAAGCTAATAAACACCCAATAGTCTGCACTGGTTGCAAAAAATGCATACCGAACAGACCCTGAAGCCAGAGGCGATGTTAATTAGCTCCGCCCCCTTTTTCCAAACGGTTCCGGCCTATATCCGCCATGATCCGTTCAAATAAAGCAATATTTTTATCCTTACCGCAGGGCGCGAGTTTCATGCCTTGGACATCTTTTTGTAAATCAGCACCACTTGCGGTAATGACGCAACGATCCTTGCCCACTTTCACTAATTGACTGCCATTATCAAAAGCTATCAGCACATCTTTACTTAGGTGAGCGGGATTCAGTGCTTGCTGAGTTTTAGCGGTTGTTGGGTCGGGGTGGCCGCGGTTGTTTCTGGTCATTGCTTGTAGTTCTGCTGAACTGAGTGGTCGTTGTTGTGCGCGGTTTCTGGCTTGCTCCAGGATGGTGGCGAAGTCTGGTGCTGTGATTGCTGCTGCAGCTGTCGATGTCGCCACTGCTGTTGCCATGTTGGCAGAGGCCGCAACCTGAGCGGTTTTGTGGCTTGGCTGGAGGCGGTCTATCTGCGTTGGGGCTTTTGACTGTTGGCGGCGGACCTGCGGCTTGGTTGCTGCTGCAACTGCCGCTGCCGTTGCCGCTATGGGAACCGGTTTGGCGGCGGTTGCAGTGGCGGGCGGTGCGGTATTGTTGATCGGCCGCTTTAGCAACCTCACCTGTAATGGCGCTGGTCTGGCAACTGCAGCGCGGACAGGCTTGGCTTGTTGTTGCAACAGCCAGCTATAAAGCACGCCGTGCGCGAGTAAAGAAAACAGCAGCGCCAGCCAAAACCGCATGTTAAACCTCAGGTAAGGAGCAAAGATGCTGTTACTGACTGGCTTATTTACACAAAGTTCAAGAGTGAACCGCTTTGTTTACAGTGTTGTGCTGCTGTGGCAGCGTCCAGACACTGCCGGGGATCGCCTGGCGTAAGCGTTGCCTGGTTTTGCTGGCGGCATAAGCAAAGCTGGCGGCAAAGAGCAGCGCCATCAGATCTACACCTATGGTCAGACTAAGCTGGTACAGTTCGGGCTGGCGCCATTGCAAATATAAAGTCACCACTGGCAACAGGGCGCAGCTCAGGCTGAGTGCCACTAACCCCTGATAAGCCGCCAGTGCGGCGCCACGCCAACAGCTGTAAGCGACAAAACCGATAAAACTCAGGTAATAACACCACAGATAAGCATGATTGATGTTCGCAAGCCAAGGCCCCAGCAGTTTACCGGTCAGCAGGGTTAGTGCCACGGCCAGCATAGAACCGAGACAAACCCCGATGGTGAGGGCGGCTAACCAGCGGCAATTGCGATCGGCGCCAGCGGATTTTTTCATTCTTTTGTCCAGCCACAATAAATTGCCGCTGTAAAACAAAAAGGCACCCAGCAGACCGAGCAGAAAATACCCCCAGCGACCGAAATCACCAGCATAAGTACCAAAATGGAGCGAAAACAATCCCAGCACAAACTTGCCGTAACTGGCACCGTCGGCAGTAGAGAAACTAAAAGGTTGCACCTGTAAGGTGAAAGGTTGCAGCATCAGATAATCGGCGGCCGGGCCTCGCACCATACCATTGGCATGGTGCATTTCCACCGTCAGCATCGGTGCCGGGGTATTGAGCCGCATAAACGTCAGCTTTTGTGGCTGATGTTCAGGGCTATAAGCCTGGGCCGCTGCCACCTGCTCAGTAAGTTTTGGCAAGCTACTCAGGTCAAAGGTTTGAAGGCCAGGCGCTGGGCGCTGAAAGACCGGTTGATCACCATAAAACAGCGCCAGACCGTCGTAAATCAAATCATGAAAAGCAAAACCTATCACAGTCCAGGCGATGATAAAGTGAAAAGGTAAACTGCTGATGCCGACCAGATTGTGACTATCGAGCCAGAATCTGCTGGCGCCTTTCTCAATGCGCAGTGCAAACAGGGTTTTCACCAGCGTCGGCAGCAACACCACCACGCCAGACACCAGCGCCAGTAAATACAACACGGATGCAATGCCCAGCAGATAAACACCGGCTTGATCGTGCCCAATTTCGCCGGCAATACCGGCGCTGCGATGCAGATAATCAATCAGATCGGCAAACTGGTTTTCGGTCTGCTCGGTCAGTTGCAATTGACCTTGAGTGTCCAGGGTTGCTGTCACCAGCCGGTTATCCATCGCTAATTCGCGGGCGCTGCCTTGACGGTACCAACTGATGGCAGGTTCAGTTCTGGTCAGATCCAGTTCAAAAGCTGTCATCAGTTCGGTTGGATGAGCGCTGAGTGTCTGATCCAGCAACTGTTGCCAGCGCTGCAGATCCGGGTTAACACCAGTCAGATGTTGCACCGGCGCTGGCGCTATCCATTGCTGCAACTGGTGTTTAAACATGGTCAGACTACCAGCGTAAAAGCCAATAAACAGCAATAAACCGGCGCAAATGCCGGTCCAGGTATGCAGACTCTGGTAAGTACGCAATATAGTGGGTCTGACTTTCATCCGACACTCCGTAATAAAAAGAACAGGCCATACAACAACACTGTACTACTGCCAAGCACCAGCCAGGCCTGGCGGCCAGTCTGGAATAAGTACACTGTACTGAACAAGGTCAGCCACAACGGGATCAGCAGCCACATATTAAATTGGCTTTTATCGCTTGCTGCGATGCCACCCGGGCCATACCAGGCAAAAAAGCCGATCAGCACAAAAGCCAGTGCCAGACCCAGCACAGCTCCGGCCACCGTTTTAGCCAGCCAGTCGGTTTGAAAGTGCTCACGGCGGGTTTCAGTGCTCATGCTGCTTGCGCTCCTTGTTGCTCAATAGTGTTGCCAGCGGCAGCAGCATCGCGGCCAGCATCAGCATCAGCAGGCAAAAAAATACCGTGGCGGACAGACTGAGCTGGGCGCCAGCGCAGCCAATCGCCAGTAATAACAGCGCGGCGGCCAGCCAGCGCCAGTGGTGATGTAAGGGTTGGCGCACTAAGCGTTGATGGCGGGTACTGGCATACCAAAGCGCGCTGGCTGCGCTTAGTAGCAACAATGACAAAAATAACCACATAAAATTTGTTCCTGATTAAGGCTTGCGCATAATAATGCAAGTAAGAATGATTATCAATTGAGAATGTTATTTATTTGTGGTAGTTTCTGCGCCGCTTGATGAGCGGCCACTGCCTGGTCTGACAAGCAGAAACAACAAAAACCGCCATCAGGGCCGGTCTGGCGCAACCGGACTGTCAACACAACTTCAGTATAAAGCTGGCGACTTCAGGTCCGTCAGCAATGAAACGGGATACCAACATGGATAAGGTCACAATGAAAAAAACGCTGACAGCACAGTTGTTGCTGGCGGCTTTAGCTGCGGCATCCCTGCCGGTCGTGGCAGAAGAAGACAAAGATGAAAGCGCGCGCAAATCGATAGAAGTGATTGTGGTCAGCGGTGAAAAAACTGAGCGCTCGCTGAAGGAGACGGCCGCTTCAGTGGCGGTGATTAATCAGGCGTTGTTCGACAATGGTCAGGCTGTATCGATGTCGGATGCGCTTGGTGATATCTCAAACGTGGTGGTGCTAACCGGTGCAGTGCCAGATATCCGTGGCGTGTCGGGTAATGGTTCAGCGACTGGCTTTAACTCGTTCACCGGCGGTGCCAGAGCCAGGGTCAGTAGTCTGGTCGATGGTGTGGCGCAGCCTTTTGTGGCGGATTTAACCGGCGATACCGGATTGTGGGATATCGAGCGGGTCGAAGTGTTTCGTGGTCCGCAGTCAACCAGCAATGGCCGCAACAGTATTGGTGGTGCTGTGTTTGTGAACAGCAAAAATCCAACCATGGATTTTGAAGGTGCCGTCCGCTTAGGCTATCGTAGCCAGGACAGTTTTTTTGACAGCGCCGCCGTGTTGTCTGGTCCTATTGTCGAGGATGAGCTGGCGTTTCGTCTGTCCAGTCAATGGATCAATGGCGAAACCTATTCCAAGCCGCAAGTTTTTGCCAGCAATCCAACCAACATCAAATTTAATGCGCTGGATACCAACAACACCAGAGCCAAACTGCTGTGGACACCCAAAGACCTCACTGAGCTGAAGCTATTATTTTCGTTCCAGCATTATGAAGAGCAAGGTAATGCCGGTCGCTTGTTTTTTAATGGCAAAGAGCCACGTGCTTATCAGCCGTTGTCTCAGCGTGATATGGGCACCGAGGCAGACACCAGCAGTCTGAAGCTGAATTATCAGTTATCTGAGCAATTGTCTCTGGAAACGCTGGTCGCTTATATGGATTTCCAGTTACTGATGGCCGGCTATGAAGCGACTCCAGCGGCAGAATCTGATGTGTTGATGTTGCAACAAGACTGGACCTTTGACAGTAAACTGAGTTATGGCTCGGCCAAAGATCAGTACAGTGGTTTTATCGGCGTGGCTTATTTTAAACGTGAACAGGATTTTAACAGTCAAGGTGCCACCAAGTACTTCGGCGATGATGGCAGTGATTCCAAGGCTGTCTATGGCGAAAACACCCTGCAGCTGGATCAGGACTGGAGCCTGACCGCTGGTTTGCGGGTGGAACGCGAGCAGCAGCGCCGTGATTTTAACTTGTTCAGCCGTGGCAAATGGGGCGGTTCGACCTTAGATAACGGCAAAACCTTTACGCTGCCCAAACTGGTACTGCAGTACAAACTGGCCGATCACACCAACTTATTTGCCAGTGCCCGCCAGGGTTATAATGCCGGTGGCGGCGCTTTTAACAGTGTCAATAACAGCTATTACTACTATGATGCAGAAAGTGTCAACACCTTTGAAACAGGCTCCCGTTCTGTGCTGCAAGGTGGTGATACCAGTATCAGTGCCACCTTGTTCTACAACGATTTTAATGACTATCAAGCCATTAACAGCAGCCGTTCCATCACCAATATCGACAAAGCCCACAGTATCGGGCTGGAGCTGGAAGCTTATACCATGCTGGGCCAGTCCTGGCAGTTGCATAGCAGTGTTGGCTTGTTGCAATCCAAGATTGATCGGGCCGGTGCTGGCTTTGAAAAAGTACTTGGCAATGAGCTGAACTCAGCACCTTCATTTACTGCCAGCCTGGGGGTCAGTTACTGGTTGACTGAACAATGGAAACTGGATGTCAGCAGTAACTATGTGGGTGAGTTTTATGGTGATTTAAACAACACCGCTGAGCGTGTTGCTGGTGATTACCTGCTCACGCGCGCCTCTGTTAATTACACGAGCGAACAGTGGTCACTCAGTGCTTTTGTCAACAACGCCTTTGACGAGTATGGCCTGACGGCGCGGGATCCAGCCAGCACAACCTATCCATTCGGCTATGTTGCTATGGTGAACCCACGGACTTTAGGCCTGTCGGCGACTTATCGGTTCTGATTGGGCGGCGGTATTGTCATTCACAAGGTCAGACTTGACCCGGCGCTACGCGCTGGGGCAGTCCGACCTTGAATTGCTCAGGCTACGCCATGTCCTGCTGCCTAGCGCACCAGCTAGCTGGGTGAGCTCTGGTGATACTGCAACAACCTTTTGCTTAACAAGCGGATGGCCGTTTTGACTTTGCCTGGTAGTGGATCGCGGGCGCTAGTGACGGCATAGATACTCAGTGGCGGTAGCTGCCAGTCAGGTAACAATTGCACCAGCCTGCCATCCGCTAATTCACGGCTGATTTCGGGTTTTGGCAACGCCGCAAAACCCAGTCCATCGCGGCTGAACTGGATCAGCGCCTGCATATTATTCAGCCGTAACTTCACCGGGGCCGCAATCTGCGTGGTCAGTTGCTGTGCAGCCTGGCGTAGTACTAAATGTTCAGCTTTGTTGTTCTGATGCTGTAACCAGTCCAGTTGACTGAGCTGTGCAGGTTCGGTCAAGGCTTGTGGCTGGCGGATGCCTTTACTGGCCAGATACTCCGGCGCTGCCGCCAGAATCAAATCCCAGTCTGCCAGATGGCGCGCCACTAAACGCGAGTCCGGCATGGCACCCTGCCGGATACAAAGTGCTAAATCCACTCTGTTACTAATCAAATCAAATTCATCATCCTGCACAAACAAGCGGATATTCAGCTGCGGGTGACTGTGCAGTAACTGTTGTAACGGTTGGCTGAGCAGGCCACAGGCGGCAAAACCAACAGGTGCCGAAATACGCAATTCTCCTTGTGGCTGCTGGCGTAAATCATTCAGCTGTTGCTGGGTGTTTTGCAGCTGTTGAATGGTCTGTTTACAGCTTTGATAAAACAACTGACCCGCTTCAGTTACCGTCAGTTGGCGGGTGCTTCGGTGCAAAAGACTGATTTTTAATTGATTTTCTAGTTTATTGATGTGCTGGCTAATGGCAGAAGCACTCAGATCCAGGGTACGGGCGGCAGCAGCCATCGAACCCGCTTCAACGGTCACAGCAAATACAGTCATGCTGCGGAACAAGGCATCCATTGTTAAGTCTCTCTTCATTCAGCGTTAAGCAATTGCCGCTGTTGGGGCCAATCCGGCGCAGGTATTATATCGGTATTGAGAATTATTTGCATCTTAGTCTGTTTTGTTGACCGGAGTAGTCCTAATGTTAAAAACGTCTGCCACTGTATTGGCTGTTGCCATCACCACCAGTTTTGCTGTTTCTGCTGCTGTCACACCCGCGACCACAGAGCCTGCGGTTGAAGTGATGGTGGTCACTGCCGCAGGTTACGAACAACAACTGAAACAAGCACCTGCCAGTATCAGTGTGATTAGCCGGGAAGAGTTGTCGAAACGTTTTTACCGCGATGCACTGGATGCCATGCTGGATGCGCCTGGGGTCATTATCACCGGCGGTGGTGATCGGCAGGATATCAGTCTGCGTGGTATGGGCAGCGCTTATACCCTGATGCTGATTGACGGCAAACGCCAATCTTCGCGTGAAACCCGTACCAATAGTGACAGTTCAGGTGTAGAAGCTGCCTGGACACCACCGGTTGGCGCTATTGAACGGATTGAAGTGGTGCGCGGGCCTATGTCATCCTTGTATGGTTCAGATGCCATTGGTGGCGTGATTAACATTATCACCCGTAAAGTGCCGCTGAACTGGCAGGGCGAAGTGCGGCTGGACAGTACCTTGCAGCAAGACAGTCAGTCTGGTGATCAAAGCCAGGGTAACTTTTTCCTGACCGGCCCGATGCTCGAGAAACAGCTGGGTCTGCAGTTGTATGGTCAGTACAGCAAACGCGATGAAGACCGTATCATCAGCGGTTACCGCGGTCGTAAAGCCGACAATCTGACCGCCCGTTTTGCTTACACGCCCAACGAAAACCACGATATTTTGCTGGAAACCGGCCTTGCCAATCAGACTTTCGACAGCACCGTGGGCAAAACCGTGCAGCCAGCCGAACCGGGTAAACCCTGTCCACGCGGTGGCTGCCCGCAAAGCAGCGTCACTGAATATGAAACCAGTAAAGTCTCGTTGTCACATACCGGCCGTTGGGATTTTGGCGTGTCGGATAGTTTTATCAAGCGCGAAGAATTTGACAACCTGAGTCGCAAAATGACCATTCGCAATACCGATCTGCAAAGCACCTGGTGGCTACCGGTGGGAGATAGCCACAACCTGTCACTTGGTGCCGCTTATTATCTGCAGGATTTAACCGACCTGACCGGTAATCAGCTGAAAACTGGTATCACTGAGGTTGAACGTTACCAATGGGCGCTGTTTTCAGAAGACAGCTGGCAACTGACAGAAGGCTTTGCACTGACCACCGGATTGCGGCTGGATAAAGACGAAAACTTTGGCAATCATTTCAGCCCAAGGTTATATGGCGTCCTGCAAGTGACAGATGTGTTGACCCTCAAGGGTGGGGTGTCGACTGGTTTTAGGGCGCCAAGTCTGCGCCAGACGGTGCCAGGCTGGGGTCAAATCAGCCGTGGCGGTAATATGTATGGCAACCCGGATTTAGCTGCAGAAACTTCGGTCAACTATGAAACCGCGCTGATTTATAGCCCTGCTAAAGGAACTGAAGCTGGTATCACACTGTTTTACAATGAGTTTAATGACAAAATTACCAGAGTTGCCTGTCCGGCTACCCAGTGTAAAGATGGTCCGAACCAGTTTGGTGCGGCCCCCACCACTTATGTCAACGTCGATGAAGCTGTGACCCAAGGCGTGGAGTTGTTATTTAAACAGCAACTGAGTCAGAGTCTGGCACTGACCGGTAATTACACCTATACCGATTCCGAGCAAAAAAGTGGTATTAATCAAGGCAGTCCGCTGAACCAGTTACCGCAACATTTATTGCAAACCTCGCTGAAATGGCAACCGACCGACGCGCTGAGCGGCTGGAGCCGGCTGAATTACCGTGGCAAAGAAAGCCAGCCGGTGACCGGACCGTCCAGCAGTGCCTTCCGGGCGCCAGCTTATACCTTTGTCGATGTCGGTGGCGCTTATCAATGGTCAGCTGCGCTGACGCTGAATGCCGGGGTGTATAACCTGCTGGATAAAAAGGTGACACTGGACGAATACGGTTATATCGAAGACGGCCGGCGTTACTGGCTGGGCCTGGCGCTGGCGTTTTAAACTGAGTTTAATGTCTCGCTTCCTGCCTGTTTGAGACATGCCACCCCGGTACCAGCGATGGACCGGGGTTTTTTCTGCCGTCCGTTGCCCGATCTTTAGCGTATGACCGCCTGAATTGTGCCCTGTTGCGACCAAATCCCGTCACTTTGCTGGCAAGCAACTGGCAAAGTCAGCAATTTTTGCGCACACTATCGGGACTCAGCTTCAGAGGTGCATGATGGATTTCCCAGACCGGATCAAACAACAAACATGCCTGGATTGTCTTAGTGGTCAGTCACTTGGCTTTGAGATCAGAATGGCATTTCAGCCGATTGTGAACTGGCAAAGCCGGCAAATTGTTGGTTATGAAGCTTTAGTGCGCGGACCTGAAGGCCAGGGTGCTGGTTGGGTATTTGAACGTATTAATGAGCAGAATAAATATTATTTTGATCAGGCCTGTCGGGTTAAAGCCATTGAAACTGCCGCCCGACTCGGTTTAAAAAGCATGTTAAGCATCAACTTTTTGCCCAATGCCGTGTATAACCCGGAAACTTGTATTCGCGCCACTATTGAAGCGGCGGATATGTTTGGTTTTGATATCAGTAAAATTATGTTTGAAGTGACTGAGTCAGAGCAAATTGTTGATCGTGCTAAGTTAAGCCGCATTTTTGACAGTTATGCCAAACGTGGTTTTATTACCGCCATTGACGATTTTGGTGCTGGTTATGCTGATTTATCCTGGCTGGAAGCGTTAAAACCGCAGGTACTGAAGCTGGATATGGCGCTGATCCGGGATATTGAGCAGTCAGTGGCCAAACAACAAGTGGTGGCGGAAGTGCTTGGGCTTTGCCTGGAACTGAATACCCAGGTGCTGGCTGAAGGCATTGAAAGCAAAGCTGAATTGGATTATCTGGCAGGTATAGGTATCCGTTTTTTCCAGGGCTATTATTTTGCCAAACCGCAACTGGAATATCTGGTCGGCGCCGATGAACTGTTGTCACTGCGCTGAGCTGGCCACTTTGCGGCCAGCTTTAATCTGCAATGCCCGTTGGAGTGAAAACGGATACTGCTGTTGCGTCGGATTGGCGCTGAAACTGAACTGACGAAAATCCAGTTGCTGCCAGCTATCGAGCTGCAGCAGCGGCTGATACTGGCGCAGATTGTCCCGGGTCAGCAGTTCCAGTGCAAAAGCCGGTTTGTTACTGAGCAAACCTGCCGGTAGTTTACCTTGTTGATGATCGTAAATCGCCACCATGGCCCAGGCCGCCATCAGAAAATGGCCGCCAACCGAGGCCGTTAATTCACCATCACGAATTTTTTCAATCGCTGCCGGGATCCAGTCAAAGCCACCCACACAAAAATCAGCAGGCTGCAGCTGTTGACTGCGTAGCGCATCAATGACCCCAAGCGCCATCCAGTCGGAAGCCGACCAAATCACCCGGCTCTGTGGATATCGCCTGAGCAGCTGTAAAGTTTGGGTATAAGCCACATCCTGCACCCAGTTAGCATTGACGATTTGCTGCATTTTAAACTGCGGACTGGCTTTGACTGCGGTGCTGGCGCCAGCGGCGCGTTGGTCCGATTCAAAACCATAAGCGCCATTGATACCTACCACTTCATTCAGGCCACTGCCACTGGCCGGCTGACACTGCCGCAACAACTGCTGCATCAGTAATTGGCCAGCTTGTTGATTGTCATGATAAATCTCGCCAATCCAATAGGGGTATTTTTCACCGGGCCGGCCGACCAGTTGCTGTTCTTTGTCGAGCAAAATATGTTCCAGCGTGATGGTGGGGATTTGCTGTTGATGTAAATACTCAAACAAGTCCTGGCCTGTGCCGGGGTAAACTTGCAGGATCAGATAATCCGGTTTGCGCTCTTTCAGGTAGTTTTGCAGAATTTGTTTTTGAAACAGCCGATTCCCATCACCATGTAATAAAGTCAGTTCAAAACCCAGGCTGTCGGCGGCATAGCTGGCTACAGTATCAACCTGACTGAAAAAAGGATCGGCTTGATAAGAAGGGCTGATCATCAGCACTTGGAGCGGGCTTGTGCGGGTGCTTGCAACTGTTGAGCAACAGTTGCACAGTGTCAGGCAAAACAGCAAGAGTCTGAGCATAACCAGCTCCGGTAGCGGCAGTTTTGTTAATCTAGTCGGCTTTGGCAGACTTGTCAGCAGGTATTGTGACAACTGCAGCAACGGCTGCGACAATAAGCGCGTTGCAGTGGTCGATTGACAGCAGCATATTCGCGACACAAGGTGTACAATCAAGGACATCTAGAAGTCCCTGGGAGTCAAGATGAAAATTGCCAGTAAAATCATTCACGCCGGACGTGACAAAAAATGGACAGGTTATAGCGTCAATGTGCCTGTGGTCAGAGCCTCCACTGTGGTGTTTGACACCATGGCTGAGCTCAAACATGCTACCCTCAATCGTGGCAATCAGGTGCCTTATTATGGCCGGCGCGGCACCAGCACGCATTTTGCTTTTAGTGACGCCATTTGTGAACTGGAAGGCGGCGCTGGTTGTGCTTTGTACCCTTGTGGTGCTGCAGCCATCAGTGGTGCTTTACTGGCGTTTTTACAGGCCGGCGATCATCTGCTGATGGTCGATACCGCTTATGAACCAACCCGGGCACTGTGTGACAAGCTGCTGAAAAATTTAGGTATTGAAACCACTTATTATGATCCGATGCTTGGCGCTGGCATCCAGGCTTTGGTTAGGCCCAATACCAGAGTGATTTTTTTAGAATCTCCAGGCTCCCTGACGATGGAAGTGCAGGATGTGCCGGCCATTTGTCAGGTGGCAAAAGCGCATGACATTGTGGTGATCCTGGATAACACCTGGGCTTCACCTGTGCTATTTCAGCCTTTTAGCCATGGCGTAGATGTATCGATTCAGGCCGCGACTAAATATATTGTCGGTCATTCTGATGTGATGCTCGGCACCGCCAGTGCCAATGAAAAACACTGGCCCAGATTGCGTGAGCACAGTTATCTGCTCGGTTATTGCGCATCGGCAGATGATGTTTATCTGGCGGCCCGTGGTCTGCGCACCCTGGATGTGCGGCTGAAACAACATCAGCGCAATGCGCTGGCGGTGGTCGAGTGGTTACAACAACAGCCGCAAGTGCATCATATCCGCCATCCGGCGCTCCCTGAGCATCCGGGGCATGCCGCTTTTAGCCGTGATTTTTCCGGTAGCAATGGTTTGTTTTCTTTTGTATTAAAACAAGGCACTGCACAGGCCGTTGCGGCTTTGATTGAAGGTATGCAGTTTTTTAAAATGGGTTTTTCCTGGGGCGGCTATGAGAGTCTGATCACCGCCAATCTGCAGGTGCAGGCATTGCGCACGGCCACGCACTGGCCTTACAGCGGGCCTTTGATCCGTTTACATATTGGGCTGGAAGATCCGGCCGATCTGATCGAGGATTTAGCTTTAGCCTTAGCCCGTTTTGATCAGGTGATGCAAAAAAGCTGAGTGCTGGGTTCAGCATGGCCAGACGCTGCTTGCTATAGTTGTTATTTGTCGTACAGCAGTGGAACAAAAGCGGATGAAAAAATTTGGCCAGCAGCTTCTGGTTTGCAGTTGTCTGTGGTTGCTGCCTCAGTCGGTGTTGGCCACTTGTCCGACTGAGTTCAGAATGCCTTACAACAGCAGTTGGCTGCCTTATGTCAAAGTGGCGGCGGCTCAGGTCAGTGGCACTGACATTGAATTTATCCGCGCTGTCGTGACCGCTGCTGGCAGCCAGCTGAAGCTGGAATCGCTGCCAGAATCGCGCGCTTTACAATATCTGGCGGCCGGTCAGGTTGATTTGCTGTTTGCCGCCTCTTATACGCCGGAGCGGGCGCAATATGCCTGGTTTACTGTGGGTTACCGACAAGAAAAAACCGTGTTAGTGGTGCATCCGGACCTACTGCGCAAATATCCGCAATTGGCTACAGCTGAGGGGTTTGTTGCGCTGGCCAGCCGCAAGTTGGTTGGGGCTTTTAATCCAAAAGGCTATTACGGCGAATTGTTTGAACAACTGAAACAACAGCCGCAGGTTCAGCAGCGCACCTTAGCTATTTTTGACCCAACCCAGCGGCTGGATCTGGTGTTAAGCCAGCGCGCTGATTTTACTGTGGTCGATCAGACAGCGCATCGCACTTTCATCGCGCAACATCCGGCTTATCAGTGGTTAGTGGAATTACCTTTTGTGCTGCATCAGGCCGATGTCCATTTGATGCTGAGTAAAGCCACCGTCAGTCAGGCTTGTCTGGCGAAGCTGGATCAGGCGATCCAGCTGCAGTTGGCAACACAGCGGCAGCATTAAACGGTTGCTTGCATTTCGTCAGATTTATTCAACAGTCGCCAGATCAGTGCGCCCAGCACAGCCCCAACGACAGGAGCCAGCCAGAATAACCACAACTGCTGAAGCGCCCAGTCGCCGGCAAACAGCGCAACGCCGGTACTGCGCGCTGGGTTGACTGAGGTATTGGTGACTGGAATGCTGATGAGATGGATCAGGGTTAAACACATGCCTATCGCCAGTGGTGCCATACCCTGTGGTGCTTTTGGAGCTGTTGCGCCGAGGATCACCAATAGAAACATCATGCTAAGAACCACTTCAGTGAGCAAGGCCGACAACATGCTGTATCCGCCGGGTGAGTGCTCGGCATAACCATTGGCGGCAAAACCGGCGCTGGCATCAAAGCCTGCTTTACCACTGGCAATCAGATACAACACGACGGCAGCAACAATAGCCCCTGTTACCTGAGCCAGAATATAAGGTAATAGTTGTGTTGCCGGAAAACGGCCGCCAGCCCATAACCCGATTGAAACCGCCGGATTGAGGTGGCAACCGGAAATATGACCGATGGCATAAGCCATCGTCAACACGGTTAAACCAAAGGCCAGCGACACCCCGAGCAAGCCAATGCCAAGTTCCGGAAATGCCGCAGCCAATACTGCACTGCCACAGCCACCAAGCACCAGCCAAAAAGTACCAAAAAATTCAGCGCCATACTTATTCGTCATTGAGTTCCTTCTGTTTAACAAATGTCGTGCAAATATTGCACAACATCAGTGAAGCAGAAAATCCTGACAAAAAGATAGCTCATTCGGAAAAAGAGTTTTAAATCAGCGGCAACTGCTATGGCAGCTATTGAGTCTGGTTGCCGCTATCACCTCATTCTGACTATTTGCGTTCACGTCATTCTGACTATTTGTGTTCACGTCATTCTGACTATTGCAAAAACTGTTCTACATCTTCGCCAGTCAGCCGGCCAATCTGACTGAATAAATACCACATGGCTGCCATCATCAGCACCATCATCGGTAACACAATCACCGGATAACTGAGTGCTGTCATTCTGCCCAGTTCTTCGTTATAAGCGGCCGTGCCTGGCGCGCTCACCAATACCCATTTGGCCAGTACATAATTAAGTACCGATGACAGAAAAAAGGATCCAGCCAGTAACTGGTTGGTGGTATTGAGTTTTTCTTCGAATTGGGCAGTGGTTTGTTTTTTCTCCAGGGCGGCATTGAGCTTGTCAAAATTCAGCAATTGGGCGTTCAGTAACATACTTTTGATCAAATGAAACTTGGTTTGCTGACTAAACAACACCAGCACGCCAATTACCCCTGGCACCGCAGCTTCTTTAATCGCAATGTATTTTGGATCCAACTGCAACAGACTCATACCACCGGTCAACAACACACTGATAATACCGACCACTGAAAAGAAATTTACTTTGCCGGATTTATACAGTTCATACAAACCAAAACCTACCGGAAAACCTAAGGCAATCACCAAGCCCCAGACCGGCCCCAGATAATCATTGGTGCTGAATTTAGACAGGATCAACACCGGTAAGGCGATGTTAAAAATCAAATTTCCGAGCAAACCGCCGGATTTTTTTTGTTCAGTAGGTGTAGCTGCAGACATAGAAGCCTCAATCATTCCGCCGCGCGCCAGGACCGGCGCTTCTTTGAGATGGCTGTTGTACCACAAAGCACAAATCAGGCTCTAGTGTAATTTTGTAAAGAACAGTGGTCAGTTGGTCTACAGGTCGGCAGATGTAGAAAAATGCAGCAACCCCCTTGTTTTTATACTGTGTGTGGCATAGTATTTTACTGTGTCGTGCATAGTATGTATCACACAGCATAAATCATCTCGTGCACAAGCCTGATAAGGAGCCACCACAGGGCTATGACTGATCCCCGATTTGACAAAATGCGGCTGGAGTTGCGCCGCGGTGTGCTGGTACTGGCCGTACTGGCATCGCTGAAACAACCTTTGTACGGTTATTCATTGCGTAAGCAGTTGCAGGATGCCGGCGTTGAGATTGATGAAGGCACCTTGTATCCACTGGTCAGGCGGCTGGCGGAACAAGGATTACTGGACAGTGAGTGGCAACAGGCGGAAGGGCGCGAGCGGCGGTATTATCAGCTGTCGGCGCAGGGCCAGCAGTTGCTGAGTCAGCTGTCTGAAGAATGGCAGCAACTCAATACTGCCTTGGGCAATTTACTGGAGCTTGGATAATGGAACTGGTGAACCGATATGTACAGGCAGTGCAAAGTTATTTGCCTGCTGCCCAGCAGCAAGAGCTGGGTCGCGAAATTAGCGCCCATTTGTTTGATGCCCTGGACAATCAGGCGCAACTGCAAGGCCGACCTTTGAGCAGCATTGAGATTGAACAACTGTTGCAGCAGTGGGGGCATCCGCGTTTGGTGGCGATGCAATATGCGCCGCCAAAACCTCTGGTCAGCGCTGAATTGATGCCGCTGTACTGGCAAAGTCTGAAATATCTGCTGGGCGCTTTATTTGTACTGCATGTGCTGAAAAGCAGCCTGACCTTGCTGGAAGCTGATTATTTTAAGTTGGTGCAGTTTCTGTTGCAGTTATTGTTCGGCTTTGCCGACGACGCCATGCTGGCTTTTGTCGGGGTGACGCTGTTTTTTTATGCCGCCAGCTTTTCGCCGCAATGGCTGCGCTGGTGCAGTGGCGGCCACTGGCAAATCAAAGATTTGCCGCCGGTCAGTCGTTCCTGGCAGAGGATAGCAGGCAGCGACATCATCACAGATATCGCCAGCGCTGCTTTTCTGCTGTTGCTGTTGTGGCATCCGCTCTGGATGTCGTTTGACGCCCTGGCAAGCTTGCGCATCACCTTATCGACCGAGCTGCAACTGTGGCGACCCTGGCTCAGTGGCCTGTTGTTGCTGTCGCTGCTGGCGGCAGTCGGCTGGGCCTGGCGGCCTTATTGGACGCGTTTTACGCTGGGATTCAATGTGCTGCTGAACCTGCTGCTGGCGCTCAGTTTTGCCGCACTCAGTCAGCAGGATGCTTTACTGGCAGCCACAACGCAGCCATTGCCAGCGCTACTGACGCTGGCGGAGCTGGATCGGGTGGTGCGGATTGGTTGTCTGATGGCGTCCTTGTATCTGCTGTATGAAATGGTGCGGGATCTGCGCCGCTGGTGGCAACTGGCAGCAGCGGACTAGAGTCTGCGCTGCCAGCCCGATCCGCGGTGGCATGACTGTAGCGGATTGATCTGGCAGCGCTTTTTTTCTGTTGCTAAGCGAGATACAAAACCTAACAGGAACTCTGGTATTAAAGCGAAGCGTTCTCAATTGCATGTGTATGATTTTATTCATGTTTTTTGTCGTTAATGCTCGACTTTTCACAAAGACCGACTAAAATGCTCAACATTAGCACGCCGCCGGTTTAAAGGAGATTTCCATGCAAGGCCATCCAGATGTGATCCGTATCCTGAACGAGGTTCTGACCTCAGAGCTGACCTCAATTAATCAATACTTCCTGCATGCCCGCATTTACAAAAACTGGGGTCTGGCGGAGCTGAACAACATTTGCTACAAAAAATCCATTCGCGATATGAAACAGGCAGATGAACTGATTGAGCGAGTATTGTTTTTAGAAGGTTTACCGAATCTGCAGGCGCTGGGCCGGTTGCGTATCGGCGAAAATACCGAAGAAATGCTGCAATGTGATCTGGAGTTTGAGCTGGAGCAACTGCCATTGCTACGCCAGGCCATCGCCTTGTGTGAACAGGTGCAGGATTATGTCAGCCGCGAAATTCTGCAGGAAATTCTGGAACACGAAGAAGAACATATTGATTGGATTAATGCGCAGCAATACCAGATTGGCGTGATGGGGCTGGCCAATTATCTGCAATCGAAAGTAGGAGATAACTAATGCAAGGTCAACAACAGATTATCGCCGCGTTAAACACCTTATTGGCGAATGAACTCAGTGCGATGGATCAGTATTTTATTCATTCCCGCATGTACAAAGACTGGGGCCTGCAGAAGTTATTTGCACGTATTGATCATGAAGTTGAAGACGAGCGTGGTCATGCCTCACTGATTATCGAGCGGATACTCTTCCTCGAAGGCACACCGGATATGGTGACCCGCGATGGTTTGAAAATTGGCACTGATGTGCCTTCGATGCTGAAAAACGACCTGGCGGTCGAGTATGCGGTGGGCGCTTTGTTAAAAAGCACCATGGCACTTTGTGAGCAGCAGCAGGATTACGTCACTCGTGCCATGCTGCAACAGCTGCTGGATGATACCGAAAACGATCATGCCCATTGGCTGGAGCAACAATTGAAACAAATTCAGTTATTTGGTCTGCAGAACTATCTGCAGTCGCAACTCTAACCAAGACCTGCCCGTTGTGGCTTGTGCGATAGGAGCGATGGAGCAATAGTCAATCCGCTCCGTCGCACATCTTAGTGGTTGGACGCCAAGCGTTGGACGCCAACCTTCTATTGATTGAATTCCGGCTTTGTCCAGACACAACAGATTGGACGGATTTAGCGACGATCTGCCAGACTATGGTTTCTCTATGGCTACAAGTTAGGTATTGCGGTGTTGTTGCGTCATTTTCTCTCCAACTGCTGGCTTTATTTGGTGCTGTTGTTCTGTGTCAGTTACTGCACAACGCTTGTGGCAGCCACTGCTCAGCCAGCGGCTGCAGCCGCTTGTCAGCTCAGTATGCAGGTGCAACATTTTCCACCCCGGATGATTAAAACCGAGCTGGCCGGCCAGACTCACTGGCGCGGTTTTAATGTTGATTTATTTCGCTTACTAGTGAGTAAAGTTGGTTGCCAGCCGGTGTTTCAGGAACTGCCGTGGGGCCGCTCGTTATTGTTACTGCAACAAGGTGAGCTGGCGGCCATGAGCAACATGTCGTTAAACGCCGAGCGGCAGCAGTACGCTGAGTTTATCGGGCCGTTTTTACTGGAACAGATTGTGGCAATCGGGCCGCAGGCACTGCAGCAGCAGGTGACGTCATTGGCCAGCTTGCGTCAGCACGCGCTCAGTATCGGCCTGATGCAGGGCATTTATTATGGACCTGAGTTTGCGCTGGCCAGTCAGGAGCCGGTGTTGGCAGCGAAGCTGGTGTATGTCAGTACCAATCAGCAAAAACTGCAACTGCTTTATTCAGGACGGGTGCAGTTGGTGTTTGAAGATCTGCTGAATTATCAATTACTGCGCCAGTCAGGGCAGATGGACGCCGCTCAATTTCAGCCGTTATTTACCCTGTACCGCAATGGTGTTTATTTTGCCTTCAGTAAAAAAATCACCCCGGCAGCTCAGTTGCAACAACTGCATCAGGCCTGGCAACAACTGGTGGCATCTGGCGAGTTACAACAGTTACAGCAGCAGTATCAAGTGACGGACTTTGCGCTGTCGCCTTGAAAAAGTGCCAGATCCCCGCTATTGCTATCACAGTGTTTGGCCGATGGCTCGGATTGTGGACTTAGCAAGCAAGCCTGCCAAATCTTACCGTTAGCAACCACGAGCTGTGCTGGCATCAGCAGTGGTCTACCACAGGCGGATGTCATGATGCTGTTTCAGATAGTACAGGCCATTGGTTGTTCAGTGTATTTTGTTTTTTTCCTGCTGTTTCTGTGCGCCAGTCGGGTGCCGCGTACCAATCCGGGCGCAGGCTGGTGGGCACTGGCGATGGCGGCGGCTTGTTTATCGCGGCTGGCACTCTGGACCTTTACCACCCAGGATGTGGCTGAACATGCCATGACAGTGTATGCATTTTTTCTGGTGCTGGAAAAACTCGGCCTGATGTTAGGCGCTGCCAGTTTTTTTGGTAGCCGGCTATCACCGCACTGGATCTGGGTATTGGCAGGGCTGGCGCAGGGTTGGGTGTTATTCAGATTTTTGGCAGAACCTGCTTATTGGCTGTTTCTCAGCGGTTTGGCGGTGTTTAACATCCTGGCACTGCTGTTTGTGATCAGCACTATCTGGCAGAGCCAACTGCTAGTGCCAACCAGCATCCGGCTGATTTGTATCAGCGGCTGTGCGCTGCTGGCGCTGCACTGGAGCTTGTTTGTACCGATAGCCGTTTTGGTATATCCGGTCTGGCAGGATCAGGCTATGGTGCTTGGGACTGTCTTGGTGCTGATGCAATATCTGGCCTTACTGAGCGCTGTATTTATGTTGTTTCAAAAACGTTTGCTGGACTCGGAAGCCAAGGCGCTGGCAATGGCTTATCAGGACCCACTGACCGGGCTTGGCAATAAAAGATATGTCGATGTCCTGTTTGAGCAGGCGTTATTACTGGCGAATCGGCCCCATCAGTGTCTGGCGTTGCTGTATATCGATCTGGATAAATTTAAACCGATCAATGACAGTGCTGGCCATCAAATCGGTGATTTGGTGTTAAAAGAAATTGCCAGGCGATTAAAAGTCAGCTTACGCAGCACTGATATTTGCGCCAGGGTTGGCGGCGATGAATTTGTGGTGATCGTCACCCAATTGGAAAACGAGCAGTATGTGGTGGATATCGCGGAAAAACTGTTAAAACAATTACAGTTGCCGGTCAGTATTGCGCAGCGACAGTATCAGCTCGGTGCCAGCATTGGCATCAGCCTGCATCCAAAACATGGCCAGCAACTGGCGGAACTGCTGGAAAAAGCCGATCAGGCGATGTACAGAGTCAAGCAACAAAGTCGCAATAGTTATCAGGTGTATCGGGAATTGTAGCTGTTGAGTTAGTCGTGGATTGGTTATGCTGGTTACAATTTATTCATTTTTTTTTGCTTTATATGCTCATTTATGTTGTATTAACAGCCTCTAAAAATGCAATGGACATCAGTTGTTATGCAGGGAAGGCGTCAAACACAAAAATGGCATTGGCACCAGCGGTTCCGGTGGTTGCTGGTCTGCTGGATTTGGCATAGTGCTGCTGTTGCCGCGCCGCAGTCATTGCCAACTGATTGCAACAGTCTTTATCTTGCCAGCAATACTGACAAGTCTGTAGGTCCGCTGCGCTTTGAGCACATTTATTATGCGCAACTGGTCACTCAGCAACCGGAGCTCGCCAATCCCTGGCAGGCTGCTTTAGCTGGTTCTGATTTCAAATCCGCTCCACAGGCTTTTACTCCAGCGCGACAAGCTGGCAATTGCATGATCCCGCCTATCGTGCTTGACCTGGATGGTGATGGGATTGCTTTTGTGCCGGTCAACGACAGTCAGGTGCAACTGGATGTGAATAATGATGGCTTAGCGGATACCGTTAGTTGGCCGACCAAAGGCAATGCCGTGTTATTTGCCGACTGGAATAAATCCGGCATCCTCGATAGCCGCTCCGAGTTTATGTTTGGTTTGTTTTCTACCAATAAAAATGCCTCCGATTTAGAAGGGTTGCAATTGTTTGACTATGACGAAGATGGTGATATGGATGCCGAGGACCGGATCTACCCTTCATTGTTTTTATGGGAAGACCGCAATAGTGATGGCATTTGTACCACCGATGAAGTGGTCAGTTTAGCTGAGCGCAATCTGGTACTGAATTTTGCCGCTAGCCGGCCATCAGGACAAACAATGCAGGGCAATGTGCTGCAGTACAAATTCTCTTACCGGATGCAATACCGTACTGCCGAGGGTACAGAGCGGCTTGTCTCTGCCGGTCAGGCTTATAGTGTGCTAGTGCAGGCCAAGCTGCAATAAGCGGTTAAGCACAGGAGAAGCGGATGCATTATCGTTTTGATATAAAAAAGTTTTACCTGAGCCACCTGAGCTACGCTGTATTTACCGGTTGCTGTCTCTGGTATTTTTTTTATAACCAGACGGTCGAATGGGTGGATGAAGACACTAAATTTGCTGGCACAGTGCTGGTGTATGGCCTTTGGCTGTTGCCGGTCTTGTTGCTGGGCTCAGTGCTGCATACACTGGCGTTACCGGCAGAATACCGGCTGGATTTTGCCCGCCGCGCGCTTTTTGCTGGCGAGCAACAGCTGCTGAATGATATTTCGCGGCTGAGCGTCGACATCTATCCGCGATTTTCCTGCTATCGCATTGATATGGAAAACCGGCTTGGCATGACCAGAACCATCAATTATTTATATAGCAGTTGTAGCCCGGATCCTGACTTTGCCGCTTTGCGGCAATGTTGTGAAGCCGCCGGCATCAGTTTTGTGTTACACAGGCGCAATCAAAGCTGAAGCTTGTATTGAGCAATGGGTTAGTGCGATATGGCTGACAGCAAAAATCATGCTACGGCAAAAGCCGGGCAGGCGATGTACAGAGTCAAACAACAAAGTCGCAATCGTTATCAGGTGTTAGGGAGTTGTCGTTGCAGCCATCCCTGATTGTGACGAACAATCAGGGATGGGCGGCAAAGTTGACACCAAATGCCCTGTTACCAATATTGCCAGACGCCAGAGTTGACGTACAACAATGCGCCTGAATTCTGACATGGACCTACTGGCTTGTAAAATTTGATCTCAGTTCCAGAACCCATGACTTTAGAGTCAAAAGCCCAGTGACACGCACTACCAGCCGGGATCTGTTGCGTCTGAGCGCTGAGCGTGCTGGTGCTGGCCAGGCATAATACGGCTACCGATAATATCGTTTTCATGTCTAACATCTAATGCATCCTAAAGTTAGCTTTGTTGATACTTGATACTCCCTAAGAGCTAATCGCTTGTAGCGGCCCTGTGCAGGGAAACTCAGACAGCTGCACTGCGCTAATCAGCTGACAGGATTAACTTAACATTTAAGGTTCATTTCTCAACTTTAAAAGTTAATATTAATAGCATAAGATGTAAACATGATTGAATTTATCTGGTCAGCGCTTGTAGCCAGCTAGCAGAACAAATAATGCAGCGCAATGTGCTACAGCAGGTGGTTTAGCAAATTAAATACAACCAAAGCTGAATGACCAGCTAGCAGACATTACCGAAGTTTAGTCTGCTAGCTGGCATTTTATTACAGTTCTTTGGTTTCTAACGCTTTTTTACCATCCAGTTCACGCTGGCGGCGTTCTTTCTGTGCTTCCAGATCCAGTCGTTGCTGTTTCACGGCCGAAGCTGGCGTTGGCATAGGTTTGCGTGGCATTTTCTGCTCGCTCATCGCGGCTTCATACAGGAAACCGGCCATAATGACGGCGGCTTGCTGTAAATCTTCTTCAATCACATGATCAATCGAATCGATATGGGTATGGTGCAGGCGGGTGCTGTAATCCAGTGGATCCTGAATAAACTGGAAGCCCGGTAAACCAACATCATCAAAGGACTCGTGGTCGGTACCGCCGGTGGATAACGGTGATACAGTGCCGGTGCTCAGATCGTTGTAAGGACCAAACCAGTCGGTGAATACCGGTTTAGCCGCCACATTGCCTTCGGTATAAATACCACGGAAGCGGCCACTGCCGTTGTCCATATTAAAATACACCGATAACTTGTCGTAGCCGGCTTTCGGCTGAATAGGCCAGCCCGGGCTGGACCATAAATAGGAAGGTAAGGCTTTTTCGACCGGATCTGTCGGTTCAGGCCGGCTGGCAAGGAAATCTTTCACATAAGCCCGCGAGCCATATAAACCTTGCTCTTCCCCGGACCAGAGCGCGACCCGGATGGTGCGTTTTGGCTTGACCTTCAGTTTAGCTAAAATCCGCATCGCTTCCATCGCCACGGCCACCCCAGCGCCGTTATCAACAGCACCGTCACTGGCATGCCAGGAATCGAGGTGCGCGCCGACCATCACCACTTCGCCATTGCGATCTGTGCCTGGGATTTCGGCGATGGTGTTGTAGGATTTCATATCATCGTCATGGAACTGCGCTTTGATATCCAGCGCCAGTTTCGGTTGCTCTTTGCGATCCAGCATCCGTAATAACAGGCTGTAATCTTCCTGTTCGATAATCATCGCTGGCACCGGGAAGGTTTCACCGACTTTATGTGATTTGCCAAACACCCTGACCAGACCGCCTTGCCGGCTGCTGCGATAAATCACCCCAGCCACTTTTTCTTTGGCCAAAAACGCATTCAGCGCTTTATTAAATTGATAGGACTGCATCCGGCTGTCACGCAGTGCTGCCGTCATAAAAGACTCGTAGCTGGCGCGGGCACCGACTTTATAATCTTTCATCTCGCCTAAGGTCTGGGCACTGAGGCGTTCAAAAATCACGGTATGCGGCTCACCAATTTTCACGTCTTCGCCCATCAGCAGCACTTTACCGGCCAGTTTACCGCTGTATTGGGCTAAATCCGCTTCTGTGGCGACGTCAAACAGCATCACTTCACCACTGACCTGGCCAGCAGTGCCCGGGGTCCAGGCCACCGGAATACCATGCAGACTTTGCTGACGTGGCCCCAGTAACTGGATGCTGGCGCTTTCGCTGCTCCAGCCACGGCCAAAGTCAAACGGATGCAACTGGCCATTTTTCAGACCCCAGTCATTCAGTTGTTTCAGCGTCCATTGATTGGCGGCCACCATTTGCGGCGACGCGGTTAAACGCGGACCAATATTGTCGGTCAGATGCTGCAGAATATGCATCACCTCAGACTGGTGGAAACCTTCATGGCGGATTTTATTCGCCATCTCCAAATCAGCCGCCGACAAGGCGGGACTGAGCAGCAAAGCTGGCAACAGCAGTTTTTTCATTATGGTTTGTTCCTGGATGTTATTTTTGTTGTATGTTGCTATGGTCTGGCTGGCTAGTTGCAGCAGCAAAGCAACCTCAGCAGGCTTAGCAGTAATAGAGTTCAGGCCAGGGCACAATGGCTTTGCGTTAGCTGGTTTGTAGCTGGCGATATTCGGGACTAAAGTGGTGTTGTATGGGTCATCGAGTGACCCATACAACGACTGCGGCAGAGCAAATATGCTGTATCGTGCTTATCGGACTGCCGCGACACGGCAAGTCCAACGCTGGCGTTCAACCCAGAGTGCAAGCCGGTATTATTTTTTACAGACAAAACCTTCTTTATTCACTTCCTGAATATTGCCTTTGCCACATTGTTCCAGGGCTAACTTGCTGTTGGTCTCGACTTTCGACACCTGATTGTCTGAAGCATCATGTTTAATCACACAACCACCTAATAAAGTGGCTGCGGCGGCGAATAACAGTGGCATAGCAAGTTTCATCATCGATCCTTTTCTGAGTGAGAGTAGTTGCGCCACTATGGCGCTGACTGAATGAATTTTGACTGAATTTAGCGCTGATGAGGCAAAGCACCAAGCAGGAAAATGTAACAGAATATCAAGGCAGTAAACTTTGGGGCAGCACAGGGAGTGCAGTAAGTGGAGCGGGCGATGGGAATCGAACCCACGGCACCAGCTTGGGAAGCTGGGGTATTACCATTATACGACGCCCGCATTGGCCGCTAAGGTACTGGCTTCGCTGGCGGATGTCAATCGGAAAACGTCGGGTTGATTGCGGAATTTAGCAAGCAGATCAGCGGCTTCCGCCTGCGGGCAGACTGGCATAATAGGCGGCCAGGTTGGCAATATCCTGATCGGACAATGGCTGGGCCAGGGGTGACATCAGGGCATTTTTGCGGCTACCACTGCGATAGGCCAGCAACTGATTACTCAGATAAAGTGCTTTTTGCCCGGCCAGATTGGGCGTTTGCGGGCTCAGACTGATGCCATCAACACCATGGCAAGCCTGACAGGACAATGCTTGCTGCTGGCCGGCGGCGATATCGGCTTCGGCACTACAGCCACTGGTCAGACTCAACATGGCCGCGAGGATAGCGGTTTGGACAAAACTCTGTGGTCCTTGGTATCGCAACTGATGTTCTCCTCTGAGCCCGCTGCTGGCTATGTTCCAGCCCACCGGCGGCTATGCTAAAGTAACGCACTGTTTTTCTATCGGGATTAGCAATGACAGCAACAGCGCAATTATTAGCACAACGACGCCGCTTTGGGCAAACAGGTCCACGGCTGGCCATTGAAGACAGGCCAACCGATGTGACCAGCGCTTTTGCTTTACAACAGCAGATGGCCACTGCACTGGCGGTGCCGGTGATCGGCTGGAAATGTTTGTTGCCCACCGCTGACAAAACCATAGTGGCCCCGCTGTTTCAGTCAGAGCTGACGCAATTTCCGGCCAGCGACTGTGCGCTTTATCCATCAAAACTGGCTGCTTCAGCCGGGCTGGCCAGGGTTGAACCTGAACTTGCTTTGCGGTTAGGGCAGGATTTGCCGGCCAGAACTTTGCCTTATACGGAGGCAGAAATTGATGCGGCTATTGGCAGTACTCATCTGGCACTGGAACTCATTCAAAGCCGGTTTGGCGCTGACAGTGAAGCTGATTATCTGGAACAACTGGCAGATGGTTTGTTTAATCAGGGTTTGTATCTGGGGCCTGCCATTGCACCTGAGCTGTTACTGCTCGCAGCCGGCGGCGACAGTGCTTTTGCACTGCAACTGCGGCTGGCCGATGGCACGCTGATCAGCAAAGCCGCCGTACATCCAAATCAGCACGCCAGAGCAGGTTTGTACTGGCTGGTGAATTTCTTAAGCCGTCACGGCATTGGCTTAAGCGCCGGACAAGTAGTGATCACCGGCTCTTACGCCGGTGTGCTGGACTTACCTTTTGACCAGACCATCGCGTTTCAGTACGGTCACCTCGGCGCTTTCCGGCTGTGTTTTCGGGCTAAATAAGCCATACAGACGGCACTTTAAAGCCTAAGATGCAGCGCCGCTACTGAGTGGCTCTGCCGCAGCATTTGCTGGCATTGCCTCGCTGTCATCCAGTTGTTCGGCCGGATAAAGCAATAACAGACTCATACGATTGAACTCGCTGACCAGCAACTGCGGCGTATCTTCCAGCGCTTTTTGCCAGGCAATACCGCCGCTGCGGACACCATACAGCAACACCAACTGTTGCTGAGCCTGTAATTGCTGCAATAAGGCGGGTAGTTCCGACCAATGCGACAGTGGATGATAGGGGGGCGCTGTCAGTTGAAAAGCGCTGCTGCACTTTTTCAGTAACAGATTTTTTTGTTCGGCGGTGGCGATCAACTGCAATGTGAGGCCAAGCTGTTGCGCCAGTCGTCGGGTCAACTGCAGGCATTCGGCAAAACCAGGCTCATGTTCGGCGTGGGGCGGAATGGCAAAAAATAGCTGTTGATGCAAATTAAGCGGTTGCTGTAACCTGGCGACACACAACATAAAATCGCGCTCCCGCAATAATTGTTGTTGCAGTGAACCAAACAGATATTCCGGCGCAGAGGTGTGTTCACTCCAGCCGAGTAAACAAAGATTACTGTTCAGTTCGCGTCGGGCGCGTAATAAACCGCCGGCAACATTCAGATCCAGCCGGCTGATGGCTTGTACTGGCACTTCAGCAGCCGCCAGATGACGCTGGCACTGTTCCAGTAACTGGGTGGCCTGGCGGTTTTTTTGCGCATAGTTATGACTTTCTTCCACGATAGTGACAGGGTGCACCGGCTGTTTTGCCACCGGATCCCGCAGCGCTTTGGCCAGATCCAGTAACAACAGGGCCGTGTCGGTCTGATGGACTGCGACCAGGATCCGTTGCGATTGTTGCGGTAACTCATCGCATTCTGCTGCCGCCAGTGCCATTTTCCGACCAAAACGATCGACCAGCCAGGGCGCAATAAAACAAGTCACCAGGATCATCAGAATAGCGCCATTGACCACAGCTTCATCAAATAAGCCTATTTCATGGCCAACAATAGTGGCAGCCAGCGTTGCAGCGGCCTGCGCCAGACTTAAACCATACACCACTTTTGCTTGTTCTTTGCTATAGCCGAGTAACCAGCGGGTGGCTTCAGCGGCCAGCCATTTGGTCAGCAAAATGGTGATAAGCATAGCGATGGCAATCAGCCAGGCGCGGAAACTGGCCAGGAAAATACTTAAATCCAGCAACATGCCGACCGATAACAAAAAGAACGGAATAAATAAGGCTTCACCAGTGAACTGGATCCGGTTCATTAAGGTGCCGTGGTGTGGGATCAGCCGGTTTAACGCCAGACCGGCCAGAAAAGCACCGACAATAGGCTCTGCTCCCGCCAGTGGGGCCGCGCTGGCGGTTAAAAATACCATGGCTAACACAAAGACAAATTCAGCAGTACTGTCATTGCCATTATTTTTAAAGAACCAGCGCGCCAGTCTGGGTAAGCCAAGCAAAATAATCAGGACATAACAGGTTAATGAAATAGCCAGTTGATACCAAAAGCTATCACCCATTTCGCCTTTGGTCATGCTGGCAATAACGGCCAATACCAGCAGCGCTAAAGTGTCGGTGATAATGGTGCCACCGACCGCAGTCGTCACTGCCTGATCGCGGGATATCCCCAATCGGCTGGCGATTGGATAGGCCAATAAAGTGTGGGAGGCGAACATACTGCCAAGCAAAATGGCTGCCGGCCAGTCAAAGCCAAACAGCAAGCCGACACCGGTACCTATGGCCTGCGGAATGCAAAACGTTAATAAACCAAAGATCAGACTATGGGTTTTATAGCGTTTTAGCACCGCCATATCGATTTCGAGCGCTGCCGTAAACATGATGTATAACAGACCCACAGTGCCAAACAACACAAAAGACGTATCGCGTTCCAGTACATTTAGCGCATTGGGACCGAGCAGTGCGCCGGCGAACAACAAACCAATCATGCCGGGCAGGCGGTAGCGTGCCATCACAACGGGGGCAATCAGGATCAGAGAGGCAACCAGAGCAAACACCAGTACCGGATTATGGATAGGAAATACGTCGTTCATAGCGGTCTCAGCATGGTCTGGCAGCAGGTCGCTGGCATAAAAACAGCGCGGTTGATGGCGGCTACCTTACCACAACCGGCTATGTCAGGCCAGACACTGCCTGTCCTGACGGGGTCACCCAGAGCGGGTCACCCAAAAGGGGGTGCCCTGAAAGGGTCGGCAGCTGATTCAGCATTGCGATGAGATGAAATGCGGCCGCAGGGACAGCGCTCGCAGTCGCCATCACCAGCGGCCGCTGTTGCTCAGGCCCATTATTAAACCAGCAAGACCGGCGATAACACCGGCGGCAGTGCCAAGCAGACAGAGGATCTTTTGCCATTGTTGCTGCCGGGCAACCTTGGGATCTTGCGCTGCTTTGGCCAGACGTGGCGCTGTGATTTGGCGAACCCGTCGCATCGAGTACAGTAAACCAAGCAACAACAGCACAAAGCTACTGAGGGGGGCCCAAGCGCCAGTGGTGAGCTCATAACCGAACGTCATCAACACAGCACAAACCAACAGCCACAGGATGGTCAGGTTACGGACCCGTAGCAAAGCTTGCCGCTCTTGTTGATCGTCGGTTTGCTGCAATACCTGGCGCATGCTCCATATCATGGCGAGTACACCGCCTAAAGCACCGATCACGGCACCACCAAGCAACCCGGCGATTTTGCTCAGCACTCCAGCGCTGGAACTGCCGGCAGCAGATTGGCTGGTGATGGCAGCGGCGGTGGCCGCTGCTGCCGAGGGACTGGTGCCGACCAACACCGAGGCCAGCAGGCTGCTAAATCCAAGGCCTGGCGCTGTGGTCAGCAACACTGTGCCAACACGGCGCAGCAATTGTTCTTTCAGCAGTTCCCGCACCCTGGATAGTTTTTTCCGCACATTGGCATCGGATAACCCAAGCAGGGCCGCCACTTGCTGGCTGGACTGTTCTTCGCGGTAATACAACAACACAATTTCGCGGCTATCCGCCGGCAGTTGGTCAATCAGTTGCTGGATCAGCGCATTTTGCTCATCTCTTTGCAGATTATCGGCGACGTTGGCGGTGGGGTCGGCAAATTGTGCCAGTAACAGTTCAGCCTTTTCACCACTGACTTTTTGCTTGATTTTGTGATCCCGTAAGTAGTTATAAGCGCGATACCGGGTGATTTGTCGCAGCCAGGGCAAAAAGCTGGCCGGTTCGCGCAGGGTTTGTAATTGTTGCCAGACATGGATAAACACTTGTTGCGCGACTTCTTCGCTGGCATCCAAATCTTTCACTATCGCCAGGGCAATGCCGGTCACTGTCTGGCGGTATTTGTTGATCAGCCGGCTAAAAGCGGCCAGATCGCCAGCTTGGGCTTGGCTGACATCCGGCAGTAATTGTTGTTCGGTCAGACTCAGCATCATAAAGCTTCCTTATTAAGGTGCCAGTAAAGACTGGTGTTGGCAAAAACCCGAGTCAAGCTTAATAACAACACAGGCGACGGTATGCTGGCAAGCTGCTGTTGTTGAGCATAGTCCAGGCTTGGCGCGGCGGCCTGCGTCTGCTCCAGCCAACAAATCAAACTGAGATAAAGCGCCAGCAACACTGCGCGCTGCCTGGCCTGACCTGACTGCTGACCGCAAAAAAATCGCCGCGCGAATTGAGAAAAAGTTCGAACTCTTTGCATCACAAGCTCCTGAAGTTGAGGGTGGCTCAGCATTGGCTGATAACACCAAGACACGGCAGTTGCTTTCGTTGTGACAAATTTTTTTACCTGTTTGCTTTTTTCTGGCAGCCATCTGGTCGCGCGACAATCATGACTTTTGGCACAGTGCTGCCAGCGCCAGCTGTTTTATGCTGACAACCATGGCTGAGCTGCTTGAACTGGCAGTAAATTTTTAACCTTGGAGTGAAAGATGAGACTAGCTGTTTTTTGGATTTTTTATCTGTGGATGCTCTGCTGCAGTTTGGCTGCAGTGGCAAGGCCCACAGGACCAGAAGTCAGATTACCGGTGGCGAGCATCGAATTGGACTGGTTTGATGCCAGTCGGCAGCGGCCGGTAAAAGTGACGGTCTGGTATCCGTTGGGGCAGCACTGTCAGGCCAAGCCGGGACAACTGGCGGCGCAACTGTGCTTGCATCCGGCGACGGATCTCAGCCAGACCGCTTTGTTCTCGCATGGCGCTATGGGCGCAGCCAAAGGCTATCGCTGGATCGGGCAGTTGCTGGCGGCGCAGGGCATTGTGACTGTGGGCCTGAATCATTATGGTGAATCCTGGATTTATGGCCCTGAGCATATCCGCCACAGTACTGTGCTGCAGTTTAACTTGCGGCCAGAGGATAGCCGTTTTGTGCTGGATCAGCTTGAGCTGCTTCAGCAGGATGCCACCGCGCCTTTATTCAGCCAGCCATTGAACTGGCAGAACTTAACTGCCGTGGGTCATTCTTCCGGTGCTGCCACTATGCTGGCGTTGGTGGGCGCCCGTTATGAACTCAGTAAAGCTGTGCTGTATTGCCAAACCGAAGCGGCCGCTTTGGATCGCAGCTGTGGTTATTTACCCTCCAAGGCCGTGCTGGCAAAACTGCAGATCGCAGCGGCGCAAGATTTTCAGGATGACAGAGTCAAAAGGGTGATTGCGCTGGATCCGGCGATGGGGCACCTGGTGGATGCAGCCAGCTTAGCCCGCATCCACAGGCCGGTGCTGGTGGTCGGTTCAGTGCAGAATGATTTTCTGCCTTATCCAGCCCATGCCGGTTTTTATGCCAGTCAGCTGGCGCAAGTTCGTAGCATTCAGTTGACGCAGGGTGAAGGTCACTTTGTCTATCTGGACAGCTGTCAGCATCAGCATCAGGCACTTGGGGTGTCTTTGTGTCAGGATCGGCCAGGTGTGGACCGGAAATTAGTGCAGCAGCAACTCGGCAGCCCTTTACTGCAATTTATCGCCGCAACGCAACCTGCGGCTCGTTAAAACTGTCAACAGCTGCCAATTCTGAAATAAAAGCCACTTAGATGGCTAAAAGTCTATTTGTCGGTGATTTTGTAACCTGTCACTGTTGAGTACCAACGCAGAACAGGCTAGGGTGAGGTAAAAATAATCAACATGGTCAGGGCCAAACCGCTGCGCTGCGGTTTAGCCAAGGCCTATATCATCGGCAGACTGGCAACAGCTGGCAGCAACAGAGGAATGGGACATGTCGCAATATGCTGCTTTACGGGCCAACGTAGGCCTGCTCGGCACACAACTGGGAGATACGGTCCGCAACCAATTGGGACCGGCGGTACTGGAGCGGATTGAACAAATCCGCCAACTGGCAAAACAGGCACGGCAAGGCACAGCCGCCGAGCAGCAACAACTGAAACAAATTCTGGCCGGACTGACTGACGACGAAATTTTGCCGGTGGCCCGCGCTTTTGCCCAGTTTCTCAATTTAGCCAATCTGGCAGAACAACACCATACCATCAGCAAAGCCGGTCGGTCTGCCATTGAAAAACCAGAGCCATTGGCCGAATTACTGACCTTGTTACAACAAAAACAAGTCGATGTCAGTAAAACCCGCCAGGCGGTGGCGGACTTGTCGATTGAACTGGTACTGACGGCCCATCCCACTGAAGTGACCCGGCGCACGCTGATTTATAAACTGACGCAAATTGCCGATTGTCTGGCCGAGCTGGAGCTGGACTTAACTCAGGTGCAGCGCAGTAAAGTGGAGTTGCGGCTGAGCGATCTGATCACCCAGGCCTGGAATACCAATGAGATCCGCGAGCAAAGACCAACACCGGTCGATGAAGCCAAATCCGGTTTTGCCGTGATTGAAACTTCACTCTGGTATGCCATTCCGGAATTTTTGCGTGAGCTGGATACCGCCCTGCAGCCGGTGCTGGGTCATGGTCTGGCGCTGGATGCGGCACCTATTAAGTTCTCCAGCTGGATGGGCGGCGATCGGGATGGTAATCCTTTTGTCACCGCCCGCGTCACCCGTCAGGTGCTGTTACTGAGTCGCTGGAAAGCGGCGGATCTGTTTAACCGCGATTTAGAAGTCCTGAGTCATGAACTGTCGATGAGCCCGGCCAATGCCGCGCTGCAGGACGCGGCCAATGGCGCTTCTGAGCCTTATCGTGAAGTCATTAAACAACTGAAAAATAAACTCAGTTACACCCAGGACTGGCTGGCGGAAGCGTTAAAACACGACCGATTACAACGTCCGGACGACCTGCTGTGGTACAACCGTCAGTTGCTGGAACCTTTGTTGTTGTGTTACCACTCGCTGCTGGATTGCAAAATGGCGGTGATTGCCAATGGCTTGCTGCTGGATACCATCCGGCGTGCTTATGCTTTTGGTCTGACCTTATTAAAACTGGATGTACGGCAGGAATCTGGCCGCCATGCCCAGGTGTTCAGTGAGTTTACCCGCTATCTTGGCCTGGGCGATTATGGCCAGTGGGATGAAAGCGCCCGCCAGGCGTTTTTACTGAATGAACTCAATAGCAAAAGACCGTTATTTTCGAAAAACTGGCAACCCAGTGCTGAAGTGCAGGAAGTGCTGGATACCTGCGATATCATCGCCCGCCATGGGGCTGAAGCGCTGTCGACTTATGTGATTTCGATGGCGGGTCAGCCGTCTGATGTGCTGGCGGTGCAGTTGTTATTAAAAGATGCCGGCATCACTTTCCCGATGCGGGTGGCGCCTTTGTTTGAAACCTTGGCCGATTTAACCAATGCGCCGGACTGTATCAGCAAGCTGCTGGCGATTGACTGGTATCGTGGTTATATCCAGGGCAAACAGGAAGTGATGATCGGTTATTCCGACTCAGCCAAAGATGCCGGTGCTATCGCGGCGGGCTGGGCACAATACAGTGCGCAGGAAGCCCTAGTGGCGATTTGTCAGCAAGCCAAAGTGCAACTGACGCTGTTTCATGGCCGTGGCGGTACCATAGGTCGGGGCGGTGGTCCGGCCCATGCCGCTATTTTATCGCAGCCACCGGGTTCGTTGGCGGGCGGCCTTCGCGTCACTGAACAAGGCGAAATGATCCGCTTTAAGTTTGGCCTGAATCAACTGGCACAACGGTCCTTGGCACTTTATGCCTCTGCGGTGCTGGAAGGGGTGTTATTACCACCACCAGTGCCGGAAGCTACCTGGCGTGAGCTGATGCAACAACTGGCGATTGAGTCTTGTGAAGCTTACCGCGCTATCGTGCGGCATCACCCGGATTTTGTCCGTTATTTCCGCGCTGCCACCCCAGAGCTGGAGTTGGGGCAATTACCGCTCGGCAGCCGGCCACCAAAACGGAATCCCAATGGTGGTGTTGAGAGTTTAAGGGCTATTCCATGGATTTTCGCCTGGTCGCAAAACCGGCTGATGTTACCGGCCTGGCTTGGGGCAGGGGCTGCGCTGGCCAGTGCGGTGGCACAGGGACATAGCGCGATGATCCACCAGATGCGGGCGCAGTGGCCATTTTTCGCCACCCGCTTGTCGATGCTGGAAATGGTTTATCTGAAAGCGGATGCCGGCATTGCGGCTTATTATGATGAAAAACTGGTGCCGGCTGAACTCTGTCATCTGGGGGTGACGCTGCGCAATCAACTGGCGGCCGACAGTAAACTGTTGTTGCAACTGATTGATGCACAAGATTTTATGGACAAAGAAAGCTGGATCCGTGAGTCGATAGTGCTGCGTAATACTTATGTCGACCCGCTGCATATTCTGCAGGTGGAATTGCTTAACCGGGTACGGCATGCGCCAGAAACCGTCAACGACAATATCAAACGGGCGTTGATGGTGACGATTGCCGGTATTGCGGCCGGGATGCGCAATTCGGGTTAAGTGCCGGAAACAATTGGTGTAAAAAAGTACAACAGGGGCCGACATCACAAGGCCCCTTTTTTATATCCAGGGACGGATGGTACAGCCTTGTGGTCGGGAACAAGCAAGGCTGTATTTAGCTGCCTTGTGACATTTGTCGCAGAAAGTGCTTGACCAACATGTGACATTTGTCGCACTCTAGGCTCAACTTTGATGATCGCGGCACAAATGTCGCAGGAAAACTGCATGAAACTGTTACTGACCCTTGCGCTGTTTGTGTTTTCATTGGCGCTGGCGGCAGAAGAAACCTTGCCAGCTTATAGCTTAAGCAACACTGTGGTGCATCAATTACCAGCCCGCAGTAATGGTCGGCACTATGAAGTCTGGGTCGACTTACCGGCGGGTTATCTCGACCAACAGACCGACAAAAATGCCAACAAGCAACCACGCTACCCAGTGCTCTTTGTCACAGACGCCAATTATGCATTTCCGCTGATCCGCAGTATCCGTAACCGACTGGGGGCCGGCGGTCAGAATATTGCTGATTTTGTGCTGGTTGGGTTGTCTTATGCCCGCGAAGACAGCCCGACGGACAGCCGGAGTCTGGACTATACCCCAACCAATGTGTTGGCAAAAAAATCAGCCAACAGTCAATCTTACGGTGCCAAAGCCTATGGCGGTGCTGCTTTGTATGCTGACTATCTGCGTCAGCAGGTGATCCCTTTTGTGCTGCAGCATTATCGGGTTGATCCGAAACAGAAAATCTTTGTCGGCCATTCTTATGGTGGCTTGTTAGGCGCGCAGCTGTTGCTGACTCAGCCTGACACTTTTGATAGCTACATTTTAAGCAGCCCCTCCTTGTGGTTTGATCAGGGTTATGTGCTAAAACAGGCGCAACAGCAAAGTGCCAACCAAGCCAAACTGAGCGCGACTGTACAGCTGTATGCCGGCGAATATGAGCAGATCAAAGCTGGCGCCAGATACGCCCGCACCATCAGTATTGTGGCGGATATGCAACAGTTCGAAACCATCCTGCGTCAGCGCAACACTGATGGCTTGCGCATCCATAGCCAGGTAATCGCGGACGAAGATCACCTGTCAGTGTTCCCCAGTATGATTAGCCGGGCCTTGGTTAAATTATTACCCGGCACCGGGCCTTACACGCCTGGTTGAAGACCCGCCATGGGCAAAGCAAATGCCTTGAGGGCTTTCGCTTTGCGCTCTGCTGGCGTCATTCCCGATTTAGTCAGCTCCGGCTCCGGTCAGCTTCGCTGGATCTAACCAGGCGCTGAGTTGTTCGCGGCTGTAGCTGGTATGTTCCAGCGCGACCTCCAGCACTGGCCTTTGTTGCAGGTAAGCTTGCTTGGCAATAATGGCCGCTTTTTCGTAGCCAATCAGTGGATTGAGCGCTGTCACCAGCATAGGGTTGAGTGCCAGCGCTTTGGCAATCACATCCTGGCGCACTATAAAACCGCGAATGGCTTTATCGGCCAACTCGCGGCAGCTGTCGCTGAGTAAGTCGATGCTGTGCAACAGATTTTGTCCGATCAGCGGCAGCATTACATTCAGTTCAAAGTTACCGGACTGGCCAGCAATGCCGATGGCGTTGTCCAGCCCCATCACCTGAACTGCCGCCATCGCCACCGCTTCCGGGATCACCGGATTGACTTTGCCCGGCATAATAGACGAGCCCGGTTGTAGCGCTGGTAATTCAATTTCACCCAGCCCGGCCAACGGGCCTGAGTTCATCCAGCGTAAATCGTTGGCAATTTTTAACAGCGCCACTGCCAGGACTTTCAGGGCTCCGGAGCAGGCAACGGATACATCCTGCGTGCCGATGCGGAAAAATAAATCTGCCGCCGGCTCAAAGGGGACTGCTGTGTCTAGCCGCAGTTGCTGACAAAACAAGGCGGCAAAATCCGGGTGGGCATTGATGCCGGAGCCCACCGCAGTGCCGCCTTGCGCCAGTTGTTGCAGCCTGGGGAGCTGTTCTTTTAACAGGCTTTCGGCATGCTGCAGTTGCGAATGCCAGCTGTGCAGCACATCAGCAAAAGTGACCGGCATCGCATCCATCAGATGGGTGCGGCCGGTTTTAACCAGGTGACCTATCTGCTGACTTTTGTAGCTCAGCGTCTGCTGTAAATGTGCTAAGGCTGGCAGCAATTGCTGGCGCAGCGCCAGTACGGTACTAATGCTGATGGCGGTTGGAATGGTGTCATTGCTGCTTTGGCCCAGATTGACATGATCATTCGGGTGGACTTTTTCGCCCAGCAACTGACTGGCCAGGCTGGCCAGCACTTCATTCACATTCATATTGCTGCTGGTGCCGGAACCGGTCTGATACAGTGGCACCGGAAATTGCGCGAGATGCAACTGCGTCAGTTGGGACTGGGCGGCGGCAGCAATAGCGCCGGCCAGCGGCGCTGGCAATAGCTGAAGTTGCTGATTGGCATTGGCGGCAGCTTTTTTGATCAGTAATAAAGCCCGCAGAAAACCCGGCGCCATGGGTTCAGGCCGGATGGCAAAGTTCAGCACTGCGCGCTGGGTTTGTGCCTGATAGAGCGCGTCTATTGGCACTTGCAGCTCGCCCATACTGTCATGTTCGGTTCTGGTTTGCATTGTTCTCTCCTGTCACACGCAAAATAATCATGCTGCTGCCAGCCGGCTTAATGGCCAGGCCGAGTCGGGCCAGGCTGAGCAGAGGTTGGCTGATAAAAAATCTGGTTCAGTTCCGCCTGTAACTGGCAGAGTTTGCGCGTGCAATGCACGCCAGCCCACAGCTGATAAAAGTGCTGCAGTGCAAACAAAGGCTGGTACAGATGATCCAGGCAAAGCTGGCGACTGGGCTGCGCCAACTCAGACTGCCGGCTGAACCGGGCTAGGCTGAACAGACAATGCCGCAGACACCATTCCTGCAACAGCAGATTTGGTTGCAGTGCCAGTTCTTTCGCCAGTTGCATGCTGAGCTGAATAAATTCCAGCAGTGTTTCGGCTGGATCTGCCGCTGCCGGCCAGCGGCTGAAAGGCTGGCTGAGTTGGCGACATAACTGGCTGTGGTGACGCCAGTACGGGCTTAAATCTGCAGACATGATGGCCTCCTGCGGGTTCAGCAATCCGGTAATAACGATTTTTGCAAATGATATTTATTTGCAATTGCATCCTACTGGCAAATCTAGCATACTTTATTGCAAATGATAACTGTTATCATCTTTGTGCTGGCACAACTTGCCAGCATCAGGCGTGCCGCTGCTGCTTTGTTGCTGAGCAGCCTCGCAGCAGGAAACCACCAGATTGAGGATGGCTGATGAAATTTGATGTTGCCGAACATTTATCGCCCCAAATAAAACCGGTTGCGCAGGACTCGCCACTCCTGGCGCGCTGGCAACAGCTGACGCAACAGGCCAATCAATATTTCCGGCTGGAACAGAACGCCGCCGCTTTTCCGTTATATCAACAGGCGCTGACGCTGGCTGAGCAATTGTTGCAACAACCTTTGCAGGACAGTGCACTGGCGGCGCTGGTGATTAGCCGACACAACCTGGCCGATTGTTATCTGCAGCTGGCACAACCGCTGGCTGCTGCCACTGAACTCTGTCAGGCCTGGCAGCAACTGCACAGTTGTGCTGCCAGGTTGGGGCTACAGCAGCAGTCGATGCTGTTACCGCATTTGCAGCGCTGCCGGCTAGAGCTACAAGCTTTTTTGCAACAGCACGGCGAGCATCCGGCCATCCGTGCTTTGTTACAACAACCGCTACCGGCCTTAACGATGCACTAAGTCGCCGAGGCCTTTTCTTGCCCATTGTGTTTAACAGGAGTGACTATGCCTTTTGTGTTACCAGAGTTACCTTACGGCTATACCGAACTGGAACCGCATCTTGATGCACTGACGATGCAAATTCACCATCAACGCCATCATCAGAATTATATCAATCAGTTAAACAATGCTGTTGCGGGCACTGTCTACGCTGATATGCCACTGGAAGCGCTGTTAAGCGGTATTGCGCAGTTGCCGGCAGAGTTACAGCCAGCGGTGCGAGACCATGGCGGTGGTCATCATAACCATAGTTTGTTCTGGACTGTGATGTCACCGCAAGGCGGTGGTGAGCCAGATGGCGTGCTGGCGCAAGCCATACAACAAGCTTTTGGCGATATGGACGCCTTTCGGGCTGCGTTTACCAAGGCGGCGCTGAGCCGGTTTGGCAGTGGCTGGGCCTGGCTGGTGCTGCAGGCAGATGGTCAGTTAGCTGTGACCAGTTCTGCCAATCAGGACAGTCCATTGCTACAACAGCAAATACCGCTGTTGGGGTTGGATGTGTGGGAGCATGCTTATTATCTGAAATATCAGAATAAAAGACCTGATTATATTGCCGCTTTTTATCAGGTGATCCATTGGCCTGAAGTCAGTCGCCGTTATCAATTGGCAATAGCGGCAGTGAAAGCCTGAGCAAAGGTTGCAGGCTAACCAGCGCTGTTCGGGGTGGAACATTGTTGTTGATAATAATTCTTGTTTGCAACGCTGTTTTGTTATAATATCACACTAATCAAACAGTTTTATCAGCAACCAGGAGCTTATGATGCAACAAGGTATTCACCCGGATTATCGTCAGGTGCTGTTCCACGATTTATCCGCCGATTGTTATTTTTTGGTTGGTTCAACCATTCAAACTGAGCGCAGCCAGCAGTGGACAGATGGCAACACTTATCCTTATGTGGCGCTGGATGTGTCGAGTGCTTCGCACCCGTTTTATACCGGTAAGCAAAAATCTGTCACCTCCGAAGGTCGGGTGGCGAATTTCAGCAAAAAATTTGGTCAGTTGCTGGGCGGCCGTAAGGATAGCCAATGAAAGTATTATCATCGCTCAAATCAGCCAAAACCCGGCATCCGGATTGTCAGGTGGTAAAACGGCGCGGCAAAACCTATGTGATTTGTAAAACCAATCCGAGATTTAAAGCGCGGCAAGGCTAACGGCAGGCGGCGCACGGTGCTGTATTTTGCCCAAAAAAATAGGTCTGCCGGGCAGGTGCCAGGCAGACCTATCAGTTAACTGCCAAGGCCCGCTTTGAGAGCAGGCTTTGGGTCATCCAAGTTAGAAAAAGTTTTTCTTAAACTCGATGCCAATCATCCGAGGTTCATTGACAAAACCGGTCAGGTTGGCGAAATCAATCGCGCCTTTGACGTTGTCTTCGTCAGTGATGTTGCGGCCATAGAGCGCCACTTCATAATTCCCTTCATAGTTCTGGTAACCTAAGCGTAAACCCGCTTCCATATTGTCATCGGTCTGGAATTCAACCGATTCATACAGGAATAAATTGGTTTTGCCTTGCACTGCGACGTCTGTATACAGATAAATTTCACCGCTGCTAATCGGATAGTCGTAACGGGCATTGAACGTCAGAATAGTTTTTGGCGCTTGCGGGAATGGATTGCCGTCGAAGTAAGCCAGTACCTTGCCATTGGGCAGAGTTTCGGTTTTATCCAGCGGCGTACACATTTTCAAACCGCACAGAGCCACTTTTTTGTTTGGATCTTTCAGTTCAGTATGGTTGTAGCTAAAACCACCACCCAGCGTCAGATTCGCCAGCACCCGCCAGTCGGCGTCGATTTCAAAACCGTAACCCGTGCCTTTATCAGCGTTGATCAACGAGTTACCGTTTAAGGCGCCGCCGACGGCTGACAACTGCATATCATCGATGTTGTAATAAAACACAGCACCATTTAAGCGCAGGCTGTTGTCGAGTAAATCTGACTTGGCACCCACTTCAACCGATTGAATAGTTTCAGAATCTGCCGTGGTTGGATCTTCTTCAAACGCCACATTGCGGCCTTGGATCGACTGCGCACGGAAGCCGTTCGCCAACCGGCCATAAACCGAGGTTTGTTCGGTCACACGGTAGTTGGTCGCCAGTTCCCAGCTGATTTGACCATCGCTCAGTTCAATCGGCGCGTAAGTTTGTACCCGAGGGAAACCACCAGCCAAGCCCGGTGAGCCGACATTTTGCTGACCGACATAAAAGGATTTTTTATCGTGGGTATAACGGATACCAGCAGTGACATCCCAGTTCGAGCTTAGGTCATAGGTACTCTGACCAAACACAGCCCAGCTTTGGTTGTCGTGGAACACCTGGGTGTTACCGAAGAAACCATCGATACTGGTGACACCAAAAGAGGAATCAAAGTAAAAAGCACCCACTTGCCATTCCAGCGCGTCGCTGCTGTCGCTGGCTAAGCGGAATTCCTGGGTCAACTGCTTTAAATCGTTCAGTTGATCTTCAGTCACCGCCAGATTTGGATCCGACAGACCTGGGCCTGCCACTGTACCACCGTCGACATCGCTGCGGCCATTGCCGTCTGCCTGCTCATGCGCCGTGACCGAGGTGAAGGTCATCTCGTTCAGATCAACATCCAGTTTCAAGGAAGCGCCTGAACTGTCGTATTTTTGGAAGTTATTGCCGCTGTCATAGGCCACATTGTCGCGGTCGTAGTTACCATTAAGTTTGTTGCTGCCTGGCGTAAAGACATTGCGACGGAACATGGACGAAGTGCCATCCAGCTTGCGGCCATGCACATTTAACAAGGCGCTGACGCTGTCTTTTTCATATAAAAATTGCAGACGACCGGCGGTTTCATCAAAACCACCCATCACATCTTTTTCATTGCTGAAGCTGTTATTGATGTAGTGATCCCGATGTTGGGATAACAACGACACCCGGGCGGACAACTCGTCTGTCAGGCCTGAGCCAACTGCCGCTTCCAGATTACGGGTGCCATAGTTGCCCAGGCTCAGTTTGGTATAGCCATCAAAATCCTGCCGTGGTTTGGCGGTGCTGAATTTGACAATACCCGCAGTGGTATTACGACCAAATAAAGTGCCTTGTGGGCCACGAATGACTTCGACCTGTTCCACGTCAAATAACGGGAAACTTTTCAGGATCACGTTTTCCATCACCACGTCGTCCATAATCACTGACACTGGCTGGGAAGCAGCCAAATCAAAGTCAGTGTTGCCAAGACCACGGATATAAAATCTTGGTGCGGCCCGGCCGTTGGATGATTCGGCGTATAAACCCGGAACTTTCACTGCCAGCGCCTGAATATCATCGCCAGAGGAAAAAATTGCATCCAATTTTTCACCGCCTAAGGTGGCGACGGAAATTGGCACTTCCTGGGTACTTTGCACGCGTTTCTGTGCTGTTACCATAATACGTTCAAGTTGTTGATCGTCCTGTTTGGCTTTGTCACTTTCCTGCGCCATGGCGACAGGAGAAAGCCCGACAGTTGCCAGCATTAAAGCGGCCTGGATCTGTATGGTTAACAGACTGTGTTTGCTTTTCATCAATGGATTACCTTTTGATCTGCCTGGTGGGGGAGCGTCTATGCGCTTTTTCTGTTATCGGGATTTGCAGCAATTGCCGCGGTTTATCCCGCAGCTGGAGTGACCACAGCGGTTTTATAACAGGGCACTAATATAGCATTTTTGCCGGGGTAACGGCTGGTTTTTTGTGGTCGCGCCGACGCGACGTTCGGTCTGACCCGACCCGGAGCGGAGTTTCGTAGGTCTGACTCGACCCGGAGCGGAGTTTTCGTAGGTCTGACCCGACCTGGAGTGGAGTTTTCGTAGGTCTGACTCGACCTAGAGTGGCGTTTTCGTAGGTCTGACTCGACCCGGAGTGGAGTTTTCGTAGGTCTGACTCGACCTGGAGTGGAGTTTTCGTAGGTCTGACTCGACCTGGAGTGGAGTTTTCGTAGGTCTGACTCGACCCGGAGCGCAGCTTTGGGGCAGTCAGACATTGATGCCGTGAACACGACTGGTTTTATTCGCTTGCAACTGGCGGCGATTTCGCCGTGGCAACGGCTGGTGTTTTGGTTGTCGTCCCGTAGGTCTGACTCGACCCAGAGCGAAGCTTTGGGGCAGTCAGACATTGATGCCGTGTACACGACTGGTTTTATTCGCTTGCAACTGGCGGCGATTTCGCCGTGGCAACGACTGGTTTTATTAGCCTGCTGCTGGCTGTTTTTTTAAAAGCTTTCGCCTACGGCGAGTTACTTATTTTGCTTCGCCAAAATAAGTAACCAACAAAAGGCGACCCCGGATCGCTCGAAAGCCCGCAATAAAATCAATGATTTGAGGCGCTGGCGCAACTCGGCCGCCGCTAGCGTCGGCGGCCTCAAACACTCGCCAGCTTAAAACCTCAAACCATTGATTTTAAAGCGGCTCGCGAAAACGGGGCCAAAAGCGTTGTAGTGTGAAGGTAGATTTGCATCAAGGGCGGAGCTTTAATTCCCGAATGCATAACCAAAAAATGACGTAAAAACAAACCATGAGTTATTTTTTCGCGTCCTGCAGGCGCAAAACCTTCTTTTAGTTCCCAAAGTCACAACTAATGTTTATATCTTGTTGAAGTCAGACAAAAAAGCGGATAGTTTAAAACACCAGTGGTTATGAAAAACGACAGCAACTTGCGGGTTCTAAACCGTTGAAAAAATACTGTTAGGCCAATAAGCGCTTGTCGCAAATATCGAGGATAAATTTTGGATTTGTTTAAACTTGCAGTAAAAGAAGATCGACTTCATCCTTTATTTAAAAGAATCGTATCATCTAAGGAGTATGAACCAACTATTGACGTTATCAATAATTGGTCAACTGGTTTAATGGAGCGAAAGAAAGAGTCGAAAAAGTTTATTCAAGATTTCCAGCTATCATTTAATTCGTCCTTATGGGAGCTATACCTGAACAAAGCATTCACTGATTTTGGTTTGAGTATCGATTATTCAAAGGAAAGCCCAGATTTCAATCTGCATCACAATTCAGGCCGTGTTGTAAACGTTGAGGCCGTTACTTCAAATAATAAAGATAACCTCAAACCAGAATACTACTTAAATGAATCCCTTAGTGCTGCTTCTGGACTAAGTAACGATGACTTCTTGGATGAGTCGACGATTAAGTTAGCTGGTAAATTAAAAGATAAAAGAGATCTATTTGTAGGTATAAATAACAAAAAACATCCATACCACTCATTAGATCATGTCAAAGGTAACCCTTTTGTTATCGCTGTTGCTCCTTTTGATAACCATCTTTCTTTTTCCCAGAACAACATGGCGATAAACAGGGTGCTTTATGGTATTAATCCACCACCGCCTATGGGAAATGGACAAAAAATAGGTCATATATTAAATCGTAATGCTCAAAAAATTGAGCTTGGTATTTTTACTAATCCTAACTACAAAGAAGTAAGTGCTGTAATTTTTTCAACTACGGGTATGTTTGGTAAAGCCGTCGCCCAAGCCGGTTTAAGTAACTTTGTTCGTGCAACTCGCTACCGTCAAATGGGAGTTGACGAGTTCATGAAAATAGAAGGTCCAGACATGCTAGGAACTTCTTACAAGACAATAAAGCCAGGTCATGATGTATTTTCTATGAGGTTTCTAAACGGTAACTTTGTTTGTGGTTCTGACACATATCTCTATCCTTCCAGCGAACATAAAGAGTCTCATCTGGACGGTTTACATATCTACTACAACCCTTACGCTTCAGTCCCATTAGATAGAGATATTTTTTCTGCATATGAAGTCACTCAAAATGACTTTGATGTAAACACACAAAAAATGGTTGGTAATCATAATGATGGATCGTTAGTTTCAAGGCAAACTTTCACATCATTTGCCTAACAAGGCCATGAAGTCGGATTCGTAACAGCTTGCTCGGTTCCGCTTCGCTTCACATTTTAGCAAGCTATTACTCACCGCTTATGGCGGCGTTAGGCAAAAAATGACTAAGTGTATCTATTGCGGAGAGATCGCGAATACCAAAGACCACGTTCCACCTAAAGGTCTAATTCGCCAAATCAATCGAGACAACTTATGGAAAGTTCAGTCTTGTAGACGTTGCAATAATGGTGCTTCGCATGACGAAGAATACTTTAGGTTAATGATTGTGGGTGCTTTGTGCCACACAGAAGAAGCAGATGAATTATTTGATGGTCCAATTACTCGCTCTATGGAGAAAAGACCCGCGAAAGAAGGCTGGCTGTAGTGGCACACTGAATTTGGCCACCTGATTAGAGGTGTTATGCTATACCTCGTAAGCAATTAGGTGACATGATGAACAAAAAGACAAGACCTACTTTTAGCCCAGAATTTCGTCTGGAATGTGCCCAACTGGTGCTCGACCAAGGTTACTCGGTTGCTAAAGCAGCGGCAGCGATGAATGTTGGTAAATCCACCATGGATAAATGGGTTCGGCAGTTGCGTGAAGAGCGCTCAGGCATCACGCCCAAAGCCACACCGATGACGCCAGACCAACTTAAAATTCGCGAATTAGAGAAGCGAATCAAACAGATAGAGCTGGAAAAAGAAATCCTAAAAAAGGCTACAGCTCTCTTGATGTCGGACTCGCTGAACAATTCACGATAATTGCTCAGCTCAAGCAGAGTTATGCCGTGGCGCAGTTGTGCCGGGTGTTTGAAGTCCATCGCAGCAGCTTTAAGTATTGGAAAAAGCCCAAGGCGATTCAGCCAGAGCAGGTTGTTCGGCTAAGCAAAGTCCGTGAGCTGTTTGATGCCAGCAATGGCTCCGCAGGCTCTCGCAGCATTGCAACGATGGCAAGCACTCAGGGTGTTAAAATGAGCCGATACCTGGCGGCTAAATGCATGGAAAAACTAGGGTTTATCAGCTGCCAGCAATCGGCGCATTCATATAAAAAGACAGGCAGTGAACGGATTGATATCCCAAACTTGCTGGCGCGCCAGTTTGCCGTAACCAAACCAAATCAGGTGTGGTGTGGCGATGTGACCTACATCTGGACAGGCAACCGCTGGGCTTACTTAGCTGTAGTGATGGATTTATTTGCAAGAAAACCAATTGGTTGGGCCATGTCGTTCTCGCCTGACAGTGAATTAACCGGCAAGGCGCTTAGTCATGCGTTTGAATCCAGAGGTCGGCCTGAAGGAGTGATGTTCCATTCAGACCAAGGCAGCCATTACACCAGTACCAAGTTCCGGCAATTGCTGTGGCGCTTTCAAATTCGGCAAAGCATGAGTCGTCGTGGTAATTGCTGGGACAATAGCCCGATGGAGCGCTTCTTCAGAAGCTTAAAGACAGAATGGGTTCCGACCGTAGGTTACAGCTCATTTGCTCAAGCAGAACGAGAGATACTGAATTACATGCTGGGCTATTACAGCCAGCTCAGGCCACATCACTATAACGGTGGTTTGGCTCCGAATGAATCCGAGCGCAGGTACTGGCTTGGCTACAACGATGTGGCCAAAATTAGTTGACCACTACAGGCTTTTTAATTCCCTTGGCCAAATTGAAGGTAAGCCATACATTGAATGGGCTCCAGAGACTTTGCAAAAGGTTGCTTTGAAAATTGCTGTTGGGCTTGCTCATAAAATTTCAGTTGAGCCACCCCAGAGCAATAGCAGGTTTACGCTTGAAGAATCGGAAGGCAGAGGAGAGTATGCAGTGTGGGCACCCGACTTTTCATTTTCGTATTTTCAAGGTTGTTGGGAGCTTTGGTTTTTTGATTCAGTAAAAATAGTTATCCAACCTGGCTAACAAATAAATTTTACCGCCAGCCAAAAGCGCTGGTTGCGACGCCAACCCGTTGCGCTGCTTTCCGTACTAAATTTGAGCGTTAATGCCTGAAATTCGCCCAAAGTGAGCTTTTTCCCCGTTCGAGCGAGCCGCTTTAAAATCAGTGGTTTGAGGTTTTAAGCTGGCGAGTGTTTGAGGTCGCCGACGTTAGCGGCGGCCGAGTTGCGCCAGCGCCTCAAACTGCTGATTTTATTGCGGGCTTTCGAGCGATCCGGGGTCGCCTTTTCTTTGGTTTCTTTCTTTTGGCGAAGCAAAAGAAAGAAACTCGCCAACGGCGAAAGCTTTTAAAAAATAGCCAGCAAAGCTAATAAAACCAGTCGTGTTCACGGCCACAATGTCTGACTGCCTCACAGCTGTGCTGCGGGTCGAGTCAGACCTACGGTTGGCCCCACAAACCCAGTCGTGGTCACGACCAAAACACCAGTCGTGGTCACGACCAAAACACCAGTCGTGGTCACGACCAAAACACCAGTCGTGGTCACGACCAAAACACCAGTCGTGGTCACGACCAAAACCCCAGTCGTGGTCACGACGCCACCCCCATCTGCAGCCAAACCAGTACCTGCGCGCTATCAGTACAGTGGCTATGTTGCAAAATCAACCGTTGGCCCAGTGCCAGTGCCTGCAATTGCGCCTGGGTACGCTGCGCCAACGGAAGTTGTTGCAGGCAGGCGGCCGGGAAGGCGCCGTAGATGCGCCGGATGATTTCACAGCCTGCCATGCCAACTGCTAACTTCAGGGCATCTTGCTGCAATTGTTGCTGAAACTCAGCATTGCTGAGTAATACATCCCGGCATTGCGCCAATTGCTGCACTAACAGCTCTTGATAAGAAAGTAGCAATTGTTTGATTTGGCTAAACAAATACTGCTGCTGTTCTTTGGCGGCAGGCTCCGATTTCGCAGCAGCGGCACAATAGTGCAGCATCAGACTGCCCAGCATAATGCCCAGATCAAAACCATGCGGGCCAAAACCAGCAAATTCGGCATCAATCACTTTTAAGCTGGTTTTCCCGACAAACACACTGCCGCAGGTGAAATCACCATGCACCAGGGTCTCGGTCTGAGTGCGAAAACGGTGTTTCAGTCTGGCCACTTGTGCCAGCAGTGCGTCATGCTGCCACAGTTGTTGTACTGGCAACCGCAACGCTGCTGGAACTTCGTTGCGTTCATGGTGACAATAAGGATCGTTAAATAATAAATCCTCGGTAATTTGCCATGGCTCCGGATTGAGAAATTGTTGCTGCCGGGCCCGTTGTTGTGGCAGAGCCAGCATAAAATCGCTGTTGGAGACTGCAATTTTGGCCAGAAATTCACCCAGTTGCCGGCCGAGCTGATGAAACTGCCGGCCTTGCATCAGCGCAGGTGACAGCAGATCCAATTGCGCCAGATCTTCCAATAATATCGCGGCCTGACTGGCATCATAATGCAACACTTCAACCACGAGCTCAGGCGCCGCTTTGGCGAATAATTTTAATGCCTCAGCTTCAATCCGGCGGCGTTCCAGCGTCAGCGGCCAGCGTTCACTCAGACCACGGGCAAAGGGTAAACCTTGTTTCACAATCAGGCTGGTGCCGGCTTGATTCTGCACTCTAAACACCAGATTCATATGATTATCACCAAAACACTGGGTGGTCAGCTTACTGCGCTCACCAAATAAATCACTGTATTTATTGGCGAATTCAGCAGCTTCTGTGCTGCTGAATTGATGGTATTGTGACATAGCCCGACTCCTTGCGATAACTGCCAGCATCATTACAAAGTGGCGGCAGCACGGCAATGCTTTTTCTGTGACAGGATTTATCCGGTGTGATTTGACCGCCACAGCAAGCTTGGCGCGATTGACTGAAATCAGCGACAATAGCCTGTCTGCCCAACATTGGTACCAGTTAATAGTGCAACCTGCGGAGAACCCCATGCTAGTGCCAGAATTTCAGTTAGATGCTTATTTGCGCCGGATTGGCGTAGCGACCGATAGTCCCTTCACTGCCAGTGTCGAGACTGTCACCCGGCTGATGGTGGCTCAGTTACGCACTGTGCCTTTTGAAAATCTTGATGTGCAGGCGGGTAAGATTGTATCGCTACAACCTGCTGATATAGTGAATAAAATTGTAGGCAGTGCTGGCAGTGCCCGTCGTGGTGGTTACTGTTATGAAGTGAATGCGCTGTTTGCGATGGCATTGCAGGCGCTCGGCATTTCTTATCAGTTTGTGTTTTGCCGGCCGATGTTTTATCCGATGCAAAGACCTAAAACCCATATGGCGCTGCTGGTGAAAGTGGCAGGCCAGACCTTGCTCTGTGATTTGGGTTTTGGCAGCTATGGTTTGCGGGCGCCAATTGCACTCGATAGCGTCAATCTGCCACAACAGCAGGACTATGACAGTTTCCGTTTGTTGCAACCCGCACCAGGTCAGTATGTGTTACAGGCGCTCATTCAGGGCGAATGGGCCAACCAATATGGTTTTGATTTGTATCCGGCCGAGTGGATTGATTTTATGCCGGCCAATTATCTGAACTCGACCCATCCGGACACTATTTTTGTGCAGAAGTATTTGGTGATCCAACAACATGCCACAGGCCGGACTATGCTGGTCGGCAATGAACTCAAACGCAGCAGTGCGGGCCAGACCACAGTTGAAGTTGTCACTGATGTGGCCGCTGTACTGCGTACTGAGTTTGGGTTGGAACTGGTGCAAAAAACGTAATAACATCACAAAAAGACCAGTTCAATTTCAGGAAATACCGGTTGAACTGGCGCTCTGCTGCGGCGAAAAGTGCGATATGCTGGTGAAAACAACAACATAAAATCCGTTGCTGCGAACAAGCAATAACGGCAGCCAGTTTAAAAGGAACCTTGCCATGCGCACTTCATCTTTGTTTCAACCTGCCTTCCTCAGTGTGGCGGTGAGCCTCAGCCTGCTGACGCTCACTGCTTGTCAGCAGACGCCTGTCGCGACGCAGTCAACCGCCAACGTCGCGCCCGCAACAGCGAGCAGCGCGCTCAGCGTTGAGCAGCGGGCACAGCAACTGGCGCAACAACTGTTAATTATCGATACCCATATTGATGTGCCGTATCGCTTGCAGAGCAAATGGGAAGATGTCTCAGTGGCGGCGCCTGGCGGCGAGTTTGATTATCCGCGCGCGAAAGCCGGCGGTCTGAATGCTCCTTTTATGTCGGTCTATATTCCATCTTCGCTGGAAAAAAGCGGCGGCGGTTATCTGCTGGCCAATCAGTTGATTGACAGTATGGAAGCCTTAGTTGGCCGGGCACCGGATAAATTTGCCATGGCCTATCAGGCCGATGATGTGGCGACGCACTTTGGCAAAGGCCTGATTTCGCTGGCGCTTGGTATGGAAAACGGCACGCCTTTAGAAGGTAAGCTCAGCAATTTACAGCATTTTTATCAGCGTGGTATCCGTTATATTACGCTGGCGCATTCCGAATCCAACCATATTGCCGATTCCAGTTATGATTTACGCCGGCCCTGGAAAGGCCTCAGTCCATTTGGTGAACAAGTGGTGGCGGAAATGAACCGGCTTGGCATGATGATCGATATTTCGCATGTGTCCGATGATGCCTTTTACAAAGTCATTGCCCTGACCAAAACGCCGGTGATTGCCTCGCACTCCTCGTTGCGTGCTTTTGTACCGGGTTTTGAACGCAATATGGACGACAAGATGATCCAGGCGCTGGCAAAAAATGGCGGTGTGATCCAGATTAACTTCGGCTCTTCTTTTGTGGTGTCCCGTGCCAACCAGTGGGGGCTGCAATATAAAGCTGCCCGTGCCGCTGCCGGTGACAAAGTGTCGGATGAAGCCTTCCGCGCCCAGTATCTGCAACAACATCCTTATCCTTTTGCCAATGTCGACAGTATCCTTGACCACATTGACTATGTCACTAAGCTGGTTGGGGTGGATTATGTCGGCATCGGCTCTGATTTTGACGGCGTCGGTGATTCATTGCCAGAGGGGTTAAAAGATGTGGCGGCTTATCCGAATTTGATTGCCGGTTTATTGCGGCGCGGCTACAGCGAAGCCGACATCGAAAAAATCATGTCGGGTAATTTGCTGCGGGTCTGGCGGCAGGTCGAACATTACGCCAAAGCCAATTAACACCGCACGAAAGACCGTATTCGGCGTTTGCTGCCGAATACGGCACTTGCTTTATCCGTCGGCTACATTGCTTTTTTTCTCAGCGCAACTGTGCTTTGCAGCTAAGCTTAACCACATCAACCAACTTGTGATGATCATGGAGCTTTTCGATGTGGCGATGGCTGTGGTTGTTATGTTGGTTGCCGTTACAGGCAGCAGAGCCTGTGCATTTGGTCAGTAAACACTGGCCGGGTTATACCAATGCCGATTTATCCGGCGGTTATTTTGAACTGGTCAGGCTGATCCTGCCGCCGGCAGACGTCAGTCTGCAAGTGGAGCTAACCGGATTTAGCCGGGCTATCACGCTGGTACAAAAACAACAGGCCGATCTGGTGTTGGCGGTCACTGCCGAAGATGGTCAGCATTTATTGTTGTCGGCCCGGCCTATGGATGCCGACGAGGTGATGATGGTCAGTCAGGCCGGTTTTCGTTTACCTGGCCCTTTGTTGCAACTCACACCTGCCCAACTGGCAGAACTGCGGCTGGGCTGGGATCAGGGCTATAACTATGGCGCTGCGCTTGGGCTGCGCGTGACAGGTTATGAAGTGCAGGATGCCCGGCAAGGGCTGGAAATGGTATCCAAAGGCCGGTTGCAGCTGTATCTGGCTGAACAGGCGGACCTGGCCGTGCCTGCGGTGCAATTGTTGTTGCAGCAACTGGCGTTACAACAGCAGTCGCTGATGCAATTACCTGTCTATGCTGGTTTTAGCAAGTCTGAGCGTGGCCACTTGCTGAAAAAGCAATGGGATCAACGGGTTGAATTATTGCGCAACAATGGTCAGTTACAACAGTTTTATCAGCGTTATCCCGAATTGCTGGTGGATGCTGATTAACCCTGCGATTGGTCGCAGCCTCATGCTAACATCGGCATTTTTCTGCTCAGGATTGTTAGGATGCTGCAAGCCATTCATCATGTTGCCATTATTTGTTCAGACTACCCGCGTTCAAAGCATTTTTATCATCAGTTGCTGGGGTTGCCGATCCTGGCGGAACATTATCGCGCCGAGCGGCAGTCTCATAAACTGGATTTGCAATTACCGGATGGTTCACAACTGGAGTTGTTTTCTTTTGTCGGTGCGCCACCACGGCCAAGCCAGCCGGAAGCGCAGGGTTTAAGACATTTATGTTTTGCTGTGGCAGATGTGGCTGCAACAGTTCTTTGGTTAAACAGCCTTGGCATTGCCACTGAGCCGGTGCGAATTGACCCTTACACCGGCGCTGCTTTTACCTTTTTTACCGATCCGGATGGCCAGCCGCTGGAAATTTATCAGCGTAACTGACGTTGTTGTGCTTGCAGTGGCGTCAAGGCTGAGCGTGCTGCCAGTTGCCGTGCTTGCTGCTGCAAGAGCGGCAAGGCACTGCTGGCATTGTATTGGAAACTCTGGAAATCATACCCCAGTAATTCAGCTACAGTACTGGCCACTTGACTCTGTAGCCAGGGGCTGTCGGTTTTCACCAGACCGCGTGCCGGAATTTGTGGACCCAAGGCTGCCAGCCAAATCTGATCAGAACCCTGAATGCCCTGACTGAGTTTAGCCAGTGGCTTTAAATAGCCTGTGAGCTGTTGTTGCAGGCTGCGGGCGCCGGCATGAAAAGCCCAGTTGGCGGGGCTGTCGCCACGGCCATGATCGGTGGTAATTAACAAGGTAGTCTGGTCGCGATAAAACGGATCAGCTTGTAATTGTTGCCATAACTCGGCAATAAAACTGTCGCTGCGCTGAGCGGCGGCCAGATATTGGTCATAACGCTGATCATGGGCGAAATCGTCGGTTTCACCAAAAGCGATGTACAACAACTTAGGTTTTTTGGTCGCCAGATAATCCAGCGCAAACTGCTGAGTAAAGACATCATACCGCACCGCAGGCCAGGGACTCGGCGTTTGCCGTTGTAACTGGTTTAACAACTGCAGTTTCGGACTAAGCTGACCTGTGGCTTCGGCAAAACCAGCATTGACCGGCAAACCGCTACGCGCCACATTCAGGATATAAGGCAACACATCCCAGGAACCAAAAGCGGCCACTTGATCACGCATGGCCGGTTGTTGGTGCAGCCATTCCAGCACTGTCACATTGGGATTCGCAATTTTGGCGTTGGAATGCAGTTTTGGATCAGCCCGGCCACTGAGCATTTCATTGTAGCCAGGGTAAGAAATATGCCAGGGGTTGCTGACATTCATCAGCGAGCCGCGGTGGCGATCGCCCACCAATAAACCTTGTTTGGCGATAGTTTGATGGAAAAAAGGCATCAGTTGCCGGGCTCTGGCCCCTTGCAACAAAGGTTGCAGCTTTTTCGGCTCGCGGACAAAACGGCTGTCACGGGCAATCTGACTGTCGGCGCCGTAAAACACTTCCTGCCAGCGTAAGCCGTCGATGCTGACCAGCACGACTTTAGGATCGGGCGGTGTTGCGCCCGTGGCCGCCATCGAACTCAACAGACAGCTGCCGAGTAACAACGAACTAAGCAGCTTCAATGCCAATAGTCTGGCTTTGGTAGGTTGCAAGAGGGGTGGAAAAGCGCACATCAGACATTCTCCTGACACCTTGTAACTATGCCTATGGTGGCGTGCGCTGATGACAGACAGGTGCCAGTTTTATAACCAAATGATGAATTTCTGCCACTTGCGCTACAGTCAAGGCGCTGAAAACTGTGGTAAGGTGCTGCTTTTTGCAGCCAGAGATATCCAGATGTCCAGTGACTTTAGTTTTCAACAGGCGTTTGAACAGCTGAGTTCGGCGCTTGCTAGTGTGGTTTTTTACTCTTTTCAGGTACAAGGCGTGGCAGTGCCGGTCACTGTGTTGTGGTTGATGAGTGGCGCTATCATTTTTACCTGTTACCTCGGTTTTATTAATATCCGTGGCTTTGGCCATGCGGTGCAATTGGTACGTGGTAAACATGTGAAGCCAGATGACCAGGGCGAAATCAGTCAGTTTCAGGCGCTGTCGGCAGCCTTATCCGGTACTGTCGGCACCGGTAATATTGCCGGGGTGGCGGTGGCAATTACCTTAGGTGGGCCTGGCGCGACCTTTTGGATGATAGTGGCCGGTTTTCTCGGTATGACCACCAAATTTGTCGAATGTACCTTGGCGGTGAAATACCGCCAGATCCAACCAGATGGCACTGTCTCCGGCGGGCCTATGTATTACATCAAAGCGGCGCTGGAGAAGTATCAGCTGCCGCGCACCGGTAAATTCCTGGCTGGTTTTTTTGCCGTCGCCTGTGTCTTTGGTTCAGCTGGTTTTGTGCATGTGAATCAAGGTTTTGTGCAGGTGAAAACCGTGACTGGTTTTGACAATGCCTGGCTGTTTGGCATTATCTATGCATTTTTGGTTGGTTTGGTGATTGTCGGTGGCATTAAAAGTATTGCCAGAGTGACTAGCAAGCTGGTGCCGCTGATGTGTGGCATTTATCTGACGGCGGCGCTAGTGATTATTGGTGTGCATTATGCTGATATTCCAGCAGCGTTGTGGACCATTGTCAAAGGTGCTTTTGCGCCGGAAGCGGCTTATGGCGGTTTTATTGGCGTGCTGATCCAGGGTTTTCGCCGCGCTGCTTATTCCAATGAAGCTGGTATTGGTTCTTCCCCTATTGCTCATTCTGCCGCCAAAACCAAGGATCCGGTGTCGGAAGGTTTTGTCGGACTGTTGGAACCCTTTATTGATACTGTGGTTATTTGTACTATTTCTGCTTTGGTAATCATTATCACCGGCAGTTATCTGCAAACCGGACTGGATGGCGTGCAGTTGACCTCAACCGCCTTTGCTTCAGTGTTTGACTGGTTTCCGCTGGTGTTGATGGTCGCGCTGCTGCTGTTCGGTTACTCCACTGTGGTGAGCTGGGCCTATTATGGCCAGAAAGGCTGGGGTTACCTGTTTGGTGAACACCGCGTCAGTATCGGCCTGTATAAAGTGTTGATTTGTTGTGTAGTGGCGATGGGGGCAGTGCCCAATGTGCTGGCGGTGTTTGATTTTATCGATTCGATGATCTTCCTGATGGCGGTGCCGAATATTCTGGCCTTGTATCTGTTATTGCCGGAAGTGAAAGCCGACTTGCAAGCGTACTGGCAACGGGTGCGCGCAGCTGGGTCCTAAGCGGTAGTTAATTTTTCGCCTCGCCTCGACAAATCCGGCTCTGCCATTAACACTGTTAACTGGACTTAAGGAGGCGATGGTGAAGATAACAGGGCTTTTTATCCGCCAGTATCAGCAGGGCTTGCGCTGGGTTGCCGTGACGGCGCTGCTGAATCTCGGTTTTATGCTGGCACTGGTGGTTATTTTACAACCCCAGCTCAATGACTGGCGCTGGCAACTGGCGCTGGTGCTGGCCTGTGCGCTGAATCTGTTATTGTTACTCCCTTATGCCTTTGGCAGGAGTTGGCTGGCTGAACTGCAGCAGATGGGCCTTGATGTCGAACAACTGGAAAGCAACCTGAACCAGTTGATGCTGGATGCGCATTTACCTTTGGCGCAACAGGAAAGTCTGAGTCTGAAATTGGCCCGCATCAGTAAAAATCAGCAGGCACAAGCCAGACGTGAGCAAGAAATCCGTCATCTGGTCAGAGTGCAGGGGCTGATCGACCATGATTTAGCCATTGGCAACCGGATTTATTTTGAAAGCAAGCTGCAGCATTTTTTAAAGGACCCGGATGAAGCCGGGCAAGGTGCGTTGTTTTTATTACAAATCTCCCACCCGGAAACGGCGGTTGAACCCACAGTGGCGTTGCAGCGGCTGGCCGGTTGTGCCGAACTGCTGACACAACTGACGGCGCATTTTCCACAGGCTGTGCTGGCAAGATTGGCTGAACAGGATATTGCCGTGCTATTGCCTGGCATGGAGCAAAAAGAAGCCATTGCGATGGGCGAGCGGATGGCGGCAGTGCTCAGTCGGTCGAGCTATTTTGCCGATTATCCGGATTTTGACGTGCTGCATCTGGGTTATGTCATTTATCAGCAAGGCCAACAGTCGTATCAGTTGATGGCGGAAGCCGACATGGCGCTAAAAACGGCGCAGCTGCAAGGGCCAAATGGTGCCTTTGGCTTTTATGAAACAGCCAAACCGAAAATTAAAGGTTCAGTCTGGTGGCGCACTGAATTGACCAATGCCCTGAATGAACAACGCTTGTTATTGAGTTTTCAGCCGGTGTTTTCCTGGGAGCAGCGGGATGTGATCCAACACGAAGTGCTGGTCAGGTTGCAAAGCAGCGAAGGCGATAAACTCAATGCGGCGATATTTTTACCGATGGCGGCGAATTGTGGTTTGTGTCAGGTCATCGACCAATATGTAGTGCTGAAAGCGGCGCGGTTATGTCAGGTAGAAAATATCGCCGGTAGTCTGTGTAGCGTGAATTTATCGGTGCAGACGCTGTTAAGTCCGGATTGGCAACCCTGGTTATTACAATTGCTGGAAAGTGGTCAGCTCAAAAGCGGCCAGTTTGCTTTTGAGCTGGATGAATACCACTTGCTGAAACATTATCAGGCGCTCAAACCTAAGTTAGAGCAATTACATCAGTTGGGATTCCGTTTGATTGTGGATCATGTTGGGTTATCGATCGAAGCTTGTCCCTATCTGGATGAACTGCCATTGGAAGCCATCAAATTGCATCCGTCCGTGGTGCGGCATCTGGACCAGCATCTGGAACAACAGTTGTTTGTCCGGGGTTTGATTGCCGGTAATGTGGCCAAGGGCGTGCGGGTCATTGCCAGCGGTGTGGAGCATCTGGCGGAATGGCAAACCTTACAGAAACTTGGGGTCAGTGGTGCGCAGGGCTATTATTTCAGTCAGCCACTGGCGAGGATTATTCCAGTTGACCAGCCTGGTTAAACTGACGGCGTTAACTGTTTTAGTTCGGTAGGGCTTACCAGGCCACGGCATGCCAGACCTGCCAGGCCCTGTAAACCGCCGGTATGAAAAAATGCAATCCGGCTGCCGGCGGCGAAACGACCTTGCTGTGCCCATTGCACTAAGCTGTGTAAAGCTTTACCGGTATAGACAGGTTCGGTATAGATCTGCTGACGACTGGCCAGTTGCAGACAAAATTGCAAGGTATCCGGGCTGAATTTGCCATAGGCTTTGCCACTTTGTTCCGGCCACAGTTGCCAGTCGCAGTGCTGTTCGGTCTGCGGCAGTAGCAGGCGGATTTTGTCGGCTAAACTGGCATCCTTCACCACCGCGATACCAAGGACGGCGGCAGGCGACTGACCGGCGGCCTGCCTTGTGGTTTGGCCAGCAATCAGCCCGGCCAGAGTGCCACCACTGGCGCTGGCGCTCACCAATAGAGTGGCCGGACCGGCCGGCGTTTGCTGGAGTGCCAGTTCTGCCACGCCAGGGATCGCCAGTGCAGCGCTGCCGCCTTCTGGTAGTAGCAGATAATCCGGATAGCTCTGTTGCCAGTGGCAAGGGGGCCAGTGACTGGGTTGCCAGTCACAGCCCGCAGTAGGCAAAGCCTGTTGATTGGCCATGCGGGCGATCTGCTCGGCTTGCTGGCAATAGAGGCGGTACTGCGCCGGAGCCACCGAGTGCAGTTGCATGCCGAGCGCCTGGCATTGGCGTAAGGTTGGACTGGCAGGCTCTGCCAGATGGCTGCGGACTACCCCGACAGTGGCAAAACCAAAATATTGACCTGCCGCAGCTAAAGCCAGCAAATGATTAGAAAATGCACCGCCAAAACTGACAATTCCGGTTTTGTTATGTTGTTGTATTTGCTGGATGTGATACTTTAGTTTTAACCATTTATTGCCAGCAATGCTGGGCACCCTGGTCTGTAACTGACAAAGCCAGATTTCGGTTTGTTGTTGCGCCAATTGCGGGACGCTCAGTTGTTGCCAGTGCAACTGATAAAACGGATCTTGCATATAAAACACCAGGTGCCATCCAGAGCCGGCCAGTATAACCGGCGGCAGCAACAGAGTGTTAGCGTCAGTCAGCCGACTGACATTGCCAAGGCAGAATGATGATAAAAGCGTTAATCCGAACCCTAACCGCCAGAACTGGCAAAGCCCGGACCGCCGGCTCAGTGGCGGCAGTCTACATACAGCCGGATGGCACTGTGCAATTGCTGCAATTGGATGCCGCCAGCCAACAAGTGTTGCAATGGCACAGCCAAACTGCGGCAAACGGTCAACTGACCGAAGTGGTGTTGCAATTACTGGACGCTATTCCGGCTGCCACCCCACTTTGTCTGGTGTTGGCCAGCGAATTTTATCAACTGGTGCAATTGGATAAACCGGCGCTGGCAGCCAATGAAGTGATGCAGGCACTGCCTTGGCTGGTCAGAGAGCTGAGCGATATTCCGGCCGAAGACCTATTGCTGGATTATCTGGATGTGCCGGTGCAGCCCAATCAACAACAACCCCGCATTCAGTTAGTTCTGACAGCGCGCAGTCGCTGGTTGCCACTTTGTCAGGCGTTACAGCGTCGTCGTGTCAACCTTATCAATATTCAGCCAGAAGAATGGCTGGCGCGAAATCTGCTGAACACTGCTGCCAAGTCGGCAGCGCCGGAGCAAAGTGGCGCCGTGATGCTGTTGACGCATTTGCCTGGTCAGGAACTGAGCCTGCAGATCGTCAAACAGGGCATGGTGTTTTTTTCCCGTAAGCTGCGTGGTTTTAACCGGCTGGATCACTATGACTTTGCCGAGTTGCAACAAGGCATGCTGGATAGCTTGTTATTGGAAGTGCAGCGTTCACTGGATTATTTTGAAGGTCAGCTGCGACAACCGCCGGTGAAGGAAATTTTGTTTATCCTGGCCAGCGCGACGTTACCGGCTATAGTGCAATATTTTGCCAGCAATGGTTTTTCAAAGGTAAGGTCAGTGGATTTTAGTCGCTGGTTGTCTGCCGTCTCAGCCGCATCGGCCACAAGGCTGACGGCCGCTGAGCTGGCCAGCCACTGGCCGGTATTGGCCGGAGCCCTTGAATTGTTGCAGCAGGAGGACTCTGATGAAGCGCAGAGTTAATCTGTATCAGACCGTGTTGCAACCGGTGCGGGAACAAGCCAGTTTACCCTTGTTGCTCAGGGTGTTATTGCTGTTGTCGCTGCTGCTGGCTGGTGCCTGGAGCTGGTTGCAGTGGCAACAGCAACAACAGCAACAACAGTTAAGTTTGCTGCAACAGGAACAACAAAGCAGCTTGCAGCAACTGGAAATTTTGCAACAAACCTTAGCACAACGTCAGCCATCTGCTGAGTTGCGCCGACAAGCGGCACAATTGCAGCAAAGTATCAGCCAGAAACAACAACTGCTGGCCTATCTGCAGCAACAGAATAATACCAAGGCACCCGCTTACGCTGCAGTGATGGCGCATTTGGCGCAGATTGATCCGGCCGGTTTATGGCTGACGGGCTTCAGTCTGGGCGATAGTTTAGAATTTCATGGTGTGGTCAGGCAGAGCCAGCTGTTGCCACTCTGGTTGCAACAGCTGGGGCAACAACCGCAGTTACAGGGACTGACGCTGGCGACAGTACGGCTCAGTCCACTGCAGACCCCCACAGCTGCCGCGTCACCAGCTTCGGCAGCGCCAACGCAGGTGACGGCAACTGAGCCAGGCTGGTTAACCTTTGTGATTAGGACCACCGCGACAGCGGCAGAGCCACAAAGTGGCGGCAGGCCAGAGGCCAGCCAGCCGTTATTGCCTGCGCCGGTCGCACCGTTGCAGGTCGCACCTTCGCCGGTGGCACCTTCGTCGGTCGCACCTTCGCCGGTGGCACCTTCGTCGGTCGCACCTTCGTCGGTGGCACCGCTGACGGATCCAGCCGCCGTCATCAAACCTGCCGGAGGTCAATAATGGACAGTCAATGGCAACAAGCAGTCAGTGCTTATGGCCGTTTGCAATTGCGGGAGCGTTATATGCTGCTGGCAGCCAGCAGTTTGCTGCTATTGTGGCTCGGACTGCTGTATCTGCTGGAACCTGGCTGGCAACAATTGCAGCAACAGCGGTTGCAGCAACAACAGTTACAGGCTGCCACAGCCCAATTACAACGGCAATTGGGTGAAGTAGAAACCGCGTTGCAACAAGATCCGGACGCGCAATTAAAACAGCAGTTAGCCAGCGCCAGCGCGGATGAACAGCAACTGACCCTGCAGATCCGTCAGGTCAGTGGCCGTTATATCGCACCTGAGCAAATGGTGGCATTACTGCAGGATGTGCTGGTCAGCCAGCCACAAGTTCAGCTATTGCGGTTAGAAAATCAGCCAGCACAGGCGCTGCAACTGCCGGGTACCGCCGACGGCAGCGCCAGCCAGCTGTACCAGCACCGCACGCTGTTTGTGTTTGCCGGTCGTTATCAGCCGTTACAGCAACTATTACAACAGCTTGAACAGCTACCGTGGCAATTGCACTGGCGGCAGTTGCAATATAAGGTCAGTGCCTATCCGCTGGCTGAGTTACATCTGGAACTGGAAACTGTCAGTGAACAACAAAATTATTTACGCTTATAGTCTGGCTGTACTGTTGGCATTGACCGCAACGCTGCAGGTGCGGGCGTCGGATCCAACCCAACCGGAAATCATGGCACTCGCGCCGGTTGCAACTGCGGATCAGGCGCCGGCTTTACCTAAACTGACGCTGATTCAATCCAGTGGCAGTCGATTTCACGCCGTGATCAATGGTCGGTTAGTCCGGCCTGGCGATGAGATTGACGGTTATCAGGTGCAACAGATCAATGCCAGGCAGGTGTTCCTGCGCCAGGGGGAGCGCCAGTTGGTGCTGAATTTATTTAACACAACTATAAAGTAGTGATCATGATGCCAAGATCTTTTCCTTTAATGCTGTCGTTGCTGTTGCCCTGGCTCAGTGGCTGTCAGAACTTACAGCCATCCATGGCGGCAGAAAAAACCGCAGCAGAATTGAGTAAGCAGCAACAATTACCGGTGTCGTTACAGGTACCGGCCGCCGTCAGTGCTGATTTGCTTGCCAATAGCCGGCCGCTACTACCCGCAGCGCCATTGTTGCCACGTTTTAATGTCTCGGCCGTCAATGTTGAACTGAACGAGTTTTTTGCCTCCCTGGTGGCGGATAGCCAGGCCAGCGTGGTGGTGCATCCGGACATTAGTGGCCAGATTAGTTTGCAGCTGAAACAAGTAACCCTGCCAGAAGTGATGGAGGTGGTGCAGCAACTCTATGGCTTTGATATTCGCCGGCAAGGCTCAATTTATCAGGTGTTACCCGCGCAACTGCGCACTGAAACTATTGCGGTGAATTATCTGTTATTGCAACGCATTGGCTTATCCTCGATTGCCGTTAATTCCGGTGGTGTGTCGCAGGATAATCAGCAGAATAATAACAATGGCAATCAGCGCAATGGCAACTTAGGCAATACCAATGGCAACCAGAATAACCAGACTGGCCAGAACGGTAATCAAGCCAATAACCAGCAGAGTCAGCAGCAGTTTAACGGCAGTACCATTCAAAGTGGCAGCACCACCGACTTCTGGCAAGATTTAGAAAAAACCATTCAGGGTATTATTGGTCAGCAGGATAACCGTGCTGTAGTAGTGTCACCGCAAGCCGGTTTAGTGACGGTACGGGCCATGCCGGCTGAATTGGCGGCGGTGAAAACTTTTCTGGCGCAGTCAGAGCAGCATCTGCAGCGCCAGGTGATCCTCGAAGCCAAGATTATTGAAGTCACCCTCAGTGACGATTTCCAGCAAGGCATCAACTGGCAAAATGCGCTGGCCAGCATTGGCAATACCGAACTGAAAATCAACACCAGCGCTGGCACTCAGGGCAACAATATCAGCGCTGCGCTGGGCGGCGTCACCAGTATCGGTTTTCAGAATGCGGATTTTGCTGGCGTCATTAGTCTGTTAGAAACGCAGGGCGATGCCCAGGTGCTGTCCAGCCCCAGAGTGACCGCCATTAACAACCAGAAAGCCGTGATTAAAGTGGGGCAGGATGAATATTTTGTCACCAATATCACCAACAGTACCACCACGGCTGGCACTGATATTCAGAATAATCCTTCGATTACCTTGCAGCCGTTTTTCTCCGGTATTGCGCTCGATGTCACACCGCAGATTGACCAGAATGGTCAGGTGATTTTACATATTCACCCATCGGTGACCGAAACCGCCGAGCAAACCAAAACCATTCAGTTGAGCAACGACAAAGTGGTGTTGCCATTGGCGCAAAGTAATATCCGCGAATCTGATACCGTGATTAAAGCCAGTAATGGCGAAATTGTGGTGATTGGCGGTCTGATGCAAACGGTGATTACGGATACCGAAAGCGGCGTGCCTGGCTTGCGATCCATTCCGCTATTGGGCAATTTGTTTATGTCAAAAAGCAAAACTGAGAAGAAAAAAGAGCTGGTGATCCTGCTCAAACCAACAGTGGTGACCGAAGGCGTCTGGCAGCAACAGTTGCAGCAGTCGACGCAGCAAGTGCAGGATTGGGCGCAGCAACGGCCATGATCTATCTGACGCATTTTGGCTTACAACAGGCGCCTTTTGCCTTAACGCCCAATACTGCGTTTTATGTTGATTTACCGGCGCATCAACAAGCCTTGGCGCTGTTGCACACCGCTTTGGCGCAAGGCGAAGGTTTTATTAAAATCACTGGTGAAGTGGGGACAGGTAAAACCTTATTGTGCCGTAAATTATTACAGGAAGCACCGGCGCATTGGGCGCTGGCTTATCTGCCGGATCCGAATTTATCGCCGGCGGAATTACGCTGGGCGATAGCGCTGGAACTGGGCCTGAAGCAATCTGCCAATATCGACGCCCAGCAACTGGCGCAGCTGCTGCAACGGCAATTGTTATTGCTGGCCTCACAACAGAAACAACTGGTGTTGCTGATTGATGAAGCTCAGGCCTTGCCGGATGAAACGCTGGAAGCGTTGCGCTTGCTGACGAATCTGGAAACTGAACAACGCAAGTTATTGCAGGTGGTGTTATTCGCCCAACCTGAACTGAATCAGCGGCTGGCGCAAACCAAATTCCGCCAGTTACGCCAGCGCATCAGTTTTTCTTTTGATTTAACAGTGCAAAACCGGGCGCAAACCCAGGCTTATCTGCAAACCCGCCTGGCTCTGGCGGGCGCCAGCCGGCCGTTATTCTCGGCGGCTGCACTCGCTTTGTTATGGCATTTCAGCCGCGGTATTCCAAGGCTGATCAATATGCTGGCGCATAAAGCCTTGCTACTGGCCTATGGCCGGGGCTTAGCTCAGGCTGGCTGGTATCAACTGTGGCTGGCGGCACGTGATACTGAAGATGTTGAAATGTCAGGTTATTTTTGGCCCTGCTTCAGTTCGGCGTTATTATTATTGGTCTGGGGGTTACTGGTGGTATTGCCATGAGTGTGATTAATCAGATGTTACGGGATCTGGATAAACAGCAAGGCAAACCGCAGCAACCGGTCGTGGCGCAACCGGTGTTTGCCAGAGCGGGTAAGGCCGCCGGCTGGCGCTGGTTAGTACCACTTTTGTTGGTCATATTATTACTGCTGCAATGGCAGCCGCAGCTATTCACGCAAAGCTGGCACTGGTTGCAAAGGCTATGGCAGCCGGTGGCTGAAACCAGAGTGGCACAACCCGTTGTGGTGCTAGCAGTGCAGTCTGAACCGGCAGTGACGGCATCAGCCTTGGTAGAGCCTGCGGCGACTACGCCGGTTCAGCCTGCGCCGGTCACTGCTGAGCCTGCGCTGGTGCCGTCAGCTGCGCCCAGACCGGTCGCAGCTGAGCCGGTCGTACCTCAGCCGGTCGCTGCTGAGTCAGTAGGGACACAACCTGGCGCGACCATGGCGGGGGGGCCTGAATCTGCTGTCACGACAGCGGTCACTGTGTTTACAGCAGCTCCTGTGCCGACAGCAACCCCTGCGCCGACAGCAACTGACTGGCAGCCAGCGCCTGCCATGGCAGCCAGCAGTTTAACTATCGAACAACTACCGGACAGCCCGGAGTTACAACTCAGTCAGTTGCAGCAAAGAGCGGAAACGGCCCAGGCCAGCCAACAATTATTGCAAGCGGCCGCACTATGGCAACAATATCTGCAGCTGGCGCCAGACCGGCCACTGCCTTATGAACAACTGGCAGCGCTTTGGTGGCAACAACAACAATGGGCCGAACTTGAGCAACTGCTGGCGCAAGCCAGGGCGCGGCAGATCCCGTCGGCACAGCTGCAACTGCAGCAAGCCCGGCTGGCGGCGCGTCAACAACAATGGGCCATGGTGCTGACCCTGCTAAGCGCTGTACCGATGACCGAGTTGCAGACAGATGTCTTACCCTTGCAGGCTCAGGCGCAGCAGCAACTGGGTGATTATCAGGCGGCGCTTGGCAGTTATCAGCAGTGGTCGCAGTTGGTTCCGGATTCAGCCCGCGCCTGGCTGGGGCTAGGCTTAGTCTATGATCAGTTAAAGCAAACTACCGCAGCCAGAGCGGCTTATCAGCAGGCTTTGGCACTGGGTGGCTTGGCGCCGGCCAGCCGGCAGTTTATTCAACAACGTTTAGCGCAGACAGAGTGAGCTTATGCAAAGACCCAGATTAAAAATGCGGTTGGGTGACTTACTGGTGCATGAAGGCATCATCAGTGAAGTGCAATTAAGCCGGGCTTTGCTGGAACAGAAAAAAACCGGCCGTAAATTAGGCGCCAGCCTGATTGAATTGCAGTTCTTAACCGAAGATCAGTTGCTGCAGTTTCTGGCGCAACAGCTCAATGTGTCTTTTCTGGATATAGCCCAGCGCCGGATTGATCCCAGGGCAGCCCAGTTATTGCCGGAAGTGCATGCCCGCCGGTTGCGGGCGCTGGTACTGGAAGACCGCGGTGAATCGGTGTTACTTGGCATGAGTGATCCAGCCGATTTGTCGATTCTGGATCAAATTGCGCCGCTGCTGGAACCTAAGCTGATTGAGATCGCCGTGGTGCGGGAAAGTCAGCTGATCGAGGCTTTTAACAATCTGTACCGCCGCACCAAAGAAATCGCCTCGATTGCCCATCAGTTACAGGAAGAATACGAAGATACTGAAGCAATTGATTTTACGGCATTAAGTGCAGAAAACGATAAAGACAATACCATAGTGCGGTTATTGCAGTCGTTGTTTGAAGATGCGGTGCAGGTGCGGGCTTCTGATATTCATATTGAACCTGATGAACATGTGCTGCGCATCCGGCAGCGGGTCGATGGTGTATTACAGGAAAACATCCTGCAGGAAACCGGTATTGCAGCGGCTTTGGTGCTGCGGCTGAAGCTGATGGCCGGACTGGATATTTCAGAAAAACGGCTGCCACAGGATGGTCGTTTTCAAATTAAAGTCAAAGGCCATAGCATCGACGTGCGGATGTCGAGTATGCCGGTGCAGCATGGTGAATCTGTGGTGATGCGGTTGCTGGATCAATCGGCCGGTTTGCTGGCGCTGGAAGAGACCGGTATGCCAGCGGCCATGCTGCAGAAACTGCGGCGGATGATGCAAAGCCCGCATGGCATGGTGCTGGTGACAGGACCAACAGGCTCGGGCAAAACCACCACTTTGTATGGCGTGTTGTCGGAGCTGAATCAGCCTGGGGTAAAAATTATTACGGTGGAGGATCCGGTCGAATACCGGCTGGCGCGGGTCAATCAGGTGCAGATCAACCATAAAATTGGGCTGGACTTTGCCAGTGTACTGCGCACCAGTTTACGGCAGGATCCGGATATTCTGATGGTCGGCGAAATGCGCGATCAGGAAACGGCGGAGATGGGGCTGCGCGGCGCTTTAACCGGCCACCTGGTATTGTCGACCTTACACACCAATGATGCGGTGTCCAGCACCTTGCGGCTGATTGATATGGGGGCGGCGCCTTATCTGGTGGCCAGCGCACTCAGGGCCATTCTGGCGCAGCGGTTGATCCGGCGGATCTGTCCGCATTGCAAACAACTTTATCAGCCGGATGAGCTGGAGCAAACCTGGCTGAAGCATGTCAAAGCACCGGAGCAACTGCAATTCTGGCATGGCCGCGGTTGTCAGTCTTGCCATTACACTGGCTACAAAGGCCGGCTCGGTGTGTTTGAATTACTGGTGATCAACAAACCACTGGCCGATGCGCTGCGTCGCCACGATAACGACGAATTTGCCCGGCTGGTGTATCAGGACAGCAATTTCCGTACCTTAGGTCATATGGCGCTGGATTATGCCTGTCAGGGCATCAGCACTTTAGAAGAAGTGATTAAAGTATCGGAATACATTGATCTGGAAGAGTTGCCGCATGGCTAACTTTCGTTATCGCGCCCGCGATGCCCAGGGACGCTTGCAAAACGGTGAAGTGGAAGCCGCCAGCAGTCAGGCGGCCGCTGAGGTGCTGAGCCGGCGCGCGTTGATCATTTTACAGCTACAGCCGCTACCGGCCAAAAGTGCCAACTGGTGGCAACAACCGCTGTGGCAAGCCGGTGTCGGTCTGACCGAACTGATTGTATTTGCCCGCCAGATGTATGCGCTGATGAAAGCCGGTATTCCGATTATTCGCGCTATTCGCGGCCTGGCCGAAAGCACGGCTTCGAAATCGTTGCAAAAGGTGTTGTCTGATTTGGCCGATCAACTGGAAAAAGGCCGTAACTTGTCGCAGGCGATGCTCAGCCATCCGAAAGTGTTCAACCGGCTGATGGTCAGTATTGTCCATGTCGGTGAAAATACCGGCCGGCTGGATGATGCCTTTGCCCAGCTGTCTGCTTATTTTGAGCAGGAGCAGGAAACCCGCAAACAAATCAAGCAGGCCACCCGTTATCCGACTTTTGTGCTGATTGCCATCGTCATCGCGATGGTGATCCTGAATCTGCTGGTGATCCCCCAGTTTGCCGATATGTTTGCCCGTTTTAATGCCGAATTGCCCTGGTCGACCCAGGTGTTGCTGGCAACCTCGAACTTTTTTACCCGCTATTGGTTTTTCCTGCTGCTGGCATTGGTCGGTCTGGTGATTGTTAGCTATCGTTATGTACAGACCCCGACTGGCAGTTACCGCTGGAGCAAACTCAAACTACGGTTACCGCTGATGGGCGATATTATCAACCGCGCCACGCTTGGGCGTTATGCCCGTAGTTTTGCTCTGATGCTTAAAGCCGGTGTACCGATGACCACGGCACTGAGCCTGGTGGCAGAGGCGGTGGATAACGATTTTATGGCAGAAAAAATCCGCGAGATGCGGCGTAATATTGAACGTGGTGAAAGTCTGGTGCGGGTGTCGGCGCAAAGTGAATTATTTACCCCGCTGGTGATGCAGATGCTGGCGGTGGGGGAAGAAACCGGTCAGGTTGATGATATGTTATATGAAGTAGCACTTTTTTATGAACGCGAAGTTGCCTTTGATTTAAAAAGTTTAACCGCCAGAATCGAACCTATTTTGATCAGTGTGGTGGCGGTGATGGTGTTGGTGCTGGCACTCGGCATCTTTACCCCGATGTGGGATATGCTCAGCGCTTATAAAAATGGCGGCGGTTAAAAACTACACTTGGCAGCGACCCAAAAAACTGTCATTAATGAACAAGATAAAGTGATTATGCTGCCGTAGCGCAAGTGTGAACACAGCTAAAAACGATTGAAATAAACCCATGGGCGAAGTCTGCTTCAGCCCGATCTCTGGCGGAGAATAGTATGCAAACAATGTCGGCGCGGCAACAAGGTTTTACTCTGATTGAACTGGTGATTGTGGTGATTATTCTCGGCTTATTGGCCGCCACGGCATTACCAAGATTTATTAATGTCACTACCCAGGCGGAAGATGCTTCAGTCGAGGGAACTGCCGGTGGTTTTGCTTCGGCGGTCGGCTTAGTCAGAGCGCAGTGGGAAGTATCGGGCCGGCCGAATGAGAATGTGGCCGCCACCCGAACTCAAGTGGTTTATGATAACGTCAATATTGGGGTGGATGGGACTTTGGGTTACCCCAGTGGCGATCCAGCCAACAACACCCTGGCAACTCAAGTGTTAGATACCGATTGCCTGTTTTTAATCCAGAATTTATTCCAGGGGTCAGTGAACGCTGCAACCACCTTTAGCACCAATAATTTGTTTTATGTCAGAGTAGATACCAACCTTTGCTTTTATCATCAGACCAAAGGCTTAGCGGCGGCGCCGACTAGCACCAGCGGTAATAATGGTTTTAGTTATAATCCGGCCAATGGTCAGGTGACGTCGTTTTTAAATAAAGTCTGAGCCCTGGTCAGCAACAAAGTTGATGTTGCCTTTTAAGTACAACAGTGCCGCCATTGGCGGCTATGTCATAGCAATAAGTAAGAGAAGTAGTCATGAAAAAACAACAAGGTTTTACCCTGATTGAGCTGGTGATTGTGATTGTGATCCTGGGCATTTTAGCCGTCACTGCGGCACCGAAATTTTTAAATCTGGCCGGAGATGCCAAAGCCGGTACCTTAAATGCCGTGAAGGCGTCACTACAATCGGCCAATGCGGAAATTTATAGCAAAGCGATTTTGCAGAATAAACAAACAGGCGCTACCGAGACCTTAAGCAACCCGGCGGTGAATATTGTCTACGGTTATGCTGATGCCACAGTCACTGAAATTAACAAACTGCTGGATGCACCCGATTTTACCGTTTATGCGGCCGTTGCGGCCGTGGTCGATGGGGTGACCATAGTGCCAGAAACAGACGTGCTGATCCGGCCAAGCACTTCAACGGCTATCGCTGCCAACGGCACTGGTTGTGCGCTGCTGTACCGTAAAGCCGCCAGTGCGGGTGCCAAACCAACTTATACCGTGCTTGATGACGGCTGCTAATGAAACCCCACCAGCCCACCAGCGCAGGCTTTACCTTGCTGGAGCTGGTGACCGTGTTGTTATTACTGGCGATTCTGGCTGTGACTGTCAGCAGCCGCTGGACTGGTACCGCCGATCTGCAGGTGCAGCAGGAGCGTGATCAGTTACTGGCGCTGCTGCGCCGGGTGCAAATTCAAAGTATGCAGGACAGCGCTGGCCTGCTCAGTCGTTGTCCGACTTTACAGCTCAGCGCCAGCCAGGCGGCACTGACGCCCGCCGGCCCTTGTGCTGCCAGTTACCAAATCGCTGCCGATGCCAATGATACCAATCAGCTGTTGTTTGCCAGCACTACCAGTATCAGCACCAGCTTTGGTGCCTTGCCGCAGCTGATCCGCTTTAATGCTCTGGGCGAAACCACTGCCTTTTGTCAGGCCAGCCAATGTCAAATCACCTTAACGGGTGGGGGTCTGACGGCGTCCATTTGCCTGCATGCCAGCGGGTATTTGCAGCCATGCTAAGGGGGCGTCCGCAGTTGAATTCCCAGTCAGGTTTTACTTTGTTGGAACTGGTGGTTGGCATGCTGGTGCTGGTGATCAGTCTGACGTTGCTGGTGTCAGTGCTGCTACCGATGCAGACTCAGTCGGGCGCTATCTGGCAGCAGGTGCGAAGCGCCGAACTGGCCCAAGCCATGTTAAGTGAAATTCAGGGGCGGGCTTTTGATGACAACACCCCTGCCGATGGCAGTTTGTTGCGTTGTGATGAAGCCGGTGCCAGTGCCTGTGTGGCGGCTTTTCCAGCTTGCCCGGCCGAAGGCCAAACCGCTCTGACTGAAGAAGCGGACCGCGCCGATTTTGATGATGTCGATGACTACCATTGTTTTCGCGCCAGCGGTGCCAGTTTAAGCGATGTGCTGGGCCAGAGTATGGCCGACAGTTACAGCGGTTATCAGTTGGCGGTTGAGCTGAGTTATGCCGGTACTGATTATGGTTTTGCCAATAACCGGCTGGTAAAAAAAATCAGTCTGACGGTGACGGCGCCGGATGGCACCGCCTTGCTGTTTAGCAGTTTAAAAGGCAACTGGTGATGCGCAGTCAGGGCTTTACCTTATTCGAGCTGGTATTAGTGCTGGTGTTACTCGGCATCGTCGGGCTTGGTACCAGCCAATTGCTCAGTAATATGGCCAGTCTCTACGTTGAACAAAGCAGTCGTGAACAATTATTGGGACAAAGCCGTTTTGTGCTGGAAAGGTTAAGCCGCGAGATCCGCGCCGCCGTGCCCAATAGCCTGCGGCATCGGCTGGGCAATGATTACGAGTGTCTGGAATTAGTGCGTTATCAGGGCAGCGGCCGTTATCGTGAATTACCGCTGGCGCCGGACAGTGCCAGTCAGTTACGGCTGTTGTCCCTGGATCCACAGTTGCAGTTCAGTGGCGGTCAGTGGTTGTTGGTCCAGCCGGAGTCGGCGGCCGATATTTATCAGCCATCCAGCCAGAAAGTGCAGCTGGCGGTGGTGCCGCTGCTGGACGATGGTGATAACCAGGCCGCAACCTTTACTGTGGCGCTGGCGCAAACGCATAGTTTTGGCCGCGCTTCGGTGGCGCGGCGTTTTTATCTGTTGCAAGACGTGGTGAGCTTTTGTATTGAAGATCAGCAACTGCGCCGTTATCAGGGCTATGGCTTACAAGCAGTGCAACCGGTGCCGGGCGCTGGCCTGAACCTGGCGCAAAGTCAGTTGCTGGCGGCGGATATCCGCAATCCGTTGCCAACCGAGCCGGTGTTTAATTTAGTCAGCGCTGGGTTTCACAGCAACAGTTTTGTGCGGATTTTATTGCAGTTGCATGCGCCAAATGAGCCCGATGCGCTGCTGATTTTTAATCATCTGGTGCAGGTGGATAATGTGCCTTAAACCTCTTGTTGCCGTTTGCGGCTTTGGCACCAGACAACGCCAGCAAGGCAGCGCTTTAACCATGGCGCTCTGGCTGATTGTGATCGGTGCTTTGCTGGTGTTGGTGTTATTACAGTTTCGTCAGCAAAGCAGCAGCGCGCTGGTGTATCAGGTGCAGGGCCAACGCTGTTATGCGCTGGCCAAAAGTCAGTTAGAACTGGCGCTGGTGCAGTTATTTCCGCTTGGTAGCACTGCGGCAAGTTGTGCTGTCGTCACCACCAGCCGCAGTTGGAGCCAGGATGACTGGCAGGGCTGTACGACCACTCTGAGTTGTCAGCAAGTCAGTGTCGATGGCAGCCAGAGTTTTCGGTTAACCAGCACTGCCACTTGCGGCAGCGGTGAGTTGATCAGCAGCAGAACTGTCACGCTGGAGGCTGGTCTATGAAGGTGATACATCCGCTGCTGCTATGGTGCTTGCTGCAAAGCTTTGTCAGCCTGGCGGTGGATCCGCTGTGTGATACCAGTTGGAGTAAAACCGCCTCGGTCTGGACTTGTAGCGGCAATGGTAAAATCTCTTTTGTTGCCAACAGCAGTTTTCTGCCGGCGCAAAATTTGACACTGGTGGCCAGCAATGGCTTTAGTTTGCAAAATAATCTGGTTGGCAGCCTGACGATCCGGGTGAATTTGCAGGCCGATTATGGTGCCATTGTGGTTAGCGGCACCAGCTCAGAGCTGTATGGCAATATTGTTGCAAGCAGCTCACATCTGACGCTGACGCAGCTGCGTTCGATTGGCAATATCAGCACTGGTGGTGATATCAGTCTGATTGGTGGCCGCGCTGTCGGCAATATCACCAGCAATAATAACGAAATTATCATCAACGGCGCTGAAGTGGTGGGGACGGTTTGGGCTCATGCCAAAGTGACGATCACCAATGCCAGCATCAGTGGTGCCATCACCAGTAACAGTGGCACCATCACCAGCAGCAATAGCCAACTGAACGGCGATCTGACCGCGCAATCCGGTATCAGCCTGAGCGGTGGCACCATGGCCGGCCATCTGTTGCAAAAAGCTAAAAATCCAATCAGCTTGAGCAATGTCAGCATGAGTAGTGGCAGTATCAAAGGCGCCAGTACTGTGTCTTTATCTGGCAGTACGCTTGGCAATGCCAGCAATAAAGTGGAAGTGAAAAGTGAAAGTGGCGATATTTCGCTCAGTAATAACTCGGTGTTATATGGCGATGCGATTGCGGTGGAAGGACAAACCTGGGGTAAGGTCAATATCAGCTCCGGCAGTAAGGTCTATGGCCGCTGCCATTTTCAGGCGGTGCCGCCGGAAGCTTGTCAGGCACAGCCGCCAGCGCCGACTGTGCATCATTATGAACTGAGTTTTCAAAGCCCGGCGCTGACCTGTGAAGCTGAGACTGTCAGTCTGCGTGCCTGTGTCGATCAAGCTTGCAGCAGCCTGTATCAGGGCGAGGCCAGTGTCAGTCTGAGTGCGAGCAACAATGCCAGTTGGGCAAGCGGCACTTTGTATTTCAGTTATGGTCAGGCCAGTAATGCGCTGCGTAAAACCAGTGCAGGTAGCACAGTACTTGGTATCACCGCTGCCAGTCCGGCGGCTACTTCAGCCCTGGTGTGTAAAAACGGCGGTCAAGTCAGCAATTGCAGCCTGGATTTTGCCGCCACAGCGCTGAAAATTACCGCCGCTGATGGTAGTTCCGCCTGGCCACATCAAGTGGCCGGGACCGATTACACCGGACGGGTTAAAGCCATTCAGACCAACCCGGAAACAGGCGCCTGTCAGGCCAGAGTGAAAGGGATCAGGGAAGTCGGGCTGGCGTTTCGTTGCCTTAATCCCGGCAGTTGTATTGCCACTGAGCGCGGTAATTTCTATAGCGTTGCAGTTGCTGGCAGTGGTAATAGCCCAGCCTATACCAATGTCAATCTGACCTTTGATAATAACGGTGTGGCACCACTGCGCTTTCGTTACAGCGATGTTGGTCAGATTGCCTTGTATGCCCAGTTGCAATTATCGGCGCTTGGCAATGATCCCGCTATTACCCTGACTGCAACCCCAGCGACACTTGTGGTCAAACCGGATCGACTGGTGGTGGCCAGTGTCAGTAGCCTGTCAGGCCAGGCTAATCCTGGTACAACCCATAGCGGTGCCGGTTTTACCGCCGCTGGCAGCTTGTTTCAGGTTGAACTGGAAGCCCGCAACAGTCTGGACCAACCGACACCGAATTTTGGCCGGGAAAGCCAACCAGAGAAAATGCAGCTAGCCTTTGCGGGTTTGGTGTACCCATCAGCCCAGCCTAATGTCAATTACGCTGAGCACTTGTTAGTCAATGGCGATTTTGTCGCGGTGCCAGCCAAGGGCGGTCGGGTGGTGAACGCTCAGGTCGCTTTTCGCGAGGCCGGCACGATAAAGTTACAGGCAAAATTAGCCGACGGGAACTATCTGGCGGCTGGTGATGTCTCAGCTTCGCCTGCGAGCGGCAATGTCGGCCGTTTTTATCCGGCCGCTTTTCATCTGGACGAAGTGCAGTCGTCGCCGCTGTGCAGCGACGGTCAATTTAGTTATATGCAGCAGCCGAATCTGCCACTCAAATTTAGTTTGTACGCGATGAGTCAGGCCATTAACCAGCCTGGTTTGCAGGTTCCGGCCAGACAACTGCTGAATTATCATCAATTTGCTGGCGGCGCGACCAGTTATACCGGCTTGGCGGTGCCTGAGCTGGTGGCGGAAAATGTCACGCCACAGCAATGGCAGCAACTGAGCAGCAGGTTGGTCAGCCAGCCGGCGCTGCAATGGCAACAAGGCAAACTGAGCTTTGATGGCCGCAGTGGTTTAGTGTTCAGTCGCAATACGATGCCGGATGGGCCTTTTCTGGCGGTCCAAGCTGGGGTAAGGATTGGCTCAGAGCAGGATAATCGCCAACTGGTCAGCACTGTACTCACGATGAATGCCGCCAACAATGCTGATTGTAGTGCGACTGCAGCTTGTGATGCCGCGCCACTGGGAACGCCACTGGCGTTTTATCATGGCCGATTAGCATTACAACCGGCACAAGGACCGCAGAATCAGCAGATCCCGTTGCGTTTGCAGGCGCAAGTCTGGGATGGCAGCAGGTTCAGCAACTTTGCTGCGGATAGCTGTAGTCAGATTGACCCGGCTGCATTGAGTGTGCTGGCGATGCCAGACTGGAAAGCGGCGGGCAACAGTCAATCATTGTTGCAGGGCAGTACTGCGACCCATAGTCTTTGGTTGTTGCCACAAGCGCAAAGCGGCCGCTGGACTATGCAATATGCCTTGCCGGCCTGGTTAAAACAACGCGATGGCGAGGACGATATAGATGCCAAAGCCAGTGTGGTGATTGGTGGTTATCGGGGGAACGATCGACTAATTTATCAGCGCGAACAATAAGCTGGCGAAAATGTCCGTTGCAGGCTTTTGAGCTGGCAGATTTGTTGCTTGGTTTAATTTTGTAAAAGTGTAAGATAAAGCTATTTTCTTCGCGCATTGTTACTTAAAATATGCGCACTTTTTTGTCCTGATGTGTACTTGCCTGCCGACCCGGCATCGGCACACCAGACTATTGTTGGCGCCCCATAAAGTAGGATTAATTCTTTTCATGTTAAAAAAATTACGCGGTTTATTCTCCAACGACCTCTCGATTGACCTGGGCACAGCCAACACCCTGATTTATGTCAAAGATCAAGGCATAGTGCTGAATGAGCCTTCTGTGGTTGCGATCCGGCAGGAACGTGCTGGCGGGCCTAAGAGTGTGGCTGCGGTAGGCCATGCCGCCAAGCGTATGCTGGGTCGGACACCTGGCAATATCAAAGCCATCCGGCCGATGAAAGATGGCGTGATCGCCGACTTTTACGTCACCGAAAAAATGCTGCAGCACTTTATTAAACAGGCGCACAGCAACAGTTTCCTGCGGCCAAGCCCACGCGTGCTGGTGTGTGTACCTTGTGGTTCAACGCAGGTAGAACGTCGCGCCATTCGTGAATCTGCTCAGGGCGCCGGCGCCCGTGAAGTTTATCTGATTGATGAACCTATGGCCGCTGCTATCGGTGCCGGTTTACCGGTGTCAGAAGCGACCGGTTCAATGGTGGTGGATATCGGTGGGGGTACTACAGAAGTCGCCATCATTTCGTTAAATGGCGTGGTGTATTCTTCGTCAGTACGGATTGGTGGGGATAAGTTTGATGATGCCATCATCAACTATATTCGTCGTAACTACGGCATTTTGATTGGTGAAGCCACGGCCGAGCGGATCAAAACTGAAATTGGTTCGGCTTACCCAAGCGATGAAATTCTGGAAATTGAAGTACGTGGCCGTAATCTGGCCGAAGGCGTGCCGCGCAGCTTTACCATGACCAGCAACGAAATTCTGGAAGCATTACAGGAACCGCTGGCAGGTATCGTTTCTGCAGTGATGGTTGCCCTGGAGCAATCGCCACCAGAGCTGGCATCGGATATCTCTGAACGCGGTATGGTGCTGACCGGTGGTGGTGCCTTGTTACGTGATCTGGATCGGTTACTGATGGAAGAAACCGGTATTCCGGTGGTGGTGGCCGAAGATCCGCTGACCTGTGTCGCCCGGGGTGGTGGTAAAGCGCTGGAAATGATCGACGTGCACGGCGGCGATGTGTTCAGTTACGACTAACTGAACCCAGTACACGCCGATGAAACCTTTTTTCGATCGGGGCCCGTCCTTGCCGCTGAGGTTGTTTTTCGCCTTGCTGGCCAGTTGCGGGCTCATTACTCTTGATCATTACACTGACAGTTCGGTGCAGTTGCGCTCTTATCTGACAGCGACGGTCAGTCCATTATTTTATCTGGCCAATTTACCGCAAGACATGGTGTTTGGCGCTTCTGAACAATTTATGTCGCAGCAAAAGCTGCTGGAAGAAAACCGCCGGTTAAAAGATACTTTGCTATTACAAAATGGTCAGTTACAACGGCTGCAGTTTATTCAGCAGGAAAACGACAAGTTACGTGCTTTGCTCGGTGCCGGCTCTGTCACTGAAGGCAAGCGGCTGATTGCCGAAGTGCTGGCGGTTTACAGCCATCCGTTCAGCCATCAAATCGTGCTGAATAAAGGTTCCAATGATGGCGTTACTGCCGGACAGCCGATTTTGGATGATTTAGGGGTGCTGGGGCAAGTGGTCAGCGTCGGTCCTTCCTCCAGCCGGGCTCTGTTGATTGCCGACAATACCCATGCCTTGTCGGCCCGGGTGGAACGCACCGGTCAGAGTGTGGTCGCTGAAGGGATAGGCCAGTCGGACTCGTTACGGCTCATTCATTTACCGCACAGCACTGATGTGGAAGTCGGAGATCGCCTGCTGACCTCAGGTCTGGACGGGGTGTTCCCGGAAGGTTATCCGGTAGCCAGGGTGACCAAGGTGCAACGCGATGCCAGTCAGCCATTTTTATTGGTCAGTGCTGAGCCTTTTGCCAAACTGGATCGCATTCGTTATGCGCTGATTGTCTGGCCACACCGGGGTATCAGCAGTGCCGATGCCAAAATTGTCGAAGAATTCCAGCAACTGCCGCAGCAAGGGAAAGATTAATGCAACATTCCTGGCGTTTTTTATTGATCCATCTGACGCTGTTGCTGGGGTTATTACTGACAGTGATGCCGTTACCGGCCATGGTGAAATTGTTCCGGCCGGATTGGCCTTTGTTAGTGCTGTGTTATTGGGTGCTGGCGCTGCCACATCGAACCAGTATCGGCACCGCCTTTGTGTATGGTTTTCTGATTGATGTGATGGTGGGCACTGTGCTCGGGGTAAATGCCTTTGGTTATGCGCTGATCGCCTTTATCGTGGCAGCTAACCATCTGAAAATCAGAAATTTTTCTGTGCTACAACAGAGTTTGCTGGTAGGTTTGTTATTGGCCTTGTACCACTTACTGCTTTTTTGGTGCAGCCATTTTCTGACCGGTGTGTATTTCCGGGCAGCTTATTTGTGGCCAGTGCTGACTGGGATGATTGTCTGGCCTTATATTTTTTGGTTTTTGCGCCGTACCAGGCGCCAATTTAAAATTCAGTGAATATGTGCAAAATAGCCTTAGCCTCTGCCTCGCCCCGCCGCCGTGAACTGCTTGCTCAGTTAGGTATCAATTTTGACCTGGTGAAAGTCGATGTTGACGAAAGCCAGTGGCCACAAGAGCTGGCGACCGATTATGTGCTACGGCTGGCGAAAACCAAAGCCCAGGCCGGTGTTGCCGCTCAGACCACAGCACAAAAGCTGCCAGTGCTTGGCGCTGATACTATCGTGGTCGTTGATGGTCAGGTGCTGGGCAAACCTGTGGATCAGCAAGATTTTCTGCGGATGATGCGGTTGCTCAGTGGCCGCCAGCATCAGGTCTATACTGCAATAGCGCTGGCGACACCGACATTGTTGCTCAGTGATACTATCAAAACAGACGTCTGGTTTAGTCCGCTGACCGAAGCGCAGATGCTGGCCTACTGGCAGAGTGGTGAACCGGCAGATAAAGCCGGTGGTTATGGCATCCAGGGCTTAGCCAGTCGTTATATTCCAAAAATTTCAGGCAGTTATTTTGCAGTGGTGGGTTTACCTTTATATGAAACCGACCAGCTGTTGCAGCAGTTGATTGCAGCTCAGGGAGCTTTATGAGTGCCGAATTATTACTGAACGTCACCCCAAGCGAAACCAGGGTCGCGCTGATTGAAAATGGTGTGCTACAGGAAGTGCATATCGAACGCCAGGCCAAACATGGGCTGGTTGGCAATATCTACATCGGCAAAATCAGCCGGGTGTTGCCGGGGATGCAAGCCGCTTTTGTCGACATAGGTCTGGATAAAGCGGCTTTTTTACATGCCTCTGATATTGTGCAACGTGATGTGCAGGATCCGGAAATGAAAGTCAGCGCGGTGAAGGATATCCGGTTACTGGTGCATGAAGGTCAGTATTTGCTGGTGCAGGTGGTGAAAGATCCGCTTGGCACTAAAGGCGCGCGACTAACCACGGACATTACCCTGCCATCGCGTTATCTGGTGTTTATGCCAGGTTCACCTCATGTTGGTGTCTCACAACGGATTGAAACTGCAGAAGAAAGGCAACGGCTGAAAGACATTGTCAGTCGCTGTCTGGATGATGATCACGGTGGTTTTATTATCCGCACTGCCGCCGAAGGCGCTTGTGAAATTGAGCTGGAACAGGATGCGCGCTTTTTAAAAAAACTGTGGGCGAAAATTCAGAAACGCAAACAAAAACACCGTAAAGAAGCGATGTTATATGAAGATCTGACGCTGGCATTTCGGATTTTGCGCGATTTTGTTGGCAGCGACCTGGAGCGAGTGCGGGTTGATTCCAAACTGACCTATCAGGCACTGCATGCGTTTACCGAAGAATTTGTGCCAACCATGACGCCGAAGCTGGAATATTATCCGGGCGAGCGGCCAGTATTTGATTTATTTGATGTCGAAAATGAAATTCAGCGGGCGCTGGATCGCAAAGTACCGTTAAAAAGTGGTGGCTATCTAATCATCGATCAAACCGAAGCCATGACCACCATTGATGTGAATACCGGCGCTTTTGTCGGTCATCGCAATCTGGAAGAAACCATCTTTAACACCAATATCGAAGCGACCCAGGCGATTGCCCGTCAGTTGCGGCTGCGTAATCTTGGCGGCATTATCATTATTGATTTTATTGATATGCAAAGTGAAGAGCATCAGAAACGGGTGTTGCACAGTCTGGATGTGGCTTTGGCGCGCGATAAGACCAAAACCAATATTCATGGTTTTTCCGCGCTGGGTCTGGTGGAGATGACGCGCAAGCGCACCCGCGAAAGTCTGGAGCATGTGCTGTGCACTGAATGCCCGGTCTGTGCCGGGCGCGGCACCTTAAAAACCGTGGAAACCGTTTGTTTTGAGATCCTGCGGGAAATAGTCCGGGTCAACCGCGCTTATGCGGCCGATAAGTTTGCCGTGTATGCCTCAGCCGCAGTTAAGGATGCGTTAATCAATGACGAATACCATAGCATGGCTGAGCTGGAAGTCTTTATTGGCAAACAAATCAGTGTGGTGATTGAACCCCAATATACCCAGGAACAATTTGATGTGGTGATGATGTAGTGCAGAAGCTGAAGCGGCTCTGTTTTTCTTGCCTGCGGCACGGCTGGACTTTACTGGCGTTGTCCATTGTGTTGCTTGCGACAGTAGTGACCCTGCTGAGATTTGGCCTGCCTTATGCCGAAGGTTATAAAACCGATATTGAGCTGTGGATCGCAGAACGTTATGGTGCCCAGGTCCAGATAGGTCAACTTAGTGCCGGCTGGCAAAGTGGCGGGCCGGCGTTACTGTTGCAGCAAGTGCAGGTGACCGACAGCCAGCAACTACCTGTGTTACAGATTGACGAAACCCGGGTGCGATTGGATTTTTGGGGCAGTCTGCGCCGTCTGACCCTGACCGCCGAACATTTTGAACTCAGTGGCCTGCAATTTAAACTTAATAGTCAGCAGTTATTACAACCCAATCCTGCCACTCCAGTTGCAGACACTGAACCTTTATTCAGTGCCGTTGAGCAATTATTGTTCCGACAACTAAAAAACTTTACTCTGGTCGATAGTGAGTTGACGCTGCAAAGTCAATATACGCCGGATATTGTGATTGCTATCAAGCAACTGCACTGGCGCAATGAAGGCAGTCGCCATCAGGGCTCTGGCGAAATTGCTATTGCCGGCGTGACCAGCAATACCAGTGGTTTTATTCTGGATTTGCATGGCGATACCCTGGCGGCCAGTAATGGTCAGCTCTATCTGTCCAGTAGTGAACTGGATGTGTTGCCCTGGTTTGAACAGTTATTACCGCAAAGCAAAAAGTTGACCAGCGCCAGTATCAATGTGCAGGCCTGGGGCGATATCCGGCAAGGGGTGTTAACCCGGTTACAGCTGGTACCAGGCCAAAACCGGCTGGTCTGGCAGCATGATGGCAAACCGCAGCAACTGCAAATTGGCAATGGTCAACTGCTGTGGCAGCCGACGCCGGACGGCTGGCAACTGGCTTCCTCTGCGTTACAAATACTCAGCAATCAGCACAGCTGGCATGATTTTCAACTGCAATTGGCCAGAACCCAGGGCAGCTATCGGGGTTCGCTACAACAACTGCAACTGGCGGTGTTATTGCCGTTGGCGCAGTTATTTTCGGCCGATGTTGCTGGTTTATCCCAACTACTGCAATATCAGTTGGACGGTCGTCTGACCCAATTGGCTTTGCAACTGGATGACAAAGACTGGTTTGTCAGCGGCGATTTTATTGATTTGACGGCGGCACCGGTGGCCGACAGTCCTGGTGTAGCTGGGCTCTATGGTCATTTCAGTGCCAGTCGCGATTATGTCCGGCTGGATGTGCAAGGTCAGGATGGTTTGCTGCGCTGGACAGATGCTTTTAACCGTGACACCCCTTATCAAAGTTTGCAACTTCGGCTGGAAGCTGTTGAGCAACAAGGCCAATGGCAACTGCAACTGCCTTTGTTCAGTCTGCGCCAGCCAGAGCTGCAATTAGATGCCCAAATGCAACTCTGGCTGGGGGATAAACCCGGCATGAGTTTGCTGGCTGAATTACGCGGTGTCAAAGTGGCACAAGCGCAACATTATTTCCCGCAGCGGCATATGCCTGCTTCCGTGATTAATTATCTGGTGCCAGCGCTGGTCAGTGGCGAGATACCGACCGCAAGGGTGCTGTGGCATGGCGATTTTGCTGATTTTCCTTATGCCGCTGGCCAAGGTAAATTTCAGGCGCTGGCGCAGGTGGAAGCGGCCGAATTTGCTTTTGATTTGCATTGGCCAGCGCTGCAACAACTCAGTGTCGAGCTGTTATTCGACAATGCCAGTATGCTGATCAGTAGCCGGCAAGGGCAATTGTTTGAGGTGCCAGTTGGCGAAGGCGTTAAAGTCAGTATCCCGGATTTATTCCAGGCCAATGATTTGTGGGTGGATATTCAAACTCAGGCCAGAGCCGAGCAAGTGACGGCGCTGATGTTGGCGTCACCGCTGAGTGGTTCAGTCGGCGAAACCCTTGATTATCTTGGCGTCACCGGCCTGGTGGGAGCCCAGGTGAAATTGCAGATCGGGCTAAAAACGCCAGGTGTGCTGGCGACCGGCGATGTTGATTTTTATAGTTCGAGGCTGGCAGTGCGGCAACCTGCGCTGACGGCTGAGCAGTTACAAGGTCGGCTCAGTTTCCACAATGATCAAATCAGCAGCCAGCAACTCTGGTTGCAAAGCCATGGTCTGTGGCTGCAAGCCAGGTTAGCAGGTCAGCAACAACAGACGGCATACCAGTTAGAGCTCAGTGCCAGTGGCGAAGCCGGCGCCGATCAATTGCTGGCACTGGTGGTACCGGACTGGGCTCAATATGGCGAGGGCAATAGCAGTTTTGACTGGCAACTGGCGTTGCAACTGCCGGAGCAAGGTTTTGTCTATCAGTCAAAACTGCTGGTCGATTTAGCCGCCGCCAAGCTGGCTCTGCCAGCCCCTTATGGTAAAACCGCGGCCGATGGTGCCACTTTGTTGGCAGAAGTGAACGGCGATCAACTGGGCGCTGATGTACAGCTCAAATACGGTGATCAATTAAGGTTGCTGGCACGTTATCAGCAAGACAGCGCGCAGTTTAGTCAGGTGCTGCTGAGTCTGGGCCAGGCTACGGCACAGTTGAGTCCGGGGTTTCAGATTGAACTGGATTTACCCAAAGCCGAATTTTTACCCTGGCTGCAGTTGATCCGGCAACATGTCAATGCCGCTGACGTGGTGACCACAGAGGACACCGCAGCGTCGGCCAAGCTGATGCCGCCGTTGCAAGTGGTGCATGGCCGGATTGCTGAACTGCATTTATTTGATGATGTGTTTTTGCATCAGACCCGGCTGAAATTAACTCCAGCGGCAGACCATTGGCAGTTGGATCTGACAGCTGCAGAAACCAAAGCCAGTCTGCAATTGGGTTATCAATTAGCACAACAAGGCATCCGCGGCCAGATTGAGCATCTGGAACTGATGTTCGCCAATCAGGCCGCCAAAGACTTAGCCGAAGCTGAGTTGCAGGCGCAGTTGCTGCTGGATCCTGCTGCCGCAGATAAACCCGATTATGCGGCGCTGGAAGCACAAGCTTTTGCTGCCTTGCAACCTATGCCCTGGCTGGTGGATTTACCGCCGCTGGATCTGCAGTGTCAGCGTTGTCGCATCGGCAACTTCCAGCTGGGTCAGGTCAGTCTGAAAAGCGCAAGTGATGGTCAGCAGTGGCAGTTAACTGAACTCAATACCGACTATCAGCGCCATCGTTGGCAGATCCGTGGTCAGTATCAGCGGGGTGACACTGAGACTGACTTAGGTCGCAGCAGCTTTGACGGTGAACTGCGCAGTCCGGCGCTGGGTTCGTTGTTGCATGACTATGAGGTCAGCAGCAGTCTGAGTGGCAGCCCGGCAGATGTGAGTTTCACCGGATTAAGCTGGCAAGGCGCTCCTTTTCAGTTTAATCGCCGCACGCTGGATGGTGCTGTGCAATGGCAACTGGGGGAAGGTTCGTTATCTGAGGTCAGTGACGGTGGTGCCAGGATATTCTCATTGTTGAGTCTGGATTCGCTGGTGCGCAAGCTGCGATTGGATTTTCGGGATGTCTTTGCCAAAGGCTTTTTCTTCAGCAAAATGACCGGCACTATGACGATAGAACAAGGGGTGTCTCATACCGCCGATACCCAGGTGATTGGCGTGGCCGGCGATATTCAAATGCAAGGTTATGCTGATTTAGTTGCACGGCAACTGGATTACCAGATGAGCTTTTCACCCAAAGTGACCTCCAGCATTCCGGTGATCCTGGCCTGGATGGTGAACCCGGTATCAGGTGTAGCGGCATTGGCGCTGGATGAAGTGTTCCAGTCGGCCGAAGTGATTTCAAAAATTAACTTTACCGTGACCGGCGATTTGGCCAATCCGCTGGTGACTGAAGTGAAACGTGACAGTAAAAAAGTACCGCTGCCAGCTGAATTAAGGGCGAAAACACCGGCACCGCCAACTGTGTTGCCTGCACAATTGCCAACAGAATCATCCACACAACCGCTGACGCCTGTGCTGCCGTTTCGACCGGATCGGCCGATGCCGGAAGCCAAGCCGATGTCAGAGCCTTCGGCGCAGCCGGTACCCGTCGATAAACCTGTGGAACCGCAGCAACGAGGCACTGATGCCAACTGAACTGAATACTGAGCACGCTTTGCCCTGGCGTCTGGTCGCGCTACAGTGGACAGCTGCTGCTGATCCTGCTGTAAACCTGGCGCAAATCAGAGCTTTGCTCGCGACCTTACCGCCGACCCAACAACCACAACTGGTGGCGTTACCAGAAGGCGCTTTGTGTTTTGCCGGCCCTGAAGGTGCCAATCTGGCGTTGATGGAACCCTTGGGTGTGGGTGACTGGCAGCAACAACTGGCAGCACTGGCTAGAGAATTTCATATTTATCTGCTGTGTGGCACTTTTCCGACTGCGACAGCTGATCCTAAGCGTTTCGCCGCCAGTAGTCTATTGTATGCGCCAACAGGACAATTACTGACGTCTTATCAGAAGATCCATTTATTCGATGCTGCGATCCAAGACAACACCGGTCGTTATCTCGAATCAGCCCAGACCAAAGCGGGCGATAAGGCGGTGGTGATCGAGTTACCCGGCCTGAAACTGGGGATGGCAATTTGTTATGATGTGCGTTTTGCCGGTTTGTTTCAGTGCTATGCCGCCGCCGGCTGTCAGCTTCTGACGCTGCCGTCGGCTTTTACCACAGTGACGGGCGCTGCACATTGGCATACACTGCTCAGAGCCAGAGCTATTGAATGTCAGAGTTATTTGCTGGCCCCGGCGCAAACCGGTACCCATGCCAATGGCCGCCAGACTTACGGCCATAGTTTAATTATTGATCCCTGGGGACAAGTGCTGGCCGATGCCGGCACCGCCCCCGGCATTATTTATGCTGATGTCGACCTGGCAGAACTGGCCAGGCTGCGGCAACAGATGCCAATCCGGCAACACAACAGATTTAAAAGTGAGTTTTTATGAGCAATACAGCCATCATCAGCAGCGTTGAACAAAATCTGATCCACGCCAGCGACCTTAGCAGTGCCGATTTAAACCAAACGCTGGGATATTTATTCTCGCATCAGCTGGATTATGCCGATTTATATTTCCAGTCCAGTGTGCATGAATCCTGGGTGCTGGAAGATGGTCTGGTCAAAGACGGCTCATTTAATATTGAACGTGGTGTAGGCGTGCGGGCTATCAGCGGTGAAAAAACCGGTTTTGCTTATGCCGATGATATTTCAGCGACTGCGCTGAAACAGGCGGCACAAGCGGCGCGTGGTATTGCTGCCGCCGGTCAGCAGGGTCAGGTGCAAGCCTTTGCCAGAACCGGTAACAGCCAGATTTATCTGCCGATTGAACCTATTCAGAGTCTGGGTAACACCGAAAAAGTCGCGTTATTACATCAGATTGAAGCATTTATCCGCAGTCTGGATGCCAGAGCTGAGCAAGTGATGGTCAGTTTGTCCGGTGTCTATGAAGAAGTGCTGGTGGCAGCCAGTGACGGTACTTATGCCGCCGATATCCGGCCGCTGGTGCGTTTAAACTGCTCAGTACTGCTCAACGACAATGGCCGGCGTGAACGGGGTGGTGCCGGTGGCGGTGCCAGAACCGATTACAGTTATTTCAGTGAACTGCTTAATGGCGAAGCGCGCTGGATGGGATATGCCCGCGAAGCTGTCCGGCAGGCGCAAGTGAACCTTGTTGCTGTGGATGCACCTGCCGGCATGATGCCAGTGGTGTTAGGTGCCGGCTGGCCTGGTGTCTTGTTGCATGAAGCGGTCGGTCATGGCCTGGAAGGTGACTTTAATCGTAAAGGCGCATCTACCTTCTCTGGCCGGATTGGTGAGCAAGTGGCTTCCACCCAATGTACTATCGTCGATGATGGCACTCTGGCACACCGCCGTGGTTCATTAAATATCGATGATGAAGGCACTGTCAGTCAGCATAATGTGCTGATCGAAAAAGGTATCCTCAAGGGGTATATTCAGGATAAGCACAATGCCATGTTGATGAATGTGGCTCCGACCGGCAATGGCCGGCGTGAATCATTTGCCCATTTGCCGATGCCACGGATGACCAATACCTATATGCTGGCTGGCGATTATACGCCGGAAGAAATTATCGCTTCGGTGAAAAAAGGCATTTATGCGCCTAACTTTGGCGGCGGTCAGGTGGATATCACCAGCGGCAAGTTTGTGTTTTCCGCTTCAGAAGCCTATCTGATTGAAGATGGTAAAATTACCACGCCAATTAAAGGCGCTACCTTGATTGGCAATGGCCCGGAAGCGATGCAGCAGGTTTCGATGGTTGGCAACGACTTAAAACTGGATACCGGTGTCGGTGTTTGTGGTAAACAAGGCCAGAGCGTGCCGGTAGGTGTCGGCCAGCCAACGCTGAAACTGGATGGTATGACGGTGGGTGGTACTGCTTAATTGTGGCGGCACTGCCTGTGTGATGCAGGCAGTGCCAGCCGCAGCGCTGTGTTGTTGAACGGGCGCTTTTACGCTGAACCTCGCCTAAGCTGAGCTTGCTTTTTGCCACATCGGCACATTTAAAGCATAATAGCCCGCTATGAAAGTCCATTCGCAGCTTGCCTGCGAGCCGGGGTGCGCCCGGTTTAACGAGAACTGACATTTTTTATGCTGCAAAATTTGTTGAATAAACGCCGTCTGGCCGCGTTGCCGGCAACAGCCATCCAGGCTGATGCTGTGCAGCTGTTTTGCCATGCCACTGACTATAAACAACAGTTGTTGCAACTGATCGCACAAGCAAAAAAACGCATTCTGATCACCGCCTTGTATTTACAAGCTGACGAAGCCGGCGAGCAAATTTTGCGGGCATTGTTTACTGCCAAACAGCAGAACCCGTCGCTCGATGTGCGGATTTATGTCGATTTTCACCGCGCCCGTCGCGGTCTGATAGGTCAGAGTGGCGGCCGCACCAATGCCGATTTTTACCGGGCTGTAGCAGCGGATTACCCGCTGCCGATCGAGATTTATGGCGTGCCGGTGAAAAAGCGTGAGTTATTCGGTGTGCTGCATTTAAAAGGTTTTGTGTTTGATGACTCGCTGTTTTATAGCGGAGCTTCGCTCAATAACATTTATTTGGCCGAACAACAGCGCTATCGGGCCGATCGTTATCTGCAAATTGATAATCAGGCCTTGGCCGATGCTTTTGTCGCTGGCCAACAACTGGTGCTGGGTGATTTAACCGTGGTGCAAAATCTGTTAGCGGCGGAAGCTGATATTGCGCACGCTTATAAAGCGGGTCATCGCAACTGGCTAAAACATGCCCGCAATGGTCGTTATCCATTGCCGGATCAGCCGCAAGGCTCTGCCTTAACGGCATCGCTACTGATGGGGCTGGGTCGGCTGAACAATCAGCTGAATAAAAGCATTCTGGCGTTGCTGGGACTGGCTGAACGTGAAGTGCTGATTTACACCCCCTATTTTAATCCGCCGCCGGTACTGGCTAAAGCATTACGCAAGTGTCTGAAGCGGGGAGTGAAAGTGACTATCGTGGTCGGTGATAAAACCGCCAATGATTTTTATATTCCTCCGGGGCAGAAATTCAGCCGCATCGGCGGTTTGCCGTATCTGTACGAAACTATTTTGCGCAAGTTTGTGAAAAATAATCAGAAGTTTATTGATGCCGGTTTGCTGGAGCTGCGGTTATGGCGGCATCAGGATAATAGCTTCCATTTGAAGGGCCTGAGTGTGGATGGTCAGCGCCATTTATTTACCGGACATAACCTGAATCCACGGGCTTTTGCGCTGGATTTTGAGAATGCCGTGCTGGTGCAGGATGAGCTTGGCCAATTACAACCGCAGTTACAACAAGAGCAGCAACATATTTTTGCCAACACCCAACAAATTCAGCATTTTAGCCAGATTGAAATGTTACGGGACTATCCGGAACAGGTGAAAAAACTGCTGAGTAAACTCAAAGGTATTGGCGCTGATTTGGTGGTCAAACGGCTGATTTAAGCCACAGCTGTTCGCTCTGATCACAGACCGGTCAAGTTTATGGGTCAGCACCTGATGCTGGCCAGGCGAAATGCACAAACCACAAAGGATGGTGCGATGTCGATCATAAAAGGATTGCGTGAGTTTGCTGCTGCAGTCGTTGTCATGCCGCGGTTGCTGCTTGGTCTGATGCTGATGATAGCGCAGCAGCCTGTCGCATCGGCACAAACCCATCTGAAGGCGGCCTTCCATCCTGACAGTAAACTGCTGCAACAGGTGCTGCAACCCAAAGTCACGCCACGGCTGACTGGGGTTGCTGTACTGGCACAGAGCGATCGTTTGCTGTGGAGTTATGGTTATCATCCGGCAGCAGCGCTGACGGCGCAACATCAGTTACCGGTTGCCTCCATCAGTAAACAGATCACCGCAGTGCTGGTGCTGCAGGCTATAGCGCAACAGCGGTTGCAACTGGAGCAGCCGGTGGCCACTGTGCTGCCCGGCCACGCCAGTCAACTGGGTGATATTACGGTCCGGCAGTTACTGAATCATACCTCGGGCCTGGGGGCGCAGCCTGCAGTTCAACCTGGCCGCAGATTCAGCTACAACAATCAGAATTATCAGTGGCTGGCGAAGTTGCTGGAAGCTATTTATGCCGAACCTTTTGCCGTGCAGACTGAGCGGCTGTTTCAGCGTTGTCAGATGAGTGGCAGTTTTGCGCCTGACAGTCACAGGCCGGTCAGCACTGCGCCACGGCTGGTACAGGGCCAGTGGCTGCAGCATGGGCAATGGCAGACTGTCGATGCCAATCAATTTCCGCTGGAGAATGTTGCCGCCGGTGGCATGGTCAGCCACGCTGCCGATTTAATCCGCTGGCAACAATGTTTATATCAGGGCTCTGTGCTGCCGCAGGCACAATTAACCCAACTGGTAACCCCAGGACCCGAACGGACCGGACATCGCTGGGGTGGCTTGCATTATGGTCTGGGGATCCAGATTTTGCAGCAGGATGGCCTGCTGGAATATAGTCACGGCGGTTATCTGCCTGGTTATATGCTGACCTTGTTGTATTATCCGCAGTTTGATGTGTCGCTGGTGATCTGGCAGCCACAGAGTGGCGATGGTAGTGCGGTAAATGCCGATTTAGCGCAACAAGACGCTCTGCGCTCTGAGCTGCGACGGCAGTTAATCGCTCAGCAATCCCAAAATTGAAACGGAGGCACTTCATGCAACTGGATATTTATCAGGTCGACGCTTTTAGCAACCGGCAGTTTCGGGGCAATGCGGCGGCGGTGGTGCCTTTAACCAGCTGGCTTGATGATGCGCTGTTGCTGAATATTGCGCAGGAAAATAACCTGTCAGAAACCGCTTTTGTGGTTGAGTTGCAGCCCGGGCATTTTTTTATCCGCTGGTTTTCACCGCTGACCGAAATTGATTTTTGTGGCCATGCCACGCTGGCGGCTGCTTTTGTGTTATTTCGGCGCCAGCCAGCGTTAACCAGTATTCAATTCAGTACCACAGCAGTCGGCGATTTAACGGTTTGCCAGCAGCAAAACTGGTTACAGATGAGTTTTCCACAGCGGCCAGCCTTGGCGGTAGACGCAGTGCCGGCGGCGTTATTACAAGGTTTGCTGACCAAACCCGAACTACCGGCGCCCATCGAGATATTACGCAGTGCCCAAGCCTGGTTGGTGGTGTTTGCAGAGGCCGCCACAGTGCAGCAACTGACACCGGATTTTGCCCTGTTAAAACAGTTAGGGCCATGGGATGTGGTGGTAACAGCCCCTGGCACCGGTGTTGCCGACGGTAACTTTGATTTTGTCAGTCGTTATTTCTGGCCAGCCAATGGCGGTGAAGAAGATCCGGTGACAGGTTCTATCCACGCCGCTTTAACGCCATACTGGGCGGCTGCGCTTGGTAAAACTGAACTGTTGGCCTGGCAAGCTTCAAAACGCGGTGGTGAGCTGCGCTGTGCGCTGAAGGATGAGCGGGTGTTGGTGTCAGGCCAGGCGGTGCTCTATCTGCAAGGCAAACTGCACCTCATAGACATTTGAATTGTGGCTGCACCATAATAAGGTCAACATGGTCTAGTCTGGTTTTTAGTCTTCAACAAAACGGAATTTCGTAATGAAAAAATTGATATATATTCCTTTGTTATTTGTTATGCAATCGGCGATTGCAGGTACTGGTCAGGGTATAATAAAACAGATTGAATCAGGTCCGTTGTATGGAAATAAAATGTTTTTCACAATGGAGGGGACTGTCAGCGACCAGCCCAGTTGCCGAGATAATGCAAATTATCATTTTGTGTTTGACACGTCTGAACCTGGTGGCAAAGAGTTGCTTTCGCTGATTTTAAGTGCAAAAGCATCTCGTTGGCCTGTGGTAGTGTCGGGCACAGGCCAATGTGCTAAGTACAATGGCGTGGAAGATCTGCGCTGGTTACGTTTGTTGTAGCGTCTCATCACAAGACAGCACTCTGCCAACGCAGGATCTGTTACTATTGCCCTCCATAGCAGTTTATTCGCCGGTCGCCACTTTATTGCGCCGCAATAACCGATACAGGATGGCAAACACTGCCAGCACAAATAACAGCAACGAAATGAGCAGCAGGGCTTTGCCAAGCATTTGATGATATTGCTGCAAGAACGGCATTTTCATCAACAGACTGCTCAGCATGCCGAGCACCACAGACCAGCAAAAAGCACTGACCAGACTCATCATCAGCACTTTACGCAGCGGTAAACGCGTCATGCCCATCAGCATCGGCGTCAGCACCCGGACAAAAGGAATAAAACGGGAAGAAAACATCGCCAGCAGGCCATGCCGTTCCAGTAACCGGGTGGCCCGTGGCAGGCTGTCATTTGGCACCATCCGCTCGATATGGTGCATAAAGCGGGTATGCGCCAGCGCATGGCCCTGCCAATAAGCCACCATGCTACCGATACCGGCGGCCAGTGGAATATACAGATACACCACTTCCGGCGCTATCACACCAGTGGCTAATAAGCCGCCGGCCAGTAACACCAGACTATCGCCTGGCAGTGGTAAAAACACAAAAGCGGATTCCAGAAATAAAATCAGCAATAAACAGCCGATCAACAAATCCACTTTGCCCATTTGAAGGAGTTGGTCAAAATCCTGCTGCCAGATAGCCATAAGCATTTCTTGCATCTACTGCGGTTCCTCTACTGGGCAAGCCTCAAGCCTGCAAGTGCACTGGCGGCATGCTGGAGAGTCGGCATGCGGCTTTGATGTATTGCGCACAGATCAAAATGTTGCCGAAACGGGCTATTGGCTGTAGGTCAGACCAGGCACAGTGCCACAGGTTCCGGTAAGAGGCCGACTTTTTAACGTTTTCAGCGCCAGACGTCAAACAAAGTTTTTCGGTCAGGGCATCAGGGCTGAACGATTTTATCAGTTTGCCGCAACTGCAGGCTGTTGCTGCAAGGCTGTGTTTTATGCCAATCATACTGAATTTCGATATTGGCGCTGGCAGCGCAGCTGAATCTTCGTCTTGTCGCCAGCTGTAAGTCAAAGCTGGGTTTCAAAGCGATAAAAAAAGCCCCGCAGCTTGCGCTGGCGGGGCTTGTCGCAACGGCTTAAACCTTAGTTTTTAGCAGCAGCGGCTTTCTTTTCTTTTTCTTTCTGGATCACAGCGTCAGAGACGTTAGACGGACATGGTGAGTAGTGTGAGAACTCCATAGAGAACTGACCACGACCTGACGTCATTGTCCGCAGGGTAGAGATATAACCAAACATCTCAGACAGTGGCACGTCAGCTTTGATCCGAACGCCAGTCACACCAGCTTCCTGACCAGAGATCATGCCACGACGACGGTTTAAGTCACCGATCACATCACCGACGTGATCTTCAGGCGTGAACACGTCAACTTTCATGATTGGCTCAAGCAGTTGCGCGCCAGCTTTTGGTACTGACTGACGGAAAGCGCCTTTCGCAGCGATTTCGAACGCGATGGCTGAAGAGTCAACTGCGTGGAAAGCACCGTCGAATACTTCAACTTCAACGTCTAACACCGGGAAGCCTGCTAAGGTACCAGTGCTCATCATTGAAGCAAAACCTTTCTCGATGGCTGGCATGAATTCTTTTGGAACGCTACCACCCACAGTCGAAGAGATGAACTTGAAGCCAGAGTTTTGCTCGCCCGGACGAATGCGGTAGTCGATTTTACCGTATTGACCTGAACCACCAGATTGTTTCTTGTGGGTGTAGCTGTCTTCAACTTCACGGGTAATAGTTTCGCGGTAAGCAACCTGCGGCTGGCCAACCACTAACTCAACACCGTAAGTACGCTTCAGGATGTCTACTTTGATATCTAAGTGCAGTTCACCCATACCTTTGAGGATGGTTTCGCCTGAATCCGGATCGGTTTCAACGCGGAAAGTTGGATCTTCAGCCACCATCTTACCGATAGCGATACCCATCTTCTCAACAGAACCTTTATCTTTTGGCGTCACAGAGATAGAGATTACCGGCTCTGGGAATACCATTGGTTCTAACGTACATGGTGCTTTTGGATCACACAGGGTGTGACCAGTTTGGGTGTTGTTTTTCAGACCCACCAACGCGATGATGTCACCGGCCTGAGCTGTGGTCAGGTCAGTACGGTCATTGGCGTGCATCTCAACCATACGGCCGATACGTTCTGATTTACCGGTGAAAGAGTTCAGCACGGTATCGCCTTTGTTCAGTACACCAGAGTAAATACGGATAAAAGTCAGGGCGCCGAAACGGTCGTCCATGATTTTGAAAGCCAGCGCGCGGAATGGCTCGTCAGCAGAAACGATCGCGAATTGGCCAGTTTCAGCACCTTCTTCGTCAGTCAGTGGCTGTGGGTTTACTTCAGTTGGTGATGGTAAATAATCAACAACACCGTCCAGAACTAACTGCATGCCTTTGTTTTTGAAGGCAGAACCACAGAAAGTTGGGAAGAAGGCCAGGTCACGGGTACCTTTACGGATACAACGTTTGATATCTTCGATTGAAGGAACTTCACCTTCCATATAAGCCATTAACAGGTCGTCGTCTTGTTCTACGGCAGTTTCAATTAACTGCTCGCGGTACATAGCAACGTCGTCCAGCATATCGGCAGGGATATCTGTGACTGTGTAGTTTTCTGGCAGACCAGAATCATCCCACACGTAAGCTTTTTCTGTCAGCAGGTCAACCACACCAGTGAAAGTGTCTTCACGGCCGATTGGCAGCACCATGATCAGTGGCTGAGCGCCTAAGACTTTTTTAACTTGTTCAGTAACGCGGATGAAGTCAGCACCGATACGGTCTAACTTGTTGACGAAGATCAGACGCGATACTTTCGCATCGTTGGCATAACGCCAGTTAGTTTCAGACTGAGGTTCAACACCGCCTGAACCACAGAATACACCGATACCACCGTCCAGAACTTTCAGAGAACGGTAAACTTCAACGGTGAAGTCAACGTGGCCCGGGGTATCGATGACGTTGAAACGGTGACCTTTCCAGTAGCAGCTGACAGCAGCTGACTGGATAGTAATACCACGCTCAGCTTCCTGTTCCATGAAGTCTGTGGTTGATTCACCTTCGTGAACTTCGCCCAGCTTGTGGATTTTACCGGTCAGTTTCAGGATACGCTCGGTAGTCGTGGTTTTGCCGGCATCAACGTGGGCGAAGATACCAATGTTTCTATATAAGGATAAATCTGCTGACATAGTAATCTCAATAAGCTAGGGTTTGAAAATAGGGCGACAATATACAGGATTTTATTCTGATTTGCCCGAAAAAAAAGCAGCCCAGACAGCGAATTTCACCTGTCTGTCATCTGCCGGTTCAAAGCTGTGGCGGAAACTGCCAAAACAGCAGCCGCATCGCCATCAAAACGGCTATTTTTGCGGTATTGAACCACCGCATAAAAAGCCGGTACTGCGGCACTGGCCTGCGGCCGTCGTTGTGCGATAACAACAGCCACAGCGCAGTGCTTTTAAAAGTTATTCTTCCAGGATAAAAGGTTTAATCAGTTGAAACAGCTCACGAAAAGCTTTTGGCGGCTGATTTTTTTCCTGTTCTTTTTTCGCATTGCGGATCAGGGTACGTAATTGTTGCACGTCCACTGTCGGATAAGCTGCGACAAATTCAGTCAGGGTGTCGTTATTGGCAATCAGTTTATCGCGCCAGTCTTCCACTAAATGGAATTTACGGGTCGCTGCCTGATTGGTATTGCGGATAATGGCCAAACCGCGTTGTAACGGTTCTAAATCACGAGTCCGCATTAAACGGCCAATAAACTGGATATGACGGCGCAAAGCTTCGTGCTTTTTGCTCAGTTTGTCAGCCAGTTGTAAGGCATCAAGCAATTCAGCATCCAGCGGTAATTTGGCGCGGTTGGCGGCGCTTAATGACACCAGCTCTTCGCCCAATTCCTGCAATGCCTGCATCTCTTTTTTAATTTGCGTTTTACTTTTGCCTTCTTCGCGATCCCAATCATCGCCATGGGTAAAATCGGTAATATCTGCCATTCGTTGGTAATTCCATCGGAAAATTGCGGCAAGTATATCAAAAAAGCCCGTGCTCGTCGCGCTTCGCGCATCCTGTTCGGCAGATGCTGTGGTAAGCTTGGCAAATATTTGCTGCAACTGATAAAAGTGACGTGATGACTGCACCTAAACCAACCATCTGGCAAGAAATTGATGAAGTAAAAGCCGCCGTCAGCCAGGTGCTGGCGCATGCCAAAGCACTGGGCGCCAGTAGTGCTGAAGCTTCAATGAACCGTACCCGCGGCCTCAGCGTGGAAACCCGGCACGGCGAAGTGGAAACTGTGGAATTTAATCAGGATGGTGGTCTTGGCATCAGCATTTATGTCGGCCAGCGTAAAGGCTCGGCCTCGACGGCAGATTTGAGCCCGGCAGCGCTGAAGCGCACTGTTGAAGCGGCGATCGATATTGCCCGTTACACTTCCGAAGATCCATGCGCCGGCATTGCTGACCGTGACGCGCTGGAATTCTCACCGCCGGATTTGGATTTATTCCATCCGGCCGAAGTCAGTACTGCCGAAGCCATTGCCTATTGTGTGGCGGCGGAAGAGGCAGCTTTTGCCACTGACAGCCGCATTACCAATTCTGATGGCGCGTCCTTTTCGTCCCACCAGGGCTTAAAAGTGTATGGCAATAGCCATGGCCAGTTGGTTGGTTATCCGAGCAGCCGGCACAGTCTGAGCTGTTCAGTGATTGGCGAGGCTGGCGAGGATATGCAGCGGGATTACAGTTACACCGTCAGCCGCGAGTTAAGCCAATTGCGCGCTGCGGCCGACATTGGCCGGGAAGCGGCACTGGAAACTGTCAACCGACTGAACTGCCGTAAGTTAGGCACGCAAAAAGTGCCGGTTATTTTCCGCGCCGATATTGCCAGTAGTTTGTTCGGACATTTAGTCTCTGCCATTAGCGGTGGCGCCATTTATCGTAAGTCCAGCTTTTTACTGGATAAAGTGGGTCAGCCTGTGTTGTCATCCAAGGTCAATATTATTGAATTGCCGCATCTGGTGCGTGGCCTGGCCAGTAGTCCGTTTGACAGCGAAGGGGTGAAAACCTCCGATCGGCAAATCATTACCGATGGCGTACTGAACCAGTACCTGACGACCAGTTATTCCGGCCGCAAACTGGGGTTGCCAAGTTCAGGCCATGCCGGTGGCATTCATAACTGGCTGGTCAGCCATGGCGATGCCGATTTAGCACAATTGCTGCGGGATATGGGCACAGGGCTACTGGTTACTGAACTGATGGGGCAAGGCGTGAATGGCGTCACTGGTGACTATTCGCGTGGCGCTGCTGGTTTCTGGATAGAAAACGGCCAAATTCAGTACCCGGTGGCGGAAATTACCATTGCCGGTAATCTCAAAGAGATGTTTTTTGATATTGCCGCCATCGGCAATGATGTCGACAAGCGTGGTGGTGTGTTAACTGGTTCAGTGCTGATCAATCAGATGCAGATTGCTGGTCATTAATAGCCAGTTGAACTGAGCCAGTGGTTGGCCGCGGCTGATGTCGCGGGTCATGATTGTGAAGTTGATGATAAAAGGTGTCGGGAAGATGAAAAGGATGCTGGGGTTGGCGGCTGCTGCAGCGCTGTCTTGCAATGCGCAAGCGCAGTTGCTGGATGGGTTTGTCTATTATGGTGCTGCAGTGCAGACCCATGTCTATGATGATTTGTTGCTGAAAAACCGCCTAGAGGCCGAAGGCAAAAATGTTGGTTACCGTTTATTTACCGGTTATCAGTTTAATCGTTGGATCGGCGTGGAAATAGGCGCACAGCAACTGGCAGATGGCGACTTTGTGCTGAAAAATAGCGCTAACAATGCCTTGTTGGCGCAAAGCGATTTTCAAACCAAGGCACTGGATGCCAAGCTGGTGCTGAGCTATTCCTTTGCCGACGATTGGTTTGTCCGGGCGCAAACGGGTTTATTGGCTTGGGACAATAAAAGAACCGACAGCAGTATCACGCCACTGAGCAGCAACCGGCTTAAATCCAGTGGTGAAGACGCTTTGTATGGTGCCGGGCTTGGTTACTCTATTAGCCAGGATTATGCACTGACGCTGGAAGTGGAGAAATCCAAGGTTGCAGGCCTGGAGTTTGTCGGATTTAGTCTGAACCTGATGACCAAATTCTAAGCCTTTGCAGCAATGACACAGTCGATCGGGCAGACCGCAACACAGGTTGGCTGCGGATAAAAACCTTCGCACTCTGTGCATAACTCTGGATTGATCTGATAGATTTTGTTGCCACTGGCCATCAGCGTTAAACTGATGGCCTGATTCGGGCACTCCGGACCACACATATCACAATTGATACAATCTTCGGTAATCAACAAAGTCATCAAGCGCAACCCTGGGTTGTTGTGGTTTCTTCAACTGGTAAATCTCTGATCAGTAAAACAAAATCACTTTGCATTCCGACGGGTAGTTCCAACTGCACCCGATGTCCGGCACCAGGGGCACGCTGGATGGCAACGCCATATTTATCCCAAAGTGCTGACAGCCGAAGTTGCTGATTACCCTGCGGCGACATCAATAACAGACTATCACCGACGGCAAATTGATTTTTCACTTCGATCCACACCCGTGCCGGTTGCCCGGTTGGGCTAGCCGTGACCCAGCCATCTACTTCACCAACGAATTGCTGCAGATCACTGCCGGAGGCACTTTTCTGGTAGTTTTGCAGTTCTGCAATCGGTATATGGCGGCGTAAAAAACCTTCGGTATAACCGCGGGAGGCTAAACCATCCAATTCGGTCAGTAGTTCTGGATTAAAAGGCTGGCCTGCGATGGCATCATCAATAGCCCGACGGTAAATTTGAGCGGTGCGGGCGGCGTAATAAAATGATTTAGTGCGGCCTTCAATTTTCAGCGAATGTACCTGCGCTCTGGTCAGACGATCGACATGCTGCACGGCGCGTAAATCTTTCGAATTCATAATATAAGTGCCATGCTCATCTTCAAAGGCAGGCATCATTTCGCCTGGCTTTTGCGGGTCGGTTAACAAAATGACTTCATCCCGTGGCTGGCTGGCATGTAAGCTCGCGGGCACAAATTGGCCAACCGCATTCTCGGTGGCTGGGGTGACCTGATAAGGCCAGCGACAGGCATTGGTACAAGTGCCTTGGTTGGGATCGCGTTTATCCATATAACCGGATAATAAACAACGGCCGGAATAGGCCATACACAAAGCGCCATGGACAAAAACCTCTAGCTCCATTGCCGGTACTTGTTGCCTGATCTGTTCTATTTCTTCCAGCGCCAGTTCGCGTGACAGAATCACCCGCCGGATGCCTTGCAGTTGCCAGAATTGCACCGCAGCCCAGTTCAGGGTATTGGCTTGCACTGACAAATGCAGCTCCAAGGCCGGAAAATGTTGTTGCAGCAGAAAAATAACCCCAGGATCCGACACAATAAAGGCATCAGGCGCCAGCGCGACTACGGCCCGAATATCTTCCAGTAAGGTGTCCAGTTTGGCGTTGTGCGGCGCACTATTAAGGACACAATAAAACTTTTTACCCAGTGCGTGGGCTTCGGCAATGCCGATGGCCAAAGTTGGCAAATCAAATTCGTTATTGCGCACCCGCAAGCTGTATCTGGGCATCCCGGCGTAGACGGCATCAGCACCATAAGCAAAGGCAAAACGCATCGCTTTTAAAGTACCGGCCGGTGACAGTAATTCGGGCCGGAAAATTGCTGCTGGCGACATTTCGGCAGCATGATGTGACTTATTCACAGAGAACCTCATCGCGAGCTGGAAAAAATGGCGCGGATTATCCCAGTTGTTTGTGTGTCAACTATTGATCTGGCGCAGTATTTAAGTCGAAAGTTTTGTGATATGCCTGCATGTCTGTGAGGGGGGCTGTCCTGAATTGAATGAACTGGGTTTAGGTGGCTTGTGCAGCTAGGTCCAGCTGTTTTGGCATATGTTAGTCCAACACTGAATTGTCAGGTTTAATTACGTTCCTATAATGGCAAGCCTGCAAAAGTCAGGTGAATGGGCAATGACAAAATTATTTAAACTTAGTTTATGGCAACAGGTGTTACTGGCATTAGCACTTGGCGTGCTGGCAGGTGTCTGGCTTGGCCAGGATGCAGTGGTTTTAAAACCGCTGGGGACGTTATTTTTAAATGCCATCAAAATGCTGGTGGTGCCATTAGTCTTTTTTGCCTTAGTGCAAGGCATTACTGCTTTGGGCTCCGGCAAAAAACTGGGCCGGCTGGCAGTTAAAACTGTCGGTTTATTCTTACTGACAGCGATGATTGCCAGTGGCTTGGGGCTGTTGGTCGGTAGCTTGTTTCAGTTTGAGGCCAATCCAGCCTTGGCGCAGGCGACCGTCACTGCCAAAGAAATTCCACCGGTGGCACAGGTACTGACAGATTTAATCCCGACTAATATTATCAGCGCTTTTGCTGCCGGTAATGTGCTGCAAATAATCGTTTTTGCAGTGTTATTCGCCATTGCCATCAATGCCGCCGCTGACAAAGCCGAACCTATTAAAAAAGTGATTCATGCTGGTGCTGAAGTGATGTTTGAACTGACCAGGCTGGTGTTAAAACTGACCCCAATAGGTGTGTTTGGTTTGATTGCCTGGGTGGTTGGGCAATATGGCTTGGCGACTTTGCTGCCGCTTGGAAAATTTATTCTGGCGATTTATCTGGGGTGTCTGCTGCATATGCTGCTGACTTACGGCACTTTGGTTAAATTATTCACCCGGATGTCGGTTTGGCAATTTTTCCGCACTATTTTTCCAATACAGCTGGTGGCGTTCAGCACCGCCAGTAGTTATGGCACCTTACCGGTCAGCTATAAAGTAGTGACTGAAGATTTAAAAGTGTCAAAGGAGTATGCCAGTTTTGTTTTACCACTAGGGTCAACCATCAATATGGATGGTTGTGGTGGTATTTATCCGGCGATTGCGGCGATTTTTATCGCAAACTTGTACGGTATTCCACTGCAATTGACGGATTATTTATTGATTGCCGGTACTGCAACAGTTGCATCCTTAGGCACGGCCGGTGTGCCGGGTACTGCGTTGGTGATGTTAACTGTGACATTAACTGTGGTGGGGTTGCCGTTGGAAGGGATCGCATTTATTGCAGCTATTGATCGGGTGGTTGATATGATCCGAACGACCACTAATGTGACTGGCGACGCAACTGTCGCACTGGTCGTGGCGACTCAGGAACACTTGTTAGTGAGTCACCCGCAGTCGATAGATGCCTCCGACATCGTAGCACTGCAAGCGCAAAGTGCTGAGAGTTGCGATATTAGCAACGGCAGATCTCAGCCAGCCTGAGTTGGCTGAAGTCCGGTTGGCGGCTTAGTGCAAAGAGGTGCTGCTGGCAGCAAAACAAACGGCCTATAGCTGACACTGACAGAAAAAACGCAGATTTTGTGATATAGCCACCATGCATAGCATCGTGGCCATTTTTTATGTCCATGGACGGACGGTACAGCCTTGCGGTCGGGAACAAGCAAGGCTGCATGTCCATGGACGGACGGTACAGCCTTGCGGTCGGGAACGGGCAAGGCTGCATGTCCATGGACGGACGGTACAGCCTTGCGGTCGGGAACGGGCAAGGCTGCATGTCCATGGACGGACGGTACAGCCTTGCGGTCGGGAACGGGCGTGACGATACGTCATTGGCCTGAAATGACCTGCACTCCTATAGTTAGATTTCTGGCTGTAGTTGATGTTGCCACAACAACTCACCTTGCCGGTTACGGTGGCTGACAGTAAGAACCTGACTGACCGGCTCAATATCCATTTGACCAAAAAACTGAAAACCGGCACTTGGTGGTGAATTCTGTGGCATATCCGCCGGAATGCCGACAAAACGCACCTCAGGACCAAAGGTATTGTCCAGTTTGCCGGGACCGAAAGTACCCGCATGTAAGGGGCCGCTGACAAACTCCCAGAATGGCTGGAAATCTTTAAAAACAGCACGTTCCGGCTGATAATAATGTGACGCCGCATAATGCACATCGGCAGTAATAAAATGCACATTGCGGATCTGCTGTTGCTGAAGAAACTGCAGTAAACGGCAAAACTCCAGTTCACGGCCGGCCGGTGCACCATCGCCATTAGCCATGTTTTCGGCAATCTCGCTGTCTTTATTGGTGACTCTGAGGCCAATAGGCATATCACTGGCAATAATTTTCCAGGTCGCAGTCGATGCTTTCAATGCCAGTTGCAGCCATTCGAGCTGAGCAGGCCCGAGAAAATCGGTTTCAGCCGATTCGGTGCTCTGGCGATTGAGTGAATTTGGCCCACGGTAGCTGCGTTTATCGATGATAAAGAGTTCCAACAGCGGACCATAGCTAAAATGGCGGTAAATTTGCCGGCTGTCATGTGGTTGTTGCCGGATCGGGTTGCATTGAAATAAAGCAGTCTTGGCACGTTCGGCCAATAACGAGACACTTTTTTCCTGATAGCGCTCATCTGCCAGTTGTTGACCCGGATACCAATTATTAATGACTTCATGATCGTCCCATTGCTGGTACACAGGCACTTGTTGATGAAAAGCCCGCACTTGGGGATCGAGGAAATTGTAATAATAACGACAACGGAAATCGGCCAGTTGTTGTGCAACCTGATTGATACTGCGGTATGGGGCCGGGATGAGGTTGTTCCAAGGCATTGTACTTTGTGGGTGTTTTGGCAAAATTGGGCCATCGGCATAAATCAGATCACCACAATGCACCATAAAGTCAGGTTGTTGCTGCAACATTGCGCGGTAGGTTTGCATGCCACCATGTGCCGGATCTATGCCATAACCTTGGCCGGCAGTATCACCTGACCAGCAAAACCGAATTGGGACTGCTGTTATTGGTGCTGTTTTAAACTGGCCTGTCTCACTGATCCCAAATAAGCCCGGCTGCTGTAGACTTTCAAAGATGACGCGATAAAACCAGCGTTTTCCTGGCGTTAAACCATAGAGTATGGTTTTGGCATTATAATCCTGTTCCGCCAATGCGCTATCGCCATCGAAACGTTGTGGCTTGCTAAAATCTGCGGTGAGACTCACTTCGACCCTCATCAACGCAGATTGATCCGTTTTACTCCAAATCACAGCGCCGTCAGCTGTGACATCTCCACTGCTGAAGCCAAGCGGAAAGTTCGGTGGATTAATGGTTGAGGAAGTGGTCTGGATTTGAGCCTGTAATAACGGGGCTGGTAGCAAAGCCGTTGGCAACAGTATTTTGCTACCTATTGCTAAAAAATTTCGTCTGTTCATCGACGTTCCGTTTACATTGTCACTTGGGGCACGCCAGGTCACAAAAATAATTACATGTGGAGCAGAGCAGTGGTGTGACCACGTTTTAGCCTGAAAAGACAACATCTGCAGTTCAACTTCAACTGAATCTTAATGGCACGATGTTGCAATTTGATGTAGCCCCACCATTAAGGCCACCCAATAAATGCCATTCATCACAAACTATATGAGGCCATCCACGATATGCAAAAATCATAAAAATGATGCTGTCTAATAGCAGATGTGTTTGAGGTTAAGCTTTTTGTTTCGAGCGAGAGTTAAATCCAGATGGGATTACATTGTTTTCTTTGTGAAAAAAACAAGATTAAATATAGCAGCACCTATATTTAGGTCATGGTTGTTTTTGGTCTGCTGATATATGTTTTACAGGCAAAGTTTACTTTGTTAGCCAAAGCATCGTCGGCACGCAACTTGGCCTTGAAACCAGTGTTGACCAAACGCCTGACACAATTGCTTAACCGCCTTGGAAGGTCCAATGGCAAAATGAAAAAGTTCTTCCAATTTTCTGCAATTATGTAGCCATTGATTGGGTGAAATACCTAAGTTAATGAGTGTGATTGGAATTTGTGGCTGAATACCTACGCTGGCTTCAGCATGGATTAACTGGCCAGTCCAGGTAAGAAGTTCAAGATAATCGGCAAAACGGTAGGGGATATGTTCTTGGCTGTATTCTGTATCGGTATCATCAGAAAAAGGCAGTAACTTGCCATGAAAGATACCTCGAACAGCGTTACCGAGCCGATTTTGGATACTGGTATAGTCTGAAGCTTGGGGGGATCCAACGATTTTTGCGCGCATCGGGTTCAGATCAACATACGCCATTACGCTGAGTAGCGCTTTTTCTCCCAGCAGTGCCTGACATTTAAAGCGTCCTTCCCAAAACCGGCCGGTGCATTCGTCTTCAGCATTGGCTAGCCTGGCAATGTGCTCATTCAGGCATCGCATAAACCAACTGATATCGCAGAGCCGGTCGCGATATTTTTCAATTATTGAATCAACAACTTGTCTTTCAGTCTCGCTATTGAGTTGCCCGGCGAGTTCACGTTCAACCAGTGCAGGTAAATGAAAAAGCATCTGCCAATGCTGCAAAACCTCTAGTTTGCTCCAGCATTTGGCCTTAACTGTATCGACCCGGACAACAAGATGATAGTGGTTGGTCATCAGGGCATAGGCGGCGATGTCAATAGCGAACATCTGCGTGAGCAGAGCCAAGCGCTCTGTCATCCATTCGCGGCGATGTTCGAAGTTGTAAGTATCTGTGATACCACATAAAAAGGCGCGTCGGACACAGCGACTGACCAAGTGGTAGTAACTTGTTTGGCTCAATGCAATTTGTTGTTTACGTGCTCTGGGCATGGTTGCCCTCCCGGTAAGTTCAATTGTTTTAATTTAGTTTATTTAAAGTTAATTTCAAGTTTATTTTAATTGAAGTTATCTGTCTATTGCGGTGTAAACGATGAAATGGGGAGCACTAATGATTCAATAGTCTTAGTCGCTTTGCTACTGATGAGTGGATGGCCTCAATTAGCGCTACTACTGATGAGTGGATGGCCTCAATTAGCGCACTACTGATGAGTGGATGGCCTCAATTAGCGCTACTACTGATGAGTGGATGGCCTCAATTAGCGCAATTAGCGCTACTGATGAGTGGATGGCTTCAATTAGCGCTATCAGCCTGCGTTGCGGTAATGAGGTAGTCGCAAAAGAGGGCAAGCATCGTGACAGAGTAAAATGGACTGCTGACATAGGTCTGGCCTGGTTGTTGACCGGTGTGCTGAGACACCGGTCAAGGCTGACTATGTTATTTTGTGGTTTGTAGATGCGTTTTGAAATAGCGAAGCATCGAGCTTTGCAGATGCAAAGTGGTTCCCTGGCCTTCGTACAAGCCGTGGCTGCGATTTGGATAAATCAGCATATCAAAAGCTTTGTTATGTTTAATCAGTTCGTTAATCAATCGCTCCGTGCCTTGGTAATGAACATTGTCATCGCCAGTTCCATGGATCAGCAGCAGTTTGCCTTGCAAATTTTTGGCATGGGTGAGCGGGGCACTTTGTGCATAGGCCTGTTCATTACCCACTAATAAACCACTGTATCTTTCCTGATAGATAGTGTCATACAGCCGAATATCGGCCACGGGCGCGCTCGCGATTCCAACGTGATATTGTTGTGGATAGCGGAATAACATATTTAAAGTGCTTGACCCCCCCCCGGAATGACCATAAATACCAACCCTCTGAGCATCAATAAATGGATACTTTTGTTGCATAGCTAACAATGCATCTGATTGATCTTTCGATGATGCCACACCGGCCAGCTTATAAATTGATTTACGCCAGTCTCTGCCTTTAGGTGCTCTGGTGCCGCGGTTATCGATAGAAGCTACGATAAAGCCTTGTTGTGCAAGTAATTGATGCCACAGCCCCTGACTGCCAGACCAACTATTACTCACGGTTTGCCCCCAAGCCTCCCCATAGACATAAAAAATGATTGGGTATTTTTTGTCAGCATCAAAATTGGTAGGTTTAATCAGCCAGCCGTCCAACACCAAGCCGTCTGAAGCCTTGACCTGGAAAAACTCCAGTGGGCTTAATTGCAATTGCTTGAGTTTTTCAGCAAGTTGTTCATTTTTAACCATCATTTTCTGTACACGATGATCTGGCAACGCAATCAGCGCGGTCTGCGGTGGGGTGGATTGATTTGAGAATCGGTGGATGGCCCATAAGCCGTCGGCTGAAATCTGGTAAGAGTGTTGACCGCGCATCGTGGATGGTGTGATTCTTTCAACCATTCCTGGCTGGCGCCAAGAGGTACGATACAACTCGGTTTCACCCTGATTGACCTGAGCTGCCAGGTAATAAACCCAGCCATTGGTTTTATCAACATGCACCACGGACGTCAGATCATAAGCGCCCGGGGTCAAATCCAACAGTTGCTTGCCATCTAACGATGCTAAGTACAGATGACGCCAGCCATCACGCTCACTGATCCAAAGGAAATTTTGTTGATTATCCAGCCATTCCACTTCATAAATTTGATCAAGAAACGCTTTGTCACTTTCCAGCATCAGTTGTCGGGTTTTACCACTATGAATATTCGCCAGCAGCACTTTGTTCTGCTGCTGTGGCCTATCAACCTGTTGGATCAATAATTCATTGCCTGCCGGCGTCCAGGCCAGTTGTGGCACATAATCATCTCGCTGCTTTGGACCTAAATCAATCCAGGTATTTTTCGCTGTGTTGACATTCACCACTGCAACATTGACCCATGCATTTTTCTCCCCAACTTTTGGATAAGGAAACTGTTGTAGCGTTGGATACAATGCGTCCGTGTTGTTAATCATGGTAAAAACTTTGGCATTGCTGGTATCAAATTGCCAATACGCCAGATGCTGACTATCAGGGCTCCAGCGAAAGCCGTCTGCCAGCATAAACTCTTCTTCGTAGACCCAGTCGGTAGCGCCATTGACCAAGCTGCTGTTGCCATCAAAGGTCAGTTGGCGGACTGCTTTAGCGCCGATTTTCTGCACATAGATGTTATTTTTATAAACATAAGCCAGTTGTTGGCTGTCTGGGGAGAACTTGGCAAACATCAGTTGTTTCGGGTCAATACTGCTGCCGCCAACCGCTTGTAAAGTACGACTAGTTAAATCAAAAATCCAATAGTCACCGCGGGTATTATTGCGCCAGACTTTGACGCTGTTGGTAAAAATCAGCAGTTTTTGTTGATCATCTGACCACTGATAATCCTCAATGCTTAGCGGCGTTTTGGCGCCCGCCGGGGTTAACTCGCTGGCAGTCACCAAAATGTCACGACTGCCGTCTTTTGCTTGATAACGCACAATATCATGACCACTGACTTTCGCTTTTTTATTTGATTTATCCGTGGTTTGTGCCGTTTTTTGTTTCGGATCTTCTAACACCGTATAGGCCTGCTGCTGTTTTAGCCAGCGGATTTGAGGTACAGGTGCAGTTTTGAACTCGTGTTGTTGGTAAATCCGTTCCAGTGACAAGCTACTTTTGGCTGGCTCTGGACTGGTTATTGCCGGCTGACTGGGGGTTGGTGAATTGCTACATGCTGCCAACAGACAGAATGCAGCACTCAGACTTAGGAGCTTATGCATTATTATTTTTTCCTTGGATAAAACTTGTCCCGATAAGCCTGGCGTGGCGTTCGGAGAGCGTAGTTAAAACGGCCATGCTCGCACAGCATGCCGGAGTCGTTCCACTCAGTGCTGTCGCAAATCCGCTGAGTGAAGTCGTACCCTAAAGCAGCCTGCACTGGCCGCAAAGGCAAAAGCGATGTAATGCCTTGGCGTAAAGACTAAATCTGTTCCCACCACAGCCATTGCTATCAACAGCAGACAGGTTCTGCCGGAGGATTGACAAATATGTCATTTTGTATGATTAATAGTATTAATTGTTAGCGGAGAGAAAAAAGATGATGACGGCGGCGGAAGATGTGCAACTGTTGCGATTGGATGATGGCGCTGGACTGAGGGTCGAGGTGCTGACACTGGGAGCTACCGTCGCTGGTATCAGCCTGAACGGTCAGCAATTGACCTTACAGCAGCCTGATTTAAGGCATTATTGGCAAAACATTGGTTATCTTGGTGCGACCGTCGGTCGTTATGCCAATCGAATTGCCAAAGGGCAGTTTCAGTTGGCAGGTAAAACCGTGCAGCTTGACTGTAATACGCCACCTCATCATTTACATGGTGGTCAATTTGGTTTGTCTGGCAAAGTCTGGCGGGTGTTAGCTGCAGATATGCAATCGGTAGAGATGTATTGTGAGTCTGCGGATGGCGAAGGCGGTTATCCGGGATTTTTGCAAATCTGGCAGACTCTCAGTGTACAGCAGGGTCAGCTAGTACTGACATTTCGAGCTATATCGGATCAGGACACCATCCTCAGTCTGACCAACCATTGTTATTTCAATCTCGATGGCAGTGCTGATATTACAGCGCATCTATTGTGGCTGGCCGCTGATCATTATTTGCCAATTGATGCGCTAGGGATCCCCACCGGTGAGATCAGGCCGGTGGCCAGTACTGCTTTTGACTTCAGTCAGCCAAGATTGCTGGCAGAGGCTCTGCAACAACAAGACCCTCAATTAATGCAGGCATCGGGTTTTGATCACTGTTTTGTTCGTGGCGATGATGTTGGGGCTGAGACTGAAAGTGAAGCTCGCTTGGTGGCTCGATTATTTGCCCCAGCCAGTGGCGTGCAATTAGAGGTCTTCAGCACATTACCAGGTTTGCAATTTTATAGCGGAAACTTTTTGACGGCACCTCATCAGCGACGTCAGGCCTTATGTCTTGAAGCACAGTATTGGCCAGATGCACCTAATCAGCCCGAGTTCCCTTCAGTGGTATTGACCAAAGGGCTGCAATATAAACAAGAAATAATTTATAAATTCAATAAGATATAGTTTTTCCTGTTGTCTGGGGCTGATGTTGGATTTCAGGACATCCACCCATCAAGACTGTGAGTCCGCACCTGTTTTAGTGGGTTTGTGTCAATGTTATAGCAACAGGATTTGGTGGCTGTCCTGAATTGAGGGGGCTGATTTTCAGTGTTGGATTTCAGGACATCCACCCATCAAGACTGTGAGTCCGCACCTGTTTTAGTGGGTTTGTGTCAATGTTATAGCAACAGGATTTGGTAGCTGTCCTGAATTGAGGGGGCTGATTTTCAGGACTGCAACCAATCGAGCAGGGCGCTAGTGCCGGTTTGTATGGATTTTGTGCCGATGTAATGGCAACTGGATTTGATGGCTGTCCTGAATTCTAGGTTGTCCAGTTTGACCTTTGCAGCGACAAAATGCTGCTTTTTTCAACATTGTTTGGCCTTTGCGCGGCTAAAAAGGTTGAACTTTAGTCATAATTGAAGTATTTATAAGATAAATAAGCTTAATAAAAAGCAATGGCAATAAAACAACAAAAGACAGGGGTGTTGTAAGATGACAAAAACAAAGAACGTAACTTCCGGCTGGTCTGAAGGTCAATCCTTCGCCAAACGTAGTGCACTGAGCCTGGCGGTCGCTGCTGTGCTGGCAACAGGCACTGCAGTGGCAGGGGATTTGCCTCAGCAAGTACAGACGGCGGCACAGCAAGCCGCAGAACCACAAATTGAAGTGATCGCGGTTCGTGGTATCCGCAGCAGCCTGAAATCTGCGATGGAAGGGAAAAAGAACTCTTCTATGGTGTCAGATGGTATCAACGCCGAAGATCTGGGTAAATTTCCGGATTTAAACGTGGCTGAATCGCTGCAGCGCATCACCGGTGTGTCGATTGATCGCAGTGGTGGTGAAGGCCAGGCGGTAACCATTCGTGGTTTTGGCCCGCAATTTAACACTGTATTGGTGAATGGTCGTCAGTTTGCCACTGAAAGTGCTGGTCGTGAGTTTAACTTCGATGTGCTGGCCGCTGACCAAATCACCGGTGCTGAAGTGTTTAAATCCACTTCTTCGAAACTGCAGGAAGGTGGTATCGGTGGTACTGTCAATGTCACCACAGCCCGGCCTTTTGATTTTGATGATTTACGGATTGTCGGTTCTGTCAAAGGCATGTACGAAAGTTTGTCCGAAGAAATTTCTCCGGCAGCATCTTTGTTAGTCAGCAACACCTTTAACGATGATACTTTTGGCGTGCTGCTGGCAGTCAGCCATCAGCAACGTAAGGTACAAATTAACCAAATCGCGACCGCTGGCTGGATGGGTGGCCAAACGGTGTCAAACGCCCGGGATGGCGTGTTGTTCAGTAATGCTTATATTCCGCGCAACTGGGATCAGATTATTGATCAGCAAGAGCGTGACCGCACCAATGCTAGTCTGGTCTTACAGTATGCACCATCCGAAGATGTCACCATCACCCTGGATGGCTTAGTCTCCAAGTTTGAAGTCGATTCACAAGTGACAGATTTAGCCTCCTGGTTTGAATCGGACCGGGTTGGCAGTGGCCAGATTGACCCGGCAACCGGCACTTTATTAAAGTTCACGCAGGAAATTGGCTTGCATCAGGGCAGTGGTAATCCAGCGACAGACTTCGTTTCCCACACCCGTAATTCCCGTGATATCAGTAATGATGCTTTTGGTTTGAACGTGGAATGGAAAATTAATGACAAGCTGACCGCTGAGTTTGACGCTTCAACCACTTCTGCGGAAAACGACCGTGCCGGCCGTGACCGTTTTAACGTGGTGGGGATGATCAACAACTATACCTTTGATGCCACAGGCGCTATTCCGACAGTCGCCCATGATGGTTTTGTCGGAGGTTCCTTGCCGGATGCGAATCGTGCCCGGATGCACGTCAATGAAAAAGGTAATCAGTTCAGTAATCTGGATGAAATTAATGAGTTCAAAGCCGACTTTGAATATCTGCCAGATCATACTGTATTTGAAAAAGCCAACTTTGGTATTTACCGGCAGGAACGGGAAAAATCCAGCTTCCAGAAATACGACTCGCCTTGTACTTTCTGTGGTTATGGTAAAGCTGCGCCGCTGGATGCGATTAACTTCCAGCCATTTACCGCCAAGAACTTCTTCCCAGGCCTTATCAATACGTTTTATTCGTATGATGGCGATCTGATGGTGAAATATCTGGCCGATAATGGTTTTGCCATTAACCCGACGCTGCGGAATAACCGTTACACCATCAACGAAGACATCACCAGTTTGTATATGGATTTTACCCTGCAATACGATCTGGCGGATATGCCACTGACTGTGAATATGGGCGCCCGTTATGCCAGTACTAATGTGGATGTGGCTGCAGTACAGAGTTTTGTCACTGACTTGATCCCAACCACAGACGCCACTTTATTCGCCAGTGTGTTTGGTCCGGCCACAGATATCACCCAAGGCACCAGCTACGCCAATCTGTTGCCAACGCTGAATATCAAACTCGGCATTGCCGATGACATGGTGTTGCGTTTTGCCAGTTACGATACGATCACGCGCCCGACCATGTCACAGATGTCGCCAGCCACCACCTTTAACGAACCACGCCGGCAAAACCTCAGTGCCAGCGGCGGTAACCCTGCGTTGAAGCCATTCCAGGCGCAAAACTGGGATCTGTCGTACGAATGGTATTACAACGATGCCAACCTGTTTAGTTTTGCCGTCTTTAACAAGGAAGTGGAAGATTTTATTATCACGCTGACTGGCAGTGAAACTTACAACATGACGGACAGAACCGGTCCTGCTTTTGGTTGTAGCCTGACCAATTCGGCCCTCTGCGCCAATCCGGTCGTGGGCACCACCAATGAACTGAATGGCAGTTCTGAAGTGTACACCGTCAGCCGGCCACAAAATGGTGAAACAGCCCGTATCACCGGTTATGAAGTGGCGTTAACCCACATGTTTGACAACGGTTTTGGCGTGACAGCCAATGCTACCGTGGTTGATAGCGACCTGAATGTCACAGCAGACAGCACCCAGAGTTTTGCGCTGGAAGGTTTAGGCGATTCACAAAACCTGGTGTTGTTCTATGAACAGGATGTCTGGCAGGCCCGGATTGCCTTTAATAACAGAGAAGGTTTCCTGCGTGCGCTGGATAACGGTTTTAACGGTGAGCCTATTAATACCAAGACCTTTGGTCAGTGGGATATCAGCGCCAGTTACGACTATAACGACTACCTGACTATCTTCATTGAAGGCATCAACATTACTGAAGAGGAACTGGTCCAAACCGGTCGTTTTGGTAATCAGATCTACTCGATTGAAGATAACGGTTCCCGTTATGCTGTCGGTGTGCGTGGTTCATTTTAAGCACTGAAACCAGTGGTGGTGCTGATCATCATCAGCGCCACCACTGGCAGGGTTGTACCGACAACCCTGATGGCAGCAACACTTAACGAGGTCAGGTATCTGCATGATTTGATTCAGATACGACATTCAGGTCGGTCGAAACCACCCTGTTGTCAGCATCGCTGAAGTGTTACCTTCTAGCAGCATATTTTTATTATACGTGAGCAGAACCATGACACAGGCAGTGAAAACAGTGGTCATTGTGGGCGGCGGTACTGCCGGCTGGTTAGCGGCGGCAGTCATTGCGGCACAGCATCAAAGTCAGCAGCCGGACGGGCTGCGGGTGATACTGGTTGAATCAGCCGATATTGCCAGTGTCGGCGTCGGCGAAGGGACCTGGCCGACGATGAAAAATACCTTGCAACAAATTGGTTTAAAAGAGCAGGATTTATTTAGTGCCTGTCATGCCGTGTTTAAACAAGGCGGCAAATTTGTTGACTGGGTGCATGGCAACGGCGATTTTTATTACCATCCTTTTACCTTACCGCTGGGTTACGGCCGGCTTGATTTAGCGCCTTATGTTGACGATATCAGTCAGTACGCCCAAAGCTGCAATTTTCAACAGCAGATTTGTGAAGCCGGACTGGCGCCCCGAACTTTGGCGGACAGCGAATACCAGGGCCAGTGTAATTATGCATATCATCTGGATGCCGGTGCTTTTGCCGATTTACTGAAACAACACTGCAAAACGAAGTTGGGCGTACAGCACCTTGTTGCCACAGTGCAACAGGTGATGCTGGCTGCCGATGGCAGTATTGCCGGGTTACAGCTCAGCGGACAAAGCTTGCCGCTGAGGGCAGACTTGTATGTTGATTGCACTGGTTTTGCATCCTTGTTATTGGGGCAGGCTTTGCAGGTACCGTTCCAACCTGTTGATCACCTTTTATTTAATGACAGTGCACTGGCGATGCAAGTGCCATATGCTACGCCAGATGCGCCTGTTGCATGTCATACCATTGCCACAGCGCAAAATGCTGGCTGGATTTGGGATATTGGTCTGACGCACCGCCGTGGTGTGGGTCATGTCTACGCCAGCCGGTTTCTCAGCGATGATGAAGCTGAGCACAATCTGCGACGTTATCTTGGACCGGCAGCTGAGGGGGTGAGTGCCCGCAAAATCAGTTATCAAAGTGGTTACCGGCAGAAATTCTGGCAGCATAACTGTGTGGCTATTGGCATGGCAGCCGGTTTTGTCGAGCCGCTGGAAGCTACCGCCATTATGCTGGTGGAAATCTCAGCCCGTTTTGTCGCTGACAACTTGCCGGCAGATCGCAGTTTGATGCCGCTGGTGGCGAAACGTTTTAATCAGCAAATGGACTATCGCTGGCAACGTATTTTAGATTTTCTGAAACTACATTATATGTTGACGCAAAGGCCAGAGCCTTATTGGCAAGCTCATCTGGATGTTGCCAGTTGGCCATCTTCTTTACAGGAAGATCTGGCGTTGTGGCGTCATCGCGGCCCGGTGATTGCAGACTTTCCGAGCGCTCTGGAGTTGTTCCCGGCCGCCAGTTATCAATATGTGTTGTATGGCATGGGCTTTAAACCGGATTTTTCCCCGCAGTCTTATTTGTACCAGCAACAGCAGCAAGCCAGCCAAATTCTGCGCCGTAATCAGCAACTGACGGCGCAACTGTTACAAAGTCTACCGCCACACCGCGCTTACATCGAGCAGTGGCTGGCCGGAACCCGAGGTTAAGCATGGACATCACCGAATTAAATCCAGCCACAGTGCAACAGCTGATCGTGCCTGCGACTGCGGCTGGCAGTTATGCTGCCCGGCAACATTTATTGAATCTGCGGGCGCATGAAATAGGTCGGGTTCTTTGTGATCTGCCGGTTTTTTTCAGCCGAGCCAGCAATGGACAGTATCTGGTGTCAGCTTTGTGCAGTTTTGTGCCAGGTCAGAATTTATGGGTGCAACAGGCGCAGTGGCAAGCGCTCTATCTGCCGATGTGTTTGCAGACTTATCCGTTATTTTCGCTCGGCGGCCCGGCAGTGGCTGAACAACGTTTAGGCGTTGATTTAACAGCATTGTGTGCTGCGCCACAGACCTTCGATACAGCAGCAGCGACAGACCCGGCTGTGCCTTTAGGCGATGCTTTATTTGACGGCAACGGCCAACCTACCTTGTATCTGAGCCGGCAACGCGCGCTGCTCGGCGCGGATGTACAGCAGGATTTTCTGACTTACCAATTTTGCCGCACTTTAGTGCAGTGGCAGTTACTCAAAGCTGTGGATTTGGTGTTGCAGATGCAGGACGGCAGCCTGCAAACCATTCAGGGTCTGGCTACTGTCGATGAAGACAAGCTGCAAAGTCTGAGCCTGGAGCAACTTAGCCAATTACAGCAACAAGGTTATCTGGCGTTATTACATGGCATCTTGATGTCGATTTATCAGTTAAATGGCTTGATCCGCCGGCATAACCAGCGGCCTGAGTTGCCTGGCGTGAAAAGCGTCCGGTTGGAGCTTAGCCGGTCTGTTATTGCCGCCTGAGGTTTCAGCAGCATTTTTGTAAATTTTTTTAGAGGTTATTTTTGCTATGTCCGATAATCAGCTCCAGTTTATTGTATTTACCCTGGTGACCGCCCTCATCGGTTGGTTAACCTATCTGAAATGCCGCGGTCAGAATCGGCAACAACAGAACCAGAACAAAGAGTATTTTTTGGCCGGCGGTGGCCTGAGCTGGATTTTTGTCGCAGGGTCGATCACCTTGACCAATTTAAGTACCGATCAACTGGTTGGGATGAATGGTAACCAGATGGCATTATTGGTCTGGTGGGAGTTAGCCGCTGTGTTAGGGCTGATTATTCTGGCCAAAGTGTTTATTCCGGTGTACTACCGTTATAACTGCACCACCACCACTGAATTGCTGGAAAAACGTTATCACAACAAACATATCCGTGCTGTGATTGGTGGGTTATTTTTCCTCGGCAACGCCCTGATTTATATGCCGGCGGTGATTTACTCCGGTGCCTTATTGATGCAAACCATGTTCAAAGTGGATATCCCTTTGATGTATATCGCCACCATTTTTGCTCTGGTTGGCGCTGTCTATGCCTTTTTTGGTGGCTTGCGGGCTGTCGCGGTTTCTGACACTTACAATGGCGTGCTAGTACTGGGCATGGCGGTATTGGTGGTGATCCTGGCGCTGGTGGCGATTAATTTTGATTTCTCCGGCATCCCGGCCGAACGGCTGACGCTGATTGGCGATGAAAATTCACCCTTGCCATGGCCAACGCTGCTGACCGGGATGATTTTTATTCAGATGTATTATTGGGGCACCAATCAGACGATCACTCAGCGGGCGATGGCGGCACCCAGTGTGAAAGAAGCGCAAAAAGGCGTGTATGCGGCGGCGATTATTCGTATTGTGGTGGTGCCGGCTATTGTGGTGGTGCCAGGTATAGTGTCTTACAAGTTATATGGCGACATTGGGGATAGTGCTTATGGCCGCATCGTGGGCGACCTGATGCCAGGCTGGCTCAGTGGTATTTTTGCCGCGGCGATGGCGGCGGCCGTATTGTCGACCTATAACAGTCTGCTCAATTCGGCGACTGCTTTGTATGTCTGTGATATTCACGAGGCTTATGTAAAGAAAAATCCGGATGTGATTAAACTCAGTGGTTTTGTCACTGTGGCGCTGACGTTGTTGACGCTGATCCTGGTGCCGGTCTATCAACAAGCAGACAGTATTATTAATTTGCTGCAGCAACTGAATGGTCTGCTTAGCATGCCGATCCTGTCGATTTTTATTGTCGGTTTATTGTTTAAAAATGTTGATGCCCGTGCTGCTATTGCGGCTGTGTTGTTTGGCGTCTTGCTGTATGGTTCGCTGACCTTCAGTTTTTCTCCTTTCTATTCCAGTTGGCATTATATCCATCTGATGCCAGTGACCTTGTTCAGCTGTGTTGCCTTTGCCTTATTGTTGAATAAGTTCGCTTTCGGTAAACAGACGGCCTGGTCAGGCCGGTTAGAGCCACTACCAGAAAGTCGCTGAGCCGCTTCGCTAAGCAGTTCTGAGACAGCCATAAAGCAGGTCTGAGCAAGCCATCAACCAAAAAGCCGCAGTCAAAATCTGCGGCTTTTTTATGGGTACGGCCTGGCGGTAGGGACAGGCTGGCTGGTACAGGCTAGCTGATACAGGCTACCTGTCAGGGCTCAATCAGCCATTGGTTGTGGCGAGTTGCAGGACGGCCACATCAAATGGCGCGAGCTGGCTGCAACCGATCAGGAAGCTGGCACCTGCCGGCGCATCGAAACTATGGCTGCCACTGCCATAGTTAAAGACAAATTGCAGCGCGCCACGTTGCACCACACGCAGGTCGTCGTTGAGACGCAACAGCGGGATTTGTTGTGCAGTGGCGAGCTTGGCAAAAAGCTCCAGCAGGAAGGACTGACAGGTTAAGGTCGCGACATAACAGCAATTGCCATGTTGCACCACCGCCGGACTTTGATCATGGTAACGCGCCAGTACTGTCACATCAGCCGGCACTGCCAACTCTTCGCGCCAACTGGTACTTTGATACTGGGCTGACGCAGCGCTGGCATCGGTAAAGTGCAGGCTTTCGTAACAATCCGGTCTGATGGTTTCAGTACTCAGCACTTTAACCGGCACTAATTGCTGCAACAAACCTGGACCTAGTTGTGGCACCAGTGACAATTCAGCCGTTTTTGCGCCTGAACGCGGACCAAACACCAACAGGGCCTGACTCGCTTTACAGCGATCAACAAAAGCCTGGCTGACGATTGGCAAACAAGGCGCCACCACCAATTGATAACCCGTTAACTCACTGTCCGGCGAGATAAAATCAACGGCCAAGCCTAACTGGCGCAGTGCGCTGTACCAGCTGAACTCAACTCTGTGCTGATTAAAACTGTCACCCTGACGTTCAATTTCAGTGACCCACTGATTTTCTGTGGTCATGACGATGGCAACTTTAGCCTGCACTTGTTGTGTTGTTAAATCAGATACTAAGGCTAATTCGTCGCGAACTTTGGCTATTTCGGCATAAGCGCTGGCAGGGGAGTTATCGTTACGTTTAATGCCGGCATGCATTTGTTCCTGGGCAAAAGGTACCTGACGCCAACGGAAGTAACAGACAGTATCAGCACCATGCGCAAAGGCTTGCCAGGTCCAAAGCCGAACCATACCCGCTTCTGGTCTGGGGTTATGCCGTGCCCAGTTCACCGGGCCAGGTTGTTGCTCCATCACCCAAAAACCACTTTGACTGATACCACGGCTCTGGTCAAAAGCATAACTGGAAAAATCCGGATGGCCGGTGCGCATAAAACGTTTAAATTCGTTGGCTGGCGCATTGGCAAAAAACAGATCGGTGCGGCCAAGCGGATAGTTGTCATAACTGACAAAATCAAGATTTTTCGCCAGCGCGAAGTTGTCCGTCTGCGTATCGTGCATCGGAATAAAGTTGTGGGTGATAAACTGACCTGGCGCATATTGGCGCAAAATCGCGATCATTTCATCGTGAAATTTGACCACTTGATCCGAGCTGAAACGCCGGTAAGCCAGCTGATGCGATGGACTGGTTTCAGTGACAGCCAGGATGGGTAATTCGATTTGGCTGAAATTCTGATATTCCATCGACCAGAACACATTGCCCCAGGCGGTGTTTAGGCGGTCGATATCGCCATAAGTCTGTTGGCACCAGTGTTGGAACGCTGTTCTGGCATTGGCGGAACCACTGTGGGTGGTATCATGACAGGCGATTTCATTGTCGGTCTGCCAGCCACAAATTGCTGGATGTAGACCATAACGCTGCGCCAGCACTGTCGAGATCCGCATCGCTTCCCGGCGATAGTTTTCACTGGAAAAATCATAATGCCGGCGTGAGCCAAAACCACGGCTGTGACCGGTTTTAATATCAACCGGCAGAATATCCGGATATAAATCAATCAACCACTTGGGTGGTGTGGCTGTCGGGGTACACATGATCACCTGTAAACCCGCGTCGGCCAGTGTCTGAATGGCACGGTCCAGCCAGTCAAAATGAAAAACACCAGGGGCAGATTCTAGCCGCGACCAGGCAAACTCGCCGATCCGCACATATTTCAGGCCAAGTTCAGCCATTTCTTTGGCATCAGTCGCCCACATCGCTTCCGGCCAATGCTCCGGGTAATAACATACACCTAACATGTTTTGCTCCTTGTTGCCGCCAACAACCTGCTGAACGGCGATGAATGACGCTCCAGCCAGACCAGCTGGACGCAACGTTAATTTGTATGATATATACTATTATTATTTGTGGTGACTGTCTAATCCTATGCCTGTTTACTAACCACTGTTTTCGCAACACCTTGAGTTGCAGTTGAGAAACAGGACTACAGTTGAGAAACAGGACAGCCATCAATTATTGCTGAAAGGTGGCTGTCCTGAATTGGGTTTTAAAAGGTGGCTGTCCTGAAATTTCTGAAATTTAGATACGGCGGTTGCCGTGGAGATGTTGCTGCATGACGAGTCCTGAAGCTTTTATTAGTTTACATAGTGCTAAGTTAACTTTGATCCTAGATTGCCGGCAGCGGACGCCGGCGCTGTTGTATTTTGGTGTCCGCTTGTCTGCACAGACGCAAGGCGAAATGTTGTCAATCTTGGCCAGCCGGCAGGAAGCAAAATGTTCGCCGGTGTTGGAAGCACCAGTGTCATTGTCGCCGCTCAATGCCGAAGGTTTTACCGGTGCGCCGGGTCTGGAACTATCTGATCAGCAGTTGGCCTGGTCGGTCGGGCCACAGCTGACCGAGGTGCGCCGGTTATCTGAGCACAGTGTCGAACTTGTGAGTCTTGATAGCCTGCGTGGCATTGAACTGACGCATCATTTGACGCTGGACCCGGCCACTGATGTGCTCGCAGCCTGGACTGCAGTGCGTAACCTGTCGGCACATCAGATGCAAGTGCATTGGTGTGCTGCACCGACGCTGCAATTACCGGATCACCTGACCCGGTTAACCAGTTTTGAAGGACGTTGGTCGAATGAATTCCAGCGTCGTGATATTGATTTATTTCTAGGCAGTTTTTTGCGTGAAAACCGCAAAGGCAAAACCTCCCATGATAATTTCCCGGCGCTGTTGCTGCACAGTCCGCACACTGGCGAGCAGCAGGGTGAGTGTTATGGTTTTCATTTAGGCTGGTCCGGCAATCACCGCACCCGGCTGGAATTACTGGCCGATGGCCGCAGTTACCTGCAGATGGGTGAACTATTGTTACCTGGCGAGCTGGCTTTGCAGCCGGGGCAAGGTTACCAGAGTCCAACTTTATATGCCTCTTATGCAGCAGATGGCTTTAGTGCCTTGTCGCGTAATTTCCACCGTTTTGTCCGGCAACAGCTATTAAGCAAGGCGCAACGGCAAAAACCACGGCCTGTGCATTACAACACCTGGGAAGGCATCTATTTTAACCATGATGTAGCAACCTTAAAGCAACTGGCTGAGGTAGTGGCAGAACTTGGGGTCGAACGTTTTGTGCTGGACGACGGCTGGTTTAAAGGCCGGCGTGGCGATTATGCCGGGCTGGGGGACTGGACTGTCGATCACAGTATTTATCCTGAAGGACTGACGCCGCTGATCAGTCATGTCAATGCGCTGGGGATGGAATTTGGCCTCTGGTTTGAACCGGAAATGGTCAATCCCGACAGTGATCTGTATCGGGCGCATCCGGATTGGGTGCTCAGTACCGCCAATAATCAGCAACTGCGCTTTCGCAATCAACTGGTGCTGGATCTGAGCCGGCCTGAAGTCAGTCAGTATTTGTTTGCTGCCATTGATGCGATTTTGCGGCAGTACCCGCAGATTGCTTATATCAAATGGGATATCAACCGTGATCTGAATCATCCGGGCAACGGTATCGGTCAGCCGGCAGTGCACCAGCAAACACTGGCCTGGTATGCGCTGGTGGATAAACTCAAAGCAGCACATCCCGGCCTGGAAATTGAAAGTTGTTCCTCTGGCGGTGCCAGAGTTGACTATGGTGCGCTGGCCCATACCGACCGCGTCTGGACCTCGGATTCCAACGATGCCTTAGACAGATTGCAAATTCAGCGTGGTTGTTCGTTCTTTTTCCCATCGGATGTGATGGGAGCACATGTCGGGCCACGAGATTGCCATATTACCGGCCGTCGGATCAGCCTGGAAATGCGCGCAGCGGTCGCCATGTTCGGTCATATGGGCATTGAAATGGATCCGCGCGAATTAACCACGGCTGAAAGCCAGGCCCTGAAAGCCGCCATTGCTTTGCATAAGTCGCAGCGTGAATTTATCCACAATGCCGACTTGTACCGGTTAGATCCGGATGGTTATAGCCTCAATTTTGGTTTGGTGGCGCCTGAAAAGCACAAAGCCCTGTTTGCTTATAACAGTGTGACGGAAACTGCCCGGACTATGCCGCCCAGATATCGTTTTGTTGGCTTATTGCCGCAGCAGTCCTATCGCATCAGCCTGCTGTGGCCGTTGCAACTGAAAGAATATTCAGCCTCAGTGCTGAGTAAAATTGAAGGCGCAGTGATGACAGGCGAAGCCCTGATGCAGTTTGGTTTGCAAATGCCAATCACCCATCCACAAACTGCACTGGTGTTTGAACTGCAGGCTGTCTAAGCCAGCGCATCCGAAATAGCCGTCAGCGCTTAAGCTGATGGCCATTTATTCCAGTTTAGATTCAATCAGTTCCAGTGCTTCGTCCAGAATGGTTTCGACCGCTTTTTTCGCCCGTTCCGGATTGCGTGATTTAATGGTGTGCAGAATGTCAGCGTGTTTTTGCACGTCTGCGCCAGGTACCCCTTTGATCCTATTGGTGTAGCGAATACTGACCCGCAGAGCCGTACTAATAAATTCAGTGAGTTGCAGAAAAAATCTGTTATTGCTGGCCGCCAGAATACTAGTGTGAAAGGCGATATCGGCTTCCAGTGGGTCATCCAGTCCTTGTTCAGCTTCGACCATCCGTGCCAGGGCTTTTTCAATGGCTTCCAATTGTTGATAAGTGGCTGTCACTGAAGCCAGCGCGGCGGCTTGGGGTTCCAGCGCTACCCGCACCTGGGTAAATTCTTTCAGCAATGCCAGCGAAGGTTTGCTGCTGAGGATCCACTTTAATACATCCGTATCAAACATATTCCAGCTGCTTTCTGGTAATACCCGGATGCCTTGTTTGGGCCTTGATGAAATAAGCCCTTTGGCCGATAACATTTTTACTGCTTCGCGGGTTGAGCTGCGACTGACATCATATTCAATACAAAGATCTGCTTCTGAAGGTAAACCTGTGCCAACTGGATAAACCCCCTGCACTATGGCTAAACCCAAATCATGCGTCAGTTGATGGGTTAAATTCTGTCTTGGTTCAGTCTTCATCTGCAGCTATCCCTGAATTTTCGTTAACATAATATATCATATTAAAATACCTGCAGATATGATATAACTTTTTCTGACTGTTGGCTTTTTGGCCATTATTTTTATTGTTATTGTAGTCAATTTATTATTTTTAAAACATATTTTTTATTTTCATCGTTGTTGTATTTTCGGCTCCTTTGTACAGGCACAATGATTAAATCAGATAAAACCGGAGACATTCAGGTGACTGCAGCCACGTTCTATCCCAGCCTGAAACAGAAAGTTGTGTTTATTACCGGCGGCGCTACTGGTATTGGTGCTGCCATGGTGCGTAGTTTTGCCGCCCAACAGGCCAAAGTGGCTTTTATTGATATTGATACTGCTGCGGCCGAAGCGTTGCAAGCGCAATGTGCTGAACCTCTATGGTTCCGGGCTGTGGATGTGACTAAACCGGCGTTATTGCAGCAGGCCTTACAGGATGCAGCGGCGGCTCTGGGCGGGCTGGATGTGCTGATTAATAATGTTGCTAATGACAGACGCCAGCCCAGTCCTGAGGTGTCAGTGAGTGATTGGCAACAATGTATGCAGGTGAATCTGGACCCGGCCTTTTTTGCCGCTCAGACCGCTTTTTTGCTGATGCGTGCGCAGCAGCAAGGTTGCATCATCAATTTTAGTTCTATTAATGCGTTGTCTGGTCAGCCGGAAATGGCCGGTTATGTCACCGCCAAAGCCGGCTTGATTGGTTTGACCAAAGCGCTGGCCAAAGACTTTGGTGCCGATGGCATCAGAGTCAATGCGATTTTACCAGGTTGGGTTGCGACTGAACGTCAACTGGCCAGTTGGTTCACGCCGGACGAGCAGGAAAAATGGCTGGCAGCGGCTGCATTAAAACAATTTATCAAGCCGCAGGATGTGGCTAATCTGGCACTGTTTCTGGCGTCCGACCAAAGTGCGTTGATCACAGGTCAGGCTATTTGTATTGACGGCGGGAGAGTTTGATTGCGGCAGCAGGAGCCGGTTTTGTGCTGTTATATTGCGGTCGATTGGGGCACCAGTCATCTGCGGGCTTATTGTTGTCAACTCAGTCGCAGTGGTGAAGTGACAGTGCTGGGCAGTCTGACCGGGCCTGGCGTGAAAAAAGTCCAGACTGATTTTAAATCGACTTTACTGACGTTGATTAGTCCCTGGCTGACGCAATATGGTCCGTTACCCGTCTATCTGGCTGGCCAGATTGGTTCCAGTATTGGCTGGCTGGAAACGGCTTATCTGGCCTGCCCAATCCGGCCAGAACAAATTCTGCAACATCCGCAGCCGCTCGCTTGCGATCATTATCAAATCAGCATCATGCCGGGTTTAAGTTGCCGTTTACCCGGTCAGCAATTTGATGCCATGCGCGGTGAAGAGCTGCAAATTCTTGGTTTATGCCAGATGTATCCTGAATATGAGCAAGGCGAGCATTTGTTATGTTTACCCGGCACTCATACCAAATGGGTGCTGCTCAGAGATGGCGTGATTGAATATTTCAAAACAGCGCTGACCGGTGAATTGTTTGATTTATTGTGCCATCAGAGCGTGTTGTTGCCCAAACTGCCGCAGACGGAGCCGTTTTGCTGGCATAGTTTTTCTCTTGGCGCTGCCTACAGTCTGCACCAGCAGCAGCCCGATTTATTGCATACCTTGTTTAGTGTGCGTTCCCGCCAGTTATTTGCCGGAGACTCGGCCACTGAAGGCCGGGCTTATTTATCCGGGCTGTTGATTGGCAGTGATATCAAAGCGGCCATGCAGGCATTAGAGTGGCAATTTCCGCCGGAAGTGGTGCTGATTGGCAATCCGATGTTGCGGCAGTGTTTTAGCCAGGCGCTGACCAGCATGGCGATTGATACTGTGTCGATTGATGTCACCGCCGCGACTTTGGCCGGTTTTGCCCGAGTCGCGCTGGCGCAACAACTGATGCCGGATTAACGCCGCATTGGGAGCATCAAAACCGGATCCTTGGCAATAAAAGTGAGTGCAACTGCCTGCACCCTGCCAGCGATAGCCTAAGCCAATTGCCGCGCTGGAGGTTGTTGTTGTTGCGTTGTTGCTTGCAGATATTGCTGCAGTCTTTGCTGCTGAGCCACCTCCAGTTGTAAACCCAGTTTGCTGCGCCGCCACAGAATATCCTCGGCCTGCAATGCCCATTCATACTGACACAGATAATCCACTTCGGCCTGGTATAAGCCTGCGCCAAAATGTTCACCTAAATCAGCCACACTTTGTGCCCTTAACAGCAATAAATGGCTGCGACTGCCGTAACTGCGCAGATATCTTTGCCGGATGGCCAGCGGCAGCCAGGGATACTGTAATTGCAGTTGTTGCGCCAGGCTTTGGCTGTTGGCAAAATCACCACCAGGCAGAGGTGTGTCGGCAGTCCAGCGTGCGGTCATCGCCGGAAAAAACGGCGCCAACCGGTCGACGGCAGCTTCAGCCAGTTTGCGGTAAGTGGTAATTTTGCCACCAAACACCGATAACAAAGGCAGCTGTTGTTCCACAGCACTGAGCTCCAGTTTGTAGTCGCGGGTAACGGCCTGTGCATTGACAGACTCATCATCTAATAGCGGCCTGACACCGGAAAAACTATGGACGATGTCGCTGCGGCTAAGCTGGCGTTTGAAATAACTGTTACTGATCTGCAGTAAATAATCAATTTCAGCCGGGCTGATGGCAACAGCTGCCGGATCACCTTCATATTCGACATCTGTGGTGCCAATTAATGAGAAGTGCTGCTCATAAGGAATGACAAACACAATCCGCTGATCCTGATTTTGCAGCATGTAGGCATGGGGCTGATCGTGCAGCTTGGGCACCACAATATGACTGCCTTTCACCAGCCGGATCTGTTGTGGGCTTTTTTCCGTCAGGGCGTCACTGAATAACTGGGCCACCCAGGGGCCGCCCGCATTCACGATGGCTTTGGCCTTCAGCATGATGACGGGTGGCGTCACTTGTCCGGCCAGGGCTTGGGGTTGCAGCGTGACCAGCCAGTGGTCCTGCATCCGGCGGGCGGCAACACAACGGGTCCGGGTCAGAATACGGGCAGCATGCTGATGGGCAGCTATGGCGTTCAGCACTACCAGTCTGGCATCATCAACCCAGCCATCGGCATATTCAAAACCGCGGCTGATTTGCCCTTGTAACGGACTGTCAGCACCAAACTTGATACCGCGCGAGGCCGGTAAGGTTAACCGTTTCGCCAGGTTGTCGTATAAAAACAACCCCAACCGGATGAGCCAGGCCGGTCTTAAATGCGGTTGATGCGGCAACCGGAATAACAGTGGCCACATAATGTGTGGCGCATTTTTTAACAGCACTTCCCGCTCTGCCAGCGCTTCCCGCACCAGACGGAATTCATAATGTTCCAGATAACGTAAACCACCGTGGATCAGTTTACTGCTATTGGATGAAGTGGCTGCTGCCAGATCCTGCTGCTCACATAACCAGACGGCTAAGCCCCGACCCGCGGCATCGGCAGCAATACCGGTGCCATTGATGCCACCCCCGATCACCAGCAGATCAATTTCTGCTTCTGTCGCGCTCATCTGTCCCACCTTAATTATCATACAAATAATATATATCTCATGATAATGGCTAGATCAGGCAAAAAACAAGCGGCAATTGGTCTGAACAGTGAGTTTTTTCTCACACTTATCAGCCCATTACGCCCAGCCAACATCGACCCAGCAGCCTTGTCAACTGCTGGGGGACGATTTTGGTTGGCAGCTGGATGAGGCTGGTTAGAGTCGGACCTGGGCCACTGCATGCTGCCATTTACAGTACAACTGATTCCGTTGTTCCACACTGATACTTGGCTCAAAACGCCGTTCGCAGTGCCACAGCGTTGCCAATTCGGCGGTTGAGGCAAAGACGCCGGCCTGTAACCCGGCGAGATAAGCTACCCCAAGCGCAGTGGTTTCGATAATCTGCGGCCGCTCGACCACAGCACCAAGAATATCGGCCAGAAAACTCAGCACCCAGTTGTTTTTCACCATACCGCCATCAACCCGCAGCACCTTGGGTCTGAGGCCATCGCGTTCCATCGCTTTTTGTAAATCCTTGGTCTGGTAACCAACAGACTGCAGCGCAGCTGCCACTATAGTGCTGATGCCGGAATCGCGGGTTAAACCAAGAATGGCACCACGGGCATTCGGATCCCAATAAGGCGCACCCAAGCCGGTAAAAGACGGCACCAGAAACACACCATGATCCAGCGGCACATCCTGTACCATGGCTTCACTTTCGCCGGCATGGCGCAGCAGTTTCAGCCCTTCGACAATCCATTGCATGGTGGCGCCTGCCATAAAAATACTGCCTTCGATGGCATAAGTGACCTTGCCATTGAGCCGGTAAGCCACAGTGGTCAACAATCTATTATTGGATTTTAACGCCGTATCACCGGTGTTCAGCATCAGGAAACAACCGGTGCCATAAGTGCTTTTTGCCATGCCTTGTTCAAAACAGGCATGACCAAACAACGCGGCTTGTTGATCGCCGGCAATGCCGCACACCGGGATTGAAGCCCCGAACCATTCGGGCAAACAGCGGCCAAAGTCGGCGGCGCTGTCCATCACTTCCGGTAACAGCGCGGCCGGAATATTAAACAACTGCAATAATTCTTCATCCCAACATTGCTGATGGATGTTAAACAGCATAGTGCGCGAGGCATTGGTGGCATCAGTGCGGTGGACCTGACCGCCGGTGAGTTGCCATAATAAATAGCTATCGACAGTGCCAAAAGCCAGTTCACCACGGCAGGCGCGTTCGCGGGCGCCGGGCACATGATCAAGGATCCAGCCAATTTTACTGGCAGAAAAATACGGATCCAGCAATAAACCGGTTTTGTCGGCGATGAGCTGACTGACCGCCTCGCTATGTAATGCTTCACAATAGGCGGTGGTGCGCCTGTCTTGCCAGACAATGGCCTGATACAGCGGTTCACCGGTCGCTCTGTCCCAGACCAGGGTGGTTTCGCGTTGATTGGTTATGCCAATTGCCACTATCTGGCTGGCACTGATCTGTTGTTGGGCTATGACCTGGCGGCAAGTGCGTAACACTGTCTGCCACAGATCGGCCGGGTCATGCTCAACCCAGCCATTCGCCGGGTAATGCTGAGTGAATTCTTCATGGGCACAGGCCTGCGGTTTGCCATCCAGGGAAAACAGGATAGCTCTGGAACTGGTCGTGCCCTGATCAATCGAGAGTAGATATGATGTCATTTTAGGTCTTCGTTATTTATCATATAAATATGACCAGATTGCCGTTAAAGCGTGATCTTGGCAACTGAAATTTGCAAAAAAAATCAGTCACAGCACAGCGGGCATCGCAGTCAATAGTCGTGTCTGTGGCGGATTTGGTCGTCTTGCCGTTATTAAAGCATGAAGATAACTTTATTTCTTGTTAAGCTGCTGCGGCAATAGGTAAACAGGAATTCAGGTGTGAGCAGGACAAAAGTCAGTGGGCTGTTCGCTGTCGTTCCAGCAGGCAATATCTTAGGTGAAAATGTGCTCTGGCATCAGGCACAACAAGCTTTGTATTGGATTGATATCGAAGGCGCGCTGTTACAACGTTACGCACTGCAAACTGCGGTACTGGAAACTTTTGCCTTGCCGCATCGGGTAGGCAGTTTTGCTTTTTTACAGGACGGCGGACCTTATCAACTGGTGGTAGCCTTTGCTTGTGGTTTTGCCTTATATAACTTTCAGACCGGCGCTATGCAGTGGCTGGATAAACCGCTGCCGGAGTCAGCCAACAGTGGCTTGCGTTTTAACGATGGCCGGGTTGATCGGCAAGGCCGGTTCTGGGCTGGCACTATGGTGGAAGATGAGCGCTTTGCCCGGCAAAGTGCCCGTTTGTATCAGTTGGCGGCCAATGGCAGTGCCATCCCAAGATTACAGGGCCTGACGATTTCGAATGGTTTATGCTGGAGTCTGGACGGTCGCCGGATGTACCATGCCGATTCACCGAAACATCAAATTCTGCAATACCAGTTTTGCCCCGACAGCGGTAACCTCAGCCAGCCTCAACTGTTTGCCCAGACCCCGGATAATGCCCATCCGGATGGTTCAGCCATTGATGCACAAGGCTATTTATGGAATGCCCACTGGGGCGCCGGTCAAGTGGTGCGTTATGCGCCCGATGGCAGCATTGATTTAGCCTTGAGCCTGCCGGTGTCACAGCCATCCAGTGTCGCCTTGTGTGGCCCCCGGTTAGATTTGCTGGCCGTGACCAGCTCCAGGCTGGGGCTGACGGCCAGTCAATTGGCCGCACAACCCCAGGCGGGTCACCTGTTTATTTACCAGTTAAGCGGCGTGCAGGGCGTGGTCGAACCGCATTGCCACTGTGCTGAGTCCTGGTTATCAACGACCATTGCCTTGTTGCCATAACAGGCCAGTGGCATAACGCGGGGCAAAGCCGGTAAAACCAAGCTCTTTGCCAGCGGTATCTTTGCTGTTCGGGCTGGCAGGCAACTGCAGATAACGGCACTGACTGGCAACCGCTTTGACATGGCAATCCAGCATCGCCAGCGCAAAATGTTTATTGATTTCATTCAGGGTGCGGCTGGACCAGGCTGGTTCATAATAATGACCCAGGTCCAGTTCAGTGCTGCTGGCGGCCTGTGGTGCCGGATGCGGCGCAATATTGTGACGGGCCTGCTGATAAGTCAGCAGATATTTATCTTGACTGCCGCTATGTTGGAACAACCAGCGGATGCCATCGTAACCGGAAATATCATCCTGATCGCCGGCAATATACAGCATGGGTACCTTGATCCGTTGTAATGATTGCGGCTCAAACAATTGATGTTGGCCGCCCCAGGGCGCGAGCGCGATCGCTGCTTTCCAGGCCGGATCGACTTTGACTTCTGCTGCTGCCTGGCCACCGGCACAGGTATTGAGTAACTTTTGCAACTGCGCGATTTGTTTTTCATCTTTGCTGCCGGTAAAAGCCGCTGTAGTGGCCCCCGAAAAGGCGTAACAACCGCCGACTGTATTGACGGCGCCAAAACCACCCATCGAATAGCCAATCACTGCGGCTTTAGTGCCATCCAGTTGCGACTGCAAAAAGGTGTTGCTGCTGCGTAAATGGGATAACACAAACTGCTGGTCGCGTGAGCGATTTAATAAGGTACTGACAAAACCGGCAAAAGGGGCTGTTTTCATATCCACTTCGGCATTGGTGGAGTCGGTGTGATCGATGGCTGCCACAATATAACCATGGGAAGCCAGATGTTCGCCGAGGTAAAACATGATGGTGCGGTAACCGGTGTAGCCATGGGAGAGCACCACCAACGGAAACCTGGCACTTTGGTCGATGGCGCTGTCGCGGCTGGCATTGGCCTGGAGACTAAAGGGTACGCCACTGCGGCTCTGGTTCTGATAGCTGGTCAGGGCCGCCGCTTGACGTGCCGGGTACCAGACTTCCAGTCGTAGCTGTCTGTCCTTTAAGCTTTGTGTATTTAGATCCAACTGAGCCGGATTGGTGATGGTCAAGGTGCTGACCCCAACCGGATAACTGCCCCGCGCCGACAGTGCCGGTAACACTTCAGCAGATAGTGCTGGATAGAGTTGTTCGGCGCTCACCGATTCAGTGGCTGCGGTCGACAAACTAGCGAGCGCCAAGGTACTGGTGAGTGTCAGCAGGTAACAACGTGCTTTTGATGGCATTTGATTCTCCCCTGGTCGTGTAACGCCGGACTTCAGTCCGGTCTGTGGTTGCTGGCGCCAGTCCTTTTCAGTCGCAGCGCCTGTGGTGTTTCAAGTCATGTGCTCAGAGCAATTCAACGGCTAACCCTGTACCTGCCTGACAAACATAGATATCTGCCTGTAAGCCAAAACGCGGTTGGTAGTGCGCTTGTACTGCGCTGGTCAGTACCTCAACGGCATCGGTCGGGCATAAACAGACAATAGCGCCGCCAAAACCGCCGCCGGTCATGCGGGCTGCCGCCTGCTCACCGAGTGCCGTCTGACAAATCTCCACCAGACCGTCAGTGGCTGGCACAGTCACCGCGAAATCCTGTTGCAAGGATTGGTGCGAGGCGGCCATCAACTGGCGTAACGCGGCCATATCCTGTTGCTGTAAGGCGGTGACGGCCGCCAATACCCGGCTGTTTTCGCTGATGACATGACGGGCGCGCTTAAATTCAGTCTCAGTCAGCACGGACTGATGAGCGTTCAGCAGCGCCAGCGTGGCGTGCCGCAGACTTGGCACTGCCATTTTAACTGCGGCTTGTTCGCAGTCCTGCCGCCGCTGATTGTATTCACTATCCACCAGTTTACGCGGGTAATTAGAATTAATAATCACCAGCGCCAGTCCGGCTGGTACCGGCACTGCCGTGCTGCTTAAGTCCTGACAGTCAATCATCAGCGCTTGTCCGGGTTGGCCCTTGGCTGAAATCAACTGATCCATAATGCCGCATTGACAGTCCATAAAATCGTTTTCGGCTTGCTGACCAAACAAGGCGATTTGTTCCGGATTCAGCTGCAGATTGGCTAGTTGACTAAACATCCCTCCCACCGCCACTTCCAGTGCCGCCGAGGAGGATAAGCCAGCCCCTTGCGGCACGTCACTGTAAATCAGTAAGTCGGCGCCAGGTAATTGATGGCCGGCGCGTTGCAGCACAAAAGCCATGGCCCGTACATAGTTACCCCACTGGGATGGACCGGCTGGCACCGGTTTATCCAAGGCAAAAGAATCGTGTTCGCCCGGATAATTCAGCGAATGGACCACCAGTTGCCGATCAGTTCTGGCGCGAAACAGTACTTTGGTACGGAAATTCAGCGAACAAGGCAACACAAAGCCTTGATTGTAATCGGTATGTTCGCCTATCAGGTTGACCCGGCCCGGTGCGCTCGCAATGCCGTTGGCACTGGCTTGATACATGGCCGCAAAGTGTTGCAGCAGTTGATCATTGGTCATCAGAAAGTCCTTGCTTGTAGTGAGTCGTGCTGGCGGCCTGTAAAATGGCGGCCGCAGTTTCCGGGCTGATATCGCGCTGGCTTTCAGCCAGCATTTCATAACCCACCATATGTTTTTTCACGCTGGCGGAACGTAACAGCGGTGGATAAAAATGGCCATGCAACCGCCAGTGTGCTTCGCCTGCGGCCGGCATCGGATCGCGACCTGCCGGCGCATTGTGCCAACCCATTGAATAAGGAAAACTGCACTGGAAAATATTGTCGTATTTGCAGGTCAGTACTTGCAGGGCTTCGGCCAGCGCGCGGGCCTGGTGGTCATTCAGTTGCCCCAGATGTTGTAGATCATCTTTGGCCAATACCAGGGTTTCAAAAGGCCAGGCGGCCCAATAGGGCACCACCACTAACCAATGCTGATTTTCAAACACCAGCCGGCGGCCATCGCGCCGCTCTGCTGCGACATAATCAGCCAGTAAAGCACGACCATGTTGCTGCCAGTAGGTCAGTTGCTGCTGATCTTCCTGCTCGATTTCGGTGGATAAGTAAGGATGGGCCCAGATTTGTCCATGCGGATGCGGCTGCGAACAGCCCATAATGGCACCTTTATTTTCAAATACCTGCACACAACTGTAGTGGCTGGCTAAGTCCAGATAATGCTGCTGCCAGCATTGCACCACGGCCAGCAGCTCAGTGTGGCTCAGTTCCGGTAGGGTCTTATCATGCCGTGGCGAGAAACAAATCACCCGGCATTCGCCATCAGCGAGCTGGCTCTGAAACAACGGATCGGTCTGTTCTGCTTCCTGACAGGCGTCGACTGCTGTTGGTTTTGCCGGCACCTTTGCTGGCAGAATGGCGCCAAAATCATTGGTAAATACATGGGTATAGCCATAGTGCGGATTTTCTTCGCCATTGGCGCGGACATTACCCGGGCACAGCGGACAACCGGCATCATGCACAGGTAAGGTTTCGGCCGCAGCAGGCTCGGTGGCGCCGAGCCAGGGCCTGTTATTGCGATGGGGTGACACCAGCACCCAGCGACCTGTCAGTGGATTTTTCCGGCGATGTGGACGTTCAGGCTGACTCATGCTTCCTCCAGACCTGCGGGATAATTTTGTTGCCAGCGCCAGGTGTCGCGGGTCATATCGGTTAAATCAGCCAGCGTTTGCCAGTTTAGGTCACGTTGCGCTTTGCTGGCATCGGCATAGCTGCTGGCGATATCACCCGGCCGCCGTGCCACGAGCTGATAAGGGATCTCTTTACCGGCGGCAGCGGCAAAAGCATGCAGCATGTCCAGCACTGAATAACCCTGGCCCGTGCCAAGATTAAAAGCGTGAAAGCCCTGTTGCTGTTGCAGTTTTAATAAAGCTGCGACATGACCATGCGCTAAATCCATCACATGGATGTAATCGCGCACGCCAGTGCCATCTTTGGTGGCATAATCGGCACCATACACGCTGACAAAAGGTCGTTTGCCGACGGCAGTTTGCGCGATATAAGGCAGCAGATTATTCGGGATGCCGGTTGGACTTTCGCCGAGCAGGCCACTGGGGTGAGCCCCAACCGGATTAAAATAACGTAAGGTGATGGCTAGCCAGGCCGGATCGGCCTGCACCAGATCCTGTAATAGCTGCTCAACCATGACTTTGCTCCAGCCATAAGGACTGGTGGCGCGGATCGGGTGCTGTTCATCAATGGGTAAATAGTCAGGATCACCATAGACAGTGGCTGAAGAGCTGAACACCAATTGTTTCACACCACAATGCTGCATACTTTGCAGCATGCTCAGGGTCGCTGCGACATTGTTCTGATAATAACGCAGCGGTTGCCGGGTCGATTCCCCCACGGCTTTCAGCGCAGCAAAATGCAGCACCGCTTGTGGCTGATGTTGTTGCAGTAACTGCTGCATCAACTGCGCATCAGCAATATCACCTTCGATAAAACGAAAACGCTGGCCGGAAATTTTTGCTAACTGATCTAACACCTTGCTGCTGGAATTACTCAGATTGTCGAGCAATACCGGTTCAATGCCTGCCTGATGTAATGCCAGGCAGGTATGGCTGCCGATAAAACCGGTGCCACCTGTAACCACAACTTTCATCGCAACCTCTTTGCAGAAATAAAGCTGACTTAAAAATATATCATTTATATGATAAATACTACTATTGTTCTGTGGAATAATTCAACATATCCATAGAACACACCAGCGGAACCCTGAATGGGACTCAATGGGTGGGTGGCCTGAATTGTGGTGACGATAGGTGGGTGGCTTGAATTGTGGTGACGATAGGTAGGTGGCCTGAATTGCCGAGCTGGCAGCTAACTGCTGATTAACTGCCAACATTGGTTAAATGCCGGATGTTGCTGTTGCTGATGACTGGCGATCAGCAAAATGCCAGCTTGTTGCCAATTGACCAAATTGCTCAGTAGCTGATCGGCATTGGCTTGATCCAGCCCGGCAAAAGGCTCGTCCAGTAATAATATCGGGTTGCGTTGCAATAATTGCCGCGCCAGGGCAAAGCGGCGTAGCTCACCGCCGGATAAGCCAACGCCATATTGCCCCAACAAAGTCCGCAGCCCTTGCGGCTGCTTCTGTAACCAGCCTTCCAGACCAACCAGTTGCAGCACTTGCCACAGTTGTTCATCGGTGGCGGCCGGATCGGCCAACCGCAGTTCGGCGGCAACAGATAGCTGAAATAACTGCGGTTTTTGCGGTAAGTAGCCAATCAACTGATGACGCTGCTGCGCAGGCCATTGCTGTAACGGGATATCATTAAATGACAGGTCGCCGCCGTGTGCCGCCAGATCACCAGCCAGGGTTTGTAACAGACAACTTTTACCGGCGCCGGAGGGGGCCTGCAGTAGGATCACATCCCCAGCGGCAAAGCTGCGGTTTTGGGGCTTAATAGCAGCTAAAGGTGTAGCAAAGCCGATGCGCAGTTGCTGCAGGCTGAAGCGGCAAAGGGCTGATAAAACAGTTCCGTCGAGCGGCGCATTGGTCAAAACAGTCGTCACCGCTGTCGTAGGGCTGGTTGGCAATAACAACTGATCGACCCGATCCCGTGCCGCCAGACTATAACCCAGCGCGGTTTGCAACTGAGCTAAGGGTGCAAACACTTCGCCCAGCCCAAGCCAGCCCAGCAACAATGCGACCAGCACGGCAGAGGGCAACTCTCCTTGCAACACAGTCGGCGTGGCCTGACTGCCGAGCCAGATCAGACCTGTCAGCAGCAACAGTTGACTACCCAGCTGAGCCAGCAGCATTGTCAGCTGTAATTGTCGTTGTAGTTGCTCGATGTGGCGGTCTTGCTGTTGCAGTTGTTGTTGCTGCGCTGACCAGCGGCCAAACATCAGCAAAGTGGTCAGCAGCTGTAAACTGCCCAATAACAGTTGCCGGCGCTGGCTTTGCGCCGCGACTTCGCGTCGTGCCAGCCGGATCCCCAGTTGTTGCAGCAATAACGGCCATAGCAGTAGTTGGGCCAGCAACAACAAGGCCGCCGCCGGTAGTAAGGCCGGAGCCAGTAATTGCACCGCCAGCAAATACAACAAAGCAGCCAGGGTGGCCCAGCTCCAGGGCAAAATTACTTTGAGCGGAAACTGATCCAGCAGTTCAATATCTGCCAGCAACCGCTGCAATTGATCGGCACTGCCGGGCCTGGTTAATAACGACAACCGCAGTGTCGACTGGGCGCTGAGACTGGCAAAACTGTGCAGCCGCAGTGTTTTCAGCAATGATAATACGGTATGGTGAGATTGCAGTCGCTCGGCATAACGGCCAGCGGTGCGGCTGATCGCCAGAAAACGGATCACGGCACCGGGGCGCATATAATTAAAACTGCCGGCCTGAATGGCCGCGATGCCCGCCAGCGCCGCCGCACTGATAAACCAGCCGGAATAGGCCAGTAATGCCACAGTGGCAATTAAAGTCACAGCACCAAGCAGAAAACTCAGGCTCCAGCCAAGCCGGTGCGACAGCCATAACTGCCGTAGTTGTAAGCCTGAGGTGGGCTTAATTTTTTGCATCACTTTCCTCTGCCCGCAACAAAGCCAAGGGTTGTAGCGCTATCAGCCGGCCTGCGCTCAGTTCTATCACTTGATCCAACCAATCAAACATTGACCACTGGTGGCTGGCTACTAACAGTAGTTTGCCGCGCGATAACTGCTCTAGCAGCTCGGCGATATCGCAGGCACTGGCATGATCAAGCTCTGCCACCGGCTCATCCAGCAACCAGATCCTTTTAGGTTGTAACAACAAGCGCGCCAGCGCCAGCCGCTGTTGCTGACCGCCGGATAAACCACGGCCGCTTTCTGCCAGCAGATAGTCCAAGCCCTGCTGCCGGGCTAAAAAATCCCACAGTCCGGTTTGTTCGAGCACACTTTGCATTTCACTGGTGCTGGCGTCGGCTTTGGCCAGCCGCAGATTGTCGGCTATAGTGCCCGCCTGTAATTCAGCCTGTTGCGTCAGATAAGCAATCTGCTGGCGTAATAGCGGTAGTTGCGTCGGGGTCAGAGGTTGTTGATCCAGCCAGAGCTGACCGCTATAGGGCGCAAAACCTGCCAGCAGTTGCAGTAAGGTTGATTTGCCGCTGCCGCTTTCGCCTTTGATCAAATAACGCTGACCCTGTTGCAGCGTTAACCCGTCAAAAGCGAGCCGCGGTGCCAGGGCTGAGCCCACCTGGATCTGTTGCAAACCCAGTTGCTGTTGCAGCTGTGGCAAGCTTTTGCTCTCACTGCTGTTTGTGGTCAAAGTGCTGGCCTGCGCCAGTGGCGTCAGATTCAAACTGGCCGCCGTAGCCTGGGCTTTGGCGTGGTAGTCGTTGCCAAGCTGACGCAACGGCTGATAAAACTCCGGCGCCAGCAATAAAATAAATAATGCGCTTTGATAAAACACTGGCACTTGCTGCTTTAACCAGGGCAGTTCCCCGAGCAAACCCAGCCCCAGATAGAGCGCCACTAACGCAATGGCCACTGACGTAAACAACTCCAGCACCGCAGTGGATAAAAATGCCAGTCGCAATACCCGCATGGTGCTGCGCTGGTATTGCTCAGCCGCGCCTTGCAGATGGGCAGTGGCGACTTCTGTGGCATTGAGGCGTTTTAACAGCGGTAACCCCAGCAGAAAATCATACAGCCGGCCACTCATCCGACTGAGAACATTGAGCTGTTGCTGACTGGCTTTGCTGGCTTCCCGGCCCACCAGCACCATAAAAAGCGGGACTAAAGGCGCGGTCAGCAGCAGTAACAGCGCGGCAAATAAACTGTGATAAGCCACTGCCGCGGCAATGGCTAAGGGCGCCAGCACCACTTGGACCAGCTGTGGCCGGTAGCGGCTGATATAACCATCTAACGCATCCACTTGCTCGGTCAGCAAGGCCGATAATGCACCGTCGGCGCCAAACTGTTGCCGGGCGGGTCCCAAAGCGGCAGTGTTGGCCAGCAGTTGTTGACGGATGTCGCTGCGCAGCCGGCGACTGACCTGTTGAGCCAGTAATTCTTTGCCAGACAGACAAAGTTGCCGCAGCAGAAACAGCGCGGCAAACCAAAGCCAGTCATTGAACGCTGGCGCTTGTTGCGCCAACAGCTGGCTGGCAATGCTGGCAAAATACCAGCACTGCGCAATCAGCAACGGGACGCTGCACCCGGCCAATAAAGCGGCCAGGCTCAGCCTGCGGCGATAAGGCTGTAACCATTGTTGCAACAAGGCCGGCTGACGACGGTCAGCACTGCCTTTGGCTGCAACAGGCCGCCGGCTGGCGGCGGTCGGTTGCGCTGCGGTTACCTCAAGATTGACCTGACTCAGACTCTTCTCCGGCATAGCCATTCAGTTCCAGCCACATGGCATTAATGATGCCAAAAGAACAGGCCAGTAACACTCCTAAAATCCAGGCGAAATACCACATAAATTGCTCCTTCAGCGGGTTAATATAAGCCGTGTGGGTTGTTACGGATATGCTGCTCATTCAGCCTGCCAAACATTTTGACATAACTCCAGATGGTATAAGCCAGCACCAAAGGCACAAAAATACAGGCCACAATAAACATGATTTTTAACGTCAGTTCGCTGGATGTCGCATCCCATAACGTCAGGCTGTGGTTCGGATTGGAACTTGATGGCATGACAAACGGAAACATCGCGATGCCAGAGGTCAGGATCACACCGGCCTGACCCAAGGATGTCAGAATAAAAGCCAGTGCACCTTTACCAAATTTGCTGCAAACACCCGACAGCGCAAAAGCGGCGATACCCAGGCCTGGCGCCAGCCATAGCAGTGGATAAGCAGCATAGTTACTGAACCAGGCATCGGCTCTGACTTCGACGGTTTTACTAACCGCGTTATTAATCGCATTATGATCCAGCACACTGGTCACCACATAACCATCAATACCGGATTTTAACCAGACACCGGCCAGCACAAATAACAATGCCGCGCCAAAACCGCTGATCATGCCGACAGCGCGGCTTCTGGCCAGCACTTCACCTTCAGTTTTCATTTGCAGATACGCTGCGCCCTGACTGACAAACATCAGCAGGCTCAACACACCGACCAGCAAGGCAAACGGATTGAGCAGGGCAAAAAAGGAGCCGGTGTAATGAATTCGCAGTAACTCGTCAAAATGAAAGGGCACCCCTTGCAGCAAATTACCAAAGGCCACGCCAAAGATCACCGGCGGTATGGCAGAACCTGCCGTCAGCGCCCAGTCCCAGTTGCTGCGCCAGTTGGCGTTATCCAGTTTGGAACGATAGTCAAAACCGATAGGCCGTAAAAACAGCGCAGCTAAGGTCAGCATCATGGCCAGATAAAAACCACTGAAAGCGGTGGCATAAACCGGTGGCCAGGCGGCAAATAAAGCACCACCGGCCGTGATCAACCAGACCTGATTACCATCCCAGTGCGGCGCAATACTGTTAATCATCACCCGGCGCTGCTCATCATTGGCGCCCACCACTTTGAGTAAAGCGCCGACGCCCATATCAAAACCGTCGGTGACGGTAAAACCGATAAAAAGCACACCAATCAATAACCACCAGATAAATCTTAAAAATTCGTAATCCATGTTACACCTCCTGCGCTTTGCCGTTTTCCAGATCATATTTACCTGTATGCAAAGCCGATGGGCCTTTGCGGGCAAAATGCTGCATTAACCAGATTTCAATCACTAAAAACACTGTGTACAAGGCACTGATCAGCGCCAGACTGGTCCAGATCTGACCCGCCGTCAGCGCCGAGGCCGCTAAGTGAGTGGGTAACACTTCACCGACTGCCCAGGGCTGGCGACCATATTCAGCGACAAACCAACCGGCTTCACAGGCGATCCATGGCAGTGGCAGGCTCAGTACTGCCAGCTTTAAGAACCAGCGTGGTTTTTGCTCCAACCGTTTCGCGCTAAACCAGAACGCCAGCGCAAACACCAGTAACATGATAAAACCAGCAGCCACCATGATGCGGAAGGCCCAGAACATCGGCGCCACCTGAGGAATAGAGTTATCCACCGCTTGCTGAATTTGTGCCGGCGTAGCGTTGGCTGGATTGTCGGTATAAGCGGTCAGTAACAGACCATAACCTAAGTCTTTTTTCACCGCTTCAAAGGCCGTTTTGGTGGCTTCGGAGCTATCACCACCGCGCAATAACAGCAATAAACGGTAAGCTTCCATACCGTTGACGATACGGTGACGGTGCATTTCTTTTAAGTCTTTTAACCCCAGCACCTGTTTATCCAGTGAACGGGTGGCAATCAGACCCAGCGCATAAGGCACTTTCAGCGCGTAATCTGTGGTTTGCGTGTCGCTATTAGGTACACCTACAATGGTAAATGACGCTGGTGCCGGATGGGTATCCCATTCTGCTTCTACTGCCGCCAGTTTCACTTTTTGCACATCACCCAGTTCATAACCGGATTCATCGCCCAGCACTATCACGGAGAGGGATGCTGCCAGACCAAAAGCGGCGGCAATGGCAAAACTACGGCGGGCAAAGGCTAAATCGCGGCCTTTGAGCATATACCAGGCCGAAATGGCCAGTACAAACATGGCGCCAGTGACATAACCGGCTGAAACGGTATGGACAAATTTGACCTGTGCCACCGGGTTAAAAATGACTTCAGAGAAGCTGGTCATCTCCATCCGCATGGTGGTGTAGTTAAATTCAGCGCCGACCGGGTTTTGCATCCAGCCATTGGCGATTAAAATCCACAGCGCCGATAAATTCGAGCCCAGAGCCACCAGCCAGGTGACAGCTAAGTGTTGCACTTTGGACAGGCGATCCCAGCCAAAAAAGAACAAACCGACCAAGGTCGATTCGAGGAAAAATGCCATCAGGCCTTCAATCGCCAGCGGCGCGCCAAAGATGTCGCCAACATAATGCGAATAATAAGACCAGTTGGTGCCAAACTGGAATTCCATCGCCAGGCCAGTGGTGACACCCAGTGCGAAGTTAATGCCAAATAATTTGCCCCAGAACTTGGTCATGTCACGGTAAATCTCTTTACCAGTCATCACATAGACTGACTCCATGATGGCCAGAATAAAGGTCATCCCGAGGGTGAGCGGAACAAATAAAAAGTGGTACATAGCGGTAAAGGCAAACTGCAAACGCGATAGATCGACGATATCCATAAACCGTCTCCTGGCAGGATCATTGGAAAAACCAGTGTCTAATGTAGCTGATGATGCGACGGTCGATGTTGATTCGCATCAATCAATTGGCGGATGCAGAAATTTTTTGCCGCTGATTAGTCAGATGTTTGACTGGCTTGTAGTACCCGTTGGCGCTGTTTTCTGATGCCGGCAAATATATCTGGTGCCAGTTGCCGCCACAGTGGATGTTGTTCGGCCAGATAATAGTTATCATGCGGTGATGGCAGCCAGTCCTCCTGTAACAACTGCCGCGCCAGTTGGTTGGCATCTTCAGTTAAGCCAGCAGCGCACAGCAGTTGCAGGTTCAGGCTATCGGCTTCGGTTTGGGCATCGACAAAACGAAGGATCTCAGTTTGCCATTGCTGGCGTACCGCCGGGCTTTGCGTAAGTAACCAATACAGCACCAGCACCTGTTGTTTGTTGGCCAGTGCCTGGTTGACGGCAGCGGCACTATCGCTGGCAAAAGCCGGATATAACCGCAGGAAATCCGCAGCCAGACGGGTTGGCGCCACATCATCCGGCAGCAGTAACGCCTGCAGCTGAAACATGGCATGGTCAGGCCGGCTGGCGGCGCGTTGTTGTAATAAGCGTCTGGCACTGGCCGGTTCGCGTCTGGCCTGCATCAGCATGGCCCGCGCCAGCAGTACAAAATGATGAGACGGATAGCTGACATTGGCTTGTTCCAGCGTTTGTTCGGCGCTGTCAAATTGCTGCAAACTCAGCTGGATCAGCGCAAGATTGACCAGTCGGCCCGGTTGTTGCAACCGATCCGGAAAACGCTGCGCCCATTGTAAAAAAGCCATAGCCCGGGCTGCGGTCAGCGGCAGCATTTCCAGTTCATCCAGCGCCCGATCTGAATAATCCGCCTCCAGTAATAACGCCTGTTGAAACTGGGCCCGAGCTTCGCTCAGCATGCCATTGCCAATCAGGCTGTAGGCATAATGCCGTTTCAGCGAGCCAGACAGCGGATCCAGCCGGATCGCTTGTTGCAGTAACGCTATCGCCTGTGGGTATTGATCCTGCTTGCGGTGCAAAGTCGCGCGCCACAACAGTGCCTGGGGGTTGTCTGCGTCCAGCGCCAGTGCCTGATCCAGATAACGGCCGGCGGCCGCCAGCTTATCCTGCGATAACAACAAGGCACCAAAACTGGCCAGTGCCAGGGCTGAATCCGGTTGCAGCTGTAATGCCTGCCGTAACAAGGGTTCACACAGCGCCAGCACTTTAGCCAAAGGCCAGTCACTGTATATATGCAGCCCATGGTAGCTGTTACAGAGTTCGACCAGCAGCGGCGAATACTGTTGTTGTTGTGGCAGCAGTTGTTGCAATAGCTCAACCCCTTGCGCTATGTCGGTGGCTTTGGTTTGCTGCACCAGCCATTGTGCTTGTTGGTATTGTTGCCATTGTGACCAGGAAAAACCCGTTGCCGGCGGCAGTTGTGCCTGATTGGCGGCAGTGGCAGTTGGCTTGGTCGCAGTCAGAAGGCCTGACGGGGTGAACGTCGGGGCAAAGGACCACCAGAGCACAAACAGAGCGAACAAGCACAGCGCGGCAGCACCAAGGATGACCACCAAGCGACGCTGCAGCCCTCGATAGCTGCCAATATTTGGCGGAGGCGATAGGTCTGGCAGGGCTGTCGTAGCGGTCATTTCGCCGCTGTGGCTGGTGGGATGTTCCGGCTCACAGCGCACTGCCGTTTGCAGCAGACGATAACCTTTACCGTGCACCCGTTCAATCAGCCGATAAGGTTTTTGCTGATCACCCAGTGCTTTACGCAGCTCTGCCACCACTTTATATAACGAAGCATCCGATACCACTAATCCTGGCCAGACGCCTTGCAGCAACTGGGCATCCGTTAAAGTTCGATCACCCGCCTGCAGCAACAGCACTAAAGCGGCCATCACTCTGGGTTCCAGTTGCAGTGGCTGGCCAGTGACCAGCCTGGAGTCAGTTGCAAGCGGATAGAGCCGATGACTGTCCGGCTCTATCCGCCAATCTGCCAGTTGCCAGCCATGTGTCTGGGTATCAGTGGTCAACGTGTTAATCCTTGTTTGGTGCTTTTAGTGCACAGTTCTTTAAGATATTGAAATATATTGAATAAATAAATCTTCAGAAAAACTTCAGTAAGGCTTCAGGCTTTACATCCAAGCATAGGACAACATCAGCAGCCTCGATTTAGGGTTTATTGTGCATTTACTGGAGTCCTATGATGTTATGTCATCCGCGTTTTTTGACTGTCAAAACCACTTGGCAGCGTCGTCGTAACCAGCAGTGTCTGCTGTCGTTCCTGTTGTTGTCAAACTTGTTGTATTCGTTGCCGTTGTCGGCTGCGACGCAGCCACAGTCAAAGCCAACTGCGACGCAGCAAGCTGATCTGTTGATTGAACAGGTCACCTTGTTATCGCCGGAGCTGGCCGCGCCACTGCCTGCGCAACAGGTGCTGGTGCGTGCTGGTCGTATTGTCAGTGTACTGGCCAATAGCAGCACTGAGGCCCGCAATATTCGGGCTGATTTTCGCGGGCCGCGGCTGGATGGGCGCGGTCGTTTCCTGACGCCGGGTTTGATGGACAGTCATGTCCATCTGAGTAACCCGCCAGGGCTGCGGCCAACCGATGACAATGCCGCGGCACTGACCCGCGCATTTAGCCAGCAACAGCCGCGTAGTTATTTATATTTTGGCGTGACTCAAGTGCTGGACCTGGCCAATACTGTGAACGGGGTTGCCGATTTTCAGGCGCAACCGGTTAAACCCGACTTGTTCCGTTGTGGAGGAGTGCCAGTACAGGGTGGTTATCCTATCCATCACATTCCCAAAGCGCAGCTTGCACAGCTGCAACCGGATTTTATTGTCGAACATGCGGCGCAGCATGCACATCGAACAGCCCAACACAGTCAGCAGCATACGCCGGAAGCTGTGGTCGGCAGAATTAAGCAAAGTGGCGCCCATTGCCTGAAAATCTTTGTCGAAAATGGTTTTGGCGATGCTGACCACTTGCCGGTGTATAGCCAGGATAGTCTGCGCCGGCTGCGACAAGCGGCCAATGCCAGCCAGTTGCCGCTGGTGGCGCATGCCAATGCCTATGATATGCAGCAACTGGCGCTGCAAGCGTCACCCGATGTGCTGGCGCATGGTTTGTGGAACTGGAGTGGTCTGAGTGCTGAAGTGCGGCAACAGGCGATTGAGAGTGGTCAGTTACCGGCGGCCATTCAAACGCATTTGCAGCAGGTACATCAGGCTGGTATTGCTTATCAGCCGACTATCCAGGTGCTGGAGCGGATGGGGGCTTTGTTTGAACCTGCCACCTTAACCGATCCGCAACTGGCCAAAGTCGTGCCGGCTGCTTTGTTGCGTTGGTATCAGACGCCACAGGCGCAGTGGTTCCGGCAAGAGCTGCAGCAGGATTTTGGCGATGCGCCGGCCAGTGTTGCGGCTGCGGCTTTTAACACCGGCAGTCGGCGCGGTGCCAGTGCGGCGTTTTATCTGCATCAGCTTGGGCATCCGCTGCTGCTGGCCAGTGATACCCCGTCGTCGCCAACTTATGCCCATCAACCCGGCTATGGCACTTATCTGGAAATTCAGGCCATGGCTGCGGCTGGCATTTCATTGCAGGCTATTTTTGAAGCAGCCACTATTAATAATGCCCGCTGGCTGAAACTGGAGCATGATTTTGGCACTGTCAGCAAGGGGAAAGTCGCAAACCTGTTGTTATTAAAAGAAAACCCGCTGCAACATAGCCGCAACTGGGACAGTATTGAGCAAGTGATCGTGCATGGAGTGGCGTTGCCAAGAGCCAGCCTGGCGGCCAGTTCAGATTAGCCCTTCGTTTGTCAAAGCCAGCAGCGCAGCCGGACTAGCTAGCCGCCTTGTGATGCTGGTCGCGGAACTGGCTGGGAGTCATGCCTTCCAGCCGTTTAAAAAAAGTATTAAATACCGATTTGCTGTTAAAGCCGACGGCGAAATAAATGTCGGTAATAGATTTGGCCTGGGCACTGTGATCGGCTAGCAGCAGTTTGGCTGCTTTGATGCGATGGCTGTTGATGTATTCATAAAAATTCAGTTGAAAACCCTGTTTGATGGTCAGCGACACTTTTTTCGCCGGGTAACCGGCGGCTTCGGCCAGTTTTTCCAGCGTGATATCCGGATTGGCATAAAAGTGCTGCGCTGTCATCAGTTGTTCCAACTGACGCATGATCTGCTGATCAACGCCATGCAATTTTTCTTCTTTGGCTTCAAACATCGGCGTTTCATGCACAGCCGGTACTGCCGAAAACGAGGTGAATCTTAAGAAAATCAGAATATTAATCGCAGTGAAATTCAGATAATAACTGCTCAGTCCGACCACATTCAGCAATTCCAGATTAAAGTTGTTGGTCAACAGACCATACAACTTGATGCTAAGCAAAGCGCCATCCCAGCCAAAAATAATCAGGAAGGATACCAGCATCAGTTTTAGCCAGACCACTTCACTGGTGCGCAGATTGGCATGTTCCTGCTGCAATTGACGGCGGTAATTCAGCACCAGGCTGAAACACCACAGCACATAACCAATCCGTAAAAACCTGCCTAAGGCTTCAAAATATAAATGCGGCGAGGAGTAAGCAATATGCTGGCTTTCAATCAGCCAGCTTTTGGTGGCATGGTCCTGCAGATAAAAACTGTGCAGCATATGACCGGCATAAATAGCCAGCGGCAATAAATGCCAGCTATGCGCAGCTTTCAAACGAAAATCTTTATACAACAAAGCCCGGACAAAAAAGTAAATCAGCGGGCCATCGAGAAAATAGGCATGGCTGAACAGGAAAAAGCCATTCGGCGACAGTTCCAGCAGCCAGATTCGAAATTGTTTACCCCAGAACATCAACTCATGCAGTGGGATAAAAAAATGGCACAATAAAAAGCCAACCAGCAGCAGGTTACTGAGTTGGTTGTGGTTTTTGGTGGCCGTTAGCAACAGGGCAAACAGCAGGCACTGAAATGCCGTCAGCAGCATCAGCACGTCGTGAAAATTAAAAAGTACAGTATCCATCTATTACATCAGCTGCAGCAATTAAAGGTACGGCGGAGCCAGAGTGGCATGGGTTAGCCTTGATCCCAACTGTTACTATGCCTGTGGCGATAACAGCTCAGCAAGTAAAATCACCGATCTAAATCTGCCGGCCACGGTAGGGCGGCATGGCAGCATATACAAAAGGTGCGGCTGACCGTTGAAAAAAATGCCACTGACAGTGAAATTTTTTTCAACGGTGCCAGGCAAGAAATAATCTAAAAAATTATTATAAATCATTTGGTTAAATTTAATTGCACCAGGTTCGTTTTTATTCAAACCTGCAATAAACCACTTTTTTGCCACGTACGACCTGTTTCAAACGACAACAGGCGGCCGGGCTTTTACTGTCATCATGCCGCTCTCAGTCGGGGCGGGCAGCACAGTCGGTTTGACCAGCAATACCCATAACAATAATCAGGTTGCCATCCCAGCAATCAACAGGATAAGGATGACTACAGCATGCAAAAAACTAAACTAAGTCTCAGCATACAACAGTTGTTTGGCTTAGCCATCGGTGCCAGTTTACTGCCATTGGCGGCAGTCGCTGACCAGCAGACCAGTCCGGTCGTCAACAGCACCAAAACGGCAACAGCCACCACAGCAACCGAAGAGCCGATTGAACGGATCAGCGTATCGGGCCTGCGTCGTAGTATGGAATCGTCGATTGAAATTAAACGCAATGAGAGTTCGATTGTTGAAGCCATTTCGGCCGAAGACATTGGTAAATTGCCCGATTCCAGTATCGCCGAATCACTGACCCGATTACCGGGCCTGGCCGGTCAGCGGGTGAATGGTCGGGTGCAGGTCATTTCGATTCGTGGTCTGGCGCCTGATTTCTCGACTACCACTTTAAATGGTCGCCAGCAAGCCAGTGCCGGTGATAACCGTGCGGTGGAATACGACCAATATCCGTCTGAACTGATTAATGGCGCCGTGGTGTATAAAAGCTCGGACGTTGCTATCGCTGGGATGGGCCTCTCCGGCACTGTCGATATGCGCACTATCCGGCCTTTAGCGCATGGTGAACAAACGCTGATGTTTAACCTGCGCGGCGAAAAAAACTCTTTTGACCAACTCAATAGCGAAATTTCCGGCAATGGCTGGCGTGGTTCGGCTTCTTATATTGACCAGTTTGCTGACGATACTATAGGCGTCGCTGTTGGTTTTGCCCATATGGATACACCCACTCAGGTTAAACACTACAAAGCCTGGGAATGGAACAACGTTGATAATGCGTTGGCCGGCACTGAGAATGATAAAGCGCTGGGTCTGGTTGGGCAGGAAGTGACCGCAGTGTCACGCAGTCAGGTGCGGGATGGCGTGTTGGCAGTGTTCGAATACAAGCCAAATGATCAGCTGCACAGCATTGTGGATACTTATTACTCCAAGTTTGAACAAGACGAAATCATGCGCGGCATGATGTGGTTTACCAATCAGTTCACCGGTGACGGCATGCAGTTCCTTAACCCTAAATTTGCTGAATTTGGTGGCACCCAGGTGGTGCAAAGTGGCGTTGCAACCAATCTGCGGCCGGTGCTGCGCAATGACAACAACACCAGAGACGATGAACTTAAAGCGCTGGGCTGGAATACCAAATTCAGTGGTGACAAGTGGAGCAGCAGTCTGGATCTGTCCTACTCAGGATCTGAGCGCGAAGAGCAGGTGCTGGAAACCTATGCGGGTTTAAGTCCGGCTGGAGCCTTTGAGCAGATTGGGTTTGATTTAAAACCGCTAGGTTTCCCGACTTATACCCCAGCCACCGATTACACCGATGTCAGCAAAGTGGTGCTGAGCGATCCGGCGCCTTGGGGCGGCTGGGGTCATGACGGTGCCATCCGTTTCCCGAATGTCAAAGAAAGCATTCGCGCCATCAACCTGACCGGCAATTATGATTTGACTGATACTGGATTCGGTAGCCTGTTCAGCTCAGTGGATGTCGGGGTGAACTACACCGAACGCAGCAAAGACAAAGTGGTTGATGACAACGATTTATTCCTGAAAAACAACAGAGCGCCGGTGGCGATCGACTCGTCTTTACTGGTGAAACCAACCTCGCTGGCGTTTGCCGGTATTCCTGGGGTGATTTCTTATCAGATCATGCCAACAGTGGCGCGTTATTACGACATCAAACCGATTCTGGATACCAACCGCTGGAACAAAGCCTGGGGCGTGGATGAAGACGTGCTGACCAGCTATCTGCGGCTGAATCTGGACACTGAGCTGTTCGGTTTACCGTTAAAAGGCAATGTCGGCACTCAGTTAGTCAAAACCAAACAAACATCCAGTGGTTTCCTGGCCAGCGATTACAAACCAAATGTGCCATCCACCTTACAATCGGTGGAGAAAGGCGCTGATTACAACGATGTGCTGCCAGCACTGAACCTGGGTTTGGAAGTGTTTGACGACCAATTCCTGCGTTTTAGCGCCAGTAAAACTATGGCCAGACCGCGGATGGACGAAATGCGCGCCAATATCACCGCTGGGGTCGGGGTGGATTCACGGCGTTGGAGCGGTAGCAGTGGTAACCCGGAGCTGGAACCATGGCGCGCCAAAGCACTGGATTTAACTTATGAAGCTTATTTCGAAGGCACCAGCTATATCGCGGCCGGTCTGTTTCATAAAAAGCTCGACAGTTATATCTACACGCAAAACTTTGATTTTGACTTCTCGAATGCACCGAACAATTCGACCGTGGTGCCGATTAGCAATATCGGTAATATGAGCCGGCCAGCTAATGGCAAAGGCGGTACTATCAAAGGTGCTGAGCTGACGTTATCGCTGGATGGTGCTTTGTTGACGCCGACGCTGGCCGGTTTTGGCTTTATCGGCAGTCAGTCCTGGACCGACTCCAGTATTGCGCCGGATGGACCAAATTCGAAAAGCAAATTACCGGGTTTGTCAGATCGGGTGCGTGATTTGACCTTTTATTATGAAAACGACAATTTCTCTGCCCGTCTCAGTCAGCGCTATCGCTCGGAATTCCGTGGTGAAGTGGTACAGTTATTCGCCACCCGTGGTTACACCGAGGTGCTAGCGGATAAACAGGTTGATGCGCAGCTGAGCTACAGCTTTGACGACAGCCAGTTTGCTGGTCAGTTCGATGGTCTGACCCTGTTGTTGCAGGTCAATAACCTGAACAATTCACCTTACACCACCAGGTTAAATACCCTGACCAAAGGCGGCGGTTATTTCCCGGAAGTGTATGAAGAATATGGCCGCCAATTCTTGTTTGGCGTGAGTTATAAGCTGTAACAGCGGAGCGGCGGCATGGTTGAAGCAATCAACAGGATTGTCATTGTCGGCGGTGGTTCCTCCGGCTGGATGAGCGCGGCGTTGTTGTCGAGTTTAACCGGCCGCCAGTTCCACATTGTGCTGGTGGAATCGGCGGATATTGGCACTGTCGGCGTCGGTGAGGCCACCATCCCGGCGATCAAAGTCTTTAACCAGTTGTGTGGCATTGCTGAAGCGGATTTTATCCGCGACACCAAAGCCACCTTTAAACTGGGCATTGAATTTGCCAACTGGGGTCAGCGTGATGAGCAGTATTTTCATGCCTTTGGTGCGCTGGGCCGGCAATGGGAATGGCTGAGTTTTTATCAATATTGGTTGCGCGCGCGTGCGCTGGGTCAGGTATTGCCGTTTGAACAGTATTGTGTCGCCGCCAAAATGGCCGAGCAGTATAAATTTATGCCGGCCGATAGCAGTAAGCCGAAGTCACCTTTGGCTGAAATTGCCTATGCCTATCACTTTGATGCCGGTTTATATGCCGCCATGTTACGCCGCCACAGTGAAAGCCGTGGCGTCGAGCGGCTGGAAGGCACCATCACCGAAGTCACGCGTCATGCTGTGTCTGGTCATATCGACAGTCTGGTGCTGGCTGACGGCAGGCGAGTGCAAGGGGATTTATTTCTCGATTGCTCCGGCTTAAAGGCTTTGCTGATTGAACAGACCTTGCAGACCGGCTTTGACGACTGGAGTCATTGGCTGCCTGCCGATCGGGCCTGGGCTGTGCCTTCTGCCGTGATGGACAGGCTACCGCCTTTTACCCGCTCGACCGCCCATGCTTTTGGCTGGCAGTGGCGGATCCCGTTGCAGCACCGCACCGGCAATGGTCTGGTGTTTGCGTCGGCCTTTGGCAGCGAGCAGCAGGCGCTCGATACCTTGTTGACTCAGTTGCCGACCCCCGCCCTGGCTGATGCCCGTTTGATCCGCTTTCGTACCGGTAAACGCAAAAAAATGTGGCAAGGCAATTGTGTCGCCATAGGTCTGGCCAGTGGTTTTCTCGAACCGCTGGAATCGACCAGTCTGCACCTGGTGCAAACTGCCATTACCCGGCTGATCAGTCTGTTTCCGGATCGCAGTTTTGCCCAAAGCAATATTGATCACTACAACCTGCAAGCGGACGAAGAAATGTGCCGGATCCGCGATTTTATCATCGCGCATTATGCGGTGACGCGGCGCGATGACAGCGAATTCTGGCGTTATTGTCAGCAAATGCAGCTACCGGACAGTCTGCAGCAAAAATTGCAGATTTTCCAAAGTCATGGCCGGGTGCATCGGGTGGCCGACGAGTTATTCCGCGAAGACAGCTGGGTGCAGGTCTTGCTGGGGCAGGGTTTGTGGCCCCGAAGCTATGATCCGCTGACCGAATTGAAATCAACGGCAGAACTGACGGAGTTTTTACAATCGACCGCCAGTGTGATTGCCCATTGTGTTGAGTTGATGCCGACACAGCAGGCGTTTTTGTCCACTTTAATGCGCGATAACAGCGCGCGCTGAACCAACAAGGTAAATTTATGCAGAGGTTATGGCAATACTGGTGCCCTGTAGCGCTGGTTTTGGCGCTGGCGCTGGCGCTGGCGGCGCAGCCAGCGTCAGCGGCAGTCAACAGCAATGGCGTGGCGGCGGCAAAACCACTGGCGCTGTGGCTGACCAGCGCCGATCAGCAACAGTTATTGCAGACAGAATCAGCAACAGTACTGCAAGCCTATCAAGCGGATGCGCCGCAGATCCAGCTCGATAGCAGCGAGCGTTATCAGCAGATGGATGGCTTTGGCTACACTCTGACCGGTGGCAGTGCTATTCATCTGATGCAGATGTCTGAAGCGGCGCGCGGCAGTTTATTACGCGAGTTATTCAGCACTGACCAGGCCGCGCTTGCTGCGGGCAGTATAGGGGTCAGTTATTTACGGGTTAGTCTCGGCGCTTCAGATCTGGATCCGGATCCCTTTAGTTATGCCGATCTGCCAGCCGGCCAAACTGACGTCAGTCTGCAAAGTTTTAGCCTGAAGCGGGATGAGGCCTACCTTATTCCGCTGCTAAAAGAGATTTTACAATTGCAGCCTGGCTTAAAAATTCTGGCCAGTCCCTGGTCACCACCGGCCTGGATGAAAACCAATCAGAGCACAGTCGGCGGTGAATTACTGGAGCAGTATTATCCGGTGTATGCCAATTATTTTGTGAAATACATTAAAGGTATGCAGCAGCATGGCATCCGGATTGATGCGGTAACAGTGCAGAACGAGCCACTGAATGATCGCAACAATCCCAGTTTGCTGATGCACGCCTGGGATCAGGCTGCTTTTGTGAAACAGCATTTGGGCCCTGCCTTTAAAGCCGCCGGCATCCAGAGCAAAATTATTATTTATGACCACAACCCGGATCACGTCGAATATCCGCTGGCGGTGTTGAATGACGCCGCCGCCAAAGCTTTTATTGATGGCACCGCCTTTCATTTATACAACGGCAGTATCAACGAACTGGCCAAATTAAAAGCAGCCCATCCGGATAAACATATTTATTTTACCGAACAATGGGTGGGCGCTAAATCCGACTTTGGCGGCACTTTGCTGTGGCATGTCGAGCAGTTATTAATTGGTGCCAGCCGTAACTTTGCCCGCAATGTACTGGAGTGGAATCTGGCGGCGGATGCTCAGAACCAGCCTTACACCAAGGGCGGCTGTTATCAATGTCTGGGCGCTTTGACTATCACTGGCGATCAGGTGCAGCGCAACGTGGCTTATTACGTCATTGCCCATGCCGGTAAAGCCGTGCCAGCGGGGTCGTACCGGATCGCTGCCAGTCAGCCGGCTCCGCTACAGACAGTGGCGTTTTTACGACCGGATGGCCAACGTGCTTTGCTGGTGCTGAATCAAACCAGCAGCAGCCAGAGTTTTAATCTGGTGCCAACGGCAGGCCAGCAAGCTGCTACCACCTTCAGTTACCGCATTCCGGCGCAAAGTGTGCTGACCTTGCTATTAGCAGCGGACTGAACCGTCGCACTGCGATTTAGCGGTATATTTTATTGTTTTTAAAAGGAATTCTGATGTCACACTCGAAAAACCAGCGCTGGCAGTTGCCAGCGCCCAAACCATTGGCACTGTTGATCATGGCCGCCCTGCTGGCCAGTTGTGGTCAGCCAGCCACACCTAAGCAGGCGACCGCTCAGACCTTAGAGCAAACTCAGGCCGCATCTGCCGGGCAGGCCAGCCCTGTTGCAGCAAAAGCGTCGCGCGATCTGACCTTATGGCCCAGCATCAAACCGCCACTCGGGGTGGATGCAGCATTAGAGCAACGGATCAGTGATCTACTGGCTGCAATGACGACGGCACAAAAAGTAGCCCAGGTGATCCAGCCGGATATCCGCTGGCTGACACCGGCTGAGATGCGACAGTATGGCTTTGGTTCTTTTTTAAATGGCGGTGGCGCTTATCCACAAAATAACAAACAGGCCACAGCCGCAGACTGGCTGGCACTTGCACAGCAATATTATTTGGCGGCAGTCGATGCCAGTCTGGATGGCAGCAGTATTCCGCCTTTATGGGGCACAGATGCGGTGCATGGCCATAACAATGTCTATGGCGCGACCATATTTCCACACAATATCGGTCTGGGCGCCGCCAATGATCCGCAACTGGTGCAGGCGATAGGCGCAGCCACGGCGCGTGAAGTGGCTGCGACCGGTATCAACTGGATGTTCGCACCGACTGTGGCGGTGGCGCGGGATGATCGCTGGGGTCGCAGTTATGAAAGTTACTCTGAAGATCCCACCATAGTGCAGCAACTGGGTGCCGCCCTGGTGCGGGGTATTCAGGGCAACGTCGGCAGCTCGATGCTGGCACCGGGTCAGCTACTGGCCACCGCCAAACATTACCTCGGTGATGGCGGCACTTTGCATGGCAAAGATCAGGGCAATAATGAACTGACCGAAGCTGAGCTGGTGAAATGGCATGCCAAGGGCTATTTCAGTACCCTGCAAGCTGGCGTGCAGACAGTGATGGCGTCTTTTAACAGCTGGCAGGGCGAGAAAATGCATGGTCATCATTACCTGCTGACCGAAGTCCTGAAAGGCCGGCTGGGTTTTGACGGCATTGTGGTCGGTGACTGGAATGGACATGGCCAGCTACCTGGTTGCAGTAATCACAACTGCGCTGCCGCTTTTAATGCCGGTGTTGATATTCTGATGGTACCGGAAGACTGGAAATTGTTGTATCAGACCATGCTGGTGCAAGTGCAGGATAGCACTATCAATCCGCAGCGGCTGGATGATGCGGTACGGCGCATTTTGCGGGTGAAGATCCGCAGTGGTTTATTTGATCGCGGTGCTCCGGCTGAAGCTGCACTGGCTGGCAAGCAGCAGATTATTGGCCAGGCCGAACATCAGGCATTGGCGGCACAGGCGGTTCGGGCCTCGCTGGTGCTGCTGAAAAATAACCGGCAGTTGTTGCCATTAGCACCGAAACAGCGGGTGCTGGTGGCGGGCGATGGCGCCGATAATATCGGTAAACAAAGCGGCGGCTGGACCTTAAGCTGGCAGGGCACTGGCAATCAAAACAGTGACTTCCCGCATGGCCAGTCCATTTATGCCGGTATTGCCCGCCAGGTCAGTGCTGCCGGCGGTGAAGTCAGTCTGGCGGTGGATGGCCATTATCAGCAAAAACCTGATGTCGCTATTGTGGTGATTGGCGAAAATCCCTATGCCGAATTTGATGGTGATGTGAAAAGTCTGGATTATCAGGCTGGCAAAAATACCGATCAGCAGCTGTTGCAGCGGCTGAAACAGGATGGCATTCCGGTGGTGACAGTGTTTTTATCCGGTCGGCCGCTGTGGGTGAACCCGGAGCTGAACCGCTCTGATGCTTTTGTGGCGGCCTGGTTGCCGGGCACTGCCGGTCAGGCGGTGGCGGAGCTGTTATTCCGGCGGCCGGATGGCAGTATTCAGCATGATTTTAGCGGGAAGCTGCCATTCTCCTGGCCACAACGGCCTGATTCTGAGCCACTGAATCAGGGCGATGCCGGCTACGATCCGTTATTTGCGCTGGGTTATGGCCTGAGTTATCGCCAGCAACAACGGGATGCCACTGAACTGCCGGATACGCTGTCGGAACAAACCGCAGCGCTGCAGTTACACAATGACAGTCTGAGTTTATTTGAACGCCGGGCTGCGGCTGGTTTTAGTCTGTTGTTACAGGATGCAACCGGCGCCACTGAAGTCAGTGGTAATAAAGCCCAAAGTCCGGATGGCAGCCTGACGCTGACCGCTGTGAACTGGCAAAAACAGGAAGATGCCTTACAACTGCGCTGGGCTGCTGGTTCCAATGCCAAATTGTTGTTGCAGGCGCAAACGCCGCTGGATGGCAGTGGTTATGGTCAGCTGGTGCTGGATGTGAAATTTGCTGCAGTGCCCACAGCTCCGTTATGGTTGGGCTTAGGTTGTGCTTCAGGCTGTGGTGCTGAGATTGATCTGACGCCGATACTGGCGGGTAAAGCCAGCCAGCAATTTCATAAACTGGTGCTGGATTTACGTTGTTTTGCCGATAAAGGCGCGGCGCAGAATCATCTGACGCAGCCGTTTATTTTACATACCGCTGGCCAGAGCGCGAGTGCTGAGCTGACCCTGGCGAACATCCGTTATGCGCCTGCGACTGCGACGGCCGATCTGGCCTGTGACGCTGCGCCTTAAGTGATGACGGCAGACCTTATGCGAGGTTGCATCTGGTCTGTCGGTTTGTGGTTATGGCTGAGTCAGTTGAAAATCGACAATCACCGGATCGTGATCGGATGGAAACAAACCCTGATCACGCCGTTGTTCAATCCAGTGCCGTTCGACCTTGAGCGGACCGCGTACAAAGACAAAATCAATTTTGCCAACACCTTTGGCATTATCCTGGCCAAAGCCATTAAAAGTACTGAGATTGTGCTGATCTTTTGGCTGCGAAGCCGCGGCATCCTGCAACTGGCTGTTCAGCAACTGATAAGCCGGATGTTGTGAGGTGAGATTCAAATCACCCGCCAACAACAGCGGCAGTGAGGCAGGTAACTGCGCAGCCTGACGCAGGATCAGCGCTGCACTCTGGCGGCGGGATTCATCACTTTGATGATCAAAATGAGTATTCAGCAGGTAAAATTCCCGGTCCTTGTGGGCGGTGCCGGGATCTGAGATTGTCGCTGCTAACTGGCGAAAACGCGTCAGGGTCAGGGTGCGGTTCAGTTGTGCACCCCAGCCATTCGACACTTGCTGCGGTGTGGGTGACAGCCATAAGGTCTGCGCCTGCAATAACGCCAGCTTACTGTGGCGATACAAGACCGCGGTCGCTTCCCCCTGCTGCTTGCCATCATCCCGTCCCACACCATACCAGCGATATTCCGGTAATAATCGACTCAGCTCGGTGATTTGAAAATGCTCTGCTTCCTGCAATGCAATCAGATCCGGTTGTAGTAGCTTTAACTGATGCGACAGTAAAAATTTACGGGTATCCCAGTGATGCGGGCTGCCAACAGGTTCACAATAACCACAACGGATATTGTAACTGATCAAACGCAGTGACGGCTCCGCGCTGCTGTGGTTAGCACTTTGATCTGTCTTCTCAGCCAAGGCTGGTGGCGTTAGCAGCGTTAAGCAGAGCAAAGCTATCACTGGCAGGCACCGCTTGAAGGCCGCAGTCAAAGGCAATTGAGTGGCGTTTGGGCTGACCGGAAACAGGCGGCTGATATAGGGTTGATGAGACGCTGGCATGCAAAGTCCTCTGAGCTGGAAATCCTGTTGCTACCATACACCAGCGGTTTGCTGACCGGCTGCCAGAACCGACCAATGGCGGTTGGCTGTGGTTTAGTTGCCGCCGTCGCGCTGGCGTATTGGCTGGCGGTTTTTTATAAAACCAGATATCAAATGTTTGTCAGTTTTTTACCTTAACTTTACAGGTACATTTGTCGCTAGATCTATTAACATAACCTGGAGAGTGGAATGCAACGCAATGATGCGTTTTTTCAGCCAGATGGTGCTGAAGTGTCAGCGTCAGCAGGAACGACAACAGTGTTATCAGGGCGAGAGTTGCTGACTGTCGCTGCTGGAGCCTCCGATGTCGCAAGTATATCGGTGGAAGCGCAGATGTCGACTACGCTAGGTGGAGGTTGGGGCACTGAGCGGCCTCACCCGCCGATAGCTGGCTCCGACTTGGATTGAACAAAAGTCCCAGGTGATCAGAAGAGGTGCAGTTTGGATTCTTTTATTTTTGAAGTGGCTGAGTATTTATGGGTATTGTGCATCCTCGCATTACTGCTTTCTCTGACTTGGCCTGCGCTAAAATCGGCCCGCTTAACAGTGCTGATCTGGGTGATTTCCAACATGATTCAGGATCGGATAGTGCCGTTATTGATTGCACTGGAGTCGACCTATGCGCAAGTGATTTGGGTGATTTGGTATCCATGTTGGATGCTGCTGCAAATTGGCACCCTGGCACTGATTTGGCACATCCACCATAAGTTTGATTGGACAGTGGAAAAAATCAGTCAGTTCCTCTGTTTAAGTTTATTAATGAATTCGTTGTTACAGTTTGCCCGTTTTACCGACCGTGTGCTGCTGGAAAGCAATTTGCTGGCTGAAGTGTATAAATTTGGCATTCCGGCGTTCAATCTTGCAGCCATTGGTGCAGTGCTTATTTGGTCGGTCACAGGCTTTATTTACGCAAAAAGAGGAATAGCCAAATGCTGACTGGCTTATTTATTTTCATGTTGTTATTACTCGGTTACGGTTTTTTTGTTTACCGTGCCTTGAGTAGTAAAAATGACGTGGTTGCGGCTGTGGAAAAAGAAGTGGCCACTGAGATGGAAAGGCGCTCGCATCAGCTTTGTTTGCAGGCATACGACATGCAGGGCGTTGCGCATTATTGGCAACGCAGCAAAATGGATGAAGAATTTCAGGATAATCTTCATCTGTATATGGAAGATTATCAGGCTGCCGTTGCCGAAAGATTAAAGCAAAAAAACATTCGTGGTTTAACCGCTTACGGCTTTATTCAGTTAAAGGAGTAAGCGGACGCAATGGCAGCGGTTTTATCCTGTATTCAATCACTTCCTCAATAGTCGACTGTCTGTGAGGACTGCCGCTTCGGCAAACTGTCGCATCGTTGCGTTGAAAGTTCCATTCAAACCATTGCTGGTTTCATCATGCCTACCTTAAGTGTGCTCTTTCTCCGCACAGCAGCCATGATTAGCCTGAGAATGACAATCACTGCGGAGCCGCAAGTTAGGCCGCCAACATTGCACCTGCCTGGCTTGGTTAGCAGCCTGGGCTATACAGCCTGACAGCTGCTGTCTACACTGCTGTTTTGTGGTACTGTCTGTGAACTTCCCAGCTAACCTGTGAGCGAATGCAATGAGCCAGCTGAATCTGAATCGCCCTGATGAATTACAACGTGATTGCGTCGATGATTTTTTTGAAGATTTTCGCGACGCCTACGAACAATGTGAAAGCACGCTGATTGAACTGGAGCAGCATCCACAACAACCTGAGTTGCTGCATGGTATTTTTCGGGTGGTGCACACCATCAAAGGCAACCTTGGCTTTATCGGCTTATTTTCATTAATCCCGTTACTGCAAAGTTTGGAAGATGTACTGGATGATATCCGCAAAGGCCACATGGCTTATGATAGTGCGCTTTGCGATGTGATCCAACTGACGATGGATCTCACCCAGCAGTGGGTCGAAGTCAGTATCGCCCAAGAAGCTAAACCGCTCAGTCCGGCCAGTATGCAGCAAATTTGCCAGCGCCTGAGCGGCCTGACCAGTGCCGATGAACGTTCACGGGATGTCCGGATCCGGCAGGTGCTGCATTTGTTGGATCCAGCGCATCCGCAAGGGCTGGTCATCACTGAAGAAAGATTGCCTGATGCGGTGACGACCACCGCCAGCCTTGTCGTGGAAACAGGGGAGTCTTCTGCCATTGCCGCCTGCCGTCGTTTGTTGCAGCATTATGGTATCCGGATGGATGCAGATTTGGAGTTTTTTATTCAATTGATCCCGGCACTGGAGCAACGTCATCCGCGCTGGCAGGGCCGGACGGCCCGACAGTTATTTCTGGCGTTGGAAATGAATCGGTTGGCCGGTAAAAAAGTAGACACTGTGCAATTGGCGGTCGCGGTGATGTTACATGATCTAGGTATGTCGTTTCTGCCACTGAAAATGCTGGATGCACAGGGGCTGGCCGATCCGACCCAACTGAGCGTGTGGCAACGTCATGCCGAAATGGGCGCTAGTCTGGTGGCCAGCAGTCCACGCTGGCAAGACGCAGCTGCGATGATCTGGCAACATCATGAACATCATGACGGTAGTGGTTTTCCGGATGGCTTGGATGGTCCGGATCTGAGTGAAGGGGCCAAACTGCTGCTGATCGCCGACGAGTTTGATAACAAGGCCAACGATGGCGACAGTCCGGAGCAACGCAAAAGAGCCCTGATGCGGGCGTTACTGGACATCAACAGTGGTGCTGGCAGTAAATTTGACCCTTATTGGGTCGGTATGCTCAGTGAAGTGATTAAATTGCACAAACAACATTATCAGCGTTGAGTGCTGCGGTCATTTGCGCTTTGTTCCAACGATTTATCCAAGGAGTTGCAGATGCCATCGACTGCCAGCATTTGTTTCACCAGCCTGACCAGCCAGGATATATGCATATTTTGACGATCCGGCCTTGTTACCCCTGCAATAAACCTTCAGCCCAGGTCACTGCCTGCAGGTAGATGGGACTCAGATCCTGTGGCTGACGTAACACCTGCTGACTCAGCTGTTGTTGCAGCAGCCAGTCGGCTTGTTCAAAAGCTTTTGCTAATTCCAGATACTGGCCAAGCTGACCTGCTTGTAATAACAAGGCTTGTTTGATTGCCGGTAATATCGGCAAATCATCCAACAAGGGGGCCAGTGGCTGTTCCAGTAACGCATCAACCAGCGAAAACAAACCAGTCAGAAAGGCCGATGGAGGATTGGTGGTGTCCTGGTTCAGTTCGGCCAGTTGATCACAGAATCTGGCCCGGACAATCGACATTTTCAGCAGTTCACTGCCATTGTCTTCACTCAGATTGGCCAATGCTAACAAGGCAATAAACTTTTTCAGTTCAGCTTCACCCATATAAATCATGGCGTGTTTCAGTGAGCCTATCGGTTTGTCTCTGGCAAAACTGGCGCTGTTAACAAAGCGCAGCAATTTATACGACAGCCCCAGATCGCGTTCGACAATAGACGACAGCTTTTCAAAATTCAGCTCATGGTTACTGGCTTCGGCAATCAGCAGTAACAGATTTAATTTACTACTGGCGATTTTTTTGTGTTTCAGCATTTCCGGTCGGGCGAAAAAATAGCCCTGAAATAACTGGAAGCCTAACTGGCGCAATTTTTCGAATTCGTCGGCCGTTTCGACTTTTTCGGCCAGTAACGTTACCGGATGGTGGCGGATCCTTGAGATGTACTTACTGATTTGCAGCAGATTAAATTGCCGGACATCCACTTTGATAATGCTGATGTAGGGCAGAAAAATATCCCACTTGGCTTCAAAATCATGATCGTCCAGTGCCAGTCTGTACCCCATTCGGTGTAATTCACGGCAGGCGGTCAGCAATTCACTGCTGATGGGCACAGTCTCCAGGATCTCAATCACCATACTTTTTGCATCGATCGAGGTCGGGAAATGGTGGATCAGGGTATCGGCCGAAAAGTTAATAAAGGCCTGATGACCGCCGGTAATTTTTTCTACTCCCATCAGTAGATGGTGTTCGGTGATCAATTTAGACGTTGCTTCGTCGGCATTGATATCCGGAAAACTGTTGGCAACACCGTCGCGAAACAGCAGTTCATACCCAACCAGATTTTTACTGGCATCCAGAATGGGTTGTCGCGCCATATAACAATACATACTACTTCTCCCACAGCTTCAGGATTAAGGCGAAGAACCGAAGAAAGTAAGTTGCTCGGATGTCCTGACTTCGACTTTGAGCATATCGTAATTTTTTCTGACACTTTATGCTTTGATATTATGAAAAAGAAGTTTTTATAATATTCAGGTCTTAAAAACGGCGGAACTTACCTTAGCACTCTCCGTCAAAGAGTGCTAATATGGTTTCACTTTGATACCGAGCAGGAGCATTTTTGAATGACCAAAGCAGCCCAACTCACGACTTTATCTGTAGCCGCCAGCGGAAGCCTTGAAGCTTATACCCATGCCGTCAGCAGCATTCAGATGTTGTCAGCAGAAGAGGAAAGAGCTTTAGCTGAACGGTTACAACAGCACGGTGATCTGGAAGCAGCCCGTCAGCTGATTATGTCGCATTTACGTTTTGTGGTGCATATTGCCCGCAGTTACTCCGGCTATGGCTTACCTATTGGTGACTTAGTACAGGAAGGCAATATCGGCCTGATGAAAGCGGTAAAGCGTTTTGATCCAACCGTCGGCGTGCGTTTAGTGTCTTTTGCCGTGCATTGGATCAAAGCCGAAATTCATGAATTTGTGTTAAAGAACTGGCGTATTGTGAAAGTGGCAACCACCAAAGCACAGCGCAAGTTGTTCTTTAATCTGAGAAAGTCGAAGAAAAACCTCGGCTGGTTCAGCCAGGAAGAAGTGAAAAACGTGGCTGAGTCTTTAGGCGTGCCTGAATACGAAGTGCGGGAAATGGAATCGCGGATGAGTAATCACGATATGCCATTTGATGCGCAGGATGATGACGAAGAAAGCGCTTATAATGCCCCGGTGTTTTATCTGCAGGATAAATCTTCTGATTTGGCGAATAATTTTGAAGAAGATCAATCTGAAGGTGCTGCGGTCGAACGTTTACAAGCAGCAGTACGCACGCTGGATGAGCGCAGCCAGGACATTATCCGTGCCCGCTGGCTGGATCAGCAGAAGCTGACTTTACAAGAGCTGGCTGACCGCTATCAGGTGTCGGCAGAGCGGGTGCGTCAGCTGGAAAAAAATGCCATGAAAAAGCTGCATGCCGCCATGGTCGATGCCGCTTAAGCTGGGTGTTTAGCCATGTGCAAATAAAAACAATGCCGCTCTAGAGCGGCATTGTTGTTTTTGCGTGCTATCAACCACCACCTGGCTGGGGTCTTGGTCAACCGATCATTGATACCGGTTGACCCTGCAGGTTATTGCACGTTGGTTTTTAAACCACGACGGATTAACAGTGCATCTGTGGTTGGTTCCTGACCACGGAAGTTTTTGTAAGCATCCATCGGTGGTAAGGTGTTACCAACAGACAGGATATGCTTACGGTAGTTCTGACCATTTTCCAGTTTCAACCCCCCTTGCGTTTGTACATAGGCAAAGGCGTCTGCTGCCAGAATTTCCGACCACATGTAAGCGTAGTAGCTGGCTGAATAACCGCCGCCCATTGAGTGGCTGAAATAAGTCGACTTGTAACGTGGTGGCACTGCGGCAATATCAACACCGTGTTTTTTCAGTGCGGCAGCTTCAAATTTTTCGACGTCTTGTAAAGGCGCATCGGCTTTTAACGCATGCCATTCCATATCCACTAAAGCGGCAGATAAATATTCCAGTGTATCAAAACCCTGGTTGAAGCTGCGGGATTTCATGATTTTCGCCAGCAGTTCAGCCGGGATAGCTTCGCCAGTTTTGTAGTGTTTGGCGTAGTTGGCGATGACTTCCGGATAAGCTGCCCAGTCTTCCTGGAAGGTTGACGGGAATTCAACGAAGTCACGCGATACTGAAGTACCTGCCAGCGTTGGATATTTCACGTTGGAGAAAATACCGTGCAGACCATGGCCCAGTTCATGGAACATAGTCGTAACATTGTCATAGCTGACCAGGGTAGGTTCGCCAGCCGGACCTTTTGGAATGTTCATCACGTTGACGACCACTGGTTTAGTGCCGTTTAAGCCGCTTTGATCAACAAAAGAGCTCATCCAGGCACCACCACGTTTGCCTTCGCGGGCAAAATAGTCAGCGTAGAAAATTGCAATGCTGGAACCATCGGCATCAAAGACTTCATAAGCTTCAACATCCGGGTGGTACACCGGTAAATCAGCGCGTTTTTTGAAGCTGATGCCAAACAGTTTGTTCATGGTGTAGAACACGCCGTCATGCAGTACGCGGTTAAATTCGAAGTATTGTTTAACTTCGTTTTCATCCAGGTCGTATTTGGCTTTACGCACTTTCTCGGCGTAGAACTCCCAGTCCCATGGCTGCAGTTCAAAATCACCGCCAGTGGATTTAATCATTTCCTGAATGGCTGCGGCTTCCAGTTTAGTGTTGGCAACCACGGCCGGCACCATGCTGCCTAACATATCCATCACGGCCTGTGGTTTTTTCGCCATGGCAGTTTCTAACTGATAATCAGCCCAGCTGTCAAAACCTAACAGTTTGGCGCGCTCAGCACGGATTTGCGCTAACCGGGCCACCAGTGGCCGGTTGTCGGTTTCACCTTTGGTACCACGGTAAGCGGAAGCTTCCCAGATCTGTTTGCGCAGTTCGCGGTTTTCCAGCACGGCCAGCACCGGCTGACGGGTGGTGTTGGTCAGTTCAATGATAAACTTGCCTTCTTTGCCGGCTGCTTTCGCGCCTTCGGCTGCAGCTTGAATTTCTGCATCAGACATGCCAGCCAGCTGCTCTTTGCTGTCGACAAAAATCGCGATTTCTTTGGTGATCTTCAGCAGGTTCTGTCCAAAGTTATTGGTCAGCTTAGAGTTTTCTTCATTTAATGCACGGATTTTGGTTTTTTGTTCTTCCGTCAGTAAGGCGCCGGCACGGACAAAACGATCGTAATAAACCTCAACCAGCCGCACAGCTTCTGCATCCAGATTCAGGTTGGCGCGGTTGTCGTAAATCGCTTTCACCCTGGCGAACAGAGTTGGATTTAAATTGATATTATCGCTGTGTGCCGCCAGTTTTGGTGACATCGCGGTTTGAATTTTCAGAATTTCATCATTGCTGATTGTGCCGGTCATGTTGTAAAACACTGAGCTGGCGCGCTTTAATAAATCACCACTTTGCTCCATGGCCACAATGGTATTTTCGAAAGTGGCAGCATCAGGGTGATTGGCAATTTTTTCAATTTCAGCGGCATGTTCGGCAATACCTTGTTCCATTGCAGGCTGATAATGTTCAACTTTAATTTTGTCGAATTCAGGCGCATGGTATTGCAGCGGACTTGGCGTCAATAATGGGTTTGTGGCGGTCACAGCAGGGGCTGACTCCGTTGTTGTTGCCGCAGGCTGAGCCGTTTGTTCTGCCTGAGCTGGCGCTTTGTTATCAGTACAGGCGGACAGCGCCAGCACTGCGGCGACTGCAGTCGCCATCATAGTTTTTTTCATATTATCTATTCCTTTAAGGGTAAAGAGGAGCTGTGATATCACAGCAAAACTAGCCGAGTATGCCAAACCAAAGCCTGCTGTCACCAGCTTTTTCAGCAGAAAGCGGCTCAGGCGCGTTAAATCGTCGGCAATCGTAACCATGTGACGCAAAATTCAACCATACTGGTCGACATGAACTGGTTGGCGGGACAAGCAGATGAAGGTCAGGCTGTTGTGCTTTGGCTGTTTTTTAATGCTCTGTAGCCTGTTGGTGCAAGCTGCCCCTGTGATTCGGGTGGTGACTATTTTACAGATCAAGCCGGATCACCCCACTGTGCTGATGCTGCAGCAGGCATACCGGCAGTTGGGTCTGGAGATGCGACTGGATTTGATGCCGATAGATAGAGCGACATTGGAACTCAATCGGGGTGTACTGGTCGATGCGACTTTGGTTGCTGCTCAGAGTTTTGCCAAGCTAAACCCGAAGTTAATAAAAGTCCCGGTCCCCATTTATCAGTTGGAATTGCGGGTGTTCAGCAGTGATCCGATACTCAGGATCCAAAGCTGGCAAGACTTACGGCCTTATCAAGTGATGTTCTTGCAGGGGATGACCAGCGTGGAACTGCGGTTGCAACAGCATCAGGTACAAGAGCAATTCGAGGTGTTATCTATGGGTCAGGCGCTGCAACGACTGGCACTGGGCAGAAATCAACTGGCGGTATTACCAAAAGCTGAAGCAGAGGCTATGCTCAGTGAGCTGAGGTTAGAAAAGGTTTTTATGGCGGCAGAGCCGTTGGAAGTGATGCCCGCCTACCATTATTTGCATCCAAAGCATCAACATCTGGTTGCTCCGCTGACTCAAGTGTTGTCCCGGTTGACCGGAATAGCAGCTGAAGCAGAGCACACTACAGATATTGACAATGGTCCATTGCCAAATCATCCAAGCCATCAATAAAGAGGGAATTTATGTACAGTATGACCGAAGTGCAGTTGTCCAATCCGGCCTTGCTGGAGTTGTTTTGTGCTTTATCTGATGCGCTTGGTAAAACAGGGCAGGATGAATTGGCCAGTGGCCTGGCAGGCACGGATCTGTTAGTGGCTGTAGTGGCCTGGCATGACGGCAAAGCCGTTGGTTGTGGCTTGCTAAGACGGGAAGACGGGCAACGGGCTGAGATCCGTCGGATGTACTCAACAGCGCCTGGTGTTGGCAGTGCGGTGTTAACTTATCTGGAACACTATGCCCGGCAGCAGGATTTTAACAGCGTGCTGGCGGCGGTTCGTATTATCAATAGTAAAGCGGTGAATTTTTTTCTGCATAAAAGCTTTAAAAAATGTGGCGGTTATGGCAAATACAGGTACAGTTCCCAAGTGATTTGTCTGGAAAAACTGTTGGAGCCGCGTGCGTAAGATGAACTGCTGTGAGCTGAAGTTGCGATCAGATGGTCACTGAGTCTGCCTTTTTGGCTAAATTGCGAGTCTGGTTGCGCCAGCCACTGTGGAAACTTGGTATTGGTCTGTGGTGCGCTGTGGTACTGGCGCTGTGCTGGGCTGGACTGCAGGTCTTTAGCAGCGCAGAACCACAGCCCAGGGCATGGCAAATCTGGCAGTTGCAAGACCCGGCAGTGCAAACTGCGGCCCAGGCGCTGCAACAACCCGCTGAGCGTTGGCAGCCTTACATTCACCATCAACCTATCCGGCATGCGGCGGCGGATGGGGTCTGGTTAAAATTGGCGTTGCAACCACAAGCCGATTATCTGTTACATATTGCCCCTTCCTGGCTTGATGAGCTGCAGTTTTACCAGTTTGATGGCCAGGGTCAGTTGTTGCAACAGTGGCAGACCGGCGACAGTCGCCCTTTTGCCAGCCGACCTGTGCTGGCTGCCAACTGGCTGTTGCCACTGGCGAGCCCTTGCGGTGACACTTCTTGCCAGTTGCTGTTGTATCTGCGCGATCCGCAGCCGTTGCAGTTGACGCTGAGTTACCAACCGCAGGATCTCCGCTGGCAACAACAGCTGCAACTGGGGCTGGCCTTGCTGTGCGGTCTGTTGTTATTCGCGGCTTTGCTGGCGGCCTTGCTCGGCTTGGTGACGGCCAGGGCCTGGTACGGCTGGGTGACGATACTGCTGCTGGCGTTATTGGGTTTGGTGCTGGATCGGACCGGTACAGGATTTCAGTGGTTGTGGCCAACCAATCCAGGCATGAACAATTGGATAGCATTGGCCGTACCAATACTGGGGTTTAGTAGTTGTGGTTTGCTCAGGGGTTATTTGCAACTAAAGGAACATAGCTTTACCGACAAGTGTTTACTGACTCTGCAAGCTCTGGCAGTGGTTTGGAGCTGTGCTTTAGTCTGGTGGTTATGGTTACCGGCGGCGGGCTGGCAACACCAGTTCAGTGATAGTGGCGGATATCTGCTGTTACTGACGATGATGGCTGCAATGCTGGCAGGTGCACGGCAACTGCGTCAGCAACCGAGCCGGACCTTAGTGGTGTTGTTGCCATTAGCATTGTTGCTTGCTGCCGCAGTTTGTCTGCTGTGGCCTGTCAGTCTGGCGACTTTACCGCCGCTCGGGTTGATGCCCGCAGCGCTTTGCGCCACAGTAGCGGCAATGCTGTTAGTGAGTGGTCTGTTCACGCAGTTGTATCTGAAAAAGCTAAGTCTGAGCCGGGTGCAGCAGCAATTGTTACATCGCAATCAGCAACTGGCGGCATTACAGCAGCAGGAATTGCTGCGTAGCCGGATAGCGCCTTTTTATCAATTGGGTTCAAGGCTGGCGCTGATGGAATTATTGACTGCTCAGTTAGCGCAACCGCAAGTCAAGTATCGGTTGTTGCTGATTGAGTTTCAGCAATTTGATCAGTTAGAAGCGGTATTGGGCCGACATAAAACCAGCGAGTTATTGCTGCCATATCTGCTGGAATTACATACCTTGTGTCAGCAGCATAGTCCGGCAGTGGTGAGTCTGGGAGCTGCACCTTACCAAACTTTGTATGCACTGAGTCCCGCCCGGTTGGCGTTATTGTTACAAAGTGACGATTTTATCGCTGTGTTCAGTAAAATCCGCACTTTGTTGGCGCAAAAACTGAGTTTAGATAGCTTAGCACCTGATTTTAAACCACGTTTTGCATCAGTTGCCGTCGATGCAGCTCTGGCGACTGATGCGGAAGATTTGCTGGCACATGGCTTACTGGCATTAAACTGTGTTGATCAGGCGCAAGGTTATCTAAGCTACCAGCCACAACTGGCGGCACAAAGCCGACAGCGGTTGGCACTGATCACCGATTTAGCCAGAGCCGTGGCGCTCAAACAACTGCATTTATATTTCCAGCCGGTACAGGATCTGTCGAGTCAGCGCATTGTGGCATTGGAAGCGTTGCTGCGTTGGCAGCATCCCAGCCATGGTGCCGTATCGCCGGCAGTGTTTATTCCGCTGGCGGAAGAGACCGGCTTGATCCACAGTCTGACCCGCTGGGTCTATCTGCAGGTACGGCAAACGCAGGATCTGCTGCTGCAACAAGGCCAGCAGTTGCAAATTGCTTTTAACCTGTCTGGCTGCGATTTGGAACACCACCGGCTCATTAGCAGTATTTTGAAAAATGAACAGCAGTACCCAAGCGGACAGAAGGTGAAATTTGAATTGACCGAAAGTGCGTTGCAACGCGATTCAGTTGCTGCCGGTCAATCGCTGGCGCTGCTGCACAAAAGCGGTGCTTTGTTGGTAATGGATGATTTTGGCGCCGGGCAATCAATGTTAACCAAGCTGGCGGCGCTGAAGGTGCATGAAATAAAAATTGATATGACGCTGCTGAAGATGCTTGGCACCCAGCGGGAGATGGTGTTGGCTGCGACTATCCGGTTGGCCAAGAGCATGGCAATGCGGGTGATTTGCGAAGGGGTGGAATCGCAACAACAATATGACTTTCTGATGTTACACAATGTAGATGCGGTGCAGGGCTATTTTATTGCCCGGCCTATGCCGTTGCCGCAATTGCGCAGTTGGCTGGCAAATACCGGCACCGCTGCTGACCGGGCAACGGCGTCGTCCTGAACTTTTTCATCTGGTGTGCGCTCTATTGCTTGAGAAAAAATAATTCGGCCCCAACATCCAGCAGATTGATGTCAGGTCCTGACCCTTTCGGAGTTCATTATGCCCAATCTACTGGCCAGTTTTACTGGTTTACCACCTTTCTCTTCGATAACCCCACCAATGATCAAGCCTGCGGTGGAAGCTGCGCTGGTAGCTTGTCGGCAAGCAGTGGACGCTGCAGTGGCGGTGACTCCTGTCAGTTGGCACAGTCTGGAGACCAGCACCGAAGAAAGTGCCGATCATTTAAGCCGGCTCTGGTCGCCGGTATCTCATCTCAATTCGGTGCTGTCTTCTGCTGAATTACGCGAAGCATACGAAAGTTGTTTACCCTTATTGTCAGATCACAGTACCTGGCTTGGTCAGCACGAAGGTTTATATCAGGCTTACCTGACACTGAGTCAAAGCGCTGAATATGCCAACCTGACGGCCGCTCAGCAAAAAGTAATTCAAAATACTTTACGTGATTTTAAATTGTCCGGAATTGGTTTGTCGGAGCAAAAAAAGCAACGTTATGGCGAGATCCAAAGCCGGTTGTCAGATTTGAGCTCGACTTTTTCTAACAACACGCTGGATGCCACCCAAAGCTGGTTTAAGCATATTACCGATGCAAGCTTACTGGCCGGGATCCCGCCAGATGATCAACTGGCCGCTGCTGAAGCGGCGCAAAGCCGGGATTTAACCGGCTGGGTTTTTACGCTGGAATTTCCAAGTTATTCGGCAGTGCTGACATATGCCGATGACGCGGCGCTTCGACAAGAAATGTATCAGGCCTATTGCACCCGAGCTTCTGAGCAAGGACCTACCGCCGGCCAGTTTGATAACAGTGCAGTGATTGAAGAAACGCTGGCGCTGAAACATGAGTTAGCGCTATTGCTGGATTTTAACAATGCTGCCGAAGAGTCGCTGGCGACTAAAATGGCGGAAAGTCCGGCTCAGGTGCTGGATTTTCTGACTGACTTAGCGCAAAGAGCTAAACCGCAGGCACAGCAAGATTTAGCCGAGCTAACAGCATTTGCCGCCGAACTGACTGGTTCAGATCAGTTGCAGGCCTGGGATGTTGGTTATTACTCTGAAAAGCTGAAAATGGCGAAATACGCTATTTCTGATGAACTGTTACGGCCTTATTTCCCGGAGCCAACCGTCGTCGCTGGTTTGTTCAGTGTGCTGCAGAAAGTATTTGGCGTCGTGGTCAGTCAGCGCAGCGGGGTGGATGTCTGGCATCCGGATGTGAAGTTTTATGATATCCATGATGCCACTGGTGAATTGCGGGGTAGTTTTTATCTGGATTTATATGCCAGAGCAAAAAAACGCGGTGGCGCCTGGATGGATGACTGTCAGGGCCGCCGGGTCAAAGCCGATGGCAGTCTGCAGCGGCCAGTGGCTTATCTGACCTGCAATTTTAATAAGCCGCTGGCTGGCAAACCTGCTCTGTTTACCCATGATGAAGTCATTACTTTATTCCATGAATTTGGTCATGGTCTGCATCATATGCTGACCAAGGTTGATGCCAGTGCCGTCGCCGGTATTAACGGCGTACCCTGGGATGCGGTGGAGCTGCCGAGTCAGTTTATGGAAAATTGGTGTTGGGCACCGGAAGCTTTGGCCATTATTTCCGGCCATTATGAAACTGGCGCCGCTTTACCACAGGATTTACTGGATAAAATGCTGGCGGCGAAAAACTTCCAGTCGGCACTGTTTTTAGTTCGCCAACTCGAGTTGGCGCTGTTTGATTTCCGCCTGCATGCCGGTTACCAGCCAGCGCTGGGCGGCCGGGTGCAACAAGTGCTGGATCAGGTGCGGGCCGAAGTTTCTGTGTTGATCCCGCCAAGTTTTAACCGCTTCCAGCATAGCTTCAGTCATATTTTTGCCGGTGGTTACAGTGCAGGTTATTACAGTTATCTGTGGGCCGAAGTGTTATCCGCCGATGCTTTTGGTCGGTTTGAAGAAGAAGGGGTATTTAATGCCCAGACTGGCGCCGATTTCCTGCACTGTATTTTAGAACGGGGTGGTAGTGCTGAACCTATGGAGCTGTTTAAAGCTTTCCGTGGGCGTGAGCCGTCAAATCAGGCATTATTACGGCATATGGGCATCCAGGTCGCAGCTTAGGCTGCTGGCTATTTCTGACTTTGTTTGATTGGAGTAAGGGTGATGACAAAAACGCTGAGTTCAATGGCTTGTGCTTTACTACTGACGACAACTGTGGCGGCTTGTCAGCCTGCCACAGAACCGCCGCCAGCGCTAGATGCCGAGGCAGCAAGTCCGGCCACCACGAGCAACAACGGAGGGAGTATGAATAGTCAGAATGCCAGCGCTGAACTTCGTCAGTTATATCAGGACATCCAGCAGATGGTTGGCAAGGCCGAGGCCACTGAACTGGCTCAGTGTCGTAAAGTGGGCATTGGCTACCGATCTTGTGGTGGGCCGAATTCGTATCTGGTGTATTCAGTGCTTGGACTGGACGAAGCGACGTTATTGCAAAAAGTCAGCCGCTATAATGCCCTTAGCCAGGCTGAGTCAGAACGGCTGGGGTTGATGTCGACCTGCCAGGTGATTGCTGAACCCGCTATCACACTGCTGTCCGGTGTTTGTCAGGCAGTTGAAGCCCAGGCTGACGGCGACATCACCCAATAACGCCGATTATTTTTCGCAGCAAGGCGTCAACTGCCCGGCAGTCACGCTTGCTTTTATTCACGGAACTCGCAATGGCACAGGTTGAACACTTCGACCGGATTTATCAGCGTGCGTTGGCACGCAAAGGCGGCGAACAACAGCTGCAACAACTGCTGGGGCAACCCTATGGTACTGCACAATTATTGGCTTATCAGGATGCCGACTGGCTGAGTGCCATGACCAAAAAAATCTTTCAGAGTGGTTTTGTCTGGCGGGTGGTCGAACAAAAATGGCCAGGCTTTTGTGAGGTGTTTTTTGATTTTGCCATCGAAAAAATTCTGTTGATGCCGGATGAAATGTTGGCCGCCAAAGCGCAAGACCCACGCATTATCCGCAATCTGAATAAAGTGCTGACGATCCGGCACAATGCCATGATGATTGACGAATTATCCCGTCAGCATGGCAGTTTTAGTGCGCTGGTGGCGCAGTGGCCAAGTCAGGATATCATCGGTTTATGGCAGCTATTAAAAAACTCCGGCGCTCGGCTGGGTGGCAATACCGGCCCTTATACGCTCAGGGCCATGGGCAAAGATACCTTTTTATTGTCGCAGGATGTGGAAGCATATTTGCGTGCTTATCAGGTGATTGAGGGCGGCTTAACCAGCAAAACCAGTCTGCAGAAAATTCAGGCCCAGTTTAACCAGTGGCAGCAACAATCCGGTCTGCCGCTGCAGCAGATCAGTCAGATCATTGCGTTTGGCATGGGGGACAATTATGCCGGACTGCAAATGAGTGCAGGTGAAGTCATCTGATGAACAGTCCACTGCACCCTGACAGCGACTGCTGTTACCCATTGTTAGCAAACTCCGGTTTGCCGGCAGAACTAGAACAACAACTGGTGCAACAGTTTGGTTTGCAGCTCTGTGTGCAACCCGATGGCTGGCATTTAAGCTGGCAACAACAGCAACTGGTGTTGAAACATCCGGCGCTGGAAAAACAAAGTGATATTTTGGTCGACTTTGCCAGCGGAGCCGCTACCTACCGGCGAAAGTTTGGTGGTGGTAAAAATGAAGGGATTGCCAAAGCGGTTGGCCTGAGTAAAAAAGCCGGCCTCAGTGTCATCGATGCAACGGCCGGACTTGGGCGGGATGCGCTGGTACTGGCCAGTCTGGGGGCTCAGATGACCTTAGTGGAGCGGCATCCGATGGTTGCAGCTTTACTGTGGGATGGCTTGCGACGGGCGGCACTGGATCCTCAGTTACAAAGCTGGTTACCACAAAGGATGCAATTGCAGTTTCAACCTGCGGCGCAGGCGCTCAGTCAACTGACGGCGCCAGATGTGGTGTATCTGGATCCGATGTTTCCGGCCCGGGAGAAATCGGCGCTGGTGAAAAAAGAAATGCGGGCTTTTCATGAGGTGGTGGGGGCCGATACCGATGCCGATGCACTCTGGGCGCAGGCTTATGCCCTGGCACAAAAACGGGTGGTGGTCAAAAGGCCTGGTTATGCCAGTTATCTGGCCGGTCAGCAGCCAACGATGAGTATTGAAGGTAAAAACAACAGGTTCGATGTCTATGTGAAAGCAGCCATCTAACCTAAAACAGGAGTGACAGATGATTCAAATCGGGGAAAAATTACCGGAGGTCAGTTTTCAGCGGCTGACCGATAATGGTGTGGTCTCTTTGACCAGCAAAGAAATTTTCAGTGGCGAAACTGTGGTGTTATTTGGTCTGCCAGGCGCTTTTACCCCAACCTGCAGCGCTGCCCATTTACCCGGTTATATTGCGCTGGCTGAGCAGTTTTTTCAGCAAGGGGTCGACCGTATTATTTGTACTTCGGTCAATGATGCTTATGTGATGGACGCCTGGGCTAAACAGCAACAAGCAGGTGATTTATTGCTGCTGGCTGATGGTGCCGCCAGTTTTGCCAGCGCTTGTGGTCTGAGTGTCGACAGCGGCGAGTTTGGCGGTGTGCGTTCGATGCGTTATGCCATGATCGTTGAAGACGGTGTGGTGCAATTGCTGCAAGTCGACGCGCCAAAAACCTTTGAGCAGACCAAAGCCGAAGTGCTGTTACAAGCCGTGATTGACTGGCAGGCAGCCCGTTAGTTGTCGATCTGTGATTTGCTTGAACCTGAGGTCAGCAAGTCGTGCTGCTGACCTCAGGTGTTTTTTCATCAAAAGCCTGGATCCGACCATCCCCGCAGTTTTCCTTGTAAGCCTCCTGCCAATATAAAAACAGTTTATTTGTTGTTTTTTTATCCGAAAGAACTATATCAAAGTCAATTTTTTTGTTAGAAAGGAGCTTCGGCCTGATTATGACAGCGTTGTCATGAAGTTTCAGTTCAGGCTCAGCGCAGATTGTTGCAGTGACGGAGTCGAGATGAAATTAGAACAACAAGTTAAACTTACTGCCGGTGTGATATTGCTGGCCTTATTGGTGATGGTGCTGGTCGGCTTATCAGGCAGCAGAATGGCATCGATGAGCGACAATAAAGCCCGCATCGAACAACTTTTTCTCAGTGCATACAGTGTGCTGACTGAATTTGAAAAAATGGCGGCGGATGGTGTGGTGAGCGATGAGCAGGCTAAGGCCATGGCCATCCGGGTACTGCGGAATAACCTATATAAAGAGAATGAATATGTCTATGTGGCTGACGACAAGATGATCTTTGTTGCGACGCCGCTGGATCCGCAGCTGCATGGTACCAGTTTTGATGAATTTAAAGATGCATCAGGTCACAGTGTCGGTGATATTTTGCGCAAAGCGGTGGCTAAAACGCCAGGTCAGGTGGCTGAATACGACTGGGATTCAGAGCGCGATGGCAAGGTGGTAGACCTGACGTCTATTGCCAGACAGAGTCCACGTTGGGGTTGGTTTGTCGGCACCGGTATCAGTCACGCTGAAGTGGATGAACGTTTCTGGCGGACCGCAGGTTGGGAGCTGGCGATCTGTTTAGTGCTGGCCGCTGTGGCCATTGGGGTGTTGTTCCAGTTTACCCGCAATTTATACCAGTTGATCGGGGATGAACCGGCCACAGTGCGCAGTTTTGCGCTGGCGGTGGCAGATGGTAAGCTGAGCCAGCGCCAGCAACAGAGTAAATACCGCGACAGCATTGATGACGCGATGGCCCAGATGCAAAATGCCCTGTTTCAGATGGTCGATAGTTGTGAACAGGCGGTCCGTCAGCTCAGTACCACTGCGGGCGAAGCTGACCAACGTTCACATCAAGTGGATACACTGGTCAGTTCGCAACAGCAGGAAACAGAGCTGGTGGCGGCTGCTACCCATCAACTGACCCAATCCGCCCATTCTGTGCTCAGTAGTGCCGAAGAAGCGGTCGCGGCCACACAGAGTGCTGACAGTGAAGGGAAGCAGGCGACGCAAGTGATGGCGGCAGTGGTGGCCACTATTGATGATCTGGCGCGGGATATTGATCAAGCGCATCAGGTGGTGCAGAACCTGGATGGCGATGTGGTGCAGATTGCCTCTGTGCTGGAAGTGATTCGGTCCATTGCCGAACAAACCAATTTACTGGCGCTCAATGCTGCCATCGAAGCGGCGCGAGCCGGTGAACAAGGCCGTGGTTTTGCCGTGGTTGCCGACGAAGTGCGGCAACTGGCCTTTCGATCGCAACAAAGTACCGCCCAAATTCAGCAGATGATCGAGCGGCTGCAACAAGGCTCAAAAAATGCCATGACGGCGATGAGTCAGAGCCGGCAGCTCAGCGACAGTGCTGTCGAACAAACCCGTGGCAGTGCGGTGTTATTGCAAAAAATTGCCGATCAGCTTAGCACTATTTCCGATCATAACCGCCAGATCGTGCTGGCCGCATCTGAGCAATCGACAGTCGGGGAGGATATTTCCCGTCGCATCGTACGGATCGCCGGTTTATCCGCCGAGACCCGTCAGCATGCCCAGCAAAACCATGGGGTCAATCAGCAACTGACGCAATTGGCGGCGCAGCTGGCCGCCTTACTGCATAAGTTTGAGTTAACACGTTAAGCAGGGACCACAGTCATCCCGACTACGCAAGCGGAATGACTGCGGGGAGGCTTCTGCAGTGCCTGTTGGTTTACTGCACATACACATTGATGATTTTGTACCAGTTCCCGCTAGCTTCACAACCATCAATAGTGAGCGTGACAGTCTGGTTGGCGGCTTTGGCAGCCAGCAAGGTCGATTTCATCAGCGGGTAGTCACCAATAATCCCGGCAAAACCATTGGCAGTTGGGCACTGGCCGGAACTTTTGGCATTCGGGAAGGCGTTATCAAACTGGACTGCCAGATTATTACCTCCATCAGTAAACAGAATGGTAATTTTTCCAGTATCTGAGGTGTAAGCTGCTGTGGCAGTCTGGGTCCAGCAACAGAGTGCCAGGCCGATGGCGATGAGCAATTTCATCCAGTATTCTCCAGATTATAGGTTGATTATGGCCAAGACTGAGCTTGTACCAGATCGCAACTAACGGCGTAATGCTGCAAAATGATAGCATTTGTAACACAAAATGCATTTTATTTTTGTTTAGTTGTGATACAGGTGCGGGCTGCTGTGGCTGGTAGCGCCGCATACTCTGTCGTGTTCGTTGCGACAGGCTGACCTGACGAGTCTGGCTGCTTAGTTTTAATACTCAGTCTGAACTAAATTTAATCATTCAAATCAATTTATCGCGAAATCTTCGGGTCTGACCTTGCCTTCGTCTGATTAACGCTAATACTTGGCTTAACTTAGTTTGTCGTCAGGGCGACATTGCCCTGGCCCAGTTTAGGTTCAATCAACAGCTCCCTATGAGGTTATTATGAAAAAGAAAATTGCTTTGATGTCTTCCATTGCTGTGGCTCTGGTACTGACTGCTGGTTCACCGGCAGTGATGGCCGAAGAGCAGTGGGCAACATCTTTATGTGAATACACCAAAGCGGATGATAAAAATCGGATCCGTAAATTGCTGTCTGATAACAAAATTAACGTGCGCAAGATTTACGACAAAGTACAATGTAACGGCGATTCGCTGATTAAATTCGCCATGCGTAGTGACGCTTATGAAGTCGGTTCTTTTTATGTCAAACAGATGTCAGCCAAGGCATTAGTGGCCGAAGATCTGGAAGCCTGGGCCAATAGCAATAACCTTGGACAATCTTCCTTGATCAACGATATCAAAGCCCGGATTGGTCAGGATTAATTTTTCTGCCGACAACCACAGCGCAGTGAGACTGCGCCGTGGTTGTCTGATTAACTAGTTGTCGGATATGACTAAAAACCCGCTGCCTGACCATCTTTGCGTGATTCAGAGGCGCCATAATAAACCCCCCGCAGCCAATCCTTTTTAATCGCCTGATAGCCACCATAACCACCCAGCCCATAACGGATATCATGACCTTTTTGCTGCAGTTGCTGAATGGTCTGATAAGGCACACCCCGTTCTACTTCGGTATAACCGCCATTTTTCAGGTACATTTGTGTGCCATCCGTCGGTTCGGTATTGCCCAGGTGCTGCCAGCGCGCCGCGTCACCAGCTTCCTGAATATTCATGCCATAATCGAGCATATTGACAATAATCTGCACATGGCCCTGCGGTTGCATCGCCCCACCCATCACGCCAAAACTGAGAAATGGCTGGCCATCTTTGGTGATAAACGCCGGAATGATGGTATTAAAGGCCCGTTTGCCAGGGGCATAAACATTGGCATGTTTGTCATCGAGGGAAAACATCTGGCCGCGGTCCTGGAAACCAAAACCCAGCCCGGGCACGACGACGCCTGATCCCATCCCCCGGTAGTTGGATTGGATCAGCGACACCATATTGCCGTCTTGATCGGCCGTGGTCAGATAAATGGTATCCCCCTGATACAGGTGCGGGTTGCCAGCGTCGACCCGCTGCGCTGCCCGATCGGTAATGAGTTTAGCCCGCTCTTTGCCATAGGCTTCCGAGATCAGACCTTGCACAGGGATCTTGGCAAAAGCCGGGTCGGCATAAAATTTGGCTCTGTCTTCAAACGCCAGTTTTTTGGCTTCAATCAGCGTATGCAGGCTGGCCGTGCTATTAAAACCCATGGCGGCTAAATCAAAATTTTTCAGAATTTGCAACATTTGCAGGGCGGCAATACCCTGACCATTGGGTGGCAGTTCCCAAACATCATAACCACGGTAATTGACTGAAACCGGCTCAACCCATTCCGATTGGTGGCTGGCGAAATCTTCATAGCGCAGATAACCGCCTTTCTTTTGCATGAAAGCATCAATCTGGCGGGCAATCACGCCCTGATAAAAGGCATCCCGGCCTTCTGTCGCCAACAGTTTTAAAGTATTGGCCAGGGCCGGATTTTTAAAGATGTCGCCCTTGGCCGGAGCCTTGCCATTGATGGTAAAAGTACCAACAAAATCACCTGGTTGCGGCGACAGCTTGGGGACTGACAGCGCCCAGTAATAGGCGATCAGCTCTGAGACCGGAAAACCTTGTTCGGCATACGCAATAGTGGGCGCCAGAAGGTCTGCCATCGGCAGTTTGCCGAATTTCTGATGCAGGCTAAACCAGCCGTCGACAGCACCGGGCACACTGATCGGCAGCATGCCATAAGGCGGAATATCGCTGCGGTCCAATTTTTTCACTGCAGCCTGCATTTGGCGCAGCGTGAGCCCCTTGGGCGAGCGGCCTGCGCCATTGAGGCCATAGAGTTTTTTATCCCGGGCCGACCAGACCATAGCGTACAAATCGCCACCTATGCCATTGCCGGTTGGTTCCATCAAACCCAGCGCGGCATTGGCAGCAATAGCGGCATCAATGGCGTTGCCGCCTTTTTTCATCACATCCAGCGCAATTTGGGTGGCCAGCGGTTGGCTGGTGGCCGCCATGGCTTTGGGGGCTATCACTTCAGAACGACTGGCAAAATCATGACCTGTCACCCGGTCATAGCTATACACGGACGGCACGATACTGAGCGCGCCTAAGCCGCTTAGCAGCAAAAGAATGGTGGTTTTTGGCACAAAATACCCCAGTGTTACAACACAGAATGAGCAATGAAATTAGTCCGAATGCGAAAGCGGCACCAGTGACAAGCGACCAACAGCACTGTCAGTCGGATAGCTGACAGTTCAGTCGCCAGGCTTTCATGGCATGATAATTCTGACTATTTGTTCATCATCTCTGTCTGGAGTTTTTATGAAGTTATCCGCTGTTGCTGGCATCGTCGCTGGCGCTATGCTCAGTGCCTGTAGTACCACAGTGCCGTTAGATCCGTTGATTGGCGATACCGGTCAGCCATTATCAGCGCTGGCGCAGCGCACTGATGTCACTTATTACCAGCTAGATCTGGAAATTCTGCCGGCAGAGCAAGCGATCCAGGGGATGGGCCTGACCGAATTTACCGTGCTGCAGAGCACCTCGGCCGCCGAGTTAAAACTCGACAGCCGTTTTAGCATTGATCGCATCACAGTCGATGGCCAGGATGCCGGTTACCAACGGGACGGTGGCATTCTGACCATCGCACTGGGCAGTGAAAAAGCGGTTGGCAGTAAAGTGAAAGTGGCAGTGCACTATCGGGGCAAACCCCATGTGGCGAAAAATGCGCCTTGGGCCGGTGGTTCAGTCTGGAGTAAAACACCGGATGGACAACCCTGGATTGCCACTGCAGTGCAGGGCGAAGGCTGCGATTTGTTCTGGCCTTGTAAGGATCATTTCAGCGATAAAGCCGACAGTATGCGCATTCGGCTGACAGTGCCCAATTCACTGGCGGCTGTCACCAATGGCGTATTGCAACAAATTACGCCGGTCGCAGGCAATAAACGGCAATACGACTGGTTATTGTCGGTGCCTGCCAGCGACTACAATATTGCGCTGAATATTGGTCCTTTTGAACGTATTGTGCAGAATTATCAGGGCATTAATGGCAGCAGCTATCCGATAGAATTCTGGGCGCTAAAAGCCAATGCCGACAAAGCCAGAGCTTTGATCCGCGATGATGTGGTGCATCAACTGGAGTTTTTTGAACGTAAATTAGGGCCATTTCCGTGGGGCAACCAGAAAATGGGGTTAGTGGAAACCCCCCATCTGGGCATGGAGCATCAGACCGTCAATGCTTATGGCAAAAACTATAGCCGCGATCCGCATGGTTTTGACTGGTTATTACAACATGAGCTGGCGCATGAATGGTTTGGCAACCTGATGACGCATGAGAAACTGAATGATGCCTGGTTGCATGAAGGTTTTGGTCTGTATATGCAGCCGGCTTATGCGCTGGATAAACTTGGGCCTGCCGCCTACAACTATCAGATGTATAAAGCTTATCTGGGGTTACTCAATTGTGATCCTGTGGTGCGCGATGGGGTGGTGACCTCTGATCAAGCCTTTAATCCGGATATTTATGGCAAAGGCGGCTGGGTGCTACACAGCCTGCGCTGGTTGATTGGCGAAGATTTATTCTGGCAGGCGACCCGCGAATTGCTGTACGGCACCAATGACACCCACAAACTGCCTTATCCGCTGACGCCGCGTTATCGCAATACCAATGATTTTATCCAGATCGTCAACCGCTTAACCGGCAAAGATTATCAGTGGTTATTTGATGTTTACCTCAAGCAAGCGGCCTTACCAGAGCTGGTGGAGCAGCGCACAGCGCAAGGCCTGACGCTCAGTTGGCGCACCCCAGCCAAGCTGCCATTCCCGATGCCAGTACCGGTGCAAATCAATGGGGTGAGTAAGCTGCTGGATTTCAGTCAGGGGCCAGTGACTTTACCGCTGCAAAGCAGCGACAAAGTGCTGATTGACCCTGAAATGAAAGTGCTGAGGATGTTGCCGATCATTGGCAACTGCGAAGAAATGAAAGCGGCTAAACCGAATAAAAGGACGGATTAACCGCATGCCAGCTGCGATGGCGATTGTCATTGCAGCCAGCTTGAACATGAAGGACAGCGCTTGAGTGCGAAGCGCGGCTTTATAAAGGGTTAAATGCTAAGCGCTCACTGCGGTTAAAGCAGTCGCAATCGAAGGCCAGATTTCATCCGCTGATTGTTGTTCCTCTGCCGATAAGGACTGACCGGATAACACCAATACTTTGCGCTGCACGCCAGCCGCAGCGGCGGCCTGCATATCGGCAGCTTTGTCGCCCAGCATCAGACTTTGCGCCGGATCGATCTGATATTCCCGCATCGCTTGCAATAACATCCCCGGCTCAGGTTTACGGCAGTCACAGGCAATATTGTACGGACTCTGACCTTTTTGTGCATGATGCGGGCAATAATAGACGCCATCAATTTTCACGCCCTCGGCGGCAAATTGTTGTTTCATCCAACTGGTCAGCAAGGCAAATTGATGTTCAGTGTAATAACCACGGCCAATGCCCGATTGGTTGGTGACGACAATCAGTAAATAGCCCAGTTGCTGCAAATGGCGGCAGGCATCAAACACACCATCAATAAAATCAAATTGTTCCGGTTGATACAAATAACCGTGGTCGATATTAATCACCCCATCCCGATCCAGAAACACGGCTTTACGCAGCGCTGTCGCATCACCATGCTGATGGACGCCTTCAACTGCGGTGTTTATCGGTTGTTCACAAACTTCACAGCGGGTCATGCTAATTGTTCCTCGACTATCACTTTCTCCAGCATGCTGGTGACGGCTTCGACGCTGATCTGCGCCATAATGTGTTCGCCTTTAACGCGCCTGCCAAATTTCACTTCAGCGGCGGTCTTACCGGCCTGACGTTGTAGTTCAGCATGGTAGGTTTCGACCACGTAATGCCGGTACAGATAAGGACCGGTGCGTTCAGGATTGCTGTGGCCATACAGACCAATCACCGGCGTGCCAACAGTCACCGCCATATGGGCCGGGCCTGTATCAGGCGCAATCACTACAGTGGCGGCCTGTAACAAAGCCAAGAGCTGCTTCAGACTGGTTTTACCGACTAAATCGACGATAGGGCACTGCGCGCTTTGCAGAATGTCGTCTCTGAGCTGTCGCTCCAGTGGGGTCGGGCCACCGCACAGCAGCACCTGAAACCCCAGATTGCTGGCGTAATCTGCCACTGCGGCGTAGCGCACTGGCAGCCAGTTGCGTTCAGCCTTGGAGGCGGCCGGACAAATCACCAGAAAACGCTGCACACCCTGCGCCTTAAAGGGCGCCAACTGTGCATTGGCAAAATCGATATCAGCCTGACTGAGCGGCATCTGCCACTGCGGTTTATCGCCTGGTTCAGTTAAAAAGGGCACTCCCAGATGGCGGGCAAAACCGGCAAAACCATCCAGCACATGGGGTTGTGCTTGTGGTGCGATGCGCTCGCGCATAAAAAGCGCGTGCAGCTCTTTAGCCCGGCTCCAGTCAAAACCAATTTTACGTTTGGCCTTGATGACTAAACTGGCCAGATTGGCCCGCAGCGCCACCTGCATATGCAGCAGCACATCAAATTGCCGGCCCTGTAGCTTGTGGGCTAAATCAGCATAAGCTTTCAGCCCCAGCTTTTTATCAAACACCACCAGCTCGACGCCGGGTAAGCCTTGCAGCAACATGGCTTCCACTTTGCCGACGATCCAGCTGATCCGGGCATTGGGATAATGGCGCTGAATAGCCTGCACTGCCGCCACGGCATGACAAACATCGCCAATGGCGGACAGCCGTAAAATACAAATTGAACTCAGCTCGGTCAAAATCGGTTATCCCTGAATTTTTTTGATGATGGCGCTGGTCGAGCAGCCATCGACAAATTGCAGTACTTTGACGTCGCCACCGGCTGCCAGCACTTCTGACGCACCCACGATAGTATCGATGCTGTAATCACCGCCTTTGACCAGCACATCTGGTTTCACTTGTAAAATCAGCGCCAGGGGCCTGTCTTGTTCGCTCAGATCATCACCAAACGGCAGCACCCAATCGACACTTGCCAGGCTGGCCAGCACAGTGGCGCGTTCCGACAGCGGATTAACCGGCCGGCTGGCGCCTTTTAAGCGGGAAATGGACGCATCGCTATTGAGCCCAACCACCAGGCGGTCACCGAGCGCTTTGGCCTGCGCCAGATAACGGACATGGCCAGCATGTAAAATATCAAAACAGCCATTGGTAAAGACAATACGTTCGCCGTTTTGGCGGGCGAACTGGATATGCTGCAGCACTTTATCAAAAGGCGTCTGATAGACATCACCTTGCGAAAACAAATGCTTATTCAGTTTAGCGGCCAGCTCGGCTGGCGAAACAGTGGCAGCGCCGAGTTTACCGACCACGATACCGGCTGCCAGATTGGCCATTTCGACCGCCTGCGGCAGCGCCATACCAGCCCCTAACATCACTGCCAGGGTGGCAATCACGGTATCACCGGCACCGGTGACATCACTGACTTCCAGCACCTGCGCCGGGAAATGATGATGTTCAGTGGCAGTGATCAGCGTCATACCTTGCTCAGAGCGGGTCAGCAGCATGGCGGCAATGCCACAACGGCTCAGCATGGCGCGGGCTGAACTCAGCATGGTTTCGTCACTGCTGGCATCACCACCGGCCAGGCGGAATTCGGATAAATTCGGCGTCAGAATATCGGCGCCGCGATACACCGACAGATCGGCTTGTTTCGGGTCGACCAGCACATATTTACCGGCAGCCTTGGCACTTTGGATGATACGACCAACCGCAGCTAACGAGCCTTTGTTGTAGTCGCTGACCAGCACAAACTCATAATCTGGTAATAAAGCTTCGACCTGGTCGGCCAGAGCCTCGCTATGGGCCAGGCTGAAATTTTGTTCCACATCCAGCCGCACCACTTGCTGATGGCGTGAAATCACCCGCATTTTTGCGATAGTCGGCAGTTGCTGTTGTTTCAGCAGGGCGGAATAAATGCCGTCCTGTTGCAAAATAGTGCAGAGGCTATCGCCTTCAGCGTCATCGCCAATCAGCCCCAGCAAACCAACTTTGGCATCCAGGTGGGCGATATTACGCGCCACGTTGGCGGCGCCACCGGCTTTGTCTTCAATTTTGCTGATCTTGACCACAGGCACCGGCGCTTCCGGCGAAATCCGCTGCGAGTCGCCCTGAAAGTAACGGTCCAGCATCACATCGCCGACCACCAGCACCCGGGCCTGGCCCAGCTGATTTAATTTGGTGATATCAATCATGCGCCTAGTTCCAGATCCAGCGCTTCACATAACCAGTGGCCAATAAACATATGCACTTCCTGGATGCGGGCGGTTTCAGCAAAATTGACGATAATCGGCAGCTTTGCAATGTCTTTCACCAGACCGCCGTCACGACCGGTCAGGGCTACGGTAAAAGCGCCAATCTCATTGGCGGCTTGCAGCGCCAGGTTGATATTCGGGCTTTTGCCTGATGTTGTCAGGCCAATTACCACATCTTGTGGCCGCACTAAACCCTGCACCTGACGGGCAAACACAGTATCAAAGTGATAGTCGTTGGCGTGCGCCGTTAAAATTGAGGTGTCTGTAGTCAGCGCAATAGACGCCAGCGGGCCACGTTCGGCTTTATATCGCACCATAAATTCAGCGGCTAAATGCTGGCTGTCAGCGGCAGAACCACCGTTGCCCATCCACACCACTTTGCCACCGGCTTTCAGACAAGCCAGCACGGCATCCAACAGTTGTTGTGACTGGTCGGCATATTGTTCAACAGTGGCAAAAACCGCACGATGACGGGCAAGGGCGGCTAAAAAACTGGCTGTTTGACTCATCAAAAAATTCCTTCAGACGCGGCAGGTACCGGCAATGCCAGCAACCTTGCAATATCGGCCAGCACAAGCTGCAAGCCGGGTTCGGATGAATAGACAGACGCCAGCGGCATCCGTAACGCTTTCTGACATTGTGCCACTATATCAGCTGTGGCTAAAGTCGCAGGATAAATCAGGCCTTCGGCGGCACAGGCCAGTACCCGATCCGGCTGATCTTTGGCCACCGGCACTGCCACGGTATTTTTGCCAAGCACTATGGCCTGACCCATCATATCACCGCCGCCACTGACCACCAGACTGGCCTGTTGTAATAAGGTCATCAGTTCAGCATTGGGCAAGGCTTTCACCACCCGCACATAGTCGGTGGCTGGCAAGTCGGCGTTAAAGTTGGTGCCGGTGACCAGCACTGCCGGTAATGCTGCGCTCGCCAGCTGTTGCGCTGCCAGATAAAACTGTTCGGTGGCACTTTTACCATCGACCAGATGGCCACCGCCACCGGCCGCCCAGACGCTAAAGGCTTTGCCGCTGAGATCGGCAAAAGCAACCGGCAGTTCAGGTTGCGGCTTGCTGAAAATAGGGCCAGTGAACAAGGGGGCGGCTTTTTTAAATAACCGCAGCTTAAATCTTTCTAATGCGGTTAAATCACCATCGACAAATTTAAATTGGGTGATCCAGTGCGCGTCCAGCGCCGGTAATCTGCCCAAGGCAAAACCTTTGGCGCGCTTCTTTTTATGCTGGCTGATAAAGACTACTTTAGCGCCAAGCTTTTTCGCTTGTCTGGCTTGGGATGCGCGGCCAGAGCAATCAAAAATCACCAGATCCGGCTGCAGTTGTAACAGCAGATCATTGACGGCGGCTTTTTCTTTGGTGGCGGATTTATTCAGCAGATGGACCGGAAACGGGCAACTGCTGGCGACTGGCGCATGTTTATTCAATACAAACTGAATATCCAGCCCAGGCCATTGCTGCTGTAACGCTTCGGCAATGATTAAAGAGCGCATATATTCGCCAATGCCCTGCGGGCTGGAGACGGGGATCATCAGGATCCGGGCCTGGGTGCTCATAGCTGCATGTTCTCTGCTGGCAAAATCGAAGCCGGCAGTATAGCTGACCTGACCGCTGGCATAAAGGCGGGGCCACAGGATGTTCGGCGTTATCTTTGATTGTCTGAAAGAATATGATGGCTGGCATAATGGTGGGGACCACAGTATGATCGGAGCTATCTCCGTGCTTGTCCGAAAGAAGATGCCGTTGCCGACATTGAGTTTATTTTTATATAACCTGCTGATTTACCTGCTCAGATTCCCGATGTTGCTATTTTTTATCTGGCGCAGCAGGGCCGATGTGGCTTACCGGCAGCGCTTTGCCGAGCGGTTTTGTTACCAGCAAGTGCCGCCGGATCAGGCTGGCGGTATCTTATTGCATGCGGTTTCGGTCGGTGAAGTGATTGCCGCGACGCCACTGATTGAACAACTGCTCAGCCAATATCCGGACCTGCCACTGACGGTGACTTGTACCACGCCAACCGGCTCAGCCCGGTTGCAGGCCGCTTTTGGCCAGCGCATCTTTCATTGTTATTTACCTTTTGACACCCCAGGCGCAAATCGCCGGTTATTGCGTAAAGTAGCCCCGCAATTGCTGATTTTACTCGAAACCGAATTGTGGCCGAATTTAATCCGCCAGGCGCATGCTGCCGCAGTACCGGTGATGCTGGTCAATGCCAGGTTATCGGCGCGCTCGGCCCGGGGTTATCGCCGTTTTGCTGCTTTAATCCAGCCGATGTTACGTCAGCTCAGTTTTATAGGTTGTCAGGATGCGGCCACTTTAAGACGCTTTCGGGCCTTGGTTGGGGCTGGCTCAGTGCCGGATGGGGTGCAGCAATGGGTACCAGCGCTACAGCTGCAACGCAGCGGCAATCTGAAATTTGATTTAACCCTGGATGCCAGCCTGGCACAACAAGCGCTGGCGTTCAAAAACCAATGGGGCAACAGACCCGTGTGGGTGGCTGGCAGTACCCATGCCGGTGAAGATGAACAGTTGCTGGCGGCCTTTCGCCAGGTGCTGCTGCAACAACCTGATACCTTGCTGGTGCTGGTGCCCCGTCATCCGGACCGGTTTGCTGCTGTGGACAGCTTGATCCGACACGCGGGTTTGCGCCTGGTCAGACGCAGTCAGGCCGAACCCGTGCTGCCTGACACTCAGGTGTTACTGGGGGACAGCATGGGTGAATTGATGCTGTGGTATCAACTGGCAGATGTGGTCTTTGTCGGAGGTTCGCTGATTGAACGCGGCGGTCATAATCCGCTGGAACCGATGAGTGTGCACAAAGCTGTGATATCTGGGCGCCATGTGTTTAATTTCGCGGCTATTTTTAAGCAAATGCAACGCGAAGGCGCAGTGCGTTTTGTCGACGACAGTCAGAGTCTGGCCAAAGTGCTGCTGCAATTACTGGCTGATCCAGCGCAAAGGCAACAACAGGCTGCATTGGGCGCCGCCATTTACCGTCAGCATGGCGGCGCTTGCCGCCGTTTACTGCAGAGCATTGCACAACTGCTGCCGACTGAACAAGGCCGTTGTTTACAATTACGCCATGCCAGCACTGAACTGTGGTATGACCCGGCGCTGGTGCAGGCTGGCGGCTTTTCCAGCGCCGATCCGGCATTTTTTCAGCCGCAAAGCTGGCTGGACTGTGATGCCGTGATTGGACAATCCAGCGGCCGCAATATTGTCTGGTTTGTGCAGGCGCAACAACAACGCTGGGTGCTGCGGCATTATTATCGCGGTGGTTTGGTCGGCAAGGTGAATAAAGACTGGTTCTGGCCAGTGCCGCTGGCGCGTAGCCGTGCCATGGCGGAATTTCGGTTATTGCAGCAGTTACGGCAATTAGGCTTGCCGGTACCGGCGCCAGTGGCGGCGTTATATCGTCGGCGCGGTTTTGGTTGCGGTTTTGGTTATAGCGCCGATATTCTGTTGCAACTGGTCGATGGCAGCATGGACTTAGCCAGGTTGTTGGGTCAGCAGGCATTAACCGCGACGCAGTGGCAACAGGTCGGGCAGTTGATCCGCTGTTTCCATCAGGCGCAGTTGTATCATTCCGATTTAAACTGCCACAATATTCTGCTGGACCCAGCCGGGCAATTTTGGCTGATTGATTTTGATAAATGCGGTTTTCGTGCTGGTCAGTTGTGGCAACAAAGTATGCTGGACCGGCTGCAACGTTCGCTGAAAAAAGAATTGGCGCTGGCGCAGCAGCAACAACGGCCTTTTCACTGGCAATTGCCGGACTGGCAAGCCTTGCTGGACGGTTATCAGCAGTCAGCTCCGCCCACACCTTATACCATGAGTCCGGCTTTGCTGGACTGATACAGGCTGCGGTTGTCACCGCAGCTTGCCATGACTTGAAAGAGAAGAATGATGTCAAATCCAACCCAAAACTGGGATGTAATTGTGATTGGCGCTGGTGCTGCCGGTTTATTTTGTGCCATTGAAGCCGCCAAACGTGGCCGCAAAACCCTGGTGCTGGATAATGGCAAGCGGATAGGCCGGAAAATTTTAATGTCGGGTGGTGGCCGTTGCAATTTCACCAATATTTATGCAAGTCCGGCTAATTTCCTCTCGCAAAACAAGCACTTCTGTAAATCTGCTTTAAGCCGTTATACCCAGTGGGATTTTATCGCGCTGGTGCAGCAATATGGTATTCCCTACCATGAAAAGACGCTGGGCCAGCTGTTTTGTGACAACAGCGCCAAAGATATCGTCGATATGCTGCAGCAGGAATGTGATAAAGCCGGCGTGCAGATTGCGTTGCAACAAGACATCAGTGCAGTCAGCTTCCAGGCTGAACGTTATCTGCTGCAGACCAGCGGCATCAGCCGCAGTTGTCAGAGTTTAGTGGTCGCCAGCGGCGGTCTAAGTTTGCCGAATTTAGGCGCCAGTGCTTTTGGTTTTCAACTGGCAGAACAATTCGGCCTGCAGGTGTTACCGGTCCGCGCCGGACTGGTGCCACTGACCTGGCAACCGGATGATAAAGCCTTGTACGAAGAAATCAGCGGGGTATCCTTGCCGGTGACCGCAGAGGCCAATGACAGCCAGTTTGCCGAAGATATGCTATTTACCCACCGCGGTTTAAGCGGTCCGGCCATTTTACAGATTTCGTCGTTCTGGCAACCGGGCGATGCCGTCACTGTCAACTTGTCGCCGGGCCAGTCGGTGCTGGAGTTTCTGCAGGATGCGCAGCAAAAACACCCGGAGCAGGAATTAAAAACGGCCCTGGCGCGGTTATTACCCAAACGGCTGGTGGAAAAGTTACTGGCACAGAACCTATTGACCAATCAGCCACTGAAAGCCCTCAACGCCAAAAGCAGCCAGCGCATCGCTGATCTATTGCACCACTTTGTGTTCAAACCAAACGGCACCGAAGGCTACCGCACCGCCGAAGTCACGCTAGGCGGCGTCGACACCAAAGAACTGTCGTCCAAAACCATGGCGGCAACTAAACAACCCGGCTTATATTTTATCGGCGAAGTAGTAGACGTCACCGGCTGGTTAGGCGGCTACAACTTCCAATGGGCCTGGTCCAGCGGCTGGGTGGCGGGGCAGTATTGTTGATGTTTTCGGGTATTAAAAAATAAGATTTTTATTAAAAAACTATTACACGTCAAGCTTGGGCAGTTCGTAACACGCCAGCTTAGATGCAAGCCGTTTTGAAGTTAACCAAATAGATTTTTTTGAATAGTCACTTTGCGGTAGTTGTTGACGATGGTTCTGACTTTTTTGAATTGTTGTTTTTCACTGAAAGCGGATTTTGTTGGGGTAAAAGAATGAATAGCTGTCGAAAATTTCGAGATTTTGCCGCATGGTGAAAAAGCTATAAAAGCTTGCAGTATTCATTTCGTGTTGATGCTGAGGCTCAGTGTTTAGATGACAACGATGTAGCCAATGTTAGCTGACCGCTGCTATTTGTTGTCCAGGCCAGTACATTACAGGCTAACCACATCTACCTCTTTGTTTCTGAATACGTTAAATTAACTGCATAAAAACAGTACCTTTGCCGAGAACATTGCTAAGTGATTTTTTGAGTATGCTTAGTTGTTGCAAGGTCTGGTTATTACTGGATATTTACATGACCCCAAAAAAAATCGAGCAAAGCGTCATCGACTCATCGCCAGAGCATAAGGGCTCGTACAGCCAGCCCTCTGTAAACCCGAGTTCCTGCGTGCGAGAAGACAGCATCGAATACGGCTTCATCGGCAAACTTGAAAGCCTCAAATACGAATACCGTAAAGACATCCGCGACCGCGCCACGTTGGAGCAGAACTTTCGTGAAAAATTTGAGGCCCTCAACCGCGTGCGGCTTACCGATAGCGAATTCTCACGTTTGCTCGAAGAGATCGTCACCCCTGATGTGTTCACCGCCGCACGCACCTTACGCGAGCGCAACAGTTTCACCCGTGACGACGGCACGCCACTGAACTACACCTTGGTCAACATTAAAGACTGGTGCAAAAACACCTTTGAGGTGATTAACCAGCTGCGCATCAACTCCGATTACAGCCACCATCGTTACGATGTTATCTTGCTGATCAACGGGGTACCCTGCGTACAGATTGAGTTGAAAACCCTCACCATCAGTCCACGCCGTGCCATGGAACAAATTGTTGAGTATAAGAACGACCCAGGCAATGGCTACAGCAGAACGTTGCTGTGCTTCCTGCAGCTCTTTATCGTTAGCAACCGCACCAACACCTGGTATTTCGCCAACAACAACGCCCGTCACTTTGCCTTTAATGCTGACGAGCGCTTTTTGCCCATTTATCAGTTTGCTGATGAGAAGAACAACAAGATCACCCACCTCGATAGTTTTGCTGAAACCTTCCTGGTTAAATGCACCCTCGGCCAGACCATTAGCCGCTATATGGTGCTGATCGCCAGCGAGCAAAAGTTGATGATGATGCGGCCGTATCAGGTGTATGCGGTGAAGCAGATCGTCGACAGCATCCACCAGAACTGCGGCAATGGTTACATTTGGCATACCACCGGCAGCGGCAAAACGCTGACCTCTTTCAAGGCCTCGACGCTGCTCAAAGACAACCCCGACATTGAGAAATGCCTGTTTGTGGTCGATCGCAAAGACCTCGACCGGCAAACCCGCGAGGAATTCAACAAATTTCAGCAAGGCTGCGTCGAGGAAAATACCAACACTGCCGCGCTGGTGCGTCGCCTGCTGTCAGACGATTACGCCGACAAGGTGATTGTGACCACCATTCAAAAGCTTGGCCTGGCGCTGGATGAAAACAGCAAGCGCAACCAGCTGCGCGCCAAAAGCGGCCAAGCCACCTACAAAGAGCAGCTAGAGCCGCTGCGCGACAAACGTATTGTCTTTATCTTCGATGAATGCCACCGCTCTCAGTTTGGCGAGAACCATAAGGCGATCAAAGAGTTCTTCCCCAAGGCCCAGCTGTTTGGCTTTACCGGTACCCCCATCTTTGGCGGAAAAAACGGTAATGCCAGTCGGGTTATGATCGATGGCGAGGTGGCTTCCATGATGACCACCGAAGATCTGTTCCAGCAGCAACTGCATGCCTACACCATTACCCACGCCATTGAAGACGGCAACGTGTTGCGTTTCCATGTCGATTACTTCAAGCCCAAGGTCGAGGCAGGCAAAACGCTAGCCAAGCCCGGCGAGGCCATCGCCAAACGTGCCGTGATCGAGGCCATTCTGGCCAAGCACGACGCCGCTACCGCCCAGCGCCGTTTTAATGCCGTGCTTGCCACTTCATCCATCAACGACGCCATTGAATACCATGCTCTGTTCAAGGCCGTGCAGGCTGAAAAGCAGGCCGCCGATCCAGACTTTCAGCCGCTGAACATCGCTTGCGTGTTTTCGCCGCCCGCTGAGGGCGATGCCGATGTGAAGCAAATCCAGGAAGACTTGCCGACGGAAAAAGAAAACAACGCCGTTGAACCAGAGCAGAAAAAAGCGGCGCTGAAAGCCATCCTGGCTGACTACAACAGCCGCTACGGTACCAACCACAGCATCAGCGAGTTCGATCTGTACTATCAGGATGTACAAAAGCGCATCAAAGACCAGCAATGGCCCAATAGCGACCATCCGCATACGCAGAAAATCGATATCACCATTGTGGTCGACATGCTGCTCACTGGTTTTGACTCCAAATACCTGAATACGCTTTATGTGGACAAAAACCTGAAGCATCACGGCTTAATTCAGGCCTTCTCGCGTACCAATCGCGTGCTTAACAGTATTCAGGCCGAGGATAAGAAGCCTAACGGCACAAAACCATTCGGCAACATCCTCGATTTCCGTCAGCAGCAGGATAACGTCGATGCCGCCATCGCGCTGTTCTCCGGCGAAAGCGCCGGCGAGCAGGCCCGTGAAATCTGGCTGGTAGATAAAGCCCCGGTGGTGATCGAAAAACTGGATGCCGCCGTGCAAAAGCTTGACGCTTTTATGAAGTCCCAGGGTTTAGATACAGCCCCCGAGGCCGTGCACAACCTGAAGGGCGACGAAGCCCGCGCCGCTTTTATTAACCACTTCAAGGAAGTGCAACGGCTGAAAACCCAGCTCGACCAATACACCGACTTAACCGAGGATAACGCCGCCGCTATCGAACAGATTATCCCGAAGGAAAACCTGCTTGGCTTTCGTGGTGCCTATCTGGAAACCGCGCAGCGGCTGAAACAACAGGCCCAACAGGGCAAAGGCAGCAACAAACCCGAGCCGAGCAACGTGGATCAGCTCGATTTCGAGTTTGTGCTGTTTGCTTCCTCGCTGATTGATTATGACTATATCATGGGTCTGATCACTAAGTTTTCAGCCAAAGGCCCCGGCAAATCGACGATGAGCCGCGAGCAGCTTATTGCGCTTATTCAGTCCGATGCCAAGTTTATCAACGAGCGCGAGGACATCGCTGCCTATATCGCCACCCTCAAAGCAGGCGAAGGTTTAAGCGAACAAGCCATTCGCGACGGCTACATCCGCTTTAAGACCAGAAAAGATGCCGCCGAACTGGCAGATATAGCCAGCAAGCACGGCCTGGAAACCGCCGCCCTGCAAAGCTTTGTCGATGGCATCTTGCAACGGATGATTTTCGACGGCGATCAACTCAGCGACCTGATGGCGCCGCTGGATCTCGGCTGGAAAGCTCGCACCCAGGCCGAACTTGCGCTAATGGCAGATCTGTACCCACTACTCACCAAACGCGCCCAAGGCCGCGATATTTCAGGACTTAGTGCGTATGAGTAATACAACGAAAAACACCTCCACGAAGAAAGACGGCAAAACTTCGTTGGTGCCGAAGCTGCGCTTTCCGGAGTTTCGCGGGAAGGATGTGTGGGAGGTGAGGCCTCTTGGTAAGGCTGCACAGAATCTCGATAACCGGCGCCGACCAATTACGTCAAGTGACAGAGAAGCGGGGGATATCCCATATTACGGGGCGTCTGGAATCGTCGATTACGTTGAAGGATTTATCTTTGATGAAGACTTGCTCTGCGTTTCAGAAGACGGCGCTAATTTGGTTGCGAGGATTTATCCAATTGCATTTCCCATCTCAGGGAAGACTTGGGTCAACAACCACGCCCACGTATTGAAATTCGAGAATTCCTGCACACAGAAGTTTGTGGAGGTCTATCTGAACTCAATCAAGTTGGACGATTTCATCACTGGGATGGCTCAGCCAAAGTTAAACAAGGCAATGCTCGATAAGATCCCGATCCCTTACCCTAAAATCGCCGAACAACAAAAAATCGCCGAGTGTCTGAGCTCCGTGGACGAGCTGATGGCCGCCCAAGCCCGGAAACTGGTCGCGCTCAAGACCCATAAAAAAGGGCTGATGCAACAGCTTTTCCCCCGCGAAGGCGAAACCCAACCCCGCCTCCGCTTCCCCGAATTCCAAAACGCCGGGGAGTGGGAGAATGTCACCCTCGGGGATCTATGTTTTAGCGTTTCTTCTGGTAAAGATGTGAGGGATTCTGACGGAGTATGTGATCTTTATGGTTCAACAGGTGTCATTGGCAAAACGTCCAAAGCCAGTTATGACACACCTCACATTCTCGTTGCGCGAGTAGGTGCTAATGCTGGGCATTTAACAAAGGCCAGCGGTCAGTATGGCGTGACCGATAACACCCTCGTCATCGCTCTCAAGCCAGCGGCAACAATCGACTATATCTTCCATTACCTCGGGAATATTAACATCAATAAGCTAATTTTTGGTTCAGGACAGCCTCTCATCACCGGAAGTATATTGAAGGCTCAGCGTGTGCTTGTCCCCGCAGCTTCTGAGCAGCGCAAAATATCAACCTGTCTTTCCTCCATCGATGTCCTGATCAAAGCCGAAAGTGATAAGCTCGAAGCTCTCAAGGCTCACAAAAAAGGACTGATGCAGCAGCTTTTCCCGTCGGTAGAGGAAGTTGAAGGATGAGCATTCCACCATTTGCCAATTTGACGGATTTGGCGGCTCATCTCCGTCAGGAACTCACCACGAAGAAGTTCATTCTCCTATATGCCTACAATGGGACAGGAAAAACGCGTCTTTCCTCCACTTTCAAGGAGCTCGGCAAAGTCGAGGATGAACCCGACACCCTGTATTTCAATGCTTTTACCGAAGACCTATTCTCATGGGACAACGACCTCAAAGAAGATCGTGAGAGAAAACTGAAGATCAATCCAGAGTCTCGCTTTATTACTTCACTCTGGGAACTCGAGATGGATACCCGTATTCGTCCCTTTCTCAGTCGTTACACAGACTTTGATTTCCGAATTGACACCGAAAAATGGGAGGTCATCTTCTCCCGAAAAGTTCCTAATCCCGCTTATGTTGAGAATGCAGAACCTCAGACTGAGGAACGGACCAAAACTGAAACACATATTAAAGTCTCACGCGGCGAGGAAAACATTTTCATTTGGTGTTTTTTTCTTGCCGTGGTGCAGCTCGCAATGGACGGTATCGAAGCTTACAAATGGGTCAAATACATTTACATCGACGACCCTATTTCTTCACTGGATGAGCACAACGCAATCACCGTGGCAAACCATTTAGCTCAACTGCTCAAGAAGGAAGACAGCCACCTCAAGACGGTGATATCAACGCATCACACTCTGTTTTTTAACGTGTTATGCAATGAACTAAAACGGGCTAAGCGATATTTCCTAAGCCAAGACAAACAGCCAGGTAGTTACGTTGTCCGCGAGACAGGCGACACCCCTTTTTTCCATCATGTTGCCACCCTTGCGGCCCTATACGAGGCAGAACAATCCGGCAGGCTGTACACGCACCATTTTAATATGCTGCGTTCGATTCTTGAAAAAACGGCTAGCTTTCACGGCTATGAAAACTTTTCCGCGTGCATCAAACAAGGTGCCGACGATGAAGACGGTGTCTTGCACACGCGCCTCGTCAACATCCTGAGCCATGGCAACTATTCCTTGTATGAACCTCAAGAAATGCTGGAAGAAAACAAAGGCTACTTCAGGGAAATCCTGCATAGTTTCATCAACCGCTATCCATTTAACCCGACGCTGTTCCCAAGCACACCATCGCCCATAACGACATCAGAATCCGAGGGCGCATCAACATTATGAACGACCTGATCCTCTACACCACCGAAGACGGCAAAAGCCAAATCAAACTGCGGGCGCAGGAGCACACAGTTTGGCTGACCCAGCTTGAGATGGCTGAACTCTTTGATGCCACCAAGCAGAATATCTCCCTGCATTTAAAGAACATCTTCGAGGATGGGGAACTGGACATGGCGGCAACTGTCAAGGAATCCTTGACAGTTCAAACCGAGGGCAGCCGGCAGGTGCAGCGTCCAGTTACACTCTACAACCTTGATGCCATCCTGGCCGTGGGCTACCGCGTGCGTTCAAAGCGCGGCGTGCAGTTCCGGCGCTGGGCCAGCACGGTACTGAAGGAGTATCTGACCAAGGGCTTTGTGATGGACGACGAGCGGCTGAAGAACCCGGATGGCCGCCCGGATTATTTCGATGAGATGCTGGCGCGCATTCGCGACATACGAGCCTCTGAAAAGCGCTTTTACCAAAAGGTACGCGACCTCTTTGCCCTAGCCAGCGACTACGACAAAAGCGACAAAGCCACGCAGCTGTTTTTTGCCACGGTGCAAAACCTGCTTATCTATGCCGTCACACAAAACACGGCCGCCGAACTGATTACGGCACGGGCGAATCCTGCTGATCCGCATTTCGGTCTGCGCGTCTGGCAGGGCGACAAGGTGCGCAAAACGGATATCTTCGTGGCGAAGAACTATCTGACTGAAGATGAAATCGACACCCTGAACCGGCTGGTGGTGATCTTTCTGGAAACCGCCGAACTACGCGCCAAAAGCCGCCAGGAGATTCGAATGAGCTTCTGGAAAGAGAGTGTGGGCCAGATCATCAGCTCCAACGGTTTTCCGTTACTCGCTCATGCGGGTGGCATCAGCCACGCACAGATGGAGAGCACCACCAGCGCGCTTTATCTCGACTACGACCAACAACGGAAACAGCAAGAAGTATTGGCAGCAGACGCGCAAGACGAAGCTGAATTGCATGCCCTTGAAAACAAGATTAAGAGACGCCTTAAAAAATGAACGACACCAAACTAGGTAAAACCCTCTGGGCCATCGCCGACACCCTGCGCGGCGCAATGAACGCAGACGATTTTCGCGACTACATGCTGTCCTTTTTGTTCCTGCGTTACCTCTCGGATAATTACGAGACGGCTGCTAAAAAGGAACTGGGAAAAGACTACCCTACGCTTGACGCTGACGACCGCCGTGTACCGCTGGCACTGTGGTATGCCAACAACCCTGATGACATCACCGAGTTTGAAAAACAAATGCGCCGTAAAGTGCATTACGTCATTCAACCTGCGCACCTGTGGAACAGCATCGCCAACCTTGCCAGAACCCAGAATGGCGAATTGCTCAGCACCTTGCAGGCGGGTTTTAAATACATTGAAAACGAATCCTTCGAGAGCACTTTTAATGGTCTGTTTTCGGAAATTAACCTGGGCTCAGACAAACTTGGTCGCAAGTACGAAGACCGCAACGCGACCTTGTGCCGCATCATCGCGGAGATAGCCAAAGGTCTGAACGAGTTCTCCACCGACATCGACGCACTGGGTGATGCCTACGAATATCTGATTGGCCAGTTTGCCGCTGGCTCCGGCAAGAAGGCGGGCGAGTTTTACACCCCGCAGCAAATTTCGGACATCTTATCGACCATTGTTACCCTGGATAGCCAGGAACCCGCCACCGGCAAAAAAGAGCGCCTGGCCAGTGTGCTCGACTTCGCCTCTGGCTCTGGCTCGCTACTGCTCAACGTGCGCAAACGCATGGGACCACATGGTATTGGCAAAATTTACGGCCAGGAAAAGAACATCACTACCTATAACCTGGCGCGGATGAACATGTTGTTGCACGGGGTAAAGGATACCGAGTTCGAGATCTACCATGGCGATACGCTGTTAAACGACTGGGACATTCTGCGTGAATTAAACCCAGCCAAGAAGCCGAGCTTTGACGCCATTGTGGCCAACCCGCCTTTCAGCTATCGCTGGGAACCCACCGAAGCGATGGGCGACGATGTGCGTTTTAAAAATTACGGCTTAGCGCCTAAATCGGCCGCCGATTTCGCCTTCTTACTGCATGGTTTCCACTTCCTCAAAGACGAAGGCGTGATGGCGATTATTTTGCCGCATGGCGTGCTGTTCCGTGGTGGTGCTGAGGAGCGCATTCGCACCAAACTGCTGAAAGACGGCCACATCGACACAGTTATCGGCTTGCCTGCCAACCTGTTCTATTCCACAGGTATCCCGGTGTGCATTTTGGTGCTTAAGAAATGTAAAAAGCCCGATGACGTACTGTTCATCAATGCCGCCGAGCACTTTGAAAAGGGTAAACGGCAGAATCAACTGACAGAAGCGCACATTGCCAAGATCATCGAGACCTACCAACACCGCAAGGAAGAGAGTCGTTATTCACGTCGGGTAGAGATGGCTGAAATCGAAAAGAACGATTTTAATTTGAATATTTCCCGTTACATCAGCACGGCGGTAGCAGAGGATGAAATTGACCTGCAAGCTGTCAATGCCGAGTTAGTCACGCTGGAACAAACTATTAAGGACGCACGAGACAAACACAATGCGTTTCTTAAAGAACTTGGCTTACCGCTATTGGCGTGAAAATTAAAGCAACTCTGTTAGCTATATTTATTGCAATTGCTCCATTATCTCTGTGCCAGATATTGCTCACTGGGCGCAGTGTGCTAAACATCAATAAATTGTCATCCAGGTTAAGGCCATGCAATCACTTAATACGTTGTCGCTCCATTACCTGCAAGCTTTTGTGCTCAGTGCTGAATTAGGCTCAATTTCTGCGGCGGCCAGGGTCTTGGGTAAACGCCAATCGCAATTAAGTGGTTGGATTGCCGACTTGGAGGCCGAGCTGAATTTGACGTTATTTACTCGCACTGGCAACAGCTTGCAGTTAAGTGCCGATGGCCAGACGTTATTACCCCTGGCTCAGCACACAGTGGCGCAATCAAACCGTTTACAAGCGGCTGCGCAGGCTTTACAGCAATATAAGCAACTGGTGCTGGGGGTCGGTGTCGCGCCCCATATACCACAACAACTGTTAACCGATGCCATTGTTGGTTTTATGCAGCAGCAACCGCAGGTTCAGGTCCGCATCAGTAGCCATAGTGAAGCAGTGTTAGCGCAAGGCCTGACCAATGGTCTTTTTGATGTGGTGCTGTTACACGAAAGTATCGAATTACATAACAGCAGTTATGATTATTGCCGGGTGGGTTATTATGATGAAGTGTTTGTGGTGCGTTCGAACCATCCGCTCGCCGCAAAGCCCAGCATTGCTGTTGCAGACTTAGCGCCATTTCGCGAGTTAATTTGGGCAGAGGATTATCAGCAATCTGCCGATGAAAGTGGTTACAGTGGCCACTCTAGTCAGATTGCGGACTTTGCATCGCTCGAAGCTGTGCTGTTAAAAACAGATTGTGTGGCCTTACTCCCCGCCTTGATGGTGGCAGCTGGCATTCAGCAGGGGCGATTGGCGTTGTTGCAGGTGAGTACTGAGTTGTCGACCATGCGCCGTCGGCTGGAATTACGCTGGCCGCTTGGCAGCCAGCACAACACCATGATCAGCTGTTGGTTAGGTTTGGTTTGTCAGACGCTTAATAATCTGGACTCTGGTACACCACCTTCCCGTTGAGCAGGGTCAACAAGAACTTCGTCTGGCGAATTTTAGCCGGTTTAGCCCGGCTGATATCCTGATCCAGCACCACCAGATCGGCAGCTTTACCGACTGTGAGCGAGCCCGTTTGCTCGGCAACACCTAACGCTTGTGCCGCATTGATGGTGTAGGCGGCAATCGCGGTATCCACATCTGGAAAAGCCTGGCCTGTTAACTCCATCGCATTGGCGATGCTGAGCAGTGGATTTAACGCGTTGACATTCCAGTCGCTACTGAGGGTGAAGTTGGCTCCGGCCGCAAGCATTTTTTTCACCGGCATTAACTGCGCAGCCCGCTGCTGACCTAACCAGCTGTCAGCCCAATGATGGTCGGCATGCAAAGTAGCTTCATTGCCAATTTGCATATCTGCATCAACAGATAATTGTTTAAATCGACTGAAATCATCCGCTTGCACTAATTCAAGATGGGTTAAGCCATATAACTGGGTTGAACCTTCTTGCCGGGCATAGGCAACGGCATCAAGTACATTGCGGGTGCCACCATCACCGATGGCGTGGATGTGAGCGCCATAGCCAATTTTATCCAGTTCGATTAACCACCATTTCATTTGATCCGGCGCGATGTAATCTAAACCTGTCGGCAGATCGGGATTGATGGTTTGGCGATAGGGCTGCAGTAAACGAGCGGTGCCATTTTGCACCAAACCATCGCTATATAGCTTGACCTGATTGATCAGCAGCAATCGCGTTGGATCCGGTTGATACACTTTGCGGAAAAATTCCAGCTGCGGCGCCACTGGATCGGCCGGATAAATCCAGGGGCGAACACTGACACGCGCCGTTAACTGCTGTTGTTTTTCCAGCTGTTGCCAAGTCGCTAGCCAGCCACGCTTCCAATACAGTCGTCCATCGCCGACAGTGGTAATGCCATTTTCAGCCAATTGGCGCAGTCCGCTCAGCAGCCCGCGCTGGTGCGCTTGTGCTAAATCCGGTTGCTGATTCCAGGCGATTTCAAACAAACGATCGCCGGCATTATCCAACAAAATTCCGCTCAGACTGCCATCGGTTTCACGCACGATACGGCCACCTTGCGGGTCGGCAGATTTGTCATTGATCCCAGCCAGTTGTAATGCCTTACTGTTCACCCACATCGAATGTGACGTTTGTTCCATGATCACCACCGGATTGCTTGGGAACAGGCGGTCGAGCATGGCTAATGGCGATTCATCTGTCAGCGTCAGCAGTTGAGCCAGCTCATGGCCATAGCCCATCAACCATGCTTCGGATTCGAGGGGCAATTCGCGCTTGCATTGCAGCAGCACTTGCTCATAACCCCGGATACTTTGCGCAGCAGACAGATCACAATCGCCGCCAATTTCAGCATCAGCTTCAAACACATGGTTATGGTTATCAATAAAACCTGGACCGATGAATGCCCCTTCTAAATCCTGCCACTGGTGCAGATGTGGAAATTGTTTTTGCGCAGCGTCAACTTGACCAATAAAAGCAATCCGGCCCTCTTTAATCACCAGTGTGTCAGCGGTTTGATGTTGATAAATAATGGCGTTGGTGAAGGCCACAGCCGAATGTCTTGCATCAATAGCGGTCTTTTCTGTATCTTCACCAGCGCCAGCAGATTTGCAGCCGAATAAAAAACCGCTGGCAACGAGCATCGATAAGTAACTCAATTTCATTTCGTGCATCTCAGCTTGATTAAACTTTCATCATTTTAGCAGGCATAATGGAGTCTAAAAGTTAGTCACTATCTGAGATCTGTGATAGCAATCGGGGCTGCGCTTGGTTCGAAGTCTCAGCATGTCTTTCAGTTTGCTCATATCTGTTCTCTTTTTAGTCATGGTCAGCTTCTGCGAAATGCGTTAAGGTTAGGATGAGCTTAGCAGTTGATGTAATTAGAAAAAGAACGGTATTTCGGCATTCTGCGCAGCGATTGCGGAAAATAGCTAAAAGTGATCGGAGTAAACCGAAATAGGCGATCGGATTCAACCGAAATGGCTGATCGGATTTATCCGAAATATGCATCACCTCTCATCAAGAATTGGGCGTCATTGCTTAAATTAGCCATTGCTAAACAGGAATTATGATAAAGCGATACTCACTACTTTGTGGCTCGATATTCCTGTTATGTGGATTTTTCGCGCCAGTTCAAGCTGTATTGCCGTCAGCTGCAGCCGACGCTGCTACAGCTGCGCTGCAAGCACGGATCAACAAAGTCGAGCAGGGACTCTCTACCCGGATCCTGGTGAGAGGTTCTGCGGATCAGCAGATGAACCTGATGGATCGCATGGCCTATCATCAAGTTCCCGCAGTGAGTATTGCCCTGATAAATCAAGGTCGGGTCGAATGGGCAAAAGCCTACGGCATGGCTGATATCGCCAACCACAGGACTGCGGCCACCACCACACTGTTCTAGGCTGGTTCGGTTAGCAAAGCGCTCAGCGCCATGGGAGCCATGCGTCTGGTCGAGCAAGGCAAACTTTCGTTAGACCGGGATGCGAATCGCCAGTTAGTTTCCTGGAAGATCCCACCAAACGAGTTCACCCGTGAGACAGCGATCAGTTTGCGTATGCTGCTCAATCATAGCGCCGGAACGACTGTGCATGGATTTCTGGGGTATGCGCCGGGGCAGGCTTTACCTAGCTTGGTAGAGATTCTCAATGGTGTTCCCCCCGCACACTCCGAGCCAGTCCGGGTTGATCTGATGCCAGGAACCACATGGCGCTATTCGGGGGGAGGTTACAGCATCATTCAATTGATGATGACCGAAGCAAGTAGACAGCCGTTCGAGCAATTGATGAAAGCAGAGGTGCTTAAGCCGCTCGGGATGAACCAGAGCACATTCGCCACATCATTACCCCTCAATTGGCGCCAACAGGCAGCTACAGGATATGACGAAGCAGGCAAAGCCGTCGCAGGTGGATGGCACATTTATCCAGAATCCGCCGCGGCTGGCTTGTGGAGTACGCCCAGCGACTTGGCGCAAGTGATACTTGAAGTCCAAAAGGCTACCGAAGGTGAGTCCTCTAAAATCCTTGCACGCAATAGTGCTTCGCTGCTGTTAAAGCGTGGTTTGGGTGAGTATGGTTTGGGCTTTTTCGTTGAAGACTTAGGCGATCGTACCAGTTTTAGTCATAGTGGCGGTACTGAAGGGTATCGCGCGCAGCTTTATGGTTACACCCGGTCTGGTCAAGGTGCTGTGATAATGACCAACAGCCAGAACGGTGCGGCACTCATCGACGAGATCCTATGCAGCATTGCTGCAGAGTACGGCTGGCCTGAATTTCAGGTGTTAGAGAAAGCTTCGCTGCCAGGTGATACTGCGATGAACCGACAGCTAGCAGGAGACTATCAGTTGCTGGACTTGCCTGCTCATGTCGTTGCCGAAGGAGAGCGTCTCTACTTCCAAAGCGAATTGTTCGGCGCTAAGCGCATGGAACTTTTCCCTACATCGAAAACTACATTTTTCACCACAGCACAAGACATGACGATACATTTTGAAACAAGTGATGATGGTGCCATCATCGGCTTCAAACTGGTTCGCGGCTCGGGTACATATCCAGCCAAAAGGTTACAGTAGAGAAATGATTTGCTCTAAAGTTGAGAACAATCGCACATTTGCCTGTTAATGCATTCAAACAGTAACAAAACGGACCTTTCATTTTCACAAAATAAGGCATTTCTAAATCCGCTTTTCGTACCCACTGAGCTTTTGGCCTCACTTAGCGAACTGCTGTTACATCAGCCAGTTGCAAGCTCACAACAAAAAACTGCCAAGCCGTTGTCACGGCATAACAAAGTCAGCGGCTATGGTTTGGCGGTTGGCATGGTCGTTAAGGCCAGATGCTTTGATGGTCATTGATTGTCAAATCGCGCCTTTCAGGGCAAACTTTACCGCCTTTTGCCAATAGAGTGACCCATGAAAAAGCTTTCAGTCGTGCAATTAAAACAACAAGCAGCGGTATTGGCTGCTGTGACCCAGTTGGAACAACAAGCCCAAGCGACGCTCGCCGGTGTGGTGCAGGGCTGGTTTAGCCTGGAATATGAAGCTTTTCCGCAGTCTTTGCTGGTCAGATTACAATTTAGCGATGAGGATGTGTTAGCACTGGCGCAGCCCCAACTGCTGGTCTGGCAGAAAAAACTTAGCGCGTTACTGCTCAAACGCGGCATTGTGCTCAAAGATATGCGCAAACATCTGGTGTTTACCTGCCAGACGCCAGACGAGTAAAAGCCTATTGTTATTCCATATTTGAAACCTGCCCGGACTGCGGCGCTATTCTGAATGCTTTAAGATATGTTATAGTATCACAAAATGATTGCAGGATAGCCCAGTGAAACTGTTGTTCCTTTCTACCAAACTTGCGCTGTTGCTCTGTTTGACGCCGATGCTGGCGCAGGCGGCTGCTTCAGCAGCTTTTGTTGCTGATAGTGCTGATATCGAAAAAATTCGTGTGACTTATCATCAGGCTTATCGCGGCGATGTACCGGCTGCCGAATTGCCACAGGCGATCCAGACCATAGAGACCACTTTGTTACAGGATTTGGCCCTGACCCGTTTTCAGGATGCCCTGGATTTTTCTGCCAGTATTGCCCGGCAAAATAATGGCGGTGGCTTGTGGGATAGTTTTTCGCTGCGCGGTTTTCCCGGTAATGAAAATATGCCATCTGGTTATCTGATCAATGGCTTTAGTGCTGGTCGTGGTTTTAGCGGTCACCGCGATCTGTCCAATGTGGCGGCCGTGGAAATCCTGAAAGGTCCGGGTTCGGCGCTGTATGGGCGTTCCGAGCCTGGTGGTACTATTAATATTCTGACGCGCAAACCGCAGTTTGAGCGGGAAGGTTATCTGAAACTGAGCACAGGTAGCTTTGCGCAGCATCGATTGGAAGCGGATTACACCGATGCCCTGTCTCCCGACCTAGCGTTTCGGCTCAGCGGCGCGCTGCAGGATTATGGCAGTTTCCGCGATGAGGTCAGCAGCGATAAACAAGTGTTGACCCCGTCCTTGTTATGGCAATTGGATGCGGACAGTTCGTTGTTGTACGAGTTTGAATATCTGCAACAAGATCAATTATTTGACCGTGGATTTCTGGTGTTAAATGGTGATTTTAACACAGTGCCACGCAGTCGTTATCTGGGAGAGCCTGCTGATGGACCGACCCGGATCAGTGCGCTGGGTCATCAACTCACCTATCAACGTCAACTGAACGCTGCCTGGAATTTTAACACTGGCCTGGCAGTGCGGACTTCGGATTTGCATGGTTTTTCCTCAGATGCGGAGTTGGCACAGGCCAGACAATCGGTGTTCAGCGATGGCCTGACCTTAACCCGGCAACGGCGTTATCGTGATTATCAATCTGATGATCGGATGGCGCGTGTTGAATTCAGTGGCAAGCTGCAGTTGTTTGGCATGCCACATCATTTGTTGTTAGGCGCCGATGCTTATGATTATCAGCTTTATACCGAGTTGCAGCGCTATCGTGGCCCTAAGGGCAGTTATGCGCTGAATATCCAGGCCCCGCAGTATGGGGTGGCAGTACCGGGCGCGCTCAGTGTGTTGTACCAAAATGAAGAGTCGCAACAGGCATTTGGGGTTTATCTGCAGGATCAACTGGAGTTAGCGGCCAACTGGCGGTTATTGCTGGGGCTGCGTTTTGATCAGTATCAGCAGGATATTCATGAGCGCTTAAAAAATAGTCTGGCGCGCAATGACGATCAACAACTCTCACCACGGGCTGGCCTGGTGTATCTGCTGAATGATCAACTGAGTTTCTATGGTAGTTTTTCAGAAGGTTTTTTACCTTTAAGTGGCACAGACTTTTATGGTCGGGCTTTTGCACCAGAACAAAGTCAGTCAAAAGAGGTTGGCGCTAAATTCCGCTTGGCTGGGGTCAGTGGCACTTTGGCGCTGTTTGATGCCGACAAATCGAATATTCTGACCTCAGATCCAGTGAATGTTGGTTTCTCTGCCACTTTGGGCAAGGCCCGTAGTCAGGGCCTGGAACTCGATCTGAATAGCATGTTGACCGATCAATTGCAGGCGTTGTTGTCCTACAGTTATCTGGATACCCGCACCACCACGGCTGCCGTCAATTTAGACTGGGGTATTTTATTACCTGCGGGCAGTCGCTTGGTGAATGTGCCTCAGCATACCCTTAGTCTGACTTTGCAGCAGCAATGGCAGATCGCGCAGCTGCCGGTGCAGTTGGGCGGGCGGTTAAGGTATAGCAGCCAGCGGTTGGGGGATTCAGTAGATCCGGCTTATCAGTTACCGGTCATGTCCCTGTGGACCTTGTTTGCCAGCGCAGAAGTCAGCGAGCATTGGCAGTTCGAAGCTGTGGTCGATAATCTGTTGGATCGGCATTATGTACAAAGCTCATATTCCGCCTTGTGGTCTGTACCCGGTGAGCCCCGCAGTCTGAAGGTCAGTGTCCGTTATGACTTCTGAGTTCACAGCGCCAGGGACGTCATTAGCAGCAGTCGCTATCCGGCAGCGCATCTATAGCATCGATATGATGCGAGGCCTGGTGATGCTGATTATGCTGCTGGACCATGTGCGGGAGCGGCTGTTGCTGCACCTGCAAGTGTCCGATCCGATGGATTTATCCAGCACCAGCGCCGGGCTATTTTTCAGCCGGCTGGCGGCGCATTTGTGCGCGCCGGTGTTTGTGTTCCTGACCGGTTTATCTGCCTGGTTGTATCAACAGCAACGGGCTGGCGAACCACGGTCACTGCGCAGCTTTTTAGTCAAACGCGGTCTGTTTTTAATTGCGCTGGAGCTGACACTGGTCAACTTTGCCTGGATGGGAAGTTATCATACCCTCTGGCTGCAGGTGATTTGGGCCATTGGCTTGAGTATGCTGGCGCTGGCCTTGTTGTCCTCCTTACCACGTTGGGTGTTAGCTGTGCTTGGTTTTGGTTTGGTGTTTGGGCATAACCTGCTGACACCTATCAGTTTTCAGCCGGGTGAGTGGGGCTATACTGCCTGGAATTTATTGCACGACCGCAACTATCTGCTGACGGTTGAAGCTGCTGCCAGTGTTGGTTGGCCAGCGATTAAAGTCAGTTATCCGGTGTTACCCTGGATTGGTGTGATCCTGTTGGGTTATCTGGCTGGCCCCTTGTACCATCCCAGCCTGTCGCCACAGCAACGTCAGCGTTGGTTAATCCGGCTTGGCGTTGGCGCTTTGTTACTGCTGTTGTGGTTGCGCGGTGCCAATCTCTATGGTGAAACCTTGCCCTGGCAACCGCAAGCTGGGATGTTACTCAGTGTGATGGATCTGCTGAATTTCACCAAGTATCCGCCGTCGTTGAATTTTTTATTGTTAACCCTCGGCTTGATGTTTTTGTTACTACGCTGGTTTGAAACTCCACTACCTGTGATATGCCAGACTGTACTGGCCAACTTTGGCGCGGCACCGATGTTTTTTTATCTGCTGCATCTGTATGTCTTACTGCTGCTCTATCAATGTTTGCTGTGGTGGCTTGGACCTAATCAGGGCCAGCTCTATGGAGTGGCTGGTATTGCTGAGGTGTGGCTGATCACGCTGTTACTGGCACTGCTGTTGTATTGGCCGACACGCTGGTTCGCCGGGTTGAAAAAACGCAGTGCCGCCGCCTGGATCCGTTATTTGTAAATGAAGGTGAGAAGGGCCGCTGGTTGTCACCCAACCAGCGGTGCGCATTTTTTGTCGGCAAAATTTCCCAATATCCCCCCACAGTTGCCTGATCTCGCCAACAGCCAAGATATTTTTTCTAAATATTTTTCTTTCAAATACAAGTATATCAAAAGTTAATAATAAGTAAATTATAAATATCAATGTTATTTATTTGCTGTTTTTTTGTCTTGTTCTATCTTCAACAGGCTGCTGGATGTTGGGCGGCATATTGCAGAGCGGCCAACTGCTGACTGAGCGTACCTCTGGCTGAGGTGACGGTCTACAGGGCAGCGGCGGGCCGGCGGTCCTGTCATTGACGACTCAGCCTGATGCGGCAGTGAGGTTGTTGCTCAGCGGTCTGATGAGGCGCGGTAACTCAGATGCTGGGCTTTGCTGCAGTAACACCGGCTGTGTCATACCACAGGAGCGAATGACGATGAAATCTCACTTTCAACCCTATTTAGCAAGGCTGGAGCACATCATTGAGCAACAACAGCAAACGCTGTTTTTGCCCGCTGATCTGCAGATTGAAGAACTGGAACAACGTCAGGTGATGGTTGCTGTCGGAGACTGTGGCTGTAGTTGCAGCTGCGACTGTACGTCCTGTAGTTGCATCATCAGATTTTAAGGAACCCGTATGAACGATCAAAACCTGTTACCGCAGTGCCTGAGCAGTCAGTTGGAAGACACTAATTTATTGCAGATCGAAGAGCTGGAAGAACGGACCAGTTTTGCCGCACATGGAGCCTGCGCTTGTACCTGCAGCTGTAACTGCAGCTCTTGTAGTTGCATCATTCTGTTCTGATGGCTGTCGCTGATATCAGAGTAAACAAACGCTGATATCAGCGACACCAAATATCGGCCAATTTTTTTGCTGAAGGAGCTGAGATGGAACCCAAGTTGAAACTGATCGATCACTTCCAGATTTGGCATAGCGCTGACGCGGTGCAAATTCGGGCACAACAGAAAACCTTGTTATTGCGGGGTGAATTCGTGCGGCAACTCTTGCCCAAGGTGCTGGTTTTGCTGGACGGTAGTTTCACCAGTACAGACATTTCCAACCAGTTGGCGACACAAGAACAAGCTGCTGAATTGTATGGCATCTTTGTCATGTTGCAACAAAAAGAATTGCTGGAGCAGGTTGAACCTTGCCCGGCGGCTTTGCAACAGCTGCCAGCGGCCAAGCGACAGGCTTTATCGCGATTTTTTGCCAATCAGAACCAATCGGCCTGGCGAACTTTAACGCAATTACAGCAAAGCCGGGTGTTGTTATGTGGTCAACCGGAGCTGCTGATCCCGCTGGCACTTGGCCTTCACAGTTTAATGCTGGGTCAAATTAGCGTGCTGGCCAGTGCTGTGACTGAGACCGATTTGGCGCACAGTCGTTATCTGACTGAGGCTGATGTTGGCAGCCATCCGGCAGCGGCCGTCCGCCGCCAACTGAGTCCGGCACTAACAACCAATATTCTGCCGATCGAACAGCTGCCTGATTCAGTCCTCAGTTGGCGTCAGTTAGTTCAGGATTATGACCTAGTGATTACTGCATATAGCAAGCCGATCATTTTTAACACTATGTTCAGTGAATTGAATCAGGCGGTCTTACTCGAAGCAGTGTGCTGGTTGCCGCTGGCAGTGCTTGAGCAGAAAGAATTGCAGCTCGGTCCAGCGGTGATCCCTGGCCAGAGTGCCTGTTACAAATGTTTTGAATACCGGTTACGCGCCAATTTAGCGCATCTGGAATATTACGATGCTTTTGCCGAGTCTTTTAATCGGCTGGAGCAACTGCCAGACTTTGGTGTGCTGCCACCTTTTGCTGAGTTGCTGGCAAATTATGCGGTGCTTGAAGCGATGAAATTATTAAGTGATGACTTTAGTGCGATCTCTGTTGGTAAATTGCTGACGATACATTTGGCGACATTCACCAGTCAAAGCCACCCGGTGCTGAAGATCCCACGTTGCCCGCATTGTAGTGAATTCACCGAACGTTGTCCTGAACGGATCTGGGGGTAGCGATGACAGTCACAGCACAACAGGTGTTGCAGCGCGCCGAACAACAGCTGCTTGGACCTTATGCGGTGGTCGGCGTGAACCGGCGACTGTTAAATGCGCCAGGTATGCCAAGAATTTACAGCGCTGCGTCGGTGATTAATTCAATCCGGACCTACAACCGCGGTGAAATGGTCGGCCATACCGGTGCCGTTGGGTTTGACTGGCACGAAGCCATGTTGGGGGCCATTGGCGAGTGTGTAGAGCGTTATTGTTGTGCCGTGTATCAGCATCAACAACTGATTTATAGCAGTCGTGATGAACTGGGTGAGCAAGCGATTGGCATGGATGCATTTTGCCTGTTCAGTCAGCGGCAACTGCAGGATGTGAATTTTCCTTTGCCGCGCTGGCAACCGGCGAGTCTGATGCACTGGGTTGAAGGCTATTCTCTGTTGCAGCAACAGCCAAGATATCTGCCGGCATGTTTGACCTATATCCCTTATTTTAATCACCTTGACGTGCAGCGGCAGCCGGATCTGTTTGCGCTGGCGGTCTCCAGTGGCCAGGCCTGCCACAGTGAACTGGCGGCGGCGCTGCTCAGCGGGTTGTGCGAAGTGATAGAGCGGGATGCATTTATTATCTGCTGGTCAAAAATGCTGAGTGTACCCAAGCTGGATATCAGCGCAGATCCAGAGCTTTGTCAGATTTATCAGCGTTATTTTGCCTGCCCGGGGCTGCAATTTCATCTATTTGATCTGACGTTAGATATCAAAATCCCGACTGTGCTTTGTATCGCGCAAGGTCAAACTGACCGTGGCCCCTATTGTTGTGTTGGCGCCGCTACCAGACCGCTTTATCGTGAAGCCGTGATCAAAGCCTGGCAGGAGGCCGCACAAGGTTTGATTTGGGCCCAAAATTTATTGCTCACCAAGCCTGATTGGCGACCCGAAAGCGATTTTCGCAATGTGCGCGATTTTGAAGATCATGTTCGGCTGTTTTGTGAACCCGAGATGCTGACGCATCTGGCATTTTTGCTCGACAGTTGCCACATCAGCCGGCCGGATTTTTCAACGCCGGCCATGTCTAGCGCAACTGGCTTGCAGTTCTGTCTGGATGCGGTCGCGGCAGAAGGTTTTGATGTGGTTGCCGTCGATTTAACCACTGCTGATATTCGTGAGACTGGCCTGGTGGTCAATAAAGTCTTTGTGCCGGGCACTGCCAGCCTCTACGCCGTTCACGGCTTACCTTATTTTGGCTGTCCACGTTTCGAGCAGGTGCCAGCCAAATTGGGTTGGCCCGCGTTACCGGCCGGACAATTTAATCCGGTACCCCATCCTTTCCCTTAAAGCAGGTGACTTTGGTATGAGAATGGAAGATATCGACTATGTGACTTATGCGCTGACCGACGTGTTTGATGCGGATGATTATGAAATTACAGAGGTTTTTCATGAGTATTCCAAATTAAATCCGACCACAGTTGCCAATATCAGTCAAAGGGTACAACAGATTACGCAGGATGTCGGACTGGTGCGTATGATGGCCAGAGCCTGGAAACATTATCCGGCGGCAGAAAAAATTATGCTGGATAGAACAGCACCTTTGGGCGAGATATCGCTGACGGAGGCCATTTTACAACGTGCATCTTTAAGTTCTTACGCCAGCAGTTTTCAGCCAGCGGGCGCAGTGACACTGAAGCAGCTCAGTGCCATTTTGCAATACAGCTACGGTGCGACCCGGGTACTACATACCAAAACCGGCGACAATATTTATTTACGGGCGGCGATTTCTGCCGGCAGCTTATACCCGTTGGAGATTTACCCGCTGGTATTGAATGTCGAAGGTTTGACGCCCGGGCTCTATCACTATTTTATGCCTGATCATGCGCTCCATCTGTTACGCACCGGTGATTTATTGACTGAATTACTGGCCTGCAGCAGTTATCAGGATCTGATCCGGCATGCTGCTGTAGTTTTTGTGATCACGGGGGTTTGGAAAAGAACACTGGTGAAGTACCAGCAACGTGGTTATCGCTTTTTACTCAATGATACCGGTGCGTTATTACAAAACCTGTACCTGACAACGACCAGTTTTGGTCTGGGTAGTTGTGCTTTGGGTGGTTTTTATGATGACCAATTGGCGAAATTACTCCAGGTGAATCCGCTGGACGAACCTGTGCTGATTGGATTTTTGTTAGGTCAGAAACCGGAGCAGGGTTATGCCAAATCCTGACAGCACTGAGGCGGTATTACAACTTGCCAGGCAAGTGTTATCGCCGAAAACCGGCTTGTTGAAATCGGTTCATTTTATTCCGGCGACCGCAGGGCAAATTCAGTTACGCCATCCGATTGGTAAAGTACCTCATTATGCGGTGCTGCCAGGCTGTGGTGATATCAGCGGTCCGGGCGGGTCGTCGGCTAGTCGTCAGCAAGGACTGACCAAAGTATTGTTCGAGGGGCTGGAGCGGTACAGCGCCGCCTTTGTTGATTACCGCCAACTGATCCGCAGCAAAGCCTTTAGTCCACAATTTTTAGCGGCGGAACGGTTGCCATTGTTTGCTCCCTGGCAATATCAGCTGCCGGATTGGCCTTTTGCTCCGTTGACCAGTGACAGTGAGATCTATTGGTGCAGCGGCAGATCACTGCTGAACGGCGAAAGTCGTTATGTGCCAGCATGTCAGGTCTACCTGCCTTATCAGCCGGTCGATCGGCAAGAATGCCTTGGTGTGTCGACATCCACCGGGATGGCTGCCGCCTGGCAGCAGACCGATGCCTTGTTAGCAGGTGTACTTGAAGTCGTTGAACGGGATGCATTGATGGTGATGTGGCTAAATCGCCTGTCGATGCCAAAGTTGCAATTGCCTGCGGATAGTCCGGCGCTGCAGTTGATCAAACAAAGTTTGTCGCATTGTGATGCTGAAGTTCATCTGATTGATATCACCAATGATTGTGGCATTCCAACTGTTCTGGCAGTGCTGCGATCCCAGGCATATGGCTTTCCGCTGACCACTGTTGGCCTGGCGGCCAAAACCGATTTTGACTGTGCAGCAAGTAAAGCCTTCTGTGAGGCTGTCTCTGATTATGAACGGATCCGGGTCCATCTGGCTGAGCAAGGGGATGGCTATTGGCGGCCAAAATCAGACTTTTCTGATGTGACAGATTTTCCCTGGCATGGCATGGCTTATATCTGTCCGCTGATGCAGCAGCAACTGAGTTTTATCTGGCAGTCAGAGCATTGCAGTTTCAGGGGGCCGCAGCATGCGATTGCCGGTCAGAACAGCGCCCAACAATTGTTGCATTGTTTACGGCAGCTGCAGCCGCTGGTGTCTGAGATAGTGGCTGTGGATCTGGCGCCACGTGACGTGGCGGCTCTGGGGGTACAGAGTTGGAAAGTACTGATCCCTGAGCTGGTGCCGGTCAATCCGGATCATCGTTACTTGCCTTTTGCCCACCGGCGTTTGTTTGAAGTTCCAGTACGATTGGGTTATTTCCAGCAACCTTTGGCGGTGGCTCAGATGAACCCATTTCCGCATCCCTTTTCCTGATGATAGCTGGTGCTACCGAGGTGAATGATGGACGTGACAGATTTTGAAATTGGCCCGTTAAAACCATCGCTGCAGATCCAGATCCGTCATCAGCAGCAGTTGCAGGTTGCCGTGCTGAAAGATCAACACAGTGGCAAAGTGTTTCAGTGCACGCTGGCGGTATTACACCTATTACAACAAATACCCAGCCGCATGTCGGCCAGACATTTTGTCCAGTCTTATCCGCTGCAACAGCAAGGGATGTTACTGACCATTTTGCAGCAGGCACAAGCCCACAGTTTACTGCAGCAGTCAGAGCTCAGCACTGCGCAAAAGCCAGCACGCTGGTATCAACGGGATTGGTTATTTATCCGATTGGTTCAGCTTGATCCAAACTGGTTGCTTGTGCTGGTGCGGCCACTCTATCAGTTACTGTTTAACAAGCTGGTTTGGGGGTTATTGTTGTTTGGGTATCTGCTGGCAGGCTGGCAGCTATGGCACCACAGTTCGCATTTCTGGTCGCAATTTTATTTGTTTGGCCTGTTTCAGAACTGGTTGTGGCTGTATGCCTTGTTATGGCTGTCAACCTGTTGCCATGAGTTGGGGCACGCTTATTGTTGTCAGCGTTACGGTGGCAAAGTTGGGCCCCTAGGATTGGCGCTGTATTTTGGCCAATTGGTGGCATACGTTGATGTCAGCGATGCTTGGTTATTCCCGGCAAAGTGGCGCCGGATCAAAGTTGCACTCGCCGGGGTTTATGTCGAAGCGATACTGACGCTGCTGGCGATATGGCTCTGGTTGTTGTTGCCAGTGAACAGTCTCGGCGCACAGATCGCTTTTTTATTTTTTATCGTCGCCAGCAGCCGGATTTGCCTGAATATCCTGCCTTTATTGCGATTGGATGGCTATTGGGTGTTATCTGATTGGCTGGAAGCACCGAATTTACGCACTCATGCTGCAGCTTTCTGTTTGTCGATGTTGCCAGGGATCAGACAAAAATTCCGCCTGAACTTTATGCCAGAGCGGCGCTTGCAACTGGTTTATCTGCTGTTTTCACTCGGTTCCGCTTTGATGGTCGCTCTGGCGTTGAGGGCAACTTATTTAGCGATGACCCATTGGCTGGCTGAGCTTGGTTGGCTGGCTGATGGCTTGGTATTGCTGCTGTCCCTGTTCTTCCTGCTATCGCTTGGTCATTTCTATCGGCGGATTTTTCAACGTTATTTTACCCGGTGCAACCCTATTGTGTCTGAGGAGTGATGATGCTGAAGCTAACAGAGTTAGAGTTTAAGCTTGGTGATTTTCAGCTACAAGCGGCTGATTTCAAATTACCTCAGGGTGAAGGTTGCTGGTTACAAGGCGCAAATGGCGCCGGTAAATCAACTTTTTTAAAGTGTGTTGCGGGCATCTATCCGGCACAAACAACCACGCTGATGGTCAATCAGCTTTGTAATCGTTTGGATCCAATCGGCTATAAACAGCAAGTGTTGTATATCAGCCAATATTGTCATGCTTACCCACATTTCACTGTGAACAAAGTGCTGGATTTTTGCCGTCGCTTTTATCCGCTATGGCAGCAGTCGGAAGTGGAGTCTTTGCAAAGTCAGTTGCATGTAGCTGGTGACAAACAAGTCCGCCAGTTATCGGCGGGGATGGCGGCCAAGCTGAATCTGCTGTTAGCGGCCGGTAGTCAGGCTAGCGTGTTGTTGCTCGATGAAATTATTGCGCAGGTTGATAGCCCGGGTCGCGCCCTCATTGCCGGCTATCTGCAGCAAAAAATGCAGCATGGCACCGCGCTGATTTATTGCAGCCATCAACCGGATGCCATCAGTGATTTATGCAAAGGTCGGGCTGTAGTGGCAGCAGGCCAGGTACTGCAGGAGCGAAGAATAAAGCAACGGATGCGGGGAGGTGTATATGCCTCTGTTGTATAAAGATCTGCGCCAGTATGGCATTGAGTTATTGCCCTTGGTGTTTTTCGAACTGGCAGCAGTGTGTTCCTTGCTGTTGCAGCTAAAGGCGGCGAGCCCTGCCTTAATCCTGTCGCTGGCTTTTGGCATCAGTTTGGTGGGCGGTTTTGTGTTTAGTTTTCGTTCTGTCGCCAGCGAAGAATCCAGCCGCAGTATGGCATTTCTGCTGGCATTACCGCTGACACCAGTTCAAATAGTAGCGCAGAAATTTTTGTTGAATTTGCTGCTAACCACGCTCAATTTTGTCTTGGTGTTTGGTGCTTTGCTGCTTTATTGCCTGTGGCAGACAGAGCATGTTTTGGCCATCAGCCCAATGCTATTAACGCTGTGGTTGTTGCAGTTGCTGAATAATCATCTGTTCCTTGGCTGTGCTTTATTATTCAGTTCAAACAAGGCCATTTGGTTACCTTTTCCATTGTTGCTGATTGGCATCAATCTGGCGGCAAACTGGGAGTCTATCCAGCGCTGGTTCAGCTGGGTCTCCTTGCCGGCATGGGGTTATCAACTGTTATTACTGGCAGCGGTGTTGGCTTTGTTTGCGCTGTGTAGAGCAGGCTATGCCAGCAGTATTGCCAGCAGGGAGTGGTCATGATGACAACCATCGCCACTGTGGCTGCCAGCGCGCGACTCTATTCTGGCGCAGACGGCAGTCAACCCGACCTTGATTGGCAGTACCTGCTTGGTTTATTGCCACGCGTTGGGATTAGTCGGTTAGCTGATGTCTCCGGGTTAGATCAATTGGGCGTAGCTGTTTGTCTGGCGGTACGGCCAAATTCCCGTGGCATATCCACTTCACAGGGCAAAGGTTTTTCTGGGCAGCAAGCGAAAATTTCAGCGCTGATGGAGTCGCTGGAAAGCTGGCACGCTGAACGTATCCGCCGGCCGGTATTTGCAGGTTCTATGCTGCAAGCTAAAGATGAAGGGTTGTTGGTGTTGCCGCTGGCACATTTTCCGCATCGGCCAACCCGTTTGCCATTGGTACAAAGTCCAACCCAACTGATCGAAATGACCCGGCTAAGCACAGGCCAACAGGCTTGGGCACCGCTAGATTGTGTCAGTACTGATTTCACTTTTGACTGGCAGCAACCGCCTATTTTTATGCGCAGCAGTAATGGTCTGGCAGCAGGCTGCAGTTTGGAGCAGGCTGGACTGCATGCTTTAACAGAAGTGGTCGAGCGGCATCATGTGCAGCACTGGTGGTTACAGCACGGTTTATTTCAACCTGCAGTGCAATTGACAGAGAGTGCTGAACCGAAACTGCAGGTTTTATTACAGCGTTGCGCGCAATTGCAGCTCAAAGTGCTGCTGTGGGATTTGTCTGCCGCAGCCGTCTGGCCTTGTGTTGCCGTGTTGTTAATCGCGCAACCGGATGGGCAGAGTGCGGCCAGCGGCTTATTTACCGGCTATGGCTGCCAGCCTGATCTGGCACTGGCCATACAAAGTGCCGTGTTGGAAGCCGTGCAAAGCCGGCTGACCCTGATCACAGGTTCGCGTGATGATCTCGATTATCCCCAGTACCAACTTTGTCGTCAGTCGGAATTTCAGGCTCAGCTTTGGAACCATCATCGGCACGCAGTTGCTTATGTCGGTCCGGCTCCAGCCAAAGATAATCAGCAAGCCAACTGGCTGGCGTCGGTCAGACGGGTTGAACAGTTTTATCAGCAGCCAGTCTACGGTCTCGATTTAACCGACAGTGAGTTGCAGATACCTGTGATCCGGCTACTGGTGCCGGGTTTGCAAAATCTGGGTATGACCAAGCGTTATTATCTGCAACAGCAGGAGCCACTGCTATGAATCCAATCGTGGTTTTTGCGGGACCCTCCATTAGCGCTGCTTGTATCAGCCAATGTTGCGCTGTGGCACAAGTGCGGGCACCAGTGCAATTGGGCGATGTCTGCCGGTTGGCTGCAGCAGGGCCCGCGACTCTGGTGCTGCTGGATGGTTATTTCTCCCAGGTACCGGCGGTGTGGCACAAAGAAATTATGCTGGCGCTCAGTCAGGGTTGTCGGGTCATTGGCGCTGCCAGTATCGGAGCCCTGCGGGCTGCAGAATTAACCGCTGAAGGTATGGAAGGCGTTGGTTGGGTCTACCAGCAATATCATAGTGGTCAACTGACGGATGATGATGAAGTGGCGTTGCTGCATGCAGATGCAGCCCTTGATTATCAGCATTTATCGCTACCGTTGGTGAATCTGCGGTATTTACTGACGACCGAGTGGCTGAGTGCGCCGCAACATAGTGCCTTAAGTTGGTTGATTCAGGCATTAAAAACCGAATTTTATCCGCGTCGTACTTTGCAACGTTGCGAAGCATTATTGCGATCGCAGCAGCTTGAACAACATAGTGCAGTTGATTTGCTGCAGTTGTTGCAACAACCCACAGCTCAGATCAAACACCTGGATGCGCTGGCCGCCATCGCGCTGGCGCAGCAAACACAAAGCATAGCCCGCCAGCCTGCGCCGGAACCGACGGTGTTTTTACAGCAATTACAACACCAGTTTGCAGTGCCACGACAGCCCGGTTCTTGTCAGTTGTTGGCAAAGTTGCTGAGTTTTTGTCTGCAGGCAGGTGTGGTGTTACCCACTGCTGAAACCGTCCGCATCCAACAACAATTTGGTCTTTGGACAGCGCAAAAAGGTTTCAGCAATAACCAGGCTGTTTTGCAATGGTTACAACAGCATGAGCTCAGTGCCCGTGATGTCCAACAACTGATGCAACTACTGGCTCAGCTAGCCATGCTGGAAGAAACTCCGCTGAGTTCAGCGTTTCATTTGTTACTACAGGAGAGTGCACCATGAAAAATATCTATCTGAGTGTTGGTTTTACTTTTGGTGTTGTGCTGGCAGGAATGCAGGCACAAGCCACAATCTTGACCGATTTTCAGCCGTCCGGGCCTGCAGCGAGTTCAACCGCAAAGTGGCAAGCTTACAGCGATCAGGTCGCCAGAGGGAATTCTGAGGCCAGTTATCAGATTGAGCAGGAAGGCAGTAATAGTTACCTGCAAATGCGTGGCAAGCTGGCAGCAGGCTTTTTTTATCCTTATGCCGGTGTGCAAATGTTGTGGCAGCACAGCCGTGAGATCAAAGGATTAGCCCGAGCCCAAGGCATTAAATTTCGCGCCAGGGGCGATGGCAAAGTGTACCGATTGCAACTACTGCTCAGTTCAGTCACTGATTTTAACGAGTACAGCCATGAGTTTAGCCCCGGTGCGAACTGGCAACAATTTGAAGTGCGCTTTGACCAATTAAAGCAAGCGGGTTGGGGTCAGCAAGTCAATTGGGATCCAGCCAAAATCCGCGGCATTGGTTTTCATCTGGATGGTGGCGTGATGCCTTTTCAGTTGGCCTTGGACGATCTGGCACTGTTTTGAACAGGAAGGACACTTATGTTTGTACATCTGCTAAAAAAAGAGATTTTTGACAATCTGGCTTCGGCCCGTTTTCTGCTGATTTTTCTGATGTGCAGCGTGCTGGTGATCCTGAGTTTAATGATTGGAATGGCTGATTATCAGCATGCCAGACAACACCATGATCTTTCGGTTGCACAGATGAAAGAGACCGCCAGTCAGCAGGTGAGTTATCAGGCGCTCGGGGTCTGGGGCATGTTTAAAGTGTACCGGCAACCTGCGTTGCTGTTTCCATTTGCCAAAGGTGTGGAAGAGGCGAGTGGCAGTAACACTGTGGTGTCGATTTTCCATGAGCCCAAACTGCAAGACAGTAGATACAGTGCAGAACCTATTTATGCCCAATTTAGCAGTTTGGATTTTTTGTTTGTGATCAAGGCAATAGTGGCGCTCTTTGCTTTGATGCTGACCTTTGATCTGATTAATGGCGAAGCTGAAAAAGGCACATTGAAGTTGTTATTGGCCAACCCGGTGCCGCGCAGTACTGTGCTGCACGCCAAACTGGCTGGTGCTTTGTTGTCACTGTTACTGCCATTATTGATCCCGGTGATGCTCGGCATCATGCTCATGCTCATGTCAGGACAAATGCAATGGCAGGCAGAGCACTGGCTGCGGATCGGATTATTGCTTGCCAGCTCGCTGTTGTATCTCAGTATCTTTGTCGTGCTTGGGCTGTTGTTTTCCTGCCTGGTACAGCGGAGCTCAGATGCATTTTTATGGCTGGTGCTGTGTTGGTTGCTCGCTGTGTGGGTAATTCCGCGACTGAGTTTATTTATCGCGAACCTTGTCACTGCGGTGCCTGCAACTTATGAAATCGAGCGGCAAAAAGGTGAGATCGACCGGCAATGGTATCGCGATAGTGAGCATAGTCTGCAGCAATGGTTGCTACAACATCCTGAACATAGCCTGGTACCAGCCGATATTGCCGGGCAGATCAATGCAGAATTGCAACAGCAGGCGCAGCGCTACAAAAGCCGGCTGGATGAAGATTACCGAGCTCGACAGCAACAGCGGATCCAACTGACATTGTGGCTGGCCAGACTATCGCCGACAGCTGCTTTTGAAAATATTGTCTTGGTGCTGACACAGACCGATATGAGCCGGCAGCAGCATTTTCTGGAGCAAGTGAAATCTTACCGGCATGACTTCCAAACCTACGTTAGCCAGAAAATGATGGAAGAACGCAAGTTGCAACTGGAAGGCCGGGCCCCCGCAGTGACTGCCGGACTTGATCTGACCGGTATGCCAGAGCTGGAATTCAAAACGGCGACGCTGGCGACTGATTTGCCTCCTTTATTTGCTGATGTGACAGTGTTGCTGTTGTATCTGACGGGCGGGATCCTGCTGTGTTATGACCGTTTTTTACGTTATCAACTGACGTGAGGAGCCGCCATGAACAGAATATTAAGCTGCTGCAGTCTGTTTTTGTTTAGCTGGCTGAGCTGGTCAGGATATGCCCAGTCATCGGCAGGGACAGAGCAACAACAGTTATTACAGTTAAAACAACGGCATGTGCAACTGAAGTTAGCGCGTAGCCGTCTGGAACGAACCACCTTGTTATATCAGCGCGGTGGCACCGGGCAAATTGATGTCACCCAGGCGCAAGCGGATGCTGATCTGGCTGAAATTGCGTTTCAGCAGGCCTTGTTGGAGCTGCTGAATGCCCAGCCAAAGCTGGCGGTCGAGAAAGCAGTGCGCAGCCGCGATGCCGCAGGACAGCAGTTCCTGCAGCTTCGGATCCGCAATGCAACCTTAATTCTGGATCCCTATCAGCAGCAACTGTTGCAATCTTTTGCGCAACAAGCGGTGGTCCCTGAGCAGTTACTCAAACGCAGCCTGGATAATATTTTTGTCTCAGTGCGTGAGGTCAGCCCGCAAACGCCCGGTGACGGGCTTTATGCCATCGGGCAAAGCGCCGTGGTGATTGCATTACCTTATGAGCAGCGGATTGAACGACTGGCTTATGATGAAGTCCGTGAACTGCGGTTTCAGCTGTTATCCGATCCGGAGCGGATTAGTGTGCATTTCAGTTATCGCGGACTGGAGCAGACCATCGCCGTCTTTACTGAGCAGCAATTCAGTGGCGCTAATGTTGAATTACTGGCCAGTCAGATTATTCAGGAAGGCGATTTGGGTACCAGCGTCGATTATCCGTTTGAACTGCGTCGCAACGGCCAAGATACCCGCACCTTTCAGCTGGCACTTTATCAGTTACCGGCAGGCGTTCATTACAGTTTTATTCAACCTGACAGTAAAACCAAAGTGTCACAACTGAGGTTTTCGACCGGTGAAAACAGCAAAAAATTATTGCTGCGACTTGAGTTACCGGAAAAACCTTTGCAGGGGTTTCAGTTGGATCAGCCAGTGGCATTTCAACTGGTGGCTTATGATACTCAGCGACATCCGCTGCTGCAGGCACTGCCATCAAAGCCGACCACTAAGCAGTTACAACAATTACCGATCGCGATGACTGAACTGAGCTTAATCAGCAGAGGCAAGGGCTTATTGCAACTGAATATGGCGGCTTTGCAGCATCAAATCAAAGCTGGTGGGGCAACCAGTTTCGACTTTTACCTGAAAAATCATGGTTCCAGTGCTGTCAACAATATCAGTTTCAGCGCCGAGCGACCGCTCGGCTGGGAATTGAGTTTTACCCCGGCATTGATTTCGCAGCTTGAGGTTGGTCAGGAACAAAAAATAATTGTGCAAATCCGCAACAGTGTTGCGGCAACCGGCGGGGATTATGAATTTCGGCTCAAAACCGAAGCCTTCAGTGTCGGTCGTCCCTTGGTAGTGGAAGATAAACTGCTGAGGGTGGTGGTACAGAACGATTTCAGTGTGCTGCCCATGCTGTTGATGTTGTTGCTGTTTACGCTGGTGGTGGCGCTGATCCTTTATGTCGGCCGTAAAGTCAGGATCCGGTAGGTGCAAAATGATTGAAGCTATCGCCTTAAGTAAAAGTTATGACTCAGAACGTTTTGCCGTACAGCAACTCAGTTTCCAGATCCAGGCTGGGGAAGTGTTTTGTTTATTCGGTGCCAACGGCGCCGGTAAAACCACCACGATGAATATGTTTCTGAATTTTCAGCTGCCCGTCTCAGGTCAGGCGCTGATTTGTGGCATTGATGCCAATCGACAACCCTTGCTGGCGAAACAGCGATTGGCATTTTTATCGGAGAATGTGCGGTTATACGACAATTTCAGTGCTTGCCAGAATGTACAGTTTTTTGCGGGTCTGGCAGTTGCCGGCACTTTGACGGCAGCCATGTGTCAGCAGGCGCTGGAGCGTTGCGGCTTAGAACGCAGTTTCCATCATCAGCGGCTTGGCAGTTTCAGTAAGGGCATGCGACAAAAAACTGGTTTGGCGATTTGCTTGGTAAGGCGTGCCAGCGCCATTTTTCTGGATGAACCCTTATCAGGTTTGGATCCGACTGCGGCAGCTCAGGTGCTCAGTGTGATTCGGCAGCTCAGTGACGAGGGGGCTGCCATTCTGATGGCCACTCATGATCTGTTTCGAACCCAGCAGATCGCCGATCAGTTTGCGGTGATGAAAGCAGGCCGCATGCAACTGCATTTGGGCCAAACACAGCTACGGCAGTTGGGGCAGCAGCAGTTGCTGCAGTTATATCAGGAGTCAGTCAGCGATGACAGAAGATGACGACAGATACAGCCGGCAACGCCGGTTAAGTTGGATTGGCGCTGCGGGTATGGCAAAAATCCGTCAGGCCCATATCTGCATTGTTGGGGTTGGCGCTTTGGGTTGTCAATTGGCCGAATTGTGCTGCCGGGCCGGGGTAGGCCGCTTGACCTTGCTGGATCGGGACTGGGTCGAGTTGTCTAATTTACAGCGGCAATGCCTGTTTACCGAAGCGCATGCCGCTGAAAAAATGCCCAAGGCATTGGCTGCCTGTCAGATGTTACGCAGTCTGAATGCTGAAGTTGAGCTGACGGCATTGGTTGCTGAGCTGAATGCCGAGTTCGTGCGGCAACAACCGCAACTGTTTGATACTGTAACTGTCTTGCTGGACGGCAGTGATAATTTTGCTTGTCGGTTTTTACTCAATGAAATAGCGATAGCCAGACAGATACCCTATATCTATGGTGCCGCAGTGGCAACTGAAGGTTGTGTTATGCCGGTGATCCCGGGGCATACCGCCTGTCTCAGTTGCCTGATGTTATCACAGCATAAGCCTGACACTGAAGCGACCTGTGCCAGTACAGGGGTTTTGGCCAGCAGTATTCTGCAAACCGCTGCCATGCAATTTACCCTGACTATCAAAGTGATCACTGGGCAACTGGCGGCTTGCCAGTCGCAATGGGTTTTCTTTGATCTGTGGCAACAGCAGCAGTTCATAGTCGCAGTGCCCATCCGGCCTGACTGTCCAACCTGCCAGCAATGGCAGTTTCCACTGTTACATCAGTTACATAGCCAGACCAGTCAATTACTGTGTGGTCGCTCTGCAATCCAGCTTTACCACGCGGCATTAAACCGCCAGACACTCCTCAGGCTGGCAGGCCTTTTCGCTGGAAGGGTCCGGCGCAGTTCTGCCTGCCATCTGGAACTGGCTTGGCCGCTGGCGCAACAGCAATATGTGCTGACGTTATTTCAGGACGGCCGCATGGTGGTCGCTGATTGTACTGACGAGCAGCAGGCTCAGCAGTTACTCGGCAGTGTACTCGGGGGGTTACAACCATGATTTATCTGGATAATGCCGCCACCTCTTATCCTAAGCCCGCCATCGTAGCGGCGCAGGCTGCAGAGCTACTGCAGCAACCATTGGGCAATCCTTTTCGCAGCGGTCATCAGGCGGCACGGCAGTCTGCGGCGCTGATTTGGCGGGTGAAAACAAAAATCGCCACCTTGATCAATGCCCAGAGCCCTGAGCATATTGCCTTGTGCTACAACTGCAGCGATGCCATGAATATGCTATTGCAGGCGCTGGTGCGACAGTTGCGGCCGCAGCATTTATTAACTTCAGTGTTGGAACACAATAGTGTACTGCGGCCATTAGCCTGGCTGTCGGAGCAACACCAGATCCCGCTGAGGCTGTGCCAGCCGGCAGGCGCGGACTGGCAAATCGACTGGTTAGCAGGGCTGTCTCCATTATTGGTGCAGCAGCATGCCACAGTGTTGCTGACTATGGCGCATGTTGCCAATACCACAGGGACTATCCAAAACCTGCCGACCACTGAGATTCACTCCGGGCCCTTGCAGCTTTACCGCATTATTGATGGTGCGCAAAGCGTTGGCCATCTGCCGGTGGATGTGCAGCAGTTGGCCGCTGATGCACTGGTATTTCCGGCGCATAAAGGGTTAGCCGGGCCGACCGGTCTGGGTTTTATCTGGCTGGGACCGCGATTGCAGCAGCTTCCCTTGTATGGCAGTCGATTTGGTGGCAGTGGTCAGGATTCAAGATCCAGATTGGGCCCACAAAGTTTTCCACACTGGGCGGAAATCGGCACACCGAATCTGCATGGTATGTTGTTGCTGGAACCCGCATTGGACTGGCTGTTGGCTCCGGGCAGACTGCGGCAGAATTATCAGCACATTGGCTGGTTGCAGCAACAGCTCTATCAACAACTGGCACAGTTGCCGGCTTGTACCTTGTATGGCCCTTTGCAACCGGGCAGCGGTATTGTGTTATTTAATCTGGCCGGTTGGGACGCCGAAACTCTGGCCGCATTACTCGATAGCAGTTTTGGTATTGCAGTGCGGGCGGGTTTGCATTGTGCCCCGCTGGCGCATCAGTGGTTGGGGACTGTTGATCAGTTTGGCGGTGCAGTACGGGTAAGTTTTGGGCCCTTTAATCAACTGTCGGATGTCACGGCGCTGCGACAGGCGCTTGAAAGCATCAGTACTGACACCAAGGTGTCGGCTAAGCTTTGAGCCTGGCTAACTAGGGCTGTTGCAGCCCAGTTGCTATCAGGCCCGGCAATGCAGACCGCTAACCACAAGGAGCTTTTTTAATGGCACTGATTTATTTTCCGATTACTTTACAAGCTTATCTACCAATGCATCCGGTAGCGCTGCCGCCAGCACAATCTTTAGAGCAACTGCTACGGCAACTGGGACAACACAGTCTGCCGTTACAGCAAACATTATGGCTTGGAGAACAGCTCCATCCAGCCTTGTATCTGTTGTTAAATCAACAGCCCTGCAGTTGGTCACAACTCAGGCAGCAACAGCTAGCGGCAGATGACCAACTGTGGATTATTCAGCCACTGTCTGGTGGTTAGTGGACTGATGTTGGGGATGGGTTGGCGTCATAGTTCATCAGCTTGGTTGCAAACACAGTTTGGTCACGACAGAAAAAAATAAAGTAAACAATGTGTTTTGCTAATGATTTTTTTGAGATGGAGGATTTCATCTAATTTTTACAATCATATGTCAGTTATTTTTACGCATTGAGCAAGTCTGATTGTTAACAGGTTGAAGTTTCTGATTTTATCTGATGGCATAACTTATGCTGTATTAGCAGCGTTGAATTAATGAGGTGCTATGAGCAAAAAATTTGTGTCCTTAGTGTTATTCACCACCGCTTGGGTATTGTCGTCTCAAGCAGTACAGGCTAAGCCTATTACCACAACGGCTTCGACTCCCGATTGTGCTATTACTGATATGAAACTGGATTTTATCCGGGTATTGGATGGCGTGGATAGCGGCACCACCCTGGCAAGCCCCTTTAATGCCGATGCATGTTATGGTCTGCATGCTGGCAATAACAGCGGGATGGATTTGCCCACTGTGAACCGTGGTTATCTGAACGATGGCTGGTTTAATCAGACTTCATCTTTCTGGCCAGGTCAGCCAGGCGCCTTTATCGACAATAGCGATTTGCAGGATTTACAAGGAGCAGGCGCCGTAGATCCAGGTTGGGTCTATATGGGCAAAGATGATGGTGCTGGTTTTGTAGGCGCTGTTATTCCTGATTTTTCAGATCCTTATACCTTTGTCAATGATTTATTTACCTGCTCTGTGGATGATGGTGTCAGCTATACCGGCTGTATCGGGATCAGCAAAGGTCGCTGGAAATTTACACCACCAAGCACTCAGCCAGAAAAGTTGTTGGCATTATTAGGTGGTACTTTTTTTGATCAGGTCGCTGTGGTGTTTAAAGGTGCAACCGGATTTTTAGCCTATTCATTCAGCATTAGCAATCTTGGTATTGATCCAATTCTGGCAGGTGAAACCAAATATGAGTTTGCTGGCAGTTTTGATTTGACTGGGAAGTTAGTCAATAACGGTGGTAATACGGCTGATATTTCTAATGTCAGTTTATGGGCAAGAGATCCATTTGCCCCGCGCGCAGTGGCTGAGCCAGCTAGCGCATTCAGCGTTGTCATGTTGGCATCTTTACTGTTGTTCAGGTTCAAACGTCGCCGTTAACCAGAACGAGCTTACACCATAAAAAACGCCACATTTTCTGTGGCGTTTTTTTACACCGGGATAGACGAGCCAACCTGGCTGCCTGGCGCAAGCACTGTATGTTGCTGCATCAAGGGTCTTTGTCGTGGTACGGCACACTGAAGACTCCAGATATGACCGGCACTGCTCTGAGCACTTGCTTTTTTCAGAGTATCAGCCTTAGTTCGACTATAGTTAAAGGCCCGGTGCAATGGAGTGAAACTTATGGCGACAGTGTCTGAAAATGCTCTTCGATTAATACGTTCGCATGCTTTGGACCCACAGCAGGCAGAACAGTTTTATCAACAAGGGCTTGCATGTTTTGGTTCTGATCAGTTGTTCGCAGAGTGGTTAACCAGCAGTAACGCTTATACCATGGGGCAAAGTCCGCTGGTGGCGTTATCCGCTGACAACGGCATTGAATATCTACGGGGTTTACTCGGTCGAATGCAGGACGATAGTTGTTACTAAATAACCACAGCAATGCTGTATTAAGCAAGTCGTGCTGTTTTAATAAACTATCGTGATAAAGAAACAGGGCCTGCCAGCTGCAACTGACAGACCCTGTGGTGCAGAGCGCGGTAAACACTGTGATAAGAGCTGCTAACGCACGCTTTCACCACAGTATTATTTGATAACAGCTGCGTAATAACAGCTGCGCTGATGCCGACTAAAACTTAGGCGTCAGACTGTGTTAAAAACAGGGCCTGCCAGCTGCAACTGACAGACCCTGTGGTGCAGAGCGCGGTAAACACTGTGATAAGAGCTGCTAATGCACGCTTTCACTACAGTATAATTGGCAACAGCAGCGCGGAAGCCGACCAAGTCAGGCAGCAGGCTATGTTGGAAAAACAAGGCCTGCCAGCTGCAACGGACAGACCTTATTGTGCAGAACTCGGTATTTATTCCTGCTGGTTCCTGCTTGCTGCAATGTCGTCAATATTGTGGTATTGCGGCCATGTTAACGGTTTTACTTCAAGCTGGTTGTTCGCTGCAATAACCAAAACGATCAGGCATATTGCCGGTCGAACAAATTCACCAGGGCGGGCGATTTTTCGATTTGCACCGGCGCAATATGGAGTCTGTTGGTGATATCACGGGCTGAAATCATGCCGCGGATTTGGTGGTTGTCCCGATCGATCACCATACAATAGGCTTCACCGGCTTTTTGTAAGGTGTTCAACACATCACCTACCGTACAGTGCTGAATTTGCTGGTAAGACAGTGCCATAATTTCGCTGCGTGGCCGCATCAGATCAGACACCAGTAAATCTTTTGCTTTCACGCTTTTACTAACGTGCTGCATCAGGCTCTGACTGCTGAAATGCTCATGGCTTAAAATGCCGACCATTTCCTGTTGGCTATCAACCACCAGCTTTAACCAGCTACGTTCATGCCGCATCATTTCTTCGGTATCAAAAGCGCGGGTGTCGGCATCAATCAACATCGGATGATTGAGCCGAAAATCATGCAATACGCTTAGGGCTGGGGATTTCAGGGTGGCATCCAGAAACTCAGCTGGTTGAATTAAGTGATCGACTTGTTCCAGCGTATACACAGTTAAATTTTTCATAAATCCTCGCAGACAATAGCATCAAAGCGCCATTGAATTCAGCTTTAAACCGGGCCGAAGGCCCAACATAGGTCAGATTGAATTTAAATTGCAGGGTAACTTATGACAGTGGTGGGGCTCGTGCCTGATGAATGGCAGTAAGGGTGGTATAGTGACTGACAGGTTCAACCACAACAACTGCTGCAGCAACAGTGGTCGGAATGCGCAGTTGAGCCAGATAAACCGGCGTATCGTCTAAGCTTTGATTTTTTTCAGTACAGGTAGCTTCATGACTGAAAGCGATGAGCGCTTTCTGGCTGAAAGCACCTGAATGCAGGACATCAACTTTACTGGCAACCACAGCTTTGACTGGCGAAGCCATCAAAACGCTGAGGTAAATCAACAGTGTGACAAAGTTAAACCAACGCATTTATGCAATCCTGAAAAGGCGGTACAGCACAGCCATGGACAGACTATAGCAGTGGCCCTTTTCAAAATGCAAGTACAGTATCGAATAAAAAATGCGCTGAAAGTCAAGCTGCCTTGACAGCGAAAGCCTGATCCAGCGCAAAGTAACTGAAATAGTCAGGCTGGTTTTTTCTGTATCTAACCAGCCTGATATTTGATTTATAAGGTTTTAATCAGCATCTTCAGCAAAAAAACCAGTAATAACAAACTACTGAAGCCAAGCAGATAGAGCAGCACAAACCATTGCCAGGGTTGCAGCTGTTGCTGGTGGCTGGCACTGAATTTGCGATAGATGCCATTCAACCCGGTGCTCCGTTTTTTGGCTGATATTGGTGTTTGCTTGCTCATGGTCAATAGCCTTGTTCAAAGTCTTCTACTTTACCGGCAAAAATGCGGTAACCCCATAAGGTATAAGCCAGGATTAATGGCACAAAAATCAGCACCCCTGGCAACATAAACCACAAACTGGCTGCGGGGGCGACCGCGCTTTGGTAACTTAGTTGCCCTGGCAATAAATCCGGGAACAGGCTGACCACCAGACCGGCAAAAGCCAATACAAACAAGCTGACGGCTAACCAGAACGGCCGGTCTTCATGTTTTTCTATGACCCTAATAGCCTGATGGTGACTTTTGCGGACCCTGCCAAGATCGCGATATAACAGCCGCGCTGCGACTATCGCTAATAATGGCAGAGGTAACAGCGCCAATGCGTGCCAGCCGCCGAGCCAGCGCTGCATAATTTGTTCGCTTTGCAGCAGTGTCAGCAGACTGACCAGAGCCATGGCCGCCATCACCAGCCACACCAGGGTTCGGCCGCGCTGCGCCGCTTTATGCTGAATAGCGCCGCGGCTTTTCATCACCAGATAAGTACAACCGAGCAAGGCATAACCGGCCGGAACCGCCAGCGCAGTAAAGAGACTAAAAGGCGTGAACAGCGCCAGACTGTTACCTGCCACCGCATCGGCCGGTAAGCCTTGCACCAGTGCACCCAACATCAGACCCTGACAACAGGCGGCCAAGGTCGAACCCAGTGAAAAAGCCCGGCTCCACCAAATTCTGGAGCTATGGGATTTAAAACGGTATTCAAAAGCGACGCCACGGAAAATCAAGCCAATCAGCATCAGCATGATGGGCAAATACAAACTGGACAGCAACAACGCATAGGCGGCGGGGAAGGCGCCAAATAAAATCACGCCACCAAATACCAGCCAGGTTTCGTTGCCATCCCAGACATGGGCGACTGAGCGCATCAGATGATCATGTTCTGCATCCGAAGCAAACCAGGGATATAAGATGCCAATACCCAAATCAAAGCCATCCAGCACCACATACATCAGAATGGCAAAACCAAGTAACAAGAAATAGAACAGACTGATATCCATGCTTAGGCTCCCTGACCATGGCTCTGACCGGGTTCGGCCAGCGCTTTGTTAAAAGACACTGCATACCCTGAAGCTTTCACGCCAATTTGCAGTTGTTGCAGCTCATCCAGTGCCGGCGGGCCTTTTTTAATCAGTTTACGGAAAAAATACAGATAGACCCCAAACAGCAAACTGTAAGTGAGCACAAACAAACTCAGGGACAGCATCACCCGTTCTGCCGGTAGGGGGGACACCACATCCATGGTTCTGACCAATCCTTGCACCAGCCAGGGCTGGCGGCCGACTTCTACCACGTACCAGCCAGCCAGCACCGCGATCACGCCACTGGGCGCCAGCAAACTACAAATCCGCAAAAACCAGCGACTTTGATACAAAGTGCCGCGCCAGCGCAGCAATAAACCCAGCATAGCAACGCCGATCATTAGCATGCCCAAGCCGACCATCACCCGGAACGAGAAAAACACCAGCGGCACATTAGGCCTGTCGCTGGCCGGAACTGATTTCAGACCGGTTAAAGCTCCATCCCATTGATGGGTCAGGATCAAGCTGGCCAGTCCAGGTACCGCCACTTCAAAATGGTTTTTTTCGGCTTTTTGATCAGGCCAGGCGAATAATAACAAGGGCACATTGCTTTCACGCGCTGGCCAAATCCCTTCCATCGCGGCCAGTTTGATCGGCTGATGCTCTTTTACATTCAAGCCGTGAAAATCGCCAACGACTGCCTGCAGTGGGGCCAGCACCAGCGCCAGCCACAGCGTCAGTGACAAACCTTTGCGGGCAAAAGCCTGATGTTGTTGCTTCAGCAGATACCAGGCCGAAGTCGCCATCACGACAAAAGTGGCCGTCAGTAAGGTGGCCAGCAGCATATGGGATAGCCGGTACGGCATGGATGGATTAAATATCACTTCAAACCAACTGACCACTTCAAATTTACCATCCACGATGCGATGGCCGGTTGGCGTTTGCATCCAGCTGTTAGCGGCGATAATCCAAAACGCTGAGATCCAGGTGCCAACAGCCACAGTACAGGTGGCAAAATAGTGCAATTTAGCGCTGACGCGTTGCCAGCCAAATAACATGACCCCAAGAAAACCAGCTTCCAGGAAAAAGGCGGTTAACACTTCATAGGCCATCAATGGTCCCAGCACAGCGCCGGTGATTTCAGAAAATTTGGAGAAGTTGGTACCAAATTCATAAGACAACACAATGCCCGAAACCACCCCCATGCCAAAAGTGATAGCAAAAGGTTTAATCCAGAATTTGGCCAGTTGCAGATAGACCGGATTCCCTGTTCTGAGCCACAGGCCTTCCCACAAAGCGATCAGGGTGGCCAGACCTATGGTAATAGACGGAAAAATAATGTGAAAACTGACGGTGAAAGCAAATTGGATCCTTGATAACACCGCCGAAAGCTGCGCACTGTCCAGTTCCATCTTAACGACCTCCGCCTGGCTGGCGGACAGCCGCCGGCTGGTTATTGCCGAGCTCTGTGGCAGTTGAAATAGTGCCAGCTTCGTAGCCTGCACTACGGCTGAAGCGGGCTGCCAGGCCGGGGATTAATAACAGGCTACATAACAAAGCACCACAGGCGAATTCGAGTAATAACAACGACATATTCATCTGACACTCCACAACACAAAAGATACAACTCAACAGTTGATTGCCAGAATCAGGCCAGTTTGATAATTTTTTGCATTTGTTTGATCTGTATCAATTTTTTCTTTGACTCTTGCCAGAGCTGTGAACTTGCTTTACGCTCTCGCCGCAATAGAGTGTCAACCTCATTGACACTGTGACGGAGTATCCCTGATGAGTCTGGCGTTAGTTTTTGAATGGATCCTGGTGCTGACGGCATTTTGCGCTAATACCACCGCGATCTGGTTATGGTGGCATGCCAGATTCAGACCCTTGCTGACAGCGCTGGCTGGTTTTTGCCTGATGCTGGCGTTATGGAGTTTTGGCCATCTGGCACTGTTGCATCAGTTCCCGTTACTTGGCAAAGCATTCATTTTAGCCAACCCGCTGATGCCGACATTTTATCTGCAATTTGCCCTGCATTTTGTAGTTGATCAACGAAGTTCCTTGTTATTGCAACGGCTGAAAAACGCCGTACCCTGGTTGTTTCTGACCAGTATTTTGGTGGTACTGCTCAGTTGGGGAACTTCGTCAGCAACAGTGCAGCCTGCCGCCCAATTACCGCAGTTTTTCCTGTTTCAGCGCTTTGGTTGGGTCAATCTGGCTTACACTGTGGCGCTTGGCGTACTGGCGCACTGGGTGTTGTGGTGCGGCTGGCGGCAACATCAGGGCAATAAACGCCGTTCTATCGCGGCTATCAGCATGACGGCAGCGCTGGGGTTGTTACTGGCCAGCAGCTTTGTATTTCCTTCCATCGGGCTGGATTGGTATCCCTATCCGATGCTACTGCTGCCCGGTTATCTGTTATTGCTGGTGTACAGTGTGGTGCGTTACCAGATGCTGGCGGTGAATGCTTTTGCCAGCCGTGCACTGCTGATGCTGGTGATGGCCTTGTTATTGTTATTATTAATGGCGCTGATCAGCGTATTGTTTGGTCAATTTGGCATGCCGGCATTGGCAGCTGTGCCAGGCTGGCAATTATGGCTTTATTCCAGCTTATTGTTGCTGTTGGCGGCCGCCTGTTATCAACCAGCCAGTCGGCTGGCGGAGCGGTTGATTTATCCAGGAGTGCAACTGAATCAGCCGATGGTCAGTCAATGGCAACAACAATTGTCACAAGCCGCCGACTGGCAGCAATTGAGTCAACAAGCCTTGTGCTTATTGCAGCAACCTTTGCAGCAGTCACTGTGGATTGAAATCAGCTCGCAGGGGCAATTGTTGGCCAAAGCTGGCAGTCCTCAGGCGCAGGTACAATTGCGCTGTCAGTTTGTAGCTCCGGATTGGCAGTTGCAATTGCAAGGACAAGAAGAATTAACACCTTCAATGCGGTTAACTTCTGAAGTATTTGGCTCCTTATTGCAAAGCAGTTGTGCCAGTCTGCAACGGGCCTTAGCACTGGCGGCGGCTGAGAAGCAGCGCCTCAGTCAGCAACATCTGGTGGAACTGGGGGCGCTGGCGGCAGCGATGGCGCATGAACTGCGTAACCCATTAAATATTATTTCGATGGCATCGGCCGGGGTCGATGCCGAATTACGCGGTCATATTCAAAGTCAGCTGAAACGGGCGGATCGGCTGATCGCCGATATGCTGGTGTATGCCGGCAAGTTACAGATCCAGCCGCAACCCTTACTGCTACAGACGCAGTTGCAAAGTTTATTGCCGCAGTTTGACTGGCAACAGGTGAAAGTCAGCTTGCAACTGTCGCCTGAGTTAAGTTGTGCCGCCGATCCTCACCGCTTGCAGCAGGTGCTGATCAATTTACTGGATAACGCCCTGGCATTTTTACGCAATCAGCCGGATGGCGAGTTGTTGATTGAAGCAAGGTCGCAGCTGGATGGCGGCCGTGCCGGTGTGTTGATCCGTTTACATAACAATGGCCCGGCGCTGGATGCCAGTTTGCTGGATACTTTGTTCCGGCCTTTTGTCAGTAAAAGAGCCGGCGGCAGCGGACTGGGGCTGGCAATAGTCCAACGTATTATCAGTGCCCATCAGGGTTGGATCTGCCATCGCAGCGATTTGGGTTGGCCTGTTAGTTTTGAAATTTGGTTGCCGGCACAAGCGACGGCAGGAGTGGTTGGATGACGCTGGAACGTTTTGATATCGCAAAAATTTTACTGGTGGATGATGAGCCAGCTTACCGGCTGCTGGCCGAACGTTTTTTAACGGCGCAGGGTTATCAGGTCAGCTCTGCCGCCGATTTAACCCAGGCCCGGCAACTGCTGGCGCAACAGCCTTTTGATTTGATGCTGCTGGATTTGTCATTACCGCCTGCCTTTGAACCCAGTGCCACGCTGGCGGCGCTGCCAGAATTTGCGGCTCAGCCGGTGATTATTCTGACCGGCCATGCCGAGCGCGAACTGGCGTTACAAGCGATTGCCGCCGGTGCCTGGGATTTTATTGCCAAACCTGTCGATCCCGATTTATTAGCGGTGGTGGTGAAAAGGGCGATTAGTAAACATCAACTGGAACTCGAACTTAATCAACTGAAACAGCGCACCCAACAACAATCCGCAGTGCAGGGACTGATTGGGGTGTCGCGGCAAATGGAAAATATCCGCACCTTAGTGCAGCGCATCGCGCCAACTGAAGTCCGGGTGCTGGTGACCGGTCCTTCAGGTACAGGGAAAGAAGTGATTTCTCGTGCCTTACATCAGTTAAGTTTGCGCGCGAAAGGGCCATTTATTTCGGTACATTGCGGCGCTATTCCAGCTGAGTTGCTGGAGAGCGAGTTGTTTGGTTATGTCAAAGGTGCGTTTACCGGTGCCGACCGGGACCGGCAGGGTTTGCTCAGTATGGCCAATGGCGGCACTTTGTTTTTAGATGAAATCGGTGAGATGCCACTGCCGATGCAGGTCAAAATGCTGCGCGTGCTGCAGGAAGGCACTTTTTATCCGGTCGGTGGACGCGAACAAAAACGTATTGATGTGCGGTTGGTTGCTGCAACCAATGCAGTGCTCCCTGAGCTGGTCAAGCAAGGCAAGTTTCGGGAAGATTTATATTACCGGATTAAAGGTATCACGCTGGAAACGCCGGCACTGGATGAGCGCCGGGAGGATATCCCGCTGTTATTACAGCATTTTTTGCAGAAATTGCCGCAAAAGCCCCAGTTAACGGCGCAGGCGATGCAGTGGTTTTTACAACGGTCATGGCCTGGCAATGTACGGGAGTTGAAAAACACCCTGGAAAGTGTGGTCGCCATCGCCCAGCAAGGTCAGGTCACGCTGGCAGATATTCAGCTGTTGCACCTGGATGAAGGGGGGGCTGCTGAGGATGCACCGCTCGCGATGATGGCGCCTGTGCTTGGCTTTTCTTTGGATGAACAGGTGAAATCATTGGAAATCAGCCTACTGATCAATGCATTGGAACAACACCATGGCAATCGCAGTCAGGCAGCTAAAGCGCTGGGCTTGTCCAGACAAGGTTTGCTGAAAAAAATTGAGCGTTATGGCTTGCTGCAGACTGGTTATAGTGATTAGTGTGCGCTGTGAATGCAGCCGCTGCCGAAAGATTTAATTGTATACAAGTGTTGGACGCCAGCGTTGGACGCCAAGCGTTCGGGCTGTCCGACGGCTGTGGACGTCATCTTTGTTCATCGCAGGCGGTGGACTGCCCTGCGACAATGCCGCAGGTCGTGGTGAGTCCGACCGAACATTCCAAGCTATTGAATTTGCTTCCTTTCATAGAGCATCGGACGTCAGCGGTTACCGATTTTTTTGATATAAATGCTGCCAGACCCGGCACGGGCTCCCGACAGCAGCATGGACTCATTCGGCGTCAGCAATACCAGCGTAATACTGTTCAAACAGCACTTTTTCCAGTGCCTGGCGCATGGCTTCGTTGATGGGGTAGTTGATCCCCCCTAGTTCGTAGTCAATTTGGCGGATTTGTTCTTTACCGTTGCGGATCATCGGCGGTGGGTCGGATTCCAGTGCAATCAGGGTATCGGCATAAGCGATCGGATGGTCGGCTTTGATATTTTTGCACACCGACAGCTGCACTTCGCCTTCGCGGCCGTTATAACCGGCGGCACCGAATAGACGGCAGATGCCAGGGCGCTTATGGTACACACTACATTGGCCCATTTTGCCGTCAGCAGAATGGCGCTGATAGAAAAAGCAGCCATCTTGCTGCTGTTCAGCCAAAGCGTCCAGCGTGCGTTCTGCCTCATTTTGCTCGATTAAACTATAAGCCAGCGGTAACATTTCCAGCACTGTGGCTTCAATACCCGGATGCAGGCAACATTCACCACAGCCGCTGCGACAAAACAAACCGCGATCCCGCTGGTACTGGGCATAACTTTGACCGATGTCGGCAAACACCGTTTCGACCTGCAAAGATAACTGTTTCAGACGCTGCATAACTGACTACCTCAAATGGGGCGTGTATTGTACTGAGTTGTGATTGTCAGCAGCAAGCCCCCGCGCTAAAGAAGCTGGCAACGCGTCCGGGCACAGCGGCCAGGCTTTGCCTGCAGCTCAGAGCAAGTCGCTCAATGGCTTGGGTTTGGCAATGCCATAACCTTGCGCATAGTCGACGCCCATTTTGCGTAGTTCCAATAAAATCTCTGTACTTTCAACGTATTCTGCTACTGTCTTAATGCCAAGCGCCGCAGCCACATCGTGAATGGAATTGACGATAGCGCGGTCAAATTTATCGGTCAGCAGATCACGGACAAAATTGCCGTCAATTTTTATAAAATCAACCGGGAAATTTTTCAGGTAACCATAAGAAGAAAAGCCACTGCCAAAATCGTCCAGCGCAAAATGACAGCCCAGGCCACGGAAATGATGGATAAAGTCCAGCGTATTTTGCAGATTGAGGATTGCCATACTTTCGGTGATTTCAAAACAAATATGCCGCGCCGGAATTTGGTATTCCTCAAATAAAGCCAGCACGTCAGATTTAAATTGTGGATCCACCAGCGAAGCGCCGGATAAATTGATATTACAGTGCCCCAGCAGTGTTAAATGTTGCGGATGTTGCGCCAGCCAGCGGAAATAATTGCGGATCACCCAGCGGTCAATATGCGGCATTAAGCCATAACGCTCAGCCGAGGTTAAAAAACTACCAGGTGCAATGACCAGATTATCTTCGCCCCTGAGCCTGAGCAGCAACTCGTAATTCAGCACAGTATCACGTTCAGTGACCGCCTGGATCGGCTGCATATACAACATAAAGCTGTCATGCAATAACGCTTTTTGCAGGATTTGCACCCATTGGATCTCGGCTTGTTGTTTTTGTAATTCCTGATCATCCGGGTGGAACTGATGGATACGGTTACGGCCTTTTTCCTTGGCGACAAAACAAGCGGAGTCGGCTTTTTTGATACTTTGTTCGCCTGACAAATCCTGTCGGCTGATTTCGTTCATGCCAATACTAACGCTGATACTGAATAAACTGTCCTGCCAGAAAAAACGGAATTCTTTCACCACATCCAGCAGACTGTAGGCGATGCTAAAAGCTTGTTGTGCATTTTTACCCGGCAATAACACGGCAAATTCATCCCCTCCGAGCCGGGCCAACTGGCCATTTTGTCCAAGCGCCCGTTTCAGTTGCTCGCTGATTTGTTTCAGTAACGCATCGCCGGCACTATGATTACAGGTGCTGTTCACCAGCTTAAACTGATCAATATCGATATATAAAATAGTGCTGCTGGCCTGTTCTAACTGACATCTGTGCCAGGCTTGCTGGGTCAGTTGGACAAAATGGTGACGGTTATACAAGCCAGTTAACGGATCATGGGAGGCCAGATAAGCCAGCTGTTCATGGTTGATTTTCTGTTCGGTAATATCAATGACAGAACCATGAATAAAAGCTTCACCGCTGCTGTCCCTGGCCAGTCGGGCTGACATCAGTGCCCAGAACGGGGTACCATCTGCTTTCAGTGCTCTGAGTTCAAAACTTTGATTATTGGCATGTTGCAGTTGCCGCACCAGGTGGGTCCGATCGTCCGGATTGGCATAATATTTTGCCATGCCATAATGCCGCACATCCATTTCCATTTGCGACGCATCCTGATAACCCAGGATCTGCAACAGTGATTGATTCGCTGCAATTAACTGTCCACTGAGGGTGGTGGTAAACATGCCTTCAACCGCATTATGGTAGATATCGTAATATTGTTGCAGTGATTGCAGTGCCTGCTGATTGGCTTGCATGCTTTGTTCATTGATCTGCTGAATACGCCGGGCCAGGCTAAAACTCATCAGTGCCATACTGCCGATGATAGAGGCCAGCAACAGGTACTGCCAAAGCCGCTCATTGGCCAGATAGCCAAATTGAGTCAGCACCAGTACCAGACAAGCGGTAAAAAATAACAACCAGCTTAAGGCAAAAGTTCGGGCTCTGGGTTGGCCGCTCAAAGCATATAGCGCCACACGGACTAAGTTGCTGAGCATCACCAGTGCCAGTACTGCCAGTAATAATTTAAGTTGTAATTGCTGCCCGCTGTACAGTGGGCTGAATAACAACAAACCTGCTGCTGCCAGCTGTAGCCACAACCAGCCTGGCTTGGCATCTTCGCCTAGCATCTTTTGGCTGGCCAGACTGAGAAAGGCCAGCATGGCACCGACCGCGACATAAAAAATTGCCGGATTGGTTTCCGGATGTTCTGGCCATAACAGCGCAAAAGCGGCGCCGTTCAGAATAGCGGTCACCAGCGCAAAGCTGGCAAAAAAGCCGGCAAAATACAGGTAAACGCTTTCTTTAATATTGAAATGCAACAATAAGTTGTAGGCAGCCATCAACAGCAGGATCCCAAGCAGCACACCGTCAAATACATTGCTGGTCAGTTGCTGCTGATAATACAGGCTGGTTTGATTGAGGCTGACGCCAGTTTGTACCAGTGCTTTATCCTGCACTTTAAGCAGAATATCCATTTCCTGATCCGGTTTAAACTGCAGTGCGACCGCATAACTGCGGCTCTGGATCTGGCGTTCGCTAAAAGGAAAATGACTGCCACTGCGGTTGAGTTTACGGACTTCATGCGTTTGCCGGTCATAACTGTAAAATTCGACCAGGTCCGCCGCTGGAAAATTGTAATCCAGGATCAACTCAATATTGTTAATACCGCGGTAATGTAACCGGCTGAATAACCAGACGGTCTGTTGGCCGGGCAGGAATACCTGATTAGGTTTGGTGACGACGCGAAATGCATGGTGGCGCTCTGGTTCAAACACCATGGCATCGACACTGACATCACGTGGTGTGATTTGATAATACAAATGCGGGAATAAGGCTTTTTGTTGCAGTTTGTCATCAAAACTGAACACATCGGCGTGAAAGGCCTGTACTGACAGCGACCAAAAACCACAGCACAGCAATAAAAACCTGAACCACACCACCGGTACCTCCCTGAATAACATCACCTGCAGTGTTGATCTTTGCTGGGTTGTTGCTGCAGACAACTGGCCAGTTCTGACAGTAGCATAACTGCTGAGCTGGTGTCAGCTTCTACCCAGAAACTCTCAGTGTAGTGTTCAAATTGCAACATAAAAGGTTGGTCAGCAAAGCAAAATCGCCATTGCAACCAGTCGGTTCCCTGCGCCGTTTGCAGCTGACTCAGCGCGGAAAAACTGCCAAGCCAGGCACTGACCAGCGGCAATAACTGTTGCTGATCCGGTAATACCGGGTACAGATCTTGGTCTGGCAGCAGCCACAATTGTGTCAGTTGTGACTGCTGTCGGAGTTCGACTGAAAATTGCATGCTCTGCTGTCCTTGGTTGCAGGCAGATGGGGGCTGTAGCATCAGGCTGATTGATCCAGATATTCAGCAATTAAATCCAGGAAATCATCACCATAACGGCTTAACTTGGTCTGACCGACGCCACTGATCGCCAGGAATTCAGTGTGGCTTTGCGGCAGTTGTTGCGACATTGCAATCAGGCTGGCGTCACTGAACACCACAAAAGGCGCGACATCACTTTGTTCGGCAATTTGTTTGCGTAAGGCGCGCAGTTTGCTAAACAGTACCCGATCATAATCCTGTTTTTGCAGTTGTTTGCTTTCTTTCGGGCTGGATTTGCTCTGGCCTTTGCTGGAGGTGAGTCTTGGCACGGCCAGTTGCAGCGCTTGTTCACCTCTGAGCACTGGGCGGGCCGCTGGCAGTAGTTTCAACACCGAGTGCGCGGTAATATCCTGTTGTAATAAGCCATGATGGATCAGTTGCCGCAGGATCGACAACCAATAGTCATGACTTTGTTCTTTGCCGATGCCATAAGTGGACAGTTTATCCTGACCCAGTTCCAGAATGCGCTGATTCTGGCTGCCACGCAGCACATCAATCACATGATGCATGCCAAAATTCTGACCGACCCGGTAGACGCAGGATAAGGCTTTTTGTGCCAGTACAGTGCCGTCAAAGCGGGTAGGCGGATCCAGGCAGATATCACAGTTGCCACAGGCTTCCTGGCTGGCTTCGCCAAAATAATTCAGCAACACCAGCCGGCGGCAGGTTTGGGCTTGGGCAAAAGCCGCCATCGCATTAAACCTTTGTAACGTCACTTCTGTTCTGGCTTGATTTTCTTCAGTTTGGATCCAATTGCGCATCCGACCGATATCTGCCGGATCAACCAGCATCACAGCTTCGGCGGCAACGCCATCCCGGCCAGCACGACCGGTTTCCTGATAATAAGCTTCAATGGTGCGGGGCAGGTCAAAATGCACCACAAAACGGATATTGGGTTTATTGACACCCATGCCGAAAGCGACTGTGGCAACAATCAGTTGCAGATGATCGCGTTTAAAAGCATCCTGCACCTGACTGCGCGCTTCATTCGTCAGACCGGCATGATAGGCGCCGACGGCAAAACCTTTGTTCTTTAGTTGGCCATAGAGTTCATCGACTTTTTTACGGGATGAACAATAGACAATACCACTTTGATTTTCCTGTTGTTTCAGCAACGCCACCAATTGTTCAAACGGGCGGAACTTTTCCTGCACTGTATAACGAATATTCGGCCGGTCAAAACTACTGATGCTGGTCAGCGGATTGACCAGTCGCAACTGCTGGCGGATATCCTGCTGGGTGGCCGGATCGGCAGTGGCAGTCAGTGCCATCAGCGGGACCTGCGGGAAATGTTGTTTTAGTTGGGCGAGCGCGATGTAATCCGGCCGGAAATCATGCCCCCATTGCGACACGCAGTGGGCTTCATCGATGGCAAATAAACTGACGCCGACTTCGCTGAGCCGACTTAAAAATTGCGGTTGTAACAAACGTTCCGGCGCCACGTACAATAACTTGATTTGCTGCTGACGTAATTTGCGAAAGACCTCCAGCACCTGCTCACGGCTCAGGCTGCTATTGATAAAATCAGCGGCTATTCCCATCGCCTGCAAACCATCGACCTGATCTTTCATCAGTGACATCAAGGGCGACACCACCACTGTGACATAAGGCAGCAGCAGGGCAGGTAACTGATAACAAATCGACTTGCCACCACCGGTTGGCATCAGTACAAAACTGTCCTGCCCCTGCAGCGCTGCAGTGATGACTTCAGCTTGGCCAGCGCGGAATTCGCTGTAGCCAAAGTACTGTTTTAACGTACTGGGTAAAAGATCGATCAAAGGATATCCGCACCGGTCAAAAGCAAAGCCGCATTGTAATCAAATCCGTACTGGCTGTCTTTAGTCAGAGCGGTCCGCGAACAGAACTCAGGTCCTGAATTGCACCAACTGAGTACTGACTGTGCTGACATGATGCTGCAACTGTTGCAGGCTTTGCATCGCATTGCTGCCCTGACGGTTGGTTTCTTCACCGTGCAGCCGGATTTGGTTCATGCTGTGACTGACATCGGTAATGGCTTGTCCTTGTTCAGTGGAAGCGTGTTCGACCTGGTCATTCAGGGTATGCATCTGAGCAATCTGAGCACTGGTCCGCGCCATCATGTCCAGTGCCACCTGAGCTTTGGTAGTGACCTGATTACTTTCCTGATGCACTTGTTCCATCAACTGGGCTGTTTGATGTAAACCAGAAACTAACTTACTGATATTCTGTTCTATTTCTACGGTGGATGCCTGAGTTCTGGAAGCCAGACTACGTACTTCGTCCGCCACCACGGCAAAACCGCGGCCGGATTCGCCGGCTCTGGCCGCTTCGATGGCGGCATTTAATGCCAGCAGGTTAGTTTGTTCGGCGATACTGCGAATAATTTCCAGCATTTTGGTAATGCCCTGACTGTCCTGCTGGACTGTAGTGAGCTGGCTGTTAGCATCCGCGACTCTATGATGCACTCTGCTGATGGCTTGTTCCGCTTCTTTCACGGCCAGCACGCCTTGCTGCATGGCCTGTTCAGACTCTTTGGCATTGTGATTGGCTGACGCCGCATGCTCGGCCAACTGTGCCAGCACATAGGTCATTTCTTCAATTGCAGTGGCGACTACAGTGGTTTCTTTCTGCTGCACATCGCCACTTTGCACCACGCTGTCAATAGCCCGAAAAATATGACTGCTATTGTCAACCAAAGCCGTATTGCTGTGTTTAAGCTGCTGCATCAACTGCTGCAGATTGGCGACAAAGCTGTTAAATGATTGCGCTAACTGGCTGAATTCATTGTTCCGCTTCGGGTTAAGCCGGGAGGTTAAATCCCCTTTGCCTTGTGCCAGTTCCAGCAGATTCTGGTTGACCTCATCCAGCGGTTTCAAAATAGCGTGGCGGGCAAACCAGAATACTGCCAGGCAAATGACACAGCCAAACAGCATGCCAAGCATATTCATCCAGAACGACCAGTGCTCTAATTGTTGCCGTAGTGCAAACTGCTGCTCGACTGTGCTGTCACCTTCTTCTTCTAATTTGCTGAGAAAAGTGAGTAACTGCTGACTCAGCTGGCTAAATTGGCGTATCAGCGCCGGATCTGCCGGACTGTTGACAATGTCATTGCGGATCTGTTGAAACTGATTTTTCAGTTGCTCTAACTGGGATAGCGAAGCGCTCTGAATCAGTTTAGCTGCCATCATCCGACCCAGCGCCTCATCCGCCATCGCAATGCCCTGTTGTAATAATTGCTGATGTTCGGCGGCTTTGGCTGGTTCGTAATGCAGTGCATTGATGGCAATAACCTGTTGTTGCAGACCAATGGTGCCTTCCATAGCGCCATCCGCAGTGTCCCAGGCTGGGCCCGTGACAAAGTTCAGTAATTTGGTCAAGTCTGCACTGACTTTGACCGAGGTTCCGACCAGAAACAACACCAGTAAAAAAATGGCGGCCGCGATGGCATTGACGCTGTTCCTGATGGTCATAAACTCGATCCTTAAGGGAGATGTGCCTGAAAAGCTAGTTGAGATTGCCGCTGAGTTCAAGGTGTAGCGATAAATCTCTGTTGTGGTTTGAGCGACTTAGCGCCAGATTTGACAGCGTTCAACTGGCTTCCTATACCTATCAGACTTCTTCTTCAGGTCATGTTGCCATGCCCGAAACTACAGCGTTAAATTCTTTATCGGCTGCTGTCGCCATCGTGATGCCATTGATGGTGACGCCATTACAGGCACAACAAACCGAAGCAGCGGAAACATTTTCGCATAGCATCAATTGGCTCTCAGACCATAGTGTGCTGACTTCTGCCGCTGACAGGTCAACAGCTGAAGCTGATGAGCCAAGGCAGGCCCATCGGGTATTACTGACCTACGACTTTGGCTTCAGTGTGGATAGTCACTGGAGCCTCAATGGCAACCTGAAAATGGCACGCGGTGATAATGGCGAAACACTGACGCAAAACCTGCAGGGTATCTCTAATATTGACGCTGAACCTTTTAGTAAGCTGTACGAATTATATCTGCAATATCAGTTTAACCCGCAAACCCGACTGAAATGCGGTCAGGTCGATGCCAATCTGGAATTTGCTTTTGTGCCGGTCGCAGGCGGTTTTATTTCACCACCGCTCGGGATTACCCCCACCGCCATTGCACTGCCAACCTATTATGATCCCGCCATGTCCTGTAGTGTGTTTTACGAGCCTGAACAAGGCTGGCAATGGATGGGCGGCGTCTTTGCCGGTCGTGATCATTTAAATTTTGCCGAGCAGTTTTATCTGGCCGAAAGCCGCTATCTGACGGCGAACAGTCGCAGTACTGTGGGCTACTGGCGGCATAATGGCGATTGGGAACATTTAGCGGACGGCCAGATTAAAGCGATTTCGGGCTGGTATCTGAATTATCAGTATCAGCTATCGGCAGATTGGTCACTGCTGGCGGTTTGGTCTGGTTTACGGGACTATGTTGATGTCAGCCGGCAGCATCAGATGCTAGGGGCTGTGCGGCAGTTTGACCGAGATCAGTTGGGGCTGATGGCCAGTAAGGTGCTGGTACCGCAGCAGCAAGCTGAGTGGCTGGCTGAAATTTACTGGCAGCATCAGTGGCTGGAGCAAGTACAGTTGCAACCGGTGTTGCAGTGGGTCCGGCATAGTGAGCCGGACTGGGGCAATAATCTGGTGGTCAGTGTCCGGCTGAACTGGACCTGGTTTTAACTTGGTTGGCGGTTAAAACCATAATGGGATTGCTAAGTTCAGCCTGAACTCTGTGATTTGATCTAGCGAGGTTTTATCGGCGGCCAGTTCCAGCAGCCAGTCCTGATACTGATAACGCAAGCCAGGTAGCCGATGCATCGGATCCAGCCAGAATTGCCATTGTCCCTGTCGCCATTGCTGGGCAAAACCCAGTTGTTATTTTTATGCTGAAAATTGTCGCAGGGATACAAGCGGCGGTCTGAGTATTGCCAAGCAGTGGAGCAAATGCAATTGGTATTCAACACATTTTATGCGCTAAATCAAGGTGTTTCAGAAATGGGAAGGGCACTGGCAGTGACCGCAGCGGTCGCTGCCAGTGTGGGGAGACTGAGCTTAGTTGTAGTTGGTTTCAAAGGCTTTGATGACACGGGAAACGCCATTGACGTGGCGGGCAATTTCAACCGCTTTGTCAGCTTCGGTGCTGTTGACCAGCCCCATCAGAAAGACTTCACCACTCTCAGTCACCACTTTAATATTCAGTGCGCTGATTTGTTTATCGGCGATCAATAAACTTTTCACCCGGGTGGTGATCCAACTATCACGACTGCGGGTGGTAAAGGAAATCGGGTTGCCAATGCGGATTTGGTTTTGCACTTCCCGTACCCCCTGGATGGGTTGCACCAGTTGGCCGGCCAGTTCAATCCATTGTTGATCAGGTGCTTGCCCGGTTAATAGCAGTACACCATTGTAGCTATTGACATTGATATGGGCGCGTTCAGTCAAGGTCTTGTTTGCTTCCAGTGCCCGTTCGGCTTTGACAACAATACTGTTGTCGTCAATTTGCGAGCCCAGGGTGCGGCGATCGGAGGCTGAAGTAACGGCTTGAGCCCCACCAGCCACAACTGCAGCGGCACAGGCTTGTAATAACAACGTAAGACTGAGCACTGCAGCCAGTTTGATCACAGGTTTGATATCAGACATCGGATTCTCCTTGATTACAGATCGTCTTGTTGTGGAAATAACGTGCTGTCGATCAGTTCACAGACACAATGCAATAAAAATACATAACACTCAAATACTCTGGCGGCGCGGTGAGCCGGCACTCTGAGTTCAACATCGGTATTGCCCAGTAAGCCTGACAATTCGCCATTGTTGTCGACCGTCAAAGCGACCACTGTCATATCTTTGGTCAGCGCAGCTTCTACTGCTTTAATCAGGCTGGCTTCATCACCCGTCAGCGACAGCACCAGCAAAATATCACCGTCTTGTCCCAAGGCTCTGACCTGACGGGCTAAATGCTCCTGAGGTTGGGCATGGGCATTTTGCAGGCCCGATAATTCGGTTTGTAACGCCAATGCCGGCAGGCAAGGGCGTTCAGTTTCAAACTGATCCAGCAACAACTGGGAAAAATGACTGGCCAGCGCCTGCGCCGCGCCTTCGCCACAACACAACACTTTACGGTCATTGATCAGTGCATGGACTATGGTCAGGGCCGCGCTTTCAATAGGTGCTGCAAGCGCTTCGCCTGTTGCGATCATGGTCTGAATGTTTTCGGTAAACAGCTGCCGGATATGTTCTTGCATGCGCCAAGTTCCTGATTAATTTATTAAAATGCGTTTTGGATCCACTCAATCCGGTATGGCGCTTCGCCGGAAATTGCGACGACATCAAACCGACAGGGAGCCTGACTGCGTTGCTGCTGTAAAAAGTAGCTGGCAGTTCTGGCCAGTTTTTGTTGTTTTTGCACCGTCACTGCAGCGGCGGCGCCGCCAAAGTTGTGGTGTTGTCGGTATTTCACTTCAACAAACACCCAGTGCTCTGCGCTGCGGCAAATTAAATCAATTTCACCATAGCGGCAGCTAAAATTTCGTATGACCAGACTGAGTCCCTGTTGCTGCAGGTATTGCAGCGCCAGTGACTCAAATATGGCGCCGGTTTCGGCTGGGCCTGTCATGCTCAGGGGGCTGACGGGGTTTGCAAAATATCCAGCTTGCCCCGACGATACTGTGCCAGCGTTAACTGACGCTGAATCACTTGCTGTTCGGTCAGGCGTAAATGACCGGTCAGACCATGAAAAACCAAGGCTGGAAATTGTTGCTGTTGTTTTAACCGGTTCACCAGTTGCATCGCATCATGTCCCATCGCAAACAGTCGTTGCTGGGTTTCATCCTGCTCGGCAAAAAGTTGTTCGTATTCAGCTCTTAACGCTGGTTTCGGCTTGATCGGCAGTAACCAGGGCATCTCGGTCAGCGTCAGTCCACTCAAGTCGCGGATATCGGTGCGATCGATGGCCAAACTATGACTGCGTGAACTGGCATACACAGGTAACGCCGGTGCAGTTGGGCTGACAGTGACATCAATAAATGGCTTAAATAACCGGGTCTGAGCCGGATCGGCCAGCAGATAAATGGCATCGACATCAAGCCGACTGTGCATTTCGGCTTTGACATTGCGACCGCTGAGTTTTTCCAGCTCTTTGACCCTTTCGGTACTGGCGGCAGTTTCTAAGAAGGTATTAATCAGTTGCCGCAGTTCATCTTGTGAACTGTAACTGTAGGCCTCAACCACTTTGCCGGTTTGTTGTTGCCATTGGTCACGGAATTGTTGCGCCATGCGCTGTCCAATCGGATTCACCGCATGAATGAGCACCGGATGCTGATACTGTTTTTGTCGGAACAACTGCACCATTTGTAAGGCTTCGTCTTCGGCACTTAATGCAAAATAAAACTGTTCAGCGACCACAGGTTTATCCTGCGGTTTACTGTTTAAAAATAACGTTGGCCAAGGCCAGTTTGGCAGTGCCTGGACTTTATCTACATCTTCACGCAACAGCGGTCCAATGACAAAATCAACGCTCGCTTGTTGTAATGCCTGGTAAATGGCATGGCCATCTTGTTGGCTGTCGATAAAAGTCAGACTGCGATCAGTGCCAGTGCCCGCGGTAATTAAACCAAGCTGTACCGATTCGCCCAGTGCTTTCAAGGGGCCAGATAAAGGTAAGATCACCCCAATTCTTTTCGGTTGGTAGGGCTGGGTTTGTGCAAGCAAGGTGATGGCAGCCGGTAAATCTGTCAGTGCCGGCATGCCAGGATGGCGGCTTTGCCAGTCCTGTAAGGCTTGCTGCATGGCAGGCTGATCGCCATTAAAAGCCAGTGCCGTTTGTAATAACTCCAGCCAAGCCTGGGCTCTGGGCCGGGCTTGTTGGGTTAGCTGGATGATTTCTTCTGGACTTAACTGGATCAGATGTTGCCACAATAGCTGTTGCATTGCTGGATCTGCGGCAGTGTTGCCGGCCAGTTCATCCTGGGTCAGTAACCAGATGACCGCTTGGACCAGTTGTTGTTGCTGTTGATAATAACTTGCCGCGAGGGTGCTAAATTGTGTCTGATCTGCTGTCGGCACATCGGTCAGCCGGGTTTGCTTTAGTAACTGTTCAACGGCCTGATATTGCTGATTGAGCAAATAACCGTGCAGCAGAGGCAGTAAATTTTCACTGCGGATACTCAGGTCAGTGCTATTGCGCAGATGGTAACTAATGGCTAATGCCCGCGCCGGGTTACTGTTGTTTTGCAATAAAGTTCTGGCCTCAGCCAATAGTTGTCGTTGTTGCAGCAACTGTGGATCCTGACTTGTGGCCGGTTCCAGTGGCAGTGGTGTCACCTGAGCTTCAACCGGCAATGTTTCCAGTTTGAAGGCTTCCGCATCGGGTTCAGCCACCACTTCGGGTTGCGGCTGTGGCGCCGTCACGACCGGTTGTACTGGTGCAGGCGTCTGGCTGCAACTGACTAAAAAGAAAGCTGAACTCAGGCTCAGCCAAAGCGTTAATTTGCTGGATTTCACAATGCACAGTTACAATAGCCGACGAATGGCATCATCTTATACCATTTCCGGCACCGAATCATCCCGCGGCACTCTTGCTGCTGGCAGATTTGATGAACTTTTATTCGCAGATTTTTTGCTTTACGCTGCCCTGGAGCCACATTATGCAAGCAACCTCCATTCTGAACCCTGCCGGTTCTTTATTTATCGTGGCCACGCCGATCGGCAATCTGGACGATATCAGTCAGCGTGCGTTGCAGGTGTTACGCGCTGTCAGTTGGGTGGCGGCAGAAGATACCCGACACAGTGGTAAGTTACTAAGTCATTTCCATATTTCGGCGCGTTTTATTTCATTACATGATCACAATGAAAAACAGCGGGCGGCCAGCTTATTGCAAAAATTACACGCTGGCGAAGATGTCGCCTTAATTTCAGATGCCGGCACGCCACTGATTTCTGATCCCGGCTATAGTCTAGTCAGGTTGTGCCGGGATGCCGGGGTTCGCATCGTGCCCATTCCTGGTCCTTGCGCTTTGATTGCTGCGCTTTGTGGTGCCGGTCTGCCAACCGATAAGTTTCATTTTATTGGTTTTCTGGCCGCCAAAAGTCAGCAGCGGCAAAATCAGCTGACCGCCATCCCGGCTGGTGTCGGCACCTTAATCTGTTACGAAACCGCCCGTCGGATTAAAGATACGCTGGCGGATCTGGTGCTGGTATTTGGGGCTGAGCGTGAGTTAGTGCTTGCCAAAGAACTGACCAAGACTTTCGAGCATTTTGTACATGGGACTGCTGCCGAAATTACGGCGTGGCTGGAGGAAGATCCGCTGCGTTGCCAGGGCGAAATGGTGCTGATGATAGCGCCGAAAATAGCGGTGGAGGAACAAATCTCCGCCGCAGCACAACAAACGCTGAAGTTGTTACTGACGGAATTACCGTTAAAAAAAGCGGCAGCCTTGACTGCTGAAATTCATGCTGAAAAGAAAAACGCTTTATACAAACTGGGACTGAGTTGGGCTGAAGCTGAAGTTTAGGCAAGATTCAGGTGTTCGCTGCCAGCGGAAGTGGCTGGTTATATTTGTGCCGATGTTCGGCAATTTCATACCAAACCCCTACTATCACATCTTTGTTACATTGATATCATTTTTAAACTTTGAATCCATCTAACATTAACCGCCAGTCCAGTGACTTCGTTGGGCTGGTGGGGTGTCAGGGGGGTCCACATGAAATGGATGGCGATGGTCAAGTTATTGCTGGCTGCGGGTATTTTGCTGATACTGCTGGCGCGGCCTTGGTTGCAACTGCAAGCCAGGCAATGTTTTGTATGTTGTCAGTGGCATATTTTTTATCTGGTCAGCATTGAAATTGAGCGCTGTCAGCAACTCAATTGCCGTCAGTTTGAAGTGGACAATTGGTAACAATACCTCTGATTTAACTTTAAGTTGGTGCTGGAGATTGCCTGATGAATGATTCTGCATTTGCATTACCGGCTGCCCAGAAGGTCTGGGATTGGCTACTCACGCATGCAGGTCTGCTGTTATGCCTGATGTTGTTGCAGGCTGCGGTATTGTACCGGCAGGAGTTGAAATTACAGTTAGTAGATTGGTTGCGGCTGGGAACACAATGGCTGGCCAATCAGCAATTACACCAAAAAGTGGCGGCTGATTTTATGATTAAACATCAGCATCAGCAGCAAACCGTCAGTTTTGTCAGTTTGTTAAGGCGCGACACGCTGGTGCTGGTGTTTACTCCGGGTTGTCGTGCTTGTGAGCAGGCCATCTTACAACTGAGTCGTTTTGATCCGCACAAGTTGGCGGCCGCCAACATTGATTTAATGGTTATAACCCCGGCCGGACTACCGCAAATGGCGTATCTGCCCAGTTTGCAGGTGTATCAGGCTACCTCAGGTTTTCAGCCTGATTTATTTGATGCATGGTTCAAACCGACTTTACTGCGGTTTAATCCGCAAGGTAAGTTGCTGGCAAAATCTGTTGGTTGGTCAAAAGCTGATTTTTTAAAACTGGCGGGGCTTGCTAGCGATGATGGCGTCCAGCCTTGAACTGCATCACAGCTTTTACTGGCCTCAGCGCCAAATTGGCGTATAATGCGCGCCGTGAGTTGGCCAAGACAATCGCTGCCTGTACAAACAGGGGGAGGAAAGTCCGGGCTCCACAGGGCAGGGTGCCAGGTAACGCCTGGGGGGCGTGAGCCTACGACCAGTGCAACAGAGAGCAAACCGCCGATGGCCCGCGTAAGCGGGATCAGGTAAGGGTGAAAGGGTGCGGTAAGAGCGCACCGCGCGACTGGTAACAGTTCGTGGCACGGTAAACTCCACCCGGAGCAAGACCAAATAGGCCCCCATTGGCGCGGCCCGCGTTGGGGGCGGGTAGGTTGCTTGAGGCATATGGCGACGTATGTCCTAGAGGAATGATTGTCACTCTGGCAACAGAGCACAGAACCCGGCTTAACGGCTGGCTCACACCTTATTCCAGCCCCGTCAGCTTGCTGACGGGGCTTTGTTGTTTTTAGCCTGTGATTTTCAGACAAAATATATCGAAGTGCTTGAATTTAAGTGGTCGGGTTACTTTGGGGGAACTTGCTAACGTCATCGCGATAATGTGGCTGCTGTTGGGCTGTGGTCACTTCAGCATCCTCTGCTATTGATTCTGGCTGGCAAAATGCCAGTTGTAGTGGCGATTGAGCCTGCATACAACAAGATAAAATTTCATCTGCCGCCAGTTCAAATTCGGGTTGTAGCACCGTCTGACATTGGCCTGACAACAGTTTCAGCCGGCACTGACCACAGGAACCACCGCGGCAATCATAAGGCACTGGGACTCCTGCTGCCAGCAACGCATCCAGTACTGAACTATGGCCCAGACTATCGGCCTGGAGCTTACCCAATTGCAGCGCGAAGCTGTTTTTGCTGTGGGCGGCGCTGAATAATTCATGATAACAACGCTGCACGCCGGCCTGACGCAGTTCCTGCTCCAGACTCTGCACCATATCGGCATTGGCGCAGAGATAGTAGTCTGCTTTGAGTCCTGCCAGGGCTATCAACTGACGCGCCGTGATGCGGCCACGTCCGCCTTGCCAGTCTGGCGCAGGCTGACTCAGAATGGGCCGATAATGCAGGCCGGGCAGTCGCTGTAAATAACGATGCCATAACAGATCCTGCGCAGTTCTGGCTTGATAGCATAACCAGACCGGGCGTTGCTGCCGTATCGCCTGCTGCGCCATTGCCAGCATCGGCGTGATGCCAATACCACCGCCCACCAGCACCAGCGGCCGGCCACGCAGCCAGCGCGGCCGTAACAGCGTCGGTAGCCACTGCTTGCAACTATGTCGCCAGTCATGACGCAGTATAAAATGACCTTTTGGATAACTGCTTTGCAGTTGATCCCCAATCTGCAGGGTCTGCCACAAGGCTTGACTGAAACGGCCATTGGCTTCGGCTTTAATTGCCAGCAAATAATACTGCCGCTGCTGATTATCCTGTACCAGTGAATAAGCCCGGCTGACCGCTTTACCCTGCAGATCCTGCCCAAACAACAAAATATGCTGACCGGCCCTGGCTGGGGGGAGCTGCAGATCCTCAGCGTGGCGCAACCAAATTTTCAGCATATCCTGCTGGCGTCGGATCCGGCTGACCACCAGCGGTAATCGCCGTTGCTGCTGGCGCTGTTGCCACCGACGTTGCAGGCCATCGATGATCCCATAGCAAAGATAAAGACTAAGTAACACCACCAAGGTCAGTACAAGAGCAGTTGACGACACCTGACGTCCTCCGGCTGTAAAAGGTGCTAGTTTACCAAATTCGCCAACTAATGCAATTGAGAATTGTTTTTATTGGTTAGATTTGTGAGTGCTTGCTAACCATCAGTATCATGCTGTTATTGATCATTATTGAGTTCATTGGGCGCTGCTCAGGCTCAGCGCTCAAGGCGAGCTGACTGGATCCGCGGTTTGCTGCACTATTGCCGTTTTGGCGTAGTGCATGGCGGTTAAAACAACACTCTCTGCTGGTTTTTACGCCACTATGCTGGTCAAAACGGCCAGGATCGGTATTTTTTAGTCCGATCAACGGCTGTGAGTCAGCGTCAGTTCAGTTTGTGAAAATTAGTTACGCATAACCTACTGCTACCAGGATTTGGCATCTCTCCCACTTTTTCCCACTTTTTTCAGTGATCTGGCGCTAAGCCGCGTCATTCTTGAGTTTTAAACAAGGTGCTAAGTGGGGTTTTACCTTGACAAGGCGCTTTTATGCGCCCTAAACTGTAGCATTGTGGAGATTCGTGGGTGAAAGTGGATCTTCACCTGCTCAAATGCCAACAAGATGGGATCAACATGTTTCGTGGATCATTTGCTTTAAGCCTGGATGACAAAGGCCGGTTGACGCTGCCAACGCGTTACCGCGATAGCCTGTTGTCTGATGCCGGCGGCCAGCTGATCTGCACCATTGATCACAAAGATCCCTGTCTGATGTTGTACCCGCTGGCAGAGTGGGAAGAAATCGAAGAAAAACTGCAAAAGCTATCGAACTTTGTGCCGCAGGAACAACGGCTGAAACGGTTGTTACTGGGCCATGCCACCGACTGCGAAATGGATAAAAACGGTCGCATCTTATTGCCGGCGACCTTAAGAGAACATGCGCATCTGAGCAAAAATCTGCGCTTGGTTGGCCAGTTGAATAAATTTGAGATCTGGGACGAACAGACCTGGCATCAGCGTGTCGCCGAGGATATGGCAGTAGAACAACAAATGGCCGCGACTGGCGAAGCCGAACTTTCTGAACGTTTACAGGACCTTGCATTGTAATGACGTCACAAGCACATATTTCAGTCCTGTTGCAGGAAACCATTGATGGTCTGAATATCAGACCAGACGGCATTTATCTGGACGGGACTTTTGGTCGCGGCGGCCACAGCCGGGTGATCCTCAGTCAGTTAAATGCCCAAGGCCGGTTATTTGCCATCGATCGCGATCCGCAGGCCATCGCCGCTGCGGCTGAATTTGCCGCTGATAGCCGTTTTCATATCAGTCATTGTGCCTTTGCCGAATTAGCCACAGTGGCGGCAGAGCAACAGATCAGTGGCCAACTGGATGGCATTTTATTGGACTTAGGGGTGTCATCACCACAACTGGATGACGCCGAGCGTGGTTTCAGTTTTATGCGGGATGGTCCGCTGGATATGCGGATGGACCCGACTTCCGGTATTTCTGCCGCTGACTGGCTGGCCAAAGCGGATGTCGAACATATCACTTTTGTGCTGCGCGAATATGGCGAAGAGAAATTCGCCTGGAAAATTGCTAACGCTATCGTCGACAGCCGTGATGCGGCACCACTGACCCGCACCAGCCAACTGGCCGCCTTGATTGCCTCGACGGTACCAAAAAGTTTTAAAGAGAAAAAACATCCGGCCACCCGCAGTTTTCAGGCGATCCGGATTTATATCAACAGCGAACTGGAGCAGGTCAAAACTGCGCTGGATGCTGCGCTGCTGGCACTAAAGCCGGGTGGCAGACTGGCGGTGATCAGCTTCCATTCACTGGAAGACCGGCTGGTGAAACAATTTATGCGCCAGCACAGCAAGCCACCGGCAGTGCCTAAAGGGTTGCCGCTGACGGAAGCGCAATTAAAAAGACATTTACCGCTGAAGCTGATTGGTAAAGCCGTGATGCCGTCTGAGGCTGAGCTGGCGCAAAACCCACGCTCGCGCAGTGCGGTGCTGCGGATTGCTGAGAAAAACAGCCATGAGTAGCATTAAGCTTAATCAGCTGATTTTAAAGGATATTGCCAATCATAAATTGGTGATCCTGTTGCTGATTTTGTGTATTGGTTCGGCCTTGGCTGTGGTTGAGTTTACCCATATGAATCGGCAACTGACCATCAGTCAGGACAAATTATTCCAACAACGTGACGCGCTGGAAATGGAATGGCGCAATTTACTGGTAGAACAACGGGCTTTGTCTGAACACAGCCGGGTTGAGGAGATTGCGCAGAAGCAACTCCAGATGGTTCGACCAACAGGTGAGCAGGATATAGTGGTGGATCAACCATGAAAAGACCGGTGAGAACAGTCAAGCAAGCCAAACAGCGCAAACACCCGACGGTGATTAGCTGGCGTTTTGCTTTTGTCGTACTGACACTGTCGGTGATTTTTTTTGGTTTGGTGGCCAGAGCGGCTTATTTGCAGGTAGTTGACCCTGACATGCTGGTGGAGCAGGGCGACTTACGCTCATTGCGGGTCAAATCTGACGAAGTGATGCGCGGTATGATCCTCGATCGGCATGGCGAGGAACTGGCGGTCAGTGTGCCGGTTGAATCTATTTATGCTGATTCTAAAGTGGTGATGCAAGCCAATGCCAAGGGGGATACCCGCCGCTGGCATGCGCTGGCAGATATGCTAAGGATCAGCCCACAACTACTGACAGATAAAATTGCCACAGATCCGAAAAAACGTTATGTCTATTTGCAGCGCCATGCCAGCCCGGCCACTGTCGATTACATCCGTAAATTAAAAGTCCCCGGCATTTATTTCAAACAGGAATCACGTCGTTATTACCCGGCAGGTGAAGTGACGGCGCATATCCTCGGTTTTACCAACGTCGATGATAAAGGCGTTGAAGGGGTCGAGCGGCAGTTTAATGCCCTGCTCAAAGGCGAAGCGGGTCGCAAGGTGATCCGTAAAGATGCCAAAGGCCGCGAAATTGAAGTATTGGAACAAACCGACGCCACCGCATCGCGGAATTTACAGCTTAGTATTGATCAGCGTATTCAGGCGGTGGCTTATCGCGAGCTGAAAAAAGCTGTACTGACCTTTGGCGCAGCCTCAGGTTCTGTGGTGTTGGTCGACGTGCATACCGGTGAAGTGCTGGCGATGGTGAATAGTCCTTCTTTTAACCCGAACAATCGTAAAGGCGTGGCGGTGCATCGTTTTCGTAACCGCGCTATTACCGATACTTTTGAGCCTGGCTCCACCGTGAAGCCGTTGCCGGTGCTGGCAGCGCTGGAAAATGGTACTGCTGATATGAATACCATTATTCCGACCGGGCATGGACCCATTCGGGTAGGCGGTGGCCGGGTGACTGATGTCACCGGTAATGGTGATCTGGATTTAACCGGTATTATTCGTCGTTCCAGTAACATTGGGGTGACGAGGCTCGCGCTGAACATGCCACACGAAGATATGCTGAACATGTATTACAACATGGGGCTGGGTCAGGACACCGGCTTAGGTCTGCTTGGTGAAAGCGCCGGTCAGTTGCGTGAAAGGGCCCGCTGGTCAGAGTTTGAACGGGCTACCTTGTCGTTTGGTTATGGTTTGTCGGTGACAGCGGTACAATTGGCACGGATTTATGCCGCTATTGGCAATGGTGGTACTGTGCGGCCGCTGACCATTCTGAAAACCGACAATCCACCACCGGGCGTCCGGGTCATTGCCGAACATAACGCTGATGCCATGGTCGAAATGCTGGAAGCCGTCACCGAAAAACGTGGCACCGCAACCCGCGCCAAAGTGCCGGGTTACCGCGTAGGTGGTAAAACAGGTACGGCGAAAAAAGCCATTTCTGGTGGTTATGGCGATGACTATATTGGCTCATTTGCTGGTATTGGACCGATTTCACAGCCGCGACTGGCCTGTGTGGTGATCATCAATGAACCAAGCGGAGATTATTACGGCGGTGGTGAAGTGGCTGCACCTGTGTTTAGTGCGGTGATGGGGGCAGCCATGCAACTGCTGAACTTACCACCGGATGGCAATGATAGTCGCATCTCAAAAGTGGCCGGAGGTCCAGATGCAGGTTAACCGACTACAACAGTGGTTATCCCCGTTTAAAGCGACTGTCGAAGGGCAGTCGCTTTGTGCGTTAGAGAACCGCGCAGAAATTTTGCCGGATGCGCAGTTATGCATCAGCACTAAGCAATTGAATAAAGGTGATATTTTCCTGGCATTGCCGGGCGTGTCCAGCCATGGCAATCAATATATTGCTGATGCACTGGCGCAAGGTGCCGCGCTGGTACTGACCAATGAACTGACGGCCGGACAAGCTGATCTGGCGCGCGATCCGAGACTGTTGTTGTGGCCGGATTTGATGCCGCTGCTGCCGCAACTGCTCAGCACTTATTATCGGCAAGCGGATCGGCAAATGCAGCTGGTGGCTATTACCGGCACCAATGGCAAGTCCAGCAGCGCGATTTTTGTCAATCAGTTGACCCGCTTGTTAGACGAAGCTGGCGCTGTGATTGGCACTTTAGGCTATGGCGAATTTCCGGCTTTTAAACCGCTGCAAAATACCACGCCACATCTGGTGGATTTACACCGCATTTTTGCCGAGTTATTTCAGCGCGGCTGTCAGCGGGTGGCGATGGAAGTCTCGTCGCATGCCCTGATCCAGCAGCGGGTGGCGGGGTTAAATTTTGCGGTGGCGGTGTTTACCAATTTAACTCGGGATCATCTGGATTACCACGGCACTATGCAGGCTTATGGCGCCGCGAAAGCATTGCTGTTCAGCAAAACCTATGCCGATGCTGCGGTGATTAATGTGTCAGATGCTTTTGGCAAAACTCTGGCAGCGCAAACCGAATTGCCGGTGCTGGCCTATGGCCGGCTCGCCGATTGTCAGGGCTTTAGCCGTTTCCTCGGTTATGACAATCTGCAGGCGGATGGCCATGGTTTCCGTTGCACTTTGCATAGTCACCTGGGTCATTTCCAATTGCATATCCCGTTGCTGGCTGAATTTAATGTGCAGAATGTGCTGGCTGCGATGGGCGCCATGTTGCTCTGCGGTCATGACCTGCCAGAGCTGGTGCAGGCCTTACCTCGTTTACTGGCAGTGCCTGGCCGGATGGAGCAATGGCAATTCCCGGACGAGGTGTCGGTGGTGGTGGATTATGCCCACACCCCGGACGCGCTGGAACAAAGTTTAGTGGCGCTACGGCAACAATGCCGCGGCCATTTATGGTGTGTGTTTGGTTGTGGTGGCGATCGCGATAAAGGCAAAAGACCGCTGATGGGGCGGGTGGCAGAGCAATATGCCGATCATGTGATTATCACGGCTGACAATCCGCGCACCGAAGACGTGCTGGATATTTGTCAGGACATAGTGGCTGGTTTTGCCAGCAGCGATCATTTCCAAATCGAACCGGATCGTGAATCCGCCATCAAACTGGCGCTGATTGAAGCCCAGCCCGATGACATGATTTTAGTGGCTGGCAAAGGCCATGAACCCTACCAGATCATTGGTCAGGTGGTGCGGGACTATGACGAACGTAAATTTATTGACAGCTTATTGGCGGAGATGTGCCGATGATCAGCCTCAGACTGAGTGAAATTGCGCTGGCCACTGAAGCCAGACTAATAGGTGCCGACCTGGAGATCCAAAGTGTCAGCACTGACAGCCGTGTTATCCAAGCCGGTGATTTATTTATTGCGCTCAAAGGGCCGAATTTTGATGCCCATCAGTTTGTCGCAGATGTAGTTGCCAAAGGCGCTGTGGCGGTGGTGACAGAGCAACAACTTGCGGTGACGGTGCCACAACTGGTGGTGGCTGATACCAAACTGGCATTAGGCCAGCTAGGGGCGCTGGTGAAACAACGCCTGCAAGTACCGGCAGTCGCGGTGACCGGCAGCGTGGGTAAAACCACAGTCAAAGAAATGATGGCGGCTATTATGTCGCGCATTGGTAATGTGCTGGCGACCGCGGGTAATTTTAATAATGAAATCGGTGTGCCGCTGACGCTGCTCAGGTTAACACCGGAGCATCAGTATGCTGTGATGGAACTAGGTGCCAACCACTTGGGTGAAATCGCTTATACCACGTCCTTGGTCAAACCCAAAGTAGCGATGATTACCAATGTGGCAGCCGCCCATTTGGAAGGTTTTGGCGATTTATTCGGTGTGGCTCGCGCCAAAGGCGAAATTTACACCGGACTTTCGGCCGATGGTCTGGCGATAGTGCCGCTTGATAGCGAGTTTCACAGCTACTGGTTGCAGCGGCTGTCTCATCTGCAGGTGCATACGTTCAGCATGACGCAGCAAGCCGATTATTATGCCGAAGCTATTGCGCTGGATGAGCAAGGTTGTGCAGGTTTTACCATGTGCACTCCTTATGGGCAGCGGTTTATTCAACTGACGTTACCGGGTAAGCACAATGTCAGTAATGCGCTGGCCGCTGCTGCTGCAACGCTGGCGATGGGTGCCAGTCTGGCGGATGTACAACTGGGATTGTCGCAGATGAAACCAGTGAAAGGCCGGATCAATGTGCATCAGCCAAAAGCGTTATTGCGGATTATTGATGACACTTACAACGCTAATTCTGAATCCGCTAAAGCCGCCACCGATTTATTAGCCTCATATGGCGGTATTCGTATTCTGGTGCTGGGTGATATGGGTGAATTAGGCCCGGATGCCCGTTTGTACCACGAAGAAGTCGGCCAGCATGCGCTGTCGCTTGGCATTAACCACTTGTTCACGCTGGGTGTGTTATCGCAGAACGCCAGTGCGTTATTCCATGCCCAAGGCGCGCATTTCAGCTCCAGGCAACAATTGGTCGCAAAATTACTGCCCTTTTTACAGCTTGAGGCAGAGGTTTCCATTCTGGTGAAAGGTTCACGCAGTGCCCGGATGGAGTTGGTTGTGCAGGACTTGCTAGAAAGATGTCAGCAGGAGACAGGTGCATGTTAGTCTGGTTAGCCGAGTTTTTAACTCAATACATCAATGCGTTTAACGTATTCAGTTACTTAACCTTCAGATCTATCCTCGGGATCCTGACGGCTTTACTGCTGAGTCTGTACTTTGGACCAAAACTGATTGCAGCGCTGCAACGGTTGCAAATTGGCCAGACAGTGCGGAACGATGGCCCGGAGAGTCATTTCTCTAAAAAAGGCACACCTACTATGGGTGGCTTGCTGATTTTAGGCTCTATTGCTATCAGTACTTTGCTATGGGCTGATTTATCAAATAAATATGTCTGGGTGGTGCTGTTTGTGCTGGTCAGCTACGGCTGGATCGGCTTTATTGACGACTACCGCAAAGTGATCCGCAAAGATCCAAAAGGTCTGATTGCGCGCTGGAAATACTTCTGGCAATCGGTATTTGCCATTATTACCGCCTTTTTCTTGTATGCCACTTCTGACCGGCCAGCTGAAACCAGTCTGGTGCTGCCTTTTATCAAAGATGTGCTGCCGCAATTGGGGCTGTTTTTCCTGGTCACCACTTATTTTGTCATGGTGGGGTTTAGTAACGCTGTCAATTTAACCGACGGGCTGGATGGTCTGGCGATAGTGCCAACCATTATGGTGGCAATGGCCTTTGCCGTGATTGCTTATGTCAGTGGCAACGTGGTGTTCGCCAATTATCTGCATATTCCGCACTTGCCATTAACCTCAGAACTGGTGGTGGTCTGTGCCAGTATTGTCGGTGCCGGGCTTGGCTTTTTGTGGTTTAACACTTACCCGGCGCAGGTCTTTATGGGGGATGTCGGTTCGCTGGCGTTGGGTGCCATTCTGGGCGTCATTGCAGTGCTGGTGCGCCAAGAAATTGTGCTGATTATCATGGGCGGTATTTTTGTCATCGAAACCATGTCGGTGATCCTGCAGGTGGGTTCTTATAAATTGCGTGGTCAGCGGATTTTTCGGATGGCCCCCATCCACCATCACTACGAATTAAAAGGCTGGCCAGAGCCGCGGGTGATTGTCAGATTCTGGATTTTATCGATCATTTTTGTGCTGATTGGTCTGGCGACCCTGAAGCTGCGTTAGGACTGGAAAAGCGGAAAGCATGATGACTAAATTGTTTCAGGGCAAAAAAGTAGCGGTGTTGGGACTAGGCCTGTCGGGTCTGGCCACGGTGCGTTTTTTGCTGAAACAAGGGGTGAAGCCAACCTTGATGGATACCCGGCTCAAAGTCAGTGGTCTGGAGCAGATTGCGCCGGAAAAAGTCGACGGTATCTATTTAGGTGAACTCGATGCCAACCGGCTGGCAAGGATGGATATTGTGTTGGTGAGCCCGGGGCTGGATACCCGTCATCCGGCTATCCGTTTTGCTGAAGCCCAAGGCACCCGGCTGATTGGCGATGTCGAGCTGTTTGCGTTATGCAATCAGCGACCTGCGGTGGGCATCACTGGTTCTAATGGCAAATCGACAGTCACCACCTTAGTCAGTCATATGCTTAGTTGCAGTGGGTTCAAAGCCTTAGCTGCCGGCAATATAGGTTTACCTGTGCTGGATGCATTAGAGCAGACGGATACTGAAGTTTATGTGCTGGAGCTGTCCAGTTTTCAGTTAGAAACCACCTCTGAGCTGGAGTTAGTGGCGGCTTGTAATCTGAATGTAACCGAAGATCATTTGGACCGGCACGGCACCATGGCGGCTTACACCGCTGCCAAACAGCGGATTTTTCAGCATGCAGCGCTTGCGGTGTATAACGCCGCTGATGCGCTGACGCAGCCTGCACAGCTTGGGCCAGCCGATATTGCCATTAGCCTGCAGCAACTGACGGCTGCCAATGCCGAGCCGACGCAATATGGCTTGCTTGAACAGGCCGGCGAAAGCTGGTTAGTGGTGGCTGGTGAGCCGTTGCTGCCAGTGGCGCAAATGACCCTGGTCGGTCAGCATAACCAGTTTAATGCGCTGGCCGCTGCTGCAGTGGCCTTAGCCGCAGGTGCCAGTCGGGCCGGTTTAATTCAGGCGCTGCAAAGTTACCAGAGTCTGCCGCACCGCTGTGCTTTAGTCGCCGCTAAAAACGGTGTGCGCTGGATCAATGATTCAAAGGCGACCAATGTCGGCGCTACGCTGGCTGCGATTGCCGGCTTACGCGCTGAAGTACGCGGCAAATTAATTCTGATCGCTGGCGGTGATGGCAAAGGCGCTGATTTTACCGAATTAGGCGGTGTCTTACGCCAGCAGGTAGATCTGCTGATTACGCTGGGTAAAGACGGTCCTGCGATTGCAGCCTTAGTGCCTGGCGCTATCGAAGTCGCCGATCTGACTGCCGCCGTTGCGGTGGCTGCAAAGCAAGTGCAAAGCGGCGATTTGGTGTTGTTATCACCTGCTTGCGCCAGTCTGGATATGTTTAAAAATTATGAGCAGCGCGGCGACCTGTTTGCTGCGGCTGTGCTGCAGGTGCTGGCATGAAGCAACTGTGGCAAATACCGCAAAACTGGTGCCAGCAAATCGGCGATGATCTGCAGCATTGGTGGCAGGCCGAAGATGGCGTCAGTTATGACAGATTCTTTTTTTGTTTAATGGTCCTACTGCTATGTATCGGTTTTGTCATGGTGACCAGTGCTTCAGTGCCAGTGGCTGAGCGGTTGTTTGGCAATCCGCTGCATTACAGCGTCCGGCACCTGGTGTATGTGCTGATTGGCCTAAGTCTGGCTTTTGCCGTGCTGAATGTGCCTATTCAATGGTGGCATAACACCAATTTATTATTACTGGTGTTTGGTTTACTCGGCTTAGTCGCGGTGCTAGCGGTCGGTCGTAACGTCAACGGCAGTACCCGTTGGCTCTATCTGGGGCCCATCGGCATCCAGACAGCGGAACCGGCTAAGTTATTCTTTTTTGTCTATTTATCCAGTTATCTGGTGCGGCGGCATGATGAAGTGCGGGAAAATTTAAAAGGCTTTTTAAAGCCTTTGGTGATTCTGTTTGTGTTTGCGGTGTTACTGCTGATGCAGCCGGATTTAGGCACAGTGATCGTGATGTTTGGTACCAGCGTGGTGCTGCTATTTCTGGCTGGCGCCAAGTTATGGCAGTTTTTCGGGCTGATTTTTACCGGTCTGATGTCAATCGCCGTGCTGATTGTGTACAGCGAATACCGCTGGCGGCGGGTGACCTCCTTTTTGGATCCCTGGGCTGATCCTTTTGGCAGCGGTTATCAGTTGACGCAGTCTTTGATGGCTTTTGGCCGTGGCAGTTGGTTTGGCCAGGGTCTGGGGAATTCGGTGCAAAAACTGGAATATCTGCCGGAAGCGCATACCGACTTTATTCTGGCGGTGATCGCCGAAGAAGCTGGTTTATTTGGCGTCTGTGCTGTGATGGGCTTGCTGTTTTTACTGCTGGTACGCGCGTTATGGATAGGTAAAAGAGCTTTGCAAAAAGGCTTAAGTTTTCATGGCTTCCTGGCTTATGCGCTGGCGATTTGGATTGGTTGTCAAACCTTCGTTAACGTTGGTGTGGCAACCGGCGTGCTGCCAACGAAAGGTCTGACGCTGCCTTTTATCAGCTCTGGCGGTAGTAGCCTGATCATTATGCTGATTGCTGCCGCGATAGTGCTGAGAATTGATTTTGAAGTGCGGCTCAAAGGTAAACATGCCATTCGTGGGAGTGCAGCCTGATGAGCAAGCCAGCAAAAATTGCCTTAATTATGGCAGGTGGCACCGGCGGTCATATTTTTCCGGCGCAGGCGGTGGCGACTTTACTGGCGGCTGAAGGCTGGACTATTCACTGGCTGGGCACTGCCGATCGGATGGAAGCGCGCTTAGTGCCGGGTTTTGGTTGGCAGTTCCACCCCATTCAGGTGGCCGGTTTGCGCGGTAAAGGGCTGCAGTCCTTGTTGCAAGCGCCCTGGATGTTGTGGCGCTCTATCAGTCAGGCGCGGCAACTGCTCAGACAATTACAGCCGCAACTGGTGCTCGGTTTTGGCGGTTATGCCAGTGGTCCGGGTGGATTTGCCGCCTGGCTGCAAAAAATTCCGCTGCTGATCCATGAACAAAATGCAGTGGCCGGCACTACTAACAAATTGTTAGCAAAATTGGCACAGCGGGTACTGGTGGCTTTCCCGACCGCCTTTGTCGGTCATCCAAAGCGGCAAGTGTTGGGAAATCCGGTACGCAGCAGCTTAATTGGGCTAAAAACTGAGAATAATTTCAGTAAAGGCTTAAATATTTTGATCGTCGGTGGTAGTTTAGGCGCTAAGGCGCTGAACGAGGTTTTACCAGCGCAACTGAAGCAGGTCGCGGCTTGCGGGCCTGTTCAGGTCAGGCATCAGACCGGTAGTGCGATGTTAACGCAAGTGCAACAAAGTTACACTGGCGCACCAGCCAGCTTAACCATTGAAGCAACAGCTTTTATTGATGATATGGCGGCCGCTTATCGCTGGGCCGATCTGGTCATTTGCCGGGCCGGCGCTTTGACTGTCAGTGAAATTGCCTGTGTTGGGGTGGCGGCCATCTTTGTGCCGTTACCTTCTGCCATCGATGATCACCAGACTGCCAATGCTAACTGGTTGGTACAACAACAAGCGGCGTTGTTATGGCCGCAGGCGGATTTGAACAATTTAAATTTAGTGTCGCTGCTGCAAAGCTGGCTGCTTGATAAAAAGCCACTGGCAGACATGGCACAACGGGCACGCGCTTGTGCCATCGACGACGCAGCTGAACAGGTTGTGGCAGTTTGTCGACATATGACAGGGTTGAAATAACATGAATACAATAACCAGACCGCAGGAAAAAATCGCCATGCGCCGGGTGGAGCGGATCCACTTTGTTGGTATTGGCGGTGCTGGTATGGGCGGTATCGCCGAGGTACTGCTGAATGAAGGTTACAAAGTCTCTGGCTCTGATCTGGGGCCTAATCCAGTGGTGGACCGTTTAACAGCACTGGGTGCTGATATTTGTTTTGGCCATCAGGCCGACAATATTAAAGGGGCCAGTGTGGTGGTGGTCTCCAGTGCCATTAAAGCCGAGAACCCGGAAATAGCTGCGGCACTGGAACAACGCATCCCTGTGGTGCGACGTGCCCAAATGCTGGCCGAGCTGATGCGGTTCCGGCACGGTATTGCCATTGCCGGTACCCACGGCAAAACCACTACCACCAGTTTGGTCGCTTCGATTTTTGCCGAAGCAGGGGCAGATCCGACTTTTGTGATTGGTGGTTTGCTGAATTCTGCCGGCACCAACGCCAAGTTAGGCGCGGGTCGTTATCTGATTGCTGAAGCTGATGAAAGCGATGCTTCTTTCCTGCACTTGCAGCCGATGGCCGCCATTATTACCAATATCGAACCTGATCATATGGAAACCTATCAGGGCGATTTTGAAAAAATGAAAAGCACCTATCTGGAATTTTGCCATAACCTGCCGTTTTATGGCGTGGTGGTGGTCTGTATTGATGATCCAGTGGTGCGTGAATTGATCCCGACCATTGGCCGCACTGTGCTGACCTATGGTTTTAGCGCCGATGCCGATTACCGCATCAGCGATTTTAGTCAGCTCGGTACCCAAACCAAATTTGTCATCACAGATCCGGCAGGTCAGAGCCGCCCGGTACAGCTGAATCTGGCTGGCCGGCATAATGCCTTAAACGCGACCGCAGCTTTTGCGATTGCCACTGATGAAGGCATCAGTGAAGCGGCGGTGCTCAGTGCTTTTGCCAAATTTGAAGGCATTGGCCGTCGTTTTCAGCAATATGGTGAGTTTGACACCGGCCGCGGTAAAGTGCTGCTGGTTGATGATTATGGCCACCATCCGACTGAAGTGGCGGCGACAGTGGCTGCTGCCCGTAATGCCTGGCCAGAACGGCGTTTGGTGATGGCGTATCAGCCGCATCGTTATACCAGAACGCGCGATTTATACGAAGATTTTGCCCAGGTGTTGTCGTCGGTCGACACTTTGTTGTTGCTGGAAGTCTACAGTGCCGGTGAAGCGCCTATTGCTGGGGCTGACAGCCGCAGCTTGTGTCGCAGCATCAGAGCAAGGGGGCAACTGGACCCGATTTATGTGGCGCAACCAGCAGATTTAGCGCAGGCGCTGGCCGATGTATTGCAAGATGGTGATGTGCTGCTGACGCAGGGCGCCGGCAATATTGGTGCACTGGCCAAGCAACTGGCAGCACAACAGTTACAAATTAGTCAGCTCAAAGCTGGCGTGACCGCTCACTGACAGGAACACAGCAACTGATGACCATAGTGCGCAGTAAACAGAAAACCCCTTTCACGCCGGCTTTTGTCGGTGGGGTGCTGTTTTTTCTGTTTTCGCTCAGTCTGGTGGTCTGGTTTGGTAGCAAAGTGGTGCAATGGGTGCAGGATCAGCAAAATGCGCCGATCCGTCAGGTGCGGGTGTTTGGCGATTTTGGCCACATCCAGCCAGCGCAGTTGCATCAGCAGTTACAGCAACAGTTTGTCGGTAACTTTTTTCATGTGAACGTTGATCAGGTGCAGCAGTACCTGCAACAACAACCCTGGGTTTATCAGGTCGCCGTGCGCAAACAATGGCCTGGTACTTTGGTGGTGGTTGTGACAGAGCATAGCCCGGTCGCAGTGTGGAACTCAGAATTCCTGCTGAATAAAAAAGGTGAAGTGTTTAAAGCACCACTCACGCAGCTGAAGGAACCGTTACCACAACTGGCAGGCCCCAGCGGCAGCGAGCAGGATGCCCTGACCATGTTCAGTCAGGTGCAGAGCTTATTGGCTTTGCACCAGTTTCAGGCCAGCAGTTTGTCGGTATCACCACGTTTTGCCTGGCAACTCACACTGAGTAATGGCATTGAATTAAAACTCGGGCGGGAAGATACGTTAAAGCGGGTGCAGCGTTTTATCGATCTGTACCCTTCTATCAGTAAACATAAAGCCGAAGCGATCGAACAGGTCGACTTACGGTATGACACCGGGTTGGCGGTACGATTCGCGCCTGCACCGGTGCAACCAGAAAAGAGAAAAGCATGACCAAGTCGTTGGATCGGGATCTAATTGTTGGTTTAGATATCGGTACGTCTCAGATTAAAGCGCTGGTAGGCGAAATTACCGCTGATGACCAGCTCAGTATTGTTGGTGTTGGTACTCATATTGCCCGTGGCATGGATAAAGGTGGCGTCAACGACTTAAATCTGGTGGTGCAAGCGGTACAACGGGCCATTGATGAAGCTGAACTGATGGCTGATTGCCGGGTTTCTTCGGTCTACCTTGGCATTACCGGCAAACATATCCGTTGCCAGAATGAAAGTGGCATGGTGCCGATTAATGATACCGAAGTCACGGCGGAAGATGTTGCTAATGTGATCCATGCCGCCAAATCTGTGCCCATTTCTGCCGAGCGCCGTTTGTTGCATGTGTTGCCACAGGAATTCTCAGTCGATATGCAAGAAGGCATTAAAAGCCCGATTGGCATGTCTGGCGTGCGGATGGAAGCGAAAGCGCACATCATCACTTGTGCCAACGATATGGCGAAGAACATAGAAAAATGTGTCGAGCGCTGTGGTTTACAGGTTGATCAGCTGATATTCAGCTCGCTGGCGTCAAGCTATGCCGTGCTGACCGAAGATGAAAAAGAATTAGGCGTCTGTGTGGTTGATATGGGCGGCGGCACTATTGATATTTCGATTTATACCAATGGCGCCTTGCGGCATACCGCGGTGATCCCGGTGGCTGGTAATCAGGTGACCAGCGATATTGCCAAAATCTTCCGCACCCCGATTGGTCATGCTGAAGACATTAAAATTCAGTACGCCTGTGCGCTGCGCAGCATGGTCGGTAAAGAAGAAAATATTGAGGTGCCGAGTGTCGGTGGCCGGCCAGCCCGCAGTATGTCACGGCATACGCTGGCAGAAGTGGTGGAACCTCGTTATCAGGAATTATTTGAACTGGTGCTGGAAGAAATCCGCGCCAGTGGGCTGGAAGAGCAGATCGCCGCAGGCGTGGTGCTGACTGGCGGGACCGCAAAAATGGAAGGGGCAATTGAATTTGCTGAAGATATCTTCCAGATGCCGGTTCGGCTTGGTTATCCGGCCAAAGTAAAAGGTTTGTCTGAATACGTGCAGGACCCGGCCTATGCCAGCGTGGTCGGCCTGTTACTGTATGGCAAAGATGTGCGGCAGCAGCAGAAAAAAGCTGGCGCAGCACGGGAATCAGTCGGTGGCTTGTTACGCAAAGTGACCAGCTGGTTTAAAGGCGAGTTTTAAGCGTACCCAAACGGAGAGAGAGCTATGTTTGAATTAATGGAAAACCACAGCGAAGAAGCTGTCATTAAAGTGATTGGTGTTGGTGGTGGCGGCGGTAATGCGGTCGAGTTTATGGTGGCGAACAACATCGAAGGCGTCGAGTTTATCGCAGCCAATACCGATGCGCAGGCGCTGCGTAATTCTTCTGCCAATGTCACCTTACAGTTAGGTGCCAATGTCACTAAAGGTCTGGGGGCCGGAGCCAATCCGGAAGTGGGTCGTCGCTCGGCCGAAGAAGACCGTGACACCATCAAAAAGACCATTATGGGTGCTGATATGGTGTTTATCGCTGCCGGTATGGGTGGCGGTACTGGTACAGGCGCGGCGCCAATTGTGGCTCAGGTAGCCAGAGAACTGGGCATTCTGACGGTGGCAGTGGTCACCAAACCATTCCCGTTTGAAGGCAAAAAGCGTTCAAATTATGCCGATGAAGGCATCGGTGAGTTGTCAAAGCATGTTGACTCGCTGATCACCATTCCAAACGATAAATTATTAAAAGTATTAGGCAAAGGCACCAGCCTTTTGGATGCATTTAAAGCGGCTAACAACGTGTTATTAGGGGCTGTGCAAGGGATTGCCGAACTGATTACGCGTCCGGGCTTGATCAACGTCGACTTTGCTGACGTACGTACTGTGATGTCAGAAATGGGCACAGCCATGATGGGGACTGGCCGTGCTTCAGGTCCGGATCGGGCAGAAGAAGCGGCAGAGCAGGCGATTTCCAGCCCATTACTGGAAGATATCGATTTATCTGGCGCCAAAGGTATTCTGGTCAATATCACAGCGGGTCTGGATCTGACGATTGAAGAATTCGAAATTGTCGGTAATGCCGTCAAAGCATTTGCTTCAGAAAACGCCACTGTAGTGGTGGGGGCTGTGATTGATCCTGACATGTCGGATGAACTGCGGGTGACTGTGGTTGCGACCGGTATTGGTTCTGAGCGTAAGCCGGATATCAGCCTGGTGCATGGTCATCATCGTGCTGCGGAGCCAGTGCGTGCTCAGTATCAAAGCCATTCAGCCAGCGTTTATGGTAATGCCGGTACTGTTTACGGCAATGCAGGCAATGCGGCGCGTGAAATGCGTGATGCCATGCCAGCGATGGCGCCGGCAGAAAGCGTGCAAACGAAGCCGCAAGCGGATAATAAAGCCAATATTGATATCTTTGATATTCCGGCTTTTTTACGCAAACAAGCGGATTAACAGTCGGCTAATGCTGGGCTTGACCTGGCGATGGATAGGCAGACGATTGGCATTTCGCTGAACATATGCTATGCTTCGCGGCCGTTTGGGTTTGTTCAGTTTTTGAACAGGACGAAAAATGATGATTAAACAACGTACTATTGCAAAATCAATCAGCTCTGTCGGAGTTGGTCTGCACAAGGGCGAGAAGGTTACGCTGACTCTCCGGCCTGCGCCTGACAACACGGGGATTGTGTTCCGTCGTGTGGATCTGGATCCGATAGTTGATTTTAAAGTATCACCTGAACTGGTCGGTGATACTGTGATGTGTACCTGTTTAATTAATCCGGCTGGCGTGCGCCTGTCTACAACAGAACATTTGATGGCAGCAGTCGCGGGTCTTGGCATCGACAATCTGGTGGTTGAAGTGGATGCTGCCGAGATCCCGATCATGGACGGTAGTGCCAATCCATTTGTTTACCTGTTATTGGAAGCTGGCATCAGCGAGCAAAAACTGGCGAAAAAATTTATCCGCATCAAGCAAACCGTGCGGGTAGAGGATGGTGATAAGTGGGCTGAATTCAAGCCACACCATGGTTTTCGCATTGATTTTGCCATTGATTTTGACCACCCGGTGATTTCTGAAACCAAACAACGGATGAAACTTGATTTCTCCGCGGCCGGTTTTATTAAAGACATCAGCCGGGCCCGGACCTTTGGTTTCCTGCAGGATATCGAATATCTGCGAGCCAACAATCTGGCGTTGGGTGGCAGCTTCGATAACGCAGTGGTATTGGATGAATTCCGCGTGTTGAATCAGGACGGCCTGCGTTACGACGACGAATTTATCAAACATAAAATTCTGGATGCAATCGGCGATTTATACATGGCCGGTTACAGCATCCTGGGCGAATTTAAAGCGTACAAAACCGGCCATGCCCTGAATAACCAACTGCTGTGTGCAGTACTGGCCAATCAGGAAAACTGGGAATTTGTCACCTTTGAACGACCAGCCCAACAACCGATCTCTTTTTTGGCTCCCCAACTGGCGTAACAGTTGGCAGTCAGCTGCAGATTAGGAAAAACCTCACATTGTGAGGTTTTTTTTTAGCTTTTGTTGGTTAATCTGAAGTCTTGTTGGCTAAGGCGGCCAGCCGCTTCAGAATGGCGGCTAACGCCGGATCTGAACCTTCGGCGGCAGCCAGCAAATAGGCCCCGGCCTGCTCTGAAATTTGCCGATTGGCCGGCGGGCTCGCCACGGGATTGGCTTGCTGGTAACTCAGATCGGTGTTCGGACTGATATCGATATCCAGGCCTGCTAAATCAGGCAAGATTTTTTGCCGGAAATTGGCTAGAATGGCTTCTCTTTGCATTTTAATCCGGGTTGCCCAAGCGGCGGAGCTGCATAAAATTTGCGCCCGACCTGCCTGTAAACGCGCCACTCTGCAGAAATATGGTTTTTCCAGTTGCAGGATTTGGATTAATTCGGTATTAAGTTGACGCACTATTTCCGTTTGCTGCGGTCCTTGCAACAAAGTGTTTTGTTGCAGCAAAGCAGAAACGTCGACAGGTTTGCGTGAATAGCGGGCCATAACGAATAAAATCAGAAACTGAGGTCCCATGAGTTTAACAGTTTTTTACCGCGATCAACATCGCCCGCATAGCTTTGGTGCTACGCCCCGGCAATGGTTGGTCAGTGCGGTGTTATTATTTTGTATTGCCATAGGTTTAGGCGCAGCCTTCGGCCGGTTATGGACAGATGCCAAAGCTGGTATGGAGCCATTAATAGCAGAACGCGCGGCCGAGGCGGCGGAAATTACCGCGATCCGGCAAAAAGCTGAGCATCAAATCGCCGCGTTGACGGCAAAAGTCGCCTCGCTGCAGGCCCAGGTCAACCGCTTGAATATGGTGGGAGAACGTCTGATAGATGCGGCCAACTTGTCGGCGGATGAATTTAATTTACACGAAGTGCCGGCTATGGGCGGTCCTTCGCAAAGTTCCACCGAAATCAGTCTGGCTGAACTGAACCATGTATTGTTGCAACTGACCGACCTGGAACGTAACCTACAATCTGAACAAACCCGCTTTGCCCTCCTTGAATCTTTGGACCTGAATCACAATATCGGTAGCAACAGTCAGTTGTCTGGCCGACCGGTCAGCAGTGGTTATCTGTCATCTGGTTTTGGCGTCCGTAATGACCCATTCTCCGGCCGGCCGGCAGTCCATCGCGGCGTCGATTTTGCCGGCAAAGAGGGTGAACCTGTGCTGGCAACTGCGGGTGGCATCGTGACCTGGGCCGGCGAGCGTTTTGGTTATGGCCTGATGGTCGAAATTGAACATGCGGATGGCTATCGCAGCCGTTATGCCCATGCCAAAGCGGTGAACACAGAAATTGGTCAGTTGGTCAGTAAAGGCCAGCAAGTTGCGACATTAGGCAATACCGGTCGTTCGACCGGACCCCATGTGCATTACGAAGTATTAAAAGATGGTCAGCAAATAGACCCGATGTTGTTTGTAAACCGTCGGACAACAAAATTAAATGGCTATGCCAGGACTGCACGCCAGTCTCAACAATAAAGTGGTATTTGGACAATGTTTGGAAAACTTTTTACCAAGTTGGTTGGTAGTCGCAACGATCGTTACCTGAAAAAACTCCGCAAAACCGTTGATCAGATCAACAGCCTGGAAAGCCAGTTTGCTGCGCTGACCGATCAGCAGTTAGCGGCCAAAACCGCCGAATTTAAACAGCGGGTGCAAGACGGTGCCAGTTTAGACGATATCCTGCCAGAAGCTTTTGCCACTGCCCGTGAAGCCAGTAAAAGAGTGTTTGGCATGCGTCATTTTGATGTGCAATTGCTGGGCGGTATTGTATTGCATCAGGGCAAAATTTCCGAAATGCGTACCGGTGAAGGTAAAACCCTGACTGCGACCTTGCCGGCTTATCTCAATGCGTTGAGCGGCAAAGCTGTGCATGTGATTACCGTCAACGATTATCTGGCCAAACGGGACGCTGCGACCAACGCCCCTCTGTTTGCCTTCCTGGGTCTGACGGTTGGCGTCAACGTGCCGGGCATGGGGCATGAAGAGAAACAGCAGGCTTATGCTGCTGATATCACTTATGGTACCAATAACGAATTTGGCTTTGATTACCTGCGCGACAATATGGCCTTTAGCATGGCGGAGCGGGTACAACGTGATTTAGCTTTTGCCATTATCGATGAAGTTGACTCCATCCTGATCGATGAGGCCCGTACGCCGCTGATCATTTCTGGTCAGGCCGAAGACAGCTCAGAGCTGTACCGCCAAATCAATACTGTGGTGCCGATGCTGCAACGGCAGGAAAAAGAAGATGAAGAAGGTGAAATGGGGGATGGCCATTTCACCATTGATGAAAAAGCCAAACAGATTTATTTAACCGAACGTGGTCAGATCCGGGTAGAAGAAATTCTATTAGAACGCGGCATGATGCAACAAGGCGAATCTTTGTTCTCCGCCAGTAACATCACCTTGCTGCACCATGTCTATGCAGCGTTGCGCGCGCACAACCTGTTTAAGAAAGACGTTGATTATGTGATTAAAGACAATCAAATTGTCATCGTTGATGAGCACACAGGCCGGACTATGGAAGGCCGTCGCTGGTCGGAAGGTTTGCACCAGGCGATTGAAGCGAAAGAAGGTGTGCGCATTCAAAACGAAAACCAGACGCTGGCCTCTATTACGTTCCAGAACTATTTCCGTTTATATGAAAAACTGGCCGGTATGACCGGTACCGCCGATACTGAAGCTTTTGAATTCCAGCAAATTTACGCGCTGGAAACCATTGTGGTACCAACCAACCGCCCTATGGTGCGTAAAGATATGCCGGATCTGGTGTATCTGACGGCCGAAGATAAGTATCAGGCTATTATCAAAGATATCGAAGCAACCCGTAGTGCCGCCCGTCCGGTGCTGGTGGGTACTGCGTCGATTGAAAGCTCAGAATATTTATCCAGCTTATTACATCAGGCCAAGATCCCGCATCAGGTGCTGAACGCCAAGTTCCACGCCAATGAAGCGCAGATTATTGCTGAAGCGGGCCGGCCTGGTACTGTCACTATCGCCACCAACATGGCTGGTCGTGGGACTGACATTGTGCTGGGTGGTAACTGGCAATCAGAAGTAGCCAAGCTGCAAGACCCAACCGAAGCGCAGATTGAAGCCATTAAAACTGAGTGGCAGCAACGGCATGATGCAGTCATTGCGTCAGGTGGTTTACATATCATTGGTACCGAGCGGCATGAATCGCGTCGGATTGACAACCAGTTACGCGGTCGTGCTGGTCGTCAGGGTGATGCCGGTTCAAGCCGTTTTTATCTGGCACTCGATGATGCGTTAATGCGGATTTTCGCTTCCGAGCGGATGGCTGGCATGATGCGTAAACTCGGCATGGAACCAGGTGAAGCCATTGAGCATCCACTGGTGAGCCGTGCCATTGAAAACGCCCAGCGTAAAGTAGAAGCGCGCAACTTTGATATTCGTAAGCAACTGCTTGAATTTGACGATGTCGCCAACGACCAGCGTAAAGTGGTGTATGAGCAGCGCAATGAGTTGCTGGCCAGTGAAGATATTTCAGAAACCATCAATGCCGTGCGCCAAGATGTGGTGAGTTCTATCTTAGATCAGTACATTCCACCACAGTCATTAGATGAAATGTGGGATATTCCAGGTCTGGAAGCGCGGATGCGCTCAGACTTTGCCATCGAGATGCCAATTGCCCAGTGGCTGGCCGACGACAAAAAACTGTTTGAAGAGAAACTAAAAGCACAAATTCTTGAAGTGGTCGAAAAAGCTTATCAGCTCAAAGAAGAAATGGTCGGCGCGCCTGTGCTGCGTCATTTCGAAAAAGCGGTGATGCTGCAGAGTCTGGATACCCACTGGAAAGAACATCTGGCGGCGATGGATCACTTACGTCAGGGCATTAACCTGCGTGGTTATGCGCAGAAAAATCCGAAGCAGGAATACAAGCGCGAAGCTTTTGAACTGTTTTCCAATATGCTGGATCAGTTAAAACTGGACGTGATTGGGGTGTTATGCCGGGTGCAAATCCGTGCTCCTGAGGATGTTGAAGCTGTTGAAGAACAACGTCGTAAAGCCGATGCCGTGACAATGGAATTCCAGCACGAAGAAGCCGAACATATCGGTGGGGAAGTGCCAGAAAAGCCAGCGGGCCCGGTGTTCCGTGATGCTGATAAGATTGGTCGTAACGATCCTTGTCCTTGTGGTTCCGGCAAAAAATACAAGCAATGCCACGGTAAACTTAGTTAACCCGAGTTCAGGTTAGTTAAGCTTTATCTCAGCTTCGCCATAGAAAAAAGCAGAGTTCGCTCTGCTTTTTTTATGGGGCGCCGGCCACGGCGCGCTGGGCAAACTTTAGGGTTATAGATCATCAATCATGCAATGCACACAGAGGTTATCGGTGAAAACGAACAGCAAGATAGTTCATGTTGCGGTCGGCGTGATCCGCCGTGGTGAGGAAATTTTTATCAGCAAAAGGCCTGATGCATTGCACCAGGGCGGAAAATGGGAATTCCCTGGCGGTAAAGTGGAATCAGGTGAAACGGTATTGCAGGCGCTGGATCGGGAATTACAGGAAGAAGTTGGGCTGACGGTATTGGCTGCCAGCCCTTTGTTGCAGTTGGAGTATGCTTATCCGGAGAAAACCGTGTTGCTGGATGTCTGGTGTGTAGACGAATTTAGCGGCAACGCAGTCGGTCGTGAAGGTCAGCAAGTGGCTTGGGTTCCTTACCAGCAACTGAGCAATTATCAGTTCCCGGACGCCAACCAACCGATTTTGCAGCAAGTGATCGCACTTTATCAGCAATAAAGTGGCTATTTGCTAAACTTCAGTACGGCTGGAACAGGTGCATACAACTTGAGAGCGAGTCTGGGGTGTTGATGTTGAAGAGTCGCAGTCTGCTTTGGTGTAGTGCCGGCTTGGCTTTGAGCTTATCTGCTGCAGAACCGCCTGGCGCTGGTTTGTATCAGCTCAGCCAGACTTTGCTCGCCAATCAGCCCGCTACCGTCAGTCAGAATTATCAACAACTGAGCGCACAGCTTGGCCAAACGCCGGCTTGGTATCAGCGAGACTGGCATTTGCTGGCTGCACGCGCTTATGCCGCCCAGCAGCAGTGGCCAGCCGCCTGGCACAGTCTGGCACTGGCAGATCAATTGGTGCCGCAGGGGATTGTTGCTGCCGACATCGCGATGACAGCAGGTTATGTCGCCTATCAGCAGCAGCATCGCACTGCCGCCAGACACTGGTTTTTATGCGCCGATAAATTTGCCAATCCGCCGTTAACCCGTGCCAAGTTGCTATTGAATCTTGGTGCAGTTGAATCCTTTCGTGGCGATTATGCCGCAGCCATGGCTTTTTACCAACAAGGCCTGGCGTTGGCCGAACAGTATGAATTTGTCACTTTGCTGCCGATGTTTAATAACAATATGGGGAATCTGCATTGGCGACTAGGCCAGCATGAGCCTGCAATTGCAGCACTGCGACAAGCGACATTCCGTTATGCCCACTTGCAACAGTTGCAGTCACAAAGCCGGGCTGGTATCAATTTATTGAATGTGCTGGTGACGATTGAAGACTGGGTACGTTACCAGCGTTTTTATCCAAGTATCGCGCAGCAAGTCCAAAAGGCCGGGGCCAGTGAGTACCGGTTATTTTTGCAAATATTGGAAGTGATCCGGCAGCGCTTAACTGGCCAGGGCAGTTCGATGACGGATGCGCAGTTACAGGCATTATTAGCGCAATTGAAGGTGCTGAATGTGCAGCAGATGGCACAGCAACTGGTGCACAAAATTGGTCTGAACTGGCAAGCACCGCCGCCAGCCCCCGCTGCTGAGCAATTCAGTAGCCAGTTACCTCATACCGAACGGCTCTGTCCGGCGCAAACACCGGAGTAACCCCGGCTTTATTCTTTAAAAAAATCGTTTTCCGAGGCCATTAGGGCTTCGTCAATGGCCAGCAGATCGGCATCACCAATGCCAGCTTCCAGTGGCCTGGTATCCGGGATCCGGCGGCTTTCACTGGCCCATTCACCTAAATCAATCAGGCGGCAGCGATCGCTGCAAAAAGGTCTGAAAGCAGATTCGGCGTGCCAGATCACGTCAACACGGCAGGTTGGACACTGGACTTTTAATTGGCTCATGGCTGGTCATTCCGATAAAGGCGGTAAAATGCCATTATACGCCAACTGCCGGACGGATGGGCAGTGGAAAGCGCAGGCTTAGCAACAAGCCAGTTCGAAACCTATGGTTTGGGCTGTGGTGGCGCGGCCCTGAGTGTCACACAATTGCATAAAGCGGATGGCATAGCGGTATTTGTTGCCGCTGATGGTTGGATAACAGCCATAATGCAGTGGATAACGCAGCCTGAGCAATTCAAACTGTTCGGTATTACTCTGGAAATAGCCATTGTCAGCCAGTACCGGCTGAAATTGACCGCGCTCGCGGATAAAGGTCAACACAAAAGCGATCGCCCGTTCTACCAGTTGTAACTGACCAATCCACTCTTCAGCAGCTTTTTGCCGGACCTCGAGTGGTTGGGTGTACCAGAACTGAAGTTGTGGCAGGTCAAAATAACAGGTGCCGCCAGGGATAAAAAATCTTTGCCGAAGTGGGCCTAAAAATTTGTCTTCTTTCAGCACATTGGCAAATTTAGCACCGCGGATCAACTCACTTTGTAACCGCACGGCCTGTTGCAACATCTGCTGCAGACTGTCATCAGAGACGGATGGATGGCGCGACCAGTTCACCAGCGCCGATTCACAGCGTTCAACATCTTTGATCAGATCAGGCCTGATGTCATTCCGGTCCAGCACTTCAATTAAAGCAAACAGTGAAGTGAAAAAACCCAGCTGTTGCGATTCATTGGCCAGCGCCAGTTGGGTGTTTAATTGGGCAAACAGATACTCGACCCGCAGATAAGTCCGGACTTTTTCATTCAGCGGATGTTCGTAGATCAATTCTGTCATGCCAGGCTTCACCGGAAATGCGAGCGGCCACACTTCGGGCCAACAGTTAACATAACCTTAAGTTGGCGATTTGGCTAGTTTTTCTGCCGCCATAGCCAAATATAATTGGTGCAGGCTGGCAACTTTGTTGCTTAAAGCAGCAACATCGCTTTCATTGCTGATTATCTGGTCAGCCTGTTGCAGCCGCTCTGCACGTTGACACTGACTGGCCATGATGGCTGCGACCTGCTGGCTGCTGACCTGATCACGTTGCACTGTGCGTTGCAGTTGCAGTTGTGGGTCGACATCAACCACTAACAGCTGGTCAACCACAGCGGTCAAGCCATTTTCGATCAGCAGGGGGGCCACCAGCAGCACATAAGGCGACTGGGCCTGTTGCAGCTGTAGTAACAGCTGTTGCCTAATCAGCGGATGCAGTAATTGATCCAGCCAGGCTTTGGCGCTGGGGTCACTGAACACCAGCGATCGCAGTGCCGGCCGGTTTAACTGGCCGTCAGCGGTCAAGATCTGGTGGCCAAAATGGGCTGCGATGGCGGCAAGTGCCGGTTGGCCAGGCGCCACTACTTGGCGTGCCACGATATCGGCATCAACCAGCACAATACCATGCTCAGCAAAGAGATTGGCCACTGTGGTTTTACCGCTGCCAATACCCCCAGTCAAGCCGACAATAAAAGCACTCATACCAGCACCATGGCTAAATACCATTGGGTGATGTCCTGACCCCATAACATAGCAATCCAGCCGGCAGCCGCAATATAAGGGCCAAACGGAATGGCAGTGGATTTACTGCGCCCTTGCAGGGTCAATAACACAGAACCAATGACGGCGCCGACCAGGGAGGACAATAAAATAATCAGTGGTAATTGCTGCCAGCCGAGCAAAGCGCCAAATAGCGCCAGCAGTTTAAAATCGCCATAGCCCATGCCATCTTTACCGGTCAGCAGTTTAAAGCCCCAGAACACTGACCAAAGCGCCAGATAACCACAAGCCGCGCCAATCAGTGCCGTTTCGGCAGAGACGGCACTGATGCCCGCCACCGCGGCCAGCAAAGCCAGCCACAGCAGCGGCAAGGTGATTTGATCCGGCAGCAACATGGTATCGATATCAATGGCACTGAGCGCCACCAGCGCCCAGGTGACCAGCAAATACAACAAACCAAGCGTAGTGGCACCGGTTTGCCAGGCGACCAGCACCGATAACAGCGCAGTACCCAGTTCTACCAGCGGATAACGCCGGCTGATGGGGGCAGCGCAATACCGGCATTTACCAGCCAGACTCAGGTAACTGAACAGCGGAATATTGTCCAGCGCAGTCAGTTGCTGCTGACAATGCGGGCAGCGTGAACGTGGCACCGCCAGATTAAAGGGCGCCGTTGCCGGCAGTACTGCATTGGGCTGAAAATATTGCTGATACTCCTGTTGCCAGCTGCGCTCCATCATTTTTGGTAACCGATAAATCACCACATTCAGAAAACTGCCAACACAAAGGCTAAACACAAATACCAGCAGCAGATAAGCCACCAGCGAAGACTGAAAATAGGCCACGATAAGTTCGCAGCTCTGGATAAATGCCTGCATTATTTGATCACCGATCCTAACTGGAAAATTGGCAGATACATTGCCACAATCAAGCCCCCGATTAACACCCCAAGTACTGCCATAATGATTGGCTCCAGTAATGCCGTCAGGCCATCGACCGCATCATCGACTTCCTGCTCATAAATATTGGCCACTCGCGCTAGCATATCATCCAGCGAACCTGACTCTTCACCAATAGACACCATCTGCACCACCATTTCCGGAAATTGCCGGGTGGTTTTCATCGAGCTGAACATCTGGCCACCGGCGGCAACATCAGCCCGGACTTCTAAAATGGCATTCTTATAAATTTCATTACCGGCAGCGCCCGCGGCAGATTCCAGTGCTTCAATTAAAGGCACCCCGGCCGCAAAGGTGGTCGACAAGGTGCGGGCGTACCTTGCCACTGCCGCTTTGTTGATAATCATCCCCATCACGGGCAGTTTTAATGCCATCGCATCGGCAGCTGTTTTGAATTTTAAATTGTGGCGATACCCTTTTTTAAAGCTGTACACTGCAGCGATAATGGCAGCCAGCACCAGCCACCAATATTGTTGCATCCACTCGGAAATATGGATCACCAACTGGGTAAAAGCCGGCAATTCAGCCCCAAAGCCGGCAAAAATCTCGGCAAAAGAAGGCACCACAAAAATCAGCAAAATTGAAGTCACTACCAGCGCCACTACTGTGACGGCAATCGGATAAAACATCGCTTTTTTGATTTTTGATTTCAGCGCTTCAGCTTTTTCTTTGTAAGTGGCAACCCGGTCAAAAATGCGGTCTAAGGCGCCGGATTGCTCGCCGGACTTGACTAAATCACAATACAGCTCATCAAAATGTTTCGGATGCTCACGCAGCACTTCAGACAACGGAATGCCACTTTGTACTTTCAGTGAAACTTTTTGCATCAGGGTCCGCAGCGATTTTTTATCGGCACCATTGGCAATTAAATCAATAGACTGCACCAAGGGTACCCCGGCAGATAACATGGTCGCTATCTGTCGGGTGAGTACCGCGATATCGGCCGCAGTAATTTTGGCATCGCCGCCAAACAAGGAATGGGCTTTGCGCTTGACCGAGGATGGTGTGATGCCTTGCTGGCGCAGTAAGGCTTTGGCTTCATGAATAGAATTGGCGCGCAGTTCGCCTTCGGTTTTTTTGCCGCGTCGGTTCAGACCCCGCCATTCATAGGTATCCAGTTCTTTTATTTTTGCCGGTGTTGCCATTGTTGATCCCTGGTTGCGCGCTGCAGGTCGGTCACAGTCTAGACTTAGCCATTGGTGACCCGGTTCACTTCGGCCAGACTGGTTAAGCCTGACGCCGCTTTTAATAAACCGGATTGCCGTAAATTATTGATATTTTCCTGCTGGGCTTGTTTGGCGATATCCAAGGAGTTGGCGCCCTGCATGATTTTTTGCGCAATAGCCGCGGTAATTGGCATCACTTCGTAAATACCGACCCGGCCTTTGTAGCCACCGGTGCAATAATCGCAACCGATTGGCTTAAAGAGTTTTAATCCAGCCAATTGTTCTGGCCGGAAGCCTTGTCGCAACAACTCGGTCTCAGGTAACAGCTCCGGCGCTTTACAATGATGGCATAAACGTCTGGCCAGCCGCTGCGCGATAATTAAACTGACCGAGCTGGCGACGTTATAAGCGGGTACGCCCATATTCAGCAGGCGAGTCAGGGTTTCCGGCGCTGAGTTGGTGTGCAGGGTACTGAGCACCAGGTGACCGGTTTGTGCGGCTTTAATCGCAATCTCAGCAGTTTCCAAATCACGGATTTCCCCGACCATGATCACATCCGGATCCTGCCGTAAAAAGGATTTCAGTGCCATCGGGAAGGTCAGGCCGGCTTTGGGATTGACCTGAACCTGATTGATGCCGGGCAAGTTAATTTCAACCGGATCTTCTGCAGTAGAAATATTGGTTTGTTCGGTATTCAGAATATTTAAGCCGGTATACAGCGACACTGTTTTGCCGCTACCGGTCGGCCCCGTCACCAGTATCATGCCTTGCGGTTGCGCTAGCGCATTGAGATAAAGTTGTTTTTGTTCAGCTTCATAACCAAGGATATCGATGCCGAGCATGGCGCTGTCGGAATCGAGGATCCGCATCACGATTTTTTCGCCCCATAAGGTCGGCAAACTACTGACGCGAAAATCGATGGATTTTTTCTGCGATAACTTCAGTTTGATCCGGCCATCTTGTGGCACCCGTTTTTCGGCAATATCAAGTCTCGACATTACTTTGAGCCGGGCCGATAAGCGACTGGACAAGGCCACCGGCGGTGAGGCTACTTCGTGCAAAATACCATCAATTCGAAAGCGGATGCGGTAGCTTTTTTCATAAGGTTCAAAATGCAAATCTGAAGCGCCTTTGCGGATGGCGTCGTGCAGCATTTTGTTAATAAAGGTGATAATCGGCTGATCTTCGGCTTCAGCGCCAATACCGTCTTCGTCTTCTTTATCCGTTAAACCCAGCGCCGACAGATCCCAGTCGGTTTCGCTGAAACTGTCACCGGCTTTATGATCAAACACTTTGTCGATCAATTTGTGGAGCTTATCAAACTCCACTACCACCAGCTCGGCATGCAAGCCGGTGCTGAATTCAAAATCTTCCACTGGTTGCATATCGGTAGGATCAACCACCGCCAGAAACAAGGTGCGATGACGTTTAAAAATCGGCAACACATGATGCTTACGCACCAGCTTTTCATTTTTTTCCTGTTCAGGAATATAATCGGCATCAAAATAATCTAGATCCAGCACGCTGTGCATGGTAAAAGCACCAGCCGCTTGGGCCAGCGCCTGCGCTGTGATCAGTTTTTCACTGATCAGCAAGTCGGCGACACTCTGGTACTGACTATTTTTTTCTGCCAATAGTTTGCTTAAACGCGCAGCATCAATCAGCCCGGCTTGGGTCAGGCGTCTTAATAAGATGGATTGAGCGTTCACTGCCATGTTCTATCCTTTTACCTTGCCACAGCCGGTATCTATGGTGCTGCCACATCAAGCGACCCGTTGCCTGCTGGCAACGGAAAAATTGCAATCAGCTTTATCAGTCAGACCTGGCCACAAGTTTGCTGTTTGCCAACGCTGGCCAACAGCTCAAGTTGCATCAATGTTCCGGCTGATACTCAGGCAGCATATTATCATCTGTGATCAGTTGCAATTTTCGTTGTTGTATTTGTGCTTCCTGTTGTATATCAATAAATTGATGTTGTGAAAACAACTTCTGCAATTGTGGATATTGTAGTTGCTCCGCCGACCAGTTATCCGGCCGATAGCGACGCATCAGGCGAGCGGCGATCTGCTCAGGCGTCACTTTAAAATCATCATTCGAAGCATAAATAAAGTTTGACCAACGGTAGCTGTAATGAAATTGCTGCGCTGCAGTCCAGTGCGCGTTGGCAGAACCGGTTGCATTAAAGGCCAGTAAGCCACCAGGCGCCAACCGACGTTGCAACAAGGCCATCATTTGGGCTGAAAGCAGATTACTGGAGTAAGCCCGCCAGTGAAATGTGTTGTTCATAATAATTAAATCGTAGCGCTGGTTGTGCTGTTGTTGTAACCATTTGCGGCCATCGGCGATATGGATCTGGACTTTGGCATTGGTTAAGATGCTGCTGACAGTCTGATGCTGCGCAATCAGCGTCAGATAAGCCGGATTTAATTCAACAACATCCAGTGTTTTGACCGTGTCCAGTGCCGCAATCACTCTGACCCAGGACCCACCGCTCAGTCCGATCATCAACACCCGTTCAGGTTGAGGATGTAATGCTGCTGCCAGAAATACCCGGTCAATCTTGTTGGAATTAGGATCCAGTCTGACATTGATACGGCCATCATAAAGATTACCGCCAAACACCAGATCGCCCAGTGCAGTATCCTGTCTGGTATGAATAATACCCTGCCGGTTTTCGGTGAGAAAATTGACTGGCGGTAACAGCTCGTCTTGCAGCACCTGCTGCAACTGACTGCCATGTTGTAACATTAAAATAGCCAGCAGCATTAATGGTACCACCGCCAGTCGTGCCAGCCAGCGGCTTGGCCATAACCAGCTCAGCACCAAGGCGCCCAGCAGCAGTTCCAGCAAACCGGTTAAACGGTATATGGTCATAGCAGACCAGAGATCCAGCAACACAAAGCCAGTCAACAGCGGTCCGAGAAAAGAGCCAGCAATATTGCTGAAATAAATTTTTGCTAAAGAACGCCCCAGCTTGGCAGAGTTGCTTTGGGTAAACAAATGATGCGCCAACGGAAAAATGACGGCTTTAGCTGCAGCAGTGCAGAAAATAATTAAGTAGAACAGTGGATTACTCAAAGGCGAACGATAGATGCTGGCAAACAATTCTGGCAATAGCAGATCGGACAATCCCATCAGCAGCAACAGCGCCGCCGTGAGTGGATACAAAGGCCATTGCCGCAGACAGCACCAGCGCCCAAGCCAAGCTCCGGCCGCGATCCCTGCTAAAAAAGCCGCCAGAATAGCGCTGAATACTTCAGGTTTACCATAGTTAAAAAAGCCAAGTAAACGCACCCAGAGAATTTGTTGACTGAGACTGAAAAAACCGCTGGCAAACGCCAGCCAGAGTGGCCAACTGCTATTCGGCATAACGTCCTCTCAGTTGCTGCCAGGCCAGCAGCACCACCAGTAAATTCAGACTGGCTGCCAGATAAATCGCCATTTGTAGCCCCATTGACTGGAATAGCCATTGGGCAGATATTAACGCGCCCAAGGCTGCCCCGAGCGTATTGACGGCATACATTTGACCGGTAGCGGCACCGATATTGCCAAAACGGCGGGCGGCATCACTGACCAGCAGCGGCAAGGTTGCCCCCATCAACATGGTAGGCAACAGCAGCAGCAGAAAAGTCAGCACTGCTGCTTGCCATAATGGTTGGCTCACCATCCGTTGTTCCAGCCATCCCAGTAAGGTCGGACTGCAGAAACCAAAGACGCCAATGCCACTTTCCAGCGCTAAAAATAACGTCAGGGTTTTATGGCTGTATCGATCTGCCAGCCAGCCGCCTGCGATTGCGCCAAGTCCAAGCCCGAGCATAAAAACCGATACCACCACAGTGACAGCTTCAATGTTGGAACCCAGGATCAAGAACAGCAAACGTTGCCAGCAGGTTTGATAAAGCAGTGCCGCCAGACCGGAAATAAAAAATAGCGCTGACAATAATCGCACTTTGCCAGAGATCAGTGTCTGGCTGGTTTTTTTCATGGCAAAGTCACCTGAGGTGGCCGAGTCGCCGGCGGCTTTAATCGTTGCTGACACAAAGCATCTGTTGGGCTTCGATCAAAGTCTGCACCATTCATCAGTGGTCTGGGTTGTGGTTGCCAGGTATGGGCAAAAATATTCAGTTCGGCTCTGGCAGAAGGGAACTCAATTTGCGCCAGGGCCGCCAATGAATCAAACACATTGCTGCTGGTCAGGGCGGCAGCGCTATGCTGTTGCAACTGTTGCCAGGCTTCAGGTTGACGTTGCTGCAATTGCGGCGACAGCCAGACAAAGCTGGCGGGGCGGTGATCATAAGCGCTGTGATGACCATGGCCTGACAGCGGACAGTCTTGATCAAACAACACTTCGCCGTGATCGGAGATATACCACATCGCACTGATCACGCCGGTTTGTTGTAATTGCCGGATGATTTGATCGGCCACATAATCTAAGTAAAGAATCGAATTATCATAACTATTGACCAGTAGCTCACGCGCCTGGCGATCATGTAATCCCAGGTGGCTGTGCCGAATGGAGGGCTGAAACACTTCAAATTCAGTTGGATAGCGGTCGCTGTAGCGATAATGACTGCCTAGGGTATGCAGCACAATGAACTTCTTCTGACCCGGATTGGCTAAGGCTTGTTGCAGCAGAGGTAACAGCTCGCCGTCATAAGCGCCCTGGCTTTGATAATCGGTCGGATTGATAAATTTGTAGTGGTCCGCTTCCAGCGCATAGAGCGACACCGGACTGTCATGAAAACCGACCGGGCTTTGCACTGAAAACCAGTACGTCTGAAAACCAGCTTGTTTAAACAGCGTCAACAGCGAAGGCTCGGCAAAATACAGTTGGCTGTTGCTGGCGGGCTTGCGGGTGACAATAGTGGGCACGGCCATTCGGGTCCAGGACCAGGGACTAACAACATTACTCAGACTCACCAGTCCGGCTTGTTGACTCAGTCTGGGGGTGGTCGGTCTGGCATAGCCGTTGAGCTGCAAATTCTGCATCCGGCTGGTTTCTCCCAGCACTAATAGATAGACTTCGGCTTGGTCGTCGGTTTTGCGTTTGGCTTCAAAGCTGAAACTTTGCAGCTGTTGCCGGTAGTGCTGCAATAACTGCCGTTGTTGTTGATAGTCATATAACCTGAGCAGTGATCCTGGCAGGAAACTTTGCTGGATGCTACTAAAAGCCTGGCTCAGATGCGGCCTGAAATTGGTGTCAGCATCTGATGAGGTCAGCATGCCGGTACTGTGGTTAATCAGGATGTGCAGCAGCAGAGTGACAGTCATTGGTAATGCCAGTAGCAGGCGGATTTTGACCCTGATGCGGTATTGCAGCTGTTTTGCCAACTGCGATCCAACCAGCGCCAGCAAGATACCAGCGCTCCAGAGCAACAGTAATTGCCAACCCCATTTATTTAAAAACCAGCCGGCTTCGGCCAGACTGGTGTCCGCGGCGATCCCAATCAAATGCAGATCACTGACTTTACCGTACAAATACAGATGAATAGATTCCAGTGGCGCCAGCCACAGCCAGGGTAACAGCAACAGAAAAAACCAGCGTAATGGCATGACAGCAATCAGGAATAAACAAGCGGCCAGGCTGATGGCCAGAATCTCAGTGGCAGCAGGCTGTTGCAGATAGAGTAACTGTAACGCAGGCGCAGTCAGAATGAGCAGGTAACAGAGTAAACAGCAGCACAAATACCAGTGTTGGCGATGGCGAGGGAGTAAATGTGGCAACATCAAACTGCGGATCCATGCAGATAAAACATTAAAGATAAGCAGGAGCGAGCTCCTGCTTATTAAATTCGATGGTTATTAAATGATTAGGTACCTGTGCCTGCTGGTGGGCATGTTTTAGGTGCGTATTCAGCGGCAGCATCAGTTGTGCATGACCAACCGCCATCAGCAGCGCGAGTTAAGGTGATTTTTTTGCCGTTAACTGCAGCAGGGGCATTTGCGATTGTACACACGATGGTGCCAGTACCAGCACCTGCATCCCCTTCTGCCTCTATTGCACAATTACCTGTAGTAGTCTTTAAGCCGATACCTTCAGTGGTTACAGCGACACCATTATTCATCGATGTTTCAAATGCGGTTTTACCGGCAGAGATTTCAGCTAAGCCAGCTGTTAATTTTGAACTTGCCTGATACTTTGAATAAGCCGGTAATGCTACAGCAGCAAGAATACCGATAATTGCTACGACGATCATTAATTCAATTAAAGTAAAGCCTTGATTACGTTTCATGTTACTTCTCCATTTGTGATATGAACCCGGGGGGCTGATTTCTATTCTGGCTATTTTTTTAGCAGACGCAAGAGAAATATACTGATTTGTAAATAATTATTTCATTTTTAATTATCCATTTGATTTATATCAATAATTTTTAATTTTCGCTTTTTTTCAAACAATAGCTATCGAAAATAATGGCAACCAGACTTTTAATGATATTAAAGAATAAAATTCATATATCAGTATGATATTGCTATTATTATTTTGCTTTATCTAATGTAGGAAACAATATAGTTACTTTATTTCTGCACTATGCTGCCATCTGGTGTGACTAAGACTGCTGAGCTGCTGCTTGCTTTCGTGACCACAGTCTCAAGGACGCTAGCCGCTAAGATGGCTAAGAGTTGGTAAAAATCGCTGAAACAGCCGCAGATCTTGTGTTGATGGCAATGTTGCGATACAGACAAATTTTTACTGCGTCCGTTGTTTTAGCCCGGCACAAAGTGGCAATCCAGGCACGATTAAGCGGCATGCGGTGTTCAACTGTGACAAAAAATAACCCAGGTCCGCAGTGATTTTGCCTGGGCTGTGCGTTAAAAACTGCCCACCACGGCAGTTGATGGTTTCGAAAGTAACCGAAAGTTGGTGCAGCCGGTGTCGTCGAGAAAAAGTCGCGGGCTCTTGCTAAGGTTGCTCACGGCATTGAGTCCAATGTCCAACTCGACGTGGCAGTGCAACATGCCTTACAGCAAGCTTTCTCTGTGATGCTGGTCGGACTGCCCCGACGCTTAGCGCCGTGTCGCACATCGTGCTCAATCCGACCGATAGATTGGTGCTGAGTTCGGCCTGGTCTATTGTGCCGCCATGTTATGTCAGCATATTCTGCCGTCATGTTAGGCGCCAGATGTCGAGACTGCTCTAACTGTCAAAGCCAATCCGGCAGCAAAAAGGGCGCTGCGAATTGGCCTCCGACCAAGACCCGACTTACAGTGTCCGCAGTCGCATCGATAAATCAATGGCCTGCACGTTTTTGGTTAAAGCACCGCTGGAGATAAAATCTACCCCGGTGCTGCTGAGTGCTTTCAGTGCCTCGCTGGTGATATTGCCCGAGACTTCCAGTTTGGCGCGGCCCTGGTTGAGCTGCACGGCTTGCTGAATATCGGCGATATGAAAGTTATCCAGCATAATAATATCAGCCTGCGCCTTCAGCGCCTGTTCCAGCTCGGTCAGATCTTCCACTTCTACTTCAACCGGTTTACCCGGAAAGTTTTGCCGCGCTGCCTGCACCGCAGGCGTGATACCACCGGCGGCGGCAATATGATTCTCTTTAATTAAAAACGCATCATACAGACCAATGCGGTGATTTTTACCGCCACCACAGCTGACCGCATACTTTTGTGCCAAACGCATGCCAGGCAGGGTTTTGCGGGTATCCAGTAACCGGGTTTTGCTACCAGCCAATAAGGCGACATAACGTGCTGTCGTCGTGGCCGTGCCACTTAAGGTTTGCAGAAAGTTCAGTGCAGTGCGTTCACCGGTCAGTAAAATCCGTGCCGGGCCACTGATTTCAACCAGCAGGGTATTGGCTTTAACTTCGTCACCGTCTTTGACATGCCATTGCAACACCACTTGCTCGGACAATTGCTGAAACACTTCTTCGACCCAATCGACACCACAAATCACACAATCTTCCCGGGTGATAATAGTCGCGATCGCTTGTTGTTGTTCAGGGATTAAGGAGGCGGTGATATCGCCCTGTAACAAGGGCAGATAACCTAAGTCTTCTGCCAGCGCATGGCTGACGCCACGGCGAATTTCCTGTTGCAGACGTTCCTGCTGACTCAGCGGGACTTCGGGGTGTTGAGCTGTCATCATGGATTCTTTTGTACCAGTTGCAGTTGATTAGCTTGTTGGGCGAATTCTAAATGTTTTAGCGCACTCATTCCTAGCAATATTTCCGAGCCTGGTAAATTGGGCACTATGCTGGCGGGTAAATTGTAAAACACAATATCACCCAGCCTGAGTTCAGTGATTTCGCTTTGGTAAGCCGTGGTGATGCCATTGGCGGTGGACACCTGATGCGCCTGACCTTTTTTCATGCCAGTGCGCTGGGCGACCTGGGCTGACACTGCGACCTGAGTTGCGCCGGTATCGAGCAAAAACTGCACCGGCTGACCATTGAGCTGTAAAATGCCGACATAATGACCTTTGGCATTGCGGGTCAGCGTGACCCTGGCATGACCGCTGGCGTCACGGCTGCTGCGCAGTTGCTGGTTCGGATTAAGTTTCTGCTCTATCGCTTCGGCAAAAAACAAATAGACCAGTGCCATAACCAACAGCCAGGCAATCAGCGCAAAACTTTTGCCCAGTTTTTTGCTTGGATCATTCACAGAAGGATCAGGTGCTTGCATTCAGTTCACTCAGCGCTGACAATAGGGTCATAGCATAAACAGCGTGGCACTGAATTGCAAAAACAGTCTGAAGCTCATTTAATCGCCGAACAGGCGGACAGCTCAACGCTGCCGATCACCCGCCGGCCCTGCCAGCATTGGGATCAGCGGCCTGAGGGTTGTGACATTGAGTTGTTGGTGATCCACAATATCAGTTTGCCGCCAGGTCAGTACGGTACGCCTTATATTGATGATTTTTTTGCCGGCCAGCTCGATTGCAATGTTCATCCTTATTTTGCCAGATTAAAAGATGTGCGGGTGTCCGCGCACTGTGTCATCTTCCGTGATGGCCGCATCTGGCAATATGTACCTTTTACCGCCAGAGCCTGGCATGCTGGCCTCAGTCTATGGCGCGGCCGCGATAAATGTAACGATTTTTCCATTGGTATTGAACTGGAAGGGACTGATGATGAACCTTATACCGAGGCGCAATATCAGTCGCTGCTTGAACTCTGTCAGTTGCTGTATCAGCAGTTTCCAACCTTAGCGGCCGGTGATATTGCCGGTCATAGTGACATCGCGCCCGGACGCAAGACGGATCCCGGCCCGGCATTTGACTGGGTTGCTTTTCGCAGTGCCCTGGCCCAACGATTGAAGTCTGCCCAGCAAAATAGCGGCAGCAGCAAGGAGATAAGCGGATGACCCTGATATGTATGTTGATTGCATTGATCATTGAACGACTGGCGGTGCGGAGCCAGCCCTGGCAGTGGTTAAGTTATGTCCGGCCTTATCTGCGGTTGTCAGAGCGGGGTGTGCTGGCGATCTTACAGCAGCATGCCTACGGCGTATTTTTATGGTGGTTATTGCCGGCATTGCTGGTCACAGTGGTGCTGGCGCTGGCTGATTTCTGGTTGCTGACACTGGTGGTGAATACCCTGGTGTTACTGGTTTGCATCGGCTGTTGGCATTACCGTCAACTGTATAAACAGTATCTGAATGCTCAGGCGCGTGGTGATCAACAAGCCGCTTTTCTGGTGATGCAGCAAATCCGGCAGCAAGCAGGTGTCAGTTCAACCGAGCTGACCCATGGCCAGTTGCTGGTCTGGCTGAATTTTAAATATTATGCGGCGGTGTTGTTCTGGTTTGCGCTGTTAGGTGCTTTTGGCGCTATTGCTTACGCTACTTTGCGTCAGTTGGCCGAACCTGCCAGTTATCTGCCGGAAACAGCGGCGGCAACCACGACAGTACTGGCTGAGACTGAAACGCCAGTTGCTACAGCTGCAGCCAGTAGCAGCCAGCAGGCGCCCCAAGCAGTGCCATTGGGCGATGCTGAACCAGCAACGGCAGAGCCAGAACAGGTGCCGGCAGCTCAGTCACAGGCTGAGCAATATCTGCGCACTGTGGCACAGGATTTATCGCATTTAGCGGACTGGCTGCCAGCACGGTTATTTGGCGTTGGTTTTGCCCTCGTTGGTCATTTTTCTAAAGCCTCCGCCACATTATTAAGTTATGCCGCCGATCTGACTACGCCAGCAGAACAGGTGCTGACTGAGGTGGCACAAGCTGCCGAGCCTTTAGCGGTTGAGCAAACCAATGGCAGTGATGAAAGTTGCAGTCTGGTGCAGTTAGCAAAACGTAATATCCTGTTTTTCTTAGCCTTAGTCGCAGTTCTGACCTTAAGCGGTTTATTGTCCTGATCCACTCTCGTTCGGCTTTCGCTGTTGCCATGCGGGCAGCAAGCGAAGCCGGGCTGTCAATCGCAGCGCCAGCTATTGGTCTGACCAATTGGGTGGCGTTGGCATTTTTCGCTAATTTTAGAGTTATAACTCTAGCTATTTAGCAGTGTGCTGCGCTATTCCTGTGCTGTTGAATTTACTTCAACTACGCTTTCTGTTACCTTATGGCCGCTTACTGTAAATTGGTCTTACCAATTTACCTGATGGCAGGGGCCGGTGCACGCGAAAGATTGCCAGCCTCCAACCACAAGCGAACGAGCACGCTATTAGTGTGCTGCCGGACTGAATCAGCGGGACGCGGATGAATACACTGAAAATCAAACCTGCCAAATTATCGGACCGTATTGTCGAGCAGTTGGAGCATATGCTGCTGGAAGGCACTTTTGCACCTGGTCAGAAATTACCGACCGAGCGCGAACTGGCGGAGCAGTTTGATGTATCCAGACCCAGTCTGCGCGAAGCTTTGCAAAAAATGGAAGCCAAAGGTTTGGTCAGCCGCAAACAAGGCGGTGGCACTTATGTTTGTGACAATCTGGTGGGTGGTCTCACTGATCCGCTGTTTGAGCTGATTGGCCGTCATCCGGAGTCACAATTTGATTTACTGGAGTTCCGGCATGCGCTGGAAGGTATTTGTGCTTATTACGCTGCCTTACGTGGCACCAGCACCGATTTTGCACAAATTAAACAGAAGTATGACGATATCTGCGCCGCCCAGCAGCAACAGGATCTGGATGCAGAAGCCCGGGCAGTCGGCAGTTTATATTTAGCAGTGGCAGCAGCATCGCATAATGTGGTGTTGCTGCATCTGGTACGCGGTTTAACACCGCTGGTGGAGCAGAACATCAAACTCAACCTTGAAGTTCTGCGGCAAAAAGACGGAATCGTGAGTCAGCTGAATTCACATCGGCAACGGTTAATGGAAGCGGTGATCAATGGTGAACCGGAACAAGCCCGGCAAGCCAGTAACAGCCACTTAGCCTATATCGAAGAGGCTTTGCTGGAAGCCGACCGGGAACGCTCACGCCTTGCACGCTCGCTGCGTCGTTCACAAACGAACTGACTTGAGCTAGCTTACTTTTCATACAATAACAACCTGCTGCTGGCAGGTCCGGAATAAAGGAAACTTGATATGTCTGAAGTCAGTAAAATTGACATCGACGCGCTCGAAACCAAAGAATGGTTAGAAGCCCTTGAATCTGTAGTTCGTACTGAAGGCGTGGAACGTGCGCAGTTTCTGTTAGAACAGGTGCTGGAACAAGCCCGGCTGGACGGTGTGGCCATGCCAACCGGTATCACCACCAACTATATCAATACTATTCCGCCACAGCAGGAACCCGCTTATCCGGGCGATGTGAATCTGGAAAAACGCATTCGTTCGATCATCCGCTGGAATGCCATCATGATCGTGCTGCGGGCATCGAAAAAAGAACTGGAATTGGGCGGCCATATGGCGTCTTACCAGTCTTCTGCCGCATTTTATGAAACTTGTTTTAACCACTTCTTCCGCGCACCAAACGAAAAAGACGGCGGCGATTTAGTGTATTATCAAGGCCATATCTCGCCAGGTATTTATGCCCGTGCTTTTGTCGAAGGCCGGTTAACTGCCGATCAGCTCGATAATTTCCGTCAGGAAGTCGGTGGCGAAGGTTTATCTTCTTACCCGCATCCAAAACTGATGCCGGAATTCTGGCAATTCCCGACAGTGTCGATGGGGTTAGGCCCAATCACCTCTATTTATCAGGCCCGTTTCCTCAAGTACTTAAATGGTCGTGGTCTGAAAGATACCAGCCAACAACGCGTTTATGCTTTCCTCGGTGATGGTGAGATGGACGAGCCAGAAAGCCGTGGTTCGCTGTCGTTTGCGGCGCGGGAAAAACTGGATAACCTATGTTTCCTGGTCAACTGTAACCTGCAGCGGTTAGATGGCCCGGTGATGGGCAATGGTAAAATCATTCAGGAACTGGAAGGTCTGTTCCGTGGCGCTGGCTGGAATGTGATTAAAGTGGTGTGGGGCAGTGGCTGGGACAAGTTGCTGGCCAAAGATACCACTGGCAAGCTGCTGGAGCTGATGAACGAAACGGTCGACGGTGACTATCAGACCTATAAAGCCAAAGATGGCGCTTACGTGCGTCAGCACTTCTTCGGTCGTTACCCGGAAACAGCGGCCCTGGTTGCCGATATGACGGATGAAGAAATTTTCGCGTTAAAACGTGGCGGTCATGAACCTTCCAAACTGTACGCAGCATTTAAAGCGGCGCAAGAGACCAAAGGTCGTCCAACCGTGATCCTGGCCAAAACCATCAAAGGTTATGGTATGGGTGAAGCAGCTGAAGGCAAAAACATTGCCCACCAGGTGAAGAAAATGGACATGACCCATGTGCTGCAAATTCGCAAGCGCCTGAGTCTGGAAGACTATATCAGCGAAGACGATGTACAGTCGCTGCCATATATTCAACTGCCGGAAGGTTCAGCAGAACATCAGTATCTGCATGCCCGTCGTGCGGCACTGAATGGCTATACCCCAGTGCGGTTACCGAACTTCACCAAAGCCCTGACGCTGCCAGAATTACCGGCCTTTGAAGGTTTACTGGAAGAACAAAAACGGGAAATTTCAACCACCATGGCTTTTGTCCGTGGTCTGAATATCCTGTTAAAAGATGCCAATATCGGTCAGCAAATTGTGCCAATTATTGCCGATGAAGCCCGTACCTTCGGGATGGAAGGTTTGTTCCGTCAAATCGGTATCTATAACCCGCATGGTCAGACTTACACGCCGGAAGACCGCGCTATTGTTTCTTATTATAAAGAAGAAACTTCAGGTCAGGTGTTGCAGGAAGGTATTAACGAACTGGGCGCGATGGCATCCTGGGTGGCGGCGGCAACGTCTTACAGCACCAACGATCTGCCGATGATCCCGTTCTACATTTATTATTCGATGTTTGGCTTTCAGCGCGTCGGTGATATGGCCTGGTTGGCCGGTGATCAGCAAGCCCGTGGTTTCCTGTTAGGCGCCACTGCGGGTCGCACCACCTTAAACGGTGAAGGTTTACAACACGAAGACGGTCACAGCCATATTCTGGCCGGTACAGTCCCGAACTGTATTTCGTACGACCCAACCTATGCCTATGAATTGGCTGTAATTATCCAGGACGGTATCCGTCGGATGTACGGCCCGGCGCAGGAGAACCTCTATTACTACATCACAGTGATGAACGAAAACTATCATCACCCGGCGATGCCACAAGGTGCCGAAGAAGGTATCCGCCGTGGTATTTACAAGCTGGAAACGCTGGTGGGCAACAAAGCCAAAGTGCAGTTACTGGGTTCAGGCACCATCCTGAATGAAGTGCGCCGTGCCGCTGAAATCCTCAGTGAAGAATATGGCATTGGCTCTGACGTGTTCTCTGTGACGTCCTTTAACGAATTGGCACGCGATGGCCAGGATTGTGAGCGTCACAATATGCTGCACCCGAACGATGCGGAAAAAGTACCGTATCTGGCCACTGTATTGGGCCAGGCACCAGTGATTGCTGCAACTGATTACATTAAAAACTACGCTGAACAGGTACGGGCTTTTGTCCCGGCAGTATCTTACAAGGTACTGGGCACTGATGGTTTCGGCCGCTCTGACAGCCGCGAAAATCTGCGTCGTCACTTTGAAGTGAACGCCGGTTATATCGTGCTGGCATCGTTACGTGAGCTGGCGAAACAAGGTGAAATTGACAAGCAGCTGGTCAGCGATGCCATCGTTCGTTTTGGCATTGACACCAACAAGCCAAACCCGCTGTTCGCCTAAGAGGATTTGTAATGAGCATTGAAATTTTCGTACCAGATATTGGTGCAGATGAAGTTGAAGTGACAGAAGTTCTGGTCAAAGCCGGTGATACCGTAACGCTGGATCAGTCCTTGTTAAGTGTGGAAGGTGATAAAGCCGCGATGGAAGTACCAGCCCCGCAAGCCGGTGTGGTGCAGGAAGTGCGGGTCAAAGCCGGTGATAAAGTCAAAACCGGTTCGCTGATTATGGTATTTGCCGGTGCGGCTGAAACTGCAGCGCCCGTTATAGCAGCTGCAGCAGTGGCGCCGGTCGCGGCCGTTGCTGCGCCTGCCGCCCCGGCTGTCGCCACTTTGCAGGACGTGAAAGTGCCGGATATCGGTGGTGATGCGGTTGAAGTCACTGAAATCATGGTCAAGGTCGGCGATGTGGTCAAAGCGGACCAATCGCTGCTGAACGTCGAAGGCGATAAAGCCGCGATGGAAGTGCCGGCACCTTTTGCCGGGACTGTAGCCGAAATTAAAGTCAAAGTCGGCGACAAAGTATCAACCGGTTCGCTGGTGTTTGTGTTTAGCACTGGGGCTGCAGCACCAGCTCCTGCCGCTGCAGTGGCGCCAGTGGCCGCTGCGGCACCTGCTGCTGTTGCTGTGACCACTGCGCCGGTAGCTCCAGTTGCCGTAGCTGCAGCAACACCAGCCGCTGCGCCAGCAAACACAGGTTTTGTTGAGAATCAGGCTTACGCCCACGCCTCACCTGTCGTTCGTCGCTTAGCGCGCGAATTTGGCGTTGATTTGTCAAAAGTCACTGGCACAGCCCGCAAAGGCCGGGTCCAGCGCGAAGACGTGCAAAACTACGTGAAAAACATTATTGCGCAGGTCGCCGCCGGTAAAGGTGCGGTTAGTAGCAGCGGTAACAGTGTTGGTTTTGATCTGATCCCGTGGCCAAAAGTAGATTTCAGCAAGTTCGGTGCGGTGGAAGAAAAACCACTGTCTCGTATTCAGAAACTCTCTGGCGCCAACTTACATCGGAATTGGGTGCGCATTCCGCATGTGACGCAGTTTGATGAAGCGGATATCACCAGCTTGGAAGAATTCCGCAAAGAACAAAATGCGCTGGCGGACAAAAAGAAAATGGGCGTCAAGTACACCCCATTGGTCTTTATCATGAAAGCGGTGGCCAAGGCACTGGAAGAATTCCCAACCTTTAACAGCTCACTGTCAGACGATGGTGCCAGCCTCATCCTGAAGAAATACGTGCACTTAGGCATTGCGGTGGATACACCGAATGGCCTGGTGGTGCCGGTGGTGCGTGATGTCAATAAAAAAGGCATTATCGAACTGTCGCGCGAGTTGCAGGAGATTTCTGTCAAAGCGCGTGAAGGCAAGCTGACAGCAGCGGATATGCAAGGTGGGTGTTTCACCATTTCCAGCCTGGGTGGTATTGGCGGTACGGCCTTTACGCCAATCGTCAACGCGCCTGAAGTGGCCATTCTGGGCGTGTCAAAATCTGACATCAAACCAAAATGGAATGGTAAAGAGTTTGAGCCGCGGCTGATGGTGCCGTTGTCAGTGTCCTATGATCACCGCGTGATCGATGGTGCGCTGGCAGCACGCTTTACTGCGACGCTGGCATCTTATTTAGCGGATATCCGCCAAATCATTATGTGATTGGTCGCACTTTGCCTGTAAGGCTGGCCGTTTTCATGACCAGCCTGATGTTTGAGCTGAAAAGTTACGGGACATCTTTCAGGCAGGGTGATAAAATTCCGCCACTTTATTTCCTGGCCGCCTGTTTTAGACGGCTATCTGAGCAAAAGATAAAAAGGTACAACGATGAGCAACGAAATCAAAACGCAAGTTGTGGTGTTGGGCGCAGGCCCTGGTGGATACTCTGCTGCTTTCCGTGCAGCTGACTTAGGTCTGGAAGTCACTTTAGTTGAAGCACGCAGCACACTTGGTGGTGTTTGTTTAAATGTTGGCTGTATCCCGTCCAAAGCTTTATTACATGTTGCCAAAGTGATTGATGATGCCCGCGACATGGCTTCTCACGGTGTGACTTTTGGTACACCACAAATTGATCTGGATAAGATCCGCGCCTGGAAAGACAAAGTGGTTGGCCAGCTGACCAATGGTCTGGCGGGCATGTCAAAAATGCGCAAAGTGAAAGTGGTTACTGGCTACGGTAAATTCACCGGTGCCAACACCCTGCAGGTTGGCGATACCACTATTACTTTTGATCAAGCCATTATCGCTGCCGGTTCTGAGCCAGTCGCGCTGCCATTTATGCCAAAAGATGATCCACGCATCATCGATTCAACCGGCGCACTGGAATTAAAAGACATCCCTGGTGAAATGCTGGTGTTAGGCGGCGGTATCATCGGTTTGGAAATGGGGACTGTGTATCGTGCACTGGGTTCTAAAGTATCAGTGGTTGAGTTTGCTGATCAGTTAGTGCCAGCAGCCGATACTGACCTGGTCAAAGTGTACACCAAGTACAACAAAGACAATTTTAACATCATGCTGTCGACCAAAGTGGTGGCTGTTGAAGCCAAAGCGGATGGTCTGTATGTGACCTTTGAAGGCAAAAACGCCCCAGCTGCACCGGTTCGTTTTGACAAAATTTTAGTGGCAGTTGGTCGTCGTCCAAACGGCAATCTGCTGGATGCAACCAAAGCAGGTGTCAATGTTGATGAACGTGGTTTTATCAATGTTGACAAACAATTACGGACCAACGTGCCGCATATTTTTGCTATCGGTGATGTGATTGGTCAGCCAATGCTGGCACACAAAGCTGTGCATGAAGGTCATGTGGCGGCTGAAGTTATCTCTGGTCTGAAACACTTCTTCGACCCACGTTGCATTCCATCTGTGGCTTACACAGATCCGGAAATGGCCTGGGTGGGTCTGACGGAGAAAGAAGCCAAGGAAAAAGGTATCGCTGTTGATACTGCAACTTTCCCGTGGGCCGCTTCTGGTCGTGCTATCGCTTCAGCCCGGACTGAAGGTTTCACCAAGCTGATTTTCGACAAAGAAACCCACCGTATTCTGGGTGGCGCTATTGTTGGTATCAATGCCGGTGAAATGCTGGGTGAAATCTGTTTAGCGGTAGAAATGGGCGCTGATGCCGAAGATATCGCGCTGACTATCCATGCTCACCCGACACTGAATGAATCCATCGGCTTAGCGGCTGAAATTTACGAAGGTTCAATCACTGACTTGCCAAATCCAAAAGCGAAAAAGAAATAAGCTGCTGATTTGACAGTTAACAAAGGCCGCCTAGCGGCCTTTGTGTTTTTTAGCTGACAGCGCCCGCTGCTGGTTATTTTGCTTGACAGTGACGCGATCAGTAACAAGCGTTTTTTATAAGCTACTGCTATAGTTTCTGCGTATAAAGAACGCAACTCGGTGTCATGGCGTTAGTATTTTGTAAAAATCTGACCCCGGCGGCACCGACTTGTGCCGGATCAAACAAAAGCCAAAAAAATACTCCTGAGAACCCAAGAGAATCTGCCTAAATCCTTGTATCAGGCAGGGCTTTTCATTATGATCCGCCGTATTTTTCAACTTATAATAATCGCTGTAATTCAGCCGCTTAAATTGGTCACAAATTAAGCGTAAACGTGGAGATGAGTGGATGAGCAATGCGCCAGTCGATCATGGTCGCCGTCGCTTCCTCACTATCGCAACCTCAGTGGTAGGTGGCGTTGGTGCTGTTGGAGCTGCTGTTCCCTTTATTGCGTCCTGGAATCCGAGTGAGAAGGCCAAACAAGCTGGTGCAGCTGTGACCGCCAATATCAGCAAACTCGAGCCAGGTCAGTTAATTCGGGTAGAATGGCGTGGCAAACCGGTTTGGGTCGTAAAACGTACGCCTGAGATGTTAGAACAGCTTGCCAAAGTTGAAGGTCAATTGCGTGACCCGGCATCTGACGAAGAACAACAACCGGCTTACGCCAAAAATCAGCATCGGTCTATTAAACCGGAGATTTTTGTGGCCGTGGGGATCTGTACTCACCTCGGATGTTCTCCAACCTATAAACTCAGTGATTTTGATGCCCATGTTGAAGGTTTACCTTCAGGTTTCTTCTGTCCATGCCATGGTTCAACCTATGATATGGCTGGTCGGGTGTTCTCTGGCGTGCCGGCCCCGAAAAACCTGATGATCCCACCATATATGTTTACCGATAATGACACTATGTTATTGATCGGTGCTGACGAGGGGACTGCCTGATGTTTAAAAATCTGATGAGCTGGATCGAATACCGCATGCCGTTTATGGAGAAAATGAACCTCCACGTCATGCAGTACCCGGCGCCAAAAAACTTCAACTTCTGGTACTTCTTCGGTTCGCTGGCGATGTTAGTACTGGTCAACCAGATTGTTACAGGCATCTGGTTAACCATGAACTTCGAACCTTCTGCTGAACGCGCTTTTGCCTCAGTTGAATACATTATGCGTGACGTCGACTACGGCTGGCTGCTGCGTTATATGCACAGTACCGGTGCATCTGCCTTCTTCGTCGTTGTTTACCTGCACATGCTGCGCGGCATGATGTACGGTTCTTACCAGAAACCACGCGAATTACTGTGGATCTTCGGGATGTTGATTTTCCTGGTGCTGATGGCTGAAGCTTTCATGGGTTATTTACTGCCATGGGGCCAAATGTCATTCTGGGGTGCTCAGGTTATTATCTCTATTTTCGGTGTTATTCCGGGCATTGGTGATGATTTAACGCTGTGGATCCGGGGTGACTATGTTATTTCTGGCGCCACCTTAAACCGTTTCTTTGCTTTACACGTGATTGCACTGCCATTAGTGCTGGTGATCTTAGTGTTCCTGCATATTATTGCTCTGCACGAAGTGGGCTCAAATAACCCGGACGGTATTGATGTGAAGCGGCCAAATGATGGCAGCAAGATTGAAAATAACGTGTCGGATAAATTTACTTTCCATGAGTATTTCACCAAAGGCGGTAAGAAAATTATCGTCGATGCCATTCCTTTCCACCCTTATTACACGGTGAAGGATATTGTTGGTGTGGTCGGTTTCCTGTTGGTGTTCTGTGCGGTGATTTTCTTCGCACCAGAAGGTGGTGGTTTCTTCTTAGAGCCACCAAACTTTGAACCGGCTAACCCGATGAAAACACCTGATCACATTGCTCCGGTTTGGTACTTTACGCCGTTCTATGCCATTTTACGGGCTGTGCCTGATCAGTTATTTGGCGCTATCTTTATGTTCCTGGCGATTATTTTCCTGGCGTTATTGCCATGGTTAGATCGTTGTCCGGTTCGTTCAGTTCGTTACCGCAGCAACTTTCACAAATGGAACCTGGTGAACTTCTGTATCAGCTTCGTGGTGCTGGGGGTGCTCGGTGTGTTACCTGCGACGCCAACTTACACGCTGCTGGCACAAATTTTCTCTTTCACTTATTTCGCGTTCTTTGGTTTGCTGTGGTTATACAGTAAAAATGAAAAAACCAAGCCACTGCCTGTGAGGTTATCATAATGCTGAAACAGTTATTCTCAGTACTGGCTCTGGTAGCTTCTTCTGCTGCGTTGGCAGCAGGAGGGCACGTGGTACATCTGGACAAAGCGCCGATTGACCTGCACGACAAAGAGTCGCTGCAGCGTGGCGCCAAGATGTTCCAGAACTACTGTCTGGGCTGTCACCAGATGGAATACCAACGTTATTCACGGACTTTCCGTGATTTGGGTATTCCAGATGAAGTGGGTATGCAAGAACTGGCTTTTACCGCCAATAAAGTCGGTGACTTTATTAAAAACTCGGCACCAAAAGCTGATTTGGCACGCTGGTTTGGTGCTCCACCACCAGATTTAACCAACGTGGCACGGGTACGGGGTCCGGACTGGATCTATACCTATCTGCGTTCCTTCTACGTCGACCCAAGCCGTCCTTTTGGCGTCAACAACGAAGTGTTCCCGCTGGTCGGTATGCCGCACGTGCTGCAGGAACTACAGGGTGTGCCAAGCAAGAAGTATGAAACCCGCCTGGTTGATGGGGAATCGAAAGAAGTGTACGTCGGTATTGTGGCGGATGAATCAGGTGAGCTGAGCCCGGAAGAGTATGACCGCGCTGTGGCAGATCTGGTGAATTACCTGGAATATACCGGTGAACCTTCTAAACTGGAATCCCGCAGTCTTGGGATTAAAGTGATGATTTTCTTATTAATCTTCTTCGTGCTGGCTTTCCTGCTGAAGAAAGAATACTGGAAAGACGTCCACTGAGTCAGTGACTGACTATTCGTGAAGGGGCCTGTGGGCCCCTTTGCCGTTTCAAATTATCCGGAGGAATTCATGGCAATATCTGCCAACAGACGTGCTGCGATGACGTTGTTTACGGCTGCCAACGATATGTACAGCCATCAGGTCAGAATGGTACTGGCAGAAAAAGGGATTAGTGCCGATATTCTGCTGGTCAGCCGGGATAATTTGCCGGAAGATGTGTACGAAGTAAATCCATATGGCTCCTTGCCAACCTTGCTCGATCGGGACCTGGCGTTATACCAGGCCGATATCATTATGGAGTATCTGGACGAACGATTCCCGCATCCACCGTTATTACCGGTTTATCCGGTTGAACGGGGAAAAACCCGCTTGATGTTGTATCGGATCAAACATGACTGGTACGGCATGGCAGAAAAAATTCTGCAAGACACTGATGATGCCGCCGAGGCCAGACGTGATTTACGCGAAAGTTTATTATCGATAGCGCCGTTATTTCAGGAAACCGCTTATTTTATGAGTGAAGAATACAGTTTCCTCGATTGTTATATGGCGGCGTTATTATGGCGTTTACCGCTGTTGGGTATTGAGTTGTCAGGCCCTGGCAGTAAAGAGCTGAAAAATTATATGATCCGGTTGTTTGAACGTGACGGCTTCCAACAGTCGCTGACCGAAGCCGAACGGGATATCCGTCGCGGCAGCAGCTATAGCAGGTAACAGCATGATGAAAATGACCCCAAACCGGCCTTATTTGTTAAGAGCCTTTTATGAATGGATTGTCGATAACAATCTAACCCCTTATCTGGTGGTAGACGCCACCCTGCCTGGTGTGCGGGTGCCGTTACAACATGTGCAGAATGGCCAGATTGTGCTGAATATTAACCCGTCAGCTGTGGGTAATTTAGTGCTTGGCAATGATGCGGTCACTTTTAATGCCCGCTTTGGCGGCAGTCCTTTTGCACTGAATATTCCGCAGCGCGCCGTACTGGCGATTTATGCCCGTGAAAACGGTGCCGGCACTATGTTTACCGCCGAAGAAGAGGATGAAGAGCTGACCGCGGAAGACCTGGCGGAATTAGAACTTGAGGATGAACCGGCAGCGCCGGCACTGGGACTGGTGGCTGATACCGCAGCACCTGAGCCAACAGTAGCTGGAAACGTTGCGACTGAATCTGCCAAGACCGAAGCGACCAAGCCGGCAGGCGACAAAAAGACCTCGCATTTGCGGGTGATTAAATAAGTTTGAACTAAGGGGGCAGGTCCTCACGCTGACCCTATTGTTCCTGTTGGAACAAGACACGGCGCCAGACCTAGCCCCATCATTCAGGTTCAACCCGATGCCACTTGCCAGAAAGTCCGCATCAGCGGTTCGTGCAAACGCTTGGACTGCATACAAATACCCAGTTCAAAAGGCTCAAACTGATAATCCAGCGACAACGCCCGTACCCGATCCCTTACCGGGCTGTGCACCACCACGGCATCTGGAGCTATGGCAACGCCGGTGCCAAGCGCGACCATACTGACCATGGCTTCATGTCCTTCGACTTTGGCGACGATACTCGGGGTGATGCCGGCGTGTTTCAGCCATTGATCCAAGCGGCTGCGGGCCGGACCATGATCTGGGACTATCATCGGGATCTCTTGCCAGGGTATCGGGTTTTGCGCCAATAAGTCATTGGTTTTACATGGGATCACCGGTGCTATTAATTGTAATGGCAGTTGGGCGATGCGACTGAAGGCAATATTCAATGGTAGGTTCGGCGGATAGACTGCCAATGCCACATCGGCTTCATCCTGCCGGACTTTTTCCAGGGCGGCGGCGGCATCACCGGTGGTCAGTTGGATTTCCGCCTTGGGGCACAACAGCCGGAATTTATCCAGAATGGCGGGTAAATGGCTATAACTGGCGGTGACGGTACAAAACAGCCGCAATTGGCCTTGCAGTTCAGTACTGGTCAGCGCCAAATCGACCTGGAGCTGATGCCAGTCTTCCAGATATTTCTTCACAAACTGCACAAAGCGACTGCCTGCTGGCGTCAGTCGGACCGAACGATTGTCCCGGCTGAATAATTGCACCCCTAAGTCTTCTTCCATCCGCTGAATGATCCGGGTCAAAGTCGAGGGACTGACATACAACTGCTCGCTGGTTTTACTGAAATTTAAGCTGCTGGCTAGATGCAAAAACAGCTGGGCGCTGCGAATATCCATCAAAAATCCTGTGTCTGTTGGCTAGTTGGGGCTAGGCTTAGCCCCAATGCCGCAATCAATATTGCAAAAAATGAAATGCTGTCTTGATAATATATCACTTCACGCAACATGAACACTGGCCTATGCTCTGTCCATCAAAACAACGCAGCCACACGCGTTGTTCGGCCCAGAGCTTGGACGGTCGTGTTGCGACCTCAGCCACCGGCAACTAACTTATTCAGGTACAGCATTATGGCAAATTATTTCAACACACTGAATCTGCGTCAGCAGTTAACCCAGCTGGGCAAATGCCGTTTCATGCAAAAAGAAGAATTTGCTGACGGTTGTACCTTACTGCAAGGCTGGAAAGTTGTCATTGTCGGTTGTGGTGCGCAAGGCTTAAATCAGGGCCTGAATATGCGTGATTCCGGGCTGGATATCTCTTATGCATTGCGGGCTGATGCCATTGCGCAGCAACGCAAATCTTTTGTTCAGGCCAGCCAGAATGGTTTTGTGGTGGGGACTTATGAGCAGTTGATCCCAACCGCTGATTTAGTGTTAAACCTGACGCCGGATAAGCAGCATACCTCTGTGGTGAACGCTGTGATGCCTTTGATGAAACAAGGTGCGACCTTGGCTTATTCGCATGGCTTTAATATTGTCGAAGAAGGCACCCAAATCCGGCCTGATATCACGGTGATTATGGTGGCGCCGAAATGTCCGGGCACTGAGGTGCGGGAAGAATATAAACGTGGTTTTGGCGTGCCAACCCTGATTGCAGTGCATCCGGAAAACGACCCGCAAGGCCGTGGTCTGGCGATTGCCAAAGCTTATGCTTCGGCGACAGGTGGTGACCGTGCTGGCGTGTTGGAATCAAGTTTTGTCGCTGAAGTGAAATCAGATTTAATGGGTGAACAAACCATTTTGTGTGGCATGTTACAAACCGGCGCTATTTTAGCTTATGACAAATTAGTGGCTGATGGTTATGAAGCAGGTTATGCCGCCAAATTGATCCAATACGGTTGGGAAACTATCACCGAAGCGCTGAAGCACGGTGGCATCACCAACATGATGGACCGACTGTCAAATCCGGCCAAAATCAAAACCTTTGAGTTGGCTGAGCAGTTAAAAGGTCTGTTAAGACCGCTGTTTGCCAAGCATATGGATGACATTATTTCGGGTCAGTTCTCAGCCACCATGATGGCAGACTGGGCCAATGACGACCAACAGCTGTTAGGCTGGCGGGAAGAAACCCGACAAAGTGGCTTTGAAAATGCGCCAGTTTCAGCCGAACAGATTGCCGAACAAGATTATTTTGACCGCGCACTATTATTGGTGGCGATGGTGAAAGCTGGGGTAGAACTGGCGTTTGAAACCATGGTGGAAGCCGGTATTGTCGAAGAATCAGCTTATTATGAGTCATTACATGAAACACCGCTGATCGCCAATACCATTGCGCGCAAACGCTTGTATGAAATGAATGTGGTGATTAGCGATACCGCTGAATATGGTAACTACCTGTTTGCCAACGCTGCAGTGCCACTGCTGCGCGAACTGGTCAATACCATCAGTCCAGAATTGCTTGGCCGCGGACTCAATGCCGCTCACACTGGCGTGGATAATATCCGCTTGATTGCAGTCAATGAGGCTATCCGCCAGCACCCGGTGGAAATCGTGGGTAAAAAATTACGTGGTTACATGACGGCGATGAAACGCATCGTGAACCAATAACTGAGTTTTACGTGGACCTTGGTTGTTTGCCCGGCTTTGCCGGGCTTTTTTTTGGTGCGCTGCGCACGAATCGATCTTATGCTGCCGTGGCTGGATTGCTACCTTCTGCCATCCGAACTTATTGTCGCAGCCAAAAGAGGGATACTGAATGAAATCAATAGCACTGGTGGCCCATGATGGAAAAAAAGCCGAACTGATCCAATGGGTGGAGCGACATGCCGGCTTTTTCCAAGATAAAACCTTATACGCCACCGGCACCACAGGCCGTTTGCTCAGTTGCGCATTGGCGCAGCCGGTCCACTGTTTTGCCAGTGGTCCCTTAGGCGGCGATCAACAAATTGGCGCCCTGATCGCCGAGCAAAAAATTGATTGGTTGATTTTTTTCTGGGATCCACTGTCATCACAACCGCATGATCCGGATGTCAAAGCCCTGATCCGACTTGCAGTGGTCTGGAATATCCCGGTGGCCTGTAATAGCGCCACCGCAGATTTTATTGTGCATTCCACTTTGTTACAGCAGGCTTATCAGCGCGCAGTACCGGACTTTAGCGCGCATCAGCAGCGGTTGAGCGTTAAGCCTTGAATGCTATTTGCTTGTTGGCTGCTGTTTTGCTTTCGCTTGCTCAATCCGTTCACTGCTGCTGGGGTGGCTGCTGAGATAGCGAGTCCAGCTTTCGATGGTCTCAGCATCCTGACCGGCTGCCGCTTGCTGGATAGCTTGCATGGCGTCGATAAAACCTGTGGTCGCTTTGCCTAGCAGCAATAACTGACTGGTGGCAAAATCGTCGGCCTGACTTTCCATTTGGCGTGAGAAGCTATGTTGCAACAAACTACTGCCGGTGCCGAGCAGAGTTTCAGTCAGACCTTCCAAGTCGCTGAATAAGATGGCAAACATTACAGTGGTTGCCGTTGATTGGACCAGTAAGGTCAAGCCATGCTGGTGACGGACATGGCCGGCTTCATGCAGAAATACCGCCAGTAAAGCATCAGGTTTATCGCGCAATAATTGCACCAACTGGTCGGTAAATACCAGCGTACCAGCCGGTAACGCAAAAGCATTGGGCCCCAGTTTGGCGGCATCACGAAACTGGATATCCACCTTGACTCTGGCATTGGCCGGTAACGCTTGCATCGCCTGCACCCATTGTTGTTGCCATTGTTGTTGCTCCTGCGCTGGCAGTTTGGATGGATCTAACAGGGTTTGATCCAACAGTTGCAGCGTTTGTTTATCAACCGCCTGCACTGCCGCTTGCGGTAGCCACGGCAGCAGCGCGACAGCCAGTTTTGGCATCCCCACCATGGTCAGCCACCACAACAGCAGTGGCACCAACAGCACCGACAACAGAATCACACCTTTATGCTGTTCCAATCGGGTGGCCAGACTGGCGTTTTGTGTTGCGAGCAGCCGCCGGCTGAGCCTGAAACTGAGGTCGGCCGGAATAAAATAACTGCCATCACTAAACCGCAGTTCTTGTGCCAGGCCAGGCAAATCGGCACCCTGACTGAAGTCAGTGCCTTGCCACACCAGCTGTTGATCGGCGGACTGATAAATCTGCAATACGCTGGCCGTGATCTGCAGCTGCGCCGCACAGCACTGGCTGCTGGCGGCAAAATAAAAAGTCCCTGCGACTGGCTGCATATCAGGTTAACGAAAAGTCGGCGTCATACAAACCTGCGGCATCATCGGCAAAGGCGGAAGATTCAGCAGCCAGTTGATCCCGCAGTTGATCCAGCGCCGGCTGGACTGTCACTTCGGTATGTGCAGCGAGTAGTCGGCTGATGCGGATTTTCGCGAAGGGATAAGCTAAACCAAGTGAAACGGCAATCAATAACAGGTTGGTCAGGCTGACCAGAAATAACTTCAGTACTGGTACATCAGATTTGAAACTGGCCAGTTCAGGTAAAGTGGTGGCATTAAATAAATGATTGCGGATGATGGCTTGATAGACAGCACCTGTCAGGGTTAATAATGCCAGATAAGCCAGCATCAAGGGCACAAACAACCAAGGCGCCGCTTTCAGATCGTTATCCTGTGCGTTGAATTGCAGGGCCACGGCAATCACAATCGCTAACCCCACTAAGCCAACACACACCAGTAACGCCATCAGCGCGGCCCGGTAATAACTGCTGGTGCTGGTGTTGACGACAAAGGTTTTACCGCCATAACTGATATTGCCAAATACATACTGATCCAGCCGTTTTAATACCCATGGCAACGCCAGGTATAAGGTGAAAATACTAAGAAATGGCAACAGCATAAAATTAATCATCGCATCACCATAGCCACCCTGAAAACCAAAGCGGACATTGCGGTAACTGGTCATCCGCAGGTTAAAGCGCACGCTCATGATCAGCAGCCAAGGCATGATAAATAAAAAGGCAATGGCGGCGATAATGGCCACTAACGGGAACAGATTGGTCAGCAGTGAAATCACTAAAAATAGCCCGACCGCCAGCAAACGGCCTTTCAGAATTTGCATCGGGGTCGCCAGATAACGGAAAGCATGGCCATCAATTTGGGTATGGCCATAAAAATACTGCATGGTTCTGACCTTTGCCCATGCGCTGTAAATACCAAGCGTCAGAATACTGAGCAAAATATTCACAATCCAGATGCCAAAAAATTCGCTGCCGCGCCCACTAAAGTGGATACGACCGCTGCGAGCCTGCGCCGCATGGTTAGTTTGAGTGTCCATGAAAATCCTTTTAGGGAATTATGTTAAAAATTGTAACTAGTGTAACTTTGCTTTTACTTGTTGTCGAGAGGGGCGTGTACAGCGGGATCTGTGTTGTGAGCCATGCTGCCAATTGGCCGGTTTGAAAATCATCGTGGAGGTTGGGGTGACTTGGGGAGTACCGCGGTCGATGAATGCGAACAGCTTGTTGCTGCTCAGCTTACGCCTGCTGCCAACCAAAGCAGCAGGCCGGGTAGCAAACTTAACGATAAAAAGCTTCGACTGTACCTTTGATGGTGATTAACAACGCTTGGCCACGGCGATCAACCGCTTTGCCAGCTGGTACTCTGACCCAGCCTTCGCTGATGCAATATTCTTCGACATCAAACCGTTCTTTGCCATTGAGGCGGATGCCAATGTCAAATTCGAAAATTTCCGCCGCATAGAATGGGCTGCGAGGATGGACGCAAAGGCGATCCGGTAAGGCCGGGCGAGCTGTAGTATCGTTCATGCTGTTGATCTGTGTTGAAGAAAAAAGAGCGCTATTGTAGGCAATGCTGCGCGCCGGCTCAAGGACTTCTCAGAGCCCGGCTGACATCACTCTGAGATCCAACTTTCAAATGATTGATTTTTAGATTCTTTATACGCTAGTAGGCGATTGCCCTGGCGTCAGCACCCAGTTGAGGTTGCAGCTGTGAGAGGAGCATGTCCAGCATCCGGATCCGCGCCCGGTACTGTGTTTTATAACAGGTCAACTGCTCTGTGTTGTCGGTGCGCTTACACGCTGTCCATAAGTTTTTCAGCCATTGTCGTTGCTGCTGTTTTAAGTCCGGCGCTATCGCGGTGTGCTGAAGGGCCTGGTAGCGTAAAGTTAATTCTGTATCGTAAATTCTAAGCCCAGCCGAGGCACACAATTGTTGCTCATGAGCGCGTTTCACATCAGTACAAGAGAAAGTTGCTGCCGGGGCTTTGTGTTTCTGTAATTGCGCCAGTGACGAATCTCCTAAACCAGACAACTGTAAACTTCTGTTTTTATTTAGATAAAATGCTAAATCATGGCCAGCGCTATCTTTTGCTGTGGCATCAGCTCCGGCATTTAGCAGTAAGGCGATGGTGGCAGCAGAGCCATTTTCGGCTGCATACATCAGTGCGCTGCGCTGGTCTTGCTGCAGTTGTTGCCACTGAGATTGCACTGAGGTCTGGTCATTGAGCTGAGTGTTGAATGCCAGCAATTGCACTATCGCATCGTAATCGTTGAAATGCGCCGCCCACATCAAGGCCGTTTTGCCATACCAGTTTTTTGTGGTCAGCAGTTGCTGCAGTGCCGCTGGTGGCAGTTTGTCCAGTTGGTCGAGCGGGTAATCTGCTTGCCAGGCACAAGGAGGCGCGATGTTGTTGGCTGCTCCATCCTCGCCACAAGGACTGACGGCCAGCTCAGGCGGCAGGTTTTTGTTACCACTGGCCTGATACAGGTAATTCTGCAGTGCCCGCGCTGCCAGTTGTGCTGCCACTTCGGCAGACAGCCTAAACTGCTGGCGGTAGAAATTGCTCAGTGCCGGGGCAGCCAACAGCATCAATTCGCGCAAAGCATTGGCTTCACGCTGGCTCCAGGCATCCGCTGCGCCAAAATACTGCAGCCATTGCGCCACTGCTGTAGTGCCAATACAGGCTGAGTCCTGACAGTTGGCGGTGATTGGTTTGAGTAACCAGGGTCTGGTCAACAACTGATACCAGACGCCGTCGCCTATTGGCGGTCGAAAGCCCATGCTGCCATGGTGCTGATTTTCACCAGCGGTGACATAAGTATCCATCACCACCAGATGCAAAGCACGCACAGCTGCCAGATCCGGCAACTTGGTTTGAGCAATTTTGCACACTTGCTGTGGCTGCGGCCAAAGCCGCCAAACTGTCTGTTCACTCCCTAGGTAGTACAAATGTTGTTGAAATAAAAACAAATTATTCGGGCTTGCTAACATGCCGGCCGGCTGATTTTCCACAGCCAGCCGATAAGGCTGTAAAAATGCGCTGAGTTCATCCTCAATAAGCTCAGGCTGCAGTAAAACTTGTGCTTGCTCAGGAGGTAGCAGAAAATATTCGGCGAAAGGTCCGCGCCAGCCCAGCATATTGATCCTTAACAGCAAGCGGTCTGCCACTTCCGCTGGCGCTTGCGGTGACATTAACAAGGTATTGTGGTCGCTGAAACCCAGCGCGCCATTAAAAAAGGCGGCGCGCTGTAATAAAGGCGTCCACTGTAGCCATTGCCAGGCTGGATCTGAGATATCTTGCTGGAAAGTCAGCACAGGCCTGGGGGATTGCATCGGCTCAAGGCGGATGTCTTCAGTCACGGCGGGTTGTAACTGTTGTCTGTCGCGAAATGGTAATTTCGAGGCGTAACGCTGTTGCATCACCGTCAAGAAACTTGCGCAGACAGGCGCCTGATCAACGGCCAGCGTTAAAGTGGCGGCTTTGAGTTCAGAGGAGGCGGTGGCAGCGCCACTCAGTTGCCAGCAGCTCGCCAGCAGTAGGAACCTAAACCAGAGTTTCATACAAAAAATCCTATTAAAATCAGAATCAATCCCCGATAGCGGCAGCAGCTAACCTGGATTGGCAACCAAAGCCAACACCGCCAGCCTGCAGTACCGCAGGGTCTCATGCATCAGGTGCTGCATCACGAGCTCACAGCGTCCAGTTGCCAGCTCTGCATCTCGTACAACCTTGATACAGTGCGTTCAAAAGCAAAACTTAGCTGGCTGGCCTGGTAGAGTTCAGCCACCGGTACTTGCGCGGTCAGCAGTAATAAACAGCGGCGATCGTAACATTCGTCCACTAATGCGATAAAACGGCGCGCTTCGTTGTCGAGTTTGCTGACAAACAGTTCCTGCGCTTCACGCTGATAATTTTCTTCCACCCCATGCAAAATAGCAGTGTCCGAGACGCGGGTAAATTGCGGTACATTGGCAACGGCAATCAGCCGATAGTCGCTGGTCAGCGCCATATAATCGAGCTGACTGCGCGGGCCCGAGCATAAGGCCATAAAATCAAAACCGATAGCACGTTCATTGCGCCATAAACAAGGCACAGTTCTTTGCAGCAGGCGCAATTCGCTGATGAACTGCAGCGGGCCTGTCAGTTGCTCGGTTTGTTGCTGCAACCAGCGCAGGCTGTGCGGGTCGGTCGAGGTTAACTGATAATAACGAAAATCGGCAGCGCTTAAGCGGCGGTAATCCAGCCCATGATCAAGCGGCAACACCTGACAATGCTGTTGTAATAACGCAATGGTGGGTAAAAATCGGCTGCGCTGCAGGCCATTGCGGTACAGCTCATCCGGCGGCGCATTGGAGGTGGTGACCAGCACGACACCCAAGGTAAACAGCTCGCGCCATAAGGTGCCCAGCAGCATGGCATCACCAATATCCGTGACAAAAAACTCATCAAAACAGAGCACCTGATACTGCCGTGCCCATTGGGCGGCAATCTGACGCAGCGGTTCCGGCTGGCCATTCAGTTGGTATAATTCCTGATGCACGCGAGCCATAAAGTGATGAAAATGCAGCCGAATTTTGCGCTTCGTGGCTAAATGCTGATAAAAACTGTCCATCAGCATGGTTTTGCCGCGACCCACAGGGCCATGCAGATAAATGCCACGTTGTGCTGCAACTGCTGATGGCTGGGTCATGTGCAATTGTCCGGCCAGAGTTGCCAGTTGTTGCAAACAAAACCATTGTACCGGGTCGAATTGCAAGAGCCCTTGCTCGACTTGCTGTTGATACTGCTGCAGCATAGAAGGTCCTGTGAAGCAAGGCAGGGCGTGCTATTCGTCAGCACGCTGCCAGCTGTGGTGTTAAGCGTCTGGGCTGGCGCCCAGATGACGGTTCAGCCAATCGATAAATTCCTGATACCAGAAAATGGCATTGTTTGGTTTTAGGATCCAATGGTTTTCATCCGGGAAATACACCAATCGCGCTTCGATATTTTTGCCCTTGAGGACTCCATAGAGTTCCAGCCCTTGCGTTACCGGCACCCGGTAGTCCAGCTCACCATGCGTGACCAGCATCGGGATACTGAAGTTTTCGGCAAACATCGCCGGATTCACCTGCTGTAGTTTATCCTTGTCTTGCCAGGGCGAGCCACCGTAAGCGGCAGGCCGGTGCAGGGTGCTGTCGGAGGCGAACTGACTCAGCAGGTTGTAAACACCAGCGTGTGAAATCAGCGCTTTATATTTGCTGCTATGACCTGCTATCCAGTTCACCAGATAACCGCCATAACTGCCACCGGCAGCGGCCACCCTGCTTTCATCGATAAAACCGCGTGACACCATGTAATCGACCGCCGCTTCCGAGTCGAAGAAAGGTTTACTGGCATGATCGCCATGGATAGAGGCGGTAAAAGCCTCACCAAAGCCGGTCGAACCATGAAAGTTTGGCAAAATAGTGACATAACCGGCGGCGGCAAACACCTGCGGATTCCAGCGATAACTGAAACTGTCACCAAAATAACTGTGCGGGCCGCCATGCAGCAGATTCAGCAAAGGCCAACGCTGGCTGGGATTAAAATTGGGTGGATACACAATAAACATCTGGATGGGCTTGCCATCGGCGCCGGCAAAAGAGGCTTCTTCAACTTTGCCCCATTGCACCTGTTGTTGCAGCTGTTGGTTAAACTGGCTGACTTGTTTCAGGGTGCGGCTTTGATTATCCAGTAAAAACACTTCCGGCAACTGACTGATGCCATGTTGCACCAACACAAATTGCTGGGCATTGGCAACCTGGAATTGCTCGTTGCTGCCCTGGCGCAACACTTGTTTCACCGCGCCACCCTGCACTGGCACTGAAAACACCGATTCGCGCGCTTTATCGGCCGCAGTGAAGTACAACATTTTACTGTCTTTGGAAAAATGCCATTGGGCGGCGGATAAATCGACATTGGCGGCCAGCGGGCTGGCGGTTTTTTTCGCCAGGTTAAAGTTCATCAGCCGAACCGCATCGTCAGTAAAGTCCAACCGTTTTTGCGCGCCATACACCAGGGTTCTGCCATCCGGGCTAAACAACGGTTTGCTGTCGTCGGCCTTATTGGCTGCAGTGATATTGACAAAACTGCCACTGCCATCGGTATCTACCAGCAAAATATCCCGGTTTAATTGCTGGTAGGGGGCAGGGCTGGTGACAGCACTGACGGCAATGGTTTTATCATCCGGCGACAAATCGTATTCAGCAGCCCCATCCAGGCTGAACCAGCGTTGCCAGTTCGGGGTCAGCGAGCGGATTTCGCCGCTGTCGATGTCAACACTGAAAAACTGCGGGTACCAATTGTCAGTCAACCATTGGTCCCAAAAGCGATAAACCCGGTTTTCACTGACTTTGGCACTGATATTGTCACTGCCTTTGGCTGCCGCTTTTTGTTGTTGGGCTTGTGCCAGAGCAGCAAAATCACCATTAAAGCCGGCAGGCACCTTGGCCACAAACAGCAATTTTTTACCGTCATTAAACCAATGCGGAGCAGTGACAGCGACCGGTAATTTGGTGATGGCTTTGGCTTCGCCGCCAAACACCGGCATCACATACAATTGCGGATGTTGCTGGTCCCGCTTGGATAAAAATGCGATACGGCGACCATCCGGACTCCAGATCGGATGGGTATCACTGGCGCTATGGCTGGTGAGTGTGATTTGTTTACCGGACGCCAGTTCCAGCAGTTGAATGTCGGCATTGCCTTTGTCGCTGCTCAGATCGTAGCGGGTCAGACTAAATACGGCACGCTGACCATCCGGAGATACCTGTAAACCACTGGGTCGGGCCACTTGCCAGAGCATGGGGGCTGTCAGTTTTTCAGCCGCCAGGCTCAGCGGAGCGAAAAAAGCAGCTAACAAACTGATCGAAAACAGTAATTTCATAGTAAATCATCCAAAAACAAGCAAAACTGGCGTTAGCATAGGCCAAGCGTCTGTCAGCTGGCAACCTGTTACCCCCTGTCTGGCGTTGATTTGGCGCGGTTATCGTAGTTTTGTTGAGAATTATTCTTGTTTATGTATACTTGCAACAGCAAGGCGCTGCCACTATGACAAGCGCCTTGCCGTCATCTGACATTTATTTCACTTTCAGCAAGAGGAAACTTTGATGATCCGTACTTTATTCAGCCGACCGGCAGTAGCGCTGCTGCTGGCTGGTTGCAGCACCCTGGCACAGGCCAGCGAAGTGAATGTGTATTCCGCCCGTCAGGAAGAACTGATCAAACCAGTGCTGGATAAATTTACCGCCAGCACTGGTATCAAAGTCAATCTAATCACCGGCAAACCGGATGAACTGATTAGCCGGATGGCGAGTGAAGGCCGTAACAGCCCGGCCGACGTGCTCATCAGTACCGATGTTGGCCGGTTATACCGGGCGCAGCAACAAGACTTATTGCAACCCATCCAATCCAAGCTGCTTGATGACAGTATTCCGGCGCACTTGCGCGACCCAGCGGCGCATTGGTTTGGTTTGACAGTGCGGGCGCGGCCTATTGTGTATGTACCAGGTAAAGTGGATCCGGCCGAGTTATCCACGCTGGAAGCGCTGGCAGAGCCGAAATGGCGCGGTCGGATTTGTATCCGTTCTTCTGACAATATTTATAACCAGTCGATGATTGCGGCCATGATTGCCAGCATCGGCGAAGAAAAAACGCTGCAATTTGCCAAAGGTTTAGTGGCCAATTTCGCCCAGCCGCCGAAAGGTGGCGATCGCGACCAAATTAAAGCGGCGGCAGCTGGCGTTTGTGATATCGCCATCGCCAATACCTATTATTTAGCCGGCATGTTTGATGATGCCAAAGATGCACCTGCCGCTAAACAAGTCAAAGTGTTCTGGCCAAATCAGGCTGATCGGGGGGCTCATATCAATATTTCTGGTGCCGCAGTGGCCAAATACGCCAAAAATAAAGCGCAGGCACAGCAACTTATCGAATATATGGTGCAACCGGAAGCACAAAACTGGTATGCCAGTACCAACCATGAATATCCAGTGTTAAAATCGGTCAGTCAAAGCGCTGTGCTCAAAAGCTTTGGTGCATTTAAAGCTGAGCAGCTGCCGCTGGTCAAATTAGGCGAACTGAACGCCCAGGCATTGCAATTGATGGATAAAGCCGGTTGGAAATAAAAACGCAGAGTCCCGCTACCAAGGTGGGGCTGGATTGAGAGTTGTTGTTGTGGTCACAGGTCAGCTAATCAGCTGGCCTGTTGCGCTATGAAGCTGTCGGAGCCGGTTGTGCTGGATCGGCAGAAATCACTGCTATTGCGTGCTGAGCGCTGGCGCGCCTGGTTGCCACAGCTACCGGTGTTGGCGCTGGCTTTGTTGTTATTATTGCCGTTGCTGGTGGTATTTAGCAGCTGGTTGCAGCCTGATTGGCCGCTGTGGCAGCATCTGCGCAGCACAGTGCTGGCCGATTATCTGCAAAATTCGTTATTGCTGGCGGCCGGGGTCGGCGTCGGTGCTTTGCTGATTGGCACCAGTCTGGCCTGGTTGCTGGTGTTTTACCGCTTTCCTGGCCGCGATCTGCTGCAATGGTTGGTGTTGCTGCCGCTGGCGATGCCGGCTTATATCATTGCTTATACCTATACCGGCATGCTGGATTTTGCCGGTCCGTTGCAAACCGCCTTACGTGACAGCTTTGGCTGGCGTTATGGCGATTATTATTTCCCGCAAATTCGCTCCTTAGGCGGCGCTATCTTGTTGCTGTCACTGGTGTTGTACCCTTATGTTTATTTACTGGCGCGCACAGCCTTTGCTGCCCAGTCGGCACGGCTGGCCGAAGCCAGTTTGAGTCTCGGCCTGTCGCGGCGTCAGCATTTTTTCAAAGTCACTTTACCTATGGCCAGACCGGCGCTGGTGACCGGTATGGCGCTGGCGATGATGGAAGCTTTTGCCGATTACGGTACCGTGCAATATTTTGGCGTGCCGACCCTGACCACGGGCATTTTCCGCACCTGGTTTGGCATGGGCCAACAAAGCGGCGCGGCTCAGTTAGCGGCGCTGCTCTGTTCGCTGGTATTGGTGCTGATTTATCTGGAGTTGGCCTCGCGTCGTCAACTGCACTTTTTTTATCAGGGGCAGGCGCATCAGGCGGTGGCAGGACGGCAATTGCGTGGCGGCAAAGCCGTGCTGGCGCTGCTGCTGGCGTTGTTGCCGCTGACCTTGGGTTTTTTATGGCCTGCCGCGGTATTACTGAGCTGGGCCTTACAAGACTGGCAGCAACTGTTGAGCCCGGTTTATTTACAGTTGTTATGGCATAGTTTCAGCTTGGCGATCATGGCAGCAGTGCTGGTGGTGGCGGTGGCCCTGTTGCTGGCCTATGGCTTAAGACTTTATAAACAATGGCCGTCACAACTGCTGATCCGCCTGGCCGGCATGGGCTATGCGGTGCCAGGCACTGTGATTGCCATTGGTGTGATGTGGCCGCTGGGCTATCTGGATAATCAACTGGATCTGTGGCTGGAGCAGCAGTTTGGTCTGCGCAGCGGTTTATTATTATCCGGGACTTTATTTGCCTTATTACTGGCCTATACAGTGCGGTTTTTAGCGGTGGCGCTGCAGGGAATTGAAGCTGGCCTGGGGCAGATAAAACCCAGTATGGATCAGGCTGCCCGCTCGCTGGGGTTATCCGGCCGACTGGTGTTATGGCGGGTCCATCTGCCGTTGTTGCGTGCTTCAGTGCTGACGGCTTTATTATTGGTGTTTGTCGATGTGCTGAAAGAATTACCCGCCACTTTGCTACTCAGACCTTTTAATTTTAATACGCTGGCGGTGCGCAGTTTTGAACTGGCCTCTGATGAGCGGCTGGCAGACGCTGCATTGCCGGCGCTGACCATAGTGCTGATTAGCCTGGGGCCTGTCATGCTGCTGGCGCGGGCATTGGACCGCTCAGAACGGAGAAGTTGCTGATGTTAACCTTGCACCAAATTGCCGTCGCTTATCAATCTTGTCTGGTGGTGAAAGATGTCAGTTTTAGTCTGCAAAAAGCCGAAATTGGTTGTCTGGTTGGCCCGTCAGGTTCTGGCAAAACCAGTATCTTGAGGGCTATCGCTGGCTTTGAAGCTGTGGCGGCTGGTCAGGTGTTGCTGGATGGCAGTCTGGTCAGTCAGCCTGGTTGGTTGTTGCCAGCCGAACAACGGCAGGTTGGCGTGGTGTTTCAGGATTATGCGTTATTTCCGCACTTAACTGTGGCAGAGAATATCGCTTTTGGTCTGTTCCGGCAGTCAAAATCAGCCCGGCAGCAAAAAGTGCAGCAGATGCTACAACTGGTTGGCCTGGCGGGGATGGGCGATCGGTATATTCATCAGTTATCTGGTGGCCAGCAACAACGGGTGGCATTGGCCAGAGCGCTGGCGCCGGCTCCCAGACTCTTGCTGCTGGATGAGCCTTTCTCCGGCTTGGACGCCGATTTACGCGATAGTCTGGCACGGGATATCCGGGCTATTTTACGTCAGTTACAGATCACCGCTGTGATGGTGACCCATGACCAGCATGAAGCCTTTGCCATGGCTGACTGGATTGGCGTGATGTCACACGGCATGTTGCAGCAGTGGGGTAGCCCTTATCAGTTGTATCATCAACCTGCCAATCGGTTTGTGGCCGATTTTATTGGTCAGGGTGATTTAGTGGCAGGTCAGGTGCTGGCCACAGGCCAGGTGAACACTTGTCTTGGTGTGTTCAGTACTGAGCTGCATAGTTTTGCTGTTGGTTCTTTGGTCGATGTGCTGATCCGGCCGGATGATATTGTACCGGATCCGGCCAGCCCCTTGCAGGCAAGGGTGCTGAACCGGGCTTTTCGTGGTGCCCATATGTTGTATCAGTTGGAATTGGCGGGCCAGCGCCTCAGTTGTCTGGCCCCTAGTCATCATCAGCATCAGTTGGGTGAAACTATTGGCATCAGACCCGATCTGGCGGACCTGGTGCTGTTTGCCCGGGCCGGCGTTTGAGCTGTTATTCGGCCAGATAACGCAAATAAATATCTGTGCCTTTGTCTATCGCCAACTGTTGCCATAAAGCGGCGGCCACTTGTGGCTGACGCTGGTAAAACTGTTTGCTAAACACCAGATAACCGGTATTGCTGTAAAGCGGCGGTTGTAACACTTTTAAACCTTTTGCCGTGATTGCTGCTGAAGCGCTTGCTTGACCAGCAATCTGGCATAAGGTCGTGACGGCATGGATACGTCCTTTGGCCAGCAACGCCAGATCCATAGTGCCGGATAACGTGTAATGCATAGTCATTTTTTGCTGGCTTGGACTTTTCAGTGGCGCATAACCCAGCGGTCTGGCCACAATCAACTCATCTACACCATAAAAGCGCGCGCCATCCCAATGCCAGCGCGCATCCTGCCGGCTGACCAGACAAGTCTGATGGGCGCCAAAGCCGCGCTCTGGATCCGGTTGTTGGCCTTGCATCGGGTACTGAGCTATCGCCAACCGCTCAGGCTGGAAACTCGCGATGACCGCATCGACCTGACCTGCCTCTAACGCTGCCAGACAACGTTTCCATGGTAAACGCGTCAGCTGTAGTTGCAGATTGGGGATAGCGGCGCTGAGCCGGCGTAAATGTTCGATGCTGGCACCAGGCCTGCCTTCAGGAATGGTGGCATTATTGCCCAGATAATAAGGCGGTAAAGCTTTATCTTCGTAACAAAACTGCAATGGCGTGATGGGCTGGCCAGCGATATCGCTGGCAGCTAACGCCAGACAGGGCAGTGCACAAAGCAAAGGCAAAACCATTTTCAGCATAGATTGCAGCGCAGATAAAAAACCATCTGGCAATTATGCCATAGCCTGATCGGGGATACGAGTGGCAGCATCTGGTGCTGACTTGAGGGAGCAGAACAGATAAAAAAACTGATCCAACTATGCTTTGCTGCTGTAGATGTATCGAATGTGCCAGCCTGATGTTAGACATTGGCTGTTGTTGTACTAAGCTGGCTACTGAGGTGTCGCAGCCAAGCCTATGACTTGGCTGGTCATTATCTGCTCTGACTTGAATTTAACCTGTGGCCTGCAAATAAGGATCTGGCATGACGTTAATCAAAAAACTGGTTTCTGCTTTTGTGGTAATTGTCACGCTAGTGGTAATTTCAACACTGATATCGCTGACTCAGATGCAAAATATGCAACAGGCGGTGGCGCTGAATGACCACACCTTTAATGTGATCCGTACAGCCAATACGCTGGCGGAAGATCTTTTAAACATTGAAACAGCCGAGCGGGGTTTCATTGTCACGGGCAGCGAGGACTTTTTGCAGCCATACCATATCGGCAAAAAAGGCGCGGCTGAGGATCTGGCGAAATTACTGCAATTAACTCAGGATAATCCGGCTCAACAGGCGGTGCTGCATAAAATCGAACAGCAGATGCAAAACTGGCTCAGTCAGGTGATCGAACCGGAAATTGCCCAAATGCGTGCGGCGGAGGGTGAGCCAGCCAAAATCAGCGAGGTGCTGGCTTCGGTGCGAAGTGGTAAAGGTAAAGTGTTTATGGATACTATCCGGTTGGAACTGAGCCGTTTTATTGAAACAGAGCGCAGCTTGCTGGCAGAACGCACAGCTTCAGTGGCTTCGGCCCGCACTATGGCGTTTGCCAGTCTGCTACTGGGTGGACTGGCGGTATTAGTCGTGTCCGTAGTGATGGCCATCTACCTGAAAAATACCTTGCAAAACCGGCTGAACACGGCGAAAAATTTAGTCTCTGCAGTGGCATCAGGCCGGCTGAATAATCGGATTGATAGCAGTGGTGGTGATGAAATCAGTGAGTTGCTGGCTGGTATTGATGTGATGCAAGATCAGTTACGGCAGTTATTAGGGGATATCAAACAGGCCTCTGGTGAACTCGGCAGTGCCAGTGCTGTGGTCGCCGCTACAGCCGAGCAACTGAATGCTTCCGCCAACGAGCAATCACGGGCTTCCTCTTCTATTGCCGCTGCAGTGGAAGAACTCAGTGTGAGTATCAATCATGTCTCAGGCAGTTCAGCAGAAGCGCGGCAAATTGCCAGTGATTCAGGCCGGCAGGCCGAGCAAAGCAGTCAGGTGATCAGTAATACCGTCAGCAGTATGGAACGGATTGCCCAAGTCGTCAGGTCTGCCTCCAACCGCATTGAAGAGTTGGGGAAACAGTCGGAACAAATTTCCAGTATTGTCAGTGTCATCAAAGGCATTGCCGATCAGACCAATCTGCTGGCCCTGAATGCGGCTATTGAAGCGGCACGGGCCGGCGAACAAGGTCGCGGTTTTGCCGTGGTCGCCGACGAAGTCCGGATGTTGGCACAGAGGACCACGCAATCGACCAGTGAAATTTCTACCATGATTGGACTGATTTTATCCGGTACTTCAGATGCCGTAGGTCAAATGGGCAGCGGTGTGACCCAGGTCAACCAAGGGGTAGAACTGGCGGCCCAGGCCGGTACCGCCATCACTGAAATTCAGCGCAGTTTCCAGCAAGTGCTGACAGTGATAGAGCAAATCTCGCTGAATCTGAGCGAGCAGAATGCCGCCAGCCAGGAGGTGGCGGGTCATATCGAGCGTATTGCAACGATGTCGGCACAAAATACCGAAGCGACCGGCCATAGCAGTAAAGTGGCGCATGATCTGAAGGCGTTGTCTGGTCAGCTGAATCAGGCAGTGGCGCGCTTTACCCTATAGTCGAAACAGATGTAATCAGACGCCGGTGTCAGTGCAGTTGCACTGGCGTTTTTTTTTTGTCAAGGCGCTGCCAAAATATTCGCCAGTGCTGGCAAAACTGGTATGCTCACTGCTGATTTTGCATGCAGTAAAGCGTCTATCGTGATACTGATCAACCTTGATGACGCAGTGATGGGTTTCTGCTGGTATGACAAAACAACCACCTTCAAACTGCGCCCGCACACTGGCGCAGTATCTGGCGCAGTATCTGACTCTGGTGGCAACAGGTGGCTGGCGTCAGCAACTCTGTTTGTTTTTGCTTTGGTTAGCGGTGTGGCAAGCCGGTTATCTGGTTGAATATACCCATCATGCCAGTGTCTGGTTCCCCGCCGCAGGTTTAACTTTTGCCGCTTTGTTATTGCTTGGCTTCGCGGCTGTGCCGGCCTTAGTGCTGGTGGCCGTCACCGTCACCAGTTGGACAGTACAACATTATCAATTACCGCTGAACGGCTGGCAAACCTTGCAAGCGGGCTTGTTATTTGCGGTGGCGCATATTACACCTTACGCCGCTGGCGCGTTGTTATTACGCCATCTGGTACAACAACCCAAGTTACAGCTACCAAAACTAACCATCGCATTTTTACTGATTGGCTGCCTGACCACCTTATTAGCGGCTGTCGCGGTGATCGCACAGTTGGTGTTTTGCCAGATGTTACCGGTCGCGGATATCAGTCAAACCTGGTTACCTTTCTGGATTGGTGATATGGCGGGTGTGCTGGTGATGACGCCGCTGTTCTGTCTGTTGGCTAGCCAGTTGAAGCCTGGTTTGTTGTATCGTCTGACCGAATTTGTTGGCATCCAGCAACAAATCAGCCGGTACAGTTGGCTGAAACTGTTGCTGAATATCGCCTTGCTGACCTTGATGATGTGGCTGGCGGCAGTGACAGAATCCAGATATAGCGCTTTTGTGGTGTTTTTTTTGGTGATCCCGCATATGTGGCTGGCTTGTACTGAGTCGGTGCTGGTTAACTTGCTAGGTCTGACTCTCAGCAGTTTTTTTATTGCGCTCTGGGTGCATGTATTTGCCCTGATGGATCATGTGATGGTTTACCAGTTTGCGCTGAATGTGCTGGCTGCCAATACGCTGTTTGGTTTGACCTTACCGACGCTGATTGCTGACAACCAACGCTTGCAGCAAGTGGCTTTTACCGATGCTGTCACTCAGGTCGCTAATCGCGAGTTGCTGGAACAGCAAGCAAAAATGGCATTGTTACGCAGTCAGCATCAGCAATTACCCTTGTCGCTGATCGTGTTTGATATCGATTTACTGAAAAAAATCAACGACAGTTATGGCCATCAGACCGGTGATCTGGCATTACAGCAGTTATGCCTGATAGCCCAGCAGTCGTTGCGGCCAACCGATGTATTGGCACGTTATGGTGGTGATGAATTTGTGGTGTTATTGCCGGACACAAGGCTGGCCGAAAGTCGTGCTATTGCCAGCCGGATCCTGACGCAGTTGCAGTCACAGCGGATTGCCGATGACATGCCTTTAACCGCCAGCTTTGGGGTGGCCGAGTGGCAACCGGGTGAACAATATAACCAATTGTTTCAACGCGCCGACCAGGCCTTGTATCTGGCGAAACAACAAGGGCGGAACCAATTGGTGGTGGCAGGATTAACGTAACAGTTCAGGCAAAATGGGCCTGAATTCGTCGGCACTGTTGATCAGTGCATGCGCCGTTAACGCTGGCACGCCATAGACCAGGCTGCGGCAAGTGGTTCTTTGCCGCACCGCATCAAGCAACAAAGCAAAATCGCCGTCACCGGACAGCAGCACTAATTGGTCAACTTCACTGGCCAGCGTCAACACATCAATGGTTATCCCAACGTCCCAGTCAGCTTTACTGCTGCCATCCCGGCGCTGAATATAGGGTTTTAATTTCACTTCAAAACCGATATGACGCAGTGCGTCCTGAAACTTATGTTGTTGATCATCAACAGCTTCAATGGCATAAGCTCTGGCGTATTTGATGTTGCCAAGGGTTGTCAGTTGCTGCCATAACAGCCGGTAATTAAATTGCCGGCCATAACTCTGCCGGCAGGTGTAATAAATATTTTGCACGTCGATAAATACGGCGATGGAATTCACAGGTGGATCCAAGCAAGCTGAAAACTCGACTATAACACGGCGTTGGTCCGCTGCGACTGCGGCTTTTTGCCGTCAGATCTGCTAAAGTAGCCATTGTTTTGGGTTTAGTTGATTGTCTGGCGGCAAACCGCCTGTAGGAATATGTTGTGACCAATAACCAGATTTTACGTCGCCTGCGTTACGCTTTTGATTTTAATGACAGCACCATGATCAAGATTTTTGCGCATAGCGGGCTTGAAGTGAGCCGGGCTGAGGTTAGCGACTGGTTGAAAAAAGATGATGATACCGCTTTTGTTGCTATCACTGATCTGGCCTTAGCGCAGTTTCTGAATGGCTTGATTATCGAAAAACGTGGTCGTAAAGAAGGTCCGCAACCAGAAGCGGAAAGCAAACTGAATCACAATATTGTGTTTCGCAAATTAAAAATTGCGCTGGATTTGAAAGACGACGACATTCTGGCTTTATTGCAGCTGGCCGATTTCCGTTTGAGCAAACATGAATTGAGCGCTTTTTTCCGCCGGCCGGATCATCACCATTACCGCGCCTGTCAGGATCAGGTATTGCGCAACTTTATCAAAGGCGTACAGCTGAAATTCCGCTCAGCCAGCGAAGAGTAAAGGCACGACCAGACCATGAGCCTAGCTGGTGGTCGTGCTTACTGCCGCCATGACCGCTCCGGACCCGCAGCTGCGATAATTTGGGCCGCCAACTCTGGTCGTAATCCGAGTTTAAAAGCCAGTTCAGCGACGACGAACAAAGGTCCAATCAGCAAACCTGTGATGTCATCGACAAAAGCCGGTTTGCGTCCTTCAAAATAATGGCCAATAAACTGCAGCAGCCAGCCGAACATGAATAGAGCGACCGACCAGCCTAACCAGGCCGCTGTAGCTAACTGCGCCAATTGCTGTGCCAGAGCCAGACAGAGTCCGTGGAGTAGTAACATCGTCAGACCAAAACGCCAATCCAGCCTGCAATAAAATACTGAGCTGACTAACCAAAGCATCAAGGCGGGTGTTAGCTGCGACTGCTGAAACAGTGGCACTGATAATAAACTGAGCAAAGCAATCAGGATAAGCGGAATCCCGGCAAAATGGGTCAGGATGTTTTGTTTAACTCTGTGGTAATGGCTGTACTGAATTAAATGTTCGGCCAGAGTTTTCATCGTAAGCTCCACTGCTGAGTGACTGATAGCTTACTCTGCACCTTCACGGAGCATAACTCTGTCAACTGGCTGACATTTAACCCCGGTTCTGTGGATATAGCAGCAGCTCAGTTGAGACCAGCCGCCCGCCAGTTTTAGTCTGAGGCAGCCAGTTGTTGTAATAACTCTGGATCTGTCACTTCAATACTGGCATAAGCCAGCTTCACCACGCCTTGCTGCGCTAATTGTTGTAACAACTGATTGGTGGTTTGGCGGGATAACGATAATAACTGACCCAATTGCTCCTGCTGGATCAGAATTTGATACTGAGGTTGCTGACCCTGTAAGCGACATAACATTAATAACCGGCGCGCCAAACGTACCTTCGCCGGTTGCAGGCTGATATCTTCCATTGCGCGAAACACCAAGCGGACTTTTTCGGTCAACAGCCGGCCAAACAATTGCCACCAGCATGGCTGTTGGGCCAGTAATGTTTGCAGAAAAGGCGCAGGTAAATGAAATAAGGTGGTCGCACAGCTGGCAATGGCATCATGAGTCCGGCTTTGCTGGTCAAATAACGCAATTTCACCAAACCAATCGCCGCAGTTGACGATCGTCAGCAGCGCTTCTTTGCCACCAGCATGTAAACCGGAGATCAGCACCGCCCCGCCGAGCACCACGTAAATGCCATCGAAGCTGTCACCGCGGGCAAATAAGCGGCAGCCCTGGGCGAGTTGGATCATTTTGGCCCCTGCCAGCAGTTGTTGCTGCTGCACCTGAGTTAAGGCGGCAAACCAGGGACTATGTTGCTGTAGTGTGTGATTCCAGGCGGACATCTGAACCCCCTTAGCGACCAGAATTGACACCATAAAACAAAGTCGCATCAGAGGAAACTGTTTTATTGAGGCATTAAATCAGTCGCAATCGGGCAATTGCCACTGTTGGAAAAAACAACATCAGGCAACTCAGATGGCAGGACGTCTGCATTATTTGGCTGATTTAGCCATGTATTTTGTCAGTTAGCCGAAAAATAAAGCGTCAGATTGGCATTCTGCCGGCTTTGCATTTTCCAAAGCCAATAACTATGCTATTTTGCGAAAAATAGAAAATACATCATCTTCGTATTCCACAGCATGGCGACTCAAGGAAGATTGTATGATTTGCCGGTTGGCGGAATTAAATCAGTTTAACTGAGCTGTATATCACACTCGCTGTTATCACGAGCTTAAACAGCACGAAGATTACGTCAAACTTTTGGGGACTCTTAATGCAAGAATCTGCTGCTTTAATTACCAATGATGCGGTCGTGCTGGGCTTACTGGCGCTGATCCTTGGTTTTGTGTTTCATACCAGTCATAGCGCTCACCCTGGCTGGCAGAAATTTTATCGTTATGTGCCTTCGGTGTTGTTGTGTTATTTCTTACCTTCGCTGCTCAATACTTTTGGTATTGTCGATGGAAGTAAATCTCAATTATATGGTATGGCCTCGAGCTATTTACTTCCGGTCTGCCTGATTTTATTTACCTTGAGCATCGATTTCAAAGCTATTGTCGGCCTTGGCCCTAAGGCGTTGATTTTGTTTCTAACTGGTACTACTGGTGTGGTACTGGGTGGGCCTATTGCACTGGCCGCTGTCGGGACATTCTTTCCGGAACAAATGGGCGGTGAAGGGGCTGATGCCACCTGGCGTGGGATGGCGACTATCGCTGGCAGTTGGATTGGCGGCAGTGCTAACCAAGCTGCGATGAAAGAAGTCTTTCAACCGAGTGGCAGTATTTTTTCAGTGATGATTACGGTGGATGTATTGGTCGCCAACTGCTGGATGGCGATTTTGTTGTGGATGGCGGCGAATGCCAAACGTATTGATATGGCTAACGGCGCAGATACGACAGCACTGGAAAGTCTGAAAGACAAAATTGAAAAGTATCAGGCGGAGAACTCACGTAACCCATCCACAGCCGATTTAATCAAGTTACTGGCCGTTGGTTTTGGTCTGGCCGGTTTGGCTCATTGGTTGTCAGATTATATCGTTCCTTTTGTGAAGACCCATGCGCCGCAATTGGCGATGTATAGTCTGACCAGTAGCTTCTTCTGGATCGTGGTGCTGGCAACGACATTCGGTTTACTGTTGTCATTCACCAAAGCCCGTGAGTTGGAATCGGTCGGTGCTTCAAAACTGGGTTCAGTGCTGGTGTACGTGCTGGTTGCGACTATTGGCATGCACATGGATGTCACCGCAGTGATGGACTATCCGGTTATGTTCCTGGCAGGTCTGGTTTGGATTTCATTCCATGGCTTACTGATGTTTGGCATGCTAAAACTGTTAAAAGCGCCGGTGTTTTTTATGGCGGTTGGCAGCCAGGCCAATATTGGCGGTGCAGCTTCAGCACCAGTGGTTGCAGCAGCGTTCCATCCGGCGTTAGCGCCTGTTGGCGTCCTGCTTGCAGTATTGGGGTATGCACTTGGCACTTATGGTGGTTATCTGGCTGCTATTTTAATGCAGGCTGTCGCCCCTTAGTCAGTGCAGACTGGCAACGAAAAAAACGCCGCTCGATGCGGCGTTTTTGTTTACAAGCATGACCAGATTAAATTGGACAAGTACCGGTTGATTCCCGTACCAGCAATTCCGGAATAAAAACCGGTTGTTGGTCATTGTGGGTCGTTCTGTTGCCTGGTCTGGCATGGCGGAATAACAATTCTGCCGCTTGCAGCGCAATAGTACTGTTTGGCTGATGGGCCGTGGTTAATGGCGGCCAGGTCTGACGGGAAAACGGACTGTTTTCAAAACCGACAATCGACAGTTGCTGCGGGATCTCAATATTGGCCAGCCTGGCACTGAACAAAGCGCCAGCGGCGATTTCATCGTTACAGGCAAAAATAGCCGTTGGCGGTTGCGGTAAGTCCAGCAGATATTTAGCGCCTTTCACCCCGGATTCAAAAGAATAGCTGCCTGCCACAATAAATTTGCTGTTGGCCTGAATATGCCGTTTGGTCAGAGCGGCCTGAAAACCTGCCAGTCGCTCGCCGCTGGAGCTGTGCTCTTCGTCACCGCATAAAAATGCAATCTCAGTGTGGCCAAGCTCGAGCAGGTGATTGGTAATTTTAAAAGCGGCGGTAAAGTCATCCACCAACACACAGTTGGTCAGTTTTGGCGAAGGGGTCGAACCGGAAATGATCCGGACAAAATCTACCCCGATGCTTTCCAGTGCTTCGGCAATTTCCGGCATTTCTGAAAAGGGCGGGGTCAGCACCAGACCCGCCAGTCTGGCATGCTGCACCAACTCTATCACTTCCTGCACAATATCTTTGGATTTGGCATTGGTGGGATGGATCAGCAATTCATAACCATGTTTGCGGCAAGCCTCCAATAAACCTTTCTGCATATCAATAACATAGTAGGCGTTTGGGTTGTCATAGATATAACCAATACTATAAGAGCGTGCGCTGGCCAGATTACGTGCGGCCGCATTAGGCTGATAATTCAGCTGGCTGATCGCTGCCGCGACCTTATCGAAAGTTGCCTTTTTGACTGAGGGTTCATTATTCATCACTCTGGACACTGTCTTAATCGAAACGCCCGCCATTTCAGCGACGTCATTAATGGTTACTTTCATGCTGTGACCCTAAAAATATGACAATTGTCCCGCGCATCAGTGGCAGGATTTTTCTTGTGTTACTTGGCTTTTTGCATCAGCTGAGACAACAAATGACAGCGATGGTCAATTTGTAAGAAATTTTAAGTTAAGGGATACATCTTTTTTGTCTAAACGGCAATTGTTTCTTTATTAAAAAATTGCTAGCCAGTACCTTTCAAACAGAGGTGAGAATAATTAATTCTTAATTATCAATTAATTGTGTTTAATTTTTATTTTTTTAGCGGCAAAAATATATCAGGAAAAACTTAACCATTAAAAAAAATTCCATATTCGGTACTAAAAAAGCGGCTAAATTTTCAACTGCGGGCATTTGCAAATCAGAAATATTTTGTGTATGTTGATTTTTAATGACAACGCTGTCATCGCAAGACGAAAACAACACACACAAGATAAAAATAATCAGGAATGGGAGAAGCTCATGTCGCACAATAAAATGAATAAATGTGCACTGGCAGTAAAGTTAGGTTTAGTGGTTGGTGCTGCAGCTTTTGCAATGCCAGCACTGGCTCAGCAAACTGCGCAAACGCAATCTGCTACGCAGCAGACAGCTGCTGAAAAACAAGTTGAAGTCATGGAAGTTCGTGGTATCCGTCGTTCACTGGAAAGTGCAATGAATACCAAGCGTTTTGCCGATGCAGTTGTTGATGCCGTATCTGCGGAAGATATCGGTAAGTTCCCGGATAAAAACATTGCTGAATCACTGCAGCGGATTGCCGGTGTATCGATCAACCGTGGTTTTGTTGGTGAAGGTGCTGAAGTGTCAATTCGTGGTGTTGACCCGACATTGACCCAGGTCCAGATGAATGGCCAGTTTGTTGCTTCTACCGCCTGGTTCTCACAAGGTGCCAACCGTCGCAGCTTTAACATGGACCTGATGCCATCAGAAATGATCAAAGGTCTGGAAGTTTACAAGTCGCCAGTCGCTTCGCTGGATGAAGGTGGTGTCGGTGGTACTGTTATTCTGCGGACGCGCAAACCTTTAGAGCTGGATGCGGGTACTGTGTATGCTTCAGTTGAAGGCAATACCAACTCACTGGCTGATGACAATGGTTACGGCGCTTCTGTGTTAGGCAGTTGGAAAAACGACAACGAAAGCTTTGGTGTGCTGGCAATGGTTTCTACGCTGGAAACTATCGGTCGTGGCCGTAAAGCTGAAAACTACTGGGAAGAAGGCTGGTCTGCAGCTGGTGTGGCTGGTTTTGACCAGGATCGTGAACGTCAGGCTTTTGATATCACAGCACAGTTTGTGGTGACAGAACAACTTGAAATGACGTTACATGGTTTCCGTACTGAATTAGATGCTGCCAATACCAACCAGAACTTCCTGGTGATTGGTGCCGATGCTGCCAGTATGACCAATACTGCGGGTTCACGTCTGGTTCCTCCTGCTGGTGATAGAAAAGTGCCACTGCCATTAAAAGGCACGGTCAATAAAGGCGCCTGGTTTGCCCAGGATACCAACACTCGTGCAGCCAAGATGACCAGTGATGTGCTGGATTTAACCACCAGCTTTAAAGGCGATGGCTTTAAAGTGACGGGTGTGATTGGGACGACTTCTGCCGACGGTGGTGATGGTGGTAATGCCAACGGTTTGTGGGGCTTACCAATTAACGGTAACAACGGTATTTCCGTCGACGTGGATATGGATCTGTCGGATCGGATGTTGATTGCACCCAAAGGTGTGAGTCCAACCAATGCTGCCTGGCAAAAACTGCAAGGTCTTGAATTAAGACGTTCAGTGCTGGAAGATAAAGAAACTTACGCCCAACTGGACCTGAATAAAGAAATTGATGCCGGTATTTTTACCAGCATTGATGCAGGTATCAAAGTCCGTTCACATGAGTTCAGCAACCGTCGTTTTGACGCTTCGTTTGCAACCGACGCCAAGGGTAACGTGCTGTTGCTCGGTACTGTATCTGCAGCTGATTTCTCCGATGGTACGCTGGATGACTTTGGCAATGTGATGGCACCAGGTTCCATGACTTCTTACGTCAAGATTGACGGCAAAAAGTATTCGGATTTCCTGTATAAAAACGCCACTGCATGGGCCGAAAGTAAAGCTAACTATGGTGTGATCAAAGAAGACGTTTTTGCTGCTTATACGCAGGGTAATTTCTCTGGTGAAGGCTACCGCGGTAACATCGGTGTCCGTTATGTCAGTACTGAATCTGAAGGTCTGGCTTATAACGGTCTGCGCACTGCTATTGAGTCTTTTGATGGTAACTACGGCGATTTCCTGCCAAGTTTCAACTTGTCGATTGACCTGGCAGATGACTTAATTCTGCGGACTTCAGCAGCCAAAGTGATGACACGTGCCGGCTATAGTCAGTTGACACCAGGCTACCGTGGTTTACCTGAAACGCCACCAGAAAGTGGTCGTTTACAGGCATCTCGTGGCAACCCCGCATTAGATCCGTTCCGCGCCAATCAAATGGATGTAGGTCTGGAGTGGTACTACAACCCTTCATCTTTACTGTCAATGTCGCTGTTTAACAAAGACATTGCTTCTTTCATCAGCTCAAAAAATGTGTTTGAGAACCTGACGACTGCGCCAGTTCCAGGTCTGTATGAAGTGTCGATCCCGGATCAGGGTAAAGGCGGTAAAATCAAAGGGATGGAATTCCAGTGGCAAACCAACTTTGGTAATGGTTTTGGTGTGTTAGCCAACGCTACTTATGTAGATGCTTCCGGCGAAACAGACAGCGGTGTGAAAATCCGCCTGCCAGGTTCATCACGCACCTCGTACAACCTGACCGGTTATTACGAGCACGAGTGGTTCACCACCCGGTTAGCTTATACCACCCGTTCAGAGTTTAATGCCGAAGGTACAGCGCTGGGGAACGGTAGTGACGTATTCGATGGTCAGTCATTCCTGGATGCTTCAGTGGTGGTGCATGCCACAGAAAATCTGGATGTATCGCTGGAAGGTGTGAACCTTGGCAACGAAATCACTTATCAGCGCCACAGCACTGGGATGGAAACAATCCGGGTTATCACTGAAAACGGTCGTCGTTTCACGGTGAAAGCTTCTTACCGGTTCTAAGCCGATAGCAGCAGTTAGAAAATTGATAAAGAAGGAAGGTATTACCTTCCTTCTTTATCTGTTGCGATCAAAGTAACGTTGTTACCCGCAATCAGGTCGTATAAAGTCTGGTTTTGCTGCCGGGCTTGCTGAGGTGTGTTATGTCTGAACAGCTTATCCGTTCTGTGCTTGTGGTCGGTGGTGGCACTGCCGGCTGGTTAACGGCCGCGAATCTGGCCCGTACTTTTGGCAGTCAACAACCCGGAGCCATTCAGGTCACGCTGGTAGAATCACCGGATGTGCCGATTATTGGTGTGGGTGAAGGCACCTGGCCGACCATGCGGCGGACTTTACAAAAGCTTGGGATCAATGAAGCCGAGTTTTTAATCAACTGTCAGGCGACGTTTAAGCAAGGCACTTGTTTTATCAACTGGCAACAGGATCAAACGCCCAACCATTATCATCATTTATTTACCTCGTTGTATGACCCGACCGATTTTAATCTGGCGCCCTATTGGTTATCAGGTCTGGCCGGGACAGTGCCTTATGCCGAGGCCGTAAGTGCCCAGGCTGTGATAGCCCAGGCGGGTCTGGCACCGAAAAAAATCACCTCAAAACCTTATGAAGGTATTCTGAATTATTCGTACCATCTGGATGCAGGGAAGTTTTCCGTTTTTTTGCAGCAACATGCCACCGCAAAATTAGGCGTGAACCATATCAGTGCCCATGTCAGCCAGGTCAAACTCAGCCCGGATGGCGCTATCGCAGCAGTGGTTACCGCTGATGGTCGTGAGCTGCAGGCTGATTTTTTTGTTGATTGCAGTGGTTTTCAAAGTATGTTGCTGGGAGAAGCTCTGGGTATAGGTTTTACGCCGGTGTCAGATATTCTGTTAACCGATCATGCGGTCACTATCCAGGTGCCTTATCCTGCTGCTGATGCGCCAATTAATGCCTGTACCCATTCAACCGCGCAGCAAGCTGGCTGGATTTGGGATATTGGTCTGACCAATCGCCGTGGCGTCGGCCATGTCTATTCCAGTCAGCATCAGTCACATGATGCCGCAGAACAAACCTTACGCGACTACATAGGTCCTGCCGCGGAAGGGTTGACTGCCCGGCGGTTGTCGATGCGAGTAGGCTACCGTAACAAGTTCTGGCATAAAAACTGTGTTGCGATTGGTTTATCAGCCGCCTTTGTCGAACCCTTAGAAGCATCCGCCATTTTTTTGGTGGAGGCTGCTGCCAATATGCTGGCAGATCAATTACCTACCTTTAAAACTGCCTTGCCACAAGCAGAACAGAAGTTTAATCAGTCTTTCGGTTTCCGCTGGAAAAAGACGATAGATTTTATCAAGATGCATTACGTGTTATCAAAACGCCAGGGGGAATTCTGGCAGGATAACCGGCAGAACTCGGTGATCCCGGACAGTTTGCAGCAACAGTTGTTGTTCTGGCAGCAACAGCCGGTCAGTGCTTATGATTTTGCCCATGTCTATGAGCCATTCCCGATGGAAAGTTATCAGTATGTCCTGTACGGCATGGGGTTTGCGCAACAGTTGCCCGATCAACACCGTTTCGGGCAGCAGGCACAGGCCCGTGAATGTTTTATGCGTGTCCAGCAGGCGACAGCATTGTTGCGCCAGCAATTACCAGCACAACGTGAGCTGCTGGAAAAAATTCATCAATACGGTTTTCAGCAGATTTAAGGACGCAAGATGGCAGCTCTGGTATTTTTAGATGCAACTTTGCATCAGCAGTTAAAACATCAGCATCAGGCCCGGTATCAGGTCAATCAGCAACGACACTGTTTGCCGGTGGTGCTCAGTGAGTTTGTTGCTGCCGGTGCCAGTCTGCCGCTGGTGTTTATCAAAGATGCTGATACGGGGGTGTTCCGCAGTTGTGTGCTGACCGGGTTAACGCCGGGGCAGAATTTATGCACCGATGGCGACAACTGGTTTGATTATGAGCCTAAAGTGATGTGGCATCAGCCGTTATTGGCGGTCGCGCAGCGCAAAGGCGGTTATGCCATTGCGGTGGAACAACCACATCCGCAACTGAGTGAGAGCATCGGCCTGCCGTTGTTTTCGCAACAGCAAGCCAGCCCTTATCTGCAGCAACTGAGTCAGTTGGCGATCGAATGGCAGGCCGAACTGGAACCAACACAGGCTTTTATTGCAACGCTGCTGAAATTGTCCTTGCTACAGTCACAGACCCTGACGGTGCAGGGACCGGCTGGTGCTTTTGATGTGACTGGCTGCTACCTGATCAATGGTCAGCAACTGGCCCGTTTGTCAGATGCTGATTTTTTGTGGCTGCGTCAACAGGGATATTTGCCAGCAATCTATGCTGCACTGGCATCATTAAGTCGGGTTGATGTACTGATTGCCAGATTACAGACGCAGGTTGCATGATGACTATTTCGCAAACGATTGAACAGGTTGTTATTGTCGGTGGCGGTACTGCCGGCTGGTTGACGGCAGCCTTACTGGCGAAAAAACTGAATTCAGTGGCCGCTGATGCAGTGCAGGTGACGCTGGTGGAGTCACCGGATATCCCGATCATTGGTGTCGGTGAAGGCACCTGGCCAACCATGCGGACCACTTTGCAAACCATTGGCATTGATGAAGCCGAGTTTATCCGCCAATGTGATGCCACCTTTAAACAAGGGGCCGAGTTTGTCAATTGGTATGATGATCCGGCCGTTGTTGGCCGGCACAGTTATTTTCATCCGCTCAGTGCGGTGTTTCATTCCGCTTATAACTTTAACCTGGCACCTTACTGGTTACAGGGTCTGTCCGACTTGCCTTATGATCTGGCAGTGGCCAGCCAGAGCCGAATTTGTCAGTTAGGGCTGGCGCCGAAAAAAATCACCACGCCAGCGTACGAAGCATTGCAAAATTATTCGTATCATCTGAATGCTGGCAAATTTGCTGATTTTTTACGTCAGCACTGTGTCAGTAAGCTGGGGGTGCGTTTTGTCAGTGCCAATGTCAGTGCTGTGAAGCAATCTGCTGACGGGGCTATTGCCAGTGTACAGACCGACAGTGCCGGCGAAATTGTCGGTGATTTATTTATTGATTGTTCCGGTTCCCGCGCCTTGTTGCTGGGACAAACGCTGCAGGTTGGCTGGAAATCAGTGCATGATGTGATCCTGAATGATACGGCGCTGGCGATGCAAGTGCCTTATCCGGATCCTGACAGCCCTATTGCCAGTCATACCATTGCCACCGCCCATGCAGCCGGCTGGACCTGGGATATCGGTTTGCAACAACGGCGGGGTGTTGGTTATGTCTTTTCCAGCCAGCACAGCAGTCTGGATCAGGCGGAACAATGTTTACGCGATTATATTGGTCCGGCAGCTGCACAACTGGAAGCCCGCAAAATACCGTTAAATCTAGGCTATCGCACTGAGTTCTGGCGGCATAATTGTGTGGCTGTCGGCATGTCGGCCGCTTTTATTGAACCGCTGGAAGCGTCCGCTATTTTTTTGATTGAAGCTGCTGCCAATATGATTGCTGAGCAGTTCCCACGCTATAAAACTGATTTACCTTACGTCGCCCGTCAGTTTAATCAGACGTTCCGGCTGCGCTGGGACAAAAGTATTGATTTTATTAAGTTACATTACTGTATCAGTCAGCGTCGCGACACTGCATACTGGCGGGATAATTGTGATCCACGGACGATCCCAACTTCATTACAGGATAAATTGCAACATTGGCGGCATCATCTGCCCACCCGTTATGACTTTGACTATGCTTTTGAGCCTTTTGTGCTGGATAGTTATTTGTTTGTGTTATACGGCTTAAAATTTAACACTGATGTGTCTGCTAATCGCAGTGCTTTTGTTGAGCAAGTCAAGGCCAGGCAATTATTTCAGCAAGTAGCCCAGACCACCCAGCTGATGAGTCAACAATTACCGCAGCACCGTGCTTTGATTAATAAAATCCGCCAGTTTGGCTTAGCGACTATCTGATGAAGTAACCCTGTTTTCATGCGACGTCAATAGGGTTATTGTTTTATTCCTTATTCCTTATTCCTTATTCCTTATTCCTTATTCCTTATTCCTTATTTCTTATTTCTCATGCCTTAATTATTGTTTTGGTGTCATGCAGGCCAGATTCATTTTCTGGCGTCGTGATTGTTTTTTTATTGTATGTTTTCTCGAGCCTGCTGCTCTCTTTGGTGTTTTCGCTGTGGTTGATGGGGAGGCATAGCCTGAGGCATGGTTTGGTCATGCCATTAAAGTATAATTATTGTTGGTTTTTATGTGGTCAGTTACTGTTATTGTGGTTGAGGCTTAGATTAAATTAAGTCATATTTATCAGTTGTTTTATCATTTTTTAAAGCCAGTCTTGTTGCGGCTATCATTGTTTCTTTATTAGGGGGCGCTAATTGTGTGGCTATCTGTTGGCTTTTTTTACATGCTAGATGCAGCCTGGGTTTTATATGGTTGACTTCGTTTTTTGTGTTGGGTATTGTTCGTTTTGTTTTTGCTTGTTGAATAGTGTTTTATCATATCACTCCTGCCTTATTCTGCTATTTTTGCTCATATCAAATTTATATCATTTTTTTAAGATGACTATGTAAGGTTTTTATCACCTTTTATTTCATAGCATTGATTCAGATCATACTGAATTTATGTTTATAAAAAGGAAAAAACATGCTGCATCTTGATGATGGGAGCCTTGATGAGATCAAAGATAAAATCTTCGATGGGGTCTTCGATGGAATCTTCGATGGGATCTCCGTGGTCGTGCCAACTTACAATTATCGTGATAACTTGCGACGAACCTTAGATTCACTTTGCCAGCAACAGTTTGCCGCCAACCGGTTTGAAGTCATAGTGGCAGACGACGGTTCCACTGATGGAACCGAGCAACTGGTCGCCAGTTATCAGCAATTACTCAATATTCGTTATATTTATCAGGAAGATGCTGGCTTCAGAGTAAGTAAAGCCCGCAATCTGGGGGCTAGCCTGGCTCGTTTTCATTTATTGCTGTTTTTTGATGCCGGCATGATCGCCGCCCCCGATATGCTGAACCAGCATTATCAGCGCCATCAGCAGCATGCTGATTTGGCGCTGATTGGTTTGTCTTATGGCGTCAATGAATTCAGTCTGGATTACCCTGAGTTGTTGTTACAGCTGGTGGATGCTTTCAGTCTGACTGACTTATTTCAGCAATTACCGCGTTATCCGGCGCTCGCTGATTGCCGGTATGACTATCTGCAGTCACTGCAGTTTGAATTGGCGGCGCTTCGCTATCCCTGGGTTGTGTTCTGGACTGGCCATGTTTCTTGCCGGACCAGAGTATTTCGTCAACTGGGTGGCTTTGACGAATGGTTTCAAAGTTGGGGCGGCGAAGATGTTGAGTTTGGCATTCGGCTGTTTCAGCACGGCAGCCGGTTTGAACTGTTGCCGGAGCAATGGTCGCTGCATTACCCGCATTTTAAAGATCCCGCTAAAAAACAACAGGATGCCAGAGGCAATATTGAATATATCTGCCAAAAACACGCCGATCCCGGGGTTGCATTACTGCGTCAGCATAGCTGGCTCGAGATTGCCCGCTTGTTAGCCACGCAGCCAGCAGAACTTCAATGCAGCTGATATCCGTGTTTTCCGGCGCCAGTGCGCCAGTTTTGCTTTTCCTACAGGTGTAACATGACAACAGCACGACACAACGATATAGCCATCATTGCCATGGCCTGCCGCTATCCGGGCGAGAACCAGACGCCTGAACAGTTTTATCAGTTTTTACTGGCGCAGGGTGATGGCATTAGCGATATACCTGCCGACCGCTGGGATAAAGCCGCCTATTTTGATGCCGATAAAAACCGTGACGGTAAGATGTATGTCAACAGAGGCGGTTTTTTAACAAATATTGCTCAGTTTGATCCGGTTTTTTTTGGCATCTCACCCAAAGAAGCCCCGCATATTGATCCCCAGCACCGCTGGTTACTGGAACTGAATTATGAGTTACTGCAAAACGCCGGCCTGAGTGCTCAGCAGTTGCGTGGTTCGGACACCGCAGTATTTATTGGCCAGTTTATGCATGACTATGAACAGCTGCAACTGGACTCCGCCGCCAAAACACTGATGACATCTCACTCCGCCACCGGACCGTCGATGACTCTGACGGCAAACCGTTTATCCTACTGTTTTGACTGGCATGGCCCCAGTGTCACATTGGATACTGCCTGCTCATCATCGTTAGTGGCGCTTGATCTGGCTGTGAAGGCACTCCAATCCGGCGATTGCCAGATGGCAGTAGCTGGTGGGGTGAATATTCTGCTGAGGCCTGAACTGACCATGGCGATTTGCAAGGCATCCATGCTATCGCCGGACGGGCGCTGTAAATCTTTTGATGCCAGCGCCAATGGTTATGTCCGCAGCGAGGGCGTGGGATTATTACTGCTGAAGGATCTGGCGCAGGCCAGAGCGGATGGCGATCCAGTACTGGCTGTGATCAAAGCTACGGGCGTGAATCAGGACGGTCAGACCAATGGGATCACAGTACCAAATGGCAGCGCTCAACAGCGATTGGTGCGGCAGTCATTACAGCGTGCTGGTTTAACAGCAGCACAAATTCAGTATGTAGAAGCGCATGGCACTGGCACTGCGGTCGGCGATCCAATTGAAGTGAATGCGCTGGCCGCAGTTTTTGGCGGTCGCGAGTTGCCAGAGCAGCAATGTGTGATCGGCTCGGTGAAAAGCAACATCGGTCATACCGAAGCAGCGGCTGGAGTGGCCGGTGTGATCAAAACCGTGATGGCGATGCGCGCTGGTCTGATCCCGGCCAATTTGCATCTACAGCAGGTGAACCCGGCAATTGCTCTAGAGTTGTTAAAAGTCCGGCTGGCGCAACAACAGATGCCTTGGCCGGATCAGCCTGGTGAACCGCGCCGGGCGCTGGTCAATTCATTTGGTTTTGGCGGTACCAACGCAAATGTGGTGCTAGAGCAGGCGTTGGATGTGGCCGTGACACAGGTTGGCCATACAGAACTGACTAGGCCTTTGTTATGCCTGAGCAGTCAGAGTCGGCAAGGCCTGAAACAACAAGCCGGCCGTATGGCGGATTATCTGCTGGCAGTGGCGCCGGATGACAAGGCTTATCTGGATATTTGTTACAGCAGCTTGAAGCTGCGTGAACATTTCCGCTATCGGCTCTGTGTCAGCGCGACCGCGGCCACTGCCGCTGCTGTCCTGGCTGATGTGGCGGCAGGTACCGCCAATACCGCTGTGCAGCTTGGTGAAAGTACAACCCGTTACCCATCCGCTTGTTGGGTTTTTTCCGGGATGGGCACTACCTGGCCCGGCATGGGGCGCGATTTATACCAGCACAACGCCGTGTTTCGCCAGACGTTGCAGCGAATTGATCAGGCGCTGCAGCAATACAGCGGCTGGTCATTACTGGATACATTGTTACAGCAAGACGATGCCGAACTGATCCATCGCACTGATCGGGCGCAGCCAGCTATTTTTGCGATCCAGGCGGCACTGGCGGCAACTTTACAAGCCTGGGGGCTGCAGCCAGGATGTATTGTCGGTCACAGTGCAGGTGAGGTGGCGGCAGCTTATGTGGCTGGAGCCTTAAGTTTTGATGATGCGATCCGGGTGATTTATCACCGTAGTCAATTGCAATACAGCACCGAAGGAAGCGGCAGAATGCTCGCGGTTGGCTTGTCCTTAGCAGAACTCGAACCGTATCTGGCACCCTACCAGCAACTGGTGGCCATCGCAGCAGTCAACAGTGCAGAGGCGATTACGCTCTCAGGGGATGCATCTGCCCTGGCGACTATTGCGGGACAACTGGAGCAGCAAGGCTTATTTGCCCGTTTTTTGAATGTCGCAGTGCCTTATCACAGCCCGTTAATGGATCCACTGAAACAGCCACTTTGGCAGGCATTGCAGGGGATTCAGGTACAAGAGCCACAGATCCCGCTGTATTCTACCGTGACCGGCGCGCTCAGCACGACTGCTGAGTGGGGGGCAGAGTATTGGCCTGACAATGTCAGAGAACCGGTATTATTTCAACAGGCGATCCAGCAGATTGAGCAGGATGGCTGGCAGTGCTTTATTGAGGTTGCCCCACATAGTGTACTGGCCAGTTCCATCCAGAAAAATGTCACGGCACCGACGTTGATCTGCAGTACGTTAAAGCGGGATCAGGATGGTGCAGCACTGCTGCAGCAATTACTGGTGCAACTTTATCTGGGCGGTGCTGAATTACCTGCCGCAGCTTTATATCCAGCTGCCAAGGCCATCTATTCTTTACCTAATTATGCCTGGCAGCAACAAAGTTACTGGCATGAAGCGCCAGCAGTGCAACAGGCGCGTTTGTATAATTTGCAATCCGGCTCTGCTGCCGGGAAGCCACAGCACCCACTGCTGGGAGCCAGTGTTGCTGGCAGCCAGATTTTATGGCAACAGCAATTAAGTCCGGTCGAACCTGCCTATCTGGCCGATCATCAGGTGGAAGGACAAGTGGTTTATCCGGGGGCTGCTTATGTCGAAACGGCGCTGGCGCTGGCGCGGCATCAGCTTGGCTATACGCAGATTGCGCTGACGCAGGTTGAGTTTTTCCGGGCATTGTTTTTACCGGCGGCGCAGCAATGCCAGTTTGAAACCCGGTTGGACGCGGACAGCGGCAGTTATCAGATCTGGAGCCAGTTACCAGAACAACCATGGCAGTTATTCAGTGCCGGGCGCTTACAGTCTGGCAGCGGTGATGCGCCAGCGGTGATGGCACTGGCTGCTTTGCAAGCCCGGCTGCAGCGACACTGGCAGGCCGAAGAGTTTTATCAGCATTGTCAGCGGCTTGGATTAGATTATCAACAGAGTTTTCAGGGGGTCCATCAGGCCTGGTCCGATGGTGGTGATGCGCTGGCTGAGATACGTTTACCGGTGCAGCAGGCTGCGACCGGGTACTTATTGCATCCGATAGCACTCGATAGTGCCTTTCAAACCTTGTTCTGTACCATTGAAGCTGGTTATTTGCCGGTTGCGATCGGCCAGTTGAATTTTTATCAGTCACCCGGTGCACATTTTTATGCTTATCTCCATACCCGTTTTGCCGATGCACAGCAGATCCATGGTGATTTATATTTGCTGGATCCGGCCGGTGGGGTGCTGGTTGAGTTATTGGGTGTTGAGCTGAAGGCCAGTCGCACTGAGCTGCCGCAAGCATCATCAGCCTGGTCAGATTTGTATCAGTTCTGTTGGCAACGCAGTCACTGGCAGCCAGCTGTCAGCGGCAGCAGTCAGATATTATTGTGCAGTGCTGAACCGGCTTTACTGGCTGCTGCGCTGGCAGCACTGCCGGATTGCCAGATTGAGCTGTTACCCTGGTCAGTGTTACTGCAGGCGGATAGCTTGCTGGCCAGGTTGCAGCAGCATGCCAATTGCCGACTAGTGGTGCAGTTGCCGGCCACTGTACTGCATGCTGAGCTCTCTGCCGCAGCGGTGCAGCAGCAGTGCATGGACCTGTTGCTGCCATTATTAACGCTGGCGCAACAGAGTGCGGTACTGGACCAGCGGTTACAGTGTCTGGTACTGACCACGGCGGCGGCCAGTTTATGGCCGGAACTGGTGGATAGTTCATCTGATCCGGTGCAGGCGGCCGTTTGGGGTTTTACCAGGGTCTGGCAGACAGAACAAGCGGGTCATCAACTGGCGCTGCTTGATCTGCCTGCCCAGCCAACAGCGGCAGACTGGCAACTGGCTGCGGCACTCTGTCAGCAGGGGGCGCCAGAACAGGAATTGGCGATTCGGCAAGGCCAGCTATACCAACAGCGTTATCAGGCGCTGACCTCTGCCGAATTGTTGCGACAGCAGGAAAGAAGCTGGCAGCAGACGGAACCTGGTCATTATCAGTTGCAGCCAGCACAAAGTCAGGCTGGACAGTTATTGCAACTGCAATCTCAGCCGTTAGCTGAGCATAGTTTCCGACTGGAAAAAACCGTGCTGGCAAGCCAGCACTTCCGGCAATTTTGTCGGGCAGAGCAAAGGCTATTACCGCAGCTGGCGCAGGGAGTCGATGCCACAGGCGCTGGAGTACTGCTGGCATGCCAGAATGTACTGGCAAGCTGGCAGCCGGCAACGTCCTGTCAGCAGTGGTCAATTCCGGCTACGCTGATACAACAGCCGTTATTACTGCCCAGCCTGACGGCTTATCTGCTGGCTGACGATCTGCTGCGACACAAGTTGCAACTGGCACCCGGTCAAACTTTATTGATCCATCAGTTGCAGGATGAAGTCGGTCTGGCGTTATTGCTGCTGGCCAGAAGCCGCCAGATCCATCTGCTGGTGCAGTGTCAGTCGGTTGACTGGCGGGCGCACTGTCAGTCGCTGGATTTACCGCTGATGACAGCCAGTGCTGTTTTTCAACTGCGACAGCAGCTACAAAGCAGCGGGACGCTGCCGGATGCGATAGTCAGTCAGGGGCAAGCCACTGAGCTGGCGTTGCTGCTGCCCTTGCTGGCACCGCTCAGTCCGTTAGTGCTGCTTGATACTCAGGCTGATAGCGCAACATTACAGCAGGCTGCTCTGGCCCAGTTATCACTGCATAACGTCAGCAGTGCAGCGGTGCTGTCACGGGCTATTACTCAGTGCGGGCAGACCTTGCCCGAGCTGCTGCAACTGTTGGCCAGTGGCGACTTGCCGTTGTTACCGGCGCAGGCTTGCCCGCCGCTCGATTCAATCTTGCACAATCCCGGCAGTAGCCGCCATCCGTTGCTGCAACTGGAATTGCCGCTGCTCAGTCAGGTGCAACTGCCATCGCAACCGCTGGTGCGATCAGATCGCAGTTATTTAATCAGCGGTGGTCTGGGCGGTCTGGGTCTGGCGATGCTGGACTGGTTATTAGCACAAGGTGCCACCGAGCTGGTACTCACCAGTCGGCGGCCACCAGCGCCGGCCCTGGTTCAACGTTTTGCCAGTCTGGCCAGTGCGGGGATCCGGGTGCATTGTTTCCAGGGTGATATCGCAGATGCCACCACAGTTGCCGCCTTGTTCGAGCAACTGAACGCTGATTTTAAACCGCTGGCAGGTATTTTTCATGCCGCCGGGGTGCTGTCAGACGGTACGTTACAACAGCAGGATACAGCGAAATTTGCCACAGTGCTGGCAGCCAAAGTGCAGGGCAGTTGGTTATTGCATCAGCATAGCCTGGCACTGCCACTAGATTTTATGGTGTGTTTCTCTTCGATTGCTGCTGTGGTGGGCTGGGCCGGTCAGGCCAATTATGCTGCGGCAAACAGTTTTATGGATCAACTGATGCAAATGCGCCGAGTTCAGGGCTTACCCGGACTTAGCATCAACTGGGGTCCATGGGCTGAAGCCGGGATGGCGGCGGAATTGACGCTGCAGGATCAGCGCCGGATGGAAAAAGCAGGCATGACCGCAATGAACAATGCAGATTCGGTGCGGCTGATGCAATTGCTGTTGCAATATCAGATCAGTCAGGCTGGCATTTTCAGGCTGGATTGGCGGGCCTTGCCGCAAGTTTATGGCAGTCAACAGGTTCGGACTTTATTCAGCGCATTAGTGCCAGAGCAGCAAGCCAGCAACGACAGTTGTTTCCTCAGTCTTTATCAGCAAGCCAGCACAGTCCAGCGGCACAGCATACTCACAGTTCAGGTCGGGTCTGTGCTGGCAGAAGTACTGGGACTGGCCAGCGATGAAACGCCGGATGCAAGCCGCAGCATGTTTGAGTTTGGGCTGAACTCGCTGATGGCGCTTGATTTTAAAAACAAATTGCAACAACTGACCGGATTGAAATTACCGGCCACGCTGGTGATGAAATATCCGACAATTCACCTGCTAACGGCTTATCTGGCAGAGCAACTGGCGCAGGCTGTGGCAGCGCCTGTCGCTCCGCCTGCCGGTGTATTGTACTGGTCGCCGGCTGAACCTTGGGTCCATCTGGACTCGCACTGGAGCGGTGAGATCGGTCTGACAGCAACTGTTGCCAATATGATCAGGCAGGGTCAGTCCAGTCATTTTAATATTGCCGGCTTGTTACAGATCGACGCGGCCCACTTTGATTGGCAAGTGCTGACTGACAGTCTGCAGATGTTATGGTGCCGACATGATGGTTGTCGCGTTCGACTGTCTGGAGCTCCGGACTGGCAACAACAAATTGCGCCAATGCCAGCGCTGTTTAGTCCTGATTATCACGATTTCAGCCAGTTGACAGCAGCAGATGCGAGGCAGGCACTACGGCAAGTCTGTCAGACGTTGCAACAAAGTTTCAGTTTCAGCTTAGAACAACCGTTGTACCGGCTGGCCTGTTTCAAACTGGCTGAGTCCGAGCCTTATCGTTTATTCATCTGTTTTCATCACTTTATTGCAGATGGTCGGGCGCTGGCGGTGTTACTGGAAGATTTTGAACGGATTTACCGGTTGCGTTTCCAGCAAGCGGAGGTGGTGTTACCGCATCAAAGTTACCGCTTGCAGGACTGGCATCAGCGGATCGCGCATTTTGTGGCTAATGAATTACCGGCCCAACTGCCGTACTGGCGGCGGCAACTGCAGTTGGCGGCCGAATTTGTGTTGCCACCTACAGTGCAGCGCAATGCTCAGCGGACTGCCAGCGATTTAACCGCAGAGGTGATGTGGCTGACTGAACCGCTGGTGCAGCAACTGCAAAAGTTCTGTCAGCGTCATCAGGTCGAGATGACAGACCTTGGCTGTTATGCGCTGGGGCAGGCGCTGTCGCCGCTCAGCCACAGTCACTGCCTGTGGGTTGATCTGGTGTTACATGGTCGGCATCAGCTGTTTCCTGAAGTGGAAATCCCCGACCTGTTTGGCCAGATCTCTGAGTACGGTTCAGTTTACCTGCATTGGGATGGCAAAGCCTTGGCCAGTGCTGCGGTGCAGTCTTGTGCTGCATTGCGCCGGGCTGCGCCAAACGCTGGAATTGGTTTAAAAGCTTTACATTATCTGGCGGGCGATCACGCCGGATTTGACAGTAGCAGACAACCCAAAGTGCTGATCAATTTTGATTTGGCTAATTATCAGGGCCGGGCGGAAAACTGGTGGCAACTGGCGGCGGAAGATTGTGGCGACAGCGCCACACTGGTAGTGGAACAGGAACACAGTTACAGCCTGCACCTGAAAGCCATGGCGGTAGGTGCTGAGATCCGGCTGAGTTTGTCGTATTGGCGCGACGAATATGATCAGGCCAGGGTGCAGCAAATATTACAACAACTACAGCAGCAGTTGCTGCGAGCGGCAGCAGAAGGAACAATATGATGACAAACAAAACCTTAGTAGCCATAGCCCTGAGTCTGGGCTGGTCAACGGTTGCCTTACCAGGGCAAGCGGCCATGGTGCAACACCAGGTCATGGTGCAACAACCGGCAGACGCGATTGAGCTGGCCGCGTTTCGGGCCGAATTGCGGGATTTATTGCGGCAATACCCTATCACGGCAGAGCCTGCGCGGCAGAGCAGCCGGCTGGCGTTATCGCGCCAGACTGAGATGGCAACACCACCATGGCCAGGGGCGCGCAACGCCGCGGCTGAATTACCGGCGGCAGCCTCAGCGGCACCTGTGCCGCTGGTGGAGGCGGCTGAATTACCGGCGGCAGCCTCAGCGGCACCTGTGCCGCTGGTGGAGGCGGCTGTGTTAACCCGGTATCTGGATGAGCCGGACAATCTTGCGCTGGCGCAGTATCTGGCGGTGTTCCACCTGCATCAGGCCATGGGCACGCAGCAGCGTCAGCCTGTCGCCGCGTTGTGGCACAGTATTCTGGCACAGTATTTTTTTAGCCGTTCTGCAGTGCTGGATTTGGAACCGTCCTGGGCACAACATGGCCTGAGTCTGGCTGCACCGATCAGCGAGCGTCTGCTGCAATCGGTGCGGCCCGCGTTTAGCAGTGCCGGGGCTGCCCATCAGCAGTTTTTGCAGGCTTTTACCGAAAATGTCAGTGCCAGACCACAAGCGTTAGCGGCTTTGTTGCATGCCGTCATCCAGGCACCGGATAATACCTTATCCAACGCCTATCTGACCGCCGTCAATTTATGGGCTGGCGGTGAAGCGGCGGCGGCGGATCCAGCCATTTTATACCACTTTGTCCTGGCCAGTTATTTCTCCAGCCGGACAGTGCGGATGGCCGAACAAATGGAATTGGCCTGGCTTGCTCATCCTGCAGACAACGCCAGATTCCGGCTGGCACCGATTCTGGGAGGCTGGACAGTACCGGCCCGGCTTTGGCTGGCCAGTCTGCATCAGGATCAACAGGCTAAAACCTTATTGAATGAGGAACATCGGGCCTGGTTAGCGCACAATGCGCCATTTCATAGCGCCAGCGTCAGTCTGATGTTATTTAACGAACCGGCCTTGTATGGCGAAGCGCTCGCTGCCTGGGAAAGCGGCATCTGGTCCTGTGCCGATGTCAGCGCCAACCGTGCTTGCGGTGATAGTCCATATTTCTCGTTTAATATGGTCAGTTACTGGCTCAGTGGCGTGGATTTTTATCTAAAAGCAGGGCAGACCGAACGTGCCAGAGGCATGCTACAGGCCCGTTATGCGCCATTTTTCCAGTTTGAACACTGGACTCTGGGTCAGCAGGCCTGGTTATTGCGCGAACAACAACTGGAACAACTGGCGGCGCAGTATCAAAACAATGATCCGGGTGACGATCCAACCAATTTCCTGTTAAACCGTCATCGCTGGGGGCCGGACACCATCAATTGCCAGTCTTGCCATCAACAGCAACAACGCTACTGGACTGTCGCAGAAAAAAACGTGCTGACATTACCTTCCGAGCAAGTGGCGACCATCGGTCACTGGCCAAAAATGACCACGAGCTGGACCGCCACTGTGTTCATGCCAGCGGCAACCGCCGCTGAATTTTGTCAATCAAGTCTGGTATCAGAGCGCAGTTGCCAGCAAGCTGAGGTGAAACAAGATGAATAAAATAACGATGTTCCCGGCCTGTCTGCTGTTATTGCTGACGTGCAGCCGACTACCGGCTGCCAGTGTGGCAACCTCAGATTTTGCCATACCGCCGGCCGTTGCGGCGCAGCTGACAGAGCAATCTGCGCCGGCGGCTGAACTGGCGATGTTGCGACTGTATTTACAACAACCCGGCGTCGCTGCTATTGCGCAATATCTGGCGGTATATCATTTACATCAGGCACTTGGTTTGCCGCGACAGCAAGCGGGGGCAGCGCTGCGACACAGTATATTATCGCAGTATTTTTTCCGGCGCTTGTTGCAGGACGGGGACAATGCCTGGGCAGCTCATGGTTTGCAACTGGCGATAGCTGTCAGTACACCGTTGTTGCGCAGTAAAAAAGCGCAACATGCGATGGCAGGGGCTGTGCATCAGGCGTTTATTCAGACTTTTAATCTGCAGCCTGAGTTGCGTGCTGATGTCAGCGCTCAGTTATTGCAGGCGGTGGTGGATGATCCAGATAACGTGCTGACCAGCACTTATCTGCTGGCATTGTCGATCTGGCGTGGCGGTGAAGCTGCCGTGGATGATCCGCTGGTGCTGAATCATTTTATTCTGGCCAGTCATTTTGGTGTGCGTGCCTTGCAGCAGGCGAAAAGCATGGAACAAGCCTGGCAGCAAGACCCGGTTGCAGCCAGTCGTTTCCGGCTGGCTCCAATCCTGGGCGGGTTGGCAATTCCGGCTCGGCTGTGGCTGGCGCAATTACACCAGCAGCAGGATGTCGTCAATGCGCTGCATCAGGAGCATCGGGAATGGCTGGCGCATAATGCCCCTTTCCACAGTATTACGCTTGGGCTGGTGCTGTTTAATGATCAGCAATTGTTCAGTGAAGGACTGGCCGCCTGGCAATCCGGGGTGAATGGTTGTATGGATATTCGTGCCAATCGTGCCTGTGGCGATGGGCCTTATTTTTCCTTTAATATGGCCAGCTTCTGGTTAAGTGGGGTCGATTTTCAGTTAAAAGCTGGCCGACCAGAGCAGGCGCAACAAATGTTGTATGGCAAATACGCGCCAATTTTTCACTTTGAGCAATGGACCTTGGGCCAACAGGCCTGGCAGCAACGTGAAACTGAACTGGCCGAGCGCGTGGCACTTTATCAGAACGATGATCCGACGGATGATCCAACCAATTTTCTGCTGCAAAAACGGCAGTGGGGACCGGATACCATCACCTGCCAGGCTTGTCATCAGCGGCAGCAACGTAGTTGGACCACTGAAGAAATAAATACCGTGACACAGCCGACTGAAGCAGTCGCAACCATAGGGCGCTGGCCAGCCATCCGTACCAGTTGGTTTGGTACCTTGAACGTACCACAGGAACAAGTGTGTCAGAGCTTGGCGATCAGTGCGGCGCAATGTGTCAGTCAATAATCAATGCGACTGGCGACCCGATGGAATAAAACGATGAATGCAGCATTTCGCTGGCACTGTATGAGTGTTCAATCCAGTGCCATGGCTGCTGCAAAGGTGCCGTCCACCCCGGACTGGCAGTCATCTGTCCACGTCGTTTTTATCCAGGTGGCGGCGAAACACCGCCGGATTGCCAGCGTACAGGGTATAAGGCGGTACATCGCAACTGACAACACTGCCAGCCCCTATCACAGCGCCGTCGCCGATACTGACCCCTTTGAGAATAATACAACCGTAACCAATCCAGACATGATGACCGATAGTGACCGGCTTGACGATAAGCTCGGCAACTTCAGTGTTGCTGTTGCGTTGGTATAAACTGTGGCCATCACAATCCATAATCACCACCTGAGGTCCAAATAAGGCGTAATCGCCAATCTGGACGGATTGATAGGCCACAATCGCAGTGCCCTGCAGACAGCAGTTATCACCAATCTGGATCTGGCCGGCAGGTAAACCAGGCCTTTTAATCAGGGTCAGTTTGACCACATCATTCGGGAAGGCTGCGGCAGAACTGGAATCCAGATAGGCATTTTGGCCGAAACGGATCCGTTCACGAAAGGCAGATATTTTCAGTGCTTGCTGTGGTTCTAACTGCGCATCATTGTCATAAATTTCTGTATAAACCACGCGCGGACAACCCAGTAATTGTGGTGGTCCGGCAAAGTGGACGCCTTGCTGGCTTAGTTGGGACAGTGGCTCTGCCAGCGCTGACTGCTGTGGACTTGGTTCTGGCTGAGTCAGCACAAAATTAATAAATCTGGGCATGTAATTCTCCGGTACCACGACGCATTTGCCGCAAGCTTGGCAGCAGCAGTGCGGCAACCTCTTCCGGGTGAGTGTCGATAAAAAAGTGACCGCGCTGCGGCAGCACCTGTTGATTAAATTCAGTAAAATACATTTCCCAACCCTGACTTTGCTCGGCGGAAACCGCCGGATCCCGTTCTGCGGACAGGGCGAGGCCTCGAACGGGCAACGGGGCCCGGATGGTTGGCTGATAGTCGTCGACCATGCAAAAGTCGGCCCTTAATGCCGGTAACACTTGGCTGAGCAGTTCAGGATCGTCGAACCAGCCCTTGGTACCATCCCCGAGTTTTGCCAGATGCCGGATAAATTCTGCATCCGATAATTCACTATAGCGCTCGGTCAGCGTGGTTAAATGGGGGGCTCGGGCGGCCGCAGCCACCATCAATTGCGGTAAGGGTAAACCTGCGTTTTGCAGACAATGCAGGAATTCATAACCCATTCTGGCACCAAAACTATGGCCGTAGAACAAGGTCGGCAGTGGCGTTAAGCGCTGATATTGTGCGAGTAACAGCTGCATGATCGGTGTCAGTTGCCGAAAAGCAGGTTCTGCCTGCCGTTCAGCACGACCCGGCAAATCCAGTACCACGACTTCCAGCCAATGGGGAACTAACGCCGCGAACCGGATAAAACTGCTGCGATTGCCCCCGGCGTAAGGAAAGCAGATGCAACGTAATTGCGGTTGTGTCGTTCGGCCTGACACTGTGGTCAGTAATACCGGCTCAGGGTGTGACATGGATTTTCCCCATCTGACGAATGGTTGGTGTCAGCAGGCCTGTAATGCAAATCAGTATCACCAGACTGCCGCAGATCTGTGTCAGCGTTGACAAGGGCCATATACTGGCCAGGCTCCCGGTATACAAGGACGCCAGCGGGACCAGACCGTGGATGGCAAACATCACCAGCCCTAACACGGTACCTATTTGATTAAACGGGATATGCAGCTGAAACCAGGTGGTGCCAGCGACCATGACAAAACCGGCTGTAATGCCAATCAGCAGTAATAAGGCGCCACTCAGGATGGCAGAATGACTATAACCGAGCAGGCAAAAACTGATGGCGGCGGCTAAATCCAGCAGCAGAATATAGAGTCCAAGTTTGGGCATAGTTGGTTTCAGTTGTAGCACCAGCAAAGCACCGGTTAAAGTCCCCAACCCCTGGCAGCCATACAGCAGAGCCATGCCCTGAGCATCCAGTGCCAGCTGGATTTTTGCCAGCAGCGGGATTAACGTGAGCAGTGGACCATAGAGCAATAATGACAGCAGTAACAAGTAAGATAAGATCACTCTTAAATTCGGATGCTGCCAGCAATACGCCAGGCTTTGTTGTAATTGCCGCCACAGACCGGCACGGCTAGCTGGCGTCTGATGCTGTGGTAAATAGTGAGCGGTGTGCCAGGCAAAACAGAGGCTCAGTGCGACCAGTGCTGCATCGGCAGCAAAAGCGAGTGTCAGATATTGCCAGGGTTGTGAGTCGCCGGGGGAGCTGAATTGACTGGCAAACCAGCCTATCAAAGCACCAATCAGCACCGGCCCTGCCGCCTGCGCGACAAAGCCAGTTGCCATCATGCTGGCATTTGCGCTTAATAACTGCCCGGTCGGTACCAGCGCCGGTAAAATAGACTGACTTGCCGGAATGCCGAGGGCAGAGCAACATCCCACGGACAACGCAAACAGACATATCAGTGGCAGTGACGCCAGTCCCAGCCATAACGCAGCCGCAAACAGTAACATCAAGAGCACAAAAGCTGCCCGGCTATACAGGATCAGTCGTGCTGGTCCGTACCTGTCCGTCAGAGCACCGCCTAACAACAGCAACAGACTGTGCGGGATACCATAACAAGCCATCACCAGCGCTAAACTGAAAGCATTGTTGTGCTGACTGCTCAACACCAGCCAGGGTAAGGCAATTAAGGTAAAATAACTGCCGATTTGCGCCAGTAAAGTGCCAAGCCAGTGCGACATCAGCGCCGGTTGCTGCAACATAGTCATGTTATGGGTTCCTGTAGGTTAGCGCACACTGCCTTGCTGGCAGAAATCGACAAAATTCCAGACATCATATTGGACTGAGCGCACCGGTTTTTCGGCTTGGGTCCACCATTTTGCCTGGTATATCGCATGCTGATAGATCACCCTATCATCCTGGCGATACACCATGTTGCTGCGCCAGAGCGGGATCTTGCTGCAATTGACCGCTGGTTTGCTGCCAATCCAGCCTGTGCTGATCGCTGGCCAGTAGGGTAAAATTGCGACCGAAGGCTGCGGTTGTGCCTGTTGCTGTTCGTCGCTCCACTGCCGTTGTTGCTGCTGGTGGCAGGTCTGACAGGTCATCGTATCCAGCCCCCATCGTCTTTGCCGGTTGATTGCATAATCGGCGTCATCACTGCGCTGTGGCGTGTTCCAGCTGTGATGTAATTCAGCCATGTTGGTTTCACGCAGCGCCCACTGCTGATGGCCAGAGGTCCACTCGTCAAAATGAAAGTCTGGCCAGTATCTGGCATTCAGTAACATACCGGCAGTGTTAAAGTCGCCAGCTTTGATCGCGTAATCGATGACATTTTGCACAAACACCAGCCGGTTAAATGAAAATCTCGGATGATCATTGCAACTGTGGAAGTTTATGTTCTGATTACACTGCTGCATGCCTTGCATTAAATAAGCAAAACCGCGCATAAAGTTCGCAGGCTCGGCGAAATAGCTTGAGGCCATCACAACCGAATGAAAGCCTGGATTAATGCCAAACCATTGCTGTTGTTCTGTTTCCAGAACCTCGTTGCCAGTCGGCTGTTGATGCAGCTGACTGAGCCAGCGGCGAGGTAAATAAGACCAACTCCCCAGAATGGACGCCAGTCGCATTGGTTTGACCTGCGCTGGTGTTGCCACAGCCGCTTTTTCCAATTCCTCGGCGAGTAAAATAGCCCGGCTGCTGTAAAAGGCGGCCAGCACAAAATGCTGATGGGTGGACGGATCGTCTGCTGCAGCTTCACCACCCAACCAGAGCTGAGCGGCCGACAGCAGGGTGAGTGTCATCACATTGGCGGGGTCGACTAAAAAGTATTCAGTCAGTTTGCGAGTGGCCAGCGCCGCATGCTGTGGATTGCGATTAAATGCATCATGAAAAAAACGATGCGCAGACGAAGTTTCGCTGGCATGCAACTGCTGATAATGCAAACGCTGATTGAGTAAACGCGCCAACTGCTGGCGGCTATGTTGCAACCAGGCACTTGTTTCTCCCAGTTGTATCGCGCGCTCCAGAAAATACAGTGCTAGGATACTGTGTTCCAGTTGCTCAGCCGGATTGCCGCGTGTTGCCAGCAACGATTGTTGCAAATGGAACAAGGCGTTTAACATAATCACTGGCGTCTGCTGACTCTGTTCCAGATAGGCGATGCTGAACAACTGCGCTGTCTGCCGCTGTTGTTGCTGCTGTCGCAGCTGTTGTTCCAGTTGCACCAATGCTGTGTATGCTGGCGCAGGCAATTGCAGCGTCTGCGCATAAAAATCCTGCTGCTGATAACCATCGGCAGCAAAATACGCTTGCGGGCTGGCCAGCAGTGGCAGGCTGCAGCTCAACAGCAGTGCGAATAAGGTTTTTTTCATTGAAGCATTTCCTCCAGATTTTTCAGATAGTGGTCAATTAGCTGGGTGATTTGCGGCTCACTGAATAACTGCCCGCTGTAACCCACAAATACTTGTTGTTGTTGCTGTTCATAAGACGTCGAAATGTAGATGGCGTGCGCACTGCTCATGTCGGCATCTGTCAGTACTAGGGGGATCGACTGCCGCAGTTGTTCCAGTGCCGGATCTGTCGCTGTAGTTGACATCCCGGTATGTTGCTGGCGGTTCAGTTGTGCCTGGAAGTTAAAAATAAATTCCGGCGTTGGCAGGGTGGCCAGTTGTTGCTGGATCAGCGGATCCTGGCAGTACTGCCGTAAGCCGGCATAACCCACCCCATGATGGGGGGCTTGTTGCAAAAAGCGCTGGCAGGCTGTGGCAGCACTCAGACTATGCTGGCTGTCGGTGGCGTTGATCACCAGCGGCACAGGCGATACCAGATAGCCAAAGATGCCATCCGTCGGACAATGAATAAAACTCTGCAGCCGGTTAAAGTTGGACAGTTCCAGGCTGACGGCATCCAGCGCAAAGACCCGCGCCAGTGCATGCACCAGGGCGCCTGTATGCAGACAGTCTTCAGGCAGTTGCCGGGCCGCCGCGACCGCTTGCAAGCGCTCGGTCAGGGCTGGCGCCAGGAACCGGCTCTGGTTGCGGTGATGGCGAGGAATATTGGCACGCAGGATCGCAGATTCACTGAATAACCGGCGAACCGGGATCCGGCCAAGGCTGAGCCAGAATTGCAGTTCAGCCGAGTTTTGTAGCTGCGTACTGTCCAGATTGCTGAAATAATCTTGATACTGCTGAACAAATTGCAGATAAGGATCAGCGGCTAACCAAACGCTGTTTTGCTGCGCCAGTCTGGCGGCCAGCACCTGCTGAAAGTTTCTGGCCAGCACCTCCATGCTAAAACCATCAAAAATTGCATGATGCAAACTCAGCACCAGCAATACCTGTTGCTGCTGCCGCAGATAAAACAACCGGAACAGTTGCGGACTGCCAGCCATCTGGGCCAGGGTTTGCCGCAGCACCTGTTCCGCTGTAGCCAGACTGTCGCTGCCAGATAGATCAAAACAAAGCTCAGCACTGAATAAAGTGCGCAGGTCGACGATCTGTTCCGTGTTGAAGTCAGCGCTGAAACGGCTGCGCAGTGCCGGGTGATGAGCGCACAGGGTCTGGATCGTCTGACAGATCAGGGCAAAACTGATGTTCTGCGCAGGATCTTCCAGCACTATCGTCTGATTGACGACCCAAAAGTGCTGACTGCCGCCACGTTGCAGCAGACTGCGTCTGTTCGGCAGGCTTGGCACTGCAATAGGCGCATGCTGCCAGTTGGGCTGTTGTGGCAGATCCGCAGCCAGGGTCAGCTCCACCCTGACGTCAGCCTCCGCATTGTGCAGGGCGGCGGCGAGGTTGCTCAGGGATGGATCGGCCAGCAACTGACGGATGGGCAAATCCAGCCCAGTCTGTTGTTTTAACTTGGCAATAAGGGTGACAAAACGAATGGAGTTCCCACCCAGGGCAAAAAATGACTGACTGGGATCAAACTGGGTTAATCCCAGTTGTTCTTGCCACAACCCGACTAAAACTGCCGGATAGGCGCTCAGATCATGATTTGATGCAACTGCAGGTGCAGGCAACTGACTGAGCAGTTGTTGCAGTACCTTTCTGTCGGTTTTGCCGTTCGGTGTCTGCGGAAATGCAGCCAGCAGTTGGATCTGAGCAGGCAGCATAAATGCAGGCAGCCGTTGTTGCAAATAGTGCAGCAGTTGTGCCGGCAACTCTGCGGATCCAGCCGCCGCTGTCTGGACGAAAGCATACAGCCGTTGCTCGGCAGCATTAAACAACACTGCGGCGGCACTGACCATTGCCATTTCGCACAATAAGTTTTCAATTTCGCCGGTTTCGATGCGGTGACCATGTAATTTAATTTGGTTGTCAGCGCGGCCGAGGTAACACAGCTTGCCCTGAGCATCGATTCTCGCTAAATCACCCGTCAGATAAGCGCGGCATTGTTGCTGCCCTGGCAGTTGCAACTGAATAAATTTCTTTGCTGTCAGGGCGGGCTGATTCAGATAGCCGATTGCCAGGCCGGCACCCGTGATAGCAAGTTCGCCGCAAACCCCCGCCGGCACTAATTGCTGGTGCCGATCCAGCAGATATAATCCTGTATTGTCAATAGGTTGACCAAGATGGATTTGGCTGTCTGGTGTTAAAAGAGCCATTGCAGACCAGACACAGGTTTCCGTCGGGCCGTACATATTCCAGATCCGCACCTGATGCTGCAGAAAAAAAGCCAGTAATGCGGCGTGGAGTGCTTCTCCGCCTGACAACACTTGTAAATCTGCCGCCGGCTGCCAGCCAAAATCGCGCAGCATTTGCCAACTGGTCGGGGTGGCCTGCATTATGCTGACATCCTGTTGCAGCAAGCGCAGCAATTGCTGTGGATCCTGCGAAGCCAGGGTTAAACGGGCACCTGATAATAAAGGTAAAAACAGTTCTAACACATGAATATCAAAAGAAATCGACGTGACGGCCAGCAAATGATCGGTCGCTGTGAGCTGTAATCGACTGGCCATGGCTTGTAAGAAATTCGCCACTGCAGCCTGGCTAAGTTGGACCCCTTTTGGCAGTCCGGTTGAACCTGAAGTGTAGATAACATAAGCCAGAGCGTCAGCATTGATTGCCGGGCATGCTGCTTTTGGCAGCTGTGATAACTGACACCAACTCAGCACCTTCGACGTCAGTAATGCCGCTTGCGCCAACAAATCGTCGTCAGTTAATAACAGCGCTGCCTGACTATCGTTGACCATATGCGCCAGCCTGGCCGTCGGGTAGGCCGGGTCCAGTGGCAGGTAGGCATGGCCACTTTGCCAGATGGCCAGCAAAAGGATAGGCAACTGGGCATGGCGCTGACAATAAACGCCGATAATTTGACCAGGCTGTGGTAACAAAGCTGCCAGTGCGGCGGCATAATTGTTGACTTGTTGTGCCAACTCCTGATAACTCAGCCGGATGTCGCCAGCCTGGATTGCAATCTGTTGAGGTGCGCGCAGAGCTTGGCTTAAACACTGGCTCACAACACTTCCTTGCGCAAAAACAGCGGCCTGTGGTCCCTGCCAGTTGCGCTGGTACTGAGCAACCGCAGTCGCATCAAGCAGAGGTATTGTGGCCAATGGCTGCTGATCGTGCTTAAGCAGTTGCTGCAGCAAATACTGAAAATCGCTGGCGATCTGAGCGATGCGCTCTGGTTGATACAAGGCAGTCGCATATTCCCATTCCAACTGCAGATGATCGGCTTGCTGCCAGATATCCAGCGCCAGATCATAACGGGCTTGCCGGTACTGCTGTGCTACTGGCGTGATAGCGATGTGCGCCAGTTCCGGTAACACTGGTTTCATGTTATGCAGTACCAGCATCACATTAAACAACGGCGGTTGATGCTGTTGTCTGGTCACTGCCAGGTGGTCCAGTAACTGCTCAAAAGGCAGGTGACCGTCACTAAAAGCGCTGCTGACCACTTCGCTCGCCTGAGTCAGTAACTGGCGGAAATTTTGCAGTGGATCGATCCGGCTGCGTAGCACGACAGTGTTCGCAACATAACCAACCAGCGTTTGCAATTGTGGGTGGTCCCGGTTCGCCAGGGTAGTGCCGGTTAATACATCGTCACAGCCACTATAACGCGCCAACAGCAGACTAAAAGCACTATACAGCACCACAAAAGGGGAGACTGCACAGCGACGGGCAAACTCGCTGATGTGTCGCCATTGTTCGGTCGAAAATTGTTGCTGGAATACTGCTGCTTGCCGATCTGGCTGCTGTGATCTTGGCTGATCGGGCGGAAAGGTCAGATTGGGTATCGCATCAGCCAGTCGTTGCTGCCAGCGGCGCACCAAGGGGGCCACCCGCTCTGTGCTAAGCCGCTGCCGTTGCCAACTGGCAAAATCAGCATAATCGCAGGAGGGCGGTGTCAATTGGGGGCATTGCCCGTTGATAAATTGTCGATATAATTCAGTTATTTGCTGGCAAAGGATGGCAACCGACCAGCCATCAGCACTGATGTGGTGCAAGGTGATACTGAAGATATACTGATCCGCAGCCAGTCGGATTAATAAGGCTCGAAAGCAACTATCTACGCCAAGCATAAATGGCTGTTCAGCTTCAGTTTGCAACAAGCGCTGGCATTGTTGCTGTTGGTCGGCACCTGCCATCGACAAATCCAGCTGACGTAACTGAAAATGGCTGTGCTCAGCCAACTGCTGGCTGGGTAAGTCGTGGTGCAGGTGGTAACGGGTCCGAAATATCGGGTGAAAATGAGCCAGATAAGTCAGTGCCTGCGCCAAAGCTGTATGGTGCAGCGAACCTTGCAGCAGAAAAGCGCGGCTCAGATTGTATTCAGTCGCACCCGCTTGCAGTTGTTCCAGCAGCCACATTCGTTCTTGCTGGAACGACAGTACAGCTTGTTGCCATGGGTCCAGTTTCGGCACTGGCTCGGCCAGTGCTTGTTCCAGTTGGACAATTTTCAGTTCCTGCAGATAGCGGATCAACTGCGGTTTATGCTGTTTTAATCTGCTAAGCAATGCGGCCGCTGGCGTGGTTTTGGCGTGTAAATCCAGTTGATCATCCGGGCCCAGCGTCAGTGAAATGCCTTGCAACCGGCAATCCTGGATCAGTGCTTCGATGCTCATAAGCTCACCTTAATCTGTTGCTCAGCTGACACCGTATCCAGACTTTGCAGCGCATTCAGGTATAAATCATTGATGAAGCTAGTTAGTTTGCGGATGGTGTTGTGTTTCATCACCAGTGAAGCTGGCAGTTGCACTGCAGATAAAGGTTGTAAGCGGTTTTTCAGTTCCATCGCCATCAGCGAATTCAGGCCAAAATCAAAGACGCTACAGTCGGGATCCAGTCCACTGCTGTCCGTCATCCCTAATACCGTCGCCAGGCCTTGCGCAATTTGTTGCTGCAGGATGAGCTGACGTTCTTCAGTGCTGGCCTGACTTAGTTGCAGGCAGATATCCTGCTCTTGGGTCTGCTGGGGGTGGCTGAGCAGTGTTTGATAAACCGGGGTTTTACTCGGTGTCGGCACAAATGTGCTCAGTTGATCCCAGTTCTGTGCAAAAATACCCACTTGTGCAGTGGCAATCTGGCTGACAGCATGCAGCTGCTGAATGGCAGTGGCGGTCTGCAATGGTGTCATTCCGGCTTGCGCCATCCGGGTTAATTCCTGCTGCGCCAAACCGGCTGCCATCCCGGCTTCAGCCCATGGCCCCCAGTTAATGGACAGCGCTGGCAAGCCTTGTTGCCGACGCCAGTTGCATAAGCCATCCATAAAGGCATTGGCCATGGCATAGTTCGCCTGGCCGGGCCAGCCCAGTACCGCAGCTATCGAAGAAAAGCAGATAAAGAAATCCAGCGCCAGATGGCGGGTGGCCAGATGCAGATGCCAGCTGCCGAGCACTTTGGGGGCCAGAACTTGCAATAATCGTGGTTCATCCAACTGGTCAAACAGGGTATCTGCCAGCACTCCGGCCGAATGATAAACCCCGCGTAGCGGCAGTTGTTGTTGCTGGATCTGCTGGAACATGGTGCTGACTTGAGCTGATTGACTGATATCAGCCTGCAGATAGCGAATTTGGCCTGGTGCCGCCTGGGCTATTCTGCTGGCCAGTGCCGGCTGGATCTCGCCACGGCCACTGACGAAGATAACGGCAGCCTGTTGTTGCAGCAGAAAATCGACGACTGCCAGCCCGATGCCGCCCTGTCCGCCAGTAATTAAGTAACTGCCTGCGCGATAATTGGTTTCGGCTGGCAACTGCTGATAAAGCGGGCCGGTGTCGCCCAAACAGAGTTGATAATCCTGCTGCAGCTGTAAGCTGCGTGGCAGTTGCGCTGGTGGCAGATCTGCTGAGATTGGACTGATATTATTGGCTGTGTCATCTGCGTGCTGGGTTTGCAGTCTTTGTATTAAGTCCGCGATCAAGCTGCAATAGTGGTTACTGTCCAATGCTTTTAATGGCTGCAAGGACGGGTGTAATACGCTGACTGCATTGGCAGGCAAGGACAACCCGCTGTTATGCAAGATGGCGCCTTCTGGCTGGACAGCCAGCAAGAGTGATGATGGCAGACTGCTGCCCGCCCCACAAATCAGCAAGTCAACGCTGGCCGGCATTATCTGATCCATGGGCAGGACACAGCAGTGAGCGGGCAGTTGTCCAGTTGGCAGATCTGTGTTCGTGATGACTGTGACATGTGGCACTATGCTGGCGGCATAATGCAGCGCAACCAGTTCACCGGCTGAGCCCGGAGCATAAAACAGCAGATGGGCTGGCTGTTGTTGGATGACAGGAGCGACCAGTTGCAGTGCCGTCTGGATGGCAGCAAATTGTTGTTGCACTGTACATAGTTGTGTTGCGCTGAGGGCACACTGTAATTGTTGAGCAGGCAACTGACTGCAAATGCCGGCACTGGCGATGACCAGATGTGGCTGAGCCTGCGGATCAGAAGCCAGATACAATAAACGACCGTTGTGCGCTGTCAATGCTGCGCCGCGGCCACCGATGCGACTGACTTGCAGTGATTGCGGCTCTGTCTGCGCAGGACATTGGATTGCCAGCCAGCGATCGGCCACTGGTTGATAGCGGTAAGGCACAGTGGCCGTTGTGGCCGGTAACAACAGTAACTTGTCCTGTTGTACCGTTTGAGGCCTAAACACCTCCAGGTGGTGGCTGTAGAGTTGTCCCTGTTGCCATGCCAGTTCAGCAGCCGGCAGTGGTTGTTGCAGCAGCTGTGCCAATGCCGGTATCGCAGCGGCAGAGCAATCGGCAACATCGAGTAAACTGCTGCGAAATTGCGGATTTTCCGCAGCAAACACCCGACCCAGGCCCCACCAGGCGGTTTGGACAGGTTGTACTTCGGCGTTTTCTGCCAGTTGCCAGGCCTGCGTCGTCAGTAACAACAGTTCCGGCACACTGGTCCAGGCTAACTGTTGGATCGCCTGCAACCACTGCACTGTGGGGACGAAGATGGCCGATAAAGCAGTAACGCCTATGCTGTGTTCAGGTGGCAATACTGTGTTACCCAGTTGGCTGAAAATTAAACGCTGGGTCGAACTTACATAAGGCTGCAGTACAGTGGCGGCCGCGCTGGCCTGTGCCGTTGCCATATTGATCGCGTTGATTTCAGCACCGCTTTGTTGCAATGCCTTGAGAAGCTGCAGCTCAGCTGCGGTGCCATGGTGCAACAACAGACTGGCCAGCGGTTCGGCGCTGCTCAGTGCCAAGTCCGTCACCGCTTGCCACTGATAACGATAACTCAGCTCAGGTTGCTGTTGTACCCTGTCGGCATGGTATGCGGTCAGCCGGATACGGCGAAGTTGTGCCAGTTGCACCCCAGCATCGTCGATAATACTGATTTCTCCACAGGGCTGCCCGGTCTGATCGTAAACAACCTGCATCAGGCTGTAGCAGTGAGACGGCAGGGGCCGGAACAGAATAATTTCACCGATCCCAACAGGCAGGTAAGCCTGCTGCACAGTGCAAAAGAAGCTCTGGAATACGCCATCCAGTAAGGTTGGTGGCATCAGCATATCGTCAGTGGGTTGATGCAGTTGCAACTCTGCCAGGATCTGGTTATCCCGTTGCCAGATCTGGCGAACGGTTTGAAACTGATGCTGATATTGCATGCCTAATTGATGACAGTGCTGGTAAAATTCATCAGCTTGCCAGTGCCGGTTGGCCTGCTGTTTTAACGTCGCTAAATCTATCACGGCAGCAAGCGGCGTGTGGTGTCCCGTCTGCACATGCATCTGGCTGTGTAACTGCCATTCTGTGTTATGCAGGGCAAAAATCCGGATGTGCCGACTGTCCGGATCATAGCGGGTTTCCAATTTTTGTGTAGAGTCACCCAGATATAAAGCCTTATTAAATTCAATGTGTTGTATCCATATTGGCCAGGATTGCTGTTGTTGTATCAATTGGCAGCCGGCTTCAATATAAGCTGCGCCCGGATAGACCAAATCGCCATGGATTTGATGGCCGCGTAAATAACTGTGCTGTTGCAGATTGATTTTATGCTGCCAGACCTGTTGCTGACTGATGAGCTGACAACCCAGCAGTGGGAAGCTTTCCGGGTAAAAAGCGTCTTGTGGCAGCTTGTTGAAAATACGAGCCTGCTGCACTTCGGCTTGCTCTATCCAGTAAGGCTGATGCTGCCATGGCTGACCAGGCAAACTGACCCCCGGATCCGAAGCCAGCTGTTGCTGGTGCGGAGTTGTGAGGCCGGCACAATATAATTCTGCTATGCCGCAGTTAAACCGCAACAAGCTGTCTTCATTGCGTTTTTGCAGAGGGATGATCTGACATTCTTCGCTGCCAGCAATTTCCCGGATGGCGTGACTGAGCACTGTGTGTGGTGAAACTTCGATAAAGCAACTGATACCGTCATTGAGAATATTGCGAATGGTCTGACTGAAATACACCGGATCGCGGACGTTTTTCACCCAATAGCCGGCTTGCCATTCTTGCCAGACCGCCTGGGCTGTGGTGACCGTGGAATACAATGCCGTATGTGGAGCCTGAGGCGTCAGTCCTGCCAGTGCGTCGAGTAGTGGTGCCGTCAGTCTGTCCATCACTGGGCTGTGATATGGCACAGCAACCGGTAGTAACCGGGCAAACTGGCCTTGTTGATCAAGAGTGACAGCAATTTGCGCTAAGATTTCACTATCTCCTGACAAGGTGATCGCTTGTGCACTGTTAATGGCTGCAATTGAAATCAGGCCGCTGTACTGCTGACATAAAGCATTGGCTTCAGCTTCGGACATGGCGACCGCTAACATCGTACCCAGGCCTGATGTTTGTTGTTGCAAATGACTGCGGTGATACAAGATCTGGATGGCATCAGCGAAACTGTATAAGCCCGCACAATAGCTGGCCGCCACTTCACCGGCGCTATGTCCTGTCATGGCAGCGGCCCGGACGCCACGCTGTTGTAACAGGGCAACCAGACCTATCTGGACAGCAAATATTGCCGGTTGGGCGTATTCTGTTTCCATAATCAGTTCTGGTTGCTCGGTCGCAAACATAACCGCCGTCAGTGACCAGCCGGTTAGTGGGAATAACGCCTGTTCGACCCGGTCAATTTCGTGGCGGAATACCGGTTCATGCTGATAGAGCTGGCGCGCCATCCCCGGCCAGGTCGTGCCCATGCCAGAAAATACCAAGGCCACAGGCTCCTTGCTGTGCCAGCGACTTTGGCCTTTCACCAGCGCAGGATGAGGGCTTTGCTGCAATGCCGCAGCCAGCCCTTGTTGCAGTTCCTGTTTATTATACCCACAGACCACCAGTCGATGGCGGTAGTGGCTGCGGCGTCGGGCGCTATTGACACAAAAGTCCGCCAGTTGTTCGGCACTGACGGTTTCCAGTCGCTGCAGATAAGCCTGACAGAGTGCTGGCAACGCCGACTCCTGCCGTGCCGTCAGATAAAGCTGCAGCATAGGCTGAACTGGCGCGCTGGCAAACACTTGCTCTGGGGCTTGCTCCAATACAACATTGGCGTTGGTGCCACCAAAACCAAAAGAATTGACCACAGCCCGCCGTGGCTGACCTGGCTGAGACGGCCAAGCGGTATTGGTTGTGACAATCTGGATATTCAGCAACTCTGGCTGGATCGCCGGGTTCAATTGCTGGCAATGCAAATTGGCAGGGATCATGCCATCGTTCATGGCCTGAATGGTTTTAATCAAGCCGGCTAAACCTGCAGTGGGTTCCGTATGGCCAATATTGCTTTTCACTGAACCGATCAGACAGGGCCTATCCTTCGAGCGACCACCAGCCCGGCCTAATGCCTGACCCAGCGCATTCACTTCAATCGGATCGCCAACTGCAGTGCCAGTGCCATGCGCTTCGGCATAATCGATATCGGCGCCGCTCAAACCGGCCTGTGCCAGGGTTTTCTCCAGTAAAGCCTGTTGTGCTTTGCCATTTGGGACTGTGATCCCGCTGGTCTGGCCATCCTGGTTGACGCCACTGGCTTTGATCACGGCCTGTATTTTGTCTCCATCGCTGATTGCGTCAGCGAGCCGTTTCAGCACCACCACGGCCACCCCTTCACTGCGGACATAACCGTTGGCAGAAGCATCAAAGCTTTTGCAATAACCATCGGGTGACAACATCGATGCTTTGCAAATCGACACCGTTAGTTCCGGCCTTAATAACAGATTGACGCCACCGGCCAGTGCCAGTTGGCTGTCGCCATTCAGAATACTTTTACAAGCCAAATCCAGCGCCACCAGTGATGATGAACAAGCAGTATCCAGCGTCAGACTCGCACCTTTAAAATCGAAACTGTAGGAAATGCGGTTCGCCGTCAGGGTCATCGAAGAACCGGTGGAAGAATGGGAAGAAATATTGTCATGCGCCAGTGCATCCAACTGGATCTGTTCAAAATCATGCATAAACTGGCCGATATACACTGAAGTGTCCGAGCCTTTTAGCGCTAATACATCCAAACCGGCATCTTGTAATGCCTCATAACTGGTTTCCAGTAACCAGCGATGTTGTGGGTCGATATAGGGCGCCTCTTTGGGGGAAATGCCAAAAAAAGCGGCATCAAAGCCAGTTAAATTTTGCAGGAAGCCGCCGCGGCGGACATACATTTTGCCCGGGGCATCGCGGTCGGCAGAATAAAATGCCGATATATCCCAGCGTTCCGGCGGGATATCAGTAATGCCATTCCCACCAGCGAGCAAAAACTGGTGCAGTTGTGCTGGGGACGCAACTGCGCCCGGTAGTCGGCAGGACATACCAATGACAGCGATGTCATTTTTGTTGCAAGCTGTGGCTTTGACGTGGTCAGACATTACGACTACTCCATAAAATTAAATGCAGGGATCAAAAGTGATGTTGATGAGTTGCTTTATGACTGACAAAGCAAGTAATTGCCGGGGGCTACTTCAGGCTGCGTGCAGATCTGCAGGATTTGCTGCCAGTGCACTTCCTGTAACAATAGATAAGTTGCCAGAGTGCAATGTTTTTGGTGGATATACCGGATGTTCTGACTGGAACTCTTGCTGGTTGCTTCGGCATCTTTATCGTGCGGGTAATGGATCGCATGAGCCGTTGGCAGCACTTCAAATCTGGCTCCAACTTGTTGCAGACGCAGTGCCAGTTCAACATCTTCGCCACCCCAACTGGTAAAGTGCTCGTCAAAACCGCCAATCTGAAACAGTTGGGCAGTCCGACAGGAGGCATGACAGGTCCAAAACAGTAACCAGGGTTCGCGCAAACCTTTGCAGCTAAAATTGCGACTGGCGAAGTAGGGTTGCCGACAATCTATATAAGGCTGCAGCTGGGTTACATCCGCAAACACATCGGGTTGGTCAAACAGGGCCTGTTTTTGTTGCTGACTGACGGGTGGATATTCCTGAAAACCATAACAAAAACCGATGAAGACTTCAGCTTGTTGTCGCTGATGAGCCTGAAAATGCTGCTCCAGGCAATCTGCGGCGATTAATACGCCTGCGTCAATAAAAAGTACGCACTCGAACTCGGCCTGTTTCAACGCCAGATTTCGTGCCTGTGCAACTCTAAAACCGCGATCCGGCTGATACACATATTTAAGCGCTATAAGGTGCTGGAAAGACAGAATCACCTCTTTACTGTTATCCGTTGAACCATCATCCGCCACTATGACTTCGAACAGCTGCGAAGCCAGTGTTTGTTGGCAAAGTTGCTGTAAAGTTTTTTTGATCAAATCACGACGGTTGTAGGTTGGAATTACTACCGAAATACCAGTTTTGAAGCTTCTGCTCACTGCAAACCTCCATGTAAAACTACTTTAATTTCATTGTTATGCAGAATTTTTTACGAATCCGAATGAAAATCTTTTGGTTATTTAATAAAAAAATTACATTGTCGAAAATTTACCTGAAACTGCGTTACTTAAGTAATTTTACAACATAGCTCGCTGATCATTGCGGCGAGAGCGCTGCTGCTCTGGGCATGTTTCTTGCTGGATTGAGGTGTTTCGTCAGTGCGGCGGATTTGCTGAGTGGTTTTGCAGTTGGGTGGTGAAGATGTCGAGTTAGGCGGCAGACTGCAGCAATATGGTTGTGAATTTGAAATGTTGCCACAGCAACCTGGCGCTGCCATCGCGCAGTGATGCCACCGCAACTGGCAAGAAATTGTTCAGCAATTGCGCACCTGCGAAAGGGCGCTTCAGTACAGTGAAGTCAACAAAAAGATGGCTGCTGTGGCAATTGAGTCAATAGGCAAATCATCAGCATGACGTGCTTGACAACATACTGAGAACCATTCTTGTAACAATAAAAAACTCTTGCAGTTGCGTTCAGCGCAGCACAAAAAAACAGCGGATAAAATCTGTGTTTGGCTAGTGACAGCGTTGTCATTAATTGTTAGTATTCTGTACAGGGTGCAAGCAACATATCAATGCGGGCTTGGTGACGAACCCGTCCTGGCTGTCGATTTGCTGCAACTATGCATAAGGATTACTGGCTTTGTGCATAGGTTGCCCGCTCAGACTCAGCGTATTGTAGTTGGTGCCTGAGACTGACCAGTTAACAGGGACGTTGTGTTTTATTTGCCAATCCTTAATCCAAGGGTCTTTTGCAGGATACTGTGTTTCACAGTGTCCTGTTTTTTTATCTACCCGGCAACGACGTCTGGCGCATCCATCTGAACCCGATGGATGGCGGCAATAGCTGGTGACAGTTGTGCGATTTGGCTTGCTGCCTTTATCCGCTGTTTTCTGTTATTTTCTGTGGCCAAGTGCTGGCCTGCAGGTCGGAGTCTGGAGCCAAACCAGCATGAAACCTTGTTAACAAAGGAGTGAATATGAATGCTGCACCTGTGATCCGCTGGGGCATTATTGGCTGTGGTGCTGTCACTGAAGTCAAAAGCGGGCCCGCGTATCAGCAGACTGAAGGCTTTGTGGTCGACATGGTAATGCGACGTGATGCTGCCAAAGCCGCTGATTATGCTGCCCGTCATCAGATTGCCCGCTGGACGACCGATGCGCAGGCGCTGATTGATGATCCAGCCATTGATGCCATTTATATTGCCACGCCGCCAGACAGCCATCTGGCGTACGCGTTAAAAGTTGCGGCTGCCGGTAAAATTTGCTGCGTAGAAAAACCGATGGCACTCAATACTTTACAATGTCAGCAGATGATTGATGCTTTTCAGGCGGCTAACTTGCCGTTATTTGTTGCTTATTACCGTCGCTCCTTACCCAGATTTCGCCAGGTGCAGCAATGGTTGCAACAAGGTCGAATTGGTCCGGTGCGGCATGTGCAATGGAATTTTAGCCGGACGCTGAATCCGGCCGATGCCGATGGTCAGCCGAATTGGCGGCTTGATCCTGTGCTGGCGGGGGGCGGTTATTTTGTTGATTTAGCCAGCCATGGCCTGGATCTGCTGATGTATTTGTTAGGGGATATCAGTGCAGTGCAAGGTACTGCAGTGAATCAGCAAGGGTTATACCCGGCCGAAGATGCGGTGACTGCCCACTGGTTGTTTGCAGCCCAAGCGGATGGTAGTCAGGCGACTGGCGCCGGATACTGGAATTTTGCTGCTTTTGAACGGCGCGATCAGGTAGAAATCATTGGTAAGCTTGGCAAAATTTGTTTTTCGGTGTTTGACGAGCAACCGCTGCGGTTGATCACTGCCAGCGGCGAAGAACAACTCAGCATCGCCAACCCGAAGCATATTCAGCAGTATCATGCTGCCAATATCGCCGCACATCTGACTGGCGATATCGAACATCCCTCCACCGGTACCAAGGCAATCCGAGCGACCACTGTGATGGAACAAATATTGGCTGGCTACCAGTCGCGCTGAGGATAAAATTGCTGCCATTGGCACGGCAAACAACCAAGCCTCTGCTGGCCTTCTATCTCAGCTTTGCGGATGACAAAGCTGAGATAGTGGTCGTGTCACCCGTTAATCAGTGCTGGTCACCCGGCTGGTATTACCGGCCGGACCTTTGGTCCGCAGCAGAACTTTGCCACCGGACAGACCCGAAACCTGCACTTTCACACCCTCAGCCGGATAACTAAGCCAGCTTTGGCCCTGATCCAGACTATATTCGATGCGCAAGCCCGGATAAGCAACATTGGCTGTTAATTCGCCATCCTGCAACACCGCTCCTGGTGGTGGCAAATAGAACTGGACGCCGGCTTTGGCCAGTTTCGGTAATTCTCGTTGACTGAGTAAAGTCGCAAACTGTTGCCATTGCGCTTCCCGGCGGCTGACATCAGGTTGGGCACCTTCCCAATGCGCTTTATGCCAGGCACGTTCTGCCAGCGGCAATAATCTTGGGTATACCATTTGTTCCAGTTGCTCAGCCGTACGGATGGTTTCGGACCAGACCTGCCCCTGGATCCCCAGAATGTTTTCCGGTTTTTCCAGTGCCGGTAAAGCACGGCCTACCAAAGCTTCCAAATCAGAGATCACTTCGCCGGAGCGGGTGGTATCAGCGTTGGCATAGACATCATCCGGCATATAGCTGAACACGCGACGGGCATCGGTAAAACGGGTCGCCCAGTAATAACCACGCTCCTCCGGATGGGTTTCATAAGGATGGTCAAAATACAGATGAGTGCCGTGGGATAACACCACCTGATAACCGTTATTCGCCAGCCGGTAAGCCCGATCGGCGACGCCAAATTCCCAGATGTTATCCCAGACATTGGCGATGACGTTTTTATTGGCAAACTGGTTGCGGTTAAAGGTGTTGACCGGATCATACATCAGGCCGTCTTCCCAGCCAGCCAGCGACAGTTCGCGGCTACTGAGCAGCGCGGACATCCGGCTGACGAAATAAGGTTTTAAATCGGCGACACCTGCAACCGCCGGTAAACCTTTGGCAAACAAAGCCTGACAGGCTGGCGAGCCGGCCCAGGAGCCGACGCCAACTTCATCGCCACCCATATGATAGGTATTGAGTTTCAGCCCGGCCTGACGATACATTTGCTGTAATTCGTACACCACTTTATCAATAAAGGCGTAACTGGAATCCAGACAGACGTTGACCGAGTTATCGGTGTAATTCTGAACTGTGATATAACGGGACTGATCGGCCGGATCACTGAGTAAATACTGCCTTGCGGCAGCTTCATCGCCCTGTTTTTTCAGTTTCTGGTAACGGGCTTCCATCGATTTTATGGCGGCTCTGGCGTGGCCTGGCATATCAATTTCCGGGATCACTTCGATGTGGCGGGCGGCGGCAAACTTCAGAATTTCGACAAAATCTTCTTTGCTGTAATAGCCGTTCCCCGAGCCGGATTTATGCGGGCCAGTGCCAAGTTGGGTCAGCAGACATTGTTGTTCGGTTAAATCAAAACAGCGCTGGGCGCCGATGTCGGTCAGTTCAGGTAAACCCGGGATTTCCAGCCGCCAGCCTTCATCTTCGCTCAGGTGCAGATGCAGTTTATTCAGTTTATAACGCCCCATTTGTTCGATGAGGCGCAGCGTCACCGCTTTGCCGTGGAAATTACGGCCCATATCATAATGCATGCCACGCCAGCTAAAGCGCGGCTGGTCATCGACGGTTAAACGCGGCAGGCTGACGGCAGCGGTCTGCAACTGTGCCGGGAATAAACTCAGCAATGACTGCAAGCCATAAAACACCCCGGCGTTGTCGGCGCCACGGATCAAAATGCTGTCGGCATTAATATTCAACTGATAACGCTCTGCACTTTGCAGTGTGCTATCCACCAGCAACACAATCTTTTGCTGATGTTGTTCAGTGACACCACTTTTGCTGGTCAGGGTGAGCCCAGCCTGTTGCAGTTGCTGTTGTAAATAACTGGCTTCACTGCTTAACCGGCCCTGATAAACAATGTTCCAATCGTTGTTTATTTCGGTACGACCGCGGCCATAACTCAGTTGTTTTGGCGTTGGAATGATTTGATCCTGCAGATTTTCCGGCAACGGATTTTTGCTCAGCAGCAGATTGTCCTGATAACGACTGGCGGCAGTGGCGACCGGAAATAAATCCGCTTTGGGCTGGTTATACCGCAATAATTGCGCTGGTTTGTTAAATGACGCCACGAACTGGCTCAGTTGCTCGGTATCGGTATTACGGAATATTTCGGGTTGCAACTTGCCGGCCACGATAAATGCTCTTGGCATAAAATCGGTATAACTGACCACAGCAGAAGAGCCTTGATAGCGCAGCTCAACTTGCTGACCTTTCGCTAAACCGGCAAAAGCGGCAGTGGGGGTTAACCGGTGTAAATCGCCTTGCACATGTTCCAGTTTTAACCCGGCTTGTTCGGTCGGTTGCAGCAAGCGAACTGAATGCAGATAGATCTGCCAGTTGCCTTTGCCAGCGGCCAGCGCCACAGTAGACTGATTCGACAATTTGAGCCGGCCCTGATAACCCATGGCTGGCATAAAGTTGCTTTCAACGGCAAATTGCAGACTGCTGTCAGTGGCAAATGCTTGTAACTGCGTTTGTTGCTGAAAGTTTTGCGCCAATGCTGGTGCACTCTGCAGTACAGCCAGCGTCACGCTGAGCTGAAGTAGTTTTTTATGCATGCTGATTTCCCCTGTTGCGAAAGAGTGCGCCCATTGCTATTGGTGACTGTACCTTCCAACAAGGCTGGCCGTTGCTATCGGTCAACACCAGAGCACAAAGCCACTGGTATGACAGACAGAGTGGCCAGCCGGATTGGTTGGTGACAGCACCGCAACAACGCTGGTTGTGCTGATTTCATCTTGTTTGACCAGCAACACTTTAAAGAAATTGCCAGGTTAAACCACTGAAGTCAGTCGGTTATTTTTTTGCTAACGTTGTTTTATTACAAATTTCAGTTTGATTTTTAAACAAGGGTCTTGTTATTTGTCAAAATTATTATATGCTGAACTGAAAAAATGACAACGCTGTCAATTTCCTAATGTACATTTTTTCAGCGGGCTTCCGCAAGATAAAAATTATAACATTGAGTCGATAGTGCCGGTGATGCAACGAGGGTGGCGGATGAGTATAAGTTCAGGGCTGCAGGGGCCTTTATTTCTTGGGATTGACGGCGGCGGCAGCAAATGCCGGGTCGTGCTGGTCACCGCAGATAACCGGCTATTAGGCGAGGGGTTGGGTGGGCCGGCCAATCCGTTACGTGGCATGTCTGTGGCCACTGAATCGATTTTGACGGCCACCACACAAGCATTACAGGCTGCGGGCTTGCCTGCTGCCGCTATCAGTCAGTTGATTGTGGGCGCGGGTTTGGCTGGCGTAAATATGCCGCATTATTATCAGTTATTTTCCAGCTGGCAGCATCCGTTTGCCGAATTTCATTTGACCAGTGATCTGCATATTGCTTGTATCGGAGCGCATAATGGCGGCGAAGGTGCCGTGATTATTGCTGGTACCGGGTCCTGTGGCCTGGCCGATGTGAAAGGCAAAATTCTGGATATCGGTGGTCACGGTTTCCCATACGGAGATAATGGCAGCGGTGCCTGGTTTGGCATGCAACTGCTGCATCATGTGTTGCTGGCAAAAGATCAACTGGCGCCAGCCACCTTAATGACGGAGTTGCTGGCTGAAGCAGTTGGGGTCAGCGCCACTTTGGATCTGGTGAACCATTTTATGCATGCGACGCCAACCATTTTCGCCCGTTATGCGCCGCTGGTGTTTACTGCTGCTGAACAGGGCGATGCGGTGGCCTTACAGGTTGTGCAACAAGGCGCCGCTTTTATTAATCAAATCGCCCATAAGCTGTTTGAGTTACAACCTCCAAGATTTTCGATGATTGGTGGTTTGGCTTATAAGCTGGTGCCTTATTTAGATCCGCTATTGCAGCAACGACTGACACCGGCGCAGGCTGCACCAGAATTTGGTGCTGTCTGGTATGCCAGGCAGCAACATGCTTTCTATCATTCAGCCCAAGTGGCCACCGTTAACCAAAGAAGTGAGTAACAGAACATGACCTCCACTATTATGGCGCAAGAAGCCGCTGAAGCGCCGGCTCGTATCCGTGAACAGTTAGCCGCCAACCGTGACATGATTGCTACTATTGTGGCGCAGATCCAACAACGCGCGCCAAAATATGTCTATATGGTTGGCCGTGGCTCTTCCGACCATGCCGGTGTATTTGCCAAATATCTGATTGAAATTGAAGTAGGATTGCCGGTCGTCGCCGCAGCACCTTCCATTGCTAGTGTCTATAACAAACAACTGCAACTCACCGACGCGTTGGTGCTGTGTATTTCGCAGTCAGGCCGTAGCCCGGATATTCTGGCCCAGGTAGAGATGGCGAAAAAAGCTGGCGCTATGGTGGTTGCGCTGGTCAATGACACCAGCTCGCCGCTGGCAGCACAGGCAGATTACGTGGTGCCATTATTTGTCGGTCCGGAGAAAGCGGTGGCGGCAACGAAAAGTTATCTGGCAACGCTGAGCGCTTTATTACAACTGGTCTCGGTTTGGTCTGGCAATGCTGAATTAGAAGCGGCCGTGGCAGCGTTGCCGGAAGCCTTATTGCAGGCGCAACAATTACCTGCTCAACTGACACCTGAACTGGTGGCAGATGTGAAACATGGTGTTGTGTTAGGCCGTGGCCCGGGTTATGCAATTGCCCGCGAAATTGCGCTGAAGTTAAAAGAAGTCTGCGGTATTCATGCTGAAGCTTTTTCCAGTGCCGAATTTTTGCATGGCCCTGTGACTTTGGTGAAAGACCAGTTTGCCATTATCGATGTCAGTGTGGCCGATGAAGCATTTGCCGCCCACAAAGCACAAATTCAGGAAGTGCATAGTCGGGGCGCCAGTCTGGTGCATTTAAATCATGGCGGACTGACCAGTCATCCACGGGTATTGCCATTACTGGTGCTACAGCGGTTTTATCTGGATGTGGAAGCTGTGGCGCGCAGCCGGGGTGTCAATCCTGATGCGCCACCGGGCTTAAATAAAGTGACGAAAACAGTTTAAAACCGCCAACTAGCTTTTCAAATTCTTTTGAAAAGTGTAATTTGTGGTTTCGAATGCTTATGAATATAAGTTTTGCTGCTAGTCAACTTTCAGGATTTTTTGCGGATGCAACAACAGATTTCAGTCGCCCGGTTGTTTGATGGCGAAAATTGGCAACACAATGTGCAATTGACTATTGCAGAGGGGCGGATCCAGCAACTGAGCCCTGCCGAACCGTCCACAGTGTTACCTTACAGCCTGGTGCCTGGCTTTATTGATGTGCAGGTGAATGGTGGCGGTGGGGCGCTATTTAATACAGCGCCGACACTGCAAACACTGCGGACTATGGTTAAAGCGCATGCTGGCTTTGGTAGTACCGCCTTATTACCGACGGTGATCACTGATTCTGTCGCCATTATGCAACAAACCGCGGATGTGATTGCCAGTGCCATTGCCCGGCAAGAACCCGGTGTGTTGGGTGTACATTTTGAAGGGCCGCATTTGTCGGTGCCGAAAAAAGGGGTGCATCCGGTCCAGCATATCCGGCAATTGTCAGCAGCAGAAATGGCAATTTATCGCCGGACAGATCTTGGCATAAAACTGGTTACAGTGGCGCCGGAAAATATCAGCCCAGACCAAATCCGGGATTTGGTGGCGGCAGGCGTGATTGTCTGTTTGGGTCATTCCAATGCCGATGGTGCCACAGTTGAAGCTGCTATTGCGGCCGGAGCCAGCGGATTTACTCATTTGTACAACGCAATGTCGCCACTGACATCGCGCGAACCCGGTATGGTTGGTGTGGCATTGGCCGATACTGCTACCTGGTGTGGCATCATTCTGGATGGCCATCATGTGCACCCAACTGCCGCCCGGTTAGCGATTGCGGCCAAACCACGTGGCAAGATGCTGATCGTGACCGATGCCATGTCGCCCGTGGGTACCAGCGAGACTGAGTTTGACTTTTTTGATGGTAAGGTGCGCCGCGACGGCAATAAACTGACCGCTGAAAGTGGTCAGTTAGCGGGTTCTGTGCTTGATATGGCAGGCGCTGTGCAATATGCCATCACGCAGTTGGGCGTGACGGAAGCGGAAGCGCTGCGGATGGCGTCTTTGTATCCGGCACAATTTTTAGGGATCAGCCACCAGCGCGGTCAAATCGTGGCTGGTGCTACCGCCGATTTGGTATTGCTGGATCCGCAAGGGCAAGTGGTGCAATGCTGGCTGGCAGGACAAAGTTTTATTTAAGTCTGATTTAACAAATGTTTTCGACACAATAATAATTAAATCAACAGGAAGGAATTATGGAAATGACAGTCGCAACCAGCAAGGTTAGCCGCAACACCATGCCAATGGTGATAGTGGCGATGCTGTTTTTTATTCTGGGTTTTGCTACCTGGCTCAATGGCTCACTGATGCCCTATCTAAAACAGATGTTACAGCTCAGCCCGTTTCAGGCGTCCTTGGTGCTGTTTTCTTTTTATATTGCCGTGACCTTTACCGCACTGCCTTCAGCCTGGCTGATCCGACGGGTTGGTTATAAAAATGGCATGGCGATTGGTATGGCGGTGATGATGCTGGCTGGCTTGCTGTATATTCCGGCGGCGCAGACTCAGACTTTTGTGCTGTTTTTGCTGGCGCAACTGGTCATTGGTACTGGTCAGACGTTGTTACAAACCGCAGTCAATCCATATGTGGTAAAAATTGGGCCAGAGGAAACCGCCGCAGTCAGGATCAGTATTATGGGGATCCTGAATAAATCTGCTGGAGTGGTGGCGCCTATGGTGTTTACCGCGCTGATCGTCAGTGGTTTCAGCACACCGGCAGATGCAGTGCTGACGCAAGTGCAGATTGATGAGATGGCCGCCAGTCTGGTCTTTCCCTATATGGGCCTGGCGGCATTTTTAGGCTTGCTCGCGCTGGCAGTGAAATTTTCACCATTACCTGAACTGGCCAAAGAAGATACCAGCACCAGAGGTCGGGCTCAGTTAAAAGCGGTGCTGGCGAAACCATCGCTGGTACTGGGCGTGGTCGCACTGTTTGTCTATGTGGCGGTGGAAGTCATTGCCGGTGATACTATTGGCTTGTTCGCGTTGTCGCTTGGGGTGGAAAGATACACAGTCATGACCTCGTACACGATGAGTTGTATGGTGCTGGGTTATATTCTGGGGATTGTGTTGATCCCGCGTTTTATCTCGCAGCAACATGCGCTGGTCATATCGGCAGTGCTGGGGCTGATGCTGTCGCTGGTGATTGCTTTTGGTGATGCGCAGTCTTATAGCATTGCCAATACGCTGCTGGTGCCTTTTGGCGGCGTAGCGTTACCGGATACACTGTTGTTTATTGCGCTGCTGGGTCTGGCCAATGCCATGGTCTGGCCAGCGGTCTGGCCATTGGCGTTATCTGGACTTGGTGCCTTAACCAGTATTGGTTCAGCGTTATTGATTATGGGCATTGCCGGTGGCGCTTTTGGTCCGCTCAGTTGGGGTCTGCTCAGTGGCACCGCGCTTGGCCAACAAGGCGCTTACCTGGTGATGCTGCCTTGTTACGGCTTCATCCTGTTTTATGCGCTGAAGGGTCATAAAATGACCAAGTGGTAATGTAGCTGTTACCGCCAGCCAACGCCAGCCTTGTGCTGGCGTTGTGCTATGTCATGGCTGGATCAGCTCACTGTGCTGTGTCGTTGTGTTATTGCGGAGTTTGTATGTCAAAAGCTGTTCGTTTTCAGGCGCTCGACGCGCTCAGGGGTCTGGCGATCGCGCTAATGATCCTGGTGAATACCCCTGGATCCTGGTCTGCCGTTTACAGCCCATTGTTACATGCGCCCTGGCATGGTTTTACCTTTGCAGATCTGGTCTTTCCGGGGTTTTTGTTTGTGGTCGGTGCTGCGATGTTTTTTGCGCTGAAGCAGGCAACTCTGGATACTGCTTGGTTACTGAAAATTGGCAAAAGAACGGCGTTGATGTTTTTGTGTGGCTTGCTGCTGAACTGGTTCTGGCTGCACGATTTGGCCACTTTACGCATCATGGGGGTGCTACAGCGCATCGCTTTATGTTATGGCCTGGCTGCTGTACTGATTTTGCTGTTAGGCTCGCTGGGGCAGAAGGTCGATGCGGAACAACGGCAGCGGCGGATCCGGCGGCAGTTGCCCTTGCTGGCGTTGTTGCTGCTGTGCGGCTATTGGGGCTTGTTACAACAGAGCGCAGATCCATACAGTGTCGAACATAATGTGGTACGGCAACTGGACCTGATGATTTTTGGCGCAGCCCACCTGTATCAGGGCTTTGGCATGGCATTTGACCCGGAAGGCTTGCTCAGTACGCTGCCTGCTATCGTTAATCTGTTGCTGGGTTATTGGATTGCGGCGGAATTATCGTTGCGTAAACCTGCCGCCGGTGTGCGCTGGTTGTGGGCAACAGGTGCGGTGCTGGTGGTGCTGGCGCTCTTGCTCAGCCTGAGCTGGCCTATCAATAAAGCATTATGGACCGGTAGTTACGTGTTGTTCAGTGGCGGCTTACTGGTATGGTTGCTGGCGCTGATGGTCTGGCTGATTGATATCCGTGGTGCCAGTCACCTGGCGGAGCCATTGCGGATCTATGGCACCAATCCATTATTTATCTATATGCTATCCTGGATTTGGGCTGTGGTGCTTGGCAGTTTGTTGGTCTGGCAACAGGACGGTCAGCTGATGTCGGCTTATCAATATGCTTTTGAATTGCTGGCAGCGCTGATGCCTGACAAACTGGCGTCTTTGCTGTTTGCCGTGGCGCATGTGCTGTTATTCTGGCTGTTGTCTTATTGGTTGTACCGGCGGCAAATTTTTATCAAGCTTTAAGGCGTGACAGCCGGCTGAGTAAAATCGGCCGGCACAAACCAGTAACGGCGGTTCTGGTAGTTGGTGTCTGCCGGTAATAATGGATTCTGCAGTTCAATCCAGCGACTGGCGTTTTCTGCAGTCAGTGGAAATACTTTGGCGGTAAATGGATGTTGCTGCATATAGGTCAGTAACTCACCATCATCAATCATCGTTTCTAAGCCCTGTTCCAGCCATTGCGCCAGCACTTCATGCTGTTTGGTGGTAAAAAAATACACAGCAAATGGGTAATGCAGCATGATGTCCTGATAGCGGCTCAGTGCTGGCAATTGTGCGCTGCGTTGGCGGATTTCAGCCTCGCCTTCGTGGACGCCGCGTGGAAAATAATCGCAACGACCAGCGACCAGTTGTGGGAATAAATTATCAAACACCGGTGAAGCCATCACAGGCAACTGCGCAGCCTGCAAAATTTCGGTATCTGGCCAGTGGCTCCCCTGGCACGCCGTCAGCCGCTGCAGTTGCATCAGCCCCTGCAAACGATCAAACTCAGCCTGGCGCTGTTTTACAATGGTAAATTTGCGAAATCCTGTCAGGCCCCGTTCCAGCGGGATCCGAATGGCCCTGAGTTGCTGTTCTTTGTCCAGCGCAGTACCGACCCAGAATAAGTCGATCAAATTGCCCTTTAATAACTCCCTGTTGGCGCGGCCTTGCTCCATGATATGCACAGCAACGATGTTGGGAACTGGCCGGCCACGAGCGCCTTTCTGCAGCGCTTTTTGCAACAAACCAACATAATAACTTTGTGCCACATCGTCAGCAGCCGGCGGACGTTGAATACGGATTTCAGTCAATGCAGGCTGATGCAAACCAGCGTCTTTTGCTTGTGTCACATTAGCACTTAGCAACAGCGGCAAGCAGATTGACAGCTTGACGCCACAATGAATGAACGCTGATAAATGCCTCATCTGCATGCCAACCTCTTCAAATCCGTCAACGGCAGTTAGGCTTTTGCTGCTGGCACTACGGATCCCGTCAACTGGTTTTGCGAGCGCACCAAACCAAGTTTATGCAACAGCGCAGCTTCGACATGCGCTGGCACAAAACGTGACACATCACCGCCATGCTTGGCTACTTCTTTCACCAAGGTCGAGGAAATAAAGGTATTTTTTTCTGACGGTGTCATAAACAGGCTATCCAGATCCGGATTCAGTTGCCGGTTCATACTGGCGAGTTGGAATTCGTATTCGAAGTCCGCCACAGCCCTGACGCCACGTAATAAAATTTGTGCCTGCTGCGCTTTGGCAAACTCTGCCAGTAGGCCGGAGAAGCCTTGTACCCGCACATTGCTATGATCGCTAAATGCCTGGTTTGCCAGCTCAACCCGTTCTGACAGACTAAACATCGGTTGTTTGCTGGGATTGGCGGCCACAGCGACTATGACTTGATCAAAGATCCGGGCGGCCCGGATCACTAAATCGGCATGGCCATTGGTCAGGGGATCAAAAGTTCCAGGGTAAATTGCAATAGTTTTCATATGGTTATATATTTTCCTTGCTACGTTGCCTGTGCCATAACGGCAAACTCTAGAGTTTTTGATCTATTTGGCGTTACTATACCAAAATAACTCATCATAAGAATAAGCCCATGCTGGATATGGACAAAAAGCTCAGAACAAAAGATAAAATTTTACAAGCCAGTATAGAACTGTTTAATCAGCAAGGTGAGCGTCAGATCACTACCAATCATATTGCTGCGCATCTGGGGATCAGTCCGGGTAATCTGTATTACCATTTTCGTAACAAAGAAGATATTGTCCGGCATATTTTTAAGGAATACGCCAAATTGCTGGATCAACGGATCCAGCCGCCAAGCCGGCCGTCAGAAGCATTGGATGCGCTGGCGCAATATCTGGATGCGGTATTTGAGCTGATGTGGCGCTTTCACTTTTTCTACGCCAATTTGCCGGATATTCTGGCCCGCGATGCCGCATTGCAACAAGATTATCTGTTGGTGCAAAAAGGCGTGCAAACTAAAGTCGTCTCTGTGTTGCAGGCGCTCAAAGCAGCCGAAGTGATCAAGATTGACGAGCAGGATATTGCCAATTTTGCTCACACCATTAAACTGGTGGTGACCTTCTGGATCAGCTATTTAAAAACCCAGGCGCCCCATGCGGCTATCGATCAGCAGCAGGCGTATCAAGGGGTGCTCAAAATACTGTTGTTATTTAAACCCTATGCCACAGCCCAGGCTTTACCACGGATTGATAAACTACAGCAGCATTATCAGGCGCTGGCTGGCCAGCCGGTCCTGAGCTAAAGCGACCCTGTCGCGGCCTGACAGCGACGCAGCTCCGACCATTGGCTGAATTTGCCCATCGCAGCAAAAAAACGCTGCTTTCATAAGCTTTCACTATTACAATGGCGACGCTTTTAACAAATAGCCTTAACCCCCTACAGGAGGGCTCATGCGTACTAACTCTTTCCTTACTCACATTCAGCAACAAATCGATGATGTTAAAGCTGAAGGTTTATACAAAGCCGAGCGTATTATCACCTCTCAACAATTTTCCGACGTGACTGTTGGCGGCCAGCAAGTCCTTAACTTTTGTGCGAACAATTATTTAGGTCTGGCTAATTCGCCAGAGTTGATTAAAGCGGCCCAACAAGGTCTCGACAGTCACGGTTTTGGTGTGGCGTCTGTGCGCTTTATTTGCGGCACTCAAGATATTCACCAACAACTCGAACAGAAAATCAGTGAATTCTTAGGGACCGAAGCGACAATTTTGTACTCCAGTTGCTTTGACGCCAATGGTGGTTTATTTGAAACCATTTTAGGTGCTGAAGATGCCGTTATTTCTGATGCGCTAAACCACGCTTCGATCATTGATGGAGTGCGGTTATGTAAAGCCAAGCGCTATCGTTATGCCAACAACAATATGGCCGAATTAGAAGCACAGTTGCAGCAGGCTGACGCGGATGGCGCCCGTTATAAATTGATTGCCACCGATGGGGTGTTTTCCATGGATGGTGTGATTGCTGACTTAAAATCTATCTGTGATTTAGCTGATAAATACAACGCGCTGGTGATGGTCGATGACAGTCATGCCGTTGGTTTTGTTGGCAAAAATGGCCGTGGCACCCACGAATATTGTGATGTGTTAGAGCGGGTCGATATTATCACCGGTACTTTAGGTAAAGCCCTGGGTGGGGCATCTGGTGGTTACACTTCAGGTAAAAAAGAGGTTATTGAATGGCTCAGACAGCGTTCACGGCCTTATCTGTTTTCCAACAGTCTGGCGCCATCTATTGTCACGGCATCAATTAAAGTGCTGGAGATGCTGGCGCGGGGGGATGAATTACGGGCTAAGCTGTGGGATAACGCTGCCTATTTCCGCGCCCAAATGATGGCGGCCGGTTTCACGCTGGCGGGTAAAGATCATGCCATTATCCCGGTGATGCTGGGCGATGCCAAAGTTGCTGCTGAGTTTGCTCGTCGCATGCTGGAGCAGGGCATTTATGTGGTCGGCTTTTCATTCCCGGTGGTGCCAAAAGGCCAGGCCCGGATCAGAACGCAGATTTCTGCCGCGCATAGCAAAGAACAACTGGATAAAGCTATTGCTGCTTTTATCCGTACTGGTAAAGACATGGGTGTAATTTCCTGAGGTAACCACATGAAAGCTTTAGCAAAATTAAAAGCAGAACCAGGCATCTGGCAAACTGAAGTGCCAATGCCGGAAGTTGGCCCCAACGATGTGCTGATTAAAATTAAAAAAACCGCCATTTGTGGCACTGATGTGCATATCTATAAGTGGGATGAGTGGGCGCAAAATACCATTCCGCATGGCATGGTGGTGGGTCATGAATATGTCGGCGAAGTGGTCGGCATGGGTTCGGAAGTGCGCGGTTTTGTGCTGGGTGACCGGGTATCGGGTGAAGGCCATTTAGTTTGTGGTCATTGCCGTAATTGCCGTGCTGGCCGGGTGCATTTATGCCGTAATACTATTGGTGTCGGCGTGAATCGTCAGGGCAGTTTTGCCGAATATCTGGTGATCCCGGCTTTTAACGTGTTTAAAATTCCGGACAATATCCCGGATAGCATAGCGTCAATTTTTGACCCGTTTGGCAACGCTGTCCACACGGCACTGTCGTTTGATTTAGTGGGTGAAGACGTGCTGATTAGCGGTGCCGGTCCTATTGGTATTATGGCGGCTGCTGTAGCACGTCATGTCGGTGCCCGCCATGTGGTGATCACAGATGTAAACCCATTCCGGCTGGAGCTGGCGAAAAAAATGGGCGCAACCCGCGCTGTGGACGTCAGCAAAGAAGATTTAAAAACCGTGATGAACGAGCTTGGTATGACGGAAGGGTTTGATGTCGGTCTGGAGATGTCAGGTGTACCTTCCGCTTTTCGTTTAATGCTGGATACCATGAATCATGGTGGCAAAATTGCTATGCTCGGTATTCCGCCATCAGATATGGCGGTAGACTGGAACAAAGTCATTTTTAAAGGCCTGGTGATTAAAGGTATTTATGGCCGGGAAATGTTTGAGACCTGGTACAAAATGGCCAGTCTGATCCAATCCGGGCTGGATTTATCCCCAATCATCACCCATGAAATGCCAGTGGCGGATTTCCAGCAAGGCTTTGACATTATGTGCTCAGGTCAGTCGGGCAAAGTGGTGTTGAACTGGGACTAGCGCTATTGTTTGCGATGTCCAACAAGGGATGGCCATCGTTGCGATAGACTGTCGATCCTCAAGGGTCTGCTGCAGCTTGTGGCGGGCCTTTTAATTCAATGATGTTGCCAGCCGGATCTGTGACATAACAGGACCAGCCATAACCATCGGCGCCAAAGCGTAATTCACTGCCGGATACTGGTATTGCCAAACCGTTAAAATAAGCCAATAACATGTCTGGCATGTAAGGTTCAATCCGCAGACAAAAATGCGCCAGATTCTGTTGCTCGGCGGCAAGTTGGTGCTTTATCTGCACTAAATCAATCAGTTGCTGACCAGCTCTGAGTTGATATAAACCAAGTTCAGGTTGCACTTTTTCCAGCGAACAGCCCAATATTTGCTGATAGAAATGCAGCGCCGCCGCCATATCACTGATCCGTAACACGATATGATCAAGCTGTAGCAAACGAAACATATCCATGCTGCTGTGTCCGTTGTATTGTTGCCGGCGGTGGGCAAGCAAGGCGGCAAATATTCGGTGCTCTAGTGTGTTGCCGTCATCAATAGTTCACACCAGTGCTCAGGATTGGCCAGAATAAACTGATAACTGCTCTGGTTGGCCAGTGTGATACGAATGCCGGGTGCACCTAACGGGATAAAACCGCCGCCTTTTAACTGGCACAGGCTGGCACTACTGATCGCCGAGCGCGGCCAATGGTAAGGTGCCGTCGCCAGACTATGCTGAAAAGGTTCAAAGCTCAGGGCTTGCTCTGTCAGGATCAAACGGCCATCGGTATGAATAGCACCACACTGGGCTGTGGCCAGTGCGCTAAACAAAGTGGAAGCGCTCATCTTCGTCATCTCATCGTTATGGCAGACTAGGTCATCAGTATAGCTGGGTTTGCGCCTTGCATCGCGCTGCCTCCGTGCCGGACTTTCATCAGCTGTTTTTATCGTTCGCCGGGCCTTGTACCAGCACAACCTCGACCTGACCTTGTTCTATCGCCTGCGATAAATCTGTTTCCAGTTGCCGCGCCACGTCAGCGTAAGGTTGATTAAGTTGTACCAGGCCATAACCACGATTGCGGCCATGCACTTTGCTCAGATAGAGCGCCATATCAGCTAACTGCAGCGTTTTACTCCAACCTAAGCTGGCTTCATCCTGGCCGGCAAAAGGATAAGTTAAAAATCCGGCCGACACTGTGATGTTGATCTGTTGATCGGCAACATTGACCGGACGGGCTGCGATGTCATCCAGTACCCGCTGGGTGAATAAAGTGGTGGCTGTCATATCTACCCGGCGCAGCATGATCAGAAACTCTTCACCGCCCCAGCGCAACACCAAATCTTCGTTCCTGGTCAGGGCCTTCAGACGACGGGCGATTTCAACCAGCACAGCATCGCCGGCAGCGTGGCCGTAATGATCATTCACATGTTTAAAAAAATCGACATCCAACAGGATAAATGCATCCGTTTGTTCGGCCATCTGGTTGCGTCTGTCCTGGCTGAACTGACGTTTCTCCATCAGTTCCAACAGACAGCGCCGGTTCAGTAACCCGGTCAGTACATCATGTTGTGACTGATAAGCCAGTTGGTCATTCACCGCTTTGAGTTTTAAATTGGCCGAACGGACTTTACGATATAACAGATAAAGCAATAACGACACCAGCAGCACCACCACCCCAATCAGTTGTGTGACATGTTGTTGTAGCTGGCGTTTTTGGATCTCGACTGCTTTGAGCTGGTTTTGTTGGGTCAGTGTCGCTATTTCACGGTTTTTCTGTTTGGCGGAAAACTCTTCTTGCAACTGATTCAGTTGTTTGTCCCGTTCGGTCTGAAACAGTTGTTTTGATAACTCATTATATTGGCGTAATAAATCGGCTTCAGACTGAAAATCTCCGGCAAAACGACTGGCGTCGGCCATTTCTTCTAAATAACCAAGCACTTCAGTCTGGGAGGCAATATTTTTTTGTTCCTCCAGCATCCGGCGCATCTGCTGTAAGCCTTCATGGCTGTTACCTTGTAATACTTTCACGTAACCTAAATTAAACTTGGCCAGGGCCTGACTTGGTAAATGCTGATGTTGTTCGCTCAACCGCAGAAAATGTTGAAAATGCGGCTCTGCCAGATCGGGTTTGCGCTGCCTGAGGTAAATGTCGCCCAGGTTGTTGCGGATTGTCGCCTCAGTGTCATAGTCTTTGCGTTTTGCCGCCCATTCCAGACCTTTTTGGTTGGCGATAATGGCTTCATCCAGTTGCTGTTTTTCTACCAGAGTAAATGCTTGTTGCATATAAAAGCCTGGTAAATAACTTTGTAAGGCCGGATTTTCCAGTGCCTGGTCAATGCTGCTACTGATGGTGGCAAGAGCTGCATCGTAATTGCGTAAGTTACCCTGCAACTGTGCAATGGTGCTGGTCAGAAACATCTGTCGAAACGGGGTTCTGGGGCTTGGGTCTAACCTGATACTTTCCTGCGCCTGATAAAACGAATTCAGCGCTTCGGCAAAACGGCCTTGCCACAGCTGAAAACGACCTGCGGTATGGTAGGCAAAATAACGCACCCGACTTTGACTGGCTTTGGCGGCAAACTCTTCAGTGGGAGCCAAAAAGCTGATCGCTTTGCTGATGTCACTGCGGTCCCAATACTGTTGCAGATGCTCTGCCATGACTTCCGCTTTGATATCGGCATCTTCAGTGTTGTTCGCAATCTCCAGCAGTTGTGCCAGTTTTTGCTCGGCAGCATTAAACTGCTGTTGCAGTGCCAGTTCGCCGGCACGATAAATCATCAGCCTGACTTGCAGTCGCAACGGGGTATCGGCACCAGCTTGTTGTTCCAGTTGCTGTAACAGTTGTGCCGCTTGCGCCGGCTGTTGCGTGCTTAGTTGCAGATATTGTTCCAGTTGCTGTTCCAGGGGATGTTCCGGGTTAGCCGCAAGCGTCTGGGCACTGAGCGATTCACAGCATAACAGTAACATGGCCAGCACCGACCGATAAAAACCTGACCACAGTGGTGGTGTGAAACCTGCAGACATAACAATACCTGTAACTGGAAAAAGTCGGTGTTGGTTACGGCTGTGCACTGGGTCTGCTGGTTGCTGTAACCACATCTTTGCCCAAGTGATTGGGCTTCTTGAAAATAAACTACCTGAAGTTCAGCATTCTTTCAAAAAAATCGGTCGTACTCTGTCACAGCAGCACACTTTCATTTTGCACTCATTCTGTCTGATTCGGTGAAAAGCTTGCTGCACTGCAGATGGCTTCTGGTAAGATAAGCTTTTCAGCGATTTTGGACCTCAGGTTGTTATGCAGGCGGTGCATCATTTATTCCGGCAATTAATTACGTTGCTGTTAGTGCTGGTCACAGTCTGCGGTCTGGTGCTGTGGTTGTTGCTGGACAAGCAGCCATTATTAACAGCCCAAGGCCAACTGAATGCTGAATCAGTCCGCCACAGTAAACAATTGCTGAGCAATCTGAATCAGAGTATTCGGGATCAAAGCAGCCCACAGTGGGTGTTTGCAGCCAATACCGAAGAATTGAACTCAGCCTTCCGGCTTGCCAGCCGGACCTGGCCTGGTTTTCATGGCCGCTCTGAAGTCAGCACTGTGGGCTTGACAACCTTATTAACCATGCCACTGACTTCGCCATTCGGCACCTATTATCTGAATGCCAGTATGCTGATCCTGCCGTCCAGTGGGCAACTGCAAATCGAACAAGTACGGCTTGGTCGTCTCAGTTTGCCCGGTGGCATGGCGCTGATGGCAGTCGGCTGGGTGGCTGATCAGGTTTGGGGGCAGGGCCAGGGCGCGCAATTACTGGCGATGGTCCGTTCTGTCCAGTTTGAGCAGGATGCGGTAAAAGTTGAGCTGGCAAAACCACCCGGCTGGAGTTTACAGCAACTGAAAGAATCTGGTTTATCCGCTTACCGACAGTTGTTCAGCTCTGAGCAGCAACGCGCAGATATCGAGTTTTATTATCGGATTGCCAGCGAATTCGCTGTCGGCAAACCAGATGCCAGTTTAGTGGAATATTTACAGTTGTTATTCCGACAGGCCAAAGATCGCACCGCCATTTATCCGGATGACTTGAAACGGGCCCAGCAGGAAAACCAGGCGGTGTTACTGGCTATGGCGCAGTTACTTGGTGGTAAAAACTTACAGATGCTGGTAAATGAAGTAAAAAGGCCCGCCGGTGTCAAACCGCCACGGGTCACTTTGGCCAGAAGACCGGACTTGCAACAGCATTTTTTGTATTCAGCGGCGATCCAGTTGCTCACCACTTCATCCGTCAGTGGTTCTGTCGGTGAGGCCAAAGAATTATTGGATTCAGTCAAAGGCGGCAGTGGTTTTAGTTTTGTTGACTTACTGGCCGATCGGGCGGGGATGCAGTTTGCCCGTATTGCGACAGCGACCCCGGCATCAGCAACAGCATTACAGCAGTTTTTTGCGCAGGATCGCACTGAAGCTGAGTTGTTTCCAAGCAAAGCCAGATTACCGGAAGGCATTCCTCAGCACCTGTTTGAACAAACTTATCAGTCGATTGATTCGGCTATTTATCGTCAGATGGTGCAGGAAATAGACCGGCGACTGCAACAGTTACCTTTGTATCAAATTGTCGTCAACTGATCAGCCTCGGCTGCATTGCTGTCAGCGCATCCTTTGATTTAAATGATCAATGGCATCAATCCAGTCCGCATCCTGTTGCAGTGCTTCGCGTAAAAACGCCGCCTGAGCCGGCTGCCAACAACTGGCCTGCGCCAGTGGCAGCTCAGCCGGAATTTTATGCCGGCTGATAAACTGCTCGATGCTGGGATCATCATGGGGTAAGCCTAACTGGGCAAATAACTGACTCAGTGAATGATAACTGTGGTCCATCTTGTTGCTCCCGGGTTGCGCACTTATCTGCTGCCTGGCTGCAAGTATAACAGTGATTTCATCATCTGCCCGGCCGCAGCCTTTTGCGGGAAAAGCACAGCAGCACCACGCCACTGATACTGAACAGCAACGCCAAAGCCGAACTGGCAATTAATAAGCCGTGGTTAAAGTCCTCGCGTTCTTGATAATCCATAATGTGCAACATCCAGACAAAATCAAATAACCGCCAGCGATCGGTGCGAACTTTTAACAGCTGGCCGGTGCTGGCATGCAGATAAAACACAGTATTTTCCTGATCCTCAAACCGCAGTTGCCAGACTGGCGCAGTCAAACCACGCGCCTCGGCCGGAATGTGTTGCAACAGCTCAGCCTGGGGTAACTTAGCATCGCCATGGTAACGCTTCAATGCCAATAAGCGGGCTTCTGTCGCTGTCAGGGGGGACAACAACTGACCGCTGTGGGCATCCAGATAATAAATGTGCTGGCCAGACTGCCATTGATAGACCGGCTGCGAGCCACGTTGGGTCAGACTCAGTTGGGCCGGGCTGGCAGAAGGTGATACAGCTGCATCGGCGGTTTCAGCTTGCAGCTTTGCCAGCGCCTGGGCCGGACTGAGCTGGATCTGACGCCAATCGGCACTGGCAAGCTCGGTGGTCAGATGACTGCCACGGACCTGGTCAATCGGCAGCCATGCCATCAATAATCCACTGCCAAACCAGGCGATAATTTGTAACGATAACAACAGACTCAGCCACAGATGTAAGGTACGCCAGAAGCGCTGGGAACGCAGTTGCTTTAACACAGAAAATTGCACCTCATCAAATCAAACGGCCAAGAGTAATGCCGTCCAGGCAGACATACCAGTGACTGCGACAAAATGTCGCAGTGAGCGAACAACTGCAATACCCAAGTTCATTTGATTGTTGCCAGTTGCGACCTTGTCACTAATGGCCGGTGAGCTGAGCAGGCAGCCAGAGTTGATTTTTTTGTGATTAATTGTTTGTTGCTATTGTGTCATTGAATGTGGTTGTTCAGACTGCTTTACAGGCACAGTGATACAAGGATGTAACCATGACGCTATTGAACAAACAGATGCTGGCAGTCGTACTGCTCAATATCAGCTTGTATGGCTGTGGTGGTGGGGACTCCACCACGTCGCCATCACCGCCACCGCCACCGCCACCGCCACCACCACCACCAGTAGTTGGCTGGGATCAGCATGTATCAGATTGGTTGCAACAACAGCAAAGTTGGTTGCAGTCGATCCAATGCCCTTCCAGTGATTGCGACACCGTGAGCTTGAGTTTTGCCGAAGGTAAGTTTGAACCCGACTATTTGTTGCCGCAACAGACAGTGTTAGTGCTGGATACCGATGGCATGGATTTACTCAGTACTCTGACTTATCGGCATCGGCTTAAATCGGTCTGGCACTGGAATGAGCAAGCAGAACCTGTGGCTAAAGCCATCACTGTGACAGTTCCGAAATATCTGCCGACTTTGTATCAGCGTTTAAGGCAGTTGCATCGGGAGAAAAATGGCCCAGGTTTTGTGCCTGCCCAGCAATGGTCGGTACTGGAGCAACGCATCGCACAACTCAATCCCAATCTGGCGCAGCCTTATACCGGTCATGGTTCGGTGGCCCTGAGTTATCTGGCAGAGCATAATCCGCAAGCTGAGTTGGTGGTTGCACAAACTCCTGATTTTGCGATGTTATTTAGGGATGATTTTTGTAAAGGCGATGCAGCGGCTTTTCGTCAGCGGATTGAACAAGCCAGTCAGCAGTTTTATCAGCAAGTGATCCAGGCGCAGGATGTCGAATACCTCAATTGGTCGGGGGGCTTTGATTTGCCGCGCACTGTGGCGGTATCCATCAAGCGCCTTTGTGCAGCGCCACTCAGCAGCGAGCAGCAATCTGGGTTGTTATTGGCTTATCAGCCGTTTTATCAGATGCTGTTTCACAGCCCAAAACTGTTGGGAGTGCAAGCGGCAACGGCTAATTTTCAGCCCGAGCAGCAGCCATTGGATGCGCTGGTACTGCCACACCGGTTAAGAGCGGGGTTTTTTAATACCGGCACTAGTCGCAGTGCGCTGGATCCAACTGGCAAGCCGACTGGCGTGGTGCCGACAGTACCTGACTATCAGCAAAATTCACTGGCGGTGATTGATGTGTTGGTGAACTTCTCGTTCAGCGGCTTGGGGTCTTCATGTCAGCCCGGTCAGTTTAGCTATAAAACACCTTCGTTGCTGGGGCTAAGCTACCAGGCATTATGTAGCCAACAAAGTTCTTGGGCGGCACCCTTGGTGGTATCGCGGCTTATTCAATTGCAGCAGTCGCGTTATGCTGCCGTGGCCTGGTCAGATGCTTTGATTGCTGAGCTAAAAACTGCACTGACACCCGCAGCTTGCAGTTATGACATGACGGGTACTGGCAACTTATGTAAATTACAGGACCCGTTGCAGCACCGCCAACTGGAAATAGTCCGGCTGGGGTATTTACCTTAAAGATGACGGCGGCGCTTGCAGCGCCGCCGTCTTCGGCTGTTACTGACCGGCCTGATCCCCAGCGAAACCAAGCAGTGTTGCATTGGCCCAGTTGGCGCAGACCTTGTTGTTGCCAGCGACTGTGCGCAAGCTCAACAGTTTGATACCGCGGATATCCAATTCGGGTTTCACCACGGCTGGTGCCTGCAGCGTGCCGGAATCAAACAACAGCTGATCATCGCCATAGATCTGGAACTGCACACTGCCATGCTGACGGCAGCTGTCATCAATGCCGACATCGGCGCGGAATAACTGCCAATGGCCGCTCAAAGCGTAATCCAGCCGGCTTTGGCCAGCGACCCCTAAGCCCTGACGGAATTTCAGCCCGTTCATTTGCAGCGGTCCACCATCTTTGGCACTGCGACCGCCATTGGCACTATTGAGCTCGACCGGGCCCAGACTGTTCTGACTCAGCCTGGCTTTGACGTCCGACAAATACAGCTGTTGTCTGGGCTTCTCTGGCAATGGCTGTTGCAGCACGCGAAATTCCGAAATGGTGATTGGTGTCACCACTTTGGGCAGCAGCGCGTTAAAGGCTTTGGCCACTGTTGGCGCCGAGGTTGGATCGGCCGCTGTCACCATCGGATCCAGCGCCGTACCGTCAGCGGCTTGATCCTGGGTGCTTAACACCCGAAAACGGAACAAGGTGCCAGCTTTGGCCGGAAATTCAACTTTTTGCAGCTGCTGCTTTTGTGCCAGTTGACCGCGATAAACCGCAGCACCCCATTCACCATTGTTATCGGCGATATAGACTTCAAAATCCCGTACCTGACCATATTTCCAGTGCTGATCATTACGGGGGGCAATTTCAAAACCGTTCACCATCCGCCGCTCGCCAAGTGCCAACGTAAACTCATGGGCGCCGGTTTTCAGCGCCTGATCGCGTTTGGTTCTGAACCAGGTGGTTGGGTTGTCGTCAAAAGCATTTTCCAGCACATGACCTGACTCTTCTGCCGGCCTGTTCAGCACCAATAAGCTGTCGGCGGCAATGGCGTTGCCAAGGTCCGGCGCTGTTGGATAACCCGCCGTGCTGGCAAGAGCCAGGGCCGGATTGATTTGTACTGCAAATTGCAGCGCCTGCCGAATCGAGGTGTTGCCGCTCTTGGCATAGATCAGACCGTATTTTTCGGCACTGAAATACCAGCCCTGGCTGGCTTTGGCAAAAGCGCTGGCATCTGCCAGTTCTGGCAGCTTGTTGCCGTCCAGAGTGATGGCTTCAGGCTTGACTCTGCTGTGCAGTTGCAACTGATAGACCCGCTGCTGTTGCTGGCCCTGATAGTCGCCCTGCACCGGAGCGATATGAACGCTGATATCACCGGCGCTGTCTGTGGGAGCTTTTACCACAAACTGCTGGGTACTGAATTGGCCCTGCTGGTATTGCCGGCTATTGCCATCATCTTCATACATACTGTAACTGCTGTCGCCATAAGGATAAATATCCAGCGTCAGCACATCTTTAGGCTTTTCACCATCATAAAGCGCTACTGGGTACATCGGGATAATGGCTCCAGCACGGACAAACAGCGGGATGGTGGCTAAATTGACCTGATAATCCAGTAACTGGCCTTTAGCCGGCGCATTCACCACCCGGCCATCCCAGTAATCAATCCATTGCCCTTGCGGCAGATAGACATTTTTCCGCCAGCCTTTACTGGCTGCCATCGACTGGTACACGGGGGCCACCAGCAGGTCTTTGCCGAGCAGGAACTGGTATTTATGCGCTTCGGTAAAAGCGGTCGGATCTTGCGGATAATCCCACATCAAACCCCGCACTATCGGCGCACCGGTTTGTTCGGCCTGATAGGCGGTGCTGTACATATAAGGCGTCAGCCGCATTTTCAGCTTCAGGTAATCGCGGTTGATACTGCGGTAAGGTTCGTCATACCACCACGGATGTTTACGCGCCGCATTGGCCCAGCCCGACATCCCCATCAGCACCGGGGTAAAGGCTTTCCATTGTAAATCGCGGGTAAAAGTTTCCGGGCTGCCGCCAAATATAGCGTCAACATCGCCGGTGGCGTAAGCCTGACCGGATAAGCCCGAACCAATCAGCGTTGGAATATGCCAGCGGATATAATCCCAGCTGGCGGATTGATCGCCGGTCCAGGTCACGGCATAACGCTGAATACCGGCCCAGCCCATCACAGTCCATAAAAACGGCCTGGAATCTGAGTTATTTAAAATACCGTCAGCGGCCGCTTTATTGGCATCCAGCGCAAACTGATAACCCTGACCTGTCCAGGCTACATCCAGTTTTTGCGCGCGGGAACCGGCAGTGCCGACTTCCCAGGCAATTTTATCGACGCCATTTTCAGTCCAGAGACCGGTGCGAAAGCCATATTTAGCCAGCCCAGCCACCACTTTTGGTAAATCGGTGTAACCACAGCCATAGCCGTCATTGGGTAAAATCCAGCCGCCTGGCATATCATGTTCACGGTACTTTTTCGCCACGCTGTTTATCACATCCGGCGTGGTGCCGGTCGGGCCATCGCTCCAGCCTGGCGGCACTGTGCCGGGTTTTTTCACATTATCGCCATCGTTGTAGCAATCGGCATCGCCATACTCAAAAGCCCAGCGCGGTATCAGCCTGGCCCGGCCAGTCAGCTCGGTGTAGCTGGCCAGCACTTGGTGAATACTTTCCCCGACAAAATAATAGCTGTCAAAGCGCTGCTCCTGATGACTCAGGCTGATGTAGTCGTTGGAACGAAAATCATAACTGCCATTGGCCCAGCTGTTTCTGAGCACGCCATAACCTTTGGACGACATAAAAAACGGTGCCGGACTTGGTCTGTCGCCTTCTTCCCAACCGCCGGAATAAGAGATTTCCATGGTTTTGCCTTTAAATTCAAAGGCACCATTTTGTTGACCGCCACCAAAAAAACGTTCTTCCGGGCTGCTGCTCAGCGTCTGGAAGCTATTGGTTTTCGAAATTTCGACCGGCTGCAATTCTTTAAATAACAGTGTTTTATTGTCTGCTTTATACAAAGACAACGTCAGTGGTTTTTTATAAATCCGCAGCGCCAGGGCGCTGGTTTGCAGCAATTGATGGTCGCCCTGATCGGTGAGCTGATACTGCACCGCTGGGTAGTTGTGTGGCAGCACAATAGGGGCTGCTTTATCACCGGCCGGGCTAAAGGTGCTGCTATCGGATGCCTGCAGCCGGAATACATCGGGTTTGAGCAGTTCAATCTGCAACTGCATCTGGTTGTCAGTCTGGATTTGCAGCTGGTTTTGACTGCTGTTGAGCTGTTGCAGATTGCCAACCGCCGCGGCATAGCCAGGGCTGGAAAAAAGCTGGCTGATGGCCAGTGCCAACACCGCTTGCGAAAAACGAACACCCATGTTGTAACCTCTTCTCACTGAAAAAAATCACCGGGCAACCTGTCAAGGCCCCGGTGTCGATTGGCCGATGGGGTGCGGTTGGATGCGACCCCATCATGTTATGCCGCTTGCAGTCTGAGCTGCCAGATCAGAAAGTGCCACGCACCCCCAGCGCCAGCTGGGTACCAAAACGCTCCAGCCAACTGACCTGATCCGGCTGTTTGATATAACCCCAGTATCTTTCATTACTCAGGTTAGAGGCTTCAGTAAAGAAGGTCAGATGTTCATTCAGGTCATAGCTCAGGCTGGCGTCTAACTGACCATAGTCACTGATCCAGCCTGCGCCACCCCAGGCTTCCGGATCCTGCAGGAACTTGCTACGCCAGTTATAGGCCAGCCGAGCCTGTAAACCATCTTTCTCGTAATAGACCACCGCATTGTAAGAGTTTTTCGACATATCTTTAAAGGGCAAAGACTTACGCTTCGGATCATCATATTCACTGTCAACATAGGTATAGTTCAGTTGGATACCCAGGCCGTCAAAAGGTGCTGGCAGCCAGTGTTCCATCGATTGTTGCCAGGCGATTTCGGCACCGCGTACCATGGCACCATATTGACCTGAAGTGGGCATATCGACATGGTACTTGCCGCCATAGGCCTGACCCGGGGTGCTGTCTCTTTCAATAAAGGACTGAATATCTTTCACAAACAGACCCCCGCTCAGCTGACTGCTGTCCGCCAGATACCATTCCAGTGTGATATCGGCCTGATTGGCCAGCTCCGGTGGCAGGGCAGGATTGCCCATTGCCATGGTGGGGAGGCCTTCTTTGAGCGTATTAAAGTTGACCGCAATCCAGGGTTTCAGGTAATCCAGTGCTGGCCGGCTCATTACTTTGGCGGCCGAGAAGCGGAAGATCAGATCATCCTGCAAATTCAGTTTAAAGTTCAGGCTCGGCAGCACTTTACTGTAATCGCCTTCAAAGGTGACAGGCCGGGTGACGCGCCAGGCGTTGCCGATCGGCTGACCTTTGTCGTCCAGTTTAATCGACGCCAGATCCTGCAGAAAACCTAAACTGGCGACTTCGGTTTTACTGCCACGCAAGCCAAAGTCCAGCATATAAGGCAGTCCGGCCAGTTCCTGTTCAATCCGGAACTGGACAAAAGCCGAAGTTACCGCTTCTTCAATGGTAAAAGCGCCAGACTGTTGTACGCTCGGCACTATATATTTATTGGCGGCATCGGCGTTCAGCGAACGGTAGTAGCCCAACAGCGCATCGTAATCGAAGCTCGGCCATGGCTGCGGGTGGACACCATTTTCGCCATCGAGGAAATTATCAAAATTAGCTTGGCGGAACACATTCTGTGGAATTTTAAACAGTTCAAATTCACCTTGTTTAAACACAGTACTGTTGTCGAAGGCAAATTTATTGGTGGTCAGATAATGGCCACCACGGCTGAACATGCTGGGATTGGTTGATTCGAAGGCGGTCTGAGATTTGCTTTGTTTGACATAATGCACGCCACCTTCAATCTGGCTGAACAAGGATTTTTCCGGAGTAAATTTAAACTGCAGCTTGGCATCATTAATCTTATCTTCAACGCCTGTGCCGGTATTACGGCTGTAGTGAGCGCCATAATTCTGCGACTCTGTTAAACCAGGTGCCAGTACCACGTCAGGCAGCTTATTGCCCTGGCTGTAATCAATACTGATGGAGTCAACAAAACCGCGCGCCACCATAAATCTGTTGTCGCCGCTATTACCTTCTTTGGCGGCGGAATGCGCGACATCAAACATTAACTGCCATTCGGTGTTGATTTGCCATTTGGCATTGGTGCCCAGCATCCAGGTATCCGTTTTGCGTGGGGTGGACAAGTTCAGCAGTTCAACCATGGGGTTATTCAGTTGCTGCATGGACACCACCCGGCCATCTTCACCAAACTTTGGATTGGTAAACACTGGCGTGCCCGGCGTCCAGGATTCGTCATAGTTGACAAAGCCAATCTGATATTTAGCGCCATCGGTGTTATAACGGCTGTATAAGGCATCGGTCAGCAGCTCAAAGCTGTCATTGGGTTGCCATTGGACCGCCAAGGTGGTGCCCAGGCGCTGCCTGACATCCTGCTCGTTAGCGTAATACATGTAACCGGGAATTTTTGATGGGAAGCGTTCTTGCTCACTAATGACCCCATCTTTATTCTGATCAATAGCCACAGTGGCTTCGTCTGTTACTCCTTCGGCTTTGTCGTAAAAGCCAGCAGCAGAGTAAGTGTCATTGCGTAAGGTTTTTTTCGAATAGGCGGCCGATAACAACACGCCTAAACTGCCATCCTGAAACACATCGCCCACCAGCATAGAGGCGTGCGGGTGGACATCTTTGGTTCGGGATTCATAAATGCCCTTGGCCGAGCCTGTCAGGGTAAAACCACCTAACTCCAGTGGCTTTCGGGTTTGCACGTCGACCACGGCGCCAATACCGCCTTCCAGCAAGCGTGCCTCCGGTGATTTATACACCGCCAGCACATTCACCAGTTCAGAAGCAATGGTATCGTAGTTAAAATCACGGCCGGAGTTTTCGGAGGCCAGTTTACGCCCATTTAAGGTCGTCACGTTGTAGCCTGAACCCATACCACGCACCAGAATGTTCTGACCTTCACCGCCATTGCGGGTGATGGTAATGCCCGGAATGCGCTGTAAGGCTTCAGCCAGGTTTTCATCCGGGAACTTGCCAATATCTTCAGCCACCACCACATCCACCACACTGGTGGCATTTTGTTTTAAGAACAAGGATTCTTTGATACTGCTGCGAATGCCTTTGACTTCTAATTTTTCGACCTGCTCATCAGCACTGGCTTGGTTGCTGCTGGCAGTTTGCTGGGCAAAAGCGCTTTGCTGGCCGCTCATCGCCAGCAGTACCAAGATCCCCAACTGGTGACGGTTAAATTTACGATCTGACATGCTCCCCTCCGGTCTGTTATTTTTTCTTATGAAATTCCGGATTGCTGATATCGTAGTTACGCTTAGCTGGCGTAAACTGGCAGAATAAGCCTATATTGGCCAGCTGTTGGTTATTTTTCAGCAATCAAAACCTTCGAACTAAAGTTATACCGTCTAATTGAAAGTTTTCGCAAGTTTAATTTGCTTTTTATTTAGATGTTTTTGCGCTTTTATTTTGGTCAAAGCAAACTGAAACTTATGAGTAAAATTAGGGTCAAATGTTAACTTTGATTTTTTTGTGTTTTATTTCATTGGTTTATTGGTTTTACTTTCTGTTTTATTTAATTTTCAGGCCGCTGTTTGCAAGCTTTGCTTTTGATTTTTATGTTTCGAAAGCTATTGAAAGTTCCAAATTTGCTGGTAAGGTACAACTCAAGATGCCCGGCAGGGCAGGGAGCATAAGTGGAGAATTTAAATACCATTGAACGGCAGCAGGAGATTGTCCGGCTGACGCAGCTACAGGGCAAAGTCTCAGTGGCTGAATTATCACAGCGGTTTGGCGTATCTGAAGTGACCATCCGCAGTGACTTAGCCAGTCTGGACAGTAAAAGACTGGTGGTGCGTTCCCGCGGTGGCGCCATGGTCAATGATGAGCTCAGTCGGGAGTTGTCATTAAAAGAAAAACGGCAAAAGCATTCTGATTTAAAGCAGAAGCTGGGCCGGGCGGCGGCCAGTCTGATTAAAGATGATGAACGCATCATTCTGGATTCAGGCACCACCACCGAAGAAGTTGCTGCCAATCTGGCTGAGCATAAAAATCTGATTGTGATGACCAATGGTCTGAACATCGCGGCCGAACTGGCGGCTTTTGAAAAAGTTGATGTGATGATGACGGGTGGTTTGCTGCGGAAAAAGTCGATGTCGTTTTACGGCTCGCAGGCAGAACAAGCGCTGAAACATTATCAGTTCGACAAAGTGATCCTCGGGGTGGACGGTTTTGACTTGCGGACCGGTTTATCCACCCATTTTGAAGCTGAGGCCACCCTGAACCGGCTGATGTGTGAAGTGGCGCACCAGATCATTGTGGTGACAGATTCATCCAAATTTGAACGTCGGGGTTTTCACCTGATTTGCGGTGCCAATCAGGTGCATACCTTAGTAACAGATGCCGGGATCCCGGCCGGGTATGTTGATGAACTGACCCGGATGGGGGTGCAGGTGCATATCATCAGTTAAAGGAGACTTATGGAAGCTTTGCTCGCGTTAATCCGCGCCAATAAACAAGATAAAGGTAGTGGTATTTATTCGGTTTGTTCGGCGCACCCGCTGGTGTTAACCGCCGCACTGGCGCAGGCAAAGCAGGATCAGAGTCTGCTGTTAATTGAAGCCACCGCCAATCAGGTGAATCAGTATGGCGGTTATACCGGTATGTTACCTGCTGATTTTATTAAATTTGTTGAAGAGCTGGCGGTTGAGGCCGGTGTGCAACGCAGTCAGTTGTTGTTTGGTGGTGATCATTTAGGCCCAGTGTGCTGGAAACATCTGCCAGCCGCCGCTGCGATGGCTGAAGCGGAGCAATTGATCCGGGTTTTTGTGGCGGCAGGTTTTCAAAAAATTCATTTAGATACCAGCATGGCCTGTGCCGATGACAGCCTACCGCTGTCGGATGTGCTGATCGCACAGCGCGCCGCGCGTTTGTGTCAGGTGGCAGAACAAAGCGCCCACGATAGCTTTGGCAAAGCTGAACTTTGTTATGTGATTGGTACTGAAGTGCCGGCACCAGGTGGCGTGTCGGCGTTGGATGCAGAACTGACTGTGACGGCTGTGGCTGATGTGGCGCAAACTCTAACTGCGCACCGGCAGGCTTTTGCCAGTCTTGGGCTTGACGCTGAGGTCTGGCAGCGGGTGATCGCTGTGGTGGTGCAACCCGGTGTCGAGTTCGATAACAGCCAGGTGCATTTATATCAGCCGGCCCAAACGCAGCCACTTTCTGAGTTTATTCGTGATTATCCAAATTTGGTGTATGAAGCCCATTCCACCGATTTCCAGCCAGCCGCCGTGTACCGGCAATTGATCCAGCAACACTTTGCTATTTTAAAAGTGGGTCCCCAACTGACTTTTGCGCTGCGGGAAGCTTTATTTGCCCTCAGTCTGATTGAAGAACAACTGATCCCGGTGGAGCTGCGCTCGCATCTGCGGGCAGTATCGGAGCGGCTGATGCTGCAACAGCCGGGTAGTTGGCAAGGTTTTTATCCGGGCGATTTTCAGCAGCAACAGTTGCTCAGAAGTTTCAGTTACAGTGACAGGATCCGCTATTACTGGCAGCAACCTGAACTAGCGATAGCTGTGGCCACTTTGTGTCAGAACCTGCAGCAAGTCTCGATCCCGTTGCCATTATTGAGTCAGTTTTTGCCGGTGCAATACGAAGCTGTACTGAATGGTCATTTGACCGCCTCACCTTTGCTGCTGATCCAGCACAAAATAGCTCAGGTGTTGCAGCGTTACGCCGCGGCGTGTCAGTCGTAACTTGGAGTCGGAGTTTTTCTGCAGGAGTTTCCAGTGTCAGCAACATCATCATCTTTGTCATTTCCAGCATTGAGTCAATCCCAGTTACAGCAACAAGGTGCAGTCTGGACTGCCGCCGAAATTGCCCAGCAACCGGCTATTTGGCGCCAACTGGCCACCCAGTCGCAACAACCACAGCTGCAGGATTGGCTGCGGTCATTATTGGCGATACCACAGCTTAGGATCATTCTGACCGGCGCCGGTACTTCGGCTTATATTGGCCAGACGTTGTTGCCGCATTTACTACAAAACAGCAGGGTTGCCAGTCAACGGATTGAAGCCATCAGCACCACCGATATTGTCAGTAATCCGGCGCAATACCTATCTGCGGCGCTACCTACGTTATTAATCAGTTATGGCCGTTCTGGTAATAGCCCGGAAAGTGTGGCAGCAGTACAACTGGCAGAACAATTGATCCCACAGTGTTATCATCTGGTGATTAGTTGCAATGCCAAGGGGCAACTGGCGCAATTGGCGCAGCAACAAGCCAATAGCAAATTGTGGTTATTACCTGAAGCTTGTCATGATCGCAGTTTTGCCATGACCAGCAGTTTTACCGGCATGTTGCTCAGTACGTTATTGTTGTTGTCACCGGATGAGGCAGAATTACAAGCCGCCATCGAGGCGACTCAGGCGTTGTTAGCGGATGTACGGCCGTTGCGGCAACTGGCGGAGCAACCTTGTCAACGAATGGTGTTTCTCGGATCCGGTTGCCTGAAAGGTATTGCGCAGGAAGCTGCGCTGAAATATCTGGAACTGACCGCTGGCCAGGTGCTCAGTTGTTTCGAAAGCCCGTTGGGTTTTCGGCATGGCCCCAAGTCACTGGTGGATGCCAGCACCCAACTGCTGCTGTTGCCTTCGGCCGATCCCTACACCCGGCGCTATGAGGTTGATTTGTGGCATGAACTGCAACAAGACAACAAAGCATTATTGACCACGCTGTTGCAGTTACCAAAAGGCGCACCGCAACAGGATGTATGGCAGGCGCTGCCTTACATTGTATTTGCGCAGACGCTGGCCTTTTATAAAGCGTTACAACTGGGCATCTCACCAGATAATCCTTGCCCGGGTGGCGAAGTGAATCGGGTGGTGCAGGGAGTCCATATTTATCCATTTGCGGCTGCTGCCAGTCAGCTGCAGCCAGACAGAGGTGACTGAGCATGTTGTACGGTCTGGATATTGGTGGCACCAAAATAGAAATTGCTGTGTTCACTGATGAGTTTGAGTTATTGGAGCGCTGGCGTGTGGCCACCCCGACCGCCGATTATGTGCAGTTTTTACAGGCAGTGCAGCAGCAGGTGCTGTTGGCGGATCAACATTTCGGACAGCAAGCTCCGGTCGGCATTGCGTTACCCGGCGTGGTGGAAAACCAGGGCCTGGTGATTTCTTCCAATGTCGCTTGCCTGAACCGGCAACAGGTGGAAACCGATTTGGTCGCGTTGCTGCAAAGACCAGTTGCCATCGGCAATGACTGCCGGTTATTTGTGTTATCAGAAGCGATGTTAGGGGCGGGTCGGGGTTTGCGGCGGGTGTTTGGCGCCATTCTCGGCACTGGCGCCGGCGGCGGTTTATGTGTGGATGGTCAGCTGTATCAGGGCCGGCAGCAACTGGCGGGGGAATTTGGTCATCAGTGTATTGCCGGCCGGGTATTGCAGCAGTATCAATTGCCGTTGTTTGAGTGCGGCTGTGGTCTGGCAGGTTGTGCTGAAACTTATATTTCCGGTACTGGACTGGCGAGGTTGTACCAGCATTTCAGTCAGCAACAGCAAAGCACCTACCAGTGGCTGACGGCGTTGCGCCAGGGGGAGCCCGCGGCGCGACAGACCTTTGCTTGTTATATGGATGCACTCGGCTCAGCCATGGCCAGCCAGGTGCTGGCTTATGATCCGGATGTGCTGATCCTCGGCGGCGGTTTATCTGACATTGATGAAATAGTCCAGGCGTTGCCGGCAGCTATCAGCCGGCATTTATTCAGCGGCGCTAAAGTGCCAGCCATCCGGCGCGCCGAATTTGGCGCAGCCAGTGGCGAACGGGGTGCCGCTATTCTGGCATTACGCCAGGCCAAGCAAACCTCTAGCGTCTGAGCTTGACCCTAGACTGCGTCTAATGGGGTTTGGCCAGTGCTTGCACCGCCTGCAGCACCAGTTCAGGCTGTTGCAACATCAGCAGGTGTTGCGACTGGCCGGTTGCGATGTACTGGCCGCCAGAAACGGCAGCGACCTGGCGATTCCAGGCGGTACTTTGTTGCTGGAAGTGCAGTAATTTTTCCTGTTCGGCCGGATCAACCGCCGCTTCGGCCGTTTCAAAATCGCTGTCAATCACAGTGACCGGCACTGTCTTGATCAGCGGTTGTTGCAGATAGAGTTGCAAATCCGCCGCATAAGCGGCAATTTCGCGGGCTCTGGCCTGTTGTCGCACCACTGACTGCCGTTGCGCTAAGACGGCAGTAAAATAGTCCCAATCCATCAATGTCTGATAATGCGCTGGTACTAAAGCTTGTACTTGTTGTCGTTCGGCTGCCAGTTTATCAGCGGTGCGCTGCTGCCAGCTGCCTGCGGCCAGTTTTGGTAATAAGGCCGTCAGGTTTTGCTGATACCAGTCAACCGGATAACCTTGATATAAGGCGACTGTTGCTGTGGTCGCCACATCTGGATCCAGCCAAATCATCGCTTTGAGGTTAAGTTGCTGTCGATGGCGTTGATACAACAACTGACTGCTGATACTGCCGCTGGCAAAACTGATGATGATCATCGGCTGTTGAGTCAGTTTGGGGAGCAACTGGGCTAAATCATCGGCAAAACGCCGGTACGACAGATCGGTGCTGTCATCACTGAAGCCATTGCCAAGCCGGTCTATGGCATGGACCTGATAATGCTGCGCCAGCAAAGGTTGCAATAAGGCAAACCAGGCGCTGTCGGCATGATAATTCTGGTTGGGGCCAGATAGCAGGATTAACACAGGTTGCGTACTGGGTTGATCTGCTGATGCAGGTTGCATTGTTCGCACATGAAAAAACTGCCCCTGGCTTTCCACCCGGCGACTAAAAGGCGGCAAGCTGGTGCTGGTTGCAGCAAAGGTGCTGCCGTGGGTTGCGGTACTCCCCGCTGCGGCATGCCCTGGGCTGCAGCTGAGTAAACAGCTGCCAGCCAGCAGCAGCGCCTTGAAGTTGAATCTATTTACTGTCACTTGGTCCTGTCGTCCTGTTGTTGCTGTGATACAGAGCATGCTAGGCTGCAGCAACAAAATTAGCAGCTCACAATGGCTGATTATTTCCTGATGAAATGCTGAGGCTGGTTCTAACCGGCCGCGAAAGGGGCAAAATAGCCATTCCCAATCACAAGTAGCGCATCAGGCAACAGCGCAGGATCAAGATCACATGTCGACTGAATCAGGCTGGCAGCTCGGAGCTGTGGTGTTTTTACCGCAACAACGGTTGTTATGTCGTGCTGAACAGCAGGTTTATCTGGAGCCGAAAGTTTTTCTGCTGTTACAGGCGTTGCTGGCCGCTGAGCATCAGTTGTTAGATCACCAGCAAATGTTGCAGCAAGTCTGGCAAGGCCGGGTCGTTAGTGACAGTGCTATTCATCGCGCCAGTTCATTACTGCGTAAAGCTTTTGCTGAGTTGGATCCAAGCCAGCCTTATCTGGAAACTCTGGCCAAAGTGGGTTATCGGCTGATAGTGCCAGTTCAGGCACTCGCAGCAGTGGAGTCTGCCAGCTTGCAGCCCACTGTGGCTGCAGAACAGCCAGTGCCGCAGCAACCAAGCCCACGGCATCAAGCTTGGCTGGTCACTGCGTTATTAGCGGCTGCTGCGCTGACTGGCTGGCTGCTCACCACTGAGCAGACCGACCGGCCAGCAGAGACACCCTTGGTGATGCCCGCTTTACAGTCGATGACGGCCGAAGATGGGCTGGAATATCAGCTCAGTGTCAGTGCGGATGGCAAGCAGTTTTTGTATCTGCAGCAAAGCCAGTCGGCGTTATCTGCCTGGTGGTTACAACAGCGCACAGGACAGCGCCAGCAACTGCAATTTAGTCAGCAACAGGTGCCACAGGCGGTGCTGAGTCCGGATGCGCAGCAAGTTTTGTATCAGGGCTGTCAGCAGGACGGCGCCCGGCCATCCTGTCAGTTATGGTTGCGTTCTGTCACATCCGACGCTAAAGCCGCGCAGGCGCTGCTGGCTTACCCGGCTGACAGCCAGCTACAGTTGCAGTGGCAGCCGGATGGTCAGGCGGTTTTTTTTCGCATGCGGCAGGATAAAAGCCAGCCTTATCAAATCTATCGGTATCAGCTCGCCACCCGCCAGTTACAACAACTAACCTTACCTGAGGCCGGACAGAGTGATATTGCACTGGCGCTGTCAGCCGATGGTCAGCAATTGGCCGTGCTGCGTTATTTACAGCAGCAACAACGACAGATCCTCTGGTACCAGTTACCGCAACTGACGCTGCTCAGGCAACAAGCCTTGCCGGTGGCCGCGACCAGTCTGGTCTTTGATGCCGGCCAAGCCCTCTGGTTTGACTGTCCGGATGGCATCAGCCTGTTGTTATGTCGTTGGCCGCCACAGAGTCACAGTTATAGTCCGCAGTTGACGGTGCCGGGCACTGTGCTGGGACTGGTGGCGGCCGGGCCTGAACTGTGGTTGAGCAGTGTGCAGCAACGCAGTCAGATTTGGCGTCAGTCTCTGCCAGTGACTGCAGCGGGGAAAGCCGAATTAGAGTTAAGCAGTGCCAGGCTGGAACTGATGCCACGCGTCTGGCAACAGGACTTGGTGTTTTTGTCGACCCGACATGGTCGGCATCAAATCTGGCGCCGTCAGGCCGATAAAGCGCCGGCATTATTGGCTGAGTTGCCACCACCGGCTGGCTTTGTCCGGCTCAGTCGCTCGGATGATGGCAACTATCTGGCGTTTAGTCAGCAAGGTGCGTTATATCTGTTACAGCTCAATACGGCCAGTTGCTGGCAGTTACTGGGTCCTGAGTATCAGGTTGGCGTGGTCAACTGGCAGCAACAACAACTCATTTTCAGCAGTGAGCGCAGTGGCGATTGGCAGCTGTGGCGTTATCAATTGCCGCAACCTTTGCAGCCACCGGCAACTGCTGCGACAGCACAATGTCCTGCACTGACCAGCCCTGCGATCACCAGCCAGCCCAGGCACGAGAGCGCACTGACGCAATTAACCAGGCAAGGCGGCTACAGTGGTTATGTCTATCAAAACCAGTTGCTGTACAGTAAATATCATCAGGATGGTTTGTTCCAATTGGATTTAACCAACCCAGCTGCCGCCGAACAACTGCTGTTAGCGGCGTTTGACCGGATCAACTGGCTGAACTGGCAATTGACGGGGGATGACATCAGTTATTTCCAGCCGGGGCAGGGCATTATGCAAATCAGGCTCAGCCGTACAACTGGCCAGACTGATATTCAGGCCAGTGCCAGCAAGCTATTAATGCCGGTCAGCAAAGGTTTTATTCATCAATATCAATACACGCCGTCTGCCATCTGGTGGGTCGGCGCGACTGAACAACAAGGCGATATTTACCGCTGGTCATGGCCCGTCGTGGCGGCTGATGCTGCCACTGCGCCGGCTCAGCCAGCAAGGACTGAATAAAGCGAGTACCGAATAAAGCAAGCCGTGAATAATGCCGCAGCAGCGGCAGATCCATTGTCCTCTGGCTGACGTTTAAGCCATGTGCTGTAAACAGAGGAAACCAGTATGCTGACGGTATTATACGATGGCGGTTGTCCGCTTTGCCGGCGTGAAATTGCCTATTATCGCCAGTTAACAGCGCTGGAGCCAATCCAGTGGCTGGATCTGACCATTGAGCAACCTTTACCGGCGCAGCTGAATCGTTGTGACGCGCTGCGCCGTTTTCATCTGGTAGATGAACAACAGCAGATCTGGCACGGTGCCAGAGCTTTTATCCGGTTATGGCAAGCCTTACCCGGCTGGCGTTGGCTGGCAAGCTTAGGCCGGATCCCCGGTTTTGCCATTCTGCTGGAGTTGGGTTACCGGCTAGCGCTCAGACTTCGACCGCGGTTGGCTGCTTTATTTGGCACTTGATTAGCCTTGTTACACGCTTTGACAGAAATAGCCTATGCTGAGCAGATATCAATATCCGCAGTAACAAGGTAAATCTTTGGTGCAGCCTGGCCAGCTCAAAGTGGTTGTGGTCGAAGACGAAGTCGGCAGCAGACACATTCTGAAAAATTTGTTTCGTCATGCCGGTGTCAGACAGGTGGACTGTCTGGCCAACGGTCAGGCTTTGCTAAAACAATATCCAGTGGTGGATGCTGGTTTACTGATCTTGGGCTATGACCTGGGTGATCAACTGCGTGGACCTGATTTATTACGGCATTTAATGCGGCAGCAACGGCTGACACCATGGACTCAGGTGGTGTTTATTACCAATCAGGTGCAAGCAGCGCAAGCTGAATTACCTGGCCGGTTATTACCAACCCGGGTCATCGCCAAACCGGTGTCGCTGAAAATACTGTTGCAACAACTGCGCGAAACCTTGTTATTGCAAGAGCACGTCAAACCTTTACTACAGGCACTGGCGGAAAAACCCTGCTGGTTAAAACTGCGGCAATTATTGCGGTTACAAGCAGGCAAGATGCCCAAGGCCAGCCGGGATACTATTCGGATCGTGCAAAGCAGAATTTTACTGGACTGGGGTTATGCCCAGGAGGCCTGGCAATTGTCAGGCCGGATCAAAGCTGAACTGACGGCGTTGGAGATCCGGCTGGAGTTGGCCTATTTACTCGGTAAAACCAATACAGTGCAGCAATTGTTGCAACAAATGCAGGATAAACACTGGTTACCGCGCCAGCTCGATCTGTATCGCTGGCGGATGCAGGCTGATGCAGAGCAAGGTCAGGTGCCACAGCAGCTGTTTTTCGTGGCCAAAGGTGCTGAACTGACGCCGCATGAAATGAACCTGTCGGCCATTTTAATGTTCCAGCATCAGGATTATCAAACCGCAGCGGCCTATCTGCAAGATAAACTGAACCGTGCCAGAGGTGATCATTATCAGCAAAATTTATTGCTGATCACCTGGATTGGTCTGGCGCTGGTGCAGACGCTGCTGCCGGTGGACGCTGAATCAAGCCTGCCATCACGGCCGCAATTGGCTGTGACGGCGCGCGAGCTGGCCAACAAATTAGCTTGGCAACAGGGTGCTGTCGATTTTAAACGTTTTGCAACTTTGGTGGATTTAGCCATTGTCGTTACCATCACACCCGAGTTGGATGACTGGACGGCAGATTTAAACCTGATGCAACAGCATAGCGACCAGTTAGATGTGTTTCAGTGTGTGCTGTTGGCTTATATTTTTTTGCAGCTGCAACAGCCAGCGTCCGCCAATCAGCTGTTGTGGCAGGCGGATCTGCGGATTATGCAGATGCCGATGGCGCCAGAGCGGCTGGGGGTAGGTTTTTTTCATCAGCAGTTATTTCGCTTGGCCAATCCACAAGCGTCACAGGTGGCTGCTGAATATTTGCGGTGGGCTGGTCGATATCAGCAGCAAAAATTGTGGTATCGGGCATTGAAAATGGCTTATCTGGCATTACAGTGGCAGCCATCTGCAGCGGCTGCACTGTTACTGGCCGAACTGATGACGCAGTTAAAACTAAGCAGTTACCGCGAACTGGACTTGGGTCAGATATGGCAACAATTGGCGGTATTCTCCGAGCAAGGTGAGCTGACCGGCACGCAGCGCTTGCAACTGGAATTACTGCAGCAATAACGCTGCAGTCAGGGGTTTGCCTGGGCGACTGGTTGCGCTAGGGGGCCAGTAATTGTCTGAGCCAGGGTTGCAGCATGCGCAATAACTGACCCTGATCGAGCTGGGGGTGTAAAACCGCCCTGACCAGAAAACCATTAAAAACGGCGCATAATAACTCAATGCGGGCAGCGACTTCGTCGGCAGCTAAATGCTGCATACTGCCTTGCTCACCGGTCAGTAGGGCACTAAGCTGGCTGCGCGCAGTGGCATCAACATGGCGCAACAGTGCTGCTACTTTATCGTTGCGGGCGGCTTCCGATAACATTTCCAATTGCAGCGCGGCGTAGGCCGGCGCCAGATTTTTATCAATGCCGTGTGCTGCGCCGTCAACCATGGCATCGACCACCTGGCCTTCGGCATTGGCAAAACCTTCGATCAGGGAAAACATTTCCGCCATATTCTGGGCGATGATCGCCTCAATAATGGCTTCTTTACTGGCGAAATAATTATAAATATGCCCCGGACTCATGCCGGCGGTTTTGGATATTTCCGCCATGCCGGCGCCATGATAACCACGGCGACGAAAACAATCTGCTGCAGCCTGCAATACTTGTTGCCGCCGCGCTTCAGCCTGGATTGGATCCTGATGTTTTTTTGCTTTAAGTATTGTCATCACAAACTCCGAAGCCGGCAGCTCCCTTGCCGGCTGATGTTACGGGAACAGTGTTCAGCGATTGCCGTCGGTGGGATTGACCTGGACAAATATTTTGCCAATCAACACATAAAATAACGGTACAAACAGCACCGCCAGCACGGCGGACGCAATCATACCGCCAATCACGCTGCTGCCAAGTGCATTTTGTGCCCCTGAGCCCGCGCCCGAGGCAATGGCCAGTGGTAATACGCCAAAAATAAAGGCGAGCGAGGTCATTAAAATCGGTCTTAACCGCAGCCGGACCGCTTCAATGGCTGCATCTGCCAGGTTCATCCCTTGTTCCAGCCGGCCTTTGGCAAATTCGACAATTAAAATGGCGTTTTTCGCCGCCAGACCCATGGTGGTCAATAAACCGACCTGGAAGTAGATGTCGTTGGATAATCCCAGCAAGGTTGAAGCCACCAGGGCACCAAAAATACCCAGCGGGACTACCGCCATCACAGCGGCGGGCACTGACCAGCTTTCATATAAGGCCGCCAGGCAGAGGAATACCACCAGCAACGACAGCGCATACAACATCGGCGCCTGATCACCCGTCATCCGTTCCTGATAAGACATGCCCGTCCATTCAAAACCAACCCCGGCTGGTAGCTGTTTGATCAGTTGTTCCATGATCAACATGGCTTCGCCGGTGCTGAAGCCTGGTGCCGCCATGCCCTGAATTTCCATGGCAGGCATGCCGTTATAACGCTCCAGTCTCGGTGAAGCATAACTCCAGTGCGCGCTGGCAAAGGCTGAAAACGGCACCATCTCACCTTGCTGATTGCGGACATACCATTGTTGCAGATCTTCCGGCACCATCCGGCTGCTGGCGTCACCTTGTACAAAGACTTTTTTCACCCGGCCTTTGTCGATAAAGTCATTGACATAGCTGGCACCCCAGCCGGTTTGTACTGTCTGGTTGATATCGGCCTGACTGACGCCAAGCGCACCGGCTTTGGCCAAATCAATGTTCAGTTTCAGCTCTGGGGTATCTTCCTGACCGTTAGGCCTGACCGCCATCAGGCGTTTATCCTGCGCTGCCATCCCCAGCAGTTGATTGCGGGCGGCCAGCAAACCTTCGTGACCTAAGTTGCTGCGGTCTTGCAAAAACAGGTTAAAGCCATTGGCTGTACCGAGTTCAACTACTGCAGGCGGCGCAAAGGCGAACACCATGGCATCTTTAATCTGACTAAACCTTGCCATTGCTTTACCACTGACTGCTTTGACGGTCAGATCCGGTCTTTGCCGTTCATCCCAGTGTTTCAGGTTCACAAAACCAATAGCGGCATTCTGGCCACGGCCGGCAAAACTGAAGCCTGACACCGAAAACACAGATTTCACCGCTTCTTTCTGATCTTCCAGGAAATGCTGTTCTACCTGTTTCACCACTTCCAGGGTCCGCTCACTGGTGGCACCGGCTGGTAACACAATCTGGTTAAACAATATGCCTTGGTCTTCATCCGGTAAAAAGGCCGAAGGTAACCGCAGCATCAGCAGCACCAGACCACCCACAATTAAGCTGTAGACCAGTAAATAACGTTTTGGCTGTTGTACCATCCGTCTGGCCAGCGACTGGGTGGCGTTGTTGCTGCGATCAAAACCGCGGTTAAAGCCACTGAAGAACCGAGCCAGCACGCCGCCGCCCTGATGGCCGGAAGGTTTTAGTAAGGTCGCACATAACGCCGGTGTCAGAATGAGCGCCACCAGCACTGAGAGTGCCATGGCAGAAACCAGCGTGATGGAAAACTGGCGGTAAATCACCCCGGTTGAGCCGCCAAAAAACGCCATTGGCACAAAGACCGCCGATAGCACCAGCGCAATACCGACCAAAGCACCGGTGATTTCATCCATCGATTTGCGGGTCGCTTCTTTGGGCGACAAGCCTTCTTCCGTCATCACCCGCTCGACGTTTTCGACCACCACAATAGCATCATCCACCAGCAAGCCGATGGCCAGTACCATGGCAAACATGGTCAGGGTATTAATGGAATAACCAAAAGCAGATAACACGGCAAAAGTACCGAGCAACACCACCGGCACTGCAATCGTTGGGATCAGCGTGGCGCGGAAATTCTGTAAGAACAGATACATCACCAGGAAAACCAGCAGTACCGCTTCAAGCAGGGTTTTGACCACTTTTTCAATCGAGATTTTGACAAATGGGGTGGTATCAAAAGGCACCACGGCCTGTAAACCGGTTGGGAAATAAGGCTGCATCTCGGCAATAGCGGCTTTGACACCATCGGCAGTATCCAGTGCGTTGGCTCCGCTCGCCAGTTTAATGCCAAGACCAATGGCCGGTTTACCATTGTAGCGGGCAGAGACTTCATAAGTTTCACCGCCAAGCTCAATCCGGGCTACATCGGCCAGTCGTACCACTGAGCCATCACTATTGATCCGCAGCAGAATATTGCCAAATTGTTCCGGCGTTTGCAGCCGGCTTTGCGCTGTAACAGAAGCATTCATCTGCTGGCCGCTGATGGCAGGTAAACCGCCCAGCTGACCTGCTGAAATTTGGGCATTTTGCGCCAGGATGGCATTGTTGATATCGGCAGGTTGCAATTTGTAATTGGCCAGTTTGGCCGGATCCAGCCAAATGCGCATCGCATATTGAGTACCAAACATCTGGACTTCACCGACACCATCGACCCGGGCCAGCACGTCCTGCACATTGGCAGTGACATAATCGCCGATGTCAATATTGCTCATACTGCCATCTTCCGACACAAAGCCCATCACCAGCAAAAAGTTACGCGCCGATTTGGCGACTTGTACGCCCTGACGCTGGACTTCCTGTGGTAATAACGGTGTCGCCAGGGCCAGTTTGTTCTGTACTTGCACCTGAGCAATGTCCGGATTGGTATCAGCGCTGAAGGTCAGTGTCAAAGTGGCACTGCCGCTGGATTCACTGGTCGATGACATATAAAGCAGGCCATCTAAACCTTTCATCTTCTGTTCAATAATTTGGGTCACACTATCTTCCAGCGTCCGGGCCGAAGCACCTGGATAACTGGCGGTGATACTGATAGCAGGTGGTGCGATAGATGGGTATTGCGCTACGGGTAAGGCAGAAATGGCCAGCACCCCGGCCAGCATGATCACCAGGGCAATGACCCAGGCAAAAATCGGCCTGTCGATAAAAAATCGGCTCATGACTTAAGCTCCGTTTTTGCTGGCAACCTGGGCTGCAGGGGTCGTTGCCGGTTGAAAAGGTACTGCTTTAACCGGGCTGCCCGGGCGGATTTTTTGTAAACCTTCGACAATCAGTTGCTCTCCGGCATTCAGACCGGCTTCAATCAACCACTGATCGCCGACGGTACGACTGGCATTGACCAGTCGTAATTCAGCCACACCTTCTTTATTAACCACCATCGCCGTCGCTTCACCTTTGGCGTTGCGACTAATGCCACGTTGTGGTGCTAACACCGCCGCAGATTTAACCGCGCTATCAATAGTGGCGCGTACATACATACCAGGCAGTAATAAATGCTGTGGGTTGGCAAATTGGGCTCTTAATACCACAGACCCGGTACTGGCATCGACTGTGACTTCGGCAAATTGCAACTGACCTGGCAGCGGATACTGGCTGCCATCTTCCAGTGTTAAGCTCACGTTGGTGCTGCCCTGGCCTAAAGCGCCGCTGGCTAAAGATTTTTTCAATTTCAGTAATTCAGCACTGGATTGGGTGACTTCGACATAAATAGGGTCAAGCTGCGCAATAGTCGCCAGCGCTGTAGCTTGACCGGCACTGACCAGCGCACCGGCGGTGACACTGGATTTGCTGATCTGGCCGCTGATCGGTGCTTTGATGCTGCTGTAATCGAGCTGAATTTGCGCACTGGTTAACTGGGCTTTGGCGGCGGCGACTTCAGCCTGACGTTGCTGGAAGTTGGCCTGTATTTCGTCAAAATCCTGCTGACTGACCAGTCGTTGTTGAATTAATTGCTGATAACGGCTGGCTTTCGCTTTGGCTTGCTGCAAGTCGGCTTCGGCTTTGGCGACACTGGCTTTGGCACTTTGTACTGTCGCGGCAAAACTGGCCGGATCTATTTGATACAGCGCATCCCCAGCGTTGACGGCACCACCTTCAGTGAACTGGCGTTGAAGAATGATGCCGCCGACCTGTGGCCGGATTTCAGCAGTCTGAAAAGCCACTGTCCGTCCTGGTAATTCGGTGTGCAATGTTACGTCCTGGGTGCCGAGCGTGACGACACCGACTTCAACAGCAACAGCTGCTGGTGCTGTCTGCGCTGTAGACTGGCCACAAGCGGTCAGCACAAGTAATGAGGATAACAGGGCCGGTATTAAAACGAGCCGACGCAGGCTGTAACGAGGTGCTGGTCGCAGCATAATAAACTCCAAAATATAGAATGAACGATCATTCTAAGTTCTTGCTGCTGAATTTTCAAGCTATTTGAGAGTGATTCAACTTTGCCCGCTGGTGAAATAACGCAAAGCCGGACTGAAGTGGCCACTTTGTTGATCCAGATGGGCTGGTATGGCTGAAATTTGTACCGGAAAACATGAAGTGCCGCGGACTGCTCTGCTATAGTCAAGTTCAGATGGAGCAGGGACAGGGGAGTCAGGGTTTGACGTGGTGGCAACTTGAGCGTCGTCGATATGGCCGTACCTGCAGGCTGCTTTTATTGCTGTTGTGGTTACCCGCCGCAACAACGGCTGAGCCTGTCCGGTTGATTTACGGCCAATCAATTCAGTCAGATGATCCGACGCAACAATATCCGCTGGAACTATTAAAGGCGGCTTTTGCCAAAGTCGGCGTGCAAGTCGATTTGCAACGAGCCAGTACCGGTATGGTGCAACAGCGTTCATTAAAAGCCATTGCCGCTGCGCAAGAAGTCGATGTGTTCTGGAGTATGACCAGTATAGAGCGCGAACAGCAGCTGTTACCGGTCCGGATCCCGATTGATAAAGGCTTGTATGGCTGGCGGTTATTGTTGATTGCCAAACACCGACCCTTACCATTACCCAAATTACATGACTTGCGTGGTTTGCAGCATCTAACACTGTTACAGGGTCATGATTGGCCTGATACCACTATTTTACAAAAGAATGAGCTGAAAGTGCTGACCTCCAGCCAGTATCAGTCGTTATTTGCCATGCTGGCGAAACATCGTGGTGATGCATTCCCGCGCTCAGTGCTGGAAATCTGGCAGGAGCAGTCGAAGCAAGCCACCCTATTTCAGGTCGAACCTGATGTCGTATTGCATTATCCAACCGCTTTATACTTCTTTCTGCATAAAGATAATAAACAATTGGCCGAGCAATTGGAGGCTGGTTTAAATGCACTTATCAAGAGTGGCGAGTTTGAAGCCCTGTTTCAGCGTTTTTTTGCCAGTGCACTGGCGAGCTCCTGTTTGGGGCGACGGCAGATACTTGAGTTACACAATCCGTTATTGCCGGTTGCCACCCCTCTTAGCAGAGCAGAACTCTGGTTTAAACCAGATATTGCTGCAGCCTGTCATACTCAAACCGCTGTGGAACAGCATCAGCCCGATTAAAACCGGCTTGAACAGCTTATTTTTGTTGATTAATTCAGCAAAAAAGCGTGTTTTGTGCAAAATATGTCCGAACGATCATCTTTCTGTCAAAAAGATCTTGTGGTCTGTTTGGAAGTCTCTATAATGCGCCTCATCGACAGCGACGACGGATTCGAAAACGAAAAAGTCAAACGCCAAAGATTCTGAAAGTGGTTGAATATCAACGGCTTTCGTCGTTAAGTAAAACGACACGCTCTTTAACAATTAGCAATCAATCATCTGTGTGGGCACTCGATTCATGAGATTCGCAAAACGAATTAACTGAGTATGAGTGACCAGATAGTAAAATATTTAGTCAGTAATACTGAGCAGCTACTTAGGTAGCGAAAAAACTTTTAATTGAAGAGTTTGATCATGGCTCAGATTGAACGCTGGCGGCAGGCCTAACACATGCAAGTCGAGCGGGGTTTTCGGACCTAGCGGCGGACGGGTGAGTAATGCGTAGGAAGCTACCCGACAGAGGGGGATACCAGTTGGAAACGACTGTTAATACCGCATAATGTCTACGGACCAAAGTGTGGGACCTTCGGGCCACATGCTGTCGGATGCGCCTACGTGGGATTAGCTAGTTGGTGAGGTAATGGCTCACCAAGGCGACGATCCCTAGCTGGTTTGAGAGGATGATCAGCCACACTGGAACTGAGACACGGTCCAGACTCCTACGGGAGGCAGCAGTGGGGAATATTGGACAATGGGCGCAAGCCTGATCCAGCCATGCCGCGTGTGTGAAGAAGGCCTTCGGGTTGTAAAGCACTTTCAGCGAGGAGGAAGGGTTGGTCGTTAATAGCGGCTAACTTTGACGTTACTCGCAGAAGAAGCACCGGCTAACTCTGTGCCAGCAGCCGCGGTAATACAGAGGGTGCAAGCGTTAATCGGAATTACTGGGCGTAAAGCGCACGCAGGCGGTTGGTTAAGTCAGATGTGAAAGCCCCGGGCTCAACCTGGGAATTGCATTTGAAACTGGCCAACTAGAGTACGTGAGAGGGGGGTAGAATTCCAAGTGTAGCGGTGAAATGCGTAGAGATTTGGAGGAATACCAGTGGCGAAGGCGGCCCCCTGGCACGATACTGACGCTCAGGTGCGAAAGCGTGGGGAGCAAACAGGATTAGATACCCTGGTAGTCCACGCCGTAAACGATGTCTACTAGCTGTTCGTGGTCTTGTACTGTGAGTAGCGCAGCTAACGCACTAAGTAGACCGCCTGGGGAGTACGGTCGCAAGATTAAAACTCAAATGAATTGACGGGGGCCCGCACAAGCGGTGGAGCATGTGGTTTAATTCGACGCAACGCGAAGAACCTTACCTACTCTTGACATCTAGCGAAGATTGTAGAGATACGATTGTGCCTTCGGGAACGCTAAGACAGGTGCTGCATGGCTGTCGTCAGCTCGTGTTGTGAAATGTTGGGTTAAGTCCCGCAACGAGCGCAACCCTTATCCTTAGTTGCCAGCACGTAATGGTGGGAACTCTAGGGAGACTGCCGGTGATAAACCGGAGGAAGGTGGGGACGACGTCAAGTCATCATGGCCCTTACGAGTAGGGCTACACACGTGCTACAATGGTACGTACAGAGGGAGGCAAGCTGGCGACAGTGAGCGGATCTCTTAAAGCGTATCGTAGTCCGGATCGCAGTCTGCAACTCGACTGCGTGAAGTCGGAATCGCTAGTAATCGCAAATCAGAATGTTGCGGTGAATACGTTCCCGGGCCTTGTACACACCGCCCGTCACACCATGGGAGTGGGTTGCAAAAGAAGTAGGTAGCTTAACCTTCGGGAGGGCGCTTACCACTTTGTGATTCATGACTGGGGTGAAGTCGTAACAAGGTAACCCTAGGGGAACCTGGGGTTGGATCACCTCCTTACCTATAGCGAACTGATGTTTCGAAGTGTCCACACAGATGATTGATTGCAGAGATAGAGCAAAACAGTTAGAGGCCATCAGGCTTATAACGAAGAATGTTTGGCTTAGTGCAAGGCGCAGGCTGAGCGAGCGAAGGAGTGTACTGTAGTACATGACTGAGTGAGCAAAGAATGCAACGCAGCAATAAGACGAACAGGCAAGTTAGAATTGGTCTGTAGCTCAGGTGGTTAGAGCGCACCCCTGATAAGGGTGAGGTCGGTAGTTCGAGTCTACTCAGACCAACCAAATTTTATATTTGGGGTTATAGCTCAGCTGGGAGAGCGCCTGCCTTGCACGCAGGAGGTCAGCGGTTCGATCCCGCTTAACTCCACCATTCCTTAGAAGATTCTAAAGAATACCTGATTAATTGCTCGCAAAATTCAAATCAAAGCGCACTTGTTGGTGTGGTTTGATTTGAGTTTATCTCAAAATGCTCTTTAACAATTAGGCAAGCTGATAGTAGTAAAAATAAAGGTCAACAATTTTATTGTGAACCTTAAGCACAAACTTACGATTTCCAAGACAATTTGGGGTTGTATGGTTAAGTGACTAAGCGTACACGGTGGATGCCTTGGCAGTCAGAGGCGATGAAGGACGTGCTAACCTGCGAAAAGCTGTGAGAAGTCGGTAAGAGACGTTAGACTCACAGATGTCCGAATGGGGAAACCCACCAGATTTATCTGGTATCGTATGATGAATACATAGTCATACGAGGCGAACCGGGAGAACTGAAACATCTAAGTACCCCGAGGAAAAGAAATCAACCGAGATCCCCTTAGTAGCGGCGAGCGAAAGGGGGCTAGCCCTTAAGTTGGTGAAGAATTAGTGGAAGGCTCTGGAAAGTGCCGCGATACAGGGTGATAGCCCCGTACACGAAAAGTCTTCATCAGTGAAAACGAGTAGGACGGGACACGAGACATCCTGTTTGAATATGGGGGGACCATCCTCCAAGGCTAAATACTCCTGACTGACCGATAGTGAACCAGTACCGTGAGGGAAAGGCGAAAAGAACCCCTGTTAGGGGAGTGAAATAGAACCTGAAACCGTGTACGTACAAGCAGTGGGAGCCTCCTTTGTGGGGTGACTGCGTACCTTTTGTATAATGGGTCAGCGACTTACATTCTGTAGCGAGGTTAACCGAATAGGGGAGCCGTAGGGAAACCGAGTCTTAACTGGGCGAATAGTTGCAGGGTGTAGACCCGAAACCGGGCAATCTACCCATGAGCAGGTTGAAGGTTGGGTAACACTAACTGGAGGACCGAACCCACTAATGTTGAAAAATTAGGGGATGACTTGTGGGTCGGAGTGAAAGGCTAATCAAGCTCGGAGATATCTGGTTCTCCTCGAAAGCTATTTAGGTAGCGCCTCGAGCGAATACCATTGGGGGTAGAGCACTGTTAAGGCTAGGGGGTCATCCCGACTTACCAACCCTTTGCAAACTCCGAATACCAATGAGTACTACTCGGGAGACACACGACGGGTGCTAACGTCCGCCGTGAAAAGGGAAACAACCCAGACCACCAGCTAAGGTCCCAAAGTCATGGTTAAGTGGAAAACGATGTGGAAAGGCATAGACAGCTAGGAGGTTGGCTTAGAAGCAGCCACCCTTTAAAGAAAGCGTAATAGCTCACTAGTCGAGTCGGTCTGCGCGGAAGATGTAACGGGGCTAAACCATGCACCGAAGCTGTGGACTTGCACTATGTGCAAGTGGTAGAGGAGCGTTCTGTAAGCCGTAGAAGGTGTCTTGTGAAGGATGCTGGAGGTATCAGAAGTGCGAATGCTGACATAAGTAACGATAAGGGGAGTGAAAAACTTCCCCGCCGGAAGACCAAGGGTTCCTATCCCATGCTAATCAGGGTAGGGTAAGTCGGCCCCTAAGGCGAGGGCGAAAGCCGTAGTCGATGGGAAACGGGTTAATATTCCCGTACCGACAGTACTGCGATGGGGGGACGGAGAAGGCTAGGCAGGCATGGCGTTGGTAGTCCATGTGAAAGTATGTAGGTTGGGTGTTTAGGAAAATCCGGACGCCTAAGACTGAGATACGAGACGAGCCACTAAGGTGGTGAAGCTGTTGATGCCACGCTTCCAGGAAAAGCCTCTAAGCTTCAGGTACTTGTCGACCGTACTCGAAACCGACACAGGTGGTCAGGTAGAGAATACCAAGGCGCTTGAGAGAACTCTGGTGAAGGAACTAGGCAAAATAGTACCGTAACTTCGGGAGAAGGTACGCTCTTGGGTGTGAAGGACTTGCTCCGTAAGCATCTGAGAGTCGCAGTGACCAGCTGGCTGCAACTGTTTATTAAAAACACAGCACTCTGCAAACTCGAGAGAGGACGTATAGGGTGTGACACCTGCCCGGTGCCGGAAGGTTAATTGATGGGGTTAGCGCAAGCGAAGCTCTTGATCGAAGCCCCGGTAAACGGCGGCCGTAACTATAACGGTCCTAAGGTAGCGAAATTCCTTGTCGGGTAAGTTCCGACCTGCACGAATGGTGTAATGATGGCCAGGCTGTCTCCACCAGAGACTCAGTGAAATTGAAATTGCGGTGAAGATGCCGTATACCCGCGGCTAGACGGAAAGACCCCGTGAACCTTTACTATAGCTTGGCACTGAACATTGACCCTGTATGTGTAGGATAGGTGGGAGGCTTTGAAGTTGTGACGCTAGTCACGATGGAGCCGTCCTTGAAATACCACCCTTGCATGTTTGATGTTCTAACGTGGGCCCCTAATCGGGGTTGCGGACAGTGTCTGGTGGGTAGTTTGACTGGGGCGGTCTCCTCCTAAAGAGTAACGGAGGAGCACGAAGGTTGGCTAAGTACGGTCGGACATCGTACGGTTAGTGCAAAGGCAGAAGCCAGCTTAACTGCGAGACAGACACGTCGAGCAGGTACGAAAGTAGGTCTTAGTGATCCGGTGGTTCTGTATGGAAGGGCCATCGCTCAACGGATAAAAGGTACTCCGGGGATAACAGGCTGATACCGCCCAAGAGTTCATATCGACGGCGGTGTTTGGCACCTCGATGTCGGCTCATCACATCCTGGGGCTGAAGTCGGTCCCAAGGGTATGGCTGTTCGCCATTTAAAGTGGTACGCGAGCTGGGTTTAGAACGTCGTGAGACAGTTCGGTCCCTATCTGCCGTGGGCGTTGGATGATTGATTGGAGTTGCTCCTAGTACGAGAGGACCGGAGTGAACGAACCGCTGGTGTTCGGGTTGTCATGCCAATGGCACTGCCCGGTAGCTACGTTCGGAACGGATAACCGCTGAAAGCATCTAAGCGGGAAGCCGGCCAAGAGATGAGTCATCCCTTGTACCTTGAGTACACATAAGGGTTGTTGGAGACCACAACGTTGATAGGTGAGGTGTGGAAGCGTAGTGATACGTTAAGCTAACTCATACTAATTGCCCGAGAGGCTTAACCATACAACGCCCAAGTTGTTTTGAAGTGAGATTGTGCTGAGCTACTATCAAAGATTAAAAATCAAAGCTTGTCTAAGTTAAAGAAGCTAAACAGTTTTTGCCTGGTGGCAATAGCGCTGTGGAACCACCTGAATCCATTCCGAACTCAGAAGTGAAACGCAGCTGCGACGATGGTAGTGTGGCAGATGCCATGCGAGAGTAGTACACCGCCAGGCTCCCAATAAATGAAAAAGCCCCAGTCGAAAGACTGGGGCTTTTTTATTTATCGTGATTCTGGCGCTGGAGTACTTGGAGAGTAGTACAGTGAAGCCCGAAACAGACAACGCCAACCATTTGGCGTTGTCCGGGCTGAACGGCCCTGAGCTCTGCGAAGGGCATGAAGGCTCCTCATAAAGCCAAAAAGGCCCAGTCTAACGACTGGGCCTTTTTGCTTTATGGGATCTAGGCGGAATATTGGTCGAGCTTGGCATTCCCATGCGAGGTAGTACAGTGAAATCGGGGTTTCAAAAAGCCAACAATTTGGCTTTTTGCCGATTGAACGCCCTGAGCTCTGCGAAGGGCATGAAGGCTCCCAAACTCGCTAGGCTTTTTTTATACCATTCCATCTTAAAGTCTGTTCAGTACCGCCCAGTTTCTTGAGCACATCTTGCTCACCCGTACTTTATCGCTGATAAAGTCATTCCAGGCATCGCTACAGGCATCCACAATCGCTTCGTAGCTCTCGAAACAACGATTGGCTATGTGGTGTTGACGTAGCCAGCTCCATACTTGCTCTATCGGATTGAGTTCAGGTGAATACGGTGGCAGTTTTAATATCGACAGGTTATGAAAATCATCTGCAATATCATCAGTATGCCAACCCGCGCCATCCATCACGACCACTGCATAGCGGCCCTTGGCTGTTGTGGCTGAAATTTGCGCTAAGTGCATTTTCATCACCTCTTTACTCAGAAAAGGAACTATCAATGCTTCTGTTGCGCCATTGGCCGGGCAGATGGCGCCGAAAAGATGAGCGTATTCAAATTGCTGCTGTTTAACCGCACGTGGCCGAGAGCCTGTGCTAGCCCATAAGCGCGTGGTTGTATTCTGCTGGCCGATACGAGCTTCATCCTGGAACCAGACATCGACATCTTCCAGCCGCACCGTGCCAGGAATGTTAAGGATCGTTTCCAATTGGAAGTTTTATATATGCGTCCTGGACGCCTTGTTGTTGCTTCGGGTGCCGCGAGCGACTGGTTATCCAGCTAAATCCAAGTTGTTTCAGTAACTTATAAATGGCGTTATGGTGATAATGTACACCAAACTCGGCTTTGATATAGTTGAGGATTTTTTCACCGGTCAGCCTGCCACCATGTTCATTCTGGCTTTGGCATGTAATAAAGTCGCCCAATTGTTTTTGCTGCTGGGCAGTCAAAAATGGCGTACGTCCTTTTGCTTTACGTGCTTCTAAACCCTCGAGGCCAGAAGCAAGGTAGTTGCTCACCCAAGTATTCACACTGGTGCGACTGATTTTAAGCTGCTCAGCAACTGATGTACGGTTTTTACATTGAAGAAACAGAGACAGCGCCAGCAAGCGCATACGCTTGCGGGCATTTTTTTCGGCTCGAGAGCGCTTCAGTAAGTCTTCAGGAGTAAGATCCATCATGCGAATGCCGTATTGATGCTAATAGCTCAATTAGAACAGAAAATTAGATGGAATGGTATAATACCATTCCATCTTAAAGTCTGTTCAGTACCGCCCAGTTTCTTGAGCACAGCTTGCTCACCCGTACTTTATCGCTGATAAAGTCATTCCAGGCATCGCTACAGGCATCCACAATCGCTTCGTAGCTCTCAAAACAACGATTGGCTATGTGGTGTTGACGTAGCCAGCTCCATACTTGCTCTATCGGATTGAGTTCAGGTGAATACGGTGGCAGTTTTATTTATCGTGATTCTTGTGCTGGCTGAGCAATCCTTCGCTCTGTGAAGGGCATCAAGGCTCCAAATTCCCCAGGCTTTTTGATTTACCGTGACTCAGCCATCCACTGTTGGACTGCCGCTCTGCGTCAAGTTCACCCCCAGTTGAGCTGAGTATTTCGCTATATTGCCTGTGCTACCTGTAGCATGAGCAGCTGCTGGCAGAAAAAAATGCAGCGTAAAAGCCACTTAAATGTAAATTTATATCACCTGTATTGAATCAAATTGTTTACACGTGCGAACCTGGCGAAGGTCGCTGGATCTGTGCTGAGTTGTTGTTTTTAACATATTGATTCTATTTGTTTAAAAATGATTTTAATCCAAGAAATTGCAGCAATACGCCAGCCATTACGACAAACACTGGCATGATTTTTTGACAGTTAGTGCTTAGAATATCGTCAACTAGGGTACAAAATATTTTCATGTCTTAATTATTAAGTAACATAAAAATACCCGACTGCTCTGATTTCAATTAATCTGGATTTATCTCAGATGTAAGTGTTTTGCGGCACAACGCTGAGTCCATAAGAAATAGCAGTCGAGGGAAAAGCATGAATCATAAAAAAACCATAGTTGCAGTTACATTAGCTCAGTTATTCGCCGCGTCCGCTGTCATGGCGCAAGCGACAACAAAGCCGCAGGCAGAGCCAATTGAAACCATTTCTGTTACGGGGTCGAGGATCAATCGTTCCAGTGCACAAATGAGCACACCAACCACCATTGTTGACAGTGCTATGATCGAAATGTCCGGAGCCAAAAATATCGGCGATCTGATGCATCAGTTACCGGCGCTGGCTGGTGGTATTGGTGCCGTTTCATCCAGCGATAGCAATGGCGGACAAAAAGATAAAGCAGGTCTGGAACAAGCCAATTTACGTGGTTTGGGTACAGTCCGGACGCTGGTGCTGGTGAATGGCCGCCGCCATGTGCCTGGGTCCTCTGCGGAGTCGGCAGTAGATTTAAGTATGATCCCGGCGTCATTGGTCGAACGAGTGGAAATTGTGACAGGAGGGGCTTCGGCGATTTATGGTGCCGATGCCGTTACGGGTGTGGTCAATTTCATTATGAAAAATAACTTTACCGGGGTCGAAGTTGATGCATCGGCCGGTCAGAGCAGTAAAAACGATGCTAAAAAACAAGATTTACGGCTGACACTGGGTGACAATTTTGCCAATGATAAAGCAAACCTGACCTTACACCTGAACTATTCAGATCGGGATGAGTTGCCGATGTCTGCCCGCGATTATGCCAATGCCACGCCGACATTTGCAGCCTTACCTGGCGCGAAGCCAGGCGATGGTGTCATCGACCACACTTGGCATCAGGACCAGCGCTTTCAGGCTCTCAGCCGGGAGGGCCTGATTTATTTACCAAATGACAAATGGGTATTACCAGGGCAACCATTTGACATTATTAGCAATCCTTTGCCGCCGACCTTTGCTGGTGATCCTTTTGCGCTGGGTTATGACACCTTTACCATTGATCGGCAGGACGGTCGATTCCGGCCATTTATTGCGGGCAGCAACTGTTTGACTGTACCATGTGATGGCGGCGATGGCTTCCGCACCGCTGAAATGAACTCGATGATTACCCCAAGTACGCGTTACCTGCTGAATCTGAGTGGAAGTTATCAGTTGAGTGACTTGCACTCGCTGTATCTGGACAGTAAGTATGGCAAGGTCGAAGCTGGTGCTGCCGGCCAGGCAACTGTGTTTCATGATGATAATTTTGGGCCGTTAATTGCACTGAAACTGGATAATCCGTTCCTACCCGCTGAACTGAAAACCTTGATGGTGGCCCGCAACCAGAAAGTGGCCGCACTGGCCGTTGTTGGCAGGCCACTGCGCAATGATAACACTCGTGAAACCATGCAACTGACGCTGGGCAGTAAAGGTTTACTCGGGGATTATAGTTATGACACTTATCTGCAGCATGGAGTGGTGGATGCAAAACTGCAAAGCCAGGATGTGTTGATGAGCCGCTATTATGAGGCGCTGGATGCAACCACGGATGTAGCAGGTAAAGCGGTGTGTCGCAGTGGTAAAGCTGATTGTGTCGCCTGGAATCCCATCTTTAATCAGGCATCTGCTGAAGCTTACGCTTATGCTGGCATCGACTTACTGAATACCGAAAAAATGACCCAATCGCTGGCCTCTTTCAGCGTCAGTGGCGATGTGGCCGAATTTGACGCCGGGATTGTTGCTTTTGCTGCCGGTCTGGAGTATCGCAGAGAAACCTCAGAAAATACGCCGGATCTGCTCGCTCAGGCCATTGGTGCTGATGGTGTTGGTGCAGGTCTGGTTGGTAGCCGCGTTGGCCGCACACCGCCGGAAAACAGTTACGTCAAACCAACCAAAGGTCATTATGACGTCAAGGAAGTGTTTGGCGAAATGATAGTACCATTGCTGAATGATCAGTTTCTGCTGCATAACCTGGAACTGGAAGTGGCAGGCCGGCTATCGAACCATAGTGTGACTGGTACCGATGCAACTTATAAAGTTGCGCTGAACTGGGCGCTGACTGAAACTGTGCGCAGCCGTGGTACTTATTCACTGGCAGTGCGGGCGCCTAATATTGCCGAATTATTTGCACCAGATTCGATCAGCGGTACCCGGATGACCGATCCCTGTGATGTCGGCAGTATCAATCAGGGCCGCAATCCAGCCAACCGGCTGGCAAATTGCAAAGCGTTAGGGATTAAAGACGGCTTTAAATCCGAAGCCTCTTTTGGGACCCGAAAAGTACAGACGCGCGGCAATGAACAATTAAAACCGGAAGAAGCCACTACCTATACGCTGGGGCTGGTGTGGACACCGCTGGAGCGGCTGAATATCGCTCTGGACTACTGGAACATCGAAATAGAAGACGCCATCACCAGTTTTGCTGCCAGTGATGTGCTGAGCAACTGTGTCGATGGCAGCAGTCTGGATGCTGAATTCTGTGGTGCAGTCAGTCGGTTAGCCGATGGCAATATCAATCTGGTGTCGGTGCAAAATATTAACGCTTCCAAATTTGTTGCCAACGGCACCGATTTGGATCTGAGTTATGCCCTGCCACTGGATACTGGTAGTCTGGAAACCAGTCTGGTGCTGACCTATCTGGATAAACGTGAATTCTGGCAGAACCCAGCTGTGGCAACAGAGGCCGCCAATGACGCAGGGACACCACGTTATCCGCATCTGCGTGGCTTACTGCGAGCGGCTTATCGCACTGATCAATACAGTATTGGCTGGACCATCAACTATGCTGGCAGCACCACGTTCAGTAAAATCAATACTGCCGCCGATGCCTATCCAGCCTGGTTTGATAACAAAGTGGCGACCTATGCCAGACATAATCTGTTTGCCAGCTATAGCGTCAGCGATGACATCCTTGGTTATCTGAATGTTGATAATATTGGTGATAAAAAACCACAGTATCTGCCGGGTATTAACCAGGGGACGCTGATTTATGATGGCGTGGGGCGCAGTTATACGCTGGGCGTGAAAGTCAGATTCTGATCTGAACATGGGGTGCGGCAGCAGTACTGTGCTGCCGCACCAGACTGTGATCCGGGCTCAGCCACGCCGATATGTATCCGTCGTGGCTGAAACGCAGTTAACGCTGGCTGAACTTCATTTTACTGGCCAGCAGCAGATAGAGCGCCGGCAATACCAGTAATGTCAGCATGGTGGCTGACAGAATGCCACCAATCACCACTGTCGCCAGTGGGCGTTGCACTTCAGCGCCAATCCCCAGGTTAAAGGCCATCGGCACAAAACCAAGGCTAGCGACTAAGGCTGTCATCAGCACAGGTCTGAGTCGTTGCTGGGCGCCTTGCCACACTGCCTGATAGAGCGCCATTCCCTGTGCCCGCAAGGTGGCCACCGCGCTTAACAGCACAATCCCATTCAGTACCGCGATACCGGACAAGGCAATAAAACCAACCAGTGCTGAAATCGACAGTGGCATTTCTCGCAGCCATAACGCCAGTACACCACCAGCCAGCGCAAAAGGGATCACCAGCAACACCAGCATTGCTTGCCAGACTGAATTTAACGCTTGATATAACAGCAAAAAAATTAGCAATAAGGTTAAGGGGATCACCAGTTGCAGTCGCTGTTGTGCTGAAACTAACTGCTGATAACTGCCGGCATAATCCAGCCAATAACCGGCAGGTAGTGTGACTTGTGCCATTTGTTGCTGTAATTCAGCGACAAAGGAGCCCAAATCCCGCTCTTCGATATTGGCGCTTATCACCAGATGGCGCTTGCCCTGATATCGATTGATCTGACTGGGACCTGTTGATTCACGCAAGGTGGCAATATCGGCTAAGGGGACATAATTCAGCTCTTGCCCGGTATTATTGCCGCTTTGCTCTGTCGGTAAAGCGATCGGGATCCGGCCGAGCGCCGTAGGATCCTGCCGTAACGATTCCGGTAGCCGCAGCATCAAAGCAAATCTTTGATCGCCTTGATAAATCAATCCCAGTTGCTGACCACCAACGGCGGTCTGTAGCAGTTGTTGCAGCGCTGCGACATCAAGCCCAAGCAAGGCCAAATGTTCGCGTTCAGGTTCGATCGATAATAACGGCAGACCATCCTGTTGTTCCAGTCTGGCATCGGCGGCTCCTGGCACTTTGCTGACTATCTGCAAAAGTTGTTGGCCAAGTTCGGTCAAAGTGGGCAGATCATCACCGTAAAGCCGGATTGCTACATCCGCTCTGACACCGGCGATCAATTCGTTAAAGCGCATTTCGATCGGCTGAGTAAACTCATAATTATTACCGGGAAAGGCACTGAGGCGCTGACGCATTTCCTGCACCAGCGCAGTTTTACTTTTGGCTGGTTCCGGCCAATCGGCTCTGGCTTTGAGGATAACAAAAGTGTCTGCGACATTCGGCGGCATTGGATCTGTCGCTATTTCCGGAGTGCCTATTTTTGAAAATACCCGCAATACTTCCGGTTGTTGCAGTAGTGCTTTTTCCAGTTGCTGTTGCATTAGCACCGACTGACTAAGACTGGTGCCGGTGATCCGCATGGCGTGTAAAGCAACGTCACCTTCATCCAACTGCGGCATAAATTCAGTCCCAAGCCGGCTGCCGAGCACAGCGCTAGCGCCAAGCAGCAGCAGTGCCAGCGTCAACCATGGCGCGGGCTTTCGTAAAATCCGCCGGAGCAAGGGTTGATAGCCGTGTTGTAACCGGCTAAATAACCAGCCTGGTTGTTCTGACACCGGACCGCGTAGCCACCAGACCAAAGCGGCAGGCACAAAACTGAACGCCAGTAGCATAGCGCCAGCCAGTGCTGTCATCACGGTAAATGCCATTGGATGGAACATTTTGCCTTCAACGCCACTGAGCGCAAACAGCGGCAGATAGACCAGCATAATAATCAGCACCCCAGACCAGGCCGGGGTCAAGACTTCCCGGCTGGCAGCCAGCACCAGTTGCCGTCGCTCGTCAAAGGTTAACAAGCGCCCCTGCTGCTGTTGTGCTTGTGCCAGTCGTTTTAAGCAGTTTTCGACCACGATGACTGCGCAATCAACCATCAAACCAAAATCAATAGCGCCAAGGCTCATCAGATTGGCACTGACTTTATTGGCGGCCATGCCGCTGATGGCAAACAGCATACTCAGCGGGATCACGGCGGCTGTGATCAACGCCGCTTTTAACTGCCGCAAAAACAGCAGCAGGATCACGATCACCAACACCGCGCCTTCCAGCAGGTTTTTGCTGACAGTGGCGATGGTGGCATCCACCAATCCGGTTCTGTTGTAGCTGATATCAGCACTGACGCCAGTTGGCAGCCGGATGGCGTTGAGCTTTGCTGCGACGGCCAAGGCGACAGTGCGACTATTGGCGCCTTGCAGCATCATCACAGTGCCGAGCACCACTTCTGCACCATTTTGGGTGGCGGCCCCTGTTCGCAGGGCACTACCCAGTTGGACTGTGGCAACATCTTTTACCCGCACCGGCCCCAGATCCCGTTTAGCGATAATAAGTTCGGCAATATCCTGCCCTGAACTAAGCTGGCCCGGTGAGCGGATCAACCATTGTTCCCCATTGCGCTCAATATAACCGGCACCAATATTGCTGTTATTGCGCTCCAGTGCCGTAGCAAGCTCGCTAAGCGTGATCTTCAGTGCCATCAGTCTGGCCGGATCCGGCGCGACCTGATATTCCAGCACTAAACCTCCCATGGTATTCACTTCGGTGACACCAGGCACTTGTAACAATTGTGGCCGCACCGTCCAATCTTGTAAGGTGCGTAAATCCTGGGCTGAATACAAGGAACCATCGGCTTTACGTGCCCCTGGCTCAGCTTGCAGCCGATATGCCAGAATTTCGCCAAGCCCCGAAGTTAAAGGCCCCAACTCAGTCTCCACACCTGCCGGTAACTGAGTGCGTAAGGTTTGTAAGCGTTCGCTGACTTGTTGCCTGGCCCAGTACAAGTCAGTACCGTCGGTAAACACCAGCGTCACCTGTGACAAAGCGTACCTGGACAAAGAGCGGCTGTATTCCAACTGCGGCAGACCGGCCATGCCGGTTTCAATCAATGTACTGATCCGTTGTTCAGTTTCCAGCGGCGAAAAACCTGGCGCAGCGGTATTCAGTTGGACCTGCACATTGGTAATATCAGGCACTGCATCGACCGGCAGTTGCGTGGCTTGCCAGCTGCCAATCCCCGCCAGTAACAAGGTCAGCAACAATATCAGGCCGGGCCGGTCAATTGCCTTTTGTAATAACCAGTTGATCATCTTCTGCTCCCGGTATTAATGGCTATGGCCAGCACTGGCTTTACCCAGTTCGGCTTTAAGGACAAAACTTTGCTGGCTGACATAACGACTGCCAGCAGCCAAACCATGACGGATTTCCACCAAAGGCGGCGCGACCAGACCCAGTTCAACCTCAGTGGCAATAAACTCCTGACCTTGCTGCACAAAGAGCACGGTTTTACCTGCTAATTGCTGTAATGCCGATTGCGGTACTGCCACGGCCACCTCTTGCTGCGCCACTGTCAGCCAGGCCTGCAAATGCATGCCGGCACGCCAATGTTTCGGTAGCCCGGTACTGGGCAAAGTGGCACGGGCCCGGGTGATATGGCCCATGCTGAGCTGTGGCGCGATATAATTTACCTGCGTTTGTACTGTGGCAGCTTGCGGTTGATCCAGATCCTGCAGTTGCAGTGGTTGCTCCAGTCGCAATTGACTGGCGTCGGTTGGAAACACCGACATGTCAAACCAGAGTTGGCTATCGTCGCTGATTTCCAGCAGCGGACTGCTGGCCAGATCGCCCGGATTGAGCCAGCGCTGACTGATGACCCCACTGGCAGGCGCCAGTAGCGGATAACTTTGCAGGGTATTGCTGTTGCGAACTCTGGCAAGTGGTTGGCCAGCACTGACTTGGTCGCCCACTTCCACCAGTACTTGTTCAATTAAGCCAACATAAGGGGCATTCAAGCGGTACTGTTTATTGCTTGGAATACTCAGTACCCCAAACAACGGCAGCTTCTGCTGTAGCAACGCTGGCCCGGCCGTACTGAGCACTAAACCGGCATTGCTGATTTGTTGTGGGCTCAGTTGCAGCTTTTCCTGATGGCCTTCGCTGTCAGGCGGGCTGGTTTCATCGCCGTGTTCATGTTCATGCTCGTTCTCTTGCTCCAGCTCAGTGGTGGCGGCAACCAGTTGCGTCTGCGCTGGTTGTGATGAAACTGTTGCCCAACAACTGTTGGTCAAAAAGCAAAACAATAAAAATAGCAAAAAGGGTTGGTTCATGGCTGATGTCCTGTTGAAGTCTGGTCTGAAGCGGCCTGCATACTGGCGGGTAAAGCCCGGTAGCGCTGACTAGGGGCTCTGGTGGTGAACGGATGGCTGGCTTGTTGCAGCAGCGGCTGACCTGTCAGTAACTGCAGTTCCAGCAACCGGCTGGCGAAGGCGGCGCGCAGCTCAATTTGTTCCAGCTCGGTTTGTAGCAATTCTTGTCTGTTACTGAGCCAATCGGCGGTGCTGAGTACACCTTGTTGCCAGGCTTGTTGACTCTGGCGAACCAGCAGTTGCGCCTGCGGCAGCAACTGTTGTTGCAGTTGCTGCAGCTGGCTGGCTTGTTGCTGGAGTTGTTGGTAATGCCATTGCAGGCGCAGTTGCAACTGCTGTTGATCCAATTGCTGACTGAGTTGCTGTTGCTCGGCCTGTAACTGACTCAGCGCCAGTTGTTGCGGTTGGCTCACTCCCAGTGGCAGCGATAATGACAGTTGCAATGAGGTATCCTGAGTGGCTTGGTCTCGTTTCAGCCCAATTCCCAGTCGCCAGTCGTTCTGCTGATTGACTTGTGCCAGCCGGATCTCTGCCTGGGCCAGCCGGACAACCGATAACCAGCTTTGCAACTGCGGTGCTTGTTGCAATTGTTGTTGCAACAGTGTCCAGTCCGGTAATTGCGGCAAAGCGGCCGGTAAAGGTTCAACCTGGTCGAAATCGGCGCTGGCACCCCATAACGCCGCCAACTCAGCTTTGGCTTGTAAAGTGGCTGCAGTCAGTTGTTGTTGCTGCAACTCGGTTTGTAGCAAACGCAGCTGTAAACGACTGACTTCCGCTGCCAGCATTAATGCTGCCGCCTGACGTTGTTTGGCTATCTGCAGGATTTGTTGTTCAGTCTGGCGGCGATGCTCAGTCCAGCGGGTCAGTAATTGCAGTCGTTGCAGTTGCTGATAAGCCCGGACTGTGTCTGCCAGCACTGTCAGTTGCTGTTGGCGCTGCTGTTGTTGCAGTAAATGGCTGCCGGCAGTATTCAGCTGCAGCCTGGCCTGTTGTTTGGCGCTATCTTCCAGTAACTGGCTGAAAGCTAGACTGTATTCGCCTTGTTGCAGACCACGGCTTTGACTGCTGCTGCCGCTGATATTTTCGGCGCTCAGCGTCAGTTCGGGCACTGGCGTGGCGGCAGCCTGCAATCTGAGCAGTGCTTGCTGGCGCACTGCCAGTGGTTGCTGCTGCAGTTGTGGGCTGTATTGCAGGGTGCGGTTGAGGGCATCCTGCAGTGACAATAAGGCTGGTGGCGTAGTTGTCGCCAGCGTGGTACTGCTTTGCAGCAGCAGCCAACTGGTCAGTGCCAGCCGGATATAACGGGGCCGCGACTGGCCGACAAAACGGCCATCGCCAGCCATCAAATGGCTTAACATCAGAATTCTTCCTTAGGATCGTAAAGTTGACACTGCCGCCACAGGCGACAGCACTAAAACATCAACTCAACTAACTAAGGTTGGCGGTGGTACCGGCGGAGCCAGCGTCAGGCTTGGTAAATTTCGCGCAGCGTTGACGATGACTGCGGCTGGGGCCGCAATAGCAGCAACCGGAGCTTGGTAAGGCACAAAACAACTGACATGGGCATGGACAGAATGCGGCTGTTGCTCGCCGCTGTCTCCGCTCTGGTGACTGGCCGGATTGGCATGATAATGATGATCCGCGCTGTCGGCGGTTGCAGCATCGGTATGACAACTGTCGACGGCCAGACTGAGCGGATGGGCTTCGGCAGGCAAATGCACGACCAGACTATCGCAAGACGCGACGGCATGGCTGAGCATCAGCAATAGAAGCACCCATAATTTCAGTTGGCGTAACGGCATAACAGCCCGAATGCAGAAAAGATTGCGGCTATGGTAACCAGTGTGCTGGCGGCTGGCAAGTCAGGATGGCCAGTTTGTCGTCGAAGGGGGGCATAGACCAGACCCCAGCGACGACTGGGATCCGATCTATGCCAGAATGTCGGCGCCCAAATCAGAAGGTAGCGCGCACACTCAGGGCATAACGGCGGTCTGTAATAAAGCTCAGTGCATCCGTTTTGTCTCCTGCCTGATTCATCTGATACTGGGTTCTGGTTTCTGTGTTCAGCAAGTTGCTGCCTTCAATCCCAACTTTCCAGTTGTCGTTAATGCTGTAATACAGGCTGGCATCCAGCATACCCGCCGCTTTAGCAAAGGCAGGGGCAAATTCTTCCGACTCCCGCAGGGTCAGTAAATACTCAGAGCGCCAGGTATACGCCAGTCGGAAAGACACCGCTTCGTATTCATACATACCGACGATATTCATATTGCGATCGGAATAACCTTGCAAAGGTAAACCACTGAATACACGGAAAGTATTGCGATTGTCTTCAATACGGCTGCCGTCTTCCTTAAAGCCCAGCGTGCCCTTGGCGATTTGGTTCGGATCTTCCAGCCCACTTTGATCAATGTAGGTATAGTTAAATTGCAAACCTAAACCCCGCCATAATCCTGGCAGCATGTCGTAAAACTGCGAGTATGAAAACTCCAGGCCGCGAATAGTGCCAGAACCTGTGTTGGCAGGGCCGTAGGCCGAAACGTCATATTTTTCGCTGCCATAAGTCACCGCCATATCAAATTGCCGGTTGCGGATAATGTTATCGAGTTTTTTATGGAACAGACCCAGGTTAACAAAACCGCCATCGGCAAAATACCACTCGGCCGTGACATCCAGATTGATTGACTCTTCTGGTTCCAGATAAGGATTACCGGCTAATGCAGTCACTTCGATGTTGTCCAGCGCCACCACCGGGTTGTTCACTTCATCCTGATCCATGCCAGGGTTTTTTAACCGACGGGTAAAATCCAGATCAAGCAGACTGATATTACGGGCATCGACCAGGCTTGGATAATATAAGCCCTTGGAAGCACCAACACGGGTCACCAAATCATCTGCCAGTTCAAAACTCAGGTTCAGACTGGGTAACACTGTGTTGTAGTCGGTACCATCGACGGTACTGAGTTCAGATTGACCGGCAGCCAGATCGTAATAACGTTTATATTCAGGTTTTTGCATCACGGTATTCAGTGATGTACCGGCCGCCCCACGTTTGGCTGCTAATGGCTGCACAAAGGCGCCGGTCGAGGCCAGTTGATAGCTGACATAACGCAAGCCAACATTCCCTTTGAGCGGGATGTCCAGCTCTGGTAGTTCAAAATCAGTACGCAGATAGAATTCAGTCCGTTTTTCTTCTGAGGAACTGATGTTGTGGGCGGCATAAGGTCCTTCGACCCGGTTCGGTTTGTCGGCATAAGGCACATAAACACCGGTACAAACACCATTATTGGCGGCGCTGCTGGTGGCGTTATGCCAGCCATCTTTACAACCCTGGCGTAAGGACTGGGCAAAATTTTTCACCAGATCCATTTTCGGGAAATAAAAGTTGTTGACGTTACCAAGCAGGACATTGCCATGGTAATAATCTGAGAAATCAACTTGCTCAAATAACTCCGGCCGATTCACTGCTGCGGCCGCATTGCGATCCTTTTGATTCCACGGCGTACCAATGGCTGTCCAGCCTTCATAGGCAGTGTCACGCACAGTTAAATCTTTTTTGGTATGGTATAAACCGGTTTTAACACTGGTGAAGGTGCCATCGAGCTGGTAACTGGCATTCAGTTTAAAGCTATCTGCTTTGGCGGTGTTGTGTTCTTCCTGTTCCATCCCGCTACCGAGGAATAAATTAGGTACCGGGCCGTCCCACTCAGGTTTAGGCGACCAGCCCGGCGTTTGAATGTTATCACTGAGGAATTGTACGGTCGGGCGTTCGCCCCGCATATCGAGGAAATAAGGCGACACAGTGCCGACACTCAAACCGCGGGTCTGGCCTGACATGCTGTAGTTATGCACCACTTTTTCTGAATCAATATGCTGATAATCAAACTCCAGCTGCAGTTTATCTGTGGCTTTAATCTTCAGATTCAGTGAGCTGTCCTGTACGGTATTTTCATTGTAGTTCCAGCGACTGCGGTAAAAGAATGGCGTTTCAGCACTGGCACCTAAGGCAATCCCCGAGCTGACATAACCGTTATTGTCGGTGGTCAGCGGGTGATTGTTCGCTTCATCGCCTTTCCAGTTTTGGGAAAAGCCCATATAACTTTTAAAACCCTGTGCCGCCTGACCCATTTGCCGTTCATTCCACACCAAGGACGCCTCGGAATTGATATGTTCCAGGGTAGCGATCACAGTTTCATCGAGATTGGCCCATTGCAAAGAACTGGTAAAACCGGTGCGTTTTCGATCGTTATCAGCAGTACTGAGATGGATAGCAGCTGGCACATGCCAGACCGAGCCAACAGGCTGACCAGGCAGGGCAGGGCCTTCTAACGGTGATTTCGGGTCTACATCCAGCAGCCCACCCCATGGATCCAGCACCGGAATAAAGGCACTGCCGCGGGAATGAAAATTACCTAAACCAATACCGTCACCGCGGGATTGATATTCTGATTTAGAAGCCGCGAGCAGAAAACCGAATTTACCGGCTTTGCTTTGCCAGTTGTCAGCGAATAAGCCGGAAAATGATGGCGTGATTTCATCACGGAAATCGCCATAGTTGGCTTTGCTGCTAAAGGCAATCAGCCGTTTATCAGTGTCAAAAGGTTTACGGGTGACCAGATTGACGGTGCCGGCAATACCGCCTGAAATCAGATCGGCGGTCTGATTTTTTACTACTTCGACTGAGCCTAATAACTCAGCCGGGAAATCTTCATAACTTAAACCGCCGGCTGGATTGGCGCTAAAGGCACCGCGGCCATTCACTTCCGAGCGCACCCGGTCCAGGCCACGGACTAATACCCCGGTGCCCTCATCGGCATAATGTTTCGGGTCGTCCGAAGATGCAAAACGTTCAATAGTAACGCCAGGTACCCTTTGCAGCGCTTCAGTGACGGATTTATCCGGCAAGGCGCCAATATCGGTCGCGGTAATGACGTCTTTGACGGTGTCGGCATAACGTTTCAGGTCCTGCGCCGACATGATGCTGCCACGGATGCCTTTGACCTCAATCACTTCAACCTGTGAGGCATCGGTCTGGTCAATGACACCGCTGTCATTTTGCGGCAAATCTTGTGCAGCCAGCCAGCCTGGATGCAGGCCCAGCAGTGCTGCAGAAACAGCCAGAGCAAGTCTGGCCCTTGGCGTGTTGTGACGATGATCATGAGAGCTATGTGATTCTGGCATTGTTTAAGTCTCTGTTGTTTTTGTTTTGATTGATTAGCCGGCAGTGATGTTTTGCTGATCCAGCAATAACACTTGGCGCTGCTGTTCCTGCTCAAAGCTTTCATTACCACCCAATATGCCAAGCCCTGATGTTACTTTGTACCATGATTTTTTTTAATTAAACATATTGTGGTGAAAAAAAATGCATTTATGCGTGAAAAAGCTAAAAGAAAGAGACAGACTCTATTGCTTTTTTTGTTAAAAAGTAACAAAAACAGCCTGAGCGCGACTGCAGCAGGCTGGCGAAATAGCCGTGGAGAGGGCCGCTGTTTAGCCGCCACAACTTTGTCGGGCTGATACTGCAACTGAAGGTCATGATGGTTGACGAAAAGGGCAGTGCAGTGGTGGTTGCTGGTGTTTGAAATCGTCAAGGCGCAAAATAAAAAGGGCTGAACAGAGTTCAGCCCTTTTTATTTAATGAGTTTAAGGCCGGTTTTTTACATGCTGTTCCAGCCATTGCTGCTGTTCCCACAGCATATGCAAAATAGATTCGCGGGCACGGTAACCATGTTGCTCATGCGGTAGCATCACTAAGCGGGCCTGACCACCCAAACCAGCCAGCGCCGCATATAACCGCTGCGACTGGATGGGGAAAGTACCGGAGTTATTGTCTTCGGCACCGTGGATGATTAACAGCGGTTCATTGATTTGATCGGCATAGTTAAACGGCGACATCTGCTGATATACCTGCTGCGCCTGCCAGAAATTGCGTTCTTCACCCTGGAAACCAAAAGGGGTCAGACTGCGGTTATAAGCACCGGAGCGGGCAATACCAGCGGCAAAGATGTCAGAGTGCGCTAACAGATTAGCCGTCATAAAAGCGCCATAAGAGTGGCCACCCACCGCGACCCGTTTCGGATCGGCAATCCCCATGCTGACCAGTTTATCCACCGCAGCTTGCGCACCGGCAATCAGCTGACTGCGGAAGCTATCATTAGGCAGTTGGTCGGCAGTGCCGATAATCGGCATTTTCGCGTCATCAAACACGGCAAAACCCTGCGCCAGATGTGGCAAGGGTCCCTGGAAGCTGATGCGATTAAATTGAAAGGGGGATTCTTTTAACTGACCGGCGGTGGCAGCATCTTTAAATTCGCGCGGATAAGCCCAGATCAGCACTGGCAGCGGGCCTTTGCTGGCGTCATAATCGGCTGGCAGATAGAGATTCCCGCTGAGCTCCACGCCGTCATTACGCTGATATTTCACCAGCTGTTTCTGCACTTTGGCAAATGAGGGGGTTGGATGCGGGAAATCAGAGACCGCGGTGATAGTACCATCGCGACGATTCAGCCGTTGAAAGTTGGGTTGCACAGTCGGAGCTTCGCGCAGGATCAGCAATTGTTGCAGATCCTGATCCAGCACCGCGATCAAGCGGTCATACCATTGCTCGGCCGATTGCCATAACCGCTCGGTCTGGCCGGTCTGGAAGGAATATTGATCTAAAAATGGCCGGTTGCCTTGCGGTGAGGCTCCGGCACCACTGAGTAAAATACTGTCACCGGCGCGGACATCTAGCACTTCGGTGCCGTAACTGCCGATTTTTAGCAGCGGCGTGCCCGGATCCTGATAAGCATCATTATAAGATCGCAGCTTAAACACAGTTGTGCCTTTTGCTGCCTGGGCTGGCGCAAAACGGCTGATTTGCAGCATCCGATCGGCAAAACGCATTTCTACCGATAACGCCAGTTGCTCGTTGCCCCAGTAAATGCCCTGATAACGCATCTGCAATGCCAGCAGTTGCTGTGGCGCTGCGTTAAAAGGTGCGGGCCAGCTGTATACTTTGTCATGGATCTGCACTTTGGCAGCCATATCGCCGCCATCCTGCGCCTCGGCATAAACCACAGTCGCTGGCGCATCAGCTCGCCAGCTGTGCTCTCTGGGTCCGGTGATCACGGCATCAAAGCCGGGTGGCAATTTATCCTGTAGCGGAATTTGCGCTAGTTTTTTCAGCAACTTGCCATTTAAGTCCCAAACTTCAACGCTGGTTGGAAAGGCGTTATAAGGCACCTGATATGAAAACGGCTGCTGTAACTTTTTCACCAGCAGCCATTGACCGTCCGGCGACAAGCTAAATTTGGTGAACATGCCTGGTTGGCCCAGCAAGCGGCCGCTGCTGGACTTGTCCGCTGTGATTGGCACTAACTGCAGTTGGGCTGTGGTATAGCGGCTAAAACTTGCTTCGTCGGCGCTGTTTTGCAGCAAGTCCTGATAAGTGCGGACTGCGGCTTTCTGGCCACTGCTTTGCTGGATCGCAGGTTTGATTGCACTGTTCTGATTGAGGGCTTGTGTCTGTGGTGCCGGCAGCACAGTTGGCAACAATAAAGCATCACTTTGACCAGACCATTGATACTGTAAACCCAAAGCCGCATTCACTGCCACACTAAGCCGGGTCAGCTTTTTGCTTTTAAGCTCATAAATATAGGGATATAAGGCGTCACTTTCTTCCACCAGCACGGCAATTTTAGCGGCATCCGGTGACCACTGCGGCTGATGTAAATTCCGCGCCGGCAATGGCAGGCTGATTTCGGCCAGGCTGGTCAAATGCTTCAGCCGCAACTGCTGCAATGGCCAGGCCCGGCTGGGGGTGTGATTGGCCGGGTTAATACGGGTGCCGGCCAGTTTCAGTTCAGCTTTGGCCACATCGGCCAGCGTCTGCACGGTCGGGCTGCTGGCAAACAGCACATACTGTTTATCCGGTGATACCAGTGCCTGCGGCTGGCGCGGCGCATCCACCAATTCAGCCATTGCCTGCAGCGGCAATTGATAGCCAGTGTCAGTCGCTGCAATGGTCAGCAGCGGCAACCACAGCAACGACAATGCCAGTGGTGTTAGCAAAAGAGTCGGTTTCATCAAAAATCCTGCAAGATAAAAAACCGATTATTGCAACATAGCTAGATAAATTTAAAGGTAAAAGCCATCAACTGCCTTTGTTTTCAGATTGTTAGCATTGAATCAATGAGGGGGCTTGCTGGAAAGCCGCTGCAGTCCCGATAGAATGGAAAAGCTGCAGATAAATCCGTTGCCAGCAGCATGCATGATTTGATGCTGCAGAGTGACGAAATAAATAGCACAGAGTTAAAGTGAAGTAGAAGACGTAACGTAAGTGCTTGAAAAATGGTGGCCCCACCTGGACTTGAACCAGGGACCTGCCGATTATGAGTCGGATGCTCTAACCAACTGAGCTATAGGGCCTTGTCTGATGCCGGGCAGAACTGCCTGACGATAAAACGCTGGCAGTATATGAATTTTTTACGCCGTTGTCACTTGTTGTTGTGGCTTCTGGTAAGTCGATTGCTGGTTTTTTCAGCGGTTTAGGCTCGTGCAGTAAAAAGCTGGTCGCAACATCCTGGCAACAGCCGATAAAAGCCTGCAGTTAACAGCTCGCTGTAGCATTGGCAGTAACGCACAGACAACAAAAAAGCGCCTATCGGCGCTTTTTTGTTGTCTACAGGCTGCGACTACTCGTCCAGGAAGCTTTTTAATACTTCTGAACGGGAAGGGTGGCGCAGCTTACGCAGCGCTTTGGCTTCAATCTGACGGATCCGCTCGCGCGTCACGTCGAATTGTTTACCCACTTCTTCCAGCGTATGGTCGGTGTTCATGTCGATACCAAAACGCATCCGCAGTACCTTGGCTTCACGGGCGGTCAGGCCTGCCAGCACTTCGTTGGTGGCTGCTTTTAAGCTTTCCATCGTGGCCGAATCCAGCGGTGATTCTGAACCGCTGTCTTCGATAAAATCGCCCAGATGCGAATCTTCGTCGTCACCAATCGGTGTTTCCATCGAAATAGGTTCTTTGGCGATTTTCAGCACTTTGCGGATCTTATCTTCCGGCATGCCCATCCGCTCAGATAGTTCTTCCGGCGACGGTTCACGCCCCATCTCCTGCAGCATCTGCCGGGAAATCCGGTTCAGCTTGTTGATGGTTTCAATCATATGCACCGGAATACGGATGGTGCGCGCCTGGTCGGCGATGGAACGGGTGATGGCCTGACGGATCCACCAGGTGGCATAAGTTGAAAACTTATAACCACGACGGTATTCGAATTTATCGACAGCTTTCATCAGACCGATATTGCCTTCCTGAATTAAATCAAGGAATTGCAAACCACGGTTGGTGTATTTTTTTGCAATCGAGATCACCAGACGTAAGTTGGCTTCCACCATCTCTTTTTTGGCACGGCGGGCTTTGGCTTCACCAATCGACATCCGGCGGTTGATATCTTTAATTTTAAAGATCGACAGACCGGTTTCTTCTTCGATTTTGCGCAACTTATCAGTCGAACGCACCAGCTCTTCGCGCAATTCAGCCAGTTTTGGCGAATATGGCTTGTTGGCGGCGATCTCAGCGTCAATCCAGGCACTGCTGTTTTCATTGCCAGTAAATGCTTTCAAGAAGTTTTTCTTTGGCATTTTGGCGTATTCAACGCAGTTTTTCATCACGATGCGTTCTTGCACGCGGACGCGATCCATCATTTCACGCATGTTTTTGACTAAGCGGTCAAATTGTTTTGGCACTAAGCGGAAACAACGGAACACCTCAGAAAGTTTTTCAATTTCTGTTTTGGTGGTGGCGTGTTCACGGCCATTTTGCGTGATAGACAACCGGGTTACTTCATACTGGGTACGCAGTTCACCGAATTTGATTTTGGCCAGTTCAGGATCCGGACCTGTATCCGCTTCTTCATCGCTGTCTTCGTCGTCTTCGTCGCCGGTCAAATCGGCATCTTCATCGGCCAGTTCTTCTTCCGGCACGTCAGAACCAATATGGGTGGCTGAAGGCGCGACATCGTCGATTTCGTTCGGATCGATAAAAGCCGACACGATATCGCTTAAGCGGATTTCTTCTGCTTCGAATTTATCCCACTGTTCCAGCAGGTAAGTGATGGCTTCAGGGTATTCAGCCACTGAGGTCTGAACCTGATTGATGCCTTCTTCGATACGCTTAGCGATGTCAATTTCGCCTTCACGGGTCAACAGTTCCACTGTGCCCATTTCGCGCATATACATCCGGACCGGATCTGTGGTGCGGCCCAGTTCTTTGTCCACACTGACCAGCGCCTGCGCGGCTTCTTCCGCGGCATCTTCGTCCGGCGCTGCGTCGGACATAATCAGGTCATCGGCATCTGGTGCGGTTTCGAACACCTGGATACCCATGTCATTAATCATGCGGATGATATCTTCGATCTGATCCGAGTCGATGATATCTTGTGGAAGGTGATCGTTTACTTCGGCAAAAGTTAAATAACCTTGCTCTTTACCTTTTAAGATAAGGAGTTTTAATTGCGACTGAGGATTATGCTCCATAGAGGCTGCTCTTCCACCCAAATATGTTAAATTTCAAAAATGCGAATGAACGAGTATAACAAAGCGCAGCTTTTCTAGCCAGCGCAGTCATCTCATCCGCAGTCATTTGCTCTTGAAAGCTTTCAACAGCATGGCGTATTCGTGTCTTTCGGCGACGGATAATTTACTTAATTGGTCCTTGCGTTGTAAGGATTCAAGGCGCTGTTGTAAATATTGGTCTTCGATCGAACGAAACGTATCTAAAAACTCCTGAGTTAATTGTTCGTCAGCAACCTGATGGTCCCATAACGCTAATTTACTCAGAATGTTGTACTCCGGTAACTGCCGCCAGTATTCCAGCAGCTGAGCTGTGGTCAGCCCGGGTTTTTCCAGCAGATGTTGCTGAATGGCCAGCAACAAAGCTGCGCCTGGTAAATTGGCCTGCGCCAGTTCAGGCGCGTAAGGCATCACTTTGGCCAACGCTGGATTCTGCAACAACAAGGCCACAGCCCGCCGCATCGGGGTAATTTTGCTGCCTTGCACTGTGACCGGCTGGCTGCGTTTACTGCTGGCGGTTTTGACGTTTTCACGGCTACGGCCGACCAGTTGACTCAGCCGTTCGCTGAGTGTTTCGCGATAAAACTCACTGGGGATCTGACCAATCATTTCATTGGCTTTGACCCAGAGCGCCGATTTACCGCCGTCACCGGACACATCATGTTCTTTGAGCAGATGCTCAAACAGGTAATGACTGAGCGGCATCGCCTGATCCAGCCGTTGCAGAAAGTCGGTTTTACCTTCTTTTTGTACCAGTGAGTCCGGATCTTCCCCGTCTGGTAAAAACACAAAATTCAGTTCGACACCGTCTTTTAAATGCGGCAGTGCACTTTGCAGCGCACGCCAGGCGGCATCCCGACCAGCTCTGTCACCGTCATAACAACAAATCACTTTGCTGCAAAATCTGAACATGGTTTGCATATGATCAGCTGTGGTGGCCGTACCAAGGCAGGCAACGGCAAAGGAAATCCCTTGTTCAGCCAGTGCCACTACATCCATATAGCCTTCGACCACCAGCAAACGTTCCAGCCGTTCCTGTTGTTGTCTGGCTTCATACAAACCATAAAGTTCACGACCTTTATGGAATAACCGGGTTTCCGGTGAATTCAGGTATTTAGGTGTACCTTCACCCAGCACGCGGCCACCAAAGCCAATCACTCTGCCGCGTTTGTCGCGGATCGGAAACATAATCCGATCGCGGAAAAAATCATACTCGCGGCCACTGTCGTTGCGGTTGATCAGCTTCAGTTCAAATAACTGGTCGCGGGCTGGTCTGCTATTGCCAAGCTGTTTTAACAACAAATCCCAGCTGTCAGGCGCATAACCTATGCCATAACTGGCAATGGTTGCCGCCGATAAACCGCGTTTTTGCAGATAAGCGGCAGCCTGTGGCTGACTGTTCAGCTGTTGCTGATAAATTTGTGCCGCTTTTTGCATCTGGCTGTAATCATCGGCGCTGCCCTGAATATAAGGCTTGTAGCCAGCTTCGCGCGGCACGTCCAGATGATGCAGTTTGGCCAGTTCTTCAATGGCTTCAACAAATTCGAGCTGTTCAAACGCCATCATAAAACTGATGGCATTGCCGTGAGCGCCACAACCAAAACAATGGTAAAACTGTTTGTCAGCACTCACCGTAAAAGAAGGTGATTTTTCGTTATGAAAAGGGCAGCATGCCGAGTAATTTTTACCGGCTTTTTTCAGCGGGACCCGTAAGTCTATCAACTCAACAATATCGGTACGCGCCAACAGGTCGTCGATAAAGGGTCTGGGTATTTGTCCTGCCACCTTTTTCCTTTGCTATAAAATGCTTATTGCAGAAAAAGACAAACCGTGCGCTAAGGCACGGTGTGCAGTTTAACAGCCATTACCGGATATTCAGCGTTCAGTTCAGACGAGCTTTAACCAGCCCACTCAGCGCGCCCATATCTGTGCGGCCCTGAACCTGAGGTTTTAACCATGTCATGACCTTGGCCATGTCCTGCATTGAACTTGCGCCTGTGGCGGTGATTGCTTCTGACAGCAAATCATCAAGCTCAGCCTGTGTTAAGGCTTGCGGTAAAAACTGTTCAATGATCGTGATTTCGGACAGCTCAATGTCAGCTAAATCAGTTCTGCCACCGGCAGTATACTGAGCGGCTGATTCTTTACGTTGCTTTGACATCTTGGTCAGCACCGCAAGAATATTGGCATCGTCAGGTTGCAACTGCAGATCGATTTGACGTTGTTTCACTTCCGCCAAAGCCATCCGAATAGTATTAAGACGCAATTTATCTTTCGACCGCATTGCGTCTTTTTGTGCTTCCTGAAGCTGCTCTAACAGAGCCATAGTCCGGAACCTAACTTAGTAAAGCTTGATGCGACGTGCGTTTTCGCGAGAAAGCTTTTTCATGTGGCGCTTAACAGCAGCAGCTTTCTTACGTTTACGAACCCAAGTCGGCTTCTCGAAGAATTCTTTCGCGCGTACGTCAGCTAAAACGCCAGCTTTTTCGCAAGAGCGTTTGAAACGACGTAAAGCCACGTCAAATGGTTCGTTTTCTTTTACTTTCACTACAGGCATTAAAATCTCACCTCGGTTAATCTGGACACCGCGTTCTGGTCAGCGGCTAACCAATACGTTTAAATTTGGTGCGGCATTTTACTCAAAAGCCGGCACTAAAGTAAAGCAATTATATGCTTTGCTGGCTCTGGCGCACAGATCCCGTTACAATTCGCGGCTTGGCTGTGACTCTTGAGGTAAGAAAATGCGGGTTTTAGGCATCGAAACATCCTGTGATGAGACCGGAATTGCTATTTATGATGGTCAGAAGGGGCTGCTGAGTCATGTCCTGTACAGTCAGATTGCCATTCATGCCGAATATGGCGGTGTGGTGCCGGAACTGGCATCCCGTGATCATATCCGTAAAACCTTGCCGTTAATCCAGCAGGCGCTGGCGGAAGCAGGTTGCACCGCCGATAGTATTGATGGCGTGGCTTATACTGCCGGGCCAGGACTGGCGGGTGCCTTGCTGGTTGGTGCTGCCATTGGCCGCAGTCTGGCTTTTGCCTGGGGCAAACCAGCGCTGGCGGTGCATCATATGGAAGGCCACTTGCTGGCTCCTATGCTGGAAGCCGATCCGCCGCAATTTCCTTTTATCGCCTTGCTGGTCTCGGGTGGTCATACACAGTTGGTGCGGGTTGATGGCATTGGTCAATATCAGTTACTCGGTGAATCGGTGGATGATGCCGCCGGTGAAGCCTTTGATAAAACCGCCAAACTGATGGGACTGGATTATCCGGGTGGGCCTTTATTGGCGAAGCTCGCCACCTCTGGCGATGCTAAAAAGTACAAATTTCCGCGGCCGATGACCGACAGACCCGGACTGGATTTTAGTTTCAGTGGGTTAAAAACTGCAGCTGCCAATGTGATAGCTGCAGAAGGCAAAGGTCCGCAGGTGCAGGCCGATATCGCCGCCTCATTTCAACAGGCAGTGGTCGATACCCTGGTGTTTAAATGCCAGCGTGCGCTGAATGAAACCGGTCTGAAACGGCTGGTGGTGGCTGGTGGCGTCAGTGCTAATACCTCGTTACGCCTGCAACTGGAGCAGTTACTGCAAAAGATGAAAGGTCAGGTCTATTACCCGCGCAAAGAGTTCTGCACAGATAATGGCGCCATGATTGCGCTGGCCGGTTATCAACGGCTGGCGGCAGGTCAGCAGCAGGATCTGACGATTGGCGTGACACCGCGTTGGCCGATGACAGATTTACCGCCGCTGTAACTGCAGGCCAATAAAGGTATGACAACAACCCCCGTCTGAGGATGGATCTATGCTGGAAAAACTGTTTCAACTCAAAGCACATGGCAGTAATGTGCGGCGCGAAATGCTGGCGGGCCTGACCACCTTTTTTACCATGGCTTATATCATTTTTGTCAATCCGGCGATGCTGGCTGAGGCTGGCATGGATAAAGGTGCCGTGTTTGTTGCCACTTGTCTGGCGGCTGCTGTTGGCTCCATCCTGATGGGGGTCATTGCCAATTACCCGATAGCGCTGGCGCCTGGGATGGGACTGAATGCATTTTTCACCTATGGCATTGTGCTCGGGATGGGGCATAGCTGGCAGACGGCGCTGGGGGCCGTCTTTATTGCGGGTGTGCTGTTTTTATTGCTCAGTCTGTTTAAAGTGCGGGAGTGGATTATTCAGGTGATCCCACGCACGCTGAAGCTGGGCATCGCCACTGGTATTGGCGCTTTTCTGGCGATGATAGCGCTGAAAAACGCTGGCATTATTGTGGCGCATCCTGCCACTTTAGTGACCCTTGGTGATTTAACCAGCGCCACACCGCTGCTATCCATTGTTGGTTTTTTCCTGATCGCAGCGCTCAGTGCCCGTGGTTTTCAGGGCGCTGTGCTGGTGGTTGTGTTGACGCTGACTGCAGTGGCGGTGCTGCGGGGGGATACGGTGTATCAGGGCTTAGTGTCAGCACCACCTTCATTGGCGCCGACTTTCTTGCAAATGGATATTGTGGCGGCATTTGATGCCGCTTTTATCAGTGTGATTTTTGCGCTGTTATTTGTCGATATTTTTGATAATTCCGGCACTTTGCTGGCGGTGACGCAAAAAGCCGGTCTGGCTGATCAAGATGGCAATGTCGAACGGCTGGGTGGCGCTTTAGCAGCCGACAGTCTGGCGGCTGTGGCTGGTGCAGCGCTTGGTACTTCAACCACCACCAGCTATGTGGAAAGCGCCGCCGGGGTGGCCGCTGGCGGCCGCACTGGCTTGACAGCTGTGGTGGTGGGGGTGCTGTTTGCACTCTGTATTTTTATTGCGCCTTTAGCGGCTATGGTACCGGTGTATGCCACCACAGGTGCCATTTTTTATGTCGCGGTGCTGATGTTGTTTAATCTGCAGGAGATCGACTGGCACGATATTACCGAAGCAGCGCCTGTCACTGTGGTGTTGTTACTGACGCCGCTGACCTTTTCGATTGCACATGGTATTGCGCTGGCGTTTATCACTTACACCCTGACCAAAGCCATGTGTGGCAAACATCGTGAAGTGAGTCTGAGTATCTGGTTGTTAACCTTGTTGTTTGTGCTGAAGATTATTTTTCTGAGTTAAGCCTGCTGCCATCAACGCCACCTTCAGGTGACGTTGATGGCAATAAAGCCGTCCTTAAACTTTACGACCAGCAAAAGCGGCAAAAATATCGGACCAGGATGGTTCTTTGCCATACATCCGGATCCCGAGCGCAAAAACGCGACTGGCAGCGCTTTTTAGCCAGAATAGCGCGGCTAGCAGCAGTAAAACTGACAAACTCCATTGCCAGAGCGGCACTTCAGCGTTGGCCATCCGCAGCGGCATGGCGGCAAAGGACGTCAGCGGGAAAATGCTGAGAATTTGCATCATCATGCCTTCGGCGTTATCCATCACACTAAAAGCCAGCGCCAGCGGCACCGAGGGTAAAAACATCACAATGCTGCGGCTGGAATGGTTCGGATCGTCAATAGTGGCAGCAAAACCAGCCATAAAACTATTGACCAGCAACAAGCCCAGCCCGACATACAACAAGGCACTGCCAATTTCAAACGGCGTCATCTGAATGCTGAGGGGGGCTTTGTCGCCGGCAAAACGTACTGCCTGCAGCACCAGAAAAAATAATAAGCCGCTGGTTAACATACTCTTTAAGCAAAACAGTGAAATACCAAGAATTTTGCCGTCAATCCATTGTTGTGGTGTTAACAGCGTCAGTAACTGTTCGGTGACGCGATTTTGTTTTTCAGTGGTAATGGCGGTAAACATAAACCCAAAGCCGGAAAAAATACCAATCGACAGTAAAAACAATAAACCACCACTCACCATTTGCTGGCCTTTGTCATCTTTGGCGCCGCTGTCGGCATTGATAAAGTTTTGTTTGATCTGCGGCAACCGACTAATCAAGGTTTTTTGCTCCGCAGTCAGCGGCAGCGCGGTGATTTGTTGTTGTTGCTGCCAGCTTTGCAGGCTAGTGTTGAGGCGGGCTTGCCAACTGGCTTTTTCATGGTAAGTCACTTGCAGGCTGGTGGCATCGGCCAGCACCACGGCATGCCAGACTTCACCTAAGCCTTTGACTGCATCAGCCTGATGCGCCAGTTCCAGCTGTTGAAATTGAAAACCTGGCAGCTGTGGCAATTTGGCGGCACTGGTCACCACCGCCACCTGATAATCTTTATCCAGCGCATTTTTCAGCACCGGCCATAAGCTGGTCAGGATAAAAATCAGTGCCATCAGGCCAAGGCCAATCAGTTCCTGCTTCCATTTGAAATAACGTTTAAATTCAAATAAGGCGATAGTCCAGATTTTCATCCGCCAGCTCCCTGTTGTGGTTGTTGATTATGCTGCGCCACGGCATTCAGATAGAGTTCGTGCAGGCTGGCTTGCTGTTTGCTGATATCGGTTAAAGTGCCGAGCGGACTGATGTCATTGAGCAGTTGTTGTAAGGTTACCCCCGCCGCCAATGTCAGTTGCACTTGCTGCGCAGAAAGCGCCTGCAGGGCGCTAATGCTTTGACAGCGGCAGAGTGCTTCAATGCTCACAGCCTGGCTGAAACTGAGTTGATATTGTTGCTGCGGCGCCAGTTGCTGGCGCACTTGCGCTAAATTGCCCTGGGCCACCACCTGACCTTTGTTTAATAACAGCATTTGATCAGCCAGCCGCTCTATCAGTGCCATCTGATGAGCACTTAATAAGACCGTGCAGCCTTGCGCCCTGAGTTCTTGCAGTATGGTCAGCACATGTTCCTGATTAATCGGATCTAAGCCGGAAAAAGGCTCATCCAGGATCAATAGCGCCGGTTGATGCAACAAGCAACTAATGAGCTGCACTTTTTGCTGATTGCCTTTGGATAGTTTATTCAGATTGTCTTTGCGTTTATCCAGCAAATCGAGCCTGGTCAGCCAATAATCCAGTTGCTGTTGGATCTGAGTTGTGGTCAGGCCACGTAGCCGGCCAATATAGCTCAGGTTGTCCGTGACAGATTTATCCAGATATAAACCGCGGTCTTCCGGCAGATAACCAAAACAGCCTTCCGGCAAACTGCTGAACTCTTGCTGTTGCCAGTGTACGCGAATTTCACCACTGTCAGGTCTGGTCAGGCCGACCAGCATGCGAATTAACGAGGATTTACCGGCACCATTTGGCCCAAGCAAAGCAAAAATCTGTCCTGCCTGCAGCGTAAAACTGAGGTTTTGCACTGCCTTGACGTTGCCATAGGATTTTTCAACCTGCTGCACGCTGATGCTTAACATATGAAACAACCTTGTCTTATTTATTGTTACCGCAGAATAACAAAGTCGCCGTCAGGATTGACGCTATGAAAATGTAACAGATTGCAACCAATGGCCAGGTCACGCTGACTGCCGGCAAAATGAGATGATTTGCAAATGATAATGATTACCTTTTAGGCGTGAGTGTTGTATCATCTGCAGCCTTGATAAGTTTGTGATTTCACTCGTTTCAGTTGCTGGCAGGAAGACAAGATGATCCCTTCAACCCAACCTAAGCTATCGCACTGCTGGTGGCAAAGCCCGGAGCTGCGCTATCGGCTGGATGTATTGAGCCGGTTTAGTGCTGCGGTGCTGGGCGGTTATTTGTTAACAGCGGCATTGACCGCGGTCTTGCCGTTGTTGCTACCGCTGCGCCTGACCGATGCCGTGTTACTGACACTGGCCTTGTCGGTGTTGTTTTATGCACTGGCTTTTTTATGGGTGTTTTGGGTGAAAAAACTGCGCACCGCCTGGCTTGGCATGTTGGCCCCTAGCGCCGGGCTTAGCTTATTGTTGCTGTTGTTAAAAGGTTGGTTATGAAAGAGACATTTTTTCGTTCCATGACCTGGTTACATACCTGGGTTGGACTAACAGTGTGCTGGTTATTGTTGCTGATTTTTTTTGCCGGTACCTTGAGCTTTTTCCGGCCGGAAATCAGTTTATGGATGGAACCGGCTTTTCATCAGGTGAAGCCGTCAACGGCTGTCGGGTTGCAAGCTCAGCAATATCAGTTGATTGAACAGGGGGTGGCGAAGCTAGCGCAACAAGCGCCAGCCTCTGGTCATTGGTTTATCGAGCTGCCGGATGAACGCACACCTTTGCTCGGACTGAGTTATGAAAAAACAGAGCCAGGTTTGTCGCGACGCGACAGGTTCCAGCACGATTATTATGATCCAGCCACTATGGAAAAAATTGACGGTCAGCGCCAAACCCGCGGCGGTGACTTTTTCTACCGGCTGCATTTTGACCTGCATTATCTGGATGTACTGACGGCGCGCTGGCTGGTCGGTTTTGCCAGTTTGTTTATGTTGATTGCGCTGATCTCCGGTGTGGTGATCCACAAACGCATTTTCGCTGATTTGTTCAGTTTTCGCGCCAATAAAGGCAGCCGCAGCTGCCTGGATTTGCATAATGTCAGTTCAGTGCTGGCGTTACCTTTTCATCTGATGATCACCTATACCGGTATTATCACTTTGATTTTTATGTATTTTCCTTATGCGATGCTGACGACGTTTGATGGTGATTTCAGCAAGTTTTATCAGCAAATTGATCCGACCCAGCAGCATGTGGAAGCCACCGGCCAAAAAGTCGCGATGGCAGATATCAGCCTGATGTTGCAACAAATCCAGCAGCAAAAGCCAGATATCCGCATCAGTCGGGTGACGGTGGAACATCCGTATGACAGCACGGCGACCCTGTTATTTAGTGCCAGCAATGGCACTGCGGTGCGGGACCAGCAACTGCGTTTTCTGTTCAATGGCCAGACCGCAGCTTTGATGGCGCAAAGCCCGGTTGAGCTCAGTGCCAGTGAAACTTTTTTTGACAGCATGACAGCGCTGCATACCGGCCGGCTGGCACAACCGCTGCTGCGCTGGTTGTACTTTTTCTGTGGTGTCGCCGGCTGTGTGATGATCGCTTCGGGTTGCATGATGTGGGCTAAACGCATCCGTGAACGCTTAAAGCAACCCGCTTCGTTTGGTTTGCGGTTGGTCGAAACATTAAATCTGGGCACAGTGCTGGGCTTACCCCTGGCCAGCGCCGGTTATTTTTATGCCAACCGTTTATTACCAGTGGATTTGCCGGGCCGGGCGCAGTGGGAAATCCACATCTTTTTCCTGTGCTGGCTGGCGTTGTTACTGCTGGCGTGCTGGCGGCGTGATCAACAAAGCTGGCGCTTTGGCAGCATGCTGGTTGCTGCAGCCTTGGCTGGGGTACCGCTGCTGAATGCGCTGACCACAGATCACAGCTTGTTTAGTTATCTGCAACAAGGGCAATGGGCCTTGGCCGGGCTTGAATTAACTTGCCTGCTGTTTGCGCTGTTGTTTCTGCTGCTGGCGCGTGGTTTAAGCCAGTTGGCGAGCCCTCAGAGTGGTGCTCAGCGCCAAGCGCAGCGGGTGCGGCCGCCACTGCAGGAGCTGGCCAAATGAGCAATCTGTTGATCCTGGCGTTATGTTATTTAAGCTTCAGTGCTTTTGCGCTGGCCAAATTCAGTCATTACCGCGATGTGATTGGGCAGCGGCCAACGGAGGTACAAAGTGACCGGCTGCAGTGGACGGGCTGGCTGCTGAGTCTGCTGAGTCTTGGGCTGGCGGTACAGATGCAGGCCGGTTACGGCAGTTTGCTGTATCTGGGGGCCGCCGGGCTCAGTATTTTTCTGCTGGTGTTACTGCTGAATTTCCGGCCAGGCTGGTTTAAAGCGGCAGCCGGGCTGATGTCACTGCTGGCGCTGGCTGCATTGGGAGGATTGTTTTGGTTGGTTTGACTGAACAGGGAGTGGCTGTGAAGGGGCTGGAAAATGTTGTTGGGCGCACCTGTGCGCTGTGGTCTGGCCGGTTATTGTCTGGCCGGTTATTGTCTGGTGCGATGGGCTTGGGTTGTTGCCTGGCTGCGCCGGCCTGGTCGGCCGAACCGGCGGTGCCGGTGCAGGTGGTGCAGTTACAGCAGCAACGGTTAACGGAACCTTTACAGCTCAGTGGGACTGTCAAGGCGGTGCGTCAGGCCCGATTATCGGTGGCAACCGGCGGTTTAGTGGCCACAGTCTTGGTGGATGCCGGCGCCACAGTACAAGCAGGTCAGCCATTATTGCAACTGGATGATGCACTGAGCCGGCAGCAACTGGCGCAGGCTGAAGCTGCAGTGCAAGTGGCGACGGCGGCAGCGGCAGAGCAACAGCGGTTAGTGACAGAAGCCCGGCAACTGAGTTCACAGCAGCTGTTTCCGCTGACAGCAGTGGCAGAGCGGCAGTCCGGCTTACAACGGGCGCAAGCTGAGCTTGCTTTGGCAAAAGCGCAACTGGCAGAGCAGCAAGTGCTACTGCGCCAACATCTGTTGCGAGCACCTTTTGCCGGTGTAATTAAAACACGCTGGTGTGAAAGTGGCGAATGGCTACAACCGGGGCAAGCAGTGCTGGAGCTGATTGAACCGAAAAAACTGTGGCTGGAAGTGCAGGTCCCGCAGGAGAAATTCAGTCAGGTGGCCGCCGCCAGCCGCATCGAGATCACAACCGATATGCAGCCCGATCTGACCTTAGCCGGGCAGATTGCTGCCTTGGTACCGGTCAGTGATGCCAGCGCCCGTAGCTTTTTATTAAGACTGGCTTTTACCGACCCAGCTGCAGTGGTGCAGGCCGGTACTTCAGCCCAGGCGATGTTATATCTGCCAACTCAGCAGCAGGGCAGTCTGGTGCCGGCCGATGCACTGGTCAGGCATCCGGATGGCAGTGCCAGTGTGTTTGTTGTCGAAAACAATCAGGCACTGCGGCATAAAGTACAACCCGGTCGCAGCACGGCCGCAGGGGTGGAAATTCTGCCGTCATTGCCGGTAGCTGCCCATATTGTGGTGCGGGGGAATGAGCAACTGCAACATCAGCAGCCGGTGGTGCTGGTGACTACTGGCGAGGCTCCAACGCCGACAGGAGCACAATAATGATTGCGCAGGCGGTGCAGCGCGGGACCTTAGTGCTGGTAACGGTATTGATCACCACTATTCTGGCGCTGGCAGTGTCTTTTCGCATTCCGGTGCAAATGATCCCGGATCTGGATGTCCGCACCATTTCGGTGGTGACCGGCTGGCCTGGCGCCACGCCGCAGGATATCGAAGCGGAAATTTTATTAGAGCAAGAACGTTATTTGCGCCGGTTGCCAAACCTGCAAAAGATGCTATCCGGCGCCGACAGTGGCACTGGCTGGATTGATCTGCAGTTTCCGCAGCATGTTTCGATCAGTGATGCGCTGATCCGGGTCAGCAATGCGCTCAGTCAGGTGCCAGCCTATCCGGAAAACGTCGATCAACCCAGATTGTACAGCAGTTCTTATTCCGATAATGCCTTTATGTATTTCCGGCTGATGCCACTGCAGCGCGATCCATTGCAACTGGATATGGATATGCTGCGTGATTTTGCCGAAGAACAAATCCGGCCACGGCTGGAGAAAGTGCCGGGCGTGTCAGCGGTGAATGTCAGTGGGGTGCCGGAGCGGCAAATTCAGATCCAACTGGATCCAGCCCGGCTGGCCCAGCGTGGCATCAGTTTACAGCAAGTGCGGCAGGCCATTCGGGAGCGCAACCGTGATGCGTCCGGTGGCGATATCGACAGTGGTAAAAAACGTTATTTGCTCAGGATGAAAGGGCGGTTTGAAGACTTGAGCCAACTGCAGCAGTTGATCCTAAAACGACAGGACCAGACCGAAATCCGCCTGCAGGATGTGGCCACAGTGAGTTTGGATCACGCCGAAAATCGTGAATTGTCTTACAGCGAAACCGGTCGTACTTTGACGTTGTCAGTGCGGCGTGAAGCCGGGTCGAATGTGATAGCCATTAAACAACAGATGCTGCCGCTGGTGGCAGAGCTGAATCAGCACCTGCTGGCGAGCCAGGGGCTGCAGTTGGAGCTGTATGGCGATGATGTGCGTTATGTGCAGGCGTCGGTGCAAAACGCCTGGGTGAATTTAATGTTTGGTGCTGCGCTGGCCACCCTGGTGCTGTATTTATTTTTGCGCAGTAGCCGCATCACGCTGGTCGGCGTGATGGGGATCCCGCTTTGTACGCTGGCGGCCTTGGCGGCGCTGATGTTATTTGGCCGTACTATTAATGTGATTTCACTGGCGGGCATTGCTTTTGCAATTGGCATGACAGTGGATAACAGTATTGTGGTGCTGGAAAGTATTGATCAGGCCCGCCGGCGTGGTCTGGACCGGATGGCGGCGGCGATCCGGGGAGTGTATGACGTCTGGCCGGCTGTGCTGGCGTCGACCCTGACCACAGTGCTGGTGTTTGTACCTGTGCTGTTGATTGAACAGGAAGCAGGTCAGTTGTATTCCGATATCGCCATTGCCATAGCTGCCGCTATTGTGGCTTCGATGCTGGTCGCGGTTTTTGTGTTACCGGCCGCAGTTGCGAGATTGAAGCCCGCGAGATTGTCGCCAGCCACCACCGCCTCGCCAGAGCAGTTGCCGCCCCGTTGGTTGCAAACCTGGCTCAGTGCGATGCCAGCCAGCACCATCTGGCCGCTGGCGACAGTGGTCGTTTCTGCAGTGTTGATGTTAGGGCTGGCCTGGTACTGGTTGCCACCGGCGGAATATCTGCCAGAAGGCGAAGAGCCAAAAGCCTTTACCTCGATGGTGGCACCGGCTGGATATAACCTGGCGGAAATGGAGTTGATTGCCGCCGAGTTACGACCGCTGTTATCGGCACAGGTCAATGCCGATCCACAGTTGTTTGAGCGTGGCGAGCGCTCTGTGCCAGCGCTGAAATATTACAGTCTGGATGTGGCACCCGGTGCTATCAGTGTACTGAGTGAGCCTGTGCGTTATCAGGATTTACAGCCGATGATGGACGCGCTGGTGGCATTATTTCAGCGTTATCCGGCCATGCAGGCTTATTCGGCCCGTGGTTCTATTATTTCCAGTAATGATGGCGGCTCCAGAGCTGTGGCGCTTGATATCTCCGGCAGTGATTTAAAGCAAATTTATCAAACAGCCAAAGCGGCTTACCAACTGGCAGAGCAGTTATTTGCCGAGCCACAGCTGTATTCAGAACCGGCAGCGCTGGCGTTGGAGCAACCCTTGTGGCAACTTCGGCCGCATTGGAGCCGGTTAGCGGAGCAGGGTTATAACGCCGCTGAATTTGGTTATGCGGTGTCGGCGCTGACAGACGGTGCTTTTGTTGACGAGTTTATTCTGGATGATCGCAAAGTGGATATTTTTCTCTATGGTCAGCAGGGGACTCAGCCGGATCTGGCCAGTATCGGACAACTGCCGCTGGTCACGCCTGCCGGTCATGTGATGCCTTTGCAGGCGCTGGCGGCATTGCAGGAGCAACAGGACAGTGACAGTATCCGCCGGGTTGATGGTCGCCGTACTGTGACTTTGTATATTATTCCACCGCGCAGCCTGGCGCTGGAAACTGCAGTGGCGCAGGTGCGGCAACAATTGCTGCCGAAATTACAACAACAAGGCATGTTGCCTGCGGGTGTGCAGATAGATATTTCCGGCGCGGCTGATCAACTGGCAGCCACACAGCAGGCGCTTTGGCAGAATTTTATCATCGCAGTGTTGCTGATCTATCTATTACTGGTGGCCATTTTTAACCACTGGGGTTACCCCTTGCTGGTGCTGCTGACAATCCCGCTTGGACTGGCCGGCGGTGTCTTGGGACTGGTGCTATTTAATCAGCTTGGCAGTGGCTTACCGCTGGTTGGTGTTGCAGCAGTGCAGCAGCCGCTGGATATGATCACCATGCTGGGTTTTTTAATTTTACTCGGCACTGTGGTGAATAACCCGATTTTGATTGTCGAGCAATGCCGGCAACAATTGCAGGCCGGACAGCCGGTGGCAGCTGCGATCCAGCTGGCCGTGGCCAGTCGCTACCGGCCAATTATGATGACGACGGCGACCACCATCTTTGGCTTGTTACCGCTGGTGCTGATACCGGGTGAGGGCAGTGAATTGTATCGTGGTATTGGGGTGGTGGTGTTATCTGGCTTAGTGTGCGCAACCTGGCTCAGTCTGACCTTTTTACCGGCATTATTGCAGTTGGTGTTGAGCTGGCGGATTAAAGACTGAGGTAGTGAAGCCAGACTCAGCAAAGATGCTGCTCACTGAGTCTGGTTGTTATCGTTAAGACGAGAGTGCGGCCTGCAATTTTTGCTGACCGGTTTTTTCGGCTTCAACGTAACGTGTCCATTGCTGGGCCATCCGTTTGGCACCGTCAAACTGTTCGGCTTTGGCCAGTTGGCTCAGCGCATCATTAAAGTTTTGCAGGTTAAAGTAGGCCATGCCCATCACCAGATGCGTGACACCAGGATTACGTAACTTGCCTTTTTGCAACGCTTTTTCTGCCAGTTCAATGGCTTTATCAAACTCAGAGCGGTTCAGATACAGCTGGGCCAGTTGCGCATCTAATTCACCATCCTCGCTTAATTTACTGGCGGCCAGCAGCATCGGAATCGCTTTGTCATCTTCCTTCGCCAGTGTCCAGCAGTTGGCAGTAAACTTCAGGTTACGTAAATCCGCCGCCAGCAGTTTTTTCGTCATCGCCTGTTCCATCAGACGGGCACCTTTGACCGGCGCCTGGTGGTAATAATACAGTTGAGCCAGGTTGTACAAGTCGGCACCAGTGCTGATAAAACCTTGCTGATAAGCAGCTTCCAGTACGGCCAGTTGCTTCTTCTCTTCGCCAATTTCGCCGTACATGCCGCCAAGCTGGATCCAATACTTGCCCTGATTGTAATGCTGGACCATTTTTTCCAACACGGCAGTCACTTGTGTCGGTTGTTTCAGCTCGTAATAGACCGCGCGTTGCAACACCAGCCAGTTTTCTTCCGGCACTTTGCCTTCCTGCTCGACCATCGCTACCGCCTGATTAATAAAACCAGAGGCACGTTGATAATCTTTTAACTGATACATCGCCTGCGCTTTTAATAAAAAGGTGCTGGCTTTCACCGGCGCTTTATTCAGTTTTTCCCAGCGGTCGATAAAGGTTAGCGTTTTGTCATAGTTGCCCTGCATCATATGCAGTTGCGCCAGACTAAATAACGTCGACAGTTCCAGCGTCTCCGGGATGCCATCCTGAGCCACCACCTGCTCAAAAGCTTTGATGGCTTTATCGTACTGCTCGGCGTTGTAAGCAATAAAACCGTAGAAATTGTGCATCATCGCCAGTTCATAGCTGTTCATCGAACTGCTTTTATCGCGCACTTTATCCAGCGCTGCCAAAGCTTCGTCGGTCTTACCTGCGTCGGCTAAGGCCTGGGCCCGTGCCAGCTGTTCATAGACTTTGGCGCGCAGGGCAGGGGTTTTGCGAGTGTTCGCACTGGTTGTGGTTGGTTCTGCCGCCTGGGCCTTCAGCATCGTCAGCGGGCTCAGACCTGCGAACATCAAAGTGCTGCAACCATACAGGCTCAGTGCCAGCAGGCTGCTGAGTGATTTTTTCTTCAGCATTTATTCCCCCTTACCTTCCATCTGGAATGTGATGCGGTTTTGCACCCCGGCGACTTCAGTGGCTTCGCCATTCACAACCCGCGGTTTGTATTTAAATTTCAGTGCCGCATCCATCGCAGCTTGTTCAAAGATGCCGGCCGGGTTGGCTTTAACCACCACCGGATCACGCACAGTGCCAGTTTTAGTTACAACAAACTGCACAATGACAAAACCTTCGATACCACGTTGCAACGCACGTCTTGGATACACAGGCGCGACTTTGACAATCGGCAGATACTCACCATCACCGCCTTCCAACGCTAAGCCTCCTTCCAACGTCAGGTCAGAACTGACATCGGCCGAGAAGTCCATGGCGGCTGCACCTTCAGCATTGGGTGTCGCTGCATCCAGTTGCGGTTGTTGCATTTGTGGGGGTGGTGTTTCTGGTTTTGGTGGTTTTTCCGGTTTACGTTCTTTGCGCTCGACTTGTTCTTCTTCTTTTACCCGGACAAAATCCAGCACAGAGCCGACTGGCGCATCGGTCAGCGCCGTGCCACTGTTGACAATCAGCGACTGCATCAGAAAAAACAGCCCCAGCGTCACCACAGCGGATAAGGTCAGCGCGATTAGCAGCCGGCCAGCTGCTGAAGCCGAACCTGGTGCCTGTAAAGTTGCGTTGCTCATGCGTTTGCTCTCAATATAAAACAGCTCTGCTGGCATCAGCCAAACCAGAGCCTGGCTGATTATTCCTGGGTTGCGATCGACACATCAAACACGCCAGCGGCGCGGGAGGCGTCCATCACTTTAATCAGGGTCTCAGTGGTGGCTTTTTTATCGGCCTGGATCACCACACTGCCTTGTGGGTTTTCGGCATACAGCCGTTCGATGTTGGCTTGTACGGCACGTTCATCAACCCGGCGTTTATTGATCCAGATTTCATTGGTGTCGCTGATGGCGACCAGGATATTGGCGCGATCTTTATTCACCGCAGTCGAGGCTTCAGGTCTGTTGACGTCGATACCGGCTTCTTTGACAAAAGAGGCGGTGACGATAAAGAAAATCAGCATGATAAAGACCACGTCTAACATCGGGGTTAAGTCGATGGCAACTTCTTCTTCATCGACCAGATTCTGAAAATGCTGTTTCATAATATTCTCTTGTAGAGGCGGCTGACGCCGCACTTGCACTGTATTCAGGGGCTGCAGCTTAGTGCTGCAGCGTCATTTCACTTTCCAGATGGGCTTTTTCGGTTTTGCAAATCCGGGTCAGCCAGGTTGAGGCGAACACTCCGGATAAAGCGCCGACCATGCCAGCCATCGTCGGGATGGTCGCTTTGGACACCCCAGACGCCATAGAGCGGGCATTACCAGAACCAGAAATCGCCATTACATCAAAGACTTCAATCATGCCGGTGACAGTACCCATCAGACCCATCAGCGGGCATAACGCCACCAGTGCCTGAATAATCGGGATACTGCCATTGAGCTTAAGGCTGACCCGCGAAATCATCGCCTGACGGATTTGTTCAGCATTCCAGGAAGCCCGATCCGTTCTGGCCAGCCAGGCCGCCACACTTTGTTGTTTGTAGGCTTTGTGCCCGACAAAGATGTACAGCGCGCGTTCCAGGATCAGCAGCCACATCACGAAGATCAGCAGGCCGATCACCAGCAGCACGTTGCCGCCGGTTTCGGTAAAATCACGAATTGCCTGAAATATTTCCATCATGAGATTCAGCTCCGCTCAGCGCGCTCAGCAATCACACCAGAGGCCTGTTCCTGCAGGATGTAAACAATATTCTTGCTGCGGGTGTTGAGCATGGCGTACAGCAATGTCATCGGAATTGCCACCACCAGACCTTGCACTGTGGTGACCAATGCGGTGGAGATACCACCCGCCATCAGTTTCGGGTCACCGGTACCAAACAGCGTAATGGCCTGGAAGGTCACGATCATACCGGTTACCGTACCCAGCAGGCCCATCAGCGGTGCGACGACTGAAATGATCTTGATAATGGTCAGGTTGCGGCCCAGTTTTGGTACTTCACCCAGAATGGCTTCGGTCAGTTTCAGTTCCAGTGTTTCAGTATCAGCATTCGGGAACTGTGCCCGCACTTGCAGCAGACGGCCCAGTGGGTTGTCATTGCGCACTTCAGATGATTTCAACTGACGGTCTACCCGTAACTTAATCAGCGTCAGGCTAATCAGACGTTCCAGCGCCAGTAACAGACCAACAGCACCTACCGCCATAATGATGTAACCAACCAGACCACCTTGATCCAACCGCTCTTCGAAGTTTGGTGCCTGCACTAACAGACTCAGGATGGAACCACCGGTTGGATCCAGGCCGAACTCAACGATGTCGCCCTTGGATTGTTGCAGCGCGTTGATGCCATCCGCATAACGGCTGGCTGGCTGGCGTAACAGTTCAGCGACAGTGCCGGTGACTGGATTCATTTCCAGATATTTACCATCAGCGACCAGAGCAAAACTGCCGACGCGGACTACTTCTTTTGCCACTTTCTGGCCACCGGCTTCAACCACGTCAGTGCTGAACTTGACCACTTTGCCGGATTCGGTCATTTCGCGCTGGATCTCAAACCAGACCCGTTCAATTTCTTCAATCGAAGCCAGTTTGGAACTAGAGCCCATTGACTGTGCCAGTTGGTCTAAAAATTCAGTGCGGCCTGGTAACTGGGCTGATACCACTGAGTTTTGGAATTTACCTTTGGTATCGCCAGAGACTTGCTGCAGTACGCCAAACAACTCTTTTAATGAGCCCATCCGGGTTTCCAGCGCCTGATTTAACTCAGTCAGCTTGACTTCATTTTGCTGGAATTGTTGTTCCAGACTTTCACTTAGTTGCAGTTGACGATTCCGTTCAGTCGTCGCTTGTTGCAGCATCTGATCCTGCTCAGCCACTTTGCTGATAAATTCCTGCTCGCGTTTTTGGTTATCCTGGTTCTGTGCAACCTGACCTTGTTCCAGTTGCTTTAACAACTGATCCAGATTCAGCGGTTGGGCTTTGGTTTCCTGCGCCATCGCAGATGTCAGTGTGCAGCAAGCCAGCAGGGTAGTGGTCAGTAGTTTGGTGATCAATTTCATCGGATTACTCACTTACTTCAGTCAAAGCGACCGGCAGAGATAACAGGTCAGGGGCCAGTTGTTTTTTCGCCATCCGCAGGCCTTTGCTTACTTCGGCGCGGTAGCTGTCAGGCAGCGGTTGCCATTGCCGGCTTTGTTTGTGCCAAATACCGAGTTCGCTGCCATCGCGGGTGGCAAAAATCAGCGCAGTACGACCGACCCGCAGGAAGTCCACATCACGCTGTTGGCCTGCTACTTCATGTAAACCACTGTAAGCTTCCAGCGTGCGGCCGTAGTCCATTTCAATCTGGTAGGCTTCCATCACGCGGCGGAATTTTTCTGACGAAGCGATATCTGATCTGTCCATCAGGCTTTCCAGCTCGGCTAAGCGCTTTTGCCGCTCTTCAGCCAGAAAAGGCACATCCAGCGCCACAAACTGTTTCAGGCCTTCAATCATCCGGATCATCAGTGGCGTGATTTGACGCTCAATCACGCTGACGTTATTGATCGCTGCATTCAGATCCGCCACTTCCTGATCCAGGTTCGACATTTGCTTGCGCATCTGATCGTTGTACACTTTCAGGCCATCAATTTCCTTTTGGATGGTCTGAAACTGCTGCAGTTTGCTGTCAATTTTGTCGGTCATCTGATCAATTTTCTGCTGCGATGCGGCAGCAGAACTGTTGATTTTGGCCGCTTCTTTCACCACAGGCTCCAGCGCCTGTTGTTGTTGCGCCATGGCAGGCATGACGACTGCCAGTGAGGAAGCAAGCATGGCCTGCGGGACTAATTTTAAAAGCCTCATACTGTCAAACCCTGAGTATTTACGACCAGCGGGATACTGATCTGTGGAATTTGTGCACAGCATAGGGGCTGAATGTGACAGCTGTATGGCAGATTAATGACGTCTTAGTGTGGTGTTGGCAGGCGAGAAAGCTAGCTGGGTGTCGGCAAAAAAAGTTCATTCTGTGGCGATTTTACGCTGTTGGTCGCAGCGGTGCGTGACAGCACTGGGCATTGGCGGCAGCAGCTTTTATCATAGCCGCTGTTTTTTGCCTGCCATCAGAGCTGAGTCTGACGCCATGATTATCCGCGCTAAATTACACTGGTTTCGTATGTTGTTTGTCTGGCGCGGTTCAGTGCTGACGCGTATTTTACCGCAACTTTTTACCATTATTGCGCTGGCCGTGCTGGTGCTGGCGGCAAAGTGGTTTTATCCGGCCTTGGTGCCTGATCTGACGCCACTGCCTTTTACCTTATTAGGCATTGCGCTGGCAATTTTCCTCAGCTTTCGTAATTCGGTCAGTTACGACCGGTTTTGGGAAGCACGTAAACTCTGGGGCGCAGTGCTCAATGAAAGCCGGACTTTGACCCGGCAGCAGTTGACCGCTGTGGATGTCAGTCAGCTACAGCGCCAGCAATTTGTTTATGGCTTGATTGCATTTGTGCATGCGCTGCGGGGGCAATTGCGACAGACCGATTGCACTGCGGCGCTGCAACAATTGCTCAGTCCAGCCGCTGCAGCCCGGGTCACGGCGGGGCGTTTTAAGCCAGCGCTGGTGGTGCTGGAGCTTGGACAGCAGTTGGGTCAAATGCGACGTCAGCAGCAACTCGATAGTATGTTATTTGCTGCCATGGATCAGCAATTGTCCAGACTAAATGCCTGTTTAGGCGGCTGTGAGCGGATTGCCGGCACGCCAGTGCCTTTTGCTTATTCGGTGATTTTACATCGCACTGTGTATTGTTATTGTTTTTTACTGCCGCTGGGGCTGGTCAGTACGCTCGGCCTGATGACGCCATTGATTGTAGCTTTTGTCGCTTATACCTTTTTGGCGCTGGAAGCGCTGGCGGAAGAGTTGCAGGATCCTTTTGGCACAGAACCCTATGATTTAGCCCTGGATGCGATGACTGAAATGATTGAGTCAGCGCTTCGCGAAATGCTCGGCGAAGCTGTTGGGCCGGCACCGGCAGTACCGGCCAATTGTGTGTTGACCTGACAGCTGGCCGCCATTTGCTGTGATGGTCGTTCTGCACTATTAATAAGCGATATGCAATAGGTAATAAGCGATGTGGGAGTTGTCGATATCTGATGGTTTTTTTAGATAGCTCAGGTAAGGTTTTTGTGTAAAATACTTTAACTAAACTTTAATGATTCATTCATTTTCTTTCAAGTCAATTCCGATAGCATTTGGTTGGGCCCAAAACGGGGTCGATGACAACAATCATTTAATCTGGGAGTGACAAATGAAAATGAATTTCTTAACCCTTGGCGCAGGCGCTTTATTTTGCCTGTTTTCCAGTATGTCGCAAGCTGTGGTGTTTACTTGCGAAGGTGTGGTCACAGATGTTTATGCTATTGATAATAATGCATTTGAAGTTGCATATCGGGATTGGCGGGGACGTGATATGGAGCCTGTTATTATTTATCAGCCGCAGTCCCATTTATTAGGGCCAGCTTTAATCGCCAAACAAGGCGGTCAGCAAAATGATATTTATCTGCTGGTGCTTGAGAACAAAGTGAGCGGGGATATTCGCTGCTCTGATGGTGAATCTGATAATGCGTTAATTGGTCTGTACAAAAAAAATTAACAGCTGCCCTGGCAGACATCCGCTAAAAAATAGCTGTAACCAGACGAAGTTTCGCAACTAACCTTGGTAAGGTTAAAAAGTTTTTGTATCGTCAAAAGCTCGAGTACATTTACAAGTAATCGAAGCCATTGAGATAGCTAAGACATTTATTGTTGCATATTCATGTCATGCAAGGCCTTTAGTGGGAATATGTAGCATTCCTTCTAAAGGCGTCTGCCGTTGCAGGTGCTTTTTACTGTTGCAAATTGTGTGATTGGCCTTAGTTAATACCCGGCGGCATGACCCTGACTGGTTAATTTGGCGATGGTGTCGCTGGCCTGATGCGCAACGGTCTGGATCTGTTCTTGCGACTGAAATGCCTGTTGCACCAGCGTCAAGCCCTGACTGGCCAGACTGCTGGCGTTGGTCATGCCTTGCATCGCGGCCTGGGTTAAGCTGGTATTGCGACTGACCACTTGTTGGATCTCCTGGGTGGAGCTGCTGGTGCGTGCTGCCAGGCTGCGCACTTCATCCGCCACCACGGCAAAACCACGGCCTTGTTCACCGGCACGGGCCGCTTCAATGGCAGCATTCAGTGCCAGCAAATTGGTCTGATCGGCAATAGCCCGGATAGTAGTGACAATGGCGGATATTTGCTTGGATTCTTCGGTCAACTGGGTAATTTGCGCAAACGACTGATTGACTTCAGTGGCGATAGCGCCGGAATTTTGCACGGCAGATTGCAGTAAATTTTTGCTGTCTGCCGCCAATCTTACCGTGTGCTCTGAGGATGTCAGTGCCAGTGCAGCGCCTTGTTCTACCGCCTGGGCTTGTTGAATATGGGCTGTGACATTGCTGGCAAATTTAATCACCTTCACCACCTGGCCTTGTTCATCGCGGATTGGGTTGTAGGTCGCTTCCAGCCAGATGGCCTGACCACGCGCATCCAGCCGTTCAAATAAACCACGTTTAAACTGGCCCTTGGCCAGTTGTGGCCAAAAATCAGCATGTTGCTGATAAAAATCAGCTTTACAGAACATGCGATGGTGCTGACCAACAATTTGGCTGGCACTGTAACCGACGGTCTGCAAAAAATTGCTGTTGGCTTTGAGAATAGTGCCATCCGGTAAAAACTCGATCACCGCCTGTGAGCTGTCCAGTGCCGTCAGAATGGCTTGTTGTTCCTGCAGTTGCAGGGTTTTGGCGGTGACGTCGGTGGCGAATTTCAGCACCCGCACCACCTGACCTTGCTGACGGACCGGAAAATAAGTCGCTTCCAGCCACAGCGCTGCGCCATTTTTCTGCTGGCGCAAAAAGGTACCGGCTTGCGGTACACCCATCGCCAGTTGTTGCCAGAATTGCTGATACTCACGGCTGCGGGCATAAGCTGGCGGGCAGAATAAGCGGTGATGGTTGCCGATCAATTCAGCACTGCTATAACCAACCGCCTGCAAAAATAACGCATTGGCTTGTAAAATATCGCCTTGCGGGCTGAATTCAATCAGCGGAATTTGTTGTTGTACTGCCTGATAAAACAAAGCTTCCATGCTATTGGCGAAAGATTCAGTCTGTTGCTGGATTGCGGCCGAGCGGAAAAAATGCTTAAACATGCCAGATGCCTTTTTGTTTTATTATTTACTACATTAGCGCTATGTTACACGATGAAACGAACCACCAGCGTATTTAGATCAACCGCCAGCTTCGACAGTGAATGCGCTGCAGCGCTGGTCTGGCTGGCTCCGGCCGCAGTTTGAGTGGCTAAATCGCTGATGTTGACGATATTACGGTCAATTTCGCGTGAGACCTTGGATTGTTGTTCCGCTGCACTGGCGACGATATGATTGCTATCGCTGATGCGGCTTATTTCCTGCGCTATGGTTTCCAGTGCAGTACCGGCTAGATGGGCCTGCTGCAGCGCCTGCAGCGATTTTTCTTTGCTGTGCTGCATCGACGTTACTGCTGCACTGGTGCCCTGGCGGATTTTCGCGACCATAGTTTCAATTTCTTTGGTCGATAGTTGGGTACGATGGGCCAGTGCCCTGACTTCATCGGCGACCACCGCAAAACCACGGCCGGCATCACCAGCTCTGGCTGCTTCAATGGCGGCATTCAGTGCCAATAAATTGGTTTGTTCGGCAATAGCCCGGATCACATCCAGCACCTTGCCAATGTCCTGTGATTGCAGTGCCAGTTCGCCGACCAGTTCAGCACTGGTTTGCACATCGCGATCAATTTCGGCGATGGCGGCGACGGTTTGCACCACTTGTTGTTTGCCAAGCTGAGTGCTTTGCGCTGAAGCACCTGAGGCTTCGGAAGTCGCCAGCGCTGTTTTGGCGACTTCATCTACTGCACTGCTCATTTGTGTGATGGCAGTAGCAGCTTGCTGGATTTCATCATTTTGTTGCTGGATGCCGCGGGCGGCATCTTCGGTGACAGAATTCAGTTCTTCTGCGGCAGAAGCCAGTTGGGTTGATGAATTGGCAATTAATGCAATGGTGTCATGCAGTTGTTGTTGCATGCTGCCAAGGGCGGTGGCAAGTGCCGCCACCTCGTCTCGGCCTGTGACTTCAATACGTCGGGTTAAATCACCACCAGCAATGCTATTGGCCAGTTGCAGCGCCTGCTGTACCGGTCTGGTGATGCTGCGGCTGATCATAAATGCCGCTATGGCTGCAGCCAGCAAACTGACCAGTACCACTGCAACCACTGCAGCCCAGCCTTGCTGGTAATGTTGTTCGGACTGGCTCGCCTGCTCGGTGGCAAAGGTTTTATTCAGTGCCGTCAGCGCAATCAAGGCTTTGGCCATGTTGTTGGCAGTGTTCGCCAGTTCGGTGTTCGCCAGATGTTTGGCAGCAGGCAGTTGTTGTTGTGCCACTAACTGCAGTAATTGGCTTTTTAATGTGTTGTAGTGCAAATAGCTGTTGCTGAAATCCTGGTAGAGCGCCTGTTCACCCTGGATGGAAATCAGCGGTTCATACTGCTGGCGAATGCGCGCCACACTCTGTTCTATGTTGGCTAAGTCATCGCGAATGGACTGTGCATCGGCGGCAGTTTCAGTAATCAGGATACGCAGCGTCAAGCCTCTTAAATTCATCACATTCAGATTCAGTTCGGCGAGATTTTCCAGGCTGGGAATTGTGTTTTTTTCTATGCTGACACTGATTTTATGCATGCCCGACATGGTCGACAGTGCAAATAAGCTTTGCAGCAGCAGCAGCAAACCGACAAAAGCAAAACCTGTGATTAAACGGGGTCCGATCTTGATATTCTGTAGTTTCATAACAGTGCACTCTGATGATCACCGAACTTTAATCTGTCAAGGCTGGCGCAATGCCAGGGCTTGCCATCTTGCTGTATAGAGCAGATGCACTGTTGGGCGCGATGACCCGGACTGACAATGCACCGATTCTGTTGCTGACTATATAGGACAAATGAGACACTTGCAACAAATGAGACTAATTTTTCAGCAGCTCAGACGTGGGCGCGCAGGCTCGCGGTCAGGCAGCAAATCTGCCAATCTGAATGATGCAGGCCAGGTGGATGGCAGGTAAGAAGGCAAGCGCAGCTACGCTGCTCTAGTCCAAGTATTAAAACGTCGGTAATTTTTACACCCTGCTTTGACTGTAGCACAGCAATCTGGCTATCAGATTGAATCGTCAGTTGTTTTTGCGCAGCTAAATTTTGGCGTCATCTTTGCTTTGTGCCGGTTTCAGCGAATAGGTCGCTGCAACTGAATAATGGAGAAATACCTAATGAAGGATATAACCCGTGTTGTACTCACCATGCTCGTGAGTCTGCTGTTTTCGGCACCGTTACTGGCAGGCCCGATCCTGGTGATTGATGCCGCCAGTCAAAAGCTCACTGCCGCCAAAGGGGTGGTGGTGGATGGACTCAGTTATGACGTCGAATTTCTGGATGGAACCTGTCAGTTGTTGTTTGCAGGTTGTGACGAGGCGTCAGATTTTATCTTTGGCAATGATCTGAATAAAAACCGGCTGGCCAGCACTGCGCTGATGGAACAGGTATTTCGGGATATACCGGCGCTGGGCCGCTTTGACAGTTTTCCTGAATTGACTGAAGGCTGCAGCGATGTCACCGAATGTTCGGTACTGACGCCGATGTATCTAAACGGCAATACAGTGGTGGCGCATTCTTTTATTAACTATGTGGTGGATAGTTTTGACGATGAAATTCTGGACCAGACATTTTTAGCCCCAGCGCTGCAGTTAAATCAATTTCCGGCATTCACCTGGGCGGTCTGGCGACCGGCTTCGACAGTGCCGGCACCGGCAGTTTTTTGGTTATGGTTACCCGCTATGCTGTTGTTGTTGCGCCGGCGCTAAAGCGCTTGTCCAGATAGGGTGGGCAATCACAGCTCTGTGTGAACGAATAGAGCCTTGCTTGAAAAAACTCAATGCGGTGTGTGTGTTCAGCGCTGTCGCTAAATACAGCCCAAAATATCGCCCGCATTGAGTATAAATAACCATGCTAAGCCACAGTCGCCCTACACCATAAGTCTTTGCAACCCCCAAAATCGGCGGCTTGCTGAATTTTGTAATATCAGGCGACTATTTTTGTGCTGAACTTTTGTTTATGTTTAAATGGCTATTCAGGTTTAGGATGAAAAAGAAGCCAAAATTGAAAGCCGGTATGTAAAAGTATTGGCTTTGTCAGGCAGATTAACGTCTGAGGCATATGGGTATTTTTAGCTGTCGTCAGCTTCTGGATATAGATAATTGATGATTTATGACCGGAAACTGGCTGATAGTGAAAATTGTTTCATTTCCGCAGTCAAAAGGCTTATTCAGTCAGGTTGGCTCTTTTTGTTGCTGTCTTTTACTGCGACAGCGAAAGACCCGATTCAGTTTTTGCATTTTGGGCAGAACTTACTGCTTCAGCCGGCAGCACAAGGCTATAGCTTTAGTCATCAAGGACAGCGACTTGCGATCGAACTCACGAACAGACTGATCCTGAAAACTGAACCAGTGATGACTGCTGCATCGATTCAAGGTTTGCACCCTGCGATACAGCAGGTACAGCAACTGGCGGTGCTGGATAACACAGTATTGTGGTTGGTGCATCTGACTTCGGAGCACGAATTACCGGCCTTGCTATTGTTATTGCAGCAGCAAAAAGGCGTGCTCTATGCTCAGCCAGATCTGCAGCAACAGCGGCAAAAAGCCGAGTTGGCGTCAGACCTGTCAGAATACCAGACGCTCACCCCAGAGACAGCGCAAAAACCGCAACGCCCAATCAGATTCGCAGTGATCGATGATGGTTTTTCACCGCATGTCGTGGACCAGAGTGGTTTTCGCCAACTTGTGCAGTATGACGCAGACCTAAAACTTGCCGACGCCAGCCCTAAAACAGCACAAGATAAACATGGCGACAAAGTACTGAGCTTAGTGGCGCAGTCTGGTGGCTTAGACCCAAAGGCACAGCAGCCTATTGAGCTTATCAGCATTCGGCAGGTATCAAGCTGGACTTCGGATATCGTATTGGCTTTTGCTGTCGCCCGAATGATGCAAGCGGATCTAGTCAACAGCAGTTGGATATTGGCTTTTTTACCTGAACCTTTATTTGATTTGCTACACGACTGGTCTGAACAAGAGCAACCTTATTTGGTGTTTGCTGCAGGCAATAATCGGCTGGATGCATGTAAAGATAATGCATTTAGCCAACTGCCTGCCGCAATTATTGTGGCCGCATTGGATTCTGCACAACGTTTAATGGTCGCTTCTAACTATGGACCATGCGTCGACTTAATGGCTCCAGGAACACATCAGTTGCACTTTCCAACACAAGTGGGACAGAGATTTAATGGCACTTCGGCTGCTGCTGCCTATGTCAGTGGTCAGTTGTTAGGTTTGCTTAAGCAGAATCAAAAACCGGATTTAATCACTTTACAGAAAAAACTGCGGGAACTATCGCGATGAATTAAAAGCGCTAACTGTATACGGCATAACTAAAATTGTGGGATTATGAAAAAAAAATCCTCATGTTTTCCTGAATAATGGAATGTCGTCATGCTTGAAAATGAAAACGCAACCAAGGACCAGCCTCAGGACCTGTATCAGGTGATGGATTACAACGCTGAATACAGTGCTAATTTGCCTGCTTTACTCAAGCAACTGAACATAGCTTTGGCCTTTACCTCTTATCAGGCAGGCCGTTTAATGCTGGTTCGCAGTGATGGCGAGCGGTTGGATATAAACTACAAAAGCTTTCCTCGCCCTATGGGCTTGAGTGTTACAGAGAACAGCCTGACACTGGGCACCTTTACCCAGGTGATTAAATTTCAGCGCGAAGATGGTTTGCTGCAGCAAATTAAACAGCCGTTAGTGCCGATAGAGCAAGATATTACCGCCCCCCGAATAAAACCGAAAACGCCTGCTGCAGCAGAACCCAAAGCAGTTGCCCCTGAGCTGGCGGAAGGTGTGGAAGAACAACAACTCAGTGCCGAGCAACAAGCGCAAATGAAAGTGCAGCAACAACAACTTGCAGCGTTTGACGAGCAGTTGATGGCACCCTTAGATGAACGGGTAGATAGCTGCTTTATAGCCCGCAGCGCGCATTACACGGGCATGATCAATATTCATGACATCGATTGGGGAACAGAAGGCTTGTGGGCTGTGAACGCCAGTTTTTCCTGTTTATGCACTTTAAGCCCTGATGCCAGTTTTATTCCACGCTGGAAGCCCTATTTTATTTCTGAGTTAGTGCCAGAAGATCGCTGCCATTTAAATGGCATGACATTAAAAGACGGCAAACCTGCTTATGTCACAACCTTTTCTACTTTCAACAAACTTGATTTATGGCGCAAAGGCAATAAATTAGACGGCACTTTAATAGATGTGCAGCAAAACAAAATTTTGCTGCGGGGCCTGGCCATGCCACATTCGCCGCGTTATTACCGCGGCAAAGTGTATTACTGTAACTCAGGTGAAGGCCAGTTGTGTTGTTATGATCCAGCGACAGGCCAGAATACAGTGTTGGCTGAAGTGCCAGGTTTTACCAGGGGCATGGACTTTTATGGCCCCATTTTAATATTAGGTTTGTCAAAGGTGCGGCAAAGCGATGTGACAGTCCCCGCTCCTTTGGCTGAAAAATATACCGAAACTTATTCCGGTATCTGGTTATTTGACCTTGACAGCTCCGAAACCATCGCCAATCTTAAGTTCACCGGAAATGTGGACCAGATTTATGATGTGGCGGTATTGCCCAATTGCAGTTTTCCGGAGCTGATTGAGCCTGAACACCCCCGCATGCGCAACCACTTCTGTTTTCCGCCTCTGGCCGCAACAGAATGAAACACAGACAGTGATTAATCCAAGGATGTACCCATGAAGTCCAAACCCCATACCTTAGCCCTCAAAGCAGGTCTTAAAGCCTTGTGGCCAGCCTTACTGTTGGCGCAACCTGTGCAGGCTTCAGTGCGCAGCAGTTCAGTGTCCCGCGCTATGCAAAAACGCACAGTGATAGCAGCGCCTCAGGCGTCCAGCCAGAGCCGCAGCACTGAGCAACAAAGCAATCCTTTTGCCGCTTTTGGTCAGCCGCAGCAGGCAGAGCAGCAACAGGTGGTAGAGCCAGCCACTGAGCTGTTGGCGCAACTAAAAGCACAGGGCTTATTTAAAGTTGGGCAATTGAAGCAGGCTTCGGGCTCCGGTGACAGATTAAGTTTTAGAAAAGAGTTCTCAAGCGACTTTCCTCCAAATGCGAGTTACGTAAGTTGCCCCAATGCTAGCGACTCGGCTTCTTATCTCACTCTTCATCCGAGTGGGACTCCTTGTGGTTTGAACTATAGAACTAAAGTTGTCGAGGGGAATACCTTTGCTGAGTGCGAGGCTTTATATAATCAATGCTTAGGAGGTGGCGGAGGGGGCGACACCAATCCGCCAACTGTTACGATAGTCGTGGCGGATACCGCGCTACGGATTGGCGAAACCTCGCTGGTGACTTTCACTTTTAGTGAAACTGTCACTGGTTTTACTAATGCCGATCTGACCATAGCCAATGGTACATTAAGCAACGTCAGCAGCGTGGATGGTGGCACCACCTGGACGGCAACTTTGACGCCAACCGTCGATATGACTGATACCAGCAATTTTATTACGCTGAATAAAGCCGGTGTTGCCGATCTGGCTGGTAATCCTGGTGTCGGCACTACAGACTCGAACAATTACACCATAGATACAGTGCGTCCTACAGCCACCATAGTGCTGGCAGATAATTCTCTGACTATAGGTGAAACCACTGCGGTGACTTTTACCTTCAGCGAAGCAGTGACAGGTTTTACCAATGCGGATTTGACGACAGACAACGGTACTTTGAGTAGTGTCAGCAGTAGTAACGGCATCAGCTGGACAGCGACATTTAGGCCAACCGCCAGTACGACTGACACCACCAACCTGATTACCCTGGATAACACGGGTGTGACGGATGTAGCAGGTAATGCCGGTACTGGCACCACTAATTCGAGCAACTTTGTCATAGATTTAGTTCGGCCAACGGCGACTATAGTGATCGCCGATACCACGCTTACTGCTGGTGAAACCTCGTTAGTGACGATTACGTTTAGCGAAGAAGTGACTAATTTCAGCAGTGCTAGTATGAGTTTGAGCATCGGCTCCCTCGGCACGCTAAGTTCAGCCGATGGTGGAAAAACCTGGACTGGTTTGCTGACACCGCCGGGCAATACCCTCAGTAACGGCAACCAGATGGGGTTTAATGCTGGAGCTATCAGAGATTTAGCCGGCAATGCCGGTTCGGGGCTGGTGTTATCAAATCTGTTTAATGTGCAGACACAAGGACCAGCGGCCAGTGTCACCCTAAGCGATACGGCTTTATTGGCTGGCGAAACCTCATTAGTGACTGTGACATTTACAGAAGCCGTTACCGGTTTTACCAGTGATGATATCAGTGTGGCAAATGGCAGTTTAAGCGGGCTGAGCAGTAACGATGGTGGTTTGACCTGGACTGCGACCTTTACACCCACTGTCAATGTTGAAGTAGCGACGAATTTGCTCAGTGTCGACAATACAGGCGTCATTGGTGTGGTTTCCGGCATCGCTGGTGTGGGTGCAAGCAACTCTGCCAATTACAGCATAGAGACAGCAAGGCCAACAGCCAGCATAGTGCTGGCAGATAATTCTCTGACGATAGGTGAAACCACTGCGGTGACTTTTACCTTCAGCGAAGCTGTGACAGGTTTTAGCAATGCGGATCTCACGATAGACAACGGTACTTTGAGTAGTGTCAGCAGTAGTAACGGCATCACTTGGACAGCGACATTTACGCCAACCGCCAGTACGACGGACACCACCAACCTGATTACCCTGGATAACACGGGTGTGACGGATGTAGCAGGGAATGCCGGTACTGGCACCACTAATTCGAGCAATTTTGTCATAGATTTAGTCCGGCCAACGGCGACTATAGTGATCGCCGATACCACGCTTACTGCTGGTGAAACCTCGTTAGTGACGATTACGTTTAGCGAAGAAGTGACTAATTTCAGTAGTGCTAGTATGAGTTTGAGCATCGGCTCCCTCGGCACGCTAAGTTCAGCCGATGGCGGAAAAACCTGGACTGGTTTGTTGACACCGCCGGGCAATACCCTCAGTAACGGCAACCAGATGGGATTTAATGCCGGAGCTATCAGAGATTTAGCCGGCAATGCCGGTTCGGGGCTGGTGTTATCAAATCTGTTTAATGTGCAGACACAAGGGCCAGTGGCCAGTGTCACCCTAAGCGATACGGCTTTAGTGGCTGGCGAAACCTCATTAGTGACTGTGACATTTACGGAGGCCGTTACTGGCTTTACCAGTGATGATATCAGTGTGGCAAATGGCAGTTTAAGCGGCCTGAGCAGTAACGATGGTGGTTTGACCTGGACTGCGACCTTTACACCCGCTGTCAATGTTGAAGCAGCGACGAATTTGCTCAGTGTCGACAATACAGGCGTCATTGGCGTGGTTTCCGGCGTCGCCGGTGTAGGTTCTAGCAACTCTGCCAATTACAGCATAGAGACAGCAAGGCCAACAGCCAGCATAGTGCTGGCTGATCGTTCTTTAGCTATCGGTGAAACCTCTGCGGTAACCTTTACTTTCAGCGAAGCAGTGACAGGTTTTACCAATGCGGATCTCACGATAGCAAACGGTACTTTAAGCGCAGTCAGTAGCAGCAACGGTGGTATCACCTGGACCGCGACCTTGACGCCAAACGCCAATATCACTGATGCCAGCAATGTGATTACCCTGGATAACACGGGGGTGACGGATGCAGCAGGTAATGCTGGTACTGGTACCACGGATTCGCATAACTATGCGATAGATTCTGTCCGGCCAACCGCCTCAATAGTGGTGGCTGAGATTTCATTGACTGCAGGCGAAACCTCGCTGGTGACCTTTAATTTCAGTGAAGCAGTGACCGGTTTTACCAATGCCGATCTGACGATAGCCAATGGCACTTTAACTGCCGTCAGCAGTGGTGATGGTGGCATCAGCTGGACAGCGACTTTTACGCCAACAGCCGATATGACCGATACCAGCAATCTGATTACGCTAAATAATAGCGGCGTGGCAGATTTGGCTGGTAATGCGGGTACAGGGACAACAGACTCCAATAATTACAGTATTGATACGGCCAGACCGACAGCGACCATAGTGGTGGCGGATACAGCGCTGCGTATCGGCGAAACGACGACAGTGACCTTCAGTTTCAGTGAAGCTGTGACTGGTTTTACTGTCGCGGATGTGAGTGTCGACAATGGCAGTTTATCCGCCCTGAGCAGCAGTGATGGTGGCATCACCTGGACTGCCACCCTGACGCCAGTGGCCAGCGCCACGGCTGCCAGTAATGTGCTGACATTAGACAATAGCGGCCTAGCAGATACGTCTGGTAATAGCGGCACTGGCAGCACCACCTCCAATAACTATGCGGTCGATACGGAAGCGCCAGCGGCACCTGCACAGCCAGATTTAGTTGCTGCGGCTGACAGTGGTTCCAGCAATAGCGATAACATCACCAACGTCACTACACCGACCTTCAGTGGTACAGCGGAAGCAAACAGCACGGTAGAAGTGTTTGCTGGCGCGACCAGTCTGGGCACAGTGCAGGCCAATGGCAGCGGTGTATGGAGTTTGACTATCGCTGGTGGTTCAGCCTTGGTGGATGGCAGTTATGCCATCACGGCAACGGCGACAGACTCGGCCGGTAACCCAGCACTGGCGCCATCAGGGGCCTTAGCTATCACCATTGATACCACAGCGCCGTCTCAACCCGCAGCACCGGATTTAGCCGAAGCCTCAGATAGCGGTAGCAGCACGACTGATAATCTGACTAAATTGCAGAATATCAGCCTGCAAGGTGGCTCAGGTGCGGTAGAAAACGGTGCCAGTGTCAGGATCCGTTCAAGTCTGGATGGCGGCTTAACCTCAGTCGCGGCGGATAATAATGGTGCTTACAGCTTGGCTGTGACTGGCTTAACGGCTGGAAATCACAACCTGGTGGCGATAGCCACAGATATCGCTGGCAACCAGAGTGTCGACTCAGCACCACTGGCGGTGGTGATTGATATCACGGCACCAGCGCTTGGTGGTTTTGCCTTTGATCAAGCTTCAGTGACAGATGCCAATCAGGCGGCGGTTAGTTTCAGCCTCAGTGGTGCTGAAGTGGGCGCCACGGCCGAATACAGCATCAGCAGTAACAATGGCGGCAGTCCGGTGCAGGATTCTTTTGTGGTATCCGCTGCCAATCAACAAATCAGTGGTCTGAATGTCAGCGGCTTAAACGATGGGCAGTTAACGGCCAGTCTGTTGCTGACCGATGCCGCCGGTAACAGTAACAATCCGGTGGCGATAGCCACGGTGGCAAAAGATGCCGAAATTCCGCAGCTTAATACGCTGAGCATTGTTGACGGGGATTATAAAGCCGGCAGCAGCATCAGCTTTAGCCTGACCTTTAGTGAAAACCTGGTGTTATCGGGGACGAACGCAGATTACAGTCTGAGCATTGAGATTGGTGGCGTCAGCCGTCAGGCAGTGCTGACCGGCAATAACGCCGGCGTGTTAACCTTTAGCTATACAGTGCAGCCGGGTGAAAATACCAGCAGCACTGGGGTCGCTGTTGCCAGCAATGGCTTGTCACTGCAAAACGGTGCCAGCATCAAAGATACCGGCAACAATGCCGCCAACCTGAACTTCAGTGGCGTTCAGAACAGTGCGGCTCAGGTAGATACCACAGCGCCGGTGCTGGCGGTGGTGACAGATCCGGCGCAAGCGTTGTTTGTCAACGCGCCGAATTATCAAATTAGCGGTACCCATGCTGAAATTGGCCTGAAAATTCATTTATACAATGACACAGGCAATGATGGCAGTGCCGATGGCACTGAGCTGGCAACTGTAGTGGTGGATGCAGATGGCAACTGGACGCTGTTGCAGCCATTAACGGCTGATTCCGCCCACAACTTTGTGGTGGTGGCAGAAGATGCCGCGGGTAATTTGTCACCGGCTGTGGATGTGCCGACCATTACTGAAGACTCTATTGCGCCTGCGGTTGCGGTGATCACCACGCCGGTGAGCGCCATTGCAGTGAATACCAGCACGCAATTAATCAGCGGTAGTCATGCCGAAGATGGGGTTAGTGTCGAGTTGTTCGCGGATGCCGACAATAACGGAGTGCCGGATAACAATACGGTGTTGGCAACTGGGCTCGTTGGTGCAGAAACAAGCGGTAGTTGGTCGCTAAGTGCAGCATTAACGCAGGATGCTGAGAATAACTTTGTGATAATTGTCAAAGACAAAGCAGGAAACGTCTCTGGGGCTGTGGATGTCGCTACTATCACTCAGGATGCTGTGGCGCCTGTGGTGACCGTCAGTACGCTGGCAACTGCCGACTCGACGCCAGCGCTGACAGGGACTGTCGATGACACGACCGCGGTGTTAAGCCTGGTCGTAGGCGGCAATAGCTATGTGCCGGTCAATAACGGCAATGGTGGCTGGACCCTGGCGGATAATCAACTGGCAGCGCTGGCGCATGGTGTCTACGAGGTGGCGGTCAGCGCGACCGATACCCAAGGCAATGTCGGTACTGATGTATCCAGCAATGAACTGACAATTGATTTATTACCACCGTCTGGTTATAGCGTGGCAATTCAGCAAAACCGGATTGATGCCAGCAACCACAATGCACTGAGTTTTGTCTTCGCTGGTGCTGAAGTGGGTGCAAGCTACAACTATGTGATTTCTGATGGCAGCAACACTGTGACCGGGACTGCACTGATTACTGCTGCCAATCAGCAGGTGGGTGGTATCAATGTCAGTGCGCTGGCTGAAGGCACCTTGCAGCTGAATGTGACTCTGATGGATAGCGTTGGCAATACCGGCGCTGCGGCCACTGCCACTGTGCTGAAACGTTACAATGTCAGCCCGGACATTAGCGGGACTGCACAGACCTCAGTGCAGGAAGATAGTCTGTATAGCTTCACGCCAACCGCGACAGATGCAGATACCGGCACAACGCTAACTTTTAGTATTGTCAATAAACCAGGCTGGGCAACGTTCAATGCTGCCACCGGGGCCTTAACCGGTACTCCGGCGAACGCTGATGTCGGTGTCACCACAGGTATTGTGATCAGTGTCAGTGATGGCGAATTCTCGGCGGCACTGCCCGCCTTTACTCTTACTGTCAACAACGTCAACGATGTGCCGGTGGTGACTGGCAGGGAAGTGACGCTGGCAGAAGATAGTTCGGTGACCTTGACGCTCATCGGGGAAGATCAGGATGCCGATGTACTGAGTTTTGACATTGTCAGTCAGCCTGAACATGGCACGGCCACACTGTCAGGCAATACCCTGGTGTACACACCTGCGGCAGATTACCAAGGCACCGATAGCCTGAGCTATGTGGCGAAGGATGCGGTCGCCGCGTCTGAACCTGCCAGCATCAGCTTCCAGGTGACGCCAGTCAATGATGCGCCAGTGGCAGTCAATGACAGCTATACCTTGGCACGTAGCGCCAATCATCAGTATGGACTCAATGTGCTGGCGAATGACTCGGATGTGGATGGCGATACGCTGACGATTGACGGCGCCTCCAGCAGTGTTGGCACTGTGGTATTGAATGCTCAGGGCTTAACCTTGACCGTGCCTGAGTTGTACGTTGGACCAGTCAGCCTGAGTTATACCCTGATTGATGGGAAGGGCGGCCGGGCCAAGGCTGAGGTCAGTCTGATTATTACAGGTGGCGATGCGAACAACTTGCCGGTGATCACAGTGCCAGCGGATATCAACACCAATGCCACGGCCTTGTTTACCCGGGTGCCGCTAGGCACAGCCACTGCTGTGGATAGTAACGGCCGGCGGCTGCGGGTGAGCTTGATCAATGGTAGCTTGTTCTTTGCGCCAGGCGCCCATCTGGTGTACTGGCAAGCGACGGATGCGGCGGGCAATACCGCCACCAAAGCGCAGAAAGTGAATGTCAGTCCGCTGGTGTCGCTGAGCAAAGATCAGCTGGTCAGCGAAGGCAATGAGGTGGTGGTCGATATTATCCTCAATGGACCGGCGCCAGTGTATCCGGTGCAGGTGCCTTATACCGTCACGGGCAGTGCCGATGGCAACGACCATACCCTGGTGGCTGGTGTGGCTGAAATTAGCAGCGGTACCAGTACGCAACTGCGCTTTACTGTGCTGGAAGACAGTCAGGTTGAAGGCAATGAAGATATCATGGTGACGCTGGATGATAGCCTCAACCGTGGTAGTCAGCGCAGTAGCCGGATTGTGATTAGTGATAGCAATATTGCGCCTGTGGTGGCGTTGGCTGTGCAGCAACAAGGCGAAAACCGGCTGACGGTGAGTCAGGATGCGGGTGAAGTTACGATCAATGCCACTGTGACGGATGCTAATAGCAATGATCAAGTCAGCGGTGAGTGGCGTGTTGAAAAACTGACCAATGTCACCAGCACGACCAGCGAACTGCGGTTTGATCCGGCTGAACAAGCGCCAGGCTTGTATGAAATCAGCTATACCGCCACTGACAATGGCACGCCCACACTTTCGGCCAGCAACCGGGTCTTTGTGGTGATCCGGCCGGCCTTACCGACACTCACAACTGCCGATTCCGATGGTGATTTAATCCCGGACGAACAGGAAGGTTTTGCTGATAGCGATAATGATGGTATTCCGGATTATCTGGATGCGTTAAGTGAATGTAACGTGATGCCAACTGAATTGCTGGGTCAAACCGAGTTTGTCGCTGAAGGGGATCCGGGCGTTTGTTTACGTCTGGGTACTATCGCTGCGACAACCGATGCCGGGGGTCTGCAAATCAGTAAAGACGCGGTGAATACGGATACGGCTGCCGTCAATATCGGCGGGATCTTTGACTTTATTGCTTATGGCTTGCCAGAGCAGGGTCAAAGTTACAGCCTGGTGTTACCACAACGGTTACCGGTGCCGGCCAATGCGGTGTATCGCAAGTTCTCTGAGATGACGGGTTGGGTCGATTTTGTCAGCAATAGCCGTAACTCGGTGGCCAGTAGCCAGGGCGAACGTGGTTATTGTCCACCGCCGGGTGATGCCAGCTGGAGTGCCGGTTTAACCGAAGGGCACTGGTGTGTGCAAGTGACAGTGCAGGATGGTGGACCGAATGATGCCGATGGTATCGCCAACGGGGCTATTGTCGACCCGGGTGGGGTGGCTGTGGCACTGGATGGCAATCAACTGCCGGTCGCGAAGGCCGATGCAGCCAGCACCTTCGGCGATGTTGCTGTGGTGGTGAATGTATTAGCCAATGATAGTGATGCAGATGGAGATGCCTTGACGGTTAGTCAGGCGGTGGCCGGTTTTGGTGTGGTGACAGTGTTGGCGGATCAACAGCTGAGTTATCTGCCCAATGCAGATTTTATCGGCACTGATGTGCTGGTTTACAGTGTCACCGACGGCAAAGGCGGTACTGCCAGTGCTGAACTGAGCATCAGCGTGGTTGCCAATACGGCGCCGGTGGCGTTGAACGATACGGCGTCGACGGATGATAAAACCGCGATCAGCATTGCGGTGCTTGCCAACGATAAAGACGATGATGGCCAGCGGTTGACTATCAGTGCAGCCACTGCGGTGCAAGGCACTGTGACTATTAGTGCTGACCAAAAGCTGCTGTATACGCCAAAACGTGGTTTTAACGGCGTCGATACCATCCGCTATACCGTACAGGATGGTGTGGGTGGCGAAGCCAGTGCCGAGGTCAAAGTTACAGTGCAGGCTTATGTGGATGTGATGATTAGCAACAAGTCGAGCGGCGGCAGTCTGACGCTGTGGCTGGTACTGGGATTAGCGGCAGCTGTGGTGTTGCGGCGCAAACAACGGCTGCTGGCCAGCGCCTTGGTGTTGCTGGCACCAGCCAGCCAGGCAGCTAGTGATTGGTATGGCCAGGCTGGTGTTGGGCTGAGCCGGGCCGATGTGGTCGAAAGCCGGCTGGCAACGCAGGCACCAGCCGGGGTGTTGCTGGATTTTGATAAAAAGAGCCAGTCGTACAGCCTGAATCTTGGTTATCAGTTGCTGCCGCGGCTGGGGCTGGAACTGGGTTACCTTGACTTGGGTAAAGCCGGCGTCAATATCAAAAGTGACAGTCTGACACCGGCGCAATACCATGAATTGGTCAAAGCGGTCAGTCCGGTGCTGGTCGATGGCTGGACGCTGGCAGCACGCTGGACCTTGTGGCAAAACGACAGTTTCCAACTGGAACTTCCAGTCGGGCTGATGCGCTGGGATAGCAGTATCCGCAGTCAGATGGGAGACAGCGTGAAAAAAACCACAGCCGAAGGCACAGATCTGTTTTACGGTCTGCAGCTGAATTATCAGTTAGCAGCCGACTGGCAACTGGGGGTGGCGGTGCAGCAGTTGGACCTAGCGCCGAACGCTGTCAGTCACTGGCAGCTATTGTTACGCTATCAGTTCTGACGCTGACTCTTGTTACAAGCAAGGCCGCTTTATAGCGGCCTTTGTTTTGAGGATGAAGAACTGGCTGATGCTGCTATGGCTGTAAAGGCGTCACTGCTGCAGCCTTTGGCCACACCGAGGGCAACCGGTAAACCTGGCCGCTTTTGATCCTCAGCGCTTGTTCTGTGTGCAGGCTGAACTGCCGAAAAGTTGAGCTTGGGAAAAACAGACTGGTCAGCACTGTGCTGCCATCGTTGATAAAAAGCTCCAGCGAGCTTTGATCCAGGATCAGATCTAACTTCAGGCTGGCTGCCGTCGCTGGCAGAAAAAGCGGCGCTTGTTGCAAGGCGGCGAACGTATTACTGAAACTGACTTCGCCCGCTGCCGAACGATCGAGGATCAGTTGCCGCTTGGCCAAGTCAAAGCGTAACTGCAGTTGCTGCTTACCATTGCCAAGTTGCAGCGTGAATTTTCCGGCGGTAGCAGGCTGCAATTCCAGTTGCAGTCTGCTGCTGTCACCGGGTTGTAACGGCCATTGTTGTTGCCAGACCGCGCCGGCTGCCAAAGTGCGGCCTGGCCATTCCTGGACTAACTGCTGATGGCTTTGCAATTCTGCCAGCGGGGTTGAGGTGAGCAACACCTTACTGCCAATTTGCTGTAGTTGCAGCTGGCGCGGCAGCGTCATACTACTTCGCCAGCGTTGCGTTGGCACTGTGGTGGCGTAGTTCCAGTTGCTCATCCAGCCAATCAGCAGCGGATCGGACCGTCCGGCCGGCAGATTGGCAAAAGTGACACCGGCATAATTGTCGGTGCCATAATCCAGCCACTGCAGTTGTAGCTCGCCATTGGGCTGGCGGTCCGGCAGAAATTGCTGGCCGTCAAACTGACCGACCAGATAAAAAGTGCCAGAGCCCCCATTGGGGGCACCTGGATTGATACTGGCCAGCAACACATATTTGCGGTTGTTGCTGCCAGCAATCGTCATTGGCAACAGGTCCGGGCATTCCCACACACCTCCTAGCTGTAGTTCAGTGCCAAAATCACTGAGATGTTGCCATTGCAATAAATTGCTGGAGCTGTAAAAGCTCAGCTGATTTTTCACTGCGAGTGTCATGATCCAGCGTTTGCTGGCGGCGTGCCAGCTGATTTTGGGATCACGAAAATCCAGCTTGCCCGGATTGGCGAGCACTGGATTGGCGTGGTATTTCTGCCAGCTGCGGCCACGGTCCAGGCTATAGGCCAGTCCCTGACTTTGAAAATTCTGACTGCCGCTGTTGGCCGCCATTTGGTCATGATAGGTAAAAATGGCCACCATAGGTGCGATGCCTTGTTGCCCGAGGCCGCTGCTATTGTGGTGATCAATCACGATGCTGCCGGAAAAAATGGTGCCCAGTTGATCCGGGTATAAAGCTGGTGCGAATTCCTGCCAATGCAATAAATTCCGGCTGACGGCATGACCCCAGTGCATTGGGCCCCAGACATTGCTATAGGGGTGATACTGATAAAACAGATGATATTCGCCATCGAAATAGACCAGCCCATTGGGATCGTTCATCCATTGCCGGGCCGGACTGAAATGCAGTTGGGGCCGGTATTGCTCCTGATATAACTCAGGTTCTGGCGTGTTGGCTGACAGTGTCTGGCTGTAGCACATCAATAACAGGCAGAGCGGGGCATTGCGGCAAAAGTGACTAAAGTTGGCCAAAGCTTGGTTGCTCCTGCTGGTTAAAATTCAAGCTTAATCGTTTTAGATTGAAATGCAAACTGCCGCTAGTCTGCTCATACCAGTACCAATCACAACCAGCAGCACCATCAGCCGGAACAGGACCTCAGTAAAGCTGAGGGCTGACCGTTAAATTTGCAATTAGCCTCCATGCAACTACTGCGTCAGACTAAAACCTCTGACTGTCCTACTGTGGAGAAAAAAGATGTTTGCAATGAAATATCGGCCTTATGTGTTTAGTTTACTGATGTCGTGCCTGATGTCGTTATTGATGTCAGCGTTAGTGACCAGCTTCAACCTCGGTTGGTCTGCGCTGTTTTTTCAGCAATGGTTGGCAGCCTGGAGTCTGGCTTTTCCACTGGCTTTTGTGGTGATTGTGCTGCTCAATCCGATCGTCGGGCGACTAACCAATGCATTGATGCAGCAACCGACGGCAGCGGAGCAGCCATGAGCTTGACGGAATTATTACTGGCGGCACTGTGGCTTGGCATAGGTGCAACTTTAGTGCTGGACTGCTGGAGTTGGTTGCTCACAAGGCTGTTCGCGGTGCCGGCGCCAAATTATTGTTTGGTCGGTCGTTGGTTCAGTCTGATGCCAAAGGGTCAGTTCTGCCACCAGAGCATCAGCAAAGCAGCACCACAACAGGCCGAATGTGTGCTCGGTTGGCTGCTGCATTATCTGATAGGTATCAGTTTTGTGTTGCCTTTGTTATGGTGGCAACAAGGCCAATGGTTACGTCAGCCTGAAATCGGCCCAGCCTTGTGGTTGGGCGGCAGCACTGTGTTATTGCCATTTTTGCTGATGCAACCGGCTTTTGGCCTCGGCATTGCCGCCGCGAACACTGCAAGTCCGTGGCGGGCCAGGCTAAGAAGTCTGGCGAATCATCTGATGTTTGGTGTTGGCATCTACCTCAGCGGCTGGTTGTGGCCTTTTGCTTAAATAAAGGGGCGGCCACGCGGCCGCCTTTGCCTGTTGAATGTGAGGACTGTGATGGAAATTTATCAGTTAAAAACCTTTGTCACCGTCGCTAAACACGGCAGCATTACCAAAGCGGCTGCATTGTTATACCTGAGTCAGCCGGCGGTCAGTGCGCATATTAAGGGGTTGGAAGAACAGTTGGGGCTGCGGTTATTCGAACGCAATGCTAAGGGCATGCAGTTGACGCCGTCAGCACTGGCACTGCTGGGGCAAGCCGAACAGATGTTGCAATTACAGCGGCAGCTATTGGCTGATGCGCGCCGGCTGAAGGCTGAATTGCCCGCGACGTTGCGACTGGGTTCAAACCGCAGTCCCAGCGCGCAGCTGTTGGGGCAGTTACTGAGCCAACTGAGCGATAGTGCGCCTGAGCTAGAGATCGTATTGCGTTATGGCTCTACGCTGGAAATCGCTGAGCAAATTGCGGATGGCAGTCTTGATGCCGGTTTTTATACCGAGTTTGCGCCACTGCCGCTGCCTGCGACTTCACAGTTACAGAGTATTGTGTTGCAGCAGTTCGGTATTTTTCTGGCGGCGCCGGCAGCCTGGCAGCAAAGCGGGATCGAATTGCCGCTGACTACCGCAATGCTGAGTAGCGCGCAATGGCAGCAACTGGCGACTCTGCCCTGGATTTGCCCGGCGCCGACCAGCTGTTGCGGCTATACCGCCGAACAAGTGTTTGAGCAGCAGCAGTTTCGGCCACGCAAACTGATCCAGGTCGATCAGGAGCATGTGACCCGCACTTTAATCGCCAGTGGCGTGGGGATTGGTTTATTGCATGCAGGCACAGCGCAACAGGCCTGTGCCAGTGGCGAAGTAGTGTTGCTCGGACCCGCGCTGCAACAAGTGCAGTTGCACTTTGGCTACCGGCCGGAGCGGCAACAGGAGCCTTTATTACAGCTGCTGATCCAAAGCTTACCCCAACTGACGAGCGGGCAACAACTGGTTGATGCCGCTATAAATCAGTCTGATTAAGCAAGGTGTAACTAAAATGGTTGCCGCGCAGTTGACGGGATTTATTCGCCAGCGCCATCAGCAAGTCAAAATCGCTGGCTTTTTGCAGCACCTGGCAACCGGCCGAATAAGCGCCGACTTTACTCGAAGCACTACTGCTGGCGCGGTGGATATTAATACCAAAATAGCCCTGATAGGTTTTACCACCCCGGTCCAGCACAGCATCGCGATTGGCATCGCGCCAGACCCGAACTTCCCCGCCTAACTGACAAAGCGCCTGATATTTATTGTTATGGCGACCGATCTGATACACATTCAGATACTGACCTGGTTGTAAAATGGCCGCCCCGGCAGGGTTAAGCAGTTGCTGCTGGGTATAGGTTTTACCTGGATCTGTGGTCAGGGCAAAACGGTGAAATCGTGGTTGTTGTTGTTCGTCGCGGTAACTGAGCCAGAGCTCATCGTCAAAGCTGTCGATATGGGCTGACGGACTGCGAATACCAACCAGATTCAGATGAAATGCTTGACCATCATCCAGATATTGATGGCCAAGCCGTTTCAGGCAACGCTGGAGCTGATTGAGTTCAGTGCCGGGCTGCGCTGCTGCCACAGCCCGATCTGTGTTGCTGGCGCTCTGCGGTGTCGCGGTCTGACCTGGGGCTGCTAACAATGCACGCCAGCTGCGTTCGCCGGCCACGCCATCCACTTGCAAACCGGCTTGTTGCTGAAATTTTTTCAACTGCTTTTCAGTCTCAGGACCAAACTGAGCATCGACAAAAGTGCTGGCAGGCAAGTTGGGCAGGTGAGCGGCTAACCGGCGCTGTAAACGCGCGACGGCTTCACCCTGGGCAAAACGGCGTAAAGTAGGATGCTGTGCCGGATGATAGGCGCTGCTAGTGCTGCTCGTTGTCATCTGAATTGCTCCTTGTTTTTGTTGCTGAATTGCCGCGCCTACTTGTTCTGGCGCGGCGGCTGTGTCGGGTCGGGGTCGGGGTGAGCACTGCGGCATGTTGTTGTTGCCAGTTCTGCCCGGTGTGCTGGATTTGGTTCAGCGCGGTGCTGGCCAGTTCCAGCGCCGCGCTGCTTTGTTCCGCCACCAGTTGCAGTTGCAAACCGCAGAATGGACATTGTAAAGCCTGACGGCTCAGCAGATCCGGCAGGCTGACAGGGATCTGGTGCTGACATTGCGGACAGGGAAATCCAGGGGCTATAGGCATAACATCGACTCCAGGCCTGTGGCCATCAGGCTTTTTTATCGACTAACTGGTCCAGACTACTTAAATCGGCCAGTTGTAATAGTTTTTCCAGTCCGAGCGGGAAATCGCCCTGGCTTAAGGTGATTTTTACCGTCAGATCAACATTACTTTTATTGCTCCCCGTGCTTTGGTCTGCTTTGACTGGCGTTTTACGGGCAATTGAAGTGAGCAAACGCGGGCTTTTTTTCGGCGCGACTGAGTTCGGATCTTTGCTGTTGTCGGTCTGAATAATATCTTCAATGGTCAGATCAAAATTCAGCTCAGCTTTTTCAATGGTTAACAGCGGCACTGGCAATAGTGACAGCAACGGGATCTCAATCTGATGTAAGCTGACGCCTCCTTCGTTATTGCGCCTTGGCAACTGAAAACTCATCATCCGCACCTGACGCCGGTTCGGATTTTTACTGTCCTGTTCAAAACCAACCTGCTGGATAAATTCGGCAGTAGTGGCGGCGCTTTCTGCTTCAGCTTCAATGAGTGCCCGGACATGGGCTGCAAGGATCCCTGAAAAATCATGTATTTGTCTCATAAAATTTCCTTTATCAGCGCACTGGCGTCAGCCGGTCCTGTTCATCCATTGATTTCCATTCATAGTCATCCAGTGATAATTTCAGGCTGACACTGGAGATATGATCAGCGTTCACTTTGCTCAGTGTTGTGCTGTCGACCAGTAACTTACTGCCTGCTGGCGGTAACTGCCTGGCTGCCTGTTGCTGCAGCTCCTTTTCTAACAAAGCTAACTGACCGCTGATCAGTTTGTCGGGGTTGAGTTTGTTTTGCAGGTGGGGAGCCAGACTGCTGGCCAGACTTTTGCTTAGGGTGTCGCTTTGTAGCCGGAAGGTTTTTTCATCAATACTGCTGCGCAATTGTTGCTGGAGCGTTTTGCTCAGTTCCGGCGGTGCTGCCGGCAGCAGCTTTTTCAGTTGTGGATCGCTGAGCAAAGCCGTCGCGGTTTTACTGCTCAGTTCCGTGATCGTGGTCTGGCGCTGTTTGCTGAATTCCGGGCTGGCACTGTTATCGCTTTCGTCAGTTTGCACCACAAATTTTAGATTTAAATCAATGGCATCAATCCGGATACCAGGCACCGGCATCAGACTCAGGATCGGATCCTTCAACTGTTGCTCGCCAATGTCACGGCTCAGACGCTGGGCTTGTTGCCGGGCGTCCAGCAAGTCCAGCATAATGGTCTTAATCACTTGTTGTAATTCGGCCATAACGGGCTCCATGCGGCGGCAGCCGGAAGCTGCCGCTGGTTGTTAACGTTCAGCTTAAGCAGATTGTTGCTCAATGGCGGATTCAAAAATTTCCAGCATCCGGCCCATACCACCCGGAATATCATCCTGCACTGCCCGGACATTGATATTGATGGTGTGTTCAGTTTTGTATCTATTACTGCTGGCAGAGGAAGAGGAGTGTTTGGTGGAAACCGAGGCTTTAAAATCGACCTTCACCGGCGACAAAAAGCTTTTATAACCGACTGTGAGTTCAGCATTGGTGTCCACTGAGCTATCACGTTTTTGTTCCCTGACCATTTCTTCGGTAATTTTACTGGTAAAGTCGATGGTCATATCGTCGATCCGTAAATAGGGGATCGGCACTATGGTCAGGATCGGTACTGTCAGGGTGACATCTTCCAGCGTATTTTCATTACTGCGTCTTTTGTACTTAAACACCACCATCCGCACGTCGCCAAATTCTTCATTATCGCTGTTGCCGGTAAAACCGACCGAGCGGATAAAATCAATTGAAGATTGAGCGGCCAGCGCCTGTGCCTGCACAGCTGCAGTCATTGGAGCGCCGATCAACGTGCCATAAGGGATACTGCCTAAAATGCGGTTGGCATAACTCATGTTGGATTCCTCGTATGAACAAAGTGTTGCTTCAGCCGATTACCAACAGACGTCAATCCGGAAGCAAGTTGCATTGGCGGCGTGCTGGCGCACGCGCTGCCTGATCCGTGCAAAGGTCAGCACCCGGCCTGGCCGGCTACATGACGCCCAAAGTATAGAAAGCAACCAGCAATTTGCAGCAGGGAAAAGCTGATAAATTTTTGATGAGAGTAAAAACAAAACCGGCGCATGCGCTGACCGGCTTGCTCTGTCCATCTGACAGAGAATGGATGGCGTTGTGCGTCGCAGACAGGGGCGGTCTGCTGTGGTGGTTTGGCTGCTGTGGTTTATTCCTCACTATCCCACAGTTCGTCATCTGCGGCCCACAGCGCCAGCAATTGTGCTTGGCGCGCCAATTGTTTTGCTGCCATCGCCAATTCACCCGGTACGGCTGGACTGCCTTGCCAGCGTTGTCCTTTCGCCGCGGCAGCCGCAAGTGTGCGCCAGCGACTGGCAAATGCCGCCAGTACCTCACGTGGTTCGGTCAAATCGGCGGCGCTCAGATGGTCAAAAGGCACGGGCTGTGGTTGGACTCCCGTGCTGTCACCCGCCAGGACCCAATAACCGACAAAACCCGGATCGGCCGGATCTTCCACTGCCCAAAGGCCAACATAAGGCGCGGTAAACCATTCCGGGCTGTCGCAAATCACCCCATGCGGGATTTGTTGTGCGGTGACATAAGATTCAATGGCGGCAAACTGGTTATCACACCAGGCCCAGTCTCCAGCATCGTTAAAGTCGATCATAAGGGGTGTCCAGAGTCTGTTTCAGTTAGCTATTGTCCTGCAGGCGGAGTCGTCAGGCAAGTTTGCTGCAGCAAAGATATTATTAAATGTTAATATCATTGGTTTTTTATTATTAATTTATATTTTTTCTATTTATTTTCTGGCTGGTGCATCCGTTAGGGTGACTAAGTAGCATAGTGCTATCTGATGAATTACAGGAGGTTATTTTGCGTAAGATTGCTCTGTCTCTGACTTTATCCGCCATGGCTGTGCTGACCAGCACGACGCTGATGGCAGCTAATACTCAAATGATACTCAACCAGACACCAACCCCGGTCAAAGGGATCTGGTATGCGCTGGCACAAAAGTTTAACGGCATTCCAAAATATAGTGGTGGTTTTGCCACTTATACTGCCAACCATACCCCGATGGCGATAGAGCGAAATGGTGATGTGTATTATACCTTTGCGCAGGATGGCCCGGCAGGGACGATGCAGGTTGGGGTTGCGGTACTGAGGGGAAGTACGGCTCAGACCAGTGTGCAGATATTACGTACTGAGATGGCCAGTCGGGACCCGCACCAGAATGTGACTTTATCGATTGATGATGCCGGTTATGTTTATGTCTATCAGTCAGCGCGTAACAATGATCCAGCTCCCAGTATGCAAGGCCTGATTTGGAAATCGGTGACCCCTTATACCTTACCCACAGCCAGTCATCTGTTAGGGGCTGGTCATAACAGGGCTTATCTGCAGCCGTGGCAAATTGCCGGTCAACAGGTGCAGATATTTACCCAATATGCCGGGGAATTAAATGGGCCAAAGGTCCGTCATCCAAGCGTCTACAACCCGTCTTGTCACAGTGCCGCCGGAGCCAGATTATTTGATGCCGGCGGTTACGCGATATCCCTTTATAAAAATAACAGACTGCATGTGGTGCATAACTTTCATCGTGCCGGTGAGGTCACTTTTGACCATCCAACCATACCAGGGAGTCAATATACCGAATATGGCGCTTCGCACCCGGATTTAAGGAGTAATCTGTATTATATGTACAGTGATGATGGTGGCTGCCAATGGAAGAATATTCAGGGTCAGGTGGTCAGTTTGCCTGTGAACCCGCAAGCTGCGCCGACTCAAATCTATAATTCCGTTGCCTCTGGCAAACCTTTTATCTATCTGCAGGATTTGGATGTGCAAGCTGATGGCAGTGTGGTTGTGCTGGCGGTCGATTCCTCCCACTATAGTCCGGTGCTGGGCAGCCGTGAACATGTGGTCTATAAAATTACTCCGGCTGGAGCTTATAGCCGCCAAGTGCTCAGACCAACCAATCACAACTATAACGTTGGATTCCTGTTCCAGCGCTTAGGTGAAACCTTTGCTGTTTTGCCGGACCGCAGCTCTGGATTTGAGCAATATAGCGGCGGTAATCTGGTGGTGATGCGGGATATTGGTACAAACTGGGCGATTTATCTGGGGTGTAATTCGACCAGCCTGCACGGTCATTACAACTATGCGCGCAGAATACTGAATGGGACTAAATATATCGGTCTGGTTGGTAAAACGGCGGTTCCGGATATTGAGTCGGAAAATACCATTCATTTACTCAGCATCGGTACCAGACCCTGTATTGAACGTTAATTGAGCTGGCCTGACATGGCTGCTGCCGTTTGCGTTGTCGCAACCCGGCAATTGCGGTCATCTCAGCGTCAATGACTCAGCCAGAGCCCGGAAAGTAGCGTGCCGACAACCCAGACTGGCACCAGCCAATTGGGTCGCCTGCAAGCAGCGGCAAAACTCAGCACTGCCATAGGCAAGAACACCTGTACTGGCAGTGCATCAGCAAAACAAAAGCTGCTGGCGGCAATAGACAGCAGCAGCAGTAACAGCGGACCGGCATACTGTAGCTGGCGTAGCTGCGGCGGAAATTGGGCCAGAAACAGCGCATAGTGCTGACAAAAATGCGATTGACTGACTTGCCAGCCTGCGCTGTTCAGCACTAAAAAGGCTGCTGCCAGCAACCCAATCCAGGGGGCCAGATCCGGTCTTTCGGTTTGGCTGACCTGTCCCAGTGCCAGCACTAATGCCATCAATAACAAGCGGCTGAGGAGAGCCGCCGGTTGTTGTGCTGTTTGCTGCCACCAGAATTGCAATGCCGCAGGCATCCATTGTGGCCGGTGTGATGGAGGTACGCTGGTTGCCTGCGCCTGAATTAACGAAGGCCGTGCTGCGGTACTGTTGCGCTGCAAAGACCAGTCCAGTGGCCAGCAGCACAGCAGAGCGAGCAACAAGCTCCAACCCAGCAGGGCCAGTGCTAATGTGGGTAGCCATAACAACGGCAGACTCAGCACTAACAGCCATAACAGTGCCACACCACGATACAGCAGTGCGACGGCAAAAGCATATTGCAGTGCGGCAAAGCCAAGCTGGGGCCAGACTTGCTGCCACTGACTGAAATTGGCACTGCCGATAATCAGCAAATGCAACCATAGTAGAGGATGGCAAAGCAATAACAGCAGTTGATCGACCAGCAACCTTGCTGCACGTGGCATGGCCAAACTGGCCAGAAACAGCTGATAACGTCGCCCTAACAAAGCATCACGATATAACCACAGCAACAGACTTTGGGCACAAAGCAAGGCCCAGCCTAATAAAATGGCCTGGGATGCCGGCAAATCCGCGCGGTAAAACAGGCCATAAGCGAGCAATAACATCATCAGCAGGGCCGGGATGGCCGGACCTAATATCAGCATGGCGCCAAGCAAGAGCTGTTGCAACTGTTGCCACAGCAATTGCAGTTCATAATGCAGACAGCCGCAGCGAAATTGCAGATAGGCATTAAATCGCATGCAGGGGCACCAAGCTAAACTGATGTTGCTGGAATAAGTCGCCATCATGGCTGGCGGCGATGATCATGCCCGGATATTGATCGACATAATGCCATAAAGCTTGTTGGGCCTGTTCATCCAGCGCAATATTAGGCTCATCCAGCAACAACAACTCAGCTTGACGCATCAAGGCGGCAATCAGCGTCAGTTTTTTCCGGTTTCCGGCGGATAAATCGGCGATCAGACAATCCAGTTGCGGTAAAAAATCAAAATCCGCCAGCAACGCTGTCGGCGCCGGCAATTGCCACATCTGTTGCTGTAACTGCAATAAAGCGCGGCCAGTCAGAAAATCTGGCAGTGGCACACTGTCGGAAGCTAGCGCCACAGCCCGATCTGCTTGGGTTAAACGCCGCTGATGCCAAAAAATATCGCCGCCCTGGTGTGGCAGCAAACCTGCAATAGCCGCCAGCAAACTGGATTTACCAGCGCCATTGGGCGCCAGCAGGCAATTACGCTGCTGCTGAAACTCTAAGCAATAATCGGCAAATAACGGTCGCTGACCGCGCTTAAGTCGGAACTGCTGAATGATAAGAGACATCAAAACATCACTGACGCTAAACAGTGTTGCAGTCTGGCAAAATCAACAGTGTGACGCAAGATGTTCGGGCCGCGCCCAGGGGGGCTCCACAGCGGGCAGATGCCGATATTTCCGGGAATTTATCGTCCTGCAGAAAAATTATCTTACAAAAATAGGTAATTTTGAGAATCAATCTATACTTCAGACAAATAGCAAGAACAGCAGATCCATCCAAATTTGTATGAAATTTCGGAGTTTAGATATACAGGCTGAACGAGGGACAGTCCGGCCCTAGGTTATTTGGCAAATCCCCGCACTTTAAACGAACAGCGCACTGTGTTTTGTCCCCAAATTAATATAAAGCAGGGGCTGGCACTGTGGTCTTCAGCGAGGCGTTAAGTCTGGCGGAATTGGGTTTTTAAAGTGTGGTGCCGGATGATGACCTCATGAAGGAAAATAGCTTATTTCACTGAGTTACCAGTCCGACGGAGTTTTTGTATGCTGACACAGATGAGTCCATGGTGGTTTGTTTTCAGATTGGGGTTGGTTTTTTTCGGTTTGTTATTCAGCCCAATAAGCCTGGCAGCTGTCACTGCCAATATTACCCTGAATGATTTTTCGGCTTTCCAGGTGAGAAATCCGGGCAAAAATTCGCATCTGCTGGTGTTATTAATGCGATCTGATACAACAGACCATCTAAACACCAGAACCAATGCTTATACTCCGCAGTTTACTGCGAACGGCACCCAGTCCAGAACCACGCTGACTGCAGGTTATTACACTGTGGTGGCTTATCATGATGATTCAGCGCAAGCCATCGGCTGTGATACATCACCGCTGAACAGTTACCAGCATGTGTATTACGCCGATGGTGCCACTATTGATATCGCGGTCACTTGCACCATGCCAGATACCACGGCACCAGCCCCAAGCAGTGCGGCGACATCGGCGGATGGCCAGACCGTCACGCTGGTGTTTGATGAAACCACCGACTACTACGGCAGCTACAACGAATTTGTGATTAAAGTGGATGGCAATCCGCTGACCATCAGTGCTGGCGATTTTGACTATGACAGCACTTTTACCTTCACTGTCTCACCTGCCATTACCGCAGGCCAGACCGTCACCATCAGCTTGCCGGCCAATTCTGAAGTGTATGATTACTCCGGCAATCAGTCGCCGGGTTTCACTAACTTTGCCGTGACCAATAATGTGGTGAACACAGCGCCTGCCGGTTCATTGGTGTTTGCCGCCAGCAACACTGCGGCTGGCATCCATCAGCTCTATGGTTACAACAGTGCCCGTAACAGCGCAGGCTTAGTGATGGCGGCGAATAAATTTGGTGCCGCTGGTCCAAAAGGCCAAACCTATCTGTTTGATAATAAATTGTTTGGTTTTTTCTCACCAGCCAATGGTGCCGGTGGTTTTGGTTATTTTGATGGCAGCAGTTTGACAGTGTTAGCGCAACTGGATTCACTGGTCGAACCGCGCCTGCAAAGTTTCACACCTTATCAGGGCAGTCTGTATTTTACTGCGACGGACGATAGCGGCACAAATTATCATTTGTGGCGTTATAACCCGCAGGATCAAAGCGTGACGAAGATTTCTGCCGCGCTGAATTATGTCAATTCAACCGCTGTTGAAGTCTACAACGACAAACTTTATTTTGGCGGTTCTTACACGAATACCATCAACGATCCTTCCAAACTGTTTTACTGGGATGGCTCGACCATTACCGAAGCGCCTGGTTTTGCCACTGGTGCCGCGACGCCAAGATTGATGAAAAGCTATAACAATTATCTGTATTTGAGTGCGTCGCCTGCCAATGCCGTGTTGGATACCGAGTTATATCGTTATACCGACAGCGCCGGTGGTTCAGTGGCCAAAGTGGCCGAGTTAACCCCCTCTGGCAATAATAATGGTTCTTCAACCATCAGTTTTTTTACCTTATTTGACAATAAGTTATTCTTTTCTGTCTCCTATGATTTTCTGGATGGCCGCTTGTATTCGGTCGACAGCAGCAACAATGTCACTGTGGAATATAATCCGCCGCTGGCATCCAACTCGAACCAGCCGGCAGATCTGCTGGTGCTGGACAATAAGCTGTATTTTCAGTCGGTGGTGACGACCACCAATCGGGAAATTATTCGCTATAACTCGACCGGTAATGTTTCGGTGCTGACCACTTTTAGTCCAGCCACCACTACAGTGAGTTCGCTGGTTGGTTATGATGGCGATCTGTATTTTAATATTAATTTGGGCAATGGCCGCGAGCTGGCAAAACTTGAGTTGACTGACAATACAGTGTCGGAGTTAACCAACTTCAATACCGCTGGTGATAGCTTGCCGACCTACAACATGCAGGTGATGCCAGTTGAACTGGCACCTGTGGTCACGCTGGCGCAGCATGCCGGCTATTTTATGGTCGGTGGTGCTGTGATGACGCCGCTGCAGCAAGCGCTGATCAGCGATATTGATGGTGATGGCAATATTGAAGGGGCTCAGTTGCAGTTGCAGAACCACCTGAGTGGCGATGTGTTGAGTTTCACCAATCAGCTTGGGATCACGGGCAGTTATGACAGTAACAACGGACTGTTAACGCTCAGTGGCACCGCCAGCATCGCCAATTACCAGACCGCGTTAGCGGCTGTTACTTTTAATAGCAGTAGTTTGGTCAGCGCTGACAGAGTGTTAGTTGCCAGGTTGATCGATGCCGATGGCAATGTCGGTGCGCTGAATTCGGCAGCCGCCTCTTTTACCATCAGAGTGACTGATAAAACCCTGATTAGCGCCGATTTTAACACTCAACCTGTCGGATTAGACAAAGACAGTGATAGTCCGGCCACAGGGGCCGGTACTTTTGCTATTACCGCAGGGGCGCTTGGCAGTATCAACTTTATTGCCACTAATGATCCGCTAACCACCAGTCTTGGTGATCTGACTACGGTGGATGGCAGCACGGATGGCGTGCATGGTTTTGTCTGGAATGATCAGCAATACGGTGGCGTGGATAGTATCAGGGTCATTTCAAATTACACCTCGCCAGCTTCGATAGCCTTTGCCAGTGCCAATGGTGGCAATTTTGATTTTGACAGTTTTGCGATCTGGGATGACGGCATCCTGAATGGCGCTCCTTATTATGCGCAACTGAGTATTCTGGGCTTTCGTGACGAGGTGAAAGTTGCCGAACAAATTGTCGCTATCAGCTTATTGGGCCCTGCGCGGATATTACTGAACAGTGAGTTTGATGAAGTGGATGAAGTCAGGATGCGCTATTACGATCCGATAGATCCAACCACCATCTACCCTTATTTCTGGGGGGTATTGGATGATTTGACTTTTTTACAAAGCGCAGCCGATGTCACGGCGCCGACCATCAGCAGCCTTGTGCGCCAGTCACCGGCAACAGCAACCACCGCCAGTGACAGCCTGGTGTGGCGTATTACCTTCAGTGAGAACGTCACCCAGGTCAGTGCTGATGATTTTACCATCAGCGGTAGCAGCGCAGTGGTGTCTGCCGTCACAGCTGTCAGCGGTTCTGTCTATGAGGTGACTGTTTCAGGCGGTGACCTGGCCAGTGTCACTGGCACAGTGACGCTGGCACTGGCGGCTGGGCATAATATTCAGGACAGCGCCCAGAATGCGTTGACTGATACCAGTGTCGGCGGCAGTAATGAAGATAGTTTTGTGCTGGATAACACGGGGCCGGTGATCACGGCGGTCTCAATGCCGAATACTCCGCTGAAAATTGGTGATCAGGTCACTGTGACCATCACAGTTGCTGCAGATAGCGATAGTTACAGCCTAACGTCCGGAACTGTTGCTGGGTTCACGCTGAGTGGCCTGACGAAAGTGAATGACAGCACTTACACGGCCAGTTTTACCGTCACCGCCGGTACCGATATTGCAGCTGGCACAGATTTGGCGGTCAGCCTGTTACTCAAAGACAGCCTGGACAATAGTTCCGCTTTGTTTGATACCGCAATCAGCCAAAATGCTGACAGAATCGATGGCACCAGGCCCAGCATTCTGAGTGTGGTCAGATCAAATCCCACTGCCGAAGTCACCAACGCGGACACAGTCAGTTGGCTGGTGACCTTTAGTGAAGCGGTCAGCGGCCTCACTGCCGCTGATTTTCAGTTGTTCACGACCAGTACCGCCACCATCAGCAATGTCAGCAGCACTGATAATGCTCAGTGGCTGGTGCACGCCAGTGGTGGCGATTTTGCCAGTTACACCGGTTTTGTCGCTTTACAGCTGGTGGTGGGTTATAGCATCAGCGATAACGCCGGCAATGCGATGCAAACGCCAACTGGCGGCCAGTTTATTGGTGGCGCCCAAAGTTACCAGCTTGATAATGAAGCACCGCTGACGCCTTTTGATTTAGGACTGGAGCTTGCCTCCGATTGTGGGGTCAGCAGCAGTGATCGCAAAACCAATGACAACACGCCAACAGTGCTCGGTAAAACCAGCATCAGCGGCGTGACACAGGTCAATTTATATCGGGCTGGTAATATTCAGGTGGGGACCACCAACCTGCTTGATTGTGGTGCCTGGGGGATCACCAGCAGTCAACTGACCGACGGTGTGCATCAGCTTACTGCAGTGGCCGTGGATGAAGCGGGTAACTTATCCGGCACTGCTGCCGCGTTGGAAGTGTTGATTGATACTGTGGTGCCAACCGCCAGTGCCAGCGCCAGTGGCGTGACAGCGCTGCAGGATGGGCAAAGCAGTTACAGCTTTACCGTCAGTTACAGCGATAACAGTTCAGGGGTTGACAGCAGCTCCATTGATGGCAGTGATATTGTGGTGACAGGACCTAACAGTTATCAGGCCAGCGCCAGTGTCAGCAGCAGCAGTGGTAATGTGGTGACCTATGCCATGACGCCGCCTGGCGGCAGTTGGGACCAAACCGACGCTGGTAGTTACAGCATCAGTTTGCAGGCTTCGCAGGTGGCAGATGTGGCCGGTAATTTTGTTGCCGCCAATGCCAGTCTGGCTAGTTTTACTGTCAGTTATAACGCCGCACCGGTCAATACCGGGTTGCCGGTGGTGACAGGTTCTGCTGTGGTCAGTGGCATGCTTAGTGGCAGCACAGGCAGTTGGACTGATGGCGAAAATGATAGCCTGAGTTACAGTTATCAGTGGTACCGGGCCACAGATGCCAATGGCAGCGCAGCCAGCCCTATCAGTCAGGCCACCGCCAGCAGTTACACCCTGACCAGTGCGGATGCCCATCAGTTTATTCAACTGGTGGTCACTGTGGATGATGGGCAGGGCAACAGCAGCACCACAGCCGCTTCAGGCTGGGCTTTGGTGCAAAATAGTGCGCCTTTAAGTGTTACGGCGCCGGTGTTGACGGGGTTGTCACTGGTCAATGGCACGCTCAGCAGCAATACCGGCACTTTCAGCGATGCCGATGCTGACAGTCTGACCTATAGTTACCAGTGGTACCGGGCTTTGGATGCCAATGGCCAGGGCCTGACGCTGATCACCAATGCGACCGCCAGTACTTACACCATCAGCAGTGCTGATGCCCATCAGTATCTGAAAGTAATTGTGACCGCCAATGATGGTCAGGGTGGCAGTATCGCTGCCAGTTCGGATTGGCTGGCGGTGAATAATTCGGCACCGGCCATCAGTGGCAGTGCCGCCAGCACTGTGGCGCAAGGGGTGTTATTTAGCTTTAGTGCCAGCGCCAGCGACATTGATGGGGATCCGTTAATTTTCAGTATCAGCAATAAACCGGCCTGGCTGACGTTCAATGCGCAAACCGGTGAACTGAGCGGTACACCAGGCAATAGCGAGGTCGGTGATTACAGCAATATCGTCCTGAGTGTCAGCGATGGGGTTGCCACTGTATCGCTACCTGCCTTTAGCATTAATGTCAGTAATGTCAACGATGCACCAGTGATCAGCGGCAGTGCGCCAACCACAGTGGCACAAGGGGTACTCTATAGCTTCACCCCCACAGTGCAGGATGTCGATGCCAATAGCAGCTTCAGTTATAGCATCAGCAATAAACCAGCCTGGCTGACCCTGAATGCACAAACCGGCGAGCTCAGTGGTACACCGGGCAATGGCGATGTCGGTGATTACAGCAATATTATCCTGAGCGTCAGTGATGGTATTGAGATGGTGTCGTTACCGGCCTTTAGTATTCATGTCAGTAATGTCAACGATGCACCGGTGATCAGCGGCAGTGCCCCAACCACAGTAGCGCAAGGGGGGCTCTACAGCTTTTCACCCACAGTGGTGGATGTGGATGCCAATACCACGCTGAGTTACAGTATTAGCAATAAACCGGCTTGGCTGACGCTGAATGCGCAAACCGGTGAACTGAGCGGTACCCCTGGCAACAGCGATGTCGGGGATTACAGCAATATTATCCTGAGTGTTAGTGATGGTATTGAGACGGTGTCGTTACCGGCCTTTAGTATCAATGTCAGTAACGTCAATGATGCGCCGGTGATCAGCGGCAGCGCGCCAACCACAGTGGCACAGGGTGTGCTTTATAGCTTTACCCCTACAGTGGTGGATGTGGATGCCAATAGCAGCTTCAATTTTAGCATCAGCAATAAACCGGCTTGGCTGACGCTGAATGCGCAAACTGGCGAGCTCAGTGGCACGCCGGGCAACAGCGATGTCGGGGATTACAGCAATATTATCCTGAGCGTCAGTGATGGTGTTGAAACGGTGTCGTTACCGGCCTTTAGTATCAATGTCAGTAATGTCAATGATGCGCCGGTGATCAGCGGCAGTGCACCGACCACAGTAGCACAGGGCGTGCTGTATAGCTTTACCCCCACAGTGCTGGATGTGGATGTCAATACCACGCTGAGCTACAGCATCAGCAACAAACCGGCCTGGCTGACGCTGAATGCACAAACTGGTGAGCTGAGTGGCACGCCGGGCAATGGCGAGGTCGGGGATTACAGCAATATTATCCTGAGCGTCAGTGATGGTGTTGCAACGGTGTCGTTACCGGCCTTTAGTATCAATGTCAGTAACGTCAATGATGCGCCGGTGATCAGCGGTAGTGCGCCAACCACAGTGGCGCAAGGGGTGCTGTATAGCTTCACCCCGACCGTCGTCGATGTTGATGTCAACACCACGCTGAGTTACAGCATGAGCAATAAACCGGCCTGGCTGACATTGAATCCACAAACCGGCGAGCTCAGTGGTACACCAGGCAACAGTGATGTCGGCAATTACAGCAATATTGTGCTGAGCGTCAGCGATGGTGTGGAAACGGTGTCGTTACCGGCCTTTAGTCTCAGTGTAACGAATGTCAATGATGCACCGGTGATCAGTGGCAGTGCCCCAACCACAATAGCGCAAGGGGTGCTGTATAGCTTCACCCCGACAGTGCTGGATGTCGATGCCAATACCACGCTGAGTTACAGCATCAGTAATAAACCGGCCTGGCTGACGTTCAATGCGCAAACCGGTGAGCTGAGCGGTACACCTGGCAACAGCGATGTCGGGGATTACAGCAATATTATCCTCAGCGTTAGTGATGGTATCGAGACGGTGTCGTTACCGGCCTTTAGTCTCACTGTGACGAATGTCAATGATGCACCGGTGATCAGCGGCAGTGCGCCAACCACAGTGGCGCAAGGGGCGCTCTATAGCTTCATCCCCACAGTAGTGGATGTCGATGCCAATACCACCCTTAGCTACAGCATTAGCAATAAACCGGCCTGGCTGACGTTCAATACGCAAACCGGCGAGCTCAGTGGTACCCCAGGCAATAGCGATGTCGGCAATTACAACAATATTGTGCTGAGCGTCAGCGATGGCACAGCCATAGTTTCGTTACCGGCCTTTAGTCTCAGCGTCAGTAATGTCAACGATGTGCCATTGCTCTCTGGTGTGCCTGCTTTGACTGTGATTGCCAACAGTGCTTATAGCTTTGTGCCGGTCGCTACAGATCCGGACAACGATAGTCTGACTTTCAGTATCAGTAATAAACCGGCATGGGCGCAATTTGACCCGACCACAGGCCGGCTCAGTGGCACGCCGCTGCGCAGCGACATTGGCGTCACTGCAGCTGTGACTATCAGTGTCAGTGATGAAATACTGACGGCTACATTGCCGGCTTTTGAGTTGCAGGTACTGACCGATAATACGGCGCCAGTGGCGGCAGATGCGGATCTGAGCCTGAATGAAGATGAAAGCCTGTTGATCCAACCGCAATTAAGTGATGCTGAAAATAACGAGCTCAGTCTGGAAATTGTGCAGGTCCCTGAGCATGGTTCGTTGCTGATTGAAGGCACGGCGCTGCGGTATATGCCATTAAAAGATTTTCATGGCACCGACAGCTTCCGTTATATCGCCAGCGATCAAGCGCTGAGTTCAGAGCCTGCGACAGTGCGGCTGACCATCAATGCAGTCAATGATCTGCCATTGGCAGTGGCGGATCAGTTTAGTCTGGTCAGAAGCAACACTGACAGTTACAGCCTGAATGTGCTGGCCAATGACTCAGATCCGGATGGGGATAGTTTGTTGATTGATGGCGCCAGCAGCAGTGTCGGGTCTGTCACCAGCACGGCCAACGGCTTGCAGTTGCAGGCACCGGCGCGCTACATCGGTGAAATTAACCTGCGTTATACCATCACCGACGGCCAAAAAGGTCGTGCCAGTGCCCAAGTGAAAGTGCTGATCACTGGTTCCACCGAAGCTGAGTTACCAGTGCTGACATTACCGGCCGATATTGAGGTCAATGCCACTGCACTGTTCACCCGCGTGGCACTGGGAGTTGCGACCGCAGTAGATAGCCGTGGCCAGCCATTGCCTGTTTCCTTATTGACCGGTACCACCTTCTTTGCGCCGGGCGAACACTTAGCTTACTGGCAGGCGACCGATAGTGCAGGTTTGTCTGTCACTAAAGCGCAGAAGGTGAAAGTGAATCCGTTGGTGTCTTTGAGTAAAGATGCCACAGTGACGGAAGGCAGCTCGACCAAAGTGCAGATCTTGCTCAATGGTCCGGCGCCGGTTTATCCGCTGACGATCCCTTATACAGTGTCTGGAAGCAGTAACGGTCAGGACCATGATTTGGTATCGGGTGAAGTGGTGCTGCAAAGTGGCAGCATGATCGAACTGCCGCTGCAGATTTATCCGGATAATCAGAACGAAGGCAGTGAAACTATTGTCATCGAGCTGGATGCTAGCCTCAATCGCGGTGCCAAAGCTGTAACAGTACTGACCATTAGTGAGCAGAATGTAGCGCCGCAAGCCGCGATCGCGGTGCGTCAGCAAAATGAAAACCGCTTGACGGTGGCGCAAGATCAAGGCCAGGTGACAGTGACTGCCACTGTGTCAGATGCCAATCCACAGGATCAGTTACAACTGAGCTGGAGCACAGGTCAACTGACGGATGTCAGTATTGACGGTCAGCAACTGCGTTTTGCAGCAGCAAGCCAGGCGCCTGGAGTCTATCCGGTGCAACTGACGGTGACTGATAATGGCACTCCGGCGCTGAGTCAAACAGCGGAGGTCTATATTCTGGTGCAGCCAGGCTTACCGGTACTGAGCAAAGTGGACACTGATGGCGACTTGATCCCGGACGATGAAGAAGGTTTTGCCGACAGTGATGGCGATGGTATTGCCGATTATCTGGATGCGATCAGCGACTGTAACGTTGTGCCTGAAATTGGTTCTCAGCAAGTGCGTTTCCTGGCTGAAGGTGAAGCTGGTATTTGTCTGCGTCGTGGTCAGGTATCTGCAGTCGCTGACTCCGGTGGTCTGCAACTGGAGCTGGATGAGTTGGATACCGACCCAAGTGCGTTAAATGTCGGGGGCGTGTTTGACTTTATCGCTTATGGCTTACCGCTGGCGGGTCAGACTTATCAGTTGGTGTTACCACAACAAAGGCCGGTGCCTGCCAATGCCGTGTATCGTAAATTCTATAGCGACCGCGGCTGGACTGACTTTGTCAGTGATGACAACAACTTCATTTCCAGTAGCCAAGGTGAACGTGGTTTCTGTCCGCCACCAGGCGCCACAGACTGGACACCAGGGCTGACCGAAGGGGATTGGTGTGTGCAAATCACCCTGACAGATGGGGGGCCAAATGATGCCGATGGGATTGCCAACAATGCGATTGTCGATCCGGGTGGCGTTGCGGTGCAATTGACCAGCAATAGCTTGCCGGAAGCCAAGGCGGATACGGCCAGCACCAGAACCGGTTTTGCGGTGGAGATTGATGTGCTGCAAAATGACACAGATGCCGACAGCGATCTATTGACGATCAGTCAGGCCAGCAGTCAGTTTGGTCAGGTACAGATCCTGACCAGTCAGAAGTTGCAATATACGCCGGCCGCAGGCTTCTTTGGTCAGGATACGGTGATTTACAGTGTGACAGATGGCAAAGGAGGGACAGCCAGCAGTGAAGTGACAGTGACAGTGCAACCCAATAAAGCGCCGCTGACCGTCGACGATCAGGCTGCCACCGATGACAGAACCGCCATCATTCTGGATGTTTTGAAAAATGACACGGATCCGGACGGTGATAGCTTGAAGCTTTTGAGTGTCACAGCCACTCAAGGAACTGCCGCAGTGGTGAATGGCAGCACTATCCGTTATCAGCCAAAAGCGGGATTTGCCGGCACTGATACGCTGACTTATCTGGTAGAAGACAGTTATGGTGCCCGCAGCAGTGGCAAAGTGACAGTGAGTTTGCAGGCGTATCAGGAAGTGATGGTGATTAACAAGGCCAAAGGCGGTGCCAGCTCTGGCTGGTGGCTGGCGCTGTTGTTGCCACTGGCGCTGCTGCGCCGCTGTCGCCGCAGTTGGTTACTGGCGTTATTACCCCTGAGCTCGCAAGCGAACTGGTATGCTGTTGCAGAGATAGGGCAGAGCCAGGCGCAGCGCAGCACCGCGGCATTACAGGCTGAGTTAGCCAGTGGCGAGTTACTGATGCTGGATAAACGCGACCTGAGTCTGGCACTGGGCGCCGGTTATCAGTTCAGTCCGCAATGGGCGGTTGAGCTGGTCTGGCGCGACTTGGGCGATGCTGGTTTGAAGTTACGCAGCAGTACTTTGGATCCTGCCGCCTACCATCAGCAAGTCAGTCAGAGCAGCCCCTATCTGGGCGAGACAGTGGCTGTCGGAGGTCGCTGGCGGATCCGGCAATACCAACACTGGCTGGTGGAGTTGCTGGCTGGTGCGCAGTATTGGCAAACAGAGGTCAGCAGTCAGCTTGAAATCAACGGCGTGCCATCACAACGGTTAAACAGCGACTTCAGTGGTACTGATTTGTATTATGGCGTGGCTTTGGGTTATCAGTTCAGTCCGCAGTGGCAGGCCCAGTTGCAGTTGCAGCGCAGTGAAATCCACACTAACAAAGTCAACCAGCTGGCGCTGAGACTGAGTTGGCAGTTTTAAGTGGCATGAAAAAAATCAGGCCGCAGAGTGCGGCCTGATTCTGTTCGCAAGGCAAGGCATTAGAACTCGTAGCTATAGCTCAAGCCAAAACCTGTGCCGATTTCTTTTGAGCGCACTATCACATCCGATTGTGTCACTTCTTGCGTTTCACCCAGCAGGTTTTGTACTTTAAATTTCACTTTGGAATTAAAGTCCGGATACCAGGTGTACACCAGATCCAGTGAATGGAACGGTTGTTCAAAGGCATCTTGCCGGCCAGCGACACCAGACGCCAGGATCCGTTCGCCAAACACGTTATACACCAAAGATGTACTGTGCTCGCCATCAGCAGAATCGTAGTTCAGTTGCAGGTTCACCACATATTCCGAATGACCGGTCAAACGTTTGGTTGGGTTGGTCAGACTGCCTGCCAGTGCCGGGTCTATCGACACTTCTGAATCACTCAGCGTGATATTGCCTGAAGTAAACAAGCCATCCGCCAGCCAATTGATGTCCTGCAGGAACTCAGCTTCGATACCATAGACTTCACCCGTTTCACCATTGACGAAAGTGGCGGTGTATTCAGTGTCGCCGACTGACAAAATGGTTTCGATTGGCGCGGTAATGTCTTTATAAAAAGCTGCCACTGAATAGTTGTTGCCATTCTCACCGTAATACTCAAAACGGGCATCATAGTTTTTGATTGGACTGCTTTCGAGGCCAGCACGACCAATAGTACGGATATCGGTCAGCGGATCAAAATACACCACCGGCACCACTTCGCGCAGATCAGGCCGGACTACAGTTTCACCATAACCAAATCGTACCTGATACTTCTCGCCACCCAGATAGGTCATCGATAAGGCCGGGTAAAAATTGTCTTTATTGATGGTGCCGCTCTGAATACGCTCGTTGTTGTAATAGATATCCAGCTGTTCCCGGCTGAAAATCAGGCTGGAAGTACCGATAGTGACCTGTTTAAAGTCTTCATACCGCACACCACCACTAAAGCGCAGCAGGTTGTCGTAAATCACGTCAAACTCACCGTATAACGCATCCACTTTTTGCGCGGCCAGATAATCGTCGGCATCCGGTGAGGTCGGTTCACGAAAATCCACCAACAGGGCGTTTTTGTCAATCAGGCTATCGCTCAGATAACCCGTCATGCCAAGAATTCCATCGGCCTTATCATTCAACCCTAATGACACGCCTGTGGTATTGTTCATCGCAAAAGTCGAGGTATTGTAAACCCGGGCTTTGTCGCTAAAGTCGTAACCGCCTTTAAATTCCATTTCATACAGGCCGCGACTGACCGGTAGGTTTAGATTACCGCTGTAGGATTTGACATTATCTTCCATGCTGACAAACGAATAAGAAATCCGGTTATCATCACCGGTGATGGAAGAGCGCAAATAAGCGCCTTGACCATTATAAGCATCTTCAAAGGTGTAATTGACTTCCGTTGGAATGTCAGTTTCGGCCTTAGACTGGGTGTATTGCCAATCAAAACCTAAACCAGCCAGATCTAAAAAGGTATGTAAACCTTTGAACTGGTCGATATCCAGCGTTCTTTCCTGATACTCAAAACTATGATTTCTGACCGCCTGGCCATTGCCCATAATGGTTTTAATGGTACTGGCATTCGGACTTTGTAAAATAGCAATTTCACTTTCGTCGTCGCTATCAGACAGATACATTTTGGCATAACTGACTTCATGCTGACCCAGTTTATAGCCCAGATTCAGCACGCCGTTTTGTCGTTCAGTTTCAGTGGTGACCTGACTATCTTTGACTGTGTTGTAACAACTGGTGCTGGCATCCGCTGCGGTTGCCAGGCTACTGCTACAGCCGTCCGTGACAGTTTCAGCGATAACGCCGGTTTTGCGTTCACTAAAATTCCAGCCGCTGTCATAAGCTACCGCCGCCAGCACGCCAATTTGACCGCCAAACCAGTTCTCGCCGAAACTGTCGCCAATATGCGCTTTCAGATTGTATTTAGGATCCAGTGATTCATCCTGCATCACCATGTTGCGTGGTAAGGATTTCAGTAACTGGTTATTGATTTGTAAGGCCTGCGCTGCCCGACTGGCAGTGGCGGTATCTTTTAAACCATCTTTTTCAATAATGCCACGCAGGCTGAAATCACCGCGGTAATGCACAATACCTTGTTGCAATGCGGTTGGAATGCCATCGTCATTGCGATTGTAAGTAAAGCCCGAGCCAGAGTTACTGTCTTTACCAACACCGGCTTCAATACCAGCGGTAAATTCAGTCGGTACCCCCTTAGTACGGATATCAATGCTACCGCCACCAAAGGCTGCCGGCATCGAAGGCGAATAGGCTTTTTGTACCGCCATACTATCGATAATACTGGCTGGGAAAATATCCAGTGGCATTACGTTACGGGTTAAATCCGGGCTGGGAATATTGGCGCCATTCAGTCGGGCGCTGGAGTAACGTTCACCCAGACCACGGACATAAATAAATTTGCCATCGACCAAGGTCAAGCCTGTGACGCGACGCAAGGCAGAGGCGGCATCCGAGTCACCGGTTCTGGATAATTGTTCAGCACCCAGGATATCAGCGACAAAGGCCTGAGTTTTACGTTCCTCAATGACAGCTGCAGCACTGCCTTGTAAGCGGCTGCCGGTGGCAACCACTTCTTCCATCAATTGTTCATCGGGTTGCTGTGCCAGCGCCAATGGGCTGCCCAGCAAGGCCAGCGCGACTGCGCCCGCCAGTTTAGTACGTCGAAGATGCGTATTCATCTGTTGTTTTCCTGCTTGTTATCGAAAAAAAGGCGCAATAACAGCGCCTTTTTTTATCGATATAAAACCATCGGATTAGTCTTTATCCGCTGCAGTCACAGCTTCTTTGACCCATTTCGCCCAGTTGGACGTGGTGTCTTTATCAGATAACGCACCGATAAAAGCAGCACCGGCTGGGTCGTAAAACGCATCCAGCGTTTTCAGATCATTCGGTTTAACGGTGATTTTGGTTGATGCTGTGTTGGTGGAATAACCATCAGCCGCTACTGCATCACCGATTGCACCTAAGCTCTGGCTAGCGCCACCATTTACAAGCCAACTGAGCATGGTTTCGCCTTTTTTCGGGCCGCCAGCAAATAAACCATCTGCTTTGCTGAAATTCACATCACAAGCCAGCACTACAGCATTCATTTTGATCTTATCAACCTGTTTTTCACCGTCTGGAATAAAGTTGATACATTGCGATTTAGTGCCTTCTTTCTTCACGAACAAAGTGTTGAAATAAGAACCGGCAAATTCGTCATCAAAGGTCACGGCCAGTGAAGGGAAGTTGTCGCGCACAGATTGGCCATCAGTGGTGATCACAGTCACGTTGGCAAAATTCGGGCTAGAAGGCTTCGTTTGGCTGTAATCGGCACTACCGTTACTCTTACGGCCATCGACTTCAAAACCAGCATTACCCATAAAGACTTTAGAGCCTTTTTTCACCACAGTGCCGTTATCCAGCGTGACATCTTTTTTGGTATCGACAGTGCCGTGACGAACCATGATGTACTGGCCTTTACCCTGCCAACTGGCGTCAACGTCAATGGCATCATCCTGAGTGTCGGTAACCACGATGTTTTTAATGTTAGCAGCACCACCGAAGAACTCGATACCATCATCATAACCTTGGTGGATATGCAGGAATTCAAAGCTGGAACCACTGCCGACCGCGTTTAAAGTCAGCGAGTTTAAGTCGTCGCCTTCACCACCCACTTTCGGGCCTGAACCGGCATACCAGATTTTGGCATATTTGATTGAACCGCTGTTATCGGCGTTATCTTTACCACCGTAGTAGCTGACGATACCTTCAGACTTGACGTTACAAGCACCGGCCTTTGGATCCTGAGTACCATTACGTTCAGCATCTTTGCAGTTATCAGTAATACCAAAACCGTTGATGATAATGCCACCCCAATCGGCAAACTGAGGACCATCACCAACTACATCTAACCGTGGGTAAGCGTTAGCAGAAGTAAAAGTAATTGGTTTTTCAAAAGTACCAACAGCGTTGATTTTGGCACCACGGGCAATCCGGATAATAGATTCACCGCTGGTGAAGGCCATGTTGGCACCTGGCTCAACGGTCAGAGTTGGACCTGAAGCATTGACGGTACAACCCAGTGTGGTATCGCAGTCAGTACCGAACAAAATGGCGCCAGAGAAAACATGGACACCGCCATTTGGTAATTCTTTGAACGTCAGGTTGTCAGTGATAGTGACGTTTTTGCTGGCAAAAGCCGCAGTGTAAGAACAATCTTTGCCATCATAAGCGCCTTGGATCTCACCACGTTTGGTGCAAGGGTTTGTTGTGCCTGTGCCGCCGTTGCCGCCAGTACTGCCACCGCTGTTGTTGGTTGTATTGTTTGAGTTATTGACGCTGGTGTCGTTTACAGTTGGGGTAATTTTGATATCGCCACCACAGCCGGCCAGTACCAGGGCAACAGCTACAGCAGATACCTTAAACACAGTCTTGAGTTGCATCGATCTCTCCGAAATTTGGAAGTGTGGGTTAATCAAATCGGAGTTCAAGGTACTGAGGCTAAGTGACATTTTCGTTACAGTTTGAAGACGTCATAAATAATTCATCTTGCTACTGTGGTCAGTTACTTGATGAAAGAGATGCTTTTTGCTGAATGTAAAAAAAGTTTCCGCGCAGTGCCATCTAGCTGTCTTATTTGCTGTGAATGCTCAGGAGGCAACAAAATTATGGATTAACATGGAGTCTGCATGACAATTTGACGACTTCTTTTCATAAAATTGTCATAATAAGTCGTGATACTGCGCAGAGTTGATATAACAAATGGATAACGGAAACTGCTATGTCGAGAAGAATTCTGATTGTTGAGGATGAAGCACCAATCCGCGATATGTTGTGTTTTGTGCTGGAACAAAACGGCTATCAGGCCAGTACTGCGGGCGATTTTGACAGTGCCATCAATCAGCTGGTTGAGCCTTACCCGGATTTGGTACTGCTGGACTGGATGTTGCCTGGCGGCAGCGGTATTCAGATCGCCAAAAAAATGAAGCAACATGACTTAACCCGTAATATCCCCATCATCATGATTACCGCCCGCGGCGAAGAAGAAGATAAAGTGCGCGGACTGGAAGTCGGCGCTGATGATTATGTCACTAAGCCATTTTCACCGAAAGAATTGATGGCCAGAATCAAAGCGGTGATCCGTCGGGTCGCGCCAACCAGTCTGGATGAAGTCATCGAAGTGCAGGGCCTGAAACTGGATCCAGTGTCACACCGTGTCAGTGCTTCTGAGCAACCACTGGATATGGGGCCGACTGAATTTAGGTTATTACATTTTTTTATGACGCATCCGGAGCGGGTGTACAGTCGTGAACAATTGCTGGATCACGTCTGGGGCACCAATGTGTATGTAGAAGACCGTACTGTCGATGTGCATATTCGGCGACTGCGCAAAGCCATTTCGGTGGCAGGGCATGACAGACTGGTGCAAACTGTACGTGGCTCTGGCTACCGTTTTTCGGTAAAATAACCCACCGACAGCCAGCGTCAGGACGACGCTGGCTTATGTTCGCCTTTGCAGCTGAGTAGGTGTTATGCGTTTATTGCTTTCCCGGCGAAAAATTGTCAGTCAATTAGTGGTGCTCGCCACTGTGTCATTATTGCTGGGCTGGATCTTCGGTCTGGCGCTGGAATTCTTGTTATTATGTTGTGTGCTGCTGATAGGTTGGCACTACAAGCATTTGTTTCTGCTGGATAAATGGTTGTGGCGTGATCGCAAATTATCGCCACCGGCCGGTGATGGCAGCTGGCAACAAGTGTTTGATGGCATCTATTATCGCCAGCGTAAATCCCGCAAGAAAAATAAAGAATTACGTGGTTTAGTCCGGCGTTTTCGCGACGGTGCTGAAGCCTTACCAGATGCCATTATTGTGCTGAATGCCGACTGGACCATTGTCTGGTGTAACAGATTAGCCCAGCAACTGGCTGGTCTGCGCTGGCCGCTGGATGAACATCAGCGGATAGACAACCTGATCCGTAATCCTGAATTTGGGCAATTTCTGCAAAATAAACAGTTTGAACATGGGCTGGAATTGGTGTCGCCTTTGTCAGACGAAGTGACGCTGGAATACCGGATTTTGCAGTACGGCCAGAAACAGTTTTTACTAATTATCCGCGATATCACGCAAATCAAACAGTTAGAACAAATCCGCAAAGACTTTGTTGCCAACGTTTCGCATGAATTACGCACACCACTGACGGTGTTGCATGGTTATCTGGAAGTGATGGATGCAGATCATCTACCGTCGGTGGCGATTTGGCAAAAAGCGCATGGCGTGATGCTGGACCAAACCAAACGGATGGATGCCTTAGTGCAGCAATTGCTTACCTTATCGCGCATTGAAGCCTCCGCCAAAGTGCAGTTTGATCCTGTGGTCGATGTGCCTGTGATGCTGGCGCTGCTGGAGCAGGAAGCACAGAGTCTGAATCGGGAAAAACAACACAGTATCACTTTTAGTGTCGACCCTGATCTCAGGGTCAGTGGTATCACCGAAGAGCTGCGCAGTGCCTTTTCTAATCTGATCACCAACGCCATTAAATACACGCCAGCCGGTGGTGAGATCCAGATCAGTTGGCAACGCCAGCATACCAAAGCGGTGTTTTCGGTAACCGATAATGGCGAAGGTATCGCTGCCCATCATGTCAAAAGACTGACTGAGCGTTTTTACCGGGTGGATGAAGCGCGCACCCGCAGTAGCGGTGGCACCGGCCTTGGCCTGGCAATCGTCAAACATGTGTTATCACGCCATCACAGTAAACTGATGATTTTCAGCGAGCCAAAACGTGGCAGTAGTTTTTCCTTTACCCTGCCACCAGAACTGGTGCATCACGCCAAGACGAGCAAGCCACAGCTGGCAAAAAAAGCGGCTGGCGGCTGATTAGCTTGCTGGTCAAAAGGTCGGTACTCAGCCTGACAACAGCTGATAACCGGCCTTTTTTATTTCCCCGTTATCCACATTTCTCTTCACCTGCTGGTTGGCTCAATCAGTCACTGCAGCATGCCACCTATTGACATACGAATAATCATATATATGATTATTCGTATGTGATGGCAGAGGTCATGATGCAGGCATTAGAATTTTTCAAATTGTTATCCGACGAAACCCGGTTGCACAGCGTGTTGCTGATTGCAGCGCAAGGTGAGCTTTGTGTGTGCGAGCTGACCACAGCTTTACAGTTGACCCAGCCGAAAATTTCCCGTCATCTGGCAATGTTGCGCAAAGGTGGATTATTACTGGACCGCCGGCAAGGGCAATGGGTGTTTTACCGGCTGAATCCGGCCTTGCCCGATTATGCCGTGTCTAGCATCCGGCAGACGTTGCATGCCAGTGGCAGCATGCTGCAGCCGTTACTGAGTCATTTGGCCGGTATGGGTGATCGACCACAACGAGACAAAGTCTGTTGTGGTTAAATCTTTACGTCTCTTCCCCGGCTCAGCCTGTTTAACAAGGATCTTCCAATGAAAATTAAAGTAGGCATCAACGGTTTTGGTCGGATCGGCAGGTTGGCGCTGCGCGCCGCTTTTGATTGGCCTGAATTTCAATTTGTGCATATCAACGATCCGGCCGGCGATGCTGCCACTTTTGCCCATTTACTGAATTTTGATTCAGTGCATGGTCGTTGGCAGCATCAGGCTGACGTTCTGGACAATACCGTCCTGATCCAGGGCCAGGCGATCACAGTGACGCATCACAAAGCCATTAAAGATACCGACTGGTCAGGCTGCGATATTGTGATTGAATGCTCAGGTAAAATGAAAAGCGCACAACAGCTGCAAGCCTATCTGGAGCAAGGTGTTAAACGGGTGGTGGTGAGTGCGCCAGTGAAAGAAGCAGGGGTGCTGAACGTAGTGATGGGGGTTAATCATCAGTTGTTTGATGCCAGAGTGCACAGGATAGTGACGGCAGCGAGCTGCACTACCAACTGCTTAGCGCCGGTGGTGAAAGTCATTCATGAAAAACTGGGTATTAAACACGGCTCTATCACCACTATTCACGATTTAACCAATACCCAGTCGATTCTGGACACGCCGCATAAAGACTTACGGCGCGCCCGCGCTTGTGGCAGTAGTTTAATTCCAACGACCACAGGTTCAGCCACTGCCATTACTGAAATCTTCCCGGAACTGAAAGGCCGCCTCAATGGTCATGCGGTGCGGGTGCCACTGGCCAATGCCTCTTTAACCGACTGCGTATTTGAGGTGGAGCGGGTGACTACGGCGGAGGAAGTGAACAGTCTGCTCAAAGCCGCCGCAGAAAATGAACTGAAAGATATTTTAGGTTATGAAGAGCGGCCTCTAGTGTCTGTCGATTATAAAACGGATCCACGTTCCAGCATTATTGATGCACTGTCGACTCTGGTGGTGAACGGCACTCAGGTCAAAATCTACGCCTGGTATGACAATGAGTGGGGCTATGCCAACCGTACCGTCGAATTAGCCCGCATGGTAGGGCAGGCATAGGGGTCGTCAGATGACAAATCAACCTCAGACCAAGCTGGTGAATACCTTCAGTCAAGACTTAAAACAATACCTGGTGGTGACCGGTAATTACTGGGCTTTTACTCTGACGGATGGCGCACTGCGAATGCTGATCGTGCTGCATTTTTATCAGTTGGGGTATACACCACTGGCCATTGCTTCGTTGTTTTTGTTTTACGAATTTTTTGGCGTGGTGACCAATTTGGTCGGAGGTTGGTTAGGAGCGCGGCTTGGTCTGAATAAAACCATGTTGATTGGTTTATTGCTGCAGGTCTTGGCGCTTGCCATGCTGTTAGTCCCAACTTCGATGCTGACGGTGCTTTGGGTGATGGCGGCGCAAGCCATGTCTGGCATTGCCAAAGATCTGAATAAAATGAGTGCAAAAAGCTCGTTAAAACTGCTGCTGCCGGATAGTGCGCAGGGAGCACTTTATAAATGGGTTGCTATTCTGACCGGCTCGAAAAATGCGCTCAAAGGAGTGGGCTTTTTCCTTGGCGGGGTGCTACTGAGCTGGCTTGGTTTTCAGGGCGCTATCGCCGTGTTAGCAGCAGTGCTGGCATTGGTCTGGCTGCTCAGTTTACTGCTGCTGAAAAAAGACTTAGGCAAAAGCAGCTTCAAACCTAAATTTACAGATCTGTTGTCGAAAAGCCAGCAGATTAATTTGCTGTCAGCGGCGAGGCTTTGTTTGTTCGCGGCCCGCGATATCTGGTTTGTCATTGCCTTGCCACTGTATTTAACTTCACAGTTCAACTGGAGTCAGACTGAAGTCGGATCGTTTTTAGCCTTATGGGTCATTGGTTATGGCGCTGTACAAGCTCTGGCGCCTGCGCTGACTGGCAAAAAATCCGCCAAAGTACCTGATGCCACCACTGCGCTCGTTTGGGCTTTAGCGCTTTGCAGTATTCCGGTACTGATCAGTGTTGGTATGCATTATTCGCTTTATCCGCTCTGGGTATTGATCGGCGGGCTGTTGCTGTTTGGCGCTATTTTTGCGGTCAATTCGTCGTTGCACAGTTATCTGATTGTCAGTGTGGCGGCAAGGGATGGCGTGTCGCTGGATGTCGGTTTTTATTATATGGCCAATGCTGCAGGCCGGTTGCTGGGCACTTTATTATCAGGTTGGGTTTATCAAAGTTATGGCCTGCAACCTTGTTTATGGCTGTCGAGTTTGTTACTGGGCCTGACGGTTTTATTCACGCGCTGGCTGAAAGTCTCAGTCTGTTCCTGCCAGCGCTAAAGTCAACTGCCGTGTAGTTGCGCAAACAGATACACGGCGTATCAAGATAGCAGGTCCTGGCTAGCCAGTCATTTTGAGCGGGCTGTTTAGTTGGCGGACTTTGGTGGCGCAGCCAGAAAGTCCAGCGCCAGTCCGGTTAAAGCTCGCACGCCATTTTCCAGTGCCGCTTCGTTGATGCGGAAAAAGGGTGAATGGTTGGGGGCAGTATCATTCACCGCCACACCTGCCTCAGCAATCCCGAGGAAAAAGAACACGCCTGGGATTTGCTGCTGATAAAACGAAAAATCTTCAGCGCCGGTAATAGGTTTAATCGCACTGACGCCTGCCTGACCGGCCGCCCAGTTCAGCGTTGGCATCGCCCAGCTAGTCAGGGCCGGATCATTCCAGGTCACGGCGGCGAAGTTATGGTGATGAAACTCTGCGGTGGCACCGCTGGCAATAGCGACATGCTCGGCGGTATGTTTCATTTTTGCCAGTAATTGCTCCCGCATGCCAGCATCAAAGGTGCGCACTGTACCTTCCAGCTTTACTTGATCCGGAATAATATTCCAGCGCACGCCGCCATGCACCTGACCGACAGATAACACCGCTGGCGCCTGAGTGACGTCCAGTTGCCGTGCCGGGATTTGGTGTAATGCTGTGATTAACTGGCCACTGACCGCGATAGGATCGACTCCACGCCAGGGGCTGGAGCCATGGGTTTGCACGCCTTTGACGGTGATATTAAAACTATCCGCCGCCGCCATAATGCCTTCGGCTTTGACTTGCAACTGACCCGCTTTGCCCGGCCAGACATGCAAACCAAAGATAGCATCCGGCTTGATTTTGCTGAACAAACCTTGTTTCAGCATCAAAGCAGCGCCACCTTCTTCGCCGGCAGGTGGGCCTTCTTCGGCCGGTTGAAAAATAAACATCACAGTGCCGCTAAGCCGGGCTTGCTGTTGACTAAGGATATTGGCCACTCCCAATAACATCGCAACATGGGCGTCATGGCCGCATGCATGCATCACACCGACTTGCTGGCCGTTGTATTCAGTACTGACTTTGGAAGCAAAAGGCAGGTCGACTTGTTCAGTCACAGGCAGGGCATCCATATCGGCCCGCAGTGCCACTACCGGTCCCGGCTTAGCCCCTTTTAAAATGGCTACCACGCCGGTATGGGCTATACCCGTTTGCACTTCAAGGCCCAGTTTTTTCAGCTCGGCGGCAACAATTTTGCTGGTGCGAAACTCTCGGTTAGATAATTCCGGATGTTGGTGAAAATCACGACGCCAGGCAATCACTTGTGGCATCTGGGCGCTAATAGCCGCGGTCAGACTGTTTTTATCAACGGCCAGTAACGGACTGCTGAACGCGATGCTGACTACAGCTGTTGATAACAGCGCCAGACGGGATAGAGAAGGAGTAAAAGGCATGGTGCAACCTGTAGTTGGTGGTCCTGAAACAGGACTTTACCTTAGCCAAATCTCCACCGCTTGCCAATGTTTTTTCAGCTATCCTCAGCATCGCTGACAATGGCCGGGCAGAGCAATTGAAAACCGAGTCGTTTTAACTGTTGTTGTTCAGTCAGAAGATCGGCCGCCAGCACCACATGCTGCTGACACCAGTTGTCAGGCAACAATAACGTCAGTTGGCCAGGTGCTGACTGCAGTTGTAACTCTGGCACCACATCATCGCGTCTTTTCTGATTCAGCAGGATGGCAAGGCGAAAAATCACCAGCGCATAAGTGACATCGGTCAGGTTATACAGATAACCATCCGGGAAGTCTTCCAGTTTGATTTTGCCACGATGAAACCGTACCAGGCAGGCCAATAACTGCTGCTGTTCCTGGTTAAACCCTGGCAGATTGGAGTTGTTCAGAATATAAGCGCTGTGCCGCTGCACACTGCTGGAGTTAATCTGCAAGCCAATTTCATATAAAGTCGCGACCCAGCCGAGGATTTGCTGCCATTCATCCGCCAGTTGCCAGCCAGGTTGTGCCAACTGTAATAATGTCAGTGCGGTGTGCCGGACCCGTTCTGCCTGAGGTAAATCGACAGCATAACGCTTGACCAGGCTTTGCACTGTGTGGCGGCGGATATCCTGATGTTGCAGTCGATCGCTCATCTCGTATAACACCCCTTCGCGCAAGGCTGCATCGACAAACACCATTTGTTCTATGCCCAGCATCTGGAATGCCGCGATCAGGATCGCCAGCCCCGGACACAGTAACTGTTTCCGATCTTCAGTCAGACCCGGTAAATCCAGTTCATCATGATGTTCGGCCTGTAACAGCAACTGCTTTAATTTCAGTAAATGCGATAGTTCAATAAAATGCGGCTGCCAACCAAGCGCAGCGATAATATCTTTAATGGTTTTTATCGTACCGGACGTGCCCACGACCTGTTGCCAGCCGGTGGCTTTAAACCCATTACTGATATTTTCCAGTTCCTGCTCGGCCTGTAATATCGCCCGGTCAAACCTTTTGGCGCTGATTTTGCCTTTGGGGAAAAACAGCCTGGCATAACTGACACAACCCATGTTTCGGCTGGCCAGTTTCAGCGGTTGAAAATCCTGACCTATGGCAAATTCAGTACTGCCACCGCCAATGTCCATCACCAGCCTGCTATCCGGGAAGTGTTCAAAATGAGCCACGCCCTGATAAATAAAGCGCGCTTCTTCCTGACCGGAAATCACTTCAATCGGAAACGGAAAAACCGCTCTGGCCTGATGCAAAAAGGTTTGGGCATTGCGGGCGCGGCGCAGGGTATAAGTGGCAATCACCCGGACTGAAGCTGGTGGAATGCCTTGCAGAGTATCGGCAAATTGACTCAGCACGGTCAGACCGCGCCCAATCGCTTCTTCACTGAGCTGCAACTCATCGTCCAGCCCGTCGGCCAGCAATACTTTTTGTTTTTCCCGGTGCAGTAACTGCAAAGCACCATCGACAATCCTGGCGATCACCAGATGGAAACTATTGGAGCCTAAATCAACAGCAGCAATAAGTTCGGCTGCTGAAATTGCACTGGGTGTCAGATGTGTCATGGTTCTGCCTGAATCGTCGGACCAAACTGTTGGCCGGCCAGATAATCATAGATGGCCTGCTGCGAGCGGATATTCTTTTTATTACCACGTTTAACGTAGTCATTAAGTTGATGCTGATCAATGATACGGGCTTTCACGTTATCGTGCCATTGTAAATCCAGCACTGTCATGATCTGTTGCTTAATCCGCGCATCATAAATCGGTACGCCTACTTCCACCCGCTGGTCAATATTGCGGGTCATCCAGTCGGCAGACGACAGGTATAAATCGATATCACCGCCATTATGGAACTGATAAACCCGGGCGTGTTCCAGATATCTATCCAGCACACTGATGATGCTAATATTCTGACTGCGGCCAGGTACACCGGGGATCAAGGAACACATACCACGCACAATAATCCGGATTTTTACCCCGGCCTGACTAGCCTTGTACAGTTGATCAACAATATCGTTGTCGACCAGGTTGTTAATCTTCAGCAGGATTTCGGCTTTCCGACCGCTAATAGCAAAATCCATTTCGCGCTGGATCAGTGCTGTCAGCTTATGCCGGCTCCAGGTAGGCGATACAATTAAGTGATTAAAAACAAAAGGTTTATAGCTGTACTCGATAAATTCAAATACCTGATCCACTTCATCACAAATTTCAGCATGACAAGTAAACAAACTCATGTCGGTATAAATCCGGGCGGTTTTTTCGTTGAAATTACCTGTCCCGATGTGAGCGTATTTTACCGTCTTGCCTTTTTCCTGCCGGCTGATCAGGCAAAGTTTGGAGTGAATTTTTAACGTGGTCAGGCCAAAGACCACCTGAATACCAGCCTGAGTCATCCGTCTGGCCCAGTGGATATTATTTTCTTCGTCAAAACGTGCTTTTAACTCGACCACCACAGTGACTTTTTTACCATTGCGCACTGCATCCAGCAGTGAATGGATCACCCTGGAATTTTTCGCTACCCGATACATGGTCATTTTGATCGATGTTACTTTTGGATCAAAAGATGCTTGCCGCACCCATTCGGTAAAATAGGTAAAATTATGGTAAGGGTAGTGCAGCAGGACATCATTACTGCGGATGGCATCAAAAGTGGTGGTATGTTGCTCAAAATCCGGGCTGGGTAATGGCGGTAGTGGTGAATATTCCAGACTGGCATGGCCGATATTCGGGAAGCTGATGAAGTCTTTAAAATTGCGATAGCGACTGCCTGGGATTAACGAGTCATAAGAGCTGGCACCGAGCTGCTTTTTCAGCAGTTTCAGCATATGCTCCGGCATGTTGGCATCATACACCAGCCGTACCGGTTCGGATTCCAGTCGCTGGCGAATGCCTTTGGACATTTTATCCAGTAAACTCTGATCCAGCGTATCACTTAAGTTATATTCGGCGTCTTTGGTCAGTTTCAGGGAAAAGGCCTGAATATCACAAAATTCAAAAAAGCCGCGGAACAAATCATGTAAACAGTGGATGATCAGATCATCCAGCATCATAAACTGATGACGGTAACGACCACGTTTTTTGGTTTTGTTCAGGTACAGCGGTAATTCGATAAAACGGGATACTTCGTCGGTTGGCACTTGCACTATGGCGTATTCTGCTTTGTTCGCACCTGTCATTTCCACCATCAGGTAGGTGGCATTATCTTCCAGCCGCTTTGACAATTGCAGATCTTCATTACTGAGCAGAATAGGCGAGATATGGCGCAGCACCCGTTCTTTGAAATAGGTGCGAATCCAGGCTGACTGTGATTCGTTGAGTTTGTAATGGTCAATAAATTCAATGTTGTGTTTGCGTAGTTGCAGCAACAGCGCCAGGTAAATGCCGTTAAATTTATCGCCCAGTTTCAGCACATGGCGCTGGATCAGCTGCATCAGCTCTTCGGCATCTTCCTGCTCGTCGGACTGATACTTTTTTAATAAAATCCGTCTTTTAACGTCAGCTACCCGCACCCGGTAAAATTCATCCATGTTATTGGAATAAATCCCCAGAAAACGCAGCCGTTCAATCAGCGGGTTACGCTCATCGGCTGCTTCTTGCAACACCCTTTCATTAAAGGATAACCAGCTCAGTTCTTTCGGGAAATAATGCAATTCAGTCACTGTTTGTTGTTGGGCGTTCATAGCAAGACCGTCAATCCGTTTGGTAGGTAATACTCTATGGCACTTTTATGAAAGTTTTATGAACAAGATAGCCCGAATGGGCTATCTTGTCGTTTGGCAAGGAGCAAGGTACAGGAATTAATGCAGGTTTTCCACATCGACCACCACATCAGTTGCGATGGCTTCTAAAGCATAAATCACTTCATCTTTATTCAGGCCTTCCGGCAGTTCCACAGTGGCGATGGCAGTAAACAATGGCACCCCCCAATTCGGCGCACTTTGTTTCGAACTTTCAAAGTGCACAATATTGGTACCTTTATGTTTAATCACCGAAGAGAGCTCACGCACTATGCCGGGTCTGTCGTTGCCTGTGATGACAAATTTCAGTAATTTATGCGCATCCAGTTGCGTATTTTCGCCATGATGGACATGAATATCCAGCTCAGGCATTTGCTGCAACGCTGAGGTTAAGGCCTCGGCATGTTCAGCAGAGACTTCGATTTGCAGAATACCAGCAAAAAATCCGGCCAAATGACTCAGATTACTGGCAGTCCAGTTACCATGATGTTCACTCACAATGGTTGCCAGCTGTTCAACCAAGCCGGCTTTATCTTTACCTATCAGTGTCAGAACCAACTGCTTCATAGCGCAAATCCTTGTTTTTATGGAATACAAAATAAGTAGTAATTTTGTTAGCTTATTTTTAACCGCTTCGCTCTGGTATGTCCAGCTTACTAGCCGTTATTGGTCGCAAACGGGCATTGAGCTTAGAAAACTTGCTGCAAAATATAGTCGCTGAGCGCAAAAACACAACTTGCCGCCACTGAAACAAAGGTTATGACTGGCTATGATTGGTATCGGCAGTTACAGTCTGAGCTTGGGCAGCAAAATTTGTAGTTGGTAAATTTTGGTCATAATACTGTCATATAATCGACTTATGATGCAGTGGAATCAAACAACAGGCGCAGGCCTGAATCAGCCACAAGAGGACTGTCCAGTGAAAGCTTTTCAACTGTTAACTACTGCAACTCTGGTTGCCGCATCTTTAAGTTTTACCTTGCAAGCGGCCACACCGAAAGTGGATCCAGCCTTGCCTGAGTATCAAAAAGCCAGTGGTGTGTCAGGTAACATCTCCAGTATCGGTTCTGACACCCTGAACAACCTGATGACGTTATGGGCTGAAGACTATCGCAAAGTCTACCCAAACGTAAATATTCAAATTCAAGGCGCTGGTTCATCAACAGCACCAACAGCCTTAACCGAAGGGACTTCAAACTTTGGCCCGATGAGCCGCGCAATGAAACCTTCTGAAGTGCAGGCTTTTGAAGCTAAATATGGTTATAAACCGACTGCAGTGCCAGTGGCTATCGACTTGCTGGCTGTTTATGTCAATAAAGACAACCCAATTAAAGGTTTAACGCTGGCGCAGGTTGATGCTGTGTTCTCGGCGACCCGTCGCTGTGCTTATAAAGAAGATGTCACCCGTTGGGGCCAACTGGGTTTAACAGGTGCATGGGCGAACCGCGATTTCACTATGTACAGCCGTAATGCCGTGTCAGGCACTTATGGTTATTTCAAAGAGCACGCGCTTTGTAATGGTGACTTTAAATCCAGCATCAATGAACAGCCAGGTTCTGCTTCGGTCGTGCAGGGCGTCAGCGAATCTATCAACGGTATTGGTTACTCAGGGATTGGTTATATCACTTCAGGGGTACGGGCCTTACCACTGGCGAAAAAAGACGGTCAGCCATTTGTTGAACCAACCGCTGATCATGCTTTAGATGGGAAGTATCCGCTGTCTCGTTTCCTCTATGTGTATGTCAATAAACATCCAAACAAAGAACTGGCACCGATGGAACGTGAGTTCATCAAAATGGTGTTATCAAAACGCGGCCAGGAAGTGGTGGTGCGTGATGGTTATGTGCCAGTACCAAACAAAGTCGCCAGAAAAGTGTTAGCTGAACTTGGCATCAAATAACGTCTGAGTTAATCCTGTTATCAGAGGCGCTGTGATCAGCGCCTTTTCTCGTTGTTTCACATCAGTTTTTTGCTGTCTTTTGCGGCAGGTTTCGGCGTTTAGATTGCAGAAGTATGACAAAAACTGGCTCAGTGTAATATTTCTGACATAAAGCTCATCTATAGTTTGCAGCATCCGAAAAGTCAGATGTGGATGTAGAAACTATGCAGTCAAGCCAAGCCAGTTCAGCCAGTGCTGTCCCGGAACGCGCCTCGTTGCTGCCAAGCGGAGAGCGCCGTGCCCGGTTACGCCGTTGGCGCCGGGTGAAAGATCAACTGTCAAAATATGGCATCGCTTTTGCCGGTATCAGTGTGGTACTGGCCTTTGCCACTATTTTTGTCTATTTGTTTTCTGAAGTCGGACCGATTTTTTCGTCGGCGTCGGTAGAAAAACAGCAATCTTATCCAACAGTGCAATCCCAACCATTGTTCAGCAATCTGGAGCGTTATGGTGAGGTTGGTCTGGTAGCGGATGCCAGAGGTTCGCTGCAATTTTTTGATGCCAAGACCGGTGCTGCTGGCCAGAAAATTCAGCTGAATCTGCCGACTGGTGCCAGTATCAGCAGTTTTGCCAAAGGCGAACCACGTTCCGGTATTGTTGCGTTTGGTCTGAGTAATGGCCAGGTGATCGTGGCAAAACACGAATACAACCTGAGTTATCCTGATGATAAACGGCAGATTGTACCAGTCGTGACTTATCCGTTGGGGGAAACCCCGATCCAGTTGGATCCTAAAGGTGAAGTCATCGCAGCTTTATCGGTACAGGAAGGTCCTGATGGTACAGCTCTGACCGCTTTTACCGGTGATGGTCGTTTATCTTACAACCTGTTTGCCGCCAAAACAGAATTCCTCAGTGGCGAAACCACGCTGGAACGGACCGACTATCAACTGCCAGATGCGCCTAAAACGGTGCAAAAGTTATTGGTCGATACCACGTTGCAAAATCTGTTTGTCGCTGACAACGAAGGTAAAGTGCATTATTACGATATCCGCGATCCGGCAACAGCCCGTTATGTGGAAGCCGTATCTGTGGTGCCTGCCGGTCAGACTATTGGTGCGATGGAGTTTCTGGTGGGGTCAGTGTCGCTGATTATTGGCGGCAGCGATGGTTCTGTCAGCCAGTGGTTTCTGGTGCGGGACGAACATAACAATCACCACTTAAAACACATCCGCGATTTTGACCAGCATCCTGGCGCGATAGTGCAAATTGAACCTGAATATTCGCGCAAAGGTTTTATGGCGATCGATAACCAAGGTCATCTTGGTATCCACTATGGCACTTCAGCCCGGACTTTGTGGCTGGAACCGCTGGGCGATGGTATTGCGCCACAACGGATCGCGATTTCCCCGATTAATCAAAGTTTCTTAGCATTGGCGGCAGATGGTCAGACGTATCACTTTGCGCTGGATAACGCACACCCTGACGTGTCCTGGAAAGCAATGTGGAATGAAGTCTGGTATGAAGGCCGTGGCGAAAAAGATTATATCTGGCAAGCCTCATCAGGTTCAGATGAATTTGAAGCCAAGATGAGCCTGGTGCCACTGGCATTGGGTACCTTAAAAGCCGCATTATTTGCCATGTTATTTGCAACACCACTGGCGGTCATGAGCGCGCTTTATACCGCTTATTTTATGGCGCCTGCACTTCGCGGCAAAGTCAAACCAACCATCGAAATCATGGCGGCGTTACCAACTGTTATTCTTGGTTTCCTGGCCGGGTTATGGTTGGCACCTTTTATCGAAAACTACCTGAGTGCCATTTTTGCTATCCTGCTGTTATTGCCGGTGATGATGTTGGTGACCGCTTACTTATGGCGTTTTGTGCCAGCGTCATTACGCAACCGGTTGGGGCTGGGCTGGGAAATTGTGGTGTTAATTCCGGTGATTGTGCTGTTTATCTGGGTCTGTGTCAGCTTAAGTCCAGGTATTGATACCTTGTTCTTTGATGGCAGCCTGCGGCAGTGGTTTACCGACAACGGCATTAGCTATGACCAGCGTAATGCGTTAGTTGTCGGGATTGCGATGGGCTTTGCCGTGATCCCAAATATTTTCTCTATTGCTGAAGATGCCGTATTTAACGTACCACGTCACCTGACGCAGGGCAGTCTGGCTTTGGGGGCAACCCCATGGCAGACCATGCTGGGTGTGGTGTTACCCACCGCCAGTCCGGGGATTTTTGCTGCAGTGATGGTTGGCTTTGGCCGTGCTGTCGGCGAAACCATGATTGTACTGATGGCAACAGGTAACAGTCCGGTGGTGAACTTCAACCTGTTTGAAGGGATGCGCACCTTATCGGCCAATATCGCGGTGGAATTACCAGAAACAGCTGTCGGCAGCACTCACTTCAGGGTGTTATTCCTGGCTGCGCTGGTTCTCTTTGTATTCACCTTTGTCTTCAATACTTTAGCCGAAGTGATCCGGCAGCGTTTACGTCAGCGCTTTAGCAATCTGTAAGTGGAGCTTCGACGATGAGAGCATGGTTTAAAACGGGTACGCCGTGGATTTGGTTAAATGCCGGTGCTATCGCCTTGTGTCTGGTGATGGTGGTTGGCGTGTTAAGTTTGATTGCAGTGCAGGGCGGTAGTCACTTCTGGCCAGCAGATTTACAGACAGTACAAGCAAAGCAGGCCGATGGCAGCAATAAAGCGCTGCTGGCCGAGCTGGTGCGCACTGAAGAAGTCAGTGCTGTGGTGCTGCGTGAATCAGGCGCTGCGGTAGCCAGCAATGCTGAGTTTTTCCAGCGCCATTTACTCAAGCTGGGCAATCGCGATGTGTATGGTCGTGATTTTGCTTGGTTTCTGGCGGATGACTTAACTGGCTGGACAGTTGAGCCCAATGCCACTGTGATTGAACGGCGCGAATGGGGAAATTTCTATGGTTTCCCGCAACAATTGCTCGAAGGCGAGAAAGTGGTCGCAGAAGGGGCGGCGCTATGGCCTGAGCTGTTGCTGCGGATCAAAAGAGCCAATCAGATTTTTGACCAGATTAGTGCGATTGAAAAAGGCGATATTGGTGTTATCAACAACGGCCTGGAGCAATTGCGGTTAGAGCAACGCCGGCTGGAGCTGGAAGGCGCTGATGCTGCGACTATGGCACAATTTCAGCAGGAATCAGCTCAGCACAAAGCTGAACTGGACGCGCGTTATGCTGGTTTGCAACAACAACTGGAGCAACTTTATGCTGCTGCCAAACGCGATACGCTGCTGGCAACCACTGCTGAAGGTAAAGAGTTACGGATCAGTCTGGGTAACATAGTGCATGCTCATCAGCCAAACGCAATGACGTTACTGGATAAATCGCTGCATTATGTAGGCGCCATCTGGAGTTTCCTGGCGGATGATCCACGCGAAGCCAATACCGAAGGCGGTATCTTTCCTGCGATTTTCGGCACTATCACGATGGTTATCCTGATGTCGATTATTGTGACTCCTTTTGGCGTGCTGGCGGCGATTTACTTGCGCGAATATGCCAAAGACGGTCCTTTGCTGCGGATTATCCGGATCTCGGTATATAACCTGGCCGGTGTGCCTTCGATTGTGTATGGCGTCTTTGGTCTGGGTTTCTTTGTGTATATCCTGGGCGGTAATATCGACGCATTGTTTTATCCGGAATCTCTGCCGGCACCGACTTTTGGTACCCCTGGCTTGTTCTGGGCTTCACTGACGCTGGCGTTATTGACCCTGCCAGTGGTGATAGTGTCCACCGAAGAAGGATTGTCCCGTATTCCGAGCACGATTCGGATGGGCAGTCTGGCGCTTGGTGCCACTAAATCTGAAACTTTATGGAAAGTCGTGGTGCCACTGGCGACGCCTGCAATGATGACAGGTCTGATCCTGTCGATTGCCCGCGCTGCCGGTGAAGTAGCGCCCTTAATGCTGGTTGGTGTCGTAAAGCTCGCGCCCACTTTACCGGTCGATGGTAACTTCCCATTTATCCATTTAGATCAAAAAATTATGCACCTGGGTTTCCATGTTTATGATGTTGGTTTCCAAAGTCCAAACGTTGAAGCGTCGCGGCCTTTGTTATATGCCACAGCGCTGGTGCTGGTGTTATTGATTGTGGTGCTGAATATGGCCGCTATTCACCTGCGTAACAAGCTGCGGGAAAAATATCGCAGTGAATCCGATTAACCGGCTGCCAAACCCGGGCAAAGTCTGAGCTTTGCCCGACACCGCGGCCCCTGGGCTGCTCTGACAGAATTTTGCAGTATTGAGAGAATGACCATGACGCAACAGCAAATGATAAAACACGATGCCGATCTGAATCTGGCCGACGAGAAAATTAAGTTAACCGTCAATGATTTAAAACTGTATTACGGTGAATCACTGGCGCTGAAAAATATCAATCTGACGATTCCGGAAAAGCGCGTGACCGCCTTTATCGGCCCGTCAGGCTGCGGTAAATCAACGCTGCTGCGCTGCTTTAACCGGATGAATGATTTAGTCGATATTTGCCGGATTGAAGGTCAGATCCTGATGGACGGGCAGAATATCTATGACAAGGCCGTGGATGTGGCTGAGCTGCGTCGTCAAGTTGGCATGGTGTTCCAGAAGCCAAATCCATTTCCGAAAACCATCTATGAAAACGTTGCTTATGGTCTGCGTTTACAAGGCGTGCGTGATAAGCGGGTGTTGGATGAGGTGGTCGAGACCTCACTCAAAGGTGCGGCCTTGTGGAACGAAGTGAAAGACCGTTTGCATGACAACGCTTTTGGTTTATCAGGTGGTCAACAGCAACGTTTGGTGATTGCCCGCGCTATTGCCATCGAGCCTGAAGTGTTGTTGCTGGACGAACCCGCCTCAGCACTGGACCCGATTTCAACGTTAAAAATTGAAGAACTGATTTACGAACTGAAAGACCGCTACACTATTGTGATTGTTACCCACAATATGCAACAGGCAGCGCGGGTCTCTGACTATACTGCCTTTATGTATATGGGTGATCTGATTGAATTTGATGCCACCAATAAAATGTTTACCACTCCATCGAAACAGCAAACCGAAGATTACATCACAGGTCGGTTTGGTTAAGCCCGGTCGGGCCACAAGGGTGAACATGCCGCAGCAGTGCGCTGCTGCGTAGCGGGACAATAGAGGCACCTGGTGCCGGCTAAGCGAATACACAGGAGTCCACGATGGATAAGCTGAATTTAACAAAACATATTTCCAGTCAGTTTAATGAAGAAATTGAACAGATCCGCAACCATGTAATGGCAATGGGGGGCTTGATCGAACAGCAGTTGTCGGATGCTCTGACAGCCATAGCGCAGAGTGATGCCGATTTAGCGCGGCAGGTGATTGCCACCGATTTAAAAGTTAATGAATGGGAAATCCGCATTGATGGCGAATGTACCCGTATTATTGCCAAGCGCCAGCCTGCAGCCAGTGATTTACGCTTAATTATGGCCATCATTAAGGCAATTTCTGATCTGGAACGGATCGGCGATGAAGCAGAACGGATTGCGAAAGTAGCGCTGGAGTCTTTTAACAGTGCTCAGCAGGATTTGCTGGTCAGCCTGGAAAACATGGGGCGTCATGTCGCGCAAATGTTACATGATGTGCTGGATGCCTTCGCCCGGATGGATGTGGAAGCGGCGTTAGCTGTTTACAAAGAAGATAAAAAAGTCGACCGAGAATATGAAGCTATCACCCGGCAGTTGATGACTTATATGATGGAAGATCCGCGTTCTATCCCAAAAATTATGAATGTGTTGTGGTCGGCCAGAGCTTTAGAGCGGATTGGCGATCGTTGCAAAAATATTTCTGAGTATGTGATTTCTTTTGTCAAAGGCAAAGATGTACGACACAGCGATGAAGACAGCCTGGAGCAAAATGCGCGCAGTTGATAGCTGAAGCGGCAAAAAAACACGGCAAAAGCACCTGGACTGACTAAAATTCAGCCAGGTTTTGTTATTTTACTGCCAGAATCCGTTTTTATTCATGGGGGATTGCAGTACAATGCGCGCCGACTTTCGTCCACTTAAAACCAAGAGGCAAACTTATGCCAAGTGCATTTTTGGCTGTATTCGCAAAATCACCGATCAAGCCGATTGAAGAGCATATACGCAAAGTATTAACCGCAAGTGAACAGCTGCTGCCGTTTTTCGCTGCTGTGTACAACAAAGACTGGGATACCGCTGCGGAAGTCAGGAAGACCATTGTGGCGCTGGAAAAAGACGCCGATAAGTTAAAACGTGATATCCGGATCCATTTACCACGCGGGATATTTTTACCGGTAGATCGCACTGATATCCTGGAGCTGGTATCGCAACAGGATAAAATTGCCAACAAAGCCAAAGATATTACTGGTCGGGTACTGGGGCGTGAGTTAGAAATTCCGGCACCTATTCAGGCTGAATTTCATACCTATTTGCAGCGTTGTATTGATGCTGTCACGCTGGCTTGTGAAGCGATTAATGAATTAGATGAATTACTGGAAACCGGCTTCCGTGGTCGTGAAGTCGATCTGGTGATCAAAATGGTGGAAAAAATCGATGAAATCGAATATGACACCGATCAGATGCAGATCAGTCTGCGCAAGTATGTCCGTAAAGCAGAAACTGAGTTAAACCCGGTTGATGTGATGTTCCTGTATCGTACGCTGGAATGGGTTGGCGATTTAGCTGACACGGCCCTGCGGGTCGGTTCGCGTCTTGAAATCATGTTAGCTCGTTAATTCTCAGGGTAGTTAAATCATGGAAATTTTGTCTCAATACGGCTTTTATTTGCTGGTCGTAGCTGCAGTGTTTGGCTTTATTATGGCCTATGGTGTTGGTGCAAATGACGTCGCCAATGCGATGGGGACCTCAGTAGGTTCAAAAGCGCTGACCATTAAACAAGCGATTATTATCGCTGCTATTTTCGAATTTGCCGGCGCATTTTTTGCGGGTGGTGAGGTGACATCTACGATCCGCAGCGGTATTGTCGATGCGCAGATTTTCGCCGCAGTGCCTGAACTGCTGGCATACGGTATGATTGCCTCACTGATGGCCGCTGGTACCTGGTTGCTGGTTGCAACCTACTTTGGCTGGCCTGTGTCGACCACCCATTCTATCGTTGGTGCCATCATTGGTTTTGGTGCCGTTGGTGTTGGTATGCATGCTGTGCACTGGGACGAAGTTGGCGGTATCGTTGGCAGTTGGGTCGTGACCCCAATGCTATCTGGTATTCTGGCTTACCTGATTTTTATGAGTGCACAAAAGCTGATTTTTGATACCGATAATCCGCTGGCAAATGCGAAAAAGTTCGTGCCATTTTATATGGTGTTTGCCGCTTTTATGATGTCTTTTGTTACTGTTACCAAAGGTCTGAAACACGTTGGTATTGGTTTGACGGACACTGAAGGTTTGCTGTTATGCGTCGCTATTGCATTGTCCGTTGGTGCTATTGGTAAAATTGCCATCAGCCGACTGAAAATTGACCCGAATGCTGATAAAGAAATGCATTTTAATAATGTGGAAAAAATCTTCGGTATTCTGATGATTTTCACTGCTTGTTGTATGGCATTTGCGCATGGTTCAAATGATGTTGCGAATGCAATTGGCCCATTGGCTGCAGTGGTTGGTGTGATCCAGTCTGGTGGTCAGGTGTTGGATAAAGTTGCACTGGACTGGTGGATCCTGCCGTTAGGTGCTGTGGGTATTGTGATTGGTTTAATGACCTTTGGTGCCCGCGTTATCCAGACTATTGGTTCTAATATTACTCACTTAACGCCAAGTCGTGGCTTTGCAGCTGAGATCGCTGCTGCTAGTACAGTGGTGATTTCATCTGGTTTAGGTCTGCCGATTTCAACCACGCAGACTTTGGTCGGCGCAGTGCTCGGTGTGGGGATGGCACGTGGTATTGCCGCACTGAATCTGGGTGTGATCCGGAATATCTTTATTTCCTGGGTGGTTACCTTACCTATTGGTGCATTCTTATCAATCATCTTCTTCTTTATGATCAAAGGTATCATGGAGATGCTGTAAAGCTGGTTTATAGTTTGTTAGTCAAAGCCTTACTATTAGGTTTTTAAAAAACACACCCGCTTTAGCGGGTGTATTTTTTTGCTCACAGACTTTCGCTTGATATGTTTGGCAGGCGTTGGTGAGCCGAAGCCAGTTATGTGATTATTTTATCCTGCTATCGCAAAAAACAACTTTTTTCTTGCCGCCGATGCGCTTCTCCACTAGCATCAATTCATCGCTAATACAGCTAGAAACCAGAATTTTTAACGGAAATAATGATGAAAAGACTGCCCAGTATTAAGCAGCTCCAGTATTTGCTGGCACTGCATGAACATCAGCATTTTGGCCGGGCTGCCGATGCCTGTTATATCGGACAGTCAACGCTCAGTGCCGCTATTGCCAATCTGGAAGACACCATGAACGCGCAATTGCTGGAGCGTGATCATAAAACCTTTATCTTTACCCCACTGGGTGAGGATGTGGTGCGACAGGCGCGTTACATCATTGAACAATGTGAAGAGCTGACCGACTTTGCCCGGCATCAGGGCAAGCCGATGACGGGACCATTCCGACTCGGTTGTATTCCAACCATCGCGCCTTTTGTGCTGAGTGAAGTGATGGCGTCTTGCCGTCAGATGTATCCGGAATTGCAGTTATTGTTGCGCGAAGATACCTCCGATAATTCGCTGCATGCGTTGGCGGAAGGTCGGCTGGATATGGTGTTATTAGCGCTGCCTTATGAAACCGGCGCTTTTCATACTGAAATTTTGGCGCAGGACGGCTTTAAGCTGGTGTTGCACCAGGACTGGCTTGATCGTGGTTTTGGCCAGGATATCAGTCAGTGGCCGGATGAAAGTATTTTTTTACTGGAGCGCGAGCATTGTCTGACCAATCATGCGGTGAAAGCCTGTGAGTTGGAAGACTCCCGCAAGGTGAATCCATTTTTTGCCACCAGTTTGCACACCTTGACGCAAATGGTGAACAACAAGCTGGGGGTCACTTTTATGCCGCAGATGGCAATTAATAGTGGTTTGCTGGATGGTACGCAATTGGTCAGTCAGGCTCCGAGCAGTGCTGCAGCTTATCGCGACATAGGGGTGGCCTGGCGACCAACGTCAACCAAGGCGCGCAGTTACCGCTTGATGGCTGATTTGATTGCCGCGGTGTTACAACAAAAATGTCCAGAGCCGGTGAGTAACTAACGGTTTTGCAATCAAGTCGGTGCGAGTTTCTGGTGTGCACTGCAGCGCCTTGCCGCAGTTGCGCACCAAGCTCTTCACCAGCGGCCTTGTCTGGATTTGCTGAAATAGAGCTGGTGCTCAGCGGCAAACTTATCCGGCAGTAAATACAGCAGCAATAATGAAAAGAAATTGATGACAGGGAGCAAGCCCAACAGCGCAAACAACCAGGGCTGATAGCCTTTCTCCTGCGCCAGTTGATAACAATACCAGCTCAGAATAATCAGACTGACTGTGAAAATACCGACCGCAAACCAAAGTTCCATTTTTACTCCTTTGTACTGACGTCCTGCCAGTGTTGCCGCCTGAGTATAATTCAGATTGCGCTGAAATAAATAACAGTTTTTGCTTAATTACCGCTGGTCGGAGCAATTTGCTGCAAAGTTTTGCTTGGCTGGCTGATGTTTTTGAGTTCGCTGGCTAATACCTTTACAATGCCGCTCCCATTAGTTTGTCAGTAAAGCGGACTTCATTATGCTACGTACCGATTTTTCCTTTGAGCTGCCAGAGCAGCTGATTGCCCGTTATCCCCAGCCTGAGCGTTCAGCCAGTCGATTATTAAAGCTCAACCGCAGCAATGGCGAATTGCAACATCAACATTTCACCGATGTATTACAGGCGCTTGAGCCTGGCGATTTGCTGGTATTTAACAACACCCGAGTGATTCCGGCCCGGTTATTTGGTCAGAAAGCTTCCGGCGGCAAAGTCGAAGTGCTGGTCGAGCGGTTGTTGGATGAACAGCGATTTCTGGCGCATGTGCGTGCCAGCAAAGCACCAAAACCTGGTGCGCTGCTGTTGCTGGAAAACGACGCTGAAGTAGAAATGGTGCAGCGCCATGGCGAATTGTTTGAAATCAGAGTAACGGGCAGCGAACCTGTGCTGGCTATGCTGGAACGATTGGGGCATATGCCACTGCCACCCTATATTGACCGGCCTGATGCGGCATCAGACCGCGAACGTTATCAGACCGTCTATAACCAGAAACCAGGCGCAGTGGCAGCGCCAACCGCAGGTTTGCATTTTGATCAGCCACTATTAGATGCCTTAACCGCCAAAGGGGTGGAATTTGCCTTTGTCACCTTGCATGTCGGCGCTGGCACCTTTCAGCCGGTGCGGGTCGACAACGTGCTTGAACATCAGATGCATGCTGAATACATCGAAGTGCCATCTGAGGTGGTGTCAGCAGTGCAGGCTTGTAAAGCCAGAGGTAACAGAGTGATTGCTGTGGGGACCACCTCGGTACGCTCGCTGGAGTCGGCTGCGCAATTTGCCAAAACGCAGGGTCAGCCATTACAGCCCTTTGCCGGCGATACCCGCATTTTTATCTATCCGGGTTACCAGTTTGAGGTGGTGGATGGTTTGATCACCAATTTCCATTTACCGGAATCGACACTGATTATGTTGGTATCGGCGTTTAGCAGCCGCGATTATGTGATGCACGCTTATCAAACCGCGATTGCTGAGCAATACCGCTTTTACTCTTATGGCGATGCCATGCTGATCCTCTGAGTTTCTGCCTGCCGGCCGACAGCTTGTCGGCTGGCAAAGGGTAGGGTTCCTGCTATTTCTCTGCTACAATCGGGCCGGTTTTTTTATCAGGCTGGACTGTTTTTCCGGCAACGAGGTTTTTGTGAAATTTGAATTATTAACCACAGATGGTAAGGCCCGCCGTGGCCGGATGATCTTTGACCGTGGCGTGGTGGAAACGCCGGCTTTTATGCCAGTGGGAACTTATGGCACTGTCAAAGGCATGACGCCGGAAGAATTGGCTGCCACAGGTGCCGAGATCTGTTTGGGCAACACTTTTCATCTGATGTTACGCCCGGGCACTGAAATCATCAAAAAACACGGTGATTTGCACGATTTTATGCAGTGGCATAAACCGATCCTGACCGACTCCGGTGGATTTCAGGTGTTTAGCCTGGGTGAATTGCGCAAAATTAAAGAAGAAGGTGTCACTTTCCGTTCACCACTAAATGGTGAAAAAATCTTTTTAACGCCAGAGCGTTCGATGGAAGTTCAGGCGGCCTTGGGTTCGGATATCGTGATGATTTTCGACGAATGTACGCCTTATCCGGCGACGGAGAAACAAGCGAAAAAGTCGATGGAAATGTCGCTGCGCTGGGCAAAACGCAGTAAAGATGCGCATGGGGATAACCCATCAGCGTTATTTGGCATTATCCAGGGCGGCATGTATCCAAATCTGCGTGATGTGTCACTGCAAGGCTTGGAAGAGATTGGTTTTGACGGTTATGCCATTGGGGGGTTATCGGTCGGTGAGCCAAAGCATGAGATGATCAAAATTCTCAATCACACCACAGATCAGATGCCGGTGCATAAACCGCGTTATCTGATGGGCGTTGGTAAACCAGAAGATCTGGTCGAAGGCGTCCGTCGTGGTATTGATATGTTCGACTGCGTAATGCCAACCCGCAATGCCAGAAATGGTCATTTATTCGTCAATAATGGTGTGGTGAAGATCCGCAACGCAAAATACAAAGACGATATTGCGCCTTTGGACGCAGAATGTGACTGTTACACTTGTAAAAATTATACCAGGTCATATCTACACCATCTGGACCGCTGCAACGAGATCCTGGGGGCCCGGCTTAACACTATCCATAACCTGCATCATTACCAGAAATTGATGCAAGGTTTACGGACTGCTATCGCAGCAGGTAAGCTGGATGAATTTGTGGCTGATTTTTATCAGCGCCGTGATAAAGAAGTGCCAGCGCTGGATGCTTTACCGCCGTTGACCAGCACTGAACAAGCATAATATTTTGATTTTTTAATTTAAGGGGACAACCATGAGTTTATTTATTTCGCAAGCACACGCCCAAACAGCTCCGGCTGCAGGTCAACCTGGCGGTGGTCTGGATATGATCATCATGCTGGTGGCTTTTGGTCTGATTTTTTATTTCCTGATCTACCGGCCACAAGCCAAACGGATGAAAGAGCATAAAAACCTGATGTCTGCACTGGCCAAAGGTGATGAAGTGCTGACAGGCGGTGGCTTGGTTGGTCGCATCAGCAAAATTGCGGATGATAAAGACTTTGTGGTGATTGCGCTGAACGATACAACTGAAGTCACAGTGCAAAAGGGTTCAATCAGTGCGGTGTTGCCAAAAGGCACGCTGAAATCACTGTAAGCGCAGTAGCGATGAAAGGGAATCAAAAGTGTTAAACCAGAATTCAATCTGGCGGTACCTGATGGTCGTGGTGGTGCTTACGGTCTCAATGATCTACGCACTACCCAATATCTATCCGGAAGATCCGTCGTTACAAATCAGTGCGACTCGTGGTGCTGAAGTGTCTGCTGATAAAGTGGCAGTGCTGGAACAAGCGCTGCAAAAAAATCAGTTGGCAGTGAAAAGTGTGGTACTGGAGAACGGTCAGATCCTGGCTCGTTTCAGTAGTGCTGAAGATCAACTCAAAGCCCGTGAAGTGATTGCGGCTGAGCTTGGCCAGGATTATGTTACGGCGCTGAACATGGCACCTGCGACTCCGGCCTGGCTGGCTGGTATTGGTGCTTCACCAATGAAATTGGGTTTGGACTTACGTGGTGGTGTGCACTTTTTGATGGAAGTGGACATGAAAACTGCGATGGACAAAAACGTCAACGATTTGGTGCAGATTTACCGCACCGATTTGCGTGAAGCGAAAATCCGTTACAGTGGTGTGACGGCTGATTTGCTGAAGCAACAAGTCGTCATCCGTTTCCGGACTGCTGAAGATGTTGCTGCTGCGAAGGCCGCACTGAGCAAAAAAGATCAGGATATGACCTTTAATGAGGGAGATGACAATACCCTGATTGCCTCTTTCAGCGAGCAGCGGTTAAAAGCATTGCGCGAAGATGCGGTAGCACAAAACATCACTATTATCCGTAACCGAGTGAATGCTATTGGTGTTGCTGAACCTTTGGTGCAACGCCAGGGTGCTGAGCGCATTGTGGTGCAACTGCCAGGTGTGCAGGATACCGCACGTGCTAAAGAAATCTTAGGTGCCACGGCTACACTGGAGTTCCGTCTGCTGGATGAAACTGCCGATGTGCAAAGTGCGCTGGCAGGTCGGGTACCACCATCAGCGGAACTGTTTTATGACCGCAACGGTAACCCGGTGGTGCTGCAAAAACGCGTCATGTTAACCGGTAACCATATCGTAGGGGCTAATGCCGGTTATGATGAAAATGGTCGGCCACGCGTCAGTATTGATTTGGATGCCAAAGGCGGCAATTCGATGTCGGCTGGCACCAAAGATGCGATTGGTAAACCAATGGCGACGGTATTTATCGAGTACAAACCAACCGATAAAAAAGATGCCAACGGTAAAACCATTATGGAGAAGAAGCAGGAAGTGGTCAGTGTGGCCACTATTCAGGCTCGTCTTGGTCGTAGTTTCCAGATCACGGGCTTAGATGCGCCGGGTGAAGCACAGAATCTGGCGGTGTTATTACGTGCCGGTGCGCTGATTGCCCCTATTTTGATCGTGGAAGAACGCACTATTGGTCCAAGCCTGGGTCAGGAAAATATTGATCTAGGCCTGTCTGCTATTATGTGGGGCATGATCGCGGTCTTGGTCTTTATGGTGATTTACTATAAATGGTTTGGTGTGATTGCCAACATTGCGCTGGCAGCTAACCTAGTGATGCTGATTGGTATTATGTCGATGGTGCCGGGTGCAACATTGACGTTGCCTGGCATGGCCGGTATCGTGCTGACAGTTGGTATGGCAGTTGATGCCAACGTGTTGATTTTCGAACGGATCCGGGAAGAGTTAGCTGAAGGGCGTTCCGCAATACATGCGATCCACGAAGGTTATGATCGGGCTTTTGCCACTATTGCCGACTCGAACGTGACCACTTTACTGGTCGCCTTAATCCTGTTTGGTGTTGGTACTGGTCCGGTTAAAGGCTTCGCAGTTACACTGGCGTTGGGTATTTGTACCTCAATTTTCACCGCAGTACTGGTTTCCAGGGTACTGGTTAATCTGATTTGGGGCCAGCGTCGCGGCTCTGAACTGCCGGTCTGAGGAGAGCACAATGAGACTATTTAAGTTCACCAAAGCTGTTGATTTCATGAAAGTGAAAGTTCCGGCCATTCTGTTGTCGACCGTACTTGTACTGGGTTCATTATTCAGCCTGTTTACACAAGGGCTGAATCTGGGCTTAGACTTTACCGGCGGGACAGTGATCGAAGTCAAATTTGAGCAGCAAGCCGATTTAAACAAAGTACGCAATGCCTTGGCTGAGAATGGCTTTGCCGATGCCCAGGTTGCTTATTTCGGTACTAGCCAAGACGTGATGATCCGGATTGCACCACGCCAGGAGCTGGATCAAAAAGCGATTGGCGAGCAGGTGCTAACAACACTGAACACTGTAGCTGAAACCCCTGTCACAGTTCGCAAAGTCGATATCGTCGGTTCTTCAGTCGGTGACGAACTGAAGGAAGATGGTTTTCTGGCGGTACTGGCGGCGCTTGTTGTTATTTTGCTTTATGTGGCAGCCCGGTTTGAATGGCGTTTTTCTGTAGGTGCAGTGGCGTCATTATTACATGATGTGATCATTACCATGGGTCTGTTTTCAGTGTTCCAGCTGGAATTTGACCTGACAGTGCTGGCTGCGATCCTGGCGCTGATCGGTTATTCCATCAACGATACCATCGTTGTGTTTGACCGTATCCGCGAGATGTTCCGTAAAATGCGCGATGCCACAGTTGATGAAACCGTCAATGAAGCCATTACGTCGACCTTAAGCCGGACGACCATGACGTCATTTACCACAGCGTTAACGCTGATCGTGCTGTTCTTTATGGGCGGCGCGATGATCCATGGTTTTGCCACGGCACTGTTATTTGGTATTGCTATTGGTACTTATTCATCGATCTATATCGCCAGCTCAATCGCCGTATTGTTGGGAGCAAGTCGTGAAGATTTGATGCCAACCGTGATTGAAAAAGAAGGCGAGGGGACCCCTTCGGTTTGAGTACTAACAAGCCAGTCAATTGACTGGCTTTTTTTCGGCTGTTGCAAGCCAGACAGATTGAATTTTAAGGAGAAGCTTATGAGTAAAGTACATACTGCAGGCTTTCTGGCTGTGGTGAATGACGCTAAAAGCCGGGTGCGTGAAATCAGTATTGCTGAGTTTGCCCAGCATCAGGTGCCCTCAGTGCTGATAGATGTGCGGGAAGATCGGGAGTGGCAGGCGGGCCACTTACCGCAGGCCATGCACCTGGGCAAAGGTATTATCGAGCGGGATATCGAAAACGCTGTGCAGGATAAACAGCAAACGCTGGTGTTGTATTGTGGTGGTGGCTATCGTTCGGCACTGGCTGCCGATATGCTGCAAAAAATGGGCTATACCGATGTCTGGAGTCTGGCTGGGGGTTATACTGCCTGGCTGGAAGCCGGTTTTTCGGTGGAAAAACCTTAAGCTTATAAAAAAGCCCTGCTAGTAACAGCAGGGCTTTTTTCTGTCAAAAGATAGCTTATTTCATCAAAGAATCAGTCAGATGCGGGCGCATGCCTTTGAGCATAGCTTGCAACACTTTCGGGCTGGCTGCCACGATATTGCCGCTCTTCATGTGGTTGTTACCACCGACAAAGTCGCTGACCAAACCACCGGCCTCACGCACCAGCAGTTCGCCTGCTGCGGTATCCCATGGTTTTAAGCCAATCTCCCAGAAACCATCAAAGCGGCCGGCCGCCACATAAGCCAGATCCAGCGCAGCTGAACCGGTACGACGGATATCAGCAGCTTCAGTGAAAAAGGTTTTAAAAGTTTCGGTGTAAGCGTCCAAATGATGCTTATGTTTAAACGGAAAACCTGTTGCCAGCACTGTGCCGCCTAAATCCGGCATTGAGGTGACGCGAATACGACGACCATTCAGCTGGGCACCAGCGCCACGGCTGGCGGTAAACACTTCACCGCGTAATGGATCAAAAATAACCGCCTGGTCTAACTTACCACGGTAGCGCAGTGCGATAGACACGGCAAAATGAGGAATGCCTTTGATAAAGTTGGTGGTGCCATCGAGCGGGTCGATGATCCACTGGTAATCACTGCCATTATTGCTGTATTCACCACCTTCTTCCGCGATGATGTCATGATCAGGATATGACTTGCGCAGAATATTGACGATGGCCTGTTCGGCTTCTTTGTCAACGTTGGTGACAAAGTCGTTGGTGCCTTTTTGAATTGACTGGACCATATCCAGTTGGCCACAAGCACGGGCGATAATATTGCCTGCGCCACGCGCAGCACGAACAGCGATGTTTAACATCGGATGCATAGAGAGATTACCTTATTGTATAAAGAACAGTCAAAAGAGCGGCGCGTATTGTAGCGGTTGAGCAAAAAAAGTAAAGGTTATTTCGTGATCAGCCAATGCAGAAGCTGACAAAAGTTAAAATCGGCGCGTAACGCAACTGAAACTCAGTTGTCAGTTTTAACTGGCGCTGCCGTTTTGCGGCCAAACCAGTATAATGGCCAATTCTGCGGTGAGCTGAGATTGTTACAGACTGCTGCAATCAGCACCAGCGCCACGCTGCCTGATAACACCGGAGTCAGGATAAATTCATAACCAACAGTGCCGGGGGTTGTCAGCGTCAGCAATAAAGCCGTGGCACCTGCTGGCGGATGCACAGCGCGCCAGGCTTGCATTAATACTATGCTCAGACTGACGGCCAGTGCCATGGTTAGTGCTGTGTGGCCAAGCAATTGAATGCATAACAAACCGATGAACGCAGCAATCAGATGGCCGGCAATGACGTTGCGGGGTTGGGCAAAAGGTGATTGTGGACTGGCGAACAGTAGTACGCAAGTTGCGCCAAATGGGGCGATCAGCCAATTGTCGCTGGTATAGTTGCTCAGCCATTGCAGGAGCAGGATGCTGAGAAAGCTACCCAGTAAACCCAGTAGTAGTTGGTGTCGCTGCGGCTGGGCCGGTAAAGTGCCGCCACCACGAAGTCTGGTTTTAATTTGTTTCATGCTGTGCTGTCTTTGGCTTGTCTGTTGTTGTATATCAGCGTCTTGTAACGCTGTGCTGGTATTGTAGATGATGGTACAGATCTGTACCATATTGTGCAATACCAAGATTATTAGGTGTGATATGCAGACCCGCGAGCAAATTCTCGACATTGCCGAACAGCTTTTTAATGCACAGGGTTATACCGCAGTTGGGGTTGACTTGATTACAGCACAGGCACGCGTCTCCAAAACCAGCCTGTACCGGCTGTTTGGTGCAAAACATCAACTGATTAGCGCCGTGTTGTGCAGGCGCCATCAAAGATTTGTCGACGCCATGATGCAGGCGGTTCAGGCTGCGCAAACGCCCAGTGCGAAAGTTGCTGCATTATTGCGCTGGCATTTTGATTGGTTTGCCCAGTCTGAATTTTATGGCTGTATGTTTATGCATGCAGTTGCTGAATTTAAGCTGTCAGATAACGAGTTGACTGTGCAAGCCAGAGCTCATAAAGTCTGGTTGAAATTATGGCTGTTCGATTTAGTGAAGCAAGCAGTTCCGCCAGATACAGCGCAATCAGTCATTGAAGGCAAAGCGGCAATGTTACTGACCTTAGTTGAAGGCATGATTATCAGCGCAGAATTTCGCATGTTAGCTGCCGAAGCCCATTATCTGGCGATGGCAGAGTGGATACTGGGTCCGGTTGCCGCGAGCAAAGCACAGACATAGCAGCGCAAGGCTGAAGTGGTGCTGAATAGGGCGGGCATAGCTGGTAAATTTATGTAAAGTGTCAGGTTACATATCGAGACAACAGTTGACAAATAACGACTGCAAGCATTCAACACAGGAGTTATAGTTAGCACAGTTAAAAAATCCCACGCCGCTTTTAGCGGTCTGGGTTAACCTCAGGAGTAGAACCATGCGTAACACCATTGCTGTATTGATTGCCGCGGCCTTGAGCTTTCAAGCTATGGCTACTACCGGAGCTGCAACTCAAAGTCAGATTAAAGTGAGCTGGCAGACGCCGGAAAAGTTTACCGATATCAGGCCATCTTCAGAAAGCAAAAAACGTTATCAGCAAAAGGTGATCACGGCCTTTGATAAAATGTGGAACAAATTTGCGGATGATTTACCGGCTGGTTATCAACTCAGCGTTGTGATGACAGATGTGGATCTGGCCGGTGATGTCAATCCGATGTATCGCGCCAACCATAGTGATATCCGGGTGATCAAAGATATCTATATCCCCAGAGTGAAACTGGATTATGTGCTGACAGGACCGCAACAACAGGAAATTGCCCGCGGCAGCGATGTTAAAATTCAGGATATGGGTTTTATGAACTCTTCGACTATTGGCGCGATGAATCGCGAGTTTCATTATGAACATGAAATGTTGAAGAAGTGGTTCAAAAAAGAGATCCTGACTAAAGTACCATCGGCAACAGCGCAATAACAGGCATGAAGGACAAGGAAGTTCAGCGCTTCAACTGATCCGCCTTCGCCAGTTAACTATAAAAAAGCGGCTATTTTCTGATAAATCGCCAATGCTTCTTCTTTGCTCAACATGCCACTGGATGCAGCTTTTCCCAAGCTACTACTGACTCGCACCGTATCACTGGCCTGTTGTTGCTGATTATCAGGCAACAAAGATTGCAATTGAGTGCTGATTTCAGGCGCGCCATTGAGCAGGCTGGTCGCTGCTTGGTGGCTGAGTTGATGTTGATCCGGATTTGCTTTATCTCTGGCCGTGCTATAACGCAATACCTGTGATTCACTACTGGAAGTGACATCCCGGTTGGCTGGAAATACCATCATTCTGCCTCCTCAGCCAAACTGTGTCTGTGGTGAATACACTCAATACACAGCATGGCAGCACGGTTCAGCAACTGATTACAGTTGGACACCAAGTGTTGGACACCAAGTGTTGGACACCAAGTGTTGGACACCAAGTGCCCAATCTATCGGCAACAGCCTGCTCAATCAGTCATAAACTCACTGAGTATAGGCTATTTTGCCACCACAGCTTTAAATTCATGCAGTGTCTTATGCAGTAATTGTAATTGTTTGACTACAAGCTCCAAAGTGGCGGTATTAAATTGTTGGGTTTGCCGGATCGCCGATACTTGCTCAGCTGTTTCGGATAAATACGGCATAAATCTTGGGCTTTGCACCTGGAATAACTGGTCGGCTGGAAATATCGCCTGATGTTTGGCATGGCCCTGTTGCTGTAATTCATCCAGCACTGCGTCTGCATCCAGCGCTTTGCGGTATAGCTCTTTTAAGTTAGCATCTAATTGATTCAGTAATTGTTCCATAAAAATCTCGCATATTTTTGTGGTCATTATGCCATAAATAGCCGCTAACGGCTGGCATGAGGCTGGTTGCCAGCCCGCTATTTTACACCGAAACTGTTTTCAAGTTGCCAGATTTGTTATATCATCTCATTCCATTTTCTGGCCGGTGTCGTTTTATGCTCAGTAACATCCGCAATACCCTGGATAAAGTAGGAATTGCTGTCACATCGCTTTGTGCAATTCATTGCATTATGTTGCCTGTGCTGCTGCCAGTATTGCCATTATTGGGTCTGTCCTCTGTGCATAACCATGCTTTTGAACGTATTGTGTTATTAATTACCATGGTGCTGGGTTTTATTACTATTTTTGCTGGTTTTCATCGTTATCACCGTAAATTGTACCCATTTTATTCATTATTCTTAGGTGGTTTTATTTACTGGCAAAAAGATTCATTAGGCCACGAATACGAACATTACATTCTGATTGTCGGCGCTGCTTTTGTGGTATTGGCGCATGTGTTGAATATGCGGTTATGCAATCAATGCCATAGCTGCGACAAGCATTAACCTCAGTCTGGCTGACCAGAAAACGAAAAAAAACACCGAATTCGGTGTTTTTTTTCATCTGAAGCTAAATCCACCTGACCAAAGCTGGTGATTAGGCTTCACTCAACCACTGCCGTGCTTCGGCCGGATAATTACTGAAGATGCCATCCACCCCAAGTTGCTGCAATCTGCGCGCTTCCCGCGCATCATTGACGGTGTAAACATAACAGGCAAGGCCACGCTGATGGGCATCTCGCACGAGATGGGCATCGACAAAACCGCGATCACAATGAACGGACACGGCAGCAAGCTCAGTTGCAAAAGCACTGTAGTGCAGCGGAATAGCAGCGGTAAGTGCGCCAATCGCCAGCGCCGGGCATTGTTGTTTCAACTGCCACAGCAGCGGGTGATGAAAAGAGGAAATCAGTAAGGTACTGAGTTCAGTGCCAAGTTCGGTTTGTGCTTTGCTCAACAGTTGCAGCAGTGGTGCGACCGTATCATGGCCCTTGAGTTCGATATTCAGTGTACAACGATTCTGCACCAGCGCCAGTACCTGCCACAAGATGGGGACCGACTGACCCTGGCCGGCATCCAGTTGTTGCAACTGCGATAGGGTATAATCTTCCAGATTGCCAATGCCATTGGTAGTGCGAGCTAACTGCCGATCGTGGATCACCACCAGCTCGTCCTGCAGCGCAAACACATCCAGTTCAATGCCGTCGCAGCCACTGGCTAAGGCGGCGGCAAAGGCAGCCAGGGTATTTTCCGGATAATGACCACTGCAGCCGCGGTGAGCAAAAATTTTCATCAGACTGTTCTCCTATCGCAACAGACAAAAAAGGCAGCCGAAGCTGCCTGTGGTTTATGCCTTGATGCCTGCAAAGGGCTCACCCATTCGGGTTATCGCGCCTGGATATTGTTGCGCTAAAAATTCAATTTGGTCCGGTGCAAATGCCAGGATCACGGTTGAACCTAGTTTAAAGCGGCCCATTTCGGCACCCTTTGCCAGGGTGACTGAATTTGCCCCGGTGGCCGGGTACTGCCAACGAAATACTTCTTTCCCGGTCGGCGGGCTAATAGTACCAGCCCAGACAGTTTCAATGCTGGCAACTATGGTGGCCCCCACTAAGACCAACGCCATTGGTCCGACTTCAGTGTCGAAGATGGTAACTACGCGTTCATTACGGGCAAATAATCCCGGTACATTGGCTGCGGTCAGCGGATTGACTGAAAACAGCTCGCCCGGCACATAAATCATTTCGCGCAAGGTACCGGTCACCGGCATGTGGATGCGGTGATAATCTTTTGGCGCCAGATAAATACAGGCAAATTGACCATTCTGGTAAGGTGCCGCTGTTTCCGGTTTGCCGCCTAATAACGCTTGCAGGGAATAATGATGGCCTTTGGCCTGGATCAGCAGATCACCTTCAATCGCACCTAACTGACTGATGGCTCCATCGACCGGATGCGCAATGATGTTGGCGTCTTGTACCAAGGGCCGGATCCCCTCTTTTAATGGCCGGGTAAAAAACTCATTAAAGCTGGCGTAATCGCTGGCGTTTTGGTATTTGGCTTCTGCCATGTTAATGCCATAAGCTTTAATAAAAAGTTTAATCAGCGCATGCGACAGCGGGCCAAGTCGCGCAGCCGCCAGATAACCGACCAGCCTGGAAATGAGATGTTTTGGCAGCAGATACTGCAGGGTGATTTTGACTTTATCCATCATACGGATCCTTAATCAACTTTAAAAAAATTCGGTTTATCCTGCGCCATACTCAGCAGGATTTTATGATAATTTTCAAAACGTTCTGCACAGATTTCACCAATTTCAACGGCATGGTGCAGCGCGCAGCCCGGATCATCGGCATGTTTACAGTCGCGGAATTTACAACGACCCAGCCAGGGACGGAATTCTTTAAAGCCCCACAGCACTTCATCCGGTTCCAGATGCCAGAGCGCAAATTCGCGGATCCCAGGCGAGTCAATCAGATTACCGCCATCCGGCAAATGATAAAGCCGCGCCACTGTGGTCGTGTGCTGACCCAGACCTGAGTTATCAGAGACTTCTTGCGTGACGACTTGTAATTCTGGCAGCAGGTTATTCACCAAAGATGATTTACCCACCCCAGACTGACCGACAAAGATGCTGGTACCTGATTGCAGGTACTGATCAAGCTGCAGCATACCTTCACCGGTTTTGGCGCTAAGGAGTAGAATTTCATAACCAATAGCCCGATAAGTATCGAGTTGCTGTTCCACCACGGCGCGTTGTTCGACCGATAATAAATCAATTTTATTTAGCAATAACAGAGGTTTAATTTGCATTGCTTCAGCTGCGACCAGGTAGCGGTCGATAATGTTCAGCGACAGGGCTGGTAACACGGCCGACACAATAATCAGCAAGTCGATATTGGCAGCGACCGGTTTCAGACCATCATAAAAATCGGGTCTGGATAATACGGAGCGACGTTCCTGTACCGCTTCAATCACGCCCTGAATACCAGACTGTGGCTGGAGTGAGCGCCGCCAGACCACTTCATCGCCACAGACTAAGGAATTAATAGTACGGCGGATATTACAACGTTCAATCTGGCCATGGCTGTCTTCGACATCGGCATGCTGACCAAAACGGCTTATAACCACACCGGCTTCAGGCTCCGCCAGTTGCGTGTGTTGCAGTTGTTGTTCTGCTTTGACGGCTTTTTTTTCCAGCCGTTCCAGTCGTTTTTGCTGATTTCCGGCGATCCTGTCGGTTTGGCGGTTACTCAGATGTTTCTTTTTCGTCACTGTATCTCACAGGCCCATGATGGGCGTTTTCCAGTTGGCGTCAGGCGTAGTATGATACTAGCATTCAGCCAAGTTACAAAGCGGCAATCCGTTGCCAGCCGCTGGCAACTGGCTTTCATCAGCAAGAAGGTACCTTTTATGACAGTACAGGATACAAATTTAGTCTGGATCGATCTGGAAATGACCGGCCTGGAGCCGGATACGGATGTGATCCTGGAAATGGCGACTATTGTCACCGACAGCAATCTGAACATTCTGGCCGAAGGTCCGGCTTTTGCGATTAAAACGCCCAATGCAGTACTGGACAATATGAGTGCCTGGTGTGTGGAGCAACATGGTAAAAGCGGTTTAACACAACGCTGCCGTGACAGTCAGACTGACTTGGCTGCCGCCGTGGCCCAAACCATAGATTTTCTGTCGCAGTACGTGCCAGCCGGCAAGTCACCGATGTGCGGCAACAGCATCGGCCAGGATCGCCGTTTTCTGGTGAAATATGCGCCGGAGCTGGAGAGTTTTTTCCATTACCGCAATTTAGATGTCAGTACGGTGAAAGAACTGGCCAAACGCTGGAATCCGGAAGTCAGTAAACTGGTGAAAAAATCATCCAGCCACCTAGCGCTGGATGATATTCGTGACTCAATTGCTGAATTAATGGTCTATCAGCAACACTTTTTTCGTTTACCCTGATAAAGTGCTTGCAAACTCAAATTGATTTTGTAAAATGCGCCCCGCTTAGTCGCAAAGTTAGTCAGTTGCTAGTGTTGTGATAAAGCGGTGTTCAGAAGAAATTGATGCGGGCATAGCTCAGTTGGTAGAGCGCTACCTTGCCAAGGTCGAGGTCACGAGTTCGAGTCTCGTTGCCCGCTCCAAATTCTTCAGTTGACGGTGATGCGGGCATAGCTCAGTTGGTAGAGCGCTACCTTGCCAAGGTCGAGGTCACGAGTTCGAGTCTCGTTGCCCGCTCCAATCGTCAGCAAGTTCATAGTAAATCCTCGTTATGCGGGCATAGCTCAGTTGGTAGAGCGCTACCTTGCCAAGGTCGAGGTCACGAGTTCGAGTCTCGTTGCCCGCTCCAAATCCTGTACCTCAGATGTCATCCAAGCCATAATTTTCCCGACAGGGCGGCGGCAACAATGCTGCAATTCGTTGTCTAAAATACTTCTCACTACGATACTATGCAAAAGCTATCAGCTAAGCCTCAGCTTGTATTGTGCCTGCCGAGCTGCTAATTTAGCTGTCATATTAGAGGTATGACCAGTGAGGTGTGCGGGATGGAAAGCAACAATAAATTAAGCCGGATGGTCGTTCAAATTCAGCGGGCGCCGCAGTGGTTACAAAGTTGGTTACTGAGTCAATTGTTTGGTCGTGCTGTCAAGTTTGCCGGGACCGCCGGTATCCGTATCCGTCAGTTAACTTTTCAGCAAGCGGTTTTGCAGCAAGGCAATTTTCGTAAAGTCCAGAATCATATTGGTTCAGTCCATGCCGCCGCGATGGCGCTACTGGGGGAATCTGCCAGTGGCTTTCTGCTGGGGATGCATGTGCCGGATGACAGGTTGCCTTTACTCAAATCGATGAAGCTGGATTATGTCAAAAGAGCCAGTGGTGAGTTGACTGCCACTGTGAGTCTGACCGCTGAACAAATTCAGTATATTCGCAGTAACGTGAAAGGAGAGGTGACGCTGCAGGTGCAAATCAGCGATCAAGTCGGCGTTGAACCTGTGGTGGCAGAATATGTCTGGGCCTGGATCCCGAAAAACCGCACCGCCGGTAAAGCGTCAAGTTGATGAGATGAACTGCGGCTAAACTGGCGCGCCCTCAGATTGCCTGTTAAAGTTCAGCATAACAGCTTTTTTGGATCGCCAGTTTTGACGCCGATGCCAGCGACTTTATCCCACCTGATGCCAAGACCTTACCTTGGTAATTTACTTATTCGTTACCCGAAACTGGTGACAGTGCTGCTGTTTTTGCTGTTAGCGGCATTAGCGCTGGCAATGTTGGCGCAGGAAAGAGCGCGCCAGATTGAAGTGCAGCGCTATCAACTGCTGCAAACTTTGACCAATTACGCTTCGGAATTAGAAGGTGCCGTCAACAGTGGGGTGGTGGCGCTGGATTCCATTCGCAGTGAATTGATTCTGCAGCCCTCTGCCAATTTACAGCGGCTGGATCAGCGGGTGGGTTTGTTGTTGCAAAATTATCCGTTATTTCGCCATGTGGCGCTGGCGCCTGATCTGGTGATCCGTTACGTCTATCCGCTGGCAGGCAATGAAAGTATCGTCGGTGTTGATTATCGAAATCTACCACAGCAAATGGCGGCCATCGAAAAAACCCTAAAACTGGGCAAACCTGTAGTGGCAGGGCCAGTGAATTTATTGCAAGGTGGCACTGCGCTGGTGGTGCGGGTGCCGGTGTTGCTTGCTGAGCAGCAACATTGGGGGCTGATTGCTGCCATTATGCCGCTGGAATTATTATTGCAGCAGGTCAGATTGCCGTCCTTACAAGCGCATTATTATGTTGGTTTATCAGGTAAAGATGGTGATGATCAGCCGGAACAGTTGTTTTGGGGCGATGTCGAAGTCACCAGCCAGCCGCGCGTGATGGCCGATATCAAATTACCGGTCGGGCGCTGGCAATTACAAGCGGCCCCCAGGCAGCAGCACGCTTGGTTGTTCGGCTCGTTACAGTGGCTGGCCTTGCTGGCCGTGACGGTCATTCTGTTACTTTGTACAGCTGCCTTTTTGCTGTTACGTTTGGCGCGCGAGCGCGAGTTGGCGATGTATACTATTGCGTTTCAGGCCACTTATGATCCCTTGACCAACTTACCCAACAGAGTGGTGTTTACCGAACAATTGTCCCGCATGATCAAGCAGGCGCAAAATCAGCACAGCTGTTTAAGTTTGCTCTGTCTGGATCTGGACGAGTTTAAGCAGGTGAATGAAAGCCTAGGCCATCTGGTCGGCGATAAATTGTTAAGGGCGGTGGCGGAGCGCTTACAGTCACTGGTTGGCGAGCATGATCTGCTGGCACGGCTGGGCGGCGATGAATTTGTGATTGTGACTATGCTGGGCAAAGCGCCAGAGCAAACTGAGCTGATGGCAGAACGGCTGGTACAACAGTTATCGCAGCCGGTGCAGGTCGGTGATAAAAGTCTGGCCGTCAGCGCCAGTATTGGCATTGCCATGTATCCACATGACGGCATGAATCATGGTGATTTACTCAAACATGCCGACCGCGCTATGTACGCAGCAAAACAACTGGGCCGCAATACCTATCATTTTTATGATGCTCAGATGCAAAAAGAAGCTGATCGTTTTGTCCATCTGCATAATGAAATTTTGCATGGCATAGCCCACGAACAGTTTTTTCTGGTGTATCAGCCAATTTACGATATGGCGACTGCCGGATTTAGCAAATGCGAAGCATTGGTGCGTTGGCAACACCCGGAGCGTGGCTTGATTTCGCCGCTGGATTTTATCCCGGTGGCGGAGCGAACTGGTGCCATTCGACCGCTGGGCTTATGGATTTTACAACAGGCACTGCGGGATTTAACCGAGCTGAACCGGCAGGGATTAAGGCTGCAAATGTCGATTAACCGCAGCAGTCAGGAGTTTAACGTGCACCATGTGGCGGATGAATGGCTGAACCTGATGCAAGCGGCCGGAATCGACAGTAGCCAGATTATTTTTGAAATCACCGAATCGCTGTTTATGGACAGAGTCTCAATCCAGCAACAGAATATTGCCCGCCTTCATCAGCAAGGCTTACAATTGGCGATTGATGATTTTGGCACTGGTTATTCCGCCTTAAATTATCTGAGTCGCTATCCGGTTGGCTTTATCAAAATTGATAAAAGTTTTATTGTCGAAGTGGCGTTACATGAAAAAGCCCGTGCCCTGGTGGCGGTCCTGATCAATATGGCGAAGGTGCTGGATGTGCAAGTGGTAGCAGAAGGCGTTGAAACTCTGGAGCAACTGGAGGTATTACGGCAACTGGATTGTGATTTTATCCAAGGTTATTATTTCAGTAAGCCTTTGCCACTGCCGGCACTGCTGCAGTTCTGTCAACAACAGTTGCTGCAGGGGCCGCAGTGATGATACCCATTCCTTGCCGGCGTAATTGCTGCTTGGATCAACAAGATATCTGCTTGGGTTGTGGTCGTTCACTGGCCGAAATCACTGGCTGGCATCAGGCCGATGAGCAGCAGAAATTACAGATTATTGCCACTGCCAGTGCCAGATTAGCGCAACTGCAGCAAGCGCGGTTGCAGTCTGAATCAGCCTTGATGCCATCAGGCATCTCTTTGCAAACCAACCTGAATAATCCGGATTAACCTTTGTTGCTGACGATTGGCTTTTTCCGCCTGCTGTTGTTTTTGCTGCTGTTGTGCCAGCGCCCATTCGATATGTTCCAGCACCATAGCTTCGGCAGTGCCGGCACGCTGTTGTAAGGCGGCGATAATTTCAGCCTGATAAGGCGCATTGCCCAATGCTACAGCCAGGTTGCGTTGCCAGCGCTGATAACCGATGCGCCGGATCGCTGAGCCTTCGGTTTGGCGTAAAAAAGTGTTTTCGTCCCATAAAAATAACGCCAATAAACTTTGGTCCTGCCACTGCCGGCGGCGATGAAAATCACTCTGACGGGTCAGTGGTGCATGGCGGTTGACCGGGCACACCAGTTGGCAGTCATCGCAACCATAAATCCGGTTGCCGAGCAGAGGCCTGAATTCCAGTGGAATGGCACCTTTAAGTTCAATTGTCAGATAACTGATACAGCGGCGGGCATCAACCACGCCTGGTGCCACAATAGCGCCGGTTGGACACATGGTGATACAAGCGACACAATGGCCGCAGTCCTGGCTGAGCGGTTGATCCACCGGCAGCGGTAAATCCACCAGCAATTCACCGAGGAAAAACCAGGAGCCAGCGGTCGGATGGAGCAACAGGCTATTCTTGCCAATCCAGCCTAAACCCGCTTTGGCGGCTAACGGTCGTTCCAGCACTGGCGCTGAATCGACGAAAGGCCGGTAGCCATAACTGCCGAGCTGTTGCTCTATCCGTTCGCCGAGTTGTTTTAACCGGTTACGGATTAATTTGTGATAATCCCGGCCCAGCGCATAACGGCTGATATAAGCCAGGGCCGGATCGGCCAGATTGGTGGCAAATGCAGCGGCCGGTGGCAGGTAGTCCATCCGCACGCTGATCACCCTTAAAGTTCCGGGTAGTAGTTCGGTGGGCCTTGCCCGCATCATGCCATGCTCGGCCATATAACTCATTTCGCCGTGCATGCCCAAATCCAGCCATTGCTGCAGTTTGGCTTCTTCCGGTTGCAAGTCGGTGTCACAAATACCGGCCTGAGCAAAGCCCAGTTCCAGTGCCCACTGTTTGATCTGACTGGCGAGTTGCTGCCAGTCGATGTCAGGCGCTTGATGCCCCATGTTGCTGAAAGTCCAAAATGACGGCTGTTACACCAAGGCCGCTGATCATACCCAGAGCGCTGCCGCCGGTGCAACCTGAAATCAACCGGCTATAGCTGTGGTTCTGAGGTGCACAATTTGGTAGCATAGCAACCCAAACATCAAAGCCATAGCCCTCCTGACGGCGCGCTGGCAGAGCAGTAGTTTTTCGATTGAGGAAAAGCATGACAGGTGCAAGTTATCAACGATTGCTTCACAGCGAAGCCGATACCCAGACAGTGGCTGCAGAATTGGCAGTTGCTTGCCGTCAGGGGGCTGTGATCTATTTGCAGGGCGAGTTGGGCGCGGGCAAAACCAGCTTCAGCCGTTGTCTGTTACAAGCGCTTGGTCATCAAGGCAATGTGAAAAGTCCAACTTATACCCTGGTCGAGCCTTATCAACTGGCCGACCTGACGGTGTTTCATTTTGATTTATATCGGGTGCGGGATCCGGAAGAGCTGGAATTTATGGGGATCCGTGATTATTTCAGTGCGGATAATCTGTGTCTGGTGGAATGGCCGCAACGTGGCGAACCTTTATTGCCGCCACCTGATGTCTTGCTGGAACTGCAGATCCTGGCTGAACATTCCCGTCAGTTCACCTTGACTGCGCAATCCGCGCGTGGCAACCAGATGTTGCAACACTGTTTTGGAGTCTGTTAATGCGGTTGGTGTTTGCTGGTTGGCTGTGTTTGGGCTGGTTATTACTGCTAAATCCGCTGCAAGCGGCAGAAAAAATCCAGAGTGTCCGTATTTGGCCATCCCCCGATAGTACTCGCGTGGTGTTCGATGTCAGTGGTCGGGTGCAATATCGCTTATTGCCACAACAGGGCAACGTGGTGCAGTTGGATCTGAGTAATGTCAGCAGCCCATCGCTGGGACGGATGTCAGGTGAGTCTGATTTGGTCAAGGACATCCGGGTGCAGCGTCAGGCCGGTAACAGTATCCGCTTGCTGATTGAGTTAACCAGATCGGCGCAAGGCAAAGCTTTTAGCCTGCCACCTTCGGCAAATTATGGTCACCGTCTGGTGCTTGATCTGGCAGACAGTAAAGCAGAGCAAGCTGCTGCTGCGACTGCGGCTCCGGTGATCAGACGTAGTTCAGGGGCTGGTCGCGATATTGTGATTGCGATTGATGCCGGTCATGGGGGTCATGATCCGGGGGCTGTTGGCCCGCGTGGCACTTATGAAAAACATGTCACTATGGCGATTTCAGAGCGGTTAATGGCGCTGATTAACCAGGAGCCTGGTTTTAAAGCTGTGCTGACTCGTACTGCAGATTATTATATTTATCCAACGAAAAGGCCTGAACTGGCACGCAATAAACAGGCAGACTTACTGATCTCTGTACATGCTGATGCGGTGAAAAACCGTCAAGCCCATGGCGGTTCGGTGTGGGTGTTATCCCTGCGTCGTGCCACCACTGAAGTCGGCCGGATGCTGGAGCAAACGGAACAACACTCAGAGTTGTTGGGTGGGGTAGCAGAAGTGATTAAGGATTCTGCCAATGAGCGCTATCTGGCTCAAACAGTGCTGGATTTATCGATGAATCATTCGATGACAACAGGTTTTGAAGTAGCCACTAAGGTGCTGGCTGAAATGGGTAAAGTGACTCACCTGCATAAAAAGGAACCACAGCCCGCCAGTCTGGGCGTGTTAAAAGCGCCGGATATTCCGTCGTTCCTGATTGAAACCGGTTTTATCTCTAATCCTGCGGAAGAGCAAAAGCTAAAGTCGGCTTCATATCAGCAAAAACTAGCTGGTGCGATTTTCCGGGCGCTGAAGTCGCATTATCAGCAAAACCCACCAGCTGATTCCTGGTTGGCACAACGCAAAGGTCAGCCAGTGCTGGACCGCCCGGTTAGCCGACAGCAGGGGCAGCAGCAAAGCAGCGCAGGGGTTCAGCCCGGTCCGATAGTGCGGACTGTGCCAAGCCAGCCGGGACCTATTGTCAGGACGGCGCCGAAACTTTCGCCGACGCCACAAGCCCGCGAGCAAGTGCACTTGGTGCGTAAAGGTGAGTCGTTATCTGGCCTGGCGAAAAAATATGGCATACCGATGTCGGTGTTACGCCGGCATAATAAACTGAAATCAGACAATATCCAGATTGGTCAGAAACTGCGGATCCCGAACTGATGCCCATTCAGATTTTATCGCCCCAACTTGCCAATCAGATTGCCGCCGGCGAAGTGGTCGAACGGCCTGCATCGGTGGTGAAAGAGTTGGTAGAAAACAGTCTGGATGCAGGCGCCACTAGCATTAGTATTGATATCGACAAAGGTGGCAGTAAATTAATTCGTATCCGCGATAATGGCTGTGGCATAGCCCAAGCAGAGCTGGAACTCGCCTTGTGTCGGCATGCCACCAGCAAAATTTCTCAACTGACTGATTTAGAACAAATCGTCAGTCTTGGCTTTCGTGGTGAGGCCCTAGCGAGTATCAGCTCCGTTTCCCGCTTGACCCTGACTTCAAAACCGGCGGAGCAGGAAAGTGCCTGGCAGGCGATGGCAGAAGGCCGTGACATGCAGGTGCAATTAAAACCGGCCGCGCATCCGACGGGCACCAGCATTGAAGTGTTGGATTTATTTTTTAATACACCAGCCCGCCGGCGTTTTTTGCGCAGTGATAAAACTGAATTTGGTCACATCGATGAACTGGTGAAACGACTGGCACTCAGTCGTTACGATGTGCAATGGCAGCTACAGCATAACGGCCAGCCGGTGCGGCAGCTAAAAATTGCCACTGATCAGGCCGGCCGGCAAAAACGACTGGCGCAATTGTGTGGCAGGTCTTTTGCTGAATCGGCGCTCTTTGTCGAAAGTCAGTACGAACAGATGCGGTTATGGGGCTGGATCCAGGCGCCGGAAGCCTGTCAGGCGCAACCAGCTTGTCAGTATAGTTACGTCAATGGCCGGATGATGCGGGATAAGTTGCTGAACCATGCCATTCGGCAAGCTTATGACGATAGCCTGGCACCTGGTGTGCAGCCGGCTTTTGTGTTGTACCTGGAGCTTGATCCGCAACAAGTGGATGTCAATGTACATCCGGCCAAGCATGAGGTGCGGTTTCATCAGGCCCGCCTGGTGCATGATTTTGTTGCCAGCGCATTGGCGCAGGTTTGCCAGCAACCTTCGCTATTGCACAGTATCGGACAGCGTCAGGACCAGGCGGTGGCGCAAGCTGAACGCCCGCTCCAGACGAACAGCTCATGGGGTGGCTTGAGTTCCTCTGCCGGTTTGAGTCGTAGCACTTATCAGGGCGCTGGCGTAAGTCGTAGCCCTGCTGGGCAGAATTATACGGCAATTGGCGGCGCTGGCCGTGGCTGGCCACTACCAGAGCAGACAGGGTTGGCAGTGCAGTCAGATACAGGCGCAATGCGCGTGGCTGAACCCACTTTGACGGAAACGGGGGCCGCTGCGGCCATACCGGCACAGCCAACGACAGTGCCGACGGCAGCGACCGGCTCTGCTGTGACCCAGTCGGTTTTAAACTGGCTGCTGCAAGATAATTATTATGCGGTGGCAGCTGCTGGCGGGCAGCTGTGGCTGATTGATCTGGCGGCGACACTGGCGCCGCTTTGGCATAAACAGCCTGTGGCCAGTGCAACTTTATTATTGCCAGTGCGGCTGAGTTTGACCACGGCAGAGAAACCGTTGCTATTGGCGCAAGCAACGCTGTTGGCTGAGCTGGGGTTTGATTTGCTGCTGAACAACCAAACGCTGATTATCCGCGCCGTGCCTGAGTTGTTGCGTCAATCTGCTTTCAGTCAGTGGTTACCGCTTTGGTGGCAACATTGGCCGGTCACTACATGCAATAGCGCTGAATTGTTACAAATTTTATTCCAACATGGACTAAAGCAGCATTGGTTTAGTGCCGAAATTTTTTTAAACTATTTTGCGCCGCTCTTGTCTGAGCCGCAATGCTGGTTGGCAGTGCCGTTAGATCTGTCGGCAAGTCAGGCACAACTGGAGGCCAGCGCATGCAGCCGGTAATTTTTTTGATGGGCCCGACGGCTGCTGGCAAAACTGCGTTAGCGCTTGAGCTGGTGCAGCAGGCGAATGCGGAAATTATCAGTGTTGATAGTGCACTGATCTATCGGGGCATGGATATTGGCACTGCCAAACCTGATGCGGCCGAACAAGCGCTGGCACCACATCGGCTGATTGATATTTTGGATCCAGCAGAGGCTTATTCAGCAGCCGACTTTCGCCGAGACGCTTTGTGGCACATTGCGGATATTCAGCAAAAAGGTAAAGTTCCGCTGTTGGTTGGTGGTACTATGCTGTATTTTAAAGCATTACTGGAAGGGATTTCGCCATTACCTGAGGCGGAACCTGCGATTAGAGCTGAGTTGGAAGCGCAGGCTGCGGTGGTCGGTTGGCAGCAATTGCATCAGCAACTGGCACAGGTCGATGCGGTGTCGGCAGCAAGGATCCATCCCAACGATCCACAAAGGATCAGTCGGGCGTTAGAAGTTTACCTGATAAGTGGTAAAAGTCTGACCGAATGGACAGCCGAAAAAGGTGAAGCTTTGCCTTATCCGGTGCGGCAATTTGCCATAGCGCCGACTGAACGGGCGGTATTGCATCAGCGGATAGAGCAGCGTTTTAGTTTGATGCTACAGCAAGGGTTTGAGCAGGAAGTCATTGCGCTCAGACAACGGGGTGACCTGCATCCGGATTTACCATCGATGCGTTGTGTCGGCTATCGCCAGATGTGGGATTATCTGGACGGGCTAGTGCCTTACTCTGAGATGGTGTATCGTGGGGTCGCCGCGACAAGACAACTGGCAAAAAGGCAATTGACCTGGTTGCGCAGTTGGCAGGATTTAAACTGGCTGAAAAGTGAAGGAAGTCCTGCAGAAAACTTGCAAGCTGTTTTATCTTCGCTACGCTCTGTGGGTGAAGAGAAAAAAATCGTTATTTAACGACTTGAAAATAATATAATAATCCATATATCAAGAATCAGAACTAAGAAAAAGGAAAGCGGCACATGGCAAAGGGCCAATCTTTACAAGACCCATTTTTAAACACCTTACGGCGGGAACGTATTCCAGTTTCCATTTATCTGGTGAATGGGATTAAATTACAGGGACAAATCGAGTCTTTTGATCAGTTTGTTATTTTGCTGAAGAACACAGTGAGTCAGATGGTATATAAACACGCTATCTCAACTGTGGTGCCGGCCCGCGCAGTGAACACTATGGTTAGCCATGGTTCAGGCAGCGGTGATATGGACGAGAACGAATAATCAACAGGATTTTTACGCTTGTTTGACCGTGACTCTCAGGCTGAGCAAGCGATCCTTGTGCATGTTTATTTTCCGCAAGAACACGCTTGTGAAGACCTGCACGAACTGCAAATGCTGGTGTCTTCCGCAGGAGTTTCTGAAGTTGCGGTTGTCACCTGCAATCGCAGTACTGTCGATGCCAGACTTTTTGTCGGCAGTGGCAAGGCGCAGGAAATAGCACAGGCGGTCGCTGCAACTGGCGCTCAGGTGGTTATTTTTAACCACGCTCTTTCACCAGCCCAAACCCGCAATCTGGAACTGCTGTTTCAGTGTCGTGTGATCGATCGTACCACTCTGATCCTGGATATCTTTGCTCAGCGTGCCCGCAGTTATGAAGGCAAGTTGCAGGTTGAGCTCGCGCAGTTGAAACATTTATCCTCCCGTTTGATCCGTGGTTTTGATAACGAACGGCAAAAAGGTGGTATTGGTTTGCGTGGACCAGGTGAAACTCAACTGGAAACAGATCGACGTTTGTTGCGCGACCGTATAGCTGCTTTGTATCAGAAGTTGGAAAAGGTTGGTAAACAGCGTGAGCAGGGACGTAAAGCGCGGCAACGGGCTGAAATTCCGGTGATTTCGCTGGTCGGTTATACCAATGCGGGTAAATCTACTTTATTTAACCGACTGACCCGCTCTGAAGTCTATGCGGCAGATCAGCTGTTTGCGACTTTGGATCCAACGCTGCGGCAAGTCCGGCTGGCGGATTTTGGTCAATTAATTTTTGCTGATACTGTTGGTTTTATCCGGCATTTGCCCCATGACCTGGTGGCGGCGTTTAAGTCAACGTTGCAGGAAAGTCGGGAAGCCGATTTGCAGTTGCATGTGATAGACGTGGCTGATCCACGCATCAATGACAATATCCGCCAGGTTGAACTGGTACTGGAGGAAATTGAAGCTGATGGTATTCCGCAACTGCTGGTATTTAATAAAATCGATTTATTAGCACAGCAACCGCGGATTGAATATAACGAAGCAGCCTTACCGGTAGCCGTGTATTTGTCGGCCCGCACTGATGAAGGTATCAGTTTATTGCTGCAAGCGATTACTGAATTATTGTCAGACAGTTATCAGCGTCTGCAACTGTTGTTACCTCCGGATGCCGGGCACTGGCGCGCCAGATTGCACCAGTTGGGAGCGGTGCAGCAGGAACAATTTGAACAGGATGGCAGTTGTCGGTTAGAACTGGCACTTGCATCAGCACAATGGGCCAGATTGCTGAAACTCAGCGCTGGCCAATTGCAAAATTTTATCGTATCGACCTGACTTTTTGATACATTAACCTCAACTCTTTTTACAGCATGACGGAGTGAAGTATGGCTTGGAATGAGCCGGGTAATAACGGCAAAAACAACGACCCCTGGAACCAGGGTGGTCGCAATCAGGGTCCACCTGATATGGACGAAATGTTTCGCAATCTGAGCAAAAAACTCGGCGGATTGTTTGGTGGCAATAAAGGCGGTTCAGCCAGCAGTTCCGGTGGTGGTTCTGCCATCCTGGTGTTTGCAATCCTGATTGCCGTTATCGGCTGGTTTTTCAGTGGTATTTACACCATTAAAGAATCGGAACGTGGCGTGATTTTGCGTTTTGGTCAGTACCATAGTGAAGTCAGTCCGGGTATTAACTGGAAACCAACTTTTATCGACAAAGTATTGCCAGTTGATGTCAGCAGCGTTGAAACCTTAAAAACTGATGGTTTTATGCTGACGCAGGACCAGAATCTGGTTCGGGTGACTTTTGAAGTGCAGTACCGGATTGTTGACCCACGCCAATATAAATTTGCGGTGGTTGATCCGGATATTAGCCTGCGCCAGGCGACCGATGCCGCGTTACGCTATGTGGTTGGTCACTCATTGATGGATGATGTGTTAACCAAAGGTCGTGAATTGATCCGGCAGAATACCCGTGTCGAACTGGAAAGCATTATCAAACCTTATAACCTGGGTTTAGAGATTGTTGATGTCAACTTCCGTGATGCCCGGCCGCCAGAAGAAGTGAAAGCTGCTTTTGACGATGCTATTGCGGCGCAGGAAGACGAACAACGTTTTATTCAGGAAGCGCAGGCATATGCCCGTGCCATTGAACCTGAAGCCCGTGGTCGGGTGAACCGCGTGATGCAGGAAGCCGAAGCTTACAAGCAGCAATCACAACTCAAGGCACAGGGTGAAGTGGCCCGTTTTGAAAAATTACTGCCTGAGTATATTGCATCACCACAGGTTACCCGTGAGCGGTTGTATCTGGAAACGATGGAACAGGTTTATGGCAACACGTCAAAAGTGTTGGTTGATGTGAAAAACGGTAACAATATTATGTATTTACCATTGGATAAAATGCTGAATCAGTCGGGCGCTGCAGCGCAGCCTGCAACAGCAGAACCCAGAATCAGCTTGCCTGAGAATCGTAGCGTTGACAGCGTGAATCCGAGTCCGCGCGTGGATTCCAACCGGGCAGGGAGGGGTTAAGCCATGAAGAACTTTATTGCAGCTATTATCGCTTTAATCCTGATCGTAGTGTATTCGTCGCTGTTTGTGGTGCAGGAAGGTGAACGTGGTATCGTATTCCAGTTCAGTAAAATCCAGCGGACCAGTGATGGTAGTGTGGTGGTATTTGAACCAGGTTTGCACTTTAAATTACCGATGATCGAAAATGTTCGTTTGCTGAATGCCAAAGTGCAGACGCTGGATGATCCAGCTGATCGCTTTGTGACTGCTGAGAAAAAAGACTTACTGGTCGATAGCTATGTCAAATGGCGGATCAAAGATTTTGGTAAGTACTTCCTGGCGACTGCAGGCCGGACTGACCGGGCCGAAACTTTGTTAAAGCAATACATTAACAACGGTTTACGGACTGAGTTTGGTACCCGTACCATTCAGCAGATTGTGTCTGGTGAACGGGCTGAGCTGATGACTGGCGCGCTGGCACAAGCCGGTAAAGGTGCCGATGAGCTGGGTATTGAAATTCTGGATGTGCGGGTGAAGAAAATTAACCTGCCAGATGAAATCAGTAATAACATTTTCCAGCGGATGCGCGCCGAACGGACTGCAGTGGCCAAAGAGCACCGTGCCCGTGGTATGGAGCAGGCCGAGATCATCCGGGCTGATGTCGATGCCAAAGTGACGGTCATGGTGGCAGAAGCCGAGCGTAATTCGCGTACTGTTCGCGGTGAAGGTGATGCGCTTGCTGCCAAAGTGTATGCTGAAGCGTACAATAAAAATGCTGAGTTCTTCAGTTTTGTCAGAAGCTTAGAAGCATACAACCGTAGCTTCAACAGCAAATCTGATATTCTGGTGGTGCAGCCTGATAGTGATTTCTTCCAATATATGAAATCACAAACCAAGAAATAATTTGCAGTACTGAGAAAAAGGCGCCTGGTGCGCCTTTTTTGTATCTTGCTTTTGCGCGCTGACAGTCACTCAGTTAACCTGAACTCGGGTTAATGAGTACCGTGCACTAAGATTGATATGAACAGCACGAATGAAAGGTTTCATGCGTAGATTTTTGTGGATATCAAGGCGTTTTTTCGTACGTCATAGCTGGCTATAGCTAGAAAAAGCAACGCAGAGAGGCGCGAAAAGATGCGTATGAAACGGTATTGCTTAACCCGAGTTCAGGTTAGCTAGTTCAAGTGACGACCTCAAGCAACCAATGCTGGCAACACAGCGGAGACCTCTATGTCTTACAAACAATATTATCAGCGTTTTTTGCAAGCAAACCCCAAGGTGCAACATTTTGCCTGCCACTCCCATCATTATTGGCCTGACGTCACCCGCGCTGCAACTTTAGCCTATTGGGATGACAGTGCGCGCCTGGTCGACGATAAATGGGATTTGGTGTTTGGTGAGAAAGTACCAAAAGTACAACGGCAAATTGCCGGCTTATTGCAGCTCAAACAAAGTGCACAGCTGGTCTTTGCACCTAATACCCATGAATTATTGTTCCGGCTGCTGAGTTGCTTTGATTGGAGCAAACCGCTGAAGATCCTGACCACTGACAGTGAGTTTCATAGCTTCAACCGCCAGAGCAAGCGGCTGGCTGAGTTGCCACAAGTGCAATTAGTTCAGGTACCGACCGAACCCTTCGCCAGCTTCAACAGCCGCTTCGTCACTGCTGCTGCTGAGTTGCAACCTGATCTGATCTTTTTCAGCCAGGTGTTTTTTAATTCAGGTGTGGTTGTACCTGAGCTGACAAGCTTGGTACGCCAGTTACAACAGGCTTGTCAGGCCCGGATTGCCATTGACGGTTATCATGCTTTTATGGCGATACCGACTGATTTATCGGCGCTCGAAGGCGAAATTTTTTATCTGGCGGGTTCTTACAAATACGCTCAGGGCGGCGAAGGTTGCTGTTTTATGCTGGTGCCAGCCGACAACGGTCTGCGGCCTTTGTACACTGGCTGGTTTGCCGAGTTTGGCGCGCTGGCGTCTGCCCGTACCGGGGCAGTGCAATATAGTCAGGACGGTTATCAGTTTGCTGGCGCTACCATGGATTTTACCGCGTTATACCGCCTTGAAGCCGTGCTGGATTTGTATCAAGCTGAGGGTATTACCATCGCAGCCGTGCATCAGCATGTGCAACAACTGCAACAAGCCTTTTTGACTGAACTGGCGCTGCAGCAGCATCCGCTACTGAATCAAACCAATTTAATCCAGCATGATCTGCACCAGCATGGCCATTTTTTAACCTTTAGACTCGCTGATGCCACTACAGTCGCCGGCTTGGCTAGTTTGTTAAAACAGCAGGGGATCCATACTGATTATCGGGGAGACCGGCTCAGATTTGGTTTTGCACCTTATTTGGATATCAGTGATATTCAGCTTGGGTGTCTGAATTCAGCAGTAACTGGGGGCTAGATGGACGCATTCTGGCTGGCATTGGTGATGGTATTATTGCTCGAAGGTTTGGGGCCTTTGTTATTTCCCAATAAATGGCAGCGTTATTTAGCCCGGTTGGCGCAGGAACCTGCCACTAGCCTGCGTCAGGTTGGGGCTGTGCTCTGTGCCACTGCAGTGTTGATTTACCTGTTTTTACTCTGACTGGTTGTTGCAAGCAACAGAGGTCGCCTTGGTTCGCCTGTAAAAACTAGAAATCCAGACGTCCTGAGTGTTTTTTTCTGATTTAAACTTGAATGAATTCAACCAACTGAATAATCAGTTGGTTTTTTTTTACCCTTGCGGCTGAACTTTGTGTTTTATTTTGGTAGAATCCCCGCCTAATTTTTTTCCATGATGTAGGAACCATGGCCAAAAACGTTGTAGTGCTCGGCACCCAATGGGGTGACGAAGGAAAAGGCAAAATCGTCGATTTATTAACCGACAAGGCAAGCTATGTTGTTCGTTATCAGGGTGGCCATAATGCCGGTCATACCCTGGTGATCGACGGCGAGAAAACGGTATTACACTTAATCCCGTCTGGTATTTTACGTGCCAACGTAAAATGCGTGATTGGTAATGGTGTAGTGCTGTCTCCAGAAGCGTTTTTAAAGGAAATGACCATGCTGGAACAGCGTGGCGTCCCGGTGAAAGAACGTTTGCTGATCAGCGAAGCCTGTCCCCTGATCCTCCCATTCCACGTTGCGCTGGATGTAGCTCGTGAAGCTGCCCGCGGCGATAAGAAAATCGGCACCACAGGCCGTGGTATCGGTCCTGCGTATGAAGATAAAGTCGCCCGCCGTGGTTTACGGGTAGGTGATCTGTTTAATCCGGCGCTGTTTGCTGAAAAGCTTAAAGTGCTGATGGAGCTGCATAACTTCACCTTGACCCAGTATTATAAACTGGATCCAATTGATTATCAGACCACGCTGGACAACGCCTTGTCGATGGCAGCTACGCTGAAATCCATGGTGGTGGATGTCACTGATTTGCTGGACAAAGCGCGTAAAGCCGGCCAAAAAATCATGTTCGAAGGTGCGCAGGGTACCTTGTTGGACATCGATCACGGTACCTATCCGTATGTGACTTCATCTAATACTACGGCTGGTGGCGTCGCCACAGGTGCTGGTTTTGGTCCGCGTTACCTTGATTATGTGCTTGGTATCGTCAAAGCCTACACCACCCGGGTTGGTTCTGGACCTTTCCCAACTGAACTTGATTGTGAAGTCGGTGAACACTTAGGTGTGAAAGGCCATGAATTTGGCGCCACCACAGGCCGTAAACGTCGTTGTGGCTGGTTTGATGCTGTTGCTGTGCGTCGTGCTGTGCAACTAAATAGTATCTCTGGCTTCTGTCTGACCAAGTTAGACGTGCTGGATGGGCTGACTGAAGTGAAGATTTGTGTTGGCTACCGCCAACAGGACGGTTCAATTGCCGATGTACCGCCACTGGCGGCTGAAGGTTATGAACTGGTTACCCCAGTCTATGAAACCATGCCAGGCTGGTCGGAATCGACTTTTGGTGTGCAATCATTAGCAGGTCTGCCACAACAGGCGCGTGATTACATCAAGCGACTGGAAGAAGTGACAGGTGTACCTATTGATATCGTCTCTACCGGGCCGGATCGGGTACAAACCATAGTGTTACTGCATCCATTTGCTTAATCCGCGATGTTGAAAAAACGCTGCCTGGTGCAGCGTTTTTTTTATGGGCGCAATAAATGGACGGCAGGCAGATTTTTTTGTTGCCAAGCCTCAGGAAGCTTGCGGTGTAGCCGATAACAATGCCATAACTATAGTTCGCAATGCGGATAGTTAGCTTAATAAAGATGGCTGTGGCATTTTGAGGTGATGAACATGAGCAGATGGCGCAATAGCGTGTTGGCGATAATATGTGCCTGGTCTGGGTTGGCAACAGCTCAGGTCACTGTCGATGATTTGCAGGTTGTTCAGTTGTACAGTCAGGATGAATTGCTGGCGTTGATCCGGCAAAATCTGCATCTGAAACGGGTGAAAGATGATGAATGCCAATTGGTGAAAGATATCGAAGCCCGGGCTGATATTATGAAGTTGCCTTCTTATCAGTTTTTATACGGTGATATGTTGGCTTACGGCATTTGCGTGCCGGTCAATGTTGAACGTGGCTGGGATTTGATGGAAGCTGCCGCCAAACAAGGTTTACCTGAAGCGCTGGAACAACTGGGCCGCTATTATCAGCAAGGCAAATTTGTGCAAAAAGACCTCAGCAAAGCACAAGATTATCTGCAGGAAGCAGCAGCCATGGGCAATTTGAATGCCCAGATCCGGCTGGCTGAATTATTACTCGGCGGTGCCGGTAGTCCGGTTGATTATGAAACTGTCTATCGTTGGTTACATCATTCGGTCACTGCCGATAAAAATATGCACCAGCGTATCCAAACCGCTTTGCAAAAACTGGCTAGCCGAATGCCTGAACCCGTGTTGCAACGGGCAAAAAAACCGCTGTAAAGATAAATTCATTGACATTTCGCTGATTAAAACAGCAGCAACAGTGAAAAAATGCCGCCGCCCTGTTACACTTGCTGCAGTTTTAGTAATGAAGAGAATCCATGACGATCAAAGATCCGCATCTTGCGCGTGAGCAAGAAAAATATGAAAACCCTATCCCAAGTCGCGAATTTATCCTCGAGCACATCAAGCAGCGCCAGCAACCCGCCTACTTCGACGAATTAGCCACAGAATTAAAGATTGAAGGCGAAGATCAGCTGTTTGCATTGAAAAAACGTTTACGTGCGATGGAACGGGATGGGCAGTTATTATTCACCAAGACCAAACGTTATGGTCTGGTCGATGACTTAGATTTGGTGAAAGGGACAGTGCTTGGTCACCGTGATGGTTTTGGCTTTTTGAAGCTGGAACAAGGTGGACCTGATTGGTATATCCAGAATTTTGACATGCAGCGCCTGTTACCAGGTGATGTGGTGCTGGCCAGTGCTGGCGAAATTAAAGGCAAAGATAAAATTGAAGCGCGCATCGTCCGGGTGCTGACGCCAAGAACTGAACCTATTGTTGGCCGTTATTTTAAAGATTTCGCCTTGGCAGTGGTAGTCCCTGAAGATCCGCGTATCACCCAGGATATTGTCATTCCTGCTGGCGAAGAGGGTGCCGCCCGTCATGGTCAAATTGTGCTGGCAGAAGTGACACAACGGCCATCCAAGCGGGTGAATGCCGTCGGTAAAGTCATTGAAGTGCTGGGCGAACATATGGCGCCGGGCATGGAAATTGAAGTTGCGATCCGTAACCACAATATTCCGCACACCTTTTCTGCAGCGGTCGAGCAGCAAGTGGCAGGGTATGGCGCTGAAGTGCCAGCCGAAGCCAAAGCTGGCCGGGTCGATTTAACCGCACTAGGTTTATTGACCATCGATGGGGAAGATGCCCGTGATTTTGACGATGCCGTCTATTGCGAACGCAAAGACGATGGTGGCTGGCATTTGTGGGTCGCCATTGCCGATGTCACCGCTTATGTGTTACCAGACACCCCGCTGGATCGCGAAGCGCTGGAACGTGGCAACTCAGTGTATTTTCCGGACCATGTGGTGCCGATGTTGCCTGAGATTTTGTCCAATGGTTTGTGCTCGCTGAATCCGCATACTGATCGTTTGTGCTTTGTGGCGGAAATGCATATCAGCGCCGATGGCAAATTGGGCAGCTCTAAGTTTTATGAAGCCGTGATGCATTCGAAAGCGCGGCTCACTTACAACAAAGTGCATGCAATGTTGCAAGGCGATGTCGAGTTGCGCCAGCAGTATGCCGAGACCCTGACGAATTTAGATAACCTTTATTCGTTATATCGGCAAATGGCGAAAGTCCGTGGCCAGCGTGGTGCCATTGAATTTGAAACTGTGGAAACACGGTTTATCTTTAATAGCCATCGCAAGATTGAGCAAATTGTGCCGGTACATCGCAACGAAGCGCATAAAATCATTGAAGAATGTATGATTTTAGCCAACGTCGCCTCAGCGCAGCTGGTTGAGAAGGCCGAGGCTGCGGCGTTATACCGGGTGCATGAACAACCTGATGCTGACCGTTTTGCCAACTTTAAACGCTTTTTGCTGGAGCTTGGCATCAGTGCTGATCTGCCGCAAGAACCGACGCCGCTGGAGCTGATGCATCTGTTGCAAAAGCTGCAGGACAGACCGGATCGCGAACTGATTGAAACCACCATGCTGCGGTCGATGAAACAAGCGGTGTATCAGCCGGAAAATCTCGGCCATTTTGGTCTGGCGCTTGAAGCTTATGCGCATTTTACCTCGCCGATCCGCCGTTATCCTGATTTGTTGTTACACCGGGTGATTAAATCCTTGCTGAAAAAGCAAGGTGAACACAGTACTGGCGCCCGTGCTTACACGCCGGAACAGATGGTGCCTTTGGGTGAACAATGTTCGATGACCGAACGTCGGGCTGATGATGCCACCCGCGAAGTGTCTGACTGGCTGAAGTGTGAATACATGCAAGACCATATCGGCGCTGAATTTGCCGGGGTGGTTTCGACTGTGACCACCTTTGGCTTATTTGTGCGCTTGACCGATCTCTATATCGAAGGTCTGGTGCATGTCACTTCATTACCGAACGATTATTACCACTTTGATGTGCAGCGGCAGGTATTGCTCGGTGAACACAGCAACCAGAGTTACCGGATGGGTGATCTGATCGCGGTGAAGGTGCTGGCAGTGAATCTGGAAGCGCGCAAAATCGACTTGGGGATTGTGGGAACTGTGAAACACCAGGGCAAAAGAATGGCCTCTGCTCAGACGAAAGTTGGGACTGAGGCGGAAAAACCGGCCAAAGGCTTTAGCCAGAAAAAAGGTAAAGCTATGGCTGATCCAACCGCCAGACCAGGTAAAACCAAAGTGGGGCGCAGTGGTAGCAAAAGTAAAGCCGCAACCAAGACTGGTAGCAAAGCGCCGGCTAAAGCTGGCGCAGGCAAACCAAAAGCGCCGCGTAAACGCAAATAAGCCGCAAGCCATGACGTTGCGCCGCTGATTTGTTAAACTAAGCGGCAGTAACGACGCATCATCAGCATTTCAACTAACGCCAGCCGTGTCTGGCGTTAGTTTTTTATTTCACTGCACAGAGTTGCAGTCACAGCAGGAACAAAGTATGAGCACAGATTACGTTTTTGGGATCCACGCCGTCAGCGCTTTTATGGAAAGAGCACCGGAAGATGTGCTGGAGTTATTTGTGCTCAAAGACAGGGAAGATCAGCGGATGCAACCGGTGATCCAACTGGCGCGTAAAGCCGGTGTGTCGGTGCAGTTTTGTAATCGCAAAACGCTGGATGATAAAGTCAATGGTGCTCAGCATCAGGGCGTAGTAGCCAAAGCCCGGTTACATGATGCCGGTGATGAATCCGATTTAGCCCGGATTGTTGAGCGCGAAGCTGCGCCATTTTTATTGATTTTAGACGGCATTACCGATCCACATAACTTAGGCGCTATTTTACGCTCAGCCGATGCCGCGGGTGTGCACGCGGTGATTGCACCGAAAGACCGCTCGGTGAAACTGACGGCTGTGGTGCGTAAAGTCGCTTGTGGCGCTGCCGAATCAGTGCCTTTTATCAATGTCACCAATTTGGCCCGCACTATCCGTGAGTTACAAGAAGCTGGTGTTTGGGTGCTTGGGGCTGCCGGTGAAACCGAAACCACCATTTATCAGGCTGAGTTTACCGGTCCGATTGCATTAGCAATGGGCGCTGAAGGCGATGGTTTACGTCGTTTAACCAAAGAATCTTGTGATTCCCTGGTGAAGATTCCAATGTTTGGCGCAGTGTCGAGTCTCAATGTGTCAGTCGCCACCGGCATTTGTCTATACGAGGCCGTGCGGCAGCGTCAGCCGAAGTAACACAAAATTGCTGGCAGAAACTCGCAAGCTGCAGCGGTAAGCCACGGAATTGTGCTGATTTTTGCCATGACGGCTCAGCACAGTTATCTGCGTAAAAACCGATTCTCTGCTTGTTTTTACCGCATCAAGTCCGTAGAATACGCACCCTTCGACCGTTCAACTAACGTTCCTTGCCTCTATGCGAGTCTGGTCGAGCTCACCCGAGGCTAACTAACCGTAAGGAGCTACCATGCGTCATTACGAAATCGTGTTTATGGTTCACCCGGATCAGAGTGAACAAGTACCAGGTATGATCGAACGTTATACAGGTGCGATTAAAGAAGCGGGTGGTTCTATCCACCGTCTGGAAGACTGGGGCCGTCGTCAACTGGCTTACCCAATCGAAAAACTGCACAAAGCTCACTATGTTCTGATGAACGTTGAAGCGCCACAAGCAGTGATCGATGAACTGGAAACTAACTTCCGTTTCAACGACGCAGTTCTGCGTAACCTGATCATGCGCACTAACAGTGCTGTGACTGAGCCATCACCAATGGCCAAGGTACGTGACGAACGTCGTGAACGTGCTCCTCGTGATTCTGACGAGCAGGTTGCAAACGACGAGTAATTGCTGATGGACAACTGCCTGGTCATCACTGGCGTCATTTGCCGCCAACCTGACCGAAGCGAAAGTCCAGCCGGTATCCCGCACATGCATTTGTCACTTGAACACAAGTCGATGCAGCAGGAAGCCGGATACAACAGAGCCAGTTACGTCAGACTTCAGGTCGTGGTAGCCGGTGAGTTGTGCAGACAAACTCACAATTTGATGCAGGGTAGTGTGGTTCGGGTGACTGGCTTTTTAAACCGTCATCAGAGCCCGAGTGGTCAGGCCAAGCTTGTCCTCCATGCCCAACGAATTGAAATTTTAAGTTAGGAGAAAGTTCATGGCTCGTTATTTCCGTCGCCGTAAATTCTGCCGTTTCTCTGCCGAAGGCGTGCAAGAGATCGACTACAAAGATACCGCTACTTTAAAAAATTATGTCACTGAAAGTGGCAAAATTGTTCCTAGCCGTATCACTGGTACCAGCGCTAAGTATCAGCGTCAATTAGCTCGCGCCATCAAACGCGCCCGCTACCTGGCTCTGCTGCCGTACAGCGATTCACACGCATAAGCCTGGTTCAACCGATACTGAGAGGATTAAACAATGGATATCATTCTGTTGGATAAAGTTGCTAACCTTGGTGGTTTAGGCGACAAAGTAGTTGTTAAATCTGGTTATGCCCGTAACTTCTTATTCCCACAAGGAAAAGCAGTTCCAGCGACCAAAGCTAACCTGGAAAAATTCGAAGCACGTCGTGCTGAGTTAGAAGCCAAACTGGTTGCTAACTTGAACGCCGCGCAAGAGCGCGCAGCTAAAGTAGCTGAACTGGCTGAAGTCACTATCGCTGCTAAAGCGGGCGACGAAGGCAAACTGTTCGGTTCTATCGGTACTCGTGACATCGCTGATGCGATCACTGAAGCCGGTGTAGCTGTAACCAAGGCCGAAGTTAAATTACCAAATGGCACGCTGCGTGACACTGGTTCTTTCGACATCGACCTGCAATTACACGCTGAAGTGACTGCAACCATCAAATTGGTTGTGGTAGCAGAAGCTTAATTGCGCTCAGGCACAGTGCGTCAGCACTGTGCCTGAACTTTCCAACTCCTCAGCTGTTTCATCAATAAAATTCTACCGACTTCCTCATTTTCCGACTGCGTTGTTTTCGGAAAAATGCTAGGCTATGGCGCAACTGAAGTACTTTTCTGGGGTTGGCTATTCTGGCTGACGCCAAGCAATAAATCCGGTGTTATGGCAAATCCAAAAGAACGATTCTCGAAAGATAAATATCAGAAAGATAAGTATCAGACTGACAGCCAGGTTGCTGCCGTAAAAATGCCACCGCACTCGATTGAGGCTGAACAATCGGTGTTGGGTGGCTTGATGCTGGATAACAACGCTTGGGATCGGGTGGCCGAAAAAGTGGTCGAGCATGACTTCTATCTGCGTTCACATAAATATATTTTCCAGGCGATGACCAGTATTGCTGAAGCCAACCAGCCGATTGACTTGATCACAGTATCCGAATGGCTGGAGCGTAATCAGCAATTGGATGATGTTGGTGGTTTTGCTTACCTTGGCGAAATTGCCAAAAATACCCCAAGCGCAGCTAATATTCTCGCTTATGCCGACATTGTGCGGGAACGCGCGGTGGTGCGCGATATGATAGCTGTGGCGCATGATATTGCCGATGCCGGTTACGATCCGCAAGGTCGCGACAGTGCCCAGCTGCTGGATTTTGCCGAAACCAAAGTGTTTAAAATTGCAGAACAACGCGCCAATGCCAATGAAGGCCCGGAAGCTATTCACAGTATTCTGGCCAAAACCATTGATAAAATTGATGCATTATTTCGAAACCCCAGCGCTGGCGGCTTAACCGGCGTCTCTACCGGCTACACAGATTTAGATAAAATGACCAACGGTATGCAACCGTCAGATTTGATTATCGTGGCGGCCCGTCCATCGATGGGTAAAACCACCTTTGCGATGAACTTGTGTGAGCATGCGGCGATGAGTAGCGATAAGCCGGTGCTTATTTTCAGTCTGGAGATGCCCTCTGAGCAAATCATGATGAGGATGCTGGCGTCTTTAGGTCGGATTGACCAAACCAAAGTCCGGACCGGCCAGTTGGATGATGAAGACTGGGCGCGGTTGTCCTCAGCCATCGAGCTTTTGAACAGTAAAGGCAAGATGTATATCGACGATGCTTCCGGTTTAACCCCAACCGAAGTTCGTTCGCGCGCCCGCCGCATTGCCCGTGAGCACGGTGGACTGTCAATGATTATGGTCGATTACCTGCAATTGATGACGGTACCAGGTCTTTCCGAAAACCGAACCTTAGAAATTGCTGAAATTTCCCGCTCGCTGAAAGCTTTAGCCAAAGAGCTGAAAGTACCAGTGGTCGCACTGTCACAGCTGAACCGCTCGTTGGAACAACGGGCAGATAAGCGCCCGGTTAACTCTGACTTACGGGAATCAGGTTCTATCGAACAGGATGCCGATTTAATTATGTTTATCTATCGGGATGAGGTTTATCACGAAGACAGCCCGGATAAAGGCACCGCCGAAGTTATTATCGGTAAACAGCGGAATGGCCCTATTGGTAGGGTACGACTGACTTTCCATGGTCGTTATTCCAGATTTGATAATTATGCCGGTACCGCCCGGTTTGAGGATGAATACTGATGAGTCGTCGGCCTATAGCGCAAATTAATATTGATGCGCTACAGCACAATTTTAACCATATTCGCAGCATAGCACCGCAGAGTAAGGTGCTGGCTGTGCTGAAAGCCAATGCGTATGGCCATGGGTTACTTGCCGTGGCCGAGCAGCTCAAAGCCGCTGGTGCTTTTGGTGTGGCGCGGATTGACGAAGCTTTAATGTTGCGTGCCGGGGGTATTGTCAAACCCATAGTGCTGTTGGAAGGCTTTTTCCATCCGGATGAATTGCCACAAATTGTTGCGTCCAACTTACAGGTGGTGGTGCATCATCGCTCACAGGTGGACGCTTTATTGGCAGCTGAACTGGAGGCACCGGTGCATGTCTGGCTGAAAATTGACAGTGGAATGCACCGGCTGGGCATTTATCCAGCAGAGTTTCACGATATTTATCAGCAGTTGATGGCAAGTCCTAAAGTATTAAAGCCGCTGCGATTGATGACGCACTTTGCTTGTGCGGATGAGCCGGATAATCCGGCAACCCAACAGCAACTGGCGTTGTTTAATGAACTTATTCAGGGCTGTGACGCGGAATTGTCGATTGCCAATTCTGCCGGTGTACTGGCGTGGCCACAAAGTCATGGTGATTGGATCCGGCCTGGACTGGCGCTGTATGGTGTATCGCCAATGTTGGCTGGTCGTTCAGCCCAGCATGGCTTACGATCCGTGATGACCTTTAGCAGCTCTGTTATCGCCGTACGGCAAGTAAAAAAAGGTGATGCGGTGGGTTATGGTGCCAGTTGGACAGCCCCAGCAGATACCAGCCTGGCTGTGGTTGCCATTGGGTATGGTGATGGTTATCCGCGCAATGCGCCCAGCGGCACGCCAGTGTTGATCAACGGCCAGCGGTTGCCGATTGTCGGTCGGGTATCGATGGATATGACCATGGTGGATATCGGCCAACAGCAGGTGCAGGTGGGTGATGCTGTGGTGTTATGGGGCGAAGCGTTGCCGGTAGAGGAAATTGCCGAGCTGGTGCAGACCATTCCTTATGAACTGCTGTGTAATATTACCAGTCGGGTGCAGTTGCGCTACGTAACTGACTAAATGCTTGCACCACGGAAAATTAGCACATAACAAAAAGCCGGCAGAAGCCGGCTTTTTGTTATGTGGGTAGCGGCACTGCCAACTACTTAACACACTGATTATTTAGCGTTATCAAAACTCACTTCAATATGAACTTTGCCGAAGTCAGAATCAAAAGGCATCAGAATTTTCGGGCCATCACATTTATGCGTGATGGTATGGCCTTTTCCTGAGACAACCACTGGGGTTGCCATGCTGAATTCGTAACCTTTTTCACCAAGGATCCGTTTCGCACCACCAGTCACCATATTGGTAATTTCACCAACCATATCAGTGACTTCTTCGTTAATTGATTTCGGCCGCTCGCCCAGCATCCTGAACATGATTTCCAGCGCCAGTGATTCTTCAAAAGTAACAGAAAAAGAACCTTTGGTCTGTGGCCCAATCATCCCAATCAAACCAGAAACGTCACCGCGGGCGACTTCATCTTTTTTAATTCTGGGTTGACCAGGGACTATCGTCGTATTCGCCATGGTACCAAGGACATTGACCAAAGACGACAAAAATGGATTTACGTACTCAACATTCATTTAATAGACCCATTGAATAAATTAGCGTTGCTTGTGCTGGCCATGAACCTAAGGTTAGGCAGATTTTTAAGAATAAACAAGTCTAGCTCTTTGTTTTTGAGATAGTTTCCACAACATATCGTTGTTAATTGTCATCTGAAGGTAAATTAGCAGGAAAAAAACTACATTTTAACCTGCAGTAACTGACCCATTGGCTGTACAACGCCGGCAAATCCCTCTGGCTTCGATGGTTTGCTGCTGAATGGCAAAGCCTTCGGCAACGGCCAGACTGATAAATTCTTCTTGCAACAGTTTGGAATGCAATTCTTCAACATGACCACATTGCTGACAAATCAATAATTGCGCCGGGTGATGATGTTCAAAATGATGACATAACAAAAATGCGTTACTGGATTCAATTTTATGAATAAAACCTTGTTCGGTTAAAAAGTCCAGCGCACGATAAATGGTGGCAGGTTTAGCTGCAGGTTCGGTCTGTTTCAGCTGTTCCAGCAATTCATAAGCGCCTACTCCAGACTGAGTGCCTGCTAATAAACGGAACACTTTTTCCCGGATAGATGTAAAACGGGCACCGTTGTGTTCACAAATACGACGGGCACGCAGCACCAGCGACTCAATAGACATAAAAAAAATAACCTTCCCAGTCAGAAACTTTGTCAGTGTATCACACAAAAGCCAAGCCGGAAGCTGCCGAAATTGGAATTTAAAATCGCATCTGAGCAGAAAAAGCCTGCAGTGTAAATTTCGCAGGGAAATTAGCGCCGGGCTCTTTTTCGACAATGGTATAATCGACGCTAAATAACCTGTTGCTTACGACAGGTACCCTGTAGAAACGAGTGGAAATAGCTGAAAATGACTGAGAAACAACCTGATAAAAACCCAGTAAAATCAAGCGGGAACGCTGATAAATCGCGGCCTGCACTGGATCACCGTTTCTCCATAGCCCCTATGCTGGATTGGACGGATCGTCACTGCCGTTATTTTCATCGCAAACTCAGTCGACATGCGGTGCTGTACACTGAAATGGTCACCACTGGGGCGCTGATCTATGGCCATGGTGATTATCTGGCTTTTAATGAAGAAGAGCACCCAGTGGTCGTGCAGTTGGGCGGTTCGGATCCAGAAGCGATGGTCAAAAGTGCCCTGATGTGTCAGCAACGTGGCTATGACGCTATCAATATCAATGTAGGTTGTCCCTCTGATCGGGTGCAAAATGGCATGTTTGGCGCTTGTCTGATGGCGCAGCCGAAGCTGGTGGCGGAATGTGTGGATCGGATGCAGCAAGTGGTTGATATTCCTATCACAGTTAAAAGCCGGATTGGTATTGATGAACAAGACAGTTATCAGTTTTTACTGGATTTTGTCGGGACTATTGCCGACGCCGGTTGCCAGGATTTTATTATTCATGCCCGTAAAGCCTGGTTGCAGGGGCTGAGTCCAAAAGAAAATCGTGAAATCCCGCCGTTGGATTATCCACGGGTGTATCAGTTGAAACAGGATTTTCCTGAGCTCCAGATCAGTATCAACGGGGGTATTAAAACAGTCGAGCAATGTCTGACGCATCTGCAGCATGTGGATGGGGTGATGGTCGGGCGGGAAGCCTATACCAACCCATTGTTGCTCAATCAAATTGATGCGGCCATTTATGGTGACGACCGTGCTGTTTTAACCGGCCATCAGGTTGTACGCGAGATGCTGCCTTATATCGAACAACAAATGACACAAGGTGCCCGTTTTTGGCATATAGCCCGGCATATGCTGGGGATATTTCAGGGGGTGGCGGGCGCCAGATTGTGGCGTCGTCATTTGAGTGAAATCGGCCATCATGCCAGTAGCGGCCCGGAAGTGATGCTGGCGGCGCTGGCCAAAGTACCTGAATAATTTACACCAAAAAATAGTCAATCACGCTAAAAATTGGTTTTAGCGTGATTACATGAAATATGAGAAGAATAATTTAAATCTAATATTTTCATATAAATCAATAATTTAATGATTGTTTTTTTGTTGGCACAGCAATTGAAATAACAGTTTGTCGTTTCATTGCAACCAACAAGGACACTATCATGAAATCTTTAACTACTGCTGTTTTACTGTCAGGTCTGTTTTTTACTGCCACTTCACATGCTGTGGTCGACACTGAATTAGCCACGTTGGCCAATCAAATCGTGACGCAGCAACTGGAGCAAATCCAGTCAGAGTTAACACAACAATTAACTCAATCAGTCAAAGCATCATTGCAACAATTTCAGCTGCCGCTGATGCAAGTCAATACCGCTGATGTTGAGGTCGCCGTGCAGCCTGCAGTCACAAAAGCGCCAACTGATACTGTTGTATTGCCGGAGTAAAAGATGCTGCTGACACTGATGACATTATTAGGGTTGTTTTTATTGCCAGTTTGCAGCGTGTTTGGGTTCTGGGGCTGCTGGTTATGGTTGTTGCCTCCCACTGAAATTCCTTGTCCAACCCGGTCTTAGCAGTACCGGGTTTTTTTTTATCTGTTGTGAACACAACCGCCAATCTATCGATGATACCAGCCCCTCTTTTGTTTATTCCGCTTAGTTTATCGAGTCTGACCTGTTTTTAGCTAAATTGACTAAAAATTAGCATTAAGTTCGAAAGTGACGACTCATCGCAAACTCACTCCATAAATATTGTTATTATTCAGTTACTTAATGTTTTTTCTTTCTGGCATGGCTTTTGATTGTACTTAGTTAACTCTGACATTTTGGTTAACTTAACAGGAAGGTGATCTATGCGTGATATACATTCAAACGGCTGGTTTCTGGATAAATCAAATCGGGCTATGGCCGGTGTTTGTGCTGGTCTGGCGGCATACTATCAACAACCTAAATGGTTGGTGCGTCTGCTGGCAGTGCTGTTGCTGTTCACCTTACCCGGCCTGACATTACTGGCATATATTGCAGCTGCCTTGATCCTGCCAGCCAGACGCAGGTTCTGACAGCTGGCAGGCTTTGGTGTAAGATGATGTTATTTTATGCAAAGGAGATGACCATGCGCCTGCCAACATTCTTATTTCTACTCTGCAGTCTGCCAGCCGGTTTGGCCTGTGCGGCCAGCAACTTGATCATCGACAATGCCACTGTGCGGCAACCCCTGCCTGGCAAAACTGTCAGTGCAGGCTATTTTACGGTGACCAATCCAACATCACAGCCGGTGCAGATCGTAGCAGCCAGTAGCAGTTGGTTTGCTAAAACTGAGTTGCATCAACATCGGATGGTCGATGGCATGATGCGAATGGAGCAAATTAAGCAAATTGAAGTTGCGCCTGGAGCCACTGTGCATTTGCAGCCTGGCGGCTTGCATCTGATGTTATTCCGGCCTTCGCAGCAGCTTGAGCTGGGCCGGCAAGTGCCACTGGACATCCAACTTGCCTCAGGAGAAGTGGTGACTATTTCTGCTGTGGTGACCCGCATTCCTAAACAATAACGGAGCGAGCATGCAAAAATTCAAACTGGGCCTGGCAATCATGGCGCTGACAGGTGCTGTTTGCTACGGTCTTGCGGTCTGGATCAGCGTTGAGCCTGAACCATTTGACGTCGTAGCGCTGGCACAACAGCAAGCGCTGCCAGCCAAACCTGTGACAGGCTACACCACCACATATGCATTAATTCATGTGATTGACACTTTATTGCATAAACCAGGTGGTTATATTGCCAATGATGTGTTGCCGCCCTTTAGTTTGCTGGATAATATGCCGGCCTGGGAGCTGGGCGCTCTGGAAATGGTGCGCGATTTAGCACTGGCAATGCGCAAAGATCTGAGTCGCTCACAATCGCAATCGGTGGAAAATTCGTTTTTAAAACTGGCACAACCCAAACTGAATATCGATCACCGGAACTGGGCTGTGCCGGCGGCAGAAGCTGAATATACCGAAGCGTTGCGTTTATTACGCTCATATCAACTGGCATTGCTGGACCCAGACAATAGGGATCATCAATTTTATGCCCGAGCGGATAATTTACGTGACTGGTTAAAAGCGATTGAAAAACGGCTTGGTAGTTATAGCCAGCGCCTGAGTGCCAGCGTGGGCCAAGACCGGCTCAATACCGATCTGGCTGGGGATGCGCAAGCCCGGCAATCAACCTATTCACCTGCTGAATTTATGTTAAAAACCAGTTGGTGGAAGATTGATGACGAATTTTATGAAGCACGTGGTGCGGCCTGGGCCTTACTGCATTTTCTCAAAGCGATTGAAGTCGATTTCGCTGAGGTGTTGGCGCGGAAAAATGCCAGCGTCAGCGTGCAGCAAATTATTCGTGAGCTGGAAGCAACGCAGCAAACGGTCTGGAGCCCAATGGTACTCAATGGCAGTGGTTTTGGCTTGCTGGCCAATCACTCGCTGGTGATGGCGAATTATATTTCCAGAGCAAACGCGGCCCTGATTGATTTAACAGAACTTTTAGCACAAGGATAACGAATGAAGACTTTCGGCATAGCCATCTGTGGCTTATTACTATTCCCTTACACCGCAGTTCAGGCTGATATCATTGGTTTTACCGCCGGTGCAGAATTTTGGCAGGGTAGTGCAGAGGGGCGGGCAGGGAATCGCGGTGTCAGTCAAGCCTTAAACTTTGACGATGACAGTCGTCGGGCTTTGTATGCTGCCTTTGAACACCCGTTACCGTTACTGCCAAATATTGCGGTGCGGCAACAATGGTCAGAACATGTTGGCAATACTGTGCTGGTTGGTAATAGTGCTTTAGCTGGCACCACTTTTCCCGCTCAAAGTGCCATTCGCAATCAACTGACGGTGGATTACACAGATGCTACTTTATATTACGAATTATTAGATAATCCGGTGTTAAGCTTGGATCTGGGTGTAACAACGCGTTGGTTGCGGACCGAGACCACCTGGAACACGACATCGCGCAAAGTCACGACGCCGGTGCCAATGTTACATGCCAAAGGCCATGTAAATATTCTGGGTACGCAGACCAGTATTTTCTTTGATGGGAACTATGGCGATTACAGCGATAACACTGTGTACGATGCGCGAGTTGGTTTGGCATACCAATTTGTTGATTTACCAGCTTTTAATCTGTTTTTGAAATTGGGATTGCAGCGCTTGGATCTAGATTTAAATAACGAAGACGGCATGGATCTGCATTCCACTCAGGATGGCGTTTTTGCCGCTTTTGAACTGGATTTCTAACGAAATAGTGCCCAGAGCCTGCTGCTGCAGTGGCAGGTTCTGTGTTGAATATGACGAATCTGTTTGCAAGCTGTAACACCTTGTAGTTCAATGGCTGCACCCTTATAGTGAACGACCCGAATGGACTGGTTTGTTACAGCATGAAGCAGCGTGTTTCCCCTTCTCTCTGGCCTTTATTGGTAATTTTTACCCTGGCGCTTGCCGCTGTGATGCTGGCACTTTCTGTTTATCATTATCAGCAGCAACAGCAAAGTCAAACTGTCAGCCAGTTCAGCAGCACAGTAGCCCGGCTGGTCACTGAACCGTTAAAACTCAGTCAATACCGCACGCTGGATAAAATGCTGCAAACCTTTCAACACAGTGAAATGTTGCCGATCCGGGCCATTGCAGTGCTTGATCTGCAACTGACTGCAGTCAGTACTTCGGCGCCAGTGAATTATCAGCAACACAGTCTGCCGGCGTTATTACCAACCGAACAGATGTTACTGGCGCAACATCCGCTGGAGGATGGCAGCATCCTGGCGATCCAGGCCGTGACTCAACCGGCAGCCAGCAGTCTGGAAGGCATTGCCGGTGTTCCTGTCATCACGGGTTATCTGCTGTTGCAATATGATGCCTTGCCGATCTGGTCGCTGGATTTTTTACCCGTGCTGTTATTATTGGCCATGTTCGGCTTTGGTCTGTTCTGGTTACGTTGGCAGCAACAACAACAGCAACGGATCGCTGATTTAGTACTTTGGCTCAAGCAGTTAAATCCAAAGCAGCATAGCCAGACCCGGGTCTTTCATCAGCTACAGCCATTGGCCGATGCTGCTGTTGAACGTTTAAAAGCTTGTCAGGCTGAATCGCAAGCGTTGGCGCAGCAAGCCAGCCTGGAGTATCAGCAGTTGCAACAGGAGTTGCAGCAGAAGGTCACTGAACAACAACAGGTTTGTATCGAATTTGCCAAAGTGGTGCAGCATGGTGCCGCTCATCAGCAACAACTGCAATTCTGGCTAGAGCTGGCGGCGCAATCGCCAAAACTCAGCGAGCAACAAATTCGTTATCAAAGCCATATCTTGCTTCAGCTCAACCAATTGACGGCGCAAACGCAAAGACCCGCCGCGCAGTGGTGTCAGTTACCAGATTGGCTGGCTGCTTGTCAGCGCCAATTGGCGGTATTTGGCTTAAGGCCTGAAGTGCAACTAGTGATCGAAGAAGATCCACATGCCTATCAATACCGATTGCAATTTGATGCTGAGGTGGTGAGTAATATCTGGTTGTTATTGGTCAAGTTATGTGGTCAGTACGCCACGGAACCAGACATTCTGTTGTCCTATCGCTTATTAGATGGCCCGCAAAAACAACTACGTTTGGCGATGAAATATGTCGGTGTCGGTTTCCCGTTACGTTTTCGACAAATTGTTTCAGGTCAGTTACTCACTGAACTCGGATATCAGGATGCCGATGCCGAATTGTTACGGCAATTATTACGCCAGGCGCAAGGGTATTGCACCATGGAGTCCTTGCATGATCTAGGTTGTCAGATTGAAGTCACTTTGCCTGTGGCCTGGCAAAGCTGCAGTTCAGCGCGGATTTGTCAGTCGGTGCTGGTGCTGGATGATAAAGAGTGCCGGGTAAAAATTTTACGACAGTCGCTCAATGCCATCGGCGAGCAAGTACATGCCATCACCTCGTTCAGCGCGCTGCAGGATGCGCTGAAAGTCAGATTGGTTGATTTGATTGTCGTGGTATTACCGGCACAATATCAGTTAGCGGCCGATTATCGACTTTTGTTGCAGCAACTGGCTAACCGTTATCAATTATTATGTTTTGGCCTGCCGGATGCGGTCCAACTGTGGCAATCTGGACTCAGCATGCCAATTTTGCCTTTACCCTTGTTGTTGGCTGATATTCGCCAGACCTTAACGATGCAACAAAGTATCGGCAGTCAACAATTGTTAGTGGTGGATGATAATCTGACCAACCTGAGTTTTGTCAAAGCGGTGCTGGCCGGTGAAGGCCTGACCATTGATATCGCCATGACTGGGGCCGAAGCCATTAAGATGGCCAGCAATAACAGATATCAGTTGATTCTGATGGATATTCAGTTGCCTGATATCAGCGGTACTGAAGTGACGAAAAGGATCCGGCAGTTACGTCATCATCAGAATACCCAAATCCTGGCATTTACCGCCCATGCCCTGAGTGAAGAAATCGCCAGTTTCCGACTGGCTGGCATGGATGATGTGTTGTTAAAACCACTGGATAACAAAAAAATCGCCCATATTCTTGCCAGGATCAAACCTCTGCAAAAGTGATCACATCTGCCAGCAAGGTTTGCAGCGCGTGCCAATAAGCCGGATTTGGCTGGCTGGTCAACAGCGGCATCAATTCAGCACCAATGGCGGTAAATTTATAATATTGCAGCACCACGCCATGATGTTTGGCGCGGCCTTGCAGTAATTGCTGGTGGTAAAACCATTGTAATTGCTGGTTTTTACTTAATTGCCCGCTTTCAATTTCAGACTGATGCAATAAACCTAAATCAACTAAATTCAGGATTTGCGGGTAGGTCAGCCCAAACTGGCTCAGATTGAGCATGCCACGACTTTTACCAGTGAGCCAACGCCAGAAAGATCCCTGTTGCAGATAGGCAAAATAAATATGCGCTGGTTCCTGTAACTTTTGCCGGCAACTCAGTGCCGCGGCCTGCTGCAGTGCCAATGCGTCTTTGTAGCTCATCTGTTTCAGTAAATTCAGCGTTTTTAATGAGAAACTGCCTGGTTGGCTAATTTCTCCGGCCAGAATTTTTGCCCAAAGTTTTTGCATGCTGTGGGTGGAAATGTTTTGCACCAGTTCAGAATAATGGCCAAACCAGTCTGGATCAACCTCCTGCGCTGTCACTTGCTCAGTACAATAATCCAGTGCCAGCTGCATTACACGCTCCAGGTTATGTTGTTGCTGCTCTTGTTTCATTTGCAGCCGACGTTGTGAGCGCTCGGCTAGCGTCGATTGGTAGCCGATACTTGGGTCTGTTGGATTGACCCCGGCACGGGAGCTTAATCTGGCATGCTGATCGACAACCGATTCTGCCCGTATATCTGCTGATTGGGGTTTGCTTATTGTCGCCTGAGCATAGATTTGGCTTTGAAAGTCACCACCAAGCTGGCGTTTAGCCAACTGACGGAGTCGTTGCTGGCCTGACAATGTCTGCACTTTACTCATAATCCGCTAAACTCCGTTTGGCAGTAAAAAAATACAGCCTGTTATCGGCCGGGCAGAAAAAAACTATAGCCGATATTGCAGCAGTGCTGTGGTCAACTATGGTTAACTGCATGAATCAAAAAAGTAAAATGATTCAAAGCTGACGCAGGGTTGCTGACAAAATGATTGCATTTTTCAGTTAAGCGTATAGTGTAATAACGCAGACAATAAACCTGTGCCGAGATTGGTTTTATCGCTGCAATTCAGATCGCAGGGACCAGGTCATGCAGCAGGACAAACATTGTGCCAGTCAGTAGGACTCAATGCAAAAGGTCGTCACATGGTGTCAAAAGTAGCAGAAGAAGATTTTTTATTTCTGGCTGAGGATGAAGCTCAGGAATTGCAACGTCCTAAAGTCACAGGTGAATGGCACCTGCTCATCGTTGATGATGATGAGGAAATTCATACCGTTACCCGGCTGGCGCTGAGTGATTTGCTTGTGCTGGGCCGTAATCTGGTATTCCACCATGCTTATTCAGGCAAAGCTGCTATCGAATTTCTGAAAAAAAATCAGCAAATTGCGGTGATATTACTCGATGTAGTGATGGAGTCTGATGATGCTGGTTTACTTGTCGTGCAGCAAATCCGTGAACAGTTGAAAATGGAAGAAGTGCGGATAGTACTCAGAACCGGTCAGCCTGGTTATGCACCGGAAGAAAATGTGATCAAAGAGTACGATATTAATGATTACAAAACTAAAACTGAGTTAACCCGCAGCAAGTTAGTCACCTCTATTATTTCTTCCATTCGGTCATATCAGCAAATTCGCACTATTAACCAAAACCGGCTGGGTTTGCAGAAAATCATTAATGCCGGTGCCAATTTGTTAGAGCAGCATTCCTTGCATGAGTTTTCTGAAGGGGTGGTCACGCAGATCTCGTCACTGATCGGTTTGCATGCTGAGGGGGTGCTCTGTGCACAGATTGAAGACGATGGTTCTGCCAGTGACAATGTGTATGTGTTAGGGGCGGCCGGTCATTACGCACCCTTTATCAAGTGCAAGTTAGAACGATTAAATAACCCTCGGATTATTCAGCAGATATTGCAATGTTTGCAGCAAAAACGGCATATTTTTACCGGCTCTGATACTGTGCTTTATCTGGGAAATGCTGAACATAGTGCAGCCGTTTATATTGAAAGTAACAGACCAATTGAAGACTTTGATCGGCAACTCATCGAAGTCTTTTTAAGCAATATTTCTATTGGTTATGAAAATGTGACGCTGTTTCAACAGCTCAAACATGCCGCTTATATTGATCCACTCACCAAAACCCCGAACCGTAATGAATTCACTCAGTTGCTGCAGGATACCAAACGGCTGGATCCGCTGAATAATGTGGCGGTATTGATTGATATCGACCATTTTTCCGATGTAAATGATGGGCTGGGACAGGAAGTTGGCAACGAGTTATTGATTGCAGTCACACGTCGTTTGGTTGAACAATTTGGCGATGTGGCGCAAATCGGCCGGATTGGTGCCGATGTATTTGGCTTGATTGGACCTGAGCATATTTTAACACCAGCCAGTCTGAATAGTGTTTTTACCCAACCCTTTCAGGCGTCAGAACATGCGCTGCAGATTAATGCCACCTTCGGTTTTTGTCGGTTGGCAGATACCTCCCGGCAGGGGCTTGGTATCCTGAAACATGTCTATATCGCTCTAAACCGCGCCAAAAAGAATTTGTCGCAGAATTTCGAATATTACAGCAGCGAAATGGAAGAGCAAATGGCCGGTCGGTTGGCGTTATTGCGCACGCTGCGGCAGGATTTCAGTCAGGACAAGTTGCAACTGTGGTATCAACCGCAAATTGCATTGGACAGCAATAAAGTGATTGGGATGGAAGCCTTATTACGCTGGCCGACCGCCCAGGGCGGTTTTATTTCACCGGCGGTTTTTATCCCGCTGGCGGAATATTCAGGTTTGATCGTGGAAATCGGCGCTTGGGTGATCCAGCAGGCTTGTCAGCAAATTAAATTTTTACAATCGCATGGCTTACAGAATATGCGGATTGCCGTCAATGTCTCGATGCCGCAGTTCCGTAACCCATTGTTTGTTCAATCGGTGATTGATTGTGTTGAGCGCTATCAGGTCAAGCCAGCATTACTGGAGTTGGAAATCACTGAATCAGTGGTGATGGACGAACCTAAGATGGTGATTGATGCGCTGAACCGACTGAAAAGTTATGGTATCAAAGTAGCGATTGACGATTTTGGCATTGGTTTTTCCAGTCTGAGTTATTTACAGCAACTTCCGCTGGATCGGATTAAAGTGGACCGTGCCTTTATTCGGGATCTGGCGGCGCCCAATGGGACTGTGATTGCTGAAACCATTATTAATCTGGGCAAAAAGCTTGGTTTGGCAACTATTGCTGAAGGCATTGAAACCATTGCACAAGCTGATGCTGTGCGGGCTATGGGCTGCGATGAAGTGCAGGGATTTTTATACGCCAAGCCGATGCCAACCGCTGAATTGTTGGAGTTCTTACGCAATAGCTAAACTTTGCTGAGATAAAAAAAGCCGCAGTTGCGGCTTTTTTTATGCGGCGCGCCGGACAGGCGCAGTGTATCGGTATCAAACCCGGAATAAACGGGCAATGTTTTCCAGATTTTGTGCCAGATTGGCCAGCTCACGGCTGGCTTTGGCAATATGGCCAGCGCTTTGTGAGCTATGTTCAGTATGTTTGACGATCTCCACCACGTGACCCACGATAGTACCAGCCATCACTTGTTGATCTTCGGTGGCAGACGCAATGTTCTGGTTCATTTCGCGAATGCGGCGGATACTGCTGGTGATGACTTGCAGTGATTCACCAGCCTGATTGGCTGACGTCACGCTTTGCTCCGCCTGCACTGTACTTTGCTGCATTTTTTGCACGGCTGAGCGGGCAGCAGATTGCAGCTGTTCAATCGTTTTCTGAATTTCTTCGGTGGATTTTTGGGTACGGGAAGCCAGGGTCCGGACTTCATCAGCCACTACGGCAAAACCGCGGCCTTGTTCACCGGCACGGGCCGCTTCAATGGCGGCATTCAGCGCCAGCAAGTTAGTTTGTTCGGCAATACCTTTAATCACATCCAACACGGCACCAACCTGGTTGGCATCAGTTTCCAGTTTTAGGATCACTTCGGAAGCATCCTGCACATTGGTCGCTAACTGTCGAATATTGTTTACTGTCACGCCAACTGTCTGTTGACCACGATCCGCCGCAGTATTTGAATCACTGGCGGCCGAAGAAGCTTCATTGGCGCTGCTGGCTTCGGCAATCACGCTATTACTCATTTCATCTACAGCGTATTTAGCTTTTTCAGCCGCCTGGCGCTGTACGGCAATCGTCTTGTTGGTATCGTCGGTTAACTGATGTAAATCTTTTGCCAATGATGACAACGGTAGTGTGGTATTGACGATTTCTTTCACCACCCCCTGCAGTTTTTCCATAAAAGAGTTAAACCAGTAGGCCAGATCGCCCAGTTCATCTTTGGATTTGGTTTGGATCCGCACTGTCAGATCGCCATCTTCTTTTGCCAAATCTTTTAACGAACGGATAATATGACCCAAACTGCTGTTAATGCCAGACACCACCGGAATTGCAGTACCAAATAGCACCAGCGTGGTGATCAAGCCCATGATAATACCCACAGTAATTAAAGTACTTGCTTGCTGATTGGCATCATCAATGGAGGCTGTAAAGTGCTCTAGCTGGATATTGCGGAATTTTGATAACTGGCTGGTGGTTGCATCATAATCAGCGTTCATTTTCTGTGAGCGTTCGGCAATGGTGCTCATGTCTGCACTGTTACTAACCATTTCCTGCGACACTTTGTAGGCGACGCTGTAATAACTGTCAAAAGAGCTCAGAATTGGGTTGAGCTCTTGCTTTAATTTGGCATCGAGCTGACCGACCTGATTTAATTGTTTTTTCAGTTGCTCGGCAAAGCTGTCTGAGGTTTTCAGCGCTTCTTCATCACCGGTGGTGACGGCACTGGCCAATGATTCTTTCACCCGTTCCAGTGCAACTAAACTGCTCTCAGCTGCCTGTAATACCGGGAATTGAATATCACGGGTATTTTCCAACGTCTTCACGTTGTTCAGGGCGGTCACAGTGGCCAACACCAGATAGATCACAAAGCTAATCGTACCGATGAAGGGTATTAAATAAATTTTTTTCGCAATCGAAAGGCGTTGCAAAAATTCCATACGCGGTTACCCCTATTTTAAAAAGCGGAAAAATGAGCTGTTGTTGAGTTTATGCGCTGTGACTAGGATGTTTTGAGCACCAGTATAGTCAGCAAAACTATTTATTGCTGCAACTATAGCCATGGCGAGGCAGAAAAATCCAGATTAAATAACGTGATAACGCAAATTACCCAGCTTGTTTCTGTAAAGTGGAAATGCGTTGAATGGCAGTAAGACTTCGATGAGCAGAAAAAAACCCGCCATTTACTGCGGGTTTTCCGTCATTGCGCAGAGATTATTTCTGCTTTGCGCGCTCAAATGAGGTGCTGATTTCAGCTTTGGCTTCGGCTTTGTCACCCCAGCCAATCACTTTGACCCATTTACCTGGTTCTAATTCTTTGTAACGTTCAAAGAAATGCTGGATTTGCTGTTTCAGCAGTTCTGGCACGTCATTGATGTCTTGAATATGATCATAGATTTTGGTCAGTTTGCTCACTGGCACAGCCAGGACTTTGGCATCTTCACCAGATTCATCTGACATTTTCAGGACTGCAACCGGGCGGCATTTGATCACTGCACCTGGCACCAGTGGATAAGGTGTTGGCACCAATACATCGACCGGGTCGCCATCCAGCGACAGCGTGTGGTTGACAAAACCATAGTTGCATGGATAAAACATCGGCGTTGACATAAAACGGTCAACCCAAACGGTACCGCTGTCTTTATCCACTTCGTATTTAATCGGATCGGCATTGGCCGGGATTTCAATAATAACGTTAATTTCGTCAGGCAGGTTTTTACCTGCTGGTACCAGACTCAGACTCATGTTAGTTCCTTTAGCTAAATAAAGACCGGGATCAATAATTGCCGCATAGTATAACGGCGGCAATAAAAATGACCAGTGTCAGATTAGTGACGGTCGCATTCTGTTTGCTGTCCGTTTAGTTCACCACCTGATGGTATTTCAGACAGCTTTCCACTTCATGCTTAGATCCCAGGATCACGGCGACGCGTTGATGAATATCGGTCGGTTGAATTTCCATAATACGCTGATAACCGGTGGAGCTGACACCACCGGCCTGCTCAATCAGAAAACTCATCGGGTTGGCTTCGTACATCAGTCGTAGTTTGTCTGGTTTGTTCGGATCTTTGGTATCGGTTGGATACATAAAAACACCACCACGACAAAGCACCCGATGCACATCGCCAACCATGGCCGCGATCCAGCGCATATTAAAATTCTTCCCGCGCGGTCCGGTTTTGCCCAGCAGCAGATCGGCGACATAATGTTGCATCGCTGGCTGCCAGTGCCGCTGGTTGGACATATTGATGGCAAACTCAGCCGTGATGCCAGGTACAGCGACTTCTTCCTGCGTCAGTAAAAATCCGCCATAAGTTTTATCCAGCGTATAGAGCCGGGTGCCTTTGCCCGTGGTGAGTGCCAGCATGGTGGAAGGGCCGTATAACACATAACCTGCGGCCAGTTGTGCGGTGCCTGGTTGCAAAAACTGCGCGGCATCCGCGGCATCAAGTTCAGGCCGCGCTGGCAGAATCGAGAAAATGGTGCCAATTAGACTGTTGATATCGGTGTTGGAAGAACCATCCAACGGATCAAAAGTCACCAGATATTGACCAGCCGGGTTGCCAGCGACTGTGTGGTCTTCTTCTTCAGAAGAAATTGCTTTGACCACGCCTGTTTCCAGGATCATATCCTTGAGCAGCTCATTGGCCAGCACATCGAGTTTCTTTTGCGTCTCTCCCTGAATGTTTTCATCCAGGGTTGAGCCTAAAACCCCGGCGAGCGCGCCCTGACCGACCCGGAATGAAATTTCCTTGCAGGCAGCCAGAATCGTTTTAATCAATGAAATCAGGTCGGTATCAACTCCGTCCTGCCGTAATACGGGAGCCAGTCGGCGCATGCTGTAATCCTTGTTGATGTTACTGTAGGGGCGGCGTTTGCTGCGTGGTCTGTGCTCTGTGGCTGCAGTCATCACACCGGCGCACAGTGTAAAGAATCTGGCAGAAAAATGCAGTTTTTGTCTGGATTTTATTTCGCCAGTCACTGGTTTTTTCACCAGGCAGGCCCAATTAAGTTCGGACCGCAGCTGCGTAAAATTAAACCTAGCCCAGTTGGCTTTTGTTACAATGCACTGTTTTTGCGCCAGCTTGGCGGAATCGCTTGGTGTTATCGCAAAGCGTTATCGCGAAGCGGCATCCATGGTCAGAAGGAAGCTTTATGCATATTCATATTTTGGGCATTTGTGGCACTTTTATGGGCGGGATTGCCGCTATTGCCAAAGCCATGGGTCATCAGGTGACTGGCTCAGATGCCAATGTGTATCCACCGATGAGCACTCAACTGGAACAACTTGGCATAGGCCTGACGCAAGGGTATGACAGCAGCCAGTTTGAACCGGCGCCAGATCTGGTGATTATTGGCAATGCCATGTCGCGCGGCAATCCAGCGGTGGAATATGTGCTGAACCATAACCTGCGTTATACCTCGGGGCCACAGTGGCTGGCTGAACACGTGCTGCATGACCGTTGGGTGCTCGCGGTATCCGGCACCCATGGTAAAACCACTACCACCTCGATGCTGGCATGGATTTTAGAACAGGCTGGTTTGAATCCTGGTTTTTTAATTGGTGGTATTCCACAGAATTTTGAGGTGTCAGCCCGGTTAGGCGCCTCACCTTTTTTTGTTATCGAAGCTGATGAATACGACACGGCATTTTTTGATAAACGCAGTAAGTTTGTCCATTACCGGCCGCGCACGTTAATTATCAATAACCTCGAATTTGATCATGCGGATATTTTCCCGGATCTGGCGGCTATCCAGCGTCAGTTTCATCATTTGCTGCGAATGGTGCCCGGCAATGGTCTGGTGTTGTCACCGGCCAAAGTGGCGGCGGTTGATGAAACCCTGGCGCTTGGGTGCTGGAGTGAACAACAACGTTATGGTGACGCTTGGCAGGCACGTTTAGTGCAACCGGATGGCACTGTGTTTGAGGTCAGTTATCAGGGCCAGCTGGTCGGCGAAGTTCATTGGGGTTTAACCGGTCAGCATAGCGTTGATAATGGCGTGATGGCGTTGGCGGCGGCGCATCATGCTGGTGTGTCTTTGCCAGTGGCCATTGCAGCGTTAAATCAATTTATTGCGCCAAAACGGCGGATGGAGTTAAAAGCCACAGTGGCTGACATTGCGGTCTACGATGATTTTGCCCACCATCCGACTGCGATTGCCACCACTTTAGCGGGCTTACGTGCCAAAGTGGGCGAAAAACGGATCCTGGCCGTATTAGAACCGCGCTCTAACACCATGCGGATGGGCGTACACAAAACCGCTTTGCCGGCCTCATTGCAGGTGGCTGATCAGGTGTTGCTGTTTGAGCCCGCCAATTCCGGCTGGTCGCTGGCGGAAGTTGCGACCGCGATTGGGCCACAAGCACAGGTCAGTACGGATTTGACAGCCCTGATCGGTCAACTGACAGAGATGGCGCAAAGCGGTGATTCAATTGTCATCATGAGCAACGGCGGTTTTGGTGGTATTCACGACAAACTGATCGATGCCCTGAAGAAAAAGTGGGAACATTAATGCTGTTACAATCCAGTTCAACTGCTGCGTCACTGCGTGAAATTACGCTGGCTTTTAGCGGTGCCTCAGGTGCCTGCTATGGCTGGCGGTTATTGCAATGTTTGTTATCCCAGCAAATCAAAGTGCATTTGCTGATTTCCAGTGCCGCCCGGGTGGTGTTCGCCACTGAACACGATATCAAGCTCAATGGCAACCCACAGACTTGTCAGCAGCAACTGGTGCAGCAATTTGGTTGCGATCCAGAGTTACTGCGGGTGTATGGTAAAGATGACTGGTTCTCGCCGGTTGCATCTGGTTCAGCAGCGCCGCGGGCTATGGTGATTTGTCCCTGTTCAACCGGCACTGTGGCGGCCATTGCCCATGGTATCAGCGATAATCTGATTGAACGCGCCGCCGATGTGGTGATTAAAGAACAAGGCCAGTTGATTTTAGTGCCACGCGAAACACCGCTGAGCGCGCTACATCTGGAAAATATGTTAAAACTGGCCCGGCTTGGCGTCACCATTATGCCGGCAGCACCAGGTTTTTATCATCAGCCGAACTCGATTGAAGATTTGATTGATTTTATGGTTGGCCGTTTACTGGACCATCTGCAACTACCGCAAGATTTAATGCCACGCTGGGGTTATGCCAGGCTTGCCAGTCCGGTCGCTCTGACCGATAGCCCCGCTGAAGGAGACCGAATTGACGCTCGCACTTGATATCCAGCAACTGAAAAAAACCTATAAAAGCGGTACTGTCGCCTTATCCGGCATTGACCTGCAAGTGCAGCAGGGCGACTTTTTTGCCTTGCTCGGCCCGAACGGCGCAGGTAAGAGTACCAGCATCGGTATTATCAGTTCGCTGGTGAATAAAAGTTCCGGCACGGTCAAAGTGTTTGGTTTTGATCTGGATAGCCAACTGGAAGATGCCAAAAGCCAGCTTGGTTTAGTGCCGCAGGAATTTAACTTTAACCAGTTCGAAACTGTACTGCAGATTGTGGTCAATCAGGCTGGTTATTATGGCGTGCCCAAAGCGCTGGCCCTGCCAAGGGCGGAAAAATACCTCGGTCAGCTTGGCCTCTGGGACAAACGCCATGCCAGGGCGCGGGAATTATCCGGCGGCATGAAAAGACGGCTGATGATCGCCAGAGCCTTAATGCATGAACCTAAGCTCTTGATCCTGGACGAACCTACCGCAGGCGTTGATATTGAACTGCGCCGCTCCATGTGGGAATTTTTAAAAGAGATCAATGCCGCCGGTGTTACCATTATTCTGACGACCCACTATCTGGAAGAAGCCGAAAGTCTGTGCCGTAACATCGCCATTATCAATAAAGGCCGCATCATCGAAAATACCAGTATGAAAGCCTTGCTGGCGAAACTGACCAAAGAAACCTTTGTGCTGGATCTGGCGAGCGCAGCAAGCATTGAGGCTTTGCCAGGTTTTACCTTACGGCAGTTAGATGCCCAGACGCTGGAAATTGATGTCGAAAAAGGCCAGGGCGTGAATGCCGTGTTTACTGCGCTGACCGCGCAAGGGGTGCAGGTGTTGTCGATGCGCAATAAAGCCAATCGGCTGGAAGAATTATTTGTCAGTCTGGTCGAGCAGGGCCAGGGAGCGGGTGCATGATTTCAACACGTTACTGGGTCGCTTTTCAAAGTATTCTGAATAAAGAGACCAATCGTTTTTTACGGATCTGGGTGCAGACACTGGTACCACCTGCTATCACCATGACCTTGTATTTTATCATTTTTGGTAGCTTGATTGGCTCCCGCATCGGTGACATGGGCGGCTTCAGTTATATGGAGTTTATTGTGCCCGGCCTGATTATGATGTCGGTGATCACCAATTCTTACTCCAATGTGGCCTCGAGTTTTTTCAGCGCCAAGTTCCAGCGCAATGTGGAAGAACTGCTGGTCGCGCCTGTACCGAACTACATTATTGTGCTTGGTTTTGTCGGTGGTGGCGTGGCGCGCGGCGTGCTGGTTGGCTTGATTGTGACCTTGCTCAGTTTGTTTTTTGTCGATATCCGAATTCATCATTTACTGGTGATTATGGCCACTGTGGTGCTGACCTCGGCTTTGTTTGCGCTGGGTGGGTTAATCAATGCCGTCTATGCAAAAACCTTTGACGATATCAGTATTATTCCGACCTTTGTGCTGACGCCGCTCACTTACCTGGGTGGGGTGTTTTATTCGCTGACTTTATTGCCGGGAGTCTGGCAGCAAGTGGCGGCTTTTAATCCAATTGTCTACATGGTGAACGCCTTTCGATATGGTTTTCTCGGGGTGTCCGATGTCAGTATCAGTCTGGCTTTTGCCGTGATGCTGGGCCTGATTTCAGTGCTGTTTATGCTGGCGCTGCATCTGGTCAATAAAGGCACAGGGCTGCGCGGCTAAAGGCTGCGCAGCCGCTTGCTCTTCGCATGTTGCTGTTCAGACCAGTTTGCAGTTTGATGGCAGTTTTTTGAAGACTTTTGTGATGTCATCAAGTACAGTGACCTCCTTTTGACTTACTGTTTTTGGCTGGCGCTGATGTGGATCATGCTGCTGGCCGAAGTAACCCGGTGAGAGCCTATGACCGATATCAAACGCCAGGCGGAAGCCTCTGAAGAAGCGTTATGGCGAATTTTTACGGTGCCGGAAGCACCAGACTCTACGCTCAGTATTATTGAACAGAATATTTCGCAAAATCTGGCGGGTTTTCTGCGCGAAAGCATAGTCGCAGTCGAAAAGCCGTTGTGGCAAATCGAACGGGATTTTCAGGCCTTTCAAATTCCGGCTGAACCGAAATTTGTTTCTGACTATGCCGAAAGTATGATGGAAAAGCTGGTCGCCCACTCAGTGCATACGGCGGCGCCTAGTTTTATTGGTCATATGACCTCAGCCTTGCCCTATTTTGTGTTGCCACTGTCCAAGATGATGGTTGGGCTGAACCAGAATCTGGTCAAGATTGAAACCTCAAAAGCTTTCACCCCCTTAGAGCGGCAGGTGCTCGGCATGCTGCACCACCTGGTCTATGGCGAAAGCGAAGGTTTTTATAAAAAATGGCTGCACAGTGCCAACCATTCGTTGGGCGCTTTTTGCTCGGGCGGCACAGTTGCTAACATGACCGCACTTTGGATCGCCCGTAACCGGTTATTAAGACCGGATGGTGACTTTAAAGGGGTGGCGAAAGAAGGTTTATTCCGCGCGATGCGGCATTATGGTTACCAGGATTTAGCTATTCTGGTGTCTGAACGTGGTCATTATTCGCTGCGTAAAGCGGCCGATATTCTGGGGATTGGCCGCGATATGCTGATCCCGGTCAAAACCGATGCACACAACAAGGTCGACAGTGAGGCCATGCGTCAGGTGGCCGCAGAGCTGGCAGCCCGTGCAGTGCGGGTGATGGCGATCGTCGGGGTGGCAGGCACCACGGAAACCGGTAATGTTGATCCGCTGGATGAACTGGCAGATTTAGCCGCGGAACTCAATTGTCATTTCCATGTGGATGCGGCCTGGGGCGGGGCGACTTTACTGTCGGATAAATACCGCTATTTACTGAAGGGCATTGAACGCGCTGATTCTGTGACCATCGATGCGCATAAACAAATGTATGTGCCGATGGGCGCTGGCATGGTGGTGTTTAAGCATCCGTCGGCAGCGCATGCCATTGAACATCATGCCGAATATATTCTGCGTAAAGGCTCGAAAGATTTAGGCAGCCAAACGCTGGAAGGGTCAAGACCAGGGATGGCGATGCTGGTGCATGCCTGTTTACAGGTGATTGGCCGCAAGGGTTACGAAATTCTGATTAACCGCAGTCTGGAAAAAGCCCGTTATTTTGCTGGCCTGATTGAATTGCATCCGGAGTTTGAACTGGTAACAGCCCCAGAGCTTTGTTTATTAACTTACCGTTATGTGCCTGCTGCTGTGCAACGAGTATTACAACAGGCCTGTCAGGCGGGGGACTGGGAGTTGGTGCAAAAAATCAATGAGTTGCTCAGTGGTCTGACCAAGTTTATTCAGAAAAGACAACGGGAAGAAGGCCGCTCTTTTGTGTCGCGGACCCGGCTAAAACCAGCTCGTTATCAGCGCCAGGATACTGTGGTATTTCGGGTGGTGTTGGCTAATCCATTAACGACCGATCACATTCTGCATGACGTACTGGCAGAACAGGTGGAACTGGCGGCCATGGATAAAGAGTTTTTACCCAAACTGTTGCAGCTCGCCAAAGACAAACACTGAGTGATACTGCAGTTTCATCGTTGCAGAAACCTCCAGGAACAGAAATGCCAGTCAAAAGACTGGCATTTTTGTTTTCCGTGCCATAGCTACCGTTATTGGTTACAGTTTCGCAGCACAGTGCAGTGATGACTGTCTGCCGGCGACCATGCCTGTGCTCGTCAGCGCAAAATCATGAGATAAATGCTGAAAAAACCAGCTTTTAGTTAAGATATCAAGCCGAAATAATAAGGTTATCACACTGCCGCCGAGCGTCCAGGCCGTGCTTTGGCATAGACTGAATCTGGTGCAGGAGCGCTGTTACCGCAACACTGATGCAGTGTTGCGGTATGACATCACCAGGATGTGGCAGAGATAACAGCTCAGACAGGGTTAACTCAAATTTCCGGAATTAATGAGGCGGTGTGGTGTGCGGTTGTGCCTGCACACAGCATCACATCCACCGCTTTATTGTCAGTTGCAAAGCTGCAGTTGATGCCGCCGCCCAGTCCTCACTCCCGCCAGTTTGTTTGTGTTTTGCCAATGTAATTTGTCAATGTGATTTGTACCAGCAACGGACCTGGTGCCGGTTTATATGCGACAGGTCTTTTATCATATTCAGCTAGGCCGTTTGATGGCGTAACAACAACTGCCGCCTTGATGTCACAGGTTGCGGGCTGTCAGCGCTTGCAGGAGCCAGGCTGTAAATAATTAAAAAAGGAACTTCAGCATGCAGAAAATACCCGCGTTGTTACCACAGCTAGTCATCGGCAGTACTTTGTTCTGTAGCAGTTTGTTCAGTGTTAATGCAAGTAGCAGCGCCAGTGATGAGCCGGCTGCTACCACTGGTAGTCAAACAACCAGTTGCCGGGCAGATGCTAACTGGTTTCGCAAACCTTCGTTGCCGCAGGAAGTGAAAAAAAGTGGGACGGATGGCAGCTCTAATTTTTGTGATTTTTATCAGTTTTCCTGGCAGGCTTTCGCTTATTTGATGGCGCCCAAGGCGCAGGATCCAAAGCTGCGTAATTTTACCGATCAACAGCAATTTCCTGAGCTGGAAGTCAACGCCGATGGTCAACCGGCGAATTCCTGTGATGACGAGCATCAGTCGTTCAGCCTTTTTGTCCGGGGTGGCAAGCCTGTTGCCGGTGATACATCGTTTATTCTGCCGCAGCGCATCGATCAGGCTGGCAAACAGCATGCGACTATTTACGATCAAAACGGTAATGTGGTGTATTACGATGTCCGTTTTAGCCGTAATCTGTGTGCCGTTGAAAAAATCAGCAAGTTGCAGAATTTTCCGGGCGGTACCACTGAATTAAAAACAGCCTGGAAAGTGCTGAGTAAAACCGATGATCCCAGCAAGTTCCTCACTATAGATGCCAAAATAGGTGAGCAAACCGCAACGACCCGGTTGGGGATGGTCGGTTTTCATCTGGCGATTGCGACCCCTGATCATCCGGAATTTATCTGGGCGACTTTTGAACATCAAAGTAATGTGCCGGATTGTGCCAAAGCTGTGCGAAATTTTGGCTGGTCATTTACTAGTCCGGCCTGTGCTGCTGCCTTGAATAAAGGTGATCAGACTGCAATCAGCAAATGCCAGTTTAACAATGCGGCGAATCACCAAGCGTTGCAGGGAGCGCCCACTGAAATTTGCCGGGTCTATCCGGACGGTTCTGAGCCAACGGATTTAAAATATGCTGAAAATGTCATGGCGATCCGCGCGTTAAACCAAGGCGTCCAGCCATTCCTGCAAGGTCAGTTTGCGGTACTGACCAACTATTTTAATGTGGGGGCTTTGTGGGTAAGTGATCCGGCAAAGGGGTCTGCATTTCCGTCTGCACCTGGCAAAGGACAGTCCCAAAATCCAGCGAATAATCAGCGTGGTTCGTTGCGCTTAGCCAATACAGTGGCGGAAACTGTGCATCAAAATGTCGATTTTAGCGCAAACTTTGTCTCTAACTGTTTTGGCTGCCATCAATACACTGGCACCAGTAATCCGGCTAAAAATACCACCTCGGGCAGTCTGAGTCATATTTTTGATGACATTGTTGCAGGGCAGGGGTTGTGTCTGGATACGGCTTTGGGAGTGATTGCAGCCAAAGGAGCCAATAACAGCTGTAGTCAGACACAAAAGTAATTTGAACCCAAGCCGCAAGCCCGGCCCGATGCTCATTGGGCCAGGCTATGCAGGCGCCGTTTTCAGCAAAGCCAGCTTGATATGCTGGCTTTTTGCTATCACTGGCCTGCAAGCTAACGTCAGCCGCACTGCGACAATTTGCCACATCGGTATTTTCGGGAATAGTCTTTAAAATCAGCAGTATTATTTTTTTGCGAGTCACTGCTGATGAACTTTGTAATACGACCTTTGGTGAAACTGATAAGTCTGGCCTGCAGCGGTCTGCTGCTGTTGCCGTCCGCGCTGGCAGCCGATACGGTGCCAGTTGCTGTGGCCAACTCAACCAGCGAAGCTGAGATTGAACGGGTGCAGGTGACAGGCCAGGTGCTTAATAGTCCGGGCCAGTTGGTGATGGATCCCAAAGCTCCGCGTCAACCTTTGCCAGCGCATGATGGTGCCGATTATCTGAAAACTGTGCCGGGTTTTGCGGTGACGCGCAAAGGGGGGGCCGACGGTGATGCATTGTTCCGGGGTATGGGGGGATCCAGACTTGGCATTTTAGTTGATGGTGAAAATATTCTCGGTGGCTGCAATTTCCGGATGGATGCCCCGACGGCTTATATCTACCCCGAACTGCATGATTCGATGACAGTGATTAAAGGCCCGCAATCGGTCGCGCATGGCGCGGGTCACTCGGCAGCTGTGATTTTATTTGAACGAAATACCGATGCTTTTGAACAACCGTCCTTTAAAACCCACGCCAGTGTAACTAAGGCCAGCTTTGGCCGGCATGATGAACTGCTGGATTTGCAACTGGGCCAGCCGCTGGGTTATCTGCTGCTCAACGGCAGCCGTTCTTCCTCTGATGATTATCAAGATGGGGATGGTAACGCGGTGCACTCGCAGTATCTGCGCTATAGCGGTAATTTAGTGCTGGGCTGGACACCTGATCGTAACAGCAAAGCTGAGCTGGCAGTGACACGCAGTGATGGCGAAGCGGCTTATGCCGACCGCGGTATGGATGGCACGCGTTTCTTGCGTGACAGTTACAATTTAAGGTTGGAAAAAACCGCTATCACGCCTTGGCTGGATGAGCTGAAATTACATTTATTTGATAACGAAGTTGACCATCTGATGGATGATCAACAGCTGCGCAAACCCGGCATGATGGGCTATGCCAATTTAATGCGGCAAACCAGCGGCGGCAGACTGGCGGCTGAAGTTTTGCCAGCCCTGGCCCATCAACTGACCCTTGGCTTGGATCAACAGTCCAGCAGCCATCACTCGCGTTCAGCGCCAGCATCCGGCATCTACAGCAATTGGCTGGATGATGCGCGGGTGAAACAGCTCGGGCTCTTTGCCGAATGGCGTTATCAGTTGGACGATAAAAACCGCATGGTCAGTGGTTACCGGCTTGATCAATGGCAGGCTGATGACGAGCGGCTGCGGATTGGTTCCGGCATGATGGGCTCTAAACCGAATCCAACCGCCGGCCAGCAGCGTGACGATGATTTACACAGCGCCTTTGCCCGTTTTGAACAAAAGTTGGCCAGCCAGCCTGCCAGTTGGTACGCCGGCGTCGGCCGCACCAGCAGATTCCCGGATTATTGGGAGCTGATTGCTAAAGAAGCTGTAAAAAGCAGCAGTGCCTTTGCGGAATTAGCCAGTGAAGTGACGACCCAACTGGATACCGGTTATTTATTGAAGCAGCAGCACACCCAATGGTCGGTGTCGGCATTTTACAATCAGGTGGCTGATTATATTCTGGTTGATTACAGCAATATGATGAAAATGAATGGTTTTGTCCGCAACATCGATGCCAGCAGCTATGGCGCAGAAGTTGGGGTGCAACATCAGTTGAACACCTTCTGGCACACCGAAGCGACGCTGGCTTATGTGCGCGGTGACAACGATACCGATGACAAACCTTTACCTCAACTGGCTCCGCTGGAGGTGAAACTGGGGCTGAGTTATGCCCGGGATAACTGGTCGGTCGGTACTTTAATGCGGGTGATTGACCAGCAGTCCAGATTTGATCTGAATAAAGGCAATATTATTGGCAAAGATTTAGGCCCAACGCCGGGAGTGGCGATTTTTGCTATCAATGCCAGTTGGCGGCCGCTGCCAGCGCTGCTGGTGACAGCCGGGGTCGACAATCTGTTTGATCGCAATTATGCCGAGTTTGTCAGTCGTGCCGCCGGTAATGGTATGGGCGGCGCAATTCCTGGTTATCAGCAAAGTCTGCGCGTCAATGAGCCGGGCCGTACTGGTTGGTTAAAACTGCAGTGGAACTGGGATGGTGCGCTGTGATAGCCCTGACCGCGCAGATGTGCCGTACTCTGGCGCCTTTACTGGTGTTTACTGTGCTGATACTGCCCTGGCAAGTGCTGGCGCAGTCGCAGTCCGGGGCCACCACCGAGTCAGAACTTGTGCAAATCCATCAATTGATGGCCCATACCTGGCACAGTGAGCAACAGCCACTCAGGTTAGGTCCTGCTGTATTGCAAGCTGAGCTGGCCATCGCCGACTGGTGGTGGCAGGGTAAAGGTGGCCGTGCTGTGCTGAAAAAAATTGCCGGTCAGTGGAAAATTGTGTTTTGTGGCGGTGCCGGTGTGAAACAGCCGGCGTTGTTCACTGGTCTGGGCTTGACTGCTGCAGAAGCGACCCGGTTATTACAGCGGCTGCAGCAGGCTGAGGCACAGCTCAGTGCGGCTGAGCTGCAATTGCTCGACAGCTTTGGGGCTACAGTGCGGTTGGATGGGCAGCATGCTGCCCACTAACATTAACTTTGGCCTTCTGCTGCTCAATGCACCGCACAGCGCTCAATTATCATCTACTATTTGGCATTCCTTTCTGATGTGATGTTTGCTGCTGGCTAGTCCGGTAACCAAACGAAAGCGGAGCAAGCATGCCAGGTTTCAAAGTGGTCTGGGTACTGTGGTGCTGGTTTTGGCCTTATGCGGTTGTAGCTCAGACCACCGCCACTGCGCCGCAAATCGTGACTATCGTGGTTGATGATGATTACCCGCCTTATTCTTATCTGGAAAATCGGCAGCTCAAAGGGGTGTATATTGAGTTGTTACGGCAGGCCGCGGTCCTGCTGGCCCCTGAATATCAATTACAATTACAACCGGAACCCTGGCGCCGGGCGCTAGCCAGCATTGAGCAGGGTCAGGTGTTTGCGATTATGCCGCCTTATCAAAACCCGTTAGAACGACCTTATATTCAGCCGTATTCAGTGCCTTTATTTACCGAAGAAGTGGTGGCTTTTTGTGCTGAACATATTGATTTTGATGCTTTATTGCAGCAAAAGCAGCGATTGACACGCCAGCCGCTGCAACTTGGCATGAATGCCGGGTATCTGATCTTAAACCCACAACTGCAGCAGGCCGCGCAGCAGGGGTTGATCCAAATCTGGGAAAATAAAAGTACCGATATTAATATTCTAAAGCTGTTACGCGGCCGGCTGGACTGTTATCTGAATGACCGTCAGTCAACCTTATGGGGCTTACAACAACACAGGTTGCGTCAGCCACAGTTGCCATTTCGCCCGCTCCGCGAAGCCATGCTGGTGATGCGCCGCACCGCCCATATTGGCTACAGTGCAGATCCGACAGGAAAATTTGCTTTTAAACAGCATTTTATTGCCAAAATGGATCAGGCGTTACTGCAGGTTTTGCAGCAACAACCAATTCGTTTGCCAGTAGTTGACGTTGAAGGTTCAGGCTTGCAGCAACCAGTACCAGAGCGGCAGCGTGATAAAACTCAGTAACAAACCAAAACCAATCAGATTGCTAACCAGCCGTGGTGCCAGCCCGGCCATAATAGCAATAGCACCGGCCGAAATCATTGGTGGCATGGCGGCTTCAAACACCGACACTGTGACGGCTTTACCTTCCAGCCCGAGCAGCAGGCAAGCACTCAACGCAGCCAGCGGCATCAGCAGCAGCTTGATCAGCAAGCCACTGATCAAAGGGGATAATCGTTCTTCACCCAGACTGAATCTCAACGTAAACCCGACAGCCACCATAATCAGTGGCACTAAGGTTTGCGCCAGATTATCAATCAGCAATTGCAGCAAGGGCGGGTAACTGACATTTTTCAGCAGTAGTGCCAGCAGCAGTGCCAGAAAAGGTGGAAAGGTCAGAATTTTCAGACTGACCGATTTGAAGGTCGCTTTTTCTGCGGTCGGGCTAAAGGCGGCCGCCAGAATGGTGGAATAGGTGGCCAGTGCGACAAAAGAGCCGGCCTGATCATAAATCAGCGCATAGGGTAAATGATCGCCGCCAAAAAAGGCTTCAATCATCGGAAAGCCTAAAAATGAAGTATTGCCCAGCGGTAATACAATCAGCATAGCGGCTGTGACCTCGCGGCTCCAACTGAACATTTTGCTCAGCAACAGCACCACGGCCACCACCAATAACAACAAAGCCCAGGGCATGATGGCCGGGATCAACAAAGCGCTGGAGAAGGTCAACGCTGGAATTTTTTGCAAAATCAAGGCTGGCAGCGCGATATACAGCACAAAAGCATTCAGCACGGCCGGAGTGTCAGCACTGAATTTTGGCATGCGCCGTGCCAGCATGCCAAGGATCAGGTAACACAAAATCAGGATAAAATTTTCCACCACAGACTCCGTTACAGGCAGCGGCCGGTCGGCAACTGCGCATTTGCAGGCGCATGATAACGCTTCGTTACTGTAGCGGCTATGCGACTTCTGTTGAAGCTGAGGTTTTGTCAGTTAAAGCGACAGCAGATGCCGAAGATTGGATGTCATTGCGCAGAAAGTCGGGCTGCCAGCGCTGTTGCAGCATTAACTCTTTTTGCGATTTGCTCAGTTGTTTTAACTGATATTCCCAGCGGCTGGCCACAGCGCGGTTTGGCGCCTGGACCTGCCAGACCAGGTGCAATGGGCCTTTGCCGCGCAGAGCTTTGGCACCACCGGTTAATTCGCCCTGATGCTGGCGCAGGCGTCTTTGTGGATCTGTACTGATGCCGGTGTATAACAGCCCTTTGGCGGTACGGATCAGATAGACAAACCAGCTGGCTGCGGCAGCAGAGGTTGGGCGGGTCGGGGCTGGCGGACTGGCCGTTGCGGCTGGCTTCAAGGTCAAATATCCTGGCTGGGTTGAGTCTGCTATACTATCGCCTTTTCAGTCGCCGCAGGCTGCTGCTGTCGTCTTACAAGGAAATCTATGCAATTTGCAGATTTGGCGTTAAATGCGCTTATCTTAAAGGCAATCGCCGAACAGGGCTACCAGAGCCCGACTCCAATTCAGCAAAAAACCATTCCGGTGATTTTACAAGGCAAGGATCTGCTGGGGGGCGCGCAAACCGGGACTGGTAAAACTGCAGCTTTTACCTTGCCTATTTTGCAAAAACTGACCGCAGAGCCAAAATCATTGCAAGCCAAACAAGTGCGTTGCCTGGTGCTGACGCCGACCCGTGAATTAGCGCAGCAAGTGGCCGACAACATTGCCGCTTACGCCCGGCATTTACCGCTAAAAACAGCCGTTTTTTATGGTGGCGTTTCGATGAATCCGCAGCTGGCGGCCGCTGAAGCCGGTTTGGATATTCTGATCGCCACCCCAGGCCGGTTACTGGACCATATGCATCAGGGCACCATTAGTTTGTATCAGTTAGAAGTGCTGGTGCTGGATGAAGCCGACCGGATGTTGGATATGGGTTTTATTCATGATATTCAGCGTATTATGGCGAAGCTGCCACCGAAGCGGCAAACTTTGTTGTTCTCGGCGACTTTCTCTAAAGACATCAAAGAGCTGGCGGATCATTTATTAGATAGTCCTGAGCTGATTGAGGTCGCGACTGCAAACTCAGCGTCCGCTCAGGTGCAACAACTGGCGTTCCGGGTGGATTCACAGCGCAAACGTGAATTGCTTTCGCATGTGATAGGGGCCCGCAACTGGCAACAAGTACTGATTTTTAGCCGGACTAAACATGGAGCTGATCGGCTGAGTAAACAGCTGGCGCTGGATGGCATTGAAGCGGCTGCTATCCACGGTGATAAGAGTCAGGGCCATCGCACTAAGGTGTTGCAGGACTTTAAAAACGGCCATCTCCGGGTCCTGGTGGCGACTGATATTGCGGCGCGCGGACTGGATATCGAAGATTTACCTATAGTGGTGAACTACGATTTGCCGCATGTGGCGGAAGATTATGTGCACCGCATTGGCCGTACCGGTCGGGCTGGCCGTTTTGGTCTGGCGGTGACGCTGGTGACGCCGGATGATTTAGCGATGTTGCGGCAGATTGAAACCCTGATCCGTCAGGTGATTGAACAACAAGTGTTACCGGGTTATGAGCATAATCCGAAGTTTAATCATTCCAGCAAAGCCAAAGAAGCAGAGGCGGATGCCGAAGTGAAAATGAAAAAGTCACTAAGCAGTAACCGTAAGCTGTCGATCGAGAAAGCCAAATTGCGGGCTATTGCGTTGGGTAAAAAGCGCGCACAGTAAGCTTTGGACTGCGCGGCTTAGTCACACCGGTTTAACCGTCGACAGGTTCAGCCGGCGTCGCCAGCGTTAACTGGTAAAACGCTAAATCCAGCCAACGGCCGAATTTAAAGCCAGCCTGGCTGATAGTGCCGCTGTGGACAAACCCATGTTTCTGATGCAGCGCAATGCTGCCGTTATTGCTGGCATCAATACCGCCGATCAATAGATGATACCCCTGCTCACCGGCACTTTGGATGAGCTGTTGAAGCATCAGGCTGCCATAGCCTTTGCCTTGCTGATCAGGATGCACATACACCGAATGTTCCACTGAATACTTAAAGGCCGGAAAAGCCCGGAAAGTACCATAACTACCAAAGGCCAGTAACTGGCCTTGTTCATCCTTTAAACCCCAGACCGGAAAATTGCCGGCACTTTTGCTGGCAAACCATTGTTGCATGGTCGCCATCGTCCTGGGTTGGTACTCGTACAGGGCCGTGGTATGCAAAATGGCGTGGTTAAATATTGCCAGAATCGCTTCAGCGTCCGTGTCAAACTGGCAAAGGCTAAACTGCATACCCTGGATCCTTATCGTAAAAATGGCACCCAACCAGGCTGGCTGAGGCAAAAAAACCAGTTATACCCTGAATTAAACCCGGTATAAAGTCTTGATCAGATGAAAACCAAACTGAGTTTTCACCGGACCATGAATTTCCAGTAAGGCTTTTTTAAACACGACATCGTCAAAAGGTTTCACCATTTGACCAGCGCGGAATTCGCCCAAATCCCCCCCTTTTTTGCCAGAAGGGCATAACGAATGTTTTTTCGCCAGCTCCTGAAAGTTAGCGCCTTTGGCTAATTGTTGTTTTAGCTGTTCAGCTTCTTGCTGGGTTTTCACCAGAATGTGACAGGCACAGGCTTTAGCCATAAGGGATCCTCTGTTATCAGGTGCGCCACGGCGACGCGGCCGCGTAGTTTAATAGAAAATGCCGGCTGAAAACAGCAGCTGTTTAGACCAGTTGCGGGTAACTGCTGCGGCTGTTGTTCCTGATAAACCATAGAACAAAACCGAAGCTTTTGTTTTATATCGTAAAAAACTAATATGAATGGGGCGCGGCCGGCGTCAACTTTCTCAGCGGGCACAACAAAAAATCAATGCCTTGCTGTGGTCAACAGACCATAGCAGGCTCGTTGTCAGTGCTTAACTGACAATCTTTAGTGCCGGATAATTCTGTAATAACCAACGTCTGATAGCACTTAGCTCATCTGGCGGAAAAGTCCATTGCCCTTGCCATAACAAATAACAACCAAACACCATCAACAGCAAACAGCTGCCAGCGGCGAATAATTGCAGCCAGACACTGGTTTGCTGCCAGCCGCGCTGGATCGCGACCAGTCGGTCAGCGGTTGTGGCTCGTGCCATGGTGGTTGCAACGGTTAAAGCATGGTCTGGCTGATAGATATTGTCAGGTTTCATTTATGCTTCCGCTGCTTGCTTGTTGAATGCTGAAAAGAATGCCAAAAAACATGGCAGTTTGGAAGCGCCTTGTGGTGATAAGGCCCTGAGTTAAAGGCAAAAATAATGCCGGCATCGCCGGCATTATGTGGGGGGATGTCGCCTTCGCTGGCGTACTTAACGATTAAACCGCAGGTTGTTGCTGGGTAATGCAGTGCACGTTACCGCCACCGAGCAGAATTTCCCGGCCTGGTACAGTCACTACCAGGTGATCCGGGAACACCTTACCCAGAATGTCCGCGGCCACCGCATCCATCGGATCGTCAAAGGTTGGCAACACCAGACCGCCATTACATAGATAAAAATTGATGTAAGAACCGGCCAGTCGCGCTTGCGCTTCCCGCGGCGTGGCAGCACCGGTTAAATCGACAGTGGCATATTCTTCGGCATCCGCCAATAACGGGCCTGGCACTGGCAGTTTATGAATAATAAACTTGCGACCTTTGGCATCAGTACTGTTTTCCAACACCTCCAGCGCCGCTTTCGAGCGGGCATACTGTGGATCAGACTCGTCATCCGTCCAGGCCAGCAACACTTCACCCGGCCGGACAAAACAGCACATGTTATCGACATGACCATCGGTCTCGTCGTTAAAAATGCCTTCTTCGAGCCAAATCACTTTATCGATGCCCAGATAATCGGACAACTGCTGCTCGATCTGGCTTTTACTCAGATGCGGATTGCGGTTTGGATTCAGTAAACACTCAGCTGTGGTCAGCAAAGTGCCTTCGCCGTCAGTGTGAATAGCGCCGCCTTCCAGCACAAAGCCCTCAGTGCGGTAACGCGCCAGACCTTCGGTGTTTAGCACTTTTTGTGCCACTTGATCATCCAGATCCCAAGGGAAATACAGCCCCCCCTGTAAGCCGCCCCAGGCGTTAAAGGTCCAGTCGACCCCACGCACTTCTTGCCCATTGGTGACAAAAGTCGGGCCTGTGTCGCGACACCAGGCGTCGTTATTTGACACTTCAATCACCCGCACCGGGAACTGGGTCGCTTGCAATGCCAGTTGCGCCTGCGCATTGGCAAACTGGCGGCCTGAAGCCATCACTGTGACAGGTTCAAACCGGGCGATAGCCCAAATCACCGCGCAAAACGCCTGTTGTGCCGGTTTGGCACCCAGACGCCAGTTGTCACTACGCTCTGGCCATACCAGCCAGGTTTGTTGATGACGAGCCCATTCGGCTGGCATATAAAAACCATCTTGCCGTGGAGTGCTCTGTAAGGTCCGATCAGAAATATATCCGCTCACGTCAGTTTCCTGCAGCTTGGAAGGCGCACCTTCCGGTTAAAAAGACATCAGGCCAGAAAATTCCGGCCTGACTGAGACTCATAAATGGCGTTGCCTTGACCGTTATTCAGCGCTATTGCGCGGGATGGTTTTGCCATCTTTGGTCAGCAGGGTGTCGAATAAATCGACCCGGCGGTCACGGTACACGCCCCAGCTGCGACGGATATGCGCCAGCGCGTTCAGATCAAAAGTGTGCACCAGCACGGCTTCGCTGACTTCATCAGCTTCAGCGACTTTGGCGCCAAACTGGTCGGCAATAAAGGAGCTGCCATAGAAGGTAATAGAAAAATCACCTTCAGTTTCAGTGCCGATGCGGTTTGATGCAATCAATGGCACTAAGTTGGCGGCAGCATGGCCTTGTTGGGTACGCTGCCAGTGATCGCGGGAAGAAATGGTAGGATCATGCGGCTCGCTGCCGATAGCGGTTGGGTAGAACAGTAGTTCTGCGCCCATCAATGCCATGCTGCGGGCACATTCCGGGTACCATTGGTCCCAGCAAATACCGATGCCGATTTTGGCATAGGCGGTATCCCACACTTTGAAGCCGGTATCACCCGGGGTGAAATAGTATTTTTCGCTGTAACCCGGACCGTCCGGAATATGGCTTTTGCGATAAGTACCCAGGTAAGCACCATCGGCATCAACCACGGCCACACTGTTGTAGAAGCAATTGCCTGAGCGCTCATAAAAGCTGATCGGCAGCACCACTTTTAATTCTTTTGCCAGTTTTTGGAAGTGCAAAAAGGCAGCATTTTCTTCCAGCGGTACGGCAAAACTAAGGTATTCAGGTTTTTGCTTCTGGCAGAAGTAGTTACGTTCAAACAACTCTTGTAACAGGATAATTTGTGCACCCTGGCTGGCCGCTGCCCGCACCAGTTTTTCGCCACGGGCGATATTTTCTTCAACATTCCAGCCACCGATCATCTGGGTAGCGGCCACTGTGACGTTACGTGTGACGTTTGACATGCAACATTCTCCAAAGCAAGAGGGAAAAAGGAAACTCTACTTTAGCCATAAAGCAGCGCCACGGCAAAATTAAATCCGGCTGACGGCTGTAGCTAACGTTGATTCGGGCGCGCAAAATGCCGGATTTTTCACCGGGCGTCAACGCTTTTTTAGCTGACGTTGGCCAGAGCCAGCTGATTGAATCAACAGGGAATTGATATGTGAAATAACTGAATAAAGATGAGTTTTATATGCGCTTTGGCAAAACCAAAGGATCAGGAAATGAGCCTTCGCAGTGTGTCCGTAGGTGTTCCGAATAAGATATTAAAAAGCGTTCAAAGCTGCTGTTGCTTTGAACGCTGTCATGGACTCGCAGCAGTGCCGCTTATATGGCAGTGGCCAGCTTGGCGGCTAACAACAATAACTCGGGTTGTAAGCGCGTTTTGTAGTTAATATGGGCAAAGCTAAATTGCACTTCGCCCTTGGTATTGAGCAGATACACCGCAGGCACCGGCAGCACCGCTTTACCGGTTTGATCATAAGTGAGTTTGATACCATAACTATCTTTATAAGTGGCCGTGGTTTTGGCATCCAAATAATAAGCAAGGCCAAAGGCTTGTGCGGCGGCTAACTTTTCGTCCGACAACAGTTGATAGCTCAGCGCCACGTCTTTGGTGTTTTGCTGGTTTTTGCTCACAGCTCTAGGCGCTTCCGGGCTGATGGCAATGATTTGGTAACCCAGTTTGGTAAATTCGGCTTCGACTTGTTGTAAACCCGCCAATTGGGTATTGCAATACGGGCACCAGCCGCCGCGATAAAACACCAGCACTGTGGGTTTTTGTTTAATTTCTGCGAGCAGATCAACAGGTTTGCCTTGTTGATCTTGCAGGCTGATCGCTGGCACTGTGCTGCCGTTTAACAGCGGCCGAACTTGCTCTGGTGTTTCTGCGATGTGAGCGGCAAGCGGTAAGCTTGCGCTAAATAACAAAGCTGTGGTGAATGTTTGCCAAAGTTTCATAGATCATCCTATTTGAAGGGGCCGTTCGCACGGCGGTGTCATGATAGTTCGGCTATTAGAACGTCCGGATGGCTGTTTTCTTTCAGCGATGTGGAAATAAAAAGCGGAAAAAAGCTGATCCAGCGCAGAGCCTGCTGGTTATTCTCAGTTAGAATGGCTGATATAACTGTGTAGCCGGCAAAAAGCTAAGGAAATCCAGTGTTTGATATGGTGATTGTTGGTGGGGGTATGGTGGGGGCTGCGCTGGCATTAAAGTTCAGCCAGGCTGGTTTACAAGTTGCCTTATTGGAAAAAACGGCACCATTGCCGTTGGCAGACACAGCGCCTTTTGATTTAAGAGTCAGTGCCATTAATAGACGCAGCGAAGCTTGGCTGCAGGGTCTTGGTGCTTGGGACTTGTTGCAGAGTGCGCGGTTATGCCCATATCAACGGTTACAAGCTTTTGAAACGCCGCAAAGCGGTCATGCTTGGTTGGGGCAGCCTGAATTAACCTTTACCGCGGCCGAAATTAGCCAACCCCACTTGGGTCATATCGTGGAAAATCAGCATTTGCAAGCGGCTTTATGGCAGGCTTTTCCGGCCTCACTCCAACTATTTTGCCCGGCGACAGTGTTGTCATTGCAGCAAAACGCCGAGTGTGCCGTCGTGCAAACTGCAGAGTTTGGTGCAATCCGTGGCCGTTTGCTGATTGCTGCTGATGGTGGTCAATCGCAGTTACGCAGTTTGGCCGGCATTGGTTGCCATGGCTGGCAATATCAGCAAGGTTGTCTGGTGGCGACCGTGGAGACTGCTTATGGTCAGCAGGATATCACCTGGCAACAATTTACTGAGCAGGGTCCACGAGCATTTTTGCCCTTACCAGGTGCGCAGGCGTCTTTGGTCTGGTACGACGATGTGTATAAAGTACAGCAACTGGCCAAACTGCCGCCGCAGGAACTGGCACAGCAAATCCGGCAGCATTTTCCTGCCAAATTGGGTGAAATTAAACTGCTGCAACAAGGCTGGTTTGCGCTGACCCGGATGCATGCCAATCAGTATTATGCCCATCGGGTGGTGTTGGTTGGGGATGCCGCTCATACCATCAATCCGCTGGCGGGTCAGGGTGTCAATCTTGGTTTTGCTGATGCCATGTTATTAGCTGAACTGGTACTGGCTGCGAACGACAAAGGCCAGGATCCGGCCGATGCAACACTGCTGGCCAGTTACCAACGCCAGCGTAAAGCGGCGAACTTGCTGATGATGTCGGCGATGGACGGCTTTTATCAGGTATTTAAAAGTGACTGGCCGCTACTGCGACTGGCCAGGCAAACTGGGTTAACGCTGGCCGCCAAAGCCGGACCGCTTAAAGCCTGGGTTGGGGCTTATGCGGCGGGTTTGAAGTAAAATTAACGCTGCTGCAGTTGTTGGGGGGTTGCACAAGTTGATTCTCCTGGCGAGGCGACAAGAAAGGCCCCACTGCGGGGGCCTGATGCTGCAGTGAGCTAGCCGTTAGAAATCAATTGATAAACCAGCATTGACTGAGCGACCAGCGCCACGCATTGTGGCAGGTGCAATCCCCATCATCATATTGGCTGAAGCGTATTCCAGCCCGCCCAAAGGCAGCCGGTAAGCGCGATCTAACAGGTTGTCTATGCCAGCATCCAGCCGGATACTGCGGGTCAGATCCAGGCTGGTCCTGAAGTTAATCAGGGCATAACCGGCCGTTGGTTGTTCAGCCCGCAGCGCACTCACACGGTCTTTGTTGTCGACCAGGACAGCTTCCAGTTTGCTACTCCATGCACCATCAGCATGGTCGAGCGCAATGCGCGCATTCAGCGGCATGATGTTATAAAGATTATCGCCACCGTCCGCCTTGGCTCTGACGTAAGCCAGGTTTGCACGTATACGCCAGACACCTGCCAGTTGACCCAGCACTTTGTGGCTATCGATATCAACACCATACAATGTTGCATCTTCGTTGACAAAACGCAGTGATTGCCGGTCGACCAGCATACTCATATTGTAAGGATTTAGATTGGTGTTTGCGGTGACGTTGATGTAATCCTCCACCTGAGTGTAAAAGGGGGCAACTTTTAACTGCCAGTCTGTGCCGGTGGTATCATGCCAGTCGGCACTCAGGCGCAGGCTATAGGCCACTTCAGGCTCGAGATCGATATTACCGACATAAGAGTTCAGATCGCCGAACCAGTTGTTCATCAGGCCAGCCATCATGGCTTCGTTTGACCAGGTATAGCGCTCATGCAGGTTGGGGGAACGGATTTTTCGTGACAGGCCCAGCTCATAAGTTTGGCTGGCGCTTTGGCTATAACGGGCTGATGCAGTCAGATCAAGATTCAAATCGTCACGATGATGATCCAGGGCATTAAAAGCTGCAGCATCTGTTTGGTAAGTTGAATCCTCATAAGGCGTCGACCCCATCATGCCGCCATAGCTGCCATCGGCTGCGCTGTGGTAACCCACCACAGCACCGGTATTCATCCGAACCTGTTCTAGCCTGGCCCCAAGCTGAGTGAAAAGTTTAGCGTTGACTGGCTGATCCAGTTCGGAAAATAAAGCAAAACGTTGCCTTTTACCATCCCGGATGTTCCAGAAATCATGCGGGCCCATAAAACTATTCTCTAACGCAGGCCACCAGTCATCCAGCGAGTAACGATGAAACTCATGACCTAAGCGTAAAGTGTTTGTTGCGGCCAGTGAGGTGGTCGCAATCACTGAATAACCCAGATCTGCGGCATCAGTGTCCATCGGCATTTGGCCGCCTTTTTCCGGTAGTATATCCATCTTATGTCGGACGCTCTGGCGGTATGCCCGCGCTTCCAACAAGCCCCAATTGAAATCTCCGCTGTAGGCAGCATTCAAAGACAGGCTTTTGTTGTAGGTCATGTCCATGGCCTGGTTTGGAAATCCCTGCAGCGGAATATCCTGCCAGCCTATATCCAGTGAAAACAGATCGGCGTCATGTTTTGCTGCCAGTTTGATTGCATTGTTACGGACTTTATAGCGACTGGCTCCGACAACCTTGCCATCACCATCCTGATAATTTCCGGCATCGACTGTGTTACCGACGTAACTCAGATGAAAGTTTTCTGACGCCATACTGGCACGGGCATTGAGACCCTTTACATCACCATTGCCACGATAATAAGTGGTCAAGTTGCCATCAGTTTTTACATCAGCTCCCGCTTTGGTAAACTCTGGCGCCGCAGAGACTACCTGGATAGTGCCACCAATACTGTCACCACCCTGACTGACTGGCACAACCCCGGCATAAACCTGGATCTGACTCAGTGCCACAGGTGCGATATAAGAAAGTGCTGGATTCATATGATTGGGACAAGCTGAGGTGATCGTCATCCCATCCACCGAAATCTTTAAACGATCATCGGCCAGCCCATTCATGACTGGCAGACTGGACACGCCGCCGCCAGTATAAAAACTGACGCCCGGCGTTTCCTCGAGTAGCTTAGCGGTATCATCGCTGGCAAATTGCCCTTTGCCGCTGATGGTGCGGCTAAAAACGGCCTGATCGAGCGCAGAAGCTTTCACTTCAATCGCCGGAAGTCTGTGCACCTTCTGTTGCGGCTGGGTTGTTGCCGCCTGACTGGAAAATACGGTAGCGAAGGCGAGGGCGAGTGGAGACAACGACAGAGCTATAGTTTTGCCAGCGTGGTAGTTTGATTTCATCTGGGCCTCAGTTTAAACCATCAACAAAAGAAAGAGAGGCGCGATTATAAGCGGAGCTCAGGTGTCGTCATGTGCGGCATATTGTCGCATGCTGATTGCAGCTACTGGCATGATCGTCCGACTGCATTATGGCGATTGCCTGGCGGCGCACAGAATTACCCTTGCTGGCTGAGTTACCGAACAATGACTAGGTAGTTTGAATTGCTTTTACATCAATAGTTTGAGCTTTGGATGCTTGGGGGCTTGAAGAAGCACAAAAGAAAAACCCAGCCGAAGCTGGGTTATCAAAGAATGGCAGGGGTACAGGGATTCGAACCCCAGAATGGCGGGATCAAAACCCGCTGCCTTACCGCTTGGCTATACCCCTGCAGAAATTTTGTGGCGCATATTGTATGAACTGATGACCATACTGCCACTAAATTTAATGGCAGGGGTGCAGGGATTCGAACCCCAGAATGGCGGGATCAAAACCCGCTGCCTTACCGCTTGGCTACACCCCTGCAGAAACTGCAGAATTCTTACTTGCTATGGTGCGGAAGAAGAGACTCGAACTCTTACGCCTCGCGGCGCTGGAACCTAAATCCAGTGCGTCTACCAATTTCGCCACTTCCGCATGCACTAGACTATCTCGACAATTAAGTGGTGGCTACAGCGGGAATCGAACCTGCGACCCCAGCATTATGAGTGCTGTGCTCTAACCAGCTGAGCTATGTAGCCACTATGTCTTAGTTGTCCTAAGCAAGTGGCGCGTATTATGCTCAGATGCGTTTTTAACGTCAACCGTTTTTTTAAAACTATTCAGTCGTTTTGATTCGTTTGCTGATTTTCTATTCATCTTGCTGGAAACTCAACCAGTTTTACCGGCAAATAACCGCTCAGCAGCCGGATTTACTGGGGTTTCAGGGCAAATTACTTTAGTATCCAGACTGCGTTGCGGCAATCGCCCGCGCTCCGACTGCAGCCAAGACTGCTTATTTACGCCAAAGCGTAAAAAATGATTACAGGAGATCCAATGTCTGTTTCAGCAACTCAAGCCGCGGCGCCACCACGCTGGCCACGGCAGTTACCCTACATTATTGCCAGTGAAGCCTGTGAGCGTTTTAGCTTTTATGGCATGCGCAATATTCTGACGCCGTTTTTAATGACCGCTTTGCTGCTGTCTATTCCAGAGCAGCTGCGCTCTGGCGCTGCCAAAGATGTGTTCCACTCTTTTGTCATCGGGGTGTATTTTTTCCCATTATTAGGTGGCTACCTGGCCGACCGTTGGTTTGGCAAGTACAACACTATTTTATGGCTGAGTCTGATTTATTGTATCGGTCATGCTTTTCTGGCTATTTTTGAGCACAGTATCAATGGTTTTTATACCGGTTTGTTTTTAATAGCGCTGGGATCCGGCGGTATTAAACCTTTAGTGTCTTCCTTTATGGGAGACCAGTTTGACCAAAGCAACAAGAAGCTAGCGCGCAAAGCCTTCGACTGGTTTTACTTCACCATTAACTTCGGTTCGTTTTTTGCGTCCTTATTTATGCCGTTGTTGCTGAAATATTATGGCGCGGCGGTGGCCTTTGGTATTCCGGGTATTCTGATGTTTATCGCCACCTTATTTTTCTGGTTAGGCCGCAAACGTTATGTCCACGTGCCGCCTGAGCCAAAAAATCCGCATGGTTTTTTACCTGTCATCCGGACTGCTTTAATGGCAACACAAGCAGGGCAGGCCAATAGCGGTCTTTACGTTGCTGTTATCGGCGTTGCGCTTGCTGGGTATGCATTATCACAAATGAGTTCACTGGGCATAGTGGCTGCGCTTTGTCTGGCGCTGGTGCTGGTGATGGGCTTTGGCGGCGCTGGTGCCGCCCTGCAACTGGAACGGGCCAGAGCTGTGCATCCGGATCAGGCGGTGGATGGTGTGCGTTCAGTGCTGCGGATTTTAATTTTGTTTGCGCTGGTGACGCCGTTCTGGTCTTTGTTCGACCAAAAGGCTTCAACCTGGATTTTGCAAGCCAATGACATGGTCAAACCTGACTGGTTCGAACCGGCGATGATGCAGGCACTGAACCCGGCGCTGGTGATGATCCTGATCCCATTTAATCATTTGGTGCTGTATCCATTTCTGGAAAAATGCGGTGTGCAATTGACGGCGCTGCGCAAAATGGGCGCTGGTATTGCGGTGACGGGGCTCAGTTGGATTGTGATAGGGAGCATCCAACTGATGATGGACCTTGGTACTCCGATGAATATCATGTGGCAAATTCTGCCTTATGCCTTGCTGACGATGGGCGAAGTACTGGTCTCTGCCACTGGCTTGGAGTTTGCTTATAGCCAGGCCCCGGCCACCATGAAAGGCACTATCACCAGTTTCTGGAATCTGTCGGTCACCGTCGGTAACTTATGGGTGCTGTTAGCCAATAACAGCATTAAAACGCCAGCCGTGACGGCGCAGGTCAGTCAGACCGGCCTCAGCGAAACCGCCTTTTTAATGTTTTTCTTTGCGGCCTTTGCACTATTGGCGGCGGCGATATTTGCGCTTTATGCCCGCAGTTATCCCATGCAGGATAATTACCGCCCTGTGGGTTAGTAGAACAGGTAAACCACAGTTTGGTTTGTCTATATCCAGAAATAACAAAGCCACCTTGCGGTGGCTTTGTTTTATAGGGTAGAACGTCGAACCCCCAAAGGCATAGACGCTAAAAGCTTAAACGTTAAACAAGAAATGCATCACGTCGCCGTCTTTACAGACGTAAGATTTACCTTCTACCCGCAGTTTACCGGCTTCTTTAGCACCGGCTTCGCCTTTACAGGCGATAAAGTCATCAAAAGACACTACCTGAGCGCGGATAAAACCACGTTCGAAGTCGGTGTGAATCACGCCTGCGGCTTGTGGGGCTGTGGCGCCAACCGGAATGGTCCAGGCGCGTACTTCTTTCACGCCAGCGGTGAAGTAAGTGTGCAGGTTTAACAGCGAATAACCACCGCGGATCACCCGGTTCAGGCCTGGTTCTTCGAGGCCCATCGATTCTAAAAATTCTGCTTTTTCACTGTCTTCCAGTTCGGCAATTTCAGATTCAATAGCGGCACAGATAGCCACCACAATAGCGCCTTCTTTGGCGGCAATGGCTTTCACCACATCTAAATGCGGGTTGTTATCAAAACCATCTTCCAGCACGTTGGCGATATACATGGTTGGTTTGATGGTTAAGAAGTTCATGTACGAAACCAAAGCTTTTTCATCATCGGATAAAGCCAGCTGACGTAAAGTCAGGCCTTCTTCCAGATGTTGTTTGATTTTTTCCAGCACTTCAATTTCAGCTTTGGCGTCTTTGTCACCGGCTTTGGCTTTTTTGCTGACACGGAAAATGGCTTTTTCCGCGCTGTCCATATCAGACAACACCAGCTCCATATTGATGGTGTCGATATCGTCGGCCGGATCAATTTTACCAGCAACGTGGATGATGTTCTCATCGTCAAAACAACGCACTACATGGCCAATGGCATCGGTTTCACGGATATTGGCTAGGAATTTATTACCCAAGCCTTCACCTTTGGAAGCGCCTTTGACTAAACCTGCGATATCAACAAATTCCATCGTGGTGGGCAAAATCCGCTGTGGATTGACAATCTCTGCCAGTTGCTGCAAACGCAGATCCGGCACTGGGACCACCCCGGTGTTTGGCTCAATGGTACAAAACGGGAAGTTGGCCGCTTCAATGCCTGCTTTGGTCAACGCGTTGAATAAAGTAGATTTACCGACGTTTGGTAAACCCACGATGCCACATTTAAAACCCATGAGATGATCCTTTGTACTAAGTGCAGGCGGGCCTGCGAAATCGGCCAGCAAAACTAAGTTGCTGCGTTGGCCAGTGTCAAAGCTCAAGGCTTAAACAGTGGCTTTAAAACTATGTAATCTGTGCTGGGCTTTCACCAGATCTTGCTGTTGCCAGAGTTCAAAACAACGCAGGCTTTCATCGAGCGCGTCTTCAATCAGTCGCTGCTCTGCCTGCGGGGCTTTGCCCAGCACATAACCTGTGACTTTGTCTTTGTGGCCAGGATGGCCAATGCCCAGTCGCAGGCGATAGAAATTCGGATCGTTGCCAAATTTGGCGGCGATATCTTTTAAACCATTGTGGCCGGCATGGCCACCACCGAGCTTGAGTTTAGCAATGCCAGGCTCCAGTGCCATTTCATCATGGGCAACCAGAATCGCTTGAGGTGGAATTTTGTAAAACTGCGCCATCGCCAGTACGGCTTTGCCGCTTAAGTTCATAAAGGTCGTCGGCACCAATAACTTGATTTCACGGCCTTCAAATAAGAACTTGCCGGTCAGACCAAAAAATTTGGCTTCGGCTTTCAGATTGGTATTAAAACGACGGGCCAGTTGTTCGACGAACCACTGGCCAGCGTTGTGACGTGTATTGCTGTATTCGGGGCCCGGATTACCCAGGCCCACGACTAACTGAATAACTTCAGTCATTATTACTCAGCAGCGTCGTCTGCTTTACCAGCTGGTTTGTTTACAGAAACAACAGCTTGGTCATGACCAGCGCCTTTAGCCAGTTCAGCGATAACAACGCCAGCTGGAACTTTCAGGTCTGATAAGTGCAGAGTTACACCCACTTCAACATCAGCTAAATCCACTTCGATGAATTCAGGCAGGTTTTGTGGCAGCACAGTGATAGCGATTTCGTTGATATGGTGAGCAACGATGCCACCTTTCTTCGCTGCAGCAGCTTCGTTGATGAAGTGGACAGGAACAACAGTGTGCAGCTCATGGCCAGCTTCAACACGTTGGAAGTCAACGTGAGTTACTTTTGGCTTGAACGGGTGACGTTGCATTGCTTTAACGATTGCTTTCACTTCTTCACCGCCGACGTTGATAGTCAGGATGTGGGTGTAGAAACCTTCGTTCGCTTGCGCTTGTAACAGCTTAGAGTGATCCAGCGTAATAGATACAGGGGCAGCAGCGCCACCGTAGATGATAGCTGGAACTTTGTCCGCGTGACGCAGGCGGCGGCTCGCACCTTTCCCCAGGTCGTTACGAACTTCAGCATTTAACGTGTAAATGGCGTTAGACATGTTTATCTCCAAAAATGAATTGCTCTGGTTTCCGCGACCAGAAAACCAGAAAGAAGCTTTTTCCGGCTGGCGGAAAAAAGCGCGACATAATAGCACCGGGGGGCTTGGGCTGCAAATACAAAAGGCGCTTTAAAGCGCCTTTTGTCTGTCAGTCTGAATGAGCCTGATTAGTCAAACATAGAAGAAATGGATTCTTCGTTGCTAATGCGGCGGATACATTCAGCCATCATTTCGCTTAAAGTCAGTTGTTTCACTTTGCTGACCGCTTTCATTTCTGCGCTCAGTGGGATGGTGTCTGTAATGATCAGCTCATCAATCACTGAGTTGGCGATGTTTTCGGCGGCATTGCCAGAGAATACCGGGTGCGTGGCGTAAGCAAACACGCGGCGCGCGCCTTGTTCTTTTAAGGCTTCAGCGGCTTTACATAAAGTGCCGCCAGTGTCGATCATATCGTCAACAATGATACAGTCGCGATCTTTCACGTCACCGATGATGTGCATCACCTGAGCAACGTTAGCTTTTGGCCGGCGTTTGTCGATGATGGCTAAGTCGGCATCATTCAGCAGCTTGGCAATAGCACGGGCCCGCACCACACCACCGATATCCGGCGATACCACCACTGGCGCCTGGAATTCACGTTTACGCATATCATCCAACAGCACTGGCGAAGCAAAAACGTTATCGACCGGCACATCAAAGAAACCCTGAATTTGCTCTGCGTGCAGGTCTACCGTCAGCACCCGGTCCACACCGACGCTGGACAGGAAGTCAGCCACCACTTTGGCAGTGATTGGCACCCGGGCGGAACGAACCCGGCGATCCTGACGGGCATAACCAAAATAAGGAATCACCGCAGTGATCCGGCCAGCAGAAGCACGACGTAATGCATCCACCATCACAATGAGTTCAATCAGATTGTCGTTGGTCGGGGCACAGGTAGACTGGATAATAAAAACGTCCGATCCACGGACGTTTTCATTAATTTGCACACTGACCTCTCCATCGCTGAAACGGCCGACTTCGGCGTCGCCCAGTTTGATATACAAACGGCTGGCAATTTTCTTGGCGAGTTCTGGTACGGCATTACCAGCGAATATCTTCATGTCGGGCACGGTAGGATCCTCAGGGCGGTGTTTGAGTCCGGTTAAAGTCTTCGGATGAGCACTTGCAAGCCCATCCTCTCGTTATACCTTTCACCCTTGACGATGTGGGGGTGTTGCCTTCATGTGTTCGCCTCAGTCACATAGATTGCTATGTTCCTGAGGACTCACTCATTCGGCGCCTACCCACATCATCAATGATTTTAGGTATCTACGGCATGTTCCAACGCGGTCAGCACAGGCGACCGGTTGACCCCTCGCGCTACAAAACCGCGGCAATTGGCCGGTAAGTGGGCAAGGGCTCGACGAGCACTGAGTTCGTCCGGGAATTCAGCGAATACACTGGCACCAGTACCCGTCATTCGAGACGGCGCGTATTCTACCAACCACTGTAAGGTTATTGCAACATCAGGGTAAAGGCGTTCGACCAGTGGCTGACAGTCATTGCGCCAACGGCGAACGTTGTCCAAGTCTAGTACATCATCGGCTGAAATCACGGCGCTGTTGCGGATTAAATCCGGATGGGTAAACACCTCGGCGGTGCTGACATGGCAAGCTGGCGTGACAACCAGATAGATAGTTTCAGGCAATGTTACCTGCTGTAATTGTTCGCCGACGCCTTGGGCAAAAGCGCTGTGGCCTTGCACAAAAAATGGCACATCAGCCCCCAGTTGCAAGCCAATAGCCGCCAGTTCGCTGCTCGTTAGCTGCAGTTGCCATAACTGATTCAGCGCCAGTAAAGTGGTGGCAGCATCGGAGGAACCACCACCCAGACCACCGCCCATCGGTAATTTTTTATCCAGCACAATGTGCACGCCGGCCTCGGCTTTTGCCAGTGGTTTTAAAGCCAGAGCAGCCCTATAAATCAGGTTGTCCGGGCCTGCCAGTTGTGCGTCATGACAGCTTAAACTGATGTTGCCACTGGTATTGGCCGTAAAATGCAATTCATCGCCGTAATCCAGCATTTGAAATAAGGTTTGCAGCAAATGATAACCATCCGGCCGTCGGCCGGTGATATGCAAAAATAAATTCAGTTTGGCCGGTGCTGGTAAAGTCAGTTGGCCAGTTGGGGTGACAGTAGTCATTTCAGTCATCAAATCAGGTCCATCAGGTTAACACTGCATTATAAAGTCCACTGGCGGATCACCAGGGTGAGCTTGGTATCACTGGATTGCAGCACAATTTTTTTCGGTAAGGACAGCCGGTCCGGAAAAAACGACAGATAACTGACCTGCCAGCGACGCTGCTGAGAATCCAGTAAACTGAAACTGGTCAGCCGACCGAGCGGATCCCAGCGTAAATCTGAGCTGTTCTGACCGGCCATACCCTTCAGCCAGAGCGGCATGTCAGCAATCGGCAGTGACCAGCCGGATAAATAATCCAGCAGTACATCGGCCGACTCAGCCTGATGGGTGTCGCCGCTTACGGTGACGCTGGCGCCGTCAGCAGTGGTCTGCAATTGAAAAATATTGACGCCGATAAAGCTGTTCATGGACGCACTATACTGTTCAGCTTGCTGTTGCCAGTTCAGAGTTCCACTGACCGAATCGGCGGGAGCTTTTACCCCCAAAGATGCCACCAGACTGAAATTGGCCAGTGTGGCCAGTTGTTGTTGGCGCTGCTTCGCGGGCAACGGCAATTCAGCCACCACTGGTTGCTGCCAACTGGCACAACCGGATAACAACAGAGCACAGAGCAAAAACAAGGCGCGCAGGCGAATGACTTGACTGATCATGATTCCTCTTTGGTAAATACAGCCTGCAGCAGGCTGGCCAGCGCCTTTACCGGTTTGGCGCAGGCAACGGTGTCAGTTAAAGCGGCCACAAACGCAGTTAAGGCTTTTCATGGCATCGGTATTTTCGTACAATTCGCGCTTTCTCCGTTGGCACGGCCCGTTCGCACGCCCTGTCAGGGCCATATCATACAGGTGAATGACTATTTTTGCGCTTGGCATTAATCACAAAACTGCGCCTGTAGCCTTACGGGAACAAGTTGCTTTTGCTCCGGAGCAAGTGGCGCAAGCGCTGCTGGATTTAACGGCGCAAACTCAGGTGACTGATGCGGTGATAGTGTCAACCTGCAACCGAACCGAGCTGTATTTTAGCGGCAGTGTGGCGCAATCTAAACAAGTGATTGCCTGGTTAGCCAAATTTCATCAGTTAGAACTGGTAGACGTCGCGGCGCATTTGTATCTGCATCAGGACGATGCCGCGGCCGCCCATTTGATGAGAGTGGCAGCCGGACTGGATTCACTGGTGCTGGGCGAACCACAGATTTTTGGCCAGGTAAAACAAGCTTATAGTCAATCGCGACAGGTCGGCACTATTCAGCCGGTGTTTGAGCGGTTATTTCAGAAAACATTTGCGGTAGCCAAACAGGTCCGGACTGAAACCGACATTGGTGCCAGCGCGGTGTCAGTGGCTTTTGCTGCGGTGGCGCTGGCAAAACAGATTTTCGGTAAACTTGATACCGTTAAAGTGCTGTTGATTGGCGCTGGTGAAACCATTGAGCTGGTGGCCAAACATTTACTGGAACATGGGGCTTCGCAACTGACAGTGGCCAATCGCTCTTACGACAGAGCGGCGGCGCTGGCCAGCCAGTTTCAGGGTCAGGTAGTCAGTCTGGCGCAGGTGCCACAAGCGCTGACCGATGCCGATGTGGTGATCAGTTCCACCGCCAGTACCTTGCCGATTGTCGGTAAAGGCATGGTGGAGCAGGCGTTAAAAAAACGCCGGCATAAACCGATGTTTCTGGTGGATTTAGCCGTTCCCAGAGATATTGAAGCTCAGGTGGCTGAGCTGGAAGACGCGTATTTATATACCGTTGATGATTTACAAAATATCGTGTCGCAGAATATGCAGTCGCGCCAGCAAGCGGCTGCTCAGGCCGAAACCATGATTGCTGCCGGGGTGGCCGACTTCAGCCAGTGGTTGCAACTGCAAGGCAATATCGACTGGGTGCGGGATTATCGCGAGCGCTGTGAAGCGGTGCGGCACGAACTGGTGCAACGGGCGCTGAAGCAACTGGCCAGTGGTCAGGATGCGGAAAAAGTGTTGCAGGAAATGGCGACTAAACTCAGTAACCGGCTGATGCACGCCCCAACCAAAACCATCCGCCATTTGTTGCAGGATGACAGGGTTGAAGCTAAAACTTTGATCAATTTTTTATTAGATATCTAATCAGGTACCACATTCCCCATGAAAGAAACGGTTTATCGTAAACTCGAAGGTCTGGTTGAACGTTATGAAGAAGTTCAGGCGTTGCTCAGTGACGCAGGCGTGATTTCAGATCAAAGCCGCTTTCGGGAATTGTCCAAAGAATACAGCCAGTTAGAACCCATTGCGCTGGCATTCCATCAATTTCAGCAAGCGCAGCAGGATGTGGCTGGCGCTGAAGAGATGATGAAAGACTCAGATCCGGATATGCGCGACATGGCGCAGGAAGAGTTTAAAGCGGCGAAAGAGCGGGTGGAACAGCTGGATCAGGAATTACAAATCCTGTTACTGCCGAAGGATCCCAATGATCACAACAACTGTTTCCTCGAGATCCGCGCCGGTGCTGGTGGCGATGAAGCCGCTATTTTTGCCGGTGATGTATTCCGGATGTACAGCCGTTTCTGCGAAAAGCGCCGCTTTAAAGTGGAAATTGTCAGCTGCAACGAAGGCGAACACGGCGGTTATAAAGAAGTGATTGCCAGCGTGCAGGGCGAAGGCGCTTACGGTATTTTTAAATTTGAATCCGGTGGCCATCGGGTGCAACGCATCCCGGCCACTGAATCACAAGGCCGGGTGCATACTTCCGCTTGTACCGTGGCTATTATGCCGGAAGTACCGGAAAGTGAGGCTATTGAAATCAATCCGGCGGATTTAAAAGTGGATACCTACCGGGCCTCAGGCGCAGGGGGTCAGCACGTGAATAGGACCGATTCTGCCATTCGGATCACCCACTTACCCACCGGGATTGTGGTGGAATGTCAGGACGAGCGTTCGCAGCATAAAAACCGTGCCCGCGCCATGAGCGTGCTGCAATCGCGTATTCAGGCGGCTGAAGATGAAAAACGCCGTCTGGTGGAAGAATCGACCCGTCGCTCTCTGGTGGGCTCCGGTGACCGTTCTGAGCGGATCCGGACTTATAACTTCCCGCAGGGACGGCTGACTGATCACCGCATCAACCTGACCATCTACCGTTTGCTGGAAGTGATGGAAGGTGAGTTAGATTTGGTGTTAGGTCCGCTCAATAACGAGCACCAGGCCGATCTGCTGGCGGCGTTGGCGGAAGAAAACCGTTAATGCCAGGCCACAGGGGGCTGTTGTGACACAAAGTTACAGCCAATGGCTGCAACAGGCCGCCACCGCGTTACAGGCTTTGGCTGAGCGCGACAGTGCGCTGGAGGATGTAAGATTGGAGGCGCGACGGCTGCTGGCTGATGTGCTCCAGATCAGCCCGACCGCGCTGATGAGCCGGTTACCGGATCTGTTAACAGCGCCGCAGCAGGCGATGTTAGACGCCGCGCTGCAGCGGCGCTTAACCGGTGAACCGCTGGCTTATATTACCGGCCGTTGGTGGTTTTGGGATCTGGAACTGGAAGTGGCGCCTTGTACCTTAATTCCCCGGCCTGATACTGAGTTGCTGGTCGAACAGGCGCTGGCGCTGGCGTTACCGACGCAAGCGCAAGTGCTTGATTTAGGCACAGGTACCGGTGCTATCGCACTGGCACTTGCCAACAGTCAACCGAACTGGCAACTGACGGCGGTTGATTTTCAGCCAGCAGCGGTGGCGCTGGCGAATCGCAACCGCGAGCGGCTTGGGCTTGGCAATTGCCAGATCCGGCAAAGCGACTGGTACAGCGCAGTCACAGGCTGTCGGTTTGATTTAATCCTCAGTAATCCCCCTTACATTGACGCAGCCGATCCGCATTTGCAGCAAGGCGATGTCCGGTTCGAACCTGCCAGCGCCTTAGTGGCTCCCGGTCAGGGCCTGGCTGATTTGGCACAAATTTGCGCCGGGGCCATGGCCCATCTGCAGCCGGACGGCTGGTTATGGCTGGAACATGGTTATCAGCAAGCCGAAGCAGTCCAGCAGTTGTTACTGCAAGCCGGTTTTTGCAATGTCAGTTCCAGACGCGATTATGGCGGCCAATGGCGCATCAGTGGCGGCCAGCGCTGCTGACGCGCCAACTGCAGCCTATTGCCACCACTGTTGCCTGGCATTGACAGTTTTCTTGTTTGATTTCACAGCATTTTTTTGACCGCACCGCATTTACCGCATATAACTACTGACATGAGCTCAAGAAGTAAATATGAGGGAAAGGCGGTGGCCAACGATTTTTTATTTGCCGATGAACCGGAAGAGCAGTTGCCAACGCATAGCGGCAGCTGGAAAGTATTGATTGTTGATGATGAACCAGAAGTGCATGCAGTGACTAAACTGGCACTGAGTGATTTTGCTTTTCAGGGTAAAAATCTGGAGTTTTTCAGCGCTTATTCCGGCGCCGATGCCAGGGCACTGATTGCCTTACATCCGGATGCGGCCATTATTTTGCTCGATGTGGTGATGGAAACTGACGATGCCGGTTTGCTGGTGGCGCGTTATATCCGGGAAGAGCTGCATAATCATTATGTGCGGATTATTTTACGGACAGGTCAGCCCGGCCAGGCGCCCGAGCGGCAGGTGATTGTCAATTACGATATCAACGATTACAAATCTAAAACCGAATTGACGGCGCAAAAGCTGTTTACCGTGGTGATGTCGAGTCTGCGCTCATACCGCGATATTTTATCAATAGATTCCAGCCGCCAGGGGCTGGAGAAAATTATTACCGCCTCCGCTGATTTATTTTCCGCCCATTCGATGGAGCAATTTATTGATGGCGTGTTGCAACAACTGACCTCCATTTTAGGTTGTGATGAGGATGCGCTGCTGGTGACGTCCAGTCTGGTGGCCGGCAATGTCCATGATAACCAGCAGCCAGATGAATTGGTGGTCTTTGCCGGTCTTGGTGAATTTGAACACAAAGAAGGCCAGTCGGTGGCACAGGTACTGGACCCGATGCTGATGGAAGCTTTTCATCAGGCCTTACACAGCCGCAGCATCGTCTACAAAGACAACTATCTGGTGGCCTATTGCACCAGTAAATTTACCCATGGTTCCTTATTGTATGTGTCAGGTCTGCCGAATTTAGTGACAGATAATCAGAAACGACTGATTGAATTGTTTTCACAAAATGTGCAGATCGCCTATGAAAATGTGCAACTGCAAAATGAAATTGAAGATACCCAGCGCGAAATTGTTTATCGGCTCAGTGAGGCGGTGGAACAACGGTCGATTGAAACCGGTAACCATGTCAAGCGGGTCGCTTTTATCTGTTATGAGCTGGCCAAAGGTTATGGTCTGCCCGATGATGAAGCCGAGAAACTGATGTTCGCTTCGCCGTTACACGATGTCGGCAAAGTTGGGATCCCGGATGGTATTTTAAATAAACCGATGAAATTACAAGAACATGAGTGGGAAGTGATGAAAACTCATTCCAATATTGGTTATGAAATTCTGAAAAACTCCAAGCGGGCTATTATTCAGGCCGGGGCTGTGATTGCCCGTGATCATCATGAAAAATGGGATGGCACTGGTTATCCAGAAGGTAAAAAAGGCGAAGACATTCATGTGTACGGCCGCATTGCGGCGCTGGCCGATGTGTATGATGCACTCAGGCACCGCCGTTGTTACAAATCTGCCTGGAATGCAGAAGCCACTTTGGCGCATATCATGGCTGAATCCGGTAAACAATTTGAACCGGCGCTGGTCGAAATCTTAAAACTTCGGGTCGACAAACTGGAGTCTATCCTGCAAAAATACCCGGATGAGGAATAACAACGCGTTTTGGCGTTGACCCAGCAGCCACCTCAGGGTGGCTGTTGTGTTTCATCATCACACCCGGCTGCGCTTGGCCGGCTTATACTGCAGCATCGCTTGGCTTGGCCACAGCACTTAAAAAGAGAGAACACCTGATGTACATGGCACTGAAACATACCCACTTGTTACTGGTTGCGATCAGTTTATCGTTATTGTTGTTGCGGTTCGGGCTGTCACTGAAAGACTCGCCATTGTTACAGCGGAAATTTCTGAAAATTGCCCCCCATGTGGTTGATACCTTATTGCTGTTGTCGGCGGTTGGTTTGATGCTGACCATTTCGCAATATCCGTTTGTCACTCCCTGGCTGACGGAAAAACTGTTTGGCGTGCTGGCCTATATTGCGCTTGGCGTGATGGCCTTAAAAGGCCGCACTTTGTTGCTGCGTAGTTTTGGTCTGGCTGGTGCGCTTGGCTGGTTAGTGCTGGTGGTTAAAGTGGCTATCACTAAACAACCGGTGTTGTTCGGTTAATGGTTCGGTTAATGGTTTGGTGAAAGTGCAGGCCGGCCAGTGCTACTGTTGTGCCCGGTCTGCAGTGGCCAGAATTTTCAGCTGACCCCGGTTTTTTTGCCGGCAGCAGTGCTAAACTGCGGCCGTTATTTTTTGCTATTGCAGGAGGCCTGATGGCCAGTCAAATTATTCGGGTTGGCGGTATCGACGTTGCCAACGACAAACCTTTTGTGCTGTTTGGCGGCATGAACGTGCTGGAATCACGAGATCTGGCGATGCGAGTGGCGGAACATTATGTCACTGTCTGTCAGAAACTGGGCATCCCTTATGTGTTTAAGGCCTCGTTTGATAAAGCCAACCGTTCTTCCGTCCATTCCTACCGTGGACCAGGGCTGGAAGCGGGCTTAAGAATTTTTGAAGAAATTAAACGGACCTTTCAGGTGCCGCTAATTACCGACGTGCACGAACCTTATCAGGCCGCCCCTGTAGCTGAAGTGGTGGATGTGATCCAGTTACCGGCATTTTTAGCCCGGCAGACTGATTTGGTGATTGCAATGGCCAATACCGGCGCCGTGATCAATGTGAAAAAACCACAGTTTCTGGCCCCGCATGAAATGCGGCATATCCTGACCAAATTCAGTGAAGCCGGAAATGATCAGGTGATCCTGTGCGAACGCGGTTCCAGCTTTGGCTATAACAACCTGGTGGTCGACATGCTGGGCATGGACGAAATGAAGCAGTATGCGCCGGTGATTTTTGATGCCACCCACGCCCTACAAAAACCTGGTGGCCGCACTGATTCAGCCGATGGCCGTCGGGCCCAGGCCGCACAGCTGGCTCGCTCTGGTATGGCGCTTGGGTTGGCCGGTCTGTTTATTGAAGCCCACCCGAACCCGAATGAAGCTAAATGCGACGGTCCTTGTGCTTTACCGCTGGATAAGCTGGAGCCTTATTTACAGCAAATGCAGGCGCTGGACCAGTTAGTGAAAAGTTTCCCTCCATTGGATACTGCTGCCAACTAAGTCGTGGCACCGGCTGCAGCCATGCTGGCCAGCCAGTGCCGATTTTGGCTTTTATCGCCATTATCCTGGAAGATTCGCAGTTGTTGCCTTCGCTCTCAGGCCCCAGTCACATAGACAGCTATGCTGCAGGGGCCTCGCTCCCTCGTCGCCTGGCCGAATCTTCAATAATTTTGGCTATCAGCTAATAACGTTCGGTGATAAAAGCCACCACCTGCTGATACTCGTGATTGACTGCTGCTAAATCAAGGTCAATACCTGGCCAATGCTGTTGCCGGAGGCTGCTGGCCAATTTTTTGCAGCTTTGGCTCAGTGCCAAAGCGCCAATACTTTTGGTCATGGCCTTAAACTGATGTAACACCGTTTCCAGTTCATCGGGCTGGCGCGCTGCGGCATGAGCCGAAAGCCGATTGATGAGGTCCAGACTCTGACTGACAAAATACTGCAAACAGGCCTGATGTTGCTGCGGATCCGGTCCGAGAAAATTCGCGATGGTGGTAAAACAAATCGGCGACAGCTGACTGACAGTCGCGACTGCTGCAGTTGACTCCGGCGCAGCTTGCAGGCTGGAGTGCGGCAGCCACAGCTGCAACAGTTGCTGCAGTTTTGCTAATTCCACCGGTTTAGTCAGATAACCATCCATGCCGATACTGAGGCATTTTTGTTCTTCGCCTTTGAGCGCATTCGCCGTGATAGCAATGATCCGGGTGTAATCCTGCCGCGAGTCTGCCATCAGTGCAGCTTCACGCCTGATACTGGTCGCCAGTTCATAACCACTGAGCATCGGCATATGTAAATCAGTCAGCAGCAGCGGATAATGATACAACCGCCATTTTTCCAGGGCTTGCTGGCCATCAGTGGCCACGTCAGCGGTATAACCAAGTGCTTCTAATTGCGCCAGCAACACTTGCCGGTTCATGTCGTTGTCTTCAGCCAATAAAATCAGTTGTCGTGTTGCCAGCGCTTGCTGACGCTCTGGCACCGGCAACAGGTTAGTGACAAGGTTGCTGACGGCTGAGGGCTGCAACCGGCCGCTTGCCAGCAGCACAGCTTCGTACAATTGACTGCGGCACAAGGGCGCGCAGTGCAGATGTTGTAACCGCGGGTGCAGGCTTTCACCAAGTTCAGGCTTGTTGCTGAGTAGGATGATGGTGATTGGTCGCCCGGTCAGCAGTTGCCACAGCAGTTCCTGCTCAAATGGCGTATCTGTCGCCTGCAATAGCCAAATTTCGCTCTGCTGTGCTTGCAAAGATTCTGCCAGCGCCTGCCATTGCTGTGGATCGTCCGGCAGCAATTGCAAGCTGGCACCAGCGTAGCTCAGGTAGCTTTGCATATCCGCGGCAGACAACGGCTGTGGGCAAAATAATCTTAATTGCAGACCGGCCAGCAGTTGCGGATCGGTCGGCTGGCTTTGATGGCTGCGGCGCAACGGAATTTGCAGCATAAAGCAACTGCCGGCGCCGACTGTGCTTTGCACCTGAATTTCGCCATACATCAGCGCAGCCAGCCGCTGACAAATCGACAGTCCCAATCCGGTGCCGCCAAAATGCCGGGTAATTGAATCATCGGCCTGATGAAAAGGCTGAAAGATTAGCTGCAATTGGCGCGCAGACATGCCTTTGCCATTATCGCTGACACTGATTTGCACCTGACAGGCATCATGCTGGCTGCTGAGTAACTCAGCCCGGATCTGCACCTGACCGAGCCGGGCGCTGCTGCTGTGGGTAAACTTGATGGCATTCCCTGCCAGGTTATATAAAATTTGCCGCAGTCGCACCGGATCGCCAATCAGGCCATCGGGGATGGCAGGGTCGACATAAATATGAAAGTCCAGTTGGCGCTGATAAGCCATCGACACCAGGATGCGACCGACCGCTTCAATGGTATCGTTCAGCGATAACGGGATGGCTTCCAGCTCCAGTTTACCGGCCTCAATTTTGGAAAAGTCCAGAATATCATCCAGGATATGCAAAAGGGCAAAAGACGAATCACGGATAGTGTCCGTCATCCGCAATTGCGCCGCCGCCAGTGGGGTTTTGCGCAATAAATCTATGGTGCCGATAATGCCATTCATCGGGGTGCGAATTTCATGGCTCATGGTGGCCAGAAAAGTGGATTTGGCTGCACTGGCTTTTTCCGCATGCTGGCGGGCACTTTCCAGTGCATCAGTGCGTTGCCGTAATGTCAGCGCCTGTTGCTGTAACTGGCTGGTATGCTGTTGGCTTTGTTGCTGATTCAGTTGTTGCAGTTGGGCTAATTTTTTCAGCAGTTGATTAAACTGGTTGATCACAGGCTGCAGTGGCGCCGCGTCTGGCGGCAGATGCAGACTGCCATGATAATGTTCTTGTTGCAGTACAGTGTCCAGTTCCTGCTGTAACTGACGCAATGGCCGGTTGCACCTTTGAGCCAGCCACCAGGCCGCCAGGGCCGCCAGCGCCAGTGAGGGCAAGGTCAGCCATAACATGCTGCGCAGCCAGCCTGGCCATGCCGTGGTTTGTTGTCGTTGCACCAGCATCAGTTGTCCGAGTAATTGATCTTTAGCCCGCACTGGCAGTAACTGCACCTGAAAGCCGCGTTGCTGCTCTGGTGCTAATAGCGCCGCTTCAACCGAAAAGTCAGACAATGAGACGGTATTGCGGTAAATCTGTGTCGGCGTGGTCTGGGCCTGGATAAAAAAAGCGCCGATGCCAAATTCTGCCGGGTTCATCAGTTGCAACAACTGATTAGGTTCAAGTGCCGGCTGCGCCTGCAGCAGTGCCACCAAGGCTTGCGCCTGCAATTCAGCTTGTGCCGCCAGCGGCGGGCGTTGTTTTGAGTCAATCGGGTGCAAGAGGCTCAGCAGCAAGCTTTGCAGCACCAGCAGCAACAATGTTAATAGCGTAAAATAACGCAGAAATACTGGGGTATAACTTGGTTTTTGCATCCGATACGGCCAGAAACAGGCAATGACCTTGATTTTAGTTGTTTTTTGTCGGCATACCAGATACCAGGGTGAAATTAACCAAGGCTGGCGAGTGTAGAACTAATCGCTTTTGTCCACCAACGACCAGATTCAGGTGCAAAATTGCCACTAAACAGGCTTTTTTTCAGCGTTTTGTTCAAGTTCTAAGCTGTCGAGCAGGCTTTTCGAAAAAAATGTTGACTTGATCCGGCAAAATCCGTTTAATACGCCACGTTGCCCAGATAGCTCAGTCGGTAGAGCAGCGGATTGAAAATCCGCGTGTCGGTGGTTCGATTCCGCCTCTGGGCACCATAAATTTTGGTGTATTGAAATAGCTTGTTGTTCTGCAGCAAATCAACTCTCAGTATCACCCGGTGTTCGCTTCAGCTGACATTGCCGCTTTAGCTCAGTTGGTAGAGCAACTGACTTGTAATCAGTAGGTCATCCGTTCGACTCGGATAAGCGGCACCATTTGAAGATAAGTTTTGCCCAGATAGCTCAGTCGGTAGAGCAGCGGATTGAAAATCCGCGTGTCGGTGGTTCGATTCCGCCTCTGGGCACCATAAACAGTAAGCCCCGCAAGCAATTGCGGGGCTTTTTGTTTTACTCGGGTTTGGTTTTTGTCAGCGACATTCTTATCAGTAATGCTGCTTGGCGTCAGTGTTACTGCACAGCCCAATGTCCGTCGTGTCCCCATCAGCCCCGGCCTGGTAACCGGAGCTGATTGTGGCGGGCTCTATGCACCAGTTGCGTGGGTTTCGCGCTGCATCAGCAAGCTAAGCGCGCAGGGCAGTACTGTCAGCGTCAGGATGGTGGCGGCAAATAAACCACCAATAATGGCATAGGCCATCGGTCCCCAGAACACCTGGCTGGCAATTGGCAGCATCCCCAGGATCGCGGCAGCCGCGGTCAGTAAAATAGGTCTGGCGCGGTGGCGGGTCGCGGCCATAATAGCCTCATCCCGGCTCATTCCGGCGGCAACATTGCTGTCGACTTCACTGATCAGGATCACCGCATTACGGATAATCATCCCAGCCAGCGCGATCACCCCCAGCAACGCCACAAAACCCATAGGCGTCCCGGTTGGCAACATCGCCAGCACAATACCAATCAGACCAAAAGGGGCTGTGATAAAAGCCAGCAGCGTGCGGGACAGGCGCTTGAGCTGGATCATCAGCAGCACCAGCATCACCAGCATAGTGACAGGTAATACCGCAAACACTGAAGCATTGCCTTTTTCCGACTCAGCCGCAGCTCCGCCAATCTCCAACTGATAACCGGCTGGCAGCTGTGCACTGAAGGTGTTGACTGCCGGCGCCAGACTTTCAACCACCGCCTTTGCTGTCATGTCTGGGGCAATATCAGCCTGCACTGTGATAAAAGCTTGCCGTTGCCGGCGCCAAATCATCGGATCACTCAGGGTATAACTGACTTTGGCGATCTGACGCAGCGGTACAGCACGGCCATCCGCGGTGCGGATTTGCAAATTGGTGATGGTCGCCAGATCGGCGCGTTCATTGCTTTGCCCCCGCACCACCACATTCACCAGCCGCTTGCCATCCCGCACTGAGGTCAGCGTCTGACCAGAGAAAATAGTGGCCAGCGCTGTAGCGACATCTTCAGAACTGAAACCGGCAGCCCTGGCTTCGGTCTGATTGACTTCCACCAGCACACTGCGCTCCGGCTCGCCAGCAGTCATATTGACGTCCCGGCTGTGCGGATTGTTGCCAATAATGGCACTCAGCGCCAGAGCCTGGGTCCGCACCACGTCGATATCGGGCCCCATCACGCGGTATTTCAGTGGCCAGCCCACCGGTGGACCCAGTTCCAGCGGCGACACCCGTACCACGAGATCACTAAATTGTTGCCGGATCAGGCTGTCCAACCGCTGACGGACCGCATCACGCTCGGCCAGACCCTTGGTCACCACCACGATTTGTGCCACATGTTCATGACTGAGCAGCACATCCATCGGAAGATAGAAGCGGATGGCACCGGTGCCGATATAGCTGGAAAAATAGGCGACATCCTGATCGGCGCGCAGCACTTGTTCCAGTTCGGCGGTGCGGCGGGCGGTTTCAGTCTGCGCACTGTTTTGTGGTAAGTTGATACTGATTAACAGTTCAGGCCGGTCTGATGCCGGGAAAAACTCTTCCTGCAACTGCGAACTGCCAACCAGTGCCAGCCCAAAGAGTGCCAGCGCCAGTACAATACTTTGACCACGCTGGCGCAGCGCTGTGGCCAAAAGCCTGTCATAAGCCTGAGCCATAGCACCGGGCGCCGGATGACTGGCGCCGGGCGTGGCTTTTAACAGCCAGACCCCAAGCAGTGGCGAAAACAGTACTGCGACTATCCATGAACTGAGTAGCGCAATCAGCACCACCATAAATAACGAGAAGCAATATTCCCCAGCGCTGGATGAGGCAAAACCAACCGGAATAAAACCGGCAATCATCACCAGGGTGCCGGTCAGCATTGGAAATGCGGTCGTTTCATAGGCATAAGTGGCAGCCCGGCGCAAATCCCAGCCAGCCTCCAGCCGTGACACCATGGCTTCGACGGTGATCATGGCATCATCCACCAACAAACCCAGTGCAATGATCAGCGCGCCCAGTGAAATCCGTTGCAGGCCGATATCAGCCAGTTCCATGCCAACAAAGGTCATCGCCAGCACGACAGGCACCGAGACTGCAACCACCAAACCGGCGCGGGTTCCCAGCGATACAAAAGACACGGCCAGCACAATGACGATAGCTTCCATCAGCACCTTGATAAAACCACCGACGGCGTCTTTCACCACCGCCGACTGATCGGCGACCACATGCATCTCAATACCATGTGGCAGATCCTGTGCCAGTTGTTGCATCGTGCTGCGAATGGCCTGACCAAATTCCAGCATATTGCCGGTCGGCGCCATTGAAATGGCCAGCCCCAGCGCTTTTTCGCCATTCACTTTAAACAATGGCGCTGGTGGCTCTGCCAGTTGTCTGGACACTGTGGCTATCTCAGACAAAGCGACAAAACGGTCGCCTAGTCGTAAGGTGATATCGCGGATACTCTGCTCAGAGGTAAAAGCACCGCTGACCCGCAGGCTGATGCGCTCCTGTTCGGTTCGCACCACGCCGGTGGGCGTCACAGCATTTTGCGCCTGAATACTTTGCATCACCTGGGCTGGATCCAACCCAAGCCCTGCCATCCGGCGCGGCGAAAATTCGACCACAATTTGCTCTTCTTCCACGCCGAGCATGTCAATTTTGCCAACGTTCGGTACTTGTAGCAGCGCTGCCCGCAGATCTTCGACATAGTCTCTGACTTCACGCGGGCTGAAACCGTCGGCGACAAACCCAAAAATGGTGCCAAAAGTGTCGTCAAACTCGTCGTTGACCGCTGGGGGTGAACTCCCTTGCGGCAGGCTGGGCGCCAGATCCTGCATTTTTTTCCGCACTTTGTACCAGATATCCGGCACCATCGCGGGCGGGGTATTGTCTTTCAGCGCCAGAAACACCACAGCTTCGCCGCTTTTGGTATAACTTTCGACAAAATCCAGATAAGGAATTTCCTGCAGCTTTTTCTCAATAGGTTCGGTCAGCAAATTCATCGTGTCGAGGACGGTGGCACCTGGCCAGCCAGCGGACACTACTGCGGTTTTGATGGTAAAGGCCGGATCTTCATTGCGCGGTAATCGATCATAACTGAGCACACCGCAGACCATCACCACCAGCAGTAAAAATGCCACCAGTTGCTGATTGGCCAGCGCCCAGGCCGACAGATTAAAACCGCCCTGGGTTGCCTGGGTCTGATGCTGAGTGAGCTTCATGCTTTTGGCTCCGTCAGCAGTCGTACTGTCATACCTGGTCGTAATTTAGCCACTCCGGCAATCACGACTTGTTCGCCGCCGTTCAGCCCTGTACTGATCACCACGTCCTGCTCGGTATAACGGCTGATGCTGACGGGTTTCAGTTGCAACTGCGAGCTCTGCGGATCTACCACATAGACGGCAGGTTCTGTGCCAGCTCTGGTCAGCGCTGAGGCTGGGATCAGCACGACATCAGAAGCCGGTTTATCGATACTGCCCTGCACAGTGGCACCAAAACCAAAGGCAGCTGGCGGTTGTTCCAGTTTGACTCTGACCCGGATGGTGCGGGTGACCGGATCGGCCACCGGACTGACATCGCGGATTTGACCTACCGCCTGAATGCTTGGATCGGACAACAGCGTTACCAGCACTTGTGGCTGGCCTTGGTGGCTGTGGATCAAGCTTTCAGAGACATCAAAAACAGCATCGCGGCCAGATAAGGATGCTAAACGAACGATTTCCTGACCGGCACTGACCACCTGACCCGGATTGGCTGTGACTGCGGATACGATGCCATCGCTCTGGGCGGTCAGACGGGTAAAGCTGAGTCGATCTCGGGCGCTGGTCACATTGGCTTCTGCACTCTGGCGGGCTGACAAACTGGCTTCATACTCTGATTTGGCTTGTTCCAGCTGTGCTGCCGATACTGCACCACCGGGTGACAATTGTTGTAATCGGTTAAAATTGGATTGTGCCAGTTTTTCCGCACTGACCGCGCTGTCGAACTGGGCTTTGACGGCTTTGAGCTGATTATCACTATCACTGGGATCTAAAGTGGCAATCACAGCACCGGCTTTGACCACAGCCCCAACGTCCACCAGCCGCTGCACCAGTCGGCCATCGATGCGAAAACCAAGGCTGGTTTCTTCGGACGGTCTGATTTCACCGGTTTGCACCAGCTTTTCGGCTGCACTGCCAGCGCTGACCAGGATGGTCTTCACCGGTCTGATGCTTTCAGTGACAACTGGCGGTGCTTCGGAGCAACCACTGAGAGCCAGGAAGGTGGCACAAAAAGTGACTATTGCCGTCAGCGACTGCATGGAGCGCCACCAGGCTGGGGTGGGGCATGACAGACTGGAAAACACAAACATAACAACTCCTCAAGGTAAACCGCCGCTGGCGGCAGATGGCAAATCCGTTTGAAAACATCAGTGTTGTCGTGCAACTGCTGGCATGCCGTGATTGTCAGTCCCGACTGTTGCAGTTATGCAGGATAACGTTGGCAAAATTCTGTCCAGCCGGCAGCAAGCAATTTTTTCGCCTGTTCAAGGGTGTTGCGACCTTCAATCGGCGTTTGCGCCAACGCCAGCCGTGAACCGGCAATAGCAAAGTGTAGCAACAGGTTCAGACTGCTATGTAAATCAGCACTGGCCCCGGCCGGAAAAAATGGTGCCGCCACTTCACAAAACACCGCCAGATGCCGGGCTGTATCCTGTTGATCCAGGTCTTGCATTTCTTTATCGGTGGCGGTGCCTGCCCAGATATCACGCACCACGGGATCATCGCGAAACAGCTGATAATGCAGTTCCAGTACCTGCAGAAATAGTGCACTCAGTTCAGCCCTGCTGTTGACGGGGGCGGCAAAAACCCCGGCCAGCCGCTGCTGAAAGATCTCGACATAATGTTGCCCCAGTGCCAGCACTATGGCTTGTTTATTCCGGTAGTACTGATACATCGAACCCGGTGTCACCCCGGCCAGGCTGGCAATTTCACTGATGGTCAGATTCGCGCAGCCTTTTTGCAAAATAATGCTGCTGGCAGCCTGCAGAATTTGATCGCGGCGTTGTTTGCTACGTTCTTGTTTGGGTTGGCGCACACTTAGATCCTGCAATTTGTTTGTCATGGCTGTAAACCTGAAAATTTTTAACATTTTAAGCGGCGGTGAAGCCGTAGGCAATAATAATCTGAAACTTATTCAGCTTTTATTGTCATCTGGTTGCAATGCATTATCGGCAAACTGTCGGGTGTTAACGGATGATTTAGACCTCTGGCTGTCTTTGCTGCTGTTCTTTGTCATCACGCTGTATTGACCTGAGGTTGCTGATGAGTGCAGTTGGTGTTGGATTGTCGTTGCCATTATCTGAGGCTGTTGCCGCGCGTTTGACAACCAGCGAGCAAGCGGCTGCATTGACAGTCGCCACTTTGCCGCCACAGCGTCCGGCGCTGAATATGACCCAGTTATTCCAGCAGCACTTCGCTGGTTTATGCGGGTTTTTATACCGTTTATATGGCGCCGGTCCACCAGAGCCGGAAGATGTGGCGCAAGAAGCCTTCTCGGTACTGAGCGGATTAAAAGACAGCAGTCATATCGAACAGCCAAAAGCCTTCTTATATAAAGTGGCGATCAATATTGCGCTGAAAGCGCGGCGCACCAATCAACAGATGCCCATCAAAGTTCCGGTCGAAACGCTGGATCTGCTGTTATCAGAGGCGGCCGATCCGGAACAACACTTACAACAACAGCAAGGCTTACAGCAAATTGCCACGGCCATCGCTGGTTTGACGGAAAAACAACGTTTTATTTTATTGGCGAGCCGGATCCAAGGCAAAACCTATAGCCAGATTGCCGCTCAAACCGGTTGGAGTCTGGCCGATATCAGCCGGCAACTGCATCAGGTGCTGGATTTGCTGTTAAAAGTGACAGAGATGTCAGCAAATGAGGCTCCATTGCAGCCACAGCCAGCCCAGGGAGTGGAGGCATAATGCCACATACCGCGCATGAAGCGCAGGTTCGTCAGCAAGCCAAAGACTGGTTTGTCCGGCTGAATTCAGGTGAAACAGAAGCCTGCACCCAGGCACAATTTCAACAGTGGTTGCACAGCTCAGCTTTGCATGCCGAGGCTTTTGCCGCTATTGCCAAGCTGTGGCAACAGTTGGGGATGAGTGATGCGGTGATTGACGCTGCTATCGAGTACCAGGCGCAACTGGCACAACAGCGCTGGCAATCAGAGCCTGCCGGCCAGGTGCTTGCGGCCACTACAAGTGTTGCCAGGCAAACCTGGCGTCATCATACTACCAGCCGTTGGCTCAGCGGGTTGGCCGCCACAGCTTTGCTATTTAGCTGTTGGTACTGGCTGCCATCAGCGCCCAATGCTCCGGCACAGCTGATGTATCAAAGCGCGGTTGCTCAGGTGCAACAGCTGCAGTTACCGGATGGCTCGGCGGTCACTTTAGCGCCGGACAGCCAGTTTGATCTCAGCCTGAGTGCCGGACAGCGTCAGGTGAACCTGCAACGAGGCCAGGCCATGTTTGCCGTGGCGCATCTGGCAGACAGTCGTTTTGTGGTGCAGGCCGGTCAGACTGAAATTACGGTGACCGGTACCCGCTTTGTCGTCAGCCGCTTGGCGGAGGGCGTGCAGATTGCTGTGTTACAAGGTTCGGTACTGGTCGGGGCACGCGGTGCGGCCAGTCCAATGGTATTACAAGGTGGCGAGCAAATTGTCACTGCTGCCGATGGTCAGCCAATTGGCGACAAAACTCAGTTACCGCTCGATTATCTGCCGGATTGGGTGTCAGGCCAGCTGCGTTTCCAGCAGGCGACACTGCCGGACTTTTTGTTGGCCCTGCAGCCTTATCTGCACAAAAAAATTGTCTTTAACACAGCGGACCTGTCTGACCTGCAGATCAGTACTGCGCTGACCGCCAGTCAGGCTGAGACCATACTGCAAAGTTTACCTGCCGCTTACCCTTTGCAATTAATTGAAACTGAACAGGAATTTCAACTGCTGCTGGTGCCGGACTCACGCTATTAGTCCGGCACCGTCAGACTGCAACTATCAATCCGTTTGTGAAGCTTTGATGAAGCTTGTATTTGTCCTGAAAAACTTCGTGTTGTATTGCCTCTTTATTCCGACAGTCGACTGCAATGCTGTTTTTTCTTGCATCGCTCCTGACGGAGCTTAATCAACGGAGTCTGAAATGAAGATGTTCTCGAACCCGCTTGGGCAACCTGCGCTCAAACCATTGGCCTGTGCTGTGACGCTGGCACTGAGCAGTTTGCTGGCGCTGCCAGTGCTGGCGACTGAGGTTGCTGCCAATGAGTGGCAAATCACTGCGGTGGATTTAACCACGGCACTGCATCAGTTGTCGTATCAGAGTGGCCAGATCATTATTGCGCCGGGCCGGTTGGTCGGCCAACAACAGGTGACACCTTTTGCCGGTACCATGTCATTGCCCGCGGCGTTGCAACAGCTGTTGCAGGGCACTGGTTTGCTGGCGGTACGCCAGCCCAACGGCAGTTATGTGATCCAGCAGCAACCAGGCAACCAGGTGGCAACCGACAGCCAGCCAAAAGCTGTTCGTCAGACCAGTAGCACAGTACCGATGGAAGTGATCATGGTCACTGCCAGTAAAAGAGCCAGCAGTGTGCTGGACGTGGCCGCCTCCATGGCGGTGCTCAGTGCCGAGCAGTTAAAAGATGCCGGTGTGAAAGATTTCAGTGGCTTGTTCCAGGCGGTGCCTGGGGTGTCCATTAACTCGGCTTTTGGCGGTCCGCAAAACAGTTTTATCACCATTCGCGGTATTGGTGGCGCCGATGACTATAAACCCAATGGTAACCCATCGGTGGCACTGCATGTCGATGGTATTTATCAGACGTCGAATGCTTATCTGGCGATGCCGCTGTTTGATATTGAACGGCTGGAAGTGCTCAAAGGCCCGCAAGGTACTTTGTATGGCCGCAATACCACGGCTGGTACTATTAATGCGATCACCCGTAAACCCGGTACCGAATTTGACGGTTATGCCAGCGTCGATTATGGCAGCCATCAGGCCACCAGCGCGGAAGCCGCTTTTGGTGGTGCCGTCACAGACCAGCTTGGGCTGCGGCTGGCGGTAAAAATGGAGCAGGGCGGTGGTTATATGACCGGCATGGGCGCTGGCCGTTTTGCCGGTTTTGCACCCAAAGGCTTTGAAAAACAGATCCCGGCCATTCAGGATCCTGGTCAGCGCGATGGTTTTGGCGATAAGGACTTGTTTGCACTGCGGGCGACCTCTGTCTATCAGTTCAGTAGCGCGACTGAATTAACCCTGCGGTATTTTTTCAGCGCAGATCAAGGCGATACTTTGCAATATGATCGCATTGCTTATGATGCCGAAAACAGCGCCGGTAAGCTGAAAAACGCCGGTGAAGACAGCGATCCGTACCGTTTTTACTCTGATGAATATTATCGTCACGATATCAGCATTTCAGGAGTGCAGGCCGAGCTGGAGCATCAACTGTCCGCTGATTTGCAATTAAATACCTTATTGGGCCATCAGCAAAGCGATCGCAAAATGGGCGGTAATGGCGATGGTACGCCTTATCAGGCCTATAAGTATTTGTTTGATGAGGCATTATCACAGTCGTCGCTGGAAATTCGCTTCAGTGACAGTACTGGCGGTGATTTTGACTGGCTGGCAGGGGCGTTTTTAGTCACTGATACCGTTGATTTTCAAAGTGATTGGACCAGTTTTGATGTGCGCTCGGTGTATCGCTCGCCTTATCAGCAAAGTCGCAACAGCGCGGCGTTATTTTCCAATCTGGACTGGTATGCCGGCAATGACTGGAAACTGTCGGCCGGACTGAGGTTTACCCACGATAATGCCAAATTCAGTGGTCACAATCAGGATTTAAATCCCTGGGGCACTTCGATTTATAGCACAGTGTTTAAATCGCCCAGCTATTTTAGCTGGGATCGGGATTTTTCCGACCAAAATCTGTCGGCCAAATTAACAGCGCAATATTATCTGACCGACAGCAGTAATCTATATGCATCGGTCAGTAACGGTTATCGTGGCGGCGGTTTTGATGGCACCTCGATTTTTTCACTGGAGGAAACCATGCCTTTTGATTCGGAAACTGTGGTGGCGCTGGAAGCCGGTTACCGTTATAGCGGGGATGTGCTGAATGCCAGCCTGGATGCTTTTGGTTATAATTTCAAAGAAATGCAGGCGACCACCCGTTTATCCAATGATACCAATGGTCGCGCTAACGTCGGGGCGGCCGAGGTGCGCGGACTGGAAGCTGCCTTGTCGGCGACGCTGTGGCGCAATGGCTGGCAGCAGTTAGCGCTGGATACTGCGGTCAGCTTTGTTAAATCAGAAATCACTGAGTTCAGTTCCAACCGGATCAGCGAAGTGACTAATACCATTGGCGATCAACTGCCGGGCGCGCCAGAGCTGACCTATCAGCTGACGCTGGCGCATCAATACAGTTTTAGCGATGGTTCGGCGCTGCGCAGCCGGTTGAGCTATCAGTATCACGATGAAGAGTCAAACCGGCTCAATGCCGAAGCTGGCAATATCACGCCTGCTTATGGTTTGGTTAATTTACATTTGGACTGGCAATACAATGAATCGCTGTTGTGGTATCTGTATGGCCGTAATATCACCGATAAAGTGTACTTTCTAGAGCTGAATGCCGGCAGCCGGCTGGTTGGTGCACCGGCAAGTTATGGCCTGGGCGTGAAGTATAGTTTCTAAATTAGATGGATTGTAACCTCGAACACAACGGCAGTGCAGGTGGGCACTGCCGTTGCCTGCTGAGCTGGCTGTCATCTCAACTTGGCGCTGAGATGTTTTTTTGCGTTTTTTTCCTGCCATTCTATTTTGTTCAGTTATTGCTAAAACAGTCAATCCGGTCTAAGCTGCGTGCCCTTTTATTTTTGCCAGGTTCAGCGGGCTATCAGTCTGTGGCGGCTATTTTGCGTAACAGCATGCCGAGTGTGACAGATATGATGCACAGCGTGCGTGGCTGAGCTATGGTATGCCATAAGCTTGAATAACTGAGCACAATGCTGGCGGCCGAAAGAGCTTGCAGGCGTTTTGTGATAGCTGTAAATGAGGTAACACGACATGGCAAAAGCAATTATTTTAGTGTTGGACAGTTTTGGTATCGGCAGTGCGCCTGATGCCGACAAATTTGGTGACGCCGGGGCTAATACCTTTGCCAGTATTGCCAGGGCTTTTGCCAATGCCAAGGGCCGGCAACTGGAATTACCTAATTTAGCCAGATTGGGCTTAGTTAAAGCGGCTTTTGCTGCCTCTTCCGAAATGGCTGCTGTCGTCGATCATGAACCTGTCGCCGGTGCTTATGGCTATGCGGCTGAGTTATCCAGCGGCAAAGATACCCCGAGCGGCCATTGGGAAATTGCCGGTGTGCCAGTGTTATTTGACTGGGGTTATTTTCACAGCAAACAACAAAGTTTCCCGCAGGAACTGCTCGATGAATTATGTCGCCGCACTGGTGTGGCTGGTATTCTTGGCAATTGCCATGCCTCTGGCACTGATATTTTAATAAAACTTGGCGATGAGCATGTCCGCAGCGGTTTCCCCATCTGCTACACCTCGGCAGATAGCGTGTTTCAAGTGGCGGCGCATGAACAGCATTTTGGCCTGGAGAAGCTGTATCAGTTTTGCGAAGTGGCGCGTGAGTTGTTAGATCCATACAACATAGGCCGGGTCATCGCACGACCATTTTTAGGCGATTCAGCCAGTACTTATGCCCGCACCGGCAACCGGAAAGATTATTCCGTGTTACCACCGGCGCCAACTTTGCTGGACAAACTGACCGAAAGTGGCGGTACCGTGATTAGTATTGGTAAAATCGCCGACATCTATGCTCATCAGGGCGTGACGAAAGAACTAAAAGCCACAGGTCTGACCGCACTGATGGATACCACGCTGGCGGAATATGCCAAAGCAGGTGATCGCACGCTGATTTTTACCAACCTGGTGGATTTTGACCAGAACTATGGCCATCGTCGTGATCCTATAGGTTATGGCGAAGCTCTGGAATATTTTGACCGTCGTTTAGCTGAGCTCACTACAGTGCTGACGCCTGATACTGTGTTACTGATGACGGCCGATCATGGTTGTGATCCAACCTGGATTGGCACTGAGCATACCCGTGAGTATGTTCCGGTGCTGTTTAGTGGTCCGGCTGTGTTGCCAAAAAATCTTGGTGAGCGTCAGACCTTTGCTGACATGGGTCAGACGCTGGCAGACTTTTTCCAACTGGCGCCACTGGCTTATGGCCAGTCCTTTTTACCGCTGGTACAGAGCCATAACGAATAACCTAACTGAAGAGAAATTTGATGAGTACTCCACATATCAACGCCGCAGCTGGTGCTTTTGCTGAAACCGTTTTAATGCCTGGCGATCCGCTGCGGGCAAAACATATTGCTGATACCTTCCTGACTGATGTTGTTCAGGTCAACACAGTTCGCAATATGTTTGGTTTTACCGGTCACTATCAGGGCAAAAAAGTCAGTGTGATGGGCTCTGGCATGGGTATCCCATCGATGTCAATTTATGCCACTGAGCTGGTGAAGTTCTATGGTGTGAAAAACATTATCCGTATTGGTTCTTGTGGTGGTTTACCACTGTCAGTGAAAGTGCGTGAAGTGGTGATTGCGATGGGAGCCAGCACAGATTCGGCAGTGAATCGTAATCGTCTGCAGGGCATGGATTTTGCTGCTTTAGCCAGTTTTGACTTGCTGGAACGCGCTGTTGCCGCGGCCCGGGCGAAAAATATCGCGGTGAAAGTTGGCAATGTGTTCACTTCTGATCTGTTTTATAACCCAAGCGAAACCCTGTTTGATACGCTGGAAAAATACGGCATTCTGGGTGTTGAGATGGAAGCTGCTGGCCTGTACGGCGTGGCGGCAGAATACGGTATCAATGCCTTATCCATTATGACAGTTTCGGATCATATCCGTACCGGTGAGTCGTTAAGTGCCGATGAACGCCAGACCAGCTTTAACGAAATGGTCGAAATTGCCTTAGCCCTGGCCTAAGCGGAGTCTGAAGATGTCACTGAGCAGTAATAAAATGTTTTATGTGTCCTGGGAAGCGTTTCACCGCGCCACCAAACAATTAGCCAAGCTTTGTCTGGACGGCGGTTATGACAGCATCATCGCGGTCAGTCGTGGTGGACTGGTGCCAGCCGCTATTCTGGCCCGTGAGCTGAATATCCGGGTGGTTGACAGTATTTGTGTGTCGAGCTATGACCATGATCAGCAACGTGAATTACGGATCCTGAAAAACGCCGAAATCGTCGACAGCCCAAAACTGCTGATCGTAGACGATTTGGTCGACACCGGCGAAACCGCCAAAGCGCTACGCGAGCTATTCCCGCAAGCTTGTTTTGTCACTGTGTACGCTAAACCACAGGGCAAACCGCTGGTGGATAAATACGTCACTGATATCGAGCAAGACACCTGGATCCAATTGCCATGGGATATGGAGCTGTCTTACAGCAAGCCGTTAGCAGAGCAGTGATGCTTTGATGCTGCTGTGCTGGCAGCATGGCAGCTTTGGCCGGTGTTGCAGCCGGCGGTTGCTGTTTTCTGGAGCCGTGACAACGGCTGGTGTTTTTTAAGCTTGCAGCTAAGTGCTTTATTTTTCTAGCTTGCCGCTAGCATGCTTTGAAAAGCTTTCGCCGTTGGCGAGTTCCTTTCTTTTGCTTCGCCAAAAGAAAGGAACCAAAGAAAAGGCGACCCCGGATCGCTCGAAAGCCCGCAATAAAATCAATAGTTTGAGGCGCTGGCGCAACTCGCAGTTCGCTAGCGTCGAACTGCTCAAACACTCGCCAGCTTAAAACCTCAAACCATTGATTTTAAAGCGGCTCGCTAAACGGGGCCAAAAGCTTACTTTGTGTGAAAAGCGGAAATTTGTTCCAAACATGCGATTGTTATGAACTGTAACCCAAAAGTTGAAGATCGATTTTCAAGCCCTGTCGTGTCTTTACTGCTACATAGAAAGCCTTATTAAGAGCATCTACTAATTTTTCCTCTCTAGGGTCTAACTCCCTTACGGCATAATGCCCAAAAGTAAGCTCATACAATCGCTGCCTTTCGTTCGAGCGTCCTTCGAAATAATCTATAAGCCAATTCAACTGCGCTTCGATAGATTCTCTTAAATGTGGTAGTAACGCGTCAGGGCATTCTGACAAAGTTGCTAGAGCCTCTCTGCAAACAGCTGCCTTTACATCCTCATTACTCAAGGTATTGGGCCTCATAAAGTTGCCCGCAGTCGCGAGCGTAGCGAGTCCAGCCGCCTAAGGCTGCGTGCTGCCGGGCCTTGTGTACGCCCAGCATGGGCATGAACTTATGAGATGAAAGTCCTCTGTAGGAAGATCACCGTTTACATTGTTCAATCAATACAGTAAACGATAACTACTAGCGAATGGCAAGGGCAAAATCGTGAGGTTTTGTCTGGAGGAAGCCGCTAGCAAAACTGCGAGCTGATGAACAAAAAACTCATATGAGGCGTAGGCTGAAGGCGAGCTGGCACAAGACAGCGAAGCCAAGTGATCTAACGGCCACCGTAAATGAGGCAGTTGCGCAGCGACAGTTCATGTTCTTATCTGGGGAGATCTGTTTACCGTGCGATCGGCCCCAGCAACCAGTCAGGCTCTGGTACAAGTGCCTCGGCCCTCAGAAGTCATCGTTCTGAGGGAGCAAACCAGATGAAAACTGATAGCGCGTTCAGGGGTAACTCTGATCGTGAGTAAACAGAAGTCAGCAGAGTGCGTAGTAGCCAAACGTCAGCCGTTATGGGTTGGACAAGGTGAAGGCCCAAACTCTCAGAGAAAGGAGGAGCCTTGTCAAGCTTGAATACACGAATGCCGACCGGCAATGACGTGACTCAGCGTATCGAACTGAAGCCAGCCTTTAGCAACACTCTGTTCGAACAAATGCTCCAACCTGCCAACTTACAGCAGGTATGGAAACAAGTTCGGGCCAATAAAGGAGTCGCAGGTGTCGATGGTATGTCCGTCGATGAGTTTCCTGCATGGGCAAAGTCCGGTGGCTGGGAGGCGGTAAAGTCAGAGCTATGTTCAGGCGACTACCAACCCAAACCCGTTCGGCGCGTTGAGATCGAGAAACCCGATGAAGGCAAACGACCGCTTGGTATCCTAACGGTGACGGATCGCGTTATCCAGCAAGCCATTGCCCAAGTGCTCACGCCTATTTTCGATCCAACCTTCTCAGAACACAGCTATGGGTTCCGAGCCGGACGAAATGGGCAGCAAGCGGTGAAGCAGGTACAGAAAATCATTAAACAGAAACGACGTATTGCCGTGGACGTTGATTTGTCTAAGTTCTTTGATCGTGTCAATCATAATGTGCTTATGTCGCTATTGAACCGACAGGTTCATGACAAACGACTAAAGCAACTGATCGCACGATATCTTCGAGCTGGGTTTATCGATAACCAGCGTTACCACGAGACACGTGAAGGTGTGCTGCAGGGTGGTCCGTTATCACGACTGCTGGCCAATATCATGCTTGACCCTCTGGACAAAAAACTGGAGCGGCGTAACCACAGGTTAGCCCGCTATGCGGACGATTTCATCATTCTGGTGAAAAGTCAGCGTGCCGGAGAACGTGTATTGCAAATCATCACTCACTACCTGCAAAACCACTACATAAAGCTTGTGATAAATACACAGAAAAGTCAGGTTGTGAAAACTAGTGAGAGTAAGTAAGTTCTTGGGATTTACATTCAAGAATGGACATATCAAATGGCACCCGAAAACGCTGCCGAAATTTAAGCAGCAAATACGGGAATTAACCAACCGAAACTGGGGCGTCAGCATGAGCTACCAGCTCTTTAAAACCAGTCAGTACATACGCGGCTGGATCAACTATTTTGGCATCGCCAATAGCTATCAGCTGTGTTGTGATCTGGATCATTGGATCCGACGCAGAGTACGGATGGCCTAGTGGCGGCAACGGCGCAAGCCACGCACCAAGGTAAGAAATTTAATGAGATTGGGTGTACACGTTCAAGCCGCAGTTGCCTGTGGAATTACAAGCAAAGGCCCGTCGCGCAGCTCTAAAACCCCTGGGATCAATCAGGCATTATCAAATGAATTTTTGACGAAGGCTGGTTTAGTCACTCTGCGCGATGGATCAAGCTTCACTACTCTGAGTGAAACGCCCTGCGTGGATCCGTATGCAGGGGGTTGTGGGGACTGGAGGCTAGAAACCTCAGGTTACCCGATTGGGCGGCAACACCCCTGACATCATCATTCTTGCTCCAAAAATCTGTCTAAGGGGCCCTTGATGTTTATAGTTCGAATTTCGTAGCTAAAAGTAACTTCGTTTCGATCGTCCCCGCAGTCTAAAGAAAGAACCTGCTCTACTTTCACAACGGCAAATATGTTCTCTCGGGGGCCACGAAAAATGATGATGTTGCCCTCGTTTGCAGTGACAGAATGCTTGTCTAGATTAAAATCCATCGCGGAGGGGTCATCAATCTCACCTAGCGACTCCGCGTACCGTGCCAAAGCTATTTGGCCGCGCTCCGAATACGCGTGTATCACTCCCGATGCCGCGTGCGACCACTTCGTATCAATGACAACGGGCGGTTCGCCAATAGTAAAAATGGGGGAGTGCACATAGTCGAAGGTTGCTGATCCGCTGGCGTTTCCATTTGATCGATACTGGTTGAGAAATGCGGCGTTAATTTCTCGTAGCTCATTGCGAAGGTCCGCAGGAAAATCGCGCAACGAGATACCAGCATCTCGCAGCATCTTCCAGCCCTCTCTATATATCTTGGGATTGGGATCGTAGAGGCCAATGTAGACCGTACCGACACCCTTATCGATCAATCGCTGAGCGCACGCAATCTTTGGCGCATTTCTCCGGCTACATGGCTCAAGAGTCGTATAAACCACAGCGCCACGAAGATCTTCTTCCCCAGCAGATTCAATTGCACACTTTTCCGCATGATTTCCGGCAGCGCACTGACCTCGAAATGCGGATGCTACCTCGGTGCCATCCTTAACAATCACAGCCCCTACAGCTGGAGGAGGATCGCCACGGCCTGGCTCCGAAATTGACTGAGCAGCAAGATCAACAGCCATCCGCATCCACTTGTAATGTTCGTCTATCATTTAGCATTGATCCTTAATTTGACGCCCAACAGTATTTTTTCAACGGCTTAGAACTCCCAAGTTGCTGCCGTTTTTCATGAAAATTGGTCTTGTAAGCTATCTGCTTTTTTGTCTGACTTCAACAAGATATAAACATTAGTTGTGATTCAGGGAACGAGAAAGAAGGTTTTGCATTCGGGAATGTCGCATATCCGTTTCTGGCACAAAGTTACCTTAACACCCCAAGGTTTTTGGCCCCGTTTCGCGAGCCGCTTTAAAATCAGTGGTTTGAGGTTTTAAAACGCCGAGTGTTTGAGCGGGCTGACGTTAGCAGCCCGCGAGTTGCGGCGTTGCCTCAAACTATTGATTTTATTGCGGGCTTTCGAGCGATCCGGGGTCGCCTTTTCTTTGGTTTCTTTCTTTTGGCGAAGCAAAAGAAAGAAACTCGCCAACGGCGAAATGTTTTTAAAAATCAGCATGCTGCAAGCAAAAAACACCAACCGTTGCCACGGAGCAACACCGCCTGCTGCAAGCAACACACTCCGTTGTCACGGAACAACACCACCCGTTGTCACGGCACAACATTAATCAAGCTTCAGTTTTACCCACACCAAACGGTGATCCGAACTAGCGCCTCTGCTGTTCACGGCTTCGTGCAGTGGCTCACCGGCCGCTGGCCAGAATACGCCGGAGCTGAGCACTTGCACGCCATGACGGGAGGGCAACACATAGTCGGCCCGCATCCGCCAACCGGCGGTGTGGCTGGCTGCCTGTGCTTTATCCGGGCTGTGGTTTTTACCGCCCGTGCTGACAGGCACAGGTTCAGACTGAATACGCTGGTGGTTCACCAGGGCCTGAATTGCCTCGCGAAAGGCATCGCCTTCCACCGGGGATGAATTCAGATCGCCCAGCACTACAAAAGGTGCATTGCCCTGATAGCCGCCGCGCTGACCTTGATCGTCCACCATATAGGATTGACCTGACAGGTAATCGACCCAAAACCTGACTTCATCATGGTTGCGATGACCATTGCGGTTTTCGGCGCCATCAAACACAGGTGGAGTAGGGTGACTGGCCAGTACATGCAGGGTTTTGCCATGGATGTTGACGGGCAAATCCCAATGCGATTTGCTGGATAGCGGCATTTGTGCCCAAGCGTCTTTGCTAAACCAGGGGCTACCATCCGCTTTAACCGTCACTTTGTGGTTTGGCATATCGCGCCATTTAAACTTTTGAAAAGTACGGGCTTTGTTGGTATCGAGCGGATATTTCGACAGCAACACCATGCCGTACTGACCTGGATAATTGCCAAAACCCCAACCATCTTCCGGCAGCAGATTCATTTTGCCGTCATTGTTTAAATCAAAACCACTGGCTTGGCCTGTGTTGACTTCAGTGTAATAAAAGTAAGGATAATCAATAGCTTTGCCACCATGTTGTGATTTCGCCAGATAATTACGCAGAAAAAGCTGCACCCCTTGCGCTGGATCGGCAATGTAATCAAATTCATTCAGCAAAATAATATCCGGCTGCACTTGCTGGATAATAGCGGCGATATTGCTGATTTGGGCGTTGTTGCCTGATTGCAATTGTTGGGTCAGTACTTGAGGCCCAAGTGGTTGTCCTTTTTCAACGTAGTTTTCAGCTTCCATACTGACGTTAAAAGTAGCGATAGTGAGTTCAGTTGCGCTCAAACAGAAAGCTCCGCTGCAGGCAAATACAGCTGACAGTATGACAGGAAATTTTTTCATCAGGATACTCAGATAAAGACCACACAATATAAGCGCAAGATTAACGCGAAATAGCAGGATAACCCATATTTATTGCATTTAGATGGCTGGATTGCTGAATTTTGCAACATATATCAGCGAAATTTTAAGCAAACATCGGACTGAGTCTGCATATTTCTGGTCTGATATGTTACACTCGTTTGACAACAAGCGTGTTGACCACAAGCGTGCAAAAAAGTTCCGCAACTTTGGCATTAAATTTCTGGTCAGCGATGAGTGTAAGAAAAACGCAATATTACTGCGTTAAGCTTGTCTCCCAACGTTAAAAGACGATTTGGCTTTAATCAGAGTTCAATAAGATCGACAACTACTGGATGAAAACAGATATGAAAATGAGACATATTGCGATGGCTGTTGCCGTAGCGCTGAGTTCAAGTTATGCCATGGCTGAGACTTCATCAGCAGTGCGCGGCCGTATTTCTACACCTGAGGGTGCTGCGGCAGCGGGCACTAAAGTTGTGATCCTGCACGTCCCGTCAGGAACCAGCCGTACTGTAACAACTAACGACAGCGGTAGCTTCGCAGCTTCCGGTCTGCGCGTGGGTGGCCCTTACAAAATCATCGTAGACTCAGATACTTATGCTGATGAAACTGTAAATGATATCTTCCTGCAATTAGGCGACACTTTTCAGTTAAACCGTCAGTTAAAAACAGCTGAGCAGGTTGAGCGTATTGCTGTAACAGGCACCGCTATTGCTTCTTCTTCTAGCGGCAGCGCCAGTTATTTCGGTGCTGGTGATATCGAAAAATCACCAAGTTTAAACCGCGATATCAAAGATTTAGTTCGTAACAACCCGCTGGCCATTGTTTCTCCGGGCGCCAACAGCGAATTATCTGTGGCTGGTACTAACCCACGTTTTAACAGTATCAATGTTGATGGTATTGCTCAAAACGACGATTTCGGTCTGAACTCCAACGGTTACCCAACTCAGCGTCCACCAATCTCTATGGATGCGATAGAACAGATTTCAATCGAAACTTCACCATTTAATGCCAAAGCCAGTGGTTTCCAGGGCGCATTAATTGATGCTGTTACTAAATCTGGTGCTAATGAGACTTTTGGTTCTTTCTTCTATGAAGTGATGAACGACGGCATGGCTGGTACGCCACACAACACCCTGACCAATCAGGATGTTGCACTGGATTACGATACTAAGACTTTCGGTGCTACTTTAGGTGGTGCTGTGGTGGAAGATAAATTATTCTTCTTCACTGCTGTGGAAAAGTACGAAAACGAAAGTAAGCCAATCTGGGGTCCAGGTGGTTCTTCTTCTTCAAACTCAGTACTTGCTACCCAACAAGCTTATGATGAAGTCAGACGTATCGCTTCTACCGTATACGGTCAGGATGCAGGTACCTGGGATTTAATGCCAGTTGAAGACGACGAAAAACTGTTGTTAAAACTTGACTGGAACATGACAGATATCCACCGTTCAGCTTTAACTTACCAATACAATAAAGGTAATAAAACTGAAAATACCACCACTGGCCGTAACCTGTTCCGGTTATCATCACACTGGTATAACAAAGAAGAAACATTAAGTAACTTCGCTTATAAACTGTATTCTGACTGGACTTCTGAACTGTCGACTCAGTTCAGTGCAACTTATATGCAAGTTGATACTGTCCAGGCTTCGTTAAATTCAGCCATGGGTGATGTGCTGATCAAAACGGCGCCAGGTGCGACCCGTGACAACGAAGCAAATATTGCCATTGGTTCTGACACTTCACGTCATGCCAATGACCTGAAAAAGAAAATCTGGATCTTTGCTTTTGACGGTGACTACCTGATGGATGAACACCATCTGAGTTTTGGTTATCAGTTAAAGCGTTCAGACCTATTTAACCTGTTCCTGCAAAACACCAAAGGTTCTTACGAATTCGCCAGTCTGGCTGATTTCGAAGCACGTCGCGCTAAAATCAACTACAAAAACGCCAATAGCCTGAATCCAAATGATGCAGCTGCCGCTTTTGTCCGTGATGAACACGCTGTGTATGCGCAGGATGAATGGGCTGTTTCTGACGAGTTTACCCTGACTTATGGTGCTCGTTATGAAATGCTGGCTTCTTCTGACGAACCACTGGAAAACGTCGCCTTTACCAAACGTTATGGTTACAGCAATACTGAAAACTTAGACGGTGCCGGTATCTTCCTGCCACGTCTTGGTTTTAAATACGATGCGACTATGGATCTGACCTTACGTGGTGGTATTGGCCGCTTCTCTGGTGGTCAACCTACGGTGTGGGTATCAAACAGCTACTCTAATACCTCAGTAGGTGTTTCTGACACCGGTACTCTGAGTGCTTCACCAGTTTTTACCAATGTTGATCTGACCAAAGTACCACAGTCATTGGTTGACCAAGTTGTGAAAAGCACGTTGTCATCGGATATCAACTTTGTTGATCCAAACTTCCGTTTGCCATCTGACTGGCGTGCGCAGTTAGCAGCAGATTATGTGTTCAGTATCCCAGGACTGGGCGATGACTTTGCCTGGACCACTGAATATCTGTATCAGCGCAAACAAGATGACTCATTCTGGACTGATGTGTCGCTGGATCTGCCAGGCCGTCTGAGCGGCACTATTTTGAATGGCGCGCAGAATATCTATACTTCAACTTCGGCCCGTCGTGACATTATGTTAACGAACACCGATCTGGAAGGGACGTCGAAGATTTTCAGTACGTCTTTATCGAAAAACTGGGATTCAGGTGTACAGGCGACTATGTCTTATACCAACCAGGATATTCAGGACGTTCACGTCAGTACCAGTTCAACTGCTAGCAGTAACTACGGTAACAACATTGCGATTAACCGTAATGAGGCTATCTTAGGTCGCTCTACCTTTGAAACGGAACACCGTTTTGTACTGAATTTAGGTTATGAAGCTGAGTTCTTCAGTGGTTACCCAACCAACTTTAACGTGTTCTTTGAACGTCGTTCAGGTCGTCCGGTTAACTACATCATGAACAACGTCGATATCGATGACCGTACCGGCAGTGGTGGTGTGAATGGTGCATTAAGAAACCCAGGTGATTTCTTAAGCCCAAGAACCACCAACTCAGCGTTCCTGCCGTATATCCCAACGGCGAATGATCCGTCAGTGCGTTTTGCTTCAGCAGAAGACCAACGTTTGTTCTTCGAACGTGTTGCCGCTCTGGGTCTGGATAAATATGCCGGTGGTTTTGTACCGAAAGGCGCAGCGACTTCACCTTGGGTCAGCAGCATGGATTTAAGTATCCGTCAAACACTGCCAGGTTTTGCTGAAGGTCATAGCGGTGTGTTCTACGTCACCGTCAATAACCTGCTGAATCTGCTGAATGATGACTGGGGTCAGGTCTATGGTACCCGTTTTGGTAGTATCAACCTGATGGATGCATCTTATGATCCAGCCACTAAACAATATGTTTACCGTGGTTACACGCCGTCCAGAACTCCGAATGTTCCTTACACTGAGTTCTTTGCGCCTGAATCAGCCTACCGTATCAAAGTGGGTGTAAGCTACAGATTCTAATAATCTGTTGCTTGAACTGAAAAAACGCCAGTGCTTGCACTGGCGTTTTTTTATGAAAGTGAATTGTGATTGCCTTTGTATTGAGCTTACCAGGCAGTCGCAGCCCACTATTGCGCAGCAAGGCGGGCTGTTATGGCTGTTTTGCTGGTTAGTTATTTCTAATTGCGCCGAAATTGGCGATAATTAGCTGTCTTTCATTTCCATAAGAATAGAACCGTGGCTAAACCTACCATTATTGCAATCGCTGGCGCTTCTGCGTCTGGCAAAAGCCTGTTTGCTTCCACCGTGTATCAGGAACTTGTGGCTGAGTTCGGTGGCGAACGTATTTCAGTGCTGGCAGAGGATGCCTATTATCGGAATCAGGATCACTTATCGATGGATCAGCGGGTGCTGACCAATTACGACCATCCGGCGGCCTTTGAGCATGAATTGCTGGCGGCGCATCTGCAGCAGTTACGTGATGGTCAGGCGGTGGCAATGCCGCAATATTGCTATAAAACCCACACCCGAAAAACCGAAACTATTAAAGTACAACCTGCCAAGGTCATTCTGGTGGAAGGTATTTTATTGCTGACGGATGCCAGATTACGCGAACAGTTTAATATCACCGTATTTATGGATACGCCGCTGGATGTTTGCCTGTTGCGCCGGATCAAACGCGATATGGAAGATAGGGGTCGTACGTTAAGTTCTATTACCGAACAGTATGAAAATTATGTGCGGCCTGCCTTTTTCGAATTTATTTCCCCTTCCAAACAATTTGCCGATTTAGTCGTCACCCGTGGTGGCAAAAACGAAATCGCTATTGATATCGTCAAATCGAAAATCCGCGCGCTGCTGGCCAGTTAACAGCTAGCCAGCTCACTGTTTTCAGTATCCAGATGGGGCGGCGTGAGCTGCCTCAGTTGTTTTAAGCCGCAGCTTTGACCGCATTTTTAAACAGTCCCTTTACCACAGGATGATCCAGCGGTTGGGCTGTGCTACCTTGGCAGCTGAAAAATTCTAACGAGAGAAGGAGCCCACATGCGGCTGAAGAAAATTTTATTAGGGCTACTGCTGTTAGCGGTTTGTGCTGGCTTGGCTTATCAGTTTTGGTTACCGCACTGGCTCGCTGAGCTGACGCAAGCTGAACAAAAACGGATGGCGGCGATCACGCCGACGAGTCTGACGGCAGCGCCTGCTCAGGTGCTGGATCGCAATCGGCTGATGGCTGATTTACGCTGGCTGGCTGATCCGGCACGGCAGGGCAGAGCGCCGGGCTCCCCAGGCGGATTGGCGGCACGGCAATGGCTGGTACAACAATTTCAGCGCATAGGTCTGGAGCCCGCCGGTACCGATGGTTATTTGCAGCCTTATAACGTTGCAGCGCATTATCAGTGGCTGCGGTTACTGCGCGGTAAAGACCCGTTAGTTCCTGCCGCGAATAATGCAGCCAATGTGCTGGGTTTTTTACCTGGGCTTGACCCATCATTAAAACCTGTGGTCGTGACCGCGCATTATGATCACCTCGGCATACATGATGGCAAAATTTTTGCTGGCGCCGATGACAATGCCTCAGGCGTAGCGGCTTTGTTAGAGCTGGCGCGCTATTTTAAGCAACAACCACTGCAACATCCGCTGTTATTTATTGCGCTTGATAGTGAAGAAAAAGGTTTGCAGGGCGCTGTAGCCTTGTTTAAACATCAGTTGTTAAGACCAGAGCAGTTGGCCTTTAATGTCAATCTGGATATGCTCAGCCGCGACACTGGCCAGGTGTTACTGGCGGTCGGTAGTTACCATCATCCCTGGTTATTGTCGTTGTTAAAACAACAGCAAGCGCAAAGTGCAGTGAAGTTATTGGCAGCCCATGACAGACCCTGGTACAAAGCAGGTCGGGTGGATGATTATACCCTGAGTTCAGATCATGGCATCTTTCATCAACAAGGCGTGCCTTTTATCTATTTTGGTGTGCCAGATCACCCGGATTATCACACCGAGCGGGATACCGCCGATAAAGTCGATGTCGATTTTTATTATCAAGCAGTAGAAAGCGTGCGGGTATTTTTGCCATTGCTGGATAGTGATTTATTAAAACGATTATAGCCTGCTCAGTGGGCACTGTCGCACTCTGTGCCAGTGCCTTTTCAACCCCTGGGCCTGAACCTTTGTCGGCATTATGTTCAGCATACCCCAGGCTTTCTAGTGGCTTTGCATGGTAAATCTTACTCTAAATTATTGATTTTAAATTAGTTAAATTGGATATGAAACGAGTGTTTGAAAAGCTAATTTAGTCGCTGTTCAAGCAAATATTTTCTGTATATAATCGCCGCGCAAAACGTCAAGTTCAGACAACCCCATACAAGCACATGTCCGCCCTGGTACTGAGTTGCCACCGGCTCCCGCTTCGAAACTGTAACTACTTGATCTTTTGGTGCTATCCTAGGAATCCGGCATCACTAGAACAATAATTCTGCAGCTTTGCGGATCTAGATCCAAGGAATATCAATATGATGAGTTTAGTTGGCATCTTTGCCATCTTATTAGTTGCTTATCTGGCTTCAACACACAGAAGTCAGATTAAATGGCGCACCGTCGGTGGCGCTTTTATTATCCAGCTGGCGATCGGGGCTTTTGTCCTGTATGTACCTTTTGGTAAAGATGTGTTGATCAGCGTATCTGCAGCGGTAGGAAACGTGATTTCTTATGCGCAGGAAGGGATCCGCTTCCTGTTTGGTGACGCCGGCGCGATGAAATATGGTTTTGTGTTTGCCATTCATGTGCTGACAGTGATTATTTTCTTCTCATCGCTGATTGCGGTGCTCTATCACATTGGTGTGATGAAGTTTGTCATCGGCATTATCGGTGGTGGCTTGCAGAAATTACTCGGCACCAGCCGGCCTGAATCGATGAGCGCGGCGGCCAATATTTTTGTCGGTCAGACTGAAGCGCCATTAGTGGTGCGGCCATTTATCCCAACCATGACCCGTTCTGAACTTTTTGCGGTCATGGTCGGTGGTCTGGCATCGGTGGCAGGTTCAGTACTGGCAGGTTATGCCGGTATGGGCGTGGAACTAAAATACCTGATTGCAGCCAGTTTTATGGCGGCGCCGGGCGGCTTGCTGATGGCAAAAATTTTAGTGCCGGAAACGGAGCAACCGAAAAATACCCTGACAGAAATTGGTGTGGAAGAGCGCAGTACCAACGTGATTGATGCCGCTGCTTCTGGCGCTGCCAGTGGTTTAATGCTGGCGCTGAATGTAGGCGCTATGTTACTGGCATTTGTTGGTTTGATTGCTTTAATTAATGGCATCGTCGGCTGGGCTGGCACTCTGGTGGGCGTGGAAGGTTTAACGCTGCAACTGATTTTCGGTTATGTGTTCCAGCCACTGGCCTTTATTCTGGGCGTGAGCTGGGAAGAAGCCCGCTTAGCCGGTAGTTTTATCGGTCAAAAGTTAGTAATTAATGAATTCGTGGCTTACCTGGATTTCATCAAGTATGTCCAGGAAGGCAAGCTCTCTGAGCACACGCAAATTATCGTAACCATTGCGTTATGTGGCTTTGCTAATTTCTCGTCGATTGCCATCCTGTTGGGTGGTCTTGGCAGCATGGCGCCAAGTCGTCGGCCTGATATTGCACAGCTGGGTTTAAAAGCACTGTTTGCTGCGACATTAGCGAATTTAATGTCAGCAGCTATTGCAGGCTTTTTCTTCTCTTTAGGCTAATTAACTTAAGAAAAACAGGTCTGTTCTATGACTCAACAACAAGTCCCAACCTTAGATATCAGACGGTTTGCCACCGACAAAGAAAACTTTGTTGCCGAAATTGGCAAGGCTTACACTGAATTTGGCTTCTGTGGCATTAGTGGCCACGGTATTCCGGATGAAGTGGTCGCCAATACCTACCAAGCGATTAAGCAATTTTTCGCTTTGCCGACTGAAGTCAAAGCGCAGTACCACCAACCAGGTCAGGGTGGTGCGCGTGGTTATACCGGATTTGGTGTTGAAAAAGCCAAAGACAGTAAACATCCGGACTTAAAAGAGTTCTGGCATGTTGGCCGTGAATTAAACGGCCCGGCACCACACCCAAGCCTGTATCCAAACGTCTGGCCGACAGAAGTGCCGGAATTTAAACAGGCGACTTATGCGCTGTATTCAGCGCTGGAAGCCTTGGGTTGTCAGGTACTGGAAGCTTTGGCTTTGTTCTTAAAACAAGACCAACAGTATTTTGCGGATAAAGTGAATTACGGCAACTCAATTTTGCGGCCTATTCATTATCCGCCAATCGCGGATACGTCAACCCAGTCTATCCGTGCCGGTCAGCATGAAGATATTAACCTGATCACCCTGTTGGTGGGCTCGCATGAATCAGGGTTGGAAATTTTACGCCGTGATGGCAGCTGGTTACCAGTGACGACCATTGAAGGCACTATTGTGGTGAATATTGGTGATATGTTACAGCGCCTGACCAACCATGTGTTGCCATCCACCACCCACCGGGTGGTGAATCCAGCTGGTGCCGCTGCTGGTCAACCGCGTTATTCCATTCCGTTTTTTATGCATCCAAACCCGGATTATGTCATTGAAACTTTAGATTCTTGTATCAGTGTAGACAATCCGAATCGTTATCCGGAGCCTATTAACTCTAACGATTACCTGATGCAGCGACTGGAAGAAATTGGTTTAATTAAAAAAGCCAAATATTAAGCGGAAGTGACGGTTAAAACTGTTGTACTGCGAATGATAAAGACGCCGGGCATATGCCCGGCGTCTTTTTTAATCCAATGACAACAGATGGTCGTTGTTATATAGAAAAACCACCATCAATCATCAGGCTGGCACCTGTAATATAACCTGCTTGTGGACCGGCAATAAAAGCCACAAAAGCGGCAATTTCCTCCGGTTTGCCGTAACGACCTAAAGCGCCTATGGCTTTGACCGGTGCTGCCGCATCAATGTCGGCCGGATTCATATCCGTATCAACGGGGCCCGGTTGAATGTTATTCACCGTAATAGCTCTTGGGCCGAGATCTCGGGCCAAACCTTTGGTTAAACCCACTAAAGCCGCTTTGCTCATGCTGTATATACTGCCACCGGCAAAAGGCACTCTTTCGGCGTTGGTACTGCCAATATGGATAATTCGTCCACCATTTTGCATATGAATTGCCGCTTCCTGACTGGCAATAAAAGCACTTCGCACATTGGTGTTGATAGTGCGCTCCCAATGTTCCAGCGTCAGATGTTCAATATTTTGCCAAATCAAAGCGCCGGCATTATTCACCACTATATCCAGACGCCCAAATTGTTGCACCGTCTCGCGCACAGCATGGCGGATAGCCTCAGGGTTTGTACTGTCAGCTTTGATGGCTATCGCTTTACCACCGGCTTTGACAATGTCCTGCACCAGCACTTCGGCTTGTGTGGCAGAAGAAACATAAGTAAAGGCTACAGCAGCGCCGTCGCGGGCCAGACGTTTCACAATTGCCGCACCTATACCACGGCTACCACCCTGGACAAAAGCCACTTTATCTTGCAGTTCTTTGGTTGATGTCATTATTCATTTACCTCTGGTAGAAGAACCGGTTGGCTGTTATCGCTGTTTAGCGGTTAGCCCAAGAACACAACTACATTATCCGGCTGTTGTTGCAGACATACTGCCTGAGTGAAACCAGCATAACGGATTTACATTTACTGATTAAGTCTTTATGGTTCACTATAGTCGGTCTTAGCGGGAACTAATCAGTGTGATCAATCAACAATTTGTTGAGGTCCGGCATTTTGTGCTGGTGGCAGAGCTGGGCAGCTTTACTTTAGCGGCGCAAGCATTAGGCATGACGGGGTCTGCATTAAGCAAAAGTATAGTCAGGTTAGAAAACCGGCTTGGTACCAGACTATTGCACAGAACCACCAGAAAGGTGAGTTTAACTAACAGTGGTGATGCATACCTGCAAGATTGTCAAAGGGCCCTGGCTATACTGGAGCAAGCTCAAAGCAGACTGAGCAGTGAGCAACAGCTTCCTGCAGGCCGTGTGCGTATTGAATTACCTGTGGCTTTTGGCCGCAAATTTATTTTGCCTGCATTGCTTAAATTGGCGCAGCTACATCCACAACTGGAGTTAGTGATCACTTTTAATGACAGGCCTGCCGATTTAAGTGCAGAGGGCATCGATCTTGCGATTAGGGTGGGGCAACTGGACGATAGTGGGGAGCTGGTTGCCCGCCGTTTAGGTGAACAAAAAAGAGTGATTTGTGCAGCTCCCGGCTATTTCGAGCGACACGGCATGCCAAAACATCAGGCTGAGCTGTCACAGCATCAGTGTATTGTTGGTTGGCCTTTGCGGCAACAACGGCAGTGGCGGTTGAAAAACGCTGACGGTATCACAGAATCATTTGATATTCCGGTTCGGCACGAAATTGCCGATTGTGAAGCGATGTTGGCCGCGGCACTGGCCGGGCTTGGTTTAGTGCAGATCCCACTTTGGTTAGTTGCTGAGCAGTTAAAAACAGGGGATCTGGTGTCGGTATTTAATGATCAGTTGGCAGAGCATACGCCCATTCATCTGATCTGGCTGAAAACCCCCTATATTCAGCCAAAAATGCGCGTCATTATTGATGAGCTGGTTCGGTTAGCGACAACTGAAGGTAGTTTGTTTCAGCTCGATAAAGCCGAAGGGTTTGAAGTAAAAGGTTGACTATATCTGCCTGAAGCTTGATCGATATTTATCAGTCACTTTGGAGCATATGCTGCCTTCAGCTGGGTAAAATTTTCCAAATTTTAGATTGATGTCTTTTTATTTGCTGAACATTTAAACGATCAGTTTAAAAATGCCGGATTTTTTGCAATAGCGGGTTGACGGAAATGTTGGCGGCGCATAATATGCACGGCGTCGGCGGCATATGCCTCGGTGGTGGAATTGGTAGACACACTAGCTTCAGGTGTTAGCGCTTCGCGGCGTGGGGGTTCGAGTCCCCCCCTAGGCACCAAAGTCGCAGACAACTAAAAGTCGTGTTGTAAAACACGCAAAACACATGCCTCGGTGGTGGAATTGGTAGACACACTAGCTTCAGGTGTTAGCGCTTCGCGGCGTGGGGGTTCGAGTCCCCCCCTAGGCACCAAATAATCCAGCTTTATGCTGGATTTTTTGTTTTTGTGAATTGCAATCATGGCCGACCTCTCTTTCCTCTTTCCTCTTTCCTCTGTCCACACTGTCCGTTTAAGTTGCCCTTTTGGTTGGGTGACGGTTGTAAGCTTTTTGTTATAATTTCGACGGAATTTATTTTGTCATCTATGCTTTGATGAGTTTTTATTCAGCAGGGCAGTGTCATGCAAAAACTACTCAGCCATAGGTTTGACCGGCTCATTTCTTGTTTCGCTATTTTTTTACTCACGGCCTGCCAAACCAATATGGCCCCTCAGTCCGTGGTTGCTGCCAATCCAACCATTAAAATTTATTATCCCGAGGCATTTAAACCTGTCGATACTGAGATCGAATCCAGTGCTGAAATTTTTTATTTGTCACCTGAAGTGATCAGTGAAGTGCGCAAAAAAGTGCTGGTGGAAGAGCATGCCGAACAACAACAGCTGGCGTTACTCAAATTTATCTTCAATGACGACAAACGCAAATTGCTGGAATATATGAATGATGCGACTTTGACCGCCTCGGAAACACTCAGGTTAAGGGTTGCGAATTGTCTTAGCCTGACTATTCTTGCGGCTGCACTGGCAGAAGCTACAGGGTTTCGCGCTGAGTTTCAGGACGTGGATGTGCCGGAATTCTGGGTCAGCCGGGATGGTAAAAGTGTGTTAAACGGTCATGTAAATTTACGGATTTCGCCACGGATCCTGCAACAGCTGAGTAATGGCATGAAAATTCAGCTTGAAACCTTTCTGATTGACTTTGACAGAGCCAATATCGGGATGCAGCCAAGATCAAAAATTATCAGTAAATCGAACGTCATTGCGATGTTTTACAATAATAAAGCTGCCGATGCGATCTTGGCTAATGACTTTGATTTGGCTTATAAATATTTACAGGCGGCATTGGCGGAGTCGGAACAGCAGGCCGAAATTTGGAATAATCTGGCGGTGTTATATCGTAAAAAAGAGATGCTGGTGGCTGCTGAGCAAATCTATCACTTAAGTTTGCAAATTGAACCAGACAATAATAATACCTTGTCAAATCTGGCAACTTTATATGAGCGGACTGGCCGCCAAGCACAAGCCTATCGTTTACTACAAAAAATTGAAGCCCGTCGTAGCAGCAATCCGTATTATTTTGTGATGCTCGGCAATGAGGCGTTAGAGCAAGGTGCTTACCCGCAAGCCGCACTGTCTTTTCGCCAGGCGTTAAAACTACAAGCTGGCATTAGTGAGGCTCACTTTGGTTTAGCGCAGGTTTATTATGCCCAGGGAAATACAGAAAAGGCGCGGGAGTCGATGAAATCTGCCCGCAAGTATGCACATGACCGGCTTGAGCAGAATAGGTATAACTTTAAAATTGGATTGTTAAATGCCATTGCGATGCAGTCTGATTAGTTACTGTTGGTTGTTGCTGCTCCCTGGCACCCATGCCAGTACGACGGACTTATTTGCATTGGCATGGCAAGATTTACAACAACTCTCTGCCGATGAAATGGCCGGACGAAGTCCAGGCTCGGCAGGGAGCGCACTAGCCCGGCAATATCTGACACAGCGTTATCAGCAACTGGGTTTGCAGCCAATAGGTCAGGATTACCAGCAGGCTTTTTTGTTTGGCCGCAAGCGGCAAGGGGTCAATCTGGTTGGATACCGGCGTGGTTGTGTGTATCCGGCACAATACCTGGTGGTCACAGCCCATTATGATCATTTGCCGGTGCGGGGGAGTAAAATATTTAATGGTGCAGACGATAATGCTTCCGGGGTGACAGCTTTATTATATCTGGCAGCACTGACGCAGCAGCAATGTCCGGCATATTCTTATTTATTTGTAGCGACAGATGCCGAAGAAAGCCATCTGCAGGGCGCCAGAGCTTTTTTAGCGCAGCCACCGGTGCCATTGGCGGCGATACTCTTTAATCTGAATTTAGATATGGTTGGCCGGGGAGAAGCAGCCAACCGGCTTTATCTGGCTGGTAAACGTGATTTTCCGGCCGTAAAAGATGTGCTGCCGCTTGCGCAAAATGCAGTGAAACTGGTATTTGCACCTGAAGGGCGCCGCAGCAGTGCGGCGGCAAAAAATAACACTGATGTGGATTGGAGCCGAGCCAGTGATCATGCCGTCTTTCGTCGGGCTGGCATTCCATATCTCTATATCGGGGTCGGCACTCATGCCCAGTACCATACCCCCGACGATGACTGGCAGCGGATTGATGCCGGTTTTTATCAGGATGCGCTGCAACTGATCAGGCGTCTGCAACTCTGGCTCGATCAACTACCGCCAGAGTTGTTTGTTCAAGCCCGCCGTACTCAATAAGAGACGCTGAGCAGTGGTGGTCAGCAAGGGGGACCGCTCGTGCAGTGAAGGATAGTCTGGTTATTGCTCAATTTTGCTCATCGTTAAACTTTTTCATTGTTAAACTTTTGTCAGCTATACACTGAGGCTATCGGCAAACTCCGGCCCTGAGGGGAGCGCCGAAAGCGAGTTTTTCCGTCAGCGCTGCAGCTCGCTTTTTTGCCCTGTTCGCAGAACTACTCGCTGCGCTAGTCATCGCTGAACATCGTCAGCTGTTTTGCTATTTCGTCAGTCTGCTGACGCCTTGCGGCTGGTCTTTTCCGGCTGGCATGGCGACTGACAATCTGTTGTTGTTGCTGACGCCATTCTGCACTCTGTTGTTGCTGTTTCCAGTCGGTCAGTCGCTGCCTGGCCTGACGCATGGCAGCTTCAAGTTGCACTATCGGCGCCGGGTAGTCGCGCTCCAGCAACACGCCATAGTGCTGTTGCAAGTTCGCTGGTAACAGCCAGGGGCTGTGTAACCAACTATCTGGCAGTCTGGCAAGTTCAGGACACCAGCTGCGGATAAAATCGCCATCCGGGTCTTTTTGCTGACTTTGTTTAAGCGGATTGTACATCCGGTAGGGGTTGATTGAGGTGGTGCCGGATTGCATCTGGATTTGCGGGTAATGGATACCCGGTTCATAGTCAACAAAACATTGTGCCAGATGCAAAGCGGTTGGCCGCCAGTGCAACCATAGATGATAGGCGGCAAAAGCCACCAGCATAGCGCGGCCGCGAAAATGCAGCCAGCCGGTGGCCAGCAGGCAACGCATCGCGGCATCAATCAGTGGATAGCCGGTTTGGCCCTGACAAAAAGCGCGGAATTTCAGCGGGCAAAAATCGGTTTCCCGCATGCCATCAAAACCCGGATGCATATTACTGACTTCAAACTGCGGCGCATCTTCTAATTTCTGCATAAAGTGACAATGCCAGCGCAACCGGCTGAAAAATGCGGCCAGCGCCCGTTGTTTACCGGTCTGAGAGCTTTGTTTGATTGCCAGATAACATTGTTGTTGTAAGGCACGCAAACTCAGCATGCCGTAACTCAGGTAAGGGCTGAGCCTTGAACAGCTCTGGCTGGCTTTGGCTGGCAGTGAAATATGGCGCTGGTAATTGTGGCAGCGCTGCTGAAAAAAGCTGCCAAGCACTGCGGGTAAATCCGCCGCCCGCTGGGGCTGCACGCAGAGTGGTAAATCTTGCCGGCGTTGCGGTCGCCATAATTGCAACAAATCAGCCAGCGGTAACTGAGCTGATAGCTGCTGGCATGAAGCTGTCGCTGGCCATAATGATGGTAATTGCTGTGGGGTTGGCACCAAAGGAGTTTTCAGCCAGTTATCGGCTTGACTGAACCACAGATCCCGGTCAGCTAATGGCCGGAATACCGCAAATTGGCGGAATTGTTGCCATGGAATGGCCAGTTCGCGTAACAGCCTGCCGACGGCTAAATCACGCTGATAACTCCATAAATTACCGGTTTCTTCATGACTGTACACAGCGCTGATTGGCCATTGCCGGCATAACTCACGGATCACCTGGCTGGCAGCGCCACGTTTGACCAGCAGCGGCTGGCCTAATTGGCGTAATTGTTGATCCAACAGCGGTAATGCTTCTGCGACAAATTGCCACTGCCTGAGTGAGGTATCGGGTTGTTGCCAATAATCAGGTTCAATAATATACAGCGGCAGCACAGCACCGCGTTGACTGGCCTGATACAGCGGCGCATGGTCACTGATGCGCAGATCGCGTTTAAACCAGACCAGTGTCAGCATCAGGGTGCTCAATGGCAGGCGGGCAGAGGAATGGTAACAACGGCTGCCATAATGGGTGCTGCGGCGCAGGCCAACCCGCAATCGGATAGGGGCGGTGTAACTGCGGGCCCTGACCTGATAAAAATGGCAACATCTGATGGACAAAAGCTGCGTCCGGATCATAGCTGAGTGCTTGTTTGATACTGTTAAACCAGCGACCAGGCTGAGGGCCGGCACCAGCAATATAAGCCCAGTTGCCCCAGTTACTGGCGACATCATAATCAAGCAGTTGCTGCTCAAAAAAAGCCGCGCCCCAACGCCAATCCAGCGCTAAATCAAATACCAGATAACTGGCCACCAACTGGCGACCGCGGTTGGACATCAGACCCTGTTGCTGTAAATACCGCATGTTTGCATCAATAATGGGAACGCCGGTTTGGCCATTGCACCAGCGCTGGAACCGCTGTTGTTGTGCGGATAAATCACCGGCCGGGGCTGGGAGTGGCTGTTGGCTTTGGCCCTGGAAACTAAATTGTTGCCGGCCAATTTTCCGCAGTTGCCAGCGGAAAAATTCGCGCCAGAGTAGCTCAAAACGCAACCAATAACTCGATTCCGACTGACCATGACGCTGTTCAAATTGCAAAATTTGTTGCCACAGCCAGCGGGCAGACAAGGTGCCGCGCGCCAATGCAGTAGAAACAAAACTGGCGTACCAGTCGCCGCAAAAGCCATTGCGGCTTTGTTTGTAGTGCAAAATCGCCTGCTGCTGGTACAAATAGTCGTTAAAACGTTGTTGTTGCTGTGGTTCGGTCGGTAAATTGGCGCAATGCTGCGACGGTACGCCGGTTGTGCGCAGTAATTGTTGCCAGTCAGCAGCAAGTTCAGCCGGGACAGTGCAACACCAGTGGCCGCTGATCTGCACAGCCGAAGCCGGACTGACTTTAAGCTCAGGTTCCCGCGCGCGTCTGAACTGACTGAAGGTGAGTGGCAGACTCGCCAGCTCAGGGGCTAAATCGCTGGTCAATAAACTGTTGGCGTCCAACTGCTGAATTTGCAGCGACAGGCTGCTGTCTTGCTGGATTTGCTGCAACCATTGCTGCTCTTCGCTGCCAAGCGGCTGCGCTACAACAAGCTGCCGGGCTTGATAATGCTGCGCCAGCGCTTTGATGGCCTGTGGCAGCGGTTGCCAAACACAATGCAGTGCGATGCCATGGGACTGCAATTGGGCGCGGAAAAACTCAACCAACTGCAGCTGTTGTTGCAGCCGGCTTGCGCTGGCACGTGCTTGCTGAAATTGCTGGCCTGTCCATTGGGTCGGGTCCAGCACCAGCAGCGCTATTTTTAAGCCTGGCGCAATCCGGTCTGTCAGCCAGTGTTCGTGACACAGTAACGGATTATCGGTCAGGCGCAGCACATCATTCAGCAGCACCAGGGTACTCATTACAGTTGCTCCAGATGGATCAGTAAGTCTGCTGCTTTGGCCCGGATCGCTTGTTGCTCGGTGTCGGTTTTGCGCCGCCACTGCTGATACGCCAATTGTAACCTGGCATTGGTACTGAGTTGCGGCTGATTGCGGTCAAGAAAATCCCAATACAAGGCATTAAATGGGCAGGCCAGCTCGCCGGTGACTGTTTTCACCTGATAATGACAATGCTGGCAATAGTTGCTCATCCGCTGGATATAATTGCCACTGGCAGCATAAGGTTTAGAAGCCAGTACACCGCCATCGGCGAATAATGCCATGCCAAGGGTGTTGGGTAATTCGACCCACTCAAAGGCATCCGCATAGACTGCCAGATACCAGTCAGTGACTTGCCGCACTGACAATCCTGCCAATAAGGCAAAATTGCCGGTAATCATCAGGCGGTGAATATGATGCGAATAGGCATGACGAATGGTATGACCAATGGCCTGCTGCATACAACGCATCTTGGTGTTGCCGTGCCAGTAAAAAGACGGCAGTGGCCGGTTGGCAGCCAGTTGATTACGCTCTTTATACTCGGGCATCAGCAACCAATACAAGCCACGTACATACTCGCGCCAGCCAATGATTTGGCGGATAAATCCTTCAGCGGCATTGAGCGGTACCTTAGCTTCCTGGTAGGCGGCAGCTACTTTTTGACACATCCACCGCGCATCCAGCAAACCAATATTCAGATACATCGAACAGATGCTGTGAAATAAAAACGGTTGCTCCAGCACCATGGCATCCTGATACTGGCCAAATAACGGCAGCTGCCGTTCGACAAAATCCAGAAAAACCGCGCGGGCTTCCCGGCCTGTGACAGCCAGCTTAAAGTCGGCGGCATGGCCGATATTGCTAGCAAATTGCGTTTCAACCAAGGCCATCACTTCGCTGGTGATGGCATCTGGTGTGATGGCGTTTGGTTCGGGAAACACCAGATCCGGCGGGCAAGCTTTACGGTTGTCGGCATCATAATTCCACTTGCCACCCACAGGTTCATGGCCTTGCATCAGCAGGCCGGTATAGCGGCGCATTTCGCGGTAAAAATATTCCATCCGGTATTGGCTGCGGCCTTTGGCCCAGCTTTGGAACATCACGGTGCTGGCGATAAAACGATCATCTTCCAGCACCGTCACTTTTTTCTGTAGCCGCTCAGACCAGCCGGCAATCTCAGCGCTCAGTCGGTATTCACCCGGCTGGGTCAGCAGCACCTCGTCAAGTTCAGGCTGTTGTTGTAAGGTCAGTGCTATGGCTTCAAACAATGAAGCCAGCTTTTGCTGATAATCCAGATACTGCACTGGTACACCTTGCGAGCGCAGGCTTTGGGCAAAATGTCGCATCGCACTAAAAATTAAAATAATTTTATGCTTATGGTGTCCGACATAACTGGCTTCAGCCTGCACTTCGGCCAACAGCACCAGATCACCGGCTTGCCATTGGCGCAAACTGGCCAGCGCCGGACTGAGTTGATCCCCCAGGATCAGAATAAGTTTTGCCATACAGCGCAGGACCTTAACAAAGAAAGTCTGGGGGATACGCGCTGCCAGGGTAAAAAGATCAGCTTGTCCGGTGCTGAACTACGCGCCAGGCCATCTGGTCGCAGTGTCGCTGGTGCAGGTGTTTTTTTTGTTATAGTATCACAATAACGCTGTGGCGACGCTGGCGCTGCCTTTTCTCGGTGGCGGGGTGACAATCCCAAAGCGCAAGGTTAACATCAATGCAGCATGATGCTTCGGAGGGCGATGAATGAACAACACAAAAACATGGGCCTGTCTGCTGTTGCCACTTTGGCTCAGTAGCGCCTTACAAGCGGAAGAAATGACCAGCCATGGCAGTCACGTCCATGGCGAAGCGACACTGACTTTTGTGCTGGATGGCAATGAAGCTGAAGTCGCGCTGGTGACAGCTGCCGGTAATATTGTCGGTTTTGAACATCAGCCAAAAACGGCAGCAGAACAGCAAAAACTGCAACAACAGCTACAGATGCTGCGCAGTGGCGATTGGTTTGTGGTCGATGCGGCGGCAGGTTGTAAGGTCAGCAGCCACGATGTGCGCTCTGAACAACAAGATGAACATCAGCATGGTCATACCGAAGGTTACACTGAAGGTCACACCGAAGGTCATGCCGATATTTATGCCAATTTGCAATTACTCTGTCAGCACCCGCAGCAACTGAAACAGTTGCAACTGGCGTTAACGACGTTGGCGACTGGGGTGGAAACCATCAAGCTGCAATGGTTGATTGATGGGGAAGCTGGCGCTGCAGAATTAAGCAAGAGCAACAACCAGTTGAAATTGCGGTAACTGCCAACGGCTGAATCTGCTGCCAGACTCAGCCGTTGGCTGGCTTATTCGTAGACGTATTCGCTGACTTTATCTGCTTTGATGCTATAAGCCGAGTTCGCCAAATCATGGCTCATGCTGTCTGTGGTCAAGGTGCCTTCAATCCAGAATGGATTGTAAATCATCTCTGCATTCAGACCTTTGGCGCCAGTGACATAAATAATTTGGTTTGGTGGTGGTGGCGGTACGTGGATACAGGCACCAAAATAAGGCACTAAAAAAAAGGCGGTAATATTTTGTTTATCGTCATACTCAATCGGCACGATAAAACCCGGCACCCGCACTTTTTTACCGTTCAGTTCACCTTTGACATTGGCAGACTGCATCACCTGATCCCAGGCTTGATCCGCTGGGGTATTGGCTGGTTTTAAGCCTGTGGCCGGACCTTCACCGCCTTCATGGCTGATTTCAGGCAGCGCATTCATTTTGGCCAGATCTTCGGCTGGCAACAAATCAACCCATTCCAGCGTCAGTACTTCAGTAGACGCGGCGCTGGCGGCTTTGCTTTGGGCTGCATTGCTGCCAAATGCGACCAGACTCAGGAATAATCCTATCAATAACGGCTTCACCATTGGAGCTTACTCTCGCGCTTATGTTATAAAGTAATAATTGCTCAACATCATATCACTTTGTCTGGATTTGCAGTGTCTTCAGAACCGAATTTTCCTGCGCTTGAACTCAAAAATTTTCATTTTAACTGGCCGGATCAGCCCAGCTTTCAGCTGGATATCACTCAGCTACAACTGGCGGTCGGTCAACATTTATTTATCCGTGGCGCCTCTGGAACGGGCAAAACTACCTTGCTGAATCTGCTCTCTGGCATCCATGCGCTGACCCAGGGCGAAATCCGTATTCGCGGTGAATTATTCCAGCCGGCGCGGCCAGCCAAACGTGATGCCATCCGCGCCCGCCAGATTGGTGTGGTGTTTCAGCAACTGAATTTAATCAATTATTTGTCGGTGTTGGATAATGTGTTGCTGGCGGGCGAGTTTGCTGATCGCAAACCACAACACGGACGGGTGCGGGCTGAACAGTTATTGCAGGCGCTGGATATGGCGCCAGAGCTCTGGTCGCAGCCTGCTGCCAGACTGAGTGTTGGTCAGCAACAACGGGTGGCGATTGCCCGGGCTTTATTCAACGAACCGGCACTGCTGATTGCCGACGAACCCACTTCGGCACTGGATGCCGATAATCGCGATTTATTTATCCGCTTGATGCTGAGCGAAGCCAACCGTTGTGGCACCACAGTGATTTTTGTCAGTCATGATGCCAGTCTGGCGCATTATTTTCACTGGCAGTTGCAAATGGCGCAATTGTCGCTTGGGGTGCAGCCTGTCGAGCCGGTGGCATCAAAGGCGACCGAGGAGTCCATATGATTAGCAAATTAGCCAGACTCAGCTTGTGGCACCGCAAGGGGACAGTGCTGATGACGTTGTTGTCGCTGACCATCAGTATCATGTTGCTGCTGGGTATCGATCATTTGCGGCTGGAGGCCAAACGCAGTTTTACCAGTACAGTGTCAGGGACAGACTTGATTGTCGGCGCGCGTTCCGGCCAGTTAAATTTATTGCTTTACAGTGTATTTCGGCTGGGTAATGCCACCAATAATATCAGTTGGCAACATTATCAGACCATTAAAGCGCATCGTCAGGTGGCCTGGGCCATTCCGCTGGCGCTGGGCGACTCGCACCGCGGCTTTCGCGTCATTGGGACCACGGCGGATTATTTCCAGTATTTCCGTTATGGTCAGCAGCAGCCCCTTGCTTTCGCCAGCGGTCAGGCCTTTGCCGGTGTCTATCAGGCCGTGCTTGGCGCAGCAGTGGCGGAAAAACTCGGTTATCAGCTCGGTAGCGAGATCATTTTGTCGCATGGCGTTGGTGCCGTGAGTTTTAGTCAGCATAAAGACCAGCCTTTTACCGTCGTGGGTATTTTACAGCCGACCGGCACTCCGGTTGATCAAAGTGTGCACGTCAGTCTGGAAGGGATTGAAGCCATTCACCTTGGCTGGCAAGGCACAGCCCCTAGACCTGGCCAAAGTCCAAAACTGAGCGAAGCAGAGTTGGCGGCGTTACAGCCCAGTCAAATTACCGCTTTTATGCTTGGGTTAAAATCAAAGGTTGCTACTTTTGCCCTGCAGCGGCAAATCAATGAATTTAAAGCTGAACCCCTGACCGCTATTTTACCGGGCGCAGCTTTGGCTGAGTTGTGGCAAATGTTGTCAATGGTGGAAAACTTATTGCTGCTCATCACCTTGCTGGTATTGATAGCGGCATTGGTCGGGATGATCACCACCTTGCTAGCGGCGATGAAAGAGCGGCAACGCGAGATGGCGATTTTGCGCGCCGTGGGTGCCAGACCCATCCAGTTGTTCTGGTTAATCGAACTGGAAGTGGCCTTGATTACGCTCGGCAGTATGTTGCTGGCGTTTGCCTTGTTATGTTTGGCATTGTGGTGTCTGCAACCAGTGCTGAGTAATCAGTATGGCCTGGTGATTTCGGTCTTGCCCTGGCATCAGCATACTGCGACTTTATTGGCCGGACTGGCGGCATTGGCGCTGCTGTTGGGCGCTATTCCATCTTATCTGACCTATCGGCAAAGTCTGGCACAGGGCCTGACAGTGCGGCTGTAACTGACTGGGATTGCAGGAAAGGCTTGGTTGTTGAGCAGGATTTGCTATAGTAAACCCAGCCTTTTCTGAAAAACATTGGTGTATGAGCGAGCAAAATCAGGATCTTGCCGAGCAACTGGCCCAGTTGCAACAACAATACCTGCAACGGTTACAACAGGAACTTCCTGCCTTACAGCAGCAAATTAATCTGCTGGATGCTGTCGTGGAGTGGCGGGCGCCTGTGTCAGATTTGATGCGACGTTTCCATAGTCTGGCCGGTTCGGCTGGTACTTTTGGTTTCCCCGGCCTCGGCGTACAGGCTAAAGCGCTGGAACAACAATGTAAAAATTGGTTGGCGCGGGAACAGCTGCCGTTGTTGGCTGAAATAACGCAATTGCAACAGCAATTTACCGCATTACGACTGCAGGAACCTAAGCCACTGCAAACGCCAAAAGTGAAAGAAAGCAGCCCGGCGAAAAAAGCTGTGCTGATCTATCTGCTGGAAGATGAGGGCGAAACCGCCCGGCATTTATGTCTGACCCTAGGCACTTTTGGTTATCAGGTCGAATGGTTTCAGTCGCTGGCGCAACTGGAACTGGCACTGGCGCGGCAAATACCAGATGCACTGGTGCTGGATATCGAATTGCCGGCAGAAACCGAAACCGGGCTGCATTTTATTAACCGGCTGGAATTGGCGCGGCAAGTGCCGTTATTTGTGCTGACCAGCCACGATGATTTTGAACATTATCTGCAGGCCGTCCGCAGCGGTGCTTTAGGTTATTTTGTCAAACCGTTAAATGCCTCTGCGCTGGAAGCCAGGTTACAACGCTTGCTGGCAGTGCGGGAGCGGGATGCTTTTCGGGTGCTGATTGTTGATGACGATCTGCTATTAGCGCAACATTATGCGCTGGTGTTGGAAAAAGCTGGCCTGAGAGCAGAGATACTGACCAATCCGGCCGATATTTTTGCTGGTTTACGCAAGTTTCATCCGGATGTGATCCTGCTGGATGTCAATATGCCGCAGTGTACAGGTCCGGAACTGGCGCAGTTGATCAGGTTGCAGGATGAGTGGCTGGGGGTGCCAATTATTTATTTATCCGCCGAGACCGACAGCGAGCGTCAACTGGAAGTACTGATTAAAGCCGGCGATGATTTTCTGACCAAGCCGATCAGCGATAATGCGCTGGTGGTAGCGATTTTTGCCAGAGCGCAGCGAGCGCGGCAACTGGCTGAAGTGATGACCAAAGATAGTCTGACAGGGTTGTTGCAACACGCCCATGTCAAAGAACGACTGGCTGGTGAGTTAGAACGCAGTTTACGCCATCAGCAACAGGTCAGCGTGGTGATGTTGGATATCGACCATTTTAAAAAGGTCAATGACAACTACGGTCACCTGACTGGGGATCAGGTGATCACCAGTCTGGCCAATTTACTGAAACAGCAGTTGCGCAAAACTGACATTATCGGCCGTTATGGCGGTGAAGAATTTTTACTGGTGTTACCTGAATGTCCGTTGGAACGTGCTTTTGTGGTGATTGATAAATTACGTCAGGCTTTTGCCCGCTTACCCTTCAGCGCCAGCGATGGCCAAAGCTTTTCCTGTACTTTTAGTGCCGGTATTGCCGCAGGCCTTGATAGCTTAATGCCGGACGTGGTGATTGAACGGGCCGATCAGGCATTGTATCAGGCGAAAAGCGGTGGCCGTAACCAGGTGGTGTTAAGCCAACTGGTGGGTGATTAAAGCGCCACTGATGGCGTTAGGGCTACCTGGTTGTGCCAATGTGGCTGCGGGGGAAGTGCAGATAAAAACAGGTGCCTTCGCCCAGTTTGGTGTCAAAACTAATCCAGCCGTTCATCCGCTCGGTCAGTTCTTTGACGATGGCAAGACCAAGGCCGGTACCTTCTTTGTTGCGGGCGTCGGCTGAATCAGCCTGCGAGAATTTCTCAAACATTCGCTGCTGGAATTCAGCACTGATGCCCGGGCCCTGATCCTGTACTGCCACCAGCACTTCCTGAGTGGTTTGGCTTAAACGCACCTGAATTTGCGAACCGAGCGGGGCAAACTTGGCGGCATTGGACAGTAAATTCGCCATCACCTGGTGAAAGCGCATCGGATCAAGTTCTGCTTCCACTGTGGCGGCGTCCGTGGCAACCTGCAGGTCGATACTGGCCTGATACTTGTCGGCATAAGGCTGATTGTGCAGGATGCTTTGCTGTAATAAATCCAGCATCTGACAGCGCTGAAACTGGAATTGCATTTTGCCGGCCACCAGTTTATCAATATCCAATAAATCATTAATTAACTGACTGAGTTTATGGCTGTTTTCCTGCGCTATGGTCAGCATATGCTGCAAGGGTTGTGGCACAGCCCCCAAAGCGCCACCACCAATCAACCCAAGTGCACCGGAAATCGCCGTCAAGGGAGTTCTGAGTTCGTGGCTGACCATAGAGACAAACTGGTTTTTCATCAGTTCAATTCGTTTGTGCTCAGTAATATCCTGAATAATCGACCAAATTTGTAACTCGCCATGTAAACCCTCAATCAGAATACCGCTTTGCACCACAGGCACCCGGTGGCCCTGCTGATGAATAAGCTCCAGTTCATCTGGCCCAAAGCGGCCATCTTGTTGCAGCGCAGCTAAATGCTGCTGACACAGATGGGTATAGGGTTGTGCCACTAGCTCCGTCAAGGTGACACCTGTCAGTTGCTCAGCGGGGTATCCCAGCATTTGTTGTAAGGCCGGATTGGCTTCCAGCACTGTGGTTTGTGGAAAACTACTCAGCACTATTGCCAGTGGGGCCAGTTGATACAACGACGACAGTTTTTGTTCACTGGCCCGCAGTTCGAGCCGGGCTTCTTTTTGTGCGGTAATGTCCCAGATAAAACCATCAATAAACAATAACTTATTGTTTTGGTCGAAAATGCCACGTCCCAGTTCCTGCACCCAACGCAATTGACCATTGGCATGACGGATGCGGTATTCGACACTGAATCTGGCATGATTGGCCAGCTCAGTTTCAACCGTAATGCGGTTACTGAGTCTGTCGGCAGGATAAGTAATTTTTTCGAAAGTGACTGCCTTGTTACGGATAAATTGTTTTGCCGGGTAGCCGGTCAGTTTTTCCACTTCGTCACTGATAAACAACATGGTCCAATGGGCATCATTGATGCAGCGATAAACCACCCCCGGCAGGTTTTCTAACATAGAGCGGTGACGTTGTTCGCTCAGCAGCAGTGCATGGTTCAGTTGCTCCAGTTGGGTAATGTCGATGGCGACTCCCAGATAACCCAACACCTGACCATGTTGATCGCGCATCACCGAAACACTGAGACGGACCTGTTTACGTTCGCCGTTTTTGCAAAGATAAGTCCATTGTCTGGTTTCACTGACGCCGATGCGAGCTTTGTAAACAAAGGTATCAAAGCCCTGAATATCTTGTTGAAATTCGACACTCAGTTGCGCCGAGCGGCGTTGTATTTCGGCGACATCATGAAAAAATGCCGGGCTTTGCAGGCCAACCACTTCACTGGCACTGTAGCCTAACATCCGCTCGGCACCGGTATTAAACAACTGGATCTGCCCGGTTGGATCTGTTGAGATCATCGCTACTTCAGTTGAGGAATCAACGATGGCCTGTAACCAGGAACGGGTCGATAAGATTTCGTTCTCGCGCGCCATATCGGCGGAAATATCGGTATGGGTGCCAAACATCAGCAAGGGACGCCCTTGTTGATCCCAGCTCATCACTTTGCCTACCGCATGCACCCAGACCCAATGACCCTGGGCATGACGCATCCGGAAGCGGCTGTCGTAGAATGGGGTTGTCCCTTCGAAATGTTGATGTAACTGGATTTCGGCTTGAGTTTTATCGTCCGGATGTAACAAAGAACGCCATAAGGTTACATCTGTTTCTAATTCGGTCGGCAGCCCTAAAATATTGTACCAGCGGTTATTGTAGATGGTTTTGCCAGTTTGGATGTGCCATTCCCAGGTGCCCAGATTAGTGCCGTGGATAATGGCGTCCATCCGATCCCGTTCTTGCTGGATTTTTTCCTGTTGCTGGTGCTGCTCTGTGATATCGGTGGCCATAATAATCAGATGAGCAACCTGACCTTGTTCGTTCAATTGTGGCACCAAACCAGTGTTTAAAATACGACCGTAGCTTTTTGGTGCAATAAATTCGACCTGCTCGCCGGCTAGCGCACGTTGCAGCCATGGCTGATGAAAGCTCAGCGCTGCTTCACCAAACACATCCGGAATAGATTTGCCAATCAGTTCAGCCGGCGCCAGCCCAAACCATTGCTGATATTTCTGATTGCAGAAAATAAAGTGCAGCTGCGCATCCACCTGACCCAACAACACTGGCACGTTTTCAATAATAGTGGTCAGGGTATGTTGTTGCTGTTGACTGGCAAGAGCCACCAGCCGGTGTTTTAACAAGGTGACAGCCTGATCTGCCAGTAAAGTTAAAGCCTGTAACTGCGCTGGTGTCAGTTGGCGTGGCTCGGCATCAAACACGCACAGCGTGCCGACGGCCAAATCTGGCTGCAGTCGCAAGGGGGCGCCGGCATAAAACCGCACCGGTACTTCAGCTGTGGTGGTGGCATGACCAAGCAAACGCTGGTCGGTAAAGGTGTCTGGAATATAAGTGACTTTATCCGGCGTCAGAATGGCAAAACCGCAAATCGAATCGGCCCGGCTGGTTTGTGTGACATCCAGATTGACTTTGGCTTTAAACCATTGCCGGTCTAAATCAATCAGACTGACAGTGGCGCTTGGCGTCTGACAAATCAGTGCCGCTAGTTGCGCCAGCTGGTCAAAAGCCTGTTCAGGTGCGCTGTCCAGTACTTTTAACTGATAAAGCGCTTCAAGGCGTTCGGCTTCATTAACGGGTAGCACTGGTTTCATTCCATCTCACACCAGAACCAGAATAGTCCTAGTGTACGCGTAAATGAGCAGACGAAAAGTCTGGGATGGAAAAAAAACTCAGCCAGCAGCTACAGTTGGCGCGTTTTGTTGTAAAACACGTTGATCGAGCTGTTGGCGGGCACTGTTCTTCTCATGTTGTTGTTTAATCCTTAACAAAGCAGCGTACAGTTGAGCCGAATTAAAAGGCCGGGCCGGATCCAGCAGATCACTGATATCGACGCCTGCTTGTTGTTGTACTTGCTGTAACAACACTAAATGCTGATTGCGAATAAGCTCTGCACGCATATCCTGATCTTCAGTGCCATCACTGATGCTGTAACTTTTCATCAGCAGATCAATGGTTTCTAACCGGGTTTTTACACTGCGCTGGTTTTGTTGCTGTTGTTGCTGCTGCTGACTGAGCCATTCCTGCTGCAATTGGATCAGGCTTTCGGTATGCCAGATATAAAATAGCAGCGCTGACGCCGCCAGACCTAAACCAAAACCCCAGAGAAAAGTTGTTTGCGCATGTTGAGCTGACATCAGATGTAATTCCATCAGGGGCAGCAGAGGCTGCCGGAAAGGGGCCGCAGCTGATGAACAGGCTCACAACGCGGCAAGAAACAGTTTGGTATGATCAAACGCCAGCGCAGCAGTGTCAACCCGCATTGCAGCTTTCTATCGCCGATTGCTGGCAATTTCAGCGCAAAAGCTGCTGCACTGGCTGTTTTGAGTCACATCAGCGGTGGTTAGCCGTGGGAATTATTCTGAAAACGATGTTGTGGCTGTTGTTCCGCGCTGTATAACACGGTTTTTTCGCTGCCTGGCACTGGCGTGACCGTTTTATCGCCCCGCAGTCTGCTACTGAGTAAATGCTGCATACCTTGTAACAGCGTCAGAATTTGTTCGGTGTGCTGTGCCTGCGATAGCCGGGCTTGCTGATTCTGATAACTCTGGCGGAATAATTCATCAGACTCGATATTTTGCACTGCAGTACGACTGGCTTTACTCTCCGCCAGTAAATCGGTCAGTTTAATTGAGATAAGCACCAGTGTAATGGCGATGATGGTCAGCAGCACTAAAATAAAAATTGGTACCAAATCCATGGTGATACTTCCTTGTTAACTGACACAGTGAACCAAGCGGGTCGGACACAGCAGCGTTGGCAGTGTTGCTTGTTATAGCATGATTTTTTTCCGCCCGGCAAAAAATGCTGTGAAATAGCAAAACGATGCTGCCAGCGGTGTCCAACTTTGATCATCAACTGCGCTATTTTAACTGCTGGATATCAAACAGGTCCAGTATGATCTTGCATTCGTGTCGTGTATTGAAAGCTCTTACATAGAGGGAGTGGCTGCTCATTGTCACTAAGTTAGTTACGGTTTGCTGGTTATTTGTCCAACTGACCATTGCAGCCATGCATTTGATAGTCATCAAGTTTTATCGGCTGGTATAATTGTCATCCAATTGTAATCCGCGTTTTTCCGTCCGATCTGACAAGAGGCCTTATGCCATCTCTGCGAAGTTTTACCATCCATCAGCGTTTAATTGCGATTTCTGTTGCCGTCACCTGCGGCATGTTGTTGTTACTGGCAATTATGTTACAGCAAAGCAATCGCCAGCATTTGCTGGGGGAGGCGAATGTCACGGCGCATACCATCAGCCGGCAGGTGGTGCAATTGCGCAACCACGAAAAGAATTTTTTACTGCGGCTGGAAGCAAAATATGCCAGTCATCATCAAAATGCGGTGGCTGCTTTGCAGCAGGATTTAACCAAACTGCGCACTGAGCTGACAGGTTTTGATATTGAAACTCAGGGCATCACCGAGTTTGAACAATTGTTGCTGAGTTATGGCGCTGATTTTCAGAAAATCAGTGCTTTGCGCATTACCGCAGGTTTAACCGAAAACGAGGGGCTGACTGCAGAAATGCGTTCTGCCGCCCGTCAGTTGGAGCAACTGTTGCTGAAGAACGGCGAGTTGCAACAGGCAAATTTAGTACTGCAACTGCGCCGGCATGAAAAGGATTTTCAGTTAAGACTGAGCCTGAAAGAGCAGCAGTTGTTTCAGCAAAAAGTAGCGTTGTTAACACCAATGCTCAGTGGCGATGCCTTGACTGCTTTACAGCACTACGACAGCGCCTTTCAGAGTTTAGTGGCAGCTTTTGTGCAAATTGGTTTGCACCAGGATGATGGCATGATGGATGTGATGCGTGCCTCCATTCATGCCACTGAGCAGCAAATGACGGCGTTGAAACAACAGGTTGACCGCGAGTTGGCGCAGGCGCTCAGTCGCAGTAAAACCATGTCGGTCAGTTGTTTTGTGTTGCTGGTGTTGTTGTTATCGCTGTTGTTATGGCAAATCAGCCGCAGCGTGATCCTACCGGTGCGCCAGGTGCGCTCTGTGATTGCTGAGATCCGGCGTGGGCAGGACTTTACCCAACGCATTGAATTGGCTGGTGATGATGAGCTGACGGCCTTGTCGCTGGATTTAAATGACTTGCTGGCGGATGTGCAAAACTTAGTCCGGACCGTTAATCAGTCGCTGCTGGCGCTGGATCAGTCAACCCAACAGCTCAATCAGTCGGCGCGTGATACCAGTCAAAGTATGCAGCTGCAGCAGTCGGAAACCGATATGGTGGCGACCGCAGTCACTGAAATGGGCGCTACTATTCATGAAATTGCCCGCACCACCGAAAATACCGCCGATAAAGCGCATGATACCAATAGTCATGCTGCCAAAGGTATGCAGCAAGTGGCTGCCACTGTGGCACAAGTACAACAATTATCGACCCGGCTGGCCGATGCCGCCGGTACCGCCGCGCAGCTGGATGCGGATAGTGTGACTATTGGCTCAGTGCTCGAAGTGATCCGCACCATTGCCGATCAAACCAATTTGCTGGCGCTGAATGCCGCCATCGAAGCCGCCCGCGCTGGTGAGCAGGGCCGTGGTTTTGCCGTGGTCGCCGATGAAGTACGGATGCTGGCCACCAAAACCCAGGATTCAACCAAGCAAATTGAGCAAATTATCCGGGCATTACAACAACGCAGTAAAGAGATAGTGCAAGTGATGCAGCAATGTCAGCAGCAAGGTGAACAAAGCGCCAGCCAAGGCCAGACCGCCATGCATTTATTGCGCGAAATTACCGCCGATGTCACGCTGATTATGGATATGACCACTCAAATCGCGACTGCGATTGAAGAGCAAAGTCACGTGGCCGCCGAAGTGAACAAAAGCGTGGTCAGCATCCGCGACCTCTCCGACGACACGCTGCAAGGCGCGAAACAAAACCACCAAATCAGCCAAGCCGTCGCCGCCCAAACCACAGATCTGCATCATCTGGTGGATAAGTTTAGGGTTTGATGGGGTGTATCGTTGTAAAAAGCATAATGCCACCCTAGGGTGGCATTATGCTTTATTGGTGGAGCTGGGGGGATTTGAACCCTCAGAAATGTGAATAAAATCATTCATTTGTTAGCACCAAGGTCTTTTCAGGTACAGGATGGCTTTGGTACAGTGTATATCTAAAAATAAAAACACGGAAGTTGAATTTCAGTTCCGATACATATCATGATTATATGCAACCTTTGTAGTTTTCAGAACAGCATTAGTTTATATAGGTTGCTTGATGTTATTTTGCATAATTAATAAATGGAGATTTTATGGATAATCTTGATGGCGATATTAAATCGATAGGAGAATTATTTTCTGGTGATTTCTTTTTTACGATACCTGATTACCAGAGGCCGTTTGCTTGGGAAGACGATAATTTTCAAGATCTCATCGATGACATAACTTCAGCGCAGAGCGGAGATAAGTACTTTTTAGGCACGTTGGTATTGCACAATCAAATTAGCGATGGACCTCATTCATTTAACGTGGTTGATGGTCAGCAACGATTAACCTCATTATTAATACTGCTAGCGTGTTTGCGCGATCTGATAGAAGATCCTGAATATAAAAGTTCCTTACAAAGTAAAATACTTCAAGCAAGAAATAAAGTGGATGGTATCCCAGAAAGAGCACGTGTTACTGTTAAAGAGCGAGCCAAGTTTAATGAACTAATCTTGGAAGTCAATGGTACAGATAAGCAGTATAAGCCAGATGACCTCTCTGAATCTGAAAAACGATATATTCAAGCAATAAAAATATTTAAAAAATCTGTTGATAAATTTACTCAATCAGAACTTGAGAGTTTAGCTTCGTTCATTAGCATGAAATGTACTGTCGTGTATCTTTCAACAATAAAGTTTGGGGATGCTTTCAATCTCTTTACTATTGTTAATGATCGTGGTCGGCAGCTCAGAAGAATTGATATTTTGAAAGCGCAAAATATTTCTCCTCAGGCTATTCCATTTGAGTTTAATCGTCGGAAAGTAGCAGAGTTATGGGAAACCATGGAAGGTGAAATTGGTGAAGATAGTCTTGAGTCAATACTCTATTCAATGCGAATGATATTTATCAAGGAAAAGCCGCAAGAGAATCTTTTAGAAGAATTTGAGAAAAGAATATTCGCCAAAGGGTTGCTTAAACGTGGAGAAAAATTTGTCGATGAAGTGAAGGCGTATTGTGATTTATACAGGCTTATCTTTACAGATAAAGATTTTATCCCAAAGAATGACCAAAATCACCTTAAATTCAAAGCGATGATCCATATAATGAATTCTGAATTTGATGCGTCAGAATGGAAATCTTGTTTAATGTTTTTTGCAAAAAAATTTAATGGGGCACTGTTTTATGAATTTATGCTTGTTATTGAAAAAGTCTATTTAGCTCAATGGTGCAGTGGAGTAAGGAAAGACGAGAGATTTGGTGAATATTCAAAAATACTACGTTTGATTGATGATTCAACAAAACCTGATTTGGTAATTAGCGGCATTACATATGACAGTTCTGCAGTAATCAAAGCTGCATCATCAAAAACCCTGTACGGTTCTCGATACGCAAAGTATTTTCTTATGAAGCTTGAGATAGTTTCAACGGAAAATGACATTTATAAGGAAGTTAATGCGAAATCTATAGAGCATGTTTTCCCTCAAAATCCGGCAGCTAATTCAATGTGGGTAAATGATCCTGACTTCAGTAGGCATAGTGACTATGTCAATACGTTGGGTAATTTAGTTTTGCTAAGCAAATCTAAAAATTCTTCAGCAAGTAATCATGATTTTGATATTAAGAAAGAAAAGTATCTAAAAGACAGGCTTAGTGATTACCCTCGTAGTTTGAAAATTACAACGGAGACTAGTTGGACAATAGATAAGATAAAACAATATACTGTTGAGCTCGCTTATAAGGTTGTTAGTAATCCGTAGTTTTTAATTTATGTTACGTGGTATGGAATCCATCGCGTATCCAATTAGAAAATTGCGTTCATTATTGAGTAATGCATTGAATAATTTTCAATGCATTACCACGGTTTTAATTTTTGTGGTTGTAAGTGTTTTTCTTAAATATAAAAATCTGTTGGCAGAAAAAACATTTTTAATATTAGATTTAATGATGTCTGATCATGCATGGAAGGGTAAGGTATGCAGTAGGGGTCAGGTCTTGCGTTTTTCCTTTGTCGAATTTAAGTCAGTACTACTTTGTTAGATAAAGAGAAAATCCGCAGCTGATGTAAAATAAAGTACTCTAAATCGGCATGTTGTAAATCGTGATGCTGATGTAAAGCAACGTTCCTAAAAACTATCATCTTCTTTAGGTTATCCGCAACTTCAACGGTAATAAAGCCTGCTGTCGCTATTCGGTCAATGACATCAAGCTGACTTTTTGGCGTACCAAGTTGATGTTTTCTGATGAGATGTTCACCGATATCCAGTGCAGCGGCAACTGCACGGACTATGTTCATGATTGCGGCTTCCTGTCGGGTGATATCGTTGGCAAAAGTGACTGGGTCTTTGTTGTATTCTTCATGCACTCGAGCAACGTAGCTCTCTAATCTGAGGGCGATGCTTAGGATAACTGGATCTTTGCCCTGCTGGGCGTCGACGCTGATCATCAAATAGATTACGTCAGCCAGTTGTCTAAACGTAGTCCGTCGACCCGCTCAAACTCTTTGAGGTTATTGGTCACCACCACCAAACCTTCACTTCTGGCATGAGCGGCAATGTGCAAATCGTTTATGCCAATGGGGTTGCCCTGACGTTCGAGTGTTGCTCTAATATCACCATAGTGGGCAGCGGCTTTATTGCCATAGGGTAAAACTTCCAGCCTCGACACAAAATCATCAACCTGACGGCGGTTATGCTCGGGCAGGGCGCTTTTCTCGACACCATGGCAAAGTTCGGCATAAGTAATAGCGCTGATACATAAAGTGCCGGCAAACTTGTTAAAGGTGTCCAGCACTTCGATGGGTCGGCGTTTTATCACGTAAATGCAGATATTAGTGTCGAGCATATATTTCAGCATTAGAACGATTCCCGCTCTGGCTGTTCTTGGCTGGCGCGCTCAGTCATAAAGTCATCTGTCACCGCAGTGCCTTGCAGGAAAAATGAATCCCATGTATTGGCAACTGGGGTCAAAATGCGATCTTGGCCAACAACACGGACGCTGACTTTTTTCACGTTATCTGGAAAACGCGCATCCACCGGCAGGCGAACGGCTTGGGTGCTGTTGTTTTTAAACACGGTTCCGGTTCCCATAATCACCCCCTGAAAGTAGATAGCCTGAGTATATACTTTGATGGTTAAATGCTCAATGATGCTATTTTCGGCAGGTATCAAGTTGGTAGCCTTCAGCAAATCTAGAGAGGTTTGCTGCATATTGCTCGCGGCCAAGTTCCAGCTTTTAGGGTTGGCACAATGGCGGACTGCCCCAACGCTGCGCGCTGGGTCGAGTCCGCCCTACGGTGATCAAAGTGGCTTCGCGTCCACCGCAACTTTACCAATAAAGCAAAAGGCCACCCGGAGGTGGCTAGCGAGTTGGGGGGATTGATTCGTGGTGTTGCTGCTCAGCTTTGGTTGAGCAACGAGAGGCTGTGCTGTGGATGTAGTTTGCGCTTTTAGGGTTGGCACAATGGCGGACTGCCCCAACGCTGCGCGCTGGGTCGAGTCCGCCCTACGGTGATCAAAGTGGCTTCGCGTCCACCGCAACTGTACCAATAAAGCAAAAGGCCACCCGGAGGTGGCCAGCGAGTTTGGGGGATTTATTCGCGGCGTTGCCGCTCACCTCTCGTTGAGCAACGAGAGGCCGCCCTGCGGGCGTTGTCTGCGCTTGCTTTGCAAGCTCCGGCTGAACCCCGAACGGTGCTTCGCGTCCGCTACCACTGTACCAATAAAGCAAAAGGCCACCCGAAGGTGGCCTTTTGCTTTATTGGTGGAGCTGGGGGGATTTGAACCCCCGTCCGAAAAACCTACGTCTTCAGTACTACATGCTTATCCATTCGTTTAGTTAACCCTATGAGCGCCGAATGGCAGGCTATCGTCGGGCGAGTCCGATTGGTTTTAGCATCTTGGCTCCGGACGAAGCCGCCATGCGATCCTATTAGGGGTGATCTTCCAGAGTCTCAGCTTATAGGCATGCGTGAGGGGAAGAGCATCTACTGCTTATTAGGCAGCGATTGCGTATGTTTCGTCGTTTGCGACTACTTTTTTGCGGCTTTTAACGAGGCCAACCGCCCCTCGGCATGCACTTAGGAGTTCGTGAATCCCGTCGAATCCAGTATCAGCCCCGAATTCTTCGTGAAGCGAACGCTTCAGTAACGTGGGCATTCTACGCCCTGACAAGGATAGCAGCAAGCGCTGTTATTCAGCTTTGTCGCTTTTATCCTGGTCTGTTGAGTTAAGTGGTGATGTTTTGCGCAGTTTCAACCCCAAGCGACTGATTTCTGCCTTAACGTTTTGAATGTTTCATCATCCGTTCTTTTTCGCGTGACCAGTCGCGGTCTTTAATATCATCGCGTTTATCAAATTCGCGTTTACCTTTGGCCAGATAAAACTCCAGTTTCACCCAAGGGCCTTTCCAGTACATGGCGGTAGCAATCAGGGTAAAACCATCGCGTTCAACCGCACCAATCAGTTTGTTCAGTTCGCGTTTGTTCAACAGCAGTTTGCGTGAGCGCTCTGGATCACAAATAACATGCGTCGATGCGCTGTTCAGTGGGGTAATCACAGCACCGAATAAAAAGGCTTCACCGTTTTTCAGAATGACATAAGAGTCGCTCAGATTGGCTTTGCCCTGACGGATACTTTTAATTTCCCAGCCCTGTAAGGCCATACCGCCTTCAAAACGGTCCTGCAGGAAATATTCATGTCTGGCTTTTCGGTTGAGGGCGATAGTGCCGCCTTCATTGGTTTTGTTAGTTTTTTTACTCATGCTTGCTCAGGGTATGCTCAAAGGGGCAATCAGATTGAAAACCGGGGATCTTGCCCGTGAAACTTGTTACAGGCGCTGGTTCTGCTACAATCGCGACCTGATTCAGGGGAGTGAGTATGCCACAAATTGAACGTAGCGCGCTGGTTTTTTATAGCGCCCGGCAGATGTTTGAGCTGGTTGCCGATGTACCGGCTTATCCGCAGTTTTTACCGGGTTGCAGCCGCGCTGAAGTATTGGCTTTTGACGGGCAGTGTCAGACCGCGAAGTTGGAAGTCTCCAAAGCCGGGATCAGTAAAAGTTTTACCACCCGCAATACTTTGCTGCCATACAGCGCTCTCGGGATGGAACTGGTGGATGGTCCTTTTAAATTTTTGCGCGGTGGCTGGCAATTTATTCCGCTCAATGAGCAGGCCTGTAAAGTCGTATTGGCGCTGGAGTTTGAATTTTCCAGCAAGCTGGTTGAATTTGCTTTTGGCAAAATTTTTAATGAACTGACCATGGCCATGGTACAAGCTTTTACCGAGCGTGCCAAAACGGTGTACGGAGCACAACATGGGTGAACTCATTGCTATTGAAGTCGCTTTTGCCTTACCAAAGCGCCAGACGTTACTCAGTCTGCAGGTGCCGGTTGGTAGTACCATCAGGCAGGCAATTGAACGTAGTGGTATTTTAGCGACTTTTCCGGAAATTGATCTGGCAGAGAATAAAGTCGGTATCTGGAGCCGCACTGCCAAGCTGGATGAAATGGTCAATGCTGGGGATCGGATTGAAATTTACCGGCCTTTAGTGGCAGATCCAAAAGATATGCGGCGGCGGCGGGCGGAAAAAGCCAAAGACGAAGGCCGCGCCGATCAGGTCACTGGTGGTCGGATCAAGGCGACAGCGAGCCAGCAATAAATCAGAATAAAAAACAGCCGGTATCAGTACCGGCTGCTGCTGAGTCAATCCGGCATCAAGCGAATGCCGCCTGCGCTTTGGTTACTGATCCAGCGGGGTATTAAATTCCGCCGGGACTTCAAAATCACCGGTCATTTTGACCAGTTTGTTATCCTGGAAATTTAATACCAGCTGTTTTTCGAAGTTCTGACCACGACCACTTTTCAGCGCGTAGAAATAGTGCCAGATGTTGTCATCAAAACTATTTTCTGCCACCGGGTTGCCTAAAACATACTGCACTTGCTCTTTGCTCATGCTGATGCGCAGTTTGTTAATATCTTTTTGCTCCAGAAAGTTGCCCTGAGGCACGTCGATCCGGTAAATCCAGTTGCTGCAGGCCGAGACTGACAAGGCACAACAGGCGACAATCAGCAATTTGCTGACTGATTTTGTGAATACAGCTGCCATAACACTCTTCATTTTCCAAGTAAGGCTTGCATCATACCGCAAGCGAGGGGGGAGATTAAACCCTCCTTCTGACCTAAGGCGTGCATAAAAGTTCGCGCGCATTGGCAATTGCACTGGCGCTGACATTTTCACCCGCCAGCAAGCGGGCAATTTCCTGCACCCGCTCATCATCAGAAAGCGCACGCATGCGGGTTTCGGTATGAATGCCGTCGGTATATTTCTCGACGAACATCTGCTGATGGCCCTGGCTGGCCACTTGCGGTAAATGGGTAACACAAATAAGCTGGGTGGTGCTGCCAAGCTGACGTAACAGGCGACCAACACCAGCGGCTACGGGTCCGCTGATCCCCACATCCACTTCATCAAAAATCAGCGTTGGGGTGGTGACTTTATCGGCCAGGATCACTTGCACCGCTAAACTGATCCGCGACAGTTCACCGCCGGACGCCACTTTATGCATCGCCTGTAACGGCTGACCTGGGTTGGTGCTGACCAGAAACTCGACCTGATCCAGTCCCAGTGCATTGGCTTTATCCAGCGGCAGGGTTTGTACCGCAATTTCAAAACGGGCATTGTGCATGCTCAGTTCAGTCATGCTGTTGGCGATGCGGTGACTCAGTTCCAACGCCGCCTGCTGGCGTTGTAAACTGAGCTCAGCGGCGGTTTCGCTGTACTGACGGGTGGCATGGCTGATGGCCAGTTCCAGTTCTGTCAGCCGTTCGTCGTCACCAGCCAGTTGTTGTAACTGATGGCTCAGATGCTGATGATGCAGCGCCAGCTGTTCATTGGGGATCTGGTGTTTACGACTTAGCGTCAGCCATTGACTGAGGCGCTGATCAATCTCACTGAGCCGCTCTGGATCAACGTCCACCCGGTCGCCATAGCGGCGCAACTCGCGGCTGGCTTCATCCACCTGCACCAGCGCATCTTGTAACATCTGATCAATAGCACTGAGTCTTGGATCAATAGTGCAGGCGTCGCTGAGCTGATGGGCGGCTTGTCGGAGCAAGGCCAGCACTGTGGCGTCTTCGTGATCAGACAGCAATAACAAAGCCTGCTGACTGGTTTCAATCAAACCAGCACTGTGGCTCAGGCGTTGATGTTCCAGTTCAAGCTGTAAAAACTCATCATCCTGCGGCGCAAACTGATCCAGTTCAGCCACCTGATATTCCAGCAACTGGCGCTGTGCTTCGCGTTGTTGGGCTGAGGTGCGCAGTTCCTGATATTCCTGGCGTAGCTGTTGCCAGTTTTTCCACTGTTGCTTGAGAGTGCCGAGCAGTTGTGGCTGATCGGCGAAGGCATCCAGCAACTGACGCTGGTAGTCGGATTTAAGTAATTGTTGATGGGCATGCTGGCCATGGATACTGAGTAAATAGTGGCCGAGAGTTTTCAGCTGTTGGGCTGGCACCTGCACGCCATTGATATAACCACGCGATCGGCCTTCGGCACCAATCACCCGGCGGACAATACATTCCTGACAATCCGGCCCCATCGCCAGATCCTGCTGTTGCAACCATTGCCGGGCGGCAGGGAGCGCCGAAACATCAAAAGTGGCGACTAAATCGGTTTTATCGGCACCAGGCCTGACCACAGCGCCATCGGCTCTTTCGCCCAGACATAACGCCAGCGCGTCCAGAGAAATCGATTTACCGGCACCGGTTTCACCTGTGATGGTGGTCATGCCAGGTAACCATTCGATTTCCAGCGCCCGCACTATGGCAAAATTACTGATATGAAGATGGGTAAGCATGTCAGGCTCCGCAACCTGCTAAGAATTACTGTTAATTTATACAGTGATTCAGTAACTGGCAAGAGCCTGCAAAAAATTTTTTCTAGCAGCTAGCTAACTTACTAGTATCAATAAAGTTTTGCACCCCAGCCTAATTTATTGCGCAGTACATTAAAATAGCTGTAGCCAGGTGGATGTACTAATTTCAGTGGTTTTGGGTGTTTGCGGATAACAATTTCATCACCCGGCATCACGGCCAGAATGACGTGACTATCGCAGCTGATTTGCAAATGGGCATCGTTACGCGGTGCCACTTTGAGGCGGATTTCACTGTTGCCGCTCACCACCAGCGGCCGGCTGCTCAGCGTGTGCGGAAACATCGGCACCAGGCACATGGCATCCAGCTCCGGCGTTAATATTGGACCACCACCGGACAGTGAATAAGCGGTAGAGCCGGTGGAGGTACTGACAATCAGGCCATCAGAGCGTTGACTAAACACAAATTCATCATTGATATAAGCTTCAAACTCAATCATATGGGCCACTTTGTCGGCATGCAGCACCGCTTCGTTCACCGCACTGTTGCTGCTTTTAATGCTGTCGTTGCGGTGGACTTCAATTTCCAGCAGGTTGCGCAGTTCATTGACATAGTTGCCAGCCAGCACTTCGGCCAGCGGCACCTGAAAGTTTTCTGGGGATAAATCGGTTAAAAAGCCAAGATTGCCGCGGTTGACGCCGAGCACAGCCACGCCAAAACGGGCCAGCACTCTGGCCGCACCCAGCATATTGCCGTCGCCGCCGACCACAATCGCCAAATCACAGTTTTTGCCAAGGTCGACCAAATCCATCGCCTGGATATCTGGCAAACCCAGAGAGGAAGCTACTTTTTCTTCGACAAAAACCTGCAACTGATACTGCTTTAAAAAATGATAAAGACTGACCAGCGTATGATTGGCACCCTGATGATTTGGTTTACCAATCAGGCCGATTTTTAAAAAAGCATGGCTCATAGCATTGCTCACAGCATGGCTCAATCAATCTTGAGCTGAAAAAGAAGTGTCCTGAGTATACTCAGAGCCTTGCCGCTGTACCAGCTTTTGCCAAACGCCGGGCTGGCCGTGGTTGATTTTTTCCGGCATGCCCCCACTATAACTCAGGTTTTTGTTGCACAGGTATAGCTATGACTACTGGTCTGAATCGTTCAGAGCTGGTTTTAAAATTGATTGTCGAGCAGTATCTGCTGGACGGCTCACCGGTATCATCAAAAATAATCTCTGAAAACAGTGCTTTACAAGTAAGTTCTGCCACTGTACGAAACACCATGATGCAGCTGGAACATGCGGGCCTGATTCGGTCGCCACATACCTCTGCCGGCCGGATCCCGACCACTCAGGGGATCCGGTTGTTTATTGATAAAATGTTGCAGCTGGAGCCATTATCAGCACGCTGGCAGCATGAGATCCAGACGAATCTGGTGCCGCAATTGCCATTATCTTTGTTGTGTCAACGCGCGGGTCAGTTGTTAGCCAACCTGACAGGTCTGGTCAGCATTTTCAGTGCGCCCAAAGCCGGTGGGCGTATTATTCGTCAGGTGGATTTGGTCCGGCTGGCGACCGACCGCTTGTTGCTGGTGGTGATTGACGAAGAAGGCGATATTTTGCATCGGGTGTTGTGGCAGCAACAAAGTGTCGATGCCATGACGCTGAGCCGGGTGTTATGTCTGCTGAATGCCGCTTTGTGTGGTCAGCAATGGCTGGATGGTATTTCCAGGCTGGCGCTGATGTTAAAAACCGAGCAGGGGGCTATTGCCACGCTGGTGCAGGCGGTGATGGGGCAACTCAGTCTGGATGAGATGCAGCAGAATCAACCTTTGGTGTTCGGTCAGCATCATTTATTGCAAGCTGCTGAATCACAAAAAGATCCGGCGCTGCAGCAAGTGGTGCAATTACTGGAACAACCCTCTTGCCTGATGCAGTTACTGAAACCGCTGACGCTGGATGATAATATCCGGCTGATCCTGGGGCGGGAGTCCGGCATCGCCGAATTGCATAATGTCAGTGTGATTACTGTGCGGTATCAGGCCGCCCCCCATCGCTATCTGGCGCTGCTCGGCCCACGCCGGATGAACTACGCCCGATTGATCCCGTTAGTCGAAGCCTGTGCACAACAATTATCAAAGCACTTGAATCAGGCGCAACAATCCCCATAATAGCCGAACTTAGTTTGGAGTAGTGAACAGATGAACGAGCAAGAAAAGGTACAAAACGAGCAGGAACTGACCGCAGAAACTGTGACTGAAACGACAGCGGATACCGTTGAATTGTCTGGTGAGCAAGCCATTATTGCCAAATTAGAAGCTGAATTGGCAACAGCACGGCAACAGGCGGCCGATCAGCAGGATCTGGCGTTGCGAGTTAAAGCGGAAGCAGAAAACACCAAACGTCGGGCCGCGCAGGATGTTGATAAAGCGCATAAATTTGCGCTGGAAAAATTTGCTGCTGATTTATTGCCGGTGCTGGATAACCTGGAGCGTTCTTTAGGTTATATCGACCGTGACAACGAAGCGGTTAAAGCGCTGGCGGAAGGGGTTGATCTGACGTTAAAAGGTTTACTGGATACAGTTGCCAAATATGGGGTGCAGCAAATTAACCCTCAGGATCAACCATTTAATCCAGATTTCCATCAAGCAATGTCGATTCAGCCCAATGCTGATTTACCAGCCAATACCGTTATCTTCGTGATGCAAAAAGGTTATGAGCTGAATGGCCGGTTATTGCGTCCAGCCATGGTTGGTGTGTCGAAAAAGCCTGATTAATCCAGTGTTGAGCTGATGTGGTTCAACCCGCATGGCGCAACCATCGAATTCAGATAAAACGGCGCTGATGTCAAAAACATCAGCGCCGTTTTTTTACTGGCGCAGTCCGCTGCATAATTGCTGTGTTGCCACAACGCAGCTTGCTCTCAGTGAGCGCTGGCTCTGTGCTTTACTGAATTCGAAAACGGCCAACCAGGCCAAACAAAGTTTCTGATAGCTGACGGATTTGCAGCGATAAACTGTTGTTACTGTCGGCAATATGCCCGGCAGCGGCGGCCTGATCATGCAGTGCCGACAAATTGCGGGTAATTTCCTCTGATACCAGACTCTGCTCTTCCGTAGCGGTGGCGGTTTGGGTTGCCATATCATTAACCCGCTGCGACGATAGTTGCAATTGTTGGAATACCTGCTCCGCTGCGGTGAAAAAACCGACAGTGCGGTCGGCATTGGATTTACCGCTGTGAATCGCCATCGCCGCTTGTTTCACCCGGCTTTGCAGGTTTTGGATCATTTGCTGGATATCTTCAGTGCTGCGTTGAGTGCGGGATGCCAGAGTGCGTACTTCATCTGCCACCACGGCAAAACCACGACCTTGTTCACCAGCCCGTGCCGCTTCGATAGCGGCATTCAGCGCCAGTAAATTGGTTTGCTCGGCGATAGCGCGGATCACATCCAGCACCGAGGCGATGTTGCCAGAGCTCTGCTCCAGTTCTGTTGAATACTGTAACGCTGAATCCACATCTGATGATAGCTGCGCCATGCTTTGATTCACCTGATTGACCACGCTGATGCCCTGGCTGGCATTCTGGCTGGCGAGCTCTGCTTCCTGGGCTGAGCCGGTGGCGACAGTGGCCATTTCGCGATTGGCAACTGCCATTTGATGCACAGCACTGACAATCGAATCAGAGGCCAGATTCAGTGACTGATTCACTTGTTTACTTTCGTTGGCGGCGCTGGACAATTGTTCGGTCAGCTGCTGTAACTGCCGCGCCTGTTGCAGCACGGATGCAATTAAATGATTGAGATTACCGACAAAACCATTAAAAGCTTGCGCCAGATCGGCAAATTCATCTTTGGACAGTACTTTGAGCCGGGCGGTTAAATCGCCTTCACCGCTGGCAATTTCCTGGATCCGCTCGGTCAGGGTGGTAATTTGGCCGGTTAACTGGCGTGGAATTTTATAGCTGTACCAACCAGCCAGTAACAGGATCAGCAGGCTGATACCATAAGCCATGCTTTGGAAGGTGGCGATATCACTGCTTAACTGCTGTTGCTGGGCAATCGAAGTGTCCAGCGCGGCTTCACCAGCCTGATCTAATAATTTACGTAATGCAGCAAAATGTTGATCTTCGGTTTGATAAAGGGCAGCGAACTCAGGGCTGGTATCGGCCGTTTGCAGCAATTGCTGATTACTTTGCTGCCATTGGCTAAATTGCTGGTTAAATTGAGAGAATTGGCGGCCAATCTCTGGGTAAGACTGCAGATGTTGTAAGTACTGGCCAAACCGCTCTGCCACCTGAGCGGCATTGTCCTGCACCTCCTGCCGCTGTGCCTCTGCATCACCCACGCCATGTTGCAGGTAAGTACTGGCCAGCCTGGCCTGATATAAATCCCGATCGGCATTGAGCACCACCGAGATGGCTTTGAGGAAATGATTGGCCTGAGCGTCCAGCGCTGCTTTTTGCAACGACGATAAGTAACTGAACATGGCAATGACGATTAATAAGGTGAACCCCAGCAGCAACATCGGAATTGAACTTTTAACGCGAATACTGTGCAAATTCATGGCAGAATCCTTGTGTCGTGGCAATAAATGACGGCACTGGGATGGTGCCGGTGTTGTTGTACACAGAGTATGAGCCGAATTTGTCATTTTCTCCATTCGGAACATTGATTTATACCGACAGATCCGCTTAGCCAGCCCTGTGACGGGCAGCTTTTCATGACAGCATTTTAACCTGGTTACCGAAAGGGACAGCATGTATGACAGAACAAACTAGCGTGGTGCAGCCTGCCCGGCTATCGGCCGGGGCAATGGCCATCTATCCACTGACGCCAGCGTTGTGGCTGGCCGGACAGTGGCAACAGAGCCAGCAGACTTTTGTGGTGAAAAATCCGGCGACGAACGAAGTGATTGCCCATGTCAGTGAAGCCGGCGCGGCCGAAGTGGCGCAGGCGATTGCTGCGGCGAGCCAGACTCAGGCGCAGTTTGCCGAAACGCCAGCGGCCGTCAGAGCGCAATGGTTGCAAAACTGGTATCAACAAGTGCTGGCGGCTGAGCAGCCATTAGCCGCATTACTCAGTCTGGAACAAGGCAAACCTATGGCTGAGGCCGTGGCGGAGATCCGGTATGCCGCCGCATTTATCCAATGGTTCGCCGAGGAAGCCAGGCGCAGTTATGGTGATGTCATTCCATCTCCCCAGGCAAACCGCCGCTTATTGAATATCCGCCAACCGGTTGGGGTGGTGGCGGCCATTACGCCCTGGAATTTCCCGGCTGCGATGGTGACCCGCAAAATTGCGCCAGCGCTGGCGGCGGGATGTGCCGTGATCCTCAAACCCTCAGAGCTGACGCCACTGACGGCGCTGGCACTGGCCGATTTAGCGGACAAAGCTGGCATCCCGGCGGCGTTGTTTCAGGTATTGCCGGGCAGTCAGTCCGCCTTGCTTGGCCAGTTGCTCTGTCAGAGCCCACAAGTGCAGAAGCTGACGTTTACCGGCTCGACTGCGGTCGGTAAATTATTATTACGCCAGTGTGCTGATACGGTGAAGCGGGTGTCGCTGGAATTGGGCGGCAATGCCCCGGTGCTGGTGTTTGCCGATGCGGATCTGCCACAGGCGGTGGCTGGCATTATGGCGGCGAAATTTCGTAACGCCGGTCAGACTTGTGTCTGTATCAACCGGATTTACGTCGAGGCCGCAGTGCTGGATGAGTTTTGTCAGTTGCTGGCGGCGCAAATCCGCTTGCTGCGCAGCGGGCCTGCGGCCGCAAGCAAGGCTGAGCAAGCCGGGATGCTATTGGGTCCTTTAATTACGCCACAAGCCGCCGCCAGAGTCGATGGGCTGGTCCGGCAGGCGCTTGCTGCCGGCGCGCGGCGGGTGGTGGGGCGTGACTGGTCATTGCATCAGGACGGCGGCTATTATCCACCGACCTTGCTGCTGGATGTGAATGCAGAAATGTTGTTGACGCAGCAGGAAATTTTTGGTCCGGTTGCCGCAGTGCAAAGCTTCAGTACTGAGCAGCAGGCACTGGCGCTTTCGAATGCCACTCAGGCCGGGTTGGCGGCTTATCTGTATACGCGGGATCCAGCGCGGATCTGGCGTTGCAGTGAAGCCTTACAATGTGGCATGGTAGGGATTAATGAAACCGCCATTTCCTCGGAAGTGATCCCCTTTGGCGGGGTGAAAGAATCTGGCCTCGGCCGCGAAGGATCTGGTTACGGTTTGGCGGAATATCAGCAGATTAAACATCTGTGCTGGGGTTTATCAGCCAACTGATCAGCAACAAGGAGGTGAAGATGAAAGTCGATACAGCGTGCTGCCTGCTGGGCATTGCAATGGTTAGTCTGACATTAGCAGGTTGTGGCGGCGGCGGCAGCCTGACTGCGCCAGTGACGCCGACCCCGCCGGTGCAGGTGTCGCCGGTGGCATGGCAACCAGCAGCATCAGCGGAATGGCCGGTCAGCACTGCTGCTGCGGAAGGTTTATCCACCACAGCCCTGGATCAGGCCTATCAGCAAGGCAGTCAAACCGCCGGTTTGGCGGCTTTATTGCTGCTCAAAGGTGATCGGCTGGTGGGGGAAGCTTATTATCCGGCTGCGGCTGATAGCTTGTTGCCGGTCGGCGCTATTACCCAGCAATTAGTGGCCAGTTTGATTGGCATTGCGGTGGCAGAGGGGAAAATCAGTAGTCTGGAGTTGCCAATTTACCGGCTGCTGGCCACTGATTATGGGGCCCTGCTGAATAACAAAACCACGCTGACGGTCGGCCATCTGTTGACGATGAGCTCAGGTTTGAGCTGGAACGAGCAAGATGCCACTGATAAAAACTGGCGGCAGCAACCGGATCCGATCCGCTACATCTTACAACGGGATTTGCTGACGACGCCTGGTCTGGAGTTTCGGCTTAATTCTGCTGCCACGCAATTATTGGCGGCGGTTTTGCAAAAAGCCACTGGCCAGACAGTGGCTGATTACGCCAGACAGAAAATTTTCACCCCGCTTGGCATCAGTCAGTTTCAGTGGCAGCAGCTGTCAGATGGTTATCATAATGCGGCGGATGGTTTACAGCTAAGGGCGCGTGATCTGGCCAAATTAGCGCTGTTATGGCAACAAGGTGGCCGTTGGCAACAACAGCAACTGATCCCGGCAGCCTTTATGCTGCCAGCGACTGAGGCCAAACTGCCAGTGTTGAATCAACTGGCCGGGCTTGGCGTCAGTCATTATGGTTATGCCCTTTGGCTTGGGCAGTGGCGTAATCAGCCGATGTGGGTTAGCCGGGGTCTGGCCGGTCAGTGGGTGCTGACTTTGCCGGCACAGCAACTTTCGCTGATTGTGCTGGCAAAAGCGGTACCGGCCGATCCGCAGCAACAAGAGCAAGTGCTGAGCCAGTTTGTGCTGACCAAATTACTCAGCGCCATCTGAGACCGGCCTGAGCACTTTGGTTGCTGGTGGGAATACTTTATCGTAAGCCCAGTGATAGAGGTAACCGTACACCAGATAAAACAGCATAAAAGCCAGATCCAGCCAAAACGCCTCTAGCAGGCTGATTGACAGATACCAGGCCGTTAACGGCAGAAATACCGCCAATAAACCCAACTCGAACAGCAGGGCATGCACCAGCCGTTCTGGTTGGGTTTTTAATTGCCGGCCACGTGGCTGCAGATAAAAACGGTCGAACCAGAGGTTAAACTGATAATTCCACCAGGTCGCGAGTAGCGACATCATCACCGCAAGTCCGCCCAGTTGCAGCGCTGGTTTATCCAGTAACAAACTGCTGACCGGCACCAGCAGCATTAAACCCAGCAGTTCAAAACCTATCGCCATCCGGATCCGATCAAATGTGCTGCGACTGACTGCAACGACCTGTGGTGGCTGGCTGGGAACAGAAACTGACATCTTCAACTCCAAAATAGGGGTTATGCTTGACAGACGGCGATGCTATCAACTAATTTTCAGATATTAAAGTTAGATACCATCAGGAAAACTGATAGATGAATTTGCTTCAACTGCAAACCTTCTTGGCGGTGGTGGCCACCGGTTCGTTTTCGGCAGCGGCCCGGAAACTGGGTAAAGCCCAGTCGGCGGTCAGTATGAGCATTGCCGAGTTGGAAATTGATTGTGCTGTGCAATTGTTTGATCGCAGTGGCCGTTATCCAAAGCTGACGGCCGCTGGTGAGCGGTTATGGCAACAAGCGCAGTTGATTGAACGTCAGTGTCAGGCGTTTCGCACCCTGGCCAGTGAGTTTCACCGGGGCATGGAAGCCAGTTTAACCCTGGCGGTAGATGATGAAGGCCAGTTACCCTGGCTGGCGCCGATCCTGACGGAACTGGCAGCGCAGTTTCCGGCGTTGGAACTGAGGTTGTTGTTTCCGTTGTTGGACGACTTGACTCTGCTATTGCAGCAGGGGCAGGCCGATTTGGCGATTGGTTTTCAGCCACAGCAACCCCCGGCAGAGATTGAGAGCTGGCCTTTGCTGGCGCTGGAGTTTGTGCTGGCGGTGGCACCTTCACATCCGCTGGCAGCACAGGCCAGTGCCCCGATCCGGTTAGAGCAATTGCTGCAACAGCGGCAAATTCTGGTGACTGACCGCGCCAATGGCGCGGAAAAACAACGTGGACGTCTAAGCTTGCAGGTCTGGTGGGCGGAAGGGGATATGGCAGTACAAAGTCTGGTGTTGCAGGGGTTGGGTTATGCTTTTTTACCCAAACCGCTGTGTCAGCAAGCGCTGCAAGACGGCAGTTTAGTGCAATTATCCTTGCAGCCTGAACCGCTACCAAGCGCAGCCACTAGCTTACCGGGGCTGCCGCTGCAGTTAGAACTATGGCAACGCCGCGGCAAAACGCTGGGCCTGGCCGGTCAATGGTTGAAGCAGCGACTGCTGCAATTGGCGGGCGCAGCGGCCTGAGCTGCGGTGCAAGTCCGACGCTACAAAGCTGTTATAACAATTCGCGCCACACCAGCGCGGCCAGTGGATGTTGCTGCGCTTGTAAATCGCGGATAAATAATTGCGCTATCCAACTGGCGCCTTGCAGAGTCAGGTGGGTGTTATCCACTTTTCCAGCCGGAAATTGCTGATATAAACTTGGCGGCACCTGAATAAAAAAGGCTTGGCTCTGCTCTGGGCCCAATGTTGATAAGAAAGCGCAGCTTTGCTGGTTCAGATCAAACAGCGGCACTTGCAGCTCAGTGGCGACCTGACGCATGGCGTCGGCATAAGGGTGCAAATTATTCTCCAATTGACCTTCAGCAGTGAAACTGCGCCGACAAATAGGTGTCGCCAGCATGGGATGGGCCTGCTGTTGCCGTACCTGCCGGATAAATTGGCGTAATAACTCAGGATAAGTGCTGTCGACGGCGGCATAACGACTGGGATCGTCCTTTTTCTGATCATTATGGCCAAACTGGATCAGCACATAATCACCGGCTTTAAGCTCAGTTAGCAGCAATTGCCAGCGCCCTTCATTCAGAAATCGTAAAGTGCTGCGGCCATTGGCGGCATGATTGACAATACTGAGCGAAGGCAGCATAAATTCAGGCAACAGCTGGCCCCAACCTCGCTCCGGATACGCCAGGTTGGTTTTTGTTGCCATCGTCGAATCGCCGACCAGATGCAAGCTGGCACGGGCAGGGCTTTGCGCAGTGGCAGCCTGAGGGCTTAAAATTCCTGTTTCTGGCACTGCATTGCTATTGGTGTTGCTGGCATGGGTCATTGCAGGCAGGCCGAGGCAGATTATCCAGAGGGCAGCATAAAGTGTTTTTGTCAGTTTGGGCAGCTTGTTGTTGCAGATTGGGTGGATTGGAGTGTTCATTGGGATATTCCTTGGCTGCCGGAGTCAGCCAGCCAGCGTCTGATCTGCAGTAGTTGTTGCTCAGGTTGCCAGCGGCCAGCGAATGTCCAGTCGGCATCGATGGCCTGTGCTTGAGTTTCAGTTAAGTTATCCTGCAACCATTGATAGTCAGGACCTTGATTTTTATAAAAATAATTTCGATCGCCATACAAATTGGCTTGATCGCGCTCTGGCTGTAGCGGATAAGTGCGCCGGTACAGCGGCTGATCGGCCAAAGTGTTGGCAAAACGGTTAAACAACAGGTAAAACTGGCCATCATAATGGCGCCGGCCAAGTTGAAAACCATTCACGCCGTCAAAGCTTGAATGCATCACCACCAATTTCTGCGCCACAGCTAACTCACCGTCATGCCATAAGGTGGCGCTGGCCGCTAAATTATAAAACTCACTATGGCGGATAAAAGCGGTGCCACGTGGGCAGACCATATCGACCCGGCCGACAAAACGGCAGTGACTGTGAAAATACATACCATCGGTTTTATTCCATAAACTTAAGGTGTCAGCACCTGAGGTTAATAATGCACAGTGGTCGGTGATAATGCGACTGGCCTGTTCAAAACCGCGCAAGGCAAATTGATGTTCAAAGCGCAACGGATCGGCCGGAAAAGCCTCGGCATAATTATTGTGTACGGTTAAATCCAGCAGGGCGATGTCTGAGCTTTGGATATTCACCACGGCAGCGCCCCAATCCTGGCTCAGCGCTGCGCCAGTGGGCAGCTGCATGGGCTGTTGGCTCGCGGGGGGGATTTTTTGCTGTCGGGCCAGGAAATGTTGCCGCAGTTCGGGATAGCGGATCAGAGTCCGGTCTCGGCCAGCACCGGCCAGCACCACTTTATCGCGGCGCAGGAAAATTTTTTCACGGTATTCGCCCGGACCGATGCGGATCAACACCCATTGGGTTGGATCAGGCGCCCGCAGTGGCAAGCTTTCAAGCGCAGCGCTGATAGTCTGAAACTCGGCACTGCCATCAGCGGCGACCCACAATTGCAATGGTGCGCCTGGTTGCAGCTGGCGAGCTGCGGGCTGCAACTGGCAAGCGCTCAGCAGCAAAGCCGACATGCCAGCTATCGACCATGCCAGAGCGCGAGCAAAAGTACTACGACGCATCAATGTTCTGCCAGCAACTGAGCCATTTGCACACCTGCCATGATAAAAGGGGCCGTGCCTTTGCTATCGTTGCGGTAAATCGGCTCACTCTGATAATAGCGGTAACTGCCATCACGACCGGCGCCGAGGCCAGCCACCTGTACCATCTTGGTCAGGCTGATACGGCCAGCCGGATGCACCAGCACAAACTCATTCAGCAACCCCTGATACGCCTTTTTGGTGGCGGCCAAGTAAATGGCTGGATCCAGATAGCCTTTGTTTTGTGCTTTCGCCAGAAAATAGACAAACATACTGCTGGCGCTGGATTCCAGATAATTGCCGCGCTCTGCGGCTTTATCAGTGATTTGCCACCAGACGCCGGAGGCCGGATCCTGATAGCGCAGCAGGCTGTCGGCCAATTCCTGCACCATTTGCAGCAGCGGTTGGCGTAATTCAGTTTTACTCGGCGGGATCCGGTCCAGCACATCAACCAGTGCCATGCCGAGCCAGCCGATGCCACGGCTCCAGAAATAACGGGACAGGCCGGTTTGTGGATTGGCCCAGTTCATGCTTTTGCTTTCATCCCAGGCATGGAAATACAAACCCGTGGCTGGATCTCGCAGCATTTGCCGGGTCACCTCAAACTCATGCACCACTTGCGGTAAACTGCTGCCAGCTTCAAACAACTGGCTGTAATAGGCTAAAAACGGCATGCCCATGTAAACGCCATCCAGCCACAGCTGATGTGGATAGATTTTTTTATGCCAGAAGGCACCATTGCTGGTGGTCGGATGTTGCTTTAATTGCTGGCGCAGTTGACTGGCGGCGAGTTGATATTTTGGCTCTGCAGTCTGTTCAAACACTCTCAGTAAAAGATTACCGCTATTGATACTGTCGATATTAAATTTGTCCAGTTGATAGCTGTGGATCAGGCCATCTGCTGTGACAAAGCTATCGGCCATTTTCAGAATGGCGGCCTGATAGGCGGGATTGGGAGCGACCCGCTGTAAATCATCGTAGGCTTGTAGCAGTAAGCCGGTGGTGTATTCAAAACTGACAGGACGGTCACGTTCAGTATCCCAGCCACCCCAATAATATTGGCCGGCCTGGCGCGATAATTCACTGTTTGCCAATTGCTGACTCCAGTACAAAGCCCGTGCTGCGGTCAGCGGCTGGTTGGTTTGGCTGGCACTCAGGCTGGTTTTTAACGTCAGTCTGGGCGTGAGCGTCAGCTTTTCCACTTCTTGCTGCAGATAAGCGATAAATGCCGCTTCATCCTGAATGCCATTTTTTTCATGTTGCCAGGCGCTGGCAATATAATAATCAAGGTGCTGACCCGAGACATTCATCACGGCGACATGGTTATGCTCGTCTGTGGTCAGTTGTTGCAGCTTGCCGCGTTTAAACAGCAGCGCCATGCCGAGGTTAGCGCCATCCAGACTTTGCTGGCCATAGGTCGCCAGATAGGTATAACTGTGACCACTGCTTTCCAGTGTGCCGGTCAGTAGCCGGGTATTGGGCAGTTTCACCAGACCAATCGCCAGATTATCCAGCGGTTTGCTTAACGTCAGCCGGTTTTGCAGCAAGCGACTGCCGGCATGCATGGATAAGTGAGCGCTGACATCCAGTGTGCTATCGGCAATCTGCCAGTTACGGTATTGAATGGTCAGGCCGGAATACAAAGCGCCATCGTCAATAATGTTGACGCTGTGGCCGTCCAGTTTTGACACCCGTTGCAGGGCTTTGCCATCCCAATAACCAAAACCACCAGCACCAACGGCTTTACCGACTTTCAGTACATCTGTGCCCCAGGGCAGCATGGCGTGGTACGACTGATAACCATCCTGGCCAATTTGTTGCAAGATTGGCTGGCCGGTTTTATTGCCAAAAATATCAAAACCGTTGCGCCAGTCCAGATAAATCCGGTAAGCGACTTTATCCGATTCAATACCAGGCCCTTCATAACGGATATATTCGCTGTGGTCGGTATAGGGCGCCGGTGGTGTCAGTTGCTTCACCTTGACAAAATTGCCGCCGATATATTTGCTGCCTTGCCAGTGGCCGCCGGTTTTATGTGAGATTTCGGCTTGGGTTTGTTTTGGCCATTGGGTTGCTGTTGTCGTTGAAGCTTGTTGCTGGATTTGCAGTTGGAGCGATCCGCCCGCGGCTAAATCGGCTGCCAGCAGCAGATGGTCGGAGGCGCCATTGGCATCACGGTCGATCAGTTGCGACGGCACTTCTTGTGGTGTGCCAGCGTGATGAACCGCTAAGGATCCGGCACTGGCCATCGTCAGGCCTAAATCGGCCAGCGGCAGTAAAATCGGTTGTTGCGCTCTGGCAAAATCGGATGGATTGTCGATACGCAGATCGGCAATCACGGCGCTATTCTGGCTGGTCTGGCGGCTGTCTATTGGGTTGGTAACAGCTTCCGGCGCTGAGCAAGCGTTGACTAACAATAAAAAGCTGCCGGGCAAAACGGCAGCAAAATTCAGCTTCTTCAATGTAATGACCCTTTGTCTGCAGATCACAGCTCGGCGGCTTCTTGTCGCCGAGCTGTGATGATTGGTTAAAATTTGTACTGTGCGCCAAGATAATATTGCCGGCCGGTTTCGTGGTAATAGGTTAACCGGTCGCCGGCATCATCGACCCATTGATCATCCACTTCATTGGTCAGGTTCAGCGCTTCAAAGGTCAGTTTCCATTGTTCAGACAGGGCGTAGCTGAAAGACGCATCGACATTGATGGTGGCATTGGTGCCTTCCATATCATTGCCCTCGCGGCCGACTGCGGTGGTCAGATAACGGTCCCGTTTTGCCAGACTGATGCGGCCATTCAGCGCTTCATGTTCGTAATAAAGTGTGGCGGCTATGGTATTGCGTGATAAACCTTGTAAATCACGGGTAGCGACCACCACCCCAGTCTGGTTGATGTAATCCATCTCGGCTTTGACCTGGGTATAGTTACCGATAAAACCAAAACGATTCCAGAATTCAGGCAAAAAGGTAAAAGGCAGTTGATAGCTGACTTCAAAGCCGGTTAAATCACCGCCAGGACCATTCAGTGGCGTCGTGACCTGCCAGTCGGTATTTTCATCACAGCCATTGCCATAACCCGGCCCAGCAGTACAAGCGTCAATGGCCAGTTGCAGCGGGAGGCCAGTAGCGGCAAAACTTTTGGTTTCGCGCAGGCTTTGCACATGACTGTCGATATCTTTGCGAAACAGCGCCAGTCCTAACATAGCTTCATCGCTGAAATAAAATTCCAGGCCCAAATCAAAGGTTTTGGCTTTGGTTGGTTCCAGTTGCGGATTGCCACCCGACACAGTGCGACTGCCGCCGGAGACCGAGACGGATACATCTGGCCGGATCGAACCTAAACCAGCGCGAGCCATGACTTCAGCATAACCAAAGCGTACTATCACATCTTCAAATGGCTCGTAGTTTAAATTCAGCGCCGGCAAAAACTCTTTGTAATCATGCTCAGCTGTGATCTGGGTCGCTTTGCCGCCGACGATAGCCCAGGCAGTAGAGCTTTGATCGGTATCGACCTGGCGGCCACCGAAGTTGCCCCAGAATGGCATGCCGGTCAGCTCAGCATTAAAGCTGGCCATCAGGTAAAGACCTGCGGTGGTTTCCTCGGCGCTATAGTTGTCGGGCCGACGATTATCACGGCTCACGGCAAACACACCGCTATTACTGTAAATGCCATATTTGGCGTCGATAGCGGCAAAATCTGGCACTAACCACAGCGGATTTGGTCCCAGACCTGAGTCATAACTTTTTATCAAATCGGCGGTGTAGACAATACCGGCACCATTTTCAGTGCTACGACGGCCTTCATAGGTTTCGAAATTAAACTTTTTATAATGGGCACCAGTTTTTAAGGTCCAGACATCGTTCAGCAGCCAGGATAAATTCAGCTCGGCGGTATCAAAGCTGTTTTCGGCGCCTAAAGGTCTGAGCCGGACTGAGTTTGAAGTCCAGCCGGTCGCTTGGCGGATACTGTCACCAAAAGTGAGTTGCGGATCATCGCGGTACGCACCGCGATAGTCGTAGCTAAAATCAACGCCGGTTTTTTCCATCACCAGTGTGGTCTGAATAGGGTTATCAAATTTGGAGCTGGTGCTGCCAATCAGCCCTTCCAGTTTCAGTTGATCGCTCAGTTGATGGCTGCCGTGCAAGGTCAACTGGAAAAAGTCGGTGCCCAATTCGTCATAACGGTTTTCGGCGCGAATGGTGGTATTTTCAAAACGGCCATAGGTCATGCTGTTACTGTCATCAATAAAATAATCCAGCACATTCATCGCACCGGTATTGAGGGTGCCGGCGGTTGCCGTGGTTAACCGGTTTGCACCTGCGTTCAGAATGCCCTGCATAAAAACTTCATTGCGGCTGGCGTCGGTTTTGGCATACAACAAATCCAGGTCAAATTGAGTGTCGTCGTTGGGTTTGAACTGCAAAGCGCCACTTAAGCCCAGCCGTTCCATGTCATGGGTATAAGAGTCATAACGCGGTAATCTTGGCCGGAAAGCGGCATTGATGTTGTCCAGTTCAGCCGCTTTGCTATCGCCTTTGAAACGGCCAAAGTCGTTGACATTCGCCCAGCGCACTGTGCTGGCGCCTTGGTCCAATAAGCTGCGCTCGGAATAAGAGGCAGAAAATAACGCGCCAAAAGTACCGTCGGCAAAGGTGTCACTGATTAAAAAAGAGGCTTTGGGATCAGATTTTTCCGATAAATCGTTATAACCCAATTGGCCGCTGGCGGCGAAAGTAAAACCATCGTAATCAAATGGCCGGGCGGCGCGCAGATCGACAGTGGCGCCTAATGAGCCTTCTTCGACATCGGCGCTGGCGGTTTTACGCACTGTCAGTGAACTGAATAAATCTGACGAGAAAGTATTAAAGTCAAAGCCACGGCCGCGGTTGGCTCCGCCGATTTGGTCAGTGCCGCCACTGGTTGATACCGCTTCCATGCCATTGATACGAATACGGGTAAACTCCGGGCCTAAGCCGCGGACAGAAATTTGTCGGCCTTCACCGGCAGCACGGCTGATCGCCACGCCAGGAATTCGTTGCAACGATTCGGCCAGGTTTAAATCAGGAAAGTCGGCGATATCTTCCGCCAGAATGGAATCGACCGCGCTGTCGGCCGAACGTTTAAGATTCAGCGCATTGCTGAGGCTGTCCCGAAAACTGCCAGTGACCTGGATGACTTCGATGTCCTGGTCTTTGGCTTGGGCTGAACTCGATTGCTGGGCAACCGCCAGTGGCGTGTTAAGCAAACCTAAACCAGCGAGCAGCAGTGCGCTCGAAACTAAAGTGCGACGAAATTTAAAACCTTGAGCAGCCATAGTGCTTTCCTCATCCAGTGTCGTCTGTTATCGCTTAAGGTACGTGCCTGCGACATTTTTTTCTATGGAAGACACAAAGATGTGGCTCCCTGTTGATTTTTGTCTACCGGTGGCATTTTAGATTAAAAAGTGCTTGCTATTTTGTGCCACCGATGGCAAAAAGCTAACACCAACGAAATCATACTGTCAAACAGTGCGCAAAAATAAATCAGTGGTCGTTGCGGTTTTATCCAGTTATTTGTTTTTAAGTTGTTGAATTTTAATGTTTTTGTTTATTTTAATAGCGGCGGCTAACTCAGTTTTGGTTTCAGATATGGAATCTTTGGGCGGCCCGCAGTCGCTGGACTTTCGCAACGTTGCTGGATAGTCGTTGACGGCGAAGACTGAAGCGTCATCTGCGACTGAAGTTGGAAAAAATTTACTGCTGAGGTGGCACAAAAATCCCGGCATCGGCAGCCGACTTTGCTACAACCTGGTTCGCATCGCACAGACTCGCCATGGCGCAGGTTGGCAGATCGGGTGGTTTGAGGACAGCGGCATAGCACCAAAGGAGCAACATGAACAAGAGCACGTTATTTGATTTAACCGGCCAGGTGGCCTTAGTGACAGGCGCCAGCCGGGGTTTAGGCCAAGCCATAGCGCAAGCACTGGCGGCAGCCGGTGCCGAGGTCATTTGTGCCAGTAGTCAGTTGGCAGGCGCACAGCAGACTGCCGACGCTATTGCTGCCAGTGGTCAGCCCACGCTGGCGCTGGCAGCCGATCTGGCGGACGAAGCCTCAGTACGGCAACTGGCTGCGGCAGCGCTTGGCTGGCAAGGCCGGATTGATATTCTGATCAACTGTGGCGGCACTATTTTCCGCGCACCGGCGCTGGAGTTTCCGCTGCCGCAATGGCGGCAGAATCTGGCGGTGAATCTGGATGCCGCCTTTTTACTCTGTCAGTTACTGGGCGAGGGCATGCTGGCAAGACGGCAAGGCAAAATTATCAATATCGCCTCGATGCTCTCTTACAGTGGTGGTATCAACGTGCCGGCTTACACCGCCAGTAAACATGCCATTGCCGGTCTGACTAAAGCGCTGGCGAATGAATGGGCTCCCTTTGGCGTCAATATTAATGCGATTGCACCGGGCTATTTTAATACCGATAACACCGCAGCCTTACAGCAAGATCCGCAGCGCAATGGGCAAATTTTGGCGCGGTTACCGGCCGGACGCTGGGGCCAGCCTGAGGATTTAGCCGGGGCTGCGGTATTTTTAGCCAGCCGGGCCAGTGATTATGTCAATGGTCATGTATTGGCCGTTGATGGAGGCTGGCTGGCACGATAACAGTCGCCAGCCTGATTGATTCTTTTTTGGAGCAAGACTATGTCGGCAAAATTGTCTGAACCGCTGTTCACCCAGCGTTATGCCACCCATCCTTCGGATGTCAAACATTATGATACCGCGTCGCTGCGCGAACATTTCTTATTGGATAATTTGATGCAGCCGGATCGGCTGGTGCTGAACTACACCCACTATGAACGGATGATTGTCGGCTCTGCGGTGCCGGTCAGCGCGCCTGTTGCGCTGGCCACAGTCGATGCGCTGAAAGCTGATTTTTTCCTGCAACGGCGTGAACTCGGCGTGATTAATATCGGTGGTCCGGGCGTGGTCCAGGTGGACGGTCAGGATTATGCGCTGGCCGCCAAAGAAGCTTTGTATATCGGCATGGGCGCACAGCAAGTTAGTTTTCATAGTCTGGAGCCAAAGCAACCAGCCAAATTTTATTTAAATTCCAGCCCGGCCCATCGTCACTACCCAACTCGCCATATCACCATGGCGCAATGTCATGTGTTGCAAATGGGGGCACTGGAAACCAGTAACCAGCGGCAGATTTATCAGTTATTGATCCGCGATGGGGTGCAAAGTTGTCAGTTACAGATGGGACTGACAGTGCTGCAGCCGGGCAGCGTCTGGAATACCATGCCGGCCCATCAGCATGACCGGCGGATGGAGGCTTATTTTTACTTTGAGCTGGGGCAGGAGCAGCAGGTCTGCCACTTTATGGGCGAGCCCGAGCAAACTCGCCATCTGTGGGTCGGCAACGAACAGGCGGTGGTGTCACCGCCCTGGTCGATTCATAGCGGCTGTGGTACCAGCAATTATGCTTTTATCTGGGGTATGGCGGGGGAAAATCTGGATTATCACGACATGGATAAATTTCCGGCCAGTGCTTTGCGCTAAACCGGTTTTGTTCGATCCACTTTTACTCAGGCACAACACTGATCGCACAGATGATCGGGTTGTGCCGCTAGGCTGACTGTCAAAGACAGTCCAGGTACGCTGTTTGCGCGGCGGCAAAAAATAAAATAAAACTCAACAGGGTAACAACATGAATCTTTTCACTCACCAGTTGCGACAGCGCTGGTTCAGGCCTGCAGGCTTATTGCTGCTGGCTGGTAGTCTGCTGCTGCTTGGTAGTTGTCAGGAGCAGCAGCAAGTGGTCACACTGCGGATGGGGCATACGCTGGACCAGCAGCATGTAGTGCACAAAGCTATGCTGAAGATGGCGGAGCGGCTGGCATTTTATTCCGCTGGCAGTATGCAGATTCAGATCTACAGCGGCGGCCAGCTCGGCTCAGAGCGCGAGCTGATTGAACTGCTGCAAATCGGCAGTCTGGCGCTGACCAAAGTATCAGCCAGTCCATTGGAAGGTTTTGTGCCTGTGATGAAAGTGTTCAGCCTGCCTTATGTATTTCGTGACAGCGCCCATTTATGGGCTGTGCTGAATGGGGAGATTGGCCAGCAAATGCTGGCGGCGCTGACGCCGGTCCGGTTAAAAGGGCTGGGTTATTATGATGCCGGAGCGCGCAGTTTTTACACCACCCGCAAAGCTTTGCACAGCCCGGCTGATTTAGTCGGACAGAAATTTCGCGTCCCGAATAGTCAGACTGCAGTGGCCATGGTGCAGGCGCTCGGCGGCGCTGCCACCCCCGTCGATTGGGGTGAGCTCTATACCGCACTGCAACAAGGCGTGGTCGATGGCGCGGAAAACAATCCACCCAGTTTTTATTTGTCCCGCCATTATGAATTGTCGAAATATTACATTCTGGATGAGCACAGTATGGTGCCGGATCTGATCCTGATGAGTCAGCATATCTGGCAACAGCTGAGCGCACAGCAACAGCAGTGGGTGCAACAGGCGATGGCAGATTCTGTGCACTATCAGAAACAACTGTGGCAACAAGCCAGTGATGACGCCTTAGCGAAAGTAAAAGCGCATGGCGTGCAACTGATTTATCCGGATAAAACCGCTTTTATGGCCGCAGTCCAACCCTTGTTAGCCCAGCAGCAGGGCACCGTGATTGGTGACTTACTGCAGCAAATCAGTCAGGTTGGCACTGCGCCAGCTCAAGACCGCAGCCCGGTTGCAGGAGGCCAGCATGAATAAAACCGTATTTTGGGTAGATTTGTACCTCAGGCGCACACTGATTGGCTTGATGGCCGCTATTGTGTTGGTGGTGTGCTGGCAGGTGTTATCCCGTTTTGTGCTGGCGGCACCCAGTTCAATGACTGAAGAAATTGCCCGTTGTCTGTTGTTATGGATTGGGATGTTGGGAGCGGCTTTTGCTTACCGCACCGGTCAACATCTGGGGCTGGATATTCTGACCCGAAAATTGCCACTGGCGTGGCAGCAGCGGCTGGCATTGGGGCTGACCAGCGCCGTGGTGTTGTTTGCGCTGGCGGTGATGGTTGGCGGTGGCGGTCAGTTGGTGCTGCTGACCTATCAGTTGGATCAAATGTCGGCAGCCCTTGGCATTCGTATCAGCTGGATTTATCTGGCATTGCCGCTCAGTGGTTTATTGATCGCATTTTATGGCTGCTGCCAGTTGCGTTGCCTGTGGCAGCATATCGAATTAACACCAGCGGAGGATTGTTAACATGGAATGGTCTGCTTTGATGTTGTTGGTGGTGTTTTTCCTGTTACTTATGCTCAATGTGCCGATTTCATTTTGTATTGGTCTGGCGACACTGGCGACTATGCTGCTGAGTATGGATCTGTTGCCAGCGTTGACGACGCTGGCACAACGAATGGCTGGTGGTCTGAATAGCTTTGCCTTGCTGGCCATCCCGTTTTTTGTGTTGTCCGGTCTGCTGATGGGGCGGGGCGGTATCGCCAAACGGCTGATTGAATGTGCCATGGCGTTGGTTGGCGCTTTACCGGGCGGACTGGCGCTGGTTAATGTGATGTCATGCATGTTGTTTGGCGCCATCTCCGGCTCTGCCGTGGCGGCCACTTCTGCCATCGGCAGTTTTATGCTGCCGGAGATGAAAAAACAAGGTTATGACGATAGTTACAGCGCAGCAGTGACCGCCGCAGCTGCCACCACCGGCATGTTGATCCCGCCGTCAAATATTATGATTGTGTACGCCATCGCCAGTGGCGGTGTGTCGATTGCGGCGCTGTTTGTCGCCGGTTATTTACCCGGTATTTTACTTGGGCTGGCGCTTATGCTGGTGTGCGCTGGTTATGCCAAAGTGAAAGGTTATCCGGTTGGTGCCCGTTTGCCGTTGAAACTGGTGGCGCAAAAAGTGGCGGCTGCTATTCCTAGTCTGCTGATGATTGTGCTGGTGATCGGCGGTATTATCAGCGGTGCTTTTACCGCGACTGAAGCCGGTGCTATTGCCGTGTTGTATTCCTTTGTACTGGCCGTTGGGATTTACCGTGAAGTCAAACTGTCTGAGCTTGGCAATATTTTATTAAAATCAACGGAAACCACCGCCATTGTGCTGGCATTGATTGCCACTTCAGCGGCGATGTCCTGGATATTGTCTTATGAGAATATTCCGCAGACGGTCAGTCAGGGGTTGTTGACACTGAGTGATAATCCATTGCTGATTTTGTTATTAATCAATATTATCTTATTGATTGTCGGCGCTTTTATGGATATGACGCCAGCGGTGCTTATCTTTACGCCGATCTTTTTGCCAGTTGCGGTTGAGCTTGGTATGTCGCCGCTGCATTTTGGCATTATGCTGATCCTGAATTTATCCATTGGTTTAGTCTCGCCGCCGGTGGGCAGTGTGTTGTTTGTGGCCTGTGCTATTGCCAAAGTCCGGCTGGAACAATTGATGAAACCCTTGTTGCCAATGTATGTTGCGATGTTTGTGGTATTGATGCTGGTCACTTATATTCCGGCGATCAGCGAATGGTTACCGGCGCTGTTTGGTTTATAACCTCAGGAGTCTGCGATGAGCAGTTATGTGATCCCCAACTTAGCCAATGCCTGTCGCTTGTTGGTGTTGTTGGCAAAAACGCCGCAGGGGCTGAGTTTGTCCGAGTTGGAGCAGCAATTGCAGTTGCCAAGAACCACGACTTTTCGGATTTTACAGACCTTGTGTCAGCAGCAAATGTTGGTGAAACAAAACCGTAAATATTTGATTGGTAGTGCTTTATTTGGTCTTGGCTTGGACTTAATCAACCATCACCCGTTGCAGCAACAAGCTTTACCGCAGTTACAGCAACTGGCGCTGCAGACCGGACTGAGTGCGCAGTTGGTACTGCCACAACAAGGCTCTGCCCTGATTGCAGAAGTGGTTGACTGTCCGAGTCAATATAGTATGGCGGCGCGGCCAGGTTTTTGTGCTGACTTGCATTGTTCGGCGGCCGGTAAACTGTTTCTGGCGCATTTGTACTTTGATCAGCTGGCACAACTGGCAACTGAGGCCGGCTTTTACCGCCATACCGCACAAAGCATTACCGATCCGGCTGCGCTCAGGGTAGAATTGCAGCGCATTCAGGCCCGCGGTTACGCGGTGGATGAACAGGAATACCGTGATGGCATCCGTTGTCTGGCGGTGCCGGTCCGTGACCAGCGCGGGGTGGTTGTGGCTGCGCTTGGCGTGACCGGGCCATTGCAGTTATTTCCGCCGCAGGCAACCGCCACAGTGGCTGCGCAGTTAAAACAGGCGGCGATTCAGGTCGCACTCGCCACTTACCGGCCCGAGCTGTTAAGGGCGGTCCGCTAAGCAAAGCGCTGATAAGCCCTGAATGCCACAGCGGCTATCCGCCACCATGGTTATTTTTATTGACGATGACAGCAGTCTAATCAGGTAATTTATGCACAAAACATCGACCATTAATGACGTTGCCCGGCTTGCCGGCGTGTCAAAACGCACTGTGTCACGGGTGATCAATGGCTCTTTAAGTGTCGGCGACAGCACCAGGGCGCGGGTCGAAAAAATTATCAGTGAACTGAATTATTCGCCAAATACCCAGGCGCGTGGCCTGGCTTCAAGTCGCTCTTACCTGCTGGGACTGATTTACGATAACCCGGATGCCTTGTATCTGGATGATGTGCAACGTGGTGTGCTGGAAGTCTGTTCGCAATTGGGTTATGAACTGGTGGTGCATCCTTGTCGTTACCGCAGCGAGACGCTGGTGCAGGATTGTTTTAATTTTATCAACAGGTCCAAGCTAGATGGGGTGATAGTGTTGCCGCCGGTGTCGGAGCTGGATCATTTGGCGGCCGCACTCAAAGAAGCAGGCCGGCCTTATGTGCGGCTGACATCGGTGTTGCTGGATGAAACCCGTCACAGTGTGGTGTCGGATGACAGAGCTGCGGCTGCTGAAATGGCGCGCTATTTTGCCCAGCTGGGCCATCACGATATTGCGTTTATCAGTGGCCCGCAGCGTTATAAATCTTCGACCGAACGGATGGAAGGTTTTAAATTAGGCTTGTCGGCTTATGGCATCCTGTTAAAACCGGAGCGGGTGCTGGAAGGCAACAACAGCTATGAAACCGGCATTGAATGTGCCCGTCAGTTACTCAGTGGTCCAACCCTGCCCACTGCTATTTTTGCCAATAACGATCAGATGGCGGCCGGCGTGCTCAAAGCTGCCCATGATTTGGGGGTGGCGATACCGGCGCAACTGTCGGTGGCTGGTTTCGATGATAACTTATTGGCTTCGCGGGTGATCCCGGCGCTGACCACGATCCGCCGGCCAGTGCGGCAAATGGCGCAACTGGCGGCCAGCAAAATTATTATGGATATCGAGCACAACAGCAAAGCCGCCGGTAATGTCGCAGCCAAAGTGGCACCGACGCTGGTGGTTCGGGAATCGACGGCGCGATTGACCGCGTCTTAAGACTAAAGTCGCGGTGAATTTATGCTGAAAACTTGACAACAGACTGCCCAATAGCCGCACTTTGCGTTATCTTAGCGCTATTCGTGCTGTACAACGGTTGTGGCTTGTGGTGTTGATGCGCAATTTGTTTTTCCGGTTTTTTTTCTGCAGTGTGATGGCCTTGCGTGCCGGTTGGCTGGGTGTGATGTTGCTGTTCTGGCCACAGGCGTTGATGGCAGCAAATCAGCCGGTTCAGAGCAAGCATCAGGCCGATATTGTTGCGACTGCCACAGTGCCTTTAACCGATTATTTCCGTGAAAGCTGGACCACCCGCGATGGTCTGCCGCATAACACCATCAATGGCATTATTCAGAGTCAGGATGGTTATTTGTGGTTTGCCACCTGGGAAGGTGCAGCCCGCTATGATGGTCGCAATTTCACCGTGTATGGCCGCAACGACATTCCAGGGATGCCGGATTCTGGCATGCGGGCTTTGTACATTGATTATGATGGCCAATTATTAATTGGCGGCTCGCGTGGTGGCATGGCTCGGCATCACAGCGGTCAGTGGCAAACGCTGCCTGCTATCGGCACCTTGATCAACGATATCATCCGCGATCGTCATAACCATTTATGGATTGCTTGCGAAGGCGGTGGCTTATTTATTCAGACGCCGGATGGCCGCAGTCAGCACTTTGGCGCTGAAGATGGCTTGCCGCCGACGGTGATTTACCGGTTATTACAAGATAAAGACGGCGTGATTTGGCTGGCGACGCAACAAGGTTTGTACTGGATCAATCCGCAGCAAAAAGATGCGACTTTTCAATTGGTTGGGCCTGAGCAGGGCATGGCTGTTACCTCGGTGTTCGCTTTAGCCGAAACGGCGGATGGGACTTTGCTGGTTGGGTCCGAACAAGGTGCTTATCTAAAACAAGGTCACCAGTTTAAACTGCTGCACCCGAAGCTCGCCGATGTGGCGGTTTCCGTGCTGATGGTTGATCAGCAACAGCAAATTTGGCTCGGTACCGTGCACAGTGGCCTGATGAGGTTAACTTCGCTTGGCCTGGAACAGCTGACAGTGGCAGATGGTTTGCCAAACAACAGGGTACTGGCGCTGTTTCAGGACAGAGAAAAAAGTATCTGGATTGGCACCAACGGTGGCGTATTCCGGTTACGTGATTCACCTTTTACCAACCTGACCATCGCCAAAGGTTTATCTGACAACTATGTCCGCACTCTATTGGAACACAGTGATGGTACAGCCTGGGTTGGTACCAGTTATGGTTTGAACCGGGTGCAGGCTGGCAAAGTCAGTCAGGTACTGTTACCGGATGGTAAAACTGTCAGTTCGGTGCTGAGTCTGGCCGAAGGGCCAGATGGCGATGTCTGGGTTGGCACCTACGCCGAAGGTGTATTGCGTTTCCGTCAGCAGCAATTGGTGGCGCGGTATAACCGCCAGAATGGACTGCCCGCCAATGAAGTCAGAGCTATTTTACCCTTGGCCGATGGCAGTAGCTGGATTGGCACGGCCGGTGGCCTGGTGCTGCTCAAAGATGATCAACTGCAACAGTTTCATGTGCCGGACGGCTTAGCTGGCGAATTTATCACCGCCTTGTCGTTGCAGAAAAATGGCTTGTTGTGGGTCGGGACTGGCAGCGGTCTGTCGGTCAGACAAGACGGTAAATTCCGCACTTTACCTATTGCTGCGCTAGATAAGTCTGATTATGTATTTGATTTTTATCAAATACCTGATTCTGAAGACATCTGGTTTGCCACAGACAGAGGTATAGCCCGGGTTGAACCAGACACCTTAAAGTTGCAATTGGTCGGGCGTGCCGCCGGTTTACCCTTTGATAAAGTTTTTGCCATAGTGCCACAAAAGCGGGACTATTTTTGGTTGAGTACCAATCGCGGCGTGCTGCGGATCAAGCAGCAGGAAGCCCTGGCAGTAGCTACAGGTCAGGCAGAGCAGTTACTTGGGTATGAATTGTATGGGGAAAGTGATGGCATGCTCAGTGCCCAGGCCAATGGCGGCTCGAGTCCGGCGGCGATGGCCAGACGGAATGGCGCTTTATGGTTTGCCACTTCGCAAGGCGTCGCCATGGTCGACCCGTCCCGATTAAAAGAGTTTGCCGTACGGACCCCCCCTGTGGTGGTGCAAAAACTCAGTGCCGATGGTCAGCAATTTCAGCCGGAACAAGCCAGTTTTGCTGCCGGTACCCGCCGGATTGAGCTGCAATTTGCCGGTTTGAGTTATGTGATGCCAACCCGGATCCAATACCGCACTAAATTGATTGGCTTTGATCAGGATTGGGTGGAACGGGGCTCGCAGCATGTGGCTGAATATACCAACTTACAGCCCGGCAGCTATCAGTTTCTGGTTAGTGCTGCTTATCCGGATGGCGACTGGTCAGCAGAACCTGCTTCGATCCGCTTTGAAATTAAACCATTTTTCTGGCAGCGGCCGATATTTATGCTGGCGGTGCTGCTGTTGCTGGCGTTGACGCTGGTGCTGCTTTATCGCTGGCGGGTACGCAGTTTATGGCACAGTGAACAACGACTGCGGCAACAGGTGCAGGAGAAAACCGCCGAGTTACAACAGCATGCGGTCGAATTGCGGGCGGCAGTCGCCGATAAAACCTTGCTGGCGGAACAACTCCATCAACAAGCGACTGCTTTTGCTTTACAGGCACGCGAAGACGGCCTGACAGGTCTTGCTAACCGGCGCGCTTTTGATGAACAGCTGGCGGCTGAATTTACCAGAGCACAGCGCTTGCAACATCAGTTATGTCTGGTGATTCTGGATATTGATCATTTTAAAGCGATCAATGACAGCTGGTCACATCTGGTCGGTGATGAAGTACTGAAACAGTTGGCGCTGGTGTTGAAAACCTTCTGCCGGGAAATTGATTTGGCCGCGCGCTGGGGCGGGGAAGAATTTGCACTGTTATTGCCGCAGACTTCATTAGCACAGGGCTTGGAAGTATGTGAGCGCTTACGTCAGGCCGTCGAGGCACTGGACTTTTCTGCCATAGCGCCAGGGCTGCAGGTGACTGCCAGCTTTGGTGTGACAGTCAATACTGGCTTGCCGCATTACGATAAGCTGATTTCCCGTGCTGATAGTCTGTTGTACCAAGCCAAAGCGCAAGGTCGCAACCGGATTTGCGGTTAGCTTTCGGCGCGACTGATCATCTTTAGACGGTAGATATTTTTCATATCTGAAACAAAAACGGTTGATTTGGCATGCGGTGGCAAAATTTTTTGTCAATCTATTGCCACCGGTGGCAGTTGCGTTATATTGTCAATATCAACAAGGGAAAGGCAGTCGATGCCGCAGGTTATCCGGCCAGATCGGGTCAGGCAGATGAACCTGCGCTAAGCAGCGCCATGATCCCAACTCAGCAGACAGACCAGCAAATAGGGCAGCAGTAGCAGTATGGATCCATTAAAACGACAGCATCTAAAAGGGGGCTTAGCTACCATCAGCCTGGCGCTGGGTCGTCAACTGCGCGCGCCGCTGTTCCCTGGCGCAGCTGCCATGAGTGCCATCGCCACCGCAGTGGGCGGCTGTCAGCAACTGAGATCAGACAGTGATCAGGTCGCGCAATTACATGCCAAGGCCGATGCCATTATTGCCAGTATCAGGCCCACCTCATTCCCGGCCCGTGATTTTGTGCTGACGGATTTTATCCAAACCAACACCGGCAGTCAGGCCTTAACAGATGTCAGCACTGCAATTGCCAAAGCTATAGCCGCTTGTCACCAGGCCGGTGGTGGTCGGGTGCTGATCCCGGCCGGCCGATGGCTGACCGGCGCTATCCACCTGCGCTCAAATGTGAATTTACACCTGGCAAAAGATGCCGTGCTGGTCTTTTCCAGCGATCCGGCCGCTTACCTGCCTTATGTGATGACCCGCTGGGAAGGTGTGGAACTGATGGGCTACTCGCCACTGATTTATGCCTTTGAGCAGGACAATATTGCCATTACCGGTGAAGGTATCCTCGAAGGCGGTGGCAGTGTTAGCCACTGGTGGCCCTGGAAAGGCAAATGGAAACATACACCGTGGCCACTTGATGCCAGCGTCGATCAACAACAAACCCGCGATCCGTTATTCCGGATGGCGGAAGCCGGGGTGCCGGTTAGCGAGCGGGTGTTTGCCAGCAACTGGTTAAGGCCGCCTTTTATTCAGCCATATCGTTGCAGCAGGGTGCTGGTGGAAGGCGTCACTATCCGCAATTCCCCGTTCTGGTTACTCAATCCGGTGCTTTGCACCGATGTTATTGTGCGTCAGGTCAATTTTTTCAGTCATGGCCCGAATTCCGATGGTTGTGATCCGGAATCCTGTAACCGGGTGCTGATCAGCGATTGTCTGTTTGATACCGGCGATGACTGTATTGCGCTGAAATCCGGCCGTAACAATGACGGCCGCCGGCTGGCGAAGCCAGTGCAAAATGTAGTGATCCAGGATTGTGTGATGAAAGCCGGTCATGGTGGCGTGGTACTGGGCAGCGAAATCTCTGGCGGTGCCCGCAATATTTTTGCCAGAAGGTTAAGAATGAGCAGCCCGGATCTGGAGCGTGGGCTGCGGATCAAAACCAACTCGTTACGCGGTGGTGTGATTGATACTGTGCTCTTTACCGAAGTGCAAATCGGTGAAGTGAAAGATGCCATCGTGATCAATTTTTATTATGAAGAAGGCGATGCTGGCGACCATTTACCTCAGGTGAAGAATATTTATATCAGCCAGTTGCACATTCGTCAGGCCAATCGTTTGTTTGAAATTCGTGGTTTGCCGCGCGCACCGGTTGGCTTAGTACAACTTGATAACGTCAGCGTTAGGCAAGCTTCGCTTGGCGTGGTGAGCTTAGCACCGCAGTTGCAATTGCAGCAGGTGTCGCTCAATGGTCAGCCGCTGACTTTGGCGGGGCAGCCATGACCGCAGCAGTTTTTTGTCACAATTTGCCACCGCTAGACAGTCGGCGGTTTAGCACTGGCCGCAGCCTGCCGTTCGCGCTGCCAGCAGCATCTGCCAGGAGAGAAAATGATGACGACTGAACAAGTCAGCACCACGACCGTGACCGCTGCTGACAGCACTGCCACCAGTTGCAGTGCACCACTGACGGCACAGAGCGCCATGCCATTGGCCGCACCGGCCGCCCTGGTGACTAACCAGGTCGCGCTGTGGCAAGTGCACCCAAGAGACAATGTGTTGGTGGCATTACGTGCTCTGAGTGCCGGCGAGTTGTTGGCTGCACCTTATCAGCACTTGCAATTGCTGGAAGATATTCCGGCCGGCCATAAAGTGGCGCTTGGTGATATAGCCCCAGGCGGTGAAGTGCGCAAATATGGCTTTGCCATTGGCGCTGCCACAGTGGCGATCTGCGCCGGTCAGCATGTGCATGCCCACAATACTGCCACCCAGCTTAGTGGCGAGCAGCACTATCACTATCAGGGCTGCCAGGGCACGACATTAACTTATCCTGCTGATTTACCAAGCTCATTTTTGGGTTATCGGCGCAAGAACGGCAAAGTGGGCACCCGCAATGAACTTTGGATCATCAATACCGTCGGTTGTGTCAACAAAGCCGCCAGTCGGATTGCCGCCGAAGCGAACCGGCGGTTAGCCGCCCAATTGGATCAAGGTTATCAGCAGATAGATGGCGTTTTTGCCTATACCCATCCGTTTGGCTGTTCGCAATTGGGCGACGATTTAAGCCATACCCGCACTATTCTGGCTGGCCTTATGCAACATCCGAATGCTGGCGCTGTGCTGGTAGTTGGCCTGGGTTGTGAAAACAATCAACTGGCAGCGTTATTAGCAGCCGCCCCTGGCATTGATCCGGCGCGGATCCGTTCTTTTAACGCCCAGCAAGTGGAAGATGAAATCGAACAGGGTCTGGCAGCGGTCAGTGAATTACTGGCATTCATGGCCGAGGATCGCCGTACTCTTTGTCCGGTATCAGAACTGGTGTTTGGCATGAAATGCGGGGGCTCGGATGGCCTGAGCGGACTCACTGCCAATCCGCTGGTTGGTCAGGTCGCCGATTTGGCTGCCAGTTGCGGCGGCAAAGTGATTTTAACTGAAACGCCGGAAATGTTCGGCGCTGAGCAGGTGCTGATGGCACGTGCCCGCAATCAGGCTGTTTTTGCTGAACTGGTGTCGCTGGTGAATCGCTTTAAACAGTATTTTATTGACCATCAGCAGCCGGTTTATGAAAACCCCAGTCCAGGCAATAAAGCCGGCGGCTTGACCACGCTGGAAGAGAAGTCACTGGGCGCCATCCAAAAAGGCGGTAGTGCTGTGGTGGAGGCCGTGATCCGTTATGGCGAACAAGCCAGTAGCCCCGGTCTGACGTTGCTGGAAGGTCCCGGCAATGATGCAGTGTCTTCGACAGCGCTGACCGCAGCGGGCGCCACCTTATTGTTGTTCACCACAGGTCGTGGCACGCCGCTGGGTTTTCCGGTGCCGACAGTAAAAATAGCCTCCAATTCGGCGCTGGCAGCGCGTAAACCGATGTGGATTGATTATGACGCCGGCGCCATGTTGCAGCCAGGCATCGACAGCCAGCAATTTAGCCATGATTTTTTCCGTTATTTAATCCAGGTGGCGTCAGGGCAATACACCCGCAATGAACGCTCGGACAATAAAGAAATAGCGCTGTGGAAAAACGGCGTCACGCTTTAATTTTTGATGATTTTGCAGCGCAGTCTGCAACAGAGGAGCCCTGATGGCCGCATTCACGTTACATCCAGACCGGTTATTTCCGTCCGATCCAACAGTGCGGGCTATTGCCCAGCGCTTATACCGCGAAATTGCCGGTTTACCTATTGTCAGTCCGCATGGCCATACCGATCCAAAATGGTTTGCTGAAGATCGTAACTTTGACAATGCCACCAGCCTGTTATTACTGCCGGACCATTATGTGTTCCGGATGTTATACAGTCAGGGCATCGCGCTGGAAAGCCTTGGCATCCGGCGTAAAGATGGTGCGGTCGTGGAAAGCGATTACCGCAAAATTTTCCGCATCTTTGCCAGCAACTATCATTTATTCCGTGGCACCCCATCCAGAATGTGGCTGGACCATGTGTTCAATGAGGTGTTTGGTCTGACCCAGGCACTGAGTGCAGCGACTGCGGATAATTATTACGATGCCATCAATGCCCAGTTGCTGTTGCCAGCGTTTAAACCCCGCACTTTGCTGGACAGATTTAATATTGAGTTGCTGGCCACCACTGAGGGGGCGCTTAATTCGTTGAGCCACCACGCCGCCCTCAAAGGTACAGGGTATGACAAAAAAGTCATCACCACCTTCAGGCCTGATGATGTGGTCGATGCTGACCGGGCCGATTTTGCCGTCAATGTGGCGAAACTGGCGGAACTGACCGGTCAGGACACCCAAAGCTGGAGCGGCTATTTACAAGCGCTGCGACTTAGACGGCAATTTTTTCGCGAGCATGGCGCTACCGCGACCGATCATGGCCACCCAACGGCGAAAACGGCCGATTTAACGCCCGCTGAAGCCGCTGCTTTATTCAGCCGTTGCCTGGCGGGTAGCGCCAGCACAGTGGAAACAGAATTATTCCGTGCTCAGATGCTGACAGAAATGGCTGGGATGAGTCTGGAAGATGGCATGACGATGCAAATTCATCCGGGGGCATTTCGCAATCACAATCCATTGATTTTTCAAAATTTTGGTCCGGATAAAGGGGCTGATATCCCGACAGCTACTGAATTTGTCAGCAATCTGAAACCATTGCTGGACAAATACGGTAACCAACCGGCGCTGAAGATTATTTTGTTTACTTTAGATGAAACCAGCTATGCCCGTGAACTGGCGCCACTGGCTGGTCATTATCCTTGCCTGAAACTCGGTCCGGCCTGGTGGTTCCATGATAGTCCGGAAGGCATGTTGCGGTTTCGGCATCAGGTAACGGAAACTGCCGGTTTTTACAATACCGTTGGTTTTAATGATGACACCCGGGCTTTCTTCTCGATCCCGGCGCGGCATGATGTGGCACGCCGCATTGACTGCCGTTTTCTGGCTGGATTGGTTGCCGAACACCGACTGGGCGAAGATGAAGCCGCTGAGCTGGCTTATCAACTGACCTATGGTCTGGTGAAACAAGCTTATCAGTTGCCTTAACAGCAGTTGGCTTTACAACAATCGTCTGACCATTACACAGAGTGAATGTATGAGCAATCCCCCTTTGAAGAACACAGCTGATAGGACAGCCAAAGTGCCACCGCTGGCAAGGCTCAGCACAAGCGCTTTAGCAGCGCAGCCGGACGGCGCAGCGCTGGCGTTACCGGCTTATCTGACCGGTGGCCGGGCGCCCGGTATTGGTATTGTCCATCTGGGACCGGGCGCATTTTTTCGCGGCCATCAGGCCTGGTATACCCATCAGGCGTTACTGGCCGGCGGTGACTGGCGGATTTGCGCGGTGTCAATGCGCAGCACCGACGTCGCCACTGCGCTGAATCCGCAAGACGGCCTTTATACCCTGGCGATAATGGAGCAACAGACCGACTATCAATTGCTGGGGGCCGTGGCAGAGGTGCTGGTGGCGCCTACTCAGTTCAGCCAGGTGCTGGCCAGACTGACTGCAGCCAGCACCCGTTATGTCACCATGACCATCACCGAAAAAGGTTATTGTCTCAACAGGGCCGGTGAGCTGGATCTGACCCATGCCGATATTGTGCATGATTTACAGCAGTCGCCAGCGGCGCAGCCCAGGTCAGCTATCGGCTTATTGGTTAAAGCGTTGCAACAGCGATTTGCTGCCAATGTGCCGCCATTTGTAGTCATTAGCTGCGATAACCTGACAGATAATGGTCATAAGCTAAAACAAGCTTTGCTGACATTTGCGGCGCAGCAGTCGCCGGCTTTGGCCAATTGGTTAGCGCAGCAACTGCTGAGTCCGGGCACTATGGTCGACAGCATCACCCCAGCCACCGATGACGCACTGCGACAGGCGGTGGTAACAGAACTGGGCCTGGCAGATGCCTGGCCGGTGAAACGGGAAGCGTTTTGCCAGTGGGTGATTGAAGACATCCTGCCTGCCGACAGGCCGGCTTGGGGCAAAGCCGGGGTGATTTATACCAGTGATGTCAGTGCTTTTGAAAAAGCCAAACTCAGGCTGCTCAATGCGCCGCATTCGACGCTGGCTTATCTTGGCGTGCTGCTTGGGCTGGACACTGTGTTTGCCGCCATGCAACAACCGGCTTTAGTGCAGTTTTTACAGCAACTGGTCGACCGTGAAATCAAACCGTCGTTTCAACCCCCGGCCGAACTGGCGGTCGACAGTTACAGTCAGGATATTTTCCGTCGTTTCCAAAATCCATCGGTGCGGCATTTACTGGCGCAAATTGCCTGGGATGGTTCGCAAAAACTGCCGATGCGGTTGCTGCCGATTATTCAGGACAATCTGACAGTCGGGCGCCCGGTGGCTCTGCTGGCGCTAGCCGTGGCCGCCTGGTGTCGTTTTATCCGGCTCCGAGCCAGTCAACAGCCTTCGCTGCCTTTGGTCGATCCGCTGGCCAGCCGATTGCTGGCAGTGGCAGCCCAATGCAGCAATGATGCAACGACAGACGTGGCGCTGTTTTTAGCCATTGATGAAGTATTTCCAGCCAAGCTGGCGCTGGACCGGCGTTTTGTCGCCGCTTTAGTGCAGGCTTATCAGCAACTGGATCAGTTGCACCTATCGACTTTAGCGCAGCAGCTGCAAGTGCAGCCTTTCGGAGTTTCGGCATGACCGCTTTATCCTCTTTGTTAACAGGACCGGCATTATTGCCGATTATTCAGGCCGATACGCCAGCGCAGGCAGTGCAAATTGCAACTGCGATGCAGCAGGGCGGTATTACAGCAGTGGAAGTGGTGTTGCGTACCAGTGCGGCGCTTGCTGCGATCAGTGCCATCCGCCAGCAATGTCCGCAGTTGTTGGTGGGGGCTGGCACAGTGCTGAGTCAGGCCGATGCGCAAAACTGTAAAAATGCCGGCGCCCAGTTTCTGGTCAGCCCGGCCAGCACCCCGACGCTGTTGCAGGCCATGCTGGATACAGGGCTGGCTTTGGCTCCCGGCGTGGCCACTAGTTCGGAAGTCGCGCTGGCACAGGAAATGGGCCTGACTGAATTAAAGTTTTTTCCGGCCCATTTAAGTGGCGGCACCGCCATGCTGTCGGCGTTGGCCGGCATTTACCAGCGGATCCGATTTTGCCCAACCGGCGGTATCGCCCAGCATAACCTGGCTGACTATCTGCAACTGAGCAATGTGTTTGTGGTGGGTGGGTCCTGGATCTCGCCACCGGCGCTGGTAAAAGCGGCGCAGTGGCAGCAAATCACCGCACTGGCGGCGGCCGCAGTGAGTACTGCGCTGGCCTGTCAGCAATCTGCAGTAAGTGCTGGTCGCGTGGATGTTGCGGCTGGGCTCAGACCGCAACGCAGCGCCTGAACTTTTGACCTTGGATGGAGTAAGCCAGATGACAACAAAAATCCTGCTGCTCGGCGAATGTATGGTGGAGTTATTTCAACTGGTTGAAAACGTCTACCACCAGAATTTTGCCGGTGATGTGTTTAACACCGCCGTTTATTTAAAACGCAGCATTGGCGCTGGCGCTGAGGTGCAATTTTTCAGTGCCATCGGCACCGATCTGATCAGCGATAAATTATTAAGGGCGGTGCAGGACGAAAAAATTGGTACTGACTTCTTACTGCGCAGCAAAACAGCGCGTCCTGGCCTGTATATGATTAACACTGACTGTTTTGGCGAGCGCAGTTTTGTGTATTGGCGCGATAGCTCAGCGGCCAAGCAAGTGCTGCAGTGTATGCAGGCACAGCAACGCCAGTCCGAAGTGCTGGCGGCTGATTGGTTTTATTTCTCTGGTATTAGCCTGGCCATTTTATCAGCCGAGGATCGCGAGCTGTTATTTGACCTGATCCTTCAGTTAAAAGCCCGTGGTTGCCGGATTGGTTTTGATCCCAACTACAGGCCGGCTTTGTGGCCGCACCCAGAACAGGCGGCAGCTGCGTTTAGCCGCGCTTACCGCTTATCAGATCTGGCGCTGCCGGGGCTGGATGATCATCGGGTGTTGTTTGGTGATACCGATCAATCAGCCGTATTGGCCAGGTTGCAGCAGGATGGCGTCACTGAAATTGTGGTGAAAAATGGCAAAGATGGTGTGCTGGCGCTGGTCGATGGCGAACAATTCCATTGTCCGGCGGTGCAGGTGAAAAAAGTGGTGGATACCACAGCAGCTGGCGATTCTTTTAATGGGGCATATCTGGCGGCCCGATTACAGGGCAAATCAGCACAACAGGCCTGTCAGTATGCTGCCAGGCTCGCCGCCTTTGTGGTGGAGCACACTGGCGCTATTGTCAGTGCGCAGCACTTTGCTGATTTTCAACAACAATATCCGCTGACGGCAGTTTAAGCCTCAGTTAGATGTACTTTTGATGCAGAAGGGAGCAGTGATGCAATGGCCGAATTAAGCCACTTATTTCCACTACCGCAGGAAATTCCGGCCGAGTTTGCCGCCGGTGAGCCGATTTATCAGCGCGAATATCTGATTGGTGGTGCGTTAAAACACTGGGCGGGTGAATTAGCACAGGTGCTGAGCCCGGTCTGTTTGCGTGCTGCCGAAAACAACAGCCTGACTCCTTATGTGCTTGGTGCAACGCCACTGCTGGATGGTCAAGCGGCGCTCAGTGCGCTGGATGCGGCTTTAGCCGCTTATGATCTGGGCCGGGGCGCCTGGCCTAGCATGCCGGTGTTACAGCGGGTGCTGCATGTGGAAAAGTTTCTGCAGGCGATGTTGCAATGCCGCGCCGCAGTGATCCGGCTGCTAATGTGGGAAATTGGTAAAAATGTTGCCGATGCCAGCAAGGAATTTGACCGGACCTGCGATTATATCCGCGACACTATTCATGCGCTGAAACAGCAGGATCGTAATGCGGCGCATTTTATCGTCGAACAGGGCACTATCGGCAAAATCCGCCGGGTGCCGGTCGGGGTGGCGCTTTGTATGGGGCCTTTTAACTATCCGTTGAATGAAACCTTCACCACGCTGATCCCGGCGTTGATCATGGGTAATACCGTGATATTTAAGCCTGCCAAATATGGTGTGTTGCTGATCCAGCCGTTGTTACAAGCCTTTGCCGATTGTTTTCCGCCAGGGGTGATCAATGTAATTTATGGTCGTGGCCGCGAGACGGTCGGCGTTTTGATGGAAAGTGGCCGCATTGATTTGTTTGCTTTTATAGGTACTCACAAAGGTGCCAGCGATTTAAAGAAATTACACCCTAAACCTCACCGGTTACGTGCTGTGCTGGGACTAGATGCGAAAAATCCTGCCATTATATTACCTTGTGCTGATGTGGCGGCCGCTATCCCCGAAATTGTCGCTGGCGCTTTGAGTTTTAATGGCCAGCGCTGCACGGCACTGAAAATTATTTTTGTCCACAGCTCGATTGCCGATACGGTGGTAGCGCAATTGGCCAGCGCAGTGTCGGCGTTGCAACTGGCGATGCCCTGGCAAGCCGGTGCCCAAATTACGCCGTTGCCGGAACCCGGTAAAACGGCTGCGCTGACGGCTATGTTGCAAGATGCATTGGCGCATGGCGCCAAGGTGATGAATGCCGGTGGCGGTGAAGTGGCCGCGACTTTGTTTAAACCGGCAGTGTTATATCCAGTAACCCCTGCGATGCAGTTGTATCAGCTGGAACAATTTGGGCCGCTGGTGCCGGTGGTGCCTTTTGATGACATTGCGCAGGTGATTGATTATGTTATCCATGCCGACTATGGCCAGCAACTGAGTATCTTTGGCCGCGAGCCGCAGCAAGTCGGCGTGCTGATTGATATTTTTGCCAATCAGGTCGGCCGGATTAATCTCAATAGCCAATGTCAGCGCAGCCCGGACAGTTTTCCATTTACCGGTCGCAAAGATTCGGCTGAAGGCACTTTATCAGTCGAAGATGCGCTGCTGCAGTTTTCGATTCCAACCTTAGTGGCGACTAAACAAAACGCCAGCCAGATTGCATTACTGCAAGCGATGATCCATCAGCGCAGTTCTGGTTTTATTGCGACTGATTTTTTGTTTTAAAGCTGCGCAGCGGTGCTGTCCGTGAGCGCTGCTATTGCTGCTAAGTTGCCACCGGTGGCTTGATGTTTTAGTTATTATTTTGCAGCTGTTAATTGCATATGAAGCATTTTTTTAACGTGTTGCCAGCCAACACCAGTTCGACCCAAAAGGCCTCAGAGCCGTTGACAACAATAAAACCACAACAGGGAACTATAATGACGACAACACACCATCGCAGGTCAGCGCCTGCTATCCAACCTTTATTCCATGCCATGTTACTGGGGGGGGGCTTGTCTTTACTGGCTTTGCCGTTGCAAGCGCAACAGCTGGCGCAAAGCACTGCAACTGAGCCTGCAGCCGCAGTGACTGACAGCACAGCCAAGCAGACGACTGCAGCAGACAAAGCCATTGAAGTGATTGAAATTTCAGGTTACCGCGGCAGTTTAAATGTGGCCTTGTTGTCTAAACGCCAGGCAGTCGGGGCAAAAGAGACAATTCTGGCTGAGGATCTGGGCAAATTTCCCGATCTGAATATAGCTGATTCGCTGTCGCGTATCCCTGGGGTGGCGATTGAGCAGGATGCCGGTGAGGGTCGTCAGATCAGTTTACGTGGTTTAGGCGCGAGTTTTGTCAAAACCACCATTAATGGTATGGAGTCAGCTTCCGCCGGCGCTGCTACTGACGCCGCTGGCGGCGCCAATAAAAGCCGGGCTTTTGATTTTAACGTCTTTGCTGCTGAGCTCTTTACTCAAATCGATGTGCATAAAACGGCAGCGGCTGAACTGGAGGATGGTGGTATTTCCGGTAATGTCAATTTGCAGACTGCCCGGCCTTTTCAGTATCAGCAAGACAAGTTTGCTTATAACCTGAACGCCCGTTACAACGACGTGGCAGAAGAAGTGACACCACGGGCTTCGTTGATGTTCAGCAAAAACTGGGACAATCATGTCGGCCTGTTATTCTCAGTGGCCTATTCCGAAGGCCTGGTGCAAAGTGAAGGTGCCACCACCGGCCGTTGGAATATCAACCATCCGGCATTCAAAGCCGGCAGTAGCGACAATAAATTATCCGCAGCGCCGGTGTTTCAGTTATCCCCTAAAGGCGCTTACAGCAACCAGAATATGGAAGGGCTCTATCTGCCGCGGATCCCACGTTATTCAATTTTTAATAAATCGCAGGACCGGCTTGGTATCACTACAGCGGTGCAATATCAGTTGCATGATGATTTGCGGCTGGATCTGGATCTGTTGCATGCCAAACTCGACAGTGAAATGGATGAATTCCAGTATTCGGCCTTGTTGCGTGGCAACCTCAGCAGCAAAACCAAAATTTATGCCGAAAATCTGTTGGTGGACGCTCATAATACCGTCGTCGCCGGAGCGTTATCCGGCGTGCCAATCCGTTCCGAAGCGCGTAAAGATGTTTCTAATTCTGATTTTAATCAGGCTACCCTCAGTGCCGACTGGCAATTGACTGAGCAGCTGAGTCTGGTGGCTTTGGCTGGTTTTGGTGAATCGAAACTGGATATTCCGTTTCAGCACACCTTTGCACTGGATTCCTTTAATTCCACTTTTGCTTATAGCTACGACAGTGCGATAGATCCGGTCACTTTGCTGGGGCAGACCGGTACTCAGCTCGGGACTGCCGGGATGAATATGGATATCCCGGCTTTTGCTTTTGCACCGGCCCAGCCAGCTGGCAAATCTTACAGCGCCGCTGAATTACAGCAGTTGATGATGGATCCGGCGTTATACAGTTTGGGTCTGACCCGGAAAAAGACCCAGGCGATTAACAGTGAAAACACCAACTTCAGCCTGAGTTTCAATTATTTGCTGAATGATGTTTACAGCCTGAAATTTGGCATCAACCAACGAAAATTCAGCACGGCCAACGTGCAGGGGGATAATGCCTGGAAAGCGCTGAATACCAGTACCAATAAAACCAGTGGTGAAAGTGCTGAAGTACTGGTGCAACAGCTAGCGTCCGATCAGATCAAGGGTCAGTTATATGGTTTATCCCTCAGTAGCGCTGGTCAGCATTTTGGCAATGCGGCCACAGTGCCTGCCAACTCTGTGCTGAATGCCGGCAGCTGGCTGACCACAGATTATGACAAGGTGCTGGCGACTTTTGGTAATGCCGCCTTTTTTGCCGCCAAAGAACGCTATGCCACCACTTATGATGTCAGCGAAGAAGTGCTGGGGGCTTATCTGCAACTGGATTTCACCCAGATGCTTTGGGGCAAAGAACTGCGCGGTAATGTCGGGGTGCGGTTGATTGATAACACCAATACTTCCGCCATCGTCAATCTTGACCATATTTATGCCGACGGTTATACGCCGGGCCGTGGTGGTGGTGCCACTCTATCGGGGGGCTATGGCTGGCGGGAAACCGTCAGTGAAAGTCGTAATGTACTGCCAGCGCTGAATTTGGCTTATGACTTGACCGAGGATCTGGTGGCAAGGCTGAGTCTTTCTAAAGCCATTACCAGACCGGCGATTGCGGATTTAGCGTCCGCGATTAAAGTGAATACGCCGGATGCGAAAGATCCGACCGCCACCATTGAACAAGGCGCAGGGCCGACCTTGCGGCCTTATTTGTCCAATCAGGTTGATCTGGCGCTGGAATGGTATTTTGCCGAGGAATCTTTGCTGGCGGCGGCGGTATTTTATAAGGATATTACCGGACTCAGTAAAGGTTCCAAGCAGGAAGTGTACAACCGGGATCAGCTCAGCGCCATGGGCATCGATTTGGGCGATATGGATCCCGCCACTATTACCTGGGATGTCACGCAACTGATGAATACACCCGCCGAAGGTGTGACCGGTGCCGAGCTGATTTATCAACAACCGTTCAGCTTTTTACCTGAGCCATGGCATCGCTTTGGTTTGCAGAGCAACCTGACCTGGATTGATTACAAACTGGATATCACAGATCCATTCCGTAAAACTGTGGTCAGTTTGCTGGCAGAAGAGACATCGCGACTGAGTTATAACTACACTTTGTATTATGAAGCCGAGCAGTGGAGCGCGCGGATTTCTTATAATTTCCGCGAACGTTATATCAAAGAATATCTGGATAAATACAAAGATGAAGCCGGTTATGGTCGTGGTTATGAGGACAAAGGCCAGTTGAATTTTTCCTCACGCTACAAAATCAGCGATCAGTTATCATTGTCCTTTGAAGCCATCAACCTGACGAATGCCGCAACAGAGCAATGGAGTGATGTCTATGTACCGCGGCCAGCAGAATACCTGCTGACAGGCCGGCAGTATCTGCTGGGGATCCGCGGTAGTTTTTAACTGCGCCATGGTGACAGCTTACAGCACCGGTCTGTTGTGGCAGTCCGGTGCTGACAAAAGGATAATGTTAATATGATGAAAGGTCGTTTTCGAACATGGCCTGTTTGGCGCCAAACCGCCTGCTGGCTGGCACTGCTGTGGTGTCCGCTGTTACAGGCTGATCCTGCATTGGATTGGAGCCAGGACTGGCGCCAGCAAGCAGCCAGGGATAGCCGCTGGCATGCTTATTTTAGCCATAGTGCCACCTTACGACAGCAGGACCAGCAACAGCTGGACACTGAGTTGCAGCAACTGAAACGGGCGCAGCCAAAGTTACCCGCAAAGCATAAAGCCTTTGGTTTTGCTGCGCAGCCTGCACCTCAGTTCTGGCAAAGTGCTGCAGCTGCCAGACAAGCCAAAGTGATTTTGTCATTTCAGACCCCTTCAGGTGGCTGGAGCAAAAGAACCGATATGGCCAGTCAGCAGCGGCAGCCTGGTCAGCAGTATGGGGTGGAGAAAAACTATATTCCAACCTTTGATAACGGTGCCACCAGTACCCAATTGCGCTGGCTGGCAAGTTATTATCCTTATGCAGATGCGGCTTTACAGCAGCAACTGCTGTCAGCCTTAGCGCGCGGTGTCGCTTTTGTGCTGGCGGCACAATATCCCAACGGCGGTTTTGCCCAGACCTATCCATTGCGTGGCGGTTACCATGATGCCATGACGCTCAATGATGGGGTGATGGAAACCTTATTACGGTTGTTGCAGGACGTTGCGCTCAGCCCAACGTTTGCCATGTTACCGCAGGACCTGAAAACTCAGGCCGCCAGTCAGTTTCAGTTGGGATTGCAATTGTTGTTGCGCTGCCAGTTGCGGTTAAACGGCGAGCTGACCGTTTGGGCTGCACAATATCATCCGGTAGCGCTTACTGCAGTTGCTGCGCGCACTTATGAACGGCCAGCGCTGGTGAGTTCGGAGAGTGCCGGTATCACCTTGTTATTGATGGAGCAGCCACCCACCATGGCCATCATTGACAGTGTGGAGGCGGCAGTCCGCTGGTTTGAACGCCAGCAAATCCGTGACCAGGCATTACTGCGGGATGCCGAAGGGGTCAGACTACAGGCCAGTCCGGGTGCTAAACCTCTGTGGGCCCGATTTTATGATTTAGCCCAGCAGCAACCCTTGTTTGTCGATCGGGATGGCCAGCGTTATGCCAAACTGTCGCAATTATCGCTGGAGCGGCAGTTGGGTTATGGCTGGTATCAAAACCGGCCGGCCACAGTGCTGAAGGCCTATCCAGCCTGGCGACAGCGCTGGCAAGGCAAGTCCGGTTAAGGCTTTGCTCTGGCGTCATACTGCTGCCACCAACTGGCCAGTTGCGCCAGTGGCATAGGTTTGGCCAGATAATAGCCCTGGCCATAGTGGCAGCCCAGCTGTTGTAAAAATTGTTGTTGTATCGCAGTTTCTACACCTTCCGCCACCACTTTCAGTTGCAAGGCATGACAAAGCGCACAGACGGCCCGGGTGATTTCCATATCGTTGGTCTGCTGCGGTATCGTCATCACAAAAGAGCGATCAATTTTGACGCAGTTAATAGGCCAGTGTTTCAATCGGCTTAACGAAGAAAAACCGGTGCCGAAGTCATCAATCGCAATAGTGGCGCCGCGTTGACGTAAAGCGGTCAGCACGGCCACTTTATCGTCCAGATCCTGCAGCGCCGTTTCGGTGATTTCAAACTGCAATAAACCAGCGTCCACCTGATCACGCAGCAGCGACTGATCCAACTGGCTTAACAGCGCCTCATCTTCCAATTGCCGTACTGATAAATTCAGCGATACTATCAGGCCGGGTCTTAATTGCTGTAAGGCCGCCATATCGCGGCAGACTTGGGCAATGACCCAGTTGCCAAGCTCAACAATCAGATGGCTTTGCTCAGCGACCTGAATAAATTGTTCGGTGTTAAGCTGGCCATACTCCGGATGGAACCAGCGCAGCAGCGCTTCGACGCCATACCATTGTTGTCGCTGTAAATCGATTTGTGGCTGATAATACAAGCAGAGGCCACAACCGTCTGGTAATGCCTGCTTCAGTTCTTTTTCAATAAAGACCCGTTGCTGGGTTTTATTCGCCATTGCCACATTAAAAAACGAATAACGATTGCGGCCACTTTCTTTGGCAGCAAACATCGCCAGATCGGCGCATTTGAGCAGTTCATCATAACTGCAGGCATCTTCCGGATAACAGGCAATACCGATACTGCAGGACACCGACACCACAGTGTTGTCCAGCTCAATATCTTCACTGATGCTACGCAGTAATTTTTCTGCCACTCTGTGATAAAAGCTCGGGTGGACAGCGTCAGGAGTGATCACGACAAATTCGTCGCCACCGACCCGGATTGCCGTGTCGCCGGCTCTGGTGAGCGCATTGATCCGTTCGGCAATCACTTGCAGTAAGCGATCGCCCATATGATGGCCCTGGGTGTCGTTGACCAGTTTAAAACCGTCTAAATCCAGATACATCACCCCAAGCATACTTTTATTGCGGCTGGCGCGTTCTACTTCAATTCTCAGCGTTTTTTCCAGTTTGGCTCTGTTACCAAGGCCAGTCAGATGATCATGAAATGCCAGCTTCGCCAGATGTTCTTCGGCTCGGCGCAGGGCTGAGATATTAGAAAAAGTCAGTACATAATGGCTGCCATGTTCAGTCGGATCATGGACTTTGACCTGACAGATATGTTGCCAGGCTGGGAATTGGCTGCCATCCTGCCGCCGGCACAGCACTTCACTACTGCTATGATGGTTGCCGAGTTCAGACCAGATAGCGCTGATAGCAGGCCGTTGTGATGGCGGATACAAAAATTGCTCTGGCGTTAAACCCTTGACTGTGGCAACACTGTTGCCAGTCAGTTGGCTGAAGGCCGGATTGGCGGAGAGCACCCGATGTTGTTGATCCAGAATTAACATGGCTTCCGCTGTAGTTTGAAAGACCGCATACGCTTGCCGTAACTGGAGCTGCTCATGTTGTTGCTTGGTGACATCCCGCATCACGCCAATCACCATGGGCTGGCCGGCGCTGAGCACATGACGGCCAAACAGTTCGACCCAACGTACCGGGCTGGCTGAGGCCAGTTTCAGGGTGAGCTGAATATCCTGTTGTTTGGCCAGCGCCCGCGCCAGTTTTGGTTGTTCAGTGGTGGCAAATAATTGATACAGCCGGTCGATGCCGCTGCAAATGACATCGGGGGGCTGTTGCAATAACTCACTGGCCAGGCCCGAGCTTAATAAGCTATCCTGGCTTGGTGTCAGCTCCCATAACCCCAGTTTGGCGGCCGACATCGCCATTTGTAACCGCAGCTCGGAGCGGCGTAATTGCTGATCGGCCTGATGTCGGTATAATGCCATCCGGATCGAGGCGTCCAGTTCTTTGCGATCATAAGGTTTGATCAGGTAACCGTACGGCAGGCTTAAACCCGCATCCTGCAACACACTGCTATCGCAAAACGCTGACAAAAAAATCACCGGCAGTTGCATTTGCTGTTGCAATAATTGGGCAGCTTCAGTGCCGCGCATTTGACCTGCCAATTGAATGTCCATCAGCACCAGATCGGGTTTTAGCTGAGTCGCCCGCGCCAGTACTTCTTCGCCGTACGCTACAGTCGCGACCACCTGATGGCCAAGATCCTCCAGCGACATTTTCAGATCCAATGCCACGATTTGTTCATCTTCGACAATCATGATCTGGCTTTGCATCAAATAGGCTCCTGTAGCGGTTTAAATCGAATGACAAAACCGGTGCCGGGCTGGCGCCGTAACTCAAGCTCAGCCCGCAGTTGGGCGATAAAAGTTGGGATCAGTTTAAATCCCAGCGACTGACCTTCGCCTAATTGTGCCGATGCCGGTAGTCCGATGCCATCATCAATGATGGCCAGCCTGATGCGACTATCATCCTGTTGTGCCAGTTCGAGCCGGATCAGCCCCTGGCTGCGGCCGGGGAAGGCATGCTTTAAGGCATTGGTCAGAACTTCATTGACAAATAAACCACAAGGGATTGCCTGTTGCAGTGCCAGTACCAGATGTTGGTCAACAGCGGAAAAATCAAACTGGATTTGGCATTGCTGACTCAGGCTCTGTCGTACCAACTGGCACAGCTGTTGTAAATAAGCACTGAGCGTAATTGATGAAAAATCACGTTTTTCGTACAACAACTGATGGGTCAGCGCCATGGTTTTGACTCTGAGCTGGCTTTCGGTCAGCGCTTGCCGGACTTCGGCGCCGGCATGACGACATTGCAAATTCAGCAAACTGGAAATAATTTGCAGATTATTTTTCACCCGATGATGGACTTCATTCAGTAAAGTGGTTCTTTCATGCAGCAGCTGACTTTTTTCATCAACGATCGACTGCAATTTTTGCTGTGCCAGTTTCTGTGCTGTGATGTCCGTCACTGTGGCCAGCACTTTCGCATCGCCTGTTATATTCAGCTGGGTTAGACCAATATCCACCGGAAATAACGAACCATCCTTCCGACGGGCATAAAGTTCAGTCCGTTCGGACATCCGCCTGCTGCTGGGCTGGCGCAAATAATGCTGGCGGTGCTGTTGATGAGGCGAGGTCAGTTCAGACGGCACCAGCACTTCGATTGGCTGGTTGTTTAACTCCTCGGCACTATAACCAAACATTTCCAGTGCTCTGTGATTACACAAGGTGATCCGCCCCTGCTGATCAACACAAATCAAACCATCCGCTGCACTGTCAAACACCCGGCGAAAGCGTAACTCGCTGTCTCTAAGCTCTGTTTCACTGCGGGTGCGATCAGAAATATCAATGGCAGAAGGGATCAGATACCGTAATTCGCCTTGATCGTCGTACAGTGGCGCCAGCATAAAATCCAGCGTCATAATTTGATCTTTCATCTGCGCCGTGACATCAAAGCGGCACACTTCTCCCGCTGCCGCCGCCTGCATCGCTGCTGAGATGCGCTGCCGTTCCTTGCTGTCATGTTGCCACCAAAAACAGTCGCTGAAATTTTTCTGCAACACATCACTGAGCTGGATGCCAGCGGCTTCCAGTGGCGAGCGGTTGGCGTCAATCAGGGTGCCATCTGGCAGTAAAATACCAACAAAGGCAAACAGGTTGTCCAGCACTTGTCTGAGTCGTTGTAAACCCTGCTGTTGCTGTTGGCTCTGGTTGAGTTGTTCGGTCAGTACGGCAATAGCATTGAGTTCACCTGCCTGCAGTAACGGCAGACAGCGACATTGCCAGTGCTGTAGTTGACCAGTGCCGCCAGCAGGGGTGCTGAAGCTAATCGATGACTGCGGGCAGGCAGTGCTACGCACTTGTTGCAGAGCCACTTGCAGTTGCGGTTGGATGCTGGCAAAGCATTGTCCCTGCAGCGTCGCACTATCAGCATGCAGCCAGTCAGCCTGCGTCTGATTGAGCAATAACACAGAAAAGTCCGGCGCTAAAATGGCAACGCCCATCGGTAACTGCGGCCATAACAAATCAAACATCGCTGCTTTTTGCTGTTCGGTGATTGGGGTGGATACAGCCACGCTGCGATTCCTTTGCCTGGCCAGAAGGACTTTAACTGTAGTTAATAAATTAGGGAATAACAAACTGCTGCGGCAAGCCGCAGCAAACAAGCTGATAGTCGTGCAGGCTGATTAATCGGCCAGGTAATAATCCACAGTGGCCACCACCCGCACCTTTTTAATATGAGGCGTGCTGCTGTCACGATCACTGATACTGAACTGACCTTGATTGGCCTGTTTGATTTTGCCAACTTTACTGTTGGAGTCGGCGGCAAATTTGCCGGCCACTTCACGGGCATTGCGGGTGGCTTCTTCGATCATAGCGGGTTTCAGGCTGTTCAAACCGGTAAACAGGTACTCCGCTTTACTGTCATAATCCTGACCGGCCAGCGCAATGCCATTTTTACTCAGTTCAATCAGTTTTTGCCGTGCCAGATGGGCCTGATCAACCTGATTGCTGTACAAAGTGACAATGGAACTGGCGGTAAAACGCGGCTGATTCGGATTGCCATCATTGTAACCAGCCTGGCGATCGACAATAGCGGGCACTGAAACGCTGATTTCATTATCGTTAAAACCATGCAGTTTTAAAAACGCGATCACTTGCTCATTTTTGCGCTCGACACTGCCGACCAATGCGGGCAGCTCATTGCCCACATCATTAAATTTAATCGGCCAAATCACCGTATCGGCCGCGACATCACGCTCCGACAAGCCCTTGACCTGGACTGTTCTTTCCATGGCTTTGAGCGTCAGTAGTTGCTGACCAAAAATAAAACTGGCACCGACCAGACCCAGACTGAGGGTCAGACCAAGGATCCAGGCTGGTTGATTTGAAGTAGACATTATAAACTCGTTATCTGTGATTAAATTGATGACAAGTCTAGCGCCTGAGGCTGAATTGGCCGTGAATCGACCAAAGAAAACGGGCCCTAAGGCCCGTTTGAGATACATGTGATCCTTGCACGCTGGCAATGATTACACTTTGATATTGATGTTCTGACCAATATTGCCAACAGCCACAGGTGGCGGCGCTGATGCTGCTGCGCTTTGCAGCAATTGCATCGTCATTTTCGCTTCCTGTTTCTGTTGTTTATTTGCCATTACAGCACCCAGTACTTCCATACTCTGGCTGGCGGCGGTACTTCCAATGCTGGCAGTCATAGTTTCTCCTGTCTGAACACAGCTGTCAGGTTGTCGGACAGCATGGCTTAAACTTGAGCGGTTTGCAGTGGTTATTTTGTAAGTTGTTGTATTATTTCTGAATTTAAACTGACGGGTGCTGCTGGCCATTCGTGGTTAATGGCGTGGACCTTCTTGTCGGCTGCACCGCCGACAAAAAGGTCCAGCCATTGACCGTTAATGGCAAACACTGCACCTCAGAGGGCTTAGCTGATTTGCACCAGCGCAGTTGAATTGGTTTTGAGTGCTGGCTGCACCAGTGCTGGTGTCAGCGGGCGTACTGGCCGGGTTGGGCCTTTTTTCACTGTGGCTTTAAACATGGGTTCCGGCACTACCGGCATTTTGCCAAGTTTAGCCGCCAGCGCCTGCTGGATATCAGATACGGCATAACCGGCTTTAATTTTCATCCGTAAATAAGGCACACCTGAGGCCTCCAATGCGCCACTAACAAACCAGTCCGGAATGGCTTTATGACCTTCTTTGTTGGAATTGTTTACCAGATCAATCACTGCAACTATGCTCATATCGCTGCTGTTACACAACACATAATCCAGATATTTGGCGTTGAGCTTCAGTAAAGCCGCTCTTTTGGTTTTGACATCAGCACCGGGTTTGATATCAATAATATCGGCCAGTTTGACGCGGTTGATAATTTTGTATTGATCACCAACGGCTTTTTCCAGCAGAGTTAAAAATGACCGTTCGATTTGCGTAAATAACTGATTTTTCCGACTAAACGGAAAAGGGTTGCCATGATGCATCATCCTGTTTAGCACCAATGCGGCAATCACAGCTAACAGCACCAGTAATAAAATAATGACTTCCATATACACCTCTGACAAAAAATTGACGCTCTGGGCAGTTCTAACTTGCTGCCGGCATGGGGTATCGAGTCTTTGCAGAAGTTATGCCAAAATTTCAGGAACTTGCTGAGCATAACTATTTTTTAAAATGATATCAGGCATTGTTTGCATTAATGGCAATGATAAAGGCAGCCAAGGCCTTTGCGCTTATAGTAAGGAACCCGCTGTGATGGCTTTGATGCCCGTCTCACAGTGTTCAGCTCCATTTTCCTTGCAGCAGTTGGCTGCAGTAATGACAAGGACCAGACCATGACAACAGAATGCGCCAATTTAATGATCCACGGGGCTATGCCAGCGGCTTATGCTGAAATTTTAACGCCGGATGCCTGTGCTTTTCTGGTCAAACTGGTCAGAGAATTCCGGCCGCAGCTCAAAGCATTACTGGCGACCAGACAGCAAGTGCAGGCGCGCTATGATAGCGGCGCCTTACCTGATTTTTTAGCAGAAACGGCACATATCCGCAGTTGCGACTGGCAAGTAGCCGCCATACCAGCCGATTTGCAAGACCGCCGGGTCGAGATCACGGGGCCGGTTGATCGCAAAATGATCATCAATGCGCTTAACGCCGACGTGAAAGTCTTTATGGCCGATTTTGAAGACTCGCAGGCGCCTAGCTGGAGTGGGGTGATTGAAGGCCAAATTAATTTACGCGATGCCAATCTTGGCACTATTAGTTATGCAGATCCGGCGTCAGGTAAACAATATGCACTGCGGGACAATCCGGCGTTGTTAATTGCCAGGGTGCGGGGCTTACATCTGTGGGAGCGGCATTTAACGGTCGATGGCGAGCAGATCCCCGGCTCGCTGACTGACTTTGCCTTGTATTTTTTCCATAATTATCAACATCGTCGGGCCACAGGCTCCGGCGTTTATTATTACCTGCCAAAATTACAGAGCCATCAGGAAGCCGCTTGGTGGGATCAGGTGTTTCGCTTCACTCAGGCCTATTTTCAGCTGCCGGTGGGCACTATTCGCGCTACAGTGCTGATTGAAACCTTGCCGGCGGTGTTTGAAATGGATGAAATTTTATATAGCTTAAAAGACCACATCGTGGCGCTCAATTGTGGCCGTTGGGATTACATTTTCAGTTATATCAAAACGTTAAAGAATCATCCTGATAGGGTGCTACCGGACAGGCAAGTGGTAACGATGGAGCAGCCGTTTTTAAGCGCCTATTCCAGATTGCTGATCAAAACTTGTCACCGCCGCGGTGCACTGGCGATGGGCGGGATGGCGGCTTTTATTCCGGCCAAAGATGCAGCGCAAAACGAAGCCATTCTGGCCAAAGTGACGGCTGATAAACAGCTGGAAGCCAGTAATGGTCATGATGGCACCTGGGTGGCGCATCCCGGACTGGCGGCCACGGCCAATGCGGTGTTTGCAGCCCAGCTTGGTGGGCGCAGCAATCAGCTTCATATCCTGCGTCAGCAAGATGCGCCGGTGACTGCTAGCGATTTGTTACAGCCATCGACAGGTGAGCGTACTGAAGCCGGTATGCGCACCAATATCCGGGTGGCGTTGCAATATATTGCCGCCTGGATCAGCGGTAAAGGTTGTGTGCCGATCTACGGCCTGATGGAAGATGCGGCGACTGCGGAAATTTCCCGCACCTCCATCTGGCAATGGATCAAGCATGGCAAGTCGCTGTCCAATGGCAAATTAATCGATAAAACGCTGTTTAGCCAGTTTTTGGCGGAAGAGTCGGCGGTGGTGAAAACTGAAGTGGGCGAGGAACTGTGGCAGCAGCAAAACTTTGACAAAGCGGCGGCGCTGTTGTTAAGTATCACCACGGCTGATGAGCTGGTGGACTTCCTAACCCTGCCAGCTTATGAGTTATTAGGGTAAATAATACAATCAACCCGGCTTAGCTTTTGCTGAGACTAAGCCGGGTTGCTTGCATGCGTATAGTAGAATGCTTAATGCGCCAATTCTTCAGCAATTTCAACAATCAAGCGCCGCAGCCAGATATGACTGGCATCCTGATGTAATAACGGGCTCCAGATCATTTTCAGCTCAATAGACGGGATGGGAAAAGGTGGATCCAGCACCTGCATCGTCGGGTCATTTTTATACAAACCAGCCGCCCGTGATGGCAAGGTCGCAATCAAATCGGTTTCCACCGCCAGATGCATCGCCACATGATAATTCCGGGTAAAGACGCTGATATTGCGTTGTTTGCCAAATTTTGCCAGCGCTTCATCGACCCAACCCAGCTTCTGCACATCCGCCGGATCCATGCCAACGCCAACGCCAAAACCAGTTTTACTGACCCAGATATGCTGGCCTTTTAAATAAGTATCGAGATTAAAATTGGCTAAAATAGGATTTTGTTTATGCACCAGACAAGCAAAGCTATCGCGCCAGATGGTCTTTTGGTGGAAGGATTGCGGTAACTGATCAAAACGGTTGATGGCCATATCGACCCGACCATTTTCAACGTCGTGAAAGGTCACATCTGAAGGCGTCATAATATCCAGCGAGGTGCCTGGCGCTTGCGCCCGCAGCCGTTTCAGCAGGGCTGGGATCAGCGTGGACGCGGCATAATCACTGGCCATAATACGAAATACCCGCTGGCTGTGGCTGGGTTCAAAATCTTTATTCGGTTGCAAGGTTTCTTCCAGCGTCAGCAAAATCCCCCGCACCACAGGTGCCAGTTCTTTGGCGCGTTCGGTTGGCACCATGCCATCACTGGTTCGCACCAGAATAGGGTCATTCAGTAAATCTCTGAGTCTTTTCAAGCCATTACTCATGGCTGGCTGGGTGATGCTGAGCTGGTTCGCAGCGCGGGTGACGTTCTTTTCGCGCAGTAACACATCCAGATACACCAACAGGTTTAAATCAATTTTGCTGATATTCATCAAGGCCTCCAGAGTCAGGCTTTGTATATTCACACAATGAATGCTCAGAATCAAAAAAATCAGCTACATGAATCTCAAAAATGAAACCTATAGTGATTGGTAACAACAACGCCGACAGAAATGTTGTGCGGTGTGCAACGAAAGCCAGTGGTTATATCAGAGGATTAAGCAATGTCAGCCTACCAACAGAATATCCAATCTCTTGAACAAACCCTGCAAGCGCAGGGACCGGCCTGGAATGCCATTAGTGCTGAATATGCCGCCCGGATGCAGTTACAAAACCGTTTTAAAACCGGTTTGCAGATCGCGCAGTACACTGCTGACATTATGCGGGCTGATATGGCCGCTTATGATGCCGACAGCAGTCAGTACACCCAATCCTTGGGGTGCTGGCATGGGTTTATCGGCCAGCAAAAACTGATTGCCATTAAAAAACATTTTGGTTCCACCAAAGGTCGTTACCTGTATTTATCCGGCTGGATGATTGCGGCGCTGCGCTCAGAGTTTGGTCCACAACCGGATCAGTCGATGCATGAAAAAACTGCAGTGCCGGCTTTAATTGAAGAGTTATATACCTTCCTGCGCCAGGCCGATGCCCGTGAGTTGGGTGGTTTGTTTCGTGAACTGGACGCGGCCAGAGCGGTGGACGATCAAGCCAAAGTGGCCGCAGTGCAAGCCAAAATCGACAACTTTGACACCCATGTAGTGCCAATCATTGCCGATATCGATGCCGGTTTTGGTAACGCCGAAGCTACTTATCTGCTGGCGAAAAAAATGATTGAAGCGGGTGCCTGTGCCATTCAGATTGAAAATCAGGTATCGGATGAAAAACAATGTGGCCACCAGGATGGTAAAGTGACAGTGCCACATGCCGATTTTCTGGCAAAAATTAATGCCGTGCGCTACGCCTTTTTAGAGCTGGGTATTGAAAACGGCATTATTGTCGCCCGCACCGATTCATTAGGAGCCGGCCTGACCAAACAAATTGCGGTGACCAACGAAGCTGGCGATTTAGGCGATTTATACAATAGCTTCCTCGATGGCGATTATATCGACAGCGCTGCCGATATCCAAAATGGCGATGTGGTGGTGAAAGCCAATGGTAAATTGCTGAAACCAAAACGCTTAGCCAGTGGTTTGTTCCAGTTTAAACCAGGCTCGGGCGTTGATCGGGTAGTGCTTGATTGCATCACGTCCTTGCAACATGGCGCTGATTTATTGTGGATTGAAACGGAAAAACCGCATGTGGGTCAGATTGCGCAGATGGTCGATCGGATCCGGGCTGTGGTGCCCAATGCCAAGCTGGTGTACAACAACAGCCCGTCTTTTAACTGGACGCTGAATTTCCGCCAGCAAGTATTTGATGCCTGGCAAGCGGCTGGCCAGGATGTGTCGGCTTATGACAGAGCTAAACTGATGAGCGTCGATTATGACAGCACTGAATTAGCCCTAGAAGCGGACGAACGGATCCGGACCTTCCAGGCCGATGGGGCCCGCCAGGCCGGTATCTTTCATCATCTGATCACCTTGCCGACTTATCACACTGCCGCCTTGTCGACTGACAATCTGGCGAAAGAATACTTCGGCGAAGCGGGCATGCTGGGTTATGTCAAAGGCGTGCAACGGCAGGAAATCCGCCAGGGTATTGCCTGCGTCAAACACCAGAATATGTCAGGCTCAGATATTGGCGATGACCATAAAGAATACTTTGCCGGTGAAGCCGCATTAAAAGCGGCCGGTAAAGACAATACCATGAATCAGTTTTGAGGGAAGCTGATTGATGATCCGCGGCAGCGTCCGGACAGCGTTGCCGCCTTGCTGAATAACCAGTTACGTGGTCGGGGGCAAACCAACTGCAGCGCGATGCCAGTCAGGTGTTGCACTGCAGGGAAGATAGCAAAACGACTTTGGCAGCCAGTGGCTGCCTTTTTTATATCCAGGGACGGATGGTACAGCCTTGTGGTCGGGAACAAGCTAGGCTGCATTGCTGAAGTTGCACTAGCCCTGGCATCAGCGTGGGCGTGCAACCATTAAGCTCAGTGCTCAGCTGGCTGCAAATTTGCCAGCAATTGACTGATCCGGACTTTGTGATATGGCAGGTGGCGCTCGGCTTTGCCGGTTTTGCGTAAAATTAGCGTTTCGGCTTGAAACTGCAAACTGGCATGCTGGGTAAAAACTTGATTACCCTGACGCGAAAACGGAATAGCGGCTAAAGTTAAACGTTCACACAAGATGGATTTAACCGTATTTTTATCCATTGCACTTGTCATGTTACCCCTGAACAACCGAATTATGACGTCAACAGGCGGTAGTCTAAGGGGCAACAATGACAGTGATTTGACGGTTTGCTGACGTTTTAGCGGCTGCCTGCCGTCTCCAACTGATAACTATCACAAATGGCCTGCCAGGCCGCTTCGGCGCTGTCGACAAAGCGGATCAATGCCAGATCCTGCGGATGGATTAAGCCTTCCTCCACCAGCAAGTCAAAATTAATCAACCGGCGCCAGAACTGCTCATCAAATAAAATCACCGGTACTTTAGCCGCTTTGCCGGTTTGCAGCAGTGTCAGGGTTTCGAACAGTTCGTCCAGGGTGCCAAAACCGCCCGGAAAGGCCACCAGCGCCCGGGCGCGCTGCAGAAAATGCATTTTTCGAATGGCAAAATAATGGAACTGAAAGCAAAATTCCGGTGTGATATAAGGATTCGGTTGCTGCTCATGTGGTAGCACAATATTGAGGCCAATACTTTTACCACCGGCTTCATAGGCACCGCGATTGGCTGCTTCCATCACGCCAGGGCCACCACCGCTGATAATAGTCACTGCGGTTTTCGGGCATTGCAGACTGTGACTGGTGACCAGAGTGGCAAAACGTTGCGCTTCCAGATAGTACCTGCTGTTACGGACTTGCCGTTTGGCACTCGCCAGTGCTTGCTGGGTATCAGCATCATCCGGCTGCCTGGCCAGTTGTTGCTGGGCCCTAGCAAGCAAATAGGAAGCCTGCTCCGGTGAGACAAAGCGGGCACTGCCAAACACCACAATAGTGGCTTTAATCTGATGTTGTTCCAGAATGGTTTGCGCCTTGAGGTATTCCAGTTGTAACCGGACATGGCGCAGTTCGTCCTGCATTAAAAAATCTTTATCGTTAAAGGCCAACTGATAAGAAGGATGGGCCTGTAATTGGGTCGCCTGCAGCATGGCTTCCCGGGCTGAAGATAAATGGCGTTGATACAAAGAATTATTGGCTGACATAAAGACTCCTGCAGATGTCACTGCCAAGGCTGCTAAAGCCAGGCTAAGTGGCAGATTGGGCCTTATTAATAGCAAAAAAAAGCAGTTGAACCCAGTGTTATGTCAAACAGAAGTTTGATACAGCTTAAATTTGCTGGTAATCAACTCTGCTAAGCTGTGGCTAGCAACTGGACAGACTGAAGGGATAGACCCATGCCACTCAATGCCAAAGTTACTTTTTATGGTGCCGCCGGTCAGGTGACTGGTTCTTGTTATCTGCTGGACTGGAATAATCAAAAAGTGCTGCTGGATTGCGGCATGGTGCAGGGCGGCGATCAGGTCACTGATCTGAATAAATTCCGCTTTGCCTTCCGGCCTAAGGATATTGATGCCGTCATTTTATCGCATGCACATATTGATCACAGCGGACTCTTGACCCTGCTGGTGGCACATGGTTTTCATGGCAAGATTTTCTGTACTGAAGGCACCGCCAGCTTATTACCTATTTTGCTCAAAGATGCCTGCATGTTGTATCTAAAAGATCTGGAATGGCAAAACCGGCAGCGGGCGCGGCTTGGCAAAGCTGAGCAGGAGCCGCGGATGAGTTTAAAAGATGTCGAGCAGGTGGTGAAAAGCCTGCAACCATTGCCGTATCTGAGCCTGCAGGATGTGTTACCAGGTTTGGCGCTGAAGTTTCTAGATGCTGGCCATATTCTGGGATCAGCTATTGTTGAGCTGTGGATCAAAGGGGCGCAGGGCATGCGTCATCTGGTGTTTTCCGGCGATTTGGGCAATCCGGCCACTGTGCTGATGCATGACCCAAGTCCAGTCGCCAGTGCCGATGTGGTGCTGATGGAAAGCACCTATGGCGACAGAGACCATCAACAACTGAATGATACGCTGGAAGAGTTTGCCGCAGCGCTGGAGGCGGCTGACCGCGCTGGCGGCAATGTATTTATTCCGGCTTTTGCACTTGGAAGGTCGCAGGAAATCCTGTATTACCTGGGTATTTTGTATCATCAGGGCCGGCTGAAACAAAAAATGGTGGTGCTGGACAGTCCGATGGCGATTGAAATCACCAAAATTTACAATAAATTAATCGACGAGTTTGATCGCAAAGATACCAAGGTGTTCGCCCGTTATGGCGCTCATGACTTGCAAAGCTTTTTACCTATTTTGCACCTGTGCGAAAAAGTCGAACAATCGATGGCACTCAACCGGATCAACCAAGGCGCTATTATCATCGCAGGTTCCGGCATGTGTAATGGCGGTCGGATCACCCATCATCTGAAACACAATCTATGGAAAAATGCCAACCACATTATCTTTGTTGGTTTTCAGGCCAAAGGCACCTTAGGCCGGCGGCTGGTCGATGGTGAAACCCGGGTCAAAGTGCTGGGACAACCGATAGTGGTGAAAGCCAGTATCCATACCATAGGTGGTTTTTCGGCCCATGCCGGTCAAAGCCAATTGATCGATTGGGCCAAAGCTATTGCCGGACAGCCGCAGTTTTATCTGGTGCATGGCGAACCGGCCGCGCAGTTGGTGTTGCAGGATAAGCTGCAACAGCTGGGGTTAACAGTTGCCATTGCCGAGCCAAAACAGCAGGTGCTGCTGTAAGTTTGAGTGACAGGGCTGGTACTTGTTGCCAGCCCTGTGGTGGCAAGGATCAGGCTTGGTTTGGTGGTGGCGTGGTTGAGGTCTGCACTTGTGTCGGGCTGACATCTTCACTTGGATAACAGCCGAGCACTTTGACAAAGTGGGTGATGCGGTTGAGTTCATCCAGCGCCCTTTTCATCGCGTAATCTTCCAGATTGGCCAGCACGTCGACATAAAACATTTCTTCCCATGGATTGCCCGGGATTGGACGTGACTCGAGTTTACCCATACTGATGCCATGCGTTTTCAGCACCATCAGCGCATCCACCAAGGCGCCGGGTTGCTGGCCGGTATACATGATAAAAGTGGTTTTTGCCGGAATGGCTTTGGCCACTGCAATGGCTTTACGCGCCACCACAATAAAGCGGCTGACATTGTCTTTTTGATTGGCCAGATCGCGTGCCAGTACTTGCAGACCGTACAACTGGCCGCCTTCTTCACCACCAATGGCCACCACCGACAGATCTTTGGCCTGGCGGACCCGCTCAAAGGCATCGCTGGTTGCTTCACAGTAGTCAATTTTGACTTGCGACAGACCTTGCAGGTAATTACTGCATTGTGCAATCACTTGCGGGTGGGCGCAAATTTGCCGGATATTGGCCAGTTCAGTGCCGGGTAAGCCCAATAAACAATGTTTAATTGGATGGGTCAGTTCACCGACAATGGACAGCCTGGTGTGCTGCAGTAAATCAAACACTTCGTTGATACTGCCGCTGGAGGTATTTTCAATCGGCAGCACCGCATAATCGGCATGGCCGGTTTCCACCGCCTGCACAATTTCGTTAAAACTGTCACAGCCAATTTCAATCAGTTTTTCGGCGCGGCGGGTGAAGTATTTCTGCGTGGCCCAATAACTGTAAGAGCCTTGCCGGCCAAGGAAGGCCACCCGGCAGACCGGACCATTGTCGCCATTGAGCTGGCCTTGTACTCTGGCTTGTTGCTGCAGCACTGAATCTTCGATAATGACATGGTACAGCTTGGTGACATAACCGGCATCCAGTTCCAGCGCTTTGCCTTTATCAATCAGCGATAGCAGCAGTTCCTGTTCCCGTTTCTGATCTCGGATTGGCTTGTTCTGCGCCAGTTTAGCGGCAGCCACACAAAGCGCCAGCGCCCGGCGTTTGGACAATAACCCCAGCAATTGTTGATCAGTGTCACTGATTTGCTGGCGGATTTCATCAAGTTCAATTGGCAGTGGGGTCGACATTTTTCCGGTTCCTTAAATAAAAAAACCTCCCGCTTGGGAGGTTTTTGACTGGTGTTTGACGCGCGCAGCCAATTACCTCCCAAGTTGGGTGGTAAAGTTAAAAAAGAAGCGGGCAGCGAGCTTAAATGTTTTCATGTTTCATACAATAATCAGTCTGGATGGCTAAAGTCAACCTTGTGGTTGCAATTCCAGCAGATATTTTTGTTCGCCTGGTAATAAGCTGAGCGCCTCTTCATCCCGCCAGGCGGCAAAATCGCTGCGATAAAATGGTGACAGCGGATGGCCGGACTGGCCGGTTGGCAGGCTCAGGATGGCGTTTTGCTCCTGTCCAGGCGTTACCACCAGCCGCTGCGACTGGCCATGCGCCGGTCTTTGTACTCTGGGCATATGGCGATCGCCGGCCATTTCTGTCGCTGGCATATCCAGCAGCCTGCTCAGCATCGGGATGGCTTGACTCAATGGATGCTGGATCTGCACTTGATTGAGCCGGCCCCAACGCGCCTGGGTCAGATCGGGGCCAAGCTTGGCGATGATTTGTTGCCGGCTTTGCAAAATAGCTTGTTGCAAAAGTTCAGGCCAGCTATTAAAACCATTCGGCAGGGTATCGCTACGTCTGGCTTGTATTAAAGCCCAACCCGGCGTTTCCGGGCTCATTTTCAGGTCGCTCAGCGCCAATTGCTGCTGTTCCAGCAAAGTCGCCAGCGGGGCAAACATCAGTTGTAACGTGCTATCGCGAAATTCGCGTACCAGGCTATAACTGACCGAATCCGGGCTAGCGGCAAGGTTGTCGCCGCTCACCAGTTGCTGGTATTGCTGTAACTGATGGCGGGCGACAAAATCAGCGTTCAGTTGGCTTAATAACAGTTGTTGCCAGCGCTGCAAAAACAAGGCGCGGTGATCAAGCTGGATCTGATGCAAACTGGCTTCATCGTGGCTGGGTTGAGCCAGTAAAGCGTCGCGAATTTGCTGACCGCGTGCGCCAACATCGTAACCGCCATCACCGAGCCGGCGCAGCGCTTTGCCGCCAACTGTGCGGGCATTGGCACTCCAGAGCACGCCGGAGGCCGGATTTTTCAGCACAGGATAAGCGCCAGCTCCCAGATAATCGCGCCATTGATTCAGTCCCTGACTCCAGTCTTGCGGTGTATCCATATCCTGCAACGTCCGCCCGGGAATAGGGCCGATAATAGTCCAGCCGATATTGCCTTTGGCATCTGCCACCAGCAGATTTTGCGCCGGAATACCGACAGTGGGGGCAATTTTCAGCGCCTGATCCACCGAACTGGCTTGTTCTAATTGCAATAAATTAAGATTGACGGCAGCAAGATCATGCGCAACCCAGCGCAGAGCGTACTGCTGGAAAGGTGGCGCCAGCACCGGTCCCCACTGCGTTTCTTTGATGAGCATCACGTGATCCGGCTGGCCTTTGACTTTGATCACTTCATTGTTGTAGCTGTATTCTTTTTCACCACCCGGTGTCTGGTAATACTGCGTCTGGCTGCCCGGTTGCAGTTTAATTACATCCAGCCAGTCGGCAGTGCTGTTGGTATAACCCCAGGCAATCTGGCCATTGCTGCCAGCAATCAGCAGCGGCGTGCCCGGCAAGGTCACGCCAGTGATATCAAGCTTCGGTTGATTCAGCTGTAATCTGGCTTTGAACCAAATCCCAGGCACCCGCATGCCCAGATGCATATCATCGGCTAAGATGGCCGCGCCTGTGTTGCTGCGGCTGCCTGCGACCGCAAAGTTATTGCTGCCAATATCACGGCTGTCGCGCCAGTTGCAGTCGGCACAGGCTTGTTGCTGGCTCTGCAGCGCGGCTGGATAAGGGCTGTTTGGCACCGGCACTGCTTGCACGGCGGAATTGTCCAGCGCGGCTTGCCAGTCGGCACTATGCTGATTCAGGAACTGATACCAATCCGCTGCAATGGCATCTTTTAACACGCCCTGGGCTAATTCGTCTTTGCCATCTGAACCCTGCAGATCCAGATACATGCTAAGCACCACCAGCAACGAATCGGCCGGTTGCCAGCTGCGTGGCGCTTGCATTAGCAGCAGATATTCAAAAGGCGGTAACGTCAGTGCTGCCAGGCCCTGATTCACGCCTTGACTGTAATGTTCCAACAGTTGTTGTTGTGCTTTGGGTAAGCTTTGCAATAGAGCGTCAGCCCGATCGCGAAAACGATGCAAACGGCGTTGTTGATCAAGCGGCAACGCTTTTTCACCAAACAATTCTGCCAGTTCACCGGCACTATTGCGGCGCAATAAATCCATTTGAAAATAACGATCCTGGGCATGGGCAAAGCCAAGTGCCAGCGCAGCATCTTGTCGATTGGCTGCATGGATCGTCAGATGACCACGCGTATCGCGCTGGAGTTGTACTTTGGCGCTGACGTCAGCACCCAGCTCACCTTGATAATCTGGCAGGCTGGCGGACAATAAAGCATAACCAGAACCCGCTGCGACCAGCAGCAGACTGACTGCGGTGTAACTCAGGCTTTTGTACCATTTCATCGATAATTCAACCGTTTTTCCGTTAGAATCTGCAGGTTAGCATAGTTAATTTCGAGGAAGAAGGTATGGGAACCCGCAAAATCTGGGATGGGGCTGTCCGGTTGTTTCATTGGAGCCAACTGATGTTACTGGGCGCTTTATGGTGGAGTGCAGAACAGGAGCTGTATGGCGTGCATATGTCGCTGGCTTATGTACTGGCAGCGCTGCTGCTGAGCAGATTGTGCTGGGGACTGATTGGCAGCGACAATGCCAGATTCAGTCATTTTGTCAAATCACCACCACAGGTCTGGCGTTGGTGGCGGCAACGGCCGCAGCCCAAAGTCGCCGGTCATAATCCATTATCAGGCTATATGATTGTGTTGCTGTTGACCTTAGTGTTATTGCAGTTTGTCAGTGGATTGATGACCAGTGATCAGGTGCTGACCGACGGTCCCTTGGTGGCGCTGGTATCGTCAGATTGGGTGGCACTTGCCAGCAGCTTTCATCAGTTGAACTTAGATATCCTGCTGATCCTGACCGCCATTCATGTCGCAGGGGCGCTCTGGCATCAATACCGCGGTGATCGGCTGGTGCAGGCCATGCTAAGCGGGCAGCAGCAAGCTGAGTTAGTACCGGCAGAGACTGTGCTGAAATTTCGGCCTTTCTGGCATTATTTGTTGCTTTTTGTGCTGTTCTTGAGCGGATTTTATCTGTGGCAGGGCGAGACGGTGCTGGCGTTATTTGTGGCGGATTTAGCCTAAAACCAAGCTGCTGGCAACAGCCGAAAGCGCGGTAAACCGCTGCTTTCGGCCTGCCTGACGGCACTTAGTCCGCTTTATACTGGTCGTGACAAGCTTTGCAATTTTTGGCAAATGCGGCAAAAGCTGCTTTGACTTTCGCCTGATCACCGGTTTGGGCTGCCACATCTAATGCTTTGGCATCTTGCTGAAAACCAGCCGCTTTTTTCTGGAAATCCTGTAAATTTTGCCAGATTTCCGCTTTGGCATCGCCAGAGGCTTTGTCAGCACCCGGTACACTGAAGGCTTCCCACGGCAGGGTAGTTAAGGCGGCCAGTGCGGCAGCGCGTTTTTGTGCCCGACTGGCATCAAAAGGAATATTGCCTCTGACCATATCACCAAGGTCCATCATATTGTGGCGGATCAACTGGAAACTGCCTTTGCGGTATTCGATTGCATCTTCTGCATCAGTAAAAGCACTGCCAGCCAGAAGCGGGGTGCTGAATATGGCCAGTAAACTGGCGCTTAATAACAGTTTTTTCATTGGGTCATTCTCATTTGTTTGAATAGCATGCAATAATGTTAAAGCTTTTCAGCGCTTTGGTCTTCCACGTTTTGCCGCACAGGTATAACGCAATCAGGGACATCAAATCAATCGGATGACAGCAATTTTAACCATCAGGCGTAGCGAGTGAAGGAAGCAATCGACAAAACCAGTGGACTTAATTCGCTGAGTATTAAATTTTCAGCGCTGGTATTTTTGCTGACTGTGATCGCAAGTACGGTGATTGCGTTTGCGATGCTGGCCTTGCAACAGGATGTGTTGCTGGAGCAGGAAAGGCAAAAGCTGATCCAGACCACCAGCCGTTATGCCAAACAACTGGATACTGAATTCTGGCAAAAAGAAAAAAAAGCCATCAGTGCCAATCAGGTCGTTAGTCGCTTTTTAGCCAAAAATCAGCAAGTTGCAGCAGCCAACATCGAAACGCTGCCAGATGGCAGTTTGCGCAGTAAAGACGATCTGTCAGCGGCGTTTCAGGCCAGGCAAAAGTTTAAGCAGCAGCCACACCAGTTATTTGAAAAAACTGAACTGTTATGGCAGCAACTGGCTCCTGTGATGCTGGATGATTTTTTTAATTTTTATTTTATCTCTCAAAGCGGTTTTATCCGCATTACCCCGGCCGATTGGGCGCTGGAAGTGCCGGTTGAACATGATTTCCGCCAGGACATTTTTTTTAAAATTGCCAGCCCAACACAAAACCCGGCCCGCTTGCCGCGCTGGACGCCTTTGTATTACGACGCCATTTGGCAAAAATGGATGACCAGTCTGGTGATCCCGGTCTATCTGGATGATGAGTTTGTCGGGGTTACCGGCACTGATGTCGTGCTGGACGATGTTTTTGCCAATCTCAGTCAGATTTCTCAGTGGGAGCCAGGCCGCGAAGCTATTTTATTCGACGGTAAAGGCAATTTATTGCATGACAGCAATAACACGATGCAGCAGGTACTGAACCAGCCGGTGATGAATCAGTTAGCGGTTGGGGTCGAAACCGACAATAACGAACTCAGTCGTTTTATTCGTCAGGTGATAGCGCAACCGGAACAACAGCAAGCCAACAGTAAACTGATGCCGGATTATGTGGCTTCAGCCGCCCGCATCGAACGGCTTGACTGGTATGTGGCGCTTTATCACAGCAAAGCGGATGTGATTAAAAGTCTGGATGATTACCGCAATAAAGTGGTGCTGTTATTTTTACTGGTGGCGCTGATTGTCGCGCTGGCGCTGCAGTTTTTTATCTACAAATTTGTCCTCAAGCGCCTCACCCGACTGGCGACCGCAGTGCAACGTTTGTCGTATGGTGACAGTGGCAGTCTGCAACTGGATAACAGATCCGATGAAATTGGCTTATTAAACCGCGCCTTTGTCCGGATGTCGGCCGAAATTCATCAGCTCATTTCTGGCCTCAATACCCGGATCCAGGAAAAAGAAGATGCTGAACGCGCCACCCGTAAACTAAGTAAAGCGGTGGCTTTTTCCAGCTCCGGTATTGTGATCACCGATCATCAGTTAGTGATTGAATACGTCAATCCGTTTTTACTGGAAATGATTGGCAACAATGCTACAGAGGTAGTCGGCAAACCCTTGAGTTTATTATTTGCCCAGGAAATGCGCTTTGTCGCCGAAGATATTTTGCAAAGTCTGCATGAACGCCATCACTGGCGCGGTGACATGTTATTACAGCAAGGCGTGAAACAATTCTGGGCCAGTATGGCGATAGCGCCGATCCGCGATGACAAAGGTGAAGTCAGTAATTACGTCTGTGCCATGCAGGATATTTCGTTTATTAAAGAAAGCCAGCGCAAGATGGAACAACTGGCTTATTACGATGTATTGACCGGACTTGCCAACCGCAGTTATTTCCGCGATCAACTGCGTAAAGCCATCGCAATGTCGAGTCGTGGTTATTATCATTTTGCCCTGCTGTATTTTGATTTGGATGAATTCAAACGGATCAACGACACCCTCGGTCATGATTCTGGCGATGAGCTGCTGAAAGAAGTGGCACGGCGGCTGATCAGCCGGTTGCGCGAAGAAGACACCATAGCGCGGCTGGGGGGAGATGAATTTGCGGTGATTTTAAGCGGCATTGCCGATCGCCGGCAGGCGGCGCTGATTGCCACCAATCTACAGCAGGCTTTTGCGCTACCAGTAAAACTGGCCGGTCATGATGTCTCGATCAGCGCCAGTATTGGTATCACCATAGCGCCGGAAGATGCCGATGAAGAAGAGTTGTTACTCAAACACGCGGATTTGGCGATGTATGAAGCCAAGGCCCGTGGTAAAAATACCTTTCACTTTTTCAGTCAGGATCTGAATGACGCTGCCAAAGAGCGGCTGCAGATTGAAAACCAGTTACGCGAAGCCATCCGAGAACATCAGTTTATGCTGTATTACCAGCCAAAAATTGATATCCGCACTGAACAGATCATTGGCTACGAAGCACTGCTGCGCTGGTTAAGGCCGGACAATACCATGGTGCCGCCACTGCGTTTTATTCCGGTGGCGGAATCAACAGGTCTGATCGTGCAGATTGGTGAATGGATCATCTGGGAAGCTTGTCGTTTCCTGACCCGTCAGCATGCGCGTGGTCATATGATCACGGTCTCCATCAATCTGTCGGCCCGGCAGTTTACCGATCAGGATCTGCCTGCCTTGGTCGAGATGATTATTAAACGCACCGGTGCTTCACCGGCGCATCTGATCTTCGAAATCACTGAAAGTATGTTGATGGGCGATACCGATGCGGCTATTGTCCAGTTAAATGAGTTAAAACGGCTCGGTTTGGCTTTATCTATTGACGACTTTGGTACAGGCTATTCATCGTTGAGTTACTTAAAGCGGTTCCCGGTTGACGAGCTGAAAATCGACCGCTCTTTTGTCAAAGATATTCCCGAAGATAAAAACGATATGGACATTACCGCTGCCATTATTGCGATGGCACAGAAAATGGACCTGCGTGTTGTCGCTGAAGGTGTTGAGACAGCTGAGCAGGTGAGCTTCTTAAAAAATAATGCTTGTTATCTGGTACAAGGTTACTTCTACAGTATGCCACTGGCTGAACAGGAATTACCCCGCTTAAGTTACCCCTCGCTCAGTTAATTTTTGCTAACTAGGGACCCGATCATGAAGTTATTCCGCCTGTCGCAGCTAAGCATGGCTGTGCTGTTGGGCGCAGCGCCAGCTGTTGCCGATCAGACCAGCCCATTGCAAGGGATCCGTGACAACACACCGCAGTTGCTTGCTTTTATCAATGCCACAGTCCACACCGAACCGGGTAAAACCCTCAATAATGCCACAGTGTTAGTGGCTGACGGCAAAATTACCGCCGTTGGCAGTCGTGAGATACCGGCCGGTTACCGCCGCATCGATGCAGCTGGCCATCATATTTATCCGGGGTTTATCGACCCTTACAGCAGTTATGGCCTGTCGCAGACTGCAGCCGCCGCTGATGGCGAAGGAGATGCTCCTCAATATCAAAACCAGCGTCAGGGCGGCAATGCCAGCAATGGCGCTATTCATGCAGAGCAAAGCTGGGTACACCAGTTTGTGCCTGTCGCCGCTGATGCCAAAGACTATACCGAACAAGGTTTTACTGTAGTGCAATCGGCACGGCAGGATGGTATTTTTCAGGGCCAGGCTTTTGTCGCCTCGCTGGGTAAAGGTTTACCGGGTGAACTGGTGTTAAAAGCCAATGCCAGCCATTTTATGTCATTTAGTAAAGGCAGCTCCGCCCAGAGTTATCCATCCTCTTTGATGGGCAGTATTGCACTGATCCGGCAAACGCTGGCCGATGCCAACTGGTATCAGCAAGCCTATGGCAAAACGGATCTGCGTTTTCAGGGCCAGCCCACCGAGTTTAATGCTGCTTTAGCTGCATTGGGTCAGTTGCCGCAAACCGGTCTGGTGTTTGCTGCCAACAATGACCGCGCTTTGCTCAGGATTGATGCTTTATTAAAAGAATTTGCTCTCACCAATGTTGCTTTACTTGGCAACGGTTACGAATATGCCAGAGTGCAGGAATTGGCGCAGACTGGCCGTACCCTGATTGTGCCGCTGGCTTATCCGGCCGCACCTGCGGTGGCAAAACTGGATGACCAGCTTGATGTCAGCCTGGCTGATTTACGGCATTGGGAACGAGCGCCAGCTAATCTGGCTGCGCTGGCCAAAGCCGGGGTACCTTTTGCTTTGACCAGCCATCAGTTGGAGAAAAAATCTCAGTTCTGGCCCAATCTGCGTAAAGCCATCAAGCATGGCTTACCAGTCGATACCGCATTGGCTGCACTGACCACAGTGCCGGCAAAAATTGTCGGATTGGAGCAGCAATTGGGTAAAATTGCGGTTGGCTATCAGGCTGATTTAGTCATCAGCCAGGGCGATTTATTTGCCGATGGTGAAATTGTCGCGACCTGGACCCGGGGCCAAGAGCAACAATTTAAGCCGTTGCAGCCAGTTGCTGTGAATGGCCGTTATCCGTTGCCTGTCAGTGGTCAGAGTCTGATGCTGGAATTCAGTGGCAGTGGCGAAGATTTTGCCGGTAAATTGCACTCCGGGGATAAGTCGGTCAAGCTGGCTAATCTGCAGTTGCTGCAGCAACGACTGAGTTTTACTGCTGATTTGGCTGAAATTGACGCAGGTCAGGGCGTGCTGCAACTCAGCGCTGTGGTTGATGGCACAGCTCTGCACAGTGAGTTGCTGTTACCCGCCGGTGAGCGGCTGAAAACCACGCTGGCGCGCCAGGGCGATGTCAATGCTGATGTCAGCGCGGACAGTAGTGCAGATAAAGCCAAAGCGGAGACTAAGGTGCAGTTAATGTCCCAGCTGACTTATCCAAACCGTTCTTTTGGTTTTAGTACAGTGCCAGCGCGGCAATCTGTGCTGATTAAAAACGCCACCGTCTGGACTTCAGATAAAGCCGGTAAACTGGAAAATACCGATGTACTGGTCAAAGACGGTAAATTCAGCAACATTGGCCGCAATTTATCGGCGCCAAGTGGCGTGCAGGTAATTGACGCCACAGGGTTACATCTGACCGCCGGTATTATCGACGAACATTCGCATATTGCCATTGAAATGGGCGTCAACGAGGGTTCAGATGCGGTCACCTCCGAAGTGCGGATTGGCGATGTGCTGAATCCGGATGATATCAATATTTACCGGGGGTTAGCGGGTGGTACCACCACAGCGCAACTGCTGCATGGCAGTGCCAATCCAATCGGGGGTCAGGCCCAGATCATTCAGTTGCGCTGGGGCGTCACGCCAGAGCAACTGAAGTTTGATGGCGCGCCGCCCAGTATTAAATTCGCGCTGGGTGAGAACGTTAAACAAGCCAATTGGGGGGAGGCCTTTACCAGCCGTTATCCGCAAAGCCGGGTCGGGGTAGAAACCGTGATCCGCGATGCCTTCCAGGCAGCGAAAGAGTACAAAGCGGCTTGGGCGGCCTATCAGGATTTATCCCGCAGTGCCAAAGACAAAGTGGCACCACCACGGCGTGATTACCGGTTGCAGACGCTGGTCGAAATTCTGGATAAACAACGTTTTGTGCATACCCACTCTTATGTCGCTTCAGAAATTCTGATGCTGATCCATTTAGCCGATGAAGTTGGTTTTAAAGTCCATACCTTTACCCATATTCTCGAAGGCTACAAAGTGGCCGATGAGATGAAAAAGCATGGCGCCAGCGCCTCCACTTTTGCCGATTGGTGGGCCTATAAGATGGAAGTGCAGGATGCCATTCCGGCCAATACCTGTCTGATGGCCGAGCGCGGTGTGCTGGTATCGATTAACTCCGATAGCCCGGATTTGCAGCGCCGGTTGAATCAGGAAGCAGCTAAATCGGTGAAATACTGTGGCATGTCGGAAACAGACGCACTGAATATGGTGACGATTAATCCGGCTATCCAGTTGAATATTCAAGATAAAGTGGGATCGGTCACCGAAGGCAAACAAGCAGACTTTGTGCTGTGGAGCGCTCATCCATTATCGGTTTATGCCAAAGCCCAGCAAACCTGGATTGATGGGGTGCCTTATTACGATCGACAACGTGATCAGCAGGCGCAACTGCAACTGGCCCAGGAAAAACAACAACTGCTGCAAAAAGTGCTGTCGGCGGCCGATGATGACAAAGCAGGCAGTGGTGCCAGTTATAAAAAAGACGATCCGATCTGGCATTGTGAAGACAATGGCGACTGGTTGCATTTTAGCTTTGCCGGCGGCGTGCATCAGCATCAGCATGGCCAGCAGGAGTAAAGATGATGAAAACTAAACTGAATTTGACCCACAGAACATGGCTCAGTCTGCTGTTGGTCAGCGCAACAATGCCATTGCTGGCGCACGATATAGTGCCGGGCGCCAAGCAACAGCAACCGATTTTACTGACAGATGCCACTATTCATACCGCCAGTCAGGGGGTACTGCAACAGGCCGATCTGCTGATGGTCGATGGCAAAATTGCGGCGATTGGCACCGATTTAACGGCGCCAGCCGGAGCCAAAGTGCTGTCGATGCAGGGCAAACATCTGTACCCTGGCCTGATTGCGCTGGCGAATCAGCTGGGTTTGATTGAAATTGAAGCCGTCCGTGCTACTGATGATACCAATGAAGTGACAGACACCAATCCGGATGTGCGGGCCAGAATTGCCTACAATGCTGATTCTGAAGTGATCCCAACCGTACGTTCCAATGGTTTCAGTTACAGTCTGGTCTATCCGAAAGGCAGTGCGCTGATGGGGCAATCCAGCCTGATGCAGCTTGATGCCTGGAACTGGCAGGATGCGACTGTTGCCGATGGCGTCGGTTTGCATCTCAACTGGCCATCGGCCAGCAGTGTGGCGCCTTGGTGGAGTGAAGATAAGCCAGAAGATGTAGCGAAAAAAAATGCGGAGCGGTTACAGCAACTGCGGCAGTATTTTGTCCAGGCCAAAGCTTATGCTGAGGCCAAACAAGCCGGGCTGAACCGGGCGCTGGATTCACGTTGGGAAGCGATGCTGCCGGTATTTGCCGGTCAACGGCCGTTGTTTGTGCATGCGGATGATCTGCGTCAGATCCGGCAGGCTATGTTACTGGCCAAAGAATATCAGCTTAAACTGGTGATTGTGGGTGGCCGTGACAGCTGGCGTATTGCCGATGAATTGGCGGCAGCTCAGGTGGCGGTGATCTTTACCGCACCTTATGGTATTCCGGAGCGAGAAGATGAAGCCAATGACACGGCCTTTAAAACCCCGGCCTTGTTGCAACAAGCCGGCGTCAAGTTTGCCTTGTCGCTGGATGGTTACTGGGATACCCGCAATGTAGTGTTTGGGGCTGGTCAGGCCATGAGTTATGGTCTGAGCCAGGAACAGGCGCTGGCTGCGCTGACTTTGCATGCCGCTGAAATTGCCGGCGTTGCTGACCGCATCGGTTCGTTGCAGGTAGGTAAAGCCGCGACTGTGGTGGTGTCAGATGGGGATATTTTTGATTACCTGAGTCATCAGGTACGTTATATGTGGATTGATGGCCGGGCTGTGGATTTAGCCAACCGCAATACCCAGCTACAGCAAAAATACCAGCAGCGCCCGGCGCAATAAGGTTCTGTGTGGATGCGCGTTTGCGATGGCAAACGCGCTTTGATCTGGTGAAGTCGTGCTCAAAGCGACAGCTTAACCGCCTGCCCATTTCAGGCCATAACCCAACCGGGTAAGCTCGGCACTAATCACCTCGCGTTGATCGCCCTGAATTTCAATGACACCGTCTTTGACGGAACCACCGCAGCCGCATTTTTTCTTCAGTAAGGCGGCAATTTCAGTGAGTTTTTCATGTGATTCGGCAATACCGGCGATGGTGATAACCGCTTTGCCATTGCGGCCTTTGGTTTCACGTTTGAGCCGTAGTTTCCCGTCAGTAAAAGCAGAACCGGCGGTTTTTTCGGCTTTTTCGTTCGCCACTGTACCAGTTTCTGTACTGTACACTAAAGTGGACGACTGTTGCTGCCAGTCAGATAGCGAGATTTTTTTTGAGCTCATGCCAGATGTCCCTGTTGTCGCTTGGCGAATAATGGCAAGATAAAGCATCTTTCCCTGCGACGGCAAGTATTGGCTGGGCACGGGGTTTTATTTGGCGAAATCTCAGGCAAAGGCGTTGGTTTTTTTCTGTCTTCTGCTAGACTATCGCGGTTTTTTAGATATCTGGACGGCTGATGTCAATGCTTGGTTATATCGAATTAAGTGCAATACTGCCTGCAACAACAACTGCGGCTGTAAAGTCAGAGTTACAACAACAAGTTGCTGTGTTCCAGCAACAACTGACGGATTTACTGGCAACTGCCGATTTAGCGGCGCCAGCATTACAACAGCGGCTGCAATGGCAGTATCAGGTGCCGGAACTTGGTGAAGGTGGCGCTTGTTCTCTGTTTGGTCAGTTAGCGGCACAACCTTATGATTTAACGGCGATCCTCTCTGGCCAGACCCCGGCAAATCAGCGGTTACTGGCGCAACTGGCGTTAGTGACTGAGTTTTACCAGCAGCAGAGTCAAAGTGATTGGTTTGGTATTTATCAGCGCCGGGTCAATCCGCAGGGTGACCCTGTACTGGTGAAGCTGAGTTATTTTGGTGCCCCGTCCCGTGCCGAGTTTCCATTGACGACAGAATTTGCTGCTATCAGTAATAATGTCACTGTAGGTTTATCCGGTAAAGCCCGTATTATCAATGATGTGCCGGCCTATCTGGCGACCGGCGGCGAATATTATACTTGTGATCCCAAGGTGCTGGCTGAAGCTTGTATTCCGCTGTTTGATGCTGGCGGACAAGTCACTGGCATTATTGATTCAGAAGCTTTTGCCAAAAATTTATTTAATGGCCAGGAGCTGGCGTTATTAATTGCCACCGCGCTGGTGGTGCCAACTTTATGGACCTCGGCTCAGGATTGAGGCGGGTCGCCGGTGTCACTCCGGTCACAACAGTTCAACAAAACAGGCAATGGCCGGTTTTGTCCATTTGCAGCAACAGAAGCAGGTAACCTGGTATGTTTTCTCAGTTAAAGCCAGTCGCAACAGATCCAATTTTAGGGTTAATGGCGGCTTATAAAGAAGATCCGAATCCACTGAAAGTCGACCTGGGGGTTGGCGTTTATAAAGATGAGCAAGGCCATACGGCGGTGCTGGAGTCTGTGAAAAAAGCGGAAAAACTGCGGCTGGATCTGGAAGACAGCAAAACTTATATCGGCATGGCAGGGGATTTAAGCTTTAATGCCCATATCGAAAAGCTGGCATTTGGTGCGCACAAAGTATTGCTCGAAGGCCGTACCACCACAGCCCACACCCCTGGCGGCACCGGTGCACTGCGGGTTGCGGCTGAATTTATCAAAAAAGCCAATCCGGATGCCACCATTTGGGTGACCAATCCGACCTGGGCCAACCATATTTCGTTATTCCAGGCTGCCGGTCTGAAAGTAAAGGAATACGCTTATTACGACTACAGCACTAAGGGGCTGCAGGAAGAGCAGATGTTTGCTGAACTGGCGCAAGTGCCGGCCGGTGACGTGGTGCTGGTGCATGCCTGTTGCCATAACCCAAGCGGGATGGATTTAACCTTCGCGCAGTGGCAGCGTTTTGCCGCACTGGCCAAAGAAAAAGGTTTTACCCCGCTGGTCGACATGGCTTATCAAGGTTTTGGCCTGGGCTTAGATGAAGATGCGGCCGGTCTGCGTCATCTGGCCAACGAAGTGCCAGAGCTTATCCTCTGTACCTCTTGTTCCAAAAACTTCGGTTTATATCGCGAGCGGATTGGGGCGGTTTCAGTGGTCGTCGACAGCAACGCCATGCTGGAAACGGCCCGCACTAATTTACTGGCTGTGGTGCGCAGCATCTATTCGATGCCGCCTGCGCATGGCGCTATTATTGTCAGTCATATTCTGGACAGCGCTGAGTTAACGGCAGAATGGCAACAGGAACTCGCAGTGATGCGCAACCGTATCAATGATTACCGGCAGTTGATCATTGATAAACTGAAAGCCGAAGGTGTGCAGCAGGATTTCAGTTTTATCACCAAACAACATGGCATGTTTAGTTTCCTTGGCATTAACAAGGCGCAAATTGATCGGCTGCGTGCTGAGTACAGCATCTACATGGTTGGCTCCAGCCGTGTCAGTATTGCCGGGTTAAACCATAGCAATATCGATTATTTCGCCAAAGCTGTGGCCGCAGTGCTGAAATAAGCCATTATCGCTGTTCTTGACTGCAGAAACAGCACAAAGGCAACTTCGGGTTGCCTTTGTGCTTGTTGGCGCTTATGTTATTTCAGTGGCTGGCCGGGTTTGGAGATGTTGTGAGATTTTTCTGGTTATGTTGTCTGCTTTGCTGCAGTCCGGTGGTAACAGCAAAGGCTGACCTGGCTTTAGCTGAATTGCAACCGCCCTTACGGGTGGTGCTGGAAATCTCGCCGCCGCATCAGACCTGGCAACAGGGGGAGGTCGGGGGCCTGACCACCATTTTGGTGCGCCAACTGCTGACTGAACTGCAACTGGCACCGGCTTTTGAAGTCTATCCCTGGGCCAGAGCGGTGAAAATTGCCGCCTCGACGCCAAATGTGCTGATTTACAATATGGCCCGTACCAAAGAGCGTGAAGCACAATTTGAATGGATTGGCCCCATTGCCGGTTACCGGCTTGGCTTTGTGCGGTTAAAACAAAGAGCTGACATTAAAATCAATACACTCGATGATGCAAGAGCCTTTAATATTGCAGTGCAGCGTGGCGACTTCGCCACTGAATGGCTGGTGCAGCAACAATTCCGGCCTGGGACTCAACTGCAAATTCAGCCAGACATTGAAGCGAGCTGGCGGATGTTGCTGCTGGGCAAAGCTGATTTACTGGTGGATGATCCGATGGCGATCAATTCGATGTTACAAAAGCTCGGCATTTCGGCAACCGAAGTCGAATTTGCCTGGTTTATTCCGGAACTGGCGCAACCAACCTGGCTGGCGCTGAATAAAAACAGTTCGCCTGGTTTGCTGACGGCGCTTCGAAACAGCTATCAGCGGTTATCGCAGCAACCGCAGTTTCAGCAAGGATTGCAGGCGGCTGGTGTGCAACAGAGCGGTCGTTAAACGCAGCGCCTGGTTATGCCGAAGCTAAGCAAAAAAATCCCCGCCTGAAATGAGCGGGGATTTTCAGCGCTAGCAGCAGTTCCGGTAGCCTGACCACTTAGATTTTCTTGTAACGGATCCGGTGCGGTTCCAGCGCGGCAGCGCCATAAGTGGCTTTGACCCAGGCTTCATAATCTGAGTAGTTACCTTCGAAGAAGTTAATTTTGCCTTCGTCACGATAATCCAGAATATGGGTCGCGATCCGGTCCAGGAACCAGCGGTCGTGCGAGATCACCATGGCGCAACCCGGGAAATCCAGGATGGCGTTTTCCAGTGCGCGCAGTGTTTCCACGTCCAAATCGTTGGTCGGTTCATCGAGTAACAGCATGTTGCCGCCGGCTTTGAGCAGCGCAGCTAAATGCACCCGGTTGCGTTCACCACCGGACAATTCACCGATAAACTTCTGCTGGTCATTGCCTTTGAAGTTAAAGCGACCGACATAAGCCCGGCTTGGGATGGTGAAGCTGCCAATTTGCAGCATATCCTGACCGTTGGAGATTTCCTGCCAGACGGTATTTTTCGGATTCATATTATCGCGGAACTGATCAACACTGGCCAGCTGTACGGTTTCACCCAATGAAATATTACCGCTGTCTGGTTGTTCTGCGCCGGACAACATCCGGAACAGCGTTGACTTACCGGCACCGTTGGCCCCGATAATACCGACGATAGCGCCTTTAGGAATGCTGAAGCTTAAATCGTCAATCAATACCCGATCGCCATAAGATTTACGTAAGTTAGTCACTTCCAACACTTTATCGCCTAAACGTGGTCCAGGCGGAATAAACAATTCGTTGGTTTCGTTACGTTTTTGGAATTCCTGGCTTTGCAGTTCTTCAAACCGTGCCATCCGCGCTTTAGACTTGGCATGGCGACCTTTTGGATTGGTCCGGACCCATTCCAACTCTTGTTTGATTGAACGCTGGCGGGCATTCTCGGTTTTTTCTTCTATCTGCAGACGGGCATCTTTTTGTTCCAGCCAGCTGGAGTAATTGCCTTCCCATGGAATACCTTCGCCGCGGTCCAGCTCCAAGATCCAGCCAGCAACATTATCGAGGAAATAACGGTCGTGCGTGATCGCGACCACAGTCCCCGGATAATCGTGCAGGAAACGTTCTAACCAGGCGACAGATTCGGCGTCTAAGTGGTTGGTTGGTTCGTCCAGCAGCAGCATATCTGGTTTTTCCAGCAGCAGGCGGCAGATAGCCACCCGGCGGCGCTCGCCACCAGATAATACATTAATTTTGGCATCCCAAGGCGGCAGACGTAACGCATCAGCAGCACGCTCTAGGGTGTTATCCAGGTTATGGCCGTCTTTGGCCTGAATGATGGCCTCTAATTCACCTTGCTCGCGTGCCAGGGCGTCAAAATCAGCATTCTCGTCGGCATAAGCGGCGTACACGGCATCAAGCCGGGTTAAAGCGTATTTGACATCAGCCACCGCTTCTTCCACCACTTCACGCACCGTTTTGCTCATATCCAGCTCAGGCTCTTGCGGCAGATAACCAATTTTGGTACCTGCCAGTGGCTTGGCATCGCCTTCAAATTCTTTGTCGATACCGGCCATAATCCGCAACAGTGTGGATTTACCTGAGCCGTTTAAACCCAGCACACCAATTTTGGCACCCGGGAAAAACGACAATGAGATATCTTTTAAGATGGTTCTTTTGGGTGGTACAACTTTTGACACCCGGTACATTGAATAAATAAACTGCGCCATAACGCCTGATCATCCAAGGTTGTGAGAAGTGGCGAAATTGTACGTCATTTTGCGCCAGAACGGAAAGTTGTCAGGCACAGGTTCGACGCTTACGCAGAATAAATTCGCCAGCAGGGGGCGCTTTCTGGTCTAATAGTGCATTGGCTGCAGTAGCGCAGCGTCTTTTTATTTCAACAAAAGGTAACAATCATGTCTGAGTACACTAATGATCCTGTATTTCAAGCGTTTATCGCCGAAGCTCGCACCCATGGTCAGGTTTGGGTACTGGCGCATGGTGAAGATTTACTGGTGGTCGAATCGGTTGATTTTGAAGATACTGATGTGATGCCATTCTGGTCAGATGAAGCGGCTGCTGTCGCGCATTGCAGTGAAGAGTGGGCCGAATACAAGCCGGAAGCCATTCCACTGGACGTGTTCTGTGAAGGCTGGTTAAAAGAAATGTACGACGACGGTGTATTGATTGGGACTAACTGGGACGAATCGTTAAACGGTCCGGAAGTTGAACCCCGCGAAGTACTGGAAGCGCTGGCTGCCGTGCAATAAGGCTTGATTAAACTTGAGCAGAACTGCTGGTGGTTCTGCTTTAATTGCCGCCAAGCGTTGAACTTGCCCGGCTAGCCGGGCAAGTTCTATTCAGATCCTCCTGACATTAGCGCCGACGGAGCATAAGTCCGGCCAGAGCTAGTGCCAACAACATCGCGGGGGCAGGTGCTGGTACTTGTTGCAGCGCAGAGCTTTGCAGCGCTAATTGATAATTATATTGGCCAATGGGGTCAAAACCGATGTCATTACCACCGACTGCCAGCGTATACACGCCACTTTTGAGCAGTATTTTGTCCAGACTACCGCCAGACAAAGGGGTAAATGGATCAGTACCGGTCAGATAAGTTAAGTTTTCGCCGGCAAAACCGCTAAAATCGGAAAAATTGCTGAACAACATGCCAGGGTCTTGCTGCACCTGACCGCTATACAGACTCAGTCCGAACACTATATCCGCCAGGATGGAGGCGGAAAACCAGCTGTCCTGCGTCAGTTCAAACCACCAGAAATCCACTTCACCGTTACCAAAGTTATTGGTCCAGCCATTGTCAGCAGTCACTATGGACTGTACTGAGGCGCTGGCATTGGTTTGAATAATACCAGCTTGCGCTGTTTGTCCATACAATAATGTACCGACGAGCAAGAGGGTACTACAGACTGATTTGATTAAATTCATCATAAAACTCCATAACATTGCGACTGCTCAGTGGCTGCGGTTCGCAGGCAGAAACTGAGCGCAAAAATTGTGTCAAAGGCTGGGTTAAAGCGCACCTTTTTCCCAAGGGCCGGTGATGGCAAAAGTCACGCCCGGGGTTTGCAGATTGACAAACAGCCAGCGGCCATAAAAACAGGCGCCACACCATTCGTTGCCACTCATGCTGCGTCTGGCGCTGCCGTCGACTGAATTGCCCACTGTGGTTTGGAAATTGGCCTGAGTACCCGGATAAACTGCATCTACTTTGGCCAAATCGCCTTTATCCATCGCCATGCGGTTTTCAGCAAACAGGAAAGTTTCTCCTGCCAGCGTCAGACCGACTAACCGTTTTGGATTAGAGCCGCCGTCTTCACACATCAATAAATTGCCGCGTGGACTGACCGCGATATTGTCCGGCCCATCGACCTGATGACGGCCTTTGGATTCAAATACCAGTGTCAGTAACTCCTGGCGTGGGTCGTAGCAGAATACCTGGCCCATCCGAGCGGCACCGCCGGAGGTTGAGACAAAATAAATTTTGCCGTCGTCGTACCAGCAGCCTTCACCACGGGCAATGATGGCGGCGTTGTAAGCCTGGTTGTAGCAACTTTGATTGATGGCATCCGGATCGGCAATTTCCTGCCAACTGACATCCCAACTGCTGCCATCGGCCAGGCCGCCACGCAGATCGACCCTAGAGCTGGCATTGAGCACCATGGCATATAATTTACCACCGGAGCGTAAATCGCCCCAGGCACCGGCTGGTTCAAATTTGTAAAAAGCACTGCTGCCGGTATCTTCGGTCTGATAAACGATGCCAGTGGCTGGATCGACAGCGGCGGCCTCATGCGAAAACCGGCCCATTTCGCGAATAGGTTTGCCATCGGAAATACCAAAACCCGGAACTTCAAACACATAACCATGCAACTTGCCTTGCGCCGTCTGATAGGTTTCTTCACAGGATAACCAGCTGCCCCATGGGGTGCTACCGCCAGCGCAATTGCGGATAGTACCGCCTAAGCTATTGTAAGAAGATAAGAATTTACCTTGTAGTACATCAAATAACACATTGGTGGTGCCACCACGCTGCGCGCTGTTGTAGACACCGCGACCACCACGTGGGGCTGAAGTATGGCCGCTGCTGCCCTGTTCATGGTTGCGGACCAGACAAATTACATTGCCTTTGGCTGCTGCGACTCCCATACCGTCGTGCAGGCCTGGGGTTGGCTGACCATCGGACTGGACAGAGCCAGTCCAGCCAAATGAGGTATATTCAAAACCTTCAGGTAATGCCAGTAAATTTAAACCTGTCGCTTTACAGGCTTTCACGCTCAGTGGGCCATAGGAATCTGAGTAAGGCAGGCTGGCGGCTGCAGCTTTGCTGGCCAGCATGGCAAAAGCAGTACTGGCGGCAACAACGCCAGTGCCTTTAATAAAATCACGGCGATTGACTTGGAGTTCGTGTTCAGCGCCTGCAGTTAAATGATCAGTCATTTTTTTATACCTGTTTTTTAGTGCAGCCTGGGCTGCGTTGTTTTTTCAGGGGATTATTTTTACTTTGGGTTTGGCCGCGTTGGCTTGCGCGCAGCCAAACCAGACTAAGGAATTGAAATGACAGCTGTTTGATTAAAAAATGAACAGCTTGTGACAAGTGCAGACTTTTGGTCTAACACTGCTGCGCAAGTCAGATGCATGGCTGCAGTGCAAGTTAAAGCTGCAGCCAGCAGCGCGGGGATAAAATTATAACTCTGCGGCAGCGCGTCTGGCGGCACGTTGTTGGGCTATTTGATCGGAAGCAGTCCAGCGGATCAGCCAAATCGACAACTCGTATAACAATACCAGGGGCACACCAAGGGCAATTTGCGAAATCAGATCGGGTGGCGTTAACAGGGCCGCCACTAAAAACAGCAGCACAATGGCATGACGACGATATTGTGCCAATTGCATGGCACTGACCAGTCCGGCTTTGGCCAGCACCAGTAATAAAATCGGTAACTCGAAACAAAGGCCAAATGCTAAAATGAGTTGGATGACCAGCGTCAGATACTCGCTGATTTTCGCCTCCAGCGCCACCGCTAGCGTCGCCTCAGCGCCAGTTTGTTCAAAACTGATAAAAAATTGCCAGGCCAGTGGCATCACCAGATAAAACGCCATCGCAGCGCCGAGTAAAAACAGCAGCGGGGTTAACCAAAACAACAGTTGTATGCCCTGCCGTTCATGGGCGTATAAACCTGGGGTCAGAAAACGCCAGCATTGGATCAGTAACAACGGCAGGGTAAAGAATAAAGCACTGAAAAAGGCCAGTTTCAGATAGGTAAAAAAGGCTTCATGCAAGGCGGTATAAATCATTCTGCGGCCACTGTCGGCGCCAAAAATATCCAGTAAAGGCTGTTGTAAAAACTGATAAATAACGCCAGCATACTGATAAGACAATAAAAAAGCCAGACTGAAAAATGCCAGGCAATATAACAAACGACGGCGTAATTCAGTCAGATGGTTCAGTATCGGTGCTTTAGCCTGTGCAGATGTCATCACAAACTCCTGTGCTGTTGAGCGACTGCGGCTGGCGCTACTCCAGGGCTGTCGGCTATCGCCGCCGGCCCGGCACTTTGGGGTGGCGGCAATGCAGCGCTCTGTTCGGTATGTAGCTGCTGTCGGGCTTGCTCTAGCAAGCGTTGTTGTTCAGCCTGACGGGCGGCATGCTGTTCTGCCGTCATCGAACCAGGTAAATAATCGGCGGGTAAATGCCGCAGCTGTTCCGGCAGCCATTGTTGCCAGTCTTCGTTGCTGGCCGCAGGGGGGCTCTGACTCACTTCACGCTCTAATTGTTGCATACTCAGCAATAACTTGCGCCATAAGCGCTGACCTTGAGCCACCACTTTAGCCAGATTGCGAAACAACACCGGCAAATCTTTTGGCCCAATGATCAACAATGCCAATACCGCCACCAGCAGTAACTCAGCCCAGCTTAATTCAAACATGATCAGACCGGTCTGTCGCGATGATCTACCGCAGCCGGAGTGACGGGCGCTGTGGTGGTATCCTTCAGCACCGTCGTTTCATTGTGGGTATCGGGGGATGCCGGCGTGCTTTCGGGCTCGGCAATGCCTTGCTTGAAGCTGCGAATACCGGCTGCTAAGTCCGTCATCAGCGCCGGGATACGGCCACGACCAAATAACAGAATAAACAGCACCACCACCAGTAAAATTTGCCAGATACTCAGACTCATCATCATCAATTCCAAATTAATCCTGCCTGATATGCTGCAGTGCCGGTATTGCGGTTGTGTGACTGAAAAATGAACAATTGGCAACAGCAGACGGGGACTTGCGGTTGTCAGTCAGATTGCTGGCTGTTACCAGTCAATCTGACTGCGTTGTGATATTGCGGGCTGTTGCGACGGGTTTATTCGGTATCAGCAAAAAACTGACGCAGAAATTCCGGTTGGGGCGGGGTGGTTAAATCGACGCCTGGCCTTAGCTGTGTCAGCAGCAAATTAAAACAATCCAGCCGTGCCTGCTGTTTCTGGTTGGCATCAATCAGATGCCAGGGCGCATCTTTGGTACTGGTGTGCTGTAGCATTTCAGTACGAGCGGTTTGATAATCGGGCCAGCGGGCGCGGTTGCGCAAATCTTCGGCGGTGAGTTTCCAGCCTTTGGCCGGATCGTCAAAACGTTGCCGGAAACGCTGCAGTTGCTCCTGCTCGGAAATATCCAGCCAGATTTTCACCAGCTTGATCCCTTCATCCAGCAAGCATTGTTCAAACTGGTTGATTTGCTGATAAGCCCGTTGCCAGGCCGCTGGCGGGCAAAAACCTTCCACGCGCTCGACCAACACTCTGCCATACCAGGAACGGTCAAAAATCGCAAAGTGGCCACGTGCCGGTACCCGTTGCCAGAAGCGCTGCAGCCAATGTTGTTGCTGCTCTGCGGCATCCGGCGCACTGATCGGCCAGACATGCAGCCAGCGTGGGTCCAGACACCAGCCTATCCGGCGGATAATGCCACCTTTGCCGGCTGCATCCGGTCCTTCCAGCACCAGAATAGTGCTTTGTTGTTGCCGGCCCATCGCTTGTTGCAATAGCGCCAGCTGATGTTGTAACGCGACCAGCTCAGCTTTTTTGTCCATCATCTGCTCCGATAAAACATAGCGATGACAGCAGTATAACCGGCTTTGCTATGACTTATGTTGCGCTGGCGCAAGGTAAAGATCAGGTAAAGAGCGGTGAAAAACGACTGAACTGGATTGCTAATGAGAAAGATTCTCAGTAAGATCGCTATATCAAGCCAGAAGCAGTCAGACGATGAAAGCAGTACAAGCAACCAGCCCGGCCAAAGCCCGTTTCAGTAAATGGATGCGGCTTATCCATATTTATAGTTCGATGTTGGTGTTGATCCTGCTGCTGTTTTTTGCCGCGACCGGCATCACGCTGAATCATCCTGACTGGCAAAGTGCCTGGGGTGCCAGCAGTGCGCAACAGCAATTGCAATTGCCCGACGCCTTGCAACAACTGGAGTGGACAGACGATGCGCTGCAACAAGCTACTCAGGCCGGCAAAATAGCCGCCTGGTTACGCCAGCAGCATCAGGTGGAAGGCGCGGTCTTTAATTTTAGTTTTGAGCCGGACGAACAACTGTTAGAGCTGGATTTTAAAAGACCAGCCGGTTACAGCAACGCCGTGATTGAACTCGACAGCGGTCAAGTCGAACTCAGTACCGAATTTGCTGGCACCCTGGCGCTCTTCAACGATTTACATAAAGGCCGTTATGCCGGCACCAGCTGGAAATGGCTGATTGACGTGACAGCCGTGGCATGTCTGCTGTTTGGTCTGACCGGTTTTTATCTGTTATGGCGGCAACCGTCGCGAAGACGCAGTGGCGTCAATACCGCGATTGCCGGTCTGATTGTGTTGTTACTGGCCTATCTGGCCGCTTTGCACTGAATGAGGAAAACATGAAGTTACATCGGATTGGCGCAGCGCTGATGCTGGGTTGCAGCTTGGTCACAACGTCCGTGCTGGCGGCAGATACGCTGCTGATTAAGCTGGAGTTACCTAAACCGGAACACGGCCCTTATCATCGGCCTTATGTCGCGGTCTGGGTTGAAGATGCCAAGGAAAAACCGGTACGTTTGCTGGAAATCTGGCGGGAAAAACCAGATTGGATCAAAGATTTACGTCGCTTCTGGCGCAAAACCGGCCGTGCTGATCAGGCGCTGGTCGATGCCCGGACTGGCGCCACCAAAGGCCCGGGTCAATATAGTCTGAGCTGGGATGGTTTAGACAATGACGGCAAAGCTGTAGCACCAGGTCAATATCAGTTGGTGCTGGAAGCGGCACGTGAACACGGCGGTCGTAATCTGGTGAAACAAGCTTTTGCCTGGGATGGCTCAGCAGTAGATATTCAGATCAAAGCCGGCAGCGAAATTGGCGCTGTCCATTTAACCAAAGGAGCAAAATAATATGTCGCTGGCGAAAAAATCCGCTTTAGGTTTATTGGTTTCCCTGTTTGCCGCCCAAGTGGCTGCGCATACGCTGACTGTGGTGCCATCTCATTATGTCCAGTCAAAAACCGGTGGTTGGGTGAGTGTGGATGTTTCTGCCTCTAACATGACTTTCCAGGCCGATAAAGGCATCCCACTGGACGCCTTTCATGTCTATCTGCCAGATGGCAGCAAAGTCAAACCAGGCGCTGTGTATCAAGGTAAACGCAAATCGCAGGCCGATGTCGAATTGGCCAAAGAAGGGACTTATTTACTGGAACTGGGTAATGGCGTCCGTTATTTCACCAGCTATGAATTAAAAGGTGAACGCGAACGGTTGATGGCCAATAAGCAGGAGCGGGCAGCGAAATTGCCAGCCGGCGCAGAAAAAGTGGTCACCACCCAAGGTCGCAGCCGTGCCATGGCTTTTGTGACTGTGAATAAGCCGTCTGAAACTGTGTTAAAGCTGAGCAATCAGGGCCTCGAATTCCAGTTTGACCGTCACCCGGCTGATATTGTTGCTGGTGAGGAAGTGACTGTGACTTTATTGATGGATGGCAAACCAGCGAAAGGCGTTGAACTGGACCTGTCCCGTGATGGCGAGCTGTACCGGAATGAACCTGGCCGTGTCCACCACAGCACAGATGCCAGTGGTAAGTTTGTCTTCACAGCGCCGGAGGCGGGTCGTTATCTGTTAGAAGCCTCTTATCAGGCGGACAGTAAGTCTGAACTGGCGGATAAAGTGCGGGAAGGTTTTACCGTAAGTTTTGAAGCGGCTTTACCTTAATCCTCTGCAGGCAATGGCTGGTTGAGCATCAAGCTGAGCAGTCGTTTGTTAAAAAAGCCGGTAATTTTATTTACCGGCCTTTTTTTGCCAAAGGATCAATAATCAATTCCCAGGTCGTCTTCGTCGTCCAAATCCAGCAAACGGCGTAAGCGCTTTTGTTCCAGTAAATCATCGATTTTGCGTCTGGCTTCAAGCTTATGTTTATTTTTACTTTCTTTGCTGCTTGCCTTACTTAGTTTCAACTCTGCTGCAAGATCTGCAGTGTCGTAGTCCCCAACGATCATTTCTGCCATTTTTATTACTTCCATGGATTTTTTATCTTGTTGCGCGAACTTGTTGTAGCGTTAAATATTTCCACACTAAAGCGATTTATTTTTATTGTCACGATAAATTTTACTTGATTAAGCGCTAAGTGATTGCCATCTATCGCAGTTCTTTGGATATTCAGCCTGACTTCAGCTATGGTGATGGCCAATTTGGCTGATTGTCTGCTCATTTTCACGGCGAATTTTGCGATCCGCTGTGACAGCTTGACCGTAACCAGCACGGCCCCCAATAGGAGAACTGAGATGCGTCATTGGATATTAGGATTAAGTGTGATGTTGGCAGGACAAAGTGCGCTGGTACAGGCCAATCAATGTGGTGACATTTTAAGTCACTCTATGCAGCAGTTGCGCAGCAAAGAAACTGTTGATCTGTGTGAGCAGTTTAAAGATAAAACCCTGCTGATCGTCAACACCGCCAGTAAATGTGGTTTTACTCCGCAATTTAAAGAACTGCAGGCGTTGCAGGAAAAATATGCCGACAAAGGTCTGGTGGTGTTGGGATTCCCTTCGGATGATTTTATGCAGGAGCATGATGACGAAGGCAAAACCGCTGAAGTCTGTTATATCAATTATGGTGTGAAATTCCCGATGTTTTCCACCAGCGCTGTCCGTGGTTCAGACGCCAATCCGGTGTTTAAAGCCTTGATTGCCAAAACCGGCGAAAAACCATCCTGGAACTTCAATAAATATTTAGTCAGCAAAAATGAGCAGACAGTGCAGCATTTTGGCAGCAAAGTCAGCCCAATGGATGCAGGCTTTATTGCTGAAGTTGAAAAAATGCTGGCGCAATAATCACCTATTGCATGCCAACCAGAAAAAGCCCGCCTGTCGGGCTTTTTGTTTTTTCAGCGCCAACTCGCTGTTGGGCTGTTGTTACAACCTTCAGCACAATCCTTCGATGGATTACGCCATTGGGTGCTTGCATCAGACCGGCGGCAGGTCTAATATCTCATTTAGTTATTAGCATATTCCTCAATTGAATAAGAGATGCAGATGGAGCTAACGCTGACATTGCTTTGTGCACTGCTGATTGGCTTGGCACTGGGTTTATTTGGCTCCGGCGGCTCTATTCTGACAGTGCCGGTGTTGCTGTATTTGCTGCATTTACCAGAGAAAGTGGCGATTGCGACTGCGCTGGGGATAGTTGCGTTGATCAGTGCCATGGCTTTGTTGCCTTATATCTGGCGTGGCCATCTGCGCTGGGCTTTACTGGCTAAGTTAGCTGTGCCGGGGATCCTTGGTGCCTGGGCGGGTGGTGTTGCCAGTCAGTGGCTGGACAGTCGCTGGCAACTGGCACTGCTGGCAGTGCTGATGGCTGCCAGTGCCATCAATATGTGGCGACAGCAACTCTGGTCTTTTCCACTGCGGCGAAGCTGGCAGCTGTTGTTGGTCGGTGCCGGATTGGGCTGCGTCACAGGTTTGATTGGTGTCGGTGGTGGTTTTCTGATTGTGCCACTGTTACTGGCATTCACCAGCCTGACGGTGCCTGCAGCGATAGGCTGTAGTCTGGCGCTGATTGTGTTGCAAAGCAGCAGTGGTTTTGTCACTCATTATCTGCACTTACAGCAGCTTGGTCAGCAGCCGGATCTGGCGCTGATTGGGATGATTGGCGGGATAGGGGCCCTTGGCAGTTTGCTGGCGCTGAGCTTTAGTGAGCGCTTACCACAGATGTTGCTGCGCAGGGGGTTTGCGTTGTTATTGCTGATGCTAGCGCTTCTGCTATTGCTAAAAACTGTATTGCGGGCTTAACAACGCAGACAAGGGCATTTTGTTGATCTTTATATTAGTTAATTCTTAAGTGAGGTGGATATGACAGTTGAACGTGCAATAATGGCATTTGCCGGTTTTATGGTCCTGCTTTCGGTCGCGCTGACGTTGTGGCTCGATCCGAATTTTGTCTGGCTGACGTTGTTTGTCGGTGCCAACTTGTTGCAAAGTGCTTTTACCGGTTTTTGTCCGGCGGCCATAGTGCTGAAAAAAGTGCTGGGTTTGCCAACAGAAGCAGAAAAAGCCAGAGCTTGAGCATTTTTATCCGGTGTTTTGCATCAGCTTGTGGCGTGCCAGTGTGGCCTGCCAGTGTGGCCTGCCACAAGCTGAGGCTGTTGCTAATCCGCGCTAAAACCGCTGTCTGGTGTGCTGGGTTTGTCGCTGGCGGCGACTCTGGCCAGTTCGTCACAGCGTTCATTTTCCGGATGGCCGGCGTGGCCTTTCACCCAACGCCAATCAATCTGATGGCGCTGGCTGGCGGCATCTAACCGCTGCCATAAATCTTTGTTTTTGACTGGTTCTTTTTGGCTGGTGCGCCAGTTATTTCGTTTCCAGTTTTTCAGCCATTGGGTGATGCCGAGCCGGACATACTGACTATCCGTGGTCAGCACCACGTCACAATCCTCGGTCAGACTCTCCAGCGCCACTATGGCTGCCATCAATTCCATCCGGTTGTTGGTGGTCAAACTGAAACCGCCGCTGAGCTCTTTCAGATGTTGTTTGTATTTCAATACAGCTCCATAACCGCCAGGACCCGGATTGCCCAGACAAGAACCATCGGTAAAGATCGCCACAGTTTTACGCATCAACACTTCCCACCCGCTTAAACGGCGTATAATCTAACGCAAAAGCGCAGAAAAACGAAACCAAGATGGCAAAACGACAGATTATTCTTGATACCGAGACCACAGGTATTAACCCGCAGGAAGGCCACCGCATTGTCGAAATCGGCTGTGTGGAGATGTTCAACCGCCGGTTAACCGGCCAGAACTTTCATGTGTATATCAACCCTGATCGTTTTATGGATCAGGAAGTTATCAACATACACGGCATTACCAATGAGTTTGTTGCCGATAAACCGCGCTTTCGGGAAATTGCCCGCGAGTTTTTTGATTATATTCAGGGCGCTGAGTTGGTGATCCATAACGCCGCCTTTGATATCGGTTTTATTAATCACGAGTTTGGGCTGCTCAATCCAGCCCTACCGCCGGTGGAAAGTATTTGTACTGTGCTGGACACGCTGAAAATGGCGCGTGATCTGCACCCAGGCCAGAAAAATAACTTAGACGCGCTGTGTCGTCGTTACGACGTCAATAACAGTCACCGGACTTTCCACGGTGCATTACTCGATGCTGAGATCCTGGCCGATGTTTATCTGGCGATGACCGGCGGTCAGGTCAGTCTGAATCTGGCGTCGCATCAGGACAATGCCGAACAACAGCAACAACAGCAGCAACAAGGGCTGGTCCGGCGCGGCGCCTTGCGGGTGATAGCCGCTTCGGCTGAAGAACTGGCTGCTCATGAAAAACGACTGGATCTGGTGCAGAAAAAAGGTGGGAGCTGTTTGTGGCGCAATTAACGGTTGGCGGCGGTCGGCATCAACTGACGGCAGGCAAATGGGCTTGGTTATTCTGGCTCTGCACTTTTTGCTGGCTGGCAGCGCCGCTGCAGGCGCAGCAAACGGCAGAGCCTGCGAAAGCAACCACAGCTGTTGCTGACAAGTCTGACCCGGCTGACAGCACAGCACCCACGCTAGTCCAGGCTGAATCAAGTCTGGGTTTAACTGAACTGCCGCCGGTTTCAGCTTCCAATCAAATTCCACTGCTGGATAACAGATTCCGCATTGATGAAGCGGTGGAAGAAATTACGCTGATTTTTTTCCGCAAAAAAGGTAGCCCTTCGGTGGTGCTGGTGAAACCGGATGGCAGCAAAGTGTATGCCCGCACGGCAAAAGAACAGCAGATGGAATGGCATGACGATAAAACCTATGATCTGATTAAAATGAAAAAACCGACGCCAGGCCCCTGGCAAGCCGTCGGTGAGATTTTACCGGAAAGCCGGATCATGGTGCTGACCGATATCGATCTGGTGGTCGACCCCTTGCCAAAAGATATGATGGCTGGTGAAACCTTAAAAGTGACAGCGCGGCTCACCAATAACGGCCAGTTAATTAATGCCCGCGATTTTCGTGATGTGCTGCAACTGGACGTATTACTGATCAGCACGCAAAAAGAGCAATACGATAACTTTAACCAGACAGTGCTCGAATTTACCTCGTTTCGTGATGATGGTAAAAACTATGATGAACGCGCCAGGGATGCCATCTTTACCGGTGAATTTAAACTGGATATGCCCGCTGGCGAGTGGATCCCGAAATATATTGTGAAAACTCCGCTTTATACCCGTGAGTTGTTGCAGGATCCGGTGGTGATTGCGCGTGCTCCGGTCAAAACCGAAGTGGTAGAATCTTTTAGCGAGGCTGATAAACATCAACTGAGCTATCTGGTGGCAGTCGATGTCGTGCAAGGCGATTCCATTGCCTTACAAGGCCGCATCCGTTTCCCGAATGGCGAAGTGCAAAGTTATACCATTGGCGAACAACCTGGGGTTAAACGTACTCTTGGCATTGCCAATGCCGGGATTGGCACTTACCGGGTGGAAAATACCATGTTTGGTAAAACCGTGGCGGGTCGCGATTTTGTGCTGAGTTTGCCGGAAGTGACCTTTGCTGCTGTTGGCCAGAAAGTGGCAGTGCCGGAAATAGCCGCAGCCCCTGCGGCCGCAACGGATGGCAGCGGCACCTCGCAGGTGATCCTGGTGAAAGATAAATCCGCCGGTTCTGTCACTGCATTAGCTGAGCAAGCCGTTGCGCCTGAACCGGAACCATTTCCAGTTGGTTTGGTGATTGGTGTGAATCTGCTGATCCTGCTGCTTGGTGGTGGCTTTATTCTGGTGCTGATGAATGATCAAGCCAAAACGATGCTGACCATGATCCTGGCGAAACTGAATCCTAAACTGTTGCTGAAAGGCAAAAATGCCAGTGCGACTGAAATGAAGATGCCGCCCGCTGCGACACAAAACAGTGCAACAGCGCAAAAAAACGGCAAGCGTGATGAAATTTTAGACCTTTCGTTACCGGATGATTAAGGAATAGCCAAATGCACCAAAAAAGGTGTTGACGGCCTATCCGTGGATCCGTATTATTCGCTCCGCAACGCAGCATACCCAATTGAAAATGCTGTATTGCTTGGCGCGGAGCGGTAGTTCAGTCGGTTAGAATACCGGCCTGTCACGCCGGGGGTCGCGGGTTCGAGTCCCGTCCGCTCCGCCAATTTTTCGATGTACACCGGAGCGGTAGTTCAGTCGGTTAGAATACCGGCCTGTCACGCCGGGGGTCGCGGGTTCGAGTCCCGTCCGCTCCGCCACTACGTCGAAAACGCTTTCTGATTCCGGAGCGGTAGTTCAGTCGGTTAGAATACCGGCCTGTCACGCCGGGGGTCGCGGGTTCGAGTCCCGTCCGCTCCGCCACTTCAGAAAGTAGCCGCAAGGCAAATGCCAAAGAGCGCAAGCTCACTCCAGCGCGGAGCGGTAGTTCAGTCGGTTAGAATACCGGCCTGTCACGCCGGGGGTCGCGGGTTCGAGTCCCGTCCGCTCCGCCACTTTACTAAAACTAATTTAGTAAAGAAATCAACCAGCCTAGTGCTGGTTTTTTTTATTGTTGAATGTGGCCGTCTGGCGAAGATAGTTCAGTTGGTTACTCTTTGTGAAACAAACCGGCCTGTCATGCTGGGTGTTTCTATACATAGGCTGGGTGTCAGCCTGGACACAGTTCTTCCTCCAACCAGCGTGCAAGTTTTTTTGCGAATAATTATAAAATCCGCCCGGCCCACCACAGCAAGTCAATGATTTACATTTTCAAAAATAGCAGAAAGACTGTGTCTACTTGCAGCCATAATAATTCGATGTTTCTGGCAATCATTGTTATATGAGCGCCACATATTCAGGGCCTGCAGCCTGTTCACCAGCGGTTTTAAAAGCAGCCACAAACTAAGTAGCTGCTTTTTCATCCTGATTTTGCTGCTTCGTTTATTCAGAAGCTAAGTTGTTGCTTGGCTTAGCTTCGTTAGTTTTGCCGCTGCTATAAATAAAACATAGTGCGCTACCCAAACATACAATAGCGCCAAGCCGCTGTTCTGAAAGTGGCATGGCGCTGTTGCCCAGCCAGCCAAAATGATCAATCAACATACTCATCGTCAACTGACCAAAAATTACCGCAACAGTGGCTATAGCTGTGCCAATACGCTGCACTGCCAGCACCATAATCAAGATGTAAGGCACACCCAGTAGCGCGCCCAGTAATTGCCATTTAGGCACATCCAGCAAAGTGACGCTGTATTTAGGTTCAAAGAAAAAGATCAATAAAGCCGTGATTAATGCGCCTAACGCAAAGGTTAAAAAAGCACAGTGAAACACGCCGACCTGAGTGCCCAAACGGCCATTAATAGCGGCCTGAATACTTAAGACCGAGCCGGCAAGCACAGCCAGGATAATCATTAAAATGGTCATGGTTTTTCCTTAGAGTTTGATTATTAGCTGTTGGCCATTAATACCAATGCAATCACAATGAAAAAAAGTGCGAGCAGACGTTTGGTATCCATCCTGCGGTGCGGCACACCAAACCAGCCATAGTGATCAATGAGCAGGCTTTTAAACACCTGACCGGCCAAAATGCCGACCATAGTCATAGCTATACCAATAATGGGCACCGCAACAGTCAGAATAACCACATAGACAGGCCCTAATACGCCACCGAGCAGTTGCCATGACGGCTGGCTAAAAAAAGACGGACTGTTACGTGGGCTAAAAAACAGCATCAACATAAAAGTGATGGCGGCACCCACAGCAAAAATACTGAAGGTGGCCCATAACTTACCCACTTCAAGCCCCAATGGCCCTAGTAAACCTGCCTCCACCGACAATCCCATGCCACCTGCCACCACCAGTAGCAATAACAACAACTGCATAACTTTTCTCCACGACTCAGAGGTTAATTCAAGCAGCGCAGCATATAGCAGTGCTTGATTGCGAAAAACGCTATAATCCAGAAATTACTTTTGCAGGATTTGCACGAATGAATGACTTAAATGCAATTAGTATCAGAAATCTGCTGTTTTTTATCAGCGTGTTTGATGCACAGAGTTTTTCAAGAGTGGCGCGAAGGGAAGGGGTGTCTGCTTCTATGGTGTCGCGTTCTGTGCAGCAATTAGAAGATGCACTGGGTCAACAATTGTTTTATCGCAATACCAGGGCTGTGATGCCAACAGAAGCGGGGCGGATTTTTGCGGACTATGCGCGAACCATGGCAGAGCAGTTAACTGCAGCGCAAAAAGAGTTGCAGGATAAAACACAGCAGCCAGCAGGTGTGGTTCGGGTTAATGCGCCGGTATTTTTTGGCCAGAAACATATAGCACCCTGGTTAGCCGAATTAAGCAACAGATACCCAAAACTACAAATAGAACTGAGTCTAACCGACGATTTTATTGACCCTCACCGTGAAGCGGCCGACCTGATTTTCCGTATTGGTGCTTTGGCGGATTCCTCTTTTCATGCGCGGGTTATCGGAAACCAAACTTATTATCTGGCGGCATCGCCTGACTATATCAACAAATACGGCGAACCCAAAACACCGGCCGATCTTCTACAGCATCAGGCCTTGGTGTATCGCGGCTCTTCAGGGCCAAATCGCTGGCTTTTTAGGGAAGTCCAAGCCAAAGAAAAACAAACCAGTTGGGTTCATTTACCAGTCAACGCAATTTTAACGTCCAACAATGCCGACAGCTTATTTACCGCAGCGCTAACAGGTATGGGGCTGGTGCTGTTTCCTGACTGGCTGATTGGCGACAGCCTGAAACAAGGCAAGCTGATCCGAGTATTACCCGACTATGAAGCTGCTATTAAAACGCAGCCGCAGTGTATAGCGGCTATTTACCCTCATGTTCGCCATCCACCGTTGAATGTTCGTGTGCTGATTGACTATTTTATTGCAGTCTATGGCTCGCCTCTTTATTGGCAGTTGGAGTAAAGCACTGTATTTTGATGAAAACAGCTGATAAGTCTATCTTGATTCAGCTATCTAACGCTGATAAAGATAACTTGCTCAACGAATGCTCTTGAACCCTGGTCTGTGTTGGGGTCAGCCTGATGGTAGACGAAAGAGCCCGGTAAATTGACTAACGCTAATTGAATAAAAAAATTAACCAGCCTGGTGCTGGTTTTTTTTAGCGTTACCGGTTTGATTGTAAAACGTCACCCCAATTTACCACCACGATCACTGGATGCTTACCGCCAGTTGCACTTTCATGTAACCACCAGTTTCAGCAATCATCCAGTTAATTGAGCGTTAGCTATGAGCGAATTATAGTCTTTCACGCCCTGAATATTACACTTAGAAGTGGTTCAGGGTATGCGCTTACTGACTACGAATATTGAGCGAGTATCATTCGACGATCGCCGCTTTTCTTTCGAGTCAGTAAGTGCTCCACTGCTCGCAAACGAATACTCAGGGCATGCACATATACTGCTGGCTATATTTCTTTCGAAGAGCGTGGAATGCATACCAGTCCTCAATGAAAAGGAGTTGGTTATGACTACGATAAATCAATATTCTGCCCATGTAGGGTTGGATTGGGCCGATAAAAAGCACGATGTGTGTGTTCAGCTCAAAAATGGTGAGCGCTCATTCCATGTAATTGAACATACCCCGGAAGCACTTGATACCTGGCTCAACGATTTGCACAAAAAGGTAAAAGGAAAGATAGCGGTCGCGCTTGAGTTAAAAAAAGGGCCAGTAGTGTACGCTCTTCAGAAGTATCCATTTGTCACTGTCTTTCCTGTTCATGCTCTGTCATTGGCTCGCTATCGCCAGGCCTTCTCGCCAAGTGGCGCAAAAGATGACCCACAAGATGCCGAGCTAGCGTTAGATTTGATGCTGCGCTACCCAGACAAGATCAAGCCCATTGAACCCAGTAATCCGCAAATCCGCTTGCTTCAGCAATTAGTTGAACAACGCAGACAACTGGTGGAAGACAAACGGCGTTTTGTGAACCGGTTAATCAACACGCTTAAGCAGTATTACCCACAACCGCTAGAGTGGTTCTCACACAGGGGTAGCGCACTGTTCTGTGAATTTCTAATTCGCTGGCCAAGTTTGCAACAACTAAAACGAGCAAAGAGCGATACAATTCGTCGCTTCCTCAACGCCAAAGGTGGTCGCGCTGTACCACACACAGAGCAGCGCGTCGCTAGCATTACTAGTGCTATCCCACTTACCACTGACCATAGTGTCATCGAAGCCAATGCATTGATGGCAACGGCATTGGCATCACAAATCAAAGTTGTGGTCGAGATGATCCAAACATATAGCGAACGAATTGATGAGTTGTTTGACTCCTTGCCAGACGCTGACTTGTTCAAATCACTTCCAGGTATGGGACCCTGCATGGGCCCGCGGATGCTTGCGGCATTAGGTGACAATCGAAATCGCTTCAACAGCGCTGAAGAAATTCAGAATTACGCAGGTATTGCCCCTGTAACCGAACGAAGTGGTCAAAAATCGTGGGTTCATTGGCGATGGCAATGCGCCAAATTCGTCAGGCAAACGTTTGTAGAGTGGGCCGCTAAAACAGTTCAGGCATCTTACTGGGCAGAACTGTACTATCAAAGCCAACGAGCAAAAGGAAAGTCCCATCAGTCCGCGATCAGAGCATTGGCTTTTAAGTGGATAAGGATTATCTACCGTTGCTGGAAGACAAAGACTTGTTACGACGAAGCAAAGTATTTAAAGGCGCTTAAGGATAGAAAGTCGCCTTTATTGGAAGCATAAAAAGCTTGTCGAAAGTCTCAGGGCGTGAAGCTGACATGGCACGCCTTTAACTAACTAAAAACATCGGCTCCAAAATAACTCAGCATATTGTTCTAAGTGGAATCTGTTGTAGGCATCCAAGATGCAACATAAGTCACTATTTACATTGTTCTTTTTTACGGATAACCTTTCAAGATGAATGAGCATATCTAGTTCAATTAACGCTCTAATAAGAAACACCTATATAAATCGCATTCCTTATACAAAAAGCGAGCACCCAAACATAATGCATGAGGAAGTGAAACGTCTTATTAATGATTGTTTTGCTCGAAAGGATACAGCCTTAAGTCTCCGTGGCTTAGGTCTTATTGACTTGCCAGCCGACATTCAGGGGCTTAACCAGATAACATATTTAGACTTAAGTGACAACCGACTCACCAGCCTCGCTGGTGTTGAAAAGCTTACTGCGCTGACAAAGCTAAAATGCTCGAGCAACCAACTCACCTGCCTCTCTGGTGTTGAAAAGCTTAATGCGCTGACAGAGCTATACTGCTGGAGCAACCAACTCAAGAGCCTCGTCAGTGTTGAAGAGCTTACTGCGCTGACAAAGCTAGACTGTAGTGACAACCAACTCACCAGCCTCGCTGGTGTTGAAAAGCTTACTGCGCTGACAAAGCTATACTGCGGAAAAAACCAACTCACCAGCCTCGCTGGTGTTGAAAAGCTTACTGCGCTGACAGAGCTATACTCCTGGAGCAACCAACTCAAGAGCCTCGTCAGTGTTGAAGAGCTTACTGCGCTGACAGAGCTAGACTGTAGTGACAACCAACTCACCAGCATCGCTGGTGTTGAAAAGCTTACTGCGCTGACAAAGCTATACTGCGGACAAAACCAACTCACCAGCCTCGCTGGTGTTGAAAAGCTTACTGCGCTGACAAAGCTAAAATGCTCGAGCAACCAACTCACCTGCCTCGCTGGTGTTGAAAAGCTTAATGCGCTGACAGAGCTATGCTGCTGGAGCAACCAACTCAAGAGCCTCGTCAGTGTTGAAAAGCTCACCGCGCTGACATTGCTGAACTGCGGGGTCAACCAACTAAAGAGCCTCGCCGGAGTTGAAAAGCTTACCCGGCTGACAGATCTTAGATGCTTTAACAACCAACTCACCAGCCTCGAAGGTGTTGAAAAGCTTACTGCACTGACAGAACTCAGGTGCGGGAACAACCCCCTCACCAGCCTCAAAGGTGTTGAAAAGCTTACTGCGCTGACAACGCTAGACTGTACTAACAACCAACTCACCAGCCTCGCCGGTGTTGAAAAGCTTACTTCGCTGACAGATCTAGACTGTAGTGTCAACCAACTCACCAGCCTCAAAGGTGTTGAAAAGCTTACTTTGCTTACAAGGCTAAAATGCTGGAGTAACCGACTCACCAGCCTCGAAGGTGTTGGAGAGCTTACCTCGCTGACAACGCTTATGTGCTATGACAACCAAATCACGAGCCTCGCCAGTGTTGGAGAGCATACCTCGCTGAGAGAACTAGACTGCTGGAAATGTCAACTCACCAACCTCGCCGGTGTCGAAAAGTTTCCTGCGTTGATATACTTAAACTGCTTTAGAAACCGACTCACCAGCCTCAAGGGTGTTGAAGAGCTTACTGCGCTGACAACGCTTATCTGCATCGATAACCAACTCACCAGCCTCAAAGGTGTTGAAGAGCTTACTGCGCTGACAACGCTTATGTGCGGGAAGAACCAACTCACCAGCCTCAAAGGTGTTGAAAAGCTTACTGCGTTGACAGAGCTAGACTGTAGTGACAACCAACTCACCAGCCTCGAATGTGTTCAGCATCTAACTCAATTAAATAAACTTACAAGTCACAACAATCCGATTAAACACATCCCTCAAGCTTTTTTAAATAACATAGGCGAATTTCGAGCCTACCAATCAGAGATTCTTCAAACAGGGTTTCTTGAAAACAATCGCTTTAAGTTATTGTTTTTTGGTAATGGTCGAGTTGGAAAAACCACTCTCGCTCACGCTTTAAAAGATGGTCAATCCCAGATTGGTAAATCACTGCATGAATCAACCATTGGCATTTCGTTGTTAGACTGGCAAGTTACAGACTCTTCGGGTACTCAATGGCTTGTAAAAATGTGGGATTTTGGTGGGCAGGAGCTTTATCACGCCACGCACCGTCTGTTTCAATCGCAATCTGGAATTTATTGCCTGTTATGGACTGAAACAACACAAGAAGAAACGACAGAGCACAATCACTCACTTCGATATTGGCTGGATTTAGTTTATGAAAACAATACGGATGTCCCTGTTATAGTAGTCAAAAATAAAATTGATGTGGCCGATACACGTGGTCTTAACAATGAAGCGCTAGAAGACTTTCCTTACTGTAAGTTACTGCATTTACGCATAAGCGCTTTGCACTATGAAAATGTAAATGTTTTGAATACTGCAATTCTTGAGTTGATAAAGACACAGAGTAAGCTTCAAACTCGAATTCCTCGGTCTTGGGGAAAAGTCAGAAAAACACTTGAGGAAAAAGGTGGGGTAATAAAAAAGTTCGATTTCGAAGCTTTGTGTCAAAAGCATGGAGTCTTACATGCTGAGACATTATTAGTATATTTGAACCAATGCGGCGATGTGTTTTACAGGGAAAGCCATTTTAGTGACACGATTTTTATTGACCAAAATTGGGCATTAAATGCTATATATCGATTGTTTGAAATTAGTGATATTTTGGGAAATCCTAGAGCGGTAGTTCTTGGTCAAAACGGAAAAGTGACAGGCATTCAACTCTTGCAAATATACAGCGTATATTCGCCAGAAGAAACAGCGCTCTTCGTTGATTTTATGCTCCAAGCACAAATGATATTTGGTCTCGTAGACTACTCAAACAAGGAATTTGCTTCTCAAATATTTATTGTGCCAGCCTTACTGCCAAACGATGCTCCCAAAGGTGTTCCTTCCTCAGATAGTGCTTATATGGAATACCGCCTGTATTACCCGTGGCTACATCGCCTAGCAATAGAGCGGATTATCGTCCAATGCAGCCACTTATCTTCAGAGAGTTACTGGTGGCGTAATGGCATAGGTATCAATGTTGTTAGCGATAACATTCAATGCAGTATAACTGCAAATACGGAAGGCAAGTACCTTAACCTGGCATTCTGGGGTAATAGTCGGGGCATTAAAACAGTCTTACCCAGGGTTATAAAGACCATTGAGGAAACCAAAGTGGCCTCCCCCATCAAAGAGGAAATTCGGCTAAATGATAAAGGGTGGTGCCAGGTCGATGATATTAAAAAGTTTGCATTATTAAGCGAACACATAATAGACAATGACGGCAAAGCTCATCACGGGATGGTTTACTATGACTTACTAGACATTAAATGTATGGCAGTTAAAGAATCACCGTCTGTCGAACAAAGAAGCATTAACTTTATTTACGAGGAGCACATTTATATGAACAGAACTAACATTAATTCACCAGGGGCAATCCTAGGAGATGTTAATAATTCAGACGTCACAATCAATATTGGTTCAAATGATAAAGAGCGGTCAGATAAATTAGCAGAAGTCACTGAGCTACTCGATCTGCTAAAAGAAGCGAAAAATAATAGTATAAATCCGCTCATACCCTACCTTGAATCCGTTAAAGAGGAACTGAAACGTGTGACGCCGAACAGCCACATCATCCAAGGCTCATTAGAACGCTTCGCTGAAGTAGTTGAATTGCTTGAGAAAGGAAAAGAGCTGAGCAATAGAGTCGTAGCATTTTTAGCTGGCTGCGGTATAGCATTCTAATTCTAATTAATCTCTCAGGGACGTTTAGATTGTAATTTCCTAGTTGTCCGCTTTTGGCACATAGCCACTATCCGCTGAAGTGGTACTTTCCATGAAAGTGGCGATGCGATTGATTTGCAACACGTGGTAAGGGCAGGTTGCAATCTGGTGGTAAATGAAATGCAATTAACCAGTTTTATCAAATCAACATTAGTTAACCAGGCATTTAGGGGAGAACACTGCAGAAAATCCGTAAGCGTCCGGCGATCACAGGTTGATGCTCTAATTTAAGTGTCCACTTAATTTTAGTGGACACTGAGTGTCTTAAATTGCGTCGCCAGATTGTGGTGCTAAGTCGATGTTCCATGGTAGTAGTTCATCGATGCGGTTGATTGGGTGATTGCCGATGCGTTTGAGAACGGCAGTTAGATAGTGATTCGGGTTGATGCCATTGAGTTTGGCAGTACCGAGTATCGAGTAGAGCACAGCCGCACGCTGCCCACCGGCGACAGAGCCTGCAAACAGGTAGTTTTTCCTGCCCAAGGCGATGGGGCGCAATGACCGCTCTGCGCTGTTGTTGTCTAATTCAGCATAGCCATTGTCGACATACGCAACCAGCGCATCCCACTGCTTAAGCGCATAGTGAATGGCTTTGGACAACGGCGAGCCTTTTGATAAGGTGCGCAAGGTTGCCTGCAACCAGGTATGGAAGCGCTCCAGAATTGGCTTTGCTTGTGTCGCCCGGATGTGTTCTCGTGCATTCGGTGGTTGGCCGCGTGCTTGCTTTTCAACCACATACAGCGATTGGATTATCTTTATCGCTTTGTAGTGGCACACTGAATTTGGCCACCTGATTAGAGGTGTTATGCTATACCTCGTAAGCAATTAGGTGACATGATGAACAAAAAGACAAGACCTACTTTTAGCCCAGAATTTCGTCTGGAATGTGCCCAACTGGTGCTCGACCAAGGTTACTCGGTTGCTAAAGCAGCGGCAGCGATGAATGTTGGTAAATCCACCATGGATAAATGGGTTCGGCAGTTGCGTGAAGAGCGCTCAGGCATCACGCCCAAAGCCACACCGATGACGCCAGACCAACTTAAAATTCGCGAATTAGAGAAGCGAATCAAACAGATAGAGCTGGAAAAAGAAATCCTAAAAAAGGCTACAGCTCTCTTGATGTCGGACTCGCTGAACAATTCACGATAATTGCTCAGCTCAAGCAGAGTTATGCCGTGGCGCAGTTGTGCCGGGTGTTTGAAGTCCATCGCAGCAGCTTTAAGTATTGGAAAAAGCCCAAGGCGATTCAGCCAGAGCAGGTTGTTCGGCTAAGCAAAGTCCGGGAGCTGTTTGATGCCAGCAATGGCTCCGCAGGCTCTCGCAGCATTGCAACGATGGCAAGCACTCAGGGTGTTAAAATGAGCCGATACCTGGCGGCTAAATGCATGGAAAAACTAGGGTTTATCAGCTGCCAGCAACCGGCGCATTCATATAAAAAGACAGGCAGTGAACGGATTGATATCCCAAACTTGCTGGCGCGCCAGTTTGCCGTAACCAAACCAAATCAGGTGTGGTGTGGCGATGTGACCTACATCTGGACAGGCAACCGCTGGGCTTACTTAGCTGTAGTGATGGATTTATTTGCAAGAAAACCAATTGGTTGGGCCATGTCGTTCTCGCCTGACAGTGAATTAACCGGCAAGGCGCTTAGTCATGCGTTTGAATCCAGAGGTCGGCCTGAAGGAGTGATGTTCCATTCAGACCAAGGCAGCCATTACACCAGTACCAAGTTCCGGCAATTGCTGTGGCGCTTTCAAATTCGGCAAAGCATGAGTCGTCGTGGTAATTGCTGGGACAATAGCCCGATGGAGCGCTTCTTCAGAAGCTTAAAGACAGAATGGGTTCCGACCGTAGGTTACAGCTCATTTGCTCAAGCAGAACGAGAGATACTGAATTACATGCTGGGCTATTACAGCCAGCTCAGGCCACATCACTATAACGGTGGTTTGGCTCCGAATGAATCCGAGCGCAGGTACTGGCTTGGCTACAACGATGTGGCCAAAATTAGTTGACCACTACAAGCGAACCTTGATAGCCTTTTAAATGGGTTGTCGGGTGCAGGCCTTTTCGGTCTTCGCTGTATTGTAACCAGACCGCTGGCGCTGTGGTATCACCCCATGGACGACCATCGCGCACATAGGTCCAGTACCGGCCTGTTTGTGTGCGCCCCTTGCCCGGAGACAGGGTTGGCGCTGTGGTATCGTCCGCATAGATATGTTGCGCTGCTTTGACATGACGTCCGATGGCATCTGCAAGTGGTGTGAGTAAAGCGCCGATTTGCCCGACCCAGTCAGCTAAGGTCGAGCGTTCAACATCAATCCCTTCGCGCTCCATCCGCTCTGCCTGACGGTACAGCGGTTGATGATCGAGGTACTTATCAACAGCCACTTGCGTGAGCAATGCTGCACTGGCGAGTCCTTTTTTAATCACACGCTCTGGTGCTACACCTTGCACTAAAATGTCGCAATGCTGGCAACTGAATTTAGGCCGAACAATGCGAATGACCCGATATGAAGCCGGGACTACATCCAACATTTCTGAGACGTCATCCCCAATATGAGTCAATTCACCCTGGCATGCCGGGCATTGGCACGTAGTTTCAACGCGCAGTTCTTCCCGCGGCAGTTGCTCAGGTAAAGCAGCGCGTCGACGTGGTGTTGCTGTGTCTTCGGTGGTTGGCGCACTGAGCTTAGGAAGCGCAGCAGTCTGCATCTCCAGCTCTTCGAGTTGCAGTTCCAACTGATGGATTTGCGTGTTGAGCAGCTCAGAGGAGCGACCAAAACGCGCCCGCTTTAACACCGATAATTGATGGCGTAAGGTGGCAATCACCGACTCTTGCTGAGCAAGTGTTTGCTGCAGCTGTAGGATGATTGCCTGCAACTGTTTCGGATCATTGGGTAAGGAAGATGCCATCGTTTTCATGTCGTGCATCATAGCACAAAAAACAAGCTAACTCATTGATTAATGGCGCTTATGTGGTGTTTTTCGGCGCATTTTTTCGGGCAGGTGGCCGCCAATCTAAGCCTTCGAGCAACAACGCCAACTCGGCCTGAGTTAAGTGTACAGCACCGGTTTTGACGTGTGGCCAGACGAACTGGCCTTGCTCCAAGCGTTTGTAAAACAAACATAATCCCTGGCCATCCCACCAGAGTAATTTAACCCGGTCACTGCGTCGCCCACGAAAGACAAACACATGACCACTGAATGGGTCTTTTTGCAGGACATGCTGCGCCATGGCTGCCAGACCATCAAAGCCTTTGCGCATATCGGTGTAACCCGCACACAGCCAGATGCGCACATCGTGCGATAACATCATCATGACAGTGCCGCCACCAGTTGACGCAGCATGTCTGGCGTTGCATCGTGCAAAACCAATTGGTGACCGCTACGAAACGACACAGTTACGGCGCCTTGATAAACAACCGGAGGTGCTTCAGTGGCTTGGACGCTGATGGGAAGGAACGGGCTTAGTTGCTCAGGAGTTGCTTGCTCATTTTTGGCCTGCCGGACCCACAAGGCTTTACCAAGCTGAGCCTCCCGCACCCAACGAAACAGCTGATTGGTATTCACATCATATTTGCGCGCTAACGCAGAGGCCGACAGTAATCTAGCTTTGGATTCCTGCACAACCTGCCATTTAAATTCGGGCGAAAAGCTCCGACGCACATCGGATGGTTTTAAGGCAGACATTCATAACTCTCACGGTTGGGAACAGTGACAGCTATGATGCGTGATCAGTCAGTTAATAAAAGATGTGATGGCCGGACGCTTACGAAAATCCGCTGTTGGCCAGCTAAAATTGCACGTTAAAATCGTCATGACATCAGACCTTTCGCCTCAATATTTTATCTATAGATTAATTTTCGAAAATTTATAAAATATAGTTTGTCTGTAAAGTTAATCTCATCACAATATTACTCTATGAATAAAAAAAATAAGCTAAAGTTTGATAATGTATTTTATGAATTAATTTCGAGGCGTAAATATGTCAAAAAATAATATAAATTCCCTCGCAGCATCACTGCCAGAGCTCGTTCAAGAGCGCATCAGGCTTCAGCAGCTAATGGCTCATTTGGACGAAAGCATCCAGACTAAATTGCAGCAGTCAGCAATGGAAGGGTATCGGTTGGTGAGCAGCGAGTCAGTGCAATCCAGCATAGAGGCGCACAGAGGCGATCTTTCTATCTCTGATTTGGTAGCTTTTGCTGGTGTATCGATGCAAACCTATTACAACTCGATACAGCGCGTAGACGTGGTATCAGTAGGAAAGCTCAACAGTCTGATCGGTGCTGTTGGTTTGCAGCTTTTTATTGGCAAGCGTCAAGGGAATAAATAATGGACGCCCCCACACGGATAGGTTTCGTGTACTGCAATGATAGATTGGCAGGGACTATCACTGAGTATTCGGTTCAGGCTGGTTACGAATATGAATTTCGTTATGATACGAATTACTTGCAAATCGGGCTCGCCAGGATTGGCACCAACCTCCCACTGACTGACGCACCATTGCGCAAAAACCATCTGCCGGCATTTTTCACCAATTTAATGAGCGAGGGGTGGGTAAAGCGCCATCAGGCACAGCTGGCTAGACTTGATGTAGATGATAAATTTGGCCTTTTGCTTGCGCATGGTGCAGAGCTTATCGGACCGATCAGGGTGCTTCCGAGTCTGCTGAAAAATGAAGAAGCAGGCCGTATACCAGAGCGACCACAGAAAAACCTAAAAGGTTTCACCATTGACTTTGCCAGAGATGAATTTAATGAAGTTGCCATCAGGTCGTTTGGCAGAGCTTCCATTTCAGGTGTTCAGCCTAAAATGTTTCTCACTCATAAAGCTGGCGCCAAGAAAACATTGACAGCAAGTGTAGGTATGGGTCCATACATAGTGAAACCATCTCCACGAGATTTACCCCATTTAGCGGTCAATGAATTTATCATTATGCGGCTATGCCAGTTGGTTGGGTTCAATGTAGCAGATCATGCTCTGGTCCCCTTTTCCTGTGGTGAACTGGCCTACGTGACAGGTCGTTTTGATTTGGACACCGCCGGCAGAAGCATCGGATTCATCGAAGATTTAGCCTCTGTTATGGATGTTGCGCCCGGGAATAAAAGTAGCGAGGCATTATCCTACGAATACGCATTGAAAGTTGCCCATGCAAGCTGCGGTTACCACGCTCAAGTGCTTCGGGATGGTTTTTTGCAAGTGCTAATGGCGTACCTGGCCGGTAATAACGATTTACACCTGAAAAACCTGAGTCTGGTCAGGCAGCTCGATAGTGATACTGCGACCGGATTTTCAAAAATCTATGACATGGTATCAGTCGCGCCATACAAAGAGTACGACGGATCAGAGCTAAGTATCTGGCTCATGGAAACTGAGGTAAAAAACGCAAAAAGCACCAGTTCATACGACAACTATGGCTATTACACTGAACATGACTTTGTTGCGTTTGCCGCTCAACTGGGGCTGGACCAAAAGGCTGCTAAGAAACTGATCCATTTTTTGGTTAAAAAAATGTCGCAAAATTTGGATAAAGCTTTTGAAAGTGTGGCAGGTTTTGAAGACCTAAAGCTCGTCATGTTCAAACGCATTCGAGCGCGAATGGAAACAATGTCACGCCCTTGGCTGTAGTGTGTCAACTGACGTTTAGATTGATAAGGTATGAATATCAGCAACGGATCGAAAGCTAATTTTTGATAACTATAATGCAAATGTCTGCAATTGGTACAAAGCCGCGATCTGACGAAGTGGTACTTTCCGCTTACAGTGGTGGTGCGATTAATTTGCAACACGTGGTAAGGAACGGTTGCACTGAGGTGGTAAATTAAACGCAATTAATCATTTGATCACTGTTGGTCATTGGATTGTGCTGTAGTTGCTTCGACGCCACAAGAACGGAGTGGCTGAAGCTTGCTCATCCACTCCGGCGGCGTTTATTTGGGGTCCTGTTATTTCGGATACTTCTCGGCCCGCAGACACTCTGCGCGCGTGGCCCGGTCTGGATCCGGGCTGACTTGCCAGCCTTGCAGGTTTTGCTGAATTAACTGGCATAAAGCGGCAATATGCAAAGGTTCGGCATTGAGTGCAGTGATGTATTCATAACGCTCGCCACCGGCATGTAAAAAATACTCTTTGTTTTCTTCGCCAATTTCTTCAATGGTTTCCAGGCAATCAGCGGCAAAACCCGGGCAGAATATTTGCACGCTTTTCACGCCTTGGGCCGGTAAGGCTTTGAGCGTGTCATCGGTATAAGGTTTTAACCATTCTTCCCGGCCAAAACGCGATTGGAAAGTAGTCAGATATTGATCTTTTTGCAGCCCCAATTGTTCCGCGATCAGGCGCGATGTTTTATAACATTCACAATGATAAGGGTCGCCATTGAGCAAATAGCGTTTTGGCACGCCATGATAAGACAGAATCAATTTATCGGCCTGGCCATGTTGTTGCCAGTGCTGGCGGATTTTTTCCGCCGCGGCATGAATAAAAGCCGGGTGATCAGGATAATGCGAAATAAAGCGTAAATCCGGTAGCCAGCGCCGGCGCATAAAGTTTTTCGCCAGTTCATCAAAAGTGGAGGCAGAAGTTGAGCCTGAATATTGTGGGTACAGCGGTAACACCAGTAATTGCCGGACGCCCTTGGCAAACATTTTTTCCAGCACAGTGTCAAAACTTGGGTTGCCATAGCGCATGGCAAAATCAACCACCACATTTTGCAGGCCCTGTTGCTGTAACTGGGCAGCAATGGCATCACTTTGCGCTTGGGTATTAAACAGCAATGGCGAGCCCTGCTCGGTGAATACGGTGGCATAAGCTTTGGCTGAGCGACGCGGCCGGATCCGCAAAATAACGCCATTTAAAATCAGCCACCACAATAACCGTGGCACTTCCACCACCCGCGGATCGGATAAAAACTGTTTTAGGTAACGTCGCAGCGCTTTTGGCGTCGGTGCATCAGGGGTGCCGAGATTGGTTAATAAAATACCTATTTTGTCGGTTTGTTGGTGGTTGTAATCAGGAGTGTTGAGATAGCGCATAGGTAACAAGTTGCTCTGCTGGCTGATGAAAAGAAGATTACGTCAATTTTGCCCGAATGGTTTAGCGAAGCAAAGCGGCAATTGTAGCAGTATCGGTCTGATTAAATGTGGTAAAAAACAGACCGGGCCGGATCTGTGCTATCCGGCTCGGTCTGGTCAAGACCAATGATTAAAACGGCAACTGTGCGAGCAGGTCATCATCGACCCGCTGGGCCAGCGTCACTTGCAGTTTTGGCGTGCGTGCCATTTCGCGGCGGATGGCAAAATCAGCCTCTTGATTGCGGGCCCAGCTGCGACGGGCAATGCCGTTATTGACGTCAAAAAATAACATCGATTTTAACCGCCGCTCGGCTTCGACAGAGCCGTCAAGCAACATGCCAAAACCACCGTTGATCACTTCACCCCAACCGACACCACCGCCATTGTGGATCGACACCCAGGTGGCGCCGCGGAAGCTGTCGCCAATCACGTTGTGAATGGCCATATCAGCGGTAAAACGACTGCCGTCATAGATGTTGGAGGTTTCACGGAATGGTGAGTCGGTGCCGCTGACATCGTGATGGTCGCGGCCCAGCACCACAGGGCCAATCTCACCGCGCTTAATCGCCTCGTTAAAGGCGGCGGCAATCTCAGCACGACCCTCTGCATCGGCATATAAAATCCGCGCTTGTGAACCGACCACCAGTTTGTTTTGTTTGGCGTCCAAAATCCAGCTGATATTGTCTTGCATCTGCTGTTGAATTTCTGCGGGCGCTTGTGCCATCAGTCGTTGCAGCACTGCGGCGGCAATGGCATCGGTTTTGTCCAGATCTTCCGGCTTACCAGAGGTACAGACCCAGCGGAAGGGGCCAAAGCCATAGTCAAAACACATTGGGCCTAAAATATCCTGCACATAAGATGGATATTTAAAGTCGATACCGTTTTGTGCCATCACATCGCCACCGGCGCGGGAGGCTTCTAATAAAAACGCATTGCCGTAGTCGAAGAAATAAGTGCCTTTGCTGGTGTGTTTATTCACAATAGCGGCGTGACGTTTCAGCGTCTGCTGCACTTTTTCTTTGAATAATTCCGGCTGTTCGCGCAGCAGACGATTGGCTTCATCATAGCTGAGATCGGCCGGGTAATAACCGCCCGACCAAGGGTTGTGCAGTGAGGTTTGATCTGAGCCTAAATGCACAAAAATATCATGTTGGTCAAAGGCTTCCCACACTTCTACCACGTTGCCGATATAAGCAATAGACACCACTTCTTGCTGTGCCTGGGCTTGTTTAACGCGGACAATCAGCGTCTCGATGTTATCAATCAGCTCGTCGACCCAGCCTTGTTGATGGCGTTTGGTGGCTGCTTTGGCATTCACTTCAGCGCAGACGGTGATGCAGTTGGCGATATTACCGGCTTTGGGTTGGGCTCCGCTCATACCACCAAGACCGGCGGTTAAGAAGATTTTACCCTTCGGACTGTCGCCTTTGGCCAGCACTTTACGAAAGGCATTCATCACTGTAATGGTGGTGCCGTGGACTATGCCTTGTGGGCCAATATACATAAAAGAACCGGCGGTCATCTGGCCGTATTGCGTGACGCCCAGCGCATTAAACCGCTCCCAGTCATCTGGTTTGGAATAGTTCGGGATCATCATGCCGTTGGTCACCACCACCCGTGGCGCTTCCACTGAGGATGGGAATAACCCCATCGGATGGCCCGAATACATGTGCAGGGTCTGATCTTCTGCCATTTCACTTAAGTACTTCATGGTTAAGCGATATTGCGCCCAGTTCTGGAAAACAGCGCCGTTGCCACCATAAGTAATCAGCTCTTCCGGGTGCTGCGCCACGGCCGGATCGAGATTGTTGTCAATCATCAGCATAATGGCGGCAGCTTGCTGGCATTGCGCTGGATAATCGCTGATAGGCCGCGCTTTAATGGCGAACTCTGGCTTAAAGCGATACATATAAATACGGCCAAAGTCATTCAGTTCTTGGGCAAATTCCACCGCCAGTTCAGCGTGCCACTGCTGCGGAAAATAGCGCAGCGCATTGCGCACCGCCAATTGCTTTTCCGCTTTGGTTAAGATGTCTTTGCGCTTTGGCGCCCGGTTGGCATCGGCCGGATAAGGCTTAGCTTTAGGCAATTGTGCCGGAATACCTTGTTTAATTTGATCCTGAAACGTCATCTTGCTGCTCCTTAGGCATTCACGGCAAAGTTAACAACCAAGGCCTGGGTTTTCACCAGCTTGATCATGGCGTCGATATCCGGCTTCAGCAGGCGGTCTTCTTCCAGTTTGGCCACTTTGGCCCGGATGATGGCATGGTTTTGCTCTATCAGATCCGAACAGGTGTTTGGCCGGCGGAAATCAATCGCCTGGGCTGCGTACATCAGTTCAATCGCAAGGATTTTTTCCAGGTTGCCGAGAATTTGATTCAGTTTACGACCTGAAATACTGCCCATCGAGACGTGATCTTCTTGCCCCATTGAGGTTGGCACGCTATCGGCTGACGGCGGGAAGCATAAAGATTTGTTTTCTGTCACCAAGGCGGCCGTGGTGTACTGCGGGATCATCAGGCCGGAATTTAAACCACCGGCTTTAGTCAGCAGCCGTGGTAAGCCATGCAGGCCTTCTAACAACAAATAACAACGGCGGTCGCTGATATTGCCAAGTTCAGCGGCGGCAATCGAGTTGTAATCCAGCACCATTGCCAGTGGTTGGCCATGGAAACCACCGCCAGAGAGTGCTTCTTCGGCACTGATCACGATTGGATTATCGGTCACCGAGTTCATCTCAATTTCAACCAATTCTTTTAAGTGGCTGTAGGCGTTGCGCGATGCGCCGTGCACCTGCGGGATACAACGCAGTGAATACGGATCCTGCACCCGGGCACAGCCGGTGTGGGACGCCATATTTTGCGAGTCTTTGAATAAACGCCGCATCCGCGCCGCGACTTCGATGTTGCCAGCAAAAGGGCGAATTTCATGCAGTTCAGGTCTAAATGGTGAACCGCTGCCTTGCATCCCTTCGATGCTCATGGCACCGGCCACATCCGCCAGATCCAGCAAATAACGCATCTTGGTCAGTGCAGTGATGCCGTGCGATAAAATAAACTGAGTGCCGTTAATCAGGCCTAAACCTTCTTTCGCCTGCAATTCCATCGGGGCTAAACCATGCTGGCTAAGTGCCTCGCGGGCAGGGATACTTTCTTTACCATGCCAGAATTCGCCTTCGCCAATTAATGGCAGGAACAGATGCGACAGCGGTGCTAAATCGCCGGACGCGCCGACTGAGCCTTGTTCTGGCACCACTGGGATCAGATCCAATTCGATAAATTTCAGCATCCGCTCAACCACTTCTAACCGCACGCCGGAAAACCCCTGGCTCAGGGCATGCACTTTGGTGATCAGCATCAGTTTGGAAATGGCTTTGTCGATCGGTTCACCGACGCCAACCGCATGGGTAATTAATAAGTTTTTTTGCAGCAGTGCGGTTTCAGCCGGTGATATTTGGGTATCGCAAAGTGGGCCAAAGCCGGTATTAATGCCATAAATTGCTTTATCAGAAGCGGCCATGACTTCGACCCGGCTACGGCTCAGGTTCAGTTTGGCTATTGCTTCCGGGCACAGGATAGCCTCAATACTGCCATCGGCAATGCCATTGACGCTGTCCAGATCCAACCGGTCTATGCCATATTTAAACGCCATGGGTAACTCCTTCAACTGTGAATGGGATGGTCTGCACCGACAGAATCGACTTGGATGCCAGCAGCCGAGTGCAGCGATACCTGCATGCTAGCTTGCGATTGATGTTTTATAAATACATAATAATCGTATCTTATTCCGGCTTTATCAAACTAATGTGCTCTGGGCTCTGCTGCTGAAAAGTCGCAGCTGCACCAGTGGTGCAGCGCAATCAGGACAGCAGGCAGATGCAAGTGCAGGACGTTGATTTAAGGTTATTACGCATTTTTGTCACCATTGTTGAATGTGGTGGCTTATCTGCGGCTGAGTCGCGGTTAAATATAGGCCGTTCCACCATAAGTACCCATTTATCTGATTTAGAAATCCGTCTTGGGCTGACCCTGTGTAAACGTGGCCGCAGTGGTTTTGAACTGACCGATGCTGGCCGCATCACTTATCAGGCATCGCTGGAATTACTGCAACAATGTGAGACTTTTGCCACCACAGTGGCGGGCTCAAAACATCAGTTGTCCGGTCGGGTCACCATCGCCATTATCGATACTTTGATCAGTGATCCACGCTGCGCAGTGGCGCAGGCGATTGCCAGGCTAAAACACAAAAGTGACAATCTGCAATTTGAAATTTATGTCTGTGAAGCGCGCGAAGTCGAGACCTCAGTGGCGAACGGCCGCTCTTTGGTTGGCATCGGCGTGAGCCGGCATCCGATCCGCGGGCTGGATTATTTGCCCCTGCACAATGAAACCAATTATCTGTACTGCGGGTTGGGGCATCCATTGTTTGATTGTGCTGACAAAGATCTTAAAGCGCTGCTGGCACAAGCCGAAGTGGTGAGCAGTAACTATCTGCGCGACAAAGACAGTCGCAACGACGGCCTGAATTACCAGCACAGCGCCAGCGCTTACCACGATGAAGGTATAGCGCTGCTGATTTTATCCGGTCAATTTATCGGTTATTTACCCGAACATTACGCCAGCGCCTGGGTCGACAAAGGCCTGTTTAAAGCCATCTTGCCAAAGCAATATCATTATCAAATTCCAGTGATGCTGATCACCTCAAAAAACCACAACGCTTCCCCTCTGGCACAAGCGACCATTGAGGTGCTCCAGCGCTGTCATCAGGCCTTGGCGGACACTGTGGGCATTGCTGGCTCGTCTGCAGTGGCCACGCCAGTTGGTGAAGGACTCAACACTGAAGCTGGCTAACAAGGCTGGTGGCCTGTGACTGTCAGTATTGGCTTGGCGTCCACTGAGTGTGCCGCCGCTGCCGATGATTTATTTGCCGCCGCTGACACTGCTTTGTACCGGGCGAAAAAACAAGGCCGGGATCAAACGCAGATTTATGCCGGTGCCTGAGGGGCGCAGGGTCAGAACCGCTGATTGCCGGATCTGACCCTTGGCTGTTGACCTCAATGCTGGTGTCAATCTTTAGTCCGCCAGGTCCAGCTCCAGCTCCAGCCAGTGACTGACGGCTGCGCGGCCACCGGTTTCCAGATTTAAAATCAGATCATTTTTTACCGTCAGCTCCACCTGCAACAGGCTGGGCGATGGTTCTGCCATTGCATAACCCTGCTCAATCAACAGCGTCTGTTGCTTCAGCTGCATAAAATCGTGTAAGTAGCAGGCCAGTGGTCCAGCTGCCATGCCGGTGGCAGCTTCTTCGGCAATACCGTATCTGGGAGCAAACATCCGGGTCGTTGCGGCTCGCCCTGGTTGATAAGTATCAGTGCTGAATATATAAAAACCAATTAAATCAATCTGCTGTGATATTTTGTCCAGCATGTTCAAGTCAGGGGTTATCGCGCTCAACCGAGCTTTGTCGAGTACACCCAGCAGCACAAACGGATTGCCGGTATTCACCAGCAGCGGATTGGCGCTGATGTCTGAGTTTTGTAGCCCTAAAGCCGATAAAATCAGTGGCCGGAACGCTTCTACCGACTGATAGACTGGAGCCTGCTGTTGCATAAAGGCCAGATCCTGCTGCAGTCGGATGGTTCGAATGCCGTCGATGGTTTCTTTGCTGCTGTGTTGTTGTGGCAGTAATCCTTGCGCCCGCAGCAGATTAAAGGCTGCAATTGTGGCATGCCCACAATGAGCGATTTGACGGTTTGGGGTAAAAAATTCTAGCTTAAAGTCGGCGACGGCAGACGCGGACACAAAAGCAGTTTCGGAATAACCGACAGCTTTGGCGACAGCCTGTTTTTGTGCCTGACTCAGCTGGTCAGCCTGTAATACGACACCCGCCGGATTACCACCTTGGTGATGTTCGACAAATGCCCGCACTATCGCAACTTGTACTTTCATTTTGCTCTCCTGTTGTTAGCTGTGACCGATGCTAACAAGTTAGAGCATGCTCTAAGTCAAGACCCCAATCGCAGAATTTTTGCTGCTGTCACTTCAATATGATGGGCAATATCCTGTTGCTGTTGTAACAGCTTTTGCAGATGTTGCTGCAAAATCAGTCTTGCCTGGGCCTGCTCCCCCTGCTGACAGGCCTGGCTGTAACTGCGGATTTTATTCAGCGACATGCCGGATTTTTTCAGACAGGAGACCCAATTCAGCAACTCAACTTCGTTGTCTGTATAGTGACGATGACCACTGCCATCTTTGCTGGTCTTGGCGATCAGACCCTGTTTTTCATAATAACGAATGGTGTATGTACTCAGGCCGGTTTGTTGGCTGACGGCAGCAATTTTCATCAGAAGGCACTCATGCAGGATTGGCAACAGAACGGATTTTAACCTGTTTTGCCATGGTTGACAGCTGCGGCATCACTCGAGGCCAAGTCGCGGTTCTGTTGCAGTCACTGCTACTTTTTATCAGAGAATTATCATCTGTTCCGCTTTCTGCAGGCTGGCATTTGCACTCGCTGGATCTAGTCTGTGGATGTTGTCAGTCAACTGTATGATCAATCTCAGGCAACCCACAGGAGTGCAATATGGCTATCTCATTCAATAAAACATTCACTTATCTGAAAGCTGCCACAGTGCTCCCGCTGTTGTATTGTGGTGTTGCCAGTGCCGCCAATCCCAAGCCGACCGCTATTGACTCGGCGATGTATTTTCAGGCCGATATCCGTGATGCCAGTTATTGCAGTATGCGGCTGTCGGATGGCCAGTTGCAGGCCATCAACCGGGATACTGGCAAGGCCATTTCCAACCCGGCGATGACCTGTCCCGATATGTTTTCCTGGAAACTGTTTGCCGAAGCTGTGCAGGATAAATTCTGGTCGAATTGGGCGGATGAACAGCAAAACTGGCCGGCACAGCCATACCCGCTGTGCCAGACCGGCCAGTCGCCAGCGGCCAATGCCTGTTGCCAGCCCGGTGCTGCTGGTAATAGTGCCAGCCATTGTCCGGTGTTTCCAGGCCGCCGTTATCAGTTGCAGTTAAAAGCCTTTGCCAGCGCCGTGGGGGAGAAAGCCGCTGCTCAGGCGCGCAGTGCTGAGCTGAACCGCCATACCCGCATTCCGTTTCACCATCAACTGAATTCGCTGCACCAGGCCAGCGCCACAACCATGCTAAAAGCGGATCGTAACAGCACGCCGTCTTGCAGTGCAGTGCCACAACAGAGTGGTTCAGTGGATTTGGTACCAGCCATTTTGAAAAGTTTTAAGCCAGCCGATGCGCAAAGTGTCGGTCGGATTATCCGCCAGACCAATGCCGAACTGACTATTCGCAATCAGTCTTTTCACGATTACCTGTTTCGCCACAATTTATATAATGCCGATGGTGCGCTGGAGGTGTTTTTTGCCAATCAGGCCAATTTGCAGCAGGAAGCGCCTTATCATCGGGCTGCAGTTGCCGCCACCGCCACTGGTAAAACGCAGTTAGTGAAAATCGATTTACCGGCAGATGCAGTGATGATTAAAAGCAACTGGGTGCATCATCAGTTGATGGCGGCGCTTGGTTTACCGGCAGATGCCAAGGCTTACGCCAGTAAATATTTATCGACCCAAATTAATCTGGCGCCGCTAGGTCTGAGCGAACAGCCTGATGCCCAATGTAATCTGGCTGGACCGCATTATCTGGTTGCCTTTCATATTTCCTCCAAAGACACGCCGAACTGGGTCTGGACCACCTTTGAACACATCAACCTGCCAGGCCGCTGTGACACTATTGGTTGTAATGATGCTTATGGTTATCGCAGCGCCGACTCAAGACCGGCTGGCACCGCCGACAATTATGTCAAACCTAACCAGCAGTCGGACCGACTGAATGACAGCAGTGTGGTATTCCGGCCAGATGCCGGTTATCCGGTGGAACAAGCCAGAGCGCAATGGCAGCAATTGCTGACAAAGCTGCAAATAGGCACTTTGCCGGATCAAGATCCGCATGAACCCGCCAGCACCGACCAGGCCTGGCTGAATTACCGGCTAAAAGGCTCACAGGTCGATTTTGTCAATTCAGTCGGCCAGCCAACCATGCTCGGCAATTCAGTAACCGAGGCCGGTTTTATGGACGGCTCCAGTTGCATCAGTTGCCATGCCAGAGCAGGCGTGGCCGGACTTGGCCAACAAGCGGGCAGTAAAAATCCGGCGCTGCCCACTTTCAAACATTTTCTGGCGCTGTCGGTGTTTGAAACCAGCCTGACGGATTATGGCTATTTCCGCAGCCACCAGGGTATCCCGCATGCCGACTGGTATTATCGCGACAATAACAGCAGCCCCGAGCTGCAGGTATTACAGACGGATTTTGTCTGGGGCTTTTTAAATGCCCAGCCATTGCCGGAGCAAAAATAGCAAAGATCCAGTGATCAACAGATGCGCAACAACCCCGCCACTTGCAGCAAGGCCTGCCACCTGCTGCCGGTCAGTGGGTGGGCGAAGCTGAGCCGCAGGCAGTGATCAAATTCCGGACTGGTGGCAAACATCCGGCCAGGGGTGAGGTAAATGCCATGCTGCAGGCATTGCTGATAGAGGGCTACAGTGTCGTGCGGCTGCGGTAACTGCAGCCAAAGCGCCAGGCCACCGCTCGGGATACTGTATTGGCAGTCGGCTGGAAAGTACTGCTGCAGTGCCTGGATCAGTTGATCGCGCTGCTGCTGCAGTTGCTGGCGGAATTTCAGCAGATGTCGTTTGTAATAGCCTTCGGCCATAAAAGCGGCAATACCTTGTTGCAGCGCCGGACTGCTGGCCAATTGACTGACCAGCTTCAACCGCAGCACCGCCGGTTGCCATTTACCGGCGGCGATCCAGCCGACGCGTAAATCCCGTGATAACGACTTGGTAAAAGAGCTGCACAAAATAACCCGCTGCTCGGTATCCAGACTTTTCAGCGGCACCGGCCGCTGATGAAACCCCAGATCGCCATAAATATCATCTTCAATCAGGGTGAAATCATACTGATTGGCCAGTGCAATTAAGGCATGGCGAGCCGGCAGTGGCAGGCTGGCGCCGGTCGGAGTGGCAAAGGCCGGGCTCAGCACACAAGCTTTGATTGGCCACTGCGTCAGTGCCTGCGCCAATGCGGTCACATCCAGTCCATTGACCGGACAGGATGGGATTGGCAGTATTTTTAATTGCAATTGCTGCAACAGTTGCAGCACACCATAAAAAGCTGGCGCTTCCACCGCCACGGTATCGCCATTCTGACAACTGGCACTGAGTGCCAGAAACAACGCATGCTGACAACCCGCAGTGATCACCAGCTCGGCCGCGTCCAGCTCTAAACCAATAGTGCGGTAATGTTCCTGCAGTTGAAAACGCAGCTGAGCAGAGCCGGCTGGTTCGTCGTAATACATGGCGTTCTGATACGGACTGGCGCGCATGGCTTTGCCGATCTGTCGATACAGCAACGTCAGATAAGGCAAAGTGCTGGCAGGGCCGGCCGGAAACAAATCAAAAGCAGCGCCACGGTTCATCAGTTCAAACCACAGTTGTGGCACTGTCACTGCCGACGGCGCTGGCAAAGCTGTGCTGCTGCGTTGCCGTATGCTGGTCGTCATAGGTGCATTCAGCGCAGTTTTACAGACAAAATAACCGGTTTTAGCCACCGCCTGGACTAATCCTTCCGCTTCCAGCCGGTGCAAGGCATGTTGCACTGTCGCCAGCGACCTTTGATACAGCTGGCATAATGCCCGGATCGACGGCAGTTTTTCACCGGCTTGCCAGCGCCCACTTTGGATGCCCTGACGTAATTCATCGCAAAGTTGTTGATAACGAAATACCGGCACTGCTGCTACCTCAAACTGTGGTTATTGCCATGTTGGAGCTCGGCTAAACTGTATCTATTTTATTTTACTTTTTTGTATCTGTGTATTTTTTTTAGCAGCACTACAATGCCGCCATTACGGGGAAGTCCTGATCTTGTGGTGCTGCGTTCAGTCACAGTACCAGCGGCAGGCGGCCTTGTTCATTGTTGTCAACAACGCAGGTGTGTTATGTCGCAGTCCGATCCTACCAAATCAGCCATCATTTTCTCGACCCGGGATACCAGCGGGAAAATTTATATCCGCGAACAACAAGGTTATTTTCAGCGCGTTCGCCGCAGTCTTGGCGTCTTGCTGATGGCCATTTTTGTGTTGTTACCCTTGGTACCTTATCAGGGCAGTCAGGCTTTTCTGATTGATGCCAGCGCGCTGCAGGTGCGGTTTTTTGCATTGCAATTATTTCCGCAGGATCTGCTGATCGTGGCATTGATTTTTATTTTTGCTGCTTTTGCGCTGTTTTACCTTACCAAATTGTATGGCCGGATCTGGTGTGGTTATACCTGTCCGCAAACCATCTGGACTTTGATATTTGTTTGGATTGAACGGCGGATTGAGGGCAGTCATCAGCATAGCCGGGCGTTGGATCGGGCCGGGTTGTGCTGGCAGAAAATCTGGAAAAAAACCGCCAAACATCTGAGCTGGTTCGCGGTATCACTGCTGACCGCGCTGGTGTTTATGTCGTATTTTGTGCCTGCGACTGAGCTGTATCCGGCCTTTTTTCAATGGCAAACCTCAGCGGCAGTTCTCTGCTGGGTGTTGTTTTTTGCCGTTTGTACTTATCTGAATGCCGGTCTGGTGCGGGAAAAAATGTGTTTGCATATGTGCCCTTATGCCAGGTTTCAGTCGGCCATGTTTGATCGTCATACCCGTCAGGTCAGTTATGACAGCGCCCGTGGTGAACAGCGCGGGCCGCGCAAACGCAGCAGTGCCAAACCGGCTGGCCTTGGCGATTGCGTGGATTGTAATTTATGTGTGCAGGTCTGCCCGGTCGGCATTGATATCCGTCATGGCTTGCAATACGAGTGTATTAACTGTGGTTTATGTATTGATGCCTGTGACGACACCATGCAGCAGTTCGGTTATGCCAAAGGGCTGATCCGTTACAGTGCTGAGCACGAAGCACTGAGCCTGCAGCCGGCGACAGCGGATGCGCCAGAGCAGCGCGGCAGCTGGCACTGGCGGCGGCATCTGGGCTACGGGCTGGCCTTGATGCTGACCCTGCTGGCGATGCTGAGCTGGTATCAACTGCGACAACATACTGAGCTGCTGGTCAGCCGCGAGCGCAATCAGCTGTATCGGATAAATGAGCAGGGCGAGCTGGAAAATACCTTCACACTGAACCTGATTAACAAAAGTCGGCAAACTCAGCACTATCAGTTGGCTGTGCTTGGCCTGGATGGGGTGACGCTGCACAACGTACCGCCTTTGGTGGTGGAATCCGGTGAACAACGCCAGTTTGTGTTGCAACTGAGTGTGGATCAGGCACCGGCGCGGCAACTGACGAAATTTCAGTTTGTCCTGCAAAGTCAGCAGGAAGCTGAGGTGATTGTTGGTGAGGCCAGCTTTTATCGTGGCAATGCTGCTTTTTAACCAGCGCAGACTGGCCAGTTCCACAAGTTTTGCGGCAAACAAAACTGGCCAACAGTTTTAAAACTGCCTTGCTGGAAGGTCTGGCGCTGGACCGTGGACCAGCGATGGCCAGTCAGGGCCCTGGCCAATATAATCTTAATATCCAGAATTTTGCTGATATTCCCGATATTCGCCAGTTATTGCCGACCAAGACCATGCCTGGGCTGAGCCGGGATGGTGGCGGCGGTTTACTGGCGGAGCAGCTACAGTTGCGGGATAACATCCTGAACCAGCTGCGGCAGAAAGCCGGGAGCACATACCCATGGCAGCAACACAGTGATCAGATCCGAATTGGCTGAAATCGATGCTTGCCAGTGGTCATGTTGCGACTGGCAAGCTATGGACCTTAGCCGCGGTTAATGCTTGGGAATGCCCTGGCGTGGCGGCTGATAGCCTGTGCTGTCTTCACGGTAGGTCTGTACACTCAGGATCACCCAATTTGACAGATCTTGTGCAAATAATGCTTTTTCAGTCACTTCATAATAACCAATGCCTCTGTCATCTGAATACCAGCGTTCAACCGTTTGAAATTCTCGGATGGGCTGCTCACAAGGTTTATCTGGCACCGTTGCTTGAACTGTATTACCGGTCAGGTTGGTTGGCTGGCAATGGAGTCGACCGATGCGTCCGTTGCTGCTGTGCTGCTGGCTGATCGTTTTATGGGTGATCACTTCATCCTGCAGTGTCCAGTGTTGTTTTTGCTGTTCCAGCGTCTGGCAAGCCGCCATGCTGCTAAACAATACCAGGCAAAGCAAACTGATTTTTTTCAACATTAAATTACATCCATTTCATTTACTTCACACCTTGAAGCCTTAGCGACTTTAGGGGTAATTTTATATAATTAAGAGTTATTTAATTTCATTTATTATTCCTATTTGGAATAATCGTTTTAATTGCCCCGATCATAAATGACGCGGCATTTTTTGTGCATGATGGTACTGTGAAAATGTGGGTCCGCCTTGGCTGCGAGTTTTCCCGTCTGCTGCTGCTCGATTTTTTAACTGTTCAGAGCTTAAAGAGCCGTATGGTGTCAAAAAACTGATTATTAGCTGGGAAGGCTGCTGAATAAACGCTGGAAACATAGCTGCGCCAAGCTGACTGTGACTACAGCGCCGACACTGGCGATGCAGTGTTTGACGCGCAAAATCCATGCCCCCTGATTAAACTCGGATCGCCAGGTATTTTTGTAGCCATACTGTCGTCAATACGAACAACGCTGCTGGCACTGTAACAAGTGCCGGGGTGCACTGTGCCGCCAGCGATGCCATTCGCTGCAGAAGTCGCCGGGTAGATTTGAACAGGGTTGTCTGTCTGCTGAAGTTTGCCAGTTCAGCATGACTCTGTTTGGCTGTTCTGCGGCAATCAAAAGCTCGTCATAGGTTTAAAGCAGCTTTAAAGCGCCGTGCAGTGCAGCTGTGTTGCTATTTGTGACACTGTCCGTAATTGTTGTCAGTCTTGCGGCTGCTCCGACTGCTTTGCCGCCGGTTTTTTCTGGCGCTGAATTTGACAACGCCAATTATTGGCAAACGAGGAAAAACAGCTGCCAGTCAGAGAGCTGCGGCTTTTCACTGCAACAAAACGACAGCGCGGGGCTGTCAGTCACTGTTGGTAACCTTGCTTTGAGCGACAGCACTCGTCCGGTCTGCTTGACACTTTCGTCGCACTGCAACATCAGCTTTACAAAAGCTGTGCCCTTGTGGAACGGCCTGCCGCAGGCTATTTTTGCCAGCGCAAATGGAGAGGCGTGCTGCAGTATCAGGATGGTTTGTTGTCAGAAGTTCCTTTCAGTTTCTGTCGCCATCATCCATTTTGGCCTGGCCAGTCGAATCGCCACTGTCGCTGTGTGATGTCGCGTCTGGCCAGCACAGCATTCAGTTAAATGGAAGGAATTTTCTGATGGCCAGTAAAAAATCAACAACAGTGGCGACTGCCAGTGTTGAAACTTTGGCTGTTGCCAGTTTAATGGACAACAATCAGCACCCCGATTATGTCGCCGCCACTCTGAGTGATGATCAGGCCGCGGTGGCTGGTTTTACGCCAACGCCAGATGGCCCGTTATTGCCACCTGGTACCCCACAATTGCCCGGTTTGCCAGTGCCGCAATTACCAATTCCGTTGCCCGGCCCCATCATTACCTTGCCGCCGCTGCGGATCTGTGCTGCCGTCAGTGGCAGATACAGATACAGCTCTGGTGCGCTGCCGCTGAATTTACTGACAGTACAGGTGCGGGTGGATGTCGACAGGTTTTATCCGCAGCAGCGTATTTCGATTGAAGTGTCACGGCTGTTCCCCAGAGCCACCACCCATATCATTGCCCGGGTGACTTCGGATCAGTGTCTGGGCTATAACCAGCGCCGGGTCGAAGCTGCGGTATTCTATCGTGACGGCTCCGCCAGTTTAATGCCAGGCACGCAACTGGTGTTTGAAGCGGGCCGGACCGGTGGCAGTCTGAATTACAACAGTTACCGGCTGACGGTCAGTGGTAATGGCAGCAGTCACAGTTATGCGCTGACTTTCCAGTCGGTGTATTTTGACAGTGTCGAGTTTGAAGTCGATCGGGTGGCGAATGCCGGGGTACCAGTGACCACCTTTAATACCGCTTCCCATGCCAATAAACCGGCTGATCTGGCGGCTGAAACCATTTCACTGGCGTCTGTCTATCAGCGTGCCGGCTTTGATGTCAGTATGTCACCTCATACCTCAGTGATCCCAACCGCTGGCACGGGCGCTAATGGCACCTGGTCCGACAGTGAAATGCACAATGCCATGGTCAGTTACTGGCAAAAATATGCCGATAAACCGCAGTGGGCCATGTGGGTGCTGTATGCCGCCCGGCATGACTCAGGGCGAGGGCTCGGTGGCGTGATGTTTGACGATATCGGTGGCAATCACCGCCAGGGGACCGCCATTTTTACCGACAGTTTTATCCAGGACGCGCCGGTTGGTGATCCGCAGGCGGCAGCCTGGCGGCAGCGGATGGTGTTCTGGACTGCAGTGCATGAAATGGGGCATGCCTTTAATCTGGCACATTCCTGGCAGAAAGCACTGGGTGCCGCCCAAGGGGCGCCTGGTGATCCCTGGATCCCTTTGCCGAATGAACCGGAAGCACGCAGTTTTATGAATTATCCGTTTCGGGTCAGCGGTGGACAAGGCGCATTTTTTGCCAATTTCCGTTTCCGTTTCAGTGATGATGAACTGATGTTTATGCGCCATGCCCCCCGCCGATTTGTCCAGATGGGCAACAGTAACTGGTTTGAAAATCATGGTTTCGAAGCATTGGAGATGCAGCGGCCAGCGACCGGCTGGCAACTGAGTATCCGGCCAAACCGGCAGCACAACAGTTACAGTTTTCTCGAACCTGTGGTGATGGAACTGAAACTGAAAAATATCAGCATGCAGGCGCAGGCAATGGATGAACATCTGCTGCAGGATGGCCAGCACGTCAGTATTCTGATCCAGCGCGAAGGTGGCGATGCCCGGATCTGGCGGCCAATGATCAGTCGCTGCCATGAAGAACATGCGCACAGCTTAGCTGCCGGCGCGGCTATTTATGGCGCCCATACCATCAGCACCACCACCAGCGGCTGGCTGATTGATCAACCCGGTTTTTATAAAGTGCAGGCAGCGCTTGATCTTGGTCATGAAGTGATTGTTTCCAATGTGCTCAGATTGTATGTGGCGATGTCAGCGTCAGTGGCAGAAAACCGGCTGGCAGCGGATTATTTCACTGAAGATGTGGCGCGGCTGCTGGCCTTTGGCGGCGCACCTGCCTTGCCAAAAGCGGCAGACACTTTGCAGGAGCTGATCGCCAGTAGCCCAGCCTCTGTGGCGGCGTTACATGCCGGTGTGGCGTTATCGGCGGCACAGTTAAAATCCTATAAGGTACTGGCCGATGATCCGGCGCAGCCGGGTTTGCAGATCCGGGCTTTGCCCGCCGATCCAAAAGCAGCGGGCAAAACCCGGCATTTGTTGCTGGATAATCGTGATCTGGCCGCTGACACCCTGGGTCATATCGGTTATTTTGCCGCGCTGGATCATCTGGCCGATGTGATGAAAGCAGATGGCGATGACAAAGGCGCTAAAGCCGTGATGACTGAAACTGTCAGTTGTATGAAACATCGCCAGATCCTGCCGCAGTTGCAGGAAGACGCTGGCCGTAAAGCGGCAAAACTGAAGTAACCTTTTAAAGCACCGAACAGTTTAAAAAAATCAGCATCGGCCGTGGAAAAAATGAGCAATAGAATGACTATTGCTCAATTTTCCCGCCTTGCCTGCGAGTTTTTTCGTCAGCTTTGCTGCTCACTTTTTGAACTGAACGGTGCTCAAGCGTTTGTTGTCAGGGACTGAGTGGGCGGGTGTTGCCACTTCGTCTCGTCTATTGTTGCCGGGCATTCCCTGAAATCGCTTTTTTTGTGACGACGCTGCGAAATTCGCTGGACCTGTTCTGGTGAATGCTGAATATTTATGACTTAAATTATGATAAATGCTGTACAAAAATTGATCTAAATTAAATATCAGATTATATCTTGGATGCGCTCTAATAATCATAAGGAGACATCATGAACATGCGCAGCAAGATCAACCAATCAGCAGGACCTATCAACAGCAGAGTCGGCGCAGTTGCGCTGGCATTGCTGCTGGTCACACCATTACTGGTTACACCGTTACAGGCACAACAACTGACGGAACAAAAAGACAGCCAACTGGTCAGCCCCAGTGTGGTCGGCGGTAGTGAAACCACACCTTATAGCCGGCCTTATCAGGTGGCGTTACTGATGAATGGCCGTCAGGGGTGTGGCGGCACCTTAATCAGCCCAGACTGGGTACTGACCGCCGCGCACTGTCTGGACAGCGCGTCAACCAGCTCACTGACAGTACAGGTTGGTGCACACAGCATCAGCCGGCGAGATGGCCAGAACCTGCGGGTCAGCCAAATTATCCGCCATGAAAACTGGCGTGGTGCCCAGGGCATTCAGTCCGGCTGGGATATCGCAGTACTGAAGTTAGCCACGCCGGCGCCAGCCAGTATTCAGCCAGCCAGTTTACCAACCGTAGCGATAGAAAATCAGCTCGCGGCCGTTGGGCGTGCTGTCACCGTGTCTGGCTGGGGCTTAACCCGTAACCAGGGCAGTCCGAGTGATGTGCTGCGCGAAGTCAATTTGCCGGTGATCAGCAACCAGAGCTGTAGTACCGAACTGCGCACTGGTTTACCGGCTTCGGTGATTTGTGGTGGCGGCACGGGTGGCGTTTCAGCCTGTAATGGCGACAGTGGCGGGCCTTATGCCGCCAGTTCAGGTGGGAAATTCTATAGCTTCGGTACTGTCAGTTGGGGCAATGCCTGTGTCGGAGCGACCGTCTTTACCCGGACCAGCAGTTACCTCGGCTGGATTGAACAAAAAACCGGCATTAAACCGGGGGATGACACCCCGGTTGATCAAAAACCGGTGGCCAGATTCAGCGCCAGTGTCAATGGTCTGGATGTCAGTTTTCGCGACGGTTCCACTGATGATAAAGGCATCAGCAACTGGTCATGGAATTTTGGTGATGGCAGCGCAGCTTCAACGCTGGCTTCGCCCAGCCACACCTATCAGCGCAGTGGCAGTTACAACGTAACGTTAACAGTGACAGATACCGCGCGGCAAACCAGTTCGGTGTCGCAACTGGTGCAGGTCAGTACCGATGGCGATCCGGGCAGTTGTGAAGGTATTCCGGCCTGGAATGCCAGCAGCAGTTATCAGTTACGCGATATGGTCAGTTATCAGCAGAAAAAATATCAGGCCAGTTGGTGGTCCAGTGGGGCCAGGCCAGATCTGTATCCGAATGTCTGGACGCTGCTGGGCGATTGTGCTGGCAGTGGTGACAATCAGGCACCGGTCGCTGATTTCAGTTTCAGCGCCAATGTGCTGACGGTGACCTTCAGTGACCGCAGCAGGGATGATAAAGCTATTGTCAGCCGCAGCTGGGACTTCGGCAATGGCAGCAGCGCCAGCACGGCAAATCCGGTGCAGACTTATGCGGCGGCGGGCAGTTACAACGTGCGGCTGACGGTCACAGATGCTGAAGGCTTAACGCATACCGTCAGTAAAACAGTGACTGTCAGCACAGGCGACACCGGTAGCTGCGCGGCTATTGCGCCCTGGAGCGCCAGTGCTGTGTATAATACCGGCAGCTTAGTGCAACAGAATAACCTGAAATATCGTGCCAGATGGTGGAGCCAGGCCCAGTCGCCGGCCCAAAACTCCGGGCAGTGGGCGGTGTGGGAAAATCTTGGTGCCTGTAATTAACCCAAGTTCAGGTTAAGCTGTTTGTCAGGCGAAACCGGCCAGCTTGATCACATTGAGGCCAGTAGCAGGCGGTACCGCCTGCTGCTTTTCAGACGAAAGTGATTTGTGCTATGGTAAGGCCAGTCTGGAGGGGTCACAAAATTTTATGTCATTGTCGCATCAAGATTTATTGTTACTTGAACAATTCGGTGCCACCCTCGGTTTACAACTGAGGCAATTACTGGCCAGTTTTCCGCCTGCGGCCAGAACCATCAGTGGGATGGCGAAGTGGCTGGGTTATCATGCCTCCAACTGCCAGCGTATTTTACAGGCCAGTCAGCAAACGGAAAACGGGCATCAGGTATTATGCCAGTTACCGGGCCAGGCCAGTCTGGCGCAATTTAGCCAGTTATTGCAGGTTAAAAATCCGGCTCCGGCGTTGCAACAGCAACTGATGCAGCAATTGCAGCAGTGGCAGCAGTTAAGCAGTCAGTATTTTCGCAGCCATGCCCAGATGAAACGGTTATTGGCTGACAGTCCTGCGTTGAGCCCGGCAGCGGTGGCACAGCCCGATCGGCGTTTACTGCGGCAACAGCACTTTGCCAGCTCAAAAAATTTGATTGGCAGCAGTATCGACTCGGTATTTGCCTGTTACCTGTTGACCGAAAGCGCGCGGGATCCACAATTTCTGCAGGAAATTGCCTTGATCGGCAAAAAAAACTATTGTCGCCGCGCCGAAGCCCCCCCTTTTGTACAATTTTATACCCATCCGCATCCGGCCCATTTTGAACGGCCGCTGGATATCACCGCGGAATCCAGAATTGATCCGCTGCAGTTTCAGATTGGCGTGATCCGTCCCTATTCTTCTGCCGATTTTCTGGCGCGTTACCGCAGTTATTCTGCCAGTAATTCCGGTATTTTGTTTGCTGACTATGGCGCTGAAGTACCATTTGATGCCACTTTTTTATTCAGCAATCCAGATGAGCTGGCCAATCCGCTGACGCACCAGAGCCGCTGCAGTTCGACCAGTATTTCGATTAAAACGCCAACCCGTAAGCTGGTGATGGCGGTGTTTCTGGATAAGAAAATTGATATCCGCAGCACTGTGAATGTCGGCTGTTATTCTGGCAATCAGAAAGTGGAAGATGGTCAACTGCGTGCCGACGATATGTGGACTGAGTTATTACCGGATTATCCGGATTTAACTATTTTGCATGCCGCCGCTCCGGCGGCCAGAGTGGTGGACGATATTGCGGTGGGGGAGCAAAGTGATTTTCTGTTTCGTTTTGCCGGTTTACAGAAAAGCGACTTTGTCTGTTATTTTATGGAAGTGGATTACCCGATTTGGTCCGCCACCTACCGGATCTATTTTCAGCATAGTTAGCCATAGTTTGGCATTTGGCGCTGTTGCCGGCGCCTACCACAACAGCCTGGAGCAGCAATGAAAACAGCAGTGTTCGGCTACGGTTTATCGGCGAAAGTATTTCATTTACCCTTTATCCGCCAGCAACGCGAGCTGGAGCTGGTCGCTCTGGTCACCAGTCAGTCGCAGGCGCAGTTGGACTGGCCAGCGCTTGTGATATACCCGACAGCAGCCCAGGCACTGGCGCAGCCGGACATTGAACTGGTGGTGATCACCACACCCAATCATACCCATTATGAGCTGGCCAAAGCAGCGTTACTGGCTGGCAAACATGTGCTGGTGGAAAAACCTTTTACCCTGACGCTGGCAGAAACCGATGTGTTGTTGCAGCTAGCCCGGCAGCAGCAAAAGCTGATCACCGTATTTCATAACCGGCGTTTTGATGGCGATTTTTTAACGGTGCAACAACTACTGCAGTCCGGCCAACTGGGTCGGCTACATTATATGGAATCGCGGTTTGACCGTTTCAGGCCTCAGGTGCAGCAGCGCTGGAAAGAGCAGGCCGAATACGGTGGTGGTATTTTTTATGATTTAGTGCCGCATCTGCTCGACCAGGCTTTGTTGTTATTTGGTCTGCCACTGCAGGTCAGTTGCCAGCAACGGCTGTTAAGAACCGGCAGTCAGGCGGCAGATTATTTTCAGTTGCAGTTGCATTACGCCGAGCTTGAGGTGGTGTTGGCGTCCAGTCCGGTCAACGGTTTTGATACGCAGCGTTTTATGCTGCAGGGGGACCTGGGCTGTTATCGTAAATTTGGTCTGGATCCGCAAGAACCGCAGCTAAAAGCGGGCTTAATGCCGGGACAACCAGGATATGGCATGGCGAGTGAAGAACAGGATGGGGAGTTGTGGCTGGCGCGAGCGCCTGATCCACAGCGAGTGCCGACCTTGCCAGGTCAGTATCAGCGCTTTTATCAGCAATTTTGTCAGGCGTTACAGGGCAACGCCGAACTGCCGGTGCCAGCGCTGCAGATCAGGCAATTGATGTTGGTGTTAGCGGCGGCGCAGCAAAGTGCTGCCGGAAATTGCAATGTGGCAGTGGCAGACTGAGTCCCGATGCCTTGCTGATGGCTTATTTCAGCTGCAATTGCGGATACTGAGTTTTATCCGGCAAACCAAGCAGCTTTTGCATCAGCCGGCGCTGATACGCCAGTAATTCGCCATTTTTAGCGTTCAGTTGCTGACATAAACTGTTGTGATGCTGCACTTTTTGCAGCAGTTGCTGGCTACCGAGCCGGATCCGTTCCGGCAATTGCGCCAGCAGGTTGTCCAGCCCTTGCGCGGTCAGCGGTTGTTGCAGTTGCTGCATGGCTGCTGCACGGCGACTGGCATTCTGTTGCAACTGCGCCAGCAAAGCATGGGCCTGCTGATTGAGCTGGTCCAGTTCGGCTGATTTGCGCTGACTCATCAGCAGATATTGCTGTTGCAACAAGCTGCCAAGCTGCGCTAACCACTCGCTATCCTGTGCCAAACTGCTGATAATTTGTTTCAGTGCCTGCTGATCCATCTGTGTCTCCGCTGCGTCATCGGGGAAATAGGCGATTGCTGATAACAATCCACCATCACCAGGCTGTTACTTATGAAAATCAACGATGGCTTGCGCCAGTTGGCCATCATCCAGCGTCAAAGTGCCATTGGCCAATGCCAGTTTAATCTGCGCCACTTTGGCCAGATCCACTTCCGGCTGCGTTGCCAACCCGACAAACGCCTGCTCAATAGCCTGACTGCTACCGCTGATCGCCGACTGTGGCTGTGACGCCGGATTGCTGGCGACGGATTTGTGGCTTGACGCGGCTTGCTGATCCGCTTTTGCTAACTGTCTGATTGGAAGTGTCTGCTCGATTTTTACCATCTGAAAGTCCTGTCGCTGCTGCTGCCCCGTCCGACTCGGGGCTGTGTTCTGTCAATTACTTCTGCTGCTTAATCTTTGAAGCGACCGCTCTGGTTGAAAACTTTAATTTGATTTTAAAATTGTTTGTACCGTCGCTTCCGCCACCACTTTGGCTTCAATTACAGTGCCTGAGGTTAAATTTTGTACTTTAATCCGCTCGCCATAACGGCCATCGGCCAGTGCCAGACCTTTGGTGCTGGCACTAAAACCGTCGCTTTGCACTGTGATCAGCACCTGCTCGCCGCGACTGACAAGTAGGGCTGAGCTGAGATGTTGCCGGCTGACTGGCTGGCCAGCCGCCAGGCGTTTTTTCGCCTGCATGCCAAAAAGCGGCTTTGGATCCAGCTCCAGGCCCCGTTTGCTGTGAGTTAATTCAGTTAAACGGCTGCTCAGCATCTCAGGCTGGATCAGTTCATCTTTATTAATACTACGACTGGCCACCACCAGTGGTAGCCAAACGCTGACTTTGGCGCTGGCTCGGCTTTGCCAGTGCTGGCCCGGCTCCTGACAGCGCAGAGTGTAACTGAGTCGGCCCCATGGCGCTTGTTGCGGATTGCTGCGGCTGATCTGTAGCTTGCTGCAGTTTTTTTTCCCGCTAAGGCCAGCCGGCAGTTTCAGCTCAATTTGATGTTTTGCCACAGTTTTGAGTCCTAGGCCCTGACCATAGTGGCGGATTTCAGTGCTGATATGCTGCCTGACCTGTTCGGCGATACTGGCTGCACTGTGCCATGGTAACAACCACAGTAGCCATAGCCAGAGGCGGAAGTGAAGCATATTCCGCTGCGGAAGGGGAGCTTCCGTTTTGCTGGCAAACGCTGGAGTGATTTTAAGGTAACTCATTCAATACTATAGCCTTTTGTGGGTGGCATTATTCTTGTATTAACCCGCTACTGACGATGACGAAGCGGGAACCAAGATGGATATGTTTGATAAAGCCTTAGGCGTGCATCCGTTTTCATTACAACTGCGGCTGGACAGAGCTGAGATTATCTCAGGCAATCTGGCCAATGTCGACACACCGGGTTTTCTGGCGCGCGATCTGGATTATGGCCAGATTTTGCAGCAGGTCGAAAGCAATCTGAGTGACCCTGACAGTCGTGATGGCATGGTGCTGACCGATGCTAATGTCAGAGCGGAACAAAAATACCGCATCCCGTTTCAGCCGTCGATGGATGGCAATACCGCTGAGCTCAGCGTGGAGCAGGCTAATTTTGCCGCCAACAGCATGGACTTCCAAACCAGTCTGACCTTCTTAAATATGAAAATCAGTGGTTTACATAAAGCTATCAAAGGAGATTAACGATGTCTTTTTCTGCCATTTATGACATCGGCGGCAGCGCCATGCGGGCCCAGGTGATGCGGCTGGATACTGTAGCGTCAAACCTGGCCAATGCCGATACCGCCGCCTCCAGCGAAGCAGAAGCCTACAAGGCAATTAAACCGGTGTTTTCGGCGCTGTATAGCCAGAGTTTTGATGAAGCCAGTTTGTCGGCCCAGGTGCAAACGCTTGGCGTGGTGCAGTCGGACCGCACTGTGCAAAGCCGCTATGAACCCAATAGCCCGCTCGCCAATGCTGACGGTTATGTGTTTTATTCCAACGTCAACCCAGTGGCCGAGATGGCAGACATGATGTCGGCATCCCGCGCTTTTCAGACCTCGGTCGAAGTGATGAACCGGGTGTCCAGTATGCAGCAAAGCCTGCTCAAACTTGGCCAGTAAGGAGCGCCTGATGTCGGTGATGAATACGCTTAATCCACTGAACAGCGCCCAAACTGCGGCGCAACAAGCCGGTGCCAGTCAGGCGATTGCCGCCAATGGCAAGCCGGATGCGGCTGGCATGTCCAGTATGTTTCTGGAATTGCTGGTGGCCCAAATCAGCCATCAGAATCCGCTCAATCCAATGGATGGCACCCAGTATGTCAGCCAATTGGCCGAATTTAGCAGTGTGGAGAGTCTGGAAAAAATCAGTCTGCAATCGTCGCAGCAGCTGGGTTATATGAAAAGTTTGCAGGCGATGGAAGCAACCAGCCTGGTCGGGCAAAAAGTTGATGTCAAAGCCGATACCCTGTCGCTGGAAACCACTGCAGCCGTGGCTGGCGCTGTCAATCTGGGCGCTAAAACCGAACAACTGACGCTCAAGCTCTATGACGCTAAAGGCGAGCTGGTCGAAGAGCTGACGGTGGAAAATCCAGCCATTGGTACTGTGCGTTTTGCTTTCCCGCCGCAAGAGGCCGGTGCTTACCGGGTGCAGGCGGAAGTGCGCACCAGTCAGGGCAGTCAGGCGGTGCCGACTTACCTGACCAATGAGGTGGAGCGGGTCTCGGTGGGTGCCGGACCGGATGACATTATTTTGCAGGTCAATGGCCTCGGTAATCACTACTTGTTTGATATCAATCAGTTGTCGAAGGCAACACAAAGTTAAAGGATGTAGTTATGTCTATGTTTAACATTGGCCTGAGTGGTTTGTCTTCGACTCAGCGGGCGTTGGAAGTGACCAGTAATAATATCGCCAACGCCAGTACCGCCGGTTATAAAACCGCCAGTAGTGAATTTTCCGCTATTTATAATGGCGGCCAGCGCAGTGGCGTCAATGTGGCTGCGGTGAATGAGAACTTTGAAAAAACCGGTAACTTGGTCAAAACCGGCCAGAATCTGGACCTTGCCATCACCGGCAAAGGCTTTTTTGTGGTGGCGGAAAATGGCCGGTTGGCCTTTAGCCAGGCCGGACAGTTTGGCTTAGATGCCGACCGCCATATCATCAATAACAATGGCAATAAACTGCAGGGTTTTGGTATTGATGAAAGAGGCAATCTGATCCCGGGCGTGTTAACAGATTTAAAGATTGAAGCGGCCAATATTCCGGCCAAAGCTACTGAAAATATTCAATTTTCGCTCAATTTAAATTCAGCCAGCGGTTTGATTCCGCTGAAAATTAACACCACAACGCCAACAGCCTCAACGCCAAAAGCCAACGCTTTTGATCCAAAAAACGGCGGCGCTTTTAACTATTCTCAGTCCAGCGAAGTGTTTGATTCGCTTGGTAATAGCCATACACTGACCCAGTACTTTAACCACAGCGGCCCGAATCAGTGGGATGTGGTGTATTACATGGATGGCAAGCCACTCACCGCTGATGCGCTGAATTGGACCGGCAAAACGGGCACGCCAACCCTGACTGCTGCGCTCGATAGCGCTGGCAATGTGGTTGAGAACGTCGGTGTGCTGCGGATGACCTTCGGTACTGATGGCCAGCTGTTGCCACTGGCGAATCCGGCTACTTTGCCAGCCGATGATAACAACATCACAGATGCCGCTGGTCGGCGTAAAGTCAGTATCAGTTTTAACCCGGACGGTGCCAGTCCGATGGCTGTCCAATTGAATTTAGTCAAATCCACCCAGTTTGGCAGTGCCTTTGGTTTATATGAAAACAAAGCCGATGGCTTTACCTCTGGTGAGTTTAGCGGTGTATCTGTGGCTGAAGATGGCAAAGTGCTGGCCACTTTCTCCAATGGCGCCACCAAATTACAAGGTCAGATTGCGCTGGCGTCATTTGCCAATCCACAGGGCTTAGAGTCTGCCAACAATACTATGTGGTACGCCAGTGAACAGTCGGGGGCAGCCATTATCGGCGCCGCGGGCGAAGGCAGTTTTGGCAAGCTGCTGGCGGGCTCCTACATGGGCTCGAATGTTGATATCAGTGGCCAGTTGGTGGATTTAATGTCGTTCCAGCAAAGTTATCAGGCCAATGCCAAAACCATCAGCACCGCTGATGAAATGATGCAAATTCTGTTTAATGCGGTCTAGGAGTAACAGATGGAAAGGTTAATTCATACCGCGGTGTCTGGTGCTGAGCTGGCGCAAACGGCGCTGCGCATCACTGCCAATAACCTCGCCAACGTCAATACCGTTGGTTTTAAAGCCGATATGGAGCAAGCAAAAGCGCTGCAGGTGACAGGCGAAGGTTTTCGCACCCGCTTTCAGGCACAGTTGCAGCCGGTGGCCACCGACTTAAGTGCCGGTGCTGTGATGGAAACTGGCCGTGATCTGGATCTTGCCGTGAGCGCAGAAGGCCTGATTGCAGTGTCAGATGCCGATGGCAATGAAGCTTATACCAGAGCCGGTGAATTACAGGTGGGCGCCGATGGCCGGCTGACGGTGCATGGTTATGCGGTGCAGGGACTGGGCGGCGATATTCAGTTGCCGGAGTTTGGCGATATCGATATCAGCGCCGACGGCACCTTAAATCTGCTGCCGGTCGGTGGTGGTGTGATTGAGCAGGATGAACGCATCAAGCTGGTCAGTGCCCGTGATGTGGTCTTAGTCAAAGGCGATGATGGTTTACTCAGAGCCAGAGACGGCAATCCGCTGGAGCAGGATCCGGCAGTGACAGTGCGCAGTGGCGTGCTGGAAGGGTCCAACGTCAATGCGGTGGAAGAGATGGTCAGCACCATGAATATCAGCCGGCAGTTTGAACTGAACCTCAAGATGATGAAAACCGCCGACGAGCTGGCGGTATCCGGCAATAAACTGATTAGCGGCTAACGGAGCAACGACAATGAATTCAGCATTATGGGTCAGCAAAACCGGTCTGGCGGCGCAGGATATGCGGATGACCACCATTTCTAACAACCTGGCCAACGTCAATACCGTTGGTTTTAAAAAAGATCGGGTGGTGTTTGAAGACTTGTTTTATCAGGTGCAGCGCCAGCCTGGCACCCAGGCCGATGAACTGAACCAGGTCCCAGCTGGCATCCAGGTCGGAACTGGGGTGCGGGTCAATGGCACCCAGAAAGTTTTTACCGAAGGCAGTTTTGAAACCACCAATAATCAGCTTGATGTCGCTATTACTGGGCAGGGTTTTTTCCAGATTGAAAGCCCGGATGGCGAAATGTTGTATTCGCGCAACGGCCAGTTTCATGTTAATGCCGATGGTCTGCTGACCAACGGCAATGGTTTACCGCTGGCGCAGAATATCACCATTCCACCTGAGGCCACCAAAGTGACCATCGGCACTGACGGCACAGTGTCGGCGCAAATTGCCGGTCAGGATGAATTATTGCAATTAGGCCAAATCCTGACGGTGAGTTTTGTCAATCCGGCCGGGCTGGAAGCGCTGGGCGGCAATTTGTACCGGGCCACCGCTGGCTCAGGCGAAGCGCTGGAAGGGGTGCCGGGTGAAGAGGCTTTTGGCCAGTTACAGCAATACACGGTGGAAGGTTCTAACGTCAGTGTGGTGGACGAAATGGTCAATATGATTGCCGTGCAACGGGCTTATGAAATGAATGCCAAGGTGGTATCGGCGGCCGATGACATGCTGAATTTTATCACCCAGACCATGTAAGCCAAGCCCGGAGGAGCGCCTTGATGAAGATATCGCCTTCTGCGAAAGCCAGTGGTACTGTGACCCGCAACAACAGCAGCGCCAAGTACCGGCTGCTTGGCGGTCTGTGCTGGCTGTGGCTGCTGGCTGCCTGTAGCAGTACGCCGGACAGCCCTTTGGCCGATGCCGATGACTGGGAAAGTACCGCACCGCCGCTGCTCAGTCAGGACGCACCGCCAGCCAGTGCCGGCAGTCTGTATGCCGATGGTTATATGTTTACCTTATTTGCTGACAAAAGAGCTTACCGGGTTGGCGATATTCTGACGGTGTCGCTGGATGAACGCACCCAATCGAGCAAAAGTGCGGACAGCGCACTGGATCGCAGCAGTAAAGTCAATATGGCGGTGCCGCTGGCAGGCAACGCCAATGTGTCGGATCTAGCCTTACAGTTGGGGTCGGGTCAGAACTTCGAAGGCGAAAGCAGTGCCAGTCAGCAGAATTTTTTACGGGGTGCTATCACAGTGCGGGTGATGGAAGTGGCCGCCAATGGCGCTTTAACCATTCGCGGCGAAAAGTGGATCAAACTTAATCAGGGCGATGAGTATATCCGCTTACAAGGCGTGGTCAGGCCGGAAGATATTGATGTCACCAATCGCATTTCCTCACAGCGGATTGCCGATGCCCGTATTACTTATGCCGGCAAAGGCACGCTGGCCGATGGCGCAGAGCCTGGTTGGCTCACCAAGTTGTTTTCTTCTTATCTGAACTTTTTCTGACAGGCGGCCAGTAATGATGTTAACGACAACACGCCTTCGGGCAACAGGTCAGCGCTTGGCTGGCGTCAGTGTGCTGCTGCTGTGTTTATGCGGTTTGGCCCAGGCTGGCGCCCAGGCGGCCAGCCGGCCTTTGCTGGATATCGTCGATATTCAGGGTATTCGGGATAACCAGCTAGTGGGTTATGGTCTGGTGGTCGGCTTGCCTGGTTCCGGTGATAAAGCGCAGGTAAAATTTGCTGCTCAGTCGCTGAACAATATGCTGAAACAGTTTGGCGTGCAGTTGGATGAAGCGACTTTACCTAAATCAAAAAACGTTGCTGCAGTGGCGGTGCAAGCTACACTGCCACCGATGGGCAGTCCGGGTCAGGCCATAGATGTCACTATTATGTCGCTGGGGGATGCCAAAAGTTTGCATGGTGGCAGTCTGATGCTGACACCGCTGCGTGGCGTCGATGGCAAAGTTTATGCGCTGGCGCAAGGCAATCTGGTGGTCGGTGGCATTAAAGCTGAAGGCCAGAATGGTTCTTCGGTCACGGTCAATGTGCCAACCGCCGGCATTATCCCGGGCGGCGCTATTATTGAGCGCAGTGTTGAATCGCTGCAGCAGGACGCCGATCTGGTACTGAACCTGAAAAAGCCCAATCATAAAACTGCCCGCAATGTGGTCAAAGCCATCAACGAGATGTTTGGCCCCAAGGTGGCCCGCGCCGAAAACTGGGCCAAGCTGGTAGTGAGTGCGCCAAGGGATGCCGACAGCCGTAATACCTTTATGGCGATGTTGCAGGACATCAGGGTGGATGAAGGTTCACAGCGGCCACGGGTGGTATTTAACAGCCGCACCGGCACAGTGGTGATCAGCGATGAAGTTCGGGTCAAACGTGCCGCTGTCAGTCATGGCAACCTGACTATTACCATCAGTGAGCAGGAAGGGGCTATCCAGCCGCTGCCCTTTAGTCAGGGCCGGACTGTGCCAACCCAAAGCAGCGGCGTTGATGTCAGTCAGCAAACCGCCAATATGATGGTGTGGCCGGAAGGCACCTCGCTCGATACCATAGTGCAGGCGGTCAATAGCCTGGGCGCCACTCCGACTGAATTGATGTCGATTTTACTGGCGCTGGATAAAGCCGGGGCGCTGGACGCTGATGTGGTGGTGATTTAATGCAACGAATTGATGGACTCCCGCTGATGAGCAGCAGCCAGCAACTGGCGTTTGATCCGCAACAAGTGATAGCGCCGAATCTGGATGACGCCCAGTCGCTGCAGCACGCGGCTGAGCAGTTTGAAACTTTGTTCCTGCAACTGGTGCTGAAAAATATGCGCACCGCCAGTGATGCGGTGAGCGGCGACGAAGGCATGTTCAGTAGCAACGAGCAGCAACTGCTTCGCGATATGTACGACGGCCAGCTGGCGCAGCAGATGGCAGGTCAGAGCCAGACCGGGCTTGCGGCGCAGATAATCCGGCAATTTACCGCCCCAACCGACGGCGTAGCCACAGCTGCCAGCAGTCAGCAGCAAAATAATTCGGCAGCGCTATTTAAGTTTTCGGCTGAAGCTGTCGCTGTAACTGGTTATCCGTCAGAGTCAACTGTGGCAGCGCCGCAGTTATCTGCTCGGCCTTACCAGGATTTTGGCAGCAGAGCGCTGAGTCAGCCTTTGCTGGTGCCACAGCGTCACAGTGAGAAAACGTCATGAGCATGTTGTTAAACGGGGTATCGGGTTTACATGCCGCCGGTGCGGGCTTAACTATCGTCAGCCAGAACGTCGCCAATGCCAAAGTGGCCGGTTACAGTCGCCAGACAGTGGTGCTGCAGACCAGCGAAGGGGCGCTCAATGGCGTCAAGATCAACAAAATCGAACGGGTGGTGGATAACTTCCTGAACGAAGATATCTGGCGCACCCAGTCCGACAGTGGTTATTACCGCAGTTATCAGGATTACCTGGGGTATCTGGAACAAGTACTGGGCACAGATTCGCTGAATCTGAACGATGCAGTAGCGAAATTAAATTCTGCTTTTAATGCCTCCTTGTCGGCACCAGAGTCACCGGCCTACCGGCAGCAGGTGATTTCATCCGCCAGTGCCATGGTGCAGAATTTACAACAACTGGACGGCGCTCTTAGTGGCCAGATGGCAAAATTAGGCTTTGAAATCAAAGCTGTCACTGATAACAGCAATGGTTTGTTGCAACAGCTGGCTGAGCTCAATAGCAGTATCAGCAAAGCCACTGCGCTGGGTCATGATACCGCCACTTTACTCGACAATCGCGAGCGGGCGGTGCAGCAACTGGCCAGTTTTATCCAGTTGGATGTAATGCCGCAGGCGGATGGCACTATCCAGATTGCGACCAGCAACGGCGCGCCGCTGCTGATGTCAGACCGCGCTGCCACTTTAACGGTGGCGGGGACCAGTGTCAGTTTGCAGTTTAATCAGCAGCAGTTTGCCGTCCCTGCCACCACCGGCGGTAGCTTAGGCGGTTTGTTAAAAGTACAAACGGAAGTGCTGGTGCCGGCCAGACAGGAACTCAGTACGCTGGTGCAGAATATCGCCAGCTCGGTTAACAGCAAACTGGCGGAAGGTTTTGATTTAAATGGCAATGTTGGGGCGGCTTTATTTACCTTTGCTGCTGCCGATCCGCTTGGCAGTATTCAGATCAATCCAACGCTGACAGCGGAACAGCTGGCCTTTCGTGGTCGGGTCAGTGATGGCGCTGGCGGCTGGCAACCGGCGGGTGGTAAAGGTGACAATACCAATCTGGTACAGGTGATTAGTGCCCTCAAAGGCGGTGCTGCTGGTTATGACGGTTTGATTGGTAAAGTAGCCATTCAGAGCAAACAAGTGCAGGCCAGCGTGAAAACCGCCCAGGTACTGAATGACAAAGCATTGGCTGCCCGCGCCAGCGTCAGCGGCGTGAATCTGGATGAAGAAGCGGCCAATCTGAGTTATTACCGTCAGCTCTATGAAGCCAATGCCAAGGTGATCAGCACGGCTGATCAGATGTTTAATACCCTGATGGGCATGTTCTGAGGATATTTTTATGCGGATAAGCAGTAGTCAGTTTCATGACACCACCATCAGAAACATTCAGCAAAGCAGTGAAAAATACAGTCAGTTGTCGGTACAACTGGCCAGCAATAAAAAAATCACCCGACCATCCGATGATCCGCTGGGCAGTGTGCTGGTATTGCGGCTCAATTCCGAGCTGACCTCGCTGGAGCAATATGGCGAAAATATGGGGCTGGTGACGTACACGCTGCGCCAGCAAGAAACCCAACTGACCAGTATCAATCATTTATTGTTATCGGTGCAGTCACTGACCACTGCGGCAGCCGATGGCTCTTATGGCACGACTGAGTTACAAGCCATGGCCAACGAGATGGCAGTGCTGATGCCGGGCATTGCCGATTTACTCAATGCCCGTGATGGCAATGGCAATTATTTGTTTGCTGGTAGCGAAATTGACCAGCCGCCTTTTGTGCAGGATGCGAGCGGGCAGTACCAGTATCAGGGCGATAGCCTGGTCCGCAAGGTGGCGGTGGCAGAAAATACCCTGGTCGATGCCAATATCATTGGCAGTGATGTGGTGCCAGGCGCGGCTTTTTTAAATGATTTGCAGGCTTATGTCAGTTTGCTGCAGTCACCACCAGCCACAGGTGCCGGTGCACAGTCGCGGTTGATGCTGGATAAACTCAGTAGCGTGCTTGGCAATGTCAGCAATGCGGTCACCAAAATTGGTGGCATCGTCAGCTCACTGGAGTCGCTGGAAAATACCAACAGCGAAATTTCATTATTTACTGAGAACTTACGCGATGATTTGTCCGTGGTGCATTATCCGTCGGCTTATATTGAAATGAATAATGCACTGGCGTCTTATGAAGCCACGCTCAAAGTCTATGGCTCAGTGTCGCAACTGAGTTTATTCCGCCAGTTATAAGGTTGCCCTGATGCTGATTGAGAGTCTGAAATCAAGTTCTGCCGTTGCCAGCAGCGCCGCTAGTCAGGCTGGCCGCGCAGCGCAGACGGTCGCGACTGGTGTCAGTGGTCGGCAAAGTGCCAACAGCCATTTGCAACAACAGCTAGACACGCTCAGCCAATGGAGCCTCAGCGCTGATGTGTCGAGGCAACTGGCGAAAAATCAGCAGGCAGAGCAGCAATTACGGCAACTGTATCAGCAGTTGGAACAACTGAAAAAACAGTTAAATCAACCACAAAGCCCTGGCCAGCAGCAACAGCTGCGCGAGCAATTATTGCAATTGCAAAACCAGCTTAAGCATAAAGACAGTGCAGTGCGGCCTGAATTACAACTGAGCCAGCAACCTTTAACCAGTGTCAGTGCCAAGCTGAGTCATCAAATTGATTTGCTGAGTCCGCGCAAGCAAAGCGAACAACTGAGTTTTCGGCTGGCTGATGGTCAGCAAGTGCAGTTGTCGCTGGCGGCCAATCAAAGCGCTGAGCAGAATCTGTCGCAGTTGCAACAGGCTTTTACCGGTGCTGGTGTGCAGGTGAGCGTCCAGGCTGGGCAGTTGCAGTTCAGCACCAAAGCGGCAGAGGCACAAAAATTAACCCAGCCCTGGCAAATGCAGGGCGAGGGCATTCGGGTCGCCGCCGGTAATCCTATTAGTGTGCGGTTACAGCCTGTCAGTGGGCCATTGCAGGTGCTGGCTGAACAGGCATTGCAACTGGAGAATCAGCAGGCTTATCAGGCCGACATCAGCCAGGTGCAGCAAAAATTACAGACAGTATTACGCCAGGTGCAGGCCGAGCGGCAAGAGCTGCTGGCGAAGTTAAATAGTCTGCGCCTAGCCGGCAATCGGCAGACGGCAGAGGATGTTGCTGTGGTCAGCCAGGAGCTTAAGCAACAAATGCAAACCGGTGCGGCTGCATCGCTGGCAGCCATTATGGCGCAAGGCAATGTCAGCCGGAGTCTGGTGGAATTTGCGCTGTCGGATAGGCGCTAGTCTCATTTGGACGATGCATTGCCAACACAGCTGCGAAAAATTCTGAAATAAATTTTAGTTCCTGCCTGAGCTGGTCGCTGTTAAGAGGTGAGCATCAATAAGGAGCACTCAACATGGCTTTATCTATTCAATCAAACGCAGCAGCCACCACTATCCGCAATCAGTTAAACCGCACCAACGATGGTTTATCGGTGGCGTTAGAGCGGTTAGGCACAGGTTTTCGCATTAACTCAGCCAAAGACGATGCGGCTGGTTTACAAATCGCCTCACGCTTAAGCGCACAGTTAGTGGGGCAGGAAACGGCGATCAATAACTCAAACAATGCAATTTCAATGCTGCAAACGGCGGAAGGCGCTTTTGATGAAATGACCAATATCGTCTACCGGATGAAAGAACTGGCGACGCAGGGCGCTAACGGTACCAACTCAACTGACGAATACACCGCATTAAGTGGTGAATATACGGCGTTAGCAGGTGAGCTGGATAATATTCTGAAAAATACCTCTTATGGCAGTGGTACCAACCTGTTATCCGCTACCGGTAAATTTGGTGTGGCAGGCGGGGTGACCTTCCAGATCGGTGCCAGTGGTACTGAAACCTTAACGGTGAATATTTCGGCGGCTTTGGGCACTGTCACCAGCGGCGTGGCAGCACCTGGTGCATTAACCAACCAAACCACCTCAAATACCGCCATCGGCACGCTGGACACTTTATTGCAAAATATCGGCACCGCCCGTTCTTCACTGGGTGCCAGCATGAACCGGCTGGACCATACCATCAATAACTTAGGCAATATGACCGAAAACACCGGCGCGGCCAAGAGCCAGCTGATGGATGCTGATTTTGCCAAAGAAACTTCCAATATGACCAAACAGCAACTGTTGCTGAACTCAGGTATTTCGGTGCTGAGTACCGCCAACAGCACCACGCAGATGGTTAGTCAGTTATTGCGTTAATCCGTCAGGCCGCTGGCAGTCGGCGGCCTTGATGTGCTTTGCATGGCTTGTGCAACCTGGGCTGGTCCCAGGTTTTTTTAGCCAATTTATTCAAGTTTCACTGCAGTTTTGTCGCTTTATAGTTTTGAGCATCATTAAGGAGCACTCAGCATGGCTTTATCAATTCAATCAAATGCAGCAGCTACCACCATTCGCAATCAGTTAAACCGCACCAACGATGGTTTATCAGTGGCGTTAGAGCGGTTAGGCACAGGTTTTCGCATCAACTCAGCCAAAGACGATGCGGCTGGTTTACAAATCGCCTCACGTTTAAGCGCGCAGTTAGTGGGTCAGGAAACGGCCATCAATAACTCAAATAATGCCATTTCAATGCTACAGACCGCCGAAGGCGCTTTTGATGAGATGACCAATATCACTTACCGGATGAAAGAGCTGGCAACTCAGGCCGCTAACGGTACCAACTCTGAGTCTGAATATGCCGCCTTTGATGGTGAGTTCCAGGCGCTGAAAACAGAGCTGACCAACATTATGACCAACACCTCCTTTGGTAGCGGCACTAAGCTGTTAACAGGTGGTAAGTTTGCTACTGCGGTCAGCTTCCAGATTGGTGCTTCAGCGGCCGAAACTTTAACTGTGGATATTACTGCAGAGTTAGGCGATGTTGACCTGACAACGCTGGGCGATTTGGCCTGGGATACCAGTTCTACGCTTAGTCAGACTGGCGCCAGAACCGAAATTACCGCACTGGATGCTTTCCTGGGTGCTGTCGGCGCGGCGCGCTCTAAACTGGGTGCCAGCATGAACCGCCTTGACCATACCATCAATAACTTAGGCAATATGACCGAAAACACCGGTGCGGCCAAAAGCCAGCTGATGGATGCTGATTTTGCCAAAGAAACGTCCAATATGACCAAGCAGCAACTGTTGCTGAACTCAGGTATTTCGGTGCTGAGCACAGCCAACAGCACCACGCAGATGGTGAGCCAGCTGTTACGTTAATACAGAGGCCCCGGTGCAATAGCGCCGGGGTTTTCAGCCTTAGTCGCTGCTGGTAAGTGCGGCGATTAAGGCTTTAGACCCCCCCTTTCAGCAGCAGGATCAAACGATGGCGTTTTCCAGTATAGATCCGGCCTACTTGGCCAAACAGTACACCCAGATTGAACGGGCCGGTAAAGACGAAGTGCTGAAGACTCAGCAAAATCGTTTCAGCGGACTGATTTCGTCGTTTAAAAAACTGGAAACCAGCCTTGGCAGCATGCAAGACATGCTGAAAAAATTCACCACTGAGCTGGATTTACTGAGTAACACCGGTAAGAGCAGCAGTGAAGAAGTGCTGACGATTAAAACGTCCGGCAAGGCTGTGGCCGGTGATTATGAAATTTTCGTGCAGCAGCTCGCGCAGCGCCATCAGTTATCCTTGTCGTTTCAAAGCACCGATCTGCTACCGGCCAATGGTCAGTTGGAACTGACGGTGGCAGGCCAGGAGTTTGCAGTAGATCTCGCCGGTCTGCCCGCTGGTTCTGGCATCAGTGCACTGGCGGATGCGATTAATAAAAAAGCCGATAACAGCGGCGTGCAGGCCACAGTCATGCGCAGCGGCGCTCAGTCTTTTTTAGTGCTGACCAGTAAAGACTCAGGCGCAGCCAAAGCCATCAGTCTGAATTTTGTAGCAGGGGCTGATACTACGGGCGCGGATGTCAGTGCGGCGGTGGCCGGAGCGACTCAGCTAAAAGCGGCGCAGGATGCCATTGTTAAAGTCGGTGCACAAAACCCGATTACAGTGACTGCCGATAAAAATGAATTGAGTGATGTCATCAGCGGGGTCACGCTGGAGCTGAAAAAAGCCCAGGCTGGCGCTGATATCCCGGTCAAGGTGACAGTGAAACAAGATCCGGCGGCGGTGGAAGAGAAGCTGAAAAAGTTTGTCGACAGCTACAATGCGCTGATGAAGCAGATCAGCAGCGACAGTGGTCTCAGTTCTGACAGTATGGCCAGAGCAATCAGCAATCAGTTGCGGCAAGCCTTTCAGAAAACCTATCAGGGGACGGCACTCACCACGGTTGGGCTGGAATTTGATCGCAATGGCGTATTGTCGGTGAATAAAACCAAACTGGAAAAAGCGCTGGCCGATAATCCAGCCCGGCTCGAACAGATGCTGGTGGCTGACAATAGTTTATTCACCGGACTTAAAGATGTGCTGGAGCCTTACACCAAAAGATTTGGTGTGCTTAAAGACAAACAACAAAGTTTACAGGGCAGTCTGGATATGGTGACCACCAAACAGAAGCGCCATGACTATTCGATGGATCTGGTTTACAAGCGATATCTGGCACAGTTTACCCAAATGCAGGTGACCATAGCGCAGTTGGAAGGCTCGATGTCACAATTTGGTTCTTAATGATAAAAAGTCGGTCTTTTCCGCCAGTTAGACAAAGAGGTACAGATGTTAGATTTTGCTCAAGGTTATCAGGCCTACCAACATACCAGTGTCAATGTGAAAGCTTCAGGTGCCGATATTCACAGTCTGGTGCAGATGTTATTTGATGGTTTCCTGGATGAACTGGCCAGAGTCGAAGGCCATATGCAGGCCAAACGTTTTGATAAAAAAGCCATTGGTATGGAAAAACTGCTGAAAATTCTCGGCGGGCTGGATGCTTCACTGGATCTGGAGAAAGGCGGTGAAGTGGCGCTGAATATGCACCGACTGTACGAATTCTGCGGCCACAACCTGCTCAAAGCCAGCTTAAAAAATGACCTGGGCGAGCTGGCGCAGATCCGCACTGTGATGACCGATTTACAACAAGGCTGGCAGGGTTTATTAAGCCGGCAGGCTGGTTAGCAGCCAAGGCCTGGCCTGTCATTTGACCTTGGCCCGTGACCACTCAACCCCGCCAACTGTTTCCTGCTGTTTATCGCTTACAAGATCGGCACTCATTGCAGTATCAAAGGTGTGCCGAGCTTTTTTCTGCCATGCCAATCTACCGCTGACAACTGCTGCAAGCAGTCATCTTCACGGAAAGGAAGTAGAGAGTAACACTTCCGCTAAAGCGGAAGTTTTACTTCCGTGCAGGTCAGTGTGTGTAAATTAAGTTGTTTAAAATCATTGCGTTAAATGTTGGCTCGCTTTTTGCTCTGACTAAGTTCGAAGGGTTAACGTGAGAGCATCCAGGTGCAGGGTTCAGCAGAAGCGCAGTTAAAACAAATCCAGCAGTTGTTGTTGCAACTGCAGCAGGCCGTGCTGGCTGGCAAGTGGCTGCAGGTGCAGGCGCTGGACCGGCAGATCCTTGCTTTGGTCGGCACCTTAAAACAGCTGCGGCAGCAAGCCGGGGCTGCGGCTGCGCCACCTTATGATTTACAACTGCTGACGCAGCGTTATCAGCAGATTATTCAGCAGGCGAAACGACAGCAACTGGCGCTGGAGCAAAAAATGAAAGAATTCCAGCACAATAAAGCCGGGGTGCTGGCTTATCAGCAAACTGATGAGAGTATGCGCTGATGCAGCCGCTGCCAGCCATCACGGCCGTGAAAACAGTGCCTGCATCCGCTGCGGTGCGCAGTGCCACGGCTGCCAGTTCAGCGATGCACAGTGTTGCACAAAGTACTGAGCACAGTGTTGCACAAAGTACTGAGCAGGCGCCTGTTGCAGCTTACGCCGACGAGCAAGCACTGCGCCAGCAGCAAGCTGCAGCAGAGCAGGATGCCGCAGAACAGTTGACAGATACACAGTTGCCAGACAGTGGCCAACCAGCCGCCGAATGGTCAGGGCTGTCGCAGCCACTGTCAGCAGAAGAACTGGCGTTATTGTACCGGCAACCCTTGATAAGCTCAGGCTTCAGTCAGCCATTGCCACCGGCTTTGGCAGTGTCAGCGCTGCCCGCGGATAACCTCAGCGCAGCTACAGCACAGGCGGCAGTCGCAATGCTGATGGTGACGCCGCCGCAACAGGGATTGGCAGCGACGACAAGCTTAGTGACAGGTCAGACCTTGGCTGAGCCAATACTGACACAGCGGCAGAGTGCAGAGCTGCCCAATGTGCTGTCAGCCGCTAGCCTACAGGCATTGCGGCAGCAGGCGGTACTGGCAGCAACTGGCACAGCCAGCCAAACCACAGGATCTGAGCTGCCGCCCAGCTCGCTCGTTGTCAGCCAGCCGGCAGGGCAGCACGGCACCTTGCAGCAAAGCATGGCCTTAGCCGTCATGATGAACCGGCAGTTGAACATGGTGTTGTCCGCCAGTACCGACAGTACAGCGGTCGCTGCTGCTGTTCATGGGCTGAGCTCACAGGCCACGACTACGGCCAGCCCGCTGGCACAGTGGCAGAGTGAACCCTTACCCACAGAGCCAGCCCGTTTTGGTCAGCGCTTGCTGCAACTGCTGCACGACAAAGTCGATTTGCAGTTGGGGCTGGGTCTGAATAAAGCTCTGATCCGGCTGGATCCACCCAGTTTGGGCAGTATCGAACTATCGGTACAACTGGACGGTGACAAGTTGCAGGTACAGCTGCACAGCAGCAATGTTCAGCTCAGAGAGGCGATGGGGCAGGGGCTGGAACAATTGCGTGCCAGTCTGCAACAAAAACTGGGCAGCGAGCTGCAGATTGAATTACAGCTCAGCGCCGATGGCCAGTTGCCGCAGCATGCCAATCCGGCCTGGGTGTCAACGCAGATCAGCAGCAATGGTGCTGAAGCCGAGCCGGCAACGCAACGGCAAACTGCTGAAGTTGAGCGTCGTAACTATTTGAATCAATTAGTCTAACCATGGCTGTGGCCATGCAGGAACAAGGAAAAATTCGATGAATAAACTGGTACTTGGGCTGATTGCCTTACTGATTGGTGGTGCTGTCGCTGGTTATGTTGGCTTTGCGCAGTATTTCAGTGCCCCCAAAGAGGAGGAACTCAGTGCAAGGCCGCTGTTTTTTCCGATGGATAAATTTGTTATGAGCGTAGCGGGCGATCCAACGTCCAGATATCTGGTACTGGAACTGACGCTGGTCAGCCATAAAGCCAGCACTATTGCCGCCTTAAAAGAAGCGACGCCGTTATTACGCAATGCGCTGGTGGCGCATTTTGCCAGCAGCAGCCATTTGGAAGTGAAAGTGGCGATGCAACAGATAGACAAAGTACAGCAACAGTTGCTGAGCACTTTTAATCAAAGCCTGACTGAGAATAAATTTGAACATCAGTTAGACAAGGTCTTGATTACCAATATTTTTATTCAGTAGGTATCCAGATGCTGGCAGAAAACCTCTGGTCAGAAGCGGCGCAACCTCTTGCCGGGCAGGTGGTGGCGAATGAAAGTAATTTGCTGGCGCAATACAGCATGCTGGTGAAAAGAGCTGCTGCGCATTTACGCAGTCTGCTTGGTCCTGTGGTTGACCATGATGACTTGTTGCAAATCGGCTTACTCGGATTGTTATCGGCCATTCGCCGTTACGGCAAGGCGCCGGATGAACTTTTTGCTGCTTATGCCTTTAAACGTATTCGCGGCGCCATGCTGGATGAATTTCGCCGCACCGATTGGCGGCCACGGCAACTACGCCAGCAAGCCCACCAATTTCGTGATGACAGTCGGGCCTTGATGCGACAACTGGGCCGGGTGCCAACGCAGGAAGAACTGAGTCAGCATCTGGGTATTGACAGTCAGCAACTGAGTGAACTGATGTATTTGGATCAGGCGGAAGCGATGGAAAGCCTGGATGCCATGCTGGAGCAACAACTGCATCCGGAGCTTGGGGAAACCTCGTTATCGCCGCTGGAGCTGAAGTTATCGCTGCAAAAAGCCATGGCTGGGTTGCCTGAGCGCAATAAATTGTTGCTGCAACTCTATTACAGCCATGAATTGAACATGAAAGAAATTGCGCTGGTGCTGGAGCTGACCGAATCGAGGGTTTGTCAGCTACATAAGCAATCAATTGAATTACTTAATAAAAAATTGTCGCAGTGGTAACAGGGCAGGATTGGCAATGCAAAGAATAGTAGGTTTTATCGTGGTACTGGCGGCGGTGATCGGTGGTTTTATCATTGCTGGCGGTAATGTGGCAATGCTGTGGCAACCGGCTGAATTTGTCATTATTTTTGGTGCAGCCATCGGTTCGTTAATCGTCGGCAACAGCAGTTATGTGCTGAAGGAGCTGCTCAGTCAGCTCAAGGCCCAGTTTGTCAAACAACCGGATCAGAGCCAGCTCTATAAAGAATTGTTATTACTGATGTATCAGTTGCTGGAAACCATTCGCAGTAAAGGCTTTCGTGGCCTGGAAGAGCATGTGGAAAATCCGGCCACCAGCTCGATTTTTATTTCTTACCCGGCGGTGCTGGCAGAGCCTGAGCTGGTGTCCTTTGTCTGCGACAACATCCGGTTAATCAGTATGACCAAAGGTACAGCTTACGATCTGGATGCGGTGCTGGAACAGGAAATTTTGACCATTGAGCAGCACAAATTAAAACCATCCTCAGCCACTCACACCATCGCTGAAGCTATGCCTGGCTTTGGCATTCTGGCGGCGGTTGGCGGCATTATTATCACCATGCAGCACCTGGACGGTCCGCTCAGCAATATTGGCTACCACGTAGCGGCGGCGCTGGTCGGCACTTTCCTCGGTATTTTTGGTTGTTATTGTTTGCTGGAGCCACTCAGTAATGCGATGGAAGCTTATGTCAAAAAGCAAACCGCTTTGCTCGAATGTGTGCGGGCTGTGCTGGTGGCGCATCTGAAAGGTCATGTCGCTGTGGTCGCGACTGATTCAGGCCGCAAACTGATTAGTGCAGAGTTAAAACCGTCGTTTACTGACATGGAAAGCTGGATCAATCAAAAGGCGGCATGATGAATTTTGGTTCTGAGCAAAAGCCCGCCACTGTGCTGGTGCGGCGCCGCGCCAATAGCGGCAACAGTGCTAAAAAAAGCAGTGGCGCCTGGAAAGTGGCCTTTGCTGATTTCACCCTGGCGATGATGGCGTTTTTTATGGTGTTGTGGATTTTGGAAGTCTCCACCGTGAAAGAGCGGACTGAAGTCGCCTCCTATATGCGCACTCAGTCGATTCTGGGCGGTAACAGTCATCCGTTTGATGCGATGAATAGCCCTTATCCGGTCGATTTAGGCGGCACGCCGTCGCCGGTTGAGATGGCAGTGTCGACCCATGAACCGCAGCAGAGTTATGTCGCGGGGATGTCGGCGCACCTGCAAATCCCCGAAGGCAAAAGAGAACCTTCGGCTGGGGTGGGTGACAAGCTGAATTCTTTGATCAGTGGTCAGTATGACTCACCGCCGGATCTGAGTCTGCTGGCGCAGGCCATCAGCCAGTTTGCTGAACTGAACCAGGCCGAAGCCAATCTGGTGGTGGAGCAAATTCCGGCCGGTTTGCGCGTCATTATCCGCGACAGTGAAAACCGTCAGATGTTTGTGCGGGGTCAGGTGGCGATGACGCCTTATTTTGAAGACTTGTTGCTGAAGCTAGCGCCGGTGTTTGGCAAAATTCATAACAAATTGCTGATTTCCGGCCACACCGATGGCACCGCCTTTAACAGTAGCCAATACAGCAATTGGGAGTTGTCTGGTGACCGGGCCTTACAAGCCCGTCAGGTGCTGGCGGCCGGTGGCATGCCAGCAGCCCGAGTGGCGCAGGTCAGCGCTTTTGCCGAGACCATGTTGCTCAATCCAATCCAACCTGGAGCCAGTGACAACAGACGGATTGAAATCTTAATTCTGACCGGCAAAGCCGAGCAACAGCTGCGGGAGATGTTTGCGCCGGAAAATAAAAACAATGCCCTGGAGCAAGCTGCTGAAGCGGCCCGGCAGAATGCGCCTGTACTTAGAACCCAATCTTAGGATTTGTTATGCCGTTGATCCGACACACCGCCGGTCGTCAGTTTTATCGCTGGTACTTTTATGATCCGGCCCAGCCGCTCGATAGCCAGACCAAAGGCATCCCTGTGACGCTGATGCGTGACTCCTGGTTTGGTGGTGAGCTGGGATTTGCCGTGGTGAAAGATATGAGTATGGGCGGCTGCGGTATTTTGGTGTCGAGCTCAGATCAAATTCCACAGCGCTGCTGGGTGCAGTACGACAAAGACGTCAAAGTGCGGGCGCTGGTGAGATACCGGAAAACCGTCAATGACAAACTGGAATTTCTTGGCCTGGAGTGGATGGGCCGTGATCAGGCGGTGCGGCTGAACTTGCTGCGCAAACTGCGGCGCAGAGCCTTTATTTTACAACAGAATCATTTCCGGCTGGTGTCTGCGAACCATGGCCGGAGACGACAATTTTAAGCTGAGTGACACTGGATGAATAAGAAAAAACCACCGCAAAAGTTGATCCCGGCCTCAGCAGCTGCCGCCTTACCGGTCTACGCCCTGACCCGGCAACAACGTCAAGTTACCGCGGCCAGTCAGCTGTTGCAAAGCCGGCTTTCGGATTACTCCAAAGCCTTACAGCTGGAACTGGGCCGGATGCTGACTGATGTCGACTTTAGTGTCGATGTCAGTTTATGCAGCGGCGTCGGGCTGGATGCCTGGTTGGCCCAAACGGATACTTTACTGCTGGATGTCGATCTGCTGCAGGCGCAGGAACTGCACTGTCTGATGGCAGCGGACCACCAGGCGGTGCATCAGATGGCGGACTTATTTCTGGGTGGGCAGCTGACGGACAGCAGTCAGTACCGCGAAAAAGCCGAACTGAGCAGTTCGGAGCTGCGCATCAGTTGCCGTTTATTACAAAAACAGGCGCAAGTGTTGCTGCAACTGCTGTTTAACCAGCATTTACCTTTGACTGCACATGTCTGCAAACAAGCTCTGACGCTGGATCTGTATCGATATGTACCACTCAAAGTGCGGTTTATTTTAGACAAGGTGGTGGTCAGTTGGTACCTGTGGCTGCCGGTCGGGTTATTTCAGACCGAAGCTGCGGATCGGGTCAGCCCGGGGGCCGAACCAGCACTGTTACTAAAGGACTGGCAACCCTTGCCGGTGCGGGCGCAGGTCGAAATGGCCCGCAAACAAGTGACAGTGCAGCAACTTGAGTTGTGGTTACAAGGCCAGCTATTGCCACTGGAGCTGTTAGCGCAGATGCCGCTGCGGCTCGGTCCGCAACTGCTCTGTTATGGCAATATCGCCGAAGAAGGCCACAAATTAATGTTTCAAATCAGCAAATTGGCAGAGAACACATGATGAACGACGGACAAAACACTCAGGGCAGTTTAGGCGAGCTGGATCTGCTGGAAATGGAAGATTTATTTGGGACTGGCAGTGCGGTGACTGCCCCGCAGGCGAGTGGTCAGGCTGCTGGCATGGCTAAATTTATGGATGTGCCCTTGACGGTGACGCTGGAAGTGGCGAGCAGCGAAGTGACGCTGGGTGAATTAGCCAACGCCCGCGCTGGTGATGTATTGCCGCTGGATAAAGCAGTCGGCGAGCCGCTGGATGTCAAAGTCAACGGGGTGCTATTTGCCAAAGCCGAAGTGGTGATGGTGAATGGTAAATACGGTCTGAAGTTTGTCAGTCCAGGCCAGAGTGGTCCAGGCCAGAGTGACGCTCAGGGCCTGGCTGCTGCAGGTGCAGCTGTTGATGGCTAACTGGCAAACCGTGCTGCTGAAGCTCGGCATGTTGCTGCTGCTGTTGTTGCTGCCGTTGTCTGGCCCAGCGCAGGAGCTGACCCTGCTGTCGGTCAATGAGACAGCGGCGGGGCAGGATTACAGCGTCAAACTGCAAATTGTGTTGCTGATGACAGTGCTGAGTCTGTTACCCGGCATAGTGCTGATGATGACGTCTTTTACCCGCATCATTATTGTGCTGGCGATTTTACGCCAGGCACTGGGCCTGGCGCAAAGTCCACCAAACCGGATTTTAATTGGCATCGCACTGATGCTGAGCCTGTTAATTATGCGACCGGTTTGGCAAGACGTGTATCAAAACGCGGTCAAACCCTATCAGGCCGAAAGCATTACGCTGGAGCAGGCCATAGCGCGGGCTGAAGTGCCGGTGCGGCAGTTTATGCTGGCGCAAATTCGCGAAAATGAATTACAGCAGGTGCTGCGCATCGCCAATGAACCAACCACTATGGCAGCGGCTGATGTGCCCTTTGAGGTGTTGCTGCCAGCTTTTGTGCTCAGTGAACTGACCACGGCGTTTCAGATTGGTTTTATGTTGTTTATTCCTTTTCTGATCATCGACTTAGTAGTCGCCAGTGTGTTGATGTCGATGGGCATGATGATGTTATCGCCGCTGATTATCAGCCTGCCATTTAAGCTGATGATTTTTGTGCTGGCCGATGGCTGGTCTATGGTGGCAGGCACCCTGGCGGCGACTTTTGGAGCTGCACCATGAATCCGGGCATGGCAACTGAGCTGATTAGTAAAGCCATTTTTACCATTATCGAAATGTTGCTGGTGTTGATTGTGCCGGGTTTGCTGCTGGGGATCCTGGTGGCGGTGTTTCAGGCCGCGACATCCATTCAGGAACAAACGCTGACATTTTTACCCCGAATGCTGCTGACCTTATTAATGGTGGTATTTGCCGGCCACTGGATGATCCAGAAATTACTGGATTATTTTGCTGAACTCAGCCGTTTGATCCCGGGAGCTATTGGTTGAGTGCGTTGCTCAATTTAAGTGTGGAGCAACTGATGCTGTGGTTTGGCAGCATCTGGTGGCCTTTTATCCGGCTTAGTGCGTTTTTTTGGGCCTTGCCGGTGTATGACAATCCGGCGGTGACACCCAGAGCCCGTATTCTGCTGGCGCTGTTTTTAAGTTTTTTACTGTCAGCAGGCCTTGAGGTGCCGGCAGTGGACCCGTTTTCAGTACAAGGTGCCATTGTCACGCTGGAACAAATCCTGTTTGCGGTGATTATGGCCTGTGCCGTACGGATGTTGTTTGAAGTGCTGGCGCTGGTCGGCCTGATGATTTCGATGCAGATGGGCTTGTCGATGGCGATGATGATGGATCCGGGCAGCGGCGATCAGGTGTCGGTGCTGAGCCAATTGTTCTGGATCATGACCGCTTTGCTGTTTTTTGCACTGGATGGTCATTTGATCAGTTTGCATCTGCTGGTGGACAGTTTTGTGCTCTGGCCGGTCGGCAGCAGTTTGTATCAGTTGGATTTAGCGCTGCTGCTGAAATTGTTTGGCTGGATGTTTGGCGCCGCCTTGCTGGTGGCACTGCCAGCGGTGATCGCCATGTTGCTGGTGAATTTAACCTTTGGCGTGGCCAGCCGGTCGGCTCCAAGTATGAATTTGTTTTCGTTAGGTTTTCCGATGACGTTGTTATTAGGTTTTGTCTGTGTGCTGTTGACGTTAGGCCAGATGGGTGAACATTTTTTTACCTTGTCTGAGTACGTGTTGCTGCAGATGCAACAAGCGATGCATTCAAGGTTGGCACCATGAGTCAGCAGCATGAGTGAACACAGCAGTCAGGATAAAACCGAACAACCCACCGAGCAGCGGCTGCGTAAAGCCAAAGCCGACGGCCAGGTGGCACGTTCAAAAGAACTGAACACGGCGTTGCTGTTGTTACTCGGCAGCTCGGCGCTGTTGTGGTTTGCCGACATGCTGATGGCGTTATTCGTCAATGTGCTGCAAAGCAGCTGGCAACTGGACAAAGACGCGTTAAAACGCGATGACCTGATGACCGCAGCGCTGGGGGAGGCCTTGTTACAGATGCTGGGTGCCAGTTTGCCTTATTTGCTGACTTTGTTTATCGGCAGCTGGCTGGCGGGGATGCTACCAGGCGGGATGATTTTCTCCGGCAAATTGCTGGGGCCAAAAATGAGCAACATGGATCCGATTGCGGGTCTTGGCCGGATGTTTGGCAGTGAAAGCTGGGTGGAGCTGGCGAAATCCATCGTCAAAGTGACGTTATTGGGTGGCGCCCTCTGGGGCTTGCTGAGCCACCTGACGACCCGTTTGTTGTTTTTACAACGGATGGATTTAGCCACCGCCGCTCGGGAAGGGCTGCAACTGGTGTCGTTTAGTTTGATGATGCTGGCGCTGGTGCTGCTGCTGGTGGCGGTGATTGATGTGCCTTATCAGCAGTTGAAGGTCAGCAATAAATTAAAGATGACCAAACAGGAAGTGAAAGAGGATCGCAAATCTGTGGATGGTAATCCGGAGATCAAAGGCCGGATCCGGCAAATTCAGTATCAAATCGCCAGCCGGCGTATTGATGACAAGGTGCCGACTGCCGATGTGATTATTGTCAACCCGAGCCATTATGCGGTGGCGTTGAAATACTCAGAGAAAAAAGCCAAGGCGCCTTATGTGGTGGCCAAAGGCGTTGACCAGATGGCGCTGCGGATCCGCGAAGTGGCAGAGCGGCATCAGTTGGAGATCCTGCAGTTACCGCCGCTGGCGCGGGCGATTTATTTTTCGACCCGGGTCGATCAGGAAGTGCCAAAGGGGCTGTATAGCGCCGTGGCCTATGTGCTGACGTATGTGATGCAACTCAAAGCTTATAAGCAAGGGCGTGGGCGTGAACCCGCACCTTTGCCGGTGTTAACGATACCCGCCGGTCTGCAGCAGCAGCCGCGGCCTGAAGGAAGTCTGAATTGAACTGGCGTACCCTGACTCAACCTTATACCGCCATTCCGGTGTTGTTATTGGCTATTCTGGCGATGGTGATCCTGCCGCTGCCCGGCTGGCTACTGGATATGTTGTTTACCTTCAACATAGTGCTGTCGATTATCGTGTTGCTGGTGGCGGTATCCAGTAAAAAGCCATTGGATTTTTCGGTGTTTCCGACCGTGTTGCTGGTGGCCACGCTATTACGGCTGACGCTGAACGTGGCGTCCACCCGGGTGGTGTTGTTGCACGGTCATGAAGGCACTGACGTCGCCGGCCGGGTGATCCAGGCCTTTGGTGAAGTGGTGATTGGCGGCAACTATGTGGTGGGTATGGTGGTGTTTGTCATCCTGATGGTGGTCAACTTTGTGGTGATCACCAAAGGTGGCGAACGGATCTCCGAAGTGGCGGCCCGTTTTACGCTGGACGCGATGCCGGGCAAACAGATGGCGATCGATGCCGACTTAAATGCCGGTTTAATTGGGCCTGAGCAAGCGAAGCAACGGCGGCAGCAGATTGCCAGTGAAGCCGATTTTTATGGTTCGATGGATGGTGCCTCTAAGTTTGTCCGTGGTGATGCTATTGCCGGTCTGATTATCCTGATTATCAACCTGCTCGGCGGTATCGCCATCGGCGTGTTTATGCACAGCCTGAGTCTGGGTGAATCATTTCAGCGGTATGCGCTGCTGACCATAGGTGATGGTCTGGTGGCGCAAGTGCCATCCCTGCTGATGTCGGTGGCAGCGGCCATTATCGTCACAAGGATGAATGATGAAGGCGAGATGTCGGATGAAGTTGGCCGGCAATTACTGGCAGCGCCACGGGTGCTGCTGACTGCAGGTCTGGTGATGACAGTGCTGGGGTTAGTGCCTGGCATGCCGACAGCAGCATTTTTATTGTTTGCCGCACCTTTGCTGTTTGCCGCCTGGCAGATGCAGAAAAAACAGCACGGCCGCAGTTATGCCGAAGTCGAAGCACTGACAGAAAAAATCAGTCAGCAAACGCCTGGTTTGAGTTGGGAAGATATTCCGCAGGTTGACCGCTTGTCGGTGGAATTGGGTTTCAGGCTGGTGTATCTGGCCGATCAGACACAAGGCGAAAGCTTATTACAAACCTTACGCGGTGTGCGTAAAACGCTATCCGAATTAGCCGGTTTTTTACTGCCGGAAGTGCGGGTGCGTGACAGTCTGAAACTGAATCCGCAGGAATATCAAATCAAGTTAGCCGGAGTGGCGGTGGCTGGCGGTAAGTTAAGGCCACAGCAATTACTGGCGCTCAATACCGGCGAAACCTATGGCCAGATGGATGGTGAAGTCGCAACCGATCCGGCCTATGGCCTGGATGCGGTCTGGATTGAACCGGAACAAAAAGCCCAGGCGCTCAATCTGGGCTACTCAGTGGTCGATACTGCGACTGTCATTGCCACCCATATTGGCAAAGTGGTGAAGGAACATCTGGCCGATTTGTTTTTGTTTGAAGATGTCCGGCAATTCAATAAGCGGCTGGCGCAGGTCGCGCCAAGCCTGGCGGAAAATCTGGAAAAAGCGCTGACTGCCAATTTACAGCTAAAAGTTTACCGGCTGTTGCTGACCGAGCAGGTCAGTCTGGCTGATGTGGTGACCATCGCCACTGCGCTGCTGGACAGTGCTGAAGTGACCAAAGATCCGATTTTACTGGTGTCCGATGTGCGTTGTGCCCTGCAGCGGGCACTGGTGCGGCAATTGCTCGGTGACAATGATGAACTGGCGGCCTACAGCCTGGATGACAAGCTGGAGCAAACCTTACAAAGCGCGCTGAATCAGGCGATGCAAGCGGGCAAAGTGGCGCTGGATAGTTTTCCGGTGGCACCGAATTTATTAAGCCAGTTCCAGCAAGCAATGCCACAGCTGAAAACGCAAATGCAGCGGCTGGGACATGCGCCGGTGCTGGTGGTGTTACCGCAGTTAAGGCCTTTATTGGCGCGTTATGCCCGCAGCTTTACCCAGGGCAATCTGGTGGTGCTGTCTTATAACGAAATTCCGGAACAAATCAGAGTCAATATTGTGGGGACTTTAGGCTAGTCAACCGACAAAACAACAAAATTAAATCGCAACACATAGATTGGTCGCTCATAACCGGTGTTTTAACGAAAATGTGGCGAAATAAACGTAGTGATTCGCAATATGAACATGTTATATTGCGAGGCTAGTGTACAAAGTTGAAAGAAATTTTTCTTTGTAAACAGCAAGTTCCAACTGCTGTTACCGCGACTTGTCAGACCTTTCAGGTCCGGCAGTGTCAGCCAGTGATGCAACTGGTGGCGGTATGTTTATTCGTGATTTTGAGTCACTTCAGTCTGGCTGCAACATGCTGCCATCTGATGCACACAGAGCTTAGGAATTAAAAGGCAAACTGTACTGAAAAGTCAGGACGCAAAGCCTCCGGTCTACCGGATCTTCGGATCCCATTGATAGCGGGGTTGCATGAACAAGCGACACCAACGTCTGCATGTTGGCAAACTATGCCAGTTTAGATGCCGATGGGTCACTGCAAGCGCTCAGAGAGTGTCCACACTGTCTGAATACTTGGTCTATGCGTTGCCTTTTAAAACAAGATGGTTAGCCGGCATGGTTTTGCTGGTTGGTTCATGTGGTTAAAAGGATACATAAACGTGCTAGAGCTCCTGTTACATCTTTGGCTGACACCGGCAATGAGTGCCGTCGATCAGCAGTATCTGCCAGCCGTTGATCAGGCAAAATGGCAGATCAGCGGCGATCAGTTCCGCTGCCGGATGTCCCAGTCGCTGGGAAACATCGCAACCTTAAATTTTCAGCAAGAGCCCGGCGGTCAGATCCAGCTGGTTTTACAGCTGGATGCCGCCCATCTGGAGTTACAGGATGTGCAGGGCCAACTGGTTCCGGCTGGCTGGCAACCTGAAACTCTGGCGCCGGCGCTGCGGTTTTCTCCTTCTGCTATTTACCCCAAATATGCCAGCTTTGACGAGCAGGTGCCCGTGGTGCTGCAGCAATTACAGCAAGGCTTTTGGCTGCAACTGACGCTGGACATGCCGGGACAAACCTTACAGCTGCAAGTGCCTAATCTGCAATTTGACCAGGCGATGCAACAGTTTCAGCTTTGTATCAGCAAGCTGCTGCCAATGCGCTGGGAGCAAGCACGTGATGCTGAAGTTTTGTTTGCTAAAGGTGCGGCTTTACCCGATAGCAATGCCTTGGCCTGGTTAAGCCAGTTAGCCAGTTATATCAAACAGGATCGCAAGATCCGCAAAATTCTGATCGACGGTCACAGTGACGATGCCCCGACTAGTCTGGCAAATCGGTTGTTATCAGAACAAAGAGCGGATGACGTCGCTTCCCGCTTGATTGAACTTGGCGTGCCAAAACAGCAGATTGAAATCCGTGCCCACGGCAACAGATACCCGCCGGTGCAGCCGCTAGCGGCCACCAAACATAACAGGCGGGTTGTTATCCGTTTGATCCGGACTCCGGCTTAACTACAGAGAGCAGATGAATATGAAAGATTTACTTTGGATTGAACAATGCAAGCCAGCGCCACAAGTGCTGCATTGTGTCAAAGCTGAAGGTTTTCAGCTGCAACATGCATCCGATCTGACCAGCTTGCTCAATTGCTGCAGTGAGGCCGAACCGGCCATTGTGGTGCTGGCGGCGCCATTGCCGGAGATTGGCACCACTGAACTGATGACCTTATTAAAAAAACGTCATCCGTCTTGCCAAATTATTGTGCTGGTGGCCAAAGATCAACATCAGTTGGCGGCGCAAAGCCTGCAGTATGGCGCCATTGATTATCTGCTGAAACCTTTTAACAGCCTGCAGTTACAGCATGTGATCCGCAATGCCGCTTCGGTTAGCTTTGGTTTAAAAGATCTGGTGGCGGTCTCTATCGGCAGCCGGCAGGTGTTGCAACTGGCTAATCGTGCCGCCCAGACCGATGCCACAGTGTTATTGCATGGTGAGTCCGGTACCGGCAAAGAGCGGCTGGCACGATACATTCACAATGTGTCCGGCCGGCGCGAGCAGCCTTATGTCGCGGTGAACTGTGCGGCTATCCCGGAAAATATGCTTGAAGCTATCTTATTTGGCTACAACAAAGGCGCTTTTACCGGCGCTGTCAGTCAGCAAATCGGTAAATTTGAAGCCGCCAATGGTGGCACCTTGTTGCTGGATGAAATTTCAGAGTTGCCTTATGCCTTACAAGCAAAATTATTGCGGGTATTGCAGGAACGTGAGCTGGAGCGGCTGGGTAGTCACAGCAAAATTAAACTGAATGTGCGGATTATTGCTGCCAGTAACAAGGATTTACGCCAGTTGGTCGACAAAGGCCAGTTCCGGCAGGATCTGTTTTACCGGCTTGATGTGCTGCCACTCAGCTGGCCGGCTTTGCGGGAACGCCGAGACGATATTATTCCGCTGGCTGAGTTTTTTCTGCAAAAGTATGGCGCAGGTAAATTTTTGCTGAGTCCAGAGGCCAGGCAGATGCTGACGCAATACAGCTGGCCCGGCAATGTCCGTGAGCTGGAAAACGTGGTGCAACGCGCGCTGGTGATGGCGCGTGGCATGGAAGTACAAGCGGTTGATTTAAACTTACCAGTCGCGGTGCAGGCTGCGACAGCCATACCAGTGAACGCACTGAAACAAAACAAAAAAACCGCCGAATTTGATTACATCCTGGGTGTGCTGAACCAGTTTAATGGTCATCGCACCAAGGCGGCGCAAGCGCTTGGGGTCAGTACCCGCGCTCTTCGTTACAAACTGGCTGCTATGCGTGAGCATGGCGTTGATATTGATGCAGTTGCCTGAGTCTTTCAAGGAAATCCGACCATGACGCCAATCACGACTATCTCCACCCCGGGTCTGACCCAGCAGTCTTTAATGACCGAATTTTCCAGGTTGCAGCAAATCGCCAGCAATGAGTCACTCAGCCTCAATCCGGCGCCGCAGGATAGTGGCGTTGCCACTGATTTTAGTCAGGTGATCCGGGCGGTGAATCAGGAGCAGAATGTTGCCGCTAACCTGATGGCCGCCGTAGATGCCGGCCGCAGTGACGATGTGGTCGGCGCTATGGTCGCCAGCCAGAAAGCCGATTTGAGTTTTTCCATGTTGCTGCAAATTCGCAACAAAGTGATGAATGGTGTCGATGACATCATGCGTATGTCGTTATAAGGCTTTGTGATGAAAACAGAACTTGCTAAAGCAGTGCCAGTGACTGCCGATCAGCGCATTCGTGAGCGCGTGATCAATATGTCGAATAAAATCAATTTCCTGCCGCAGGGAGATAAAAGCCTGGCTTCGATTGCCCTGTTGGCAACGCTGGTGGCCGCCACTATAGTGGTGATATTGTGGACCTCGGCAAAAAATTATGTGCCCTTGTATGGCAGTCAGGAACATTATGACAAAGCCGGCATCGTCGAAGTGCTGGACAAAGAACAGTTCCCGTTTCGGATTGATACCGACAGCGGCAATATTATGGTGCCGCAGGACAGGCTGGCCGATGCCCGCATCACGCTGGCGGCGCGTGGTATTAAAGCGGCAATGCCAGAAGGCTTATCGGCGATGCAGGGCAAAGTCAGCATGGGCACCAGTCAGTTTATGGAGTCGATGCAGTATCAGCATGCGCTTGAAGGCGAATTAGCCCGCACTATCATCACCATGGATGGCGTGCGCAATGCGCGGGTGCATCTGGCCATTCCAAAACGCAATTTATTTGTCGGCCGGCAGGAAGAAAAATCAGCGGCTTCGGTGATGGTGGATTTAGCGCCAGGATATCAGCTTAAACCTGAGCAAGTCGAAGCTATTGTCAGTCTGGTGGCCGGCAGTATTCCGGGGCTGGACAGCCGGCAAGTGTCGGTGGTGGATCAACGCGGTAAACTGGTCAGTGGTGACTTGTTTGATGCCACACCTGTTGGCAAAGAAACCGATAAAAAACTCGCTTTTATCGACAAGGTACAGCGCAATATTGAAGAGCGCGCCGCCATTATGTTGCTGCCGATTTTAGGCGAGGGTAATTACCGCATCCAGGTCTCGGCTGATGTCGATTTTAATGTGGTGGAAGAAACCCGCGAAGCGCTGGATAAAGAAGGGGTGCTCACGCGCGAAACCAGTAAAACCGATGCGATGTCGGATCAACTAGCGATGGGCATTCCGGGTTCACTGGCCAACCAGCCGCCGGTGCAACAGCAACAGGGCGCGCCAGCACCGCAGCTTGATGATAATCAGCGCACCTCACAGCGCAATGAAATGAACCGGCAATTTGCCACTGGCAAAGCGGTCACTCACACCCGCTTTGAGATTGGCCGTATTCGCAGCCAGAGTGTGTCGGTGCTGATCAATGAAGTTGAAGTGGTGGCAGCAGATGGCAGCAGCACGGTGAAAAGCTGGACGCCGGAGCAACTGGCCAAACTGGGTGAGATGGTGAAAACCGCCACAGGTTTTCAGGCTGAGCGCGGCGATCAGTTCCATATCAGTAGCTTCGCTTTTGTCCGGCCTGATGCTGCAGCTCAGCTCGAAGGCATGGCCTGGTGGCGGTTGCCGGAAGTGAAAGAATATTCCCGTTACCTGATTGGTGCCTTGATTGGCCTGTCGCTGGTTATTTTTGGTGTCAGGCCGCTGGTGAATCATCTGGTGAGCCGCAAAAACAAAGAGCTAAACCCAAACCGGCGTTTTGACAATGGCACTGCCGACAGCCTCAGTGGCCAGCCGGCGGATGATCAAGCCCTGGCTGCGGCGCCGGCACTGCTGGATGCGAATAGCAACGCGGGTGCGGCCACAGCCAGCGCCAATCAGGCTGGCTTACAACCGGCGCTGGATTTACCTCAGGTCGGCTCTGAGTTTGCCGAGCAAATCAATCATTTACATTTACTCGCCAACCGTGAATCTGATCGGGTGACGGCGGTCATTAAATTCTGGATCGAACGAGGAGTGTCCATTGAATCCGTTAAGAGCTGATGCACCAAAACAGATTTCTGACTTAGACCGTGCTGCGATCTTATTGCTGAGCATGGGTGAAGAAAATGCCGCCGGTATTATCAAAAAACTCAGCCGCAATGAAGTGCGGGCTTTGTCGGAGCGGATGGCAAAGATTGCCAATTTCACTCAGGACAATGTGGCACAAATTCTCAATGATTTTTTTGACTGCTACCGCAACGAAAGTGGGGTCAGTGGTGCGTCCAGACTCTATCTGGAGCGGGCGCTGGATAAAGCCGTCGGCCGTAAGCTGGCGCGCGGCATGCTGGATGACATCTATGGTGGCGCGCTGGCGGACGATATCCGCCGACTGGAATGGGTGCCAGCCGAGTTGCTGGTGCGTTTTATGGAGCAGGAACATATTCAGATGCAGGCGCTGATCCTGGCATTTTTGCCAGCCGATCAGGCCAGTGCGGTACTGGCATTATTCCCGGCGCAAAAGCATGACGACATGCTGTTTCGGATCGCCAACATGCGTGAAGTCAGTGAACATGTGATTGAAGATCTGCGGTTTACGCTGGAACGTTGTATTGACTATGTTGGTGAGCAGGTGGGCGCTCGGGTGAACGGCGTGCAGCAAGTGGCCGACATTATGAACAGATACAGCGGCAATAAAGCGGAAGTGATGGATCTGCTAAAAATGCACGATACCCGGATGGCCGAAGCCATTGAAGACAAAATGTATGATTTCTTTAGCTTAAGCCGACAAACTGAAGAGGTATTAAGCCGGTTACTGACCGATATTCCGGATGAACTCTGGGTGACGGCCCTCAAAGGCGCCGATCAGCAATTAACTGAAAACCTGCTGGGCGTGTTGCCGAAACGGCTGGCGCAAGTGTACCGGCAGCAAATTGACAGCATGAAACCGCAACCGGTGCGTAAAGTCGAAGCGGCGCGGGCTGAAATTATGGCGATGGTGAAAAAAATGATTGCCAGCGGCTGGAATGAATACCGGTTATATCCGGAAGAAACGGTAGGTTGAGATGCCAAACAACGCGACCGATCTGAGTTTTCGTTTTCCGCTATTGCAACGTCAGCATGGCCTGGCACAGGTGCAACACCCCAATGAGCATTTTTATCAACAGGGTTATCTGGCGGGTATTGCCAAGGCGCAACAGCAAGCCTATGACTGTGGTTTGCAAGCCGGGCAGCAAGCCGCTGAAGCCTTAATGGCGCAGCAGTTGCAATTAGCGGCCGAGCAGGCTGCGGCCAGGCAAGCGCAAGCGCTTACGCTGTTAAGTCAGCAGTTTAACCAGCAACTGCAATGGCGGGATGAGCAACTGGCGCAAGAAATTTACCTGCTGGTGGAGCAACTGGCAACGACTGTGCTGGCGGCTGAATTGCAACTGCAACCCAGGCTGCTGCAACAGGCGGTGGCGACTTTAGTGCCTGAGCTGGCGCTGACCGATACGCTGGAGTCTATTGCTGTTTCGGTGCAAGACGCGGCGCTTTTTGTCGGCATCAGCCAGTTGGCACAAATCCCGCTGCTGACAGATCCCCATTTGCCTTCAGGTGTGGTGCAGCTTAATGGGCAACAGCAACTGTATCAGCTGGATTTTGCTATACGGCTACAGCAAGCGCTGCAACCGCTGCGTCAGCAGTTATGGCCCGCTGGAGTGACCGTCGCTGATGACTAATTTTAGTGCCCTTTTAGCTGCAGCCAGGCAACAAGCGGTGCCAGTGGATGCGGTCTGTCGTTATGGCCGTTTGCTCCGGGTCAGCGGCATTATTTTAACAGCCGCCGGTTGTGATTTTACCCTGGGCCAGCGTTATCAGGTGGAAGGCGAGGTTGGCCAGTGGTTTGACACTGAAGTGGTTGGCTTTGAACCGGCGCAGGCCTTTTTAATGCCGCTTTGTCAGGTGGCCGGTTTAAAAGCCGGTGCTAGGGTGCGGGCCGCGCCACAGGCCAGTCAGTTACTGGTCTCCACCGCTTTGCTCGGCCGGGTGCTGGACGGGCTGATGCAGCCACTGGATAGTTTGCCGCCGCTGGCAACAGGCGACTGGATCAGCGCGGGCCTGGCGGCCGTCAATCCGTTACAGAAAAAAGGCGTGCATGACAGCCTGGATGTTGGCATTCGCGCCATCAACAGCCTGTTTACCGTCGGGCGTGGTCAGCGGCTGGGCCTGTTTGCCGGCTCTGGCGTGGGTAAAAGTAAACTGCTCGGCATGATGACCCGCTTTACCCAGGCCGATGTGGTGATAGTGGCGCTGATTGGCGAGCGCGGCTGGGAAGTGAAAGATTTTATCGAACAGAGCCTGGGCCCGGCCGGACTGCAAAAAGCCATCGTGATTGCTGCCCCTGCCGATCAATCGCCATTGCTCAGGCTACGCTCGGCCGAACTCAGTCACCGGTTGGCGGCTTATTACCGTGATTTGGGTTTGAATGTATTGCTGCTGATGGATTCTTTAACCCGTTATGCCCAGGCCCAGCGTGAGATTGCCTTATCGGTCGGTGAACCGCCGGCGACCAAAGGCTATCCGCCGTCCGTTTTTAGTAAACTGACTCAACTGGTGGAAAAAGCCGGTAATAGCGCCGACAGCACCGGCACTATGACCGCCATTTATACCGTGCTGGCAGAAGGGGATGATCAGCAGGATCCGATTGCGGATGCCGCCCGCGCAATTCTGGATGGCCATATAGTTCTAAGCCGGCAATTGGCAGAAAAAGGCCATTATCCGGCTATTGATGTCGGCGCGTCCATCAGCCGGGTGATGCCGCAGATAGTGCCCGACAGTCAACTGCGGCAGGCCTATCTGTTAAAACGGTTATACAGCAGGTATTTACAGGTACAGGAGCTGATCCCGCTCGGCGCTTATCAGGTCGGCAAAGATGCTGAACTGGACAAGGCCGTGCGGTTGTATCCGGCGATTGAACAGTTTTTATGTCAGGGCTTGCAGCAATCTTTTAGCGTCGAGAGCTCACAACAGGAACTGGCACGGCTGCTGAGCTAAGCGGCTGTGCTGCAGGTGAAGAAGTGCTGCTTGTTCAGGCAAGACCATGCGAGGTGAGCGGATGTTAAAACAGTATCTGGCATTGCAACAAGACCGGTTGCTGCAAATGGGTCAACGTCAACAACAGCTTAGTCTGCAGACGCAGCAGGAACAGCGGCGACTGCAGCTGCTGACAGAACATTTAGGGTTATTGGAAGCGCCGCCGCAGATGAAATCGGCGCTTGGTTTGCAAAACCTGGCCGCGATGAAAGGGGTGCTGACACAGATGCAGCAGCAGCAACAAGAAAAAACCGCGGCCGCCAGTGCAGAGTTACTGCAGCAGCAGCAGGTCTGTCAAAAACAGGCCGCCTACAGCAAAGGCATTGCCACAGTGCTGGCAAAACGCGATAGTCAGCAGCAGCAACGCCAACAACGGCAAGAACAACAACAATCGGACGAAATTGCCATGCAATTGTTGCAGCTACAACGTTCAGGCTGAAGTTTGCGTTCAGCAGCTTCCCTTGCATTTGTGCTGGCAGCAGCCAGCCGCGAAAAATAGCCGCCACTACCAGTCACCACTACCAGTCACCGCCGTCAGTCCAGCAGGTTTCGGCCTGAACCACTGGCCTGGCAGCTTTGTTGTTTTTTTTATCGCTCGCCACCGCGCTATCGATCCTCTGTCAGCCAATATGAAGACTCATACTTGTTTTTTTTGGATGGTTTTTGTGCAAAAAAATGAGTCAATGCATTGTTTAGTGAACAGTTATACAGGTAATATTGCTATTTTTTTTACATAAGCACCAATTGTTAACTTTGACGTTGAATTGAGGGAAAATATGTGGTCTAGCTGGTTAAAAGCAATAGTGATTTCTGTCTGCGCGCTGGTTGTAACGACGGCCAGTGCCGCCACGCGCAGTTATGACTATTTTACCAATGCTCAGGGTGGCATTTTCCTCAAAGCGCCAAAACAGTTTGTGCTGTTGCATGGCGATATCAGTATTCCGCTCTATGTAATGCCAACTGATGGTTACCTGAAAGTGCTGGACCAGGGCAATGGTCAGTGGTCAACTCAGGTGATGACCGAACAGGAGTGGCATAGCCTGGGATTAATTCCCGGTGCTGGCACGTTGGAAACGCTGAAATATGCCGATCTGAATGGTGACGGTCTGGAAGATATGTTATTGGCCATTCGTCACCCAACAGTGCCCTTTGTCGTAGTTTATCGGCAAAAACAGGGCGGATTCCGCACTGTGGCCGCTGAACAGGGCTCACCAGCGCTTGGCAATAGTTTTAGCCTGCGCGATGTCAACAACGACGGTATTCTTGACATTGTTGACAGTCAGGGCCAGGTCCATCTGAATCAGCTCGCCGGACGGGTGGTGTATACCGGTAAACCCGCCGATTTGCAGGAAGGCAATCATCCCGGTATCACAGCTGGCGCTTTCCGGGTCGATGAAAGTGGTCAGGTCAGTTACAGTATTCCACTTGCTATCCCGGCAGGCATTGCCGGCGTGCAGCCACAAGTATCGCTGAACTACAACAGTGGCGCAGCGGATGGTATTGCCGGGATGGGCTGGAGTTTGTCCGGCACCTCGATGATCAGCCGTTGTGGTAAAACCATAGTGCAAGACGGTTATAACCAGAGTCCGCAATATACCAAAGACGATGCCTATTGTCTGGATGGTCAGCGTCTGATGTACATCTCAGGTAATTATGGCGCGGCAGGGTCGCTTTATCGGCTGGAAATTGATGATTTTTCCCGGATTGCTATCACAGCGAACAATGCCAGTGGGCCGACCGCTTTTAGTCTAGTGAATAAAGCCAATGAAACCCATTTGTTCGGTGGTGGCAGTAGTGATTATCTGTTGGCTGGTCATCAGGTCGCGACTGGCTGGGCAGTGAGTCAAATTAAAGACCAGTTTAATAACGCCATCAACTTCAGTTATTACCAGCAAGGGCCTGACGAGGCAACGGCTGGCGAGTTTTTATTAAAAGAAATCAGCTATGCCTATGGTAAAGCAAAAATTTTGCCGTTTTACCAGGCTGACCGTTCGCCGCAACTGCTCTATAGCAATGGGGTTGCAGTCAAGCGAAAACACCGGCTGGATTATTTGCATATTAAACAAGATGATGAAAGTTATCGTTTTTATCATTTGGGTTATCAGGATAATGCTTTTAATTATCTGAACTCGGTGCAGGAATGTTTGTCCGTCGGTGAAGCCAGTGCCAGCGGCACGCAGGGGCAGGATTGTAAAAAAGAACTGCGATTTGACTACCAGTCACTACCGGGTTTTGCCATGGGGCCTGGCGTCGCGAATGTGCTGACGACGCCAGTTCGCAATACCAGTCAGTTTGCCGATGTCAATGGTGATGGTATCACTGACGCCATTTATACCAGTGCTGATGGCAAAACTTTAATCAGCCGGATCAATGGTGTTAGCGAAAATATCACCACTGCGCTGGCTGGTGCGGATCAGTTTACCCTGGCGGACCTGAATGGTGATTCTTATCCGGATTTTGTCTATGTAGCAGGCGGTAGCTGGCGTATTCGCACTTATAGCCCAAGCAGCCGCGAGAAAACCCAATGTTTGCCCCGCTATAAAAACTCCCAGCCAGACGACCCGGAACTGGAGCGTTGTACTGTGGTTACTTACCAGCGCGGTTACACCGACGAATTCAATACCGGCATTGCCTATAACGGCAGTATGCCGATGTTTGCTGATGTTGATGGGGATGGTCTGGCCGACTGGACTTTTTTCGCTAACAAAACCTTGCAAGCCTATCGCAATCTCGGTGGTAGTTTTAACAGCCAGCCGATAACAGTGATGACGCTGCTGGACGAACACTGGCCGACAGAACCTGTCAATCCGGGCAATGGTATGCGCAAACAAGCAGTGTATCGTGATCTGATTGTACCGAAACAGTCGGTCGGCGACTTTAACGGCGATGGCAATGCCGATCTGTTATTAACGCTCAGTACCAGAGCTGTTTTTGTCCCCCCAGCCACCGCGCCTTATCCAATTGGCACGACGAAAGTAAACACAAAATCTGTTTTGCTGCTTAATAACGGCACCCAAAATCTCAGTTATCGGTTGGTTTCACTCGACACTGAGTTCACTGACGCAAAATTGGTGGATTTAAATAGTGATATGCTGACCGATGTTGTTTATAAAGTGGGCAGCACTCTGTATTACCGGTTATCGAATGGCGGCAATAGTGCGCCGTTTGAGCCAGCCACGCCCTTACTGCTCAGCGATATTGTGACCGGGCAGGATACACAGCATTTGCTGCAGTGGGTGGACTTCGATCAGAACGGTATTCTGGACTTAATTGCGCCAAATAGCGAAACGACCCGGACTTACATCTGTCCTGGTAACCCTTATGACGGTATTCCCCCTTATGAAGTCAATCAGGAAGATCGCTGTGACAACGGTCAATCCCCGACGGAAAACATCGTCAGAAGTGCGCTGAAAATGTCGGTCTACTGGGGGAGCCGGGATCATCAGGGACAGTGGTATATCACTGCCCAGAAAACCGACTTACTGCTTCATAACGTCAGTGCCCAAACCTCAGTCCAGCTTGCCGATGCCGAAGGTGATGGTGATCTGGATTTATACACCAGCAGCACTGCAGTAAATTCAGCCTGGACTTTGTATAAAACCAGCCTGATTGAACAAAAACCAGTGCATAAGTTAACCAAAATCACCAATGGTTATGGGGTCAGCACTGCTATTCGTTATCAGCATGCTGGAGTTCGCGGCGAAGGGGCTGTGTTTACGCCGGCACCGGCCTTTGATGCCAATGGCAATGTCCATCCGGATTATCTGGCGCCACAAAGTGGCATGTGGCTGGTCAGCAGCGTCAGTTCTGTGGCCAATAAAACTGCGCAGGGAACAGAGCAACTGCTGACGGTGGATTATCGTTACAAAGGTTTCCTGGTGCATAAAAAAGGCCGCGGGTCGCTGGGGTTTGCTGAGCTCAGTACTATTGACAAACAAAGCGGCATCGTCACGACGACTAAGTATCTGCAACATTGGCCTTTTATCGGTCGGCCGGTGGAAACGGTATCGACCACAGCTGATGGCAAGGTATTACTGGCAAAAGCCACATCGGTCTGGGATATGAAAGCCGTAGCGGACAGCGGTGTGTTTGTTTATTTAAAATCCAGTGTTGAAACTGGCTCGCAGCTTGGATCCAATGGCGCGCTGTTTGAGGTACAGCATGTTGAAACCAGCCATGAATATGATCAGGGTCAAACAGGTGAGAATGCCTGGGGGAATCTGACCAAAACCGTGATTAAACAATACAATCCAGGGGTGGCAAAGCAATTATTGCTGACCACGGAGACCAATAACAGCTATGGCGGCTGGGGGGACGTTACTCAGAGTCACCGCTTTGGCCGTTTGTCTCAGACCACGGTGAAGAAAACTCAGCATACTCTGGCCAATGTTCAGCCCTATTCCACGCTGACCCGGCGCAGTGACTTTACTTATAACCAGCATGGCATGCTGGAAACCGAGACTATTGCTGCCGAGTGTCAATCAACTGCTTCAAACCCGTTAGCAGCTCCGGCGGCTGACCAATGTGATCAAACTAACTATCGCAGTACAAAATATGAGTACACTCCGGTCGGTTTAAAAGAAAAAACCACAGTCACAACGACCAGTGGCAGTCGGGTTGAAACAATTAACTACAGCGCTGATCACAGAGTAGTAATCGCGCGTTCTAACAGTGGCGGTTTAGCCGAAACTTATCTGTACAACGGTTCGACAGCACCAACAGGCCGGATCTATAGCGTGACAGTGACAGATCCGAATCAACTGACCACGGTCAGCAAATTAAATGCCTGGGGTGAGACTTATCAGCAAATCGGTGCCGATGGCAATATGACCAGCAGCTATCTGCAAAGCTGTGCTAGCAGCAGTCTTAGCACTTTCTGTGGTAGCAACGACGTGCTGATTAGCCAACTGCAACAGCCCGGAGCCCCGCAACGTGCTGAAATTACAGATAGTTTTGGTCGGATCAGTAAAAAACTGCAGCAGGGGTTTGATGGCAGTTGGAAGCAAACCGCCGTCAGTTATGATGCCGAGGGCCGTTTAAGCAGAGAATATCAGGCTGAACCGGCACAGCGGGAGGCCAACGCCAAATACACTAGTTATAGTTATGATCGTTATGGACGATTACAGACCACCACCCATGCCGATGGCAGCACAGTGGAGATTGATTATCAGGGCCTGCGTACCCGGACTAAAGATGAAGCTGGCTACTGGCGGGATGAAGTCAAAGATGCACTGGGCCGTACTTTTGAAACCACGGATCCTTACCTTGGGGTAAAGCCGGCACTGACCGGTAAAGTTCAGTTCTGGTATGACGCTTTTGGTAACGTGTTGCAGCAGCGGGTGTTTGCCCTGGTGGATGCGGCCGAGCGAGTGACTGCGGCAACTCAAGCCACTCAAGTGTGGCATAAAGTCACACTAAGTAATGTCTATGATCGTTACGGTCGAAAACTGCAGCAGACAGATTCGACTAAAGGCACCTGGTTGTATGGCTACAATGGTTTTGATGAGCTTACATTACAGCGTAATGAACATGGTCAGATTAGCTATAACAACTATGACCATGTTGGCCGGTTACTGACGCAGCAAAATAGCTCTGAGCTGGTGTGTTACAGCTATGGTCGTAATCCGGCGACGCGGGACAATGGTAAATTACTGGAGCTGAGTCGTTATCAACGGAGTAAAACCACTCAGTGTGCAACAACAGTAGCGCCGGATTATCGGGAAAAACACAGCTTTGATAGTTATGGCCGGCCAGAGCTGACGCAGATATTGTCGAAACCCGAAGGAGTGGATGTCGCCAAAGAGTTCCTGCAAGGGCAGTATTATGACAGTTATGGCCGGGTCAGTAGTCAAATTCTGCCTAATAGCCTGCAGGTTTATCTTGGCTATAATGCCGCTGGTTATCAGGACCGTATTGTGCAGCAGGATGGCACCGAGTTGTCAGCGGTGACGGCAATGGATGATGCCGGTCGGATCACCGCAATGCGTTTTGTCGGTAATGCGACGCGCAGCGTCAAGTATCAGCCGGAACGGGGTTTTATTGAAAGTATCACGGCAGTGGCTGGTGGCCAGAATGTATATCAGGTTAGTTACAGTTATACCAACCGCGGTGATACAAAAACCCGCAATGCGGTATATCAGCGTAGTCTCGGTCAGGCGAGCAGTGTTAATGAAAGCTTCAGTTATAGCGATGATGGTCATCAGCGTTTAACCGGACGTGCACTGACGGTCAGCAATCCGGCGGCGCTTGGTGGTCTGGTGAGCTCCATGACTGAAACTTTCAGCTACGATTCCCTGGGCAATTTGCTCAGTAAATCTGGGGTTGGCAGTTATCAGTATGATACAGCCAATCCGTTTAAGCTGCTAAGCACCAGCGGCACTGTCAATCGCAGTCTGAGTTATGATTTGCATGGCAATGTGCTTAAAGATGGCAGCCGCAATTTTGCTTATAACCAGCAGGATATGGTGACCAGCATCAGTAAAACCGGTGCCAGCACCAATTTCAGTTATGCCCCGGATAACCAGCGGATTTACCGCAAGGATGTCAATGGCAGCAAAGAGAGCCAAACCTGGTATGTCGGTAAAAGTTATGAGCTGCTGGAAAGCAAAGTAAACAATGTGGTGACGACAGAACATCGCTGGTATCTGGGTCCGGTGGTGGTGGCGTTAAAACAGAACAGCAGTCTGTACCAGTATGAAGTGCTGCATGGGGATGCGCAGGGGTCAACCGCCGCAGTTACCAATGGCAGCGGCCAGTTGGTGGCGCATTATCTGCACGATGCCTGGGGAAAACAAACCGAGATTCTGGCCGGCAGTGCCAGTCAGTTGCTGACGGCCAGCGCCGGTCGACGGGGTTACACCGGCCACGAGCATGTGGCGGATCTGGGTATTATTCATATGAACGGCCGGATCTATGACCCGGTGCTTGCGAGATTTGTGCAGGCGGATCCGACGCTGCAGTTCCCGGAATATTCGCAAGGCTATAATCGGTATTCGTATGTGCTGAATAACCCGATGACTTATACCGATCCGAGTGGGTATTTTTTGAGTGGGTTGAAACGCACAATTAAGAAATATTGGAAAGCTGCAGTTGCGATTGCCGTTGTTGTGTATACAGCTGGAGCGGCAGCAAGCTGGGTATCTACTTGGGGGGCTACATGGGGGACGGCGGCAACAGCTGCGACGGCAACCACAGCCGCCACTGCGGCCACATTAACGACAGCAGGATCTATGGTAGCAGGAGCAATGGCCGGTGCCGCTGGCGGCTTTGTTGGTGGTGGTTTGCAAACAGGTAAACTGACAGGGGCGTTGCGTGGTGCTGTGACGGGGGCAATTTCAGGAGCTGCTGGGGGCTTTGCCAATGCTGGGGCTGTTAGTGGTTGGGGCGATGCTGCAACCCGTATTGGAGGAGCGGCTTTGGGTGGATGTGCCGCGGGTGAAGTATCCGGTAGCGGTTGTGCGAAAGGGGCAAGAATGGCGGCGTTGACACAAACGGTTACTATGGGGACGAGTGCGATTTATCGAAAACTTAGCTCAAGGATCAGCAAACAGACTGGTCAGGCATATAACGAAGATGGTACGCCTCATTTTGGTCAACGCGGTGAGTCAGACGTGGGTAAACAACTACCTAAAGAGCTATACGAAAAATGGGAAAATGGTACGTTAAAATCCTCAGAAATTGGTCGGGCATACGACAAGTCAAACTTTATGCAAACTGTGGGGAGAGGGCCTTACATGGATGCTTTTGCCGAGTTTCACGATGGACTGCATGACCTAGCTTTTATGCCAACAGATCAGGTCTCATTAGTTCTAACCATGCCCCCGTCTTATGCGGTTACTCTGCTGGCTGCAGCACAACCCTATTCGAGTTATTATCATCTTCGACTACGTGATAAAAGGGGCTGACATTGAGATCTACAAGCAGAATTTTTATCTCGTTATTGTTTATGCCAACATTAATGTCTTGTGCCGCAGGGCATCAAGATTATATTGACTTAACGAACAAATTCATTGTTGGCCAAGAGATTATGTACGAAAAAAGACCGCATAAATTTGATGATGCTGGTCAATTTTATCGTGGGGATTATGTCATTGTAGGAGAGGGCTTAACCCGTATTGATACCAATTCTGATGGGAAACTTATTTACCATGTGTTTAGTCAGGAAATACTACCAAACACCCCGATGAACAAAGAATGGATTGGAAAATGTTTGGTTTATTACGTTGTCGACCCACAAACAAAGATTGTTTTATCTTGGGGTTTTGACGAAGGTGGGAATCCGCTGGCCTGTCGTTCATTTCAATGATTGGAAAAATACAGCGGAGCAAAACAAGCCACCGGAAGATTAAGGGGTCACCCATTAGCCGTTCCAGTGTCAATAGCAATTACGAGCCCGCGCGCACTGCAAAGTGCGCGTCTTGTTCTTTCTTCTTGTTGACCTATTACCGTCGTAAATTCAAGTTTATCGATGTGGATTTGAAGACTTCAAATTGCAGCAAAAAAGTGCACTTGGCAGGGGAAACTAACTTTTAGGCAGCCGTTATTGCCGCTGCTGCGGTTTCTTATCAATTTTGCGGTGGAAAATTTTGGACTTAGCCAAAACTTCGTCGGCAGGCAGTTTGACCATGCAACCAGCGTAGTCCTAGTTTTTGGCAGAATTGTTTCAGTAAGCTGATAGAGCCAATCACTTGATAAAAATCGATTTCAAGCCGCTGGCAGTTTTGTAGCCAACAAGCCTCTGAGATACCAAGGCGCGCCAGGATGGGAGGTTGTTTCTGGTCAATCACACCACGTTTGTCATCGCGCAACTGACGGCCTGTCCACTCAACAAGTTCAACATAATCAATAAAATGATACGGAACATGTTGCTGTGCATTCTGTTGCTGGCTATTGCCGGCAAATGGCAACAAAGCTCCATGAAAGACAGAGTGGATGGCCTTGCCAAGCCGTTGTTGGATACTGGTATAGTCAGAAGTTTCAGGCCTTTCGGCCATCTTGGCGCGAATAGGATTTAAATCGACATAAGCCATGGCGGTGAGCAGGGCTTTTTCATCCAGCAGCGCCTGCGATTTAAACCGGCCTTCCCAAAATCGGCCTGTGCAGTGGTCCTCAAGGTTGGCCTGTCTCGCGATATGCTCATTCAGACAGCGCATAAACCAACTAATGTCGCAAAGTCTGGTACGCTATAATATAAAACAAGCCACCCACTCTTTGGAAACAGTGCAATCAGCTGTTTCTAAAATATGGTTTCTTTGGTCACAATATTTTAAATTCAAGCTTGTCGATGTGGATTTGAAGACTTCAAATTGCAGCAAAAAAGTGCGCTTGGCGGGGGGGAACTAACTTTTAGACAGCCGTTATTGCCGCTGCTGCGGTTTCTTATCAATTTTGCGGTGGAAAATTTTGGACTTAGCCAAAACTTCGTCGGCAGGCAGTTTGACCATGCAACCAGCGTAGTCCTAGTTTTTGGCAGAATTGTTTCAGTGAGCTGATAGGACCAATCACTTGATAAAAATCGGTTTCAAGCTGCTGGCAGTTTTGTAGCCAACAAGCCTCTGAGATACCAAGGCGCGCCAGGATGGGAGGTTGTTTCTGGTCAATCACACCACGTTTGTCATCGCGCAACTGACGGCCTGTCCACTCAACAAGTTCAACATAATCAATAAAATGATACGGAACATGTTGCTGTGCATTCTGTTGCTGGCTATTGCCGGCAAATGGCAACAAAGCTCCATGAAAGACAGAGTGGATGGCCTTGCCAAGCCGTTGCTGGATACTGGTGTAGTCAGAAGTTTCAGGCCTTTCGGCCATCTTGGCGCGAATAGGATTTAAATCGACATAAGCCATGGCGGTGAGCAGGGCTTTTTCATCCAGCAGCGCCTGCGATTTAAACCGGCCTTCCCAAAATCGGCCTGTGCAGTGGTCCTCAAGGTTGGCCTGTCTCGCGATATGCTCATTCAGACAGCGCATAAACCAACTAATGTCGCAAAGTCTGGTACGCCATTTTTCCAGAATAGCTTCAGTTACTTGGTTTTCTGCTTCACCACTGGAGCCACCACTCAGATAACGCTCAACCAACACCGGCAAACAAAATAACAGCTGCCAGCGCTTCGCAATCTCCTGAGCGCTCCAGGCGGCTGCTTTGGCCGTATCAACCCGCACCACTAGATGGTAATGGTTCGACATCAGCGCAAAAGCGGCAATATCGATGGCAAACATTTGGCTGAGTAGGGCCAAACGCTCCAATATCCAGCCTCGGCGATGCTCAAAGTTATACCTTTCTGTAATGCCACATAAAAATGCCCGCCGTACACAGCGGCTAACCAAGTGATAATAAGGTGTTTCACTCACACTTATTTGTTGATAGCGTGGTTTTGGCATGGTGTCATCCTGACTGCAAAAAACTCATAACATTAAAAATAGTTTAAAAAAGTTAAATTAAAGTTTTTATTTGAGTGCTTAGTGCGTGGGTGTCCGGTTTTTTCGGGAATTGTGGCTTCCGGAATTGTGGCTTTCTGTGGATGTCCGGAATTGGTGTCAATGCCCCGGCCAATTGCAGTGACTGAGCATTGGCCGTTGGTGAGCAGACTTGGCAAAGATGCCGTCAGCGAGTTCAGAAGATGTTTGTTGAAAGATTTTGGGGTGACAATTTCGAGAAAATCGGCGAGCATAGCTGGAACATTCATGGCGTGTTCTTAGGCTAGGTGTTTTTGGCGAAAGATCAGATCAGGAATTGCCATGAATGTTCCATTCCTCACCTAAATTATTGTTTTACCGATACAACTTCTGGGGATACCTCAGGCGTGAGTGTCCGGTTTTTTCCGTGAGGTTTAAATTAGGTGGGGGCCGTGTTTCCTTAAGCTTTCTCTTAATGAAAATAACTTATTGTTATCAACTGAGTGATGAATACATGCTAAAAAAAATTTCAAAGATAGTTGGTGTTATATTGCTATTACTTTCATCAAATGCTTATGCGTATAAAGAATGCCAAGTAAAAACAGATAGAATTTATGTTGGTGACGATGGCTATTTATGGATTTCTTTTAAAAATGGCGGAGCAACCTCTATTCAACAAAACAATGTAAATTTTAAAAATATTTATTCAATGGTTTTAGCTGCTCACCTTGCAAATAAGGAAATTATCGTCCGATTTGTATCCGATACTGCGATATGTAATTCAGGTATCCGCACAGATCTGCAAGGGGTTTGGTTATTTAATAATTAATATGAAAAAGGAGTCGGAGCTAATAAGCTGAACTGTTACTGAGTTTTTGAGGGTGTTCAGAATTCTGTGTCATTGGCATTGTAATAAATACTGCGAATTGTTAATCAAGATGGTTTTGTGTCAGGCCTCGAATAAGGTTCCGCTGCGTCGATGGTGTTTGTTAGCATAATGTATGCAATCTCGCCCGACACTTTGCATCATGCTGGAGATACCTGCTGCATCTTCTGGCTTGAGCAGTAAATGCACATGGTTGGTCATAAGGAAAAAAGCATGTAACTTTACGTCATAACACTATTGCGGGTTTACTGGCTCCGGCCCCTTTTTAATAAAATACTGCATTTGCAAGCTGGCAAACAATGCCGACTGTTTGACTTCGGCCAGTGCTTTATTAATGGTAAACCTAAGGGTCGAGTATGTAAAATTTTCTGTGTAAGTTGCTGTTTATCATAGCGATACACGGTCACCGTACATGATAATGAACTGATTCATCTCCGGTTTCCAGTCTCTAAGCGGCATTGTCCACTTCTTCGCAATTTGATGTAAAGCCAGATACAGTAGTTTTAGCACGGCTTCGTCGTTCGGGAATGAACGTCTGGTTTTGGTGACTTTCCGTAAGCTGGCATTCAAAGATTCAATTGCGTTAGTCGTGTAAATAACCTTCCGGATTTCAGGTGGATAGTCGAAGAATACACTGAGTCGGCTCCAGTTGTTTCGCCAGAAAACCTAAGAAAACCGTAAGCGTAACAACAACCACACCTTTCAGCATGATTGTTGTTCCGATCAGTACGGCAGCAGTTTAGCTAAGTCGGCCGGAGTATTTGCTGTCGGCAGCTTTTCAAACAACTCATTGAGATATTTGTAAGGCTCCAAGCTATTGATTTTGGCGGTTTCGACCATGCTGTACAGCACGGCGCTGCCAGTTGCACCGGTTCTGGTGTTGGCAAACAGCCAGGCTTTTCGGCCGATGACGAAGGGTTTTACTGCGCGCTCAGCACGGTTGTTGTCGATGTTGAGTTGGCCATCTTCGAGATACCTGATGAGCTTCGGCCACTGATTTTGGGTGTAGCTGATAGCTTTACCGACCAGGCTTTCTTTGGGGATGGTGTCTTTGGATTTCTCCAACCAGTCCCACAGTTGCTGCAGTAGCGGTGCGGCAACTTGCTGACGTTGTTGCTGTTTTACTTCGAACGATTGGGTCTTCAGTTCGCTTTCCAGCGCATACAACTTTTGGATTTGGTTCAATGCCCAGTCCGCTTTGCCGGTTTTGCCTTTCCCTTGAGCCTGCTGCGCTTCGATAAACTTGCGACGCGCATGCGCCCAGCAACCCGCTAAAGTGGCTGCTGTTTGTTCGTAACCGGCATAACCATCGACTTGTAAATAGCCGGTATAACCTTCGAGGAACTGTACGGGATGTTGGCCGCTGCGGCCGTCTTGGTAATCGAACAGCACCAGTTTTGAACCGTTTGAGCCTTCCACACCACAGCCGTACACCCACATGTAGCAAGTGCTTTTATCCACTTCCAATACATCTAAAGTGGAGCTACATTCTGAAGTAGCTATCCCCACTTTGAGATTTTGACTGTTTTTCACGTTTAAGGCCCTGCAATCAGAGTAAAGTTTTGATTCAGGTGGTAAGTTAGCTGCAACGAGTGGTCCGATGGATTTGCAACGAATTAACCAATAATATCCTGCCATCACCTGCGGCGCTCTTCAGTGCAGCAAAAGCACAGCAGCAAAATTGCTGCTGCGCTTTTCAGTCGGCATTTGCTAAAATACTGGCCTGACCTTTATTGAGACTTGACGATGAAATTTCCCGGCCGCCGTAAACTGAAGCATTATTTCCCGGTATCCCAGCCTAAATTACAACTGCCCAGCTTTGAAGTGCGGCCTGAACTGGACACTTATGTGGTGGGGCTGGATCAGACCATCGTTGATGTCATTGCCAATGTTTCCGACCAATTTTTAGAAAAGTATAATATTGGCAAAGGCTTATCTAACCTGGTTGAACACGGCAAAGCCGATTTGATTTATCAGGAATTAGTGCAGAACGCTGCTATTTCAGACCATTTTGCCGGTGGCACCATTGGCAATACCATTCATAACTATTCAGTGCTGGCCGATGATAAATCGGTGTTGCTGGGGGTGATGTCGGCCAATATTCAACTGGGTAGCCCGGCTTATCATTATCTGTGCCATACCAGTTCCAAGGTCGATATGAACCATTTGCAAGGGGTGCATGGCGATATCGGTCGTGGTATCACCATGATTACGCCGGATGGCGAACGTACTTTTGTGATCGATCCGGGCGCAATGGATGCGTTAACCCCTGAATATATTCCGGAGCAAATTATTGCCGGTGCTGCGGCTGTGGTGGTCAGTGCTTATCCGCTGCGGGCTGTGGGTCAGCCGATCCAGCAGGCGATGTTGCGTTTATTGCAGGTCGCCAACCAATATCAGGTACCTGTGGTGATGAGTCTTGGTACTAAACATCTGGTGGAAGAACATCGCGAGCTGATCTTAACCACAGTGCGGCAGTATGTGGATGTGCTGGCGATGAACGAATTGGAAGCTGAAGCACTGACTGGTTTTGCCGATCCATTGCAAGCGGCCGAAGCTGCGCTGGAACTGACCGATATGGTGTTGATCACGGCTGGAGCTGAAGGTTTATATCTGTGTGGTTACACCGATGAAGCCGGCAAGCGGGAAACCTCGAATCCGATAAAATCCGGTACCATTGCCGATTACAATCAGTTTGAATTTAGCCGGCCAGTCCAGCGCCAGCATTGCAAACAACCGGTGAAAGTATTTTCACATATTGACCCTTATCTGGGTGGGCCTGAACGGATCAAAAATACCAATGGTGCCGGTGATGGTGCCTTAGCTGCTATTTTGCATGATATTGCCGCCAATCATTACCACCGCCACGCGCTGCCGCTGTCGAGCAAACATGAACTGCCTTATCTGGCGTACTCTTCGTTTGCCCAGATCTGTAAATATGCCAATCGGGTCAGCTACGCCATTCTGGTGCAAAATGCGCCACGGTTATCACGGGGATTACCGGAAAAAGAAGACAGTCTGGAAGAAGCTTATTGGGAACGTTAAGTTGGGAGCACTAAGATGCTGATTTAATGTCTGTTCCTTTGGAAAACCGGTGTTTGTTAACCTTTGTACCCTTTATGGTGCGTCAGGTAACACCGGTTTTTTTATCGTCGATATAAACCGCAATTTCGCCGCATCTGTTTGTCAATCCGCCAAGGTCTCTTTATAGTCGTCGCAATTTTCTGTTGTCAGGGAAGCCGTGCCCAGCACACTGCCGGCCGCTGACATCTTTGCTGCCAGATGGATCCAGAATGACAAGTTTTACTTTACGGCCTGTTGCCACAGTGTTAACGCAAAAAATACCGCGCTGGATCACTCCGCTGCTGTGTGGGCTAAGTCTTGGCCTGACGCTGACTGTACCCGTCTGGGCCGATATTCGTATCCCCAGAACCACAGTGGCGATTGAAATTGATGGCGAGCTGAATGAAAGTAGTTGGCAACAAGCCAGTCCGATAGAGCTGCTTTATGATACCTGGCCGGCAGAAAACAGTCCGGCACCGGTAAAGACCACGGCTTATGTGATGGAAGATGGCAAGTATTTTTATGTCGCTTTTGTCGCCAAAGATCCGGAACCAACTGCCATCCGGGCTTTTTACCGCGACCGCGATAAAGTCTGGGATGACGATAGTGTCGGTATCAAAATCGATACCTATCATGACAGTAAACTGGCCTATCAGTTTTTTATTAATCCGCTTGGCGTGCAGGCGGATTCGATTGAAAACGAAATTACCAAAATGGAAAGTGATGCCTGGGACGGGATCTGGCACAGTGCCGGTAAAATTACCCATGAGGGTTATCAGGTTGAAGTGGCCATCCCGCTGCGAATGCTGAATTTTAACGAGCAGCAGTCGCTGCAAAAATGGAAACTGGAATTACTGCGGTTTTATCCGCGTGATGTCAGACACCGGTTGTCCAGTAATCAGATTTCGCGGCAGGATCCTTGTTGGATCTGTCAGATGAGCACCGCCACTGGTTTTGCCGGCGCTAAATCCGGCAACAATCTGACGTTAGTACCAGCCTTGGTGGCTGGTGCCGACCAACAGCGTACCCTCAGTCGCGAAGGTCACTCAGACTGGCGGACCAACAATAATCTGGAACCCAGCCTTGATTTAAAATGGGGTATTACCCCGGATATCAATTTTAACGCCACCTTAAATCCGGATTTCTCTCAGGTTGAAGCCGATGAAGCCCAGGTGTCAGTCAATGATACTTTTGCCTTGTTTTTTAACGAAAAACGCAGTTTCTTTCTCGATAATGCCGACTATTTTGCCTCACCGCTTGATCTGGTGTACACCCGCAATGTGTCGTCACCGGATGCTGGCGTGCGTTTAACCGGCCGGCAACAACAGCATTCTTTTGCTTTTTTTGCCGCCAATGATAAAACCACCACCTTTATTGTGCCTGGCAATGTCAGTTCAGATATTGCCTTTCTGGATGAGAAAAGTGAAAACGCCGTACTGCGCTATCGGCATGATTTAAACCGGGCTTTGTCGCTGGGTCTGATCAGCACTTTCCGCCAGTCAGAGCATTATCATAACCATGTGACGGGTGCCGATTTAAAATACCAGTTGGATGCCCAGAATAAGGTCATTGCACAGTGGCTTTACAGCGACAGTGCGTATCCACAGAGCCTGCAGCAACAGTTATCGGCGGAGGCGCGTTTAAGAACGCAGGGTGATGGCCTGACCGATCAGGCGCAATATCTGGCTTATGAGCATGAAAACCGCGACTGGAGCTGGTACAGCCGTTATCAGGCGATGGGGGAAGATTTCCGCGCTGATTTGGGTTATCTGCCACAAACCGACTGGACTAAACAAACCCATGGCGGCAGTTATCAATGGTTTTATCAGCAACAATGGCTCAGCCGGTTTAAAATCTGGGCCGACTGGGACATCAGCCATAACAGTGAGGGGGAGTTGCTGGAAAAAGAAGCTGAGCTGGAACTGCAGTGGGAAGGACAACAGCAATCGAATGGTTTTGTCGGGGCCACCCGGCGTGACCGCGTTGGCAGCCGGCTAGATCAGAACCTGTTAAAGATTGATGCCAATACGGCGTTGTTTGCGGAAAAGCTGTTCAGCGCCGGCGCTGAATTTCAGCCACTGGCCGGGCTTTTTCTCGGGGTCGAAGCCGAAACCGGCAAAACACTGGATTTTCGCAATAACCGGCTCGGTGATGGGCTGGAACTGGTGCCGGAACTGAAATGGCATCTGAACCGGCATTTACAACTGCAGGCCCGCCATACTTACCGCACGCTGGATGCGGCCAATGCAGAGGTATTTACCGCCAATCTGACCGATCTCCGGCTCAGCTATCAGTTTTCGGTACGTAGTTTTGTCCGACTGGCGCTGATTTATGCCGATATCCGGCATAATCCATTGAATAATATTGGAGAAGTTACAGCACATGAGAAAACCCTCGGCTCACAATTGCTGTACTCCTACAAACTGAATCCGCAAACCTTGTTTTTTGCCGGTTACAGTGACAATGCCTTCAGCAGTGACGAAATTCAGCAGTTAACCAGGGATCAGCGTTCGGTGTTTCTGAAATTCAGTTATGCCTTTGCGCTGTAAATACGTGGCCATCAGGCGCAGCCATTGAGCTGCGCCTGGCTCTGTCGTGTTAGGTTCGGTACTGACCAACCAGCTGATTCAGCTCCGTTGCCAGACTGGCCAGTCGTCTGGTAATTTGTGAGGCCTGCTCGGTGCCGGTCGCGGTTTCACCAGCAATCAGCACGATCTGATGCACATTCTGGTTGATGGTTTCCGACACTGTGGTTTGTTGTTCAGCGGCACTGGCAATCTGGTTGTTCATATCGTTAATGGTCGTCACCGCAGTGCGGATCTCCGCCAGGGCAGCTTCCACTTTGCTCGCTTCCTGGACGGTGTATTGGCTCTGTTGTTTGATTTGGCCAATAGCACCGACCGCTTCTCTGGCGCCCTGCTGTAATCTGGCAATCATTTTATTAATTTCATCGGTGCTGCTGGCGGTACGGGCTGCCAGCGTCCGCACTTCATCAGCCACGACTGCAAAACCACGGCCTTGTTCACCAGCGCGGGCAGCTTCGATAGCTGCATTGAGTGCCAGCAAATTGGTTTGATCGGCAATACCCCTGATGACATCCAGCACCGAGCCGATTTGGTTGGATTCAGTCCCGACGGCATTGATCACGGTGACGCCAGTATCGACCTGTTGTTCCAGGCTGTGGATGACGCTGATAGCTGCATCCAGAATACTGGCTGAACGTTCAACCTGACGCGCAGCTTCATGGGCGGCTTGCGCCGCGCCACTGGCGCTGTTGGCGACATCCTGCGCCGTGGTGGCCATTTGATGCATTGCAGTGGCGACCTGATCACTTTCGGCATGCTGGGTTTGCACGCCGCTGGCGGTGTTTTGCATCAGTAATGCCAGTTCGTCGCCAGCTTGGCGCAATAACTGCACTGACCCACGGATATTAGTCACCAGCAGACTGACTTGACCAGCAAAAGCATTAAAAGCATCCGCCAACGCCCCCAGTTCATGACCCTGACTGTTATCCAGCCGGCGGCTCAGATCGCCATCTCCACTGGCAATATCCTGCATTGCAGCAACGGCGCCGCTGAGTGGACCTGTAATAGTACGGGCAAAAAACATGCCCAGCGTTGCCATTAATGCCACCAGCGCAGTTGCAATCAACACGGACTGGATCACACCAGAGCGCATTTCGTCGGCGCTTTGTTGTTGCAACGCCGCAATGCTTTGTTCCAGATCGTCAATATAAAATCCGGTGGCCAGCACCCAGTCGGTACCAGGTAAGCGGATGGCTTTAGCCAGCTTAGGGGAGGGGACTGAGCTGCCAGCCCTGGGCCAGTTATATTGCACGTAAGCACCGCCCTGGCTGGCGGCTGCCAGATATTCCTGCACCAGTTTGCGCCCGTCCGGACTGGTGGATTGCAGAAAATTTTTGCCTTCCCGCTCCGGATTGTCCGCACTGACGACCTGTACGCCGGCCTGGTCATAAACAAAAAAATAGTTGTTGCCATTGTCATAACGCAAAGTACGTAAGATGGTTTTTTTCTGCTCTGTATCGTCAGTGCTGTTACTGGCACTGACTGCCAGTTCCAGCAGTGCATCTAACTGATGTTTGCGTTCCTGATACAGCGAGTTTTTTAGTTGCTCAGCACTGAGTTTTGCCACCGCCTGGCTATGCTGAATGGCAAACAAAGTTAATATCAGCGCCAGTACAGCCACTGGCAATATCGCCAGTAACATAATGCGGCGGCTGATCGAAAGTTGTGGCATAGCATATCCTTAATCTATTTGGCTGCGCAGTGTTGCATCAGCACTGAAAACATAAGCTTAGCTTAACCGAATAGATTAAATGAAATATTCTCAGTGCATGTGACGGCGCAGTAAACTGCTGATTTCTGTCGGGGATTGTTGGGCTCGCCGGCGAATTTTCTGGATCTGATCCGTGCGCAGCCATTGCCGTAATTTCGTTTCTGTTTGTTGCTGCAGTGCAGGCTGATGAAAGGCCAGCCGGTATTGCACCAGCGGTAAGAGATGGAAACTGCGGATCTGCTCTCTGCCGATATTCAGCTCTGCTAAACGCTGGTAAAAAGTGGCTTCATCCATCACCAGCAACTGAGTTCTGCCTTTGAGCAGTATCTGAATGGCCTGGGTATGATCCAGCATTTCCTGATAACTGCTGGCCTGACGGCTGACCTCAGCAAAAGCAGGTCCGAGCGCCAGATGCGCGTTTTGAAAAGCGGTCAGTTGACAACATGCCAGATCGGTCAGTCGCGTCAGTGACCGCTTGAAACTGTGCAGGGCAAACACTTTGTTCTGAAATTGCAGATAAGAGCTGCTGTAACTGAGATCAGGCAATTGCTGAGCCTGGCGGGTGGCGACATCAATTTTTTTTTCGCTGAGCAGACGCGTCAGCCGGGCGTATGGTGCTACCACAAATTCCACCTGATAACCCAATTCGGTCAGTAACAGATAACTGAACAAAATATCAAAGTTATTGGCCGGACCGGTCCGGCTGCCATTGATTTGATCACTAAAGCCAATACCGACTTTCAATACCGGCGCTGCGGCCTGCAGTTGCCAGCTTGACAGCGCAGTTAACCCAACGCTGAGCAGCAACAGGAGCAGCAAAGGTCTGCGTCGGTGATATTGCATTGATGTTCCTTTTTCAACGACCCGGCCTGAGGTTAGCAGATTTTTACCGACAGTTGACAGTCCCTGCGCTAAATTCTGTGCCTCTGTGCAGCGACCGGCCGAACTTTGATCTATAACTGACAGACCACGACCGCAGGGGTACTGGAACAGTAGTATTGGAACAGCAGCGCTGGAGCAGCTGTGCTGGAGCCATGTACAAGGAGCTTTTATGTCCGTCAGGTTAGGCTGTTGGTGCTGTCTGTTGCTAAGCAGTGCGGTGCCGGCCAAAGTTCTGTGGCAGGACTTTAGTGTCAGCCTGCTGCAAGGGGAACATTACCGGGTGTATTTTCCCAAACAGCAAGTGCTGACCTTTGAGCACAGTGCAGCCACCAGTTGGGGCGATAGTTTTTTATTTTATGATCATTTACGTGGTGAGGATGGGAGTCGGAATAATTATGCCGAATGGGCACCCAGGTTCAGCTTTAGCAAACTTAGCGGCAGGCAGCTTAGCAGGGGGATGCTGACAGATGTGTTGCTGTCAACACAGGTCGAGATGTCACGGACCCAGACTAATTATCTGTATGGCGTCGGGCTGGATTTTGCTATTCCTGGCTTTAAATACAGCAAGCTGAACCTGTTGCGACGAGAAAATGAGCACAGTATCGACAATTGGCAGGCGACACTGGTCTGGGGTTTGCCGTTTCAGCTGTTTGGTCAGCAGTGGTTGTATGATGGTTTTGTCGACTGGGCCAGTCCGGCGGGGAGCCAGCAAACACAGCTGAACTGGACTTCGCAGCTAAAATGGGCGCTGCATCCGTTGCTGGATCTCAGCTCACCTTTGTATTTGGGAGTAGAGTACGTCTACTGGCGACACCGGTTCGGACTGGCGGATACGCCGCAGCGACCGACCCGCGAGTCCAATCTGAATCTGTTAGTGAAATGGCATTTTTAGGCAACACATTCGTGGAGCACATTCGTGGAACACCGCAAAACGCGAAGTTGCTGACTCAGGGTCGTCAACTTCGCCTGATGCTGAGGTTACCCGCGCGCTTTAGCGGCCTTTTTCAGCGCTTTTTTCTTGGCAACAGATTTTGGTTTTTTGGTTTTACCCGGCGCTTTGGCTTCTTTGTGTTTTGGCCTTAATTCTTCAATAACCCGCCGTTTTAACGCTTGTTCAGTGTAACGTTCCACTTTGCCAACGATGCCAATATCATGGGCTTCGACCAGCGAAATGGCGATGCCTTTTTTGCCGGCGCGGCCAGTACGGCCAATCCGGTGAATATAGACATCTGCAGTGCGTGGCATATCATAGTTGATCACATGGCTGATATCCTCAATATCCAGACCACGGGCCGCGACGTCGGTGGCCAACAAAATCCGCACCTGACCATTGCTGAATCTGGACATCGCCTGCATCCGTTTGTCCTGCGGCATCTCGCCTTGCAGCCAGCAAGTTTTAATGCCAGCAGCTTCCAGTTGACCTGTTAAGGTCGCCAGCCGCTCTCTGGTTTTGATAAACACCAGCACCTTGCTCATTTCCGGCTGTTTTAGCAAATGGATCAACAAGGCCAGCTTGTGGTCGGCGTCATCGGCCAGATGGACCCACTGGGTGATTTTACCCATTTCACGCCGCGGTGGCGCTGCTTCCAGCAATACTGGCTCTTTCAGAGCCCGGCTGGAAAAACGACTGATGGCGACGCCTTCCAAAGTGGCAGAAATCAACATGGTTTGCCGACGGCGTTTGGCTTCGAGGATAATCCGATCCATTTCCCCGACAAAACCCATGTCCAGCATCCGATCGGCTTCATCCAGGATCAGCACTTCCACTTCATCCGCATGAAAACTTTCTTCATTGAGGTATTCAATCAAACGGCCTGGTGTGGCTACCAGTAAGTCGTTGTTTTTTTCTAAAGTTTCTTTATGGCTGCCGTAGTTAATACCGCCCGTAATCACCCCGGTGTTTAAAGTGGTGAACTGGGTCAGCATTTTGATTTGTTCATAAATCTGATAAGCCAGTTCACGGGTTGGCGTCATGATCAACACGCGGGCAAAGCCTGGGTCTCTTCTTGGAAAATCAATCAGATACTGAATTGCCGGTAATAAAAATGCTAAGGTTTTACCAGTGCCGGTGGGGGCGCTGGCTAAGATATCGCGGCCTTCCATCGCCACTGGGATTGCCAGTTGCTGGATGCTGGTTGGTTTTTGAAAACCACCAAAACTCAAGGCTTTATTGATGTCATCATCAAACTGGAAATCGTTAAATGAAGTTATTTCGGCTTGGCTGATTGCTTCAGTCACAGTCACAGTACCTTTTTTTTAATAAACTTACTAATTTTAGTCGGCCAGGCCGGTTTTGTCTGTTTCGGGCTGACAACCTCAGCCCGAATGGCTTACACTGCCAACCTGGTAAATAGTCCTGCTGCACAGATTGAACTGCCAATGACATAGGTCAGACGCAGGGACGTTGAGCTATTCATTTTTGTTGTCCCGGGCCGAACATGAGCACAGGTTTTCGCTGCAAACAATTTTATGTCGATCATGGCGACTGCGCCATGAAAGTCGGCACTGACGCCTTGTTACTTGGAGCCTGGACTCAGGTGCCAGCCCAGGGGGCACTGCTGGATATCGGCACCGGCAGCGGTATTCTGAGTCTGATGCTGGCCCAACGCTGTCTGCAAAGTCAGATTGACGCGATTGAGCTTGATGCCAGTGCTGCAGCTGTGGCAGCACAGAATTTTGCCGCCAGTCCATTTGCCGGACGCTTGCGGCTGATCAAAGGCGACATTCTAACCTATCCGGCCAGTGCTGACCATCCGTCTGAACGCCGCTATCGTCTGATCATCAGTAATCCACCGTTTTTTGTCGGGGCACTCAAAAGCACGGATGCCATGCGGCAGCAAGCCAGGCATACCGATTCGCTGCCCTTTGCTGATTTGTTGCGGGTGGTGGCACAATTACTGACTGCCGATGGTCAATTCAGTCTGGTGTTGCCCTGCGCTGAAGCCAGCTTATTGCTGGCGCTAGCCTTGCCTGCTGGCTGGCAGTTGGCAAGGCATTGTCTGGTGCAAACTGTGCCGGCCAAACCGCCGCTGCGCCGGCTGCTGACCCTGAGCCGGCCTGTAATAGACACAGGCCGCCCCCAGTCCGAGCCGGTCGCTGAAACTTTATTGATCCGAGATCAGCAAGGGCAATACAGCCCGGCCTATCGGCAGTTATTACGGGATTTTTATCTGAAATTTTAACCGGAGCCCAATGAGCCAACTCAGTGATTTACCACTCAGTCCCGCTGAGTTGGTGCAATTAAATCAGCAACTGCAGGGGCTGCATTTGCCAAATTATGGTCGTGGCAGTGTGCACACCGGTCCTGCCCGTACTTTGCAGCTCATTCAGCAATTGGGTTATTTGCAAATTGATTCCATTTATGTGGTGCAAAGAGCCCATCATCATATCCTGCACAGCAGACTCAGCGATTATCAGCCGGACTGGCTGGCCCAGTTACAGGCCAGCGGGCAAATTTTTGAGTACTGGTCGCATGCCGCTGCTTACCTGCCAATGGCCGATTATCGCTATAGTTTGTTTCGCAAGACCCAGTTGCAACAGGGCAAAAAGCACTGGTTTGCCGCTGATCATCAACAAATGCAGCTGGTTCGCCACAGGATCAGTCAGGAAGGGCCGCTAAAGGCCAGTGATTTTGTCAAAACCGAGCAGAAAAAAGGCAGTTGGTGGGATTGGCAACCGGCCAAACAGGCGCTGGAACAGCTGTTTATGCAAGGCGAGCTGATGGTGCTGCGCCGTGACAAGTTTCAAAAAGTATTTGATTTAACAGAAAGGGTATTGCCAGCGGGAGTGGATCAGCGGCTGCCGGATCTGTCGGAGATGGTCAGTTATCTGATCAATCGCTGTCTTGATAGTCATGGTTTTGCCACCGCAGCCCAGATCAGTTATTTACGCCAAGGTTTGAAAAAAGCGGTGTTGCAACAATTGCTGGAGCGGCAAGCGGGTGGGGAGCTGGCTTGTTTTGCCCTGCAGGGACAGCAGTATTTTTACCGGCAACAGTTGCCAGCGTTGCTGCGGGCACCGGCCAGGGTTTGGTTGCTCAATCCATTTGATAATTTATTGATCCAGCGTCAACGGGTACAGCATTGGTATGCTGCTGATTTTCAACTGGAAGTGTACCTGCCAGCCGCCAAGCGTCAAGTTGGCTATTACAATCTGGCGATTGTCTATCGGCAACAACTGGTGGGTCAGGTTGATGTGAAAGCCGATCGAAAGCTGCAAGTGCTGTTGTTACAACACCTGGTGCTGACCTGGCAACCACCGCAGCGCGCAGCCTTTGGCCGCGCCTTAGTGCGAGCTTTTGCCGATTATGCGGCTTTTAATGGTTGTCAGCGCTGGCAACTGGTGAAAGCAGAACCGCAATTACGCCATTGGTTGCAGTCGCTTGCCAGCACGGCTGAAAACCATAGCGAAGATAAGCTCTGGTAAATACCAGCTGAGCTGGCGGTGCGGCCCGGGCGATCAAAAAAAGCAGCCTGAGCTGCTTTTTTTAACCATGCTAGCTTTAGCTGCGAACAGCGGCTTCGCCAGTCGTGGTCTGAGCCTTAGCTGGCGCTACGCGCTTTGATGGTTTCAATAATTGGCGAGGCAGCAAAACCATTGCTGGCGGCCCACTCAGCATCACCCATTTTGGCAACCTGGCTGCCCGGTAACTGTTTGATAATGAACTCGGCCACGTCAGCAGCATTGTGCTTGATGGCAAACCGGATCATCGGCAGACCATCACAGGCAATACCGTCATAGACGTTTTTCAGCCGCATTCTGCTTTCAGACAAGGTTTTACGCAGGTTGTTTTTGTCGTTGCTGGCGACGTAAGAACAAAAGGATTGCGCCAGTTGATCGTTGGCACTGACAGATGTGGTGAATAATGGTGCAGTGAAAACAGCGATCAGAGGTAAGAATTTCAGTGTCATAGCCAGCTCCGGGTCCAATAAGTAATTGTTGATGCAACAAGTGGTCTCGGAAAGGCAGGTGGGATCCCAGCACGCAGTCACACAAAACAACAGTGTTGACTGACATCGTTAAACGATGGTAGCTCAGCCGTCATGGGTAATAAAACCGGTAGACCTGCAGCTTTGCGTGATCAGCTTTTCAGCTGACTTGCCCTTCAGTGGCGCGCATTCTATGCAAAGAAGAGGCCAGCTGCAAGCTATTTTTTGAGCAGTAGCGATAAAGTCGCAAAAAACTGTGACGAAATGGCAAGCCGTTAAAATAGTTTCAAATCAGTCATTTCCGCCACTAGTTGTTGCAACCAGACCGATAAACGTTCGTCGGTCAGGTCATACTGATTTTCATCATCCAGTGCCAGACCGTAGAACCAGTCGCCATCTTCAGTCACGGCTTTGGAGCGAATAAAATCATAGCCTTCGGTTGACCAAAAACCGATGCGCTGACAATCCTGCTCGGCAATCGCATGATGCAACATACCCAGCGCATCCTGAAACCATTCGGCATAACCAAGCTGGTCACCCATGCCATACAGTGCTACTACTTTATGGCTTAAATCAACCTGGCTGATATCGTCCCACTTCGCTTCCCAGTCTTCTTGCAGTTCACCAAAATCCCAGGTGGAAATCCCAAGGATCAACAGATCGTACTCGGTCATTTTCGCCAGTGGCTGCTGTTTTAAATTGTGCAAGGTTACACTGCTGCCTGCCGGCAATTGTGGATCCTGACTGAGCAGCGCCTGAATTTTTTCTGCCACCATTTCGGTATAACAAGTGGTAGAACCGTAAAAAACCGCAATTTTAAGAGACATAACGGGCCTGACAACAACAAAAAGAGTCACAGTTTAGCAGATGGCGTGGCGAGCACAAAGCCAGCCGCGTGCTCAGTGAGCGGACTTATTGTTAATAATTTGCTTCATGTTCCGCGCAAGGATAAGCTAGCTGCATGGACTAGGGGGCGCTGACACTTTGATAAATCCAGGTTGTCGCAGGTGCAATCGGCTGGCTGGCCAGTTGACGCGGCAAACGTTCTGGCTCCGGCCGCCATTTTATGCCAAAGTGGCAATTATCAATCGCCGTTCATCAGCAGCAAGCGATGGCAGAATTTTAATTTTTACAGCTTCATCCACCATAGCAGTCAGTCGGCTGAAGTGGGGATCACAAACAGGAATAGGACAATGAAAGGTGTTTTTTTGGGTCTGATGGTGGCATTCAGTGCTGTTGCAGCCGAGGCTAAAGTCCCGGTAGATAGTACATTAAAGACTGCTTTTGCCGATATCGGCCTGCAGATTAATTCAGTGGCGGATTCACCTATTCCGGGCATGTTGCAGGTGCTGACGGATAAAGGATTGTTTTTCGCGGCCAACAATGGCCAGTACCTGATTGAAGGTAATGTGTACGACCTGAAAAATAAAATGTTATTAAATGACCAGATTTTGCAGGCTGTGCGCAAAGAAGGCGTGGCAAAATATCTGGATTCAAGTATTGAATTTAAATCCAAAAACGAAAAACATGTGATTACTGTCTTCACTGACACCAGCTGTGGCTACTGCCGCAAGTTGCATAACGAACTGCAAACCTATCTGGACCAGGGTATCAGCGTGCGTTACCTGGCATTTCCACGCGGTGGACTGCAAGGTGGCACTTATCAGGAGTTGCAATCGATCTGGTGTGCGAAAAATCCGCAGCAGACCATGACCGCGGCCAAAGCAGGTGACAGCATTGATGCGAAACAATGCAGCAATAAAGTGGCCGAGCATTATGCATTGGGACAGAGTTTTGGTATCAGTGGCACCCCGGCTATTGTGTTACCGGATGGCAGTTTAATTCCGGGTTATCAACCAGCGGCTGCCTTAGCAGCGGCCTTGGCAACTAAGGTTGCAAAATAATCCGATGAATCAGCCGGTGCCTTTATTACAAGTCCGCCCGGTGCAGACCGAGGCGGCTTTTCAGTTGCCGGTCCACCCGGTGTTACAGCGGATATATGCCCATCGTGGTATTGGTTTGCCAGCGCAATTGCAACGTTCAGCTGCGCATTTATTGCCTTTTAGTCAATTAAAAGGTATGCCGGAGGCGGTAGCGCTGTTAATCGCAGCGCTGGAGCAACAGCAGCAAATTATTATTGTCGGCGATTTTGATGCCGATGGTGCTACCAGTACCGCGGTGTTATTGGCCGGACTGGCCGCTTTTGGCTTTCGGCGGGTGGAATATCTGGTGCCGAACCGCTTTGAGTTTGGTTATGGCTTATCGCCGCAAATGGCTGAACTGGCCGTGGCGCAGGGCGCTGAGCTGATTATCACCGTCGATAATGGCATTTCTGCCATCGAAGGCGTCTGGTTAGCCAAGCAGGCCGGCGTCAAAGTTTTAGTGACCGATCACCATTTAGCCGGCGCTGAGTTGCCAGCAGCTGATGCGATAGTCAACCCCAACCAGCCTGGCTGTGGTTTTGCCAGTAAAGCGTTGGCTGGCGTGGGAGTGGCTTTTTATCTGCTGTTGGCGCTGCGTTCGGCGTTACGGCAGCGGGGGGCTTTTAGCCAACAAGCTGAACCCAATTTGGCTGAATTACTGGATTTAGTTGCACTTGGCACTGTTGCTGACGTGGTGCCGCTCGATAGTAATAACCGCATTCTGGTGCATCAGGGTTTGCAGCGGATCCGGGCCGGTAAAGTACGGCCAGGTATTCAGGCGCTGATTGATGTGGCCAAACGCAAAGCTGAAAAACTGACGGCGACAGATTTTGGTTTTGCCCTGGCTCCCAGACTGAATGCGGCTGGCCGGCTGGATGATATGTCGATAGGAATTGCCTGTTTGCTGGCTCCTGATTTGCCCAAAGCACGGCAACTGGCCGCTGAACTGGACAGTCTGAACGTGGAAAGGCGTGAGATTGAACAAGGCATGCAAACGGAAGCGCTGGCGCTTTTACAAAAGCTGTCGTTGGCTGAACAGGAATTACCGGATTGTCTCTGTCTGTATCAGCCTGATTGGCATCAGGGCGTGATTGGTATTCTGGCGGGGCGGGTGAAAGAACGTTTTCACCGGCCGGTGATTGCTTTTGCCAAAGGCGATGACGGCGAATTAAAAGGCTCGGCCCGTTCAGTGCATGGGGTGCATATCCGTGATTTGCTGGAAGAAATTTCCAGTCAGTACCCTGGGCTTATTAAAAAGTTTGGCGGCCATGCCATGGCGGCAGGCCTGACGATAGCAGAAGATCGCTTGGATACTTTTAAGCTGGCGCTGAATTTTGTCAGCAAAAAGTATCTGACGCCCGAGTTATTAACTGCAGTGATATTTACCGATGGTGAATTAGCACCGCAGTACCTGAGTACTGAGGTGGCGGAATTGCTGCAGCAAGCCGGGCCCTGGGGTCAATCTTTTCCGGAACCTGTGTTCGAAGGCCGGTTTAAACTGGTGCAACAGCGGCTGCTGGGCGATAAACATCTGAAAATGATGTTACAAGCCAGTGATGGCAAATTGGTCGATGCTATCTGGTTTAACGCTGACAACAAGAATTGGCCCAATGCCAATGTGCAGCAGGTGCAACTGGCTTTTCAGCTCGATATCAATGATTTTCGGGATCAGCAAAATTTGCAGTTATTGGTCAGGCAGATGACCGCCTTGTAACTTAAACCAGCGCACGTTTTGGATAAAACGAACGCTGGTTTTTTTATCGTGTTAACTTAACCCGAGTTCTGGTTAACTTAGTTGACTTCCGCTTCTTTGACCGTATTGACGGGAGTTTTACTCAGGCTACTGATTAACCAGTAAAATAACATGGACAGTAGCAAGGTGAAAAACGCTGCCCACAAGGCTTTGTCCAGCGTTGGTTTGACACAGATAAAATACCCGAGCTGACCAATATTCAGCAGAGCGACCCCCCGCAGCATAATTTCTTTGTTAATCCGGTGCAGTACGTAAGCACCAAACGGCGCCATCAATAACACCACCGGATAGGCACAAAGCCAGGTCTGGAACTGGTAGTCGCTCAGTTGCTGATCATACAGATGACGATAGGCAAAACCCAGCACACTGATTGCGGCCATCAGCATGATACAGATATGGGTGGCAATTTTTTCCTGCATCCGAAAGCGCGTCACTAACAAGGTATACAGAATGATATCGGCTCCTGTGCCAAATAAGCTGGCACAGCAACCACCTAACAGCAGCATCAGCACCAGAAAAACCCGATCCGACAATTTCAGCACGGGTAAATGCGCCTGACAGCCGCGATGCTGACCCAGACTGTAAATCAGCGCAAAGCTGGTGATCAGACTTAAAAATAAAGCCTGGATGATATACACAGGTAAATGCTGCAATAACTGCATACCCAGGATAAAACCACTGAATGCAAAAGGGATCATCCAGAGCAACGGTTTGTAGGTTGCCAGTCGGCTGGCGCTATGGGTCAGAATAAAAATACTGGCGCTGGTCATGCCGACACTCTGGATCATCAGACTGAAATCCCGTGCCATTTCACGATCCACACTGAGAAAAATATTCAGCATCGGAAAAGCGACAGCGCCACCGCCTTCCGGTGTCACGCCTGCTACAAAGGCACCGAGCACCATAATGGCCGGGTAATACCAATGTTCAATTAAAAAATTTAAGTCATTCATCAGGTTAAATAGCAGCAGCCACACCAGCAGGGCAGAAATAAACCAAAACCTGAATACTTTACTGGCAAACATAAATTGCACTCCATGGCAGATAGGTAAATGCATTAGATACGAATTGTCAGCATATTGGCTATAGTTATTCAGCACTAGAGCTAGCTAACAGGCACTAAGCCGTTGGCTGAGTATTTTGTGGTGTCTGCGCTGCGTAGCGCATGTAAAAGGCTGCACCTGCTGGTGAAATTTTGCTACAATTGCCGCCTTATTTTTATGGCGCATTTAAAAATCATGTTTGAAGTCAACCCAGTTTATAACAGTATCAAAGACTTAACTGAACGCACTAACGTGCTTCGGGGGTATCTTTGACTACGATGCGAAAAAAGAAAAGTTAGAAGAAGTCTCGCGCGAACTTGAAGATTCGGCAGTGTGGAATAATCCGGAACGGGCGCAGGCGCTTGGCAAGGAGCGTTCGGCGCTGGAACAAATTGTCGGCACTATCGATAAACTTGATCAGGGTCTGGAAGACGTTGCTGGTTTAGTTGAACTGGCCGTTGAAGCTGAAGATGAAGATACCTTTGTTGAAGCGCAAACTGAGCTGGCCGATCTGGAAGCGCAACTGGCCAAGCTGGAATTCCGCCGGATGTTCTCCGGCAAAAGTGATCCAAGCGATTGCTACCTGGACATTCAATCTGGTTCTGGTGGTACCGAAGCGCAGGACTGGGCCAGCATGCTGATGCGGATGTATCTGCGTTGGGGTGAAGCTAAAGGCTTTAAACCTGAGCTGTATGAAGTCACAGATGGTGATGTCGCCGGTATTAAAGGTTGTACCATCAAGTTTACCGGCGAATATGCTTATGGCTGGTTACGCACTGAAACCGGCGTGCACCGGCTCGTGCGCAAGAGTCCGTTTGATTCCGGCAACCGCCGCCATACCTCTTTTGCTTCAGTCTTTGTGTCGCCGGAAGTCGATGACGACATCGAAATTGAAATTAACCCGGCTGATCTGCGGATTGATACCTACCGCGCATCCGGTGCCGGTGGTCAGCACGTCAACAGAACCGACTCTGCGGTCCGTATCACTCACTTACCCACCAATATTGTGGTGCAGTGTCAAAACGACCGTTCGCAGCATAAAAACCGCGATAACGCTTATAAGCAGTTACGCGCCAAGCTGTATGAGTTTGAATTGCAAAAACAAAACGCTGAGAAACAAGCACTGGAAGATACCAAGTCGGATATCGGCTGGGGTAGTCAAATTCGTTCCTATGTGCTGGACGACTCGCGGATTAAAGATTTGCGCACTGGGGTGGAAACCCGTAATACCCAATCGGTATTAGATGGTGACCTTGACAAGTTTATCGAAGCCAGCTTAAAAGCCGGTTTGTAATTTTCGCTTAAAATCAGGAACTTAAAATGTCTGAACAAAACAATCCGATTGAAGAACATCAGGACGTCAATAAGCTGATCGCGGAGCGAAAACATAAGCTGGCAGCACTGCGTGAGCAAGGTAATGCCTTTCCGAATGATTTTCGGCGTGACGCCACTTCGGATCAGATCCATGCCCAGTACGAGCACCTGAGCAAAGAAGAGCTGGAAGAAAAGAAAATCCGTGTCACAGTGGCTGGCCGGATGATGCTGCGCCGGATCATGGGTAAAGCCAGTTTCACCACTATTTCCGATGTTGGCGGTAAATTGCAGCTGTATGTAGCGCGCGATAGTCTGGCGGAAAATGTCTACAACGAAGGTTTTAAAAAGTGGGACTTAGGCGATATCATTGGCGGCAGCGGTGTGCTGTTCAAAACCCAGACCGGTGAACTGACAGTTTGGCTGGATGACATCCGTTTACTGACCAAAGCATTGCGGCCATTACCGGACAAATTCCACGGTTTAACCGATCAGGAAGCTTGTTACCGGCAGCGTTATTTAGACTTGATTGTCAACGAGCAGTCGCGTAAAACCTTTTTAATCCGTTCAAAAACAGTGGCTTACATTCGCCAGTTTTTCAACAGTAAAGGCTTTTTAGAAGTGGAAACCCCAATGCTGCAAAGCATTCCTGGCGGCGCTTCGGCCCGTCCTTTTGAAACGCATCACAATGCGCTGGATATGCAGATGTTTCTGCGCATTGCACCTGAGCTGTATTTAAAACGGCTGGTGGTGGGCGGTTTTGAAAAAGTGTTTGAGCTGAACCGTAACTTCCGTAACGAAGGTGTGTCGACCCGGCATAACCCAGAATTCACCATGCTGGAATTCTACTGGGCTTATGCTGATTACAACGATCTGATGGACTTAACGGAAGAGTTATTCCGCGGTCTGGCGCAATCCGTACTGGGCAGCACTGAAGTGCCATATCAGGGTCATATTTTTGATTTTGGCAAACCATTTGCCCGGATGTCGGTGACTGAATCTATCCTGCACTACAATCCTGACGTGAGCATTGCGCAGTTAACCAGCCGTGAAGCTGTGGCTGAACTGGCAAAGTCGTTAGGCATTGAAGTCAAAGCCAATTATGGTCATGGCCGTATTCTGATGGAAGTCTTTGATGAGCTGGTCGAAACCAAGCTGCAACAACCGACCTTTATCACTGAATATCCGGCTGAGATTTCACCATTGGCGCGTCGCAACGACCATAATCCGGAAATCACGGACCGCTTTGAGTTTTTCATCGGTGGCCGTGAATTAGGCAATGGTTTTAGCGAGTTAAACGATGCCGAAGATCAGGCCGCTCGTTTCCATGAACAAGTGGCACAAAAAGCCGCCGGTGATGACGAAGCCATGTTCTATGACGAAGATTATGTCACTGCACTGGAGCACGGTTTACCGCCGACCGCAGGTCAGGGCATTGGGATTGATCGGCTGGTGATGTTACTGGCCGATGCCGCCAGCATTCGTGATGTGATTTTATTCCCGCATATGCGCCATACTGACAAACATGGTATGTAAGCCACCGCCTTGCAGTTGCAGCGGTTAAGCAGCAAAAGCGACTGTACTGTTTACGCAAAATCCCCTGCCATATCGGCGGGGGATTCTTTTTCCGCACTGAGCATGCCGCGACTCAGTCGCAGTTGCCAGCCACCAGCCACCAGCCACCTGCCACCGGAGGCAATGAGGGCTGCTGGCCTTTGTTCCTGAAACATTGTTGTGCCTTGCTACATTTTTTATTGCTGATTCAATTGGTTAATTCATTTTTTTTTACATTTTCGCAGGCATTTTCGGGCATTTCTGCTATACCTTATTCAACTGAAACCCAAAGCCGCTGGTTTCATGGTGCTGTTTTTTCAGTGAATGACTTTACGATACAGCTTTACCATGGTGCTGGCGTTGCTGTGGGACCAACTCTGATGGAGAATGCCTATGTCTGTTCGAGCCACTGTGCTGTTGTCAGTCGCTACTTTCTGCTCCTTTCCTGCTTTGGCCGCTGTTTCTTCGACTGTAACCCTCACCAGTAATTATTTGTTTAATGGCATCACGCTGACCGAGCACGATCCGGCTTTACAGCCAACTCTGGACTGGAGTAGTGGGGAGGGGTGGTATGCTGGCCTGTGGGCTTCCAATGTAAAGTTTTCACCCGGCACTGAGCTGGAGTTTGATGGGACTGTGGGGTATTGGACCCAACTTACCCCTGATTGGCTGCTGGATGTCGGGGTAGCGCAATATACCTACCATGGCAGTGACAGCGCCAACAGCGAAGCTTTTAATTTTCCTGAAGCCTATGTCAAATTGTCATACCAAAATACCAAACTGGGTTACTGGTATGCATCAGATTATTTTGGTGCCGGTGGTGGTCATTATATTGTGGCGTTATTCCAGACTTTTCAACTGCATGAAAACGGCACTTTACTAATGACGGTCGATCGTTCTACCTCGACCCAAACTGATAAATTTTTACGCGATACCGATGGCACCTATCATCACTGGCGGATTGCTTATAGCAGCAGCTTTGTTGGCCTGAACTGGACCCTGGCTTTTGATGATACCGATCTGGCGTTGCCAGTGCTGGGAGATGCCAAAGTATCGCTTTCGGTGGCAAAAACTTTTAACTGGTAATAAATCAGCAAGATAAAGTTGTTTCAAGGTTGACCGTTACGGCAACCAGGCAGTAAACATTTGGGGTTATTATGCAATTTGATTCGCTTCGCTTTAAGTTAACGTCTGGGGTGGCTTTGTTTATTGCCATCAGTATCAGTGTGATGACGGCCGTTGGCTGGTATTCGATGAACCAGAACAATACATCCGCCAACAAGCTGCTGAGCTCTTCGATGCAGCAACAAGCACAATTAACTTTAGCAGATGCTGCGGCTGGTATCGCTTTTGAAACTGAAGCCCTGATCAACCGCAATTTTGATTTATCGAAAAACTTCGCCGCGCTGCTCAGTGCCACAGCCCATGGCAGTAAGTTACCTTCCTATAGCCGGGAGCAAGTGCAGGCGCTGGCTGGTGAATTACTGGGTGCGAATCAGGGCATCAGTTCGATTTATGGCCAGTTTGAGCCAAACGGCTATGATAATGCCGATGCCAGTTTTAGCCTGGAGCAATTGCATAGTTCCAAAACCGGCACGCTGGAAATCTATTGGGTGCGGGAGCAAGGTCAGCTGAAATTTGTCCAGACGCCGGATCCAGCGGTGAAATATGCCGATAAAAAGAATGAATTTGGCATCCGGGAAGCTGAATGGTACCTGTGCAGTAAAGATCAGAAAAAAGCTTGTCTGATGGAGCCTTATTTGTGGCAAATCACACCAGGCAACAGCGTACTGCTGACTTCGCTGGTGTCGCCTGTGCTGGTCAATGGCGAATTTCGTGGGGTAGCCGGTGTCGATATGAATTTACCGGTATTACAGACCTTATTAGAAAAACAAGCGCAAAATTTGTATGGCGGCAACGCCAGACTCTATCTGCTCAGTACCCATGGTTTGTTGCTGGCCAGTAACCAGTATCCGGATAAACTGGGTCAGGCATTAGAGAAAATTGACGACAAGTTAGCAGCGCATCTGGCAGCCCAAACCGGGCAGACTTCTGAGTTTGGAGATGATTTAGTCATTAGCCGGCAACTCGCAGTGGAAGCGGCGTCGGCAGGCTGGAAAGTCGTGATCACAGTGCCAAAAACGGTGGCACTGGCGGTGGCGAATCAACTGGCACAACAGTTGGATGAAGACGCTGCCAGTACCACCAGCAAAATGGTCGGGCTTGGCGTGTTGTTGTTGTGCGTTTTTGTGCTGATCACGGCCATCTGGTTAAAAGCGGCGACCATGCCGATAGTGGCCATGAGTCGATTAATGAAAGAACTGGCCGGTTCTGAAGGTGATTTAACCCATCAGTTGGCCAGCAGTAAAGATCGGGAATTGCAGGATATGGCGGATGGTTTTAACGCCTTTACCGCCAAGTTACGTGCCATGATCCTGGCGCTGAAGCATTCTTCCGGTCAGTTGCAGCAACAGTGTCAGCAATTGGTTGGTGTCAGTGGTCAAACTAATCAGGCGACCAGCCTGCAATCTGCAGAGGTACAGAATGTAGCATCGGCCATGCATCAGATGACGGCAACAGCGCATGAAGTGGCCAGTCTGGCAGGCCGGACGGCGGAAGGGGCACAATCTTCCTTATCTGCCCTGACTCAGGCCAATCAGTTGTTCCAGACAACCGTTGGGGCTTTTAAAACTGTGGCGGGGGAATTTGAACAAACCCGCCAGGCGGTGGAAACTGTGTCGCACAGCAGTCAGCAGATCAACGGTATTATTGAGGTGATCCAGGCGATTGCCGAACAGACCAATTTGCTGGCACTGAATGCCGCTATTGAAGCGGCGCGGGCTGGCGAACAAGGCCGTGGTTTTGCGGTGGTGGCGGATGAAGTCCGCTCCCTCGCTGCCCGGACTCATACCTCCACCGATGAGATTAAAAAACTGATCCACGGTTTACAGCAACAAGTGGCGACCACAGTCAGTCAAATCACTGCCAACACCAGCAAAGTCAGTTCTACCTTGTTAGAAGCCGAAAGTTCTTATGAGCAGCTCTCCAGTGCCACGGCCGGTATTTCCTCCATTGCGGATAATGCTTTTCAGGTGGCGGCGGCTGCAGAAGAGCAAAATCAGGTCAGTGAAGAAATTAACCGCAATATCACTGCTATTGACGACGCCACCCGCGAGCTGGACCAATTGTCGGGGACCAATCTGACGATCAGCCGGGCTATTGATCAGATCACGGCCGATATCGATCAGCAACTGGCAAAATTACGCAGTTAAATGAGCAACGCAGTGCAGCAGGGCAAGGATCCGATGGACAGACGCAGCAACCTTTGGCAACGAGGTGAGAGTGGCAGCCTGGGGTTTGCTCTGTTGCTAAGCTTTGCCTTGTGCTTGTTGCTGGGGCATGTTGAAGCAGCTTCACCTCCTGCAGTTGAGATCCTGCCGGATGGGGCTAAGTCTGGACAGCAGTATAGTGAGCACAGTGCTGCTGAGACACGCCAGGACCAAAAAGTGCAAACCTTACGCTTCAGTACGCTGGAATGGCCACCTTACACCGGTGCCCGTTTGACAGGGCAAGGTGAAACCAGTCTTTTGTTACAACGGGTGTTCCGGCAGTTAGGTTATCAGGTGCAGATTGATGTGATGCCCTGGTCTGATGCGATGGCGTTGGTTAATCAGCAACAACAGGGTTTTCGTGGTTTTTTTCCGGAATATCCACTGCTTGACTCGCGCTATATCCAAACCTCAGCCATTGGTTATTCCGAACTGGGATTGGTCGAGCCGGTGCAGGCGCCTTTATTGCTGACATCAGTGCAGCAGTTAGCCCGGCTGAAAATTGGCGTGGTGGATGGTTATCTGAATATGCCTGAACTCGATAGCTTAATAGCGGCAGGTAACATCCGACCTGTCCGCAATTTGACCGACCGGCATAATATTTTGCAGGTTGCTGCTGGTCAGTTGGATGCCGCCGTCATTGATAAAAGAGTGCTGCAATATTTACTGCAGCATGATGCTGAGCTCAAAGCGGTGGCAGCAAAGGTGCAATTTAGTCAGAGTCTGACTGAACACCGAAGCTTGCATCTGGTGCTTCCCGCCAACCCGACGAATCAGGCTTTAGTGAACGCCTTTAACCAGCAACTGGCCCGCAGTAAAAATCAGTATATTGGCTCACGCTAACTTTATTTTTCGCCCAGCTGTTTTGATATCTGCTGTTTCCATCTGTCCTGACCGCCCGACTTGGCTTTGACATCAAAAATTATTTGCAATTGCGAATCGTTCTCGCTAGTATTCGCGCAAATTTCTGACAAAGTCCAGCGACCTGGTGCCAGCCGCTGTCTCAGGTAAAAATAAAGGTAATCAACACATGGCGTATATTCAGGCAAAAAAACATTTAACAGCCAGTCGCACGGCGCTGGCTTCAGCATTATTAGTGGCTATTCCAACGGTCGCGCTGGCGGCTGAACCAGCCGACCCGCAAAAAACCGGTCGTCTGCAGCAGGTCAAAGTGACCGCAGATGCGGTGGAGCCTGAATTTGTCGCGGAAAAAGTCAGTTCGCCTAAACATACCCAGCCGTTGGTAAATACGCCACAGACGATCGTGGTGTTAAAAAAAGAGCTGTTCCAACAGCAAGCCGCCACCAGTTTGGCAGAGACGTTACGCAATACCCCAGGCATTACCATGTTGATGGGTGAAAACGGCAACACTGCGACCGGTGACTCTATTTTTATGCGCGGTTTTGATACCCAAGGCAGCATTTTTGTCGATGGTATCCGCGATTTGGGCTCGATCAGCCGCGATACCTTTAACACCGAACAAGTTGAAATCGCCAAAGGTCCGGCTGGCGTCGATAATGGCCGCGGTGCGGCTTCAGGTTATGTCAACCTGAGTTCAAAATTAGCCAACCAGGAAGATGCCACCACTTTGGGCGCCACAGTGGGCTCAGCGCAGCATAAAAGAACGACCCTGGATACCAATCAAACGCTGGCGATTGAAAACGCAGCGTTACGGGTTAATCTGCTGTGGCAGGATTCAGGCGTGCCAGGCCGTGATCAGGTTGAAAATAACAGGTTAGGTCTGGCGACATCTTTAGGTTTAGGTCTGGGCACTGCGACCCGTACCTACCTGAATCTATTCCATGTTAAACAAAATAATGTGCAAGACGGCGGTGTGCCGACAGTGGGTTTACCAGGTTATTACAATGCGATTTTTGATCCTGTTAAATCAAGTTCCTTTGCCAATGGCGGCCCGCTGAGTGCGGTCAAGCCGACGCCGGTTGACAGCAGCAAATTCTACGGCGATGCCAGTGATGAGAATGATGTGACAGCACAAATGTTCACCGTCAAAATTGAACACGATCTGACTGCTGACTGGACCATCCGCAATACCGCTCGTTTTGGTGAGTCGACGCAGGAAATGACATTAACTGCGCCTTTTAGCGGCGTATTCAGCACAGGCTCTGAAGCAAACAAAAATCTGCAAGTCATTAAAGATCCAACCCAGTGGAAGCTGGAATTACTGCGCCAGGGCGTTGATCGGGAAAACCGCATCATCACCAACCAGACCAACCTGACCGGTCATTTGCAAACGGGCGAGGTCAAACACGACCTGACCACAGGGGTTGAATTTATCTACGAAAGCCAGCTCAATAACACAGTCGCGACAGCCAATGGCGTGGCGCGGCCACAGACCAACCTGTATCAGCCAGATAGCAAGGTGACGTATCCGGCGGTACTGAACAATGGTCAGCTGACGGATGGCGAAACCATGACTTCCGCCCTGTATTTACATAACACCGCGCATTTATCTGAGCAGTGGCAAATCAGCACCGGTTTAAGAGCTGAGCATTTTAATACGGATACCCGTCGGGTTGTGGCGCAGGGGGAAGTGGCAAAAGGTCAGGTACAAACCATTCCGGTCGGGACTTTATTGCCACAATCAGCCAGTGCCAGTGACAATCTGCTGAGCTACAAAGTGGGTGCTTTGTACAAGCCAGCCAGCAATGGCAGTGTCTATCTGAGTTATGCCACCTCACAATTACCACCAGGTAGCAATAACTTCGCACTGACCACCAGCGGTGCTGTTGGGGCCGATGCACCAAACGTCGATCCGCAAAAAGGCACCAATCTGGAGCTGGGCACTAAGTGGCAGTTGCTGGATAACAAAATTGCCCTGACCGCAGCCGTGTTTGAAAGTGTTAACGACAATGAATTTGTCACCGACGCCGATAGTACAGTGCGCGCTATCGGTGAAAAACAGGTGCGCGGTCTGGAACTGGGTGTGGTCGGTAAAATTCTGCCGCAGTGGGAACTGAGTTTAGGCGCGGCTTTATTGGATCCAAAAATTAGCCGGGGCAGCAAAGGTGGCAGCCGCGTGGATGACGGTGGCACTATTGCCTGGTCGCCAAAACAAACGCTGACCTTATGGAACAGCTATCAGTTGACTGACAGCCTGACTGTGGCGGGTGGCATGCGTTATGTATCCACTGCCGTCAGTAGCAGTGTGGTGCTGGAAACGGCGAAAGCCACCCGTTCAGTGCTGGAAATTCCTAGCTACTCAGTGTTTGATATGATGGCTTCTTATGCGGTGAATCCGTCAGTGACAGTCCAGCTGAATATCAATAACCTGACGGATAAAGTGTATATTTCGTCGCTGAATAACGCCGGTCTGCGTTATTTCCCTGGTGAAGAACGTTCGGCCAAACTGGGTGTCAACGTGGCATTTTAATCCAGCCGCTGGAGCAATCTTTGCGCCAGATCAGCACCATCAACACAGGCCTCAGCTATGCTGGGGCCTGTGTTATTCTGGCAAGTCAGCCACTAAATGGCAGCGTCACGCACCTCGCAGGCCGCTGCAGGATTTTAATGAGGGCAGCAGCATGATGTTTCATATTGAAGGCTTACTCAGCAGAGCTGAAGTGGCTGAATTTCGTCGCTTATTGGCACAAGCCGACTGGACGGATGGCCGCGCTACCGTGGGACCGCAAGGGGCGCAGGTAAAACAAAACCGCCAGTTGCCGGTTGATAGCAGATTGGCGCTGCAGCTGGGCGAATACATCTTGCAAAAGTTGTATCAGCACCCGCAGTTTTTGGCGGTAGCTTTACCTTATCGCACTGTGCCACCGCTGTTTAACAGTTATAGCGGCGGCGAGCATTATGGCTTGCATGTGGATGGCGCGATCCGGATTTTACCGGGCAGCACTTTGAGTTTACGCACCGACGTTTCCTCTACCTTGTTTCTGACAGAGCCGGAAGAGTATGACGGCGGTGAATTACAGGTGGTCGATACTTATGGTCTGCATGAAGTGAAATTGCCGGCCGGAGATTTAATTGTCTATCCGTCCAGCAGCCTGCATCAGGTGTTGCCAGTGACACGGGGTGAGCGGGTGAGTAGTTTTTTCTGGACCCAGAGTATGGTGAAAGATGATCAGCAACGCGCCATGCTGGCCGAATTGGATGGTCATATTCAGGCTTTACGACAGCAGTTGGGTGACACTTCACAAGTGCTGGGTTTGACCGGACATTACCATAACCTGCTCAGGCAATGGTCACAGTTATAGCGCAAGATTGCCGGTGAGCGCGGCATTTTCTGCTGGTGGCGTTGGCAACAGCTGACGCCACTGGCCTAAATATAATGTAATTGAGAATTATTACTATTTAAATGCGTTAAAATAAGCTAACATAAGCCTTTCGAAAGCTTATTTAGTTGCCTTATGTATTTGCCGTTTTACCATGAAGTACTGCATTATCTCTGTCACCGGCTGGGGGATCGCGATAAAGCGCAGGAGCTGACGCAAGAAGCCTTTAGCCGGCTGGAGCGTCACCGCCAACGCAGTGAGCTGCCGCTGGAGCAGCATAATCCACGCGCGCTGTTTTTTGCCACCGCCCGTAATTTGTTGATTGATCAGCACCGCCAAAACCAGCTACAGCAGCCACAGCCTGCTGAAGTCTTGCCGGAAACGGATACTTTGCCAGCAGGGCGCCAAGCCGATCCCGAAGTGCAGTTGGCAGCACAACAACAACTGGCACGGGTTTATCAACAACTGGCCGCTTTGCCTCTCGCGACCCGGCAAGCTTTTGTCATGTTTAAATTTCAGGGCCAAAGTTATGCACAAATTGCCGATAGCCTGGGGGTATCGGTCAGTATGGTGGAAAAACATCTGATCCGGGCGATGCAGGCTGCCCGGCAAGCAGTGCAGAGCCCAGAGCAGGTGCAGGGAGCAGAGCAATGAACAGTAACAACCCGCAATCAGCCGTGACAACACAGCAGTTGGCATCTGCGGCAGATATCGCCAGTCGTTGGTGGTTGCGGTTACAACAACCGGAGGCGGCGGCAGAGCTAGCAGCCGAATTTCAGCAGTGGCTGGCGGCCGATCCGCTGCATCCGCTTTACTATCAGCAATGTTGCGAACTTCAGCAGCAATTATCGGGCCTGAGTCCGGTTTGGCAACAGCAGTTATTACAAGCGGAACCCTTATGCTGGGCGGATGAGCCTGCCGCAGCCACTGCCATGGCAACCGAAGTCGTGGCTGGGTCTGCGGCTGCGAACGAAAAGTTGGGTCAGCTTGCGGCCGTCCCTGCGCAACAGACCCTTCTACCAAGTCTTCGACGAAGTCTTAGACGAAGTCCTGACAAAGGCGCCCAGCCGCAGGTGCTGCAACGCCAGCGCGCCCAGCGTCGTCAAATCTGGTGGTCCAGATTGGCCGCCTGTGTTGCTATGCTGGCGGTCTGTTGGCTGGGCTGGCAATCGCAACCGGCTGAACTGCAAAGCCATTGGCAAACGGGTGTTGGCCAGTTCGCCAGTTACCAACTGCCGGATGGCAGTGAAATCAAGCTCGATGCGGCCACAGCTTTGGAAGTGCACTATGGTGCCGACGAGCGCCAGGTGTTGCTCAAGCAGGGTCAGGCCTGGTTTGAAGTGGCGCCGGATAGCAAAAGGCCTTTTGTCGTGCTGACACCGGACAGTCAGGTCAAGGTGCTGGGTACCGGCTTTGCGGTTAGCTGGTTTGGCAGTTACAGCCAGGTCGAGGTGGCGCATGGCAAAGTGGAATTTAGCTATCCGGGTGAGATCAGGCAGTTGATTGCCGGTCAGCGGTTGCAGGGCAAGCCGGACAGCCAGATCAGCCAGTTGCCCGTTGCGGCGGTCGCAAGCTGGCGGCAAGGTTATCTGAGTTTTGACCAACAGCCGTTGTCTGAAGTGGTGATAGCGCTGAATCGTTATTTAGCTAAACCCTTGCGGCTGGCTGATCAATCCAGTGCAGCATTGCTGCTGACCGCCACTTTTCAGTTGGATCAGTTATCGCAGTTGCCGACAATTTTGCCCGCTGTATTGCCGGTGCAATTAGAAGCACAGCCAACACAATGGCTGATCCGCCAGCAGGGGGCAGCGACAGCCTTAAAATAAATTGCAAATTATTGTGAGTGATTCGCATTCTCAGACGTTTTCCTGCTAACCCCTTTTCAAACACAGGAAATTGCTGAATGAAACTAAACCCTTTTGCTTTTATGCTCAGGCCAGCATTGCTGGCCTGTAGCCTGCTGCTACTGCCGCATCAGGCGATGGCACAACAAACCGCAGCCACGAGTGCTGTGGTGCTGGAATTGTCCATGTCCGCGCAGCCATTGGGGGCGGCGTTGAATCAACTGGCTCAACAAAGTCAGTTCAGCTTGCTGGTGGATAGCCGCTTGTTACAAGGCCTACAGGCGCCCGCCTTGCAAGGACCTTACACGCTGCGCGATGCTCTGCAGCAGCTGTTGCAAGGCAGCGGGCTGGAAGCGCAAGTGCTGGACCGACAAATTTTGCTGAAAAAAATCCGCCGCAGTCAGTCGGCCAGTACGCTGGCGACGCTGAATGTGCAGGGCAGTCAGGCCGGTGCTTTTGTCGATGAAGGCTTGGTCGAGGCCGCAGATCGGCCTTATCTGGCGGCCCAATCCAAAGTCCATCTGAGTAGTACACACCTGCAGCGTCATCGTGGCACCAGTCCGGCCGATGTATTCAAAGCTATCACCGGCGTGCAGGTGGGGGATGCCCGCAACAGTAACGCTTTGGATGTGAATATCCGTGGTTTGCAAGGACAAAACCGGGTACCGGTGCTGGTGGATGGTTCGCTGCAAAGCGTGTCGTCGTATCGGGGTTATGCCGGTATGTCGGATGCTAGTTATGTCGATATGGATTTAATCAGCTCAGTGGATATCGAAAAAGGCCCGGGTTTATCGGCGCAGGGGGCTGGTGCTGTTGGCGGTTTGGTGCGGTTGACCAGCTTAAAGCCGGAAGATGTGTTATTACCGGGCCAAAAGTTAGGGGCCAGACTGAAGCTAGCCAAACAAAGCAATAGTGTCAGCCGCCCCTCGCAGTTTCATGTCACGCCACGACAAGGCGGTCGTGATGTACTGGCAAGTTCTGGTGGCAATGGCAGCCTGAGTCTGGCCGGTAAATTTGCTGATTGGGCTTTGCTTGGTGCCGTCAGTCGGCGTGATTTGGGCAATTATTTTTCCGGTCGTAACGGTCGCGAGCACTATGTGCAACTGCGCCGCGAAACTCAGACCGATTATGTGGATGAGCAATGGGTTGAGGTTCCCGTGACGGTGCTGGATGAAGGCATTGCCGCTTTTTTCCATGCCGGTGATGAAGTGCTGAATACCTCGCAACAAACCACATCCACCTTAGTGAAAGCGCGCTGGCAGCCAGATGCACGGCAAAAGCTGGAGCTGAGTCATAGATACACCGACAGCCATTTTGGCCAGATTATGAGCTCGCAGATTTATCGCAGTACCCAGGCGATATTACCGCAGTGGAAAGACAGCAAAATTGATCTTAATAGCCTCAGTCTGAATTATCAGCTGGCACCTGAAGCATTGCCTTGGTTACAGCTGACCAGCAATCTGTGGCATACCGATTTACAGTCGCGGGTCTATAACGGTGATGTGTTCCGTAATCCGCGTCAGGGCAAACCTAATGTCTGGGATCATGAATGCGAAAGTTGTGTGGACTTACTTTATCTGGCGCTGACGCAATCACAGCGCAGCGGCTTTGATTTAAGCAATCAGCAGCAATGGCAGACTGCGCTGGGCGCAGTGCAACTGAACTATGGCTGGAGCTGGCAGCGGGAAGCGTTGGCGCCGGCAGATTCAGTGCACTACAGCCTGGACGATCGGCAAAATAACTGGTTGCTGCGGGATGGTCACCGGGTGGAACAAAGTCTGTTCACAGCGCTTAACTGGGCGCCGACAGCAGCATTCAGTGCGCAGATAGGTGCGCGTTATCAGCGGTTTCAAAACGTTGATCATAATGAGCGGTTAGAAGCGCAAAAACGCCGGTATCAACTATTACAATTCAGTCGGTTACAACCAGATGGCACCGAACTTGATCTGGGCTGGATCCATTGGCTGGCGGATGATGCGGGTCAGTTTACCGCCGCCACCGATCCGCGCCTAAACGGCATTGGCACCGTCGAGAGTTGGGATTTTCCAGCGACGCCGATGGCAAATCTACAGTATGACCAGTCCCGGATTGGCGGTGAAGGCGAGTTGCCAACCGGTCAATATAACGCCATCCCGGGCCAAACCCGGCGTGATCACGGCATCACACCGATGTTGACGCTGGACTGGCACCCGGTCGGTGCCTGGAGTCTGTACTATCGGCATAGCCAGGGCTTGCGGATGCCAAGTCTGATGGAAAGTACACTGGGGTCATCGGTGTCAATCCAGCTGGTTGAGGTTAAACCTGAGCATAGTAAAAACCATGAAATTGGTTTGAATTATCTGGCCGACCAAAGATTAGGGGCAGAGCGGCTGCGCGGTAAAGTCGCGTTGTTTCAGCATAAAACCCACAATTATCTGACCAGAAAACCGCTTGACCGCAAGCTGGTGCCAAGTACCGATATTGGTCAGGCGATTGGCAATGTCGATCATTATCTGCTCAGAGGTGTTGAATTACAGGGCGAAGCCAGCTGGCAGCACTGGCAGGCGCAGCTGGGCCTGACCTACTACAGTAAAACTGAGCTTTGCGACAGTGCCACGGCGCAGTTGCTCAGAGATAAAGGCGATTGGATGCAAGCAGTGCCCAACTGCACGCCAGCCGGTTTTTCCGGCATGTATGTCAGTAACCATGTGCAACCGAAAGTCAGTGCCAGTTTCAGTCTGAGCTACCGTCTGTGGCAGCAACAGCTTGAATTCGGGCAACGCACTTTATACACCGGCTCTGCCAGTGCCAAAGTCGATACCAAAGCCAAGTGGATGGAGTATTTTGGCCTGGCCCCTATGGTGTTGACCAAGCCAGTTACTGTGGTGGATTTGTTCGCCAGCTATCGCCCGACGCCCAGCCTGGAAATCAATGCCGGCGTTGATAACCTGTTTGACCGTTATTATTTTGATGCGCAAACCCTCAGTTTAATGCCAGCACCGGGCCGCACTGTGCGGCTTGGGCTGAGTCAGAAGTTTTAAGGACAGCTGTGATGAATAAGATAAAGGATGCAGTTACCGCCGCCAGCCAGGCTGGCCGTAGTGTGCGAATTAAACAACATACCACCACAGCGCACGACAGTTTAGACGCGCTGATCATGCAACAAACGCCGTTTGCCAGTTTGGCGCATTATCGCCAGTTTTTAACCTTGCAGTATTTTTTACTGCAAGATGCCGCTGTGTTGTATCAACATCCAAGCCTGCAATTGTTGGTCGCCGATTTGGCAGAGCGCAGTCGATTTAGCTTGCTGCAACAAGACTTTGCTGACTTGGGCTGGCCACAGCCAGAGCTTTATGTTGCGCCGGCACTGACGCTAAGCGCCAGTTTACCGGAATTACTGGGCTGGCTTTATGTGATTGAAGGCTCAAAACTGGGGGCGGCTATGCTTGGGCGGCAACTGGGTCAACTGGCGCTCAGCGCCGAATTTGGCGGTCATTATCTGGCTGGACCCGGCGCGGGTCGGGGAGCTGCCTGGCGTGAGCTGCTGCAATTGTTTGATCAGCAGCAGCTCACTGCAGCAGAAGAGGCGGTGATGTTTGCAAGTGCCCGTCATGCCTTTGTGCGGGTGCGGCAACATCTGGCATGGTTGTTACAGCATCTGGCTTCGCCGAAGGCTTCGCCAGCTGTTGCAGTACAAATGCAGTCGTCGATGGCCGAGGTCTGACTCATGCCGGCAGCAAGCTCAAAACTGGGGGCAACCGAGCCAGATATAGCTAAGGTCAAGGTCGTCCAACAACGCTGGTTGCAGCAGCTGTATCTGCTGGCCGGCTTTGTGATGGTCGGATTGGCGGTATTAGGGGCTTTGCTGCCGGGCTTACCGACCACTATTTTTCTGATCCTGGCGTTGTGGTGTTTTGGGCGTTCGTCGCCACAGCGGGCGGCCAGATTACTGGCGCATCCGCGTTATGGTCTGATATTACAGCAGTGGCAACAGCATCGGCTGGTGCCGCGGCGGGCAAAATATCTGGCAACTGTCGGTATGAGTGCTGGCTGGCTGTTGTTATTTTGGCAGCAAGGCACGCAACCCTGGCTGTGGGCACTGGCTGCGTTGGAGTTGGCGGTGTTACTCTGGCTATGGCAGTTGCCATCGCAATTGCCGCCGAACCTGGCGCTGCCGTCAGCAGTGCCAAAGCCAGTTCAAGGCCGCTGGCTTACACTGCTGGCGCAACCCTGGTGTCGGATGTTACTGTTGTCGCTGCTGTTGCATCTGTTGTTGGCGCTGTGGTGGTTACTGGATTGGCGGGAACCGCCGCTGGCGCCGGTCGCCATGCGGCCACCCCAGGTGCTCGCGGTACAATGGATTGATGGTGCACCAGCGCCGCTGCAAGCCAGTACGCCTGCAGCCAAAGCCACACCGGCAGCCGTAGCCAAAGCCAGTCAGCGACAGCCCACAAAGTCGCCAGCGCCGGTTAAACAGCGCGTTAAAGCCGCGGCACAACCGCCGTTACCGCGCCAGATCACAGCGTCAGCGGCCAATGCTGCACCAGCGCCAGCGGCACAGGCTGCTACAACAGCACCAACCGCAACCGCAAAAACCAGTAAAGAGCCTGCGACCAGCCAGTCAAATGCAGCCTCAGCCAGTCAACAGTCTTTGCGGCAACAACTCAGTCACGGTTTAGCAAGCTGGCAGGCAGAAGTGATGGCGAAACTGGAACTGCAACGCCGTTATCCGGCGTCGGCGTTACGCCAGCAACTGCAAGGAGTGGTCTATCTGCGGTTACAACTCGGCCGCGACGGGCAATTACTGCAGGTACAACTGGTCAGGAGTTCTGGCCATCAACTGCTGGATCACGCGGCAGCACAGACTGTGCGCCAGAGTGCACCCTTTCCGGCGTTACCCAGTGAATTAACGGCACCTTATTTATTAACAGTCCCGGTTGAGTTTTTTCTCCAAGGTTAAGCATGCCTGCCATGCGCGTCAGAGCTGCACCTGCTCCCCTTCATTGAGCAGAGTTCTGGTATTGATAAACCGACCTTTCGTCGATGTTGCCGGCAATCCGGTCATGTTTATTCACCTGTTATCACAGCATCCAGCGCCGAGCTCCGTCATCCTTTAGGCTAGCGTCCAGTGAGTTTCGGTTGGATGAGAGCAGGGAGAGTGAGGATGCAATTAACAACATCAGCGGGTCTGTTAGGTCTATGCGTCGGAGTATGGCTGTTAACTGCCTGTAGTAGTGATGAGCTGGACCTTAAACTGGCAGATGACTGGGGTCAGTTTAGGGATAAAACCAAGGTGCAACTGATTAATGCCAGTCAAACAGCGCTGGATTTTCATCTGGCATCTTTTAGTGAAACCAATGGCGCGCCCGTGATCAGTGAAGCAAAATATCATCGCGGCAGTCTGGAAGTTGGGCAAGCTCCCAAAGACGTTGAGGTCAAGCGCAGTTACACCAATCACAAATTGTCAGTCCAGGTGTTTGATATGCTGAGTAAAGCGCCCGGAGAATTTCTGCAAATCAGCAGTGCGCCGGAAAAAGCATTGCAAGTGGTGGCCTGGCAGGACGACAGCAAAGTGCGAATTTCAGTGTTGCGGCGCGAAAGCAGCTCGCAAAATGGCCTGTACCGGTTGCGTTTGCTGGCGGTGGCAAATGCAGTACAGCTCAAAGTGGGCAGTGCCCAAGTCAGCCTGCAAAAAGGCCAGCTCAGTGACTGGTTCAGTCTGCAACATTGTCATGGGGAGCTGCTGCTCAACAGCAAAGTGCTGGACTTGTGTCAGGCTACGCCAGGTCAGTCATTTCTGGCGGTGCTGGATACAGAAAAACTGCTAAGCCTCAGCCAAATTTAAGCGGATCTGAGGCCTGCTCAGGCTGGCTGTAGTAACGCAGCCACCTGACTTCGTAACAACACACGGCTGCAGTAGCAGAGGGTTGCACCGCTGAGTCCCAGCAGTAAGGTGATGCTGGCGACCAGCCCAGGCAAGTTGGGCTGCAGCAACCAGGCTGGCAAAATGCTGTGCAGCAGTGGCCAGTGCCAGCCAACGAAGATCAGCCACAGCGCCAGGGCACAACCCCAGGCGACCGGTGTCAGATAATCCTGCAACAATCGGCCCAGCAACTGCGCCGGACGCGCCCCGAGCGCCAAATGCATCGCCAGCTCGTAGCGGCGTAAACTGAGCTGGTAACGCAACACGCCATAATTACCCAGCAAAGCTAACAATAGCGCCGTCAGGCTGAGCAGCAGGCTGAGAACCAGACTGAGCCGCCATAAAAACTGACTGTGCTGCAGTTTTTGCTGCAACAGCAAAGCCGACTGGACCCGGTAAGCCGGAGCCACTTGCGTCAGCAACTGGTTGAGTTGCGGTACTGTCAGGTTGCTGACGTCGGGTTGATATCGCAGCAGCAGATCCGGTAAAAAATGATAAAAATTGTTCAGCCATAACCGGGGGGGCTCGGCTTTGCCATTCAGTTGCAGATCAGCGACGACGCCAACGACGGTGACGGCGCTATCACCGTTCAGTCGCAAAGGCTGCCCGACGATGGCGCGCCAGTCTGGCTGGCTAATAGTGCTGGATCCCGTTTGCGGTTTGGCTGCCCACAAGGCTTTGGCAGCAGTGACATTGATCACCACCACCCCAGCTTGCTGTTGCATCTCCAGCGCTGTGACATAACGGCCGCTGACTAACGGCAGTTGTAATAAAGCTAACAACTGGTTGTCACTGTAGTTTGACTCCAGCCGCAGTTGTTGCTGAGCGTTGTCAGGCCAGCTCAGGCTGTCCTGCACCGACTGGTCGTTAAAATCCAGCATCACACTGCTGGTCAGTGCAGCCAGTTCGACGCCCGGTTGTTGCTGCAGCAGCGAACGGATCGCCAGTAATTCGGCCACAGGCGCTTTGGCGCTGGCGCTGTCCGCCACACGATTCAGCTTCAGTTGTTGCACAGCCTGCGGTTGAAAACCCGGTGCTTGCCACAACAACTGACTGCTGTGTTGTGCCAGTTGCAGGCAACAGAGCAATAACACAGTGGCTATCAGCGCCTGAGTGGTCAACAACAGTCGTCCGCTGCGGGCATGTTGTGCCTGACTGCCTTTACCACTGCGCTGTAATTGTTGTTGTAAGGCTGACAGCCTGGCATTGGCTTGGCCGAATCGGCTAGCACCATAAGCCAGCGGTACCAGCAATGCCAGCATGGCAAACCAGAGCGGCAGTTGTAACTGAAGTTCCTGCATTCTGGGTAAATAGGCTTGGCCCCATTGCCGGATCCAGGGCAGCAGCCAGGCCGACAGCAATAAAGCCAGCAGGGCACTGCTAAACAACAGTAACAGTAACTCGGCGAAGGTCTGCTGTGCTACTTGTCGGGGGGAGGCGCCAAGCGCGAACCGGATGGCTTGTTGCTGCTGACGGCTGTGTTGCCGGGCCAGAAAGAGCTGGGCCAGGCTCAGCAGTGCAATCAGCAGTAACAACAAAGCGCCGAGCAAGCTCAGTAAACTATGGCTTTGACTGCCAGCCTGGATCACCTGACGGAGCGGTTCCAGACTGATGCCGATCCGGCTTTGGACAAAATGCTGGCCATAAGGTGAGGCGTCCACTGCACTGCGATAAGCCTGATTTAATGGCACACTGAGTTGCTGTGCCAGTTCGGTTGCCTCAGTGCCGGAGCTGAGCTTCAGCAGCAGATGATGATCAGGCGCCAATGCTCCCCACCAGTGTTTAAATTCCTGGTAGGTCGGATTAAAATCCCAGGGTAACCACAGATCGGTTTGTTGCCCAGGTCCCAGCAGAGCAGGTTCGATAAAATCCGCCGCCGTCACTCCGATGATACGAAACGACACCGCGCCTAGTTGCAACTGTTGACCCAGTGCCGCTTGACTGCGCTGAAACCACAGTTGCCATAACCGATCGCTAATCACCACCACAGCACTATGCTGGTCAATGCCATCTTGCTGCTGCAAAGCTCTGCCGGCAGCCATCGGCACCTGCAGTAAACTGAAATACTCAGGGCTGACATAACCCAGTTGCAGTTCCGGGCTATCATCGCGATTACGCACCACATCGCGGCCAAAGGCGACTAAAGCTTGTTGTTGCACCAGGGGCTGCATTTTTGTCTGGCCTTGCGTTGGCTGCGACCAGTCTGCCATCTGCCGATATAGCGCCACCGCGCCGGCCAGCGTCAGCAGGTTGTTATACTCGATGCTATCGGCCTGATAGCTTTGCCCTCGAACCAGATACAATTGCTCAGACACTGGATAAGGCAAAGGTGCTGCCAAAATCTGATAGTTGAGTTGTAATGCCGTCAGCAAAGTGCCAAGGGTCAATGCCAACGTCAGGATCAGCGTCAGGCTGTAACTTTTGGCTTGTCCTAAGGCCGCGGCGGCAGCTTTGAGTAAGGTTAAATCAAACGGCATTCACAACTTATCCTTGGTAAAACGTCTTGAAGCGTATCGCGGCTTCGTTGCGGCAATCGGGCTTGAAATGGTCGCTGAAGATCTTGCTTGCTTCAGTCACAGACCGCCACAGCTTGCGGTTTAGTTCTGACCTGCTGATCATTCTGGTTATGTACCGCGTAGGGCTACTGCCGGCGGCTGGCGCAAGATGGGCCATAACACTGAACTGCAGCTCAGTAATGTCAGCAGACCCAGCATGCCAATAGGCATGATGACGGCGTTTACGGTCAGTTCGGGTATTAATTGGCGGATTGGCAGCAGCCATTGCTGCAGCAACAACAGACTCAAGCCGATAGCTGCGCCTGCAGTTACGCACGTCAATTGCGCCCGACTCAGTTGTTGCCACAGTTGCGACGGCGCGGCGCCGATGGTCAGTCGGATGCCCAATTCATGGCGGCGTAACAAAGCCGGGCTGTCGGCGTTCACTTTCGATTGTAGCGACAGCATCTTCAGCCGAGGTGAATATGGCTGCAGTTGGGCGATCCCGGCATTTTCCTGACGAAACTGCGTTGCCAGCCAATCAGACCATTGCGTTTGTAAGGCCGTCTCTTGCATGCTTGATGGCAATGACGCTAGCAGATAATAGCCTGTGCGACTGGCGGACCAAGATTGCCGTTGTGCGGTGCTAGCGGGATTAAAATCAAACGGCAGCCACAGCACAGTCGCACTTTGATCGACACTCATCAGCTTCGGCTCGATAAAACCTTTGGCTGTGACACCAATGATCTGAAACATTTGTCCCTGGATGAGCAGCGACTTTGACAGGATATCCGCACGCCCTTGGTACAGTTGTTGCCAGCTCTGATAACTCAAGACGGCCACGGGCTGATGTTGCTGCAGTTCTTCTTTGGCCTGAAAAAACCGGCCCAAATGCATCGGCACTGCGAGCAGTTCGTCATAGTCGGCTGTGACGTAACTAGTTGTCACTAAGGGTTTTTCTGCATGCTGCTGCAACAGCACAGTGCCATAACCCTGGATGGCGCGCAGACGAATACCTGCTTGTGGTAAGACCGCTTGATATAACTCGGTTAGTGCCGGCATCACAAAGGTCTCGTCGACCTCCAATTGTCCTTGCCGCTGGATTTGCCCACTCAGGACCATCAACTGTCCGGCCGCTGGGTAGGGTAAGGGGGCCAGCAGCACCTGATAATTCAGCAGACTGACCAACAGTAGCATTGCCAGGCTCAAGGCCAGCGTCAGTACGACAGTGCAAGCGTAGCTGGGCGCTTGGCACAGCGAATACCAGGCGGTACGCAAATCTTGTCTGAGGATCATGTTATTGCCCTTGCAACTGTTGACGGATCAACTGATCCGCGCTGCAGCTCTGACAGTTACGCAGTGGCATCAATAATGCCACTAGCGACAGACCGCCTAACAAGATACTGCTCAGCAGCAGTAACAGTGGCAGTTGTTGCGCCAGCAGTTGTAGGAGTTGCGGTTGCAGATAATGGCTAGCCACCAACAACAAGGCGATATTTTGTTGCTTTGGATTCATCCCCGATGGCAGCCAGACATCGGTATGGTGCGCATGCCCCAACAGCTTTGGTTCGCTAAAAGTGGTTGCCGCAATACCAACGACCGTAAAATCGATATCACCGATGCGTACTTGACGGCCAACCAGCGCGGGATGAGCGTTATAATGATGGCGCCAAATTTGTGCTGTTAATACGGCAACCGCATTGTTATTTCCGATATCTTCATCGGCACTAAAACCACGGCTATGCAGCAGCGGCATCTGAAACATTTGCATAAAACCTGGCGTGTTGTAGCTAACATGAATGGATGGACTATCTGCTAAATCGCGTAAGGTCATGGCTAAGGTTTGATCACGCAGTAAAGCATGGTTGCTGTGTTTGTCAGAAGGTTTGTCATAAAACTGTTGGATCAAGCCCGATGACATCATGCGCGGATCCAAAACCGAACCATCTTTTTCCAGCGACGCGGTGCTCCCTACCACCAATAGCTCCTCATCCGCATAGGGTAAAGGCGCCGCCAAAATCTGGTAGTTCAGGTTAAACATTGCAACCAAAGCGCCAAGCGTTAATCCTAAGGTCAGCACCACAGTGGTGACATACCCTTTGCCCGACTGAGAGCACAAAACACAGTTAAAAAATCCTGGCGGGAAATCATCCGTTTATCCTTCTGCTGATTTAGCTCAGCGTCACCGTGCTATGGCACCTTGTCCGGCCACAACTGAGCGAGCAGGGCAGAGCGTGTCGTCAGCAAGCTGCTGATGGCACGACTTGCCGCAGCGTGGATTGTTGCAGTGGCGTACCCTCAGCATCCAAAATTCGGCCATCCAGTAAATGCAGCTTGCGCGACGCCATATCGGCATAACGCGGATCGTGCGTCACCATGCACAAAGTGGTGCCGTTGTTATTGAGCTCACACAGCATATCCATCACCGCATCGCCGTTTTTCGAATCCAGGTTACCTGTCGGTTCATCGACCAGTAGCAGTGCAGGGTTGCCGACCAGTGCGCGAGCAATCGCAATCCGTTGTTGTTGACCACCAGACAGCTGATTGGGTCTGTGACTGGCACGATGGGTCATATCAACGGTTTTTAAGCAAGCCATCACCCGCGCTTCTAATTCTGCTTTTGGCACGTTTTGGCGGCGATAACGCAGCGGTAAAGCGACGTTGTCGAAGACGGTGAGTTCATCTATTAAGTTAAAGGACTGAAAAATAAAGCCGATTTTTTCATTGCGAATAAAGGCAGCTTCACTGAGGCTCAGGCCACTGACTTCTTTGCCTTCAATCTGATAACTGCCTTCAGTGGGCATATCCAATAACCCCAGCAAGGACAACAGCGTTGATTTGCCGCAGCCGGACGGGCCACAAATGGAAACAAAATCACCGGCAAAAATGTCTAAGTCGATGCCCCGCAGCGCATGGGTTTCCATTTCATCGGTGGCAAACACTTTGGTGATGCCTTGCATTTTAATTTTATGTTCACGCATCTTTGATGTCCTTGTTTTACAAGTGAAAGCAGGCTGTCCTGCTCTATATCCCGGGTTATTGCTACAACAGCCTGATTTCTGCTGTATCGCGATAAGTGCTCATATCCGAAAGCACCAGTTTATCACCTAAGCTAGCGCCTTGTTTAATCTGTAAATACCGACCTGCTTCATCGCCAAACTCCATCGGCATGCTTTGCAGCAACTGACCATCTGGGCTGACTTTGAACAACTCGCCTTTGCTGTGGCTCTGGATATTGACCGGTCTCTCCACATACAAAGTGTGACTGAGAGTGGCGGTAAAAATCTGCGCGTCGATATTGAGCTCTGGCCTGGCAGAAGCAGGTACCGCCTGGGTGAACTTTAATTCCACTTCGACAGTGCCTTCGACCACTTGCGGTGTGATCCGCGTGACTATGGCATCGGCTTGTTCACGTCTGGTGTTAATGCGGGCTTTTTGTCCCGGCTGAATCTGTTCGGCTTTGCTTTGCGGCACCCGTACTAACGCCAATAAATCCTGATCGCTACCGACCAGCGCCAGCTCCTGACCAGGCGCCACACTTTGACCCAGCTCCACCGGCAGCCGTTGTAACACGCCCTGAATACCGGCGCGAACTGTCAGTCGCTCAAGTCGTTGCCGCAGCCGGCTTTCATGGGCGATGGCTTGGTTCAACTGTTCTTGCGAAATATTCAGCGCTTCCTGATTGACTAACTTCAACTGCGCCAGCCGATCTTGTTGCAGTTTCACTTGTTCCGCTAGTTGTGATTTTTGTAGCACAGTGGTGTTAAACGTCAGTTGCGAGACTATGCCTTTGGCCGCCATCTCGGCTTCGGCGGCGTGGCGCAACACCACCATTTGATAGTTGGCATTAAGCTCTGCGAAACGGCCTTCTTCGGTCAGGTAATCACGTTGATTGTTCAATTGCTGGCGGCGTACGTTGGCTCTTTCCTGGGTGGTTGCCATAGTTGCAGCTTCAATTTCTTGCAATAATTCGGGATCACTGAGGCGTAAAATCACTGAGTCAGGGCTGACCTCGGCGCCAGGTTTTAATACCACTTCTTCTACAGTCGCTGCGCTTAACGCACTGATCAGTTTTTGTTTGTCAGAACGTAACACGCCATAACCATCGACTGTCACTGTTAAATCACCTTGTTTCACTTCGGCAAACAGTAACTGGCTTTGCTCAATTTTGACGGCATGGCCTGGCGACGTCAGCACCAGTGTGCTCAGCAGCAGCAGGGTCAGTGCGCTCAGCAACAGGGCTGGTTTTCGCCAGCGGGCAGATTTTTTCGGTTTTTGTACATCCATGGTTGAACCTTGTTGTTCTTAATGCCAAATTGCAATTCACCACTCGCCAGTCCGGCCAGCTCCTGTTCAAGCTCCCGGCCAGCCTGAGCTGTGGTCGCTGCTGGTGGTTTTTGTGCACGACGAATGAATATAGCAAAGGTTGTGCCATATTTAATTTGTTGATATTTAATGTTATTTTTATTGCTTTGCGGCTTCTTGGTGCACTATCGTCCGATTCCGGACGGTTTTTTCCGAAATCGGACGTTTGAGAGGACAGATGGATAAAACCTTGTATTTTTTGCGCCATGCCACTGCGCAGTTGCGTCAGCCTGAGCTGCCGGACAGGCCTCGTCAGTTAATTGCCAAAGGCCAGTTGCAAGCGCAAAAAGTGGCGGCGCTATTGCAACGTCAGCACATCAGTCCGCAACTGGTGCTCACCAGCCCTTATCCCAGAGCGGTGCAAACCGCAGAAATTGTCTGTTATGAGGCGGCACTGGCGGCCTGGCAACCCTGTGACTGGCTGGCGCTGGAGACACCCACAGCGCAGGCTCTGTCAGCACTGCAGCAATTATTGCCGCTGTTACCACAGCATACTTTACTGGTTGGGCATGAACCGGATTTTTCACTGCTGATCAGCCATTTATTGCGGATGCCAACCCCAGCGCTGCAGATCAAAAAAGCCTCGCTCTGCGCGCTGGACTATCGAAACGGGCATTTCGAATTGGCTTGGTTACTGCCTTGTGCGCTGTTGAAATAGCTTGAGGTGGATTGAGCCGGGCCTATAACACCCAGTGATGGCTATAGACCTGGCCCTGCCAGTCTTCAATAATCAGCCAGAGTTTGTCACCGCTTTGCAACTGTGGTGGCGTACTGGCATGCACATGCAGGCCGTGTTTATTGCCATGCAACAAGCTGCTGTGCTGTTTGCTTAAAGTGGTTAAATCGGGTGGGGTGTCGCTCACCAGCAAAAAGCCCTGACGGATTTTCTCCACACAACCGCTGCACCACTGCAGGTAATAATCTTTTACCCATTCACCATGGTGCGGGTAAGGGCCATCTTCAGTCAGTGGCATCACGCTGACATCAAAAGGACCCAGCTGTGCTTTGGGCAACGCCGGTGGAAATTGCAGTTGCAGCGATTGGTACATAAACCAAAATGGCAGGATCAACACCAGACCATTGAGTTTGAATTTGGATCTGGCCCAAAAGAAACCAATCTTTTGCGTTGCTTGCTTCATCTTTTTGCCCCTGTCTGCTGCAAGGTGCCCACAGTGTGGTGGTCGTTTGTTGTTATGCTGCTCAGTTCAGCACAGCTGCGGCTGGCGCGCACAGTCCGGCTGCCCCAAATCATAAAGCCGGTGATGGCCATGCCACTGACTAATAAGCCAAACAGAAACCAAATTGCTTTGGTCCAGAGTCCGCCGATAGTGCCGTAATGCAGCGGATCCGTCACCGACATCAGGGTTTCCAGCCCGGCCATCTGCGCCGGCACCCGGCTATCAGCCACTTCGCCGGTCCATGGGTTTAGCCAGACCGTATACGAATACTGATCAAACCAAACCGAATCGCCATAACCCGAAATGCGGTAGTAATCGCGTGGATGTTCCGGCATGGCAATAAAAGCTGGCTGCAACTGAGGCAGAAATTGCTGCGCTGTGCTGAGCGCCTGCGCCAGCGGGATCATGCCTGGCAGTTGACCATCAGCCGTCGCTTTTGGTACGGCCAGGCTACTGAGCGGCTCGACTTCATAATAAAACTCAACCTCGTTATGCCAAAGTACGGCCTGGAGCAGATACCAAAGACCCGTCAGCGACATCAATAACAAAAACCAGATCGACCAGACTCCGGCCAGCCGGTGCAAGTCGGCCAGCACGGTTTTCTTACCTTGCTGCAGTCGCAGTTTGGGGGCGGTAAAAGATTGCCAGAAGCGTTTATAAATGATGAGTCCGGTGATCAGCGCGCCCAGCATCAGCAACGACATCGCGCTGACCAGATAATAGCCAAGGCTATAGCTGTGTTGCCATGGGAACAGCAGCCAGCCATGTAAGCTACGCATAAAGCTGATGAAATTCAGCCCCGGATTAATCTCCTGCACCACGGCGGTATAAGGATTGACGTAGGCAATGGCTGCCGGCATGGTTTCTGTGGTAAACAGCACAGCGGTCACCAAATAAGGTTCCATCACCATCACTGAAGTCACTGCGGCACCCGGCTCGGCCGCGAGGACCGCAGCGACCAGCTCTGCCACAGGTTTCGCCGCTAAATTTTCCGGATTCAGCGCGCGGGCATTTTCGTTAAATAACCAGGTCAGTTCATGACTCAGCACGGCAATGGTGCCGGTAAGGCAGACGGCGGTAAAGATCAGCCAGACCGGTAACGAACACCAGCCATGCAGCTGAAACCAGAATTTTTGTGAAATTTTCATCGGAAAATACCTGTCATAGGCCCATTGGCCAGAGGTCAGCACCACGGCGCAGCACCGCCTTGCGTTGAGCAGGGGGAGTGCAGAAAGTTGTCAATGTACCTGAGTTCTTTTTAAACACCAAGCAAATATAGCAATCATTCGCATTCATATTATCTGGCTTTCATGTTTAAGTTATTTAAAAACAATGAATTAAGTTTTTGAGAATGATTTTCAATCGAGTTTGAGTAGAATAAATGTGATAATGATTCCTATTTATACAATCTATTGGGGTTTATTGATGTCGAAGTCTGCTCGTGCAATGTTCAAGCACTCAACTGCTGTGGTTGGTGGTCAATCGTGGTCTGTGATCGCGCTGGCTATCAGCACTGCGCTGGTCAGTCCGCAGTTGCTGGCGGCAGAGGAAGCCAGTGTGGAACGGCTTGAAATCAGTGGCACTCGGGCGCAAGGTTATCTGGTTGATCAGAATAGCAGTGCCACCAAACTGGATTTAAGCCTGAAGGATACCCCGCAAGCCATCAGCATTTTATCGGCAGAACAGCTGCAGGATTTTGCGCTGAACAATATCAATCAGGCGCTCGATCAGGCGACTGGGGTCAACGTCGAGCGGATTGAAACTGATCGGACTTACTACAATGCCCGGGGTTTTGATATTACCAATTTTCAGGTGGATGGCCTGGGTTTACCTTTTACCGGCGGTGGCATTGAAGGCGATGTTGATACCGCCATTTTTGAACGTGTTGAAATTATCCGGGGTGCCAATGGCTTAATGTCCGGTGTTGGCAATCCTTCTGCCACAGTCAATATGGTGCGCAAACGGGCTGGTGCCGATACTGCCGCCACTATCAGGGCCAGTTATGGCTCTTTTGCCAACACCCGGCAGGAAGGGGATGTTCAGGGCGCATTGACCGATGGCTTAAACCTGCGGGCTGTACTGGTCAAAGAAGACAAAGACTCTTATCTCGATCGTTACAACCATAACAAAACAGTTGGTTATCTGGTGGCAAGCGCCGCCCTTGGCGACAATACGTTGTTCACCTTTGGTCATAGCGCACAAGATAGTCAGGGCAGTGGTGGCATGTGGGGCGCGCTCAGTCTGTATTATGGCGATGGCAGTCCAATTGCTTATCACCGTTCTGCCAGCACTTCGGCGAATTGGTCCTATTGGCAGGTACAAGATAACCGCTCTTTTGTCGAGCTGTCCCATCAGTTCAATGACGACTGGAAACTGATCAGTAGCTATCAATTGTTGCATAACGAGCAGGCTGGCGATCTGTTTTATGTCTATATCAGTGCCGAACACGGCATAGATCCGATCACCGGGTTAGGGACTACCGGTTATGGCAGTTTCTATAGTAAAACCGAAAAAACCCAGCTGGCCGATCTCTATCTGCAGGGCAAATTCAGTCTGGCCGGTCGACAGCATGAATTGGTGACAGGCGCCAATATCGCCGATCGACACTACACAGATTTATCTTTGTATGACTACAGCACGGGGCTTGGTTTTCCGCTGATGCCGGCATTGATAGGCTGGCAGGGCAATACGCCGCTGCCCAGTTTTAACGATGGCGCCGCCGGTAGTTTGGTGGATGCCGATCAGCAAGCCCTCTATGCCGTGGTGCGCTGGGAGCTGCTTGATAGTCTGAAACTGATTACCGGTGCCCGCTGGATTGATGCCAAGGTGGCAGGTACTTCTTATGGCGTCGATCAACAGACCGCTGAAGATGGCTTGGTGCCTTACGTCGGCGCTGTCTGGGAATTAACCCCGCAAATTAACCTTTACGCCAGCCATACTGCTATTTTTCAGCCGCAAAAAGAGCGTGACGACAACCGTCGTTTGTTACCTGCGGTCGATGGTAAAGCGACAGAACTGGGACTAAAAGCCAGTTTATTGAATGATCAGGCGCTGTTGTCTGTCGCCGCCTTTGAGATTGAACAGCAAAATTTAGCGGTGTTTGTTAAAGACGTGGCGGATCCGACGCTGGGTTTATACAAAGTGTACACAGCTGCTCAGGGGATCCAAAGCAAAGGGCTTGAACTGGAGCTTAGCGGCAGTTTAACTGAACAATTGCAACTGAGCGGCTCAGTCACGACCGTCGACATTGACGGCGACGACTTAGTCAAAGGTTATACCCCAAAGCAAGTGGCCAAACTAGCGGCGGTTTACCAGCTGTCCGCCTTACCAGGTGCCAGGGTTGGCCTGAATTATCGTTGGCAATCCGACATTTCACGCAAACAGGGGGTGGTGACAGCTGCTTATGCCAATGCCGGTCAGGACATTATCACTAGGCAACAAGCTTATGGCTTGCTGGGATTGATGGCCAGTTATGACATTGATGCGCAGTGGCAACTGCAGGTCAATGCCAATAACCTGACCAACGAAAACTATCTGAACAGCCTGTACTGGGCACAAGCCTACTATGGCGCACCGGCCAATTACAGCCTCAGTGTCAGTTACCAGTTCTAAGCCAGCAACAGCGGCTGACAGCAACCTTGCTGTCAGCCTGCCGCAGCTAACAGCGCCACAAGCGGATGGCGATGCTTTCCTGTTCCAGTTGCAATAGCTCGCCCTCTGTCGGCGCCAGCGCAAAATCCAATGCTGTACACAAGGTTTCGGCTTGCAGATGGGTCAGCCAAGGCGCTAGCTCTTGCTGTAATGCAGCCGACATCCACAGCGACAGTCGGATCTGATCGGTCACTGCCAGTCCTTGTTGTTTGCGTAGCTGTTGGATGCGGCTGATTAGTTCCCGCGCTTTACCTTCCGCCAGCAGTTCAGTGCTGAGCGTTGGATCCAAGGCCAATCCAATCAGCGGATGCGCCAGCGCGTGGGCGCCGGCTTTCGCCGTGCGCTGCAGGATGATTTCGGCTTCGCTCAGCAGCAGCTCACCGAGCTGTAGTTGTCCTTGTTGGCGTAACTGGGCCATTTGCGCTGGACTGATGGCCGCGATCTGGCTGGCAACAGCTTTCATCTGTTTACCCAGTCGTTTGCCCAGCAGCGCAAAATTGGCTTTGGCCGATAAATCAAAAAAGTCGCTTTCGGCAGTACTGAATGTCAGCTGTTTGATATTCAGCTCAGCACGGATATAGCCGGCTAAAGCCGTTAAGTCTGCCAATACTTTGGCATCCGGATGCAACACAGTGGCAGTTGGCAGCGGCGTTTTGAGGCGGATTTTCCAATCATTACGCAACTGTCGCCCCATTACCACCAGTTGCTGGAAACGTTGCACACTTTGCTCCAGTGCCGGTTGCCGCCAGTTGGCAGTTGATTCGGGATAAGCCGTTAAATGCACCGACAGCGGCGCGGCCGAGTCTGTGTTGTAGCGCTGTAACTGCTGGTACAGATGTTCGGCCAGAAAGGGAGCCAGCGGCGCCATCAGGCGGCCAAAAGTGTGCAGACAACAATAAAGCGTGGCATAAGCCTGTTGTTTGTCATCGTTCAGCCCGCTTTGCCAGAAACGGGCACGATTTAACCGGATATACCAGTTGGTCAGATCTTCCAAAAAAGCAAATAGCGGTGGCACCACTTCATACAAACGATAAGCCTGCATGTGCTGATTCACTTGCTCGATCAGACTTTGTAACCGGGACAGGATCCACTGATCCAGGATATTGTTGCTGGCAGGTTGCGCCTGATAACGCCACTGGTCGATATCGGCGTAGGTTTGCAAAAATTTACAGCCGTTCAGCCAGGGTAATAACACCTGACGCACCATGTCCTGCACGCCGGCATCGCTAAATTTTTGCTCTTCTGCTTTCACCAGACCGGAATTGATCAGATATAACCGCAAAGCATCGGCGCCGTATTGTTCCATCAGTTCGGCCGGTGGCGTGTAATTTTGCAGTCGTTTTGACATCTTGCGGCCATCTTCGGCCAGCACCAGACCATTGACAATCACATGGCTGAACGCCGGTTTGCCAAACAGGCACTCGCTCAAGACCTGCAGGGTGTAGAACCAGCCGCGGGTCTGATCAACACCTTCTGCGATAAAAGATGCCGGAAAGCTTTCTTCAAATTGCTGTTTATTTTCAAATGGATAATGCACCTGTGCATAAGGCATGGCGCCGGACTCAAACCAGCAGTCAAACACTTCCGGTACCCGGCGGTACAGTCCGGGTTGATCCGGCAGACTGAATGTCAGGGCATCGATATGATCACGGTGCAAGTCAGTGATGTCAGCCCCGGTCAGAGCCTTCAGTTCGGCCACCGAGCCGATGCAGTGCCTTTGTCCAGACAGTTCATTGACCCAAATCGGCAGTGGCGTGCCCCAATATCGATTGCGCGATACCGCCCAGTCACTGGCATTTTCCAGCCATTTGCCCATCCGGCCTTGCTGGATATGCGCTGGCACCCACTGGATTTGCAAATTATTGGCCACTAGTTTATCGCGCAGTGGCGCCACACTGATATACCAGGACGGCACTGTGCGGTAGATGATGGGCGTGTCCGTTCTTGGGCAAAACGGATAGCTGTGCAGGATGCTTTCATGCATGTACAACACACCGCGCTGTTTCAGTTGCTGGATGATCACTTTGTCCGCGTCTTTTAAATAAAGCCCGGCCAGCGCGCTGACATCTGCCGTAAAGTGCCCCCGACTATCGAGCGGGCAGGGACTTGCGTTGAGCTGGTGTGCGCGGCACACCCGTTGATCTTCTTCGCCAAAAGCGGGTGCCAGATGGACGATACCGGTGCCACTGTCGGCACTGACAAACTCATCCGCCAGCACCTGAAAGGCACCTGGCTGCGCTGTGGTGGCTGCGTACGGTAAAACGGGCAGATAACGCAGACCTGCGAGCTCTGCCCCTTTGACTCTGGCCAACACTGTTGCGGTTTGTAGCCTGGCGGGCAATCGTTCGGCGGCCAGCCAAATGGTCTTGTTGACCTGTGGATCCAGCACCTTGACATAATCCAGTGCTGGATTGACACAGAGCGCTAAATTCGCCGGTAAAGTCCAGGGCGTGGTGGTCCAGGCTGCCAGATAACAGTCCTGATCGGCCAGTTGAAACAGCACTGTGATGGCAGGATCCTGCACTTCTTTATAGTTGGACGATGCTTCGAAGTTGGATAACACAGTTTCTAATGCGGTGGAGTATGCCACCACTTTTTCGCCCTGATAAACGCGACCCTGTAGCCACAGCTGCTGAAACACCCACCAGACGGATTCCATATACCAGGGCTCCATCGTGCGGTAGTCATCCGCAAAATCAACCCAACGGCCCAGCCGGCTGATGATGGTTTCCCACTCTGCGGTATAGCGCTGCACTATGCTGCGGCACTCGTCGTTATAAGCTTTGATCCCCAGAGTCGCCACCGCTTCCCGTGCTGACATGCCCAGTTTTTTATCGATTTCATGTTCGATTGGTAAGCCATGACAGTCCCAGCCAAAGCGGCGTTTGACATGAAAACCACGCATGGTTTGATAACGCGGAATGATGTCTTTGATGGTGGACGCAACCAGATGACCATGGTGCGGCAGGCCAGTGGCAAAAGGTGGCCCATCGTAAAACACAAATTCAGGCTTGCCGGCGGTTTGCGCCAGTGATTGCCGGAACACCTGCTGGCTTTGCCAAAAAGCCAACACCTGATGTTCAGCCGCCACAAAGGAAAAACCCGGGTTGGCTGGTGCTGTTGTCGGCTTGCTCGTTGTATCTGTTGCTGTTGTGTCTGTGATTGTCATCCTAACCTCTGTGCTTAAGCCAAGAGGTGAAGGATCAAAAAACCCGCCTCTTGGCGGGTTGCTGAATTTATTAAAGACGCAAGTTATCCCACCATCTCAAAAGAAATGATGTGAATAATTCGCTGAAAGTGAGTGGTCGTTTGCATAAATCTACAGTGACATGGTCGCGCTCAGGTTGTCAATCACTCTGGGCTGTTTTTCCGGCGCTCTGGATAGCAAAAAGCCAGCAAGGGTCACTTGCTGGCGGTAGAAAAAAGCACCGATAACGGAATGGGAGTAAAGCTGGTACCGATGCTATGAAAGCGCAAAACCTGTTAAATTTCGTTGCGCCACAGCGCTGGTGTTGCGGCAGGGTTCCAGTTCACTTGTGCTGTGTGTGGTTGAATAATGCTGTAGATTTTGTCCTGATAACTGACAAAATCACCGGCTTTATAGGCCACATAGGGTTGCCATTGCGGCGCATAGTTATCTAGCGTGTCAAAGCGGTAACCCTGACGTTTGGCGGCGTCGACAAAACGTTTGATTTTTGGCAGGTTGATGGTGGCACCCTGGCCACGTTTGCCATCTTCAAACAGGAAGTCATGTGCCAGGATCACTACTTTATTGCGGGCTATGCCATCAGAGCAGTCCAGATCCGGCGTCCGGCTATTCAGTGGGTTCATGGTGCGGGGAGCACAAGTGTTGACCACTTCGTTGACTCGGGCTAACAAAGCTTCGCCGTCCAATAAGGTCTCGGCCGGGAAAGCAACACCCCAGTTTTCCGGACCCCAGTCTAAATCCCAGCCATATAATTTATAACCACGACTGACCAGTTGATCGGCAATCAGCCCGGCCGTTTTACTGCTCTGAGTTGAGGTGGCGGCATCACAACTAAAAGCCGGATCCCATGGTGGCACTGTGTCAGAAGTGGCACAACGACCGTCACCTTTCATCTTGCTGGTGACCCGCCAGCCGTTGGTGTACGGCAGCCGCGCCAGGGTGGTCATTTTGTAGTTGGTGTAGAGGTAAGCGCCTGGAATTTCATGCTCGACCCGTTGAATATTTTTATCAAAATAAGTCAAATCGGTGTCGACCGAACGATAGGATTTAACCGGCCACAAGCCCACTCTGTTGCAATAAAAAGCACCAGATTCAACGCCATCGGTACAGTTATGTAACATATGGTCGTCACTGTGGTTGGCAATAATATGGCCTGAGTTAAACATCTTTTGTAACGACGCAGTCGCATGTGACTCGTTCTCGTCACCTTCACCAAACATATGAAAAGCATTGATGAAAAAAGTTGCACGGATCCCGGCGGCATCCAGTTCATTGACGAGCTGGTTGGACGCATTGATTGGGCCGTCGTCAAACGTCAGGTAAATTACCCCTTTGTCGGCGGCTTGGGCGGATAAGACTGTGCAGCTGATAAGGGCTGCCAGCAGGGTCTTTTTCATCATTTTCCTCTCCTGTGTTATGGGCATCATGCCCGGTTACCATGTGGTGGTATGGGTACTGCTCAATCCGTGTGCCAGCTTTGCCGCAAGATCCGGTGGCAAGGCTGTGAGTTTGTTATCCGGCAAGGTGCTGCGAAAGCGGGTGCCCGGTTGTACCGGTACAGGCCCTTGATAGCGCAGCCAATGGCCATTGCCTTGTTGATATTCAATCGCGAGCCCATCAGCGGTCAGGGCGTGTAATTTGTCGTCAATCTGGCGGACGCCAACCCAGGGCAGTTGCACCGGCAAACCAGCGGCCAGCAGGGCAGGCACCTCGTGTTGCCATAATCGCTTGGAAAAACTGTGCCAGTCAGCCTGATAAGCGGCAGTTTGGGCTTGGTTCAATAAAGTGCTGTCCGGCTGATAGGACTTGCCTGGCTGGTAGGCAGGTTGCCACTCGGCTCTATGCCAGCTGCGTTCAGCCAGTGCCAGCAAACGCGGCAATAACATCGACCAGGCGCTGGCGGCATCCGGGATCACTTCAGTCCATAAATTGCCTTGCAAGCCAATGATGTTGTGTGCGGCAGTCAGCGGCACTTTATCGTCAATGCGATAGCCTTTGCCGTTGACGTCCTGCCAGATGGCGGCCAGGGCCGGCAAATTTTGTGGCTGAAAACTAAATACTTTTTCGGTGTCTAACTTCCGGCTGGCCCAGTGGTTACCACGGGCATAAGGAGTATTGAGATAAGGTACATCAAAATAACTGGCATCCGGCAGTGCCAGTACCACTTGCCAGTTGGCGTTGGCATGTTGATGAGCGGTCAGGGCGGCGCCGTCATAACTGTTTTGCCAGATATAAGAGGTGACGGTGGTCGGCAGTTTTGGCGCTTGCGGTTCACCGGCTTGCAGGTGTTTTAAGCCATCACTCCAGGCGGCTAGTTGCACGCCTTTGTCCGCCAGTAGTTGGGCGGTACGACGTAAAAAGTACTGCATCAGATCCGTTTCGCCGCCAGCTTTTAACTGCTGACAGGCTGGCGATTGTTGCCAGGCACCAGCCGTTTCATCGGCACCAATGTGATACAGCGACAGTGGCATACCAGCTTGTTGATGGAGGCCAATCAGTTCGTCGAGCACTGTGCCGATAAAACGATAACTGCTGTCCAGACAAACATTGATGGTATTGTCGTGGTAATACTGAATAGACAAATAGTCACTGCGATCAGCAGCTTCCGTCAGCAGATACTGATCCCAATTTGCGACTTGTTGCTGCTTGAGTTTATCGGCGCGCAGTGCCATGGCTTTGACGGCGGCTCTGCTGTGACCTGGCATATCCAGACTCGGGATCACCCGGATCTGATGGGCTTTGGCATGGTGCAGAATGTCCAGATAATCCTGCTGACTCAGGAAGCCATTCGGCAGTGCATCAGGCTGATGGCCTGCACCTAATTGCGGTAATAAACATTGTTGTTCGGCCAGGTCCAGGCAGCGACGGCTGCCCAGTTCGGTCAGTTCCGGCAAGGCTTTGATGGCAATGCGCCAGCCTTCATCATCGGCCAGATGTAAATGCAACTGGTTCATTTTATACCGACCCATCTGACTGATCAGTTGCAACACAAAGTCTTTACCAAGAAAATTTCTGGCTAAATCGATATGCTGACCCCGATAGGGCAATGCCGGGCCATCTTCGAGCAACAGGGCAGGCAGTTGCTGTGGCTGTACTTCGGCCAACTGTGCCAGCGATTGCAGGGCATAATAGGCTCCGGCCACACCGCCAGCGCTGATCTCAATGCCAGCGGCGCTGATCTGCAAGCGGTAATGTTCCGGCGATGCAAAGCCGGCTTGCACTGTGATGCGCAGTGGCCTGCTGCTCTGTGGTTGCAGTAATTGCAACTGAGTTAACAACTGCAAACCTGCAGCCAGCTGCGGTTGCAAAGCGTTATCGCTCAGTTGCAGGGCAAAACCGCCTGCGCTGCTGACCGGTTCGGTACTGAGTTGACGTTGTTGTCGCGGTTTTGGGATCAGCCGGCGGCTCACATCTATCGCCTGTGCCAATTCTGACTGCGCAGCCTGATAACTCTGAAATAAACGATCGCCGCTGGCTACGCCCAGTTGATCGGCCGGGTTCTGCAAAAGAGCCGGATTGTTCGCGGTAAAAGGCAGAATAAAAGCCGGCGTGCCGCTGGCGTCTGGTTGCTCTGGCGCGGTACTTTTAATCAGATGGACCTGATCATACTGATCTTTAAGCAAATAATTGCCCGGCAGCATCGATTGGCTGAAGATGCCAGAAGCGCTGATAAAATCCACTTCAATTGGCTGATCCGGGGCAAAACCCTGGAAACCAGCTGCTGGACTCAGTTCATGTAAATCACCATTGAGATGGCGGATCTGCAATTGCGGATGCAATGAAGCAATCACTGGGGTCAGTTGGCTGAAATAAATCTTCCAGCCGCTGTTGTTGCTGGCATAAGGTAACGTCAGACGTAAACGTGATAAATAACAGCCTGGCTCTTTGCGCAGTTTGCTGCTTGGGCATTCGGCATAAGAGGGTTGCAATAACTGGTATTGTACTTTGAGTGCTGTGGCCATGTTGGCGTCAGCCAATACTTGCGGTGATAACCACAATGCGGTGATGACGGTGCTGGCGAGAACACGTACATTCATGCTAAATCCTCCGCGCCAGCTGCGGATTGCCGCTGCCGCTCTGACCACCAGTTCTGGTTATTGACCAGCGGTCTGGCCCAGAAGCCAATCGACAAGATATAACCAAGTGGCAGCAGTAACAGCAGCAAGGCCCACTGCAGGCTGCCGAGCTGCTCTGCCAGTAAACCCAGTAGAGGTGAGGCAAATGCGCCGCCGATGATACCGGTGCATAACACCCCGGCGACTGCACCGTGGTGGGCTGGCACTGAATTGAGCGCTAGCGCAAAAATAATGGACCACATGACGGATAAACTGCCGCCCAGCAGCGGGAGGCACCAGAGCGCCAGGCCGGCGTCGCCGGACAACGCCAGCAATAACAGTACGATAGATGCCAGGCTGAATAACACGATGATGAAGCGACAATCAAATAGCTTTAATAAACCAAGTCCCAGCACACAACCTATGGTCATATTCAGCCAAAACTGACTGACGGCGGTAGCGCCAATGCTGGTGGCATCAAGCTGATGCACCTGCTGTAAATACACTGCCATACTATTGGCAATACCTTGCTCCAGTGCGACATAACAAAAAATCGCCAGAAAATATTTCTGCACTGTGCGATTTTTCAGTAAAGACCATTGTTTACCCAGCATGTTACGGGCTGATTCCGCTGTAGGGAGTTGACTGTTGCTCGGTGGAAAAGGCAGCCACCAGAGCCACAACAACATCAGCAGACAAAGCACGGCAAACAGCAGATACAGGCTCAGCCAAGGCATAGTTGGCGGTAGCAGTTGCAACACTGGTGCTAACCAACTGTCAGAAGACAGCGCTGTCAATTTTTGGTAAATCAAAGGCGTGATGGCGGCGGCCAAACCAAACAATAACTGGCCTAGCACTGCCATAAAGGAGTAATGCGCACTGCCTGCGGCGAATCTCAGCAGGGGGTTCATCGCCACCTGTAATATGCTCATGGCCAGGCCAAGACAAAACAGCGACAACATCGCCACGGCAAAATGGGGCAAGGCGATAAACAACAAACAACTGAGCGTACTCAAGCTATAAGCAAACCTGAGCATAGCACGCTCGCCATAACGTTCGATCAACAGGCCGGCCGGGATCGACATCACACCGTAAGCAATAAAAAATGCAAAAGGGAAAAAACCCGCCAGCATCAGCCCAATCGAAAAGTCACTAATCAACTCCGGAAAAATCGGACCGAGCAAATTGGTGATAAATGACACTGTGATAAAGCCGGCCAGTACCAGTAAAATCAGTGCCGGTTGTTGGGGATTGCTCGAGATATGCATGGCTGTTCCTTGGCGATTTTTCGTTATTCTGCGGCATGCTGTGAACATGTTGTAATCTATTTCTACCTGAAACCTGTACTTTCCTTGCGCAGTTTGGCATAGTGTTTTGGCGGCAGCTAATATGGGCCCGTTATATTTATCTATATGAAAAATATAATTTTTTTATGGTGTTCTTGTTCTGTTTTTTGTTGTGCGATGTGGGGAAAACTTTCAGGGTGGCTTACAACAGCGCAACAACTGCCAGAAGCCTAAAAGTTTCTTTTCAGGATGAAAATATGAAACTGCAATTTGAAAAAATTATCATTGAAGCGGGACAATCCTGGCGATTTTTCCACTACAGCTGGGATAGCATTGAACTGAACTGGCATTGTCATCCTGAGTATGAGCTGGTGCTGACCTGTAATAGTGCCGGCACCCGTTTTGTCGGCACCAATGCACAGAGTTATCATGACAATGATTTGGTGTTGGTCGGACCTTATGTCCCGCATGGCTGGCAAAGTCAGCAGTCGCCTGATAGGCAAATCGGTCAACAACATGCCTATGTGTTGCAGTTGCCAGCTGCATGGCTGGAACAATGGTTACAGTTAAATCCTGCTTTACAACGTTTGCAGCAATTACTGACCTTTGCCAAAGCGGGGGCCTGCTTTAGTCCGGCAGTGGTGGACTCGGTTAAACCTTTGATTTTGCAACTGGAACAAGATGATGTACTGACCCGCCAGATCCGTTTGTTACAGATTTTGGCCTTACTCAGTGCTGATGAACAAGTGCAGTTACTGACAGTGCCGGACAGTGCTGAACCCGAGAAAATCAGCAGTCATCGGAAAATTGATAAAATTATCAATTATATCAATCAGAACCTGACCGAAGATCTGAGTGCCACTCAACTGGCTGGCATCGTGCATATGAGTACCAATCATTTGCATCGGTTTTTCCGGCAGAAAACCGAAATGACCATCACGCAGTACGTCATTCAGTTAAGGATTGAGCGGGCTTGTGATTTGTTGCTGAAAACCAGTTGGTCGGTGGAAATGATTGCCGGTAAATGTGGTTTTCTCAGTATGGCGAATTTTAACCGCCAGTTTTTGAAACTGAAAAAAATGACGCCACGCCAATACCGGCAATCAGATTTACGGCAGTTGCATCAATTAGCGCTGCGCGGTGGTCAGTTGGCCTGAGGCCGCCAGTTGTGCCAGTTGCGCCAGTTGCTCGGATTGCAGCGGGCATAAAGCGGCCAACTGTTGCCAGCGTTGTTGCCGCTGTTGATCCTGAGCCGTGGTTGGCGCAGACAAATGATGGCCTGGTTGTCTGACCGCCGGGAAAGAACCGGTGCCAGCCAATAAGCAATACCAGGAAACTGAATGATAATATTGTTCCAGCTTCAGCTCGGCCAGTAAGGCTGGCAAATCGGCACCGTTTTGCCAGCATAACAATAATTGCTGCAGTCTTGGCGACATCGATGTTCGTTGCCTGTTGTGCTGCCAATAGGCTGAATCTGTGCGCGAATTGGTTTTATAGTGCAACACAATATAATCGGCAATATTATCAAAATAGCCGTTGATCAAGCGGTTGTACTCGGATCTTAGGCCCAGTTCACCACGGCACTGATACTGGCTTTGTTGCCAATGCAGTAAAAAATGCCCGACCGTTTGTTGCACCAGATAGAGTGCGGTGGCTTCCAGCGGCTCAATAAAACCCTGCGATAAACCCACTGCCAGACAATTATGCTGCCAGTGCTGTTGCAAGCGGCCCGCTTCAAAAGTTAATAATCTGCTGCTACCCTCATGCTCCGATAAACCAAGGTGGTGACGTAATTCAGTTTCTGCCATATCCGCAGAAATATAATCGCGGCTGAACACATAGCCATTGCCGGTGCGATGTTGCAGTGGGATTTGCCAGCACCAACCATGCCGCAGTGCTGTTGCTGTCGTTTGGCTACGCGGTTGTATTTGCGCTGCAGTGGCAATGGTCAGTGCCGCATTATTCGGCAACATCTGCCGGTAACTGTGAAAAACGCCGCCTAAAGCTTGCCGGCTTAACTTGCTGGCAAAGCCGGTACAGTCAAAATAAAAATCCGCCTGCAAGCAAACGCCTTCGGCGGTGGCTAACTGCGCAATAGCGCCATCACTGTGGCATTGTGCTGTGGTGACGGTCAGAGGACGGTAGCGAATACCCCGCTCAATGGCTATTTTTTTCAGGCACTGGCCGAGCAATCCGGCATCAAAATGATAACCGTATTGCAGTTGCACTGCTGGCGCCTGACAAAAGGGGGCCTTGCCCAGTTGTGCCAGTGTGGTCTGTAAAAAGAATGGGTCTGGATGGACAGTGACCCTCTGGTCCAGCTGCGCCGAGCGCACCCGCTGATAAAACTCGGCCAGTTCGGCATTGTCGGTGCTGCTGGGGAAAGGATGAAAATAATGCTGATAACCAGGGATAGTTGACCAGTGACTAAACTGAATGCCATTTTTATAAGTGGCCTGACAGGCGGGCATCCAGTCTTGTTCGGCAATCGCCAGTTGGTGCAATAAACGGGTCAGCGCTGGTGTCGAACCTTCACCAACACCAATAGTTGCGATGCCTGGCGCTTCGGCCAGTTCAATCTGCACCTGCTTGTGCTGGCGGAAATGCCAGGCCAGCATCAGCGCTGTCAGCCAGCCGGCAGTACCTCCACCGACAATCAATAAACGTAGCGGTTGAATTTCTGTGATTGCAGATTGCTGCATCAATGCCTCACTTTTAGGATCCGACTGTCGAAAATAACAAACCGCAGCAATCACTTGCAGCGGTTTGTCGGTATTAGCGCAGCAAAAATGCGGCGCTATGTGGCCTATCAGAAGCGGGCACGGATCCCTACAGTCAGCCGGCGCTCATAGACGTTTTGCGAAATCACATTGCCTTCCCACTGCAGGTAATTGTTTTCATACTCTTCGGTCAGGTTGCTGACAGACGCATAGCCGGTCAGGTAGTCCGTGAAATCATAACTTCCTGATACATCGATATAAGTGGTTGGTTCAGTCCAGATTGGTAATTTGCCGACCAGACCGAATACAGTACCATTGCTGGCCAGTCGTTCACTGCGATAGTTGGCGGCGATCCGCAGTTGTATACCACTGCGTTCATACCATAAAACCGCGTTGCCTGAGCGCTCGGAGTTATCAGCAATAGGCAAAGTCGCTTTGTAGAAATCGACTTCACCACTTTCACTCGGGGCATACGTAATATTCAAGCCTGCACCTAAGCCACTCCAGAAATCAGGAAGAAAATCAAAGCTTTGCTGATAAGCAAATTCAACGCCTTTGATAGTGCCGCCTTTGCCGTTAACTTCACCTGTGACCGGAACTGCTCGCCGTTCCACCCCGTCGCCGTCTTTCACCCGGATGGTGGAAGAACCTGTTTCAATAAAAGAATCAATATTCATATTAAAAATTGACAAGCTGACCATACCAGCGCTACCGAAGTAGTATTCAACACCTAAATCAATATTGTCTGAATACCATGGATTCAGTTGCGGATTACCATTTTGGGTTGCGGTCACGGCAACCATGGTATCTGGTGACACGCCCAGATCAGCAGCCCGATCCGCAGCCCGAGTACGGCCCACAGACAGACCGCGACCTAAGCGACCTAAATCCAGCCGAGTCATGGTTTTGCCATAGGCGGAGCGGAAGATCAGGTCTTCGGTCAAATTAACCGCCAGGTTGGCAGATGGTAGTAAGTCATTAAAGGTTCGTTTGGTGATGATGTCACCGACATCGCTCGGTGCGGTACAGTGCATACAATTGCTTTCACCCAACTCATTTTGCAGGATATCCAGTTCAGTTTTAACGTATTGCACACCGATATTGGCGTTGTAGCTCATGGCACCAGCTGAGCTGCTGAAATTTGCTTTAAAGTAAGCTGACTGGGTCCGTTCATCGACTTTATATGAGTCATTCGGGTTCGCCAGTTTTTTGTTGTTCGGATAAAGAGCATTCTGGAAGGCCCATGGATCATCCATCACTTTTGGATTGACAAAATAAATGCTGTTGCCTGAAACAGGACCGAAGTTATTGACCTGAGAGACCCAGCCCGCCGGTAAATCAGTAAAGTACCAAGGGCGACCCAGGCTCAAATCGCCGGTGGCAATATTGATATCGCCATCGCCGTTGCTGTCGGCAATCGCTTGGCCAGAATCTTTCCACATCACGTCTTTGGTGACTCCAGCAGTAGTAAATGGTGCCACCATGATCCAGGTATTGCGTTCGACATCACGGCTGCCATGGCGCAGACCAAAGTCGACTGACTGCAGGTGTTCGGTATCAAATTTATAATTACCGTCGGCTCTGACAATATTCAGCGTCCCTTCTTCATCAAAGTTGTTTTCTGAATAGGTAGAAACGATGTTGTAACGATTGATATCTGAACCAAACACTTCACCATTCACTGTCGGGAAAGTTAACTGCGGATGGTCACCACGGGTATCAAAAGTGATTTGTGGCCGTGCCGGACCATAACCACGCGGGTTCACAGGTTCCAGGCCATTGGCGTCACGACGTCTTAAGCTGTGTTGTGCACCGCTGGTCAGATAACCCTGGGCCACGTTTTCAGTATGAGCGCGGTCAGCGGTGCCATGTAACAGCCGGAAACTACCGCTCAAAGCATCGCCGTTGTTATAAGCCAGTTTCAGATTGAGGTTTAATGAATCGCGGTCATTGGTCTGGCTTTCGGAATAAGCGTTCACCCGAGGCGTATCCAGAGTGACCTGATTTGACGTGTATAACCGGCCACCTTCCGGGCTAGGGCCACGGTCAACCAGGTTGGTCGGCCGGATCCAGGCGTAGTCAGACCAGGCGTTATCGGCAACCAGACCCTGGCTGCGTTCAGCATCTTCCATTTTGGTGTAAAATGCATCACCGCTTAGTTCGAAGCCCTGGCCAAGGTCGGCTTGTAATGAAGCACTCAGACCCGTCCGTTCCCGTTCATTAAAACGATTCATATTGCCGTAATCAATAAAACCAAAATAGCGATCGTTGGTATCGCCATCTTGGTTTAAATCACGACCAGTACCGCCAGCACAAAAGTTACAGGTTGCCCCACCACCTTCACCAAATGCCGATGCCCAGCCTTCGTGAGGGGCACCAAAGCGATAGTTGGCGAGATTACTTTGGTCAAAAGACGCGGTAAAAATACCCGCGACTTTATCCGCGTTATAACCGACAAAGGCACTATATTTGCCGTCATTTTCATCGGAGTAAGAACCGGTTGACGCTTCAGCCGAACCGGCCAGCGTCCAGCCTTGTTCCAGCGAGAATGGCCGGGCGGTTTTTAAATCAATAGTACCGGAAATACCGCCTGCCAGCGTGGTGGCGACCGGCGACTTTAACACATCCATGCCAGCCATTAAGGCTGATGGAATATCGGTAAAATCAGGTTGAACGTCACTGATAGAACCGGCACTTAAAAATTGTTCGCCGTTGAGCAGCGTGGTGACTTGTGGCATACCCCGCACGTTCACCGTTGAACCTTCACCGGCAGAGCGACGGATCTGGATCCCCGGTACCCGTTGCAGTGAGTCAGCAATAGTGATGTCAGGTAATTTACCGATGTCTTCCGCGGTAATAGAATCAATCGTACCTTCTGCCAATCGTTTGTTGTTGAGGTTTTTGGCTTGCGACGCCCGTAAACCACGCACACTCATCACTTCAATATCTTGTTGAGGTGCGGCTGTGCTAGCGGCGGCAGGTGCAGTTTGGGCAACAGCTGGCAAAGTGATACTGGCAGCTAACAGCAATGTAATTTGTGACGCCAGGCGTGACACGGCGAAATGTTTCTGGTTCATGATTATCCCTGTTGTAGTGGTGTTACACCTGTGGGATTGCTCTGCTGCAGCTTGGCAGGACTTCCAATCCGGGTGCGTTATTTATGACCAGCGGTCAGCAACTCTATGGTGCTTCGGACTGGGGAATGACATCGCTGTCATTTCAATTCTGACGTTACACAGTTGTGGGCAATTGCTAAAGATGAAGGGGTGATTATTGCTAGGTTTGAGAGTAAAATTGAGTCAAAAGTATTAATATTTACCGACTAACTGACATTTTTGTTGGTTAAGTAACCAATGAGAATTGTTTTCATTGTTAGCGCTGTCAATTGATCTATTAATGTTGTCTGGTGGTAAAGCAGAGTCGGATTCTTGACCGTCCCTGTGTCACTCATTGACTCTGCTGCCACAGTGTCACAGTGTCACAGTGTCACAGTGTCACAGTGTCACAGTGCTGAGCGCGCGGTAACGACTGAAAAAGGTTTGCTAGCTGGCGCGGGGTGATGCCACTGCGGCAGGGACTTGCCAGTTGCCAATTGCTTGAGTAAGTTACAGTTCGGGCCACGCGGCTGGTTCGCTGCGTCCTCAATCACACAGGAGAGCAGATGGAAACTATTAGCTGGGATGATTTTAGTAAAATTGAATTAAGAGTCGGCAGGGTTCTCAGTGCAGAGATTTTTCCGCAGGCACGAAAACCTGCTTATGTATTAACGGTGGATTTTGGTCCGGAAATCGGCATTAAAAAATCCAGTGCGCAAATTACCCAACTGTATGAAGCTGCTGATTTGGTTGGTAAGCTGGTGGTTGGCGTGGTCAACTTCCCGAAAAAACAAATTGGTCCGCTGATGTCGGAATGCCTGATCACCGGTTTCCATAACGCTGATGGGGCAGTGGCGCTTTGTGTGCCGGATCAGGCGGTGCCATTGGGCAGTAAACTGTTATAAGTGTTCCACGAAGTGTTCCACGGGTTGTCCTACGAAGTGTCCCTCGTCAACCAGCGCTGCTCGGTGCGGCAGGATAATTTGGGCACAGGCGCCTTTGCTGTGGTCTGTTCTGTTAACCAGGCTCAGGCTGCCGCCGAGCTGTTCAATAATTTGCCGGCATAAAACCAGCCCAATGCCCTGACCTTGCGGTTTTGTGCTGTAAAAGGGCACAAATAAATCTTGCGGTGCCAGCAGCCCCTGGCCCTGATCCAGCACTTCAATCAACACCTGCGGATGTTGCCGGAAACGGATTTCGACGCTGCCGGGCGGACTGCCAGCTTCAAAGGCATTTTTCAACAGATTGATCAGGACCTGCTGCAGCAGCATCATATCACTGATAAATTCAATGGCAGGGCCTGGGCTGGTTTGCAATTGGCCCTCAAACAAAAGTTGCAAGGCATTGTAGAGCCTTTCACTTTTGATCAACTGCAAGCTGATACTCAGCGGTTTATTTAGTTCACTGTAGCGGCTGACAAAATCCTGCAAATGGCGGCTGCGCTCACTGATCAGTTGCAATGCTTGTTGTTCGCGGCCATCCGGCAGTTTTTGTTGCAGATGTTCCGACAAGGCCAGCACCGGGGTCAGCGAATTGCGGATTTCATGACTCAGGACCCGGATCAATTGTTGCCAGGCTCTGAGTTCGGTTTCACGTAAGGCGGTCTGGATATTGATAAACACCAACAATTGCTGGCGCTGACCCTGTTCCAGAAACCGGCTGTGACGGATCTGCCACTGCCGTTGCCGCACCGCATCGACAAAATGCCAGTTAGGTTCAGATTGCAGCCCAAGCAAGTTGGCGGAGGCGTGGCGCATACTTTGCCAGGGCCGGCCAAACAAAGACGAGAATTCGTTGTTGGCGTAACTAAGTTGTTGCTTGTGGTCAAACACCAGAATGGGTGTATTGAGCTGATCGATCAGCCGGTACAATAAAAACTGTTGTTCATCAAAAAAGCTTTTGCGCTGTTGCAGTTGTTGTCCGAGTTGATGCAATTGTTGCTGAAAGCCAGCGGCGACACCTGCGCTATATGCGGCTTTAGCTTGCAGGCTATAATCTTGATTTTGCAAGGCTTCCAGCTGCACACTGGCGCGATTAAAGGCGGCAAGCTGGCGTTTGGCTTGCTGTTGTTGTTGCCGGTTCAGCCACAATGTCAACAGCAGCGCCAACAGCCAGACCCACCAGACTGGCCAGGTCCAGCTGATCAGCAGTGCCAGCGCCGCACTGCACAACCACAGACTGAGCGCCTGCCAGCGCAGACTGCTTTCCAGCGAATCTGAGTGCAAACTCTTAAAGTTCCAGGCCATGTTTTTCCAGCCGGCGATATAACGAGGATTTGGTGATGCCCAGCAGATCGGCGGTTTTTTGTTTATTGCCCTGACATTGTTGCAACGCCTGTCGGATCAGTTGCATCTCAGCAAGTTCCAGTGTCATCATCGGCAACTGACCACATCCATGGCCAGTGCCGATAGGGCTGTCTGCCAGCTTTTGACCTGGCAACGCCAAATCGGCGGCATCAATCCGGCTTTGCTGTGTTAATAACACTGCGCGTTCAATTAAGTGGCTGAGTTCGCGGATATTGCCAGGCCACAGGTAACTTTGCAGCAACTTTTCAGCCGCCAGGCTTAGCGCCAGGCCGGTTTTCTGATAACGGCCGCCGTGTTTTTGCAGATAATAGTTGGCCAGTGGCAGAATATCTTCCGGTCGTTCCCGCAGCGCAGGTATCCGAAATTCCAGCGTATTTAACCGATAATACAGATCCTGCCGAAACAAGCCTTGTTGGATCAGTTGGCCAAAATCACCATTACTGGCGCTGATCAGTCTGACATCACTTTGTTCGGTGACACTGGACCCCAGCACTTCAAATTCGCCGGATTCGAGCACCCGCAATAACTTTGCTTGTTGCGGTAACGGTAAATTAGCAATTTCATCCAGAAACAAAGTACCGCCACTGGCCAGGCTAAAGCGACCACTGCGGTTTTCTTTGGCGTCGGTAAAGGCGCCTTTTTTATGGCCAAACATTTCACTTTCAAACAAAGATTCAGCAATGGCACCCATATTGACGCTGACCAGCGCCGCTTTTGCCCGGCCCGAATGCTGGTGAATAAACTGCGCTAATTGACTTTTACCAGTGCCATTTTCACCGGTCAGTAAGATATTGGCTTCAGTCGCGGCCACGGCTTGTAATTGTTGCATCAGTCGTTGCATTTGAACGCTGTGCCAGACCAGTTCGGTCTGTTGGTTGGTTAAGGCCTCCGTCAGTTGCTGGTTACGCTGCTGTAATGCCGACAGTTTCAGTTGTTGCTGAATCACCTGCACCAGCCGCTGATTTTGCCAGGGTTTTTCGATAAAGTCGCCAGCTCCCAGTTGCATCGCTTGCACCACCAGTGCGGTGTTTGACCAGGCTGTGATGGCGACTACCGGAATACTGAGCTGTTGCTGTTGCAACCAGCGTAGAAATCTTAAGCCTTCTTCACCCGAGGTGGTGTCCAGGGCAAAGTTCATATCCAGTAAGATCAGATCGGCATGCTGTTGCTGCAAATACGCCATCGCCTGTGGCGGGTTTTCTAATTCAGTGATAGCAAAGCCATGATCTTCCAGCACAAAACGAGCACTCATTCTGACTTCACGGTTATCTTCAATCAATAAAATCAGTGGCCTTGACATCTATGCTCCTTAAAATGAGCCGTTATCTTAAAGGTCTGGCCTGGTCGGCTCAAGTAAAGTCGACTTTCACTGCGCATACTATTATTTCACCGCGCTTTTCGCCGACTCCAGCGCTTGCCAAGCTTGCGTGCCCCACAGCGGTACTGTGGTCAGCGAGTGTTTATCACTGCCGGCACTTTCTTTGGTGGAGTAAGACAGATAAATCAGGGTGCGATTTTCAGCATCAAAAATGCGACGGATTTTTAAGTGTTTAAAGAGAATACTTTTGGAGGTGGAAAAAATCACTTCGCCGGATTTGGACCTATCAATTTGATCCAGCATCGCCTTGGTGATTTCGCCGGTCTGGCGGCAGGCAATTGACATATCTGAGGGATCAGCTAAATCCAGATTCGCTTCAACATGACTGATATGGCAGGTGACGCCTTGGATATCAGGGTCGTTAAAGGTTTGAATTTTAATATCTTTAGTGGTGAATAATCCCAGGCTGACATCGCCGACTTCCTTGGGGGAACAGGCGGTCAACAGCAGCAGCCCCGCCAGTAGCAGGGGGAAACGGGCAATCGCAACAGCTTGGTTGTTTTCTAAAGATGGTTTCACTTGAAGTTTCATCGGGGTACTCCTTGTCAGTAAATAAATCTGGTACAGCACACTATCTGCCGGTGGCCCGCTGAGATGTTGTTCGTGCAGGCGTGCTCACTTCGCGTATTCTGCTGCCTTACCTTACCATTTGGCGTAATGATCTTCCGCCAGTCCGAGGCATTGGGCTAATTCCAGCTGTTGACCGTCAGCGAGCCTGATGCGGCCCTGATAATAACCAACATATTGGCGGAAATTACTGGCTAACAGGCCGGTCTGAATTTTTTCCTGCCGGCAAAACACCGGCTGAAACTGTAACGACAGTTCACCACATAATGTACTGATATGCCAGCGGCTGTCCGGTTGGTAACGGTCAAACACAAAGCGGGCCGGACTCAGGTGCTGGATCCGACCATCCAGCCACAAGGCGTTTTCGGTCAGTCCGGTTTCATTGACGCCTGCGGCCAGATTGAGACCAAAAGGCCGTTGCTGCCATAAAGTGTTGATCGAACTCCAGCGCCAATTGGTTTGGCGGCGCATAAAACCGGCGGAAAAATCATAACCGGCGCGTGCCTGGCTCAAGTTTATCGGATGACCAGAAAAACTGAGTTGGCCGCTGACGGCCAGCGCATTGTTTTTTTCGGTATAGGTAAACCCCTGATAGCCGGTGGGAGCACAGAGTGCCAGTGGTGGCTGCGGGCAGGTGGTCGCGCTGTTGTCCGGACTCACGGTTGGTTCGGCCTGATGCAACACCAGGCTGGCCTGCAGCGGGCCACAGTCAATCTCAACTAACCATTGTGTGGATTGCGGCTCCAACTGCCAGCGCCGCTGTCCAGCCTGCAGACTCGCAGCCCCTCGTTGCGGTGACAGACTCATCCGACAGCCCAACTGCAGCGGTCGCAAGATGCCGTGCTGAAATACCTGCTGATCCTGCTGAAACAAATAAACAAAGCCAGAGCTGACATAGCGCACATCCGCAATAGCCACCGCCAGCAACCAGTCTTTTGCTTGACCATCCACCCATTGTTGACCACTGACAGTGACAAACTGAAACTGTTTCTGGGCAAAATAGCGCCGCAACTGGCCAAGCGGTTTATCCAGCACCGAGCGATAATCAAATTCCGCCAGCGCCAGCTCAGGCACTGAGCCGGTAAACAAACCAAATTCCGGCTGCCCGGCAGCGTTCATCAAACGTGCCGGCGCTTTGGTCAGCAATGGCTGATAACAAGCAGGCATAGAAAATCCAAATGGATATAGTGGACTGATTTATAGCAGGTTTTACTGCTCTGACCAAGAGGGGAGCGGCCATCTGTAGCGCAGAAAACACAGCTGTGAGTGAACAGGCAAACTTCTGTATCTTGCTGCATTACTTTTCTTTGAGAGGGGCAATGGTTGCTTTCACTGAAAGCGGACGTTACTTAGACCGAATGGACCGCGGCTCTCGAAAATTTTGAGATATTAACGCATTGTCAGAACGCTAAAAAAGTCTGAATTATTCATTTCTCGTTTCTACAGGTTACCAGCGGTTAGACGATAACGAGATGGTCAAAATTAGTTGGCCACTACCGTGCGTTTGCGTGACCGTTTCAATTGCGACAGTTATCGCACATTGTGCTTGATTGATTGCGACACTTGTCTCAGAATCGGCGTTCTGAGTCATTTGGTGAGCCGCTACGTTTGAAAAAAGGAATATAATTTGAGCATTGTAATTAGACATTTAGAAGCATCAGATTCTCAGGATATTTTTAGCATTTATAATCAACCATCAGTGATGGAACATACATCTCAAGTTCAATTTCTCAGTTCAGACTCAGTCCAATCTTTATTTAGTCGTCCGGATTGCTATACCTTAGTTGCTGAAAAGAATTCTAAAGTTGTAGGTCACATATCATTGTTTATGACAACAAAAGCTAGGTTAAAACATAGTGCAAGCATAGCAATCGCCGTGCATCCTTCAGCTCATGGGCAAGGTGTGGGGAAAACCTTGATGCGAGAGGCAATTAACCAAGCCGATAATTGGCTTAACATTGTTAGGTTAGAGCTTGAAGTTCACAGTGATAATTTAACAGCAATAGCCCTGTATGAGCGCATGAACTTCTTGGTTGAAGGTAAAAAACGACTTAGTACATTTAAAGCAGGTCAATATTCTGACACATTACTTATGTCACGGATTAGTCCAAGATACGATCAATCAACATAATAAAAAAATTTAAAGAGCCTAAGCTTCGCGTGGGCTGCGCGTTTTACCGCTCTAAATTATATAGTTATGTGCCACTAAGGAGATGATTTCAAAAAGTACATGGTTGTTAAGAATTTCAAGCCTGGTTTGATGGAAGAGAATTACAAGGTTTACAACGCTAAAGGTCGTCAATTTCCAGACGGTTTGTATTATTTGAACTCGTGGGTAAACACAGAAAAAAATATCTGCTTTCAGTTAATGGAATCAAATGATGTGTCCCTGTTTTATGTGTTGTTTAAAAAGTGGGAACAGTTTGTTGATTTTGAGCTGTACCCGCTTGATTAAAAACGCAAAAACCCTTGTCATTCGGAACCTTGGGCCCCAGTGATGCTCACAAGTTCACGCGCATGCGCGGGACGTTATGAATTTTGAGGCGTTCATGAAAGTAATATATGAATTGAGTTCATTTCAGATTGGAGAGCTATTCGAACTGTACAAAAAAGAATGGTGGACTTCAAGTCGTACACTGGAAGAGACAAAACAATGCATAGAAGGCTCGCAGATATGTATTGGCATTGTCGATGAAAATGATTCCTTGATTGGTTTTACTCGTGTCATAACAGACTTCACTTTCAAGGCTCTCATCTTTGATGTCATCGTTGCTAATAGCTCAAGACAAGTGGGGTTGGGTAATAAACTTATTGAGTTAGTAAGGAATCATCCCAAGTTACAGGTAGTAAAACATTTTGAACTCTATTGTTTGCCTGAGTTAGAACCATTCTATAAAAAATTTGGCTTTTCGGCTGAAGTAGGCGGTATTCGTTTGATGAGGCTAAAAAATGTCTAACAACAAGTGTGTCAACCAGCCTCCAGACAAATACTAAAATGGGCGAGTATTTTTGATTGGTCGAATCTCAGGAAGGTAATAGCATGATAATGTTATCATATTTATGGGGAACCTTCAGGGGAGTTAAGCTATTCATGTGTATTGTAATGTTTCTGAGATTATCAATCATCGCTTGTGTGAGCTTTGCCTTTGCTGGCGTGGAAGCAAAGGAGCAATACCCTAAGTATATTTCAATCACTTTTGATGATGTCCCAATACACGGTGAATTTACTTTGCCGGAACAATCACTCAAAGAGATCAACCAACAACTCCTTAGTACCCTCAAAAAATATAAGATAAAAGCAACTGGATTTGTGAATGAAGGCCACCTTAAAAACGACCGCAAATTATTGCAGTCTCTGTTATCAGACTGGCACAAGCATGGTCACAATCTTGGCAACCATACATTTTCACATATTTCGTATCATCAGACTGATTTAGACTCTTATCTGGCGGACATTCAAAAGGGGGCAATAACAACACAAACTGTGCTGGGTCACCAAAAGCAAAAGTTCTTTCGCCCGCCTTATTTACATGCGGGCGCTACCAACGCAGCGCAACAATTGCTTGAGCAAAGCTTGGAAAAGTTAGCTCTCAGATTAGTCCCTGTGACGATGGAAAATGCAGATTACGTTTTTGATGCGCCCTATACAGCAAGGTTGCAAAATAAACAGATTGCAGCGGCCAGTTCTTACCAGCAGCAGTATCTTGCATTTAGCGAACGTAGATTCGATTTTTACGAGAAGGCTAACGAAAGCATGTTTGAGCAGCCTGTGCCCCAAATATTAATGCTGCATGTCAATCAGTTAAACGCTGATAGTTTGGATAGAATTCTGATGTCCTTGCAATCACGTGGTTATCAGTTTCAAAGCTTAGAGCAGACCCTACAACACCCGATATATGCTCAGCCAACTCAAGCATTCAAATTTGGCATTCACTGGCTATATCGCTGGGACAAATCTAACGGCAACAAAGTGAATTGGGCGGAAGAACCTGAGCCTTCTAAAGCTGTATTTACTGAGCATCAACAAGCCGTTAAAACACTAAAAATCGGCACGATATAAGCCAATATCTATATTAATGAGATCATCTGGCTACCTAAGTGCAGGGTGGTATTACAATTAAATGTCTAGTTTACGAAAAAAAGAATGTCCGCAAATAAGGACAATGAGACTGTCTATACCGGCAATCTAGACAGTCTGAGCGCCAGGAGCTCACTGAAAGCGGACATTTCTCACAATAATTGAACTGGGTGCTCTAGAAAATTTTGAGCCAGCACTGATTACTGAAAGGCTAACAATGCGTGCATTTTTCATTGCGGGCTTCAAGTGAACATCGATTTTTAGGCTATATAGATACTGCGAGAGTGAGTTGATCGCTCTAATAAGAATGTAGTCACTTACCTTGTGCGATATAAAAATCTAACCACAAAACTAGCGCCTTTCAGGTTTTGGCAGGTGACAACTTTCACTTCACCATCAAGCCATTGGGTAATGCGCTCGACCAATGCCAGACCCAGGCCGAATCCTGGTTTATTGCCTGCGGTGTTTTCGGCTAGTCTGACAAAAGGTTGAAACACTTTGTCCGCGTCTGTGGCAGAAATGCCTGTCCCATCGTCATTGATACAAAGTATGACATGGCCAGTTGAACTGGACAGTGTCACTTGTACTTTGTCCCGACAGTGTTTTAAAGCGTTTGTGAGCAGATTGCTCAGCATTAAACTGACATGATGCTCATCTCCCCAAATCCAATATTGATCTGGCCCGACCATCAGTTCCAGACGCGGGTCATTGGCTTTTTCCAGCTGTTGCAGTAGCAGCGGCTTTAAATCTATCCTGGATTTCGCCGTACTATCGAGTGAATGTTGCAGGCGGGAATAATGCAGCAAAGCGTTGATCAAGTCCTCCATATCATCGAGGTTTTGATTCACCCGGACTTCGTATTGGCTTCTTAAATTTGGATCTTCGGTTTCGCAAAGCGTATCCAGCCCCATTCTCACTCTGGCAAGCGGTGTGCGTAATTCATGCGATAACCCCGCGGCCAGCAACTTATTGTCTTGAATCGAGCGTCCAAGTCGTTCTGTCATCTGGTTAAATGCCAGCTCAATCTCATGCAGATACCAAAAAGAGCCTAAGGGCAAGCGGATATCTAACTTACCTTCGCCAACAGCAATGGCCGCAGTGCGCAGCTTCGCCAGACGGATGAGAAAGGGAGCCAAAAAGACCAGCAACAGGCCAAGTAAAATGCTGTAAAACCCGATTGTCAGTAGCCAGGGATTATTGGTTACAGCTGTGACTGGCGCGCTGGCGGCGTTTTTCAAGCGATTTGTCACCAGTAACACCCTTTGTGCATCGATCAGCGTATAAGCGGTGAGCCCATCCTTTGATTCAAGAAATACCGATTTATCAAGATAAATTTGTTTCATGACTGCATCGGGTAAGGGGTAGTCTTTTAATGATTGCAGCTCGTATTGCAGTTTGTTCTGCTCCGGGGAAGCTTCCGAGGCCAACGCAAACCAGCCGGACAATTGCGCAGGCTCAATACCCGATTTGAGGGCGCTTTGAATCAGCGCAACCTGGCTGAGCAAATGTTGCTGCTCGTGACTTAGTCGGTGCTCGTTTTGTTGTGGTATCAGGGCATCAAACAGTTGCCCCAGCGCGATACTGCCAACAATCACCACCAACAGCAGGGCAAGCACAAAGCGCCACATTATTGCCACACCTCTGTTGCCAACAAATATCCTTTCCCCCAAATGGTTTTTATTTTGTAGGGTTCAGCGGCATCGTCCAACAGCTTTTTGCGCAGTCTGGAGATGCGCAAGTCAATAGTCCGGTCAAAACCATCGTAATCAAAACCCCGCAGTTGTTGGCTTAACATTTCCCGACTGACGACCCGACCGGCATTTTGGGCCAGTAGCCAAAGCACTTCAAATTCTTTGCTCGACAGCTTCATCGACACGCCGTGTAAATGCACTGATAAGTCAGATTTGCAGATCTCTAAAGCCCCCAGTGCAATATGCTGTGGTGCCATAGAGGTGTCAGCCACCTTGGTCCTGCGCAGCAGTGACTTAATACGGCTTTCCAGTAAACGCCCGCGCACCGGCTTGGTAATATAGTCATCAGCGCCCATTTCTAAGCCGAGAATTTCATCAATCTCTTCATCACGGGCGGTCAGCATGATGATGGGTACCCTGGAATTCAACCGAACCCGTTTGCATATTTCGAATCCATCCATGGAAGGCAACATACCATCGAGAATAATCAGATCTGGCAGCTTCCTTGAAAGTGCATCATAAGCTTGTTTACCATCACCATAGACAGTGACTGCAAACTGCCTAGCACGCAAGTAATCGGCTATCCATTGTGCCAGCTCCTGGTCATCTTCCACTAATACGATTGATGTCATCCGCTCTCGCTTAAAACAGTCGCCAGCGCATGGCATTACTGTTGTTCTTTTTGTGCATCCAGGCATAACGAATGGTGTGGCTATACAGAGGATGTTGATTGCCCGACCTTAAGCTAATCACCATATCATCTTTGAGCGTTAATGCCTGCTGCCATTGACCCGCAGTCGCATCACTCCAGCAACTGAGTTGCTGTTGATCGGCATAAAGACAATACGCCGCCGGCGTTGGCACATGCCAGGAAACCGCTAAGTCAATATGACAGCTGTCACCTTGTTTTAAGGAAGTACATTGCTTCGGCGATACGATAAAAACAGTTGAATTTGCGTGAGTGAAACCTGGCGTTGCTATTAAGGTCAGGATGAACGTCAGGCTGAACGGAAGGGCTGCATGCGGTAGTTTTTTCATGTTCAACCCCTAGAATACATATTTGATGGCAAGGTTGACCTGACTGCCCTGGTCACTTCTGCCAGCAAAGTTACGCAGGGTATTTTGGGCCGACGGACTGTTGACGATACTGGATGCATAATGGGTGTAGCTAACGAAGCCCTCGACTAACCAGGTTTGGGAGAGTGGTTTTTTGGCGCCGATTTTATAGATAACATTCACCCCTCCCTCTGCTTGGTAGGGTTCAGGCGTGGTGGCGCTGGCCGGCTCGCCGTAGTAATAGTTGAGGATTGCAGCATTGCGGTATTGCGCCCCTAAAGAGGTGTAAAGTTGCCAGTTATCAATATTCCAGCTTTTTGCCAACCAGGCGGCAGCATACTGCCCATCGTCAGCCTCCTCATGGTTTGGCGCTATGCCATAAATAAACATCGCATCCAGTCCGGCGATAGTACCGATAGTACGAAGCCCCCAATAGCTGGTTGCGTCTCTCTCACGACCATTGCTGGATCTTAAGCGACCGTGCGCCCCCGAGATAATGGCATCAAACTCCCAGTTGCCCATGTTGGCAATGTTGTAGCCATAGGTTGGCATATTCTCGAATTTATTCGCAAAGCCGGGATACTCAATGAAAAAACCATTGCCAAAATAATAGGCACCACTCACGTCAGCGCGTAACCGAAATCCGGCTGATTGATACAAACCTTGTTCATTGTGGAGGCCAAGCCCCACCGCCAGAAAGCCACCAGCTTCACGTTTATTGCTAAAAGCGTTCGACCAGTCAACTTGGGCAGGTTCTGGATTGGCCAAGCACAAGGTACTGCAGAGTATGAGGGGAGTAAAAAGTAGTGTTTTCATGGCAATTTCTTCTGGTGGTTAAATTGCAGTCAGCCTAATACAGCAGCGCTAGTTTAACCGTATCGGATCGTGGCAAAGTGTATCAATCTGTATCATTAAAACCAAAGATAATCATAGATTTATTGATGGGACACAGCTTGATACATGCTGACACAGCCGTTTAGAAGCTGATACAACCCGCGATGGTACTACCCGCTAAGGTGGCTGCTTCTTTATCAACACGGGACATCAACATGAAAGTGAACAATCTGCGGTCTGGCATGATTATTGGCAGTTTAGCGCTGGCAGTTGCCGGTTGTGGTTCAGAGCATAAAACCAACAATAACCTCCTTCCTGTTCCGGTAAAACCTGTTGATTATCAGGCTTTACTCAATGCAGCAGCCGAAGGCGAAATACCAGGTGTGGTGCTTTATATCGAGTCACCGCAACTTTATTTTTACGGTGCGGCCGGAATGGCTGATCTCAACGATAAAACACCGATGCCAATAGATGCCCGGATCCCAAATGGCAGTGCCGGTAAAAAGCTGACAGCTTTGCTGGCTGCGGCGCTGGTGGAGCAGCAAAAACTTGATTTAGACCAACCTATCAGCAACTATCTGCCTGCTGCAATGACCAGCAGAGTTGCCAACGCTGCCAGTATAACCATCAGGCAAATGTTACAGCACCGCGCCGGTTTATTTGATTATTTAAACGATTCCAATGGTGCATTTTATGACGCTGTGCTGGCTGAGCCGGATAGCATAAAAACCGATCTATTCGCCTTACAATTTGCCTTGGATCAGCCAGCCAATTTTGCCCCTGGCCAAGGCTGGAGTTATTCAAATACCGGATATACTTTAACGGGGCTGGTGTTGGATCAGGTGCTCGGTACGCATCACTCTCAAGCCATGCGCCAGCAAATTTTCGAACCTTTGGGCTTGTCTAGTCTGAGTTACGGTGGCCTGGAAAAAAGTTACGGTCCCATCGTGCCAGGTTACTTTCACACGGGAAACGCAGTATTGGACACGCGGCAATATTATCAAAACATCGGCGTTGCCGATGCACCTGTGGTCGGCAACGCCCAAGATATGGCTAACATACTGAAATTTATTGTTGAGGGTAAACAATTCAGTCACAGCATCCATCAGTTATTGATGAGCGAAACAAGCTTTGTCAGTACCGGTCTTGGTACTCTGTCATACAGCTATGGTTTATTTAAAGAAACCATCAATGGCAAACAGGTGATCCATCATGGTGGCCGGGAGCTGGGTTATGCAACTTACAACTTCTACATCCCGGACACAAAAACGACTGTGGCGATGTTGGTCAATTGCAACGGTTATCAAGCCTGCGATGACGCGCATCACGCTTTATATCAAAAAGTGATCGGTGAACTCACTAAATAACAGCAACTGGACGGTGATAAAAAGCGGTAGACAGACCATCGCCCTATTTATGCTATCTAAGGTACATTGAATTTGGCAACCTAGTGAAAGGTTGTATGACATGCTTGGTTCAAAAACGAATGTCTGCAACTAAGGCAAATGAGACTGTCTATGCCCGCAATTTAGACAGTTCGAGCACCAGGAACTCACTGACGCTGGCATATTAAAAACTGAGCAACCTAAATCAACGCCGCTTGTTTAATCTTTGCTGCTGGAGGGGTTATGCAAAAACGTAGTACACAACAGGATTATGCCCGGCGTCTGATGCGCGTGGTTAAACTGATCTGGCAAGATCCGACGCGACACTATTCTTTGGAGCAACTCGCGGAAGCCGCCAATTTCTCGGCATTTCATTTCCACCGGATCTATCGCGACATGATGGGAGAGACAGTCAGCGCGACGCAACAACGTCTGCGGCTGCATTTTGCCTCGCGCGACTTAAAGGTGGATGCAGTGTCGCAAATTCGGGTGGCACAACGTGCTGGCTTTCAAAGTAGTGCCGCCTTTGTCCGCGCTTTTACGGCTGCTTATGGCGTCACTCCCGGCGCTTACCGGCGCCAGCGTTTGCATCTCCTCCAAGTAAAAACCAAACAGGAGAAAGATATGTATCAGGTTGAAATTCGAAAGTTAAATGCCCCAATCCAGCTGGCTGCTCGACGCCATCTTGGCCCCTTTTTAAATCTCGATGAAGCATTCAGTTTACTCGAGCTGGCAGTGGATAAATTAGCGATACCCGCTCAGCCGCGGTGGTTCGGCTTATTTTACGATGACCCGGAGCATGTCCGCCAAGGGCATGTTGGCCCCGAGCTACGCTCTGACGCCTGTGTTGAAATAACCAGCGAGTCAGACTTACCGGCATCTTTGCATCATGTACAAATTCCTGCAGGGCGCTTTGCCGTGATTGAGCACAAGGGCGCTTACAGTGAACTTGACGATGCCTATCAGTGGTTGATTGGGCCATGGCTACAACAAAGTAACGAAGAGCCTGCTTCGGTTCCGGGTATTGAGTTGTATCTGAATGATGCTCGTCAGACCGCACCGAAAGATTTGCGCACCGAGATTTGGCTGGCATTGGCAGACTAAGTAAAAGTGCAGTGAGTTGCAGACTAGGTATGGCAAGAATTGATCATCTTGCCATACCGGTCAAAAATAAGACTTTCAAATAGCGGTCGTTGCGACAAGTTGATTGGCCAGTGATGAATTTAACACCGGCACTCAGTTGCTGGAAGAATATGCAAGCCATGCCGAATTAAAGGAGTACAACCGCAAAAATTTAACACAAGTATTTCATCGAATTGGGCTAAGCCTAGCAGAGCAAGGCAAGCTGGTTGTAACTCGACTGCCTGGCAATGCACCGCTGTTGTTTTCGACTGTGGCTAGGCAGCGGGAGTAGGTTATTCATCAGAGTAAACCTGAACCAATGATCGAAGTGGAAACACCTGAAAAACGTGACATTCCATTAGGGCTGGTTGATTTTTTGTTTAAAAAAGCAGCACATTACATAGGCAGCCATAACATACAACACGCCAAGGCTAATGTACTGGTGTACACCGTATGAGGATATTTTGCCCGCCTTGCCTGCGAGTTTTTTTGCCAGCTCTACTGCTCACTTTTGAACTGGCAGGTGCTCTGGTTATTTCGTCAGCTAACTTGTGATAGTCAGCTGACATTGATTCGGGCAATGATCCGAGTTATATCTCGCTTCGCTCCTTAGTCTGAATTAGTTTAATAATTGCGTCTGCTACTAATGCTGACGATTGATAGTTTTGCCCAGTGATGATCCGGCCATCAACTTCAATGTAGGCTTGATCGGGTTTTCCAAAGTGAAAACTACCCTTATGTTCGAGCACTGTTTGTTTAATTAAAAACGGGAATTGTTTGAAATATTCGGCGGAAGTTTTTTCAAAGTCTTCCGGGTAACCGCTAATTCTTTTTCCGTCAACGAGATACTTGCCATCTTTGGTTTTCAGATGAACGATACCTGCCGTGCCATGACACACGGCCGAAATGATCCCATTGTGCTGTTCATACATATCCATGACCAATTTAGATATCTCGACATTATCGGCGACACCATACATGGCGCTACTGCCGCCAATGTAATGTACCGCACGATAATCCTTCGCTTTGAGTTGTTCGGCTTTTTTGGTGTGTTTTAACGCGAACATCAAATCACTATCAAACACATGGGCTTTAAATAGTGCATTCGACGTATCAATATAAGACAAGGGCACAGCTCCGCCTTCAGGACTTACAAAATCAACAGTGAAGCCTGCTTGCTTAAAGCGATGATATGCGTGCACGATTTCTGGAAAACTGGCACCAGCCGGTAATTTAGAGTTGCCATGGTAATGCGCATTAGAAAGGATAAATAACACCCGCATGCCATTCTGAATTGAGGCATGTTTTGTCGCTGCTTTGGTGATAATTTGCCATTGCTCGTTCCAGTATTTCAACAAAAAAACGTCAATAAACTTTGCTTGTTGGTTGGGTAATAGGATTTCAACCTTGGCGGTGGCAAGATCGCCGATGACATCGATCTGCAAAACTTCACCAATACGACCGTTAAATACGCCATGACTAGCAGGCTTATACCAACTGAGGTAGTCAGCGACCGGAACTTTGTTAAAAACCTGCCCCTTTTTTTCCAACAGTAAATCTGCGGCAGGGTGAAATGTTTTGGCAATTTGCAGCCTGTTGTTGTAAGACGTCCCTTCGATATAGTTGCTTAACACTTGTTGTATAGCTGCTATATGTTGCTGCTGTTGGCTGGTTGTGTCGGATGCCCAGCTGGGCTGCTGTATAACTATCACCATGGCAAGCGCCAAAAAGGTGGTAAATAATTTACGCATTGTTGCTCCTGTTTAAAATGGAAAAAAACCAGAGCAACCCTACGATTGACTCGCCGGAACAGCCAGCGCGAATGATGATTCAGGATGACGGATTTATAGTTCCGGTATTGTTTTTTCTTTAGAGGGGAAGGTCGCAGCTAACTGAAAGGCCTTATATTTTGCAGGTGTCATCTGGGTGTGTTTTTTAAAGGCAGCATAAAATGTCGAGAGAGAATTAAAACCAGATTTTTCCGCCAACTCGTCCATCTTCATCGACGTTTCGCCAAGCAATAAAGTTTTGGCATGCTCTATCCGGTAACCATTCACAAAGTCGTTAAATGACAAAGCAAGATTGTCATTCAGTAATTGCGAAAGTTTTGCTGTGGGCCAGCTGAGCATTTTTGCTAATTTTGGCATCACCAGATTGGGATCTAAATACACTTGATGTACATGCATAAACTGTTCAAGGTCAGCGACGAGCGGTGCTGCTGTTTCGGTGGCAATTTTCCTGTTGGCGTAGCGGGTGACCACGATAATTTTCTGTTGCTGCAGCTTTATAAACACTGTGAACCCTCCAACGCACAGCAAAAACGTGAAGGTCAATGCACCTGAGATATACGAGGTGTAAGCGCCGAAATGATAAGCGCCCCAAATCAGCATATTGCTCGATACTACAGTTAAAATCACAATAAAATCAATGTGTTTATTCCAATCCTTCAGCTTGATGCGAAGCATTTTTGGACACAATATAAAGAGTGCGAGTAAAGTGTAAGTCAGCCAAGTGTAGTTAATTATGCTATAAAATAACTCGCCCCACAGCTGCTGGTTAAGGTGATATGGGTAAAATCCACCAACCAACATAATCAGTACAAGGGGGATGAAAAGGTGCAGCCGATGCCATGAAGACTGCCGATACATCCCTACAAAATGCAAGCTATAGCAATAAAGTAACGGGCCAATCAAAAAACAGGCTGATAAGCCCAGTTGCAGGATTTGTTTGCCGATGGATGGATTAAAATGGAACAAAACCGATTTTAATACGCGAATACTCAGCATCAAAATCACCCCAGCAAGAAAGCGGTTACTCCATGCTCCTGGCTGTCGGAAGTATAAAAAAACAGCCAGTAACAGGCCATGTAAGCCGCCCAAGCCACTGAATAACAGGATGAGTTGATCTGAAATTGCCATACTAATACTTAGTTCTAAAACTGCTAATTTTTAACATAGTGTGATATTCAACTACCAAACCCGCTAGTGAGTTAAAGACTGAGCTATGGGTTTTTTAATGTGCACTAAATAAGCTATAAAAATCAAAGCGAATATGCCATCAATTGCAATTGGCAAACCGGCCATGTTGAGGTATTGATGACCTAACGAAAGAACGACCCAACGAATACTCATTTGCTAGCTGCGGCTATAGGCAGAATAAAGCAACGATACTCCGGGCGATATGCGCCAAAGATCAACATCAGGCCAATTAAGGTTATTAACGAACCCCAACTTCGCACAACCACTTCAGCAAGTGGCCCTTCCAGCATCTGCCCAAAGGTTGGTAGGAGTGCCATTTGAGGTGCGATGAATGCAAGCACCATAGTGCAAGTCATAAGCCCTGAAATCAGCATGATCCATTTGATCTTGTGTACAATAAATTGCATCTAGGTCCTCGTTATGTTTTGCATACTTTTAGCAAGCCCGCACTGACAGATAAATGTTTGTTGAGATGGATGGATTTATCATTGCACTGATAATGTTGCCCTGATCTCCAACATCACTTGCCACTGTGCATTAACTAGCGGCAGATTGGGGTTATGTCCAGCTGCTTTGACCATCACCAACTTTTTTGCGGGCGCAGTGATTTTTTTCACATAAGCTTGAGTTATTGCGGGGACGGTTACCAAATCCTCTTCTCCTTGAATAAAATAAACCGGCAGCTTAAATTCAGTGGCATTTTTAAGAAATTCAATATCATGCATCATGCCGTTTCCGATTTTTCCAGTAAGCAAGTCATAGCCTGTGTATTGTAAAAATGAGTATTCTTCGGCAGCTTCATAGGCTGCGGAGTTGGCAATCATCTCTGCCGGATCTCTTGGTTGCCACCAATGTGCTGGTGCCGTTTCAGAAACTTTGGCTTCATACTGGCGCGTGATGCGACGCAATACGCTGTTCGGTTTTTGGTAAGGTGGTGGGCCTAGCTTCGTCAGTAACGCGAGGTTCTCATTATCGTTGGCGATTCTCAGCAAATGCAGTAATTGCTGGTAGGTTGCCAGGGTATTTTCACTGCCACTGACGAGTTGTGCTGTGCCGACATAGGCGGCAAATAGCTGAGGTTTTCGTTGTACCATCGCCACACCTAGTGCGGCCCCCCAAGAGCTTCCACTTAAAATAATGGGGGTGTTCGGGAATGCGGTGGTTAGATAATGAGTCAGAGTGATACCATCGTCAGCCATTTGTGCCAAGCTCAGCGGCGTTGAGGCTGAGTCTGGGTTCTTCAGCCAAGTCTTACCGCTGGCTCGTTGATCCCATTGCACAAGGGTAAATTTTTGCTGCCAATCTTTGTAAATTGAATCGGCATAAGGACTTAAAGGGTTGGCTGGACCACCATGTAAAAACAAAATAATTGGAAATTGGCAGTTGTCGCTTTGAATTTGCAGCCACTGTGAAATTCCGCCGATCTGCACAAAACCCTCGATATTGATGGGCTCATTTTTTTTGCATAAATGTACTGGTAGCGAGTCGGAGGGTTGTGCTTGAGTGATTGAACTAAAAATACTGAGAACAGATGCTATCAGTGCTAAACAGATTAGATTTAGATGGCGTGAATTGATGGTAAATAACATGGAGCCTGCCTTTTGTTTCACTTTGATACTCGGAGTTTGCTGTTGCAACGAGCCACTTTAATGCGATTAGCATAGGCAGTTTAAATGTTGGTTTCGTCCAAAATCGCGTTTGAGGACTGGCTTTTCAGGTTTTATTTGCAATAGGCAATGGTTCAACTGGAGTTAAATCTCTCAGGAGTTAAAAAATTATGCTCTTAATGGTATGCCATGGCGCAATTGCAATTCTGTGTTTCTTGCTGGGAATGCACTTCCTGTTGACGCCGTCACAGCGTCGTGCCCCGCTGCTATTACTGGGGTTTACCTACTTATTGTATGCTTGTCAGAGTGTGTTTTTATTATTGCAACTGGCGTCGGTTGATGTGTGGGTGCTGAGTTTGCGACCAATTGGCGCTTTGTTGCTCGCACCAGCAAGCTGGATGTTTTGGCAATTTCTACAGCGAGCTGATTGCAATTGGTGCTGGCAAGATTGGATACATGCGGTGCCTGCAGCGGCAACTTGCGTGGCACTATTGACCGATTCTTCGCTGCTTGCTCTATTTGATCTGCTGTTACTCGCAAGTTTTGCTGGTTATTTGCTGGCAATTATATATCAACTGAGCAAAGGGCTCTCTGCGTTAGTGGCTCTAAAACAAGATGCCATCATTGCGTGGCGTTACTTGCTTTTGCAAGCAATTCTACTTGGAGCGAATTTACTCATTGAAGTGCTTGTATGGCTCGACCTCAGCAATCTTCAGCACTTGAATGAGGCCACTTTAGCTAACTCACCGGTGTTATTGTCCGGTGCGGTGCTATTTTTACTTGTGCATATGCTCGGAGTGTTACTCGCTCTGCAGCGGAGTCGGTTGCTCGAATGGCTGTATCAGTTGCAGTTTGTTCACACCGTTGCTCAAGGCGGGGTTGTGACTGAGCGACAAGTAGTCTTAAACCATGAGAGAAAAGTGCAAAAATTGAACCCTGAAACTCCAACAGCTGCTTGTCACGGTTTATTGATTAATCAAGAAAGCAGCGAGCAGGGTGTTCAGGACGCCGATGGCAAACTTGCTGCTTTGCTGCAGCGTTGGCTTGACCTATTGAAACAGGAACAACTGTATACCTTCGAATATGGCATCACGCTGGCGCAGGCAGCGCGAAAGTTACAAGTACCAGCCCGACAATTATCAAATGCGATTAACTTACATTATGGCGCCAGTTTTTCAGTGCTACTGAACGATCAGCGGATTGTTCACGCCCAACACTTATTAGTTTCAATGCCTGAGTTGCCAGTAACTGAAATCATCGCGCAAGCTGGCTTCGCTAGTAAATCGAATTTCCACAAAGAGTTTTTGCGGGTAACAGGGACAACTCCTACGCTTTATCGCGAGCAAAAATTGCCTCAGCCTCAGCGTTAGCGTGCAAATACGATGTGAATACTAGAGTGACTCACTGAATTCGGCTCCCTGATCATAGGTGTGATGGCATACTGAGCTCTCGAAAAAACGAATGTCCGCACCTAAGGCAAGCCAAAGCCAACATTCGTTTTTTAAAAATCCATGGTCCAGACTGATGATTTTTGTAATGCGGCACAGCCATCCTCAGCACCTGAAATATGCCAAGCTGTTGAAGGTGCCAATTCCAACCTATGCGACGGGATTGGCAATAGTTCCGGGGAAAGGTTGGTTCCAGGCCCGCTTCTGCCAGTGTAGCCAATGCAAGAATAACCCCAAATCCCGCCATCAAATGCCGGTAAAATAATCGTGCAGGCCAAAAAACAATCAATTCAAGCCAGCATTAGCCCCTGCTAAATCGCATTTTTATCATTTTTTTATTGGCTTTCAGTGAAGACAGTGGCTGACAGTTTTGTTGCTCTTAATGCGCTGACAACGTTGTCATTATTTGCCGCAGGTGAAGGTGGATGTGAGATCAGCCAAACAACGATAACAATACAGGAAGCAACAAGATGAAATCTATAACTATAAAGTTAAGCCTGCTGGCGGTGCTAGTGAGCAGTCAGGTGTACGCAGCAGAAACAACCAAGCGTTATATCGTTATTACCAAACCGCCGGTGCTGAAAAATGCCGCTGGCATCTCAACGGTGCAAGTGCAACAGCAAAGTTTGCAACAACTGAGTGTGCGGCATCAACTGACGCCGGCTCATGTGCTGGCAGAACAGGGCATGCTCAGTGTGGAACTGAATCAGGCGCAGCGCCAGGCGCTGCAGCAGGATCCGCAAGTGGCGCTGGTGGAAGAAGATCCAAAACGGTATTTAATGGCGGAACAAACCCCCTATGGCATTACCATGGTCAATGCGCTGCAGGTGCCGGATAACCTGGTCAGTAATCGCAAAGTCTGTATTCTGGATACTGGTTATACCCTGAACCATCCTGATCTGATCAACAGCGGTGTCACTGGCGATGATGGTTATGGCAGTAACGATACCGGCAACTGGTATCAAGATGGAAATGGCCACGGTACGCATGTGGCGGGCACTATTGCGGCCGTCGGTGGCAATAACCAGGGCGTGGTCGGGGTCAACCGCAATGGCCAGTTAAAACTGCATATTGTGAAAGTCTTTAACAACAGTGGCAGCTGGGCCTATGGCTCCGATCTGATTGCTGCCATTAACCAGTGTAAAGCGGCTGGCGCTAATGTCACCAGTATGAGTCTGGGGGGCAGTGGTCAGTCAGTGGCAGAGCGGCAGGCGTTTGAGCAAAGTTATGCCGGTGGCATGCTGCATATTGCAGCGGCAGGTAACGCAGGCAACAGCAGTCTGTCTTACCCGGCGTCTTATGATGCGGTGGTCTCAGTGGCCGCGGTAGACAGTGCCGGCAATAAAGCCAGTTTTTCGCAGTTTAACGGTCAAGTCGAAATTGCCGCGCCAGGGGTGAATGTGAATTCCAGCTGGAATAACGGTGCCTATCGTTCGATCAGCGGTACGTCGATGGCGACGCCACATGTTTCAGGTGTTGCTGCGCTGGTCTGGAGCCATTATCCACAATGCAGCAGCAGCCAGATCAGGAATGCGCTGAATAAAACGGCCACTGACAAAGGCACAGCCGGTCGTGATGTTAATTTTGGTTTTGGTATCGTCAATGCTAAAGCGGCTTACGATTATCTGGCCAATGGCTGTGATGGCGGCGGCAATCCGCCGGTCAATCAGGCACCTGTGGCGAAATTCACGGCTACCGTCAATGGGCTGACAGTCAGCTTCAGCAATCAGTCAACAGACGATAAAGCTGTGGTCAGCTCCAGCTGGAACTTTGGTGATGGTAAAACCTCAACCCAGGCTTCACCAAGCACCACTTATGCGGCGGATGGCTCTTACACGGTCAGTCTGACCGTGACAGATGCAGAAGGTCTGAGTCATACCAGCAGTCAGACTGTGGCGGTCAGCGCAGGCAATAACCAGGGCTGTGCCGGTTTAACCGCCTGGTCTGCCAGCACTGTGTACCTGAAGGACAACCAGGTGTCGCATCAGGGCGTGAAATATACCGCTAAATGGTGGACGCAAAATCAGAACCCGCAGCAAAACTCCAGCCAGTGGGCGGTGTGGCGCAATGAGGGTCCTTGCCAGTAACCCTGGCTAGCTGCCTGAACTAAAGACGGCGGTGCTGTAACTGGCAGCAAGATCGCAGGCTGCATGGCTGACTGCCGCAGTGCTTGGTGCTGGCTGCATTATTTTTCAGATGATAAAACACAAAAGGCCGGTCAGTCTGCACTGCCGGCCTTGTAAACGTACATCAGCCAACTGGCTTCTACTAGCTGGCTTAGTTAAGCCAGCTGGCAGCCTGAGCCAGGCTGATAGGCGTATTAATGATCGTGACCAGCGTGGCCGTCGATGCCGTGGGCGTGGCCATGGGCCAGTTCGTCGGCAGTGGCATCACGCACCAGCAGCACTTCGACTTCGAAGGTTAAATCAATGCCGGATAACGGATGATTGCCGTCGACCACCACTTCTTCTTCCGTCACATCCAGCACGATCACAGACTGCTCGCGGCCATCCGGACCAGCGGCGCGAAAGCGCATACCGACTTCCACTTCCATCCCTTCAAACATCGCGCGTGGCACCGCTTGGGTTAATTCTTCATGGCGATCGCCATAGGCCTCAGCCGCCACCACTTCCACGGTAAAAGTGTCACCGGCTTGTTTGCCGACCAGTGCAGTTTCCAGCCCTTGGATCAGGGAGCCGCTGCCGTGGATAAACACCAATGGCTCAGCGCCAAAAGAGCTGTCGAGTTCGTTGCCGGCAGAGTCACTGACTCTGTAGTGCATGGCAACAACTTTGTTTGTTTCAATGGTCATGCAAACCTCAGTTAGTTTAAAGAATAAGGAAGGGATTGAATGCTGAACCTGGTATCAGGTTCACTGGCCAGCCTTAACTGCGCGTCCAGACTGATATCGTTTGGCAAGACAGCTAACACAGCTAACTCTCCATGGATATTGACTGCGTTGATCACCACACCGCTGCGTCGCCAGTTCTGCTCCAATTGTACTTCAATATCGCTGCCAGCTGCCGGAGTTTCTGCACTGGCCGCGGTCAGAATAAAAGTAGCTCTTTTGTTTTTGCCCAGATATTTCATCCGTGCCACCATTTCCTGGCCTATATAACAACCCTTGGTAAAGCTAATTGCATCAATAGCTTGCAGGTTTAAATTTTGCGGCACGTATTCGCCAATCACGGCTTGTTCCAGATAGGGCAGGCCATGCAAAATATGTTGTTGTAAAAACCGGGTTGGTGCTGCTAAAGCGGCCTGATCACGTTCGAGCAAAGCAAGGGCGGCAGTTTGTTGTAGGATCAGCAGATAATGCTGCTCGGCAATTGCCAGCAGTACACCCCTGTCGACGGCTACTGCAGCGCCTACGGCTGGCACCGGTAACTGTAATTTTGTCAATAACTGGTCGGCCTCTGGACCACTGACACCAAGGACGGCTAATTCGCCGCTGGTGTCATGGAAACTGACTTTGGAAAAGACGCCAAATTTTTTCAGTTGCGTCAGCGACGCCTGCATCTCATCCCGAAAGCCAATCAGCAGCAGATCATCCCCTTGTTGCACCAGGGTAAAGGTTGCCCACATTTTGCCCTTGGCATCACAATGCGCGCCACGTAAAAAGTTGTCTGCGTTCAGTTGCTCCACATCACAAGTGGTCTGGCCCTGTAAATATTTTTTCTGATCTGGTCCACTGATACGGATCACCGTAAAAGAAGGTAACGGGCTGATAAAAGCTGCGGCCACATCATTTGATAACTGTGCCAGTTGGTCGGCACTGATCCATGAACTTTGCATAACAACATAAACCTGTTCTGACAGAATGGTCAGATCATTGGGGAATCAGTGCAAAAGCACAACCCCTGCGCCGATTATTTGTTAGAATTCAACTCAACGATGTAAAAGAGATGGTTATGACTGAATTAACAGCTGAACTCATGAGTAAACCCAAACTGCGCTGGGCTTGTCGCCGCGGTATGCTGGAGCTGGACGTGTTGCTGGCGCCTTTTGTTGAACAGGGTTATGACGCTTTAAGTCACCCTGAAAAACTGCATTTTGAGCGGCTACTCGCTTGTGATGATCCGGATTTATTTGCCTGGTTTATGGGCCACGGTAAATCCACAGACGCAGACTTGCAGGCGCTGGTGGATACCATTATCCGGCGGGTCCGGGTCTAAGCCTTATGTACCAGAGCGCGCTGGCACTTCATCCCTCGAATGACAGACTTTGGGGATACCGGCTGGCGATGCTGGCGGTGGCGACTGGCTTAATGCTGTTGCCACTGACAGGCTGGTGGTTAGGGCTGGCGGCATTGCCGGCGCTGGTCAGTATTTACTGGCTGGCGCAGCAGGCTGCTAAACCTTTGGCCTGGACTATGCTGTCACTGGATCAACAAGGTTATTTCCGGGTGTTGCCCACCATGCAACAAGGCCGCTTGTTACCGCAGTCGCTGATTTGCCACTTTGGCATCTGGTTGTACTGGCAGGACGAGCAGGCTCAATGCTATCACTGCTGGTTGTATGCCGATAATTTCAGCCAGAGCGATTTCAGGGCTCTGGCACGGCATTGCCAAAACGTGAAATGGCAGCAAACAACAGGGCGTTGATTGCTGGTTACGGCTAGATATTTTTCGGCTCCGCCAGCCACTGGCGATTATTGATAAAAGCAGAATCTATGACGTTGATTGAATTGGTCGGTTATATTCCGGCTATTATTTTTCCGGTCGCCACTCTGATGCAACTGGTACATTTGTTAAAAACGAAGACATCGGAAGGGGTTCCAGCCCTGACTTGGCTGGCATTTGCGCTTGGTAATATCTCGTTGTACATCTATGCAGAAAAATACAGCGAATTGCAGTCCATCATCGGCCAATTAGCCACTGCGGCACTGCAAATTTATGTGGTGTATTTGATTATGCATTATCGTCAACAAGCCAAAGCTGGCTAAGTGGTAAAGTAGGCTGGACACCCCGTTAGCAGAGTGTCCATGCTCGTTGCTGTCAGGCTCGAGACTGGGTTTGAATTTGAACTGCCGTTTGTCAGCAGCAGTCCGTTAAGACTAGTTGCGCTGCGGCGGTGTCAGAATAGTCGGGACCGGCGCGTCCAACTGCGCCGGATAATCCAGGGTGTAATGCAAGCCGCGACTTTCTTTACGTGCCATCGCCGAACGGATGATGAGTTCGGCCACCATCGTCAGATTGCGCAGTTCCAGCAAATTATTGCTAACTTTGACATGACGATAATATTCCTGAATTTCCCGCTGCAATAATTCGACGCGGTGTAATGCGCGCTCCAGCCGTTTGGTGGTGCGGACTATACCGACAAAGTCCCACATAAAGAGCCGCAGTTCATGCCAATTATGGGTGATCACCACTTCTTCATCTGAATTACTGACCCGGCTTTCGTCCCATTGTGGCAAGGCCGGGCGGGGGGCGTTGTCGTTCAGATGCTGCAAAATATGCCGCGCCGCACTTTGGGCAAACACCACACATTCGAGCAGCGAATTACTCGCCATCCGGTTGGCACCATGTAAACCGGTATAAGCCACTTCACCAATGGCATATAAATTGTCGATATCGGTCTGACCATTGAGGTTGGTCATCACGCCGCCGCAGGTATAATGCGCGGCTGGTACCACCGGGATCGGCTGTTTGGTGATATCAATGCCAACACTTAAACATTTGGCGTAAATGGTCGGGAAATGTTCCAGAATAAAATCTTTCGATTTATGACTGATATCCAGATAAACACAAGGCACACCAAGCCGTTTCATTTCAAAATCTATCGCTCTGGCCACCACATCGCGTGGGGCTAATTCAGCTCTTTCATCAAAATCCGGCATAAAACGGCTACCATCCGGCCGGCGTAAATAAGCGCCTTCACCGCGCATTGCTTCGGTGATCAGATAGTTGCGTGCATCCGGGTGATACAAACTGGTCGGGTGAAACTGATTAAATTCCATATTGGCGACCCGGCAACCGGCTCGCCATGCCATCGCGATGCCATCGCCACTGGCCACATCCGGATTACTGGTATACAGATAGACTTTACTAGCGCCGCCAGTGGCCAGCGCCACAAAACGGGCCGCAATCACTTCAACCTGGCCGGAATTGCGGTTCCAGACATAAGCACCATAACAATGCTTACCAGCCAGACCCAGTTTTTGCGCTGTGATTAAATCGATGGCGTTGTAGTTTTCCAGCAAGCGAATATTCTGGTGCGCTTTGACCTGATCAACCAGGGTAATTTGCACCGCGCGGCCGGTTGCATCTGCGGCATGCAAAATACGACGGTGGCTATGGCCGCCTTCGCGGGTCAGGTGATATTTCAGCACGCCGTCGTCATCGCGATACTGATCAAAAGGCACCCCTTGCTTGATCAGCCATTCCATCGCGGTTTTAGCGTGTTCAGCGGTGTACTGCACTGCCGTGCTGTCGCAAAGACCAGCGCCGGCGATCAGCGTGTCATTGACATGAGAGTCAATACTGTCGTTTTCGTCAAACACCGCCGCGATGCCACCTTGCGCATATAAAGTTGAGCCTTCGCGCAGCGGGCCTTTACTCAGCACTATCACATTCAGGTGATCGGCTAATTCCAGGGCTAAGGATAAACCGGCAGCACCGCTACCAATAATTAAAACGTCACAACCATGTTCTTTTTGCTGTTGCATGCGATACACTTGTCCGACCAAAAACGGAATCTGATTAGATAAATAGCCGGCAGGCAAAGCTAAACTGACTGAGCCGCCAGGCAGGTTTTGTATCAGGGCTCAAGGCCTTAACACAGCGTTTTATGACATCTGAAGCAGTTACGATCAAGCTATTGTAACTTTTTTATCATCGAAACCGAACTTTTTCATGTTGGCCTCGTCATAAGGGTACGCTTGACGAGAGCCGGTTGCAAAATTTAGCAGTAAGCATTACAGGGGACAAGCTCGGATGAGCGAGCAAGAATTGGATTGGCAGATAGTCCAGCGGGTACAACAAGGGGATAAAGCAGCTTTTAATCTACTGGTAAAAAAATATCAGCACAGATTGGCGAACTTAATTTCAAGGTATGTCTCTAACCATGGCGACGTTGCCGATGTGGCACAAGAAGCTTTTATCAAAGCTTATCGGGCTCTGCCCGGATTCCGTGGTGATAGCGCCTTTTATACCTGGTTGTATCGCATTGCCGTCAACAGTGCAAAAAACTATCTGGTGGCAAATGGCCGTAAACCGCCTTCTACAGATGTCGATGCCGAAGAGGCCGATTCTTACGATGGTAGTGAAGCGTTAAAGGTGCAGGATTCTCCGGAAAAGCTATTGTTAACCGAAGAAATCAGGCATGTAGTGTTCGACACCATTGAAAAATTGCCGGAAGAGTTACGCATTGCAATTACCTTGCGTGAGATGGATGGCCTGAGTTACGAAGAGATTGCTGAAGTGATGGGATGTCCGATTGGTACTGTGCGCAGCCGGATTTTTCGGGCACGTGAAGCAATTGACTCTCAGCTGAAACCTCTGGTCAGCTGACCAACGAGCTAAGACAGGAACAAGTATGTCGTCTGAAAAACAAGATTGGCTATCTGCCGCGAGTGATAATCAAGGCATCAGCGCTACCGAACTGGACAATTTGTTACGAGACCCTGCTTTGCAAGATCAATGGTTACGTTACCAGATGATTGGCAATGCCATGCGCAATGAATTACCAACACAGTTGGATATGAATTTTGCGGATCGGTTTGAGTTATTATTGGCAGATGAACCTGCCCATCAGTTACAACCTGAAGTTGTGGCTGAATTGGTGCCGGCCACAACCGCTGTACAACTGCCCTGGTGGAAAACTGCAGCCAATCAGCCTTGGCTGAAAACTATGTTGCAAGGTGCTATTGCAGCCAGCGTCGCCATTGTGGCGGTGGTTGGGGTGCAACAAAACCAGCAAACTGGTGATGAGGGGCTGATTTCGCCACTTCCTGTGCTGCAAACCAGTCCTATTGGTGGTGTTGCGACACCGGTCAGTCTGAGTCAGACTTCGGTTGATTCACGTTTTGATGCCCAGCAGCAACGGGTGCAACTGGAACAGCAGCGGCGGTTACAAGAACTGATGCAAGCGCATCAGCAGCAAAAAAGGCTGTTAGAACAAACGGTTCAACAGCAAAAATCTCCGCAGACGCCTCCTGAGCAACCGAATCGCGGGCAATAGTCAATGTTCAAAGTTGTTTGTATGACAGCCAGCATCCTGATGCTGGCTTTTTCCGTTGTGGCGGATGACAGTGGCTGGCAACAGTTTGAACGTGGTCAGAATGCGGTCAAAAAATATAATTTTGATGTCACTTTTGTGCAGGTCAAAGCCAATAAGTTACAAACCTTCCGCTGGTTGCACGGTCACCATCAGCAAAATGGTGCTTTGCCGATTAAAACTGAGCTGGAACAGCTGATTTCACAAGATGAAGTCGGCACCGACATTTTTCGTCGTAATGACCGGGTGTATTACGCTTCGCCTGCCAGCCCGGTGTTTGTCACCATGAATCACAGCATCAAAGAACTGCCGGCGATTTTATTCCAGCCGCAGCAGGATATCGCCACTATTTATGATGCTATCCCAGGCAGCAGTACCTCGTTGTCGGGCCGGACCGCTCAATTATTGCGTTTAACCGCGCTGCATAACAGCAGATACAGTTACTGGTTATGGCTGGATGGCGAAACCGGTTTCCCACTACGGGTAGATACCGTGGATCAAAATAATGAAGTGCTGGAACGCTGGATGGTGGTGCACTTGCAGATTAAACCCAGTTTACCTGCAGAATTATTGCCATTGATGACTGCCGATTTACCGGCCGAACCGGTGACAACAGCCGTGGAAAACAGTGGGCAAAAAGCTTTTAGCCTGGGGTGGTTGCCGGATGGTTATCGGCTGTTACCACAGGCGATGCCGTTGTCTGGCAGGACCAGTCAGTTGCTGGCTTCCTGGTTGCTGACCGATGGTCTGCATCAGATTTCGGTCTTTGTCCAGCCGGGTAATGGTTTGCCAGCACAGGCATTCAGGGATGGCGCTACCACTTTATTGGTTCAGCCACGTGGCAATGTCGAGATTGTGGTGATAGGTCCGCTGCAAGCAGCATTAGCCAGTCAATTGGCCGACGGCGTACAATAAGCAGCATTGCCGATACGCATTGCAACATAGGTGTTAGCATCATGATTGAAGAAATTGCCACCGTCATCAAAACTGACGCCAAGGGGGTCTGGCTACAAACCAAAGTCAGCAGCAGTTGTCAATCCTGTACCGCCAGTGATAGCTGTACCAGCGGCGTTGTGGCCAAAGCGATGACAAGGCGCGATTATCAGTTCTTTTTACCCAATCATAGCGACTTATTACCTGGCCAACAGGTCAGAATAGGTATCTCAGATGGTGTTTTACTCAAATCAGCCTTGCTTGTTTATCTATTACCCCTACTTGGTTTTATCGGCGGCGCAGGCCTCGGTGTGCTGCTGCAACTGACCGAAGGCTGGCAGTTGCTGTTGGCTTTGTTATCGGGGGCTGTGGGCATGTTGCTGGCGAGATTCGCAAGCCGGCGCATCGGTGGTGCTGCTGAGCAGGTTGAAATTCTGGCGGTGTTGCCACAGTTACAAGTGCACAATCAGCCGTGCTGACAACTGCCTTTGCCGGTCTCTGCTGCGGCGATTTGAAGCTGCCTGTGGCAAGCGTTGTTCTGTTGCGGCGCTTTTGGAACAACGATAGCAACCTTGTGTTAAATCGAGTACAATTCGCGGCAATTTTAATCTTCGTTTCCCGGTATCCGGCCTGATTGACAGGTGTCAGTTTCAGCTTTTGCCCGTGCCGGGCTGCGTCAGCTTAGTTTTATTGGAAAAAATGGCCAAAATATCTCATATCCGCAATTTCTCTGTCATTGCCCACATTGACCATGGCAAGTCGACGCTGTCAGACCGTTTAATTCAATTTTGTGGTGGTTTATCGGACCGCGAAATGCAGGAGCAGGTGCTGGATTCGATGGACTTAGAGCGCGAGCGTGGTATTACCATCAAAGCGCAAAGTGTCACGCTGAATTATAAAGCCAAAGATGGTGAAATTTATCAGCTGAATTTTATCGACACCCCAGGTCACGTTGACTTCACCTACGAAGTCAGCCGCTCGCTGGCAGCCTGTGAAGGCGCCTTGTTGGTGGTCGATGCCGGTCAGGGCGTGGAAGCGCAGACCGTAGCAAACTGTTACACCGCGCTGGAAATGAATCTGGAAGTGTTGCCAGTACTGAATAAAATCGATTTGCCACAAGCTGAACCAGAGCGGGTGGCAGAAGAAATCGAAGATATTATCGGTATTGAAGCTATTGGTGCTGTGCAATGTTCTGCCAAAACCGGTCTGGGCATTGAAGATGTGTTAGAAACCATCGTCAAAGGTATTCCTTGTCCGGAAGGCGATGTCGATGCGCCGACTCAGGCGTTGATCATTGACTCCTGGTTTGACCCATACCAAGGCGTGGTGTCACTGGTGAGAGTGAAACACGGTAAAATTCAGGCCAAAGATAAAATCAAGATTATGTCCAGCGGCGCCGTGTATGAAGTCGACAAAGTCGGTATCTTCACGCCGAAAGCTAAAAATACCGGCGTGTTGAGCACGGGCGAAGTAGGTTTTATCATCGCGGGCATCAAAGAAATCAAAGGTGCACCAGTCGGTGATACCCTGACACTGGCGAAAAACGCGGCGACTGAGCCGTTGCCAGGCTTTAAACGCATTAAACCGCAGGTCTATGCCGGGGTTTATCCGGTGTCTTCTGACGATTATGAAGATTTCCGTGATGCGCTGGAAAAACTGAGCCTGAACGATTCATCATTATTTTATGAGCCAGAAAGCTCAAGCGCCTTGGGCTTTGGTTTTCGCATTGGTTTCCTTGGCATGCTGCATATGGAAATTATTCAGGAACGACTGGAACGGGAATACGATCTGGATCTGATCACCACAGCACCGACTGTGGTGTATGAAGTGGTGACTAAAGGCGGTGAGACTGTGATGGTCGATAACCCAAGTGATTTACCACCTGTTGCCAGCATCGATGAAATCCGTGAGCCTATCGTGGAAGCTCATATTCTGGTACCACAGGAATACTTAGGTAACGTGATTAACCTTTGTATCGAAAAACGTGGTGTGCAGATCAATATGACCTACCATGGCCGTCAAGTGGCTGTGGTGTATGAACTGCCAATGGCTGAAGTGGTGATGGACTTCTTCGACCGGTTAAAATCAACCAGCCGTGGTTATGCTTCGCTGGATTATGCCTTTAAACGTTTCCAGACTTCGGATATGTCGCGGGTAGATATTCTGATCAACGGTGAGCGGGTTGATGCGCTGGCCATTATCAGCCACAAAGATTTTGCTCAGGGCCGCGGTCGTGAACTGGCCGAAAAACTGAAAGAGCTGATCCCACGGCAGATGTTTGATATCGCCATTCAAGCTGCGATCGGCAGCCATGTGATTGCCAGAACGACGGTAAAGCAATTACGCAAAAACGTCCTGGCTAAATGTTATGGCGGTGATATCAGTCGGAAGAAAAAACTGTTACAGAAACAAAAGGATGGTAAAAAACGGATGAAGCAGGTTGGTAATGTGGAAGTGCCACAGGAAGCCTTCTTAGCCATCCTGAAAGTCGGTAAATAACACCGCTTAGGCCAGCGATAAGCTGGCCTGCTTAATTGCAGAGTGGGTTCAGATATTGTACTGACCGGGAGTCAGCGACAATGCAGCACAGGATCCAGTTTCGACGCGGTGATATCTGGTAACAATAAAAATCGGCTGGCCTGTCTCTGCGCCAGCCCGGTTTCACGTTAAGCTCCCTGAACACAGCACAATACGAGGATTAAGATTTTCATGGCAGGTTATTTTGCAATTTTTCTGGTCGTTCTGACGCTGGTCAGTGGTTTGTTATGGTTGTTAGATGCATTGGTGTTTAAACCAAAACGTCAGCCGGATGAACCCCAGCCGTATCTGTTTGAAACAGCACAATCAATTTTTCCGCTGATTGCTATCATTACTATTTTGCGATCATTTTTGTACGAGCCTTTCCAGATCCCATCCGGTTCGATGATGCCAACCTTATTGGTCGGTGATTTTATTCTGGTGGAAAAGTACGCCTATGACGTGAAAGACCCGATCTGGCGCACTACACTGATTGAAACCGGTAAACCGGCGCATGGTGATGTGGCGGTGTTTAAATATCCGGTCGATCCAACCATTGATTACATCAAACGCATTATTGGTTTGCCTGGTGACAGAATTGTTTATAAAGACAAACAGTTATTTATTCAGAAAGCCTGTGATAAAGCGACAGCCAGTAGCTGTCCTGGTTTGGAACCATTGGCGCAGCAACTGCAATCGGAAGGTGAATTTTTCTTAGGGCCTTATCCGTTAAAACGTTTTACTGAACAAGGTCTGACGAAGCAATATAACATCCTGAAAAATGGCATGTTATCAGAGCCGATTCAGAATTATTACCGGCAGCCGGGTTTGCAGACCAGCGAGTTTGTGGTGCCGGAAGGCCATTATTTTGCCATGGGTGATAACCGCGATCACAGCGCGGACAGCCGGTTCTGGGGTTTTGTCCCAGAGCAGAATCTGGTGGGTAAAGCCGTATTTATTTGGATGAGTTTTGAATTTAATGAAGACCCAACCAGCTGGATCCCCGGCTGGGTGCCGGTCGGTGTCCGGTTTGAACGACTGGGCGCTATTGAATAAGGGTAGACATGCAAGTTTCTTTAACACCTTTACAACGCCGGATAGGTTACCAGTTCCAGCAGCCTGAGTTGCTGGAGCAGGCCCTGACGCATCGGAGTTGCAAAGGCAAGCACAACGAAAGACTGGAATTTCTGGGTGATGCGATTTTAAGTTTTGTCATCGCCGAAGCTTTGTACCAAAATTTTCCGAAAACCCGTGAAGGCGATTTAACCAGGATGCGGGCATCTTTGGTCAAAGGCGTGACTTTGGCTGAGATCGCCAAAGAATTGCAATTGTCAGAGTTTTTACGGTTAGGTCCCGGCGAGCTGAAAAGCGGTGGTTTTCGCCGCGAGTCCATTCTGGCCGATGCAGTGGAAGCCATTTTAGGGGCAATTTACCTCGACGGTGGTGAGCAGGTTTGCAAAGAACGGATTTTGGCCTGGTTTGGTTCCCGCCTGACGGTGATTGAGCCTGGCGTGCAAAAAGACTCCAAAACCAAATTGCAGGAGTATCTGCAGGGTCGCAAACTGGCATTACCGACCTATGAAGTCACTGAAATTCAGGGTGAGGCGCACGATCAGACCTTCACCGTAAAATGCAGCGTCGCAGGATTCCAACCTGTGATCGCCAGCGGCAGCTCCAGGCGTAAAGCCGAGCAGGACTGTGCCAATCTGGTACTGGAACAACTGACACATGACAAATAATATCCCCGCAACCACGGAAACTTTTGCTGGCCTGGTGGCGATCGTGGGCCGACCGAACGTTGGTAAGTCGACTTTACTCAATCAGTTGATTGGTCAGAAAGTGAGTATCACCTCGAAAAAACCACAAACCACCCGGCACCGGATTGTCGGTATCGATACCGTCGGTCAGTATCAGACGGTCTATGTGGATACCCCAGGTCTGCACACTGAAGAGAAACGGGCGATTAACCGGCTGATGAATAAAGCCGCTGCCAGTTCGATTCTGGATGTAGAGCTGGTGATCTTTGTGGTGGAAGGCACCCGCTGGGTAGAAGATGACCAGATGGTGCTGAACCGGCTGATCGCGGCAAAAAAGCCGGTGATCCTGGTGGTCAACAAAGTTGATTTATACAAAGACAAAGAAGAACTGCTGCCGCATTTACAGTGGCTGAGTTCGCAGTTGTCGTTTTTACAAATTATTCCATTGTCGGCTGAAAAAGGCACCAACGTAGCGGCGCTACGCGAGACAGTGCAGCAGCAGTTACCGCCATGCGAATTTTTCTTCCCGGAAGATTACATTACCGACCGTTCACAACGTTTTATGGCGTCGGAAATCGTGCGGGAAAAACTGATGCGGTTTTTAGGTGATGAGTTGCCGTATTCGGTCACCGTGGAAATCGAACGTTTTAAATGGGAAGAAAAACATTACCATATCGCCGCGCTGATCCTGGTGGAACGCGATTCGCAAAAACGGATGGTGATTGGTAAATCCGGCGAGCGGATCAAAACCATTGCCACTGAAGCCCGCAAAGATATGGAAGATTTGTTTGAACAGCCAGTCTTTCTGCAAATGTGGGTTAAGGTAAAATCTGGCTGGGCCGACGACGAACGCGCGCTGCGCAGCCTCGGTTACGGCGAAGATTAACATGCCGGACGGCTTTCGCCCGGCGTATCTGCTGCACAGTATTGCCTTTCGCGATGATAAATTGTTGCTGGATTTACTGCTGCCGGAGTTAGGCCGGTTGCGAGCTGTGGCGCGCCGACCCGGTAAAAAGCAGGGCGGACGCAGCCACTGGCCGCAGTTTGCCCTATTATCGCTGCAACTGAGCGGCCGTGGTGAGCTGAAAACTGTCCGTAGTCTGGAAGAACAACAACCCGCCTTGCATTTTCATGGTGATTTTTTATTCAGCGCCATGTATCTGAATGAACTGATCTGCCGGATCTGGCCACAGGATGTCGGCAGTGAGCAGCTGTTTGCGCTTTATCAGCACAGTATCCATGCCTTGCAGGCCGCCCAGCCACATCCGGGCTTGTTACAGCCGGTGCTGCGTAATTTTGAGCTGGCCTTGCTGGCTGAATTGGGGCTACCAGTTGATTTGCTGCACGATGCTGTGGGTGAACCGCTGCAAGCCGATTGTTATTATCAGTGGCAACCGGAAGCGGGTTTCATCCGTACTGCTCATCAGTCGACAGCCGCCAGTCCGGGCATGGCTGTCGGCTGGTCTGGTCAGGCATTGTTGGCGATTGGTCAGCAGCAGTGGCATGATGACGCCTTGCGCGTTGCCAAGCAGCTGAGCCGCAGTTTACTCAACCCATTACTGGGTCATAAACCACTGGTCAGTCGGGCTTTGTTTCACCGATAATAAGCCTAGATTCAGCCATGCTGTGCTGATTGACCTTTTGCTTTGATTTGAATTTAGCCAAAGAGGCCCCAATGCAACCGATTTATTTAGGCGTCAACATTGATCATGTCGCAACCGTTCGTCAGGCGCGTGGCAGTCAGTATCCGGAACCTGTGCATGCAGCACTGCTGGCCGAGCAAGCCGGTGCTGATGGCATTACTGTGCACTTACGGGAAGACCGCCGCCATATTCAGGATCGGGATGTGTTTTTATTAAGACAAACCATCCAGACCCGGCTGAATTTTGAGATGGGGGTGACCGATGAAATGCTGGGGATCGCACAGCAATTAAAACCGCATTTCTGCTGTCTGGTGCCGGAGAAACGGCAGGAACTGACGACGGAAGGCGGGCTGGATGTTGCCGGTCAGTTCAGTAAAATTGCTGAGGCTGTGACCAGCTTGCAGCGGGATAATATTCTGGTGTCGTTGTTTATTGATGCCGATTTTGCCCAGATTGATGCGACCGCCAAAGCAGGCGCGCCATTTATCGAAATTCACACCGGCGCATATGCAGATGCCACTTGCCCGAAAGTACAGCGTGCTGAACTGGAACGGATCCGGGCTGCCGCTGCATATGCTGCCTCACTTGGCATCACCGTCAATGCCGGTCATGGTTTGCATTTTCATAATGTGCAGGCCATTGCCGCCATTCCGCAGATGTATGAGCTGAATATCGGCCATGCTTTGATTGCCCGCGCCATTTTCACCGGCTTAGGCCCGGCGGTCAGCGAAATGAAAAGGTTGATGGTGGAGGCCAGAGTCTGATGGCGATTGTCGGACTCGGTACTGATATTGTTGAAATCAGTCGGATAGAACAAAGCTTGCTGCGTACACCCCGCTTAGTGCAGCGTGTGCTGAACGAGGCGGAACAGCAAATTTACCAGCAGCACTCGCAGCCAGCCCGTTATTTTGCCAAACGTTTTGCTGCTAAAGAAGCCGCGGCTAAAGCACTTGGCACTGGCATTGGTCGCGGCATTTCGTTTCAGCATTTTGCCATCAGTAACGACGAGTTTGGTAGGCCTGTACTGACCCTGACCGATGCGGCAAAAGACATGGCAGCCCAGTTGGGGATCAGTCGTACCTGGTTATCCATCAGTGACGAGCAGGCATTTGCCTGCGCCACTGTTATTTTCGAAGCTGATTAAAGCCTGTTAAGCAGCATGCCGCTCCTTGATAAAAGGCGGCATGCTGCCGTTGGCAGTGCTGCTCGCTTAAGGCTGAGTCAGCGCCCATTCGGTCAGTAACCGCACGCCATAACCGGTGGCGCCTGTGACATGCACACCTTTGTCAGCGCTGGTCAGCGCATTGCCGGCAATATCCAGATGGGCCCAGGGAGTGTCGCCGGTAAATTGTTGCAGGAACCAGGCGGCACTGGAGGCACCTGTGGTTTTACCGCTGTTGGTTAAATCAGCGATATCACTTTTCATTTCATTGGCAAATTTGCTGTTGAGCGGTAAACGCCAGACTTCTTCATCCACTTTGCTGCCAGCCAGGGTTAATTGCTGCACCAAGGCTTCGTGCTCGGAAAACAATCCGGCGTAATAGCTGCCAAGGGCGCCAACTTTCGAGCCAGTTAAGGTGGCGATATCGACCATGGCTCTTGGTTTAAATTTGTCGCGGGCATACCACAGACCATCCGCCAGCACTAAGCGGCCTTCGGCGTCGGTATTGCCAACCTGAATGGTCAAACCGGCCGCTGAGGTAATGACATCACCTGGTAGCATGGCCCGATCGGAGATTTTATTTTCTGCCAGCGCCATGATGGCCACCACGTTGACTGGTGCTTTTTGCAGGGCCAGTGCTTTGATGGTGCCAAGTGCAGCCGCCGCACCGGCCATATCACTGGTCATCCTGACGATAGAGGCGGCATCGGTTTTTAAATTATAACCACCGGTATCAAAGGTAATGCCTTTGCCGACAATGGCCAGCGGTGCTTGTTGACTGTTTTGCCAGTGCGCCACGACCAGTCGCGGTGGCCTGTTGCTGCCTTTGCCAACGGCCAGTATCGCGCCCATGCCCAGTTTTTTCATCGCCGCTTCATCCAGCACTTCGACTTTGACGCCAATCTTTTTCAGCTCCAAGGCGGCAGCAGCAAAAGTCTCCGGATAAATGGCATCTGCCGGCTCATTGGTCAGATCCCGTGCTAAAAAGACACCGGCATTGACGGCGCTGAGCTTGGCAAAACGAGCTTCAGTAGCCCGTTGATCCGGCACCACCATCGCTAGCGCAAGCTCGGCTTTCGCCTTGTTACGGGTATGGTATTTAGTAAATTGATAAGAGCGTAAATCAATACCTTGTGCCAGTGCCGCGGCATGTTCGGCCACAGCACTGGCATCAATGCTGACGTTGCTCAGTTGGCTTTTACTTTGCAGATAACCGGTCAGCTCGCCACCAAGACTGTTACTTTTGGCCGCCGTCAGCTTGCTGCTGTCACCGGTGCCAACCAGCAACAAACGGGAAATCCCGGCAGTTGGTGCCAGTAATTCCAGCTTTTTGCCATGCTGAGCACTAAATTGTTCCGCTTTCACCGCTTGCTGCACCCGGGCGTCCTGCAGCAGCGGGTGGCGCTGTTGTTGCAGACTGTCTGGACTCACCAGCAATACCTGAGTATCGGCAGTGGTGGCTTGTTGGGTAAAGCTGATTTGGCTGGCTGCCTGGACGCTGAGGGCTGGCAGCAAAGCCAATGACAACAAGGATAACGACAACAGCTGAGTTTTTTGCATAAATTTTTCCTCTGGATAAGATCAAAACATCTTCGATGATCCGGCCGCGCAGTCCAGTAGATTGCGACCAGTGCCAGCGCAAAGGCGACTAGAGTCTGATTACTTTTTGCTTGTTGTTCAGCCAGATAGCCTTTTCAATGACCGATGGCCAGCTGTTGTGTCAGACTTTATATGTGTTACATTATCACATTAAATCTTGCTGTGGTGTGGACTGGATCCCGATGAAATCAACTGTAACAGAAGCGCCTTACCGGACCTTAATTCTTAACGCCTGCTTAGTGAACGAAGGCCGGGAATGGGTGGCAGATATGCTGCTGGAAAATAATCGAATCGCAAGGATAGCGCCGGATCTGCAGGCGCAACCGGCTGATCTGCTGATTGATGCCCGTGGTCTGCACCTATTCCCGGGCATGATTGACGATCAGGTGCATTTTCGTGAACCAGGCTTAACTCATAAAGGCAGTATTGCCTCCGAATCAGCCGCGGCAGTGGCAGGGGGCATCACCAGTTTTATGGACATGCCAAATGTCAGCCCGCCGACGCTGGACCGGCAGGCATTGGCCGCTAAATTTGCGATCGCAGCACAAAGCGCCTGGGGCAACTATTCGTTTTATTTAGGCGCCAGCCACAACAATCTGGCTGAAATTCAGGCGGTTGACCGACAAAAGGTGTGTGGCGTGAAAGTCTTTATGGGCGCTTCGACCGGCGATTTACTGGTCGATAATCCGGTCGCGCTGGAGCATATTTTCCGCGAATGTCCGATTTTAATTGCCACGCACTGCGAAGATAGCCGCGTGATCGCAGCAAACCAAGCTAGGATCCAACAGCAGTATGGTAGTGCACTCAGTGCTGAATTTCACCCGCTGATCCGGGATGACGCTGCTTGTTACGCTTCCTCCTCTTATGCGGTGGCCCTGGCTAAGCGATACCGCAGTCAATTACATGTGTTGCATCTGACCACCGCCAAAGAACTGGCTTTGTTCACGGCTTTACCGCTGTCACAGAAACATATTACCGCCGAAGTTTGTGTGCATCACCTGCGTTATAGTGCCGAGGACTATGCCAGGCTCGGCAACTTACTGAAATGTAATCCAGCGGTGAAAAGTCAGGCCGATCGGGCTGCGTTACGCGCCGCTTTGCGCGATGGCCGACTGGATATTATTGCCACTGATCATGCGCCCCATACCAGGACCGAAAAATCTGCGCCTTATCTGCAGGCGCCTGCAGGTTTACCGCTGGTACAGCATGCCTTGTTGTCGCTGCTGGAATTAGTGCAACAAGGTGAACTCAGCCTGACGCAACTGGTGGAAAAAACTGCCCATGCGCCAGCACAGCGCTTCGCGATTGCCGAACGAGGTTTTTTGCGTGAAGGTTATTATGCCGATCTGGTGTTGGTGGATTTAGCCCAGCCGACCAAGGTGCGGCAAAGCGATGTGCTGTATCACTGTCAGTGGAGCCCATTGGTCGGGGAAACCCTGCCGGCTAGAATTTGCAGCACCTTTGTTAATGGTGCGCGGCGTTATCATCAGGGGCGGCTACAACCTTTGCCAGCAGCCTGGGCCAAACCGCAACCCTTACGATTTTTACGGGATTAAGCGATGGATTTATTTGTTTCAGTCACCCAACTTTCGGCCGGAGGATTGTCATGACCATAACAACGGCAACCACATCCGCAAGCTTAGCTGCACCGCGCATCCCGGTCTATCTGCTGACCGGTTTTTTAGGCAGTGGTAAAACCACAGTGTTAAACCAACTGCTGAAACAAGCTGACATGGCCAGGACACTGGTGATTATCAATGAATTTGGTGCCGTCAGTCTGGATCATTTGCTCGTTAGCCACGCGAATGAAGACATCGTCGTCGAATTGGGCAGCGGCTGCTTGTGTTGCACCATTCGGGGTGATCTGGCCAAAACCTTGCGTGATGCCAGCTGGCGTTACGCCCGCAACGGCGTGCGGCAATTTGACCGGGTCATCATAGAAACTACCGGCCTGGCGGATCCGGCCCCTGTGCTGCATACCTTGTTCACTGACCGGTCGGTATTTAGCCAATACCGCTTGCAAGGGGTCGTGACCACTATAGATGCGGTGAATGCAATGGCCACGCTGGACCGGCATCCGGAAGCGCAAAAACAAGCCGGATTGGCGGATTTGCTGTTGCTGACCAAAACCGATCTGACAGCGGATGCAGCAACAGATCCAGAGTTGTCACAGCAAAGTTTACTGCAAAGGTTAAAGCGGATGAATCCGCAAGCCCGCTTGTTACAGGTGCAGGATGGTGCGCTGGCAGCCGCTGAGTTGCTGCAGTTGGATCATATAGAGCCGGAGCTTTGTGCAACGCCGATGACACAATGGCTGAATATTCAGGCCTTTGCGCCGCAGCAACCCTTCAAACCTCTAAAGCCAGGCCGGAGCCGGTTGGCACTGCGTGAGATGAATGTGGCCACTGAGGCTGGCAGCGCAGGAGATGTGAACCGACATGATGATCAGATCCAGGCGCATTGTTTTACTTTTGATACGCCTTTTTGTGCCGGGCGTTTTGAAGGCTGGCTGCAATTAGTGATGCAATTGATGGGACATAACTTACTCAGGCTCAAAGGGATGATTCACCTGAAAGATCATGCAGGTCCGATGGTGATCCATGGGGTGCAGCATATTTTTCACCCGCCAGCATTTTTAGCACAATGGCCTGATCAAGACCGTCAAAGCAAGCTGGTATTTATTACCTGCGACATTGACCGGGCCACGCTGGCCCGCACCTTTGAGTTATTTTTACTGGATCCCGGGCTATAACGACAGCGGCTGCAACGCCCTTTGTTGGCAACGCCGGTATAGATGCCGGTTGTAGCCATGTGCACTTGCCAGCAATAAACCGCCGCTGACCGCCAGCATCGCTTCCAACTGTTCCGGCAAGATCATGGACAGCAGCAACAAACTCAGACCCGCTGCAGCCAGGAGCAAAGGTAACTTCTGCTGATGCCGCCGGTAAGAGGCAGGCAGACTCAGCAACAACACCAGCACTATCGGCGCCAGCAGCAAATAATGCACCCATTCTGATGTCCACCACCAACTAAGCACCCCAGCGGCACCAAGCAACATCAATAAGGCAGGCAGCAGGCAATGCGCTATGCATAACAAGGACAAAAGGATACCGACTAGATCTTTTTTCATCTTAATCTCTGCAGGGGTCAACTGAGCGCTAGGGCGAAATTTGTGTGATAGTATAACATTTTGCCGCATAAAACCAGTTTAATGAGAGGTATTCTCATTTAGCTACTGATAGCTCTGGCTTGTTTCGCAACGCGGCTGGCTGATGCGCTCGCTGCAAATCCGGTTGTTGCAGATATAAAAGTATTCAACTGAAAGTTATACGGCCTGGATATCAGCATGCCAGACCGATCCAGCTACCAGCTCCAGTGCAGCGATTCATCCAGCAAAGCTTGTAATCGATCTTGTAATTCGAATAATTCTGGCTCCAGTTGTTCGATACTTTTGCCCTGTTTTAATTCGGTTTCAATCAGTTCAGCCAGTTGCCGGATTTGTGGTACCCCGGTGTAACAAGTGGCCCCGTGCAGTTTATGCACCAGTTGGATCAGGGGATCCAGTTGCCGGCTGCGCATCAATTGTTCCAATTCAGCCAGCGTGGCTGGCAAACTATGCAATAAGATCTGTAGCATTTCTTTGGCCAGTTCAATTTTGCCGGCAGCGCGCGCCAACGCCAGTTCCCAGTCCAGGTGTGGGCTTTGCGGTAAGCCAGACAAATCGCTGTCGTTGCCAGCCGTTGGGTTTGCACTCACCGGCTGGCAATATTCTTTAAGCGCATAATGCAGCATCTGTTCATCCAGCGGTTTACTGAGAAACTCGCAGAATCCCATCGACATCAGCCGCTCGCGTTCACCTTCTAAGGCATAAGCGGTCACCGCAATAATAGGCGTCGCTTCATTCATCGAGCTTTGCCGAATTCGCTGACAGGCGGTGATACCGTCCATCACTGGCATGTTGATGTCCATAAAAATCAAATCATAGTGGGCTTGCGATGCTTTTTGCCAGGCTTCAGCGCCGTTGCTGGCCGAATCAATACTTTCCACCAGCTCCCTTAACAAGGTGTTGATCAGTTTTAGGTTGGCTTCGTTATCGTCTACCGTCAGCACCCGCTGTTTGCTTTTTGCTATGGTCGGTGCAGGTTGGATTTGCAACTGTTGACGCAAATAAGGCCGCGCCAGCGCTGTAGCCAGTTTACGTTGATGGGCCGGTTTGGATAAACAGGCATTGGCACCGGTTTGCAGCAACGCTTCCCGTAGATTTGGTGATAAAGTATTGACCAGTAAATAAATATGCTGACAAGACTGGCTCAGTTGCCGAATGAGTTCCATCAACTGATTGACTTGATCCAATGACACCGCCCGCCCGACAATCGCCATATCAAAATGTGGGTTTTGCTGCAACGCCAGTTGTAACTGGCTGGCTGTGGCACAGGCCGCGACTTGCATGCCCCAGCTGTTGAGCAAGGATAACGTGGCTTCGCGCGAAAACATTTGCGGCTCGATATATAACACCGTTTTATGTTGCAACACCTCGACCGGTAAAGCCTCGGATACACTCAGCGGATGACGGCGACAACTGACGGTAAACCAGAAGGTTGAGCCTTGTGCCGGCTGACTGTCAAAGCCGATACTGCCCCCCATGGCTTCGGCCAGTCGCTGGGAAATAAACAAGCCTAATCCTGTGCCACCATAACGGCGGCCAATGCTGCCGTCGGCCTGAGAAAAACCATAGAATAATTGTTCTTGTTGCGCCGTAGGGATGCCGATGCCGGTATCCTGCACCGAAAAATGCAACATCAATTTATCTTCATGCATGGTGCTGGCAGATACCCTGACCACGATGCTGCCATGTTCAGTAAATTTAATGGCGTTGCCTGCGATATTCATCAGTACCTGATTAATTCGAAGTGCATCGCCGATTATATCATCCGGACAATCCGGTTCTATCAATAAAGCCAATTCGAGTTGTTTCTCAAAAGCATTGGCCGCCAGTAATTCAATCGAGTCATTGACCATATCCCGCAGCGAAAAAGGCTCCGGATTAATCGGCATCCGGCCTTCTTCCAGCTTGGCATAATCCAGTACATCATTCACCAGCGTCAGCAGGCTGTTGGCGGATTTTTGAATGGTATTGAGATAATCCTGTTGGTGATGGGTCAGCGTCGTTTTCAATAATTGCCGGGTAAAACCAATCACGCCATTGAGCGGAGTTCGCAATTCATGACTCATTTTGGCCAGGAATTCTGATTTGAGTTTGTTATCTTCCTGTGCTTTACGCCGCGCCATATCCAGCGCCACGTTTTGCATTTCCAACTGCTCCATGGTGTGGGTCAGATCGCTGGTCGACTGATCAATGGCATGTTGCATGTCATCTTTATAGCGTTTCAGCTCATGCGCCAGCAAATTAATCCCATTGCGCATCTGATCTAATTCACCAAAATAAGGTTGTTCCAGCTGGTTGGGAAAACGACCTTCAGCCAGTTTTTCGATTTGGTTATTCAGTTGCTGCAACGGCTGGCTCAGCCGGCCAATCAGCCGCAAACTCAAGATCAGACTGACAATCAGTCCGAGCAGGATAATCAATAACGAAATCAATAATGAGGTTTGTTGTGCCAGCAGCACCTTATCTTTTTCTATTTCAACAACCACATAACCCAACCTGCCTTCTGCATCCAGCACTTTACCCAGACTGGCACCGGTCAGGTCGGCCTGCATCGCAATATCCACCACATGGCTGGTTTCCAGTTTGATCGGGACCCGGATCAGTAGCCATGGTCCCTGATCATCAATCTGGCGGTATTCAGGCAGCGGCTGGTTGCTGCTCAGTTGTAAGCGATTAAAATCACGGTGGAAATTTGAAGTAACCACTAACTTATGCTGATGATCAAAAATGGCGATAGTGCGTACCAGCGGTGAATTTTTGCGGTGGGTAATATTCAGCAAACGCTGTAATTGAGCTTGGTTGTCCTGTAATAACCCTTGTTCGGCAGCAATCGCCAAAGGTTCTGCGATGTTACTGGCCTGTTCTTCCAGATAACTTTGTAAATCCTGATAGCGGGCATAACTGAAATAGCTGCCAAGACATAAGCTGATCAGCAAAGTCGGCACTAAAGTAATGAGTAAAATCCAATCGCGTAAACCAATCTTCGTCATCTTGCCCGCTGCTTGCTACAATGGTCAGTCAAAGCGCCATCATGACATAAGCACAACAAAAAACCTACCGCCGGACCTGGCTTTGATCAGGGACTGAGCAGGCAGGCAAGGCCGGAATTTTTATGGTAACTATTTATAAATCAAAAGCTAAGACCGCAGCAACTATGCCGCAGCTGGAGTTGACCGTGCAGCGCTGGGATCAGGAAGCCCAGAGTATTGCTTATCATCAGGGCAAAATTTGTTTTATCGAAGGTGCTTTGCCAGGCGAGCTGGTCCGGGTTAAAGTCACAGAACAAAAAGCACAGTATTTAAAAGGCCAGGTGGTGAAAGTATTGCAGCCAGCGCCTGAGCGGATTGCACCAGCATGTCGCTTTTTTGCCAGCTGTGGCGGTTGTCAGTTGCACTATGTTGGTGCGGAGCAAGCCCGTCAGTTGAAACAACAGGCGCTGGAGCAGCAATTGCAGCATCAGTTAAAACTCACACAAATCCCCTGGCAGCCGATGATTGTTTCAAATGCCAGCGGCTATCGGCGCAAAGCCCGGATTGGTGTGTGGTTTGAGAAAAAAACCAGCCAGTTTACTGTCGGTTTTCGCCGTGCCGGTGGTAAAGAAATTACCCCGGTTGCCGATTGTATGGTGCTGAGTCCAGTGATTGCGCCAGTCCTGGCGGTGCTGAAGCAAACCCTGCCGCAGTTGCAGCAGGGAAGTGCGGTGACCCATGTTGAAGTGCTGGATGCCGATGGTCAGGCTTTTGTGGTGGTGCGGCATATTCGATCCTTACCAGCTTCGGATCGACAGTTGTTACAGCAAGCCTGGCCAACAGCACACTGGCTTGGGGAAGCCGAGCCAGACCAGTTGCAGCCTTGGTCCGAAGCGCAGCCACAACCTGGCTATCAACTGGCAGCAGGTCTGCGGCTGAGTTTTCAACCCACTGATTTTATTCAGGTCAACAGTGAAGTGAATCAGGCAATGGTGGCGCAGGCCGTTGCCTGGTTAGCACCACAACAGCATGAAAAAATTCTGGATTTATATTGTGGAATTGGTAATTTCAGTTTGGCATTAGCACAAGCCGGTGCACAAGTGGTAGGCTTGGAAGGGGTGCAAACGATGGTTGATACTGCCAGGCAAAATGCGGTACAAAATGGCCTGCAGCAGTTGCAGTTTGCCCAGGCAGATTTGCATTTAGCCTGGCCCAAAGCTGACTGGAATCAACCTCAGTACCAGAAAATATTGCTGGATCCAGCCCGTGCCGGTGCACTGGGTGCCATTGATGAGATAGCAAGGTTGAAACCGGCACAGGTATTGTATGTCTCCTGTAATCCGACCACTTTTGCACGGGATGCCAAGGTGTTATTGGATAAAGGCTATCAGCTTTGCAAAATCAGTCTGATGGATATGTTTCCATTTACCAGTCATCTTGAACTGATGGCATTATTCCAACATACGAGGCAGTAGTTATGGTCACGGTCCGGCATTCGCACAGCACTGAATATAATCCGGGTGAAACCACCGCCTGGCTCAGTTCACTTGGCCTGCCGGAGAAAAAAATTAGCTGTTTGCTCGAAGCCGAACAATGGTTGCAGCAGCATGGTTTGACCGAAGAAACCTGTCCCCAGGTCAGAACAGGCTGGGAAATGGTGGAAATCCTGGCTGATTTGCGGATGGACAAAGATGCGCTGACGGCGGCTTTGTTGTTTCCGTTGATTGAAGCGGCCATTTTAACCTGTGAAGAGTTGACTGATCAGTTCGACCCGCCAGTGCTGGTGATGCTGGCAGCGGTGAAACAGATGGAAGCGATCCGGACTATTCCGGTGGGACCAGGCCAGACACCGAACGCACAACAAGCGGATAATCTTCGCAAAATGTTGTTGACCATGGTGGAAGATGTCCGGGCTGTGGTGATTAAACTGGCGGCGCAAATTTGTTATCTGCGGGATGTGAAAAACGCCGATGAAGAAACTCGGGTGCTGGCCGCCAAACAAACCAATGCCATTTTTGGCCCACTGGCCAACCGGCTCGGCATTGGACAGCTGAAATGGGAGCTGGAAGATTTAGCCTTTCGTTATCTGCATCCAAAAACTTATAAACAGATTGCCACTTTGCTGGAAGACAAACGGCTGGGCCGCGAACAGTATATGCAGGATTTTGTTGCTGCCGTGCGGCAGCGAATGAAAGACGAGAACCTGCCGGTTGAGGTCTATGGCCGGCCTAAGCATATTTTCAGTATCTGGAAAAAAATGCAGAAAAAACATCTGGCGTTTGACCAGTTGTATGATATCCGCGCTGTCCGCATCGTGACTGAAAAAGTGCAGGACTGCTACGCCGTGCTCGGTATTGTCCATACCTCATGGCAGCATTTACCGAAAGAGTTTGACGATTATATCGCCACGCCCAAGCAAAATGGTTACCAGTCGATCCATACCGTGGTTCTCGGGCCACAAGGCCGGCCTATTGAAATTCAGATCCGCACCCGGCAGATGCATGATGACGCCGAACTGGGCGTGGCGGCGCATTGGCGCTACAAGGAAGGTGGCCCGGCTGGCCGCGAGGGCGCGCTGGATGAGAAAATCGGTTGGTTGCGCAAAATTCTGGCCTGGCAGGAAGAAGTGGTGGATTCGTCACTGGCCGAGGAGCTGCGTAATCAGGTGACCGAAGATCGGGTCTACGTCTTTACGCCCAAAGGTGATATCGTCGATTTACCCCTCGGCTCCACGCCGCTGGATTTTGCCTATTATGTCCATTCCAATGTCGGGCATCGCTGTATTGGTGCCAAAATTTCCGGCCGGATTGTGCCTTTTACCTATCAGCTAAAAACCGGTGATCAGGTGGAAATTCTGACCGGCCGCGAACCGAATCCAAGTCGTGACTGGCTGAACCCGAATCTGGGTTATTTAAAATCGAGCCGGGCCCGTTCTAAAGTCCAATATTGGTTCCGCTTACAAGACCGGGATAAAAACTATGCCGCCGGCAAAGATTTACTGGATACCGAATTATCCAGACTGAACCTGACGCTGGATCAGCCGGTGAAAGTGCTGCAAAGATTTAATGTCAATTCGATGGAAGAGTTACTGGTTGGCATTGGTGGCGGTGAAATTAAAGTCACCCAGGTGGTGCATTATATTCAAAGCCAATACGCCAAAGCGGAGCCGCCGGAGATTGATCCACGGCTGATCAGTAAACCTATGGCGCCGACGCCTGCCAAAAGCCATGTGGTGGTGCAGGGGGTTGGTAACCTGATGACGCATATGGCCGGTTGTTGTCAGCCATTGCCGGGTGATGCCATTGTCGGTTATATCACCCAGGGCCGCGGTATTGCCGTGCACCGCGATGATTGTGATCAGTTTAAGAATCTGCAGGAGCAACATCCGGAGCGGGTGGTGGAAGCGACCTGGGGTGATCAATATGCCTCTGGCTATGAAGTGACGATCCGGATTGTGGCACATGATCGCAACGGTTTATTACGTGATATCACCAGTATTCTGGCCAACGAAAAAGCCAATGTGCTCAGAATGAGCAGTAATTCTGATGTTGCGCGGCAGACCGCCATTATTAATATGACCTTAGAGCTGTATAATCTGGATTCGCTGAATAAATTGCTGACCAAAGTCAGTCTGATTGACGATGTGATTGAGGCCAAAAGGTCCCATTAGCCGGGTAACCACCCAAAAGCCGGGTTTGTGTACCGCACAAGCCCGGCCCCCTCCTCGAACGGAATGCTATATGTCTAAAAATATCAATGATTTACTGGCAATTATGGCCAGCTTGCGTCATCCAGAAACTGGCTGTCCCTGGGATAAAGCGCAGACTTTTCAAAGCATTGTGCCTTATACCATTGAAGAGGCTTATGAAGTGGCGGACGCCATTGAGCGGGCCGATTTTGCCGATTTAAAAGATGAGCTGGGTGATTTGCTGTTTCAGGTGGTGTTTTATAGTCAAATGGCGGCTGAACAAGGTCGGTTTGAATTTGCCGATTGTATCGAAGCCATTTGCGACAAGCTAACCCGGCGTCATCCGCATATTTTTCGGACCACGGACCACACTGGCGCTTCAGATGCAGCGAGCGCACTGCAACAGTGGGAAGCGCAAAAAAGTCAGGAGCGCAAAGCGGCCGGGCTTGCGAGTGTGCTGGACAATGTGCCGGCCAGTCTGCCGGCACTGAGCCGGGCCTATAAATTACAAAAACGTTGTGCCAGTGTTGGCTTTGACTGGCCTTCGGTCGATGGCTGCTGGGAAAAAGTCAAAGAAGAAATTCTTGAGGTTGAACAAACTGCGCCTGGCTCGGCGGAGCTGACCGATGAACTGGGCGATTTGATGTTTGCTTTGGTCAACGTGGTGCGTAAGCATGGTTTAGAGCCGGAAGCGGTATTACGTCAGGCCAATGCCAAGTTTGAACGGCGCTTTCGCCAGGTTGAGCAGTTGTTGCAGCATAGCACGCCGGTTGGGGAGGCCAGTCTGGACATGATGGAAGCCGCCTGGCAACAAGCCAAACAACAGTGTTAACTAGGCGCTGTTGGCGCCTGGGATCATCTGCCCGCTGAGTGCAATTTGTCAGTCACGTAGTAATACAGCTATGCTGTGCTTTTTACGCTATCAGGCCAGACTGTGATGAGTAATAGCCAAGCCCCTTCGAATACAATCAGTCCTTTGCAGAGCAGATTTGAGCCAGCCAGAGTGCCGCATTTGTTATACTGCTGGGAGTTAGGTCAGGGTTATGGTCATGTGCTGAACTTTCGTCACCTGGCTCAGCTCTTGCTCGATGCTGGCTGGCGGGTCAGTTGCCTGGTCAGCCAGCCGGAAACGGCGCGCGCATTATTGCCAGCAGCGGTCTTGGTGGCGGCATGTCCGGCGATTGTGCGGCACAAACGTTTTATGCCCACCCGCAATCTGGCGGAAATTCTGCATAACAATGGTTTTGCCGATGAAGCCATCTGCTCTGAGCGTATCGACAGCTGGCTTGTGCAGATCCAAAAGTTACAGCCCGATCTGATGTTGCTGGATTATGCGCCAACCGCGCTGCTGGCTGCAGAGCTGGCGGGGGTGAAAAAAGTGCTGCTTGGCACTGGTTTTTTTATTCCGCCGCAGCAAAGTCCGTTACCGGATCTGCTGGAAAGTACTGCCGAGGCCAGTTCTGCCGAAGCTGAAGTGCTGGCGTTGTGTAACCGCCGGCTCAGTGGTGCGGGCCGGCCGGAGCTGTCTGCGTTAAGTGAACTGTTTGCCCGGGTTGAACTGCAGTTTTTAACCACCTTGCCGGAATTTGACCATTACCCACAGCGTCAGGATGGCGACTATTGGGGACCCGCTTTTGAGTTAGGGCAAGGTGTCACGCCAGTCTGGCGCGGCAATGGTCAAATGCGGATTTTTGTTTACCTGCACCGCGATTATCCGCAGTTGTCACAGTTACTGACTGAACTTGCCAGGCTGGATGCGGATGTGTTGCTGCATCTGGCCAAAGTCGATGCCAGCTTTATGGCGGCCTGGCCGGGTCTGAACTGGAGCAGTCAGCCGATCCGGCTGGAAACTGTTTGTCAGGATGCTGATCTGGTGATTTGTCATGCCGGTCATGGCACTATTGCCGGTATGTTGTTAGCTGGTAAACCCATGTTATTACTACCAAAACAATTAGAACAATTATTACTGGCGCGGCAGTTATGCCGCCAGCATCTGGCTTATTTTTTAATGCGGGAAGCGCCGATGTCGCTGCTGCCTGATCTCATCGCTAAGATGCGGCAAGATCAGTTGTTAGTGGCGAAATTACAGCAATTTAAAGCGATGTATCAGGGCTTTGACCGGCAAGAACAAACCGAGGGCATGCGGGATGCCCTCATTGATTTGCTGTAACTGCGTGAAACTAACTTTGGCGGCGACGACGGAATGCCAGACCGGCCAGTCCTAAACCAGCTAATAACAGCGGGGCTGGTTCAGGTACTGAGCTGATGCGGATATTCTGGTCATTAAAAGCAACTGGTTGACTATTAAAACCATTTGGATCACCAAACTGGGCATAGGAATAGCCGGTAAAACCATAATAACCATAACCACCATAGCCATAATCGCCATAACAATCTTCTGCGATAGCATTGGTGCTGAATGTATCATCGCTGTTTTGCAGTTGATTTACTGCGGTCGGAACTTGCCCACCACCACAGCCTTGTAAATGGTTGCCTTTGACAAAGGTTTTGATGCTGTAAGACAGATTCAGCGAGTCGCCAGCACCTAACAAACCGAGATTCAGCGTACTGGCATATTCGCCCCAACTGGCGTAGCTACTGCCATCGGTATAACTGACCAGATTGGTGCCTGAAGCTGTGGCGGTAAAACCATCAGCCAGATTGTTAGTGAGCGTATACATACTGTGCCAGATGGAGCTGCCGTTCAGCAGAATATCCACCATATAACCCGCCACTGAAAACTCTTCGGCGGTGCTGAAGTCGTAATTACTGGCAGTCAGGGAGCCGAAATTAATCCGAAAATCATAACTGTAGTTTTGCATCACGCCGCTGTCGTTGAGTAAATCAACCACCTGAGTGACACTGGAGTAATGGTGGTAATAAGCCCCTTCACCCCGAGACCGCGAATACATCCAGCCTTGATCGTTACCGGCAGCTGCACCATCCGAAGTGGTGGCGCTTGACCAGTACGAATCACTGACATAACTACTGACAGGCGACTGATCGTTGTTTTCGTTGCTGATGGATTCATCCTGCGCGTGTTTATAACCGGAGTTAGTCAGGATGTTGTAGTTCAATAAAGTGGCTTGCGCGGGCAGCAGGCTGACGCCTAACAGCGTTGCAATCAGCACACTAAGTTTACGCGGAGTGAGGGTGTTGTTCATTATTTAATTCCTTCTAGCCAAAATCACATACCAATGCAGACATAGCAGTAATAATGCCAATGTGCTAACTCATAAAATTTTAATAATTTTCATGTTGTTATGTTGCTCCTGAAAAGGAAACTGACAAAAACTGTAAGATAAACTGACAAAAAAAGCGCCAGCCAGCAGTTTTTACTGCGGCTGGCTGCGAAATTAAGGCGAGGAACTACTGGCAGTGTCTAACAGTAGTTCTTGTACCGCAGCTGCCTGAATGTCAGCCCGATCAAATAACATCGGTTGCCACTGAGTCCGACTAAAGAGCAGGGTTAAATCGTTAAAATGCGGTGACGCCGGATCATGGGACTGGCCATACGCATGCAGCATTTCCGCTTTCGGTCCGTTGGCGGTAAATTGCAACGCCATGACAAAACTACTGCCGTAATTGATACGGTAACCATAGTCAGGGCCTGTGTTGCTGGGTTGGCTCGATAATAGCGAGTCAACAACGGCATCGCCGGTGCTGACATTGGCTAAATCCGCCGTACTGCGCGAGGGAAGTAAGCGTTCAGCCATATTAAATAAGCCTTCGAAGGAATAGCCACCAGCCATCGCGACTTTGGGAGCGGCAGCTGATTTTTGCAGAAACTGAATGTCTGCCAGCGCGGCATTGGGTGCAATCCCTGCTTGCTGTAATCTGACCACTGCTGCTGCCAGCGCCCGCAGCACCGGATCTTGCTCTGGGCTGGCTGCGGTATAAGGCGCTAATCCGGCAGGAGTGGTGGCTGGATGCGTCGGATCAAAAGGCGTGGCATATAAAGTAGGGCTGAGATTGGCTTCACTGCTACGGCGAAAAGCCAGCAAAAATTCGCGCAGCACATGAGCGCCACGGCTGTCGGTGCGATACAGGCCATCCCATTGTTGCAAGGCTTGACAGGCCGCGGTCAAATCAACTGTAGTGCCGTGGTACTGGATTTGCGGAAATTGCTGGCAACGACTCGCCAATGCCAGTCGAAGTTCAGCGCCAAACAATGAACCTTGCTGACTGAATACAGCTTTTAGCTCGGTAAAATTAAATTTGCCATCAGCGCCCGCCAGTTGATGGCTATCCTCGCCCGTAATCAGCAACGCATTGTAGCGGGTACGTGGGCTGCGTTCAGTTCGTTCAGGTCCATAGGCCAGGCTGTAGCCTTCCAGCGGAGCTTGCAGATTGCTCAGCCAGTGGCTGCTGTTGGCATTAAACACATAATCAGGGCGCTCCAGCTGCGGTGCCAGACTGAATGGCACCAACCCCGGTACTTTACTTTGCGCATGCAACTGCCATTCAAAAGCCGGATCGCTGCCTGGCAGCAGAATATTGCCGGCACCCTCCTGCCAAATCGGCGCCAGCTGCGGACTGCGGCTCGCCTGAGCCCAATATAGCTCAGCGGTTTGACTCAGCAATGGCACCTGGCTGCCATCGCCATACCAACTATTGCCTTGGGCGTCCGCCATGATGGTATTGACCCAGGGAATACCTTGCTGTTGATGAAAAGCCTGCACAAATTCTGCTTTGTTTCTGGCTTTGCCAAGCGCCAGCCAGTGTGGCAGCAATCTGGCATTACCGGCATTGGCATCCCGCATGGTGATGGCGCTGCGCTGACTCCAGCCCAGCGCCGGTGACAGGCTGGTTAAATCCAGCATAGGTCCATAATGGCTGCTGTATAAAGTACGACGCACCGTTTGCAGGCTTTGATCAGCCTGTAACACGGCAACCTCCATTGTTTGAGCGCTGATGTCGCGATAACCATCGCCATAGCGATAGCGCAGCGGGTTGGCCGGATCCAGTTCCAACTGATACAAAGTGAAACGTTTGGCCTGGGAGACCGTATGAGTCCAGCCAAGCTGGCGGTTAAAACCAATCAGCACCGCTGGCATGCCAATCATGCTGACGCCAGCCACATCGAGCTCACCCGGAATAGTCAGATGTTGCTGAAAAAAACGTAGCTCGCCATCCCAGGGAAAATGCGGATTGGCCAGCAGCATGCTGTGGGCACCGGCCGTTTTTTGTTGCCCGAGTGCCCAACCATTACTGCCGATGCCTTCGATAGTGGCTGAAATCTTGATGTTGGGCGTCGCCAACTGTTGTGATGCGGAGGGGGGAGCCGCTATTGCCATCGCCGGTAAAAAATTACGACTGCTGGCCAGACTGGCTAAATCCAGCTGAAATGCCAGCAGTAATTCGGCAGTGATAGGAGTCACCCAGCTCATGCCACGGCACGGTGTCGGGTAGGCCGCCGGGCTGCCAAACTCTGCCAGCCGTTTATTCCAGCCCCGACTGAAGCCTTGCAGCAGTAATTGACTATCCAGCGGTAAAGTACTGAGTAGTTGCCGCGCTTGCTGCGGATAATTCAGCGCTTTATAGGCAAAATCGGTCAGCAGATTTTTCTGCTGGCTGCCAGCGCCAAAAAAACGCGATTTTTCACCCTGTAGTTTTAATAACTGCTCGGCCAGGGTGCAGAGATTGTCGCTGGCCTGTACATAACCGATGCCATAACCCAGTGCGCTATAGGTTTTGGCTTCAATATGTGGAATACCAAAAGCGGTATAGGTAATACTGACCTGCGACTCGGTTAATTCAGTATGGCCTGAGCTGAATTCTTGTTGTTGCAGGCAGCCGCCCAGCAACAGGACGCCAAACAAGAGGACGACGGCAACTTTCATAGTGACTCCATGTCTTTGGTGTGAGCTTTGAAAGTAGCATAATCCGGCACAGCTGTAGCTTTTGCTTTTTAAATCAGATTAACCAAAGCTTTCGATTGAGCCTGACGGGCAGCTTTGCTATACTTTCCGCCCGTCCTGATATCAAATCTGCATCTGTCTGAAGCATCTGTGTTTAAACACAGCTAAGCTATTGATTGCAGTTTGATCTGATATCCAAATTCAACGTGCCTCAGGGGTCTCATGACTACAAGATACATCTTCGTGACGGGTGGGGTTGTCTCATCTTTAGGTAAAGGTATTGCCGCAGCATCGCTGGCAGCAATTTTAGAAGCGCGTGGCCTGAAGGTAACAATCCTGAAACTGGATCCATATATCAACGTGGATCCGGGCACCATGAGCCCTATTCAGCACGGTGAAGTGTTTGTCACCGAAGACGGTGCTGAAACCGATCTGGATTTAGGTCATTACGAGCGCTTTATCCGCACTAAAATGACCAAGCTGAATAACTTCACCCAGGGTAAAATTTACTCTGAAGTGTTACGACGTGAGCGTCGTGGTGATTATTTAGGCGCGACTATTCAGGTTATTCCGCATATCACTAATGAAATCAAGGCCCGTGTTGTTGCTGGTGCTGAAGGTTATGATATTGCCATTGTCGAAATCGGCGGTACTGTCGGTGATATCGAATCCTTACCGTTTTTAGAAGCCATTCGTCAGCTTGGCACTGAAATTGGTCGTGAGCGGGCGTTATTTATGCATTTAACCCTGGTGCCTTATCTGGGCACTGCCGGTGAAATCAAAACCAAGCCAACCCAGCATTCGGTAAAAGAATTACGCTCTATCGGCATCCAGCCAGATATTCTGGTGTGCCGGTCAGATCGCTCTATTCCAACCAATGAAAAAGCCAAAATTGCGCTCTTTACCAATGTCGAAGAACGTGCAGTCATTTCGTTAAAAGACGTGTCCAGCATTTATCAAATTCCGGCGCTGTTAAAATCACAGGGCCTAGATGATTTAGTGGTCAGACGTTTTTACTTAAACTGCCCTGAAGCTGACCTGACCGAATGGGAACAGGTGTTGTATCAGGAAAGTAATCCGACCGGTGAAGTCACAATTGGTATGGTCGGTAAATATGTTGAGTTAAAAGACGCTTACAAGTCCGTGAACGAAGCACTGAATCATGCCGGCCTGAAAAACCGTCTGACGGTGACGATTAAATACATTGATTCGCAAGACGTTGAAACCAAAGGCCCAGCCATTCTGGCTGGCCTTGATGGCATTCTGGTGCCGGGTGGTTTTGGTGAACGTGGGGTGGAAGGCAAAATTATTGCCGCCAAATACGCCCGTGAAAGCAAAGTACCTTACCTTGGCATCTGCCTTGGCATGCAAGTGGCACTGATTGAGTTTGCCCGCAATGTGGCAGGGATGAAAGGTGCGCATTCGACAGAATTTAATAAGAACACGCCTTACCCTGTGGTGGGTCTCATCACAGAGTGGCTGGACAGCGCAGGTCAGGTTGAAGTTCGTACCGACGACTCCGACTTAGGCGGTACCATGCGTCTGGGTAGCCAAAACTGTAACCTCAAGGCCAATACCAAAGCCCGTGAAACTTACGGCGCTGACGTGATTAGTGAACGTCATCGTCATCGTTACGAAGTGAACAATCACTTTGTGGCGAAACTTGAAGAGGCTGGCCTGATTATTTCTGGTTTATCTGCGGATAATCAGTTAGTGGAAATGATTGAACTACCAAACCACCCATGGTTTGTGGCGGGGCAATTCCATCCGGAATTTAACTCCACGCCACGCGACGGGCATCCGTTGTTCCAGGGGTTTGTCGCTGCAGCATATAAATATCAGAAACAACAAACGACCAAATAATCTGAAAAGCCGTGCCCTGGTGCACGGCTTTTTTGCTTTGGTCTACAGGGGAAAATAATGTCTGAAATTATCAATATCGTCGCCCGTGAAATTCTGGACTCGCGTGGCAATCCAACGGTTGAAGCCGATGTATTTTTAGCAAGTGGCGTGATGGGCCGTGGTTGTGCACCTTCAGGTGCTTCGACCGGTACCCGTGAAGCGCTGGAACTGCGTGATGGTGACAAGAGCCGTTATTTAGGCAAAGGCGTGCGCACTGCAGTGGCCAATATTGAGGGGCCAATCAAAGCTGCGTTAGTCGGCCAGTCAGCTTATGAGCAGGCCAAAGTCGACCAGATCATGATTGAGCTCGATGGTACTGAGTCAAAATCCAACTTAGGCGCGAACGCTATTCTGGCAGTGTCTTTAGCTGTGGCACGCGCTGCGGCTGCCGATAAAAAAATCCCTCTGTATCAACACATCGCTGATTTAAATGGGACGCCTGGCGTGTATTCAATGCCGGTGCCGATGATGAACATCATCAATGGCGGTGAACACGCGGATAATAACATGGATATCCAGGAGTTTATGGTGCAGCCGGTGGGTGCCAAAACTTTTGCTGAAGCACTGCGGATGGGCGCTGAGATTTTCCATCAGTTGAAAAAAGAACTGCATGCCCAAGGTTTAAATACTGCTGTGGGTGATGAAGGTGGTTTTGCGCCGGATTTAAAATCAAACGAAGAAGCCTTGACTGTCATCTCTAAAGCAGTGGCTGCTGCTGGTTATGAGCTAAATAAAGATATCACCCTGGCGCTGGATTGCGCTGCTTCTGAATTTTATGTTGATGGCAAATACAAACTGTCAGGTGAAGGTAAAGAATTCAGTTCTTATGAGTTCAACGATTTCCTGGCCGGCCTTGCGACTAAATTCCCAATCATCTCGATTGAAGATGGTCTGGATGAATCTGACTGGGATGGCTGGAAAGATCTGACCAACAAAATTGGCGCTAAAGTGCAGCTGGTCGGCGACGATCTGTTTGTCACCAACACCAAAATCCTTACCCGTGGTATCGAGCAGGGCATTGGTAACTCTATCCTGATTAAATTCAACCAGATTGGTTCGCTGACCGAAACGTTGGCCGCCATCAAAATGGCGAAAGACGCAGGTTTTACTGCCGTCATTTCACACCGTTCAGGCGAAACTGAAGATGCCTTTATCGCGGATTTAGCCGTGGGTACTGCCGCTGGTCAAATCAAAACAGGTTCACTGTGCCGCTCTGATCGGGTATCGAAGTACAACCAGTTACTGCGCATTGAGCAGGAATTGGGGGCAAAAGCACCTTACCGTGGCCGGATTGAAATCAAAGGCCAGTAACAGTGCTTCACCTGCCTGAATGCGGTATTGGCGTTTGGGCAGCTCAGTCAGGCCGTTGTCGTGATTGCAGCGGCCTGTGTTGCAGCCGGATGGAAAACAACGAACATCGGTGCATGAACAGCCAAAACGATCTCTGGTTTAGCCCGGAACATCAACAGACTTACACTGAGCTGTGCAACACCTTGTACGAGCAGGAATTGGCTCGTCTGGCACAAACGTCGGCTGAACAGCTGCATACGCTACCTAAGCGGTTACAAAGCTTGCCTTTTTATGTGCGTGAAGCTGCTTTTTTGATGTTAAAACACCCGTCACCACTGCAACTGGACACTGTCAATGCCAGTTGGTTACATGCGCAAAGCCGCCGTTGTCCGCTGCCACATATCGATGCATCTGCCAGTAATTTCAGTTATTACCATCAATATGCCAAGCTAGGGTTGTTAGTGCCTGTTTATGTCAAAGAGCAGCAGATGGAACAAATCCGGCTTGATTCGATTGACGAAATTGACCGGGCGGGTCAGCGCATTCATTGCAACGAACATGGCTGGTTCGCCATGGCTGGTTGGCCACAAGAACCTGATAATCAACAAAAGCTACTGCTTAAACCTGGTAAAACTGTCCTGATGGCGGTCTGTTGTGGTCATCAGTGGCGCAATCAGCAACGCATTCATCCAAGGCGTCTGACGCTGCGGGAAATGTTATTGGCCAGTCGGCTGAACTGGCAAAATTTTGCCAAGCCTCACCCGGCGAAAATAGCTGGCAACAAAAATACCGCCGCTGGCTAAACTGTAGTTCTGCTCAGCCAGTGCCAAGGCTGCATTGCGAAGAGCGCTTTTATTGGCTCAGCTGTGCAAAAACACGCGGCAGGGCTTTTCAGCGGTGGCTGAAGTCTTCATAATAACTGCACTTTCATTCTGCAGGTGCACCATGCGTTTATTAATCCTGATCCTGCTGCTGCTGTGTGCCGCTTTACAGCATCGGCTCTGGCTTGGCCAGCACAGCGTCAAAGAATATCTGCAGCATAAAGAAGAACTCGCCAGTCACCAGGCCAGTAATTTGCAACTGGCTAAACGCAATCAACTGCTGCAAGCCGATGTGGCGGATTTACAAGGCGGATTAGATTCGATTGAAGAGCGTGCCCGTAATGAACTGGGTCTGGTCCGTCAAGACGAAGTCTTTTTCCGCTTATTGACCCCGCAAGGTAAAAAATGACCATTGCTGTTGTGATTCCCGCTGCTGGTGTTGGCCAGCGCATGCAGGCCGATCGGCCGAAACAATATTTACAACTGGCTGGCAAAACCATTCTGCAGCACACCATTAACCGGTTACAGCAACTGCCTGAACTTGGCCCCATCTGGTTGGCGTTATCGGCGGGCGATCCCTATTTTGTGCAAACGCCGCTGGTCTCGGATCCACAAGTGATCAGGGTGGCTGGCGGTGCTGAACGTGCCAATTCAGTGCTGAACGCGCTGCAGGCCATTGATTCCCAGCAATACCCCTGGGTGCTGGTGCATGATGCGGCCAGGCCCCTGGTCCAACTGGATGATATTCGCCAGTTAATCCATCAGTGCCTCGACGCTCAGCGTGGTGGCATTTTAGCCACTCCAGTGCGGGATACCATGAAAAGGTCAGTCGCTGGCTCATGCCCGTTGCATATTCAACATACCGTGGAACGACAACAGCTGTGGCATGCGCTGACACCCCAACTGTTCCCTACGGACTTATTACGCCATTGTCTGAACAGTGCACTGGCAGCGGGAGCTGTGGTCACTGATGAAGCTTCTGCGCTGGAATGGGCGCAACAACCTGTGTTGTTGGTGCCGGGCCGGGCCGACAATATCAAAATTACTCAGCCAGAAGATCTCGTACTGGCACGTTTTTATCTGGAGCAACAATGATCCCATTCCGTATTGGCCATGGCTTTGATGTACACGCCTTTGGTGGCGAAGGCCCTATCACGCTGGGCGGGGTAAAAATCGATTATGCAAAGGGCCTGCTGGCACATTCCGATGGTGATGTGGTGTTGCATGCCGTGTCTGACGCCATCTTAGGGGCGCTGGCACTAGGGGATATCGGCCACCATTTCCCTGATACCGATGCTGCTTTTAAAGGTATTGACAGCCGGATCCTGCTGCGCAAAGTCGTGGCTGATATGCAAAAGCTCGGTTTCCAGACTGGTAATCTGGATGTGACCATTATGGCGCAGGCACCGAAAATGGCGCCGCATATTCTGGCCATGCGCCAGGTGCTGGCTGCGGATTTACAATGTGAGCTACATCAGGTCAATGTCAAAGCCACCACCACTGAGAAACTGGGTTTTGTTGGCCGAAAAGAAGGTATCGCGGTGGAAGCTGTGGTGCTGTTGGTGCAGTCGGCATGACGCGGCATGATGATCAGATGACGGCCAGCGCTGAACGCAGTCCTGTTAGTGTGCCTGATTTTCTGCCACTGGCTTATTTGTATGGGCAGCCACAGGTCACAGGCAAGCTGCGTACTGTCGCCGATGACTTTATCGTTGATGAAGAACTCAGCTTCACCCCCACAGGTCAGGGTGAACATCTGTTGTTATTGGTCGAAAAAATTGGCCAGAATACCCAATATGTGGCGAAGCAAATTGCGGCGGCAGCCGGTCTGAAAGCCCGGCTGGTCAGTTATGCCGGCTTAAAAGATCGCCATGCCGTGACCCGGCAATGGTTTTGTCTGCCGGTGCCGATTAAACAAGAATTAGATTTTCAGCATTGGAATATCGAAGGTGTGCGGATTTTGCAGACTGTTCGTCATCAACGCCGGTTAAAATTAGGCTCGATTAAGCAAAACCACTTTCGGTTAAGATTGCGTCAGATTAGTGATATCGCCGAGGTTGAAGCGCGCTTGCAGCTGATCAAGCAAGGTGTGCCGAATTATTATGGTGAGCAGCGTTTTGGCCATAGCGGTGGCAACTTAGTGCTCGCCGCACGGTTATTTGCCGGCGAAAGTATTCCGGATCGGCAATTACGCGGTCTGGCTTTATCGGCCAGTCGTTCGATGTTATTTAATCAGCAGGTGTCAGCCCGGGTGCAACAAGGGATGTTTTTGACCTTGTTACCAGGTGCTGTGGTGCAATTGGATGGTACAGGCTCAGTGTTTACTGTGCCTGAGTTGACCGAGGATATTAACCAGCGGCTGGCACTGGCAGATTTACATCCAACCGCGGTATTACCCGGCGTCGGCAAAGTGCTGGAAAGTTGCGCTGCGCTCGACTGGCAATTACAACAACTGGCCCCCTATCAGCATTGGGTGCAGGCGTTGTGTGATTTGAATGTCAATACCGAACGCCGTACTACTAGGTTACAGCCAAAAGCACTGAGTTATCAGTGGCAAGGTGATACACTGGAGCTGCAATTTGCGTTGCCGACCGGATGTTTTGCTACGTCTGTGTTACGTGAATTACTGCAGTATCAGGATCTGGGTCGGGAACAAGTGATGTTGGAGTGTTAAATGCGGATTTTATTAAGTAATGATGACGGTGTTTATGCCAAAGGGATCCGGGTATTGCAACAGGCATTAAGCCAGATTGCAGAGGTCAGCACGGTCGGGCCCGATCGCAACTGTAGCGGTGCCAGTAACTCGTTAACTTTGCTTAATCCGTTGCGCACCCAGCAACTTGACAATGGTTTTATCGCTGTCAACGGCACTCCGACCGATTGCGTGCATCTTGCCATCAGCCAATTATTAGCCAAGGCGCCGGATTTAGTGGTTGCAGGTATTAATCATGGCGCCAATATGGGTGATGATGTGTTGTATTCCGGCACAGTGGCGGCGGCGACAGAAGGCCGGCATCTGGGCTTGCCTGCCATTGCGGTGTCGTTGGCTGGTCACAACGACGATTTTTTTGACACTGCGGCCTATGTCACTTTACAGGTGATTAAAAAGCTTAAATCTCATCCGTTACCGGCCGATCAGATCCTGAATATCAATGTACCAGCAGTGCCTTTGGCTGAGTTAAAAGGCATTCAGGTGACGCGGTTGGGGCGTCGGCATAAAGCCGAAACCATGACTGGCACCACAGATCCATGGGGGCGCGCCATTTATTGGTATGGCTCTTTGGGTCCTGAGCTGGATGCGGGTGAAGGCACTGACTTTCATGCTGTGGCGAATGGTTATGCTTCAGTGACGCCGTTGCAGATTGATATGACCGCCTATCGTAGTCTGGAGCCGTTACGTGATTGGCTCAGCGGTATTGAGTTGGCATAATGGCCGTCGCGACGTCGCGCAGCGCAGCGCTGCTGTCACAGAAATTACAACAGGATGGCATTCGTGATCCACGGGTGTTATCGGCCATTGCTCAAACGCCACGGCATTTGTTTGTTGAGATGGTACTGGCGCATAAAGCCTATGAAAACACCGCCTTACCTATTGGCCAGGGCCAGACGATTTCCCAGCCGTATATTGTGGCCAAAATGACTGAACTGCTATTAACCCAGTCAGACGAGTCGCCATGGCAACCGCAGAAAGTCTTGGAAATTGGTACTGGTTCTGGTTATCAAACCGCCATTCTGGCGCAGTTGTTCAATCAGGTCTGTACGGTCGAACGGATAAAAACCTTACAATTTCAGGCCAAGCGTCGGTTGCAACAGCTTGATTTGCATAATGTTGCTATGAAACATGGCGATGGCTGGCTTGGCTGGGCCAGTAAGGCCCCCTTTGATTGTATTATTGTCACTGCAGCGCCGGTACAGGTGCCGCAAGCGTTATTACAGCAATTAACCGAAGGCGGACGTTTGGTGATCCCGGTCGGGGCACAGGAACAGGTATTAAGGATTTTTACCCGCCAGGGTGATGAATTTAAACAAAAAGATGTGGAGTCAGTCCGGTTTGTACCGTTGGTTCCGGGTGAACTTGCTTGAGGCAAAATGGAGTCGTCGTTGAAAATTTTTAGCTGGATGTATGATAAAGCGTTAATCTGGGCCAGACATCGTCATGCAGAGCGGTATTTATTCGGCTTAAGCTTCACCGAATCGGTGATTTTTCCGATCCCACCGGATGTGATGTTAGCGCCGATGGCATTGGCGCATCCGGAAAAAGCCTGGCGCTACGCCACCTTAACGACGATAGCTTCGGTGCTGGGGGGGATTTTTGGTTATCTGTTGGGATGGTTGTTGTACGAGCCCGTGGTGTTACCCTTTATTCAGTATATGGGCTACCAGGACACTTTTGCTTTGGTAGAACGCTGGTTTAAAGATTATGGCGTCTGGGTGGTATTTATCGCCGGTTTTTCGCCCATTCCGTATAAGTTGTTTACGGTAGGCGCGGGTTTAATGCAGATGGCATTTTTGCCCTTTGTGATTGCTTCTTTGATTGGCCGCGCCAGCCGCTTTTTCCTGGTCGCAGGTCTGATGTACTGGGGCGGCAGTAAAATGCAACAAAAATTGCGCGACATTGTCGACTGGCTTGGTTGGGGCACAGTGGCGATTGGCGGCTTGTTGTACGTGCTTTATGGCTAATCGTCGATTCGGCTTTACCCTCTATCTCAGCTTTGCGGTCGCAGGTATTGCGCTGGCGGGATGCTCTGGCAAGCATTCCCCGGCACCTGTGGACGAATGGGTCAGTAAAAGGGCGCCGAAACGCACTTTAACGGCTGATACCTATCAGGTGAAAAGAGGCGATACCTTGTTTTCAATTGCCTTTCGTGCCGGCATGGATTACCGCAGCCTGGCCAGGATCAATCATATTGCCGAACCTTACACCATTTATGTCGGACAAGTCCTGATCACCAGTGCGGAACGGAACTACCGAACGGCAGTCCGTGGTCCCTCCGGCAGCGGTAAATTAGCAAATAAGAATTATTCACCACCAATAAAATCAACCACTTCATCAAAAAACGCTAAAGTTGTTGCACAGCAAAATCAAAAGCGTTATGGTCAGAATCAACAGGTCGAAGAACCTGAAAAAACCGGCAATGGTACCAGTAACAGAAACGTATCGCAATGGGCGTGGCCAGTGAAAGGCCCGATCCTGGCGAAGTTTTCTTACCAAGAACATGGCAATAAAGGCCTTGATATTGGTGGTGCTGTCGGGACACCGATCAAAGCGACTGCAGCAGGGCAGGTGGTCTATGCCGGCAATGCATTACGCGGATATGGCAATCTGGTCATTATCAAACACAATGATGATTTCCTTAGCGCCTATGCTCACAATCACCGTTTGCTGGTGAAAGAGCGTGATCAGGTGTCTGCAGGTCAAACGATTGCAGAAATGGGCAACACTGATGCAGAGCGTGTGCAACTGCACTTTGAAATTCGTTTTCGTGGCCAATCGGTTGATCCGCTCAAATACCTCAAATAAAACATCACAAGCTCATAACGCTCAGAATGGATTTCTGGCTGTTAAGGTGTGACCACCCTGGTAGAGTTGGGAGAAGGATATGGGACATAAAGATGAAGACGAAGTAGTTGATTTTAAAGAGTCAGATTTAACCGAAGATGTTGTTTTGCTGGATGAAGAGGGCGAACCGGACTTAGCTGCTTTAGCCACCGAAGAAGAAAATACCCCGGACGATGTCTTTGTCCGTGATGATAGTCAAAGAGCCATGGATGCTACCCAGATTTATCTGGGAGAAATTGGTTTCTCACCTTTACTTTCCGCCGAAGAAGAAGTTTATTTCTCTCGTTTGTCTCTCAAAGGCGATCAAGCAGCCCGTAAACGCATGATTGAAAGTAATTTACGTTTGGTGGTCAAAATTGCCCGACGTTATATCAATCGTGGTCTGGCGTTGTTGGATCTGATCGAAGAAGGTAATCTTGGTCTGATCCGCGCGGTAGAAAAATTTGATCCGGAACGTGGTTTTCGTTTTTCCACCTATGCCACCTGGTGGATCCGTCAAACCATAGAACGCGCCATCATGAATCAAACCCGAACCATCCGGTTACCTATTCATGTGGTGAAAGAACTGAATATTTATCTGCGGGCGGCCCGCGAATTGTCACAGCGGCTGGATCATGAACCAACGCCGGAAGAAATTGCAGCGGCGCTGGACAGACCGGTCGAAGAAGTTCGTAAAATGTTGAAGCTGAATGAAAAAATCACTTCAGTTGATACGCCAGTGGCCGGTTCATCCGAAAAACAGCTGCTGGACATTCTGGCAGATGAAAAAGAATTGGGTCCGGAAACTGAATTACAGGATGCCGATATCCGCCAGCATCTGGTGTTGTGGCTCGAAGAGTTAAATCCAAAACAACGTGAAGTATTGGCCCGTCGCTTTGGTTTGCTTGGATTTGAGCCTTCTACGCTGGAAGATGTTGGCCGTGAAATTGGCTTAACCCGGGAGCGGGTGCGGCAAATACAGGTCGAAGCTTTACGCCGGTTGCGGGAGATTGTGACGCATCAAGGCTTGAATATTGAGACTTTGTTCCAGGAATAAGCCGGTTTGGCTGCGTGAAAGTAAAACGGGAGCTTGGCTCCCGTTTTACTTTCACGCAATTCCGGTCCCTTTAAAGCTGCCGTTTTAGCTGATACAACAGTTCAAGCGCCTGACGTGGTGTTAACTCATCCGGTTGCAGCGTCCTGATTTGCGCCAGTAACGGGTGCTCGCTGGGCTCCAGCGCCAAGCTCTGTTGGGCGGGCGTAATACTACTGGTCTGGTTATTGCTGCTCCCTGGCTGGCTGCTCTGTTGTTCCAGTTGCTGCAATTTTTGTTTCGCCTGCCGGATAACCGTTTTAGGTACGCCAGCGAGTTGCGCCACCTGTAAACCATAACTTTTACTTGCTGCGCCATCCTGAACCTGATGCATAAAGACGATGTGTTCGTCATGTTCAACCGCATCCAGGTGAATATTGACCACGCCCGGTAACAGATTCGCCAGCTCGGTCAGTTCGAAATAATGGGTGGCAAACAGCGTCAGCGCTTGCAGTCGCGTTGCCAGATAATCGGCACAAGCCCAAGCCAGTGATAAACCATCATAGGTACTGGTGCCCCGACCGATTTCATCCATCAGCACCAGACTCTGTGCGGTGGCGTGATGCAAAATAGTTGCAGTTTCAGTCATTTCAACCATAAAAGTGGAGCGACCTGAGGCTAAATCATCCGAAGCACCAATGCGGGTAAAAATGCGGTCAATCGGGCCTATCTCAGCTGAAGTTGCCGGCACAAAACAACCAATATAAGCCATTAGCACAATCAGTGCCGTTTGGCGCATGTAAGTTGATTTACCGCCCATATTCGGGCCTGTCACCAGTAACATGCGACGATTGGACTGCATCAACAATGGGTTGGCGATAAAAGGTTCTGCGCTGACGGTTTCGACCACCGGGTGACGGCCAGCTTCGATGCGAATGCCACTCTGGCTGCTGAACATGGGCTGCTGATAATGCTGGCTGAGCGCGCGTTCGGCAAAATTTGCCAGCACATCCAGTTCAGACAACCGGGCTGCTAATTGCTGTAAGGCAAACAAGTGTGGAGCCGTTAAGTCAAATAAGGCTTCATACAATTGTTTTTCCAGTGCTAAGGCTTTGCTTTGACTGCCGAGCACTTTGTCTTCATATTCTTTCAGTTCAGGAATAATGTAACGTTCATTATTTTTCAGCGTCTGACGCCGGATATAATCTGCAGGCACTGCGTCGGCAGCGGCGCGGCCGGTTTCAATAAAATAACCTGCGACTTTATTAAAGCCCACTTTTAAAGAAGCGATGCCGGTGCGCTCTTTTTCCCGCTGTTCCAATTGTTCCAGATAATCAGTGGCTCCTGTTGCCAATGCCCGCCATTGGTCGAGTTCAGCTGAATAGCCGGCAGCTATGACGCCACCATCGCGGATCAGCACTGGCGGTGTTTCAATGATGGCTTGCTCCAGCAACTGACAAAGTTCTGGCAGTGGTTGGCAGTCCTGACTGATTTGTTGCAGCAACGGGCTGTGCAATGGTTGCAAACCAGCGGCTAATTCAGGGAGTTGCTGCAAGGCCTGGCGTAACCTGGCAAAGTCACGCGGTCTGGCGCTACGCAGTGCCAGCCTAGCGACGATACGTTCAATATCGCCGATTTGTTTTAATTGCGGTTGCAGCTCAAGATAGTGCTGTTGCAGTTCAGCGACGGCTTGATGTCTGGCTTGAACCGCAGCTTGATCGCGCAGCGGGGCATGGATCCAGCGTTTTAGCAACCTGCTACCCATAGCCGTCTGGCATTGATCCAGCACTGCAGCCAGTGTCTGATCAAATTGGCCGTTTAATCTTTGAGTTAATTCCAGATTACGCCTGGTGGCCGCATCCAGCACTATATGATCCTGGGCGCGCTCCAGTGCCACAGCGCGTAGATGCGGCAGTGCACTGCGTTGGGTATCTTTGACGTATTGCATCAGACAACCAGCAGCCATCAATGCCACCGGCGCTTCACTGATGCCAAAACTTTGTAAGTCACGAGTGCCAAATTGCTGGCAAAGGGCCCGTTCGGCGGTTTTAATTTCAAATTCCCACACAGGCCGGCGCCGGCTGCCTTTTCGATTCAGCAAGGATTCCGGTAACTGATGATCTTCGCTATAGAGCAATTCAGCCGGGTTCAGTCGTTGCAATACGCCGTATAAATCATCCAGTTGCTCAACCTGGGTCAGCAAAAAGCGACCCGCAGATAAGTCGAGATAAGCCACACCATAATGCTGCTTCACCTGATAGACTGCGGCCAACAGATTGTCCTGCCGCTCATTGAGTAAAGCTTCGTCTGTGACGGTGCCGGGGGTGACGATACGCACCACTTTACGTTCAACCGGGCCTTTACTCAGCGCCGGATCGCCGACTTGTTCACAAATCGCGACAGATTCACCGAGCTGTACCAACCGTGCCAGATAGTTTTCGATGGCATGATGCGGAATACCGGCCATCGGAATAGGTGCGCCGGCCGACTGACCACGTTTGGTCAGGGAGATATCCAGCAGTGCGGCAGCTTTTTTTGCATCTTCATAAAATAACTCATAAAAATCACCCATCCGGTAAAACAGCAGAATGTCCGGATTTTCGGCTTTCAGGCCAAGATACTGTTGCATCATCGGGGTATGGGCACTGAGTGCGGCGTTCGCTACTTGCCCGCTTGGTTTTTCTGACGGCATAATGGGGGTCTGGTTTCCTGCTTGGATCAACAATGACAGTTCCTGCAAACACCGAACAACTGGCGGCTGAACTAGGTCAGCTATTATTACGGAAAAAAGCGACTATCACCACCGCTGAATCCTGTACCGGAGGGGGAATTGCTTATAGCCTGACCGCCATTCCTGGCAGTTCAGCTTATCTGGATCGCAGTTTTATTACTTACAGCAACAAAGCCAAGCAACAATTATTGGCGGTGAAAAGCGCGACTTTACTGCAATTTGGCGCCGTCAGTGAAGAAACTGTGCTGGAAATGGCACAAGGGGCGGCTAGCGCAGCGAATGCGCAAGTGGCAGTCGCAGTCTCTGGGATCGCCGGACCGGATGGTGGGACCGCCACCAAACCTGTTGGCACTGTTTGTTTTGGTTTTTTCCTGTTTGGGCACACGCTCAGCACCCGGTTGGTTTTTCATGGCGATCGCAGTGCAGTTCGGCAGCAATCAGTTGATTTTGCGCTGCAGCAATTGATTTTATTGTTGACAGAGCAAACGCATTCAACTACTGTATGAGCATACAGCATTTAATGCCTTTTCAGATTTTTAGCCGGAGATTCAGATGGACGACAACAAGCAAAAAGCACTGGCCGCTGCCTTAGGTCAAATTGAGCGTCAGTTTGGGAAAGGATCGATTATGCGGCTGGGTGACAGCACTGCATTGGATATCGATTTTATTCCAACAGGTTCATTAGGTCTGGATATTGCGCTTGGCATCGGTGGCTTACCTTGTGGTCGTATTGTAGAAATCTATGGTCCTGAATCTTCAGGTAAAACCACTTTAACGCTGCAGGTAGTTGCCGAAGCGCAAAAAATGGGTAAAACCTGTGCTTTTATCGATGCCGAGCATGCACTTGATCCATTATATGCTGCCAAACTGGGCGTTAACGTGGCTGACTTACTGGTTTCACAGCCTGATACTGGTGAACAAGCGCTAGAAATTTGTGACATGCTGGTTCGCTCTGCCGCAGTCGATGTCATCGTCGTTGACTCAGTCGCTGCTTTAACACCGAAAGCGGAAATTGAAGGCGATATGGGTGACAGCCATGTTGGTTTACAAGCCCGTTTAATGTCACAAGCGCTGCGTAAACTCACAGGTAACATCAAGCGTTCGAACACCTTATGTATTTTCATCAACCAAATCCGGATGAAAATTGGTGTCATGTTTGGTTCTCCTGAAACTACCACGGGTGGTAATGCTTTAAAATTCTACGCCTCGGTGCGACTGGATATTCGTCGGATCGGTTCGGTGAAAGAAGGCGACGAAGTGGTTGGTAACGAGACCCGCGTTAAAGTTGTGAAAAATAAAGTTGCTCCGCCGTTTAAACAAGCTGAGTTTATTATTCAGTATGGTGCTGGCATCAGCAAAAATGGTGAGCTGATCGATCTCGGTGTTGCAGAAAAACTGATTGATAAATCCGGTGCTTGGTATGCTTATAAAGGCAATAAAATTGGTCAGGGTAAAGCAAACTCGATGAAGTTTTTGCAGGATAATCCAGCCATTGCACTTGAGATTGAAACTGAACTTCGCAACAGATTGTTGCTAGATCCAACTAAGGCGCCAGTAGCGGTTGCTGCTGAAGAGTTATTAGAAGAAGCTGACCTGGAACAGGATCTGTAATCAATTGGCGTAGCTTTTATTGTGGCCGCGCCATATCCAAACTGAGTGTTGAACGTCGCAGAATTTGTATAAAGCAATTAACTTTACTGCTTATCGCAATTAGCTTTAGTCATACCAGTCACCAGGCTTTGAATCGCTGGCCTCTATCTAAAACCACCATAGTGACAAAAACGTCGCAATGGTGGTTTTTTGCTTTAATAAGCTTGCTGCAAATCCTTTAGAATAAATAGCCATCTAAACGTATAGAAGTTGACAATCAGTCGCTTTTTCGCCAAAGTAGCAGCACTTTTTATCCTGTCAGGAGCTGTTATGCCTATTAAAGTGATTGATCAATTACCAGCCGTTGAAGCCTTATCTGCTGAAAATGTGTTTGTAATGACAGAGAGCAGAGCTTTACGACAGGATATCCGGCCGCTCCGCATCGCTATTCTTAATTTAATGCCAAACAAAGTAACCACCGAAATTCAGCTATTGCGATTATTAGCCAATAGTCCATTGCAGGTCGATGTTGAATTGATTCGGTTAGACAACCATGTCAGTAAACATACCCCAGCCAGTCACTTAAATTGTTTTTACAAATATTTTTCTGATGTTGAGCAGCAAAATTACGACGGACTCATTATTACCGGCGCGCCGCTTGGACTGGTTGATTATGAAGATGTCAGTTATTGGCCGCAATTATCGGAAATTCTGGCCTGGGCAGATCGCCATGTCACCTCCACTTTATTCCTGTGTTGGGCTGCCCATGCTGCATTGTATTATTACTATGGATTACAGCGCGAAATTCGTGGCGATAAATTGTCGGGGGTCTATTGGCAAGATGTGGTGCAACCACTCAGTCCGTTAGTACGTGGTTTTGACGATAAGTTTTTGGTACCACACTCTCGTTATGCCCAGGTGCCAAAACAAAAATATCAGCAACATGCTGATATCCATGTGCTGGCGGAAGCCGATGTGACGGGCGCTTATTTATTGCAAAACAGTCATGGCAGCCGGGTTTTTGTGACCGGACATCCAGAATATGATTTAACCACGCTCAATGACGAGTATCAGCGTGATGTCGCGGCTGGCTTGGAGCCTAAAGTGCCGGAAAATTATTTCCGCGACAATGAACCGGCAAAGGGACCGCAAAAATTATGGCAAAGCCATGCATTCTTATTATTCAGTAATTGGCTGAACTATTATGTCTATCAGGCGACGCCTTTTGATATTCAGCAAATTGGGCAGGAGCGGGTTTAATGGCAAGTTTATCAGGCAGTTCCCTTAGGATAACACCAGCAGCGTTAGTGCAGTTGCTGAGCGAACGAATTTTGGTACTTGATGGTGCCATGGGCACCATGATCCAAGCCTGTCAGTTGCAGGAAGCTGATTATCGCGGTGAAGAGTTTGCCAACTGGCCATCTGATTTGAAAGGTAACAACGATTTATTGGTGCTGACCCAACCGCAGATTATTTTGGATATTCATCGCCAATATTTAGCGGCAGGCGCTGATATTCTGGAAACCAACAGTTTTAATGCGACTACCATTGCGATGGCTGATTATGACATGTCGCACTTGTCGGTCAGAATTAACCGTGCGTCTGCAGCGCTGGCACGACAAGCGTGCGATGAATTTACCGCATTAAACCCGGACAAACCGCGTTATGTCGCTGGTGTATTAGGCCCGACCAACAGAACCGCATCTATTTCGCCGGATGTGAACGATCCTGGTTATCGTAATGTAGATTTTGATACCCTGGTCGCCGCCTACAGTGAATCCACGCTGGCGCTGATTGAAGGTGGTGCTGACATTATTATGCTGGAAACTATCTTTGATACGCTCAATGCCAAAGCTGCCGCTTTTGCGGTATTAAAGGTATTTGATGACATCGGCTATAAATTGCCGGTGATGATTTCCGGGACTATTACTGATGCTTCTGGCCGAACCTTATCGGGTCAGACGACAGAAGCATTTTATAATTCGCTGGCGCATGTGGAGCCTGTAAGTTTTGGTTTGAATTGTGCGCTCGGACCCGATTTATTAAGACCTTATGTCGAAACCTTAGCAGGTATCTCCGAATGTTATGTCTCGGTGCATCCCAACGCTGGCTTGCCAAACGAATTTGGCGAATATGATCTGGGTGCCGCTGAGATGGCGGTCGAAATTAAGGATTGGGCGACACAGGGCTTTCTGAATATCGTTGGTGGTTGTTGTGGCACGACACCAGAACATATTCGGGCAATTGCCGAGGCAGTTGCCGGACTCAGGCCCCGTCAACCGAAACCCTGTTCGAATCAGTTTAATCTGGCCGGCCTTGAAGCCTTTTCGTTGGAGTGGTAATGCAACAAGTCAGATTTATCAATATTGGTGAACGTACCAATGTCACCGGCTCCGCCCGTTTTAAAAAGCTGATTCTGGATGGCAAGTATGAAGCCGCATTGCAGATCGCCCGGCAACAAGTGGAAAACGGTGCTCAAATCATTGATATCAACATGGACGAAGCGATGCTCGATAGCAAAGCAGCCATGGTGCGTTATCTGAATTTGCTGGCATCGGAACCTGATATCTCCCGCGTCCCCATCATGGTTGACTCTTCAAAGTGGGAAGTGATTGAAGCTGCATTAAAATGTATTCAGGGCAAGCCTGTCGTCAATTCGATATCGCTCAAAGAAGGCGAAGCCCAATTTGTGCAGCAAGCCAAACTGTTACGCCGCTATGGTGCTGCTGTCGTGGTGATGGCGTTTGATGAAGTAGGGCAGGCTGATACCAAGCAACGGAAGGTGGAAATTTGTCAGCGCGCTTATCAAATCCTGGTGGCGCAAATTGGTTTTCCGCCACAAGACATTATTTTTGACCCGAACATTTTTGCCGTAGCGACCGGGATTGAAGAGCATAACAATTACGCCGTCGATTTTATCGAGGCCACCCGCGAGATTAAACGTTTGTGCCCGTACGCCAAAATTTCCGGTGGTGTTTCCAACGTTTCGTTTTCGTTTCGTGGTAATGATCCGGTGCGCGAAGCTATCCATTCAGTGTTCTTGTATCACGCGATTAAAGCGGGCATGGATATGGGCATTGTGAATGCCGGGCAATTGGCTGTGTACGATGACATTCCGCAACTGCTAAGAGAAAGGGTCGAAGATGTGATCCTCAATCGCCGCGATGATGCCACTGAACGTTTGCTGGAGATTGCTGCACAATTTAAAGGGGATGGCACTGTCGCGGTCAAAGAAGACGAAGCCTGGCGTAGCTGGCCAGTCAGTAAAAGACTGGAGCATGCGCTGGTCAAAGGCATCACTGATTTTATTGATATTGATACTGAAGAAGCCCGTCAACAAGTAGAAAGACCCCTGCATGTGATTGAAGGTCCACTGATGGATGGCATGAATGTGGTCGGCGATTTATTTGGCGAAGGCAAAATGTTTTTGCCGCAGGTGGTGAAATCTGCCCGCGTGATGAAAAAAGCAGTGGCTTATTTACAGCCTTATATTGAATTGGAAAAAGCCGGCACTGGCAGCAAAGCGCAGGGCAAGGTGCTGATGGCGACAGTGAAAGGCGACGTACATGATATCGGTAAAAATATTGTCGGTGTGGTGTTGCAGTGTAATAACTATGAAGTGATTGATTTAGGCGTGATGGTGCCATGTGCCACATTACTGCAAAAAGCCAAAGAGCTTGAAGTGGATATCATCGGTTTATCTGGCCTGATTACACCGTCATTGGATGAAATGGTGCATGTCGCCAAAGAAATGACCCGGCTTGGTTTTACCATCCCACTGTTAATAGGCGGTGCGACCACGTCTAAGGCTCACACTGCGATAAAAATCGCCCCCAATTATCAGCATGGTGTGGTTTATGTGCCAAATGCATCGCGCAGTGTGTCGGTGGTGCAGTCGCTGATTAGCCCAACCCAGAAAGAAGAATATCTGGCAAGGGTGAACGATGAGTATCGAAGGGCTGTCGAACAACATCAGCGCACCAGGCCTGGTGAGAAAATGCTGACGCTGGCGCAGGCGCGTGATAATAAGTTTCAGCTCGATCTGAATAAAGTCGCTGCCGCACCTAGAAAACCTGGCATCCATATCTGGCAGGATGTGGATTTGCAGTTGTTACGCGATTTTATCGACTGGACACCGTTTTTCCTCACCTGGCAGTTATCCGGCAAATTCCCGGCTATTCTGAATCACCCGGAAGTGGGTATGGAAGCGCGCAAGGTCTACCAGGATGCCAACGACATGTTGGATCTGATGATAGGTTCACGCAAAGTGACAGGACGGGCCATTTTTGGTTTGTTCCCGGCCAATAGCGAAGGCGATGACATTATTGTCTATAGCGATGAGAGCCGTCGTGTTGAGAAACACCGTTTATATAATTTGCGTCAGCAACTGCAACTTCGTAACAACGCGCCCAATTGTTGTTTAGGCGATTTTGTCGCTCCGGCATCTTCTGGTATTGCCGACTATATAGGTGCCTTTGCTGTTAGCACAGGTTTTGGCGCCGACGAATTTGCGGCTGAGTTTGCTGCGGCTCATGATGACTACAACAGTATTATGGTCAAAGCACTGGCTGATCGTTTAGCAGAGGCGCTGGCGGAATACCTGCATCAACAGGTCCGAAAAGATTATTGGGGTTATGCCGCCGCTGAAGCGCTGGATAATGAAGCCTTAATCCGGGAAGCCTATCAGGGCATTCGACCTGCGCCTGGTTACCCTGCCTGTCCTGAGCATACCGAAAAAGGTACATTATTTAGCATGCTTAATGCTACGGCGGAAATTGGCCTGGAACTCACTGAGAGTTATGCCATGTGGCCAGGTGCTGCAGTCTCAGGTTGGTATCTGGCGCATCCTGACAGTAAATACTTCGCGGTCAGTAAAATTGATCAGGACCAGTTGCAAGATTACGCAAGTCGTAAAGGCTTTAGTCTGCCAGAAGCAGAAATGTGGCTGGCGCCAAATCTGCGCTGAAGCTCATCGTGATAACGACAGCAGCATGGTTTGTCTGTCGTTATCCATTATTTTGCATCAAATCATGCTAAAAGTGTTGGATAACTAACCGATTCTATCCCTATTACCGATAAAGTGCTGGATTATGCAGCAGTCAGTGCGTTTGGGTTAAATTGGCGCTTGCACCCGGCGAAAAACTCCCTATAATGCGCCCCATGCCGACGGGGTGGTGCGAAAGCAGCAAGCCGGGTGAGTTTGAAGAAAGTTGAAAATGTCGATAAAAAGACGCTTGACACGAAATGAAAACTGACTAAAATGGCCGCCTCGTAGCGACGACAGGTTGAAAGGTCTGAAAGTTGTGGTGAGGTAGAAATCAGTAATGGTTTCTGAGGTAAGGCAGGTTGAGCAGAGAAGCTCATTTAAATAGTGAAATTCTCTGCTTGACTTAAATTCTGGGAAGTGTAACATACGCCTCCCGCTTCGAAGTTGAAGCGCGCTCTTTAACAATTAGCAATCAATCATCTGTGTGGGCACTCGATTCATGAGATTCGCAAAACGAATTAACTGAGTATGAGTGACCAGATAGTAAAATATTTAGTCAGTAATACTGAGCAGCTACTTAGGTAGCGAAAAAACTTTTAATTGAAGAGTTTGATCATGGCTCAGATTGAACGCTGGCGGCAGGCCTAACACATGCAAGTCGAGCGGGGTTTTCGGACCTAGCGGCGGACGGGTGAGTAATGCGTAGGAAGCTACCCGACAGAGGGGGATACCAGTTGGAAACGACTGTTAATACCGCATAATGTCTACGGACCAAAGTGTGGGACCTTCGGGCCACATGCTGTCGGATGCGCCTACGTGGGATTAGCTAGTTGGTGAGGTAATGGCTCACCAAGGCGACGATCCCTAGCTGGTTTGAGAGGATGATCAGCCACACTGGAACTGAGACACGGTCCAGACTCCTACGGGAGGCAGCAGTGGGGAATATTGGACAATGGGCGCAAGCCTGATCCAGCCATGCCGCGTGTGTGAAGAAGGCCTTCGGGTTGTAAAGCACTTTCAGCGAGGAGGAAGGGTTGGTCGTTAATAGCGGCTAACTTTGACGTTACTCGCAGAAGAAGCACCGGCTAACTCTGTGCCAGCAGCCGCGGTAATACAGAGGGTGCAAGCGTTAATCGGAATTACTGGGCGTAAAGCGCACGCAGGCGGTTGGTTAAGTCAGATGTGAAAGCCCCGGGCTCAACCTGGGAATTGCATTTGAAACTGGCCAACTAGAGTACGTGAGAGGGGGGTAGAATTCCAAGTGTAGCGGTGAAATGCGTAGAGATTTGGAGGAATACCAGTGGCGAAGGCGGCCCCCTGGCACGATACTGACGCTCAGGTGCGAAAGCGTGGGGAGCAAACAGGATTAGATACCCTGGTAGTCCACGCCGTAAACGATGTCTACTAGCTGTTCGTGGTCTTGTACTGTGAGTAGCGCAGCTAACGCACTAAGTAGACCGCCTGGGGAGTACGGTCGCAAGATTAAAACTCAAATGAATTGACGGGGGCCCGCACAAGCGGTGGAGCATGTGGTTTAATTCGACGCAACGCGAAGAACCTTACCTACTCTTGACATCTAGCGAAGATTGTAGAGATACGATTGTGCCTTCGGGAACGCTAAGACAGGTGCTGCATGGCTGTCGTCAGCTCGTGTTGTGAAATGTTGGGTTAAGTCCCGCAACGAGCGCAACCCTTATCCTTAGTTGCCAGCACGTAATGGTGGGAACTCTAGGGAGACTGCCGGTGATAAACCGGAGGAAGGTGGGGACGACGTCAAGTCATCATGGCCCTTACGAGTAGGGCTACACACGTGCTACAATGGTACGTACAGAGGGAGGCAAGCTGGCGACAGTGAGCGGATCTCTTAAAGCGTATCGTAGTCCGGATCGCAGTCTGCAACTCGACTGCGTGAAGTCGGAATCGCTAGTAATCGCAAATCAGAATGTTGCGGTGAATACGTTCCCGGGCCTTGTACACACCGCCCGTCACACCATGGGAGTGGGTTGCAAAAGAAGTAGGTAGCTTAACCTTCGGGAGGGCGCTTACCACTTTGTGATTCATGACTGGGGTGAAGTCGTAACAAGGTAACCCTAGGGGAACCTGGGGTTGGATCACCTCCTTACCTATAGCGAACTGATGTTTCGAAGTGTCCACACAGATGATTGATTGCAGAGATAGAGCAAAACAGTTAGAGGCCATCAGGCTTATAACGAAGAATGTTTGGCTTAGTGCAAGGCGCAGGCTAAGCGAGCGAAGGAGTGTACTGTAGTACATGACTGAGTGAGCAAAGAATGCAACGCAGCAATAAGACGAACAGGCAAGTTAGAATTGGTCTGTAGCTCAGGTGGTTAGAGCGCACCCCTGATAAGGGTGAGGTCGGTAGTTCGAGTCTACTCAGACCAACCAAATTTTATATTTGGGGTTATAGCTCAGCTGGGAGAGCGCCTGCCTTGCACGCAGGAGGTCAGCGGTTCGATCCCGCTTAACTCCACCATTCCTTAGAAAGCTTCTAAAGAATAACTGATTGATTGCTCGCAAAATTCAAATCAAAGCGCACTTGTTGGTGTGATTTGATTTGAGTTTATCTCAAAATGCTCTTTAACAATTAGGCAAGCTGATAGTAGTAAAAATAAAGGTCAACAATTTTATTGTGAACCTTAAGCACAAACTTACGATTTCCAAGACAATTTGGGGTTGTATGGTTAAGTGACTAAGCGTACACGGTGGATGCCTTGGCAGTCAGAGGCGATGAAGGACGTGCTAACCTGCGAAAAGCTGTGAGAAGTCGGTAAGAGACGTTAGACTCACAGATGTCCGAATGGGGAAACCCACCAGATTTATCTGGTATCGTATGATGAATACATAGTCATACGAGGCGAACCGGGAGAACTGAAACATCTAAGTACCCCGAGGAAAAGAAATCAACCGAGATCCCCTTAGTAGCGGCGAGCGAAAGGGGGCTAGCCCTTAAGTTGGTGAAGAATTAGTGGAAGGCTCTGGAAAGTGCCGCGATACAGGGTGATAGCCCCGTACACGAAAAGTCTTCATCAGTGAAAACGAGTAGGACGGGACACGAGACATCCTGTTTGAATATGGGGGGACCATCCTCCAAGGCTAAATACTCCTGACTGACCGATAGTGAACCAGTACCGTGAGGGAAAGGCGAAAAGAACCCCTGTTAGGGGAGTGAAATAGAACCTGAAACCGTGTACGTACAAGCAGTGGGAGCCCCTTCGTGGGGTGACTGCGTACCTTTTGTATAATGGGTCAGCGACTTACATTCTGTAGCGAGGTTAACCGAATAGGGGAGCCGTAGGGAAACCGAGTCTTAACTGGGCGAATAGTTGCAGGGTGTAGACCCGAAACCGGGCGATCTACCCATGAGCAGGTTGAAGGTTGGGTAACACTAACTGGAGGACCGAACCCACTAATGTTGAAAAATTAGGGGATGACTTGTGGGTCGGAGTGAAAGGCTAATCAAGCTCGGAGATATCTGGTTCTCCTCGAAAGCTATTTAGGTAGCGCCTCGAGCGAATACCATTGGGGGTAGAGCACTGTTAAGGCTAGGGGGTCATCCCGACTTACCAACCCTTTGCAAACTCCGAATACCAATGAGTACTACTCGGGAGACACACGACGGGTGCTAACGTCCGCCGTGAAAAGGGAAACAACCCAGACCACCAGCTAAGGTCCCAAAGTCATGGTTAAGTGGAAAACGATGTGGAAAGGCATAGACAGCTAGGAGGTTGGCTTAGAAGCAGCCACCCTTTAAAGAAAGCGTAATAGCTCACTAGTCGAGTCGGTCTGCGCGGAAGATGTAACGGGGCTAAACCATGCACCGAAGCTGTGGACTTGCACTATGTGCAAGTGGTAGAGGAGCGTTCTGTAAGCCGTAGAAGGTGTCTTGTGAAGGATGCTGGAGGTATCAGAAGTGCGAATGCTGACATAAGTAACGATAAGGGGAGTGAAAAACTTCCCCGCCGGAAGACCAAGGGTTCCTATCCCATGCTAATCAGGGTAGGGTAAGTCGGCCCCTAAGGCGAGGGCGAAAGCCGTAGTCGATGGGAAACGGGTTAATATTCCCGTACCGACAGTACTGCGATGGGGGGACGGAGAAGGCTAGGCAGGCATGGCGTTGGTAGTCCATGTGAAAGTATGTAGGTTGGGTGTTTAGGAAAATCCGGACGCCTAAGACTGAGATACGAGACGAGCCACTAAGGTGGTGAAGCTGTTGATGCCACGCTTCCAGGAAAAGCCTCTAAGCTTCAGGTACTTGTCGACCGTACTCGAAACCGACACAGGTGGTCAGGTAGAGAATACCAAGGCGCTTGAGAGAACTCTGGTGAAGGAACTAGGCAAAATAGTACCGTAACTTCGGGAGAAGGTACGCTCTTGGGTGTGAAGGACTTGCTCCGTAAGCATCTGAGAGTCGCAGTGACCAGCTGGCTGCAACTGTTTATTAAAAACACAGCACTCTGCAAACTCGAGAGAGGACGTATAGGGTGTGACACCTGCCCGGTGCCGGAAGGTTAATTGATGGGGTTAGCGCAAGCGAAGCTCTTGATCGAAGCCCCGGTAAACGGCGGCCGTAACTATAACGGTCCTAAGGTAGCGAAATTCCTTGTCGGGTAAGTTCCGACCTGCACGAATGGTGTAATGATGGCCAGGCTGTCTCCACCAGAGACTCAGTGAAATTGAAATTGCGGTGAAGATGCCGTATACCCGCGGCTAGACGGAAAGACCCCGTGAACCTTTACTATAGCTTGGCACTGAACATTGACCCTGTATGTGTAGGATAGGTGGGAGGCTTTGAAGTTGTGACGCTAGTCACGATGGAGCCGTCCTTGAAATACCACCCTTGCATGTTTGATGTTCTAACGTGGGCCCCTAATCGGGGTTGCGGACAGTGTCTGGTGGGTAGTTTGACTGGGGCGGTCTCCTCCTAAAGAGTAACGGAGGAGCACGAAGGTTGGCTAAGTACGGTCGGACATCGTACGGTTAGTGCAAAGGCAGAAGCCAGCTTAACTGCGAGACAGACACGTCGAGCAGGTACGAAAGTAGGTCTTAGTGATCCGGTGGTTCTGTATGGAAGGGCCATCGCTCAACGGATAAAAGGTACTCCGGGGATAACAGGCTGATACCGCCCAAGAGTTCATATCGACGGCGGTGTTTGGCACCTCGATGTCGGCTCATCACATCCTGGGGCTGAAGTCGGTCCCAAGGGTATGGCTGTTCGCCATTTAAAGTGGTACGCGAGCTGGGTTTAGAACGTCGTGAGACAGTTCGGTCCCTATCTGCCGTGGGCGTTGGATGATTGATTGGAGTTGCTCCTAGTACGAGAGGACCGGAGTGAACGAACCGCTGGTGTTCGGGTTGTCATGCCAATGGCACTGCCCGGTAGCTACGTTCGGAACGGATAACCGCTGAAAGCATCTAAGCGGGAAGCCGGCCAAGAGATGAGTCATCCCTTGTACCTTGAGTACACATAAGGGTTGTTGGAGACCACAACGTTGATAGGTGAGGTGTGGAAGCGTAGTGATACGTTAAGCTAACTCATACTAATTGCCCGAGAGGCTTAACCATACAACGCCCAAGTTGTTTTGAAGTGAGATTGTGCTGAGCTACTATCAAAGATTAAAAATCAAAGCTTGTCTAAGTTAAAGAAGCTAAACAGTTTTTGCCTGGTGGCAATAGCGCTGTGGAACCACCTGAATCCATTCCGAACTCAGAAGTGAAACGCAGCTGCGACGATGGTAGTGTGGCAGATGCCATGCGAGAGTAGTACACCGCCAGGCTCCCAATAAATGAAAAAGCCCCAGTCGAAAGACTGGGGCTTTTTTATTTATCGTGATTCTGGCGCTGGAGTACTTGGAGAGTAGTACAGTGAAGCCCGAAACAGACAACGCCAACAATTTGGCGTTGTCCGGGCTGAACGGCCCTGAGCTCTGCGAAGGGCATGAAGGCTCCTCATAAAGCCAAAAAGGCCCAGTCTAACGACTGGGCCTTTTTGCTTTATGGGATCTAGGCGGAATATTGGTCGAGCTTGGCATTGCCATGCGAGGTAGTACAGTGAAATCGGGGTTTCAAAAAGCCAACAATTTGGCTTTTTGCCGATTGAACGCCCTGAGCTCTGCGAAGGGCATGAAGGCTCCCAAACTCGCTAGGCTTTTTTTATTTATACCATTCCATCTTAAAGTCTGTTCAGTACCGCCCAGTTTCTTGAGCACATCTTGCTCACCCGTACTTTATCGCTGATAAAGTCATTCCAGGCATCGCTACAGGCATCCACAATCGCTTCGTAGCTCTCGAAACAACGATTGGCTATGTGGTGTTGACGTAGCCAGCTCCATACTTGCTCTATCGGATTGAGTTCAGGTGAATACGGTGGCAGTTTTAATATCGACAGGTTATGAAAATCATCTGCAATATCATCAGTATGCCAACCCGCGCCATCCATCACGACCACTGCATAGCGGCCCTTGGCTGTTGTGGCTGAAATTTGCGCTAAGTGCATTTTCATCACCTCTTTACTCAGAAAAGGAACTATCAATGCTTCTGTTGCGCCATTGGCCGGGCAGATGGCGCCGAAAAGATGAGCGTATTCAAATTGCTGCTGTTTAACCGCACGTGGCCGAGAGCCTGTGCTAGCCCATAAGCGCGTGGTTGTATTCTGCTGGCCGATACGAGCTTCATCCTGGAACCAGACATCGACATCTTCCAGCCGCACCGTGCCAGGAATGTTAAGGATCGTTTCCAATTGGAAGTTTTATATATGCGTCCTGGACGCCTTGTTGTTGCTTCGGGTGCCGCGAGCGACTGGTTATCCAGCTAAATCCAAGTTGTTTCAGTAACTTATAAATGGCGTTATGGTGATAATGTACACCAAACTCGGCTTTGATATAGTTGAGGATTTTTTCACCGGTCAGCCTGCCACCATGTTCATTCTGGCTTTGGCATGTAATAAAGTCGCCCAATTGTTTTTGCTGCTGGGCAGTCAAAAATGGCGTACGTCCTTTTGCTTTACGTGCTTCTAAACCCTCGAGGCCAGAAGCAAGGTAGTTGCTCACCCAAGTATTCACACTGGTGCGACTGATTTTAAGCTGCTCAGCAACTGATGTACGGTTTTTACATTGAAGAAACAGAGACAGCGCCAGCAAGCGCATACGCTTGCGGGCATTTTTTTCGGCTCGAGAGCGCTTCAGTAAGTCTTCAGGAGTAAGATCCATCATGCGAATGCCGTATTGATGCTAATAGCTCAATTAGAACAGAAAATTAGATGGAATGGTATAAGTTGGCCTATGCATTTGTTATGCTTAGCCAGCGCACATAGAACAGTGGTTAGTCTGAAGTTGGCTAATCAATTGATTTACAGACAATTGAGCATGTGTTGAGCTCGGCGTTTGAACTCAATCCCATGCGAAGTAAAGCAGCAGTCTGACATTTTTAACGGCTAATAAGTCGTTCAAATACTAGCTTTTATCTTTCATAATTTTATCAAGATATCCCATCATAAAGGCCGACAGCACAAAAGTGATGTGAATCAGCAGATACCACATAATCTTGTCATTCGGGATATTGCGCGTATCCATAAAAATTTTCAGTAAGTGGATCGAAGAAATCGCGACAATCGAAGCCGCTACTTTATTTTTCAGTGATGCTGAATCAACTTTACCTAACCAATTCAGTTTTTCGTCGTCATCCTTAATGTCCAGTCGCGACACAAAGTTTTCGTAGCCAGAAAACATCACCATCACGATTAAACCACCGACCAGCGAGATATCTATTAATGACAAAGTCACGAGGATCAGATCAACTTCTTTCATGGTGAAAATTTCGGGCAGGATACGGAATACTTCCTGAAAAAATTTAATCCCAAGCGCTAACAACACCAGGCTCAGACCTAAATAAATCGGCGCCATCAGCCAGCGGGAAGCGTAAATCAGTTTTTCAAGCAGTTTTTCCATCAATTTTTTATCCACCTGTGCAGTTATAACTGTGCCGATCTGGTGCTGACACGCCGATAAATCAAGCTTTGGCAGCAATTGTACCGAAGCAGGCTGCATATTTGGAAAAATTATCGCACAATGGTCACATCTCTATAGTGCTGGCCGGATCAGCATTGCTATCGGGATCTTATGTGGTGGGTTTGGTCTGAGGATTGTGTGGAATGAATAAAGTGAGATGGCTGGCTCTGTTGTTTTTCAGTACTGCGGTGATGGCTGATGAGGGCATGTGGTTACCACAACAGCTACCTGAATTAGAAGACGAGTTAAAGGCAAGAGGGCTTCGTATTGAGGTACAAAATATTGCCAAACTTACCGAGTTTCCGCTGAACACTGTTGTGAGTCTTGGTGGCTGTGGCGGTTCTTTTGTCTCAGCTACTGGCTTGGTCGTCACTAATTATCATTGCGCCTATAACAGTATTCAGCATCACAGCAGCAATACAACAAACTTACTACAAGACGGCTTTTTCGCAGCGACGTTACAACAGGAACTCCCTGCTGTACCTGGCAGCAAAATTCTGCTGACCCAGCAAGTAGATAATGTGACCCGACAAATCCGACAAGAACTGACACCACAATTATCTGGACTTGATCGTTTTGACAAAATTGAACAAATACGCAAAGAGCTGATTTCTGCCTGCGAAACCAGTGCTGGTATTCGTTGCAGTCTTTACAGTTATGATGGTGGACTGGCCTATTATCTGCTGAAGCAGTTCGAGCTTACCGATGTCCGACTAGTGTATGCCCCAGCAGCCGGTGTCGGTCAGTTTGGTGGTGACATTGATAACTGGATGTGGCCTCGCCATACCGGTGATTTTGCCTTTTACCGCGCTTATGTTGGCAAAGATGGTCAACCTGCACCTTACCATAGTGACAATGTCCCTTTTACGCCACCGGCTTTTTTAAAGGTGTCCGCAAAGGGCGTGCAGGCAGAGGACTTTGTGATGGTGCTTGGCTATCCGGCTCGAACTTACCGCCATTTAACGGCCGCCGAATTAAAACTACAATTTACCCAAATATTGCCACTGCAGCAGCAATACCGCGCTGACATTATCCGGCTCATTCAGCAACATACTGCCGAAAACAGTGCTGAACTATTGAGCTACCAGTCAAGGTTGGCCGGTTTGCAAAACCGCAGTAAAAACACCCACATTTTATTAGAAACTTATCACAGCAGCGCCTTACAACAACGCAAAGAACAACAGCAACAGGCGTTATTACACTGGATCAAGGCTGAACCGGGCCGCCAGGCCAGATTCTTGCCTGCTTTGCTTGATTTGGAAATGTTGGTGCAGCAACAAAGTTCCAATTTGCAACGCAATACATTACTGCAAGCTTTTGACTCAGTGCAATTGTTCAGTGCAGCCCGTCAATTATATCGTAATGCCCAGGAACAATTAAAACCGGACAGTGAACGTGAGGTTGGTTTTCAACAGCGGGATCAGGCTGGTTTAAGCGCTGCGCTCAAAGGGCTTCACGACACGATGTCACCTCAGATTGAGATTGAAATCGCCTGGTATCTGCTACAGCAATATCATCAATTACCCGCAGCCGAGCGTGTGCCCTTATTGGATAAGTTTTTCCACCTTGCTGCCGGCACGGCTTTGGATCAGCCGGCCTTACTGCAATTAAAGCTGCAACTGCAGCAGATGTATCAACAAACAACGTTAACGGATGCAGCGGCATTGTTGGCGTGGCAACAACAACCAGCACCTGCTTTTAGTCAGAGTCAGGATCCGCTGTTACAGCTGGCTGCAGCGCTTTACCCGGCCGAGCTGGCACGTGAGCAGCAGCAAAAAACCAACGAGGGTAAGCTGTTGCAGCTAAAGCCTCTGGTGATGGCGGCCTTAAAGGACTTTAAAGCCTCGCAGCAGCAAAAAACCTACCCGGATGCAAATGGCAGCTTACGTGTCAGTTTTGGCTCTGTGCAGGGTTATCAGCCCCGTGACGGTGTCTATTATACGCCGTTCACCACAGTACAGGGGATAGTGGCCAAAGCGACAGGGACAGTCCCTTTTGCTGCGCCAGCCGCTCAACTGAGCGCGATCGCTACGGCCAATGTTAGCGACTATGCGGCGGCTTCGTTGAGTACTGTACCGGTGAATTTCTTATCGACAGCCGATACCACAGTTCGCAATTCAGGCGCTGCCACTTTAAACGGTCAGGCAGAGCTGGTCGGATTGTTACTTGGTGGCGTCAGTGAAAGTATCTTTGGTGATTATGATTACGACCCGGCCACAAATCGTGCTGTTCATCTTGATAGCCGTTATATGTTGTGGCAGATGGACAAAGTGGATGGCGCCAGTCGGTTGTTACAGGAAATGGTGATAGTCCGTTAACAGTGCCGGTACTTTCGTGCTGAGGGTATCGCCTGTAACACTGTCAGGCTGATTGGTCGCTGGTGGCTGTTTGGTATTCAGGCCGTTTTGCAGTATGATAAGCCGCTTTCATCAAGCTGGACGGACCTGAATTTGCAATTACTGGATCACAAGCTATTTGATGCTTTGCTACAACAAGCAAGCCAAACAAGCCGGAAACGATGTGCTCATAATTTACATCAGTCATTGGCTGAAAACGCGCAACGCGTGGTCATCGCCATGTTGCCTGGTAGTTATGTTCAGCCGCATCTGCATCAGGAACCGCAGCCTTATGAATTATGTCTGGTCCTTCAGGGCAGTGTTGATATGTTGTTGTTTGATGTCGGGGGGCAGTTGACGATGCGTCTGACTCTGGCTGCAGGCTCTGCCCAAAGTGCGGTAGAAGTATCCGCAGGTCAGTATCACAGTCTGATTGCTGCAGAACCTGGCGCCGTGTTTATTGAAATTAAACAAGGACCTTTTGATCCAGCGGCAGCAAGATACTTCGCCGACTGGGCACCCGCTGAGCAGGATGCTGGCGCTCACGACTTTTACCAATGGATGGTCAGTGCCCAGCCGGGTGAGTTTTTTTCTAAGTCACATCTAAAGAGCGAGTTATGAAGTTACAACTAGTGGTACGACGGGCACCACTGAATGCGGGTCTGAAGTGGTTACAACAAGGCTGGCAGTTATTTAAACAACAGCCATTTCTTTGGATCCAGCTGGTCTTTACCATTCATTTTTGTTCATTACTCGGCGCCTTACATCCGCTGTTGGGTATTGCTGCCGCTTTACTGAATCCTTTTCTGACCGCGGGCCTGTACAGTTGTATTGTGGCGCGGCAGCGTGGTGTCACTGTCAGTTTTGGCATGTTGTTTCAACCTTTAAAAGAGCCTGCTTGCCGCGCTATTTTCTTGCGCTTGGCGGCGGCCAATATGCTGTGCAGTATCCCGCTCACTTTGCTGGCCAGCGAGCTATTTATCCAGTGGCAGGCGGGGGCAATTGACTGGTGGCTGATGCTGGGCTTCGTGATAGCGATCTCTTTGGTGATGATGATGTTTGCATATGCGGTTGCTATTGCCTACTTTTTGCGGGAGCAACGTTTATTTGCCATTTTGCAGGCCAGTCTGATGGCGTGCTGGCGTAATGTGCAACCCTTAACGCTTTATGCTTTACTGGCCATGGCGCTCCTCAGCACCGGTTTTCCGACTTTGCTGCTGACCTGGTTGCTGGTATTGCCGCTGTTGTCGATTAGTTTCTTTTTATCCTTTTCCGAGTTCTTTGCCTTGGCACCCGTGAACTCAGAACAGGAGCAGGCAGGCTATTTTGAAGTCTGACTGGCAGTCGTCGTCGGCCGATGCTACGCCAGCGCCAGTGAAGACTGAGGCTGAACTGCGTAGTCTTGCCATTGATTTACTGAGCCGTCGCGATCATAGCAGCCGTGAGTTGCAACAGAAATTACGGCAAAAAGGCGGTGATGAAGCTGATATTGCCGCTGTACTGGATTGGTGTCAGCAGCAAAATTATCAGAGTGATGCCAGATATTGCGCCATGTTGATCCGCTCAAAAGTGGCCAAAGGTTATGGACCTGCGGTGGTGTCACAGGCCGCACGGGAACAAGGACTTGATCGCGAGTTGCTACAGGACACCCTGGCAGAACTCGACATCGACTGGTTTGCACTGGCTCTTTGCCAGTACCAGAAAAAATTTGCTGACAAAGCAATCAAAGATTTTCAGGACAAACAAAAACGAATGGGATTTTTGCAACGGCGTGGTTTTAATGCCGGGCAGATCCAATACGCCATACAACATCAAGACAGTTAGGATTTGGTTATGTATATGACATCAGCGCAGCTGCGGCGCGCATTTCTGGATTATTTCGCCAGCAAAGATCACCAGATCGTTGCCAGCAGCTCTTTGATCCCGGGCAATGACCCAACCTTGCTGTTTACCAATGCCGGCATGGTGCAGTTCAAAGACGTGTTTTTAGGTCAAGATCAGCGTAGTTACAAAAGAGCGGTCACTTCCCAGCGTTGTGTCCGCGCCGGTGGTAAACACAACGATTTGGAAAACGTCGGTTACACCGCCCGCCACCATACTTTTTTTGAAATGCTGGGTAACTTCAGTTTTGGTGACTATTTTAAACGTGAAGCCATCGCTTTTGCCTGGGAGTTTCTGACCGAAGTGGTGAAACTACCGAAGGAAAAACTTTGGATCACTGTGTACGCCACGGATGATGAAGCTTTTGATATCTGGACCAAAGAAATTGGTGTGCCGGCTGAGCGCGCCATCCGGATTGGTGATAACAAAGGTGCACCTTATGCCTCAGACAACTTCTGGGCCATGGGTGATACCGGTCCTTGTGGTCCTTGTACTGAGATTTTTTATGATCACGGCGATCATATCTGGGGGGGGCCACCGGGTTCACCGCAAGAAGATGGTGACCGTTTTATTGAAATTTGGAATAACGTGTTTATGCAGTTTAACCGTCATGCCGATGGCCGGATGGAACCACTGCCAAAACCAAGCGTAGATACCGGTATGGGTCTGGAGCGGATTGCGGCTATTTTGCAAAACGTGCACAGCAACTATGAAATTGATACCTTTCAGGGCCTGATTAAAGCGGCTGCTGGCATTATTGGTGTCACCGACTTAGATAACAAGTCGCTGCGGGTGATTGCCGACCATATCCGCTCTTGCTCTTTCCTGGTGGCGGATGGAGTGATGCCGGGCAATGAAGGCCGCGGTTATGTGCTGCGCCGGATCATCCGCCGTGCCGTGCGACATGGCAATCAATTAGGTGCCAAAGGTATTTTCTTTAGTAAATTAGTGGCCGAGCTCTCGGCGCAGATGGGCGAAGCTTATCCGGAGCTGATTGAAAAACAAGCCATCATTGAAAAAGTGTTGCGGATGGAAGAAGAGCAGTTTGGCAAAACGCTGGAACGGGGTCTGTTGTTGCTGAACGACGCTCTGGCGCAGCTGGGGGGCAGTACTGTCATTCCTGGCGACGTCGCCTTTAAGCTGTATGACACTTATGGCTTCCCGCTGGATTTAACCTCGGATGTCGCGCGCGAGCGTGCTTTCACTGTTGATCAGGCAGGTTTTGAAGCCGCGATGGAAGCGCAGCGTAAACGTGCCCAGCAAGCGTCAAACTTTGGTGCTGATTACAATCAGGCACTGACATCGGACAAAGTGACAGATTTTACTGGTTACACCGAAAACCATGGCAACGCCACAGTGCTGGAAATCCTGCGCGATGGCGTTGCGGTCAGTTCATTGATTGATGGTCAGCAAGCGCTGATTATCCTCGACCAAACGCCGTTTTATGCCGAATCTGGTGGCCAGACTGGCGATACCGGCGTGCTGCAACTGGCAGACGGTGGTGTCTTTACCGTCACTGATACCGTTAAAGTCGGCAAAGCTTTTGCGCATAAAGGCGTGTTAGCAGGCGCGCTGCAATTAAATGATCGGGTTGATGCTGTCATTGATCAGCAGCGTCGGGATGCCATTAAGAAAAACCACTCGGCGACACACTTACTCCATGCCGCATTACGTCAGTTGTTAGGTGAGCATGTCACGCAAAAAGGCTCTTTAGTGGGGCCGGACCGGTTACGCTTTGACTTCTCGCATTTTGAAGCGGTGAAAGCCGATGAAATCCGTGCGCTGGAAGTGCTGGTGAATCAGCAAATTCAGCAAAATCATGCGGTCAGCACCCGACTGATGAATTTAGAGGCGGCCAAAGCGGCTGGTGCTATGGCGCTGTTTGGTGAAAAATATGATGATGATGTCCGGGTGTTAGCGATGGGAGATTTCTCCACTGAACTCTGTGGCGGTACTCATGTCGACCGGACCGGTGATATTGGCTTGTTTAAAATTGTGGTGGAAAGTGGCATCGCCTCTGGTGTGCGCCGGATTGAAGCCGTGACAGGTGCAGGGGCTATCGCTTATCTGCACAAATTAGAGCAGCAGGCGCAACTGGTGGCTTCCATGCTCAAAGGCGATATGATGACTATCGCTGACCGGGTCACCCAGACCCTGGATAAAAGCAAACAGTTGGAAAAAGAGCTGGAGCAATTAAAAGCGAAAATGGCCAGTGCCGCCGGGGCTTCTTTGCTGGAACAAGTGGTGCTGATTAACGGCGTGAAAGTGCTGATTGCCAATTTACCTGGTGCCGACAGCAAAGGTTTCCGCACTATGGTCGATGAACTGAAAGTGAAATTAGGTTCAGGCGTGGTGTTGCTGGCGACAGCAGCCGATGACAAAGTCAGTCTGATCGCAGGTGTGACCAAAGATCTGACCGACAAAGTCCAGGCGGGTGCTTTGATTGGCTGGGCGGCGGAACAGGTTGGCGGCAAAGGCGGTGGCAAGCCAGATCTGGCGCAAGCAGGTGGCACTAAGGTCGAAGCTTTGCCAGCCCTATTGCTGGCCGTGGCTGACTACTTAAGTGCGAAGCTGTAATTTAAGTGGCGTTATTGGTGCAGAAGTTCGGTGGTACCTCGGTAGGGTCCACCGATCGGATTGAGCGGGTTGCCGAGCTGATAATCCGCAGTATCCAGGCTGGTCACAAAGTGGTGGCCGTGGTTTCTGCTATGGCCGGTGAAACCAACAGGCTGCTGGGGCTGGCGCAACAAATTGATCCCAAGGCTGCTAGCCGTGAATTAGACGTGCTGGCTGCGACAGGTGAACAAGTCACAGTGGCTTTGTTGGCAATGGCGTTGATCAAACGCGGTTTTCCGGCCGTATCTTTATTGGCGGATCAGATTTGTATTCATACTGACAATAAATTTGGCAAAGCCCGTATCACTGCAGTCGACAATCAGCGGTTATGGCAGGAACTGGAACAAGGCCACATTGTGGTCGCCGCAGGCTTTCAGGGGCGTGATTTTGAAGGTAATGTCACTACTTTGGGGCGCGGTGGGTCTGACACCTCTGCAGTGGCATTGGCGGCAGCGTTAAAGGCTGATGAATGCCAGATTTATACCGATGTCGATGGGGTTTACAGTATTGACCCCAGGCTTTGTCCGCAGGCGCGACGGCTTAGTCTGATGCCTTTTACCGATATGCTGGAACTGGCAAGTCTGGGGGCTAAGGTACTGCATTCACGTTCTGTCGAATATGCCGGTCGTTTTCGGGTGCCGCTGCGGGTGTTATCGACCTTTAAACCTGATGCGGGAACCTTAATTGTTTATGAGGAAGATGGCATGAGTTTGCCAACTATATCCGGTATTGCCGGTCAAACGGGCATCAGTTTATTGCAAATCAGTGGTCTGACGGCCAGTCAACTGCAACAGGTGATGGCTGCGTTGGCTACTCTGCATATTGAAACAGATATGCTGCAACACCATGGTGACTGGCCATCACAACTGACACTCAGTCTGGCTGTTGCCAGTGCAGAGCTCAGCCAAGTGATTGATGCAGTGCAGAAACTGACAGAAAATAGTACGGTTTCTCTGCATCATCCGCAGCAGAACCTTGCTAAACTGTCGGTAGTTGGCATCGGTATTAAATCAGATCCGCTGCTGGTTTCTAAAATTTTTAGTACTTTCAATGAGATGAATGTGCAATTGTACTTAATCACCCATTCTGAAAGTCGGTTTTCGGCATTGATGGCGGCCGAACAGCTTGAAAAAGTTGCTGCGCGCCTGCATCAAGTATTAGTAACTGCAGATAATTAATCTCTGGATTTTCATAAATTTGAAGCCTAGGTTATCATTCTGTGCATAGACGCAGCAGGAAAATTGCTGATGTCATTCGGAAAATTGAATTTTAAAGGATAGGAGCAAGCGAATGCTTATTTTAACCCGTCGTGTTGGTGAGACTTTAATGATTGGTGATGAAGTAACTGTCACTGTATTAGGTGTAAAAGGCAATCAGGTTCGGATTGGTGTGAATGCGCCAAAAGAAGTTTCTGTGCACCGTGAAGAAATTTATATGCGTATTCAGGCAGAAAAAGGCACACCTGGCAGTTTCACTCAGGATGATGATCAGTAATCTGTTCAAAATCCAGAGACTCGCTAAATAGTTGTTTTAGCTGTAATGTTGTTTAATTTTTACCCGTATTCGTTATTAATTGCTCAAATTGTTTAAAAGGTCAGCAAACAAACTTTTTTCTTCGAAAAATTGTTTGACTTATTTTCCAGAGACATTAATATACGCCCCGCAACGTAGCGCGGAGAAATGGCCGAGTGGCTGAAGGCGCACCCCTGCTAAGGGTGTATAGGGGAAACTCTATCGAGGGTTCGAATCCCTCTTTCTCCGCCAGTTGTTTCAGATTTAGATGGACGCATAGCTCAGCTGGATAGAGTACTCGGCTACGAACCGAGCGGTCGGAGGTTCGAATCCTCCTGTGTCCGCCATCTGAAACGACCTTTGCTGGATGATATAAAAGTTAGACTGGACGCATAGCTCAGCTGGATAGAGTACTCGGCTACGAACCGAGCGGTCGGAGGTTCGAATCCTCCTGCGTCCGCCACTAAACCTGCATCAAGCAGGTTTTTTGTTTTAAAGCTTCCAGGCTTTACCACAGTGAGTATCAGCAATACATTGCTGCTTTGAACTGCAAGTCAAAAGATATAATTACGGACGCATAGCTCAGCTGGATAGAGTACTCGGCTACGAACCGAGCGGTCGGAGGTTCGAATCCTCCTGCGTCCGCCACTTCCCTGCAACACCAAATAACTGAACCGATAGCCCTGCTGACAATTCCTTGTCGTGGTGCTCTGGTTATCTGCTGATATCTCTCTTTCCAATCCGATGATTTTTACGTTTTGCAGGATATTTTATTGCGCTTAAATAGCGCATAAAGGCACTGACACTAGTCAAATCGGGGCGTAATGGGCCGGTAGTGCCTGGCTTGCGATCCAACATGGTGCAACCGCTGATAACGGCTAAAGTCCTCTGCAATCAGTCGGGTAGATTTCTGTTGATGATTATGTTTTGATGGAACCGCAACTTTGGGGGTTCTATGCAAACGACAACAATAAAATCAATAAAACATAAAATTCTATTACGGGTCGGTGGTTCTGTGGCTGTGTTGTTTATGCTGGCGGCTGCCGGTGTGGTCAATCATCTGGCCGACCAGAGCCGGGCACAGGTCGAAGCACAGGTGCACAGCCTGATGGAAAAAGAAGCGGTCAACGTCGGCAAATTTTTTGCAGAATACGCTCAGGTCGCGCAAACATTTTTGCATGCGCCACAATTTCAGCAATGGTTCGTGCAGTATCCGGGTCGAGGCACGGCATTAGAAGGCTTGGCTGGCTATCAGGATATCAATCAGACCTTTAAAACCGTCAGTGGCCGCGATGAGGCGGTATTATCGGCATTTTTCGCTTTAACCCGCTCAGATGAATATTTCCGCGAAGATTCCCGCACTGGGGTTGATGTGGATGGACCTAATGCCGGTAAAGTCGAACAGGGCTATTTTGCTTCGAAAAGACCCTGGTACATCGAAAGCATGCAAAGAAATAAATTCTTTGTCGGCTCGCCATCGGCAGATTTCACCACCGGCGTCGTTTCTGCCGTGGTAGAGGGGCCGGTGTATTTGCCGGACGGCACTTTATTGGGCGTTGGTGGTTTGGATCTGCATTTAAATAAGATTGGCGATAAAGTTGATTTGATCCGGTATCAGGGGGAGGGGATCCCATTTTTACTCGATAGCCTCGGTCACATTGTCCATTTCCCGGCTCAGACCGGGATGGAGATTAAAACCAGTGCTGATCTGGCCGGTTTTGACAGCCAAAACGACAGCAACAGTGGTTTTGCCGCCATCGCCGCGGCCGCAAAAAGTGGTACTGCTGGCTTTGCGCAAGTGCAACTGCAAGGCAAACCCTATTTCGTCAGTTATCAGCCGGTGCAGCTGAGCTTTCCGGAAATGTCCTGGCTGGTTGGGATCCTGATCCCGGCACAGTTGATTGAAGGACCGATCCAAAGTGCCATCAATTGGGCCTTATTCGGGACTTTGATTTTTTTACTGCTGACGGCCGCAACAATTCTGTTCAGCACCAACCTGATTATCCGGCCTTTACAGCAGCTCACCGCCGCTATGCGCGATATTGCCAGTGGTGAAGGTGATTTAACCCGGCAGATTGATATCCGGCAGCAGGATGAAACAGGCGCGCTGGCACGGCATTTTAATACCTTTGTGCAGAAACTGCGGTTGTCATTACAAAAAACCTCGCAGCAGGCGCAGCAAGTGCATCAGTCTAGCCAGCATCTGAATCAGGTGGCAGTGCTGACCAATCAGGAAATTCAACAAGGCAAAGTGCAATTGGATGCGGTCTCGGCGGCAGTCACTGAAATGGCGGCGACAGTGCAGGAGATCAGTCGGAATGCCCAGTCAACCAGTCAGGCCGCCACTGCGGCGCAACAACGTGGCCAGGATGGTTTTAAACTCTCTGAGTTAGCAGTGCAGGATATGGATCAACTTGATCGCAGTATGCTCGAAGCGGTGCAGGTGGTGATGGGCCTGGCAAAGGAATCGGAAAATATCGGTACTGTGGTCGATGTGATCAAAGGTATTGCGGAACAAACTAATTTGTTGGCGCTCAATGCAGCCATTGAGGCCGCCCGTGCTGGTGAGCAAGGACGAGGATTTGCCGTGGTCGCAGATGAAGTGCGATCGTTGGCGGGGCGGACCAGAGACAGCACCGATGATATTCGCCGGATGGTAGAAAAATTGCAGCAAATTGCCGGTCAGGCAGAAGCTGTGATGCAGCGGGGGCGCGAGCATACTGAAGTCAGCGCAGGTCGGGCGCAGTCAATGCAACAGGCATTATCTGCCATCAGCCAGGCTATTGTCGTGGTGCAGCAACAAAGCAGCCAGATTGCCGTTGCCACACAGCAGCAAACTGTGGTCGCGGATGATATCAATCAGAATCTGCATCTGATCAGTCAACTGGTGGATAATACCGCCGGGCATGCCAATGAATTGACGGTCGAAGCCAACCAGCTGAATGCCTCAGCCACGGCGCTGAATACTGTGGTTGGACAATTTAAAATTTAGCAAAATGCCATCGCAGGGTCGACATTCGCTGTTATACCCTGCGGTCGCTCAAACCCCTGCGGTCGCTCAAACCCCTGTGGCCGCTTTAATCGGTGAGCTCTTCGGTGAATAACAAGTGCTGGGCTGCGGTCATGCTGCTGTGCTGGGGTAACGCCACTGGGTGCGAAGCATCTGCACGGATGGCAGCATGCAGTGGCAGTGTCGCCAGCCCTTTTAACGCCACAGCGCCTGCGTCCGGAGTTTTAATCAACCTAGGGACCTGACGTTCGCCATATTGGGCAATGGACGGAATAAAAGGCCGCAACTTGCTGATCAGTTTGTCTAACAACCAATCACTGACTTCACCGCCAACAATAATACTCTGGCAATTTAATAATGTTTCCAGCGTATGCAGTGCCACTCGCATCGGCTCTGTAGCCGCTAAAAACCAGGGTTCCAGCTTATCGGCTTGCTGTGGAGTCAATGCTTCGGCCAGGATCAAACTGGCTTGCTGTGACTCCGGTACGGCCATTTTTTTACTGATAAATTGTTGTAATGAATTCGTCGAGACAAAATCGTTCAGCCGGCCAAAATCACCGGTGCTGTGGTCTTGATCTGGTGTGACAAAAATTTCACCAAGCGCGCCGGAAAAACCATTCTGTCCCAGCAGCAAGGTGCGGTGATAGACCAGTGCAGCTTCAACGGTCTGGCCGATATGGACATAACAGAAACTTTGCAGTTGTCTGGCTTCACCATGCAACAGGTGGTAGGCCGCACAAGCGGCGGCGGTTTGTTCCGCCACCACAGGTAATTGTAATACGGTCGCCAACTGCTGCTGAAATAACTGGCGCTGTTGCTGTTTTTCGATCAGCGAACTGCTGCCTGTTTGCACCTGGGTGATGCCAAGGCCAAGTAATTGCTGGTACTCAATATTTTGTTGTTGGCATAACTGTTCAATCAAGGCCCGGCAACTGCGCAGTTGTTGCTCCGCTGGCACTGCACTGCAGCTTTGTTGCAGCAATTGGCCGGTTAAACTACACAGCGCCAATTCCAGCCGATCCGGCCATAGTCTTAGTCCGATGGTAAAGTAGGCGTGATCCTGCAGCAGCAACATGGTCGAAGGTTTGCCGACTTTCTCTTTTTTGATGCCGGCTTCCTGCACCAGTTGCAATCGAATCAGTTCATCGACCTGATTGGTGATGGTTTGTTTACTCAGAAAAGTGGTCCGCGCAATATCAGCTCTGGACAGCGGTCCCTGGGTGGCGATTTGCGCCAGCACCAGCCGCACATTCACGGCTTTATTTTGTTTGGAATTCGAACCTAACATCAGAACCTTAGCTTATTTGTCACTTTGACCGGCTGGCCAGCATTTTTTACCTGCAATCGCGAAAAGGCAATGAATTTGTGATCTCTTTCTATTAAGTAAAAATGATTGACATATTATTGTTGATTGGAATATAAACAACTTAACAATAATTTCTGAGCAGGTACAGCGTGAAAATATATGGTCGAAAAGCAGTCAGTCTGTGGTTGGGATGCTTATTAAGACGGTCAGCACTGGCTGCGGTGCTGTGCAGTGGCGGATTGATGTCAGTTGATGCGGTTGCTGCAACAGCGCTGCAGGATCCATCCGCAGATGCGGTGCCCGCCAGTGAAATCCAGCTCAGCGCCTTGCAGGTGCAGCAATTACAACAACAATCATTCACTGCCGCTTTGGTCTGGCATGGCGCCAGCCCCTGGATCAGTGCCGTCACTGCGGGAGCAACGGCTGAGTTTAACCGGCTTGGCGTCAAAGTGGTGGCGGTGACAGATGCGCAGTTTGATCCAGCCAGGCAAGTGGCGGACATAGAAAATGTCACCGTGCTTAAACCCGATTTTGTTTTGTCGCTGGTGGTTGACCCGGCCAGTGCTAAAGCGGCTTACCAGCAGTTGGTCAACACCGGCAGCCAATTGGTCCTGTTAAGTAACCCGATCCCGGGCTTTGTACTGGGGCAGGATTACGCTGGTATCGTGACTGACGATATGTTTGGCATGGGACGGCAGGCGGCTGATGTGCTGGCGCAAAGTTTTGCCACCTCAAGCAGGGAGAAGCCATTGCAAGTCGGTATGATTTATCACGATGCTGATTATTTTATTACCAACAACAGAGATCAGGCATTCCGGCAGCAGCTAGCCAAATATCCGCAACTGCAACTGAGCGCCAGTCAAGGTTTTGTCCGTGAGCAGGAAACTGCCGACATTGCGGCGGCGCTGATTTTACAACATCCTAAACTGCAGGTGATTTATGTGTCCTGGGATGCAGCAGCTGAAGGGGTGGTGGAAGCACTCAGAGCTGCCGGTCGCAAAGATATTAAAGTCATCACCCATGATTTGGGGGTCAATAACCTGCTGGATTTGGCCAAAGGCGGCAATATGCTGGCAACTATTGCTGATCAGCCATATCTGATTGGTCAAACCATGGCCAGAGTGGCGGCACTGCGTGAACTGGGGATCAGTACACCAGCCTTTACCCTGGTGCCTTTTAATACAGTCACCCAGCAGAATATCGCTGCAGGTTGGCAGCAGGCTTTTCAAAGTCCGCTACCGGCTCTGCTCCACCAACTGCTGGCCAATGATGGAGTTCAACCATGACCTCACTGCTGGCCCGTGTTCCACTGAAACAATGGCTGCTACGCCGGGATGCGTATATTTATTATATTTTTCTGCTGGTGCTGGCCATGTTTGGCGTGGTGCTGCATGACACCGCGTTTTTATCGCTGGATAACCTGCTGAATATTGTCCGCCAGACCACACCTGTCACAGTGATGGCGGTGGCGCTCTGTTTTGCGCTGGCGGTTGGACATATTGATTTATCTATTGGGGCTGTGGTTGCCGTCAGTGCGTTGGTGGCAGCGTTGTTATTACAACAGGGCAGTATTGCGCTGGCGGTGGCTGGTGCGCTCAGCGTTGGTGTAGTGGTCGGGCTGATCAATGGTTTTTTGACCGAAAAACTGCAAGTGTCATCCTTGCTGATCACTTTGGGCACGATGAGCGTGCTGGCGGGACTGGCCCGGCAACTGACCGGGATGGAATCAGTGCCGGTGGTTAATAACGATTTTATCTTCTGGTTTGGTGGTGGTGACTTGTTCGGCGTACCGGTATTGCTGCTTTGGACAGTGTTGGTCGCTTTGGCGGGTTATCTGCTGTTGAATAAATTGCGCTTTGGCCGGCACTTACTGGCGGTGGGTGGCAATCCGGCAGCAGCCAGAGCTATGGGCATTGGTATTTCGCGGTTACGGGTGCAGGCCCTGATGATTTCGGCACTGGGGGCTGCTTTGGCAGGCTTGTTGTACGCCGGTCGGTTACAGGGCGCACGTTACACCTTAGGCGAAGCCGATTTACTGACGGTGATTGCGGCGGTGGCCATTGGTGGCACCAGTTTATTTGGCGGTCGGGTTTGCATCATCGGCGCTGTGCTGGGTTCCTGGTTGATGGGCATGATCAACAACGGTCTGATTTTATCCGGATTTTCCACCAATGAGCAGATGATAGCCCGTGGTGTGATCTTGATCCTGGCGGTGGCGATTGGGGTAAGGGAGGCGCGTCATGGTTAGAACTCAGTTAGGTCAGGTGGCACTGGAACTGCGGCATATCGGTAAAAGTTTTGGTGCAGTGCAGGCGCTGAAGGATGTCAGTTTCAGCGTGCAAAAAGGCGAAGTCGTGGCATTATTGGGTGACAATGGCGCTGGTAAAACGACGCTGGTACGTTGTATTGCCGGTTTACACCAGCCGGATCAGGGGCAAATATTACTGAATAATCAGCCAGTGATCCTGAATTCACCACAACAGGCCAGACAACTCGGCATTGAAACTGTGTTTCAGGATCTGGCGATGGTGCCGGAGTTTGAGATCAGTGCCAATATGTTTTTAAACCGGGAAATTCTCAGCAAAAATCCACTATTGCGCGCACTTGGCTGGCTGGATCAGGCGGCAATGGAGCGACAGGCACGTAAGTCGTTGCACCGCCTCAATAGCCGTCTGCCGGACTTTCATGCCAAGGTGCAAAGTTTATCTGGCGGTCAGCGCCAGGCGGTTGCCATTGCCAGAGCGGTGAACTGGGGGGCTGATTTGGTGATGATGGACGAACCAACTGCAGCACTGGGTGTGGAGCAAAGCGCGCAGGTGAATGAACTGATTAAACTGATTAGCTCACAGGGCGTTGCAGTACTGTTGATCAGCCATAACATGCAACACGTGCTGGAAACCTGTGATCGGGCCGTGGTGCTCTATCAGGGCCGATCGGTGGCCGATGTGGCCCTGTCGGATGTCAGCAAAGAAGACTTAGTGGCATTAATTACCGGTGCCGCAGTCGCGGCCTGAGTGAGGAGGAACAGATGCAAACGTCAACACTGAACAACCAGCCAGGGCTCGAACTTCGGATCAGCCAGTTACTGGCTAGCCTGAGTCTGCAGGAAAAAGTGGGTCAGCTTTTTATGCTGGCTTTTGCCGGCCAGGATCTGGCTTATGCCCGTGAGTTGGTACAGCAGCGTCATATCGGCGGTTTTTATCTGACCGACGATAATGCGCCAGATCCGGCGGCAGCGATGCAACTGGCCAATCAGTTACAACAGTTAGCGGCGCTGCGACCTTGTGACGCGCCGCTGTTGCTTGGGGTGGATCAGGAAGGTGCCTGGGGTCTGTTAACCCACCATACCGTGCTTGGACCCGGCAATCTGGCGCTGGGGGTGGCCGATGATGTGGCGCTGACTGCCGCCATGTACCAGCAGTACGCACAGCAAATGCAACAACTGGGTTATAACACGGTGTTAGCACCCTGTGCAGATGTCAATTCTAACCCGGATAATCCAATTATTGGTCAGCGCGCTTTTGGTGCAGAACCGGTGCTGGTCAGCCGGCATGTCAGCGCCGCAGTGCAGGCGTTGTTAGAGCAGGGAGCCCAGGCCTGTGCCAAACACTTTCCCGGTCATGGCGACACCGCCACTGACAGTCACAGTGGTTTGCCGGTGGTGACACTGAGCCGGCAACAATTACTCGACAGCCATCTGCAACCTTTTATCGCAGCGATTGGCGCTGGGGTACCGCTGATCATGACCAGTCATATTTTGTATCCGGCGCTGGATCCTGTCTGGCCAGCCACGCTGTCACCAGCGATCCTGACAGCTTTGTTACGCCATGAATTAGGGTTTGACGGCGTGATCTTAACTGACAGCATGAATATGGGGGCGATGCGACGGCATTATTCGCCAGTAGCGGCGGCAGTGCAGGCGCTGAAAGCCGGTGCAGATCTGATCATGCTGAGCGAAGAGCATTATGAGAATGAACGCACTGATTATAAGCAGTTGCAGCGTGACACCATTCAGGGCGTGATTGCGGCTGTTGAGCAAGGTGAACTGGCTGAAACTGTGCTGGATCAAGCGCTGCGCCGGGGGCTGCGATTACGTTATCAGTTGAGCAGTGTGCCGGCCAGCGGTTTGGTACCACAGGGAAAGCCAGCAGAACCCACTCAACTGGAACTGACCGCGGCCAAAGCTGCCGTGCGGTTGTTGCGCAATCAGGCCTGTCATTTGCCATTAACATCGCAAAAATGCCAGACGCTGACGGTGGCTTTTGTTGCCGATCCGGCTGTCTATGATCGGATCTGTAACAGCCGTGGCATTGGACCCAATGATCCGCTCCCGGCCAGCAGCGCTTGCTGGCAACAACTACAACTGTCGGCCGCTCAGCATGGTATCAGGCTGGAACTATTGAACTGGCCACAACTGCAGCAGTTGCTACAGGGACAAAGACAGTTACCAGCTGAACAGTTATTGCTGCTGGTGACAGAAGATTATCCGTTGCCAGGCGAGCAACTGGATTTAACAGCTCAGCAGCAACGGGTGCAACAGGCTTGTCAGCTGTGGCCAGAGCAACTGCTGGTGCTGGGGTTGCGTTCTGATACTGAACTGGCTGCTTACCCACAGTTACAGACTTATCTCTGCAGTTATTCCAGCCGTCGTTGCAGCGCTATTGCTGCTGCTCAGGTAATTTTTGATATTAAATAAAATCAATTGGTTATCATTGTTTAAGTGGTGTTAAAACATAGGTTGCATATTTAGTAAAATTAATTGACAAATAATTAGTAAAACAAATAGACTAAATTTTAAACACAACAAAATTCTGTCCTTGTGCATTCAGTTCACCTCTGGTCGCTGTTCAGTCTGGCGCCGCGGTGCTGCGGCGGACCGGCAGAATAACAACAAAAAACGGGGAACTATCGATGAAAACAACACAACAACGCTATCTGAGTTTATGTATCGGTCTGGCTTGTGGTTTGCCACTGCTCGTCAGCCCACAGCTGCAGGCACAACAAACCAGTACGACAGCTGCCACTGACCTCAACAAAATTGAGCGGATTGCGGTCACCGCCACCAAACGTAAAACCTATTTAATGGAAACGCCGGTCGCAGTCACTGCCTTCAGTCAGGAGCAACTGACCCGAGGTGGGGTGAAAGAATTGCGCGAATTGACCACAGCTATCCCAAATACTCAGTTTGTGGTGTCTGGCACTGACTCTGGTATTCAGGCCTCTATTCGTGGTGTGCGCTCGGGTAATAACACCGAAACCGGCGATCCGGCGGTGGGGGTGCATATTGACGGTATTTATTCGCCACGGCCACAAGGTGCACTGGCCTTGTTGTACGACGTGTCACAGGTAGAAGTTTTACGGGGCCCACAAGGCACTTTGTTTGGCCGCAACTCAACCGGCGGTTCGATTAACGTGATCCCAAATAAACCTGATACCACGCAGAATTACAGCAATCTGGTGCTCGGTTATGGTAATTACAACCACAAACAGTTACGCGGTATGACCAATATCGCGGTCAATGACAGGTTTGCCTTACGCTTTGCGCTGATGGCAGATCGGCGCGATGGTTATATCAAACAAGAGATGGATGTTCGTGATATCAACAGACCTGATTTAAAAGATCCCTTTACCGGCAAACCTATGGCGGCGGATGGAGTTGCCGATACTGATCAGCGCGAAAACCATCAAGTCAGTAAAAAAGATTATTACACCAATTCAGATAAACAATCGATACGGGCTCTGGCGCGCTGGATCCCATCCGATACGCTGAGCTGGGATTTGACGCTGGAGCATTTTGCCGATCAAAGTGCCGGCGAGTTATTTCTCAAAGATTGTGCCCAGGCCAAAGGCACTGTTGATCAATGTAACCAGCCGCAGTTTTACGCCAATATTAACGTTCCAGGTGAGATGGATATGACCATCGACACTTTACGTTCACACATCAACTGGCTGCTGAATGACAGTTGGGCAGCCGATTATCGTTTTAGTCTGGCCCAACAAGAACGTTATCAGCTGTTTGATGAAGATGCCGGTTTTGCCGCAGCCCCATCCCGTGCCAAGCTAGATAGCTTCAGTCATCCGCTACTGTTTGACCGCTACGCCAGAACCAATGCCGAATTTGATTCCAGCATTCACGAGTTACAATTTACCTACAGCGCCAGTGATTTGAAATTTGTCACCGGGGTGTTTTCGATGCGGGAAAAGAACAAAATCAAGTTTGATGTCGAGCTGGTGCATGGTTTGCGTCATCCGGCGCTGGGTTATCATCCGGCAGCTTTTTCCTATCCGCAGGATGACCGCCGTGCCAATGCTGATGCTGTGTTTGGTCAGTTGGATTACAGCCTGACAGAACAGCTGCAACTGACGCTGGGCTACCGTCAGACCAAAGATAAAAAAATTGACAATGGTGGTGTTGGTTATGAGCTGGTGTTTAGCGATCAATATTACAATGGCGGTTATGATCCGAAGGTGAACGGTAGTATTCAGTCCAATCATTTAACCAAAAATATGGGCACTTATCCACCGCTCGGTCAGGTATTGACGGCGGGTCGGCGGACTTATCACACAGAAGACTGGCAAAAAGGCACCTGGAAAGTGGGGGCTGATTACCGGCTGCCGTCAGAGGATTTGCTCTATGCTTTTGTTGCGACCGGTTTTAAAGCGGGCGGCTTTTTTGAAGACTTCGATATCTGTGACTGTGGTCAGTATTCCAATTTACCTTATGGCCCGGAAGAAGTGACTAACTATGAAACCGGCTATAAAGCAGCACTGCTGGATGGCCGGATGAATCTGTCGGCCGCGCTGTTTTACAGTGAATATACCGATATGCAAGTCACCAATAATCAAAAAGTCGGCACCAGACCTGATGGCAGTGACAAATTCCACAACCTGACGACCAATATCGGTGAAGCCACGATGAAAGGACTGGAGCTGGAGCTGGATTATATTCCCTGGAATAATGGCCGAATTTCCGGTTATGTCGCCTGGCTGCATGCTCGGGTTGACAATATTCCGTTTGAAGACAGTTATTATTGTGCCGAGCGGCTTGAATATGGGCAGCAACCTTGTGCTACCGGCCCGATTGATATCAGCGGCAACAGTTTACCTTATGCACCAGACTGGTCGGGCACGCTGAACTTGCGGCATACCTTTGAACTGAAGTCAGGCTTTGCGCTGGAACCGCAGTTAAGCGCACACTGGCAAAGTAAAATGTATACCTCGCTGAATAATTATGACGGGGCGCATTTATCGGACGCTCAGACCGCTTACTGGAAAATTGATGCTTCAGTCAAACTGATGCCAGCCAGCGACAGCTGGTATCTGGAAGCTTATGTGTCAAATCTGACCGACGAATATGTCCGTAACGCCAACTACTTTCAGTTCCGCGATGGTTTTATCCGTTCAACCTACAATCCGCCACGGATGTTTGGTATGCGCTTTGGTTATGATTTTTAATCAGCCTTGCTGTCCCTTAAATAATGTTAGCAGCAAAGCCTGAGTGGCTGAGCTGCCAGACCCTGCTTGTGTGGTCGGCAGACTGCAGTAGTGTGAACTGCCGCAGAATGTTGTTGCAGCGGCCCTGAACATCTTGTGGGGTTTATGCTGAAGCCCTGCGGTGATCCCGACAGGGCTGTTTTACTTCGAGTGCTATGACATCAAGCCGTTTTGCATCAAACCAACTATTTATCAGTAACTTTTAACGCTGATGCCCGAGTGCAAAAACGACTGCTGGCGGACTTTTACTGTTTTAACAGCTCAGGTGACAGCGTCAGTTCAGCGTTTTTATTAACACCGACACCACGGTCAATAATGTTTTGCGCTATTTGCTTGGCTTCATCCAGTGAGTGCATCTGGTAAGTCCCACACTGATACACGTTTAATTCCGGAATTTCAGACTGCTGCTGCACTTTTAAAACATCAGCCATCGCTGCTTGCCAGCTATCGGCGACACGTTGCTCGTCTGGCGTACCAATCAGGCTCATGTAAAAACCCGTCCGGCAACCCATCGGGGAAATATCAATAATTTCCACGCCATTGCCATTTAAGTGGTCGCGCATAAAACCGGCAAACAGATGCTCCAGGGTATGGATACCTTTTTCGGAGAGGATTTCCTGATTCGGTACACAAAAGCGCAGATCAAACACGGTAATTGCATCGCCGTGTGGCGTGGTCATCGTTTTTGCGACCCGCACCGCTGGTGCTTTCATAATAGTGTGATCAACGGTAAAGCTATCAAGTAATGGCATAACTGAGTTCCAAAAAAGAGTCTGTGCAATCGATTATACAGAGCTACGGTCAGACAGGCGAACTGGTTTTATCTGTCTTGCTGGCACAGCGTTGCAAAAATGCGCTCACTGGCGGAAAAAACGCTGTGAAGTTAAAAAAGCAAAAAAATTTGCCGCAATAACCTTGAATCGATCAGGGATTAGCCCCATTAACCGGTCAACACAATTTTAATTGTTCGAATTCAAGAGCGGAGTACAATCATGGGTAGAATTATTGGTATTGACTTAGGTACAACTAACAGCTGCGTTGCGATTTTAGATGGCGACCAGCCACGGGTCATCGAAAACGCTGAAGGTACCAGAACCACGCCTTCAATCATTGCTTATGCCGAAGACGGTGAAGTGTTAGTGGGTCAGCCAGCAAAACGTCAGGCAGTTACCAACCCAAAAAATACTTTATTCGCCATCAAACGCTTAATCGGTCGTCGTTTTGAAGACGCCGAAGTACAGCGTGACATCAAAATCATGCCATACCAAATTGTCAAAGCTGACAATGGCGATGCCTGGGTTGAAGTCAAAGGCAAAAAATTAGCAGCGCCACAGATTTCTGCGGAAGTGCTGAAAAAAATGAAGAAAACGGCGGAAGATTATCTGGGCGAGCCAGTGACAGAAGCGGTTATCACTGTTCCGGCTTACTTCAACGATGCGCAGCGTCAGGCGACTAAAGATGCCGGCCGTATCGCTGGTTTAGAAGTAAAACGGATCATCAACGAACCAACAGCGGCTGCCCTTGCTTATGGCATGGACAAGAAAAAAGGCGACACTAAAGTTGCAGTGTATGACTTAGGTGGCGGTACTTTTGATATCTCGATCATCGAAATCGACGATGTTGATGGCGAGCAAACTTTTGAAGTGTTATCCACCAATGGTGATACGCACTTAGGTGGTGAAGACTTTGACTCACGCGTCATCAATTACCTGGTTGACGAATTCAAAAAAGAACAGGGTATTGACCTGCGCAACGACCCATTGGCGATGCAACGGTTAAAAGAAGCCGGTGAAAAAGCTAAAATCGAGCTGTCTTCTGCCTCACAAACTGAAGTGAATCTGCCGTACATCACGGCTGATGCCACAGGTCCAAAACACTTAAATATCAAAGTGACCCGCGCTAAGTTGGAGTCATTGGTGGAAGATTTAATTCAGCGCACCATTGAACCACTGAAACAAGCATTAAAAGATGCCGGTTTGTCTGTTGGCGAAATCAACGACATCATTCTGGTCGGTGGTCAGACGCGGATGCCAAAAGTGCAGGAAGCTGTGACGGCTTTCTTTGGCAAAGAGCCACGTAAAGACGTCAACCCGGACGAAGCTGTTGCCGTAGGTGCTGCTATCCAGGGCGCAGTCTTGTCTGGTGACGTGAAAGACGTGCTGTTACTGGACGTGACGCCACTGTCATTAGGCATCGAAACCATGGGCAGCGTGATGACTGCGCTGATCGAGAAGAATACGACTATCCCAACCAAAAAGTCACAAACCTTCTCAACTGCAGATGACAATCAGTCTGCGGTCACTATCCACGTGCTGCAAGGTGAGCGTAAACAAGCGTCTGCTAACAAGTCATTGGGTCAGTTTAACTTAGAAGGCATTCGTCCGGGGCGTCGTGGCGAACCACAAATCGAAGTGACTTTTGACCTGGACGCTGACGGTATCCTGCACGTTTCAGCCAAAGACAAAGACACCGGCAAAGAGCAGAAAATCACCATTAAAGCCTCTTCAGGTCTGACGGATGAAGAAGTAGAAAGAATGGTGCGTGATGCCGAGCTGAATGCGGAAGAAGACAAAAAGTTTGAAGAGCTGGTACAAACCCGTAACCAGGCAGATGCTTTAGTGCATGCGACCCGGAAGCAGGTGGAAGAAGCCGGTACTAACCTGGCGACCAATGATAAGCAAGAAATCGAAGCCGCTATCAGCGCGCTGGAAAGCGTGATCAAAGGCAGCGACAAAGCTGAAATCGAAGCCAAAACTCAGGCATTACTGCAGGCAGCGCAAAAACTGCAAGCTGCAGCTGAGCAAGGTCAGGCGCAACCAGGTGCTGACAATGCCAAAAATGCTGGCGATGATGTAGTTGACGCTGAGTTTGAAGAAGTTAAAGACAAATAATATTTGTCTGGTGAAGACCGCTGCATTAAGCTGCGGTTTTCAGCGCTGAACGTGAAGCGACCGCTGCGGCGGTCGCTTGTCTATCCGCTCACTTAACCTTGAAGCAGCATTATGTCAAAGCGTGATTATTATGAAGTACTTGGTGTCAGCAAAGGCGCCGACGACAAAGAAATCAAAAAGGCTTATAAGCGCCTCGCGATGAAATATCACCCTGATCGCACTCAGGGCGATAAAGCGATGGAAGAAAAGTTTAAAGAAGTGCAGGAAGCCTACGAAATTCTGTCGGATGAGCAGAAAAAAGCGGCTTATGATCAATATGGCCACGCCGGAGTCGATCCAAACCGCGGCGGCGGTGCCGGTGGCGCTGATTTTGGCGATATCTTTGGTGATGTCTTTGGCGATATCTTTGGTGGCGGCCGTCGTGGCGGTGGCCAGTCGCGTGCCCAGCGTGGTGCCGATTTGCGCTATAACCTGGAGATGAGCTTAGAAGATGCCGTGCGCGGCAAATCAGTCGATATCAAAGTACCGACCTGGGTCAGCTGTGACAGTTGTGATGGCTCGGGTGCTAAAAAAGGCACTCAGGCCAAGTCTTGCCCGACTTGCCATGGTGCAGGTCAAGTCACGATGCGGCAGGGCTTCTTCGCAGTGCAGCAAACTTGTCCGACCTGTAATGGGCGTGGCAAAATTATCCCAGACCCATGTAGCAAATGTCATGGCGAGGGTCGGGTCGAGAAAACCAAAACATTGGCCGTTAAAATTCCGGCGGGTGTTGATACCGGTGACCGTATCCGTTTAACCGGTGAAGGTGAAGCGGGCATGCATGGTGCGCCTGCCGGCGATTTGTATGTGCAGGTCCATGTCAAAGATCACCCGATTTTTGTGCGGGATGGCAATAACTTAGCCTGTGAAGTGCCGATCAGTTTCAGCATCGCTGCCTTAGGCGGTGAAATTGACGTGCCGACTTTAGATGGTCGCGTCAAACTGAAAATTCCAGCTGAAACTCAGACTGAGAAAATGTTCCGCTTGCGGGGCAAAGGGGTACAATCGGTGCGTGGCGGCGGCGTCGGTGATTTAGTCTGTAAAGTGGTGGTGGAAACACCGGTCAATTTGTCGGATAAACAAAAAGACTTACTGCGTCAGTTGGATGAAAGCTGGGGTGGCGAAAGTGAAGCCAGACACCGACCAAAATCGAAAGGATTTTTTGACGGTGTAAAAAAATTCTTTGATGATTTAACAGGTTAACTGTTGAACTTTGGGTCAAAACCCGACTCGGAGTTGCCATTGACCTTGTTCACACCGCCGGCTGTTGCTGGCGGTGTTGTTTATGGCCGGCACTGACCTGAAGGTACAGCGGCTATTATTGTGAAACTACAGAAAAGGAAACTGATGGTGCAGCAACTTTTTGCAAATCGAACTTTACTGGCGTTGCTATCCGGTGCTGTATTGTTCTTGTCAGGTTGTGCTGAGTCACCGACTGGCCGGCCGCAGCTGATGTTATTTGATAATAGCCAGGTCAGCAAACTGGGGATCCAGACGTTTGAAGAGCTGAAGAGTAAAACGCCAATCAGCAAAGATAACAAAGCCAATCGTTATGTGCAGTGTGTGGCGCAAGCCGTGCTGAAAGTGACGCCGGAAAAGTATCAGGCAAATCCATGGGAAATTGTGGTATTTGAAAGTGATCAGGTGAACGCTTTTGCCTTACCCGGCGGTAAAATTGGCGTCTATACCGGATTGCTATTGGTGGCAGAAAATCAGCATCAGCTCGCTGCGGTGATAGGGCACGAAATTGCCCACGTGATGTCTGGTCATTCCAATGAGCGCTTGTCCAGTAACCAGGCGGTACAAGCGACCCTAGGGGTGGCAGATGTTGCGTTAAGCGCAATGAATACCCGTTATAAAACTGAGTTATCCAGTGCTTTTGGTTTAGGTGCTCAGGTTGGCGTGGTATTGCCATTTAGCCGGGTGCATGAAACTGAAGCTGATGTCATTGGGCTGGATTTGATGGCAAAAGCGGGCTTTGATCCAGCGCAATCTGTGATGCTTTGGCAAAATATGGCCAAACAAGGCAGTGGTGGCACCCCGCAAATTTTATCCAGCCACCCGGTGCCGGAAAATCGGATTAAAACCTTACAAAAGAACATGCCTGCTGCACTAACCGCTTATCAAAGCCGGGTAGCGCAAGGCAGTGCGCCTAAATGTAACAGGTAATAGTTGAGGTTGTTACGTTGTTTCTTTGCTGGCTGGCCTGTCACTCATTTGTCTCAGGCCAGCGCTGTTACTGCAGTATGATCAACTGCGACGGCTTAACAGGATGGCGGCAATCGCAACCAGAGCCAGGATCAGGCAATAATAACTTTGCGTGACCACATCCCAGGGCGATAAACCAAAACTGGCGCCTAACAACAGGGCTTGTGCGCCATAAGGCACCAGACCCTGACTGATACAGGAAAAAATATCCAGTAAACTGGCAGCACGTTTCGGACTGACGCCGTGATGCTCAGCCAAATCTTTACTGACATCCGCCGCAATCACGATAGCCACAGTGTTATTGGCAATACATAAGTTACTGATAAACACCAAAGCGGCAATGGCCAGTTGTTGGGCTTTATTACCCGCTAAGGCTATTTTGCTGGCCAGGTTGGCGATATGACCGGCGATCCAGCTAAGACCACCCTGTTGCTTGACAAACTCACCCAAAGCACCAACAAACATCGACAGCAGGAAGATTTCCTGCATGCTGCCAAAGCCTTTAAAAATGTCCTTACCCAGATTGGCCAGTGGATAATCGGCAAAGACCACCCCTTGTAAAGCAGCCAGCAAAATGCCAAGTAACAACACCACAAACACATTCAGACCCGCCACCGCCAGTATTAAAATAGCGGCGTAGGGCAGTACACCTGTCCAGCTGAAGTCTTTTACTTCGATCTGACTTTGGGTATCACCAAGCAAGCTAAAAATCAGCAAGGTTAATGCGGCTGCCGGCAGCGCTATTTTCAGATTTTCGCGAAATTTATCTTTCATTTCAGCGCCCTGAGTCCGGGTTGCTGCAATGGTGGTATCGGAAATAATCGACAGATTATCGCCAAACATGGCACCACTTAACAACACCCCTGCGACCAGCGCAGGGTCCAGTCCGGCTTGTTTGGCTAAACCGGCCGCGATAGGGGCTAAAGCACCGATGGTGCCCATTGATGTGCCCATTGCGGTGGCAACCAAAGCAGAGATCACAAATAAACCTGGTAATAGCCAAGCCGCTGGCACCAGACTCAGACCGGCATTGACCATGGCATCAACGCCGCCGGTCGCCTGCGCAACAGTAGCAAAAGCCCCAGCCAGCAGATAAATAATGCACATGGTGATGATATTGCTGTTGCCGGCACCTTTCACCAGCACTTCAATGGATTGCGCTAAAGGCGCGCGGTGCAACCAAATAGCCAGCACCAGTGCCGGAATAATGGCGACAGGTCCAGGCAACTGATAAAAGGCATAAGCCACGCCCTGACTTTGCAAATACAAGCCAGTGCCCAAAAACAGGACTACAAACAACAGCAATGGCAATAACGACAGTTTTGCCTGGGGTAATGTGCTTGCGTTCATTCCTAAACCTCACAAATTGAGACGCAAATATAATTGCGCGGAATATAAAGACGTCCAGAAGTCCTGTCAAATAACTTTCAGTTCTGAGTTAAGCAAAAGCTAATTTTCGGCGCTCACACCAGCCAACAAGGCTTGAAATCTGCCGGAACAGCACCATAGTCATAAGCAACCTATCAACGCACTCTGTCTGCCGATATCCAATTGGCCACAGCAGCCAGTGCACAGCGTCAGCGCTTGACTGACTTCAATGAATCACAGCCCTGGAGTATTTATGTTTAATTTTTCATACCAGAACCCAACCCGCATTGTGTTTGGCGAGGGACAAATCAAACAGTTATCGGCATTGATCCCTGCTGGCAGTAAAGTACTACTGACCTACGGTGGTGGCTCTATTAAGCAGAATGGCGTGTATTCGCAAGTGATGCAAGCTTTGCAAGGGTTTGACGTGGTTGAATTTTCTGGCATTGAGCCAAATCCATCTTTTGAAACTTTACTAAAAGCAACTGAGTTGGTCAAAGCGCAGGGCATTACCTTCTTATTGCCGGTTGGCGGTGGCAGTGTGGTGGATGGCACTAAATTTATTGCCGCAGCCGCTTTGTTTGAAGGGGATCCTTGGGACATTCTGGCGCGCCGTGCGCCAGTCAAACAAGCGTTGCCATTAGGTTGTGTGCTGACACTCCCGGCTACAGGCACTGAAAGTAATGGCAATTCAGTGGTGACCCGCTACAGTACTCAGGAAAAACTGTCCTTTGCCAGTCCGCTGGTCTATCCGCAGTTTGCGGTGTTAGATCCAACTGTCACCTACAGCTTACCGCCAAAACAGGTGGCCAATGGTGTGGTCGATGCATTTGTCCATGTGATGGAACAATATATGACCTATCCGGTGAATGCGGCGGTACAAGACCGGTTTGCCGAAGGCCTGTTACTGACGTTATTGGAGCAGGGCCCGCTGGCATTGAAGGATCCGCATAATTATGATGTGCGGGCCAATGTGATGTGGGCTGCTACTATGGCGCTGAATGGTCTGATTGGTCAGGGTGTCCCACAAGATTGGGCCACCCATATGATAGGTCATGAGATCACGGCTTTATATGGTCTTGACCACGCACAAACATTGGCCATCGTGTTACCTGCGTTACTCCAGCAGCAACGTCAGCAAAAACGGGAAAAGCTGTTGCAATATGGTCGACGGGTGTTTCAACTGCAACATACTGATGAAGAGCGCTTGATTGATGAAACCATTGCGCATACCCGGGCGTTTTTCGAACAGATGGGCGTGCCAACCCGATTGGCCGATTATGGCATCAGTGCCGATGCCGTCGATGCTCTGGTGGTGAAGCTGCAACAGCATCAGATGTTGAAGCTGGGTGAACATGCCGATATTACGCTGGATGTATCCCGAGCCATCTTGAGTCGGGCGTTGTAATTGCGCTGCTCTGCAGCTGTGGTGCAAACCACAGCTGCGATTCCCTTCGTTTCGAAAGTGTTTTATACCAAAGTGCTGTCACAACGTAAATGAGCTAAGTTGGCACTTATCCCCGATGAACTTCTGCTGATTTCGCCAGCCAGACTAGTTTTGCTTACGATTCCAGTGTCATTCTGCTGGTTCAGACGTTATCATAGTCGCCTTTAAACTGAATAACGAAAGTAAACGAAAGATGAGTCAGCAAAATCTACCTTGCCTTGTTGTGCTCGCTGCCGGCATGGGCAGTCGTTTTGGCGGTGATAAACAATTGGCGGTACTTGGTACGACCCAGCGCACCATATTGCATTTCAGTGTGATGGATGCCTATGATGCCGGGATCAGGCAAGTCGTATTGGTGGTTCGCCGCGCTATTATCAGCGCAATGCAACAGCAAGTGTTGCCCTATTTTCCAATTGATTTGCAAGTTGAATTGGTGGTGCAGGCGCTGGATGATTTGCCGCTGGCAGGAGTTGATTGCGCCACCAGACAAAAACCCTGGGGCACAGCGCATGCGCTCTGGTGTGCCCGCGATTTTCTACTGCAGCAGCCTTGTATCGTGATCAATGCCGACGATTATTACAACGTGCAAGCGATGCAATTGTTGATGAAGCACTTTACCACTGCCGTTGCAGGCTGGGCCATGGTTGCTTTTCAACTCTGTCAGACCTTGTCTGCCTTTGGTGGTGTCAATCGCGGTATCTGTCAGGTGCGGCAGGGGCAGTTGCAATCCGTGTCTGAATGGACGGATATCCAGCTCCAGCAGCAACAATTACAAGGCAGGAATGCAACAGGTGACATAAAACCGTTATCAGCAGAGCAGCCGGTTTCGATGAATATCTGGGGCTTTACCCCTGATATTGTGCCGGTATTAACCCAAGCCTTGACGACCTTTTTACAGCAGTTGCCGTCGGGTAATGCTGAATGTTATTTACCGGCGGTGGTGGATCAGGCGCTTAGTCAAGGTCAGCAACTGCAGGTTTATATGTCGGAGCAGCGTTGGTTTGGCGTCACTTACCCGGACGATTTAGCGGAAATAGTCGGCTATTTTCAACGCCAAGATGCAAAATAATCGGCTGCTGCTGTAGCGCAGTGACCACAATAAGATCGGAGACAGCTGCAAAGCTGATTTTTTTGATGACAATACTTCAAACAAGCGCAGTGCAGCAGCAGGCTGCCCATCCAGTGGTGACCGCTGCGGTGCTGACAGATTATCAATTGCCAGGCGATACCCAGATTAAAGCTTTTGGCAATGGTCATATTAATAAAACCTATTTGTTGACCGCTGGCGATAGACGGATGATTTTGCAGCAGATTAATACGACTATTTTTCCATCGGCCAAGGATTTAGTTGAAAATGCGCTGAAAATTGAGCGGCATTTATTAGCAAAACAACAGCAAGGTTGTTATCCAATGCAAGTGCTGCAGCAGCAAGTCAAAGCGGATGGCAGCTATCTGGCGGGGCTGGAGGGCAATTTGCGGGCATTACAGTTCATCGATCATGGCAGCAGTCTGGAAGTGGTCGAGACCGTAGCACAGGCGCATGCCGCCGCCCTGACTTTTGGTCAGTTCGCCGCCGCGCTGGCTGACTTTGATGCCACCACACTGGTGACAGTGATCCCGGATTTTCACAATCTGGCGATGCGGTTTTCGCAACTGCAGCAAGCCGTGGCCGCTGATAAAGCGGGTCGCTTGTTGCAGTGCCGGGATTTGGTTGAACTTTGTCTGGCGCAGCAGCAGCTAGTGACTGAATTGTCGCAGGTGGCCGCAAATTTACCGTTGCGGGTTTGTCACAACGACACCAAAATCAATAATATGCTGTACTCGGCTACTGAAGGCCGCGGTATTGCTGCCATTGATCTAGATACTTGCATGGCGGGTTACTGGATGTTTGATTTTGGCGATATGGTACGGACCTGTTGTTCGCCGGAAGCTGAAGATTCGTTAAATACTGAGTTGGTCAGGATCCGGCCTGAAATTTTCCAGGCGCTGGCCGATGGTTATCTGCAAGGACTGGCTGGGGTGATAACGCCTGCAGAACGTGACAGTTTGTTGCTGGGGGCCCAGGTGATGTGTTTGATGATTGGCATTCGGTTTTTAGCCGATCATTTGAATGGTGATAGTTATTTTGCCGTCAAACGCCCTGATCACAACTTGCAGCGTGCGCAGAATCAAATTCGTTTGTATCTGGATTTAACAGCGCAAAAAAACCAACTCAGTGCCTGTTTTCGCTAATTTGCAATAGTGCAACTGAATTAATGAGGAATACATAATGTCATTGGGTATTTTTGGAGCCAACGGCCGGATGGGCAGAGCCTTAGTGACGGTTGCGGCCGAACAGCAACTGACACTGACCGCTGCCACTGTCCGCGCTGGCTCTGTGCTGCTGGGACAGGATGCCGGTGAGATTGCTGGTTGTGGCAAGTTGGGGCTGCCATTGACAGAAACACAGTTAGCAGCGGTGCAACAAGCTGACATCTGGATTGATTTCACCATGCCAGAAGCCATGCTGGCGCATTTGGAACTTGCTGTTGCTGCCAACAAAGCCATTGTCATCGGGGTGACAGGACTGACCGATGCTCAGTACGCCCTGGTGCAGGCGGCCAGTCAAAAGATCCCGGTGGTCTGGGCGCCAAATATGAGCGTTGGTGTTAATTTATTATTGCACCTGGTGCAGACCGCCGCCAAAGTGATGGGACAGACAGCCGATATTGAAATTATTGAAGCCCACCATCGTTTTAAAAAAGACGCGCCAAGCGGAACTGCGCTGGCTATTGGTAACAGCATTGCCAAAGCGCTTGGCCGTGATTTGTCGCAGTGTGCGGTTTATGGCCGTGAAGGGATGACGGGCGAGCGCGATCAGCAGACCATTGGTTTTGCCACGGTCCGGGGGGGTGACATTATTGGCGACCACACCGCACTCTTTGCTGACCTCGGCGAGCGGCTGGAAATCAGTCATAAAGCCTCCAGTCGCAGCACTTTTGCCCAAGGCGCCATGCGGGCGGCACTGTGGTTGCAAAATAAACAGCCGGGACTTTATTCTATGCAACAAGTGCTGGGTTTAGCTGACTTAGCATAGGTTTTTGAGCAATTCTCTGCAAAATTGCTACTAAACCGTTATTTTTATAATTTTTCAAAAAAAGATTAGACCAAAGCCAGCAAATAGCCTAAAATATTGCGGTTTGCCTGAAGGGTCTGTTAGCAACGGTGGAATAACAGAATTTCCACCTGGGCACAGCGTCAGAGCAGCACAGAGTACACAAATTTTGGGTCAGAACGGGTTGTAAAACATTGTCAGTTTTCGCCCGTTTTTTGCTGTTTGGAGGTTACCTTGACTAAGTCCGCCCTGCTCGTACTGGAAGACGGCACCGTATTTCGCGGTACAGCCATTGGCGCTGAAGGTGTTTCTGTTGGTGAAGTGGTGTTTAACACTTCGATGACAGGATATCAGGAAATTTTGACCGATCCTTCGTATGCTGAGCAAATGGTCACGCTGACCTATCCGCACATTGGTAATACCGGAACCAATGACGAAGATGAAGAATCCGGTAAAATCTGGGCCAAGGGCCTGATTATTCGTGACCTTCCTCTTCTTGCCAGCAATTTCCGCAATCAACGCTCTCTTAGTCAATATCTCAAAGATCACCACATCCTCGGCATTGCTGATATCGATACCCGTAAATTAACCCGTATTTTGCGTGAAAAAGGTGCGCAGAATGGCTGCTTAATGGCGGGTGATATCGATGAAGCCAAAGCACTGGAACTAGCGCGTAATTTCCCAGGTCTGGCCGGAATGGATTTAGCCAAAGAAGTCACAGTCACACAAACTTATCAGTGGACTGAAGGCAGTTGGGCATTAGGCGAAGGCCATCGTACCGCGCCTGAGTCGAAGTTTCATGTTGTTGCCTACGATTTTGGTGTCAAACGTAATATTTTACGTATGTTGGTTGACCGTGGCTGCCGCTTAACTGTGGTACCAGCACAAACCTCTGCCGCTGAAGTACTGGCGTTGCAACCTGATGGAATTTTCTTATCCAATGGTCCTGGCGATCCTGCACCTTGTGCTTATGCAATTCGCGCCATTGAACAATTTCTGCAAACGGACATTCCGATTTTTGGTATCTGTTTAGGTCACCAGTTATTAGCGCTCGCGAGCGGTGCCAAAACGCTGAAAATGAAATTCGGTCACCATGGTGGCAACCACCCGGTGCAAAATCTGGACAGCAAAAAAGTGCTGATCACAGCGCAAAACCATGGTTTTGCCGTAGATGAAGCGACTATGCCTGCGCATTTACGTGCCACCCATAAATCGTTATTCGATGGCTCGCTGCAAGGTATTCATCGCACCGACAAACCGGCGTTTAGTTTCCAGGGCCACCCTGAAGCCAGTCCGGGGCCGCATGAAGCTTCTGAATTGTTCGACCATTTTATTGATTTGATGACCCAAGCAAACCGCAGTTAAGCCAGGAAAAGAGACGAGACATGCCAAAACGTACCGACCTTAAAAGTATTCTGATCCTTGGTGCCGGCCCGATTGTAATTGGTCAGGCTTGTGAGTTCGATTATTCAGGTGCCCAAGCCTGTAAAGCGCTGCGCGAAGAAGGTTACCGGGTGATCCTGGTGAACTCGAACCCGGCGACTATCATGACAGATCCAGACATGGCGGATGCCACCTACATTGAGCCCATTCACTGGCAGGTGGTGGAAAAAATTATTGAAAAAGAACGTCCATGTGCTGTATTACCGACCATGGGCGGTCAGACCGCATTAAACTGTGCGCTGGATTTAGAGCGTCATGGCGTGCTGGCAAAATACAATGTTGAAATGATTGGCGCCACGGCAGACGCCATTGATAAAGCTGAAGATCGGGGTCGGTTTGATAAAGCGATGCGTTCTATCGGCTTAGCTTGCCCGCGGGCTGGTTTTGCCCATTCGCTGGAAGAAGCCTATCAGGTGCTGGAAACCATTGGTTTCCCTTGCATTATCCGGCCGTCTTTTACCATGGGTGGCTCAGGCGGCGGTATTGCTTACAACCGCGAAGAATTTGAAGAAATCTGTACCCGGGGTCTGGATTTGTCACCAACCAAAGAGTTGTTGATTGATGAATCCTTGATCGGCTGGAAAGAGTACGAAATGGAAGTAGTGCGGGATAAAAACGACAACTGCATCATTGTCTGCGCTATTGAAAACTTTGATCCTATGGGCGTGCATACCGGTGACTCGATCACTGTGGCGCCAGCACAGACCCTGACCGATAAAGAATACCAACTGATGCGCAACGCCAGTTTAGCTGTGCTGCGTGAAATTGGCGTTGAAACCGGTGGTTCGAACGTGCAGTTTGGCATCAATCCGGTGGATGGCCGGATGGTGATCATTGAGATGAACCCGCGGGTTTCCCGTTCGTCGGCTCTGGCTTCCAAAGCAACAGGTTTCCCGATTGCCAAAGTTGCCGCTAAGCTGGCGATTGGTTATACCCTGGATGAACTGGCCAATGATATTACCGGCGGTCGCACCCCTGCGTCGTTCGAGCCAAGTATCGACTACGTGGTGACTAAAGTTCCTCGCTTTAACTTTGAAAAATTTGTCGGCGCGAACGATCGTCTGACCACTCAGATGAAATCGGTTGGTGAAGTGATGGCGATTGGCCGCAACCAGCAGGAATCGCTGCAAAAAGCCTTGCGTGGCCTGGAAATCGGTGTTTGTGGTCTGGACCCAATCATTGATATCCATGCTCCTGAAGCCAAAGAAAAAATTACCCGTGAACTGCGTGAACCTGGTTCGCACCGCATTTGGTACATCGCAGATGCCTTCCGTTTTGGCATGTCGATGGATGATATTTTCAAACTGACCAATATTGACCCATGGTTCCTGGTGCAGATTGAAGATCTGGTGAAAGAAGAAGCGGCCATTGAAGCGGCGGGCTTTGCCGGTTTAGATCAAGCCCGGTTAACTGTGCTGAAACGCAAAGGTTTTGCCGACAAACGCATCGCCGACATTCTTGGAGTGGCAGAAGCCGAAGTGCGGAAAAAACGCCATGGTTTTGGTTTACATCCGGTCTACAAACGGGTGGATACCTGTGCGGCTGAATTTGCTTCTGATACCGCCTACATGTACAGCACTTACGATGAAGAATGTGAAGCTGCCCCGAGCAACCGCGATAAAATTATGATTATCGGTGGCGGTCCAAACCGGATTGGTCAGGGCATTGAATTTGACTATTGCTGTGTACACGCGGCGTTAGCCCTGCGCGAAGATGGTTATGAGACCATTATGGTCAACTGTAACCCGGAAACTGTTTCGACCGATTACGATACTTCAGACCGGTTGTATTTCGAGCCAATTACGCTGGAAGACGTGCTGGAAATCGTGAAAAAAGAACAGCCTAAAGGCGTGATCGTGCAATACGGTGGTCAGACGCCACTGAAATTAGCCCGGGCGCTGGAAGCGAATGGCGTGCCAATTATTGGTACTTCGCCAGATGCGATTGACCGTGCTGAAGATCGGGAGCGTTTCCAGCAAGCCGTTGAGCGGCTTGGCTTAAAACAACCGAAAAACGCCACTGTGACCAGTCTGGAAGAAGCACTGAACAAAGCACCGGATATTGGTTATCCGATGGTGGTCCGTCCATCTTATGTGTTGGGCGGCCGCGCAATGGAAATCGTCTATGACGACAGCGATTTACGCCGTTATATGACCGAGGCTGTCAGTGTCTCAAACGATTCACCGGTGTTGCTGGATCGTTTCCTTGACGATGCTATTGAAGTGGATATTGACGCGATTTGTGACGGTACTGAAGTCATTATCGGCGGCATCATGGAACATATTGAACAAGCCGGTGTGCACTCAGGTGACTCGGCCTGTTCGTTACCGCCGCACAGTCTGAGCCAGGACATTCAGGATGTGATGCGTGAGCAGGTGAAAAAGCTGGCGCTGGAACTGGGCGTAGTTGGCTTAATGAATACGCAATTTGCGGTCAAAGATAACGAAGTTTACTTAATTGAAGTGAACCCACGTGCTGCCCGGACTGTACCATTTGTGTCAAAAGCCACCGGTATGGCAGTTGCTAAAGTCGGTGCCCGTTGTATGGCCGGTAAGTCATTACGGGAACAAGGTGTCACCAAAGAAATTATTCCACCGTATTTTTCGGTGAAAGAAGTGGTGATCCCGTTTAATAAGTTCCCGGGAGTTGATCCATTACTTGGCCCTGAAATGCGTTCAACCGGTGAAGTAATGGGCGTGGGTGAAACCTTTGCTGAAGCCTTTGCCAAAGGTGAACTCGGGGCCGGTACCCAGATCCCTACCGGTGGTCGTGCTTTACTTTCAGTACGGGATAGCGATAAAGTGCGCGTGGTTGAATTGGCCAGAACTATGGTGGAATTAGGCTTTGAACTGGATGCCACAGGCGGAACTTATGCAGCACTGACTGCTGCAGCCATTCCATGCCGGCTGGTAAACAAAGTATTTGAAGGCCGTCCGCATATTTTGGACCGGATTAAAAACGGTGAATACAGCTATATCGTGAACACCACGGAAGGACGCCAGGCGATTGAAGACTCTAAAGTGTTACGTCGCGGGGCGTTACAACATAAAGCAAATTACACGACCACACTGAATGCGGCTTTTGCCACTTGTAAAGCCAATGCAGCCAATGCATTTGCCACTGTCAATTCAGTGCAGGAGTTACACAAGAGAGTAAACGGATGAGTCAAATCCCGATGACAGTTCAGGGCGCACAGGCATTGCGTGATGAACTGAATGAATTGAAAAGCGTAAAAAGGCCGGCAATTATTCTGGCGATTGCGGAAGCGCGTGCGCACGGCGATTTAAAAGAAAACGCCGAGTACCATGCGGCCCGTGAAGCCCAGGGGTTCTGTGAAGGCCGGATCCAGGATATCGAAGCCAAGCTGTCGAATGCGCAGATTATCGATATCACCAAGTTGCCAAATAACGGCAAGGTTATTTTTGGTTCCACTGTGACTATTCTGAATCTGGATACTGAGGAAGAAGTGACATACCGCATTGTTGGTGACGATGAAGCGGATATCAAAAATAACCGGATTTCGGTAAATTCGCCGATAGCCCGTGGTTTGATTGGCAAAGAACTGGATGATGTGGTGACGATCAACACGCCAAGTGGCATGGTTGAATTTGAAATTACCGCGGTTCATTACCAGTAAGCTGCGACTTTAGTCGCAATAATAAAAAAAAGCGGCTTCTGCCGCTTTTTTTGTCTGCACTAAAAGGGTAGGCTGCAAGTGAGAAGGGGAGTTGGATGAAGCAGCATAAAGCCTATCAGTTAACACTGGAAAAACGCACTGTCTGGGTCAAGGCCACCGGCATTGTGACGGTGCGCAGCGCTGGGGATTATCAGCGTGATTTGAAACAACTAGTGCAGCCATTACTGGGTTCGCCCTGGGCTTTAGTGATGGATGTACGCAGTTGGCAGCCCAGTCCGTTGGCGGTCATCGATATTTTAAAAGAGGTAACATTGTGGTGCTTTGCCAATCAGTTGAAGTTTGTGGTGGTGCTACAACCGGATGATGCGTTATTGGCCTGGCAATATTTGAAAGCGACAGAGGTGGCGAAACCGGCCGATTTGATCAGACATTTAGTGGCGGATGATCAACAGGCACGGCAAGTGCTGTCAGCTGCAGATTTTCTGCAGCCGTGATCCTGGGCAGGCATCACAGCTGCAGTCACACAAGTGCAGTTAGCCGCGCGGCAGTTGCAACTTTTTCTCTTTAGCTGGGCGGTAAATCACCAGGATGTGGCCAATCACTTGCACTTTTTCTGCCTTGCCTTCACGGACAATCGCATCCATCATGGCAACTTTTTCGTCGCGGTCAACGCTTGGCACTTTGACTTTGATTAGTTCATGATGTTCCAGTGCCAGCTCAATCTCAGCCATCACGCCTTCCGTCAGGCCATTGCCACCTAACAGAATAATTGGCTTTAATTCGTGCGCTTTTGCTTTTAAAAACTGTTTTTGTTTGTTTGATAAACTCATTTGTGGACTTTTTCCATTGGGAAAGCTTGAAATTACGCTATTGTACCGCCATCTTGCATGGAAGACCAATTAAGAGTAGTTCCATGACTAAGAAAAAGCGTTCTGCCAGTTCATCCAGATGGCTGCAGGAACATGTATCTGATCCTTTTGTGCATAAAGCACAAAAGCTTGGGCTGCGTTCTCGGGCTTCATTTAAGCTTGATGAAATTCAGCAAAAAGACAAATTAATTAAACCTGGTATGACGGTGGTGGATTTAGGCTCGGCGCCAGGCAGTTGGTCACAGCTCGCAGCTGAGCTGGTTGGTGAGCAGGGCTGCGTGATTGCCTGTGATATTTTGCCGATGGATCCGCTGGCAGGCGTCGCTTTTTTACAAGGCGATTTTCGGGAAGATGCCGTGCTGAATGCTTTGCTGGATCGCATTGGCGGTCGTAATGTCGATGTGGTGCTGTCCGATATGGCACCCAACATGAGCGGCAATGCCACCGTCGATCAAAGCCGCAGTATGTATCTGGTGGAACTGGCGCTGGAAATGTGTGGCAATGTCCTGAAGAAAAATGGCTGTTTTGTGGTGAAAGTTTTTCATGGCGAAGGTTTTGAACAATTTGTCCAAAACGTCCGTAATGTATTCAGCACTGTACGGATCCGTAAGCCTGATTCGTCACGTTCACGTTCGAGCGAGACTTATATCGTGGCGACCGGCTTCAAACTCTAGTAAAGTAGCAACAGAAGCTTTTTCTGGTAATAAGAGGTTATGACCTTGAGCGACATGGCAAAGAATTTAATTGTATGGCTGGTAATAGCAGTCGTCTTAATGACGATGTTCAACAGTTTCAGCCCGAATGAACGGGCTGAGCGAAGCACCAGTTACACGCAGTTTATTAACGAAGTGAAACAGGGCCAGATCCGTGAAGTAAAAGTAGACCGTTCTGGCGCTGTGACAGGTGTCAAGCGGGACGGTCAGCGCTTTGAAACGGTGATCCCAGGCGGCTACGATGATGGACTGCTAAAAGATCTGATTGAAAATGGTGTTGATAGCACAGGCGTGCAACCTGAAGAAGGCAGCTTACTGGGCCAAATCTTTATTTCCTGGTTCCCAATGTTACTGCTGATCGGCGTGTGGATTTTCTTTATGCGTCAGATGCAGGGCGGTGGTGGCAAGGGCGCAATGTCTTTTGGTAAAAGCCGTGCCCGCCTGATGGGTGAAGATCAAATCAAAACCACTTTTGCCGATGTGGCAGGTTGTGATGAAGCCAAGGAAGAAGTGTCTGAGTTGGTGGATTATTTAAAAGATCCGTCACGGTTCCAGAAGCTGGGTGGCAAAATTCCTAAAGGCGTGTTGATGGTTGGCCCTCCAGGTACAGGTAAAACCTTATTGGCCAAAGCCATCGCCGGTGAAGCCAAGGTGCCATTTTTTACTATCTCTGGTTCTGACTTCGTGGAAATGTTTGTCGGTGTCGGTGCCAGCCGTGTCCGTGACATGTTTGAACAAGCGAAAAAAGCAGCGCCTTGTATCATCTTTATCGATGAAATTGATGCTGTGGGTCGCCAGCGTGGTGCCGGTTTAGGTGGTGGTCATGATGAACGTGAACAAACCTTAAACCAAATGCTGGTTGAAATGGATGGCTTTGATGGTAATGAAGGTATTATTGTGATTGCAGCCACCAACAGACCAGATGTGCTTGACCCTGCCTTATTACGGCCAGGCCGTTTTGACCGTCAGGTGGTGGTCGGTTTACCTGATGTACGTGGTCGCGAACAAATTCTTAAAGTGCACATGCGTAAAGTGCCACTGGCCGATGGCGTGGATGCATCTTTGATTGCCCGTGGTACCCCAGGTTTCTCTGGTGCTGATCTGGCAAACCTGGTGAACGAAGCGGCATTATTTGCTGCCCGTAATGCCCGTCGTGTGGTGTCGATGGATGAATTTGAAAAAGCCAAAGACAAAATCCTGATGGGTACTGAACGTCGTTCTATGGTGATGACGGAAAAAGAAAAAGAAATGACGGCTTATCACGAAGCAGGTCATGCCATTGTGGGCCGGCTGGTGCCGGAGCATGATCCGGTTTATAAAGTCAGCATCATTCCGCGTGGTCGTGCGCTGGGTGTCACTATGTATCTGCCAGAACGTGACAGAGTGAGTCATTCCAAACGTCATTTGGAAAGTATGATCAGCTCGTTGTTTGGTGGTCGTATTGCTGAAGAAGTTATTTATGGCTTTGAATCTGTCAGTACTGGTGCGTCCAATGACATTGAACGTGCGACCAACTTAGCTCGTAAGATGGTGACGCAATGGGGTTTCTCCGAAAAACTGGGTCCGCTGTTATACGCAGAAGAAGAAGGTGAGGTGTTCCTGGGACGCTCTGTCACGAAAAACAAGAGCATGTCTGAGGATACCGTTAAACTGATAGATGCTGAAATCCGCGATTTTGTCGACCGGAACTACAGCCGCGCTAAACAGTTGATTGAAGAGAATATGGATATCCTGCACGCGATGAAAGATTGCCTGATGCAGTATGAAACCATTGATGCGAAACAGATTGATGATCTGATGGCACGCCGTGAAGTGCGTCCGCCTGAGCATTGGGAACCAAAAGATAAAAAGCCAGATCAGTCGGCTGGTGGCGATAGCCCTGCTGCAACTGAGCTGAAAGTGGACGATAAACCGGCAGAAACGCCAATCCATTAAGCCTGTGTGATTTGCACTACAAAAACCCCGACTTGTTCGGGGTTTTTTCTGCCTGCGGCAGACTGTGCAAGCCAAGTGCAAGTGACGAAAGCCCTTGGTTCAAACTTCCGCTAAGTGCTGTGGCTCACAAGCTTAGGGTGAAGAAACTGAATTTTTGATGAGGTATCGATGTTATTAACCTTACCCCGGCAACGGCAGTTGTCACTACAGCGCTGCAAACTGATGGGGATCTTAAATGTAACGCCGGATTCTTTTTCCGATGGCGGTCATTTTGTCGGTCGTGAGGCCGCTTTACGTCAGGTTGAAACTATGTTGCAGGATGGTGCCGATATCATCGATATTGGCGGCGAATCAACCAGACCTGGCGCGGCTGAGGTCAGTTTGCAACAAGAGCTGGAACGGGTCATTCCAATCATTGAGCTGATCCGACAGGAATTTGATACTGTTATATCAATTGATACTTATAAATCACAGGTGATGCAGCAAGCTATAGCAGCCGGTGCTGATATGATTAACGATGTCAGGGCTTTGCAGGAGCAGGGCGCTGTTGCCATCGCAGCAGCAACAGGGGTGCCTGTCTGTCTGATGCATATGCTTGGCATGCCAGGTTCAATGCAAAGCCTGGCGCACTATCAGGACGTCAATGCTGAAGTCCTTGCTTTTTTACAGCAAAGAGCCGAAGTTTGTATCGCTGCCGGTATAGCGCCAGGTCAGATTATTTTTGATCCCGGTTTTGGCTTTGCGAAATCGCTGCAGCATAACTACCAGTTACTGGCCGGATTTGACGGCCTGCATGCGGCGGGGTTTCCGCTACTGGCAGGCATGTCCAGAAAATCGATGATTGGACAATTGTTAAATATCACCGCCTCGGAACGTTTGGCAGGTAGTATTGCCTGTGCCACAATAGCCGTCATGAAAGGTGCAAGGATTATCCGGGCACATGATGTAAAACAAACAGCACATGCAATTGCGGTTGCAGAAGCGACAATGTATGGAGTTTTTGAATGAGCAGGAAGTATTTTGGCACTGATGGAGTGCGTGGACGGGTTGGCGAATTTCCAATTACCCCTGAATTTGCTATGAAATTAGGCTGGGCCGCAGGCCGGGTGTTATCACAACGTGGCACGCGCAAAGTTTTAATTGGTAAAGACACCCGTATCTCAGGTTATCTGCTGGAAACTGCGTTGGAAGCTGGCCTAATTGCCGCCGGTATTGATGTTCGTTTACTTGGTCCTATGCCAACGCCTGCGGTATCTTACCTGACGCACACTTTCCGGGCTGAAGCCGGAATTGTGATCAGCGCATCACACAATCCTTATTATGATAACGGCATCAAATTTTTCTCCGCCGACGGTAATAAACTGGATGATGAGATTGAGCTGGCGATTGAAGCTGAATTAGAACAGCCGATGGTGTGTGAATCTTCGGAGAAACTTGGTAAAGCACAACGGATTGAGGATGCTTCCGGTCGTTACATCGAGTTTTGTAAAAGCCATCTGCCAAAGCATATGTCATTGAGTGGGCTAAAAATTGTGCTCGATTGTGCCAATGGCGCCACCTATCACATTGCGCCAAATGTGTTCAGAGAATTAGGTGCCGAAGTTTATAGCATTGCATGCAGCCCGAATGGTCTGAACATCAATGAAAAATGTGGTGCGACTCATACGGATCTGCTGCAGCAAACTGTGGTGGAACAAGCGGCTGATTTAGGCATCGCTTATGACGGAGACGGCGATCGCGTGATGATGGTTGACCATACCGGTCGCCAAATTGATGGCGACGAAATCATTTATATGATTGCCCGCGCTGAAAAAGCGCGTGGCCAATTAAAAGGTGGTGTGGTTGGAACCCTGATGAGCAACATGGGACTGGAACTGGCGCTGGCGGAGTTGGATATTCCATTTGTCCGCAGTAAAGTTGGTGACCGTTATGTGATGGAACTGCTGAATGAAAAAGGCTGGCGTCTGGGCGGCGAAAATTCTGGTCACGTGTTAAACCTGGAACATGCCGGTACCGGTGACGGTATCATCGCATCATTGCAGGTGCTGGCTGCTATGTTGGATAGCAAACTGTCGCTGGCCGAATTAAGCCATGGTATGACCAAGTTACCGCAGGTGCTGGTGAATGTTAAATTTGAGAAGGGCACAGCGCCGCTGGAAAATTTACATGTCAAAGAAGTCATAGCTCAGGTTGAACAAGATTTAGCCGGTCAGGGGCGGGTGTTGATCCGTAAATCCGGTACAGAACCGCTGATCCGTGTTATGGTGGAAGGAAGAGAACAACAGCAAGTACAGAATTATGCCGAAAAAATTGCTGCTGCAGTCAAAATTGCCAGCTAATTCCAGCAGCTATTTTTGCTATTTTCTCTTGTGAGAAAGGGCGAGGTTCGTTAATATCTCGCCCGCTTAACACAGGGAGCTCGCATGACACAACGCAGACCATTGATAGCCGCCAACTGGAAGATGAATGGCAGTTGTGATTTAGTCGCACAGACTAGCCAGCAGCTTGCCGGTTTAGCCGCGTCGACAACTGAAATTTTGATCTGTCCACCTGTAATATTTCTGCCGAACTTTCCAAAACACAGTCGTTATTGTTTGGGTGGTCAAAATCTCAGCAATGAGACTAAAGGTGCCTTCACAGGTGAAATCAGTGCTGATATGCTGCTGGAAGCTGGTGCCAGTTATGTGATTGTCGGCCACTCAGAGCGACGTGCTTTGTATGGTGAAACCGACCAGATGGTGTTAGCAAAAACCTTAAGGGCTGTATCGGTTAAATTAACGCCAATTGTTTGTTTTGGCGAAACTTTAGCGCAAAGACAGCAAGAAAAAACCTTTCAGGTTATTGCAGAGCAATTAGATGCAGTGTATGCTGCGCACCCTGAATTGTTAGGCCAGACTGTGGTTGCTTATGAGCCGGTTTGGGCCATAGGTACTGGTGAAACTGCCAGTCCGGAACAAGCGCAACAAGTGCATCAGTTTATTCGTGACCATTTGGCACAATATGATGCAGTGAAAGCGCAGCAGATAAGAATTATTTACGGCGGCAGTGTCAATGCAGAAAATTGCCAGGCATTGTTTAGTCAGCCAGACATTGACGGTGGTCTCGTCGGTGGGGCAAGTTTAAAACCGGCAGAATTTGCTGCCATATGCTTAAGTGCACAGGAATAAACATGTACGAGTTATTTTTAGTTCTGTACCTGCTGGTTGCTCTGGCGTTGATCGGTCTGGTATTAATCCAGCACGGTAAAGGCGCAGATATGGGTGCTTCTTTTGGTGCAGGCGCTTCAGCAACAATTTTTGGTTCTTCTGGTACAGGTAACTTCCTGACCCGTTCAACCACAGTGCTGGCGACGGTGTTTTTTGCCCTGAGTTTAGTGTTAGGCAACTACAACACCACGCACATTGAAAAGAAATCTGAATTCGAAAATCTGGCTGCACCGGTGACAGAAGTGACTGCACCTGCGGTACCAGAGAAAAAAGATACAACAAAAGATATCCCAGTCGGCAATTAATCAGCTGTCTGTGTTGTAAAAGTTTGAATGCCGAGATGGTGAAATTGGTATACACGCTACCTTGAGGTGGTAGTGCCCTAGGCATGCGGGTTCGAGTCCCGCTCTCGGCACCAATTGATATAAAAGCAGTAAAAAAATCGAAACTTCAGTGTGTTATTAAATGCTCAAGTATTCGAAGTTAGCTCAAAACATTTCTTGCGATACAGTGCCATGCACTATATAATGCACGCCAGTTACGGACGCGGGATGGAGCAGCCTGGTAGCTCGTCGGGCTCATAACCCGAAGGTCGTCGGTTCAAATCCGGCTCCCGCAACCAACTTCTGCAGTGTTTCAGTGAAGTTTCCTTTTCACTCCAACTTAATGTGAACCTTAAGTTCAGCTGCAGCAGACGTAACAATGGACTATTGTCCAGTTTGTGTCTGAATTTGTTTACCTCTTGTCTTCCCGGTAGCAGATTAGATACCCAGATTTATCAGCAAGATTGGCGATATCTTGTTGTTTCGGATTTAACTTCGCCCCGGTTATCGGGGCGTTTTTATATCTGAAGTATTGTTGTACTAATATTCTGGGCTATAGGCCCTTTTTTTATTTCTGGAGGTATCTTTGACTAAACAAGAACAGCGCTTAACCGAGCTGTTAAGCCCAACGGTAGAAGCCGCTGGCTTTGAGTTGTTGGGGTGTGAGTTCGTGCCTGCTGGGCGTCATTCCACTTTACGGCTTTTTATTGATCATCCGGACGGTGTGACTGTTGAACACTGTGCTCTGGTCAGCCGCGAAGTAGGCGCCATCCTTGATGTTGAAGATCCAATCCCGAACGAATATAACCTCGAAGTTTCCTCGCCAGGCCTGGATCGTCCTTTGTTTACTCCTGCTCATTTTGCCAAAGTTGTTGGCCAAAAAGTCGAAGTTAAACTGGCGATCCCGCAGGACGGTCGCCGTCGTTTTAAAGGACAGCTGCTGGAAATTGTCGACGATATGCTGGTAATTGAAGTGGATGGCAAACCTTATCGTTTGCTTATGGATAACGTAGATAAAGCAAACGTAGTTCCGGTGTTTTAAATTCCCCGGCTCTTAGTGAGGCAGAAAACATGGCAAAAGAAATTTTATTGGTTGTAGATGCGGTTTCTAACGAAAAATCAGTACCGCGTGAGAAGATTTTCCAGGCTTTGGAATATGCTTTGGCAGCCGCTACCAAAAAGAAAAATGAAGGCGACATCGAAGTTCGGGTCACTATTGACCGCAAAACCGGTTCATACGAAACCTTCCGCCGCTGGCAAGTGGTTGCTGATGACCATGTGATGGAACATCCAACCCGCGAAATGACTTTATCTGCTGCGCAGTATGATGAACCTGAATTGCAAATCGGTGATTACGTCGAAGAGCAAATCGAATCTATCGTATTTGACCGTATTACCACTCAGATGGCAAAACAGGTCATAGTGCAAAAAGTGCGTGAAGCAGAACGTTCTCAAGTGGTTGAAGCTTATATCGATCAGGTGGGTGAATTAGTCACAGGTGTAGTGAAAAAAGTCAATCGCGACAGCATCATTGTTGATTTAGGGAATAACGCCGAAGCGATGTTAGCGCGGGAAGATATGATCCCACGTGAAACCTTCCGCCCTGGCGACCGTATCCGTGCCTTGTTGTTTGCTGTCAATCCGGAAGCTCGTGGCGCTCAGCTGTTTTTAAGCCGGACCCGTCCGGAAATGCTGATTGAATTATTCCGCATTGAAGTGCCGGAAATCGGCGAAGAAATGATTGAAATTCGCGGCGCAGCCCGTGATCCGGGCTCACGCGCTAAAATCGCGGTGAAAACCAATGACCGCCGGATTGACCCGGTTGGTGCTTGTGTCGGTATGCGTGGTTCACGCGTGCAGGCCGTTTCAGGTGAACTGGGCGGTGAGCGTGTCGATATCGTGCTGTTTGATGATAATCCGGCGCAATATGTCATTAATGCGATGGCTCCGGCTGAAGTGGCTTCTATCATCGTCGATGAAGAGAAACACTCAATGGATATCGCAGTTGAAGATTCTAACCTACCAATGGCCATCGGCCGGGCTGGTCAGAACGTGCGGTTAGCCAGCCAACTGACGCAGTGGGAACTGAATGTAATGTCAGTGTCTGATATGAAGAAAAAACACCAGGAAGAAAATTCTAAAGTGTTGGATCTGTTTATGTCGGCGCTGGAAATTGACGAAGATTTTGCCGGCATTCTGGTTGATGAGGGTTTCTCATCACTGGAAGAAGTTGCCTATGTCCCTGTAGCTGAATTACTGGCAATTGATGGTCTGGACGAAGACACAGTTGAAGAACTGCGGAAGCGTGCTAAGGCCGTACTGACAACTCGTGCGCTGGCCAGTGAAGAATCACTGGAAGGCTCAACGCCGAGTGAAGCGCTGTTGAACCTGCCGGGTCTTGAGACTCACACCGCCTATGTGCTTGCTAGCAAAGGTGTGGTGACGCTGGATGACCTGGCTGAATTAGGTGTCGATGATTTGCTTGAAATTGAAAAGATGACTGAAGAAAAAGCTGCTGCCCTAATTATGGCTGCACGTAATATTGTTTGGTTTAATGAAGAAAACTGATAGGTCAACGGAGGAAACATTGACATGGCGGAAGTAACGATTGAAAAACTAGCCAGTGATGTGGGAACAACTGTTGATCGGTTAGTCCAACAATTTGCTGATGCGGGCATTACTAAGCACGCGGGTCAGATGGTGTCAGAAGATGAGAAAAAGTCTCTGCTGGATCATCTGAGCAAACAACACGGTGGTGCCAGTACCGAACCTTCGCGTTTAACGTTAAAACGTAAAGAAAAAACTACGCTGAGTGTCAGTGGTGGTGCGGGTCGCAACCGGGAAATTCAGGTACAAGTGCTGAAACAAAAAACTTATGTAAAACGTCCGCTGGTGGATGACGCTGCAGCCCAGGCCGCAGAAGAAGCCCGCTTGGCCGAAGAAGCGGCCAAGGCTGAAGAAGCCAGATTAGCGGCAGAAAAAGCGGCTGTCGAGCGTAAAGCCAAAGAAGAAGCTGACAAAAAAGCGGAAGCAGAACGTAAAGCTGCTGAAGTGAAGAAACAAGCGGAAGCTCGTGCTCAATTGCTCAAAGATGATCCGGAAGAAGCGGCACGTCGGCAGGCAAAAGAAGATGCCAAACGTGAAGCGGATCGCATCATCGCTCAGCAAGACGCAGAACGTCTGAAAAAGCTGGAGTTAGATGCGCAACGTCAGGCAGAAGAAGCCCGCAAACTGGCGGAAGAAAATGCTGAACGCTGGGCCAAAGAAGAAAAAACGCCAGCGGAAGCCGGTGATTACCACCTGACATCCAACGTTTATGCCAAACAGGCTGAAGACGAAGTTGATGCCCGCGATGAGCGTGGTGGTCGTCGTCATGGTAAAAAAGCCCCAGTTGGCAAAACCAAGAAAAAAGATGATGACGATAAAGACGCTTTCAACCGCGCTAACCGTCATAAGAAAAAGAAAACCCCAACCAGTATGCAGCATGGTTTTAACAAACCAGCGCAGCCTGTGGAGCGTGAAGTGAAAATTGGTGAAACCATCACTGTCGCTGAACTGGCTGCCAAAATGGCGGTAAAAGCTTCAGAAGTGATCAAAGTGATGATGAAGATGGGCGCCATGGCGACTATCAACCAGGTCATTGATCAGGAAACTGCTGCCATTGTCTGTGAAGAAATGGGTCATAAATTCACTTTAACCCGTGAAAACGAGTTAGAAGAAACCGTGATGGCAGACCGTGAAGGTCAAGGCCAGTTGGAGCCACGTGCACCCGTTGTGACCGTGATGGGCCACGTTGACCACGGTAAAACTTCCACGCTGGACTATATCCGTAAAGCCAAAGTGGCTGACGGTGAAGCCGGTGGTATTACCCAGCACATTGGTGCTTATCACGTTGAAACTGAACGCGGTATGGTGACTTTCCTGGATACGCCAGGTCACGCAGCCTTTACCTCGATGCGGGCTCGTGGTGCGAAAGCAACAGATATCGTTATTCTGGTCGTTGCGGCTGATGACGGTGTGATGCCACAAACCAAAGAAGCAATTCAGCATGCGAAAGCTGCTGGTGTGCCGCTGGTGGTTGCAGTCAACAAAATGGATAAACCAGATGCAGATCCGGATCGGGTCCGTAATGAATTATCGCAATTTGGTGTTATTTCAGAAGAGTGGGGCGGTGATACTCAGTTTGTGCCAATTTCGGCTAAAACCGGTATGGGTATCGATGACTTGTTAGAAGCCATTCTGAACCAAGCTGAATTACTGGAATTAAAAGCTGTCCGTCAGGGCATCGCCCGTGGCGTGGTGGTGGAATCACGTCTGGATAAAGGTCGTGGTCCGGTCGCGTCAATCCTGGTGCAGGAAGGTACGCTGCGTCAGGGTGACACCGTACTTTGTGGTTTTGAATACGGCCGTGTTCGGGCAATGCGCGATGAAAACGGTAAAGAAATCAAAGAAGCTGGTCCTTCAATCCCTGTCGAGATTTTAGGTCTGTCAGGCGTACCACACGCTGGTGATGAAGTGACAGTAGTGAAAGACGAGCGTAAAGCCCGTGAAGTTGCACTGTATCGTCAGGGCAAGTTCCGCGATGTCAAATTGGCTCGTCAGCAAAAAGCTAAACTGGAAAACATGTTTGCCAACATGACGGACGGTGATGTAGCTGAGCTGAATATCGTGCTGAAAGCAGACGTACAGGGTTCTGTAGAAGCTATCAGTGATTCACTGACTAAACTGTCGACTGATGAAGTGAAAATCAAAATCATCGGTAGTGGTGTCGGTGGAATCACTGAAACTGACGCCACCCTGGCTGCGGCTTCTTCTGCCATCATCATTGGCTTTAACGTCCGTGCCGATGCGACAGCCCGTAAGATCGTCGAAGATGAATCACTGGACTTACGTTACTACAGCATCATTTATGAACTGTTAGACGAAGTTCGTGCAGCGATGACCGGTATGTTAGCGCCAGAATTTAAGCAACAGATCATTGGTCTGGCGCAGGTTCGAGCAGTATTCCGCTCACCGAAATTCGGTGCTATCGCCGGTTGTATGGTGACAGAGGGTGTGGTGAAGCGTAATGCGCCAATCCGCGTCCTGCGTGACAACGTGGTGATCTTCGAAGGTGAACTGGAATCACTGCGTCGGGTGAAAGATGACGTGTCTGAAGTTCGCAACGGTTTCGAATGTGGTATCGGTGTGAAGAACTACAACGATGTGCGCGAAGGCGACCAGATCGAAGTATTTGAAGTGGTGCAGGTTGTTCGCACTCTGTAATGCAAATGCTTGATTGATATATAAAACAGTATGAAACAGGGGCCTGGTGCCCCTGTTTGTTCTGCTGAAGCAGGTAAATATATGGCTAAAGAATTCAGCCGGGTTGACCGGTTATCCCAGCAAATGCAGCAAGAAATTGCCGTTATTTTGCAACGTGAAATTAAAGACCCACGCCTTCACACCATGATCACAGTCTCGGCGGTGGATGTGTCCCGCGATTTATCGCACTGTAAAATCCATGTCACCTTTTTAGGTCTGGCAGCGGAAAAAGTACAAGAAAACCTGACTATCCTCAATGATGCAGCGGGTTATGTCCGCAGTCTGATTGCCAAACGGATCCAGGCCCGGATTGTACCGACCATTCGTTTTTACTTTGATAAGTCATTGGATGAAGGCATCCGGATGGCAAATTTGGTGGAAACTGTGCGTAAATCAGATGAGAAAAAGCGTCTGGACGCTGGCCAGGAACTGGATCTGCCTGCTGCTAAAGCTGCCGACGAAGAAGAGTAATCGCATGGCACGTCGTCAGGTTAATGGTATTTTTTTGCTGGACAAACCTCTGGAAGTGTCCAGCAATGGTATTTTGCAGCGCATTCGCTGGTTATATCAGGCGGAAAAAGCTGGCCATACCGGGGCTTTGGATCCGCTGGCGTCTGGCTTGTTGCCGATTTGCTTTGGTGAGGCGACTAAATTTTGTCAGTTCTTGCTTGATACGGATAAAACCTATGAAGTGAAAGCGCGCTTTGGCGTCCGCACTGATACCAGTGATGCTGCTGGTGAAGTCATCAGCCAGCGGCCTATTGCCTTCAGTGCTGCCGATTTACAGGCGGCTGTCATCCAGGCACGTGGCCCGCAGTTGCAAGTACCGACGATGTATTCGGCGCTGAAATATCAGGGGCAACCCTTGTATAAATATGCCCGTCAGGGCATCACGGTCCCGCGTGAAGCCAGACCTATTGAAATTTTCCGCTTTGATATGTTGTCCTTTGACGGTCAGGACGCCACTTTTGTCGTGCACTGCAGCAAAGGCACTTATATCCGTACTCTGATTGACGATCTGGGGGAAACCTTAGGTTCTGGTGCTTATGTCAGTGGATTACGCCGTATCCATGTCGGTCCGTTTCAGGCTGCGCAAATGCATCTGGAGCAAGATTTGGTCGAACTGAATCAACAGCAAGACTGGGCTTCGCTGGATGCTTTGTTATTACCGATGGATTTGGCGCTACAAGGTTTAGCTGCCTTGACGCTGGATGGTGCGCAGCATCAGCGGCTGGTGCATGGCCAGGCCGTGATTCTGACCGATGATCTGCAGCAACACTTGCTACAAGCGCCGACGCTGGATGCCATTAAGTTGTATACCGAAGCCGGTGTTTTTATTGGTATTGGCGCGGTCAAAGATCAACTGTTAGTGGTGCGGCGGTTACTCAATACCAGTCAGTTTCACAGCAGCCCAAATTAGTCGTTGTATTTCGAACTGAGCGTGCTAGAATGCGCGCTCATTTTTGGTTGTTGGCTGGATTAGTGCCTGGCGACAACTGTTATTTATGATCCTGGAGGATTTTATGTCACTAACTACCGCTGAAAAAGCAAAAATTCTGGCCGATTTCGGCGTTGTTGCTAACGATACTGGTTCACCAGAAGTGCAAGTAGCACTGCTGACTGGTTCTATCAACAAGCTGCAACCTCACTTCGCTGATCACAAGCATGACTTCCACTCACGTCGTGGTCTGCTGCGCATGGTTTCTCAGCGTCGTAAACTGTTAGACTATTTAAAGCGTAAAGACTCAGCTCGTTACGCAACTCTGATCGAGCGTTTAGGCCTGCGTCGTTAATCGACCCGCTAACAGCAAAAATGACCAGGGAGCTTCGGCTCCCTTGTTTTTTGCTCAGTGCCAGATTAAGACCACTCGCAATCCAGTTGTTACCAGCCGTTTTTCCTCAGCAGTTACCGGTTTTAGCACAGCAGTTTTTCTGTCAGATGGCCATAGTCGCGGCTATCTTTTGTCATGTCTTACAAGCTATACTGTCTCGCGAAAAATCGACCCCAAATATACCGCGTTTAAGGTCCGCTGGGGCCCCAGTCCACGCGTAAAACAGAAAGGAAATAATTCAGTGAATCCTATCGTAAAATCATTCCAGTTTGGTCAGCACATTGTTACCTTAGAAACAGGTGTAATTGCCCGTCAAGCCGACGGTGCCGTGTTAGCCAGCATGGGCGACACTTCAGTATTAGTCACAGTTGTTGGTAAAAAAGCGCCAAAACCAGGTCAGGACTTCTTCCCACTGACGGTGAACTACCAAGAAAAAATGTATGCTGCCGGTCGTATTCCAGGTGGTTTCTTCAAACGTGAAGGCCGCCCTTCTGAAGGCGAAACCTTAACCTCTCGTCTGATCGACCGTCCAATTCGCCCATTATTCCCGGAAGGTTTCACCAACGAAGTGCAAGTGATTGCGACCGTGGTGTCAGTACAACCTGAAATTCAGCCGGATATCGTTGCTCTGTTAGGTACTTCTGCCGCGCTCGCTATTTCTGGTATTCCATTCAGTGGTCCATTAGGTGCAGCCCGTGTTGGTTACATCGATGGCCAGTATGTGTTAAACCCATCTGAAACCGAATTAAAAACCAGTAAGTTAGACTTAGTGGTTGCTGGTACTGCCAACGCAGTGCTGATGGTTGAATCTGAAGCCGGTGTGCTGTCTGAAGATGTGATGTTAGGTGCAGTGGTCTATGGCCATGAGCAAATGCAGACTGCGATCAGCGCTATTGCTGAATTTGCAGCTGAAGGCGGCAAGCCTGCCTGGAATTGGGTTGCACCAGCTAAAAACGAGCCACTGATTGCCAAAATCGAAGCTTTATCAGCAGCTGCGGTCGGTGAAGCTTACCGTATTACTGAAAAAGCTAAACGTTATGAGCGCATTGGTGCCATCAAGGCTGAGGTTTTTGCTCAGATCAAAGCTGAACTGGCAGAAGGCGAGAGCTTTAACGACACTGAAGCCGGCGAAATTTTCCATAACCTCGAATCAAAAATCGTCCGTAGCCGCATCATCAAAGGCGAACCACGCATTGATGGCCGTGACAATGAAATGATCCGTGCGCTGTCAGTGATGACGGGTCTGTTACCACGGACTCACGGTTCAGCTTTATTCACCCGCGGTGAAACTCAGGCACTGGTTACCTGTACTTTAGGTACTGCCCGTGATGCGCAGAACGTTGATGATCTGCTGTCTGACAAAACGGACAACTTCCTGTTCCATTACAACTTCCCACCGTTCTCAGTTGGCGAAACCGGCATGGTTGGTTCACCAAAACGTCGCGAAATCGGTCACGGCCGCTTAGCAAAACGTGGTGTTGCGGCTGTAATGCCAGATTTTGATGCTTTCCCATACACAGTGCGGATGGTGTCAGAAATCACTGAATCAAACGGTTCAAGTTCAATGGCTTCAGTTTGTGGTTCTTCTTTAGCGCTGATGGATGCTGGTGTGCCTATCAAAGCCTCTGTGGCTGGTATTGCCATGGGTCTGGTGAAAGAAGGCAACGACTTCGTGGTTCTTTCTGACATTTTAGGTGATGAAGATCACTTAGGTGACATGGACTTTAAAGTAGCGGGTACCACAGCAGGTATCACTGCGCTGCAGATGGATATCAAAATTGAAGGTATCACCAAAGAAATCATGCAGATCGCGTTGAAACAAGCCAAAGCGGCTCGTATTCACATTCTGAACGTGATGGACCAGGCGATCAGCACGCACCGTGAAGAATTGTCTGAGCACGCACCACGTATCTACACTTTAAAAATCAACCCGGAGAAAATCCGTGACGTGATTGGTAAAGGTGGTGCAGTGATCCGTCAAATCACTGAAGAATCTGGTACGACCATTGAGATCGAAGATGATGGTACCGTGAAAATTGCCGCGACCAACTCACAAGCCGCCAACATTGCCATCAGCAAAATCGAAGCTATCACCGCTGAGATTGAAGTGGGTGCTGTGTACTCAGGTGAAGTGGTGCGGATCGTTGATTTCGGTGCTTTTGTCAATGTGTTACCGGGTAAAGATGGTCTGGTGCATATTTCTCAAATCTCTGATGAGCGCGTCAGCAATGTTGCCGACCACTTAAGCGTTGGCCAGAAAGTTCAGGTCAAAGTGCTGGAAGTGGACAAACAAGGTCGTGTTCGCCTCAGCATCAAAGAAGCCAGCGAAAAAGCTGCGACAGCCAATGTTGAAGCTGCAAACTAAGCCGAACGGGCTTAACAACAGACTGGCAATTGCCAGTCTGTTGTTATTCAGTATGGTTGGTCTGAGTGCTTGCCAGAGCACTGCAGCAACAGCCCCTGTAGTATTGACTGAGCAACCGTTATCACCTGAACCACTGACCATCCCATATCGCACTGAAATCGCCATAGCCCGTATCTCGGAGCTGCTGCAATCTGCTGAATTAAAAGAAGATCAGCGAGCCCGGCTGTTTTACGACCGTGGCGTGATGTTTGACAGTGCCGGTTTACCAACCTTGGCGCGGCTGGATTTTATGCGTGCAATCCGGCTACAACCGGATATGGCGGATGCCTATAACATTATTGGTATTCACCACAGTTTAGCCGGTGATTTTGAACAGGCTTATGAAGCTTTCGATTCAGCACTGGAACTCCAACCTGATTACGAATATGCCTATCTGAACCGCGCTATTGCCTTGCAATATGATGGTAAAACAGCTTTGGCCATTGCCGACTTTCAGCAGTTTCAGCAGTTAAAAGCAGATGATCCTTACCGCTCACTCTGGTTATATCTGGCGGAAGTGGAGATATCAGAGCAAGCCGCTCAAACACGACTGGCAACTCAGTATCCATTATTGGATCAGCAATCCTGGGCTCGCCATATCGTTGCTTTTTACCTCGGTCAAATCAGTGAAGCGCAATTGTTGCAGTTGGCCAGTACTGATGCCAGTGACAATACCAAATTGGCTGAGCAGCTGTGCGAAGTGTATTTTTACCTGGCCAAATGGCATAGCCGTCAGCACAACCCAAGCTTGGCGTTGGAGTATTACAAAAAGACGCTAGCCACCAATGTGTATGAGTTTGTTGAATATCGGTATGCCAGAGTTGAAATGCAGTTGTTACGCCAGCACTACGGCCTTGGTCAACACGACGCCGACCATGCCACTGACACAGCAGAACCCCATGCGCATTAAGGGTCTGCCTTTGGATCAAAAAAGCCGGCTTGCTGGCTTTTTTTTATTGCTGCTGACGGCTTGCCAGCCAGCCACTGCGCCATATATCCCTGGTCAGCTCAGCTTTGAGCAGGCAGAAACTGCGAAGGCGCGGCAGTTACCTGATACCGCTGCAACTTTGTATCGACAGGCGGCTGAGCAGGGCTATTGGCCCGCAGTACCAGCTTATCTGGCAGCGCAACAAGCAGCACAGCCGCAGCTCAGTAGTCAGGATTTATTAGCCTGGGTACAGCAATTAGCAGATAGAACCCAAACGGCCACAGTAGAACCAACTGCACAACAGCAGTTACATCAGGTGCAGGCTGAGCTGGGCGGTTGGCAGTTGCTGCCGCAGCAACTGCAGCACCAGTGGCAGTTGCCCTATTTGCAACAGTTGCAGTCAGCTAGCGCTTGTCGCTTAACCTTGCAGCCGGTGTTGAGCACTTTAGCCTCGGCCCGCAATTGGCTTGGTTTGATACAACAGTGGCAACAAGATCCCCAACTATCTTCGTTGTCCATTTGTTTTAATCCGCCACAGTTTATCGACAGCCGTCAGTTAGCTTGTACTGAACAGCCAGGCATACGGATCCACTGTCAGACCGAAGCCTTGTTACCTGTGGTATTAGAAGGCAAAGCCACCCAACTGGTGGTGCTGGCAGGACGTGGCCATGCCAGTTATAACAATGGCTGGTTACAGTTGCCAGCCACTGCCGATTTGGCACTGCTGAGGCATGAACTGAGTCATCTGTTTGGTTTTCTGGATGAATATCCATTGAGTGCGGCAGTGGCTGCGGATGAATGTGTCCCAGGCCGGATCACGCCAAATTTAGTGTTTGCTAAAGCCGATGTTGCCGCCTATCTACAGCATTGGCAGTTAGCGGCGACAGATATTGAACTGACCGCAGTGACAACCTGCCAGCAGTTACAACAACAAGCTTATCGGGTGGTGGCGGCTGACAGTCATTTGCAACATTATGAATTGGCGATGCCGGCATTGTATTTACAATTGATACAGCAGCAATTACAACAAGCTGAACTGCTGATGCCAGTGCAATATTATTTTGCTTATTTGGCGCGACAACAACAAAACTGGCCGCAATGGCAGCAGTTGATGCAACTGGCAGCTAAGGCAGGTTATCCGGCTGCAATTGAAGCTTTAGCAGCACTGCAGCAGAGTGATGGCGTTGCAGTACCAGCCCGCATGGCAGCAGCTGCGGGCCAGCGCTGAAGGTTAATTCGACAGCTCAGTCAGCTCGCGGCTTAATAATTCGGCATCACCGATATTCAGCTCCAGTAAGCGACGTAAATGGCTGGCGCTTTCAATATCAATTTTTTCACAGCGTAAGCCAATACTCTGCTGATGACTATGCGCAACCACAGCTTCCATCTGCAATATCAACTCAGAATCATTCAGTAAAAATTCTAACGTCAGCGCAGTACCATCCGGTAACTGCCATTGTTCCGGCCTTTTCACCAAAGCGCCTTTTAACGATAAATCCAGCAGCTCCGTTTTAAATTGCAGGCTCTGTCCATCCTGAACATACAATAATCGGGCATCACTGCTAAATAAGATCCGGCTGAATCGTCTGTGGTCCATAATGACTCCTGATTACCTGCTACACAGCATAGCCTGAATTAGTTAAAAAAGCAGGCAACAACAGTTTACCTTTGCTGCCACAGATTGACCCGAAAATACAAATTTGTCTGCTTTGTACTTCAGATGCGGTTTGCCTGTAAAGATGGCTATTTTGAACTCAGTACTGCATTTTTGCCAGTCAACAGCTGAAATAAAGTCGGCACAACGGTCTTGCTGTAAACCAGATGATGAGGTGACACTTACCCTTTGTGCAACGTGGCAGGATGCAGTTGATAAGGCTCTGACTTTATTTTGTCATTGTTATTCGCTGCCAGTCATATTTTTTCCACAGTTAAACCTTATCGGGACTGGTGCCTCTGCACCAATTATTAAAGTCTGATATTACTGTGATATCCCAGCTCTGCTAGTCATTTGTCATTTTCTTTTTGTTACCGTTCACTCGCTGCAGAACAACAGCATGTTCAATAGCTGGCATCAAACAGCCGATGATTTATCCAGTGACTGCTGTTTTTCGGTCGGATGCTGCAGGCTGAAAATGTGTTTGATAGCTCGGATTTGCGGTTCGGGCATTACAGCTTGGTTTAATAAACAGACGCGGGATCAATCATGGATATGATCGGAATTGCAGGTGCAGGGGTGATGGGTGCTGATGTCGCCTTGTGCTGTGCGGCGGCGGGGCATCAGGTTGTTTTGTATGACATCAGTTCAGATGCTTTAGCTAGCGCGAAACAGAGTTTAGCAGGTCGGCTGCGGTTATACCGTATGCTGCAACCCGAGTGGCAGCCTGGTTCAGCAGCGGATATTTCCGCCAGAATTTATGGCACCACCGACATCTGTGCGCTGGCAGATACAGCGCTGATTATCGAGAATGTGCCGGAAGACTGGCAAATTAAACAAGCGTTGTATCAGGAACTTGCCAAAGTCTGTCGGCCAGAGACCTATGTTGGGATCAATACCAGCTGTTTATCTATTACCCGACTCGCCGCGTTAATGCCAGATCCCAGCCGGGTCATTGGCATGCATTTTATGAATCCGGTGCCTGTGACTGCTGCAGTTGAAGTGATGCAAGGTTTTTATACCAGTGAAGCCACTATCCGCTACTGCCGCGAATGGCTGCATCAACTTGGCAAAAAATTCATTCTGGTTCAGGACATGCCTGGTTTTGTCGCCAACCGATTATCACATTTGTTTATGAATGAAGCCGCTTTTCTGGTGCAGGACCAGGTTGCGGAGCCTGCAGCCATCGACAGTATCTTTAAGCTGGGTTATGGCCACCGCATGGGGCCACTGGAAACTGCAGATTTAATCGGGCTGGATACCGTGGTGCAGTCACTCAGAGTGTTATACGACGCCTTTCAGGATCCTAAATTCCGCTGCTGCCCATTGCTGCAAAAGATGGTAGATGCGGGCTTGTATGGCCGGAAAAGTGGCCGCGGCTTTTATCATTACCAAGAGGGCTCGACATGACAACCTTATCATCTGTGGCAGCTGACACCGCCTTAACCAGTCAGTTACAACGCCCGATTAAGTGTATTGTCTGGGATTTAGATCACACCTTATGGCACGGTATCCTGGCTGAAGGAGATGATGTACAGCTGAGACCTGGCATCGCAGCTTTGATCCAAACTCTGGACAGCAAAGGCATTCTGCATTCGATTGCCAGTAAAAATAATCATGACGATGCGATGGCCAAGTTACAGCAGTTTGGGCTGGCGGACTATTTCCTGTATCCGCAAATCAGTTGGAACGCCAAATCTGTCAGTGTTGAACGGATCCGGTCAAGATTAAATTTAGGCATTGATGCTTTTATGTTTATTGATGATCAGCCGTTTGAACGGGAAGAAGTTCAGGCTGTTCACCCCACCATTCAGTGTATGGATGCTGCCCACTATTTGCTGCTGCCAGAGCTTGACGGCATCAGGCTGGCGCCTATGGCAGATGATGCCGGTCAGCGCCGGTTACGCTACCAGCAGGAGCAGCAACGTCAGCAAGATGAAGAACAGTTCAGCGGTACGCCTGAGGTGTTTTTAGCGGCACTGCAAATGCAATTACGGATCAGTTTTGCGACGGACGCCGATCTGCTGAGGGCGGAAGAACTGACACTGCGTACCAATCAGCTTAATTCCACCGGTATTAGCTACAGTGCCGAACAACTTCGTAGCTTGATGGATTCTGCCCAGCATCAGTTATGGGTGTGTGAGCTGACTGACAAATACGGTAGCTACGGCAAAATTGGCCTTGTCCTGACGGAACAGCAGGGCGATCGGCTGGTGATCCGCTTGCTGCTGATGTCATGCCGGGTCGCTTCCCGCGGCATCGGCTCAGTGTTACTCAGTTGCCTGATGCAGTATGCCAATGCCCGGCATTTAAGATTACAGGCTGACTTTCGCCGCACGGCCAGAAATCGACAAATGCTGGTGACTTATCAGTTCGCCGGTTTTGTTGAAGTCAGCCGCGACGCCCATGACCAACTGTTGTTTGAACACCCATTAACTGCTATTGCCAGCTATCCGGCTTACATTCAGGTGCTGGCTGAACCGATGAAAGGAGAATCCTGTGCCAGTTGTTGAAATGGAATGCCGCCACAAGCTGAGACAATTTATCACCAGCAACATGAATGTGTTTGACGAAGATGTTGAGCTGCACGATGACAGTAATATCTTCAGTTGCGGTTTCGTCAATTCGACCTTTGCCATGCGGTTATTAACTTTTATCGAACGTGAGTTTGCTGTTGAAGTACCTGATCACGAAATTCTGCTGCTGAATTTCAGTTCCGTGGATGCGATGTGGCAACTGACCCAGCGTTTACAGGGAGTGGCACATGCGGTCTGACCATGCTGAATTACTGCAGGCTGCGCGGGATTTTTCAGCCAGCCAGCTACGCCCGCATGCAGGTTCCTTCGAGGAAGCAGGTGTGCCTGCTGCGCTGATCCGGCAGATGGCGACAGCCGGTTTGTTAGCCGCGCCTTTGCCAGAAGCTTATGGTGGCAAAGGCTGTGATGCATTGACCTATGGTGAAATCACCGCAGAAATTGGCAAAGGATGTAATTCGGTCAGAGCACTACTGACAGTGCATAGCAGCCTGGTGGGAGAAACCCTGGCAAGACTTGGCACTGAAGCGCAAAAAAGGCTGTGGCTGCCACAGCTGGCCAGTGGCGAGGTTATTGGTTGTTTTGCCTTGTCAGAACCAGGGGCCGGTTCCGATGCGGCCGGAATAACCAGCAGTTATCGTGCTGTTGCTGGTGGTTATCTGCTGACAGGTCACAAAAAATGGATTACCTACGGCGCTATCGCTGATTTATGGCTGGTGCTGGCCAAAGCGCAGGACTCTGATCAGATCAGTGCTTTTTTATTGGATCGCCGGCAGGGTGCCGTGCAGAGCAGGCCCATGCAAGGTTTGCTGGCAAGTCGTGGAGCCCATCTGGCCGAACTCTGGTTTGAAGACACTTTTGTCCCAGCCGATGCCATGCTTGGTAAAGCCGGTATGGGATTTAGCATGGTGGCAAACACTGCGCTGTTTTATGGGCGTTACAGTATTGCCTGGGGTGGACTGGCAATCATCACAGCTGCGCTGGAGGAAATGGTGACTTATGCCCGCAGTCGAAGCCAGTTTGGCAGCAAAATCGCCCAAAATCAGCTGATCAAGGCCATGATCGCGGATGCGACGACTTCATTGCATTGTGGCCGGGCCTTATGCGAAAAAATTGCCGCGTTGCGCACGGCCAACGATGACAGCGCTGTCCCTGAAACCAATATCGCTAAATATTTTACTTCCAGAGCCGCAGTTGAAGTCACTAATCATGCAGTGCAATTGTTTGGTGGTAATGGATTGTGGCAAGCCTACGCGGTCGAACGCTTATTTCGTGAAGCTAAAGTGTTGGAAATTATTGAGGGGTCATCTCAAATCCAGCAATTAATGATCGCCGGTCAGTCGCTGCGCGATTATTACCGGCCAGCTTTGAAGGCCCAGTATCCGGTCGCAGCAAGTCGCGTGGCGGCAGCACATCTGGTCAGCCCTTAAGCTTAACGTAAACCTGAGTCAGGCAAGGACGAAGCACTATGTATCAAACGTTAAATGAGGCACTGCAACAGGCCGCAAAAAGTGAGCACGGTATTTTTTTTACCAATAGTCTGCAGGATGAACAATTTCTCAGTTATGACGGGTTATGGCAGGGCGCGCGGCGCTATCTGAGTCTGCTGCGCAGTCATGGTGTGCAGCCTGGTGATGAGCTGGTATTACAACTGGATGATTTATCTCCCTTTTTACAACTTTATTGGGCTTGTTTACTGGGGGGGATTGTCCCCATTCCTTTAGCTTTTGCCGATGTACCCGATCATGCCCAAAAAATTGCCAGTGTCTGGCCGGTGCTACGGGCACCATGGCTAGTGACGGATCGGACTGATACCTTTGAGCGTTTACTGAAACATGCCGACAACTTTGATCCGACCGGCCAGGCCGCTGAATTTTTTCGCCAGCAGGTGCAGCCGAAGCTGCGGGTGATCGCTGACACTGAGGTTGCCAGCGCCGAGTTGGCGCTACCGGCCAAGATCGGGCCAGATGACATTGCATTTATCCAGTTTTCCTCCGGTTCCACCGGACAGCCAAAAGGCGTGGTGCTGACGCATCGTAATTTGTTGGTGAACATCGAAGATATGCGGCTGACTTTTGGTCTGACCGACAGTGATGTGTTTTTAACCTGGAAACCGAAATCACATGATTTTGGTATGATTGCTTTTCATTTGACGCCGCTGGTCGCGGCATTACCCCAAGTACATATTCCGACTAAAACTTATGTCTGGTCCCCGGCTATCTGGCTACAGGCCGTGCATAAGCATCGCGCCAGTATTCTCGGTTCGCCGAATTTCGGCTACCAGCACTTGTTAAAACTGTATAAACGACGCCGGCATGAACGCTGGGACTGGGACTTGTCCTGTATCCGCACTATCGTCAATGGCGCTGAACCCATTTCACCCCAGCTGTGCCAGGCTTTTTGCGAAGAAATGGCCCAATACGGCATGCCTGCCGGTGCCATGCGTTGTGCTTATGGTTTAGCTGAAGCATCACTGATGGTGTCGTTGTGTGACTTTGCCGATGGCGTTCGAACCCTGATCGCAGATAGAACCAAACTCAATCTGCATGACCGCTTTGTGCCGGTTGAGGCGGAGCATCCGGCGGCGATCACGCTAGTGGATTGTGGTGTGGTGTTTCCATCAATGCAGGTTCGGATCACGGATGGAACTGGACAAGAACTGCCGGCAGGGGTGGTAGGGTGTATCGAAATCCGCGGTGGGAATGTCACAGCAGGTTATTACCGAAACCCAGCCGCCACGAAAAAAGCGGTCCGGCCCGATGGCTGGGTCAATACCGAAGATTTGGGTTTTATCTGGCAAGACCGGTTGGTGTTTGCCAGCCGGTTAAAAGAAATGATTATCCAGGGCGGCGTGAATTACTTTCCCTATGATATTGAAAGGGCCATTTTGCAAGTCGTTGGTGATGCTGCCCTCAATCAGTATATTGCCTGTGCCATTCCGGCACCGGCCAATGCCGGTGAGCAACTGGCTGTGTTTGTTTATTATAAAAAACAGTGGCAGGACTTTAGCCCGCTGGCGATTCAGGTACGCGACATCATCCGGCAGCACTTTGCGCTGGAGGTCAGTTATGTGGTGCCGGTAGAGCGGATCCCCAAAACCACCAGTGGTAAAGTACAGCGCTTCCGGTTACGACAGCAATTTCTGGCTGGCGATTTTGACGAAGCACTGGCAGCTACAGCGCAGTCACGGCAAAGTGGGTTGCAGGCTGTTGCCGCAGAGTCTGCCTCGATGTCAGCCGGTGAATTGCTGACGACTGAACAAAACATCCGGCAACGGATCCGCGCCTTAGTGCTGGAACAGACCGGCCTGTCGGCGCTGGATGACCAGCAGAGTTTTTTTAATCTTGGGCTGGCATCCAGCCGGTTGTTACAGCTGCAACAGCAACTGGAAGCTGAGTTTGCGGTTGAAATGGCGGCAGTCGCGGTGTTGGATCACGCCAGTGTTGATGCACTGACCAGTTGTATGCTGGCGGCCCGCTCGGCAGCACCGGCAGCACCGGCAACTGACAGCGCAACGGCCGGGCTGTCTGCCGGGCAGGATATTGCTATTATCGGTATGGCCTGTCGTTTCCCGGGAGAGGCGGCCACGCCGGCTGCGTTCTGGCAATTGCTCTGCAGCGGACAGGATCCGGTGGCTCCGCTGCCAAGCCACCGCTGGTCGCAGGATCCGCAAAAAAATCTGCCGCACAGTGGACAGGAAGGCGCATTTTTGGCGGATATCAGTGGTTTTGACCCGCACTTTTTTGGCATAGCACCGAAAGAAGCTCAGGCCATTGATCCCCAACAGCGGCTGTTGCTGGAAGTCTGTCACGAAGTGATAGAAAATGCCGGCTTTGCGGTCCCGGCGTTACAGGGATCAGACACCGCAGTGTTCGTCGGGATCTCCTCTGCTGAATATGCCCAGGTCGGCCGTGATTTGGGCCACCCGACTGGGCCTTATGCCTCAACCGGCAATATGTTTAATACCGCCGCAGGCCGAATTTCCTACGTCTTTGGCTTAGAAGGTCCAAGTATTGCTTTAGATTCGGCTTGTTCATCTTCACTGGTTGGGGTGCATCAGGCAGTCCAGGCATTGCGGCAGGGAAGTTGCCAGCAAGCGCTGGTTGCGGCCGTCAATCTGATTTTAAAACCTGACGGTCATCTGAGTTATTCCCAACTGAATGCGCTGTCTGCCACTGGCCGTTGCCGCAGCTTTGATGATGCGGCAGATGGTTATATCCGCAGTGAAGGCGCTGCTGCTGTCATGTTAAAACCGCTGGCGCAAGCGATCCAGGATGGCAATCCGGTGCTGGCGGTGATCCGCGCTGTTGCAGTGAATCATAATGGTCATCATGGCGGTTTAACAGTGCCAAATAGCGCTGCGCAGCAACGCGTCATCCGTCAGGCATTGCAACAGGCAGGTTGCGACGCCGGGCAGATTGATTACCTGGAAGCGCACGGCTCTGGCACCCGTTTGGGAGATCCGCAGGAGGCTGCGGCGTTGGCTGCAGTCTTTGCAGGCAGGCAGCGCCCGTTATTGCTGGGCAGTGTTAAATCCAATTTAGGCCATCTGGAAGCCGCTGCTGGTATGGCTGGTTTAGTCAAGTTGGTGTTAGCGCTGCAACATGGTCAGATCCCAGCCAATCTGCATTTGCAAAAGCCCAATCCGTTGATCAACTGGGCTGAGTCCCCATTACAGCTGGTCAGGGAAAACACGGCCTGGCCCGCAGGCAACAGCAGGCTCGGTGCTATCACATCGCTCGGGATCAATGGCAGCAACGCCCATTTAATACTGCAACACTGGTCTGCGGCGGCAGTGTCGTCCGAACCAGACAGTGCTGGCACCACAGCAGAGCAAGCGCCGTTTTTGTTTAGCTGGTCCGCAGTATCGGCTGCAAGTTTACACCACAATTTACAGTATCTGTTGCAGCAGCTCCCGCAGTTGGAAGGCATTGAATTTGGTCGTTTTTGTCAGGCCAGTAATCTGATGCGCAGCGATTATCCGGCCAGATTCAGTACTGTTGTCAGCTCTTTTGCTGAGTTGCGCACCAAACTGGCGCGACAGTTAACCAAATTCCAGCAGCAAGAGCTGTCAGTACTGCGGGCTGTGCCTAAGTTTCAGGCCTCGGTACAACCGGTATTTTTATTTACCGGCCAGGGCGCGGTTTATCCGGCGATCGCTGCGCGCTTGTATCCGTTAAAAGCCGTGTTCCGGGCCGCCTTTGATCTTTGCGCTCAGTTATTTCAGCAACAACTGAGTATCAATCTGCATCTGGCCCTGACCGAACAAGCTGAACAGCCACTGCAGCAAGATCCAGCGTTTGGCCAGGCGCTGACCTTTAGTATGGCTTATGCATTAACCGCGTTGTGGCGCTCATTAGGCATCCGTCCGGCGGCCGTACTTGGCCATAGTATTGGTGAGTATGCAGCAGCTGTGACCGCAGGTTTGTTACCCTTGGAGATGGCGGTGGTGCTGGTCAGTCGTCGTGGTCAGTTAATGCGTAACAGCCAGGCGTCAGGGGCGATGGCGGCTATTCTGGCGACGGAATCCCAGGTGGCGCAATGGTGTGCGCAAGTGGGGAATGTCTGGATAGCTGCAGTGAATTCACCAACCAATATGACCATTGCCGGTACCCCTGAAGCCTTGGCAGCAGTGATCCAACTAGCCAGTCGCGCCCGGGTATTTACCGAGGTGTTGCCAATGCAGCATGCCTTTCATTGCCCGCTGGTGACTGAGGAATCACAGTCCCTGATCGCCGGGCTGTCGCCGCTGGTGTCCGGTACCAGGCAGTGCCGATTTTATTCCAGCGTCAGCGGCGCTGAACTGGATGCGGCCAGCGCGACAGATTTAGCTTACTGGCAACGCCAACTGGTGAGTCCGGTCCAGTTTACCGCGGCCTTACAGCAGATGGTGGCGGCCGGTGCACGTTGCTTTATTGAAATTGGTGGCACAGCCACGTTAACAGCATTGGTGGCTGAAACCTGTCCTGAGACCGAATTGTTACTGGTGCCATCGCTGCGTTCCGGCAAAGATGATTGGCGTCACTGGCAAGAAAGTATGTCGCAGCTGTATCAGGCAGGTTTGCAACTGGACTGGCAGCAGTGGTATCAGAGCTTACCTTGCCAGTTGCCGCTATTGCCAAATACCCAGTTTGCCCGCCAGCCCTGCTGGTTTGAGATCCGAGAACCAGCTACCGAGGTCCAGGTGTCTGAAGCTGCTGAACGGTTGGCAGCTCCGGCGAAAATCGTGCAGTCAACAGTGGCAGTGGCCGACACTGCACTGGCGGGGCAGCTCGCACTGCAGATTTGTCAGATGCTGGCCGAGATTGCTGGTTTTGATGAAGAGGAACTGGGGCCAGAAGTTCATTTGTTATCACTCGGGCTGGATTCGCTGATGCTGGTGCAACTGGGTCGGGGCATCCAGCAGCGTTTCCAGGTTGAAATTAGCCTGAATGACTTTTTTCAGTGCTTATATACCCCGCTGCGGTTAGCGAGCTATCTGCTTGAGCAGATGCCAGTGCAGCCAGAGTCAGCCACTGCAGTGGCTGACTCTGATCTGACCAGTGCTGCGACTGCCCAACTGCCAGTGGCGGCGGTATCGACTGCCCAGCCGCCAGCGGCAATACCGCAGTTGCAACTGTTAATAAAGCAGCAATTGCAAGTGATGGAACAGCAACTGCAATTGCTGGCCAGTGCGGGTGCCGGAGCTTCGGCAGCGTCGGGGCCGCTGATTGCCAGTGACGTCGGCTCCCTGCAAGCAGCAAGCAGTGTCCGGTCGCCGCAGCGCGTGGAAACCGTTTTGCCTCGTATTGCGCCTATCAGCTGGACCCCGCGCTCGTTAAATCTGCAGCAGCAGCACTTTGTGGACGATTTAACAAAGCAGATCACAGAACGCACACCGAGCTCTAAAGCCAATGCCAGTTCGCATAGCCTGCATCTGGCTGATTGGTTATTACGGGCGCATTATCAGCCAGAAACGGCAGAACTGGGTTATCTGCTCGTTGCCGAGCGGGCCAGTGGCTGTCGTTTTACCGATCTGGATGGCAATGAGTTTATCGATACCTGTCTTGGCTTTACCAGTAACTTGTTTGGTCATAATCCTGACTTTATTGTCGAGGCTATCAGCCATCAGCTCCATAAAGGCATGATCCTGGGACCGCAATCGGCACTGGCTGGCGAAGTTGCCAAATTGATTACTGAACTGACCGGCGTCGAACGGGTTGCTTTTACGAATTCGGGCACCGAAGCAGTGATGGCTGCCTTACGGGTGGCCAGGGCTGTCACCGGTCGCCGTAAAGTGGTGCGGTTTTCCACCTCCTACCATGGCACTTTTGATGGCGTGCTGGCCCAGGCCAGTGCGGAAGGGACTGCACCTATGGCGATCGGGGTGGTGCCCTCGATGGTGGATGATACGCTGGTGCTGAAATATGGCTCGGAGAGGTCGTTGCTGCAAATCGAGCAGCATCGGGATGAACTGGCTGCGATCCTGGTTGAACCTGTGCAAAGCCGAAACCCGGCGCTGCAACCGGTGGCTTATCTGCAAAAACTGAGGCAATTGACCGCGGATGCCGGTATAGCACTGATTTTTGATGAAATGGTATTTGGCTTTCGTTGCCATCCTGGTGGTATCCAGCAACGCTTTGGTATTCAAGCTGATTTAGTCACTTATGGCAAAGTTGTCGGCGGCGGCATGCCAATTGGCGTGCTGGCAGGCAGTGCTCGCTGGATGAATGCCATTGACGGCGGTGATTGGTTATCCAGTCAGCGCAAAGCAGAACGCCCTCAGGTGCAGACGACGTTTTTTGCCGGAACTTTCTGTAAACATCCCCTGGCGATGGCTGCGGCGCATGCAGTGCTGACAAGATTAAAGCAGGATGATGGTGCGCTGCAACGCCGGTTGGATCACCTGACCACGGCTTTTGCTGAGCAGGTGAATGATTTTTTCCTGACTGAGCAGGTACCGCTGCGGATTAATTATTTCAGCTCGGTTTACCGTTATGATCTGCTGCCGTCTGTGCAGCCAGAATTGTTATCGCTGGAAGCAGATTTATTTTTTAAGCTGTTGTTACAAAAAGGTATTTATGCATGTTACGTCTGGGAGAACCGCGCAGGTGCTTTTTCGACAGCGCATATGCCGGCAGACATCCAGCAGATAGTCGCGGCCATCAAATATGCCACAGTGACCCTGAGGCAGGGTGGGTTCAGCTTCCGTACTCTCAGTCCTGATCAGCCTGCCAGAAACGGCTCTGCTGCCGATTTGTTGACACGCAGCCATGCGTTATCGTCGGAAGAGCGCCGGATGTTTGTGCTGAGCCACTTCCCTGGCGCCGAGCAGGCCTACCGGATTAATGGTGGTTTTAAACTGAGCGGTGCATTGGATCTGGCAAAGTTCCGGCGTGCTCTGACCATGCTGATTGAGCGTCACGCTGCACTTCGCACTGGTTATCAGTGGGTCAGTGATCGCCAGACTGAGCAAACGACGGCACAAGTCAGGCGTGATGTCAGCACCGACGTTGTGTTGCCGCTGCGGGTTCTGCACCGTAAGGCCCAGGCCCAGGCCCAGGCCGAATCGACTACCATGTTGCCGCTGCAGCCCGCTGCAGAGCCGCTCAGTATCACCAGTGCGCCTTTGTGGCGGTTGACACTGTCGATGGATGAACAGCAACAGCAGCACTGGTTATTGTTGGAATTCAGTCATTTAATTTTTGATGGTATTTCTGTTTCTTTGTTGATTGAAGAGCTGTTCAGTCTGTATGCGGGAGATGCGTTACCGCCGCCCGGTGCCGACTACTCAGCCTATGTCGAACGTGAACAAAGCTTTTGCACTTCGTCACAATCGCGCCAGCAACTGCAATTCTGGATCGAGCAATTTGCTGATTTACCTGAACCTCTGCAGTTACCGACCGACTATCCGCGGCCAGCACAACAGGATTTTCGTGGTGCAGTGAGCAATTTCCAGTTCAATACGGACACCACAGCGTTATTGCGACAGCGCGCCGGTGAATTACGCTGCACTCCTTTTACCTTGCTGTTTAGCTGTTATCTGCTGTTGCTGCATAAACTGAGCGGTCAGCAGGATCTGACCGTTGGGGTGCCGGTTGACCAGCGTGGCAACAGCGAATTTGCCCGAACTTTAGGCATGTTTGCACAGACACTGGCAATCAGAACCCGTCTGGACAGTGTTGAAAATGTGCCGGCGCTGGTGGCGGCGTTAGCGACACAATGTCAACTGGCTTATCAGCACAGCCAGCTTCCCTTTGAGCAGTTGATTGATAACCTGAAGCCTGAGCGCGATTTAAGTCGTAATGCGTTGTTTGACACCATGTTTATCTATGAAACCGGCGAGCAGCGCTCATTACAGCGTGCAGATCTGCAGGTCGTTACCGTCCCGGTCGCGGTGACGGCATCGGCCTTTGATCTGACCCTGGAACTGACCACTGAACGCGGCCAGATCACCGGCCGGCTGATGTATGCCAGCAGTTTGTTTCAGGCCAGTACTGCAGCCAGATTTGCCAGTCAGTATCAATGGATAGTGCAGCAGGTGCTGGCGGAACCCAGCCAGTCGCTGGCGCAGATCAGTCTGTTGACCCCGGCAGAGCGACAGCAGTTGCTGTCTCACTTCAATCAGACGCAGCGGGATTATCACAGTCTGCCGACAGTACCAGAATTATTTGCCGCCACAGCCGCCACACACTGCCAGCAATTGGCACTGGTGGCAACGGATGCCAGTCTGACGTATCAGCAATTAAATCAGGCCGTGCAGCAGTTGAGTGCACAGCTGGCTCAGCGTGGGGTTGGTCCCGCTGATTTGGTGGCTCTGCTGTTACCCCGGCAGAGTGGTTTGATTGTGGCGATGCTGGCGGTGCAGCAGTTGGGGGCCGCTTATGTGCCGTTAGATCCGGCGTATCCGACAGCCCGGATCCTACAGATGCTCGGACAAAGTCAGCCAAAAGTACTGCTGACCACCGCAGAAACTCTGGCAGCGCAGCCCGATATCGACTCCGCATGGCAGGCCAGTGGTTCTGGTCAGTTACTTGAGCTTGGCACCCTGACGGCGCAGCTCCCGGACGAGCACAATGACAGGGCGAACTCAGTGTTGGGCGCGGCCCGGCCGGAGTTGCCTGCTTATTGTATTTTTACCTCAGGTTCGACCGGGCAGCCAAAAGGGGTTCTGATCAGCCAGCGCAGTGTTGTGAACTTTATTCATGCGATGACAGAGCAGCTGTGCTGGCCAGCGCAGGCACGCACCTTAGGATTAACGTCGGTCAGCTTTGATATTTTTGTGCTGGAAGTCTTTGTCACTCTGTGTCAGGGCGGGACGCTGATTTTGGCCAGCGAACAGCAACAACGCGATCCTGCTTTATTGCGGGCCTTGTTGCAGGAGCAGCGTATTACCGTGGCACAGATGACAGCCAGCCGCCTTGAGTTGTTACTTCAGGGCCAGCAGACGACGACGGCGCTGGCAGGGCTCAGTCATCTATGTATCGGTGGCGAAGCTTTTCCGGTACAGCATCTGGCTGCACTGCAGCAAGTGCCGAAGTTGCGGATTTTTAATATGTACGGTCCAACCGAAACCACCGTCTGGTCAGCGGTGAAGGAACTGACACAGAGTAGGGTGGTGACCCTGGGCCGGCCCATCGGCAACACCCAATTTTATGTACTGGACAGCCAGCAGCAGTTAGTTGCCCCCGGCTGCAGTGGTGAGCTATGGATAGCTGGCGCCGGACTGGCCATCGGCTACCTGCATGACAAAGCACGCACTGCGGCGGTTTTTCTGCCAAATCCATTCCGGCAGGACGGACAGGTTCCGACGGCCAGCTCGCCGCACAGTGCCCGCATGTACCGGACAGGTGATCGGGTTCGCTGGCAGGAGAATGGTGAGCTCATCATGCTTGGCCGGGTTGACCATCAGATTAAATTACGCGGGCATCGGATTGAGCCGGCTGAAATAGAAGTGGTACTGCTGCAGTGTCCGCAAGTGGCTCAGGCAGTGGTGGTGTTGCAACAGGATCTGGCCGGTCAGCCAGCACTGGTGGCATTTGCGACGCCCAGCCAGGCGGGCAGCGCTTTAAATGCTGCGGAATTTAACCGGCAACTCCAGGCGCAGTTACGCCAGCTGTTACCCGAGCCGATGATCCCCGCCGCTATTGTGTTGCAGCAAACCTTGCCTTTAACCGCGAACAGTAAAGTCGATCGCAGTCGGTTGCCACAATGGGCAGAGTTGCAATCTGCGCAGGCATGCAGCCTGCCTTCTGCCACCGACGACACGGATTTAGTACTGACCAATGTCCGCAAGCTATGGCGAAAGTTGCTTGGGCATGCCCAGTTAGCGGCGGACAAAAGCTTTTTCGAACTGGGTGGCAATTCGATGAGTCTGGTGATGCTGCATCACGAACTGGAATTACATTACCCAGGGCTGCTGGATGTTGCCGATTTGTTTGCCCATCCGACACTGCAGCAACTGGCTCAGTTCATCAGTAACCGGCAGCAGCCGCAGACCGCTGACTGGACCGCGACTGAGCTGCGGCTACCGGCAGACTATTTTCTCAGTCATCCGGCCCAGGCTGGACTGTATCAGGTACCGCTGAGCTGGGACAGCGATGTCAGCCGTCAGTTACGCCACTTCAGCAAGTCATTACAGGTCACAGAGGCCGATGTGTTGCTGGCGATGCACGCCTTGCTGTTGCATAAGTTGCTGGCACAACAAGTGCTGTCGCTGTGCCTGGCGACTGCTGGCGGTTATCAGCACATCGAGCTGAATTTTACCGAACTATCGACCACCGAGCAGTTGGTGCAGTCTGTTCATCAGTTGCGTCAAATAAATGCGATCAGGCCCGCTTGTCCTCGCTTGGGGCCGCAACATCCGCATGGCGTGTTTATCCTCTGGTCTGAGGCGGCAGTCACACCGGCCGCAGGGCCAGCCGAATTAGCTACCGGATTTGATTTGAGCTGGACAATGGACACTGCTGCGCAAGCAGGCTGGCTGATCTTTAATGGCTCACGCTTATGTCCGGACAAAATCAGAGCGCTGGCCAGCTTGTATCTGCGGTTATTGCAAACCGCGGTTGCCAGCGAAAAATCCGTCGCCGTTTAATCAAAGGAAGTAAGGGATAGTTATGAAAAATATCGCAATGTTGTTTCCTGGGCAGGGATCCCAGTATGTCGGGATGGCGCAGCAACTGTACCAGCAAGATGAAGCCACGCGCCAATTGTTCCGGCAGGCTGGGGAAGTCCTGGCACTGGATATGGTGAAGTTATGTTTTCAGGAACAGGCTGCGGTGCTGAATCAGACCCAATATACCCAACCCGCCCTGGTGCTGTGTGCCGTGGCAGCCTATCGCCACTTTGTCGCCAGCACAGGTTTAACACCTGTGGTCCTGGCCGGCCATTCCATTGGCGAAATCAGTGCGTTAATTGCCGCTGAAGCGCTTGATTTTGCCGATGGTTTAACCTTGGCCAAGGCGCGTGGGGAAGCGATGGCAGCCTGCTGTGCACCAGGTGATATGGCGATGATGGCAGTGGTCAAGCTGCCAAGAGCTCAGGTTGAACAGATCTGTCAGTTACAACCCGGCTATGGCAGCAGCCTGGTGATTGCCAATTATAATTCTCCGGCACAACTGGTGTTGTCCGGATCTGTGGCTGCTTTATCACAGGTCGAGATAGCGCTCAAAGCCGCTGGGGCCAGTTGTATTATGTTGCGGGTCAGTGGCGCTTTTCACAGTCCACTGATGCAGCCAGCCGTTGCCCAGTTGCAGCCACTGCTGCAGCAAATTCGGTTTCATCCGCCAAAAATTCCGGTGATTGCCAATGTGAATGCACAGCCCTATCCGCATGGCGCAGACATCGCCAGCAGTCTGCTGCAGCAAATTTGTGCCCCAGTGTTGTGGCAGGACAGTCTGGAGCAGTTAGCCGCCGGACAGTTCAGCGCAGTGAAACTCAGTAGTGCTCAGATTGATCTTTATCTGGAAGTCGGGCCTGGGGTGGTGCTGAAAAAACTGACTCAGATGATTTTACCCAAAGCACAGGTGTTTTCACTGGATCAGCAGGAAGATGCCGCCCCGTTACAGCGACAGCTGGAAATCGACATTCGGAACCTGGCACAGCGGCCGGCATTTTTAGGCAAATGTCTGGCGGTGGCGGTGGCGACCCGCAATCAGAATTTTGATGAGCACAGTTATCGTGAAGGGGTGGTGCTGCCTTACCAGCGGCTGCGTGAGTTACATGAGCAATTAGAGTCCGCTCAGGCGACGCCGGATCTCAGTCAGATGCAACAGGGGTTAAGGTGGCTGCGACAAATCATGATCAGCAAGCAGGTACCGCAGCAGGAACAACAACAACGGTTGTACGAGATTTTGCGGATGACGCAAACGGAAGCATTACTGGCTGAACTGCCAGAAATTGTTAGTTAACAGTTGGTTAACTGTGCGCAAATGCGGCTTAGAAGGACATAAACGTGGATCTTAGAGATATCGCACTGGATCAGTTGTTGCCTGCCAGTCAGGTGCCATTGCCCCTGCAGCAGCTCCAGCCTGCAGCAGTACAGCAAGAACTGCAGCACAACAGTGGTACTGCTGCAGCACTGCCCATCGCAATCATCGGGATGGCGGGTCAGGTTGGGAACCAGGCTGATTTAACCGCTTTCTGGCAACTGCTGGCCACCGGTTGCAGTGATATCGATCAGCTGTCATTGCTGCGGCAGCAGCAATTAGCCGATTATTTGCGACTGAATGCCGCGCAAGGCTGGTATCAGCAACAGGACTATTTTCAGGCTGCTTTTCTGCCGCGGATTGATGAGTTTGATTTTGCCTTTTTTGGTCTGTCACGCCAGGAAGCCTGTCTGATGGATCCCCAGCAACGTTTATTGTTGCAGCATTGTTATCATGCTCTGGAAGATGCCGGTTATGCCGGCTCAGCTATCCGTGGCAGCCAGACGGGGGTGTATATCGGTGCCAGCCATGATTTTGGTGAAGATTACCGGGCGCTGATTGATACCTTGCAGCCTGATGCCGCCGAAATTGCCATTACCGGCAACATTCGTTCTGTGATGGCTGGCCGCATCTCCTATTTACTGGATTTAACCGGCCCGGCGTTAGTGGTCGATACCGCCTGTTCATCGGCGTTAGTGGCGGTTCATCTGGCCTGCCGGGCTCTGGCGCAAGGGGATTGTCAGCAAGCGCTGGCGGCTGCTGTGAATGTGAATCTGGTCCCCTTGCCGATGAAAGCCGAGACTGGCATAGGCGCCCGTGATATTGCCGACAACCTGGCGGCGGACTGGCAAACCAAGGCTTTTGATGCCCGCAGCGACGGCATGTCGATCGGGGAAGGCGTATTTGCGCTGATGTTAAAACCATTATCCCGCGCTTTGCAGGATGGTGATCAGATCCATGCAGTGATCCAGGCGAGCTGCGTGAATCAGGATGGTCGTTCCATGGGGTTAACGGCGCCGAGCAGCAGTGCACAGGCGGCCTTGTTACAGGCGGCCTGGCAAGCGGCCAGGATAGATCCGGCCGATTTAACTTACCTCGAAGCGCATGGCACCGGGACCCGACTTGGCGATCCGGTGGAACTCAGTGCCATCCGTCAGGCGTTCAGCCGACATACCACACGCCGGCAGTTTTGTGCGCTGGGGAGTGTCAAAACCAATGTAGGTCATCTGGATAATGCAGCCGGGATGGCAGGACTGGTCAAAGTGGTGCTGGCACTCAAACAGCAGCAAATTCCGCCAAGTCTGCATTTTCAGACACCAAACCCGCAGCTTGCGTTTGAGCAGTCGCCGGTGTATCTGAATGACAGGCTCAGACCCTGGCAGGTGAGTCCGGGTCAGCTCCGGCTTGCTGGCGTCAGTTCTTTCGGGCTCAGTGGCACCAACTGTCATCTGGTGATAGCAGAAGCGCCAGCGCAGGTGGCGACGGCTGCCGCTGCAGAATTGCCGTTACTGTACCTGTTACCTTTATCGGCGCGCAGTCCGGCGGCATTACAGACCCTGGCAGAACGTTATCTGCGGGTCTGTCAGCAGCAACCAGCGCTGTCGGCTGCAGATCTGTGTTTTACCGCCAGTACTGGCCGGGCCCATTTTAACCAGCGTTTAGCGGTCTGGGGTCGTGATACGGCAGCACTTGCGGCGGCATTACAACACTTTCTGACTGAGCAAAGTGGCAGTTATCAGTGTGGCGCTTTTCAGCTGATCAGCGATGATGAGGCCGTTACGGCGCTGCCGACAGACAGTGCCAGTTCCTTTGCGCTGTGGCGAGTCACCCAAAGCCAGCAGCGACATTACAGCGCAGAGGCCAGGCAGTTATCCAGCCAGCTCGGCAGCACAGTGCAAGCGGCAGCAGCCGGTACTGTCATCCGTGCTCTGGCGGATTGTTATCTGCATGGCGCTGATTTACCGGTGCCATCTTATCAGGGCAAGCGGGTATCCCTGCCGGGTTATCCCTACGAGATGCAATCCTGCTGGTTAAAACCGAGCGCGGCGGCGGAGCAACTGGCGCTCCATCGCGGTGGTTATCAGCCGGGTCATGGCGGTACTGCATTGCAGCGCCATCCGTTGCTGGATCACATCGTGATCAGTCGCGAGCTGTGGCTGGGTCGCAAAACATTACATAGTACGCGGGACTGGATGCTGGCTGAGCATAAAATTGCCGGTGTCGCGGTGTTGCCAGGGACTTGTTACGTCGAAATGATGCTTGAACTGGCGTGTCGATATTATCGACAAAGCCAACCGGCGTTGCTGTTTCAGCATATCCAGTTTCTGCAGCCCTTGGTGCTGGCTGAGGCCAGTACTGCAGAATTGCATTTGCAGTGGCAAGCACAAGCGGATGGTTTTCGGATCAGTCTCTGCAGTTTGGCAGCGGATGAGCAGTGGCAGGAACACGCCAGCGCCACTGGTCAGCCACTGCTCCATCAGCCACCACCGCAACTGCCTGCAGAGCTGCAACTGGCCAAGCTGCAACAGCGCTGCAGCCAGCAGATTGCCTTTGAGGTACAGGAAGATGTCAGTCGTGGTCTGGCAATCAGTGCCCGCTGGTATGGCAGTTTTGTCGCTGGTTTTACCGATGCCACAGCCAGCGGATATTTGTTTCAGTTCAGCTTTGCTGCAGCTTATCGCGATGATTTATCACAGTATCGTTATCATCCGGCGCTGCTGGATACCGCGATTAATGCGGCGAACCATTTAGTCGGTCAGGGAGATTTATATCTGCCGTTTTTTTATCAGGAACTGCAGATCTGGCAGAATTTGCCGCAGGATTGCTGGTTTTATCTGCAACCAGAAGGCGACCGGCAAGCGGAAGTGGTCTGTTTTTCGGTGCTGATGTTTACCGCAACAGGTCAGTTATGCGGCCGGGTTGGTCGCTACGGTATCAAAAAAGCCGGCCAGTTTGGCACCTTGCCGTTGTTGAACCGGCAACTACAGCCGCAGTTTTATCAGTTAGACCTGCGCCCGGCACCATCAGCCATCAGCCCTGTGGCAGTTGCGGGGCAGTCGGTGTTGCTGATTGGTGAGGATGCGGCAACAGTGGCGTTACAACAGGCGCTGCAGCAAGCCGGCGCTAGAGTCAGCATGCAATCCGCAGCACACTTATTGTCGGCCGACTCTGCCGCTTGGGCGGACGCTGAGTTCGGACTGTTGATTTACACCGCGGCCTGGTCCTTATCGTCGCCTGAACAGGCACCGGCTGCTTTACTGGCCTTACAACAACTGCTGCAACATTGTATCCGGCAAAAAATAACGGCTAAGTCCGGTATGGTGATCTGCTCCGGGCTTGCCACCGCAGCGGATCCGCTGCAGGCGGCGTTGGCGCTTTATACCCAGGTGGCTGCAGCAGAGAATCCGCAGTTACAGTTAAAAAACCTGCAAATTGACCTGTCGGAAGCGCCTGCAGCTGTCCTGACGGCTGTATCGCAATTGTGGCAGCACTCGCCCGCGCAGGATGCGGCCAGCAGTTTTATCTGGCAACAAGGCGGCTGGCACCGAGAATGTATCAGTGCCTATCAGGCTGCGCCGTCAGCACACACTTTGGTATTGCGCCCGGGCGGCAGTTATCTGATCACCGGTGGCTGTGGCGGGCTCGGGCTGGCGCTGGCGGAAAAACTGACGCAACTGGCGGCGGCACAACAAGTTCAGATCCAGTTGATCTTAACCGGGACTACGCCGTTGCCAGCGCATGATGACAATGCAGCAATGACCACAGCGACGGAGGCTGTGTCGCTCAGACAGCAGCAGCTTCGCAGGCTACAAACCGCCGAAGTGACTGTCGAGTATCAGGCGGTGGATGTGGCGGATCCGATTGCCATGGCTGCGTTACTGCACAGGATCCGGCAACAGTCGGTGGCGGGGTTATCCGGCGTGATCCATGCGGCTGGCCGGGCTGGCGATGGCTTTTTGCTGCATAAAGACGACAGGACCACCCTCGCCGTGATGACCCCAAAAATGCTGGGCGCTTACTGGCTGGATCAACTGACCACAGCAGATGAACTGGATTTTTTTGTGCTGTATTCCTCAGTCGCATCCTGGTTTGTGCAAGCCGGACAAAGCGATTACACCGCTGCCAACCGGTTTATGGATGCGCTGGCGTTGCAGCGGCGGGAGCGTGGTTTAACGGCATTATCCATTTGCTGGCCGGCCTGGCGGGAAACTGGCATCGCCAAAGCTTACGGTGCCGTCAGTGAGGAGGAACTGTTTTTGCCGTTGTTGACTGAAGACGCGCTGGAACGGTTGCTGACCCTGCTGTCAGATCCAGCGGCCCCGGCCGTGGTGCTGGCGGCCGACCTGAATCTGAGCCGGCCACAAACCGACGTGACCCAGAGTGCTTTGTTGTTTGAGCCTGCCTTGTTGCGCAAGTTGCAGCAAAGCTCTGTAACAGCACAAGGCGGCAGCGCAGTGGTCAGCTTGCTGGGTATTGCGCAGCCGGATGCGTTTGACCTGGCCGTGGCCGAGGTCTGGGCTCAGGTGCTGGGCGTCAGCGAACTGGCGGTAGATGAACATTTTAATGACTTGGGCGGCAACTCTATTCTGGTCACCCAGCAATACAAAGCCTTTGCCGCGCGTTTTCCCGGCGCGCTAGATATGGCGGATTTGTTCAGCAGTGCCACAGTCCGCCAGCAGGCCGCACTGCTGCGCCAGCACCAAGCCAGCCTTGCCGCAACGACAACGTCCAGTCGGACCAGTCCGGCGGCATCTCAGTTGGTAGCCGCTGATTTAGCGACCCAACTGGCCCGGCTGGCTGCCGGAGAGATCAGCCTTGAACAAGCTCAGCAACTAATTTAAGGATCAGTGCCGCAGTTAGCCGGCACTGCCATAGCATGACAAAAGGATTGCAAGCGAATGAATAACTTAAAAACTTATATTCTGCGACAGGTGGCAACTCAGCAATTAGCGCAGGACGAAGCGAAACAGCTGTTGCTGGAGTTGGCACAACAGCAATCGCCACCAATGCCGGCTGTAGCCGCAGAACGGATTGCCGTCATTGGGATGGCAGGCCGCTTTCCGCAGGCAGAAGATGCCGAAGCGTTCTGGCAGCAATTAAGGGATGGCCTGAACTGTATCGTGGATTATCCGCTTGGCCGACGCAAAGATATCGAACCTATTATGCGTAATCCTTATTATCTGGAGTATCTGACCGGGAATGCGCTGGTCCTGAAAGATCTGGATGATGTGTTTGCCCCTGCCGGTTATATGCAGGATGTCGATAAATTTGATGCTGCTTTTTTTGGTATCCCACCCAACGAAGCTATCCACATGGATCCGAATCAGCGACTCACCCTGGAAGTGGCCTGGGAAGCGATGGAGAATGCTGGCTATGGTGGTGAGGCTTTATTTGGCACTGATACCGGTGTGTATATTGGCCGGGAAGGCACCAATGTTGCGTTTTATCGCTTTAACAGCAAAAAAGATCCAATGCAACTGACGGGGTCCTGGGAAAGTATTATTGCCAGCCGGATTTCCTATCTGTTTAACCTGCGGGGGCCGAGTATGCTGGTGGATACCGCCTGCTCCAGCAGTCTGGTATCGGTGCATATGGCCTGTAAAGCCATCCTCAGCGGTGAGTGTAGCCTGGCATTGGCCGGTGGCGTTAATCTGGTGCATGGCGAGCTGAAGTCAAAGTACCAGGGCGGCATGAACATGAGTTCGGTCGAATCAGAAGATAATGTGATCCGCACTTTTGATGCGCAGGCCAATGGCACGGTTTGGGGGGAAGGTGTGGCGATGGTGCTGCTCAAACCGCTGAGTCAGGCGCTGGCAGATGGTGATCCGATCCACGCGGTGATTGATGGCAGTGCCATTAATAATGACGGAGCCTCTAATGCCCTGACAGCCCCGAATGCGGAGACGCAGGAAGCTGTCATTGTCAAAGCCTGGCAAAATGCCGGTATCCATCCGGAAAGTCTCAGTTATATTGAAGCGCATGGCACCGGTACTGTGCTTGGTGATCCCATCGAATTTAAAGCCCTCAGCAAGGCATTCCGGCGTTACACCGACAAAGCCCAATTTTGTGCCATTGGCTCGCTGAAAACCAATATGGGGCATTTAGTGGCTTCGTCTGGCATTGCGTCCTTATTCAAAGTCATCAAGTCGATGCAACACCGGCAAATTGCACCCACGATTAATTTTCAGCAGCCAAATCCCTATATCAATTTTGCTGGCAGTCCGCTGTATGTGGCCGATCGTCTGCAAGACTGGACAATACCGGAAGGGGCGGTGCGGCGGGCCGGGATTAGCTCTTTTGGCTTTAATCATACCAATTGTCATATGGTGGTGGCAGAAGCACCAGCCCGGCCAGTTCTGCCGGCGACACAATCCCTGTATTGCCTGACGATTTCAGCGAAAAAACTCAGTATTCTGCGGGACTATCTCAATCGGTATCTGCTGTTTGTTGCTGACAACAACTGGAATTTAGCCGACCTTTGTTATACCGCTGCGGTTGGCCGTGGCCATTATAACCACCGGCTCTGCGTGATGGCCCGGACCGAAGCTGAGCTGAAGCAACGGCTGACACAGGCGTTACAAGTGCTGGATGGATCCGTGGCGGCAGGGATCAGTTTCGGCGGGCATCAGATGGTCAGTGAGAAAAAAACACAGCGCCAGGCTGGCGATCTGACAGAGCGCGAACGTAAGCAACTGAGTGAGCAGGCGGCCTCGTGTTTACAGCTTTACCTCAGTCAGCCGCAGCCTGAATTATTAAGTCAGCTAGCGTCGTTCTATTGCCAGGGGGCGGAAGTGGACTGGCGGCAATGTTATCGGCAGGAACGTCGGCAGCGGCTGGCGCAACCAGGTTATCCGCTGGAGCGGGTCCGCTACTGGGCCGAAACGAAAGTCAGTCAGGTGGCAGGTTTCTCCGCTCAGTTGCATCCGTTACTTGGCCAACTGGTGCATCATCAGCGCACCGAGCAGGCGGAAGAATGGTTGTTTGCAGCCTTGTTCAGCAATGAAGAGCAGTGGGTGCTGGCCGATCACAAAATTAATGGCACTGGCGTGGTGCCAGGTACCACTTACCTGGAGATGGCAAGAGTCGCGGCAAAAGAGGCTTTAGGGCTGCGTGCGCTGACGCTGGCGGATATGTTTTTTCTGCAACCTATGGTGGTGCATACACAGCAACAGCGGGTATTGCACCTGCGATTAAGTCGGGACATCAACAGTACAAACTGCCTTTTTCAAATCAGCAGTCGCGGGCCCGAGGATGATAGCCACTGGCAGCAGCATGTTGAAGGTGTTATCCGGCCTTTGACCGACAGTCAGGTGCAGGATCAGGGTTACCAGCGGGTGCAGCAGCAGGCCAGTATGGTTATTGCTGAATATATGGCCGAAGCCGATACCGGCGTCTTTCAGTTCGGGCCCCACTGGGACACGGTGCGGTCGGTCTGGCATGCCGGTGCTGAAACCCTGGCCCGGCTGGCGTTGCCGGAGCCGTTGGTGGCTGAGTTAGCGGATTATCAAATCCATCCGTCGATGCTCGATAATGCGATGAATCTGGTCAGCCAGACCACGGGCCATACTTATTTGCCATTTATGTATAAATCCTTCCAGTTGTATCAGCCGTTTTGCAGTCCGATGTATAGCAGAGTGCTGGCGAACGGGCCTATGACGGGCGAAGAAGAAACCCATAGTTATGATGTGGTGATGACCGATCTGTCAGGTCGGCTGATTGCGCGCGCAGAGGGATATATCACGAAAAAAGTGCATAGTTTTGCTTTTCAGGACACACCAGCGCGGCCTGAGTTTGTCGGGATGCGCTGGACGAGCGTGGAGCGGCCAGCCGCCAGGTCAGACCTGCAACCGGCAACCGTATTGCTGATTAGTGCAGAGCAACTGTCAGAGCCGGATGGCCAGCAATTAGCCAGCCTGTGGCAAGCGTCCGGGATTGACGTGCGGCATGCGGTGTTAACCAGTGCCACCACCGACGTGCAGTCTGGGCGTTTTGTCGCCGATGCCAATGGCATTGCGACCTTGCTGGACAGTGCGCTGGCGCAGGGAATTGATACGCTGGTCTGGGCCTGCCAGTTACATGCTGCGCCGACAGCCAGCTGGAAGCAGCCAGAGGTGCATGCCTTGCAGCAGCAACTCAGTCTGGATGCGCTGTTTTTACTGGCCAAAGCTTTGCTTGAGCGCAAATATCGGCTCAGTGGTGGCTTGCAATTACTCAGTTGTGGTGCTTACACACCGCAGCCAGATATTGCAGGCACTGATGCAGTCAGCAACCCGCTGGCTGCCGCCAGTGCTTTGTTTGCCTTATCTTTTGCCATGGAAGCTGCCGCTATTCCCTGTAAAGTACTTGATGTCAGTGCTGCGGCGCTGGCAGCACTGACCAGTGCTGCGTTGGACTGGTATGACTTGTGCCAGCAATTACCCGCCGGGCAAATCTTCGTGCTGGATCAGCACAGCCTGTATCAGCAAGAACTGGCTGCCATTCAGTTACCAGCGCAGGCTGCTGCAGCTTATGCCGAGGATGGGGTCTATCTGATTACGGGCGGGCTGGGTGGCCTGGGATTGGCAGCCGCCGCCGAACTGGCCAGTCATGGCCGGTTGCATGTGGTGCTGGCTGGTCGGGCTGAACTGGCACCGCCCGCAGCATGGGCAGCGCTGGCGGAGTCGGGGCAAACACCAGCAGAGCGCCAGCACGGCGAAAAATATGCACTGTTGAGTCAGTTGCAAACTCAGCTCGCCAGTCTGAGTTATGTCAGGCTGGATGTGACGGATGCCAAGGCAACCGAGGCGCTGGTGCAGTCGTTACTGACAGGTTTTGGTCGGATCAATGGCGTGTTCCATGCCGCCGGGGTGGCGGGAGATGGTTTTGTGCTGAGAAAGTCAGCAGACACTTTCCGCCAGGTACTGGCGGCAAAATTGCAGGGCACAGTGAATATCCTGGCGGCCATGCAACATCAAAGCACTGATTTTATCTGCCTGTATTCATCTATTACCGGTTTACTCGGCGGCGAAGGGCAAAGCGATTACGCCGCTGCCAACGCTTTTCTGGATGCGATAGTGGCACCTGCCCGTCGGGCAGGTTTGCCGGTGCATGCCCTCAACTGGCCGAGCTGGAGTGAAACCGGTATGGCGGTGGACTATCAGCTCGACACCGGGATGACACCGTTTCAGGCGTTGACCAATCAACAGGCATTTGCCCGTTTACATCAGGTGCAATCCTGTCTGGCCATGCCGGCCGCAGTGGCGTATCTGGTGCCAGCCGATATCAATCCAGCCGTGTTAAACCAGCTCAGTCCGCAGTTACCTTGTCGGTTAGCCGCTGAATTACGGCAGCAATTGTTGCAGGCCGCGCAGCAGGAACCGCAACGGCAGACCGAACTGACGGGACGCGCTGTGCAGTTACAAATTTTGGGTAAATCCATGGATGAAATGACCGCAACCGAAATCGAGCTGGCTGGTATTTATGCCGCTGTGCTTGGGATCTCTGAGCTGGATTTATTCGCCAATTTTCAGGATATGGGCGGGAATTCAATTATTGCGACCCATCTGTTAAAGGTGATTGAGCAGCAGTATCCGGGTCTGGTGGATATCTCCGATATCTTCTCTTATCCGTCGGTTGATGTGCTGGCGGAATATCTGGCACAAAAGTTAACCCAGAGCACACCACAACCGGCAGCCAGCCCTCAGCAGCCTGACTGGGAACAATTAATGGATAGTCTGACCGCTGGTGATGCGTCGGTGGATACCATTATGGCCAAGCTGTAACAGGGCGCAGGAGACGGAACAGATGACAGTCCAGGCTCAGATGTCAGAGCACGAGATCAGCAAAAAAGCCTTGCAGCGATTTTTATTGCAGCAGGTACAGACGCAGCAACTGGATAAACAGCAGGCATTACAATTTTTACAATTGCTGGATCGGCAGTTGGAGCCGACGCCGCAGTCCAGTGGCGATATCGCCATTGTCGGGCTGGCCTGCCGCTTGCCGGAAGCTGAGAATAAAACCGAGTTCTGGCAGAATTTGCTGGCAGAACGCAGCAGTATTCGCGACTTTCCGACGCAAAGACTGGCTGATTTAAAGGCAGTTATGGCGGATGACATGCCATTATTTCAGGGCGGCTTTTTAGACCGGGTGGATACCTTTGATCCGCAGCTGTTTGGGATCTCGCCACAAGCGGCTTTGCATATGGACCCCTATCAGCGCCTGATGTTACAGGTGTTGCTGGAGACCATTGAAGATGCCGGCTATCAGCGCAGCGATTTGGCGCAGCAGGCGGTGGGGGTGTTTATCGGCAACGATCACACGCACCGGCTGATCAACAATTATCTGCACTTTATTCCGATGCATCATCGCGACTTTCAGACCATGACAGGCTCCTGGACCGGCTTACTGGCCGGGCGGTTGCGGTATATTCTGAACTTGCGGGGACCGGCTCAGGTTATTGACAGCTCCTGTTCATCCGGTCTGGTCGCTTTGGATGCTGCCATCAAAGCCATTCGGGCCGGTGATTGTCAGCAGGCGCTGGTGGGCGGTATTAACCTGACCTTTTTACCGGGTAAAAATGTGGTCGGTGCCATGGAAAATACCGTGGCACAGGTCTGCACTTTTGATCAGCGCGCCAGTGGCACGGTCTGGGGCGAAGGGGTGGCTGCGGTGCTGATTAAGGAGTTATCACAGGCAACTAAAGATGGCGATGCCATTTACGCCGTGATCAAAGGCATCGCCCTGAACAGTGATGGCAGCTCGAATGGCATCACCGCCCCCAATGCCAGAGCACAACAAGAGTTGTTGTTGCAATGCTGGCAGCGGGCCGGGATCAAGCCGGAACACATTTCATACGTTGAGGCTTTTGGCAGCGGCACTCAGTTGGGAGATCCGATTGAAGTCAAAGCCTTGAGTGATGCGTTCCGCCAGCATAGCAGCCAGAAGCAATTTTGTGGTATTGGTTCTGTGAAAACCAATATCGGCCATACCGTCGGCGCATCGGGGCTGGCTTCGCTGATTAAAGTTCTGCTGGCGCTGGAGCACCGTACACTGCCCGCCAGTCTGAATTTTGTCACCCCAAACAGTTTTATTGATTTTTGTCAGAGTCCGCTCTATGTCACAGACCGGACCCAGCCCTGGCAAGGGCCAGCACCGTTAACTGCAGGCGTCAGTTCTTTTGGTCTGATTGGCACCAATGCTCACCTGGTGCTGCAGGAATACCAGCCAGAGTTGCAGCACCAGGCAGCACAACAGGATTATCTGCTGTTGTTATCAGCACGTGATCCGGCGTTGTTGCTGGAAACGGTGCGACGGACTTGGCAATTTGTGCTGACACAGCCAAGTTTGTCGCTGCTGAATTTAAGTTACACGCTGGCGGTTGGCCGGAGCCATCATGCTTATCGCCTGACCTTGCGCAGTCGTGACTGGCCTGAACTGAGCCAGCAACTGGCACAGCTTGTCAGCCTGTTGTCGCAGTCGGCGTACCATGAATTACCGGCTGGGGTACAACTGGCATTGCCGCCTTATCAGCAACAGCGGCAAAGTGAGCAGGCCCGACAGGCACTGCAGCATTTAACGGCCAGCGGCCGGCAAGCCAATCTGACCGAGTTGGCTGACTGTTATCTGGCCGGCGCCCAGATCGACTGGCGTTTGTTGTTCGCCCAAACGGATGCCAGACGTCTGCATCTGCCGCCACAACCTTTTTTAGCGCAGCGGTACTGGTTTGTTGATCCGCAGGCGGCTTTCATGGCGCCAACTCCTGTTGCCCAGCAGCTGTCAGCGCCGACAGACGCCGATCCGCGAGCCATGTACCCGCAGGCGCGCAAAAGCCAGGTGCTGTCGTTGTCTGAGAGCGAGACTGCAGCGACCGCTGCGCCTTCAATCTCGCAACTGGCGGAACGGGTGGTGACTTTTGTCATCGCGCAGACACTGGGTTACCAGCAACTGCAGCTCAGTCAGAATTTTTATGCCTTAGGCGGTGATTCAATCTCCGCAGCCCGTATTTTGTTTATTTTGAACCGGATGCTGTCGTTGCAGGCCGAACTTTCTGATCTGCTGGCGACAGATTGTCTGGCCGATTTTCTGAGCCGGCTGCGCCAGCAGCGTGGCCTTGAGCAAGCAATTGCGGCGCTGGAACGCGGCGATGATCCGGCATCCACGGCACTGATCCAAGGCCAGCCTGCAGCCGAAGATTATCCGGTGACGCCGGCGCAGCAACGGTTGTTTCAGGCCTGGCTACAAGATCCACACAGCACAGTCCACCATGTCACTGTACTGCTGGAACTGGCCAATCCGGCTGATCCGGCCCTGGAAACCGCGGTGCTGCAACAACTGGCGGCCCGGCACAGCAGTCTGCGCTGTGAATTTTTTCAGCGTCAGGCCGCCGACGCGGCCACAGTCGAGATCCGGCAACGGCTGCTGCCAGAGTTGGCCGTGCCAGTCCAGTTTGTGGATGTTCCTGCTCAATCTGCTGATCTCAGTACCCTCTTACAACAAGTGGTGACTGCGCAAGTGCAGCCGTTTGTGCTCACTGCAGGGCCATTGTGGCGGATCTGTTATCTCAACACCGCTGTGCAACGGCATTTTATGTTGCTGGATTTCCACCATAGCATCACGGATGGCACCTCGATTGGCATTTTCCTGCGGGAATACTGGTTATTGCGTCAGGGGCAACAACTGCCGGCGTTGTCGCTGAATTATCAGGATTATGCGGTTGATGTGCTGGCCAGACGTCAGACGGAGCCCTATCAGCAGTTGGCGGCTTACTGGCAGCAAAAACTAGCCAAGCCTCAGCTCGGCATGAGGCTGGCGACCGATTTCGTAGGGCCGGCAATGCCGGATCCGCGCGGCGGCAACTGGCATACGGTGGTTCCGCTCGCGCTGAGCAACTTGTTGCGGCAATTCGCGGTCAGCAGTCACTGTTCGTTATTTGTACTGTTGATGGCGGCGTATCGGTTGTTGATGTACCGGCTTGGGGCTGGCCATGACATTCTGATCGTGACACCGGTCAGTTGCCGGCAGCACCATCAGTTGCAACCTATGGTTGGTTTACTGATGAATATGCTGGTTCTGCGCGAGTCTCTGCAGCCGACTGAGAGCTTTTTACAGCTGCTGGCCCGGTTGAAAACCAATACCCTGGCCGATTTTGATCAGCAGCACTATTGCTATGAAGACGTGCTGGCGCTGTTGGCTCAGTCCTCTGCTGCCGATCAGGCTGCGCCGCTGGCATTCTGTTTTGTGTTGCATAACCAGGATGTGGCGCAGACTGCTGGCGAGTTATTAGCAGAGGTAAAACTGGACAGCGGGGTGGCGGAATTTGCGCTGACCTTGTATTGCCGGGAACAGGACGGTGAACTGCAGCTGACCTTTGAATACGCCAGCAGCTTGTTCAGTGCCCGTCGTATTGCCAGCTTAAGCCAGATTTTTCTGGCTCTGCTGGCGCAACTGGTACAACAGCCTGCCACCAGTCTGATTGGGCTGGAACTGCACATCGAACCGGACTCGCCGTGGCAACCGCATGCCGTGATGCCCGTATCGCCGTGATGGAGACTCAGATGGCCAAGATAGTTTTATTTGCGCTCCCTTATGCCGGGGGCAGCGCGCAATTGATTTTTACCCCATGGCGGCAAGCGCTTGGGCGGGAAATTGAACTGGTGATGCTGGAATACCCGGGGCATGGGCGTCGGATGATCGAGCCTTTTGCCAGTTCGATTGCCGTGTTAGCACAAGATTTACTCAGCGACATTGCGCGGGTAGCCCGGTTGCGGCCTTATGCGCTGTATGCCCATAGTATGGGCTGCCTGGTGTTGACCGAATTACTCAGGCAGATAGTGCTGGCAGGCCTGCCAGAACCTGAAGCGGTATTTTTGTCTGGCCGTAATCCGCCGCATCTGCCGTATCCACGAACTTTACATCTGCTATCTGATGCCGAGTTTTTAGCGGAGATCCACAGCCTGGGTGGCACTGCTGCCGAGTTTTTCCGCCAGCCGGAACTACAAAAAATGTTTTTGCCGATTTTGCGCAGTGATTACCAGCTGTGTGAACTCTGGCCGGTTCAGCCAGCCAGCTGCCTGACCTATGCCGATTTGACCTTTATTTTCAGCGATGCGGATCCGATGGTCAGTCTGCCTGCAGTTCAGCAGTGGCAGCACTATAGTCGTGGCCAATTTCGGCTGGTGCAACTGAGGGGCCCGCACTTTTTCATTCACCAGCAATATGCCGTGATCTGTCAATACATCCGCCGTCAGTTTGGCTGGTCCGAATTGCCCGCTGGCTCGGAGCTGGTGCAGTGAGGCCGGTAAAAAAACCGGCTCAGATGTGCTGTGCTGCCGTTTATCCGCGACTGGCAGCGTTTGCCCGCGCTCTCTGCGGTTTATCTCATCACAAAGCAGCTCGGCAGGCTCTTTGTTAGGCTTGGTTACAGAGCAAAGAAAAGGGGAAGGCAGATGAAGCATCGGAAACAAAGCAGGCTGCGGCTGGGATGGCTGGTATTTTTAGCCTTCAGTTACAACCCGGCAATGGCAGCCCTGAATGAGGATATACCGGCGCAGTTGCTGCAGGAATACGACACTGCGGTCGCAGGCGACAGTGACGCCACTGAGCGGGTATTTGCCGCATTCCAGCAGCTGTACCAGCAAAAACCAGCCAGTCCGCTGGTGCTGGCGGCTTTAGGCAGTACTGGCACTATGATGGCTCGCGACAGTTTTTTGCCCTGGCGCCAGCTCAAGTACCTGGAAACGGGCATGGGCCAGATAGATAAAAGCCTGAGTCTATTAAGCCCGGCTGACAGTCAGCGGTATGTGCAAGGTTTACCCGTGACGGTATGGGTGAAAAACACCGCTGGCTGTACTTTTGTCGCCGTGCCAGAAATGTTTAACCGGCTGGACAGCGGTTATCGGTTGTTACAGGACGTGCTGAGCAGCCCTGAAGTACAGCAACTTCCTTTTGAGAAATTAGCGGCTGCGTATCTGTGTGCAGGCAGCGCTGCCCAGAAACTGAAAGATCCGGTCAGCGCCCGCAAATACTTACAGCCACTGTCCGAACGGTTGCCCGCCACACCGGAAGGGCTGCAGGCGGCTGAGTTGCTGAAGTCTTTGGCTGGAGCCTGATCACTATGTTGCAATTTGACCATATCAGCAAACAGTATCTGCAAGCCAAAGTGGCAACGCCGGCGCTACGGGATATCAGTGCGGTGATCCCCGCCGGACAGGTTATTGCGCTGTGCGGACCTTCTGGCAGTGGCAAAAGTACCTTACTGAACATTGCCGGTTTAATCGATTGTCAGTATGAAGGGACTTTATATTTCCAGGGCGAGCGGATGCCAAAGCAGCCTGCCAGCCTGACCCGGCTCAGACGTGAACAACTGGGGTTTATTTTTCAGCGTTATAACCTGGTTGAAGTGATGACCGCCTTTGAAAATGTGGAATATCCCTTGCTGCTGGCCAGATTTAATACTTCCCGTCGTCGTGACATGGTGATGGAAATCCTGCATGCCGTTGGTTTAGCTGGCCACGAGCATCAACGTCCGAATGAGTTATCTGGCGGGCAACAGCAACGCGTGGCCATTGCCCGGGCCTTAGTCAGGCAACCTGCCCTGGTGATTGCCGATGAACCGACAGCCAATCTTGACAGTGTCACGGCGGCCATGGTGATTGATTTGATGCGGCGACTGGGTCATCAGCATCAGACGACTTTCCTGATCGCAACCCACGATGAACGGATGATGAGCCGTTGTGACAGCGCCCTGCATTTACTGGATGGGCAATTACAAAGCATGGAGCCGGTATTGCCAGTGCAGGCGATGCCTGACATGGCAACGCAGTATGGTGCGCAGGTGAAGGCTGAGATGGGGAACCTTGCATGCAAAGTATAAAGCTGGCCTGGCTGAATGTGCTGCGAAACCGCCGCCGTTCAATGTTTACCATGCTCATTACCATGGTGGCCACAGTGGTCCTGTTAGCTGGTGGTGGTTTTTGCCTGTATATGTATCAGGGATTAGCCGAGGACAGTGCCCGGGAAACTGGGCATCTGGTGTTATCTAAGCCGGAATTTTTTGCCGCTGATGAGGATTTTCCGTTGCAGTATGGGTTGCCGGGCTACCGGGAGTTACAGCAACGTTATCAGGCTGATCCGCAGATCCGGGCGGTATTACCACAAATTGAGTTTCAGGGGCTGATTTCAAACGGTGACAAAACGCTGATTTTTACCGGGAAGGGGGTGGAATATAACGAGTTTCAGGTCCGTGGTCCATTTATTACCTTTACTGCCGGTCAGGCCTTGTCAGGTCAGCCAATTCCCGGCCAGCCACACGAAATTTTATTAGCCAGTGGTCTGGCGCAAAACTTAAAAGTGCAGGTCGGCGACATTGTCACTTTATTAAGTACTACCACTGATAACATGATGAATGGCATTGATTTTCAGGTCCGTGGTATTTTCAGTGCTTCAGTGCCTGAGTTAAATAAGCGTCTGATTTACACGCATTTGGCAGCGGCACAGGAGTTAGTCGATAGTCAGCTCGTCAGTACTGTCGCCATTCATTTATTTGAGGATGCCGACAGTCTGCATCAGCAGCAACAGTTACAGCAATATCATCCGGAACTCGCGGTAACCCCCTGGTGGACGCTGGCATTTTATTATAAAGATGTAAAAAACTTATTTGACCGGATCTTTGGCCTGCTTGGAGTCATTGTGGTACTGATGGTGTTCCTGGCTATTTCCAATACCATGAGTATGGCGGTGATGGAACGGACCCGGGAGATCGGTACGCTGGCTGCGATGGGGGCTTATCCGGCCGAAATTATCCGCGGTTTTGTGCTGGAAGGTCTGATTGTTGGCCTGCTTGGCACCCTGAGTGGCGTGCTGGTGAATCTGCTGCTGTTTGTCTGCCTGACCTTGATTGATATCCAGATGCCACCGCCGCCGGGCAGTACCACAGGCTTTCCGGTAGCGATCAATTTATCCTGGTTGTTAACCCTGACTTGTACACTGGTCCTGACAGTGACTTGTGCTGTGGCAGCCTGGTTAGCCGCTCGCAATGGTTGTCGTAAACCTGTTACTGAGGCACTTGCTTATGTTTAAACCAACTTGTGATCGGCCTGCTGCCGATAGAATGTCAGCTTCTTTGCCACAACTGGCAGCGCGAGGTCATGGCTGGATCTGGACTCTGTTGTTATTACTGCCGCTGTATGCGACAGCCAGTACCCTGCAACAACGGCTGGAAATGGCGGACACCTATCGTTTTAATGATCAACCGACCAAAACTGTGACTGAGGTCAAGGAATTTAAAGCAGGCCAGATGGCAAAAACACAGCTGTATGATGTCTATAGTAAGCCGGGGAAAGGTTCGTTAGCAGTTTTTAAATCTGCGGCCCAGGCCGGGCAGAAAGTATTGATGCAACAAGATAATTTCTGGATTTTTATGCCAAAGACCCGCCAGCCACTGCGAATTTCACCGATGCAAAAATTAATGGGCGATGCCTCAGTCGGCGATTTGGCAACACAAAGCTGGAGTGATGCTTATCAGGCTTCTGCTGTCGCAGTTGGCGAAGTGCCGACCCCGCTGGCGGCAGATGAAGTTGCGATCTGGCTGGATGCCCGGCTCGGCGGTGTCAGTTATCAGCGCATTTTGCTGGTGTTATCTGCAGCCGATAATTTTCCGCTGCGAGCCTGGTTTTATTTAAAATCGGGGAAATTAGCGAAATACGCCACCTTTGAGCGAGGCGAATTGCACCATCAGCCCTGGATCAGTGCCATGACCTTTGAAAACAGCATGCAGCCAGGCAATAAAACCATCATGACATTGACGGCGATTGAAAAGATGCCGCTGGATGACAAAATTTTTAATCCGGCATTTTTGCTGCGCAGTAATCTGGCTGACTTTTAAGCCGTCGTTGCCGGATCAGGCTGGAGTGTGGCGGGTTTATGAGTGGGATGGTTTTTTTAAATCAGCGTCGCACGTTGCGCTGGCCGTTGCTCTGTAGTCTGTTGACCTGGACAGGCCTGCCGCTTTCTGCGTCCCAGTCGCTGCCGTTGCAACTAAGTTATCGCAGTTCGGCTGAATTTTATCAGCCGGCGCGATCGTTATTTTTTCCACAAAGTTCAGACAGGCGCCATCAGGTGGTGCTGGATGCCGAGGTGGAACAACATGGTTTTCGCAGTCATCTGGCGGCCCGCAAGCAATGGCTGGATGGCGAGCCTACCACCCGCGATGAATTGATCCTCAGTGAGCTGTTTCTGGATACCAGTTGGCGGGACTGGGAGATTACCGTTGGCAAAAAACGACTGAACTGGGGCGTCGGTTATGCTTATCAGCCACTGAATATCATGCAGACAGAAACTCAGATGGCTACGGGGGTGGTGGTGGATGAAGGTGCTTGGCTGATCAGCGCTGAACGTTTCACGGATAGCGGGGTCTGGACCTTACTGGCCGCCAGTGGCAATTCACAACAGCAAGGTGCCTCAGCCAGGCCAGATGGTGCAGGTCTGCGTTATTATCAGTTAGTGCAGCAATGGGATCTGCAGGCGTTGCTGTTTATTGATGAGACTCATCAGTATAGTCTGGGAGGCAGTGCTGTTGGTGTGGTAGGGGATGCGACGACCCTGCATCTGACAACGTTATGGAACCGGCGCTACCGCAGCTGGCAGCCGCAGTTTGAGCCGGCTGCAGACTGGCAGCAGCCGAAGGTGGCGCCAGTGCAGTTGCAACAACTGCAGGATGGCTGGCAACTGCTGATGGGGGCTTTTATCAGCTGGGAGCCTGGTTTTAATCTGTTGGTCGAATATTGGTATGATGGCCGCAGTCTCAGTGCCGGCCAGTGGCAGAATGTGTTTGACCAGGCTGCGCAATGGTCGCAACAGCCTGAGGCTGCCAGCCTGCTCGGTGCCGGGCAGGCGCTGTTTCTGAGGCCAAATTTATTAGCGCATAATTTAATGTTGTATTTTTCTTATGAACAGCCAGACTGGCAGGGGAAACTGGATGTGCAGTATACACCTGAAGATCAGGGGCATGTGATGACGGCACGTCTGAGCTGGCCTTATCTGACCGCGCACAGTATTGAAGTTGGCTTGCGCCATTTTGCCGGTCCGGTCCAGTCGGTGTATCGCCAGGTTCCCCATCACATGGAGTGGTTTTTGCGCTTTGAAGGGAGATTTTAGCGGGTGACCTCATTTTTTCAGCCATGGCAGGCTTTTTTTCGTACCGCGTTTGGCGAGTATCTGCGGGTACTGCTGTTATGCAGTGCTTTAGCTGAATTTATCCTGCTACTGGATGATCACGCTGATTATCGCTGGTTAACTTATCTGAGTTGTTACAGTTATGGACTGCTGACACACAGTGCGGTACTGGTCGCTCAGAAGGTATTTCCGCAGGGCTCAAATTTCAGCCGTTATTTATTGCCTGCTGTGATTGCATTTATGCTGGCTTCGATGCTGAATCTGCTGATCGCTGGCTGGCTGATCACGGGCATTTTGCACGATTACGCTTCGGAACTGCTGACCGCGCTGGTGGTATTCAGTGTGACAGTGTACTGGTTATTTTTAATTGAACGGGATGCGCAGCTGAACCGTCGGTTGCAAGAATCTGAACTGGCCCGGCTTGCCAAAGAAAAGGCGTTGATCCAAAGCCGTTTATCTTTGTTGCAGGCTCAGATCGAACCGCACTTTTTGTTTAACACCATGGCAAATCTAAAAGCCAGTATTGAGTTAAACCCTCTGCAAGCACTTTGTCTGGTTGATCATTTGACAGATTTATTGCGCCAGAGTCTGAAACGCAGTAAAGACGAATTACTGCCATTGTCAGATGAGTTACATGGTTGTGAGGCTTATCTGGCGCTGCAGCAAATACGGCTTGGCGGCCGGCTACAGTTTCGCATCGAGTGCACGGCTGAGGTCAATGCCGACACTTTGTTACCGCCTTTATTAATTCAGCCACTGGTGGAAAATGCCGTGTTGCATGGGGTGGGGCAGGTTGAGCATGCTTGCCAGGTGCGGCTGTGTTTAAGCATGACCACGGCACAACAACTGCGGATTGAAGTCAGTGATAACGGTGCCGGGCTGGGGCAGAGTCAGCATAGCGGCCATGGTATCGGTCTTGATAATATACGGCAACGACTGCAGTTTTATTTTGGTCCTGCCGCGACGTTACAGGTCAGTGCACAGGCCTGTCAGGGAGTCAGTTCGGTATTGCTGCTGCCATTAAACAAAGCCAGTTTTTTTTCGGACAACGGAGTCAGTCATGCCCATTCAGGCGCTGTTAGTGGATGATGAACCTTTATTGTGTCAGCACTTGCAGGCACATTTGGCGCGGTTGTGGCCTGAGCTGGTTATTGCTGGCGTCGCGCATCATGGCGGTCAGGCGCTGGCTTTGCTGGACAAGTTGCAGCCACAGATTATTTTTCTTGATATTCAGATGCCTCAGTTGGACGGCCTGGCACTGGCAACGCAACTGGCACAATTAACACAACCGCCTCTACTGGTATTTGTGACTGCTTTTGACCAGTATGCACTGGCTGCCATTGAACATGAAGCGGTCGATTATCTGCTAAAACCCGTGCAGGAACAGCGGTTGATCAACACCATCAACCGGTTAAAAAAACGTTTGCAGGCGACGTCGGCAGCCAGCCTGGGCGGTGAACAACTGCATCATCTGCTGCAACATCTGGCGCAGCAGGTGACAAAACCTAAGTTAAGCTGGATTAAGGCGATGCGACAAGACCAAATATTTTTACTGTCGCCAGCGGACATCCATTATTTTCAGGCCGAAGATAAATATACGACTGTGGTGACCGCTGAAGCTGAGTATATTATCCGAACACCCATCAAAGACTTACGTGAGCAGTTGGATGAGCAGCAGTTTATTCAGGTGCGCCGTGGCACCTTGGTCAATAGCCGGATGATTGACAACATTCAGCGTGATTTCAGCGGCCGTTTGTTTGTGTGCCTGAAAAACAGTGAGCTGCGACTGCAGGTCGGCCGTAATTTTGTCAGCCTGTTTCGTCAGATGTAAATGACCGCGGCCACCCCGCCAGCATCGGCAACAAGCCTGTTTGTATTGCATCAACAGCAGTTGCTCAGTCGTTATTCGTTAGCACAGATGCATAGCCGGCTGACCAGGTCAGAGCAGTTGCGTTGTCTTGAGTTTGGCCTGCCGCAGCGCCGGCACGAGTACATTTGCGGTCGATTTGTGTTACAACTGGCATTAAAGTACTGCTGCGGGTTGATGCCAGCACAATTGCAGTGGCAGCTTGGGCCTTACGGCAAACCAGCCTTAAGCAGCAGTAGCGCAGCGATAGCGACGTTACCGCAAGTGAATCTTTCACACAGCCATGGTGTGATTGCTGTGACAGTGTCGCCAGATTCGGCGGTCGGGGTTGATGTTGAACAGATCGCAACAGCCTTGGCTGCCACTGAGCTGACGAACTGTCGGTTTTTTTCGCTGGCTGAGCAACGCTGGTTAACAGGATTAGCGGCCACAGAGCGTGTCAGACATGCTTGCCGGATCTGGACATTTAAAGAAGCGGTGTTAAAGGCTTTAGGCGCCGGACTGAATTATCCGCCAGGCCAGATTGACAGTTGCCTGCTCAGTCAAGCTGGCAGCATCGAGCTGCAGTGGGGCGGGCAGCCGGTAACGGTTTACATCACGCAGCCTGCGCTGCACAACACCTTATTTGCTGATTTTCAACTAACAGTAGCGCGATTAACCCAGCCGGTGAACCTGCAATGGATACCAGCCGCAATACTGTGGTCTGAGCCTGACGGTGCTGATGTATCCACAGTTCGATAAATCAGCTGTGGTGATGGTGCTGGCGGTAAAAAATAGTTACTTGATTATGTTAGGCGAATTGATTTGTGTAACAAGGAGGAAGCGTCGGGTATCTTCGTGATAGATACCCGAATAAGAAGGTGTCAATTTAAATATTACCCATTACCTGTGGCTGCTTTAAGACTGCTCAAATTTGCGTAAAAGTGCTACTGGTTTTTGTTCAAACTGCTATATCTAGAATATAAGTCAATAAAACATAGCCTCACAGCAAGCTTATTGGCTAAGGTATATGCTCCGTAGTACCAGTGCAGATTGTAGTGACACACTGAGTTTGCATCTATCTGATATTTTCTCTTACTAAATATACAAAGTATGGAGGCTTACCGAATTTTCCGCCGCCACCACCTTTAATATTTCCACAGAAATCTTCGTGATAAGAAATTAGTTCTTTTTCAACTAGTCGGATGTATCTCAAGGAAGTTGTTTTATAGAGAATAATCATTTCTGAAAATCGAGAACCATGAGAGGTGTAGCTGCTTTTTCTCAAAATTGGATCATTAGTAATACCAATCTTAAAGCTTGTAACTCTATCGATTCGAGTCAGCCTAGATACTCTGATGTGCAACTTTAGGTCATTTGGTCTGCCTGTTTGAATATTTTCTACATTGAATTCCATGGTCATCCTGCCATTTTTATCCGAAGTTAAAAGTAGCGTTTATGCACCCTGGGATCCCATGTATTTACTGCGAGCCTCTTTTAATCTGAGGCCGCAGTACAAAACAGCGATGTGGAGTACAAAATAGCATTGTTCAGTACTATTTAGCGTTGTAACCCACAACTTCTTCGCCGGCGGCCTGGCGGTCGGCGTGATAGCTGGAACGGACGAATGGACCGCAGGCGGCGTGCTTAAAGCCCAGCTCGTCGGCAATACGTTTAATTTCGTCAAATTCGGCTGGCGAGACATAACGTTTTACCGGTAAGTGATGCTTGCTTGGTTGCAGATACTGGCCGACGGTCAGCATATCGACATTGTGGGCGCGCAAGTCTTTCATCACTTCGATGATTTCTTCGGTGGTTTCGCCAAGGCCGACCATCAAACCAGATTTGGTGGACACTTCCGGATGGGCTTCTTTGTAACGGCGCAGTAATTCCAGTGACCATTTATAGTCAGCACCCGGCCGTGCCAGCTTGTACAGCCGCGGTGCGGTTTCCAGGTTGTGATTAAACACATCGGGTGGCGTCTGGGTCAGGATATTCAGCGCAGTGTCCATCCGGCCACGGAAATCCGGCACCAGCACTTCCACTTTAATCTGCGGGCTTTCACGGCGGATCGCTGTGATGCAGTCGGCAAAATGTTGCGCGCCGCCATCCCGTAAGTCATCGCGGTCAACTGAAGTGATCACCACGTATTTTAACTTCATATCGCGGATGGTCAGTGCCAGTTTTTCCGGCTCTTCAGCACTTGGTGGTAAAGGCCGGCCATGGGCCACATCACAAAACGGGCAACGGCGGGTACAAATGGCGCCCAGGATCATAAAGGTAGCGGTGCCATGACTGAAACATTCCGACAGGTTAGGGCAGGACGCTTCTTCACAGACCGAATGCAGGCCATGTTTGCGCATCGCACCTTTGATTTCGTCAATCCGATCGGTGCTGCGTGGCAGTTTGATTTTTAGCCAGTCAGGTTTGCGCAGCATTTCTGCCGGTTCAGTTGGCAGCACTTTGACCGGGATCAACGCCATTTTGTCGGCATCCCGTAATTTTACGCCTGGTTCCATCCGTGCTGTTTTGGTGATATTAGTCATAAAACCCTGTCTTTTGATAAAGCTCTGTCACAGCCAGCTGACTGACAAACTGGCGGCTTAAATCGGCTTTGGCTTGCTGCATCGTGGCAGGGCCGCCGTAATCTTTGCTCTGGATCATTTGCATGCCGGCATAACCACAAGGGTTGATGCGGGAAAATGGGCTCAGATCCATATCTACATTTAACGCCAGGCCATGAAAGGTACAACCTTTGCGCACCCGCAGACCTAAAGAAGCAATTTTTTTCTCGTCGACATAGACGCCGGGCGCATCTGCTTTGGCATAAGCACTGACCTGATGTGCCGCCAGCGTCTGAATAATCACTTGTTCAATCAGTGTCACCAGATGGCGAACCCCCAGATTGCGTCTTTTGATATTCAGCAGCACATAAGCAACCAACTGACCGGGGCCGTGATAAGTGACCTGACCACCGCGATCCACCTGTACCACCGGGATATCGCCCGGCAGCAGCAGATGTTCAGCTTTGCCTGCCTGGCCCTGAGTGAACACCGGCGGATGCTCCAGTAACCAGATTTCATCCAGGCAGTCTTCGGTCCGCTGATCGGTAAATTGCTGCATCCGTTGCCAGGTGCTGGTGTAATCAACCAGTCCTAAATCACGGATAATTAAAGCGTCAGCTACGGGCACCCAAAACTCCTTCGGCAGAAAATGGCAGCATTATAGCCATCATGGCTAAAAGGTCGAGGATTATCCCGACCTTACATCACATACCTGACCAGTTCCAGTTTGCCAAGTTCAGTGTAAAGCAGTTCGATATGGCTTTTGCTGGTGACGGTGACAGTGACTGTCACTGAGTGATAAGTGCCTTTACTGCTTGGTTTGACGGTTGGTGCATAATCGTTGGATTCGGCATGTTTTTGTAAAGTGCTGACCACATGCGTGACCAGATCTTCGTGCGCAATGCCCAGTACTTTGAAATTAAATGAGCAAGGAAACTCCAGATACTCATCAAAGGTGGTGTCTTTTACTTCAACAGCCATTTTAACCTCACAAACAAATCAGGATACAAGCGCCTACCTGCAGGTGGCGTCAGACAAAGGCTATTCTAACAAAAAGTCCCGGCCTGTGCCGGGACTTCGGTGGATACTTTTAATGCCCGCTGTTAGATCAGATCAGCTGCATCTTCACCATATCGATCAGGCGGTCAAAAATACCACCCTGTTCAATATCTTCCAGGGCAACCAGCGGGAATTCAGCAATATCGGCGTTGTCCAATTTTAAATACAGTGTGCCAACCACCTGACCTTTGCTGATTGGGGCAACTAACTGCTGCGTCAGTTTAAAGTCGGCTTTGAGGTTTTTACGCTGGCCGCGTTGTAAGGTAATAGGTGTTTCTGATAATACACCTAAGGTGATGTTTTCTTTGTTGCCTTGCCAAACCCGCTGCTCAGCAAAAACTTCACCGGCTTTATAAGGGGAGAAAGTTTCAAAAAAGCGGAAACCATAGGTCAGCAGCTTTTTGTTTTCTGCTTCGCGGATTTTGGCGCTGTCCGCCCCCATCACCACAGAAACCAGTCGCATGCCATCTTTGGTGGCTGAGGTAATCAGGCTATAACCGGCTTCGCTGGTATGACCGGTTTTGATGCCGTCGACATTCAGGCTTTTATCCCATAACAAACCGTTGCGGTTGTATTGCTTGATGCCGTTAAACACATACTCTTTTTCGGCATAAATTTTATATTCTTCCGGCACATCACGGATCAGTGCCACTGACAATTTGGCCATATCACGCGCTGTGGTGCGTTGTTTTTCATCCGGCAGACCATGGCTGTTGGCGTAAGTGGTACTGTCCATACCGATGCGCTTGGCGTGGGCATTCATCAGCTCGACAAAAGCACCTTCAGTGCCGGCGATATGTTCAGCCATCGCTACGCAAGCGTCGTTACCTGATTGAATAATAATACCGCGGTTTAACTCGCCGACCGGAATCGTCGCGCCCACTTCAATAAACATCTTGGAAGAGTCGCTGTATTGCTTGGCCCAGGCGTTTTCACTAATGGTGACCAGATCCGCTGGTTTGATATTGCCGTTTTTAATCTCGGTACCAACCACATAACTGGTCATCATTTTGGTCAGACTGGCCGGGGCCAGTAAGGTGTCGGCATTACCTTCAGCCAGCACTTTACCGGTGTCATAATCAATCAGGATATAACCTTTGGCGTTCACTTCTGGAGCAGATGGGGTGACCTGAACGGCCTGGCTGCTGGCGAAAAAACTGATGCAGCTCAAAGTGCTGGCGATAAAAATACGACGATACTGATTCATGACACTCTTTCTTTTGTTAACACGAAGCTGATTCGGTCTGCCAATTACAGACCACATAATTTTTTATTAGTGATGTAGGCATCAGGGTAACTGTGTTCCTGCATCTTTTGCAGCCAGCCCGTGACATCCTGTTGGATGGGGCCGGCTAATAAGCGGTAAAAACCGTTGGCCGCTTCAATCGTTGTGGGTAATGACCACTGTTGTTGTAATTCGTTCCCCAATCGCTGCACTTTTGTTTGATCACTGCTGGCAAGCAACTGGATATAACAGCCGGATGCGGCTTTGCCGGTGACAGCTGCCGCCGGACGCACGGGTTCGGCTTCGGTCAGGTAATCTTTCGGTTGTTCCTGGGCGGAAAAATCATCCCGGCTAATAGGGGTGGCAAAACTGCTTTGGCCTTGCATCGCAGGTGAGGTCACCAGTTCCACTTTTACCCGGCCAGTACCCGTCTGGAAAATGCCCAGTTTATAGGCCGCAGAGTAAGATAAATCGATCACCCGGCCATTATGGAAGGGGCCGCGGTCATTGACCCGGACTATGGCGCTGCGGTAGTTATCCAGGTTGGTGACCCGGACGTAAGACGGCAGTGGCAGGGTTTTATGGGCGGCCGTCATGGCAAACACATCATATTTTTCGCCGTTGGAGGTATCGTGGCCATGAAACTTATTGCCATACCAGGACGCTGTACCAGTTTCACTGTATTCCGTGATGCTGGTGATCGGTCTGTAATCCACGCCATAAATATTATAGGGTTTATTGCCACCACGGCTTAATGGCTCAATCGTTGGTTCCGGATCCTGCATTTCCTGCTCAGTCGGGAATCGCAGTGGAATGCTGTCTTTTTGCTGAGCGTAACGGCCTTTATTCGGCTCCGGATAACCGGCGCTGCCGGATGTACCGCCAGAGGAGTCTGGTGCACTGGAACAGGCTGCCAGTAAGAGCACGGCAGAAAACAGGGTAGGTCTGGCGGCAGACCGCAACACACGAGCTTGAATCATGATTGTTTTGCTAACATCCGTTTGTGAGTGCTTACCGACATTAAAATGCCAAAACCAGCCAGTAAAGTCACCAGAGAAGTTCCGCCGAAGCTGACCAGCGGCAGCGGAACACCAACAACCGGCAGGATACCAGATACCATGCCAATATTGACAAAGACATAGACAAAAAATGTCAGGGTAATACTGCCAGCCAGAAATCTGCTGTAGTTATCATGCGCTTGGGTGGCGATACGCAGGCCGCGCCAAATGATAAACAGATAAATCAGCAGCAACGCGACCACGCCAATCAGGCCAAATTCTTCCGAATACACGGCAAAGATAAAGTCAGTGTGGCGCTCTGGTAAAAATTCCAATTGCGACTGGGTACCCTGCATCCAGCCTTTACCTTCAATGCCACCGGAGCCAATGGCGATTTTTGATTGAATAATCTGGTAGCCGGCACCCAGCGGATCACGCTCTGCATCCAATAACGTCATCACCCGGCGTTTCTGATAATCGTGCATCAGAAAGTTCCAGTGCAGCGGAATAAACGCAGCCAGCAGAACAGCGACCAGCGCAATAATGCGCCAGCTCATGCCACATAAAAACAGCACAAAAATGCCGGACATCGCAATCAGAATGGAAGTGCCCAAATCCGGTTGTTTGGCAATCAGCAGGGTGGGGATCAAACAAATCACAAATCCAAGCACCACATCGCGGTAACGGGGGGGAATGGCTTCTTTCGCCATATACCAGGCCACCGCCATCGGCACCGCCAGTTTCATCATTTCTGAGGGTTGGAATTTAGTAAAACCCAAATCAATCCAACGGGTTGAGCCTTTGGCGGTATAACCAAACAATTCAACACAAACCAGAAAAAACAGCCCAACCAGATACAGCGGCAACGACCAGCGGCGGTAACTTTGTGGATCTATATGCGCCAGCAACAGCATAATGCTAAGGGCAAAGCCAACTTTTAATGCCTGGCCTTCGACTTTTACTAAATCCTGACCATCGGCGCTGTACAGAGTAAACAGGCCCAGCACAATTAATACCATTAAGGCTGCAAACAGTGGGCCGTCAATATGCCAGCGCAGCCAAAAGGAGCGGTTTTCCTGCTCATTCATCGATTGGGTTATCCTCAGTGCGGGCTGGTAATTGTGCCGGTGGGTTGACGGTTTGTGCAGGCACTGCAGCCGCGCCGGTATTGGACTCAGTGCTTAGCTGCGGTTTGGTGTTCGGGGTCTCGGTGGCCTGTTGTAATGGGGCAGCGCCACCAGCAGGTGCGTTAATTTCAGCGGCGGCCGGTGCTTGTTGTTGTTTTTTCTTACGCAGCTCCTGCTCAGCTTTTTCTTCGGCATAACGCTGTTCGCGTTTTTGCATGTCGTCAGCTCTTTGCTGCTGCATCGCGGCAATTTCGGCCAGGGTTGGTAACGGCGGTCTGGCATCGACCGGGGTAAAATAATAATCCATCATCATGCGGCCAACCGGCGCCGCATTACTACCGCCACCACCGGCATTTTCTACCACCACTGCCACCACAATTTCCGGCTTGTCATGCGGCGCGTAACCAATAAACATCGCGTTGTCGCGGTGGCGCTCGTTAATCGCCTTGGCGTTGTATTTTTGTCCTGCGGCGATGTTAATGACCTGCTGGGTGCCGGTTTTGCCGGCCGGATTATAGCGGGCCCCTAAAAACGCCGCCCGGGCAGTGCCGCCTTCCTGCTGCGCTGTGCGTCGCATGGCTTCACGCGAAATGGCCCAGTGATCTGGATTGACCACGGTAATAGCTTGCTCAAAAGGTTGTAATAAAGTTTGATCCTGCTGCTGGTTGTGGAAATACCGTCCCAGTCTTGGTTTGAGCCGGGCGCCATTATTGATCAGGGTCGCGGTGGTCAGTGCCATCTGCAGCGGCGTGGCCTGCCAGTAGCCTTGGCCGATGCCGATATTGATGGTATCGCCGGGTCCCCAGTTCTGTTTATGGCGGGCTTTCTTCCAGGCGCGAGTCGGCATATTGCCTTCACTTTCTTCATGCACATCAATGCCGCTGGGGCGGCCGTAACCGGCTTTGGTCATAAAGTCAGCGATTTTGTCAATGCCAAGTTTATAGGCCAGATCGTAGAAATAAGTATCACAACTTTTAATAATGCCGGTGTAAATATCGACATAACCATGGCCATATTTTGAGTGATCGCGCCAGGGCCGGCTGACATTCGGCAAGCGATAAAAGCCCGGATCCGGCACCCGGGTATGTTCAGTCACTGTGCCATTTTCCAGTCCCAGTACGCCAAGCAGCGGTTTAATGGTGGAGGCCGGCGGAAACAAGCCCTGGGTAATGCGGTTGACCAGTGGCCGATCCGGAGAATTCAGTAACATCCGGTAGTTTTTACCGCTGATGCCATGCACAAATAAATTCGGGTTGTAGCTTGGGTTGCTATAAAACGCCAGCACGGCTCCATCGCGTGGATCCAGTACCACCACTGAACCACGATTTTCGCCCAGTGCTTCCTGCGCCTTGAGTTGCATGCCCAGATCCAGCGATAAAAACAGGTCATCACCGGATATGCCAGGTTGTTCGCGCAAAGTGCGGATCACCCGGCCCCGGCTGTTGACTTCAACTTCCTGATAACCAACAGTACCATGCAGCTCAGTTTCGTAAAACTTTTCCAGCCCGACTTTACCAATATCACGGCTGGCGGCGTAATTGGCGCTGAGCCCGGCATCTTCCAGTACTTTGTATTCTTTTTCATTAATTTTGCCAATATAACCAATGGCGTGGGTGAGCAAATCACCATAAGGGTAATTGCGGGTCAGCCGGGCTTCCAAGGTGACACCGCTAAATCTGTGTAATTGCACTGCCAGGATCGCGACTTCTTGCTCGGTCAGATGCTCTTTGAGGGCAATACTTTTAAAACGGCGCTGCTGTTTTACTTCTTTGAAGAAGTCTTGCTGCAGTTCGGCATCAATCTGGATGAGGCTGGCTAATTCTGCCACCGTAGCTGCTAAATCAGGGACTTGCTCCGGGACCAGTTCCAATGAGCTCACCGGGCTGTTTTCTGCCAGCAACACGCCATTGCGGTCGAAAATCATGCCGCGGTTGGGCGAAAGTGGCACCAGTTTAATGCGGTTGCCATCAGCGCGAGTGGAGTATTCATCATATTTAATTACCTGCAACTGGTACAGGTTCAGCATTAAAATACCAAATAGCAGCACGACCACGCAAAAAGAAAACAACACCCGCCGGTTAAACAGCATGGCTTCAGCAGCATGATCTGAGATCGCTATCCGGCGTTTGCGCATGATTACTCGCGATGATAGGGATGGTTAGTACTGATACTCCAGGCCCGGTACAGACTTTCTGCCAGCACCACCCTCACCAGCGGATGGGGCAGTGTCAGCGCCGACAGAGACCATTTGGCTTCACTGGCGGCAATGCATGAGGGGGCCAGTCCTTCCGGACCACCGACCAGCAGACAGACATCACGGCCGTCCATTTGCCATTGCTCCAGTTTTTGTGCTAATTGCGGACTGTTCCAATTGCCACCTTCAACCTCGAGGGTGACGATGCGGCTGCCTTTGGGCACTGCCGCCAGCATTTTTTCGCCTTCGGCGTCCAAAATTCGTTTGATATCGGCATTTTTACCGCGTTTACCGGCCGGGATCTCCACCAGCTCTAACGGTAGATCGCGTGGGAAACGGCGGGCATATTCTTCATAAGCCGTCGTGACCCAGGCCGGCATTTTTTGACCGACCGCAATTAACATCAGTTTCATCTGTTCAGGCTGCCCAGAGTTTTTCCAACTGATAAAAACTGCGACTTTCGTCCAGCATCACGTGCACCACGACTTCGCCTAAATCAACCAGCACCCAGTCACCGCTTTTTTCACCTTCGATACCGAGAATGGTCAGGCCGGCTTTTTTCGCTTCCTGCACCAGATAAGCGGCGACAGAGCGGGTATGACGGTTGGACGTGCCAGAGCACACCACCATACATTCAGTTTCGGTAGATTTACCTTTTACATCGAGTTGGACTATATCTTTTGCTTTCATATCATCAACTTTGTCGACGACGAATGCGATTAATTGCTGAGTCTGCACGGATTACCCCATTGGCTATGTGCTAAAACGGCGCATTTTACCAGCTTTTTCACTGCAGTTATACCTGATACAAGCCATGCTGGCGGATATAGCTGCTGACCGCGGCGATTTGCAGCTGTGGCGGCACCGGATCCGAGTCCTGTTGCAGCGCATGGCGGATTTGACTGGCTGAAATATCATACAACGGATTTTGCAGTAACAGCATGCAGCCGGCGCGTTGTTGTTGTAATTGCGCCAAATCGACGGCTTGATAATGCTGCAATAAACTGGCGGTGGTTGGCTCTGTTGCGCTATAGCCGGGTCGCTGTAACACCAATAAATGACAAAGCTGAAGAATATCCTGATAGCGGTGCCAGTGTTGTAACTGGTTCAGTGAATCCATCCCAATGACAAACAGCAGGGTATCTGTTGGGTATTGCGTCCGCAGTTGCTCCAGGGTTTCCACAGTATAAGACGGTGAGTTTTTCGAAAGCTCCAGAGTGTTAAGCTGCAATTGCGGGTAAGGGGCAATCGCCAACTCGACCATCGCGGCTCTGTGTGCGCTGCTGACGCCGGGGTGGGCCCGGTGAGGCGGCAGGTGACAGGGCAGTAGTTGCAGGCTGGTTAACTGGCAATGCGCTGTAACATACAAAGCCAGTTGCAGATGACCCTGATGGATAGGGTCAAAAGTGCCGCCATAAAAACCGAGCATCGCCATTAATCAGGCTCCGTCAGTTGCTGCAGTGAAAATACTTTTGGCACCGGATTAATAAACAGCGTCACCAGATGGGCCAAAGCCGTTTCGGTCGAACTTAACTGACCAGACTTAAAAGCGCGGTCAAAGCAGGCTAGTTCCTGAATAAGAAAATGTAGCCAGTGTGGCGATAAGCGTAATAAGGCTTGTTGATATAACGGCTGACGCTTGGGCCAGATAGAAAATTTCTTAAATAACTCGGTAAGTGCGATGCCTTGCTGCTGCGCCTGTTGTAATTGCAGTAACTGTAATGCTTCTTTTTGCAGTTGCCAGCCGATGATCACAGCTTCAGTATCTTGTTGCAGTAAACGGTCTAACCTGTGTAACGCTTCCTCGCCCTGACCGGCCAGTAAGGCGTCGACCAGTTGGAACACGGTAAAGTGGGATTGATCAGCCAGATACTGCTGCAGAAAAGCAGCATCCAGCCACTGGCCATAGTGGGTCAGGGCCAGTTTTTCCAGCTCTTGCCGGGCGGCCAGTAAATTTCCGGCGGCATGATGTTGCAGTAGTTGCAGCGCGTCGGTTTGCAGGCGTAATCCCAACTGCTGGGCCCGTTCTTTTAACCAGCGCATAAACTGATGATCGTCCAGCGGATAAAACTGTACTTGCACACCGATGTCAGCCAGAGCTTTGAACCAGCTTTGTTTGCTAAATTCGGTAGCATTTTTGGCGGCATGTAACACCAGAATTAAATCAGGATGCAACAAAGCGGGGAGCAGTTTTAACTGCTCTTGTGCCGCAGGAGGCAGTTTATTGGTGCCGAGATCAAGTTCAAGCAGCAGGCGCGGATTAAATAAAGACAGGCTGTTGATTTCATTAAAAAAGTCAGCCCATTCGAACTGGGTTTCATAAATAAAACTCTGCCGTTCGTCAAAACCCGCTGCTTTGCCAGCCTGGCGGATATCATCCAGCGCTTCCATTTTTTGCAGCGGTTCTTCGCCAAACACCAGATAGACAGTGGCCAGCCCTTTTTTTAACTGGGCTGGCAGCTGGTTACTGTAAAGTTTGAGCATGGCTCAGAGCCGGCCCAATTGACGGATGATGCGGGCGACCGCTTGTTCCCGCAGCTCGGTCAGCATCAGATCCAGCTCTCTGGCTTTGGCCAGAGCCGCATTGGGATCATCCTGATAATCGCGATTGAGTTCAATCTGATAGGGCCTTGGTTCTTGTCCCGGCAGCACGATTTGATAACGCACTGTGTAAATCAGTTCGTATTCGGCCACTTGACCATTGGGGAATAACGACAAAGTCCGGCGTGACAAACTATCACTATCGAGCTTAATCAGCGGATGGGTGGCATCACTTTGCTCAAGCAGTTGCACCTGGCTGCGTTTAAGCTGCACGCTGAGGCGTTCCATTAACTCTGAGTGGCGGTCACCCTGCAGATAAATCGCCTGATATTTTGCCAGCGGCAGGCTGCCACGCAGCTGAAAACCACAGCTGGTCAGCAGCAGGCTACTGACCAAAAGCAATGACAACCACAGCTGACGCCGGCTCAGTAATGATCGGAGGCTCCGGCCTGGCCGGCGTGCTGCTAGCATTTAGCCCACCACCAGACTCAGTAATTTACCCGGTACATAAATAACTTTGCGGATTTGTACACCTTCCAGATAACGTTGCACGTTTTCTTCGGCTTTGGCCAGTGTCAGCACCTGCTCCTGGCTGGCATCAATCGCCACTGTCACTTTACTGCGCACTTTACCGTTGATTTGCACCACCACCAGTTTTTCATCTTCGACCAGCGCCGATGTATCGACCACAGGCCAGGCCGTTTGTTCCAGTTCGCTGCTGTGGCCCAGTTCCCGCCACAGGTATTGCGATAAATGCGGCGTAATTGGATTCAGCAGAGCAACGGCAGCGTGCAAGCCTTCTGACAACACCGCCAGATCCTGCGGCTGCTCATTCGGCACTTTCTGCAGCTTGTTCATCAGCTCCATAATAGCGGCCACTGCGGTGTTAAAGGTATAACGGCGGCCAATATCGTCGGTGACTTTGGCGATGGTTTTGTGAATTTCACGCCGCAGTGCTTTTTGATCAGCATTCAGTGCATTGATCTCAAGCGCAGGAGCTATGCCGCGTTGTTTAAAGTCCTGTACCAAAGTCCAGACCCGGCGCAGGAAGCGGTTGGCACCTTCGACGGCTGAATCCTGCCATTCCAGCGTTTGCTCTGGCGGGGCGGTGAACATCATAAATAACCGCACTGTATCAGCACCATATAAGTCGATCACGGTTTGTGGATCAATACCATTATTTTTCGACTTGGACATTTTGCTCATCCCGGCAGATAACACCGGCTGACCATCAGTTGTCAGGATGGCACGGCTGATCCGACCTTTGTCGTCGCGCTCAGTTTCGACGTCCTGCGGCGAATACCAGGTTTTGCTGCCGCCCTCATGTTCACGGTAGAAAGTTTCCGCCAGCACCATGCCCTGACATAACAGCTGTTTAAAGGGTTCGTCTGATTGCACTAAGCCGACATCGCGCAGCAGTTTATGGAAAAAGCGCGAATATAATAAGTGCAGAATAGCATGCTCAATACCACCGATATACTGATCGACCGGTAACCAGTAATTGGCTTTGGCCGGATCCAGCATAGCGCCATCATGTTGCGGGCTGCAGTAACGGGCGTAGTACCAGCTTGACTCCATAAAGGTGTCAAAGGTATCGGTTTCATGCAACGCAGGTTGACCGTTGTAACTGGTTTTAGCCCAGTTAGCATCGGCTTTAATCGGCGATTTGACACCATCCATCACCACATCTTCCGGTAACCGCACTGGTAACTGATCGGCTGGCACTGGTACCTGGGTGCCATCTTCCAGCGTCAGCATCGGAATAGGCGCGCCCCAATAACGCTGACGGGATACGCCCCAGTCACGCAGCCGGTAGTTCACTTTAACCTGGCCAACGCCTTTGTCTGCCAGCTTAGCCGCGATCGCTTTAAAGGCCTCGGCAAAAGCCAGACCGTCGAATTCGGCGGAGTTGATCAGCACACCTTTGTCGGTAAAAGCGGCCTTGGTTAAATCAACAATGGCAGCAGAACCGGCAGCTGGTGCCACCACTTGCTTGATTTTTAAGCCGTATTTGCTGGCGAATTCAAAGTCACGCTGATCGTGTGCTGGTACAGCCATCACGGCACCTGAACCGTAATCCATCAGCACAAAGTTCGCGACAAAAATAGGCACTTGTTCGCCAGTCAGCGGATGTACGGCAAAGAAACCAGTAGCGGTGCCTTTTTTCTCCATAGTCGCCATTTCTGCTTCAGCAATTTTGCCGCCTTTGCAGTCGTCAATAAATTGCTGCACTGCGCTGTCTAGCTTGGCCGCTTTTTGTGCCAGTGGATGTTGTGGCGCAATGGCAACGTAAGTCACGCCATACAGGGTGTCAGGTCTGGTGGTATACACCGAGAAATCATAGCTGGAACCGGCGACAGCAAACTTGATTTCCACCCCTTCGGAGCGGCCAATCCAGTTGCGCTGCATGGTCTTGACTTGCTCTGGCCATTCGTCCAGTTTATCCAGGTCTTGCAGCAGCTCTTCGGCGTAGTCGGTAATTTTGATAAACCACTGCGCTAATTCACGTTGTTCAACCAAAGCATTCGAACGCCAGCCACGACCATCAATCACTTGCTCGTTGGCCAGCACACACTGATCGACTGGATCCCAGTTGACGGTGGCCATTTTCTTGTAAACCAGACCTTTTTCAAACAGCTTGGTAAAGAACCATTGTTCCCATTTGTAGTATTCAGGTTGACAGGTTGCCAGCTCGCGATCCCAGTCATAACCAAAACCTAAGCGTTTTAACTGGTTTTTCATATAATCGATATTGGCATAGGTCCAGGTTGCCGGCGCCGTTTTGTTGGCGATAGCGGCATTTTCTGCCGGCAGACCAAAGGCGTCCCAACCCATAGGCTGCATCACGTTTTTGCCTTGCATGCGCTGGAAACGGCTGATCACATCACCGATGGTGTAGTTCCGGACATGGCCCATATGTAAACGGCCACTTGGATAAGGGAACATCGACAGACAATAGAATTTCTCTTTGCTGGGATCTTCCACCACTTTAAACAGCTTGTGTTGTTCCCAGTGTTGCTGCATCTGGGTTTCAATCGCTTTCGGATCGTAGCTTTGGGCAGGGATTTGTGATTCTTGCATCAAAAGTTCCAACTTATCAAATCAAAGGCAGCCGGCAGACCGGCACAGAATGCGCTAAGCATACCGCAAGCGGGGGTGTGGCAACAACAGTCAGGCCTAGGAAAGGCGCTGAATAACAGTGGAAATTTCGGCTCTGCGGAAAAATGCCGACTGGTTTGCAACAGTGACCAACTTGCTCAGTTGCAGGCAAAGCGCAAAAGGCCGTGGGCGCTGCGCTGGTATGCAGCCTTGCTTATTCCCGACCGCAAGGCTGTACCGTCCGTCCCTGGACATGCAGCCTTGCTTATTCCTGACCGCAAGGCTGTACCGTCCGTCCCTGGACATGCAGCCTTGCTTATTCCCGACCGCAAGGCTGTACCGTCCATCCCTGGACATGCAGCCTTGCTTATTCCCGACCGCAAGGCTGTACCGTCCATCCCTGGACATAAAAAAAGGAGAGGCAAGCCTCTCCTTTTCAGGTCAGTACACTTTGGTTTAGAACTTGTAGTTCACGCCCACAGTGAAACGACGACCCAGGATGTCGTAAAACTCGCCCTGGTCAAAGGTCGATGGGTTACGGATTGGCTGACGGTCAAACATATTCAGCACACCGGCCCGCAGTTGCAGGTTGTCAGTGACACTGTAACGGCTGGTCAGATCCCAGTTGATGTAAGAGCCGATTTCGTTAAAGTTGTTCACTTCAGGCGTCCAGCTGCTGCGATCATAGACAGAATCATGGGTGTAACTGGTGCCCAGAACCACAGTTAAATCTTCAATACTGTAGTTCGCAGTAAAACGGCCTTTCCAGCGGAAGTAACCATAAGAGCCCTGATATTCGCGGTTGTCTTTCGCTGCACCGGTCGCATTCTGCTCATAGTTTTCCAGGTAAGTTGCCATCAGACGTAAGTCTAAAGCACCAAAATCAGCCAGATCTAACTTATAGTTAGTTTCGATATCAACGCCTGACAGCGCAGATTGTGCTGAGTTCATTGGCTTAACTGTATAGTCAATAATGTCTTTAGTCGCAGGATCACGCACAAACAGCGCACAATATGGGTTGTTCAGGCTGTCCAGTTGGTAGCAGTTATCAACCACTGTCTGCGCCGAATGGCTGGTGATCATATCGGAAATGTCAAATTTCCAGTAATCCACCGTAATGCTCAGACCTTCCAGGAATTCAGGGGTATAGACAAAACCAGTGGTGATGTCATAAGCACGTTCGTTGGTCAGCAAGGCGTTACCGGTAATAAAACCAGATTTGTTACCACCAGCTAACCAGCCATCCGTTGGTTTCCAGCCTTCAGGTAAACCGGCAGCACGACAGTTGTTGGTGATATTTTCTTTAAAGTTACCGGCGTTGGTGATTTTGGACTGCTCACATGGATCTTTCAGCGTGCTGAAGGTCTGGCTGGCCGGATTGTATAACTCACCCACATTTGGCGCGCGCACTGATTTCGAGCGGTTAACGCGGAATCTCAGTTCATCGTTGATGGTGTAGTTCAGGCTTAATTTCCAGGCTTCATCTGAACCTGAAGTGTTGTAATCCATCAGGCGGAAGGCGGATTCCAACATTAAGTCCTGTACCAGCGGCAAATCACTCAGCAGCGGGACTGACACTTCTGCTGATGCTTCACGCACACTGTATTCGCCAGCGTAAGCTGCTGATTTATTGCCAAACAAAGCACCTGTCTGCACATTGATATCAGGACGGGTTTCAGTGGCTTCTTTGCGGTATTCAACACCAAAAGCCGATGCAACCATACCTGCTGGCAATTCGAACAAATCACCGCTGACGGTGAAGGCGGCAGAATCCTGTTTCAGGGTCGCCAGACGTTCAGCATCAGTACTGATCCATTCCACAGCCTGAGCTGACGGATTAAAAATATCCAGTGGAATACAGTTATTGCAGCTGACTTTACCGTTGGCATCGCGGGTGGCGGTTAAACCGGCGAAGAAACGATCACGCAGCATTTCACCATACCAGGTGGTATCCGCATCGACTTTACCTTTGTTCAGGTAAGCATCGTAGCTCCAGTCCTCAGTTAACTGTCCTTCAAAACTTAAAGCGGCACGGGCTAAAGTCCGATCCTGAGCGTATTGACGGTTGCCAAAAGCTTGGGCGATATAACCGACCGGGACGTTACCTTTAATGTTGTTATCAGTAAAGAATTTACGGGTTGCATCGGAGAAAAATGCATAATTCTGGCTCAGTTTCAGCGCGGTGCCACCGGAGAAAAATGCCGGAGAACTTTCACCGGTCGCTTTTGATTCGGCATAAGACAGTTCCAGATTGGCACGGTGATCGTCATTAATCTGATGACCAATGTTGGCGCTGATGTTCAGACGCTCTAGCGGTGTCCGTAAGTAGCGGTTTGCTAAAGTGTTTGAACCATCACCTGGGCCATTGTCTGAGGCTAAGTAACGGCTGTTTTGCGCTGTGCTGTCTGCAACGAATGGATAATCAATACCGCCGTTTTGGTTAAACGGGTTGATGTTGCCCTGACTGTCATAGGCATAGAATTTCGAACCAAACTGGGAAGCACCTGTGTTGTGAGATGTGCGTAAAATGGCGTTACCTGTTTTATCCCAAATGACGCGGGCCGGGATACCATCGGTGCCATTTATGTTCGCAGGGTTATCAATCGGAATTACGGCATTGCGGACAAAATCACGGGCATCACCACGAACCTGACCTTGGTCAGCATAAGTTACGTTGGTGATAAAGTCTGTATCGCCTTCAACGCCACCAAAGGTGAAGCTGTAGAAGTTTTCTTCGCCACCGTCTTGTTGTGGGCGTGTGGTCGCGGCATCAAATTCAAAACCATCGATGGTTTTTTTCGTCACGATGTTGACGACACCGGCAACAGCATCAGAGCCATACACGGCAGAAGCACCACCAGTGGTCACTTCAATGCGTTCAATCATGGCGGAAGGAATGTTGTTTAAGTCAACCGCAGTATTACCTGGATTTGAACCCACAAAACGGCGACCATTCACCAGCACCAAGGTCCGGTTATAACCTAAGTTGCGTAATGCAGTCAGGTTCAGACCTGAAGCAAATAAGGTGTTGTTGGTGGTTTCTGGCGACAGGCCTGGAACCGCATTTGGCATGTCACTTAACAATTCACCGACGTTGGTAATACCGGCATCAACCATAGTATCACCTGAAATCACAGTGACAGGTGTTGGAGACAGCTCGCCAATACGCTTGATTTTAGAACCTGTCACAGCGATACGCTCAACAGATTTTGGTTCAGTGCTTTGTTGGGCAGCGGCCGGTAATGCTACGGCAGTTGTCGCGCTGACTAACAGAGCCAGACGAACGGCGCGATTTAATTTGTTATAAGAATACATCCTGGAGTTCCTTTATACGTGACTTATGAGGGCAATAAAACCGGCTCTACCCTGAACTATGTACCCATTTTGGGTGCGATTTTGTTGCCGGCAAAAAATATAGATAGCGCCATGCCAACACAAGGTGAAAGCGGTCAACGACCTCTTATCAGCGGTCAAATTTCCTTTTGCGGGTAATTAATGCTCAACTTGCTTGTTGCGTGAACAGCTTTGCAGCCCGCGGATTTTGAGGCCTCAAGCAAAAATAGCTAACCCAAAAACTGATTTTATTCACTACACTCAAAGCAGTGATTTGTAGCGAGGAGGTTAATATGGCCGGTTTTGAACAGAAATATCAGCAATGGTTACAGCACTTCAGTCAGGAGCTGGACAAGACCCGCCAGCAGCAGGTCGGTCAGTTGGTGGCGCTGGCGGATACCATCCGTGCTTATCTAAAAGCGGGGTCAGATTTAACTGCTTATGAAACTCAGCTATTTGTTGAAACCTTGCGCCGCCAGGTCGAAGCAGATGAACGGCCTTCTATCTGGCCGGAAGCTTTATGGGCCGAATTATCCAGAGTCACCGATAAGACGCAGGTTGAATGGCAGGAGTTGTTGCAGGATCTGGAGCATCAGGGTATTTATGCGCAAGGTGAACAGGTTGGCATGGGATTATATTGCTGTCGCAGCTGTCAGCATTGTTTAGCTTATTATCATCCTGGCGAATTACAAAGTTGCCTGCAATGTGGTGGCTTACACTTTAGTCGCAAGGGCTTACCGGTCTGAGCTAATCGACAGGCTTTCGTTACGGCCAGTTTTTGTTACTATAGGCGTCAGTTTTTTTTCCGGGAATGATTCATGACGCATCCGGCCGTGACCAAAGCCGCTTCAACTTCGTTACAGGCTTTTGCTTTGCCTGTTCATCAGTTAGGTCCTCAGCTTGACGAACATCAGATCCGTGACGCACTCGACGTGTCCGGTTTTAGCAGCAGCTTTATCGGACAGGAACGGGCCAAAGCCGCGTTATCTTTTGCCATTGGCATGGATATGCCAGGGTATAACCTGTATGTGATGGGTGAACCCGCGCTGGGCCGTTTTACCCTGGTGCAGGACATTTTACAAAGTGCAGCCAGTGAAAAAGAAACACCGGATGACTGGTGTTATATCAATAACTTTGAAGATGAGCGCGTCCCCCAGACGCTCAGGTTATTACCGGGCGAAGGCCGGGTGCTGGTAAAAAAAATCGAAGCCTTGATTGATGAATTACTCGATACCTTCCCGGCAGCTTTTGATAACCCAGGTTATCAGCGCAAGAAAAAAGCCATCCATGCCACTTTTGATGACAAATATGAAGCCGCCATTGCGCTGGTAGAGCGCAAAGCGCTGGAAAAACAAGTGGTGTTGTATGAAGACAATGGTGCTGTCAGTTTTTCACCGGTGATCGACGGCAAGCCGCTGGACGATACCGAGTTTGCCAATCTGCCGGACGAAAAACGCCAGTTTTTTTATGGTCTGGTGTCTGAACTGGAAACTATTCTCAATGAACAACTGCTGGAATTACCACAGTGGAAACGGGAGTTGTCAGAAAATTTACGCACCTTACGCCGCGATACCATAGAGCAGGCGATTAAACCGCTACTGAAACAGCTCGAACACGATTACGTCACTGAATTGGGCGTGTTGCGTTATTTACGCGAGATGAAACCACAGCTGGTCAAGGCGGTGCTGGAACTGCTGCCGGAAGAGCTGGAAAGCGACAAACTGGAAGAAATGGACTTGCGCAGTTTGTTTATCGGCGACTTTGTGCCCAATGTGCTGATGCACCATGAGCTGATGTCCGGTGCCCCCATCGTCTTTGAAGCCAATCCCAGTTATGGCAACTTATTTGGCCGGGTGGAGTACAGTTCAGAGCAAGGTGCTTTGTACACCAACTACCGGATGATCCGCTCCGGCGCTTTACATAAAGCCAATGGTGGTTATCTAATCCTGGATGCAGATCGGTTGTTGTCACAACCGGCAGTGTGGGATGCCTTAAAACTGGCGCTGAAAAGTGGCGAAATCAATATTGATACCCTGTCTGATCATGCCGTCACCAATTCCACTATTATTACGCCCAAAGCGGTGCCATTGAATGTCAAAATCGTGTTGCTCGGTTCACGCGATTTGTATTATCTGGTGCAGGACGTTGATGATGAATTTAATGAACTGTTCCGGGTGCTGGCCGATTTTGAGCATTATTTGCCGTTATGCAGCCAGACCATGAAAGATATGTCGCTGCAAATTCAGGACCAAATTCAGGCACTGGATGCCGGGCCTTTAACCGCCTGTGGTCTGAGCCAATTGCTCAGATTTAGTTTTCGCCAGGCTGAGCATCAGCGCAAACTGTCCGCCCGTTTTGCTGATGTGCTGGAGCTGGTGCGGGAAGCTTGTTATTACGCCAACCAGGCCGGTGATGCTGAACTCAATGCCGGCCATGTGCAGCAGGCGTTACATGGCAAACAGTACCGCACCGGCCGCATCAGTGAATCTTTTCTGGAAGATATTCAGGAAGGTCAGATTCTGATTGATAGTGATGGCATGGCCGTCGGCAAGGTCAATGGCCTGACGGTGCTGGAAATTGGTGATACCGCCTTTGGCACGCCGGCGCGGATCAGCGCCACTGTCTATCCGGGCTCGAATGGTGTGCTTGATATTGAACGCGAGGTTGAACTGGGTAAAGCCATTCACTCCAAAGGGGTGATGTTATTAACCGGTTATCTCGGTGCCCGTTATGCCCAGCATTTTGCGCTGACGTTATCGGCCAATATTGCCATGGAACAATCCTATGGTCAGATTGATGGTGACAGTGCATCCCTGGCGGAAGTCTGTGCGTTGATTTCGGCGATTTGCCTGGTGCCGATCCGGCAGGATCTGGCAGTCACCGGCTCAATTAACCAGCATGGTCAGGTGCAGGCCATTGGTGGGGTCAACGAAAAAATCGAAGGCTTTTTCCGCTTGTGTCAATCGCGCGGTCTGACCGGTGCGCAAGGGGTGGTGATCCCGGCCAGCAATCAGTTAAATCTGGTGCTCAATGACGAAGTGGTGGCGGCAGTCGCAGCAGGTTTATTCCATGTCTATGTGGTTAAAACCGTCGACGAGGCGCTGGAGTTGCTGACAGGTTTGGTAGCGGGGGGGAAAAATCAAAAAGGCCAGTACCCGAAAAAAACCTTAAATGCGCTGACCACCAACCGCCTTGCAGCTATTGCTGAATTAGTCAATGGAAAATCAGATGAAGAATAACAGTCGCTTGTTCAAGCCATCGCTGCGCAGTTGGGCTGTGGCGTTATCGCTGCTGCTCAGCTCAGGTTGCAGCACGGCCTATTATGCTGCCATGGAAAAAGTAGGGGTACATAAACGCGATATCCTGATCGATCGGGTGGAAGAAGCGCGCGATGCGCAGCAACACAGTCAACAGGAATTTAAAGATGCGCTGGACCAGCTCAGCCAATTGCTGAATTTTCATGGTGGCAATCTGCAACAACAGTATGAAAGTCTGGCCAGCCAGTATCAGGACAGCAAACAAGCCGCCGCCGAAGTCAGTCAACGCATTGATAAAGTAGAATTGGTGGCTTTTGATTTATTTGCCGAGTGGGAAGCAGAACTGGCACAGTACCAGAATAAACAGCTGCGCACTGACAGTAAAAAAAAGCTGCTTAATACCAAGCGCCAATTTAATAGCCTGGTGAAAGTGATGCGTAAGGCGGAAAGTAAAATGCCGCCAGTGCTGCGGGTACTAAATGATAATGTGCTGTATTTAAAACATAATTTAAATGCAAAAGCGGTTGGCGCTATTGGGGTTGAATTTGGTATGTTACAGCAGGACGTCAACAACTTACTGACGGAAATGAACCGGGCTATTGCTGAATCCAACCAGTTTATTGCCTCGATGCAACAGTCATAGCACAAGCCTGGCAGGTGTTGCCTGACAGCAAGCCAGATGAGGTCACAGGTGAGTCAATCTAATAGCATGGCAGCGAGCCCGCCGAAAAGACATAATCTGAAAACAGTGGCGGCGGCGTTACAAGTGTCAGTGGCCACAGTATCAAACGCTTTTAACAGACCCGATCAACTGTCGGCAGATTTGCGGCAAAAAATTCTGCAACAATGTGCTGAGCTTGGTTACAGCGGACCCAATGCCGCTGCCCGTAGCTTGCGGACCGGTAAATCTGGCATTGTGGCTATATTGCTGTCGGATACGCTGGAGTATTCCGTCAGTGATCCGGTGGCCAATCAACTGATCAAAGGTGTGGCCGAAGTGTTGCAACAGCAAGGCCGTGATCTGTTGTTATTATCCGGCACACATAACAGCAACAGCAGCAGCGCCGAAGCGGTGCCAGATGGCTTTATTTTGTATGGTGCGCCCAATAACCCGGCGCAGCTGGAACGGATCCTGCGCCAGCAAAAGCCGTTGATTAGCGTCGATTGTAATATTCCGGGCGTGGCTTCGGTCAACATTGATAACTTTAGTACCGCAAGGCAGAGTGCCTTGCATGCGTTTAGCCGGATGGCCGGTAAAATTGCTGTGCTGGGACTGAGATTAATTGAATCAGACCGGGTGTGCCGGATCCAGCCGCATGAGCTTTATGCATCTGAACAAGCGATATCAAGGCGCCGGCTGGAAGGTTATCTGGCTGCTGCCGAAACGGCCGGGCGGGAGATCCCGGCGCAAGCGGTCTGGCATATTCCGGTCAATCAACATGAGCAGGCGCTGATGGCGGCGCGGGAAGCCTTGCAACAGGCTGAACGACCGACGGTGTTACTTTGTATGAGTGATCGAATTGCACTGGCCGCCCTGATGGTGGCGCGCGAACTGGCCATCGCTGTGCCGGAGCAACTGGTGATTGTTGGTTTTGATGGCATTGAAGAAGGTGAACGTTGTTTCCCGGCCCTGACCACTATCCAGCAGCATAGTGCCGAAAAAGGCCGGGTTGCCGCCAGACGTTTGTTAGCTGGCGATCTGCACGGTGAAACCGAATTGGCCTGTGATTTGGTGATCAGGCAAAGTTGTTAATGGGTTCGTCGTGATGTAACACCAGGTTGAGGTGCACCGCGGCATTGATGGCAAACAGGGAGAACCACATGAGCGCAGCAGCAGTGCTGGAAGTGATTTACCGGGTTGAACCTGGTTGTCTTGGTCCACAAGGCAAAGATTATATTGAAGATTTTTGTCAGTTTTCCCAGCCGCTGGTGACTGCCCATACCGCAGGTTTTATGCGTTGGATCCTGACGCCCAGATTTGACAAATCCTTACCAGAGATGCAGTGCACACTGGCTGGCCGGACCCTGAGCCCTTCACAAGCGCAGCGTTATTTTGCCCTGTACGGTGCTGATGCGGACAGCCTGGAGGCTGAGTTGAATGAACAGCTGACCTTATTGATCGATCAATATTTTGGCCGCTGGTGAACTTAGCCCTGTTGTCGACTGCTGCAGAAACTATTTGCAGAACTTTTTGAAAGCTATCATATTCATTTTGTTGCATATAATATGGTTGAGTTGCAGCTGCCCCCGGTGGCAGTTCATTCGCTGCTAGTGTGAGTTTGCTATCGAGCCCGCAAGTACTATTGCACGCAATCATCTGTTATCGACGTCATCAGGTCGTTATTATTTCAAAAGGAACAGCAGGCATGTGGTTACGGAATTTTCAAATTGGTCAGCGGTTGCTGGCGGCTTTTACCTTAGCAGCTCTTATCATCCTGACGGTCGGGCTGTCCGGTTTGTTCAGTATGTCGACGATGCGAACTGCTGCAGACGAAGTGGAAAATAATGTGTTGCCGTCTGTGGAAACGCTGGCAGCAATGAATGTCGATATGATGCGGGTCAGGGTGCTGACATTACGGCTGTTACTGAGTACCGATGACGCCGCCATCGCTGATGTGCGCAGTAGGCTCACCCAATTGACCGCGACGCTGAAAGTGACGCAGCAAAAGTACGAGCAATTAATTTCCTATCCGGGTGAACGTGAACTCTATCAGAGCTTCAGCCGCCATCAGCAAGATTACTTTAACCAGCAACAGCAAATCATTGCAGCCTTTGACAGTGATGATAAGACCAAAGTGCAGCAGTTGATAGAGTTACTGAATCAGCATTCGGATGCGATGACCAAAGAAATCTACAGTTTGATGCAACTGAATAAAGAGTTTGCCAGCAAGAGCAGCCAAGCTTCGGTGCAAACTTACAGCAATAGCCGCACTTTGATGATGACGCTGATTGTGCTGGGTTTGTTATTTAGCATGGTGATTGCGATGCAATTAAGAAACAGCATAGTGCGACCTGTTGCCGCTGCTGTTGAGCTAGCCGAGGTGGTGGCGGATGGCGATTTAACCCAACAAATCCGCGTTAGCGGCCGGGATGAAATTAGTCGGTTGCTGGCTGCGCTGGCTGCAATGCAGAGCAAGTTGCGTGATGCCATTTCCCATATCGCCAATTCTTCGGATCAACTGGCTTCAGCTGCCGAAGAGCTCAATTCAGTGACTGAAGATGCCTCGCGCGGCTTACAACAACAAAATGATGAAATTCAGCAAGCGGCGACTGCAATCACTGAAATGAGTGCGGCGGTCGACGAAGTGGCGCAGACAGCGGCGCAAACGTCTGAATCTTCAGTGGCTTCTGCCAAAGTGGCGACCCAGGGCCAGCAGCAAGTGGAAGCGACAGTTGGTGCTATAGTCCGGATGACAGAAGATGTGGCCATGACATCAGGTCTGATTGGCGGTCTGGCCCAACAGGCGCAGGACATTGGTAAAGTGCTGGATGTGATCCGGGCTATTGCCGATCAAACTAATTTGCTGGCGCTCAATGCTGCTATCGAAGCTGCCCGTGCCGGCGATGCCGGTCGCGGTTTTGCCGTGGTGGCGGATGAAGTCAGAGCGCTGGCACATCGCACCCAGCTTTCGACCCGCGAAATTGAAGGCATGATTGCGAAGGTGCAAGGCGGTACCAAAGAAGCGGTTGATGCGATGCAACACAGTACCGCAACGGCCGATGAAGCCTTAAAAGTCGCTCGTGGTGCAGGTCAGGCACTGGCTGAAATTACCAGCCAGATTAATAAAATCAGTGACAGCAATCTGGTGGTCGCCAGCGCAGCGGAAGAGCAAGCCAAAGTGGCACGTGAGATTGACCGGAACATTGTCAACATTAGCGATCTGGCAACTCAAACAGCGGCAGGCGCCAATCAAACGTCCAGTTCGGCGCAACAATTGTCCTTGCTGGCAGTGGAGTTAAATGCCCTGGTGATCCGCTTTAAAGTTTGAGCCGCGCTGTGGTGGCTTTTTGCTGTACACTTTTGCATATCAACGAGGCGGCTAAAATAACCAACCTGCTGAAGTTGCATGCAGGTTGGGTAAAATAAAATCTGATGCCCAGGTATCAAATTTAACTTAAGGCAGGCCGTTGGTAACTAGCGCTGACGGCTGATGATAATCACTAAAGCAAAGGATGCATTGATGCATTTCAAATGGCTGTTTGCTGTTTTGTTGTTATGCGGCTGGTCAGCCCTGGCGCAACCGCAACCGCAACCTCAACTGCAACAAACCGTCGCGGCAGGGGCTTTATCAAAGGCGGAGATCCAGGTCACCATCCGCAATATTGCCGATGAACTACAACATCATTACGCCGAGCCTGCGACCGGCAAAACCGTTTCAGCACAGCTATTGGCAAAGTTAGCGCTGGGGGAGTTTGACGGTTATTCAGACATTTCGCATTTAAAGCATCAACTGACACATTGGCTGGTGCAATCGACGCGGGATCCAAGTCTGAGCTTATTTGAGCACGATGATGCTGCGTTGTTAAGTGAGCCGTCAAAGCAGCGGGCTGCGGCCGCCTTGCAGCATGATGCTGTCAAGGCTGAGATCTCAGCGCATAATATTGGTTACTTACAACTACGCGGTCAGTTTAATTTCCCGGATAACGCTGCGGTGCTGGCGCAGCAGTTACAGTTTTTAGCCGGGGTTGATGCGTTAATCATTGATCTACAACAGGCCGACAGCGGCAAGCTGTCTTTGGTACAGCAATTACTCAGCTATTTTGTGCCGCCGGGTACTGAACTGGCAAGGCTGAAATTTAACCAGCATACCGATACCCTGATTGCTGCGCCAATTCCTTCTGCGGCCAGGCTGAAGCAGGAGTTACCCCTTTATATTGTTACGTCAGCTTTTGTGGCAGGCGGCTGGGAGCTGTTTGCCGATACGCTACAAAAACGAAACCAGGCCGTGATTGTCGGTGAAACCACGATGGGGATCCACCAGTTGGAAACTGTGGTCAAAGTCAGCGACAAATTGTCATTGCAATATAGCCATGGCGTGATTGCTCAGCCTAAAGCTCCGGCCAGCTGGGCTGAGCAAGGGGTGGTGCCGGATTATTTTTTCGATGCTAAAGACGCCGTGGCAAAAGCCCATGCGCTGGCCGTGGCCGAAGTGAAGGCCAGCCCCAACTGCAGTGGCTGCAGCTTTAAAGATCAGCCGGTGATGCCATAACGACGGCGAAAGGCCACGAGCCCCTGCGGGCTAAAACGAATCACTCGGCTGTCAGGTTCGCGGCTGGCCCATGCTTTGGTTAATAAATCCGTCAATATCCAGTGGCCGAGGGCACCTGCTAAATGATTGCGTCTTTCACTCCAATCAAGACAAGCTTTACATAGGGGTCTGGCGCTGGTGTTCAGCTTAGAAAAATCGACCTGGCAGTGCTGGAAAAATTCAATGCCCTGGCTGGTGAGGTTCACCTGATCGACATGGTCGGTAATCAATTGTTGGCGTAGCAGGCTGTCATACAAGGCGACTGCGCTTTCACCCGCCAGATGATCATAACAAACCCGTGCTTGTCGCAATGCGCTATCGGCCGGACCTGTGGCAACCTGCTGGCTGCTGCTGGCGCTGATGCTCAGCAATTGTTCCAGTAATGCTGCCACCCGATGGTCTTTGAGCTGAAAATATTTATGCCTGCCTTGTTTGCGGACACAGATTAAATCGCCACCTAGTAGTTTTGCCAAATGACTGCTGGCAGTTGGCGGCATAATATCTGCTTCCAGTGCCAGTTCGGTCGCCGTCAGTGCTTTCCCCCCCAGCAGCGCGGTTAGCATCCTGGCGCGGGCGTTGTCGCCTATCAGCATGGCCACGACGGCAATATTAGGTTCCATCTCAGTTTTCTCTATAGTTCGATGCCCATCGAAGCATTTCAAATTTGTTTGATTACACTGCCAGGCAGCAACAACAAACAACAGGACCTATGGATGAGCATTACATGTTTTATTGAGTACCGGCTTGACCCGTTTAAATTGGATTTATTTGCCAGGTATGCCGAGCAATGGGGGCAGATTATACCTGCCTGTGGGGGTCAGTTGCTGGGTTATTTTCTACCCCATGAAGGCAGTAATGATCGGGCCTTTGGCTTAATTAATTTTCATAGCCTGGCCGACTATGAAGCCTACCGCCACAGATTAAAGCACGATAGTGCAGCGTTGCAGAATTTTGCTTTTGCCAGACAGCATCAGTTTATTTTGCAGGAATGGCGCTCTTTTTTAACCCAGGTGCCGTCAACTGCGCAGCAGCCTGCATTGAGGTCGTTATGATCGCGGTGATTTTTGAAGTGACCCCCAACAGTGATGGTACCGATCGCTACTTTTCGTTGGCGGCCGAGTTAGCAGCCTTGCTGCCAACCATCGACGGCTTTATTTCGGTAGAGCGGTTTGAGAGTGTGACCAAGGCTGGCAGTTATCTGTCCTTGTCGTTTTGGCGCGATGAACAGGCCGTCCAGGCCTGGCGTCAGCATTGGCAGCACCAACTGGCGCAGCAACAGGGTCGTGACGGCTTATTTGCCAGTTACCGGCTCAGAGTGGCGACCGTGGTGCGTGACTATGGCCTGGCTGATCGTCGGCAAGCGCTACCTGCCACTGAATTTGCCAGTACACAAAGGATAACCCAATGAAATTATTAATATTAGCTGCACTAAGCCTGTTGCCCATACTCTCAATCAGCAGCGATGCCGCCACGAAGGAAACAACGGATAACATACAGATGAATAAAACGGTGCCACAATTTTATCAGATCAGCAGCCGGATCCCTCAGCTGAAGCTTGGCTTGCAGCGTTACAGTTCGAAGCATGTTACACCAGCGGGTACCATTTTATTGGTGCATGGTTCATCTTTTCCCGCAAAACTTTCCTTTGCTTTTAAAATGGCCGGCCAGTCCTGGGTCGATCAGTTAACCGCAGCTGGTTTTACAGTGTATACCGTCGATTTTTTAGGTTATGGCGATTCAGATCGATATCCCGAGATGGTGCAACATCATAAAGCCGCACCGCCGCTCGGGCGGGGCGCTGTGGTGGCTGAGGATTTGAATTTAGCGGTCGATTTCATTCTGAGCCAGGAACAACAAAGCAGGATTGATCTGATCGCGCATTCCTGGGGCGCCGCTGTGGCCGCCAGGTTTGCCGGCGAACATCCGGCGAAAGTGCATCGTTTGGTGTTGTATGCGGCTATTACCGCAGTGGTCAGCAAAGAAAGCAGGCCTGTCAGTCAAGTACCGGCTTATACGGCAATGACGCCGCAACAAAGGGTAGCAGCGTTAAATGCGCTGGCGCCTGCAGAGCAAAGACCCTTACTGGCGGCTGAGTTATTCCAGCAGTGGGGCCAGGCGTGGTTGGCCTCTGATCGATACCAGCAGGATTCGATGGTGCTGTTTCCGGCAGGACCGCAAGCGGATGTGGACGATTTTTATCGTGGAAAGTCGTTTTATGATCCTGCGAAAATTACTGCCAAAGTGTTATTGATCCGCGGTGAATATGACAACTATCCCACGGCGGAGCATAGCAAGCAGTTGCTGAAGGCATTAGTGAAAGCAAAACTCAAGCGTGATGTGGAAATAAAACAAGGCACTCATGTACTACATCTGGAACAAAACCGGCAGCAACTTTATCAGTCGGTCAGCGATTTTTTATTAAAAACAGCTCAATAGCTATGCTATCGCAGTCGGAAAGTGTTGCTGACTGCGACAGCGCAACGGGTTGACCAGATTATTGGGTGCTGGTTGCCGGTAAGGTGGCAGCTATCACCTGACCGTCTTTTAACATAATTTTGTGACCAGGTTCAGTCTCCATCCGCACGGTTTTTAATTCACCTTTGTGTAGGTAACGCACATCATAACCAACAGTGCGTTGTTTTTGCTGCTGCACTGTTTTACAGACTTTTTTGCTGCGGCTTTCTACATCACTGTTTTGCATGTCCTGTTGCACTTGTTTGCCAGCATAACCGCCGGCGGCAGCTGCTGCCACAGTGGCCACTTTTTTACCAGACCCCCCGCCGATTTGATTGCCCAGCACACCGCCAACCACTGCACCTAATACGGTCCCGGCGATTTGATGATCGTCCTGTACGGCTTTTTTCTGCTGCACAATCACATCTTTGCATTGTTCCACCGGCTCGCTGTAACTTTCCAGCACCGCTTTGCTGCTCACCACTTCAGCATATTGTGGTTCCTGATCCAGATATTTATAACCAGCGACTGAACCTAATGCGGTTACAGCAATAGCACCCAGAATTGAACCTACTAACATTGAATTATTCATGATGATGTCCTTAAAACAGCCAATTGGCGAAGATAGCTGCAATTTAACCGCGGTTGGCTGTACATAAGCTGAATGCTATGGCCGACATGTTCAATCAGCAGCAACATCGACATTTTTTTGCCGTTTGGTCGAAACGCGGCCAGCCGATTCGACTAACAGAGCAACAGCAGTCAAAACAACAGGAGCAATTGATGCAACAGGTTGAACAACAGATCCGTCAGCAATTAACTTTATGGTGTCAGGCAGTGGCGACAAAAGATTTAGCGCAGATCCTTGCCATCTATGCGCCGGATATCCGGGCCTTTGATGCGGTATCTAAGCTGCAATTTCGTGGTTTAGAGGCTTATCGGGCGCATTGGCAGTTGTGCTTATCCCTTTGTGGTCCTTCATGCTTTGAGCTGGCACAACTGGAAATCAGTGCCGGTAGCGAGCTGGCGTTTAGTCATGCGCTGACCTTGTGTGGCGGCAGCAATGCAGAGGGTGAGATGCAAAGTAGCTGGTTACGCTGTACCCAATGCTGGCAATTGCTGGATGGGCAGTGGCGGGTGGTGCATGAGCACTTTTCAGTACCATTTGACAGCAGTACCGGCGAAACCTTATTTTCATTACAGCCTGAATAAGGAAATGAGCAGCATGAAATACCTATGTTTGGTTTACAGTAACGAGCAGTTTTTACATTCGTTGCCACAAAGTCCAAAGGATGCCGAATGTATGGCCTATGCCAGTCAGGTGGCCGCCAGCGGCCGTATGCTGGCCGCTGAGGCACTGCAGCCGGTTGCCACGGCGACTACTGTGCGGTTGCGCAATGGCCAGTTGTTGCTCAGCGATGGTCCATTTGCCGAAACTAAAGAGCAACTGGCTGGTTTTTATTTAGTGGAAGCCCGCGATTTAAACGAAGCTTTGCAACTGGCTGCAGGCATTCCGGCTGCCCGGGTTGGGTCGGTTGAAGTCAGACCGATCCGGCAACTGGCTGCTGAGCCGACGCTGTAATCCTCGATGGCGACGGCATGCCAGCAGCAACTGGCGGACTTGTATCAACAGCATTCACGTCAGTTGCTGGCAACATTGATCCGCTTGCTCGGTGATTTTGACCGGGCTGAGGATGCGTTGCAGGAAGCTCTCAGTGCGGCATTGCAACAATGGCCGGAGCAGGGCATACCGCAAAACCCGTTGGCATGGTTGATCTCGGCGGGGCGTTTTAAGGCCATTGATAAAATGCGGCAACAGCGTCGTTTTGTGGCGCTGGATCCGGAGTTATTCAGTCAACCAGAGACAGATGTCTGGCCGCAACTTTGCCAGGCTTTGGTCGATGACGCAGATCCGGCTTTGCAGAGTGAACTGTGGCCGGATGATTATTTGCGGCTGATTTTTACTTGCTGTCACCCGGCGCTGGCGGTGGAGGCGCAGCTGGCACTGACGTTACGTGAAGTCTGTGGTTTAACCACTGAACAGATAGCCCGGGCATTTTTGCAAACTGCCCCAACACTGGCGCAGCGCATAGTGCGGGCGAAACAAAAAATTAAAGCGGCGGCGATCCCTTATCAGATCCCGCCACCACAGCAGTTGCCGGAGCGGCTGCAAGCGGTGCATAAAGTAATTTATCTGCTGTTTAACGAAGGTTACTCTTACCCCCAGTTCTCACAGCCCCAGCACAGTTCTGTTAACGATACACAGTTAGCCCCCAACTTGTGCGAGCAGGCAATCCAACTGGCGCGGCAACTGCTGCTGTTACACTTTGATGCTGAAAGTTGTGGTTTGCTGGCGTTGTTGTTATTACAGCATGCCAGACGACATGCCAGGCGCTGTCCACAAGGGAAGATAGTGTTGTTAGCTGCGCAGGATCGCAGTTTATGGGAGCAGGCCATGATCAACGAAGGTTTGCAACTGACCGAGCAAGCATTGACGGCTGGCCGGATCGGGCCTTATGGGCTGCAGGCTGCGATTGCTGCCCTGCACGCCCAAAGCCGGGATAGCGCCAGTACCGACTGGCCACAAATCGCCGCGTTATATCAAGTGTTATATCGGTTGGAACCTTCAGCTGTAGTGGCATTAAATCAGGCGGTGGCACAGGGGATGTGTCAGGGGCCTGCGGTGGCCTTAACTTTGCTCCAGCCATTAGCGGCATTGCCAGAGTTAAAGCATTATCATCTGTTGTATGCGATTCGGGCGGATTTTTATCGTCAGTTGGGACAGCTGACGCAGGCCAAAGCCGATTACCGGCAAGCGCTCAGCTTAACGCAAGATCCGGCGGAACAACAATTTTTGCAACAGCGGCTGGCGGAGCTGGCCAGTTGCGCCTGATCCGGTGCTGGTCTGTGATGGCAGTTGATTGTTTGAGTGAAAACTAGCTTTAGGTTTGAAAGCACGAGCATTTTTAGCATATTTCGCCTATCTTGATAGCATGTTCAGCGGGCGACAGCGAACCCTTAGCGCGCGCCACCGATCGGGTGAGGAAAATCATGAGTAGTTTGTTGTCCAGTGTGGACCAGAGAACCAATATTGTTGGACAAAACCGGTTGGAACTGTTGTTGTTCAGGCTCAATGGCAGTCAGCCGTTTGGTATCAATGTGTTTAAAGTACGGGAAGTGTTACAGTGCCCTGAGTTGAGTAGCCTGCCTGGTGCCCATCCGAATGTCAGGGGCATTGCGCATTTGCGGGGTGAGCCTGTCACCGTGATTGATTTGAGTATGGCCACAGGCGGCGCAGCCATCACCGATTTAACCAATGCTTATGTGCTGGTGACTGAATACAACCGCCACACCCAGGGCTTTCTGGTGGCAGGCGTTGATCGGATTATCAGCAGTAACTGGGAACAAATTATGCCAGCGCCGCAAGGGGCAGGCAAAGCGCACTACGTCACCGCAGTGACCAAAGTCGACAACAAACTGGTGCAAATTCTGGATGTGGAAAAAGTGTTTTCCGAAATTTCACCGGTTGATGAAACCGTCAGTGAGTCGGTGAAAGAAAAATCCAAAGATATCGATTTTAAAAATCTGATTGTGCTGGTGGCTGATGACTCGGCGGTGGCGCGTAATCAGGTCAAGCGGGCGCTGGGTGCTATTGGGGTGGAAATTCAGACCGTAAACGATGGCAAATTGGCGCTGGACTGGTTGCTGGCCAAAGCGGCTGAATTCGGTGGTGATTTGTCGGTTAAAGTACCGCTGCTGATTTCCGATATCGAAATGCCGGAAATGGATGGGTATACGTTAACCGCCGAAATTAAAGCCCATGAGCAGTTGAAAAATATCCATGTAATTTTACACTCCTCGCTCAGTGGCGTGTTTAACAATGCCATGGTCAGTAAAGTGGGAGCCAATCAGTTTATTGCCAAATTCCATCCGGATGAGCTGGTATCCGCGGTGCAACAATGGATGGCAACCAGTACCGCACCGTAATTGTTGTGATAACCCAATAAAAAAACGCGCTAGTCGCGTTTTTTTATTGGGTTGCAGTGCATGGCTTGGCTGAGCACAGTCGTGTCAGCCATTTGCCTTAGTCTCTTTGCAGAGTTGTGGCTGAGGCTGGAAATAAGCGTGGCCACAGTAACTGAAAGGCCAATACCAGAGCGACCAGCCATAACAACAAACTATCGCCGGTTTTGCTGTACAGCGTGCGGCCCTGACTGAGACTGACCTCAGCCGTTAACACGCCGTCGCTAAATTGCGGCAGCACTGCTTGCAGGCTACCGTCAGGTCTGGCAATGCCAGTCACGCCATTGTTGGTGGCTCTGAGCAAAGGCCGGCCAAATTCCAACGCTCGCATCTGGGCAATTTGCATATGTTGCTGAGGGCCGATGGAATCGCCAAACCAGGCATCATTGCTGACCGTTAATAAAAAATCGGTTTGATCGGTAAAATTCGCCTGAATTTGTCGCGGGAACACAATCTCAAAACACAATGCTGCCAGTAAATGCAGACCATTGGCCTGTAAGTTGGGTTGTTGCCAGGCGCCACGGGCAAAAGAGCTGTTGGGTAAATCAAAAAACGGCGCCACATCCCGCAGCCAGCGCTCAAAAGGCACAAACTCACCAATCGGCAATAAATGGTGTTTCTGATAGCGGTTGCTGCTTTCGTAGCGATAATCGCCCTGGCTGGCCTTTTGTTGATGCTGACCCAGCACCACCATGCCGTTGTAAGCATCGCCATTGCGTTTGTAATCCAGGATGCCGGTGACAATAGCGCTACCTTGTTCAGCGGCCTGCAGATCCAGATTGATTAAATAAGCCTGCGCCAGCGGCTCCAGCTGTGGGATTGCCGCTTCCGGCCAGATAATCAACTGGCGGTTTAAATGCGGTTTGGTCAGTTGCAGATACTTGGTCATCGTTGGCAATTCCTGCTCTGGCGCCCAGCGCAGTTCCTGGCGGATATTGCCTTGCACCAGCGCGACACTGACGTCCTGGCCGCGATACTGCCAGCCATTGAACGTTGTCAGCAGGGGACTTAGCAGTAATAGTGGCCAGATCCACAGACCAGCCAGCCAACGCCGATGCAACAAGGGCACCACAGACGCAGCGGCCAGCACCAGCAGCAGTGTAATGCCCGTTTCGCCAATCAGCGGGGCAAAAGGCGCCAGATAGGCTTCAGTCTGACTATAACCTAATGACAACCAGGGGAAACCGGTAAAGAGCCAGGAGCGTAAGTTTTCTGCTAACACCCAGCAACAAGCGAGGATCAGGGCAAATTGGCCAGCCGCTGGTGCCAGCCGACGTGCCAGATAAGCCGCCAGTGCCGGAAACAAACTTAAGTAGGCCACCAGTAACGCCATAATACTCAGGCTTGCCAGTAATGGCATGCCGCCGAAAGTGGCAATACTGACATGCACCCAACTAATACCAAGTCCGAACCACCCCAAGCCGTAACAAAAACCCAGCCAGGCGGCCTGACGGGCAGAACCACTGCTGTGCAGCAGTAATGCCAGTAGTGCTAGTGTCAGCACGGGTAACCAGTGCTGCTGATAAGGTGCAAAGGCGAGGGTATTTAACAGTCCCGCCAGCAGCAGCAGCACACTTCGCAGCCACAGGGGCAGTTGTGCCAATCGCAACTGCCAGCCCTGTGCTGTGGTAAGCAGATAAGTTTGCAGCGGCGCGCCGTCGGCGGGCCGTTGTGGCTTTACTTCTTTGTTCAATCCAGTCCGTCCTGTTGTGACTTGGTTAGTCTGCGGCAGCGCCTTCGGTTTCGGCTGCCGGTTTTGGCCGGACCACTTGCAGTTGCACCAGTCGGCGGCTGTTGGCTTTGCTGACTTTAAAGGTCAGACCGCCCAGTTCAATGGTTTCGCCTTTGGCCGGCATATGACCAAAAGCATGCAGCACAATGCCACCTATGGTACCGGCTTCTTCTTCATCAAAACCAGTGCCAAAACTTTCATTAAACTCATCGACCGGCGTCAGGGCACTAACCATAAACACATGACTGCCCAGTTTACGGATATCGTCATCTTCTTCATCGTCGTGTTCATCTTCGATGTCGCCGACAATTTGTTCCAGAATATCTTCAATGGTGATCAGGCCAGACACGCCGCCGTATTCATCCACCACTATCGCCATGTGGTAGCGTTTTTGTCGGAATTCTTTTAACAGGGCATCGACTCTTTTGCTTTCCGGAATAATCACGGCCGGGCGCAATAAATCCCGCAGTTGCCATTCCACATCCGGTGTTAAGGCATACTGCAGGATGTCTTTGACAATCAGAATGCCTTCGATATGGTCTTTATCTTCATTGACCACAGGATAGCGGCTGTGATTATTTTCCAGCAAAATAGGCAGGAACTCCGCCAGTGGCTGGTCAATGTCAATAGTGGCCATTTGCGAGCGCGGCACCATGATATCGCGGGCGCGCATTTTGGAAACATCCAGCACGCCTTGCAGCATACCTTTGGTATCGGCATCAATCAGATTGCGCGAATTGGCTTCGGCAATGATCTCCTCCAGATCGGATACTTGTTGTGGTTCTGCAGTAAAAATGGCAGCAATACGTTCTAACCATGTTCTGGCGGCAGAACCGCGTCCCGAGTGTGGATTGTCGTCACCCATAATAAAAAAACCAGCTCCGTTAGTCTTGCATCAAATAAGGATCGGCAAAACCAAGTTCTGCCAGAATTTGTATTTCTTCCGCTTCCATTGCCAAAGCGTCAGTATCATTTATATGGTCAAAGCCAAGTAAATGCAAGCTACCGTGCACCACCATATGCGCCCAGTGTGCGGTCAGCGTTTTTTGCTGCTCTTTGGCTTCTTGCGCCACCACGCCAGCGCAAATCACTAAATCGCCCAGTAGCGGCAGTTCAATACCTGGTGGGCACTGAAATGGAAAACTCAGCACATTGGTGGGTTTGTCTTTTTCGCGATAATCAAAATTCAGTTGCTGACTTTCGCTTTCATCCACAATCCGCACTGTCACTTCAGCTTCGGCCTGAAAGGGCAAAATAGCCGCATCCAGCCATTGTTGGATCTGGCTTTCGGTCGGCAAATCGCTGGCAGTTGAAGCCAGCTGTAAATCCAGAATAATACTCATGGTGTCTCAGTATCGGGGCTGTTGATGATCTTTTTTTGACGGCTGCGGCTTTTTGCCGTGGTTTCGCTGGTAAGCGCCGTTGGCGTCGGCACCGGCATCGTTGCAGCGAGTCTGGCGGCTTGTTCGGCCTCGCGTTCCGCCTGCTTTTTCGCGGCAGCAGCCGCTTCAAAAGCTTCATAAGCAATGACTATTTTTTGCACCACCGGGTGGCGCACCACATCTTTGGCGGCAAAGTAGTTAAAACTCAGGGCGTCTACCGCCGATAATACGTCAATCGCATGCTTTAAGCCGGAATAAGTGCCACGGGGTAAATCGACCTGAGTGACATCACCGGTGATCACGGCTTTGGAATTAAAGCCAATCCGGGTTAAGAACATTTTCATCTGTTCGACCGTGGTATTCTGGCTTTCATCCAGAATGATAAAGGCATCACTTAAAGTACGGCCCCGCATATAGGCCAGCGGCGCGATTTCAATGGTGCCACGTTCTAAGTATTTTTCTACTTTTTCAAACCCTAGCATATCAAACAGCGCGTCATACAGCGGACGCAGGTATGGGTCGACTTTTTGCGCCAGGTCGCCAGGTAAAAAACCCAGTTTTTCGCCGGCTTCCACCGCTGGGCGGGTCAGCACAATGCGCCGCACCTGATTTTTTTCCAGTGCATCCACAGCACAGGCCACGGCCAGATAAGTTTTGCCAGTCCCGGCCGGACCAATACCAAAAGTCACATCATGCCGCAGGATATTGGCGACATAACGGCTCTGGTTTGGATTACGGCCTTTGATCAGACCTTTTTTGGTCTTGATGCTGATTTCCTGCGCCTGTTCATCGACTTGCACCAGCGCCGCCGGGTGGCCAACCGCACTGATCGCCAGATGCACTTGTTCAGCGCTCAAAGGATGTGGTTTGCCATTGTTGCCCGCAGTTTCAGCATAGAGCTGTTGCACCAGTTGTTGCACCAGCGGTAGCTGGCTACTTAAGCCCAGCAGGCGAAACTTATCATCACGAAAACTGAGTTGCACCCGAAAATGCCGTTCAATCTGGCGGATATGGTCATCGAAGGGGCCACATAACAGCGACAGCCGTTGGTGGTCAGTGGGTTCTACAGTAAATTCAATGCTGCTGATTGGGTTATCCAAGGGTCCTGTCTCTGGTTAACGAGGCTGTCCTGATGCTAGGTTTGACAGCCTCTGTAAAACTTATGCGAACTCAGGGCTGAAATCTTTGTACCCCAAGTGGATCGGCTTTTGGCTGCCGGGCCAGGATCTGCTGCGGTGATACATCGCGGCGTAACCCCATGTCTTTTTCCGTGCGAACCACCACGCCTTTCAGTGAATTGGTAAACACATCGGTGATCCGGACGTCGACGAAGCCACCAATCATATCAGGGGTGCCTTCAAAATTCACTACCCGGTTATTTTCGGTACGGCCAGTCAGTTCCATCAAATCTTTTTTCGACGGACCTTCAACCAATACCCGTTGTTCCGAACCCAACATGCTGCGGGCTATTTGCAACGATTGCTGATTGATCCGATCCTGCAGAATATACAAACGCTGCTTTTTCTCATCTTCTGACACATCATCCGGCAAGTCTGCCGCTGGCGTGCCAGGGCGGGCACTGTAGATAAAGCTGAAGCTCATATCAAAACCGATACTGGCGATCAGATCCATGGTCTGGGCAAAATCTTCTGCTGTTTCACCCGGAAAACCAATGATAAAGTCAGACGACATACTTAAATTCGGCCGGATTTTTTTCAGCTTGCGAATTTTTGATTTGTATTCCAGTGCCGTGTGATTGCGTTTCATCAAGGTCAGGATCCGATCTGAACCCGATTGCACTGGTAAGTGCAAATGGTCCACCAGTTCCGGGATATCGCGATAGACTTCGATAATATCGTCAGTAAATTCAACTGGATGCGACGTGGTATAACGAATACGGTCAATGCCGTCGATAGCAGCAACCAGCCGTAATAGTTCAGAGAAGTGGCAAATCTGACCATCATGGGTTTCGCCGCGGTAGGCATTCACGTTCTGACCTAACAGATTGACTTCACGCACCCCCTGATCGGCCAGTTGGGCGATTTCCAGCAACACATCATCCAGTGGACGGCTGACTTCTTCGCCACGGGTGTAAGGCACCACGCAGAAAGTACAATATTTAGAGCAACCTTCCATGATCGAAACAAAGGCAGTCGGGCCGTCAGCTTTTGGCTCCGGCAGACGGTCAAATTTTTCGATTTCAGGAAAAGACACATCGACCACAGGTGAGCGGTCACCTTTGACGGAATTAATCATTTCTGGCAGTCGGTGCAGGGTTTGCGGGCCAAAAATAATATCAACATAAGGCGCGCGTTCACGGATTGATGCACCTTCTTGTGAAGCAACACAGCCACCAACCCCAATGATTAAATTAGGGTTTTTCTTTTTCAGTGGTCGCCAGCGACCTAACTGATGAAATACTTTTTCCTGGGCTTTTTCGCGGATCGAACAGGTATTGAGCAGAATGACGTCGGCTTCTTCTGCCTCTTCGGTCAGTGTATAGCCATGAGTGGCATCCAACAAGTCGGCCATTTTCGATGAATCGTATTCGTTCATCTGGCAGCCCCAGGTTTTAATGTGCAGCTTTTTGCTCATGCTAAATTCTTGCCTGTAAAAGTCGTCAACTACAAAAGGGCTGGCATTTTACCCGAGCTGTCCGGCAAGTGCCAGCATCCTGCACTGCAAAAGCTGGATAACATTCGAACGAGACGCTGCCCTTAAGGCAGTTTTTTTCGTTATCTTGCTGTTTTTCCTGAGCGAACTGATTTTCCTCTACTACAATGCTTGGTAAGCGAAGTGGAAACGGAGTCGATAATGAAAAAATATCTGGTATTGCCTGCGTTGTTATTCTGCGCTCAGGCGCTGGCCGAAGTAGCCATCGTGGTGCATCCTTCAAATACAGTGACGCTGACGACAGATGATATTTCGAAAATTTACCTAGGTCGCAGTAAAACCTTTCCGGATGGCAAAGCTGTGGTGCCGGTGGCGCAGGTGGAGGCCAGTGCGGCGACGAATGTGTTTAATGACAAAGTGTTGAATAAAACCGGCAGTCAAATGAAAGCCTATTGGTCGAAATTGGTTTTTACCGGCAAAGGCTCGCCACCCAAAGAAGTCGAGTCTGATGCTGAGATGATTGCCTTAATCAGTCAGAATCCGAGTTTGATTGGTTATGTCGATAAGGCTGCGGTCACTGAGTCTGTCAAAGTGCTGGCCAGCTTTTAATTTCTTCTGCTGATTTTCCCGTGGCAGCTCTGACTGCCTGCCAACTTCCCAATCCCTGACCGCGCTGCTTGTGGCCGGGGATTTTTTCTGTCTATCTAACCACAAAAATTTTTTTTCCCCGCCAGTAAACCATTTTCATGCCAGCTTCGACTGAATCAACATCAGTCAAAGGAGCCGTTATGAAAATTACCGAACCCAGTGCCCAGGATGAAATTCGAATTCAACCCAAGTCCCGTCTGTTGCCGCTTGGACTGACAGCGGCTGGCTTGTTGCTGGCGCTGGCCAGTTGGCAGCTGTGGCCACATCTCAGCCGCTGGCAGGCTTCCGATATGTCGGTTTCAGCAGCCAGGCTCAGAATAGAACAAGTAAAAACCGCGCCTTTTATCCGGGATTTATCCGTCCAGGGCAAAGTCGTGGCGGCGGTCAGTCCAAAGTTATACGCCCCGGCGGATGGCACCGTCAGCTTTTTTGCCGAAGCCGGTACCGCAGTGAAAAAAGGCGATGTGATTGCGGCGCTGGAAAGTCCGGAACTGGACAGCAAACTGAAACAAGAACAAGCCAGTCTCAGCAGTTTGGCCACCGGGCTGGCGCGGCAAAAAATTCAGTCGCGCAAACAGCAATTGTTGGATCAAAAAGCGGTGGACTTGGCGCTGGTGGCGCTGACCACAGCTGAACGGGAAAAACGGCGGGCTGAGCAGGGCTTTGCAGTCAAAGCGATCAGCCAGTTGGATCATGAAAAAGCCGCCGATGATCTGCACAATACCAGATTGCAACATGCCCATGCCGTCAAAGATGCCAGGCTGAATAAAGAAAGTCTGGAGTTTGAATCGACCGCCTTATCGCAGGAATTAGAACGGCAAACGCTATTGGTGGCGAATATACAGCGTCAGGTGTCTGGTTTGCAAGTGCAATCGCCGGTGGATGGCATCATCGGCAACCTGGCGGTGGAAAACAAAACCTACCTGAGTAAAAACCAATTGTTGTTGTCGGTGGTGGATTTAAGTCAGTTTGAAGTGGAACTGGCTATTCCGGAAAACTATGCCGATGACCTCAGCATAGGTTTACCGGTGGAAGTAACGTTGGACCAACAGACTTATGCCGCCAGTCTGGTCAGTGTATCGCCGGAAATTGTTGACAACCAGGTGACAGGCCGGGTCCGTTTCAGTCAACAAGCGCCGCCAGGTTTGCGGCAAAGTCAGCGGCTGGCCAGCCGTATTCTGCTCGAGCAACGGGATGCGGTTCTGCAGGTCGCGCGTGGCCAGTTTCTGGAAAGTTCGAACGGTCAATTTGCTTACAAAGTGCAAAACGGTGTTGCCATTAAAACCCCGGTGTCGCTCGGTGCGCGCAGTTTAGCCGCCGTCGAGGTGCTGAGTGGTCTGCGTGAAGGTGATCAAATCATTATATCCGGTACTGATATTTTCCGCGGTGCCAGTCAAATCCAGCTCAACCAATAATAATCCGGGGAATTTTTATGTTAACAATGAAACAATTAGGCAAGGTTTTTCATACCGGCGAAGTGTCAACCCATGCGTTACGTGAGGTCGACTTACAGGTCAACGAAGGCGATTTTGTCAGTGTGACAGGCCCCTCAGGTTCTGGCAAAACCACCTTTTTGAACATTGCTGGTTTATTAGAAGTGGCCAGTTCAGGCTTGTTTTTACTCGATGGCGACAACGTCGGTCAGTTGTCAGACTCGCAACGCTCGAAAATGCGTAATCAAAAAATAGGGTTTATTTTTCAAGGTTTTAATCTAATTCCTGAGCTGAATTTATTTGATAACGTCGATGTGCCGCTGCGTTATCGCGGCTTTGCCGCCGCCGAGCGGAAACGTCGGATTGAGCAACAGTTGGAGCTGGTCGGACTGGCTTCAAGAATGAAACATTTACCCAGTCAGTTATCAGGTGGCCAGCAGCAGCGGGTGGCCATTGCCAGAGCGCTGGCGACCAGCCCCAGATTTTTACTGGCCGATGAGCCAACCGGCAATCTGGATAGTCAGATGGCGCAAAGTGTGTTGTCTTTATTAGAAGATATTAACCGCCAGGGCACCACCATCATTATGGTGACGCATGATCATGGCCTGGCGCAACGTGCTGGTCGGCAAATTCTGATTAAAGACGGTCGGGTCTCAGAGCTGACTCAGGCCAGCAGTCAGCAGCAGTTGGCTGAAACTGCGTCACAGGTGACCAGCCGCACTGGCGCTGTGCAACTGGCAGGAGTGCGTTAAATGTTCAGTTATTATCTGCGTCTGGCCTGGCTCAGTATCAGGCAAAGCTCTGGGTTAAGTCTGTTGATGGTGCTGGCGATTGGGCTTGGCATCGGGGCCGCCATGACCACCATCACTGTGAACTATTTAATGTCGGCTGATCCTATTCCGGCCAAAAGTAGCCAGTTGTTTTATGTGCAACTGGATAGCTGGGATCCGCATGATGGCTTTGATGAGGATGGCTCGCCGCCGGATCAACTGACTTATCAGGATGCGACTGCGCTGTGGGCGGCACAAAAAGCCTTTCGCCAGGTGGTGCAAACGCAGATCAGCGCTGTGGTGGAATCGGATAGCAAAGACAGCTTACCATTTCAGATTGCTGGCCGCGCCAATAGTGCGGATTTTTTCACTATGTTTGAAACGCCGTTTTTATACGGCAGTGGCTGGGATCGCAGTGCAGATGAAAAACAGCAGCAAGTGGTGGTGTTGAGTCAGGCCCTGAACGAACGTTTATTTGGCGGTGCTAACTCGGTTGGCAATAAAGTGAAGATTGCCGGCGATTATTATCAGGTGGTAGGCGTATTGGCACACTGGCAACCCAGCCCGCGTTTTTACGATATCAGTACCGGTGCTTTTGATGACACTGAAGAGTTGTTTCTGCCTTTTAGTTTAATCACCCAGGAAAAGCTTGGCCGCAGCGGCAATACCAATTGCTGGAAACCGAGTGGCGCCGGTTTTCAGGCTTTTCTGAGTTCGGAATGTATCTGGACTCAGCTGTGGGTTGAACTGCGTAATGAGCAGGAGCAACAAGATTATCTGAGTTTTCTGACCGCTTATGTGCAGGAGCAGCAAAAACTGGGTCGCTTTGGGCGGCCACTGAACAACAGGCTCAGTGCTGTGATGCAGTGGCTGGAGCAACAGCAAGTGGTGACAGAAGACGCCAGTTTAATGATGGTGCTGGCGCTGCTATTCCTGCTGGTGTGTTTACTGAATACCATCGGCTTGTTGTTGGCGAAGTTTTTGAGCAAGGCTCCGCAAATTGGTCTGCGTCAGGCACTGGGCGCCAGCCGGCGCGACTTGTTTGCCCAGTATCTGACAGAAGCGGGTTGTATTGGTCTGGCAGGCGGTTTACTCGGTTTGTTGCTGGCCTGGCTGGGTTTGCAGGGCGTGCAGCTGTTATATGGCGATAGCATGAAAGGGTTGGCACAACTTGATTGGGCTATGGTGGCACTTGCCTTGCTGCTGGCGCTGTTATCCAGTCTGCTGGCTGGCCTGTATCCAACCTGGCGCGCCTGTAGTGTGCAGCCATCGCAACAATTAAAAAGCCAATAAGGAGCGCTGCAATGCTGGAACTAGGACCTATGTTACGGGCGTTATGGCGGCAGAAAGTCGGTGCTGTGCTGATTGCACTGCAAATTGCGCTGACGCTGAGCATTATGGTAAATGCCATTTTTATGATGCAACAACGCAGTCAGGATATGGCCAGAGCAAGCGGACTGGATGAAGCTCATCTGTTTTATCTGACCAATACCGTGTTTGGCGACAATTATCAGTTTAAAGCCAGTGTGGATGCTGATTTGCGACTGATCCGGTCTGTGCCTGGGGTGGTGGATGCAGTGCAGATCAATGCGATTCCGATGAGTGGTAGTGGCTGGTCTATGGTGCTGCAACTCAAACCAGGCGCTGGCCAAGATATCACCGGCAGTGCGGTTTATATGGTCGACGAGCACGGCCTGAACACGCTCGGAGTTGAGCTGATTCGCGGTGAAAATTTCCAAAACACCGATTTACTCTGGCGCAGCAGTGGCTCTGATGACTGGCCAGCCAAGGTGCTGATCAGCAAGGCGCTGGCAGAAAGTTTATTTCCGGATGACTGGGAAACTGCCCTTGGTAAAACAGTCTACATTAATGAGCAGCAGCCGATGCAGGTCAGCGGTATCATTAAAACCTTACAGGCGCCCTGGAATGGCTGGAACGGTGTCGAGCGCAGTATGCTGGTGCCGGTACAACTGGAAAACCGCAACAGCCGTTATCTGATCCGCACTGAACCGGGCCGGCGTGATGAACTGATGCCGGTGATTGAACAAGCCTTGGCCAATGCGGACAAAAACCGCATTATCCGTAATCTGACCACCTTAGAGCAAACCCGGCAGGATAGCTATCGCAGTCATCAGGCACTGAATAATATTCTGCTGTTTGTCATTGTGTTACTGACATTGATCACCGCGTTTGGCATTGTTGGCTTAGCCATGTTCAGTATTAACCGGCGCAAAAAACAAATAGGTACCCGCCGGGCGCTGGGGGCGACCCGGTTGCAGGTGATGCGTTATTTTATGCTGGAAAATCTGCTAATCAGCACTCTGGGGATTGTGCTGGGGATTGGCGCAGCGATTGGGCTGAATATCTGGCTGGTGAGCAAATTTCAACTGGCACCGCTGGGACCAGGCTTGTTGCTCACCGGAGCGCTGGTGCTGTATGTGGTGGGCCAACTGGCGGTGTTTTATCCGGCCCGTAAAGCGGCGGCTATTGCGCCTGCCACCGCCACCCGCAGCGTTTGAACTGGTATTGCCGCCGGCCGCGCTTACAACAAGCGTTGCCGGCTGCTGATATAACCGGCGTAAAAAATCAGTAACACCCCGGCGCCCCATGCAAGGGTGACGGGTTCTTGCCAGAACAGGTAACCAAACAAACCGGCAAACACAATACTGCTGTAAGTCCAGATGCCAATTTCACTGGCGGGCGCTAACGAATAAGCTTTGGTCATGGCCATTTGACCGGCTGCAGCCAGCACGCCCATGCCGGCAAAAGCCAGCCAGGCGCTGTCAGGCAGCGGGTTCCAGTAAAAGGGCACCGGCACAAAAGAAATAATGGCGGTTAATAACGAGAAATAAAATACTGTGCGGGCGGCAGGTTCAGTGTCTGACATATAGCGGATGGTGGTTTTGGTTTGTGCCACTAAAATGGCTGAGCATAAGCCAATCAATAAGATGACGGGACTGCCGAGTTCGCCTAGTGGCGGCAGACCAAGGAAAACACCGCAAAAACCGAGCACTATCGCCAGCAACGTCAAAGGTCCAGGCCGTTCTTTTAGCCAGAAATACGCGATCACTGGCACGACAAAAGGTGATAACAGCAACACTAGCATGGCTTGTGCCAGCGGCAACTGGCCGATGATATAAAAGAAGCAATACATCGAGATAATGCCGGTAGTGGCACGGCTTAAATGTAAATACCAGCGGCGGGTTTTCAGGATCTGCACACCTTGTGTCAGGATCCAGGGGATCATCACTAAGAGGGCAAAAAAGTTGCGGAAAAACACCACCTGGGCTTCAGAGGCATGCAGGCTGCTGAGTTTGACCAGCGCACCAATGCCAACAAAACAGGCTTCAGCAAATAACAACAGCACAGCTGCCAGATATAAAGGTTTCATCCGTCTCGATGATCAGAGGCTACAACAGGCGCGGATTTTAGCAGAGCTGTTGCTGGTTGTCCGGCCTGGCCTGCTTTATTTTGTCTTAGCCTCTAGCCGGTAGGGCCTTGCGCGTTGGCCGGTTATTTGAACTTGCGGTAATGCAACCTTGAGAGAAGCTCATGTCGGACCGCCCTAGCTATGCCGTGTCGAGTCCGACCGTTTGTCATTTACATGGCTGCTTCTTCGGCCAGCCGGATCAGTAACTCAGCGGCTGGCATTGGTTTGCCAAATAAATAACCCTGGATCAGAAAACACTGGCGCTGGCTGAAAAAGGCCAGTTGTTGCTCGGTTTCCACGCCTTCGGCAATGCAATACATACCAAGGCTATTGGCCATACTGAGCATAGCGTCAATGATAGTTTCATCATTGCTGTCGATGCCAATATCTTTGACAAAACTGCGGTCGATTTTAATGGCGTCAATTGGCAGTTCTTTTAAGTATTTTAACGATGAATAACCAGTGCCAAAATCATCCAGCGCCAATTGCACACCAAGTTCACTCAGCGCCAGCATAGTGGCAATCGCACTTTGATGGTCTTCCATCAGCGCACTTTCAGTCACTTCAAATTTCAGACAACTGGCCGGTAAAGCAAATTTTTTCAACAGGTTGGCGGTTTGTTCAGCCAAATCTTCCTGCTCCAGATGGCGGGTGGATAAATTCACCGACAGATAAATCGGATAACCCTGCTGATGCCAGTGCTGCAGATCGGTCAGTGCCCGTTCCAGGAGCAATTGGGTCATCGGTACAATTAAGCGTAAATCTTCCGCCAGCGGGATAAATTCCGCCGGTGGCACCAGACCCTGCGCCGTTTGCCAGCGCATCAGTACTTCGGCTCCGACCATTTGTTGGGTGCGGCTGTCATACACAGGTTGATAATAATTGATAAATTCATTCTGGCTAAAAGCGCTGCGCAACTGAGTTTCCCTGGCCAACTGCATATAAGCTTTTTCATTCATCTCATTGATAAAAAACTGGAAATTATTGCGGCCACTGTCTTTGGCATGATACATCGCGACATCGGCGTGTTTCAGTAATTCTTTGGCGTCGTGCGCATCTTCCGGATAAATGGCAATGCCGATACTGGGCGACACACTCACGGTATGGGCGCCCAGTTGCATAGGTTCGCCGATGGTTTTAATCATTTTGCGTGCCACATGGCTGATATTGTCGTTATTTTTATAACCTTCAAGTAACACCACAAACTCGTCACCGCCCAGTCGCGCGACAGAGTCGGTCAGTCGGAGGGTATCGGTCAGGCGTTTGGCCACTTTTTTCAGCAGTTGGTCGCCAATATCATGGCCTAGACTGTCATTGATTTGTTTAAACTTATCCAAATCGATAAAACACAGCGCCAGGGAGCGGTGTTCGCGTTTGGCTTTTTCGATGCCGTGATAAATCCGGTCCATCAGCAGGGCGCGGTTAGGCAGGCCGGTCAGCATATCGTAGCTGGCCAGATAACGCAGTTCTTCTTCCGCTTGTTTCTGCGCTGTGATATCGGTGAATACCAGCACAAAAAAATCGACCTGTAGATCATCACCCACCGCAGTGATATTGATCAGGGTCGGGCGCTCGGTGCCGTCCGGCGTCTTCACCACTTCTTCGCCTTGCCAGTGCTGATTGACGGTCATGGACGCCAGCATTTTGGTATAAAAACGCCGTCTGCTTAAACTGATGCCCAGCTCATGCGTTCTGGGGGTACTGAGATAATCGTCCATGTTGCCAAATACATCGCTAAATGACAGGTTGGCGGCAATCACCCGTTGTTCTAAATCTAACAGCACCACCCAGTCGCGGGTCTGTTGGAAGGCTTCGCCAAATAAGCGGGCTTTTTCTTTGGTGGCGCGGGTTTCAGTGATATTGCTGTAAGTCCCAAGCACACGTTCAATTTTCTGGCTGTCAGACATTTCGGTGACTTTGCCAATATCACGAAACCAGAGCCAGCCATTGGTTTTATGCTGCATCCGGTAGGTGTGATCAAAGCCTTTCTCCGGTGCACTGAGAAAGCGTTGCCAGGCTTGTTGATAGTTGTCGCGATCGTCCGGATGGATCAAGGACAAATGTTGTTGCATCGTCAGCGGATTCAGTTCTTCGTTATAACCCAGCATGCTGTGCACCCGCAGTGCATACATACTGTTTTTATTGGCATGCCATTCCCAGGCGCCGCTGTCGACCGCTTCCAACGCCTGTTTTAAGCGTTGTTCGCTGGCCTGCAGTTTTTTATGGGCGCTGGCTAACAAACGTTTCTGCTGGCTGCTGCTACGTAACCACAACAGCAATAACAGCAAGGCTGCCGCTGAATAACTGCCAATCGCCAGTGGCGAGCGCCAGGGCGCTGAGGTGATGTGGATCTGGATGCTGGCAGGTTTACTTTCCATCCCGGTCATCGGCGACACCGCCACCACTTCAAAGGTATAGTCACCCGGCTTGAGTTGTGGAAACACCACCGAGGGCACACTTTGTTCCGGATAAGCCAGTTGCTGGGCACCGTTTAAGCTGAATCTGTAGTTCAGTTTACCGCTGTCGCGAAAATTCAGCGCAGAAAACTGCACTTCAATGCCCATCGCTTCGTGACTAAAAGTAAAAGACTGGCCTGTGATATCACCCAGACTGTTGCTGACCTGCTCATTCATGGCGTGGATGGCGGTGATCACGACTTCTGGCGGGCTTGGCTCTTCCATCAGTTGTTTCGGGTCAAACAGCGTCAGGCCGATATTGGTGGCAAAGATCAACTCACCATTGGCCCGTTTGCCACTGGCGCCATAGCTGAAATTATGGCTGGCCAAGCCATCTTTTTTACTGAAGTGTTCAATCCGCAGACTCTGGGTATCAAGCCTGGATAAACCGTAGTTCCCGGCAAACCATAAATGACCATAGTCATCAATCTGGTTGGCAAAGACGATATTACTCAACAGTTTATTTTCATCGTGGAAGTGATATCGCAGCACCAGATTTTTGCTGTCAAAACCCAGCAGACCCAAGCCCGGAAAGGTCAGCCACAAGGTGCCTTGTGGATCAATACTGAATTTATCGGCATAGCGGTTCAGACCCGGCTGATAATGCGCGGCTTCAAAAACTTTATGCAAACTGCCGTCGCTGATTTGATACAGCCATAATTGATCCGCTGCGGTCAACAGCATTTTGTCCGGATTGTCAGGTAACAAGCCGAGGAATCGGCCTGCCAGTTTAATCGGCAGTACCTCTCTTAAGCCGGGCAGAATTTTTAACTCGCCGCTGGCGGGTTGGTAATAATAATAATTTTCCAGATTGTAAAACCAGAAAGCCCCGGTCGGATCTTGCCAGTGACCGAGCGCATTATCGGTTAAGACGGCAGCCTGAGTCGGGTCTTGTAACGGCGCTGGTAAAAATTGGCCTGTGGTCGGTGAGAACAAGAACAGGCTACTGCCAGTTCTCAGCCAGAGATTGCCATCTGCTGCTGGAAAAATCCGGTTAATAGAGCGGCCAAATTTGGCTGGCAGTTCGGCTGGAAGCCGGATGTCTGTCAGGGTATCACTGTCGGGAGCAAGCTGCTTTAAGCCTTGAAAGCCACCCAGCCATAGTTGTTGCTGCAGGCCAGTGGCTATTGTCAGTACAGCGCTTTGACTGATGCTGATCTGCTCTGAGGGCGTCATTTGTGGTTGGCGCAAATCGAGGTGACGGAAACTGGTGCTGCGCGGATGCCAGTAATAAGCGCCATCGTCACGGCTGGCCAGCCACAAACCGCCGTCTTCAGTGGCGACCAAATCCACAATCAATTCAGAACTGATTTGCTGATTACTTTGGCTAAAACGCCAGATTAATTCGGGCTGCTGCTGGGTTTCTGTCCACTGAAACAGACCTTTTTGAGTTGCCAGTAATAATCGCTGCTGGTGTTGTAGCATCTGCACCACGGTCAAATCAGAAAACAGCAATGCTGCGGCTGGCAACTGCGGCTTCGACAAGTCGCTCAGTGCGAACCTGAAGACATTGTTACTGGTGGCGATATAAAGATGTTGCTGCCATGGATATAACTGACGAATGGTTTGGCTGATATTGGGCTCGTCGCTGCCACCCAGAACAATACTGCCACCACGCTGCTGATGTAAATCATAGTGAAATAAACCTTTGCTGGTGCCAATCAACAGCTGTTGCTGATGTAACCAGAGCTGCCGGATGCGGTGAAAACCGGCATTCAGTTCAGGCAACTGATAAATAGGGGCTAATTTTGCGCTGGCAATGTGGAAACGATAGACGGTTTTATTGATGGCCAGCAGCAGATGCTCAGCATCCAGGCTGATGGCATCGTATAACATCGGTTGTTCCGGCTGTTGTAAAGACGCCAGCGCCATCACCAGTTTGGACTGGCCGCTGGTTTTATCAATCTGAAATAAGCCGAGGTTGCTGGCGACCGCCCATAACTTGCCGGTTTTGTCTTCGAACACGGTGCCGAAATTAAGCTCGGTCATATCATGCTCGCTGCTTTGGATCACCTGATTGCGGGTCGCATCAAAGCGATTCAGGCCATTACTGGTGGCTATCCACAAAAATCCTTGCTTATCAAGGTATAACTTGTTGATGGTGCCGCGGGATAAGCCCTGTTCTGTGGTCAGTGGCACCAGCAAAGGCTGTAGTGCTGACGCCGGTAGTAACAAGCCTGGCAGCAGCAACAAGCATGCCAGCAGGCTGTAACGAGGATGCCGGCAGAGTGCATAGATGGAACTGAGCAATAACAGCGTCTTGCTCACAAGGTAGATACCAGCAGTAATAACCAGACACTGGCTATCAGCATAAAACTGGCGACTTGGAGCTGGCGACATAGGTTCAGCCATATTCTGATATCACTACTCTGTGGTTCTGTGGCGGGCCCGATCCGAACCCGCCGCTGTTTTTCGTTGCCGTAATACAATGGACCGGCTAAATTTCGGGCCAGAGCGGCACTGCTGGCTGCCAACAACCAGCGTTGCGGTAACTGTAGTTGACCATCCTGGCTAAAACGGAAATACAACCAGCTTGCCCGCCATTGCCGTAATAACGCGATTAAAGTACCGCATATAACGACTGGAATAAAGCTCAGTAGCCGGACTAAACTGGCCGCAGGCTGGCCAAAGTGCTGAAACTGCGTAAGTTTCGGATTCCAGCATTGTTGCAGTTCCTGCAACAGCCGATAGGCCAGTGCGGCAATACCACCGCCTAGCATAAACCAGAACAAAACACTAAACCATTGTTTTGCAAAGCGCAAACTAAGAGTTTCGATACAAGCTTTACTAAGGCCAACGGCAGACATCTGGCGGGTTTGCCGTAATAGCAGCGGCTGTAACTGATCACGGGCTAAATTCAGTTGTTGTTTGTCCAGACTCTGGCTGACGGCCAGTGCTTGTTGCCTTTGTTGTTGCCAATCCAGACAACAGTACAACAGCAATGCCTGCCACAAGTCCGGCCATTGCGATAACTGCGCAAAAGCACTAGCCAGCGCCAACACAGGTAACCACAGCAGCAGCAACGCCAGAGTGCCTGATAACAGCAACTGCCCGGCAGAATAAGCCGGTTTATTGACTTTTTTCGCCATCGCGACTGCGACTAAGCGAAACAGCTGCAGCGGTTGATAGCTGGCTGGCAGTGGCAGCAAGGTGCTGAGCAGGATCATCAACAACGCCAGTAACGGCTGCTGCAACATGGGTTGTTGCAGCAGTTCCAGCCAGTTCAGAGGCAGGGTTAACAAAGCAGGCTCAGCACTCGATTTGCTGCAATCTTGGCAATAAAGCTAATACCATAGCGCAGCTGTGACGGGACGCAACCTCCAGGTAGGCATCAAAAGAGGTGGGTGACTCTTTACCAGCAATATCGCTTAAACTGCGGATCACCACAAAAGGGGTGTTCAATTGATGACAGACCTGGGCGATAGCTGCGCCTTCCATTTCCACTGCCAACATCGTTGGGAAGGTGGCACGGGTGGCGGCAATCCTGGCTGGATCACACATAAACACGTCACCGGTGGTGATGAGGCCTGTTTTAGTCTGGCAAAAACCCAGGCTGTCGATACATTCTTGTGCCGCCTGGATTAACCGCGGATCAGCACTGAATGCTGCCGGTAAACGCGGAACTTGTCCTGGTTCATAACCAAAAGCTGTCACATCCACATCGTGGTGACGCAGTTCGGTCGAAATAACAATATCGCCAACTGCAAGTTCAGCATCAAAGCCACCGGCAGAACCGGTATTGATCACACAATCAGGCTGGAACTGGCTGATCATTAAGGTGGTGGCAATGGCTGAGGCCACTTTACCGATGCCACATTGCACCAAGACCACCTCAGAGCCTTGCAATTGTCCGCGATAAAATTCAAAACTGCCAAAACTGACTGTGCTGATATTGTTCATTTGTTGTTTTAACAGAGCAACTTCCTGCTCCATCGCACCGATAATTCCGACCAGTTGCATCATATTCATCCGCCATAAAAAGCGTCATTATACGAAGAGTCCGCTGCTTCTGCCGAGTTTTTTCTGCCAAAAAGCCCGGCCGCGCAGTGAAACAGTTGCCTAAGCTGCCAATACCGCAGGATCTTCAGCGCAGCGGCTGGATAGAGAGAGTACCGGCCGCAGTATCGGTGAGTCGGCCGGTTTGATAATCCCGGATCGCTTGCTCAATTTCAGCTGCGGTGTTCATCACAAAAGGACCGTATTGCACCACAGGTTCAGCCAGCGGCCGTGCCGCCAACAGCAGTAAACGCACTGGCTGTTCGGCCTGCAAATGCAGCACTTCGCCAGCACCGAGGATCCCGGCCTGATGACTTTTCAATTGATGGCCTTGATAGTGCAGTTCGCCTTCAAAGGGATAGAGCAGCGCCTGATGGTCAGCAGGCAGCGCAATGGTTAACTGTTCAGCAGCCTTAAGTTGCAGATCCAGATACAGCGGTGCAGTGCTCAGGCCCTGAATAGGCCCGGCATAGTGTTCACCACTGCCAAGCTGCAAGTCACCCGCAATCAACACGGCTTTACCGCCGCCTGGCAGCGTTAAATGCCGCAGTTGCTCTGGTGTCAAATCGACATAAGCCGGCGCTTTCATTTTCTCTGCCGCCGGTAAATTCAGCCACAATTGAAAACCACGCATCAAGCCGTCTTGCTGCTGCGGCATTTCTGAATGAATAATACCGCGCCCGGCAGTCATCCATTGCACACCACCGGATTTGAGCTGACCTATGTTGCCAAGATGATCCTGATGCTGCATATGGCCATCCAGCATATAAGTGACGGTTTCAAAACCGCGATGCGGATGGGCTGGAAAACCGGCCAGATAATCGGCTGGCTGATCAGAACCAAAGCAGTCCAGCATCAGAAAAGGATCCAGCCTTAATTGTTGGGTTAAACCCAAACTGCGGAGAATTTTCACTCCAGCGCCATCCGACACTTGTTGTGCCGGAATGATCCTAATCAGTGGTCTGCTATTTTGTATGGCGTTCATGACATCTCACTTGAGCGACTTCGGGTTAAAGTGAGCAGTTAAACTGTTTTCAACTGAGCTGAACAGTGGAAAAAAACCATGCAAATGTTCGAATAAATCGAATCAAGGCTGCCAGGCTTACAACGGCAGTTGCTGTTGGCCAAAGCCGTTGCTGGCTGATTCAGCCAGATGATGTTGCTCATGCTGTAATAACCAGCTTTTCCGGCCCAGCCCGCCGGCATACCCCGTCAGGCGGCCATTGCCGGCGACTACCCGATGGCAGGGCAGCACAATGGCAAGCGGATTACGGCCATTAGCGGCGCCAACGGCCCGGACGGCACCCGGGTTTTGTAATAATTGTGCCAGCCAGCCGTAACTACAAAACCGGCCATAAGGCAACTGTGCCAGCAATTGCCAGACGCGCCGTTGAAACAGGGTGCCAGCGGGTGCCAGCGTCAGTTGAAAATGCTGACGCTGACCGGCAAAATATTGCTGTAATTGGGTCGCGGCGGCCTGCAGATGCTGTTCGGCGCTGGCAGCAATGGTCGCAGTCGCTTTACTTGCAGCCAAAGATAAGGTGGCATCAGTCAACTGCGGCGGTAGCGGCCACAATTCAGCACTATCATCAAGCACTGTGCCGACTGCTTGCTGACGGGCAAGGTGCTGTTCAGCCGCCGGCGTTGGTGATAAAAACTGCAACTGACGGATCCCTGCGCTGCAGGCCACAATTTGCAGCGGGCCAAGTGGGGTGGCGAGTTGCCGTTGTTGCACACTCTCTCCCGCCACAGGGCTGGCAAAATATAAGGCGTGGCTGTTGTGCCCGGCTGCCTTTATCACTGCTGCTGCGCTCATGATCTGCACTCCGCTATGGTCGCTGTTGCCTCAGTGCTCTCGCTTGCTGCCTGCTGTTTTGCCGCTTTAGCCTTTGCGACTGCCTTGGGCGGTAAACTGAACCACAGTTGCAAGGTGGCATAACTGCGCCAGGGTGCCAGTTGCTCCGGCACAAAATCCGGGCTTTGCAATTGCAAGGCTTTTTGTACCCCCAAATCGCCCGCTAACCAGATATCCGGATCAGCCAGGCCGCGCATTTTGCTGTAAGCCACAGTCCAGGGGCCTATGCCTTTTATCGCCAGCCAGTCGGTTGGATCCGCTTCAGGATTGGCCAATACCGCAGCAGCCAGTGCATGTAAGGTATCACGGCGGGCTTGTGGCACTTTCAGCATCTGTAAGTCACTGGCGAGCACTTGTTGCGGCGTTGGAAATAACAGCAGCTTGGTTGCGGTGTCTGGCAACGGACTGCCTAGCGCTGTCAGCAGGCGGTTTAATTGGGTACGGGCACCGGCAACACTTACTTGCTGACACAGCACAGCCCGGACCGCTGCTTCCCAACTGGACCAGAGTCCCGGAATGCGGATGCCGCTGGTTAACTGGTTGCCAAATAACGGCGTCAGATGCTGTTCTATCGTCAGCAGATCGGCATCTAAATCCAGCAAACGCCGAATTTGTGCCAGTACTTGGGTCAAACCGTCCGGGTAGGGCCAGTACAGCTTTAATTGCAAACTGCAGCTGTCCGGCAGTGGCGTCACTTCAAACCAGCCAGACCTGGCTATTGCCGGATCCTCTGGGAGCAATGGCCAGCAGAATGTCCGGCCATAGCTTGGCCGCTCAGCAGCGGTCTGAACCCACTCCATGCCATCCAGGCTGCGTTGTTGCCAGAAAGCAATCAATAAGGACCAATTGAGTGGTGGACGATACGCAAGTTCAAGCGTCAGCATACTGCTCGCTCCTATGATACGCCGGCGCCTGATTTGGCTTGGGCTTAACTGTAATTGTTGTAAAAAAGCAGCGTTAAAACGCCTGATGCTGTGAAAGCCAGCCTGAAAGGCAATAGCTGTGATACTCAGGTCGGTCTGATGCAATAAATATTTCGCAACTAACACTTGTTGGTATAACGCATACTGCTGCGGCGACACGCCAAGATGCTGCTGAAACAATTTGCGTAAATAACGTTCGCTGATGCCAAGCCGATTGGCTAATTGTGGCTGATTACCTTCAATCAATGCACCTTGCTCAATGAGTTGTAACGCCCGGCGCAAACTGGTTTGGCTACCAAGCCAGGCTGGCGAGCCGGGAGCACTATCAGGCCGGCAGCGCAGACAAGGCCGGAAACCGGCGGCGGCAGCACTGGCGGCGGTCGGATAATAACTCACTTGAGACTCGGCGGGTAACTTGGCTGGGCATATTGGCCGGCAATAAATGCCAGTGCTGTTCACCCCGAGATAAAACAAGCCATCAAAGCGCCGATCGCGGCTTAATCTGGCTTGCTGGCAAATGATGGGACTGAGCATGACGCCACCCGCTAAATTTCGGATAGGCTTAGTTTAACAAGATAAAATCTTCCGGCTAGTCGGATCCGGCACTGAATGCTGCTGGCAATAGTCTGCCAGCTTGCGCCGTGGCATTCAGTTGCAGCGATGACTGCTAACGGTGCTTAGATATTTAAATCCACTTGTTGAATTAAACCGGGCTGACCACGTTCCGTCAGATAGACCCCACTGCGGGCGATACGTCCGGTAAGTTGTTCCCCCTGATACAACGCAAAAGGGGTGGCAGCAGACTGAGTGGAAAGGGCGCCAAGCTGATAATCCGCCAATGCACGAAAACCAGTGTCAGCCCGCCATAGCCCTAATTGTTGCCAAGCGCTATCCTGGGCGTCGATAAAGCCGTTTTGGTCTTGATCAAGTGTTGCCAGTTCAGCAAAACCCTGACCCGTGGCCGGGCCAAAGAGTTCAAGCCCAGAATTGAGTTGCCGATCCTGATTGCGATCCTGCATCAGATAAAACTGACCTGATGCTAAATCGGGTAACTGTTGGCGACCACCATTGCCATAAAAATCAATAGGACTGCCGCTTGGTGCCAGCTCGACCGGCGTCTGTTCTAAACTAAGCACCAACGGATCCTGCAACGCCGCCTGTTGCCGTACGTGGTAGCTAAAGCGCTCTGACTGCATGGCAATATCAAAAGACCACTGCAGCAACTGACCATCCTCTAATTGGGCTGAACCGGTGAAACTGGCTGTCACTTGCTGGAACTGGTAACTCCATTCTGCCACTGTGACTGTGCTGTTGTCATTGGATGCTGCTGCGGTTTGGCTGGATGCTTGGGCTTGATTAGCCCAAAGTTTTTCCGGTAATGATCCTTCAATCCAACTGAGCAGTTTGCCACTATCAAGTTGCTCCAGAATTTTTTTGACTGCCCCTATACTCAGTAATGCGTTGAATGGCTGCAGTTCATCGTTCTGCTGCTCTTCATTTTGGCTGGCAGATACCGTAGACTCGGCGGGGTCTGCCGTTTGGGCACTAGCGCTGGCCGCAGTGCGTTGTGCAACTCGTCCCTGCTGGTTAATATGGTGTTCTGTTACTGCAAATTGTTGTTGTGCGGTATTGATGTTCATCACATAACTCCGGTGCAGACCAGTAAACACCTCTGTTATCGGCAAGAGTTGGTTAAACTTTAGACAGGAGCGTCGATGTTAGAACAATTTTTTTTGCAGCTAAGCACTGAACCTGAATCAATCAGTTTTGCCCAGACCATAGCCCTGATTGATGCATTATATGACTTTACGCCAACAGCCTTTAGTAATGGCGCCATGCAGAACGCTGCCGGCGAAAATAACGGCTCCTGCAAAATTTTTGCTTTTGCCGCTATTCATCAGCTGTCGGCACCACAAACATTGCAGTTGTTTGGTGATTATTACCGGCTGGATGTTCTGCCGGATGTCAAAGGGGAGAATCACCAGAATATTCGTAATTTTATCCGTTCTGGTTGGGATGGCATTTGTTTTAGTGGCGAGGCTTTAACCGGTAAAACCACAACCGCCGTCTGAATGCACAGGCGGCAGGGTCAGCTCTCTAGACTGGATTGCTGGCTCAACATTGTGCTGTCAGCTCACTGACCACCGCAATTTAGTGCACTGGCTGATATTTATGGCATTTGCTCAGCACGGATTCGACTTTTTTCGCTGAAAAAGGTTTGGCGATAAAACCACAGGCTCCGGCCAGAATACTTTGCTGAACATTTTCAACGGTACTGTGTGCTGTCATAATCACCACATTAGCACTTGGGTTAATGTCTTTGAGTTGCTTCAGCAAATTTTTTCCGTCGCAGTCCGGCAGCTCAATATCCAGAAATACCACATCTTGCTGTAACTGGCTGTAGCTACGAATGCCATGACTGCCATCCGAAGCTTCACTCACTTTATCAATGCCTAACAGCATCAGGGTTTGACGCAGATACTCACGAACTGAAGTCACGTCATCAATAATCAGTACAGAACAATCTGAATTCTTCATTGCCGGATCCTTTGGTCTTTTTCCATGTTCGATAAAAGTTTTAGCTTTGTCTGCACCGACTTGCAAGTTTGACCGCCAGCGTTCACTGCCGGGGTTATCGTATTGGTGCTGAAACAGATGCTATATTAGCAAATTTTTAGCCTGGCACTGGCTGTTTTGTCATAAAAATAGCGGCAGTCACCGCAGAAGGCCGCTGTTGCGGACCGACTTGAACAGAATAACGGGTGGGAAATGGCTGAAAATGAAGCTGAATGCTGCTTTTGTGCGCAGTTGATTGATTGTGCCGTGTTTTTTGCTTTACCTTTGAGTTTGCTTTTGTATAATGGCGACTCCAACGCTAGGGGCATAGTTCCAATTGGTAGAACAGCGGTCTCCAAAACCGATGGTTGGGGGTTCGAATCCCTCTGCCCCTGCCACTTTTCACTCAGATGAAAAGCACAAGATGAATCCAGATCAGCAACAATTGTTGCAACTTCTTAAGATCCAGCCTTATCAGCTACATGCTAGTTTTTCTACTGTTGCGCTGGCACCAGCGGCAACACCAGCACAAACTGACTCGCAGCACATTGCCGCAACATCTGAGCTGACCGCAGAGGTTATTGTGCCGATCACAGCAAGCAATGCGCCGCCAGGCATGATGCTGACTGCAGCAAGCAGCCAGTCACTGCCGGATCCTTTGTTGCGGCAATTAACGCAGGATATTCTATTGTTGCTGCAGACCGAGTATCCAAGGGCACAATGGCAAGCTTCGGCGCAGTTTCAGCGCAGTCAGTGGCAGGGCGAGCTGTTACAGACTCCTGAGCTGGCGGCACTTTGTCACAGTTTTTATAAAAAGCAACTTTGGCAGCAATTCATTCAACGACAGGATATGCCTGATGTCAGTGATCATTCGTCCAGCCACACCAGCTGATATCGCCGCGATGCTAGACATAGAACAACAGGCCACCAGCCATCCGTGGAGTCAGGCGCTGTTTGAAAGCTGTTTCGGTGAGCGTTATTTTAATTTTGTGTTACAACAAGAAAGTAAATTGCTCGGCTTTTATATCGGTCAGTTTATCGCGGGAGAAGCCAGTCTGTTTGATTTAGCAGTGTTGCCGTCGGCGCAAGGTCAGGGCTTTGGCCGATTGTTACTGCAGCATTTTATTCAACAGTCGGATCAGTTAGCTGCACTGGACTGCTGGCTGGAAGTGCGTGAATCTAATCAGAAAGCTATCCGGTTGTATCAGAGTGAGGGCTTTCATCAGACTGCCAAAAGAGCCAACTATTATCCGACGGCGACAGGCCATGAAGATGCGATTTTGATGGGTTTACCCCTGCGGATGGGATAAAATCAGCTGTACAGCGATTTTTGTGTTGCCTGACACGCTGGATCCTGCCATCGCTGTCCCCATTGTCAATAAATTTTCCAACATAACCATTACAATAGTCACCTAACTTGGTTTTTCTGTCAGTTTTTTTTCATATTAGAATTAACGCAACAATAAAAATTCATATTAAACATTGTGTTAATTATGTGGTTCGATTTTTGCTTAGTTCGGTACAGTTTTAGTAAGCGCATACATTTCCAGGAGGGTAGAGATGCAACTTAAAACTTTAGCTGTACTGAGTACTTTAGTCATGGCCGCGCCAGTGCTGGCTGATCCGATCCATATTAATGTTGGTGCCGATTATGGTGGTAACAGTAATTATGTCGGTTCAACCAATTCTACCGGCTGGTTTACCGAAATGCAGTTTGCTTATAACTCTTATTCAGTGGTCAAGGATGTGGATGGAAACCGACAACTGAATGCGGGTGATAAGGTGATGTCCACCGGTGGTGTCAGTGGTCAAAATCCGAGTGGTGGTTTTGATTTTAACCGCGATTTTAACAGCAATTTTTTTACCGCTTTGTTACCTTCTCAAGCCGGTGGCGACACCGACAATGATGGCCCAAGTAGTAATGGTTATAACACTGGTGGCTGGCAGATGACGTTAGGTTTTAACAATCTGACAGGTTCAGTGGTGAATTTTAATCTGATCAACTGGACCGGCGGCACTGTTTCGTTATACATCACCAATACCAAAGCTGAATGCCGGAATCGCAACGATAACAGCTGCTTGATCCGGATGTTTGATATGACGGTGACCAGTGGTGGCGATATTGGCAATGGGACCTTAGTGAATGGTTATCTGGATAACTTTAACCTGACAGATACCATTAATGGCAGATTTGCCGGTGATTTATTTGGTATGCAACAAGGCAATAACTCGCGCTCATTTCTGGATATTTACAATGAAATGAATGGCAAAGGTAAAAAATCGGCTTTTAACTTCAAAATTGACCAGAACACTCAGGCGTTACCGGCCAACTTTGATTATGACGATGTCAACCAGCAGTTTATCTTTGAAAAAGCAGCACACAGCGGCCGTTTATCATTCCAGGTCAATGATGTACCTGAACCAACTGGCCTGGCCCTGTTAGGTCTGGGTTTGGTGGGACTGGTGTTTCGCCGTAAAGCACAAGCCTAAGCATCCGCTTTAATAGCAACACTGTGGGGAGATAGACAGCTGTTATCTCCTTTAACGGACTTCACACCTTTCGCACCTTAACAGCCTGTTGCTGTGGCAGCAAGGCAAACCCGCCGGCCACCAGTCGAAATGAGTCCCTTGCTGTTGACATATTTTGCCTGTTTGCATTGCATGAAGCGCTGTGCCAGCAGCCTGCTTCCTGCTATAATCGCCGCCATTTTGAACGACTCCCGCTGCGTCTGTGGTTGCAACCACTCAGGCGGCGTTAAATTATTGGATCCAAACACGCATGGCCTCTGCAGAATTTCTTCAAGAAGTGAATAAACGGCGCACTTTTGCGATTATCTCTCACCCTGATGCCGGTAAAACCACCATCACCGAAAAAGTATTGTTATTTGGTCAATTAATTCAAAAAGCCGGTACGGTCAAAGGCAAAAAGTCAGGGCAATATGCCACCTCTGACTGGATGGAAATGGAAAAAGAACGGGGCATCTCGGTGACCACTTCTGTGATGCAGTTTCCTTATGCCGATTGTCTGGTGAATTTATTAGATACGCCAGGTCACGAAGACTTCTCGGAAGATACTTACCGCACGCTGACGGCGGTGGATTCTTGTCTGATGGTGATCGACGGCGCGAAAGGGGTTGAAGATCGCACCATCAAGTTGATGGAAGTCACGCGGTTACGCGACACGCCCATTATCACTTTTATGAACAAAATGGACCGCGACATTCGTGATCCAATTGATTTGCTTGATGAAGTTGAAAGCGTGTTGAAAATCGCTTGCGCACCTATCACTTGGCCTATTGCTTCGGGCAAAGAATTTAAAGGTGTTTATCACATTCTGCGCGATGAAGTGATTTTTTATAAATCTGGTTTGGGTCATACCATCCAGGAACTGGATGTGATCAAAGGCATCAACAATCCAGAGCTTGATGCCCGTATTGGTTATTATGCCGCTGATTTACGTGAACAAATGGAACTGGTCAAAGGTGCCAGCCATGAGTTTGACCAAGAGTTGTTCTTAAAAGGTGAACTGACGCCAGTATTTTTTGGCACCGCTTTAGGCAACTTTGGTGTTGACCATATGCTGGATGGTCTGACCGACTGGGCGCCAAAACCGCAACACCGTGGTACCACTGATCGCACTGTCGAACCGACCGAAACGGGTTTTTCTGGTTTTGTGTTTAAAATCCAGGCCAATATGGACCCGAAACACCGCGACCGGGTGGCGTTTTTGCGCATCTGCTCAGGCAAATACGAAAAAGGCATGAAAATGCATCATGTCCGGATTGGCAAAGATATGCTGGTGCCACAGGCGCTGACATTCCTGGCCGGTGATCGCGAGCACGTTGAAGAAGCTTATCCTGGCGATATCATTGGTTTACATAACCATGGCACTATTCAGATTGGGGATACCTTCACAGCCGGCGAGAAATTCTCTTTTACCGGTATCCCAAACTTTGCGCCAGAATTATTCCGTCGCATCCGGCTGCGTGACCCACTGAAACAAAAGCAGTTACTGAAAGGTCTGGTCCAGTTATCGGAAGAAGGCGCGGTGCAGGTGTTCCGGCCGCTGGATAACAACGATTTAATCGTCGGAGCCGTCGGTATTCTGCAGTTTGACGTGGTGGTACACCGGTTAAAATCTGAATATAACGTCGATGCGATTTACGAAAGTGTCAACGTCACCACCGCACGCTGGGTTTATTCCGACGATGGCAAGGCGCTGGACGAATTTAAAAACAAAGCCAGCACCAACCTGGCGCTGGATGGCGGCGACAATTTAAGTTATTTAGCACCGACCATGGTGAACTTAAATCTGGCAATGGAACGTTATCCAAAAATGAAATTCCATAAAACTCGTGAACAAACTTTCGCGAGTAAGGGCAAATAATTTATGAATATCAAGCAATTACTGTCTGACAAAACCAAAGCCGCCATGATTGCGGTTGGTTTACCGGCCGACACCAATACCGCTGTGACGCAAAGTACCAAACTGGAATTTGGCGATTATCAAATCAATGGCGCTATGGCGGCGGCGAAATTATTAAAAACCAATCCACGGGCTTTAGCAGAGCAGTTGCTGCAGCAACTTGACCTGACGGAGCTGGCGGAAAAGGTTGAGATTGCCGGTCCTGGCTTTATTAACGTGACGCTGCGCAAAGACTGGTTAGCCACACAATTGCAACCGGCCTTATTGGATAGCCGGTTAGGTGTCAGCGCCAATACCGCACCACAGAAAGTGGTGGTGGATTATTCAGCACCGAACTTAGCCAAAGAAATGCACGTCGGTCACCTGCGTTCCACCATTATTGGCGATGCCGTGGTGCGCGCCCTGGAATTCTGGGGTGATGAGGTGATCCGGCAAAACCATATGGGCGACTGGGGCACGCAATTTGGCATGCTAATCGCCCATTTAGAAGACAAGCTGGCGGCTGGGGTTGATTTAGAAGCGGTAGCGCTGGCTGATCTGGAAGACTTTTACCGCGAAGCGAAAAAGCGTTTTGATGACGAAGCCGGTTTTGCTGACAAATCACGGGATTACGTGGTGAAACTGCAAAGTGGTGATAGCCACTGCCAGAAACTATGGCAGCTATTTATCGACACCTCGGTCAAGCACAGCGAAGAAGTCTATCGCACGCTGAATGTGACGCTGGGGCACGAGCATATCAAACCGGAATCGGCTTATAACCCAATGTTGCAGCCGATAGTTGATGCCCTCAAAGACAGTGGGCTGGCGGTGGAAGACCAGGGCGCGCTGGTGGTGTTTTTACAAGAATTAGCCGACAAAGAAGGCAATCCATCGCCTTTTATTATCCAGAAAACCGGCGGCGGTTTTTTATATGCCACCACTGACTTAGCGGCCTGTCAGTACCGCAGTCTGGATCTTAAGGTGGATCGGATCATCATTTTCACCGATGCCCGTCAGGCACTGCACTTTAAACAAGTAGAACTGGTGGCACGTAAAGCCGGTTTATTACGCGCTGAAACTGGCTACGAACATTGCCCGTTCGGCACCATGATGGGGGAAGATGGCAAGCCCTTTAAAACCCGTACCGGCGGCACGGTGAAACTGGCCGAATTGCTGGCAGAAGCAGTGGTCAGAGCCAAAGCTGTGGTTGAGCAAAAATCGACTGAGCTGTCTGCCGATGAAATCGCTGAAGTGGCACGAAAAGTCGGTATTGGTGCAGTGAAATTTGCCGATCTGTCGAAAAACCGCACCTCGGATTACATTTTTTGCTGGGATTCAATGTTAAGTTTTGAAGGCGCGACCGCGCCTTATCTGCAATACGCTTACACCCGGGTGCGCAGTATTTTACGCCGGGCAGAAGTGGCGGCTGATTTTAATGCCACTTTAGTGCTGACCGAAGTGCAGGAAAAACAACTGGCGCTGAAAACGCTGCAATTTGAAGAAACCTTGCAGCAAGTGATGAAAGATGCGCAGCCGAATTTGCTGTGTAACTACTTATACGAACTGGCTAGTTTATATATGACCTTCTATGAAGCCTGTCCGATTTTAAAAGAAGGTACTGATCCTGCCGTGCGCGACAGTCGTTTAATGCTGAGCATTGGCGTGTCACGCTTGCTGGCGCAGGGACTTGACCTGCTCGGCATTGAAGTGATGGAACGGATGTAACCTGAAAAAAAGCGCTTCGGCGCTTTTTTGCTAAGCACAGCACTGTGCCTTATATGCTAAGCCTGATGCAGAGCAAGCGTTTCAAAGACCAAACGCTGTAAAAATAAAGCGCCACAAGTTCGGAGCAACTGATGAAAATTGACGATATTCGCCGCAGTTATGTCCAAGACAAGCTGGATCTGGACAAATTAACCGCTGATCCCATCACGCAGTTTGAAAGCTGGCTACGAGATGCCATCGCCGCCGAGTTGCCGGATCCAACCGCCATGTGTGTCGCTACTGTCGATGCCGAAGGACAGCCATCCCAGCGCTTAGTGTTATTAAAAGACGTCGGGCCAGCTGGTTTTGTATTTTATACCAACCTTGGCAGTCGCAAAGCACGGGAACTGGCTGGCAACCCTAAGGTTTGTCTGCATTTTCCCTGGCATCCACTGGAACGGCAGGTCATCGTCTACGGCACCGCCACTGAACTGCCGGTCAGCCATGTGATGAAGTATTTTATGTCACGGCCGAAAGAAAGTCAGTTGGCGGCCTGGGCATCCGAGCAAAGTCGGCCTGTGTCAACGCGCCAGGCTTTGCTGCAAAAATTTGCTGAAATTAAACATAAATTTGAGCATGGTGAAATTCCGGTGCCCTCGTTCTGGGGCGGTTTTCAGATCAAGCCGCATGCCATTGAATTCTGGCAGGGCGGTGAACATCGGTTACATGATCGTTTTATCTACCGGTTGCAAGCCGATGGCAACTGGACTATTGAACGCTTGTGTCCATAACTGATGCTAAAGCGGTTGCTGTGATAGAAGACGGCTTAAGCGGACTCTATGACAGCCACTGTCATCTGGATTTGCCTGAGCTGGTGGATAACTGGCAACTGCATTGGCAACAGGCGCAAGCTGTTGGGATCAGTCGTTGCCTGATCCCGGCAGTCGCGCCTGAGTACTGGCCGAACCTGCTGCATTGGCGGCAACACCAGCCGCAGTTTCGAATTGCGCTGGGTATTCATCCTTGGTGGGCCGCCAAACAATCACTGGCGGTGATTGAGCTGTTAGCGCAGCAGTTGCAGCAGCATGGGGCTTTGATCAGTGCCGTCGGTGAAATCGGGCTGGATTTTGCCATCGACAGCAGCAGTTTTAGTCAGCAACAACAGCTATTTAGTGCCCAGCTGGCACTGGCCAAACGCTTTGATAAGCCGCTGATTTTGCATCATCGAAAATCCATGGTGCAGTTACTTGCTGAGCTAAAGCAACAGCAATTTGTGCAGGGCGGTATTTTACATGCCTTTTCCGGTAGTCCTGAGCAGGGCAGGGAGTTTGTCAAGCTGGGTTTTAAGCTGGGTATCGGCGGGACTATCACTTATCAGCGCTCAGGCAAAACCCAGCAAGCGGTGCGGCAATTGCCTTTGAGTGCTTTTGTGTTGGAAACCGATGCCCCAGCCATGCCGCTGGCTGGCTTTCAGGGCCAGGTGAATACCCCAGCCCAGCTCAGCCTTGTCTTTGCCGCTTTTTGTCAATTGCGATCAGAATCACCGGCTGAAATAGCCCAGCAGTTATGGCGTAATACAGTGCAAGTGCTGGGCGATGAAATGCAGTGACCTGCTTGGTCAATAGCCGCAATGATCCGCTAGTTTAAACAGCATTTTTTATATTTTTTACCACTGCCACAAGGACAAGCGTCATTACGACCGGCCAGCACTTTAGTCCTGATGATCTCTATGGCAGCTTGTTCGTCTAACAGTGTTAGGGACGCGTCCGCATCAAGCTCTGCTGGCGGCTGAAAAGCAACCCATTGCTGTAATGCCATCACATCAAAGCTGGTCCTGACCAAAGCTGCAGCCAGCGGTTTCTGGCTCCCAGCCAACTGCCAGCGGTTGATTTCACGGCTACGGATGCTTTCGGTATCTACTTTATTTTGCCGCAGCAGTACCTGAAACTGGGCTTTGAATTGTTCCAAACCAAAAGTGATACACCAGATGGCGATTTCGGCCAAGACAAACTTTTGTTGCCGTTTGGCCGCGATAGTGATTGCTTGTTGCAGTACCCTGGTGAGACTGTCTTGGTCAATTTGTTGCTGTTGTTGCTCTGCCAGTTCCAACTGGGCAAATAACGCCGTCAGCGCCGCTGCTTTGACATAAATACCGGCTTTGTCACTCAGCAGCAGTTGGTACAATGGCGCCTGCTGGCCTGCCGCCAGAATATACAACATGGTTGCCAGATCTTCAGTCATGGCATCACCCAGGGTGTATTCCAGATCTGAGCCAAGCTCATCTGAGGTATTCACCCACTGGAAAAAAGCCTCAGCCTTCGTCATATCAGCCAGATCAACCAGCAGCATCACGCCATAAAACAGCAGTTGATACTCTTCATCCGTCAGCTCTTCTTCGGCCTGCATCCGCAGCATCAGGGCGCTGATACAGGGCCAGAATTCAGTCCACTGGTGTTTGGCCGCCAGCAAGGCTTCAGTTGGAAACAATAACTGTTCAGTATCAGCCGACACCTGCTGTTCGGTGCTCAGTTGCAATACGATGTCTGCTAAGGATAAAGAGGTTGTCATCACAATTAATTCCAGTCAGCTGCCTTGGGCTACCAAGGCCAGTCACAAATAAGTCCGACAGTTTAACAGCTGCCAGCACAGGCGTCACTGCACTGCGGATGCAGCGCCTTGGGACAGCAAAGTTGCTGAAAGTAACATTTTATTGAATTTAATATAGGGAGCCGTTAACTTGGAGCCTAAGCTTGCCATGGTGTAAGCGTATTTTTGTAAAAACCAGCACACAGCACATATGGGCCTAGAGCATGCCAGTCTGTTGTGACGCTGCAGATGAATTTAAATAAACACAGCTTACCAGGAACAAAATGAAAAAAATAACGTTGAATTTGACGCTGCTGCTACTGTCGCTGCTGCATTTTAGTCTGTGTGCGGCGACGAAATTTGGCAATATGGACACAGTCACGCTGGAAAGCGAATTATTAAAGCAAAGCCGTCAACTGGTGGTCTTTCTGCCAGCGGATTATGCCACCTCCAGCCAGCAGTTCCCGGTGTTGTATATCACGGATGGTGACATCCAGGGCCCGCATACCGCGGGGGCGATAGATTTTTTAGCAAAGTTTGAGCAAGCGCCAAGTATGATTGTGGTGGGTATCGTCAATCCAAGGCAGAGTCGTACTGCTGAATTGGCTTTAACTGAACAAAAAAACCTGCAAGCTGGCAGCCTGACCGGGGCGGATCTTTTTCTTCGTCATGTTGAACAAGAGGTGATCCCACTGATCAAAAGCCGGTATCGTACATCCGCTTACCAGGCTTTAGCAGGCACATCGCATGGCGGCCAATTTGCTATCAATGCCTTGGTAAAAAGTCCGGGTTTATTCGATGGTGTGATAGCAATCAGTCCATCCTTGTACTGGGATCATCAGCAACTGCTCGCAGTCGCCGAAACTGCGCTGCAACAGCAAAAGTTGCAGGGGCGATTATTTATTTCTATTGCGCAAGATCAGCCGGTCATGACGGCTGCCTGGCAAAAATTTGTCGACTTGACCAAGAAATATCCGAGCGCAAAGCTGGAGGTTGCAGCCAAAGTGTTTACCGATGAAAGTCATGACTCCACCACTTTGGTGGGCCAATATTATGGCTTAAAGCATTTATTTCAACACTGGGCCATCCCGGATCAGCAGCAAACCCTGGCGGATTTACAGGCGATTTATCAGGCGCGCGCCACGTTAATTGGCGTGCCGCAGCCAATACCGCAAGACAGAGCCAATGGCTATGGTCAGTGGCTGCAATATTCCAATCGCCAACAGGAGGCATTAGAACTGTTGCTCTGGAATCGGCAGCACTATCCGCAATCCTTTGAAGCACATAAGGCCTTAATCAACGCTTATTTATATTTTAAACTACCGGATGCGGCGCAAGCTGTGGTTACAGATGCGCAAAAGTTATTGACCGGCCTGAGCTCTGAACAAAAAGTAGAACTAGCAACTTTGCTGACGGCACCATCGAATTAAGGTGGCACTCTCGACGTCCGGCAAGATTAGTTGCCCTTTTGGCAATAGAGCTGGGGTAGGGGCGGCGGGTTGGCGCTCCTACCCCAGCGCCTTGCCATCAGGCAAAAGGCTAGTCTGAACGGATCAAGTGCAATTGCTGTTGTCGGTTATCAAGGTAATGAAATTGCTGGCCATCAAAATAACCATCCTCTTCCAGCATGATGCGGATGTCATTGCCCCATTGCGGCAGTGTCACTGCCACATTCAGTTCAATTGAATATGCCGTGTTCGGATACAGTGGATAGTCGCCACTGCCGGCGATTGCCTGCTGATTGTCCCACATGCCGATGGTCGGCCCGGCGGCGTGACCATGATGACCAATAGGGTGGCTGTAAATGGTCGCCTTTAACCCATTGTTTTTCGCATCCGCTAAGCTTTTTGCCAGCAGCACGTTGCCGGTTAAACCGGTCTGAAAGTTGCCGGTCAGGATATCTTGCGCTTGATTGCCCAATTGCAAGGCTTGTGTTAAATAGTCAGGTGCCTCGGTCTCGCCGGGGCGCAGTACATAAGCATGTTGTTGTTGATCAGAATTCAGCCTTAAATAACTGAGGCCAAAATCTACATGCAGTAAGTCGCCGGGCAGAATGATATTGTCCGACAGCATTCTGCTAAAGGCTTTGATCTGGTCAAATTTACCGGAACTTGGCCGCTGAATGGAGACCGTCGGATGAAACCAGACCGGCAAACCAAGTTGGGTGCTTTGTTGCCGCAGCCACCAGACCACATCTTCAGTGCTGGTTTTACCCGGAGTCACCACCTGGTTAGAAAAGGCCTGAGCAATCAGCTGATGGCCAATGGCTGTCAGTTGCCGGTAATGCGCAATTTCGGCCGGCAATCTGGTTTCCAGCCAGCCGACGGCTAATTTCTCGGCACTGACCAGTTTGCCGGACCATTCGCTTCCCAGTGCTTGCTGCAATAGCTGCAATTCGGTCGCCACCATGCCATCGGCGTGGCCGAAAGCCATCGATTGATTGATGCCAATCCGTTTGGGGTTTTTACTGCGGATCAGATCGGCCAGCGCTTGCCATTGATCGGGTTGTTGCTCCACATCCCAGGCTTTTTTGAAGGCAGTGCCAACATCATAACGCGCCACGGCGTAAAGCTCTGGCGCTTTGCCGGTGCCAGCATTGACGATCACCAGCATGGTGCGGCGGCGGGCTGACAACCAGGTGGCTGGCAACATGGTTTTCAGCACCGGATCTTCATTGTATTCGCGTGAAATCAACAGCCACATATCGATGTTTTCGCGTTGCATCAGCATGGGCAGGATTTGCGTCAGCCGCTGCTGCAATAAGGCATCGATCAGTTGTGCCTGCTCCCGCTCCGGCAGCACGCTAGCGCTCTGCGCTGCAGTCGTGGTTTGGGCGGCCAGTACCGCTGGACTGAAGGCCAGCGCCAGTGCAACACAGGCTTGTTTCATGATCGATGTCCTTTGGTGATGCGGATGCCTGGAGCATGCCTTGTCAGAGCTGCTCATGACATGCAAGTAGCGGTTAAAATTTATCCTAAAAGAAAAAACACAACACGAACAGCCAGTTAAACCTGTCTCGCTGGGAGTTGGTCTTGTTGACAGCCTGCTGAGGTTTGCGTTATCGACGACGGTCATTGTTGATGAAGGTTGCACTCCGGCTCGGAGCTGACCATCTCTGGCAGGTGAAGACCATGCCGTTTTAGCACCATAGCGAACCAGTCTGGCAATCTGTTTTTTCTCAGCTTGCAATAGCGCTGCCAATCCTGTTGCCAATTCAGTGTCAGGCTGTTGGATATTCCAACCTGATGACAGAAACAGCCCAACAATAATCGGAAATCCTTAAAGCTGTTTTGTTGGGCAATATCCATCCGTTGCCATGCCGCCGCTACTATTGCTAAGGACTGAGCTGTGGCAGTCTGCTCAGATATAAACAGCTTAATTGACGCTGCCATAAAATCGAGCTGGTTTTGTTGCCGCTGACTGCAATCCGCAGATGCCGGAATACCCACCGCGGGAGGGGTCTGGCTTGCCAGCCATTGCAGCCAGACAGATTTAAGCTGAGCCTCGAGATAACTAAACTGATAGAGCCGTGGTCGCTTTTGGTTTAATTGTTGATAGAGCTCAAGCGCCTGCCGTGCATGTTCTGCTGCAGGCTCAGCCTGTCCCAGGTCACTTAAATGGCCTGCATAATTACTTAATGACATTGCCCAGTCTGCCTGATAGCGCTCAGGCTTTTCACTCGCCAGTTTTTTATTTATTTCCAGTGCCTGTCGTGCTTTGTCTGCTGCCAGCTCCACCTCACCAAGCTCAGATAAATTATTCGCATAGTTACTTAATGAGGCGGCCCAATCGGCCTGATAACGCTCCGGCTGTTCCTGAGCCAGTTTTTCTCGAAGATGAAGTGCTTGCAACGCCTTGTCTGCAGCCTGCACTGGCTGACCTAGGTCACTTAAATGACTTGCATAGTTACCTAATGACAGCGCCCAATCAGCCTGATAACGTTCAGGATGGTTCTGGGCCAGATTTGCATAAATTTGCAGTGCTTGGAGCGCTTTTGTTGCCGCCAGTTCTGTTTGCCCAAGCTCACTTAAATAATTAGCATAATTATTTAATGATGCAGCCAAATCAGCTTGAAAACGTTCTGGTTGCGCACGTGTCAGTTTCTCCCGAATATTCAGCGCCTGCAGCGCTTTTTCTGCTGCCTGCCCGGCCTGACCTATTCCAGCTAATTGTGTGGCATAATTACTCAAAGACAGAGCCCAATCTGCTTGATAAGGTTCAGGTTTGTTTTGCGCCAGTTTGGCATCAATGTTCAGCGCTTGGCGCGCTGTATCGGCTGCATCTTCTGCATTGCCTTGTCTGGCGAAAGCAATGGAGAGGCGATTGAGCACATAGGACAGTTCCACCATTGTTTTTTCCTGGTTCGGCGCGGCTGAACACTTACGTTTAATGGCGGTCAGTCTGGTTTGCCATACCAGCACAGCCAAATCGACCAGTGGCAGTGACAATGCTTCCAGGTGTGGTTCCAGCAAGCCAAAAGCCTGACTTTGCAACTGCGGTGTCAGTTGCCGATATGCATGCTCCACGCTTCTGGCCAGCGGACCTTTGGTTTCGGTCAGCACTGCGACAAAATCGGTGGCACAATTAACAAAGTTGCGCACTAACACCATTTCAACCACCTCTGCCACCGCAGGGCGATGCAGCAGAATACGCGCCAGTACCGTCAGCGCGCTGCGACGAAGTCTGGCCTGCTTCTGCCCCAGAATGGCATCAAGCAGTTTCTGACCGCGTTCAGCGAGCAGTCCTTTGGCCACCAAGGCTTCACCTAACAGATCAGGGCGTAAACCAACCATCCCCTGTTTACCGGGGTAAAGCATGGCCATAGGGCCATAAATTTTCCGGTAAATCAACTTGTCTCCCCCTGCTTGCAGCCACAAGGTTTCCCCATCCTGCCGTAGCGGAATTTCATTGAGCAGGGTTGCCAGGATCAGCAACAATTCGGCATGGTCTTCATAGCTAGTCGTATCATCAATGACAAGCTCAGCCAGTGCTTTTTTCCAGTAGCGTCGTTCATGGCCGATAAAGGCTCTGGCGACGGCTTCTGCTGAACCAGGCTGGGCACCTCGTAAAGCCAGCAAAGCCGCCATCTGGACAAATAAAGGGTGGCTGTACTGCTCGTCAGTCAGATTTGGTAAACATGGCTGTGCGGCCAGTTGCAATTTGTCGGCCAGCACCTGCATGGCATTTTGATAAACCGCCATCCGGCTGGTATGGCTATCGTGCAGTTTAGGTAATGGATAAGGCCCGGTAGTAGCTGAACCGGCCAGCAAGGCTTCACAGGTTGCATCTTTACTGGACAGCGCATCCCACCATTCACCACCATCCCGTGCCAACAACAGGATCCTGACCCGTGGCATGCTGTCGGCGCTGTTAATCAGCAACTTAATAAAGTGTAATAACTCCGTTTGTCTGGTTTCTGCATAGTCAATCACTAACAGACAAGGCTGCAGAACTTTATGCAACTGAGACAACATTTGTTTGATTGTGCCTTGCTCGGAAGGTAAAAAACCGGTTTGCCAGCCTTGTTTTTGCAAGCGCTGACACAATTCAAGCGCAAGCCGGGTTTTACCGGCACCGCCTGAACCTGTTAACAAGCGCACGGCGATGATATAGTCTGTCTGTTGTGCCCAGGTCATCTGTTCATGTAAAAAAGGTTCGCGCTCCGCCACAAAAGGTAACACTGCTTCTTCGGCTTGCAATAAACGGCTATCGCTAAAACCCCGTTGCCATTTCGGTATGGGCATTTCCAGAACTGACGTGGGCTCGGACGCAGCTACAGGTTGCGGAACATACACGATAGGCTGTTGATTGTCTGCTGGTGGGGCTGAGCCTTGGCTAAGCCAGCCTAAGGTGGTGACAAAGCTTTCAGCACAGGCTTGCCAAGTGTATTGAGCAAGCAATCTCTCCCTTAATTTATAGGCTTTTGTTCTGGCTCCTTGGATATCTTTGGCAACCTGAAAAATTAACGCCGTCAGCTTATCCCGATCCTCCGGCCGAAAATATGGATCTTTATTGCTTCCCAGCACATCCAGCGGATACACCAGGTTTTTATAGATGCCATGATCAAGTTCATCCAGCAATCTGTAGAGCCCGCTTTTCTGGCTGACGATTAATGGAACCCCGGCGGCAATCGCTTCCCAGCCAACTAAGCCAAATCCTTCATGCCAGGAAGGCATCATGGCGATAGAGGCATTTTGCAAATCGTCAAAAAGGTCTTCGCGCTCAGTGGTAAAGGGGAGTGCTTTTATCGTAAATGCCCGGCCAGCATGCTGCTCAGCATACAGCTTTAATTCTTGTTCACTATTTGTGCTGAGTGCGGTGTCATCGGTATCAAATTGAACGCCGCGCAGCAGCAGCATGGGTTCACGGCTACCATTGAGGCTGGTTGGCAGTGCTTGATCTTGGTCCGCTTTATAGATGGCATTGGCAAATGCGGTGATCCCTAAATAGCCTTGTTTTAGTTTTTTGGCATCATGGCCAAGTCGCCCGCTGATAAAACCAATAAATCTTTTCGGGGCATTTGGGCTGACAGGAATATCGGCCAGTCCGGGCACCAGCATCGGGGCACTGTCCCGTTGTAACATTGCAGCCAGAGCATCTGCCAGCAACGGGCCGACCGCCAGTGAAATATCTGCTTGCCGGAACAGACGTTTTTGCTCTTTGTTTTTAGTGTCAGCCATCTGACTTGTTTCACAGAATGACTCGTAATGATCAAAGCTCATGTGATGGATCAATACCGAACGCCCGCCGAATTGTTGCGCGGCGTGCAGGGCGATAGCGCCAGTGATCCGATCATGACCCAGCCAATCGGGTTGACGATGCTGCGCATTAAAGCCAATGCTCTGCAGTTTCTGTTCTAAGTAAATACAGTGCTCAGGGGTCAGGCTAGACGGGTTGGGGAGGTCAAGTGAAATACATTGGATTTGATGTTTGCTGGCATGCTCAATTTGCGCGGCAGTTGCGCTGGGTACGATACAAAAAATTTCAGCATGCTGGTGAAATGCGACGGCAATAGCGACCAGAAAATCGATGTTGAAGCTGTTGATCCCACCAAATTGTGGTCCCCAGCCGGTTGCAAAAGCGACCAGTGTTTTTTTATGATGTTGCACCTTCGATGATTCCTTTGCCGAAAATGTTACTGCTTCAGCCGCGTCAGATGAGGCAGATTTAAACTTCAGAATTGATTGACTTTACCATACAAGTTGCTGGTCCAGAAATAAGTACACCCAACGTTTGCAGAGCAAATGCTGCGGGATTTTTTACTGCGCTGGGTCGCTCAGGTTCAGCTACTCGCGGTTAAGAATGTATTTTGCGAGGTTCTGCTGCCAGAATTGACAAAATCCTAAGATGGAGCCAGTAAAAAAAATCTGTGTAAGTGGCATTCGAACCAACTTCTTTGAAGGTACAACGCATGCTAACTACAGACCAGTTTCTTGAGCAACTGCTAGCAGACAGCAGATCTCTTGAAGCACGGCACAAGCAATACAGCAAGGTTTTAACCCATAGCAAGCTGTCAGCAGGCATAAGGAACCGACTATGAGAGATTGTGCAGTAGCTGCATGACGCTACAAAGTTTGTTCCCGGCAGACAGTAGCAAGCGGATGGTCACCGGGTTACGGCTGTCACAGTACAAGTACTTAGCAGCGTCTCCCCTTAACCTCGCCCCAGATGCTCATGGCTATCCAAGGCTGCATGGTGCAAGGTTTTATTGCTGACCAGCCGGTGCGATAACAGCAGCAGGCTGCTGCGCGCCATCAGGGCAATCAGACCTGCCAGCAGCAGCATCCATAACAGTTGTTCCATCATCTCGTGCCAGGCGCTGGACACAGCGCTGAAGCCGGTGTCTTGTTTTAAACTGATTTTAATATAACCAAGCAATTGTTTGCCCTGATAAATTTCCTGCACCATCGGCTGCAGTTCGACTTCATATTGCGGAGCATATAACAGTCGGGCCGGTTCACTACCAGGCGATTCGCTCATCCGCACGCCGTTGGCGTCGTACACCACCACATCATGCAAATAAGGACTGGCCGCCAGTTGTTGGGTCAATTCGTTCAGGCCATCAAGCTGGTCATTTTCAATCAGGTAGGCCGCCGTTTGTGCCAGGGCTTTCAGGGTTTCCCGCATCAGTACTGAACTTTGTTCGGCAAACAAGCGTTGTCCCTGGGCACTGCTATGATGCCACCATTGCAGCAGCACCAGCAGGCCAATCGAGGCCAGCAACAGTTGCAGCAGTCGGAACAGACGGGATGATTTTTTTGGTATTTTTGCAGCTGAATTGCTCATTTTAACTCAGTATGCCCCTGACAGAGCCGGGAAAATGTCGGTAGAATGCCATGTCGAGCAAATGAAGTACAGGTGGTATAGTGAGCTTTTTCCTCAGATGGCAGCGTCAGCAGCCAACCGCAGTGACGCTGTTATCGGCCAGTTCCGAACAGCAACAATGGATTTTAACTCAGCTCCCCGATGGCTTTGAGTTAACCACCACTGCAACCGAAGTGCGTTTTGGCGGCAGCAGCCTGCGTTTTTTTGCCGCAGAATTTACCGGTATGCAGTTGGATGCAGTGCTGGAATTATTGCAACAAGCAGAGCCGGCATTGGCGCCGCAAGCGCTGTTATTAGCCGTCTATCAACCGCACCCGGCTTTGCTGCCCGCGCTGCGGCTGGAGCTGCCAATAGCGCTGGCGCAAACCACAGTGCAGCAACTGCGAGACCTTTCCGCAAGTTGGGCAGGCGAGCTGGTTTATCTGCCGGCAGCTGTGTACCTGGATCAGCCTGGCTTGCTGGTGATGGATATGGACAGTACTGCGATTACGATTGAATGTATTGACGAAATTGCCAAATTAGCCGGTGTCGGTGCTGAAGTTGCGGCTGTGACAGCCCGCGCGATGAATGGTGAACTTGATTTTGCCCAGAGTTTACGGCAGCGGGTCGCTGCGCTGGCAGGCGCTCCTGAAGCTGTGTTACAGCAAGTGCTGGCGGTGTTACCCTTGATGCCGGGATTAGAAGCGTTAGTCAGCACCTTGCAACGCCAGCAATGGCAGGTCGCCATCGCTTCTGGTGGTTTTACTTATTTTACCCATGCCTTGCAACAGCGCTTGCAACTGACTGCGACTTTTGCCAATCAACTGGACATTGTTGACGGTAAGCTGACCGGACAAGTGCTTGGTGCCGTGGTCGATGCCGGGCGTAAAGCCGAAGTGGTGCAACAATTAGCGGCCGAGTATGGTTTGGCCCAGAGTCAGACCATCGCTATTGGCGATGGTGCCAATGATTTACCTATGCTGAAAACGGCAGCCCTTGGCGTGGCTTTTCATGCCAAACCGCTGGTGCAGGCGCAAGCCAAAGCGGCGATCCGGCAAGGTTCATTATTGCAATTGTTGTATCTGCTGGATGGCACGGCTGCGACCTTATGAAACATCAGCAAAGCTCATTTTTTGTTGATCTCAGGCAGTACCAGTTGCATGTGCGCCAACTGACACCGTTGCAAGGCCACGGCGCGCCTGTATTGATGCTGCATGGTGTGCTGGAAAATAGCCGGATTTTTCATCATCCGGGCGGTAAAGGTCTGGGTTGTTATCTGGCCGATCAGGGCTTTCGGGTCTATTGTGCTGACTTTGCTGGTCGCGGTTTATCGCAGCCGGCGGTGGCAAAGGGTTTAGTGCACAGTCAGCATCAGTTGATTTGTCAGGATATTCCGGCGCTGATCCAGTATTTATACCAGCAGCATCAGCAAAAAATTCACCTGATTAGTCATTCCTGGGGCGGGGTGGTATTGGCTGCTAGTTTAGCGCGCTTTCCAGAGCTGACGGCTTTGGTGCAATCCTGTAGTTATTTTGGAACCAAACGCCGTATCAGCCAGCATAGTCTGGAAAAACGACTGAAAATTGATTGGGTCTGGAATCGGCTGGCGCCCTGGTTGTGCCGCCGTTACGGCTTTTTGCCTGCTTTACAGTTTCGTTTAGGCGCTGACAATGAACCGGCGCAGTTTTTACAAGACACTGTGCACTGGATCAATCAGCCGGCTTTTATTGATCCCACCGATCAGTTTGATTACGCCGCTGCGGCCCGCAGTTGTCGCTGGCCTGCCAGTTGGTTTTTTGCCGCAGTCAAAGATAAGGTGTTGGGGCATCCGGTCGATGTGCAACTCTTTATGGCTGAAACTGCTCAGCAAGATGCCCGTTTTAGCTTGTTAGGCAGGCAACAGGGAGATGCAATTGATTTTGACCATATCAGTATGTTAACCCATCCGGCGGCCAAACAGGGCCATTTCAGCCGGTTAAGTGACTGGCTGCGGCAACAATGCTAGTCACAGCTTGATGACAGGAAGCGCCAGCACGACGCTTTAACTTTTATCATCCACAGACTGAATAAATTGCAGTCTTTTTTGTTGCTGCGCCTGAATTTGCTCTGCAGGGATGCCATAGCGATATAAAACTTCGTCGCTGATATCCACCACATCACCCACACCAACCACACTCCATAATTCTTCTTCCAGCACCTTGGCTTTATGGATCGCATACACACTGACGTAACCCAGTTCCTTCGAGATATGTTCAGTGTCAGGCCGGCCAGTGCGGGATAAGAAAATTTTAAAGCAAAACAGCAAGTCATTGGCCAGCGCATCCTGCACAAAATATTGCCGTGCCTGCATAGTTTTCAGCTCAAAATCAAACTCAGTGACAAAACTTTGTTCCTGTTTTTGCTGACCTGGCCGGTAACGGATAAAGACTTCGTAGCTTTTTGGTGCATCCTGGCGTTTCATCGCTTTGAGCTGGGCGGCAAATGTCAGGTTGGTGGCATTGTTTTTCAGCAGTGGCTGTAAATTCAGTTTCTGATTTTTTTCAGTGAATAAACCCAGCAACCGATGCAGATTGTTCGGCTCTGCCCCGCGACCAATCACATTTAAATCATAGCGGATCCCGTGACGGTGCAAATAAAAAGGGAAGCTGTTTAATGCTTTGATATACATATTGCGCAGTGCATGCGCCAATCCCGGATACTTTGGACTTTCTTCCGCCAGCGTCAGCTTATGACGGTTATTTTTGATCAGTTGTTCAAAAAATAATTTGCCCTGGTGCGGTAAATCGCGTTCCACCACTTTCAGGTTCATGATCATCTGGCTTTTACTGACCGCCATTACCTCGTATTCCAGTTCATTCAGACCGTATTTACTGGAAATTTTTTGCATATCCGGTAGTGCCAGCATCAACTTATCGCCTTTTTGATACGACACTTGCTGACTGGTTTCGACCTGCAAGCCTTTACAGGAGAAATCGCGGGTGAAAGCCTCGATAAAAAGTTGCGGGTTAATTTTCAATAATACTTTGGTTTTATATAAAAATCGGGCTTCAGCCCGCAAATTGACGTACTGCACCGGTACAGCTTCCATTGGCGGAACTTCATCCAGCTTGCTATGACCAAAAATTTTCAGCTGCGGTAATTTTTCTTCATCAAAACTGAGTTGTTGATACAATAAGCTACTTTCCTGACTGGTGATGTCGGTCAGACAGGCAATATAACGAAAATCTTTAATCAGTCCTTGCACCAGATGTGAAGGCGGCTGATTCAGTTTCACAACATCCTGATCGGCAGTATCAGGTAACGACATCAGCACATGGGCATCATTTGGATGGGTACGTTGCACTACCAGATGAAACACCCGCCAACTGGTTTTCTGCGCGCCAAAGCCAAAAAAGACGTTTTGTAATTTAGGTAATTGCGTTAATTCTTCCGCAGTGGCGCTGTAAAAATACAATTTACCTTTAGCGGCATGGGTAAAACAATACAATAGGGTGGAACGTTCTGCCGGCGCTTTTTGCAGGCAGGTTTTTAATCTTTTACCGGATAACAGCTGGATTAAGCTGGATTGTTGCCGTTCATCCTGAAAATACTGCACATTTTGCCGGTTATTTTCAGTGGTCATGGCGCAGACTGGCACAGGCAAGCCTTCCCGTACGGCTAAAAACACCGGTAAAGAACTGATCCGTGGCAAGTAAAATTGTTCATAGCCTTTAACCACCACGGCATCGAGTGTATTGTCCAGATTGACTTTATAGCGGCGTTTGTTGCCGTGGATAAACTGACGTAAAAACTCACTGAAGCCATATTCTTCCTCCAGCGGCAGCCGTTTGACCCGGACATACTGCGAGCGGTCAACCAATTCAGTGTCAATCACCTGATAAGGCACACCATGATGGAAACCCAGGGCAAATTCTTGCTCCAGTCCCTTGAATAAAATGGCAATTTTTTGCCCTGACGTCAGTCGTCTGCTGCTTGGGATCTTCAGTTTGCTACCGGATACCGATAAATCGACAGTGCTGGCATGAAAGTTTTCACCGTTTTCCAATTCCACTTCGATATCAATGGTGAAGTTCATCCGCTCTTCACCCCGGCTGCAGTAGCTGGCAAATTGAACCAGCGACGGACCAGTTTTTTCATTGTCCGGTTCGATGATTTCCTGCGGCATGGTCACCAACTGATTGGTGTCGCCGCTGATCACGGCCTGCATCCGTTGTTCGGTCAGTTGTTTATGCCGCACCCGGTAATTATTGTCGGTATTGGTGACTTCTTCATATAAACCAACGGTATAACGGCCGTATTTCTTTAAACCACGTTCAAAGGCTTTAATGGCTGTATCGTCCATGTAATGCGTTTTGCCGGCAAATTCAAAAGGCCGGACTTCACCGTCTACTTTGCCTCGGAGGTCAATATAATAACCGCATGGCTGCGCTAACCGCTTCAGTTCCATCTTCAGCAGGAATTGTTTCGGTTTTGGCATATCCGCAGTCAAAAGCGAAAACACCTCGGCAAACTCACTGGTATTGACCAAGGGGGTTAAGCGTTCGATCACGCCGATATAAGGTTGGAGATCGGGTGTCGTCATCTGGTTTGGGTCTGCCGCATCAATACTGCTTGTTGTGATACCATGTATAACATTAAAAGCAAATATTATGCCTTTCAATCGTTTCGGTGCAAATAATGGCAAAAATTAAAACTGCGTACGTATGTAATGATTGTGGTGCTGACTTTGTACGTTGGCAAGGCCAATGTTCAGAGTGTGGTGCCTGGAATACCATCAGCGAAGTCAGAATGCCGGCGGTTAGTGCCAAAACCAGTCGCAGTGGCGGTTATGCCGGTGCCACAGTGGCCAAAGTAGTCAAGCTTGATCAGGTCGATTTACAGGATGTACCCAGATTTAGTTCAGGGTTTGCCGAATTTGATCGGGTATTGGGCGGCGGTATAGTGCCGGGCTCGGCCATTCTGATTGGTGGCAGTCCGGGGGCTGGTAAAAGCACCTTATTACTGCAGATTATGTGTTATCTGGCATCCCAAGGGCCAGCGCTTTATGTCACAGGTGAAGAGTCCTTGCAGCAAGTGGCCTTAAGGGCACATCGGCTGGGCTTGCCGACCAGTCAGCTCAGTATGCTGGCGGAAACTCAGGTTGAAACCATTTGTCAGCTGGCGCAACAGGAAAAACCACGCATTATGGTCATTGACTCGATTCAGGTGATGCAGGTGATGGATATCCAGTCAGCGCCCGGCAGTGTGTCACAAGTGCGGGAAAGCGCCGCTTTTCTGACACGCTTTGCCAAACAGCAACAAGTGGCTGTGATTATGGTGGGCCATGTCACCAAAGATGGTTCGCTGGCCGGTCCTAAGGTGCTGGAACACTGTATCGATTGTTCGGTGATGCTCGAAGGGGATGGCGATAACAGATTCCGCACTTTGCGCGGTACTAAAAACCGCTTTGGCGCCGTCAATGAGCTCGGTGTATTTGCCATGACAGGTCAGGGCATGAAAGAAGTGAAAAACCCATCGGCCATTTTTTTAAACCGTGGCAAAGAAGAAGCGGCTGGCAGCCTGGTGATGGTGTTATGGGAAGGGACCCGGCCGCTGCTGGTGGAGATTCAGGGCTTGGTAGATTATTCGCCGCTGAATAACCCCAGAAGGGTGACTGTGGGGATGGAGCAAAACCGTTTATCGATGTTACTCGCAGTGATGCATCGTCACGCCGGCATTCAGATGTCGGATCAGGATGTGTTTGTCAACGTGGTTGGCGGCGTCAAAGTGAATGAAACGGGCGCCGACTTAGCCACTTTGCTGGCGCTGGTGTCGAGTTTTCGCAACAAGGCGCTGCCAATTGATCTGGTGGTTTTTGGTGAAGTGGGGCTTTCCGGCGAAATCCGTCCGGTGCCAAGTGGCCAGGAGCGGTTGCGTGAAGCGGCGAAACATGGTTTTAAGAGGGCGATAGTGCCAGCCTCCAATGTGCCAAAAGAGCCGATTGCCGGCATGACAGTGATTGGCGTGCATAAACTCAGCGAAGCGCTGGAAGCATTGTAACAACAATCAAACCAGGGTTGTCTGAGCAACCCTGGTTGTTGCAGCTGTCAGCTCACTGTTAGTTTGCCGCCAGCTCCGGGAAGTTGGCTGCTAACACTTGTTTGGCATCATCACGTAACTTGGTCAGGCCCAGTTTATCGTAACTGTCGACCATCAACTGCAGAGCCTGGGGGACATGCTGTGAATCCCGATAGAATTCAACAATATATTTGGCTCTGTTGGCGGCAGCCAAATGAGCGCCACGGCGGCTGTAATAGTCAGCGATGATCAGTTCATGCCGAACCAGTTTATCTTTGATGTGATACATTCTGGCCTGACCGTCGGCTGCGTAGCGGCTGTTCGGAAAGGTGGTAGTCAGAATTTTAAAGTCATCAAAGGCTTGTTTGGTACTGGCGATGTCACGGTCGGCCCGGTCGACGCCAAAAAATTCCTGAAACGCATTGTCATCTGCTTTCAGGTTGGTCAGGCCACGCATGTAATAAACGTAATCCAGATCCGGATGATTCGGGTTTAACCGGATAAAACGGTCTATACTGGCCAGACATTGTTTATTGTCACCACTTTGATGATAGGCATAAATCAAATCCAGTTGCACTTGACGGGCAACAGGACCAAACGGGAACCGACTTTCCATCGCTTTGAGTAATTCAATGGCCCGGCTGTATAAGCCTGAGTCGAGAATTTCTTTAGCATCGTTATAAGCGGCCTGAGCAGTCTGGTTGGTATTAATCAGTTGCTCTTCTTTATTGTTACCGGCGCAAGCGCTGATGGCGGCAGAAATACATAAAACTACTAAAAATTTAGCTTTCATTGAAAAATCCACTACTACTTCAGCCAACTGGCTGTCTAGTCGTTCATAAAATCGTTAAAATAAACGCAATACACCGATTCTAACCCAGACTGTTCGGGTATGCACACAGGATAACTGGTTCCGACATGACAAAACAGATAAAACTTGCAGAAATTGTACCTGACCATCTTTACGGTAAACGCTTAGATCAGGTTCTTGCAGAAATGTTCCCTGATTATTCGCGATCGCGGATAAAAGAATGGATTTTAGCCGGCTGGGTCAATATTAATGGCCGTTGCTGCGATGTGCCACGAGAAAAATTACTTGGTGGCGAAAAAATTGATATTAACGCCGAGTTGCCGGAAGACGAAAGATTTGACGCTGAGCCGATTGAGCTCAATATCGTGTATGAGGATGAGCATATTCTGGTGATCAATAAACCGGCCGGTTTAGTGGTACATCCGGGGGCAGGTAACCATGATGGCACTTTGCTGAATGCTTTACTCCATCATTGCCCAGGCATTGCTGAAGTGCCAAGAGCCGGTATTATTCACCGCCTGGACAAAGATACCACCGGCTTGATGGTGGTCGCCAAAACGATTCCGGCGCAAACGCATCTGGTTGAGATGATGCAAAACCGTGAAATTACCCGGGAATATGAAGCTATTGCCCATGGTGCCATGACTGCCGGTGGTATGGTGGATGAGCCGATTGGCCGTCATCCGACCAAACGAACCCATATGGCGGTGACTTCCAGTGGTAAGCCTGCGGTCACCCATTATCGGGTGATGGAAAAGTTCCGTAATCATACCCGGTTACGGTTGCGGCTGGAAACCGGTCGTACTCACCAAATTCGGGTGCATATGACCTACATCAACTATCCGCTGGTTGGTGATCCGGTGTATGCCGGCCGGCCAAGACCGCCGCGCAAAGCCGATGAAAAACTGCTCGTCGTGTTACGTGCCTTTAAACGCCAGGCGCTGCATGCGGCGATGTTAAGACTGGCGCATCCTATCACCGGCGAATTGCTGGAATGGCATGCACCAATTCCGGCCGATATGGTTGAACTGACGCTGGCACTGCGGGAAGATACCGCAGTCCACGGTATGGACAATCAATAAGGACGCTTTGACATGAGTGCGACAACAGACTGGATCACGCCGGATTGGCCAGCGCCTGCCACAGTGCGGGCTTTATCAACCAGCCGCAGTGGCGGCGTGTCTGCTGGTGTGTTTGCCAGTTTGAACCTTGGCACCCATGTTGGCGATGATCCTGCGCTGGTGGCACAAAACCGCCAGCTGCTGCAACAACAGGCACAGTTACCAGCAACGCCTGCCTGGTTAAATCAAGTGCATGGTACGCAAGTTCTTGATTTAACACATTGGCAAGGCGAATTGGTCAGTGCTGACGCTTCGGTCAGTCGGCAGAATGGTCAGGTATGTCTGGTGATGACAGCGGATTGTTTGCCGGTGTTATTTTGTGACCGGCAAGGCCGTCAGGTTGCGGCGGCACATGCCGGCTGGCGCGGTTTATGCGATGGTGTGCTGGAGCAAACTGTGGCGACTTTTGCTGAACCTGCCGGGGTATTGGCCTGGCTCGGGCCGGCTATCGGGCCAACTGCATTTGCAGTAGGGTCGGAAGTCAGAGCGGCATTTTTAGCCAAAGATGCTGCTGCCAATCGGGCTTTTGTACCGCAAGGGCAGGGTAAATATCTGGCCGATCTGTATTTATTGGCCAGAATGCGTCTGAAGGCGGTTGGTGTGACTGCTATTTATGGCGGTGATTTATGTACCTACAGCGCTGACAAACGTTTCTTTTCCTACCGGCGGGATGGCCAGACGGGTCGTCAAGCCAGCCTGATTTGGTTGCAAGCAACAAACTGAGTGTTGAAAGATTGACACAAGTCAATTTTTTGACGTTTCTTGCTTGAAAATGCAACAGCAGGTCACCATCTTAAAGAGCACATCGCTGTTACTCTTGGAGACAAGCTCATGCGTTTAGAAAGATTCACCAGCAAATTTCAGGAAGCCATTGCCACAGCCCAGTCATTAGCACTGGGCCGTGACCATCAGTTTATCGAACCTGTCCATCTGCTCCATGCGTTGCTGAATCAGGAAGGCGGCAGCGTGCGGGATTTACTCAGCAAAATTGGCGTCAATCTGCATGATTTACGTTCCAAAATCAGCCAGGCCATTGAACGTTTACCCAAGGTGGAAGGCACAGAAGGCAATTTACAACTGTCAACTGGTATGATCAATATGCTGAATTTGTGCGACAAACTGGCACAAAAACGCAAAGATCAGTTTATTTCCAGTGAGTTGTTTGTGTTGGCGGCTTGTGATGATAAAGGCGAACTAGGCGCCTTATTTAAACAGCTTGCGATCAGCAAAGAACGGGTTGAAGCTGCTATCGAACAACTGCGTGGTGGCCAGAAAGTAGATGATGCCAATGCTGAAGATACCCGCCAGGCGCTGACCAAATACACCATTGATTTAACCGCGCGGGCTGAAGCCGGCAAACTGGATCCGGTGATCGGCCGCGATGAAGAAATTCGCCGTTGTATTCAGGTGTTGCAACGCCGCACCAAAAACAACCCGGTGCTGATTGGTGAACCAGGTGTCGGTAAAACCGCCATTGTCGAAGGGCTGGCGCTGCGTATCATCAACCGCGAAGTGCCGGAAGGGCTGAAAAATAAGCGGGTATTGTCGCTGGATCTGGGGGCTTTGCTGGCGGGGGCGAAATATCGCGGCGAATTTGAAGAACGGCTCAAAGCGGTGTTATCGGAACTGGCGAAAGAAGAAGGCCAGGTCATTCTGTTTATTGATGAAATTCATACCATGGTTGGTGCCGGCAAAGCCGATGGCGCTATGGATGCCGGTAATATGCTCAAACCGGCGCTGGCGCGCGGTGAGCTGCATTGTCTTGGCGCCACCACGCTGGATGAATACCGCAAATACATCGAAAAAGATGCGGCGTTGGAGCGCCGCTTCCAGAAAGTGCTGGTGGAAGAGCCTTCAGTGGAAGATACCATCGCTATTTTACGCGGCTTAAAAGAACGGTATGAACTGCACCACGGCGTTGATATCACAGATCCGGCCATTGTTGCGGCCGCTACCTTATCGCACCGTTATGTCAGCGATCGGCAATTACCTGACAAAGCCATTGATTTAATTGATGAAGCTGCGTCCAGTATCCGGATGCAGATGGACTCGAAGCCCGAAGAGCTGGACAGGCTAGAGCGCCGCATTATTCAGTTGAAACTGGAAGATAATGCGCTGTCCAAAGAAACCGATGACGCCAGTAAAAAACGCCGTGATTTTATTATCGAGCAAATTCGTGAGCTGGACGCCAAATACAATGAACTGGATGAAGTTTGGAGTTCAGAAAAAGCCGCTTTGCAGGGCACCCAAAGTATTAAAGCCGATTTAGAACAAGCCAGACTCGATATGGAAGTAGCGCGCCGGGCCGGTGATTTAAACCGGATGTCGCAACTGAAATACGAACGTATTCCTGAGCTGGAAAAGCGGCTGGATTTAGCGGCCCAGGCCGAAATGCATGAAATGACGCTGCTGCGGAATAAAGTCACTGAGGTCGAAATTGCCGAAGTCTTGTCCAAGGCCACCGGCATTCCGGTCAGCAAGATGCTGGAAGGCGAACGGGATAAACTGTTGAAAATGGAGCAGTCGCTGGGGCTGCGGGTGATAGGTCAGACCGAAGCTGTACTGGCGGTGTCTAATGCCATTCGCCGCTCCCGGGCCGGTTTATCTGATCCGAACAAACCTATTGGTTCTTTTCTGTTTTTAGGCCCAACCGGGGTGGGGAAAACTGAACTCACCAAAGCCTTGGCGCATTTCCTGTTTGACAGTGAAGATGCCATGGTGCGGATTGATATGTCTGAATTTATGGAAAAACATGCAGTATCACGGCTGGTCGGGGCGCCGCCAGGTTATGTTGGTTATGAAGAAGGCGGTTATCTGACGGAGGCTGTGCGGCGGCGGCCTTATTCAGTGATTTTGCTCGATGAAGTGGAAAAAGCCCATCCGGATGTGTTTAATATTCTGCTGCAGGTGCTGGATGATGGCCGGTTGACCGATGGTCAGGGTCGCACTGTCGATTTTAAAAACAGTGTCATTATTATGACCTCCAACCTGGGTTCTGATTTAATTCAGGAACATTACCATGAGCAAAGTTACGAGCAGATGAAGTCGATGCTGATGGGCGTACTGGCACAACAGTTCAGACCTGAGTTTTTAAACCGGGTGGATGAAACTGTGGTGTTCCATCCGCTCGATCATGCCCAGATCAAAAATATCGCCGGTATTCAGTTACAACGGCTACGGCAACGACTGGCTGACCGGCAACTGGAGCTGGAGGTATCAGAAGCTGCACTAGAGCAAATTGCTGCTGTAGGTTTTGATCCGCTGTTTGGTGCCAGACCGCTGAAAAGGGCCATTCAGCAGTATGTTGAAAACACCCTGGCCCAATCGTTATTGCGTGGCGAAATTCTGCCGGGCAGCACAGTGCTGATAGATGTTGCAGACGGCCGCTTTGTGGTCAGTAGCAGAGTCAACCACTGAGATAGATATAAAAAAAACCGCCAGCAGCTGCTGGCGGTTTTTTATGGTACGCCGCGATAAAGGCGGCTCAGTTGATGACCTTAACCAAATGTTTTATTCAGATTGGTCAACTCGGACGCTTTTTGATGTAAACCGTCGCTGTTTTCGGCAACCACCGCCATATTGCCGCTATTACGCGCTGCAATTTGCTGAATATCCTGCACATGACCTGCCACTCTGGCGGCAACATTACTTTGTTGGGCCGTGGCGGTGGCGATTTCGGCAGAAGCGGCAGCGATTTGATCCACCATGCTGACAATGTCATTGAGCTGCAGTTCACTGTGATGGCTTTGTTGCACACAGCTATCGGCTTGCTCACGGCTTTTCAGCATCACTTTGCCCCAGTTCAGCAAGGTTTGCTGGATTTCACCGATCGAACGCTGAATTTGTTCGGTCGCTTTATGGGTGCGGGACGATAGGGCCCGTACTTCATCCGCCACCACGGCAAAACCGCGGCCATGCTCACCAGCCCGGGCTGCTTCAATCGCAGCGTTCAGTGCCAGTAAGTTGGTCTGATCGGCAATACCCTGAATTTCAGTCATCACTGCACCAATCCGCTCTGCTTCGACGGCTAAGCCATCGGCAGTGCTGGCTGCACCATCCACTTCTTTTGCCAATTGTTGCACTGTGCTGGCGGTTAATTGCATTGCTTGTTGTGCCAACTGACAAATCTCATGGGTACTGTGCACTTGCGCTGTGGTGTGTTCAGTACGGCTGGAGATATCGCTGACCGTTTGATTCAGCTCGGCACTGGCCTGATGAATTTGCGTCAGTTGTTGTTGTTGCTGATCAATGCCCAGGGTAGTTTGGGTGACTGCTTCTGCCAGGGTGTCGGCAATCAGGCTCAGCTGCGAGGTGCTATCGCCGGTGCGACCTAACACAGTGCTGATCTTGGCTTGTAATAATTGCAACTGGAAATCAGCGACGCCAAAAGGGCCAGTGCCGCTGTAAATAAAGCGACTCACGGAGTCCGATTTTTGCCTTAATGCAGCTAATTGCTGTGGAATGACCACCAGCTCGTCATAACAACACAGCAGCAGCAACAATGGCAGTAACAACACTGCAGCAAACCAGCCGGTCAGATACAGACAGCCCAACAGGGTCAATAACAGGGTGGCAGCCAGTACCAGGCTGATGCGCCAGCCATACTGCATCCGCCAGCCGCTCAGGGTTTTGCCTTGCTGGATTTGGCTGTAACATTGCTCCGCTTGCTGCACTAATTGCCGCTCTGGTAACCGCCGGACGGATTGATAACCAACCAATTGTTGTTGCTGGTAAATCGGCGTAACAAAGGCGTCGACCCAATAGTAGCGGCCATCTTTACAGCGGTTTTTTACCAGACCGCGCCAGGATTGTTGTTGTTTCAGTGTTTGCCACAAATCGGCAAAAGCCGCTTTAGGCATATCCGGGTGGCGTACCATGTTGTGATTTTTGCCCACCAATTCTGCCGCGCTGTAGCCCGACACCTGACAAAAAGCCGGGTTGGCATAAGTGATCACACCGCGTAAATCTGTGGTAGAAACCAGTTCGGTATTTTTATCAAACACAACTTCCTGGTTCTGGGTTTGCTGGTTACGTCTATTCATAGTTTGTGCTGACTTGGAGTTTAATTAAGCTGATGATACAGTAGTTTACTATAAAGTGACTGAATAGCAGCAGAGAAAATAGGAACGCGAGCATGACCATTGCCGCAATTATGACAAAAAAAGTCCTGACCATCACTGAGGATGCGTCTGTCGCTGCGTTGCGACCTTATTTTGTCGAAGCCAAGTTCCAGCATGTTCCGGTGATTGATATCACCCACCGGCTGATTGGCATTGTGTCTGTGAAGGATTATTACCGGGCTTTAAGTCCGGTCGGTGATGCAGCCTCGGATAAAACCACTGAATTATTTATCCAGAGTCGTAAAGTAAAACACATCATGACCAGCCCGGTGATCAGCATCCGGCAGGAAACAACGATTCTGGCTGCGGCCAGCTTGTTGCTGGAAAAAAATATCAGCTGTTTGCCAGTGGTCGATGAGCAGTTGCGGCTGATTGGTATCGTGTCCTGGAAAGATATTTTGCGATTAATTGTCCGTGCTCAGCACAAAAGACGGCGCAGAGCGGAAGAAGAAGAATAATGCCTTGTCAGATTAAAGTAGCCACCTTGTTTTTTTTAACCGGCTACCCAATGATCCGGCGACACCATCCCTAAAAGGAATGCACTTGAGCCAATTTCTGCTTGATCGTATCGCCGCTGTGCAAGCGGCTGACTGGAATCAACATATCACCGGTATCCGCCGTGGTATTGAACGTGAAACGCTGCGGATTAAACCCGACGGCAGCTTATCGCAGCAGGATCACCCGCTGGCCCTGGGCTCGGCGTTGACGCATCCGCTGATCACCACAGATTTTTCGGAAGCTTTGCTGGAGTTTATTACACCTGCGCAGTCGGATATTGCAACCACTATCAGGCAACTGACGGATATTCATCGTTTTGCGGTGCGCCAGCTCGGTGATGAACGCCTGGGCTCTGGCAGTATGCCTTGTTTTATTCGCCATCAGGATGAAATCCGCTTGGCCTATTATGGTAAGTCGCATGTCGGCCGGATGAAAACGGTCTACCGGCAAGGTTTAAAAAATCGCTATGGCAGTATGATGCAGGCCATTAGCGGGGTGCATTTTAATTTCTCCATCCCGACCGAATTCTGGCAGGGTTATCAGCAGTTGCTTGCTGATGAGCAGCCGTTGCAAGATTTTATCTCAGCGCAATATCTTGGCCTTATTCGCAACTATAAGCGTTATGTCTGGTTGATTGTGTATCTGTTTGGCGCCTCACCAGCGATGTGTAAATCTTTTTTGCAAGGTCGTAGCAGTCCGTATCCGTTTCAGCCATTAGGCAAAGGCAGTTTGTATTTGCCTTATGCCACCAGTCTGCGGATGAGTGATTTGGGTTATACCAACAGCGCACAGTCGGCACTGAATGTCAGTTATAACAACTTAACGGCTTATGTGGCGGGTTTACAGCAGGCGATCAGTACGCCTTCTGCTGAATATGCCAGCATCGGCGTGAAAGTTGAGGGTGTATATCAGCAACTCAATGCCAATATTCTGCAGATCGAAAACGAGTTTTATTCGACGATCCGGCCAAAACGCACCACCAAGTCCGGGGAAAGGCCGACCTGTGCCTTGGCCAAACGCGGCATTGAATATATTGAAGTGCGGGCGCTGGACGTGAATCCGTTTAGCAATATTGGCATCAGTGCTGAACAAATGCGCTTTCTGGATATTTTCCTGCTGTATTGCCTGTTGGAGCAAAGCCCGCTGATGTCGGCGGCTGAGCAGTCACAGGTGGACCAGAATCTGCGTAAAGTGGTGACTGATGGTCGCAGGCTGAATCTGGAGTTGTTACAAGACTCTCAGCCACGACTGATGCAGGATTGGGCTGAACAGCTATTTGCTGATTTAATGCCATTGGCGCGCTGGCTCGATCAGGCGCATGCGCCAGCATCTGCGGCAGGGCAGCCGACGCCTTATCAGGATGTGATGAAACAGTTTTACCTCAGTTTGCTCGATCCGGCACAAACCTTTTCCGGCAAAGTGTTAAATCAACTGTTGGCGGCGCAGCATGACAACAACAGTGTCAGCCTGCAATTGTCTGAGCAATATCGTCAGCAACTCCTGACATCAGACTATCAGTATTATTCCGAGGCTGAATTTCAGCAGTGGGCGACTGAGTCTGTGGCAGCACAGCAGCAGATTGAAGCCGCTGATAGTGGCAGTTTTGACGATTATCTGACGCAATATTTTGCTGAAAATGCCCTGACCGATTGTCAGGGCTGAGCGAAGCACTTTGCTCAGCGCTCAAGCTGATGTAAAACGCTGGGCAAAAAAACGGCCACATCAGTGGCCGTAAACTAAGGATAAGAGAATCCAGGGATGAAAACAAAAACTTGGTTGCGTCCGTGCAGCAAGTTAGAAGCAATGCCCTGTGAAAAGTTCAGTACCAAGCAGAAAAAAATAAATTATTTTTTGCCTGGTCTACCGTCGAAGGGCGGCGCTTTGTCAGGGCGTTGATTTATTCTGCCTGGCGCTTCGGTGTCAGTCGGACGGTTTTGATCATATTGTCCTGCACTTCCAGAATTTCCATCGGATAACCCAGCAGTTTCAGCCCTAAATTGCTTTGCGGAATTTCTTCCAGGTATTCGAGGATCAGGCCGTTCAGGGTTTTCGGACCATCCAACGGAAAATTCAGCTGCATTTCCCGATTCAGATCCCGCAGGTTAATACTGCCATCCACCAGGAAAGAACCATCCGGTTGTGGCTGAATTTCTTCACTATTTTGCTCGGCAATATGGGTGGTGAATTCACCGACCACTTCTTCCAGAATATCTTCCAGCGTCACAAGTCCTTGAATATCGCCATATTCATCGACCACCAGGCCAATCCGCTCTTTTGAGCTCTGGAACTTCACCAACTGAGTATTCAGCGGCGTGCCTTCCGGAATAAAATAAATATCGTTGACCGAGCGTAGCAGGGTAGCTTTAGTCAATTGTTCTTTTAACACCAGTCGCATAATGTCACGGATGTGTAAAAAGCCCAGTGCATCGTCAATATTGTCACGATACAACAAAATCCGGCTGTGCTGAGTGTTGGCCAACTGGCGCACGATGTCTTTCCAATCGTCGTTGATATCAATGCCAGCCAGTTCATTGCGCGGGATCATAATATCTTCCACTGTGGCATTTTCCAGATCCAGCACCCCAACCAGCATATTCTGGTGTTCCTGCGGCAACATAGCGCCGGCTTCATGCACCACAGTGCGCAGCTCTTCGCTGCTCAGGCTGTGGCCATGATGATGTTCGGTGCTGACACCAAACAATTTCAGGAAGTTATTACAAATCCAGTTCAGTAGCCATACCAATGGATACAGCACCTTCATCATGGGTTGCAACAGCAGTGAACTTGGGTAAACCACCCGTTCCGGATGGATGGCTGCCAGTGTTTTGGGGGTAACCTCACCAAAAATTAGAATCACGATCGTCAGGACAAAACCAGCGATGACAATACCGAAGTCACCATACAAGCGCATCCCGATAATAGTGCCGATTGAAGACGCTGCCACATTGACCAGATTATTACCAACCAGGATCAGACCAATCAGTCGATCGCGTCGGTTTAGCATGGCAGTGACGCGTTTGGCACCGGGATGATTTTCATTACAGAGGTGTTTTAGCCGGTAAGGATTGACCGACATCATGCCTGTTTCGGTGGCGGAAAAATAAGCAGAGCAAAATACCAGTACACCCAGGATAATAAACAAGGTGCTGGTCGATATATCGTCCAAGAGTATAAACCTGTGTAGCCGCAGAACCTTATTTAATAAGCTAAAGCGGCCTTTGAGTCAAGAATTACAACCGTTCGAGCAGAATTTCCCGCACAAAACGACTGCCAAAATAGGCCAGCGTCAATAACAGACTGGCGGCAATCGTCAGGCCATTGGCAATGCGGCCACGCCAGCCGAGGCGGGCATGACCCATCAACAACAGGCTGAACAGCAAAAATGCCAGCAGGCTTAACACGTTTTTATGCACATTATGCCTGGCAAACCAGTCTTCAGTAAAAATGGCGCCGCTTAACAGGGTCAGTCCGAGCAGCAAGGTCCCCAGCAGCACCAGCCGGAATAATAATTGTTCGGCTTGCATTAATGGCGGAAAGACTGAGCCGGTTTGCAGCGGGCTTTTTTGTTTCAGCCGCTGGCTGATGTAACTGACCTGAAATGAATACAAAGTTGCCATAATCAGCATCACATAAGCGATAAAAGCCACAATCACGTGCAGCAACAACCAGGGGTTTTGTTCAAAATGCTGTAGTTGCTGACCGGCGGGCAACAAGCCAACGGCGAGCTGCACCAAGGCGGCAAAGCCAAAGACGATGGGCAATAACAAGGTGATTGGGGTTCGTAATGCAGCCAAGGTAAAAGACAAGGTGATCAGCCAGCACACCAGCGAGCTGACATTGACCAGACTGAAATTCTGGCCATCCATGGCAAACATGGACTGACTCAGCCCCAGCATATGGAGCACTATGCCCAGAGTGGCGGCCGAAAACACCAGTTTTAACTGCGGGCCCTGCGGATGATACAGTCGTTGTGCCACAGCCACAGTGGCAAACAGATAACAGATAAAAGCAACTAAAGGTAACAGCGCGAAAGACATGCGAATAATTCCAATTTAAGGCGCGAAAAGCTATTGTATTGCAAGCTTTGCAAGAATGACAGAGCCAACGGCTGACGGCAGCCACTTGCTCGGTTATAATCACCGCCATTTTGACATTCGTGGTAACAAAACATGTTTGAAAACCTGTCCGATCGTTTAACCCGAACGCTGAAGAATATCAGCGGCCGTGGCCGTTTAACCGAAGACAATATTAAAGAAACGCTGCGTGAAGTGCGGATGGCACTATTGGAAGCGGATGTCGCTTTGCCGGTAGTGCGGGATTTTGTCCAGCAGGTGAAAGAACGTTCGGTCGGTCTGGAAGTCAGTAAAAGTCTGACGCCGGGACAGGAATTTCTGAAGATTGTCAAAAAAGCTTTAGAAGAAGCCATGGGCGAAGCCAACGAAGAGTTGGCGCTGAATTCGCAACCGCCTGCAGTGGTACTGATGGCCGGTCTGCAAGGGGCGGGTAAAACCACCTCTGTTGGTAAACTGGCACGCTTTTTAAAAGAGCGGAAAAAGAAAAAAGTCATGGTGGTGTCTGCTGACGTTTATCGCCCGGCGGCCATTAAACAGTTGGAAATGCTGGCCAAAGAAGTCGGTGTTGAATTTTTCCCAAGCGATATCAGCCAAAAGCCGGTCGATATTGTCAACGGCGCTATCAGTCAGGCCCGGTTAGGTTTTTATGATGTTTTGTTAGTTGATACCGCCGGTCGTTTGCACGTCGACAGTGAAATGATGGATGAAATCAAAGCATTACATGCAGCGATTAAACCAATCGAAACGCTGTTTGTGGTCGATGCCATGACAGGTCAGGATGCGGCAAACACGGCAAAAGCCTTTAATGAAGCGCTGCCACTGACTGGCGTTATTCTGACCAAAGCGGACGGTGACGCCCGTGGTGGTGCTGCTTTATCGATTCGTCATATCACAGGTAAACCGATTAAATTCATCGGGATGGGCGAAAAGTCTGATGCATTAGAGCCATTCCATCCGGATCGCATTGCGTCGCGAATTCTCGGTATGGGCGATGTGATGAGCCTGATCGAAGAGCTCGAACAAAAAGTTGACCGCGATCAAGCTGCGAAAGTTGCTGCCAAGATGATGAAAGGGCAGGGCTTTAGTCTGGAAGACTTCCGCGATCAACTGGTACAAATGCGCAACATGGGCGGCATGATGTCGATGCTGGACAAACTGCCAGGCATGAAAAACCTGCCGGCTGGTGCCAAAGATCAGGTCAATAATAAACAATTTGGCAAAATGGAAGCCATTATCAATTCGATGACGCCAAAAGAGCGGCAATTTCCGGATTTAATTAAAGGCTCTCGCAAAAAACGTATTGCCGCCGGTTCCGGGACTCAGGTGCAAGATGTCAATCAGTTGCTGAAGCAGTTTACCCAGATGCAGAAAATGATGAAGCAGATGAGTGGCAAAGGTGGTCTGATGAAAATGATGCGTGGGCTGGGCGGCAAGTTGCCACCAGGGATGTTGCCACCACGCTAACACCAGCATTGATGCTTCTTGTTGTAAAAGGCTGCCTCGGCAGCTTTTTTGATCTGAAGTCGTTACCAGCAGCTAGTGGTACAAGTCTCCTTGCAGCTGGCTTGTGCCTGACTCACACTAGAGCTTCCGGCTCGTTATCAGCGAGCAACTGACGCCAGTCGTGCTGCGGCCGCAGTTTTTTTTCCTTGCCGAAACCCCTTGCTGGCAAGCTTGTCAAGAGCTTATCCACAGACTTATCTACTGGCTGAATCGGCTGCAAAGCCTGAAAATCCTTGCATTCGGGGAAAAAATGCGTACAATTCGGCGTCCCTGTGGTTTGACTGCAGGGATTTTTATTTCAATAAAACCTGAACGATTGATTTAGAGGACGGTATGGTAACTATTCGTTTACAACGTGGTGGCGCGAAAAAGCGTCCATTTTACCAAGTTGTGGTCGCTGACAGCCGTTTTGCTCGTGATGGCCGCTTTATTGAGCGCGTGGGTTTCTTTAACCCAATCGCTAGCGGTACTGAAGAGAAAGCGCGTATCGACCTGGACCGTGTTGACCACTGGGTAGCGCAAGGCGCTTCTTTAAGTGATCGCGTGGCTTCACTGGTAAAAGCAGCTAAAAAAGCTTCTGCTTAATTAGCAATCTGGTTGGAGTTTAAACCTTGAACGGTAAAGATTTAGTTGTCTTAGGTAAGTTTGGCGCTGTTTACGGCATCAACGGGTGGCTAAAAGTAAACTCCTACACAGAGATCCCGGAAGGGATATTTGATTACACACCCTGGCAGATTCAACAGCAGGGTAACTGGCGACCAGTGCAGATCAGCAGTTGGAAGCGGCACAGTAATGGCTTAATTGCCAAAATTGATGGCGTGAATGACCGTGATCAGGCGCAACTCTATGTCAATATTGACATCGCAGTGACGCCCTCAGCCTTGCCAAAGCTCGAAGACGGTGATTATTACTGGAAAGACCTGATGGGCTTAAAAGTAATCACTGAAACTGGCTACGACTTAGGTGAGGTTGTGGACATGATGGAAACAGGCTCAAACGACGTGATCGTCGTCAAAGCCAACCGGAATGATGCATTTGGTCAGAAAGAGCGTTTGTTACCGTTTTTAACTGACTCTGTCATTAAAGCGGTTGATAAAACGCAAGGTCGGATCATTGTTGACTGGGATCCTGAATTTTAATGGCCGAACAGCCTAAATTGTGGTTTGGGGTCATTACCTTATTTCCGCAGATGTTCGATGCTGTGACAAAATTCGGCGTGACCAGCCGGGCAGTCAAAAACGGCCTGATCGACGTACAGTGCTGGAATCCAAGGGATTTTACCTCGGATAAACATAACACTGTCGACGACAGACCTTTTGGTGGCGGCCCTGGTATGTTGATGATGGTACAGCCACTCACGGACGCAATTCGCGCCGCGAAGGCTGCAGCAGGTGGCGACGTCAGAACGATTTATCTTTCACCGCAAGGTCGGAAGCTAGATCAGGCGGGCGTGGCAAAACTCGCGACTTATTCGAAGCTGCTTTTGGTAGCAGGCCGTTACGAAGGCATTGATGAACGCGTAATTGAATCGGAAATTGACGAAGAATGGTCAATCGGTGATTACGTGCTGAGTGGGGGCGAATTGCCTGCGATGACGCTGATTGATGCGGTGTCGCGACTGGTACCAGGCGTACTGGGGCATGATTTATCAGCAGTCGAGGACTCGTTTGCCTCTGGATTGCTTGATTGTCCGCACTATACCAGACCAGAAGTGTTAGACGGCAAACAGGTTCCGGCTGTATTACTCAGCGGACACCATGAAAACATCAGACGCTGGCGTCTAAAGCAGGCCCTTGGTAGGACCTGGTTAAGACGGCCGGATATGTTAAATGTCCTGGCTCTGACTAAGGAGCAACGCAAATTACTGGACGAGTTCCAACAGGAACACCAGGCGTTGCAGCAACACGATAGTTTATTCCAGGTAAAGTGAGATTGTTATGAGCAAAGTTAGCCAAAACATCATCAAAGAACTTGAAAACGAACAGCTGAAAAAAGACGTTCCAGCTTTCGGCCCAGGTGATACTGTGGTTGTTCAAGTTAAAGTTAAAGAAGGCGATAAAACTCGTCTGCAGGCTTACGAAGGCGTTGTTATCGCCAAGCGTAACCGCGGTTTACACTCTGCTTTCACTGTTCGTAAAATTTCGAACGGCGAAGGTGTTGAGCGTGTATTCCAAACACACAGCCCAATGATTGACAGCATCACGCTGAAACGTCGTGGTGCAGTGCGCCGTGCCAAGCTTTACTACTTACGCGATCGTTCAGGTAAATCAGCGCGTATCCGCGAAAAGCTTAACTAAGCACTCTTTAAAAGCTGCCTTCGGGCAGCTTTTTTTTGCCCTGCCAACAACACGCGCTGCTCAACTCTGTCCCTCATTTGAAAAATCGCGATAAGCCAGTAAGTTATTATTTTTGTTCACTCTTTTTTCTGTGACAAAGCCAGACTACAATTGTTGTTATTCAGCCAAGGCCGCCAAAAGGATCCTTTGTGCATAGTGCCAGTTTTATTGAAAAACGCCGTTTTATTATCAAGCTCGGCAAAATGTTGCATAAATTTGGCACACCGGCTTACCGGTTAGAAGTGCATTTGCTGGATGTGGCCAAGTTTTTAGGCATAGGTGCCGCTTTTGCCATCACGCCGACCGTGTTAACTTTTGTGATCTGGCAGCCGGGTGAAGAAAATGAATATACCCATGTGGCGCGTGTCATGCCTGGTGAGCTGGATTTAGGTTCGTTATCTCATACCGATGAAATTGTTGATGCGCTGGCTAGTCAGCAATTAACACTGGAAGAAGCCACAGCTCGGCTCAATGAAATTGCGGCCATGCCCAATCCCTATTCCCGTTTTAGTACTTTCCTGGCCTTTGGCGCCGCAGGTGGTGCTTTTGCTATGCTGATGCGCGCCAGTTGGCATGATGTGTTCTGGGCCTGTGCCTTAAGCTTATTGGTTTATCTGTTTGTACTCTGGGCAGAGAAAAGCCGTCGCGTCACCAATATGCTGGAACCTTTAGTGGCGCTGGTATCCGCTTTTGTGGCTACTTTGATCGCCGCTTATGCTGATGCAGGCATTCATGTGCCATTAGTGGTGTTGTCATCCATTATTGTATTTATTCCAGGTTTAGCATTAACGCTGGGGCTGGCTGAACTGGCTGCCCGTCATCTGGTCTCTGGCACGGCCAGGATCATGGATGCCGTGATGTTGTTATTCAAATTGTATTTTGGCGCTTTCCTCGGCATGGCGCTGGGTCAGCTCTGCGTTGGCGAAGTTGCCGTCCAGCCTGGCGTCGCAGTGCCAGCCTGGACCGCCTGGCTGGCGGTGACGATTTTATGTGGTAGTCTGGTTATCGTGTTTCGGGCCCGCGCTAAACATATCCTCTGGGGCCTGGCTTCTGGTTTTATTGCTTATGGTGCCAGTTTGGTCGGCGGTATTTACCTGGGACTGGCGCTGGGAGCCTTTGTAGGTGCTTTTGCGGTCGGCGTTTATGGTAATGTGTTTACCCGACTGATGAATGCGCCCGCCAGTATCGTTTCCTTACAAGGCATGATAGTGCTGGTGCCCGGCAGTAAAACTTATATTGGTCTGAATTCGTTGATCTCCGGCGAGCATATGGTGGCGACGGAACAGCTGGGGCAGCAGACCTTTTTGATTTTTATGTCACTGGTCGCAGGCTTTATTTTTGCTAATGTTGCCTTACCGCCGAAAAAAAGTTTATAACTGTGCCTTCGCCAGCATCAAAGCGGCTTCGGATGCTGTTGCAATTTCTCTGACCAGCCGGCGACGATGCGATCAAACTCGCCGCTGTCTTTCAGTTGTTGCAGACTGTATTTGAGGCGTTTAACCACTTCTGTACTGGTGGTTAAACTACAAGCCAGATGAAAATCTAGCGGCAACTCCGGTAACGCCAGTTTTTTTTGCAAAGAATCCAGTTGTACCCCAGATTCTTCCGCCCGGTATTTCAAAATAGTGTCATTGAGGATCACCAGATCAATATCATCACGGCTTTGCAATAAATTCAGCATCATGTCGATGTTTTCCAGCAAATAGAGTTGTTCCCCTTCTTTAAATCCTTGTTTGAGCAGGTAATGGTGTGTGATGTCATCCCGCGTCACTGCAGTCACATAACTTTTGGCATCGGCAAGGCTGTTTAATTGGATATCGCGGCGTTTTTTCAGCGCATAAAAAGCTGTGATGTTATATGAAATTGCGCCAATCCAATGAAACAGCGGCTGCCGCTCCTTGCTGTGGGAGATGGAATAAATACAACGAGCAGGCTGGCGCAGCGCCATTTGATAAGCCCGGCTCCAGCTTGAAGCTTCAATTTGATAGGCAACACCGGCCTGTTCAAAAGTCCGACGGACCACTTCGGTGGCAAAACCATTGATCTGCTGTGGACTGACAATCTGATATGGCGGCAGGTGCTCAGTGAAAACGCGCACTGTCTGTGGTTTGGCCTCAGATGCAGCTGCATACCACAGCACAGCACCATTTAGTATGTATTGCCAGAGCCGCATCAGATCAGGCACCTCGTTATTCGTTGAATCAATAATGTAACGGGGTTCCGGCAGTGCTGCAATGTCACAGGCGACTAAGAAGCATAATTTTGTCTGTTTTTTATGCGGTTATCGAAGGGTGGCATCAGCAAAATAAAATGATGTAATTATTTTTATACACATTATTTATTGCTGGAAATTGAGTTACCTAATTGCATGCCGCATTTTTGCTAGTTTATTTGATTGACTTTACTTGGCTTGCTTTTTAATATGCCGTCTATTGTAATTTATTAAATACATTGTGTATTGAAAAATTTACGGTCGAGCTTGCGCTAAACCAGTGCAAGTCCAGCCGTTCATTGGAGCTAGCAGTATGCGTAAAATTGTTGATGATGTAAGAATTGTGGCGGAACGACCATTAAGCCCACCTTTAGTGTTAAAAAGAGTATTACCGCTGTCAGAGCAAGGGGCATTATTTGTCCAGCAGTCCAGGCAGGACATCGCCGATATTATTCATGGCCGTGATCCGCGCTTGCTGGTGGTGACTGGGCCTTGTTCAATCCATGATCCGGTGGCTGCGATTGAATACGCCGAGCGCTTAAAAGCGTTGCAACTGCAATACAGCGATAGTCTATATATTGTGATGCGGGTTTATTTTGAAAAACCCCGTACCACAGTCGGCTGGAAAGGCTACATCAATGATCCCCATCTGGATGACTCCTTTGATTTGGAAACCGGTCTCACCCGCGGCCGTGAATTGTTACTGAAACTGATCGAGATGGAATTGCCGACTGCAACTGAAGCTTTGGATCCTATCAGTCCGCAGTATCTATCGGATTTAATCTGCTGGGCCGCCATCGGGGCCCGTACCGTCGAATCACAAACGCACCGTGAAATGGCCAGTGGCTTGTCAATGCCGGTTGGTTTTAAAAATGGAACTGACGGTAATTTGAGTATCGCACTGAATGCGCTGCAATCGGCCGCCAGTCCGCATACCTTTATCGGGATTAATCAACGCGGTGAAGTGGCGCTGGTGCAGACTGCCGGTAATCCGGATGGTCATATCATTTTGCGTGGCGGGCAACAGCCAAATTATGACAGCACCAGCATTGATACGGCTGTGGCGCAGTTGCAGCGACTGCAATTACCGCAAGCGATAGTGGTCGACTGCAGTCATGGCAATTCCAATAAAGATCATAACCGGCAAGGGCTGGTGGCTGAAGCTGTGGTGGCACAGCGACTCCTCGGAAACAAAGCTATTATTGGACTGATGCTGGAAAGCCACCTCAATGGCGGACGGCAAAATATCGTCAATGGCAAAGCTGAGTTATACGGTGTTTCTGTCACTGATGCTTGCATTGACTGGCAAACCACAGCGCAGTTGCTGGCCGGTTTACACTTACAGATGCAACCGGTGGTTGCTGCGGCATAAGAGGGAATGATGAGCAATTTCAGCACTGATCCGATGGCCGCATTGCAGCCACTGCGCCAGCAGATTGATGACATTGACAGCCAACTGGTGCAACTCCTGGCGGACAGAGCCAAAATTACCGCGCAGGTCGGTCAGGTCAAACAGCAGCATGCGTTGCCGCTGTATGTACCGGAGCGGGAAATGGCGTTGCTCAAAGCCAGACGTGCCCAGGCGGAACAAGCGGGGGTGTCGGCAGAGTTGGTCGAGGATGTATTACGGCGGGTGATGCGCGAATCCTATCAAACGCAGGAAACCGGTTTTGTCTGTTGCCGTGCTGGTGCTGGTAAAGTGGTGGTGGTTGGCGGCGCTGGCGCGCTAGGTCAACGTTTTGTGTCATTATTCCAACGCTCCGGTTATCAGGTGGCGGTGCTGGAAACGGCTGATTGGCCGCAAGCGCCTGAATTAGTTGCGGATTGTTGTCTGGTGCTGATGGCGGTACCTATTCACTTAACCACGGCACTGATCGAGCAGTTGCCGCCGTTGCCGGCAGATTGTGTATTGGCAGATCTGACCAGTGTCAAAGTGCAGCCATTGCAGGCGATGTTACAGCAACATCCAGGCCCGGTGCTCGGTTTACACCCGATGTTTGGACCTGATATCAGTAATATCGTCAAACAGGTGGTTGTCTGCTGTCACGGCCGGGGCGAAGCGGAGTATCAGTGGCTGTTAGCACAATTTAAAGTGTGGGGCGCTGTGCTGACGGAAAAAACGGCTAGCCAACATGATGAACTGATGCAGTTGATCCAGGCGATGCGCCATTTCAGTTCATTAGTCTATGGCGTGCATCTGGCGGAAGAGCAGGCCGATTTACAGCAGTTGCTTGAGCTGAGTTCACCCATCTACCGGTTGGAACTGGCGATGGTGGGACGATTGTTTGCCCAAAATGCCGAATTATATGCCGACATTATGTTGTCTTCCGCCGCAGTGACTGGTTTATTGCAGCGTTATCAGCACCGTTTTAATCAGTTGTCGCATTTACTGGCGGCAAAAGATAAACCAGGTTTAATGGCTGAGTTTGCCAAAGGCCAGCAGTTCTTTGGTGGGTTGGCGACGCAATTCTTGCAAGAAAGCCGGCGTTTATTGCAAAAAGCGGCTGATGAGCGAAGTTAGTGAATATTCACTCTACTGAATGGGGGGCCGGCCAAAGTCACCCATCAGTTGCAGTCATGGCTGAATTTATCAAAAATTTTTTCAACCGCATCTTTATAAAGTGGTTTTAGCAAATAGCCTTTAGCTCCACGGTCAATCGCCTGTTTGACAATGTCTTTATTTTTGTTACCTGTCAGCATGATAAAAGGGGTTTGCTGATTGGTGCCGACATTGCGCTGAATTTGGTCAAGCACATACAAACCATTGGTATCTGGCAGATTAATGTCCATAAAAACAAAATCATATTTTTTATTTTTCATATAAGAAAAAGCGATGCGTCCGCAGGTGGCGGTGTCTACTTCTGCACCACATTGTTTGAGCATCATCAACGTCAGGTTCAGGCTGATTTGGTCATCTTCAACCAACAAAATACGGCGAATTTTTTTCAATTCTGTGTTGACAATTTTTTCAGTGTTAACTGACTGGTACAGCCGGTTATATTGCTGAGCTGCAGGTACGGGATCCGGCAATTCAGGTAACTGATCATCGTCTGTATCTGCACCGGCTTTAGGTGTCTGTTGATCTTCGGCTATCATCACCGACAGAATATCAATGACCTTATGTTGCAACCTGAGCAGTTCCGGCCGGATTTCATCTGATTTAATTTGGGCCAGGGTCTGACGAAGTAAATTAAAGTTCAGGCTGATGTCCTGTTGTAACTGAATTTTTTTCAGTGTTTCATCCAGTGATTTTTCGATAAAACTGATGGTATGCTCAATGTCTGACCTGACTTGAGCTTTGATTTTCATGCCTTTACTGATTTGCCGGTTGGTCGTGGCTAAAGAAATTTCATTGTTCAGCTCATGACCATGCCGGGAGAACACTATGCCTAACTGGCGAAACAGATGGGTGCAAATAACCACGGGTCTGTGTAATTCGTACAACGGCCGAGCCACCAGATAATCATCCAGCAAGCCACCACAATAAGCGTCATATGCATCTTGTTCTTCATGCCGACAAATCAGCGCCACAACAGCATGCTGACAAATCGTCTGATTCTGCACTTCATTAAATGCCCGGTAATACAGATCGAGGCTGGCTTGCAAGTTTTCCGTTGCCAAAAACAGCACCTTCGTGCTGCGCTCGGTCAATAAAGTTTGTAACTGGGTAGAACTTTCAATCAGCGAGATGCGGGCGCCGCTTTGGGCAAGTAATCGCAACAGCATTTGATCACTGTCGCGTTCATTGGTGTAAAACACAACATGGCTGTGGCTGTTAAGTTTCATTAGCTTGCTCCAGTTGAGTAAATTTATTCACCACCAGCCGCAGTTGCTGTTCAAAACTGCGGACATCGGTCTGTTGCAATGCTGGCCGCGCCGGATCCGATAGCTGTGTTTCCAGCTGTTCAGCCATCTGGCTTAGCAACATCGAACCATAATATTGCGCGTTACTTTTAATATTATGGAAAATCTCCAGTTGCAGCAGGCGGTTATGCTGTTGCAAAGCCAACTGCAGCTTTTGCTGTTGCTGTTCCAAATGGATCCTGAACTGGGCTAACGTGTGTTTTAACGCTTCACCCTGCAAGGGGCCGGTAAATATAAAAATGGTTTCAGGATCAACCAACACTGCTGTAGTGTCAGCAAGTGGTTGGATTTCTGCGGTGACTGCTGCTGTTGTTGGCAGGCATGCTGGTTGGCGGATGGTTTTGACGAAATCAGTCAGTTTTTGTTGTAACACAGCCAGCGAACAAGGTTTAAGCAGGAGTTGATTTACCCCGGCACTTTCACATTCTGCCTGACAACTGCTGGTGTTATTGCCGGTCAGTATCCAGATTTGACTGGCGGGTAACTGATATTGTTGCTCATAATTGCGCAAATGAAATGCCAGTTCGGCACCATTCCAGCCTGAGAGCTGATAGTCGGTCAGCAACAACTGATAGGGTTGCAACTGATATAGGTTGTAAGCTGTTTCTGCATCAGTCGCCTGATCAGCGCAATAACCCAGAGCGGCCAGTTGTTGCTGTAAAACATATAAATTCTCTGGATTATCATCGACGATGAGCAGCCTGATGGCGCGATGAGCCTGAGGCCTCAGCACCGCTGACTGAGGGGGTGCCGGCGTGGCATTTTTTTGCAGCAACATCTGCAACCACTGGCTCAGCCGGAAAGGGTTCGTATTGAGCAACAATAAATCTGACCGCTGATATTGTCTGGCCAGGCTGGAATTGATCACAAAATTCAGTCCGGTCAAACTGCTGTACTGGGCCAGAAACGCTGCTTTATCGCGGATGGTATTGTCGTGCAAATCCAGGATCCGTACTTGCTCAGATGTTTGACCAGATTGCAGCATTTGAGTGGCATTACGGAACAATACCCTGAAAGGCAGCTGTTCCTGATATCTCGCAAGGAGTTGTTGTAACGACTGGCTATTGCAATACACAGGGTGATCAAGCAAATTTTCCGGCCATTGCCATGGACTGATACTCAGTCGTTGAAACTCGGGACTAAAATGAAAATCTGCGCCTTGCCCAAGCTGGCTGTCGACGACTAACTTGCAATCCATCAGGCGGCAAATGTAGGTTGAAATTGACAAACCCAGACCAGTGCCGCCAAAACGGTAATAAATATCAGGCGTCGCCTGACTGAAACTATCAAAGATCCGTTTTTGCTGATCAGGACTGATCCCAATCCCATTGTCAATGATATGAAAAGTGATTTGTTGTTGCTGTCGTTGCTGTTCGGCTTTAGCCAGCACATCCAGCCGCACTTTGCCATGCGGACCTAAGGTAAATTTCAGGCTATTACTGAGGAGGTTTTGTAACACCTGACGTAACCGTAAGCTATCACACAGATACTGACCATTGATTGCCGGGTCAATAAACAACTCAAGCCTCAGACCTTTTAATCTGGCTTTGGCGACAAAAGATTCCATCACATCTTCACAGAGCTGGCGCAGATCGGTTTCCGCCAGTTGCAGACTGGTTTGCTCTGAGCCTAGTTTCGACAAATCCAGCACATCATTTAACAGTTGCAGTAAATGCCGACTGGTTTTATCAATGGTACTGATGTACTGGTGCTGACTCAGCACCGGATCGGTCATTAATAATTCAACCAGCCCGGTCATCGCATTCAGTGGGGTACGGATTTCATGGCTTAGCGTGGACAGCAGGTTAAACTGACGGTGACGGTCATGCTCACTTTGGTTGGCTGCCAATTGTAATAACTGCTCTAGCATACTGGCACTGGTATCGTCTGTCAGTACACCGACCCGGCTGCCATGGGGCTGGACGTAATCACGGTATTGGAACGTGCGGCCGTCCGACAGTTTCAGCTGAAATTGCATTCTTTTCTGTTGTCGGAACTGTCGCCGCAGCCAGCGTAATATTGCCTGTAGTTGTTCCGGTTTGGTCTTACAATTGTGATGTAAAACGGCACAGACCAATTGTTCTAAAGCTGGCTGCTGGGGTTTGGCAGTAAAATGCGGAAAATTTAGCGCAATTTGACGGGATAAATAACGCATATTGCCAGTGGCATCCATCAGTACTATGCCACCTGTCAAGGTTTCCAGTGCCTGTAGCAAGGCAGAAAAATCGCTGTCATGCAGGCAATGCTGCTTTTGCTGGATAAACAGACACTCACTGTCAGCCAGATGCTGCGGTACAAAGGTATACGTTTGGGTGCCAATCAGTAGTTCTAAAGTTTGCCGGTTTTGCCTGGCATGCGTCAGTTGTTGCTCCAAATCATACAGTTGGTGCTGTTGCATCAGTAACTGTAATTGAGCAGAAAAGCTCACTGATTGGCGGAATTCCGCCAACTCACTTTCCAGCACCAGGTCTGCCATCACCAGGGCAGTTTTGACTGGATGTTGCGTCAGTATTGGATTGGCTATTTCCGCAACAGGCTGGATCGCGGGTGTAGCCAACCTATCCGGGCACTGCTGACAGCTCACCAGCCAGCAGCGACATTGTTCGTTATCTAATTGCAATATAGACAACAGGTACTTTTGTTGTAACAGCGTCAATTGAATGAAAGCACTATCCTGATATGACAGCTGAGCAGCAGCTTTACTGACCAACAAATGCTGGTGCATCACCAGCACCGGATCCGCATTAAAACTGTGGCTGCAGCCTAACATCTCGCCATCTGCATTCAGCACAAAACAAGGGGTGGTCATCAGTTGCAGAAAATCCAGAATGCCCGTGAACATACCATTGTCCCTTTTTCCATTAGGCTGTTATTAGTTTTAACAGAGTCTGGCCAGATTGGTAGTAAAGCCGGTAAGCTGGTTGTGTGAGTTGAAGGCTGGGCTCGTTGCAACTGTTTGTTGGAAAATCTGGCCCTGCGCCGCAATTTTTGCTTGATTTGCAGTACAGACGTAAATTTTAATGTACTCGGCACTCACCAATGACGCCGTTTGGAACTAGCTGATTGTTTAGCTGGCAGCATGTTTCAACATTGCCGTGGTTATGGTTTTGTGTCAGCACAAGTGTGTGATTCAGTTTGACTATGCAGTAGCAAGATAACAATTTATACTTTTTCATTTGTAGCTGGCAGATGAACGGTTGTGACTGATATTTTCAAAATGATATGGGTTTGTCTGCTGCAACTGCTGCGTTATGGACTAGCGGCATGGCTCGGTTTGCTGTTGTTGTTTGCCTTTGTGCCAGTGCCTTATACTGCGGTGATGTTAGAACGGCAGTTGGCGGCCTGGTGGCAGGGAGAGCCGTCTTATCAGCGTCGTCATCAGTGGGTTCCACTGCCCGAAATCTCGCCGCATTTATTGCAGGCGGTGGTGGCGGCGGAGGACCAAAAATTTTTGTCGCATCATGGTTTTGATTTGCAGGCGATTGAAAAAGCGCTGGATTATAACAGCAAAGGCAAAAGGATCCGCGGCGCTTCCACCATCAGCCAGCAAACAGCAAAAAACGTGTTCTTATGGACCGGGCGCAGTTGGCTGCGTAAAGGTCTGGAAACGGGTCTGACAGTGTTATTGGAGACCGTCTGGGGCAAACCACGGATCCTGGAAGTTTATCTGAACTCGATTGAATTCGGGCCTGGTGTCTACGGCGCAGAAGCTGCAGCCAAACGCTATTTTGGTACTTCAGCTGCGAAACTGAGTCGTTCTCAGGCGGCGTTGCTGGCCGCCGTGTTACCAAACCCGCATCGTTTCTCGGTGCAAAAACCTTCAGCTTATGTCAGCAAACGCCAGCACTGGATTTTACGGCAGATGCGACAGCTGGCTCCTCAATCACGCCGCTTACAACAGTCTCACCATTGAAAACTGCTCCGATCTGACGGTGTTTTGCCTGAAAAAACTGCGATTTAGCCGTGGTTCTGCGAAATAATACTGTGCTTGCAGCTTGCGGTTGGGTATCTTATGACGCTTGCCTGCAGCTGTTTTCAGGGGATCTCAGTCATCCTCCACAGCGCAGGTCAGAACGGCTGCATCGTTCTGTCATAACTATAACAACCGAGGAATATGTGAATGAACGAATTTGTTTCAGCGGTGAATAGTATTATCTGGAGCCCGGCACTGATCGCACTCTGCCTTGGCGTTGGATTGTACTTTTCGATCCGTTCCAGATTTTTACAAATCCGCCATGTCCGGGAAATGGTCCGGCTGATGTTTGATGGTAAAAGTTCCAATAGTGGTGTTTCTTCGTTTCAGGCGCTGACGATGACGTTAGCTGGCCGGGTTGGCACTGGCAATATTGCCGGAGTTGCAACTGCCATTACTTTTGGCGGACCTGGTGCCGTGTTTTGGATGTGGATTGTTGCCTTTTTAGGGGCTAGTTCTGCCTTCGTCGAGTCAACGCTTGGCCAGGTTTACAAAGAGAAAATTAACGGTCAGTACCGCGGTGGTCCGGCTTTTTATATTGAAAAAGGTTTAGGTATCCGTTGGTACGCCTGGTTATTTGCCATCGCGACTATTTTTGCGACTGGCTTGTTATTACCTGGAGTCCAGGCCAATTCCATCGCATCAAGTTTACAAACTGCCATTGGTATCAGCCCGAATGTCACGGCTGCGGTACTGGCGATTGTGCTTGGTTTTATCATTTTTGGCGGCGTGAAGCGTATTGCGACTTTTGCCGAAGTGGTCGTGCCTTTTATGGCACTGAGTTACATTATTGTTGCCTGTGTGGTGGTGGCGCTGAATATTGAGCAATTACCCGGGGTTGTTAAACTGATTATTTCCAGCGCTTTTGGCTTGGATGCAGGTTTTGGCGCTATCTTAGGCATGGCGATTATGTGGGGCGTCAAACGCGGCGTTTATTCCAACGAAGCAGGACAGGGCACAGGACCGCATGCTTCTTCTGCCGCTGCCGTGAGTCACCCGGCAAAGCAAGGACTGGTCCAAGGTTTTTCGGTCTATATCGATACCTTGTTTGTCTGTTCTGCCACTGCCTTTATGTTACTGATCACGGGTCAATACAATGTGCAGGCTGAAGATGGAACTCCGTTATTTACCGGTATCAAAGGCGTCGCGGCTGGTCCGGGATACGTGCAAACCGCAATGGAAAATGTACTCCCTGGATTTGGTTCTTTATTTGTGGCCATTGCTTTGCTGTTTTTTGCTTTCACCACTATCGTCGCTTATTACTACATTGCGGAAACCAATATTGCATTTATCAACCGGAAAATAAACCGGCCCTGGCTGACCTTTGTATTAAAAGTAGGCATCATGGCTTCAACGGTTTATGGCGCGGTAAAAACAGCAGATTTGGCTTGGGCATTGGGTGATATTGGGGTCGGTTTGATGGCATGGCTGAATATTATTGCCATTCTGTTGATGCACAAAGTCGCTTTCAGTTGCTTACGGGATTATGAAGCCCAGAAAAAACAAGGGTTAGACCCGGTGTTTCATCCAGAGAAGTTAGGTATCAAAAATGCGGATTACTGGGAAGGTAAAACGGATGCTGAGTTACTAAGCTCTAGTCTTGCCAACGCCGCTTTGCAGGAACCGGTGAAAAATCAGCAGTAAATTACCAACAACCTATAATGAAATCAAAACAATAGTCAGCGGTTGCTGACTATTGTTTTATCCATCCGAAAGCAGTTCGCTACTGGATCCGCAACATGCCGCGCTGTGGCCTCAGTGCTAAACCGTATAGAGGACTTCACATGCCACTGCTCACTGCGCGATTAAGCCTGCGCCAACCTGAACTCAGCGACGCTGCTTTTTTGTTGCAGTTACTGAACGACCCAGGTTTTTTGCGTTTTATCGGCGATCGGCAGGTCCGGACACTGGCTGAGGCTGAAACCTATCTGCAACAACGCATTTTAGCCAGTTTTCAACAGCATGGTTTTGGCTTGTGGCTGGCAGAACAGCGCTCAGATGGCGCAGCTGTTGGCTTATGTGGTTTAGTGGTTCGGGATTATCTGCCCTGTCCGGATCTGGGGTATGCCTTGTTGACCACCAGCTGTGGTAAAGGTTACGGTACAGAATTGGCCACTGCCGTATTGCAATACTGTTTTGAGCATACCGCGTTAACCGGGTTATGTGCGATAGTGACTGCTGACAATCAGCCTTCAAAACGATTACTGGTTAATATAGGGATGACTGCCAGTGGTCAGGTGCAAGATCCGACGACAGCAGAATGGCTCGATTTGTTCCGAATCAGCTTGAGCAAATAAATATAATTTTTTTTGCAACAATCGATGAACTTTATGTTAATTGAAACATCTGAGTTACAACGCACTGTTTAGCTGTTTTATGGGTTTTATTGTGACTCTAGCTTGCAATTAAGTTTGGATGTGGTAAATGTTTTGTTACGTCTGAGATGGTTTTGGACCAACACATAGTTTCAAAACTTCTTATCGTATGTAGTAGCGCGTCGTTTGACATAAAATCATTTCAAGGAGATCTATGATGAAAAGTTTGTCGCTGTTTGTATCGTCAGTTTTAGTCTCTGTATTAGCCGGTTGCAGTACTTTACCAATGACTGCTCAAGTCGAAGACGGCAAGTTCAGATTTGAAAATTTTAAAATGATCAAAGGCTCACAGAATGAGTCGGTTCATTTAATGTGCTACCTGCATAAACCAACGGGCTGGTCTCAACCCAAGCAGTATGAAGCAGGTAAACATCTGCTGTGGGTAAAAGCAAATGTTGAAAATGACAGTATTGAAAATAGTACGAAATCAGCTTATGCCAGTTTAAACGTTGAACTCGAAGCGAATAAAAGTTATATGCTGAACCGGGAACGGGATGGCGACAAAATTTCGTTATGGGTCCAGGAAGTGGATACAGGCGTTCGGGTGTCCGATATTGTGGTGACTGATTTGAAAAAGCCACTGATTTCCGACTACAGTTTACGCAGAAATCAATGTAAAGCAGGCACTGTCTGATCACATCGTCACTAGCACTAGAGCACCGAACCGTTTAAAAAATCGGCAGTAGCCGTGGGCGAAATAGGACTCAGACAAGGCAAATTTCTGAAGGTTTAGTGAACTAAACCGAAGGAATTTAACGCCGTATGAGGATATTTTTCCCCGGCCCCTGCGGCAGCGCCGAATGCGAGTTTTTCGGTCAGCTCTGCTGCTTGCTTTTTGAACTGAACGGTGCTCTAACCGTTGTCAGCGTGATGCCAACGGCTTTTTGTAATTTATGCCGGTGGTCATATGCATGGATATACCTGTCAAACATCTTACTCAGTCGCTCATTTATTCAACGTCTTGTCATTTTTACCGCGAATAAAATCCCGATAATTTTTCTTGGTCAGATCGGTCAGGCAACTGGTCGACAAGGGCTCAGGTAACTGACTGCATTGGGCGCGTTGTTCATCCAGTAATTTATTGAACCAATATTCTTCACTCCCGCGTTGTGGTGTACTGCAGGCTGTTAACAACAGCAAGAGACTGAGCAGGCTCACTATTTTTTTCATTTATGCTCTCCCGAGTTACAGCTTTCATTCGCGTTGTCTCTGCCGGTGCACTATGGCACGACTGCCTTTACCGAACAAGCCAATGACCGCAGTTGTTTCCAAAATTGCTCATGATCTATCGTTCATCAAACTGCCATCTTGCACTGCCATGGTATTGCCATTGTTATTACGCCTTGGCCGGACGTTCAACACAGGGAAGCTAATCGTGGTCGCTTATTCATTACCTGAGCTACACCAACTGGAATTATTGCTGGATAATGCTCCACCTCAGGTCAGCGCCACTGAGCTTGGCCGCATTCAGACGACCACACAAAGCTTTCCATTTTATGCCGTCGAAATTGGTCAGCGGGCACCGGAAAAACCAGTGATGCTGCTGACTGCCGGCGTGCATGGTCTGGAAAAAATCGGCACTCAGGTGGTGTTGGCTTATCTGGAGACCTTATGCCGTCGGCTGGAGTGGGACCATCAGTTTGCTGATTTGTTCAATAAAGTGCAGTTGTGTCTGCTGCCTTTGGTTAATCCGGCTGGCATGGCGCTGGGCTGGCGCTCTAATCATCACCATGTTGATTTGATGCGCAACGCGCCGGTGGAAGCGCAGGAAAAAACGGCCTGGCTGCTGGGAGGGCAGCGCTACAGTCCGCGTCTGCCCTGGTTTCGCGGTGCAGTCGGGGTGCTGGAGCAAGAAAATCAGTTATTACTCAGCTACGCCCAAAGCCATTTTCAGGCGCCATTTTTGCTGGCACTGGACTGTCATTCCGGGTTTGGCCGCACCGACCGATTATGGTTTCCGTATGCCAAATCTGCCCGCCAACCGATAGCACATCTGGCGCAAATGCATCGCTTGCGAGAGTTGTTTTTTCAGACCTATCCGCAGCAAAATTATATTTTTGAGCCACAAAGCCGCCATTATTTATGCCATGGCGATATCTGGGATTATCTCTATGATCAAGCGTTGCAGAGTGAATTAACCTTCCTACCGCTGACGCTGGAAATGGGCAGTTGGAACTGGGTGCGGAAAAATCCGTTTCAGTTATTCCGCAGCCATGGTTTATTTCATCCGGTGAAACCACATCGGATTAAAAGAGTGTTGCGCTCGCATCTGATCCTGTTTGATTTTTTATTGCATGCCACTGCCGCAGCTCCGGACTGGCTTGGCACTGTCAGCAGCAGAAACGCCAGTGAGGCGGGGGAATTATGGTATCAGCTGTAGCGGCAACGGCTAGCTCACCGACCATCAGACCTGTGGTGTTAGTACGGGGTCTGGCGCGGGAACAACGGCATTGGGGCGATTTTCGCCAGTTATTACAACAGCAACTGCCAAATCCGGTGCTGGCGCTGGATTTACCTGGCATGGGGCAGGCCAGTGCCAGCCCGTCCCCCCTGCGAATTGAGCAGATGGCCGGACAATTAGCCCGGCAACTGGCAGATACTCAGACCGGTCCTTGCCATTTACTGGCGATGTCGCTTGGGGCTATGGTGGCGATGGCTGTTGCTGATCTGTATCCAAAGCAAGTGCAATCTTTGTTATTAATCAATAGCAGTGCGGCTGGGTTGACGCCTTTTTATCAGCGTTTGAACTGGCGTTGTTATCCAAAAGTATTGCAGGCGTTGGTTGTGTCTGTGGCGAAGCGGGAACAGTTGATTTTACAGCTGACTGCCAATAATCCCCAGGTCTGGCAGCCCACTTTGCCCAAGTGGCAGCGTTATGCCAGCGAAATTCCGGTCAGCCGCAGTAATGTGCTGCGCCAACTGCTGGCTGCCAGTCGCTTTCAATTGCCGGCTAAACCGGCTTGTCCGGTGTTGTTAGTGGCCAGCAAAGCCGATCGGCTGGTGCATTGGCAAGCCAGTGCCAGCATTGCCAGGCACTGGCAAGTACCCTTGCATTTACACGCCAGCGCGGGGCACGATCTAGCACTGGATGATCCGGCCTGGTTGTTACAACAAGCTGTACACTTTTATCAGCCGTTTAACGGCTGAGTACTGCAGTTGCGATCAGCACGGCTTGCTGGCGGATTTCATGCACAGCTGTGGTTTCCCATAAAGCGCCCCGCAGCATCGGACCCATGGCATAAAGCCCTGCCTGGGCTTGGCCCTGCGCATCCGCCAGCTGTAGCTCTGCAGTGACGAGCGCATTGTCGTCATGCCCGGCCGTTGTTGGTGCCAGCGCTAGCCCCTGGCCTAACGGGCCTGGGGCCAGGATACCGTCAGCAATCGCTTGTTGCAGCCAGTGTCCTGGTAAACGACGATAATCGGTCGCCGGGCCGGTACAGTTGATCAACGCGTCCACCCGTAATTGTTGGCGGGTACTTTCCCCTCTGCCGCGCCATTCCACCAGCAGTTGTTCCCCACAAGGCGCGACAGCCTGTAACTGGCCGGCCCGGACTTGCAACCAGCCTTGCTGTTGGGCATCAAAGATGGTCGCCATCATCTCAGGCGGCAGTTTATGCCGCAACACGCCCCAGCGGTGGCGCAAATGACGCAGAAACTGCTGTTTTTGCCAGTCACTGAACTGGCGCCAGTAGCGCTGGCTATGAGGGCGTATCGCATCCAGCAGTTGCTGAGCATCCAGCTTGGCAGCCTCCGTATGCGGCTGCCGGTGCTGCTGAAACCAGCTGAATAATGCTCTGGGTGAACTCGCTGCCATTGGCGGTAATAGCGGCTGCTGTGGCTGTGACGGCGATGCAGTAGTTGTCACTGTCGGGTGTGCCAGCATGGCAAAACCGTGTGGCGACAAGGAAAGCACAGGCCGGTGCACACCAGCCTGTCGCAGTGACAGCACGGCATCCACCATACTCAGGCCATTGCCAAGGATCAGGACCTGGCTGTCGGCGGTTAATCCCTGATAACTTTGTGCTCGCCAGGGATCAGGCCGGTAGGCCGGATGCTGTCGCAGCTCGGTTGGCATCACGGCTGGGGCGGCTGGTTGTTCATTACCACAGGCCAGAATTAACGCATCAGAGTGCCAATGGTCGAAGTGCCATGGTTCGCCTTGTTGTGGCGCAGCGTCCAGTCGATGTCCGTAAATCAGTGGTTTGCCTTGCCGGATTTGTAACTGGCAGATATCGGCGTTGATCGATTCCAGCAAGATCCCTTTGCTTTTGGCCAGTTGCTGGCTGTGTTGCCATTGTTGTTGCAGATAACGTCCATAGCATCTGCGTGGCACAAAGCTGCTGGCCAGTTGTGGTACTGTCAGTGCGGAAAATTCGACTTGCTGCGCTAACCAGTGCACAAAATGATGCGGCAGTTCTGGCCAAAGACTCATACGGCCAGCCGGCACATTCAACAACAAATCTAGGCCCTGGTCAGCATAAGCGACTCCGGTTTGGGCCTGGTTAGTGCGTTCAAACAGTCGGATCTGCAGTGCGGTGCGGGCTTGTTGGATCAGTTGCATCGCGACGGCGCTGCCAGCAAAACCAGCGCCGATAATATTGATTTGTTTCATAAAAAGCATGATGAGTCAGGCATTGGAGTGTTATCGCCTGAAGCTGGCTTGTTGTCAATTGTATCCGCAATCAGTCAGGCCTACTTGTGGCCAACCAACTGCCTGACCGTTATTCCGCCGTGATAAAATTCAGATGGGGCTTTCCGGCAATATAATGCTGGCGAAACTGCTGAAAATACTCAGCCAGTGCCACTGCGGCACTGTGATCGTCCGCCAGTTTGAGGATCTCAACCGCCACTTCGGCGGTACAAAGCTGATGTAAATGTGCCGCTTCACGTAACTGGTAACAGGATGCTGTTTCTGGCTGGATGCCAAGAACCGGAAACGATGCCAGATAAGGGCTTTTGCTAAACATTTTTTTGGCTTCGCGCCAGGTACCGTCCAGCATAATAAACAATGGAATTTTGCCGTCCGCCACAGGTTTGTCGATACAACGGCTTGGCTCTGCATATTGCGTTGGGAAAATCACAATGGGCTGATAACGTGGATCGGCCAGTAACGCCAGCAAGGCTGGATCTGGCTGCGTTCTGTCCCAGACAAAAGCGTGATTATCCAACGCCACATCGGCAATCAGCCGTCCGGTGTTGGTGGGTTTAAAGCATTCTCCGGTATACATCAGCAGTAAAAAGGCACTGCGGGCGCAAGGTTGTGGTTTCTTCGCGCAGAGACAGTCCGCTTGCGGTAACAGACAGTGTTCACACCTCAGCACTCTGCTGCCGCGGGCGTTAAATGGTTTGGTCGTTTTCTGAAGTTGCTGCGTACGCAGCGCCAGTACTGAATTGATATGGTTCACACAACACTCCTGCTCGGGGGGCGCATTGTAACTGAAGTTGATCCTGCCAGCACCTGTTGCCGCCAGCTGTTGTCATTCCAGAAAATATTTTGATTTTTTGGTAAATAGTGTTGCTTTTTTGATTCGCAGTTCTTTAGGATGAAGCTGAGCTTGCAAACGGAGCACTGCCATCAGTGATACAGTAACGTCACGCTGATTTGCGGCCAAGCATAACAAGAATAATAATCAGGAGCAGATCAGATGGAGAAACGTTGTTACTTATTTGGCAGTGATCAATTGCCGGATGGCTTACAACCACTGGCTCGCGACCAATTACAGGAAATTGGCAGTTGGCCGGGTGAAGTGCCATTACTGTTTAAAATTTTATGCTCGGTTGATACCAGGCTCTGTCCATCGGTGTTGTATCATCCTTGTCAGGATCAGGCGGTGCTGGCTGATTTTTCATTGGGGCTGGCCGAACTGCAGCGTTTTTTACAAAAAATCCGTCATCCGCAATTGCAATCTGATATCCGGCTGACCCTGGAGTTGTTGCAACAACCTGAGCTGCAACATCGTTATTTAGTGCTGGAAACTAGTGAAATTTTCAGTCATGGCGCCAAAACCAAGGTCTGGCAAAATATGCAGTTATGTCAGCAATTACGACAGTTAGCCGGCGAAATGACGCTGACGCTGCAACAATTACAACTGCCGCAGCCGTTGCACAGCCAGCTGAAAAAGCCTGGTTTACTCGCGCGTTTGTTGGGAGTTCCGGCGCGGCCGTGGCAACCTGATCAACAGCAATTGATCCGAAGTTTAGGTTTTACTGCCTGGGTGACGAGCAGAGCTGGCGGGCAAAACAGGCTTGAAGCAAGTGTCGAAAACCAACCAGACTTAGCGGGCAGCGGTCAGCTCTGTTAAAACCGGGTAAGCACTGAGGATGATGACCTTTATGCCGGCGTCTCTGTGACGGTTGGTGGCTGCAGAGCAGCAGCAAAACGCTGGCACAGTGGGTAGGGAAAAATATCTTCCAGTCGTCCCGCCTTAATATCAGCTTGCCTGGCCTGCCAGTAGTTGGCATCCAGCAACTCCGGGTGGCTGTCGATTAACATCTGCCGCAAGGCTGGCTGCGGTGTGACAAAAGTGGCAATTTGCTCCGGAAACACATCACCCGGGCTGATGCTATACCAGGGTTCTGCACTGAGCATGTCTTCCCAGTTATCACATTTGGGAATAGCGCGGAAATTCACATCCAGCAAATACTGCACTTCGTCGTAATCGTAAAATACCACCCGGCCATGACGGGTCACGCCAAAGTTTTTCAGTAACATATCACCAGGGAAAATATTGGCTGCGATCATATCTTTGATCGCCTGACCATAATCCTGCATCACGCGGCGTTGTTCGGTTGCATCCACTTGTTCCAGATAAATATTCAGCGGCGTCATCCGACGCTCAATGTACAAATGCGAAATAACCAGTAAGCCATCTTCGATTCGAATGGAGCCCGCGATGCTGTTGGTTAATTCAGCCAGCAGTTCCGGGCTGAATTTTTGCAGTGGCAGCGCCACATCAGAGTATTCCATGGTATCGGCCATCCGGCCCACCCGGTCGTGTTTTTTCACCAGCAAATAGCGCTGTTTTACGGTGTCACGGCCAAAGGCTTTGGTATCGGCAAAACGATCACGGATCACTTTAAACACGTAGGGGAAAGATGGCAGGGTGAACACCATCATCACCATGCCGCGAATGCCGGGGGCTGCCACAAATTGATCGGTATTGCGCTGTAAATGTTGCAGCAACTCGCGATAAAACTCAGTTTTGCCCTGTTTATGCAAACCTACCGATGCGTAGAGTTCGGCTAGGGTTTTATGTGGCATTAACTCCTTGAGAAAATGCACCAGTGCCGAAGGGACCGGCAAATCGACCATAAAGTAGGCGCGGGAAAAGCCAAAAATAATGCTCATCTGCTGAGCATCAGTCAGTAAGGTATCAAGATAAAGCCTTGTGCCGTCGGGCTGTTGTTGTTGCAGGATTGGAATAATAAAAGGTTGTTGGCCATCCGGGCTGACCACCCGGCCGATAAGGTAAGCTGCTTTATTACGATAAAACAATGACTTGAGCATATCAAACCGGATCTGATAGACCGGATAACGCCCATGAGCCGATTGCTGCCGGAAGCGTTGGACGATAAGCCTTATATCCCGTTCCAGATCAGCAAAAGGTAAACTCAGGGCGTAGCTGGCGATAATTTTGCGGATACAACTACGCAGACCATCCTGTGCCGGGAAGTAGCTGTCGTATACGGAAGCGACCGGTGCCGGTAACCGTTGTTTGCTGAGCGTCGATTCAATAAAAATATTCTGATTGTGGAAATATTTACGTTCAAACAGACGGCAAAACACTGAATTATAAAAAGTTTCTGCTAGCTCAGCCTGCGGATGAAACAGCAAAAACTGCAGATAATGTTGTTTCACCTGTTGCCACAAAGGTTGATCCAACTGTTGCGCCGGTAGTTCTTGTAACAAGCGGTCGATACTTTCCTGCACCCGCAGATCATAAAATGAAATCCGATCAGAACTGTCTTTGGCAAATCCCTGCCAGTCTGATTGGCTAAATCTGTGTCTGGCTTGTGCCGTGATTTGTAAAAACAAACTGAAATGCCGTCGAAAGCCTTTCAGGATCACTTCAGCGATATGTTGGGCCTGGGACATACGGATACCTGCGGCTGAGTTTTTGCTCTAATCCTATTGATAACGGATATGAGGCAAAAATGCAATCGGCATGACACTGCCCGCCGCGTTGTTAAGCGAGCTACCGTCAAGGGCGGTTATCTGCGTCAACGCATAGACCTGTCGCCGTGACCGCGTTATAGTCGGATTGCCAGCCACGGGCTGTCAGGCATTTTGGCCGCGGCGGTTTGGTACTCATGATTTAAAACAGGAGCAACTGCAATGCTGGTGACTTTCCATAGTAAAAATTATTATCCAATCACCATGTTTGGCGATGTGGCCTTACAGCTGTTGCAAGGCATGGGATTAAACCCGAAAGTGCCGGGGGCTATCTATGCCGACGATGTCCCGCAGGCGTTGTGGCAATTACAACAATGGCTGGAATTGCAACAAGCGGCTGCGCCTGAGCCTGAGACTGTGACTGGGCTTGATACTGCGGCACCACCTATTGGTATCAAACTCAGGGCTGTGCCGCTATTGGAGATGTTGCAAGAGGCAGCCAAGGCACAGCATGGCATCAGTTGGGATTAGGCTGGTGCCGTGGCGAGCGCTTATTTGGCGTGTTCTTGTTGCATTTCTGCCGTCAGCCAACTGGCAAAATCCTGCATCGCAGCAGTCAGCACTCTGGACTGCAGCCGGGTCAGCCAATAACCGCCGAGGGTGATCTCATGTCGGAACGGCTGCAGCAAACGCTGTTGTTGTAACAGATGGCCAAACATCCGTGGTGGCGCAATGGCGATGCCAGCACCAGCCTGCGCCGCTTCGATCATGGTCACAGAGGAATCAAACACCATCACCGGATGGGCCGGAGACAACACGGGGCCGCCAGCACTTTGCAGCCAGGCCGTCCATTCATCGCGCCGATAAGAGCGTAACAAGGTAAATTGCAGCAAATCTGACAGTTGCGTCAGTTGCTGGGCGATATCCGGCGCGCATAAGGCCGATAACGGGCTGTCCGCCAGATAACTGGCTTCAGTGCCGTGCCAGGCGCCATCGCCAAAGCGGATGGCATAATCCAGTCCTTCAGCCGCCAAATCCACTCTGTTGTTGTTGGTGGAAATTTGCAGTTCAATATGCGGATATTTCTGATAAAAAGCGGGTAAGCGGCGCAGCAAAAAACCGATGGCAAAAGTGCCGACCACACCAATTTTCAGTTTCTCTTTGAGCTGACGGTTGGCAAAAAAATCCAGCACAGTGGCAATCCGATCAAAAGACTCATGCAGCACCGGCAGCAAATTTTCGCCTTCCGGCGTCAGAATTAAGCCACGGGGTACCCGGACAAATAATTGGCATTGCAGATGATCCTCCAGCATTTTGACTTGCTGGCTGATGGCCGAATGGGTGACATGCAACTCAATCGCCGCATTGGTAAAACTTAAATGTCGGGCGGCGGCTTCAAAAGCGCGCAGTGATTTTAGCGGCAAATAGCTGCGGGTCATAACGACATGCTGCGGGTTGTGGATAACAGCAGGTCAATCTAATGTTTTCCGGCAGGATGTCAATGCCGGTTGTGGCTGAGGCGGGCGATTATTTTTTGATGCACACCACTAAGGCATTGCCGGAGTGGTGATCCCAAGGCACAATTTTTTCATAGTCATGCTCCAGCATCTGCACTTCAAAATAGGGTTGCAACAGTTGTTGCAGCTCGGTAAAACTGACCGCAACCATGGCATGACTGTCCTGCCATTGCTCTGACTTGGTTGCCGTGGTTTTACTGATTTTCAGTTGTAATGCCTGCTGCTCACCTTGTCCCGGATAAAACCAGCCGGATTCAAACACAAACTGACTGTGCTGGTGTTGCAGGCTATGCCTGACCCGATTCTGGTTGTCGATTTTATCTTTATCCACCGCATTAAAACAAAACAGTCCAGCGGGTGTTAAAGCTGCATATACGCTGGCAAGACAAGCCTGCAACTGTTGGATGCTACCACTGTAATGCAAGGAGTATAAAAAACAGGTGATCAGATCAACCGGCTCAGCTAACTGAAAATCGCACATATTTTGTAGCATGAAGCTTGCTTCAGGGCAACGCTGACTGGCGAGGTCCAGCATAGGCTGGTGCAAGTCAAGGCCACGGCACTGATAACCGGCATCAAGAAAATATCGCAGATGGGGGCCAGTACCGCAGGCCAGATCCAGATGCTGCTTGCCACCATTGCCAAAAAACTGTTGCAACCTGGCGACGCCCTGACTTTGTTGCTGATAATTAATATCGGCACACATCAGATCATAATAACCGGACAAGTCAGTGTATAACGCCGTGCTGGATGACATCAGTTCAGATCCGGTATGCAAGAAGGGCGCGCATAATAGCTCAGATTGCTGCGTTTGCGAAGGAGAGCCGTATTGCTTCACAATGAATGACGATATATTGGGTAATATTGTTGCTAATTTGTCGCTGGCTATCATGGCTGAAGCAGCTACACTATTCGGAACTAGGACTTCAGCACAGGGATATTTTGCATGGAACATAAAATCCAATGCCGCTGCACTAAGCTACAAGGCAAACTTACCCGGCCGGTACAGTTGACCAGAACAGTGTGTTATTGCCAGGATTGTCAGGTGTTTGCTCATTTTCTGCAACAACCAGCCGCCATCCTTAATGCACAAGGTGGCACTGATATTATTCAGACGTTGCCTTGTTATATCCATTTTACTCAGGGCAGCGAGCATCTGGCTTGTGTCAGGTTAAGTCCGACCGGCTTAATGCGCTGGTACGCCAGTTGTTGTCATACTGCCATTGGTAACACCTTGCCGGATCACAAAAAATCCTTCGTTGGACTCGTCCACTGTTGTTTGCCGCAACAAAGTCCGGCCACGTTGGACAGCAGTTTCGGCCCGGTCCGGGCTGTGGTCAATACGGCAGGGGCGAGTGGTCAAACGCCGGTGCTGGCTTATGGCTTGTTTGGCGTATTGTGGGTCATCATCCGGATGATGTTGATGGCCAGACTTAGTGGTGGTTATAAAAATACCCCCTTTTTTCATGCCCAAACCGGTTTGCCGGTGGTGCAGCCACGCGTCCTGACCAAAGCAGAGCGACAGGCGCTGCAGGCAGCAGTGCAGCCTCCATTGCAAGGTCAGTAGCTGTGTGCGTCGGTTTTGCTGAGTTGTTGTTGTAATGCCGGGATCAGGGCTTGATGTTTATGATGTAAAAAATGGAATAATTCGGCTTCGGCCAGTACGGCGGGCAGTTGCTGCAAGCTGGGATTAAGCCTTTGCAGACTCTCCAGCGAACTGTTGTCTTCTAACAGCAAATCAACTTTTTGTTGCAGCAACATCTGGGCTGCTTGTTGTACTGTGTTGACTGCGACTCTGTTGCCAGCGACAGGGTATTGTTCAGCCAACTGAAAACCGCGGACATAAGCTATTGTTAATTTAACGTTGTGTTGCCAGTGCTGCCAATCCTTTGCTGGATCAGCCAGTACATAAGCATGTAATTGAATGGTTGCCAACGGATAAGGCACAGCTTTCAGCTGCGGAAATTGGGCTGCGACCGCAGCGACTCGAAATAATTCGCCGTCAAATTCGCCCTGATTTGCCATCAGTAATGAACGCCCCGATGGCAGACGTTGCACTATCAATTGATAACCCAATGCCAGATAAGCCGCCTGCAATCGCTGCTCGATTTGTTGCGATAATTTGGTATGACTTAAACTTGAAGCAATATGAATAGGGGTCAGCGGCTGTTTTGGTTGTGCTGATAATGTTGCACTGAGTAGGAGCAATACGGAGCATAGGCTCAGGCGTCTTCGCTGGGACAACGGGCCGGACCTTTGAAGAAAATTTCAGAATAATAGCCTAACACAATGTGTTGATCATGCTGCAGCTGTGTGGCTGATTTTTCGCAAAATTTTGTAGATGAAACCCGTTTGCCGGTGCTGAATTAGTGCGCTGACTGAGGCTGGTTGGGTTAAGATTGGCTGACATCAAGTGGCCAGTCGGCAGGTCACCAAGGGCAGGCTGGCTGCCCTTGGAACACCTCAGTTTAGAGCTGGTAATCTACCACCGGATAACCCAAAGCCTGTAACTCTGGTTTAAGTTTTTTCGCATCACCAACCACCACAATCGACATGCTGGCAGGATCCAGATGTTTAGCCGCCAGCGCATTCAGTTCAGCTTTACTGATGCTGCTGACAATGGCGTTACGGGTGTTGACAAAATCAGGTTGCAGATTATGTTCTAACATCCGTCCCATAAAACCCAGTTTGGCCTGGGGGGTTTCATACTTCAACGCATCAGACTGATTAATGGCCAGACGCATAAAGTTTAATTCATCATCCGCAATGCCCTGACTATGGAATAGACTGATTTCCTTCATAAACTCTTTGATAGATGCCGCAGTCGCATCAGCACGGACTGCTGCAGAAGCTGTGTACAGACCGGTAAATTTATCGCCGTCAAAACCAGCGCGGGCGCCATAGGTATAACCTTTATCTTCGCGCAGATTCAGGTTAATTCTACTGTTGAAATTGCCACCCAAGGCGTAATTCATCAGGCCGGCGCGAAAGTATTCGCCGCTGATATCTTCCGTCAGGCTGCGTTTACCGATGCGGATCTCTGATTGCGGCGCATCAGGTTTATCCACCAGGTAAATAGTGCCCGCTTTGGCTTGTGGTGCCGGTAACTGCATGGTCAGCGTCGGGGCCTTGCCTTGCCACTGTTGTAATTTACCCTGCAGTTGGGCGGTTAATTCCGCGGCTGCTAAATCCGATACCACAATCAACTGGCTGCCTTGTGGTTTCAATTGTTGTTGATAATATGCCTGTAACTGAGCCACCGATAACTGACTGACCGATGCTAAAGTACCGGCTGGATTATAACCGCTGATATGCTCGCCAAACATCAGTTTACTGTAGGCCTGTTGCGCCAGATAACCGGCATTTTTTTCGGCGTTTTGTAAGCCTTGCAGTGTTTGTTGTTGCAGACGCTGGAAGTCGCTGTCAGCAAAAGCCGGATTGAGCAGTTTTTCCTCCAGCAGCGCCAGTGTCGCCGGTAAATTTTTTGTCAAGGAAGCGACATATACTTCCAGATACTGTTCACCACCACTGAAATAAATCTGGCTGCCCAGTTTTTCCAGCGCCATGCTCATCGCTTCTGTTGAATAATTCTTGGTGCTTTCATTGAGCATTGCCGCCAGTAAGTTCGTGATGCCCGCCTGTGCCGGGCTTTCATAATAAAGACCGGCCGGAATTTTCAGCAGCAGCGAGGTGGTCGGAGTTTCGGTCGATTGTGCACCCAGCACCGCAACACCATTTGGCATGGTTGCACGCCAGGTCGCCGGTAATTCAACCGCCGGATTCGCGCTCGGCTGTGGTTTCTGGCTACGGTCAAATTGATCAATGGCACGGCGTGGTGTTAAATCTTCGGCTTTGGTGGTAGAAGGTCCGCCAAAATTGTGTTTTACCGGGCTGAAGTTATCTGCCCGGGCAATCAGTTGCTGTTTGCCCTTAGGCACCACGCTCATCAGCACCGCATGCTTGCCTTTGAGGTAGGTCTGATAAACCCGATTGACATCTGCTTTGGTTACCGCGTTGTAACGGGCAATATCAGCAGCAATCAAATCAGGCTGACCAAAAAAAGTTTCGTTATAAGCTAACTGACTGACTTTGCCCTGCACACTTTGCAGACCAAAAATACTGTCTGCTTCAATTTTGGCTTTGACTTTGAGCAGATCATCATCGGTGACTCCGCGTTGTTCAAACTCCAGCAAACTGGCGCGGATCACTTGTTCAATATCGGCCAGATTTTTGCCGGATGCCGGGTGAGGCAGTGCCAGTAAAGAGAAATTACAGGCCAGTTCAGCGCAGCTGTGGCTGACTTGGGCTTGTACAGCCAACTGGTTTTTCACCAGATTTTTGTACAATAAAGAGTTGTTACCCCCACCGAGGATTTCGGCCAGAATATCCAACGCTGCTTCATCCTGATGTCTGGCATAGACGGATGGGTAGGTCATATACAGCAACGGCAAATGGACGTTATCTTCCATTGAAATGTAGCGATCTTCGCTTAATGTCAATAATTGCTTAGGTGCAGCTTCGACCGCAGGGCCAACTGGAATAGTGCCAAAGTATTTTTGCACTAAGGGTAGGATCTGTTCGGCTTTGACATCACCGCCAATGGTCAGAGTTGCATTGTTCGGGCCATACCAGCGCAGGAAAAAGGCTTTTACATCATTGACGTTGGCGCGGTTTAAATCATCCATCCAACCGATCACCGGCCAGGAATAAGGATGCATATCCGGATAGAGTGCCTGTGAGACACGTTCATATAATCGGCCATACGGCTGGTTATCCACCCGTTGACCCCGTTCGTTTTTTACGGTTTCACGCTGAACTTCAAATTTTTTCTCTGTGACGGCATCCAGCAGGAAACCCATCCGATCTGCCTCCAGCCACAGCACTTTTTCCAACTGATTGACCGGGACAGTCTGAAAATAATTGGTCCGATCTGAGTTGGTGGTACCGTTTAAGTTACCACCAGCTTCGGTGATGATTTTAAAATGTTCTTCATCGGCAACATGTTCTGAGCCCTGAAACATCATATGTTCAAAAAAGTGGGCAAAACCTGATTTACCAGCCTCTTCTCGGGCTGATCCCACGTGATAGGTAACATCGACGTGCACCAGCGGATCTGAACTATCTTCATGCACCAGTACAGTTAAGCCATTGGCTAACTGATACTTTTTATAAGGAATGGCGACTGCTGCCTTGGTTTTGCTCTGGTCACTAATCAATTGCACGCCGGCTGGTAAGCCAGTATCAGTTCCTGTGGCTGGTTGTTGCTGGCAAGCCGCTAAGCTGGTTGCCATCGCAACAGCGACGGCAAGATGATGAAGTTTAGTCATGTTGGATCCGCTTATTTGGAATAAAAGCAGCATTTAACCACGCCAGCCAAGACCATCGCAGTAGCCAAATGTAACAAAATGCAACATTTTAGATGAATTCGATTGATTTTAAAGAAGTTTTATTTGCTGGTGCTAAGGGAAGTGGTTAGCAAGTGAGTCACAGCTGTTTGGCTGAAAAACAGCGCCAGCCAGGAGCCGGCGCTGCCTGCGACATCTTAATAGTTATATGACAATGTTACGCCACTGAATGCGGTATAACCTTGAATACTAAAATGCCAACTGCCCGCTTGTGGATTATTAATCACACATTGCTCGTTGTTGCCATTGAGATATGGCCGGCAAGTGTATTGACTGGTGGTCGGTTGCGCGCCCTGGCGCACATATAAATCGGCATCGCCGCTGCCGCCAGTGATTTTAAAGGTGATACTGCTCACGCCGGCCGGAATGGTGACGGTGCGGTGTAACCATTGGCCAGCACTGCCAGCCTGATTCGGAAAGCTGGCGCTACTGCCTGGTGGGGTAGTGCCGCCGCCACAGCCATTGGCCGTTAACGAATCATGCGCTGCTTTGGCCTGGACAATACCAAAACCAAACGAAGTATCCCGACCTGCAGTACCACGGTCCTGTGCTGTGCTGTTCAGCGCATTGCGGATTTGTGCTGCCGTACATTGCGGATGGTTACTCCAGACCAGCGCTGCTACAGCAGCGACATGAGGCGATGCCATTGAGGTACCGCTGATGCTGTTATAACCACCATTGTTCCAGGTAGAATTCACGCCAACACCAGGACCTGCCAGCTCTACCTGGGCATTGCGCTGCGAGAAGCTAGCCAGATTGCGGCTGGAATCCACCGCCGCGACTGACACCACGGCATTATAAGAGGCCGGATAGGATAAACTGGTGTTACCGCCGTTGCCGGCCGCAGCAATCAGTAACATGCCGCCATTATAAAAATTGGTCATGGCGGTATTTTCTGTTTGGTTGGAACTACTGCCACCCAGACTCATATTCACCACTTTAGCGCCGGCATCTTTACAAGACTGGATCCCCTGGATCAAGTTTGAAGCATTGGTCCAGTTACCTGAGTTATTAAAAATTTTCACGATATGAACACCGGCTTGCCCTGATGGCAATACCCCGACCACACCATCATTGTTGCCAAGGGCGACCATGGTGCCGGCGACGTGCGTGCCATGACCGTTGCCGTCACTATTCCAGGTGCCATGACCAGAGAAGGCATAGCCTGTGACGCCGCTACTTGGCAGGTCGGTGTGACTGAGCGTATAACCGGTATCAATGACACAAACCTTGGTGTTGCCGGCATTGGCGTCACTGACCAGATTGGCTTGTACCATAGTGATCCCATAAGGCGTGGTCTGCGCCAGTGTGCCTGGCACATCCAGCAAATAGCGTTTGTGGTCTTCTTCGATATATTCCACTGCCGGATCTGCCGTCAGTGCCTGTACCTGACGCGGCGTCAGTTCAGCCACACTGGCATTCACTGAATTTAAATGCATCAGCGGCTCGGCATTGTGTTTACGCATCACAGACTCGGCCTGCTGCAACGAAAACACCCCAACAGCATTGCTGCTTTGTTGGCTGTCATCTGCCAGTTGCAGCTGCTGATTCTTGTATTTGATAATATAACGCACTGTGCTGTCGTCACTGAGATCTACAAAAACTGGATTGCTTGAAGTGGTGGCATCTGCGACGGCCACAGCAGTGGCGCTGAGGGTAAAAACTGCGGTTGCACCTAGTACAACGAGTTTATTTATAGTTTTCATAATATTCCTTAGATTTTTTTTATATTCCATCTGGGTTGATTGCATCCTGCCGGGGCAAAATTAGTCGTTATCGTGTCAGTCACATGATATCGAGTTGATAAATTAATTATAATTTTTTGCATAATTATGTTTCAATTTTGGATATTTAATTGTTTATATTAGGGTTTTCTGCGGTTGTTTCTGTGTTAGTTCCAAGTTGGTGACTCCTCACCGGGTGACTCCTCACCGCGATGCCAGTGTGCTGCTGGTCGCTATGTGCAAACTTTGCAACTCGTAACAGTGGCAGTGTGGGCTTGGCTGCAGCGCCTGCTCTTTGCTGTTCGTACAACGACGTGCTGACCGTCACAAAGCGGCGACAAAGCGGCGCCACTGGCTGAACCTTGCTTTGGATTAGCCCGGGTGTCCGCGGCAGCTTCATTCGCGGCTGGCGGACACTTTTTCTGTCCGCGGACAGTTTTTTAACCATAAAAATTGTTAAATTTCCTTTTAAAACAATTGATTAATTAATTTTCATTGTTGGCATCAAAGCTGCTATCCAATAGCGTTAGTTGAATGTTATGGGGCCAGATGGCATGAAAATTCAGGATACCAGTGCGCAGGACATCCGCCGCAATGTCAAACCACACCGCTTCAAAGGTAAATTTGTGTTGGCACTGGCTGGCATCAGTCTGATGCTCGCCACCGGTTCTCTGTTGCTGTGGCAAAGCGGGCCACAAGCGGCTTTGGTGATCCCGCGCCAGCAGGTACAGATTGCCACCGTCAGTCGGGGTGATTTTGTCCGGGATCTGGCGGTGCAGGGCAAAGTGGTTGCTGCCAGCGCACCCACGCTCTTCAGCCAGCAAGCTGGCCAAATTCGGTTATTAAAACAACCGGGTGAAGCCGTGACGCTGGGGGATTTGCTGGCCGTGATTGACAGCCCGGCTTTAGAAAACGAAGTGAAGCAACAGCAGGCATTATTGGCCAGCATGTCCTCTGAGGCAGAGCGTGCCACTTTGCAGGCGCGTGAACAGCAGTTGGATATGGAGCAGGTGCAACATAGCGCCCAAATCAATCTGCTGGCAGCGAAGCGGGAACTGGCCCGCGCTGAACAATCGTTAAAGCTGGGGGTGCTGCGCCAACTGGATTTAGATATCGCTAACGACAAGATGACGCAGGCACAGCTTGAATTTAGCCATGCCAAAAGCAAAGTTGCGCTGGCGCTGGATATGCTGAACTTTGAACAAAAAGCCGGTCAGCAAGCGTTAGCGCGTCAGCAATTGGTGGTCGACGAGCTCAATCGCAAATTAGCGGCTTTACAAATTAAAGCGCCAGTGACAGGGCAAGTCGGTAACTGGTTGGTGGAGCAACAAAACCATGTGCTGGAAGGGCAGGGCTTACTGACGGTGATTGATTTGAGTCAGTACGAGGCTGAACTGAGTGTGCCGGAAAATTATGCGGCTGAACTATCGTCAGGCCTGGTGGTAGAAGTCAGCCTGAATGGTCAGTTGTTGCAAGGGACGCTGAGCCACGTCGCGCCTGAGGTGAAAGAAGGGCAGGTCAGTGCCAGAGTGCGATTTAATTCGCAGGATGCCGCCAGTTTACGGCAAAACCAGCGTTTGTCCGGCCGGATTATTTTTGAAGAAAAAACCGATGTGCTCAGGGTTGCGCGCGGCGAATTTATCAGCTCAGGGGGCGGTCGTCAGACCTATAGGTTGCTTGATAGCATCGCCAGTAAAACGCCAATCGAGCTCGGTGCCTTATCAGTGCAGTGGGTCGAGATCCGTGCCGGGCTTAAAGAAGGTGATCAGGTGATCATTTCGAATTTGAGTGAATTTAAAGACCAGCCGCAAGTGCGGTTGAATTAGCAGTGCAGATGCGGCTGCGATCAATAGCAGAGCCTGCACAGAGCCATATGGCGCACTAGCCTGTTGATCGCTCTCAACTAAAAAGGATGAACAAGATGATCCAATTAAAAAATTTAAGCAAAATTTTCCGCACCGAATTAATTGAAACTCATGCCTTGCGCCAGATTGAGCTGCAAGTGAAAGAAGGTGAGTTTGTGGCTTTAACCGGGCCTTCCGGCTCGGGCAAATCGACCTTGCTCAATGTGTTAGGCACACTGGAAGCCTTTGATGAGGGGGATTATTTGCTGGACGGTCAGTCGGTGAAAGGTTTACCAGACAGTGCCTTATCAAAATTACGCAATGAAAAAATTGGTTTTATCTTTCAGGGCTTTAACCTGATCAAAGACTACAGCCTGCAAGATAATATTGAATTACCGCTGCGCTATCGCGGCTTCGCCGCCAGTGAACGTAGACGCCGTGCTGAGCAGGCGCTGGAATTGGTCGGACTGGCGGCCCGACGCGATTATCACCCCTCGCAGCTCTCTGGCGGTCAGCAGCAACGGGTGGCGATTGCCCGTGCTATTGCGGGTGAGCCGCGGATTTTGCTGGCAGATGAGCCGACCGGTAATCTGGACTCCCTGATGGCGCGCCAGGTGATGGAACTGCTGGAACAAATTAACCGCCAGGGCTGCACTATTTTGATGGTCACGCACGACCCGGATCAGGCGCGGCGCGCCAGTCGCCAGGTGCAAATTGTTGATGGTCAGCTCAGCGATGCGGCTTTGTATGATCCGCTTGCGATCAAAACGGCTTAAGGAGCACCTGATGGAACAGTTTTTATATTATCTGAAAGTCAGTGTCACCAGTATTAAACGGGCGCCTTTACCCTATGCGCTGACGATTTTGATTTTAAGCCTGGGCATCGGGGTGTTTTTTGCCAATGCGACTTTTTATTACCAGCTGAATTCAGATCCGTTGCCGCATAAAAGCGATAAATTGTTTTTTCCAATGACACTCCTGGTGCCGTGGGAATGTACCGACTGTAAACCGCCGCGGGTGCTGAGCTACAACAATATTGAAAAGCTGAGTCAAAGTGATATTCCAACTGCCAAAGCCGCCATGTATAGCTCGGATGGTTATATTCGGCTTGATAGCAAGCAGAGCCCAACGCCGGTCAGTATCCGCATTACGCAAAGAGACTTTTTCCGGATGTTTGAAGTGCCGATGTTACACGGCAATATTTGGCCGGATAATCAAGCCAGGCTCGAACTCATTTTGACCAAAGCCACGGCGGAAAAAATGTTTGGCCGCACTGATGTGGTGGGCGAAAAAATGTTGCTGGATGATCGTTTGTTTACTGTGATTGGCGTGTTAGACGATTGGCGAATGCTACCGCGACTGTACGATGCCAATAACGGCAATCATGTGAATGATGGTGATCAGCTCTATTTGCCGTTAGAAACTGGTTACGATTTGAATTATTTATCTAATTCACAATCGCAAACTTTTGATGATACCGATCATCGTCAGCTGGCCAGCCAAGGTCGAAGTGGTGCGCTGCATCAGTTGCAGTTTTGGGTGCAGTTGGATACTAAAGCGCAGCAGCAAGCGTATCGCCAGTTTATGGCTAACCTGGTCGCAGATGAGAAAAAAGCTGGCCGGCATCAAAGCACACCCAATAATCAGCTGGTGCCGATGCGGGAGATTGTGGCGTATTTTGGTGGCGAGTCTTCTGATATCAAAGCTTTTGCTTTAGTGACGCTGCTGTTTTTAGGCGTGTGTTTACTTAATGCCAGCCATCTTTCGTTGAATCGTTATTTGAGTAATCAATATGAATTCAGCTTACGGCGGGCCTTAGGCGCCAGCCGCAGCCAATTACAATTTCAGTTGTGGGTCGATGTGTTGCTGATGGCTTTGTTGTGTTGCCTCTGTGGTTTAATCATCGCCGCTGGTGGCATCGCCCTGCTGAATCATTTGTGGCCAAGTAATCAACTGTTTAGTCAATGGGATCTGAATTTGTTGCTGTTTTTAGCTGGGTTGACCTTTGGTGCCAGTTATTTGGTGACCTTGTATCCCTCGCTTCGCGCTTCATTTGGTGGCTTAAATCAGCAGCTTAAGGAATAAAACTGATGTCATTTCATTTGCTTATTAAATCATTACTCAGACGTAAAGTGGTGACCTTTTTGTTGTTGCTGCAACTCGCCATGACGTTGGCGCTTTTGCTCAACAGTATGTTATTGGCCGATCAAACCCGCCAACAATTAAATGCCCCAACCGGATTAGCGCTGACTGAAGTACTGCGCGTGCAATTAAAACCGACGTCACCAGAGCTCAGAGCCTACCCCTTATTGGGTGATTTACTGGAACGCCAAATGCAAGCGATCCGAGCCATCCCTGGTGTTGAAGCCGTGGCTTACGCCAATCAGGGGCCGGCGCAACAGGGCGGCAATAATGGCAATTTATTTGATCCTGCCGCAGAGGAACGAACCAATATTCCGACCATCCCTTTTTATATGGTGTCGCCGGATTTTTTTAAGGTGTTGGGTTTAACAGCGCAAGCAGGCAATTTGCCACAACAAGCGATGCCGGTGGATGGTCCAACCGCGCCTGCGCTGGTGTTAACACGCAGTTTGGCAGAAAAAATTTTTCCAGGACGTAGTGCTGCCGGTCTCGTCACCAATAGAGCCGTGGTTGCAGCGGTGGTGGATGATTTTTATGGTCAGCGCCGTGCCGATCATCCGATGTTTAATGCCATCCAAGTGGCACCGCTTTATAGCGTGGATTGGGGCTACGCCTTGCTGATCAAAACTGCTGTTGGCACGACTGAGCAAGTGCGGCAACAATTGCCGTCTTTATTGCAAAAAGTCGATACCAATATTGAAGTGTTTTATACCAGAACCCTAGCGGAAGAATATCATCGTCTTTATCGCAATGAATTTGGTTTGGCCACTTTATTGTCCATCTTAAGTGCCTTGATGCTGTTGGTGACAATGGTGTCCAGTTATAGCCATGCGCACTTTCATGCGTTAAAACAGCAGCAAGAAATTGGCATAAAAAGGGCGTTAGGAGCGAGTAAAAACAGTATTTTACTCGAGTTATTTTGTGAAAACTGGCTCACGACTTTGTTAGGGACAACCTTGGGATTAGTCGCCGCGTTTGGCTTAAATCAGCTGTTAGCGCAAGTGATTTCTATCCCGTCTTTGTCGTTTGGGTATCCACTGCTTGCTATCATAGTGTTACTGCTTTGTGTCACACTGGCAACATGGTATCCTGCCCGCATTGCGACCCAAGTGGCCCCGGCGACTGCAACCAAGACAATGTGAGTTATGGCAACGATTTTAATGATTGATGATAATCAGGCGATTACAGCGGCTTTACAGACGCTGTTTCGTCTGCAGCACTATGACGTGCTGATTGCGGCTGAACCGGCGCAAGTGTTTGAATTGTTGTCACAACATCAGGTCGATTTGCTGGTGCAGGATATGAATTTTGCCAAAGGTGAAATGGATGGTGCCGCCGGCAAAGCCTTATTTTACCAGCTCAGGCAATGTTACCCTGACATTCCGGTGATCCTGATGACGGCCTGGACTTCGCTCGATATGGTGGTGGAACTGGTCAAAGCCGGGGCGCTGGATTATATCGCCAAACCCTGGGATGACGAGCGGTTGCTGTTGACGGTGAAAAATGCACTGCAGTTAAAAGCCCTGCAGGATCAACAGCAACAGGCTGTGCGTAAAAGGCGCGAGCAGTTGCGGCAGTTTGAGGGCAAAGATTTATGCGGTCTGGTGTTTGCCAGCACAGCGATGGAGCAATTGTTGCAAATGGCGTTACAGCTGGCACCTTCGGATGCGGCAGTACTGATTACCGGCAGCAATGGCACTGGCAAAGAGGGCATAGCGCAGGTGCTGCATGCCAACTCCAGACGAAAACACAAAGCGCTGGTGAAGGTAAATATGGGCGCACTGCCAGCGGAGCTGATGGAGGCCGAATTATTTGGCGCTGAAGCGGGCGCTTACAGCGGCCTGCATAAAAGCCGGATTGGCCGTTTCGAACTGGCCGATGGCGGCACTATTTTCCTTGATGAAATTGGTAATTTGCCATTGGCAGGTCAAATGAAGTTACTCAGGGTGTTACAAACCGGTGAATTTGAACGGTTGGGATCCTCCCAAACCCGCAGAGTTGATGTGCGGGTGCTGAGTGCCACCAACAGTGATTTGGCCAAAGCCATCGCCAGTGGACAGTTCCGGCAGGACTTGTATTACCGGCTAAACGTCGTGGAATTGGCACTGACCGATTTGGCACAAAGACCCGATGATATTTTGCCGCTGGCCAGATCTTTTTTGCAGGGGCAAAAACCATTGAGCGCAGCCGCTGAACAGTTGTTATTGCAGTACCATTGGCCTGGTAATGTGCGGGAGTTACAAAATGTTTGCCAGCGCGCTGTCTTACTGGCGGCAGGCCCTGCTATTGAAGCGACCGATTTGGGGTTGCCGCACTCTGAGCTCACTGCTGGCAAGAGAGCCTTGGATGATGTGGAGCGGGTCGACATCGAACAGGCGCTGACTGCGGCTGGGGGCGTGATTGCCAGAGCCGCCAGAACACTGGGTATCAGTCGACAGGCGTTATATCGACGAATGGAGTTTTATGGTATTGCTCCACCTTAATGGCAAGTTAGCGCTGCAGTTAAAACTACAGTTGTTATTTGCGCTCTTGCTGCTGGCGATGGCACTGTTGTGCTGGCAATTTGCCTCTGTCAGATTGATGCTTGGACTGTGCGCGGTACTGCTGGTATTTGCATTGCTGGCACAGTTAATGTTACAGCAGTGGCAACGGGAAGTGGCGGCGCTGAATCTGTACGCAGAAAACCTGCAGGATCAAGCATTCAACAGCAGAGCTAATCGACAATGTATCACCGAACTGGCGCCATTGGCGGATAAACTTGATGCCATGTCGGCTGAGTTACGCCAGCAGCGTGCCAGTTTATATCAACGTGAATTATTACTTGATACTGTGCTGCAAAGCAGCCCGGCTGGTTTGGTACTGACTGATCAGCAGGACAGGGTGCTGCTGAGTAACCCGGCATCAAGGCAATTATGCGCCGCGGGCCAGCGTTTAGAAGGCATGCTGTTTGCCACAGTGCTGGAAAAACATCCGGCGCTGGCCACAGCTATCCGTCAGTTAGTGCCGCAGCAACCAGGTGCTTTGTTGCATCTGGGAGAACCGGCTTCGGTCTGGCACTTGTCCTGCAGTAGATTTTATCTCAATCAGCGCGAACATTGGTTGTATTTGCTCAAACCGATGACGGCCGAAATTCAACGGGAAGAACTCAATGCCTGGAAAAAATTATTAAGGGTGATTGGGCACGAACTGAATAATAGCCTGGCGCCGATGTCATCCTTAGCTTATTCCGGCCGGCAACTGGCGCAACAAGCCAGCCAGCCTGAGCTGGCACAATTATGTCAAACCTTATCGCTGCGTTGCACTGAACTGAATCAGTTTTTAGCTGGCTATCTGGAGTTTGCTAAATTACCGCCGCCAAAGCCGCAACAGGTGCAATGGCCGCGGTTGCTCAATCAGCTACAGGATCATTATGAATTTGAATTGGTGGGTCAACTACCAGTCTTTACTTGGTATCTGGATCAAACCCAACTCAGTCAGTTATTATTAAACTTACTGAAAAATGCCCATGAGGCTGGCGCAACCGCAACCGGCACCAGATTGCAGATCCATGAGACAGCGCAGCAGCTGACGCTGGAATTGCAGGATGATGGTTGTGGCTTCTCGGCTAATGTGCTGCAGCATGCGTTGGTGCCGTTTTTTACCACCAAGCCACAGGGCTCGGGAATTGGCCTGACCTTGTGCCATGACATAGTACAGGCCCACGGCGGGCAACTTGAGTTATTGCCACAACAGGTCGGGTTACTGGTCAGGATCCGGTTTGGGGTTAGTCAGGTAGTGCCTGAGTAAACGCGGACTCCAAGGTAAAGATGTTGAATTTAAATGGGATTATCAACCTGATCACAAGCCATGCCAGCAGTACCAGCATTCGTCCTGTCGTGCTGGCGCTGTTGTTGTGGTCTACAGCATCGGCTGCGGCCCAGTCTTGTGTGCTGCGCTTTGCGCTGGACACCCCTTTTCCGCCGCATATTATTCTGGATGAAGCAGAGCCACATGGCTTGAATGTCCGGATGTTGCAAGCTCTGGCCGCCGAAGTCGGCTGCAAACTGCGGCTGGTAAAATCGCCTTGGGCCAGAGCGCTGAAGTTGATGCAACAAGGCGAGATTGAGGTGATTAGTCAACTGTCGTACAATCCGGAACGCGGTAAAGATTTGTATTTTATCGGGCCCCATCATCAGGAACGGATGTGGTTAATCGCCGATCCGACCACACAACCGGCACTGCGGCAACTGGCTGATTTACAGTATTGGCCGGCTGGCTGGCTGCTGGCGATGCTCAATGGCGGTTATTTTGGCGAACAGTTTCGTCAGTTACAAAGTGACGTTCATTTTAAACGCCATTTGCTACCGATTTTATCCAATCAGGACAAACTGGCTTTGTTAAATTCTGGCCGGGTTCAGGCGGTGTTGGAAGAAGAACTTGCCTGGCGCTGGCGGGTACGGCAACAACCCAGTCCTTATCAACTGATGCTGCTGGTGCATGATAATCCGGTGTATTTTGGTTTCAGCCGCCGCAGTGTCAGCCCACAATTAGCGGCCAGTCTGGTGAGCGGCTGGCAGCGGCTTTATCAGCAAGGTCGGTTGCAGCAAATCCGGCAGCACTATTTACCGCAACAATTACCGGCACAGCGACTGGAACAGCCGCCAGCCAGCTTGGGCGCAAAGCACAACATGAACCAGGCTGTGGTTGCACTGCCAGAGCCCAGCCCTTATCTTTGAGGGCGAGGCAGTTTTTTGCGCTGCAGTGCAGAGTGCCGATTGAGATTGTCTGCTGGCGGAAAGACCCTATAATAGCGGCCGTACAGCCATCTATTTTCGGAGTTTATCATGCAGGTTGTGATGCAAAACCTGACCATCAGCACCCCAACCGGGCCCATGCTGTGTCAGTTCTACCGACCCAATGTCAGTGGTGTCACCTTTAGCGCCATTTTGTTTTATTCAGAAATTTTCCAGATCACAGCCCCTATTGCCAGAGCCGCAGCCATGTTAGCTGGCCAAGGCTTTCTGGTATTAGTGCCGGAAATCTTTCATGAACTCAATGCCGCCGGAACTGTGCTGGCTTACGATGATGCCGGCAAAGATAAAGGCAATCAGGACAAGTGGCAAAAACCTTTGTTGCAGCATGACAGTGATACCCAGGCGATGCTGGATTATTTGCAGACCCGCGCTGATTTTAATGGCAAAACCGGTAGTTATGGCGTCTGTATCGGTGGTCATCTGGCGTTTCGCGCCGCGCTGAATCCCGCCATTAGCGCCGCATGCTGTTTATATGCCACAGATTTACACTCGGACACCTTACCAGCCACCGGCTCGGTACAAACTTTGGCGGCGGCAGCACAAATCAAAGCAGAGCTTTGCCTGATTTGGGGCAAACAAGACCCGCATATTCCAACGGCCGGCCGGTTGCAGATATATCAGGCGCTGACTGAAGCTGGCTGCGATTTTAGCTGGCATGAAGTGAACGCTGCCCATGCTTTTATGCGGGATGAAGGCGAACGTTATGACCCTGAATTGGCGCTCTGGGTCTATCAGCAAGCGCGGCAATTATTTCAGCGTATGAGATAACATGCTGAAATTACACCGTCAGCGGCTATACTGTGCTTGGTCAGTGCAGGGATAGTCCCTGCTGTGGTCCGGTCGAGCGGTGGTTGTCATGAAAAGTTCAGTCAACCGTCGTAAACTGTGCCGCGCCACTCTGAAGTCGATGATTTGGTGAACACATGTCTTTGTTTGAACATATTCTGCTTATTATTTTATTAATCAGTGTCAGTGCTTTTTTTTCGATGTCGGAAATCGCACTGGCGGCGTCGCGTAAATTACGCTTGCGACAGTTAGTCAGTGAAGGGGATAGTCGTGCCAGTCAGGTACTGAGCCTGCAGGAACATCCCGGTAGCTTTTTTACCATTATCCAGATAGGCCTCAATGCAGTGGCTATTCTGGGCGGTATTTTGGGGGAAGCGGCTTTTACCCCGACTTTTGTTGAGTTTTTACAGCTGTTTTATCAAGGCCCGGCCTTACAGTCGATTGGCTTTGGTTTGTCGGTATTTTTTGTCACTGCGCTGTTTATTCTGTTTGCCGATCTGATGCCAAAACGTCTGGCGATGCTGGCGCCTGAACAAGTGGCCGTTGCAGTGGTGCGGCCAATTTTATTGTTGTTGGTGGTGCTCAAACCTTTGGTGCTGCTGTTTAACGGCATTGCCAATGGCGTGTTTAAAATCTTTAATGTGCCGGTGCAGCGCAAAGATCAAATCACGCCGGAAGATATCATTTCGATGATGGATGAAGGTGCTGAAGCCGGCGTGCTTCAACAACAAGAACATAAGCTGCTGGAAAATGTCTTTGATATGGACCAGCGCACAGTCACATCCGCCATGACGCCGCGTGAGAGTCTGATTTATTTTCTGATGAAAGAATCGGCTGACAGTATTAAAGCCAAAATTGCCGAGCATCCGCATGCCAAATTTATTGTCTGTGATGAAGCGCTGGATCGGGTGGTGGGTTATGTCGACACCCGCGATATTCTGATGCAGGTGCTGCACCAACAGTCGATTTCGTTATCCAAAGAAGGCATTTTACGCACACCGCTGATTATTCCGGATACCTTGTCCTTGTATGAGGCTTTGGCCCATTTTAAATCCAGTGGCGTCGATTTTGCCGTGATCCTGAACGAATACGCCTTAGTGGTTGGCATGATCACCCTCAAAGATGTGATGAGTATCGTGATGGGAGAGCTGGTTAATTCGGAAGAAGAACAAATCGTCAGACGGGATGACGACTCCTGGCTGGTGGAGGGCTTAACGCCACTGGACGATGTGATGCGGGTGCTGTCGATTGATCAATTTCCGGATGATGAAAACTATGAAACTATCGCGGGATTTATGATGTATATGCTGCGAAAAATCCCAAAGCGTACTGATTTTGTGCTGCATCAGGGTTACAAGTTTGAAGTGGTTGATATCGACAACTACAAAATCGACCAGTTGCTGGTGACCAAAGTGAAGGTCGGCGACTAGTGGCGTCAGCCTGGGGTTAGCACGCTGTCGGTAAAACAGCGGTGTCTCCCTCCCCCAGCGAGTCGCTTCAGCTTTTGCCGGTGTTTTTGTCTGGCTCTGCCGGCAATTGCGCTGGCTGGCCCTGAAACTTTTTCATCACTGTTAAAGCCTTGGCCCAAAATTCAATCGAACTTTGGTCTTTACGTTTAACCGCACTTTGCAAACCTGTTTTGGCTTTATCGGCAAAGTCGATCAGCGTATTGTCAGCTTTGCCTGGTTCGCTGTCACTGCTTTGGCCGTTAAATAACATAACCCGAAAAGCGGTTTGTTGATCTTTAGCAATTTTACCGCTGGCGACGGCTTGGTTAAACCACTGTGATAACTGACCGCGGGTCATCTGTTGAAAATCCAGTTTAGTCGGTTTTTTCGCGGGTTCAGCCGGTTGAGTGGGGGAGGTGGGCTGCGCCGGTTTGGTCTGACCGCCGTTCGGTGTTTTGTCGACCTGAGGCTGCTGACCATTGCCGATGGCATTTTTTTTCTGTTCCACCAGTTGATATTGGCGGTTCAGTTGTTGGGTTCTGAGCTGGCTGAGGGTCTGGAATAAACTGGTGTCTGCTTTCATCGCAATTTCCGTTTGAGCTGGGTTCGCATAGCTGCTTTATGAACGAAATTTGTAGCAAAAAGCGGGCCGGAATTTACGCTGTTGTTTGTCAAAAAGCTGACATTAGGCAAGTGACGGGCAGAAAGCTGTTGATAAGGCAGTGCGAAAGCTTAGCACTGCCAGACAAAATACGGGTCTCTGGCTGTAGCATCAGGCCTGCCCCGTTCACATCAGCTTGCGGGTTGGCTGATGGCCGGAACTATGGCCCGGAACTATGGCCCAGAACTATGGCTTAGTGCTGATGGCCACAATGATCATCACATTCATGATCATCATCGGCAAATTCGTCATCACCATCCTGCTGTTGCATCACGCCCCAACCATCGTTGTGACCGCCAAATTTCTTGGCAAATTTGTCCAGCTCTGCTTCTTTGGCACTAATGGCAGCATGCTCAGGCACCATCTGCAGGCTGACGATCAGTTCCCACTGTTCCAGATCATTAAAATTTAATTCAACTTCAACGGGTTGATCTAACGCCGTCATTGCCTGTAATGCCATTTCGGCTTTGGTTTTGTCCGGGAAAACCAGGTAAAAATCCAGTGCCAGACTCTGGTTTAAATCCAGACCAGCGTCTTGCATGGCTTGTAGCATATCGCCGTTGCCATCATCAGGGAATTGACTCATCAGGTGCTCCGTTACACAAATTCAGCAAAGGCGCTAGTTTAGCAAGTTTTGCCGGTCGATGGCATAGATTCTTCCGCCAGTTCAGGCCCTAGTTCGGCGACAAAAAGCTGCAATTTGGGGAAAAACTGTAAAAATAACGCTTCTAGCTGTGGCAACTGCGGGTGAATTTCGTTGATCACGCCGTCAAACTGATGGCTAAATCTAATCCTTTGCGCAATCCGATCCAGTGCCCGGCCTAGCTGGGTTAAATCCTGATACTGACCAAACCAGTCCTGCAGCACTAACAACCTTACAGTGCCCGCCATCGCCACCGGCATTTGTGGCAGATCCTGCAGCAGTTGTTGATATAACTCAGTTTTATACCGGGCAAATGGTTGCGCTTGGTACAAAGCCCAATGTTTGATCAACAGATGATCAAACAGCATATCAAGCGCAATTCCGGCAAAACGGCGCCGGGCTTGGCTGAACAAGGTTTTCGCAGTCAGTACTTCTGCTGCCTGATCGGTAAAACGGTCGACAGCCCGATGTCGCTGCAGTCCAGCCTTGACTGCGGGCGGCAGCTCAGACAACACCACGCCATGGGAAAAATCCCCCAGCAGGTTGCCGATCCGAGACGCTGAGCTGGATTCTGCCAGTAATAAATGCGCCAGATAATTCATGGTGTTACCTGACAATCAAGCAGCAACCATAACTGCCAGCCGGTCATCCCTGACTCCGTGCCGGTGCCACCGGCTGCTGGGATGGGTCAGCGTCTGCCGGTTGCTGGCCTGCCAGCAGCGCTTGCAGGATGCCGGCCAACAAAATCAGGCTGATTCCAGCCAATTGCAACGGCGTCAGTTGTTCTTGAAACAGCCACCAGCCAGCCAGGATCACTGCGGCGGGTTCAGCATAGGCGATGGTGCCATAGACCCGGTTTGGCAGATGCGCCAGTGCCGCCAGTGCACAGCCAATGGCCAGAAAACCTGGAAATAACCCGGCGAGCCCGACCCAGAGCCAGTCAATGCCCTGGGGTAAACTGCTGCTGGTTAATAATGGCAACACACAACAGGCGCCAAATAATAACTGGTAAAAAGTCCGTTGGCCGACCGAAGTGCCAGCGCTTGGCTGGCGGTTACAAAGTAAAAAAGCGCTATACGCCAGCAACGACAGCAGCGCCCAGCAATAACCGGCCAATTGCGCCGGATCGGCACTGACATCAAACTGAAATTGCTGCAACATGGCAAAACCGGCTAACGCCAGCATAATCAGCAAGCTGCTGAACAAATTCAGCCGCTCAGCAAAATAAAAATGCGCCACCAAGGCGGTGCAGGGCGGCGCCAGATAGACCATCATAATGGCATTGGCCAGAGGGATGCTTTGGATCGCCTGCAAAAAGCCAAGCATAAAGCTGGCCAGTAACAAGCCATTCTGCAGCATCTGGCGATTTGGTTTTTGCCGAAGTTGGCTGACTTGACCGGTGCAAAGCAGCCAGATAAACACGCATAAAGCGCCGACGCCAAGCCGGTAAAAAGTCAGTTCAGCGGCAGCCATCTGACTATAACGGGCTATGACACCACTGCTGGCCATAAAAATGGCCGATAACAGCGCCAGCCCCAGATACAGTTTCATTCACTACCTCTGTGCTTAAATGTCGCCGCAACAAACGGCGGTGTCAGCCTGCAGCTGTTAGTCTGCCACCGGCTGAATTCTGGCTGCGTGGATCACCGCCTGATTCAATGGACCTGTTTTGCCGCCTTTGCCACCGGTATAGAGTTCAAAATGTTGCAGGTAACTCATGTTAAAGCCGTCTTTGAAACGAATTTGACACGGCTTGCCAGCTTTGGCACGGAAATAACCCCGGCTGGAAAAACCGGCTTCAGTGGCTGTGTCCAGATGCGGCATCACCAGGGTTAGTTGTTGTGCCGGCAAGCCTTCACATTGTACCTCTGCTTGTTTGACCACTGCGGTAATACCGGTATTGATGGGGCCGTTATCAATAAAATAGTGCAATTGCAGGCTGTATTTAGCATCAAGTTTCGGCGTCAGTGTCAGTTGCAGTTGTTGCTCCGGTTGACCCCAGTTTTTAAACACAGGCAGTGTCAAATAAGTGCTGATTTCATGATCAGAACTTTGCAGACCAGCGCCGGCAACAAAGGTTTCTAAGCCGGTGTCGGTGCAAAGGGTTTTACCCGGCAATGAGGTTAAGCCAGTATCTTTGTAACTTTGCACCAGGGAATAACATTGTGCTTTGTCAGACGCTTTGCTTTCGACATAACCTTTACCGGATTTACTTTTTTGCAGCACGCCGTTTTTGTACAGGCTAAAACGGCTGTCGCGCACGCCATTGGCGTCAAATTTCAATTCCAGCAGCCCTTGCGCATTTTGTTTCGCCTGCAGGATAGGGGCAACAGGGGCAAATAGCTGACGCTGCTCGCGCTCAGAAAGTCTGGCAGGGTTTTCGACCCTTAATTGCCTGATTGGCTGCACTGTTTCAGTGACAGGGCTCAGTTCCAGCTCCAACTGGTTATGCGCCAGACTGAACTGATGGATATCCAGCTGTAACTGATGAGGGGCCGTCAGCTCAATAGCCACCCCATTGAGCAGTGCTTTTGACAAACGGTAACTTTGCGCGGTTTTGGCCTGACCTTGTAACTGCAAATGAATATCCAGCGTGCTGGCGCCTATGGGTAACTGCAGTAACTGCAGTTGTTGGCCCAGTTGCAAATCTTTTTGCAGTTGAGCGGGCAGATAAGGATCCAGCAGCAACTGATTGGCCTGCACTTTCACGCCAAACAGATTGCCGGCGACCAAGTCGTGAAAGCCTGCTACAGACCAGAGCTGGCGGGTTGAATTTACCACAGGTCCGGACCAGGCACCGTCTTCAACATGGGCGCGCATGGTCAGCCATTCGAAATTTTCCATATTGGAATTATGTAAAGCCGCCCCCTGAAACAACGACATCGCCAGTTTAGTAAATAAAGCACCGTGTTGCTGCGTCTTGGCGGCGCGCAGCGCATAAGCGGTGACAAAAGGCCAGACGGCTCTGTTGTGATAAATCGGGATCTGTGGCTGTGCCGGGAATAGCACTGGCGGGCCAGCAGGGGCGAGCGGATAACTGGCCAAAATTTGCCGCGCCTGCGCTTTGGAGGCAATGCCATGTTCAATCGCCAGCGCCAAGCCTAATAAATCAAATTGAGCAAAGGCTTGTGGATGTTGTTCCGGGCCAAGATAACTGGCATATAAGCCTTGTTCCGGTAACCAGAATGCTTTGTTAATGGCATTTTTCAGTGCCTCAGCCCAACTGCGAAACTCAGTTGCCATTGCAGGTTCCAGCTTATCCGCAGCAGCGGCAGCTTTTTGCAGCGCCACATAGTGCAGCACGTTGGTTGACAGCGCAAAAGACTCGGCTAAAAACACCGTATCTTTGGCGGTCCAGGCCGGATAACTTTGTTCCCGCCAGTCCAAAAATGAAGTTTCACCGCGATATAAAGCTAAATCAGGACTGAACAGGTACTGGCGGTCTTGTTGCAGGGTATTTTTGGCAATGGCATACCATTGTTGTTGCCAGGCTTGCTGCGCATCGGCCGATGAACTGCCATCCGCAGCTTTACTGCTAAGACCACTGGCAGCCAGCACCCAGACCACCCGATCAGAGCTAACCGGCCAACTGCCGCCAGAGCCGGTATCCTGCAAGGCGACTTCGGTTTGGCTCAGACCACGGGCGACTAATTCTGGCCGGATTTTTGAGGTCTTAAACAATAATGAGTTGCGAGAGCGCTCTGGATCGAGATAACTCAAGCCTAAATCCAGACTGTAGGATAAATCGCGGGTCCAGACATAATGCCATTTGGCGCCAGTTTCAAAGCAAGGACAAAGCACAGGCTGTTGATCGTTAAAACCCCAATCGGTGATTTCATTGACACTGTTTTCGCTGATCTCTTGCTGCGCCAGACTAAACAGGGCGTCCAGCAACGGATTTTCCGTGCGCAGCTGCAATACATTTGGTGCATCGGTCCAGTTGCGCGTGGTAGGTAGCAAGGCAGTTTGCAGTTTAAATTCGCGTTGGCCGTCAGCTTGCTGCAGCACTTCAAGCTGGGTTTTACCAAATTTGCTGGTGTATTGCCGTTGTTGCAGACTGGCCTCTTGGGCCGATACCAGCACCGGTGCCAGAGCAAGCAACAGATTTACAAAAAGGGGAGGGCTGAGTTTCATAACAATCCTTGCAGTCAGACTGCGCTGAGTTTAACAGGCTCTGCCGCTCAGTTGTACCAAGCAAATCAGACAAAATAAAAAGAAAATGTTGTTTTGGCTTCCAGTTGGCAGTGGCACTATGCTTTGGCTGGGGTGACGACTGAGCTTGATTGCTGCAGTGCGGCTTGCCGTTCGGTTTCGGTGAGTAGTCCGAGCAATGGTGTGCGACGGCGGTATTTGCAGATCTGCAGCTCCCAGCTTAATAATTCAGCACAAAACTGCTCCGGTTCAGGCAATAAATCCAGTAAACAATGCCAGAATAAATAAGCGCTATGCCGGATTTGGCCTTGTAGTTGCCAGTTGTCCAGTCTGAGCCGGATCTCAGCTGCCAGCTCAGGTTGTTGCAGCAGTTTGGTTGCCATCGCCTGATGCAGTAGCCAGATTTGCTGATCTATCCGTTGTTGGCTGCCGGCTGTTGCCCCCTGACGACGGGCGGTTTTTTTCTGTGGTGACTGGCTTGGATACGCTGGCATCAGACTGCGGCCGTTGCTCATCTTGGCATGCTCCTTGGTGTCGCGCTGTACACAGAGGGGTTGATCGTTTTACCCTGTCAGGGCGTAACAGCAGCATTATACTGATGTTGATAGCAAAAGGATCATTCTGTGTTAGGTCAGCAGCTTGGAATTATTTTTGATTTAGATGGCACCCTGGTGGATTCCCGGCTGGATTTTAGTTTGCTTTGTCAGCAACTGGGTTGGCCGGCAGGTACGGCTATTTTGGAACATTTGGCGACTTTAACTGATCCAGCGGAACGCGTCCATGCTGAGCAGATCATCTGTGACTTTGAAATGCAAGGTGCCGCCAGCGCAGAATGGATGCCGGGGGCTGAGCAATTGCTCTGGCATTTGCAGCAGCAGAATATTCCAACCGCAGTATTAACCCGCAATATGCGCTCTGCCAGCGAATTGTGCCGGCAACGGTTAACGATCCCGGTGCCTTTGTGGCTGACCCGGGAAGATTGTCCGGCTAAACCTGATCCCGCTGGCTTATGGCATATTGCCAGACAATGGCAGCTACCCGTATCCGAGTTGTTGTTTGTCGGCGATTATTGGTTTGATCTGGAAACCGCCCGCCGTGCTGGCATGCCCAGTTGTTTGTATCTGAATGGCGAAAATCAGCATTTTGCTGAAGATGCCACTTATTGCATTCGCCATTTTATTGAATTACATCAGCTTTACTGAACTGATTTGGTGTAAGTACCTGTTGTGACCACAGACATTTGCCCGTTCTGTTGCTAAACTGACGGCGGACCGGGAAACCAGCCGATGTGCCGTCAGTCGTGGGAGAGCAGGGTGTCAGGTGTCAGTTGCTAAAATAAGTCCTCATCAGTTAAAGATCGGTTATTTCATTCAGTTACCGCTGAACTGGATGAAGCACCCTTTTATCTCGAATAAATTCAAAATTGAAAATTATCAGCAAATTGCCATTATTCAGACATTGGAGCTGGATTTTGTGTATTTTTTTCCGGAAAAAAGTTCGATCAATCACGAGATTGAAGCCGAGCCGGAGGCCGCTTTGCTGGCGGAGCAATCCGCCTTGCTGAAAAATAATATGATCCTGGAAAAAAATCTGCGCATCGAACAAGCCAAGGAGCAACGGCGACAGCTGCAAAAAACTGAAAAAGCCTTTGCCCAATCGATGGTACAGGTGCGTAATGTGATGGCGAAAATTGCCGGCAGGCCTTTGCAGGCGATTGAAGAAGCCACTGAACTGGTGAACCGGATTGCGGACAGTATTATTTCCGCCGATGCGCTGGTACTGCATCTGATTTCTCAGGTGGGTAAAGAGCAGGAGAATATTTATTACCATGTGCTGAACGTGTCGGTGTTATCGATGATGCTGGCGAAAAACCTGGGGCATAACGATGAAGAAATCAAAATTGTTGGTCTGGGTGCTTTGTTTCATGACATTGGTAAACTGAAAATCCCAAGTCAAATTTTGCGTAAAACCGAAGGGTTGACGGCACCCGAAGCTAACTTGCTAAAGCTGCATACTAAGTATGGCGTTGAGCTGCTGAAATTAACCGATACTTTTCCGCAACAGGCATTGGACATTGTTCTGCAACATCATGAATTTCTTGATGGTAGCGGTTATCCGTCCGGCTTAACAGCAGATGCCATTCAGCCATTGGCGCAAGTGGTGGCGGTGGTGAATGAATTTGATAACCTTTGTCATCCGGTAGACCCGGCCAAAGCGCGCTCGCCGCACCACGCCATGTCCGCGTTGTTCAAAACGATGAAAGGCAAACTCGGTACCGCGCAAATGTCGCAACTGATTAAGATGATGGGCGTGTATCCGCCCGGTACTGTGGTGCAATTATCCGATCAGCGGGTTGGTTTGGTGATGTCGGTCAACAGCTCGCAACTATTGTATCCGAATGTGCTGATTTATGATCCACAAATTCCCCGGTTGGAAGCCCCTATTATCGCGCTGGAAGAAGGTAAACTCGCCATCGACAAAGTGCTGAAACCGACAGCATTGCCAGCCGAAATTTATGCCTATCTGAATCCGCGGGCGCAGGTCAGTTATTTTGTGCAGGGTGACAGCAAAACCAATTAATACTGTAACTGAAACAGCAGTGCAGCCAAATCGGGTCGCCAAACCGAGTCAGTACTGACTTTATTGCCTTTGAACACCACCCCTTCGGCTAATAATAACTGCCGCTGCGTCAGTGCCTGCGCTGAGCCAGCGGCAAAAGCCAGGCTACGATCACTGCGCAGTACCCGGTGCCATGGCAGCACCGTTGAAGCTGGTGCCAGTTGTAAGGCTTTGCCCACGAGCCGGGCGCGACCGGGCAAACCGGCCAGATCGGCAATCTGGCCATAACTGGCAACTTTGCCGGCGGGGATCAGGCTGACGGTATGCCAAATTTGCAGGTGAGAACGAGACGACATCGGAAAATCTCTGCACAAAAACCATCATTCGCTGGCGCAGCCAGCCACAACTGCGGTTAAAATAGCATTTTTGTGTGAAAGCAACAGCCGGATATTGCATGAAACTGATCGAAAAACCTGAACCGCCAGCCAGTAACGAATGTTGTGGCTCTGGCAGTTGTTGTCCTTGTGTCTGGGACTATTACCGGCAGCAACTGGCATTGTGGCAGCAACAGCAAGCTGCCAGCCAGTCTGATCCCGCAGTGACCAGCGTCTGAAGCGGCTGGCTTCCTATCTGACGGCAAAATGTTATAGTATTGCCTTTGTACCCGAAGGTCCTGGCAGGGCAGAGTGCAGCACTTGAGTGCTGTATTTTTGTGACGCTTGCTCGCGAAGCAGTAACCGTCATCATTGCCCGCTCTGCCAACCTTATTATTCCAAGAACCTAACAATCCGGGATTATTATGAATTCTGCCGTGCCTGCACTTGCCAGCCAGCGTCAATGGTTTGGTCATCCGCTTGGACTTTATGTCTGCTTTTTTACTGAAATGTGGGAGCGTTTTGCTTTTTATGGTCTGAAAGCGCTGTTGTTTTTATATCTGACCCAGCATCATTTATTTACCGATAAAAATGGTTATTTATTGCTGGGCACTTATGCCGGTCTGGCTTATGCCTTGCCGGTGGTCGGTGGTTTACTGGCGGATAAATATTTAGGGATGCGTAAAGCCGTCACCTTTGGTGGTGCTTTGATGGCGGTGGGGATGCTGGGGATGGCCTATAAAGGCACCCAGGCTACGGCAGAAGGCGGCGCTGATACGGTTGCGCTGCAAATTATGTACGCCTCGCTGGCGTTGGTGGCGGTTGGGGTCGGTTTTTTAAAGCCGAACATTTCCACCATTGTTGGCCGTTTGTACAGCGAAAAAGACCCAAGGCGTGATTCAGCTTTTACACTGTTTTATATGGGCATTAATTTAGGCGCAGTGTTCTCCAGCTTATTTGTTGGCTGGATAGGGCTGGAATATGGCTGGGAATATGGCTTTGGCTCGGCCGGTATTGGCCTGCTCTGTGGTCTGGCGGTATTTATTGCCGGCCGCCCTTATTTGCATGGCCAGGCTGAACCGGCCCAACCTGCGCTGTTATTACAGAAAGTTGCCGGAGTTCGCCGTGAGTGGCTGATTTATCTGTTATCCCTGCTGGGGGTACTGGTGGTGCAGCAAATTTTGCAAACCAGTATCGATTTTGGTGTGCTGGGTCAGTGGTTGGGACTGGCCGCCGGAGCGGAAATTACCGCCACTGAAGTGGTAGCAGTGGCGCTGACCCTGTTGCTGATGCTGTGGTGGGTGAAATTTATTTTTATTGAGTGTGACAAAGTCGAGCGCGCCAGTATGGTGATGCTGATGGTGTTAACGGCTATTTCTGCGGTGTTCTGGGGCTTGTACGAACAAACGTATGGCAGTTGGCTGGCCTATTCTGACCGGGTGATGGATAGCCAGACTTTTGATCTGGGCTTTGTTAGTTTTGCCTTTAATTCATCGCAACTGACCTTTGTCGGCTCCATGTTTATTATTCTGTTGGCGTTGCCGTTCGCTTGGCTCTGGCCTTGGCTAGACCGCAAAGGGCTCAATCCATCAGCACCGGCTAAATTTGGTTTTGCGCTGTTATTTGCCGGTTTAGCCCACTTTATCCTGCAATATGCCGCACTGAATCCGCTGGACAACGGTCTGGCCGGTTTCTGGTGGTTTATCCTGGCCTATTTTGTGCTCGTCGTCGGCGAAATGGCGTTATCGCCTATAGGTTTATCGGCTGTGACGGCGTTATCGGTGCCACGGGTGGTCAGTCTGATGATGGGGGTCTGGTTCCTGGCCTCGGCATTTGGTGAAATGATTGCCGGTCGTTTTGGCGCTATGGCCTCAATGCCAGTTGGCACACCAGTACCGGCAGCCTTGTCGATTTACGCTGAAGTGTTTTCTACCCTCGGCTGGATCGGGGTGGGCGCCGCTGTGCTGATGTTTGTACTGACCCCAATACTGAACCGGCAACTGCGGTTGGCACAAACTGAGCCAGTAGAGCCCGTTGCAACGGCGTCAGTCTGAGTCGGCTACTGCGACAGTCAAGCGCTGATCAGTCTGATCGCCGTTTGACTGTCAATGAGCAACCACAACTATGTCGCGTGCGCTGGTGGGTTGACCGCAAGCGGTTGGGCAGCATGCTCAACTCTCAGTAATCTGCCAAGTCTCGTTTTCCTGACAATAACAACCAACACAGGTCACCCACAATTATGAACTATCGTTATTTAGCGCTGGCCCTGGCGGCAGCGGTCCAATTCCCGGCTATGGCCGACGAAGGCCAGTGGCAACCTCACCAGTTACCAGCTTTGCAAGCGCAGTTGGATGCGCGTGGTATTCAAATTTCTGGCCAGCAACTTGCTGATTTATCAACGTATCCAATGAATGCTATTGTCAGTCTTGGCTACTGTTCAGCTTCTTTTGTCTCAGGTAAAGGTCTGGTGGTGACCAACCATCATTGTGCTTACGGCGCTATTCAGCAAAATTCCAGCAAAGAACAAAACCTGATAGAACAAGGTTTTCTGGCTGGTACCTTAGCAGCAGAATTACCTGCCGGGCCGCAGGAACGCTTGTATATCACTGAGCAGGTGGTGGATGTAACTGCTGCCGTTTCTGGCCAGTTGGCAGCAGATTTGTCGGCGCTGGAACGATATAAAGCCATTGAAAATAATCGCAAAACACTGATTAAAGACTGTGAAGCCGATGCCAATTACCGCTGTAATGTGGTGAGTTTTCACCATGGCATGGAATATTTCCTGATCAAGCAGTTGATGATCCAGGACGTGCGTTTAGTGTACGCACCGCCAGAATCGGTCGGTAACTTTGGTGGTGATATTGATAACTACGAATATCCGCGCCATACCGGTGATTTTGCCTTTTTACGGGCCTATGTAGGAAAAGATGGCAAGCCTGCGCCTTATGCGGTGGATAACGTGCCTTATCAGCCAAAAAGTTACCTGAAAGTGAATGCCAACGGTGTGCGCGCCGGTGATGGTATTTTATTGGCCGGTTATCCGGGCGTGACCAGTCGGTACCGACTGGCCGATGAAATTGCTTTTGCCACCGATTGGCAGTATCCGGCCACGATCCGCACTTATGAACAAATGATTGGGACTATCGAACGGATGGGGGCCACTGATGCCGATGCCAAAGTCAAATATGCCTCGACGGTGAAGGGCCACCATAATCGGATGAAGAAGCTCAAGGGGCTGCTGGCAGGCTTTAAAGTCACTGATATCCATGGCATTAAGTTGCAGCAGCAACAGCAACTGGCCAGTTGGATAGCGGCGGATAGTAAAAGAGCTGGCTATCAGCAGGCGCTGACCCAATTACAAACGGTGATTGCGGCAGAGCAAGCCTTTTTACAGCAAAGTTATCATCTGGATAACGCGCTGCGTAGTGATTTGTTCAAAACGGCTGCCGATTTATACCGGTTAGCGCTGGAACAACAAAAGCCGGATGCTGAACGTGAAACAGGTTTTCAGCAGCGTGATATGGCGATGTTTGAAGGTCGGTTAAAACGACTGGATACCCGCTTCCGGGCCGATGTTGACCTGGCGGTCTGGACTGAGCAATTAGCCGCTTACCTGCAAGCTCCTGCAGAGAAGCGCTCGAAGGTGCTTGATGCAGCATTGCAACTGGAACCTACGATGGATGCGGCAGCACTGTCGGCAAAACTGGCCAGTTGGTATCAGCAAAGTAGTTTAAGCACCAGTGCTGGACGGCTTAGCTGGTTAGGTAAAACTCCGACCGAATTTGTAAACAGTGATGATCCTTTCATCCGGTTGGCGGTCGCCATGTCTGACAGCCTGCTGCTGCAAGAATCGCAGCAAAAAGAGCTGGCCGGACGTTATGCGCAGGTGAGACCTGCCTATATGCAGGCGATCATTGCTTATAATCAAGCGCAGGGTAAACCTGTGTATCCGGATGCGAATGGCACACTGCGGATCACCATTGGTCATGTTGATGGTTACCCGGCTGCCGATGGCGTGTATAAAACCCCATTTACCACAGTGCGCGGTATGTTAGCGAAAGAACAGGCCCAAGCACCCTTCCAGGTGCCGGCTAAACTGCGGACCGCCTACCAGCAACAGCAATATCAGGGTTTCTATCACGCTGATTTAGGCATGAAACTGCCAGACTCATTGTTGTGCAAGCTGGCGGATTGTGCCAAACCAGCTATAGTGCCGGTCAACTCGGTACCGCTGAACTTCTTATCCAGCGCCGATACTACCGGCGGTAACTCAGGTTCAGCCGTGATGAATGGCCGTGGTGAGCTGGTCGGCTTAAACTTCGATTCTACCTTTGAATCCATTAGTAAAGACTGGTATTTCAACCCGGCCGTCACCCGCGCCATCCACGTGGATGTGCGTTATATGTTGTGGCTGATGCAGTATGTTGATAAAGCCGACAACCTGTTAGCTGAAATGGATATTGTCCGCGAATGACGGTTGTACCAGTGGTGTCTGGCAACTGACAATTAGGTGTACAAGTCGACAATAGGTATACAAGAGAACAGTCGGTGTACCAGCCTTGATTAAAGCGAGCCTTAGCTCGCTTTAATCAAACTATTGTTTTGTTTGTTATTGATGCTGAACAAGTAATATTGAATGATACTTCTATTGCAGTTTCCATCCTGTCTTGCAGGACAGATACAGGGCGTTTGATTAGCCAAAAGCCGGAAGCCAAAAGCCGGACATCCACACACACGTTCTAGCCAGAAGCTGGACATCCACACACTAAACATCCAAATTAAAACTTTAATTTAACTTTTTTTAAACTATTTTTAGTGGCATGAGTTTTTTCAATCAGGATGACACCATGCCCAAACCACGCTATCAACAAATCAGTGTGAGTGAAACACCTTATTATCACTTGGTTAGCCGCTGTGTACGGCGGGCATTTTTATGTGGCATTACAGAAAGGTATAACTTTGAGCATCGCCGAGGCTGGATATTGGAGCGTTTGGCCCTACTCAGCCAAATGTTTGCCATCGATATTGCCGCTTTTGCGCTGATGTCGAACCATTACCATCTAGTGGTGCGGGTTGATACGGCCAAAGCAGCCGCCTGGAGCGCTCAGGAGATTGCGAAGCGCTGGCAGCTGTTATTTTGTTTGCCGGTGTTGGTTGAGCGTTATCTGAGTGGTGGCTCCAGTGGTGAAGCAGAAAACCAAGTAACTGAAGCTATTCTGGAAAAATGGCGTACCAGACTTTGCGACATTAGTTGGTTTATGCGCTGTCTGAATGAGCATATCGCGAGACAGGCCAACCTTGAGGACCACTGCACAGGCCGATTTTGGGAAGGCCGGTTTAAATCGCAGGCGCTGCTGGATGAAAAAGCCCTGCTCACCGCCATGGCTTATGTCGATTTAAATCCTATTCGCGCCAAGATGGCCGAAAGGCCTGAAACTTCTGACTACACCAGTATCCAGCAACGGCTTGGCAAGGCCATCCACTCTGTCTTTCATGGAGCTTTGTTGCCATTTGCCGGCAATAGCCAGCAACAGAATGCACAGCAACATGTTCCGTATCATTTTATTGATTATGTTGAACTTGCTGAGTGGACAGGCCGACAGTTACGCGATGACAAACGCGGTGTGATTGACCAGAAACAACCTCCCATCCTGGCGCGTCTTGGTATCTCAGAGGCTTGTTGGCTACAAAACTGCCAGCAGCTTGAAACCGATTTTTATCAAGTGATTGGCCCTATCAGCTCACTGAAACAATTCTGCCAAAAACTAGGACTACGCTGGTTGCATGGTCAAACTGCCTGCCGACGAAGTTTTGGCTAAGTCCGAAATTTTCCACCGCAAAATTGATAAGAAACCGCAGCAGCGGCAATAACGGCTGTCTAAAAGTTAGTTCCCCCCCGCCAAGTGCACTTTTTTGCTGCAATTTAAAGTCTTCAAATCAACATCGACAAGCTTGAATTTAAAATATCGTGACCAAAGAAACCATATTTTAGAAACAGCTGATTGCACTGTTTCCAAAGAGTGGGTGGCTTGTTTTGCTGGCATGGGTCGACAAGGCGCAAGCCAATAACAGGCAGTACTTCAATACTGGCTTGAAGGATGGATGAAACATAACAATTCCTTTTATTGCTGCTGTTGTCACCAGCCTATTTGCTTTGCGGGAGACAAAACGGTTTATAGTTGCGAGCGATGCAGCATTAACTTGGCGATGATGAATGTCAGGTTAATTAAAGTTTTCTATTTGTGAAATACTGAGTTTGGCATGTTTGTGGGGGCGTCGCCGTCTGAGATGAGCTAGGCTGTTATCGAGCATGCGGTCTGCTGCTCTGGCTGTATTATGTCCTGCGATTGCTGTTTTAACTCGGTGTCGTTTGCTCCTCTGCAACCGGTGTTTAGCAGAGTCCTACCATTTAAACCCAGCAATCAATTCCAGACTACATTTAAACAGGCAGGCGGATGACTCTGAAATATGTACCAAAAACAGTTCAGTGTGGTCCAACATCATCGATACTGCCTAAATCAACTGCTTTCAAGTGCAATGACCAGCTACAAAATTACGCTGCTTCTTGGATTGAGCATACTCAGGATTGACAGAGCTTCCAGGCTGGCGAAGGCTCTGGCTTCTTCGATGTCGGCCCGGGTCAGCGATAATGGCTCTAATAAATGCAGATCCAGCAACTCATCGAGCACAAAGACTTCGCTGGCCGAGTTTAACAGCGCTAATCGGCTGGAGATATGCAGCAGTTGCACAATTCTGCTGTCCGGATGCAACTGTGGCTGATGTAAAAAACGAATCGGCTCCAGCAGATTATTCGGCAGTTGCCATAAGCTCAATAAGGCTGCTGAACATTCGTTATAACTGAAACCAAGCAGCTGTTGTTGTTGCTGCCACGGTAGGATGCCGTGATGGTATTGGTTGCAGTGTTTGGCCACTTCCGGATTAATTTCAGCGACCACCAGCTCACCAATGTTATGCAACAATCCGGACAAATACAGCGGTTCGCTTTGTTTAATACCAATGATTTGACCGAGATATTTGCCAATCAAAGCTGCATGAATACTGCTTTCCCAGAACCTTGCCAAATCCACCACATCTGTGGGCGCTTTGGCAAAAGCGTCGGCGGCACCGTAGGCTACCACCATGTTATAAACTTGAGTTTCACCCAACAGTAACACTGCTTTACTGACGGAATCAATTTGATGCGGAAAGTTGTACAAGGCGCTGTTTGCCAGCTTTAGCAGACGTGACGCCAGGGCAGGATCAAGCACGATCAATTCAGCAATTTCTTCCAGGTTACTGATTTTATTGTCGATCACTTGCTTGATTTTAAGGCAGGTATCCGGCAATACAAAGACATCACCAACTTGTCGGGCATAATCCGCTGCTTTCACTGTAGGTTCTCCTGAATGACCTCAAGACCCCTATAGTGTCGCCGTAAACCAGCTTTTTACAAGCAACAGGCTATATTTTTTTGCCGGAAAACGGCATAGTTCGGCGAGCTTTGCTATGAACGACCCGCTCCGCAGGCATCTATTGCAGTCAAATCAGTTTGAAGTCGGTATAATTAAAAGTTCTGTCATGGCAATTTATTTGATAAATTTATGTAAATTGCTGCTTTTAAACGCTTTATTTGGTATTTTTTTACGATGTCTCATCTATACTCAGCCGTCATGAAGCAGATTATTTTTATCGGCACTTGCTGTGTTGTGAAAAACATAGCCTCCTTGCTGGTACTGACCTGCGGCCTTGATCGAAGAAGGGTGCTGTGAAGAAGTTAGTGATGCTGGTTTTAACGATGTTGTGTTGTCACGATGTCCTTGCTGTCGGGTCCGCAGCCACTCCATGGGTGGCTGTGCATCCGGCTGTGCCTGTCGATAACCTGAGTCAGGCCCAGCTGCGCAGTATTTTCCTGAAACGGCAGGTGATTTGGCCAGACGGAGTGGCAATTAAAGTTTTTATTTTGCCGGTAAAATCGGCAACCCACCGTCAATTCAGCCAAAGTCATTTACAAATGTTTCCATATCAGCTTGATCGGGCCTGGCAAAAACTGACGTTCTCCGGAATTGGCACGCCGCCGGCTGAAGTCAGTTCGGCGGCTGAGATGTTAAAATTGCTCCAGAGCACCCCTGGCGCCATCGGTTATTTACCTGCAGAAAACGAGACGACAGATGCAAAAATTATCCACATCAAGCCTTAAGCCGCTGTTGGCTGTTGGTTATGCGTTGAGTCTTGGCTGGTTTTCTCAGGCACAGGCCGCTGATGATCTGCATTGGCACGGCTTTGTAGCGCAGGGCATGATGCAGGCGAAAAATAGCAACTTCTTAAATAACACTGGCGAAGTGAGTGCTGAATTAACTGAATTTGGCCTGAACTCTGTTTGGCAAATAGACAACAGCTGGCGCTTGGCAGGTCAGGTGATGTATCTCGACGGCGGCAACAGGTTCCAGCAAGGCTGGCGCATTGATTATCTGTTTTTGAACTGGACAGCATTAAATACGCTGGACTGGCAGCTTGATCTGTATCTTGGCCGTTACAAAAACATGCATTGGCTGTATTCCAGCACTCGTGATGTGGCAATTACCCGGCCACTGATTGTGCTGCCGCAATCGGTCTATTTTGATGCATTTCGTGACATCGCGGTTGGTTCTGATGGTATAGCGCTGCAATCGACCCATACCAATAGTCTGGGTGAGTTTGAAATTAACTGGAGTATTGGTGCCACGCCGGTGCCGACCGAACAAAGTCAACGGGTGATCAGCACCATGATTACCGGCAAAACCGAGCAGGACTTTGTCCATCAGTTCAGTGTGTTTTTCCGGCCTGATGGCAGTAAACACCAGTGGGGGGTGAGTTTCCTTGATTCTGACTTTAATTACCGCCGTGCGCAAACCGACATTTTTTATGATGGTGATTTCACGGTACAACGGGTAATGCTGAACTGGCGTTACAGCGAAGAAAACTGGGAGCTCTCCAGTGAACTGGTGCAGGAGCGGGTGTCGGTGTACGGTTTTTATGCCCCAGGCATGCAAAGAATGCAGTTCGCCCAAGGTGCTTATTTACTGGCCAGGTACAACCTGACGCCACAAACCACGTTTTATCTCAGTCATGATCATTATTTTGCCAATAAGGATGACAGGCGTGGTGCCACGCTACCGCTCCAGTCCGGTGGTTTAATTGCGCCTTTCTTTGGTTATCAGCGTGATTCGGCGCTGGCGTTAAGTCATGACTTCCGAGCCGATTTGCGGCTGAAACTGGAGTATCATTGGATCACCGGCACCGCCAGACTGGGGCCGAATGTGGTTCCGGATGTGGTGGTCAATACCTCCCGTCATCACTCGTTATGGGCCTTTCAGCTGATGTATTGGTTCTGATATGCGGCCCTTTTTAAGCCTGCCCTGGAAAATACTGGCCTTAACCCTGGGGGCTCTGCTGTTGATGACGGTGGTGCTGACCAGCTTTTCACTGGTGAAAATGGACCAGGATTTTCGTTTGCAACAAAGCAAACAATTGCAATTGCGTCAGCAGCAATTTAATCATCTGAATTTGCTGCTGGAGAATCAGTTGCGCAGCTGGCTGGAGTCTTTTACGGACTTAGTGCTGCTGAGGGATCAGCTGGATTTTCAAGACTTCGCCGCCCAGTTGGCAGCGCATTATGATGCAATTGCCCTGCATCTGAATGTGGAAAGTTTGTGGCTGATTGATGACAAGAGCCGGGTGTTGTACGCCTCCACCCCGCAATTACCGACCAATTTGCTGGCGGTCGCGGCCGAGGTGGTGCAACAGCAGGTGCCACAAACCGCTATTTATTGTGCCGACCAATGTATCAAACTGGTGTTGGTGCCGGTGCAAAATGCGCAGGCCGAGTTGGCTGTCGTGGCTATTGCCACCACTTTGGTGGATGTGTTGTCATCGCTCAAGCAGGGCATAGGTTCAGAAGTGTCCATTGTGCGGCTCAGACAGCAGAATGCCCTGTTGCAAAAAGTCGAGTTATTGTCACTGTCCAACCCTGGCATGATGCGGCCGGTGTTTGCGGCCTTGCCCGCACAAATGCCACTGGCTGAGGTGCTCTCTGAAGGTATTGCCGTTCGGCTCGACAGTCAGAATTATCTGATCAGCCTGTTACCGCTGGCGACTCAGGGCGGCGAACATTATCTGGCGCTGGTTGACGATACCAGCAAATTTGCGCAGGCCAAGCGCGATTATCAGTTGCAGATCATCATCTTTGCCCTGGTGAGTTTTTTACTGCTGGCAGTGCTGATTTATGTCAGTACGCTGCGGCTCAGTCGTCGTTTGTTAACGCTGGCGCGGCATTTACCTTTGTTAGCCCAGCGTCAGTTTTTGCAGTTCCGCCAGCGCAGTACGCATCCGCCGCTGATGTTTCAGGATGAAGTGGATGTGCTGACTCAGGCAGCACAACAGCTCAGCATTGAACTGGAACAATTGCATCAGCAAATTGAGCTCAATACCCAGGAGCTGGAAAACATTGCGATGTTTGACTTGCTGACTGGCTTGCCAAATCGCAACATGCTGCAGTTTCAGTTGAAAAAGTGTCTGGCAGCTTTGGAGCGCCAGCGTGGTACTGTGGCAGTGTTATTTCTTGATCTGGATGATTTTAAAAAAATTAATGACAGTAAAGGTCATGCGGCTGGCGATCAACTGTTGGTGGAAGCGGCCACCCGTTTGCGGGCCTGTATCCGAAATTCTGATATTGCCTGTCGTTTTGGTGGTGATGAATTTGTGGTGGTGTTGTCTGAGGCCAATGAACCCGATTATCCGCAGCAAGTGGCGCGGCGTATTTTTGAGGCCTTTAAACAGCCGATCAGCTTAGGCTCGCAGCTGTTTTATATTTCAACCAGTATTGGTTTAACCAGCACCGATAACCCGCAAGCATCGCCGGACGAATTGATCCGACAAGCCGACATGGCGATGTATGAAGCCAAAGATCAGGGCGGCAACAGTGCACAGCTATATGATCAACAAATGTATCAGCGGCTGGCGAAACGGCTGGTGTTGGAAAGTGAAATTAAAGAAGCCATTGAATTAAAACAATTCAGTTTGAGTTTACAGCCGCAAATAGAACTCAGTACCGGCCGTTTGTCTGGCTTTGAAGCTTTGTTACGCTGGCAACATCCGGTGCGCGGTACTGTCACGCCGGATGAATTTATCGGTATTTTGGAAAACTCACCACAAATGATTGAGTTGGGTTATTGGGTGTTCCAACGCAGCTTTCAACTGGCAAAACAACTGATTGGCCGTGGTTATCGCGATATTCGTATTGCCATTAACTTATCCGCTGAGCAATTCCTTGATCCGGCGTTACCAGACAAACTGGCGCAGTGGCTGCTGGAGCTGAAATTACCAGCCCACCATTTTGAGCTGGAATTAACCGAACGCACGCTGGTGAAAAACATCGAAACCACGCTGGCGGCGATGAAGCTGCTAAAAGCCATGGGCTTTTCTTTTGCCATTGACGATTTTGGTACTGGTTATTCGTCCCTTAGTTATCTGAAACAAATGCCGGTTGATATCATTAAAATTGATAAAAGTTTTGTCTTTGGCATGCTGGAAAATGATGCGGATTATCAGATTATTGTCTCCACCATTGCCATGGTGCAAAACCTGGAACTGAAAGTCGTGGCTGAAGGGGTGGAAAACCGCGCCCAATTGCAGTTGCTGAAAAAGTATCGTTGTGATTATGGTCAGGGCTATTTCTTTGCCAGACCGCTGAATGAAGTTCAACTGGAAGCGTTTTTACGGCAAAAAGTACCACACGGTTATCTGGAAATTAGTTAACCTGAACTCGGGTTAATGAGTACCGTGCTCAAAGATTCATATGCACAGCACGAATGAAAGGTTTCATGGGTAGATTTTCGTGGATATCAAGGCGCTTTTTCGTACGTCATAGCTGGCTATGGCTAGAAAAAGCAACGCTGAGAGGTGCGAAAAGATGCGGATGAAAAGGTATTGCTTAACCCGATTTCAGGTTAGTTAATCCCCTTTCATCAGACAACTGAGCGAGACTCGTGCCCTAGCGCTGAGTCGAGTCATTGCGTAAATACAAGGTTAGGCGCAACAACAGTAGCGTCCAACCGGCATTATGGATTCACTTTGTGGTGGCACCTGTCAGGTGATGCCAATCAAGTTGCTGATTTAAATGGTGTTTTTTAGTTCAGGTTCACCACGAAGTGCGCCACTCGTCGGACCGCCCAGCGTTTTATGCCTGGCTGAGTCCGACGTACGGATGATGCTTCCCTGTGTTCAGCCTTTAGCTGGCACCTGACACATAGGGGCCGTTTTCACCACGTAAGGCTTTAACAGCGGTGCCATCCCTTTCAGGACCTGCAGTGGCAGTGCTGAAGTAAAGCTAAAGTCATCGGCGCCTTTGCCAGGCACAAAGGCGGTTAAAGTGCCAAAGTAGTTATCGCCGAGGTAAAACACAAAGGTTGCGGTTCTGTTGTTGACAGTCGAGGCCATCACTTTACCGCGCACCACCTGGGTGGCGATGCGGTTATCACCGGTACCAGTTTTACCACCGATCTTCAGTGCACTGCCATCTGCTTTGACAAAACTGCCATTCAGCCGCCGCGCTGTGCCGAGCTCAGCCACCTGACCCAGCGCTTTTTTCAGCGCCCGTGCCACTTCAGGGCGCATCACCCGTTCGCCGGCGTTGGCATTGTATTGCAGTCGGGTTTCATAAGGCGTACGGGCGGCAAAATGCAGACTATCAATGCGGATAGTCGGTAATTTGATGCCGTCATTCTGGATGATGCCCATCAGTTCAGCCAGCGCTGCCGGCCGGTCGCCTGAACTGCCAAGGGCTGTACCTAATGATGGGACCAGGTGGTCAAAGGCATAACCCAGTTTAACCCAACGCTGATGGATATCGAGGAAAGCCTCAACTTCCAGCATAATGCGGATCCGACTGTCGCGGGCGCTGCGGTTACTGGTTTTAAATAACCAGCGGTACACCTGCTGGCGCTGCTCGCTGCTGGCAGCCACCACATCGGCAAATTTGGCTTCCGGATTTTTATTTAAATAACTCAGTAGCCATAATTCCAGCGGGTGCACCTTGGCGATATAGCCCTGATCCGGCAGGCTGAATTTACCCGGACCATATTTGTTGTACAGTTCATTGAGTTTATTCGCCGTCAGCTGTTCATCCGGTAATTTACTGGTTAAAAAGGCGCTGAATACCGTCAGATCAGAGCCTGGCAATAAATAACGATGGGAGGCGGCCAGCCGATCAGGTGTTTGTTTCAGGCCATCAAAAAAGACTTCCAGTCGCTCTTCGGTCGGTTTTTGCTGATATTTACGCCAGAATTTGCGTAAAAACTCGGTGCCTTCTTTATCAATAAACTTACGCAGGTATTCATCCCGTTTTGGATCTTTGTCATTGCGTAATAATAAGGAACTGCTGCCCAGTGTCTGATAACTGCTGGAATAACTGACAATATCCCGCATCAGCCGGACAAAAGGCAAGTTGTGCGATTGTTGCAGCGATTCCGCCACTGTTGGTATTTTGCTGTCTTCTTTTTTATCGAAGTTGTTAAAGACGGCCGAGCCGCCACCAGTGAAAAACCGCTCGGCTGGGGACGCCGAATAGGTGCGGTTCAGCGCTGCATCCAGCATGGAGGTCAGGCTGCGATCGGTGGTATTGGCCATATAGTTGGCAGCCCAGCGGGTGATATGATCCTGCGGCGCAATTTCCAGATTCAGCAGATTGACCGGTAATTCATCGACAAAGCTCTGATGCAGCTCAGCGATAATTTCCAGATAAGTAGCTAATACCCGTAATTTAGCGGTCGAACCCAGCTCCAGTTTACTGTGCTCGTTCAGGTCAAACGGCTGATCGGTACTGTCGGTTTGCACCCTGACTCTGTTGCCGTCCGGCGTTTTTTCAAACAGCGTAAAGCTATACAGCACTTCGGCGGTGCCGCTGGCTTTTAACAAACGCTCTCCCAATAAGCCGTATTGGCCAGCAATTTCTGGTTTGGCCAGACTACGCAGATAGGCGCTGACTTTTTGTTGCACATCACCATGAATGGTACTGCGGGCAGTCAGATCAAGCCGGTCTAAATCGTACATAGGTTGATTCAGCAAATTGCCCAGCCGCAGCCGTGCCGCGTTGACACCTTTGCGGGCATCTTGTTCTGCTCTGGATTTATTGGCTTTGGCGGTACGGAAAGTCAGTGTCTGTGCCAGTGCTAAATCCCGCAGCGGTGCATCAATAATTTTGGCGCGGGCCAGTAAGCGAATATGGCTGTTGATCAGTTGCTCCAGATCATCGTGACCTTGCAGCAAATAATAAGAAGGGCGGCGCTGGGCAATCATCAGGGCCACCACCTGGCGGAAATACTGCGCCCGTTCTGTCGCAGTCTCTGCCGTTGCGGGCTGGCGTAACAACTGATTGGCCCGGTCAAAATCAGAACCAAACCAGGCCCAGAGTGCATCGCCAATGCCATGCACTTCACCATGACCAGGTGCTGAAGACAAAGGCACAGTGTTCAGATAATCCTGCACAATGCGGGTGCGCATCCCCAGGGTATTTACGCCCTGTTGGTACACGCGGATAGTGCCGGAAATAATCTGGATGGCTTTATCGCGAAAGCTTTGGGTTAATCCCATTGGCGAATGGCGGAATTTTTCAATCTGGGTGGCCAGGGTACTGCCACCGGCTGACTGTCCACCCATGCCAACGATTTTGCCAGCCTGACTCAGCGCCGCCATCACAAAACGTGGCCAGTCCATCACCGGGTTCGCCATCGCCGGCATTTGCAGCAGATTACGGTTTTCGATAAAAAGCAGGCTATGCGCCACCATGGTTGGAATGTCGCGCGGGTCGCGGTAAACCCGCTGCGGATAATTAAAATCAAACAAGGTTTGGTTGCGACAATCGGCTAAAAATAGTCCGGATTGCACTTTTTCGCGATAAGGCGGAAAAAAGCCCTGGCTGGCATAGTGTTGTAATGCCGGAGAAAATTCAGCCTGGGCTGTGATAATAAAATTACGCTCCTGCAGCCGTTTCAGCAGTTCTGGCAACCTGCTGTAGCCATGGCGCTCGTCAAACGGGCCTGCTTGTGGATACACCACTTGTTTGGCCGGACCTTGCTGTAGCTGGTAGGTTAAAGTCGAGGCATACTGACTGATTTTCGGCGCGCTGTAATAGGAGGTATGCAATTCATAGCCAGCCAGCACCACTAAAGACAGCAACAGTAACACCAGTAACCATGGCACCAGGGTACGACGAGGGGTGGCAGGTGCGGCCGTGCTGACCACAGCAGCTGTGGGTTCGCGGTAGTTATCGAATTGCATATTATCCAGAGGTGAAGGCGTAGGCAACGTAGTTTCCATTTCAAGCGGCGACAGCAGAAGACGACAATTTTACCTTGTTCGGGCCTGCTTTGCAGCTGTATTTTGCTGAAGGTCTGTATTCATTGACCTGGGTCTGCCATCGCAGTGACCGCCTGAGCTCAGACTGTCACCGCGATAACTGGTCGCAACAGCACTCAGTGGTGGTGATGGCCGCCAATACCATGGGCATGACCATGGGCAATTTCTTCATCACTGGCAGCGCGAATAGCCAGTACTTTAAATTTAAAGGTCAGGGTTTTGCCAGCCAGTGGATGATTGGTATCCACTTCAGCTTTAAACATACCGACTTTAACGATGGTCACCTGGCGTGGGCCTTGCTCGGTATCCACCACAGCCATCATCCCTGGCTGCCATTTTTTGGCGCCGCGTAAATGTTTGACCTGAATGCTTTGAATCGCATCTGAGCGGCGTTCACCGTATGCATCTACAGGTGCCAGTGTCAGTTCAACGTCATCACCGGCTTCTTTGCCAAGCAGCGCCACTTCAATGGCTGGCAGCATATTCTGGTGACCATGCAAATATAACAGCGGTTCGCCTTTGGCCGAGTCTTCAATCAGACCTGTTTCATCACTCAGTTGATAGTGCAGTTGCACCACGCTGTTTTGTTCAATCTTCATCTTCAGTTCCTGGTTGACTAAAGTCGCTATTATCCTGTTATCAACGCTAAAGTGCGACTATTTTCTGCCAATGGCTGTCATGCAGTCGCTCGCTGCTGGCAGTTAATGATGGCCTTGATGATAGTGGCGGCGTTCTTCCCGCACTTCAGCACGTGACTGGCCGTAGCCATAACTTTCCCGGCTCTGGCTGCGATAACGTGGGGTCTCATAGACGTCAACAAACTGCACCTGACGGCCGCAAGCATGATAAGCATGGCAATGTTTTTTCCAGTGACGGCGGTGTTGTTTCGGGGCGTGAATAATGATGGGCTGCACATAAACAGGGGCAGGGTAATAACGCACTTCAGTGGTTGGGTGATGGTAAACCGGTTGATGATAGACCCGCACCGGCTCGTGGTAAATCACAGTGCGCTCAGGCTCGCCCACCCGAACATGGCCGTACAGACCCGGCACCACTTGTCCATGCAGGCTGATATTGACATCCGCAGCATGGGCGACAGCGCTGCCGGCCAGACCTAATGTAGCGACTAACCAAAGGGCGGATTGGGTACAGGCGTTAAACCAGGCATTTATGCCACGCATCATGCTATCTCCAGTTGTGCCTCAGGATTGAGGACCTTTGATGCTTAGCATGTGCCGCTGCGGCTGAATTATGGCTGAATCAACAACGATACGGTTACCACGAGCTGGGATCCAGTCGGTAATAATTGCGTAATTGCTGATACAAGGCCGGATGTTGCTGTAAAAACAACTGTGGCTGTTCAAAAAACACTTCTGTGATCACCGCAAAAAACTCGGCCGGATTGGTGGCCGCATAGGGGTCAAACAACGATTGTTGCCCTTGCGCCAGTTGTTGTTGCAGTAAAGCGAACTCCTGGCTCAGTACCTGGCTCCAGTCGCGGTAGGCTTGCTCGGTTGGCAGCCATGGCGCGCCGTTGGCTGTGCCATTTTCCTGATCGAGCTGATGCGCAAATTCGTGTAATACCACATTGTGGCCATCATGCGGTAAGGCGGCACCATGCTGACTGTCCGGCCAGGATAAAATCACTTTGCCTTGTTGCCAGGATTCACCCAGTCTGATCTGCAAATGATTGCTGACCACCCCGGCCTGATCAGTCTGCGCTTGTTGCACCCGATAAGCGGCCGGATACACCAAAATAGTCCGCAGGGCCGGAAATAACGGACCAGGCCGGTTCAGTAACAACAAACAAGCCTGCGCGGCAATATTAATGCGGATTTCATCGCTGATTTCCAGCCCTTCACAGCCAACAAACTGTTTTTCCGCCAGAAATAACTGCACCAGTTTTTTCAACCGCAGCTGTAAATCGGCCGGTAAAGTGCGGTACAGCGGTAACTGCTGCCGTAAAATCTTACGCCAATCGGCTGGAAATGCGGTTTGAGCAATCAACCGCTGCCGTTGCTGCTGACGATACCAGGGCCAGCAAATTGCCGTCAGCACCAGTGCGGTCAGCACAAAAATTAGCCCCATACTCAGATCCATCGGCAACCCTTAACCATAATACTGCTCAATGACATGGAGGCGGTGTTGCTTTTTTCAAGCAATGACCAGAGGTTGAAACGGGCAATTTTGCCGAACCTTGTATACACTGTTGCAGACGAAAGAACAGGAACAGTTATGCAAATTTTTCAATTACAACAACATCTTTCCATTGCCCAATCTATTCTGACGCAACTGCGTGACCCTCAGATACAGCAGGATCGCTGGCGTTTTCGGCAAAATTTACAGCGCTTAGGCACTTTGCTGGCTTATGAAGTATCAAAACAATTACCCTATCAGCATTATCCGCTGACAACAGCCCTTGGCACCGCCACAGTGGCTGATTTAGCGCAACAACCTGTGCTGGTCTGCGTGATGCGGGCTGCATTGCCGTTTTATCAGGGCTTTCTCGAGATGTTTGACCAGGCCGATAGTGGTTTTGTTGGCGCTTACCGGCAGGAAGGTGGCACTGGTGCCGAAATGGATATCTTTTTAGGTTATAGCGCAGCGCCAGCCATTGCCGGTCGTGATTTGATCCTGATAGATCCGATGCTGGCAACCGGCGCTTCGCTACTGAAGGTGTGGCATGGATTAAAATCGCAGGGGGCACCGCGTAGCTTGCATATTGCTGCAGCTATCGCTGCCCCTGAAGGTGTGGCGCTGCTACAGCAACAGCTGGATTTTCCAGCGTCATTTTGGCTGGGTGCCCTGGATCAGCAACTAAACAGTCAGGCCTATATCGTGCCTGGCCTTGGAGATGCCGGTGATCTGTGTTTTGGTGCTAAAGTCTGACCTGGTCAGGTTAAGGACAACGCATGGCTGTTGAGGTGCCAGCAACCGGGCAGAGCAACAGGCTCCTGCAAGGCTGGGCTTTATGTTGCAGCCGGCATAATTTGTTGCCGTTGACTGTTTTTGTGGTGCTGCTGGTACTGATCCTGGCCTATTGGTTGCCGTACCGGGCTGAAGTGCTGCGCCAGCAGCAACAGCTTTTTCATCAGCATGCCACTGTGCTGGCGCAGGATCTGCGGCAAAGGTTGCTCGAGGTGGAGCAACTGGTGAACAGTGGTGCTGCTTTTGTCAGCGCTTCTACTGAGGTGCAACAACAGGACTGGCAACAATTTACCGAAGCATTGGCGCTGGAAAAACATCATCCTGGCATCCAGGCGTTTGGCATTGTCAGGTTGTTGCCAGCGGCAGAGGTGACTGCTTTTCAGCGCTGGATGCAGGCGCAGGGATTGCGGGAATTTGCCATCTATCCAGCCGGTCAACGCCCCAGTTATGCCGTGGTCAGCCATATCCAGCCTTTTACTGCACTGAATCAGCCGGTGCTTGGTTATGATCTATTGAGTGATCCGATGCGCCGCCAAACCAGCTTAAGGGCTGCCAGCCTGGCGCAGCCTGCGTTAACACCGGCCGTGGCGCTGGTGCAGGATCATAGCGGCAATGCCGAAGCCGGCCTAATTTTAATGCAACCTGTCTACCGCAGTGGACTGCCACTGAAATCGGCTGAACAAAAACTAGCGGCACTGCAACATCTGGTCTATGTGGCATTTCGAGTGGGGGATTTACTCGGCTCGTTAGACAGCAGCGCGGCGCAGCAAAAACTGGAGTTTCGCTGGTCTGATCAGCAAAAAAGACAGGGCCGGGGCATATTATTTCAGTCCGCCGCTTTTGCGCAACCTGGCCTGTTACAGCAGCAACTGGAACTGGAGCTCTACGGTCAGCCGTTTTTGCTTGAGCTGAAGGCACCACCAGCTTACTTCAAGCAGCAATTACCTCAGCCAGATGTCTGGGCATTGCTGGCCGCGCTGGCGTTAGCCTTGTTGCTATTTATCAGCCTGAGCCTGATTAATTTACGCCGCTATCAGGCGGTGTTGTTGCAACGGCAATTGACCCAGCAATTACAACAGCAACATCAACAGTTGCTTGCCAATGAACAACGGCAAGCACTGGTGCTGAAAACCAGTCAACTGGCCTGGTTTGAATTTGATTTAACCAGTGGCGATGCCTTTTATTCCGATACCTGCTGGCGCCTGCTCGGGTACCAGCGACCAATGGCCATTGCTCAGCAGCAACTGCTGATAGACGCCATGCCAGCCGAAGATGGCCGGTTATTTCAACAGGATCTACAACTGTTACTGGCCGCAGCGCTGGATGAGTTTGGCCAGCATTATCAGTTCAGCAACCGTCAGGGCCAGTTGCTGCTGGGCTTATTCCGGCTGTATCTGCGGCGTGACAATGCTGGTGATGCCGTGACTTTATATGGCACTATCACTGATGAAAGTGGGATCAGGCAACAACAGGCCAGCCTGCGTCAGATCGCTACCTTGAGTCGTTTTAATCTGTTGCTGGCGCACCGGTTACTGGCTCCGGCACAGGCAGCTGTACCAACTGACGCTGGTGTGGTTTGCCGTCAGGCGCAATGGCAACATCTGCAGCAGTTAATTCTGTACTTTAGCCAATGGCAGCAGAGTGCATTACAGTCATCAGCCTGGCCGCTTGCTGGCGACGGCTGGCCCGGTCTGGATCTGAGCCAGCAATTGCTGTCGTTATGGCCGCTGCTGCTTGCTCAGTGGCAACTCAGGGATGATCCGTTACGGCTGGCTGCCTCGTTAGGCGACTGGCAACTGAATGTCTGTCCGCTGGCACTGCGGCAATGTCTGAGCCTGATGCTAAGCGCAGCATTAGACTGGCGTGCAGCAGGCTCACCGTTGTGGCTACAACGGCAAGTACTGCCGCAGGCAACATGGCTGGAGCTGCAATTTGACATCGATGCCAAGTGGTCGGCCAAGCTGGCGCAATGGCCGCAGCATGCGGACGAGTGGCGGCCTTTGTTGCAGGGCGTGCTGCAGCCCGAAGCGGCGGCAGAGGATCTATGCTGGCAGCTCTGGAGTTGCATGTTCCTGGCGGATCGGATGGACGCCAGCTTTAGTCTGACCTGCAGCCCGTCGCAGCTCACTGGCAAAGCGCCAAGTGGCAAAGAACCAAGCGGCAGTGATAAAGAGTCAAGCGGCGACAACGAGCGACTGCAGGCGACCATGCAACTCAGGTTCCAATCCTGAGCGGGCAGGGGGTTACCCGCAGTATGGAAGCCAGCCATGCAGTATGCTTACGTAAAGTCGCCAGTTAGCGCAACTTATACCACCAGAATGCCAGCAATAGGATCACCAGCGGTAAGCTCAATGCTTGCAACTGAGTCAGTGGCAACTCAGGCCATATCGGCAGCAAAGATTTCCAGCATTTATCCAGCAACTGGACGGCGTAATAACAGATGGCGACAGTCGACAACCGCTCTACCGCGCTTTGCAACTGCAACTGTTGTCTGGCGCGCTGATCCATCGAGGCTAGCAAGGCGGAATTCTGTCGTTCCAGTTGCAGATTGATGCGGGTGCGCAATAGTTCTGTGGAGCGACCGAGCCGGCTGGATAAACTGGCCTGGCGTTGCAGCACCGATTGGGCTGTCCGAAAAGCCGGAGTGAGGCGCCGTTCGGAAAAGTCCTGCAATGACATCAGTCCCGGCACCGGGCTTTCCCGCAAGGCTTTGAGCCGGTCCAGTGTCAACTGATAATAGGCTGCACTGGCTTCGAGGCGGGCGCTGTTATTGGCAATTAAATGTTCAGTCTGGGCTGCCATTTGACTGATTTCATGCAGCAGATGCTCATCCGAGCCCTGTTTTTGTTCAATGCGGTGAGTAATATCGGACAGCTGTTGTTCCAACTGATGTAATTGTTGTACCGCCTGCCGGCTGAGCGGGAAGCCAAGCAAACTTAGTTTGCGGTAATTGCCCAGGTCAAATAATTGTTGCACCAGCCGCGCCAGCGCGCTGGCGGATAACCCGGCATCTGATAACAAAATGCGGCCACCCCCTTCCGGATGTTTGCGAAAGTCGGTCCAGATCCTGGCTTGCTGACCGGCCACCCAACTGGAAATACAATGTTCAGTGGTGAAGGTGCGATTGAGTTCGGGTGCATGTGCAGCGGCTGGCTCGCCTTGTACTATCAATAACTGCACGACCCGAAATAGCTGACCTGGCAATAAATCAAACCAGTCAGCGGCTGGTAAATACTGCTCTGGCGGCAGGAATTCAGTACAGGCCCCAGGGTAAATAAAACTAAAGGTTGAAAACTCACTGTGCCTTTCCCAGCGCAGCATAAAAGTATCAAACTGCAGATTCAGATCGGTATCCCCTTCTGCTAATAACACACCAAGCGCGGCGGCTCTTTGTTGCATCAATAAAAATTCAGCCTGGCGCGAGCTCGGTGCCAGCGTCAGCATAAAATGACAGATGCGGCAGGGGGCCTGTAACGCCGGGAAAAAACGTTGTTGCAGTTCTTTTTCCAGCAGATCCCGTTGTGGGTGATTGCGTTGCCATAGTTCAGCCATGCGCGTGCTCCTTCAACTGTAGTTGGATTGTTGCTGCCGTCAGACTCCGGTTGGCGAACACTGTAACGCCAGCAGATGGCAATTCGAGGACAACGGCTGCCAAGTGGTTGCCAGCAGCTTCTGCAGCAGCTAGCGGTAGACAGCAACTGCTGTACCAATAACATCTGAATTTAAGTTATTGATATAATTGTTTTTTAAATTGTATTTTAGTCTGCTGACTGCACTTTGCCTGTAATCAAGGCGAAGGTTCACCTTTTTAGTGCAATCTGAGCGGGCAGACTTTTGCCATTGGGGTCGCTGCCAAAATGCATTTTGTCTGATATTGTCAGCAGCATGGCTGCAGTCGGTGCATTGCTGAGGTGTGAATGATCCCGGTTGAATTGATTTTAATCGGACTGAGTCCGGTATTTTTATGTTGTATTGCGCTGGAATGGTGGTTCAGCCTTAAACAGGGCCGAACCCTGTACCAATGGCGCGACAGTGTGGCCAATGTTGGACTGGCGTTGATGCATCAGGCTGGCGACGCGCTGGCATTGCTGTTATTAATGCCGTTTTTTTACTGGCTGAGCCAGTATAGCTGGTATCAGTTGCCGTTTAATGGCAGCAATCTGCTGTTGTTATTTTTGCTGCAGGATTTTTTGTATTATTGGTTCCACCGGGCTTCGCACCAGATCCGCTGGCTGTGGGCTTCCCATGTGGCGCATCACAGCTCCAGGCTGATGAATTTCAGCACCGCCTTTCGCCAGAGCTTGACTTATCCGTTATCGGGCATGTGGTTGTTCTGGACGCCTCTGATCCTGCTTGGCTTTGATGTCCAATTGGTGCTGGCAGTGGTGGCGATTAATCTGGCCTTCCAGTTTTTTGTCCATACCCAATATGGCAAACACTGGGGCTTTTTGGGTTATCTGTTCAATACGCCTGCCTGGCATCGGGTGCATCATGCCTGTAATCCGGTGTATATCGATAAAAACTATGCCGGAGTGCTGGTGGTGTGGGATCGAATCTTTGGCACTTTTGAGCCGGAACATCCGGCAGAACCTTGTCGTTATGGCATCACCGATGCGTTTGAATCGGTCAATCCTGTGACTATTACATTTTATGAGTGGCGCAATATGCTGAACGATTGGCGGCAAAGCCAAGGGTGGTACCAGCGGCTACAACAATTATTCGGCGCGCCGGCAGCGTCTTTGTCGACGCTACGCGGCAAGCAGCAACGGGGAACACATGATTAACCTGACGTTATTATCGGTCTTTATTCCGACCTTTTTCTTTGTTTCGATCACGCCCGGTTTATGTATGACTTTATCGATGACACTGGGTATCAGTGTGGGTGTGCGGCGAACCTTATGGATGATGTGGGGGGAACTGTTTGGGGTGGCCCTGGTGGCCACTGCCGCAGTCCTCGGCGTCGCCGCTATTTTACTCAGTATGCCTGCGCTGTTGCTGTTGTTTAAATGGCTGGGTGGTTTGTATTTGTGTTATGTCGGCTGGCAGATGTGGCAATCAATCGGCAAACTGGCGATCCCGGCAGAAGGTGAAAACCGGCAAAGTTCCAGACGTCAGTTGTGCTGGCAAGGTTTTATCACCGCAGTGTCAAATCCAAAAGGCTGGGCTTTTCATATGGCGCTGTTGCCACCTTTTATTGATAACCAATTGCCATTCTGGCCACAGCTGTTGGTTTTGCTCAGTATTATCCTGCTGCTGGAATTTGCCTGTCTGCTGTTATACGCCAGCAGTGGGAAAGCGCTGCGGTTGATATTAGCCCAGCCGCAGCATGTCAGACTGTTGAACCGGCTGGCTGGCAGCCTGATGCTTGGGGTAGGCATCTGGCTGATCTTGTCCTAAGATGCGGCTTGGCTTGGGATAATATTTTTAGCGCGGCGCTGTTGCTTTGCTGGTAGCTGCGGTACTCTTGGTCCCGGTTTTCTTATGACTGGTCTGCAGGCCCTTTGGTGTTGTGGATTGGTCTTGATGATATTGATAAAGGAGCACTTTCGATGGCAACTGTAACTTTAAAAGGCAATCCGTTTCAAACTGTGGGTGAATTACCGGCAGTGGGCAGTCAGGCTCCGGCTTTTACCCTGACAGGTGCCGGGCTGGCTGATGTCAAACTGGCAGATTTTGCTGGTAAAAGGCTGGTGCTGAATATTTTCCCAAGCGTGGATACGCCGACCTGCGCCACTTCTGTGCGTAAATTTAATCAGGTGCTGAGCAGCCTGCACAATACCGTGGTACTGAACGTTTCCGCGGATTTACCTTTTGCCCAAGGCCGGTTCTGTGGGGCTGAAGGTTTAGAGCAAGTCCTGAATGGCAGTAGCTTCCGTGCTACTTTTGGTCAGGATTATGGTGTTGCTTTTGCCAATGGCCCGCTGACTGCTTTATTGTCACGCGCCGTGGTGGTGATTGATGAACAAGGTAAAGTCATTTATACCGAGCAAGTGGCCGAAACCGCTGATGAACCAGGCTATGAAGCTGCTGTTGCAGTGTTAAGCTAAATCGCAACACAGCGCTGGTCTGCTTGACCGACGCTGACATAAAAAACCGCAGCCGCAATCCCAGCGCTGCGGTTTTTTTATGTCCAGGGACGGACGGTACAGCCTTGTGGTCGGGAACAAGCAAGGCTGCATGTCCAGGGACGGACGGTACAGCCTTGTGGTCGGGAACAAGCAAGGCTGCATGTCCAGGGACGGACGGTACAGCCTTGCGGTCGGGAACAAGCAAGGCTGCACACCTTTAGGTTTTGTTGCTGGCATTGCTTTCAGTGCTGGTTGGTGTGCTGGTTACAGTCACAGTGCCGCTCAGCGGGCCTGGCCAAAAACCAGCGAAACTGAGCTGATGCCAGGCCCAGGGCAGCCATTGCATCAGTGCAGCAGCCAGCCATAACGACCATAACAGCATTGCCAGTTGATAACACCACAGTGGCAGCGTCAAAGCCCAGGCCTGGCTTAATAAGGTCGGACTCTGATCCTGATACCAGTACAGCGCTTCGGCGCTGGAACCATTGCCGGTCAGATAGATCTGTGGTGATGACAGCAGGGCATAAGGAATGGCTAATAGCAGGCTGACCAGCGCCACCAGGCTGACCAGGATCAGCAGCAGTTGGCTAAGTCTTGCCAGGCGATAATCCGCCATTAACGGTTGCCGGCCACGCCAGCTCAGCGCTGCCAGCCACAGGCTGAGTAACAATGGCAGCCAGAAACTCAAGGTACTTAAGCCGGCAAATAGCAGGCACCAGTGCCGTTTTTGCAGCGGCGTCCGGATCACTTGGGGTAACACCAGCGCTAAGCCCAGCAACAGCAATAACATGCCCCAAAACAAAATAGCCGGTCCGATGGCCGGGCCACCCACAGCCAATAACCAGCGATCGGCGGGTAATTGCAGCTGCAAATAAAGGTTGCCCGCACTGGTCGGTAGTGTCAGCGCCGGTGTTTGCCGCCATAATTCTGATTGCTGCTGCTGTTCAAAACTAAGTTGCAGCTGTTGCAAACCTGCTTTCAGCGCCAGTGACACCTTGCCGGCCTGATCAGCACTTTGCAGGGCCAACTGGCTGTCATCGAGTTGTAAATGCTTCAGGCTGGCGCCTGGCGGTAATTGCAGACTAAAAGGTTGAGCCTGGCCCGAGTCAATACTCAGATTGACAGTGGTGCTGGCAAACCCTTGGTATTGCTGTTGTTTTAAAGACACCGAGCGGATGGTCAGATTGTCTGCCGGCACTGTCGCCGGTTCACTGATCTCCAGGGACAGTTGCTCGCCGGGCCAGGGCTGGAATTGCAGCGGGAAGTGTCCGCTTTGCTGTTCAATTGCCGGAACCCCGCTACTTTCCAAATGATATTTGCTGCTATGGGCAATTTGCCAGATCTCCACATAAGGTTGCTGCGTGGCGGCGGTTAACTGCAGCTTGCTGGTTTTTGGCAGTGCTGAACTCCAGTTCAGTTCGGCTTGACCGGCGTCCAGTTGCAATTGCAGCACGCCTTGCTGTTGTGGCAACGCGCTCAGAGGTTGTTCACCTGGCAGCAGCGGAAGAGTCAACGTCAGATGTTTATCCAATTTGCCCTGACGTTCGAACCTGCTATGCAGTCGCCATTGCAAACCAAGCTCCAGGGTGCGGAATAACACAGCGCTGCCCGCCAGACTGGATGCTGGCAGGTTTTTGCTTTGGGTCGATGCCGTGCTGGTCTCGAGCCGGTTGAACGTCAGGCTACGGCGCTGTTGCAGTAACTGACTTTCATCGTTGCCGGGCGCTATAGTTTCGGCTTGCCAGCCAGTTAATTGCTGACTGAGTTGATGCCATGGCTGTGGCAGTTGGATGGTCAATTGCTGCTGATTGGTTAAATTCAGCGTCAGTTGCAGCCAGAACCGGCCTTTGGGCAGTAATAACACCGTTTGTTCATCCTGCCACCACAAAGCGGCGGCCTGCTGGTCAATACTGACCTGAGTGAGTTGTGCCAGTGGCACCGGCAGTGGCCAGCTGTGTGGCAACTGACTATGCAATTGCAGCCTGATCTGGGCCTGATTGTCGGCTAGCGTCAGTTGCAATTGTTCAATACTACTACAATTGGGCAGACATTCTGGTTTGCTCAGTAAGCGTTGTTCCAGCTCCGTCAGTAATTCAGCTGGCGGAAATTCAGAACTATAAGCCGGAGCAGGTGCCGGTAACAGCAAGCCGCATAACACCAGCGCGATAGCACTGACAGTGCCAGCATGACCGGATGGGTTGGCTGGCTGCTGGGCTGATTGCTGGGGGGGCTGCTGCGGCCGGCTTTGTTGAAATTGTTGCCAGGATTTGACAAAGGCAGCATGCAGTAACAGCCAGCTCAGCCAACCCAGCAACAGCAGGCAGACTAGGTTACCCAGTCGATTCAGCCAGGCCGGGACCAGGTATAAGGTGGTTTCACTGCCGACGCGCACCGGGCTGTGCCAATCCAGCGTCACTGTCCGCCAGGACCACTCTGGTTGAGCCGGGCCGGTCTGAATTTTGGCCTGTGGATCCGCCAGACTGGCCGATAACAGGGCCAGCTGTTGTTGTGCCCTGTACTGTGCTTGTGCCGCTTTATCCGCGCTGGACGTTTTTTGTTGCCGGCTGGCTGCCTGATAGGCCGCTTCGGCAGTGGCTGCAGCTTCGGCCATGCTGGCATCACTGCTGACTGCGGTAGGGGCAGCGGCGCCTGTCATCATCGCGGCTGGCGCTGGCTCTGCTGCCACCTGGTCGGCCTGTAGCAGTTGCCAGGGTTGTTCCAACTGCGGATAGATGGCCTGGCGCAGTTGCGACACAGCAAAATTACCCAGCACCAGTAGCAGTAACACGGCGTTTAGCAGTTGCACTTTCTGCAGCCATGCCGCCCATTTGCCACTGGCGATGCGTTGTAATGCCAGCAGAACTAACAAACTCAACCACAGCCATTGTGGTGCATCCGGTCTGTGGTAGCTTAACACTAGGCAAACAAAAGCCAGTAAGCCGACCTGCCATTGCAGCAGTTTGGCACAGCCAGCACTGACGAGCATGACAAAAAAGATATCCCACAGATCCCAGCGTTGTAGCCAGCTACCCTCGAGTTGATCGACCCGGCTGGCCGTTAACAAACTCCAGCCAGGCGGTAATACCAGTTGCCAACTGATGTTGGCAAACTCCTGTTGCCAGCCACTGACGGGGAGGGTGACGCCCAGACCATGCCACTGCAGAGGCAAAGTGGTCAGCGCTTGCAAGAAAAAGGATGACTGGCGGATTTCGACGCCACTTTGCTGCTCAGTCAGTTGGGTAATCAATTGCGCTTTACCGTCGATTTCAATCCGGCCTGGCAGATAACCGGCACTGGCGTCGAGCCGGCTGTGCTGGCCGGTTTTGGCATCAATCTGATCCCGGATGGTCAGTTGCCCGCCATTAAAGTTCAGCCAGAGTTTTTTCTGCAGTGCCATGCTGACTGGCCGGCTGGTGCCGGCGCGTTGTTGTTCGGTCAGGCTGAGCTTTTCGCCCGGCTGTAATAACAACAACGGATATTGTTGCCAGTCTGCCGGTACAGAGGTTTGTGCCGGATCCAGACTGCTGCCACCGGACAGTTGCACGGTTCTGAATTGTGGCCGGGCGGCAAAAGCCCAAATCTCAGACATTGGCCAGGGCGCTGCGCGTTGCGGGATTTCAATACTCGATTGGGCCGTCAACGTCTGGCTTTGCAGTCTGACTTGCGCCTGACCCGCTTGCAATTGCAACGTCAGACTGCCATCAGCGCCAAATAACGCCGGGATATCACTGTCCAGTTCAACTGCGCTAAATCCGGCGGGCAGCACCGCGGGCAATACCAGTTGTCGTGCCTGGCCACCGACGTCAAGTTGCAACAAAGTGGTGAGCTGGCCCGGAATATCATCGGTAAATAGTTGTTGTACCTGAATCTGTAAGCTGTCGTCTGTCGCTGGACTGTCATTGCGCTCTGCCAGCTGCAAGCGCTGTTGCCTGACGTCGAGCATCGCAGGCTGCAGTTTGCTGTCCTGATGTTTAAGGCTCAGCACGCCATATTGTGGCGGCAACTTCAGTTCGGCTGGCAGCTGTGGCCATTGCCAAAGTCCGTTGATTTGCCAGCGTCCTGCCGGCAGTTGTAGTTGTGGCTGTCCTTGCTGGTCGCGGATCAGGGCGGGCACTGACTGAGTTTGGGGCTGGCTGATGCGGGCAAAATGATCATCAAGTGGCAGTGCTTCAATCTGAACTTGCTGCGGCCAGTGGCGGATATCACCGGGTAACGCCAGCCAGCCGGCACTGAACATCAGCACTTCAAGCTGAAACTGTCCGCCGTTGGCACTGACTTCTATCGCTGTGCGAACCGGCCAGGTACATTGCCGCGCTTCACCTTCCTGATGCCAGGGGCAGTTTGCCGTCGGATGGCGCTGTTGCACCCAGGGTAACCAAGGCTGGAGCGCGGCAGGCAGTGAGCTGAGGCTTTGTTGCTCTGCCGCCACCTGTTGCCATGGCAGCATGGCACAGCATAACAGCAACATCAGCAGCAGTGGCTGCGCTTTGGTTAATAATGCCTGACAACAAAGCCAGTCGAAGGGCTGCCGGTTGGTCATGAAAAATCCTTTTGCAATAGTGGTCGGTAGGAGCAGTCAGCGCGACTGATATTATGCCTGTCAACTGAGCCGCTGCTGAATCAGCAACATGGTTAAAACTGAGTGTACTGATTCCGGTATTGACTGCAACCGAAACCACTGCAAATGTCGAACCCGGTGTCGCGCGACGTTTGATTTTGGATTAATTATCGTTTGTTTTTGGATTTTGCGGAATTGGTATTCATACACGCTTTGCTGCTTATTTTATCATCAATCCTGATGCCGCTTGTTATTCTGGATCTAGCAATACTTTAAGCCGGTTTAAATTGCGTTTAAACCGGCTTAAACATTTTATGTCGGTGAGTTTAAGTCGTTTGCAAATATCCTTTCGTCGTAAGCCTCTGAATCGACTTTGAGCTTGTCGGGGCCGCTTGGCGTGACGTTTTTCACGACCATGCTGTGCGCCCAGCGGTCGGTGGTGCCGAAGATGTAAAAGGGCGGCTCCATCCGGCCGTTGGTGGTGGCGCTAAAGTCCAAATTGCGCTCTAAAATCACTTCATCATCGCTGCTGCCTTTGTTGCAATTGACCGGCCCGAACAGGCTGCCGTTGGGGCGGCGGATTGCAATGACGTGCTGAGCGTTGGCTGTCCAGGTGAGCGGCTGGTTGAGTTTAAGTCTATTGCCAGCGGTCACTGCGGTGACGCGGCCGGATTGGTTGCGGATGTTATCAGCAACGGCAATCAGGCTTGCGAACTGGGCGTTATGGGCGTCCAGCTCGGTGGAGAAGTTGATAAACTTGCGCACGTACTTCATTCGGGCGCGCACCCGCATACCAATGCGCCAGGCTTGGGTTTTGTTGGTCACCCCAAAGGCGCGGATTTTCTCGGGCTTAATCCCGGCATCGCCTGGTAGCAGGCATTTGATGGTGGCGGTTTTCCATGTCTCAGGGTCCATGTATTCCACTTCAACGCCATCGGGTTCGTCGGGTTTAAAGTTACTAAACTCAATTTTTAAACTGTCGGTCAGCATATTGTCCGGGCTAAAAAATTGCCGGTGGATGGTCTGTGGGTCTTCGCGTACCGGGTAGAGCTGGCCAAATTCCAGCACTGGTTCAGCGTAGCCGGTATACAGGATGCGCTGCAGCACATCCAGCAGCGTGCTGTCGTTATCAAAGACGGCATTAAAGCTTTGGTTTTGCGCGGTGCATTTGTTTTTAAAGGTTTGCAGGTCGGGCAGGGATAACGTGCTGTCGCTATGGCCTGCGTCTTTGACCGCATAACCAAAAAAGTCCGCAATGGCATTGGTGGGGCCAGGCTCAATCCAGCTGTTGTTACTGAGTCTTGGTAAAATGCGGGTTGGCTTGCACAGAATGCGGCTTTCAGCGCTGTCGGCCAGTGCGTTATTGCCGATGATACTCATAGCCATGGTGGTGATACCGCTGTAGCGCGTCACTGTATTTAAGCGGCTTTTCACGCGCTTACACACCACTTTATCTTTGACCTGGATATCATCAAAAGCCGCTGTGGTGCGGATAATGGCCACTTCATAGGTCGCTTTGGCCACGCTGATAATCACAGTTTGGCCGTATTCATCCATTGAGCGGCGACTGAACTTCACGGTCTGAATGGTCCAGTCGATGGTGCCAAGTACCCGGTACATGATGTTCACATACACATCAATGGTGCTGATGGTGCCATCATCATTAATCCGGCCCATGCCTGGGATAAAAAAGTCGACTTCAATTTTGTCGGTGGTTTCATTCTGCGGGCAAATCAGATAGGGGCCAAGCTGCCAGTTCTTTAAATCCGTGATGGGTTCTATATACGTGTTGTAGTAAAAGCGGTAATCCGTCGGAAAAACGGTCCAGCCGGGCTGGTCGACCTTCGTGACTGTGAACTCTGTTTTATTGCTATTGACGTTTGTTACCTTATATAAGCCGAGAATGCCGGTGGTGCGGGTTTTGGCGATGCGGATATATTGTGAGACCGCTGCAGGTAAGCTTACTGCTTCACCGGCCATGCCGGTTAAAGTTATTTCATTGGCGCTCACTGTATCCACCAGATAACCGCCATTGATGTCCTTGGCCATTAAGCCTATGAGTTGACCAGCAACCTGATGGCGGCCAATACCTGGCGCTGAAATGATGTTGCCGCTCACCGCCACAATCCCTTCAAAAGTAGTCAGGTTATTGGTGCGGCCATTGATATAGAGATAGTCATCCAGTTTAAACAGCAGTTCAACCGCCGGGCCATACTGGCCGGTTTTGCTGACCGTGAAGCTGTTTTGGTTGGTGACGATATAGGTGTTGGCATTGCCATCCATCAAGCCTGATGGTGTAGTGAGTTCAAAGCCGGATTCACTCACTTCCGCGCTTTGGAACCAGTTCTGATACGCCGGATGGCTGCTGATATTGGCACCCGGCTCAAACAGCGCATAGCTGATGTTATCCAAATACCGGCTAATCGGTGTTTGCGCGATTTTAATATCATCAGCGCCAAGCTGATATTGGCCAACGCCAATCGAAAACAGCAAATCAACACAAGGCACGCCGTTTTTATAAAAGCGGTGTGGCTGGTTTAAATAGTCCGGGAATACGCCATGGGTGCCTGCAATTTCGGGAATAATGCCGTTTAAGCGGGCGCGGTTGCCCTGCAGGTTCACATCATAAATGGATGAACCGGCCGGAGTCGTCCTGTTATAAGTATCCGGCATTTTCTTGGCCATAGCTTTGGCGGCCACAGCACCACCGACCACCGCCATAATGGCAATGACGGCCGTTGCTGCATCTTTGGGTTCCAGCATTAAATCAATAGTGCCATCGAGCGGCAGCAGCTCATTAAAGCGCGCTTCAGGCCAATATTCGCCATTGACGGTGCAGCTAAAAGGTGCTGTCCGGTCATCATAATTTTTGACGTTTAGTTGCAGCCAATCTTTCAAACTGATGGCATGGGGCAATGGATGTACTTCATCCGGTGCGGTGCTGAATTTATTGCTGAAAATGCGGATCATATCGATAAAACTCTGTGTTAAGGCCAAGGCGTTTAAACTGGCGATGGCTAATAAGCGCCGTACCGCTGTTTTGGGTGGTGTGTAAAATATCGGTGCTGTCGATACAAACCCCGACATGCACCAGCACGCCAAATTTAAAGAGGCACGCCACCGCGCCAGGCTCGGCTTGCGTGGGTTTAAACTGGTTTAAACTCTGTTTAAAGGCGATGTTTAAATTGTTTACATCATGCGGATGGATGGTGCCAAAGGCGGCAAAGAGCGGCTGGCCAAAGTCATGGTGCAGCACATGCCGCACCAGACCCCAGCAATCCCAGCCGGTTAAGTCCCGCCCAAAGTCGACATAGGGCACCTGCAGATAACGCTCTATGCTATTAGCCATAAATCAGCCCCGGCGCAAAAGCAGCGGTATAGCGGCGCTTTGGCCAGGGGGCATTGACCAAATCATGAAAGGTTGCCCGCAGTGACGCGCTTTTTACATCAACCGAGCTTGCCGTAACGGTTAAACGCATCGGGGTTTCAGAAGGCGCAGATAAGTTGCTGCCCAAATAGGCCCGATAAATGACCGTCACCCGGCTGCCAGCTTCCATCGCCGCTTCAATAAAGGCCATGGCATCGCCTGAGACGTTATCAATCTGAAACTGCAGCTCCTGCGCGCCTTTAATGGACTTTTGCGGCAAACTCACCGCAAAGAACGAGCGCGCAAAAGTCACTTGGCTTCCGGTTTCTAACGTCGCCACCAGGTCTTCATAGCCTTGCACCAGTCGCCTGGTGCCTTTACTGCTAATCAGTTCAATGGTGTGGTGGATGATTTCATCCACCGGCGCGCTGGCGTACACCACTTCAAGCAATTGGCTCATAGCTTAAAGCGTCGGCACATGAAACACATAATCCACGCCAGCCTGCGCGGTGAGTGTGGCAATGGTTTGCTCCTGCTGGTCAACCCAGTTGCGCACTACATCATAGTGCGCGACGATATGAGCTGGCACCGGCGAGGGTGTGTTGGTATTGGCCATGCGGTACTCGCGGATATACATCCAGTCGTATTTGGCGAGTTCTGCAGCGCTGGCTGCTTTGACTTGTTTAACCAGCTCCTGGCGCACCATGTTTGCGGCTTCTGCTTCGCCAACGAGGGTCAGTAGGGTTTCTAAGTCGATGCCCTGGTAGTTCAGAGCGTTGTGCATCATTGAAAACATCATAAGGATACGCTCGCATGTTTAATTTCAGTGGCAGGGGTCGTGAAGTTGCTGAGGATGCTGTTAACGGTTTTATATAACAGGGTCATCAGGCGCTGATTGACGAGGACCGTTGAGGTTGCGCCGGTATTTTCGGCATACATAAACTCGCATGACACAAAGCCGCCAACACGTTCAGCACTCGCCAGTGGACATTCCTGAGAAATAAAGTGAAACGCGCGATAGGTTGAACTGACCGCGCCGCCAATAGGCAAGCCAAAAGCAGCGCCTGCGTTCGTCAGCTTGAAAACCGCTTGTTGGTGTTGTGCAGCGGCCACCTTCACTCGATTGATGGTCAAATAGTACATAGACAGCAGGCCATTAAATAAGTCATGTGCATTGGATTGCCAGTTCACAACGATGTTATCGACGTTCGCCAGAGAAGTGCCTGCAATCACCAGGTTAATGTTGGAGTAAGTCCGCTTCACGGTGACGTCATAAACGCCAGCTTTAAGCAGAATATCGACACTGCCAGCGTACATGGCGCTGGCAAATTCCAGCGCTTTATCCAATGTCGCTAAGGGTTTTGTGGCTGAGCCTTCATTGGCGTTGTTGCCATTAACGGAGTCGACATAAAATGTTTTTTTCATGCCGGGTACAGCCGCAATTGCATTGGCCAGCAATGTGGTCAGGGCTGAGCGCTCGGTTTGCCATTTACCGACTTCTTGAGCATATGTTTGTTGTAGCGCATTAATGGACGAAACCGCCTGCGCGAGTTGTTCTGATGTGGTGGCCATGGGGCACTCCTAAAGGTTGTTATCAATATCAGCTGCCGTTAACGTGCCAGCAGCGGCTTTTTTCAGTAAATCGGTGAGGGTTTTGCGAAGCCAATGTTGCTGGGTCTGGTTGTAACCGTGATCGCTAAAAAGCGGATAAATCGGAAAGCGCTGGCGCATGCCGTCGACGTCCTGCACGCGAATGCCATTGCCCAGCACCTGGCGCGGTGTGCCGTTTGCGTCTTTGACCCAGGCGGTATTGGCCGTGTCTGCCGGATCGACTTGTCCCGGCACTTCAGCCACCACGCCAACCGGCGTGCCATAGTAAAAGTGCAGCGGATGCGTGCCGCTAAAAGGCTTGGCCTGGGTGCCATGGCCTGCGGCTTCTTCGGCTTTGAGTAACGCATAATCGCCGGTGGGTAGGTTGTAGGGGTTCCAGTTTTCTCTTGGCGTTCTCAGAATGAGCTCTAACGGGATCATCCAGCTAAAACCACCGACCACGCGCGGGTGGCTGGTTTTTGCGACAAAAAGTGTGGGGTCATTAAAGCCCCGGTTCGCCGCAACACGGCCTGACGCATCACCCCGGTTGAACTTATAGCGACGGTTATAACGCGCCGCATTTAACCGGCCTGAGCCGGTGTGGCTGTCCAGCACATCATTGAGGCCATACTGGGTGTAGCTTTCTTCCAAAACTGCACCGTCACCTTCAAGGCCGGGTAACTTTTCGCAAAGGGCCAGCAGGTCGACGCACTCAAAGCGGGCCATCCGGCTTTTGGCTAAATTGGCCCAGCTGCTTTGATGGGCGCGGCTTCTTAAATCCCTTACCAACTTAAATCTATTGGTGTTATCAATGGTGCCCGCCACCGCTTTGGCTTCGTTGTAGGGTAAACGGCCATTGCTGTCAGCAATAACGGCTACCGGGTGCTGATGGCCCGCGTGCAGGTCCAGTGCCTGGTACTGCGTGCCGTCCCAGGTGACGCGGACCTGGTGCGTGTGGCCAAAGTCGTTGCTTGTGGTCAGCTCCAGTGCGGTGCCGGATTTAATGGAGGTCATTTGGGCGCTGGTGAGCACCACTTCCAGGCTGTGGTAATGGCTGTTGCTGTTACCGACCACAAAGCGCGGCGATTGCTCAGCGCCGCCCAGGGCGCGTAAATCACCGACCGGATAGCTGTTGATGCGGTACTGCAGGGTGCCAAAACGTGGCACGCCTTGAGCGTCAACATATCGCACCGTGAAGGGCTGATAGCTGAGGTTTTCCAGGCGGTTTTTATGGCCGCTGGCGTTTAAGAAACGGCCTTTGTCGAACATCTCGCGATAGCCTTTGGCATCATTGGCATGGCGGAATGAATCGGCGGGATCGTCCAGTGAATCATCTTCGGACTGCTCTAGCCAACACTCTAAATAGGCCAGGTGCCATTGGCAGTCCTGCGGGTTGGCTGTTTTCACATCCCGCATATACCCGGCCTGGGTGTTGGCAAAATTGATGCTGCCGTCCGGGTTGATGCCGGTTGGCAGTGCAGCAATGGCGGTTGGAATATCGGGCGCATTGAGCGCCACGCGCTCTAAGTATTTGCCCTGGATGGGATACGCCATGGCGTAATCCATATGGCGCGTTCTGAAGTAATAGCCATTGATGCAGGCCGCGATTTCCGCCATGCCTGGCTGACTTTTATAGTTCGGGTGGTTGTGGATATTGAGTGCCGCATAACTAACATCATGTACGCGATACCCAAGCTCAAAGGTGCGGTCGGCCTGATATTGCCGGGTATTGACGATACCGCTGGCACCCTGGCTTCTTAAAAACTCGGCATAACCTTCTTCCTGCGCAGCTTCGGCTAAAAAGTCCCGCTCCATCATGTTAAAAACCGGCAAGCGATGCGATTTACCGGCATCGTGATAGCCCTGAAAATACTCTTCCGGCAAACTGTTGCTGGTGCGGACTTTTTCTAAATGCCGGTCAATCTGGGCAATAGCGCGGTCGGTGCGGTAGACAAAATCAGCCAATGCCTGGCTGTGTAAATCATCTTTGGTTTTAAGCTGCAGCTGTGCGCTCATCAGATTCGCAAAGCCCACCACAAAAGCGCTATAGGCTGTTTCGCAGTTCAGCCACTGCTCCGCGATTTGGCTGTCGCCACCGGCCAGTGGTGCTTTGCCGGGTGCGGGCAATTCTTGCAGTGGCGACGTATCAAAGGCTACCCGAACAGCCAGTGCCGCTGCGTTTTGGGCCTGCATCAGCAAATCAGACATCGCCGTCATATCGTGCTGCGCCTGCGCTGTAAACTCGGTTGAAAGGGTGTTTAAACTGGATTTAATCAGCGCCATTTCATCGGCAATGGCATTGACCGCATCGCGGTGGTGCAGAATGGATTGGCGGTACTGGTCCGCGATATTGGCGTGATGCGCCGCTGCGCCCACGGCATTTTGGGCGTCCGTGGCGGTGTCTTTTATTTCGTTATGCAAGAGCGCATTAAGCACCGATAAGGTTTCAACCGCTTTGGCTTTGAGATTGAGCAAGCGCGCTGAGGTGTCTGCGGCCGCATCCCTTTGCTGCAACGATTGATTGAGCGCAGTGACGTTCAAGTGAGTCACCGCCACCTGCGTCTGGCCAATACGCACCTGGGCGCCGGTGGCCAGCACATCCCGCGCGGCTTGTTGTGCGCCTTCTGCAATCTCGGCCGCTTCATTGAGCATCAGACTACTGAGCGCCGTATTGGCACTGACAGCCGCAGCATTTGCGGTGCTTTGCTGCGCATCCCTTTTGGCTTGCATAGCCGCATCTGTAGCCGCAGTTTTATCAGCCATTACCCGCGCCAGGGCGCTGGATGTTGCGGCTTCAGCGGCGACCACTGTGGCTGCTTTGGCGTTGACATTGCGCTCTGCAAACAAGACCTGCGCAGTTTTGGCGGTTACCTCATCATGCTTGGCATCAATATCGGCCGCAGCAGCGGTGGTGAGAGCCGATAAGCTCGCCACAGTCGCCGCGTGGGTCGCGGTTTGGCGGCTTTTGTTCTGAATATCACTGGCCAGCGCATCAATGGCGTTTTTATCCTGCATCATCAGCGCCAGGGCTGAGCTTGCACTTTGGGCATAGCTGGCTGCCAGGCGCGCAGAGGCGTTCACTTCAGCAGTTTTGGCAAACAAGAAGGTGCCGGTTTCCGTGGCGATTTGTTTGCGTAAAGACGGCACCAGCACGCCTTCAATATTGACATCGGCGCTACTGGAGGCGGTCATCATCGACCGGATGGCATCGGTGATGGCATTAAACCTGGTGGCGGCTGCGGCTAAACTCATTTGGTAATGGCCCCTTTAATTTTATCAATCACGCCGTTTAAGGACGCGATATCGTTGTCGAGTAAAAACTGGGTGTCTTCCGGGCTTAACACCGGGCGGTCAATCTCTAAAGTCGCGCGGTATTCCCACCACTGGCCACCGGCCAGTAACTTGGCTTGCTCTAACGGGTTACTAAGGAACCTGGCATTGACCCGCTGCATGCCGCTTGGGAACAACAGCGGTGTGGTAAAGGTGAGCGTTGCGCCTTTGAGCGTGTGGGTCACAAAGCCTTCAAAAAGCGCAGCTCTGCTGGCTTCACAGCGATAAATCACCGGCACATGGGTCGGCACCGAGCGAAACCTGGCGCGGGTGCGGGTATAGCCGCTGTCCATCGGCGTCACGGCCAAATTAGGCCGCTGCTGCAGGGCAAATTCGTCGCGTTGTGGGGTCGGTAGTTCACTGGGCCACATTAGCTAGCCCTCTTAAGTTGATAGGTTTGTTCAAGGGTTCTGGCCATTTCACCGCCGTTTTGCACATCGGATAAAAACAGGTTCACGATGTAATCTTTATCGCCGCGCTGCTCCATCTGCGCATTGGCTTTGACGCTGCCCTGGCTGTGGACCACCACGGTCAAATTGACGTTGCCACCAGAGCCTTGAGATTGTGACCGTTCATCAATACGGCGCACCCGATCGCTGATTTCGACGTTCTGGCGTGGCGATAACACGCGCTCACCGCGCTGCAGTACGTAGGTGGATTCTGACGGCACATAGTCCAAACCACCGTGCGCGATACCGGCAGGCTGTTGTTGCTGGATCATCCGTACCTGTCCCATCCCCATAGCGACTGCTGCAGCTGCTGCGGCAGCACCCAAAGCGGGGCCGATAACTGGAATGGGGGCCAAAGCCGCAAAAGCGCCGGTGGCCGACTCATAAGTCTTAATCAGTGCCTGGCCAATCGAAAATGCTTTGTAAGCTTTAAAGGCGGTCTTGCTTTGGCTCGCCATGGCCTTAAAGCCTTGCTCACCCAATTCCAGAATGGCACCGGTTTTTTCGGCGGTGGTCTTGCGCTCAAAGTTGGCAAATTGCACCACAGTGCCGCGTAGCTGACCGGTTTTCTCCGCACGGATTTGGAATAAGCGCTCTTCGTGCGCTGCCGCATCGGCTTCGCGCTGACTCTGAAAGCCTTGCTCTAACAGCAGTTGCTGTTCCCGCGCCATCCGCAGTTTTTCGGTTTCGCTGTCATAGCGAAGTTCGCCAAGCTCGTCATTGGGCGCAATGCCTTTACTGGCGCGGCGCTGTGCATCCAGCGTGCCTTGCAGTTTGGCCTGTTCAACTGCAAGTGCATTGGCATAGCTTTCGGCGGCTTCACGGCTGGCAAAGCCTTTAGCGCTTGCTAAGGCAGTTTGATGGGCATCTTGTTTGTCCTGTTCGATTTTGCGCCGGGCTTCATTTTCAGCGCGAATTTTTTCGTTCAGGGCTTTTTGTTGCTGCTCGGACAGCTCTTTGGCTTCGGCCGCATCAATGGCTTTGAGCAACTGGGTGTATTTTTGTTTATTTGCAGTGTCACTGGCCATCGACATCGCCACCATATCGCGGCGGCGCTGGTAGCTGTCTTTGATTTTGGCTTCTTCGCCCAGTAATTCGCGTTGCAGCTCCTGGATATTGGTTGGCAACGGGCGAGGACCGTTGTTTGCCGGTGCGCCTTTGTTGTCACTGGGTTTAAGTGGTTTGGTCAGGCGCTCGGCATCGAGTTTAAGCGCTGCCAGGCTCATTTGCTTTTGTTCAAGTTGTGCGTCCAGCTCTGTGATCTGCTTTTCCAGCAAGGATTTTTCAGCGGTGGTGAGGGGCACCACCAGCTTGTTGAGCTGATACGCTGGGTTTTGTTTGATTTTAAACCCGTTCTCAAGCTGGGCTTGGGTTTGTTTAAGCTGCGCTTCCAGGGCTTTGGATTCATTGCCCATGGTCGCCATCAGCGTGTTCATTTCTTCCAAACGCTGCAGCCGACCTTTGGGTCCCAAACTATCCAGCCCAAACTGCAATGAGGTGACGCGATCATCGAGGCCACTAATACTGGCAGCGGCCGTATCTGCATCACCGGCAAAGGATAACAACGCCATACCGGCGATGGTGATCACGCCCGGCAAACCACCGACCAGTGCCGTGACATTTTTCAGCGCCCTGGCGGCCAAAGTGGCTTTATTGGCCACCACTTCATAGTTGGCTGTTGCCTGGTTCAGTGCCTGCTGGGTTGCAATAGCGCGTTGGTTGGCCGCAGCCAGGTTGGTGATAGCCACGCCACGTAAATGGTCAGACTGCGCGACTTTGAGGGTGTACTGATAATAATCACGCATTTGCAGGGCGCGGGCATGTTCAACCGTCGCCGCTTGCGCCACGGCCGCCAGTTTCTCGCGCTCGGCAAGCTGCTGGGCGCGGGTGGCCTGGATGTCTCTGATTTTTGTGGCTGTTGCCATACTCAGGCCGCCTACCAAACGGCCTGATAACACTAATGCAAGTGCAGAGGCGGACAGGGTTAAGCCTTCGACCAGGGTTTGGTTTTCCCGCAGGGCATTCATGCTGCTGGTCAGCACACCCGCCACTGCCACCACGCCAAAGTTCACTTCTTTTTCGTATTCGCGAATAAGCTTCTGATAGGCATTGCCCATCTCAGCAAAGGACGCGGAAATAGTGCCTTCAGTGCGCTCTGCGGCACCTTCGTAGGTTTCTAATGCGCCAACCAAATACTGTTTGAACATGGCCGAGGTGATCATGCCCGTGCCGGTCAGTTGCCGGAATGTCATGCCGGTTTTGGCGACTTGCTTATCCAGCTCGCCCAATAAGCCAGGCAGTGGATCCATAACCTGGTTTAATTCATCCGTTTGCAGCACGCCACTGGATAACGCCTGGTTTAAACCATACAAGCTCAGCGCCAGTTGGTTATCCGATGCGCCGAGGGCTTTTGATGCGTTGGTTAAGCCTTCAGTGATGGCCTTACCTTCGGCCATGGTGACAGTTCCGGCGCGCTGTAGGTTCAGCATGCTGGTAAAGGATTCGGCCAGGGAGGTGTAGCTGGTATTGAGCTTATCGGCGGTGGCGAACAGATATTCCTGGTTAGCCGCATACTCGGCCGCTGAGCCGGATAAGCTTTTCATCCGCTGCTCAAGCAGCTGGGCGCTCGCGGTATCGTTAACAATCTTCTGCGCGGTGCCGATGCCGACCACCGTGCCCATGGCGGCGGCCATGGCGTGATAACCGCTGGTGATGGTGTTGACTGAGCTGGCCGCTTGCTGATTAGTGCTAATTTGGGTGCGGGTTTGCTGCTCAATACGCCGCAAATCAGCCACGCTCTGGTTGGCACCAGAGCTGACTTCTTTACCGTCGTAGCGTAATTTCAGCAGTAAATTCAGGTTGCTCATTGCTGTCCCGGATCAGACTTAATACATAGCGCTCAATGCGCTGGATGTTGTCAAAATCGCGGGGCAGCAATGTCAGCCCGAGGTATCTCCAGGCAACATCGGCCGCCTGATAATTCAGGGCGATTTCGATGTTGTCTTTATCTCTTAAAAACTGTGTGGTCACGGCAGTAAATGACTTTACAGTGGTCTCCAGTTCCGGCAATAACAGGGCTACTTTTTCAACCGGTGGCGGGGGTGGCAGCCCGGCTTTATCCATAAACTGGGCAAGGTCACTGTCGGCTTCGCTTGGGGCTTCACCGACATACCAGGCGGCCACCTGGGCTAGTTTTTTTCGCGCACCTCGTACTGGGCGTTGACGACTTCCACCGCCAGGCGTCCGGCGATGCCGCCGTATTCCAAAAGCTCGTTTAAGGTGTCGGCATCAAAAGTGACTTCCTGGCCGTCATCTTGAAAACCTTCCCAGCCCAATAACAGCTCCCGTACGGTTTGCGCATCGCTGGCACCGGTGCTGGTGAGCTGTTGCAGTTCGTCCGTTTTCACCAGCTTAATGTGGGCCGTGAATTTAATCAGTGTGCCGTGATAGGTGAATTCAATCGGCTTTTTAATCTGGTAATTTGCCAGTTTTTCTAAAAATTTCAGTTTCATCTGTTATTACTCAAAGGTGATTTTCAGTTCATCGTTGCCAACCAGCGGGATTAAATTTCCCTCCAGCTCATAGCCTGTTAGCTCGCTGCTAAGGTTGGCGTATTTGGGCACCGGCAGCTGCAAGCGGCCGCTAATGGTGATTTTTTTACCCGCCGCAGAGCCGTGCTTAAACTCAAACGGCACCACTTCGCCAGCGAGGGTAAAGGGGTTAAAGGTGGCCAGTTCGGTGGCAGTCACAGTCAACTGGCCTTTGCTTTCGTGGCCGGTGATTTCGATGGCGGAGCTTGTGATAGTGCGGTCATAAATGACCTTATTACCCGCGTCCACGCTCAATTTATGCAGCGTCATGGCGATGTTATTGAGCTTAAAGCTGCTGCCATATTCCGGCCCCAGTACATCGGGCTTTTTCCAGTTATCCCAGTTCGGCTGTAATGCTGCTGCGCTGGCCGTGGGCGGCGCAAAGACGCCTTTAAACTGCCACTGCACCATCGGGCGGCCTTTTTCAAACGCCAGGCTAAAGTTGCCTTTAAGCCCGGTAATGGCGTGGGTGTGCTTGCCGAAGATAAAGCTGGCCACCGCAGGAGTGGCCGCGCCCCGGCTATACACCACCTTGGTTGCGTCAGATACCTGGGCAAAGCCGCAAGCCAGCCACAGGGGGCTGGTGACAGGTGCTGTGCCTGCCACGCCGCTAATGGCCAGCGGGGTTTTAAAGTTCAGGCTGACATGATGGCCATAAAACGTCTGCAGCTCTGCGCCACTGTAATTGCTGGCCGGTCGCTCGTTTTCGGACTCATGTTCGATACTAAACTCAACATCGAGCGCATAGATGGCATGGGCAACGGCCAGCGTTGCGCCCATGCTCGCCATCAAAAGCGTTTTGTCTTTAAATCGCCACATCGTCGGGTTCTCCCGTATTTGGTTGCTCGTTTTTGGGTTGATAGCGCTGTGCGTCAATCACACCCTCTAAAATCTCGCCGGTTTGCTGCGCCAGGGCGATCACTTCATCTGCAGTCAGCGCTTCTGGTTTGTCTTGCGATTTGGGTTTGCTCATAGCGGCCTCGTGGTCACGTCAATCAGGCGCTCGGTCATAAACTGCGCCTGGTAAATCAGGTTGTTGGTGTCGCGGTTTAGCTCCACCAGGCGGCCCCGGTGCGGCAAAATAGGCGACCAGCCTGCTGGCACTAAACCAGTTAGGCTTTGGCGCACCAGACCGCGCAGGTTTTTGATTTGCAAATCAGAATTAGCATTGCCGACCATCACCGGCAGTACAATCATCACGGCAAACAGCTCGTTAAGTTTGAGGGTGATTTCGCAGGTGACTTCATCAGCGGCCTTGTAGTCTTCATCCAGCGCCAGCACAAACAGCGTCGGCATTTGCACGCCCTGGCTTCTGACAGCGTTAAAGTCCGAAGCAAAGCCGACATGCGCCTGGCCGTTTAAATCCTGTTTTAACCGCTGTTCAATGGCGTTTAAATCCAGGTTAAAACTTGCGTGTTGGGAATTCATACCAGCCAATCCTTCACAATGTTGTCGATTTCTTCCCGCTGCATCAGCGCGATACCAATCATGGACCGGGCTGGCAGCGTCACCGACTTATTGCGGCCAGTCCTGCCGCCAAAGTGGTGGATAGCGGAGTATTTCTCACCCATACCGTGGATTAACTCATCATCCGTGGCGCTGTGCGTCACACTGCTGGCCAGTTGCCGGGTGTCTGTCAGGGTTAAGCCGCCGCGCTCTTCAGCTGCGGCAGATTGCTCCCAGCGGGTGCCATCCGGTGCCTGCTCCTGCAAAAACCGCAGTTGGACATCACTGTCCAAAAACGCCCCGATGTCATCCAGCACATCGCGGGCGCTTCCGGTGCGCGCCGCCAGGGCTTTAAGGCCATCAATGGCATCACCGCTGATCCCAACAAACACCCAGGCCATTAATAACCGTTCCAGTCAAACCGACTGCCAGCGCGGACTGTTTTAAGGCCCGTGGTTGGCACTCTGGCAGGATCATGCTCAGTCAGCTTAATCACGCCTTTTTCAATATCCTTCAGGCGTGCCGTGGCGTAATCACGCCGCCGAATAAGCTCTTCGGATGGATTCGGGCACAGTTCATACTGCAGCAAATCAATCGCCAGCCCTGGCACCAGGCTTTGTGCAAGTTCATCGCTGGTCACGCTAAACCGGCTGATATAGCCCGTCACCACCGACTGCACATGCACCAGCGACACCTGATACCAGTTCGCAATCGACTCCTGCAATTCCGTCTGCGCCTGGTCAATCAGCGCCAGCTGCACATCCTGCACAGTGATAAATTGCCCTGGCGTGGCCAGACGCCCGGAGGCGTACTGAACCAGCAGGTTGATGCCCACTTTGTCGATAAATCGCTGGGCGGTCAGCATTACACAACGTCCGTCAGCAGGATGGCCGCTTGTTTCGCGATGATCAGCTCTTTGACCGACTCACCGACCATCACTTCCACGCCGCCGCGAATACCAGCAGACACATCCCGGTTGCCTGAAATACGGTCGCCATATTGTGCGGTCAGTGCAAAGGTCATCCGGTTGTTGTTGGTGTTGGCCAGCGGATCGATGTAAGGCAGACTGATGAAGTTGCCCCAAGTGTTGGCAAGCTCCATTTCTTGGCCTTTCTTTTTGGTGTTAACACGTGCCTGGCCAACATAAATATTCTCCAGCTCAAAGACATCTTTGATGTATTGCCACGGCACCATGCCTGTATCTGCCACAGAGCCATTAAAACCTTTAATCAATGACGGATTCATGCGGATTTTGGTGGCGACAAATGAGTTCAGCACCATCGAATTCGGACGCATCAATGGGCGCTCTAACATTTCTGTCAGTAGTGCAAAGATATTGCAGTCAGGATCAGTGATTTTTTTAAAGCCGTTTGCAGTCAGCGATTGCTTATAACCATAATTCCCTGGAGTGCTGAACAGTTGAGCGACCCGAACTTCACGACCAAGTTCAATTAAGTCTGTGATGGACTCCACTGCGTGGTTCAACGGGTTGTAGTTCGCAGGAGCGTTCTTGATATCATCGCCGGGCACCACATCAGTTAGACCCTGATCTGAAACAGATTCAGTCTTTTCTTTGGCACTGAACTCAACCTGGTTGGGTGACGATTTACGACCAACATTCGTATTCACTGTGGTCATGGTTTCTGCCGGATCAAACTCCATGTACTTAAATTGCATTAAACCGACCGGTGCCCGAGGGCACACCTGGTCTGCAATCATGGCTCGATTGCGATAGGCGATGGCAATCGCTGCTTGCTCAATATTTGGGGTAAATGGTACGCCGTTAGACATCTGCTAAATCCTTATTTCACAATGATATGCGGGTTGACGTACACGATGCCGAATGAGCCGAGCACGCCGGTTTCTTCTGCCACACCGAGGATCCAACAGGTGGCATCTTCGGCAAGTGGCGCTTTGTTCAATTCCACTGCGCGCCCTTCGGCGTCGGTTACAAGGATGTCACCGACATCAATTGATCCACCGAACTCAACCAGCGCCGGGCCACACTTGATCACATCAATGCGGCCGTTGTTGGTTGACTCCTGATCCGTCACACCACAGATGGACTTAGCAGTGGTATTGGCTTTTTCGACCTGACGTTCTACCGCCGTGTAAGCCACAATCCGGCCCTTGGTGATGGGCGCGGCAATTTCGTAATTGCGAATAGGGTTCATGCTTAAACCTTTTGTTGCTGTTTGATATGTTCCATGGCACCGCTTATGGTGATGCTAATGCCCTGGGCTTTTTGGGACTGCTGGTAATCGCTGGCAAGCTTCGCCATCGCGGGCGCGTCCAGTTCCACCGGTGTTTTCTTGTCAAAGGGTTGGGTCAGAGTGGTTTGCTCGGGTAAGGACTTTAAAAAGTCTTTAAACCAAGCGGCTTGGTTGCTTTGCTGAGTGGTGCCATCTGCAGCAGCAAAATCAAACGTGGCATCCTGGCTGCTCAGGTGCGCCAGAAAATCGGCAACGCCGTCTGTTTTAGTTAAACGCGGTGCTGTGCCGCTGTTAAGCTCTGCGACAAACTGTTGTGCCTCAGTCAGGGCCGCCGCAAACGACAGTGTTTTGCTGGCCTGGCGTAGCTGCTCCAGCTCTGTCCGGGCGGCTTGTAATTCGACATCCTTGGCACTAAGGGCTGCATTAAATTCGGTCTGGCTGGCCGCTGAGCGCTCTTTCCACATTTCTTCTGCAGCAACAGCCGCCTGACCGGCTAGGCCGTCAATCTGCCAATCTGGCAGCATGTTGTCGGCAGCCTCAGCGCCATGGCGCTCGATGAAAAACGACTTCAGCTTGCGAAACAGCGTCACCACAGCGTTGCCGGTATCAATAGTCAGCGATTTGATTTGGTCATCCAGGGCGAATTCAAAGCTGACGGCTTCTGCATCAGCTGCATTGAATTGCCACTGCATACCGCCAACAGCAGGCGGTTTAGCACCCAAAAAGCCAATATGGCCAAGCTCATAGCCGTTGGCGGTCTTCACCAGGCGCACAGAGCGGTTAGGAAAGCGTTTTGATTCGACGGCATCGGCAAAATCAACTGCCACATCATCAGCGCGGGCAAACAGCTTGTCGCCTTCAATTTTCAGCTCAGCAGCCCAACCCCAAGCCGGGTCGTTTTGGTCAGGATGGCCAATCACCAGTGGCGCTGTTTTGGGTTTGAAATTGCTAACCACAGACTGCAAATCGGCCGCGCTAAACTCAGCCTCTTTGCCTTTGCTGTCCGTGTGCTTGCCAGCACGGAAAATTTCGAACCAGTCGAATTTGGTATTTTTGGGTTTTTTGGAAGACATTGCTAGCCCCAGTTAGTTGACTGGGGTTAGCATGCTTTGGTTTGGAAATTAGGTTAGACGGAAATTACTTTACAGTGGAGTTAGAATTCCGTCCGTTTACGGGCAAGTAACTTCACCAGGACGCGAGTTACGCGCAAAAAAGCCAAGCTTGATGCAACACACAAAAATATCCATCCCCAGATAAACCATTCTGGCTTATTTTTCGGCAAGAAATAACCAACAAGTGTCAGCAAGCAAAGAGCAAAACTAAAGTGAATGCCGTTGCTCATGTAGTTAGCCAATTCCTTAATATAGCCAGCCTCTGAGATACGCTGCATAACAGGCGTATCGAGGGTGATTAATAAAGCTTTTGCTGTTGCCAAAAAGCCGGTCAGAATGGCACTGAGGTTCAGTGTTGCGTTCAAAAGGTCATTATTTCCAAAAGAGAACGTGGGGTTAAAAGAACACCATGCAGCAACAGCAATGACTGCAAGAATGACTGGATGCCATTTTTCCCAGGTTAGGCTATTCATGTTAAAGCGCGCCTGGGCTTTAACAAAGTCTTCACTGTGTTCATAAAAGGCATTTTTTATATTTTCAAGATTGTTAAAAAGCAGCTCGGACTGGTCTTTTTGTTTACAGTTATCTATTCCAGCCGATTTTAATATTTCGACGATGGCCAATTGAAAAAACATTTTTTGAAAATCACCATACTCAGATTTGCTTATGAAATTTTTCACATCTTCCAATTCTGAAATGTAAGGTAAAACACACAACTTTTCGATGTTCGACAGATTAATCTCGATTGCTTTGTTTGAGTCATCAGCACTGCCGCTATGCGCCAAAAAGTATAAACAAACACCATCACTTGTATTTCGCGAAATGTCTGAGATGCTTTTAAGATACTCAACCCATTGGAGTATTGCTTTTAACTTTACCAATTTAGGTAGTGGCTTACTACTGGTGCTGATGTAACCAATATCAGTCAGGTAGAAAAACTCTGGGAGCGTACTTCCTTGCAGCAAGTATACAGAACTGCTTTCTAATAACTCAGCCGAGTTACGAAAAAAAAACATTCCGGCAGGGCATCTTATTTTTAAATCGGTGCATTCGTCACCTTGATGAATATCTTCTGCATCAGTGACTCCACTGTAATCAATATCAAGCGTAAAAGTTCTAAACTGTGATTTATTCTTGAATAGCAACTTGAGTAATTCTGTTTGTTGCTCATTGAGGATTACTTTAGATTCTGTATAAAGGGCTCCACCTGACAGGCATATATCTCGCCCGAATGATTGGTATAAATTTACGACGCATTTTAAAACGTGTTCATTTGTCATTGTGTTGTGAGTAGATGGTTGCATGGTGCTTTTATCTGTATTAGTCATTTTTTGTACGCTCCCCACAGAGTCTGTATAGAGACAAATAAAGTTTTACAAAGCTTTAAAAGTGGTTCCTTGGCAAATACAAGGCCAACCGCTAGTACGGCGATTTCTGTGTATTGCATGGTTTGCTCCAAGGCAAAAGCCACTCTTCACCATGAAGAGTCCTGAAAAATATGCCTCAGGTATCATATTCAGAATCAAAGCTATGAAAGCTTGGAAAGAACTTTACAGCTGTATTAGGAATTGGATGGAAACTCATGAATTCTGGCTGACGAACGCAAACGTACAAATCGGAGCCAAGACGGAGCAGCAGACCATGTTTAATTGCCGTTTAAACATAGTTTAAATTTGTTTAAACGGGTTCGAGTCAAGGCATGGTAGTGGGTCGGGTGGTGAAGTTCTTAGAATCGATTCTGGAGCGTTTTTTAAAAAGCGTTAATTTGATGTGCTTGGAGAGTCAAGAGCGCCGTAATGGCGCTCTGACGGCATTATGGGAAGTTGCGAATCAATTTGTAGGTAATGCTGCTGTTATCAGCTTTAATAACTTCAATTAACGCCCCCTTATACCCAATTACTTTTGATGTCGATAAATCATATTCGACATCATTGTTGAATGCGGGCCTGGCAATGTCTTTGCTGAATTCACGGTAGCCGATATTAATTTTGTCGCCAACCCGACCACTGTAAATCAAAGTCTGTTGGAAGCTTTTTGCAGATTCAGCTAGTTGCCGCTTTCTTGAATACTGACCTTTGAAGCAAGAACTCACACCGTACAGGGTAATTACACAAACATCCTGGCCAAGACCTTTTTTGACTGATATCGCTTTAGCAGGATCAGCCAGCAGTGCTGGTTTCACACTGTAATTGCCCCCTATAGTAACTGTCGAATAAAAGTTTTGTATTTTGTCAGCGCCTATCTGCAGATATGTGCCTGCAGGAATATCGTAGGTCGAGCCATCAATAGTATTTGGTATAACGAGCACGCTTTGTTCAGCAATCAGCCCCTTTTCGACCATGTGATCGCCAACATATGCGGTCATCTCTGTTCCGACTTTTGGATAATCAACACCTCTAGTTACGGTATCAGCTCCGTTGTAACTAACAGTTGTGCAACCCGATATGGCGATAGCTAATGCCAGGCAAAGAATTTTCTTCATATTGTCTCCATGTTTGTGCTTGGACTTCCGGTGTAATCGCTTGTCTTGAAACGAATATATGGATATTGCCACATACAGCGGATGCTCGGCAATCAGAGGTAATTCAAAGTGGGGGAAATGCCATCCGTGGCATAAGTGCTTGAATTTTATTTTTGAATCTTCAAACCAAACTTTGATGCAGACGCCAAAAAGTAAGCTTGTTGCGGTGTTGCTTTGATTTGCGGGTTGTGAGATAGCATTACATTTATTTCATTGCTGAAAAATTTCAGTGTTTGGCCATACTCCCTGGCAATAGCTTTCATGATCATGTGATCTGTTGAACGGCTGATTAAGCGATTGAGTTTCGTTTCAGTTTTGCCGTCATGCTCCACACACAACAGACAATCGTTCTCTGATTCACGTAATACATGAATCACAGCTTTGCTTGCTCCCAACTGGTCAATAGCGTACCGCAACATATGGATCAAAAGATGAAAGGCATCAGCATTCAACTTGCTGTTAATTTTATCGCACTCCCCGATACTAACATCTAGTTCAGGGTGGATACTGAATATACTGGCGACATGGCTGTTTATCGCAAAAGTTAAGTTGTCAGTATCACGTAGGCGAGCATTCATAGCTATTGGCGACAATATTTCTTGAAGCTCTTGAGCCTTGTAAATGGCATCTGATAACGCAAGCTCATTGTTCATATTAAGTTTATGGGATATATCAAGAGACATATCACATGCTTTGCGAATTTCATCGGCGTGAAGTTGATATCTTGACAGGCGAACAAACTCAGCATTAGCAACAGATTTTGCCTTGACTAAAGACCAGAGCGCCCACCAAGCAATGCCCATAACTGGTACAAGTAGCAGCCACAACCAACTTATGCGTTGCTTTACATCGATATACCACCCGTTTACCTGAACGGACTTTTCAGGGGTAAGTACAACTTGATGGTTATAGATTGAGTACTCTTTTCCATCGAGAAAAACCGTACCGTCTTTCCTATCGAAATGCAGAACAATAGCTTGGCCCGAATTGAGCTTAATATTTTTATCTATTACTGCTCGCTGATTTAACACGACATACTGCAAAATTGGATTCGAAACCAATGCGCGTTCATCAAGTAACCAAACGCCATGTGGGTTACTATAATAAATACCGTTGTTCGTAACAGCGCTAGAACGTCCTGTAACACTAGCTGATATTTGCTTACAATAAGCAATGTTAATATCTAATCTGCAAACCCCTTCTCGGCCAATTACATACACTGATTGATTATGAACAAAAAATCGGTTCGGTAATGACTGCAGCGAATCTATTTTATTGAGGCTTCCGTCCGAACCAACTTCAAAAATTCCATGGTTATAGCTGAGTGCGTAAAGTTTGTTTTTGATGACTGCAACATCTTCCCAAACAGCTTGTTTAAGGCTTGCAATTTTTTTTAGTTCATTGTCGTAAGTAAAAATATGGCTATCAGTTAAAACAAAAAATTTACCTTGTTCGCTTTTGAGGTTAAGAATTTCTTGACCCTTTAGCTCATCTGTAGGTATTTGAACCAGCGCGCCTTGATTTAATTTATAAATGCTGTGCTCAAAGGCTATCATTGTGTCTTCTTGATATCTCTCAATGTCAGATACAAACCCGTTATTAATTAACTGGCCATCGGGTAAGATAACGCCTTTATTAGTGCCGATTGTAAAATTGGTTCCATCTCTAGTTTCGAATGAAGTAATGTGCTCATCCGATTTTAAAACTATTTCACCAGTTGTAACTGAATAAATTCCACCCACGCCGCTTGCAAAAACTCCCGCAGAACTTTGATAAATAAAAGGTTCTATGACAGCCGAAGCCACCAAGGATTTTGATTGAATATCAAATATTGAGATTTTTTTATTAAGCGTTAATGTAGTCCCATCAAAAAGTACGGGTCCAGATGGACTGTCATAAAAAAATGCTGCTGGTTTATCAATGCTGTCAAGCAGTTGGAAATTGATAAGGCTGAATTTCTTCCAAATGCCATTACTTCGAACCCACACAGCATCTTCTTGTGAACTCATTTCTATTTTAGAAACGTTTTTTGGGAGTGTGAATTTATGCCATTGATTTGTTGTTCGGCTAAAAACGTGCATGAACTCAGAATCAGTCATGACCATGTAAAGCGGGTTGGAAAGCAAACTCTTAAATTGGCCTTGCTTAACAAGACGTGACACCGTATTCATCAATGCATACAGACCACCTTGTGTGAGGGCAAAAACTTCGCGGTCAACTTGAGTAATCGCAACTATTGGGAACTCAAATATTTTTGTTTTCGTTCCGGTTTCATCTTTTGGCAGTGCCCATAAATCACTACCAGTATCAACATAGTAATATTTGTCAGATATTGCGAACCGGCTTACCCAGCCTGGAAATACTTTTATCACACTGTAATCAGTTAGATTTAGCTGAAATAAACCAAACCCACCTGCATACAAGTGATTTTGGTCCTGGCTAATTTCGACCTGGCGTAAACGGCCTAAATCAATTCCGGAATCTTTCAACTTGAATAAATTACCATCTGATAACTTTAAAAGACCCACATGGCTTGCAAAATACAGGTCCTGTTGATGTTGAACTGCATCAGCTATAGGAATACTGATTGGTATTTCAACATTTTGTCGCGTTGCCGCATTTAAGAATGCAGATGCAAACAACATACAAACAATTAATAAGAGCTTTTCCATACATTCCCTTCAACTAGGGCACTTGAAGTGCCCTTTATTCCTATACTCTAATAATTATTCGGATGCTCAATAGCACCACATGTGCCGCTAACTTCCGTCAAATCAAAAGCTGGAGCCTTTAACTCAATTTTATTCTCATTTAAAGGATCAATCTTTAAATCGCTCCGCTTAGATTTTACATCGTTGGCTTTAACTAGATATGATTTACCCACAGGAGGACGTACTAGGATGAAGGTGGGCAAACGAGGATCTGTCGATTTCGCTTTATTATTCCATTTATCCATTACAGCTTTACCAGCTGCCGGACCATATAGTGCTTCATAAGCTGTTGCTAAAATTTCAGCACCTTGGCGACTTGTGACAATCATTGCGGTTTTGTCGTAATAACTTCCACAGTCAAAGCTCATATCAACAGTTAAATTAGAATTATCCGGCAGTTTAAGATTGACCGTCATGTGTTCTATTTTTGCTCTGTTTTCAGCCATTACCGAAGTTGTACAGAATAAAGTTAAAGCTAAAAGCAATCCATTTTTCATTATAAACCCTTTCTATTTGTGCATTTATACACTGTTAATAGTTAGGATTGAGCGACATGCCAAATCTATGGCAGCTTCATTGCCTTGGGTTGTAATCGCTAATTCCATAAGGATTTTTGCTAATTCAATCCTTAGACTGGCAATTTTTTTATCGCCCAAATCCCTCTTTTTGATTTCAACACTATTTAGATATTTCTCAGATACCCGAACCACCATGGCTACATATCGGGTCATCAGCTCAATAGACGAATGATCCGCTGACTGAGATTTTCCAGACTCTTTCAGACATAACAATTCATCCATTGACCAGCCATTCATCTCCGCCAATTCAATTAATTGACGATATGGCAGTTCGCCGTTTGTCTCTTGTCTGAGCAAAGTACTTGGAGCCAAGCCAAGCGATCGCGCCAGTTCAGATTTGCTTTTTACGCCTAAACGTTTTTGCAGCTCTTCCAGGACACGAGATGACCTAACGCTATCAACTTTATCTTTTTGCAAAATCATTGGCAATGCCTATACGCAAATATATTTGCTAATACGCAACTCTTTGGTGTTGACATTTGCAAATATGCAAATGTATATTGCAGTCACGCAATAAAGCAAAGCGTTGCAAGTTTTTTATAAAACCATATTTCAAAAGGATGTTACCACATGACGAAGCCCAATTTAACTGGCGCGCAAATCAAACTGAAATTACAAGAGTCGGATACGACTATCAGTGATATTGCGTCTGTGCTTGGTTGCTCTCACAGCCATATAAGCAATGTGATGCACCGCAGAAGCTACTCAATCAAAGTCGCCAAAGCGATATGCACGCTCATCAAACTTCCACTCGAACAAGTGTTTGGGGATGTCGAATCTTACTTCAGTACAAAACCGACGCGTGATAAGCGCCGGGCAGAGATAGAACACAAGTTAAGAGAATATCAAGTGTTGCAATAACACTAATTGCTTTTGCGTTTTTGCAACAGGGTTTTTGTTTAGTAATTTTTACCAGCACTTTGGCGGAATTTTCAAATGGATGAATTAATTAAAAGTTTACAAGCAAGCGTTTTCAACTCCGAAACTCCACAACAGATGGATGTTTACCATGTTTTTTTAGCCGAATGCAGCAAGCTAATGCGGACTTCAGGTATGAGCCGTCCACTGCTTGCAGATCGTATGAATGACGCTATTGGCGGCGAAAACGTGGTGTCTGCCAACAAGTTAAATAAATGGTTCAGTCCAGGTACTGATCAATTTATGCCAGTCCATTTGTTACCTGCTTTTTGTTGGGCCGTACGAAGCATTGAGCCAGTTAATTTGCTACTTCAACCACTTGCATTCAAGGCTGTGGATCAGCGTGGTCAGCTTTTTCAACAATATGCCGAACTTCAAATTGATGCGGCTGATAAATCAAAAGCAGCTGAAAAAATGGCCGCCGAACTTATCCGTCTAATTCGGCCGGAGTAAGTGAGTATGGCTAAGCCCCCAGTAATCCTTGATAACGATACCTCTATGCCAATTGAGCGGCTGGAAGCGCTAGCGACTCAAGTTCAGTTGATTTTTCCTGATTCTGCCGATGAAGCTATGGAAGAAGTCGTGCGTTTGGAAGAGAGAAAACAGCTGGCTTCATTAAAGCAAGGGCTTTTGTTGCTGCAGGTTAAAAGCCAGTGTTCGCATGGTGAGTTCAAGGAAAGAATCGAAAATTCTGGTTTGGCTCGCAGTGTTGCTTTCGAATGTATGGCAATTGCCAACATGTTCATTATGCTGCCCGACTCAAAAGTCCGCGCGCGCGGACTTTTGGGAATGAACCATACCCAACTGCGAGAAATGGCAAAGCTACCCATTCAACTTATCGACAGAATGGACGATGAAACCATCGAAGGTTTGTCCGAACTCAGCAGCCGCGAACTGGCCAAAGAAGTGAAGCGCCTGCGCGTGGAAAAGTCCGAGGCCGAAGAGCGTGCAGCGGCTGCAATTAATCAGATGAACCTGGCACAGTTGACTAAAAGCACTGACGTTCAGGGCTGGCCAAAGCTGATTGGCACCATTCGCCAAAACGCATTGGGCCAAAGCTCTGTTGCAAGTGAATTTGTCGAAAAGGCGTTTGTTGATGTTAACGAGCTGATTAATGCCCGCCAGTTTACGCCAGAGCAACGTTTAGCCGCCGCGCAAACGGTGTGGCATAGCTGGATGGCCGTTGAAATGCGGTTAAACCAGATGCTGCAAAATCTGTTTGGTGAGTTCAATAGCAACCTGGCTGGCGCCGAGCATTTACCGGCGTTTAGCCACCAGGAATGGCAAAACGCCATCGCCAACCGTGAATACATGCTGGCCATGTATGAAATGCAGCGGGGGTTCAAATAATGCACCCAGCAGTTGCCCGTTTCGCTCAATTACCGGCGCTGTCAAACCCGGCGGCAGATACCGGTTTTGCCAAAGCGTCAGACAAAGCCCGCCGCACTGCCCAGGCTCGTTATGCCATCGTCAGTGATATCAACCAACGTGGTGGCAAAGTGGATATCGCTATCTCTGCACTGCAAGCTGAAATTACAGCCGGTTCTGCCAGTCTGGCAGTAGTCCAGGCGCTGGCGCTCCTGGGTAAATTGCCGGGCCGCTCTACGCTGTATAACTGGTTTAACCAATACAAATCAGATGGCATGGATGGATTGGTGCCAGGTTACAAAGGCAAGGCCCGCACAGTGCATCTGTGGGAAGCCAAGGCGCTTGAGCTGTATCACAGCCCCAACAAACCTTCTATTGAAATGGTGGCAGATCACCTGGTAAGGCTTGGCTTTTCAACCGCTACAGCTGCCCGTGTCCGCGCTTTTATTAACTCAATGCCGCATGAGCTTGGGCCAGACAGCATGTATCGCATGAGTGCAAAGCTGTATCGCGAAAAGCACAAGGACCATCGGATCCGCCATACCGACCAAATACCGGCGGGATTTATGTACAACGCTGACGGCCATTCACTTGATGTGTACCTGGCGCACCCAAATACCGGCCGTCCCTGGCGCGCAGAACTTACCGCATTTATGGATGTTCGCAGTCGCGTCATTGTGGGCTGGGAAATCTCTGAAGCCGAAAGTGCTATCAGCACCCTGACTGCGCTCAGCCGGGCCATGGCAACGCATGACCATGTGCCAGCCATGTTGTATCTGGATAACGGCTCTGGCTACAAGAGCGCGATGATGAACGATGACACGGCTGGCTTTTATGCCCAGTTCAACATAGAGCCATTGTTTGCCATTCCAGGTAATGCCCGCGCCAAGTGGATTGAGCGGTTTTTCTTAACCATGGAAGACCGTTTAGGCAAAACCTTTATCAGCTACTGCGGCCGTGACCACGACGAACGCCACAAGGCCGAAGTGCTTCGCCGCGCTAAATCCGGCGAAATCCAGCTGCCAAGTCTGGACGAATGGATCGCGGGCTTTAAAGGGTTCCTGGACTGGTATCACCACCAGCCGCACCCGGAAGTACCAGGCAAAACACGCTGGGACGTCTGGCAAGAGCTGGAGCGGGTGCCGGTTGGGATGGCTGATTACCAAATCAGACCACGCGCCAAGGTTAACGTGCTGCGCGGCCGCGTCCGGCTGCACAAACGTGATTACAGCGCGAATTATCTGCATCAGTTTAATGGCGAAGAGCTGCTGGCCGAATACGACCTGCACAACGATAGCCACATTGCGCTGCTGCGCCTGGACGGCAGTTTTTTAATGCTGGCTGAGCTGAAAGCCAAGGTGTCTGCCATTCCTACCAGCCGCATTGAAGAGGCGCAGCAAAATCGTCTGGTGGGTCAGGAAAAACGCCTGCAACGCAAAATTTCGGAAGTGCGCCACCGCGCGGCTTTGGGCCAAGCCATTGATATGCAGCAACTGACAGAACTCAGCGCAGACATACCCGCGCTGGACAACGTGGCACCGCTGCAATTACCGCTGGATGACCATTCCCCGCTGATGGCAGATCTGCTGCAGCTGCATCCAAGCCAATCAGAGAATTTATTAGAACAGTTACTGGAGCAACGTTATGTATAAACCAAAAAAAATGCCATTTAGATACAACGCTACTCAACGCAAGATGGCCCTAAAGCTGCGCGAAGCGATCGAAGCGCGTGAACTGCAACCGTTAGATTATTGCAAAACGGTCAGCATGGAATTAGTTGATTTAGTGCTGAATGAAAGGAGTGCTGACAATCCAACGGAAGTGCTGGATGAATTGTGGAAGATTGTATTCGGCGACCTGAAAATGTCTGAGCTGGAAGAGGCCGACAAATTCACTGACAAATATTCAGCTGAAGACATAGAGCTTTCACGCAAAATCCTGCAACGCCTGGATGCGCCAGAGCTGAGATTAAGCGGGGTAACTGCCGGTTACGTGGCGAAAAAGCTGGGCAAAACAGCTGGTTGGTTCAGCCAGATTGTGAATGGCAAATATAACGCGGATCCATCTGCACATCTGCGAGCCATCTGGGCCGCGATTGAACCTGCACAGATTGCAGAGCAAACCTCAGCAACCCAAGCCGCTGAAGAGACGGCGACATCGGCACGGCAAAAAGTGCTGTCGCAGTTGAATTTGCGCTATGGCGATGTGCCATTTGTGCAAACCAGTATGTCTGAACTGATTGATTACACTTGTGCTCATGCCAGACGTGCCCGCCGCTTTTCGGTATTTGCCGGTGCCCCTGGTCTTGGCAAAACCTACGGCCTGCAGGAATACATCCGCCAGAACCCGCAAACCCTGCTGGTTGTTGGCCATGAACAAATGACCGCCAACATCCTGCTGGCAGAGCTGTCCATGATGCTGGGGTTGCCGAAGCTGAAAACGGCTAGCCGCACGATGGACACGATTATTCGAACACTGCACGGCGCTGATCGCATCATCATTTTAGATGAAACGGATAAATGTAAGCCGAACGCGTTAGACCCACTGCGCACCATTAGCGACCGCGCCCAAATCGGCGTGGTGCTGATTGGTAACACCAAACTGACTGACCGCCTGCAAGCCGAAGAGCGCTACGAACTGATCGCCAGCCGCGTGTGCTTTTGGCCAACGCCGAAGGGGCAGCTTGATAGCGAAGATATCAAACACCTGTTCCAGAGCCTGACCCAGATGTCACTGCCATTGGTGGATGCGGATCCAACCTGGTGGACATGGCTGCATAAGCGCGTGGAAGGCAATGCCCGCCTGCTATGCGAAAACCTGCTGCCGCACCTGGTGAGCGTTTGCAGCAGAGACGAAACCAAGCGGGTGGACCGGATGTTGGTCAACTCAATTTTCAAACAAGTGCTGAATAAACCAGCCATTTAAACGCTTTTTAACCATGACTTTAACAAGGAAAAAAACATGCAATCACTGGAATATTACAAAAGTCTTGCCGCTGGAAAGGCAAGGACTGTAGAGCTTAACCAAGAGGAAGAGTGTGTTGTGCTCAAAGCACATGACTACGGCGTTCAGAATTTGAACCAGGGCGAACTGCAACTGCTGGATCGTGTTGTAAGTAAGCTTAAAGATGAAATTTGGCCTTAAAGGAAACAATGATGAATATTCAGAACTATATCAACCCAACAACGGCACCAGAAGGTTTCATGTTTGATGCCACTGGCAACCTTATTCGCATCGAGAACGTGCCTGCTGACAAGCGCCAGGCCGATGAAATTGTGCGCCGGTTCATTCCCCAGGCGGTGGCTATTAATCGCCAGTTGGCCGAGCTGAAAACCGAACTGTCGAACGTGATCCCAGAGTTTATTGCAGCGCTGGCCAAAGAGCACGGCATTAAGAAAATGAGCCGCATCAAAGGCAACATCGAACTGACCAGCTTTGATGGCACCTTAAAGCTGGCCCGCACCATGCGCGACAAAGTGCAGGTGAATGCCAACATTGAAGCCGCGCGCCAGCTGTTTTTTCAGTATCTGAATATGGCCACGTCAGGCGTCGACGAAGCACTGAAAAAACTGGTTGGTCGCGCCTTTGGTGGTGGCAAAGAAAACCAAATCAGCGTCAGCCGTTTAATCGACATCAAAAACACCGACATCAACCATCCGCTGTGGACCCAAGCTGTCAAGGCATTGGAAGACGCCCTGGAGGTGCACGACACCGCGAGTTACTACCTGTTTTATTACCGTAGCGAAAACGGCGAATACCGCCCAATCACGCTGCAGTTCTCTGCGGTTGAGCTTGACCCGTTTCTGTTTGGAGCACAGTAGCCATGGCAACACTCACCCCTGAACAAATCAAAGTTGAGCTGGCTGCAGCTCAACGTTTGAAAGCCACCTACGGCACCAACGCGCCAGATATGACGTTCGAAGATGGCGTGGCCGCCGCACTGAAATGGATCCTGGGCGAAGGCATTGAGCCGCTGACAGCGCCTTATGTTGGGCGGCAATGATGACTGACTTTGAGGAGTATTTCAAAGCAGCAGCACTGGACGACCCATTGCTGCACAGCATTGTTGCCATGCAAAGCCATGCCATAGCACTGGCTGAAATGTACCAGATGGAGTGGCAGCCGTTGCTGCCAGGGTATGACGAATTGCTGGCTGGTGTTGCCAAAGTTTACCAGCTCAATGTCGCGGAATTTGTGGATTTTGTGGAAACAGAGCAGCCGGATTTTGAAGTGCTGAAGGCGTATGTTTCGAATAATCGGGATGCGAACGAATGAAAAATTATTTGGTTTGGATTGATATCGAAACTGGTGGTCTGTCTGGCCTGTTGCCAGGTGGCCAGATGGGTTGCAGCTATTACCCGATTTTAGAGGTGGCTGTGATTATTACTGACACTCAGCTCAACGAAGTTGGCGAGCCGCTGCAGATCACTATTCACCACGATGATGCAGTCATTGGCCGCTGTCATGAGTGGGCGCTGGATACCCACGCAAAATCCGGCCTGTTAGACCGTTGCCGTGCAAGCGGCATCAGCCTGGCGCAAGCCGAAGAGCAAATCCTTTGCCACCTGAAAAACAATGGCGTTGCGGCGTATGACCGCAAAGCCAAAACCGGCGGCGTGATGGCGGGTAATAGCATCCTGCTGGATCGGATGTTTATCAGTGCGCAAATGCCCTCATTGCAAGCATATCTGCACTACCGCCAGTTTGACGCCTCTGCTGTGGCATTGGCGGCACGCTACTGGGCACCCAAGCTTGCCACAGCTGCGCTGGAGCATAAAACCTACAGCCACGAAGCGCTTTCAGATATCCGTGAAAGTATTGCTGAAGCGCGGATGTATATGAATTTTTTACAACTCAACTCAAACCACTAAGAAGGAAAAGACCATGAACAAACAACAATTAATCGCCGCTGTGACAGAAAAAATGACCATCAGCCATGACCGCGCTGTGAGCAAAGCAGACGTGACTGCGCTGCTGGATAGCCTGACCAGCGTGGTTACGGATGCAATTGCACGCGGTGACGAACCGGCACTGACCGGCATTGGTAAGTTCAAATTCAAAATGAAAGCCAGCCGCGTTGGCCGTAACCCACGCACTGGTGAGTCAATTGTGATCCCAGCGAAAAAAGCCGTGACCTTTACGCCAGCAAAAACGCTGCTGGATTCGATTTAAGCGAAACGCAGCCGGTTCGCCGGTTGCGTCTGCCAGGCGTCGTGGCTTGGTACTGATGAGCAGCGAAGGAGATAGGAATTGTCAGAACGTATTTTGCAAAAAATCAAAAAATTAATGGCTCTGGGCAAAAGTGCCAATCAACACGAGGCGGCCAACGCACTGCGCATGGCTCAAAAAATGATGGCAGAGCACAACCTGACCATGACAGACATTGAGCTGCAGGAAATGGGCAGCGAAACGGTCACGGACATCAACAGTAGCCAGAAACCGCCGCAGTGGGCAGTGTCATTAATCACTTTGGTCAACAGCACCTTTGGTGTGTTTTCAGTGCGGATATTTGGTTTTAAGCGCGTAAAAATCCAATTCAACGGACCGATTGATCGGGTCCAATTAGCTGGTTATTGCTATTCAGTGCTGAGTCGATTGCTGGTGAAGGCCCGCCGTGACTATCAAGCCGGTTTAAATAAGCGGCTGAAGCGGGCAACAACGGTTAATCGGGCAGATTTGTACTGCGAAGGTTGGATCCGTGGGGTGGCCAGTAATTTGCGTTCGTGGGCGCTAAGCCCCGAGGAAGCGAAGCTGATAAAGCTGTTCCGTGACAAACAGCATGGAGAACTGCCGCAGTTGGAAGGCCGCGACAGCAAAGATGTAAAGCGCGACAAGAACGCCCGCTGGGACGGCATCCAAGACGGCCGCCAGGTGAAAATCAATCAGGGCTTGGACGGCAATCACAGTGACCGGATCGGGCACTTTTAAGGAATGGTTATGGGACTTTGGGAATGGATTTTCTTATTCGTGATTGTCGCAGCAGCGGCTATCAAATTAGTACATAGCGGGAGCAGCGAATGATTACCAAGGCGCAGTGGGACCAAATTTCCCACTTTATGAAGGGCTTGTATAACACGATCGAGTTCGAACTGGATGGACGCAACATTAAAGTGACCAAAGCTTTTGTCAGTGAAAATAAAGTGGCATACGTCGTTTATATCGACAATCAACTTGCTCCAGGTATGGGTTTTCAAAACATGAAGAACTTTGACCCGTTCACTGAAAAGGTATGGCGTCGCAGAAGCAAAGCTGTTTATTCAGTCGCACGTGTCAAAGAGATTGAAAAGGCGTTTGGCAAGCGCGATGCCAAGAAACACTTTCCGAATTTACACAAGTCAAACGTCTGGTTTGACCCTTGTTTTACCACAGCATCAAGCGTTGTTAGCCAATTTAAGAAAAACCCTAACCTGGTTCTGAAAACAAATTTAATGGAGATATCCCATGCTGCATAAAGTGCTGGAAGCTGTTGAATCAAAAAACGCAATTAAAGCCATCTTGGCACATCAGAACCAAGCGTTTCGCTTAGCCAGTGGCGCTGTATTGCAACCTGGCACGCCGGAGCATCAGGGCTTTGTCGAAGGGCTGAAAGTCGCGGCAATGATTGTGGGTGCGGAGCCAATCCAATGACGCAAACGATCAGCAAATCTGTGAACAGCAAAGCGCATTTAATTAAGCTACTGCATGTAGCCAAAACCAAGCTGCAGATGGACGATGACAGTTACCGCGCCAATCTGGCAGCTGTTAGCAACGGCAAAACCAGCAGTAAAGAATTGACTATTCTGCAGTTGGAGGCGGCGCTGAGCCGCTTTCAGCAGCTGGGTTTTAAACCGCTGGCCACCGGCAAAAAGCGGCTGAGTCCATCCAGTAAAGCCCAGTCAGACGAGCGCAGTGTGATCCGCGCCGTTTGGCTGAATATGGCAGATGATGGCTTTATCCGGGATCGCAGTGAAACAGCGTTAAACCGCTATATTCAGCGCCAGACTTCACAAAAGAATGGTGGCATCGGTATATCAGAATGCACCTGGTTAAAACCTGATGATGCGGCATTTGTGATTAATAGCTTAAAGCTGTGGCACAAACGCGAAATGGTCAAAGTGCTGGAGGTATCACCACGCGCCCCAGGGAACCTGCGCCAGCTGAGTTATCCGGATGTGCGGGCACTCTTTAAAACATGCCGGGAGGCCGCTGTTGGACATTGATTTAAAATCACTGCCACACGGTCTGCGGGCAGTCTTTGAGCATCTGGACTTTGATTACGCTATGCGTGTTCTGCAGGAGTACCAGGGCCAGATGTTCTTTGTGCCCGAGAACCCAAACGACAGCCATGTGATTGTCCAGGTGTTTGGACAAAAGCTGGCTGACCATTGGGCGGAGCGGATGCCCAAAGCCCACTGGCAGGTGCCTATGGTCAGCAAAGTGCTGAAACAGGTGCGCAATCAGCGTATCTGCCGGGCGCTGGATAATCGCACTCACAACATTCAGCAGTTGGTCAGAAAGTACAAACTGACGCGCCAGCAAATCACCACCATTTATCGCGAACACCGCGCCGCAGAGCCTCAGCTGGGCTTGTTCTGATAGCCCAGCGCTTTCCCTTATTCCGCTTTTCGTAAAACACTTTACAGCGTAAGAAAAATCACAGACCTGATCTAATGGTGTCGCCACTTTACCAAGGACGCGCGACATGATCACAAACCCAATTCAGTGCCCGTTGGCACCGTCATTTAACTGGCATGAGTTAGTGCCAGAAAGTTATTACCGCAAGTTTGAAAAAACGCCAGAGAAGTTCCTAAACCTGTTCGATGACCGGGCACTGAAAACGCTGCAGGCGCTACGGGATGAGTTTGGACCTGCCACAGTCAACAACTGGGCTGTTGGTGGTTCGAATCAGTACCGGGGCTGGCGACCTTTTAATTGCACGGTTGGTGCAGTCCACAGCCAGCACAAGTTTGGCCGAGCTTTTGACGTCAACTTTAAGCATGTGACTGCTGAGCAAGCCCGCAAGTTTATCCTGGCCAACCCGCATCGCTTTCCACACCTGACCCGCATTGAGCGGGACGTCAGCTGGCTGCATTTTGATGTGGCGACCACCAACAGTGCTGAAGTGAAGGTGATTGCACCATGACGCCAGAACAAGAGCACAAATTATTCCATAGCGTGGGTTCCATTGAAGCAACCCAGCAAGCCATTTTGGAAGCATTACGCGCCCAACAGACGGCCATTCGTGAATCTGCAGCAACCGTGAATGAGCGGTTGGATCGGCTGGAAAACGATATTGACCGACGCTTTGTTGATATGCACAACCGGCTTAGTGCAGCTGAATTATTACAGCAGAACCAGGCCAATGAGCTATCAAGCCTGAAGGTAAAAATGGCTGGTTATGGCGGTGCTGCCGGGCTTCTGACAATGCTGGTGGCGGAGCTGGTCAAAGGAGCGCTGAAGTAATGGCGCACGCATCAGACATTAAAGACCGGGTGCGCGATGCCTATGTCAATAGCCTGCTGGCGCTGTCTGTTGCTGCGGCCAGCCATGGCGTCCCGGAAGGCACTGCGCGGCGCTGGAAAGCGGAGGCAAGTAGCCAAGGGGATGACTGGGATTTGGCGCGCACAGCAGCCAGGAGAGCCAAAGGCCCGGTGGGTGAGTTCACGGTGGATTTTGTGGAAGAGTTCAGTCTGCAGGTTGCTGCAACGTTCGAGCTTTTGAAAAGCGAGGGCGACAAGCTCAGCCTGGAGCAGCGCACCAAAACCCTGTCCAGCCTCACTGACATGATGTCCAAAGTGATGAAGGCCAGCGGCGGTAATACCAATATTGCAAGGCGTACCGTTGCGGCTGAGGTGATTAAGAAACTGGCCGAATTTGTCAGCAAACGCTTTCCAGGGTTTGCCCCGGAGTTTGTTGAAATCCTGCAAGCCTTTGGTCCGGTGATTGACCGTGAGATGTCAGAAAATGGCTGACATCAACAGTAAAGACTTTCTGGAAGAACTCGACAAAATCGCCGCCATGTTGCGGCGGGATATCGAGGCAAAAGCCCGCAAAATGGACCCCTCGCCAGAAGCTATCCGGGCACGCCGCAAACGGGTGCTGTCCGGTGATTTTCAGTTTTTTGTGTATACCTATTTCCCGCATCACATGTGGCTGGAAGAGGGCGCAAGCCCGTCTGAGTTCCAACAATACTTTATGGATTGGCTACCCAAAGCGCTGATGCTGAACAGCGGCTGGAAGCATTGGTATGTCGCGCCCAGGGGCGAAGCCAAATCAACGCTGGGCTGTAAATTAGCGCCGGTGTATGTCGCGGTATTGGCATTGTTAAATGATGAAGCTGTGTGTAAGGAAACGGGGTTAAAACCGCTGCCATTGCCCATTGATTACGTCATTTTGTTTGGCGCAGAAGCCAAGATGCCAGCCAAAACGCTGGAAGTGGTGAAAACCGAATTGCTGAGCAACAGCAATCTGTCGTTGGATTTTCCAGAACTATGCCAGCCGTCCAACCATTGGAAGATTGGTGAATTCACCACGGCGCAAGGCGTCCGGTTTGAAAGCCGTGGCGCGGATCAAGCGGTACGGGGTGCTTTCCATGGAGCCAGCCGCCCTAAGCTGTTGTTATCCGATGACATCATTACCGACTCGGAAGCCAAGTCACCCACCGAACGTGAATCGCGCTGGCGCTTTTTGGAAGCGTCGGTGCAATACCTGGGTCCACCAGATGGCAGCGTGAAGTTCTTAGGCGTCAACACGGTTCTGAACAGTGATGACCCCATCAGCCGGGCCGAGCATGCACCTGGGCATATCGTGCACCGCTTTAAAGCTATTGTGAATTTTCCAAACGATATGGACCGGTGGCGGACCTGTCGGGAAATGATGCTTCGTGATGATAAAGAGGCAGAAAAGGCGGCGGCCGCCGCTGGGGAGGCGTTATGTAAAGAAGATAAACCGTCGTTTAAATACTGGTTTAAACATAAAAAGGTGATGTCTGCAGGGGCGAAAACGAGCTGGCCCAGTGTCCGCAGTCTGTATGACTTGATGGCCATGTGGGCCAGCAATCCGCGTGAGTTTAACCGTGAAATGCAAGGCATTGCCAAAAGTGATGATGAGCAAATTTTTTACCGGTTTGAAATCTGGGTCAACCGGCTGGCTGACTGGATCCCCTACGGTGCCTGTGACCCATCCATGGGTAAAACAGCCACTGCCGACCCTAGTGCCTTTCTGGTGGGGTTCTGGTCACGCGAACTGAAGAAGCTGCACGTTGAATTTGAAAGCCGCAAGGTACGCGGTGCCAGCATGCTACTCAAAGACATGTTACGCGCCCAGCGCGAATACAACTGCCGCGTCTGGGGTTTTGAGAACAACAACGCCTTCGACTATATGCGAACGGACTTCAAAAGCCGCGCACTGGATCAGGGCATTGCACTGCCACTGCGAGGCGTAACCGCCACGATTAGCCAGGAAGAGCGCATCGCCGCGCTGGAGCCTTTTGTGACGGATGATCCCGCCCAAATCGCCATCCATGAAAGCTGCACTTTGCTTAAAGGCGAGATGGAAAACTGGCCTCAAAAACAAACAGAACACCACTTTGACTTGCTCTGCGGTCTTTCCATTTTATGGATGGTATCGAGTACCGGCATGGGCGGCATTCCAAATATCGGCAGCCGAAAAGTCACCAGCGGCATTCGAGGTTACACATCATGAGAAAACAAAAACAGTACCGGCAGCCTCAGCCTGCCGCCAAAAAAGCAGCGGTGAACCTGCAAACGGTATTCAGCCGGGTTGCAACGGATCCGCAAACATGGTCCTACCTGCGGGAGCTGCCAAACCCGGATCCTATCTTAAGAAAAGCCGGTAAAAACTCCGACATTTACCATGCCATCAGCCGTGACGCCCATGTTATTGGTGAGCTGCGCACCATGCGCGCTGGTTTGCTGGCCTTTCAGACGGAACTGGTGCCAGGTGGCAGTGATAAAGCATCTATGGATAGCTTTGAAGCCGCCAAAAAGCTGTTTAACCGCCCACCTAGCACCAATACGCGCTGGCAGGACTTTGACTGGCATCTGTATAGCGCGATTTTATTCGGTTTTTCGTCCGTGCATTTAGGCCCGTTCATCAAAACAGATGACCGCTGGCTGCCGCAATCTATTGAAGCCTGGGAAACGCGCCGATTTGTGTTTGACGCGGAGCATAACCTGCTGCTGAAAACCAAAGAATCGCCCCAGGGTATTGAACTGGATCCGCGCCGGTTCTTTTGTGTGCGTCACATGCCAAGCCCGGATAACGCCTATGGCGTGGCGCTGCTATCGAGTTGTTTCTGGCCATGGACCTTTAAACATGGTGGCTTCCAGTTTTTTGTGCAGCTGTGTGAGCGTTTTGGCGTGCCATTTCCCATTGGTAAATACCCGGTTGGGTCTGACCAAAAGGACATCGACAAACTACTGGAAGGCTTATCCATGCTGGTGACGGATGGTATAGGCGCGTTGCCTGATGATGCGTCTGTTGAAATTTTAGAGCGCAAAGGTGGCGGCGAACCTGTGCAGGCGCAGCTGATTGACCTGTGTAACCGTGAGATGTCCAAAGCGCTGACCAGCCAGACGCTGGCCACAGAGCAAAACGGCCAAGGTGCCCGCGCGGCCAGCGATACCCACGCCAGGCGCGCCAGTGAAAACCAAAGGGCCGATCGTGCCCTGGTGGTCGATGGCCGCAACCAAATCCTGCAGATATTGCACGGCGTCAACTTTAACGGCGGCGAGCCGCCGAAGTGGATTTTTAAAGACCGCCGCGAAGTGAATTCCGAAACCGTGAGCCGGGTTCGTGAAACCGGCCGCCTGGTGCCGGTCAGCAAGGAATGGGCCTACAACGAGCTGGGTGTCCCGGTTCCCAAAGAGGGCGAAGAGCTGCTGGAAGTGGTCGATGACGGCAAAGGTATTGCCACACCGGCCAAAGTGGATTTTTCGGCAAAGGATGATGAGTTCACTGGCTTTGATAGTGCCATTGATAAACAAGTCGCCGCCATTTTTCAGTTTGCGAAAAATGCCAAAGACCTGCAGGAACTCAGAACCCACATCGAACAGGCGATGCCCGGCATTACAGCCAGTGGCATTGCTGAAATCACGCGCCAGGCACTGACCCTGGAATACCTAAGTGGCATGAGCGAGGCCGACGATGGGCAGGAACTGGAGCTGGAGTTATCAAAAAGGTCGTGAGACCCGCATAAATGCAGAAATTGCCGTCATTGAAGGAGCCAGTCAAAGCGCTGTTGCTGGTTTGCACAGTCATGACGCGACGATGCAAGCATATTTTTTAAGAGGATGGGCCAGTGTCACGCTGGCCGAAGTGTACCGCGAACACCTGGCACGCCAGGGATTGTTAAAACCTAAACCACCAAGAGAAAACAAGGAATACTTATGGAACCAATAACCATTGCACTCGGTCTGGCCCGTTTAACCGGGTTGGATACTAAGTTAGGCCGCTGGATTGGCGGCGATAACGGTGCGGCTATCGCTGAAAAAGTGATGGCCACCGCCCAGGCAATTACTGGCGCTCAAACGCCGGAAGCTGCCCTACAAAAGCTTAAACATGATCAGCAACTGCAGATTGAGTTCAGCCGGGCCGTGATGGCTAATGAAACTGAATTGGAACGGATGGCCTATAACGACAGAGCCGATGCCAGGGCGCTACAAAAGGCGGCATTGGAGCAAGGCGACATCTTTGCCAAACGTTTTATTTACTATCTGACCATCTTCTGGAGCTGTTTTGCGGCCGGATACGTGACACTCATTACATTTACCACTATCCCGGAAACCAGCATCAGATTTGCCGATACCATCCTGGGCTTTGTGCTCGGGACCATTATCGCCAGCATCATCGCGTTTTTCTTCGGCAGTAGCCACGGTAATGAAAAACGTGGTGATTTGCAGGCGGTTGAAAAACTGCAGCAAGAAATCTACCGATTGACCAGTAAGGGCTGAAAATGACTGTTGAATTTGACCCGAAAAGTCAGGATTGTTTCTCTTTTGGTGCTCCAAATGTGCATTGGTTTTCATTGCTGAAAGTGGACGAAATTAGCCGTTTATTGGGTAATCCACCGCTCACAAACGATCCTCTGGATGTATCTGACGAAACAGCGAAGAGCTTGGCAAACGTGTTACGTGAAAAACAGATGGAATTACCTATTCCATCCAATCTGGATCTGGGTATGTATATAGAGTTTTTCGACAACTGCCAGGGCTTTACAACGTATTAATTTAAACGGGTTTAAACGGATTTAAACCCAACTTTAAACAGGTTTAAACATGCCATCACCTCAATACAGCACCACAATTATCCCGTTTAAAGAAGCCATCGACTTTCACCTGCAGAAGTTGCAAATACCGACTGAAGAATGGCGTGATATGCAGGGCGCAATTCATGCCAAAGCCTTTACTGTGGCTGGCGCTACGAATGCAGCGCTATTAAACGACTTGCACGAGGCTGTAACTGATGCAATTAGCAAAGGTGACACCCTGCAGGACTTTCGTAAGAAGTTTGACGCCACTGTGGCAAAGAATGGCTGGTCATATAAAGGTAAGCGCGGCTGGCGAACGAACGTTATTTACCAGAACAACAAAAATACGGCCAATGCTGCCGGGCGCTGGACTCAGCAGCAAAGAGTTAAAAAGACACGACCATACCTTTTATACACAACGGCAGCTGATACCAGGGTGCGGCCGGATCACAAGCGATGGCACTACTATTTATTACCTGTGGATCATCCCTTCTGGTTGACGCATTACCCGCCGAACGGTTGGAACTGTCGTTGCAAGGTTATATCGCTATCTGAGCGGGATATAAAACGGATGGGATTAAAGATAACAGAGCCTGCTGATGTTGATTTAAGCATGATTAAACATGCTGATACCATCACTGGTGAGATGGTCGATAAATTCCCTGGCGTGGATTTGGGCTGGGACTACAATCCAGGTGTTGCGTGGGTAGCACCAGATATCGCATTGGGTCGGGAATTAGCGAAGCTGCCGCCCACAGCCAGAAAAGCGACTATTGCAGCGGTTAATGAGCAAATGCAGCAACAAGTGCCACAATTTAGAGCTTGGCTGGCAAATATGGCCACTGAAACCCCGGAACGGGCATCAAAAAGCCGGGTGGTGCTTGGGCATATTCCGCCAGACGCAGTGACCACCTTATATAAGGCTAACGTCAAGGTACAAAACACGGCTGTTATGTTGTCTGGTGCCGTTGCAAACAGTATTGCCAGCAGCATGCCGGAAGCGATGAATGATGTGATGGGATTGCTGGCCAAAGCGGATGGCGCTCAGTATGACAGTGCATCTGGTGTACTGACGGTGCAAAGTGGCGAACGCCGACTCAGATTGGTGTTTGTTGTAGGCATCCTGCAACTTCTGGGGATAATTTAAAGACCTGGTGAACTTAGGTTAAAACGGGCTTTAAATGACGTTTAAAGAAGTGGGTTTAAACTTCGTTATTAAACTCAAAAGTCGGCGCGCGCGGACTTTTGACAACTTGATGGCAAAACGGGGTTTAAATCCACCTGTTCATTAAACGGATTTAAACTGAGAGGGTTTGTTCAAAACGGTATTTAAACCGATCCAAATCCTATCATTAAATGAACGAAACATCTCAGAATCTGGGTGGTTTTGAGAGGGTTTGTCCAAAACCATTCGTAGATCGCAAAACAGGGTAAAACCCCAAAGTCCGCAATTTATAAGCTCTTCGCGCCGTCGGGCCAAATTTTTCAGATCCAATACTGAACGACCCCCTACACCCGGTGACGGCTGAAATTGTTTTTTCAGAGTACAGTTGTTATTTTATTTTTGTTACGCCTGCGCGCTGAATTTTGCTTATCCTTACTTCCTGTAATGAAAGTCCTTATATTTAGCAGGGTACGGTCTGTTTATTTTTGGCTGTGAGGCTGGACCAGTTGCTTAAAATAGAGTACAAATGTGCGCTGAATTTTCGGAGGGGTTATGACTAATTTAAACGCAGCGCAGAACTCGCTGGCAACAACGCGCACGAAGCAGCCAGCTGGTGTACTGTTCTGGTTTGGCTGGTTCCTGCGCGTGTGGCAACAACTTTGCCGCATTCTGTTGGTGCAGCCGTCGCTCACTAGTTTTTTGGAACCTTTGATCCGGTTGTGGCAACCCGCCTATCGGGCGGGCTGGTATCGGGTACAGTGGCTGAGCTGTCAGCGCCATGGCCAGTTTTTGTTGTTGCGGTTAAAACCCTGCTGCCACTGGACTGGTTTTCTGCCGGGACAACATCTGACACTGATGGTCGAGATCAACGGCCGGGCTGTCAGCCGGACTTTTAGTATCAGCTCAGCGCTGCAGCAATTTCAGCAAGACGGCAGTATCACTTTATGTCTACAGATCCAGCCAGGCGGGCAACTGACATCTTTTCTGGCTGCTGCAATGTCAAAGCAACCGCAGTGTTATATCTCGGCAGCGACTGGCGATTTTGTCCTGCAGCAGCAACAGCAGCCCTTATTAATGCTGGCTGCCGGCAGTGGTATCACGCCTTTATTTGCCATGCTCAGCTCCATCACCCGGCTGACCCAGCCGTTGACGCTGATTTACAGTTCACGCGATGCTGATCCAGTGCTGGCGGCTGAGTGCAGCCGGTTGCAGGAAAAATTCCCGTTATTGCAGTTTATAAAGCTCAACAGTACGACGGCAGGTCGGCTCAAACCTGAAATGTTACTGGCCTGGGTACCGGATTTAGCCAAACGCCGTTGTTATCTGTGCGGTCCCACCGGTTTCAGCCAGCAATGGCAGCAATGGCTGCAACAGCAGGGCGTGCCGGAGCAGGCTATTTTGCAGGAGTCCTTTGGCCTGCAACTGACGGCAACAGGCGACGCGCAAAGCTTAGCAATTAAAACGCCGGGCGGCATTCTGCAAACCCAGAGTCAGGGCAACTTGTTGCAAAGCCTGGAACAAGCTGGCTTGACACCGCGTTATGGCTGCCGGCGGGGTATTTGTATGCAGTGTTTATGTCAGAAACAACAAGGGCAGGTCCGGAATCTATTCACAGGTGAGCTGTCTGGCAACGGCGCAGAATTGATCCAACTTTGTTTAACCGAAGCAGTGACAGCGCTGCAGCTTGATTTAACCAGCCAAGGCTGAGTAAAACCCGCAGAGCCGGAAAATCGTCAGTCGTTGCGGGTTGATAACAGCATATAAGAGAATTTGATGAAAACTTTATCACAATTTTTATCGGCCGATCAGGCCGATCAACTGGCCGCAGAGCTAGATCAACTGGCTGCCACCACCCGTGCTAGTTTGGGTGAGTCGGATGCGCGTTATTTACAACGATTATTAGTCGTGCAGCGACTGGCAGCAATCAGTGGCCGTTTGTTGCTGCTGGCCGGTTTCTGGTCGGCCTGGTGGTGGGGGCTTGGTGTGTTGCTGCTGGCGCTGGCGAAGATCCTCGACAATATGGAAATTGGCCATAATGTGTTACATGGTCAGTATGACTGGATGAATCATCCTTATCTGAACTCACGCAGCTTTGAATGGGATATTGCCTGTGATGCCAAATCCTGGCAAAGGACGCATAATTTTGAACATCACACTTATACCAACATTATTGGCAAAGACCGCGATTTTGGTTATGGCCTGCTGCGACTGAGTCATGATTTTCGCTGGCGGCTGCGCAATCTGTGGCAGTTTGTGACTTATCTGCTGTTAAGTACGTTGTTTCAATGGGGCGTTTCTTATCATGAGCTGGCCGCGCAGCGGGTATTTGCCGGCCGGAAAAAAGCCGACCGGCACAGTCAGATCAGCGATAGCGAGCTGAAAAAAGCCTTTTTCAGTAAAGGCGCCCGCCAGCTACTGAAAGATTATCTGTTGTTCCCATTGCTGGCCGGACCGTTGTTTTTACAAGTATTGCTCGGCAATTTGCTGGCCAATCTGATCCGCAACTGGTGGACAGCTACGGTGATTTTTTGTGGTCATTTTACTGCTGAGGTTTATACCTTCAGTGCCGAAGAATGCGAAGGAGAAAGTCGGGGTCAATGGTATCTGCGGCAGATGCTGGGTTCATCGAATTTTACCGGCCCGCGCTGGTTTCATATTCTGACCGGTCATCTTAGTTGTCAGATTGAACATCATTTGTTCCCGGATTTGCCAGCAAGCCGTTATCTGGAACTGGCGCCTCAGGTGCAGGCGATCGCGCAGCGTTATCAAATTCCATACCACAGTGGCAGTTTTATCCGGCAATACGGCACTGTGCTGGCAAGAATTTTGCGCTATTCGTTACCTGCTGCAGCAAGACAGACAACACCAGGTGTTGCCGGTTGATATTTGTCACAGTGGCGAGGCTGGAACTGATTATAATATTCTGATATTGATAAATTTTTTTGTATCAGATCTGGCTCTGCAGCACAATTGTCGCTAGTATCGGTGCAGCAGTAAATCAGCACCGCCAGGTCAGCGGCACGGGACATTCAGATGAATTATTATTCAGGTTTTTTATTAGGGCTGGTGCTGATTTGTTCCAGTCTTTTTTATGGCCTGGCCTTGACCCATGGCGAGAAAAAATACCTGCCTGGCAGCTCAGTGCTCGATGGTAGCTGGCGACTGCTGGAATTGCGCCAGTTAGCGTTGGATGGCTCTTTGTTATCAACCCAGGATGCCAGCCAGTTAAAAGCTATCAAGGTGATAGCCAATCAGCATTTTAGTATGGTCAGTCAGTCAACCGGCGGGCAATTGCCCACAGCGGCAGCTGGTCGTTTTGCCATTGATGGCAGTCAGTATCAGGAATGGCCTGAACTCAGTTCCGAAGCCTTCAGCAATGAGGTCCGCAGCTATCAGTGGAGTCTGGAAAATGGCATCTGGCGCCAGCAAGCGATCACAGGGCCGCAGATCACAGAACTGGTCTGGCAACTGGTTGAAGTTCAGTAAGCGGCAGTGAAGTCCGCTGCAACAAATTCTAAGTTACTCTGTAAATTACAAAAAGATGCACTAAGCTTGCTTTGAACAGACTTATCCGGACAGTCCAGTCTGGGTTGACCACTCAATGAGGCAGCTTATGAACATTCAAATTTTGCTGTGTAGTTGTGCTTTGTTATTGTCTTTGGCCGGTTGCAAACCTGCGCCAGAATCCGCGCCCCCCGCCACTGCGCCTGCGTCTGGTGCTGTTCAGCCGGTAGCTGAGACTTCAGCCGCGCCTGTTGTGGCTGACGTGGTTGCACCTGTCGCCTGTAGTTTCCGGCTTGGTTTTGAAGCCTGGGAACCTTATCAGTACGTTGGTATGGAACAAAAAGCCGCCGGGCTCGATATTGAATTGATCCAGGCGATTGCGGATGAGATGAAATGTCAGTTGGAATTCCGTCAGGGCAATTGGACTGATTTAATCAGTGCGCTGAAAAAGGGCGAACTGGATTTGTTGCCAGGCGCTTCCAAAACTGCGGCCAGAGAAAGTTTTGCATATTTCTCTGATCCTTATCGCAATGAGAAATTTGTGTTGTTTATCCGTTCAACCGATACCGCTTTGTCGCAGTATGCCACCCTTGCAGAGTTATTAGCCGCCGGGAAAAAAGTCGGCATCGTCAGTGATTATTATTATGGCGAAACTGTGGCCGGCTTTTACAACGATGACAACCTGAAAGCGGCTTTTATTGAATCGCCGCTGAGTGAATTGAACTTAAAACGGTTACAAGATGAAGAAATTGACGCCATGTTTGAAGACAGTCTGGTCGGAGGTTCGATGCTCAGACGTAAGGGGCTGGCCGGTCAGATTGGGCAGCACAGCATAGATTTAGGTCAGAGTGACGTCTACCTGATGTTCAGTAAAAATACCGTCACTGAAGCCCAGGTCGCAGCATTTAATCAGGCGTTACAGAGTATCCGGCAAAATGGCAGTTATCAGGCGATATTGGCGAAATATCAATAACCTTCAGGCGAAGTGGTCACCAAATTGCCGCTGTAATAAGGAACGGGTGAAGCTGCTTTTTAAGTAAAAACCGCGCGGCAGGGTCTGAATTGGTTGACCCTGACTGCCGATTGCGGCGGTCAGGGCTTTACTATTGGCAGCCTTTGGCCGCAGTTGCAGTACTTTGCCGTGGGCGCCATGGATCTGATCAATGCCACCGAGCACGATGAATTCCATCAGTTCTTCCCAGTCCTGTCGCAGCAATGCCTGTTGTTCAGCATCCGGTCGCCATAAAAATGGCTGGCCTATCACACGCTCTGCCAGGGGAACCTGGCGCTCAGCCCAGATAGGGACCCACAACACCTGTTGTAATTTACGACAGACCCAGGACGTTTCCCAGCGCTGACCAGCGACATCTGTCAGTGGCGCCACACAAACATAAGTACTCTCCAGCGGTTTGCCTGCGGCATCGACGGGAAGTGTTTTCATTTCCACGGCCAGATGCGGAAAATCCGGCTCTGCTTTGCTGCCGCTGCTGGCGCCGAGTGCCAGTTCCAGCAACTGGCCAACTATGCCTTTATCCCGGGTTAAGTTCGCCGGCAGTTGCACTTCTAACCGGGCCGCGATTTCGCCCAGGGTAAAACCGGCCAGAGCCTGGGATCTGCTGATTAATTCTGCAATGTCGGCAGGGGGTTTTGTTTGCATGTCAACCTCAGATTTACTTGTCGGCAAACTAACATTTTTTTTAGATTTTAACTGGTTATTTCGTGTGCAATTGAACTTATGCACAGTGAAAACTGAGTTTTCGTTCGGTGGATTTGATTCTAACGTCATGATTTTTAAATAAATGATAATTTTAGAGCAGTTGCTTTATTCAGCATAAACAAAGTTATTCAGGGATAAAAACATGGATACACACAGATTTATCTACAGGGGCTGTGCAGAAGTGCACAATGCCTGGTGGTGAATCGTTATATCTGTGGATAACTATTGTGAAGCTGTCGATAAATACCGTTTGCTGTGATCGCGACTTTATGAAAGAATCTTTTCATACGCTGTTGTGAATTAGCCAGAGGTTAGTGTGATCGATGCCGAAGGTTTTCGGGCCAATGTCGGCATAGTGATTTGTAATCACCAGGGACAGGTGTTTTGGGCTCGCAGATTTGGCCAGCATTCCTGGCAGTATCCACAGGGTGGTATTGATGACGGAGAAACTCCGGAACAAGCCATGTATCGGGAATTAAATGAAGAAGTCGGATTATTGCCGGCAGACGTTGAAATTGTGGCGGTGACCAAACACTGGTTGCGCTACAAACTGCCAAAACGACTGATTCGTCGGGATTCCAGCCCTGTGTGTATCGGACAAAAGCAAAAGTGGTTTTTGCTGCGTCTGACCTGTAAGGATGAAGATGTCAATCTGTTAAAAACGACACATCCGGAATTTGATGACTGGCGTTGGGTCAGTTACTGGTATCCGGTGCGTCAGGTTGTCGCTTTTAAACGGGAAGTTTACCGTAAAGTGATGAAAGAGTTTGCCCCGGTCGCTTTGCCATTTATTCGTCGTGAAGTTAAAAAGAAATAATTCCCGGATGCCCTGCATCCGGGTTTGCGAGGGGATGTTATGCTGGGTCAGCTCAGGCGTATTGTACAGGATGTTGCGCAAGAACCTGCGTTGGCCAAAGCATTGGCTGGCCTGGTCAGTAACGTTAAGCATGCGCTGAACACTGAATGCTGCTCAGTGTATCTGGCTGACTATCAGCAACAACATTTTATGCTGATGGCCACTGACGGGCTCAACCCGGATGCGATTGGCCAGGTGTCGATTGGTTTTTCCGAAGGTTTGATTGGTTGGGTTGGCCAGCGGGAAGAACCGATTAATCTGGCGCATGCCCAGACTCATCCGCGGTTTAAAGTGACACCTGAAGTCAGTGAAGACTGTTTTTCCGCCTTTTTAGGCTGTCCTATTATCCACCATCGTAAAGTGTTGGGGGTGCTGACGATTCAGCAATCCGCCTCCCGGGTGTTTAGCGAAGACGAAGAATCTTTCCTGGTGACCCTGGGCGTGCAGCTGGCGTCTGTGCTGGTGCATGCCGAGATGCGTCAATTGGCCAGTCAGGGTTCCAATCAACAGGTGCATGTCGGCCAATTGCAGGGCTTGATTGGTGCTCCAGGCATTGCCATTGGTGAAGGCTTGGTATTACAGCCAGCCAGCGACTTTGATGCCATTTCGCTACAAAAAACCGATGATCCAGAGCGTGAACTCTCCAGATTTTACCGGGCGGTAAAAGTCACCAAAGCTGAATTTAACCGCTTGGCCGATCGGATGTCCGGTCATTTGCCACCGGATGCGCTGGCCATTTTTGATGTCTACCATCAACTGTTGGATGCCGCCAGTCTGGGCTCTGAGATTGAGCAGCAAATTGCCGATGGCTGGTGCGCCAAAAGTGCGCTAAAACGAGTGGTGGAAAAATTTGCCCGTCAGTTTGACGACATGGACGATGCTTATTTACGTGAGCGTGGCACCGATATCCGCGATTTAGGTCAGCGCGTACTGAATCACCTGCTGGATACCGAACAACGTCATTACAAGTTGGCGGAAGCTGTGGTGCTGGTGGCGGAAAATGTCACTGCCACTATGCTGGCAGAAATTCCCAGACAACAGCTGGTTGCAGTGGTGTCATTAAAAGGCTCAGTCAACTCGCACGCCGCTATTATGGCGCGTGGTCTTGGTATTCCGGCTGTGATGGGGGTGGATGAACTGCCGCTGATGCAATGGCAGGGCCAGCGCTTGATTGTGGATGGTTATCAGGGTCATATCCTGGTGTCGCCGGCCGAGGCGATTTGTCATGAATACCGGCAATTGATCAGCAAAGATGCGGAGCTCAATGCCCGTTATCTGGCCGAATTGCATCTGAATACCCATAGTGCCTGCGGTCAGAGATTTAATCTGATGGTCAATTCAGGCCTGGCGATTGAACTGGAAACCAATCAGTCTGATTCTACCGATGGGGTTGGCCTGTATCGCACTGAATTTCCTTTTATTATGCGCAGTCGCTTCCCGACAGAGCTGGAGCAGGTGGAATTATACCGCAAAGTGCTCAGTGGCTATCCGGGTAAACCTGTGGTGATGCGCACCTTAGACGTGGGCGGTGATAAACCACTGCCGTATTTGCCGATTTCGGAAGAAAATCCTTTCCTCGGCTGGCGGGGGATCCGGCTGACACTAGATCATCCGGAAATTTTTCTGGTGCAGATCCGCGCTATGCTCAAAGCCAATATTGGTGAAGGCAATTTGCATATTTTGCTGCCGATGATTTCCGATTTGGCCGAAATTGATGAATCACAACGGCTGATCCGACAAGCCTGGTTTGAAGTGGATGATGAATTTAACAGTGAAGGCATAGTACCCAAACCCAAAGTCGGGGTGATGATTGAAGTACCTTCCATTATGTATCAGTTGCCGGAAGTGGCGCGCAAAGTCGATTTTTGCTCGGTCGGAACCAACGATTTAACCCAATATCTGCTGGCGGTGGACCGGAACAACCCCAGAGTCGGTAATCTGTATGACGCCTTACATCCGGCGGTATTGCGGGCTTTGCATCAGTTAGGTCAGCAGACGCAGGGCTTGCAGCTGCCAACCAGCATTTGTGGTGAACTGGCGGGTGAGCCGGTCGGTGTGCTGATTCTGGCGGCGATGGGTTTTCAAAGTTTCAGTATGAACCAGCGCAATCTGGCGAAGATCAAATGGTTGTTACGCCGGATTGATCTGTCTGAGTTAAAATTATTGTTGCCGGAAATTCTGGCTTGTCAGTCACCAAAACAAGTCAAACTGCAGGTGCAACGTTTCCTTGATCAGAAACAGTTGTTAAATCAGCTCAGGGCTTAGCTGGCAGTGCTGCCACAAGGAATGGCACAGCTGTGTGACGGACGTTTTTAGTTTGCAGATTTGAAAAAGCATCTGCGGGTGTTATGCTACTGCGGTTTTTTGATTAAAATCAGCACAAGGCCTGTCCATGTCCAGCAGTTATTTTGTCTTCCCCCAGATCGATCCGATTATTTTCAGTTTAGGCCCGCTCAGCGTGCGCTGGTATGGCCTGATGTATCTTATTGCGTTTTTGCTGGCCAATTGGCTGGCCAACCGAGCGGCCGATAAACCCGGCTCCGGTTGGACGCGCGAGCAGGTCAGTGATCTGATGTTTTATGGCTTCCTCGGCGTGGTGCTGGGTGGACGTATTGGGTATGTGCTGTTTTATCAGTTTGGCGCCTGGCTGGATGACCCGGCGTATTTGTTCCGCATCTGGGAAGGCGGTATGTCTTTCCATGGTGGCGTGCTGGGTGTGCTGACCGCAATGGCGCTTTTTGCCAGAAAAACCGGCAAAAACTTTTTGCAACTGGGTGATTTTGTGGTGATTTTATTACCCCTTGGCTTAGGTGCCGGCCGGATTGGTAATTTTATCAATGCCGAATTATGGGGCCGTACCACAGATGTGCCTTGGGCTGTGTTATTTCCTAATGCCGGTGCGTTACCGCGACATCCATCGCAGCTGTATGAGTTTTTGCTGGAAGGTTTAGTCTTGTTTGCCATGTTGGTGTTGTACCGTCGCCAGCAACCACCGGCCGGTGCTGTCGGTGGTTTGTTCCTGCTCGGTTATGGTTGTTTCCGCTTTTTCGTTGAGTTTTTCCGCGAACCTGATGCGCATTTAGGCTTGTTGTCACTCGGTATGTCGATGGGGCAGTGGTTGTGCGTACCGATGATCCTGACTGGCTTAGGTTTGATCATGTGGGGTTATCAGCGCCGTGCACGAGGAGGCATCTGATGAAACAATATCTGGATTTGTGTCAACGTATTGTTGATGAAGGTGTGTGGGTCAAAAACGAGCGCACAGGCAAGCGTTGTTTAGCTGTAATTAACGCTGATCTGGAGTATGACGTTGGAGCAAACGAGTTTCCGCTAGTCACCACGAGAAAGAGCTACTGGAAAGCCGCAATTGCTGAGCTCCTGGGCTATTTACGCGGATATGACAATGCCGCTCAATTTCGAGCCATAGGCTGTAACACCTGGAATGCCAATGCCAACGAAAACGCAGCTTGGCTCGCTAACCCGCGCCGGCAGGGCGAAGATGACATGGGACGCGTCTATGGTGTGCAGGGACGTCGCTGGCGCAACTCTGAAGGGCAAGAAATTGACCAGCTTCGCAAGATCTATGATGACCTGCGCAATAATATCGACGACCGCGGTGAGATCCTGACATTCTTCAACCCTGGCGAATTTGAGATGGGTTGCCTGCGTCCTTGCATGCACACGCATACATTTTCTCTGCTCGGAGATACGTTATTCCTCACTTCTTCGCAGCGTTCCTGTGATGTGCCACTGGGCCAGAATTTTAATCAGATCCAGGTGTTTACTCTACTTGCTCTGATGGCGCAAATTACTGGCCATAAAGCTGGCAAAGCCTATCACAAGATAGTGAACGCTCACATCTACGAAGATCAGCTTGAGTTGATGAAGAACGTACAGCTAAAACGTGACCCCTTCCCAGCGCCTAAGCTTCACATCAACCCTAACATTAAGAGCCTTGAAGATATTGAAACCTGGGTCACATTGGATGATTTTGAAGTTGAGGGCTATCAGTACCACGATCCGATTGCTTATCCATTTTCCGTGTAAGTAAATCTGCAGTTAAAGCATAAACAGAATTACCAGGCATTTTCCGTCTGGTAATTTGCTCTGCGATACATTTTGTTTGAACAAGATTTCCGTCGCGTTCACTTTCATGACTGCGACGACTATGACAACATAATGATTTAAATTACGCCTGTTTAAAGAAACCATACGCTAAAAGCGAACGAGCAACCTCCCTCAATAGTTGTAGGTTGTCCCATGGTTCGTACCACCTGTGAATCGGTTTTAATGTCGCTTGCTCAAGGTGCACTTTCCGTACAAAAAATAACACGCTTTGCGCAGCTGTGTTTCATAAGCTTTACAGCCAGTAGGACTAGATTTTATATGAATTGATTGGATAAGGTTAATAACTAGATTTATTCCCATAGCGTGCTAGAACACTATTCATCTACTAACATTGTGCGGGTTATGACCGTAAGCGACTGGAAGCGGAGATTCGATATGGAAATGGAATTTTTAATTTCATCTTATATCAATTATCTGATTATATTTCTTGGAAGTTTTTTGGCTATTCTTGGACTTTATATAGATAAGAACAGCACTCACTTTAAATGGATTGCTCCCTTGTTTATAGCATTAGTCGTGCTTTTGGGAGCATCTCAGGCATTAGATTCGGTGAAGTCAGATGGAGAATCAACTGAGAATAAAGAGCAAATATCAAGACTTTTAAAGTTAGTAGATAACTCATCCATTTCAACATTAAGAACATCGGCGTACCTTACCGACATATTACTGTCTCAACCTAAAATACTACGTGATTTTGGTTTAACTGAAGAACGAGCAGGAAAACCCTTAGACCAGGTCTCGACTCATGAATTAGTGACCGGCGGGATAATTGATGCAAATAAATACAGGATGCAGTTAATAAGTCGCAGGCCACCGTCAGAGAGACTAGCAACCAAAATATGGTATTACAATAAGGAGATGGATCAGCCTGAGCTGACTCAGGCACTCAAGGAAATTGGTTTTACAGTTGAAAATAAAATACCAAAAAGCAATCAAGCTAATGACCTGACCAATGCTGTTTGGTACGGTCCAGATACAAACCTGGATGATTATAAAGCTGTAATTTTAAGTCTGATCAGGGCGGGTATTCAGATTCGAAGATTAGGGCCAGCATGTAACAATCTTGAGTTAAAGAAAGGTATTATTGAGATTGGTTCAAGTGATGATGCGCAAGGTCATATAACTGGTATACAAAAACCAGTTATAAGTGTAGAAAAAATAAAATCCGCTATCCAATTCGAGGATATTAATGATTTTAGTTTGTCAAATTGCAACAAGACGTGAATCCCCACCCGCAACAAATTTACATCTAAAACTAATCCATACATTTTTAATCAATCCCGCGTGACTCTGGCAGCAGGATGTCTGTTGTTAGATGTGACCCTTTTAATGGTAATAAAGTATGCGTAACACCGTGAGCGTAACACCAACCCCACATTCCCCAGTTAGCTAAAGCACCATACGCTGTTTGCATCATTCACCAAGCAAGTTTTTTTATGATCCGCAGAACCTCCGAACAATGGCTGGGGCTGTTTGACCAGCACAAAACCAGCGGTCTAACACAGCTGAGGAATCCCCACAAATGGAGTAGGTAAAACAAATAGTTAGGCGAGATGGGAACATTCATTGCAGTTCCTGATCTGATCTTTCGCCAAAAAAATTAACCAGCAGCACGCCATGAATGTTCAACGAATGCTCGCCGATTTTCTCTCATTTGTCACGCCAAAAACATCCATAAAACCAGAATGGCGTCACTTTGCGCGTCGTTGCAAAGTTTAGTCACCAACGGCAAATGTACGGTCACTGCCATCGGTCGCGGAATTCAAAGTGCCGCTACTGAAAAAAGCTGTATTAAAAGAGCCGACCGACTGCTCAGTAAGGAAGGTTTACAGGACGACATTCCGCTGATTTATGCGGCACTGACGAAGGCATTAGTTCAAACTAAACAACCCCTTATCCTGGTTGATTGGAGTAACGCCGACAATAAAAAGCGTGCGGGCCAGCCTCGCACTCGAAGGCCGCTCTTTGACCTTGCTGCAAGAAGTGAAAGCGATTGATGAGTACAACTGCCCACGCGTGCATCAGGCATTTTTACTGCGCCTGAAGGCAAGCCTGCCAGCGGATTGCCGGCCGATTATCGTCACCGACGCCGGTTTTAAGGTGCCGTGGCTGAAACAAATTCGTAAGTTGGGCTGGCATTATATTGCGCGGGTTCGTGGCAATCAGACGCTGCAACTATCTGATTCCAGAACATTTATCAGTGTGGACCAGCTCTACAAAAAAGCCAGAACGACGCCGCAGTGTTTGGGTAAAATTAAGCTCACCAGCAGCCAGCGTTATGTAACCACAGCAGTGTTAGTCGGCACGCACTGGAAACTTCGAAAACGCGATAAACATAAGTCATACAAAGAGCCATGGTTACTGGTAAGTTCATTAGCGCAAACAACCGATTATGCTTCAAAAATCGCTAAGTGTTACAGCGCCAGAATGCAAATTGAAGAGAGCTTCCGCGACCAGAAAAGCCAGACATATGGTCTTGGCAGCAACGCGCATCAGACCTATAAAAAGGAACGTCTCAAAGTGCTGTTAATGCTTGCTGCGCTCGCCAACTGGCTTCATTCATTACATGCTTGGATTGGCGGTGGAAATCAGTGGCCAACATAGGTCGTTGCAAGCCAACAGCATCAAACATCGACGGGTGTTGTCGTGCAATTATCTAGGAATGCGGTTATGTCGTCTGGCACGGCTGACAATCTCAGCGCAGGATATCCAAGCTGCCATCAGGCAAATCATGACTTGGGCTGAAGAGTGGGATTGGAAAAGTATTAAATCGGTAAGTTATTGATATGATTAGAGCGTTTATGGGGATCCGTCAGCTAACACAGACCAAGTTTGCTAAACAACAAGGTATCGACCCGAGTTATTTCAGCCTGCGCAAGCGGCAATTGCTCGCCTGGCAACCCGGTCATGCGTTTTACAAAGTTGGGTGGCGCTTTGGCCTGAAGCCTGCCATAACGCAATAAAATATTGCCACTGGGCGGCACTGCGATGAATTCTTGCCATGATCGTTCTCCTGTCAAATTCAGGAGTTCAGATTATCGCGCGGGAATTAGGGCTGGAAGACGGCGTAGAATGAACGGTTACGCTTGGCAAGGTGTCGTTCAAAAAAATAAACACGCCTGCTCTCACCCTGCTGATACCACATTACCCATTCAATACAAGCTTACTTAGGTTTGAGTTCCAGATGGTTGCTATCACGTTAATATAAATCAGCTAAATATTAAAAATTTGACTTTACATGTTTGCATTGAATGCTTATCGTCATACAGGGTTCCTAGTCTTGCATCATCCGGAACGCACTTTAAAGGAAATTTTGACTATTCTGGAACTGGCATGAATATTAAATGTTCATTATATGTGTTTTTCATTGTTTTTTATGGATTAATCCTAAAAGTTCAAGCTGCCAAATCTCACAACTGCACAGAAACGATAACAAATTTATCGCAAATGTTAAGCAGGATGGGGGAGTTTTCAGATAACACACCTGTTGCTAAAAATATCTGTATAGCACCCGGGGTCTATACGCTTCCACTGAATCACTCGCTGAACTTTACATATGCACGAAATGTTTCTATCTCCGCTCCTCAAGGCAATGTGGTTATAACAGGATCATTCTATAACCTAGGAGATGCTTTAACGGGGAATATTATAAATATACAAGACAGCAATAATTTTTCTATTCATAATATAGAAATAAATAATAATACAAGGTATTCCAAGCAAGAATATCATAAACATTCTCGCGCAATTTATGTCAAAAATAGTTTTGTAAGCGTTGTGGGTGCAAAGTTGAATTCTCATGGAAAAGGTACTTTATCGGTATTTGACTCAGATTTTTATATTGAAAATTCAATTGTTAATTGTTTTTACTTTTGTATTGGGCTAACAAACTCCAGATTAGAATCTTACTCATCTAGTTATTATATTAATGACGAAAGTAACGTTTTAGATGATCATACAGCATTTTGGGTGGATAACTCAGATTTAATAATAAACGGAGGTGTTGTCAATTTTGACACCGGGCAGGGATTTGTTTCTGGAACTAACACGGTAGAAAATTCAATTGACATTCGAGATGTTTCAATAATAAACCCAGATAGGATGCTAGCTTGGATTTCTCTACATGGTAACTATAAAAATATCATTATAAATATAACAGGTTCTTATTCTCATAAAATAAAGAGTTTTTTCTGTATCAAATGGCAGAACATGAATTGCCCAACAGGATTGGAAAGAGGAAACATGCCATCAGATGGTACTGTAGATAATTCATCAGTAAGAATTAGAAAAAATATAAATAGTAGTTATATTAGTTTTCCAAAGCCACCTCAGGTAACCTCAAAGATTATGATAATTGATGGAGGATATTCTTATAGTAAAGATATTTTTAGATTATATGATTTTTTTCTATCTGATAATATAGGTATAGAAAGTGGCGCTTCAATAAGTTGGTCAAATTTTCATCCGAGCTTCTTTGCTGGCTGGTTAGATATTAATGATGATGCCGCTTTTGGAGACTTTTATGGTAACGGTAGTCAACAACTTCTTACTATTAACAACGGCCAAAACGATGGAGTCATCGCGCTTCTGGATATAAATTTTATTAATAAAACGACTACTAGAAGATATTGGAAAGACTGGGTAGATATCCAGCCAGACCTTTTGAGTAATTGGCGGACAATGGTTGTAGGAAAATTTTACAACACTACAAAATCACAGTTGCTTTATCTAACAAGCTTAAACAGCAACAAACCAGAACTCTTTAGTATCTTTGAATTGGCCGGTACAAATCAGCTGATTAATGTTACTTCGGCAACCAGAAACGCTACACATAACCCTATGCTTGCAGGTTGGACAGATAGCAATGACCATATACTAAGCGGAAACTTTATGGGGGAAAATTTTGATCAAGTACTACTATTGAATTCAGATGGACAAGGAGGAATGATACAGATTTTAGGCATAAATGCACACAGCCAATTAACCCAGAAGTTCTGGCAGAACTGGAATAGCCAAACTACAGATACTATTTACAACTGGCTTCATTCTAACTCGAAAGTTATCTCTGGCGACTTTATTGGTAACGGCAGAGATCAAATAGCAATCATTAACCCTAACAACCTGACTGGCGGGATAATATTGCTCCAATGCGATCCTATCAATAACCAATTTAATATTGTATATCATCTGACTTGGGTTCAATTAGGCTCCAATCCTTTCTCCAGCGTAATTTCTAATAACTTATTTAGAACGAGTGTCAAAACTGTCTCTGCAATTCTTTAATGTTAACAAGCAAAAAGCCGAAAAATCCGGACATCCAGAGTAATCGTAACTCAAACCCCACATTCCCCAGTTAGCTAAAGCACCATACGCTGTTTGCATCATTCACCAAGCAAGTTTTTTTATGATCCGCAGAACCTCCGAACAATGGCTGGCGCTGTTTGACCAGCACAAAACCAGCGGTCTAACACAGACCAAGTTTGCTAAACAACAAGGTATCGACCCGAGTTATTTCAGCCTGCGCAAGCGGCAATTGTTCGCCTGGCAACAGGAAAACAACGACGGTTTTGTAGAACTAACGCCGAATGGCATTCTGTTTCGCCAACCAATGATACTAAAAAAACGCGATGTTGAACTGCATCTACCTGCCGGAACCGATGCGGTGTGGGCCTAGCCGGCAGTTTTTTTATACCTGCATGGCAACAGAGTTCAGCATTGTAGGTCAGTAGGCTTATCATTCAATAGCTTATGCTTTATGCTTAGTGGCAACGCTGGCCTGATGCTGTACATCTTGGCAAATATTTTTTGCATGGCTTTAAACCTTGTGGCGCTGGCTTGCGACTTAGTGGCTATAAACAATAAAAACCGGATATCAACTGGCATGACAGGTACGTTGGATACGCTTGTTGCACAAGCGCAAAAAGGCGATCAGCAAGCTTTTTTTCAATTATACCAACAGTTTAAAGGTAAGGTTTATGCAATTTGCCTGCGACTTTGTGCCGATCGGGCGCAAGCGGAAGATGCCACACAGGAAGTTTTTCTGAAAATTTGGCAGCAATTGCCACAATTTCGTGGCGACAGTGCTTTTAGTACCTGGCTGCATCCAATAGCTTGTTGCACTGCGGTTGATCTGTGGCGGAAAAATAAAGTCAGCCGGCTTAGCACAGATATCAGTGAGCTTGCTGAAGTCGGTTTGCCAGCAGATCATCCGGATGCGGAGCTGGAAAAAGCGATTTTACGGTTGCCGGACCAGGCCAGAGCCGTGTTTGTATTGTTTGCACTGGAAGGCTACCAGCATCAGGAGATAGCCCAGATGCTGCAAATCGCCACCGGCAGCAGTAAAGCACAGTATCACCGGGCCAGGCAGTTATTAATGGGGTGGTTAGATGCAGAATAACAAGTTAGAGCAGCGGTTAGCGCAGTTGCCTGAGCAAATGGCACCCACAGCGGATTTGTGGCCAGCCCTGGCCGCCAGACTGGCCAGCACGGCGCAGCAAACCCCGATTGCAGCGGCGGACAGGCGTGAACCTGCAACAAACGGCCCGGGTTGGTGGTATGGCATGGCTGCTGCGCTGCTGTTGTCGGTCCTTGGCTGGTGGCAATTTCCGGCGGGCCAGCAGCAAGGCGCGATCACACCGGAACTGGCCGCTTTGCCGGTGGCAGCAGCACCAATGCCAGCAGCAACATCGGACAACAAGGCCGGTCGTGCTGATTTGGGCCGGGCTGAATGGCAACTCATCAGGCTATTTGAAACCGACAAAGCGCGGTTACTGAAACAATTAACAGTAGTGCCAGCTGAGTACGGCGATTGGCAACAACAATTGGCCATTTGGCAGCAAGCCAGCCGCCAAATCCAGCATGCGCTCAGCTATCAGCCGGACCAGCCGGTGTTATTACGACAATTACAACGTGTACAGCAACAACAACTCGCTTATTTACAAAAACTGGTCCAGTCGGACTTGAGTTAACCCGGAGCTTATATGAAAAATTCTACTGCAACCCTGTTTTCCCTGAGTTTGTTGGCGGCCAGTTTGCTGTCAGTGCCGGTGATGGCGGCAGGGGCCGATATTAATGAACAACGTCAGGTGCAGGCCAATGAAAAAATTTATATCGAAAATTTGCGTGGTCTGGTTGATATCGTCGCGACTGACAAAGCACAGTTTAGTGTCAAAGGTCAGCTCGATGAAAAAGCCGAAGGTTTTGAACTGACCTCAAAAGATGGTTTTACCCGTTTTATTGTCAAAATGCCGCAGCAACAGTACAACTGGCGTGGTGAGGAGAACAATACCCATGGTTCAAAGCTCAAGATTGAAGTGCCAAAAGGCTCGGCGCTGGAATTCAGTGGCGTTAATACCGACGTGACAGTGGCAGGCGTGCAGGGAAGCAGTAAAATTCAGACCGTCAACGGTGCCATTGCCACCACCCAACTGAGTAACGACATTGCCTTGGAAACCGTCAATGGTGAAATCACCAGTGTTGGCAGTAACGGTCGGATCCGGCTCAATACGGTCAATGGTGAAATTGATGACAAAGGCTCCAGTGGCCGACTGGCAGCGGAAGCGGTGAATGGCGAAATTTCCATCCAAACCAAAGCCAGTGAAGTCAATGTTTCTGTGGTGAATGGTGAAGTAAAAATGCTGCTGGACAGTACTGAACGACTGGAGTTCAGTTCAGTCAATGGTGAGATCAGTGCCGAGTTGCAGAACAGTCCGGCACCGAAAATCAGTGCCAGTAGTGTCAGTGGCGATCTGAAACTGGTGCTGTCAAAAAGCAGCAGTGCCCGTTTTAAGCTGGATGCGAATGCCGGTGGTGATATCGAGAACAAACTGACCGGCCAAAAAGCCGAAAAAAGCAAATATGGTCCGCGCCGTAGCCTGGAATTCAGTCTGGGTCAGGGCGAAGGCAGTGTTGAGATGACGACGGTTAGTGGCGATTTAACACTGGAAGGCCGTTAAGACGAAGTACAGCCACCGCCTGCACGGGCAGAAGGTGGCTGTAGTTGTGAGCGCTGTTTAGAACCGATAGTTCAATTGTGCACCCAGTACCTGGGCATGGTTTTTATAATCCACAGTTAAAGCGGATTTGTATAAAGCGACATCGTTGGCATTGTATTCGCGTTCAACGATGCTCATGCTTTTCATCCACATATAACCGTAAGCCAGATCCAGTGTCCATTGCGGCGTCAAGACAACAGTGGCGCCTGCGGTCCACCATAAGCGGTCCGTGGTTGGCACCCGGGCGGTTTTATGACTGCTGTCAATCGGGTTTTCATCAAAAGCCAGACCAGTTTTCAGCGTCAGATGTGGCTGATATTGATGCGTCAGACCCAAGGCCGCTGACAGGGTATCGTGCCAGTATTCCGGGATATAGCCAATGTAACCGGTTTTAGCCAGGTTTTCTGGCAACTGGGTCGATAGCGAAATGGATGGCGTAGCAGCCTGACTGACAATTTCAATATGCTCAAATGAACTCCAGCCAGTCCAGCTTAGGCTGGCCTGCCAGGACCAGTCAGCCCACAGCCGGTGATCCAGGCTCAATGTCAGATTGGCAGGTGTGGTTAAATTCAGTTGGCTTTGTTCGGTCAGTAACGGACTTGACGCCAGTTTTCCTGTCGCTTTGGATATTGCCGGTAATTTGGCATTGACCACGATAAAATTGGCCGAACCCTGCACATTGGCCCCAGTGATTGGCGTGTTGGTAATTTCGGAATCACCTTCAAGCTTAAATTTCAGCTGTGCATGGTACACCAGTGCCAGACTGAGATCGGGCGTGACTTTACCATACAGGCCCAGGCTATAGCCAGGCGCTATATCATTGCCATTGACTTCATAATGGCTCTGGCAATAAGCCGCATTATAGACATCCCGTTGGTACAGTTGATTAATGGCGGTACCGGTTTCACAAAGCCCACTGTGATCTTTAAATTTAGATAAAGTGCCTGCTGCCCGATTAACCGAAAGCCCCAGGCCCAGCGCCCAGTCGTTATTGAGCTGATAGGATAAAGAACCTTGTAAGGCCAGCACCTGGATGGCAGTTTCATCGGCAAAATAACGACCCGCCCAATCATCGTCGTAATCAGATGACAGGCCAAATGGCACATAAAAACCGACGCCATAGTTAACTTGATTGTTGAGTTTATCGCTGTAAAACACAAAAGGGACGGCTTCGAGCAAACTATTTTTGCCGCTGCTGCGACCAACCACCGGTAAACCACCCGCACTTTTGGCGTTGGCGTTGCGGTAATCGGTATCTGCTTTAATCAGGTTCAGACCTGAAGATAGCTCTGCACCTTGTAACTGGCTGATGGCTGCCGGATTGGAATAGACTAAACTGGCGTCGGTGATTTGTGCACCGCGACCGGCATAAGCATTTGCCATAGAACTGACAGATTGTTCGTATAACTTATAGCCTTCGGCCTGGGCCAGGCAGGCACCAAGCAGACTGAATATCGACACTGCGACCGCAGTTGGTTTAAACATGGGAGCCCCTTTGTTGAGAGTGCTGTAGCTGGTCACTGCCATCGGACAGTTCCGCTGTATATCTTGTTGTTATCGGTTGTGAGCTGCAATGGTCAGACCTGATGGCCAAACCTGCGACGGCGGGCAGTATAGAGAGTTGTTTGCCTAGAGTACAGACTCTAAACCTTGCCTGATTCGACGCTGGTCGCACTCAGAGTTGATGAAATTAACTAATCGTTAGTCAATTTGGCTAACGGCGGAAACATCTTGTTGCATAGTTAACAGGCGATATTGATTTATCTTCATGATTTACAGGCATAAAATGGTGATATTCTAGTCTGGCATGCCAGATGCTATATCGCTGACAGTGACGTTTAATTAAGCTTATCCAAGCAAGGAATTGATAATGAAAACCCCAACCCGTTTACACAGTGCTGTTTGTTTGTCATTGCTCACCACTGCGCTGTTGCTGACAGGCTGTGAATCCGCCACTGGCAGTGAAGATGCGGCCAAACCCGAGCAACAAGTCAGTATTCCGGTAGAGGCTGCGTCTGTCAGCCGTGGTGCTATCAGCAGTACTTACCGTACCACTTCAACCCTGGAAGCCAAAGCTGATGCTGAAGTGAACAGTAAAGCGACCGGTCTGGTGAAGACTGTGTTGGTGGAAGAAGGTGATCATGTGGAGGCAGGCCAGGTGCTGGCCACCCTGGATACTGAGCGGCAACGCATCCAACTGGCACAAGGCAAAGCAGAATTAGGTCAGCTTAAAAGTGAAATGGCCCGGATTGAAAAGATGTATCAGCGCAAGCTGGTGAGTGCGGATGTCTACGACAAATTAAAATGGCAACTTGAATCAATGACGGCCGCTGTGGGCATGCAGGAGTTATCGCTGCGCGACACTGAAATTCGGGCGCCAATTTCTGGTGTCATTGCCAGACGTTATGTCAAAGTTGGTCAATTGATCACTGAATATTCGTCAAAAGCACTGTTTCATGTGGTGTCGCAACAGCGACTGGAAGCTGTGGTGAATCTGCCGGAAAGTCAGTTGCATCAAGCTCGTGTCGGTCAAACGGCTTATCTGAATTTTGCCGGTTTGCCAATGCAACAGGCGAAAATTGTCCGGATTTCACCTGTGGTGGATGCGACCTCTGGCACTGCCCGTGTCACTATTGGCATCGATAATGCTGATTTAACCCTCAAAGCCGGGATGTTTGCCCAGGTTGAGCTGCAATACGACGCTAAAGCCACCGCCTTGTTGGTACCCAAACGTGCGGTGCTGGCAATGGATAACACCAGTTCAGTCTTTGTGGTGAAAGATGGCAAAGTCAGCCGCAAACAAATTAAAACTGGGTATGAATCTGATGCTGCTATTGAAGTGCTGGAAGGTCTGATTGAAGGTGAACAAGTTGTCACTGCCGGTCAAGCCAGTCTGAAAGATAAAAGTTTAGTTAATGTGGTCAACAGCCACAGTTAATCCCGCCGTTCTGATTTGAGCAGCTGCCTGTTGGCAGCTGCGACAAACAACAATTACAAGGAATCACAACGATGAAACTGGTCAACCTCGCCGTGACCCGTCCGGTCACGATCTGGATGTTTACTTTAGGTATTATGCTATTTGGCCTGGTGGCAATGTCCCGGCTGGCGGTGAATTTATTACCGGATCTGTCTTATCCGACGCTGACAATCCGGACTGAGTATCTGGGCGCTGCACCGGCAGAAGTGGAACAATTGGTCAGTAAGCCGATTGAAGAAAGTATTGGCGTGGTTAAGGGGGTACGTAAAGTTCAATCGGTGTCCCGTGCCGGTCGCTCCGACGTCATCATGGAGTTTGAATGGGGCACAGATATGGATTTGGCTGGCCTGGATGTGCGGGAAAAACTGGATGTATTGTTTTTACCGCTGGATGTGAAAAAGCCGCTGGTGTTACGTTTTAACCCGAATTTGGATCCGGTGGTCAGGCTGGCGCTGAACCGGACTGATTTGACCACGCCGCTGAGTAACCCACAGTTGGTGGCGCTGCGTACTTTTGCCGATGAAGAGTTAAGACGTAAACTGGAATCCTTGTCCGGTGTCGCCGCAGTCAGGCCAGACGGCGGTTTGACTCAGGAAATTCAGGTGCTGATTGATAATGAAAAACTGAGTCAGTTGAATCTGGATATCAGCACCGTCAACGCTAGACTGACCGAGCAAAATATTAATCAGGCTGGCGGCCGGCTGGAAACAGGCAGCCATGATTATCTGGTCAGAACTATTAATCAGTTTAGTAGTCTGGAGCAAATGCGCGCGCTGTATATTGCCACCGTGAATGGCAGTCACGTCCGGCTCAGTGATATAGCCGAAGTCCGGGATAGTTTTGTTGACCGGCAGAGTATTACTTATGTCAACGGTCAGCCAGCGATTGAAATTGCTATCTATAAAGAAGGTGATGCCAACACCGTCAAAGTGGCGGATACAGTGCTGGCGACGCTGGAAACGCTGAAAAAAGATTTACCGTCAGGCTATGCCCTGACGCTGGTGTACAACCAATCGACCTTTATCGCGGATGCCATCGCGGAAGTTAAATCATCGGCCTTGGTTGGTGGCGTGCTGGCGATGTTAGTGCTGTATCTGTTCCTGCGTAATCTCTGGACTACGCTGGTCATTTCAATTTCGATCCCGTTATCAGTAATTGCCACTTTTAACCTGATGCATGCTCAGCATATCAGTCTGAATATTATGAGCCTGGGTGGTATTGCGCTGGCTATTGGGATGCTGGTGGATAATGCCATCGTGGTACTGGAAAATATTTCGCGTTATAAAGATCAGGGCATGTCGGCGCTGGAAGCTGCAAAAAAAGGTGCCAGCGAAGTCTCGATGGCGATTACCGCGTCGACTTTAACCACAGTGGCAGTGTTTTTCCCACTGGTATTTATTGATGGTGTGGCCGGGCAACTGTTTAAGGATCAAGCATTGACGGTGACTTATGCGTTACTGGCGTCTTTGCTGGTGGCACTGACCTTGATCCCGACGATGGCGGCCCGTGAAGGCAGTTTTAAACTTGCAGCAGAGCCTGAAGCTGCGCCCACCACAACTGAGCCTTTAGTAAAACGCTGGTATTACTGGCCGGTGTTTGTGCTGAAATTGCCTTTTACCCTGCTTGGCTTGTTGTTGTCCTGGCTGATTGCTGCCGCCACTTTAGTCTGGCGCTTGCTTGCTGCGGCCGGACGTTTGCTGTTTTCACCTTTGCTGAATTTAGTGCAATCGGCCCTGCAATGGCTGGAACAAAGCTATCGGCTGGCGTTGCAGGCTGCGTTGCGGGCCAAAGCACTGGTGTTATTGCTGACATTAACGGTGACAGGTTTGTGTTTCAGTCTGGCACCAAGGCTAGGTTTTGATGTTATTCCGGCCCTGAGCCAGGGCGAGTTTTATGTCGAAGTGCAATTACCGGTCGGGTCGGCCATAGAACGGACAGATCAGGTCCTGACGGCATTGGCGGCGGTAGCAGCAGCGCAAACTGCGGTGGAACGCAGTTATGCCCAGGCGGGGACTGGTCAGCAGATGACGGTGGATCCTTCTATCGGTGGCAGTCATTGGGGCCGGTTAAATGTGGTGCTTAAAGCCGGCACTGATGCTGCTACTGAACAACAAATTCAGCAGTTGTTTCGTGACACTGTGGCTTCGATGCCGGATGTGGTGGCAAAAATTGACGCGCCGCAATTGTTTAATCTGACCAAGCCGATGGAAATTGAGTTATCCGGCCACGAGTTACCAGCGCTGAAAAATGCCAGCGATTTGCTGAGCCAGCGGATGGCGCAAGATCAGCGTTTTGCCGATATCAAATCCAGTCTGCGTGCTGGCCAGCCGGAAATTACCCTGCATTTTGATCATCAGCGCTTGTCGCAACTTGGGATGACTGCGGCCGATGTGGCAAAACGGGTGGCTAATTATGTCGGCGGCGAACTGGCTGGCCAGTATTCGATTTCCGATCGCAAAGTGGATATCCGGGTGCGGCTGGCAGAACAATATCGCAATTCAGAGCAAGAGCTGGCTCAGATCATTATTAATCCACAAAGTGAATTGCCACTGCCGTTGTCTGCGGTGGCTACGATCAGCCGCGAGATAGGCCCAAGTGAAATCACCCGTATTGGTCAGCAGCGGGTGGCCTTGGTGTCGGCTAATCTGGCGTTCGGTGATATTGAACAGGCCACCCAGGCCATCAATGCCATGTTAAAGGAATTACGTTTCCCCTATGGTGTCACGGCACAGGTCGCAGGCCAAAGTGAAGAGTTGACCCGTTCTTATCAGTCTTTGTTGATTGCGCTGGCGCTGGCGGTGTTCCTGGTCTATCTGGTGATGGCCTCACAGTTTGAAAATCTGCTGCAACCGTTACTCATTCTGTTTACCGTGCCACTGGCTGGCGCCGGCGCTGTGTTGGGACTGTGGCTGACCGGTACCCGGGTTTCAGTGATTGTGTTTATCGGTCTGATTATGCTGGCTGGTATTGTGGTGAATAATGCCATCGTGCTGATTGACCGGATTAACCAGCTGCGCGCAGAAGGGATGACGGTCGATTTGGCGATTGTCGAAGCAGGGGCGACCCGGCTAAGACCGGTGCTGATGACCACCTTAACCACAGTGCTTGGTTTATTACCGATGATGTTTGGCGGCGATGGTGCTGAAATGCGGGCGCCGATGGCGATTACCGTGATTTTTGGCCTGAGTCTGGCCACCTTACTGACGTTACTCTTTATCCCGGTATTGTATCGGCTGAGCTGCCGCGACCGTGCAGTGCAGGAGCATTCGAATGGACTTTAAACCTTTTGCCTTAACCAGGCTGGCGCTGACCCGGCCTGTCACTGTCTGTATGTTGTTTTTATCGCTGCTGGTGTTTGGTTTGTTCAGCAGTCAGAAACTACCACTTGAACTGTTACCCGGCATTGATATTCCAGAAATTTATGTCAATGTGCCTTATCCAAACGCCGCGCCGGCCGAGGTGGAACGTTTAATTGCCAGGCCACTGGAAGAAGCGTTGTCGACAGTGACCGGTATTAAAGTGATGCGCTCTTTCTCCCGCGAAGAAGGGGTGGATGTAGGGCTGGAGTTTAACTGGGAAGAAAATATCAATACCAAGAGTATTGAAGTGCGTGAGCGCTTAGACAGTGTGCGGCACTTGTTGCCCAAAGACGTCGAGCGGGTGCTGGTATTTCAGTTTAATACCAGCGATATCCCGATTTTTCAGTTGCGGATTTCCAGCGAACGCGATTTAGCTATGGCCTATGACTTACTGGAACGCCAGGTAAAACGGCCGCTGGAACGGGTGGCCGGGGTGTCGAAAGTCGAGTTGTATGGCGTTGCCAAACGTGAAGTGGTGATCCGGCTGTTGCCGGAAAAACTATCGAGTCTGCAGATTGATGCGGCTGAGTTAGTGCGCTACCTGCAACAACAAAACTTTGCCATGACCGCCGGTGAAATTCGCACCAAAGAACATAGTATTCTGGTGAAGACTGTTGGCGAGCTGGCATCGCTGGATGAAATCCGCCGCTTGCCGATTAAACCCGGCATTGTGTTGGCTGATTTGGCCGACATTCAGTTGGAGCTACCGAAGCTGACCGAAGGACGCAAACTTAATCAATCCAGCGCGGTTGGGATGAACATTTATAAAGAGTCCGGTGCCAATCTGGTGGATGTGTCTAAAGCGGCATTGGCGGTGCTGAAAAACGTCGATCAGGACCCGGCATTTCAAGGGATTGATATTTATGTGATGGACGATACCGCCGAAAGTGTCACCGATTCGTTATCCAATCTGCTGAGTTCGGGAGTGGTCGGCGCTATTTTATCTTTTGCGGTGTTATTTCTGTTTTTGCGTCATCTGCCAACCACCTTGCTGGTGGTGTTATCAGTCCCGGTGTCTTTGGCGATTACTTTGGGCATGATGTACGCCCTTGGCTATAGCCTGAATATTCTCAGTATGATGGGGTTATTGCTGGCCGTGGGCATGCTGGTCGATAACTCAGTGGTGGTGATTGAAAGTATTTTCCGCGAAAGAAGCCAAGATGCGGATATCCGCCGGGCGACAGAACGTGGCGTGTATCGGGTTGGGCTGGCCGTGTTGGCCGGGACTGCCACCACCGCCATCGTTTTCTTACCCAATATCATTGGGCAAAAGGTTGAGCTGACCATCTTTCTTGAGCATGTGGCTATTGCCATTACCATTTCACTGGCGGTGTCCTTGCTGATTGCATTGACCCTGATCCCGTTATTGTCGCAAAAAATCAAAAGCATCGGTCAGCAACAAAGTTATCAGCCGAGCCGTATCGATCTGTTTTATCGCCGGCAGTTACACTGGACTATGGGCCACCCTAAAGCGGCAACAGCGATCGCTGTATTGTTGCTGCTCAGTATCGCGCTGCCGATGAGCCTAGTGTCGTCTGGCGATGACGAAGATAGTGACAATAAAAGGTTGTATATCAATTACCAGTTGCAGTCGAATTATAGTCTGACCGAAGTGGAGCAGGAAGTGACAAGGATGGAAGATTATCTTTTGAAAAATAAAGATAAATTCCATATTGAATCTGTCTACAGTTATTACAATCCGGAAGAAGCAACCACCACGTTGATGCTCAAAGACGGCCTGCCGATGCCCGCCAAACAACTGCAGGAATTGATTAGCAAAGACTGGCCAGCGATGGTGCGCAGCAAACCGCAATTTGGCTGGGATAACTCAGGTGGTGGTTTGCAGTTGTATCTGAGCGGATCTTCTACCGCCACCTTGTTAGAATTGTCTGATACTTTGCTGCCAGTGTTAAAGCAAATCAAAGGCTTAAATGATGTACGTGCCGATATCAGCCAAGGTCAGAATGAGCTGCAGATTAAACTACAGCCAGATGCCATGCAAAGGCATGGTTTGACGGCACAGCAAGTGGCTGATGTGGTGAGTCTGGCGCTGCGCGGTACCAATTTACGCACCTTCCGCACCGCTGAACAGGGTGAAGTGCAGTTGCGGCTGTTGTTCGACAAAAAAGTTGGCTTATCGCTTGAGCAACTGCAGGCCTTACCGCTGCAACTGACCGAAACTGGTACTGTGCGGTTGTCACAGGTTGCGACTTTGACGGTGACCCCACGACTGGCTGAGATCCGCCGCTTTAACCGCCAAACGTCGCTGGCCATTGGGATGAATTTATCTGAAGAGCTAAAAATGGACGATGCCAGGAAACAACTGGAGCAAGCTATTGCTCAGTTACAGTTGCCGCCTGGTTATAGCTGGTCGTTTGAAGGCAAATTCCGCAGCCAGGATGAGTCAGAAGGTATTATGGCCACCAATATGCTGTTAGCGGTGGCGATGATTTATCTGGTGATGGCAGCCTTGTTTGAGTCGCTGTTGTTGCCAACTGCGGTGATTGGCTCTTTGTTATTCTCTTTTGTCGGGGTGTTCTGGGCTTTTTTACTGACCGGTACCACCATGGGCGTGATGGGCATGATTGGGATGCTGGTGCTGATGGGGGTGGTGGTCAATAACGGTATTGTGTTGGTGGATCGCATCAATCAGCGCCGGCAGGAAGATCCGGCGGCGGAACTGGTTGGCATGATTATCTTGTCCTGTGAAGAACGACTGAGGCCTATATTGATGACAGTGTCGACCACAGTGCTAGGTTTGATCCCACTGGCGATTGGCGATGCCAATATCGGCGGGGGCGGGCCTTCCTATGCACCGATGGCGATTGCCATTATCGGTGGTCTGGTGTTTTCAACCCTGACCAGCCTGCTGCTGGTGCCACTGACGTACTGGGGATTGATCCGGTTGGGGGGACGGTGGCAAGCCTTTGTGCTGCGTTCGCGCGGTCGGGTTGATCGGCTGATCCGGGCTTAAGATTTGCTGGATGGCAGCGGCGATCGCTTGACCGCCGCTGATTTTGTGCTTGCAGGCGGCTTTGGTTGTTCGTTACAATGTGCGCCTTCCTGCTTGGGGGAGTAATCTGTTGCTGGTATCGCCAGCAACGTTGTTGTCAACACACTTGTGCCTCAATGCACATGGCAACAGCATGAACCGGCGCCTGACTGCGCACGGTGATTTGATGAGACCTGAGACAATAGCGCGACCCAATGCGGGAGTCGTGATGTTGTCTTTTGTCTGTTTCCCGCTGAGTGAACATCATGGATGCTCTGCTGTACTCTTTTACCGGCGTGGCCATTGCTGAAATTGGCGACAAAACCCAATTACTGTCTTTATTTCTGGTGGCGCGTTTTCGCTCTAGGCTTTCGATTATTGCCGGTATTTTGGTGGCCACTTTACTCAATCATGCCGCTTCGGCCTGGTTTGGCGCCTGGGTGGCGCAATTTATTCCGGCCAGTTGGCATGCCTGGCTATTGGGCGGTTCTTTTATTGCTGTGGCGTTATGGTTATTGATCCCCGATCAAGATGACAGCGAAGATAGTCAGATTTTGCAATACGGCGCTTTTGTCGCCAGTTGTGTGTTATTTTTCCTGGCCGAAATCGGTGATAAAACCCAAATCGCCACTGTATTGCTGGCGGCAACTTATTCACAAACCTGGCTGGTGATTATTGGCACCACCTTGGGGATGCTGGCGGCGAATGTACCTGTGGTGTATGCCGGACGCTGGATTTTAGAACGAGTGCCACTGGACTGGGCGCGCCGCGCCGCCTGTGCTGTGTTTATGTTACTCGGAATTGCCACTATAGTGGCCGGCCAGGACTGACCAAGTGAAGGTGTAAGAGGCTGAGCCATAGCCTCTGCTTGCCATTAGCGGTCAATGGCCTTGACCTTTTTGTCGGCTGCCCCGCCGACAAAAAGGTCGACGCCAAAGACCGGTATTGGTAAAAACGAACAAGGATGAAAATCCAACAGTGGCAGACTTGATCTGACCTTAGGCATGTTGCGCTGCCAACTTGCTTTTACATCCGCCTTGGCTGCAATAGGATGGTGGCGTTGCTGCTAACGTCACGCAACCTAGCTGGTCATCGAAAGGTTAGTATTCGGCGAAATACTTGAGTATAATGCTCGGCTATTTCAGGCACCGCCTGTCTGTCTAAACTGAGCAACACTATTCATGCAAACATCAACGCCAATATCCCGTAAATCAGCACCGGTTGCCCGGATGGCTGCCGAGCGCGATTTATTTTCTTACCCCAAATATTGGGCTGAGTGCTACGGCACAGCGCCATTTTTACCGATGTCGCGCAAGGAAATGGACCAACTTGGCTGGGATAGCTGTGATGTGATCCTGGTGGTCGGTGATGCTTATGTCGATCACCCGAGTTTTGGCATGGCGGTGGTCGGCCGGATGCTGGAAAGCCAGGGTTTCCGGGTTGGGATCATTGCCCAGCCCGATTGGAACAGCAAAGACGCCTTTATGACCTTGGGTAGACCCAATCTGTTTTTTGGCGTGTCCGCTGGCAATATGGATTCGATGATTAATCGTTATACCGCCGATAAAAAGCTGCGGCATGATGATGCTTATACGCCGGGTGATGTCGGTGGTAAAAGACCTGATCGGGCGGTGCTTGTGTATTCGCAGCGCTGCAAAGAAGCTTATAAAGACGTCCCTGTGGTGATTGGCGGTATTGAAGCCAGCCTGCGCCGGATTGCCCATTACGATTATTGGCAGGAAAAAGTCCGTCGCTCGATTTTATTTGATGCCAAAGCCGAAATTCTGATTTACGGCAACGCCGAGCGACCTTTGGTTGAAGTGGCACACCGCTTAGCGGCGGGGGAAAGCTTTGAGACGATGCAGGATATTCGCGGTACCGCGGTGATCCGCAAAGAAGCGCTGCCAGGCTGGCGCGGTGTCGATTCCACTGCCATTGATAAAGTCGGTAAAATTGACCCTATTCCCAATCCTTATGGCGCCGATGATGTCGGTTGCAGCTCTTATTCAGAGTTCGCGCAGCAAGGTATTGATTTGTCTAAACCGGTCGAAGTCGAAGCCAAGCCGATCCTGGTGCAGCCTGCCAAGCCCAAACCGTGGGAACAGACCTATGTCAAGTTACCCGCTTTTGAACAGGTCAGTGTCAACAAGCCATTGTATGCCCATGCCTCGCGGATTTTGCACCAGGAGACCAACCCAGGTTGTGCCCGGGCCATTTTCCAGCGCCACGGCGATCGGCATATCTGGGTTAACCCGCCGGCTTTTCCGCTGACCACCGAAGAGATGGATGCAGTCTTTGGTTTGCCTTATCAGCGGGTGCCACATCCGGTGTATGGCAAAGCCAAAATTCCGGCTTATGACATGATCAAAACCTCGGTCAATATCATGCGTGGTTGTTTTGGCGGTTGTTCCTTCTGCTCTATTACCGAACATGAAGGCCGCATTATTCAAAGTCGTTCTCAAGCGTCGATTTTGCGTGAAATTGAACAAATCCGCGATACAGTGCCAGGTTTTACCGGGGTGATTTCCGATTTAGGCGGGCCAACCGCCAATATGTATAAATTACGCTGTAAAAACCCGAAAGCGGAACAAACTTGTCGGCGGCCGTCTTGTGTCTATCCAACCATTTGTGAACATATGGACACAGATCAAAGCCCGACCGTCGATTTGTACCGGGCGGCGCGCAAAATTGATGGCGTGAAAAAAGTGCTGGTTGCCTCAGGTGTCCGTTATGACCTGGCGGTGGAAGATCCAAACTATGTGCGTGAACTGGTGCAGCACCACGTCGGCGGTTATCTGAAAATCGCCCCTGAGCATACCGAAGAAGGTCCATTGTCAAAGATGATGAAACCTGGCATGGGTGCTTATGATAAATTTAAAGCCATGTTCGACAAGTACAGCCGTGAAGCAGGTAAAGAGCAGTACCTGATCCCTTATTTTATTTCGGCGCATCCCGGCACCACAGATTTGGATATGGTGAATCTGGCGTTGTGGCTGAAAGAACGTGATTTCAGACTGGATCAGGTACAGAACTTCTATCCAAGTCCGATGGCTAATGCCACCACTATTTACCACACCGAATTGAATTCACTGAAAAACCTCAAAGGCAACAGTGAAAAGGTGCCAGTGGCAAAAGGCGAGCGGCAGCGCCGGTTGCATAAAGCCTTATTGCGTTATCATGATCCGCAAGGCTGGCCGATGATCCGTGATGCCCTGCGGGCAATGGGGATGGCTAAATTAATTGGTAAAGGCAAAGGATGTTTGGTGCCGGAAGAGAGTCGCGACGAGTTGAAACAAAAGCCAAAAGCTGGCGGTCAGATTGCAGTGACCAAACACACCGGCGTCAATCCGGTCAAAGCCGCTTTGATTAAAAAGCAGCAACAAACTGGTAAATCTTCCGGTCAGGCTTCTTTTACCAAAGGTAAAGCTAAAACTGCTGGCAAACCGGCAGCGAAAAATAAATAAAGTGTGCTTGGCTACACCGCTGCAGCTTAGCACTCAGTTGCAGCGGTGAATTGACTGAAGTTACGGCTACAGCGGTCTTGCATGCCGAAGCCAACAGTCCTCCCTATCAACGGCCACCCAAGGCGGGCGGTCGCCAGGATCTGCTGCTGGTAGTTGCGGTCGCGGCCAAAGCCCACTAGCATAACGCGGCTACTGAAACCTTGTTGATGTTCAGTTGCTCAACCTATTGTCGATTTAAACAGGAACATCAGTGCCTTGTCGAAGTTCAAACTAATCCAAACCCTATTGCTTGATACGGCTCGCTGGCAGCGCAGCGGCAAAAAGTTTTCGCAGTGGCTGCTGTGCTCAGGGCAACTATGCTTGGGGTTGTTGAGGCAATTATCCTGGCAGCGGTTATGTGGTCTGGGCGCTGCGCTTTACCTGTTGCTGCCAGTATTGGCCACGCCTTGGTGGCAACTAGAGTTATTGACCATGGACAAAGTGACTGCGCAGGCGCAGCTCAAAACGGTCACCGAATTTCATCAACAACAGGGGGACGCCATGTTACCCGCACTGGCTGCGCAGTTAAAACTGGACCGGCTGGCAGCGATGTATGACAGCTATCAAACTGAAAATAATGAATTTTCGGCGCAAAGTCGTGATCAACACTGGGCAGAAGCCACCGAATTTTTGATCAAGCATCTGGCGGATAATCAACCAGGTGAACCATTGCCACTGCAAGACATCGAATGTCGGAATACTTTATGCCGGCTTGAGGTCAAAACCAGTGCAGGCCTGACGCCAGCATTACAACAACGGGTGTTGAAACTGGCCGCCAGTTTAAAAACTGCCGATTTGGAATTTCAGGATTTAACGCCGGGTCGTACTGAGTTGGTGCTGCTGTTTAAATCCAGCAAAGCACTGAAACTGGGCTTTTTTGTCGAGCGAAAACTGAACCCGCCAGAAAAAGCGCTGTGGCTCTCTGACATCAAACAATGGTTATATCCGGCTGCCAGCACAGATCCAGCCACAACCGCAGGAGCAAAACCATGAGCTTACTGACTGTGGCCCTGAGCCGCTGGCAACAATTTCCGCTCTGGGGACGGTTAAGTTCGGCATTATTGACCGGTTACCTGACGATGTTACTGCTCCATGCATTGTGCTTGTTGTTGTTACAACTGACAACCCCAGCGCTGCCGGCTGCATTACAACAGCAATTACAGCAACAAACGGCGACCCTGGCAGAGCTGCAAACCGCCACAGAGCGTCTGCAGGAAAAAAAAGCTGTGGCTGAACATTAGTTGGTGCTGCGCTTGTGGTTTGCCTTCACAGTTCGATTAAATAGAAGTTTTAATGGTAAAAATGCCACTTTTTTAGCTATCAAATCGGACCTACACTGACATCCAACTATCGAACTAAGCTTGGTTGAGGTTATTAATGTCAGTGTTGCAGGCGGTGACCGCCGCCGCCAAAAGTGCAGCCGCCGCCGATTGGCGCCAGCCAGTGTTGTTTTTTGGTCATGGCAGTCCAATCAATGCGCTGGTCCAGAATGAATTTACCGTCCAATGGGCACAAATGACTGCAGATTTGACCGGACCGCGCCGGCCAGTTGCGATCCTGATGATTTCAGCGCACTGGTATGGGCCAGGTTTAAAATTAACTGCCCAACAGACGCCTGAAACTATTCATGATTTTGCTGGTTTTCCGTCAGCCTTGCAGCAATTTAGTTATCCGGCTGCCGGCGCACCAGCGCTGGCACAGCAGATCCGCCAATTGCTGGAACCGCTAGAGGTACAACTCGATACTGACTGGGGTTTGGACCATGGTTGCTGGTCAGTGCTTTGTCATGCTTTTCCGGCAGCAGATATTCCGGTGCTGCAATTGTCACTGGACAGCCGGCAAAGCCCCGACTGGCATCTACGGTTAGGGCAGCGACTGGCGCTGCTGCGGGAGCAGGGCGTGTTGATTGCCGCTTCTGGTAATCTGGTGCATAACCTGCGGCTGTTAGATCCACAAGCTATTGCTGCGCCGGGCTGGGCGCAGCAATTTGCCGATAGAGTGCGCCAGCTATTACAACAACGCAACTGGGCTGAACTTTGTCGTTACAGCGAATGGGGTTCCATAGCGCAATTGGCAGTACCGCATCCAGACCATTTTTTGCCGTTGCTCTATGCTGCTGGTGCCAGTCAGGCTCAGGATCAACTGACCTTTTATAATGACAGCTGGAGTCTGGGCAGCTTAAACATGCTGAGCTGTCGGTTCGGTCTTTAATCACAGCGCTGTCTTTTGACTATTTTTTCACATTTGTCAGGCTATGCTCCGGTCAGGACTAACGACTGGAGTGAAGATATGTGGGCAAAAATTGGGTGGATAATCTTGGCGCTGGTGTTACTACTGGCTGCAGCGCTTGGCTGGGCGGCGCAATATTTGGATTGGTCTGAGCCGGCAGATTTAACCATGGTGCAGCCACAGGATTTACCTTATCTGGCAACTGCCGCGCCTCAGACGCGCGGTAAAATTCTGGCGATTGTCACCAGTACCGGCGAGATGCAAGTGCCCAAAGGTGATGCGATGAAAACAAAACCGGCCGGCTTTGAGCTGACTGAACTGGCGCGGGCTTATGCAGTGTTCAGTGCCCATGGTTTTGTGGTGGATATTGCCAGCCCGCAAGGCGGAGCTGCGCCTTATGTCCGTGATGATGAGGACATGGGGGCTTATGATTATGCTTTCTTAAATGATGCCACCGCTATGGCAAAAGTCAAAGCGACCTTGCCGTTAACTGCAGTTGATGCCAGCGCTTATCAGGCCATCTATCTGGTCGGTGGTAAAGGCACGATGTTTGATTTTCGTCATAATACCCAGTTGCAACAGTTACTCAGCCAAAGCTGGCAACAAGGTGCAGTGCTGGCTGCCGTTTGCCATGGCCCGGCTGGCTGGCTGGGTGTGGTGGATGCTGCCGGCAAACCATTACTGGCCGGGCGTAAAGTCACTGCGTTCAGTAATGCAGAAGAGCTTTTTTTGATCCCCACCGCTAAAACCGTCTTTGGCAGTCTGTTAGAAGATGACTTACGAGCCGAAGGCGCCACTGTCAATACCGGACCCCTGTATCTGGATCAAGTGGTGGTTGATGGCCGGTTAATCAGCGGTCAGAATCCCTGGTCAGTCTGGTCAATGGCGGAAGCAACAGTGCAGGCACTGGGTATCACGCCGCTACCAAGGCCGAAAAATGGCGACGAACTGACAGTGCAGCTGTTAGGGGTGTATCAGCAACAAGGTCTGAACGCAGCACAACAAACCTTGACCGCATTACCAACTGAGCAGTTGCAGCGGCTGGATCGACGTTTATTAGGCATGCATCTGTTGGTGCAATTGATGCAGCGGCAATGGGCTGCTGCAGCAGATCTGTTCAGCCTGTTGCGCCAGGCGGCCAGTTTGTTGAAATCTGCCGCCCCGATCTGAGTGGTTGGCGGCCCCAGACAGCCGTCGTCACGGCGGTTTGGGCAAATCGCTGTATAACACGACCTGATCCCGGCCTTGTTTTTTTCCATAATACAAGGCTTCATCAGCTGCATTTTGCCAGTAGCTGAGCAGCTCGGGTCGCAGTTCCAGCTCGACCACGCCAAAAGTGGCAGTGACACTGAGCAGCTGTTGCTGGTAATGGATTTGTTGTTCAGCGACAGCCAGTCTTAACATCTCGCAAATACTGACCGCGCCGCTGGCACTGGTGTCGGGGAGTAGCAGCACAAATTCTTCACCGCCAAATCTGGCCAGTACGTCCTGCTTGCGCAGACGTTGCTGCAATGTTGTTGCAACAGTGCTGAGCACCAGATCACCGGCTTCATGGCCGTAGTTATCGTTAATTTTTTTGAAAAAGTCTATATCAATCATCGCCAGTGCTAAAGGTGCAGCGTGGCGACTGCGCTGACGCTGGATCAACTGGTATTGTTCGGTAAACGCCAGCCGATTTGGCAGCTTGGTGAGGAAGTCGGTACGAGCTTGTTGTGCCAACTGCTGGTTGGCCGCCGCCAGCTCCGCAGTGCGCGCCGCGACCTGCGCATTCAGTCTGGCGGCAATCACCTGCAGGCGCCGCAGCCGAAAGCGGATTAGTAACGCCACCAGCACCAGCAGGCACAGCGCGGCAAAAAACCAGACCAGTTTATACATCCACCAGGGTCTGGCGACTTTTAGAAATAACTGCAGTGGCGGCGGCGGATTACTGGCCGACATGACTTCGATTTCCAATTGATATAAACCTGCCGGTAAATGGTGAAAACTGGCGGAGTTCTGATGGGCCTGGTGCGACCAGGCATCGTCCAGGCCACGTAAACGGTAACGATACTGGTGATGCTGACTATGGGCAAAATCCAGCAGGCTGAACTGGACTGTGAACTGTTTATGGTTGGCCGGGATCAGCAAAGGTTTAGTGGCAGAGCTGTGTTGCTGCCACCAGCGCTGCTGATCGAGCTGGATGCTGGTGAATACCAGCGGTGCGGTTTTTGCCGTTGGCTGCAGTTGTCGTGGCTCAAAGCTCAGCACACCCCGGCCTGTGCCGATAAAAAACTGACCATTCTGATCGGCTGTTAATGCTCTGGGCTCCAGCAACAAGCTTGGAATACCATCCTGTTCCACAAAGCTACGGATTTGTGGTTGTTGCAATTGCAGTTGCGCCAGCCCCCGACGGGTTGACAGCCAGATACTGTCGGCACTGTGGACCGCCACTGCAATCACGCGCTGATCCGGCAGGCCATCCGCTGTGGTCCAGCGCGTCAATGTTTGCCGTTGTGGGTCCAGTTTGATTAACCCTTTGTCGCTGCACAACCAGATCTCGTCTGTCGCCACCGCAGTCACACAAGGCAGGTTATTGCTGGGCAACACCACCGCTGAGTTGTCGGCGATACTGTAATGTTCAATGCTTTCGTCCTTTGGATCAAAGCGATATAAACCGCTACTGGTACTGACCAGCCACAGCACACCATCTGGTGCGACGGCACTTTGTTGTACCCCGTCTGATTGGTGCTTGGCAATCGCATACTGCCGGCCGGGCTGTTCAGGGGTGGCAGGCTGCCAGCGGATCAGACCGCGCTGCCAGCTGCCGATATTCAGCGTGCCATCCGGACTGTGACTGAGCGACATCAGACTGATATCAACACTGCTGTCCAGCGCGCTAAAAGGACGATTTTCTTTGATAAATCCCTTTTTGCCATCCAGCCGGAATAAACCGGCATTGGTTGCCGCCCAGGTCTGACCGGACGTGTCAACCGTCAGCCCTGTGACCAGACTGACCTGACTGTCAGCCGGAAAAGAGTGTTGCTGCCACTGTCGGCTTTGCAGCTGAAAACTGAGAACTTGTTGTTCTAAACCCAGCCATAAGGTGCCCTGATGTAAATACTGACTGGCGATACGATGCAAACCCTGTTCAAAATGAGATTGCTGCTGCTGGTCAGTCAGCAAATTAAATTTATCTTGCCGCATACTGAGGGTAAAGACCCCACGATTGCGGGTGGATAACCAGATCAAACCTGTTTGATCGGTCAGTACATCTCTGACATCGACGGCATGTAATAATTTATCCAGTTGCTGGCGGTAACTGAATGGCGCTTTCAGTTGATAGAAGCCGTCACTGCTACCGATCAGTAACTGCCCCTCGGCGCCGCTGCTGAGTTTATTGATCCGGGTCAATTGCTGCTGATGATGGGGCAGTGGTTGAATACGTTGCGCTGGCAGATCCAACAAAAACAGGCCATCACTGCTGGCCAGCCACACTTTATCTCCGACCGGCAGAATGGTGCGAATTTCCAGATAGCGACTGGTTTTCCCCGGATAATCCACATCCTGCAGTGACCATACTTTGTGGCTGGACAGATCTGCACTGACCTGGACCAGACCGCGTGAGGTGGCAAACCATAAGCTGCCATCCTTGCTCTGGGCGATTTTCCAGATGCGGATATGTTCCAGTTCCGCTTTTAAGGTGTCAGGCAAAGGCTGACGCTGTAGCTGTGGATCCAGCCAATAAACGCCGGCAGTGGTGCCGATCCACAGCCGCTGTTGCCTGTCATGATAAATATGCTGAATTTGATCCAGGCTACCACTTTGGCCATTGGCAGGTTGTGCCAGGGTGCCAGCCAGTTGCCAGTGTTGTTGCTGCTGCCGATCAGGAGCCAGCATCAGCAGACCATAACCCCAGGTCCCGATCCACAGTCGGTTTTGTGGATCGACCTGCACAGTACTGATACTGAGTTCTTCGGCCCCGGATGGTTGTAACAGCTGGAACTGTTCCAGTTGATAACCATCAAAGCGCAATAAACCATCCAATTGATTGGCCAGCCAGATGAAACCTTGTTGATCCTGCGCGACGGCAAAACTGGTGACCGGCGCATTCGGGAATTCTTCGGCCAGTGAGCTGAAACGTACGTTGGTTTTTTCCTGCGCCACAACAGGCGCGACTGCGAGCAGACAGCAGCAGAGGCAGAGGCAGAGCTGGCAAAAAGACCGCCATCTAGCGGAGAAATCAGCACGGCTGCGGTTGTTTTTATTCATTATTCAATAATTTAATTTAAGCGCAGTTATGGGGTAATTATGGGGGAATTTAGCTTTTATGCCAGTGTTCGTTGGCAAACAACTGGCGAGATGACCCTATTTCAGCGCCGGTAAACTGGATTTACCGGCGCCAGGGAGTTCAGGGGCGTGCAGTTTCAAAATAAAATGGCTGCCGTACTTGTTGCTGGCCGTTCAGCTCCTGCATGGTGGTCGCATCAAATAAACGGCCATTGACCATCGTCAGTTCGACCCGGTCACTGTGCTGGATATTTTGCAGTGGATCGCCGTTGATCACGATTAAATCGGCCAGTTTGCCACTTTCAATCGAACCAAGTTGCTGCTCCATGCCAAAGGTGCGGGCCGGATTGATAGTGGCGGTTTTCAGTGCCTGTAGCGGGCTCATGCCACCTTGGGCAAACATCCAGATTTCCCAGTGGGCACCTAAACTTTCGCGCTGACCGTGCGCGCCGATATTGGTCACTACGCCCAAATCATTCAGCTCTTTTGCCACCTTAGCTACACTAAAATGATTGTAATGGTGCAGTGGTGCGGTCGGACGACGGATACTGCGGGGTCTGAGCTCGTCCAGCGGGACAAATTTACTCAGCCTTGGATGTTTCCACACTTCGGTTTTGTCATACCAGTAATGTTCACCCCAGATCCCGCCATAAGCCACCACCAGCGTTGGGGTGTAGGCAGTGCCACTTTGTTGCCATAACTGTTTGATATCATCATAGATGCGTGCCGCTGGCAGTGAATGTTCCAGCGTGGTGTGGCCATCGACGACCATACTGAGGTTATGCTGCAACAAAGAACCACCTTCCGGCACCACCATCATGCCGAGTTCGCGGGCGGCCTGGATCACCTGCTGGCGTTGATCGCGTCTTGGTTGGTTGTAACTTTTCACTGAAAAAGCGCCCACTTTTTTCAGTCGTTCCAGATGAAATTTGGCATCAGCCAGACTGTCGATATGCGAGGTATAACCGGCGCCATAAGCTCCATATAAAATGGTGCCGGTAGAGAAAATACGCGGACCCACAATAGCGCCGGTTTTTTGCATTTCGCTGGCAGTAAAGACTTCGCCGCTATCGTTGGATGGATCATGGATGCTGGTGACGCCCAGCGCTAGGCTGGCGTAGTTGATATAGTTTTGTTGTGGGATCAACTGATTGACGCCCTGGCTGCCGTGGGCATGGGCATCAAACAGACCTGGCATAATGGTTTTACCAGAAATATCAATTACTTTGGCATCCGCTGGTATGCTGACTTGTGCTTTGGTGCCGACCGCTTTAATTTTGTTATTTTCCACCAGCACCACGCCGTCCTGGATCACTTTGTCGCCTTGCATGGTGATGACCTGGCCACCGCTAAAAGCAATGATGCCCTGCGGCACTGCTGTCGGTTGTTTAAAGCCAATGTGCTGACCATTTTTAGCGACAAAGCTGTCTTTCGCTGGGATGTCAAAGGCAGTACTGATATCGCTGTGGTAAAGCTCTGGTCCCAGATTCCAGTAAATTTGCTGGCTATTACCGCTCCAACTGATGTTTTCGCCGGCTCTGACCGACAGCTGTTTCACTGGAAATTGCTGATCGCTGCCGCTGATATCAATCACGCTACCGCGTTCGGTAAATGGCGTGACATAGACTTTAAACCGATCGGCAAAAGCAACATAACGGCCATCCGGCGAGACTTTAAATTCGGTGCCATGTTTTGCGCTGTATAAAGTGCGCTGGGTTTTATCGTTAAGGTTAATGCTGAGCAAGGTCGGGGATTCGCCATAACCCTGGGCAAAGACTCTGTCGTTGCGATCGGCAAAGTGCGGGGCGAAACCAGTACGGCTTAGCAATTCAGGTTCACCACCTTGCACGCTGACCCGATACAGCCCCGTATGCAATGACCATTTTTTATCCAGCAAATTGCCAGCGCCAGTTTTGCGAAACACAATAAAACTGCCGTCCGGACTAAACACAGGTTCGACATATTTACCCGGACTGGTTACTACGTCAGTCACCTTTTTACTGAGCAAGTCCAGTACCTTGACCCGGCCTTGCTCCTGATCATGCCAGCTGACATAAACCAGTTTTTTACCATCGCGGGAAAATTGCGGGTAAAACTCAAAATGCTGTTGTTGGCTGGTCAGCCGTTGTGGTTGACCACCTTTGGCACTGACCTGATACAAATGGCCAAGGGCAGAATAAACGATAGTTTTACTGTCCGGTGCGGCCTGCACAAAGCGCAGCATTTTGACATCGATGTCGCTCTGATCTAATTGCTGTTGCTGACGGACCGCCCGTTGAATTTGTTTCTCGCTGTCAACCTGAAAAGCAATTTGCTCGATGTGCTTATCTGCCAGCCGTAATTTATTAATTTTACCACCAGCCCAGAACAAAATAGCCGAATTATCCGGGGTAAACGCCAGATTCGGGTAGACGCCATGGATAGCCCAGGTTTCCTGCATATCCCGGTCTAAACCGCTATAAAGTTCAGTATGTTCGCCGCTGGCTAAGTTATACAAAAACAAGCTGCTGTTAAAATCGACCCGGCGAATATAAGCCAGGTATTTGCCATCCGGCGACGGGGTTGGCCTTACTGCGCCGCCCGGTCCCTCTAGCAAAACTTCAGTTTCACCGGTTTCCCGTTCAAAGCGTTTAATCACATAAATGCCTTGCTCTGAGTCTTTACTGTAGTGAAAGGTGTTGCCTGGCGTATTGTCTTGCGAGTAATACACATATTTGCCATCTGGCGAAAACGCCGGTTCGCCTAAATCTTTTTCATCATTGGCTCTGGCTGCCAGCATCAGACCGCTGCCGCCATTTTTATGATAGAGCCAGATTTCACCGGCGCCTAAAGAACGGGTATTGGTAAAATGTTTGCGGGCCAATAAAAATTGCCCATCCGGGCTCCAGGCTGGGCTGTTCAGTAAACGGAAATCTTCATTAGTCACAGCTCGGGCGTTGGAGCCATCGGCCTGCATGATCCAGATATTGTCGCCACCACCTTCATCACTGGTGAAACTGATGAAGCGGCCATCCGGACTGAATCTGGGTTGCATCTGCCAACCGATATCTGAGGTGAGCCGGGTCGCTTTGCCGCCGCTGGCCGGCATCCGGTAAATATCGCCAAGTAAATCAAAAACAATGGTTTGACCATCCGGGCTGATATCCAGATTCATCCAACTACCGCTTTGGGTGTTAATCCGGATGCTGTCAAATTTACCGGCCGGTTGGTTCACTTGCCAGGCTGGCTTGTTGTCGGCTGCCTGTGTCTGCAAAGTTGTGCTGACGGCCAGCGCCAGTGTGGCTAGATACCATGGTTTCATCTATGTTCCTTTCAATTGGGCTTGGGAGGGGTTGCTTGTTGGTCGCAACTTGTTCAAAGCTAAGGTGCCATAACAGTGGCTGACAGGTAAAGGTTTTGTCCAATGACTGCGTTCAAAGCCGGACTCAGCTCGATAAAATACCCGTTCTGGTACTTTTACGGCATAATTATGGATTTGAACGTTGGAGCCGACGGATGGATTCCCCTTGTATTGCCAGTTGTAAGCTAAATGCGGATAAAATTTGTCTCGGTTGCTTTCGACATATCGAAGAAATTGTCGACTGGAACAAAAAAACAGAGCCCGAGCAGCAGGCCATTTATCAGGCAATCGCCATCAGGCAGCAGCAACTGGCGACTGTCGGATTGACCTCGGCAGCAACGTCGCCTATTACCCAGGCGGAGTGGCTACAAGCCAAAGCAGCGTTAGCGCAAAAAAAACTGCAGCGCCTGAGTTAGCCGATGGCGTGCAACATGCGTAGCGGCCATACCGCAGCAGTGCGGAGATTGACCGCGCGCAATGCCCTGTTTGGTAGGCTGTGGTATCTTTTTACCAAAAGTGCAGCCAAAAATTAAGGAAAGTTATGTTACTAGAAGCCGTCTGGATTGGATTTGCCTTCAGTTTGGGTCTGTTGGTGCGACTGATTGGTTTACCTCCCCTGATTGGTTATCTGGCCGCAGGTTTTGTCATTACCCTCAACGCCAAAGAATTAGCATTGCCGGATGGCAAATATATCATTGAGCATGTTGCCCATCTGGGGGTGTTGTTATTGCTGTTTACAGTAGGCCTGAAGCTGAATCTGCGCAGTCTTGGCAAACCTGAAGTATTAGGCGGTAGCTGTTTACATTTTGTTATTTCTGCCTTGTTGTATGCGCCGGTACTGTTTCTGGCGTTTGAACTGGACTGGTATCATGCGCTGATGCTCGGTGCAGCGCTGGCATTTTCCAGTACCGTCCTGGCGGCCAAAGTGTTGGAGGGCAAGCGGGAAATTCGTGCTTTCCATGGTCGGGTGGCGGTGGGGATCCTGATTGTGCAGGATTTATTTGCCATGGCACTGATGAGTGTATCGCAGGGGGTGGTGCCGTCGCCCTGGGCTTTATTAGTGCTGGCCGTACCGTTATTAAGACCGCTGTTATTTAAAATTCTCGACCAGACCGGCCATGACGATCTGCAGATTTTATTTGGTGTGTTGTTAGCTGTGGTGCTGGGCGGCGGCGGTTTTCATCTGGTTGGACTGAGCTCTGAACTGGGCGCGCTGGTGTTTGGCGCTTTACTGGCATCCCATCCACGCGCCGGTGAACTGGCAAAAACCTTATGGGGCTTAAAAGAATTTTTCCTGGTCGGCTTTTTCCTGAATATTGGTTTGGGTGGACTGCCAGATCAACAAGCCTGGTTATTTGCCGGTTTGATGACACTGTTATTGCCGGTGAAGGGGCTACTGTTTTTTGCGCTGTTAATCCTGTTTAAATTGCGGGCACGCAGTGCTTTTTTATCCGGACTCAGTTTGACCAATTACAGCGAGTTTGCGCTGATTGTGGCCAGTGTTGCCATGCCACAATTTTTAATTCCTCTGGCCTTAACGGTGGCGTTGTCATTTGTGGTGTCAGCACCGCTGAACCGTTATGCCCATCCCTTGTATGAAAGACTGGCGCATCGTTTGATCCCGCTGGAGCGAAACTTACATCATCCAGATGAACAACCAGTGTCGCTGGGGGATGCGGAAGTGTTGATTATGGGGATGGGGCGCACCGGCAGTGCAGCTTATGAATACCTGCAACATAAAACTCATCTGGCGGCGCTGGATTCAGATCCGGCGCGGGTACTGCATTTCCAGCGGCAGGGGCAAAACGTTTTTTTTGCCGATGCCGAGGATCAGGTATTTTGGCAGGGGTTACAGCTTGGCCGGATTAAAGCGGTGATTTTGTGTCTGAGTGACGTGGAAGCGAAACTCATCGCGTCGCGCAAATTACGTCAGGCCGGTTTTGCCGGATTGATTGTGTCGCACAGTATGCAAAAAGATGAAGCAGCACAAATCCTGGCCGCAGGGGCTGATCATACTTACCTGACCATGTCAGAAGCAGGTTTAGGTTTAGCGGAGCGGGTCAGGCAACATATCACGTTATAAGCAGGGTGACGGTCGTCAGCAGAGCTGGGTTAGCTCTGCTTTGACAAGGCGAGCAGAAACTGTTTAATTTCGGATTTAGCTCTGAGGATATGGCGGCTCAGTAAAGCACAAGCACCTGCAATATCCCGTGCCCGGCACAAGGCTAACAACTGCTGATGTTCATTGTTTGATTTTAAAATACGCCCCGCCATTTGCAGGTGCATCCGGATATAACGGTCGGTATTTTTATTCAGATTACTGACAATTTCATAGCTTTGTGGCCGCTGCGCTTTATAAAGCGATAAATGAAAAGCGGAATTCAGCTCAGGCCAGATTAAGGCATGATTATCACTTTGTAACGCCGCATCCAGTTGGGCCAGTTGTTGCTCAGCCCGTTGCAAATCCTGCTCGCTCAGCAATGGAATAGAGCGTGCCAGTAAATCAGTTTCCAGCAGGGCTCTGAGCTCAAATAATTCATCAATTAAATCCGGACTGATTTCAGTGGCAGTTGCCCCTTTGTGCGGTTCAAATCTGACCAAACCTTCAGCTTCCAGCTGCAGCAAAGCTTCCCGGATTGGGATCCGACTGACTTGTAGTTGTTCAGCCAGCGCAGCTTGCCGCAAGGGATCCCCAGCCTTGATTTCTCCTGACAATATCTGAGCGCGGATGGCTTCCACAACAACCTGGGTACGGGTTTTAAATTCAAGCGCCATAACAAATCTGGTTCAGCAAAGATGCAGCTAGTTTACTGACAACCGTTGAAAAGACCAGCCAGTTTTGCAGTTTTGTTAAGCAATTTACCGCGACTGGTGGTTATTTCAGCATTGACAGCGTTGTCTTTATTTTGCCCAGCTTTATGGCGCTGATACAACCTGATAAAGCTGGGCTGCGGCAAAAAAGTGTCAACCATTTTAACAGTCAATTTCGCTGCTTGCGATCGTGGCACAGGCTGTTGCTGACAAAGCCGCGACAGTACAGCTTTGGCACCCCATTTAATTTACAATTGTAATAGAGGCATCATTTTTGCTTGTTCCATGCCGCGGATACCAAGGCTGGCGCTTGACTGCAGTCAGGAAGTCTGGCCAGCACTGCCTGGGAGCAGGGCAGTCATGTCGGTAAAGGATAAACATGGCCAACAAGCGCAGGCGGTGATGTCTTGCGTCTTGTGACACGCTTTTTCAACTGAGCGGCACTCGATAGATTGGTGAGAACTGGGATGAAACAAATCAGTCTGATTGCGTTACTGGCGTTTTTATTATTTAGTGCTGCGGCCATCTGGCGGTTATCCAGTCTGGAGAATTATCAACTGACCGGCTCTTTAGTCCATCGGGTTGACACCACAGAGCCTGTAATAGCGCTGACCTTTGATGATGGCCCTGTACCTGGCCAGACTGAAGCTATTTTACAAATTCTGGCCGACGAGCAAATCCCGGCGACATTTTTTCTATTAGGGCAGGATGTTAAGCGGCATCCCCTGTTGCTGGCAAAAATTCTGGCGGCAGGTCATCAGGTTGGCAATCACAGTTACAGCCATCAGCGGATGATTTTTAAGACGCCAGCTTTTATTGCCAGTGAAATTGAGCATACCGATGCTTTATTAAAAGCCGCTGGGGTTCCTGAGCCGATTTTATTCAGGCCACCTTATGGTAAAAAGCTCTGGTTATTGCCAAGTTATCTGGCACAACACCAAAGGATCACTGTAACCTGGGATCTGGCGCCCGAGAACTTGCCGGCATTGCTGGCGGATCGGCAAAAAATGATTGCTTATACCGTGCAACAAGCCAAACCCGGTTCCATTATTTTATTGCATGTGATGTATCAGCACCGGGCACAGACTATGGCTGCGGTACCGGATATTATCCGTGGCCTGAAACAACGCGGCTTTCGTTTTGTGACTGTGGCTGAATTAATGACACTGGCTTCAAACACAGCGCAGTCCAACTGAAAACGACAGCAGACTTAACCTGTGCCATTGCAATTTGCGCAGCAAAATTGCAGTTGTGAATGTCAGGCGAAGAGAGCATGCAACTGTGACAGCGGCGAAACCTAGCTATGTCATCACACTGATTCCGCTTTGCCAGATAGTCCGCTAGAATAACCTGTTATTTTTTATCAGGAATACCCTTATGTCTTCACTTCAATCCATGCCAGAACCCACCTCAGCTAAGCTGCAAATTCGTCCGGCTTTTGCTGCGGAAATCCCGGCACTGGCCGAATTGGAACTGCAGGTTTTTCAGACTGTGGTGTATCCGGAGTTTTTTTTCCGCCAGGCGCGTGATTTGTGGCCGGACTTTTTACTGGTGGCAGTTTTAGACGGACAACTGGTTGGCTATTTGTTGGCGGCACCAGGCCAGCAAGGCCCGGAGCAACTTGGCATTTTATCGCTGGCGGTGTCAGCACAAAGCCGGGGTTATGGTGTTGGCAAAGCGTTAATGCAGTATCTGTTACAGCATAGCCCGGCAGTGACCCGGCGCTGGTGGCTGACGGTCGCACCTGATAACCAGGTGGCAGTGCAACTGTACCAAAAACTTGGTTTTGTCAGTGAGCGGTATTATGCGGATTATTATGGGCCGGGCGAACACCGGCTGCTTCTTGCCAGACAGTGATCAGCCTCTGGCTCGCGGTTTTGTTTGCGGAAAATCAGCGCTAAATCGGCTGCTAAGCCGCGCCAATGCTGGATTTTAATCAAATGCTCGACGTTGCACAAAAGCCTCGCTATAATGCCGCGTCCTATTAAACAATGGATCTGGTTGACAAGTGCTGATAAAGCGGTATGTGCCAGATTTAAGCATGATGGCGTAAAGCCTACGCCCGATTTTGATTTTGAGGTAACAAGATGCAAGTTTCTGTTGAAACCACCCAGGGTTTAGAGCGCCGTGTCAATATCACGGTTCCTGCCGCTGCTATCAGCACTGAAGTAGAAAAAGAACTGCGCCAAATTGCAAAAAACCGTCGTGTGGATGGTTTCCGTCCAGGTAAAGCGCCAGTAGCTATTATCAAAAAAATGTTTGGTTTATCTGTGCTGCAGGATGTTGCTTCCCGTCAGATGCAAAATCATTTTTATCAAGCCATTATTGCTAATAAACTGACACCTGCTGGCGCTCCGACTTTCGCACCAGGTGAACTGGCTGAAGGCCAGGATTTACAGTTTGTGGCTACTTTTGAAGTCTACCCAGAAGTTGCACTGACCGGTCTGGCCAATGTTGAAGTGACTAAACCAGTGGTTGAAATTACTGCCGAAGACATGACCAACATGATCGAAACACTGCGCAAGCAACATGCAACTTGGGCGGCCAAAGATGGCGCTGCTGCTGCAGGCGACCGCGTTGTGATGGATTTCGTTGGTTCAATCGACGGTGAAGAATTTGAAGGCGGCAAAGCCGAAGGTTTCAGCCTGGATTTAGGCCAGGGCCGGATGATCCCGGGTTTTGAAGATGGCATCATCGGTAAAGCTGCTGGCGAGCAATTCACCATTGATGTAACTTTCCCGGCTGAATACCACGCTGAAGCATTAAAAGGCAAAGCAGCTCAGTTCGCTATCACACTGCAAACGGTAGAAACGCAAGTGCTGCCAGAAGTGAATGAAGAGTTCGTGAAACTGTTCGGTCTGGCGGAAAACACTGTTGAAGCGCTGCACGCTGAAGTGCGCAAAAATATGGATCGCGAACTGACTCAAGCCATCAAAGGCAAAGTGAAAGAGCAAGTGATCAAAGGTTTATTGGCTAACCACGAATTAGAAGTGCCACAAGCGCTGATCGACAGTGAAGTGGACGTATTACGTCGTCAGGCACTGCAACGCTTTGGCAACAACCTGGACGCGAAAAACCTGCCAGAACTGCCAGCAGCCTTATTTGCTGATCAGGCACGTGACCGCGTCAAAGTAGGCCTGTTGTTAGGTGAAGTGATCAAAACCAACAACCTGCAAGTTGATGACACTCGCGTTCAGGCGTTAATCGCAACTATCGCTTCTGCTTATGAAGATCCGGCTGAAGTTGTGCAGTACTACAACAGCAACAAAGAGCTGTTACAAGGTATGCGTAACGTTGCATTAGAAGAACAGGCGATTGATTTAGTGCTGGCTCAGGCTAAAGTTACTGAACAAGCTGCCAAGTTTAACGAAATTATGAATCCGCAAGCTGCCAACTAACATTGACATTAGTTAGTGAGACGGTTTTAATGGCTCGGGCAGCAGTGTTCGGGCCATTTTATTTTCTGCCGCAAGTTTCGAGGGATCCAGCTGATGGTGTTTAACCAAAATATGAATGAATTAGTCAACGCTTTAGTACCGATTGTGATTGAACAGACCGCAAAAGGTGAGCGCTCTTTTGATATCTACTCACGCTTATTAAAAGAGCGGGTGATTTTCTTAACGGGTCAGGTCGAAGACCACATGGCCAATCTGATTGTGGCGCAGCTGTTATTCCTGGAATCGGAAAATCCGGAAAAAGACATCTACATCTATATCAACTCGCCGGGTGGTTCTGTCACTGCTGGTCTGGCCATTTATGACACCATGCGCTATATCAAATGTGATATTGCTACTGTCTGTGTCGGTCAGGCTGCCAGTATGGGCGCTTTCCTGTTGTCTGGTGGTACCAAAGGCAAACGTTATTGTCTGCCCAATGCCCGGGTGATGATCCATCAACCTTTGGGGGGGTTCCAGGGCCAGGCGACGGATTTTGAGATCCATGCCCGTGAAATTCTGACCATCAAAGAGAAGTTAAATCGGCTGATGGCCGAACATACCGGCAAAACTTATGAAGAAATTGTGTCTGCTACTGAGCGGGATAATTTTTTAAGTGCCCAACAAGCGCTTGAGTACGGCTTGATCGACACGATATTTGTCAAAAGCGAAGCAAAATAATTGAATTGGCGCTGTGTCCCGGGACGGGTGCAGCGCAAGGTAAATGAGGTAGTTCCATGTCTGATCACCGCACTGACGGCGACAAAAACAGCAAGCTGTTATATTGCTCTTTTTGTGGCAAATCACAGCACGAAGTGCGTAAGTTGATCGCAGGTCCACAGGTCTATATCTGTGATGAATGCGTTGACCTATGCAACGACATTATCCGGGAGGAAATTAAGGATATTTCGCCAAAACGGGATGGCAACAAACTGCCAACACCACGCGAAATCCGCGCACATCTGGATGATTATGTTATCGGCCAGGAACATGCGAAAAAAGTATTGGCCGTTGCAGTTTACAACCACTACAAACGGCTGCGTAATGTCAGTAACAAACAGGATGTTGAACTGGGCAAAAGTAATATCCTGCTGATTGGTCCTACCGGTAGCGGTAAAACCTTATTGGCTGAGACGCTGGCGCGGTTATTGGATGTGCCATTTACCATGGCCGATGCCACCACTTTAACCGAAGCCGGTTATGTCGGTGAAGATGTCGAAAACATTATCCAGAAACTGTTACAGAAATGCGATTACGATGTCGAAAAAGCGCAGCGCGGTATTGTGTACATTGATGAAATCGACAAAATTTCACGTAAATCTGAAAATCCATCTATTACCCGTGATGTGTCTGGTGAAGGTGTGCAACAAGCGTTGCTAAAACTGATTGAGGGGACTGTTGCTTCAGTACCACCGCAAGGCGGTCGTAAACATCCACAACAGGAATTTCTGCAGGTGGATACCTCCAAGATTCTGTTTATTTGTGGTGGTGCTTTTGCAGGCCTTGATAAAATCATTGAACAGCGCAGTGCCAAAGGTTCGAGCATTGGTTTTGGCGCTGAAGTAAAAAGCAAAGAAAATAGATCACTGACTGAAAGTTTCCGCGATGTTGAGCCGGAAGATCTGGTGAAGTTTGGTTTAATTCCGGAATTTATTGGTCGTTTACCGGTGTTGGCCACCTTGACCGAGCTGGATTTGGCCGCCTTGATGGAAATCCTCAGCCAGCCGAAAAACGCACTGGTGAAACAGTTTGCCGCCTTGTTCCAGATGGAAGATGTGGAGCTCGAGTTCCGTGAAGATGCACTCAAAGCCATTGCCCAAAAAGCAATGGAACGCAAAACCGGCGCCCGCGGCTTACGCTCAATCGTCGAGGGTGTATTGCTTGATACCATGTATGATCTGCCATCTATGCAAGATGTCAGTAAAGTGGTGATTGATGAAACCGTGATCCGCGGTGAATCTCAGCCTATTCTGATTTATCAGAGCAGCGAAAAAGCAGTCGCAGAATCGCACTGAGTCCTGAACTCAGCGCCTGAAGGTATCAGATCGTAAAAGGAGCTTCGGCTCCTTTTTTTTCACTCGATTAAAGTGCTAGATCCCAGGCAACAGTAATGTGCTGGCGGCAGGGGCCTGCTGTTGCGCTGGGATGGTGCTTTGTCAGCACAGGAGTGACTGTTGCCCTCAGCGTCAGTCAAGACCGCTTATTTGGCTGTCCAGTGAACAGTTCGGCCGCAGTGACCGTATCTGCTGTAGCAAGGAACTGAAAACAGCCTGATGTTTTCGCTGCTTTTTTTATACAGTGCATTGAAGTGTGAAATTCAGACCCCATATACTTGTTTATTCACGCCTGCAGTAACTAATTCGAGAGAGATTGAATGACAGAAGCAACAGTCGAACGTTTGCATATGCCCGTGTTGGCATTACGTGACGTTGTCGTCTATCCCCACATGGTAATTCCATTGTTTGTCGGGCGGGCGAAATCTATTAAATGTCTTGATGCCGCGATGGACAACGATAAACAGATTTTCCTGGTTGCGCAAAAAGATGCCACGCTGGATGATCCGGCCGAATCCGATTTGTATCGGGTGGGTACAGTCGCGACTATTTTACAACTGCTGAAGCTGCCGGATGGGACAGTCAAAGTGTTGGTCGAAGGCAGTCGTCGCGCTCGGCTAGTCGACTTTACCGCCACTGAAGAGCTGTTTATGGCCAATGTCGATGTCATCGCATCGCCGGAAATGGACAGTCGCGAGCAGGAAGTCTTTGTCCGTTCTGCGGTGGGCCAGTTTGAGGGTTATATCAAGCTGAACAAGAAAATCCCGCCTGAGGTGCTGACCGCTTTATCTGGTATTGAAGACGCCGCCAGACTGGCTGACACTATGGCTGCGCATATGCCGCTTAAAGTGGAAGACAAGCAGAAAGTGCTTGAAATCGTTGATGTCACTGCCCGTCTGGAATTCCTGATGGCGATGATGGAAAGCGAAATCGACATTCTGCAGGTCGAACGCCGTATTCGTGGCCGTGTGAAAAAACAAATGGAAAAAAGTCAGCGTGAGTATTATCTGAACGAACAGATGAAAGCCATTCAGCGTGAACTGGGTGAGCTGGATGATACGCCGGATGAATTTGAAGCCATTAACCGCAAAATTGAAGCCGCTGCCATGCCGGAAGAAGCGAAAACCAAAGCATCTGCAGAACTGGCCAAATTAAAAATGATGTCACCGATGTCAGCAGAAGCGACAGTGGTGCGCTCTTATATTGACTGGCTGACGCAAGTGCCTTGGAAACAACGATCTAAGGTGAAAAAGAATTTGGCGTTGGCAGAAGAAATTCTCAATAGTGACCACTATGGCCTGGATAAGGTCAAAGAACGGATCCTGGAATATCTGGCCGTGCAACAGCGGGTCAATAAACTCAAAGGCCCAATTTTATGTTTAGTGGGTCCACCAGGGGTTGGTAAAACCTCATTAGGCCAGTCTGTTGCCAAAGCCACTGGCCGTAAATATGTGCGGATGGCATTAGGTGGGGTACGGGATGAAGCTGAGATCCGTGGCCACCGCCGCACTTACATTGGTTCAATGCCTGGTAAAATCATCCAGAAAATGGCCAAGGTTGGGGTACGCAATCCACTGTTTTTACTTGATGAAATTGACAAAATGGCGTCGGATTTCCGTGGCGATCCGGCTGCAGCATTGTTAGAAGTGCTGGATCCGGAGCAAAATTCGGCCTTTAGCGATCATTATCTGGAAGTTGATTACGATCTGTCCGATGTGATGTTTTTCGCGACCAGTAACAGTCTGAATATACCGGAAGCTTTATTAGATCGGATGGAAGTGATTCGGTTATCTGGTTACACCGAAGATGAGAAACTGAATATTGCCCGTCAGCATCTGATCAGTAAACAGATTGAACGCAATGGTCTGAAAAAAGGTGAGCTGACCATCGAAGACAGCGCCATCATCGGTATCATCCGGTATTACACCCGCGAAGCTGGTGTGCGCAGTCTGGAGCGGGAAATTTCCAAGTTATGCCGCAAAGCAGTGAAGCAAATCCTGCTGGGTAAGAGTGGCAAGCAAGTGGTGATTAACCAGGACAATCTGGAAGAGTTCCTTGGCGTGCAACGCTTCGATTACGGTAAAGCTGAAGACAGCAACCGCATCGGTCAGGTCACAGGTCTGGCCTGGACTTCGGTCGGCGGTGATTTACTGACGATTGAAGCTGCTGCAGTGGTTGGCAAAGGCAAACTAACCAATACCGGTTCACTGGGCGATGTAATGAAAGAATCGATCCAGGCGGCGATGACAGTGGTGAGAAGCCGGGCTGATACCTTGCGGATCAATGAAGACTTTTATGAAAAACGCGATATCCACATCCATGTACCTGAAGGCGCGACGCCAAAAGATGGCCCAAGTGCAGGTATTGCCATGGTTACAGCGCTGGTCTCTGCGCTAACTGGTAATCCGGTGCGGGCTGATGTCGCGATGACAGGTGAAATCACCTTGCGTGGTGAAGTGTTGCCGATTGGTGGTTTAAAAGAGAAATTACTGGCAGCGCACCGCGGTGGTATTAAACGGGTGTTGATACCGCATGATAACGTGCGTGATTTAAAAGATATTCCGGATAACGTTAAAGGCGATATCGAAATTTGCCCGGTACAGTGGATAGAACAGGTGTTGGAGTTGGCATTACAAGAGCCGCCAACCGGTATGTCTGTGGTAAATGTGGAAAAAACCAGCGTAAAAGCTAAAAAAAGCCAAAAAAATGTGGTTTAGGGGCTTTTCAAACGCGCAGGCTGTGCTAATTTAGGGGCAGTTTCGTTGCAGCCCTTGTGTGACAAGGGCTGGCGGGACATCAAGAAATTTTCGGGTCCGTTGTATTTGTGCTTGCAAGCGTTTCGGATGCTTGATATAACAATGTCCACATTACAAAAGTGTACTTAAATCTTGTGTTAGAAAATAATAACAATTGAAGGGGATGATATTGTGAACAAGTCTCAACTTATCGACAAAATTGCTGCTGGTGCAGACATTTCTAAAGCGGCAGCGGGTCGTTCTCTTGACGCGTTCATCGAAGCCGTTACTGAAGCTTTAAAGGAAGGTGACTCAGTTGCACTGGTTGGTTTTGGTACTTTTGCCGTGCGTGAGCGTGCCGCTCGTGCAGGCCGTAACCCACAGACTGGCGAACCGATCCAAATCCCTTCCGGGAAAATCCCTTCGTTCAAGCCAGGTAAAGCGTTAAAAGACAGCGTTAACTAAACTTGATAACCACACCGGCGCGCCGGTGAGGTGTGTAAAGCGAAGAACACCATGTTGCGGCCTGGCTGACAAATGGCAGTGATACTAAGCAAATAAGCAAAGTATCCATAGTTCTGTTACAGCTTCTCTAAAAAAGGCGCATCTGTTAAGATGCGCTTTTTTTTTAAGCCCGCATTTGCCGTTATAAGAGATAAAGCAAGCATGTTAGAAAAGATCAGAGAAGGTACAAAAGGGATTGTTGCTCAGGTCATTCTGGGCCTGGTGATCCTGACTTTCGCCGTATCCGGCGTTAGTAGTTATTTTGCTAATAACAGCGACCAGTCCGTTGCTGTCGTGAACGGCGAAGAAATTTCCCGGACGAAATTTGAGCAAAGTTACCAGAACGAACGTGCCAGGATGGAACAGCAATTTGGTGAGATGTTTGCCTCTCTTGCTGCGAACCCTGACTATATGAATAATTTCCGTAATTCAGTGTTAGATCGTCTGATTGATGAGACGCTGATGAAACAATATGCAGCCAGCATGGGCCTGGCCGTCAGTGATGAACTCATCATCAAAACAATCCGTGAAATGACTGAGTTTCAGGTGGATGGTGTATTTAACAACGACCGTTATCTGGCATTGTTACGGCAAAATAATCTGACCGCGAATCAGTTCCGTGACATGTTGCGTGAACAATTTAGCCGTACTCAGTTATTGGCCGGCGTGGCAGGTTCAGAATTCGCATTACCGAATGAACTGAAACAACTGATGGCGTTACAGCAACAAAGTCGCGATATTGAATACGCTGTATTAAAAGCGGCTGACTTTGCCAAAGACGTTGAGATCACCGATGACAAACTGAATAGTTTTTATCAATTGAATCAAAAACGTTTTGCGACTCCTGAACAGGTGTCTTTGCAGTATGTTGAATTAAAAGCTGCTGATCTGGCAGCAGACATTGCGGTCAGCGATGCCGATATTGACGCTTATTATAAAGCACAGCAAAGCCGCTATCAGTCAGAAGAACGCCGTCGGGTGTCGCATATTCTGTTAGAAGCGACAGAAGAGGATACGGCAGTCAAAGCCAAAGCAGAAGAGTTACTGCAACAACTGCAAGCCGGTGCTGACTTTGCTGAACTAGCCAAAACACAATCGGCTGATACCGTGTCTGCTGAAGTCGGCGGTGATTTAGATTTCATCACTAAAGATGTGATGGAAGCAGAATTTGAACAAGCCGCTTATGCGTTGGCAAAAGTAGGTGATTTAAGCCCAGTGGTAAAAACTTCTTTTGGTTATCACATTATCAAGCTCACTGAAATTGATGCTGCCAAAGTGAAACCGCTGGCTGAAGTCCGTGATGCAATTAAAGCAACAGTGCAGCAAGAAAAAGCCGCTGAACAATTTGCCGAATTACAGCAAAAACTGGCTGAAGTAAGTTTTGAAATTGCTGATAGTCTGGCAGAGGCTGCCACAGCGGTGAATGGCAAAGTGCAAGAGCAAGCGTTGTTTTCCAGGGCTACTGCTGCCGGCGTGTTTGCCACACCAAAACTGCTTGATACAGTGTTTAATGCCGATTTTATTGCCGCAGGTACCAACAGCGATGTGATCGAAATTGCACCACAGCACGTGGTGGTGGCTCGCCTGGTTGAGCATGTTGCTGAAAAAGTGAAAAGCTTGGATGAAGTCAAAGCTGAAGTCACGGCTGCAGTCGTTGCTGAAGAAAGTAGCAAGCTGGCCAAAGCCAAAGCTGAAGCGATCGCAGCGGAAGCGACCAAAGCTGACAACGCTGCAGCTATCGTCACTGCATCCCAGTTGAAACTGGAATCCGCGCCTGCAACGCCACGTTTTGGTGGCAGTCTGGATGCAGAAATTCGCACCAAAGCTTTTGAGCTGGCTAAGCCTGTCGCAGCTGGTAAAGTTAGCGTTGGCATGACGAGTCTTACCACCGGTGATTCAGCGGTGATACTGGTCAGTAAAGTGACCGACGTCAGCACCACGGCAGAGCCGCCAGTGGCTGAGTTGCAACAGTACGCGCAGCAACTGGCACAATCGCACTTTAGCGCCGTGCAACAAGCGTTAAAACAACAAGCTGAAATTGTTCGAAAATTACCAGCAATGACCAGCGAAGAGTTGTAATTGTTCGATCTTGAATAAGAATAAAAAAACCGCTGCGGCGGTTTTTTTTATGGATGCGCCGGGCACGGCGCGTACGGAATGCTACAACGTAAAGTCGACAGGTATAAGCAGGACAAATTCGCTTGGAGCGAATTTGCGCGTAATCCCGAAGGGTTTATCACAAGGATGTGATGAACAACGTCGCGCGAATTACCCTGGGAGATCTGAACATCTGTCATAGTGCGACTAACATCGGGAGGTGTTGGGATGGGGCCTCAGAAGACCGGATATGCTGTCGACATTTTCCGGCATACACTCCATATCAGCCGAGGCTGTAGTAGTGCTGAAAACCGATAGCATGAAGGGCTGAACATAGTTAACCGTGATTAGGACATTGCACCTCGATGTTGATTGATGATGCACAAGCGCAGGATACTGCGGCCAATGGGCGAACGAAAGCGGAACAGTCTTTAACGATAGAAGCAGTTGAACTGCTCGGTTCTCTTGCCGATGTTTCAACCGCGTGATGAAAAGTCGTCTGGTAGAGGTTTGGTGGTTGTAAAAATCTGACAATTTGTTCAGCGCGATACCTTCCGCCGCGGACTTGAAATTGATTTGAATCAATGTTAGTTTTTTGAATACATTATTTTACATAAAAAGAGGTTGGTATCCATTTCAGTCAACGCGTTAAAAAATCATATATCAATCAATAATTGACTAGTTTTTCATGCCGTATAACTGATGAATTTGATGACGAGAATGCTAAATAATGGAGATTCAGTTATGTTTTTGAATTCTTCTTCTACCGGTCGCTCTTAAGAAGTTAAACGTCATTCATCTATACCTTTATCAACAATGCATAAAAGGATTCATGTGCTAAATAAATGTTATAGTTATCTGCTGTGTTTTGTTTTTATTACGGTAAACTTTGCCTCTTACGCGGCTGTGCCAGCTGATGTCGAAGTTATTTATGAAACGGAACATCATAAGCGGATTAAAATCAACAACAAAGACTACAATCAGATCTTTGAAAAAGATGTAATGAGTGTCAGTCAACAATTTTCTCAACAAAGTTCTTCAGCATCAGCTAAAGCAGCAACAGTGGCTACGCCGGTTGAAACTAATGAAAGTGTGGTGGTGAATAACCTAAAAGGGGTACTGGAAGCCGGTTTTCCGCAATGGTTAGAGCATGACATTTTAGAAGACGCCGGTTTTAGTGACTGGTCGCAAGTCAGTGCGGAACAAATGATTGCCCCTATTGATCGACTCGTAATTGATATAGATGCAATGAACCAAGTCTCTCAGTACGATGGCGTCAATATGCAAAGTATGACGACTAGACATAATCTCAGGCTCAATGGGGCGCTGGGGGTAAGTCCACAAGGCTGGTTTTGTAGCAAAAAATGGAAAGATAAAGAGAAGTCTTTTAACAAAAGCTTTGACAAACAACAAGAAAAACTTGCCAGTTACAATAAAGATGGTATTGAAGCCGCCTTGAATGGTACCTATGAGGGTAAAGGTACGTTTAAAGCTGGTATTTATTATCGGATTAAAACCCGTTGTGGCATTCCTTATAAAGCTGAATTTGTGCGGGCAGCGATCGATGTTGATGCGGATCTGAAAGGCAAAATTGGGCTGGATGGACACGCCAAATATAAATATGAAAAAAATAACTTAATCGATAAAATCAATCTTTGGTACTTCAATGAACAATGGTGGGTGTATATTTTCCAGTTAGAGTTGGAACTACAACTACAAATGGATATTGGTGTTAAGTTCAAGGTTGAAGCTGCGACAGCATTTAACACCGCGCATAATGTTACAGGCAGCGCCAAGGTCAGTTGGACCTGTACCAAAGCCAGTTGTGATAAAACCAGGAATGAGGTTGATTTTGATTTAACTATGATGGAGCAACCCAATTATAGTGCGCAGATAAGAGTTGAATTAACGCCTTATGTCGATACCAATTTTACTGCCTACCTTGATATGTACTGGGGAGCCATTGAACTTGCAAATGCTAAAGTTGGCATCGTTGCTGCTTTGCCTGTGACTCTGTTTGGTTATTATGGAAATATGTGTTCCGACGCCAATGATGATGGTCAGAATGAGCATGTCGATGCTTTATTAGTGGATGCAACTGCTCAGATTTATGGTTATATGAAGGTGAAAGTGGGTGGAAAAAAATGGCTGACCGATTTGAAAATCAAAGTCGCAGGCTGGAAGCTTTACGATAAACAATTCACCTTGTATACCGAGCAGGATCTGACAGCAACGGTTTATAGTAAAAATTTGTATTATAAAGACTTACTTTCGGGAGGTTCTGCTGTCATGGAGCCAGCTATAACCTTACCTGACATTGTAAAAACCGATGGTGCTATCCTTGTCGCCAGTAGAAGTTGTCATCCGTTTACAGACAGCCTGACCTATGAGATTGACTGGGGGGATGGTTCACCAAATTATGTCGGTGCTGGTGGCCGTATTAATCATAATTGGTTGCAAAATGGTAATACCTTGGTCAGAACCAGGTTGTTATCCGATGCTGCCGGCCGAACTTTTGTCGAGAGATGGACTGAAAAAAGGGTCAATGTATCGCCGGATGGTGTCACACCAAGCTACCCCTGGCTTGTTCCAGTTCTGTCGTTATTATTGCACTGATACATTTTCGCTGATATTGCGGTCAATCAACGCGGCCAGGCTTTGCCATCAAGTCGGCCGCTTACTCATCCGCAGTAAAATGATTCAAGCCCGTTTCAAAGCACTACTTATGCTCAAAACTGAATACTTTTCATCAGTTTTCGGCTGTAATCATGTTGCGGTTGCTCGAACACTTGTTGGGTTGGGCCATAATCCAGGCTTTGACCCTGATGCAGTACCAGCGTTTGATCGGCGATGTGGCGGACTAATCTGAGTTGGTTGGTGATGAGCAAATAGGCCAAACCGGTTTTTTGCTGCAGATCCAACAACAGGTTGACAATCTGCGCCCGTAATGACGGATCCAGTGCGGTCAGAGCTTCATCCAGAATTAACACTTTTGGGTCCAGGATCAAAGCCCGCGCGAGTGCCACCCGCTGTAACTGGCCGCCGGAAAACATGTGCGGATAATAATTGCCATGCTCGTTTAATAAACCGAGTAATTTTAGGGTTTGACTGATTTTCTGCTCGCGCTGCTCAAAACTCAGGACTGTGCTGTAGCGCAACACATCATGCAAAATATCGGCGATTTTCTGATTCGGATTCAGTGAACGGGCGGCGTCCTGGAAAATATAGCGGATCAGATGGTTATTGCTCTGATAATTGGCGCAATCATGCTTTTTACCAGCCAACAACACTTCGCCGCTGTCAGCTTGTTCGATACCGACCAGAATTTTGGCTAAAGTACTCTTACCGGAGCCTGTTTCGCCAACGACTGCTAACGTCTGGCCAGCATCGAGTTGAAAGGATAAGTGCTGCAACGCCAGTACTTGTTGATGCCGAAACAGCCCCTGGGCTTTCTGGTAGGTTTTACACAGCTGTCGCACTTCGATCAAACTACTCATGGCTGGATTTTCCTGTCATCGGGAAGTGACAACTGTAAAAATGGTTTTGTTGCCGCTCGATAATCGGCGTTTTTACACATTCTTTGCGGGCGTTTGGACAACGTGGACCCAGCCGGCAGCCGATGGGTAAATGTTGCAACGTTGGGATACTGCCATGCAGGGCGTAGAGTTGTTGTTTAAAACCAAGATCAGGCTGAAACTCAGGGACGCTCTGGATCAGTGCATGCGTGTACGGATGTAGCGGGTGTTTCAGTAGGGTGGCCGTGTCACCAGCCTCCACCAACTGGCCACAATACAACACACTGAGGGTATCCGTATTACGCGCGACAGTTTCCAGCTCATGACTGATCAGCAGGATTGAAGTGCCTTTGAGTTGATTAAAGCTCGCCAGTAACCGGAACAATTGGGCCTGGGTGGTGCTTTCCAGCGCTGTCGTTGGTTCATCGGCGATCAACAGTTTTGGGCTTTTGGCGATTGCCATTGCGATCATAATTTTCTGGCACAAGCCCTCAGACAGCTGATAGGGGTAACTACTGAGCACGGTATGATCACGGATCCCAACTTTGTGTAGCAGTGCCAAGGCCCGTTTTTTGCGGTAATACCCCCGTTGCCACCAGGATCCTTCCAGCAGATGGTCTGGGATCGATTCGGCCAATTGTTCGCCGACAGTCGCGGTAGGATCCATACTGCGGCTTGGCTCCTGATAAATCATGGCGATATCACGACTGATGATTTGACGCTGTTGCTGATAAGGTAAACGCAACAAATCCTGACCGCACCAGTTAAAGCGATCCGCACTGATTTTCCAGCGTTGATGTAACACGCCCATAATAGCCTTGGCGATGAGACTTTTACCGGAGCCAGATTCACCGACCAGGCCACGAATTTCACCTTCTTTTAATGTCAGGCTAACCCGATCTACAGCTCTGACCAGGCCATCAGGCGTTTCCAGTTCCAGTGTCAGATTACGGATATCCAATAACTGCATCAGTTTTCCCGCCGTTTTTTCATCGCGACCCGCAAGCCATCACCAACCAGATTAATAGCCAGTACTGTGGTAAAAATTAATAAACCCGGTAATGCCACTGTCCAGGGCGCGAGATAAATAGCATCCAGCGAATCGGCAATCATACTGCCCCATTCCGGGGTTGGCGCCTGAGCGCCAATGCCTAAGAATCCCAGTGCTGCAATATCCAGCACTGCGGTGGATAAAGCCATAGTGCCCATCAGCACCAATTGTTCCCAGATATTCGGCAAAATCACCGAAAACAATAACTGTCTTTTATTGGCACCATCCAACCGGTAAGCGGTGACATAATCCTGTTTCAGCTGCTGCATGATGGCGTTGCGGATGCCATGGACAAATTGCGGCAGCAGCGCCAGCATAATGGCCCAAATGGTATTGATCAGGCCAGGGCCGAGCACTGCGACAATCACAATCGCCAGTAATAACGAGGGGATCGTCAGTGCCAGATCAAGCAAGTGATTAAAAATGCTCGATTTAACCCCTTTACTCATGCCAGATAAACTGCCAAGGATCAGGCCAATCAGCAGTGACCCTAATACAGCCAGGATCGCCAGGCCAAAGGTATAACTGGTACCGAGCATCAATCGGGACATTAAATCGCGACCCAAATCATCGGTGCCAAGCGGGTAAGAGACTAAACCAGACTCCTGCCAGGATGGCGCTAACAACAGTAACTGCGAATTTTGCAGGTAAGGATCATGCGGCGTCAGCAATGGGGTGATCAGGGCCAGTGATACCAGCAGCAATAACGCAATCAGACCAAAAAAAGCGTAATGTTGTGGCGCAAAATGCTGCCACAATAACTTCAGTGGGCCTTTGTTGTGCTCCTCATAATACAGTCGGATTTTTTTCATCTCAGAACCGCCGTGCCAGAGGATTAAATAAGGTATGCAAAATTTCTGTCAGCATATTCACCAGAATGACCAGACAAGATACTGCCAGCACTCCGCCCTGGATCGCCGGGAAATTGCGCTGATAAATACTATCAATCAGCCAGCGGCCGATGCCAGGCCAAGAGAAAATAACCTCGGTGATCATCGCCAGCGTGATCAGTGCGCTAAATTGTAAGCCGATTTGCCGGGTGACAGGCAGTAGCGCATTGCGCAAGCCGTGAGTGAACAACACTTGTAATCGGGTCAGTCCTTTGGCGCGGGCGGTTTTAATATAGTTTTGTTCCAGCACCTCAATCATCGAGTCGCGGGTAAAACGGATCATCACTGTGGTGGGGTAGGTGGCCAGCACGACTGCAGGCAATAATAAATGCCGGATTGCATCTTTGAATGCCGCTTGCTGATAACTGACATCAGCAAGCCAGATATCGACCAGCATAAAGCCTGTGACATGGTCAATTTCATACAATAAGCTCAGACGGCCCGAAGTTGGCAGCAGGCCTAAGGTCAGTGAAAACAGCATGATGAGTAATAAAGCCCACCAGAAAACTGGTAATGAATAACAGACCAGCGCCAGTGATGAAATCAGTTTATCCAGCCACCTGTCTTTACGCACTGCTGCCAGAATGCCCAGTGGGATCCCCAGCAACATCGACAGCAACAGCGCATAACTGGCCAGTTCCAGTGTTGCCGGCATTACCAATAAAATTTCCGTCAGCACATTTTGCTGGCTGGAAAATGACAAAGCCCATTGCCCATCCAAAATACGCCGGACAAAATAAATATATTGTTGCCAGTAACTTTGATCGAGCCCCAGCACCTGGCGCAGCTCTGTTTCCTGCTCCGGACTGATGTAACGTAAACCGGTAAAATTATTCAGCACATCGCCGGGAAACAGATAATTCAGGCTAAACGCAAAAATGGTCAGTGCGACAAAAACAAATGCCAGTAAAAACAACCGGCGTAATAAATAATGCAGCATCATAAGGCTTTTCCTGCATTGGCAAAGCTGATGCCGCCATAGGGGTTAATTTTGATGCCGCTGACTTTGCTATTATGCACCTGGAAGCGTTTGGAATGAGCAATAGGGACCAGTGGCATTTGTTCCGATTGGTATTGTTGTGCCGCCTGATAAAAACCACGACGGATGGTGATATCGGCAGTGAGCACCGCCTTGGCCAATAAATCGTCGTACAGTGGATCACACCAGTTGGCTCTGTTGCTGCCCGATACTGCCGCTGCACAACTGAGCAGTGGTCGCAAGAAATTATCCGGATCGGCACTGTCGGCTGACCAGCCAATCAGCACCGAGTCATGCTCGCCCAGACGTAATTTGCGTCTGAAGGTATTCCATTCATAGGACACAATATTGCTTTTGATACCAACCTGCGCCAGATCTGCCTGCAGCAATTCAGCCATTTTCAGCGCATTCGGATTGTACAAACGTTGTACGGGCATCGCCCAGATATCCATCTTAAAGCCTTTACTGTAGCCTGCTTCCGCCAGTAACTGCCGGGCTTTGGCCGGATCATAGCCTTGGGTTTGCCGATTTTGCTGATAAGCCCAGGAGGTTGGTGGCAATAATGAATCTGCTGCCTGGGCTTGTCCAAAATAAACCGCCTGTAAAATATTTTGTTTATTGATGGCATAAGCCAGTGCCTGGCGCACTTTTACCTGGTTAAACGGTGGCTTTTGGGTATTAAAAGCCCAATAACCTACGTTCATGCTGGTTTGTGCTTCGACCACAAAATCCGGTTTTTTTGACAATAATGACAATTCCGCTAACCGCGGGATCGGTGCCACATCACATTCTTTGGTCAGCAATTTTGCCAGACGTTTGGTGTTGTCCGGCACTATATCAATCAGCAACTGTGGCAGTTGCACCTGCTGACGCCAGTAATTCGGATGCCGGTAATAGCGGATCATGACATCTTTCTGATAATGGCGGAAATAAAACGGGCCAGTGCCCACCGGTAGTTGATCCAGTTGTTCCAAATGGCCTTGTTGTTGCAATTGTGCGGCGTATTCGGCGGATAAAATGGCGGCAAAATCGGTGGCCAGAGTCGATAAAAAAGAACTGTCCGGTCTGGTCAGTACAAACTCAACTTCATGCTCTGACACCGCAGTGACCCTTCTGACCAGTTGGCGCCAGTCGACACTATCAAAATATGGATATTCAGCGGCAGCATGATGAAAAGGGTTTGCCACCGATAACACCCGCTCAAAAGTGAAGACCACATCTTGTGCAGTCAGTGGCCGGCTGGGTTGAAAATAGCCGGTATGATGAAACTCAACATCGTTTTTCAGTCGGAAGCGGTAACTGAGCCCATCTGGACTGATGTGCCAACTGCTGGCCAGTGCTGGCAATAAGCTCCCTGTATCGGGGTCAATATCCAGCAATCGATCGTATAAATGCTGGCTGATAGCATCAATAGTGGTGCCTGAAGTGACCAGTTGTGGGTTAAAGCTTTCTGGCGAACCTTCGGCACAATAGATCAAACCCTGTACTGCCGCCGATTGCGGTTCAGTCTCACAGCCAGATAACAACAGGCTACAGCAAAGCAGCGTCAGCAGGTGGGGGTAATAGTTCATTGTTGGCTGTCTAACAGTTTGTATTTTTTCATATAACCACGTAGCTGATGATAGGTCAGGTTCAGTGCATCTGCCGTTTTTTTCTGATTGTACTGGCAGGCCGCCAATGCTTGTTTAATCAGACTTACTTCGTAACTTTCCGATAACAGCTTGAAATCCTGCTGCAGGCTGAAATCGGCTGCGATAGGTGCTATCAGAGCAGGTTGCGAGCCATTATCACCGGAAGCTGCTGACTTGGCTACTCTTGTTGTTTCCGCCAATGACATAGCCGGTGTCACTCCAGCAGTGGTTGCAGGTTGTAACTGCCGATCCAATGTTTTAACCCGCTGTTTTGGCCGGAATGGCGAGGCAAAAGGGTCAAATAAAATATCATGGACTGGCACATAAGGGTTGTTGCAGCGATAAACGCTGCGCTCGACCACGTTTTTCAATTCCCGCACATTGCCAGGCCAGTCGTAATCCAGTAACGCCCGTTTGGCTTTTTCGCTGAAACCACTGAACAGTTCAAAATTCAGTTCCTTCGCCATGCTCATGCCAAAATGTTCAGCCAGCAGCAGAATATCCTCGCGTCGCTCTCGCATTGGTGGCAAGGTGATCACATCAAAAGCCAGCCTGTCCAGTAAGTCGGCTCTGAATTCCCCCAGTTCCGCCATTGCAGGCAAATCTTCATTGGTGGCGCAAATCAGCCGGACATCCACTTTAATAGCTCTGCTGCCACCAACCCGCTCAAATTCGCCATATTCAATCACCCTGAGCAATTTTTCTTGCACCAGACCCGGGGTATTGGCCAGTTCATCTAAAAACAAGGTACCAAAATTAGCCCGTTCAAAGCGGCCTTCATGCCTTTTGCTGGCCCCGGTAAAGGCGCCGGCTTCGTGACCAAAGAGTTCACTTTCCAGTAAGTTTTCATTGAGAGAGGCACAGTTCAGCGTCAGATAAGATTGATCCCAACGTTGGGATAAAAAATGCAGCCGGGCTGCGATCAGTTCTTTACCGGTGCCGCGCTCACCGATGATCAATACAGGTTTATTCAGTGGCGCGATTTGTGAAACCTGATCCAATACGTTGAGAAAACTGTTCGCCTGACCAATCAGGTTGTCTTGTTGCAATGCTCTGGTCATATCCCTGCTACAAATTAGTGAAAAATACTAATTTGTAGTCTATTTCATAATGGCAAATTAAAGAAGGTTTTGTTTAAAAATTAAATTAACTGATATTATTCAATTGCTTATGTTTATTTTGGCAAGTTGGCAAGGAAACTGAATAACATAGTCTGAAGCAACTTAGACATTTAATGAGGTAATTATCATGGGTATTTTTTCTCGCTTTTCAGATATCGTCAATTCCAACATCAATGCGTTATTAGATAAGGCCGAAGATCCAGAAAAAATGGTACGGCTGATTATTCAGGAAATGGAAGATACCTTGGTTGAAGTTCGTTCTACTTCTGCCAAAACCATTGCTGAGAAAAAAGAGTTACAGCGGGTGGTGAGCCGGCTGGAAGAAGAAGTGCAGGATTGGCAGTCGAAAGCTGAGCTGGCGCTGTCGAAAAATCGCGATGATTTAGCGCGTTCTGCTCTGATTGAAAAACAAAAAGCGGCGGATCAAGCTGCGACTGTGGCTGCCGATATCCAGAATCTGGATGCACATGTCAGCAAATTACAGGACGAAGTTGGCCAATTGCAGGAAAAACTGGCAGATGCTAAAGCACGCCAAAAATCGATGCTGATGCGTCAGCAAACAGTGACTTCCCGGCTTGAAGTGAAAAAAACGTTAGACAGCAACCGCTTAAACGATGCAATGTATAAGTTCGAGCGTTATGAGCAAAAAATCGATTCGCTGGAAGCTCAGGTTGAATCCTATGATTTAGGCAAAAAGACCTTACGCGATGAATTTGCTGAGCTGGCAGCCCAGGATAAAATTGATTCTGAACTGGCAGCATTAAAAGCAAAGCTGAACAACGATAATAACGCCTGAGTTTCAGGCGTTTCGGGAGTCAATTATGGAAATTCAAGAAGCTTTTGCTGTGCCTTTGATGATGTTCATGATTTTTGTGGCGCCGATCTGGGTCATCATGCATTACCGCAGCAAACGAAAAATGTCAGAAGGTTTATCCGAGACTGAGTTAAACCAACTGAATGATCTGTCAAACCGAGCAGAAAAAATGGCGGACAGGATTAAAACGCTGGAAGCCATTCTGGATGCTGAGTCGCCAAATTGGAGACGCGAGCATGAGCACAGTTAAAAAAGAACTGTTAAGGGACGACCGCAATGGCAAAATCGCCGGGGTCTGTGCCGGTATTGCTGATTACTTTGGCTGGGAGTTGTGGTTAGTCCGGGTGGTAGCTTTGGCGGCGGTATTACTTGGCTTTGGTGGATTTTTACCTGTACTGTATATTGCTGGCTGGATAGTGCTGGAGAAAAAATCTGTCGCTGAAGCCAGGCAAGGTCGGCAGCCTGTCGCGAAAATGGACAGACCGGTGGAAGTGAAAACCCGTATTTGGCAACGCGGTGAAGCACCGAAACAAGCCTTAGGCCATTTGCAACAACAGTTTGACCATATTGAGGTGCGGCTACGTCAGTTGGAAAAACATGTTACGTCGCATAAATTTCAGCTGAATCGTGAATTCAGACGGCTGTAATCGCCACCTTCGGGTGGCTTTCCCTTGTCTTTTGCTGTGGAGGGCCGATGCACATCTGGCGCAAGCTACAACATCAAACGCAGGTATTAGGGCAAAGAGCTCTTGATCGTCATGTCAGACTTGGTATTACCGGCTTGTCCGGCGCCGGTAAAACCGCTTTTATCACCAGTCTGGTCAATCAACTGACCGGACCTGTCAGTGAACTGGAACTGCCATTTTTCTCACCCTTGCAACAACAGCGTTATCTGGGCGGCAAAGTGCTGCCGGATCAGGCGATGCAAACACCGCGTTTTCCTTATGAGCTGAACGTGCAGCAACTGCGCCAGGGGCAATGGCCACAGTCCACCAGTAATTGGAGCCAGCTCTCATTGCAGCTACGTTATCGGCCGACCGGAACTTTAGCTGCGCGCTTGACCGACTATCGTGATCTGCAACTTGATTTGGTGGACTATCCCGGCGAATGGTTATTGGATTTGCCGATGTTACAGATGGATTATCAGCAATGGTGTGATTTTAGCTGGCAATTATTTCACCAGCCGCAGCGGGCAGATTTAACAGCAGAGTTTGAAACATTTCTACAAAACATTGATTTGGATGATGATTCTGAGTTGCAGTTACAAAATTTAACCGACAAATTTGCGCTGTTATTATCGCGCTGGCGGCATGAATGCCACGCCTATTTGTTACAACCCGGCCGTTTGTTACTGCCTGGAGATTTGGCTGGCACCCCTCTGCTGCAATTACTGCCATTGTTGCCAGCACAACTGCAGCGGCCGTCAAAATTGTTGCTGCGACTAAAAAAACATTACCAAAGTTATCAGCAACTGGTGATCGAGCCCTTTTATCAGCGTTATTTTGCCAGTCTGGACCGTCAGGTGGTGCTGGTCGATTGTTTGTCTGCGCTCAACGCTGGTTATGATGTGCTGCAGGAACTGCAACAAGCACTGATGTTAATTTTACAAAGTTTTCAGTATGGTCCTGCCAGTTGGTGGCAACGCTTGTTCCAGCCCCGTATTAACAAAGTATTGTTTGCGGCCAGTAAAGCCGACCAGCTCACGCCGGAACAACATAAAAATCTGACCTTGCTGTTACAACAATTGCTGCAGCAACCCCTGCAGGACAGCCGTTACCAGTATTGCCAGTCTGAAGCCATGGCGCTCTCTGCCGTGGTTTGTACTGAGGTGGGCCAGGTGCAGACCAGCGAGGGTCAGCAGCCTTGTATTCAGGGACGGCGGGCCCCGGATGGTGAGCTGTTGACCATCTATCCGGGCGAAATGCCCTGGACTATGCCATCCCCCTTGTTGTTTGCAGAGCATGCCTTTGCTTTTGCTGATTTTTTGCCAAGAGTATTAAGGTCGCAACAACAACTGCCGCAATTGCGGCTGGATCAGGCGCTGGAATTTTTACTTGGAGATAAACTCAGATGACACCAACCGACCCCCCGTTAAAACAGGCCAGTCGATTCAGTGCGGCTGATTTTCAGACGTTAAAGCCCGCTCAGTCAGAGCCGCTGCAGTTGCAGGCGGCTGTTCGCTATGATGACAGTGCTTTTGAGCAAGCTGAGCCTGTGGTGAGCACTGAACCTCAACAGACTGATCGCAGCCTGTGGTACTGGGCTGGTGCTTTAGCCTGTGCGCTCTTACTGGCGGGCTGGCAATGGGCTGATTTTATCAGCACCAGTTGGCAGGCCAGTCTCTGGCAAGGCGGTGTTGTTACAGCGCTCACCGGTTTTGTGGCAGTGCTGGTAGGGCGTGTCGCCCTGACCGAATGGCGCTTATGGCAGCAACTGCGGCAACGCCAGCACTGGCGACAAGCTGCTGAACGGATCCAGGCCTCGGTGCAGTTTGGGGAAGCCTTACCTTTATGTCAGCAAATCCGCCACGCGATGCCTGCTGGAACCGCTACTGAAACCTTGTGGCAACAGTTTTTGACTCAGCATCAGGCCCAGTTCAGTGATGCCGAAACACTGCGTTTGTTTGAGCAGACGGTCGTGCAGGCGGCTGATAGCCAGGTACAGCAGCAAATCCGCCTGGCAGCCATGCAAACTGGTGTGGCGGTAGCGATGAGTCCGTTTGCCCTGGCGGATATGCTGCTGGTGTTGTGGCGCGCCAGTCTGATGCTGCGGGAAATCGCCAGTCTCTATGGTTGTTCGGTTGGTCGGCTTCGCAGTGTACGTTTGCTGAAAAAATTTGTTCAAACGCTGTTTTTTACCGGTGCCAGCGAGATGGCGGTGGACTTAGGCAGTGATTTTGTCGGCGCTGAACTGACCGGTAAATTATCTGCCCGCTTGGGTCAGGGCGTGCTGGCGGCGGTGTTGGTGGCAAGATTGGGCAAATTTGCGCAACAGGAATTAAGGCCGTTACCGTTAACGGTGTCTGAACCTGGGTTGATCCGTCAGGTGATGCAGGACCTGCTGACGAAATTTACCTCAGGTAAAACTGCAAACTAAATTTTACAATCGTCCGCATTTGTCGCCGCAGAGCAGCGACAAATGCAGACTGACGGATGTCTGCATGCCTTGTGTTTGTTATAACCAATTTGCTTAGATGATAAAAAATTCATCTAAGGCAAATTTTGATATGAGCAGTTCGCAGTTCCCGCAGGCAGAGACTTTTTTCATCGCCCCAACAGATGCCGGGCATCATCCGGCCAGCCCTCATGCTGAAACCCAGTGTATTCATGCCGGTAAAGTGAAAGACAGTCAGTACGGTGCGCTAGCGACGCCGTTATATCAGACATCAACCTTTGTGTTTGATAATGCAGAGCAAGGCGCCGCCCGTTTTGCCGGTGAACAGCAGGGGTATATTTACACCCGGCTTGGCAATCCCACCACGCGGGAACTGGAACTGAAAGTGGCAGCGCTGGAAGGCATGGCGGATGCTGCTGCCACTGCGACCGGCATGGGCGCGGTCGCTGCTGCGACCATGGCCTTTTTACAACAAGGGGATCACCTGCTCGCCAGCAAAGCCATTTATGGTTGTAGCTTTGCCTTGTTTAACCATCAGTTTGCCCGCTACGGCATTGACGTCAGTTTTGTTGATATGACTGACCATGCTGCGGTGCAGGCCGCACTGCGACCGAACACCCGAATGTTATTTGCTGAAACTCCGATTAATCCGAACCTGGTGGTGCTGGATCTGCAGTTTCTCGGGCAGTTTTGCCAGCAGCACGGCATTATTTCGGTGATTGACAACACTTTCCTGACACCATTATTGCAACAGCCAGCCCGGTTTGGCATCGACATTGTGATCCATAGTGCAACCAAATACCTCAACGGTCATGGCGATGTGGTGGCCGGTATTATTGTCTCTGATGTCGAAAAAATTCAGACCATCAAATTGACCACGCTCAAAGATATGGGCGCGACTATCAGTCCGCACGATGCCTGGCTGATTATTCGGGGTTTGAAAACGCTGGCGGTACGGATGGAACGCCATTGCAGTAATGCCCAGCAAGTGGCCGAATTTTTAGCGACCCATCCGGCGGTGGCGCAGGTGTATTACCCCGGCTTGGCGGATCATCCCGGTCATCGTTTTATTGGTCCGCAGATGCGCGCTGCCGGTGGTGTGCTAGCTTTTGAACTGAACGGTAGTCTGGCCGATGGTCGTTATTTTATTAACCAATGTCGATTGCTTAGCCTTGCGGTCAGTCTGGGAGATGCTGAGTCCTTAATCCAGCATCCGGCTTCAATGACCCACAGCCCTTATACCGCAGAAGAGCGGCAAATGGCGGGGATTAGTGATGGCTTAATTCGGATTTCAGTCGGTCTTGAACACGTCAGCGACATCATTGCTGACCTGTCGCAAGCCTTAGTAAAGATGCAGCAACAGCAAATTAAATGATTTTAAATCAATAAGATATATTGTCTATATGCATCAGCTGTTTAGATATCTTTACGATTTGCCGCAAGTGATTTTCAATCGGGTGATTAACAGCCGGATCACAATCAACTAGGATCCGGCTATCAAAGCTGCGCCACAGAAGCGCCGGCTAAAAAATTTTGCAACAGGTAGCAGTATGACAACTTACGTATCCAAACAATCCGATGCGACTGGCTTTATTGCCTGGAGCGAGGAGGAAAACGCCATCTGGAGTCAATTGATGGCGCGGCAGTTATCCTGTATTCAGGGCAAAGCCTGTGATGAATATATGGCCGGCCTTGAGAAGCTGCAATTGCCAACTGACCGGATCCCACAACTGGAAGACGTCAGCAAAGTGCTGCGGGCAACCACAGGCTGGGAATGTGCCGAAGTTCCGGCGCTGATTAGTTTTGATCGCTTTTTTGAATTACTTGCCAATAAACGGTTTCCGGTTGCCACTTTTATTCGTAGCAAAGAAGAATTTGATTATTTGCAGGAACCGGATATTTTTCATGAAATTTTCGGCCATTGCGCTATGTTGACTCATCCGGACTTTGCCGAATTTACCCATATTTATGGCAAATTGGGTTTGGCTGCCAACAAAGAAGACCGGGTTTATCTGGCCCGATTGTATTGGTTTACCATTGAATTTGGTCTGATGGAAACTGCGGCGGGTCTGCGGATCTATGGCGGCGGAATTTTATCTTCGCCGGGCGAAACCCAGTATGCGATGCACTCAGAGATCCCCGAGCGTAAAATGCTGGATGTGGTTGATGTGTTCCGCACCCCATATCGGATTGATATCATGCAGCCGATTTATTTTAAAATCCGCGGTATCCATGACCTGTTTGACATTGGTCAACTCGATTTAATGGCGCTGGTGCAACAAGCCAAAGCGCTTGGTTTGCATGCACCGAAGTTTCCGCCAAAACAGAAAAAAGCCAGTTAAAGCTGGCTATTCAATAATTTCCTTGTGATCACAGAGAACAACCATGACTGAATTAGCCGTAATGAAATGTGAAGCTTGTCGGGCAGATGCGCCTCGGGTGTCTGATGCAGAGCTGCCGGAGCTGATGCGTCAGATCCCGGATTGGACCCCGATAGTACGGGACGGTATTATACAATTAGAGCGCAGCTATAAATTTAAAAATTTTAAGCTGGCTTGGGCATTCCATCAGCAAGTTGCACAGCTGGCTGAAGCAGAAGGTCATCATCCGGCATTATTATTGGAATGGGGCAAGCTGACCGTCACCTGGTGGTCACATTCGATCAAAGGCTTGCATAAAAATGATTTTATCTGTGCGGCAAAAACTGATCAGCTACTGGCGCAGTAATAGCGCCTGTCAAGTAACGGCTGCAACCGGTTAACGCAAGGCTTCGCTGGCAATTTTTTTGTCGAAATTGCCGGTTGTTCATATTAGTTTACAAAAAGCACTGGTCTCGATGCGCTTTTATCCCGTATGATAAATGATATCAGACAGATAAAGGCGTGTAAGACGATGCGTTTAGAAATTCATTGTCAGGACCGAGTCGGTATTGCTCAGGAAGTCCTGAATATTTTGGTGAATTATCAACTTGATTTGCGTGGTATTGAAGTTGATCCGATGTTAGGTCGGATGTATGTAGCATTCCCGACTGTTGATTTTGAAAAGTTTCAAGAGTTAATGGCAAAAATTCGCCGTATCACCGGGGTGGATGATGTCAAAACCACCGCATTTTTACCCTCAGAACGTGAACACAACGAACTCAGCACTTTGCTGAAAACCTTACCTGATGGTGTTATCGCCATCGATACCAAAGCCAATGTCACCATTATTAACGATGCTGCGCTGCAAGCTTTGTCCGTCGGCTTTGATGACATTATTGGTCAATCACTGGCGACTATGGTCAAAGGCTTTAATTTTTTACGCTGGCTGGAAAGTGATGATGTACTGGCGCAAACCCGCCGTTTTGAAATTCATGGCAAAAGATTTATTGCTGATGTGCTGCCGGTGATGGTGCCGGATGAAGCAGGCCATGAAATTCTGGCCGGCGCAGTGATCAACTTAAAATCTGAAAGCCGGCTGGGCGAGCAGATGGTGGTGTTTAAGAAAAGTGATCAAGAGAGTTTTAATTCCTTGCAGGCCAGTAGCAATGTGATGCGGCGGGTGGTGAGGGAAGCTAAAAAAATGTCGCAGTTGGATGCGCCTATTTTGATCATTGGTGAAACCGGCACTGGCAAAGAGCTGCTGGCTCGAGCCTGCCATGCTGCCAGCAGCCGGGCTGGCAAACCTTTTTTGGCAGTCAACTGCGCCGCAATGCCAGACAATGTCGCAGAATCTGAGTTATTTGGTTATGGTCCTCATGCCTTTTCCGGCAGCACTGAAGGCAAAAAAGGCATTTTTGAACAAGCTAATAAAGGTACGGTATTTTTAGATGAAGTCGGTGAGATGTCACGTGAGCTGCAGACCAAATTACTGCGGTTTTTACAGGATGGCAGTTTTCGCCGGGTGGCGGATGAAAATGAAGTACGGGTTGATGTCCGTGTCATTTGCACTACGCAAAAAGATTTACCAAGTATGGTGCGGGAAGGGAAATTTCGGGAAGATTTGTTTTATCGGTTGAATGTGCTGACACTGACTTTACCGCCGCTGCGAGATCGTAAACAAGATATTGTGCCGCTCAGTGAGTTGTTTATCAGCCGCTTTGCCGCCCGGTTAGGCCGCAAACCACCAAAAATGACCGAGGATTGTGCCCAGTTTGTCCAGCAATATCCTTGGCCTGGTAACGTGCGGCAACTGGAAAATGCCTTATACCGTGCTGTGACTTTGCTTGAAGGCTATGAGCTGGATAAAGATCAGTTGCAATTGCCCAGTTACACCAATGACTTTGGTTATCTGGAAAAAGATTTTGATGGCACGCTGGATGAGGCGGTTAAAAAGTTCGAAGCCAATCTGCTGCGCAAACTGTTTCCTGCCTATCCAAGTTCAAGACAACTGGCGAAAAAGTTGGGTTTAAGTCACACTGCAGTCGCAAATAAATTACGTGAATATGGCATTAATCGTAAGAGTGTAAAAATTTAACTACGCTTTGTGCGCTTCTCTGTACTAGTAACAGCTGCAAAAGGGCATTTTTGCGGCTGTTTTTAGTTATTTTAGGTAAAAATACCTTTTCGTATAAATATTTGTACAAAACAACTGTTTTCAACTGTTAGCACCTTGTTAGCCAGCACCCTTTCTTTTTCAGCCAAACAGCTCAAGATAGCAAGCACAAAACAATATCTTATCTCTGGAGTTTGCTGATGTTCGATCCTATTAATCCGTTAGGAACTGATGGTTTTGAGTTCGTGGAATACACTGCGGCTGATGCCGAAGGTATCAATAAGTTAAAACAACTTTTTGTTTCACTGGGTTTTACTGAAGTCGCACAGCATCGTTCCAAACAAGCTTGGTTATACAAGCAAGGTGATATTAATTTTATTGTCAATGGCGAGCCAAATTCACAGGCGGAAGAGTTTGCCCGCCAGCACGGACCAAGCGTCTGTGCGATGGCATTCAGAGTCAAAGATGCCGCCGCAGCTTTAGGTCATGCCTTAGCCAATGGTGCCAAGGAATATCACAATCAGGTTGGCCCGATGGAACTCAATATTCCGGCAGTCTACGGCATTGGCAGCAGCCTGTTGTATTTTGTTGATCGTTACGGCCAAAGTTCTGTCTATGACGTGGACTTTAAATTTTATGATAACTGGCAGACCTGCATGGCAACCCATGGGGTTGGTCTGGAAGTGTTAGACCACTTAACGCACAATGTCCGTCGTGGCAATATGAACCTCTGGTCAGGTTTTTACGAGAACATTGGTAACTTTCGCGAAATCCGTTATTTTGATATCGAAGGCAAGCTGACTGGTCTGGTGTCCCGTGCCATGACAGCACCTTGCGGTAAAATTCGTATCCCGATCAACGAATCTTCCGATGATAAATCTCAGATCGAAGAGTTTATTCGTGAATACAAAGGCGAAGGCATCCAGCATATTGCTTTGACCACCGAGAATATCTACGAAACCGTGCGCACTCTGCGTGCCCGTGGCATGGACTTTATGCCGACACCTGACACTTATTACAACAAAGTGAACAGCCGGGTGGTTGGCCATGGCGAAGACGTGGATATGCTGCGTGAACTGCGGATCCTGATTGACGGTGCCCCGGAAAAAGACGGGATCCTGCTGCAAATTTTTACCAAAACCGTGATTGGTCCGGTCTTTTTCGAAATCATTCAGCGTAAAGGTAACCAGGGCTTTGGTGAAGGTAACTTCAAAGCGCTGTTTGAGTCTATTGAAGAAGACCAAATCCGGCGTGGGGTATTAGCTGATGCGTAAGTGGACGTCTTTTCCATTAAAAGAAGGTGACGTGTCCCGCCAGGCGCACGCCGATTTTCCGGAGCAAGCAATTTATGAGCGCGAAGTCGGCCGCAGTGGCTTTTTTGGCCCGGCGTCCCACCTGCATCATACTCATGCCCCGACCGGCTGGAGCAACTGGGAAGGACCGTTACGGCCACGTTTGTTTAACTTTAATCACATCGCCGAAGATCAGCACAATTCGCCATGGGCAGTGCCGGATCTGCTGCACAATGCGCACTGTAAAATGCGCACCTGGCGGCTCCAGCAGCCGATGGATTATTTAGTGCGCAATGCCGACGGTGATGAACTGTTATTTATCCATGAAGGCAGTGCCGAGTTGTATTGTGATTATGGCCATTTGACGCTGCGTGATGGCGATTATGTCGTGATCCCGCGCTCAACCATGTGGCGGTTAGTTCCGAGCGAGCCGTTATTTGTGCTGATGATTGAAGCAACCAATGATTCCTACCAGTTACCGGAGAAAGGTTTGGTTGGTAATCATGCGATTTTTGACCCGGCGATGCTGGATACACCAAAAATTGATGCAGCTTTTCAGGCGCAATATGCTGAAACAGAAACTAAAGTGCAGATCAAACGGCATGGTAAAGTCTCGACAGTCACTTTTCCGTACAACCCGCTGGATGCGATTGGCTGGCATGGTGACTTAACCGTCATGAGGATCAACTGGCGTGATATCCGGCCTTTGATGAGTCATCGTTATCATCTGCCACCTTCAGCGCACACGACTTTTGTGGCGCAACGTTTTGTGGTCTGTACCTTTGTGCCAAGACCGATTGAAAGTGATCCTGGTGCGTTAAAAGTGCCGTTTTATCACAACAACGACGACTACGATGAAGTGCTGTTTTACCATGCCGGCGATTTCTTCAGCCGCGATAACATTGAACGTGGCATGGTGACTTTCCATCCGGCTGGTTTTACCCATGGTCCGCATCCGAAGGCTTTTCAGGCTGGACGCGAGTATCGCAAGAAATTCACTGATGAAGTTGCGGTGATGCTGGATACCCGTGATGCCTTGGAAGTCGGACCCGCTGCGGTGGCTACTGAAAACCCGGATTATGTCAACAGCTGGAAAGTTAAACCTGTGTCAGCAGTCTGACCCATGTCGGCTGACAGTCAGCTCGGAGTGCCGGCTGACTGCAACCTGAAATCGCAATTTTGGATAGGAAGTAAACAATGAAATTAGCCAGTCTGAAAAATGGCAGTCGTGATGGTCAGTTAGTGGTCGTTAGTCGTGATTTACAGCGGGCTGTTGCAGTGCCGCAGATCGCGCTTACGTTGCAATATGCCCTTGATCACTGGCCTGCAGTGGCACCGCAATTAGCCGAAGTCTATCAGGGACTCAATCATGGCTCAGTCGCCGGCGAACTGGCGTTTGATCAGACCGCCTGTGAATCACCATTGCCGCGGGCATACCAGTGGGCGGATGGCAGTGCTTATGTTAATCATGTTGAATTAGTGCGTCGGGCCCGTAATTCTGAAATGCCACCAAGTTTTTGGACAGATCCGCTGATGTATCAGGGCGGTTCGGATGATTTTATTGGTCCACGTGATCAGATTGAAGTGGTCAGTACAGATTATGGTATTGATTTTGAAGGTGAAGTTGCAGTGATCACCGGTGATGTGCCGATGGCTGTTTCGCCAGCAGAAGCCGGGCGGCACATTCGGTTGGTGATGCTGGTCAATGACGTCTCGCTGCGGGGGTTGATCCCAAATGAACTGGCAAAAGGTTTTGGCTTTTTCCAGTCCAAACCAGCCTCAAGTTTTAGCCCGGTTGCTGTGACGCCAGATGAGTTAGGTCAGCATTGGCAAGATCATAAACTGCATTTACCTTTGTTATCGACGCTGAATGGCCAGGCTTTTGGTAAACCAAATGCCGGTGTTGATATGACTTTTAATTTTGCGCAATTAATCGCGCATGCGGCGAAGACGCGGAATTTAGGTGCTGGTGCTATCATTGGTTCTGGCACAGTGTCAAACAAACAAGGCACTGAGTATGGCACTTCGATTGCTGAAGGTGGAGTAGGTTACAGCTGTATCGCTGAGATCCGGATGATTGAAACTATCCGCGATGGCAAACCTGCGACACCTTTTATGCAGTTTGGCGATCAGATCCGACTGGAAGTGCTGGATCAGGATGGCAACTCAGTATTTGGTGCTATTGATCAGCAAGTTGTGCCCTATCGTCAGGATTAATTCGCTCTGACGTGGTATTTAATAAAGGCTACTTGGTTCCAGGTAGCTTTTTGCTATCTGCTGCTGACATCTTATGTTGAGCTATCGAGCTGCCGCTACGTGGTAGGCTAGGGAGAATTTAATGGAACTCTATAGTTACTGGCGGTCTTCTGCCGCTTATCGGGTCAGGATCGCGCTGGCACTCAAAGGATTGGCCGTTGATCTGCATCCAGTGCATTTATTGCAAGATGGTGGTCAGCAACGTCGGGCTGAGTATCAGGCGCTAAATCCAGCCCAGTTGGTGCCAACACTGGTTGATAATGAGTTAGTCCTGAACCAATCGCTGGCCATTCTGGACTATCTGGAAGCTTGTTATCCTGAACCTGCGCTGTTGCCAAAGGAACTGTCACTGGCAGTGCAAGTGAGAGCGGTGACACTGGATATTGCATGTGACATTCATCCGTTGAACAATTTACGGGTTTTACAATATCTGACTGGGCCGTTACAGTTAACGGAGCAGCAAAAACTGCACTGGATCCTGCATTGGTTACAATTGGGTTTTCAAGCGCTGGAACAACGCCTCAGCCAGCAAGCGGGGACTTGCTGTTTTGGCAATCAGGTGACTTGGGCTGATATTTGCCTGGTGCCACAAATATACAATGCGCTGCGTTTTGGTCTGGATATGTCGCCTTACCCGACGCTGAACCGAATTTATCGCCATTGTATTGAGTTACCAGCTTTTATTACCGCGGCACCTGAACAGCAAGCTGACGCGCAGAAATAATCTGCCAGGCTGAGTCTGTTCGCAGACCAGCTTGGTTGTCGCTGAAAAAGATGAATTCGCCAGGATGCTGGGTTATATTCATAGCCATGAATATGATCACTGTCTGTTGCTTGGTGCCAGACAGTCAGGTAACGGAGCAGCCCATTGATCAGAGAAGTCCCAAAACGGCCACTATTGGCTTTGTTTGTCAGTGAAAATGCCGAGGTGCTGGCGCAATTTTGCCAGATCACAGCCAGTTTGCCGGATTGGCAAGTTCTATGTTTGCCAGATGCCGCAGCGGTCAGAATTGAGCTATCGCTGTCAGTGCCGGACCTGTTATTGACCACAGCGTTAACGCCGTATGACAGTGGCGAATCTTTATTGGATCACGCCTGCCAGCATAGTCCTGCCACTGTCAGAGTGTTGCTCAGCGTACCTGAAACAGAACAGTCTTTGTTGGCAACCACCCATAGCACCCAGTTACTATTACATGTGCCACTGAATCAAACAGAGGTCTTGGCTTTGTTTCAACGTGTCCGGCTGTTGCAACAAATGCCATTTACCGCCCACAGTCGATACCAGTTGGGTCAAATTAATACGCTGCCGCTGCTGCAAAATCATTATCAGACCTTACTTCAGTTGTTGTCCGATGATGAATCGAGCAATGCAGCAATTGCCGCCAGCATTGCCAGAGAAGCACCACTGGCCGCCAAGCTGATCCAACTGGCTAATTCTGCTTACCTTGGTTTTAGCCGCCAGACGCATGATCTTACCGAAGTGGTCATCCGACTCGGTCGGATGCGGATTAAAGCCGTATTATTCGCTGTGCAATTGCATAATCAGTATGAAGATCGGATCAAAGCTGAATTACACCAGCAGTTACTGGAAAATTCTTTTGAACTAGCCAGCATGGCCAGTCAACTGGCTAAAACACAACAAGCCGGTGCCGAGCTGGCCGATAAAGCATTTTTGGCTGGTCTGATGCAGGTGTTGGGGCCTTTGGTGTTATTAGCTGAGCTGCCGCTGAGTCATCAGCAACTCAGTGAAGAAGATATGTTGCAGGAAGGCATTCCGGATCATTGCCTGATCAGTGCTTATTTACTGTTATTATGGGGTTTTACTGAAGATGTCTGTGAAGCCGTGATGTATCGCCTCAGCTTGCAACAGGTCGCGCAACCGGCTTTATTGCAAACGATTATGCATTTGAGTTCCTATGTGTTGTTGTTTCGTCGGCAACAAGCCGAACAACTACCAGTGTTATGCTGGACAGCTTTGCAGCAATTTCAGTTAACGGATGAGTTTAGCCGGTTACAGCAGTTCTGAATCAAGGAAAGCACCATGGCTTTGCAGGTACCCAAACGAAAATTAAATGCGGCTTTATTTTATATGGGCTGCTGCGGTTTGATTTTTCAACTGACGGCCTTGGTGTTTGGCTGGTTTGTCCATCAAACCTGGTTACAGTTACCCTGGTATGGCTGGTTGGGGCCGCTGATTTGTTTGTTGTGGGCTTTGTTACCCGCTTTACAACTACAACGTGAAGCGCCTCAACCTTATCGACAAAAATTTTAGCGGCTTTGCATCAGCATCGATTCAACGCGGATTTCTTTGATGCCTGTCTCAGACAGGACAAAGTGAATTTGGCCACGTTTTTTCGAAGTAAACTGGTACAGATGTTGGTCAATTTGCAGCTGGTACAGCTGGCTGATGGCATCTTTGTAAAGCTTAATGTGATGTTGCCCTAGCTGCCAATTAAAGCCTGATACTGGCTCTGGGCTGAAATCTGGCACCCAGACTTGTTGCTGTTCATTTAACACCAGCGCCAGTGTATAACGTCTTGGACTTTCGGCGACAGCCATCTGCTGCTGACCCAAACGGAACATGTAGTGATGCTGTTGTTTTTGCAACGCCAGACCGAAATCGAATTGATGTGATTTGCCATTGCCATCAATATAATGGCCATGACCGGCGTATTCATACTCGGCTTGTAACGGGGTGGCTGTGAACAGGTAACATAAAGCATAAAACCATCTCATCGCACAACCTCGCTCAGCTCTGGCTGGGAGCAATCAACAGTTGTTGGCCGGGTTGCAGCACACTCTTGGCTTGCAGCTGGTTCCATTTCAGCAAATCAGCCAGTTTAATTTTATGAGAACGGGCGATTTTATCCAGTGAATCGCCCTTCTGCACGGTATAACTACGCTGACTGCTGTTGTCACGTTTGGTGGACGAAGGAATTTTTAACTTTTGACCAGGTTTTAATGCCGACTTATCAGTCAGGTTATTTAATTTTTTCAGCGCCGCCACATCGACTTTAAATTTACGCGCCAGATCCCACAGATTATCGCCAGATTGGATCTGATAGCTATCGAGTTTGCGGCGAGCACCTGTAGCTGCGGATACGGATTGATTTTGGGCCGAGGTACTGAGCCGTAACAACTGACCTATTTTCAGCTGGTCTGAGCTTAACTGATTCAGCTGTTTGATAGTTTTTACACTGATGCCATTTTTTTGCGCTATCAGGCTCAGACTATCACCGGCTTTCACCTGATACCGCCCAGCTGTGGTTATCGCTTTGCCAGTACGTTCTTCATCTGCCCATGCCGTGCTGGCTGACTGATGTTTGGCTTGGGGTAATTGATGGCTTTGCCTGGCAAACAAGCTGACTTTATCGATAGGTAATACCAGTCGGTGCGGACCGGAAGCGGAAGTGACAGCACCACGAAACGCCGGATTTAATTTTTTAAGCTCCGCCAATGGAATTCCAGCCAGTTTAGCGGCAGCAGCCAGTTCAACCTGGCCTGATAATGACGCGATAGCGATTCGCGGCCGGTTCGGGATTGGGGTAAAGCGGATACCGTACTGCTCGGAGTTTTGCAGAATATCAATCAACGCCAGCCACTTCGGTACTGTGCTGGTGTGACGGGATGGGATCCGTAATGACCAAAAATGAATACTTTTACCAGCACGCTTGTTGGCGGCAATCGCCTGTTGAATTTTACCTTCACCGGCATTATAACCAGCCACTGCATTCAGCCAGTCTTCGCCAAGTTCGTTATAGAGATACTGTAAGTAATCCAGCGTTGCCGTGGTGGATGCAATTGGATCTTTTCTGCCGTCATACCATTGATTGCGTTTTAAACCAAAGTTTTTCGCGGTCTGCGGCACCATTTGCCATAAGCCTGCCGGTGCACCAGCTTGCGCCAGTGGATTAAAGCCACTCTCAATCACCGGCAGCAAGGCCAGTTCAACCGGCATCTGGCGTTTTTCCAGTTCAATCACGATGTGGTATAAAAAGGGGTCTGCACGCAGGGCAACCTGGTCATAAAAACTCTGATAACGGCGGTAAAACTGGCGGTATTTACGCACTTCAGCATTATCTGGAATGTCGATCCGGCTTTGCTGGCGAATGCGTTGCCACACATCAGGCAGTTTGGCCAGTTCAACATTGTCACTCTGGCTGATACTGGTGTCCGTCAGTTCCACTGCAGTCGGGGGTTGCAGCGGTTCCGCTTCCAACATTTCACCGTCTTCTGGGACAGCACTGCTGATTTCAGCTGATTCAGCGGGTAACTCTGGTCGTGGGAAAGGCGCCGACACACAACTGGCCAAGCAACATAACAACAATAATCCACTGAGTTTTTTAATCATCAAAACGACCTTTTTGGAGACGACCCGACACCTGGCCGGCAGCAAAAAAAGACCGCTATGTTACCTGCTGTGATGCTGATTGCAAGTTTCTGTCAGAATTGATTTTTCCAATCACGCAGAAAGCTAAACAGATTGAGTGCATCCGGTTGTTGCCATTGCTGTTGTAAGTGCGGCAGTTGACAACGCAAATAAGGGTTAATTTTTTGCTCCAACGCCAAAGTCGAAGGTAATGATATTTGACCGTCAGCCAGTTGCGCTGACAGTTGTTGCAGGTATTGGACTATCTGTTGATTCTGAGGTTCAACCACTGCTGCAAATTTCAGATTATTGAGCGTGTATTCATGGGTACAGAAGATTTGGGTGCTTGCCGGTAATTGTTGTAAAAGTTGCAGCGACTGGTACATCTGTGCCGGACTGCCTTCGAATAACCGGCCGCATCCGGCGCTAAAAAGGGTATCACCACAAAATAACCAAGGCGTGGTCGCTGCATCATGACAGACATAAGCCAGATGACCCAAGGTATGACCAGGTACCGCCAGTACTTGAAAGTTCAGTTGCAATGCCTCGATTTGCAGCACATCGCCACCTTGTAATAGCGTTACCTGTTGCGGCAGATGCTGAATTTTATGCTGTTCTGCCGCCGGCAAATACAGCTGCAACTGAGGGAATTGTTGTTGCAACTCGATGATGCCGTCAACATGATCCCAATGATGATGGGTGATCAGAATGGCAGCCAGTTGTAATTGCCGGCTGGCAAGAAAGGCCTGCACTGCTGCAGCACTGCCTGGATCAACCACCAGTGCCGCTGGCAGGTTATCATGATGAATACACCAGATATAGTTGTCTTTAAATGCTGGCAAAGCAGTGCTATGGTACATCAGGCAGCTCCAGGAAGTAGGTTGATGACGCCCGTCACAACAAGGTCGCTATTATAAGGTCAGTTCTTGATGAAACCAGCATTAAACAGACAAACGCCGGCCATAGTACCGCAAAACTGGCAGGATTTTGCCAAAGGTCAACAACTAGCGCATCAGTTGGAGGCACAGTTTAATTTATGGTGGCCGCGTATTTTTGGTTATCACTTGCTCAAAGTGGGGGCGTTAAGCTGTGCTATCGATACCAGTGCCTGTAGCATCAAACATCAAATTCAGTTAGCAGCATCCTCGCCATTGGCAACAGTTGTGGCCGATCCGGATGATTTACCTTTTATCGCACATGCCGTTGATGCTGTGTTGTTAGCGCATTGCCTGGAATATGCCCAGGATCCACATCATGTGATCCGGGAAGCGCACCGGGTGCTGATGCCCGATGGTTATTTATTACTGAGCGGTTTTAACCCGCTCAGTAGCTGTGGCTTATTAAAGCTCTGGCCAGGGTTACAGCATCAATTACCCTGGAGCGGACGTTTTTTTACGCTATCGCGGGTGAAGGACTGGTTGCACTTGCTTGGTTTTGAAATTTTATACGAACAACGATTGTTCTGTTCCAGTCTGTTCTCTGAGCATAATCCAATGCCAGCCTTCCGGCATTGGGCAGATCAACATCTGCACTATTTTGGAGCAGCTTATGTGATGGTGGCGCGTAAACGCACTTTACCCTTGACGCCAATCAAACCCAAATGGCAACTCACCAATAGTTTTAATCCGGCAGTGAAAGGGATCAGCGCCAGGCAAAGGCTTTGAGGCAGGCCGATGGTGTCCGGAGCCGTTGCTATTGCTATTGTTGTTGTAACCAGCAGTCCAGCGCATTGCCAAAACGTTGTTTATCCTTGTTGTCCAGTACAGCGGGTCCAGCTAACGGCACACCACTGCCACGCAATTCTTCCTGAAAATTCCGCAGTGTCAGCCGGTCAGCAATATTATCACGATTAAGCAATTCACCTCTGGGCGTCAAGACCACTGCACCGGCCGCGATAACCTGCGCCGCGAGTGGAATATCCTGGGTGATCAGTAATTCCCCTGCTTGAATATCTTTGGCTATTCTGGCGTCAGCCCGGTCAAAACCGGCTTGCACCCGGATAGCTTTAATCAGCGGGCTGGCAGGGAGTGGAATGGCATGATTGGACACAAATCGTAGTTCGGTCCTGGTGCGTTCACTGGCTCGGCATAACATGTCGCGACAGACTTTCGGGCAAGCGTCGGCATCAATCCAAATGAGCATAGTCAAGGGTTCCCGGTGAATAATGATGTCAAACTGATGTTAGGCTGATGTTGTAACATGGTTTTTGCCTGATGTTGGCTCAATTGCATAAACAGCAATCCTGGATGCGGAGTGGCTGGTTGGGGGGCAGGGGTAAAACCAAAAGTCTGATAGCAGTGCTGAGCGCGTAGATTGTGTTTAAAGACAAATAAGGAAAAATCTTTTTGGCTGTCCTGCTGATAACCGCGTGCAATCAGACTCCACAACAAGGCTTGGCTAAGACCTTGGCCACGCCACTGCGGTAATACCAGCAATCGTGCCAGGTGATGGCGGTCAAAACGCTGGCAAATTTGGCCAAAAGCGACCGGTCCCTGCGGTTGTGACAACATAAAACTTTGGCTGTCTTTTTTGTACAGTTGCTGCAAAAATTCCAGCCGGCGTGGTGGGAAACGAAAGCCTTCGCCACCCCAGTCTGTCAGTTCTTGCAGGGAATTAAAGTGCAGCATCAGGCCAGCACAATCATCCGGGCTGGCTAAAGTTAGCGCTAGTGGCCAATCAAATTGGATTGAATTCATGATGTTAACCCGAAACCAGACCGACCGGCCAGTCCAGTTGCCAGCACAATAGAATGGATCCAAGTGCCAGCAGCTGCAGTAGATTGACCCGCCAGGCGATACGATAAAACGGTTGGCTGTAATAACGCCGATCCGTACGCAACCAATGCAGGGTCAAACCAATCAGCATGGCCGGCAACGCATAACTGAGGTTAAATACCCCAGCACTCAAACTGATCAGGCTGGCCACCAGGCTGCAAAATACAAACAACAGCCATGCCATCACACTGGTTTTACTGCGACTAAACTGCACGCGCTTGCTCCTGGCCTTGTCTGAGCCTTTTCCTGTCGTTTAACCATGCGGTTACCACATCAAATCATCCGGAATTTTAAAGTCTGCATATGGATCATCTTCAGGCATGGCTTCATCTTGCTGATTCAGCACGATAATGGTTTCAGGCTGTCGCTGCAGCACTTTTTCGGCCACCTGAATGGGGATCAGGTGGTAATGCTCACCCAATCTGGCGATAGCTATCAGGCCTTTCACCAACTGCTGCTGAATTTTGCTGCTGACATGCAGCCGTTTGACTAAGCTGCCGTCGGTAAAGTTAAAAGCAATCTCACCTTTATAAGGCAGGGAGTTTAACTCGATAATCTGTTTTACTTGCGCCGCTAACGCTTTGTGCGCCAGCGCTTCGGTTTTTTGACGGTTTAATTCTTTATCGCGGCTGATTTGTGCTTGCCGGCTTTCTTCGGCCAACACTGCGGCTTCATTGACCACAACACCATGTTTGCCAGCCTGCACCCGCTCTTTATGTTTTTCTTTTTTAATGGCATTTAATTTTTTGGCATTGCCAAGGCCCGCTTTTAGTAATTGTTCTTGCAGTGATTTACTCATCTTTACATCCGGTATCGGGAAGAATAGCGCTATTGTTTCATGTTCTGCTGGCCTTGCAAAGTAGCTGCATCTTAGCGAAAAGCTGACGGGCAGGGCGCTTTTCGGTTATGCTATCAGGGTTTATGTCAGCCCAAGAGAGCGCGCTTTGCAATTTCAAGATTTAAAACTCGACCCACGTCTTATTCGTTCCATTCAGCACCTTGGTTTCACTGAGCCCACGCCTATCCAGCAAGATGCCATTCCGGCCGTGATGGTGGGTAAAGATTTGATCGTATCGTCTAAAACTGGGTCGGGTAAAACCCTGGCATATTTATTACCGATGATGCAACGGCTGTTGAAAAGCCGACCTTTGTCACAAAAAGACGCCCGGGCGGTCATTCTGGCGCCAACCCGTGAGTTGGCATCACAAATTTATGCACAGTTGCGTTTATTTGTTGCCAATACCCGGCTAACGTCTGCTTTTATTGTTGGTGGTGAAAACTTTAATGATCAGGAAAAAATCTTAAAACGCCAGCCTGATATTATTGTGGCAACACCAGGTCGTTTGGCTGATCACTTGGAGCATAAAAGCTTTTTTGTTCAGGGTCTTGAAATGCTCATTCTGGATGAAGCAGATCGGATGCTCGACTTGGGTTTTATGCCGCAACTGAATGCGATCCACAAAGCCGCCAGCCACAGATTACGCCAGACGCTGATGTTCTCAGCTACCCTGGATCACGCCGAAGTAAATGAGTTGGCGCTGTCATTATTAAATGATCCTTATCGGGTTGCCTTAGGTGCGGGTTATGACCCGCACAAAGATATCAGCCAACAATGTTATTTCTCCGACAGTCTGACGCATAAAGAAGCCTTGCTCAGATATTTCCTCAAGCATGAAGTTATCAAACAACTGATTATCTTTACTGCGACCCGCGAGGATACCGACCGGTTGGCACAATTGGTTCAGCAAACCGGTCTGGCGGCGGTAGGTTTGAATGGCAAACTGACGCAGGCGCAGCGCAATAGTGTGATGCAGGCATTTGCGACGCACAAATACCAGGTGTTGGTGACCACAGACGTCGCTTCGCGCGGTCTGGATTTACTGCAGGTATCGCATGTGATCAACTTTGACATGCCAAAGCACCCGGAAGAGTACGTGCACCGGATAGGCCGGACTGGCCGCGCCGGTCAACAAGGAAAAGCTTATTCTTTAGTTGGACCGAAAGATTGGGATAGTTTTGTCCGGATTGAGCAATTTTTGCGCCGACCACTGGACATGGCGACTGTGGACACTTTGCCTGCCAGGTTTAATGGTGTCAAACCAGTTACAGCTGTTAGTAAAAAGAAAGCAGATGCCACCCCCGGTAAGGTAAAAAAACCGCAGCGTGCAGTGGAGAAAACAGCGGCAACAGCTGCCGTGAAGAAAACGCCAAAATTTTTCCAGGGTGGCGACGATGGTTCAGCACCACTGAAAAAAAAGCAAAAATAATCTGATTTGGTTGTTTTTTATTCACAAAATAGTGCTACACTCGTTCCGTCATCTGCTTAAAAACCAAACAAGTTTGATGGCAAGATATTGTTTGTAAACGTAAGTTTTTCAGACAATCGGAGCGGTCAGAACACAGGGAATTTATTTTCTGTTGGAACAGCAATACCTATTGACCCAATTATAAGGTTCACTGATAATGGGGTCGTAATATGTACTAGCTCGAACGTGGCCGGTAATATTTAAGTCGCCAGTTGTATGGCAAATCTAGTTAAAGTAAGAGAATGTTATGTCACAATTAATTTCCGGTACCGTTAAGTGGTTCAACGAAGATAAAGGTTTTGGTTTCATCGAGCGTGAAGGCGGCAAAGACGTTTTCGTTCACTTCCGCGCTATCAACGGCACTGGTCGTCGTACTCTGGTTGAAGGTCAGAAAGTGACTTTCGAAGTAACTGAAGGCCAAAAAGGTCCTCAGGCTGAGAACGTAACTGTAGTTGCTTAATAGCAATCTATAGTCCAAGTTTCTGTAAAGAGCCGGCTCATGTAGCCGGCTTTTTGTCTTTAAATTTTGCCAAAAATGCAGTGATTTTGAGTAAACCGCGGTTTGCGATTTAGCCTTGGTATCTGCGGCTGATCAACAACTGCTTTGTTGCGCATTACAGGCCATTCTCAGCAAACCATATGTTGACCCTTCGAAGATATAGGTTTCCGTTCGAAATGTGTCAGCTGTAAAGATGAGATGTGGTGTTTGAGCGGTCACCGCAGGGGCTATTTTTTGCTACAGCTTGCGCAGTGAAAATTTACCAGCCAAACCCAAGTTGAGCTTGCGCTTCAGTACTTTTAAGTCCGACATGAATGCCAACTAAGCGCACAGAGCGGCCGTCGCCACGTTGCCAGGCTTGTTGTAATAACTGCTGCAGGATTTCGAAATTCAGTTCCGGATGTTGTCGTTCAATCGTGGTTTGACGAAAATCCTGAAATTTAAGTTTTACCCCAATTTTTTGAATTTGATGTTGCGCTTCACAACGTTCAATCCGGCGGATCAATTTCTGGTAAAGCTCAGCCAGCGAGGCATGCCCTTGTTCCAGATGGAGTAAATCCTGGCTGAACGTATGTTCGACCGCGACAGATTTGCGTTCCCGTTCCGGCTCTACAGCCCTGGGATCAATGCCCTGACTGCGTTCAAGCAGCACTTCGGCAAAGCTACCAAATTCTTTCACCAGCAAAGTGAGATCTGCCTGCTGAATATCCCGGCATAAGTGCAGACCCAGTCTGGCGAGTTTTTCAGCGGTCTTTTGTCCAACTCCAGGAATTTTTCGCAGTGGCAAGGTCGCAACAAAGTCAGCTGTTTTATCCGGCGGCAATACAAACAAGCCGTCTGGTTTATTTTCATCACTGGCTATTTTGGCCAGAAATTTATTTGGCGCCACTCCAGCTGAGGCGGTTAAACCCGTTTCCTGTAAAATAGCACGACGAATATCGGCAGCAATCAGCGTGGCTGAGCCACCAAAGTGACTGCTGTCGCTGACATCCAGATAAGCTTCATCCAAGGACAAGGGTTCAACTAAGTGGGTGTACCGATGGAAAATAGCCTGAATGGCTGTACTGGCTTCTTTGTACTTATCCATCCGGCCCGCCAGTAAGATCAGCTGCGGGCAAAGTTTCAGCGCTTGTCCGGTCGGCATTGCCGAGCGGACACCATAAGCCCGTGCCGGATAATTACAAGTGCTGATGACACCGCGTTCAGTGCGACTGCCACCAATAGCGATAGGAACCTGCCGTAATGCCGGGTTATCGCGCATTTCAACGGCAGCAAAAAAACAGTCCATATCAATATGAATGATTTTACGCATCAGCAGGTAACCAGAAATAAACTGTATGTTTATACAGCTTATTGTGCGCTTGAATTCGGTTCTGTCAAGTAAGATTTACTAACATGCTGATTTGCAATGAATACTTTACAATAATGACAGCTCAGGCCAGTACTGGAACCAGCATAATAGTCCGACATGGAAGTTTAGATGGCTATTTTATGGGTGCAACGAGCGCTGATTCAATGTATGATAGCGCCCAGTTTTTTCTATCTGTTGATCCTTGAATCTAACCTCAGCCTCGTCGCAGGAGTAAGCATGTTAAAGCGTGATATGACCATTGCCGATTTTGATCCGGAATTAGCCAAAGCCATTGCGGACGAAACTCAGCGTCAGGAACACCATATTGAACTGATCGCCTCTGAAAACTACTGCAGCCCACGTGTGCTGGAAGCCCAAGGCTCACAACTGACCAACAAATATGCCGAAGGTTATCCGCATAAGCGTTATTACGGTGGTTGTGAGTTTGTTGATATTGCTGAAGATTTAGCGATTGCCCGCGCCAAAGAGTTGTTTGGTGCTGATTACGCCAACGTGCAACCTCATTCTGGCTCACAAGCCAACTCTGCAGTCTTTCTGGCGCTGTTAAATGCCGGTGATACCATTCTGGGTATGAGCCTGGCGCACGGTGGTCATTTAACGCATGGGGCGACTGTGAGTTCATCTGGCAAACTGTACAAAGCTGTACAATACGGTCTGCACCCGGATACTGGTGTGATTGATTATGATCAGGCTGAAGCACTGGCGCTGGAACATAAGCCAAAGCTGATTATTGCTGGTTTCTCTGCTTACTCAGGCATTGTTGATTGGCAGCGGTTCCGTGACATTGCGGACAAAGTCGGTGCCTACCTGATGGTTGATATGGCGCACGTGGCAGGTTTAGTTGCCGCTGGCCTGTATCCGAACCCGGTACCAGTGGCAGACGTCGTGACGACCACGACGCATAAAACGCTGGCAGGTCCACGCGGTGGTCTGATCCTGGCTCGCAAAAACGAAGAAATTGAGAAAAAACTCAATTCAGCCGTGTTCCCTGGTGGTCAGGGCGGTCCTTTGATGCATGTGATCGCTGCCAAAGCGGTCGCTTTTAAAGAAGCGCTGCAACCAGAATTTAAAGTATATCAACAGCAGGTGCTGGTGAATGCTGTCGCCATGTGTGATGAATTTATGGCGCGTGGTTACAAAGTGGTCTCAGGCGGCACTCAGAACCATTTATTCCTGCTTGATCTGATTGACAAAAATATCACTGGTAAAGATGCCGATGCCGCGTTAGGCCGTGCTCACATTACTGTGAACAAAAACTCAGTACCAAATGACCCACGTTCACCATTCGTCACTTCTGGTTTGCGTATTGGTACACCGGCGATCACTCGCCGTGGTTTTGGTGAAACTGAAAGCCGTCTGGTGGCAAATTATATCTGTGATGTGCTGGACAATCTGGGTGATGAAGGTGTCGTTGAACGGGTGAAAGGTCAGGTGACTGAACTTTGTGCCCGCTTCCCGGTTTATGCCTGATTTGGCAAGACAGTTGTCAAAAGTGATATGATGGCCGCTACTGCGGCCATTTTTTTAAGGAACACCTTTGTGTTTTGTCCGTTTTGTCGTGCTGACGACACCAAAGTTATTGACTCTCGTTTAGTCGCTGAAGGCCATCAGGTACGGCGGCGTCGGGAATGTGGCGCTTGTCATGAACGTTTCACCACTTTTGAAACTGCCGAGCTGGTAATGCCGCGTATCATCAAACGTGATGGCTCGCGTGAACCTTACAACGAAGATAAACTCAGAAGTGGCTTACAACGTTCACTGGAAAAACGGCCGGTGCCGACCGAGCACATTGAGTTATTGATCAGCAAAGTGGAGTCACAATTGCGTGCCACCGGCGAGCGCGAAGTGCAAAGTGAGCTGATTGGTCATCTGATTATGGATGGTCTGGTGAAACTGGATAAAGTGGCTTATGTCCGGTTTGCTTCAGTCTATCGTTCTTTTAAAGATATTCGCGAATTTGGTGAAGAGATTGCCAGGTTAGGGGACGAATAATTGCCATTTAGCTCTGATGATGAAAAGTTTATGCAGCGCGCCATCGAATTGGCAGCTTTGGGTCGTTATACCACCTCGCCAAATCCGAATGTCGGTGCTGTGCTGGTGCTGGATGGCCAGATTATTGGTGAAGGTTATCATCAGCAGGCGGGTGGGCCACATGCCGAAGTGTTTGCATTGCAACAGGCTGGCAGTCAGGCATGCGGAGCGACTTGTTATGTCACGCTGGAACCTTGTAGTCATTATGGCCGGACACCGCCTTGTGCGCTGGCTTTGATTGAGGCTGGTGTAGCCCGTGTTGTGATGGCGATGCAGGATCCCAATCCGCAAGTGTCTGGCCGCGGAGTTAAACTGCTGACAGATGCCGGCATTCAGGTCGACGTTGGCTGTCAGGAAAGTGCAGCACGAGCGCTTAATCCGGGGTTTTTACAGCGAATGCAACGGCAAAGGCCTTGGGTTCGGTTGAAACTGGCGGCCAGTGTGGATGGCGCTATAGCGCTTGGCAATGGCGACAGCAAATGGTTAACAGGTGCCGCCGCCAGAGAGGATGTGCAGCTGTGGCGGGCGCAAAGTTGTGCCATTTTATCCACGGCCCGTACTGTACTGGCGGATCAAGCGCAGCTGAATGTCCGCTCCAACCAGGTGACGCCACTGCACAATGGTCAGGTCCGTCAGCCGTTGCGGGTGATCCTGGATCGGCAGGGGCAGTTAAGCGGTCAAGAAGCACTTTTTCAAACCGGTGGCGATATTTTGTTAATACGCCCGCCTGGGACCGGGTCTGAGCCAGTTGAGCTAAGCACACCGCAGCGGCAAGTTTCAGTGGCTGAGGTGGCGCTGGATGCCGACCACAAATTTAATTTACCTGCCTTGTTGGACCTGCTGGCCAGCAAACAGATCAATCTGCTTTGGGTTGAAGCCGGTAGCACATTAGCCGCCGCATTTTGGCAACAAGGTCTGGTTGACGAATTTGTGTTGTACCAGGCGCCATTGTTACTTGGGCTGGGTGCATTACCCATGATGCCGCTAGCGCCATTAACCAGCTTAGCGCAGGCAAAACGCTGGCAGTGGCAGGATGTGTGTCGTATTGGTGATGATCTGCGGTTAGTTGCGCGTTTAACAGGAGAGTCCGAATGTTTACCGGAATTATTGAAGCGACAGGCGTGATCAGTCAGCTCAGAGCGCAAGCTGGTGATTTGACGGTGCGGATCCAGAGTACAACGCTGGATTTTTCCGATGTCAAACTTGGTGACAGTATCGCCAGTAACGGCGTTTGCCTGACGGTGACGGCACTGGGTCAGGACTGGTTCAGTGCGGATTTATCCACCGAAAGTCTGGCGTTGACGTTGTTTTCTAGTTACAAAACTGGCCAGCGCGTTAATCTGGAAAAAGCGTTATTGCCGACCACAAGGCTGGGTGGGCATTTGGTCAGTGGCCATGTGGATGGCGTGGCTGTCGTGAGCCGGCTGGAAAAAACCGGCCGTGCCTGGCACATTTATCTGAAAACTCCGCCAGCTCTTGCCAAATATATCGCCCACAAAGGCTCAGTCACTATTGATGGTGTCAGTCTGACGGTGAATGAGCTGCTGGCGGATGAGTTCCGGCTGACCATAGTACCGCATACCGCTTTGCAAACCACGTTACAGCAACTGGCGCCAGGTCAGCAGGTGCATCTGGAAGTGGATGTGTTGGCGCGTTATTTAGAGCGGCTGCTGACAGGCCAAACCGCCACGGCCAAATCAGCTGTCAGTCTGGAATTATTACAACAACGCGGTTTCCTCTGAAACCGACCCTGGTTACAACCTTAAGGTGAGTTATGCAATTAAATACACCGGCTGAAATTATCGATGATATCCGCAATGGCAAAATGGTCATTCTGATGGATGATGAAGACAGGGAAAATGAAGGTGATTTGGTGATGGCGGCAGATTATGTTACCCCGGATGCCATCAATTTTATGGCAACTCATGGTCGTGGTCTGATTTGCTTAACTCTCACCCGCGAGCGCTGCAAAACGCTGAATTTGCCTTTGATGGTGGATAAAAACAAATCGCAGTTTGCCACCGCTTTTACCGTGTCGATTGAAGCCGCTGAAGGCGTCACCACGGGGATCTCTGCCGCCGATCGCGCCAGAACGGTGAAAGCCGCGGTGGCGCGGGATGCCAAAGCCAGTGATATTGTGCAGCCTGGGCATATTTTCCCATTGATGGCGCAAGATGGCGGTGTGCTGGTGCGGGCCGGTCATACTGAAGCGGGTTGTGATTTGGCCCGGCTGGCAGGATTAGAACCTGCAGCGGTGATTGTGGAAATCCTCAATGACGACGGCACCATGGCGCGCCGGCCGGATTTGGAAAAATTTGCTGCCAAGCACGGCATCAAAGTCGGCACTATCGCCGATTTAATTGAATATCGTAACCTGCATGAAACCACCATCGAAAAGGTGGCTTGTTGCAAGTTACCGACTGAAGTTGGGGTATTCGACCTGGTGACGTTCCGCGATACCATTGATAACCAAATCCATTTTGCTCTAGTCAAGGGCGAGATCCAGCCGGAACAAGCAACCTTAGTTCGGGTACATTTACATAACACTTTTAGTGATTTACTGCTGGCTGATCGAGCCGCAAACCGCAGTTTTTCATTACATAGTGCCATGCAGCGGATCAATGACGAGGGTGGGGTACTGGTATTACTCGGTAAACATGAAAGTACCGAAGATCTGATAGCCACAGTGCAGAATTTTGAAGCTGAAGATAAAGGCGAAAAACCAGTCTCAGCCCCCTGGAAAGGCACTTCGCGTAATGTTGGGGTGGGGTCACAAATTCTGGCCAGTCTGGGGGTGCGTAAAATGCGCTTGCTCAGCCAGCCGAAACGTTACCATGCTTTGTCAGGTTTTGGCCTGGAAGTGGTGGATTACGTTTCCGAATAATAGCTTCATGCCAATAGTAAAGAAACACTAGTCGGATGAGGCCGTTGTTGTGTTATCATATGCGGCCTTTTTAGCAACAGTTCGAACAACTCCCCACGATACGAGGATTACCCATGCAAGTGATTGAAGCAGGTTTAGCCGCCAAAGGTAAAAAGTTTGCCATCGTTGTGGCACGTTTTAATAGCTTTATTGTGGAAAGTCTGCTTGAAGGTGCACTGGATACTCTGAAGCGGGTCGGCGATGTTGCTGAGCAGGATATTACCGTGGTGCGGATCCCTGGCGCCTTTGAACTGCCGTTAGCAGTGCAGAAAGTCGCCGCCAGTGGCAAATATGATGGCATCATTGCGCTGGGCGCAGTGATCCGCGGTGGCACGCCGCATTTTGAATATGTCGCTGGTGAATGTGTCAAAGGCATTGCCCAGGTTTCAATGCAATACAGCACTCCGGTCGCTTTTGGCGTGTTAACCGTTGAAAGTATTGAACAAGCGATTGAACGTGCTGGCACCAAGATGGGCAACAAAGGCGGTGAAGCCGCTATGTCTGCACTGGAAATGGTTAACGTGTTAGCACAACTGTAGGATTTTTAGATGAAACCAAATGCTCGTCGCCAGTCTCGTTCGCTGGCTGTCCAGGGGGTTTATAGCTGGCAAGTCAGCAAAAACCCGATTGGCGATATTGAACAACAGCTGCTGCTGGAACAAAACACCAAACACCTTGATGTCGGTTACTTTCAGGATATCCTGCGCGGTGTGGCAGTGAATTTTGCCGTGCTGGATGAAGCGGTTAAGCCTTTTATTGACCGTCCGTTTGAAGAAATTGATTTGGTGGAAAAAGCCATTTTACGTGTCTCAGCCTATGAGTTGAAGTTCCGTTTGGATGTGCCTTATAAAGTCATTATCAATGAAGGCATAGAACTGGCGAAAGCCTTTGCTGCCGATGACAGCCACAAGTTTGTCAACGGTATTCTTGATAAAGCAGTCAAACTACTGCGGCCAAATTGATGGAGAGCCGGCGAAAGTCGGCTTTTTTATGGGCGAATTTGAACTAATAGCAGAATGTTTCAGCCAGGCCGGTCGCAGTCGTGCAGACGTGATTATTGGCGTGGGTGATGATGGTGCGGTATTGCAGGTCCGTGATGGTTTTGATTTGGTGGTGACCACAGATACCATGGTGGAAGGGGTACATTTTTTTCCGGATGTGGATCCAAGAGCACTTGGCCACAAGCTGGTGGCGGTCAATGTCAGCGACTTGGCTGCGATGGGGGCCGAACCAAGCTGGTTGTCACTGGCTATTACTTTACCAAAAGTCGACCCAGTCTGGTTGCAGGCCTTTGCTGAAGGTTTAAGTGAAACTGCCGATTATTACAACTGTCAGTTGGTCGGTGGTGATACCACCCGGGGTCCATTGACCTTGACTGTTATTGCCAAAGGTCTGGTGCCAAAAGGCAAAGCTTTGACCCGTGCCGGCGCTAAAGTAGGTGATTATCTATATGTGACTGGCACACTTGGGGATGCCGCGCTTGGGTTGAAGCTGGTGCAGAATCAGGTCGAAGTCAGTAAAAAACATCGTGCCCACATTTTACAACGTTTTCATTATCCAACTGCCCGTGTCGCGCTCGGCCAGGCATTACGTACTATTGCCAGCAGCTCCATGGATATTTCTGATGGTTTATGTGGTGATTTGCCGCATATTCTGCAGCGTTCTAAAGTCGGTGCTATCGTTGATGTCAGTAAGATTCCGATGTCGCAGGCCCTGAAAGACAGCTGTGACTGGCAAAGTGCTTTACATTGTGCCTTGTCCGGTGGTGAAGATTATGAACTCCTGTTCACAGTACCAGAAAACAAGAGAGGCGCGCTGGAAGTATTATTGTCACCTTATGGTGTTCCTGTAACCTGCATTGGCCGGATCACCGGCTTGGCGGGTAAACTGGAACTCAAACAAGGTGATGTTGCTTTTGCCTATCAACATCAGGGTTATCAACATTTCTGATGGCAGCACATCCGTTTGATTTAACCAAATGGCAACACTGGCTGGCAGTTGGATTTGGCAGTGGCTTGTCCCCCAAAGCTCCCGGCACCGTTGGCACCCTGGCCGCAGTTCCGCTGGTGTATGGCCTGAGTTTTTTACCCGCATCGGTTGCTTTGCTGCTGTTACTGCTAGGGAGCTGGTTTGGTTGCTGGTTATGTGACAGGGTAAGCCGCGATATTGGGGCTGAAGATCACGGCGCCATCGTGTTTGATGAAATCATTGGTTTTGCCCTGACCATGTGGGCGGTACCACTGAGCTGGTGGACTTTATTGCTTGGTTTTGGCCTGTTCCGGTTACTGGATATTGCTAAACCAGGACCCATTGGCTGGTGTGACCGCAACATCGGTGGCGGTGCTGGTGTGATGGCGGATGATATTGTTGCCGGAATACTGGCTTGCGGCCTGATGCATGGTGTATTGTTAGTCTTTGCTTAGTTCATCTGACTGAATCCTGCAGGCTGTTATGATTGTCCGGTTTTTGTTGCTGTTATGCTGTTGCTTCTATTCTGCTCTGCTGTTGGCTGTAACCCAGCCACAATCCATTTATGATTATGATATTAAGCAATGGACATCGGTCGATGGCTTGTCAAATAATTCGGTGCGGGCACTGACCCAAGACCGCCAGGGTTATTTATGGATCGGTACACTGACCGGCTTAAATAGGTTTGATGGCAACAAGTTTGAAGTTTTTACCAGTCAGAACAGCCGTCATCTGGTTAGTAATGCCATCACCCGCTTGCTGACCGACAGTCAGGGTTATATCTGGATAGGTACCCGGTCGGGTTTATCCGGTGTTAATACCGACACCTTGAAATTTGATCGTTACTCCATTCTGGCTGAAGTCAGTGCTATCGTCGAAGTTGCTCCGGATGAAATCTGGGTGGCAGCTGATCACCTGTTTCGGCTCAAAGCTGGCAAAATCAGCAGGGTCGATGAAATCAAAGAGCAGGTCAGTCAGTTGGAAGCTGATGGCGATCATGTCTGGGTGACCAGTAATAAATGGTTATATAAAATTGACCGCAATGGGCTGGTGGAGAAAATCCCGTTGCCAACAGATATCGCCCAGCGCCCGGTGTATGACTTGTTGCTGATCAATGACAAACTTCATCTGGCGACAGAGCAAGGTTATTTTCATTTAGCTGGCAGCGTGATTGAACGCTGCAGTTTACCTGTTGCCGCCGGCACTCAGGTTTACAAGCTGTTCCGTGATCATCAGAATTCCGATTGGGTGTCCAGTTTCAGTCAGTTATTCCATCGCCATCAAGGTCAGAACTGGCAGGTGATTAGCCGCGACGATTTAGGCAGTTCTACCCTGTTTAATGATATTTATCAGGATAAACAACAAAACGTCTGGTTAGGCAGTTTCAGTGATGGTTTATATCGTGCTTCGCGCAGTAAAATCAAAAGAGTGCTGGATAAACAGTTGCAGGATGAAGTGGTGCGCAGTGTGGCTGTGGGTCCGGACCAACGATTATTACTGGCGACCCAAAGTAATCTGAGTTTTCTTGATGCCAATCACAAGTTCACGCCTGTTCAGTTGAGTAATAAAGAACCTTTATCTATTGTGCAGGATATGCAACCTGAAGGTGTCAACTGGTTACTTGCTACCGACAGCGGCCCGATGCGGTTTGACACCGGTCGCAATCAATTAACCTTGCTTGATGATCGTTTGCGCGGCGTGAAAACCCGGGTCATTAAACCGCGGCCAGCCGGTGGTTTTTGGCTAGGTACCGCCAACGGTCTGTACAGCTATGATCAGCAACAATTAACCCCTTTTGCCGCCAACAAAGATTTGGAGTCTTCTGTCATCACTTATATCGATGACCGGACAGACAAAATTCTGCTCGGCACCACCAGGGGCGGTTATCAGTATCAGCAACAGAAACTTATCCGGCTTGGGCTTGGCACGCCTTTATATAACGCATTCATCAGCAGTTTGTTGCTATTAAAAGATGGGACTTTACTGGTAGCCACTATGGATGATGGTTTGTTCATCCGGACTTTTGACGGTAAGTGGCAACAGTTTGACCGCGCCAATGGTTTGCCTTACGAACCTGTGGTGAGTCTGATTTCGGACGATATTTCTGGTTTTGTCTGGGCCAGTACCCTCGAAGGCATTTTTCGTTTTCATCCGGCCGATGTGGGCCGATGGGAACAAAATAAAAACTTGTTCGAGCAGGTGTTGACCCCCTATGACCGGCAGCTCGGCACTGCGCCAGGTCGTTGTTGTAATGGTTTGGGTCACAGTAAAGTGGCGCTGTTAGACCAACAATTATGGTACCCGACGCTCAAAGGCATGGTGACAGTGCCACTGAACTTTAAAACCATTCAGAATCAGTATTACCAGCCACTGATCCAAAAAATTTCTTCGGTGCGGGATTATCTGCTGGAGCCATTGCAACAACGGCTGGTGCTGGACACTGATGAACGAAATCTGACGGTGCATTACACGGCGATTGAGTTTTTGATGCCAGCGGCGCAGGAGTTTCGCTATAAACTGCAGGGCTTTGATACGGACTGGCATCATGTCGGAAGCCGGCGCGAAGCGATTTATACCAATTTACCGCCAGGGAGTTATCTGTTTCAGCTGCAAAGCCGGCTGAATAATCAGAATTGGGAGCTGGCGCAGCAAACCGAGCTGACGTTGGTGATCCCAAAACGATTTGACGAAACCGCGATTTATCGTGGCCTGTGGTTGTTATTGTTGTTGGTCATTTTATATGGCTTGTTCTGGTTGTTCCGGCGCAATAATCAGGCGCGGGAAATATCGCTGACCAAACTGGTGAAGCAGCGCACCTTGGAACTGGAAAACAGCAATTTAAAACTCAATGAGTTAAACGAACAGTTATCCCAACTAACGCATAAAGATCCGTTGACCGGCTTGCGCAATCGTCGTTTTATGTTTGAACAGTTGCCCAAAGATATCGAACATTATCAACGCAATCGGGATTCGATGCTGGCGCAAAACAAGTGTATTGCCCTGATCCAGTTGGACTTAGATCATTTCAAAGTCGTGAATGATAAATACGGCAATAGTGCCGGTGATGGCCTGCTGCAACAAATTTCCGGTTTATTGATTAGGGAAACCCGCGGCTCAGATTATGTAGTGCGTTATGCCGGTGAGCAATTTATGCTGGTGCTCAGGGATACACCGCTGGATCTGGTGAAAGAATTTGCCCTGCGGCTGAATGAATTAATTGCATTGGAGCCCTTCCAATTACCAGACGGTCGGGTGGTCAGGGTGAATTGTTCGGTCGGTTATGCGATTTATCCGCTGGAATTGCTGGGTGGTCAGTTGATTGGCTGGGAAATTTCATTACAGCTGGCTGAACTGGCGTTGTTTCATGTGAAAAATTCTGGTCGCAATGGCGTGGCCACCATTGTATTTGATCAACAAGTCGATGCGTTTGAGTTTGAAGACAGTAAACATATCGAGGCTCAGGTTGAGAAGTTTCTGGCTGATGGGGTGGCCTGGTTTGAGTTAACACTGGGGAAAGTCGGGCAAGGCCGTATTATTGAAATGCCAGACAAGTTCTGAGTAGCAATAACGACAATGGGGGCCTGAGCCCCCATTGTCGTTACAAGTCTGCATTCAACTCAGTTTAGCACTGCAGTTAACCGGCGATAAACTGCTGGATTTGTCGCAACATGCCGGCACTGTCCAGCCCCAGCTCTGCATATAACTCGTCCTGACTGCCATGGCGGATAAACTGATCAGGCAAGCCTAAATTCAGTAGCTTATAGCTTAAACGAAGTGCTGCAACCGCTTCATTCACGCCAGAGCCAGCTCCGCCGGCCAGGGCATTGTCTTCAATAGTCACCAGACTATGGTGGTCTGCTGCCAGTTGTTGTAACAGCGCTAAATCCAGTGGTTTGACAAAACGCATATCGACCAGAGTGGCATTGAGGCTGTCTGCCACTGTTTTGGCGCTTTGTAACAAAGTTCCAAATACCAGTAAGGCGACGCCTGTGCCCTGACGGATGGTACGGCTTTGACCCACCGGCAGCAACTGCATCTGTGATTCCGGGGCTATACCTGTGGCTGAACCACGCGGGTAACGCACAGCTGCAGGGCCTTGGTGCTGATAACCGGTATACAGCATCTGGCGACATTCATTTTCATCGGACGGCGCCATAATCACGACATTGGGAATGCAGCGCAGGTAACTTAAATCAAAAGCACCTTGGTGAGTGGCGCCATCGGCACCGACAATGCCGGCCCGGTCAATGGCAAACAGCACGTCCAGATTCTGCAGCGCCACATCATGAATAAACTGATCATAACCGCGTTGCAGAAAACTGGAATAAATCGCCACCACAGGTTTTAAACCTTCGATTGCCATGCCTGCAGCCAGTGTGACTGCATGCTGCTCGGCAATAGCGACATCAAAATAACGATCCGGGTAAGATTTAGAAAACTGCACTAAATCTGATCCTTCCCGCATGGCTGGGGTGATGGCCTGCAATTTGGCATCTGCGGCTGCCATGTCACAAATCCACTGGCCAAAGATATTGGAAAATGTTGGTTTACCAGCTTTTTTCGCTGGTTGGCTGGTATTAGTCGGATCAAATTTACTGACTGCATGGTAGCCAATTGGATCTTGCTCGGCCGGTGCATAACCTTTGCCTTTTTTGGTCACCACATGCAGCAATTGTGGGCCTTTTAACTGTCGCATATTGCGAATGGTATCAACCAGATTATTCACGTCATGGCCGTCAATTGGGCCAATGTAGTTAAAACCCAGCTCTTCAAAAAAGGTGCCTGGCGTGACCATGCCTTTAAAATGCTCTTCAGCACGGCTAGCCAGCTCATGTAACGGCGGTACCCCACTTAAAATCTTTTTGCCGCCTTCGCGCAGGCTGGTATAAAAATTACCGGATAAAATTCTGGCAAAATAACGGTTCAGCGCGCCAACATTTTCCGAAATTGACATTTCGTTGTCGTTGAGGATCACCAGCATATCGGGTTTGACTTCACCAGCATGGTTCAGTGCTTCAAACGCCATGCCGGCGGTAATAGCGCCATCACCAATCACAGCAACCACTTTGCGGTTTTGCTGTTCGGCTTTGGCTGCGATGGCCATGCCAAGAGCGGCACTGATGGACGTGCTGGAATGACCCACAGTCAGGGTGTCGAATTCACTTTCTTCCCGGCAAGGAAACGGATGCAAACCATCCAATTGCCGGATGCTTGGCATCCGCTCACGGCGACCGGTCAGAATCTTGTGCGGGTAAGCCTGATGACCCACATCCCAGATCAGCCGATCAAAGGGGGTGTTATAGACATAATGTAAAGCGACTGTCAGTTCAATAGTGCCAAGACCTGAGGCGAAATGGCCACTGCTCTGACTGACAGATTTCAGTAAATAATCTCTCAGCTCGTGACTGAGACGAGTCAACTGGTCTTGCGGCAGCTGGCGAAGCTCAGCCGGCAGATTGGCTTTGGCTAATAAAGGGTAATCAAGAATATCTGGCGCCATCGTCTGAACCTTGGTCAAAAGCTGCGTGCAATTACGTAATGAGCAAATGCGCTGAGTTGTTGGGTATCGTAAGGTAACACAGAAAGTGCGGTGTTGGCTTGCTCAAACAGTTGCTGAGCTTTGGCTTTTGCCGCAGACAAGCCTAACAAAGCCGGGTAAGTCGCTTTATTGGCCTGTTGATCTGAACCTTGTGGTTTACCTAGCACGGCGGTATCACCTTCAATATCCAGGATGTCATCCTGCACCTGAAAGGCCAGGCCCAGCGCCCGGGCATACTGGATCAGCGCAGCTAATTCAGCCGCGTCTTGTTTCGGGCTGCAAAGCCAGGCCATCCGGACCGTACATTCAATTAAAGCACCGGTTTTTAACTGATGCATCGCTTCCAGCGCTGTCACTGTCATCTGTTTATTGGTATGCGCCAAATCAATGGCCTGGCCGCCGCACATGCCCTGATAACCGCCTAGTTTAGCCAGTTGCTGCACCATCGCCAGCCTATTGGTTGCGCTGACCTGTTGATAAGGATGGCTGGCCAGAATATCAAAGGCCAAAGCCTGCAGCGCATCACCTGCTAAGATGGCGGTGGCTTCATTAAAAGCTTTATGGCAGGTTGGTTGACCGCGGCGTAAATCATCATCATCCATCGCGGGTAAATCATCGTGGATCAGCGAATAAGTATGTAAACATTCAATCGCTGCTGCCGGAGCATCTAAATCAGTCAGACTGGCCCCCAGCATTTCACCACAGCTGTACACCAGAAAAGGCCGGATCCTTTTGCCGCCATTGAGCAGACTGTAGACCATAGCATCATGTAGCATCTGGTCATTGCGTGGCTGTTGCTGCAAAAGAGCCGACATCTGTTGTTCAACCCGTTGCTGAAACACAGATAAAGAAAGCAAAGACACGTTATTCTCCTTGTTCCGGCTGAAATGGCACCAGTTGGGCGGGCTGTAACAGGATTTGTACCTTTTGTTCCGCCGCCTGTAGTTGTTGCTGGCTTTGCCGTGCGAGTAAAATGCCGCGTTCAAATTGCTGCAGGGCATCATCAAGTGATAAATCACCTTGTTCCAACTGGTGCACTATCGATGCCAAATCTGCAATCATTTGTTCGAATTGTGGCTGATTTGCCTGCTTTTTACTCATCATCCGCCCCTTATAAAAGTGTGCGCAAAGTTACCTTAGCAAAGTGTTATGGTCAATCAGATTGGTCGGTCCGGCAACTAAAATCAGCTGGCGGTGGAAATTTTTTTAACGCTTGACGGATAATGGCCGATAAACCACGATAAGCTATTATCGTTTAAGTATTTAGCTTTACTCAGCATCAGGAGTTTTCTGTGGATTTAGCAACAATACTCGGGTTAGTCGCCACTATCGGTATGATGGTTTGGGCTATGTATCTGAGCGCCTCTGGCGATTTGGCGATGTTTTATGATTTCATTTCTATTGTTATTGTGTTCGGCGGTAGCATTACCGTTGTATTCATGAAGTTTACTTTGTCGCAGTTGGGAGGTAGTTTTAAAGCTGCTGGCAAAGCTTTTATGTTCAAAATCGATTCGCCCGAAGTTCTGATTGAAAAAGCGGTGCAGTTGGCGGATTCTGCCCGAAAAGGTGGCTTTTTGGCGTTAGAGGAGGCTGAAATACCGAATGAGTTTATGCAAAAAGGCATCAATATGTTGGTCGATGGTCATGATGCTGATGTGGTCCGTGGCACCCTGGAAAAGGATATTGAGCAAACCTATAACCGACACGGCATTTATATTGCAATCTTCAAGCAACTGGGGGATTTAGGCCCAGCAATGGGAATGATCGGCACTTTAATAGGTCTGGTTGCCATGTTAGCCAATATGTCCGATCCAAAAGCGATTGGTCCTGCAATGGCCGTTGCCTTATTAACTACATTATACGGTGCTGTGCAAGCGAACTGTCTGTGTATGCCGCTTGCTGATAAAATGGCGATACGTAACGAAGAAGAAAAAACCAGCAATCAACTTATTCTGGATGCCATTATGGGCATTCAGGATGGACAGAATCCCAAAGTTATCGAAGGGGTATTACGTAATTATTTGATGTCGAAAAAACGTGAAGCAAAAGTTGATGGTGAATAGGGGGTCCTATGGCTGAATGTCCAAAGTGCCCGCCACCGGGTCTGCCTGCATATATGGGTACATTTGCTGACTTAATGTCATTGCTGATGTGCTTTTTTGTGTTGTTGTTGTCTTTTTCCGAAATGGATGTGCAGAAATTTAAGCAAATCGCCGGTTCGATGGCTTTTGCTTTTGGTGTGCAAAATAAAATTGAAGTCAAAGACATTCCCAAAGGTACCAGCGTGATTGCGATGGAGTTCAGACCTGGGCGGCCTGACCCAACTCCAATTGATACCATACAGCAGCAAACCATTGATATGACTCAGCAAACAATGGAGTTTCAGGCTGGCGAGGAAGATTCTGCTGGCGGACGTCAGGAACAACGGGAAGATAAAACCGGTGGTGCCAGTGATAGTACCGATGAGCAGACTCAACAGTCCCCCAGTGAGCCTGAAACTGCGGAGATGCAGGAACAGGTCAATGAAATGGTGAAAAAAATTGCTGAACAAATGGAGGAACAGATCCAGGATGGTGCTATCGAACTGGAGTCTTTAGGTCAGCAAATTATTATTCGAGTGCGGGAAAGTGGTGCTTTCCCATCCGGTTCTACTTTTTTACAACCGCGCTTTAAGCCAATTATTCAGCAGGTTGGCGCCATTTTACGCGATATTCCGGGCGAAATTACCATCTCCGGTCATACCGATAATGAGCAGGTTTCAGATGAACTGAACAGTAACAACTGGGAATTGTCGGCAAAACGGGCCGTTTCGGTTGCGACTGAAATGCTCAAAGGGACCGGCCTGGAAAAAGATCGTTTGGTGGTGGTCGGCCGGGCTGACACCAGACCTTTGGTGCCGAACGATACCGATCAGAATCGGCGCCGTAACCGCCGGGTAGAGATTTCAATCTTGCAAGGTAAAGCAAAAGAGTCACAACCGCTGCAATTGCGCGACAATCCTGTGCCGCCGCCTGCCAGCGAACAGCCCCCTGCGAAGCAAGGCTGATGCGGTCGCATTAACTTCAACTCCCGCTGACCGGCTTGCCGCAGCGGGAGTGCTTTAAGCCAACGCATCTGCAGCAATTTTGCCCCGCAGCGCTGTTAGCGCTATAATACGCGCCTTGTTTTTACCGGCAGCCCTGTTGATGATTGAATTTATTATTAAGCTCCACCCAGAAATCTCGATTAAAAGTAAATCGGTGCGCAAGCGCCAGACGATGTTGCTGGAACAAAATCTGAAAACGATTTTATTGCAGTTGCACCCTGAGGTGGTGGTTCGCAATCTGTTTGATCATTTAACAGTGACACTGGATCTGGCGGATGAAGCACTGGCAACGCGAATGGCTGAGCAGTTGCAATGTATTCCAGGCATTGTGCAATTTGCCCGGATGCAATCTGCGGCTTTTAGCTCGTTGCACGATATTTTCGAACAGGTGCTGGCAGTCTACCAGAGCCAATTGCAGGGGAAAACTTTTGTGGTGCGGGTTAAACGCCAGGGCGACCACGAATTTACTTCGACCGAAGCAGAGCGTTATATTGGCGGCGGTTTAAATCAGCATATCGCCAGTGCGACAGTGCGGTTACAACAACCAGATCTCAAAGTGCAATTGGAGATCCGCAAAGATAAGTTGATCATGGTACGGCAAATGTACCAGGGCATGGGTGGGTTTCCGTTGCCATCCCAAGGCGACGTATTGTCACTGATTTCTGGTGGTTTTGACTCGGCCGTTGCCAGTTATCTGATGATCCGCAAAGGGTTGCGCACCCATTTTCTGTTTTTTAATTTAGGCGGCGCCGCCCATGAAACCGGCGTACGGCAAATGGCATTTTATCTGTGGCAAAAATACAGCTTGTCGCACAAAGTGAAATTCGTCTCAGTGGATTTTGCCCCGGTGGTGACGGAAATCTTAGAAAAGATCGACTCGGGTCTGATGGGCGTTGTGCTTAAACGGATGATGATGCGTGCTGCCGCCACTGTGGCTGAGAGCCTGAATATCAAAGCAGTGGTGACAGGCGAAAGTATTGGTCAGGTTGCCAGTCAGACTATCGTCAATCTGAACGTGATTGACCGTGTTACTGAGATGCTGATTTTGCGACCGCTGGTGTATCAGGATAAACAAGAAATTATTGATATAGCCCGCGCTATTGGGGTGGAAGATATCGCTAAAACGATGCCGGAATACTGTGGTGTGATTTCAAAAAGCCCGACCGTCAATGCGGTGCTGTCAGCAGTGAATGCGGCTGAAGCTCAGTTTGATTTTGCCATTCTGCAGCAGGTCAGTGCTGCTGCCAAAGTGCTGGATATCCGTACTGTGGAGTATCAGGCTAGTCAGCAAATCAGTACTGTGCTGACCGAAGCTGTGCTGCCGGCAGGCGCGGTAGTGCTGGATGTGCGGGCGCCGGATGAAGCCGAGCGCGCGCCACTGCAGCTGGATAGTCACCAGGTTCAGCTGTTGCCATTTTATAAAATTGCCAGTGGTTTTGCGGCACTGGATCAGTCGCTGCACTATTATCTGTATTGTGATCGGGGTGTGATGAGCCGCTTACAAGCTTTGCTGTTAAAAGAGCAAGGCTTTGCCAATGTCTCGGTGTATCAAAAACCTTGATGCCAGAAGCAACATCCGGCTGCTACTGATACTGCCAGGGCGCGAGTCTGCTGGTGAGTTGTTGGTATAACGCCTGATGGGCTGGCAGCGATAACTGCAACTGGCTGGCCTGTTGCAACACAAAACCGCTGATGGCGGCCAATTCAGTGCGTCTGACGGCAGCGACATCTTGTTGCATCGACGAATAGTTTTCTGCCGTTTGCTCGATTACCTGCTTGACCAAGCTTTGCAATTCTGGCAGTGGTAACGGTTGACCGGCAGCGGCTGCCAGTTGGGCGAATTCAGTCAGTAACTCGGTTATTTGCTGGCTGAAAGCCGCAGCGGCCAGCGCACCATTGCGACACTGATGCTGCGCAGTCAGTGGATTGATCACTGTATTCACTGCCAGCTTACGCCATAAAAAACGCTCAATATCGTCCACTTGCCGGACTGGGCCTAAGGCCTGATCCAGCATAGCCGCTATGGGTTCTTTTGTGTGACGGGCTGCTGGATTACAAGGACCCAGCACTGTACTGCCAACACCGCTGTGACAAATTTGCTGCGGGTTGGGCTTAAAAGCACCATGGGTGGTACTGGCAAACCACAGCCCTTGGCTGGGTTGTAACAACGCCCTGGCGGCGTCAATCGTGCCCATGCCATTGTGGCATAACACAATTTGTGCGGTCGGGCTCAGCGCAGCCAGCAATTGCTCTAACGCCGGCAGAATATCAAAAGCTTTCAGCGGTAACAGCACCAGCTCTACCGGCCCTTGCCGGCTGCAGTCGAGTTGCAGCGGGATGTCGCAGTCTTGTGCGCTAAAGGTATAACCATAACTTGTCATTTGTGGTTGTTTTAACCAAAGCCTGACCGGCTGACCGGCCAAGGTCCAACGGCTGGCGGCCAGTAAACCAATAGCTCCACGGCCAAGCACCCACCAGAGACTCTTGCTGGCTGGCACAACAGGGGTTAGTTGCGTTGCCATTGCTGCCACCAATGCTGAAATGACCAGCGCCATAGCAGTACCGCCAATAGCAAGCCACTGATGTCGGCCAGCCAATCCCACCAGTCACCCATCCGATTGGTGTAATAATGTTGCGCTAACTCAACCAAACCGCCGTATAAGGTCAGACTGACTATTCCCAGCAGCGCATAGCCGGCAAAGCCTGCTTGCCACAGCAGCATCAAAGCGAAAAACACCAGCGCATGCATCAGTTTATCGTTTGGCATCCAGCTCGAAGGGATACCACTGACATCTTTTAAAAAGGCATAACTGCAAAAAACCAGTAACAGCAAAAAAATGCTGCGGCAAACCCGTGGCGTCAACAACATGACAGCTCCCAACTCAAACTGATGCTCGGATTATAGGGTCTTCCTCGCTACAATCAATCGCAACAGTTATCTGTTGCTCAATGTTGACCCAACCGCAGCGAGGCAATGTCTGCCTCACTGCAATAAACGAAAGCTGTTTGATAGGGTTACGTAGCTTTAATGAACTGGGGTCTACAGAACTCACTAGTCCCTAAAGTTCTTAAACTGGAACGGCTGGCCAAGGTTACTGCTGCGCACCAATTGCATCACGCCTTGCAGGTCGTCACGGTTTTTTCCGGTGACACGTAACTCTTCGCCCTGAATAGCGACTTGTACTTTAAAGCTACTTTCTTTGACGATTTTAACGATTTTCTTCGCCATCTCTTTGTCAATGCCCTGCTTTAAAACGACATGGCGCGTAATGTATTTGCCGTGACGGTCTTCTTTTTCCAGTTTAAAGCTACTGACGTCTAACTGCAGCTTGCTGGCTTTGGTGGCAAAAATATCAAACAGTTGCATCACTTGCTGATCGGCTTCTGCGGTCAGTTCAATATGGTCTTTTTTAAACTCAATTTTGGCATCAACACCGCGAAAATCATAGCGGGTTTCAAGTTCGCGTTTGGCGTTTTCTACAGCGTTATTTGCTTGATTCATATCAACTTCTGAAACAATATCAAATGAAGGCATGGGGTTCTCTTTTTCGGTTAAAACGTAGAGCACCATTATAAGCGAAACTATTGCGCGCGCGAATATCTTCTGCATTGCCAGGCTGATTTAACTCCCTCATTTACCTTCGGCACTATGCGTGCTTGGCCACTTTCGGTCAGTGCTCAGTGGTATTAGCCATCTGGATTTCTGTTGACTTTCAAGGTGCGGCCGCTACACTGAGGCCGCTTTTTTCAGGTGCTGTATGGCAGGGCTGTTTTGTTGGCAAAACAACCCGGTCGATACAGTGAAACAGGGAATCTGGTGTAAAACCAGAGCTGCCCCCGCAACGGTAACACATGCTGATGACTCAGCAGATACCACAAAACCACTGTCCTCGGATGGGAAGGTTGGTGTCGGTGGAACGAGAGATCCACCTGTGCAGCCCGGAGACCGGCCTGAAAATATCATTCACCAACTGCACGCGGTGGGCGTGCTCCATGGAGTTACAATGTTTAAGTTCTCTTTGCTGACCACAGCCGTGTTCAGTAGTCTTAGTTATGCCGCAGTTGCCGATACTTCAGCCTCAACTGTTACCAATACCGCACAAAACATCGAAAAAATCAGTATTTACGCCAGCCGCCAGGCTAAACCGTTGCAGGATGTGAATGCCAGTGTCACTGTGTTGGATCGGGCCGATATTGAACTGCTGCAGCCGAAAGATTTCGTCGCATTATTGCAATTGGTGCCAGGTATTCAGATTGCCCGCAGTGGTAGTCGAGGCCAGGTGAGTTCCATTTTTGTCCGCGGCAGCCGGACCCAACATACCTTAGTACTGATTGATGGCGTGCGGACCGGTTCAGCCACGCTGGGATATCAGGATTTGACGATGTTGCCGATCGAACTGATTGAAAAAGTTGAGGTGATCCGGGGCGCCAGGGCAGCGCATTATGGCTCCGATGCCATTAGTGGTGTGATTGCGATCACGACCCGGCAAGTCAAAAGCACTGAGCTGAATGTGAAAACCGGCAGCAATGGTTTGGCCGAAACCGCAGTGCATGGCCGTTATCAGGTCGATGCTGCGCAATTATTTGCCTCGGTTGGTTACAGTCGTGCCGATGGTATCCATGTGCTGGACAAGGCCGATCCGGACCGTGATGGTTTTCAGCAAAGGTTCGCTAAATTAGGCGCTTCTGCTGAAACTGCGCTGGGCTTTTTACAGTGGAACAGCCAACTCAATCGTGGTTTTAGTGAATATGATGCCAATCCGACTTTTGGTGGTACCGATGAGTCAAAGAGCCAGCAAGATTTACATCAATTGCAATGGCGCTACCCGCAGCAATTAGGTGCCAACCGGCAATTAGCGCATCAGGCCCATTTGGCATTCAGCCGCGATGATAGCCTGAATTATGGCAATAACAGCGCGGCAACCCGCTATGAAACAGTGCGGCAGGAACTGGATTATCAGGCCAGTTATGCCCTGAGTTCTGAGCTGAATGTGCTGGCCGGCCTCAGTCACATCAACGCTGAAGTTGAAAGCTTAAGCACCCAATACACCAAAACCGATCGGATCAGCAATTCTGTGTTTGTCGGTGCAGATGCCCAATTCGGTGACTGGAGCACAGATCTGGTGCTGCGTAACGACAACGTCTCTGCTTACGGCAGCAATAACAGTTATCAATGGGGCCTGGCTTATCAGCTGATTGCGCCGCTGCAATTACGCTTTAATCAGGGCACTGGCTTTAAGGTGCCGACTTTTAATGCGTTATTTTGGCCAAAATCCGGTAATCCTGACTTGTTACCGGAAGATAGTTTATCGCGGGAGCTTGGCTTACGTTATCAAGGTGCTTTCCAACTGGATGTGGTGCATTTCCGGCGTGATCTGACCAATATGATTGTTTATAACATTCAGGCGCGGCAGTCACAGAATATTGGTTTAGCTCAGGTTGACGGTTTTGAATATAGTTTGAGTAAAACCCTGGCAGGGGTTTATCATCAGTTGGATCTGACCTATGCCAACCCGCAGGACCTGAGCGATAACAGCGCAGTGCCAAATATTCCGAAGCATAAATTGACCTATCTGGCGTCTTATCAATGGGATGCCTGGCAGTTCAGTGGCAACCTGCAACAGCGCGATCGCTTGCGCAACGCCGCGGATACGCAAACTGTGTTAAGCCGTGTGCTGTTAATTGGCGCCGGCGTCAGTTATGACTGGAGCAAGGATCTGACCATCCGGCTGACACTGGATAACTTGCTGAATAAAACCTACCAGACCAACCAGAATTATCTGCAGCCGGGTCGTGAGTTTGGCTTATCGGTACAAATGTTGAACTTCTAACTTCATGAAATGATGAAGTCTATCAAGCCAGTGCCGCCAGGCCTGGCTTTTTTCGTTGGTGCGCCGGGCACGGCGCCTTGCGCGCGAGCGCAATCAGCATGTCACGCCGGCTTCATGCGATGAACCACTGCTTCAACTGATGTTCGGCTCACGCCATCATGACTGCTGAAAAACCACTGATATGGCTTTGAATTCGACTATGCTAAACAACAATTTAGTTGCTGCAGGTTCTGACGGCAATTTTTGTGGCAAGGACTGACAGTTGAAGAACACCTTTTAATCCCTGACTGACAATTTTCGGAGTGTGTGATGTCTGTACAACGTAAGTTCATCTGGTCCTTGGTCGCGTTAGTCAGTGTGGTGACGTTACTGGCCATTGTGTTTTTCAGTATCAGCCGGATGAGTGAACTCCGGCAGCAAGTGGAGCGGGAAAGTGCTTTGTTAGCGCGGGAATTGCAAAACAGTCTGGCGCTGACCGACTCTTTGCTGAGTCAGCAAGTGCAAAGCAGTATGAAATTATTGCAACAACGCATCCGGCAGAGCGGGGCCGTCAGTCAGGGGGCTGCGGTACAGGTGGGCGCTGTGCAGGTCGCCGATTTATTGATAGCAGCACAGCCGCAAGCCAATCAGTTTCAACTGGTGGATGAACTGACGGCGATTACTGGCGGCACCGCCACTTTATTTAGCCGTGATGGCGATAAATTTGTCCGCATTTCAACCAATGTGGTCACCAATAATCAACGGGCGATCGGCACTTTGTTGGCCCCGGATGGCGCTGCGATCAAGGCTATTATGCAGGATCAGTCCTTTTATGGCGCAGTGGATATTCTGGGTAATCCTTTTATCACCGCTTATGAGCCGTTACATGATGCACAGCAGCAAGTGATAGGGATTGCCTATGTTGGTTATAAAGCTGATTTACAAGCCCTGAGTAAACTGGTTGCCGATAGTCGTTTGTTGCAACAAGGGTTTGTTGCTTTGCTCGATCGCAATGGGGTGGTCCGCGCCCATTCGGCCCATCTGACTGCTGAACAAGTCAGCCAGATTGTGGCACAGCCCTCAGGCTGGCAGTTACGTCATGATGAATTCGCCCCATGGCAATACCGTCTGGTGCTGGGATACAACCAGGCGGAGCTCAATGCCACGGTCCGGTATGATGTGATGCTGACGTCATTTTTTGTCGTGCTGGGCGGCATTGCTACAGTGCTGCTGGTGTTTGTTTTGCTGCAGAAAATTGTGGTGCAAAAAGTCCAGCAAAGTATTGTCGCTATTGATGGCATTACCCAAGGCGGTGGTGATTTAACCAAAAGGCTGAATAACAACAGTCGGGATGAGTTTGGCGCTATGGCCCGCAGTTTTGATTTGCTGTTGCAGCAACTGGCAGATACGATCCGGACTTTAGGCGGTCAAACCAAGCAGTTATTACAATCAGCTGCTGCGCTGAGTGATATCGCGCAACTATCCGGATCTGAAGTGAACCGTCAAACTCACGAAACCGAGCAGGCCAGCGATGCCGTTTCCAGGCTGGCGGATGCTGCGCAGATGGTGGCCAATCATGCCAGTGATGCCGAGCAAACGACGCAACAAGTCCGGCAAACGACAGCGCAGGCGATGCAGAGCCTGCAACTGGCTGCCGAAGGGACGGAGCAGCAACTGGCGGCAGCAGCCGAATCGGCAACGTCGATTGAGACTCTGGCCCAAAGCAGTCAGGACATAGGCAGAGTGCTGGATGTGATTAATGGCATTGCCGAACAAACCAACTTACTGGCGTTAAATGCGGCCATTGAGGCCGCCAGAGCGGGTGAACAAGGGCGAGGCTTTAGTGTGGTCGCGGACGAAGTCAGGTTGCTGGCAGGGCGCACTCAGGCCTCAACCGGCGAAATCAAACGGATGATTGAGCAGTTACAGTTGGTGGTCAAGGCGATTCAACAGCAAAATCAGCAATATCAACACAATGTGCTGCAACATGAAACTCAGGCTAAAGCCGCTTGTCATGCGATGCAGCAGGTGCTTGGCAGTATCGAACAAATTTATCAGTTAAACACGGGTATTGCTGGCGCAGCGGCGGAACAGGTGCAAGTGGCGGCTTTAGTCCGGCAACAAACCAGCCAGATTTTGCAAAGCGCCCGCCAGAATGCTGGCCACGCTCAAACGACCATGTCAGCCAGTCAGCAACTGCAGCAATTGGCGCAACACTTTGATCAAGTGCTGCAACGTTATCGCGTCTGACAACGCGATATTTATCCTCGCAATAAATCGGCAAACTGTCGGCTAAATGCCGCCATTTTCGGCGCGATCAGCAAGCGGCAATAGGGTTGCTGTGGATTTTGCGCGGCATAACCCTGATGGTAAGTCTCTGCCGGATAAAACTGACTGGCAGCATTGATGGTGGTGACTATGGGCTGTGCATACTCACCACTTTGTTGCAACTGCTGACAGAACGTTTCAGCTTGTTGCTGTTGTTGGGGCTGATGATAAAAAATCGCCGAGCGGTATTGAGTGCCGATGTCATTGCCTTGGCGGTTTAACTGGGTTGGATCGTGCAGATAAAAAAATACTTCCAGCAATTGGGCATAGCTGATAACAGCAGGATCATAATGCAGTTGCACCACTTCGGCATGGCCGCTTTGGCCAGTGCAAATATCAGCGTAGGTCGGGTTGGGGCTATGACCGCCCATATAGCCGCTGACCGCGCTGTGGACACCGTTTAGACGATTAAAAGCGCCTTCGATGCACCAAAAGCAGCCGCCGGCAAAAGTTGCAATCTCTGTGTTCATTCGGGATTACCTTTGTGATGGAGTGAAGCTGAGGTATTGATCTGGGTTTGAGCTTATCACGTAATCACAACCATCGTCTGCCGCCTGTGCGGTCAGTTGCAGTGAAAAAGGATCTGATGTGAAAGTTGCGGTGGTAGGGGCAGGGCTGAGTGCAGCTGCTGCAGTTGAAGTACTGAAAACCAAAGGCTGTCAGCTGACAGTGTTCGAAAAATCCCGCGGTCCGGGTGGTCGTTTTAGCAGCAAAAGAGTAGGGCAGGCTTTGGTCACTGCGGGTGAAGCATGTCAACCCGGTTATGCTGATTTTGGCGCCCAGTATTTTACCGCTCGTGAACCGGCCTTTTTGCAACAGCTTAGTCTGTGGCAACAACAACAGCAGGTTCGTTTGTGGCCTGATGCTATTTATTGTTATGACCAAGCCGGCTTGCGGTCTTCCCCGGATCAACAACAGCGTTTTATTGCGGTGCCGCAACTGCAGCAATTACTTAAGCCTGTATTCAGTGCCGTAGAGACCAGATATAACAGTCGGATCACTGAGCTGAGCTTTGTTTATGACCGGGCACTCGCCGGTAGTTGGCAACTTGCCACGGAAGATGGCGAGCTGTTTAGTGGTTTTGATGCCTTGCTGTTAACCTGCCCGGCGCAGCAAAGTCAGCAGTTGTTAACAGGCGCGGCGCTGGCCAGTCAAATTCCGCAGCAACCTTTGTTACCTTGCTGGGCTGTGTTACTGGAGCTGTCAGAGGCGACTTCACATCCGGCAGACGCCATCTTTATCCGTGACCACAAGTTGCGCTTTGCTGCCCGGCAAAATGATAAACCAGGCCGCTTGCCGTTTAGTCTGAGCAATCATACGACTGAGCCAGCTGAACAATGGTTGGTGCATCTGACTGCCGAAGCCAGTGTTGCTTTGTTACAAGCCAGTAGTGACGAGGTGATAGCCGCAGCCACCCAAGCTTTAGCTGAAGTGCTTGCTTTTCCGCTCAAGGTGCAAGCTGCGCTGGCCCATCGCTGGTTATATGCCAGTTATGATGAAACGGTTCCGCCTTGTGGTGTGCTGTTTGATCAGAAATTACGACTGGCTGTCGCCGGTGATTGGACTTTAGGCGGTCGGGTGGAAAATGCCTGGCTGTCGGGGCAGCAAGCCGCTACTTTGTTACTGAGCGGGCAAGCAGGGGCCAGATTATGAGTGATGTCATCGCCAGAGCTGTGCTGGTGTTAGGCGCAGGCAGTGGCATAGGTCAGGCACTGCTGGCTGAAGCGGTCGCCCAAGGAGTGCAAGCCGTTGCGGTCAGCCGGCAAACAAGGCCGGTTGGACTGGATGCCCGGGTGCATTGGTTTGCATATCAGACTGCGACAGTTGCTGATGTTGAGTGCAGCGAGCTGCAGATGCAACAGACTGAGCAGGTATTGGCTGAGTTGCTGCCCAGACTTTGTCAGCAATTTCAGCCTGATCTCATTATCAGCTGTCAGGGTTTATTGCAGCAAGATGCAGTAAAAGCGGAGAAATCACTGCGTCAACTCGAAATTAGGGCGGCATTGAGCAGTTGGTGGGTCAATTATTTATTACCGGCACTGCAACTGAAAATATTGTTGCCTTATTTGTCACAGCAGCAGGTACGGATGCTGGTGCTCAGTGCCAAAGTCGGCAGTATCAGCGATAACCAACTGGGTGGTTGGTACAGTTACCGGTCGGCGAAAGCTGCACTGAATATGCTGGTGAAAACAACGGCCATTGAGCTGCGGCGTTTGCAGCCTGCAACTCTGCTGGTGGCTGTGCATCCTGGCACCACTGCCACAGCGCTGGCTGAACCATTCCTGCGTAATCTGCCTGCCGGGCAACTACAGGCCCCAGCATCAACTGCCAGCAGGTTATGGGCGGTTGCAGCAAGGCTAACGCCAGCGCAACATGGATGTTTATTGCATTGGGATGGTCAGGTGTTGCCATTTTGACTGCGGGCGGCATTCAACTGCACTATTGCTTCAATGCCTGCATACTTTTATGCTGGCGAACAGCAGATGTCAGGTCGATGCTGCGATGCAACAAAGTTCAGGGAGTCGCCAATGGGATTATTCAGTAGTTTATTAGGCTCAGCCGGAGCCATTGATGTCAGTGATGTGGAAACTGAACTGGAAGCCATTTTGGCGGAAGGGGAAAAACCTGAACAAGTGTATAAACTGGTGCGGGACCTGATTGTGTTTACTAGAGCGTGTTGACCTTTGGTGTATGTTTTTGCAGCTGTTTGGCTGGCTTTTATACAAGGCAGAGCCCGCGATGTGTAGTTATTCTACATGAGCGGGCGATAACGCCGTAGAAAGGTCAGCCAAACGCTGCCCGCAGGGTTCAACCGGGGACTCGCCAGCCCTTTGTCACTCGCTACTCGCTTAGATCACTAAGCTTCGCAGCTCCTTTCGCGGGCTGGCGGCCCCCGATTGAACAAAATTCACACACCAAAGGTCAACACGCTCTAATCGGCGGCTCATTCTGGTGGATAAGCAGGGTCTCACTGGCAGCAAAAAAGAATATCAGTCGATCCCTTATCGGTCTGTGATCAGGTTCAGTGCTGAAACCAAAGGTCACTTTGATTTGGATGCCGAGCTGAAAATCTGGCTCAGCAGTACTGCAGAGCCGATCAGCAAAACTTTCAGTAAAGATGGCAATATTCTTGGTGTACAGCGGGCGCTGGCCACTTATTGTTGCCGTTGAGCCAATTGAACTGGCAGCCGGTCAGCGTCGCTATGAACCTTGACCGGTTGCTGGTAGGTCAGCTGATTGCGGCCGTTATGCCGAGGCGTCTTTCACTGGCTGGGTGGTCACCAGATCATCCGGCTTTTTATTAAAACTTTCCCTGAAGGTGGTTAAACCCTTTTGGATTAAGTCGTAAGTCTCATCTATATCGGTTTTCACTTTGCCATCCAGCCGTTTCAGACTATCCAGCACATCGCGGGCTTCACCGAATCCCTGATCGATACCGGCACTGATTTTACTGATAAATTGCTCCAGCCCCTCTTCTTCTGACAAGTTTGGATTCTGCTTTTTAAAAGTGTCATAAAAGCCGGTGGCGAAAGTCAGGATCCGATCGGCCGTGGCTTTAGGTGAGGTGTCGGTATCAGTGCCGTAAGGATTGGTGACCTTTTCACCGGTTTTACCGGCTTCAGTGGCCTTTTGCAGATAATCTTCAAATTCAGTAGCTAGCGAAGAAATAACTGATTTATACAATAAATTCAGTGATTTATTGTCAGACTTTAAGCTCAGTTCAAATTGGCTTTGAATGATAGTGGCATTCAGTTGCTGCTTATTGGCCTGGGATTTTTCCGTGCCCGTCAGCTCTCGTTGTTCTTGCTTTACAACCTGATTATCTTCAGTGCTGGCGGCGACTGGGGTGGTTTTGCTATTGAGTGGCTGCAGGTTCATGGTCGGTCCCTATGCATACTGGTTGGTGGAAATCTGTGTGTTTTATCGGCGGTTACTGGCAAAACTATAGTTTTATTTGCGGTTTATTTCAGCGGTGCTGCGCAAGATTGTACTTGGAGCTTGACAATTATGCCGCGACTTTAGCCAAGTTTCTGTTTTTATATAAAATTTATATTTCAGTTCATTGGTGCCGGACTGACAAAATAGTGCCGGCCAGACTCAGCATTGGAGTCTGGCCGGCACTGAAGATAAATCTGCCTGTTACCGAGCTGATTTTTGTTTTGCCAGTTCGTCAAGTTGCTTGGCAATGGTCTCCGGAGAACTGGTGTTACGGGCCAGTGCCACATAAGCCACAGGAACCACATACAAGGTCAGCAGGGTGGCAAAACCAACCCCGGCGCAAATGACCATGCCAATCACCATCCGGCTTTCTGAACCAGGGCCAGTGGTGATAATCAGCGGAATACTACTCATCACTGTGGTAAAGGCGGTCATCGCGATTGGTCTTAATCGTTGCACAGAAGCCTGGTGGATTGCTTCTAAGAATTCCACCCCCTGATCACGCAGCTGATTGGCAAATTCGACAATCAGAATGCCGTTTTTGGCCACCAGACCAATAATCATCACCAGACCAATCTGACTGTAAATATTCAGCGTCATGCCAGCCAGATACAAGCCTCCCAGCGCACCAGCCAGACCGAGCGGGACTGTCAGCATAATCACCAGCGGGTGGATAAAACTTTCAAACTGTGCTGCCAGCACCAAATAGGTAATGATCAGTGCCAGCGCAAAAATCATCACCGTTGATTCACCGCTGTCTTTGAACATCATCGATTCGCCTTTGTACTCGATACCAACAGGCACATCAATTTCAGTCCGGACTATGTCTTCGAGGAATGTCAGCGCTTCGCCAAGACTATAACCTGGTGCCAGATTGGCAGAAATAGTGATAGCACGCATCCGGTTATATCGGTTCAGGGTGGAAGAGGTGGCTTCTTCGCGCAAGGTCACCAGGTTATCCAGTGGGATCAATTGATTGGTACCGCTGGAACGGACATAAACATTGGAAATATTGCCTGGCTGACTGAAATCAGCATCGGTACCTTCAAGAATGACATCGTATTCTTTACCCCGATCCAGGAAAGTGGTGACTCGACGTCCACCCAGCATGGCTTCCAGTGCCCGACCCACCACACCCACTGAGATACCGAGATCAGCTGCCCGCTCACTGTTAATCTCGACCAAAACCTGCGGCACTGTTTCTTTATAATCATGATCCAGCATCAACAACTTTGGATTCTGCTGGGCTTTTTCCAGCACCAGATCGCGCCAGCGCGCCAGCTCTTCATAGGTATTGCCCTGAATGACAAACTGCACCGGCCGGCCGCCGCCACCACGACCGCCACTTAAACCACTGCGCTGGTTAATAAAAGTACGGATATCCGGCAGCGCATTGAGCTTGTCGGCGATTTCGGGCAATAATTCGGCCGTGCGGCGCTGGCCGTTGTGCCAGTTTTCACTGCCGACGATCGCCATACCGCCACTGTTACCAAAACCCGGCACCCGGATCAACAAACGGTTCAGCTCACCTTTTTCGTAGTAGGGCAATAAAATATCTTCAACCAGCCGCATATTTTTACTGTTGCTGCTGTAGCTGGCACCTTCGACCGGACTCATCATGACAAAAAAGGTGCCTCGATCTTCGGCCGGAGCCAGTTCTGATGGCAACAGTTTTAATAAATAACCACTGGCGATAAAACACAATAACAACAACAGCATCGTTGGCCATTTTTGCCGGGTGGCGTGCTGTAACTGGGCGCGGTAGCCATGTTCAACCCGAATAAAGAACTGATGGACAACTTTGCTAAAACCACTTTCTTTTTTATCCTGTTTGAGCATTTTGCTACAGAGCATCGGCGTCAGCGTCAGTGCCGCCACCGCAGAAAAAGCTACAGCTGCTGCCACAGCCAAAGCAAATTCAGTGAATAGTTTGCCTAAATCGCCTTGCATAAATACCAGCGGTACAAACACTGAAATCAGCACCAGGGTGGTGGCGACCACCGCAAAGCCGACTTCACGTGAACCATTGTAGGAGGCGAGTAGCGGATGTTCACCTTGTTCAATCCGGCGGTAAATATTCTCCAGCACGACGATGGAATCATCCACCACCAGGCCGATGGCCAATACCATGGCCAGCAAGGTCAACAGGTTGATAGAAAAGTCCAGCGCAAACAACACAGTGACCGCACTGATCAGTGCCACTGGCACTGTTACCGCCGGGATAAAAGTAGCCCTTAAACTGCCGAGGAAAGAGAATATCACCACCACCACCAGCACCAGCGCAATGCCTAAGGTGTTGTAAACTTCGCGGATAGATTCGGCAATAAACAAGGAAGAATCATAACCAGGTTCAATACTGGTGCCTGCGGGTAACGTAGCTTTGATGCGTTCTGCCTCAGCCCGGGCATTTTTCACCACATCTAAGGTGTTGGCTTTGGATTGTTTGATAATACCAATGCCAAGCACACTTTTGCCGTCGCTTCTAAATTCGCTTTCTTCGTTTTCTGAAGCCAGCACCACATCAGCCACTTCACCTAAACGTACCAAATAGTTGTTGTCACCTTTTTTCACCACCAAACGGCGAAAATCATCCTGACTTTTATAAGTACGAACCACCCGGACGATAAAGTCGCGGTCGGCCGATTTCACGTTGCCGGCCGGTAATTCGACGTTTTCATTGCGCAGCACATTTTCAATGTCCTGCACTGTTACGCCGCGTGAGGCCATGGCATCTTTGTGCAGCCACATCCGCATCGCATATTTACGTTCACCGCCAATCTGCAACCGGGCGACGCCGTCCACCACGGAAAAACGTTCAGTGATAAAACGATCGGCGTAATCGGTCAGCTCCAGATTGGTCATACTTTCACTGCTGAGCAAAAACCAGGCGATGGTATCGTCATCACTATTGGCTTTAAACACCTCAGGGGCCCTCGCCTGATCCGGTAAGTTGTCCATCACTCTGGACACCCGCTCCCGCACATCATTGGCTGCAGCGTCTATATCGCGATTGATATTAAATTCGATAGTCACGTTCGAACGGCCAACCCGGCTGTTGGAACTGATATTTTTAATCCCTTCCACGCCACTGATCATATCCTCGATCGGCTGGGTTATTTTTGATTCGACAATTTCCGCCGAAGCACCGGGATAATCAGTACTGATGGTCACCACAGGTGAGTCAATATCGGGAAATTCGCGCAGTGGTAACATACTGAAGCAGACAATCCCAAAAATCATCAGCACCAGGTTGACCACAGTAGCAAAAACGGGTCTTTTTACCGAGACATCAGATAACCACATTGTTATTGCTCCACCCGAACGATTTTAACGCCGGTCCGTAGTTTTTGCGTGCCTTCTATCACCACTTCAGTCCCTGCAGTTAAACCTGAGGTAATTTCGACCCAGCCTGGCTGACGCTCACCGAGGATCACTTCAACTTGATTCACTGTGTTATCCGCGCCGACCACAAACAGATATTGTTTATTTTGCAGTGGCACTAAAGCTTTTTCCGGAATGGTCAGTACTTTTGCGGTCGCCAGGGTGACAGTGACATTTAGCAGCATGCCCGGGCGTAATTTCAAATCTGCATTTTCAATCACGCCATGAGCCCTGATGGTCCGGGTCAGTGGGTCAATCCGCGGGTCCAGCGCCTGAATACTGCCGCTAAACACTTCCTTACCATAGGCAATATGGGTGATCTGGATCGGCATGTTCGGTTGCAAATCCGCCATATAACGCTCAGCAACATTAAATTCGACTTTCAGTTTTGAAATATCATCCAGCGTTGTCAATACGGTACCGGCACTGATAAAGGCACCAGCGCTGACCTGACGTAACCCCAACACCCCATCAAAGGGCGCATAAATCCGCATTTCAGACAGGCGGGCTTGCAATGCTTGCAACTGGGCCTGGGTGGCGTTGACTTTGGCCTGTTGCTCATCCAGCAGTGATTGCGCGCTGGCCTGAGTCCGCGTCAGATTTTTCAGTCGCATTAATTGACGCTTCTGCTCTGTTAATAAAGCTGTTAATTCATTGACTCTGGCTTGCTCTTCTGTGTCATTGAGCTGCGCTATCAGGCTGCCTTTTTTGACTGGCTGACCTTCATTGATGTCCAGAGTGGTCAGATAATCACTGGTCGCACTGACAATTTTGGCGGAATCATAAGCCAGTGCAGTGCCCAGCGTGCCAATTTGCCGTTGCCACATCTGATAATCAGCTTTGGCAGTTTTGACGCTGATGTCACTGCCGCCCTGGCGGGACTGGGGTTGGTTATTGCTGTTATCGAGTGCGAGATAAGCAATAAAACAAGCTAAAATCACGAAGAGGACCCAAATAAGCCGGGATTGTTGTGGTTGCACTTTGACTCCAGTTACTGTCAGAAATAAATAATCTGCGGTATTGTATGGAATAGTTGGCGAGCTGGATGTTGAAGTTATCGCATCACTGCTGGCGTTGGTCGTATCAGGAGCTGAATATGGCAGAAAAAAGTTGTGAAAGATGCAAGATGATCCGGTTTTATCTGGTCTGGACCATTTTGATGACAATTTTCACATTTTATTATCTCGACTTATAAATAATAACAAATGCGTTACCTTTATCGTGATCAAAGTAATCGTGGTGGTGCTGCATTATTGTGCAGCAGCGCGCTGGTATTATTGTGTCTGATTATATTGCTGGCGATCATGCCAGAGCTGGCACCCACGCAGGCATGGGTGATGTTATTTATGCTGCTGATACTGGCTGGTGCCGTCGCTTACCATAAACTGACCGCGCCTTGGTTTTTGGTGGAACTGAGCCCGGCGGGCTTAATTTATCATCATCGCGCTGGCAGTTGGTTATTACCCTGGCAGGCTTTTGCTTATGCCAGAGTGGCAGAATTACCCGGGCAGGGCGAATTGGCTTTTATCGGTTTTAAAGTCACAGCGATTGACCATTTTTTGCCACACTTACCGCTACGGCTTGCTGTTAAATTGTTGATTGAACAAAGGCATTTATTGTTAACTGCGCTGAGGCAAAACTGCCCAAGCGGTACTTGCCCCTCAGAGCTGATGCTGGAAATTGGTCCTTATCAAAGCAAAACCCGCTTGTATCATGGGGTGCAGGCCATGTTTGCCCATCGGATGCAGCATTGCTCGACTTTGTTGGGATTAGAGCTTTTTATTCCAACTGCGGGTTTGCCTTTGCCGGCTGCCGAATTTTGCCAGCAAGTCAATCAAAGCCGGTTGATCTATTTAACCTGAACTCGGGTTAATGAGTACCATGCTCAAAGATTCATATGAACAGCACGAATGAAAGGTTTCATGCGTAGATTTTCGTGGATATCAAGGCGCTTTTTCGTACGCCATAGCTGGCTATGGCTAGAAAAAGCAACACAGATAGGCGCGAAAAGATGCGGATGAAAAGGTATTGCTTAACCCGAGTTCAGGTTATTTAACCTGAACTCGGGTTATTTAAAGAATAGCCAAACCTAGACACATTTTTACACCTGTATCATAATGCTGACATCAGCATGCCAAAAGTAGGTGAGTGAGCCAATGAGTACATATGAAAGACCATTTCTGGTCAGTGGTCGGAATACAATTATTCATAAACAGAAAAAACTCGATTTAATTATTGTGAATAATGACACTGATCCAGTGGTGATTATCTCCAGAATGGGCGCTAAAATTTTTACTGAATCAGTACCGGTTAACCGGATGGAAGCAAAAGAACGTTATATGGATATCGTTGATATCGGTAGTTCTGATGTGTTTGGTGAAACCAAAACATTATTGTTTGTACAGGCGCTGAATAACAAAGAATATAAAATTGATTACAGCAAAGTCGGTACAGATCTGTTTATCCGGGTGCATCAGGAAAACTACATTTAATCGAGTCTGCCATTGCCCTGCATTGCATGCAGGGCTTGCCTTTCTGTCAAAAATTTGTTCAAGTAGCCGTTATCTCTGGTAATAGTTGTGATCTCGGTGTGAACTCTATTTCAATGCAATTTAGTCGCGAAGAAGACGTTATCTCGATTGGCGTCGAAATCTCCCTGCTGCCATTAACCGCTGCGTTGGTGCGAGAAGCTATGTCTGAAGCTGGTTTTGGCCGCTGTTACATCGTCCCCGATTTAATGACGAACTTGCTGGCAGATTATCAGGTGCTGCAAGGTGATTTAAAACAGCAAAAAATCCCGCCCGGCTACCGGATGCAACGCCGGATTGCGCAACGTAAAAATGCTGAACTGAAGTTTGATATTGCACCTGATGGCATGACGGCGCAGGCGACCATTATTGCGGCTTGGGGCGGCAGTCCGGTGTCTGCTAATGAACTGGTCAAAGCGGCGCAAGAACAAGGTATTTGTTTTGGCTTTTTGAAAGAACAGTTGGTACAGCTGGTGACGACGGCCAGTCGTGCCGAAGCTGGGATTAGTCAGCAGGCAGTGATTGCTGTGGGTCGGGTAATGCAGCCTGGTCAGAATGCCAGATTCGAACCCTTGGTACCAGGTATGACGGTGCGGTTAAATAAACCTGTGATGACCAGTCAAAGCCGCAGTGATTTGCGTGATTTTGGTGTGATCCCATCCGTGCGGCAGGGAGAGCCTATAGTGCGGCGATTGCCGCCAACCCCCGGCGTTGATGGCGTCGATGTATTGGGTGCTGTGAGTCCGGCGTTGCCAGGCCAGCAAGTCGAGTGGCAACAAGCCGAGGGTGTCCTTGTCAGTCCGAATGATGCCGATCTGTTACTTGCCAGTCGGGATGGCATGCCGCGTATTCTGGAAGCAGGCGCTACCGTCGACGAAGTGTATGCCGTCAATAAAGTCGATTTATCCACTGGCCATGTGCAATTTCGTGGCAGCGTTGTTGTCAATGGCGACGTCACTGAGAGTATGAAAGTCGTTGCGGGTGGTAACGTATTTATCAAAGGTACCATGGAAGGCGCATTAATCGAATCCGGTGGTGATGTGTCTATTGGTGGTTCTGTGATAGGTCATCAGGTCAGTCAGGATAGCGCAGGCGAACATTTCAGCACCATAGTGCGTGCCAAAGGCGATGTCCGTTGTCTGCTGGCGCAGTATGTCCGGATCGAGTGTGAAGGTGATTTTCATGCCACCAAACAAATCAATCATTGTCATGTCGATGCCAGAATGGTGGTGGCAGGGCCAGAGGATAAACTCAGTGGTAAAGTGGTGGGGGGGCGTTTTTATCTGGATCTGGGCTTAAAAGGCGGGGTGTTAGGTTCGCCCTCCGAAAGTAGTTTGCAACTGGATTTAAATCGCCGGATAGATCCTGTGGTGGCCAAACAGCAGGCGTTGCGGCAAAATCTCAGCGCGGTTAAACAGGAAATGGAGCAAATTAAGCTCGGTATTGACCAGTTGAAAAAACTGGAAAAATCCGAAGCGACCACCGAACATATCAACGCCTTTGTCGAAGAATTTGATGCGCAGCGAACTGTGGCCGTGGCTTTGATTGAGGATATCAAACGACTGGAAGCAGAGCGGCAAAGCCTGATGGCCGAAACTGCGATTATTGTGAAACAACGGCTGTTTGCCGGGGTTGAAATCTTTGTGGGTAGTGAGCGCTTACCGATCAAACGTGGTTATGGTCCAAGTCAGATTAAAGTGCTGGCGGGCGATTTGAAGATTGAACCCCTGTTATAACCAAACAGCCTTGGCTACCGTTCTGCTTTGAAAGCGACCAAAGGCTGCATCAATGCGACATCGCAAGCTGTGCTGCAGGCTGATTTGGCGTATGCTGCCATGGTGATTATTTGCCGGTGCTGAGGTGTCTGTTGCGTTTGTTATATTGTGTGCTCTGTTTACTCAGCTGGTCTGTGATTGCCAATGAATGTCAGATGGGTTTTCGGCATGGTATTTTAATCTCACCGGAACAAATCCGCGTGCTGACCAACGATCGGACTCAGTTTCAGATAAACCACGATAAGCAATTGTTTATTCAGGGCGAATGGATCACCTTATCTGAACAGGATACCGAGTTACTGGCGTTGTACAGCCAGGGCATGCGCAAGTTTGTGCCGCAGGTAGTGGGGATTGCCGTTGACAGTGTCGAACTGGGGTTATCAGCGATTGAAGGGATGCTGATTGGCGTCGGTAACAAATCGCAGCAGGAAGAATGGCAAGCGCTGGTGCGGGAAACCACTTATCAACTGATGTCGCGTTTTGTCCGCAGCGGTGAGCATTTTTATCTGGCGCCACAAAGCCTGCATGAAATGGATGCATTTTTACATGGCGAACTGAAAACCAATCTGACCGGGCTGGCGAAAAATACGGTGGGTGCGGTCTGGGGGGCGTTGCGGGATGCTTTGCGCCAGACAGATGATAATTTTGAACGCACTGACAGTCAGGGCTGGCAGAGTGTGGAGCAACTGATTGAAAAAATTAATCAGGGACTGGATGCCAAAGCAGAAGAGATGGAGACTAAATCTGTGTTGTTCTGTCAGCGCTTACTGGAACTTGATCAAATCGAAACGCAGTTACAGCAACAAGTGCCACAACTGCTTGCTTATGATGTCGTCACCAGTAAATAGCCGCTCTTTGTGGTGTGGCCAAGGTTGCGGGCCAGACGGCGAAGCTGGTCCGGCTTAGACCAACCCTAAATCTTTGCCCAGTACTGCCGGCATGGCACTGTCCGCCTCATCACTAATCGCATCAATGGTTTTCTCTGCTTCTTCCAGTTCGCTGACTTCGGCAATATGAAATAAAGCTTCACCCTCGTTAATCAGTGGCAAGTTGTTACGGCCAATGATAATGCCACTGAAACTGGCCACCACGGCCACCTCAAAGTCGGAGTATGGCGAATAGATATGGGCCAGAGTATCGCCGGCATTCACTTTTTGGCCGAGGCCAAAATAATAGCGGGCAATCCCATCATGCTCGGCTCTGAGCCAGCTACTTTTTTTCGAAAACAGTGATTTGGTTTTATCTTGTTTGCGCACTGTTCTAAGCATGCCCAGACTATGCATCACATTCAGAATGCCACGGACGCCAATTTTGATCGAAGGTTCATCAAAACGCAGTGCTTCACCGGCTTCATATAAAATGATCGGCAGTCCAAGGTTATTGGCAGTACCCCGCATGGTGCCATCGCGGCTGGCGGCTTTGATGATGATAGGCGCGTTAAAACTTTCTGCCATTTTCAGCGATACTTTATCCCTTGAGGTGGCGCGGACTTGCGGCAGGTTGGAACGGTGGATAGCGCCGGTGTGCAAATCAATGACATGGGTGCATTTTTTTAAAATGCGATCGGTAAATTGCCAGGCCATCCGACTGCCAAGTGAGCCTTTTTCGCTGCCGGGAAAGCTACGGTTTAAATCCCGTCGGTCGGGCAAATACCTCGATTGCTGGACAAAACCGTAGGTATTGACGATGGGGACCACCACTAAAGTGCCGCGTAAACTGCCCACTTTCACCAGTTTCAGCAAACGCCGACAGATTTCCACGCCGTTAATTTCATCGCCATGCAAGGCCGCCGTGATCAGCAGCACCGGCCCCGGCTTTTTACCATGCAGCACATGGGCACCGATATTCAGTTCGGTGTGGGTATAGAGTTTGCCAAAGGGGATATCAACCACCATCCGCTCGCCCGGGGCGATAATGCTGTTACCAAAAGCAAAAGGCTGCACTGTCAGGGCTGTGTTGCTGCTCAGCGCAGGCTCAGACACTGTTGCTGCAGTGAGGCTTGGTTCTGCATTTTCATCGGTAGCTATCATCAGCAGGCTCCTGTTTTGCTCTGGTGGCGCTCTACTTGCTGTTCCAGATAACTGATAATCTGATCGGCCACATTCACTTCACTGGCAGCTTCAATGCCTTCCAGTCCGGGTGAACTGTTCACTTCCATCACGACCGGACCATCCTTGGCTCTGAGTATATCGACCCCAGCAACATTGAGACCCATACAACGTGCTGCTTTAATGGCCGTTTGCCGCTCAGCGGCCGATAATTTCACTTTACTGGCGGTGCCCCCCCGATGCAGATTGGAACGAAATTCGCCCGCTTTGGCCTGGCGTTTCATCGCGGCAATGACTTTGTTACCGACCACAAAACAACGGATATCAGCACCCTGAGCTTCGCGAATATATTCCTGCACCAGGATATTGGCATTCAGCCCCATAAAGGCTTCAATCACACTTTCTGCCGCGGTGCGGGTTTCAGCCAGCACCACGCCAATGCCCTGAGTGCCTTCCAGCAGCTTGATCACCAAAGGGGCTCCGCCGACCATATCTATCAGATCCGGAATATCACCGGGTTTGTCGGCAAAGCCGGTGATCGGCAGGCCGATGCCGTCCCGGGCTAATAACTGCAGTGAATTCAGTTTATCGCGGGCACGGCCAATTGCGGCAGCGTTATTCAGACAATACACGTTCATCATTTCAAACTGGCGCAGCACGGCACTGCCATAAAAGGTAATGGAGGCACCAATTCTTGGCAGCACCGCATCAAAGCCACTCAAGGCTTCGCCTTTGTAATGGATCGATAACGCATTGTGGTTGATGTTCATGTAACACAAAATCGGATCTATCACTTCAACCTGATGACCGCGGGCCTGTGCAGCTTCCACCAGACGTTTGGTTGAATACAATTCAGCATTACGGGATAACAAAGCAATTTTCATGCAGACTCCGGGGCAGCTGTGACCTGCACATCGCCTTTAACTTGACACAGTGTAGAGCGCTGACTGGAAAAAAACAGCACAGCGTTTTGTTTTACGTGGATTTTTTTGCAAAGATCAACCAGCTTCAGGGCAACAGCAATAATGTGCCCAGCCCCAAAAACACAAAAAAGCCCAGCACATCGGTAATGGTGGTCAGGATCACTGAACCGGAGAGCGCCGGATCTATTTTGCCTTTTTCCAGTAACACCGGAATGACCACACCTGAGGCTGCCGCCACCAGAATATTAATAATGATGGCAAGTCCGATCACCATGCCGATGATCCAATCATCAAACCACAGATAAGTGACAGCGGCGATGACTGCAGCCCACAGCAGGCCATTGAGTAAACCCACGCCAAGCTCTTTGCGCAATAAGGGCCAATAAGTTTGTGGCGTGATTTGACCCAGCGCCAGACCCCGGATAATCAGCGTCAGCGTCTGACTGCCGGCAATACCGCCCATACTGGTGACTATCGGCATCAATACAGCCAGCGCCACCACATGTTGCAGGGTGGCTTCAAACAGGCCTATGGTCCAGGCTGCCAGAAAAGCAGTGAGTAAGTTAATGCCAAGCCACAGCGCCCGTCTTTTTGCGCTATCCGCGACCGGCGCAAACAAGTCTTCCGTTTCATGCAAACCGGCGGTATGCATAAACTGGCCTTCTAAATCACGCCGCACGTTTTCCAGAGCTTCGCCGATGGATAACCGACCCAGCAATTTTCCTTCATCGTCAATCACCGCCAGCGCAGTATAACCGGAGCGGGCCACAATGTCAGAGCCTGTACCAAGCTCAAGCACCCCTTCGACCACCGGCGCTTCGGTATCGATAAAAGAGACTACAGGTAAGTGACTTGGCTCGCCGAGTAAATTGGTTGCCAGCAGCAAACCGACATAACGACCGGTGCGGTCGACCACCATCAGCGCATCATGATATTCGGCGTCTTCATTGAGCTTCTTAAATAACCGGATGGCATCCCGGACTTTGGCGTTATTACGGATAGTCAAAACATCATGGTCGGCATAACGACCACACTGTTCATCGGTATAAGCCAATGCGGTAGCCAGCCAGAGTTTTTCGCTGGCATCGAGCTTAGAACATGCTTCCTGATAAACTGCTGCCGGTAATTCATCCAGCAACTCAATCAGATCGTCCACATCCATCCGCGCCACCAGCGCGGACAGTTCGTTATCTTCAAGCTGCTTAAAAATATTTTGCCGCGCATCATCGCGCATGTAGGTCAGGGCATGGATTTGTTCATCCGGCAACAGGCTTTGCCAGGTGCTGATCCGTTGCTCCAGCGGCATGGCCTCCAGTGCAACGGCGATTTCTTCCGGCTCTAACTGGCTGAGTTTAACACCAAGCTGCTCAACTTCCTGTTCGTCGAAACTATCGCGAACAATATCTTTGATATCCAGCAGTTGATTTTCAGCCATGGCGATACTCTTGACGGATCCGGCAGCGCCAGACCATATGAAGAAAGGTTGCGGATAATACCGCAGCTGTTGTTTGGATTTATAGTCAATTCAACGACATTTTTCTGAATATTTCGCTGGACCAACCAGCAGCATTACCACCAACGTTTAATTTTAAAACCTAACAGCATGGCCAGCGCCAGCAGCAACATCACACCAAGGGTCCAATAGTAACCGGTTTCCAGATGTAATTCCGGCATATTATCAAAATTCATCCCATACATGCCGACGATAAAAGTGAGCGGAATAAACACCGTCGACACCATGGTGAGCAGCTTCATCCGTTCGTTGATCTGATGCGACGAGGTTGACATATACCCACTGACCAAATCGCCGAGCTGGTCATAATACATTTGCGTCATACTGTGCAGCCGTTCAAATTTTTCATAAAAATCGCGTAGTTCTGAGCTGTGGAACTGTGAAATAAACGGATGTTCCTGATCAGGTGTTAATAAATCAGCAAACATTTCTTTTTGATAAGCCAGATTGCGATCCAATTTTCGAAACACCGAGCGATAACGCATGATCTGCGCCATTTTATGGTCATCACCATTACTGAGCATTAAGTCTTCAAAATCACCCAGCTCATCTTCAAAGTTGATCAATTTTTCCAAATAACTGGCCGAGACGGCGTGGATATAATGTTTCACCCAGTCTTTAATCGGCATCACAGGTTGATGCACGTTAAATGTGGGTAAGGCATAGGCATAAGATTGTTCCGGTAACTGGCACTTATAAAGCAGAATTTGTTTGGAAAACAACAAACTTAATTGGGCGTGCCCCGGATAATCATAAAAATCTTTACCGGCAAAAGCCCGCATGATCAGCAAGGTAAACTCATCACTGGCTTCCAGTTTTGGCGGATGGCGCTCGCGTAAAAAATCCTCAGCAATCACCGGATGGATAGCAAGCTGTTTTAACAGTAACTGCTGTTCCAGCGGGCTGGCTGCAGATAGGTTGATCCAGGCTTTTTCGTCGCCATGCAACGGCAGTTTGAGCAAACTTAGCTCACCACTTTGCCAGCTGTCGGTTTGTGGGTTGTACAAATGCAACTGAATCATCAGGCAACTCCTTGATTAATCAGATAGAGGCTAGCTCAGGCTGGCAACAGCAGAGGGGGCAATCGCAGCAGCGCCCTTCAGATGCAGGCGCTGCCAGCGCAGTGACAGCGTTAAGCTTTGGCTTTTTTGCTGCTGATATAACTGTCGACCAGTTGTTCCAGGGTATCCAGTGGCACAGCCCCGTTTTTCAGCACAACATCATGGAATTCGCGGATATCAAACTGATCGCCGAGCGCCGCTTTGGCTTTGTCGCGCAGCTGGATAATTTTCAGCATGCCAATTTTATAAGCGGTGGCTTGGGATGGCATCACAATATAGCGCTCAATGGCATTGTCGACTTCAGACTGCGAATTCGGCGTATTACTGGCCAGATAGCTGATGGCTTCAGCTCTGGTCCATTTTTTCGCATGAATGCCGGTATCGACCACTAACCGACAAGCACGCCACAGTTCCATCGCCAAGCGGCCAAAATCTGAGTAGGGGTCCTGATATAAGCCAATTTCTTTTGGTAACAACTCGGTATACAAACCCCAGCCTTCGATATAAGCGGTATAACCACCAAACTTACGGAATTTAGGAATGTTTTCCAGCTCTTGCGCGATAGCGATTTGCATATGATGGCCTGGAATACCTTCATGGTAAGCCAAAGCTTCCAGTTCATATTTCGGCATGCCAGACATCTTGTACAAGTTAGCATAATAAATACCAGGTCTGCTGCCATCCATCGATGGCGCTTCGTAAAAAGCTTTGCCAGCTGAGGCTTCACGGAACGGTTCTACCGCCTTAACCACCATATCGGCTTTTGGCTTGACGATAAACAGCTGATCGAGTTTAGACTTCATATCGTCAATCACCCGGGTCGCTTCTGTCAGATAAGCGGCTTTGCCCTCGGCATTGTCCGGATAATAAAACTGGCTGTCTTCACGCATAAATTTAAAGAACGCCGGTAAATCACCTTTAAAGCCCACTTTGTCCATAATGGCGCGCATTTCCTGATGAATGCGACTGACTTCAGCCAGCCCCAAATCATGGATTTGGTCGGCGGTCATGGTGGTGGTGGTGGTGCGGGCCAGTGCATGATTATAAAATTCAGCACCACGGACAAAACGCCAGACGCCATCGTCGTCACCGGCTTTGGTTTCTAAGGTCGTCAGATAACTGATTAAATGCTGGTACGCCGGTTTTACACTGCTGACCAGCGCGATTTCGGCTTCTTTCACCAGCATTTGTTTGGCGGCAGCATCCAGGGTCAGTGCATCGACTTTACGGCGGAAATCTTCTAATAAAGTACTATCCGGCCCTTCGGTAAATGGGGCGCCCTGAATGATATTGTTGCTGGCACTGAGTACATGGGCAAAGACAAATTTTGGCGGAATAATACCAAGTTCGGCTCTTTTATCCAGTTGCGCTGTTAACTGGTTAAATAATGGCAACACACCATTGAGCCTGGCAATATAAGCCTTGGCGTCGGTTTCATCACTGATCTGATGCTGGTTAATCAGCAGCGACGGCACCATGGTATGAGTGCCATACATCTGGTTGACCGGATAGTTGTATAACCGCCATTGTTCGTCAGCCAGTTGCTGCTCAGCATCCTGTTTAAACAACTGATAACTCAACTGATTTTGTGCATCCAGTGCTTTAAAATCAAATTGTTCCAGTTGTTGCAGCTGAGTTTTCACCAGTTGCAGCGACTTTTGGTATTGTTCATCCGTCAGCTGATCCCACTTGTCTTGATCTGTTTTCAGGCCTAGTTGGGTCTGCATGGTCGGGCTCAGCGCCACCTGGTCGTTAAAAGCCTGTTCAAAAAATGCCATCAGCCGTTCGTTTTCAGTTTGATTGGCTTGGCTGGTTGTTGCCGGCTGGCTGGTGCTGGTTTGGTTGCTGTCGCTGGCCGGATTTTGCGCCGGCGAACAAGCGCCCAGCAAAAAAGCGGCCGTGACGGCCAGTGCGATGTGGGTCAGTTGCATAATGTCCTCTTGTTATGGTTGTTTGCTTGCAAAATGGCAGCTGCGAGCAGGCCGCCTATCGGCAGCGCCCGGCCAGTGCAGTGGTTAGTCCAGAAACAACTGCAGTAATTCATTTAAATAACGCACACCCTGAGCAGTAATTTGCCAATGGTCGGCTTGCACTGTAACTAACCCTAATTGGCGCGCTCTTTCAATCGCAGGACTGACTGTTGCGACAGAAAGCCCGGTATAAGCGGTAAAATCCGCTTGCGGGCAAGCTTCGAGTAAGCGGAACCTGTTCATAAAAAACTCAAAGGCTAAATCCTCGCTGGCAACAGCCTGGGTCGAATCCAGATAGCCTTTGCTCAAATCCATATAACCTTTCGGGTGCTTGATTTTTACCGTGCGCAGCACCTGTTGCCGAGCAGCTTGCGTGACTTTGCCATGCGCACCACAACCGATGCCCAGGTAATCGCCAAAGCGCCAGTAGTTCAGATTGTGCCGGCATTGATAGCCGCTTTTACTGTAAGCCGAGGTTTCATATTGCTGGTAACCAGCCGCTGTCAGCAGCAAATGACCTTGCTCCTGAATGTCCCACAAGGTTTCATCCTGTGGCAAGGTTGGTGGCCTGGAAGCAAAGGCGGTATTGGGTTCAATCGTTAACTGATACCAGGATAAATGCGGTGGCGCCAGCTCAATCGCTTGCTGTAAATCAGCCAAGGCATCTGCTAATTGTTGTTCTGGCAAACCGTGCATCAGATCCAGGTTAAAGCTTTGCAGGCTGCTGTGTTGACAAAGTTGCTGCGCCAGTCTGGCTGCATGGCAGGCTTCATCACGCTGATGAATGCGCCCCAGTTTTTGCAACTGTTGATTTTGAAAGCTTTGCACGCCAATCGAAAACCGATTGACACCTGCTTTGACATAACCGGCAAAACGGTCTGCTTCGACTGTGCCCGGATTGGCTTCCATGGTAATTTCAATATCGGCGGCAAAAGGAATAGCTGCCTGCACACCTGCCAGGATTTGTGCGATGGCTTCGGCCGAAAAGACGCTTGGCGTGCCTCCGCCGATAAAAATACTACTCAGCGGCCGGCCTTGCACATAGGGTAGATCCTGCGCCAGATCGGCCAACAGATGGGCGACATACTCAGACTCAGGGATGCCTTGTTTCACGGCATGGGAGTTAAAATCGCAATATGGGCATTTCTGAATACACCAGGGAATATGGATATAGAGCGATAGCGGTGGTAGTTGTAACGCACTCATCCGGCATTCCTGGCTTGCCACTGGTTTTGTAACAGCTGCAGTGCCTGACCGCGGTGGCTCAGTTGTTGTTTCTGGCTTTTGGTCAGTTGCGCTGAGGTACAACCGAGCTCAGGTAGCCAGAAGATTGGATCATAACCAAAACCATTGCTGCCGACCGGGCTATGGGTGAGAGTGCCATGCCAGATACCGTGGCTAATCAGTGGCGTTGGATCTGTGGCATGGCGCAGATACACCAGTACACAGTGGAATTGTGCCTGGCGCTGCCCATCCGGCACCGCCGCCATTTTTTCCAGTAACAGTGCGATATTGGTCTGATCGTTGGCACCGACCCCGGCAAAACGGGCAGAATAAATGCCAGGCGCACCGCCGAGTGCATCGACCGCCAGACCGGAATCATCCGCGATGGCTGGCAAACCAGTGAGCTCTGCGGCATGACGGGCTTTAATCAGTGCGTTTTCAATAAAGGTCAGACCGGTTTCATCAGCATCCGGCACGGCAAAGGCCGTTTGCGGAATAACGTCACATTGCCACGGTGCCAGCATGGCGGCGAGTTCAGTGACTTTGCCGGCATTGCCGGTCGCGAGCACAATTTTTTGCATACAACATCTCTTCTGGCTGGGATGGATAGTAAACACCAGCTTGGTTTAAAGCGTTTCCTGATAAAAAGTATGATCAAATTTCAGTTGTTGCTGTTCAGTGCCCTGACTGATGTCAATGCTGAAACTGACTTTTTCTTCCCCGCGAAATGGCAGTTGCGCCAGATAATAAATAGCTTTGCCTTCACGGACTTCCTGAAAATTCAGCTCTTTGATCTGACCCAGCAAATTTTTCGCCTGACCGCTGATCCGCACTTGCTGTGCTTGCTGATCAGTGCTGGCAAGGACAGAAATATTGATCAGGCCATTTTGAATACTGCGGGTAATTTGATACTGTGCGGCAATTTGCGGTTCAATCAAGGTCGAAGGCATGGCGATATAATGCACATCCCAAGGGCCGAGTTTTTGTTTTTGCTCGGCAGATGCCAGTGGACTCAGTACTGCCAGTAACAGCGCAGAGCCGAGCAGGGTACGAATTTTCATCAGTCAGTCTCCGGTAAAATTCCTAATGACAAAACTGCAGCGGGCAGCACAAAAGGCGCGATGATCTGCACCTGTTTATGCCGGCTGAGTTCACCTTTGGTCAGCAACACCTGGCTTTTACTGACCGCAAACATTTTTGCCAATAATTTTTGAATATGGGCATTGGCTTTACCATCCACCGGCGGAGCCGTAATGGCCAGTTTAATTTCAGCGCCATGCAAACCGATGAACTGATCACGGCTGGCTTTGGGCTGGACATACAACTGTAAAATCAAATCCTGCCCCTGATAGCGGATGGCGCTTTCAGTGCTTGCTGCCAGGTTTGACATCACAGCAAACCGCTGAGTAAACCTTTGAGTAAAATTTGCAAAAATTGCATGCCAACCAACAGCACCAAGACGGATAAATCCAGCCCGCCAATCGGTGGAATGATTTTACGGATTGGACTGAGCAGTGGCTCAGTTAACTGGCTTAACAAATGCTCCATCGGATTTCTGCCCTGGCTGAACCAGCTCAGAATGGCGCGAATAATCACCACCCAAAACACTAAATTAAAGGCTTCCGCCACCAGCAAGGCCAGCGCACCGACAAGGGTGAGCTGCACAGAAACACTGCCGGCCAGTAACTGTAAAGTCAGTAACTTGGCAGTGGCAACCAACAGCGCCAGCACTAAGGATGCAGTATCCAGCGCCCCCATGCTGGGGATGAAACGACGCAGCGGGATCAGCAGCGGGTTGGTGGCTTTGACCACAAACTGACTGAGCGGATTATAAAAATCAGCCCGTGCCGATTGCAGCCATAACCGCAATAACGCTACCATCAAATACAGATTAAACAAAGTATCAATCAGAAACACAAAAGCATCAGTCATGGTTCTATTCCAATCATCGGTTATCAACAAACTCTCAAACAAAGCTTATAAAGTTCTGGCCAGTTCTTCTGCGCGGTGAATGGCAGCCAGCATGGCGTTTTTCACGCTTTGCTCCAGTCCATCGCGACGAAAACTTTCAATAGCTTCATGGGTGGTACCGCCTTTACTAGTGACTTGCTGGCGTAATTCGGCAAAAGCCAGGCCTGACTCGTCCGCCAGGGCGGCGGCACCACGCGCGGTTTGCAGCACCATGGCCTGCGCTTGCTCCGGCGCAAAGCCAAGCTGCTCTGCCATTTGCTGCATCGCCTGCATAAAATAGAAAAAATAAGCCGGTGCACTGCCGCTGACGGCAATAATGTCATTAATTTTAGCTTCATCATCCAGCCAGACGGTCAGGCCACAAGGGCTGAACAGTTGGTCGACAAAAGATTTTTCATAATTTGAACAACGGCTTGGGTATAAACCTGTCACCCCAAGCCCAACCTGGGCTGGGGTATTTGGCATCGCACGAACTATCCGGATATCGCCAAGCCAGCTTTCATATTTACTGACCGGTAAACCAGCTGCCACTGTCACAAATAGCTTTTCCTGAATTTCTGGCGCCTGGGCGATTAAATCCTGGCAAACCTCGGCCATCAGTTGTGGTTTGACCGCCAGCACAATCACATCAGCCCGTTGTACCGCCTGCACATTGTCTGTGGTGGTTTGGATAGCAAATTCAGTTGCCAGTGCATCCAGTTTCGCCTGACCCGGATTTGCAGCGATGATATTGGCTGCCGGATAACCTTGTTTGACCATGGCAGCAATCACAGCTCTTGCCATATTGCCAGCGCCGATAAAAGCGACAGTATTTTCATTCATGTAGTTGAGTTTCCCGCGCGCCGAAAATGGCTGTGCCTAATCTTATCATAGTTGCACCGAAAGTCAGGGCTTGTTGCCAGTCGTCTGACATGCCCATCGACAGTTCTGTGGCTGCCGGATGTTGTTGTTGTAATTGGCGGGATAACAGCTGCATGGCAGCAAAGGCCGCACTGTTGTCCTGACCTATGGCCGGTGCCGGAATGGCCATCAGCCCTTTGAGCACGACATTGGGTAGCGCTGCAATTTGCGCTGCCAGGGGCAGCACTTCTGCTGGCATCACCCCAGCCTTGCTGGCTTCGGCGCTGATATTAACCTGGATCAGTAACTTTAAAGGCGCAAGCTCTGCCGGGCGTTGGGCTGATAATCGCTCAGCTATTTTAAAACGCTCGATGCTATGCACCCAACTGGCAAAACGGGCGATATCCCGGGTTTTATTTGACTGGATGGGGCCGATAAAATGCCATTGCAGGTCACCAAGTGCCGCCAGCTCAGTGGCTTTACTCACCAGTTCTTGCAGGTAATTTTCACCAAAATCACGCTGGCCGGCCTGATAGGCGGCGAGTACAGCACTGGCTGCTTTGGTTTTACTGACGGCAATCAGCCGTGGTTTTTGCCCATCCCATTGCGGATGATGGCTAAATTCTGCCAGTTGACGGTAGGCTGAATTCAGTCGTTCTGCTATGTTGTTATCCATAAAAGCCTGACTTCTTGTTAATTTAAAAAACTATTTGGCAAACAGGAGTATATGTTGTCATGGATATCACCGAATTATTAGCTTTCAGCGTACAGCATAAAGCTTCGGATCTGCATTTATCTGCAGGTGTGCCGCCATTGATCCGGGTCGATGGCGATGTCCGGCGACTGAATATTCCGCCGCTCACCCACAAAGATGTCCATGCGCTGGTGTACGACATTATGACGGATAAGCAGCGCAAAGAATACGAAGAAAAACTGGAGGCGGATTTTTCCTTTGAAGTGCCGGGTCTGGCACGGTTTCGGGTCAATGCTTTTGTGCAAAACCGGGGCGCAGCGGCGGTATTCCGCACCATTCCAAGTGAAGTGTTAAGTCTGGATGATTTGGCTGCACCTGAGGTATTTCGTACTATTGCCGAAAACCCGCGCGGTCTGGTGTTGGTGACCGGTCCGACCGGTTCCGGCAAATCGACCACTTTGGCGGCGATGGTCGATTACATCAATATGACCCGGCATGATCATATCCTGACCATTGAAGATCCGATTGAATTTGTCCATCACAACAAACTGTCCTTGGTGAACCAGCGGGAAGTGCACCGCGATACCTTAAGTTTTTCTAACGCGCTGCGCTCTGCACTGCGGGAAGATCCGGATGTGATACTGGTCGGGGAGCTGCGTGATCTGGAAACCATCCGGCTGGCGATGACCGCTGCTGAAACCGGTCATCTGGTGTTTGGTACCTTGCATACCACCTCGGCACCAAAAACCATCGACCGGATTATTGACGTTTTTCCGGGTGAAGAAAAAGCCATGGTGCGGTCGATGTTGTCCGAATCATTAAGAGCAGTGATTTCACAAACCTTGCTGAAAAAAGTCGGCGGTGGCCGCATTGCCGCGCATGAAGTGATGGTTGGCTTACCGGCGATCCGGAATTTGATCCGGGAAGATAAAATTGCCCAGATGTATTCAGTGATCCAAACCGGCGCAGCCCATGGCATGCAGACTATGGATCAGTGTCTGCTGAACCTGGTGAATCGGGGTTTGATTACCAAACAAGATGCGTTGGCCAAGGCGCAGGATAAAAATGCCTTTGGGATGATGGGACGGATGTAGGAGCCGATGGTGCAGTTAATTACGTTACTGGAAAAAATGGTCGTGGCCAAAGCGTCCGATCTGTTTGTGACGGCCGGTTTGCCGGTGTCGGCCAAAATTAATGGTGAATTATTACCACTGGAGCAAGCAGCGCTCAGTGCCGAACAGGCGCTGGCACTGGTGTTGGCTGCCATGACTGACAAGCAGCAGGCCGAATTTTTACGCAGTAAAGAATGCAATTTTGCCATTGCCAATGATGCCGGACGTTTTCGGGTGTCGGCATTTTTTCAGCGTGATCAAGCCGGTATGGTGATAAGGCGCATCGTGACCACTATTCCGGAAGCGGATGATCTGGGGCTGCCGCCAATTTTAAAAGAAGTCATTATGTCCAAGCGCGGGTTGGTACTGTTTGTCGGCGGTACCGGCACTGGTAAATCGACTTCATTGGCGGCGCTGATTGGCTTTCGCAACAAGAATTCACGGGGTCATATTCTGACCATCGAAGATCCAATTGAATTCGTGCATCAACATCAAAAAAGTCTGATCACACAGCGTGAAGTCGGCATCGATACCGAGTCGTTTGAGGCTGCGCTAAAAAGCTCGTTGCGCCAGGCGCCGGATGTGATCCTTATTGGTGAAATCCGCAGCCAGGATACCATGGAGTATGCGCTGTCATTTGCCGAAACCGGCCATTTATGTATCGCCACTTTGCATGCCAACAACGCCAATCAGGCGATCGACCGCATCATGCACCTAGTTCCAAAGGAAAAACACGGCAAGCTATTGTTTGACCTGGCGCTGAATTTACGCGCTATTGTGGCGCAGCAACTGATCCCAACCGCCGATGGCAGCAAACGTTTGGCGGCGATTGAAGTATTGCTGAATTCGCCATTAGTAGCAGATTTGATTAAACGCGGCGAAATTGACGAAATTAAGTCGGTGATGAGTAAATCCAGAGAGCTTGGCATGCAAACCTTTGATCAGGCGCTGTATGATTTATATCAGCGTAATCAAATCAGTTATGCCGACGCGCTGCATCATGCCGATTCACCGAATGATTTACGCCTGATGATTAAGCTGCGCAATAATGAAACCGCTGGGGCCGGTTTTCTGGCCAATGTCACTGTGGATGGACTGGAGAAGCCGGAGCGCTAGGGGATTGCCAATTGCGGTCATTGGCAGCACCTTTTTTGTCGGCGGGACAGCCGACTTTTGCTTTGTTCCGTGACACAACGGATGGTATTTTGGCTTCTAGCTTGCTGCTAGTTGGCTTTGTGTTCAGCTTGCAGCCGGCTGCTTTTAAAAGCGTTTCGCCTGCGGCGAGTTACTTATTTTGCTTCGCCAAAATAAGTAACCAACAAAAGGCGACCCCTGATCGCTCGAAAGCCCGCAATAAAATCAATAGTTTGAGGCAACGCCGCAACTCGCGGGCTGCTAGCGTCAGCCCGCTCAAACACTCGGCGTTTTAAAACCTCAAACCATCAATTTTATTACGGCTCGCTTGACGGGGACCAAAAGCAGAAAGAGTTAACCCCTATGTAATAGATTGATTTTAAATGAATTTAATTTCTGGTGTCCTTGCTTTTGGCTATAGTGTTTGTAGATTGGCAGCTCAAAAAATGGCTCTCTGATATTTCAAATGTTGGACTGCAGCTACAGCATTGCTGTCAAACACCTTTTAAAATCCATATGTTAATGGATGCAGTTTTTTTGTAATGTTCATCCCCGTATAGCGAGCCGCGATAAAACAATGGTTTGAGGTTTTAAGCTGGCGGGTGTTTGAGCAGTTCGACGCTAGCGAACTGCGAGTTACGCCAGCGCCTCAAACTATTGATTTTATTGCGGGCTTTCGAGCGATCCCGGGGTCGCCTTTTCTTTGGTTTCTTTCTTTTGGCGAAGCAAAAGAAAGAAACTCGCCAAAGGCGAAAGCTTTTCAAAACCAGCAAGCTGCAAGCTAAAAAAATCTAGCCCTTAGCGGTAGGCTACAAACCAAAACACCATCCGTTGTCACGGATTCCAAAAAGCAAAAGTCTACTGCTCCGCCGAGCAAAAGGTCCATGCCATGGACCCTTATTGGCCATCACCACGTGCTGGCTTCAGGCAAAGCGAGTTGGCCGCGGTGGCTATCAGCTCGGCAGGCAAATGCTCAACTTTGCTAAAGCGCTCAAGCCATCGCCCATCCACCAGCACTTGTTCAGAGAACATCTGCAGTGGCCGTACCCAAAGTTTTTGTTCACCATACAAGGGTTGGTATAACACATATGGTTGATTTTCCTCGCTGTGTTGTACCAGTCCAAGTACTTGATAATATTGGCCTTTGTAATGTCGATACCAGCCTGGTGTAATCATGAGCCGTAACTCTGTTCAAAAAAACTTTCTAAGATAAGCTTGGCTGACCAGCAATCCACCGCATCTTTACTGAGTTTTTTAAAGCCACCCTGGGCAAATAAATCCGCTCTGGCATCGACGGTGGTCAGCCGCTCATCGTGGGTCACGACTTTGACGCCAAAGCGACCATGCAGCCGATTAACAAATTTATGCACCCGCGCGGTAAAAGGCTGCTCAGTGCCGTCCATATTTAATGGCAAACCGACCACCAATAAACCAGGTTGCCATTCTGCCAGTAGCTTTTCAATCTGGCTCCAGTCTGGAATGCCATCAACAGCTTTCAGTGCTTTGAGGGTACTGGCACTGCCGGTCAATGGCTGACCCACAGCAACACCAATACTTTTCAGGCCATAATCAAAAGCCAGTACGTTGGGTTTTTCACTCATTTATGCATGTCCTGCTACCGGGCTTAATTGCCACGTTTGGATCCCCAGTTTCTGGGTGGCCCCTTGCCATTTATCGGCATGGCTTAAATCAAAAATAATGCCGTTATCGGCCGGGATCACCAGCCAGGAGTTATCGGCGATTTCCTGTTCCAACTGACCGGCAGACCAGCCGGCATAACCCAAAGCCAGAATAAATTTTTCCGGCGAATTGTCGCCGGTCAATTGCTGCAGAATATCTTTACTGGTGGTAACCATCAGCTCATCCGTCAGTTGCAGACTGCTGGCAAAGCCAGCTTTGGGGGTGTGTAACACAAAACCGCGATCCGGTTGTACCGGCCCGCCGGCACAAACCTGAGCCTGTGCTGCCGGGCTGCTCCTGTTGTGCTCAATGTCCAGTTGCGCCAATAACTCAGAAACATTCAGTGGCATCGGATGATTGATCACAATACCCATAGCGCCATCCTGATTATGTTCGCAAATATAAGCCACACTGCGGCCGAATAACGGATCTTCCAGCGAAGGCATGGCAATCAGTAAATGATTTTGCAAACTTTGCATTTGGCGTTCACTCATTGGCAGTTCCTCTGATGGTTAAAGTTTGCTTCAGCGTTGTTAAGTCCGAGCTTTGAGCAGCAATTCGATTTGGTCAAACAACAAACCTGTGATGCTGATTGGAAAGGCGGCTTCGATTTCGCGGATACAGGTTGGACTGGTGACATTAATTTCAGTCAGCTTGTCGCCGATTATATCCAGGCCAACAAAGATCAGTCCCTTGGCTTTTAACGTCGGGCCTACCGCTCTGGCGATGGCCCAATCGCTGTCCGATAAGGGCCGGGCTTCGCCACGACCACCAGCCGCCAGATTACCACGGGTTTCACCACTGGCCGGAATACGTGCCAGGCAATAGGGCACCGGCTCGCCGTTAATCACCAGCACCCGTTTATCGCCGTCTTGAATGGCCGGAATAAAACGTTGTGCCATTGCATAACGTTGGCCATGTTCGGTCAGGGTTTCAATGATCACGCTGACATTGGCATCTTGTGGTTTTAACCGGAAAATAGAGGCGCCGCCCATGCCATCCAGCGGTTTTAAAATCACATCCTGCTCAGCCTGATAAAACGCTTTCAGTCTGGCGGCATCCCGACTTACCAGCGTCTTTGGCGTATGTTGGCTGAACCAACTGGTGTAGAGTTTTTCGTTGGCATCGCGCAGACTCTGCGGTTTATTCACGATCAAGGTGCCTTCATCTTCGGCCCGTTCCAGCATATAAGTGGCGTAAATATATTCAGTATCAAAAGGTGGATCTTTACGCATTAGAATTACATCCAGCTCACTGAGCGCAATATCCTGCTGACCGTTGAACTGATACCAGGCGGTTGGATCCGGTTCGACACTTAGTAAGCGGGTTCTGGCACGGGCTTGACCTTCCAGCAGATATAAGTCAGCCATTTCCATATAATGCAGCTGATAACCACGGCTTTGTGCCTGGAGTAACATGGCAAAACTGGAGTCTTTTTTAATATTGATAGAACCAATAGGGTCCATCACAATACCTAATTTAATCACGGCACTTTCCTTTCTAAACTGTTGAATTGACAAAGCATCAGTCTCTTAAGCTAAATCGCCCATCTGCAGTTGCAGTGCACTGATGGCCGTCAGGGCGGCAGTTTCAGTACGCAACACTCTGGGGCCCAATTGCACGGCGGTAAAACCTGCACTGGTGGTCAGGCTGACTTCTCGGTCACTAAAACCACCTTCCGGACCTATCACCAGCCGTATCGCTGGCACCGGCGTTAAGGTCTTAATGGTGTCTTTGGCCCAGGGATCCAAGGTCAGTTTTAATTCGCTGGTGGGTTGGGCCAGCCATTTATCCAAATTCAGCGCCGGATGCACCTTGGGCACCACACTGCGGCCACTTTGTTCACAGGCGGCAATGGCAATTTTCTGCCATTGTTCCGTGCGCTTTTCTAAACGTTCGGCATCCAGTTTAACGCCACAACGTTCGGTAAATAATGGTGTGATTTCAGTGACACCCAGCTCGACTGCTTTTTGAATGGCGAAGTCCATCCGATCGCCACGTGAAATGCCCTGGCCCAAATGGATCCGAAGCGGCGATTCCACGGCATTGGGCTGAGCACTCTGGATTTTCACCCGCAGTTGTTTTTTACTACTCTCAACAATCTCGGCCGGGTAATTCTGGCCATCGCCATTAAATAACACCAGTTCAGCGCCGGTTTGCATGCGCAGCACCCGTCCGACATGGTTAGCGGCATCTTCTGCCAGCACCAGTTCCAGGCCGGCTGCCACTGTGCCTGGCTGATAAATTCGCGGTATCCGCATATAAGACTCCGGAAAAATAAAGCACTATGGTAGCAGGCAGTGACAATGAAAGGTATAACATAAGGCGGCACAACAGGTTTATTAGCCGGGAGAAATATGACAAATGTTCTGGAAGTCAGGGCGCTGACCAAAAAATATGCCGATCTGGTGGCGGTCAACACTATCAGTTTTCAGGTGGCGGCAGGGCGTTGCTTTGGTATTCTGGGTCCGAATGGCGCCGGCAAAACCACCACCATTGAAATGCTCGAAGGCTTATTGCAACCCGATAGTGGTGAGATCCGCTATCACGGCCGTCCAGCGCGGCGGGAGGATTTTCAGCAATTAGGTGTGCAGTTTCAGCAAACCGCCTTACAGGATTATTTGACCGTGCTGGAAACGCTGAAATTATTTGCCGCTTTTTATCAAAAGCCGGCCGATCTGACCGAATTGATCCAACTTTGTGATTTAACCGACTTCTTACAGCAGGATCATCGTAAGTTATCCGGCGGTCAACGCCAGCGCTTGTTACTGGCGTTGGCGCTGGTGAATCAGCCGCAAATTATCTTTTTAGATGAACCGACCACCGGGCTTGATCCCCATGCGCGGCGCAATTTCTGGCAACTGATTAAACAGATTAAAGCGCAGGGCCGCACAGTGATCCTGACCACCCATTATATGGATGAAGCCGAGCAGTTGTGTGATGAAATTCTGATTATGGACAAAGGCAGTATTATCGCCCATGACACCCCGGAGCGCCTGCTGGCGGCCCATTTTAACGGTGCTTTGTTAAGGTTGCCGGATCAGGGCAAGGATCCTGCGTTAGCCCGCTCATCCTCCTGGCACCGAGCTGGGGGCTATTTACAGATTAACAGCGTGGAGATTGAACAAACTATCACCGCTTTGCTGGCACAAGGTTTTTCGCTGGAAGGTTTGTATATCAAATCGGCGAATCTGGATGATTTATTTTTAAAATTAACCGGCCATAGTCTGTCAGCATGAGGGTAATTTAATGAATATAAGACGTTTTTTGGCCGTTTTAACAGCCCGCAATCTGGAGTTCTGGCGGGATAAATCGTCATTGTCCTGGAATATTATTTTCCCGGTGTTACTGGTGGCTGGTTTTGCTGTGATGTTTGGCAATAACAATAAAGCTGAATTTAAGATTGGCGTGGTGCAGGCGCAGGCGCAGATTGACAGCAACAGTCAGCCATTTTTGCAGACCCGCTATCTGGAGTTTGTGCCATACACCAGTGCTGAACTGGCACTGCGCAAATTGCAGCACCACCAGCTTGATCTGCTGGTGGATTTTAACCTGCAAAGTTATTGGCTCAATGCAGAGTCGGCGAAGGGTTACCTGGCGGAAAAATTGCTGTTGCAAGCGGCGCCGACGCTGCAGAAAAATATCGTGCAGGGCCGGCAGATCCGCTACGTTGACTGGGCGCTGCCGGGCATTCTTGGTATGAATATGATGTTTTCCTGCCTGTTTGGTGTTGGTTATGTACTGGTGAGGTATCGGAAAAACTCGGTGCTGAAGCGGCTGCAGGCAACGCCTCTGACTGCTTTGGAATTTATCAGTGCGCAGGTCATTTCCAGATTATTGATTGTACTGGTGATCGCCACACTAATTTATACCGGCTGTGATCTATTGTTTGATTTTGTCATGCTCGGTAGTTATGTCGATTTAATGCTGGTCACTGTGTTAGGGGCGATGGCGATGATCTCGTTAGGGCTTGTTATCGCCAGTCGCTCACGCTCGGAAGAACTGACCGGTGGACTGCTGAATATGGCAAGCTGGCCAATGATGATTTTATCCGGCGTCTGGTTTAGCTTAGAAGGGGCACCACCGGCATTACTGTGGTTTGCTGATCTCCTGCCGCTGACGCATTTAGTGGCGGCGGCGCGTGCAATTATGACGGATGGCGCTTCGCTTGCGGAACTTTCTTATCCACTGTTGATGTTAGCTGGCATGACACTGTTGTTTCTGACGCTGGCGGCCTGGTTATTCCGCTGGCAGGGCGATGGACGTTAGCTTTGATGATTTCGGCTATAAAGCAGGCGCCATTGGCGCCTGCTGTTGGTGATAACTCAACTTAAACCGCAACCATTAAGGCTGGGCCGGAAACACATAACTGGATCCAATGCCAAGGTCAAAACCCAGCGCCCAGTAACCGAGCAGGAAGCTGGTCCATAACACCAGCAAGGTCACCGAAAACGGCAACATCAGTGCGATTAAAGTACCGATGCCGGTCGATTTGACATATTTCTGGCAGAACACCACGATCAATGGGAAATAAGGCATCAGCGGCGTGATGATATTGGTGGATGAATCACCGACCCGATAAGCCGCCTGCGTCAGATCAGGTGATACGCCCAGCTCCATCAGCATCGGTACCATCACAGCCCCAATCAGCGCCCATTTAGCCGACGCTGAGCCAACCAGTAAATTCACCGTAGCGGTTAAAAACACAATCCCCACCAGCGTCACGCCCATCGGCAATGCCATTTCTTTCAGGGCACCTGCGCCTTTAATTGCAAATAAGGCACCCAGATTGGACTGGCCAAAGGCATAAATAAACTGGGCGCAGAAAAACGCCATCACAATGTAATAACCCATACCACTCATGGCTTTACTCATGCCTTGCACCACATCACGGTGGTTTTTGACCGAGCCTGAAGCCACGCCATAAACCACGCCAGGAATAAGGAACAGCAGCAGGATCAATCCGACAATCGACTGCATCAGGCTGGCTGAGCTATGGGTTAAACTGCCGTCCGTGCCACGCCAGGCCGAAGTTTCCGGATAAGCAGAAACGACCAGCGCGACCACGCTGATTAAAATCGACAGCATGGCAAATCGCAGACCACGGCGTTCATGCGGTTGCAATGGATCCATGGTGGGTAAAGTGGCTGGATCGGCATCGACCGCAGTTTGTTTTAATCTTGGTTCAATGACTTTATCGGTCAGGAACCAGCCGACCAGAATAATTAAAATGGCGGAAAATGAAGTGAAGTAGTAGTTATTCAGTGGATTGACCACTAGTTCAGCTGCTGCCGGATGGGCGGATAAACGGGCTGATGCTTGGGTTAAACCTGCCAGCATCGGATCCAGGCTGCTTGGGATAAACAAAGAGGCGGAAAAACCACCAGACACACCGGCAAAAGCCGCTGCGATCCCCGCTAGCGGATGGCGGCCAGCAGCGTAAAAAATCACCGCACCGAGCGGGATCACCAGTACATAACCGGCATCGACCGCGACATGGCTTAAAATACCGACCGCAATTAACACCGGCGTTAACAGTAGCTTTGGCGTCACCGCCAGAATTGAGCGCAAACCAGCATTAATAAAACCGGTGTATTCGGCCACGCCCAGACCCAGCATCGCCACCAGCACCACACCTAAAGGCGGGAAGTTGACAAAGGTGCTGACAATTTTTGACATAAACAAGGTGAATTGATCACCTGCCAGTAAGTTAGTGATTTGGATCGGTTGTCCGGTACGCGGGTCTATTTCGCTAAAGCTAGTGCCAGACAGCGCCCAGGAAATAATCCAGACTGCCACCATAAACAGACCAAATAAAATGGCTGGATCGGGCAGTTTATTACCAACGCGTTCAATAGCATTCAGGCAGCGGTTTAACCAGCTTTGCGCCTGCGGCGGCGTGTGAGCTTGGGTAGGTGCAGACATATTTTTTCCTTTTTAGTGTTGCTGCAATCAATCGGCATCAGGCAATGCCGCAGACAGTTATAAAAACTTCTTTGGCGGATAGCAACAGAAATCGGCAATTGTAAATAAATTGTTTTTTGTTTTTACTGTTAAAAAAATGGAGAGCTAAGCTCTCCATGTTTCATCAGAAAAGAATTATAAACCGGCGTCAGCGCGCAGCGCCTCGGCTTTGTTGGTTTGCTCCCAAGGGAACTCGTTGCGGCCAAAGTGACCGTAAGCTGCGGTCGCACGGTAAATTGGACGCTCCAGGTCCAGCATCTGGATCAGACCATAAGGACGCAGATCAAAGTGACGACGGATCAGCGCAATCAATTGATCTTCAGCCAGCTTGCTGGTGCCAAAAGTTTCAACGCTAATCGAGGTTGGCTCAGCCACACCAATCGCATAAGACACCTGGATCTCACAGCGTTCCGCCAGACCGGCAGCCACGATGTTTTTCGCCACATAACGGGCGGCGTAAGCCGCTGAACGGTCAACTTTGGATGGGTCTTTACCCGAGAAAGCTCCACCGCCATGGCGGGCCATGCCACCGTAACTGTCGACGATGATTTTGCGGCCAGTCAGACCACAGTCACCCATAGGGCCGCCGATGACAAAACGGCCGGTTGGGTTGATAAAATACTTGGTGCTTTGATTCAGCCATTCTGCCGGTAACACTGGCTTGATGATATGTTCCATCACAGCTTCACGTAAATCAGCGGTAGAGATGGTGTCGCAATGCTGAGTAGACAGCACCACAGCATCAATACCCACTGGTTTGCCATTTTCATAAATAAAAGACAGCTGAGATTTCGCGTCTGGCCGTAACCAAGGTAAGGTACCATCTTTGCGTACTTTCGCTTGCTGTTGCACTAAACGGTGCGAGAAAGTGATAGGCGCAGGCATCAGTACATCAGTTTCATTGCTGGCATAACCAAACATCAGACCCTGATCGCCAGCACCTTGTTCGTGCGGGTCTTTTTTATCGACACCTTGGTTAATATCCGGCGATTGTTTACCAATGGCGCTTAATACGGCACAGGAATTGGCATCAAAGCCCATATCAGAATGGACATAACCGATGTCACGAATAGTGCTGCGTGTCAATTCTTCAATATCGACCCAGGCCGACGTGGTGATTTCACCACCCACCAGCACCATACCGGTCTTGACGAAGGTTTCGCAGGCGACACGGGCTTTTGGATCTTGCTCCAGAATGGCATCCAGCACTGCATCAGAAATTTGGTCAGCGATTTTATCCGGATGTCCTTCAGAAACAGATTCAGAGGTAAAAATGTGTTGTGCCATGTAACGAGTTCCACAAGTTGGTTGTTAATGCGCCAGGCGCTGGAAATTTGGGCCGTGTATTCTAGTAAAAGCGCTAGTCCTTTGCCAGTTTTTTCTGCCGCCCGGACGTCTTTCATGCCGTCACTATACGCTGTATCGGCGCTTTGGATCAAAACTTAGCTGAAACAGGCCCGTTTGCAGATTAAAATTTGCCATATAGCCATGGCTCTGGGAAAATACCGCCGAACTAATGCGACCATGTAAAAAAAATTAAATGTATCAAAACGGCCAGCAGAGCTCGGGTACATTATTCATCATTATGTCTGGCTTTCATCCGGAATTCAGAACAGACAAAAATAGCAGGAGTGACAATGCCATCTCGTAAACAACTCGCTAACGCCATCCGTGCCCTGAGCATGGATGCAGTACAAAAAGCCAAATCGGGTCACCCGGGTGCACCTATGGGCATGGCGGACATCGCCGAAGTACTGTGGCGGGATTATCTGCATCACAATCCCCAGGATCCGAGCTGGCCGAACCGTGACCGATTTATTCTCTCCAATGGTCATGGCTCTATGTTGCTGTATTCACTGTTGCATTTATCTGGCTATGACTTATCGATTGAAGATTTAAAGCAATTTCGTCAACTGCACTCTAAAACGCCCGGCCACCCGGAATATGGGTATGCCCCTGGTGTCGAAACCACCACAGGCCCATTAGGGCAGGGCGTCACCAATGCAGTGGGGATGGCGATTGCTGAAAAAGTATTAGCAGCGCAGTTTAACCGCCCTGGCCATGCCGTGGTTGATCACTATACCTATACCTTTTTAGGCGATGGTTGTTTGATGGAAGGGGTTTCGCACGAGGCCTGTTCATTAGCCGGCACGCTGGGGTTGGGTAAACTGATTGCATTCTGGGATGATAACGGTATTTCGATTGACGGTCATGTCGAAGGCTGGTTTACCGACAATACCCCGGCCCGGTTTGAAGCCTATGGCTGGCATGTGGTGCGTGATGTCGATGGTCATGATGCCGAAGCTGTTCGCGCAGCCATTGATGAAGCCCGTGCTCACAGTGACAAACCAACCTTAATCTGCTGCAAAACCATTATTGGTTATGGCTCCCCGAACAAATCTGGTAGTCATGATTGCCACGGCGCACCTTTAGGCGATGCTGAAATTGCTGCCAGTCGCGAGTTTTTGCAGTGGGAGCATGCGCCTTTTGACATTCCAACTGACATTTATGCCGCTTGGGATGGCAAAACCAAAGGTCAGCAGTTACAACAAAGCTGGCAGCAACAATTTGCCGCTTACGCTGCTGCTTACCCTGAGCTGGCCGCTGAGTTATCTCGTCGTCTGGCCGGTGAGTTACCTGCCGACTGGCGTCAGCAGTCAGATGCTTATATTGCTCAGTTGCAAGCCACACCAGCGGCTATTGCCAGTCGTAAAGCTTCACAAAATGCGTTAAATGCTTTTGGTCCATTGTTACCGGAAATGCTCGGTGGTTCGGCCGATTTGGCTGGCTCTAACCTGACCATCTGGTCTGGCAGCAAAGGTGTGAGTGCAGAAGATGCCAGTGGCAACTACCTGTATTACGGCGTACGTGAATTTGGTATGTCGGCCATTATGAATGGCATAGCCCTACATGGTGGTTTCGTGCCTTATGGCGCGACTTTCCTGATGTTTATGGAATATGCCCGCAACGCAGTGCGGATGGCCGCATTGATGAAACAGCGGGTGATTTTTGTCTACACCCACGATTCGATTGGTCTGGGTGAAGACGGTCCTACCCACCAACCGGTGGAGCAGTTGGCTTCATTGCGGGTGACGCCAAATCTGATGAACTGGCGGCCTTGTGATCAAGTGGAATCGGCGGTGGCCTGGCAAGCAGCCATTGAACACACCGAAGGGCCGACGACGCTGATTTTCACCCGGCAAAATTTAGTTCAGCAAGCACGGACAGCTGAACAAGTGGCGAACATCCGTAAAGGCGGTTATGTGCTGGTCGATTGTGCTGGCACGCCTGAGCTGATTTTCATTGCCACAGGTTCCGAAGTCGAACTGGCGGTGCAGGCTGCTGCCCAACTGACGGCCAAAGGCCGGCAGGTTCGGGTGGTGTCTATGCCTTCAACTGATGTGTTTGAAGCGCAGGATGCCGCTTATCGTGAAGCAGTATTACCTGCAGCTGTCGCCAAGCGCGTCGCAGTGGAAGCTGGTATTGTCGATAGTTGGTATAAATATGTCGGTTTAAACGGTAAAATTATTGGCATGACCAGTTTTGGCGAATCAGCACCTGCAGAGCAGTTGTTTGAATACTTTGGCATTACCACCGCCAAAGTACTCGCGGCAGCGGAATCCTTGTTAGGTTAAAATAGCAAATTTGAAGGGGCATGTTGCCCCTTCAGTCTATTTAATCTGAGTTCAGGTTATTTATAGTTCTGGAACAGCATGACCATCAGAGTTGCAATCAACGGCTTTGGCCGGATCGGCCGTAATATAGTGCGGGCGATTTATGAAAATAATTTACAACATAAAATTCAGGTAGTCGCCATCAACGAGCTGGCTGAAGCCAGGGGTATGGCTCATCTGTTGAAATATGACACTTCTCACGGTCGTTTTGCCTTTCCTGTAGTTTTGCAACAACAAACCCTGATGGTGGCTGGTGATGCCATTGCGCTGTTTCATCAGGCTGATCCAGCGTTGTTACCTTGGGCTGAGCTGAATGTTGACATAGTGCTGGAATGTACCGGGGTATTTTCCAGCCGTGCTGATGCCATGTTGCATTTAACGGCCGGGGCGAAAAAAGTGTTATTTTCTCATCCGGCTGGCCAGGATATCGATGCCACTGTTATTTATGGGATTAATCATCAACAGCTGACGCCGACGATGCGGGTGGTGTCGGCTGGTTCCTGTACCACCAACTGTATTATCCCGGTGCTGAGTGTGCTGGATGCCAGTTTTGGCGTAGAAAGCGGTACTATTACCACTATTCATGCCTCGATGCATGATCAGCAGGTGATTGATGCTTACCATCCGGATCTGCGGCGGACCCGTGCTGCCAGTCAGTCGATCATTCCGGTCGATACCAAACTGGCACGCGGCATTGAGCGCATCATGCCGCATCTGGCCGGTCGTTTCGAAGCCATTGCGGTGCGGGTGCCCACCGTCAATGTCACAGCGATGGATTTAAGTGTCACCCTGCATCAGGATGTCACTGTCGAGGCTATTAATGCCGCCTTTATGCAAGCACGGCAACAATTATTGCCACAAATTCTTGACTACACTGAAGAGCCTTTAGTGTCAGTTGATTTTAATCATGATCCACATTCCTGCATTGTTGACGGCTCGCAAACCAGAGTCAGTCATAAGCGGTTGGTAAAATGTTTGGTTTGGTGCGACAACGAATGGGGTTTTGCCAACAGAATGATTGATACCGCCTGTGCCATGATGCAGTCAGATTTATCTCATTTCTCAGAAGGAGCTTGTCATGTCGGTAATTAAAATGGCTGATCTGGATTTGGCCGGAAAAAGAGTGCTGATCCGCGAAGACTTAAATGTGCCGGTAAAAAACGGTAAAGTCACCTCAGATGCCCGGTTACGGGCAGCACTGCCAACCATTCAACTGGCGCTGGATAAAGGAGCCAAAGTGATGGTGTGTTCACACCTTGGGCGGCCGGAAGAGGGCGTTTATGCGGCTGAATTCTCCATGCAGCCGGTGGTCGACTATCTGCAAAACGCATTAACTGCACCGGTCAGACTGGCCGCAGACTACCTGGACGGGATTGACGTTGCAGCCGGTGAAGTGGTGGTGTTTGAAAACGTTCGTTTTAACCAAGGCGAAGGCAAAAACGACGAGACGTTATCCCGCAGACTGGCGGCTTTATGTGATGTGTTTGTGATGGATGCATTTGGCACCGCGCATCGCGCGCAGGCGACTACCCATGGGGTGGCACGTTTTGCCGCCGTGGCTTGTGCCGGTCCTTTATTAGCCGCTGAGCTGGATGCACTGGCTGCAGCGTTAAAAAATCCAAAACGGCCGTTAGTGGCTATTGTGGGTGGTTCTAAAGTGTCAACTAAACTGACAGTTTTAGAGTCACTGTCAGGCATTGTTGATCAATTGGTCGTCGGTGGCGGTATTGCCAATACATTCATTGCGGCAACTGGCCACAATGTCGGTAAGTCCCTTTGTGAAAATGACTTAATCCCGGAAGCACAACGATTGATGGCGGCGGCGACCGCCAATGGCGGCCATATTCCGGTGCCAACAGACGTTGTGACAGGCAAAGCATTTAGCGAAGATGCGGTGGCAGAGTTAAAACAAGTAGCGGACATTTCCATCGATGACATGGTTTTTGATATAGGCCCTGACAGTACTGCTGCGTTAGTTAACATTTTAAAAAATGCCGGTACAATCGTCTGGAATGGTCCGGTCGGGGTGTTCGAATTTGAGCAGTTCTCCGCCGGCACCAAGGCTATCGCCGAAGCGATTGCGCAAAGTAATGCATTTTCTATTGCTGGTGGCGGTGACACGCTGGCAGCTATTGATAAATATGGTGTGGCTGAGCAGATTTCTTATATTTCCACCGGTGGTGGTGCTTTCCTGGAATTCCTCGAAGGCAAAACCTTACCGGCAGTAGAAATCTTACAACAGCGGGCTTTAAACGGCTAAACCATACAAGGTACTGACGGCAGCCATACGATCGGTTCAACCGGCAAGCTGCGCTGTAGCAACAGCCGCTGGCGTCAGTGCTTAATTTCTGCACCCTACCTAAAGAGAGAACTTTATGGCTTTAATATCGTTACGGCAAATGCTTGATCATGCAGCTGAATTTGGTTACGCGGTTCCTGCATTTAACGTCAACAATTTAGAACAGATCCGCGCCATCATGATGGCCGCAGATGCCACTGACAGTCCGGTGATAGTACAGGCTTCTGCCGGCGCTCGTAAGTATGCCGGTGCGCCTTTCCTGCGCCATATGATCCTGGCGGCGGTGGAAGAGTTTCCGCATATTCCGGTGGTGATGCATCAGGACCACGGTACGTCACCGGCGGTCTGTTTACAGGCGATCCAATTGGGCTTTTCATCGGTGATGATGGATGGCTCCTTAGGGACTGATGGCAAAACACCGATGGATTATGACTACAACGTCAATGTAACTCGCAGTGTTGTAGAAATGGCTCACGCTGGTGGTGTTTCAGTCGAAGGCGAATTAGGGTGTTTAGGTAGTCTTGAAACAGGTACAGCAGGTGAAGAAGACGGTATTGGCGCCGAAGGTGTGCTCAGTCATGACCAGATGCTGACCGATCCGGAAGAAGCTGCGCAGTTTGTGAAAGCGACTGGCGTGGATGCACTGGCGATTGCGGTAGGGACTTCACACGGTGCTTACAAATTTAGCCGGCCGCCGACAGGTGATATTCTGGCGATTGAACGGATTAAAGAAATTCACGCCCGCATTCCGGATACCCATCTGGTAATGCATGGTTCCAGTTCAGTACCACAAGACTGGCTGGCCATTATTAATCAATATGGCGGCGCCATTGGTGAAACCTATGGTGTGCCGGTGGAACAAATTCAGGAAGGCATCAAACACGGCGTGCGTAAAATCAATATTGACACCGATTTGCGCCTGGCCTCGACGGGTGCAATTCGCCGTTTTATGGCGCAAAATCCAGCAGAGTTTGATCCACGCAAGTATTTACAGGAATCAGTCAAGGCCATGACTGAGATCTGTAAAGACCGCTACCAGGCGTTTGGCGCTGCTGGTCAGGGGTCAAAAATCAAAGCCATTTCACTTGAGCAAATGGTGAAGTTGTATAGTTCAGGCAAACTGACGCCGAACATAAAATAAACTAAAAAATGAATGGTTTTTTAATTTTTTAATTGAGAAATTTTAAACATTCATGCAAGGGTAAATTGCAAGCAAAAATTTCAGCAAACAACGGCTGGGAGCTGTGGTGCTTATATTGACAACCCCCGGAATTGCTGCAATGATGCGGACGGTTTACCCTCTAACCAGGTCATACTTTTTTACAAGTCTGACCTTTCACTATACAGGTTACGTTAATCAGCAATTATTGGTTGGGAACTATGTCTAACAATAAAATTCGTAAAAGCCTGATCGCATCAGCAGTCGTTGGTGCCTTCATGTTCGGTGGAGTTGCTCAGGCATCTTCATTGAAAGAGATCACCAACGTTGGTGTTCAAATCACTAAAGCTTCAGCTCAGTCTCAGGAAAAAGTTAATAACATCTACGAACAATCAGCAGAATTACTGGCTGAATACCGTGTTATGGTAGAGCAAACTGAAAACCTGAAGATTTACAACGACCACGTTGCAACTCTGGTGGCTGATCAGGATGCCAACCTTGCTTCTTTTGACAAGCAAATTGGCACCATCGAAGGTACTAAACAAGGCATCGTTCCTTTAATGTACAAAATGATTGATACGCTCGAAGCTTTCGTGAAAGCTGATATGCCTATCGACTTGGAAAAGCGTCTGGCGCGTATTCAACGTGTTCGTGACAGCTTGACAAATTCAAACTTTGCAACTTCTGAGATGTATCGTTTAGTTATTGATGCTTACCAGGCTGAACGCCAGTTAGGCACAGTACTGAATACTTACACTGACAAACTGAATGTTGATGGCGGCGAGAAAACCGTAAACTTCGTGGTGATTGGTCGTGTTGCGTTTTTAGCTCAGACGCTGGATGACAAACAAGCCTGGATGTGGAATAAGAAAACGAATCAGTGGGAAGCTCTGGGTGAAGAATACCTGCAGTCAACCAAGTTAGCTATTCGTGTTGCCGGTAAACAAGCTCCGGTAGCCTTATTAAAACTTCCAGTGTTAGCAGCGGAGTAATTATAAATGAAGAAAGTGTTTAAAGGTTTAGTCATTGCTGCTGCTATGACCATGTCAGCGGGCGTATGTTTATCTGCTGCAGCAGATACAGCCAAGCTGGATCAGCTGTTAGAGCAAGTGAAAAAAGACCGCGCTTCCGAAGCTAAACTGGATACTGCTCGTGAGCAGGAGTTTTTGTCTGACCGCGCTGACAAACAAGCACTGTTAAACAAAGCCAAAGCCGCTTTTGCTGCTGAAGAAGCTCGTGGTAAAGCATTAACGCAAAAATTTGCTGACAATGAAGGCAAACTGGCTGCTAAAGAAGCTGAGTTACAAGCTGCTCAGGGTACTTTAGGTGAGATGTTTGGTATCGTCCGTGGTAACGCCACTGAAACTATCGGTGCAATCTCTACGTCAAACATCAGCGCACAGTATAAAGGCCGTGAAGAACTGCTGAAAAAACTGTCTGTTGCAAAAGAATTACCAACTATCAATGAATTAGAAGAACTGTGGATCGCTCTGCAAACTGAAATGACAGAGTCTTCCAAGGTCACTAAGTTCGATTCTTCTTATGTCACACTGGAAGGTGAAACTGCTCAGGGCAATATTACCCGTGTTGGTTCATTCAACCTGATCTCTGATACTGGTTACCTGGTATTCAACTCTGAAACTCAGCAAATGCAACCTCTGGCAAAACAGCCAGAAGATTATATTGTTGCTGATGCGGTAAGTTTCAAAAACACAGCTGCAGGTTCTGTTGCACCAGTTTATGTTGACCCAACTGGCGGAAACTTACTGCGTCTGAAAACTCAGGAAGCTACGCTGGAAGAACAGTTCCACTCAGGTGGTACTCCAGGTTACGTAATCACTGTCCTGTTAATCATCGGTCTGTTGATTGCAGCAGTTCGTTACATTGCCCTGACCAGCGCTCAGTCTGGTATCAATGGTCAACTGAAAAACCTGTCTAACCCATCAGAGAAAAACGCGCTGGGCCGTATCCTGAAAGTTTACCACGACAACAAAAACGTTGACGTAGAAAACCTGGAGCTGAAACTGGATGAAGCCATTATGCGCGAAACTCCGGCTATCGAAAAAGGTATCGGTATTCTGAAGCTGATTGCTGCAGTAGGTCCATTACTGGGTCTGTTAGGTACAGTTGTTGGTATGATCGGTGCGTTCCAGATGATTACTCTGCACGGTACTGGTGATCCGAAAATCATGGCTGGTCAGATTTCAATGGCGTTGGTAACAACAGTTCAGGGTCTGCTGTGTGCATTACCACTGCTGTTCATCCACTCACTGTTACAGTCTAAATCTAACTCAATCCTGCATATCCTGGATGAGCAAAGCGCTGGTATCATCGCTGCTCATGCGGAGAAGGAGAAAGCATAATGCATAGCCTGATAGAGCTTTGGGAATCTGTCAGGGATTTTATCGCAACCGGCGGAGATGTATTATATATCGTCGCCTTTGTGCTCTTTATGATGTGGGTTTTAATCATTGAGCGCTTTTGGTTTATCGCCCGTGAGTATCCAGTTCTGCGTGACAAGATCATCGCAGACTGGAACGCACGCACCGATACAACCTCATGGTATGCGCATAAAATCCGTGATGCGTGGGTGTCAGAAGCTGAATCTAAACTGAAAGAGCGGATGAATGTAATTAATACCTTAATTGCTGTTTGTCCGATGATTGGTTTGTTAGGCACTGTAACCGGTATGATCGCTGTATTTGAAATTATGGCGGTACAAGGAACTGGTAACCCAAGACTGATGGCGGCAGGTATTTCAATGGCAACAATTCCAACAATGGCTGGTATGGTTGCATGTTTATCTGGCGTATTTGTATCGTCCAAATTGGAAGGTAAGGTCAAGTCAGCAGTTCATAAATTGGCTGACAGCTTGCCTCATCATTGATAGAGAGTAATTTATGGCACGTAGAATCAGACGTGAAGCCGAAGAGGCAGCAATTGACTTAACTCCAATGCTGGACGTTGTATTCATCATGCTGATCTTCTTCATTGTGACAACGTCATTTGTGAAAGAAGCCGGTATTGATGTTAACCGTCCAAAAGCGGCAAAAGCACAATCTAAACCATCAGCAACCATTTTCGTTGCTATCCGTGCAAACGGTGAAATCTGGTTAGATAAACGTGCTGTTGACGTGGAGCGTGTTGGCGCTACCATAGAAAAACTGTTAGCTGAATCTCCAACTGATACTGTAATCGTTCTGGCGGACAAAGAAGCGAAGCATGGTGTGGTAGTTTCAGTCATGGACCAAATCAAGCTGGCAGGTATCGATAAGATCTCGATCGCTGCGGAGAATAAGTAATATGGTAAGGTTATTACTCTCACTATTATTTGGTGCGGTAATAACGTTTTTCCTATACGTATTGATGGCGTTCCTGGTTGATGGGGATGATGCGTTCACCAATGCAAAAAAGGAACAAATCGTTATTGAAATAAACTCGACACCGCCTGAATCAAAAGCTCAGACTCGTGTTCGGGTACCGCCACCGCCACCACCGCCGCCACCTGAGCCGCCAAAGCAGCAAATGGTGCAGGATACGCAGACGAATGATGTCGGTACAATCGGTTTTAATGCACCTACTGTTGATATTGGTGGTGCAGAAGCTGGTTTGAACGATCCTTCTTCAGCGATGATGCGCGATGGTGATGCGACGCCGATCGTTCGGATTGAACCAAAATATCCGCCGCAAGCGGCACGTGATGGCATCAATGGCTGGGTTAAACTGCGTTTTTCCATCATGCCAGATGGTAGCGTTGATGAAATTGAAGTCATCGATGCGCAGCCAAAACGGGTATTTGACCGTGAAGCAATTCGTGCAATGAAACGTTGGAAATATTCAGCGAAAGTTGAAAATGGTGTGGCCTTAAAACAAACAGGTCTGACTATCCAGCTTGACTTCAACCTTGATAGCAGTGGGGGTTAATTATGAAATTTAATAAACTTACATCTGCGTTGATGGTGTTTGCTGTGGTCGGTGTGGCTGCTTTACCTGTCAGTTCAGCTTTTGCTGCACCTGATGCGGCAAAAATTGCCGAACGTAAAGCGCGCAAATCTCAGGCTGTTGGTGAAAAAGTTGGTAAAGCCATTGCGAAAGCATATGAGTTATACAATGCAAATCAAATTGCAGAAGCTATAGCATTGCTGGAGCCGATTCAGGCCACTACAGATTTCGACAAAGCATTTCGCGCCAGATTCCTCGGCTCTTTATACGCTGAGAAAAATCCGGCCAAAGCTTCCCGTTTTCTGGAAGAAGCAGTCAAGCTTGATGTGCTGAGTTTTGCTGACCATTCGGCTTCGTTAAAGACCTTAGCTGACATCACTTTGATGGAAAAACAGTATGAGAAGGCTATCAAGCTGTATACAGCCTGGCTGGATTTTACTGGTGAACTGAATCCTGATGTCGAGATGCGGATTGCAAACTGTTATTACGAGTTAAAACAGTTTGCTAAAATTATCCCGCATGCTGATAAGGCAATCGCTTACTTCAAAGAGCCTAAAAAGGCTGCTTATGATATGAAGTACGTTGCTTATTATGAACTTAAGCAAAACAAAAAAGCGATTGAAGTGCTTGAAACCATCGTGACTCTGTTCCCTCAGGAAAAGATGTCATGGATCAGTTTAGGCCAGTTCTACGCGATGGACGAACAGTATGACCGTGCTTTAGCTATTTTCAATATGGCTTATAAGCAAGGTTATCTGACGAAAGAAAACGAAATTAAGCTGTTGTCGCAACTGTATAGCAACAACAATGTGCCTTATAAATCTGCTGCATTATTAGAAAAGCATATGAAAGCCGGTCTGGTGAAAAAAGACCGTGCCAATATGCTGGCAATCGCCAGTTCTTATAATGCTGCCCGTGATTTTAAGAAAGCTGCTGCTTATTTCGGTGAACTCGCTCAGGCTGAAAGAGATGGTGATTTATACCGTCGGCAGGGTAATGCCCTGTTGCTGGCGAATCAAACAGATGCAGCTGTCAATGCCTTATTAAAAGCACTGGAAAACGGTGTCAAAGATAAAGGCAAGGTGCATGCTGATTTGTTAGTTGCCTATTTTGATCAGGGAAAACTGAAAGAAGCCAATCGTCATGCGCAATTAGCACGTGATAACGGCCAGGCAAAATTTGCCAACGGCTGGTCAAACATTATCCGCCAACGTGCAGAGAAAAAAGGCATTAGCCTGTAATCTTTGCCGCTGAGTAGGTAGTAAAATAAAAAACCTGTGCTTTATGTGCAGGTTTTTTTTATTCTGCAATCAGCAACGTGTTGAGCTACACACATCGAGCTCAACCTACTGATTTGCATGCAGTATATAGTAGGTTCACATAGGGACTGGACCCGGCGCAAAGCGTCGGGGCAGTCTGACAGCTGTCATAGAAAGGTGTTTGGTAGAAAATGTTGCAGTGCTGGGCTTTGTGGCATCCAACGCTTGGCGTCCAACGCGTGGCGTCCAACGCTTGGCGTCCAACGCTTGGCGTCCAACTATTGGAAAAATGATAAAACCGGCATCTGCTGCTATCAGACCTCGCTGGCAGCGGAGCCATTGCTGATTTCAATTTCGGAGCTGCGCAAATCCAACATTTTATACTTTTCGATTAACGCATATAAAGTCGGGCGCGTTACGCCGAGTACATCTGCTGTTTTTGACAGATTGCCATTTGACAAATTATAAGCGTGCCGAATGGCCTGGGTTTCGGCCAATTCCCGCACTTTTCGCAATGTCATGGTGGGGGGACTTGACGATTGTTGTGCCGATAGTCCCAGGTCTTCGGCACAGATAAACTTGTTGTCAGCCATAATGACGGCAGACTTTAGCTTATTTTGTAATTCGCGAATATTACCAGGCCAGCGATGCCCTAACATAGCGTTGATGGCATCCTCGGTAAATCCCTGAATATTCGTGTTAAATTCAACATTGAACTTTTGCAGTAATGACTTGGCGATCACGATAATATCCTGACCACGATTACGCAACGGCGGGATATTTAAGGTGATCTCACTCACCCGATAGAATAAATCTTCCCGGAATGAGCCTTCAGCGACCATTTCCGCTAAGTTACGGTGGGTGGCGCAGATGACACGAACATCAACTTCGATTTCACTTCGACCCCCAACTCGTTCAATAACCCGCTCTTGCAGGAAACGTAACATTTTTGCCTGTAATGCCAGTGGCATATCGCCAATTTCATCCAGCATTAAAGTGCCACCATTCGCAGTTTCAATTTTACCTAATGTCGTTTTGTGTGCACCGGTAAATGCACCTTTTTCGTAACCAAATAACTCGCTTTCCAGCAAATTATCCGGAATAGATGCACAGTTGATGGCGACAAAAGGTCTGCTTACCCTGGGACTTTGTTTATGGATCGAGCGGGCAAACACTTCTTTGCCGGTGCCGCTTTCACCTAACAGCAGGGTGGTGATTTCAGTTGGCGCGATTTTCTCCACCATGCGACAGGCTTTCAGAATGGCTTCGCTGTTACCGATGATATCCTGGCTTTTATAGTTACTGGCTTTGAGCGCTTTATTCTCTGCTTCCAGTTCACTGAGCTTAAAAGCACGGCTGACAATCACATTCAGCACATCGACATCAATCGGCTTCTGATAATAGTCATAAGCACCCAGTGCCACAGCTTGCAGCGCATGCTCTGTATCTGTGCTGCCAGTAATGACAATGACTTTACAGTCCGGATTGTGTTGCAGAATTTCGGTCAGACAAGCCAGACCTTCAGTCGCATTGGTCGGATCCGGCGGTAAGCCCAAATCGAGGGTGACGACTGCAGGTTCATAACGTCTGAGTTGCTGTAAAGCTGAAGCACGATCCCCAGCGAGGATAAGTTCATAATCGGTTAAACTCCATTTTAACTGTTTCTGAATGCCTACATCATCATCAATTGCGAGTAAAGTTTTCATACAACGTTCCGTGTTTAAGGTGTTCTTAGTGTAATGGAAGCCTGATGGTAAAGGTAGTACCAACATCTAATTCGCTGTGTACTTCCAGCGCCCCAAGTTGCTGCTGAATAAAGGTCAGCGCATCGTGGGCACCAATACCCATGCCGGCGTTACCTTTGGTCGTATCAAAAGGTTTAAATAAACGGTCTCGAATAAAATCTGCGCTCATACCACAACCTGTATCGCTGATGGTTAAATGCAGCCAACTGTCCTGCACGCTCAGCTTCAGCCTGACTTCACCATCTGCTGCAGTGGCTTGTTGCGCATTATCGATCAAATGAAATAGCACATTGGTAAAACGTTCCGCATCAAGAAATAGTTTACAGTCTTCAGTGACAATTAATTGCGGTACTGGTTCCTGATGACTGCATCTTTCATCAATCAGTTTCTGTAATAAGGTGGCCACCTGGACCTGTTTTTTTTGTTCCTGAACGGATTGTTTATTGGTCAATTGCGCCAGCATATTTTGTAACCGGGTTTGCATAGCTTCGATAGTGTCAAAGGCATCATCGACGAACTCTGGATTATGCCGGTGTTTTTTCGCATTTTTAAGCAGCATATCGATTTGTGCTTTGACATTTTTTAAATCATGCAGCACAAAGGCCGACATCCGACTGAACGCTATAAACTGGGCATTCTCTGACAAAGTTTTACTGGCTTCGCTCATGAACAAAGAACTGGAAATTTGTTCAGAGACCGCATTCAGATAATCCCGCAGTTCCCAGTTGAGTTTTAGCCGTTCATTCACTTCAGGCGATAACAAACAGCAGCCCCAAAGCTGGCCATTATGCTGGATTGGTACCAGCAAGGAAAAAGACGGTTTGTGGCTGGCTTGCAATTGGAGAAAATCTTTCACATCAGGGTCGTGGCGGTCATCGAAGTCAAGCAACCAGTTTTTCTTCGAAAATTTATGTTGATATAACAGGGTCAGTGCCAGATCCTGCTCGTTGGGTTGATAATCAGCTGTGGTTGCCAGTACTTCAGCTTTAGTTTGCACAAAGCGTAACAAAGCACCACGACTGTAGCCAATGGCATGGCACCAGGCCTGGATACAAACGGCAGGGGCATTTTGATCGGCAATTTCTATTTGTTTTAATTCCCGACTCAGAGCTACCCATTTTTCACGATAGTCAAAAGTGTTAGCAAAAAAATGTTTTTCTATAAAAACTTTATACTTGCGGCGGATCGCATCAGAAAACAGCAGCACTGACAGGATGACACAGCCACCCACGATAAAAACGACCTGTAATAAGGTGGTCCAATCACCACCAAAATAACTCAGGTAATATCCAACCAGAGCCAAAATACAAAGGTACACTCCTGAAGCCAGCACCAGTGAACTTTGCAACACAATATCTCTGGAGACATAAACGTTAATACCCCAGGATTTAATCCGTTTTACCGCGACTACTAAAAATGGCAGCATTAACACGTGGACATAACCTCTGGCCTGCCAGGTCTGATGGTTAATCCGGCCAAGCAAGGTCGCTTCTGCCAGCAGATAAAAATCAAATAGCAGCACCACACCCAGGGCAATAATTAACGGTTTAAATTGCCATTTTTGTAGCGCCGACTGCCGATAAATGGTTTCAATCAGTGCCATCAGTACTATGGTCAGCATTAACGCAGACATGAGTTGAATTTGTAAACCCAAAAGTCCGACCGAGCCCATGATTAGCCAGCAGCCAAACAACAGCAGCAAAAGCTGGCTTTTTTTCTGCATTAACAGTTCGCGCAACGACAGATCTTTTTTATTCAGCGCGGCAAATAAGAAAAAAAACAAGGCGATTTTCTGCAGATTTTCTACCAGAAAAGAATAATGCGCAGAATATGGATCAAACTGTATTTGACTGTTGGCCAAAGCCCAGAGTACCGACAACAGGCTATAGCTGAGGAGCAGGCTTTTATGCGCGGTTTTGCTTCTGACGGTCAACAACAAGGCAAAAAACACCAGATAACCAGCGGCTGCTGTCAAAAAGCCATAACGGCCAAACTCAAGAGCTTCGAACATGGTTTAATCTCTGTTATTGTTTTTGTAATAACTGTTGTAAGTGAGTCACCGGGATAGCAAAGCTGATGCCGCTTGGATCACTTAATACGGCTTCTCTGCTGGATTTGACTAACACCATGTTAATGATCGCCACTACCTTGCCATCAGACTGACGATAAACGGCGCTACCGCTATTGCCTGGGTATGCGGTGGCATCCAACTGATACACCATAAAAGGTTGTTGTAATTGTCGCAAGGTGCGTGGATTTAAAGCGGTGGAATGATCCGCCGGAATGGCAATTGGGGTTACTGCACTGATAATGCCGCGGTGGGTGGCAGGGTATAGTCCCAAAACGCCGGTGATAGGATAACCAGTAAAGGCTATTTCGGTACCTTCAGCAATCAGCTCAGAACTTGCCAGGGCCAGAAAAGGCAATTTTTCTGCTATCGTTAGCAGCGCCAAATCATGCTCTCTACTTGATACTGTGTGCTGGATCCGATGCATGGTTGGTTGAGGGCCATGGCCAGATAACACCACATAACTTTCATTCTGACTGCTATTGAGTGTTTTTTCTATCACATGAAAGTTGGTGGCGATGCGGTTCCCTGGCGACACGGCAAAACCGGAGCCGATTAATTTCAGCCTTGGCGCTGCGGTTGGATTATAGATGCCAATAGCCACCACGGCGGGTTTGACCTGAGGCAATAAAGACACTAAATCTGCCGCTTGCAGAGCACATGAATATAACATACTGATAAACAGTAAAATTTTTTGCATTTCGATACCATCTCAGGCTAAGATTTTTGCAGGAAATAAGTGTAACCGCGGATGCTGGCTGAGGAAATCAAATTCGCAACTTTAGTATTTTGGTTCATACTCAAAACCAGACTTTGACAGCAAAACCGGCTAAAGGAGTGTGGATGTCGTCGTTCAGCGCAGGCAACAGTCGTGAAATTGTGCCTATTTTTTCCGGTGGTGGTACCAGACTCCCTTGTTATATCGGTATATTAAATGCGCTCCGTCAGTTAGAACTGGAATTTACCACTGTAGTCGGGGTGTCTGGCGGCAGTATTGTGGCGGCTTTGCTGGCGTCAGGTAAAAGTCTGGTGGAATTAAAACAACTGGCGCTGGAGACTGATTTCCGTCAGTTTCGTGGCTTTTCGCTGATTAACTTATTGCGAACCGGTGGTTTGTCCAGTGGTGATTTTTTTGAGCAATGGATGGATCAGCAATTAGGTGGTCGTACTTTTGCCGACATGGAATTGGATTTACATGTATTAGCCACAGATATTAATGGTGGTGGCCCTGTGGTATTTAATAAAAAAAATACCCCGGATTTTAAAGTGTCGCTGGCGGTGCGCTATTCGATGTCCATTCCACTGATGTTTTCATTTAAAAAGTTTGGTGACCACATCATGACGGATGGGGTGGTGTTGTCAGAAGATGCTTTACATCAGGACTGGTCCTGTCAGGGCGTGCCGGTGTTATGTTTCCGTTTGAAAAGTGAAAGTGAGTTTGGACCGGTCAGACACAGCAGGTTGTTTCCGCTTAAGTCTTATCTGCTGATGTTGATCCAGACTTTTATGAATGCAGTGTCCAGAGAGTATGTACACGCGCAATTCTGGCATAACACTGTGGTGATTAATACTGGTCATATTTCTTCGGTAAAGTTTGATATGACCAGTGCAGAAAAAGAACATTTGTACGATATTGGCTACAACACGGCATTTTCTGTGATTCCAATCAAGTTAAAGAGTTATTTTTTGGAAAATTAAATATTAGTTGTGGTTAGATAGGGTTAGGTATTTTCTGTCAGGCTAAAGCAGGAAAACAGCGTGATACTGTTTTCCTGATCCTAATTTAACGAGGTATCATATGAAACAGCTGAAAGGCTTAGCGGACAAACCAATTATTGGTCCCCTTGTTAAAAAGGCCATGTCTACGCTTGCCAGTAATGAAGCAAACTCAATTGCAGAGCACTTTTCGATGTATCTAAAACCACAGATTGCTAAATCTGACGAGCTTCGTCGGGAAGTTTACAAGCTTAGACATCAGGTTTACTGTGAAGAATTGCATTTTGAAGATGTCCGGCAAGGTTACGAAGAGTTTGATGAGTTTGACCCAAGAGCTATTCACTGTTTTATTCGTCACCTGAAAAGTTCTGCTCTGGCAGGCACAGTTCGGTTGATAACCTCTTCTGACGATCAAGAATTGCTGCCAATGGAGCAATTTTGTTCACATTCACTGACTGACGAAAAACTGCATCCGAAAAATTTTGCCCGCTCAGAAGTTTGTGAAATGTCACGCTTGGCAGTACCAGCCGCCTTTCGCAAGCGTCAAATTGATAAGTTTGAAGGTGGGGCGACCGGTGTGATTGATGAATCGGTGTTTTCTGCCACTGAACTGCGTTGTTTCCCTTTTATTGCCATCTGTTTGTATATGGCTGCAGCAGCTATGTCTTATAAAACCAAACGTTATCATGTGTTTGTGATGATGGAGCCGCGATTGGCCCGTAGTTTGAGTTTTGTCGGTATTAATTTCACCAAAATTGGTGAAACCATTGAATTTCATGGCAAGCGCGCACCTTATTATGTTGACTCCCGATCGCTGAAAAAAACCATGAGTTCTGGTTATGTCAAATTGCTGGAAAGTGTCGAAGCTGACTTATTCCGAAACGATGGCACGACAGCAGAATCAGAAGATAACTATTTTGGTCGGGCGATTGCTTTAGCCTGATAGCAGCAAACAGCCAAGGAGGCTGATGTGTCTGAGTATAAGTTTGATTACAATGAAGCATTTTCCCGCAATATCGGTTGGGTCACCGCAGCTGAACAACAAGTTTTACGTCATACCAAAGTGGCTATCGGTGGCTTGGGTGGTGTCGGTGGCGACCATGCGATTGTGTGTGCCAGGCTGGGCATAGGGCAGTTTCATATTTCAGATCTGGATACCTACGATATTCCTAACTTCAATCGCCAGGCCGGGGCATCTATGCTGACGGTGGGGCAGCCTAAAGCTGCGGTGATGGAGCAAACCCTGAGTAATATCAATCCGGAAGCAAAAATCCGTAATTTTGATCAGGGTATCAATGAAGATAATCTGGAAGAGTTTTTGGATGGCGTCTCCATTTATATTGATAGCCTGGATATTTTTGCGCTGGAAATCCGGCGGAAAGTTTTTCAACGTTGTTATGAAAAAGGCATTCCTTGTATCACGGCAGCGCCGATGGGGATGGGCACTGCCATGCTGGTATTTATGCCGGGCCAGATGACCTTTGAAGAATACTTTTGTATGCAAGCGACGCCGGCAAATGCCACAGAAGCCGAGCGGCAGCAAATCTTCAGCGACAATATTATGCGTTTTGTGATTGGCGTTTCGCCATCGGTGCAACAACGGCATTATTTGGTGGAACGCAGTTCTGTCAATTTCTTCAAGAAAAAAGTGCCTTCGACTTGTATGGGTATTTCATTGGCAGCTGGTGTGCTTTGCACCAATGTGCTGAAAATCATTCTGCAACGCGGCGACGTGATCCATGCGCCGCACGGCTTACATTTTGATGCCTATCGTAACAAACTGATTAAAACCTGGCGGCCATTTGGCAATAAAAACCCGCTGCAAAAGTATATGTTCTGGCGGCTGAAAAAAATTCTGCAAATGAGCTGACAGCTTCAAAATCGACTTGAGAGACCAAAAACAGCCATCCTTATTATGATGGCTGTTTTTTTATAGCCAGCGCGGGATGTCAGACAATGCCATCTTAAACTTTGTTCAGTACTATCTCAGTCGGGTGGTGGCTCGAGCCAGTGCGATAACGCTGTTCCATAATTCTGGCCAAAACTTTTCACCTGGTGTCAGCTTTTTTATCAGTAGTGAAACCACTCTTTTTAAATGCATTTAAAATCAATGATTTAACACTTGGCACAGCCTTTGCTTTATCTATTAAGCAAAGGCAGAGCATGACCCAAATTCAACGGAGAGTATCAAATGAAAGTGAAAGCATTAGCGTTAGTCGCATCACTGTTAGCAGCACCAGTATTTGCGCAACCAATCTACATCGATATCGGAGCTAACTATGGCGGTAACGCCAATAAAGTCGATGGTGTGACCACCACTGGCTGGTTAGAAGAGCTGCAGTTTAACTACAACTCATGGTCAAAAGTGGTTGATACCAACAACAACTTAACTATCGATGCTGGTGATGTGATCACTTCTACCGGTGGTTTAAAAGGCTCAGGTTTTAATAACTTTGCCGCTTTGTTTGGCAACAACTCCATCAGTTCATTTTTACCACAACAGTTTGGCGCCTTTGGTCCAAGCAATAATGGTTATAAAAATGGCTGGGAACTGAGTTTTGGTTTTGACAATCTGGTTGGTACTATCGATGCGTTCGGTGGTGTAAACTGGACTAGCGGTACTATTTCTTTCTATGCAACCACCAACGTGTCATCTTGTGCCATCGCAAATAACACAGCCTGTTTTACCCGGTTGTTTGATATGAGTGTGACCACTGGTGGCAACATTCCAAGCGCAACCATTTTGGCTGGTTATTTAACCAACTTTAACACCACTGACAGTATCAATGGTGTAGTTGCAGGCGATCTGTTTAACACCAATTCAAATGGTGTGAACAAATCTTTCCGTGAATTGCATGACGAGTTGGCGTTAGACGGTCTACAGCAGAAGTTTAACTTTCTGGTTGACCAAAACGTAGCTGCCTTACCAGCTGTGACTGGTTATGACGCCGGAACTAAGACCTTTACTTTAGCTCGCGCCCTGCATGACGGTTCACTGTCGTTCTCAGTACCTGAGCCAACTTCAGTTGCAGTGTTAGGTTTAGGCCTGCTAGGTTTAGGCTTCAGCCGCAGAAACAAAAAAGCACAATAATTTGCCAGTTGTCGCACTGTTTTTACAGTGCGACAGTTTCGCAAGTATAAAAAACCCGGCATTCTCGCCGGGTTTTTTGCTCTGATAGAACCCATGCTATTCCTGCTTATGCTCTTGACGTCCAATCCAACGCTTGGCGTCCAGCCTCATGCTGTTGATAATGTGAATGGTCGGTCAATAGGACAGAGCTCTGCAAAGGGCTGGAAGGCACCAAAACTCCCTCGGCTTTTTCATTTACCGCGACTCAGCCATCAACTGTTGGACTGTCGCTCTGCATTGGGCATTACAGGTCGCACTTCGTGGTGCACTTGGTGGTGCACTTCGTGGTAAGCCCAAGGTTTGGCATTCAACCTACGCATCCTGGAAGCTGACCTATTGCTGCGCATGTAAAAAAGCCCGGCATTTAGCCAGGCTTCCAATGTTCAGAATCGGAGTTAACTTAGATTGCCGTTTCCAGTTCAGCTTTACGCTTTAACAAGGCTTGGTCTGTGGTTTCGATCGTGCTTAACACTGCCTTGGCTTTGTTTTTCTGATCGGTTTTGATCAGCGACTCCACGTAATGCAGTTGTACTTCAGCATGTTTCGGTCTGATTTCCAGCGACTTGGCAAAGGTTTCTTCCGCTTGCTGGAATTTTTGCTGTTTCAGTAAAATTTTACCGTAAGTATCCAGTACATCCGGATGATTTGGCACCAGTTTAAGCGCTCGGCGAATTTGTACCACGGCTTCGTCCAGCTTGTTTTGTTCAGACAACAACCAGGCGTAGTTATTCAGCGCGACAAAATCTTTACTGTCATCTTTGAGCACTTGCTGATACACCGCAATGGATTCTTCAGGTTTATCAGCCAGCACATAGTTAGCATACAAAGCACGTAAGGATGCATTATCGCCATGTTTCTGCAGATGGGCCTGGATCATTTCCGCCGCTTTCGCTGGCGAGCGGTACGCTGCGGTCAGATCGGCCAGTGCCGACAATGCAGCCGGATTTGGCGCTTGCTGATAGCTTTGTTCTAACAATTCAATGGCTTTACTTTGCTGACCGGCCGCTGCAAATAACCGGCCTTTCAGATACATCACTTCCGGATTTTTATTTTCTTCCGCACCCAGTTGCTCGATAGTCGCCAAGGCGGCTTTAAAATCACCGGACTCAGCCAGGTAAGAAGCTTTGCTGCGCAGCAATTTTGGATGATTTGGCAATTTTTTCAGGTTTTTATCAATCAGTTCAATCGCTCGCTTGTAATCACCGGTGCCAGCCAGCGCGCTGGCAAATGACAGCTCTGCATCGGCAGATTCCGGATTGGCAGCTACCCATTCCCGACTGACCGCCAGTACTTGCTGCGGGTTATTCTGCTGGGCGTGCGCATTGAGTAATAAAGCCCAATACAGCGGTGATTTGTTACTCATTTTGACCCCAGGCCCGGTCAGTGTTTCAACAGTGGCTTGTGGTTTTTGTTCTGACAAATAAATCGATGCCATAGTCAGCCGCAGATCCGGATTGTCCGGATTTTTTGCCACTGCATCTTCACTCAGTTTGACGGCATCGGCGGTATTATTTAACGCTTTGCTGATGGCATAATATTGTGACAAGGCTGGCACATACTTCGGATCTTCAGTGACGGCTTTTTTCAGCAGGGCAGCAGATTGTTCCAGTTTATTCTCACGGGCGGCCACCATGGCTTGCAACATCAGAGTAAACGGATTATTGGCGGTATTTTGTTGCGCCAGCTCCAACATCTTGCTGGCATCGGCCTGATTATTTTGTAACAGGTCGATATAAGCTTTCAGGTTATAACCCACCAGTGCTTGTTTCGGATCGGCCAGCCATTTATCCGCCAGCGCATCTGCTTTATCAAATTCGCGGTTGCGGATATAGCTTTGCGCCAATACAATCCGAGTACTATCGGCATTTGGATCGGTTTTTAACGCATTTTCCAATTCCTGCAGACCCTGTTGCTCCAGGCCTTCAACCCCAAGTTTGACGGTCGCCAGCATGGAGACTGCGGCATCATCTTTAATACCGCCGCTTTCGTATTTCTTAATCAGATCACGGGCGGCACCGGCTGAGCCTTGTTTCATCAATTGGTATGAAGTTGCGGCAATGACCCGGTAATCCAGACTGGCTGGATCTTTGGCCAATAAATTTTTATTCACTTCATCGGCACGGCCGTTTTTCAGCAATAACGACGCATGTAAGGCTTCAAGTTCCGGATTGGCAGCCAAAGTATGCTTGATTGCATCCAGATGGACCAGCGCCTGCGTTTCCAGATTCAGGTTTAACGAACTCAGTGCCGCCAGTAAACGGGTTCTGTCGTCTTTCATGCCATTGTTTAACGCCCGTTCGGCATGTTCTTTCGCACCGGTGAAATCTTTTCGCTCATACAGCACTACAGCTTTTAAAAAGTTGGCAAAAGGCTGTTCCGGAAAAGTTTTTAATAAAAATGCCAATTCTTTTTCAGCATCATCATATTGTTCCAGCGTCACCATACTTTGCGTCATCATCAGTTGGGCGGCAAAGTCGCGCGGCATCACTGTTAAATAAGCTTTGAAGGTCTCAATGGCCGCTTTATCTTCGGCATTGCTTTGTTGCAAACGTGCTTTAAACACTAAAGCATCCGGATATAACAAGCTGGCATCGGTAATTTTGCCCAAAGTCGCAATAGCTGCCGGTAAGTTTTTGGCGTTAGTGTTGATGGCTGCTTCGGCAAAAATGGCGACATCGGCATTGCGTTGTTGTTTACTCAGCCGCTGGAAAATTTCCTCAGCTTTGGCCTGATCATCAGAGTCGGCTTCGACCAAAGCGCGGTATAAGTCGAGATAGTCATGCTGGGCTGGCGAAATGGCGCTGTCATCGATGAATTTACTCAGCACCGCTTTGTAGTCTTTGTTACCAAAGTAACTGCGGAATAAACCCGCGACCACCAAATCTTTTTCCACGCCAAGTTCAATGGCGCGTTCGAATTCTTTACTGGCTGCCGCCAAATCACCAGATTTCAGATAAACCTTACCCAGCGCCAGTCGATAGTCTTTGTTGTCAGGCTCTTGTTGCACTGCAGATTTTAATTCGATGACGGCGGAAGAATAGTTTTCTTGCTGTAAAAATTTCTGGGCATCAGCAAAGTGCGCGGCGCTGTCTTTTTGACTGCAACCGGTACTCAGAACTGCGATGATCCCTGCTGCGACTATACTACGTGTTTTCATGACGAGACTCCGGTTGGCTCAGCCAGGCTGAGTGATTATCCATAAATCCTGTTTTCCAGTGTGTCCGCCGGTCAGCTGCGGCATCGCAGCGCCGGCAGCAATTCCTGTTAGCCTTGTTTTTGTTCGACAAAGCTCAGTAATGAACCAAAAGTTTCAAAAATTTCTGCTGAAATTTCATCATCGTCGACACTGATACCAAGCTGCTCTTCCAACGTGGTGATCACGCTAATCACGGCGACTGAATCGAATTCAGCGATAGCGCCTAATAAAGCAGTGTCTGTCTGATAGCTTTTATCAATTTGTAAAACAGAATTGAGAATATCGGTAAGTAATTGATGTGTCATGGATCGTTCCTTGAGTAGCGCGGTTTTTGCAACAACTGAATCACCTGAGATGATTATGCACGGCACAAATCAAATCTGAACAAAAAATACAGTCGGCTTTCTGATTAAAGTGTTTTATTATTGCACACAAAAGGACTAAAAGTGAATTGTCTTAAGGGTCGTATGATTATCAATCTGCATGATATTGTGCTGTCGGGCGCACAGCAATTTTCAACGCGTACTGCGTTGAAATTTAAAAGCGAATCAATCACCTATCTGCAACTTGCCGAAATGGTGCAGGCGGCAGCTGCAACCTTGCAACAGCAGGGGCTGAGTCGTCAGGAACGAGTTGCTGTCTATTTGCCAAAACAATTTGAAACTGTCACGACATTATTTGCCAGTTCAATCTGTGGTGGTGTTTTTGTTCCGGTCAATCCGGCGCTGAAACCGACGCAAGTGCAGCATATTTTGCAAGATTGTAATGTCCGTATTCTGGTGACAAGTCAGGATCGTTTTACCAGTCTGCAAGCTGAACTGGCTTTGTGCCCTGATTTACGCACTGTGTTGTTAGTCGATGTGCCGGGCTCTTATCAGCAACAATTAGGTCATTTGCATATTGCCGCTTTCCACCAGCCAGCACAAATGGCGGCGCCTTCGCAACGGGTGGCGCTGACCGATGCCGATATGGCAGCTATTTTGTATACCTCAGGCAGCACTGGTAAGCCCAAAGGGGTGGTGTTATCGCATCGCAATATGATTGTGGGTGCATATAGTGTGTCGGACTATTTGCGTAATACCGCCGATGATGTGTTGTTGGCGCTGTTACCGCTTAGCTTTGATTATGGCCTCAGCCAACTGACCACCGCATTTTTACGTGGCGCTACCGTGGTGTTGCTGGACTTTTTTCTGGTGCAGGATGTGGTCAAAGCCATCACGCAACATCAGGTGACCGGATTAGCTGCGGTGCCGCCACTCTGGGCGCAACTGGCCAAAGCAAAGTGGCCTGAGGGCGCCACCAGCTCAGTGCGTTATCTGACCAACTCAGGTGGCGCTATGCCGGAGGCGTTATTGAGCCAACTCGAACAAATCTTCCCCAATGCCCAGCCTTATCTGATGTACGGTTTGACCGAAGCCTTTCGTTCCACCTACTTACCGCCTGAACATTTAGCCCGTAAACGGGGTTCAATGGGGAAGGCCATTCCGAATGCGGAAATTTTGGTGGTGCGCGAAGATGGTTCTTTATGCGGACCGAATGAACCTGGGGAGCTGGTACACCGTGGGCCTCTGGTCAGTCTTGGCTACTGGAATTCGCCGGAGAAAACCGCTGAGCGCTTTAAGTTTGATCCGGTGCTGCCTGCCGGCGTCCAGCATCGGCCTTTGGCGGTTTGGTCTGGTGATACGGTGAAATACGATGACGAAGGTTTTTTGTATTTTATCGGTCGGCGCGATGAAATGATTAAAACCTCTGGCAACAGAGTCAGTCCGACTGAGGTGGAAGAAGCCGTCTATGCGCTGGATCGGCGTATCGTTGATGTGGCGGCTTTAGGCTTGCCACATCCGGATTTGGACCAGGCGATTATGGTGCTGGTGGCCTGTCAGGCTGAGGTAGAGATTGACAGTCAGGCCTGGCTGCTGCAACTCAAACGCACTTTGCCAGGTTTTATGTTGCCGAAGGTGTTGTTACAAGTGGGCACTATGCCAAAAAATGCCAATGGCAAAATTGATCGCAAATTACTGGCAGGTCAGTATCAGGATTATTTTACAGGAGCTGCCCAGTGAGTGCAGAGCTAAGCAAAACAGTGAAGACGCCGCAACATGATGATATGACGCAGTTTGTGCAGCAAGGTGCTGAGCTGACTGTCGGTGGCCTGACGATGAGTCAAATTAGTGCCGCCCTGGATAAAAAAGTGTTTTATGCCTATGACCGTCAGGTGATCACAAGCCAGGTGCAGCGTTTTCGCCAAGCCATGCCGGCACGTATTCAATTGCATTATGCGGTGAAAGCCAATCCGTATCCGCCGGTGGTGCAACATTTAAAACCTCTGGTGGACGGTTTTGATGTGGCCTCACAAAAAGAAATGCTGTTGGCGGTGCAAAGTGGCATGCCGGTCAAGGACATCAGTTTTGCCGGTCCAGGTAAAAGTGATGCTGAACTATTGTCAGCCATCACACTGGGTGTGACCTTGCATGTGGAATCTGTCGGTGAGCTCAATCGTATTGACTTGCTGGGTCGCGCTGCCGCTTTAACACCGCAGGTGGCACTGCGGGTCAATCCGGCATTTGAACTTAAATCTTCTGGTATGAAGATGGCGGGCGGTGCCAAACCTTTTGGTATCGATGAAGAGCAAGTATTTGCGCTGCTGGCTGATTTTTCCGGTTATGCCGTTAAGTTGCGTGGTTTTCATATTTTCTGTGGTTCACAGAATTTAAAGCCGGACGCCTTGATGGAAGCCCATCAGCTAACTTTTGCGTTGGCAGCCAGGCTGACTGCGGCTTGCCCCTACCGGCCAGAGGTGATCAATTTAGGCGGCGGTCTTGGCATTCCTTATTTTGCGGGTGAAAAACGGCTGGAATTAGCACCCATTGGCGCTTGTTTACAGCAACTGACCGAGCAGTATCAGGCTGATTTTGCCGGTATTGAACTGGTGATGGAGTTAGGCCGGTTTTTAGTGGCCGAGGCCGGTTTATATGTCTGCCAGGTGCTGGATAAAAAAGTGTCGCGCGGCACCACTTATCTGGTCTGTAACGGTGGTTTACATCACCATTTATCGAACTCAGGTAATTTTGGTCAGGTGATCCGGAAAAACTATCCGGTGGCCATTGCCAATCGGATGGGACAAGCAGCAACCGAACAAGTGACAGTGGTGGGGCCGCTATGTACCCCGTTGGATATAGTGGCTGATCGGATGGAATTGCCAGTGGCTGCAGTCGGGGATTGGGTGGCTGTGTTTCAATCCGGCGCTTATGGGCCAACCGCCAGTCCACAAGATTTTCTTGGCCACCCGGCGGTCAGCGAAATTTTATTGTAATTGCTGCCACAGATGTGGCGCCCAACCTACTGATTTATAATATATTAGCCGTAGGTCTGACTCACCACGAAGTGCGACCCGACGCACAGCGGCGGGGCAGTCCGACATGGCTGGTGGAAAAAATATTCATCATGTTTGTTGGACGCCAAGCGTTCAACGACAGCGTTGGACGTCACATGTTGGACGTCACATGCTGGACGTCACTCGTTGGACACCAAGTGTTGGACTGCCCCAGTTGCACTGGGTCGAGTCCAACCTACGGATCACTGAAGCCAACCTACTCTACTAAAATGGCATAAAAATCAGTGGTTTGACTTCTGCAATTGGTAGGTCGGACTCGAGCCGGCGCACAGCGGCGGGGCAGTCCGACATGGCTGGTGGAAAAAATATTCATCATGTTTGTTGGACGCCAAGCGTTCAACGACAGCGTTGGACGTCACATGTTGGACGTCACGCGTTGGACACCAAGTGTTGGACACCAAGTGTTGGACACCAAGTGTTGGACTGCCCCAGTTGCACTGGGTCGAGTCCAACCTACGGATCACTGAAGCCAACCTACCTATCAAGCTCGCATCCGATCGCGGGCGATAGGGTGTTTCATCAACCCCTGATTGTTATGGAGACGACGCCGGGGCTACGGGTTGCAATGGGCAACGCGGGTTACCCTGGCTGGCAGCACCACAAATCGCTTTAGTCAAAGGCAGTGCTGGTGCCGGGGCAATACCCGCTTGTTGCCGGCTCTCAATCAGGCGGTTATCCGGGTAATCCTGCAACACAGCACCAATGATCAGATTATCTTTAGCAACAACACTGACACTGTCATTGGCTACTTTTATCAGCTGACTCTGGCCTGCGCGGTCAGACAAAATCAGATTGCGTTGTAGCAGTACTTTGTTGGTTAAATGCTTCAAGCCCTCCAGTCCAAAACCAATCAGTTGAAAATTCTGACTCTGCGCACCTTCTTGCAAAATTGAGTCTTCGATACTGAGTTCACCGCCATTCGAAATATCGACCAGCCGGCTATCATCCGAACCTAAGGACGCCAAAATACTTTCGCTAATAATAGTGTTACCGCCCCGGCTTTTGATGCCATGCCCCCCATCTTTGGCCGCTATCATCAGACTACGGTGAAAATGTAAATTGGCACTATTCAGATAAATCCCATGCGCCTGACCGCCATGACCCAGTTGCTCAAACCTGCTGTTGTTCACATACAGAGTTCCGCCCTGGCCTGATGTTTCCAGTACGCCAGACTGGCTGGCATAAAAATACACATGCTCCAGTGTCAGGCCCTGGCCTTCCAGCCGGACACAAGAACCATTGCCATCGCTGACCTTAATATTGCGACATTGCAGGTTTTTCAGGGTGGCGCGGTTGCCTTTGATTAAAAACATCGCCTTATCATTGACGGTGGCGGTTTCGAACAACACAGCGCCCAGACCTTCAATGGTGACATCATCGGCGTTAATCGTCAGTGCCTGCTGATAAGTGCCTGCACCAATTTGTAGCAAATCGCCGTTTTTTAGTTGTTGCATGGCGGTGGTTAAATCGGCGACTTGTTGCTGATTAAGCCAAATGCCGGTTTTCTCAGGTTGCGGCTGGGGATCGGCTTGCCAGGCTTTAAACACCTGACTGATCTGCGCTGGCAAATCGCTGGCAACAGGTGCGACAGCGGCGGGGGCAGCCATAAAGCCTACACCCTGTAATTCCAAACGTAGTTTTTGTTTGGCGTTGAGCACCAACTCAGGCCAGATCAACCAGAGCGCAGCCAGCAATAAATGCCCCAACAGGCCACATAACATCAAGTAATTTTTTAGCCAGCGCATGTATCGAATCCTTTATTTGAACAATGGCCAGATTGTGTTTTTGTCTAATCAGGTAGTCAAAGGAAAGCAGATGATATCCATTACATATCAGCCAGTTTTTTGAAGGTGTTTTTATGAGTTCTCAATGCTAACTTAGTTTCTGACAAGACGATTTGCTTCCCGGTATCGCCGGTTAAATCAAGTTTCTTGACCGCTTTGATTTTTGGTCTTTCTACCGCGGTAACACCATAAGCTTCAATTTTTTTGTTCATTTTATACTCCAAAATATATCTCTAGCCCTTTGATACCCTTTGAGACAGATTCTGTCGCTGGGACCTTGAGTATAACGCTCCTCATCTGTGAACAGAAGAAAACGCAGGAAGAGGCTGTTGCAAGCAGACAATTGTGATCTGTTCCACTTGCTGCCGCCAGAGTGCACTAGAAAAGGTATGATTGGCCTGTGGCAGATGCTGATGGTTGGCCTGTTGCAATAATTGCTGCCACTGGCTGTCGGCCTTGGTGAGATCCAAAAACTCCTGCGCCGTTAAATCGTTACCGCTGGTAATGACAGTCACCTGGCCAGCACGCTGATAAAATTGCTGCCAGCCTTGCTGCATATGCGCAACATAATTCTGTTCGTTGCTGTGCTCAAGGGCGGGGGATACTTTGGTTTGCTGACGCGCCTGACGCAGATTTTGCCACAAGGCCTGCACTGATTTGGTCAGCTGAAACTTACCGGAAAATAGCTTTTGCCAGAATTCTTTTTGGCTAAAACGTTGTAAATAATAGTGTTTAACCAGGGTTTGCGCATAAGAATGCTGTTGCCGCACCCAGGGATTAAGCAGCACCATGGCACTCACTCTTGGATCTGGTTGTTGCCGCTGACTGAGTAAAATAGCACTGGCACCATCACATAAGCCCCACAGCAGCACAGACTTCAGCTGAGGTTGCAATAAAAACAGCTGGTCGATGGCCGCCTGAATATCGGCTTGTTGCAGGTAAAAAGGGCTGGCTTCGCCAGTACTGTCACCCATGCCCGCCACATCAAACCGCAAACTGGCAAAACCTGCCGCGCCGACAGCCCGGCACAGTTTGACAAACTGCCGGTGACTGCCGACCCGGTATTGTGGGCCGCCAACCACCAGCAGTAAGGCGGTTGGCTGCTGACCTGGGGTAAAAATTCCGCTCAGTTGCTGCTTATTGCTGCTAAATTGAATCGCTTGTTCTGTGCTTGGTTGCGGCAGCTGGCTGCTGGCTAATTCAGTGTGCTGCATCATTCTTCCTGCAAAAAATCAACGGTGGCGCTAATCAGCTCAGGGCAAGCTACCAGCTCTGTGGCGGTCCAATAGGGGGCGCCTGCTAATAAAGTAACCTGAGTGTCAAACAGCGCCGATAATTGTTCAACACTTTTTTGTACCACCGGGCTTAAGTTCGGTAGGGTAGACGTTTCCAGCCATAATAAAGGGGTTTTTGTCGCAGGTTGATGGGTTTGGGTCATCAGCTGCGCTTGGGTAGTCAGCCACTGATTGACATCGGTCAACTGTTTCACACTTTGTACAAAGGCGGCTGTCAGCGGATAACCGGCAATTTCCAGCACTTCACCATCGTCCAGTTGTTGCTGCAACTGCTGCTGGCTGGTTTTTTCACCCAATGCCATTTGCTCTGCCACTTTTAACCGGAAAAACTGTTGTAAAAATTGGCTGGCTTGCAAATATGGCTGCCACAACACAATTTTATGCAGTTGTAATGGCAAGGGCTCAGCTTGCGCTAACAAATCAAAGAGTTGCAAGGCACCAAAGCGCATGGCAATAAAATTAACGGCTTGATAACCACGTTGTTGTAATAGCGCTAATAACGCTTGTAAATCGGCCCGCCACTCGAGCACTGTGGTTTGGTCCAGATCGCCTTCGCTGTCGCCTGTGCCATAAGGATCCATTTGGATATAACTGGCACCAGTTGCCGCTAATTGTTGCCGGCATTGACTAAATAAATGCCTGGATTTATTCATTTCTTCGGCGAAAGCGCCCAGCAGTATTGTCACCGTCGGTTGCTGGGCTGTCATGCTGGCGTCGCTTTGGATTACAAACAGTCGGCGTTGCTGCAGACAGATAAATTCACTATGCATGGCAATGCTTTACTCATAAATGTCAAAATTTGCTGGCAGTAATATACACCAGGCTGTGGTATTGTGGTTTGGCCTTATAATTAAATTTTAACGATGGCTAAGATCAGCAGGACTAGACTACTGTGACCCAAATTAACTTTTCAGCGCCGTTGGCGGATGCCAGCAATTATCCTCCTGCGCAACTGCTAGTCCATCCAGGCTTTTCCTGGCGATTCTACAGCTGGCGTTCCAATCCGGCTTGGTTGGCTGCTCAACACTATCAATTTTATCGCAGTGGCCGCAGCGCGTTGTTTCATGCCGCAAATTTATTAAAAAATGAAGGTCTTAACAAAATTTTGTTGCCAGCGTATCATTGCCCGGCTCTGGTTGAACCTTTTATTGCAGCGGGATACCAACTGGAATTTTATCCGTTAGCAGCTGATTTATCGGTGGCTCAGCCGGAATTTGACCTATTACTGGCACAAGGTTGTAGTCATGTGTTGTTGGTGCGATATTTTGGTCATAGTGGACAAACCGAACAATTATTAGCGCAGTTGCAACAGGCGGGGATCCGGACCTTTGATGATTGTGCTCATGATTTACCAGTCTTCTTGCAGTCTAAACTGCAAGCGGATGCCCGGATCTGTAGTCTGAAAAAGTTTATCCCTACTGCAGATGGCGGTTTATTAGCTCTCGGTCCGGCTTTCTCTGCTAGCTATCCTGTGCAGTTATCGCCTCCATCCTGGTCTTTAGAGTTAAAAACCTTGGCAGCGCGACTAAAGACAAGTTTGGAGGGAACTATCCGCTTGATGTTATCGCCTCCACGCAAGATGCGACAGCTGGCGACAGCAAACTCAGGGCCGGTAGTTGCAGCTGTAAAATCGCAAACTGGCGTAACCGCAGGCAGTTTTCGTTATTTGCAACAAATTGATCGGCAGCAAAATTGTTTTCGTCTGACCCGGTGGTTATTGCGCCATAGCAATCTGTCAGCTATTTTTGCCAGCCGCCAACGGCATGCCAGGCAGTTGCTGCAGGTACTTGAACATTCCTCTTTGGGTCAGCCGTTATGGTCTGTGACTCAGATCGATAACCAAGCTCTGGCGCCTTATGTCGTGCCATTTTTATTGCATGATGCCGCTAGTTTTGATTGGCTCAGACAACAAGGGCTGCAAATTTATCGTTGGGAGGAGTTGGCGCCAACCAATTGTGAAGTCGCGGCGCAGTATAGGAGCCGATTGGTGCAAATTCCTTGTCAGCAAAACTTAACCAGGGCCGAGCTTGATTGGATCAGCCGGTTATTTGCTTAACAATAGGCTTGTCAAAGTGAGGGGGAGTCTCAGTCATTATTTCAGACCTGCTAATAAATCCTTTCGTACTGGCTTGGTCAGCACCGACAATAAGTTATGTAAGGCACTGAGCTGGCCCCGCCAACGGGCTAAATTGCTAGCTTGCAAGCCATATAAGGGTTGTCGCTGATCCATCCAGTCTTTTTTGTAGTCATCATCCCCAGTCAAAAAGTCCAGATAATGGATGTTATCCTGTGCAATCACATGATCAACCAAAGCCGCGGTTAAAACCGAACCGACGCTGTGGCGGGTAAAATCCTGATGATGCGCCAGTTTAAAAATACTCGCGATACCATCACGGACAAACCATAACTGTGCAGCAACCGGCTGTTGCTGATAAAAAACTAAACCCAGTCTTAATTGACCTTGTTGCCAGGCATATTCAGCAATAGCATCAATAAATCCCGGGTTTGGCTCGATATTTTTCCAGCTATTGCGGTAGCAATGATGATAATGGATCAATGCTTGAATCAATTCGTCTCTGCTGCCCTGACTGAATATCTGCAACTGATAGTCGGGATTGCGGCGGATTTTGCCGCCTTTTCGCTCCAGTGTATGCAGCAGTCGGCTTGGCCTTTGTTGCCAATATTGCTGCACACTTTGGATCTGTGACTGATACCAGTTGGTGCTATGTTGATACAGATGACAATGAAAGCCCAGCCCTGACAGCGCTTGTTGCCACAGTTGCGCTTGGTCTGGTTTTAGTGGCAATAAATGGATGCTGTCATATTGTTTCAGTTCAGCGGCAAATTGTCCGACAAACTGATTCAGGCTTGCTGCAGTGCAGGCCGGTTCTGTTAATAAAGTAAATTCCGGACTGTAAAAATTACTCATGCTATGCAGGCTGCGATAACCACCATTTTGGCGGGCTAGCATGGGTAAAGATTGTAGTTGCTCACCTTGTTGCGTTGTCAGCCACTGAGCTTGAGCTTCCCCACCAATACAACGTTCAAACAGGGCAAACCATTGTGGTTGCAAAAAAAAACTAGCAGCGCTTAGTGTCCAGGCCGGCAGTTTGGAAAAATGTGGGTAGATATCCTTATTCACTTGAACTTTCTTTTTAGATTATTGAGGAGTTTTTCCATGACTAGCCATACAGGATGTTTGTAGTAGCTGCCGTTGTACATGGCTCTGATGTCAGTTGACCAGTCAATTTGTTCTTCGGTGGCGTGAGTATAGAAATCGATACAAATAGCTAATTTTTTTTCGAAAACATAACGGATCACTTCCATCAACAACAATCTTCCAGGTGCGTAAGCTTTCAAATTTTCGTCATATGCTGTTTTTAAAATAATGAAAATATTCTTATTAAAACAACAAAGTCGGGAAGCAGCTAACTGACCATCGATAAAAAGTTCTATCACTAAGCTCTGGTTATTGTTGCAAAGTTGAGCTAAAAAGCGCTGATAAAAGACTCCTTGCAGGTTTGAAGGGTGAACTGAAGTACCGTTTTTCCCTTTCCAACCCTGACTCTCCAAAATACCATAACGGTCAACGGCAACGGTTACTTCTTCTAATGAGCTGTGAAAGACAAATTCAAATTTTTTTCCTTCATTTCGAAGCCTGTTTTCGTAACGATGAATATTCTTGCGCAAATTTTTACTGCGTTGTTGCCAATAATCTTCGAAAGCAGACAAACATGAAACCTGAATATTATCCAACGACTTCTCGATTGAATGGCCTTGTAGTGATGCAATAACAGCAGCATGATCCAGTGGATCCAGGCAAAAAAAGTCAAAACGCCAAGCCAAACCGGGTAAGGCTGCTAACAATAGCGCAAAATCAGCTTGAAAATGTTGGGTTCCGACGATCAATGCCGATTGTGCTTGAGAAGGTTGTGCTAACCGCCAAATGCCATATTTAGCCGGTTGCAATAATAACATCACCTTAAGTTCGTCGGCCTGATAGCAACTGGCTAAATAATGTTCAGGTTGAAATACTTGCATTAAATGCTGCACAAAACTGCCACTGAGCATCAGATTGCCCTGATGATGCAGTTCTACCAGCTGTTGCCAGTTGGTAAAGTCAGTGCTACTTACTTCGGCAGCAGTTTTAATTTCCCAGCGTTGGCTTACTTCAACCTTGGTCATGACAGCAGATTTTTCAGTAAACGCAACTGAAATTTAACCGGTTGCTGGTCCCAAGGCGTAAAGCGCTTTAGCTTCAGTCTTGGGCTGCTGGCTGTGTTATAGCCCCAGTCAGTGACCACGGCGCTTAAAAAACCTGCTTGTTGCACCAGGTTGACGGTGGTGTCATCAAAATCGCGGCCTTCGACGCCATTTGGATAGGCAAAATGTTGCACCGGCCTTGCCAACAGCTGTTCCAGCCAGGCTTTACTCTGCTCAATTTGCTGTTGTTGTTCAGTTGCCGGAATACTTTTTAAAATAGGATGCTGCCTGGTATGGGCGCCAATGGTGATGCCTGCAGCAGCCAGTTGTTTAATTTGATTAGCATTCATCATTCGCGGCTGATATTCGCTGGCCTGATTTTGCTGATACAGGTTATCCACGGCCTGCTGGCGCTCGGTGACCGGTAAATATTTATAGTGTTTAATCAATTGCAACGACGTCTGATAACGGCTGGCAGCATTGGTCAGCGGCAAAAGCCCCAGTGGGCTTTGTAACTGACTGCGATTTGCATCGCTGCAGAGATCAATCAGCCGGTCATTCCACATATTCGCGCCGGTGCTAAAGGCTGTCGCAATATAAACAGTGGCCGGAATTTGATATCTGGCCAAGATAGGCGCGGCCACGGTCAGGTTATTCAGATAACCATCATCAAAAGTGACACAAACGGCATTGGGTGGCAGGCTATTGTCAGCCAGATGCTGCAGTGCCTGGTCCAGTGACAGTGGCGTAAAGTAACGCGCTAACAGCTGCATCTGCCAGTCAAAGACTGCCGCGGTCGGTTCTGTTGGCCGCATTGGATCAAACTCAGCCAGCACCTGATGATAAATCAGAATAGATAATTTACCGCGACTGAGGACGCGACCACTTTGCTGCAGTAACCAATGCAACATCAGAGCTTGCTCCCATGCTGCTGTAACCACAATTCCAGGATCAGCATAATCCAAATCAGCTCGCCATAATAACCGGCATGGCCAGATTGATATGTCGTTAGTGCCTGATCGATAAACTCAGGCCGTAAAATGCCCCGTTGTTTTAAACTGGCCAGACTGTCGCGGGTCAGTTGTTGCAACGCCGGTTGTTCTTTCATCCAAACCCCAAAGGGTAAGCCAAAACCATGTTTGCTTTTGGCCAGGGTTGCATCCGGCAGAAAACCACGGAAACTGTTTTTATAAAAATCGCGCAGTTCGCTGCCCGGTAATTTAACCGCCGTTGGCACAGTGCAACTAAAATCGACCACTTCTTTTTCAAACAACGGGAAACGTACGTCAATACCGGCTTTCTGACACATACTGCTTACTTTGACAACATCGTTATCGGCCAAGGTAAATTTCCAGTCCAGATACATCATCCGTTCGACCGGATCTGTGGCCTGACACTCCTGATAACGCTGCCGTTTGGCAGCCGCCGGTTGTTCAGTGTCTACCTGGCGTAAAAACTCCAGGCAAAACATCTCGTTAAGGGCAAAGCGGTTGAGAAAATTATAACTATCCAGTCGATCCGGTAATGGTACATTGGCTTGTTGCACGTAACTGCGAGCTTTGCTAAAGCCAGGCACTTTACCAAGCGGACTGTGCAGCAGCAGTTCCAGCGGGCTGCGCAGCAGGGCAGGGACTTGCTGATAACGTTCAAATACTTTTTGTTTGGCGTAACGCTCATTACCAGCAAAAATTTCATCACCGCCATCGCCAGCCAGCATCACTGTAACGCCTTGTTGTTTGGCAACACGGGCACAGATAAAAGCGGCCATGGCGGAAGAGTTACCAAAAGGTTCATCAAAGTAGCCGGCCACTTCGACAAAATTGTCGACGATTTCAGCCGGTTTTAAATAGTGCACCTGATGATTACTGCCAAAGTGTTTGGCGGTAATCAAGGCATATTCAGTTTCATCATAGCCTTTGGCTTCAAAACCGATGGAAAAGGTGCGGGCGCCCGGCTGATTTTGGCATAAAAAACCACTGACGGTGGAGCTATCGAGACCGCCACTTAAAAATGCGGCGCAGACCTGGTTTTCGGTTGGCGTGGCATGCAAGCGCACGGCATTGGCTATCACCTCGCGACAGCTTTGTTGTAATTGCTCTGCGCTTTGCGCTGATAACGCATAAGCCGGTTGGTACAATAAACGTTGCTGTTGCTGGCCATGGCTGGTTAACGTCAGTTCAGTGGCTGGCGGCAATTTATAGGTGTGCTGGTAAATCGTCAGGCCGGATGGAATACAATGAAAGAAAAAGTAATTAAATAACGCTTGCGGCGCCAGCGGTAAAGCCCGGGCCGCCGGATGATTTAAATAATCACTGCACCAGCCGCTGGCGGCATCAGACAAATGGTAATACAACGGCACTGCCGCGACATGGTCATTGATCAAGCGCAGACTGCCATCGCGCTTATCCAGCAACACGGCACTGAAAAAACCAGCCAGCTGTGGGTAATATTGCTCTGGTTGCTGCAGTAACAACGCCAGTAACCAATCGGCCTGCGACTGCGCGGCATAATCAGCCCCATAAGGTCGTACCCGGCCAAACAACAACAAGATAGCGTCGCTATTTTCGGCAACAGCCAATTGGTCGCGGACATAACAATTAAACTGGTATTGTTGCCCGTCTTGCTGACGACTGAAACTCAGCTGGCGCTCAGCGCTGTCCTGATTGCGGATCCACATACAAACTCAGATATCCCTGCACAGTTTAATTGCTGAATAAGTTACCTTTTTTCCAGCGATTTGCATAGCATTGCCAGCGAGATTCGCCAAGTTGTCATCTGGCTATCGTGGTCGTTATCGGTGGCTTTTCGGCTTATGCAGGTTAGGACCATCACAATTCAAACCCGATTTGTCGTTCTGGACAAATTTTGTCGCTTGCCGGATCCAACCAGACAGTTTTTATTCATTTGAATTCAGTCACCTCAACTGGTATTTTGGCAGTCTGAGCTGGAGGCTTGGGCGGTAAACAGAGCATGACTCTGCTTGCGCCAGGCTGTAACAGGAACCTTTTATGCGACATTTTTTCAAAGTTCTTTCTGCTGCTACGTTATTGGCCATTTTTTTCAGTCCAGCCAGTTTTGCTTTTAGCGTCATTTTTACCGAAACCGAATTCAAAATGCTCAGTGAGAACTGTAAAAAGTTTTATTCGGTGACTCAGGTTGGCCGCAATTTGAGTTACACGCTGAAATACAGTCTGACCGATTTTCGTGCTGCCTTTGACGATGCTGAAAAAGCGGGCGGGGCCTGGCACTATTGTGCTGGTCTGGTCTTTATGTCCAGAGCTGGCTTAGAAGCATCCCAAGCCAAAAAAATGGCGACTTATAAAAGAGCACTGGATGAAATTAGTTTTAGTGCCCGCAAGGTACATGAAGATCATCGGGTATACGGTGAAATCCATCTCAATCAGGCTAAAGCCGCATTTTTACTCGGGGATGCTGCTGCCAGTAAAACCATGTTGGAGCAACTGATCCAAAAACTACCAACTTATGTGCCGGCGAAGATTGAGTTATCCCGGCAACTGGCCAAAACCAAGCAGCTCCAGCCAGCCATTGATTTGTTGTTATCGGTTGACCCGGCGCAACGTGATAAATCGGCTGACTTGAATTATGCGTTGGGTGTTTATTATTTCCGCTTGAAAAAGCACGATGATGCACTCATTTATGCCCGAAAAGCCTACCAGCTTGGTTATCCTCTGCCTTGGTTAAAACAGCAGCTTCGTCACAAAGGGAAATCGCTCTGATGGGGTTGCCGCGTTGTGCTGAACTGATGAAAACCGGACAGATCTGATTGATGACAGGCCATATCTCACAGGCAAAACAAGCATTTAAGTGGACTTTATATCTGCGCGGCTTGTCGCAGTTGGTCACTTGGTTGATTTCATTGCTGATCATCAGATTTTTGACCCCTGCCGATTATGCCGTGGTCGCACTGACCGAAATCGTGTTTACCCTGGTATTGTTATTGTGTTCATCCGGACTTGGTGATGTGCTGATCCAGCAAAAACAACCGGAAGAAAAATTTAATCGCAAAATTTTGAATCTGTTGATTTGTCTGACAACCCTGATGTCAGCACTGTTGTTTTTCAGTGCGCCTATGCTGGCGCAATTTTATCAGCAGCAAGCACTAATTGATGTGCTCAGACTCAGCGCTTTGGTTTTTCTCTGTACGCCTTGGTTGGTGCTGGCCTCCAGTTTGCTGGCGCGGCAAATGGACTTTAAAAGTCGCGGACTGGTGGATTTATACTGCGCTGTTGGTACTGCTTTGTTATCTTTGGTGTTGGCTTGGCAGGGGTTTGGCTTCTGGGCACTGATATTGTCAAATTTACTCAATATCTTGTTAAGAGCGCTTGGTTACAGTTGGCTGATCGGTAAGTTTTACCTGCCGTTAGTTGATTTTTCAACCATGTGGCCAGCGCTAAAGTTTGGTTTGACAGTGGCCGCTACCAGCCTGATGTTCGGTTTGTTTATGAAAGTAGATATTCTGCTGGCGGGTTTAACTTTACCGACTGAAACGCTGGGTTTTTATGCACTTGCCATGCATCTGGCTATTTTACCGATGGCGAAATTGATGCCATTAGTGAATGAAGTTGCTTATCCTATGTATGCTAAAATCCGCCAGCAACCAGAAGAATGCCAACGTATTTTTGCCAAAGTGCTGAGCCTGACCAGCATGACAGTGTTTCCATTTTTCTTGTTATTTGCCGCTGTTGCTGAACCAGCAGTGGTGCTGCTGCTAGGGGAAGGCTGGCGTACTGCTGCCGCACCATTACAACTCATTCTTCTGACTATTCCGCTGCGGATGCTGAGTAATCTGTTTTCACCCTTACTCAAAGCGCTTGGTTATCCTGCCACAGGTTTACAACATGTGAGCTTCTCCTGTGTGCTGGTGGCACTTATGACCTGGCTGGCAGCCCCTTATGGTCTGATGGCTTTGGCCTGGGGTTGGCTGTTCAGCACACCTTTGATGTTAGCTTTTGCTTTGTGGTTATTGACCCGTCGTTCTGGCATTAGCTGGGCGTTATTATGGCAACATGTGCATAAACCTGTCCTGTTGTCCGTGTTGACCTTTGTATTGTTGCAGTGGGGCTTACAAAGCGTGACCTTTGGCTTTGGATTGACCTTGCCACAGCTGCAACTGGCGGAACACTGGTTGTTATTATTGGAATTGCTGATCAAAGGTAGTCTGGGTCTAGTGTGTTATATCAGCCTGAGTTGGTGGTTTAATCGCAGGCAGTGTCAGGAACTTATCCAATTTCGGTTTTAAGAGAGCGCGATGAAACTTTATTTTTTTAAAGACCAGGGTGGTAATTTCGGCGATGATTTAAACCCATGGTTATTTGGTCAGCTATTTCCGCAGGTGCTCGATGACAATACCGATGAGTTACTGGTTGGTATTGGCACCTTATTAAATCATCGGATCCCGCCAGCTGCCAAGGTGTCGGTCTTTGGCTCGGGTCATGGTTATGGCAGTTTACCGAAGGTCACGCCAGATTGGACCTTTTATTGTGTCAGAGGGCCTGGCACTGCCAAAGCCCTGGGACTCGACCCTGCGCTTGCGATCACCGACCCAGCCATGCTGGCGCCTTTGTTTGAGCAGCGACAGCCGGAGAAAAAATTCCGCGTTTCTTACATGCCGCATTGTGATAGCGCCAGACTTGGTGACTGGCAGCAAATTTGCGCCTTAGCTGGCGTCAACCTGATTGACCCGCGCCAGGATTTTCTTGAGGTGTTTTTGCAAATCAAGCAAAGTGAGCATCTGATCACTGAAGCTATGCATGGTGCTATTTTGGCAGATGCCTTCCGGGTTCCCTGGACACCGGCCAAAGCTTATCCGCATATCTCTGAATTTAAATGGCAGGACTGGCTGGACTCAGTACAAGTGCAGGCCAGTTTTCGGCCCTTAGTGCCGGTCTATCGTGGTGATGAGCTGTACAGTTCGATGGATACATTGAAAAATAAAACCAAAAGGGCACTGGCAGCGCTCTCCATTTGGCGTGATAGCTGGCAAGCACCACCGTTGGCGCAGTCAAGTCCCAGGGTGATGGAGGCAGCTGCAGCAGCATTGGCTGAGATTGCCACTCGTTCAACAGGGCATTTAAGCAGCGATACCTTACTGGCGACGAATACCGAACGATTATTGGCCAAAGCGCAACTTCTGAGGCAGCAACATGAACGTTAACAACAGCAGCGCTGTCACTGTATTACCGAAAGTCAGTGTTGTGATGCCCAGTTATAACAATGCAGCTTTCATTCAAACTGCCATCGACAGTGTGTTGCAGCAAGATTATGCCAATCTGGAATTGATTGTCGTGGATGATGGTTCCAGCGATAACAGTGTAGCGATTTTACAAAGTTACGGCGATCGGATCCGGTTGATTTGTCAGCCGAATGCCGGACCTGCGGCGGCCCGGAATCAGGGGTTACGTCATGTGACCGGTGACTTTGTCGCTTTCCATGACAGTGATGATTTGTGGTTACCAGGTAAAGTCAGCGCGCAGGTCGCTTTTTTACTGCAACATCCGCAGTATGTCGCTTGTTACAGTCATTGGCTGGTGTGGGATGGTGGGGCAGTCGATGCAGAATATCAGCAGTCTGCCAGCACTGAGCTTGCCAGTGAACTGGATACCGCTGGTTCAGGCTGGTTGTATCTGCCGCTTTTGAAAGTGTCTTTGCTGCATACTATTACGGTCTTGATCCGGCGCGAAGTGGTGACTGCAGTCGGCCTGTTTTCAGAAGATTTTCGCATTGGTGAAGATCATCATTACTGGCTGCGGCTGGCTCGTTACGGCCAAATCGCCAAGTTGCGGCCGGTGTTTGCGCTGTACCGGCAGAATCCGGCCAGTACCACCAATAAAGTACATTTGCGTAATTATAGTCTGGAAGTATTGCAGTCAGCCCTACAACAGTTTGGCACCAGTTGCCCGTCCGGTCAGACGTTACCAGATGTAACTGTCAACCAGTATCTGGGGGAGCGACATTTTACTTATGGCTACCAGTGTTTCTGGAGTGGCAGGCCCGATTTGGCTGCTGCAGCCTTTTATCAGAGCTTCCGCCACCGGTTTATGCCTGGTCGCTCCTGGTTGTACTGGTTGCTAAGCAGTAACAGTCTGAGCTACCGACTATTTCGCGCTGTTAAATCCTGATTTTCTTGGCCCGCAACTGATGGCGATCGGCTGCGACCGATTGCTGTTGTTGCTGCATATGCGTCGCTTTGGCCAGATTCACCACCACCACAAGACCTAATAAAGCATAAGCTAAGTCAAAATAAGCCAGACTGACATTCAGCCCTGTAATGCCATAGCCAAGAAAAGAGACATTAAGCGCACTGGATAAATTTGCCATCCACGGAATATTGTGCCGCACGCCATACCGATAATTGCGAAAATTATTCAAATACGAATTGGCCAGGATCAGTAAAAACAGCACTAACCCGATAAAGCCATGATCGCCCAGCACCTGGAAATAAATATTATGAGCAGCTTTAGGGGCAAGCTCGTCCGGAATTGGCGGTGTTGCTATAGGGCCAAAGTTCGGGGTAAAACCACCATAATAGTGCCATAAGGATGGATCTGTCACGGCACGATAGCCACCGCCTGTCATTGGATCATTCAATGCGATCAGGGTTGATATTTTCCAGGCCCAGAGCCGGCCGATAAAAGAGCTATCCTCCGTGGCGGCGGTTGACACCGTGCTTTGACGTTCGCGCCACTCCTCCGGGGTATTCATGTATAGCGTTGGTATCAACAATGCAGCCGCCAATGCCAGCACAATTTTGTGTTTACTGCGCAGCCAGGCAGCGCCGGCAATAATACATAAACCGATAAAACCACCACGGGAATAAGTGCCGACAACCGCAACGATATTCAGCATTGCCAGCAGCCATAAGCCACGTTTTAGCCATTTATGGTCGGTCACGCTGATTAAAAAGAAAATCAGCGGAATACTCATATTGATAGCGACGGCTAAATCGTTGCGGTCAATCACGACGCCGGCACGGCCAATGATTTCATGACCGCCGCCGGACAAAATAAACTTTAAACCTTCCATGGCGGCATAGGCTGACACAGAAAAAATAATGCACCAGATAAAAGTGATAATTTCTACTTTGCTGCGGATAATCAGCACAATAAAGATAAATAGCAGCGCCGTTTTAATATGGTCGGTAAAGTATTTAAAGACTTCAGCACCATCCAGCGTGTTGTGCGCCATGGTCGAAATACTGGCTTGCAGTAAAAACAGCAGCATCAGCCAGCCAACACCACCGATACTGAACCTTTTGTTTTTGTAGGCAAACAAATAAGACAAAAAAGTGATAATAACGATGGTCAGGTTCATCCGGAAATGGGTGGAAAAACCAAAAGCCCAGGCGGTCGGGGCGGTCAGTGCTATCCAGATCCAGGCACAAACGCCAATATAAGGCCGGCGGAACGAGTGGTAAATCACAAAGAAAAATAACGCCACAATCAGAATATCACGCATGGTTATTTATCCTGATCATTGTGTTTAATCGACCATAAAATCAGATAGATCATGGCCACAACGTTGAGTAGTAAAAACAAACTATCGAGCATCTGACTGACTCAGTTGTTGCGCCAGCGCATAAATTTTATGCGCAGTCTCATCCCAGGAAAATTGTTCGGCATACAGACGGGTGGCGGCCCGATCTGCCGGCTGCTGCATTTCTGCGGCAACCGCTGCTTGCAGTGCCAGCACTGTCCGTTCAAGCAGTAAAGTACCGGCGGCTGGAGCTGCTACCACTTCCGGTGTGCCCCAGACGCTGGTTGCCAGTACCCGGGTGCCGCAGGCCATCGACTCCAGTAACACATTAGCCCAGCCTTCGCGGCTGGACGGCAGCAGCAGTAAGTCGGCGCAGTTATAATCGCTGACCAGTTGCTCAGGCGTACGATGACCCAGAAAGTGCACTCGGGTGGTTAAACCCAGCCGTGCCACTTGTTGTTGCAACTCAGTTTGCATCTCACCGTCACCAGCCAGCAGTAAGCTGGCGCCTGGTAATGCTGCCAGGGCATCGATAATCAGATACTGGCCTTTACGTTCGATAAAATGCCCCACACAAAGCAGCACATACTGGTCGTCGAGCTGGCGCTGCTGGCGTAACTGCGAGCGCTCAGCTGCTGCCAGCGGTTTAAACAATGCCAAATCAACACCATTACGGAGCACCGCATAATGCGACTGCTGTGGTGCCAGTTCGCGCATTTCATTAACCAGTGCCTGACAGACCCCGGCACAAACATCGGCCCGTTGCAGCGCTCTGACAATCAAGGGCCGGATCGCCGGGTAGTTGGGCAGCAAGCTGATATCATTGCCCCTGGCAGTTAACATCAAAGGTTTTTTCAGCAGACGAGCCAGCCAGCCAGCTGCCACGCCATCCGGATAAATATAATGACCGTCCAGCACGTCGGCACTCTTGAGCACCTCCGGCTGGCGCCAATAAAACCAGAGTAACGACAGCAACATAAAAAATGGGTTGCTGTACATGCCAAGCCCTGGGATCGCCAGATATCTGGGATGATACAAGCGGATGCCATGCCGGACTTCGGTGCCAGGCACTGCAGTTAACGCTTTTCGACTGGCGATAAACCGACCCGCCAGTGGAAACCAGGGCACTGGTGCCAGTACTTCCAGCTGCAGATCCGGGTATAAGGCTTTGAGCTTACGTAATCGGGTTTCAATAAAAATGCCATGCCGTGGCTGGCTGGCATTGGGGTAAAGTGAAGTCAGCGCCAGTATTTTCATAAAGCAGCCAAAGCCCGCTGATACACTTGCTGGTAATTGGCAACAGAATTACGCCAGGTACGCTGATGGCGGACAAAGGCCAGTGCCTGCTGCTGAATTTGCTGATAGCGCTCAGGCAGCACCACAGTTTCAGGCTGGAGTTCTGCCAGAATGCTGCTGATTTGGCTGGTTAAATCGGCCAGATTATCTTTTTTAAATAACCAGCCGGTTTTACCATGTTCAATCAATTCATGATGGCCACCGACATCGGATGCCAGTAGTAATTTGCCCTGTGCCATCGCTTCTAAGGGTTTGAGCGGTGTCACCAGTTCGGTCAGTCGCATCGATTTGCGCGGATAGACCAGCAAGTCAACCAGGCTGTAATAACTATTCACCACCGTATGCGGCACCCGGCCAGGCATAATCACCGCGTGCTCCAGGCCCAGATCGCGGATCTGTTGCTGCAGTGCTTGCTGTTGCGGGCCGCCGCCGACCAGCAATAACACGGTATCCGGTTGTTGTTTTAAAATAGCCGGCATGGCTGCGACTAATAAATCTAAACCTTCATAAGCATAAAAAGAGCCCAGAAAACCCAGCACTTTTTTACCGGCAAGGCCAAGCTGATGCTGTAGCTGCAGATCTTTTTCGCTCAGTAATTGAAATTGTTCGACATTCACCGCATTGGGGATGGCAGTGATTTTATCGCTTCGGATACCACGACTGAGCATATCCAGCCGCAGACCTTCGCAAATGGTGGTCACCGCATTGGCGTGACGCAGCACATAAGTTTCCAGCGCTTTGGTCGAACGATAACGTAAATCACCTTCACGGCAGGTGCCATGATCGACTGCGGCATCTTCCCAAAAGGCGCGCACTTCATACACCACCGGCAAACCGGTTTCGCGACCAGCCAGTAAGGCCGCCATACCATTCAGGGCAGGCGAGTGCGCATGCAACACATCGGGTTTCTCGATGGCGATGACTTCCAGCAACCGTTTTTTCATCGCAGGGATCAGCGCCAGTTGATCCAGCACCGGTAGCTTGCTAAATAAGCCCTCTGGTGCTTTGGTGCGGTAAAATTGCAGGCCATCAATGGTCTCGACATCGGCCTGACAGGGGCCTTGTTTTGGGCTGGTGACATGGCAAGTCTGGTAACCGGCGGCTTGTTGCTGCTGCAAAATGGCCCGTGAGCGGAAGGTATAACCACTATGTAACGGGATGGAATGATCAAATAAATGCAGGATTTTCATCAGGTACTACCTTATTCCAACCGCAAAAAGTGATCAAACATCATCAGGGTCCAGAGCGCTGCGCTGTTATCTTTTAAGCCACTCAGATGATCAGCCACCAGCTTCTGCAGTTGCTGCGGGTTAAAAATGCCTGACGCTAACATCCGGCTTGATAACACATCATCCTGCAGTTTTTGCTTCAGCGGTCCGCGGAACCAGTCAGCCAGCGGTACGGCAAAACCCATCTTTTTGCGGTACAACACATCATCCGGCAAATGCGGTTCCAGCGTTTTTTTCAGCGTCAGCTTACCGACGCCATTGGCCAGATTGGCATCAGACTGCAGCCGGAACGCCCACTCGATAAACTTGTGATCTAAAAATGGCACCCGCACTTCCAGCGAATGTGCCATCGAGGCCCGATCGACTTTGGTCAGAATATCGCCGACCAGATAGGTTTTTAAATCAATGTATTGCACTGTTTTTAGCGCATCAAGCTGTTTGGTTTTTTGCTGATGGCGGCGAAACACCTGCAGTGAGTTGTAACCCTGCAGTTTTTGTTTAAAGTCACTGGAGAACAGTTTAGCGCGCTCATCGGCGCGTAAAATTGAAATCGAGTTGTGATAACCCTGCACTGAATCCATCGCCATCGACTGAAAAGTGGTTTTAGCACGCAGGAATTTTGGTGCCCAGTCCAGTTTCGGATACCATTTGCCCAATGGCGTAAATATGGCCTGACGTAGCCCCAGTGGTAAAGTGTTGCGCACTTTGTCTTCATTCATATGCATGTTGTAACGACGATAACCGGCAAACAACTCATCGCCACCATCGCCAGACAAAGCCACCGTCACTTGTTGCCGTGCCATTTCACAGACCCGGTAGGTTGGCATGGCCGAACTGTCGGCATAAGGTTCGTCATAAAGCCCGGCTAATTGGTCAATCAGTTCAAAATCATTCTGGCTGATGACTTTGACCTGATGATTGGTGTGATAACGGTCGGCGACCAGCTGGGCAAATTCAGTTTCATTAAAAGTCGGCACATCAAAACCAATAGCACAGGTATTGACGGGCTCGGTCTGCAATTGCGACATCATGGCCACGACCGCAGAAGAGTCGACACCGCCGGATAAAAAAGCACCGAGCGGCACATCCGCCACCATCCGGATCCCAACGGCTTCTTTAAAACGGTTGATGAGTTCAGCTTCAGCCTCGGCCGCTGGCATATCGCTTGGCCACTGCGTCGGGATGTCCCAGTATTGTTCTGGCTCTGGCAGGCTGGTGATGCCAGGCGTCAGTAACATCCGATGGCCAGGTTCGAGCTTAAAACAATGCTGATAAATGGTATGAGGTTCAGGCACATAACCAAAACTGAAATAATCTTCAATAGCGCTGTGACGCAAGGTGCGGTCAAAGTTCGGATGTTGTTTCAGCACTTTCAGCTCAGAGCCAAACACAAACTCGTTGCCTGGCAGCAGGGCATAAAACATCGGTTTGACGCCAAGCCGATCGCGGGCTAAAAACAGACTTTGCTGCTGCTGATCCCAGATGCCGATGGCGAACATGCCACGCAGATGATGCACACAGTCCACACCCCATTCGCGCCAGGCATGCAAAATAGTTTCAGTATCGCCCTGACTGATAAACTGATAGCCCTTAGCCTGCAGTTCGCTGCGTAACTCTTTAAAGTTGTAAATCTCGCCGTTAAACACCACACAGACACTGTTATCCGGCGTGCGCATCGGTTGCGGGCTGCCGTCTATGTCGATGATGGATAACCGGCGGTGTGCGAGGCCAACACCGGGCGCAAAGAAATAGTCACCGGCATCCGGACCACGGTGTAACTGACGGTCATTCATCCGGCGCAGGATCTCTGCATCCGGCAGTTGCTGACTGGTTGGCAAATAAATACCGGCAATTCCACACATACTAACTAAGTTCCTTTTTCCTGACCGACTGATACAGCTGGTGATATTTGAGCACCATAGTATCCAGACTAAAGTTGTTTTGGCAGTGTTTTTTTACCAGCGCACTGTCGCTGGCCTGCCGCGCCGGATCCTTAAGATAAAGCGCCATCGCCTGACAAAGCTGTGGCGCATCGTTGCTGTCGAACAAATGGCTGGCCTGATGTGCTGGCAGCATAAGTTCCGGATTGCCGCCAACGCGGGAGGCAATCACTGGCAGTCCGGCGGCCATCGCTTCGAGGATGGTATTTGAAATGCCTTCGGCCAGTGACGGCAATACAAAGATATCCATCTGCGCCATTAACGCCGGGATATCGGTGCTGTTGCCGGCAAAGATCACGGCTGCGCTGATGCCTGCATCGCTGACGCGTTGCTCGAGGCGGGCACGCTCACTGCCATCGCCGACCAGTAATAATTTCAGCCGCGCCTGCCAGTTTGGGAATTGTTGCCATAACAAAATAAAAGCTTCGAGCAATAATTGCTGGTTTTTCACCACGGCCATCCGGCCGACAGTGCCAAACACCAGATCATCGCTTTGAAGTGGCAGCGGCAGCGCAGGCGATACCTGGCTGTCAGCCGCTGCGGCAAATTTATCGACATCAACACCATTACAGATCCGGCGCAGTCGTGCCGGTGGCACCGCAATGCGGTCGCGCAAATAAGCTTCAGCTTCACTCGACAAGGCGACAAACTGATGCACCAGCGGTTTGAGCCAGCGTCTGAGACGCTGATATTTCAGATTACTGCCCGCTAAATCATTGACATCCCAGCCGTGTTCACCATGAACGCGCAGCGGCACGCCCAGCAACGCAGCAACAAGCTGACCTTCCATCGTACTTAAATTACGGCTATGAAATACGTCTGGTTGTAACTGGCGCAGCAACTTCAGCAGTCGCCAATGTAAGGCCAAGTCCAGGCCATCTTGTTTATCCAAATGATAAACCTGCGTATCCGGATGGGTGATCCGGCTGAAAAACAGCGGATCATGGCCTTTTTGGCAAACAATACTGTGGCGATACTGCGCGGCTGGTAAACGGTTAATCAGGTTGACGATCCCATTTTCCAGCCCCCCGGTATGAAAGCCCCAGACATAATGCACGATGTGGATGGCAGGCGGATGGCTTGCTGCGCTGACATTCATCTTAAGGTTCCATCCTGAGTTGGGTTGGCGTTGCTGGTTGCTCTGCCGGTAAAGCAGGCGTGGCGGCCAGCTCTGTGGCTACTTGCACTAATCTGGCTTCGTCAACCGCCTGGTTTGTCACCAGCACTGACACTGCATTAATTTGGCCGGGCCTGGCATCTGCACTGAGGAGCGCCTGCAATTGCGCCAGTTTAACTTTCAGCTCGCTGTAGCCGCTAAAACGACCCACCTGATACCAATGGATCAACAACCTGGTTTCACCACTGAGACTTTTTAACACCGTCAGTTTTGCATCGATGACACCAAGTTGCAGCGGACGGCTGGTAGTTTCTGTCCAGTGTTTGGGGTGATATAAGCGATTGGCCCAGCCAATCAGTTCACCTTCGGATTGGCGATGGCCGAATTCAGCGCGAAACACTGCAAGATGCTCTGGCAAGCTCAGCAAAGTCTGGCGCTGGCTGTGTGGAAAATGGATGCCCCAGTTGTCGCTGCTGCCATTCTGGCTGATACTGCCAGACCACTGCAGAGCCGCCGCAGGTGCAAGGGGGGCTTGTTGTAACGGTAACTGCTGACTCCAGTACCAAAACAGGCCACACAGACTGATACTGAGTGCAGCGTGCAACCAGCTTTTTGGCTGTGCTGGAGTCAACTGCGCTAAAGTTGCCGCGTCTGCGCTCACAAGGCTGTCAGTGGCGTTCTGGTCGCTGGCGGCGCTGGCTGGAAAGTCAGTAAATTTGCCGCCAAGATAAAACATCAGCAGTAACACCAAACCAAACACCAGCCAGCCATAAATATAGTGATCATCGCCAAAGCCATAAGCCATATTGGTTTGTTCCGCGATCAGGATCAGTACAAATGCGCGTAAACCGTTCGCCAGCACTGACACCAGAATTAATGCCAGCATAAATAAACACTGGCGGCGGAAGCTTTTAAAGGTCAGATGTGCGAATAAAGTGCCAATTGCCAGCGAGGCGATTAAAAAACGCAAACCGGAACAAGCCACCGCCACTTCAAAATGGCCAACCGGCGTGCTGATATACAAACCTTCCCGAAACACCGGGATGGTACTGAGTTGCAGGAAAAACACCGTTAAATCTGCGGTAATATCCTGCAACATCGGATGCAACTCTTCACCAAAAGGCAGCAGGAAGATCAGGTAAAAAATCGGAAACTTGAGCTGCCAGGCTAATTTCAGTCCCAGCCAACTGATCAGCAAAAGTTGCAGTGCCAATACCGCCGCCAGTTGGCTCAGCGCCGCGACTTCGGCGGCATAACCCACTATCCACAGCAGTAGCAGCGGCAATAGTAATAAGCTAAGGCGCCAATCTGCGGTTGGACGCTGACTGAGCTGTTGCTGACTGGTGGTCAATAACCAAAGAATAATGAAAGGGACGGCATATGCATGGGTATAGGTATCAGACCCGCGCCAGACGGCCTCCATCGCCACCAGACTGGGCCAGAATACCAGCAGCCAGCCGGCCATAACCAGAAACAGCAGTGCTAAGGCAGTTTTATCTTGCCATAATATCTTCATTGGCGGCCAACCATACTCAGCAGCGGTGCCAGGGTGGCAGGCCAGGTAAAGTGGTCAATGACCCATTGCCGGTTGGGGTTGCCGCTGGCATCTTGTTGCAGTAATTGCAGACAAAAACGGGCAAACTCAGCTGCATCGTCTGACTGTTGCAAATAAGGCCCGTTTGGGGCATTAATCCCTTCCATGGCCATGCCGGTGGCAACGATTGCTTTGTTCATCGCCATGGCTTCCAGCACTTTATTCTGAATGCCCCGGGCGATGCGAAGTGGCGCTACCACCAGTGCCGCATTGGCGATATAAGGCCGGATATCATGCACCCTGCCGGTGACAACGACGCCTGCTTGTTGCGCCAACGCCACCACTTCAGCCGTTGGATTACCACCGACAATATAAAACCACAGTTCTGGCCTTTGCTGTTTGAGCGCAGGCCAGACTTCATTGACAAACCAACGCACGGCATCGACATTGGCCCAATAATCCATCGCGCCAGTGAACACCAGATAAGGCTGATGACAGGGCAGTTCTTGTTGTGCTGATTCGCTCTGGCGGGCGTCAGTAAACGCCGGGTCAAAAAATACCGTATCAACGCCGTTCAGCAGCGCTTTGACTTTTGACTGGCTAATGGCCGGCGTTTGCTGGCGGAACAGCCTGGCTTCGTCTTCTGACACAAACAAACTGTAATCGAAGGTCTTGCAATAATATTGTTCTTTCTGGGCTAATAACCGAAATTCACGCTGGTAAATAAATCGCATCAGACCCTGATTTTTTTCGGCATATTGCCGCCATTTATCCGAATCAATATCAACAAAATCCAATACCCGGTGCAAATGTGCATACATTTTACCATCAACATATTGGGCCATCGCCGATGAATAGATAAACACAGTATCAATCTTTTGCTCGCGGATGGTTTGGTCGACCCATTGCTGCAACTTTTGATCAAAATAATAGGGCAGGGTAATAGGTTTAGCGCTGAAAAAACTGCTCAGCCCTTTTAATTTTGCGACCAGCTTATGTTGTGGCCGGCAATAATATTCGCTGCACCAATTGGCTAACTGGGCTTCATATTGGTAATCAAAGGCATCATCGATAAAACAGCCGAGGTAAATATCATAATGCACTGCCAGCGCTTTTAAGATATTAAAAGAGCGGATCTTATCGCCTTTATTTGGTGGATAAGGGATACGGTGGCATAAATAAAGCAGTTTAGGTTTTGCCATCATTTATCCCAGATAATGTGCCAGTTTCGGACCTAACCAGCGGCTTAGCGGCAAGGGCAATTTCTGCCATAACCGGATAAAGAGCTGATATTTCGGATTGTTTGGACTGAGGTTTGCCAGTTGCTGCGCCTTCACCAGTTTAAATTGGTAATGCAGTAATTGATCCTGCATGCCCCAGTGTTTTTTATAACTAAAAGCACCGGAATCTAGTTTGCTACGGCCAAAATCAAAAAAGTCACAGCCTTTGGCGGCTCTGGCATGGCACATCAGTTGGTAATACATCAGATCGTTACTTTTCAGCTCACGCGCGACAGGTTTACCACCGCCGTAATAAGGCAACACCTGATTTTTATAATAAAAATTAAATACCGAAGACACTGCCTGACCCGCAGCACGCACGGTCAGAATATCAGTCCGCTCTGGAAAGGCTTGTTGCAGTGCTTTAATCAGTTGCGACGAAAACACCGGGGTGCCAAGATTACGCAGGCTTTCTGAATAAATGGCATAAAAATCAGTCGGATCCTGTTCAATCTGACAACTGAGCTCGGATTGCAGGCCTTTGCGGATCAAAGCCCGCTGATTCTTTTTAATGGCGGCCAGCATCGCCGCATCATCTTGCGCCAGTGGCATACCAAAAGTGGCATGCTGGCTGCGGGTCAGCCAGTCGTTGTCTTGCGGCTGCCGATAACGCAGTTCCACCTGGTCAACGCCGAGCTCAGTGCCAATCTCGACCGCTTTTTGTTCCAGTAACCGTCTGACCTCTGGTTCACCGACGGCACCACCGTAGACACAAAATGGCGTCGAAACCAGTGAATTGCCAAACAGTTTGCTGTGTACCCAAGCCAGTGGCAGGACGCCGGTAATTTCACCATCAAGGGTGGCATATAAATAATAAGTGGGATGGCCTAACGTCAGCTGCAGGACTTGCTGCCAGCCGGACAAGTGAAAAAAAGTGCCGTCGGCGCGTTGATCAACAAAAGCATCCCACTGGGCACGTCGTGGTTGGTCATCAATGGCTAAGGTCGCAATCTGGTACATCTGGATCCCTTGATGTGCTGGTTTTTTTATGCAGCCCGCAATTCCAGGCCGCGAGTAATAAGCATCAAACTGCCTGCCAATGGCAGGCAGGGCAGGCAAAGGCTAGCCAGCTAAGGTGTGCTGATACACCTGGCCCAGACTACGCCATTGAAAATCCTGCAATAACAGGTCAAGCTTATGTTCCATTTTGTCCAGATTGACATAATGGCGGAATTTAGATTTTTGCCCGGCATCGGCGATGCGCGGTTGGGCCGGATCGATTTCCCAGGGATGAAAATAAAACATATAAGGCATTAAATCATCGTTGATAAAACGCCGGATCAGTCTTTTACTCAACCAATAGGGCATCAGGCGGAAATAACCGCCACCAGCAATCGGCAACTGCCGGCCATACATAGTCAATGTCGGCATCGGAATTTCCCAAATGCCTTCCGGCCGCAAATAAGGTTGTTGCGGCCAGTCCGGTACGCCGTATAAATCATGTTTGACCGGGTAGGTGCTGGAACTGTAACTGTGGCCAGCATCCCGTAAAATCTGGAATGCCCATTCACTTTGTTTGTTAATGGAAAAACTGGGCGCACGATAACCAGGTACTGGCTGGCCGGTTAATTGCTCCAGTAAGTCTTTGGCTTTGTGTACATCGGCAGCGAATTCAGCTGGGGTTTGCTGATGGACGCGGGTGTGAGCATAGCCATGGCTGGCGACTTCATGGCCACGGCGGCACACTTCTTTCACCAGGTCCGGAAAACGCTCTGCCACCCAACCCAAAAAGAAAAACGTCGCAGTGGCGCCATTGCGTTCAAACTGATCGAGCAATTGCCGGGTGTTGCGATCAACTCTGGGCACCATCTGATCCCAATCGGATGGATTGATATTATTTTCAAAAGCAGCGACATGGAAATAGTCTTCAATATCAATGGTTAACGCATTAAACTTCAACGCCTGACTCATCTGTATCAGCGCCCTTTGCCAAATAACACAATTTCAACGGTCCGGATCAGTATCACCAAATCAAGTAATAAGGTCCGATGCTTGATGTAATACAGGTCAAACTTTAATTTTTCCTGGGCATCCTCAGTGGTTGAGCCATAAGGATATTTCAGTTGCGCCCAGCCTGTCAGGCCAGGTTTTACATTATGCCGCTGGTTATAATAAGGAATTTCTTTTACTAACTTTTCGACAAACTCAGGCCGCTCTGGTCTTGGACCGACAAAGCCCATGTCACCAATAATGATATTAAACAGTTGCGGCAGTTCATCGATGCGGTATTTACGGATAAAACCGCCAATTTTGGTGACCCGGTCATCATTGATGGAGGCCCAGGTGGCGCCATTTTTTTCGGCGTCAGGCCGCATACTGCGAAATTTAAGGATCTGAAAAGGTTTGCCGTCGATACCAATACGGATTTGACGGTAAAACACCGAAGCACCGGTGCGGCGACCATCATCCAGATAAATCACCAAAGCCGTAACTAGCATTAATGGCCAGACAATGAGTAAGACACAAATCGCCAGCAGGGCATTCAGCCGATGGTCGAGACTGGTTTTGAATCTGTGGTTCATTTCAAAACCATTGGAATAAATGACCCAGCTCGGATAAATCAGATTCACAGCAATTTGACCGGTCTCTTGCTCGATAAAGTCAAGAATTTCAATAACATCAATGCCGCGGGTTTTGCATTTAAATAAATGTTCAACCGGTAGCATGTTGCGTCTTTCATCACAGGCAATGACGAGCTGATCAATTTCGTGTTCGAAAGCATAGTCATACAAGGTGTTTTTATAATCAAAATGAATGGTTTTACTGTCTGGAATATGGCCGGGTTGGTCCCCTTCAATCCAGACAAAACCATGAATTTCAAAATTACGTTTATCGACGTTACGTCGCATCCGACGCTCGATAATAGATGCCCGTTCACCGGAACCCAGGATCAACACCTTGCGCCGGCTGATTTTGGTGACATCGTGATAGTGAAACAGCATCCGAAAAGCGGTCAGCGTCAGCATGGATAAAAATGCCGCGATCAGGCTATAGCTGATGCCCAGATGTAAAGATGGCACGATACTGAAAATGACCAGTTCGAGTAAAATACCTGACAGTATTAAAGTGATCACCACGCGTTTGAACACACCACCGGTGTCTTCACGTAGTTTCTGATCATACAAACCAACAGATAAGGCACACAGCATCACACAGCCAGTAAACAGCACTGCGTTGATAGCGGCCATTTCCTGATCAACAGGCTGGTACAGGGAATAGACATACGAAGCTGCAAAACTTGAGACCAACAACAACAGCATCTCACCGAGCAAAAAAAGTTTGTCAGCTAACGTATTTTTACCAAATCGAACAGCCTTATTCATCAACACATCTTCCTGGTTTTGCTACTGCTAATTCAGTTTTCCACTTTGTCTGCTTGACTAAGCGAACTTGCTGGAGAAGTATACGCTCGTGTTTTTAAAACTGAAATTAATTTTTTATGGCGGTCGCCACATCAATGTCAAATTCAGTTATATTACTTTCGCATCAGCAATAAGGACGCAAGATATGAATGCAACAATTGGTCGGTTTACCCTTCTTACACTTATCTCAGCCCTTGCGTTGCAAGGTTGCAGTAGCAGTTCATCCCTTCCGGCAGCTACTGTACATAACTCCCTGACCACTGCGGTAACAGATTATAAATATCTGATTGGACCGAACGATACCGTCAATATTTTTGTCTGGCGTAACCCTGAGCTATCGGGCTCCTTTATTGTGCGACCTGATGGTCAAATTACCACCTCATTGGTTGAAGACATCGTGGTTGCTGGTAAAACCCCAACCCAACTGGCCCGCGAAATGGAAACCATTCTGGCCAAGTTTATCCGTGATCCGGTGGTCACTGTGTCAGTGAATGGCTTTGTCGGCCCTTACAGCGAACAAGTTCGGGTGATTGGGGCGGCGGCCAAACCTCAGGCTTATCCTTACCGTCAATATATGACGCTGCTGGATTTAATGATTGCATCCGGTGGTTTGACTGAATTTGCCAGTGGCAACAGTGCCAAACTGGTCAGAACGGTCGATGGTAAGCAAGTGAGTTACCTGATCAAACTGGATGATCTCATCCGGGAAGGGGATATTTCTGCCAATGTTGATATGTTGCCTGGTGATATCGTAATTATTCCGGAAGCCTGGTTCTGAGAGTTGTTGCTGGAGTAGTTCGATGAAGGAAATAAACCTGGCAATAGAGATGTTGCTCATCTATCTGCAGGGCGTTTGGCTGAGGCGGCGATATATTATTATCACAGCTTGGCTGATTTGTCCGCTTGGCTGGTTGTTTGTTTTTAATCTGCCGCCAACCTATGAAGCCAATGCCAAAATTTATATTGAGACCCGCTCAGCGCTGGATCCAATTCTGGCAGGTCTGACGCTTCGTAATGACCCTGATGAAGAAGTGCAACTGATGGCACGGACTTTATTAAGCCGGCCTAACTTAGAAGACATTGCCCGCGCCACTGATATGGATGTTACCGCCAGTGATAAGGCGGCTTACGAGAACTTAATTGATAATCTGCAAGACAATATCAAACTAACTTCGGCTGGCCGTGAAAACCTTTATGTGATTTCTTATGCCAACGCCTCGCCGCAACTGGCGAAACGGCTGGTGCAGGAAACAGTCAATAAGTTTGTTGAAAGCCGGATGGGGAATGCCGTCGCTGACAACCGTAAAGCCGCCGACTTCCTGGACTCGCAAATCAAAGATTATGAAAAACGGCTGGCTGAAGCTGAAGCCCGTTTATCAGAATTTAAGAAAACGCAGATGGCGGAAACTCAGGGCGCTGAACAAGGTTTTTATGCCCGCATCGAAGCTGAGAAGCAGCGGCTGGAAGAGGCACAGCTGCAGCAGCGTGAGCTGGAAGGTCAGCTGGCTTCGGCCAGACGTCAGTTAGAAGGCGAAGATCCGGTGATGTTTGACTATAACTCTGGCGCACCGGCCGGTTTTAGCTCGCAGTTTGATGAAAGGATTAAAACCCTGCAGTCCCAGCTGGATTCTTTGTTGATCCGCTTTACTGACAATCACCCTGATGTGGTGGAAACCCGTCGGCTGATGGACAGTCTGAAACAGCAACGTGATGAAGAAATTGCCGTGTTGGAACAACAGGCGCAAACATCACCTGCCTCCTCTGGCTTAAATCAGAGCCAGGTTTATCAGGAAATGAAATTAAATGCCGCCCGGCTTGAAAACGAAATGGCGTCGGTGAATGTCCGGGTCCAAAATTATGCCGATAAACTGGCTGCGCTGGAGCGGCAACGCAATATCATTCCGGATATCGAAGCCCGTTATGCCGGTTTAAACCGCGATTACGATATTACTAAAATGAAGTATGAAGAACTACTGAGCCGGCGTGAGTCGATTGACTTGTCACAAAAAGCCGATGAATCGCAGCAGGATGTCCAGTTTAAGATTATTGAACCACCCCATGTCCCCCTGAAACCGTCAGGACCACCGCGTGTCTTGCTCTATACTGTGGTATTAGTGGCTGGGGCTGCACTGGGTATTTTTATGGCCTTCGCCCGCAGTCAGATTTCACCTGTAGTGACCAGTGCTTTGCAACTGAAAACTATTGCCGACTTCCCGGTGTTTGGTCTGGTTTCTCATACCAGCAAAGCGCAATTACAACGGCAGAACAAAAAGCACTTGCTGTACTTTTTACTGCTCAGCGGCATGCTGATCTTCAGCTATTGTCTGTTAGTCACCAATGAACTGGTGTTTGGCATTACCGCCGCGCAAATTGTAGGACGCCTGTTATGAGTACCATTGAAAAAGCGCTGGATAAAATGGGCAATCTGCAGGCCAATGCTGGGATACTTCCGGCTGAGTCTGCAGCGACGACTGCAGAAGCGGCAACTGAGTCTGCCGCAGCCACGGCAGTGCCGCTGGCTGCAGTGGTCGAGGCTGAACAGGTTATTCCGCAGCACGTGACAGGTGCGGCTGAGCCCATGGTGAAAGCTGCTCAGTCTGAGGTGCAGGCAGTAACTGCAGTCAATCGCAATTATGTTGAAATAGACTTACAGAGTCTCAGTGAGCGCAACTTTGTGGCTATTGCCACCGAGCGGCGGTTGATTTATGAAGAGTTTCGTGTCATTAAGCGCAAGCTGATTAATAACGCCTTCGGACCGCTCAGCAGTTCGCTCAAGCATCCGAATCTGATCCTGGTGACCAGTAGCAGACCTGGTGAAGGCAAAACTTTTACGTCGGTTAATCTGGCACTGAGTATCGCGCTGGAACAGGATAAAACTGTGTTACTGGTCGATGCCGACGTGCTCAGACCCAATGTTTCCAGAACACTGCAAATCTCGACGCCACGTGGCCTGACGGATTATCTCAGTACAGATAAGCTTGATGTCAGCGATATTATGTACAGCACCAATGTCGAACGGTTGAAACTCATTACCGCCGGTAAACCACACCATTTGTCCACCGAATTACTGGCCAGTGACAAAATGGTTGATTTGGTGCAGGAATTTGCTTCCCGCTATCCGGATCGGATCGTCATTTTTGATGCGCCACCCTTGTTAGGGGTTAATGAAACGTCGGTCATGGCCGGCATGTGTGGTCAGGCGGTCGTGGTGCTGGAAGAGAATAAAACCAAACTGGATGAACTGGACAAAGCCATCAGCCTGTTGCCGAAGGATTTGGCCGTTGGTTTTGTCATCAATAAAGCTTATTACAGTCGCGATAAAGGATATGGCTACGGTTATGGATATTATGCGGAATAAAAGCCACAGTGCTTCCGGTCGGCAACAGCGCAGTTTCACTCTGCAGCCACTGGCTGCGCTGATGCTGCTATTCTCCGTGCCGCTGGCGGCAGAAATTGAGCTGATGCCGGCACTGAGTCTCGCCAGCTATGGTTATGGCGTGAAACAAGCTGGCGCCGACACTGATCGCGGCATGGCGCAAAGTATCAACCCCGGACTGAATTTACGTTATCAGGGCTCCTGGTTACAGTCCAATTTGGGTGTTGACCACGAAGCGCTTTATTACCGTGATGAGCAACGCGAAAATAGTGGTTATAGCAATTTTCGTTTTGATAACAGAGCCAGTTTTTTACGCGATCAATTGCAGTTTCAACTCAGTTCAGCCCGCAGCCATCGCGCTGCTGGCAATCAGTTTTCCCGCTATGCCGATGAGGTCACCAATGGTGATCAAATGGCGACCGTGGATAATAACAGTGCCAGAATGGCGTTTACCAACAATAAACTTGACTGGCTGAACAGCAAGATTGCGCTCAGTGTGGATGAGAGTTCGACCGATAGAATTAATGATCCATTGCTGCTTGATCCAAGCTTAACAGCCTTTGATTTGAGTAACAGAAGATACAGTGCCGATATCACGCTGAATTCTGCCCGTCGCAATTCCGCTGTATTCTGGGATCTGGATATCAATGCGGCCAAAACCGACCGCGAAAACGAACTGGATTATTACAACCGCCGTGGCTCGGCCACCTTGGGTGTATCGCTGCTCTCGGGACTGGCGCTGATTGGGCGTGGCTCTTATGAAAGTAACAGCGATATTGGTACTGGCAACCGCTTTGCCGATTTTCGCGATTATGACAGTGTTGGCGCTGGTTTAGAGTGGAAAATTACCGAGCGCTCCTGGTGGAATCTGACCTATAACAAAATTGATGATCAACAAGGCGGCACTGAGTATATCGGTACTGAATTCAGTTTTCAGCCATCCCGTCGCACCCGACTCAGTGGCAACTTTGACCGGCGCTTTTTCGGCCGTACCGCGCAGGTCAGCGGCAGTTATAATCTGAAAAATCTGAATATGCAGCTGAGTTTTTCTGACTCAGTCGATTCGCTGTTAGGTTTTAGTGGGGCAGGGACTGGTGTGCTGAACTGCCCACCGGGATTCTTACCTTATCAGAATCAATGTTTACCGGAAGTATTAATACCGCTGTTACCCATCCAAAACGGCAACCTGAATGAGTCACTGGTGATCCGCCGCAATGGCAGTTTCAGTCTGGGTTATGTCTTCAGCCGTTTGACCTTACAGTTGCAGCTTGGTGCACGGCGCGATATTTATCTGGAACAAGATGCTGAAACCAAAGATAACTATGCCAATCTGTCGGCAAACTGGCTGTTGTCACAACGTCATTCTTTGTCGATGAATACCTCGTTTTCTGATGTGAAATACCTTGGCAATCAGCTGGGCGCTGGTGGTAGCTTTGGTCAGCGTGAAGGCCAGCAGGGCAGTGCCGAACTGGCTTTGATCCGGCGGATGAGTCCGCAACTGACCGGTACGCTAAGCGCAAAACATGTCAAAGTTGATTTTAAAGAAACTTTGGATGACTATCAGGAAAATCGGTTATCGCTGGAGTTTCGCTTTCAGTTTTAACAGCAGAGACAACCAATCAGCATAAAGGCAGCCTTAGCTGCCTTTATGCTTGGTGTCAGTCGGTGCATTCTGTGCTTCATGACTGGTTTGATTGTGCTGGCGTTGTTCCTGTTGCAGTATTTGCTGATGTTGCTGGTTTAATAAAGTGTCCAGCTCTTTGGCCATCTTAATTTTATGCTGCAGTGAGCTGTCTAATAAGCCGGATAATTCCTGTAACATCGCCTGATAAGGGTTCATTTGTGCTGCTGGTATGGCATTTACCGGCTTGACGGCAGCAGTGTCAGGCGTCGCCACAGCAACAGGCGGCTTGGGGATCGGCTTTTGTTGCGCCACTTCACCGCTAATTTCTGCTATCACCTGTTGTAAATCGTCGGCATCCAGTAACGTTTTTTCTTCTAAAAAGCCGTACAGCAAACTGCGGTCTAGCAGGTTATTAATCTTACGTGGGATGCCATTGGTAAATTGCTGGATCAGCGGATAACAGTTGGCTGCCAGCAGCGGTCGGTTGACACCCGCCTGCTGGATGCGGTATTCAACATAAGCCTGCGTCTCTTCCTCGCAGAGCGCCGTTAAATTGGACGAGGCGATAATGCGCTGCTTGAACTGTTCCATATCATCCGACTGAATAATGGCATTTAATTCATTTTGGCCGAGTAAAAAGCTCTGCAGCAGTGGTTTGCCAGCAATTTGGAAGTTAGAGAGCATCCTGAGCTCTTCAATGGATGCCAGCGGTAAATTCTGCGCTTCGTCCACCAGTAATAAAGCCCGCTTATGTTGTCGATGTAATAAGGTCAGATAATTGGCAATCGCTTCCAGATAAGCGGCATTGTTGTTCTCGCGCACTGTTAATTCAAACACCGAGGCAATCATCCGTAATAAGTCATCTGGTCCCAGTCTGGAGGTGACTATTTGGCGCGCCACTATTTTTTGTGGATCCAGTCTGGCCAGTAATTGATTGGCAATGGTGGTTTTACCGGTGCCAACATCACCGGTGATCACAATAAAACCTTCGCCCTGATTGAGGCCGTATTCCAGATAGGAGAGGGCGCGTTTATGCAGTTTACTGGCAAAAAACCATTGCGGATTTGGCGTTAACTGAAAGGGCCGTGCTGAAAATCCGTAATACGCTTCGTACATCGGTCTGTTTTCCCTGATTGAACCTGCATGCAATTCCTGTGAAGTGCATGCGAAACTGTCCGAATGATAGCACAGTGCATCCGGCCGCCAAGCAATGGATTTGGCTGAAAATTAGCAAAAATGCGGCGGATGCTACTGTTTTAGCGCACATTTTGTGCGTGCTGGGCAAAAAACGTCCGAACGAATTTAGCTTTCGAAAAAAGCTGTTGACACATTTTAGCTTGCCCCATAGAATGCGCCTCGTCTTGTGACGAAGCAGAATCAGCGATGATGCTGCCAAGTCCGATGGTGTGGGGCTATAGCTCAGCTGGGAGAGCGCTTGCATGGCATGCAAGAGGTCAGCGGTTCGATCCCGCTTAGCTCCACCAAAGTTTACCATGTGTCCCTTTCGTCTAGAGGCCTAGGACACCGCCCTTTCACGGCGGTAACAGGGGTTCGAATCCCCTAAGGGACGCCAAGTAAACACAAGACACGAATGTATCCGCGGGTCCCTTTCGTCTAGAGGCCTAGGACACCGCCCTTTCACGGCGGTAACAGGGGTTCGAATCCCCTAAGGGACGCCAATACATTCAACCGATAACAGCACTGTGTCCCTTTCGTCTAGAGGCCTAGGACACCGCCCTTTCACGGCGGTAACAGGGGTTCGAATCCCCTAAGGGACGCCACGCTGCTATCAACACCTAGGATGTCCCTTTCGTCTAGAGGCCTAGGACACCGCCCTTTCACGGCGGTAACAGGGGTTCGAATCCCCTAAGGGACGCCACTTGGTGCTATACCAGTGATTGTATAAATTAGCTGCACGACCATCTTGTTGCCTCAATTCCAGTTGGCAGCAATTATGATGGGGCTATAGCTCAGCTGGGAGAGCGCTTGCATGGCATGCAAGAGGTCAGCGGTTCGATCCCGCTTAGCTCCACCAACTCTTCTTCAGTACCACTGCAATAACTTCGCATTTTTATATATTTTTCAGCATTTTGCCAATTCTATCAGCTGATTTAATCTACCTATTTATTCAGATCTGCCTAAGTTACATTTGCCTAAGTTACAAGGTCTCGACCTGTGACGGCCAACCCATTTGCCTCCGCATAGAGCTTAAGATGGAACGGCACTTTTAATGTGTCTGGCTGTTAACAGCTTGCCATTGGCCCTGGTGTAGATAACCAATGATCCGTACCCCTTTGGCTTCGTTTGCAGGCAAATAACCCACGGCATTTTTATCCGTTTGCAGCAATTTCAGCAGTTGCTGGTTGTTGTCGATAAAAATCATGTCACTGGCTACGCCGGTGAATAACATTCTGGACCAATAGGACTGATATTGGCTGGCCGATAAATTCAGCATTTGCAGACAAAACTGGCGGTGTTGTTCTGAACTACGTGGTAAATGTAACACTTTGGCGGTTTGGCCGTTTTGAAAGCTACTGATCTTATTCAGATAGAGCTGAATTAGCTGCTGTTGATCAAGTGCCGTCGTATTATCAGGGTGGACCACCACGGCTAGCATGGTACCGCTGTCAGTCGCGCTGACGCTGGCCAGGCAACTGCACCACAGGACGCACAGTGCAGCCAGCATGCTTTTGCCGATAGGGTGATTAGAACACAAAATCCACCCCCAGACTAAAGCCACGGAATGCACCAACAGTGCTTAGTTTATCGTGGCCCTGCAGATAATCCAGCTTCAGGCTGGCACCGTCCTGAAAATCATAGCGCAGTGTTAACACATTCATCCGAAAACGGTTGGGGGCGGCCAGCCGCTGGTAGATCTGCTGGCCGAGCTGGCGTAAGACAGGCTCACTAATTGAGTCGAGAAAGCCAAAATCATTGATATCCTGTTCGTTCCATTCATGATGAAATGTCAGGATAAAAGGCTCAAAGCGGCGTGATATGGCGATATAAGTACCGGTATTTTCCGGATCTGCACTGTCACGGACACCATATCTGGCGCGTTCGCCTTCAATTTTCCAGTGTTGCCATTGCCAACGTGCACCCAGATAATAATAACTGGCTTTTTTTGACAAACTAATGGCATCCAGAAGTTGTTGTTGTGCCGCCAGACTGCTCCCTGAAGCCGCGAGTGCTGGTAATATTTGCGGAAAAATCAGCTGGTTATTTACTTCAGTACCGTCAGCATCCGCTTGCATCCAGCCGCCGAACCAGCTCCAGTGCTGGCTGGAAATTTCGCTGCTGAGATTAACAATCTGATGCATTTTCACCGGGATGCCAGCTGGGGTCACGCTTTTAAAGGTATTGCCGCTGAATTCACCACTGACGAGCCGGGTTTTCACCGCTAAATCTCCCAATAACCATTTGTGCTGATAGGCCAGACCTTCAATGGTTTCAAATTCAAAATTCCAGTACACCGCTTTGGGAAGCCGGGCATAGTCGTGGGCATAACGGACATATTGGGTATCAGATTGTGAAAATAGCGGATTGGCAATCCGGCCCAGATCCAACTGGCTGTTTGGCGTCAATTGATAACTTAAAAAAGCCAGACTGAGTTGCGGTTCAAAATCAGCATAACCTTTTGCCATCAGTTGGAGGGTCAGGCGCAACTGCTGGCCTAAGTCATGGTTCAGTTGCAGGGCAAATAAAGTTTCATCACGCCAAATCAAGCCCTCGGTGGCGTACATATCAACCAATCTTGGGTTGTTGGCGGAAGGCAACATTTTACCAACCCGCACTGAACCAAACCCATGTAATTCCAGGTCGGCGCGGGCACTGTCAGCAAAACTTGCTGTTGCCAAGATCCAGCCATAGCAAAGCGTATTAAACAGCCGGCTGGCTGTCCGGGATCCAGATTTCAAATGTTGTCCCCTTGTTCACATCACTGTGTAATTTAATCTCGCCTTTGAGATTAAATTTGACTATCCGATAGACGATCGCCAGGCCAAGGCCACTGGTGCCGACCCCCAGCTTGGTGGTGAAAAATGGATCAAAGACATTTTTTTGCAGTTTTAAATCAATGCCATCTCCCCAGTCCTGACAGCATAACCATAGCTGATGATTGCGTCGTTGTAAGGTCAGCCAGCAGATACCACCGACATCCAGTGGATATGCGTGTTGCATCACATTGGATAATAACGCACTGATGATCTGGCCAAACAAGCCTGGCGATGCATAGATATGGATGCCTTCCTCCAGCTCTAGCTGGAGTTTGATTTGATATTGCGCTAACGGCACACTCAGGCTTTCGGTTACATCGCGGATATAGCAGGCCAAATCAAACCAGCGTTCGGCCTCACCATGTTGTTCCTGCGCCAGCAGCTTAAAATTGTTAATCAAATCAGCGGCCCTTTTGGCATTACTGATCGTCAGATCAGCCGCTTGCCGCATCCGTATTAACTGCTGTTCCAGTTGTTGCCTGGACAGTTTGCCATTATCTACCTCAGACTTCACTTGATTAATGCTATCTGCAATACAGCTGATACTGGTAATGACCACGCCGAGCGGGGTATTCACTTCATGGGCCACCCCCGCCACTAACGCACCGAGTGAGGCTTGTTTTTCGGATTGTAATAACGCATCCTGGGTTTGTTTCAAATCAAGCAGCGCCTGTTCTGTTTTTTCTTTTTCCTGTTGTAAGGCTGTTTTGGCATCGCCGATCTGCTGGATATCCTGCGACAGTCGCACGGACAAACCGGCAATACTACCCGCAACTTCTTCAAACTCATCTTCTAAGCCATGCAGTGGGTTTTGCACCACACCGTCCTGACTTTGGATGGCGCTGGATAAAGCCGCATTAAGTTTGCGTAACGGTTGTAACACCAGGTAAGACAATGCCAGCGACAAGCCCAGTGCCAAAATCAGGATCAATACAATCAGTTCACCGGTCTGGATCAGCATATTCCGCCACAACTGCGCACTGATATAACTCTGATCAGTTTGTAATCTGAAATGACCGACCAGTTGTTCATCACCGGCGAGTTTCAGCCGGATGGCGCTTTCAGTCCAGGCTGCACTTTGTGGTAAAAACCAACTGCGCTGCACCACAGGTGTCGCTTGCAAATGCAAATTAGGTAATTGCAGATGATTGCCCTGTAAATCACTGATATCAATTTGTCGCACTGCGGGATCTGTCAGATAAGGCCCAACCAGCATTTCCAGGCTGGCCGGATTAAAATTCCAGACATCAATGGCAATACTCTGGGTTAAGGTCTGGCTGATGCTCTGTAATTTATGCTGATGCTGCAGCAACAATTGCTGCCGGTTTTGGTATAAATGCAATAAGGATAAGATGAGCTGGCAGCACATCAATAAAGCTGCCATCACCACCATCAGTTTTCCGGTAAGCCTGAGCTTGATGCTGCGAATACTGTTCCTCATCGACGCCCGTTGCCTTGTGCATATTAACATTTGTCCCTGTTGGATTTAATGCTAGTCGCTGACGGGTAAAATACAAATTGTTGCCGGCGGCAGGCCGAATTTAACGGCCGTAAGGGTAACGAGCCGGGCGGTTAGACTGACAAAAAGGCAGCTGCCTGGTAAAGGCGGCGATTTGTGGTAAATGACCTTTATTGGTCCGCAATACTGACCAGTAACGACCCCCACCCAGATGAGCGGCGGTACGGGCAGGCAATGCGTCACTGTGGGCAATAACACCATCGGTACTGACCCAGCGCGCTAAAATTTTCGCACCACAATGCAGATTGGTGGCTGGGTCATGTAATTTTGCCGGGTAGGGGATGGCACAGCTGTAGCGTTTCTGATTGGCACTTTCAATCGAGATCTGTAACAAGCCCCGCGAAATCACCGGCTCGCCGCGCCGGTCAACAAACTTTTCCCGGTACGACCTTTGCGGTTGGAAGTTACTTTCAGGTTTGGCCATGGCGGACAATAAGCCAACCCAGAATTTTTGCCGTTCCTGTCTGGCTAATGCCGGGTAGCGGGGGCAGAAAAAACCAATATCAGCTGGCGTCAGCCGTGGTAAAGCTGCCGCAGTGACAGCACGTTCAGCCTGCCGGGTCCAACTGCCATCTTTGTTACTACCAGCCCAGGCCGCGTAATCAAGGCTGGCATTGGCATTACAGGCCAAACCCAACAGCAAGCCGGCTATCAAAACGCCGTACTTTGGTGCATCAGATGCCATCAAGCGCACTCCGGTTATGGTTTTTTCAGTAAGAACCAGGCCTGGCTGTAATCAGCACGATGTTTGTTGGCCTGATAATAATGATCCCAGTCGCGGTAATAACCGCTCAGCCAGTCGAGCTGGAACTGGTTGTTGGCAAAAGCGCCGCCGGTGTCAGCCAGAATATTCAGCCGGTAATGCAATGTTCCGCCTTCGGTCGTTGCCAGCAGCACAAGTTTCCCCAGCCCAAAATGGCTGATGTCACCGGCGACAGTCACTTCAGGGGCTATCGGTATTTTGTAATCGGCATCTTTGCCATACCCCAGCACACTTTTGACTTCCTTAAAGTACCAGTACCTTTGTTGTTGTTCCGGCGTTAAAGTCCGGTCATAGCCGATACCATTGTGGCGATGCACGTTAAAATAACGATAGCCTTTGGCTGCCGGCACCACAGCAGTGCCCTGTAATAAAGCACCTTCCAAATCAGCCCGGCTTAGCCAGAGTAAAGCAGGGGCTCGCAGTGGCTGTTGTTCCAGTGCGCCTTGCACTATCTGTTGTTTACCCAACTGAAAACGGGTAATTTTTTTACCAAGCTGATCGGCCTCTGCCAACGGCAAGGCGGCTTCATCAAAGGGCAGGCCATACAGTGCCTGATTATGCTGGTTGGTTTTTTGCTCACTGCCACTGGCGATCCGGACATAATATTTGGTCTGCAATATTTTATCGGCCGGAATGTTGGCGAGCAGTGGTTTATTTTTACTTAGCTTCGCAGCAGCAGTGCGGTCCGGATACCAGCGGACAAATTCAAAGTGTTGTTGGATAAATTCAGGTTGTGCCAGCCGGGAAGGCCGGCCGGCTTGTAAATCTTGCTGCTGCACCTGACAAATAAACGCCAGCGTGGCTTGTACCCGACTCAGCTGAGGCGTCAAACCCGGCAGTTTGCCACCATGGATGGCGGCCGGATCATAAGCCTGGCCCTTGGCCAAATATTTGGCGGTTTCGTTGGCGACAAAACACAGATCCTGACTGTTATCAGGCCATTGACCTGGGTTCAGGCTGGGCTTTTCCGCGACAAAACGGGCCTCTGCCAGCGCAGTGGCGGAAAATACAGCCAGTGCCAGTAATACAGCACTGTTGCTGCGACGCCATAGCGCAACAGCAGGTGAGGTGTTGAGTTTTGCGCAAGGCGCGGCTAACAGACCATTCATAACAAAAGATAACAACAGGAAAACTCCGGCACAGACTCAGGCCGCCAGCCTATAGTGCCGACCCGCTGGCTGCAAGTTTTTCTGAGCCTATGCCGTGAATTTGCTGCTTTACTGGCCAGTGGTTGGCCGACCAGCCTTTGCTTGCCAGTCTGGCCGGTTCTGTATACCTTAACAGCATAGCTTCAGAAGGAATTCGTTATGCCCCATGATGGACATTTATCCCCGCCGCAGCCAGCTGCGGATCGTCAACCGCTATCCCCTGAACAAGAGGCACCTCATGCTGGCCATCAGCATAGTCACCCGCATCAGCACGGTCATCACCATCATCATGAAAGTGACAATATCGCGGTGGCATTCTGGCTGAATTTCAGTTTCACGCTGATTGAATTTGTCGGTGGCTGGCTGACCAACAGCGTGGCGATTATGGCCGATGCGATGCATGATTTAGGCGATTGCCTGGCGATCGCATTTGCCTGGCTGGCCAGTAAAGTTTCCGGTAAAGCTGCCAACCCCAGCTACAGCTATGGATATCGGCGTTGGTCCTTACTCAGTGCCTTGATTAATAGTGTGATTTTGGTGCTGGGGTCGGTTTGGATTTTAGCTGAAGCCATTCCAAGGTTATGGCAACCGCAATTGCCGATGGCAGAAGGGATGATCGCGCTGGCGGTTCTTGGCGTGCTGGTCAACGGCGCTGCGGTGTATAAATTACGTTTTGGCAAAACTCAGAATGAACAGGTGCTGAGCTGGCATTTGCTGGAAGATGTGTTGGGTTGGGCTGCTGTGTTGATTGGCAGTATTTTGCTTTATCTGACCGGTTGGGCCTGGATCGATCCGGTGCTCAGCATTGGCTTTACCGGTTTTATTTTACTGAACGTCTGGCGCAATTTACGCCGGACTTTACAGCTGTTTTTGCAGGTCAGCCCGGACCCGGCGCTCAACAGTGCTATCCAGCAACAACTGCAAAGTTTAGCTTTTGTCAGTGAAGTTCATCATTTACATTTGTGGTCGCTAGATGGCGAACAACATGTACTGACGGTGCATTTGGTATTAAACGGACACACTGATAGTCAGCAACTCAAACAGTACAAACAGCAGATCCGGCAATTATTACAACCTTTTGCGCTGGCGCATACCACTGTTGAATTTGAAGCGCCGGATGAAGAGTGTCGCGATAGTGAGCAGTAAAGACCAGGGACTGAACCACAGCTGTAGATTGCCGTACGTGGATGTTGATGCAGAGCCGGCCAATCCCTGCTGCTGTGTTTTGAGCGGAAAATCAAGGCGTCAACCGACGCCTTGTTTCATATGTCTTCCTGACTGATTTCATCCAGTGATAGCGCAAAGCTAGGGCAAAACACCCGCAGGAAATATTGCACTTCCGGTTGCGGGTAAGCTTGCAGCATCTTTTCCAACCTACGCTGTGCCTGCACAAACTCATGGTTGCCAGCGCTGATTTCTTCGATGGTTTTGACATAAGCACACAAATGATCGGCGGCTTTCACCAACTGTTTTTCTGCGCTGCTGTATTGCTCAGAGAGCAACAAAGGCTGGTAGGCCTGTTGCAGTTCTGCTGGCAATAACGCGAGCAACCGCTGCTCGGCGATGGCTTCGATTTTTTTATATTCGACCGCAATCTGTGGATTGAAGTATTTCACCGGCGTCGGTAAGTCGCCGGTCAGTACTTCACTGGCATCATGGAATAACGCCAAAGTGGCAACCCGCTCCGGTGCTAGCTGGCCCTGATACAGCTGACGGCCAATAGTGGCCAGCATATGTGCCACCATCGCCACCTGGTGACTGTGTTCAGCCACATTTTCTTTGCTGATATTGCGCATCAAAGGCCAGCGCTGGATCAATTTCATCCGAAATAACTGGGCAAAAAAATGACTCTGACCTGCTGAGTCCGCATCCACTGGGCTGGTCACTGACTATACCCCGGCAGAAATTGCGCCAGTTTACTAAGCGCCTGTTCTAACTGTTCTTTGTGCGGCAAAAACACAATGCGAAAATGATCAGGTTCCGGCCAGTTAAAGGCACGGCCATGCACCAATAACACTTTATGCTGACGTAAAAAATCCAGTACAAACAATTCATCGTCTTTGATGGGGAATTTTTTCCGGTCAATTTTCGGGAAGAGATACATCGCCCCTTTCGGCCGGACACAACTTAACCCATCTATCTGATTCACTAACTGATGGGCTAAGTCCATCTGATCATACAAACGACCACCTGGCACTATCAGTTCATTAATACTCTGGTAACCGCCGAGCGCGGTTTGCACCGCATGCTGACATGGCACATTGGCACATAACCGCATTGAAGCCAGAATGTTTAAGCCCTCAATATAATGCCGGGCGGCTTGCTTGGCACCGGAAATAAACAACCAACCCACCCTGAAACCAGCAATACGGTAATTTTTCGATAAACCACCAAAGGTCAGCAGCACTAAATCATCAGCCAGTGCGGCAGTACAAGTATGGCTGGCACCGTCATACAGAATTTTGTCGTAAATCTCATCGCTGAGTACGACCAGGCCATGTTCGCGGGCAATTTGCAGCAAATCCAGCAACATCTGGTTGTCATACACTGCGCCGGTCGGGTTATTGGGGTTAATCAGCACCAGAGCTTTGGTCCGGCTGGTGATTTTACTACGGATATCTGCCGTATCCGGGTACCAGTCGGCTTGTTCATCGCAGCGATAATGCACTGCTTTGCCGCCGGCCAGATTGACCGCTGCCGTCCACAGCGGATAGTCAGGGGAGGGGATCAGCACTTCGTCGCCATTATCCAGCAGTGCCTGTAACGACATCAGAATAAGCTCAGAAACACCATTGCCGATATAAACATCATCAGCACCGGCACCCAGGATGCCGCGCTGCTGATAATACTGCGCTACTGCGACTCTGGCCGGATAAATGCCCTGTGAGTCGGTATAACCCTGCGCTGTGGGCAGGTTATGGATGACGTGTTTGAGAATTTCATCCGGCGCTTCAAAACCAAAGGGGGCGGGATTACCAATATTGAGTTTTAAGATCCGGTGGCCTTCCTCTTCCATCCGTTTTGCCTCGCGGGCAACGGGGCCACGAATATCGTAACAAACACCATCTAATTTTTTCGAGCGCTCAACTGGCTTCATACCGCTTACCTTTTTGCCTCCATCGGCCTGATTAACTGGATGCCCCCGGGTGACAGAGGACACATGATGAAAAAAATTTCCTTACACCTTTTTACACAGCCGGCAGGCATTTGCAATCATACTGAGGCAAAATTGGTAAAAAAATGCATCTGCTGTTGTTGCCGGATGCAAGGTTCAGGTGAGTGATGTTGAAATTGTCTGCCGTCGCAGCCGGGAGTTTAGTGGTTTGTGAAATTTATCACCTGTTCGAACATAGCGGCATTTACCTTGGCGATGGTCTGATTGTGGAGCTAGCTGGCACAGGACTGGTCAGGGCTATTTCGGTCGCTCGCTTTTTACAAGGCCGCTCCGGCAATCATTTACTGGTGGCCTGTGATGCCAGTGGACGGGTTTTCGCCAATCCGGCTGTCGCCCAACATGCCAGTCAGCTTATTTATAGTTACCAGCCTTATGATCTGCTCCAGAACAACTGCCACAGATTTTGCTGTAGTTGTATCACCGGACGAGCCAATACAGTGACTAGTTTTTTTGATTTAAAAGCCGAATTAAGCCAGCACTGGCGGACTGAAATTTACTGGCAACAGGTTGTGGGTTAGCCAGCCAGAGCTGGTGTTGGTTGCTGGTTTTTTCAGCGCTTTAGCGCGGCTTTTTGACGGTTGTCAAAAAGTAATTCAAGCTCGCTTTTTCAGCTGCCATTCAGCGAAAAAGTGGCAGTTTAGCGCGGTCGCATGCGTTTTTTAATCAAAATTTAAAGCTAGTTATTTCAAATAGATAGCTTCTGGCATAACCAGGTTTTGCTGTTATTTTGTAATTTTTGGTCGAAAAAACAGGTTTCAGCCGCTAAAATAGCGTGCCAAACGCTGCTGCAGCTGGCTTTTTTTGTCTGCAATGCATGCCGAAAAATTAAGCAGCTGACGACATGAAAATTTGGATGCTGCAAATATTTTAGGAACTTTATTGATGAAATTATGGTTAAAAATACTGGCACAAGGAACAGCCACTCTCACGGTTGTTGCTGCGCTGGCTTATCCATTTTTTCGCACCGATGTGATGTCCGAGGCGCAACAACTGGCGCCCTGGCAGGTGCCAACTAAGTTATCTGCCTTGCAGGGCGCTGATCAACAAAAATTATTGGCCAGACTGACTTATCCTGATCATATGCCGGCTTTAACCGCAGTACCGGATTTTGCCGCCATTAAAGATAATCTGGAACGGAAAAAGGCTTTCTTTGCTTACCTTGAGCCTTATATCGAACGTGAAAATAGCCGATTACACAAATTACGCCAGCAAGTGCTGGAGTTACAGGCGAAACAAAGGTTACAGCAAGCCTGGACGCTGGAAGAATATGCCTTTATTTACAGTTTGTTTGATGAATTTAAAGTGGATTATCCGGAAGCCGACGCGCGTGGTTTACAAGATTTATTGACGCGGGTCGATGTATTACCCGTCAGTTTAGTGCTGAATCAGGCCGCCAAAGAATCTGGCTGGGGCAGCAGTCGATTTGCTGCCGAAGGCTATAACTTTTTCGGTCAGTGGTGCTTTAAAGCGGGTTGTGGCGTGGTGCCAAGCCGCCGCAGTGCCGGTAAATATCATGAAGTGGCGATGTTTGAACATATTGCCGAAAGTGTCAATGCCTACTTTTATAACCTGAATACTTTTTATGTCTATGAAGACCTCCGTGCCATCCGGGCAGATTTGCGTGCTAAACAGCAAGAAGTGACTGGTGAACATTTGGTGCACGGTTTAATTCGTTATTCTGAACGTGGCCAGCGCTATGTGCTTGAAATAAAGGATATGATAGCGGCCAATGATAAACTGCTGGAACAAAGTTAATGCGCTTGTTTTCCCTAATGTTACTGGTTGCGACCAGTATGTCTTTACCGGCTGCGGCCAATACACAGTTTAATTACGATGGCTTTTACGCCCGGATGAAAAAAAGTGAAAAAGCTGAGTACAGTGATATCACATTAGCTTTTTTACTTCAAAAACAAGGCAGTACAGATACCTGTCAAATCGACAAAGCCATGATCACCACAGATATCAGTGCTGAACCTTTGACACTGGCAAGCAATGGCGAACTGATTTTGCCTTATTCTGAGCTGTTGAATAACCGCAAAGCGCTGATTGTGATTGAACAACCCCCAGCGGCTAAGCCCTGTGATTTAAATTTCCGTTTACGCAGTAAAATGCCGCTGGATGCCAACATCAGTTGGGCACAACTGGCCAGGATGCATCAGCAATTTCAATTGTTATTAGGTGATTTAGCCGGGTTGGGTAAATATTTTTTGCCGGAAATGACCGGTGTCAGTCTGCATTTTGACGCCGATACCGTGCTGGAACATGCGCCAGCTGCATTGCAATCCAGAGTGCAGTGTCAGACCCGTGTTTGTCAGGTTCAACTGCTGCCAGCGCTGGCTGCAGAAGCTGCGGCAACACCAACGCAACTGCAGTTTTCCAATGCGCCTGCTTATTTGGTGCCGCTGTTAACGCGATAATGCCAACATTCAGACCATTGCAGCTGGTGTTACTGACGCATCCGACCGAATTTAACAAAGCCAGCAATACCGGTGCATTATTGGCACCGGCGCTATCGGCTTTTGGCGAGCATCAGGTGCAGAGGTTGAGCTGGTCCAGAGTGGCGCCGGATCCTGCTTTACAACGCCAGCAAGGTTATGCGCTGTTGTATCCGGCGGCGCAGGCCACAATGCTGGATTGTGATGAGCCTGCCATGCTGGAATTACCTGATGCCATTCATAGCGTGATTTTGCTGGACGCTACCTGGCAACTGGCGCAGAAAATGTATAACCAAAGCCCGTACTTGCAGCAGATGCCCGCGCTGATGTTACAAAGCCGCCACAGCTCAGCCTATCTGCTGAGACGCAATCAGCGCCAGGCAGGGTGGTGCACTGCGGAATGTGCAGCCATGTTGCTGCAGAAAACCGGCGCTGCAACAGCTGCCACCGCAATACAGCAGGCTTTTGCAGCTTTTAACCAGCGTCAAACCAGCTAACCATGGTTCATGGTCACTGCGGGCTGTAGCGTCTTACTTTCTGCAGCCGGCGTTGATACAGGCATTGGCTCAATGCCAGGATGGTCAAAAATAACAAGGCGGTGGCTGGCGCCTGTAAGTTAAAGTCGACACTGTTATGGATCAGCATATGAACTATGGCCATCGCAGCGCCAAAAGCCAGGCCGCGATGAAGTTTGTCATCGCTGACACGCATCACCTGCAGGTTCTGCCATAAACACCACAACAACATCAAGCCAAGCATCGCGGTTACCGGCAGGCCTAACTCAATGGCAAATTGCAGGTATTCATTGTGGGCGTGATCATAAAAGCCGGAATAAGGCGCTGGTTGCACTGCCGGAAACACGGTATAAAAAGTACCACCGCCGGTGCCGGCCAGGCCATGTTGCTGTAACAGAGGTACGCTGTCGAGCACCACGTTATCCCGTGCTTCCGAGGCAAAGGACGTTTCCTGATATCTTTGCTGCAATTTTTCCAGCCCGAACATCGAACCTATGATCAGCATATCTAACAGCAAAACACTGATAATAAGCGGCTTTAATAATGCCGGTGGTCTTTTGTAGAAAAACAAGCTGTAACAGGCCACCAGACCGAGCGCAGCAAAAAAAGCGGCATTGCCCATCCGCGAACGGCTAAGGACCAGACCTATCACCATCACCACAATCGCTAACCGTAACATGAGCTTGCTGCTTAACAGACTCGTGACGGTATCGCGTAGGATAAGTTTCAATTGCCATTGCGTTTTTTGACTGGATAACTGCGATAACAACAAACCAATCGCCAGTGCCAGGCAGAGCGATAAATAATTAGCAAAATGATTTTGATAACCAAAAGAGCCACGGGCGCGGCCATTTTCCTGCAAATTAAATAACGGCGACTGGCTGATATCCGCCAGATTTAATACCGAGCCATAAAATGCCTGGATAAAACCAGCCAATACCACCGTCAGCACCAGCATTTTCAGCCGTTGATTGTTATGCAGATAGGTATGCAACAAATGTAACCAGAGCAGGAAAAATATGCCTTTAATCAGCATAATTTCCGTCTGTTTAGCGTCAGCCGTACTAATGCCGGGTATTAAACCACTGATTTGCAGAGCTAAATACAGTTGTAATAACGCCACTGGCAGCATCACAGGCCAAGACCAGCCTTGCCATAAAGCAGGTCCGTTGGCGCGAAAACTATGGGCCAGATGCAGCAGATAAGTCAGTCCAATCATAAACTCCAGTAACGACCAGGCCCAAGGCCTGTTACTACCAAGCGGAATTGGCGCCCAAAGTAAGATCAGGCAAAGCAGGGTAAAAATAACAGCATCAAAACTGAGTTGGCGCATCTGAATAACCAGCGGGTTTATAAGGCGATAAAAGATGTTAAGTTACTGACATTACGTAAAAATGGCAACATATCAGCAGGCTTATTTAACCACAAGCGCAGCCGAAACAGCGCTGGCTGGTGCCGGAAATAAAAAAGCCCGGTGCAGACCGGGCTCTGATACTCGCAAGCAGATAGCGGATTAAGCGCTGACGCTGGCCCATAAATCATATTCATCGGCCGCTTCGACCACTGCATCAATCACATCGCCTGGTTTCACGTCAAATAAACCATTCAGATAGACTGCGCCGTCAATTTCAGGTGCATCAGCGAAACTACGGCCGATAGCGCCTTCGTCATCGACTTCATCAATCAGTACTTTGATAGTGCGGCCCACTTTGGCTTGTAAACGCTCAGCACTGATCCGCTGCTGCGTCGCCATAAATCGGTGGTACCGTTCTTCTTTCACTTCTTCCGGCACCGGATCCGGTAATTCATTGGCTTTGGCGCCTTCGACCGGACTGTATTTAAAACAACCGACCCGATCCAGTTGGGCTTCTTCAAGGAAATTCAGCAGTTCCTGAAATTCTTCTTCAGTTTCGCCCGGGAAACCAACAATAAAAGTTGAACGAATGGTCAGCTCAGGACAGATCTGACGCCACTTTTTAATTCGCTCCAGTGTGCGCTCGGCCTGACCTGGTCTTTTCATCAGTTTCAGGATGCGCGGACTGGCATGCTGGAATGGAATATCCAGATAGGGCAGTAATTTACCAGCAGCCATCAGTGGGATCACATCGTCAACATGCGGATATGGATAAACATAATGCAGTCTGACCCAGATCCCCAGCTCAGCCAGCGCTTCACATAATGCCTGCATCGAAGTTTTCACCGGCTGACCATTCCAGAAGCCGGTACGATGTTTCAGGTCCACGCCGTAAGCGCTGGTGTCCTGCGAAATGACCAGTAACTCTTTCACACCGGCTTTTTGTAAACGTGCTGCTTCATCCAGCACTTCGCCGATAGGACGGCTGACTAAATCGCCGCGCATCGATGGAATAATGCAGAAAGTACAACGATGGTTGCAGCCTTCGGAGATTTTTAAATAAGCATAATGTTTTGGCGTCAATTTAACGCCGGTATCAGGCACCAGTTGTAAAAACGGATCATACTTTGGTTTTGGGACAAACTGATGCACCTGATCCAGCACGTTTTCATATGCATGTGGCCCGGTGATCCCCAGCACATTCGGATGCACCTGACGTATCTCATCTTCGCGGGCACCCAGACAGCCAGTCACAATGACTTTACCGTTTTCAGCCAGCGCTTCACCAATAGTGTCTAACGATTCCTGCACCGCACTGTCGATAAAACCACAAGTGTTGACGATGACCAGCTCGGCATCATCGTAAGAAGGCACGATGTTGTAACCTTCAACTTTCAGTTGCGTCAGAATGCGCTCTGAATCGACCAGATTTTTCGGACAGCCCAGACTAACAAAACCAACTTTAGGTTGCGACATCAGTAAAACACCTTGCAGAAAATGGGGGCGTATTTTAAACCAAAGCGGCGCAGCTCACCAGTGCTTTATCAGTGACGGCTATGTTCATATTATCCTGCCTTTGCTGCAGCTGATTGTGGTAATTGCCATCAAGTATTGTGACAGCGTTCACGACAGTTCTGTTGATGTCGACAAAGGGTGGTCGAATTTTGACCACAAAAGCTGCCCTTTGTACAAATGACGCGCAGTTGTAAGTGCTAAGTAAATTTTGTCTTTAAAGTTGGCACCCTTCATGCTATGACATTGTAAGCCGTTGCGCGGCTTTACCCGAATATTATAAAAATCCAGTAAAGTAATGAGGAACATATGTTAAAAAAATTAATCGCAAGCGCCTTTGTAGTTGCCCTGTCTGGTGCCAGTATCATGCAGCCTGCCCATGCTGGCGCCATTCTGGTTAAAGATTTCTATGCCAATCTTGACAATGGTTCTTCGCAACTGATTGGTTCAGTCAAAGTAGATATTGATGATGGTCAGCAGTGGATTGACAATATTTATCAAGCATTTACCTGGTCTAGCTTCACCCTGTTTGGCAAAGAAGTTGATATCGCTTACGACTTCATCGCTGAATTTAATATCGATGATCTGCAAGCGGGTTTCACTTTTTTACAATTTGATGTGCAGGATTTACTGAACGACGTGACCTTTAAAGGTTTCTTCAGTGACACCGACGGTATCGCCGCCGCTGATCTGTACAACACCACCACCAACGATGAACTTTTCGCCAATGGTGTCAGTGTAACTGACACTCGTGTGGTGTCAGCTCCAGCTACTGCAGCGCTGTTTTTAATGGGTTTTGCAGGCTTAATGCTGCGTCGCAGAGCGCAACAATAATTAGCAGTCTGTATTAGGTGTCTATTTTTTTTACAGTTGGGTTGAAATAAATAACGGAAAAATAGTTAACAACCCAGCCGCAAAGGTGGCACCTGCATAACAGTCGTAATTATTTGTAACTAAAGGAAGCGATGTTGTCTGTCAGAAATTTTTACAACACTGAATTAAAAGCAACTGCAGTCAGTATAAAACCAGAACATGACAGCAGGATGAAAGTTGTTTCTGCCACAGACTCCACAGCAAAAAATAACAAATTGGAGAGATTTGATGAAATTCCAGGCTAAACCAAAATATACCCTGCTGGCACTTGCCGTTGCAGCCAGCTTCACTGCCGGACAAGTATCGGCAAATGGTTATGAAGTAAAATTAAATGCCAACAAATTCAGCGTCGCTGGTGCTGATCAACAAGTCAAAAACTATATCGTGCAGGTTGCTGGTAAAACTGGTATCGAAAAAGCCGCTGATTTAGGCGAATTAAAATCAGCCAGTCAGTTAGTGGGCGCTGCGTTAAACCAGTACAACAGTGAAAGTTCGAAGGTAAAAGCCCACAACAACGGCCTGTCGCAACTGCATAAACAACTGGCTGCACAATATGGCAGTGCAGGTTTACTTTATTCATACACCCACACCTTTAACGGTTTCTCTGCTCAACTGACTGGCGAGCAAGCTGAAAATTTACGTCGCAACCCGCAAGTTATCGGGGTTTGGGAAGATAAACCAGAGCAAGTACAAACGTCCAGAACGCCTGCATTACTGGGCTTAACCGGTCCTGGCGGTCAGCACACCAATAACATCAAAGGTGATGGCATTGTCGTAGGTATTGTGGACACCGGTATTTGGCCAGAAAACCCAAGTTTTGCCGATGATGGTACTTATACCATGCCACAAAACTGGAAAGGTATTTGTGACGCTGGTGAAGAAAGCCCGGCCGTTAGCTGTAATAACAAGCTGATTGGTGCCCGTTACTTCAAAGAATCTTTTGAATCTGCTTATGAAATCCAGCCTGGTGAGTTTATTTCGCCACGCGATGCAGACAGCCACGGTTCACACGTTGCAGCAACAGCTGCCGGTAATGCCGGTGTTGCTGCTGATATCGGCGGTGCAGCGCAAGGCTCAGTGACAGGTATTGCACCGCGTGCCCATATTGCTGTGTATAAAGCCTGTTGGAACAGTGATTATGTGGCACCGGATGGTACTGCAGAGCGCGGCTGTTTCTACGGCGATACTATGGCAGCTATTGATGCGGCCGTGGCTGATGGTGTTGATGTCATCAACTACTCCATCGGTGGTAGTCTGACCGATTTAACCACTATTTCAGCGGCTTCAATGTTACGGGCCACTCAGGCTGGTGTGGTGATGGCCGTTGCTGCTGGTAATGATGGCGACAACAATACCATTGAAACTGTTGGCACGCCTGCACCATGGGTGATCAGTGTGGCCGCTTCAGGTTTCACCGTGAATGCAATTGAAGCCACATCACCGTCCGTCAATGGTAAACTCAGTGCGATCGAAGGCAGTGCAACCCGTTCTCTGGCGCTGACTGGGACTGTGACTGGCGATATCGCCATCGCGAATCCACTAAATGCCTGTACGCCACTGAGCAATGCTGCTGCGCTGCAAGATAAAGTGGTGCTGTTACAGCGCGGTGCTTGTGACTTTGTCACCAAAGTTGCCAATGCTCAGGCCGCAGGTGCCAAAGCTGTGGTGGTCTTTAACAACGCGGCCGGTAATCCAATTGCGATGGGCGGAAGCAATCCAGCGAACGTGATCCCTGGCGTCATGGTCAGCCTGGCGGATGGTCAGCTTATTGCCAATGCTGCAACTGCAGGTGAAACGGTTGCTGTGACGTTAGATCCATCTTTTGTCAGCAATGCGATGGCTGATTTCTCGTCAAAAGGCCCGAACAAAGCAGTGAACGATATCATCAAACCTGATATCACAGCGCCTGGCGTCAATGTGCTGGCGGCTGGTACGCCGGAAACTTTCACCAAGCCAAAAGGCAACAATTTCACCTATATGTCTGGTACTTCTATGGCCAGCCCACATATTGCCGGTATGGCAGCCTTGCTGAAACAACAGCATCCTGACTGGACACCAGCCATGATTAAATCTGCGCTGATGACCAGTGCAGGTCAAGACGTGACGAAAGCAAGTTCAGCAGTACCAGCTGATATTTTTGACTTCGGTTCAGGCCATGCACAACCGGTTCTGGCAGCAACGCCTGGTCTGGTGTACGACACGACTGCTAACGATTACTTCGCTTTCCTTTGTGGTATCGGTAAAACTGCTTTTGTCGAAGATCAATCTGGTTATAGCTGTGCAGCCTTCACCGAAGCTGGTTATGCGACAGAATCTGCCCAGTTGAATCAGCCGGCTATCGGTGTTGGTTCTTTAATTGGCAGCCGTACTGTCGTGCGTGAAGTGACCAACGTCTCAGGTGCTGCTTCAGTTTATACGCCAAGCATCCAGGCGCCGGCCGGTGTGGAAGTGACCTTTAAAACCCTGAACAGTGATGGTCAATTAGTTGCCGCCAACAGTCTGGAAGTACCAGCTGAAGGTAAAGCAGTGTATGCCTTAACGCTGACCAGCAAAGCAGATGCGGCTTTTGGCGCCTGGAGCTTCGGTAGCATGACACTGAGTGACGGCGTGCACAAAGTTCGCAGTCCAATCGCTGTGAAACCACAGGAACCACAACTGATTGATGTACCGGCGTCCATGACAGTGGAAGTGCCAGCTAAATCAGGTCGGGTGACATTCCTGGCCAATATGAGCTACAGCGGTGCTACCAGTGCCAAGCTGGTGGGTCTGCAACAAGCCTTTGGTTCACGTGGTACTGTGGCGCAAGATGCCGATGGTGCTTTCACTTTCAATGAGCCAGGTTTAGGTCTGCATTTCTTTACAGTTCCTGCCGGCACTAAAGTGGCGCGTTTCAGTCTGCGTAATGGCCTGACCAATGTTGCGGATGCCAACCTGGATATGCACCTGTACAAATGTGCTAACTGGAGCTGTTCATTTATCAGCGCTGCCACTGGCGATAAAGCCAATGAAGACCTGACTCTGGTCAATCCGGCACCAGCCAATGATGATGTCAAAGGTGATGTGTACTTAGTTTGGGTGCATGGCAAGGACTTAAAAGGTGCAGCCAGCGCCAACTACACCATGGCTTATTGGGTGGTGGATAAAGCCAATACGGCGACCAGCGCTATCAATACCAGTACCCGTGCCAATGATGGCCGGCCAAATATCGTCACTGTGACCACGCGTGGTCTGGTGACTGGTGGCCTGCCATACATGGGGGTTGCCAGCTTCTTTGATGCCAAAGGCAAAGAGCAAGACAGCACAGTACTGGAAGTGTACGCGAAATAATCACGCTGTTTGACTGAAAAAACCGTGGCTTTTTGCCACGGTTTTTTTATGAATGAATTCCATGCAATTAACCAACTAATTTAGATGAAATGAATCGTCGGACTCACCACGACAATCATCATTCGGTGTCTCCGCCAGGCTTTGCCTGGGCAGTCCAACGCTTGGCGTCCAACGCTTGGTATTTTCGAGTCTTAGCATCCATTGATTAAACATCCAAAGTCGGACTCATCACAATAAACATCATTAGTAGAACAATGGACCAGACAGGACCCGGCGTAACAGGTCAGCTTGACAGGGAGCAGAGCTTAATGAACTGATTTAAAACGTATTTTTATGGGCGGACTTGGTGTAAAACACCGAGTCCGCCAGGTATTATCAATGCTGTTACTTGCGACGCGCCGACAGCAAAAAGGCCAGCGCCAACAGTAGCAGAATGCCTTGCGCCATCGCGCCTTGCAGCGTTGGGTAGAATCCGAGCCAACTAAAAGCAGGGACAGGCAGTGCGATAGCGGTCAGTTGACCGGCTTCTTGTAAAGCGGCGATCCCTTTGCCCGTCATCACAATGGCCAGCAGCAGCATCAGCAGGGCAGTGCCACCGAAGAAGGTTTTCAGCGGTAATTTGACGGCATATTTTAAAATGCCAACCGCGACCAAAGCCAACAACAGCAGACCGCATAGAATACCGCCAATAAAGGCAGTCTGATGCAACGCGCCACCCTGTAACCAGAGTGATTGGTAAAACAGAATAGTTTCAAAGACTTCACGATAAACCGCCAGGAAAACCACCAGTGCCAGTGCCCATTGGGTTGAGCCTTGTACAGCAGTCTGCACTTTACTTTGAATAAAACGTTGCCATTCGCCGGCGCTGGTTTTGCTATGCATCCAAAAGCCCATATAAAACAGCATCGCAGCAGCGACCAAGGCAGTATAACCTTCGGTCAGTTCACGGGTCGCCCCTGAAATATTAATCAGATAACTGGCAGCAACCCAAGTGACAGCACCTAAGGCCAGCGCTGCGATCCAGCCGGTGTGGACGGTTTTTTTCAGTTCGGTACGGCCAGTTTTCACGGCGACTGCATAAATCGCTGCCACCACTAATAAAGCTTCCAGACCTTCCCGCAACAAAATCAATAAAGATAATAACCAGATACTCTGGGCCGACAATTGGGTGTTGGCCAACATCTGCTCAGCCTGTTGTAAAGCGGTGACCACCTGATCGATAGCTGCCGCTGTGGCAGGTGCCGTAGGCTCGTTTTTAACCGCGGCCCGGATCTGCATCATGGCCTGCTCGATTTCATTGCGCTGTTGGCGGTCGACCGCATCCAATTGCGATTCAACTAATTCAAACCCATCCAGATAAGCCGCCACAGTCAGGTCATAACTGGCCACGGCATTGCTTGACAGTAATTGTTTAGCCAGTTGCAGATTATTCACCGCAACAGCCCAGGGCGAGGCAGTATTCGCCTGATAAAATAATGCAGGTTGTTGGCGGAATAATGCCATTAAGGCGGTACCACCTTGCTGATACTGTAACGCTAGATCCGCAGGGGTTGCCGTTAATAATTGTTTGATTTGGCTTGAATGAACCAGTGCTTGTGGTGCTTCAGTGGTCGATAACGATTTGCTGGCAAGATGGCCGACATAAAAGGCCAAATCCCAGCGGCTTTGTTCATCCAATTGACTAAAAGCAACCATACCGGTATCGGCGACACCCAGCGTGATGGTATTAAATAAACCAAATAAACTGCGGCTGCTATAACGCTCAACTTCGTGGAAGTTGGTTGGCGCCGGATCCATTTGGGCGCCGGCGAGACCATCGCCATGACCGGTTTGACCATGACAAGCGATACAATTGTCGTTAAACAGCTGCTGGCCACGCGCCAAATCCGGCACTTGCTTTGGCAGCGGCAATTGTGGCATGCCAGCTAGCACTGTTTTACGCATTTTTGCCGTTAAAGTGCCGACCTCAGCCACTTCCGCTTTATTTGCAATCAGTTGTTGTAATTCTGTCGCCAGCGGCTGCAGCGTTGTCAGGTTGTTTTGTTCAGCTTCGGCCAGGATCAGGCTGGAGAATTCCTGCATTTCAGCATATTCACCTGCGCTGATAATGACACCTTTATCCACTGCGGCTGCATAATCAGCACCTATATATTCAATCAGTTGGATCAGTTTATCGGACGCCATCGCCAGAGAGCTCCAGCAACAGAAGCACAGCAGCAAGAAAAACTTTGCCATCAATCACACCTTGGTTAGCTTATTAATAATAACAATTCGCATTATTGCATTAATAGCAGGAAATGAAGAGTGGGAAAGCAAAAAATTTACCGCAACTGGACGGCGGTTAAGCTTTTATCGGCAGGATGCGCTCTGCTTTGCTGCAGAGAAAATTGATTCGCTATCTTGACTTCCAATGTTTTCAAACGTACATTTCAAACACCTGTTTAAATCTATCGACTGATATGACCAGTAAGCAAAATACCCAACAAAAAATTCTCGATGCAGCGGAACGTTTATTTGCCGAAACCGGTTTTGCCGCCACTTCATTGCGACAAATTACCAGTATGGCGGAAGTGAATCTGGCGTCAGTGAACTATCATTTTGGTTCCAAAAAAGAATTGATTCAGGCGGTATTGCAACGTTATCTGGCGATTTTAATGCCAAGACTGGATCAGGAATTTACTCTATTGCTGGCATCACAACAGCCGAACGATTTGTCCAGAGTGCTGTCGGTGTTTATTGCACCTTTGCTGGAACTGAATAAAGTTCAGCAACGCGGGACCACCTTGTTCCTGCAATTGCTGGGACGGGGTTATACCGATGTGCAAGGGCACTTGCGCTGGTTTTTTAATCATCATTACGGCCGGACGCTGGATAAATTTGTGTTGCTGGTGCAGCAAAGTTGTCCGGATTTACCTGCCAGTGAGATTTTCTGGCGTCTGCATTTTTCATTGGGGACTATAGTGTTCACTATGGCTTCCAATGAAGCGTTAAAAGATATCGCAGCCGCCGACTTTAACGAAGTGGTGGAAATTGATGGGGTGATTAAACGTTTAATCCCTTATCTGGCGGCCGGGATTGCCGCACCTTTGCAGTCTGACTAAAACCTTCCGATTAAGGATAAGCCCGATGTTTATGTTATTTGTATTAATTCTCGCACTGGTGGTGTTGTTGGGGGTGACGGATATCCGTCGCAACCTGATCACTAAACCTATTTTTGCCATTTTTAAGAAAATTCTGCCGCCGCTGTCTGATACTGAGCGTGAAGCGATGGAAGCGGGTGATGTCTGGTGGGATGGTGAACTGTTTAAAGGCAAGCCGGATTGGAAAAAACTGCATGCCATTCCAAAGCCGCAGCTGTCCGCTGATGAACAGGCTTTTATGCAGAATGAAGTTGAAACCCTGCTGAAAATGCTGGACGACTATAAAATTGTGCATGAACAACGTGATTTACCACCGGAAGTCTGGAATTACATCAAAGCCAATGGCTTTTTTGCCATGATCATTCCAAAAGCCTATGGTGGCCGCGAATTTTCTGCCATTGCCAACTCGACGATTGTATCGCGCATCGCGACCCGCAGTTTAACGGCGGCTGTCACTGTGATGGTACCTAACTCGTTAGGCCCGGGCGAACTGCTGATGCATTATGGTACCCAACAACAAAAAGACCGCTGGTTACCGGGTCTGGCAGCTGGTACTGAAGTGCCGTGTTTTGCTTTAACCGGTCCTGAAGCAGGTTCTGATGCCGGTGGTATTCCGGATACGGGGGTGGTGTGTCAGGGCGAATTTGATGGCCAGCAAGTGGTCGGGATCCGGCTGAACTGGGATAAACGTTATATCACACTGGCGCCAGTGGCGACTGTGCTGGGTTTAGCCTTTAAGTTATCCGATCCGGACAAACTGTTGGGTGACAAGGAAGAGCTGGGCATTACCTGTGCCCTGATCCCAACCTCGCACCCTGGCGTGGAAATTGGTGATCGCCATTTCCCAATGAATATGGCCTTTATGAACGGCACCACCTACGGCAAAGATGTGTTTATTCCGCTGGATTGGATTATTGGTGGTCCATCGTATGCAGGTCGTGGCTGGCGGATGCTGGTGGAATGTTTATCGGCAGGCCGCGGTATTTCACTGCCAGCACTTGGCACTGCCACAGGGCACTTAGCTACCCGAATGACAGGCGCCTACGCTTATGTCCGGCAACAATTTGGTATGTCGATTGGCAAGTTTGAAGGGGTGCAGGAATCCTTGGGCCGCATCGGCGGTTTAACCTATAGCCTGGAAGCCATGCGGGTGATGACGGCAGGCGCTATTGACCTGAAATTAAGCCCATCGGTGGTGACGGCAATTGCCAAGTACCATATGACCGAAATGTCGCGTACTTTACTCAACGATTCTTTTGATATCCATGCCGGTCGTGCCATTCAATGTGGTCCGAAAAACTATCTGGCGCATGGTTATATGGGCGTGCCAATTTCCATCACGGTGGAAGGTGCCAATATCCTGACCCGCAACCTGATGATTTTCGGCCAGGGCGCCACCCGTTGCCATCCTTATGTGTTAAAAGAGCTGGAAGCGGCAGCCAATCCGGATGCGGAAGCTGGTTTAAAACAATTTGATAGTCTGTTACTGAAACATGTTGGTTTTGCACTGGGCAATACCTTTGGTGCCTTATTCCAGGGCCTGACGGCAGGAGCCTTTAACAGTTCACCTGTGGGTGGTGATACCGCGAAGTATTACAAACAACTGAGCCGGATGAGTAAAGCTTTAGCATTAAGTGCAGATTTTTCCATGCTGATGCTGGGCGGCGATCTAAAACGCAAAGAAATGCTGTCGGCGCGGTTAGGGGATGTATTAAGCCATCTGTATATCGCTTCAACTGTGCTGAAGTTTTATGAAGACAATGGCCGGCAGGTTGCTGATTTACCATTCGTTCATTACAGCATTCAGCGTAATTTGTATGAAATTGGCCGTGCTTTTGCTGGTTTCTTCAGTAACTTCCCGAATGCGGTGGTTGGCCGGTTACTAAAAACACTGGTATTCCCATTTGGTATTGGTTACCAGATGCCGGATGACGAGGTGTCGATGCAAATTTCGGATGCACTGCTTAAACCAAGTGTGATCCGTGATCGATTGACTCATCTGTGTTACCTGGGGACAGATAAAGATGATCCGACCGGCTCGATGGAACAAGCTTTCCTGGCGGTACATCAGGCCCAGCCGTTGATGAAGAAAATTTATGCCGCGCAAAAAGAGGGCAAAATTGCCCGTAAGCTACCGCTGCAGCAAACTATTGCCAAGGCGTTAGAACTGGGTGTGTTAACAGCAGCCGAAGCTACGCAACTGGACGAGATGAATGAATTGCGTTTTGCTGCTATCAGCGTCGATAGTTTCAAACCAGGTGAACTGGAAGGCTTAGCTATCAAAGGTTAAGTTCGTTTCCTGCCTAAACAAAGCCAGCATCTGCTGGCTTTGTTATTTCAGCCCGGTAAAAATCTTTGTAAGATCAGTTGTCTGCTCCACCAAGCTGTGGGTGGCTAACAATGTTTAGCCTTGCCAATAACCCTGCTATTAGCAGGGTTATATCCGATAATTCCTTGTTTCTGCCGCAAAATTAACAAATCCATTTTAGTCTGGTGCATTTTTCGTCGCTTTGTTCAGCCACCCGGCCTCAGATGCCTGGCATCTTTGGCTGATTTCGCCACTAAAAGGAAGTCTCATGTTGAAACATTTATCCATCCGGGCCGGAATATTCTGGTTGTTGCTGTCATTTGGTGCCGCACTGATTGGGATCAGTGGTTATGCCTGGCTCAACGCCCAGCACAGTGAAGAAGGTATCACCGAGTTGTATCAGCTTTCTGCGTTACAGGTGAATCCGCTGACAGATGCTTATGGCACCTTGATGCGTAGCCGGATCGCGCTGGCCGCCGGTTTTGTTGAATTACAGGCCGGTGAAAAGGATAAAGCTGAAGTTAGTGCCGGTCGTTCAGAAAAGTTTTTAACCGAAGCTAAAGCTAAATTTGACAGTTTCCTGGCCGTCGCAACGAGTGGCCAGCAAGCTGGATTGGCAACGCAGCTACAGCAATCTTTTGCCAGTTATATCAAGGCGATTCAAGACTCAGCGCAAGCACTGAGTGACGGATCCGTCGAACATTATATCGCTGCCAATTTACGGGCGCGCGATGCCAATGCCATTTGTCAGGAGCAGGTCCATCAGTTTATGCAATTCGCCGAGCAGGCCAATAGTGAGTCGATGCAACAGTCGGCCAGCAGAACCAAACTGACCACAGCACTGGTGCTGCTATTTATCTTATTTACCCTGTTGATGCTGACGCTAAGCTGGTGGTTCATTCAGCAGCGTTTGATCCGGCCACTGCAGGCGGCTGGGCAGCATTTTCACTGGATGGCCGCCGGCGATTTAAGCCGGGTGATTGATAACAGGCATCAAAATGAAATTGGCCGCCTGCTCGAAGGGTTGCAGCATTTGCAACAAAGTCAACGTGACACTATCAGCCAAATCAATCAGACCGCCGGTCAACTGGCCGCTGCGGCAGAAGAACTCAGTGTGGTGACTGAGCAAAGCTCTGGCAATTTGACGGTGCAAAATGCTGAACTGCAGCAAGCAGCGACTGCGGTCAATGAAATGACGGTGGCGGTCGAAGATGTCGCGCAAAATGCCGTCTCTACTTCGGAAGCATCCCAGGCCTCGAATCAATTGGCGCAGCAAAGCCGGCAGGAAATGCAGCGTACTATTGCCGAAACCCGGCTGATGTCAGATGAGATGTTGCAGTCAACCGAGCTGGTGTTACAACTGTCGGCGCAGGCCAAAGATATTGGTCAGGTACTGGATGTGATCAGAGCTGTGGCAGAACAAACCAACTTATTGGCACTGAATGCTGCGATTGAAGCTGCCAGAGCTGGCGCAGCCGGGCGCGGCTTTGCAGTGGTAGCTGATGAAGTGCGGGCACTGGCGCATCGCACGCAGAATTCGACCCGTCAGATTGAGCAATTAATTCAGCAAATTCAGCAAGGCACCCAACAAGCGGTGCAGGCGATGGAGCAAAGCTCACAACGCGCCGATGTCACTTTGACGCTCGCCAGTAAAGCCGGGCAGGCGCTGGAGCAAATTTTCACTTCGATCAGCCATATTAACGATCGCAATTTATTGATCGCTACGGCTTCAGAGCAACAAGCCCAGGTCGCACGGGAAGTGGATCGCAGTTTGGTGACAATTCGCGATTTATCAGTGCAAACCGCCACCGGCGCGCATCAAACCAATGTCGCCAGTCAGGAGCTGACATCAATGGCCGCCATTTTAATGGGATTGGTGCAGAAGTTTAGGCTGTAATTGAAAAATGAGCCTTGCTCACACGGGCACTGCAGACTGTGCTAACACCGATGCCTGCATTTTTTCCGACGACAGGTTTTTTTGTGCAAGCGCTTCCGGTAAAGTAAGGCGCTCATTTAGCAACGACCCCGGCATCCAATGCCGGGGTGGTATTTTTACCAGAAGAGAACCTATTGATGATCGGCTCCGTTATGCTGGATCTTGCAGGTCCGGAAATTACTGCAGAAGAAAAAGAAATCCTGGCGCATCCTGCTGTCGGTGGCGTGATTTATTTCAGCCGCAATTATCATGATAAAGCCCAATTGCAGGAATTAGTCCGGCAAAGCCGGGCGGCCAGTAAACAACCTTTATTGCTGGCGGTGGACCATGAAGGTGGCCGGGTGCAGCGCTTTAAACACCAATTCAGTTTAATTCCGGCGATGGGACAAATTTGGCCTGGTGCTGGCGGTGAGCTGGAGCTGGCGCAGCAGTACGCCACTGAAATGGCCTGGCTGATGGCGGTCGAAGTGCTGGCGCAGGATATTGATATTTCTTTTGCGCCAGTGGCCGATATTTGGGGCGCCTGTGATGTGATCCGCAATCGGGCTTTTCATACAGACCCAGACAAAGTGGTCGCCATGGTGCAGGCCTTTGCCAAGGGTATGCGCGAAGCAGGCATGATCACTACAGGCAAGCATTTTCCGGGTCACGGCAGTGTGAAAGAAGATTCGCATTTGGTGCTGCCGGTGGATAATCGCAGTAAAAGCGCCATCGAACAGTTGGATCTGGCGGTGTTCCGGCAGTTACAGCAGCTCGGCGTGCTGGATGCATTAATGCCAGCCCATGTGGTCTATCCGGCATTTTGTGACAAAGCCGCTGGCTTTTCGCCTTATTGGTTACAAACCGTACTGCGCACCGAGATGCAGTTTGATGGTGTGATTTTCTCCGACGATCTTGGAATGAAAGGTGCGCATCAGGCTGGTAATTACCAGCAACGTGCCGAAGCGGCGTTCAGTGCTGGCTGTGATATGGTGCTGGTGTGTAACGACAGCGCTGGCGCTATCGAAGTGCTGGATACCTTGCCACAGCAGTACTGGCAGCATAGTAGCCGCCGGCTGGAAAAACTGAAACATCGCAGCTCACTGACGGACGCCATGCTGGCTCAAAGCCCACGTTATCGGGCTGCAGTTGAACTGGCGGCCCGGCTAAAAGCGGTCGAACTGACTGGCGGCGTTAGTCAGGCCGGTATTGTCGAACGCTCGTAACGGACCCATCGGACGTCATGGCGACATGGCGTTTATGCTGGCCTGCTGTTGACAGCATCAGGCCTGTTAACCAGCCTTTTTGAGAACCTATTGATGCAAACACAAGTTCCGACGACCATTCACACCGCCATCGCTGGTTTGCAATTACGACTGGCGACTGTGGCAGATGTGCCACAAATTTTGCAATTTATTCAGGCCTTAGCCGACTATGAAAAATTGGCCGATCAAGTGGTTGCCACTGAGCAAAAACTGCAGCAAACCTTGTTTGGCGATAAAGCCTTTGCGGAGGTAGTGTTAGCAGAATTCCAGGGCCAACCGGCCGGTTTTGCGCTGTTTTTCCATAACTATTCTACTTTTCTGGCCAAACCAGGTCTCTATCTGGAAGATTTATTTGTCGATCCGGCACTGCGCGGTAAAGGCATCGGCAAAGCGCTCATCACTTATCTCGCGACACTGGCTCTGGCTCGGGATTGTGGCCGGCTGGAATGGTCGGTGCTGGACTGGAATCAACCGGCGATTGATTTTTATCAGTCACTGGGTGCTGTGATGCTGCACGATTGGCGCATTAACCGCGTCACCGGTGACACGCTGCAACGGATGGCGGCGCAGTTTCCGGCCTGATGTGTTGCCCTGACGCGCTATAACGCTTTGCCACAGCCGGTCTGCTAACAGCTGGCTGTTGGCAAGGGTTAATTTTTGGACCTATTTCGAGTAAACGTTCCTCATGTGGCTAAATGCAGCGCTTGTCACTGAACAGGCTATTGCCGGTTATCGGAAAACCTTAACTGAAACCTGTCCGAACCATCTGGTGATTGATGGTTTGTTTGATCCGGCCAAACTGCGGCAAGTTTGCCAGGTGCTGCGGCAGGAACAAGCCTGGCGTGGGCAGAAACATAGTTATGCTGCGTTATATGTCAGTGAAACCAAGTGGCAAATCACGCCACCAAGCCAAAGATTTGTGCAACGGGATCTCTGGCAGCGCCAGGATGCTGATGCAACTGCGGCAGTGGCATTGGATTTTTTGACCTTTTTACGCAGTCGCGAATTTATGGCGCTATTAAGCGCAATGTTTAGCGTGGCTATTACCGACCTCAACCTGGCCAATCCAGCGCTTAATACCAACTATTTCCGGCTTGGCGCGCGTGATTTTATCAATCAGCATGCCGATGATTCACCGGGCAGGGGAGTATGCATGTTATTGTATTTAAATGAAGATTGGCAGCCGGGGCAGGGCGGTGAGCTGGTATTTGCCGCAAAACCCGCTCAGCCGCTGCAGATAACACCGCTGTTTAACCGTTGTGTGTTATTTGACCCTTGCTCCGCGGGCTCCGAGCATTGGGTTAATCCGCTGCAAAATGCTGCCCCCGACCTCTGGCGCTATAACGTCACCAGTTGGTACTGGACGGAATAACTGACGTCCCTGCTCAGCCTTTGCGGCAGCCTTAGCTCTTCGCGGTTCGCCTGCAGTCACAAACCCAGTCACTAACCCAGTCACTCAGTCAGCCGCCGCTTATCCTGGTTTAGTCTGGTGTTTTCATCCTTCGCCAGATTGCGCTGTAGGGTTCATCCGGCTAACGATGTTTGTCACAAAAATATTAAATAAAAATCACTGTGTAATCACATTTTTGTTCATTGCCATCATATCTACAGCATCTGAGCGACACTAGAATCGGCACGTTCCCATTACGGAACAATTTTAGCGATTTATCACCTTCATGTAACAAAAGGAGTGTTGTTTATGTTGTCGTTACGAAAAGTCTGCAGCCCCTGGTGGCGCTGTATGCCCATTCTGGCCACTTTGTGGCTACCTCCGCTCTACAGCGCCGCAGCGCAAGCTGACACGGCAAATCATCCAACCAGCGCTGAGCGTCACAATACGTCGGTCGCCGCTAAACAACAGGCGGTGGAAGCTCGCCGGTTCGCTGCCGGCGAATTGTGGCCATTACGGGCTGTCGATGCCGGTACCCTGCCGAACTCAAATCGGCAGCAACAGGCTACACAGCAACTGCTGTCACAACCGGTCAGTCTGCAACCCAGCAGTGCGCTGCAACCTGTCGAATCCCAACTGGCCAGCCGTGCCAGTCTGAGTAATGTCACCAGCGTCGAGACCACCATCACTAGCGATATCCAGCAACTGGCTGATAGCCTAAACCGTGATCCGCTGGCAATTTATCGCCACTTTTTACAGCAATACACTTTTGAGCCTTTTTATAAAGGCTCACTGAAAGGGGCGCAGGAAACGTTGCTGCAACAAGCGGGTAACGACGTCGATCTCAGCTCAGGCCTGATCGCCACCTTAAGAGCCGCTGGTATGCAGGCCCGTTATGTCTCAGGCCGGGTCCGTTTCCCGGCACCACAACTGGCAAGCTGGATTGGTACCGCCGACGTGATTAACGCAGCCAATATCCTGGCAACCGCCGGCTACCAGCCAACCCTGTACCGAGACCCGCAGCAGAACCCGGTGCTGCTGGAACTGAACTGGACCTGGGTAGAGTTTTATAACACCTCCAGCAGCAGTTGGCAGGCGCTGGATGTCAGCTTTAAACCACACAGCCGGATCAGCGGGCCAAATCTGACGCAGGATGCCGGGCTGAACCCTGCCGAACTGTTGCAGGAGATGGACCGCAGCGGTCAGTTTGCAGAGCGGGACAGCATTGCCGAACCTAATATGGAGCTGATTGACAGTATTGCGCAGCAGCATGAAGAACGCATGCAGGAATACGCCCGGCAACGGCCTGATCTGACCCCTGCACAACTGGTGGTGCAACGGGCTGTGGTCAGTCAGCCGGTGAACAGCCTGCCAGTCAGCTTGCCTTTTACCATTCAGGGCACACCAAAACGGCTCGACAGTCTGACGGATGCTGAGCGGCAGCATGTGCAGGTTGCAGTGCCGGGCTTTAACCACAAGCTGAGCATGCCAGCAGTTGCTGCCAGCCGGCTGACGGTCGATTATGTCGCAGCAACCCCCGCCGATCAGAGCAAAATTGATGCTGCAGGCGGCTTGCTGAATGTGCAGTATAAAGCGGTCAATCTAAAACCGCAGTTGCGTGTTGCCGGTGTGGTCGTTGCCACCGGTAATGCCGTCAGTGTTGGTACCTATCAGACGCTGAGCGTTGCTTTCTGGCAAGGCAACAACAGAACGGATGTGGTCAATCACAATGTCACCGCAGGCGGTATCTATGCCGTTGCACTGGATACTCAGCGCGTCAGTTCAACCAAACTGCAACGTTCGCTGACTGCGCTGAATCAACTGAAAGATCAATATCAGCAGAATCTGCTGCATGAAGCTTTTGCCGGTGAATACCTGCATTTTCTCGGCATGTCGTATTTCCGGCAGTTAGACAATGTGATTGACAACATCGGTAGCGGCAGCAACAGCATTATTTTCCATCAGATTTCAGAAGCACTGATTTCCATTGATCTGACTGCCAGGCCCAATGGCAGTGGCCAGTTTCTGATGTCTGTTGGTCAGCGCGGGATTGACGCGCCGCGCAATATTTACAGCTTGTTCAGCAGTAACAATGATGCTGCGTTTAACTCGGCTGCGACGCTGATGGCCGTTGGCTATGGTGCTTCTGCACTGGAACACTCAGTGTTTGAAAAAACAGCGGGCTGGCCGTCGGTATCGACCATTTCTTACCTGCGGTTTGCTGCTAGTCATGAAGTGCCGATTTACAGCATTAACAGCAGCAATATCAATACCCAATTGCCCAAGCTGGATTTACCAGCGCAGTTGAAAACCAGCATACAGCAGGCCGTTGCTGCCGGGCGGGTGGTGATCACGCCGAAACAGCAACTGAAAGTGGGGAAATGGCTCGGGCTGGGTTATATCGTGCTGGATCCGACAACCGGGGCGGCTGGCTTTTTGATCAATGGCGGCCAGGCAGGTGGCCGGCAAAGCTTTACGCCAATGGACCAGACCGCGGTCAACCGTACCCTGTTGCAGGATGTTGGTTATGCCCTCAAAGCTGCGTTGAACGGCGCTTTATATGGCGAGTTTGATCGTACTGCCTATCAGACACCGCTGGAACGCCATTTAAGCCAAGGGGCTGCCTTTGCCACCGATCTGGTGGTGGTCGGCGATGTGCGTAACATTGCCATGACGGGCTGGGACTATGCCTTTAATGGCGGCAGTGGCAGCTCTGTGATGCTAGCAGTCGCCGGCATAGTGCCTTTGTTTGATGTGGCGAAAAAAGGTCACAAGCTATCAGTGGGTTATTTTGACAATATTGGTCAGGCTGATGCTCACCGCTTGTATGAATCTCTCGGGACAGACAGCAGTAAAGCACTGGCGAACCTCCATAAAAACGCTGATATCAGCAGTGTCACGTCAATGCGGCTGGCCAATAGTTTTGACGCCGTCAGCACCAGTGCCAAACGCGGCAATCTGCAGTTTAATAATATTGCAGTCAAAGACGGCCATAGTTATGCTGCCAGCCTGGGCATTGACACCAGAAGACCTATGGACACCGCCACCAAATCGCTGTTAGGCGAGCGCGCTACGGTGGATTATGCCACTAAACAACTGGGGCTCACCTGCGTATTATGTAACGGGAATCCAAACAGCAATGGCTTTGATACTGTGTTTAAAGATCGCCAGGGTAACTTTGTGGTGATGGAAGCCAAGTTTTCGAGCACAGGGGCTAATTTTGGTTTGGGATCTTTGCCTAAAACCAATGACGGTTTCCGCCAGATGTCGGATTTTTGGATGTTTGGTAGCGCTCGTGACGGCGGTCAAGATAGTGCGCTGGCCCGTACACCAGGGCTAAGCGCCCAAGTCAAACAAGAACTGGTTGCCGCCTTTAATGCCGGCAAGGTCAAACGGCAGTTTGTGGTAGTCACCGATCAACACCGTGGCCTGGGTGTGACGGATAAATTTGTAAAAGATCCAGAATTTGGCGGCGGTAATAGCCAGGCCAAACTGGATGGTGTCACTTTTATTGAGTTACCAATTAAACCTTAAGTTAGTTTTTGCCACAGCGGCAGCAGCATAATAAAACTGCCGTCGCTGTGGTGTTACATACAAAGTGCAAAGCAAAGGGAAATATGCAAACCACTATTTTATTAGAAACTGAACTCAATTATCGGCTTAATAATTCTAAGCAGTTGTTGGACATTGATCCGCAAAATGCAGTCGATTACAGGCGCAATTTTGCTTGGTTCGGGCGTTCAAATCAGCTTTTTAGGCTAGCCTGGCTGCTGGAGCAATTACAAGACGTTGAGGCGGCTACCGCTACCCGCTTGCAAACTCTGACGGCCGCCGGTAACGCTTTTGGCTACGCCAATACTTATGAGTATTACGACTCGCTGATGAATTGCTTTAAACATGCGCTATTAAGCGGCAATGCGAAAGCAGCAACTGAATGGGCTATCGTATTGCAAAAAAGCCAGCAACCTAACCCAAACGAGTATTATTACTACTATTTGCCTTTTTACCGCTTATTAACCAGCCTCTGGCTGGGCCAGCCACTCGATTTTGCTTTTTACCAAAAAGCAATGGATAAAGTAGCAGCATTAAAATCCAGCCATTACCCAATCGGCACCGTAGCTATCATGCAGGCAATTGCTGCAGGCGATGCGCCCGCAGCTGCCGCTGCGATGGATGAAATTCTTGCTTATCACGCTAAAAAAGCCGCTAAACCCGGCAGTTTTGTTTATAACGACATTGGCGGGTTTGTTTATAACACCGCTACGTTGTTATGCATCACCGCCTTATGGCGTGGTTTGGAACTAAAACCGTTATTAACCAAACATCGCGACACGCTGAAACTGATGCCACAGGATTTACCGCACCGTACCGAACTCTCCCCCAAGTGCCGTTTTATCTTACCGGTCGATTATATTCCCGATGAGCTGCTGGCACCCTGGCAACAGCAACGGTTGAGCACTTAAGCACAGGTAGGTGAGCGCGCTACGGTGGATTATGTCACTAAACAGCTCGGGCTCACCTGCGTATTATGTAACGGGAATCCAAACAGCAATGTCTTTGATACTGTCTTTAAAGATCGCCAGGGTAACTTTGTGGTGATGGAAGCCAAGTTTTCGAGCACAGGGGCTAATTTTGGTTTGGGATCTTTGCCTAAAACTAAAGAGGATTATCGCCAGATGTCAGATCAGTGGATGTTTGGTGGTAACGGACTAGGCGGCAATGACAGTGCGCTGGCCCGCACGCCTGGGCTAAGCGACCAAGTCAAAAAAGAAATGGTTGCCGCCTTTAGTGCCGGCAAGGTCAAACGCCAGTTTGTGGTCGTCACCGATCAACACCGTGGCCTGGGTGTGACTGATAAATTTGCGAAAGACCCGCAATTTGGCGGTGGTAATAGCCAGGCCAAGCTGGATGGTGTTACTTTTATCGAGTTACCAATTAAGCCTTAAGTTAGTTTTGCCTCAGCAGTGACCTTCTCCGGTCACTGCTGTGTTTATAGGAGCAAAGGAAAATATGCAAACAACCATCTCGTTACAGGAGGAACTACAATGCCGGCTCAAGTCCAGCCTGTTTTTTTTAGACAGTAATCCTGCCGCCGCTATTCCCGAAATGCTCAGTTGGAGCTGGCTCCGACACTCCAGCCTGCTGTTCTACCACAGCTGGTTGTTACAGCAGTTGCAGCATCCGGAACAAGCAATCGAAGCCCGTCAGCAAGCGTTGGTGGCCGCTGGCCATGCATTTGGTTATGCCAACGCCTATGACTATTACCCCAGACTGATGAATTGTTTTAAACATGCCTTGTTTAGCGGCAATACCCAAGCGGCAAGCGAATGGGCTGTGCTGCTGCAAAAAAGCCAACAGTCTGACCCACAAAACTGTGTTTATTACTACTTACCCTTTTACCGATTGTTAACCTGTATCTGGCTAGACCTGCCAGTCGATTTTGCTTTATATCAAAAAACGATGGATAAAGTGGCCGCGATTAAATCCAGCCGCTACCCAACCGGCACTATGGACGTATTGCAGGCAATTGCCGCCAGCGATGCGCCCGCCGCCGCCGCCGCTCTGGATGAAATCCTTGTTTATCATGCCAAAAAAGCCGCCAAACCTGGCAGTTTTGTCTACAACGACCCAGAGGGTTTTATCTACCATACCGCCACTTTATTATGCATCACCGCCTTATGGCGCGGTTTAGAGCTAAAGCCGTTATTAACCAATCACCGCGATACGTTAAAACTGATGCCATATGATTTACCGCACCGCACTGAACTCTCCCCCAAGTGCCGTTTTATCTTACCGGTCGATTATATTCCCGATGAGCTGCTGGCCCCCTGGCAACATCAACGGTTGGGCACTTAAGCACAGGTAGGTGAGCGCGCTACGGTGGATTATGCCACTAAACAACTGGGGCTGACCTGCGTATTAGGTACCGGTAATCCAAACTGCAATGGTCTGGATACGGTATTTAAAGATACCCAGGGTAACTGTGTGGTGTTTGAAGCTAAGTTTATCGGCAGCGGCTCCAATTTTGGTATGGGATCTTTGAGTAAAACAACCAACGGCCAACGTCAGATGTCGGATGATTGGATTTTTGGTAATGCGCGTGACGGTGGTCCAGATAGTGCTCTTGCCCGCACCACTGGTTTAACGCAACAACAAAAAGATGAGGTACGTGATGCTTATAGGGCTGGAAAAGTTAAGCGCCAGTTTGTGGTTGTAACCGAACAGCATCGCGGTTTGGGCGTCACCGATGCATTTAGCAAACACCCGGATTTTGGCGGTGGTAATAGCTCGTCAAAACTTGATGGCGTTACAATTATTGAATTGCCGATTAAACCTTAATTAGTTGTCAAACCACAGCGGCTGGCTTGATGCCGCTGTGCTTTAAAAAGCAAAGGATGTTATGCAAACAACAATTTCATTAGAGGCAGAGCTACAGTACCGGCTTAATTCCAGTCAATTGTCTTTGGCGAACGATCCAGCGACTGCTATTCCCCGGATGCGCCATTTTGCTTGGTTTGGCCATTCCAATATATTGTTAAATCACTGCTGGTATTTGCAACAATTACAACAGCCAGAAAAAGCCAGCGAAGCCCGCCGGCAGGCTTTCATGGCCGCCAGCCACGCTTTCGGATATGTTGAGGAATATGAATACTACCGTGCTTTACTGAATTGCTTTCAACATTCCCTTTTTAGTGGCAATGCAGAAGCAGCTAGCGAATGGGCAACATTGTTGCAAAAAAGTCAGCAACCTGACCAATACAACTGTACACTCTATTTTTTACCATTTTTCCGGCCGCTGACAACCATTTGGCTGGGGGGCGCACTTGATCTCAGCCCTTATTGCACGGGCCTGGACAAAATAGCCAGCACGAAAGCCACTTATTACCCCAGTGGTACTATGTCCGCACTGCAGGCGATTGCCGCCGGTGATGCCCTGTCCGCCGCCGCCGCACTGGATGAGGTCCTAATCTATCATGCAAAAAAGGCCGCCAAACCTGGTAGTTTTATCTACAACGGCCCAGTAGGCTTTGTCTGTCGGACCGCAACATTATTGTGTATCACCGCCTTATGGCGCGGATTAGCGCTAAAGCCGCTGTTAACCAAACATCGCGACACGCTGAAACTGATGCCACAGGATTTACCGCACCGCACTGAACTCTCCCCCAAGTGCCGTTTTATCTTACCGGTCGATTATATTCCCGACGAACTGCTGGCACCCTGGCAACAGCAACGGTTAGTCACCTAATTGGGGGTTAGGTTGTAGCGATAAGTGAAGCATGGATACAGCGTAAGCTCTGCGCAGTGCTTACACCACAGCGGCATCTGTCAGCCGTTGCTGAGGTGTAAAACACAATGACAACAAGCAAAGGAAAATATGCAAACAACCATCTCGTTACAGGACGAACTACAATGCCGGCTCAAGTCCAGCCTGTTTTTTTTAGACATTGATCCCACTGCGGCTATTCCCGAAATGCTTAGTTGGAGCTGGCTTAGTACCTCCAACCAGCTGTTTTACCACAGCTGGTTGTTACAACAATTGCAACAGCCGGAACAAGCAAACGACACCCGTCAGCAAGCATCGGTGGCCGCCGGCCATGCTTTTGGCTACGCCAATACCTATGAGTATTACGACTCGCTGATGAATTGCTTTAAACATGCGCTATTCAGCGGCAATCCGAAAGCTGCAAGTGAATGGGCTGTCGTATTACAAAAAAGCCAGCAGCCTAATCAACGAGAGCATTATTACTACTATTTGCCTTTTTACCGGTTATTAACCAGCCTCTGGCTGGGCCAGCCCGTCGATTTTGCTTTATATCAAAAAGCGATGGATAAAGTCGCAGCATTAAAATCCAGTCGCTACCCTACCGGCACTATGGCCGCATTGCAGGCTATTGCTGCCGGCGATGCGCCCACCGCTGCCGCTGCGATGGATGAAATTCTTGCTTATCACGCTAAAAAAGCCGCTAAACCCGGTAGCTTTGTCTACAACGGCGTCAAAGGTTTTGTTTACCACACCGCTACGTTGTTATGCATCACCGCCTTATGGCGTGGCTTAGAGCTAAAGCCGCTGTTAACCAAACATCGCGACACGCTGAAACTGATGCCATATGATTTACCGCACCGCACCGAGTTATCCCCCAAGTGCCGTTTTTTATTGTCGGTCGATTATATTCCCGACGAACTGCTGGCACCCTGGCAGCAGCTGTATTCTATAACCGATACTGCTGCCTGTAGATAGATCCCAGTCACGGCGGCTGTTATCGAAGGTACTTTTTGACAAGGCAGCGAGCAGCAGCACGACTGGTCATGGGCACCAGACAAATCAGATGCAGCAGCGGCTTGGTATGGGATCTGCTGTGCGATGTCACACTATGCTAAACGCTATTTCGTCCTCAGCTGCCGCTGCTTTTTTACAGCGCTCGCAGCTCGGGACTTTCGTTGCTGAAACCTGGCCTGGCCCAAGCCGTGCAGCCCGGCGAAATGCTGTTTCTGATTATCCACTTCTCCCAGTAAAGCGGTTAATCCTGCCACCAGTGGCAGCATAAAGTCGTTATAGCACAGCCTTTTTTCGCAGATTGCTTCTAATTGCGCTTCCCAATGGGCGGTCATATCAGGCACTACGATTCGTGCTGGTAAGCTGTTAATCAGCTTTTTGCCAATCTCCGTTGCCCGAATCTCTTTGCCTTGCTTGGTCAGGAATTGCCGTTTAAATAGCAATTCGATAATGCCAGCGCGAGTCGCTTCGGTGCCAAGGCCGTCGGTGTCACGGAGGATTTTTTTCACTGCCGCGTCTGTGACATAACGGGCAATGCCGGTCATGGCCGCCAGCAGGCTGGCATCAGTAAAGTGTTTTGGCGGACTGGTTTGTTTTTCGTCAAGCTGACCATCGACACATCGCAAGGCGTCGCCTTGCTTGACATCTGGCAGTGGCTTGGACGCAAAGTTGGCATCCTGTTCGTTATTGTCATCGCCTGGTCTTTGGGTTGTCAGCAGCGTTTTCCAGCCTTTGGCAATCAGCGCTTTTTGTCTGGCGATAAAAAGCCCGCCAGCCACTTCGGTATCAATTTGATGCTCAGCGTAAACAAACGGCGGATAGAACTGCATTAAATACTGTCTGGCAATCAGCGCATAGATTTGCAGCTCTTCTCGACTTAACCGGCTGGCATCCAGCGCGGTGGATGTTGGGATAATGGCATGGTGGGCACCGACCTGACTATCATTCCAGGCTTTGCTCTGGCGGGATAAATCTGCTTCGGTCACCGCATTGGCTAACTCAGTTGCCGTTTTGGCAATGGCACTGCTGACCGCCTGGCGCTCGGCAAAATGGCCCTGCGGTAAGTAGCGGCAATCTGATCTGGGGTAGGTAATGAGTTTATGCCGCTCATAAAGTTGCTGGCAGATATCCAGTGTTTTCTGGGCGTTGAGATTAAAGCGTTTCGACGCATCAATCTGCAGTGCCGACAAACTATAAGGTAACGGCGCTGGCTGTTGCTTCTGCTCACGTTTGACTGTTTTGACCTGACCCTTCTGTCCCTGCACCTTTTGTAACACAGTTTCGGCCAATTTTTTCAGCAGCACCCGGCCATCTTCATCCTGATAAGGTTCGCAGGCGGCACTGGGCTGCCATTTGGCCTGAAAACGTTGCTGGTCTGCGGTTTCTAAGGTGATCCATACCTCATAAAATGGCTTGGACAGAAAGTTTTCAATCTCCTGATCACGATGCACCACTAAACCCAGCACTGGGGTCTGCACACGGCCAATCGACAACACGCCCTGATAACCTGCTTCCTGCCCCAGCAGAGTACAGAGTCTGGTCATATTGATACCATAAAGCCAATCAGCCCGGGCCCGGGCTAACGCCGAAGTGGCCAGCGGAACAAAATCGCTGTTCGGTCTAAGATGGCGCAGTGCTTTTGCAATGGCGGCCGGGTTCATATCGTTCACCAGACACCGCAGCGTTGCTTCCCGTTTGGCTTTGCTGACACCAGCATAATGGATGACTTCGTCCACTAAAATTTGCCCAACGCGATCCGGATCGCCCATATTCACCAACTGATCGGCTTGTTTTATCAGTTTTTTGATCACCGTCAGTTGGGCGCTGGTGTCGCGTTTAACTTGCTGTTTCCACTCAACCGGAATAATGGGCAAATGTGATTTTAGCCATTTTTTATAAGCCGGATCATAAGCTTCTGGCTCAGCCTGCTCCAATAAGTGACCAATACACCAGGTAACAACATCACCGGTAGCAACTTTAATAAAGCCATCGCCTTTTTGGTGTGGTTTTGGTAGCACTTCGGCGACGGCGCGGCCAACACTGGGCTTTTCAGCAATATAAAGGATCATGCGACAAGTTAACTGTATAAAATTACAGTTAATGTAGAAGATTTTGCTGACAAAGGCAATCTTTCCGTGCGCCTAGCAGTATTGCTGACTATTTTTTTGCTGTGTTCTGGTTTTTCGCGCGCTGGAACTGGTGATTTAGCTGCTGATCAGGGAGATTGGTCTCGAATTTGGCAGCCGCTACTTTACAAAACGCTAACTTTAACTCCATAGTAAGCTGTTTTTACCCTCAAACTAACAAGAACCAGAGTCCTATGAAAAAATCACTGATCATGCTGGCCTTAGCCAGCTCCATGGTAACAGCCAATGAAGGCATGTGGATGCCGCAACAATTACCACAAATCGCTACTGAATTAAAAGCGGCCGGTTTACAGCTGGACCCAAATAATCTGACCCAATTAACCAAATTCCCAATGGCGGCCATCGTCAGTCTGGGCGGTTGTTCTGCCTCTTTTGTCTCTGATCAGGGTCTGGTTGCCACTAACCACCACTGTGCTTATGGCAGCATTGCGCATAATTCGACGGCTGATAACGATCTGCTGGCGAATGGCTTTTTAGCCAAAACGCTGGCGGAAGAAGTACCAGCTGAGCCAGGCAGCCGTATTTTTGTCACCAAGGATGTGAAAAACGTCACAGCTGAAGTGATTGATAGCAAAACCGCCAAACTCAATGGCAAAAAGCGCTTAGATGCGATTGAACAGAATCAGAAACAACTGGTGAGTGCCTGTGAACAAGATGCCGGCCATCGTTGTACAGTGTCCAGTTTTTATGGTGGGCTGGAATATTACCTGATCAAGCAGTTGGAAATTAAAGACGTGCGCTTAGTGCACGCGCCAGCCGCTGGCGTGGGTAAATTTGGTGGCGACACTGACAACTGGATGTGGCCACGTCACACCGGTGATTACAGTTTCTACCGCGCTTATGTCAGCCCGGAAGGTAAATCAGCGGCGTTTAGCAAAGATAACGTGCCTTATAAGCCTGATCATCACCTGAAACTGGCCAAAGATGGTTTAAAAGAAGGTGATTTTGTGATGGTGCTGGGTTACCCAGGTCGCACCAACCGCCACCGGTTACCGTCCGAAGTAGCTGAAACTTTTGACTGGAATTACCCGGCTTTTGTCGATAATTCGCAGCAAACATTGGATGTGATTGCCAAAGCCACAGCCGGCAATAAAGATGCAGAGTTAAAATATGCCAGCCGGGTGGCCGGTATTAACAACTACCTGAAAAACCGCCAGGGCATGTTAGACAGCTACAGCGAAAGTGATTTCCTGGCGCGTAAAACGGCGGAACATCAGGCATTAACGGCTTGGGTCAACAGCAACAGTGCCAATAAAAAAGCCTACAGCAAAGATTTACAGCTGATTGAAGCTTTAGTGGCAGAGCGTCATGCGGTAACCCGGGCTGATTTCGCGCTGAATAATGCTACACCACGGCTGCTCGGCACGGCCCGGGCTTTATACCGGTTGGCGCATGAAAGCACTAAACCGGATACCGAACGCAAAGCCGGTTTCCAGCAACGTGACATTCCAAGATACTATGATTTTGTCGCCCGCTTTGAACGTAGTTTTGATGTCAGTGTCGAGCAAGCACTGGATTTACATCAACTGACGATTTATCTGGCACAGCCGAAAAAACTGCGTAATGCCGATTTTGAAAAAGCGCTGGGTTTGCGCGATGGTTTAAGCCAGGACCAACTGAAACAGCTGATTGCTGGCTGGTATCAGGCATCTACGCTGACTAACTTAGCTGATCGGGAAAAACTGCTGACTGCCAAGACAACAGATTTTGCTGCCAGCAGCGACCCATTCGTGAAAGCCGCCGCCACTTTATTTGCCGCTGATTTAAAGCGTGAAGCACAGGAAGAAGAGCTGGCCGGTAAAATCCAGCAGGCGTATGCCAGTTATATGAGAGCCAAAATTGCCTTCCTGCAAAGCAAAGGTCAGGCGGTCTATCCGGATGCCAACAGCACTTTGCGGGTCACTTTTGGTAACGTCAAAGGCCGTGATCATGGCGCAGATGGCACCAGCTGGACTGCTTTTACCACTTTGCGTGGCATCACAGCCAAAGCCACAGGTGAGGGGGAATTTAATGCACCTAAAGCCCAGCTTGAGGCCATTAAAGCCAAAGTATTTGGTCGTTATGGCGTGGATAGTCTGAAGTCAGTACCGGTGAATTACCTGGCGACGCTGGATATTACCGGCGGTAACTCAGGTTCAGCAGCACTGAATGCCAAAGGCGAATTTGTCGGTCTGGCCTTTGATGGGACGCTGGATTCAATTATTTCCGACTGGGACTTTAACAGCAATAACACCCGTTCTATTCAGGTTGATTTGCGTTATATGCTGTGGCAAATGCAGTATGTTGATAAAGCCGACAATTTATTAAAAGAAATGCAGGCGCTGTAACTGCAACTTTTGCTGGTTTGTAGTTCATTAAAACGCCCTGGTTTGCAGGGCGTTTTTGTATGCTAAAACCAGACCTTGTTACAACTCGTCCGATTCCACCAGTCCCAGCTCTTCGTCATATTTATGTTTAATCTGCAATATTTGGGCAAAAATCTGCAGAAAATGCGCCACCAGCGCCGGGTCAAAATGCTTACCAGCTTCTGCGGCGATAAAGTCGCGGGCAGCGTCCGCGCTCCAGGCTTTTTTATAGACTCTGGCCATGGTCAGGGCATCAAACACATCCGCAATAGCAGCGATGCGGGCAAATAACGGGATCGCTTCGCCAGCCAGGCCGGCCGGATAACCGCTGCCATCCCACTTTTCATGGTGATACAGTGCAATGGTATAAGCCGCTTGCAGCAGTTCATCCTGATGTACGCCAATAATATCGGCACCAATGGCCGGGTGACGGCACATAATGGCCCATTCTTCCGTGGTCAGTTGGCCAGGTTTTTGTAAAATATGATCAGGAATGCCAATTTTGCCGACATCATGCATGGGCGCGGCATGAAATAACATCGCCACTTTATGCTCACTCAACCCTGCGGCCTGGCCGATAGCGCGGCAGTACAAGCTCATTCGCATAATATGGTTGCCGGTCTCGTTATCCCGGTATTCGGCGGCGCGACCGAGCCGGTGAATAATTTGCTGGCGGGTTTTTAGCAATTCATAGGTGCGTTGCCGGACTTTTTGCTCTAAAGCCCGGTTTTGATCATAAAGCGCCAGCTGAGTTTTGACTCTGGCCAGCACAATGGCCGGATTGACCGGCTTGGTGATGTAATCGACCGCCCCCAGTTCCAGGCCATATTGTTCATCGGCCGTTTCACTCATCGCCGTGACAAAAATCACCGGAATGGCACTGGTGTCCGGATCTTGTTTCAATACTTTACAGACATCATAGCCGGATAAACCCGGCATCATCACATCCAGCAGGATCAAATCCGGTTTCTGACCGGCGGCCATAATCTGCAAGGCTTTTTCACCGGTGGTTGCCACTTTGGTGCGATAAAACGGCGCCAGAATGGCATTCAGAATATTCAGATTATCGGCAATATCATCCACCAACAAAATGGTGTGCACAGGCTCAGTATTGTGAAGTTCCATCTATTGATCCTTAAGTTGTTGCTGGCATAACGCAGTTAATTGCAGTTGCAGCGCCCGGACCAAGGGCAGAGCGGCATCATAATCAAACTGCGACAACAGTCGTTGTAAGCTTGCCAATTGCGCCTGATTCAGATAAACCCCTAGCGTCGGTAGGTGTGGCAGCAAATAATCGGCGGCGCTGCCATCGGCTTCCTGCAACAGTTGCTGTAATTGTTGGAACAATTGCTGTAATTGTGGCAAATCAGGGGCACTGACGCTGGTTGCCGTCTGAGTCAACTCGGCACTGTCGGTTGGCGTAGAAAGCGGATGCGGTAACTGCGCCGCCTCCAGCGCTTGCCTGATGGCATTGATTTGTTGCTGTAACAGCGGGGATAACTTTTGCTGTAACTGCTGAATTTGTGCATGATCGGTAAAACGCAGTGCCGTTTCCAGTGCTGCTGCCAATTCACTGAGCTGACGGGCACCAATATTGCCCGCCAGGCCTTTAAAACTGTGGATCAGCCGCACCGCATCCTCTTGCTGACAGTTATCCAGCAGGCAGGCCAATTGCGCCATCAGATCCTGCTGAGTCTGGCAAAACCGCAGCAACAATTTATGATATAACGCCTGATTATTGCCAAGCCGGTGCAAGGCTGCGTCTACTGCCAGGCCTGGGATTAAGCCAATAGCCGGCACCTCAGCCTGGGCTGTGACCAAGGCGGAATAGGGCCTGGCGGGCTTAATCCACTTTTGTAAAGTCAGAAACAGTTTTTCGACTTCGATAGGTTTGGCGATATGATCGTTCATGCCAGCGGCCAGACATTTTTCTTTATCGCCCACCATGGCATTGGCCGTCATCGCCAGCACCGGCAGCTTCGCATCGGGTTGTAACAAGCGGATGCGGCGGCAGGCTTCAAAACCATCCATCACCGGCATCTGACAATCCATCAGCACGCCGTCATATTGAATACGGCTTACCATAGCAATGGCTTCAGCGCCATTATTCGCAATATCGACGCGAATACCGGCATTTTGCAGAATTTCTGCTGCCATTTCCTGGTTGACCGGATTATCTTCCACCAATAACAGATAGGCCCCTTGCAGTGCAGTGATGGCCTGGCGGTAAGCCTGCTCTGAACTGACCCGGCGCGGTGAGACCAGTGCCTGTTGACCGAAGGCGGTTAAAATACTGTCGAGCAAGGTCGAAGGCGTCAGCGGTTTCACCAGCACCGCCTGAATGGATAATTCGGCGGCCTTTTCCAGCAATTCGTCTCTGTTGTAGGCGGTGACCATCACAAAAAATGGCGCTTGCTGGCCGGCTTGTTGCTGGATCTGCCTGATCGTTTCAATACCATCCATGCCGGGCATTTTCCAGTCCATCATCACCAACTGATACGGCGTCCCGGCACTATGGGCGGCCTGAATTTGGCGCAGGGCATCCTGGCCACTGGCAGCTGTGTCAGCATTGAATTTCAGCGATTGCAGCATAGCCTGAATAATATCGCGGGCAGTCGGATTATCGTCCACCACCAGCACCGACATGCCATGCACCGCAGTGCTGTCGGTCGTTAACAACCGCTGCTGTTGCTGCAGCGCAAAGGGCAAGCGGAAATAAAAGGTGCTACCGACCCCGGCTTCAGAGTCCAGTCCGATACTGCCACCTAATAACTCGGTCAGTTGTTTACAAATATTCAGCCCAAGCCCGGTACCGCCATATTTACGCGAGGTGGAGCTGTCGGCCTGACTAAAGGCCTGGAATAAACGTTGTTGTTGCTCTGCATTCATGCCGATGCCGGTATCGTTGACTTCAAACTGCAACCAGACTTGTTGATCCTGCTGTTGTTCGACCCGAATGCGTAGGGTGATTTCACCATGTTCGGTAAATTTGATCGCATTGCTGAGTAAATTATGCAGAATTTGACTCAATCGCAGCGGATCGCCAATCAGCGCCGTCGGCACTTGCGGATTTAAATCAAACAGCAGCTCCAGGCCTTTTTCCTGCGCGCGGAACATGGCTTGATCTGCCAGCCGCTGCAAAATATCTTCCAGATAAAAATCAATCTGTTCCAGATGCATTTTGCCGGCTTCGATTTTAGAAAAGTCCAGAATGTCGTTAATAATCCCCAACAGATTTTGCGCCGAGGTCTGAATTTTTTCCAGATAATTGCGCTGCCGCCGTTCCGGTTGTTGCTCCAGCGCCAAATGCGCCATGCCAAGAATAATATTCATCGGCGTGCGGATCTCGTGGCTCATATTGGCCAGAAAATCCGATTTCAGCCGGGTGGCATCTTCCGCCAGTTGACGGGCTTGCTGGTGGGCTTGTTCGGCCGCTTTTTGCGCGCTGATATCAATTAAAGTGCCAACCGAACCTGCGATGCGGCCGGTACTGTCATAAAAAGCCGATAACATATACAAGGATGGATGCCACTGCCCATCGGCATAACACAAGGTAGTTTCGGCTTTAAAGCTGCCGCCTTCCGTCAGCACCTGTTGATTCGCCTGTTGATAGAGTGGAATTTCAGCCGCTGGTAATTGAGCAAAGTCGTTCACTGTTTTGCCAATCAGTTGCTCGGCGCTGACGGCAAAAGCCTGCAGATAAGCCTGATTAAAACCGAGATATTTCCCTGCCTGATCTTTAAAAAACACCGGATAGGGCAGGGTATCGAGTAATACCCGCTGGAATTCCAACTGGTCAAGAATGGTTTTTTCGTTGGCCTTGCGCTGACTGATGTCACGCAAAGTGGCACAAGCGCAAAGACCGTGTTCATCGACGGGCGGTAACCGGGTTAAGCCAAGTTCAACCGGAAATTCCCGACCTGTACTGGTGACAGCTCTGAATTCACCATGCACACCACCCAGACTGCGATGCTGGCGGTTTTGCATAAAGTCTTGCCGCATCTGGGCATGCAGAGGCCTGACATCCGCGGGCACTATGTCGTCAACATTCATGCCAACCAGGCTGCCGGGCGCAAATTCGAGTAGCTGATGCACCTTGGGGTTGGCGATCAGAATCATGCCGGCACTATCCACAATCAGCATGCCATCGGGCGCGTAATCGATGATTTGCTGATACCAGGCCTGGGTCTGCTGCTGGCGGATTTTTTGAGCGGCCAGTTGTTGCAAACTGCGCTGATAATCCAGTAACGCCCGGCTGAGGGCACCAATTTCGTTATTGCGTTGCTGGTAGTGGTGTAACGCCTGTTGTTGTTGCGCCGTCGGCTGATCTTGTTGCAGCGCAGCTTGTGTCAGTTCAGCCAGTGGGGTCAGCACACAGACCTGGAAAAATCGCCGCAGTACCAAGCCAATCAGCAATAACGACAACAGCAACAGCACGGCAGCGCCATAGCTGGCAATATTCAGCTGGCTGGCTAATTGATGCAGTTGTTGCTGTTTTTGCGTTGACACCGTACTGGCCAATAATGCCAGTTGTTGACTGAGCGACTCCACTTGTTGCTGATAAACAGGACCAAATAACAGGGTTTTGGCTTGTTCGGTCTGTTGCGGTAGCAAGGCCAAGGCTTGTTGTTCCTGTAACAGCAATGCATCCTGCAATTGTCGGATTGGCGCCGGTAACGGCAGTAGCGCGGCTGTTGTTGCTGCTGACCATTGTTTCGGTTGCTGCTGCACTAGCTGTTGATAAAAATGCAGGAATTTAGTGTCACCAGTGCTGAGGTAACTGCGGGCATGTTCAGTCAGTTGCAGATGATGCAGCTGGAGCTGGCTGATGGTGTGACTTTGTTGATGCAACTGCTGCATTTGTTGTTGGTACTGTCGATTCAGTAAAAAAGTAGCCAGCACAAAGAGGCAAGTGAGCAGCAACAACAGGCCGAGAATGCTCAGTAACATCTTGCCAAGATATGCCAGTTTCATTGAATTAATCCGCGTTAAATAAGCCTATATTTTGTAAGGTAATATACCGCATAACAACAGCTTACGGACCTATATCAGGGTAATTTATAACAGGAAAAGCTGATGAATGCTGAAAATTTAGCCAAAAAGGCGGCCTGCGCCGCCTCTGGATAGCAAGATACCGGACTTACTGCAGTGCTGCTTAAAAGCCCGCCAGTACCAATTTGCCAATCACGCGACCGCTTTCCAGCAGTTGATGGGCGTGCCGGACATTATTGGCATTAATAAGGCCAAGTTGTTGGCCCACTGTGGATTTGAGCAGGCCAAGCTCAACCAGAGCGGCAACTTCATTCAGTAATTGATGCTGTTGCTGCTGGTCCGGCGTCTGATACAAAGAGCGGGTAAACATCAACTCCCAGTGCAAACTCAGGCTTTTAAGTTTTAATGGGCGCAGATCCAGCGCTTGAGTCGGATCGTCAATTAATGCCAGTTTGCCTTGCGGCGCCAGTGCCTGAATAAAGTCATCATAATAAGCGGCAGTATCGACCAGGCTGGCAATATGGCTCACTTCGCTGACGCCAATTCTTTGCAATTCATCGGCCAGTGGCAACTGATGGTTGATCACGGCATCGGCGCCGAGGCTTTTTACCCAGGACTGACTTTCTGGCCGCGATGCGGTGGCGATGACCAGCGCATCGGTTTTTAATTTGGCCAGTTGGATCAGCACTGATCCTACGCCACCGGCGGCACCACTGATTAATAACACTTTTTGTTTAAACTGCTGGCCAGGTTGCTGCAATTGCAGCCGATCGAACAACAGCTCCCAGGCAGTGATCGCTGTCAGCGGTAATGCCGCAGCTTCGGCATCGGTCAGATTGGTTGGTTTACGGCCAACCAAGCGTTCATCCACGGCATGAAACTGACTGTTGGCACCGGATCTATCCAGCGCGCCAGCATAAAACACGGCATCGCCGGGTTGAAATAAACTGACGGCGGACCCCACTGCGACCACGATACCACTGGCATCCCAACCCAGAATTTCCGGCTGGCCTGCGGTTGGTGCTCTGTTTTTGCGAATTTTATAATCAACCGGATTGACCGAAATTGCCGCCACTTTTACCAGCAGATCATGGGGTCTGAGCTCAGGCAGTGGCAGAGTCAGGTCCTGTAATGCTGCGCTGTCCGTGACAGCTAAGTTCTCAAAATAACCGACGGCTGGCATCAGGGCGGGTAAAGTTGTAGCTGTGCTTGGTTGCATGGCAATCTCCAGGAAGAATAAGGTTATCAGGTGCGATGGCGTTATTGTGCTGGATTGACTGGTAAAGAAAAACCGGCTAAATATAACTTCTTTTTCAATTATTATTTGAAAATGCTGCAGCTTCAGGACTTAAAACTTTTTCGGCAAATTGTGCAAAGTGGCAATATCAGTGCCGCCGCCCGTTTATTTGATGTAACGCCAGCCGCAGCTTCAGCGGCGCTGAAACGGCTGGAGTTATATCTGCAAGTGCCGTTATTGGTGCGCAGTACCCGTTCGTTAAAACTGACCGCCGCTGGCGAGAAATTTCTGCAGCATTGTCAGAATGCGCTGACGGCGCTGGAGCAGGGCGCGCATGAAGTGCAAAGCCTGACAGGTCAGATTGCCGGTGAGCTCAGATTAACAGCGCCGAGTGATTTGGGACGGAATTTACTGCTGCCGTGGCTGGATGAGATATTGCAACAATATCCGGCGTTATCGGTACGGCTGGAGTTGTCGGATAAGATTTCGGCATTACAAAGTGAACAGGTCGATCTGGCGATCCGCTATGGCGAGCTGGCTGACTCTTCCTTAGTATCATTTGAACTTGGCCGCATCCCTCGGGTGTTGTGTGCGGCACCTGCTTATCTGGCCCGCCATGGCGTACCCAGTCATCCGATTGAATTACAACAGCATAATTGTTTGTTGTATCTGGTAGAGCAACGGGCATTTGCCAATTGGCATTTTCAGGGACCGCAACAGCCGTTTAGCGTCAGTGTCAGCGGCAACCGTATCAGTAATGATGCCGAGGTGGTCAAACGCTGGGCGGTCAGTGGTCAGGGCATTGCGCTAAAATCGGCGCTGGATATGTCGGAAGATCTGTTGGCAGGCCGGGTGGTCCCCCTGCTGCCTGAGTTTTTGCCGGCACCACAGCAACTGCATCTGGTGTGCGTCAATCGCAATCAGATTTCCCCGGCAGTATTGCTGCTCAGGGATCAGTTGCGCAGCAGGATTGCGGCGCAGTTGGCCCGGTTACGGCTGCTGCTACCTTAGCGATGCAGCAAGCGTTGCGCTTTGTTCTGAACAGCGGACCGCTTGAGTTTGTCGCCTCTTTATGCTGTTATGAGTAAGTCTTTAATTAATATGGTTTTTATGGATGAATACTGAGCAATTAGCACAGCCGTCAGTGCAACAAACCACTGCGCCTGATTTATGACATGGTTAGTTGTACGATTGCGAACTGGATTGTTTTTTCTGCAAGCTGCCTACACTGCTGCCGATGAACTGGCGTACTAACGGAAAGCTGACCAACCACCTTCTTATCCTGTCAGTCTGATTTATCCTGACAGGATCAAGCGAAAACGCTGAAATTTGAGCAGGTCTAAGTGATAGCCCGCACTGTTAGTTATTTGTTTATTTATCATTAGCAGCAAAAAAAGTCATTTCCAATGCCAATATTGCCGTGTTATTACCTCAGGCTGTGGCTGGGCAACCACAGTTGCCAGCTGTAGTTCAGGCTAAGCAACAGGCGCTGAAGAGCACTGATAAATCGTAATAAAAGGCATTCTGTAAACTTAATGTTTTAAATGTGTTTTTTTAGCTTTTTTTGGCTGTTATAAGTGAAATTTTATAATTTATTTATATTTTTCTGATGAATAAGTTTATTGCAAATGGATGTCCTATGGTGGTGGGGCTGTAATTGACAGCCATGATCACAAAAGGAATTTATATGCGTTTACAACTATGGTTAGCTACATCTGCCTTGTGTATGTCTGGATGGGCATCCGCTGCCCATCTGGAATGCAGGGTGTTTACCGCTGAAAATAATGGTTATGCCAGCCCATGTTGGGGAGCTGAATTGGATGGCAAAAAATGGCTGGCAGATGTTGATGTTGCGATTGGTGGTTTAACTGGCAATGTTCGTCAGGTGATATGGAATGGCCAGACCGTTTGTCAGGGCACCACTTGTACGTCGAAAACGTTCCGGCAGAAACCTGGCATTGTAACCTACACAGCCGATGTGCTCTATCAGAATGGTCTCTGGGAAACATTAAGCGTGCAGGCCCACTATGATGCAGGACAATAATACCGATCTAAGCCACAACTAAACCAACCAGGCCCAAGGCTGCAGGCTGCAACGACCCTAAGTCCGATGCGGCCTGCAATGCAACGGCAGCACTGGCTGAGTTTAACCTGCGATCACCACCTGATCCCGGCCCTGATGTTTGGCCTGATACAAAGCTTCATCTGCCCGGCGCATCGTCAACTGATAATCCGGGTGACCATTGTGCAGCGCCAGACCAATACTGACAGTAACTTGTAACTGCGCGCCACCCGGCAATAAAAATGCTTCAGCTGCCACCAGTTTACGCAGTTTTTCTGCCACGGCTAAGGCGGCAGCTTGCTCCACATCGACCAGTACCAGCAAAAATTCTTCTCCGCCTAACCGGAATAAAAAGTCGCCGCCACGACAACTGTTGGTCATCAACACCGCCAGTTGTTGCAGCACCATATCACCGGCCTCGTGACCATAGTTGTCATTGATTTGCTTAAAGTGATCAATATCCAGTGCCAGTAAGGCAAAGGGGCTGTTATTTTGCCGGCTGTATTGCACCTCCCGACTGAGTACTGCCGGTAAAAACTTCCGGTTTAGCAGCCTGGTCATCACATCTTTGCCAGCTTCCAGGCTGGAGTTTTGCTCAAACAACAGTTCCAGGTGGTAGCGCAGGCTTTTCGTCAGTTCACGCAACTCTTTCAGTCGCTGCAGATGTTGTTCGGGTAATTCTGCATTGTGGCTTAACAAGGGTAAAATGGCTTCGTCAATCTGTTGCATGGTATCAATAATCAAACCAGACTCAGGCGTGCCTTGAAAGGCATGGGCGCCCTTATGCCGGTACCAGAGGCCAAACTCTGAACTTTGCAAACGCGGTAATTGCGCCGCTGCAATACCAACGGCGCAATCAAACATCAGTTTATTTTCCCAGTCTAACAAAGACGCCTTTTGCCGGTCCCGTTCAGCGGCCAGATTCTGTGACACTGAAAACAGCCGATAAGCTTCTTCGTTGCGGGCGCTGCGATCATGCGAATGCGCATAAGCCTGACTCATCACTTCCATTGCCATATCCACCAGTTGTGAAAACAGCCGGCTGCAAGCCTGCAACTCAGGTTTTGCCAGCGCTAAAGCAGCAAAATGATTTTTCAGGCAGCGGGCGCCGCGCAGCACCACATGCACCGGTACATTGACTCTGGCATGAATTTCACCAATCCGGACTTGTTGCGCCAGGGTGGCCGCCAAATCGCTGCTATCAGCCAGTTGCCGCAGCCATAATTCCATCGAAGCACTCAACCGGCTTTTAACCTGATCATGGGATAAAAATTGGCGGGCGGCTTCATCGGTCAGCATTTGTTGATAAAAAATCTGCGTCAGGGCGGCTGCATGCTCTGTAATAAAACGACTTAACGTCGGTAGCAAGTCGGCTGAGTTTGTTAATAAATGCTGCCAGTCGGCAATCAGCTGGGTTTGTTGTTTTAGTGGCATAAAAACTCCATGTACTGCATAAATGCCGTGTGCTGTTCAGTGTGGCGCACAGCGACTGAACGCTAAGTTTAACACTTACGGCTAATATTGACTGTTTTTGTCGGACAGAGCAGCGCTCCACTGCGGCGGTTATCAACTGGCTTGCCCTAAAGTATCTGCTAGTATCAGTAGCTTAGTGAGGGGAGACCGCGGCTGGTTCTGACGGACTCACTGCAGCGGGTTAGGCGTAAAAGCCAAGGGAATATTGATGCAAATTGTTGAATTAAATAGCAATACTTCATACTGGAGCCTGGTGATCCATCAGGTCAGTCAAACCACAGCTCAAGTCTGGCTCGGCACCTTGTTTGCTACCTTGCGTCAACCCCAGTTTGCCCGGTTGCTTGTCAAAGCGGATGGGGTTGAAATTCAGCGTATTGATTTGCAGCAACAGCAGTGGCAACGACCCATTTCAGGCTTAAAACAGCGTTTTTATCAGTTGCTACCGCTTTTGGGTTTAACGCCAGGGCGCTGTTATCAGCTGGATTTTTATCAGCAACTGGCAGGCCCTGGCTATGATGGCCAGGATCAATGGCAGTTGCTCAAACAAGGTTATTTTTCCACCTTACCGGCCCGTTTACCTGGCCAGCAGGACAAACCTTTTACGCTGGCGCTGGCAAGTTGTTTTTACCAGCACCGCGATGCGGGGCGTGCCGCTGCTGCTTATAAAGCTTTGTACCAACAGGGTGGCGCTATGGCGCCCGATCTCAAGTTGTTGCTGGGTGATCAGGTGTATCTGGACATCGGGCTGGATTCGTTATCACCGTTATCGCGTGAAATCCGCCAGCGGGTGGCCGAGGATTATGCGTTGAATTGGCAGGCACTTGGCAGTATGCATAGCCGGGGCGGCAGTTGGATGTTGCCGGATGATCATGAGTACTGGAATGATTACCCCTTTTACGACAGTCTGCTGCCAACCTTGTTTATGTTAAAGCTCAGCCCGGTGCGGCGGGCCTGGCGTCAGGCGGCATTGGATGCAGTGCGTAATATTCAGCAAAGTCAGCCGTTTTGTACCTTTAACCTTGGGCAGGATCTGGCTTTTTGTTTGGTGGATGTCCGTTCATACCGCACTAAAGACGGCTTTGTCGCCCCTTTAGTGTTGCAACAGTTGCTGGATTGGCTCAAACAACTGACTTGCCCCGGTGTGCTGGTGATGTCGCAAGTCTTGTTAGATACGCTCAGTCACTCCGAACGTAATCTGAGAAGCTTTCCGGCGCAATATCAGGCGCTGGTGCAGGCATTGGCCGCAGCACCGCATGATATCTTGTTATTATCCGGAGATGTGCATTTTGCCAGGCTGGCTGAAGTCAGATTGGCGGGGTCTGGCCGGCGCTTGCTGGAAATTGTATCCTCGCCGTTATCCAATCTGACCGGTATCAATAGTCTGGCGACTGCCACGGCAGCAGCGCAACCGGCCTGGTTTCCCGAGCAGCAGTGTGCAGGGGTGATGCCGCAGCCTGTGACTTACCATCTGGATTATCGGGTGCCGGTTGCAGCTGGTCAGCCTGGCTCGTCCTATTGGCGGGACCGGACCATGGAGCATTTCCTGACCCTGAGTTTTCAGCGCCATGCCAAGGGTGTAGAATTACGGGTACAAGGCTGGCTGGTCAGAGAGCAAGGCAAAGATGGCTTACCAGCCGCCGCTTTTGCTAAACCTTTTGTGACTTTGTTGTCTTGACAGCAGCTTTGGATCAGATCACTTTGTCCTGACCGCCGCTGCTCGTGGCAACTATTGAGGAAAACATGCAGCACTGGATTTATTTAGCGGTGGCGATAGTGGCCGAAGTGGTGGCAACTTCAGCCTTAAAAGCCAGCAACGGCTTTAGCCGGCCAGCCCCCACCTTGCTGGTGGTGGCGGGTTATGGCATCGCGTTTTATTGTTTAGCACTGACGCTGAAAACCTTACCTGTGGGTATTGCTTACGCCGTGTGGTCCGGCCTTGGCATTGTGTTGGTAGCACTGGTGTCCTGGTTGTTATATGACCAGAAACTTGACCTGCCTGCCATGCTCGGGATGGCATTAATTATCAGTGGCGTGTTGGTATTAAATTTATTTTCCGGCACTGGTCATTAAGCAGCGCCAGTTTCATCTCATTTGCTGCTGTTGCGGTTTGCTATGCTACAGGCGGCTGCTGCATTACCTGGGGTCCAACACTTGGTACCCAGTACTTGGTACCCAGTACTTGGTACCCAACACCGCCTGCATTTTATCCTTACTATTCTGGTATCAGTGGTCTTAGTCCGCTTGGCATTTCGCAGTACCAGGCTCAGAAAGCCTTAAATGGCGAAGTAATAACTAAATACTGGGGGCCTGCGCTGACGGATCCCCAGAAATAATCTAACAATATCATGCAATTGCCTTCCTGGCATTTTACCAGTCAAAAACACGGGCCCATTCAAGCAGTTGCCTGACTGCAGTTTGGAGCTCCTCGCTGCTGATGCCTACTTTGGCTAATCGGTATAGTCGTTTACCCAGATAATTGAACGATAACACTCTGCGAGTTTTCACTGAGTTCGCTTGAAACGACCTGTGTTTACCGGCCAATTCAGCTGCTAGCCCAATCATGTAATGCAACCAGTTGGCCAGCGCAGCCAGCAGAAGCAGAACTTCTAACCGGCTTTTCTTTTTCGTGCGATGAGCGTTGCTGCCAAGGCCATAAGTCTGGCTTTTCTGGTCGCTTTGTCGGCATTACTCCAATCAACCAGGATAAGTGGTTGTTTTCCTTTGACTAAAGCCCCAGTCATTGCCGCGTAAAACACAGGAACGTCCTGTTGCATGGTGGTGTGGCTGAGCAGTCGGTCTGCGCGTTTAATGCAGTGCTTTTCTTGCGCCAGACTTTCAATGCCGAGGCCAATTGCAGTGACCGAGCACTGACCGTTGGTGAGCAGACTTTGCAAGGATGCCGTCAGTGAGTTCAGAAGATGTTTGTTGAAAGATTTTGGGCTGACAATTTTGAGAAAATCGGCGAGCATGGCTGGAATATTCATGGCGTGTTCTTAGGTTAGGTGTTTTTGGCGAAAGATCAGATCAGGAATTGCCATGAATGTTTCCTTCCTCACCTAAATTATTGTTTTACCGATACAACTTCTGGGAATGCCTCAGGGGGCTGCTTTTATATACATTGCTCTGTATGAGTTTTTTACCACCGTCTCGTGGGCAAGAAACCGTTTCACCACGTTTCCAATTTGGTTGATTTAATGTGGTTAAAAGGTTAAGTTTGCTTGAGTAAAATTCATGAAAGAAGGCAGGAAAATTTCCGTCTTGCGGGTTCTGTGCCTTCTATTAAAAAGTTATGCTCTATACAAAGTCGAGAATTAAGTGGATATTTTAGAATTTAGTAAAGTTTTATTGAAACAAAGGGTTGTTCCCGCCAGCGGAATGTCATCGATTAATCAAACTAATGAAGGAACTATCATTCAAGTAAAAAAACTTGAAAATTCTCCTTATCAGCCATTGTATTGTTGGTATAACTGTAAGGCGCATAAGCTAAAATATGGTGGTGAGATTGTTTTCGGATGGGTATTAGACTTCCAGCAAAGCATGTTTCATGCACAGCACCATGCAGTGTGGGTAAGCGAAGATAATGAATATATTGATGTCACGCCTAGTCGTTACAAAGAGACTACGTTTCTTGTAGATGGGCGAGCTCCTTTTTGTTATGAAACATATAGGCGTCCACCAAATTTCTATTATGAGCCTGAAGAAAGACTCCTTGGCTGGGGCAATATCGAGCAAGAAGAAATGCGATCGGACTATTATATTGGCAGGCCTGAAAGCAAAGATGATCCATATATTATTGAGTTACTTGGGAAGCACGCATAACAATGCAATTAACTTTGCACCTGCGGCGCCGGACGCTTGTGCTTCGCGCCGGTTATTGCGGCGTTATAAATACCAGTAGGATTTGACATGGATACTTCTGAAAATGTGACTCAAGAACAAAATAAACATAAGTCACACTACATCCTTCGTAGCTTCAACGGACTTGAAAAATTATGGATGGCTTACTGGATTAATTTTGTTGCTATTAATGCAGCAGTTTCAAATTTAGTTGACCAATTTATAATTGATAAAAATTTATCAATCCAAATGATTTTTTTAATAGTTAGCTTAACTGTGCTTTTCTGGAGCATTGTTTCCGTTTGGCGCTGTGCTTTTAATGTTGAAAATAATTATTGGGGTTACATTGCTAGACTTATTGTTAGCGTTGGGCCTTTAGTTTCTTTTTACTTTAGTTTTAGTTCATAACGAACGCCTTAAACATAGCGGCCTTTGGCCGTTGTACTGGTAAAAAGTTGCTCGCAGTCTAGGCAATAGTTATGTGTTAGTTAAAGCCAGAGGACAGCGAACATGCCTGGTCAAAGTTTAAACGCACGGATATCAGCCTACAAAGAGGCTTTCGCAAGCGGCGAGCTTCAGAAAACTTACCAAAGTCTGGTTAGTATTTTTCAAAACCTTAGAACTGAATTCTCAAAAATATATAAAGATGAGTTTTCAGTTGCAAATGTGCAGCATGGTTACATAGATTTCACTTACTTTTATCTGCAAAATGATTATTTAAAAAAGACTAAGCTAAAGCTAGCCATTGTGCTTAACCATCAGCAGGCGCATTTCGAACTTTGGCTGCTTGGACAAACGAAAGCTGTGCAAATTCGATATTGGGAAGAGCTAAAAGGTGTGAAGTGGGTAAATCCGGAAATCATGCCGGAGTATTCTATTTTCGAAGTGACGCTGCTTGCTAAGCCAAACTTTGACGATAATAAAGAGCTTTCTAAAGCTATACACAATGCATTTGCAACCTTGTCACAGGAAATTTTTAACACGCTAAAGGCATACGAGTAGTGGCAGATAACAACACGCAATATGCTTTGGCTGCGCTGTGGCGGCCCATTCGCAAAGCGTCTGGACAAGCACGCATCAATTTGGCAGGCCGGTTCAGGTCCGGCCTTTTGTGTGCTCTGTACCTTGGGATGACCTTGGTTGCCAAACTAAATTTGCCGCCACCTCAGCGGCAGATAGTTTCTGTCAAACAACACAATCCCTAACCTGACTATGCCTGCATACAGTGCGGCTGCATCAGATCTTTTAGCCACTGCATCATCAGGTTGAGTCGTCGCGGCATATATTCTCGAGAGGGATAAATCAGATTGATTGGCAATGGTGGGCTGGTTGTCTCAGCGAGCACTGCAATCAATTGACCACTGTCGAGTAGTGCTTGCACGTCAAAACGAGGTACTTGAATGATGCCAAACCCTGCCAAAGCTGCACTAATGTAAGCTTCCGTGTTATTGACGCTGATCTGGTACGGCAGTGACAAGCGATGCATGTTTTGATCTTGCCGATGTTGATAGTCAAAAGTAGCTTGTGGTGTCGCCATGCTGCTGTAATTCACCATGTAATGTTGTGACAGTAGTTCTAATGTAGTGGGCAGTCCGTAACGCTGTACATAACTTGGGCTGACACAGTTGATCATCTTTAGTTTCCCAATCGTTTTAGCGATCAGCCGGCTATTTTCCAGTGTGCCCACCCGCAATAAACAATCAAAACCCGCTTGTACAATATCCGTCTGATGATCACTACTACTGACATGGATTTTTAACATCGGATGAAGCTGTAATAAGCCTGGCAAGGCCGGAATGACCAGTTGATGGGCGATGCGACAGGGCATATCGATTTTGATCAAACCTTGCAGCTCCTCGCTCTGTGGCCGGATCAGTTGTTCGATGGACTCAAAGTGCATTAATAGGCTTTCACATTCGGGCAGTAGCCGCTCACCATCCAGCGTGATCGAAACGCAGCGGGTGGTTCGTTGCAGTAGCTTCACGCCAAAATATCGCTCAAGCTGTTGAATTGCATAGGATACTGTGGCCCGGGGCATTCCAAGCTGGTCAGCCGCTTGCTGAAAGCTCTGTAACTGAGCGACTTTCATAAAGATTTCGAGCTGTGTCAGCCGATCAGTCATGAGGTTAGCCTGTTTAAAAAGAGGGGATTATCCAAAAACTTGGTTAATGATGGCAAAATTAGCTACTTTATCCAAGTGACGGTTAAGAATTATTCTTTACGAAGCTCAATGCTAAACAGCATGTTTCATCAGCAATTAGCCAATAAGGAAAACCAAATGACCGCAACAATTGATAAAGACCTCACAGCAAAAGTTGCCATAATTTTCGGCTCGGCCAAAAACATGGGGCGTGCCTTCGCAGTGTCCCTCGCAACAAGAGGCGCCACTGTCGTCATCCACTATCGTTCTGCAAGCTCAGCGGCTGATGCGCAAGATGCAGCTAAAGAAGTGGAAGCTGTTGGTGGTAAGGCAATGATCGTTTCCGGGGAGCTTTCTGACTCGTCCGTTGTCGCAGCGATATTTACCAAGGTCAAGTCTGAGCTTGGCAGGGTGGATGTTGTGATCAACTGCGCCGGAGTTGTCATCAAGAAGCCGTTTACAGAATATACCGATGAAGATTTTGACTGCTCGTTCAATTCGAATACCAAGGCCGCCTTTCTGGTCATGCGGGAGGCCGCTAAGTGCATTGAAGACAACGGACGGATCATCTCTTTAGGCACCTCGCTGCTCGCTGCTTTTACCGGCTTTTACGGTGTTTATGCCGGCAGCAAAGCGCCTCTGGAAGATTTTAGCCGGGCGCTGGCTAAGGAAATCGGTTCACGTGGCGTCACCGTGAACGTGGTAGCACCGGGCCCAATTGATACTGCTTTTTTTCATGGCCAAGAGACACCCGAAGCAGTGGCGTATTTAAGCGCAGCGGTACCTGCGAAGCGACTCGGCAAGATCGAAGACATAGTTCCGGTGGTTGACTTCCTTTGTTCGGAAGCTTCCAAATGGGTCACTGGCCAGACACTTTTTGTCAATGGTGGTTTCACAACCCGATAAGCAGCAAATGGCTGAGGTTGGATGGCGCTCAGTCATTGACGCCATCGTTTTCTCAACTTTAATCATGTCATTAAAAAGGAGTAGTATGCGCACTGGTCTTTTCATCCTCGCTGGTTTTTTGCTGTTGGCAGTGATAGGTATCATGGCAAAGTTGTTTTCGAACTACTTTCCCTCGGCGGGAAACTTCGCCATCTCCGCCTTCTTGGTGCTGTGGCTGGCACTTACTGGATTCAACCTGTGGGTAGGTGTTCATAAAGCAGGATACTCGGTCGCAGAAGAGTTGCCGATTATGCTTCTGTTGTATGGCGTTCCTGCGTTGGCGGCCATCTTGCTCAAATGGAAAATCTTGTGAGAAAATCCTGTGAAAAACTCAAACTGAGTGCCCTCGGGCTTGGCTGCTGAGTGATGTCATTTCGCGCAACCGCAAGGTGCTTAATCCCGAGTGCGGCGAGAACGGTAACGAGGTCATTGTACGCGGCCAGTACAGCAGACCAGGCTACTACACTGTAGCCAAAATGATGCCAAAGAGAAAATGGGTAAATGGCTGAAGTAATCTGGACAGAACCGGCCCTGTAACAACTCGATGCCATTGCTGAGTACATCGCTTTGGACAACCCTGCGGCTGCAAGCGCTCTGGTGAAGGAAGTTTTCGATGAGGTCGAGGGTTTGAAAAGTTTGCCCAAATCCGGACTCATTCCTCCAGAGCTGACAGATTCGGTATACAGGGAGGTTGTTGTACCATCATGTCGCATTTTTTATCGTGAGGATGCACAGCGTGTACTTGTCCTTTATGTTATGCGAGAGCAGCGACAGCTTCGTGTATATATGCTTGGGAACAGTTGACCATCAGTGTCATTTGCAGCCGGCGTTCTGGAGCGGAAAATTGGTGACTGCCTGGGCAATTTTAACCTGACAATCATCAAGTTCAATGCATTTTGTGTTTGTGATATCAAAGGTGTTAAAGATGGAAAAACAACGATTGATACACTGGCCAAGCATCTTTTGGTTTGTGCTGGCCATTGCCGCAATGATGGCTTTTTTCAATGGGCAGAAGTTAACGTTATTACTTCAGACTGCCGGTTTTATTTGTTTGGGCTATTCCAGTATCCGGCTGATGCCTGCTGATTTTTTCAGCCGAAAGTTATCGTTTTCGACCTTGTTCCAGGTCAAAACCGACTATCGACCCATTGATGTGTTTATCCAGGGGGTTGGACTTTTGTTGATATTACTCAGTCTGGTTTTGAGCGGTGTTATTCACCGCTAACAGCAGCATCAAGCTGGCTTTAGCTGCCGACGCGGATGGCCCGGCATGCTCTGTACTGGTTGCAAATGTTAAACCTGTCGCTGCATGCCCGCAGAACCTAGCCGCAGCAGAAGGGGTTAGTGCGTCTGACACAAACCAAATAAATGATACTCAGATACGACAAGAATGAACAATCAGTGATTCTGAGTATTTGTACGCACATTTTAGAGTAACGTAGGACAAGCTTTGATAAGGTTGATATCAGCGCTGTATCTCTCTAAACGCAGCGCAGCAAGTTTGTTGAGTTGGTCGGTGACTGAATTAATCTGTGTGATGTGCTCATTCTCGATATTTATTTTATCTACCGCTGCAGACATTAGTCCGATAGTTGGTTTTTCCTTAACATTTGCCGGAATTGCAACACCTGCAACTGTTCCAGCGTCTTCAATCTTTTTATTCGCTGTAATTTGTTGTTCAAGCAGGGTACTGATCCGGCTTATATCCGGTAATTGCCCATTAAATCGCTGAATGACTGTTATTTCAATTTCTTGCAGTGCTTGAATGATGGTTACATCTGCTGATCCAAACACCTCCAACGCTTGCGCTGCTAATGCTTCAGCCTTGGATATTTTCAGCGCAAATTCCGAAAAATCCCCCTGCTTACTTTCGAAGTGCTGCGCATACACTCCCTTCAATGTTTCTAAACGCTGGCTGGGAAGGTTTTGAAATCTAGTAAACTCGTCTCTTGCGGTTTTGATCATATCTGCAGTTGGAGCTTCAGCTTCAAGCCTGTCGGAGTTGATATAAATACACTGTGTAGCTCTGATTACATTTGAATACAACTGCAACTTAAATGACTGGTTGTTATAGGTCTTGATGGCTGTTTGGTAACCTAAAGTTACTGCTAAAACATTAAAAACGTCAGTATGAGCACTTGCTAATTTTGCTGCGACACCTAATGTTACCGCCCCCAGAATATTATTATCAAATTCGTTCGTTTCCTTATACCCATTGATAATGGCGTGTTTATATTTTTTTGTTGCCTCAATATTGTCGGGCGTTGCAGATTTTTTTCTTTATTTGGTGCTGGTCGCACATTGCCTGCGCTTTTTTTATGTTTTCCGCGTCGGGATCATCCAAGATCACAGGGCTAAAACTGGCGCAGCTATATAGGGTAAACACACTGATGACAACAGCTAAGACGGGCAATTTTATTTTCATCTGACTTTCCCTATCATTCACCATGATGCGGACCAATGCAGCTTTGGGTATTGTTGGTCATTCAGTGAAAAAATTTAGCAGTCTTTAGTGAGTAAGCAAGTTTGTTTTGCATTAGTACCCCTTTATCAGATTGAACTTATGCCAACTTCGTCATCCGCTCCACCGCCTGTGTTGTGGCAGCAATCGCAACTGCTGTGGGGCTATGCTGACTTCGCATCGCCCCAGCAGTGAGCCGGATAGCTGCTTAGTCCCGGACGCAGGCGGATAGGGTATTACCGTCAAAATGGCAGTCGAATTCTTGCCATTGACCTTCATATGGCAACAGACTTTGGTCGCTGACTGGATAACCCCATAGGGTGTTGTTTTGAACCAAACCTTTTAATTCAATGCGTTGGTTTGTTAAGACGCTTTGAGCCTTTTCTACTTCTTTCAACCAATAACGGCCATCAGCCGTCATCACACCTTCCAGTTTTAGCCACTGGCCAGCCAATTGTTCAGCAGTCAAACCATCCTCAAAGCTGCTATTGGCATCCAGTTGCACAGCAAAACCGCGAAAACGCAGTTGTTCCGCCTGTAAGCTGGCCTGGGTGATGACCTGAAAGCTACGGCCTTGCGATTGTGCTTTATCCAGCTTGGCCTGGTTTGGCCCGGTGACATCATCGCTAAAGTCGATTTCGGTCACCACCATTTCACCTTGTTTTGATTGCAGGCTCACTGCAACGGTTTTACCAATCTGCAGATCGCTGTGGTTGCCGTCACTAAACTTGACCTGCACTGGCAGTTGCAGCCGCAACCGCTGATTCAGCTCAATGCTGCTCAAATCACTGCTGACCCAGCTCAGCACCCCGCCGATTTCAGTTTCCGTCTGTTCTGCCAAAGATTCTGCTTCGATGCTATCGGCAATTAACAGGCTGGAAGCGAGCTGACCTTTGACTTCAACCCAACGACCATTTTGCAGCAAGCCCGGCTTTGTTGTGGCAGCGGCATAACTCACGGTTTGGCCATTGAGCCGGAATTGTTGTTGCGTCGGTTGTAACTCGCTGATCGCACCTGTCATTTCCAGTTGCAACGGAATTTGATTTCCGGTCAGCACAATAGCCGCTTGCACCTGATTGCTAAGTCTGCCGGCAGCATCGCGTTGCAGCGTCAGTAACACAAAGTCACCGCTACGCAGTTGATGTGCCGGTGCTTGCAGTTGGTTATCCTGCAGCCGGAATTGGTCAATGCTGCTGTGACTGACATAACCGGCCAGATCTGGTTTTAGCAACAAAGCAGTTCCTGCTGAGCTTGCCAATGTCTGAACCTGAAAACCTGGCACTAACAACTGATTCGGTAAGTTCTGGCCGGCGTACTGCACGGCCTGGGCCGGTAGAGTGAGCTGTTGTCCCAGTAAAGACACGCTATTCGCATTGACCTCGGTTAAATAACCTTGTTGCACTTTAGCAGACGGCTGCTGAGCTGGTTGCTTGCTGGTGTTGTCACCGCTTTGTGCTGTGGTGGTGGCTGGTTGGGCTGCTGTGGGGGCTGAACTGCCGCCGCAAGCGACCAGGGTACTGACGGTACAAGCGAGAAATAACAAACTGAACTGACGCATCATAAACTCCTGAGCTGTTTCCTTCTGATGATGGTTCTTAGCTTAGAAGCCCGAGCGTGAAGCAAACGTGAAGCCCTGCAAACTGTGCAGGCTGGCAGCGGCCGCAGCGGGCAAAACGCTTTGCACCGAACTTTGATCTGGCACAAGCCAGTTACGAAGTGCAACTGCTTTAATGTGTGATTACCTTAGTGATGCTGGTTTGGGGTCGATTGGTCGATCAGGGAAAGTTGATGTCTATGATGAAAAATTTTTCAGTGATCCTGCAACTGCGTTTTGCCCTGACTGGCATTGTGGTGCTGGCCGTATCGACCATGCTGTTATCTTTCTGGTTGTCACAGCAAGCAAAGGATGATGCGCTGGCGATGAATATTGCCGGTTCACTGCGGATGCAAACTTATAAAGTCGCCTTGTTGCAGCAGCAAGCGGACCCAGCCGCTGCGGCTGCCGCACAACAACAGTTGCTGAGCACTTGGCAGCATCCGGTGTTTTATCAATTAAAACATCAGGATGCAAAGCTAAGTGAGTTATTCCGACAGGCACGCTACCAATGGCTGGTGTTAGCCGGCAAGCTCAGTCAACAGCTATTGAGCGATGAGGAACTGGTCAGTCAGCTTAGTCAGCAGGTTGATTTGATTGAACAACTGGTGACTCAGGTGCAGCAGGGCGCTGAGTCCAGATTGGCGCTGCTGAGGTGGGTGCAACTGATTGCTGTGCTGCTGCTTGCCGGGGTGGCTTTTATTATTTATCGGGGTTTACAACAGCGGGTGGTGCAACCGCTGCAGGCGCTGACACAAGTGGCCAGACAAATCACCCAGGGGGATTTTAGTGCCAGGTTGCAGCAGCAACAGCAGGATGAATTTGGCCTGTTGGCTTTGACGTTAAATCAAATGAGTGCTGCGCTGGCCAGTCGTTATGGCACTTTAGCGCAACAGGTGGCAGAGCAGAGTGACACCCTGGCGCGCAATCACCAGCAGTTGCAATTTTTATATGAATTAAGCCAGCGGTTTTTACACCAGCAAGCTGGATCTGCCCAGCTCAGACAATTATTAAATGACTTGCAGCAGTTGGTGGCAGTGGCGGAGTTAGAACTTTGTCTGATGACCGAAAATGGGGTTGAACCTTATTTACAGCTCAAAACAGAGTTGTGCCAGACGACTAGCTGTCAGCAGCGGAATTGCCAGCAATGCCGGCAGGCGCCAGCCATTGGTTTGCGGGAAAAAGACAGTTTGGTCTGGCGTTTTCAGTTGCAACGGGAATTCCGCCATTTTGGTATTTTGCTGGCGCGCACCACGCCTGACCAGCCCTTAACCGAATGGCAGCAGCAGTTGTTAGCTGCGGTTGCAGCTCAACTGGCACTGGAATTGAGTTTGCAGCAACAACAGGATCAAAGTTGTCGTTTGGCCTTGTTACAGGAGCGGAATTTAATTGCGGGTGAACTGCATCATGCAATGGCGCAATCCTTGTCTTATTTGAAAATTCAGACCAATCGATTGCAAAAGTGTCTGGCCCGGAACGATCAAACTTGTCTGCTGGATGTCGCCACTGAGTTGTCCCAAAGCCTGGATGTGGCGTACCGGCAGTTTTATCAGCTACTCAGCACTTTTAGCCTAACCATCAGCGGTGGCGGTTTAGAGCAGGCCCTGCAACATAGCTTGCAGCAGTTGGCACAGCAGTCAGGCATTCGATTTGAGTTACATTATCAGTTGCTGAATATTCCGTTGCATGGTCATGAAGAAATTCATCTGCTGCAACTGGTCAAAGAGTGTTGTCAGTTACTGGTGCAGCAAAGCCTGGCCAGTGAAGTGGTGGTGACACTGCAACTGGTTTCGGATCAATTGCTGGAACTGAGCATCAGTGACAATGGCGTTGGCACCTTATATTCGCAGCAGTTGCAGGTGTTGCAGGACAGGGCACAGCAATTAAGAGCGCAATTGCAGACGCAGCAAACCAGCCAGGGCCGCCATCTGCTGACCTGTCGTTTTATTCCGCAATATTTACTGAATACTGAGCAGAAGTGCACAGAGCCAGAGGTTTAAACTTTATGCGTGCTGGCACATTGCGACAACTGAATCACAACAACTTTTGAACTGGGCTAAGCCTGTTGCCCAAGTCATCCGTATCAGCATCAAGTTCAACAGGTCAGAGCACTAAAGGCCACAGCCAATTTGTTGATCTGGCGCAAGAAGCTCTAGTCCTGCAACCGCTTACACTGACAGCCAATTCAGGTCTGACGGCTGTGTTTCCAGTTGCCGCCGGTGTTTGCAGTCGCGGAAAAATGATGTCACAGCCTCCGTTTGATCCCAATCTTGTGGTGCCGCCACAATCCAACGATTTGTCTTCGATCATCGATCCTGCTGCCAGGCATCCGCTGGTCGGTCAGTTACAGCAACAGCAACAACAGTTGCTGCTGGCTGGCCAGGACCAGTTGCAGCAAAAACGTTTGCAGCGCCTGGCAGAGACTATTGCTGGCGTGACCGATCCTGCGCAGCGGATAGCCTTTATCCAGCAACAACTGGCCCAGCAAATGGCGCTATTGCAGCAAAAGCTGACCGAGGTCACTCAGTTACTGGCCGCCAGGCAACCACAGCAAGGATTACAGTCCGACAAGCATAATGGCTAAGTTTTGCCGTCAACAAGGTTGGACTGTTGCTGCGAAAAGTGATGATCTAGGGCTTCAACATCTGCGCCTTCAGCTTTTATTGCGGTGTTTTGGTTATAAATTATGTGATTTTTGTAAAATAAAATTACAATGCTGCCGATAAAAGGAACACCGCATCATCGCAAGGAGCTAAGATGAATATTAAACCGCCCTCATTGAATCTGCAGACCATGGTCGGCCCTGATACCCCAGCACAGCGCACCTCAGCACCACGCCCGACAGTGCCAGCGCCAATGATCGCTGCGCAAGCAGAAATCAGCCAGCTACCGGCTAGTTTAACGCCGCAAACCCTGCCTGATCAGGAGTCGCCGGTGTATCGCCGGCCTGTGGTGACCAGAAAGATCCCCTCTGAAAGCAATGAAGAAGCCTTTGCCCGCATCCAAGCCGCGGCCAAACAACAAACCAAGGCGTTGAAGTCGCTGCATAATATTAAAATGGCCTTTGGTGAATTTATGCAGCAGTTGGCAACAAAGCATCCGGAGCTGGCGAACAATAAAAGCTGGGGTTTTAGTGTGGCGGCGGACGGCAGTCTGGCGGTGAATCGCGCACAAGGGCAGCGGCTGGATTTAACTGAAGCACAACAATTGCAATTGACGGCCTTGTTAAATAGCAATGATGATCTGGTCACTTTAGCCAGTAACTTTAGCACCACCATGCTGGATGCGCTGGAGCAGGAGCGTGGGCCGGATCAAGAGGGTTATCACTGGGGGGAGTATGATGTCACAGCAGAAAACTTTACCAAGGTGGTTAATTTTAAAAAAATAGTGGAAACCTTGTCTGAGTTTGCCAGTGAACGAACCTGGTTTGCCCGTCAACATGGTCTGCCCAATGCGGACGACTATACCTCGATGGTGGCGGAATTTGATGCCCAGATCATGAATAATGCCAAACGTCGTTATTATTCGCAGGAATAATCCGAGGCTGCCTGCATGAATGTGATATCAGGCAACAGACCCGCTTTATGGGGCCGCGATATCAGCTTGTGCCGTAGCCTCTTGCAGGTCCGACTGAGCGTAGCCCGTTCTGAGTGAATAAGCCTTTTGCTGTGCTTATCACGAACTTTGGACCAATATCAACTGCGAGCACAAGTAAGGTCAGCGCGATACGTGCCACAATCCAACGATTTGTGTTCGATTATCGATCCTGCTGCCAGACATCCGCTGGTCGGTCACTTACAGCAACAGCAACAAAAGTTGTTGCTGGCTGGCCAGGATCAGTTACAGCAAAAACGCTTGAAGTCACTTAGTTGCTGGCCGCCAAGCGTTGGACGCCAGCGTTGGACGCCAAGCGTTGGACTGCCCAACTGCTTTGCAGTTGGTCGAGTCCAACCTACGAATTTGCGTTCAGTGCATACAGGTCAATATTTCAACCAACGGATTTAATTAAATTTTAGTAGGTCGGACTCGACCGGCTGGCCGGGCAGTCCGACAGGTGCGATGGATGAATATTGCGACCAGCCCTGAGCAGCAAAGCTTGGAACCCTTGTAAAAGGTCTGACCTGTAACAGCTTTTATTGATGCAGAACAACACCGGTTTTTGCCGCTTCGCTTATCTTAGGCGCTTTGTTAAGCGGCATAGCCGACAGCATTGGCTGCCCGCAACCGTCAGACTTAGCGGTGGCAGCGCAACCGCCGCAATTGTATTTATGGAGCACAACATGACAGTTCAACCTGCGACGACCGCAAGCAACAACAAGCCGCCTGCACCTTTTATCAGCACCCAGCGCTTTGGCTTTGGCGCTACGGCGTTCGTGTTGCTGGCGGCGGTGGGCTGGTTTGGCCGGTCCTGGTGGCAACCGGATCCGGCATTGCTGGCTTTTCAGCAGGCCAATGGCCGGATTGAAGCCACTGAAGTGGCCATCGCCTCGAAAATTGCCGGAAGGGTCAGTGAAATTCTGGTCAACGAAGGAGATTTTGTCGCGGCTGGGCAGTTACTGGCGAAAATAGATCCGGCGGCGCATCAGGCCGCGCTGGAGCAGGCCAAAGCGCAATTGCGCCAGGTCGATACCCAGATTGCCAATGCTGAGAGTCTGGTACAGCAGCGTCAGGGCGAGCGCCATGCGTTAGAAGCCTTGTTATTACAGCGCCGCTCAGAAGCGGATGGTGCCAGCAGCCGGGCCCGGCGCACTGAAGCGCTGGTGAAAACCGGCGCTGTGTCAGCCCAAAGCGCCGAAGATCAGCAAACGGCAGTGAAAACCGCCAATGCCGCCATTGCATCAGCCGAGGCGCAACTTGAGGCCAATCAGGCCGCGATTCATGCCGCCCAGACTCAGGTGCTGGCAGCAAAAGCCAGCCAGGAAGCAGCAGCGGCGGGCGTGCAGCGGTTAGAAGTTGAATTAAAAGAAACCGAATTATTTGCCCCCAAAGCTGGCCGTATTCAATACCGGGTAGTGCAACCGGGCGAAGTGATCGCTGCCGGTGGCCGGGTGCTGAATTTGCTCGATCTGACCGATGTGTATATGACGTTTTTTCTGCCAACCCGTTATGCCGGTCAACTGACGTTGCAAAGTGAGGCCCGAATTATTGTTGATGCGCTGCCGCAGTGGTCTATTCCGGCCAGCATCAGTTATATCGCAGATGTGGCGCAGTTCACGCCAAAAACGGTGGAAACCGCCAGTGAACGGGAAAAAATGATGTTCCGGGTTAAAGCCAGAATTCCGGCTGACTTGTTGCAAAAGCATATTCAGCAAGTGAAAACCGGTCTGCCCGGCGTGGTTTGGGTGCGGCTGGATGCCAGCCACAGCTGGCCTGCTGAGTTACCGCCGCTGGTGCAATAACGATGCAGCAGGTCACTCAGAGTGCATCCGCGCTAGCAGTCGTCGAAGCGAGTGGCATTCGCCACAGCTACGGCAAGATGCAGGCGCTTGGCAACATCAGTCTGCGTTTTAACAGCGGCCAGATCATTGGCGTGATTGGGCCAGACGGGGTCGGTAAATCGACCTTGCTGGCGCTACTAGCAGGCGCGAAAAAGCTGCAACAGGGCAAGTTGCAGGTGCTGGGCGGCGATATGCAACAAAAGGCGCACCGCAACCGCATCTGCCCGCGCATTGCTTATATGCCGCAGGGGCTGGGCAAAAACCTGTATCCGACTTTGTCGGTGGCGGAAAATCTGCAGTTTTTTGCCAGTTTATTTGGCCATTCTCAGGTACAAGCCCAGCTTCGCATTTTGCAGTTGACCCAGGCTACCGGCTTGGCGCCATTTTTAGCGCGACCCGCCGGTAAATTGTCCGGCGGGATGAAACAAAAACTCGGTTTATGCTGTGCGCTTATTCATGATCCGGATCTGCTGATTTTAGATGAACCCACCACCGGGGTTGATCCCTTGGCGCGCAGTCAGTTCTGGCAATTAATCAGCCGCATCCGGCAACAAAGGCCGCAGCTGACCGTGCTGGTGGCCACCGCTTATATGGATGAAGCCAGCCAGTTTGACCAGTTGCTGCTAATGCATCAGGGCGACATTCTGGCCAGTGGCAGCCCGGCGGAAATTTATCAGCGCAGCCAGACGCAGGATCTGGAGCAGGCTTTTATCCGGTTGTTACCCAACACCAGCGCTGAAGCGGCCGGTCCTTCGAACACCACGCCGCTTGCGGCTGTGCCAGCACTCGAACCTTCGACTGAGATTGCCATCGAAGCGCAGCAATTAAGTATGCAATTTGGTGATTTTACCGCGGTCGATCAGGTCAGTTTTCAGATCCGTCGCGGTGAGATTTTTGGCTTTTTAGGCTCGAATGGCTGTGGTAAATCCACCACTATGAAAATGCTGACCGGTTTATTGGCGGCCACTTCAGGCGAGGCCTGGTTATTTGGCGAAAAGCTGGCGGCCGGTGATCTGGCGTTACGGCGTCGGGTTGGTTATATGTCGCAGGCGTTTTCGCTGTATGCCGAACTGACGGTGCGGCAAAACTTACAGCTACATGCCCGGTTATTTGGCGTTGCGCCAGAGCACATCGAAGCGCGGGTGCACGCCATGCAACAGCGCTTTGGGTTAACGGCGCAGGCTGAGCAATTACCGGACCAACTGCCGCTGGGCATGCGGCAACGCTTGTCGCTGGCGGTGGCGATGGTGCATCAGCCGGATCTGCTGATTTTAGACGAACCGACCTCAGGCGTTGATCCGGTGGCGCGGGACCAGTTCTGGCAACTGATGCTGGAGCTGGCGCACCGTGATCAGGTGACGATTTTTATTTCCACCCATTTTATGAATGAAGCCATGCGCTGTGATCGCATTTCGCTGATGCACGCCGGTAAAGTGCTGATCAGTGATACGCCCACAGCCATTGCTGGCGGGGGTGGGACTGCTGAGCTGGAGCAGGCCTTTATTCAGTATTTGCGCGCCGCCGGTGCCGATGCGCAGTTACCGGCCGCTGCAGAAGCTGCGGCGGACACTGCGCAAGCAAATTCAAACCAACAGCACCAGGCCGAGCCGCCGCCGGTGCAGCTGTTTAGTCTGCGGCGGTTATGGGCACTGACCCGGCGGGAAAGTCTGGAATTAAGCCGCGATCCGATCCGCGCTGTGATGGCGCTGCTTGGCAGTTTGCTGCTGATGGTGGTGATCGGCTTTGGCATTACCATGGATGTGGCTGATATCCGGTTTGCCGTGCTGGACCATGATCAGAGCGTGAAAAGCCGCACTTACGTGCAACAACTGGCCGGGTCGCGTTATTTTGCTGAGCAGCCGGCGCTGACCAGTCTGGCGCAGCTTGATCAACAGATGCAAGCCAATCAAATCAGCCTGGCGCTGGAAATACCGCCGAATTTTGGCCGTGATCTTGAGCGCGGCAGCCCGGTGGTTGTAGCAGCCTGGCTGGATGGCGCTATGCCAAAGCGGGCCGAAACCATGCAGGGGTATGTGTATGGCATGCATCAGTTATGGCTGGCGCAACAGGCCAGTCAGCAGGATGTGACAGTGCCGGTTTCGTTGCTGGAGCCGCGTTATCGTTACAACCCGGATGTGCGCAGTTTAGTGGCGATAGTGCCAGCGGTGATCCCGATGTTGCTGCTGATGATCCCGGCGGTGCTGACGGCGTTGTCGGTGGTGCGGGAAAAAGAGCTGGGCTCAATGATTAATTTATATGTCACGCCAGCCAGCCGGGCTGAGTTTCTGCTTGGCAAACAGCTGCCGTATATCGCCATGGCGCTGGTGAGTTTTGGCCTGATGTTACTGCTGGCACGCTGGTTATTTCAGGTGCAGCTCACCGGCTCGCTCGGCTTTTATCTGGGGAGTGCCTTTGCTTTTGTAATTTTTGCCACTGGTTTTGGCCTGCTGGCCTCCAGCTTTACCAACAGCCAGGTGTCGGCCATTGTGATTGCGGTGCTGGGCACCATGATCCCGTCGATTCAGTTTGCCGGCATGATTGACCCTGTGTCGTCGCTGGAAGGCAGCGGCCGGCTGATTGGCGAGCTGCATCCGGTCAGCCATTTTCTGACCATCAGCCGTGGTGTGTTTAACAAAGGCTTAGGTTTGACTGAGCTGGCGCCGGATCTGCTGGCCATCATGCTGGCCGGGCCTGTGGTGTTGCTGCTGGCGATGGCGTTATTACCAAAACAGGAGCGCTGAGATGACGGCACCTCTCTCCACCCCGAGTTCGACACCGACCCCGAGTTCGACACCGCCTCGCCGCAAAGGGCAAGTCTTGTGGCGCTGCTGGCAAAGTCTGGACCGGATTTACCGGCTGGGTGGCAAAGAATTATGGAGCTTGTGGCGGGATCCGGTGATGCTGCTGCTGATTTTGTACTCTTTTAGCCTGAATATTTATGTCGCTGGCACCGCCATGCCGGAAACTTTACATAAAGCACCGCTGGCAATTGTCGATTTAGATCAGTCGGCGTTATCGCAACGGCTGCGGGATGCATTTTATCCGCCGCATTTTCTGAAACCTGAACTGATTAGCCAGGCCGAAGCGGATTTGGCGCTGGACCGTGGTCAATATACCTTTGTGCTGACAATCCCGCCGGATTTTCAGCAGCAGTTGCTGGCAGGGCGGGCGCAGCACAGTGCGCCGAAAATTCAGCTCAGTATTGATGCCACCCGGATGAGCCAGGCTTTTTCCGGCAATTTATATATCGACCGCATCGTCAATCAGGAAACGCAGCGTTTTCTGGCTGGTTTTAGCAGCAATAGCGAGCCTAAAGTCGATTTAGTGCTGCGGGCCAGGTTTAATCCAACCTTAAGTGGCAGCTGGTTTGGCTCGCTGATGGAAGTGATTAATGCCGTGACGCTGATTTCGATTGTGCTGACCGGGGCTGCGCTTATTCGCGAGCGCGAACACGGCACTATTGAGCATTTACTGGTGATGCCGGTCAGTCCGGCCGAAATTATGCTGGCGAAAATCTGGTCGATGGCACTGGTGGTGCTGACAGTCACGGTATTGTCGTTATACGGCGTGATTGAGTATGTGCTGCAGGTGCAAGTGGCGGGCTCGGTGCCGTTATTTGCGCTCTGTGCCTTAGTGCATTTATTTGCCACCACTTCGCTGGGTATTTTTATGGCGACTGTAACGAAATCGATGCCGCAGTTTGGTTTATTGCTGATTATGACCTTACTGCCGCTGCAAATGTTATCGGGCGGGGTGACGCCGCGCGAAAGTATGCCGGAATTTATTCAGCAACTGATGTTACTGGCTCCCACCACCCATTTTGTGGCGGCCGCGCAGGGCATTTTATATCGCGGTGCCGATTTTGCGCTGGTGTGGCAACCGCTGTGCTGGATGCTGCTGATTGGCGTGGTGCTTTTTATGCTATCACTGCAACGCTTTCGTCAGTCGCTGACGGCGGTGTAGGGGTAGTTGACGGACCTGCGGCGGTTTGGCATCAACTGAAATATGCAGCGATAGATCGGGTAGGTCGGGGTCGGCCGCAGGCCATCCCGACATGATCCGCCGACATGGGGGCGGCGCAATCAGTACTATGCACTTGTGATTTAAGGATGTCTTCAGCTTTAGTTTTTAAGCTAACCGCAGCCAAAGCTGAAGCGGTAATACCAATAATTTGTAAATCAGCCAGCGCTGCTGGCAAGGAGCAACAGATGCAACATCATTATTCCGGGTTGACCAAAGCCCTGCATTGGCTGAGTTTTTTGCTGATTGTGGCGGCCTACGCCAGTATGGAATTTAAAGGGGTATTTGAGCGCGGCTCGGAGCCCAGGGAGTTGATGAAAGCCTGCCATTATTTATTTGGCTTGGTCATTTTAGTCTTCACTGTGCTGCGGCTGCTCAATCGAATTCGGCAGCCTTATCCGCCGATCGTACCAACCCCACCTGCCTGGCAACATCAACTGGCGGCGCTGACACATTTGTTGATCTACGGTTTTTTACTGCTGATGCCACTGCTTGGCTGGCTGCTGTTATCGGCCGAAGGCAAACAAATTTCCTTGCTGGGCCTGCAACTGCCCGCCTTGATCTCCGCCGATCCGGCCAGCGCCGAATTCTTCGAATTCTGCCACGAAAGCCTGGCAAGCGCAGGTTACTTCTTGATCGGACTGCATATTCTGGCCGCGCTTTATCATCAGCACCTGGTGCATGACAATACCATAAGCCGGATGTCATGGCGCAAATAAGCCTGGGTACTGTGGTTGATGGGTGATGGCTGCCATTGTCTGACTAGCCTGCGGCTGAGTCAGAGTATCTACGATAGCTTGGCATCAACTGAAATGAGCAGCTAAAGATCGGGTAGGTCGGGGTCGGCCGCAGGCCATCCCGACATTGTGCGGGGCGGTGCTTTGGCAACCGACACAAGAATACAAGCTCAAACCAAAAGTCTTAATCCCCTAATTCAGCGGGGCGGTGCTTTGGCTCCAACTCGTTTTTTATTTCAATAAAAACAAAAGGTTAGAGCCAAAATTTCTTGATATGATTTTCGGAACAAAATCAGCTATTTATTTAGCAGTTTGCTTACTAATTTTTAAAGAGCTGAGGGGCTTGCTGCCAAAGCCTTTCTACTATACGTGGCTGGCGGTTTTATTCAATCATTTCCTTGTGTTGCGATGGCCAAGGTCTGACTCGCCTGCACCTTAATCAAACCTGCGGTTTGGCACTAAGCGCAAAGGCTTGCTGAACTAAGTGCCAGCCTTTGCGCCTTTGCTTAGAACTTTATTTCTGCGCCCAGTGTGATGGTGCGACCTGGTTCTGGCATGGCGACCACTGAACCGGTGGACACTTTGTATCTGTCGGTCAGGTTATTGATGGTGGCGAAGGCGGAAAACTGCTGGTTAAAGCGGTAATTGGCATATAAATCAATCTGATAACCTGCCGGGATCCGCTTTAATGCTTTCACTGCCGTGCCGGCCAGGAAGCCGCCCGGGTGATTTTTGCTGCTATGGCCATGGTAGGTCAGTCCGGTATCTAACTGACCTTCTAACCAGCTGTGGCCGACACTGAGCAACCATTTTTTGTTCGGTGGAATACGCAGCGGCGTCAGGCTACCGGAAAAACCGGTCTGATTACAGGTCGGTACTTTTTCAGCGGCTGCCACCAGCGCCGAGCACATTTCGACGTCGGTATAATAGCTATAAGCGGCGCGGCTGTACCAGTTCTGCTGACGGTAATTCAGCTCCAGTTCGGCGCCTGGCAGGATAAATTTGTCGTAGTTGGTAAAGCTGAACACCTGATCCCAGCGGCTGGCATCGGCGGCTTTGCTGGGTAAAAAGCCGGTGGCGATCATCTGGTTAATCCGGGTATGGAAATAGCTCAGCTTCAGTTGCAGCTGATCCTGGCTTGTCACGAGCTGCTCGAACTGCTGTTCCAGCCCGGCTTCATATGACAGGCTATGTTCCGGTGATAGCGGATAATCCGGCGAATATGAAAACACTTCATTGGACACCGTCGATTCGTACAGGCTTGGCATCCGATAGGCGCTGCTGTATTTCACAAACAGGCGAGTCTGGCTGAACAGCTGATAACCGGCCAGCAGTGTCAGATCCGTTTTTGGCTTAAAATCCAGCCGTTGCCCGGTCTGATGGTCGGTATTCACCGAATCGTGGTGATTGAGGTTGAGCGCCAGATCAACCGGCTCCCAGTCGATTTGGGCATTGGCAAACACACTTTGTTTCAGCTGGCGGCCATGGCGCGTGGTCGGGCTGGTTTTCCAGTCGGCCGGTGTGTTGGGTCGTTTAAAATCAGCCAGCCAGTTGGCGGCCGGTTTCAGATCTTCGGTCTGGCGCGACAAACCATACAGCAGCGTGACTGTGGCACTGTCGGCCAGTGCCAGCGTCGAGCTGTTATACAGACCCAGGCCGCTGCGGTTATTGTGATAACGGTGAAAATACTGGCCGGCGTTTGGTCCGAGATTGCTGCCCAGGGCATTGTATTGCTCCAGATCGGCCGCGGTGTGCCACAGGTTCAGTTTGGCATTGACCAGCGCATTGCCCTGCGGCGCAAAGTTATACAGTAAGTTATGGCTGTCCACTTCGGCGGTGCCGGGTTTCCACTGCGGCATCAGCGCAACGCCAGCGGGAATTTTTGCCGATTTCCACACTTTTTTGCCTTTGCTATCTAGCTCAGACCAGAGTTTTTCTTCGCCGGCCCGTAGTTTATACCAGTAACTGGCCAGCATTTCGCCTGCCTCCTGCCGGTGCAGCCGGCTGTTCAGTTCCAGCAGATGCGCGTCGCTCAACTGAAAACCGAATTTGGCCAGATAAGACTTACTTTCAAAGCTGGTATTCACCACTTCGCCATTGCGATCCACCGGCGGCAGTTCATCATAGTTTTTGTGGCGCTGCACAAAGTTGTCAAAACCATGCTCACCGGCAAAATAGTTGCCGGCTTTTTTCTGGCTCATTGCAGCCACGGCATACCATTTGTCTTGCTGCAGCGCGGTGGCAACAGTGGCGCTGCCACCGCGAAAATCGAGCACGCCTTGTTCGCTGCCAACCTGGTAAAAACTTTGCTGCTGAAAATCGCCGCTGACGTCTGGCATCCGGTTATTGTTATGCGTTTTTAGCTTGATCAGGGCGCCGGCGCTCTGGCCTGCGGTCAGAATATCGGCCGTGCCGAGGGTGCGGATATTGACAGTGCCGCCGATGGCACCGGCGCCAAATACCGAGCCACGGCTGGTGGCACCTTTTTCCACATCCAGCTGGCTGATGAGCTCTGAGTCGATATAACTGCGATCCGAGCTGCCCATATAACCGCGGTTGGTATGGGTCGATTGTAAAGTACCGTCGATAAAAATCTGCACCCGGCCTTCGCCCTGCACACCACGGATGCCAATATCGAGCGCACCGGCTTCGTTGCGCAGGTTATTGCTGTCAATGGCGGGGTTGCCACTAAAAATATCGGCATTGGAAATGCCTTTACTGTACTGGATCTCAGCTATTTTTTGTTGTCTACCATGCACATAGATCACTTCGATGTCTTTGTCCTGTGCAGTTGGTTTACGCGGCAGTTCGGCGGCGCAGGCAAGGCTGCTGAGGTTGGTGGCCAGGATAGTGGCGATAGCGCTGGATAATTGAAGCAGTTTCATCAGAGGTTCCAAAGTTGAGTTTGCATAAAAAAGCGCGCGGATGATAATTATTATCATTTGCGATTGCAAGTTGTGATGGTCATTGATTTGTCATACATGATTGAATTTTAAACAATAAGTTGACTGATCAGACCTGGCTGTGGTGGCGGCGACAAGGGGATGCGGCGGTCTGACGCGCCTGCGCTGCGCTGGCATCCAGCTATGTAGCCAGCCGGTGATGGCAGATTGATGCCGAGGCGGGAGCAGACCATCACATCAGGTTGTGCAGCCAAATCAGGCGCTACGGCTGGCGCTGGCTCGGCGGGCTAAGCTCGGCGTGTAACGCCCAGCCCAGCCCAACCCAGAACCCAGAGCGCAGCGCTGGGGCAGGCTGGCAGGCATAAAGGAGCATTTTTGCGGTGTTTATCTGTTATTTATCACATCTTTATTTGTTATCAAGTTGACATTTGATGTTGATAAAATTTTAATGATGACAGTTTTTTCGCTTATTGATACAGCGAAGCTGCGGCGACATGAAACAGACGGACCTGTGGAGCATTGCAAGGAGTGAGAGTCAATGGTTGAAAAATTAAACAGCTGCCAGCTCAGCAGTGCGCTGTGACGTTTTGTCACGGTCTATGGTCTATGGTCTTTCTTGTCTGGTTTGTGGTTAAGTTGAGCTGTGTTAACCATGTTGCCTTTGCCGGCAAATACGCTGCCGGAACTTTATTTTTGTCAAACGACAACAGTCTCTGCCGGCGAATTAAGCTGGACCGCAGACACTGTGTTGGGCTCTATCCCTTAACCTCTCATTGAAGGAACAATCAGATGAATGTATTGGTAAAATTAGCCATCGCCTCAACCGCTTTGTGTTGTTTAAACCTCAGTGCTGAAAAATTACATTTTGCCGGCTCTGCTGCTGTGGTGAGTAAAGTGCTGGACGGCAATCAAATTGCAGTGATTAAAGCGGACCGGCGGGATCAAGTCGAATTTTTTGCTGATCAAATCAGCATGTCCACTGTCACTTTGCAGTGGCCAGCCAGTCATATTTGGGCCTTAGCGGATAATTATGTACTGGTTGCAGCGCTGAAAATTGCGCCCAACCCAGCGGCGCCGAATCAGGCCGTGTTAATTAAAGATGGTAAAATTTTAAAGGAATATCAGGATGTTAAAAATATCCATCAAATTGCCGGCAGCAACAGATTTGCGTTAGAAGTGCAACAAGCGGCAGATAGCAAGGACACACTGCTGCATATTATCGATCCACTGCAAGGTGTGGTGAAATCGGCGCTGATCCCGCAGTCTTCACAAAACAGAAAAGTGTCAGTCGCGCCAGATCTGTCCGGGCTGGTGATGGCGCCATTTTCTACAGGTGCCAGTAGTGTCAGTGAACTGACGTTTTATTCAGGCGACAAATTCGATGTGAAACAACAGTATAGCTTTGCTTCCCAGCCGATTTATCAGGCCGTGGCGATGACGCAAGGTTTGGTGGTGATCAATCAGGACCGTAAGTTAGTGGCAAAATTGGCTGACAACACCAGATGGCAGTTACCTGATGCCAATTTTTCATTCAGGGTGGATATGTTAAGCAGTGTGTCGAACCCAGCTTGTCTGCTGATCAGAGAAGATAGTGGCCGCATTGCGGTGGTTGATCGCGATGGAACTGTGCTGTTTGATTCTGCCCAGTTTAACAATAAGGTGCTGAACAAGATCCTGGAAAATGGTGCCACTATTGATGTGGTGGAGCAGACGCTGGTGGTGAATGATACAGATGCCGGTGATGCCTTGCTGATCGAGTTGAGCAAACCGCATTCGTTTAAACGGCTGCAAGCTGCGCACCGTATCCAGTCGCTGGACCCGCGCGGTTCAGTTTTTACTGTGCAGCACAAGCAGCAGTTGAAGATTGAACAGGTGAAATAAGCGCAGTTGATCGTTTTACTGTGGCGGAAAAAGCGGCGCTAGCGAGATCACGAGCGCCGCTTTTTTACAGAGATGATGAGCTTGATTATTTGCTGATAAAGCCAAGTTCTGCTGAATTAACCAGAACTCGGCTTCATCAGTACAGTGCAGAAAAATTCATCTGACCAGCACGGATAAAAGGTTGCTTAATCCGAGTTCTGCTGAATTAACTGACGCTCTGCCAGCAAGGCGGCCAGTTCGGGCAGGCAGGCCGGATCGTCTATGGTCGATGGCACCGTATATTCATCGCCAGCGCTGATTTGGCGTAGTAACTTGCGCAAAATTTTGCCGGAGCGGGTTTTGGGCAGCCTGGGTACTACGATGGCTTTTTTAAAGCAGGCCAGCGCGCCGATTTCATGGCGCACCAGGGCAATCAGTTCAGCTTCCAGCTCGGCTTCGCTGATGGCGGCACCATTTTTTAACAGCACCAGCGCCAGCGGTTGCTGGCCTTTGATTGGTTCGTGGATGCCAATGACACAACATTCCGCTACCGCCGGATGGCTGGCGACAATTTGTTCCATTTCGCCGGTCGATAACCGATGACCGGCGACATTAATTACATCGTCGGTGCGGCCCATCACAAACAGATAACCGTCCTCGTCCAGATAACCGCCGTCACCGCTGGCGTAATAACCAGCAAAGGCGGACAGATAACCGTCAACAAAACGGTCGTCATTGCCCCAAATGGTGGTTAAACAGCCCGGCGGTAGTGGCAGTTTCAAGCCGATAAAACCTTGTTGACCTGCGGGCTGCGGTTGACCGCTTTCATCCAGAATGTCGATCACAAAACCGGGCACCGGCACTGTGGCAGAGCCCGCTTTGGCGGGTAGTAATTCAATACCGGCCAGATTGGCGCTGATTGGCCAGCCGGTTTCGGTTTGCCACCAGTGGTCGATGACAGCTTTGCCAATTTTTTCCCGTACCCAGTGATAAGTGGCGGGGTCCAGCCGTTCGCCAGCCATAAAAATATATTTCAGTCGGGATAAATCGTAGGTCTGTAATAACGCCTCCGGATCTTCTTTGCGAATAGCACGAAAAGCGGTTGGCGCGGCGAATAACACTTTCACCTGATACTGGGCGCAAAGCCGCCAGAAAGCGCTGGCGTCCGGCGTGAACACAGGTTTGCCTTCGTACAAGACTGTGGTGCAACCGGCAAACAGCGGGCCATACACAATATAAGAGTGGCCAACCACCCAACCGACATCCGAGGCGGCAAAAAATACATCGCCCGGGCCGACGTCGTAAATGGCCTGCATGCTGTAATTGAGCGCCACGGCATGGCCGCCGTTGTCCCGCACCACGCCTTTGGGTTTGCCGGTGGTGCCGGAGGTGTACAGAATATACAGCGGATCTGTGGCTAATACCGGCACGCAGGCGGCCGGACTGGCCTGACTGAGTTGCTGTTGCCAGTCTAAATCGCGGCCAGCCACTAACTCGGCCTGTAATTGCGGCCTTTGGTAAATCAGGCAGCAGGGCACCGGGTGCCTGGCCTGTTGCAGCGCTTCATCCAGCAGCGGTTTGTAAGCAATGACGCGGTTAATTTCAATACCGCAGGAAGCGCTGATAATGACTTTGGGGCTGGCATCGTCAATTCGCAGCGCCAGTTCGTGGGCGGAAAAACCACCAAACACCACCGAATGCACAGCGCCAAGCCTTGCGACCGCCAGCATGGCAATGGCGGCCTGTGGGATCATCGGCAGATAAATCACCACCCGATCGCCTTTGCCAACCCCTTGTGCCTGCAACACGCCGGCAAATAACGCGACTTCTGTCAGCAATTCGGCATAACTGAATTGTTGCTGGCTGCCGGTGACGGCGGAATCAAAAATCAGCGCGGTCTGCTCGCCACGACCGGCCTCGACATGATGGTCCAGCGCCAGATAACAGCTGTTCAGACTGCCATCGGCAAACCATTGATAATGATGCGGATCCTGCCGAGTCAAGATTTGGGTTGGTGCTTGATACCAGGCCAGTTTGCCGGCCTGGTGTTGCCAGAAACTGACCGGATCGGTCAGCGCCTGCTGATAATGTTGCTGGTAGCCGCTGGCGCTATGGCTGGCTTGGTCTGTTGATTCTGTCGGGTGCATGGTTGAGATCCTGCGTCTGGTTTTTGTTCGATTACTGTAGCGAAAAAAGCCGCGGCTGAAACTTAGACTTATGGCTTAGTACCGGGCCGACAGTTTGGTGTGGTGGCGGCGGCTGCACTGGGTGCTGTGGCGCACAGACGGGCTGGCAGCGGCTTGTTAGGCTTGTACTTTATTGCCATGACAGGACAAGTCTGATGAAGATGTCAACGTTAACTGCCAAGATCAACAGGCTGATGGACAGTGGCGGTCTGTCGCGACTGGTACTGGCTTCCTTGCTGACCACGACCTTGCTGCTGACTGGCTGTAGCTCAGGCGGTGGTTATGGTCCGGGTCGCAGCGGCGTGCAGCAGCAAGTCCAGACGCAAGATCAACGCGGGACTGTCAGCAGTATTCAGATTATTGCCCAGCGTGATCGCGGCACTGGCGGCGGCGCTTTACTCGGTGCAGTGCTCGGTGGGGTGCTGGGCAATCAGTTTGGCAGCGGCTCAGGCCGGGCTCTGGCCACAGGTGCCGGTATTGTCGGGGGCGTGGTGGCCGGTAATGCCATCGAACAGCAGCAACCACATAACCAGCAAATTTATCGCGTCACTGTCGAGCTGGCGGGCGGCTTTTTTCAGCAGTTTGATTATCAGCAAATTGGCCAGTTACGCACCGGCGATAAAGTCAGCATTCGCAACGGCCAGCTGTTTGCGCTTTAACTGCAAACCGCATAAACCCCGGCACAGCACTGACTTGCAGCTTCGCACTCAAGCGACAGTTGCTTTGCCGTCATAGTTTTACTGCAACTACTGAAGGGTCGGATTCAGTTGGCCATTCAACTCGCCGGCTATCTGGCTGCACCAGGCCAGGCTGATCACTCAGGTTGCGGCCAAGCCATCATCAACGCGACTGCAAGGTCGGTTGTCATAGGGATCATATGGAACAGTTCAACAGACCTTTGCCTGCTGCGCAGCAACAACCCAACATCTGGCTGCGGCCATGGTTCTGCCTGCGATCTTTGCTGCAAAGCTGGCTACATAGCGGGCTGCAAAACTGGCAACAACGCTGGCAATCCCCCCCACTGGGGGCAGAGCAATTGCCACTGCGGGAACAACTGCTCAGTGCCGAGCAGATGGAACTGCGCGGTAAAGCGCTGGCACAAAGTCATCAGTTAAGTGCGCATGCCGGTAGCGAGCTGCTGTTAAGCCGGCTGGCCGACAATGAACAGGTACTGCTGAGGATCTGCAGTTTGTTAACCCAGGCGGTGCAAGCGCGGCAGCGTATTGCGCCGGCCGGCGAATGGTTATTGGATAATTTTTATCTGATTGAAGAACAAATCAGTACTGCCCGGCAACATTTACCCAAAGGTTACAGCCGGGAATTACCCAGGCTGGCCACCGGGCCTTCGGCGGGTTTACCGCGGGTGTATGATTTGGCGTTGACGGTGATTTCGCATGGCGATGGCCGGGTCGATGATGAAGCGCTGAGTCGTTTTGTACTGGCTTATCAAACCGTCACCGATCTGACGCTGGGTGAATTATGGGCCATTCCGATTATGTTACGGCTGGCGCTGCTGGAAAATCTGCGCCGGGTCAGTGCAAGGCTTGCCGTTGCAAGGCAGCAGCAGGCTCTGGCGCAAAACTGGGCCGATCAGATGATGACGATGGCCGAAAGCGATCCAAAAAACCTGATCCTGGTGATTGCCGATATGGCCAGATCACAACCGCCGCTGGTCAGTCCTTTTGTGGCTGAACTGGCGCGGCGGTTACAGGGGCATGGACCGGCGCTGGCGTTGCCGCTGACCTGGATAGAACAGCGGCTGGCTGAATCCAGCCAGACCATTGAACAGCTGGTTCGCAGTGAAACCCAGCAACAAGCCGCCGATCAAGTCTCCATCAGCAATAGCATTGGCAGTTTAAGGTTTCTTGGTGCCTCCGACTGGCGGGTTTTTGTCGAGCAAATGAGTGTGGTGGAGCGGCTGCTGTTGCAGGATCCGCAGGATCAGTACCGGCAAATGGCTTTTGCCAGTCGCGACTGTTACCGGCAGGTGATAGACAGATTAGCCAAACAAAGTGGCCAGGCAGAGGCGGTGCTGGCGCAGCTGGCTATCAATCTGGCGCTCAGTGCGCAGCAACAGCATGGTGTTCAGGCCTATCAGGCGCATGTTGGTTATTATCTGATTGATGATGGCTTTGCTTTGTTACTGCAGGCTGCCGCTGTCCGGCGCTGGTGGCCGCAACGCAGTCAGCAACAGCAAGCCAGGCTCATCGGTTTGCTGCAAGCGGGCGCTATTGTGACTGCAACAGGCGGTTTCACCACGCTTTTTCTGTGGCAGGCGGTGCAGGCGGGCATGGCACCCTGGCAACTGGGGCTGTTGACCTTGTTGTTATTGCTGGCCGGCAGTCAACTGGCCTCGGTACTGGTGAACTGGCTGGCGACACTGTTGACCCGGCCCGGTCCATTGCCGCGGCTTGATTTTAGCCTGGGTTTACCTGCCACTGAGGCGACGCTGGTGGTGATCCCATCGCTGTTGCACAGCGCGACAGCGACAGATGCTTTGCTGGAAGCGCTGGAAGTGCGTTTTTTGGGCAATCAGGATCCCTATCTTTATTTTGCGTTACTGACCGACTTTACCGATGCGGACAGCGAAACCCTGTCTGCTGATCAAGGGTTACTTGACCGGATGCAGGCCGGGATTTGCCAGCTTAATCAACGTTATGCCAGCGTTTTTGAAACCTGCAAGGATGCCAGCAGCCAGCCAACTGCGGTGAAAGCGCCGCGGTTTTTATTATTCCACCGGCCCAGACTCTGGAATGCGGTAGCAGAGCGTTGGATGGGTTATGAACGTAAACGCGGCAAATTAGCGGCGCTGAATCATGCGTTAAGAGGCAGCGATCTGGCCGACTTTTCGCTGGTGGTAGGGGATGTGGCGGCCCTTGGCCGGGTGCAGTATGTGATCACGCTGGATACGGACACCCAGTTACCGCGTGATTCCGCCCGCCAATTTATTGCCACTATGGCACATCCACTGAATCAACCCAGGTTTGCCGCAGATCCAGGCCAGAGCGACAAGCCACTGGTGATGGGCGGTTATGGCTTACTGCAACCCAGAATGGCGACCAGCCTCAGCGGAGCCAACAGTTCAGGCTATGCCCGCTTATTTAGCAGCGAAGCCGGGCTTGATCCCTATACCCGCACAGTGTCAGACGTCTATCAGGATATGTATGGCGAAGGCTCTTTTGTTGGCAAAGGTATTTATCAGGTCGATGCTTTTATCCGGGTGCTGGATCAGCGTTTTCCGGACAACCGGATCCTGAGCCATGATTTAATTGAAGGCTGCTATCTGCGCTCTGGTTTGCTCAGTGATGTGCAGTTGTATGAAGACTACCCGGCCAGTTACCAGACGGATGTGCAGCGGCAACAGCGCTGGATCCGGGGCGACTGGCAATTACTGGCCTGGCTGCTGCCTAAGGTACCGACCTTGCGCGATGGTGAGGTCCGCAATCCGTTATCGCTGTTATCGCGCTGGAAGATTTTTGACAATTTACGCCGCAGTCTGGTGCCGGCGACTTTACTGAGTCTGTTGCTGTTTGGCTGGCTGGCGACCAGCAGCCCCTTGTTGTGGACTCTGACAGTGAGCGGGCTCCTGCTGTTGCCTGGCTGGTTAATTGCGGCGGTCAGTTTATTTTGCCGCCATGCCGATGTGCGCTGGAGTTACCATTTTCATACGGTTTACCAGCATATTGGCAGCGTGTTGCAGGAGGCCAGCTTTAAGCTCGCGGTATTGCCCTATGAAGCTGGTTTTAGCCTGCATGCCATTGGCTGTAGCCTTTACCGGCAGTGGTGGGCACCAAGGCGGTTATTAGACTGGACCTCCTCGGATCAGCCGGTAGTTCAATTGCTAGCTCAATCGGTAGCTCAATCGGTAGCACAACCGCAATTGGCGTCCTTTTATCAACGGATGTGGCTTTCGCCTTTGCTGGCGCTGCTGATGTTGTTATTGCTCAGCAGTTGGCAACAGGCCGCCTTACCAGCAGCCTTACCGGTGTTATTGTTATGGGCATTGGCGCCGCTGTATGCCTGGTGGCTCAGTCGGCCGTTGCAGCGGCAGGCGGTGAGTCTGGCGCCGGAGCAACGCAGTTTTCTGCGGCAAAGCGCCCGCCAAACCTGGGCTTTTTTTCAGACTTTTGTCACAGCAGAGCAGCACTGGCTGGCACCGGATAATTTTCAGCAAAAGCCAGGCCCGGTGCTGGCGCACCGCACCTCGCCCACCAATATAGGCTTATCTTTGCTGGCGAATTTATCCGCTTATGATTTTGGCTTTATTGGTCCGGCCGCGCTGTTACAGCGCACGACCGATACCTTTGCCACCCTGGCGAAACTTGAGCGTTATCAGGGCCATTTTTGTAACTGGTACGATACCCAAAGTTTGCAGACCTTGGCCCCGCGCTACGTCTCGGCGGTGGACAGCGGTAATTTAGCCGGTCATTTGCTGACGTTAAAAGCCGGTCTGCAAAGCCTGCCGGCCGAACCTTTGTTGCCCCGGCAAAGTCTGCAAGGTTTACTGACCTGTTTGCAATTAGTGCAGGCTGCTTTTGAGGCTGAGAAAAAGCAATTGTCCTTAACCGTGACTAAGGCTTTCAGCTTATGGTCGGTCCGGCAGCAGCAGTTGCTGGATCAGGCGATGGCTACCAGTCAAAGCGAGCACAGTTTAACCGCCAGCTATTGTTGTTTAGAGCAATTACAGCGCCAGGATCAGCTGTTGCCGGTGTTGCCGGGTTTGCCACCGACGGAGCAGGCCGGCACCGAACTGCAGTTTTGGCTCAGCGCCTGGTCGGCACAGCATCAGGCGTTGCTGGCGGAGCTGAGCTGGCTCTGTCCCTGGTTAGCTTCTGGTGAACGACCGCAGCGCAGTGCGACTGTCACCGGACCTGCTGCAGAGCAGCGCAGCAGTCCGGTACAAGCCACGCCGGACAGTCATGTTTTGTTGCAACATTGTGTGGCGGCGATGGCAGAGGTAGAAACATTAGTACAGTTACAGCAAATGACACAAAGCTGGTTACCACAGCTTGCTGCAGCCTTGCAGTCAGAGCAAACCGCGTCGCAGCGTCATTTATTAGCCAGTTGGCTGCAGTATCTGCAATGTGCGCAGCTCAGAGCGGGTCAGCGGCAAAACCTTGGTCAGGCTTTGCAGCAGCAATGTCAGGAGTTTTCCCATCAGGAGTATGAGTTCTTATTTGATAAATCCCGGCATTTGCTTGCAGTTGGCTACAATATCGATGAATTTCGCCGGGATAACAGCTATTACGATTTGTTGGCATCTGAAGCCAGGCTGGCCACTTTTGTCGCGATATCGCAAGGCAAATTGCCGCAACAAAGCTGGTTTGCCCTGGGCCGTCTGCTGACCAGCTCTGCCGGCGCAGCTGTGTTAGTGTCCTGGAGCGGGTCGATGTTTGAATATCTGATGCCGCTGCTGGTGATGCCTTCTTATCCCGGCACTTTGCTGGATCACAGTTGCCGAGTAGCAGTCCGGCGTCAGATCGCTTACGGCCAGCAGCAATCCTTGCCCTGGGGCGTGTCCGAATCTGGTTTCAGCACTATGGATGCCAGTCAGAATTATCAGTATCACGCCTTTGGCGTGCCCGGCCTTGGTTTAAAACGCGGGCTGGCGGAAGATATTGTGATTGCACCTTATGCCAGTATGCTGGCGTTGCTGGTTGATGCCAGCCCTGCTTGCCAGAATCTGCAGCGGCTGAGTGCCGAGGGGGCTGCCGGTCGCTATGGCTTTTATGAGGCCATTGATTACACGCCAAGCCGGCTCAGCCGGGGCCAGAGTCGTAGTCTGGTCTGTTCTTTTATGGCGCATCATCAGGGCATGTCGTTGCTGGCGATAGCCAGTGTGCTGCTGGACCAGCCAATGCAAAAACGTTTTGCCTCCGATCCGCAATTTCAGGCAACTTTGTTGTTATTACAGGAAAAAGTGCCGAAATCGACGATAGTGCATGCCCATGTGGCCGAACATTCGCAAGGCGGCGCCTTTTTTGATGCGCCTGTGCTGCCCATCCCAAGACCCCTCGGCGCGGCCACCCTGGTGCCTGAAGTACAGTTGCTGTCAAACGGCCGTTACCATGTGATGCTGACGAATGCCGGTGGCGGTTACAGCCACTGGCATCAACTGGCGCTGACCCGCTGGCGGGAAGATGGCACCCGTGATCATTGGGGCTCGTTTTTATATGTGCGTGACTTAGCCAGTGGCTATTTCTGGTCAGCTGCGCATCAGCCGACGCTGGTGCAGGCTGACAGTTATGCTGCGGTCTTTTCCGAAGGCCGCGCCGAATATCGTCGCCGCGAGCATGATTTTGAAACCTATTCTGAAATTGTGGTATCGCCCGAAGATGATATCGAACTGCGGCGGGTGCGGATCACCAACAGAGCCAGCAGTCGCCGTACTGTCGAACTGACCAGTTACAGCGAAGTGGTGCTGGCTGCAGCAGCCGCAGATGATATGCAAACGGCTTTTGGCAATTTGTTTGTGCAAACCGAAATTCTGCCGGAGCGGCATGCCATTTTGTGTACCCGCCGGCCGCGCTCGGCCGGTGAAGTGAACTGCTGGATGTTCCATTTATTGGCGCAAAATGGCACCGCCGTCGGGGCTGTCAGTTATGAAACCGACCGGATGCGGTTTATCGGCCGGGGTCAAACCTTACAGGCGCCGCAGGCGCTGGCTGAACAGTTGCCGTTGTCAGGCAGTCAGGGCTCGGTGCTGGATCCGATAGTGGCGATCCGTTGCCTGATTACTTTAGATGCCGAACAAACAGCGACTTTGGACTGGATCACGGGGGTTGCTGCCAGCCGGGCTGAATGTCTGGCGCTGGTGGATAAATATCAGGATCGGCATTTTGCCGATCGGGTGTTTGATATTGCCGGCACCCACAGTGCCGTGATGTTACGCCAGATCAATGCCAGTGAAGCGGATGCCGAGTTATACCGGCGCCTCGCCAGTGCTGTGTTGTACAGCCACAGTCAGCTCAGAGCGGATGCCAGCATTTTGCTGCAAAATCGCCGCGGGCAGGCGGGTTTGTGGGGGTACGCGATTTCCGGTGATTTGCCGATAGTGTTGTTAAAAATCAGTGATATCAACCAGATGGAGCTGGCGCGTCAGTTAATCCAGTGCCATGCCTACTGGCGGTTAAAAGGACTGGCGGTGGATTTGGTGATTTGGAATGAAGATCATGTCGGTTATCGGCAACAACTGCAGGAACAGATCCTGGGATTGATAGCAACCGGCACTGAAGCCCAGGTGGTTGACAGGCCCGGCGGTATTTTTGTCCGGATGTCGGAGCAAATTCCGAATGAAGACCGCATTTTATTACAAGCCGTCGCCCGCGCTATTCTGGTTGAGCAGCGAGGAACTTTAGCAGAGCAATTGAACCGGCGGGCTTTGTTACCGGTGCAAACTGCTTTGTTGCAGCCGCAGCGTTTTTCTCATCAGCAGCCGTCACCGGCCATCAGCACTCTGTTGCCAGCCGATTTACAATTGGGCAATGGCATTGGTGGTTTCAGCCCGGATGGCCGTGAGTATTGTCTGGTGACGAACCACAGTCAGACCACGCCCTTACCCTGGGCCAATGTACTGGCCAATCCACAGTTTGGCACTGTCATTACCGAAAGTGGCCTGGCTTACAGCTGGAGCGAAAATGCACATGAATTCCGGCTGACGCCCTGGAGTGATGACAGTGTGGCGGCCAGCGGCGGCGAAGCATTTTATCTGCGCGATGAAGACAGTGGTGATTTTTGGTCACCGACCGCCTGGCCTTGCTGCGGCAGGCAACCTTATCTGATCCGGCATGGTTTTGGTTACAGTCAGTTTGAACATGAAGAGTGGGCCATCCAGAGTCAGTTGCTGGTGTATGTGCACCCAGTCGATAAAGTTAAATTTTCGGTGTTAACAGTGCGCAATCAATCGGCCCGTCGCAGAAAAATATCTGCTACTGGCTATGTACAGTGGGTATTGGGTGATTTAGCGGCCAAAACAGCGGCGCAGCTGGTGACCGAAATTGATGCCAGCAGTGGCGCTTTATTTGCCCGCAACAGTTATCACAGTGAATTTTCCGGCCGGGTGGCGTTTTTTGATGTCGATGACAGCAGTCGCAGTCTGACGGCAGACCGGGCCGAGTTTATTGGTCGAAATGGCAGTCTGGCGGCACCCGAAGCGATGCGTCGCAGTCATTTGTCAGGTCGGGTTGGCGCGGCGCTGGATCCATGCGCAGCAATACAGCTGGCTTTTACGCTGGCACCAGGTCAGCAGCGGCAGATTATTTTCCGGCTGGGCGCTGGTCATGATCTGGCGGATGCCAGGGCGCTGGCTTTACGCTGTCGCCAGACGGGCGAAGCAGCGCAGGCGCTGTTTGAAGTGAAACAATTCTGGGCGCAGACGCTGCATGGGGTACAACTGCAAACGCCAGATCCGGCGCTGAATGTATTAGCCAATGGCTGGTTGCTTTATCAGACGCTGGCATGCCGGCTCTGGGCCCGCAGTGGGTATTATCAGTCCGGTGGTGCTTTTGGCTTTCGCGATCAATTGCAGGATGTGCAGGCTTTGCTGCATGCGGACCCCCAACTGGCAAAACAACAGATTGTGCTGGCAGCATCGCGGCAGTACGAGAACGGCGATGTGCAGCACTGGTGGCACCCGCCTTATGGCCGTGGTGTGCGGACCCGTTGTTCTGATGATTACTTATGGCTGGTGGCTACCACTTGCCGTTATGTCCGGCACAGCGGCGATGCCTTGATCCTGCAAACCGACATCGGTTTTCTGACTGGTCGGCCGCTGAATGCTGATGAAGCCTCTTATTATGATTTACCACAAAGGGCTGTGGTCAGCGCCAGTCTGTATCAGCATTGTGTCCTTGCGATTGAATATGGCTTAAAGTTTGGTGAGCATGGTTTACCCCTGATGGGATCGGGTGATTGGAACGATGGCATGGATTTAGTCGGAGTCAAAGGCAAAGGCGAAAGTGTCTGGCTTGGTTTCTTTTTATATCAGGTCTTGCACGAGTTTATGCCGCTGGCGACGGCGCAGGGCGATCTGGCATTTGTGGACCGTTGTCAGCAAGCCGCCGCGCAATTACAGCAAAATTTACAGCTGCATGGCTGGGATGGTGACTGGTTCCGGCGGGCTTATTTTGATGATGGCACTGTGCTTGGCTCGGCAGCCAATAGTGAATGCCGGATTGATGCAATCGCACAAAGCTGGGCGGTATTATCCGGTGCCACTGAGCCAACGCGGATGTGGCAGGCGATGAATGCTTTGGACAGCCAACTGATCAGGCGCAGGGATGGCCTGATGCAATTGTTAACACCAGCTTTTGATCAATCCACGCTGGATCCGGGTTATATCAAAGGCTATTTGCCAGGCGTGCGCGAAAATGGCGGTCAGTACACGCACGCAGCGATTTGGGCGGCTATGGCTTTTGCCCGACTGGGCGATCCGGCACGCTGTTATCAGTTGCTGAATTTAATCAACCCGGTGCAGCATGGCAATAGTGCCGCCAGGGTGGCCATTTACCGGGCTGAACCTTATGTGATGGCGGCTGATGTCTACGCTTCGCCGCAGCATGTCGGTCGTGCTGGCTGGAGTTGGTACACAGGCTCAGCCGGCTGGATGTATCAGCTGATCCTCGGCTCTGTCGCCGGCATCCAGCGTGAGGGGGATTTCCTGCGGATAACACCTTGTATTCCTGCGCATTGGCCGGGTTTTCAGTTGCAGTATCGTTTTGGTTCGACTGAATATCAGTTGCAGCTCACGCAACAGCAGCAAGCGGTTACTTACAGCGATGAGATGGCCAGCCCCAGGCGGAAGATGCTGCTGTGGCTGGATGGCGTTGCAACCGAAGCCGATGGCATCTGGTTACAGGACGATCAACAGCCACATCAGGTTCGGATAGCATTAACCTTGCCTGAGTAAAAGTTGCGCGCCGGATAGATCCGGCTTGCCAGCGCAGCACAGCAGTGCAAGGTCACTGCGGTGGCGCGAGCAACCGGCCGGACAGTCCCGGCCTGTTGTTTTTGTTACCACTGATACTGCAGTTGTAAACTCAGCTGTTGCGGTTCACCGGCGTAGACCACAAAGGCGTTGCCGGAGGCGGTGTAATAGTGCTCATTGAGCAGGTTATTCACCGCCAGTTGGGCTGACCATTGTGGTTGCTGGTAACGCAGACCGGTGCTTAATAAACGATAGCCATCCAGTTGCCAGTTCGATGTGGTGGTCAGTGGCCGGCCGCTGCTGTAATTGCCTTGCACAAAGGCTGACCATTGCTCGTTGACTTGCCAGTTGGCTGCCAGGTTCAGCCGATGCCGGGCTAAATCGCCTAAGCGTCGACCCAGATCATCATCATTGGAGGCGGTGACTTCGCCATCCATATAGGCATACCCCGCTTGCAACCGCAGCTGGGCCCCCAGTTGCCAGTTACCTTCAATTTCGATGCCATTAACCTGCTGCTCGCCGCTATTGACACTAAAATCAGCATCGACCGGATCCGCCGTCAGCGCGTTCAACCGCTCGATGCGAAACAGCGCCAGGCTGGCATTGACTGTGCTGCCGGCAAAACGCAGCCCCAGTTCCTGCTGGGCCGATTCTTCCGGCGCCAGCGGCTGGCCGCTGCGGCTGCGGGAAGCGGCGCTGCTTTCTAAATCAAAACCAGTGTTATGGCCGCTAAACAGTGTCCAGTGCTCAGTGAGCTGATAGGTCATGCCCAGTTGCCAGATGGTGGAAGACACCGGGATCATCTCAATGCTGCTCTGCCACGGACCGCTGCCAGCCTGACTTTCGGTATAACGGACGGCGCCGATCAGTTGCCATTGCTCAGTGAGCTTTAATTGATCCTGCAACACCCAGGCATCGGAATCCAGCAGATACGCGTTATCAAAGGCAAAATCCAGCAGCGGCGCTTTGCTGTCATATTGATAAACCGGTTGGCGTACATCGATAGCGGCCAGGCTGCCAGCGCGGATATTGGACTGAATAAAACGGCCACGTTCCCAGGCACCTTCGTAACCAAGCAGCAGTTGGTGTTCAATTGCACCTGTGGACAAAGTACCGGTTAAATCCAGCTGGGCGATTTTATAATCATCATCTTCGCGGCCATGCCGGCCGGTGCGGTTAATAAGGGTAGGCTGATCTTTGAGCGGGGCCCGTAAATTCACCTGACCAAACACCGTGTTAAATTCCTGATATTGCAGTCTTGGCGTTAAAGTCCAGTTGTCATTGAGCCGGATATCCAGCCAGTACTGATACAGCGGCGCAAAAGAACTCAGATCGGTAAAGGCCGGTTCGCCGAACTGACTGCCAGCGTCCAGCAGCTCCTGATCTTGCTCTGGCAATACCACAGAGACAGGTAAACCAGCATGGCGTTTGCTGTCGCGGCGGATATATTCAGCCAGCAAATGACCGGTGGCGGTTTCAGTCCACTGGTGCTGCAATGTCAGAGAAAAATGATTGCGGTCAATCGGTTGTCTGCTGACAAAGGTATTGGAGCGCTCGATTTCAGCGCTCAGGCGCGCCTGCACCTGGTCGCCAGCGCTGAAACTATAATCGGCATTGGCAATTTTTTGCGCATGGCTGCCGAGTGTCAGAGCGCTGCTGCCAGCGTGATCCGGCCCCGGTGTTTTACTGACTAAATTAATCACGCCGCCCACGGCAGACTGGCCGTACAAGACGCCGGAGGGACCTTTCAGCACTTCGACCCGTTCGATATTGTGTAGCGCCGATGGATCAATATCTTCGTAATAACGCTGGCGCATGCCGTTTCTGAGCTGATCGGCACCAAAGCCGCGAATTTTAATACTATAGGACTGATAAGGGCCAACCCGCGAATAACCGGCATTAGCGCTTGGCACATTGAGTAATAACTCGCCGACGGATTGCCGGCCCTGGGCACGCAGCTCAGTGACATTTAATAGCTGCACACTTTGCGGCAGCTTCGCGAGGGCAATGCCTGATTTACTGCCAAACTGGTCGTTCTGGCGCTGACCAAACACGGTTAAACGTTCCAGCGAGCGTTCAGCGGTCGCATTTGCGGCAACAGTCGCTGCCAGCGGCGCCGCCTGAGACCATGCCGGCAGGCAAGCCAGCGTGAAGAGGGATAAACGAAACAATTGCATGTCAACACAGCCTTGAAAACGAAAGTAAAGATGGCTGTTATTGTCCCATAACCGATGATGCAGGCCGATGCGGCAAATTGTCGCAGCAGGTTATTTAGCAAGCGTTTTCAAGGCAATAGCGCGACCGGGTTACTGGACTGGCGCTGGTGTAAAGATCATTTTGTTGCCGAGTAACAGCGCCAAACTGCCATCTTGTTGCATGGCACTGAGCTGTTGCTCGAGCACCTGTTTTAGCTCTGGGTATTTACTATGGCGAGAAAAACCTACAAACACATCCTGGGGTTCGAGGATGGTGAGCGGAAACTGCACTTCACGGATCTGGCTGGCCAGCTCGGGCTGTTGCTCAAAAACACGTTTGACCTGAGAGGGCGGTAAAATGGCGGCATCAACCCGGCCTTTGCTGACCATTTGCAGTGCCAACTGCACTGTCGCTGCGGGTTGCCATTGGCTCTTTGGTAAAGCCGCCAGTACCGGCTGCATTTTAGGGTGTACACCGTAATTGCGCACCGTGGTCAGTGTCATTTGATTGAGGGCGGCAACCTGCGTCAACTGCCGCTGATCCTGCGCCGCCAGATAAATCCGATCTGGCCAGCGGCCGCCAAATCTGAGCAAATATACCTGCTGCGCCGTTTTTTTGCTGTACAGCAAATTCACCATCAGGTCACTGCTGCCGTTACCGAGTTCTCGGATACAGCGGCTGCTGGGGGTTTGTGGGCTGATCTCCAGCACAAAACCACTGCGTTTGGCCAATTGTTGCATCATTTGCACTGAAGGGCCGCTGGGTGATTTTTGGCCGGGCAGAAATTCATGCATACCGGGAAAATGGTCCAGACACCAGCGCAGACGTGGCTCGGCGGCTGCGGGTTGCCACAGCAGCAGCGGAAGTAAGACGGCTTGTAAGCCAAGGCTGATTCGAAGTTGCATAGCTTTGAAGCATAAGGATTTTCACTGAGTTTGACAAGTGAGTGTGCCATAACTGTGCGAGGATCTTTACAGCGCCCAGGTTCCTTGTTTGCCGGTGATGGTAATTTTTACTTGTCAGTCGGGTGCTCTGGCTGCATAATATAGTTAGTTTCCTAATTATTAGTTGGTGAATAATGAGTTTTCAAAGTATAGGGCTACAAATTCATCTGCTGTCGCGGCAATGGCGCTGTTTACTGGATAAACAATTGCTCAGTCTCGGACTGACGCAAAGCTCTGGCATTGCGCTGGCCTATATCGCGGAATATCAGGGCGTGACCCAAACCGAACTGGCGAAATTTTTAGGGGTGGAAACGCCTTCGCTGGTGCCGGTGCTGGATCAGTTGGAAAAAATGCAATTGATTGCCCGTTGTCCGTCGCCGCATGACCGACGGCAAAAAGTGCTGCAATTGCAACCAGCGGCAGCGCCATTGGTGCAGAGTATTCATCAGCAGCGCCAGTTACTGCAGCAACAATTGCTGGCTAACTTAACCGAAGAGCAGCAACAGCTGTTGCCGCAGCTGTTAGATTTAGTGCTGCAACAGGCGGCACAACTGCAACAAGTGGCCAAACAGCCGCAAGATAGTAAATCGGAGTCGCAGCATGAACGCTGAACAATTATTTAGCCATTGGATCAAGGCCACACTGGCACTTTTTGTCGCCGTGTTTGCCTATTACATCCTGGCTGATCTGTATCTGCCGGTGACCACCGACAGTCAGGTGCAACGTTTTGTGGTGCAAGTGGCGCCGCAAGTGTCAGGTCGGGTGGTCTCGGTCGCAGTGCAGAATAATCAGTCGGTTGAACGGGGCGATTTATTATTTGAACTGGATCCCACTGATTATCAGTTAAAAGTGGAGCTGGCAGAATTACAGCTGCAGCAGAGTTTACAGCAAAACCGCCAGTTATCGGCCGGGCTGCAAAGTGCCGCCGCCAGAGTAGAGCAAAGCCGGTTAGCGCTGGAGGATCTGCAGCGGGAAGATCGGCGTTATCATCAGCTCTATCAGCAAAAACTGATCGCCAAACAATTGCTGGATCAAAGCCAGACTGCAGTGTTGCAAGCCAAAGCCCGGTTGCAGGCCAGCACGGCGGAATTAAATCAACTGGAAGCAGAGCTGGGGCTACCCTCGGAAGAGCTGGTGCAAATCAAACAGGCCCGCAATCAGCTGGCACTGGCGAAACTGGCGTTAGCACGCACCAGGGTTTACGCCGATGTCGCCGGTATTGTCAGCGATCTGCAGCTGGAAGTGGGGACTAATTTATCAGCACAGCAACCGACAGTGGCGCTGGTATCGGCGCAACAAAGCTGGATCAGCGCGTTATTTCGGGAAAAAAGTCTGCTGCATGTCAAACAGGGCACCCAGGCCCTCATTACCTATGATGCCTTGCCAGGTCAAGTGTTTAGCGCTTTGGTGCGGGATATTGATGCCGGGGTCGCCAGTGGCCAACGCAGCCCGGATGGGCAACTTGCCAAAGCCGACAGCAGCAGTCGCTGGGTGCGGGATGCGCAGCGGCTGAAGGTCAATCTGGCGATGGCAGAACAAATGCCGCCGTCTTTAGTGGTCGGCTCCAAAGCCACAGTCCAACTGTTGCCAGCCGACAATGCGCTGCTCAGTGCGCTGGCGCGCAGTCAGATCCGGCTGATTAGTCTGCTGCATTATGTATATTAAGCCGGCCCTTGTGGTGACGACCGACCGACGGAGCTCAGATGTTCAAAGCCCATCCTTTTAACCGCGTGCTGCGACTGGCCTTTGGTGCCAGTCTGGCGCTGTTGCTGGCCAAGCTGACTAATTCTGATCAGTGGGGCGTATTTTTTGTGATTAGCCCGGTGTTATTGCTGGGGCTGATCCCACGCTTGACACCTTTTGTCATTCTGCAATACCTCAGTGCCAATCTGTTGGCTGGGGCTATGGTGTTGCTGTACAGCTGGCTCGGTGCTCTGAGTGTGTTGATGACCTTGCTGGTGTTTGGCTATTTTCTCTGGTTATTCCGGCTGATGGCGCAAGGCAGTTATTTTGTGTTTGCGGCGATCGCTATTATCAACGGCAGTATTTTTCTGCATTTTGCCAGTTATCCTGCGATGGACCCTGGCCAGATGCTCAGTAACGCGCTGCTCGCGGTGCTGCTGGCATTGCTGATTTGTGGTCTGATGCTCAGCCTTTTTCCGTTACCAGAGACTCCGCTGCAATTGCCGCCGGCGAAAAGTGTTGCCGAGCAACAACAACAAAGCCTGGTGGCGGCGTTGTTAGCAACAATGTCCTTTATTTGCTTTCAATTGCTGGACTTACAGGATTCATTGTCAGCGCAAGCCAGCAGTATTCTGATCCTGTTGCCGCTCAGTTTTAGCGGTATTATCCAGGCGGGTTTAAAACGCGCTGCCGGCGTGTTACTGGGATCCGCTTATGCTATTGCAGTGCAGTTGTTGCTGTACGATAACTATCAACATTTGCCGCTGACGATGCTGGCGTTTTTTATTGGTATGTTGCTGTTTGCCCGCGCCCAACTGTTGGAAGGTCCAGGCTCAGGCGTGGCTTTTGGTGGCATGACCACCATGGCAATTATTTTTGGCCAGTATCTGAAACCGGATCAGGATTTAATGTACAGTGCCTTATACCGGATTAGCTCAGTGACGGTCGCTGTGCTGTTGACGCTGCTGCTGGTCAGTTGTTTTTATCGCTGGTTACCGGCCATACAGCCACAAAAAATGCCGGTGGTGAAAGCCTAACCAGGACATCCCAGAAGGACAATTGTATGATTATTTCTGCCCAACAACTGGTCGCGGCCGCTAAAAGCCAGATCCGGGAAATCACAGTGCAACAGCTGTTTAGCCTGCTGCAGGATCACCACAGCCGGTTGATTGATGTGCGGGAGCCGGAAGAATTTAGCCAAAGTCATATCGACCGCGCGCTGAATTTACCGCGTGGCGTACTGGAAATGAAATTACACCAGCATCCGGCCGTGGCCGCACAATGTGACAGCCAGCAGGCGTTACAGGCGCTCGCTGAGCAGCCGCTGTATCTGATTTGTCGCTCCGGTGCCCGCTCGGCATTGGCGGCACAAAGTCTGCAACAGATGGGATTTACTCAGGTGTTTTCAGTGCAGGGTGGGTTTCAGGCCTGGCTGGATGCCGGTTATCCGGTGGAGTCCTGAGTCGGTGGTGGTGGCAACCAGCAGCAAACACATCTGATGGAAACTATCACTCTGGCTGGCTTCAGCTTGCCGTTATTACCCTTATTGCTGCTCAGTAGCTGGCTTTTACTTAGCTTGCTCAATAAATTAAAACGTCCGGCAGTGCCTGGCTTTAGCGATGCGCTATTAGTGCGCTTGCTGCTGAGTCTATTACTGTCCAGACTGGTGTTTATCCTGCAGCACCTCGGCGCTTATCAAGCCGACTGGTGGCAACTGCTGGATATCCGGGATCGTGGTTTTGATGGCCATAGTTTTATGCTGGTGCTTAGCTTATTACTGCTGCAATACGGCTATCAACAGCGCCAGGCCAGAGCCTTGTTGTGGCTTGGTTTGCCGCTGGTGCTGCTGTGGGTGGCTGGCAGTTTTGCCCTGTACCGGCATTATTATCCGCTGCCAACCGGGGCTCCCGGTTACCATTTTCAGACTTTGTCTGGCGAGGAACAACAATTATCCGGGTTCTTAGCGCAGCGCAAAGCGGCTTTTACTGTGGTGAATTTATGGGCTAGCTGGTGTCCGCCTTGTCGTGCCGAGATGCCATTGCTGATGCAAAGTCAGGCTGAGTATCCGCAAGGGCAGTTTATTTTGCTCAATCAGGGCGAAACTGCGGCCGAAGTCACGCAATTTTTGCAGCAACAACAATTGCAGTTTCAACAAGTGTGGCTGGATCCAAACCGGCAGTTTGGCCGCTGGCTGGGGCAACAGGCGTTACCATTAACCTTGATTTATGACCAGCAGGGCAACCTGGTGGATGGTCATGCCGGGCTGTTATCCAAAGCGCAATTGGCGGCGAAGCTGGCATCTTTTCGCGCCGGGGCCAGCTCCACCGCAAATTCTAATCCTCGTTAGCAGCTTGCGGTTCCTGCCAAAGCGGCTTTAATAAAGCGGCAACCTGGCGCTACTGACGGCAAAAATAGCATCGGACTGCCTGGTTTGCCTTCTCCTAATCGATTTAAGCGATAACTCTTTGCTATTTAAATTGATTTAGTTCATATATTTTAACGACTATCTTAACTGACAGACCCAGTTCGGCCATGTTTTTGTGTCAAATCAGTACCTGAAACGAATCATGGCAGACGATTTCAGCAGACCCAGACTGCATTTAAGTGCAGCACAAAGAGGATTTACACTATGGATCAAACCCATTCAGGCGCAGGCAAATGCCCGGTGATGCACGGTGCCAACAGCAACGCCAGTCAGGCCGCAACTATGCATTGGTGGCCGAAGGCATTAAATCTAGACATCCTGCACCAGCATGACCAAAAAACCAACCCGCTTGGTGCCGATTTTAACTACGCCGAAGCTTTTTTAAGCCTTGATTTGGCGGCAGTCAAAACTGATCTGAAAGCCCTGATGACACAAAGCCAGAGCTGGTGGCCTGCCGACTGGGGTCATTATGGTGGTTTGATGATCCGGATGGCCTGGCACTCAGCAGGCACCTACCGGATTGCGGATGGCCGCGGTGGCGCCGGAACCGGCAATCAGCGTTTTGCCCCACTCAATAGCTGGCCGGATAACGGTAACCTCGACAAAGCCCGCCGCCTGCTATGGCCGATCAAACAAAAATATGGCAACAAACTGTCCTGGGCCGATTTGATGATCCTTGCCGGCAATATGGCTTATGAATCTATGGGTCTGAAAACCTTTGGTTTTGCTGGTGGCCGCGAAGATATCTGGCATCCGGAAAAAGATATTTATTGGGGTTCGGAGCAAGAGTGGCTGGCGCCTTCAGGTGGTAAAGGCAGTCGTTACAGCGGCGAGCGCGATTTGGAAAACCCGCTGGCGGCTGTGATGATGGGGCTGATTTATGTCAACCCGGAAGGGGTAGACGGTAACCCGGATCCGCTGAAAACAGCGCAGGATATGCGGGTGACTTTTGCCAGAATGGCCATGGATGATGAAGAAACTGTGGCCTTGACCGCAGGCGGTCATACCGTGGGTAAAGCTCATGGCAATGGCAATGCAGCAAATTTAGGCCCGGCACCGGAAGGGGCGGATTTGAGTGAGCAGGGCTTTGGCTGGATCAATCAGCAAGCCAGAGGCATTGGCCGCGATACCGTCACCAGTGGCATTGAAGGCGCCTGGACCACCCATCCAACACAGTGGGATAATGGTTATTTTTATCTGTTACTGAGCTACGACTGGCAACTGACCAAAAGCCCGGCCGGTGCCTGGCAATGGGAACCGGTTGATATTAAAGAGCAAGACAAACCGGTTGATGTGGAAGATCCATCGATCCGTTGTAACCCGATGATGACAGATGCCGATATGGCGCTGAAAATGGACCCTGAGTATCGCAAAATTTCTGAGAAGTTTTATGCCGATCCGGCCTATTTCTCTGACGTGTTTGCCCGTGCCTGGTTTAAGCTGACCCACCGTGATTTGGGGCCAAAAAGCCGTTATTTAGGTGCCGATGTACCGGCGGAAGATTTGATTTGGCAAGACCCTGTCCCGAGCGTCAGTTATTGCCTGACCGATGCTGAAATTGCTGATTTAAAAACCAAAATTCTGGCAACAGGATTGTCGGTGGCCGAGTTAGTCAGTACCGCCTGGGACAGTGCCCGTACCTTCCGTGGCTCAGATTACCGTGGCGGGGCCAATGGTGCCCGCATCCGGCTGGCGCCGCAAAAAGACTGGCCGGGTAATGAACCGGAGCGGTTACAAAAAGTGCTGACGGCGCTGACCAAGCTGCAGGCAAGCTTGACCACACCGGTCAGTCTGGCAGATTTAATTGTGCTCGGTGGCACAGCGGCCGTAGAACAAGCAGCCAAGGCTGCTGGTGTCAGCCTGAGTCTGCCTTTTGCACCGGGTCGTGGTGACGCGCTGCCTGAGCAGACGGATGTTGAATCTTTTGCGGTGTTAGAACCTGTGCATGATGCCTTTCGCAACTGGTTAAAACAGGATTATCAGGTGCAACCGGAAGAGCTGATGCTGGATAAAGCACAGTTACTGGGGTTAACCGCGCATGAAATGACGGTATTGCTCGGCGGCATGCGGATGCTCGGCACCAACTATGGTGGGACTGCGCATGGTGTCTTTACCGATACACCTGGCGTGCTCAGCACCGACTTCTTTGTCAATCTGCTGGATATGGCCAATCGCTGGCAACCGGTCGGGCGCAATTTGTATCAAATTATCGATCGCGACAGTGGCCAGGTAAAATGGACCGCCACCCGGGTTGATCTGGTATTTGGCTCGAACTCGGTGCTGCGCGCTTACGCCGAAGTTTATGCCCAGCAGGATGCGAAAGAGAAATTCGTCCATGAATTTGGCCGGATCTGGAGCAAAATTATGCATGCGGATCGGTTTGATCTGAAGTAATACTTGCCTGGTACTGTGGGGCTGGGCCTGCTGAACAAGTTTCAGTGCGCTCAGCCCGTTGTTTTGTCGCTATACCATTGCTGCAAACCATCTATCAGATTGCGATGGCGGTTTTACCCCAACAGACTAATGCAGCAATTGCGCAGAGGCACGGTGTGCTGCCTGTTCCAGAAATTCTGTCACGCGCCTAAGGAATGACATGGTCACAACATCAAATACCCCAGCCAGCATCAACAGTGGTGAAAGCGGTACTTCAGTTTATGTGTTTTTTATCTCGGCCATCGCGGCGCTCGGTGGCTTTTTATTCGGCTTTGATTCAGGGGTTATCAATGGCACTGTGACGGCCCTGAGCCAGGCCTTTCAATCCGACTCAGTTGCAACCGGCTTTAATGTTGCCTCAGTGTTATTAGGCTGTGCTGTTGGCGCGCTGATTGCCGGACCACTGGCGGATAAATATGGTCGCAAGCCAGTGATGATTATCACGGCGCTGGTCTTTGCTATTAGCGCCTGGGGCTCGGGTGATGCCCAATCTGCCACTGCTTTTATTTTGTACCGGGTATTTGGCGGTCTTGGCATTGGCGCCGCTTCGGTGCTGGCTCCGGCTTATATCGCTGAAGTCGCGCCGGCGCATTTACGCGGTCGGCTGGCAACTTTGCAACAACTGGCGATTGTGCTGGGGTTATTTGCGGCTTTTGTCAGTAATTATCTGATTGCATCGGTGGCGGGCGGTGCGCAGGCGCTGTTTTGGCTGGAGATCCCGGCCTGGCGTTGGATGTTCTGGGTCGAATTAGTGCCGGCCTTGTTATTTTTTCTCGGGGTATTTTTTATTCCGGAATCGCCGCGTTTTCTGGTGGCAAAGGGCCAATCCGCTCAAGCCCAGGCGGTGTTTGTCCGCATCAGCGGCGCTGGGGCCGGTGTGCTCAACACCGCACAACAGCAAGCAGCAGTCAGCCAAATTCAGGAAGTGCAACAATCTTTAACCGGCGAAGCCAGTCGTGGCCTGCGTGATTTGTTCATCAGCGGCACCGGCAAACTGCATCCGGTGTTATGGGTTGGTATTGCGCTGTCGGTATTCCAACAGTTTGTCGGCATCAATGTGGTGTTTTATTACGGCGCTGAGCTGTGGCAGGCGGCCGGTTTTGCCGAATCTGAGTCGTTATTTATTAATGTGCTGGCAGGCACCACCAATATTGTGTCCACCTTTATTGCCATCGCGCTGATCGATAAAATAGGCCGCAAACCATTGCTGCTGATTGGCAGTGTCGGCATGGCACTGACGCTCGGCGCCCTGACGCTGATTTTTGCCAATGCTGGTTTTGCCGACAATGGTAAATTGGCGCTGAGTGCAGATATGGGCACACTGGCGCTGTGGATGGCCAATTTGTTTGTGGTGTTTTTTGGTATCAGTTGGGGGCCTGTGGTGTGGGTGCTGCTGGGGGAGATTTTTAATAACCGGATCCGTGGCGCGGCTTTAGCTGTGGCTGCCAGTGCGCAGTGGCTGGCTAATTTTGCCATTAGCATGACCTTTCCGATGTTACTCAGTAGTGTCGGTCTGGCCGGTGCTTATGGTTTTTATACTTTATCGGCTTTTATCAGCATCTTTTTTGTCTGGCGTTTTGTCACCGAAACCCGCGGCAAAAAACTGGAGTCGATGTAACGCGGCTAAACCAAAGGCTGAGCAAAGGGCTGAGCAAAGGGTTGAACTCAGCCTGGTCGCGCTCAGCCCTTTGTTGTTATTTGGTTTGAACTGGCGACAGCGGCTGTGGCGGGATAAACCAGCAGTTGCCGTCCGGACTGCGCTGCCCCCTGGCGTGGTCTTTGACCACGACATCAATAATTTCGACGCCTTGTTTTGCCATGTTGTGAAAACTAGCCATGCCCTTGTTGGCAAAACCCTGGCGGGTGCGATGAATAAAAAAGCGGTCCGACAGGGCTTGACCGTACAGTTGTTCAATACCGTTTTTACCAAGAATTAAACCATAGAGCCCGCCCCAGGTTGCGGCCGGATTATCCGAATCCCAACCCGCCAGCACGGCAATTTTCAGTGTTTGTTGCATATCACCGGCGCCATAAAAATAGCTGATCAGGCTGGCAGCAAAGTTGATCCCAGCGGCAAAACAACCATTGCAGTACAACTGCTTCGCGCTGATCTGATAACCATCCTGCTGTTCCAGTTGATAACGACGGTACAAATCATCGCGGGTTTGCTCCCAACTCAGTCCGGCCAGATATTGGGCTTTCACCCACTGATACATTTTGGCCGGATATTGATTGGCAGGCAGGATGGTACTTGCCTGATCAGCCCACTGCAGCATTTGGGTTTTGAGCGGCATGTTGCCAGCGCGCTGCGCCACAATGGCATGTAAATACTGATAAAAAGCAGCGATATCGGCCGCTTCTGCCGCCGCCGTGGTGTGCGTTGGTAAATAACCCAGTTGCAAGGCGATGTCTGGTCTGGCCGGTGCCAAAGCCCCAAACAGCTCAGTGGTCAGCTGCGCATCAATCATATCGTAATGTGGATTAAAAGCGGCCATGCCGGTGAAAGGGGGTAGCAAACCTTGTTGCATCAAATCAAAGGCCTGCTGATTGGACACCCATAAAAAGTTTTCTGGCTGTCCTTCTTTATTCCGATGTGGCGTCTGCTGATCGGTATAAATATGGCTCAGCCAGCCAGCGCGGATTTGCTCTGCATTGAGTAACGGCTGTTTTAACCGATGCATCAGTTGCAGATAGATATATTCAATATCACTGTCATCATCAGAGCCCCAGGCCTGCGGCTCTTGCACCAGATACCAATCGATCACTTTGGACAACTCGCTGGGAATACCCTGACCCCAGATACTGGGCTGGTCAGGGCCGCCCCAGTCGGTACGCCGATAAAACTGACCGCTGGCACCTGCACCACCAATCTTGTCCATCTCGGTGATCAACCCAGTCCAGTTGCCAATACTCAGCCCAAGCCAAAAACCTTGTAACTGCGCTTGGTAGTGCGAGCGGGATATGGCCAGCATGCCCTTGGGCGCCTGGCAACTGGCCTGGGCACTTTGTGCTGTAGGTGGCGGGGTGAGAGCAGGTGTTGCCGCTGGTGGTGTTGGTGCTAATGGTTGTGCCGTAACGAGGCTCAGCAGCAAGCCTAAACTGGAAAGAGCCATTTGAAATCCCTTGCAAGCGCTTACATTGTGGCCAGACTGCAGCAGTCTGTTGCTGCTGTCAAGTTTGTGCTGTGCTGGCGAAAGCTAAAACCACATCAGGCAGTTGCGACCATTATCTTTGGCCAGGTACAAGGCCTGATCTGCTTCGGACATCTGTTTATTCAGATCTTCCTGCTCCTCGGCCGGTACATAACGGGCGCCAATGCTGACGGTGACCTTGATTTGTTGTTGCTCGAACTGACAAATGTTTTCCGCCACCATCAGCCTGAGGTTCTCCAGCAGTAAGTTGGCGGTATCAATCTCAGTTTTTTCAATTAAAATTGCAAATTCTTCCCCGCCGAGTCTGGCGCAATAATCGTCTGAGCGGAGTTGTTGCTGCAATAAATGACTGACGAGTTTGATCACTTCATCGCCGGCGGCATGGCCATAGCGGTCATTCACTTGCTTAAAGTGGTCGATATCGAGGATGGCCAGCACATAGCCAAATGGTGAGTTTTTCAGCATAGCGCAGTGTTCGATAAAGGCCCGCCGGTTCGGGATACCGGTCAGTGGATCTGTCATCGCCAGGTTTTTCAGTTGTGCCTCGGCTTTATGTCGCGCTTCTTCCAGTTCCACTGCGTAATACAACCCTGCCAGGGCATCGGTGAGCGGCTGTAAAAAACGGGCATCTTCACTGCTGTAATCGGCGAATTTATTGGCCAGCCCAATCATGCCGACCAGTTCACCTTTGAGTTTGATCGGTAAGCCCATGAAACGGAAAATTTTCGGATGACCTTTGGGTGTACCGCGGGCTGCCGGATGTTGTGCTGGATCGTTGCTCAATACCAGTTGCTGGCTGGTAATGACCTGGCCAAACAAGTTATCGAAATTTTCAAAATACAACTGTCGTTGCTGATAGAGGGCCACCAGTTGATCACTTTGCGCATTCCAAGCTATTTCGGTAATGGCATGAATATAAAGTCGTTGTCGTCCCTCACTGCGCTGCATTTGGCCGATAAAAGCAAACTGACTGTCAGCGATATCGGTCAGTTCCGGCATAATTTCGCGACAAGCGGCGGATAAATCATGGCCCTGCAAATACACGGCCTGGGCTTTATTAATAAAACTAAGCAACTGCCGTTGTTTGGTTTCCAGCAGTTCTGCTTCTTTTTTATAGGTGATATCGCGGTGGGTGCCGGCCAGTCGGATCGGGTTACCGAGCGAGTCACGTTCCACTATTTTGCCGTAAGTTTCCAGCCATACCCAATGTCCCAGCGCATGGCGCATGCGGTAGCTGGTATTAAAGACCGCCATGTCGCCGGCCATATGTTGTGCCAACTCTTGCTCAATCCTGCCGATATCAGCCGGATGTACCAACTGCCGCCAGAACTGACTGCCAGAGTCAAATAATTCATAATCGACACCAATCATCTCGCACCAGCGTTGGTTGACTTTGTTGGTGTCGGATGGCAAGTGCCAATCCCAGGTGCCCAGTCCTGAAGCTTCCAGCAATAATCGCATTTGCTGATTGGTGTCCGTCAGTTTTTGTTCGATATATTTATTGGCGGTGTGGTCGATCAGCATGGCGTGCACGGCGTCCAGCCTGCCATCGTCGCTAAAAAATGCTTTGGTGATGAGTTTGACCCAATAATTTTTTTGTCGTGGCGTTTTGAGCTGAAAATGTGTTTCACCCCGACTGACGCCGGCATGATGATTACTAAACAGAAAGTTAAATTCATTCAGGCCAGCATTGTCGATAAAGTCTTCAAAAATTGCCGTTTTTTGGCGTAATGCCTGCAGCGGCAAACCGAACAGGGTTTCGATATTGGCTGAAACATAACTCAGTTGCATACCGCGTTGCTGTCGCCATTTCATCAACACAGCCGGCGAATTATCCATCAGGCTATGTTCTTGCTGTAATTGCAGATGCTCGCGCAGCAGCTCCAGATAGCGGGAGACATGGGCACTGACGTTGTTGAGTACTGCCAGTTGGGCGGCGGTGATAGTTCTGGGCTGACGGTCAATCAAACACACAGCCCCGACGGTGATCTGTTGCAACACCAGCGGCACGCCGGCATAAAAGCGGATACCGGGTTCGCCTGTCACCAGCGGATTATCGGCAAAAGTGGCATCAGTGCTGGCATCTTCCACCACCAGCGGTTGCTGGCGCTGGACCACATGCTGACAAAAAGCATCCTCTTTGCGCGTGCTATCGACAGCCAGGCCATACCGACCTTTAAAAAACTGTTCATATTCGCCAATCACGGAAACCAGTGCGATTGGCATGTCAAATAAAGTTGCCAATGCTGCCAGCAGGGCACTGAGGCTTGGATCTTCTTGTGCTTTAACTAACGCAAAATCGGCAATGATCTGAAGTCGTGACTGCTCATGCATAAAAAATCCAGTAACAACGGCGGGCGAACAGGGTTTAGCGCGCCAGAATATTGATATCGGCGGTCGCTCAGGTACAAAGTTAGCAGTTGGTGTTTATCTTACCAGTGGCAGCGGTTAAAAAGAGTCAAAAGTGCGCAAAGAAACTCAGTTTGCTGCTTCAGTGGGCAGGCTTATTGATTTGGTTATAAAAAAAAGCCCGCTGCAATAGCAGCGGGCAACATATGCCAGATAAACCAACATACCAACAGGACGAGGAATGCATGGAACACTGTTCAACTTCGAGCACCGAGCAGTTAAAAAAGCGAGCAGCAGAGCTGACGGAAAAGCTCGCAGGCAAGGCGGGAAAACTGAGCAATAGTCATTCTATTGCTCATTTTGCCCAACGCCGGATGCGTGTTTTTCCGGCGCTCCCGCAGGGCCGGGGCAAAATAACCTCATACTGCGTTAAATTCCTTCGGTTTAGTTCACTAAACCTTCAGAAATTTGCCTTGTCTGAGTCCTATTTTGCCCACGGCTGCTGTCGCTTTTTTACGCTGTTCGGTGCTCTAGAACACCATGACAGATGGCAATCATGCCGCTCTCACTGCGGCAGTGATGTTGCTGCAGTGATGGATGTATCTTAATATTCCTTTTTTGCTTTGTATATAGGTTGGTTATTCCATAAATGAATATGATATTTTCGGTAAAGTCGTGGTCACACTAGCAAAACCAGCCTGGCGCTTTTTGGTACTTCAGCTAAATTTAGGGCTGCCAATGACAGGGAGAGCGACATGAGTAATAGCGAATTCACCACCAGTAGTGCAGGCCGGCAACTGATCGAAAGTTTCGAAGGTTTAAAATTAACGGCGTATCAGGATATGGTGGGAGTCTGGACTATCGGCTATGGTCACACCGGAGCTGATGTCAGACCTGGTCTCAGTATCAGTGCCGCCCAGGCTGAAGCATTGCTGGCTGCGGATTTAGGCAGATTTGAACAGGGCGTAGCGCGGTTGGTCACTTTTTTGCTGAATCAGCACCAGTTTGATGCTTTGGTTAGTTTTAGCTATAACCTTGGGCTTGGTAGTCTGCAAAACAGCACCTTGCTGAAATTACTCAACAGCGGCGATGTAGCAGGTGCGGCGGAGCAATTCCTGCGCTGGGATAAAGCCGGTGGCATGCAGGTGGCTGGCTTAACCAGACGGCGCAAAGCAGAGCGTGAGTTGTTTTTGACGCCGGTCTGACAACGGCGTAAGTGCCCCGCATCGGTGGGTAAACCCTGGGTTTTACTCACCGATGGCGGCTGAAAATTTGGAGCTAGTGCGTTGCTTCGACAATAATAGTTTCGGCCCTAGTATCCGCTGGCAGGCCAGGCGCTAAGTATTGCTGATATAACTGACGCAAAAACTGCTGCTTGGCTAATTGGGCCAGCTCGGCATTGACCCAGAGTCTGAGGCTGTCATTGCCTTTTTGCACCGCCGGTGCGATGGCGGCATCCGTTTCCAGTTTCTCATTGACTAAACGATAATCCGGATGATTTTTGCGAAAGGTCAGTAAAATCAGGTTGTCCTGCGCATAGGCATCGGCCCTGCCATCCTGCAGCGCTTGTAAAGCTTCAGTATTTTTCTCAAATTTCAAAAGTTTAGTGCTGCGATAATGCCGGCTCAGATGAATATCGGCGGTGGTGCCTTTAGTGACAATTACCGTTTTACCGGCCAGATCGGCCAGACTTTGGATCGGACTGTCCGTTTTCACCAGCAATTGGGTCGCGACTCTAAGGTTCGGGTTGGTAAAATCAACCACCCTGGCGCGCTCTGGCGTCACTGTCATATTGGCCATAATAATATCGACTTTACCACTTTGTAAAAATGGCACCCGGCTGGCAGCCTCAACAATGACATACTCGATTTTGTTGGCATCCCCCAGTAAATCCAGCGCAAAACGACGGGCCAGATCGGTATCAAAGCCAACATAGTTGCCTTTAGCATCGACAAAACCAAAAGGCGGTTTGTCGGTAAAAATACCCACTTTTAACCAGCCCCGTTGTTTAATTTCTGCCACTGAAGCGGCCTGTGCAGTTGGCAGCAACGCGCTGGCACTAAGCAGGGTGGCAAGTACGGCTGTGATGAACCTTTTCATCGGCTTTTCCTTTTCATCTGTTGTAATTGTTGAAAATGACTTAAAAATTGTTGCGCCCGCAAGGTGTCTGGCTGTTGGAAAAACTGTGCTGGCGCGCCAGTTTCTACAATCCGGCCGGCATCAAGAAACACAATCCGATCGGCAATCGCCTGTGCAAAACTGAGTTCGTGTGTCACCAGCAGCATGGTCATGCCGTCATCGGCCAAATCACGCAGCACCTGCAGCACTTCCAGCACCATTTCCGGATCCAGCGCGGCGGTGATTTCATCAAACAGCATCAACTGAGGTTGCATACACAGCGCCCGGGCGATGGCGACCCGTTGTTGCTGACCACCGGACAACTGACGAGGCAGTGCTGTTGCTTTATCAGCCAGCCCGACTTTAGCCAGTAACGCCAGCGCCCGCTGTGTTACCTCTGGCCGCGCTTCACCTTTGCTGACCACAGGCGCCAGGCAGAGATTGTCCAGTACAGTTAAATGGGGAAAGAGCTGATAATGCTGGAATACCATGCCAATCTGGCGGCGCAGTTTTGTCCAGTCGCTGCTGGCATCCAGCGTCTGGCCAGCAAATTGTAAACGCCCGCCAGACAAAGGTTCCAGACCGTTGATGCAACGTAATAAAGTACTTTTACCACAGCCACTGGGCCCCAGGATCACGACCACATCACCGCGACTGACGGTCAGGTTGATGTCCTGCAAAATCGGCTGGCTGCCTTTATGGTGACTCAGTTGTTCCAGCTGTAACAGACTCATAACAGACTCCAGCGTCGCTCCAGCTGGCGGGCGGCCAGACTGAGCGGAAAACAAATGGCAAAATAACCGAGCAGCAACAAGCCGTAGATCAGCAGCGCGTTATCTTCCCGTTCAATAATTTGCTGGCCAGCTTTGGTCAGCTCAGTGACGCCAATCAGCACGGTCAGCGAACTGGTTTTAATCAGCCGGGTAGCGACATTCATCAGCGGTGGCAAAGATAAGCGCAGCAGCAACGGCAGCAACAGATAACGCCAGCGTTGCCGTGCCGTCAGGCCCAGACTGACGGCCGCTTCCAGTTGGGCTGGCGGCAGGGCGCGCCAGGCACCGCGAAACACTTCACCGGCTTCAGTGCTGCCCCAGAGCACAAACACCAGCACCGCACTGCCAACCCCGCCGATATCCAGTCCGGTCCAGAGCGGTAAAGCAAAAAATAATAAAAATAACCACACCAGCAGCGGGATAGTGCGAAACAATTCGAGCCAAAGCCTTGCCAGCCAACTAAAGCGGCTTTGCGACAACAGCACATAAGCGACACCGCCCGGTAAACTCAGCAACAAACTTAGTCCGGTCAGGCTGACGGTTTGCCACAGGCCTGGCAGCAATTGCCAGAGTATTTCAGTGAAGGTCATGCCAGTCTGGCCTCCAGCCGCCGTAGTCCGAGACTGAGCGGTACAAACAACAGCAAACACGCCAGGGTCATCAGCAGTAAAAATTCATAAGTTAAATAATACAAGGCAATACCATTGGTGGTGGTATACATGATTTCAGCCACAGCAATGGCAGATAACACTGTGGTTTCACGCAATAAAAAACAGCCAGTTGCGGCGGCTGCCGGCAATTGCCGTTGCCACACCTGTGGCCATAACACCAGTTGCAGCAGTTGTGGTTTGGATAAGCCCAGTGCAGTAGCAGCCTGGGCCTGCTCGAGCGGGATGCCGGCAAAACCAGCGCGGTAAACTTCGGTAAAATAGGCGCCGCCTAAAAAGGTCAGTGCCAGTACCCCACAGGCTTCAGCACTGAGCAAAATCCCCAGCTGCGGTAAGCCAAAATACAGCAGAAACAACTGGATCAATAATGGCGTGTTGCGGCCAAGCTCGACATAAGCGCCAATCAGCCAGCGACCATAGCCAAAATACCAGCAGATGGCGTTGCTGACGCCCAGTAACCAGGATAACAGCACAGCCAGCCCACCCAAGCCAAGCGTGGTCAGCATAGCCCTGGCATAATCCGGTACTTGTGATGCCATAAAGGCCCAATCTAACATCAACACTGCTCCAACTGATCGGTACGCCCGCCGGGCCGGGGAACCAGCCCGGGCGAATACAACACTGCGCGCAGGACAGTCAAAGTCCCGCGCGCAGTGTAGTCAGTTCTATATATTCTATAAAAGAATTAAATTGAATATTTATATTCCAATTCAGAATTCATACTCAGCTTTCAGGTACAACTGCCGACCCTGTGACGGGCCCAGATAACTGCCATAGTTGGTCGAATAAGGTCCCACTTTATCAAACAGGTTTTTCACCCCGCCGGAAAAACGCAGATCAGTCGACCATTGATATTTCAGGTTGCTATCAAACACTGTGTAGGCACCGACATAACCATCAGGGTTGGTGGCCAGTTGCGTGATATCGGCAATATCGCGGCTGCCCGGCGTAATTTTCGCCACCAGTGACCATTGCCATTCACTGAAACGCCAGGCCAGCTCAGTGCGGTTTTTCCAGTCCGGGTAGTCGGTGCCTTCCAGCCGGCTTAACACCGGCGAGGTTGGTAAATCACCTTGTTTGTAACTCAGCAGGTAACTGAGTTTGTTGTCCAGTGTCAGTTCGCCAGCATTACCCAGTGACCACAGACCAGCCACAATCAGATCAAAACCCGAGGTTTGCAGCCGGATAATATTCGCCAGCGGAATATCGACTTCATCGATAGTGCCTTTGCTCAGTCCCGGAAAACGCCGTGCTTCGTCCGGATCCAGTGGATTGCGGTGGATCAATGCCGCCAACGCCGGATTGGTCTCTTCGTTATCCAGGATATACTGGGTATCCAGCCGAGAAATGGTATCGGTTTGACGGATGTTGTACCAATCCAGACTGACACGCCAGTGCTGCTGCAGATCCCAAATCAGGCCAAGTGTCTGATTGACGGAGGTCTCAGGCTGCAAATCCGCATTACTGACGTTATTCATATCGACTCTGGCCGTACAAGCCGCCGGGGTTTTGCTCATAGGTTTGCAACGCGCCCAGTCGTTATAAAACCAGTAAGCGCCGGTGGGGGCCATATTCAGTTGTTGCAAGCTCGGTGCCCGATAGGTGGTATTGACTGAACCCCGTATTTTCAGATTTTCTGTCAATTGATAAGCCAATGCCAGTTTTGGATTCAGCGAGCCACCAAAATCATTGTACCTGTCATAACGGACCGCCAGCTGAGTATCCAGCTTAGCAACCAATGGCAAACTGAGTTCAGTAAAAACCGAACTGATCACCCGGCTGGCATCGGTACTGGGTACGCCCAGATTGCGCGCTTCACGGGCCGATTCATGTTGCAGTGCCACCCCAAATGCCAGCCCGGCATCGCCACCACTGAGGCTGAATAATTGACTGTTGCCTGCTCTGACTTCAAAGACAGATAAGGTGCTGCGGCCATCGGCTCTGCTCTGGTCAATCAGCGCCTGGGTGTTGCTGGCCGGGTTAACAATAAAAGGGTCAAAACTGCCGGTTTTAAAGGCGTCGGCCAGGGCGGTGGTATTTAACCTGTCGCGAAACTGCTGACTGCGGTTTAACTGATGCAGCACTGAGCTTTCATAATCCCAGTCGCCACGCACGCCCCGCACGCCGACTACAGATCGCCAGACATCGCTGTCGACTGAGTTCTGGCTGAGGCCAGCTTCAAATAACCGCCGGTACACCGTGATATTTTTACCAAGGGTGGCTTTGCCGTTCAGCTGTGTTTTGTACACTGCATCTGTCGGTTTAATCACGCCATTGGCCGTCGGAATATTGATAGGCCAACCTGCAAAATCCAGATTATCCTGACTAAAGCCCGTTTCGATAAAACCATCCAGTTGTTCATTAAAACGCCAGGTCAGTAAGGCATTGGCGTTAATCCGGCTGGTGGTCGAGTCCTGATACAGGTTTTCTTCCGATAAACACAGGGTATCAACCGGGTTGGTTGGACTAGCTTCTTTGCTGCCACGGCAATCTGCCGGCGCTTGTCTTGGTTCTCCGGCAACTTTGTATTCAGCCGGCGACATCCCGGTAAAACGGGAGTCAGAGCCGCCGATAGCCCGCTGATCCAAATCACGCAGTTTGTCATGTCTGGCCCGGAAGGTGGGCAGCCGTTTGACGCCATCCAGCGTCAGTAACAAGTTGTAGCCTTCTTGTTGTAGCTGACCAATGCCTGTGGCGACGCCAAAATTCAACCGCTCACCATCGCCGTCTTGCCATTGACTATATTGGGCGTCTACCGCGGTATCTGTGTAGTTGGTTTTGGTTTTAAAATTGATCACACCAGCCACCGCATCAGAGCCGTAAATAGCGGCGGCGCCGTCATACAGAATTTCAATCTGTTCAATCGCTGACAGCGGGATACTGTTCAGGCTGACCACGCTGGTATCCAGATTGGCAAAGGCATTGGCGGCGAAACGGCGGCCATTGAGCAAAATCAGCGTATTTTGCGCCCCCAGATGACGCAAGGAAACCGAGTTTGCCCCAGGTGCAAAACGGCCGCCGTCAGTGCCATATTCTAAACTGGCACGCGGTAAAATTGCCGCCAGTGCTTCAGACACAGAGCTGGCGCCAGTCCGGGCGATATCAGCACGATTAAAAATGGTCACCGGATTGATTTGATCCTGTGCCAGTTTTTTCAGATTACTACCAACAACGCTGATGCGCTCAATGGCTGGTTCAGGCTTTGTGGCTTGCTCTGCTGCCAGCAGCGCCGGGCTGATTAGCCCTGCCTGTAACAACAACAGTGCTGATACTTTCAGACGGGAGGGGAACTGCATGTTTTATATTCCTTAATGATATAAAAAAATTAAATTAAATACCTTAAGTGAATTAGACTATTTGGCAGCTTTATAGTCAACGTGCTGTTTTTTATGAGTTTTTTATTAGAAAGAACTGTTTCTTTATGAAATACAGCGGTTTAGCTTTTTTGGCCCCGTTTTTAAGACGGAAGTATGCTTTTTTATAACTAAAAAATATTTATTTTTTGTTTCTTATTCTATTTTTAGTTATTGCACCTTCTGAATGGGTTGTATGCCATGTGACCATGATGGCCACAATCCGCTATGCGCTGGCAAATCGCTGACGAGCCGATGGCTACAGAAGGGCATCCGGCATGGTTCAGCGCAAAACATGCACCTCAAGCAAGCCAGCGCCCTGCCATTGTTCAAGCACAGTGCAGTCAACACGGCCATCCCAGTGCCCAGTTGCGACGGACTGGAAGTTAAGCCTGACACAACAGTTTCGGCCAGCCTGTTTTGCCTGATATAAAGCATAGTCTGCCACTTCGATCGCTTGTTGCCAGTGATAGCTCAGCTCCGGCAGCGGGTTGGGCCAACTGGCAATGCCAACAGACACAGTGACGCGCGGTTCACAGGGCGTCGCTGCCACCGCTAAGCGGATCCGCTGCGCGACCTGATTTAATTCAGTTGGATCTATCTGTGGCAACACGACTAAAAACTCTTCACCGCCCCAGCGCACAGCATATTCGTTTTCCCGCACCTGCTGTTGTAACACCGCAGCAACAGCACGAAGCACAGCATCACCGGCGGCATGGCCATGCTGATCGTTGACCTGTTTAAAATGGTCAATATCCAGCAACAACAGCCCCATGCTTTGTGTCTGCGGCTGTTGCCGGCTCCGTTGTGCCTGGAGTTTCTCCAGCTGCGCCTGAATAAAACGGCGATTAGATAAATCCGTCAAGGGGTCGGTATTACTGGCATGTAACAAAGCACTATTGGCGGCGGTTAATTCGGCAGTGCGTAGCTTGACTAGAGCCTCCAACGCGGTTTTTTGCCGTTGGTGCCGGCGTTCGCGCCAAAACCACAGCGCCGCCAGCAGTAGTAAAATGCCGATCACCAGCAGGCCTTTGGCAAGCTTGGTTTCATGAAAATAAGGCGGGACCGTCAATGCTAATATTGCCGGGGTGCCCCAGGCTCCGAGCGGACGACGGGCCTGGATTTCCAGTTGCAATACACCGGGTCTGAGATCGTCCAGATAGATGCTGCCGGTTTGTGCTAACTCACGCCACTGATGTTGCTGGCCAACTAACCGGTAGCGAAATTGCAACAAATCACCGTCGGTAAAGGCAATAGCACCAAAATCGACCCGCAGCGCCCGTTCCCCTAATTTCAGTGTGGCCGGTCCCTGGTAGGTCGAGCGCTGCTGACCTGTCTGATAACGATAAATCAGGCTGGTGGGCGGCTGCTGTGACACTGGCGTCAGATCGATGAGGATCAGTCCCTGCGTGGAAGGAAAAAACGCCTGCCCATTTTGCACGGCACTTTTGCCGGTGCCAGCACCATTGCAGCAGCGCAGCGTCTGACGGCCATAACGCTGCCCCGGATCATATAATAGGACCTCTAACGCTATCTCAGGCTGAGTCTGGTCGTTGCGCTGCAACGAAGCCTGCGACAGCCGAAATGCGCCTTCCGGCGTGCTGAGCAGTAAATAATCCTGATGTGCCAGCAAGGAAAAAATGGTCTGACTGGGTAACTGGGGGGGCCCTGGGTAGTGCTGCCAGCCATGTTGGTCCAGCACAAACAAGCCATGTTCATAAGTACCGACGGCAAGCTGACCGGTACCAAATGCGGTTACAGCTGTGATCATCGCCTGCTGCAGGATCGGGTGGTCAACCTTGCTCGCGCTTGGTCCACGCAGTTGATAAAGGCCATGATCTGAGCCGAACCACAAGCTCTGATCGTGACCTTTGGCAATCACCCGAAATCGATCTGGCGAAAATCCCAGACTTGTCATCGGCAGCGCCTGATTTTGCTGTAATTGAAACACACCTTTGGTACTGACCACCCACAACTGTCCGGTCTGATCCTCCGTCATACCGTTGATTTGGGCATCCTCTAATCCTTTGATCTGAAATAACGCCTGGCCTTGGGCCGAAAAGCAAGCCAGACCACTGCGGGTGCCAACCCAGATGCGGCCTTTGCTATCGGAAAATACGTTATAAACCATTGGATTTGGCAAATCTGCGCTGCTGATCAACGGCTGTGCTTGCTGTTGCTGCCAGAGAGCAACGCCATCCTGACTGCCAATCAATATCCGATCCGGCTCGGCAAATACCGACCACAGCATGGTATTGGGCAGACCTGCGCTGAGCCCCGCGACTCTGGCGGCACTGCGCCATGAATAACGCAGACCATCGGTTTGACTGCCACTCCAGAGACCGTTTTTATCCACCAGCAGGGTGCGGCTGAAGACTGGAAATGCAGGTTCACCGACCTTAATGGTCTCGACAATTTGCTGCGGATCTAGCCGGTAAAATACATCCTTAAAACTGACCAGCAAGTCCTGTTGGTCGGCTGCTATGCTCAGCACATTCTGATCGGCCTGTGGCAAGGGCTGGCGGGAAAACACACCAGCACTGAAGTTAAATAAACCATGGTTGGATGCCAGCCAGAGGGTGTCACCGGTTTTGGCCAGCGCGATAAAACGCAGCTTGCGCATGTCGGGCGGTAAAGGGTATTTCACAGCCGCTGTTGACTGCTCAGCCAAAGAACCGGCGGGCAGGTACCAAAGTTCATTATCAGCGCCGCTACCTTGGCCAATCACCCACAAGCCATCTTGATCTGCTAACAGTGCGCTGGCGCTGCCTTGCCAGTCTGGGTGAGGGTGCAGCTTATTATCCTGTACCTGAAACAGCCGGTCGGCGGCCAGCCAAATCTGATTGCCGGCCTGGCTGATGCCATTGATGTTGCCAATTTGGCCAGCTGTCGGCGGATTGACGGCCTTAAACTGACCCTGCTCTAACACGGCCAGATTTTTTAAGGTACCTACCCATAGACGTTGTTGCCGGTCGAGAAACAGTTGGTTAATCCAGTCGGACTGCAGCGCAGGTTCATCAGCGGCATAAAGGGTATCAAAACGGATGCCATCAAAACTGGCCAAACCACGTTCTGTACCGAGCCACAACCGACCATCGGCGCCATAGGCCATGGTATTAACAGAAATATGTGGCAAGCCATGTGACTGATTCCAAAAACGATGTTGCCACTGCGACACTGGGATATTGCTGGCGGCGCTGGTATCAAGACATGGCAGACTACAGAGCCATACGAACAAAATGCTGAATAATGACAGGTTGCGACGCTGCATTGAGATCCTTTTATGCTGCCCAAATGCTGGGTTGTTGAGCAGATATTGGCACTAAAATACCGGCAGGATCAACCTGCTGACTAAGATTTAGCCGTATGCAGGCAACCTTGCCAAGCAGCGATACGGCGTTGAGCAGTAACAATGATGAGCAAAAATCAGCCTGAGTCTGCATGCAGCAGATCCAGGCAAGCACAATCAGGCGGTTAAATGCAGCCGGAAAAATGCAAGCGTGCGCTGCCAGGCCAGCTCAGCGGCGGCTTTATCGTAGCGTGGCGTGGTATCGTTATGAAAACCATGCTCAGTGTCCGGGTAGATATAACTGACCGCGGTTTTACCGGCAGCCTGCAGTGCATCGTCATAGGCTTTGGCACCTGCATTGACACGCTCGTCGTTACTGGCGTAATGGATAAGCAGTGGTGCCTGAATGTTGGCCACTTTGATTAAATCCGCCTGGCGGCCATAAAACGGCACTGCGGCGGCTAAAGTCGGCAGCTCAGTCGCCAGAAAGTTAGCGATACCGCCACCATAACAGAAGCCAACCACGCCGACTTTGCCATTGCCAGTGCCAAGTTGCTGCAAATAAGCCACACTTTGCAGGAAATCCTGCCGGGTTTTGTCCTGATCCAGTCTGGCAAATAATTCACGTGCCTGATCTTCATTGCCAGGATAACCACCGAGTGGAAACAAGGCATCCGGTGCCAACGCGATAAAACCGGCCAACGCCAAACGCCTGGTCACATCTTCAATATGCGGATTTAAGCCGCGGTTTTCATGCACCACCAACACCAGTGGCAGTGGGCCCGTACTGACAGCAGGTTTAACCAGATAAGCGCGCACTTTGCCATAGCCGGCCGGACTGGCAAATTCTACAATGCTGCTGGTGATGGCTTGGTGATCCGGTTTCACTTGTTGCCCCAGCGCATAATTGGGCGTTAAGGCTTCCAGCACTGCTAGAGCTGTCATACCAGCCACGCTGAATTTGGCCGCCCCGGCTAAAAAGTCGCGGCGACTGATTTCACCATGCACATAACGGTCAAACAGCTGCAAGGTCTGCGGCGGAAAATCTTTGGCGGTTTTACGGTCTGACATCACAAACTCCCTGCAAATGAGCTAGCTGAAACTAAATCGTTGTGCAAACAGCTTAGCCGCAATCAGCAGCACAAGGGGAGTGTTTCAACCGAAATCCCTGCTCGTTCAACGAACAGGTCGCCGCTCAACAGCCCTTGGCTTTGCCGTGATTGGCAGCTCAATGGCTGCTTACACCGCCACTACTTTCGTAGCGACGACCTTGGTAGGGTTTATGCAGCTTTAGATCTCAGCGCTGATAAATCTGATCAAAAATACCGCCATCGGCAAAGTGCAGGGGTTGTACCTTATCCCACCCGCCAAAGCTGCTGATGTCCACCAGTTTAATTTGTGGGAATTGACTGGCATATTGCGCTGCAATAGCGCTATTTCGCGGCCGGTAATAATGTTTGGCCGCAATTTCCTGGCCTTCTTGGCTGTATAAATACTGCAAGTATTCAGTTGCGACCGCCGTGGTGCCTTTGGCATCGGTATTTTTGCGCACCACAGCGACTGAAGGTTCAGCCAGAATTGAAATTGACGGTACCACAATTTCTACTTTGTCGGCACCCAGTTCATTCACCGCCAAAAAGGCTTCGTTTTCCCAGGATAACAACACATCGCCAATTTCACGCTGGACAAAAGTGGTGGTTGCACCGCGCGCGCCAGAATCCAGCACTGGCACTTGTTTAAACAGTTTGCTGACAAAAGCTTTAGCCCCTTCTTCAGTGCCGGTTTGTTGTTTAGCATAAGCCCAGGCTGCTAAATAGTTCCAGCGTGCGCCACCGGAGGTTTTCGGATTTGGCGTGATCACTTCAACACCCTCTTTAACGAGATCGCCCCAGTCTTTGATATTTTTCGGATTGCCTTTTCGCACCAGAAACACGATGGTTGAGGTGTAGGGGGCGCTATTGTCCGGCAGTGCACTGATCCAGTTTTCTGGCAGCAGTTTGCCAATGCGAGCTATCGGGTCGATATCGCCTGCCAACGCCAGGGTCGCGACGTCGGCTTTCAGGCCATCGATGATAGTCCGGGATTGACTGCCAGAACCGCCGTGGGATTGGTCAATCTTGACGGTATCGCCGGTTTTGGCCAGATAATATTTGGCAAATGCCTGATTGTAATCACGATACAACTCGCGGGTTGGATCGTAGGATACATTGAGTAAGGTAATTTCCTTGGCCATGGCCTGGCTCAATCCCAGCGCGCTGGTCAAAACCACGCCCAGCGATAACAGGACTGTCGCGCGTTGAAAAGACGTTGCTAACTTGCTCATAGGGTGCTCCAAAAACAAAATATTCGCGTTGAAAATCCCTGCAGCCTGGCTGCAGGGACGTGGTGACATCAGTGCGCTGAGCACAGCTTAAAACTCAGTTTTGACCCGAATGCCAATGTTACGTGGATCACCAACATGGCCATACACAGCACCAGAATTACCGGCCTGGATACTTAAAAAGCTCAGATAATCTTCGTTAAAGGCATTGCGGGCGTAAAGCGAAACATCTGTGCCCTGTTCGGTACGAAAGCCAACACGCAGATTGACCAAGGTTGACCCTTCCACCAGCAGATATTTCGACACCGACGCATCCGAGTTCCAGTCAGAGCGATAACTCAGATCCGCCGCGCTGTACCACTCCCCCGTGATATTCAATGAGGGGCCACTTATCGAGCCGCCCCAGCTATATTCGGTCCCCACTGAACCGGCATTTTTCGAAACGCCAGGTAAGGCCCGGCCGGACAAGTCAAAGGCTGAAGTCCCGGACGCCAGCTCTTCCAGTGGCGGTGGGCCATTACGGAATGAATCATATTTTCCATCGGTATAGGCGTAAGTGGCATAGATTGACCAGTTGTCCGCCAGTTGGGCTCTGCTGTCAAATTCAAAACCACGCACACTGACTTTTTCGATATTGGCCAGGTAGCCACGCAGGGCTCCAGGTCCTGCATCTACCACGTTGGCCTGATAGTCGGTGACTTGGGTATGGTAAATCGCGAAGTTTGCCGTCAACCGTCGCTCCAGCCACTGGGTTTTTAAACCTGCTTCAATCGTGGTCGACTTTTCAGGTTGCACTGTGGCGCTGACCAGCGAAGGGTTACCGGCGGCATCCGTTGGGATACCAGCGGCATTAATGCCACCCGATTTATAACCACGCGCCCAATTGAGGTAAATTAATTGGTCCTCAACTAAGTCATAAGCAATATTCAGCTGTCCGGTCGGGCTGGAATCAGAAAAATCTGCGGCATATTGCTGATTACGGGCAATACCTCGCTTGGCTGTGATCAGCGCGGTATCCGTTGTTGCCAAACCACCCGCTGCGACCTGAGTAAAGTCACCGGATTTTTCCTCTTTGGTATAACGCACGCCTGGCGTGATCCGTAACGCGTCCGTGACCCGCCAGGTCGCCTGGGCATAAGCCGCAAAAGAATCAGTACTGGTATAGACGTCAGTGTTGGAGGTATAACCGTCGATGAGGTTGGAAGGCACATTGGCACCAATCAACCAACGGGCGCCGTCTTTGCCCCATTGTTCAGTACCGTGGGTTTCAACATCCTGACCAAAGGCGTATAAACCTGCCACCCAGTCAACATCGCTACTGCCGTTGGAAGCGAGGCGGAACTCCTGGCTCCATTGATCTTGCGCTGAAGGGTTGTTCGATTTAGTTCTTACGGCCAGCGCGGTGTAATCCCGGTCATTCTGTGGCGTCCAGTCCCAGGCGCGCAGCGCGCTGATTGACGTGAAACTGACCTCTCCCAAATCCCAATCAACTTTGGCGCTGGTACCTTTTAAAATCTGCCGGGCCTGGATCGGTGAATTGACGTCCACTAAACGATCGTAGGGGTTCTCACTGGCCGGTTGGTAGTTAAAAGCTGCCGCTAAGGCCGGGAATTGCGAGGCTGCAGAACGTTTGGTAGCACCGTAGCGAACAAACACCTGAGTGTTGGCATTTGGATCCTGATAGGCATAATCGGCTGACAATTTGATTTTCACCACAGGGGAAGCTTCAATCAATAACTGCCCACGCAGTGCCTGACTATTGGTATCGTTTTGTTTGGCACCAGTGGTAACGTTTTTGACTGTGCCATCCCGGCGGGTGCTGGATGCCGCCAAGCGACCGGCAACTTTATCTGCCACTAAGGCACCTGAAATAATGGCTTTGCCCTGGGTATAACCATCTTCACCCAAAGTGATTTCGGCTTTACCTTCCGGGGTAAAAGTCGGCGCAGCGGTCGACAGGTTTAAGGCATCGGCCGTGGTGTTTTTACCAAATAAGGTACCTTGTGGACCCCGCAGTACTTCAACCCGCTCGATATCTAACAGATCGACCATCGCAGAGCCTGGACGAGCGTAATAGACGTCATCGACATAAAAACCAACACCGGATTCCAGGCCGTCATTGGTCAGGCCAATCACGCTACCCAGACCACGAATGGTGACCGCAGTATTACGTGGATTGGATGAAATCAACTGGATAGAAGGTTGCAGCCGGGTCAATTGTTCAGTGGAATAAGTGCCGGTTTTATCCAGATCCTGTGCCGTCAATACCGAGATGGCAATAGGAACATCCTGCACATTTTCTTCTCTTTTACGCGCCGTGACTTTGATCACTTCCAGTACAGGGGCTTCGACTGCCGTTGTTGGTGCTGCAGCCTGTGTTGGCGGCAGTGTGCCCAATAGCACCAGACTGACAGCGGCTGCGGTGGGCGTTAAGCGGCGAAAACCGCGGGTCGGATGGATAAGCGCTTTGCGCTGGGTACCGTAATACCCTTGAGGTTCGGTGTGCACTGACATGAGATACTCCGTTTTGTGATTGAGTCGTAACACAGCCACTTCCGGTGGTCCGGTCAGTGCAGTTGTTTTTTGTTGTGGACGTCTAAACATCCTTTAACTGGATACTAAGCAGCCTTTGGATAATTAAAAAGCACGAAATAAAGATTACATATTCCAATTTGGAATATGAAGCAGTGTATTGGGTACATGGCAAAGTTGCAGTGACGTCAGAAGGATACTGTAGTGCTAAACATTGCTGATATTTAAGTTTAAAAAATTGAAATATATTGATATTTACAATTTATGGCCGCTTTTTTAGTATCATGCATGATTTGTTTTTAATTCCATTTTGGAATATAAATGAAATTTAATGGTATTTATGGTTATTATTGAGCTCTGCTTTAATGCTCATACCACAACAAACGGATAGTGATAGCAGCATGAAAGCATTGGAATCGAATAAAACCAGCCACCAGCAGCAACTGGTGGCTGAACTGCAGCAAAAAGTCGAATTACTGCTTGGCCGGGTTGAATTTGGCAAGGTTGAACTGGTCTTTCATCAGGGCAGACTGGTCCAGGTGGAAAAAAGTGAAAAAGTACGCATTGAGTAAGCGGTATCAGCACTGTGACGCACCCGGCGCTCGGCACCCGATGCGCGGCACCCAGCGCTCGGCGCCCGTTGCGCGGCAACCGTTGCGCGGTACCCGGACCGGGCAACATGAGCAGCAATGAATCAAGGGCATGTGATGAGTTTTCCCATTTATGAATTAACAGTCCCGGTATTTATCAGAGGATTTACCAATCTGATCCATTTGCTGCAACAGGCTGGTCATCAGGCCAGACAGCGCGGTTACCCGGTCGAATTGTTGCTACAAAGCCGGTTTTATCCGGATATGTATGAGCTGTCACGACAAGTGCGCCAAAGTAGCGAGATAGCCTTAACCGCGGTGGCCATACTACTGAACCAGCCCAAAGCGGTGAATGAGTTGGATAAAAACAACCTGCAAGGCCATATCGAGTTATTGCAGCAAAGCCGCATTCTGCTGAGTGTTCATCAGCCTGAGCAGTTTGTGGCGGCTGCGATCCAGCCGATCACCGTGTTTGATGAGCTTGGGCAGCGGCAATATCCGGACGGCAGTCAGTATTTATTGGTTGAGGTCCTGCCCAATTTTTATTTCCATCTGACCACCTCGTATAACCTGTTGCGACATAACGGCGTGGCGATTGGGAAAAAAGATTTTCTGGGGGAAAATTACCGTCTGATCCAACATGATTTTCAGATTTAAGCCCTGGTTTTAGTGCAACAATCACAAGGAGTGCAGGCATGAGTCATTTTGGTGGCCGTTATGATAGTCCTTCAGCTATTGCGCCCAGGCTGCAAACTTTGGATAAACCCAGGGTGATTTGGTATCAGTCAGGTCAGGGCCCGGGAGCAATGCAACTGGCGGGTCAATTGGGATGGCTGGAACAGGAGTTTAGTCCCGATGCGATTAGCTGTTGCGCTATTGCTGCGACCGGCGCCATGTCCGGTTATGCCACTTTTGGTCAAGGTGATTTGACTGCAACGCTGCAGCAACAAGCCAGCGATGTGCAACAGGGTCAGCCCGGTCGTTTGTTACTTGGCTTATTGCCAACGACCAGACGCTGGCACTTGTTGTTATCTGCAGCCCAAAGCTTGCAAACGGCAGTCGATATCAGACAATGCCGTTTTGCTGTCTTCACCGGGCCAGGCACTGAGTTCCAGGGTTTTGCAACAGAACAGTTGATATCGCTGTTGCCTGCTGGCCAGGTCAGCCAGAGTGTTGCTCTGTCAGGCATCGAATTAACCAATGGTCAACTTTATGCGCGGCTATGCAATAATGAGTTTGATGCCGTTTTGTTAGATCAGCAGCAATTAGCCTTATTGAAAACGTCAGCGCAGGGAGCTGAACTCACACTCGCCGAGTATGATATCAGCCGGTACCAGTCCCAGTTGCAGTTGAGTGAGCCATTGACTGTTGATAGCCTGTTATGGCGTCATTATCCGCAGTTGGTGCTGAGATTTGTCAGTCGGATATTGGATACAGAGGACTGGGCAGTCCGGCATCTCGAAGCTTCGGCCGATTATCTGGCGCTGACCCCGGCCGGCCGGGCCGAACTGCAACTCAGCCAGAGCTTAAGCTTTAACTTTTATCAATTGAGCGCACTTGAAAGTTATAAAAATTATCTGTATCGGCAGAGAAAATTAGCGGTAAATTTTTTGTTATCTGACTGGATTGAAGCATTGCCACTGCAAATTTTACGCTCAGAAAACGGCCGGCAACAAGTTCAATCCAATCGGCTGCGCGATCCAAAGCGACTGCAGGCGGTTGCGTCACTGTGGTAACCAGAGCTCTGGATCTGTGTTGCTCTAACCGCGCAGCTGCTTGTTTCAACTAAGCAGTGCTGTCGTTGCCAACGGTTATTTTCAGCACAAATAATCGCTGGTCACTTTTCCAACAAAGCCTTTTTTTTCAGACATATTGATCTTCCTGTTGAATCACAATACTCTGTGTAAGCGCTTTCATATATGCGTACCTAACTGAACGCCTGAAAGTACACAGCATGATGTACGGACAGCGCCGGCCAGGCCGGCCTGTGGGATACAATAATCAACAGGACAATTTAGATGAAAATAACAACACCTTTGGCCGGGGCCTGTCAGGCAGGCTTGCTGTCTGCGCTGTTAGCAGGTTGTGGCGGCAGTGAGACTAAAACTGATATTGCTGCCGTTGATCTGACCAAGCCTGCGACCGGCTGGGCTTTAGTCTGGAGCGACGAATTTAATACTGCCAGTATTGATGAGAAAAAATGGAATTATGAAGTCAATTGCAGTGGCGGTGGCAATAACGAAAAACAATGTTACACCGCTGACAAAGACAATGCCTTTATCAGTGACGGTATGCTGAATATTGTGGCAAAACCTGCAGCTGCTGGTGCAGAAAAACCTTATACCTCAGCCCGTTTGACCACCAAAAAGAAAGCCGATTTTAAATACGGCCGTTTTGAAATGCGCGCTAAGCTGCCAGCCGGGCAAGGCAGCTGGCCGGCGTTCTGGATGATGCCAACAGACTCAGTGTACGGTGACTGGCCACGCTCTGGCGAAATCGACATCATGGAAGCGGTCAATCTGAAAACGACCGGTGCCGACGGTAAAACTGAAGCCAACGTGCATGGCACTTTGCATTATGGCAAAGCTGCACCCAATAACGTCAATTCCGGTAAAGCCTATACATTGCCTGGCGGTAAAAATCCGGCTGATGATTTCCACACTTATGCGCTGGAATGGCAAGAAGGCGAGATCCGTTGGTATGTCGACGGCTATTTATATGCCACGCAGCGCCAGTCCGATGTGCGTTACAACAGTAAGCAAGAGGCGGTGGGTCTGAAACACCGTGGCTGGTTTACTGAATATTATGATCAAATCGGTGGCAAGCTGAACACTTATTGGACCAGCGCACCTTATGATCAGAAATTTTTCCTGATTTTAAATAACGCTGTCGGTGGCAACTGGCCGGAAAATGTCAATAACAAAGGTGTTGATGCGACGGCTTTTGCCAAGGGTCAGGCTTTTGTGATTGATTATGTCCGGGTCTATGAATGCGCAGCCAATCCGACCACAGGTAAAGGTTGTGAAACCATCCGTGCTGGTTATGACAAAACCACAGACGCCCTGGTCGAAGGCAAAGCGCCAATTCCGGTGCCCCCTTCAGATGGGGTGGCTCGTAACCTGAGTATTTTTGACAAGTCCATCAATCCAAGCTGGCCTGCCTGGGACTGCTGTGGTGGTTCAACTCCTACTGTTGTCACTGATGCCGACCGTGGTGGCGTGATGGAATTTAAGGTAGGCGCCGCTGCCACTGTGAATGGTTTTACCAACAGATCTGAATTTATTAAAGATCCAGCTGGGGTGGCAGCACCATTTGACGCTTCGCCACTGGCGCTGACCGGTAGTTTAAGTTTTGCCATGCAGATGGTATCGGCACCGAATAATGCTGCCGCGGCCTGGAAAGTCAAAGTTGAAAGTAATAATGCCACCACTGCAGTAGAGATTGATATTACCACCAGCACTGAAGGCAAAGCGCCAGTGGTTGGCCAGTGGCAAACTTATACCTTCCCGCTGAAAAAGTTGGCAGATGCCGGTCTGGATTTATCTGCCATTGACGTGGTGATGATTTTCCCGGCCTGGGGTACTGGTGAAGGTGCAGTCTATCGGGTTGATGATGTCAAGATTGCCGCGCCGGTTCAATCGCTGCTGCTGTTTAAAGATCAGAAAAACGCGGATTGGCCAATGTGGGATTGTTGTGGTGGTTCAGTACCGACCGAACAAATGGACGATGCCGATCATGGCATGACGGCTGAATTTAGCATCGGTGCAGCACCCACAGTGATGGGTTTTATCAGTAAAACCGCCAACGGTGGTGCTGGCAAAGCTTTTGATGCCACCGCGTTATTAGCAGGTGGCGTGGTCCGTTTTGAGATGAAAGTCACCAGTGCACCTTCTGCACCTGATGCAGTGTGGAAATTTAAAGTTGAATCCAATAATGCCAAAGAATTTGTTGAACTTGATTTAACCGCCAGTGTGGAAGGGAAAGCACCGGTGGTGGGGCAGTGGCAGACTTACAGCTTCAAGATTGCTGATCTGGCCGCCAAAGGTCTGGATCTAAGTGCGATTGATGTGGTGATGGTGTTCCCAGCCTGGGGCAAGGGCGAAGGCGCGGTGTATCGGCTGGATAATGTCAGCATTTCCATGCCTTAACGCTTGGTCACAGACAGGACACTGATGCAACCTTCAAAGCAGCACCCGCTGGGTCGACAAGCTGCTTGATCAAACTGAGCAATATTAAAACAGGTGTAATTATGCGCACAACAATTTTGACCCCAAGCCGGGTCGCGACCGCCTTATCACTGGCGCTGGCCAGTAGTTTAGCTCTGCCGGTGCTGGCCCAACAAACCGCCGCCGACACCACAGCCAAAGCTGATGACAAAGTTGAAGTGATTGAGGTGAAAGGGATCCGCGGTAGTTTGATCCGCTCAATGGATGTTAAACGTGCTGCCAGCGGTGTGGTTGATGCCATTTCTGCTGAAGAAATGGGTAAATTCCCGGATACTAATTTGGCCGAATCGTTACAACGGATCACCGGGGTCTCGGTCAGCCGCTCGAATGGTGAAGGCAGCCAAATCACAGTCCGTGGTTTTGGCCCGGATTTTAACCTGGTGACGTTAAATGGCCGCCAGATGCCGGGGACAGGTTATACCCGCTCTTATAGCCTGGAGAATTTATCCTCCGAGGGGGTCAGCGCGCTGGAAGTGTATAAAACCGCCCGGGCGGAAAATCCGAGTGGTGGTTTAGGCGCCACGGTGAATATTATTACCACCAAGCCGCTGAATAATCCGGGTCTGCAGGCTTCTTTCTCGGCGAAAGGCATTTACGATAGCTCGAACGAAAAAGGCGATGACGTCACGCCGGAAATGGCGCTGGTGCTCAGTGATACCATGCTGGATGATAAGTTTGGCGTGGCACTGTCGTTATCGCATCAGGAACGTGATTTCCAGAAACAACAAGCCAATATCCAGGGCTGGCAAGCCAATGTCGGCCTGCCTGAGAATCTCGCGGCCAGCAAAATTAAAGACGGCCGCCCGGTTGGTGCTGATGGCAAACCAAGCGGCAATTATTTTTTCCCGAAAGATATGAACTACAGCATCGAAGATATCGAACGCGAGCGCAGCAATGGTCAGTTAACGCTGCAATTTGCGCCGACCGATAACTTTACTGCCACTGTCGATTATACTGCCAGCCGCGCTATGACCGGCAGCGAAAGTATTGGCTGGGGGATCTGGAACGAATTTGGTAGCAATATCAATGCCTATGAATTAGATGCCAATGGCACAGCTTTGTACGCCGATATCGGTGGTAATGATGGTTCTTTTACCGCCAACAAAGGCAGTACTGAAGTCAAAGCCGATTCTGTCGGTCTGAATCTGGACTGGCAGCTGCATGAAGATTTTAATCTGAGCCTGGATTATCACGATTCCAGTAATAAAGTCGACAACGGTGCTGACAAAGGACTGCGCAGTCAGGGCCAGGTGATCCTGGGTTCTGATCAACTGGTCAGCAAAATTTATGATTTCCGTCAGGGCGAGATTCCGCATGCGCTGGTGCTTTGGAAAAATGGCACTGAGCAACTAACGCCAGGTGAAATTGACTCGAACTTCAGCCAGTTTACTCATTCACCGGGTGAAGCGAAGATTAAACAGGCGCAGTTGGACAGCAGCTGGACTAATAACATCTTCAAGATCCCGCTGACCCGGATTGACCTGGGCATTGCCCGTACTGAACAGACTATGGGGGGCCATCAGGGCTGGAGCGGATTGCGTGGCGGTCCGGGTTTTAATCCGGCGTATCCACAAATTTTCCCCGATGCGATGTTTGTCAAACACAGTACCGCCAATTTCCTTGACCGTTTTAACGGCGGCGGTAGTGCGCTGAAACCAGATTATTATTACAGCTATAACTTTGATGAAGCTGTAGCGCGGCAACTGGCGTTTTTAACCGCCGATCTGATGGGGGCCGATGTCTATTCGATTGACCCCTATATCGATGGTATTGACAGTCAGAGCAGTGTAGAAGAAATCACAGATAGTATTTATCTGCAGTCACAGTGGGAAAGTGAAATCGGTCAAATCCCGGTATTCCTGAATGTCGGTGTGCGCTATGAAAAAACCGATGTCACCAGTCTGGTGAAGCAACGGGTTGAAACCCAGGTGAACTGGGAGAGTCCATCAGAGTGGATCACCAAATACCAGCAGGGTAATAATGCCAGCTTTCTGGAACAACAAGGCGAACATGATGTGGTGTTGCCGATGTTTGATTTCAAAGCTGAATTAACTGACGATTTAATTGGGCGTTTTTCCTGGGGTAAAAGCATTTCCCGTGCACCACTGGGTTTACTAGCCGGCGGCAGAAGTTTAAGCGGCAGCCCAAAACCAGGGGCCCGCAGCGGTGGTCAGGGCAATACCAATCTGTTGCCGTTCGAGTCGACCAACCTGGATTTAAGCCTGGAATATTATTACGCCGAAGGCAGTTATGCTGCACTGGGCTGGTTTAAAAAGGATGTTGATAATTTTATTCAGACCACTATTACTGAAACCACAGTGCCTGGCATTCGCGATATCCTCAATGGCCCACGCTATTTAAAGGCCGTGGCTGATGTGCAGGCCCGCGGTGAGCAAGCCACCAGCAGTGCTGTGTTTGCTCAGATGCTGGCCAATGGTAACGGTAATGCCGAAGGTAAAATTGAACCTGCAACTGATGATCCACTGATGGTATGGAATATCAGTCAGCCAGCCAATACTGATAGCAAATCGGTCGACGGCTTTGAAATGGCTATCCAGCATCTGCTGTGGGATACCGGTTTTGGTGTCGGTGCCAATGGCACTATTGTCGATGGCGACGTCGAGTTTGATGTCAACAGTCTGAAGCAACAAGCGCCGCTGACGGGTTTAAGTGACTCTGCCAACCTGCAGCTGTTTTATGAAAACTATGGCTGGTCAGTGAAGGTCACTTATACCTGGCGTGACAAGTACTTATTGGGCGTCGGTCAATCACAGGGTTCATCGGATGCACCACCACAGTTTGCCAAAACTTACGGTCAGTGGGATTTAAGCGTCAATTATGACGTGACACCTGAACTGACAGTGTTCTTCGAAGGCGTGAACCTGAACGATGCCACCGAACGCGGCTACGGTCGTTTCGAAGAGCAGTTCCTGTTCGCCAGACAGTACGCACCACGTTTGACACTGGGCATGCGTTACACGCTGGATTAATGGCTGTGCTTGCACAGCGTTAAAGTCAAAGCCGCTGCTGTCAGCGGCTTTTTTACAACGCTAACAATCAGCGTTAATTAACCTGCTCTGATGCTCTCCTCCCACCTCTGCATCGATGTGCCATGATTGCCGATATATCAGTGCCTACAGTCTATTGCGTCGACGGCTGCTGCGGGCAATAAATTTATTTATGTATTTACTTGTGAAACATACCGCGGTGAATTAAACCTAAGTGCATGGATAACAATAGCCGTTATGGCATGCGTTGCTGATTTATGGCGGCGCTGCTGAATTGGTTCAAAGTGACCACGCTGACATTCTACTCCAATCAGCCAGCAGGATGGCGTCACACCTTTCACGGTGCCCTGCTGAATTAATTTGTTGCCAGACGCTGTTACATAAAGGTTTGGGCGCTGCGGCTATTCTTGCACTGGCAGCTATCGCCAGTCTTTATACGATGAAATAGCCGATGATTTTGTTTGCAATGACGCAAAGATGACGGTTGAGGACGCTTATGACAAAACATATTCTCATTGTTGATGACTCTGCATCGATCCGGCAAATGGTTGAAGTGACCTTAAAGACAGCCAGGTATAAGGTCACCGCCGCGAAGGATGGTCAGGAAGCTTTCGAGTTGTGCCAGCAAGGGCAATACGATTTTGTGCTGACCGATCAAAATATGCCAAGGATGGATGGCCTGACGCTGGTTAAATCGCTGCGCGAACTGGCAGATTACCGCAACACCCCGATTGTCGTTTTAACCACAGAAAACAGTGACGATATGAAAGCCAGAGGACGGGCTGCAGGTGCCACGGGCTGGATGGTGAAGCCATTTGATCCGGCCAAATTACTGCAAATGACTGGCAAAGTGCTCGCCTGAGATCCTTAATCTGTCAATGGAAGGCTAGATGATGTCAATAGATATGAGCCAGTTTCATGGCGTTTTTATTGAAGAAAGCCAGGAACATTTGGATGATATCGAACGCTTGTTAATGGCCCTGCAGATTGAACATCCTGACGTTGAAGAACTGAACAGCATTTTCCGCGCTGCCCATTCAATCAAAGGGGGGAGTGGCATCTTTGGCTTTGAAGCATTAATTTCTGTCACCCATGTGATGGAAAACTTGTTTGACAAAGCCCGTCAGGGCCAGTTTCTGTTTACCAGTCATGTGATTGATGAGTTACTGCAAGCCGTCGATGCGCTGCGCACTTTATTAAGTGGTTACAGTGAAGGGGCTGAGCCGGATTGGTCGAGGGTGGAGCAAACCACCCTGCGGGTTGAAGCTTTGTTGCAGCCGGTTCCAGTGGAAGATGAAGGTTTTGGTTTTTTTACTGCACAGGATACCGTCGCAGTTGAAGATGACAGTTATGGCTTTTTTAAAACGCCGCTGGTCAATACTGACAGCGAGGCTTTTGGTTTTTTTGAACCTGAACCGTCTGCGGCTGAAACATCAACAGTTGCCCCAGCATCAACATCAGAACCAGCAGCCACTGAGCCTAAACCCGTGGCTGCTGTTGCGGCATTAGCGGCCAAAACGCCGGCTGTTGCCAAACCAGAATCGGTTGAAACCAACAGTATTCGGGTGGATATTGTCAAAGTGGATAATCTGGTGAATCTGGCCGGTGAATTGGTGATCACCCAATCGATGCTCAACCTGTTAGGGGCAGAAGTTGAAGGTGCGGTGGCGGAGCGGTTACAAACCGCTTTGACGGAATTGGCCCGCAACACCCGGGAATTGCAGGAAAGTATTATGTCTATCCGGATGTTGCCTTTGTCCTTTGTCTTCAACCGTTTTCCACGGGTGGTGCGGGATTTATCGCACAAGTTGCATAAGCAGGTGGCGTTGGTGATTGAAGGGGGCCAGACCGAGATCGACAAAGGGTTAATTGAACGTTTGGTTGACCCTTTAACCCATCTGGTCCGCAACAGTCTGGATCATGGCATTGAAATACCGGCAACACGATTAGAGCGTGGCAAAGCTCAAACCGGCACGCTGACCCTGAAAGCAGAGCAAAAAGGCGGCAATATTCTGATCAGCGTGCTGGATGATGGCGGTGGACTGGATAGAGCGAAAATTTTAGCCAAAGCTGAACAGCAAGGCATTGAACTGCCAGCCAATCCGACCGATCAACAAGTCTGGCAACTGATTATGGCACCTGGTTTTTCCACCGCAGCTGAAATTACCGATGTTTCTGGCCGTGGTGTTGGTATGGACGTGGTTAAACGCAATCTGGAGTCGATGGGCGGACGGTTAGAAATTGAGTCTGTGGCCGGCTTCGGCTCTTCCTTTCACATTCGCCTGCCACTGACACTGGCCATCTTAGATGGCATGTCGGTGGCTGTGGCCGAGCAGCTATTTATTGTTCCGCTGGTCAATATTATTGAGTCGGTGAAGCCAGCCCCGGAGCAACTGAAATATATCTCTAATCAGTCCATGCTGCAGCTGCGTGATGCTTACTGGCCCATAGTGCAACTGCATGCAGTGATGCACATTGCGGATGCAAAACTACCACCCGAGGATGCCATTCTGGTGTTGATTGAAACCAGTAAAACCCGGTTTGCGCTGCAGGTGGATGATTTAATCGGCCAACAACAAGTGGTGATCAAAAGTCTGGAACAACATTATCGTCGGGTGCCAGGGGTCGCCGGCGCCACCATTATGGGCAATGGCAGTGTGGCACTCATTCTGGATGTGGAGTCGTTGTCCAGCCAGGTCCAGCCAACGTCAGGACTAAAGGATGCAGGATGAACAATCAAGCAAAAGCGCAACTCGCGACTGACAGCAAACGCCTTGAATTTTTAACCTTTGCCTTAGGCGATGAGCATTATGGGCTGGATATCATGCAGGTGAAGGAAATTCGGGGTTACGAGCCAGTCACCAAAATAGCCAATGCACCGGCTTTTATCAAAGGTGTGCTGAATTTACGTGGTGATATTGTGCCTATTGTTGATCTGCGGCTGAAGTTTGCGGTGGGAGATGCCACTTATAACGAATTTACTATCGTGATTATGCTGCATATCGGCGAGCGTATCGTTGGCATCGTGGTCGATGCGGTGTCGGATGTGATCAATATCAGTATTGATGAGGTCAAACCGCCACCCCAGTTTGGTGTTGCCTTTGATAGTCAGTATTTGCATGGTTTAGCGCCAGTGAATGAACAGATGATCATTCTGCTCAATATTGAAAAACTCATCTCTAGTGCCGAACTTGGTTTATTTGACGCGACTGCGTCTTCGCAGGAGCTGGTGTCATGACGATAAAATCCTGGTTTGGTTTCAAGGGCGATGCTGCGGCAAAATTGCAGGCCATGGCATTGGCGCATAGTCATGCTGCCGTCATGATCATCGATCCGGCTCGTACTATTGTTTATGTCAACACAGCGCTCCATCAGCTGTTTGAGCTGGTCATGGCCGATTTGCGTAAAGAGCTGCCACAATTCTCAGTGGCGGCGCTGGTCGGAAGCTCTGTCGATATGTTCCACAAAAATGCCACCCAGTTGCAAAATGTCTATGCCAGATTGTCCGGCATGCATACCGAAGATATCGTCATCGGGAGCAGAACTTTTCAACTGCAGTTAAATCCGTTAACTGACGAGCAGCAACGCCGGCAGGGTACGTCAATTACCTGGCAGGATATCACCGACATTAAAAAGCAAAGCATTCTGACTGCTCAACTGCTCACAGCGCTGGAAGCCACCTCGTCCAATGTGATGGTGGCGGACGAGCAGCGTACTATTGTTTATATGAATAAAGCCGTGGAAAAAATGCTGCGGGTGGCGGAAGCTGATTTACGCACGGCGTTACCTAATTTTTCAGTCAGCACCATTGTTGGCAGCAGTATGGATATCTTCCATAAAAATCCCGCCCATCAACGTCGTTTACTCGCCGAGTTAAAAGACACTTACACCGGTAACATTGAAGTGGCAGGGCGCAGTTTTCGGTTAATTGCCAATCCTATTATTACGCCCAAAGGTGAACGTATTGGCTCTGTCGTTGAATGGCAGGACAGAACCAAAGAAGTCGCTGCCGAGCAGGAACTAAGCCGGCTGCTGGGGGCTTTGAATACCACCTCGGCCAATGTGATGATTGCCGATAATCAGCATAAAATTATTTATATTAATCAAACAATTCATAGAACTTTCCAACGTTTGGATTCTGATTTAAGGCAAGTGTTACCGCAGTTTGTTGTCGATAAACTGATAGGTCAGCAGCTAGAACTATTTTTCAGCAAGCAGTCGCAGTTGCTCAGTAGATTAGAAAGCATGCAGGAGACCTTCATCAGCAATATTGAGCTGGGCAAATTACATTTTAGATTGGTCGCTAACCCCATTTATTCGCCGCAAGGTCAGCGTCTCGGCGTTGTGCTGGAATGGTTGGATCGGACCGGCGAAGTGACGGTTGAAAATGAAATAAACCTGGTGATTAAGACTGCGGCGACCGGCGATTTCTCCTCACGTTTGCAGCTCCAGCATAAAACCGACTTTTTCTTCAGCTTAGCGCAGGGCCTGAACCAGTTACTGAGCAGCACTGAAGATGGTTTGAATGATATCAATACCGTACTCGCAGCGCTGGCTCATGGCGATTTAACGCAAAGAGTGACGGCAGATTACCAGGGCAGCTTTGGGGCACTTAAAGATGGCTGTAATCAGACCACAGCAAATTTGCTACAAATGCTGGCTGAAATTCGTGCTGCTGTCACTTCGATCAATACAGCGTCGAGTGAGATCACCCAAGGTAATATTGATTTATCCAGCCGGACTGAGCAGCAGGCTTCGAGTCTGGAAGAGACTGCGGCCAGTATGGAAGAACTGACCGGCACAGTGCGTCAAAATGCTGATAATGCCCGTCAGGCCAATACCCTGGCCGCCAAAGCTGCTGATGTTGCCGTGGAAGGCGGCTCTTTAATTGAGCAAGTGGTGCACACCATGGCCGCTATTAATGAATCGGCGCAAAAGATTGCTGACATCATTGGCGTGATTGACGGTATTGCCTTTCAAACCAATATTTTGGCGCTGAATGCCGCCGTTGAAGCAGCCAGAGCGGGAGAACAAGGCCGGGGTTTTGCGGTGGTTGCTGCTGAGGTCCGTACTTTAGCGCAACGATCAGCCAATGCAGCAAAAGATATCAAAGCGCTGATTTCAGACTCGGTCAATAAAATTAAAAATGGCAATGAGTTGGTGGGTAAATCCGGCAACACCATGAAAGACATCGTGATCTCCATTAAACGTGTCAATGACATCATGGCTGAAATTGCGGCAGCTTCTGCCGAGCAATCGGCAGGTTTGGATGAAGTGAGTAAAGCTGTCACTCAGATGGATGAAATGACCCAGCAAAATGCTGCGCTGGTCGAACAAGCAGCGGCCGCCGCAGAAAGTCTGTTATCGCAATCTGATCAGCTTGCTGCCAATGTGGGTCGTTTTACGCTGGATGATGGCCCGGTGAAAGCTGCCGTTAAAGCTGTCATGCAACCCAAGCAGCCTGGTAGCCAAGCTGCGAAAGTGGCAACAAAAACAGCTGCCAAACCTGCTTCGAAGCCCGTAACCAAAACGGCCAGCAAACCACTGAAACCGGCCGCGCCGGATGAAGATGAGTGGGAAAGCTTTTGAGCGAGGAGCGGCAGATGGCAGAGCGCGAGTTTAGTTTTAATCGCGCCGATTTTGAGGCGGTGCGGCGTATGCTGCATCAACTGACAGGGATACGGCTGGCAGACAGTAAAGACTCGATGGTTTACAGCAGATTAGCGCGCAGGATCCGTACCCTGCAACTGAACAGTTTTCAAATGTATCTGGACTATTTGCAACGACACAGTGTTGAAACCGAACAATTTATTAATGCTCTGACGACCAATTTGACATCGTTTTTTCGGGAACCGCATCATTTTGACATCCTTGCCCGATTTTTAATGGCGCATCCAGAGACCAAAACCATCTGGTGTGCCGCCAGCAGTACCGGGGAAGAGCCTTATTCGATAGCCATGGTCGTGGCGGAAACCTATGGCCGTTTTGATGTGCCGGTGCACATCATTGCGACTGATATCGATAGTCAGGTACTGCAAACTGCGAAGAAGGGCGTGTATGACGTTGGTCGTATTGCCGGCATCTCTGCGCAGCGCTGCCAGCAATTTTTTTATCGCGGTAAAGGGAAAAATACCGGCATGGTCAAAGTGGTCCCAGAATTACAGCAGCTTGTGCAATTTCGTCAGTTAAATCTACTGGAACCTGACTGGGAGATCCGCGGGCCTATTGATGTTATTTTTTGCCGTAATGTGATGATTTATTTCGATAAATCAACTCAGCTTGCTATTTTGCAACGGCTGGTCAGCCTGCTGCAGCCGCACGGACTTTATGTCGCCGGACACTCCGAGAATTTTGCCAGTGCCAGCCACCTGGTCAAGCCCGCAGGGCAGACCATTTATCTGCCAAATTTGACGAAGCCCAGCTGATGATTGCCTTTGATACTGAGAATATGCATGTGGCTCCCAATCGGTATTTTGACCGGCATTTTGCACGTGATGCCATCAAAATTCTGCCGGGTGAGTATTTTGCCACCAAGTCCGATACTTTAATTGTCACTGTGTTAGGGTCTTGTGTTTCAGCCTGTATCCGCGACCGTATTTCCGGCATTGCCGGGATGAATCACTTTTTACTGCCCAATGATGGCAGTTGTCAGGACAATGTGTTGTCCGAGTCCGCCCGCTATGGCGCTTATGCCATGGAGATTCTGATTAACCATTTGCTCAAATTAGGTGCCAGACGAGAGCAACTGGAAGCAAAAGTGTTTGGTGGCGGTAATGTGTTAAAAGGTTTTTCGACCATCAACATCGGTGAGCGTAACGCAGAGTTTGTGCTGGACTACTTAAAATTGGAACGAATTCCGGTGGTTGCAAAGGACTTGCTCGATGTTTATCCGCGAAAAGTCTACTTTTTTCCCGACACCGGGCAGGTGCTGATCCGGAAAATTAAAAATATGCATAACAACACGATTTTGGATCGCGAAATCGCCTATCGGATGCAGCTGCGCAATAAACCTGTGGGTAGTCATGACAATGATGTGGAGTTATTTGATGATTAAAGTGCTTATTGTCGATGATTCAGCCCTGATCCGAAGTTTACTCAGCGAGATTGTTCGCCAGGAGGCCGATTTTGTCTTAGTCGGCGCTGCCAGCAATGCCTATGCCGCCCGGGATTTAGTCAATCAATTTAGTCCAGATGTGATCACGCTCGATGTAGAAATGCCAAAGGTCGACGGCCTGACCTTTTTAGAGAAATTGATGAAAGCCAGGCCAACACCTGTGGTGATGATATCCAGTCTGACTGAACAAGGTGCCGATGTTACCTTGCGGGCATTAGAGTTAGGCGCCGTTGATTTTCTGGCCAAACCTAAGCTGGATATTGCCCGGGGTATCGAGCAATACCGCCAGGACATTGTGAATAAAATCAAAGCTGCAGCTCAGGTTAACCTTGCTAAATTTGCCAAAGGGCCCAGCAAACCTACTGCGCATCTGCGGTTTAAGACCACAGAAAAAATCATTGCGATCGGCGCGTCCACCGGCGGTACTGAAGCCATCAGCGCGGTGCTCACTGAAATGCCGGTTGATAGTCCTGGCATCGTCATCACCCAACATATGCCGCCAGGTTTTACCACCAGTTTTGCCAAAAGGCTGGATACAAAATGCCGGATCCGGGTGCTGGAAGCGCAAGGCGGGGAGCGAATTGTGCCGGGCCATGCTTATTTATCACCAGGTGATCAACATCTAAAAGTGGTGCGCAGTGGCGCCGATTACCTGATTAAACTGGATGATGGTCCCCGCGTGTCGGGCCACAAACCTTCGGTGGATGTCATGTTCCAGTCGGTCGCTGAGTCTGTTGCCAGCAATGCAATTGCCGTCATTTTAACCGGCATGGGCAAAGATGGTGCTTTTGGCATCCGCTGTATCGCAGAGCAAGGAGGTTTTACCATAGCCCAGGATGAAGCCAGCTCGCTCATTTTTGGCATGCCGCAAGAGGCCATTAAAACGGGCTGCGTGAAGAAAATATGTTCATTAGATGAAATCAGTTACCGTTTAATCGAATTATTAAATTTAATGGGGCAAGCGTATCGAATTTGATTCTTTGAATACCATGTCCAAGCTGGCTCACAACAATTATTCGCGGATTTAATGCATGTTTTAATATGGATGGTTGCTTATGCAGTTATTTGATTTTTCTTCAGCAAGATTCGTCGAAAACTTCCCATATTGTGCTGACGGTGCTATTTGTCATAAATACTATCAATTGCTGCAGCAGCTGTTCCCTGAACATGCCATGTTTATCATCTTGTTAAATGATAGTGGCGACCTTTTTTTGGATATGAAATTTTCATCCTATGAGTTTGTAAAGCCGGATGCCTTAATTGAACAATTGATCAATGGTGCAGAAATTTTGTTGACTGACCAGCTAGTGAAAAAACCATTTCAGGGTATTTTCAGTGCGGCTTCTGAACAGATGATCAAATTCTTTATGTGTTGCCGGATTACATCAGTCAATGGCCGGTTTATGGGTTGCTTTGGTGTGATGAGTGCAAAACCAAAAACTGTGTTGCCAGATGAAAAAATATTTATGCAATGGTTGGCAGAAAGTATGTCAACCGATATCAGTGGCAATGAAAACGAGCTGTTGCGCCAGCAAAACAATGGTCAAATTCAGCTGCAGCAAGAAATATTACCTTATTTGGATGACATCTATCTTATTGTTGAGCGTGATGGCCACATTTTATCATTGGCACAACAACTACCAAAAGCACTAGAGCAACTGCTTAATGACCAGGGTCGTAGTTTGAGCTGTGTATTTAGTCAGGAAAACAGCCGTTCTTTAATCGACCTGGTGCAACATTGTGCCTTGTCCAATAAAAAGAAAACCGACATTTTAAATATTAAAAATCATCGGCGGCAATTTTTATTCTCGGTCAGTTGCAACTTGTTTAATCAGACAAGTTATATTTTAACCTTTCACGATGTGACAGAGCGGTACAGGCTGCGGGATATTCTTGACGAACGCAGGCATATTCTGGAAAGCATTATTAACGTTGGTAACGTCGGCGTGCTGTTACTCGACGAGCAGGGAGACATCAGTTATTGCAATAACAGGGTGTTACAGTGGTTTGATATTAAAAACGCCATGAAAAATGTCCGGATCCCTGCCGAATATTGGGCGAACAATAAATTTGGCGAGTCACCATTTAAAAAAATATTTAGCACTGGTCAAGATCTGAAAGATGTCAGATATGCCTGCTTTATCGGCTCTGGCGAACCGAAAACTTTTAGTGTCAATGGCGTGGTCAATCATTCTGCTAAAACAGGGAAAGCCACCGGCACATTTTTTTTGCAGGATGTCACTGAACGCGCGCTGCTGGAACAGGTCATGATGGAAATGGAGCAGCAGATGCAGTTTTTGCTCAATTCCAGCCCGGTGATTATTTACCAGATGATTTCAATGCCATTCCATCAATATACTTATATCAGCCCAAATTGCGAGGCTATTTTAGGCTCGAGCCAGCATGATATTTTGAATGAAGGTTTGTTCTGGCAACAACATATTCATCCGGATGATAAAGCATGCGCGATGATAGCCGGTGTGCCTGATACCGTCCAGGTGGTTGAATACCGATTCTGGCTGGAGCAACGTGGCGAGTATCGCTGGTTAAAAGATATCCGGCGGATGACGAATGAAGATGAAGCAAATTGCTGGATTGGCGCACTGCATGATGTGACTGAACTTAAAGCTGCTGAGCAGCATCGGCTGGCACTGCAAGAAGAAATAGCCGCCACCCTGGCCAGTTTAGCAGATGCCGTGATCACACTGGACCGCGACGGACTGATCCAGGACCTGAATCCGGCGACTTGCCGGATGTTTGGTTACCAGCGACAACAATTATTGCATCAGCCTATTTCAAGCCTGTTATCCGCTGAGATCCTGGATTATCTGCGCCAGGCCAGTTCCACACCGCAGCCGCAGGCTGAGCGGCAACTGAGCACCAGTTATGAAATAAAAGCTTTGCATGCCAATGGCGACGACTTCCCGGTGGCGTTATCGCTGGCTGTGATTGGTGAGCAGGAACAACTTCGTTTTGTCGGTTGTTGTCATGACCTTAGTCAGATCAAAAAACAGCAAGAGCAGTTACTTCATAGCGAAAAATTGGGCGCTGTTGGCAAGTTGACCAGTAGCATTGCACATGATTTTAATAACATTTTAGGCATTGTGCGTGGTTATGCAGAGATGTTGCAACATCAGGGGGAGCAGGTTGCCAGATTGTCCTTACCCATCATTGAAGCCAGTGACAGAGCCTCTTTGATGATTAGTCAATTGCTGGATTTTTCTTCATCTAAAGCACGCGATGTCACCGCCATTGAGTTGGGACAGCACATCAATGCGTTGCGGCCTTTGCTGGAAAAATCAGTGGCGTCTGGGGTCGTGTTAGTGCTGCAAGTCCCTGTTCAAGCTATCGGTGTCAAGGTTGAACTCAGTGCCTTTGATAATTTGCTGATTAATATGGCGGTGAACGCCAATCATGCCATGAATGGCCATGGCACCCTGACCATTTCACTTTGTCTGACTCAGGCCGCAGATTTACCTGGACAGTTGGGTTTAGCCGACCATCCGTATGTCCATATCGCCATTGCCGATGATGGTTGTGGCATGTCAGAACAAATCCGCAAAAGGATTTTTGAACCTTTTTTCACCACTAAAGGTGAACAGGGCACCGGACTGGGTTTAGCCCAGGCCTATGGCATGATCCAGCGCTGTGGCGGTGCCATCAGGGTAGATTCAGTCGAGGGGCAGGGCAGTTGTTTTCATATTTACCTGCCTACTGTCCCAGTACCCACAGCGGTATCTGCGCCGGCGCTTGTCAGCGCGCGTCAGCAAAGGGTGGCTAAAGCGCAGCAAACCCTGGACGCAAGTCCCCGCCAGCAGCAGACCAAAGCCGCAATTTTGTTGGTCGATGATGAGGAAGAGTTACTTGAGATGCATGCATTATTGCTGGAGTCGGCCGGTTATCAGGTGTGTAAAGCGCACAGTGGTATTGAAGCCTTAGCAGTGCTGCAAGCACAGCCGGTGCAGTTGCTGCTATCGGATATCATGATGCCTCAGATGAATGGCTTAGAGCTGGCCAGGCAAATTAAAGCTGATTTCCCGGCGGTAAAAATTCAGCTGATCAGTGGTTTTGCCGACAGTTCGATGATTTGCGATGAAGATTCAAAGGGATGGTATGAACAGCGTTTAGCAAAACCAGTGCCGATGACCACACTGTTACAACGAGTTTCGTCCCTGTTATCACTTGGCTGAAGTGAGGTATTGCCGATAGCCTTGTTTATCGGTGACCCAGTTGGCAGCTTTAGTTGACTAAAAATTTGCTGAGAATATTCAATCTTTTACCTCAGATAGTGACGTACTTCGACTATCTTTGAATGGCGAGGGGTTGGTCAGTGCCTTTGTACGTTCGCGGAGGATATTCGTGGGCACATTCGTGGGATCCGTAAACAAGGATAAAGCAATGGAAGATCAATTACTGGTGTTATATTTCGAAGACGAACTGGCCGTTGCGCAATTGGTGATGGAATTTTTGGGTCAGCAAGGTTTTCGGTTTTGTCATTTTTCTAAATATCCGCAGCAGGGACTTGACGCGATCCGGCAGCAATGTCAGTCAAAGGTCGCGATCGTCATCCTTGATATCAATATGCCCGGTAAATCGGGCTATGAAATCTGTGAGTTACTCAAAGATGGCTTCCTGACCGACAATGTGCCGGTGTTATTTACCTCAGGTTTGATGGATAACGAAGACATTATGAAAGCATTCGCCGCAGGGGCGGATGATTATTTGATCAAACCGGTCAGGCTGAATGAGCTTGCTATCAAAATCACTAAATTAATTGAACAAAAGCAGCAGCAATCTGATGCGGTTGAGCAATCGACCACAGCAATGAAAATCGCCTTTGATGCGATGAAAAACTCATCCGAATTAGGCGCTATTTTGCGTTTTCATGAAGAAGTCCATCAAGCAGATGATTTTTCGCTACTGGCCGATTTGTCCTTCGCGGCGCTACGAAATTTTGAGCTTGAATCAACCATTGTGTTTTTATTAAAGGATACACCGGCTTATTTTCGCGATGATCTACATAAATCACAGCTGGAATTTGAATCCATGCTGGCGGCCCGGGCAAAGGGCCGCTTGTTTTCCTGGAAAAAATACTCCTTTTTTAGCTATGACCTTTTCACCGTACTGATTAGAAATATGCCAATTGATGATGAAGAACGTTATGGCATTTTGAAAGATCAGGTTTGTTTGTTGCTCAATGGCATTGATGCCCGTTGTCGCAGTATTTTAATCGCCCAAAGTGAGCTGGAAAAACAGCAGCGAATTGCCTCAGTGAATAAAATTCTGGCCAATCTGGTGCTGGAAATTGAACAGGGCAATGTCAATTTGTCGGAAAAGTTCGAACGTATTATCGCCGATATGGAGACCAACATTATTGCTGAAATCACCCAGTTTAGTCTGCTGGAAAATGAAGAAGCACGCTTATTAACTGTGGTCAGGGATTCCATGGTAGCTGCGACAGCGCTGTTTGAAGATTCGATAGCAACAGAAAAACAGCGTAAGCAGGTGATTGATATGTTACTGGCAAAGCTGCGTTGAATGTTTTTTCCAGGTGCGGCTCGTGCTATGACGCTTTGATGACCTTGTGATGATGGCAGATACCACAGATCTGGGGTTTAAATCGCACAGAGCATAAATAATCAGGCAGCTATCCTGATATTTCAACCATCTTAAGCTACACCTATGGTCACGGCAGTACATATTTCAGGCAAAACCAACAAGGCTCAGTTGCAGCAGGATGAGGCAGGATGATATGCAGCTTACAATAAAATCAAGGTTGATTATTACCATCGTTTTTCTGGCCAGTATATTGATTGTGATTGGCGCGAAAGGGAATTACGCCCTGTCTGATGTCAATGATGCGCTCAAGACTGTGTATGAAGATCGGGTTGTGCCATTACAACAACTGAAGGTCATTTCAGACCATTATGCCGTCAGTGTCATTGATGCCGTGAATAAAGCCAATGCGGGTTTAACTTCTGGTCAGGAGGCGCTGGAACTGGTTGAAACAGCGGCGCACGAAATCGATGTGGAGTGGCAAAAATATATGTCGACCACGCTGACCGAGCAAGAGCAAACTCTGGCGCAACAAGCGCAAGCGCTGTTTAAACCAGCCAATCAGCATGTGGCGGAATTAGTCAGTTTCTTAAAGCAGCAGCCGGGTGATTTGAAAGGTCAGCTAAACGCTTTTGATGGGCCGCTCTATGCCACCATCGACCCAATAGGCACTAAAATCGGCGAGTTGATTAATCTGCAGTTAACAGTCGCTAAAACTGAATATGCCAGCGCCCAGCAAAGCTATATTTTGGTCAGAAACACATCCTTGGTGTTGATTGGTGTGGGTTTATTGTTGGCGGCCATTTCAGGTTTTCTGCTGATCCGTGCCATTTCAGTGCCATTAAACCGCGCTGTGCACATAGCCAAGAACATAGCGAGTGGCAATTTAGATAATATCATCACCATCGAGCGGCAGGATGAAGCCGGTCAATTGATGCTGGCCATGCAACAAATGCAAAACTCAATTCAGGACTTTGTGCAGGCTCAGCAGCAATTAACGCAGTTTCATTCCGCCGGACAATTAACAGCCCGGCTGGAAGCGGGACGTTATCCAGGGGTTTTTGGCGAAATGGCTAAGCAGGTCAATGAACTTATTGAAGAATATATCAATGTGATCAACCAGACCATTTTTATCATAGGCCACTATTCGCAGGGTAACTTTGATCATGATATGCCTGATTTACCCGGTGAGAAGCAACAAATCACGCATTCGGTGGCAGATGTGAAAACAGCGCTGCTGGCCATCAGTAATGATATTCAGCGTTTATCTGCTGCTGGTGCAGCCGGTGATTTCAGTGTCAGAACAGATCCGACCCAGCATCAATTTGTGTTCAGAACTATGCTGGAAAACCTGAATTTGTTAATCAGGACCTGTGATGATGGGTTTAGCCATATTCTGCGGGTCTCTGAAGCGCTGGCGCAGGGCGATTTAACTCAGACCATCGAGCAACATTTCCCCGGCACTTTTGGCCGCACTAAACATGGTGTCAATCAAACGGTGCTTACCTTACGCAATGTGATTGGTGAAGTTGATCAGATGGTGTCGGCTGCGGCTGAACAGGGGGATTTTTCAGTGCAAATTGCCACCGCAGATAAACAAGGTTTTTCCCTCAAATTAGCCGAAAGCCTGAATCAATTGTCGCGGGTCACCGATTCTGGCTTAAGGGATGTGATGCGGGTGGTGTCGGCGCTGGCAGATGGCGACCTGACGCATAGTATTCACAACCGTTATCCGGGGATTTTTGGTGAAACCAGTGCTGCGGTGAATACCACAGTGCATAACCTGCAAAATCTGGTTGGTGATATTCAGAGTGCCAGTCATACCATCTACCATGTCAGCACCGAAATTGCTCAGGGGAATGCCGATTTATCGCACCGCACTGAATCTCAGGCCGCCAGTCTGGAAGAAACGGCTGCCAGTACTGAGCAACTGACGACCACAGTGCATCAGAATACCGAAAATGCCAAAGCTGCCAGTCAGTTGGCGACGACTTCGGCGGATATCGTCAAAGAAGGCGGCAGTGTGGTACGCCAAGTGGTCGACACTATGGGCGATATTCAGCAGGCTGCGCGCAAAATTGTCGATATTATCAGTGTCATCGACGGTATCGCCTTCCAGACCAATATTCTGGCGCTGAATGCAGCAGTAGAGGCGGCACGGGCGGGTGAACAGGGCAGAGGCTTTGCGGTGGTCGCAACTGAAGTTCGTCAGTTGGCACAACGCTCGGCGGTGGCGGCCAAAGAGATCAAAGTGTTAATTAATAACTCGGTTGGTTTGGTCGAACACGGCAGTCAGCAAGTCAATCAGGCGGGACTGACCATGGCCGAAATTGAACGCAGCATTGAAAAAGTCCGGTTGTTAATTAGTGAAATTACCCAGGCCTCAATTGAGCAAAGTGCTGGTATTGCCCAGGTAAACCAGACGGTGACCCATATGGATCAGGTCACCCAGCAAAATGCGGCGCTGGTTGAAGAAGCGGCAGCTGCCACCGAGTCGCTGCGGGATCAAGCCGAAACCATGATGCATGCGGTCAGTGTGTTTAAAACCACAGCTCAGAGTACTAAACCAGTACAAACATTGTTGCAAAAGGCTAGTGGCCGTGGTTTACCTTCGCCATCGCAGTAGAAATTGCTGGGCTAAACGATGTTGAATTTTATTTGAATGTTTGGTGCGTCCTAGTGGACTCGAACCACCGACCCCCACCATGTCAAGGTGGTGCTCTAACCAACTGAGCTAAGGACGCATATTGCGCTGTTATCGTTTTAACTGCCGCACTTCTGCTGAAGTGTGGTGCGTCCTAGTGGACTCGAACCACCGACCCCCACCATGTCAAGGTGGTGCTCTAACCAACTGAGCTAAGGACGCATTTCATAGTTCACAGTCTGGCTGACTGTGCTGACAACGAGCGCTATAGTATTTTCGCGTCCCTGCTATTGCAAGCCTTTTTTCAATTCTGTCGCTTGCTTGCTGCTATTTTGTGCGAAAGACCGGTCTTTGGCTGACTGGAGGTTGCTTATTGCGCCGGTGTAGCCGTTAGCTGTAACTGACATTGCTGTTGCAACTGCTGCCACCAACGGACATGCGTCTTCAACTGGTGGCGCAGTTCTGCTGCTGGCTGGTTAAAACGCGCTGTGATCAGCTGTTGAAAAGGGCTGTGCTGATACAACGCCGTCAGGGTTGGCATCAACTGGTGATTGAGGCTATCCAGTTCTGCCAGATAGGGTTGCACCCGGCCTAAGTAAATCTGCCCGAACACCGTCAGCAGAATGTCGATCTGACCATTGAGCCGTGCTTTGCCGCACCATTGACTCAAATCTAGCGCCATCAATTGCTGGTTCAGCGTTTGTAGTTGGTTATTGCTGTAACGCACACTGTATTGCAAATCTGCCAGCAGCTGGCCTTGGTATAACAAAGCCAGCGCCTGATTAATCCGTTCTGCGTGCCAGGACTCAGGAATGTGCGGCTGCTGTTGATTCGTTGCTGTGGTGTCTGCTGAATTGGTGTCACTTTGCGCTAGCACCTGCTGCTGGAGCAATTGCAGTTGCTGTAATGCCTGTAAGGTATCACTGCCAAGGCTGGCGGCACCAGGGTTCAGACTACGCTGCGAACCTTGCAGTTGTTGGCGCAGCGTTGCGTCGGTCAACAGCAGATTGGACAGCACCAGCGGCAGCGCCTGTCGTTTTTGCTGATACATCTGTTGCAGCTGTTGTTGTAGTTGATGGCTGAGCTCTGGATGGCGCAGGCAAGGTAACAGTTGCTGTAATAACTCAAGTTCATAACCGAGCTGATTGGCAGCTGTCATCACTTTACCCAGACTGTTGTTGCGACTGGCCACCAGTTGCTGCAATCCACAATGGCGGATCGCCACCAGATCCAGCAAGTCAAGCCGTAAATCCGGCAATTGCTGCTGTACCTCGCGCACAGCTGGCAGTGCGGGTAATGCTGCGATGGGATTGATTGTTGGGGCAGGCAAGGGCAAAATTCTGGCCATTCTGCTGTGGTAATCCTCAAAAATAGATTCTGCAGCCGGACTGCAGCCACCGAGTAAAATGGGCAACAGCAGGCTGCATAACCAGACCACAGCGCTGAGTGCAGCACTGAGGGGCTGAAGATGGTTTGGTTTAGTCTGTGGCCTGTGCCGATAGCGCCTGTGCTGCATAGCTTTTCTCCAGCCGGTTTAATTGCTGTTTTAGCATCGCAGCCAGCAAGACCGCGGCCACGGTTAAACCGATGATAATCCCGATCCAGAAGCCATGGGCGCCCATCGCCGGAGTCAGCCAGTCGGTTAACCCTAATACTGTGCCCAGGCCAAAGCCGATCGGCCAGTAGGCGATAAAGGTGATAAAAAATATTGGTTTGGTGTATTTCAGGCCGCGCAGGGCGCAGCTGGAGACCACCTGGATGGCATCAGAAATCTGATAAAAACAGGCCAACACCAGAATCGAACTTGCCATTGCAATCACAGCGCTATCTGTGGTGTACAAAGACGCCACCAGACCACGGCTGATGTACGTGAATGCAGCAATCAGCAAGGCGATGCCAATCGACAGGACAATGGCGGTGCTGATGGCTGTTCTGAGTTCCTGCACATCTCTGGCTCCCGCCAGGTGGCCAACCCGGATTGTGGTCGCCATGCCCATACTCAGTGGCAACATAAAGACCAAGGCACTGTAGTTATTGGCAATCTGATGGGATGCCACTACTGCCGGGCCCAGATGCACAATCATCAGCGGAATACAGGCGAATAAGGTCACTTCAAAAAACATGGCAAACGCAATCGGTGTACCGAGCGCAATAATTTGCCAGATTTCGCGCAGTGAAGCGCGATAGGACGCCAGTTTCAGCCGGTATGGTGCTGTACGCTGACTGGTCATGGCATAAATACAGATTGCAATCAGCTGTGCCAGAAACACCAGCGATGTCGCCAAGCCACAACCAGCACCGCCCAAAGCCGGCATACCGAGTTTGCCGTAAATAAATACATAGTTGGCCGGGATATTCACTAAGATGCCAACAAAGCTGATCCACATGGTGGCTTTGGTATAGCCGATACCTTCAAACAGATTGCGCAGCACCATATAACCAGCGGCCGGAAAAATACCAAAGGCAATATAGCCCATATAATCTAAAGCTTTTTGCCGCAGCATATCGTCCATCTGCATCATGCCGACCGGAATGGCGATAAACTGCATCAGCAGGAAAATCAGCAGTGCCAGTGCGCCGGCCAGATAAGCGCCCTGCAGGGTGACCTGGGTCACTTCCCGGCGCTGACCCGCACCATAATGCTGGGCTATCATCGGTGTTAACGCCAATAACAAACCCTGAAAGGTCAGGATAATCGGCAACCACAAGGCTGATGCCACTGCTATGCCCGCCATATCAACCGGGCTGACGCGACCGGCCATCAGCGTATCAATCACATACATCATGGTCTGGGTTAACTGCGCCAGCACTATAGGGCCAGACAGTTTCAGAATGGTTTTGGCTTCAAAGCGGGAAAAAGGTAACATGGCAACTCACACAGATCCGGACAGTGGCTACACCGTAACTATCAGTGTTGCCATATAAAATCCTAATCTAGCACAATCCGAGGTGTAAATGTTTACCGGAATAGTCCAGACCCGCGCCCGCGTCGATGAAATTCAGCACAGACCCGGCTTTTGTACCCTGACACTGGCCGTTGCCAACCGATTCTTACAGCAGTTACAGCAAGGGGCCAGTATTGCCATCAATGGCACTTGTCTGACCGTCACCGGTTTTGGCCTGGCTGAGTCCGTAGCCGACGATGGCTGGGTGCAGTTTGATTTGATTGATGAAACGCTGAAGCTGACCAATCTGGGCGCGCTCATTCCAGGTGCTGAAGTTAATTTTGAACGCTCGCTGACTGTCGGGAGTGAAATTGGCGGTCATATTTTATCCGGTCATATTCACACCCAGGCAAAAGTGCTGGAGATCCGCCAGACGGCCGATAACTGGGCCATTGAGTTTGAATTAGCCGCGCCATGGCAGCCTTATCTGTTCAGTAAAGGTTTTATCGCCATCGATGGCATTAGCCTGACGGTCGGGGCTGTGACGGCAGGGCGCTTCTGGTTACATATTATTCCGGAAACCCTGCAGATCACCACGCTGGGGCAGCGTCAGGTCGGCGATTGGGTCAATATTGAAATTGATCAGCAGACCATCACCATAGTGCAAACCGTCAACCGGACTGTGACACAATTACTGGCTGGGGGCGGTTTGGCGGCGCTTTCCGGCGCCTGAAGATAACTTTTTGCCAGTGCCTTCTGAACATTGCCACCCTGTACAGCGGGTCAGTCAGTAAAATTGTTCATCATCGGCGTCGACAAAAACTTGCACACTGCGGTGCAAGTCGTCTTTGTGGGTGACAATATGGATCGGATTGCAGCAGTTGCTGCAATCTTCAAAATCGTCCTGATCATCACCGCTGACATCCAGCGTGACATGGGTTGGGTGACCGCAAAACGGGCACAGAATCGTTTTATGGATCAAATCCATGCTGCCTCCTTCCCGCTGCGTGCTGCACCAGCCTGCTAAGCTAAGCTTTGCTGGCAGCCCCTAAGCTGCGTCCGCCATCCACCGCGACAATTTGCCCGGTGATATAAGGTGAACATGCCAGGAACAACACGGTCCGGGCTATATCTTCAGGTTGACCTAAAGCCCCAAGCGGAATTTGTGCCAGAATGCCGGTTTTGTCCTGCTCTGTCAGTGTGGGTAACACGGCTTGATCAGGCAAACCTGCTTCCGGCCATAAAATAGCGCCCGGAGCCACTGCGTTGACCCTTATTGTAGGCGCTAATTCGCGTGCCAGCGCGCGGGTCATCATCACCAGTGCTGATTTTGCCATACAATACACCGGATGTTCGGCCAGCGGTTTGTCGGCGTGAATGTCTACCATATTGATAATACAGCCATTGTGCTCCCTTAACGCCGGCAACAACGCCTGAGATAAAAAAAATGGCGCTTTGGCATTACTGGCAAATAAATCCAGCCATTGTGCTTCGGTGACGCTACCCATCGGGGTTGGATAAAAACTGGACGCATTATTGACCAGCAGATCCAGCCGGCCATAAGCGGCCACAGCATCAGTGGCCAGTTGTAACAGTTCGGCTTGGCTGGTCAAATCGGCTGCAAGCAAGAACACTGAAGCGGGTCGCCGTGCATTCAGCTCGTTTGCCAGTGCGATGGCGGCCGCAGCTGAACAGCGATAATGCAGCACAATCTGGTAACCGGCCTGATGTAATTGCCGCACTGTCGCAGCGCCAAGCCGGCGGGCTGCTCCAGTGACCAGCGCAACTTTGTTTGGTGTCTGCGCGGGGTTTTGTGTCTGTGCCAGGCTCATGCTGTGAAATCCTCCATCCGCAGTTCTGTCAGTGACCGCAGTATTTTATCGGCAATGGCATAACGCGCATCGCTCCGATGCGCGACATCAGGCACGGCAATACAACGCATCCGGGCGGCTTTGGCAGCAATCACGCCGGTGACGCTATCTTCCAGCGCCAGACAATATTCAGGCGCCACCCCAAGCGCAGCTGCGGCATTCAGATAGACTTGCGGATGAGGTTTGGCACGCGGCAGAAATTCGGCCGAACAGGTAGCCTGGAAGTAGCGCGACAGTGCAAAATGGTTCAGCACCGCCAGCATCATTTTATGATTCGACGAGGTCGCCAGCGCTATCGGTAAACCCGCCGTCTGACACAACTGCAGGGCTTGCTCTGCGCCCGGCAACAACCTGCCACGACTGATGATAAGGGCAATCACCCGATCGATAATAGTGTCAGCCACTTCCGCCTGAGTCGGTGTCTGCCAGGGTGCTTGCTGATACCAGAAACGCACCACATCGTCACAGCGCCAACCCAGCGTTTTGTGGGTATCGGCTGGGCTTAGTGGTACACCCAGTGAACTAAACATTTCAAATTCAGCTTGTTGCCAGAAATCTTCTGAATCGAGCAACAAGCCATCCATATCAAAAATGACCGCCTGAACCGACATACAACTCCATCAGGGCAGCCCCTAGGCCAGCAGTTGCTGGATGTACTCCTTGGCCTGCCAGCTGTAACGGCCACCGCGTAAATAAGCGTGGTGTAACAGATGGTACAGATTATAAAGATCTTTACGCTGCAGGAAACCCTCCGGCAGCGGATAAACCTGTTGATAGGACTGAAAAAAAGCTTCCGGTAATGGGTCGAGCCAGCCGGCAAAGGCTAAATCTGTTTCCCGATCACCAAAATAACAGGCCGGGTCAAACACAAAAGGCACTTCAGATAAAAAACCGATATTGCTGCGCATCAGTTCGCCATGCAGCAAACAGGGTTTAGGCTGATGGCCGTGCAGTCGCTGCCGCACCCGCTCGACAATTAAATCAATATTGCCAAACAGTTGTTGCTGCTCAGCCAGCAATTGCAACAGCCAGCCAATCCGCTGTTCTGAGAAAAATGTCGACCAGTTGGCTTGCCATTGATTCGGCTGCAAGCTGGCTGATAGATAATTGTCCCAGTCAAAACCGTACATCGCCTGATCGTCCGCCTGATGCAAAAATGCCAGTTGATGCCCGAGCGCCTGCCAGCCATAAGGATGTTCATTCGAAAGTGGCAGATAGTCCAGCACCAGAAAGGCTTTATCCAGGGTTTGTCCCGGGCAAATCACGTGCGGTGTACGCAGGCAGTGACGCTGTGAAATCGCCTGTAAACTCAGTGCTTCGGTGGCAAAACTATCCAGCACTTCACGCTGGTTCAGTTTGACAAAAAATTGCCGGTGCTGACCCTGCTGCAAATGCCCTTGAATTTGATACAACAAATTACCGGAATGGGTGGGTAGCTGCTGTTTATGGCTGATCTGAAAGTCTTGCTGCAGTTCAGCACTGATATGCTCTGCAATGGCCTGCCACATAGATACTCCTTTGGTTATTGCAACACAGTATGGTCAACAACCGCAGATTTCGCCGCTGCGCAGCACGTTTTTACTGACAGTCAGCTATTTGCCGAGAAAAGGCCAGCATGCTAAGCTTGCCCCCGCCAAGTCGGCATTCACTCTGGGCTGGAGTCACGATACCGCCACGCTGTGTACCAAATGACCACTCGTTGGGGTCATCAACTGGACCGCAAGGCGTTATTGCCAGCAGGAGCAACATCATCATGTGACCCATTGTGGGGGTCACCACTGTAGGAATATTTTTATGCCAGTAATTACTCTGCCTGACGGTAGTCAGCGCGTTTTTGATGCCCCGTTATCTGTCCTCGACGTTGCTAAATCTATTGGTCCTGGTCTTGCCAAGGCCACCATTGCCGGTAAAGTCAATGGCCAACTGGTCGATGCCTGTGAAATCATCAAGCAAGATAGCCAGTTAGCTATCGTCACCACGAAAGATGACGAAGGCTTAGAAATTCTACGTCACTCTTGTGCGCATTTATTAGGGCATGCCATCAAACAGCTGTGGCCACACGTCAAAATGGCGATTGGTCCGGTCATTGATAATGGCTTTTATTATGACGTCGATTTGGATCGGCCAATCAGCGCTGAAGATCTGCAGACGCTGGAAGCGCGCATGCTGCAACTGGCAAAAACCGAATATGACGTGGTGAAGAAAAAGGTCAGCTGGCAACAAGCCTATGACACTTTTGCCGCGCGTGGCGAAAGTTACAAGATGGAAATCCTTGAGCAAAACGTAGCTCGGGACGATCAGCCAGGTTTGTACCATCACGAAGAATATATTGATATGTGCCGCGGCCCACACGTGCCGAATATGCGGTTCTGTCAGCACTTTAAAATTATGAAAGTTGCCGGCGCTTACTGGCGTGGCGACTCGAAAAACAAAATGCTGCAACGTATTTACGGCACCGCCTGGGCCGATAAAAAGCAGCTCGGCGCTTATTTAACCCGGTTAGAAGAAGCAGAGAAACGCGATCACCGCAAAATCGGTAAAGCCCTGGATTTATTCCATTGGCAAGAAGAAGCCCCAGGCATGGTGTTCTGGCATAACGATGGCTGGACTATTTACACTGAACTGGAAAAATTTGTCCGGGAAAAATTGCGCTCCTTTGATTATGACGAAGTAAAAGGCCCACTGATGATGGACCGTTCGTTGTGGGAAAAATCGGGCCACTGGGATAAGTTCGCTGGCGGCATGTTCACCACGGAATCTGAAAAACGTGAATACGCGATTAAACCGATGAACTGCCCTGGTCATATTCAGATTTTTAACCAGGGTCTGAAATCTTACCGTGACTTACCGCTGCGAATGGCTGAATTTGGTTGCTGCCACCGTAACGAGCCGTCTGGTTCATTGCACGGTTTGATGCGGGTGCGTGGTTTTACCCAAGATGACGCGCATATCTTCTGTACTGAAGATCAGATTGAAGCTGAAGTTGGTGCTTGCATCGACATGGTGTATGAAACTTACCAGACTTTTGGTTTTGACAAAATTGTGGTGAAACTGTCCACCCGGCCAGAAAAGCGGGTGGGTTCAGATGAAATCTGGGATAAAGCCGAAAAAGCCCTGGCGCAGGTTCTGAACAGTAAAGGGATAGAATTCCAATACTTACCTGGCGAAGGTGCGTTCTACGGTCCGAAGATTGAATTTACTTTGCATGATTGTCTGGACAGAGCCTGGCAATGTGGTACTGTGCAGCTCGATTTTTCAATGCCGGCCCGATTAGGGGCGACTTATGTGGCAGAGAATGGCGAGAAGCAAATTCCGGTGATGATTCACCGGGCAATTTTGGGCTCGCTGGAACGTTTTATCGGTATTCTGATTGAAGAATATGCCGGTCTGTTCCCGGCATGGTTGGCGCCAACTCAGGTTGTGGTGATGAATATTACCGATAATCAGGCCGATTATGTGAAGGAATTAGTAAAAACTTTCAAATCTCACGGTATTAGAGCAACTTCGGACTTGAGAAATGAGAAGATAGGCTTTAAAATCCGCGAGCACACGCTGGCACGTGTTCCTTATCTGGTTGTCGTCGGTGACAAAGAAGTTGAAGCCGGTGATATAGCACTGAGAACACGCAAAGGCGAAGACCTCGGCAAGATGACTGTAGAAGCGTTTGTTGACAAACTGACGACAGAAATCAAAAACCGGGTCTGATGATATTAATTCTTGGAGGAACATACCATTAAAGTAGGAAAGAAACCGTTACCAACGAACAGACCGAATCGTATTAACGAAGAAATCAACGTCCGCGAAGTACGTTTGATTGGTCTGGAAGGTGAACAATTAGGTGTAGTAAGTACCGCAGACGCCATCAAATTGGCAGAAGAAGGTGGTTGTGATCTGGTAGAAATCAGTCCAACAGCTGAGCCTCCTGTTTGTAAGTTAATGGACTATGGTAAGTTCCTCTTCGAAAAGGGTAAAGCTGCGAAAGAGCAGAAGAAGAAGCAAAAGCAGATCCAGATCAAGGAAATTAAATTCCGGCCTGGAACTGATGAAGGCGATTACCAGGTAAAACTACGCAACCTGCGTCGCTTCATTGAAGAGGGTGACAAAGCTAAAGTAACACTGCGTTATCGTGGTCGTGAAATGGCGCATCTGGACATCGGTATTGAGATGCTTAACCGGATTAAAGAGGATATGACAGACATCGCTGTTTGTGAATCTTTCCCAAGTCGGGTTGAGGGTCGTCAGATGATCATGATGCTGGCCCCAAATAAGAAGTAATAAGCGCATACAAGTAAAAGCCCTGTTCCACTGTGGTAACGCGGTGGGATGAGGTTTTTCGCCTTATTATTCGTTGTAATTAAACAATGCGAGTTATTTAACTATGCCTAAGATGAAAACCAACAAAGGCGCTGCCAAGCGCTTTAAAAAAACCGCTTCTGGTGGTTTTAAACGTAAGCAATCACATCTTCGCCACATCCTGACGAAGAAGTCTTCTAAGCGTAAGCGTCAGTTAGGTCCAAAAACGTTAGTTGCAAAAGTTGACGTCGCTGGTATCGCTCGCTGCTTGCCATACGCATAATATTTAGGAGACTGAAATGCCAAGAGTAAAACGTGGTGTGACCGCTCGCGCGCGTCATAAGAAGGTATTAAACCAGGCTAAAGGTTACTACGGTGCCCGTAGCCGTGTTTATCGTGTAGCTTTCCAAGCAGTAATCAAAGCCGGCCAGTACGCTTACCGTGACCGTCGTCAACGTAAACGTCAGTTCCGTCAACTGTGGATCGCGCGTATTAACGCTGCTTCACGTCAAAACGGTTTATCTTACAGCCGTTTCATCGATGGTCTGAAAAGAGCATCTGTTGAAATCGACCGTAAAATCCTGGCTGACATCGCAGTATTCGACAAAGGCGCATTTGCTGCTTTAGTTGAAAAAGCGAAACAAGCTTTAACTGCTTAATTAATCTGAGCAGTAAAAAAGCCACCTGCGGGTGGCTTTTTTGTACCTGTGATTTCATGACCAAAAAATGGGATCAGCACATAAATTCCAACCCCATCGTCATATCACACTTTAGCTGTTAGCTTGCAAGCGGCAACTCAGTCAGTTCACAGCCTGACTGAATTCCATAATCACCTGATTATCTTTTAGTAACTGCAGTTTTTGCTGATTAACTTCAACCCGGTCTGCCAGTTGTAACTGACGGGTGAACTGCTGCTCATAGAAGTTGGCATCAGCGCAGTGTTTTCTGGTCATAGCCAGCGGTAACACTTTTAATTGATTGTCATTTTTCTGGTAACCGGCATTAAAGTTATTACAGCCGGAATAGCCGTACACCTTATTATTTTGATCAAACATCAGCCGGATATTCAGCTTCTGCGGCACACCAATCTGCGACACTGAGTTTAACCGCCAGACAATACCTTCAACTTTATCAGCACCTTGTTGTGCTGGGCAGGTCGCACCTGGCCAGAACTGCTCGAATTTATCGATAAATAAGGTATTGTCCTGCTCCGGGCTTTTGCGCGCGGTTAAAGTCGCGACCACGGTTTTACCGTTGAGTGATGGGTTGGTCTGATAGCTACGCATCATCGGCATATGATGTTGAGTCATGGCAATTTGATGGCTGGTGCCAGAGCGGCAGTCAGTAAAACTGGCCTGATTGTCTTTTAATTGGTACAGGCCCAATAATGGCAACCTGCTATCCAATTTTTTAAATTCACTTTGGCGGGTCAGCGTTTGATTTTCAGCTGAAACTATAGGTTTACCGGCGCTATCCATCAAGGTCAGATGGCGATTACTGGCAAACAGGAAAGAAGGGATGCTGGTGTGCTGACTGGTAAAATGCAAAGTGCGTTGGTCCAGTTGCCACTCGCCCCGGATCAGTTCAATTTGATTGCGGTCAATGTACTCACGACGGGCTTCAAATTTGCCATCCCGGTACACGTTAATGTGGTAGTTCACCCCAGGGCATTTTTTGCATGGCAAAGTGCCGGTAAACGTCATATCCCGTTCAATGAAAATCAGCCCGAAATCGGTGGCAATAGGCTGGGCATTGTCAGAATGCACCACTTCATCCGGCACCAGATCTGGCTTCACCACCACGGGTTCGGCTGGCTTGGCCGCGACGGGCGCAGGTTTAGGTTCTGGCACTGTGGTACAGGCCGATAACAACACGGCACTTAACAGGAAACTACGTTTAATCACTTCAACTCGCTCTGGCTGACACAAAATTGCCGCCATTATAATGGAAGTATCGGATGACCGGCAGCGATTTTTGTCGGATCTTTAACCCGGTTCAGCCTGTTTTTGCTGGTAGCCAGTGTTGCAGGATCAAAGCCGCGGTTTGACTGGGCTGTTGTTGCATAAAACAATGATCACCACGGACCTGACGAATATGCACGGCCTGATTCAATTGCTGCCAGCGCGTGACGGCTTTGGCAACAAAAGGGTAACTCTGATCACCATACAGCACTAAGGTCTCGCTACAGGGCTGACGTAAAGACTGCCATAATCGTTTCGGGTAAGAGGCAAAAATCTCAGCTTCGCGTTCAGGCCGGCATTTCAGCCGCACCCCATCTTGATCCTGCCTCATACTGTGTCGAATATAAGCCGATAAAGCATCCGGATGCCAACTGGCAAATAACGCTCTTTGCTTTAAATACTGTGCAGCCTGGGTTGGATCCGGCCAGTGTTGTCGTCTTTTTAACGCTTTTTTCGCGAGTGGATTAAAGCGATACAAGCCTAGCAGATCCAGTCCTTGCATGGTTCTGAGCATCCAGGGGGTAAATAGCACCGGGTCAAGCAAAATCACCTGACGAAAAGGACTGTTGGCCTGACTGTTGATGATGGCTGTTAACACAGCGCCAAAACTATGGCCCAAGGCATAAATTTCCACGTCACCAAACAATGGCAAATGCGCCCGCAGTGCAGCCAGTGCCAGCTCTGCACTTTGATTCCAGCCAACAAAAAGTCCGCCATGATCACTATCACCATGGCCTTGGGCATCAGATAAAAATAAATCAAAATGCTCGCTCAGCATGCTGAGCAAGGGTTGATACATCAGGCTGGAAAAACCGTTCCCATGCAGCATATGCAACAAGGGTTTGCCGGAAGGGACGGAATGAAAACCGCGCAACGTAAAACCGCGATTTGTTTGAAATTGCCAGCGTTCTAACTGCACACAACACCCGGAACTGGTCTAAAAGCAAAACCATGCCATGTTCCGGGGTTGAATTCAAGTCAATGGTTGCCGCTTGTGGCCGCAATCCCGGTCCGATGGGCTGGAACCGGGCTTGCGTGACAAATGGCTTAGAAACGATACACACCTTTGGCGTAATAATAACCGCCATTAATGCCCATCGGCGACGTTTCATAATATAAGCCACCCCAGTTATTACTCGGTGTGTTCGCTGCTGAAAGGTCAATTTTCTCTGGTTTAGTGTCAAAGATATTTTGTGCACCGACTGACACGACCCAGTTGCTATTAAAGTTATAACTGACTTCAACATCGAAGGTGACTTTGGCTGCTGCGTTCTTTTCGGTACCCGGTGAAGCAGGTGTACCGACCCAATCGACATGCACGCCCTGATACTCACCATAATAGTTTTGCCGGACAAACATGTTCCAGTCAGCCCAGCTTTGGCTCCAGGTTAAAGTGGCACGATGATTGGGTAAATCATTTTCAAGTCTGGAAATTTTATCAAAACCAGTGATGGCTTGGCCGCCGATCGGCGCACCTACTTTATCCACATTGGTATCAGTCCAGTTATATGCAAAGTTCAGATTGGTCGCACCATCGAACCAATTAGTGCTATAACTTGCAACAAAATCAATCCCTTGGGTGGTGGTATCAAAGTCGTTGGTAAAAAAGCTGACTTGCTGAATTGAATCAACGTTTTTCACCCCAGCGGCTTTGAGCGCAGCTTTGTTGGTTGGTGTCAGGTTAATTTTACTGGACTGGGTAATCCGGTCTGTCACTTCAATATGGTAAAAATCCATCGTGACGAAAAAATCATCGCCGGTATAGACCAGGCCGCCGGCAAAGCTGACCGATTCTTCCGGGGTTAATTCTTTACCACCTAACTCTCTGGAGATCGGATTGGTGGGTGGCAATAATGCTGAATCTACCAGCATGCCGGATGACAAGTTGGTTTGAACGTTACTGACATTGGACTGACCTACGGTAGGCGCACGAAAACCGGTGCTATGCGAGGTCCGCAGTGCCCATTCGTCATTGAGCCGGTATTGCGCCAGAATTTTGTAATTCAGCGTGGAGCCGAAGGTATCATAATCTTCAAAGCGTAAGGCTGCGCCAGCCAGGAAGTTTTCCGTAAAATCGGCTTCAACATCGGTATAAACGGCATAGTTACGTCGGGTGTAAATACCGGCATCTTCTGGTTTAAAACCGGGGAAACCGTTCGAACCTATACTGAAGCCTTGTGACACATAAGGTCCTGCCAGGTATGAATCGACATCACCAGCGACGACTTCAAAACTTTCTTCGGTCCATTGTGAGCCAAATGCCACCGTCATATCTTCATATAACCCAGCCGGCACAAATTTAACAAAATCAGCACTGAAGGTTTTTTCCAACTGGATATAACGACCAGGGTTAAACTCAGTCGGAGTTTCAGGGCCAAGTGAAGCGTTGATAGTGTTCGTCATCTTATAGGTCGATTCATTGCGACCAACAGTGCCGCTAAAATCGTACATCACATCGTGCAGCCAACCGGTTTTAAAGGTGCCTTTGGTGCCCATAGCCAAGGCTGTATCTGTGACATTACCGCCGAAAGTTGGGGTAAAACCGCCTGGGAACATTTCATTAAAGGCAAAACAGTTTTTGCCAACAGCGGTGTTATTGTCGGCAATTAACGCGTAATCCGCCTGGGTTAACACATTGCCAGTGGTAATGTTGACGGTCGGACATGGAATATTTGGATTCAGCTGCGCCACCAATAAGGTTTTGCCTTCATCATTTGAATACACCTGACCACGGTTATGCGGATTGCGGTAATAAAAGCCGCCAATCACATCCCGTTCTGAGTAGTTGGCAAACAGATAAGCTTCACGGCCATCCCCTAAGTCCAGTCCGGAGTTGAGGAACATGGTGATATCATCTTTAATTTCCGGTGAGCCCCAGACTTGGGTCAGCGGTGCTATCGCTGTATTGCCGGCTGCAGCCAGGCCAAGCGCATCTTGACGTTGCACACTTCGGCTGGTGGCATCGGCATTTTTTAATTGAAAGCTGGCGTTGACAAAGCCATTGTCAGTTAATGGTAATCCGATGTTACCGGCAACTTCTGTACTGTCACCATCCCCTTCATAAAACTGACCGGTTTTAACTTCCAGACTGCCGCCATCATCGGCATCTTTGAGCACAAAGTTCAGTACCCCGGCGATGGCATCCGAACCATATTGGGCAGCAGCACCATCACGCAACACTTCAACCTGTTTAATCGCAATACCCGGGATCACTGAAATATCAGCACCTTGTGCACCATCATTGATACCGCCGCCCAGCAGTGCAATCACAGATGCTTTATGCCGGCGTTTGCCATTAGTCAGGATTAAGGTGCTATCTGAAGATAAGCCACGTAAATTAACGGGGCGGATCAAAGTCGCAGCATCACTGATTGGCATGGAGTGCACATTGAGCGAAGGGACAGTGGTGGTAATCATATTCAGCATATCACTGCTGCCTGATTTGGTGAGTTCTTCGGCGCCGACAATATCAATGGGTACCGGCGAATCAGCGATAGAGCGGGGCGCTGCTCTGGAGCCCACCACCGCAATTTTTTCAATCTTATCGTCCTCAGCTTTGGATTCAGTGGTTTGCGCCACTGCACAGAAGCTTAAAGACAGACTTGTTGCCAGCGCATAGTGGATTGCTTTGGCAAGTGGACTCACCGTATTTTGCTGTTTCATAAAAGTTCCTGATTCTCTGTTTGCCAATCAATTATTTTTGTTATGTTCTGACAAACCATAGGTAACAACTCTGGCCTTGTCTAATTGCCAACGTAAATAATCTTTAAAAAACAGAACTATCCTTTTTCAGGAACATTTCTTTAATTTTCAACAGCCTGCATATCTAGAAATCGTACTGACTGTTATTTGTACAAAAAATAGCGGTGGTTGTTATGCTATCCGTCGCGTTTTGTACTGTAGATTGCCGCCTAAATGCAGATCTCGCAGGAATGAGCCGGTTTAATTGGTGACTCAGCCGGTATTGGCTTGCAAAAAAATGCCGGCTGACATTAGATAGCAGCAGAATAAAAACGAGGAACACCCGAATGAAAAAATCTGTAGCCGGGCTTAGTCTGGCGTTACTTACTGCGGCAAATCTGGGACTGACACATGCGGCAGAGCCCTTAGTACTGGAGCGGTTATTTGCCGATCCGGCGCTGAGTGGGCCAACGCCAAAATCACTGAGTTATTCACCGGATGGTAGCCGTATTACTTACCTCAAAGGCAAAGCCAGTGATGCCAACCGGCTTGATCTGTGGCAGTACCAGATCAAATCCGGTCAGCATAGCTTGTTAGTGGATTCAGATAGCTTGTTCAGTGGGGTCGAAACCTTATCGGATGAAGAAAAAGCTCGTCGTGAACGGCTGCGGTTATTTGCCAGTGGTATCGTCAGTTACAGCTGGTCAAAAGACGGTAAAGCCTTATTATTTCCGCTGAACGGCGATGTCTATTATTATGAACTTGGCAGTAAAAAGTCGCGAAAACTGACTAACACGCCAGAATTTGAAACAGATGCACAAATATCGCCCAAAGGGCGTTTTGTCTCTTTTGTGCGTGAACAAAATATCTATGTACTGGATTTGCAAACCGGCCAGGAACAGCAGTTAACTAAAGATGGTCAGGGCCCGATCAAAAACGGCATGGCAGAATTTGTGGCACAGGAAGAAATGGGGCGGATGACCGGTTACTGGTGGGCTCCGGATGACAGCAAAATAGCCTTTACCCAGTTTGATGAGTCTGGTGTTGCCGAAGTATTACGCAATGAAATCTACGCCTCGGAAATCAAGTTATACAATCAGCGTTATCCATATGCCGGCGCCGCGAACGTGAAAATCCGGCTTGGTGTGGTGCCAGTCGCCGGTGGTGCTGCCAATTGGGTTGACCTTGGTCAAGAGCAGGATATCTATCTGCCTAGAGTACAATGGACCCAGGATCCGAATCTGCTCAGTTATCAATGGCAGAGCCGTGATCAGCAAAAGCTTGAATTACGGCTGGCGGATTTACGTAGCGGTCAACAACGCACTTTACTGACGGAAACCAGCAATACCTGGGTCAATTTGCATGATGATTTACATTTCCTGACCAATAAAAACGAGTTTATCTGGGCTTCAGAGCGCGATGGCTTTAAGCATTTGTATCTGTTTGATCTGAAGGGGCAGTTGAAACAACAGCTGACCAAAGGCGATTGGGTGGTGAACAAACTGGAAAGTGTGAACGAAAAAACCGGCGAATTGTATTTCAGCGGTCGGAAAGATTCAGTGCTGGAAAGTCATTTGTACCGCTTGCCGCTCAAAGGTGGCGAGCCACAACGACTGACGTCCGCTGCTGCCAGCCACGCTGTCGTGGTGGCGGAAGACGGCAGTGGTTTTCTGGATAGTTATTCCAGTGTCAATGCCTTACCTAAAGTGCAGCTCAATGATCGCAACGGCAAAGTGCTGACAGTACTGGAAGCCAATGAGTTAGATGCGAATCATCCGCTGACGCCTTATTGGGATGGTTTAATCAAGCCGACCTTTGGGACTTTAACAGCCAAAGATGGCCAGACCCTGCATTACCGCATGTTTGAACCCAAGGACAAGCAAGCAGGGAAAAAGTATCCGGTGATTGTCAGTGTCTATGGCGGCCCGGGGGCGCAGCGCGTCACCAATAGCTGGAGCGGCCGTGACCTGTATTTCCATTATATGGCACAGCGCGGTTATATCATTTTCCAATTGGATAACCGTGGTTCAGAAAACCGTGGCAAGAAATTCGAAGATCCAATTTATCGCAAACTCGGCGTGGTTGAAGTGGAAGATCAAATCACTGGCGTCGAATTTCTGCGCAGCTTAGCTGCTGTGGATCCGGCCCGGATTGGGGTTTATGGCCATAGTTATGGTGGTTATATGGCCATTATGAGTATGTTTAAAGCCGGCGATTATTTTGCCGCCGGGGTGTCAGGGGCGCCAGTAACGGACTGGAGTTTGTATGACACCCATTATACTGAACGTTATCTGGGCCATCCGGCCAGTAATGCCGAAGGTTACAGCCAAAGTGCTGTGTTTCCTTATGCCGCGGGTTTAAAAGGCGATTTACTGATTTATCATGGCATGGCGGACGATAACGTCTTGTTCAGCAATAGTACCAAGCTGTTTTCTGAACTGCAGCAGCAGGGCAAAATGTTTGAAATGATGACTTACCCTGGCAGCAAACACGCCATGTTTGGTCAGCAGGTGCAAACCCATTTGCACAAAACCATCACCAGCTTTTTTGACCGCACTTTAGCCGGGCAGTCAGCAAGCAAAAAACCATAACCCAAGTTGGCAGCCCCGACTTGCGCTGGCAGGGCGGGGCTGCAACTGAGTAATGGGGATCAAGTACGCTTGGTTAACCAATTGGCTGAAGTCTGGCCCCGTTCGAAGTTCAGCAGGTTTTCCGACGTGATCTGACTGATTTGCTGCAGCGCTTCAGCAGTAAAAAACGCCTGGTGACCGGTGATCAACACATTTGGAAACGTCAGTAGCCGCTGAAAAATCTCATCAGCAATCACCTGGTCTGATAAGTCTTTAAAAAATAAATCCGCTTCCTGTTCATACACATCCAGTCCCAGATAACCGATGGCACCACTTTTCAGCGCCTGGATCACAGCTTGGGTATCCACCAGAGCACCACGACTGGTATTGATCAGCATCACACCCGTTTTCATTTGGGCCAGACTCTGAGCGTTAATCAGATGCAGGCTTTGCGGAGTCAGCGGACAATGCAAACTGATGATGTCGGCACTGGCATAAAGTTCGTCTAGACTGACATAACGCATGCCAACTGGGGCTGGACTGACGGGGATTGGGTCATATGCCAGTAACTGGCAGCCAAAGCCTTGCAGGATACGCGCTGTCGCTAGTCCAATCCGACCGGTGCCGATTAACCCCACGGTTTTGCCATGCAGATTAAACCCAAGCAAACCATTGAGATCAAAATTGTTATCGCGGGTGCGGTTATAGGCTTTGTGAAATTTCCGGTTCAGACACAACATCATCCCAACAGTGTGTTCTGCTACAGCTTCCGGCGAATAGGCCGGTACTCTGGCAACCTGGATGCCAAGGCTGTTGGCGGCGGCTACATCAACCTGATTAAAACCAGCGCAGCGCAGCGCGACAAAACGGATACCGAGTTGTTGCAGTTGTTGCAACACGGCGGCATTGAGCTGATCATTGACAAAAGCACAGACCGCGTCACAGCCGGCGGCGGCCTGCACCGAGGTTTCATCCAGCCGCTGCGACAAAAAACGCCATTGCAGTGCTGGATCGGCCCATTCGGTGAATCCTTGTTGATCATATTTTTGCGCACTGAACACGGCAACTTTCATTGGACACTCCGTTGAAGGTGGAAAAGTTTACTCTAACCTAAAGTGATGGTCCCGTCTGTGCGCCTGATCAAAGCTTGCTGCGGATCCTGTTAGCCTGCTGCGGCCACTTCAGCAGTTGACTGGGGTAACAACGCCAGTTCTTCTGCGATGGCTTGCACAAACTGGCTGGGTTTGGTTCTTGGCGCATAACGTTTGACCACCACGCCATTTTTATTGACCAGAAACTTGGTGAAATTCCATTTGATGGCTCGGGTTTTCATCAAGCCACGGGCCTGATCTTTTAAATACTCAAACAAAGGCTCGGCATCCGGGCCGTTGACCTGGATTTTGGCCATGACCGGAAAACTGACGCCAAAATTCAGTTGGCAAAATTGTTGGATCTCCTGATTGCTCGCAGGTTCCTGCCCGCCGAATTGATTACAGGGAAAAGCCAGGATCACCAAACCCTGTTCGGCAAACTGCTGATGCAACTGCTCCAGTTCCTGGTATTGTGGGGTAAAACCGCACTGGCTGGCGGTATTGACGATCAACAGCACTTTATCCCGAAACTGACTTAAATCCAGCAGCTCGCCTGAGCTGGTGGTGACTTTAAAATGATGGACATTGGTCATGCGACCTCCTGAAACGGCATTCATTGGTTGATATCGTGCGACAGCAGCACGACGACGCAGCAGCGGCACAAGCCATGGCAGCAGCACACTGGCTTGAGTTAAAGTGGCTTTTGCTATTTGTATCATAAGTTTGTAAGCTGATGAGCAGTGTTTCACAGAATTAAGACAGTTATATGGCAGTTTTATCACAGCAGATCAAAGTGGCTTTTATTGGCCTTGGCGTGATGGGTTACCCAATGGCGGGCCATCTGCAACAACGTGGTTATCAGGTCACTGTATACAACCGCACCGCCAGTAAAGCGCAAGACTGGGTGGCTCAGTATGGTGGCAATGCTGCACAGACTCCGGCGCAGGCCGCGACAGGAGCTGATGTAGTCATGCTTTGTGTCGGTAATGATCAGGATGTCCGTTCTGTGGTGTATGGGGACAGTGGCGTATTGGCCAGCATGCAGCCTGGTGCTGTTCTGGTCGACCATACCACGGCTTCGGCCGATTTGGCACGGGAACTCTTTGCCGCAGCGCGCAACTGCCAACTGGGTTTTCTGGATGCACCCGTCTCTGGCGGCCAGGCCGGTGCCCAGAATGGTCAATTAACCATTATGGTCGGCGGAGACTCTGAGGTTTATCAGCGCACTGAAGCTGTGCTGCAAAGTTATGCCCGCAGTTGTCGTTTGCTTGGCTGTGCCGGTTCAGGCCAACTGGCAAAAATGGTCAATCAAATCTGTATCGCTGGTGTCGTGCAGGGATTGGCTGAGGCGCTGCATTTTGCTACTCAGGCCGGTCTTGACAGTAAAGCTGTGCTGGATGTGATCAGTAAAGGTGCTGCGCAATCCTGGCAGATGGAGAATCGTGGTTACAGCATGGTCGAAGGGCGCTTTGATTTTGGTTTTGCGATTGATTGGATGCGCAAAGATCTGGCTATCACCCTGGATGAAGCCAGACGTAATGGCGCGCAACTGCCTGTGACAGCCTTAGTGGATCAATTTTATGCCGAATTACAGGCGCAGGGTGGTGGCCGGTTGGACACCTCCAGTTTAATAAAGCGCTTTCAATAAAATCAATCGCTTAGAATGAAACCGCTTACAGCCAATGGTTGCCTCAGCGGTTTTTTTCGGTATGGCCGTACAAAAAAAGTACATTCTAAACAAGCATATTTGCATATTTAATGAACAGTTAAATGGCTATATAAAAAAAATCCGCAAGTAGTCAGCTGTTCTGACGTGATTGTGATACAATTTTATAACTTTATATGTGCGAATTGTGAATGTATGGATTTGTTGGGTGTCGGCTGGCAATTTTATTTTTTGTTATTCCTGTTGATGGTCGCCTTGCCGTCATTGCTGGCTATTGCTCTTTATCGTTTTAAACCACAGTTGTTAAAGCCAGTGTTATGGTCACTGTTAAGCCTGACCAGTGGCTTTTTGTGGCTGTCCTGGGCACTTAGTCATAATCAGGTCTGGGTGTTTGAAAACCGGCTGGAATTTAAAGCTGGCTTCTATCATGCCAATATCACGGGCTTAACGTTACCGGAAAGTAACATCAGTGTGCTGGACAGTTCGGAACTGGGCTTATTTACACCGGATTCTGTGGTCAATGGCATTCATTTACCCGGCTATAAAGTTGGTTGGTATTTACTGCAAAATCAAAAACTGGCTTTTGTCATGCTGATAGGCGACCACCAGGAAATTACCCTGGTGAGAACCCCAGGTATGATTGCGCTCATCAGCGGTGATATTCAACGGGTGGGGATGATTGCTGGCCATCCTTAACACTGCGTAGCGACAAAGGTCTGTGGTCCTTGTCGCTACGCAGGTTTGCAGCCTGGTGGTTTTGCTTAATTAACCTGAGCTCGGGTTAAGCAATACCTTTCATTCGTGCTGTTCATGTGAATCTTTGAGCATGGTACTCATTAACCCGAGTTCAGGTTAATTAAACTGCATTTCTGGAATATCACCAGTAATGATTAATTGACCGGCGGTTTTTTGCTGAATTTCAGCAACCGTGACGCCAGGGGCCCGCTCCAGTAAATGGAAAGCCCCATCTCTGACTTCCAGCACTGCTAAATCTGTGACAATTTTTTTCACGCAACCGACACCAGTCAGCGGCAGGGTACAGTTTTGCAGTAACTTGGAACTGCCGTATTTGTCAGCGTGGGTCATGGTCACCACAATATTTTGCGCGCCAGCGACCAAATCCATTGCACCGCCCATGCCTTTGACCAGTTTGCCTGGGATCATCCAACTGGCGATATTGCCGTTTTGATCGACTTCAAAAGCACCCAGCACAGTTAAATCAACATGACCACCGCGGATCATAGCAAAACTTTCGGCTGAGCTAAAAATCGCTGCACCTTTGATGGCGGTGACGGTTTCTTTCCCGGCGTTGATCATATCGGCGTCGACTTCGGCGTCAGTTGGATACGGACCCATGCCAAGCAAGCCGTTTTCGGATTGCAGCATCACTTCAATACCAGCGGGTACATAGTTGGCCACCAGCGTTGGAATACCAATACCTAAATTGACGTAATAACCGTCTTTGAGCTCTTGCGCCACACGCATCGCCACTTGTTCACGGGATAAGGCCATTATTCTGCTCCTTTTGTCGAATGACCGGTTGGGCGAACCATCCGACGTTCAATTCGTTTTTCAAAGCTGGCTTGAATGACGCGCTGCACGTAAATCCCTGGGGTATGAATTTGCGACGGCTCCAGCTCACCAGGTTCAACAATTTCTTCCACTTCAGCCACGGTGATTTTACCGGCGGTGGCGACCATCGGATTAAAGTTCATTGCGGTATGGCGAAACACCAGGTTGCCATAGCGGTCCGCTTTCCAGGCACGGACTATAGCAAAATCACCGCTGATACTCGGTTCCAGCACATAATGACGGCCATTGATTTCGCGGGTTTCTTTGCCTTCGGCCACCGGCGTGCCATAACCCGTGGCGGTAAAAAAGGCCGGAATACCAGCACCACCAGCGCGGATTTTTTCCGCCAGCGTACCTTGTGGCGTCAGCTCGACTTCCAGTTCGCCACTGAGCAATTGTTTTTCAAATAAGGCATTTTCACCGACATAAGACGCCACCATTTTTTTGATTTGGCGATCTTCCAATAACACGCCAAGGCCAAAACCATCAACACCACAGTTATTCGATACCACGGTTAAATCGCGGGTACCCATTGTTTTAATTTGCGCGATCAGACCTTCCGGAATACCACAAAGGCCAAAACCACCGGCGATCACGGTCATGCCATCTTGCAGGCCTGCCATCGCTTCGTCGTAACTTTGTACGACTTTATTAAACCCTGCCATCTGAAGTCCTCTTAATTTTATGTTCTGTGTTGCCACTTTGCTGCCCGGAAGCTGCTTAATTCTGCTGACATTTGGCCTTAAGCGCCAATCCTACTTTAGAACTAGGAGTTTTCCCCAAGGCTGCTGTAATGGCCCAGCCCGCTTGGACGAGCGTATTTAAATCAACACCATGGGCAATGCCAAGCCCAGCCAGTAAATACACCACATCTTCAGTGGCAACATTGCCTGACGCCCCGGCCGCGTAAGGGCAACCACCCAGACCAGCCACAGCGCTATCGATCACTGCGACACCGCGGCTTAGCGCGGCGTAAATATTTGTTAACGCCTGGCCATAAGTGTCGTGGAAATGTACTGCAATTTTGTTAACAGGTACCACTTCGAGCACGGCATCCAGCATCGCCAGCACTTTGGCGGGAGTGCCAACACCTATGGTGTCGCCTAACGAAATCTCATAACAGCCCATTTCTAGCAAGGCCTTGGCGACCCGTGCCACCTCGCTGGGTGCCACATCGCCCTGATAAGGACAGCCGACTACACAAGAGACATAACCACGCACTTTTAAACCGTCTGCTTTTGCTGCTGCGACGACAGGTTCAAACCGCGCTAAGCTCTGGGCAATACTGCAGTTGATGTTTTTCTGACTAAAGGCTTCAGAAGCAGCGCCAAAAATCGCCACTTCATCGGCACCGGCAGCTTTAGCCGCCTGATAACCTTGCAAATTTGGCGTCAGGGCAGTGTAGGTCACAGCAGCTTTGCGCTTAATACCGGCAAATACTGCGGCTGAATCAGCCATTTGTGGTACCCATTTAGGACTGACAAAAGAGCCGGTTTCAATCGTTGTTAAACCTGCTTCGGCTAAGGCATTGACCAAGGCGATTTTTGCCGCTAACGGCACTGCGACTTCGTTTTGCAGGCCATCCCGCGGGCCAACTTCTACGATACGTACCGCTTTGGGCAAGTCATTTAGTGTTAAATTCGACGGACTCATCTTAGGCCTCGGCTGTCGCGGTAAAGTCGACCAATTCGGCACCATCTTTGACTAAATCACCAGTTGCATAAAACAACGCATTGACGACACCATCGGCAGGTGCTTTGATGGCATATTCCATCTTCATCGCTTCCATCACCATTAGCGTTTGGCCTGCTTCCACAGCTTGACCATTTTCTACCAGCACTGCTACCACAGTGCCGTTCATCGGCGCTTTTAAGCTGCCGGCGCTTTCATCTGAGCTCGCCACTTCCACAACTGTTTTGTAATCAAAATCAAAGCGCTGTTGCTTGATAAACACCGAAACCGTCTCGCCAAACTGGCTGATCCGCACTTTACATTGATGCCCGCTGATATTGGCCAGCAGTTCATCCTGCTGCAATTGTGCTTTGATGGTTAAGCACAAGTCTGCCACACAGACCACAAATGCATCCGCCTGTTGCATGATGCAGACTGTTTGCTGTTGCTCACCCTGGCTTAAATTAAAACTAACGCTGGCATTTTCGTTCATCCGCCAGCCAATAGCCGACTGCCACGGCGAAGTCGCCTGTGTTTGCGGCTGTTGTTTTAGCAGCAGATAAAGCGCGGCTAAAATCAGCGCCTGCGTTGGCTCATTTTGCTCAGGTGCAAACAGCTCAGCCTGATGATGTTCGATAAAATGGGTATCGAGCTCAGCCCGGCCAAAAGCCGGATGTTCGACTAAGCGGGTGAGGAAATTAAGGTTGGTTTTCACTCCGGCGATACGGTAATCATCCAAGGCTCGGCGCATCCGGGCGATGGCGCGATCACGGCTTTCATCCCAGACAATCAGTTTGGCGATCATTGGATCGTAAAACGGCGATACTTCGTCGTTCTCTACCACGCCGGTATCAATCCGCACATGACGATTGGCATCTGGCTGGCGTAAATAGGTCAGTTTTCCGGTGGCTGGCAGGAAATTATTGTCCGGATCTTCGGCATAGACCCGTACCTCAATCGAATGGCCATCCAGCGGGATTTCATCTTGTGTTAGTGGTAACGGCTGATTGCTTGCGACCAACAACTGCCATTTGACTAAATCCTGACCTGTGATCATTTCGGTCACCGGATGCTCGACCTGGAGCCTGGTGTTCATTTCCATAAAATAGAAGGAACCGTCTTCGTCAAACAGGAACTCTACAGTACCGGCACCGGCATAACCAATGGCCTGCGCCGCTTTGACTGCAGCTTCGCCCATGGCTTTACGCTGTTCGTGCGAGAAATTCGGTGCTGGCGCTTCTTCAATCACTTTTTGATGGCGGCGCTGAATGGAGCAATCGCGTTCGTGTAAATACACCGCATTGCCGAAGTTGTCGGCAAACACCTGAATTTCGACGTGACGCGGTTTGGTCAGATAACGTTCCATCAGAATTTTATCGTTACCAAAGCCATTCAGCGCCTCGCGTTTAGCGCTTTGCAGTTGCTCTAAAAACTCCGCTTGTTGCCAGACCACTTTCATCCCTTTGCCACCGCCACCATAGGCGGCTTTCAGTAACAAAGGGTAACCGACCTTGTCGGCTTGTGCGGCTAAAAAGGCTTCATCCTGATTATCACCATGGTAGCCTGGCACCAGCGGTACACCGGCTTGGCTCATAATTTCTTTGGCGGCGCTTTTGCTGCCCATGGCAGCAATTGCAGGCACTGGCGGGCCGATAAATACCACACCGGCGTCGGCGCAAGCCGCTGCAAAGCCTTCATTCTCGGATAAAAAGCCATAACCAGGGTGAACCGCCTGAGCACCGGATTTTTTCGCGATAGCTAAAATTTTATCGGCGCGTAAATACGACTCTTTGCTTGGCGCCGGGCCTAATAAATAGGCTTCATCTGCCATTTGTACATGCCGCGCGTTGGCGTCAGCCTCGGAATAGACGGCGACACAACGAATGCCCAACTGATGCGCGGTTTTAATCACACGACAGGCAATTTCGCCGCGGTTTGCGATGAGTATTTTATCAAACATATTAAGCCTGTCCTTTGGGTTTTGTGGCTGCGCCTGGTGCTGGATATGTCGCTGCGCGAGCGTCAGCTTGGCTAAGCTGCCAGGCCGGTGCACGTTTTTGCAAAAAGGCTGATAATCCTTCCTGACCTTCACTGGATACCCGAATGGCAGCAATCCGGCGGCTGGTTTCATCAATCAGTGTTTGTGTCGTCGGTTGATTGGCGACTGCAAAAATCAACGCTTTCGCCGCTTTGACCGCTGCCGGGCTATTGGCGAGTAAGGTTTGTACCATGGCATCTGACACGCTATGCAGTTCATCGTCGCTGACCATCTTATGCAGTAAACCTAACTGCAAAGCTTCGGCGGCAAAAAAACGCTCGGCGGTTAAAAAATAACGGCGGCTGGCCCGTTCGCCGATGGCCCGCACCACATAAGGGCTGATCACGGCAGGGATTAAACCAATTTTGACTTCACTTAAGCAGAAGCTGGCTTTATCCGAGGCAATCGCAATATCACAACAAGCGACTAAACCGACAGCCCCGCCAAAAGCAGCGCCTTGCACCAAAGCAAGGGTTGGGGCAGGGAAGTTGTCGAGTTTTTGCATCAATTTCGCCAGTTCAGCGGCATCTTGCAAATTTTCGGCATAATTTTTGTCCGCCATTGAGCGCATCCAGCCTAAATCGGCACCGGCACTGAAGTTTTTGCCCATGGATCGCAGCAACAATACCCGCAGTTGCGGCTGAGCAGCAAAGCTATCCAACGCCTGGATCAGCTCGCCAATCATGATGTCATCAAAGGCGTTATGAACGTCAGGCCGATTGAGTACGAGCTGCGCGACGCCGCGCGCATCTATCGTCGCGTCGATGTATTGATAAGTAGCTTCTGAGTGGGTCATCGCAGCCTCCTACATCCGGAACACGCCAAAGCGTGTCTCTTCAATCGGCGCATTCAGGGATGCCGCTAACGCCAGACCAACCACCATCCGGGTTTGCGCCGGATCGATGATGCCATCGTCCCATAACCGGCCCGATGCATAATAAGGATGGCCTTGTTGCTCATATTGCTCGATGATGGGCTTTTTCAGCGCTGCTTCGGCGTCCGCCGACAAGGTTTCGCCTTTGCGGGCTAAACCATCTTTGGTCACCTGCGCCATCACGCCAGCCGCTTGTTCACCGCCCATCACTGAAATACGGGCATTGGGCCACATCCACATCATGGTGGGGTCGTAAGCACGGCCACACATGCCATAGTTACCGGCACCATAAGAGCCGCCAATCAGCACAGTGAATTTAGGTACTTTGGCGCAAGACACAGCAGTCACCATTTTCGCGCCATGTTTGGCGATGCCTTCGGCTTCGTATTTCTGGCCGACCATAAAACCAGTGATATTTTGCAGGAACAACAGCGGGATTTTGCGCTGGCAACAAAGTTCAATAAAATGCGCGCCTTTTTGCGCTGATTCCGAGAACAAAATTCCGTTATTGGCGACTATGCCAACTGGATTGCCAAATATACGCGCAAAACCGCAAACCAAGGTAGCACCATATAGCTGCTTAAATTCATCAAAATCCGAGCCATCGACAATCCGCGCTATCACTTCTCGCACATCAAACGGTTTTTTCAAATCAGTGCCAACAATGCCGTACAGCTCTTTGGCAGCAAATAATGGCTCTTGCGAAGGTTTTACATCACGAAGCTCGGGCGCTACGCGATTGAGACGGGAAATACTATTGCGCGCCAGTTGCAGCGCATGTTCATCGTTTTGGGCATAGTGATCCGCCACACCAGAAATGCGGCAATGCACATCGGCACCCCCTAAATCTTCGGCGGACACTTCTTCACCGGTGGCGGCTTTGACCAGCGGCGGACCCGCCAGAAAAATAGTGCCTTGTTCTTTGACGATAATCGACTCATCCGCCATCGCCGGTACATAAGCGCCGCCAGCGGTACAAAGCCCCATCACCACCGCAATTTGTGGGATGCCACGTGCTGACATAGTGGCCTGATTAAAGAAAATCCGCCCAAAATGTAATTTATCCGGAAAGACATCATCTTGCCGCGGTAAATTGGCACCACCAGAATCGACCAGATAAATACAAGGCAATTGGCAACGATCGGCGATTTCCTGCGCCCTTAAATGCTTTTTTACCGTTAGCGGATAATAAGTACCGCCTTTGACAGTGGCGTCATTGGCGACAATCATACATTCCACACCACTGACGCGGCCTATGCCAGCGACCACACCGGCGGCAGGCACATAGTCGTCATAACATTGCCAGGCGGCAAACTGGCCAATTTCTAAAAATGGTGAACCAGGATCCAGCAACTTCTGAATACGATCGCGGACAAATAATTTACCGCGCGCAGTATGCCGGGCAATCAAGGCTTCACCGCCGCCAAGTTTGATTTGCTGCACTTTGGCATTCAAATCATCAACCACCGCCTGCATCGCCGCGGCATTTTGCAAAAATTCAGCAGATCTGGGATTTACTTTGCTGGTTAATCTGGTCACTTCTGTCACCTATAGAAAAAATTGGAAGTCGCGCTGTGCCTGTCACCGTCACTGCGCTCTTTGCTCTTGCTACAAAAAAGCAGGGGCGCAGCCCCAGAGTCGAATGAGAGTACCGCCAGCTGCAGCAATCGGCGCCGGGGATGTCGTCTACAAAAAAGCCGACCGTTGAGCAGCATGGATGCTGCGAACCGAGCCCCCCAGGGAGGGGTTGATGGGCGTGTCGGCGTTTTGTAGGCGGCAATCCCCTTGATAGAAAATTACCGCGTTAAATCAATTCGACTCGCTAAACAACTCCCGGCCAATCAGCATACGGCGGATCTCGGAGGTGCCAGCACCAATTTCATACAGTTTGGCATCGCGTAATAACCGGCCTGTCGGGTATTCATTGATATAACCATTCCCGCCCAGTAACTGAATGGCGTCCAGCGCCATTTTAGTAGCCAGTTCGGCGGTGTATAAAATCACGGCGGCGGCATCTTTGCGGGTGGTTTCACCACGGTCACAAGCTTTGGCCACGGTATAGGCATAAGCTTTGGCGGCATTCATCTGGGTATACATATCCGCCAGTTTGCCTTGCACCAGTTGGAATTCGCCGATGGCCTGACCAAATTGTTTACGGTCGTGCACATAAGGCACCACGATATCCATACAGGCCTGCATAATACCAAGCGGGCCGCCGGCCAGTACTAAGCGCTCGTAATCTAAGCCTGACATCAGTACCTTCACGCCTGAACCAACAGTACCTAATACGTTTTCCACCGGCACTTCGCAGTCTGCAAACACCAGTTCACAAGTGTTCGAACCGCGCATACCCAGCTTGTCTAATTTCTGGGCCTGGCTGAAGCCTTTAAAACCACGTTCGACAATAAAAGCGGTGATGCCTTTTGAACCGGCGTGAATGTCGGTTTTGGCATAAATGACATAAGTGTCAGCATCCGGGCCATTGGTGATCCACATTTTATTACCGTTCAGCACATAATGATCACCACGCAGTTCGGCGCGCAGTTTCATCGACACCACATCAGAGCCGGCATTGGGCTCTGACATCGCCAGCGCGCCGATATGTTCACCGGAACACAGTTTAGGCAGGTATTTCAGTTTTTGTGCTTCGTTACCATTGCGGAAAATCTGATTGACGCAAAGGTTGGAATGCGCGCCATAAGACAAGGCAACTGAGGCTGAAGCGCGGCTGATTTCTTCCATCGCGACAATATGTTCCAGATAACCTAAACCTGAACCACCGTATTTTTCATCGACGGTGACGCCGAGCAGGCCTAAATCACCAAATTTACGCCACAGATCGGCTGGAAACTCATTGTCATGGTCAATTTGGGCAGCGCGGGGGGCAATTTCTTCCCGGGCGAAGGCATTCACCTGTTCGCGGATCATATCTACTGTTTCGCCCAGATCAAAGTTAAGCGATTTATAATTGCTAATCATCAGATGTCCCCGTTTGCGCGTAATTATGAGTTTTAGGTTCTGTGGTTTTGGCACCCTGTAGTGTTTCGCGGCAGCGTTTTTCAACAGTGACCAGTTCCATCAGCACCACTTTAATGTCATCCATCTGCTGATGGAGTTCGGCTTTTTTCTGTTCGATTAATTTCAGCATGATGGTTAGTTGAGTGACGCTGGATTTATCTGCATCGTACAACTCAAACAATTGGCCGGTTTCGGCCAGACTGAAGCCTAAACGTTTGCCTCGCAGGATCAGTTTTAGCCTGACCCGGTCTCTTTTACTGTAAATCCGGGTTTGTCCTTGCCGTAACGGCGTTAATAATCCCTGATCTTCATAAAAGCGGATGCTGCGGGTGGTAATGTCGAACTCTTTGGCGAGTTCACTGATGCTGTAAGTTTTATCGTCTTTGTCTGTCATGTCGGCCACCGTAAAAATCGCAGACAACTATAAGTGAAGTTTACGTAAAGGTAAAGCTGGTGGCCGCTTGCTATTGCAGCAGGCAATGGCGTTTATACCCGTCGGCTTTGGTTATGTTGTGCAAGCAAAGGCGCTAAACTTTTGTTTTAATTTAAACATTTGAATTTTAGCCGGAGCTTTAAATTCAACGACCTGCAAGGCAAGCTGCCATGTTGGAGCCGACAACCGCTGTCTGAATAAGCTGGGAAAATCGTTGATTGTAAAGATTAGATGCCAACTGTTGTGTCAAACTTCAGACAGACACAGCTGTGGCTGCGATGGAATTGGTAAATTCTGTCACTGCTTGACGTTGGCGTAAACGTAAATTTGGTGTAGGCTCATCGGCAATTTATCAAAAATCTTTTCGCGGAGAAAAATGCATGGCTCAGCAACAACAGATCGTCATCGTGGCAGCAAAACGGACGGCGATGGGTGGTTTTATTGGTGGATTGGCGGAGGTTTCGGCCACTGATTTAGGGGCAACAGTGATCAGTGCGGCATTAACTCAGTCAGGCATTGCGCCAGCGAACGTCAGCGAAGTCATTATGGGTTGTGTGTTACCGGCAGGTTTAGGTCAGGCTCCAGCGCGGCAAGCCGTATTAAAAGCAGGGTTGCCACTGTCAGCCGGTGCGACGACGATCAACAAAGTCTGTGGTTCAGGTTTAAAAGCCGTGATGTTAGCGGCTGATCTATTAAAAGCCGGTAGTGCCGATGTGGTTGTTGCAGGTGGGATGGAGTCGATGTCCAATGCGCCTTATTTGTTGCCAAAAGCACGTAGCGGCATGCGGATGGGCCATGGTGAAGTCAAAGATCATATGATGCTGGATGGTCTGGAGAACGCTTATGATGGTAAAGCGATGGGCTGTTTTGCCCAGCACACCGCCAATGAGCAAGATTTTAGCCGCGAGCAGATGGACAGCTTTGCGGTGCAATCGTTAACCCGCGCCCAGCAAGCTATTGCCAGCGGTGCCTTTGTCGCGGAAATTGCTGCTGTCACTATTCAGACCCGTAAAGGCGAGCAGGTATTTGCCGTCGATGAACAGCCAGGCAATGCCAAAGTCGATAAGATCCCGACCTTAAAACCTGCTTTTGCCAAAGACGGCACTATCACAGCGGCGAACTCCAGTTCAATTTCAGACGGTGCAGCCGCCCTGGTGCTGATGCGCGAAGCGGATGCCTTAGCCGCAGGCACCGCAATGCTGGCCAAAGTGGTGGGTTACGCCACCCATTCAATGGAGCCTGCTCTGTTTACCGTGGCACCGGTTGGCGCTATGAGCAAATTACTGCAGCAGATCGGCTGGGATAAAACAGACGTTGACCTGTGGGAAATCAACGAAGCTTTTGCCATGGTGACGATGCTGGCGGTGAAAGAAATGGCGTTAGATGCCGCCAAAGTAAACGTCAATGGCGGTGCTTGTGCGCTTGGGCATCCGATTGGCGCTTCTGGCGCGCGGATTTTAGTGACTTTGATCCACGCGTTAAAAGCCCGAGGCCTGAAACGCGGTATTGCTTCTTTATGTATTGGCGGTGGTGAAGCGGTCGCGCTGGCGGTCGAAGTCTAAGCGCGTCTATCGCAATACACCGCTTTGCTGCGCTGATGCAAACCGGTGACTGAATACAAAACAATAATTAAATCAACAGCGTTAACAAATGCTAACAAAGATCAGTCCCGCAGCAGTTTCGCCTCGGGACCAAACGGGGACAAAGCTATGACCAAGGTTCAGCTGTTTATTAACGGCGAATTTGTACACTCGACCAGTGAAAAATTCATCCCGGTAACCAACCCTGCCACGCAGGAAGTGATCGCGCAGGTGCCTTGTGCCACCATGGACGAGATGGAGCTGGCGATCAGTTCAGCCAAACAGGCATTTTTAAGCTGGAAAGAAACGCCGGTTTCCGAGCGGGCTCGTCTGATGATGCGTTTTGCCGCTTTATTAAAAGAACACCAGGCCGATATCGCCGATATCATTTGTCGTGAACTGGGTAAAACGGTCGAAGATGCCAAAGGTGACGTCTGGCGCGGCATTGAAGTGGTAGAACAAGCGGCCAATATTCCGTCGCTGATGATGGGTGAAACGGTCGAAAACGTGGCCCGCAGCATTGACACCTATAGCTATATTCAGCCACTAGGCGTTTGTGCCGGTATCACGCCATTTAATTTCCCGGCCATGATCCCGCTTTGGATGTTCCCGATGGCTATTGCTTGTGGTAACACTTTTGTGCTCAAACCATCAGAGCAGGATCCGATGACAGTAAACCGGATTGCCGAACTGTTTGAACAGGCCGGCGCACCAAAAGGTGTGTTACAAGTGGTGCATGGTGCCAAAGAGCAAGTCGATGTGTTGTTGCACCATAAGGATATCAAAGCTATTTCGTTTGTGGGTTCAGTCAATGTCGGTCAATACATTTATAAAACTGGTACTGATAATCTGAAACGGGTGCAAGCCTTTGCCGGTGCTAAAAACCATATGGTGATTATGCCGGACGCCAATAAAAACCAGGTAGTCAATGCACTGGTCGGTGCATCTGTTGGTGCTGCCGGTCAGCGCTGTATGGCCATTTCGGTCGCGGTCTTTGTGGGTGCTGCCGCCGAGTGGATCCCGGAAGTGGCTGCTGCTATTGCCAAAGTCCGGCCTGGCGTTTATACCGATCCAAATGCAGCTTATGGCCCGCAAATCAGCCCGCAAGCCCGCGCCAGAGTGCTGTCGCTGATTGAACAGGGCAAGCAGGAAGGTGCCACTTGTCTGGTTGACGGTTCGACCATTGTGGTGGACGGCTATCCAAACGGCAACTGGGTGGGACCGACAGTGTTTGCTAATGTCACCACAGAGATGGCAATTTACAAAGAAGAAATCTTTGGCCCTGTGCTCAATACCATGACCGTTAATTCGCTGGATGAAGCTATTGCTTTAGTCAACGCCAGCCCTTATGGCAACGGTACTGCTATTTTCACTGCCAGCGGTCATGCCGCCCGTAAATATCAGCATGAAATTGAAGTGGGTCAGGTCGGGATTAACATCCCAATTCCGGTGCCACTGCCATTTTTCTCATTCACTGGCTGGAAAGGCTCTTTCTACGGTGATCAACATGCTTATGGCAAACAAGCGGTCCGGTTTTACACTGAAACCAAAACCATTACTGCCCGTTGGTTTGAAGATGATATGGCGGCGACCGGGCCGAATATGTCGATTAACTTGCGTTAATGTTGCACTGGGGATCAGAGCCGCCTGAGCGGCTTTGACAGGCGGACCCGCCACGGCTTTTGATTGTCCGCCTGACCAGCAGCAACAAGAAGGTTGTACGAGTTCAACGATAGTCATTTGCTATCAGTACGAAGAAGGTAACCCAATGAATTTCAATTTAACCGAAGATCAACAAGCTTTTGCCGATACCGCCCGTCAGTTTGCTCAAACTGAGTTAGCCCCTTTTGCTGCCGAGTGGGATAGTACCCATCATTTCCCGAAAGACGTGCTGCAAAAAGCTGGTGAGCTCGGTTTTTGCTCATTATACACGCCGGAAGAGGCCGGTGGTCTTGGTCTGTCTCGTTTAGATGCTTCGATTATTTTCGAACAATTGGCGATGGGCTGCACCGCCACCACCGCAATGCTGACTATTCATAATATGGCCACCTGGATGATTGCCACCTGGGGTACTGCAGCGGCGAAAGACGAATGGTGCCCGGGCTTAGTGACCGGTGAAAAGCTGGCGTCTTATTGTTTGACCGAGCCGGGATCAGGTTCAGATGCGGCCTCTCTGCGCACCAGCGCGAAAAAAGACGGTGACAGTTATGTCATCAACGGTTCAAAAATGTTTATCTCAGGCGCTGGCGCCACTGAAGTGTTAGTGGTGATGGCGCGTACCGGCGAAGCCGGCCCTAAAGGTATTTCTGCGTTTGTGGTGCCAGCTGATGCGGCGGGTGTGATTTACGGTAAAGCCGAAGAAAAAATGGGCTGGAATGCGCAGCCAACCCGGTTAGTGACTTTTGATAACGTTCGTATTCCGGCGCACAACCTTTTAGGCAATGAAGGTGAAGGTTTTACCTTTGCCATGAAAGGCTTAGATGGCGGTCGTATCAATATCGCCACTTGTTCCATTGGTACGGCGCAACAGGCATTAAATACCGCCCGTGATTATATGCTGCAGCGTGAACAATTTGGTAAGCCCATAGCGGCATTTCAGGCGTTACAGTTTAAGCTGGCTGATATGGCCACTGAATTAGTGGCAGCCAGACAGCTGGTGCGATTGGCCGCATTTAAACTGGATTGTGACGACGCGGAAAAAACCGCCTATTGCGCCATGGCCAAACGTTTTGCCACTGATGTCGGTTTCCAGGTCTGTGATCAGGCCTTACAAATTCATGGTGGTTACGGCTATATCAAAGAATACCCGCTAGAGCGGCATTTCCGCGATGTGCGGGTGCATCAGATTTTAGAAGGCACCAACGAAATTATGCGACTGATTATTGGCCGGCGTTTACTCGATAGTGCAGCAAATGACATTTTGTAAGGTTATTGTGCAATATTGCTGATAAAATTCAGCAACTTATTTTAAGAATAGTCTTAAGGCAGTACAGCAGCACTCTGTGCTGCTGTACTGCCCAGAACAAGGAATTGCCATGTCGCAACTGAAACTGGAAAAACGCGGTCATACCGCACTTGTCACCATCAGCAATCCACCAGCGAACACCTGGACCCGTGAGACGCTCACGCAATTGCGGGATGCGGTGAAATCACTGGCCCAGGATAAAAATATTTATGCACTGGTGATCACCGGGGAAGGGCCGAAATTTTTCTCGGCTGGCGCTGATTTAAATGTGTTTGCCAGTGGCGACAAAGCTGTGGCGGGCGATATGGCGCGTATTTTTGGTGAAGCTTTCGAAACTCTGGCCGCATTTCGTGGTGTGTCTATTGCCGCGATCAATGGTTATGCCATGGGCGGGGGTTTAGAAGTAGCCTTGGCCTGCGATATCCGGATTGCGGAAGAACAGGCACAACTGGCGTTGCCGGAGGCGAAAGTCGGTTTATTGCCTTGTGCCGGTGGTACTCAGCATCTGGCCTGGCTGGTCGGTGAAGGCTGGGCCAAGCGGATGATTTTATGCGGCGAGCGCATCGGGGCTGCCAAGGCTCTGCAAATTGGTCTGGTTGAGGACGTAGTTGCCACTGGCCTGGCGCTGGAGTCCGCGTTATTGCTGGCCGATAAAGTGGCTGAGCAAAGTCCGGTGGCGGTCAGCGCCTGTAAAAAACTGATCCAACAAGGCCGCAGTGGCAACATTAATGCCGCTTTACCTTTGGAGCGTGAATTATTCGTCGGCTTGTTTGACAGTCAGGATCAGGTTGAAGGCGTCAATGCGTTTTTACAAAAACGCCAGCCAAACTGGGTGAATGGCTGATGACGGACATTATGCAACAATCTCAGGTGGTGTTGTTTGAGACCATGCGCGCTGACAATGGCAAGCTGATTGGCCTGGCCACGTTAAATAGCGAAAAATCACTCAATGCGCTCAGTCTGCCGATGGTCGAGTTGTTATTACCGCAGTTGCAGGCCTGGAAAGACGATCCGCAAGTCGCGCTGGTGGTGCTGCAAGGCGCTGGTGACAAAGCCTTCTGTGCCGGTGGTGATATCCGCGATTTATACCACAATATGCAACAGCAACCCGGTGTGTTTCAGCCTTATGTCACAGAGTTTTTTACCAAAGAATATCACCTGGATTATCTGATCCATACCTTTGATAAGCCGGTGCTGGTGTGGGGCAACGGCATTGTGATGGGCGGTGGTTTAGGTCTGATGGCGGGCGCGTCGCATCGGATTGTGACCAGTACGTCACGGATTGCGATGCCGGAAATGGCCATTGGCTTGTATCCGGATGTCGGCGGTAGCTGGTTCTTAAACCGGATGCCAGCCGGTTGTGGTTTGTTTCTGGGACTTACTGGCGCTTCCATCAATGCCGCTGATGCTAAACTGATTGATTTAGCTGACCATTTTATTCCACATAATCAAAAAGAGGCTGTTTTTGCCAAATTAACAACCATTCGCTGGGGCAATACAGTGGCGCTGAATCATCAGAAATTATCCGATGCATTGTTGCATTTGGAAGAACTGTCCCGCAATCAACAACCGGCCAGTCAGATCCGGTTACATCAGCAAAGTATTGCTGCTTTAACCCAGTGTCAGGATTTAGCCAGTGCCATGCAGGCGATTCTAGCGATGCCGAATGAAGATGTATGGCTGAGTAAAGCCAAAGCGTCGTTGCAATATGGCAGTCCAATTACTGCTCATATTGTTTACCGGCTGCTGCAACTGGGGCAGTCAAAAATTCTGGCCGACAGTTTCCGGCTGGAACTTGGCCTGAGTGTGCAATGTGGCAAGCTCGGTGAATTTACCGAAGGGGTCCGGGCGTTGTTGATTGATAAAGATCAAAAGCCAGCCTGGCGTTATCCTTCGGTTGAAGCTGTGCCAACAGTGGTGATTGACGAATTATTCAGTTCCCCCTGGGCGGCTGAACTCCATCCGTTACAGGAGCTGGGCCGGGTGCATTAAAGCTTACCGGTGCCACTTCCACCTCTGATGCATCAGAGGTGGTGCTCGACATCATTTGATTAACCATGCGCCGGCGCATAGAACTGCCCAAGCAGTCAACGGCAAACAACAGGGATCTACAAGATGGCAACAGTCGCGTTTATCGGTTTAGGCAACATGGGTGGCCCGATGGCCATTAACTTACATAAAGCTGGTCATCAGGTGCAGGCTTTTGATTTATCTGCAGCGGCGCTGCAGCATGTGGCGGCCGAAGGCTGTCAGGTGGCTGCTTCAGCGCAGGCGGCAGTGCAGGGCGCTGATTTTGTCATTTCGATGCTGCCAGCCGGCAAACATGTGGCAGCTTTGTATCTGGGTGAACAAGGCGTGGCTGCTGCCATTGCGCCAGGCGCTCTGGTGCTGGATTGTTCCACTATTGATGCCGCGACTGCCCGTATGGTCGGCGCCGGATTGGCAGCCAAGGGCATTGCTTTTATTGACGCGCCTGTATCAGGCGGTGTTGGCGGTGCTAAAGCCGGTACTTTGACCTTTATCGTGGGTGGCAGTGCTGAGCATTTTGCCAAAGCGCAGACAGTACTGACGGCAATGGGGAAAAACCTGTTTCATGCCGGTGATATTGGCGCTGGCCAGGTGGCTAAAATCTGTAACAACATGCTGTTATCGATTTTAATGGCCGGTACCAGTGAAGCATTACAGCTTGGGATTGATAACGGACTGGATCCAAAAGTACTGTCGGAAATTATGCTGAAAAGCTCAGGACGCAACTGGACACTGGAGTTGTATAATCCTTGCCCTGATGTACAGCCCAACGTGCCCTCCAGCAACGATTATCAGGGCGGCTTTATGGTCGATTTAATGGCAAAAGATTTGGGACTGGCTGCCGAGTGTGCGCAGCTAAGTCAATCGGCCACCCCGCTCGGTTCGCTGGCACGCAATTTATATGTGACACATCAGCGCCAGGGCAATGGCAAGCTGGACTTCTCCAGTATTTTCCGCCTGTTTGGCCGCAAATAACCGACACTGCAGGCGCTGACAGCCAGTTCTGCCAGCGCAGCGAACTGCCGGTTACTGATTTTAATCCACCGCCTGGAACTGTAGTACAGGCAATTATGAGAAAGGTTGAAGATGAATTTACCAGGCAAAACTATTGTGATCACCGGTGGCGCGCAGGGCCTTGGTTTAGAGATGGCGCGGATGTGCGTCGCAGCCGGCGCCAATCTGGCACTGATTGATATGAACGAAGCACAATTAGCCGATGCAGCCGCAGATTTAGCCGCTGCGGGTGTCACTGTCCGCACTTATGTCGCGAATGTCGCTGTCGAAGCCGAAGTTGAAGCCACTTTTACCGCCATTGATCGCGATTTTGGCGGCATTGATGGCCTGATCAATAATGCCGGTATTTTACGCGATGGTCTGTTACTGAAATATAAAGACGGCCAACTGCAAAGCAAAATGTCATTGCAGCAGTTCCAATCGGTGATTGATGTCAACCTGACCGGCGTATTTCTGTGTGGCCGTGAAGCGGCAGCCCTGATGGTGCAACGGGGTCGTCAGGGCGTTATTATCAATATGTCCAGCGTGGCGCGCTCTGGCAATATGGGCCAAACCAACTATGCGGCAGCCAAAGCCGGGGTGGTTGCGATGACCGTGACCTGGGCCCGTGAGTTAGGCCGTTATGGCATCCGGGTTGGCGCCATAGCACCAGGCGTGATCCGTACCGCGATGACAGATGCGATGAAACCTGAAGCCCGTGATCGGTTAGAAAAAATGAAACCAGTCGGTCGGTTAGGTGAAGCAACTGAGATTGCGCATACCGCGAAATATATCTTTGAAAACGATTTTTTCACCGGTCGGGTGGTCGAAATCGACGGTGGTATTTCGATGTAAGGCCAACAGCTTAGCCGCCAACAAAAAGCCCGCATCAGCAAGCGGGCTTTTCATATTTAAAGCAATAGCTTAATCAATCAACTGATACTGTTCAGTCAGCACTGCAATAATTTCAGCTTTTGGATTGGCGGATAACACAATCGGCTTGCCAATGACTTTTTCGGCGATGGCCAAATAGGTGCGGGAAATATCCATCATCACCTCGGTTGGCAAGGCGTTATCGCGCGCCAGCGCTGCGCGCTCTGGCATCCGGTCTTTGTTCAGCAGAATGTCCGGATCCGGGAAATGGTTGAGTAACCACTGGCGGAAACCTTCTTTCGATTGTTCGACAATGTGGCCATCGCGCCAGGCAGATCCATCCCAAATCCGTGAGCTGTCCGGCGTGCCGACTTCGTCCATGTAGATCAGTTGGTCATTACCGTCAGCGGCTTTGACATAACCAAACTCAAATTTGGTATCAACAAACATCTGATCCAGTGCTTGCAGTGCCTGACTAATGACGGCAAAACCTTCTTTGAGCAGTTTTTCGTACAGATCGATATCCGACACTTGGGCAAAACCAAAAGCCTGATAATGCCGTTCGATATCGCTGCGGGCAATATTGACATCATCAGCTTCAGGAACACCCGCCAGACCTGTCAGAATGCCTTTGGTCGATGGTGTGATCAGAATGTCTGCCAGTTTCTGTTCTTTTTGCAAACCTTCCGGCAGCGTGATGCCACAAAACTCGCGTTCACCTTTGCTGTAAGCACGCCACATGGAGCCGGTGATATATTGCCGGGCAATGGCTTCAATTTTCACCGGACGGGCTTTTTGCACAATCCACACCAGTGGATGCGGGATATCCAGAATATGACTGTCGGCCAGACCTTGCTGTTTAAACAGCGAAAACCAGTGATTCGAAATTGCATTTAACGCCGCGCCTTTGCCTGGTACGCCATCCAGACCATCCTGACCATGCCAGATGCAATCAAAGGCTGAAATGCGGTCGCTGATCACCATAATGGCCAGTTCGGTATCGGCCGGAACCGGATAGTTTTTTTCGCGGATTAAACGAGCACTGTCAGCTGGAGTCAGCCAGTACACACTACGAACTTTGCCGGAGTGAACCGGTAAATGAGTACGGATCGGCAGATCGTCGTTGACCGCCAGGACCTGAGTTGCAAGAGTCATGTTCACTTCTTCTGTCGATGGAAAAAAGGCGCGGCAATTCTAACAGAATCTGACGGTGAACAGAATCTGCCAGCCGAGATAAAGTCTGTCTGCTATCATGCTGTATTTCTGCGGTTGATGGGGTTATTGATGTCTGTATTACCACACGCCAGCGTTTTGAGCTGTCCACTTTGTCAAAGCCCGCACAGCGGCTTCTTTAGTCAGGACCAAAGACGCTGTTATTTTCTTTGTGCATGTTGTGATCTGGTGTTTGCCGATCCAGCCAGTTTGCTCGACAGTCAGGCGGAGCTGGCGATTTATCAGCAACATCAGAATGATCCGGCCGATCAGCGTTACCGCCAGTTTCTGGCAAAATTGGCCACGCCTTTATTGCAAAGGTTGCCATCGCAGCCTGATGCCAGCAGCCAACCTTGGCAGGGGCTGGATTTTGGTTCAGGACCCGGGCCGACATTATCCTTAATGCTGGCCGAAGCAGGTTTGCAGATGGCCGTGTACGATCCCTATTTTGCCGCCGACAAAAGCGTGCTGCAGCAAAGGTATGATGTGATTTGCTGTACTGAAGCCATTGAACATTTTTATCAGCCTGCACAGGAATGGCAATTATGGCTGCAAATGCTCAAAGCGGGTAGCTGGCTTGGACTAATGACGAAGTTAAGACCTCAAACCGCTGATTTTGCACGCTGGCATTATAAAAATGACCCGACTCATGTCAGCTTTTTCAGTCAGCAGACTTTTCAATACCTGGCGACACGTGATGGTTTTTCGTTGGAAATTATCGGCAATGATGTGATTTTGTTGCAGTATTTGCCATCTAATATCAAGGCGACGGGGGCCACAGCATGACTGAGGCCGTAACAGGACCATTGATTGATTTGATGCAGCCACAAGCTGTGGTCTGGCTGTTTATGGCTGCTGCTATGTTGTTGCAGTGGCTGCCGCGGCTGCGGCTGACTAGTGCAGCTCAGCACAGTCTGACCGATACGGCCGCTGTCAGTTGGTTACTGCTGGGCGCTGCTGTTGGCTTGGCGTTATGGTTTGCGCTGTTGCAATGGACGACTCTGTGCGGCTTGCTGTTATTGTTGGTACTGCTGCGCTGGTGCCGGTGGCGTGGTGGTTATTGGTTGGTACTGATGCATCTGCTGGCTGTATCGGCTTGTCTGGCGCTCAGTTTGCATTTGATCCCCGGCTTTGATAACTGGCTGGTGCTGTCGCAGGTACAAGCCGGTGCCGACAGTGCGCTCTGGTCTATGTATCTGAATCTGGATAAACCACTGGCGCTTTTTATCTTAGTCTACATGCTGCCTGAGCTGAACCAGCACCAGGCCAGGTTAACGCTGACCGGTTGGCAGCCGTCGACTGCAGCAGTGACAGTTGCAGAATGGTTGCGCTGGGGCTTATTGCTGCTGTTGTCCATCACAGCGCTCAGTGCGTTAGCGCTGTCGGCAGACTTTATCCGGCCTGAATTGAAATTACCGACCTGGTGGTGGCTTTTTTTACTGAATAATTTGTTGCTGACCTGTTTGGTGGAAGAAGCATTTTTCCGTGGTTATCTGCAGCGGCAATTACAGCAGAAGTTTGGTCCGCTGATCGCTTTAGTGCTGGCGTCCAGCTTGTTTGGGCTGGCTCATCTGGCCGGTGGCTGGCTTTATGCGCTGCTTGCCACTGTGGCAGGCCTGTTGTATGGCTTGATTTATCTGCACAGCGGTCGGTTATGGTTAGCCGTACTGGCCCATGCGTTGTTGAATTTTAGTCACCTGTGTTTGTTTACTTATCCATGGCCGCTCACGCGTTAAGCGCTACGGCTGTTTTAAGTTGCTGAGCCAGCGGCTGATTTTCATCGAGCAGCCATTGTCAGTGACGGCACTGGCGTTCATACTGATTTTTACCGGCGAGACCTGGTTACTGATGTCATAGTGCTGACTTCAGTGGCTGGCAAGCTGAATAATGTCACCGCAACCCTGAGTCGCAACGCTGCGGCTTGGTAATCAGCAAGGAGTGAAGATGAGCCAACTGACTATTCTGGCGATTTGTGGCAGTTTACGCGCCAAATCACACAATTTAACCTTATTAAAATATGCCCAGCAACATGCGCCACAAGGTGTCGAGATTGTACTGGCTGATTTACAACAAGTACCGTTTTATAATGCGGACTTGACGGAAAAACCAGCCGCAGTACAACAGCTGATTGCTCAGGCTGCCAGCGCAGATGCATTGTTATTTGGCTGCCCTGAATACAATTATTCAGTGGCGCCAGCGCTGAAAAATGCACTGGACTGGTTATCACGTGAACCAGATAATCATCTGCTGGCTGGCAAAGCGGCGGCTATCATGGGGGCCGGTGGCGGTATGGGAACTTCCAGGGCTCAGTATCATTTGCGTCAGATTGGCGTGTTCCTTGACTTACATTTTGTCAACAAACCAGAAGTCTTTGCCAATGCTTTTGCCGGCACCTTTGCTGCGGACGGCAGTTTAACGGATGAGCGTATTCAGTCGGCGATAGTGCAACAACTGCATGCATTGCTGAAGCTGAGCCGGCAGGTAAAAGCAGTATGACATTGCGCTTATCTTTGTGTTGCCGGGCTGTTTTGTTATCGGCGACGCTGCTAGTACCTGGCTTGTCAGCGCAACAATTGCAAGCGCCTGCGACAGCTGTTGCCTGGCTGACTGAAACTGAGCTCGCCAGCCACAGTCAGCAGATTGAGCAATTCTGGCAACAACAAGTGGTGCAAGGCAGTTTTAATGGGGCAGGTGGCGTGCCGCTGCATTTTGCTTATGTGAAACCGGCGGCGGCAAAAGCCAGTATTGTGCTGATTGCTGGCCGTACTGAATCGGTGATTAAGTATCAGGAACTGTTTTACGACTTAAGCCGGCAGGGTTATGCCGTGTTTGCTTATGATCACCGGGGTCAGGGCTTGTCCGGCCGGATGTTAGCGGATCCGCAGCTCGGTCATGTGGAAGACTTCCAGCTTTATGTCGATGATTTACACGTTTTTATGCAAAAGATGCAACCCGAGTTCAGTGCTCAACCGCTGGCGCTGGCGCATTCGATGGGGGGCGCTATTCTGAGCTACTATCTGGCGCAATATCCGGATAGTTTTCAGGCGGCGGTAATGGCGTCGCCGATGCATCAGGCCAATACGCAGTTGCTGTTTGGTCCGTCAGATGGTTGTTACCTGGCTTCGGCTTTGAGCTGGACTTGTCCGGACTGTTATGCCGGCTTTTCTGCGAAGCCCTATCAGGCCGGGACTTTCAGTGATAATCCCTATACCCACTCCGAGCTGCGTTATCAGCGCTTTCGGGCTGCTTATCAGCAATATCCTAAAGTACAATTGGGTGGGCCGAGCTGGCACTGGCTGACGGAAGCTTGCCATGTTGCTGCGGAATTACCGCAGATTGCCGGTCAAATCAAAACGCCGGTGCTGATACTTCAGGCCGGTGCCGATGCTATTGTCACGGCCGCAGCGCAGCAACAGTTTTGTCAGGCGTTAGGCCCGCACTGTGAAGGTGGGGCGGTCAAGGTCATTGATGGCGCCGCCCACGAGCTGTTAATCGAAGCTGATGCATACCGTTTGCCGGCGCTGACGGCCATACAACAGTTTTTTGCCCGTTATATCCAGTAAGCTGCTGGCTGGCCGTTGCAGTGCTAAATTGCTACAGCGGCCAGTCGCATATTGTGCTTGCCAGTAAGCACAAACTGTTGTGTTGCCGAATGTGGTCACTGCCGTCAACGCTGAGAGGACCACTTGCCTGAATTATCACAGAATCAGCTATATCGCTGCATTTAAATGAATTTTTGATAAATAACTAATAACTGCATTGTCAGCATTACTTCGGCCATTGCGCTTGATATTGTCAATGACAGAGACCTGCATCGTTCGCAGCCACAACCGGGATATGCCCGGTTTTTTAATCAAAGAAAATGACAGCGTTGTCATTTTCGCAACAAGCAGGGCTCTGCTGCACCAGGTTTTATATCAACAATCAGAAGGAATATGTATGAAAGCATTTATCAGCGCTGCTGTGTGTGCGTTAGTTTTGTGTTCAGTTGGTGCTGCCGCCCAGCCGGCAGTTGCAAAAGCGGCTGTGACCAGCAGCAGTTGCCAGTGGCAGTTTTTATATCAGGAAAAAGTGGGTAACCCGAGCCAGTACGGCACTATTATTGATTGGTATGGTGCAGTGGGTCAGTGTCAGTATTCACGTAAGGGCTATAACTACAGAACCAGCAGTTGGATTTATTACTAAGTTCACCGCACTGAGTGCTGCAATAGGCGGTAACATTGCGAGTGCTGACGGATGAATTTCAGCGCTGGAGATTTGCTGAGCTGCGGCTGACGATGTCTCCTATGCCGGCTTCGCAACGAGAGCGCATAAAAAAAGGCCCGTCTGGGCCTTTTTAGCTGCATCAGCCGTTCACATCAAGCGGCGGCTGTGCTCCGTCAGTCTGCTTACTCGTCGACTGATTGTGGTTTGGTCATTGGCGCTGTGCTGATCTGACGAGCAGTTCTGCTGCTGGAAACCACTACCGGCCGTTCTGCTGCAGGTTTTGCCACTGGTGCTTCAACCACAACTTCATCCGCAGTTGCTGCAGGTTTGGTCATCGTCGATGTCACCATATTGCCATAACGGTTGGCACGTGCTTTACTCGCTGGAGCTGGAGCTGGAGCTGGAGCTGGAGCTGGAGCTGGAGCTTCGGCCACAGGTGCAGCCGCCACCACCACTTCAGACACCGCTGCTGTCGTTGGTACTGCATCAGCGGATTGTTCCGCGATTTCAGTTGCAACTGCAACAGTCTCAGTGGCCACGACCACTGCTTCCACAGGCGTTTCGCTTGCAACAGCTACTTCAGCAAGCACAGCTGATGCCACCACTTCAGCGGTTACAGTCTCTGCAGTCACGACTTCCGGCTGCACCGGCGCAGCTTCAACCGCAATTACAGGGTCTACAGCTGGCTGGCGCTGACGCTGGCGTTGCCGTGGTTTAGCTGGCGTTGGTTCAACTGCTGCGTCGGTGGCCTCAGCCACAACAGCAGTAGTACTGTCGGTGCTTGCAGTATCGCTGTCCGGCGACACCGCAACGGCAACCTCTGCAGTCTGGCTTTCTGCGACAATGCTGGTAGTGACCACAGGTGCAGTCACATCAGTAGCGGCGTCAACTACGGCAGTTTCAATCGGCAACGCCAGTTGTTGCTCGGCAGTGGCGGCAATTTCAGTCGCTTCATCCGCAGGGTAACGGGCTGTCACCGCTTCATCGCTTTCACCAGCTTGTTGCTCTTTTTTCCGCTTTTGACCAGCAGCTCTTAAATGCCGTGGCGAGCGACGCGAACGGCTGCGATTTTCTGCGTTTTGTTCCGTCTCAGCCACTTCTTCAGGGCTCTCGTCAGCAGCAACAGTTTCAACGGCAGTTTCAGTGACAGTCACAGGCACTGCAATGTTGTTGATTGCAGTGTCAGCAGCAACTTCGTTAGTAGCAACTTCAGCGACTGCCACCGCAGCAGGGACGGCGACCACAGTTTCAACCACTGCAGCATCAGCCACCACAGCTTCAGTTGCGACAACCAGTTGCTCCGCACTGACGGCTTTTTCTAACCGGACTGATTTACGCATATTGCGACGTTGCCGGCGCTCAGCGACTTTGCTTGAACTCACCAGTTCTTCTTCGCTATCGACGACTGCGACTTTTGGCAATTTCTCAGCCTGTGGTTTCTTGCCGTCATGACGTTCAGCTTTGTCAGCACGTTCTGGCCGGTCGGTACGCTCAGTGCGCTCAACACGTTCAGCACGATCCGGACGTTCAGCCTTGTCGGTTCGTTCAGGACGTACCGGGCGTTCGCCGCGGTTCGGTCGTTCTTGCCGATTGCCTTTTTGCTCATCACGCGGTTTGTCGTCACGTGATTTCTCCTCACGGACCCGTTCATCGCGCTGCTGACCACGCTCGTCCTGGCCTTCTGGCCGACGATTCGGGTTGTTACGACCATTACGACGGTTTTTATTGTCGCGGTTATTGACCCGGCGTTGTGGTTGCTCGGTTTTTTCCACTTCAACAGTTGCTGGCGCTGTACCGAATAATGATTTAAAGAAACCGGTAATTTTGCCAATCAAACCAGACTCGGTTACTTCAGCTACCGCGGCTGCTTTGACCACAGGTTTCGCGACAGGAGCGGCAGCAGCAGTGGCTGGCGCTTCTTGTAACGACATGGCTGCGATGGCAGGTTTTTCTTTCACCGCATCTGACACCGGCTGATACAAGGCATTTTGCATCGCTGGGGCTTTCACCATGTTGTAGCTGGATTCTTCGATCTCTTCATCGATACGAATACGCGTCACTTCATAGTGTGGCGTTTCCATATGTTCATTTGGAATGATATAAATGCGTACACCTAACCGGCTTTCGATGCGGCGGATAGACTCACGCTTTTCATTCATCAGGTAAGTGGCAACTGACACCGGCACCTGCGCATGAATCTGGCTGGTGTTGTCTTTAATCGCTTCTTCTTCGATTAAGCGTAAAATCGATAACGCCGAAGATTCGGTGCTGCGGATAGTACCGCGGCCATGACAACGTGGACACACATGCGTGGCGGACTCACCTAAAGATGGGCGTAAACGCTGACGTGACATTTCCAGCAAACCAAAACGCGAAATACGGCCGATTTGGACGCGGGCACGATCTTGTTTCACCGCTTCTTTTAAGCGGTTTTCTACTTCACGCTGATGCCGCACTGGCGTCATGTCGATAAAGTCGATGACAATCAAACCACCTAAGTCACGCAGACGGAGTTGACGGGCAATTTCATCGGCAGCTTCTAAGTTGGTGTTAAAGGCGGTTTCTTCAATATCGCCACCTTTAGTTGCTTTTGATGAGTTGATATCAATCGCCGTTAAAGCTTCGGTGGAATCGATGACAATAGAACCACCAGAAGGTAACCGGACTTCGCGACGGAAGGCAGTTTCAATCTGGGTTTCAATCTGGAAGTGCATAAACAGTGGCACTTCGCCCTGATACATCTTCACCCGATGGGCGAAATCGGGCCGGAATTGCTGGATATAAAGTTTGGCTTCATCAAAAATTCGGTTGTTGTCGATCAAAATTTCGCCAACATCACGCCGCAGGTAATCGCGGATCGCCCGGAATACCACGTTGCTTTCCTGATGGATCAGAAATGGGGCAGGGCGGTTTTGTGCTTCGGTGGTGATCGCTGACCAGTGTTTCATCAGCGCTTTTAAGTCGTAATCCAGCTCTTCGTAAGATTTACCCACCCCAGCGGTGCGGACAATCAAACCCATGCCATCCGGCATTTCTAACTGACCTAATGAATCTTTTAATTCCTGCCGTTCATCGCCTTCAATCCGGCGCGAAATGCCACCTGCTCTTGGGTTGTTTGGCATCAGCACCAGATAAGAACCAGCCAGACTGATAAAAGTAGTCAGCGCAGCACCTTTCTGGCCACGTTCTTCTTTATCAATCTGGATAATAACTTCCTGGCCTTCGCGCACTACTTCTTTGATATTCGGGCGACCATCGAAGGAATAACCTTGCGGGAAATATTCGCGGGAGATTTCTTTTAACGGCAGGAACCCATGACGCTCAGCGCCATAGTCGACAAAAGCTGCTTCTAAGCTTGGTTCTACGCGGGTAATACGGCCTTTATAAATGTTGGCCTTTTTTTGTTCATGGCCTGGGCTTTCGATATCCAGGTCGTACAGTTTCTGGCCATCGACCAGGGCAACGCGGATTTCTTCTTCCTGCGTCGCGTTAATGAGCATTCTTTTCATTGTGTCTGACTCGTTCGTTCAGCCACAACAACAGCGCGCATTTCGTTTGCGTGTCAGATGTTGTCAAACATGTTTCTGGTGCAGTCTCCCGACTGGAATGCTTGAATAATCAATTAATTATCAATTGTTATTATCAATCTTGCTAATCCGGCCGGATTGGAACCCCAGCCGTGTTACAAATTTGCTCTGAATCACATCGCTTACGAGCGCTGCGTTATAGCTGTCTTTTTAATTTTTGTGCTCACAGACCGGAAGCGGTGTTGTGCTGGTATTGGTAACAGATTACGCAGCATTACCTCAAGCATCTGGCGTTTATTCTCGTTCAGGAAAGATAAAATCGTTGGTTTTCACCACGAATTAGGTATGATCCGTTTCCCGAACGGTGCCTCACAGCTTCTCTTACGTCTTGTTGAGCGCCCTAATGGCCTGATGTGGCTTGACCACCGGCACAATTAGCGGGCTGATTATCACACCAATCAGACATTAATAGCAACTTAAATGTAGTGAATTCTACCAGCGGCAGAGCAGCAAATATCCATGACAGATGAAATCAAAACGCCAATCCAATATATTGATGTGGATGAAGAATATGCCGGCCAGCGGCTGGACAACTTTTTGCTGACGCGACTCAAAGGTGTGCCGAAAAGTGTAATTTACCGGGTGATCCGAAAAGGTGAAGTACGGGTCAATAAAGGCCGTACCAAACCTGAGTACAAGTTACAGTCAGCTGACCAGGTGCGGGTGCCGCCGTTGGTGGTGGCAGCAGAGAAAGATCAGGTGTCGACTAAACTGTCGCTGGTGAAAAATTTAGAAAGTCATATTTTATTTGAAGACAATGATTTAATCGTGTTGAACAAACCGACCGGCATGGCAGTGCACGGTGGCAGCGGCTTGCAATTTGGCGTCATTGAAGCACTGCGGGCGCTGCGGCCTACCGCTAAATTTCTTGAATTAGTCCACCGGCTGGATCGTGATACCTCAGGCTGTTTATTGATAGCCAAAAAACGCTCAGTGCTGACCAATTTGCATGAACAACTGCGGCTCAAAACCGTGGAAAAGAAATATTGGGCGCTGGTGGCAGGGCAGTGGGATGCGCGCGATAAAAAAGTGACGGCGCCATTGAAGAAAAATACCCTGCAATCTGGCGAGCGGGTGGTACGGGTCGATGAAAAAGAAGGCAAACCTTCAGAAACCCGCTTTAAGATTTTACAGCGCTATGCCGAGGGTACTTTGGTCGAAGCTTTTCCGGTGACTGGCCGGACGCATCAGATCCGGGTGCATACTGCTTGTATGGGCCATCCGATTGCCTGTGACGATAAATACGGTGTTAATGAATTTACCGCACAGATGAATAGTCTGGGACTGAAACGGTTATATCTGCATGCCAAAACGCTGGCGTTCACTCATCCGAATACCGGCTTGGTGATGAAATGGGAAGCGCCGCTGGATCATGAACTGGAAAAAATTCTGACCCGATTGGTTAAAAAATAATGTATGGCTTCCGCTACGTCGCCCGTTGCACGTCGCGATAGCCCAATCCGTAAGCTAAGAGATAGAAGCAATAATGTCAGCAGTAAAAGTAGTGATTTTTGACTGGGACGGCACAGTGATGGATTCAGTTGGCAAAATTGTCAATTGTGTGCAAATGGCAGCAGCGCAAAATATGCTGGCAGTGCCTGGTTATGACGAAGCCAAACAAATTATCGGTTTAAGCCTGGATCCGGCTTTTGCCAGATTATTTCCGCAAGCGGACGCCGCGACCCGGTTGTTGCTGGCAGAGGCTTATAAAGATGCCTATCAGCATCATGACAACACACCGACACCTTTGTTTAGCGGTGCCCGCGACGTGTTCAGCCAGTTGCAGCAACAGGGGTATCTGTTAGCTGTTGCGACCGGTAAAATGCGCCGTGGTTTGCAGCGGATGTGGGACGAAACCGACACGGGGCATTTTTTTACCGCCAGTTGTTGTGCTGATGAAGCCCAGTCTAAACCCCATCCACAAATGCTGCAGCAAATTCTGGCATATTTGAAATTGCAGCCAGCACAAGCCTTGATGGTGGGTGATACGGTACATGATCTGGCGATGGCGCATGCCATAGCGATGCCGCGTGTCGGAATCACTCATGGTGTGCATGGTCCGGCTGATTTTGCGCCTTTCGCCCCCAAAGCCGTGATTGATTCGTTGCCTGAGTTACCAGCGCACTGTTAATAACTTAGCTTGCCATCCATTGGCAAGCCAAGTAGCGCTAAGGCTGTAGCAATAAATCGCGGCCCTGGGCTTTAAGTAATTGATGCAGCCGGATCAGCGGTAAGCCAATCAGACTATTTGGATCATCACCTTCCAGTTTACTGAATAAGGTGATGCCAAGGCCTTCACTTTTAAAGCTACCCGCACAATTGAGCGGCTGTTCGCGTTGGACGTAGCAGTGTATATCCTCAGCAGTTAACGGTCGGAAGTGGACATAAAAAGGCTCGACACAATGGCTGACAGTGCCTGTTGCGGCATTCACTACCGCTAAGCCGGTCAGAAACGTCACTTTGTGGCCACTAAATTTACTCAGTTGCGCTACCGCGTTCTCAACAGTATGCGGTTTGCCCAGAATTTCATCGCCAAATAACGCCACTTGATCAGAGCCAATCACCAGGCCGGTGCTTAACCCGCCGGCCACAGCATTGGCTTTGGCGATCGCCAGACGGGCAACCAGTGCCTCGGCACTTTCGCCTGGTTGTGGCGTTTCATCGACCTCAGGTTTCGCAGTGTTAAAATGGGGGGTCAGCTTTTCCAATAGGGCTTTGCGGTAGATAGAGGTTGAAGCTAACCACAGATTTTCAGACATAACAGGCTCCGGTAAAGTCAGTAAAAAAGCAGCAGCGGGCACTATACTGATTTTTTCAGCACTTAGCGCGCGAAAAATTAACAAAAATCGGATCAACCCTTTGACAGTACAGCCCTTGATCTATATGATGCGCGCCTTATGCAAAAGGTAAAAATTCCAATCACCATAGATCCAACCCGGACTGCGCAAAAAAGGCTCAGTTACGATGGTATTATTCCGATGAACACCCTGACTCGTTTTACCGAGTTACTGGCAGATTCAGCGGGTGATGTTGCTGTGCTTATAAATTGCGGAACCGACGAACAAGGACTGGTCTTCATTGAAGGTCAAGCCCGCTGTACTGTTAGTCTGACCTGTGAAAGGTGTGGTGACTTCATGTCACTGGCGATTGACAGCAGCTTTGCATATACCCCTGTTAAAGGGGATGATTCGGCTCACGATGATATTCCGGAACGCTACGACGTGATCGAAAAAAACGAACACGGCGAAGTCAACTTGAGGCAATTGGTTGAGGACGAATTAATTCTGGCTTTACCGCTGTTCCCGATGCATGATGTTGATCAATGCGATCCAACAAAGTTGCAGACGAGCTTCGGGCATATAGAGCCGGAACCAGAAAAACCGAACCCATTTGCAATATTGCAAGAATTGAAGAAAAAGTAATTTAGGAGAATAGCAATGGCTGTACAACAGAACAAAAAATCTCGTGCAAGACGTGATATGCGTCGTTCTCATGATGCGTTGACTGGGCCAACGCTGTCTGTAGACGCAACGACTGGTGAAACGCATCGTCGTCACCACATCACTGCTGACGGTTTCTACAAAGGCCGTAAAGTTAAATAAGTCGCGGTGCACTCGTTGCAACCATCAAGGCTTACTTTAGCATTAGATATGATGGGGGGCGACCATGGCCCCCTATCTACTATTCCAGCAGCTATTGACGCTGTTGCCGAATTCCCTTTTCTTGATTTAATTCTCTGCGGTGACAGCACGTTACTACAACAGCAACTGCTCAACGCCGGTTATGCTGACCATCCGCAACTCAGTATCAAACACGCCTCCCAACAAGTTCTGATGACCGATCGGCCTTCAGTGGCTTTGCGTACCAAACGTGATTCTTCGATGCGGGTGGCGTTAGATTTGGTCGAAAAGCAACAAGTTCAGGCTTGTGTCAGTGCTGGTAACACCGGTGCTTTAATTGCCATGGCGCATTTTGTGCTGAAAATGCTGGGCGGTGTTGAAAGACCGGCTTTGGTCAGTGCTTTACCAACCACAGTGGGTAGCCCGGTATTTATGCTGGATTTGGGCGCCACCGTCAATTGTGATGCCGACACGCTATTTCAGTTTGCTGTGATGGGCGCCGTGATGGCGGAAGAAGTCGAAGGCATCTGCAAACCCAAAGTGGCTTTACTGAATATGGGCGAAGAAGAAATCAAAGGCTCAGATCAGATCAAACGCACTTCTTTATTATTGTCAGAATGTCCGGATATCAATTACATCGGTTACATTGAAGGCAATGATATTTTTTCTGGCAAAGCGGATGTGATTGTCTGTGATGGCTTTGTTGGCAATGTTGCACTGAAAACCTGTGAAGGTGTGGCAAAACTTATTATCAAACGGCTGGAACATGCGTTAAAAAACAGCATGTCTGCACATTTATTCGGCTGGATGATCAAACCACTGCTAAAAAGTATCGGATCCGGCGTGAACCCCGACCACTATAACGGTGCAAGTCTGATAGGATTGCGCGGAATTGTAGTGAAAAGTCACGGAAATGCGACTAAAGAAGCATTTCTAAGTGCCATCCGGCAAGCAGTGCGCGAGGTTGAACGCCAGGTGCCTGCAAAAATAAAAGACCGGTTGGAACACGTATTAATCGATAAAGCGTAGGTCCCCATGTATTCACGCATTATAGGCACCGGCAGTTATTTTCCGGCGCAAATCCGTACCAATGCCGATTTAGAAACTATGGTCGAAACCACCGATGAGTGGATTATCGAACGTACCGGTATCCGCGAACGCCGTATTATTGGTGAACACGAAACCGTGGCGACCATGAGTACTCAGGCTTCATTAAAAGCGATTGAAGCAGCTGGCATTGATAAAAACAGCATTGACATGATTGTGCTCGCGACGACCAGTGGTGCCACAGCCTTACCCAGTTCGGCCTGTGAAGTTCAGCGCGAGCTGGAAATTCCCAATATTCCTGCCTTTGATATTTCTGCCGCTTGTGCCGGTTTTTGTTATGCCTTGAGCGTGGCCGACCAATTCATTAAAAGTGGCATGGCCAAACGCATATTGGTGATCGGCGCAGATTGTCTGTCGCAGTTAATCAGCCCGGAAGATCGCAGTATGGTGATTTTGTTTGGTGATGCTGCCGGTGCTGTGGTGCTGGAAGCTTCTGAACAGCCAGGCATTTTGTCTACCCATATCCATTCTGATGGCAAATATTCTGATTTGCTTTATGTCAACAATCCACGCCGTGGTGATGAAGTTTCAGTGCACAACAGCTGGGGTGTGATGAAAGGCAACGACGTATTTAAAGTTGCGGTGACCAAGTTATCTGAAGTGGTTGAACAGACTTTAGCGGCGAACAATCTGGATAAATCGCAAATCGACTGGCTGGTGCCGCACCAGGCCAACCTGCGCATTATTGCTGCCGTTGCCCGCAAACTGGATTTGCCGATGGAACAAGTGGTGATCAATCTTGATCGTTACGGCAATACCTCTGCCGCCACAGTACCCACTGCGCTGGATGAAGCCATCCGCGATGGTCGCATTCAACGTGGCCAGACGTTATTACTGGAAGCATTCGGTGGTGGTTTTGCCTGGGCTTCAGCGCTGGTGAAGTATTAACAACGGTCGCTTGCATTGACATCAAAAGAGAGTTTGTTATGACAACCAAATTTGCATTTGTTTTCCCAGGCCAGGGTTCACAGACCGTCGGTATGCTGGCAGAACTGGCGGCTGAATATGCGATTGTCGGTGATACTTTTGCCGAGGCCTCAGCTGCGCTGGGTTATGATCTGTGGCAACTGGTATCCCAGGGGCCGGAAGCTGATCTGAATGAAACGCACCGGACCCAACCCGCCTTGTTAACCGCTTCTGTGGCTGTGTATCGGTTATGGCAGCAACAAGGTGGGGTGGTGCCGGCTTATTTTGCCGGTCACTCACTGGGTGAATATTCAGCGCTGGTCTGTGCCGGCGCTTTACCCCTGGCAGATGCCGTCAAACTGGTAGAGAAACGCGGTCAGTATATGCAGACGGCAGTCCCTGCCGGCACCGGTGCCATGTCCGCCATTATTGGTCTGGACGATGCATTGATCAGCAAAGCTTGTGCTGAAGCGGCTGCTGACGAAGTGGTCGCGCCGGTCAACTACAATTCGCCTGGCCAGGTGGTGATTGCCGGTCACAAAGCTGCAGTAGAACGTGCCGGTGAACTTTGCAAAAGTTATGGTGCCAAACGAGCTTTACCTTTACCGGTCAGCGTGCCATCGCATTGTGCCTTGATGAAACCTGCGGCGGAACAATTACAATCTGATTTATCTGCGTTAACTTTTCATCCCACTGTCATACCTGTGGTGAATAATGTTGATGTAGCTGTGGCGACGGAACAAAATGCCATCAAAGATGCTCTGATCCGTCAGTTATTCAACCCGGTACGTTGGACTGAAACCATCGAATGGTTAGCAGCACAAGGTGTCACTGATGTAATTGAACTAGGGGCTGGTAAGGTATTGGCTGGGTTGATTAAACGTATTGATAAAAATTTAACCACCAGTTCAGTGAATGATGTGGCTTCATTGCAAAGCGCATTACAGTCGGCATCAAGTTAAGCAAGGATTATTATGACAGCTTTTATTTCATTAGAAGGCCAAGTCGCACTGGTGACCGGAGCCAGCCGCGGTATTGGCCGTGCCATTGCAGAACAGTTGGCCGCTTTAGGCGCTAAAGTGATTGGCACAGCCACCACTGAAAAAGGTGCTGCTGCAATTGCCGATTATTTGGGGACTGGTCAGGGCCTGGTTTTGGATGTGGCAAACGCCGAGTCTATCGAGCAATGCCTGGAACAAATCAAAACAAATTTTGGTGAAATCGATATTTTAGTGAATAATGCCGGTATTACCCGCGATAATCTGCTGATGCGGATGAAAGATGAAGAGTGGTTTGACATTATGCAGACCAATCTGACGTCGGTATTCCGGATGAGCAAAGCGGTACTGCGCAGTATGATGAAAAAACGTTATGGCCGGATCATCACCATTGGATCTGTAGTTGGATCAATGGGTAACGCAGGTCAGACCAATTATGCAGCGGCCAAAGCCGGGGTGTTAGGTTTTACAAAATCTCTTGCGAAAGAAGTAGCTTCTCGTGGTATAACTGTCAACGCGATTGCTCCTGGTTTTATTGATACTGATATGACCAAAGATCTTTCAGATGAGCAAAAGCAAGCAATCTTTGGTCAGGTGCCGGCGAATCGTCTTGGTCAACCTGAAGAAATTGCGGCAACGGTCGCCTTTTTGGCATCCCGCCAGGCGGCTTATATCACCGGTGAAACGATTCACGTTAACGGTGGCATGTATATGGTTTAAGCGAATCAGGTTCGACCAGCAGGAAATGACCACCTCATTGCTTGCATCGAACCGCGCTTGCCACTAAACTAGCCGCCACACAAAATTGCACGAATTGTTGCGATTTATATGAGAAAAAGGAAGAAAAGATGAGCAACATCGAAGAACGCGTTAAGAAAATTATCATTGAGCAATTAGGCGTTAAAGAAGAAGACGTAAAACACGAAGCTTCTTTTGTGGATGACCTGGGTGCCGATTCTTTAGACACAGTTGAACTGGTCATGGCGCTGGAAGAAGAATTCGATACTGAAATTCCTGATGAAGAAGCAGAAAAAATTACGACCGTACAGTCTGCTATCGACTACATCAAGGCGCACGCTGAATAAGCTAAGCGCGATGCAGACGGGTAGCTAAGCTACCCGTTTTCATTTCTGGCACAGACAAACCACTGACCTAACATGGGTTTGCAGCAGTAAAGCAGAGAAAGTAAATTTCCTTGCGGAGGATAATAGTGACTAAACGTCGAGTCGTTGTAACTGGATTAGGTATGCTGACCCCCCTAGGTAATGATGTTACATCTACCTGGCAGGGCTTACAGCAGGCAAAAAGCGGTATCGGTTTGATCACGCACTTTGATACTGAAGCCTACAGCACGAAGTTTGCCGGTTTAATTAAAGATTTTAATGTTGAAAACTTTTTCCCAGCCAAAGAAGCGCGGAAAATGGATATGTTTATCCAATATGGCGTTGCGGCGGGTATTCAAGCGTTTCGCGATTCCGGCATTGAAATCACTGAACAAAACGCTGGTCGTATTGGTGCTGCTATCGGTTCAGGCATCGGCGGTCTGGGTCTGATTGAAGAAAATCATGAAAAATTGCTGGCCAGTGGTCCGCGTAAGTTATCACCTTTCTTTGTGCCTTCGACCATTATCAATATGATTGCCGGTCATTTATCAATCATGCTAGGCCTGCAGGGACCAAATATCAGTATCGTCACTGCCTGTACCACTGGCGTGCACAATATTGGCCATGCTGCCCGGATGATTGTTTACGGTGATGCTGATGCCATGCTGGCAGGTGGTGCTGAAAAAGCCTCAACTCATTTAGGCATGGGTGGTTTTGGTGCGGCCAGAGCTTTATCAACCCGTAACGATGCGCCGCAACAAGCCAGTCGGCCATGGGACAAAGACCGTGATGGTTTTGTGCTGGGCGATGGTGCCGGCGTGGTGATGTTAGAAGAGTATGAACACGCCAAAGCCCGTGGTGCCAAAATTTACGCCGAGCTGGTGGGGTTTGGCATGAGCGGTGACGCTTATCATATGACCTCACCACCTGAAGATGGTCGTGGTGGCGCGAATGCGATGGCAAACGCTCTCAGAGATGCAGCTGTAGCGCCAGAGCAAGTCGCCTATATCAATGCCCACGGTACTTCGACGCCGGCGGGTGATATTGCAGAAACGATGGCTATCAAAAAAGTGTTTGCCAATTCGCTCGATACTTTAATGGTCAGCTCCAGTAAATCGATGATCGGTCACTTATTGGGTGCTGCCGGCTCGGTTGAATCGATCATTACGATCTTGTCGTTACAGGATCAAGTGGTGACCCCCACCATTAACCTGGACCAGCCAGGTGAAGGTTGTGATCTGGATTATGTACCGCATGAGTCCCGACAAGTGTCGATGGACTATGCACTCTGTAATTCCTTCGGTTTTGGTGGCACCAACGGTTCTATTTTGTTCCGTAAAATCTAATACCTTGCCGACAAAAGCAACAACGCCGCACCAGCAGTCCAGCTGGTGCGGCGTTTGCATTTCCAGCAGGAAAAATTTCAGGCATACTGCCACTTTATTTTTCGGCGGGGGATTTCGGTGCAGCAGCCAAGCATTTCTGATCGCAGTTTTCAGTATGGTGATGGCGTTTTTACCACGATCCGGGTTTCCCGGGGCCAGTTGTTGTTATGGCCTTATCATTGGCTGCGGCTGAGTGCGTCTTTGCAGCGCCTTGGCATGCCAGCGGTGGATGAAATTTGGTTAAAACAACAGGCTGAGCAACAGATTAGTGCGCCCGAGCAAGTATTGAAAATCATCATCAGCCGAGGACAGGGCGGCCGGGGTTATAGTCCGACTGGTTTTGCGCAAGTGCAGTGTTATTGCAGTGCCAGTCCGATGCCGGATTACCAAAGCCTGCAACAACAGGGGCTACGCTTAGATGTCGCCACACTGCAACTGGGGACCCAACCGCTGCTGGCTGGCATCAAACATACCAGTCGGCTGGAAACTGTGTTGCTCAAAGCCGAAGTTGAACGCAGTCAGGCAGATGACTTAGTGGCTTGTGATAGCACTGGCCTGGTCACTGAATTGTCGGCGGCGAACTTGTTCTTTTATCAGCAGGGTCGTTGGCATACCCCCAGGTTGCATCAGGCAGGTGTCGCTGGTGTCACCCGGCAATGGTTGCTGGATTATCTGCAGATAACGCCCGGCTGTTACCCGTTAGCTCAGTTACAACAGGCAACAGCCATGCTGGCCTGTAATGCGCTGATGGGACTGGTGCCGGTCCGGCAATTTGCCGGCCTTAGCTTGGATCTGGCGCCAGTACGGCCATTGCAACAGGCTTATGTGAATTTTATCAATCAACAGAACAATAACGTGCTATCCACTGACTATTTCAGTCGGGATCTATTGCCGGTGGCACGGCTAGCTTCAACGGATGTGAAATGATAACGATGTTCAGAACATTTTTGGTCGTCAGCTTGTTGCTGGCGGTGGCTGCTTTTGGCGTACGCAATGATATTCAGCAGTTTCAGCAAAGCCGGTTGGCGCTCAGTGGTCCCTACCTCGAAATTACCCCAGGCACTTCTTTGTCAACCTTATGCCAGCGTTGGCAGCAACAAGGACTGTTAAGCGGGCGCCAATGCTGGCAACTGAAGTTGTTCAGTCTGTGGCAACCCGAGTTACGTAAGTTACAGGCCGGGGTTTATCAGGTGAAACCGGATCTGTTGTTGCAGCAGTTGGCCTTATTTCGCAGTGGCAAAGTCGCGCAGTTCAGTTTTATGTTGCGTGAAGGCGAGACGGTGGCGCAAAGCCTGCAGCAACTGGCAACAGCGCCCTATCTGCACAATGATCTGGCGGATGTTGCTGCGTTAAAAGCATTAGTGCAATGGCCGGCCGCTTGGGCGGGGCAACCGGTGAATGTCGAAGCGCTGTTTTTCCCGGAAACCTATTATTACACGGCGCACAGTAAAGCCTCACAACTCTATCTGCGGGCACACAAAGCTTTGTTGCAACAACTGGACAAGGCCTGGCAACAACGGGATCCGGCGCTGCCGTTAGAGTCGCCATATCAGTTATTAACCCTGGCTTCAATTATTGAAAAAGAAACCGGTCAATTGGCGGAAAAACCGTTGATTGCTTCGGTTTTCGTCAACCGTTTGCAACAAAAAATGAAGTTACAAACCGATCCGACGGTGATTTATGGTTTAGGCGATCGTTATCAGGGTGATATCACCCGCGCGCATTTGAAAGATCCGCATCCTTATAACACTTATGTCCATTTTGGCCTGCCGCCGGGACCTATCGCCATGGTCAGCGCAACTTCGTTACAGGCAGCAGCCCGCCCGCTGCTGAGCGAGATGCTGTATTTTGTCGCCAAAGGGGATGGGTCGCATCAGTTTTCAGCGACGTTAAAACAACATAACGCCGCAGTTCAGCAGTATATTTTTGGAAAAAAACCATGAAAAAAGGCCAGTTTATTGTTATTGAAGGGCTGGAAGGCGCTGGTAAAACCACAGCGATCAGTACGGTAAAGCGCTGGCTGGAGCAGCAAGGTCATCCGGTGGTACAAACCCGTGAACCTGGCGGAACCCCGCTGGCAGAACAAATCCGTACCTTAGTTAAATCGGTACAACAGGAAGTCGTGGCGCCTGCGACAGAATTGTTGTTGATGTATGCGGCGCGCGTGCAATTAGTCAGCACCGTGATCCAACCTGCGTTAGCTGCCGGTCAGTGGGTGCTGGGCGATCGGCATGATCTGTCGTCCCGTGCTTATCAGGGCGGCGGCCGGCAAATTCCGGATAGCCTGATTGATAGTATTCGACTGGCGGTATTGGGCGATGTACGGCCAGATTTAACCTTATATCTGGATATTGATCCAGCCATTGGACTGGAGCGGGCCAGAGCCCGTGGTGAGCTGGACCGGATTGAACAAGAACAGCTGGCTTTTTTCCAGCGCACCAGGGCGCGTTACTTACAGATTGCCGCCAGCGAGCCTGGCATTGTGGTGATTGACGCCAGTCAGCCGTTGCCTGCAGTGCAACAAGCGTTGTTGCAAGCCTTGCAGGCGCATTTACCGTGAATACTTTGCCCTGGCTGCAGCCGCTGCAACAGCAATTAGGTCAGTTGGCATCATGCGGTCAACTGCATCATGCGCTGTTATTTACCGGTATCAACGGCGTCGGTAAACAGTATCTGGCGGCGCAGCTGGCTAAACAGTTGTTGTGTCTGCAACCATTGCCGGCCGAAGCCTGTGGCTATTGTAAAAGTTGTTTATTGGTGCAGGCCGGTCATCATCCGGATTTGCTACCGATCAGCGGGGAGCAGAGTATCGGCGTTGATGCGGTGCGGGAGCTGAGCCATTTTATGCAGCACGCGCCGCAGCAGGGCGGCGCCAGAGTCGTGCTGATGCCAGCGGCGGAGCGGATGACGGAAGCGGCCAGCAATGCTTTGCTCAAAACCTTAGAAGAGCCGGGGCAAAATAGTTTTTTATTGTTACAGACAGCGCAGCCGCAACAACTGTTAGCCACTATTTTAAGCCGTTGCCAGCAATGGTTAATCCCAGCGGTCGCAGCAGCCGATAGTCGCGCCTGGTTACAACAGCAGCACAGTGCAACTATTGCCGCCGAGGTGCTGGATTTTATCCAACACTATGCGGCCGGAGCGCCGCTGCGTTCGCTCAGTCTGCTGCAATCTGGCCGTGCTGAGCGTTTATTGCAACTGGTAGCGCAATTGCAAAGTTATCTTGAGCGGCAACAGGGGCTGGCCGAGCTGGTCAAACAGCTGGAAGCTGAGCCGGAAGCACCGTTGTTAATGCATTGGGTGATAAAGCAGCAATTGGCCACCCAGCCACTTCATAGTCAACGTCTGAAGTTGTTTCAGCGGCTGGCGCAGTGGAACCGTGACGAGCAACTGATTTTGGGGCAGAATAAGACTTTGTCTTACACCGCATTATTGCTGGAATTGCCCAGACTGCTGGCCTGAAGGAGCAGATGATGGAAGAGATCCCACTGGATTTTATTGATTTGAAGGAATTAAACCGCTCCTTTATGCCGTTTTTAAAGCAGGGTGGTTTATTTGTCCGCACAGCCCGCAGTTACAAAATGGGCCAATCCCTAGCATTAAGTGTGACCTTACCAGATGCATTAGAAGCAATTCCAGTGTCGGGGAAAGTCGCCTGGTTGACCCCACAGGGCGCACAAAACAACAGTCCGGCCGGTGTCGGCGTGGCTTTTATTGACGATAAACATCAGTTACGCGATAAAATTGAAAAGCTGATCAGTGGCTTACAAAATTCTGCTGACAGTAGTTATACCCTTTAATCTTAGAATTCTGGAGTAGTTGTTGTGTTGGTAGATTCCCATTGTCACCTGGATCGGTTGGAACTGGATAAACTGGCGATGGATTTGCCTGCTGTGCTGGCCGCAGCCAGGGCGCAACAAGTGGAACATATGTTGTGTGTGTCGGTCAGTCTGGCGGAGTTTCCTGCGATGGCGGCCTTAGTTGCGCCTTATCGGCAAATTTCCGTCTCCTGCGGTGAACATCCGCTCCATCAGACCGATGTGCTGGATGCCGATTTGTTATTGCAGCTGGCCGCAAGGCCGGAAGTTGTCGCTGTCGGGGAAACAGGTCTGGACTATTATTACAGTCCGGATAGCAAAATGACCCAGCAGCAAGCTTTTATTGCGCATATTGCTGTGGCAAATCAATTACAAAAACCGCTGATCGTGCATACCCGCGATGCCAAAGCCGACACCTTGGCTATTTTACGCGAACACCAGGCAGAGCGCTGTGGCGGCGTCTTGCATTGTTTTACCGAGGACTGGGATACTGCTAAAGCCGCACTGGAGCTTGGCTTTTATATTTCTTTTTCCGGCATTATGACCTTTCGCAATGCGGATGCCTTGCGGGATGTCGTCAGGCAGGTACCGCTCGACAGATTATTAATTGAAACCGATTCGCCTTATCTGGCCCCTGTGCCATTTCGTGGTAAGACCAACCAACCTGCTTATGTCAGTGCTGTGGCGGCAGCAGTGGCCGAGCTGCGTGGTTTGCCGGTCGCCGAATTGGCAGCCATCACCACAGATAATTTTTACCGGCTGTTTCGTGCTGCCAACAGAGCAGTCGCCTGAAGTTAATCTTGTTAAATCAATAGATTATTTTAAAAGAAAAGAAGCCCAGAACCAATCCGCATTGTTCTGGGCTTAGGGGAATGGCTCATCATCTGAGCCGTGCGCTACCGGGGAACATCACAGCAATTGGCTGTGGTGCGACATGAATTCAGTGTAGCTAAGCCTTTAAAATTTGCGTTTAAAAAGCCAAGCTGCCAAGGCGTTGAAAAAGTGCTGCAATTGTAAGTTTTCCCCAAATATTCCCCAGTCTATCCCAGAGTTATCCCCAGCTTATTCAAGGCCGAAGCTGAACAATCCAGCCTTAGCGCTGAGTTGTGCCTAAAGCAGTCAAAGGTCAACTCATATCAAAAAGTAATATTTAGTTTTTTATTGCGAATAAAATATTCTAAAAAAATTAATTTGCCCAGCAATTGCCAGTGATTGTCAGTTTTTTGTTACAACTGCCAGTGTAAATCAGCATTATCCAGCTTTTTGTCGACAATATTATTGACTTGGTCATCACTAAAGGCTAAAAATGCATTATTCAAGTTTAATTGTCGACAATTAGATGCAAAGTCCTATCTGGCGTGATCCGGTGACTGCCGCCGATCGAGTACAACTGGCAATTCAGCGCGCTATTGTCGAAGGGGAGATCCCCGCCGGCAGTAAAATATCTGAACCAGAACTGGCCAAACGTTTTGACCTAAGCCGGGCACCGCTGCGCGAAGCGCTGGCTAGACTGGAGCGTTGCCATTTAATTGAACGCATTCCGAATGCGGGCGCCAGAGTAGTGAAATTATCTGTGGCCGGTTTGATTTCATTGTATCAACTGCGGGAAACGCTGGAAGGGCTGGCTTGCCGCTTAGCCGCTGAACATATGACCGACCATGAAATTGCCGAAGTCCGGCAGTTACTTGACCAGCATTTATCGACCCAGCGCGTGCGCGAAGGTGAAAGTTATTATCAGGAGGCCGGTGATGTCGATTTTCATTACCGTGTCATTCTTGGCAGTAAAAATCCATACCTAATCAATTTGTTATGTGATGAGTTGTACTTTCTGGTCCGGATGTACCGGGTGCAGCTTGGCATGAATGGACCTCGGGTGTCGCGAGCATTTGACGAACATAAAGCTATTATCAATGCCATCGCCAATCGTGATGGTGAACTGGCTGATTTACTGATGCGCCGGCATGTGGCGGCATCCAGACGCAATATTGAACAACATTTAACACAACAGGGGAATGCACATGGCAACTCATAGCGCCGGTCTGAAACTGCGTCAGGCAATCGCGGCACACCAGCCATTACAACTGGTTGGAACTATTAATGCTTACACTGCGATGATGGCAGAGCGGGTTGGCCATCAGGCCTTATATTTATCTGGTGCTGGCGTGGCCAACGCTTCTTTTGGCCTGCCTGATCTGGGCATGACATCGTTAAATGATGTTTGTGAAGATATCCGCCGTATCACTGGCGCCACGACTTTGCCGTTGTTAGTGGATGCCGATACTGGTTGGGGTGGTGCTTTTAATATTGCCCGTACTGTGCAGGAGATGACGCGTGCTGGCGCTGCTGGTTTTCATATTGAAGATCAGGTGATGCAAAAACGCTGTGGTCACAGACCGAACAAAGAAATTGTCAGTCTGGCGGAAATGGTTGACCGGGTGAAAGCTTCAGTCGATGCCCGTACTGACGAGAATTTTTTTATTATGGCGCGGACTGATGCGCTGCAGCAACAAGGTTTACAAGCGGCCATTGAGCGGGCGCAAGCTTGTGTCGAAGCTGGTGCTGATGCCATTTTTGCCGAAGCTGTCTACACGCTGGAGCAATATCAGGCCTTCACCAAGGTGATCAAAGTACCAGTGCTGGCCAACATCACTGAATTTGGTCAGACGCCATTGTTTAACAAACAAGAGCTGGCCGATGTTGGCGTGAAAATGGTGTTGTATCCACTGAGCGCGTTCCGGGCCATGAACAAAGCGGCGCTGAATGTGTATCAGCACATCTTAGCCGATGGCGACCAAAAAGCGGTCATCGACAGTATGCAAACCCGGATGGAACTGTACGATTTCCTGAATTATCACAGCTATGAGCAAAAGCTCGATGCGTTGTTTGCGGATAACAAAAATAAATAACCTCATTGCGATGCAGTGAAGCAAACAGATTTATCAATTATTTCAACTATCAACTTAAAGCTGGAGAACATCATGGCAAATGCAAAACAGTTAACTGGCGCTGGTCTGCGTGGGCAGATCGCCGGGAAAACCGCACTGTCGACCGTAGGAAAAACAGGTTCAGGCCTGACTTATCGTGGTTATGATGTGAAAGATTTAGCCGCGCATTGTGAGTTTGAAGAAGTGGCTTATCTGATTTTAAAAGGTGAGTTGCCAACAGCCTCTGAGCTCAGTGCTTATAAAACCAAACTGAAAAATATGCGCGGCCTGCCGCAGGCACTCACCGAAGTGTTAGAACGCATTCCTGCCACGGCGCACCCAATGGATGTGATGCGGACCGGTTGCTCTATGCTGGGAAATTTAGAAACTGAACAAAGTTTTGCTGAGCAACAAGATGCCACCGATCGTTTACTGGCGATTTTCCCAGGTCTGATTAACTACTGGTATAACTTCAGCCACCACGGCAAGCGGATTGCGGTGGAAACGGGCGCTGATTCGATTGCTGAACAATTCCTCTGGACTTTACATGGCGAAAAACCGCTGCCACTGCATACTCAAGTGATGCAAGCGTCGCTGATTTTATATGCTGAGCATGAATTTAATGCCTCGACTTTTACTGCTCGGGTTTGTGCGTCAACCTTATCGGATATGCATTCTTGTATCACTGGTGCTATTGGCTCCTTGCGTGGTCCTTTGCACGGTGGTGCCAATGAAGCTGCGATGGAGCTGATTGAAAACATGCAAAATCCGGATCATGCCGAAGAAACGCTGCTGGGGATGCTGGCGCGTAAAGATAAAATCATGGGTTTTGGTCATGCCATTTATGCTGAATCCGATCCACGTAATGCCGTGATCAAAGCCTGGTCTGAGCAACTGGCGCAGGCCAGTGGCAATACCAATTTATATGACGTTTCAGTGCGTTGTGAAAGCGTGATGTGGCGCGAGAAAAAACTGTTTTGTAATGCCGACTTTTTCCATGCCTCGGCCTATAACTACATGGGCATTCCAACCAAGCTGTTTACGCCGATCTTTGTCTGTTCGCGTTTAACCGGCTGGGCTGCACATGTGATGGAACAACGTGCTGATAATCGTATTATCCGGCCAAGCGCCGAATACACCGGGGTTGAACCCCGCGAAGTGCAACCTATTGCCAGCCGTGGTTAAGCCATAATAATTCAGGGACGGCAACGCGTCCCTCGCTTGCTTTTGCAGAGAGCATACTGATGAATACTGAATTCCGTAAACCGTTACCCGGCACTGCGCTGGATTATTTTGATGCCCGGGAAGCGGTCAACCGCATACGTGCCGGCGCTTTTGAAACCTTGTCTTATACCGCCAGAGTGCATGCAGAAAACTTAGTCCGCCGCGCTGAACCGAGCCAGTTAAATGCTTACTTAAGCCAATTAATTGAAGGTAAACAAGAACTTGATTTTCCATGGTTTCCGGCCCGCGTGGTTTGTCATGACATTTTAGGCCAAACAGCTTTAGTCGATTTAGCAGGTTTGCGGGATGCTATCGCACAAATGGGCGGCGATCCGGCCAAAGTGAATCCGGTGGTGCCGACTCAGTTGATCGTGGATCACTCGCTGGCGGTGGAATATGGCGGTTTTGACAAAGATGCTTTTGATAAAAACCGGGCGATAGAAGACAGACGCAACGATGATCGGTTCCATTTTATTAACTGGACGAAAAAAGCCTTTAAAAACGTTGATGTGATCCCGCCGGGAAACGGCATCATGCACCAAATCAACTTAGAGCGGATGTCACCGGTGATCCATGCCATTGATGGCGTGGCTTTCCCGGATACGCTGGTGGGGACCGACAGCCACACCCCGCATGTGGATGCGCTGGGTGTGATTGCCATTGGTGTCGGTGGTCTGGAAGCTGAAAGTGTGATGTTAGGCCGGGCGTCCTGGATGCGGTTGCCGGATATTATTGGCGTGGAGCTGACTGGCAAAGTCCAGCCTGGCATTCAGGCCACCGATATTGTGCTGGCACTGACTGAGTTTTTGCGCAAGCAAAAAGTGGTGTCTAGCTATCTGGAATTTTTTGGTGCAGGTGCCAGCAGTTTAAGTCTGGGTGACCGCGCGACCATTTCCAATATGACGCCTGAGTATGGCGCTACTGCCGCGATGTTTTATATCGATCAGCAAACCTTAGACTATTTAACCCTGACCGGGCGTGATGCTGCGCAGGTAAAATTGGTGGAAACCTATGCCAAAACTGCAGGCTTATGGGCCGATAGTCTGGTGACGGCGGTGTATCCACGGGTGTTGCAGTTTGATTTATCCACAGTGGTGCGCAATATCGCCGGTCCATCTAACCCACATGCCCGGGTTGCTACCAGCGATTTAGCCGCTAAAGGCATTAGCGGTGTGGTGGAAAATCAGCCGGGCTTGATGCCGGATGGGGCCGTGATCATCGCGGCTATTACTAGCTGTACCAATACCAGTAACCCCCGCAACGTGATTGCAGCCGGTTTATTGGCGCGAAACGCCCACAAGCTGGGTTTAAGCCGTAAACCCTGGGTGAAAAGCTCACTGGCACCTGGCTCGAAAGCGGTGGAGCTTTACCTCAAAGAAGCCAATTTGCTGACCGAGCTGGAGGCGATGGGTTTTGGCATCGTCGGTTTTGCCTGCACCACTTGTAACGGTATGAGTGGCGCTTTAGATCCGCTGATCCAGCAGGAAGTGATTGCGCGCGATCTGTATGCCACCGCAGTGTTATCGGGCAACCGTAACTTCGATGGCCGGATCCATCCTTATGCCAAACAAGCCTTTTTAGCCTCACCAGCCTTAGTGGTGGCTTATGCCATTGCCGGAACTATCCGTTTTGATATTGAAAAAGATGTGCTGGGTATTAGTGCTGATGGCAGCGAAATCCGCTTAAAAGATATTTGGCCAACCGATGCCGAGATTGATGCCGTGGTGGCAAGCAGCGTCAAACCTGAACAATATCGTAAAGTGTATGAGCCGATGTTTGCCTTGTCGGTGGATTATGGTGAAAAAATCAGTCCGCTCTACGATTGGCGGCCACAGAGTACCTATATTCGCCGGCCACCTTATTGGGAAGGTGCCTTAGCCGGTGAGCGCACGCTAAAAGGCATGCTGCCACTGGCACTGCTTGGCGACAACATCACTACCGACCATTTGTCGCCGTCTAATGCCATTATGCTTGATAGTGCCGCTGGTGAATATCTGCATAAAATGGGCTTGCCGGAAGAAGATTTTAACTCTTACGCCACCCACCGTGGCGATCACTTAACGGCGCAGCGCGCCACCTTCGCCAATCCGAAGCTTATCAACGAAATGGTGCTGGTCGATGGCAAAGTTAAGCAAGGATCTTTAGCGCGGATTGAACCAGAAGGCGTGGTGACGCGCATGTGGGAAGCCATTGAAAGCTATATGGAGCGCAAGCAGCCACTGATTATTATCGCTGGTGCTGACTATGGTCAGGGTTCATCGCGGGACTGGGCGGCGAAAGGCGTCCGGCTTGCCGGGGTTGAGGCTATAGTGGCAGAAGGTTTTGAACGTATTCACCGCACCAATTTAGTCGGCATGGGAGTGCTGCCGCTGGAGTTTAAAGCGGGCACCAACCGTCAGACTTTAGCGCTGGATGGCACCGAAAGTTATGACGTGATTGGCGAGCGTTTACCAAGAGCAGATTTAACTTTGGTGATCCATCGTCGCAGTGGCGAAACATTGCAGGTTGCTGTCACTTGTCGTTTAGACACCGCCGAAGAAGTGTCGATTTATGACGCCGGTGGGGTATTGCAGCGTTTTGCCAAAGACTTTTTGGGAGGGGCTGTGTAAAGCAGCAACTGTTAATTTTTAGTACAAGCCGGGGTTTGCATTGCAGACGCCGGCTTTTTAACAAGGTGATGTCATGACTTTTGCAGCACAAATCAAAATTGCCGCCACTTATATGCGTGGTGGCACCAGTAAAGGCGTGTTTTTTAATTTAACCGACTTACCATTGGCCGCGCAGCAGCCAGGTGAGGCTCGTGATCAGTTATTGCTGCGGGTGATTGGCAGTCCGGATCCTTATGGCAAGCATACTGACGGCATGGGCGGAGCGACCTCCAGTACCAGTAAAACCGTGATTTTAAGTAAAAGTACCAAAACAGATCATGACGTGGATTATCTGTTTGGTCAGGTGGCCATCGACAAAGCTTTTATCGACTGGAGTGGTAACTGCGGTAATTTGACGGCAGCAGTCGGCTCTTTTGCCATCAGCAATGGCCTGGTCGATTCGAGTCGTGTACCGGACAATGGCATTTGCATTGTCCGAATTTGGCAGGCCAATATTGGCAAAACCATTATTGCCCATGTGCCGGTGACCCATGGCGAAGTACAGGAAACCGGTGATTTTGAGCTGGATGGTGTCACTTTCCCCGCAGCTGAAGTGGTGATTGAATTTTTAGACCCTGCCGCCGATGAAGAAGGCGGTGGTGGTGCTATGTTTCCAACCGGTAATCTGGTGGATAACCTTGATGTGCCGGGCATTGGTACTTTCGCCGCCACTATGATTAACGCCGGTATTCCGACCATTTTTGTCAATGCGGCTGATCTTGGTTATCACGGCACTGAGTTACAGGATGTCATCAATAGCGACGCCAAAGCGCTGGAGAAATTCGAAACTATCCGCGCATATGGTGCGGTTAAAATGGGTCTGATCAGCGAACTAAGTGAAGCAAAGAGCCGCCAACACACGCCGAAAATTGCTTTTGTGGCGCCACCCGCTGCTTATCTGTCATCCAGTGGCAAAGCCATCAGCCAGCACGACATTGATTTATCAGTGCGGGCTCTGTCGATGGGGAAACTGCATCACGCTATGATGGGCACAGCTGCCGTTGCCATTGGCACAGCTGCCGCTATTCCGGGCACTTTGGTCAATCTGGCCGCCGGTGGCGGTGCGCGCACTGCTGTGCGCTTTGGTCATCCGTCCGGTACTTTGCGGGTCGGTGCTGAGGCTGTGCTGGTGGATGGTCAGTGGCAAGTGAAAAAAGCCAGCATGAGTCGTAGTGCCAGGGTGTTGATGGAAGGTTGGGTGCGGGTACCTGTCGTGTGAGTGAAGTCGCGGTATGGCAGGGAAGAGCGTAGCTGCTTTCCCTAGCTACATCAGTTGCAAAAGCTGGTATTTCTGTTTAGATTGGTGGCAGACCTATCAGCAGAGACGGAACCAATCCAATGAAAAAATGGTTAGCGGGCGCATTATTGTGCAGTGCCTTCACGGCAGGCATCACCACTTCGGTGCAAGCGGCAGATCAGGATTATAAATTAGTGACAGTGGCAGGCTATCTGCATTTTTATCTGTTAAATCTGAATGCTTGCGAAGATTTTCATCCTTCAGTGCGACCAGCTGCTTTTGCCGCCGAGCAGTCGTTGTATCCTTGGCTGGCTAAACTGGATGCCAAAACTAAAAACAGTATTGATGCCAGTGTGATCAGTGATGTAGTTAGAAAGAGAAGGGATGCGCTAAACGCGCAGATTAACGAAGGTGATTTTACCGTTGAGCATTGTCAGGCGGTGGTGAAGTTACTGAGCGGTAATGGCTTGGATCAAACCTTATTAAAAAGTCTGGAATAATAGCGTCGTCGCCAGGAGGAACAGAAGGTGGTGCCACCTTCTGTAGTCAAATGATGTTAATTCGTTTAATGCAAAGCAGCGATATTCCGGCGGTGGTCAAACTGCAGGATCGTTGTTATCCGGCTGAATTATTTGAGCCAGCAGATTTAATCAGACGCCGTTTTCTGGCATTTTCGCACAGTTGCTGGGTGGCTTGTTTTGATGACAAATTATGGGGCTACTTGTTCTGTTACCCTTCATTAATCGGCAAAGTGAATCCGTTGGCAGCTGATTTTGCGGCTGTAGCCCAGCCTGATTGTCTGTATTTGCACGATATGGCCGTCAGCAGTGATGCCAGAGGGCAGGGCGTTGCCAAAGCGTTATTACAAAACGCTGAATGCTTTGCCCGACAACAGGGACTCCGGCAACTGGCATTGGTGGCTGTGCAAAATTCGGCTTCTTATTGGCAATTACAAGGCTTTAGCCTGTTGCAGCCAATCTCGGCCGAGGCACAGCAGCATTTAGCCAGTTATAGCGGTCAACAGGCTCTGTATCTGCAAAAAACGCTTTGGATCTAACTTCGGCAGTGGTTGAGCACAGAGTTGTTGCTCTCTATTGCTATTTTGTCATACCAGCGTCATAGGGTTGTCATCTGCGCTGCTTAGGCTGCGTTGCAACTTCTTGCCTGAGACAATAGGATGACAATGTCTGTGTTATTACTTTCTGCGGCGTTATTACTGCCTGCAACAGTCAACAGCGTTGCTGCGACTGCCGGCTGTCAAGCCAGTCCCCTGGTGATTGCCCATCGCGGCGCCAGTGGATACTTGCCTGAGCATAGTCTGGCGGCTTATCAAAAAGCCATCGCACAAGGTGCCGATATTATTGAAACCGATTTGGTGCCAAGCCGGGACGGTGTGCTGATTGCCCGGCATGAAAATGAGCTGAGTACCAGTACAGATGTTGCCAGCCGGCCTGAATTTGCCAGCCGCAAAACGCGCAAACAAATTGATGGCATCTGGCAGCAAGGCTGGTTCAGTGAAGATTTTACCCTGGCAGAGCTCAGAACACTGCGACTGAAGGAAACCTTACCGGCGCTCAGGCCTGACAGTGCGGCTTTTGATGGTAAGTTTCAAATTGTCACCTTCGCCGAAATTTTGCAACTGCTGGTGCGGGAGAATGAACAGCGTCGCAGCCAAACCGGTTTAAAGCCAATAGACCTTTATATCGAAACCAAACATCCGACTTATTTTGCCAGCGTTGGCCGGACTATATCCGGGCAGCCAATCGGGTTAGATATCACGGCTCTGTTGGTCGAAGCTTTGCAGCAGTCCCAGGCGATGTTGCCTGAGACTGTGTATATTCAATCTTTTGAAGTGAGTAATTTACTGCAGTTACGGTATCAGTTACTGCCGGCGTTACCATCAGCATTGCAACAAAAAATTAAGCTGATCCAGTTGCTTGGCGATACTCAGCAGCAGTATTTACAGCCCAAAGACAGTTTTTCCGAACCTTATGATCTGGTGTATCTGCAACAAGCTACCGCGACAGCACCTGCGGCACTGGTGCAATTGGCCAAGGCTTTACCGGGGCTGACCAAACCAGGTTTTCATTATGGTCAGTTGCTCAGTATCACCGGATTACCGGCTGTGGCCAGTTATGCCGATGGCATCGGGCCATGGCGGCAGAATTTGTATCCCCAGGTTGGCGCTACAATGCCGCTGTTACAACAGGCGCACGCCGCCGGACTGCAGGTTCATCCTTATACATTCCGCCAGGAGCAAAACTATTTACTGCCGGATCAATCTGGTCAGGCCGTCAGTATGCAAGCTGAATTAGAGTGGTTGTTCCGGCAGGGCATTGATGGCGTGTTTGCCGATTTTCCGGATATTGCATTTAAAGCCAGGGCTGTTGCTTGTCGCTGAGTGAAAAGGGTCGTAAGGCGTAATTGTATCTTTGTCATACCTTGTTACTGTTTTAGCTTCCGGCCCTGTTTACAAATGCAGTAGACTGATTCTAATTATTAGAAAATTAAAAAACTATACTGCAGACAGGTCGAACATGAATCATAAATTACATTTTATTAGTATCGCAGTGCTGAGCATTATGCTCAGCGGCTGTGGTGAACCCACCGCTACCGACACCGAGACAGAGCAGGCCCCGCCGCTGAGTTTGCTGGCGGCTGATTTATATCAGCTCAGCACTGGTGAACTCAGTCAAGGACCGATGATTTCTGGCTCTTTACAGCCGGTGATTAAGGCTGAACTTAATGCTGAAGTGTCAGGGATAGTGACCCAGGTGCCCAAAGACAATGGGGATTTAGTAAAAGCCGGTGAATTGCTGGTGCAACTGGATCAAACCACCTATCGCGACAAGCTGATGTCAGCGCAAGAAGCCGAACGGTCGGCGCTGCTCACTTCAGACCAAGCGGCTAAACAGTTACGCCGGATGCAATCATTACACCGGCAAAATCTGGTGACGGCAGAAGTATTGGAAGCGGCTGAAATTAAAGCCAATCAAGCCCAATCAGAATTAGCATCCGCCAAAGCCAGGCTGGTCGAAGCCCGGCAGCAAATGGAAAGGACTGCGGTGCGGGCGCCTTTTAGCGGCGTTGTGGCGGAGCGCAAAACCTCGGCTGGAGATACCGCCCAGGTTGGTAAAGCGCTGATGGTGGTGATCGATCCGACCAGCATGAGATTTGAAGGTTTTATTGCCGCAGATCAGGTCGGCCAGGTCAAAGTCGGGCAACAAGTGAGCTTTAAAGTCAATGGTTACAACCAGCAGTTTCATGGTCAGATTGAACGGATTAATCCGCAAGCCAATGAAATGACCCGTCAGGTACAAGTCTTTGTCAGCATCACCGAGCAGGAAAGCCTGGTCGCAGGTTTGTATGCTGAAGGTTTTATTAGTGTGGCGATGACGCAGAGCCTGATGGTGCCACCATCGGCACTGGTGCAGGAAGGTGATCATCATTTTGTCTGGCAACTGAATGGCGACACTTTGCAAAAAACTGCAGTGACCATAGGCGCACGGGACCCACGTTGGGGTACAGTGCAGTTGTTATCCGGCGTCAGTGCCGGTGTGCAAATTTTACGGCACCCACAAGGTGCTATCAGCAATGGTGTGAAGGTGGTTCTGCCGCCGGCTGTTGCTGGCACGCTGGAGAAAAGTGCCACAGAGCCTGGCAAAGGCAGTACAGCCCTGGCGGGGAATTAAGATATGTTTTTATCTGATTTCAGTATCAAAAGACCGCTGGTGGTGGTGGTTGTCACCATAGCGCTGATGTTGTTTGGTTATTTTGCCTTAACCAAATTAAAAACCAATCAATTCCCGGATGTACAACCGCCAGTGCTGGTGGTGAATGTTCCTTATCCGGGCGCATCGCCGGAGACGGTTGAGCGGGAAATATTAAATCGGGTCGAAGACTCGATGTCGACGATTCAGGGCATCCGGGAAATTCGCTCTTACGCCCGAGATTCCAGCGCGACTATTGTGGTGGTTTTTGAGTTTGACAAAGATTTAACTGCGGCGGCGCAGGAACTCAGAGACAGTATTGCTACCGTGCGTGACAAATTGCCGGCAGAGATGAAAGAGCCTTTTATCAACCGAGCCGATCCGAATGCACAGCCTGTGATGTCATTGGCGCTCTCTTCTGATGAACTCAGCCCGCTGGAATTATCGCGGCTGGCGGATATCGACATTGGCCGGCAACTGCGCAGTATTCCTGGTGTCGCCCTGGTGTCACTGGAAGGCGAACTGGAACGGGAAATGACCATTTTCCTCAATAGTAACGCCATGCGTGAAGCCAAAGTGTCAGCGGTGGATGTGACCAATGCCTTGCGGAACCAGAATCTGGCGGCACCGGTTGGCCGGGTGATGAGTGGTTTGCAGGAACAAAGTATTCGTTTGCAGGGCCGGTTGAAAGATATCAGCGAATTTCAGCAGATGGTGGTGAAACAAAATGGCGATCAGGCCATTCGGCTGGGCCAAATTGCTGAAATTGTCGATGGCGGGGCCGAACAGCGCCGCTTGTCATTTTTTAACGGCAAAAAAGCCCTTGGGATTGATATCACCAAGGCCCGCGAAGCCTCGACCATCAGTGTGACCGATGACATCAAAGCCGCTCTTGCCACCATCACGCCCACTTTACCCAAAGGCGTGGAACTGGTGGTAGTGCGGGATCAGGGTGAAGATGTGGCCGCCAGTATGCGCAATGTCACAGAAGCCTTAGGTCTTGGCGCTTTATTAACCATAGTCGTGGTCTTTGTCTTTCTGAATTCCTGGCGCTCGACGTTAATCACCTCACTGGCGTTACCGACTTCAGTGCTGGCGTCTTTTATTGCAGTCTGGGCTTGCGGCTTTACGCTGAATTTTATGTCTTTATTGGGACTGTCGCTGGCGATAGGTGTGCTGATTGATGATGCCATCGTGGTGCGGGAGAACATAGTCCGGCATATGGAAATGGGTAAAGACAATATGACGGCTGCCAGAGAAGGCACCAAAGAAATTGGCATGGCGGTGACTGCGACGACGATGTCTATTATGGCGGTGTTTATTCCGATCGCTTTTCTGGATGGCATGACCGGTCAATGGTTTAAACCCTTTGGTCTGACAGTAGCCTGTTCAGTGCTGGTATCGTTATTTATCTCTTTTACCATAGATCCGATGATGTCGGCTTATTGGCATGATCCAGACCATGACAAGACCAAACAACGTCGCGGCCTGGGTAAAGTGTTTGCCCGTTTTAATCATTGGTTTGATGGTCAGGCAGAACGATATTCCAGACTGATCAGTTGGGCGCTTAAGCATCGTAAATCAATGTGGGCACTGGCCTTTACCAGCTTTGTCGGTGCTATTGTATTACAGGCTACTGTGGGTGGTTCTGGTTTTATGCCGGAAACCGATGATGGTGGTTTTATCGTGCAAATCAGAGCACCATCGGAATCCAGTCTGGAATATACCCGGTTAAAAGCAGCGCAGGTGGCAGAAATTACCCAGCGTTTACCCGAGCACAGGTACACCCAGACCACAGTCGGTACTTCTGGCAATATTACCAGAGCCCAGGTGTTTGTCCGGCTGGTGCCGGAGAAAGATCGCCAACGCTCAGCTGAGCAGGTCGCCACCGAAATTCGTAGTCAGGTGAAAAGTCTGATCGGTGCTGAATTTACCGTCAGTGCCAATCTGAATGGCGGCGGTGGTGATGGTAAAAAGCTGCAGATCCAGTTCCGTGGTCCGGAAACCCGGGTATTAGAAGGCATAGTGCTGGATTATATGGCCAAACTGAAAAATATCCCTGGTGCTGTGGATGTTGGCTTGTCGGCGCAGGATCCAAAACCAGAGTTACAGGTTGAATTTAACCGCGGTCTGGCGTCTAGCTTAGGTTTATCAATGAATGATGCGGCTAATGCCTTACGCTTGGCTTTTGCCGGTTCTGAAATGGGCGACTGGGTTGATCCCAATGGTGAAACCCGTAACGTTTTTGTCCGGATCCGGCCAGAAGAACGCGCTACAGTGCAGGATTTGGAGCAACTGCCGCTGTTGTCCAGCAAAACCGGCGCTATGATCCCGCTGGAGCAAGTGGCAACCGTGAGTTTAGGCACAGGCCCAGCTCTGATTGAGCATTTGGATCGGCAGACCATGATGGCCGTTGGCGCCAACATTGAAGGCCGTAGCTTTGGTGAGGTTTATGCTGATGCGATGAAACTAGCGAAGCAAATTGATTTCCCACCAGGTTACGATTTAATGGTCAGCGGTGAAGCGCGTGATCAGGATGAAGTGTTCGGCAGTATTTTCAGTGCACTTGGACTGGCGGTGGTGTTGATGTACCTTATCTTAGTGCTACAGTTCCACAGTTTCCTGGCGCCTGTCTCTATTATGATGTCGTTGCCATTGTCACTGATAGGTGTCGTACTGGCGCTGCTGGCATTTAAATCCACGCTGAATCTGATGAGTCTGATTGGGGTGGTGATGCTGATGGGCATCGTGGTGAAAAATGCCATTTTGCTGATCGACTGTGCTAAGAAAAAAGAAACTGAAGGCGCTACGCTGGAACAATCTTTGATTATGGCTGGTCGCGAGCGGTTAAGACCTATCCTGATGACCACTTTTGCGCTGGTGGCCGGGATGCTACCTGTGGCGATTGGCATTGGTGAAGGTTCAGGTTTTTACCGGCCGCTCGGTATTGCGGTGATTGGTGGTACTATTACTTCGACAGTGCTGACTTTATTGGTGGTGCCGACTTTCTATTACAGTCTGGAATCGCGTAAACGCCGGTTAAAAGCCTGGTTGGCGCGGCGCAATGCTGCTCGTCATCATGCCGTAGTGATGACTGGCAAATAACTGCAGCTACTGCTGTGATGAATACATGACAAAGGCCTGATGATTCAGGCCTTTTTTGTATTGATGGACCAGCCGCACAGTCGGGAATATATCAGGCTGCATGGCCACTGGGGATGACACCTGTTGTTGCAACAATTGAGCTTGTACAGAAAACAGCAAAATAAAGTTGCGTAAATATTAAACATTTTTGCTAACAATATTTAATTTGTAACATTCTGGAAATATTCCAGTCATCAAAGTCACCGAAAATAACGCCGCCGTCGGAACTTGTCCGACCATACAACAACACAGGTGTAATTTTGGGAGATATCAAGGTGTTATCCACTCGCTTAAGTCCAATCACTTTAGGATTACTGCTGGCATTACAACCAGCTCTGGCTCTGGCAGAAACAACTGCTGTTGAAGCTGAAATGGAAGTTGTGTCGGTGACCGGCAAGAAAGTGGCTTATGCCAACAATGCCACCGACGATATGGCGAAATTACAAAGAGCGCCAATCGGCAACGTGATGGATTTGATCCAGAATATGCCTGGCGTCAATGTCTCCCAAGGCGATGCTTTTGGTGGCGATGATTACACCACAACTATCAGTATGCGTGGTTTTGTCATCGACCGTGCTGACCAACAGTTAGGTATTACTGTGGATGGTGTGCCAAATGGTGGCTCGGCCTATGCCGGTGGCAGTAAAGCCAACCGTTATCTGGACAGTGAAAACACTGCTTTTGTTGAAGTAGGTCAGGGTGCCTCTGATATCGCGTCTGCTTCGTTGGATGCCTTGGGCGGCACTATTAACTTTGTCAGTAGCAACCCAGAAGCCGAGCAAAGCGCCCGTTTTGGCCATACCCAGGGCAGTTTTAATGCCCGTAAAGATTATTTACGTTATGACAGCGGCCAGATTTTTGGCAACACCACCGCTTATGTCAGTTTGTCTGATAGCTTTAACAACCGCTGGATCGGTACCGGCAGCAATGGTTTTAGTGATCGTCTGCACTTTGAAGCCAAATCTGTCACTGAATTCGACAGCAGTAAATACACAGCACGCTTGTCTTATGATGATACGCATGAAGATAACTACCAGCCGGTGTCGTTAGCGCAATTTAACAAGACCCCACGCTGGGATGGTTTAACCAGCGCCTGGACTGGCGATCCGGATATTGATCAAAACTTTGCTGAAGCCTGGTCGACGCTGCGGGAAAATACCCTGGCTTATGTCAAAGCCGACTATTTCCTGGCCGACAATTTAGAATTATCGATCACGCCTTATGCCCATTTGCAAAATGGCCGTGGTGACTGGTTACCGCCTTACCAGCATTATGTGGTGGATGCCAAAGGTAACCGTATTACCGCAGGGGATGTGAAGACCACTAAATTTACTCATGTGAATAAAGCTGGCCAGCCAATTCTGGATCCAAAAGCAGATGTAACTGGTGCCAAACGGGTGTCTTCTTATCGCCACACGCACTATGAAAAAGAGCGTTTTGGCGCTACAGCCAACCTGCAATGGCAATTGGATTCGCACCAGATCCGTACCGGTTTATGGGTTGAGCAGCAAGAGCGCAACCAGATCCGCGATTGGCATGCCGTGATTGATGCGAAAATTTATCACCACTTTGATGAAACGCCATACTGGGTTCAGTTTGACGATGATTACAGCAATAAAGTGATGAAAGCTTATTTGCAGGATCAAATCACGCTGGGTGATTTGCAACTGACTTTAGGCGTACAGCAATATCTGGTGGATGTGGAACGGACCGATAACCTCAATGGTCGTGGTCATGACAAGTTAAACAGCGACTCAGATCTGTTACCAAGTGCTGGTTTTGTTTATCAAATCAGTCCTGAGCTGGAAGTATTTGCCGGTTTCTCGCAAAATTTCAAAGCCATTTCAGACAAGCCGCTGGAGAAGAAAAAAGCAGCCCAGCTGACTGAAATCGAACCAGAAACGGCGGATAACCTGGACTTAGGTTTGCGTTATCAGGCAGGCGACATCCGCGCCTCAGCCACGGTTTACAAAGTGAAATTTGATAACCGCGTTGCCTTATTGACCTACCAGACCAAGGCTGACGGTACGCCAAACTATGATGCGGTCGGTGATGGTGATTATGACAACATCGGCGGTGTTGATTCACAAGGGTTTGAGGGTAGCCTGAACTGGCAATTGACGGATACTCTAGGCTTGGCCACCACCTTCACGCTGAATGATTCGACCTACTCAGATGACGTGCTGGGTGTGGCGACAGGTGCCGATGGTAAAGCTGCCAACATCATTGAATACAAAAAAGGTGAGATGATTGCCGGTATTCCAGAGCAGATGATGACTTTGGGTTTGAATTACCAGCGCGATGCTTACCGTGCCGGTATCAATGCCAAGTATCAGGGCGAATACTATGGTGCCGCCAAACATAGTTTTGTTGGCAATACCTCAGTCTGGAACCGTGATCAGATTAAAGCACATACCTTATGGGATCTGTATTTTGGTTATCAGAAGTCTTTATCCGGCGATCTGCTGATCAACTCACTGGATGTGGCACTGCTGCTGAATAACCTGACTGACCGCTCTTATATCAGTGGTGGTAGTGAAGGTGCTTATTTATTAGGTGCTGAACGTACCGTCAGTATGACCATCAGCCTGGGTTTCTAAGCTGCTGCGTATTGAACACTGTGTAGATGAAACAACCCCGCAGTAGCGGGGTTGTTTGTTTTAAGCGATGGACAAGCGTTTTACTCACGCATGCAGACTGGTAGAATGATGACTGTTCCCTTGTCTGCTTCAGGAGTTGTTGTGTCTGATTTAACCGCGTTGTATCCGCAGCCGTTGTGGCAGTGGTTTAGCCAAATTTGTGCCATTGCCCATCCATCTAAACATGAACAAGCATTAAGCCAGCATATCCAGGCCTGGGCCAGAGATCTGGGCCTGACGGTGCTGGAAGACAAAGTTGGCAATTTAATTATCAAAAAACCAGCCAGTCCAGGGTATGAAAACCGCAAAACTGTGGTGATCCAAGCTCACCTGGATATGGTGCCGCAGAAAAATTCCGACAAAGTGCATGATTTTACTAAAGATCCAATTGAAGCTTATATCGATGGTGACTGGGTTAAAGCCAGAGGCACTACGCTAGGTGCCGATAATGGCATTGGGATGGCGTCAGCGCTGGCCATTTTAGGCAGTCAGGATCTGCCGCATGGACCGTTGGAAGTATTGCTGACCGTCGACGAAGAAGCGGGCATGACCGGCGCTTTTGGTCTGGAAGCTGGTTTGCTGGAAGCGGAAATTCTGATCAACACTGATTCCGAGCAGGAAGGCGAAATTTATATGGGTTGTGCCGGCGGGGTCGATGCCGAGTTCAGTCTGGCTGCAAGTTGGCAAGCCGTGGCTGCAGATCAGACCGCATTTGAGCTTCGCATCAGTGGCCTGAAAGGCGGCCATTCCGGCGTCAATATTCATTTAGGCCGGGCCAATGCCAATAAATTATTAACCCGTTTTATGCAGTCTTATGCCAATCCGTTGCAACTGGCAATGGCAGCATTTAACGGCGGTTCTTTGCGTAATGCCATTCCGCGGGAAGCCAGCATTATCCTGACAGTGGCGCACAGCCAGATTGACGCTTTACAACAAGCGGTGTTGGCTTTTGAACAATTATTGCGCCAGGAATTGGCGTTGGCAGAGCCTACGCTGCGGTTGACTTTACAACCAACCGCTTTACCAGCGCAGGTGTTTTCGCCAGCACTGCAGCAGCAATTATTGCATTTACTGAATGTCTGTCCAAATGGCGTGATGCGGATGAGTGATGAAGTGCCGGGAGTGACTGAAACGTCGCTGAATATCGGTGTGGTCACTACCAGCGCAGAGCAAGTTACAGTGCTTTGCCTGATCCGCTCGCTGATTGACAGTGGCCGTGAACAGGTCGAGGCAATGTTAACATCGCTGGCGGCGTTAGCGGGGGCACAAGTGGCATTCAGCGGTTGTTATCCGGGCTGGAAACCAAATCCGGCGTCACCTGTGATGGCCATTGTGCGCGATACCTATCAGGACATTTATCAGAAAGAGCCGGTGATTATGGTGATCCATGCCGGCCTGGAATGCGGTTTATTTAAAAAACCTTATCCAGAGATGGATATGGTGTCGATTGGGCCTACCATTCGTTTCCCGCACGGGCCGGATGAAATGGTTCAGATCAGCACTGTTGGTCAATACTGGCAATTGTTGATTGCCGTACTGGCCCGGATCCCAGCACGCAGTTAATGCCATATTAAGCGCGGAGCCAGTTTCGCCCCGCGCTTTGTTGGTGATCCGTTGCCCAGTGGCCTGTTACCAGCCGCCTGTCACCAACCCGTCAGCTGATAATTGCCGGCTTTTAATGCTGCGCTGAGCTCAAACGAGCGTTCAGTCACTTCCTGCCAATAGCTCAGCCTGGCTTGATCACTGAGCTGAGTAAAATCTTTTCGATCCGGGATTTTGCCATAAGGCAAACTGCGTACCCAGGCCGGCGTCGGACTGAGCAACACCAGTTTGCTGCTGGGTGCGGTGCGCCGTTGCCGCCAGGGCAGGCTTTTATCAAACCAGCCCGGACTCAGGCTTGAGTAAAAATGCGGGTATAAAATCAAACCGTCGCTGACAAAAGGCCAGTCAAAGTGATAGTCGGTGATACCACCATCGACATAATGACCAGCGCCACAGCCAGCAATGTCAGTCACAGCATCAATCACCAATGGAATAGCTCCAGTGGCTAACAGGCTTTGCAGCAAATTATCGCGCGATAGTTGCAGGCGCCGGGTCGGTAGATCCGCAAGATCCGCTAGGTTCGCAGCAGAAAAGGGGTGCTGAAACAATAACCGCTGATAAAACCAGCCCAGCCGCTGGCGACTGAGCAGATTCACCCCGGCGGCCAGTGTCAGACTCGCCAGCAAGGCGGCGTTGGATGTTCGTCCTGTGATACGACCACTTTTTGCCACCACCAGATGAAGCTGGAATGTAGGATTTTCAATTACCTGCTGAATATGGTCGGCAGTTGGGAAAATCGCCTGTAAAATATCCAGCGATTTAGCGCTGACTTCAGAGCGGCTGGCGTCTTTGGCATAACATAAAGTACGATAGGCCTGACAAAAACGGGCTGAGGCCGCAGCGGCATCTTGCTGGCCATAACAGGCAAAACGCCAGGCCCCGGCGGAACTGCCCAGCAGTTGTAATGGCTGTTGCCTGGCGGCAAAAAACTCGCTGGTAAAATATTGATCAAGTCCATACAGACAAAACCACTTCGGACCGCCGCTAGCACCGACCAGCATACTGACATCATCAGCGCGCAAGCCATGCTGGCGGATCCTGGCCAGCGCCTCGGCACCAGCCTGAATTTGGATCGGGAAAGACAAAATGACTCCTCAAGTTGAAAACTAGCGGCTTGGTCAACCAAGCCTGCCAAATAAGCGCTGAAACATCTGTTCGGCATATTCATCCGTCATACCGGCCAGATAATCGCACACCGCCCGCTCACCTTGTTGTTGCAAGGCTAATTGCTGATAACGTTGCCTGCTATTGTGTGGTAATAATCGCATTGGCTCAGTACTGAAGGCAGCAAATAACTGGCTGACGATGTGCTGACCGCGAAACTCCAGTTGCTGTAGTTCAGGTTGTAAAATAAGCTGCTGATAAATAAAGGTTTTGAGAAGTTGTAGTAACTGTTGCTCGGCCGGTGGCAGGCAGGCATTGTATCTGAGCAAAGGTTCCGCAGCTTCCGGCAGCACCAGTTGCAACTGGACACTGGTGATAAGCCGGTTCACCAGGGCACCAATGGCATCCTTGCGCAAATAATGTTCTGTTTTAAATAGCAAAGTGCCGGTTTGCTGTAAAAAATCAAATGAATCAGTCGGTAGTTCGGTTTGTTGTAACGCCAGTTGCTGTTGCCACTGTGCCAGACTGACAGTGCCGGTGACAATGGCATCTTCCAGATCATGCACACCATAAGCAATATCGTCCGCTAGTTCCATCAAGGATGCATCCAGCGATTTATAGCAGGATTTCACAAAAGGGGGTTGTGCCAGCTGTTCTGTCCGTTGGAATAGCAGCCGATCAGCCTGGCTCAGCGGCGATAAAATCCAGTCCAATAAATCCTGATCCAATCGGAACACAGCTTTGCAGGGCTTGTGCGGGCCACTCTGTGGCAGCACGGGCGGTGGTACCTCAGGTTGCAAGATGGGGTATTTCAACAAACCAAGTAAAGTGCGGCGGGTGAGATTCATGCCGCCTTCTGCCGTATAGGGTTCCAGTTTGCCGACAATCCGCAGCGTTTGGCCATTGCCTTCAAAGCCGCCCTGAGTGGCCATACATAAATCTAATGCAGCTTCACCGCCATGACCAAAAGGCGGGTGGCCAATATCATGCGCCAGACATAAAGCTTCGATCAGACTATCCTCTGGTAATAACGCCAATAATTCTGCAGAGTCTCCCTGAAAGGTGAGCTGTTTTCTGAGTTGGGCAGTTAAGGCGCTGCCAATTTGCGCCGCTTCCAGCGAATGGGTCAGCCGGGTGCGATAAAAATCGTTTTGGCCGACGCCCATGATCTGGGTCTTTGCCTGTAAGCGGCGAAATGCCGCGCTGTGCAGGATCCTGGCTTTATCTCGTTGCCAGGGGCTGCGCTGATCATGCGGTCTGTTGCTGTGTTCTGTCTGTCGTCTCAGTTGCCAGATGGACATAATGGATGGCTTCCTTGGAATGCAGTCAAGCTATGCTACGTGAAAATACTGTGACGGTCGACGGCAACGAAGCACTGAATAACTGTAAATATATCCAGTTATTTTCAGCCAACCACTGGACAACTTGCTTTTTGGTGCTGTATAAATACACAGTATCAAATCAATGGTTGAAACAGAGGCGAACTTATCATGGCTGTGATCGTAAAATATGTAGTCGAACGCAATGGAGTAGAAAAAATGACTTTTGCTGCCAAAAGTGAAGCAGATGCTTATGACAAGATGCTGGATATGGCAGATGACTTATTCAGTTTGTTAGCACAAAGTCAGTTGGTGGCTGATGAGCAGCAACAAGAGCAGTTGGCATTCTACTTAGCACAACACAAAGATGAATTATTACAAGCGCTTGGTGCCAAAGCTAAAACTGTGAAAAAAGAAAAAAATGAACAATCGACCGAGTCAGCGCATGCTGAAACTGCGACCCTCAGCAGTACTGCAGAACAAACTGCATCTTCTGGCGCAGCTGCCACAGAAAATACAGTGACCATGCTCAATCAACGTCAGCACCATGCAGCTTAAGCTTCGGTAAATTGCTAAGGTTGTCTGCTATGGCTGGCGGAACTGCTGCCGGCCAGTAACACCAGTTGTTGCTAAGTCATAGCTTAGCGCGTTGGCTGTTTGGTTTATGCTGCTCGCCACCTGCAATGGCAGACATACATAACCGCAGGCAATTTTCGCGCAGTCCGCTGCTAACACGGTAGATTGTGCTTTCAACAAATATGGCAAATTTGGGTCAGTCATTTCTGGAGTTATTTGCACTTTTTTTATACAGAACATTGTATTAGCAGCTATTCCTGCTACCTTTTAAGGCGTTAGTCCCATCTGAATTCGATAATCGCCCAGGACAGGAAGTAGCCTTATGGCCAATAAAGTCACCCCAAATGATCATGACAATGATGAGATTGTCTCGGTAAAAAAGTTCAGCAGTAAAATTGCCGCCAGCTCGGCAGTGGGCAACGGGGTGACTGCCGCCGCTGTCACAGCGCCGGTTGCCGCGGTGGCTTCAGCCAATCCACAACATCAAAACACTTCTTTTGCCAGTGACCGTTATATGTATTTTACTGAGCGTGATCTGGGCAAAATTCTGACCAACCTCGATGCGCTGCGGAACAGTATTTTTCCGCTCAGCTCGCAGGAGCATGAAAATCTTGGGCAAAAGAAACAGAACTTTCCCTCAGTGTGCTTAATTGGTCTAGGCCGCTGCGGTTCGAATATCGCCCTTGATGTGGCATCTTTGGTCTATAACGCCCGTAACTTTTATCTGAATGAATTTAATATCGAAGAAAAACAAACCAGAGAGCAGGAATACCGGCCGATGCGCTGGATCAAACGCAGTTTGCACTTATCTGGTCAGCATAGTGTCAAACCGGTGTTTTTGATTGAACCTTTGGTGATGCTGGGAGATTTAGACAAAGATATCGAAGGGCGGATCCGTTTTTCGCACAAAAGTGAAAAAAGTGGTTTCTTACACGATTACACCAAAATGAAAATTATGGATTTGTCGGAAGTTCATGCCGGCGGCGCTGGTAATGCACCGATTCTGGGTCAGTATCTGGCGAAAATTATTCTCAATAAAGACACTCAGCGTTTTTCCAATCCGGACTGGAAATTTACCCACTCCTATCTGATTGATTCCTGTGGTATTAAAGCCAATCAGTCCAGACTGTATTTTTATATTTTCAGCGCCGGCGGTGGTACTGGCTCAGGGATGGCGTCGGAGTTCGGTCTGGCGCAGCAATACGCCTATATGAGCAAAACCTTTGACACCAGACCACTGGCCGAAGATGCGGAAAATCGTGGCCATTCCTTTGTATTTGAACCTATTTTTACCAGCGGTATCTGTATCCTGCCGAATATTTCTGACCATGGTGTAGAAATGTCCGAAGCTTTGCATATTAATGCCGGCCGGCTGTTATGCAAGTATCTGGCAGAAGAATGGGACTTTTCCTACAACTTTGATAATGAAGACAGCAGTGAATCCAGTGTGATGCACCGCATCCGGCCGTGGAATGCTATGATGCTGATTTCAAACGACATTATGCGTTATGCTGAAGAAACTGATGACGGTGATATCCAGCATATTGATGTCAATGCGATGGAGAAATATGCCAATCAGTATATTTCACAGCAGATTTTTAATATTTTAACGGCGCAGGCGGTGACGACAGATTACGATGAAAATTATTTCCGCCGGGCAGGTATTGATATCGGTGAAACCATCCGGCTCGATGCCAACGATTTATTTATGAGTCTGGCCGGGCCTGTGGCGGTGGCTTATGCTGAATCTGTCGTGCCGACGACGGCACCAGGTCCTGCCGATAAACTGAACAAATTATTTGATAAAAATAACCAGGGGCTAAACATTGACGATCTGTTTTTCCGCTCAATAGATTTACCACACTTTAATAAAGTCACCCAAGCGATTGAAGGTATAAGTTTATTGCCAATTGAATCTGGACGTTATCGTGAAACACTGGCCAGTTATGTTAAAAACGGCTACAACGCGACCGAACTGAAAGATCTGCACTTTTTCAAAAACTGCTCCTCCGTGGTATCCATTGTGTCGTTACCGAAGGATTATAAGTTATCCTTTATGGATCTGAACCGGCTTAAATCGCATTTAAATAGCTTATTTCCCAATACCACCTTAAAACGTTACGCCTTAGTGATAGGCGCATCGGCCAATATTTCGCTGACCACGCTGATTGTGAAAAGTCCGTGTCTGAGTGATGATTTCCTGACCCTGATTGTGGCCTTTATCAAACGTTGTTTTGCCAAAGACAACTACAGATTTGATGAAAAACTGGACCATGCCATCGTCGACTTTATTAAAGCCGAATTTTTTGATGAAGCGTCGGTCGAACAAATGCTGAACGAGTTTGAAAACCCGGCCAAAATTCTCGATACCAACTGGTACGCCATTAAGCCGATGTATGAAAAGAAATACCGTGAGCTGATTGCCAATAAAGATAAATTTATTTCGATCAACGATATCAGGCTCAGTCGAGAAAGTGTGATTAAAGCCATTAAGTATCTGCGGGAAATTTACCGGCATCGGATTAGCAAAACCAAAGTGATTTCACTGAACAGTCCAGTGCGGCAAAAAGAGCCAACGCCGGCGTCAGATCACTAAAGTTGCAGAGCGCCGGTGTCTGGCCGGCGCTCGAATATCCGTAGCTGAACACAAACAGCCATGGCAGTGCTTGCCATGCCTATATTATGGATGACCAGACTAATTTAATTGGTAGTGACGAATATTGACGCGGGCCCAGGCGACAAAATTATTACAGCTCCCGTTGGCGTTATCCCCATCTAAATACATATTTGTGATCGTTTTGCCCGCCATTTGCGCTGCTAAAAAGGTTGAATACATCATTTTGCAGGTTTCAGGTCCGGTGGTGTAAGGGGTGCCGGTGACTCTCCAAACCTGTTGTGGATCACAAAATAATACCGCATCATTCATGCCGCTCAGTTGGATCATAAAACTGTTATCGGCATGATAAGACAGCATTTTTACCGTGCCGTTACAAATACTGGTGGCTGCTAAGGTCTGAAAGCTGCACAATGTTGTGATAACTAGCATTTTTTTAACATATCTGATTGTTTTTTGCATAGTGTTGTATCTTCTCGATGAATGGATTAGGGATTGGTCGCCATAGTCACTGTGACTAACTCAGTGCCAGCTTTGCTGATACCGCAGCCATCCGCCTCAGAGGTCGTGACATTAACTCTGTGACCTGCCAGTTTAGCCGCAGTGAATATCGATAAAGCGTGCGCTTTTTCTGCAGATGTCCAGCCGGCTAAATGCGTCCAGTAAGAGCCACTGGTATTGCTTGGATGAGTGAGTAACACCACAGATCTCAGGCCATGACCCTTTTCTACCCATATGCGGCCGACATAAAGATTCTCGCAATTTTGCAAATCAGCCTGGCTGGCAAAACTTGCACACAGCATTATTGCAGCGAAGGTTGCTGCGAGTACATTTTTCATTAGGATCATTCCTTGTGTGTAATTTCTGTTTTTAGGTTGGAATGGGCATCACATCAGCCCGGATACACTTGCCAGCTTGCGCCATCACGCTGATATAGCAGTCTGGATAATGAATGATGATCACCTGCAAAAGTATCGACATAATGCTGCAACTCAGCCATAGCCAGCGCATTCAGACAATTGAATTTACAGTCATGCCGCCAATCCAGTTCGCCAAAGAATGGGTCCGTCAATGGCATATTTACCTCATCCATGCCTTCGAGTTGTCGCATTGATTCGACATCATCTGCTTGTTGCAACCTAGGGAATGCCGGATACTGAATTTGAGATGCCACATGAGCAGCCACAGCCTCGGCACTATTGCTGGTTGCCGTCTTGGCCACAGTACAGAGCCAGAGCTCAAAACAGAACCACAATGACTGCAAACACCTTGCTTTATTGTAATAACCTTTACAAATGTTTAAAAAGTGAATTATACCGAAAGTGGCCACAGAAGCAGCTGTTTTTTACTGTGTTGATGAGAACCTTTGGTCTTTGCACTGTATAGATGGTACTAAGAGCAGCTCGGCAGCCAGCGAAAGACGCAGCTAAGCTTTATTTTATAAGTGGGCATGGTCATGAAGGGCGGGTGAGTCCCCTGATTGCCCCAGGGCTAGCGTTTGGCCGACCTTGCTAGGGCGTTATCGCCTGCTTCGAGAGTATCACACAGGCCGTGGTGCGCACAGCGCGGACTCTGCTCTGTCTTAAAACCAGCCAAACATATACCAAAGCGTAACACGCGCTACTTTTTCTGTTAACGCCCTAACGCCGGGTGCCAGTTGGTCCAGACTGGTTGCAACGCCAATTGTTGCAGCCGCAGCGCCATTTCAGCCGGACTGCGGTCATCATCAATACTGAATTGCTCCAGACTTTGCGGTGCGACCTGATAGCCGCCAGGCTGGGTTTTTGAACCGGCACTGAGGCTGGTGATCATCAGTGGCAACAATAAATCACGCAGTTGCGCCGGTTCTCGGGTCGATAAAGTTAAATCAACTTCAGGAGCAAAAATACGAAATGCGGCATAAAGCTGCACCAGTTGTCGATCTGAGATCTCAATCGCAGGCGTGATGCCACCGCTGCAGGGTCTGAGCCGGGGCAGCGCCAGACTGAACTGACAGCGCCAATAGTGCTGCTGTAAATAACGCAGATGCGTTGCCAGGCGCAGTGCATCCGTACGCCAGTCGGCCAGTCCCAGCAAAATACCCAAACCAATTTTGTCGATGCCTGCTTGACCAAGCCTATCTGGTGTATCCAGCCGCCAGATCAGGTCGGTTTTTTTGCCTTTTAAATGATATTGCTGATAAGCCGTTGGCTGATAGGTTTCCTGGTAGACCAGTACAGTATCAATCCCAAGTTGCTTGAGTTCCAGATACTCATGCGTTGCCAGCGGTTGCACTTCCAGCATCAGACGGCTAAATAACGGTCGTAATAACGGGATTTGCTGGCGGAAATATGCCATGCCGACTTTTCGTTCATGCTCGCCCGCAACTAATAACAGTTGATCATGGCCCATGGCTTTGACGGCCTGCGCCTCCTGCAGCAGTTCGTCTGAGTTCAGCACCCGGCGTTTGACCGCCTGGCTCATCGAAAATCCGCAATAAGTACACTCGTTGGCGCATAAATTCGACATATATAACGGCGCAAACAATTGCCGCGCCGCGCCAAAATGCTGTCGGGTGAGCTGGCTGGCCTTATGCAGCAGTTCTGGCAGCAATTCGGTTGCCGCCGGACTGAGCAACGCCATCAGCTCATGCAATTCAGGCTGACTCTGCTGTAATGCCCGGCGGACATCAGCAGCTGTGTAGGGGGTAAGCAGCAGATCTGTTTGCGCTAAATTAGCCAGCACTGTGCTAAACGTGGGGTGAGGGCTGGCTTGGTTCATGGTAAATAGGCCATCAATGCATCCACCGGACTGGTGGCGCTGGCCTGGCGCAGCGGTGTAGTGCAGCGCGCTTGCTGGGCTGCCAGCCCGGCCGCCACTGCCAGTTTAAAGGCATAAGCGGCCCGTACCGGATCCGCCGCAGTGGCAATGGCTGTATTGACCAGTACCGCGCTCGCTCCCATTTCCAGGGCGTCACAAGCGTGCGAAGGTTGACCAATACCGGCATCAACAATCACCGGCACCCTGGCTTGTTCGATGATAATTTCCAGCATAGCCCGGTTTTGTAATCCCTGATTCGAACCTATCGCCGAACCTAATGGCATCACGGCGGCGCAACCCGCTTCTTGCAAACGTAAGCAGAGTACCGGATCCGGGCTGCAATAAGGCAGCACCACAAACCCCAGTTTAACCAGTTGCCGTGCCGCCTGTAAGGTGGCTTCAGGATCTGGCATCAAATAACGTGGATCCGGATGTATCTCCAGTTTCAGCAGATTGGTCTGTAACAGCTCCCGCGCCAGTTCAGCTGCAAATACGGCTTCTTTGGCATTGGCAGCGCCTGAGGTATTGGGTAATAACTGTACGCCGGCCTGTTGCAGTGGCGCGACCAGATCTAAGCTTTTTTCCCCCGGTTTTAACCGCTTGAGCGCCAGTGTCACTAACTGAGTGCCACTTTCTGTGACGGCAGCCTGCATCATTTGCGGGCTGGCGAATTTGCCACTGCCCAGTAATAATCGACTGGAAAAGGTATGTCCGGCAAGCTGCAGCATATTAACCTCCTGCCACCAGTTGAAATAACAGCACCTGATCCTGCCGTTGCAGTGTGGTACTGGCCCACAAACGTTTTGGCAGCACTTGCTGATTGAGCGCCACTGCGACTGGTTGGTCAACTGCTTGCGCCTGGACCAAAGCGGCGACTGTCATGTCTGCGGGCAGCAAGGTTTCCACAGTGTTGAGATAAATAGCGATAGTGGTTTCAACGGCCATCTTTGGCTTCCTCTTTGGATACACCACAGATCGGGCAGAGCGGATCGGGGGTGAAAGTACAACGGATAAACTGGCGCTTTGCATGTTGATACAATTGCAACTGATTTTGGCTAGCGGCCTGTTGTAATAACAAATCCAGCGCTGTGCTGACCATTTGACTTGCCAGTTGCGCCAACAGCGGCGCATAAGCACCTTGCGTCAGGCAACCGCCGGTGGCTAAGGGCACATCTTGTCCCAGGCAATGCAGGCAACCCCTGCCCGGGTGTAACAGCCAGCTGTAGCCCTGATAGGCAGTCGCAGTTGCACCAATCCAGCTTTTTTGTAATTGCTGGCAGAGGTTGTTCAGTACCAGTTTGCTGTCTTGGTTGTCGGTACAATCGATCACCAGATCCACTTTCGGCAATAGCGAACGCAGCTCACTTTGGGTCAATTGCTGCGGCAGTGGTTTACAGCGCACAAATGGATTTTGCTGTTGTAAACGCCGGGCGGCGGCTTGCGCCTTGTTCTGACCAAGGTCGCTGTGCTGAAACAACATCTGCCGAGGTAAGTTACTCAGCTCGACTTGGTCGCCATCCGCCAGCCAGAGTTCACCGACTCCCGCCGCTGCCAGATAGCTGGCTGTCGGACAGCCGAGCCCACCGATGCCAACAACCAGCACCCGGCTGTGTTTTAATTGCAACTGGCGTGCTTCTGACCAGTCGGGCAATAACAGTTGCCGGCTGAAATATAAAAACTCCTGATCGGACAAAGGGGGGGGCGTCAGGCCATGTGCTGGCCTGGTCAGCGACGATTTATTAATGACTGGCATAAGGCTCTCCGGCAAAAGTCAAACCACGCTGACAAGCCTGTTTCAGTTGTAACAAGGCTTTTTCTGGTTCCGCTGCTTTGGTAATAGCCGACACCACGGCAATACCTTGCACGCCGGTGGCCAACAATGGTGGGATATCTGCCAACTGAATACCGCCAATGGCGACAGTCGGAGTTTTATCGCAGAGTTGAACATACTTCGCCAGGCGTGCAACACCTTGTGGTTTGGACGGCATTTGTTTGGTGTTGGTTGGGAAAATATGTCCAAGCGCCAGATAGGAGGGCTGCAGGTGCAGCACTTGACAAAGTTCAGCATAACCATGGGTTGAGATGCCAAGCCGCAAGCCTGCGGCTGCGATGGCGGCTAAATCCGCACTGGCTAAATCTTGCTGGCCTAAATGCACGCCAAAAGCCTGATACTCAATGGCGAGTTGCCAGTGATCATTGATAAAGAGCTGAATATCAAAATCGCGGCAAAAGGCCACCGCCTGTGATATTTGTCGTTGCAGCTCTGCCTGGCTTAAATTTTTCAGTCTAAGCTGAATGGTATGCAAGCCAAGGGGCAGCAATCTTTTTAGCCACTGAATGTCATCGACCACCGGGTATAAACCCAGTGGATGTGTCAGTTTGGCAAAGGACAAATGATGACGAGCAGCCACTGCTTGCGGCTGAGGCAACGGCAGCAAGCTGGGGAAATCGGCTGGCTGTGTTGGCCAGCCGGCTCTGCCCAGCACACCCGGCCCCTGACCCGTGGCGTAACTCAGCCTGAGACCTTGCTGCAAATAGGCTCTGGCGACGACCAGGGCATCTGTCAGTTCATAACCGCGCGCCAGGGCCGCCGCCAGCGCACTGGCGAGGGTGCAGCCGGTGCCATGCTGATGTCTGGTTTGCAAGCGGGGGGCTTGTATTTGCAGCACTTCCCGCTGTTGCGGCAGACAGCTCAACAGCAAATCCTGCACTGTTGCACCGGTGGTGGGGGCATGGCCGCCTTTGAGCCATAAGTGGCCGCGAAAGGTTGGTAGCAGCTCAGCCAAGCTTGCCGGTTGTGGAGTCGAGCTGTTTGTTAATTCTGTGATCAACTGGCTGAGCCTGGTCTCGCTGCAGGCGGTCAGCATCGCCAGTTCATGCCAGTTCGGTGTCAGAATATCCACCCAGTTCAGCAATTGCAGGCAAAGTGGCCGGCCCAGATCAGACAGTTGTTGACCGGCAGTGGCGGCCAACACCGGATCCCAAATCACCACAAAGCCGAGCTGACTTTTGTGGCCGGCGAGCCATTGCAACAACACTTCGGCCTGGGCTGGCGCCGGAATTTGGCCAATTTTCACCACCCTAGGCGGTAAATCCGTGCTGAGCGCGGTTAATTGGGCCAACAGAGTTTGGCTATCGACCGGCTCGACCAGGCTGACCTGTTGGCTATTTTGCGCGGTGACGGCGGTGATCAGGGTACAGGCGTGACAACCCAGATCGGTTAAGGTCAGCAAATCAGCCTGAATACCGGCGCCGCCGCCACTATCACTGCCGCCGATGGCCCAGACGATAGGCCGTGGCGCTGCATTTGATTCTGAAAGTCCGGTCCCGGCTTGGCAAGAGCGGGCCGTCATCACAACAACTCCGCTGCGGTTGGTGCCGCTTCTGCTGTGGCTGCAGCAGACACAGGCCTGACGGCCTCGACCGGGGTTGCCAGTTGCCGCAGTTGTTGATTTAGTTTCATTGAGCAGAATTTTGGCCCGCACATCGAACAGAATTCGGCATGTTCATCCGCCTGACCCTGACTGCTTTGCTGATAATAGCTGCGGGCGGTGTCTGGATCTAACGACAGATTAAACTGATCCTGCCAGCGAAAATCATAACGTGCCGCCGATAAAGCATTGTCGCGAAGCTGAGCGGCCGGGTGGCCCTTCGCCAAATCGGCGGCGTGGGCCGCAATTTTGTAGGCGATCAGACCTTGTTTCACGTCTTCTTTGTCCGGCAGTCCCAAATGTTCTTTTGGCGTGACGTAACACAACATGGCACAGCCATACCAGCCAATCAGCGCTGCGCCAATACCTGAGGTGATATGGTCATAACCAGGGGCAATATCTGTGGTGAGCGGGCCTAAGGTGTAAAATGGCGCTTCATGACAATGCTTTAATTGCTCGGTCATATTGGCTTCAATCAGATGCATCGGCACATGTCCCGGACCTTCAATCATCACCTGGACATCATACTGCCAGGCAATTTTGGTCAGTTCGCCGAGGGTGCGCAGCTCCGCGAACTGGGCTTCATCATTGGCATCGGCAATAGAACCAGGTCTGAGTCCATCACCCAGCGATAACGAAATATCGTAAGCAGCACAGATCTGACAAATTTCCGCAAAGTGCTGATATAAAAAATTTTCCTGCTGCTTGCTTTCGCACCACTGCGCCATAATAGCGCCGCCGCGTGAAACGATGCCGGTCAGCCGCTTGGCGGTCAGCGGTAAAAAGGCTTTCAGCACACCAGCATGAATAGTGAAATAATCGACCCCTTGTTCCGCCTGCTCCAGTAAAGTATCGCGGTATAATTCCCAGCTTAACTCATCCACCCGGCCCGATACTTTTTCCAGACACTGGTAAATCGGCACTGTGCCAATAGGGACCGGGCTGTTGCGGATGATCCACTCCCGGGTTTGGTGAATACGCCGTCCTGTCGATAAATCCATCACGGTATCCGCGCCCCAGCGCACTGACCAAATCAGTTTTTCGACTTCCTCTTCAATACTGGAACCGACCGCTGAGTTGCCGATATTGGCGTTGACCTTGACCAAAAAGTTACGGCCAATGATCATAGGCTCTGCTTCCGGATGATTGATATTCAACGGAATAATGGCGCGGCCAGCCGCTACTTCAGCACGGACAAATTCGGCGTCGATCAAGGCCGGAATACGGGCGCCAAAACTTTGTCCCGGATGCTGACTGTGCAGGCGACTGTCTTGTTGCTGCGCTAAATCCTGTCGTGCCATATTTTCACGACAAGCAATAAATTTCATCTCATCGGTGATGATGCCGGCGCGGGCATAATACAACTGAGTGACGGTTTTCCCCGCTGCAGCGCGGCGGCATTGTGGCGCAAATTCAGTTGGCCATTGCTCCAGTTCAATATCCGGGTCCTGATAGCTGCGGGTCACCAACTCGGTATCCTGCCGTCCGGCGACCCAGTCTGCACGCACTGCTGGTAAGCCACGGCGAACATCCGGCTGATAACTGCTGTCGCCATAAGGGCCGCTGCAGTCGTATAACAACACCTGACTTTGCGCCGGATCAGACAATTGTACCGCCCGACAAGGCACCTGGATGCCAGGTGCTGCCGTCAGGTAAGTACGGCTGGAACCGGTAAATTGATAAGGCTGTAACTGATGAATATTCTGCATGGCTTGCTGGCGCAGCACACGGCGGTTTGGAGTATGGGTAGTAGACATAGCAATCCTTAATAAACCAATGGGTTAATCAAATTGCTTGTCCGGAGTCGAGAGGATATGGTTGGATCAGTGCCAGCAAGAGTTGCTGAGCGCAATCCAACACCAGCAGTGATGCTGGCAACATGCAGTGTCAGGCCAGGCGGGCGCACCAGGGGTTGACACAAAGCAGGGGTACATTACCCTTGTTCCCTTCGCAGGTTCTAACCTGATCAGGTTCAACGGATCCCGCAGAACGCGGTCTCAGCCCAACTGGGCACTCCGACAAGTGGCGATGAGTATAAAGACTTTAATTTGGCAAATGCAAGCTTGTTACGGGGTTTTGCCGCTGGTCAGGCCGCGGCACAGTGGATGTTTTAGAGTTGACCAGCGTCATGCGGTCTGGTTTGTTCATCTGCAAGTTGTTGTTCTTTAGATGTTTTTTGATTTAATTTAAACTGTAACAGTGCTTTCGCCACCGTATGATACAGCAAAGTGGCTGGACCCATTTTTACCAAATGCCCACGGATAAACCACAGCAGATGCGCGCTGCGATGCCAGAATGCCTGTTTTTGCAGCAGTTGTTGCAACAAAAACCGGATGTAGCGGCGGCGACGATGGGAAGCATAAGGTTGTAAGGTTTGTAATTCAGCCGCCGGAATGGACAATTGAAATAACCACTGCAACATATCCAGCGCATAAAAAACCGCTGCCTGTGCCTGGCACTGTTCTGCTGCCTCGACTATCGCAGTCACGGATTGGCGCTGACACACTTCCAGATACAACTGCTGTAAATCGACTAAATCTTTCACCAGTTTGTGGCTTTCTTCCTGATAAAACAGATGTACGGCGGCATGCACAAACAGATAAGCCGGTGCAGGCAAACTAAACACCGAATGCGCTAAAGGTTCGGCGGCGGCAATCAAAGGTTCGACCAGGATTTTTTCCCGTGAGGACACCGGGAAAATATGATGGTGTAAATCAATACCGGCACCGCGTAAAAAGTGGGTCAGTGGTGGGTTTTGATGTGACCAGCGCTGATAATAACGCCGGTCATAATCGGAAATTTCAAATTCCAGGTAACCGGCATCCTGCAATCTGGCCAGTGCATCGGCAAAATGGGCCGATGGTACTAATAAATCAATATCGGAGAAAATTCGCCCTTTGGCAAAACCATAGAGTCCAAGCCGATAAGCGCAGCCTTTGACGAAAACACAAGGGTAGTTGACTCCGGCAAAACATTGCTCCAGTTCTAGTAACTCTTGCACCAGCGTCACTTTTTGTTTTTCGGCATAGACAAAACCAGACCAAAAATGGTCGTGCACCACCGGCGGCAACAGTGGCAGCAATTGCTGTTGCTGGCATAGTGCATACATAGAGCCGAGCAGGGCTTGATCACGGCTTAGATGCAATAATAACGTCCAGTCAGCGTGGCTGGCCTGCGCAATAAAAGCCTTTGGTTGGTGAAAAAACCGCAAACAAGGATCACTGATCTGGGCAGGTTGCTGCGCTTTCATCACCAGAGGGCCTGTAATTGTTGTAACATTTGTTCGGTGTCGGTATAGGTCAGCCGATAGCCCGGACACTGGGCGGCGAGCAGGCTCAGTGTTTCAAAGCCGTTTTGGCCAAGGGTGCTGTAATTAAAACTATTGACGGCAAGTTCCAGCATCAATGTCGATTGCGCCATCGCTTCGAGCTGTACGCCGCTACCATCCGGCTGATATTTAGGAAAAATAACCATCGCAGGGCTCACTGCGTCAGTACGCCCGGCCCAGGATAAGGCTGTGGGCGGTAAATAGCCCATAGTGCCTTTAAAGGTATTCTGCTGAATGCCTTGTAGTTGCACCGCTGGATATCGCTGTTGGATCACCGTTAAAGAGCGGTTTTTCAGGCTGACAGGCCGCACACAAGGCACAATCAAACCGCTGTACGGGTCAATCAGGCAATGTTCATCGGACAACAAACGCCAACCTTCCAGCATCAGAATGGCACATAATGTACTTTTGCCAGAGCCCGGCGGGGCTGGCAAAATCAGACAACGGCCATCATGTTCGAGTACCGCGGCATGCAAACATAAATAACGGTTCTGATAGGACGAAATACACCAGTTCATGCCCCATTCCAGCACACTGAGTTGTTGCGCTAGCGGGGTAAACCGAAAATGCTGACTGCCAAGACGAAAGGCATAATCCTGACTCAATGAAAGCATATTTTTTTTAAAATCAACAACAAAGTCAATAATATTGTCGTCGTCACTGTCGCTGAGCAGTGGCGGTGGGTATAACTGACTGAGTTGCGAAACTAAGGATGGACTGTTGCTGCGGATCTGAAAGCGAAATGGCTGGGTATGCAGCACAAATTGCTGATTCTGTCCTGACAGGCTCAGCATAAAGTTGCATCATCGTCAGTGTTGAACGCAGCAAAACCTGCAGGTGACGAACAGCCAGTCGGACTGTGGCCGGTTGTTGCAGGTGCATCGACAAGGCTAATATTGGCTGACTCGGTTTCAACCCAAGTTTCATGTGTCAATAAATTAAACACTAGGCTACCGGAGTGGTCAGTGGTTTGAAACTGGACATCATCATCGCTGATGCCCAGTGCCTTCACATAATCAGGATAAAAAACCAAATAAACGCCTTAAGCCGGAGTTGAGTAATATTGGAATAAGGTATTCATATCCCGCAATTTAACAGTGTTGCCAGCTATTTTCTTGTAAGCGTCGATAATGACCTGTGGTTCCGGATAACAGATGGTTTTATTCGGAATATTTTTCGCCAGCTTGTACTCTTCGTGTCTTTCCCACAAAGCGCCGATAAATGCCGCGATAATGTATTTATAAGTATGGCTGGCAAAATTTTCCAAGTTACCCGTCATACCCGGAAAAATATGACTCAGAGGTGTGCCTTTTTTCAGGATTTGACCATTCCAGATGGCAGGCTTGATCACGCGTTGTGAATCTAGGGTCGGGGCTCTGTTGTCTGTTACACCGGAATATTTACTATAGCTACTGCCTGATTTGGTATAAACCGCATTTTTGACCGTGCTAAGCCAGGTTGACAGATTCATATTGGTGCACAAAATGTTTTTGTTGCTTTGTTTTGCGCTGTAAAGACAAGCGCTGTAACCACTGGTACCGCGATAATAATCCCACAGCAAATAGTCATTGAAGTCAGCCGAGTACACTCTGCTAATGGTATTGAGCGTGGACCAGTTTGGCTTGGTAAAGCCTTTTTGTTTGTAATTTTTCTGCGTTTGCACTGAAGCCACGGCAGAACGGGTATTACTGATGCTGGAATGACCTGGCGAACAGGTGAGATCAACACAACCCCAGGCCGAACCGCTTTGTAATGACATGATGACAGGTAATGAACCAGCACCGGCGCGGGTTAAAAACTTGCGGCGCGACAGCTGAGCTGAAGCTTCGCCCTGAATAACTTCAGGCTGTGGATTCAGTTCTGTGTTTTGTGATTCATGCTGTTGGTTCATCTTGATACCTCGAAATCCAATTCGATTAGTTTATGCAAAAAGCTGGCCAAATCATTAAGTCTTTGATTGCGAAGACTTTGCTCCTAGCTATTGGCGCCCTAGATTATCGGTTGTAAAGCAGACTGACACCCTTGTCTGCTGGTTACTGTTGATATCTTACACAATAAAAACAGAATGTGAAACAGCTGGTCAACTTTAACGCCAGCACAGTTTCAACCCGCACCGACAAACTGATATAACGCCTGCAAAATTTTCATTTTACGCTCATCAGCCTGAACAGTTTCAGCGGCATTTTCCAGCGCCAGCATAAAGTCTTCCACAGTCCTGGCTGGATTATCTACGCCCAAGGTTAACTTATCGTGACAATAACGCTGCCATTTACTCATTTCTGCATGGGTCAGCGTCTGTGGGTAGTTGCGGGCGCGGAATAAAAACAACAGCTGATTGAATCTGTCGTCCTGAAACAACAGCTCGCTGCTGCCAAGCTGTTCCGCTGGCATCTGATGTAACTTCTGCATCAATGCTTTATCGGCGTCACTACTAAAGCCCTGATACAACTGATAATCAGGGTTAGATTCAGCTTTAAAAGCCTGCTCCAACTGATAAATTTCCAGCACTTTTTGTTGGACCTGGCGGTTTTGCCTTAACCAGTCCAGATGCGCCAGACAAGCCTGACGGTCAATACCCAGCTCTGTGGCTCTTGCTTCAGACAGCGTTTTGGCATTGGCCAGCACCGGACATTTGTTCAAATGCACCAGTTTTAAGCCGGGTCTGACTTCATCAGCGGCCAGATCTATGGTTTTACGATATAACAAGTCGGCCAGTTCAGCAGGGCTTAACGCCAGTAATGGCCTTGGATCACGCTGCAAATCATAGCAAATCACTGCATTTTTGTTGGTCGGGTGATAAGCCAGCGGCACTATCCAGCTACAACAGCCCTGAGCGGCGGGGAATTTTGACGACACATGCACCAGCGGCGTCATGCCAGCCACATCAATCAGCGCCTGCACCTGAGACTTTTTGCGCAGCTCATATAAATACTGAAACAGTTTCGGTTGTGCTTGTCTCACCAGTTGAGCAATCGCAATAGTGGCATAAACATCTGAACGGGCATCATGCGCATGTTGATGGCTGAGCTGATTGGCTTTAGTCAGATCTTCTAACCTGAAGCTTGGACTACCATCTTCGCGCAGTGGCCACTCAATCCCTTCTGGTCTTAAGGCATAACAGGCACGCACCACATCAATCAGATCCCAGCGACTATTACCGTGCTGCCATTCGCGAGCATAGGGGTCAAAAAAGTTGCGCCACAAACCGTAACGCGTGACTTCGTCATCAAACCGTAAGCTGTTATAGCCCAGCACACAAGTGTCCGGCTGACTAAATTGCGCCAGAATTTGCTGCATAAACTCGACTTCCGGCAGACCTTTTTGCTGGCACAGTTGTGGTGTCAGACCTGTGATCAAAGCCGCTGCCGGGTGCGGCAGATAATCTGGCGCTAACTGACAATAAAACATCTGCGCTTCGCCCAGTGGATTTAACTCAACGTCAGTTCTGACACCGGCAAATTGAGAAGGACGGTCCTTTTTTGGATCCGCCCCCCAGGTCTCATAATCGTGAAAATAGAATGTTGCAGCCAAAATCAAACCTGTCAGCTTCGCTAAATGCGGGCAGTATAAGGCAAAGCGGTCGCAAGGCAAATCGGCACTGCGTAATTTAACCTGGAGGCAGGCTGTGGCATAATCCGGGGCCGGAAGTGGCAGTGCACTGCAGTCTGTTGCAAAACAAGAGTGATAAAATGAAGTTAGGGCGTTGGTTGGCACTGTTGGTGCTGAGTGTGGTGGTGACTGCTTTACAGGCGGCACCGGATGATTTTTCCGAGGCGAAAAGAGTTGCGCAGCGCATTTACAGTGACGAAAGTGAAACCTTTTATTGTGGTTGCCCCCTGCGTTGGCAAGGCGGTAAAGGCATTGCTGATTTAACCAGCTGTGGTTATCAGGTGCGTAAAAATGGCCCCAGAGCCAATAGAATTGAGTGGGAACATGTGGTACCGGCCCATCAGTTTGGTAAAGCCCTGGCTTGTTGGCAGCAAGGCGGTCGCGAGCAATGTGGCAACAAAGATCCTTTGTTCCGGCGGATGGAAGCGGATTTGTTTAATCTTAAACCTGCTATTGGTGAAGTGAATGGCGATCGCGCTAATTTTGCGTTTGCCTTGCTGCCAGATGTTCGGCCGCAACATGGTGCTTGTCCGATCCGGATTGATTTTCAACGTAAACTGGCCGAGCCCCGGGCTGAAATTCGCGGTGATATAGCGCGGATTTACTTTTATATGGCAGACAAATATGGCTTTGAATTAAGCCGGGCTCAGCAACAATTAATGTTGAACTGGCACCAGACCGATCCGGTGGATGACCGCGAGCGGCAGTTGCAGCAACGCATAGCACAGCAGATGGGACAACCCAATTATTTTGTCACCGGTAGTCGCGAGTGGTTTATTGGCTATCAGCCAACCCGTTACGGTTTGGCAAGTCAAGATGCCGTGCAGCAGCAAGCGCACAGCAGATCACCGTCTGTGGCCAATTCAGTCACTGTAGCGAGCAAACCGGCAACAGGGCAAGTGCTGGGTAATCAAAACAGCCAGCTGTATCATTTGTCGCATTGCCCGGGTTTTACCCAGATCAGCGAGAAAAACCGGCGCTGGTTTAGCTCTGAACAGCAAGCGCAACAGGCCGGTTTTCGCAAAGCAAAAAATTGTCAATAATCTGCTTTGAGCAGGCTCAGGCCGTTAGGGCGCTGTATAACTGATCTTTCAGCGCAAGCCGGTGTTTTTTCTGCTGTTCCAGATAACTATCTGAACTGACTTCAACACCTTGTTCCAGTCTGTGCACTTCGTGGTCGAGCTGATGATATTCTGCAAATAACCTGGCAAAGTGGGCATCTGTGGTTTTTAACTGATGAATACGGTCGCGTAATTCCGGGAATTCGTGGACTAAATCGTGTTTTTCCAGACTCATGGTGCAATCTCCTGATGGATAACAAGCTGCCGCAATTGGCCAACTGAATAGAACCGATGCTAGAGCTTGTCCAAGTGCGGTGCCTTGATCTGACGCAAACTTTTGGCAGTCAGCCGCATTGTGCTGGCCAGCGGTTGCATCCTGGCCGACTTCAGCGTAACAGTGGTCGCATTAACAATGATCAAGCTGTTCAATGCAGCGCCCGCCGGAGCAAACAGATGCACGTAAAATTTTTTTATCCTGTCATCACCTGGGTGCTGGCCAGCACCGCCTTGCCAGTTGTTGCCACAGCGCCAGTCCAGTCCAACACTGTCACCAGCCGTTATGGCATTGTGATCCACGGCGGCGCTGGCACGATAAACCAGGCTTCGATGACGCCTGCACAGCAGCAAGCCTATGAAACCACCCTCAAAGCTGCCGTCGATGCTGGTTATCAGCTGCTGGCGAGCGGTGGTAGCAGTCTGGATGCGGTGACTGCTGCTGTGTTGATACTGGAAGATTCACCGCTTTTTAACGCCGGTAAAGGGGCTGTTTATACCTATGAAGGCGGCCACGAGCTGGATGCGTCGGTGATGCGTGGTGATACCTTACAAGCCGGTGCCGTGGCCGGGGTCAGGACGGTGAAAAATCCAGTGTTGCTGGCCCGTGCTGTGATGGAAAACTCCGAACATGTGATGCTCGCTGGTGAGGGGGCAGAATTATTTGCCAAAGATCAGGGGCTGCAACTGGTACCAAATCAATATTTTGATACTGAATTTCGCTGGCAAGCGCTGCAAAAAGCCAAGCAACTGATTGATCAACAACAGCAGAAACTGCCGCAGCAAGCAAGTGTGCAGTCAACTGCACAGCAAAACCAGCTGCGACTGTCGCCGCAGTGGTCAGCAGAGTGGAATATGGGCACTGTCGGCGCTGTAGCACTGGACCAACAGGGCAATCTGGCAGCCGCCACTTCGACCGGTGGCATGACGGCTAAACGTTATGGTCGGGTTGGTGATAGTCCGCTGATAGGTGCCGGCAACTTTGCCGATAATCAAAGTTGTGCTGTGTCAGCAACAGGCCACGGCGAGTTTTTTATCCGCTATCGGGTAGCGGCGGATATCTGCGCACGGGTCAAATATGCCGGCATCAGTGCCGCTGTAGCGGCCGAACAGGTGATCCAACAAGAGCTGAAACCACTCGGGGGCAGCGGCGGCGTGATCGTGATGGACAGGCAGGGCAATATCAGTTGGCCTTTTAATACTGAAGGCATGTATCGCGCCAAACGCAGTCAGGGTCAGACTGCGGAAGTGGCAATTTTTGCACAGACGCCGGCAAAGCAGAGCCAACCCTGATCCGGAACCATCCTTTGCCGCTGTTTGGTGGTTTGTCGGATTTTGCACTAGGCTTAGTTTCAGTCCAGCAGTTGTGTCGGGGTTGGCCTGAGTTGACCCTGACATCAGGCGTGCTGGTGATAGCTGCAAAACCAAGGGGGCGTAGATGAATTTACTTAAAGTGTCCGATCAGATGAATCTCCATCCCGTCACTTTTACCGCAGAGATGACGCTGGAAACTGCGGTTGATTTATTAACAGATGCTGGTCAGCTGGGCGGACCTGTCATCGACAAAGACAAAAAAGTGGTCGGATTTTTATCAGAGCAAGATTGTCTGCAGCGGATGTTATTGTCTTCTTATCATGATCAGGTCAGTGCCCATGTCCGTGATGTGATGCGCACTGAAGTACTGACGGTGAAACCTTATACCGGCATTATTGATTTGGCGCAGCAAATGCTTGGTGCCAAACCGAAGATTTATCCGGTGGTCGATGATAATGGGGTCTTGGTTGGCGTGATCAGCCGTACCGATGTGCTCAGAGCGATAGATCAGGAACTGCATTCCCATTATCGCGCTGTGAGTTGATTGATGTTCTGATCCAGTTACCGCCATCGCACTGTCGTAACCAACTACTGCAATTCAGACTGCCGTGGTGGTATGACCCAGTCTTTGAGCACTGAAACGGCGGCATTGCTGGATTTTGCCCTGCCAAACAAGTTAGCATACCGCCCTTGCCAGCATGAGGGTGTTGTTTTGACTGTTGTACCTGCACAAGTGGAGTCCGCTGCGGCGTTACTCGCTGAATTAACCCATTGTATGAACAAAGATCAATTTGGTCTGCGCAAGCGGCTGCATGGTCTGAAAAAACTGCCTTCTTCGCAGCAGCAGGCACAACTGGAAAAAATCAGTCAGGACATCCTGCGGTCAAAAACTTTATATCAGCAGCGCCAGCAAAGTCTGCCGGCGATCCGTTACCCGGCCGAGCTGCCGGTGGTTGGCAAGCGTGAAGATATTAAAGCCGCCATTGCGGCGCATCAGGTGGTGATTGTGGCCGGTGAAACCGGCTCAGGTAAAACTACCCAATTGCCGAAAATATGCCTGGAACTCGGCCGTGGTATCAAAGGTTTTATCGGCCATACCCAACCCAGACGGCTGGCGGCGCGCAGTGTGGCGCAACGACTGGCGGATGAACTGCAATGCCAGCTCGGTCAGCAGGTTGGTTTTAAAATCCGTTTTGGCGATCACAGTTCACCACAATCGCATATTAAGCTGATGACGGACGGTATTCTGCTGGCAGAAATTCAGCAAGACCGCTTTTTAAATCAATATGACACCATCATCATCGACGAAGCGCATGAGCGCAGTCTGAATATCGATTTTCTGCTAGGTTACCTGAAGCAACTATTGCCAAAACGACCTGATCTGAAAATTATCATCACATCGGCGACGATTGACCCGCAGCGGTTTTCGAAACATTTTAACGATGCACCTGTGATTGAAGTGTCAGGCCGCACTTATCCGGTGGAAGTGCGTTACCGGCCAGCTACTGAAAATGAAGATAAAGATGCCGATCAACTGCAAGCGATTTTTGATGCCGTCAATGAGCTGTACCGCGAACCGCCGGGCGATATTTTAATTTTCCTAAATGGTGAACGCGAAATTCGCGACACCGCCGATGCGCTGGAAAAACAAAAGCTGCCGCACACCGAAGTGTTGCCGCTTTATGCCCGATTAAGTGCGGCCGAACAAAACCGTATTTTCCAAAGCCATCCGGGCCGTCGTATTGTGCTGGCGACAAACGTGGCAGAAACGTCTCTGACGGTGCCGGGCATTCGGTATGTGATTGACCCGGGGACAGCGCGGTTATCCCGTTATAGTTATCGCTCCAAGGTGCAACAACTGCCGATTGAAGCGGTCAGTCAGGCCAGCGCCAATCAGCGTAAAGGTCGTTGTGGCCGGGTGGCCGCCGGTATTTGTATTCGGTTGTATAGCGAAGAGGATTTCCTCAGCCGGCCTGAATTTACCGATCCGGAAATCCTGCGAACCAATTTAGCCTCGGTCATTTTGCAAATGTTGGCGCTCGGTCTTGGCGACATTCAACAATTCCCGTTTTTACAAAAGCCGGACAGCCGTTTTATCAATGACGGTATCAAGTTGCTCGAAGAGCTGGGTGCGTTAACACCGGGCCGGCAGGAAGGGCTGCAATTGGCACCCTTGGGCAAACAACTCAGCCGCTTGCCGGTTGATCCCAAACTGGCCCGGATGATTTTAGCCGCTGCCGGTAACCATTGTTTGCGTGAGGTGCTGGTGATCACGGCGGCTTTGTCGATCCAGGATCCACGGGAAAGACCGCTCGATAAACAGCAAAAAGCCGATGAATTACATGGCCGTTTTACCGATCCGGACTCAGATTTTGCCACCTATTTAAAATTGTGGGATTACCTGCAACAACAGCAAGATGCGCTGAGCAATAACCAGTTCCGCCGAATGTGCAAAATGGAGCTGCTGAATTATTTACGGGTGCGGGAATGGCAGGATCTATTCGGTCAGTTGTCACAAGTGGTGCAGGAACTTCAGCTAAAGCTGAACGAGCAGGTGGCTGATTATCATAGCATTCACAGCAGTTTATTAACCGGCTTACTGGGGCAGATTGGGACTCGTGATGTCGACAGCGATTATCTGGGGCCGCGTCAAAGTCGCTTTTATGTGTTTCCGGGCAGTGGTTTATTTAAACGCAAACCCAAGTGGGTGATGAGCGCCGAACTGGTCGAAACCAGCCGTTTGTATGCCAGAACCCTTGCCAAAATTGAGCCGGAGTGGATTGAACCGCTGGCGCAGCATCTGGTTAATCGTAGCTACAGTGAGCCACATTGGGAGAAAAAACGTGGTGCCGTTATTGCCTACGAACAGGTGACTTTATACGGTCTGGTCATTGTTGCGAAAAGAGCCGTGCTTTACAGCAAAATTGAGCCGGCGCTTTGTCATCAGCTGTTTATCCGCGAAGCCTTGGTGAATCAGGAACTTGGCACTAAAGAAGCCTTTTTGGCGCATAACCAGCGCTTGATTGACGATGTAACTGAACTGGAAGATAAATCCCGTCGCCGCGACATTTTGGTGGATGAAGAAACGCTGGCGGGTTTTTATGCGGAAAAAGTGCCGCAATTTGCCAATAACCGCGTCGATTTCGCGAAATGGTGGCGTGAGCAGCAGAAAAAAGACGCGAAATATCTCAATTTTGATCCTGATAGCTTAAAAAAACATGGTGCCGAAGCTGTCACAGCCGACAGTTATCCGGAGTTCTGGCGGCAGGGCAATCTGACTCTGCCACTGGAATATCATTTTTCACCAGGCGCGCCGGATGATGGTGTCAGCCTGATTATTCCACTAACACTGCTCAACCAGGTAAAAAATGAAGGCTTTGATTGGCTGATCCCGGGGCTGCGGCATGAATTGCTGGTGGCCTTGATTAAAGCATTGCCCAAAGTATTGCGTCGCAATTTTGTGCCAGCGCCGAACTATGCCGACGCGCTGCTGCAAAGTATGCAGCCAAGCGAAGGGCCATTGTTGGAGGTGATGTGTCAGCGGTTGAAACGGATGAGTGGCATCACTATCCCGGATGGCAGTTTTGAGCTGACGCTGTTGGAGCCGCATCTTAAATTTAACTTTAAGGTGGTGGATGACCAGGGGCACACGCTCAAACAAGGCCGTTCACTGGATTTGTTAAAACAAGAGCTACAAGGCAAGGTTCAGCAGACGCTGAGCGCCGTTGCCGAGCAGGGCATTGAACAAGACCGGCTGACGGATTGGAGCTTTGGTGAATTACCCCGTGAATACATCAAAGTTCAAAGTGGCTATGAAATTAAAGCTTTCCCGGCACTGGTGGACGATAAACACAGTGTCTCCATCAAGCTGCTGGATAATCCGGAGCAGGCCAGACAGTTATCCGCCTTGGGTTTACGTCGGTTGTTGTTATTAAACATTCCGTCGCCGGTGAAATATCTGCAGGAATCCCTGCCGAATAAAGCCAAACTTGGCTTGTATTTTAATCCGTTTGGCAAAGTGCTGGAGCTGATTGATGACTGTATTGCGGCCGGTATCGACAGTCTGGTGACTGAAGCGCCTTGGCCACAAAGTGATGAAGATTTTCGCCAGTTGCGTGACCAGGTCCGGGCCGATATCGGTGAACGGGTGGTGAGTATTGCGCTGAAAGTCGAGCAAATTCTGACCATTGGACATGATGTTTCGAAGAAATTGCGTGGCCGGCTCGATTTGGCGCTGGCATACGCCAATGCTGATATTAAGTTGCAACTGGATAGCTTGTTGTTTAAAGGTTTTGTCACAGCGCATGGTGCGGCCAAGCTTGATGACGTGCGGCGTTATCTGGCGGCGTTGCAAAAACGACTGGAAAAACTGCCGGTGGATCCGCAGCGCGATCGGTTAATGATGCACGAGTATCAAAAAGCCAGTGATGCCTATCAGGCGCTGCTGGGGAAATATTCCGGTAAGTTGATCCCCGCAGAAGCATTAGCCATCCGCTGGATGCTCGAAGAGCTGAAAGTATCCTTGTTTGCTCAGCAGCTCGGTACGCCATATCCGATCTCAGCCAAACGGGTGTTACTGGCAGTGCAAGAGCTGAAATAACAGCGCTGTTGTTGCCAGTGCTGCGCTGGCTGAGGCGCAGGCAAACTGCAAACAGCGCTTTACAGCAGCGGGTGAAACTATTATAAACAAGGCAGGTTTTTGTTAAGCGGCAGGGGATGTCATGCTGAGTCGAAACGATAAACGTCACTATTTTCGGATGATGGTGAACACTGAAGTGCAAATGATGATTAACGATCCGGAATCAGGCCGGGTGTTGTCAGGCATCTGTCGGGATCTCAGCGCGAATGGCATGCAGGTTGAAGTGGACGAGCCGCTGGAAATGGGGACACTGCTGCACTTACGGCTGGAGTCGACCAACAGCAGTATTGCGCCGCTGGATGCACATGCCAAAGTAGTGCGCTGCGCTCAGGAAGGTGAAGATATTTACCAGCTCGGATTGTCCTTTATCGAATTAAATTAAAAACCGTATTATTTCGTATCATGTCAGCCGTTCGGCAGCAATGACTGCCCCGGCTCGCTGCATTTATAAGCAACCGCGCAGGCACTGCAGCAAGGGTGAGTGACTTTAGCCACTAAAGTCATTACTCTTAGGCTCAATTTCGTAGAAGAACTATTACATGACAAAACATTATTTCAGCTGGCGTAACCTGGCAGTCTTGGTTATTCCTTCATTACTCGGCTTATTTTTATTTATGACGCCGATTACCACCGAGCAAGGTTTGACTATTCCGGTGGCGATGCTTGCCAATAGCCTGAAAAGTGCGTTGGCCGGCTGGATGCCGTGGTTATTAACCGGCATTGTCGTCAGCTCTGCGCTGTTAACTCTTGGCTGCAGTGTGCGGCGCCATCCGCCAGCCACTGACAGTTTCTGGCAAAAACTATTTTGTCCCGGCTGGATTTGGCTGACGGTGCGATTGATTGGCGCGCTGTTTATCCTGCTGGTCGCGACAGACACAGGCCCGGAATTTATCACCAGTAAAGCGACCGGCGGTCTAGTATTTGCTGATCTGATGCCGATTTTATTTTGCGTTTTTGTTTTTGCCGGTTTGTTACTGCCCTTGCTGCTCAATTTTGGTTTGCTCGAGCTGGTGGGCACCTTGATGACCAAAATTATGCGGCCAGTGTTTCGGTTGCCAGGTCGCTCAGCGGTGGATTGTATCGCGTCCTGGCTCGGTGATGGTAGTGTTGGCATTTTGCTGACCAGTAAACAATATGAAGCTGGTTATTACACGGCCCGCGAAGCGGCAGTGATTGGCACGACTTTCTCTGCCGTTTCAGTTACTTTCTGTCTGGTGGTGCTGGGCCAGGTCAAGCTGGAGCATATGTTTGTGCAGTTTTACGGCACTATCTGTCTGGCTGGTGTTGTGGCGGCTATTGTGTTGCCCTATTTACCGCCACTGAGCCGGAAAAAGGATACCTATATCACTGGGATAGATCAGATGCAGGCAGAAGGCGGTCAGTTTGATCAGCATTCGGTCTGGCGGCGGGCTTGTCAGCATGGTCTGCATCGGGCCAGTCAGGCGCCGGGTTTGGGGCAGACGCTGAAAGAAGGTGTGCATAACGCCTTGGATATGGTGTTTGGCGTGCTGCCGGTGATTATGGCGGTGGGTACTTTTGCCTTAATAGTCGCCGAATATACCCCGCTGTTTGGCTGGTTGGGGGCGCCATTTGTGCCATTACTGGAATTGCTGCAGATCCCATTTGCCGATGAAGCATCCAAGGCCATTATGGTTGGCTTTGCGGATATGTTTGTGCCTTCAATTCTGGTGACTGCGATCCCATCTGAGATGACGCGTTTTGTCATCGCAGCTTTGTCAGTGACCCAACTGATTTATATGTCTGAAGTGGGGGCCTTGTTGCTTGGCAGCAAAATTCCGGTTAACTTTTGGGATTTATTACTGATTTTTATTCTGCGGACTTTGATCACCCTGCCGGTGATTGCTTTGATGGCGCACTGGTTGTTTTAATAAGTAAAAATGGGGTCGGCGACGACCCCACACCACTAAAAGCTGCTTAACGTTTAAATTCCACACTGAAAGTGACTGGCACCAACAGGCTGATATCATTCAGCTTGGCCAGTTCCTGCAATTTGTGTACACCGCCATCAAGCTTAAAACTGGCACTATTGACTATCACCGGGGCTAGGGTGCTGGCTTGAATTTTACCATCGGCCAGTTTCGTCAGCGTCAGTTGCACCGGTAGCGTTTGTGTTTGATCTAACAAGGTCAGCGCGAGTTCGGTGTTGTGTTGCATCGATGCACCGACCATCAAATCGGCCAGTAATTTCGGTTCAATAGTGGTCGTTGCGGTGATATTTGGAAATTTTGCCGCCTGAAACACATGCTCCAGTATCCGCTCATTGCGGATTGGGATCAGGGTGTCAACAGATGTCACCGGGATGCTGATGCTGACTTTGCCATCATTGGCCCATTGTCCTGATAATTGTTTCAGGCTGTGTACCTCAGCCACCACTGAATTTTTCACTGAAACAAAACGCAGTTGTGAATTGGCCGGATCAAGCTGCCAGTTGGCCTGAGCAGTAAAAGCGGCACTAAGGCCCAGCGCTGCAACGAGAATACGCATATAAACTCCTGTTAAATGACAATTATTTTCAACGATGGTTATCATAACCAAGCTTTAGGGCCACAACTAGTATTATTTCCCGCTGTGAAGGGGAGTAGCAAAGTTTTGCTTTGAAACCCTGCAGATCTATTCAGTCAACCCCGCCGGGGTTCACTCTGCAGTATGTTTGCCGGTGCGACCTGACGGCAGTGGCAAATTGTTGTTGCTGCGTGCTTGACAGGGGGTGATGCTTTGCTAACTTTCATGGGTCAAAAGCGTTCAGCGTGGCAGGCGGTTGATGCAGAAGCTTGCGCTATTAAGCGTGAGGATCAAAGTTCTGGCCATTGTTTTGAAAAGTTTAGACGATGTGTTGTACCTGATATGATGCACATTTCTTCGCAGGTTTCTGCACCTTGCAGTAGCAGTACCAGGGACGGTGCGACCAAGCAGCTTTTACTGGAAGCTTTTACTGTAGGTGCAGTGATGGATAATGTGATTTCCCGCGCCGGATTGACCCCTGGTGTTGCGCGATTTTTATCGTGGTTTTGGCCGCAGCCAGCCCAACCAAGTTTAGGACTTCGTTTAGGGCTTCGCTGTTTTTTGCCGAGTTGTGCGCTGCTGAGCTATTTGCTTTGTAGTTGCTTATTGTGGCCAGCCACAGCGGCGGCAACTGAGCCAGCCAGTTGGCTCAATATCAGCGATCAAGTCAGCGTGCAGGTTGATAATCCAGTGCGAAGCCGCCGCTCGCCGGATGCGACTGTCAAAGTAACGGTCAAAAACACCAGTGCCACAGCGTTAACCGGTCCAATCCGGTTGGTGCTGCAAAACTTAACGCCAACGGTGCAACTCAAAGACCAAGCCGGTGTAACCAACGATGGACCTTATCAACTGCTGGTGGCCACAGGACAAAGTCTGGCGGTCAACAGCAGTGTCAGCCTGACGCTGACTATCCTCGGTGGCAGTCAGGTCTTCCAGTTCAGACCACAGCCAGAACAAGCGCAGCCAGGCTGTAGCAATGGAGCCGGTAATTATCCAGATTGTAATGATAATGCACTGAAGGTGAAAATCACCTCGCCGCTTTCCTTAGTGACGCTGGGGCATTCACCGGTTCTGGTCAAAGGTACTATTAACAAAGCGGATGCGGTGCTGGTGGTCAATGGCAATCAGGTGGCACATCAATCCGGGCAGTTCAGCACTGAAGTGACAGTCACAGAAGGCTACAACACCATCATCGCCAGTGCCAGTCTTGGCACAGAGCAAGTCACAGACACAGTCTCAGTGTCGCTGGATTTAACGCCGCCTTATGTCACGCTGGAATCGCACACTGAAGGCCAGGTGGTGTATCAGCCAGAAGTGACCATTACAGGGTTGGTGAACGATATTGTACGCGGCACTATTGAAGCCAGCCAGGCGCAGGTGCGGGTCAATGGCGTCGAGGCGGAAGTGAAAAATCGCAGTTATGCCGCCCGAAATGTGCCGCTGGTTGCGGGGAGCAATCTGATCCGGATAGTGGCCTCGGATCAGGTGGGCAATACCGAGCGCAAAGAATTCAGTCTGGTGTATCAGCAAGCGGTGGGTAAAAGGTTAGAGCTGGTGTCGGGGCAAGACCAAAGTGCGGCCATCAATACGGTGTTGCCACAGCCGCTGGTGGTCAAAGTGGTGGATAGCCAGGGTGTGGCGCTGGCAGGGGAAGCGGTGGTGTTCCGGGTGCTGCAAGATTCAGGTGTGGTGGCCGTGGGCAGTGCGACAGAAGGTCGGGCAGTGGTGCTGACGTCGGATGCACAGGGTGTGGTGAGTACCAGGTTTAAAGTTGGCCTGCGCACCGGGGTGGCGAATAATAAAGTCAAAGTTGCGGCGGTAGGGATTGAAGGGGATGTGGTGTTTTCGGCGTCAGCGACCACCACTCAGGGCGATAAGCTCAGTATTAACTCGGGCAATAATCAACGTGGCGTGGTGGGGCAGGTGCTGCCAGCGCCGTTGGTGGCGGTGGTGACGGATGCCGGGGCTAATGTGGTGGCTGGAGCGAGAGTCAAATTTGAGACTGTCAGCGGGAACGGCAAGTTTGAAAATAATCAACAAAGTATTGAAGTAGCAACGGATAGCGATGGTCGGGCGACAGTGCGTTATGTGTTGGGAGATCTTGAAGGCTTAGATGCGCAGCATATCCGTGCGACTTTATTGGATGCAGCAGGGACGCAGCCCGTGCTGGCAGGGTTTAATGCGACGGCGTTCAGGCTGGCAGATGCCGGGCAGACGTCAGTGAGTGGTGTGGTGTTGGATAATCAGGACAATCCGTTGCCTGGCGTGACGCTGTATCTTGAAGGGACCAGTCGCAAAGCGCAAAGTAATGAGCAGGGCCGTTTTGTCATCAACTCAGTACCGGTGGGGCCGGTTCATCTGGTGGCAGATGGTTCCACAGCGACTGTTGCCGGCGAGTTCCCAAGCCTGAGTTTCCGGCTGGTGACCATTGCCGGGGTAGATAACCCGTTAGCGGCGCCGATTTATATGGTGAAACTGAACACCAAAGAAGCAGTGTACGCAGGCAAGGAAGATGTGGTGCTGAGGCTTACGAAATATCCGGGTTTTCAATTGGAAATTGCCAAGGATTCAGTGACCTTTCCGGATGGAGCACGGGAGGGGTATATCTCGGTTACAGCGGTGAATGCCTCTGCAGTGCCAATGGCGCCACCGAATGGGATGCAACCGCAATTTATTGTGACCATCCAGCCGACGGGTACGATGTTTGATGCACCAGCTCGGTTGTCGTTACCGAATGTGGATGGCCATGCGATAGGTGCGCAGGTGGAAATGTACTCGTATGATCATGACTTAGAAGAATTTGTTGCCATAGGTTTAGGTACGGTCAGTGAAGATGGCACGACAATCCGGTCAAACCCGGGCGTTGGGGTGGTGAAAGCGGGCTGGCATTGTGGTTCTCAGCCGGGCGGCTCAGGCACAGCGGCCCAATGTCCAACCTGTTTTAAATGTGATGGCACCACTTGTGTCAATGATCCGGCGCAAAAAGATGTGCCGTTAAAAGCGCAAACGCCGGAAGACTGTCAAACAGCCACCTGTGGCGGACCAAAAGAAAATAGTGCAGATGTGCCGAAAACAGACCGCATCAAGGGCGATTGTAAAAAGCCGGGTTGCGATGGCATGGTGCCGGATCTGGCGAAAGAAAATGATGATAAAGACATTAAACCAGAAGATGAAAAATGCAAACAATGCCGTAGCGGTCAACTGACCAATCAAGCTAACGGCAGAACCAAGGACAACAGCGAATGTTGCTTTGAAGGCCAGCCAGTGCCGGTGAAACAGGCTGAATATGCTAAATTGCTCGCCCAGTGCCCTAACAGAGTGCAGGATGAGACGTTAATACATCCGATTGATGGTTGTTCCGGGCCAGGCATTCAAGATCTGGAAAGTAACTATATCGAAACTGCCTTGGCCGAGGATTTTGAATTTTATGTCAGTCTACCTACCTGGGGTCGGCCACAACCCGGCATCGGTTGGCGAGATCATGCACAAGTGACCTTATCCTGTAACAAACACGATCTGTGTTACCAGACCTGCGGCTCTGACCGGACTGTGTGTGACGATGCGCTGGTGGCGGCGGGTGGTCTGGAATGTCAACGCGGCTATCCTCAGGATTGCCCGGCACATTTGATTGGCCGGACTGATATGTTTAATCAGCCACTTTGCGATGAGTATTTTACCGAACAGCGTAAATGTGGTACTGCCGTCAATATCATGTATGACGTTGTGCTAAGAGCCGCAGGGCGGTCAGCTTATGAAGAGCGTCAAACACAGCATTGCGATTGTTGCCCGAAAAAATAATGAGTGTCGGAGAACTAAATTGAATCTTTTAAAGGTAGTTTTATTGTTTGTATTATCCTGTGGTTATTGCTGTAACCTTGCGGCTTCCCAACAATTAAAAACAATCCAAGTATTTCAACAAAGTTATAAAGGTTATGCTGTTAAAATTGAAAAGTTCAATGTCATTGCGGATGGTTATTATGCGTTGCTGCGAGTTAATCATCATGGGCAGGCCGATTATTCTTTTAAGCTATTGGCTTTTCGAAATGGCAAAATCTCTGAGTCGCTCCAGGTTGGTGACATTGCTGCGGCACATCTGGTGGCCGGTGATTTTACTATAACCCAGGCGGGGGACGTCGTGATCCCGATTGCAACCGGGTCTGATATTCAGCTGTATCGATATGATGCATTAAAACACACATTTACTGTCGCTTCAGCCATCAAAACTGAATTTGAACCAACCCATGCCAGTTGTGCTGCCGAGCAGTGTATTTATGCTGCTGCGAAAGAGGGGGGGTTGCAATTGTATCGCCAGAATATCAATGCCAGTAAAGGTCAATTGCAGTGGTTGCAGTTAGCAGATCAGGTAATTACGGCCGTTACTGCGCTGCAGTCCAGCCCAAACCCAGTGATATTATTGAATAGCAGTAAAGGTCAAGCCTTGTTATCTGCCATGTTTCAAATTAAAGCACAAGGGCTTGAACTGATATTCGAACAAACCGCCCTTGATTCGGTTGCAAAAATGACAATCCGTAGTCTTGGCTGGCCAAATTATGCCGTGGTGGCTGAAAAAACAACTGCGAATGGTTACAAAACTAAACAGTTTTTGTTATCCAATGCGCAGACCAAAACCGTCCGCAGCAATGAATTAAGCTTACAAGGGCCGGTGATTGCTGACTTTAGCTGTGGAAATACCATTGAACTCGCCAGTTATGTCGAGGGTAAAGGTTCTGATCGGTTGCTGCTGCAAATCAATAATTCAAAAGATAATATTGCCTTGTTTGATAGTGACGGACGGCAACTTGTTTATGATTTACAAGCGGTTCAGTTCTCTAATGTTTTATATTTGGCTATTGTTTATAATCATATCGCTAATTATAAATCAGACATGAAGTTTTCTTTCTTTAAGTTACCCCTTGAAAATAATTTCAGCTGTGATCGTTCACTTCATAAGCCAAGTATTTAGCTGAATGATTTTATATTAATTCTATATTGTTATTGTAACCATTCGGCCGACAGGGACGATATTTGATGCGCCAACGCGATTATGTTAGCGAATGCGGATGGCCATGCGATTGCTGCGCAGCTGGAGATGTTTGTTATGAGGATGATTTGGCTGCGTTTGTCTGATAGTAAGCGTAACACCAACCCCATATTCCCCAGTTAGCTAAACCACCATGCCTGTTTGCATCATTCACCAAGCAGGTTTTTTTATGAACCGCAGAACATCCGAACCATGGCTGGCGCTGATTTAGCTCGGGCGCTGCTTGAACAGCACAAAACCAGCGGTTTAACGCAGACTGCATTTGCAAAACAGCATGGCATGGATCCGAGTTACTTCAGCCTGCGCAAGCGGCAATTGCTCGCCTGGCAACAGGATGACAACGACTGCTTTGCAGATTGTTCATGCTCAATGCGGTTGCGTGAAGCTTTTGTTTGGCGACTGCTCCGATCGCTCAAACCGTATTGAGTTCCAACCTTTGAGTGCTCTCCTCATTGGAACCGTTATCTAAGCAAAATTTCAATTTGTCACTTTTTCATGAAGTGATGATGGAAACGATGCAGCTGTCGAATGGAAAATTCTTAAAATTGTCATGTCGCTGACCTTGATTATGTCGGTTGATTTGCTACCTTTGCTTGGTTAAAAAGTGATCAGTGGCAACAGGGCAACGGCAAACCAGCCGATGCGGTTTGCTTAATTCACACAGGATCAGAGAAAGGATGCCGTATGTTGAAAAAATTAATTTTCACCCTAGCCCTGTTGTCAGGCATTCAGTTACCGGTATCTGCTGGCATCATGAATGCAGATTTTTCTGCCGGTGCTACCAATTGGGTCGATTTAAGTGGCTCTGGTAGTTTACAGTTTGTGCAGGGGCAAGCGATTTTATCGACCGGCAGCGGTGTTGACGCTTTAAGTGCTGTCTTGATGCAGGGCGACGATGAAAATGGCCTTTTTACTTTTAGTAATGCCATTGCGGTACCTTTATTGACGCAGTTTTTATCTTTTGATTTGATGTTAGCCGGTCGTAGTCAGGATGATACTGAAAGCGGTTCCGGCCTGTTTACTGACTCTTTGAGTCTGGCGTTGTACAGTGCTGCCGGTCAGGCATCAGATCTGATTTTCAGCAACTTGATTGCGAAAGCCAGTCCGCAGCGTTTGCAGTTGGATATTTCTGCGTTGGCAGGTCACGACATTATTATTTCTTTTGAGCTATCCGATGAAAATGATGGTTTCAATAATATGTTTGCATTGGATAATTTAGCTTTTGAAAGCAGGCAGCAACAGGTTGCGGCTCCTGCTGTGATGTTTTTAATGTTACCTGCTTTGTTGTGGCTGTTCAGATTACGGCAACGACCGCGAGTATTGTAATACCAACGGATTTTTTAATTAAGTGATATCGCACCTTGCAGTAGCAGTACCAGGGACGGTGCGACCAAGCAGCTTTTACTGGAAGCTTTTACTGTAGGTGCAGTGATGGATAATGTGATTTCCCGCGCCGGATTGACCCCTGGTGTTGCGCGATTTTTATCGTGGTTTTGGCCGCAGCCAACCCAACCAAGTTTAGGGTTTCGTTTAGGGCTTCGCTGTTTTTTGCCGAGTTGTGCGCTGCTGAGCTATTTGCTTTGTAGTTGCTTATTGTGGCCAGCCACAGCGGCGGCAACTGAGCCAACCAGTTGGCTCAATATCAGCGATCAAGTCAGCGTGCAGGTTGATAATCCAGTGCGAAGCCGCCGCTCGCCGGATGCGACTGTCAAAGTAACGGTCAAAAACACCAGTGCCACAGCATTAACCGGTCCAATCCGGTTGGTGCTGCAAAACTTAACGCCAACAGTGCAACTCAAAGACCAAGCCGGTGTAACCAACGATGGACCTTATCAACTGCTGGTGGCCACAGGACAAAGTCTGGCGGTCAACAGCAGTGTCAGCCTGACGCTGACCATCCTCGGTGGCAGTCAGGTCTTCCAGTTCAGGCCACAGCCTGAACAAGCGCAGCCAGGCTGTAGCAATGGTGCCGGTAATTATCCAGATTGTAATGATAATGCACTGAAGGTGAAAATCACCTCGCCGCTTTCCTTAGTGACGCTGGGGCATTCACCGGTTCTGGTCAAAGGTACTATTAACAAAGCGGATGCGGTGCTGGTGGTCAATGGCAACCAGGTGGCACATCAATCCGGGCAGTTCAGTACCGAAGTGACAGTCACAGAAGGCTACAACACCATCATCGCCAGTGCCAGTCTTGGCACAGAGCAAGTCACAGACACAGTCTCAGTGTCGCTGGATTTAACACCGCCTTATGTCACGCTGGAATCGCACACTGAAGGCCAGGTGGTGTATCAGCCAGAAGTGACCATTACAGGGTTGGTGAACGATATTGTACGCGGCACTATTGAAGCCAGCCAGGCGCAGGTGCGGGTCAATGGCGTCGAGGCGGAAGTGAAAAATCGCAGTTATGCCGCCCGAAATGTGCCGCTGGTTGCGGGGAGCAATCTGATCCGGATAGTGGCCTCGGATCAGGTGGGCAATACCGAGCGCAAAGAATTCAGTCTGGTGTATCAGCAAGCGGTGGGTAAAAGGTTAGAGCTGGTGTCGGGGCAAGACCAAAGTGCGGCCATCAATACGGTGTTGCCACAGCCGCTGGTGGTCAAAGTGGTGGATAGCCAGGGTGTGGCGCTGGCAGGGGAAGCGGTGGTGTTCCGGGTGCTGCAAGATTCAGGTGTGGTGGCCGTGGGCAGTGCGACAGAAGGTCGGGCAGTGGTGCTGACGTCGGATGCACAGGGTGTGGTGAGTACCAGGTTTAAAGTTGGCCTGCGCACCGGGGTGGCGAATAATAAAGTCAAAGTTGCGGCGGTAGGGATTGAAGGGGATGTGGTGTTTTCGGCGTCAGCGACCACCACTCAGGGCGATAAGCTCAGTATTAACTCGGGCAATAATCAACGTGGCGTGGTGGGGCAGGTGCTGCCAGCGCCGTTGGTGGCGGTGGTGACGGATGCCGGAGCTAATGTGGTGGCTGGAGCGAGAGTCAAATTTGAGACTGTCAGCGGGAACGGCAAGTTTGAAAATAATCAACAAAGTATTGAAGTAGCAACGGATAGCGATGGTCGGGCGACAGTGCGTTATGTGTTGGGAGATCTTGAAGGCTTAGATGCGCAAAAAATTCAGGCAACCTTGGTAAACCATACGGCAGAACCACAAATTCTGGCAGGATTTTCTGCCAGTGCTTTTGTCGCTGCCGATCCAGGTCTGACTAAAATCAGTGGTGTGGTGCTGGATAATCAAGACAATCCTATCCCGGGAGTGACGATGTACCTGGAAAACAGTAGTCGGCAAGCTCGGACCGATGCTACCGGCCGCTTTGTGCTGACCTCTGTACCCGTGGGTCCGGTGCACTTAATAGCCGACGGCTCAACTGCTGGCGTTGCTGGCGAATTCCCAAGCCTGAGCTTCCGGTTAGTGACAATTGCCGGGGTCGATAACCCGTTACCTGCCCCAATTTATATGGTGAAACTCAATACCAAGGAAGCTGTATACGCCGGAAAAGAGGATGTCGTGTTGACGCTGGCGAAATATCCTGGTTTTAAATTAGAAATTGCTAAGGATTCAGTCACTTTTCCGGATGGAGCACGGGAAGGGTATATCTCGGTAACGGCGGTGAATGCCTCTGCAGTGCCAATGGCGCCACCGAATGGGATGCAACCGCAATTTATTGTGACCATCCAGCCGACGGGAACGATGTTTGATGCACCAGCGCGGTTAACCCTGCCCAATGTCGATGGCCATGCTGCCGGTGCCCAGGTTGAAATGTACTCTTATGATCATGATTTGGAAGAGTTTGTTGCGATCGGTCTTGGTACCGTTTCTGAAGACGCGACTGTGATCAAAACTAATCCAGGTGTTGGAGTTGTGAAAGCGGGCTGGCATTGTGGATCGCAACCTGGTGGTTCAGGCACTGCAGCAAATTGTCCCGAATGTCAGAAATGTATTGGCACCAGTTGTCAGCCAGATCCGGGTCAGAATCAAAAGCCCTTGAAAGTTCAACAGCCGGAAGACTGTAAAACTGCCACTTGTGGTGGTTCCATTCCTGATGATAGTGATGCTCCAGCTAAGGATCCGGTTGAAGGCGATTGTAAAAAACCTGGCTGTATGCAAGGTGCTGTGACTGATGTCGAAAGTAACAGTGACATCAGTGAAGAAGATGCCAAATGTAATGAATGCAACAACAAGCAATTAAAACCTGCTAAAGAAAATAATGCCTGTGGTGATGGTTCTGCGAAACAATCTTGTTTGCGTTGCGTGAAAGGCGTTTGCAAAAGACCAGATTGTGATGCGAGTCCAATTAAACAAACCTTTTCAAATACAGCGCCGCAGTTTGTCATTGATGCAATTACTGGCTTCTCACGTAAATTTGACGCTGTACCTTGGTTTCAGGCGAAGCTGACACCAGAGCTAATGGTCAATATGGAGGTCGGTGAAGCTTGCTGTAAGGATTGTGAAAATCCGGTCGAAGCAAAATCATATAAAAAGTTTAATGGCCGTGCCGGGGTAAAAGGTACAGTGAAAGCGACTGTACCATGGGGGGCCATTAAAGAGCTGCCGCCAAAAGTCATCGGTGGTTATGCCGTTAAGGCTGATTTCTTTGTATCTGCCCTTGGTGCAGATATCAACATCAATGCAGGTGGCAGCGTTAATTATACTGCGATAGATTGCCCGGGAGAAAATTGTGGCTCGTTCAGCCTTGGAAGTTCATTTTCTGCCAATCTGGGGCCGCAATTACAGGGCAGCATGAAATTTGTCTCATGTGAAGACCCAACAGATGAAAAGTGCAAGAAAGGCGTGACCTTAGTGTCCATCGGTTTTAAAGGTTTTGCCGGTATTAATTTAGCTGGTTCTATTAACGGTACGTTTTCATCCGGTGCACAGTGTGGTGCTTCAGGACTACTTATTCTTAAATTAAATCCTGTCTACGCGCAGGTCACTGCATCAGGCAGCTTTGAGATATTGTTTAAATCATATTCAGTCAGTTGGACAGAACAAATGCAACTGCATCCGGGCGGGAGCTGGTAATGAGTGTTGAAAGCATAAAAACCGTGTTACATAGATGTTGGCTAACAGCTTTGTCTACAGCATTGTTCAGTGTAGCAATGCCTGTTATGGCGGATCAGGCTTGTGTTGATTATACCGATGATGGTTTTTTGCGGGTCGCAATGACTGAAGCGACAGCTCAGCAAATTGCCGTTGGCCACAAAGCCATCGCGAATTTGGTTGCTGCGGCCAAAACAAATGCTGTCAACGACCAGATCCAACAGCAATATGCCAGTAAAGACGGTTCTGCTGCCGAAGTCACACTGCGACTGAGCAAAAGTCGTAGTCTGGTTGATGCGCTGAGTAAAATTGAACGCTGGGATATCAAATCAGCTTATCGATGGGGTAATTATCTGCTGTTCTGGACCAGTTATGTCCAGCAAGGTCAACAGAGCCTGCTGTTGGACGCTTTTTACTGTGAAACAATGACAAGTTGCCGGCACAGCACAATGTTTGATAAGTCAGCTGCCAAAGTCGATTTAGTGTCGCGTTTTATGAGTTATATCAGAACTGGCCAGAAGCAATCTTCCTGTGCCAATCTAACGGCAGATTTTGTGATATCTGCGCCAGGTAATCAGCAAGATCCACTACAGGTTTATGTTAGAAAGCAACAGTCTCAGTTCATCGACAGTCAACCAGATGCGCTCAGATATCTGAAGCAGCAACTTGGTGCGCCAAATCTGGCTTGTCTGACGAAAATAGCTGAGTTTGATGTGGATCAGCATCAATCAATAGCCATGCAACAAAAGTATCAACAAATTATCTCCGACTGTGCCACCAATTTAACCGAAGGGAGTGGGATCCCTGCGGTGAACTTGTCTGCTAAACCTGAACGTTTCTACCAGGTGCCAGCCGCTTTTATTGCAGATTTGCAACAGTTAAAAAATGCCACTGTAATTGGTAAGTTTCAGGATAAAGGTCTCACCGTGTTTTTATTGCAAACCGTGTTAAGTTCAAAACAGCGACGATTAATTATGTTGCCAGTTTCCCAGCAAGGGAAGTATTTAATTGATTGGGCTTATTACGGTGATGGGGCTGCTGAGCTGCTGTTGGAACAAGATTTTGCACTGCATTTGTTGCATAAAATAAAGAGCTAACAAGACGTGATTTATCTATCGATTATTGAAGATGATAAAAATATAGCTAAAAAGTATCTAAATATGGCTTTTGCAGTTTCTCTGATGTTTTTTTTAATTATTTTTATAATCTCGCAAAATCGACCAGTGAGTTATTTTTTTTATTTATTACCTGGGATCGCTTTTGCTTTTTGTTACATGTTGTCAGTTTTTTATAAAAAACGAGACAAGGTAAATTCTGTTTTTATTGATGATTTCAAAGCAGAGTTTATGGTTAATGGTGTACTAAAGACTTTTAATTTGTCTGATATTACCAAAATATCGATGTCGGTAATAAAATCTTCTCAGGAGCATTATTTTGATTTTTATTTGCATACATCTGATGCGTATTTTTTGGTGCCGAGGCTTGAGTCTGTAACTGATATAAAAATAATAAAATTATTGGTTTCGTTAAATAAAAAAATTGATGTTAGTGAGATTGAAAAACATATCTAATTAAGCACGCAATGGCGAGTTTTATGGATTCAAACATCCGTTACTCGCACATTTTTTCTTTGCCGACTCTGTAATGACGTGATGAAAGTTGTGGCGAATTTTCTGCAAAAATTTTTTCGCGCAGTCTATTCCAAATAGAGTCAACTTTGGCGTTTATTCAATTGTTTTGCTGATCCTGTCGTCGTTAGGGGGGCACAAATTGAGTAATGTAGCCTTTAAAATTAGCAAAATGGATTATGCATTATGAAAAACATCACTTTATTGGTTGTTTCATTATTGACGCTAAGTTATTCAGTGCAGGCCGCAGTTGAGCTGAATGAAAAGTGTGTCGTCAATATCCTGAACCGAACCATTCAGGTCAGTAAAGATGGTGGTTGGGCTTTGCCCAACGTGCCTGTCAACATGGGCAGGATCCGGGCCAGAGCCACCTGTTTATTAGATGATGGCAGTACCATTTCTGGCCAAAGTGATTATTTTACCTTGGCCAACAATCAAATAACCGATGTTGGAGCCATCAACTTTATCGAACCGGAAAAAATTCCGACTGAAATCAATTTTGCCGGTAACTTATTGCTGGAATTTGCCAGCATCGGCAAAACTCAGCAGTTACAAGTACAGGCCAGTTATAAAGACGGCCAGACTAGGGACGTCAGTTCTGCCAGTGCCGGGATGAACTATGCCACCACCAATCCTCAGGTTGTGACTGTCAGCCCTGATGGGCTGCTGACCAGTCGTGGTAATGGCGTCGCTTTTATCAATGCACGTAAAGATGGTGTTTTAGCAACTTTGCGGGTGCAGGTAAAAACTGCAGGCGACAAGGACGGCGATGGTTTACCGGACGAATGGGAGTTGGCTAATGGCTTGAATCCGGCCGATCCGGTTGATGCTTTTGAAGACAAAGATAAAGATGGCTTGTCGAACCTGGCGGAGTTTAATGCTGGCACCAACCCAAGCACTGCTGATACTGACTTAGATGGGATCAGCGACTTTAAAGAGCTTAATGAGTACCAGACCAATCCAGTGTTGGCGGATACGGATGGCGATGGCCTGAATGACCAGGTCGAAATTTTGACCCAGACCGATCCAAATAATGCCGGCAGTGTCGATTATCGCAAAGCTGTGCGGGCATTGCGGGTGACGCCACCGACGGTGTTACTGACATTTAGCGGGGTCGATACCGAAGTCAGCACCCAGTTGAAAGTGACTGCGACTTTGCTTGATGGCTCACAGCTTGATGTCACATCTTCCAGCCGTGGCACCCGTTATAGCTCCAGCGATTTATCTGTCATTAGTTTTGGGACTGAAGATGGTAAAATTTTTGGCGGACAGAGTGGTAATGCGGTCGTCACTATTCGCAATGGTGATATCAGTGTGGCACTGGCGGTGGTGGTCGAAAGCTTTTCGCCCAGTGCATTGGCTGCCATTAACATCCCGGGATATGCCAACAATGTTGATGTCGCTGGTGATTATGCCTATGTAGCAGCGGGTCAGGCCGGTTTGCAGATTATTGATGTCAGTAATCGAAGAGCACCGCAGATTGTCGGTCAATTAGACACTGATGGGGTGGCCATTGATGTCAAAGTGCGGGGCGATTTGGCCTATGTTGCCGATGGTGACAAAGGTCTGAAAGTCATCAACGTCGCAACGCCGGCTGCACCTGTGTTGTTGTCGGCGCTGGATACGGACGGGGTGACGCAGGATCTGCAACTGGCTGGGCATTATGCTTATCTGGCCAATGGTAGCGCCGGGATTGAAATCGTTGATGTGACCAATCCGTCCGAGCCTGTTTCTGCCAGCAATCTGACGGGGCTGGGTACTGCGTATGGACTGGATGGGGACAGTAATCTGCTGGTGGTGGTGGCAGGTTCAGCCTTGGTCTCGGTTGATGTCTCAGATAAACTGGCTCCAGCCCGCTTGGGCAGTGTCAACCTTGGTCAGGTGAAAGATGTCGCTTTTGATGGTTCTTATGCTTATGTCGCGGCTTACAGTAATGGTTATCGGGTGGTTGATTTAACCAATCCGGCTCAGCCGCGGGTGACAGGTGGTGACGCTGCTATCGTGCCACGGGATGTGGCCCTGACCAATGGACTGGCATTTTTTGCTGAACAACTTTTCCCGAATGTCACGGCTTACGTCAATATTGAAGATCCGGAGCAGCCTGTCTTTCAGGGTACTATTGATTTAAGCCGGTTTGGTGATTATGCCGGTACTGGTATTGCACTGGATGGTTCTTACGCCTACATCACCGAAGAATCTTTTGTAGTTGGTCAGGATTACGGCACATCCGGCAATACTAAATTGTTTATCGCTCAGTATCGGATGCTCAATGACACCGCCGGAGTTTCACCCGAAGTTGAGTTAAAGGCGCCAGCACAGGGCGATGTGGTGGTCGAACGGCAGAATGTGTTGCTCAGTGCTACCGCCAACGATGATGTCGCGGTACGGCAGGTCGATTTTCTTATCGATGGAGTGCTGCTCGGCAGTGATACTTCAGCACCTTATGTGTATCCGTGGCAGGTACCTGGTGAAAAACGTTTTGTTAATGTGCAGCTGCGTGCCTGGGATTTGGGGGGCAATTCAACATTATCTAGCCAAGTCCGGCTCAATGTGCAGCCAGATAAAGATGCGGATGGTCTGGGTAATGATGATGAGGCAGACAGGCATGGGACTGATCCAAACAATCCGGACACTGATGCGGATGGATTGTCAGACGGTCGTGAAGTGGCCATTGGTACCAATCCACTGAAAAAAGATACCGATGATGACGGTATCGCAGATGCCACCGAGTTAGCCCAAGGCACCAACCCGCTTGATCCTGATGTGACAGCGCCGGTGGTGGAATCAACCAATCCGACCAATGACAGCGTCAATATCCCTGAGAATCAGGGGATTGCGATTTTATTTAACGAGCCATTACAACGTAAGTCCGTCGTCGATGGCGTCGTTACTTTAAAACAGCAAGGTGCTTTGGCCATTGCAGGCAGTATCAGATTACAAAAAGCAGGGCGTGAACTCTATTTTACCCCTGCTTCCTTGTTGCAGGATTTTACTCAGTATCAAGTCACAGTGGCAGGCGTGCGTGACAATGCGGGCAATCTGTTGGCGCAACCTTATCAATTTAGTTACACCACGGGTAATTATGAAGATACGGTCAGGCCAACCGTCAGTGCTATTACGCCGCAAGCTGGGGCCACCGATGTGCCACTGAATGCGTTGCTGACGCTATTGATGAGCGAGCCGATTAATCCTGATTCGGTGAATGCAACTCGGATCTATCTGACGGATAACACCACAGGCCAGCGGATCGATGGAACTTTATCGGTCAGTGAGGATAACTTATCAGTGCATTTTGTACCTTCCAGTGCATTTGTGGCAGGTCGGCAGCATCAGCTTTATGTCAGTGGCATCCGTGATTTATTCCAAAACGAAATGTATGCCAATTACTACTATTTCACCACCAACTTTGCCGCAGATGGTCGGGGACCCCAATTAATTGCCCAATCCATCCCAGCAGGTGCGACTGAGCTGGCGCTGAATAGCAGATTTCAAGCGCTGTTTGACGAACCATTAAATGTTTTATCCATGCGTCAGTTGCGTTTGTTGCAAGATGGGGTCGAAGTCCCTGCCAATCGCAGCATCAGCAATAGTAATAGGTTGTTAACTTTAACACCTCTGGCGCCATTACAACCGGACACTGATTATGTGCTTCACATCGGCGCAGTGACTGATTTAACGGGCAATGTGCTGGCACAGGAAAAACTGATCCAGTTCCGTACCGGTCAGCAACAGGATACCACTGTTGCATCTGTCAGTACTGTCACGCCTGTCAGTGGTGCAACGCAGGTTGGCTTACAAGCAAAAATCCAGTTGGTCTTTTCTGAAGCCATTGATGTTGCCAGTGTATTTGGCAGCGCCATTCGCTTATACAACGAAAATGAAAACCGGGATGTCGCCTTTCAGTTGCAATTCAGTGCCGATGGCAAAGTGGCGACTATCACGCCACAGCAACAACTCAAAGCCAATCAGCGTTATGCAGTTTATACCAGTTACAATCAAACCTTCTATGATGTAGCGGGTAATGCCGTTCGTAACCATACCATGAGTTTCACCACTGCTGGATTACCGGATCAAGCGGCACCCCAGATCCGTGCGCAAAGTTTCACTGATGGTGCTGTCGCCATTCCAGTGAATGGCCGATTGTTAATCCAATTTGATGAGCCGCTCAATCCGCTATGTCTCAATACTAATACCATTAGCCTCAGCAGTAACGGTGAAGTGCAGCAGGTCAATTTCAGTCTGAGCGCTGATCGGCGCCAGGTCACATTCACCGTGCCAGGCATGGCAGCCAGCCGCCAGTACCAACTGATACTTGATGGCCTTTGTGACAATAGCGGCAACGCGATGAACCGGCAGCAACTACAATTTCAGACCAGCGATCAAGTTACCCCGGATAGCATCAAGCCAGCTTTAGTTAGCATGTCACCTGCCCATCAGAGTAGTAATGTTGATCCGGATAGCGCGATTGTGCTGCAGTTTAGTGAGTTGATTGATCCCGTATTGCTGACAAATCTGCAGGTGACTGCGTCAGGTGTGTCGGGTCAAATTGCTGGTGCATGGCAAGTTGAAGGCAGTCAACTGACATTTACGCCGCTGCAGGGTTATCCGTCCGAGGCGCAAATTACTGTTTATCTGTATGGTTTGACTGATATCGCCGGTAATCAGATGAATAATACCACGCGTAATTTCCGTGTCAGCAGCCGGCAAGATAGCACGGCACCGAGCTTAGTGCTGGCAACGCCGGGCAATGGTCAGATGGATATAGGGCCCCATACACCTATTGTACTGACCTTTTCTGAATCCATGCGGGAAAATACCATCAATAATAACAATTTAATGTTGTTTATAGATGGCAACCGGGTAAATCCGTCGATTTATCGCAGCAGTGATAACCGTATCCTGACGCTGGAAAGTACCTTACCATCCGCCAAATCCGTCAGTGTGGTGTTGACCAATAACCTGATGGATCTAGCGGGGAACAGGTTGGCCAATACCGTGTTTACTTTCCAAACCGCCGTTATCAATAATGATACGCAGCGTCCGTCAATCGCACGGCAAAGTCCACTGAATGGTGCCGGTAATGTATTGCCTCCTGAGAAAATTTATCTGTATGCTAACAAGGAGTTGGCAGGCAGTATCACTGATGGCAGCCTGTATGTCGCGGCCAATGGTATCGCACTTCGCGGGCGCACGACCCTTGATGCGGAAAATCAAGCCTTGGTGTTTGAACCGCAATCACCGCTACCAGCCAATGCGCTGATTGAAGTCTTTATCCCTGAACAGTTACGCGACCGCAACGACAATTTGCTGTACAGCTATCGGGGCAGCTTTACCACGGGCAGCAGTCAGGCGTCTGTGCCGGGCCGTGCACCTGTGCTGCAAAATTATTTCCCGGCTTGGGGCTCAGTGCTCGAAATCAGTAATCCGCAGCTGGATTTAGTGTTTGACCAGCCACTGGATGGTCGTACCGTCAATGCCAATACAGTGCAACTCAGACCGGATTACTCCGGGGCAGTGGTACCGGCTGATATCATACTCAGTGCCGATGGTCGCCGGGTCTCCGTTAAACCAACACAACCGCTGAGTGTCAGCCGTAATTACTACCTGCGGGTGTTGACTGGCTTGAAAGATGTGGATGGTGATGCCATCGGCGGCGAAACCTACAGCTATTTCAATACTGCGGCGCAACTGGTGGTCGACGATCAACAACCGACGCTGCAAGCCAGCAGTCCGGCTGATGGCCAGCAGCAAGTGCCTCGTAATGTGGAAGTGCACGCTCGTTTTGACGAGCCGGTGAACCCGCTGTGGACAGATGTGGCGGCAGCCGATGAGATCCAATTCCTGGTTGGTAACCGCGAGTTGCGCTGGCGTAAAACGGGATTACAGCAGGCGGACACAGTGGTGACTGAATCTTTTAGCAGTATCCGTGATGCAGCGGGTCATCCACTACGCAGTGCAGCGCTGAGTTATCGGACCCTTGGTGGTTTGGATGTGGCAGCGCCGCAATTATTATCAATCAATCCGCCATCTGGCAGTCAGCAGGTGCCGGTGAATACGCCGTTACGTCTGGTATTTAGTGAAGCCGTGAATCCATTGAGTTTAGCGGGCGATGGGCTGCAGGTGCTTGATTCGCAAACGGGGATCAGAATAGCGGGCACACTGGCGCTCGGCAGTTCAGGGCGCGAGGCGGTGTTTACCCCGGCAGAAAGTTGGGCAGTGAATCGCACTGTGCAGCTTTACTTGAACTATTTCCGTGATTTAGCGGGTAATCCAAGTTCATGGTGGTCAGGAAACTTCACGGCTGCAGCGCAGGCGGATAGCACGGCACCGCAGGTTGAGCTGATGTCAGTGCGGGAAGGCGAGCAAAATGTGCCACAAAATGCCCGGTTACGAGTTAAATTTGATGAGGCAATGAACCCGCAAACTGGGCTGGGTGCTCGCTTATTACTGCAAGGTCAAACTGTTGCAGTGCGGCAGGAGTGGAGTGCGGATCGTCGTTTGCTGACATTGACGCCGTTGGCGCTGCTGGAACAACACAGTACTTATGATCTCAATCTGGCCGATCTGCAGGATATTTCCGGCAACGCAGTGACAACGCAAACCAGACAATTTACCACCGGTAACAGGGTCGATTTGGATATAGACAATGTCACGCAGATTAGTCCTGCCGCCGGAAGTAGCAATGTCGCGCAGAACGCTCTCATCGAGGTGCAGTTTAGCGCCGCGATCGATGACAGCACGCTGGGCAATAGAAGTATGACCTTGTCAAACGATAGCGAAGGTCGTGAAGTGCCCTTTACATATCTGGTCAGCCCGGATCGGCTGAAACTCACACTGAAATCGGTCGAGCAATTAGCGGCCAACCAAAGATACAGCCTGACGTTGAGTTATCAGCAAAACTTTTATGATATCGCCGGTAATGCGGTTCGTTATTACACCATGTCTTTTACCACAGGGAACAGAGTAGATCAGAGTGCACCTGTTGTGATCAGGCAAAGTTTTGCTGATGGTGCCGCCAATATCCCGGTGAATGGACGTTTGGTACTGCAATTTGATGAGGTATTAAATCCGGCTTGTCTGGCTGGCAATACCGTCCAATTGCTGGATGTCGGTACTGGCGCGACCAGTGCGATCACGGCTGTCCTGAGCACAGATCGGCGCTCATTGGTCGTGACTCCGGCAGTGCTTTCAGCGAGCGGCAACTACCAACTGACATTCACCGGACTGTGTGACGCCAGTGGTAACATCATTGCTCCACAACAAGTGGCCTTTACTACCAGTGCAGTGACCCAACCTGATCTGGTCAGACCGGTGTTGCAGAGTATGTCACCGCAGCATCAAAGCACCAATGTCGATCCAGACAGTGCCATCTTGCTGCAACTCAGTGAAGAGATAGATCCAACGCAATTGTCCAGTCTGCAGGTAACAGCGTCTGGCGTCTCTGGTCAGATTGCCGGCGAGTGGCAAGCGCAGGGCAGTCAATTAACGTTTATCCCGCAGCAAGGCTATCCATCTGAAGCACAAATCACGGTGTATTTATACGGTCTTACTGATTTAGCGGGTAACCAGATGAGTAATAGCACGCGCAATTTTAGGGTGGGAGGTCGGTTGGATAACACAGCGCCAAGGTTGATATTAACGACGCCGGTCAATGGTCAGATGGATATCGGGCCGCACACACCTATAGTGCTGACTTTTTCTGAATCCATGCGGGAAAATACCATTAACAGTAACAATCTGATGTTGTTTATTGATGGCAACAGGGTGAATCCGTCGATTTATCGCAGCAGTGATAACCGAGTTCTGACGCTGGAAAGTACCTTAGCATCGAGCAAATCAGTCAGTGTAGTCTTGACGGATAACCTGATGGACCTGGCGGGGAACCGGCTGGCCAATACCGTGTTTACTTTCCAGACCGCCGTTATCAATAATGATAGGCAGCGTCCGTCAATTGCGCGGCAAAGTCCGCTCAATGGGGCGAGTCAGGTGCGCTCACCAGAGCGGATCTACTTGTATGCCAATAAAGAACTGGCGGCTAATTTACCGGCGGTCGCGGTTGAAGTTTCCGCTAATGGCCGTTTGGTCAGCGGTCGGACTGAGCTGGCTGCCGAGCAACAGGCGTTGGTATTTATCCCTGACACGGCTATTCCCAATGACGCCACTATCGATGTTTGGGTGCCAGAACAGTTACGCGACCGCAATGACAATTTGCTGTACAGCTATCGGGGCAGCTTTACCACGGGCAGCAGTCAGGCGTCTGTGCCCGGCCGCGCACCTGTGCTGCAAAATTATTTCCCGGCTTGGGGCTCAGTGTTCCAAATCAGCAATCCGCAGCTGGATTTAGTGTTTGACCAGCCACTGGATGGTCGTACCGTCAATGCCAATACGGTGCAACTCAGACCCGATTACTCCGGAGCAGTGGTACCGGCTGATATCATACTCAGTGCCGATGGTCGCCGGGTCTCCGTTAAACCAACACAACCGCTGAGTGTCAGTCGTAATTACTACCTGCGGGTGTTAACTGGCTTGAAAGATGTGGATGGTGATGCCATCGGCGGCGAAACCTACAGCTATTTCAATACTGCAGCGCAACTGGTGGTCGACGATCAACAACCGACGCTGCAAGCCAGCAGTCCGGCTGATGGTCAGCAGCAAGTGCCTCGTAATGTGGAAGTGCACGCTCGTTTTGACGAGCCGGTGAACCCGCTGTGGACAGATGTGGCGGCAGCCGATGAGATCCAATTCCTGGTTGGTAACAGTGAATTGCGCTGGCGTAAAACGGGATTACAGCAGGCGGACACAGTGGTGACTGAATCTTTTAGCAGTATCCGTGACGCAGCGGGTCATCCACTACGCAGCGCAGCGCTGAGTTATCGGACCCATGGTGGTTTGGATGTGGCAGCGCCGCAATTATTATCAATCAATCCGCCATCTGGCAGTCAGCAGGTGCCGGTGAATACGCCGTTACGTCTGGTGTTTAGTGAAGCCGTGAACCCATTGAGTTTAGCGGGTGATGGACTGCAGGTCTATGATGCACAAACAGGCAACAGAATAGCGGGCACACTGGCGCTTGGCAGTTCAGGGCGTGAGGCGGTGTTTACCCCGGCAGAAAGTTGGGCAGTGAATCGCACTGTGCAGCTTTACTTGAACTATTTCCGTGATTTAGCGGGTAATCCAAGTTCATGGTGGTCAGGAAACTTCACGGCTGCAGCGCAGGCGGATAGCACGGTACCGCAGGTTGAGCTGATGTCAGTGCGGGAAGGCGAGCAAAATGTGCCACAAAATGCCCGGTTACGAGTTAAATTTGATGAGGCGATGAATCCGCAAACCGCGCAGGGGGCCAGTTTATGGTTGCAAGGTCAAGCTGTTGCTGTACGGCAGGAATGGAGTGCTGATCGTCGGCTATTAACGCTGATCCCATTGGCATTATTGACGGCAAATAGCAGTTACAGTCTCCAGTTGCAGGGTATGGAGGATATCGCCGGTAATGTGCTGCCAGATCAGCAACGCAACTTTGTCACTGGCAATAGTTTCGATTTACAGGCTGATCAGGTGTTGTCGTCTGTGCCTGGCAATGGGCAAACTCAGATTGCGCTGAATGTAACACCGGAAATCAGCTTTAGTGGCGCGATAGATACCACTACGGTCAATCCATCGTCGGTGCGTTGGTATGATTCGGTCGAAGGTGTGGATATTAGCTGGCAGCCGGAGTTTTCTGCCGACCGGAAAATGCTGAAACTTCTGCCTGCAGCTGCCCTGCGGCCCAACCGCCGTTATTATCTTTATCTGAGCTATAACCAAAGTCTGCAGGATATTGCCGGTAATAATGTGAATTACCGAATTTTTGAATTTACCACAGGAAATCAGCCATGAAGACAGGGATCAAGTTCAGCAATTACGTGATCGCCACTTTAACCATTGCTGTTGCGGCTGGCTGGTATTGGTGGCAGGTGCCATCATCACAGCCGACCACAGTCGTGGTGCAGCCACAGAGTAAAGCTGTGCAGGATGAGGTCGCAACAGCGCCAACGCTGTTCGGACCACAAATCGACGCCAGCGGCAAACCGGTTGAAAAGCCAGCTGCTGTGTTGGTGCTCGATGCCGGGCAAAGGAAGGAAACTACTGAGCGTTATCAACAGCTGGGCCAGGAGTTGCAGGCGTTGGGGCAACAATTGGACAAGGTGCTTGATGTGCCGGAACAACGCCAGCAAATTGAGCAGCAATATGCAGCCTTGACGGCTGAATACAATCAACTGGCGCTCAAACTGGCGGTTACACAATGAGTTGGTACCGGCTTATCCTGTGCTTGTTGGCTTGGTGCTTGCTCGGGCCTGTTGTTGCAGCAGAAAAAACGGCTTTGCCGCAGCCAGATCCGGTCGGGCACCGACAATTTTTATTGCGGCCTTACCAACCGGCAGCACCGTCAGTGGTGGTGTTTAAAGATCCGTTTTGTGGCTATTGCATCAAGGCGATGGCCAATTCGGCACAACTGGCAGCGTATAATGTGTATTTATTCTGGTATCCGATTTTTGGTACCTCCAGTGAAGAGCGGGTTCAGCAATTTTTTCGCTGTCAAAACCCAACGGGACCTTTGGTACAAAAAGCGATGTTGGCGCGTCAGGCGCCTGCTTGTGACGGAGATCTGCAACAACAGTTAGCACAGGTCAATCAGCAGATGGTTGACGCCTATCTGCCGGATGCGGTGCCAGCCTATTATCTCAGTGGACAACGTACCTACGCGGCTGAATTGGTGGCGTTGCAACAGCAAAAAAAACCGGCAGCTCAAGTGAAAGTACCATGGCAGCGTTATCGGAGCAATCTGGTCACGCCAGCGACGGGGGAGGATGATGTGGCGGTATTTTTGCCAGCCACTGCTGCCGAACAAAGTGTGTCTGCTTTGTTGGCCACTTTAGCCTCAGTCAAAACAGCCAGGGTGTATTTGTTTGCTGGCAGTACCGGGCAGCAGCAACAGATTTGTCAGTTGCAGGCACAATGCCAGCAATTGGCCTCACTGGACTACAATGCGGCCGAAGCCAGACTATTGTTTGGCCTGTCAACAGAGCAATATAGTGTGGTCCTCAATGGCACCCTGGTGGCTCCGTCGGCTTTACCCCTGCATTTGCAATTTTTACCGCTGCAGATCTGAGCGTTATCCTGATGAATAGACTATGGCAAAGCGGTTATGGTTTTAGTGCAATCGTCAGCTTGAGCTGCCTGATAGTGCTGGGATTTTGGTACTGGCTGTCAGAGCCGGTGGCGATTGCGGAAATCAAAGCTTTTGAGCAGATCAGCGCGCAATTAAGTCAGCCTGCCAGTCCGTCAGCACTGAGCCAGGCCAAATTTCGTGACATCACCTTCCTGGCTGGTCTCCAGCACCGGCACGTACAAAAAAAGGACCAGTTGCTTAGTTTTGAAGATACTCTGACCGCCAGTGTCTGCGTGGCAGATTTTAATAACGATGGCTTTGATGATCTGTTTTTTACCACTGGGTCCGGCAATTTACGTCATTTTGGCAAACAAAACTGGTGGCATCTGCCGCAGTTAAACCAACTTTATCTGAACCGGCAAGGTCAGTATTTCGAAAATGTCAGTGCAATGCTCGGGAGCGAAGCGGCCAGTTTCAGCCTTGCTTGTCTGGTGGATGACTTGGATCAGGACGGTTATCTGGACTTGATTGTCGGTAATAAAGGAAAAAACCAGTTGTTCCATAACCAGCAAGGCACTCAGTTTAAACTGGTGAAAGATGCGTTTAACGAGGATCCCGCAGCCTTTACCACCGCAATCTTATTAAAAGATCTCGATGGCGATCAACAGGATGAATTGTTGTTTGGTAATTATGTCAGCTTTGTCCAGAACCAGAACATGCTGGAGCTCAATGCCGGCTATGCCAATTTCAAAGAAAGTAACTTTGATGTGACTTTTTTTGATGCCGAGCCCGATCATCTGTATCGCAACATTGCTCCGTTGCAGTATCAATTAACCAGCGATGACGGCACCAGTAATCGCCAGGGCCGGACGCTGAATTATGTTGATCGGGATACGCTGCTAGTGCTCAATGACAGTGGCTCGCCCAGTCGTCAGTTACAAGGTCCGTTACCTTGGGAAAAATTTGTGCTGAACGCCCGTGATATGAAGTTTTTCCACTGGCCACAGCAAGCGGAATCTGAGTTTGCGCTCGGTAGTTTTGCTGGTCGGACTGGTCTGTTTGTGCTGGAAACCACCGATTTTGCCAATGAGAAAAGTTGGGATCAGTGGGTGAACAGAGCTGAAACGCTATTTGCCCACAGCTGGTCTGTGGCGCAGGCTGATTTTGATTTGGATGGTTATGATGATTTTTTCCTAGCCAATGGCAGTGTGTTACCGCACCCGGATGCTGCGCATATTCCGGTGGGACAGCCGAATCATCTGTTACTGATGCGGCCTGAGCAGAAAAACTTCCAAACCCAGCAACTGACCGACGAACGGGTGGCCTCGTCGCGTGGCGCTGCTGTGCTGGATTTTAATCTTGACGGCAAAATGGATCTGGTGATTGGCAACAACAATGATTATCCAACCTTGTTAAAAAATGAAGCCCAGAGCCAGTTGCCCTGGTTTGGCCTGAAATGTTTGCCGGCTTTTTTGTGCAAAAAAGCTCAGCTTTTTATTGATGACACCCTGGTGCAAAACGCCTTTGCTGGCCAGCGTACTTTTGGCTCTTTTTCGCTACATGGCTATTTGCATCGCGGGGCGTTAGCCCAGTCAAGAATTGAAGTGGTCACGGCTGGAAAACGATTACAACTGCAGATCCCGCAGTTGCAGCAGTATTATCTGCTTGATTTGCAAAAGGCGACCCTCAGCGCCTTGACGCCGGCCGCGCCCGAAGCCACTGCAGCAGAGCAGCAGATCGAATCCGCTTTGTACCAGTTGGGGCAGGGCCATTATGATGGCAGTTTCTATCCGTTGTATCAGCAGCACTTTGCCAATAATCCAGCACTGCTGGCCGAACTGATGGCATTGCTGCAGGCAAAACCTGCCAAGCCGTTATTTCCGCTGCTTGATGAAATAGCCCGTACTCAGCGGCCTGAGTTGGCATTACCGGCGATTGAATTATTACGCCAGTTTGAGCTGGAACAAACAGTGCCGACTTTGCTGCATTTGTTAAGTTCAGCCGATGCACAAATTCAGTGCGCTGCCAGCCGTGCGTTGCAATTTTACCACTGGAAAGATGAAGCAGTGCCGGAGCGGAAAGGTCTGGCGGTGCCGGCGGTATTGCAACTGTTACCACAGCAGCAAGCGATGGTGCAAAGTTGTTTTATCGAATTGTTGGCAGAAACTGAGTCTTACCGGGCGGTCAGTACTTTACAACAGTTGTTGCAGTCCGATAATGAATTGCTGGTCAGTCAGGCTGCGCGGGCACTGGGTTATTTGCGCCAGACTGAGACCGCTGCTGATTTAACGGCAGCACTGGCCAGAACTTCGTCACCTATTGCCAAAGCCCATATTCTGATTGCACTGAACCGGCTGCAACAACCGGTGGCTGCTGTCAGTCAGATGTTTAGTACCATGACTGAACGCGAACGCTGGTTTTTTGTAGCGGCCAGTTTTCAGTCTGATGATGCGGTCAGTCAGCAACAACATGCGGTTGCCTGGTCGTCTCTGGTGACGTTACCCCAACGACAACTGCTGGCGGCGCTGGATCTGGCCACCTTAGTCCAGCTGTATCAGCAGTTTCCGACCTTGCAGGGCAATAATTTTATTGCCGAATTCAGTCAGCTTTGGCAAAAAGGAGCCATTCAGTTGCCAGTGCCGACGCAACAGTTACAGGTATTTATCGCTTTGCCCGCCAGTGAACAGTTGCAGCTGTTGCCGTTATTATCACAAGCGGCTTTGTTACAAGTACTGAAGTTACCGCAGATGCAGGACCGGCAAAGCTGTTTGCGGTTGTTTGCCGCTGCGCCTGAGCTGTGCCAGCCGCTGGACGTTGCACAGCTGTCAGCGTGGACGGCACGACTAAAACAACTGCTGCACAGCGGGCATTACCAGACTGCCAGCTTAGTGGCCAGTCAGTTAGCAGTCTCAGCGCATTATCCGCTGCTGCTGGAGGACCTACTCACGGATCCTGGCTTGCAAGTCTATGAAAAGCTGTATATCAGTAGCCATTTCCCGTTACCGCCTGAGATTGTTGCGATTGCTCCGACGCTGTTTGGTCAGTTAGCTGAAACCGAGCGACGCCAGTTAAGTCGGATCCTGCACCGGCGTTTATCGGATGCGCAATTTGTGCAATTGATGGCACAGCAAGAAATCAAAGATAGTCGCCTGTATCAACGCTGGTTCAGCCAGCCAACTGGGGCAGTGGAGGCCGAATGAACAAGGAAAAACTGTTACAGCTGGAAAAAAATACTGTGGTGCTGTTCTGGCTTTCGTTATTGGTGCTGGCGATCACAGGTCTGGCAGGTTTAGTGTATCAGGGCCATAGTGATTGGGCTTTGTGGTCAGATCTGTTCCATGCGCTGGCCGGGCTGGTGTTTTTTAGTAGTTTAACCTTGTATCTGGTGCTGCATTTTAAACGTACTTTTGGGGTACGGCGTCCTTTGGTGTTTACCCTGGGCGTTTTTGCTGCGCTGTTGTTACTGCTGGTGATCTACAGTGGGGCGACGATGGCCGTGCAGGGACGGCAGGAACAAGATCAGCACTGGTATCTGCTACACCTTGTCAGCACCGCCTCACTGTTGCTGTTTCTGCTATTACATCTGCTGGCGTATTATCTGGCGGCCAGACAGCAGGGCGATGTACGGTTGTTTAAATCACAGGACCGCCAGGTCAGTCGCCAGACGGCTGTCGGCAGCGCAGCACTGGCACTGTTGTTTGTGTTGTGCGTTGCCGCCTCTGGCTGGTACGATCCTGCCTACAGTGATAAGCCGTTGGTGGCGGATTATGTGTACGATTATGGGGCGCAGCCGTTTCGGCCAAGTCAAACCGAGACTTATCACAACAAATTTATTGATGAACGGCAAATTGTCCAATCAGCGCAGTGCGGTAACTGCCATCAGGACATCACCCGGCAGTGGCTGGATTCTGCGCATAAAAAAGCCGCTTCCGATCCAACTTACATCAAAAATATCAGTTTACTAGCCGAGCGCAAAGGCATTACAGCCACCCGTTATTGCGAAGGTTGTCATGCGCCGGTGGCATTGCTGACCGGCCAACTGAGCCCAGGCGGTCAACACGGCGGTATTGTTGGTACGCCAGGTAACAGAGAAGGAGTGAATTGTCTCAGTTGCCATGGTTTGCAAAGTATCGAGCATGTCAAAGGCAATGGCAGTTATCGGTATGGTCAGGCCCAGCCTTATTTATTTGACGGCAGTACTAACCCGGCGCTGGCACTGCTGAATCAGTTATCCATCCGGTTGGATCCGGCGCAGCATAAACAGGATATGGGCAAAGCTTTTACCCGCAGTGCTGATTTATGCGCCACTTGCCATGCCCAATTTATGGATAAAGAGATGAACAAATGGGGCTGGGTAAAGATGCAGGATGATTATGCGTCATGGCTGGCGGGGCCATTTTCCTCGCAAAATCCGCGGTTTAATCAGCAAACGGCTGTGCCTTGTCAGGGTTGTCATATGCCGTTGGTGGTAGGTCAGGATCCGTCGGCTGATCAACAGGGTCAGATCCGCTCACATCGGTTTTTAGGTGCTAATTCTTTGCTGGCACTGCTCAACGACAGTCCGGAGCAGTATCAGCAAATGGTACGGTTTTTACAAAGTAATAAGATGCGGTTGACCATTGATAAACCGAACCGGCAAACGGCTACGCAAAACTATAAACCGCTGGAAGGTGAGATGGACGCGCGTCAGTTGGTGACAGCGCCTTATTTCTATTATTTAAATGAACAGGCAGAGCTGAATATCGCCGTTAGCAATATTGGCGTCGGCCATCATTTTCCCGGCGGTACCATCGATATTAACGAAGCCTGGCTGGAAATTGTGGTGACCGATGCCAGTGGCCAGCAAGTATTTGCCAGTGGTTTGCTCCAGGCCGATCAAACTGTGGATGCTAAAGCTTATTTTTATCGCTCAATGCCGGTGGACCGGTTTGGTAAAGATGTCTGGAAACATGATTTATTTAATATGGTTGGCGATCGGTATCGTAATGCGGTGGCACCTGGCGCCAGTGATTTGGTGCAGTATCAGTTTCAGGTGCCCGCCTGGGCGGTGTCGCCGTTACATGTGGCCGCAACTTTGAAGTATCGCAAGTTGAACAAAAAATACACCGACTGGGCGCTGGGTGATAGCAAAGTGAGTTTGCCGGTGATAGATATGGCCAGAGATAGCTTACAAATACCGTTAAAAACCCAAGCAGACACTCGACTGGCGCTGCAACCTTGACCGCTTTGTCGATGGAGCCCTGTCAGTACACTGACAGGGCCTCACACCTGTTATTGGATCAGGCAAACCAGGCCTTTCAGGTAATGGCCTTCTGGATAAAAGCTGGCTATTGGGTGATCAGTGGCCTGACTTAAGCGTTCGAGGAATAAACAACCCCGGTTAGCATCTAACGCGGCATCCGCCACCACTTTCTGGAACAGGCTTTCTTCTATCAGGCCAGAGCAAGAGAAGGTCAGCAATAAACCACCTGGTTTAACAATTTGCATTGCCACCCGGTTAATATCTTTGTAACCGCGACAAGCCCCGACCAGTTGGTTTTTGTTTTCGGCAAATTTTGGCGGATCCAAAATCACCATATCAAACTGCTGACCTTCTTCTTTGTACTGCCGTAACAGTTTAAATACATCGGCTTTGGTCATGGTGAGTTTGGATAAATCTAGCTGATTGAGCTGTGCATTGCGTGTCGCTGTCGTTAGCGCCAATTCTGATAAGTCGGCGTTGGTGACATGAGTGGCGCCGCCAGCTAACGCGCTGAGCGCAAAAGTACCGGTATAGCTAAAACAATTCAGCACTGTTTTGCCTTTGGCATAACGGCCAGCCGCAGCACGACTGTCGCGTTGATCCAGATAAAAACCGGTTTTATGGCCGTTTATCACATCCACCAGGATATTCAGACCATTTTCTTTGATGACCACTTCACCAGTTTCACGCGGCAGATGTAACCAGCCGGTTTTTGGCTCCAGACCTTCTTTTTTCCGCACATCCACATCGGAGCGTTCATAAATACTGTAACCAGGGAAGATGTTTTTCAGCGCGGCCACAATCAGTTTACGCTGCCGCTCGGCACCAGCACTTAATAACTGACAGACCAGAATATCAGCATACAAGTCCACGGTGACGCCAGGTAAGCCGTCCGATTCGGCCGCGATGACCCGAATACCGTTGGTTTGGTTTAAATCAAACAGTTGTTGCCGTACTGCCCAGGCATGTTGCACACGACGCTGGAAAAAATCAGCATCAATTTGTTCATCAGCATCAAAGGTCCAGACTCTGGCGCGGATCTGCGAGTTCGGGGAATAAGCACCACGGGCGACAAATTTACCGTCAACAGTGACAATATCCACGGTATCACCCGAGTTCGGTGTACCATGCACCTGTTTTACCGCCTGGGAAAACACCCATGGATGGCGGCGTTTTAACGATTTGTCGCGGTCGGCTTGTAAAATGATGCTGGCGGTCATGGCTGGTTTCTGCAATAAAGTAAAAGAGGCGCATTTTAGTCAGGAAAACGGCAAAGCTAAAGCAAAACTTGCGCCGATGCAGGCTTTTTCGCAAGGGGCAAACCGAATTGTGGATCTGGCAGCAGGATTTGGCTTGATAAGCCAGCTTGCAACTAACATAGTGCTGATCCGCCATGTTAAAACCTAAGCTCAACAAGGTACATTATGACAGTTCCGAATTTTACATCATCGTTGCCGGCACTGATGCAAGCCATTGACGTCCGCCATAGCGGAACAGTCAGTGAACTAGTGTTTGTCGAGCTGCCATTGCCAATTCCCAACGCGCAACAAGTGCTGGTCAAAGTGGCGGCGGCAGGTGTCAACAGAGCGGATTTAGCTCAGCGCGCTGGCGTTTATCCGCCACCGGTCGGCGAGAGTCCGATTTTAGGCCTCGAAGTCGCAGGTACTGTGGTGGCGGTTGGCGCACCAGAGCTAGAGTGCTGGTTGGGGCAGCAGGTGTTTGGTTTGGTGCCGGGCGGTGGTTATGCCGAATATGCCGTATTGGCGGCAGCGCATTTACTGGTCAAACCGGCGTTGTTCAGTGCCGAGCAAGCAGCAGCAACTGCCGAAGTTTTTTTGACCGCTTATCAGGCGGTGCTGCAGATTGGTGGTTTAAAGCCGGGCGGGGCCGTGTTGCTGCATGCTGGTGCCAGTGGTGTGGGTACCGCTGCGATTCAACTGGCTAAACAGCTAGGCGCCACAGTGGCGGTGACTGTTGGCTCTGCCGATAAAGTGGCGTTTTGTCAGCAGTTGGGCGCCGATTTTGCGGTCAATTATAAAACCACAGACTTTGTCAGCGCCCTCGGTAGCTTCCGGCCCGCAGGTTTTGATGTGATTGTTGATCCGGTCGCTGGTGATTATATCGCCAAGGATCTACCACTGCTGGCGTTGGATGGGCGCATCGTGGTGCTGGCGATGATGGGCGGGCGCCAGGTGCCAGCTTTTGATCTGGCACTGATGTTCAAAAAACGCGGCCAGCTGATTTGTTCGACGCTGCGAAATCGCACTGATGCTTATAAAGCACAATTATGTGCTGATTTTAGTCAACAGTTTGGCGAAGCGCTGGCCTCAGGTCAGATCCGGCCGGTGCTGGCGCAAGTGTTTGCTTGGCAGCAGGCTGAACAAGCGCATGCGTTAATGGCCAGTAATCAACTGGCCGGTAAACTGGTGCTTAAAATCTGTTCGAGTTAAAAATGCGTTGGACAGCCAACTCGCAAAGTCGGCCAGTCCAACAGTATTAATGGCTGGTTTTGGTTTCAGTCACTGGCGCTGGGTCAGCGTTCGTGGTAGTGGCTGATGGTTCGGCAAATTCGAATTCTTGCTGCCGTTGGCCTTCATCCTCCGGCTGTGCCGTGGCGTGCTCGTCCTGATCCGCCATCAATTGCTGTTGTGCCGTGGCTTGATCGACCCGTGGATCTAAAGCTGCCGCTAACGGTGATGAAACTAAGTCACCAGAGGCCATCACATAATCCTTAGGTTGTGATTTATCTTGTTGTTTTTGTTGGTAGTTCACATGAGTTAACCGCACAAACAACAAGGCGGCCACCAAAGCCATAAAGCCATACAGCATCTGGCTGCCAGCAAACTGCATAAAGGCAGAAGCGATCAGTGGACCTGTACTGGCGCCAAGGCCGAAGGTTAACAAAATAGTTGCTGACAAAGCAACACGCTGATCTTGCTCAATATTTTGATTCGCTAATGCGGTAGCTAATGGATAGAGCGTAAAGGCCAGTACGCCAAAACAGAAGGTAAACACCAGTTGCAGTGTGCCCGACAGTGGCAGCAGCGCCATCGCCAGTACCAGAAAACCCAGCAAGGCCGTATTGGTACGGATTAAACGTGAACGCCGGATGCGGTCGGACAGCTTCCCCATCGGCCATTGCGCCAGTAAGCCTGCCATCACTGTGGTCGCCATATAAGCGGCCACTTGTTCGGTATTCATGCCCTGTGCCGCGGCAAAGGCGGGTGCCAGGCCATAAAAGGAACCGACGATCATGCCCGCCAAGGCAATAGTGGTCAGCGATTGTGGCACTTGTTGCCAGAAGGCTTTGATTTTCAGCGGCGCAGGTCGCATCGGTTGCGGGTGAATGCGACGGGTTAATGCCAGCGGCACTATACATAAAGCAAAACACATCGCGACTAAAATCAGTGGTTTGATGGTCAGCTCCGGATTCAGACTCATGGCACCCTGACCCAGCACTAACCCAAGATAAGACACAATCATATAACTGGCGAACACAGTGCCACGGTTTTTGCTATCCGCTTGCTCATTGAGCCAGCTTTCCAGCACCATATACTGGCACATCATACAAACACCAACCATTAACCTCAGGACTATCCAGACCTGTAAATTATCAATCAGGGCATGCCCTAGCGCTGAAGCGGTGACTAAACCAGCGGTGGCTACAAAAGCGCGGATATGCCCAACCCGGGCTATTAGTCTATGGCCGATTTTGGAACCGGCGACCAGCCCGAGATAATAAGCCGACATCATGGCGCCGATCCAGATTTTAGAAACTTCAATGGCAGCGAGGCGTAAGCCAAGATAGGTGGTTAATAAACCTGCAGCCAGCACCATTAAAAGGGTAGCCAGATAAAGCGAAGAAAATGAACGTATTGTGGCAGACATGGACTGTCCTTCAGCCTGAACAGAGATTGCTATTTTAGATCAAATGCATGCGACCGGTTTGTGCTAAATCATGATTTTATTTGCAAAAAATTGTACCGGCCGCTGTGCGCAATTGGAATTGCACCAGAAGCCGGTTGCTGCACTCAGCACATGTTATTTCACTTGCATGCCTGGCGTCGCACCATCATCCGGCGTCAGTAGGAAAATGTCGCTGCCACCAGGGCCTGCAGCCATCACCATGCCTTCTGACATGCCAAAACGCATTTTGCGTGGTGCCAGGTTGGCGACCATCACCGTCAGCCGACCAGTCAGCTCCGCTGGATCATAGGCAGACTTGATGCCGGCAAATACCTGGCGGGTTTCAAAGCCCAGATCCAGTTGCAACTTCACCAGTTTATCGGCGCCTTCGACATGCTCAGCGCTGACAATCCGCGCCACCCGTAAATCCAGTTTGGCAAAGTCATCAAAAGCAATAGTGGGCGCCAGTGGCTCATACTCGCCACTGGCAGCCGCTGTGTTGGTTGCTGGCACAGCTACTTTGGCCGCAACTGGCGCAGGCGCAGCTTGAGGTTGCAGGTTTTCTTTCGAGGCATCCACCATCGCTTGCACTTTCACCGGATCAACCCGCTGCATCAGCGGCTTAAAGCTGTTGATTTGATGTGAGGTTAAAGCACTCTGATAGTTATCCCAGCGCAGTTCGATGTTGAGGAAAGCCTCAACTTCTGCCGCCATGGCCGGTAATACCGGTTTTAAATAATGCATTAACACCCGGAACAGGTTGATGCCCATAGAACAAACCTGATGGGTCTCCACTTGTTTGGTTTCGTCTTTGGCCAGCACCCAGGGCGCTTTGGCATCAATATACTGATTGGCTTTATCCGCCAGTGCCATAATATCGCGGATGGCGCGGGCAAATTCGCGTTGTTCAAAGGAAGCCGCGATCTGTTCGCCCTGCGCGACAAACTCGGCCAGTAATTCTGCTTCTGCCACTTCAGCCGATAAGGTGCTATCGAATTTTTTGCTGATAAAGCTGGCACAACGGCTGGCGATATTCACCACTTTACCCACCAGATCGGCGTTTACTTTCTGACTGAAATCTTCCAGATTTAAATCCAGATCGACAATGCCTGAAGTGAGTTTGGAGGCGAAATAATAACGCAGATATTCCGGGTTTAAATGTTCCAGATAAGTCCGGGCTTTGATAAAAGTGCCACGTGATTTTGACATCTTGGCACCATTGACGGTGACAAAACCATGCGCAAACACGCTGGTTGGTTTGCGATAGCCAGCACCATCTAACATGGCTGGCCAAAACAGGCTATGGAAGTAAATAATATCTTTACCGATAAAGTGATAAACCTCAGCGTCGGAATCAAGCTGCCAGAATTCGTCAAAATTGATACCGGTTTTATCACAGAGGTTTTTGAAGCTGGCGAGGTAGCCAATAGGCGCATCCAGCCAGACATAGAAAAATTTACCCGGCGCGCCTGGAATTTCAAAACCAAAATAAGGAGCGTCGCGGCTGATATCCCACTGTTGCAGGCCTTCTTTAAACCATTCCTGCAGCTTATTGGCCATTTCGCTTTGCAAAGAACCACCGCGGGTCCAGTCTTGCAGCATTTGTTCAAAAGCAGGTAAATCAAAGAAATAGTGCTCTGAGTCTTTCAGCACAGGCGTCGCGCCTGACACCACAGACCTTGGGTTTTTCAGCTCAGTCGGGCTGTAAGTGGCGCCACAGGCATCACAACTGTCACCGTTTTGATCAACAGCGCCGCATTTTGGGCAATCGCCTTTAACAAAACGATCCGGCAGGAACATTTGTTTTTCCGGGTCAAACAACTGGCTGATGGTCTTACGCTTGATGTAGCCACCAGCATCCAGTTTCTGATAAATCTCGCTGGCAAAAGCGCGGTTTTCTTCGCTGTGCGTGCTGTGGTAGTTATCAAAACCGACCAGGAACTCTTTAAAGTCGGCCTGATGTTCAATGGATGTTTGTGCAATCATCGCTTCTGGCGTCAGGCCAAGCTGCTGCGCTTTGAGCATAATTGGCGTGCCGTGGGCGTCATCGGCACAGACGTAATAACATTGATGACCACGGGCTTTTTGAAACCGCGACCAGATATCCGTCTGAATATATTCCAGCAAGTGGCCTAAATGGATAGGACCGTTGGCATAAGGCAATGCGCTTGTGATCAAAATTTTACGTTGGGTCATCAAATCTAACTCTGAATGCATAAATAACTGAAAAGAGATGACAACATGATACAATAACGGCCGTTAAAGCGCACCCCGCCAGCTAAATGCCGGGCAATTTTCTCTGTTATTTCTGTGCTGATGGCGTGAAGCTGACGCTGGTTAATTTTTTTCTGGAGTTTTCTGCATGTTTAGCTGGTGGAAAAATAAAATTGCGGCTGCCGCAGGTGGCCATAACACTGAATTATCTGCAGCTGAGCTGTTGGTATTACAACAATTTCAAACCGATGAGATGCCGGTTGCTATTGCAGAGCTTTGTAACTCGCTGCAGTTCGATGGCAAACAATTGCAGTTGCAATTACCTTTTCCGATGCAGTCACTGCAGCCATTGTTATTACAGGCCTTACAACAAAGCGGTTTTAGCGCTGAACTGCAATTGAGTTATCAAAACACAGTGCCGGCGACTTTGGGCCAGATTAAACAAGTGATTTTGGTCGCTTCCGGTAAAGGTGGGGTGGGCAAATCCACGACGGCGGTCAATCTGGCGATTGCGCTGGCGCGGGAAGACGCCAAAGTAGGTTTACTTGATGCCGATATTTATGGGCCATCAATACCGACTATGCTTGGCATGAGTGATGCCAAAGCCAGCTCACCGGATGATAAACATCTGTCGCCGCTGCATAAACATGGCATTTATTTGCAATCGATCGGTTTTCTGGTCGACCCACAAGCGGCCTCGGTCTGGCGCGGTCCTATGGCCAGTCAGGCTTTATTGCAGTTGCTGAATGAAACCTTGTGGCCCGAGCTGGATTATCTGGTGGTGGACATGCCGCCGGGCACCGGCGATATTCAACTGACACTGGCACAAAAAATTCCGGTCGCGGGTGCTATTGTCGTAACCACACCACAAGATGTGGCGCTGGCTGATGCGCAAAAAGGCATCAGCATGTTCCGCCAGGTCAATATTCCGCTGCTGGGCTTGATTGAAAATATGAGTTTTTACCAGTGCGGCAACTGCGGTCACATCGATGATATTTTTGGCACAGACGGTGGTGTCGCTTTAGCAGAGCGTTATCAGGTGCCGGTGCTTGGCCAGTTACCCCTGACCAAAGCCATCCGGCAACACAGCGATGATGGTGCGCCTATAGCTTTAGATGATGAACAACAATGTACTGATATATATCGGAAAATAGCCAGGCAAGTGATCTTCGCTTTATACTGGCGTGGTAAAAAAATCAGTGAACAACAACCCGAAATATTGATGACGGACGATTAAAAATGAGATTGTGTGACCGTGATATCGAACGTTACCTGGCGGAAGGTAAAATCAGCATCGAGCCAACACCCTCAGCTGAGATGATCAGCGGTGTCAGCGTCGACATCCGGCTGGGGCATAAATTCAGAAGTTTTACTGCTTATGCCGCACCTTTTATTGATTTAAGCGGCCCCCGGGAAGAAGTGCAGGCAGCGCTGGACTCAGTGATGAGTGATGAGCTGGTGCTCGCCGATGATGAAGCCTTTTACCTGCATCCGGGTGAACTGGCGCTGGCAATTACGCTGGAGTCTGTCACTTTACCTGCCGATATCGTCGGTTGGTTAGATGGACGCTCCAGTTTAGCCAGGCTTGGCTTGATGGTGCATGTCACGGCACATCGAATTGATCCGGGCTGGTCGGGTAATATAGTGCTGGAATTTTACAACAGTGGCCGTTTGCCGTTGGCGCTGCGCCCTGGGATGAAAATTGGTGCACTCAATTTTGAACTGATGACGGGACCAGCCGACCGGCCTTATAACAAAAGAACGGATGCCAAATATCAACAGCAAACCGGCGCTGTGGCCAGTCGGATTGGTCAGGATGATCAGTCTGCACAGCGGGAAAAAGCAGATTAACTTCGACAGCGGGGGCTAGAAATTAAAAAGCCCATACAAATGTATGGGCCGAAGCAATAAAGCAAAAATGAAGCCCGGTGATTATGCAATAAAACTGCGTAGTCATGCAAGCTGAAGCCGGTACTTTTGTTGGTTTTTTTCCAGAGCATGGCGCTTTATTGGCCATCAATAGCTGACAGCTGGATGCCAGCACTGCACTGCTGTGGAAGTGCCAGCAGGACTGAGCGCCCTGCTGGCAAGTCAGGTTGCCAGCAGGAGCAGAAAAAGTTATATCTGCTGTGGTGCTGGGGATCCAGGCTGACTGAAAATTCAGAATGCGTTCAGTTGCGCCATGCCATAACTGAAACCAGAGTTGGCGTTATGCCGAACTTACAGCAAGATCCGAAGTCTGACGCGCTGCAGATGCAGCAGGAGTTGAATGATGGCACGCCCGGTAATGCAGTTTTCTACTTTGACCTTAGCACTGGCTTTGGTGCTGCCGCTGCCTGAAGCAGTGGCTGAGCAACAGCGTCAGACCTCAACCATTTCGGCCGGGAGCAGTAAAAAAGCCACAGTCCCGCAGCAAAGCAGCAAGCCAAATCAGCAAACAGCCAGTGCTGGCCAGAAATTATTCAGCCAGGCTGAACTTGACCAAATGCTGGCACCGGTGGCGCTTTATCCCGATACCGTGTTGTCACATGTGCTGATTGCAGCCACTTATCCGCTGGAAATTATTAAAGCCACCCGCTGGCTCAGCGGTAAACCAGGCATGACCGCGGAGCAAGCGTTAAAAGCGGCTGAAAATGAAGCCTGGGATCCGAGTGTCAGAGCGCTGGTGGCCTTTCCTCCTTTGCTGACCAAAATGAATAATGAACTGGACTGGACGCAAAAACTGGGGGATGCCTTTTTAATTCAGCAAGCCGCCGTGATGGCGACAGTGCAGAGCTTACGGCAAAAAGCTTACAGTAGCGGCCATCTGAAAGATCAGGAACACATTACGGTAACCCGGCGGGAACAAGAAAAAGTGATCATTATCGAGCCGAGACAACGTGAAGTGGTCTATATCCCGGTTTACGATACCCGCGTGGTGTATGGTGACTGGTGGTGGCGCGATTATCCACCCATTCACTGGCCCTATGGCCGCCCTTACGGCGGCAGCAGTTATGTGTACTGGGGAGGTGGCGCCAGGGTGTCGACCAGCTTCTACTTTTCTACTTTTTATTGGCCGCAACGTGAAATTATCGTGATTAATCATCATCACAGACCCAGTCGTTATTACCATTATGACGATATTATCCGCCATGAAGAACGCCGGCACTGGCGGCATAATCCACAGCACCGCCATGGCGTGGTTTATCACACCAGTTACCAGCCAACCCGCGAATATTATGGTGCGGATCGGCGACTGGATGATGTGGGCGAGCGCAGACGCTGGGCGGCCGAACAACGCTCTGAACATCAGGTGAGTGTGCCCTCTGATCAGCATATTAATCAGCAATATCCGGTCAGCGGCAATACCATTGAAAGCCAGGGTCAGCCGATAGCACCAGACGTCAGCACAGCTTATGATCCTGATCGTGACCGTTTACAGCAAGCATCAGAGCCTGTGGCCTCAGTGGTCGACGGTCAGTCGTTAGCACCTTTGCCGGCGCCGGTGGACAATGCAGGTAATACAACTGAGATCACAGCTCCAGGCGCAGAGCAGCCTGTATCGCAGCCGGTGATTGAATCACCGCCTGTGGCGGACCCTGCGCCAGAGCCAGTATATCAGCAACCGGAACCGGTGCTTGAATCACAGCCTCAAACACCGGCAGAGCCAGTGTATCAACAACCGGAGCCGGTGCTTGAATCGCAGCCTGCAGCGCAGCCAGAGCCAGTGTATCAACAACCGGAGCCGGTGCTTGAATCGCAGCCTGCAGCGCAGCCAGAGACAGTGTATCAACAACCGGAACCGGTGCTTGAATCGCAACCTGCAGCGCAGCCAGAACCGGTGTATCAGCAACCGGAACCGGTGCTTGAATCGCAACCTGCAGCGCAGCCAGAACCGGTGTATCAACAACCGGAACCGGTGCTTGAATCGCAACCTTCACCGCAACCAGAGCCGGTGTATCAGCAACCAGAGCCGGTGTATCAGCAACCAGAGCCGGTGTATCAGCAACCAGAGCCGGTGTATCAGCAGCCAGAGCCGGTGTATCAGCAGCCAGAGCCGGTGTATCAGCAGCCAGAGCCGGTGTATCAGCAACCAGAGCCGGTGTATCAGCAACCAGAGCCGGTGTATCAGCAGCCAGAGCCGGTGTATCAGCAGCCAGAGCCGGTGTATCAGCAGCCAGAGCCGGTGTATCAGCAGCCAGAGCCGGTGTATCAGCAGCCAGAGCCGGTGTATCAGCAACCAGAGCCGGTGTATCAGCAACCAGAGCCGGTGTATCAGCAACCAGAGCCGGTGTATCAGCAGCCAGAGCCGGTGTATCAGCAACCAGAGCCGGTGTATCAGCAGCCAGAGCCGGTGTATCAGCAACCAGAGCCAGTGTATCAGCAACCAGAGCCGGTATATCAGCCGCCGACAGAACAACAGCAACAATTTTAATCACAGCATCGTCAGCAAACGGTGTGTAGCAACAAAGGAGTAACGATGAAACTTTTTGGCTCGGGACCATCACCTTTTGTCAGACGGATCAGAATGTTATTGGTTGATCAACCTTATGAGTTTGTCACGCTGAATATTTTCGAACAACAGGACAGGGCAGTGCTCGTTGCCCACAACCCGGCTCGTAAAGTGCCAATGTTACTGGATGGTGAACAGGTCATTTTTGACTCTGGCGTGATTTACCGTTATCTGGCGGCAAAATTGCAACTGGCCCCCTTGAGTTGGGAGCAAGAAAATCAACTGACGCTGATTAACGCTGCCAATGACTCCTTGGTAGAATTGTTATTATGCAAGCGCAGTGGTTTTGATATTCAGGCTGATAAACTGTTTTTTAATCTGCAACATGAACGTATTCAGGCCATCCTGAGCCACTTTGAAGCCGCAGTAAAAGCAGGGCAGTTTCAGCAGTGGGATTATCTTGCCATGAGCCTGTACAGTTTGTTGGACTGGCTGATCTTCCGAGAAATGGCTGATTTAAGCCCATATCCGACGTTGCAACAGTATCTGCGGACTTTTGCCAATCAGCCGGCAGTGCTGAGTACAGATCCGCGCCAAAACTAGGTTGCACTGAGCTTGAATGTGTACGGACTGCCCAGGCAAAGCCTGGTCGAGTCCGTACACATGTATCAATCTAGGGATAACATTAATCCAGCCCGATAAAACCGCCGGTCTGATGCGCCCATAACTGGGCGTAGATCCCGCCACCAGCGATCAGCTCCTGATGACTGCCTTGTTCCACAATTTGCCCCTGATCCAGCACTATCAGTCGATCCATCGCGGCAATCGTCGACAACCGGTGCGCGATAGCGATCACAGTTTTACCCGCCATCAGCGTGTTCAGACTGTGTTGGATCGCGGCTTCTACCTCAGAGTCGAGTGCCGAAGTCGCTTCGTCCAGGATCAGCACTGGCGCGTTTTTCAACAGCACCCGCGCAATGGCAATACGCTGGCGTTGACCGCCGGATAACTTCACTCCACGTTCACCCACCTGCGCGTCCAGTCCGCTCTGACCTTTAGGATCGGTCAGTTCGGCAATAAACAGATCGGCTTCGGCGGCTGCAATGGCTGCTTGTAATTCGGCTTCGGTGGCATCAGGTTTACCATACAACACGTTTTCCCGCACTGAGCGGTGCAGTAACGAAGTATCCTGCGTCACCATCGCAATCTGGGCCCGTAACGATTCCTGTTGCACCTGGCTGATATCCTGGCCATCCAGCAGAATTTTGCCTTGCTCCAGATCGTAAAACCTGAGCAACAAGTTCACCAGCGTGGATTTTCCGGCGCCAGAACGACCGACCAAACCGACTTTTTCACCCGGTTTGATCTGCAAGTTTAACCCGGCCAGCACCGGTGCTTTACCACCTTCGCTGCTTACTTTGCCATAGTTAAAATACAAATCGCGAAATTCAATAGCGCCGCCATTCACTTGTAATGGTTTAGCATCGGCTACATCCTGCACTTGCTGCGGTTGGGATAAGGTTGCCATCCCATCCACCACTGTGCCGATATTTTCAAATAAACTACTGACTTCCCACATGATCCATTGCGACATGCCGTTTAAGCGCAGCGCCAGACTGACGGCAATAGCAATAGAGCCAATGCTGACCGCCTGCTCAGTCCAAAGCCAGATCGACATAGCGCCGATGGCGAACACCAACAGATAGTTCAGCGTCTGTACTGAAAAGGTCAACCAGGTTACCAGTCGCATTTGCTGATAAACCGGGGTCAGGAATACATTCATACTGTCGCGGGCATAACTGGCTTCACGACTGGTGTGGGAGAATAATTTAATGGTATTGATATTGGTGTAACTATCAACAATACGACCCGTCATCTCGGAACGGGCGTCTGCTTGCCGGCTGGCCACATCTTTTAACCGCGGCACAAAATAGCATTGCAAACAGATATACAGCACTAACCAAACCAATAAAGGTGCGACCAGCCGGAAATCGGCATCGGCCACCAGGAACACCATAGCGCTGAAATACACCAGCACATAAACCATGACATCCAGCAGTTTAGTCGCCGTTTCGCGCACTGCCAGCGCAGTTTGCATCACCTTAGTGGCAATGCGGCCGGCAAATTCATTCTGATAAAAACCAATACTTTGTTTCAGTAAATACCGATGCGCCGACCAACGGATCGCCATCGGGAAATTACCCAAAATGGTTTGGTGAATAATGGAGGCGTGTAACAAAATCAGCAGCGGAATACCAATGGCCGTCAGAAAACCCATCAGCAGCAAAGTATTGCCTTCAGTTTGCCATAATGTCGCTGGATCTTTTTCAATCAGCCAATCGACCAGTTGACCCATAAAGCCAAATAAAGACACTTCCAGTATTGCGATGAGTGCCGTCAACAGCGCCATCAGCAGCAGTGGCCATTCCATGCCTTTGCTGTAATGGCGGCAAAAAGCATATAAACCTTGGGGCGGTTGCGTGGGTTCAGCCGCCGGAAAGGGGTTGGTTAGTCGTTCAAAAAAGCCCAGCATAAGTACCTTTTAACAATAAGAACGCAGTAAAAAAATCAATGCTCTGGTTTAGCGCCAGCGTGCCAGTATAGCTGCCGATTGTTGCAGCATATGTGCGATATCGGCAGCACTGATCCCAAGATGGGTAACAAATCGCATGCGGGTGCGAACACCAGTGGCCGACACGTAACTGCCAGCGGTGCACAGAATACCTTGTTCTGCTAATTGCTGCTGGTAAAAAGTCGCCAATTCAGGCGTCAATTCAGCAAATAGAATATTGGTTTGCACCGGACTTAGCTGAAAATCAGCCTCCAGTTGCAGTCTCTGCACCTGTTCGGCTAAGCCCGCAGCCAGCTGTGCTGCATGCTGATGATCTTCGGCCAGTCGGACCACCTGATGACGGAGCGCATATTCACCGGCCGCTGCCAGGATACCGGCCTGGCGCATACCACCGCCGAGCATCTTACGAATGCGCCGTGCTTTGGCAATAAACGCGCAACTGCCGAGCAATAATGAACCGACCGGCGCACCTAAACCTTTGGATAAACACACAGAAACTGAATGGTAACCCTGCACTAACTGCCGTGCCAGCGGCCAAGGATCCGCAGCCGGACCTGCCAGGGCTACAGCCGCATTAAAAATCCGCGCGCCGTCTATATGGCAGGCCAGGTTACGCTCATGGCATAAAGTTGCCACCTGGCGCATATAATCGGCCGAGAGCACCTGACCGCCAGTGGTGTTTTCTATCACTACCAGTTTAGTGCGGGCAAAATGAACATCATCGGGTTTGATGGCCGCGGCAATATCATGCAGGGCAATAGAACCATCGGCCTGATGCGGCAAGGGTTGTGGCTGAATGGAGCCTAACACCGCCATACCACCGGCCTCCCATTTATAGGTATGCCACTGCTGGCCAACGATGGCTTCATCCCCGCGCTGGCAATGCGCCATCAGCGCGATTAAATTGGTCATGGTGCCGCTGGGGGCAAAGAGTGCTTGCTCAAAACCCAGTTGACTGGCGGCAAAATGTTGCAGGCTATTGACGGCAGGGTCGTCTCCAAACACGTCATCGCCCAGTTGGGCTTGTTGCATGGCCAGCCGCATGCCAGCTGTAGGTTGAGTGACGGTATCACTGCGAAAATCAGTCATGGGGACTCCTGCTAACAGCTAAAAATAATAGTTTGCCTGTTAGCAGGGTGAAACGCAGCTTTCTGCGCTCAGCAGCAGGTTATCTGAGGTTGTAGCCACTGCGACACAAACAAAGCTATTACCGCTTGAGCAGGCAGGGGATGCAAAACTTGCTTAGCGCTCAGGCTGTTCCTTTTCGGCTTTGCTGTTTTGTTCTTTTTCATTCAGCTCACGGGCAGTTTTGGCAATCAGCGCTTCGCGCTCTTTCAGCAGATTATCAAGCAGCGATTGTTGCGCATCTGTTCTTGGATCCAGTTTTTGTAACTCTTCAATTTTTTGCTCCAACTGCTCCAGCGTTTGCCTGTCCAAACCAAGCCGTTGGTCCAAAGTTCCTTGCAGCATTTTTTCCAGTCCGGTCAGCTTTTCAATACTGGGGCTGCGCAGTTTTTTCAGCATATCGTAGCTGTCGAAATCGGTGCTGATGGCGCCGCCTGCTGCCATTGAACTTAACGTCACCTGCACACCGGCACTTTGCTGTTGGGCAACTTGCTGTTGTTGCCGCTGGCTGAAATCGGGCAGCGCTGCAGTTGTGTACTGGCTGGCGTATGCCTGATTGAGGGCTGAAATAGTCATAGCTGCGGTTCCTGTGCTGGCGGGTTTGCTAGGCAAAAAATTAGCAAAACATATGCCAACAACTCGGCAGCGCGAAAGCATTTGGTTTATTTATGGGTACTGCCGAGCACAAACCAGCACAGTGCAATACCAGTCTGCTGCTAAAACTGCTGGCTGAGTTTGCTGATGTCCGGCAGCATCCACTGCGCTTCAACACAATCCTGCAGATGTTCTGCCATATACTGCACCAGTTGTCTGGCCGCATGCGGCATCCGGCGGTCCTTGCGCCGCACCAGATACCAATGACTTTCCAGTGGAAAACCAGCTACCGGCAACACGGCAATGCCTTCCTGGCTCTGGTGCAGGGTATGGGCTGAGATCACCGACAATCCCAAGCCTGATACCACGCTCAGCCTGATGGCTTCATTACTTTCAATTTGCATGGTATTGGCCAAATCCATACCCTGGCTACTTAGCCAGGACTCAAACATCAGTCGGGTGGCAGAGCCGGGTTCACGAATTAAAAAGCGCTGATTTTTTAGTTGCGCCAGGGTTAGCTCCGGTTGTTGCACCGCCCAGTGATCGGCGGGTGCAATCAGTTGCAACGGGTTTTTTAAAATGCGCACTGCCTGGGTGGTTTGGCCGCTCGGCGGATGGCTGAACAGGTACAAATCGTCCAGTTGTTGTTCAAACCGCGACAGAATATGGGCTCTGTTACCGATATTCAGCGTGACATTCACTTTGGGAAACAGCCGGTAAAAGCCACCGAGGATCCTTGGCATCACATATTTGGCGGTGGTCACAATGGCGATGCTGAGCTGACCGACCTGACCACTGCGTGCTTCTTCTAAGTACAGCGAAAAATCATCAAACCGGCCCAACACGTCGGCAGCGGCCTGATATAAAGCCCGGCCAACATGCGTGGGCACCATCTGCTGATCACGATGTTCCAGCAAAGGTTCGCCGACCGTTTCGGTGAGTTTTTTCAGTTGCAGTGACACTGTCGGTTGCGTCAGATGTAAGGCCCGGGCTGCGGCCGAGACCGAGCCTGTTTGCACCACATGCAGGTACACCTGCAACAGCCGAAAACTAAGATGGCGAATGTTCATAGATAAACATCTATACCTATGCGGTTAATAATTAATTATCCAATATACCTTTTTCCACCGACAATCGCCAGCCAGCAAAGCAGGAGCAGAGCAGGCTGCTGCTAGTCATCCAGAGAAGAGGTTTGATGATGCCAGATATTGTGATTGCGTTTTTTATGCTGGGGCTGGCCGCCGGCTTGTTAAAGTCAGATTTGAAAGTGCCGCAATCGATTTATGACACCTTGTCGATTTTGTTAATGCTGGTACTGGGGTTAAAAGGCGGTCTGGCGTTACATGGCCAGTTTGAACAACGGATGCTGGTGCAGTTGCTGCCAATTGTCGGTTTGGGCTTTGTGTTACCGCTGTTGTGTTTTGTCATACTGCAAAAAGTGGTGAAGTTAAAGCTGGATGATGCGGTCAGTGTGGCGGCACATTATGGCTCGGTCAGTGCCGGTACCTTTGCTGTGGTGTTGGCGCTGGTGGAAAAAGCCGGTTTACCGCTCAATGCCGAAACCACCTTATATCTGGTGTTACTGGAATTACCGGCCATTGTAGTGATGTTATGGCTGCACCGGCGTTTGACAGGACAGGGCAGTGCTGGTGGCATTTTGCGGGAGTCGCTGACCAGCCGGGGTGTGCTGTTGCTCGGTGGTGGTGTGCTGATTGGGTATTGTTACGGCCCTGAAGGGATGGCCCCGATAGCGCCGGTGCTGCTGGGTGGCTTTAAAACCATGTTAGCGATGTTTTTGCTGGAAATGGGCCTTTGTACTGCCCGCGCTTGCTCACCGATGCCATGGCAGCACTGGCGTCTGATGATTTTTGCGGTGGTGGCACCTTTTATCCTGGCCTGGGCTGGTATTGCCACGGCGTTATTGTTGCAATTGCCAGAAGGCAGTGCGCTGGTCCTGGCCGGGCTTTGCGCCAGTGCCTCTTATATTGCGGCACCGGCAGCAATCCGGGTAGCAGTACCTGGCGCTGATATCGGTCTGGCAATGCTGGCAGCGCTTGGCATCACCTTTCCGGTCAATGTGCTGATTGGCATCCCGCTGTATCAGCAATGGCTGGGTTGGTTTTATTAATGATGTTGCCGTGAATGTTGGGGTCGCTCGATGTTTGAATTTGGATTTCATTTGCATCAGCAATTCAGCAGAACCGCTGAAAAACCAGAGCAATCCGATCACTTAGCGTACAAAAATACCATCAAGAACAAGAGGGTTAGCAGGTGATCGGATCCCACGACATAGGCACAAAACTTAAGAACCCGTAATTGTTTTAGACATGATCGACGAGTATTGTGCTACTGAATTGTTGAAAAATGGGATCAAGAATGTTCGTTCATAATATGAGGGATTACAGCAGCTAGTACATTTTTAGTATTAGAAAGTTTAGCGAGCTATGTGGATTTATGATTTGTACTCATGTTGTATATTATACGAGCTCAAAAATATAACACTTAAAAAATGCTCACCTTCTTTCTTCATAAAACCATTATTTTATTATCAATAGCGGATTTTATTTTTGTCCCATTTAGAAAGAACATAATCCTGAAACCAAACTGGTTGAATTCTGTTGTACTTTTCAATCTTAATTTTTAATAAATTATTTTCTGATTTCTCAGCGAACAACTCTTGCTCATAAGAGTTGTCAAAGTAGTAGACTCTATCGCAAAGTAAGCTCATATCATAGAGATTAGATAAGCTCTTGTTATATCGACTTATAATCTTCGCCGTTGGTACATTGTGACCACCTGATGAAACACGCTGATTGACCCTTGCTATATTGACGACAGGATCGTTTATGCAGACATAATAAAGATAAGTTTTAAAGCCAGCTGCTTTTGCACGCTGAATATACTCTAAATGTGAGTAATGACTCATTCATATGTCAAAGAAAGGTTAAGTTCAAGGTATCTTTCTCTGAGTCCTGTACAAATTTTTTGAGACATTTCAACGCGTTCTATATCACCAATTTCGCGTCCATCAATTTTGTAGTTTTTCAAAGTTAGTGCGACATCATCAGGATTGATGTATTGGCCAAAATGAACGTCTTTATGCTCTTGAAGCGTAGAAAAGAGAGTTGTTTTTCCGGAACCGTTTGGTCCTGCAATTAATCTGATCCGAGGCACTATTCGCCCGCCAGCAGAGGTATAAATTTACCTGTATTTACAATATGACGTACTGACTCTTCACCATTAGGCATAACTTCAACGACATAACCATCCTTAATGACAGTAACGTTATGACCACTTTGAAGTACGCGTCGTTTGGTTTTTTTTGCTCCACTTGCAGCGTATGCAGCCAGTGTATCAAAGTTTTCAAGAGCATCTTGACCTGCACTATATGAAGCTCTAAGAACAGTTTTATTCATTCTGAAGTCACCTTTCTAAGAATTCATTAAAGATGGTACCACAATCGCCATTTGACGTAAAACATAGCCACCAGTTGTTATCTTACTCAACTCATATAGGTCTATTTTAGCCTTTAAGTTTTTATTAGACCACGCGAAAGGAACTAAACTTAATTAAGTTGTTAATTTTATTTGAGTTACACTGGTTTTTGGTTGTACATTTTTCTAATACGCATTTAAACCGCCACACCGGCACGATTGAATCGTTTAAAAAATGTGCATCATGTGGATGCCAAATGTTGGGCTGCCGCTTTGTGTCAAATGTTGAGTCTCTTCTACAAATTTTTGAACCCAAGTTACTGATTTACTTATGATTAATCATGGAGCTGACTAACTCATATGCATTGCAATAACGCACAAGATGGCGTGCTGTTACAGCTATGGCGCATCAAAGTCTGCCGGTTCGTCGGTATAAATACAGACATTCCAATCCGCGGCCAGACCATCTTCGGCGGTACAATAACGGGCAAAAAACTGCTGAATTTGTGGACGCTGGCAATGCGCTTCAAAGGCAGCTAAATCGGTCCAGATTTCATTAAACAGCAGCGGAAAGCTGTGTCCAGGTGCAAAAGGACTGCTGATTTGCCGGGTGACCCGATACTGCAGACAGCCGTCCTCGCGCAAGGTGTTTGGTTCAAGTGCCTGCAACACCTGAAACAGCTCAGCCTCTTTGCCTGGTTTAGGCAGAAACTGGGCTAAACAATAGACTTTTTTCGACATAAAACTTTCCATGGTTCAGTGGTAAAAAAAAACCTCCAACAGGAGGCTTTTGATATTTATTTACGACTCACAATTAGTTCAGTGAAGCGGCTTCCGGTACACCTGCACCAGTACCACCACCGATACCGTTACCAGCTGGAGCCGGGGCAGGAGCGATAGCGGCTGTAGCAGCACCTGGCGCACCAGCACCTGGCGCACCACCAGCGGCAGTGGCAGTATTCAGCGCGTTAGCAACTAAAGTCGGGTCAATACCTGAAGCAACAGCGTAAGCTGTGACTGTGTCGTTATCAACACAGCTGGTCGCTGTGGCTTTTAAAATATCTTCGACCAGAGCCGGATCGTTTTTAGCGAAATCAAGTGCAAATTCAACAACTTGTTCTGCTAATACCGGGCTACAGGTTTTAATGTCTGTCATTTCGGCAACGAAGTCAGTGATGGACTGGCCTTTGCCTTGCGCTGTTGCAAACATCGTGGCAACGTCAGTCGATGCTTCCTGCGCAGACACTGCCGGAACTGTCAGCTGTAAAGCAGCAGCTACCAAAGCGATTTTTACTAATTTCATATGCATTCCTCGCACAACAAATGGTTACAACAAAGATTTTAGGATTCTACCTGATTCTTGTCGAAAATACAGTCATTATTTTGTGAAACTTTTTCGAACGCAACCGGCGCGTGTAAACCACGCCCTTGCACCGCATCAATATGAATTTCATGACAGATCTTCACAATATCGGCGCTTTCAATCTGAGGCGCTATTACTTTTATCCCAATTCCATGACAAATATGCGTCATGGTCTGGACAAAAAAGCGGGTATCCGGCTGCTGCAAGGCCCGGATATAACTGCCGTCAATTTTGATGAAGTCGATATTCAGCCCCTGTAAATAGCGAAAAGAACTGAAACTGGCGCCGAATCGTTCAATTGCCACCTGAGCACCGGCTTGTTTCACCGCATTAAAAAACTCTGCCGCCGAGCTGATAGCACCCAGGGTCGCCTGTTCATTCACTTCAAACACTAACGCTGGCAATTGCTGTTGATTGGCCCGCAGGGTGTTAGTCAGCCAGCGGACAAAATGTTTGTCATGAAACGCACTTTTACTCAGGTTAATGGCAAATGACTGCTTTTTATGCTGTTTCAGTTTGCACAGGATATATGTGACCAGCGCTTTATCCAGTAATAGCGACACACCAAGCCGCTCTGCCATGGCAAAGACGTCGGAAGATGCCAGTTGTTTGCCATCGGCATTAAATTTAATAAAGGTTTCGACATACAGAATTTGTTGTTGCTGATAGACCGGCTGCAGCACCAGATCAAACATCTTTTCCATGTCATCAGACAAGCTCAGCTCGGTGCTGTAATCGCTCGCCGCAGTGTCGGCAATCACAGAACGGGTGAAACGATGCAAAATGTGTTGCCATTCAGAGCGTGAATGCAAGGTTTGGTGATTTTCTTGCTGAAAATCCAAAATTGGCATCACGGCAGCTTGTTGTTTGGCTTGCATGGCATCAAGCCGGCTTAAGCTACTGCTTAAATCGGCCCCAGCTTGCACCGGCAGTAACACTAAGCTGGCAAAGCCATGTGGATAGGCATCGTTGTTGGCAATTTCAAACGACTGACGCAACTGGGCATCAAATTCAACCGCAGTGGTGGCACCCAGCCTGGCCAGAATGGCAAATTCCGAACCGCTGATCCGAAATAGCTGCGACCATTGCAAAGCTTTTAATTGTGCCTGTAATAATGAACCGGCTTTTTCGACATAGGCATCGCCACTGGCGTAACCTGCTGCGTCGTTTAAGTCTTTTAACGAGGGCAGGGCAATGAGTCCTAAATACAAGGCGTTACCATCTTCCCCTGGCTCAGCCTGCAGGCTGGCATAAGACTGTGCCAGTGCCCGCCGGTTTGGCAACGCTGTTAACGGATCCAAATAGGCTTGTTGATTCAGTTGTTCAGCCCGTTCAGTCAGCTCGGTAAAACTGCGTTTAACATTGCCAACCATATGATTCAGCGCATAAACAACGGCGCGCAGTTCTTTGGTCAGCGGCAGGTAATCCAGCAGTTCAAAGCGTTTTTCCGCTAGTTGTGAGGCTTGACGTTCAATATCTTTCAGCGGATTTAACACCGCCAGTAACAACAGATGCACTGCCGCCAGGGCGCCAAGGCAGATAAACAAACTCGCCCAGAACACCGCTTTGACGTGGTTCCATAAACTGCTGTAAGCATGACCCGGGTGCGCCTGTACCGCCAACACCCCTGCAATACGCCAGCCGTCATTCACTTCAGATGTCATCACCGGCGGATTGAGCGCAAACCAGCGAATAAACCAGGCTGGCACGCCTTGTACCTGCACCGGATTGTGGCGGTCAAATACCACTTTGCCATCAGCAGCGGTAAATTTAATTTGCAGATAATAGCCAGAGTCAAAAATGGCCGACACCATGGTATCTGCCATCACGGTATCCTGCTCAGCCAGATGCGGCGACATCGACAACCCCAGACTATTGGCGGTATCCAGTGCCGTACGCGACAGCTGAGTGTCCAGATAGCTGCGCATATGATTGGCGCTGACCAGCACTGTGGCGACAAAAGTAATAATGGCCAGTAGCAGTAGCAGTACACTGAGCTGAGTACTCAGCGCGATGCCACCTTTAAAAGGGCGGTGTTGTAATTGTTTTTCTGTGCTCATCGTTTCGGCCTTTATCCGTGACAGGACACTTCGTTAACTAAATACCATTTGTTGGTTGGACTCGCGATCAATCCGTAGCTTGGCCTTGACGGAGCGCGAAGCGCTGCGGTAGTCCAACATTTGCCATCAACCATGGATTAAAGCCCAACACTGGCGGCGGTAACCTTTATTTATTGCGCTTGTCGGACTGCCCAACTGCAATGCAGTTGGTCGCACTTCGTGGTAAGTCCCGACCTACGGTAATACATGTTACATTTGGTCAGTCCGACCTACCGCGAGCATCAATATGAGGCTACAAACCTTGCTCAATTTTATTCATCACTTCGGTCCAACTGGTGATACCGCTGCTGTCTTTCACCCGCCGGCCCAGGCCATTGGCCTTGGCTAACCACAAACCGCTGGCGTTAAAGCTATACACCGGGCGTAAATCGGTCCGCTCGTTGGCGGGTTTAATCTGTGGATCCATATTATCCAGCACCAGCGGGTAATCCTGTGGATTTTCAAAATACACCAGCACCATATGTGGCTCGTTCACCGACAAAGCCCGCACATACATCAGCCGGAGCTTTTCGTCCGCCACTCCCATAGCGCGCAAGGTAAAATATTTGGCGATGGCATAGTCTTCACAATCGCCGGCGCCAGTACCAAGCGATTCAACAGGCGTCGCCCAATAATCGACTTTGCCCCAGTGCTCAGCATCTGATTTGTACGCCACCTTGCGATTAAAAAATTGATTGGCCTGGTGGACGCGGTCCCAATCACTGGCATCGCTACCTTTTTTGATCAAATCACGCCATGCGGTAAAACGCGCAGTCGCAGCCGCGCCGTACCGTTGTTCAACGTCAGCGAAAAAAGTCGCAGTAAAAGTGGTATCGGCATAGTTAGCACCAAGCGCCAGCGAGAAGAGGGCCAATACCGACCAAAAACTGTGTTTTAAAATGGCAAACTCCGGAACAAGCCGCGATCCAGCTGACCAGCCCATGTATCACAACCTCTGGCAGCATCTGTACATGAGGTTAGCATAGCCCTTCAGAGCACATCAAATAATAACACTGTGAATCATTGATTTAGCCCTCAGTTTTACCGGTAAAAACCGCCGCAGATGGCGGCTGAATGACGTTCGCCATAAAAATGTAATTTGCATCAAAACTGAAAAAACGGTATAAATACGCCTTCATTCCAAGGGTGGGATCTACAGCGCGCAGCAATTGCCAGGCTGTTTTTTGCCAGATGGCAACATATTTTTCTGTAGAAGGAACTGCAGTGCTTCACAATGCTGACATGCGGTTCCATGGGTATTAATTCTCCACAGTGGAACAGGACAGAGTAAATGGTCAAGTCGCCAATTCAGCAGTCTCAATTTGGTCGTCGTACTGACGACGATTTCAAAGTCACCAGAGCCGTTATTCCAGTTGCAGGTTTAGGAACCCGGATGTTACCGGCCACTAAAGCCATGCCAAAAGAAATGTTGCCTATCGTTGATAAGCCATTGATCCAATACGTAGTACAAGAGGCGGTCGCCGCTGGTATTACAGAAATTGTGCTGGTGACGCATTCTTCAAAAAACAGCATTGAAAACCACTTTGATACCAGCTTTGAATTAGAAGCAGCGCTGGAAAAACGGGTCAAACGGCAACTGCTAGAAGAAGTTCGTAATATTACGCCAAAACACGTCACAGTGATTTCGGTACGCCAGCCGCAGGCGCTGGGGTTAGGTCATGCCATTTTATGTGCCCGCCCCGTGGTGCGAAACCACCCATTTGCCGTGTTATTACCGGATGTGATTGTCGATCAATACCAATCCAATCTGAAAAAAGACAATCTGGCCGCGATGATCAAAAGATATAGCGAAACCGGCCATAGTCAGATTATGGTGGAGCCAGTACCGCAGCACCTGGTCAATCAATATGGGGTGGTGGATATTAGCGGTGCCAGCTTAGCGCAAGGTGAAAACGCCACTATTGCTGATATGGTGGAAAAACCAGATCTGGAAGAAGCGCCAAGCAATTTTGCCATTACTGGCCGTTATGTATTGTCTCCAACCATTTGGGACTTGCTGGAATTTACCCCACCAGGTGCCGGTGATGAAATTCAGCTGACAGATGGTTTGCATCAGTTACGCTTGCTGGAAACGCTGGAAGCTTACCATATCAAAGGCAAATCGCATGATTGTGGCAATAAGCTGGGTTATGCCATTGCCAACGCAGAATATGCGCTGCGCAGCAATTTCGGCGCTGAGTTTAAACAAAAATTACAACAACTTCTGGCGGAATAAGCATTTATGCAGATAACAATATTCGGTACTGGTTATGTGGGTCTGGTGACTGGCGCATGTTTGGCTGATATGGGCCACAAAGTTTTATGTGTAGATATCGACCAGCAAAAAGTGGATAAGCTGAAAAAAGGCGTGATCCCAATTTACGAACCAGGACTGGAAGCTGTTGTTGTGGCAAATGTAGCCAGTGGCAATCTGCAATTTACCACGGATGCCGCCGAAGGGGTGGCGCATGCTGAAGTGCAATTTATAGCCGTCGGCACCCCGCCGGATGAAGATGGCTCTGCTGATCTGAAATACGTACTGGCTGTGGCAGCAACTATTGCCAAGCATATGACCAGCCACAAAATTGTGGTGAATAAGTCTACTGTGCCGGTTGGCACCGCTGATAAAGTGGCGGCGCTGTTAAGTAGTGTGCTGGCTGAGCGACACAGTGAGCTTAGCTTTGATGTGGTGTCTAATCCGGAATTTTTAAAAGAAGGTGCTGCGGTTAACGACTGCATGCGGCCGGATCGGATTGTGATTGGTGCTAAATCTGAGCACGCAGTGGCCGTGATGAAAGAGTTGTATGCCCCTTTTAATCGCAATCATGACCGGGTGATTGTGATGGATATCCGCTCCAGTGAACTGACTAAATATGCCGCCAACTGCATGCTGGCTACCAAAATCAGCTTTATGAATGAAATGTCGAATCTGGCCGAACGGTTAGGCGCAGATATCGAACAAGTTCGGCTTGGCATAGGTTCAGATCCACGCATTGGCTACCACTTTATTTACCCAGGCTGTGGTTATGGTGGCAGTTGTTTTCCAAAAGATGTGCAGGCGTTAATTCAAACCGCGCAAAGCATTGGTTATACACCGCATGTACTGCAAGCGGTTGAAGCGGTGAATGATCGGCAAAAAACCGTGTTGTTTAACCGGGTGGTGCAGCACTTTGGCGCTGATTTAACCGGTAAAACCTTTGCCATCTGGGGCCTGAGCTTTAAGCCCAATACCGATGATATGCGTGAAGCGGCCAGTCGGGTGCTGATGGAGGCCTTATGGGCGGCTGGTGCCAAAGTGCAGGCTTATGATCCGGAAGCGATGGAAGAAACCCAGCGTATTTATGGCCAGCGCGCTGATTTAGTGTTGTGTGGCACCAAAGAAGCGGCCTTGCAACAAGCAGATGCCTTGTTAATTTGTACTGAGTGGAAAAACTTCCGGGCGCCAGATTTTGCCAGCCTGAAAGCCAGCTTAAGTCAGCCGGTGATTTTTGATGGCCGCAACTTATATGATCCAGCACAGTTAAAACGTGAAGGTTTCACTTATTACGCCATTGGTCGTGCCGATAGCGTGCAAAAATTTCAATAAGCGAGTCGAGTAACAATGCAGTGACTGCCAGCAGTTTTTGCTGGCAGTGTTATTTTAAGGGGCCAGTGTTTGCTGCTCCCTGCGGTAGCTATGGTGCGCCAGGCAGGTCAGACTTACCACAATGTTCGAGCGTTTGTAGGTCGGACTCACCACGAAGTGCGACCCGGCATAAGCCGGGGCAGTCCGACAAGCACGATGGAAAATGGTCGCAGTCGTCAACCTAAGGGTTTTAATCCATGCTTGACGACGAATGTTTGGTTTGAACATGGTTGATGGCAAATGTTAGCCAAAGCCCAAAACAATTGAAAAAATGCGGCAGATAAAAATTCCGCTTATCAACCCCGGATGGAGCAAACCATGAAATTTTTAGTAACAGGCGTCGCCGGTTTTATCGGTAGTAAAGTTGCTGAAGTATTATGCCAGCAAGGCCATCAGGTGGTTGGGATTGATAACCTGAATGACTATTATGATCCGGCGTTAAAACAAGCCCGGTTACAACGCATCTGCGACACACTGACTGCAGAGCAACTGCCGTTATTTCGGTTTATTAAACTGGATATCAGTGACCGTGTGGCTATGGCTGAGTTATTTGCCAGCGAAAAATTTCAGCGGGTGATCCATTTAGCCGCTCAGGCCGGTGTGCGTTATTCCATTGATAATCCAATGGCTTATGTCGATTCCAACCTGGTGGGTATGATGACCATCTTAGAAGGTTGCCGCCATCACCAGGTCGAGCATCTGGTGTATGCCAGTTCCAGCTCTGTGTATGGCAACCAGCAAAAAGTGCCTTTTAGTGAGTCGGACCCGGTTGATACGCCCATTTCGCTCTATGCCGCCACCAAAAAAGCCAATGAGCTGATGGCGCATACCTATAGCCACTTATATCAGTTACCCACCACTGGCCTGCGCTTTTTTACTGTGTATGGGCCATGGGGCAGACCCGATATGGCGCCGTGGAAATTCACCAAAGCCATTTTGGCCGGTCAGCCGATTGATGTGTATAACCACGGCCAATTACAACGCGACTTTACCTATATCGACGATATCGTTGAAGGGGTGCTCCGCATTCAGGATAAAGTGCCTGCCAGCAATGGTTATCCAACCCAGCTTGTCACGAATCCTTATTACAGCTTGTTTAATATTGGCAATAACCAGCCGGAAAAGCTGGAAGATTTTATTCGCGCCATTGAGCAGGCGGCTGGTTTGCAAGCGAGCAAAAACTACTTACCGATGCAAGCCGGTGACGTGCTGCAAACTTATGCCGATGTCGGCCAGTTGCAACAGGCGGTCAACTTCAAACCGGCAACCAGCTTAACGCAGGGCATGCAGTTATTCGTCGACTGGTATCGGGCTTACCAGCAATCAGCATCAACACAACTTTAATTTTTTCGAAAGTGGAAACAAAGAACATGGATTTTAAACGTATTTCAGTGATTGGTTTAGGGTATATCGGTTTACCAACGGCAGCGGTATTTGCCTCACGTGGTATTGAAGTGATTGGCGTGGATGTGAATCAAAAAGCGGTCGATACCATCAATCAAGGCAATATTCATATTGTGGAGCCTGATTTAGATATTGTGGTACGCAGTGTGGTGACTATGGGCAAATTGCGTGCCACCACCACGCCAGAAACGGCTGAAGCTTTTTTAATTGCAGTGCCAACACCCTTTAAAGGTGAAGACCACGAACCAGATTTAAGTTATATCGAAAAAGCCGCTGCAGCTATTGCGCCTGTATTGGCAAAAGGCAATTTAGTGATTTTAGAAAGTACTTCACCTGTTGGCGCTACCGAACAATTGGCGGCCTGGCTGGCGGCAGCGCGTCCAGACTTAACCTTCCCACAACATGCCGGTGATGCTGCCGATGTGAATGTGGCGCATTGCCCGGAGCGGGTATTGCCAGGCCATGTGCTGACTGAATTGGTTGCCAATGACCGGGTGATTGGTGGGATGTCAGCGGCTTGCTCGGCGAAAGCCGTGGCGTTGTACCAGACTTTTGTCCGTGGTGAATGTGTGGTGACCAATGCCCGCACCGCCGAAATGGCCAAACTGACCGAAAACAGCTTCCGCGATGTCAACATTGCTTTTGCCAATGAATTATCGATGATTTGTGACAAGCTGAAAATTAATGTCTGGGAGCTGATTAAGCTGGCTAATCGCCATCCGCGGGTGAATATTTTAAGCCCTGGCCCAGGTGTTGGCGGCCACTGTATTGCAGTTGACCCTTGGTTTATTGTTAATTCAGCGCCGAATGAAGCCAAGCTTATCCATCAGGCCCGCTTAGTGAATGACCATAAACCACATTTTGTGATTGAAAAAATTGCCGCCGCCGCTGATCAATTTAAAAAACCAGTGATTGCCTGCTTAGGGTTAGCCTTTAAAGCCGATATCGACGATTTACGCGAAAGCCCGGCGCTGGATATTGTCAAACATCTGGCAGAGCAGGGCGTAGGCCGTATTCTGGCGGTGGAACCGAATATTCAGCAGTTACCAGCCAAACTAGCCACCGCCGGCGTTGAACTGGCGACGCTGGAACAAGCACTGGAACAAGCCAATGTGGTGGTGGTGCTGGTGGACCATAAACAGTTTAAATCTTGTGATAAATCATTATTCCTGAGCAAGGTGATGATTGATACACGTGGGATTGTTATGTAATGCCATTTTTATCGAAAAAATATATTCAAGCAGTCTATAATGGAGTTGGTTCAGTTTCAGCTTCGTTGTTAATCGCTATTATAACGGCGAACTTCCTTTCAGTAGTAGAACGTGGAGCACTGCAACTCATAATTGTTAATGTCACGATACTTTCTGTATTTTTTTCTTTAGGTGTTCCATTTCATAATGCTTACAAAGTAAATAAAGATTTAACTAGGCCTGCTGATCATTATTTGTATTTTTTATCTGCCTTTTTTTGTACTTTGTTTTCATTATTTTTCTACGATAAAACGATTTTCAGTAATGCATACAGCTACATACTTTTCTTTTTTTCTTTCTTTTCTTTTTTTTATTGTTCAGAGAGAGCTAAAAATAAAGAAGATCTAAATTTATATTCCTTTATTCAAATTATTCAACCAACCTCCTGTCTTATTTTTTTACTAATGTTTTATTTTCTATCGAATATTTTCAATTTGGAGTTAGTGTTACTTTCTTACTCATTCTCCTATTTGATAGGTTTCTTTTTATATCTCTGGAAAACAAAAACTATATTGATAGGCAGTACAGGAGGAGATGGGTGTTTTGATTACAAGTTTGCATCTGGATACTGGTTATTTCAAATTTCTAGTTCAATGGTTACAAATATTGATAAAGTTTTTTTAGGCTATCATTTGGGTCTGTCCCAACTGGGCGTATATGCTGTTTTGCAGACAGTATCTAGTTTTTTCTCACGCATTTCAGAAAGAATTGCAGTGACGTACTTTGTTAATGCATCTGATTCAAAACATGAATTTGTTAGACGTAAAATTACATATTATTGTCTTTTATTTTCGCCAGTAATGTTTATCGTTGGATATATATTCGGTGAGTATTTAATTCATCATGTTTTTTCAGATTCATACGGTGGTCACGGGATATCTAGTGGTGTTTTATTTCTGAGTGTATTGATTTCTAGTTCATCTTGGATTATTTCACAGAGAGCTACTGCTAATGGAAAACCATATATTTTGATAATAAGGAATTTACTATCACTAATTGTGTTCTTTATTTCAGTAAATATTTTATATTTTACGGATGACATACTTAATGTTTCGCTTGCCAACTTGGTAGCAGCATTATTTAGATATGTGTTGTCATATTATTTCTCAGAGTAAGATGTGGTGAAAAATTGAATCATGCCAACCTGATGTTAGGTCTTAAAAAAAATTTAGAAAAGATACATTCGATTGCCCCTAAAGGAAGCTCAATTGCTTATTTCGATTATCCTGTGCACTTTAATATTGGCGATTTACTAATTTATCTAGGAACTATTCAATTTTTTGAAGAATCTGGTTATAACATTGTATATAGTTGCTGCGATAAAGCTGAAGATGATTCTAGCTTTATTGATCTGCCGTCTGATGTTATTATAATGATGCATGGTGGTGGGAATTTTGGAGACCTTTATAGTAAACACCAAAAGCTCAGAGAAAAAATAGTAAAAGAATACTCGGAAAACAGAGTTGTTATTTTACCTCAGAGTATTCACTTTTCAAATAATGATGAATTAAGAAAATCTGCAGAAATTTTCAGAACTCATACAGATGTGCATATTTGTTGTAGAGATTCATTTTCTTATGATGAGGCATTTAATTTTAGTGATAATGTGTATATGCTTCCAGATATGGCCCATTGTTTATGGGGCTCAATTTTACTAGAAAAAATAAAAGAAAATATCGTAGAAAGTAAAGTATCAAAAACCTTGATTCAGAATAGAATCGACAAGGAAAATTCTAAGCAAGAATTTGGACATTTATACAACAACTACTGCACCTATGACTGGTATGATGACTTGCCAATTTCATCACGGATATATTCTTCAATTATCAGTCGTATTTCAAAGTTGCCAATCTCCAAAAATATCAATGGATTCATTGAGGCGCAATGGAGAACACAAGCATTAAAAAGTGTTTGTAATGCATGTGTTTCAATAACTAAATACGATAATTTCGTAACAAATCGACTGCATGGTCATATTTTCTCAATGTTGCTTTCAATGGAGCACGAGCCACTTGATAATAACTATGGGAAAATTAGTCGGTATCGAGCGGCTTGGACAAAGAACTCTCCTGTTATTAAGGGTGCAAAGTGAAATATATAATTGGCAGTGGTTGGTGGTGTGGAGCGGACACTTCAGATGGTAAGCGAGTGTTGTATGGTGACGAAAAAATTCGAGGTGTTGAGTTTAATAAAATCTGGTATGATTTATTAACAAAATATACAAAACCTGAAAAGATTATAATTGTAGATAGTAACTCGCCAGTTAAACCTTCTACAGATTATGGCGATGAGGTTGAATTTATTTCACTACCAATCAATGCAGGTCACGCAGTTAAACACACTGGAAAATATTGTGGTTGGACCAGATCTGTACTGTTAGGGCTTCAATATGCGATATTATCTGACGCTGATTACTTTGTATACGTAGAACAAGATACGTTACTTAGTAAAGAGGGTATAATTGAGCATTGTATAAAAAACATGAAATCTGATTATCTTTTTGGTTCCGGTGAAGGCACTTCTCATTCTCTTCAGCAGTCTTTCTTTATTATTAGTAGGCTCGGTATGGAAAAGTTCATGTGCAGACTTCAATCTATTAACTTTACTGATAATCAAATTTCTCCTGAAAGTAAATTTGCAATTGCGTCCTCTAGTTTCTGGTCGTTATTCCCTAATTTTTTATGGACGATAAAAGCTGGCATCACCTCCCGTGTTCTGCACATGCACAAAGGATTTCAATATGTCCCCTTTGGCTACGGTCGTACTAGACCAATAAATTTTCTTGATGAGTTTTTTTATTTCCAGCATGGGACAACAGATGAATTAAAATCATTCATGGAAAAGATAAAAGCTGAACGGTGAGAATACAATGTTAGCTTACTCAAGAATTAATGGAATGTTGTCAATTGTTTTGTTTATTGGATTATTGATAGTTCCGGTATCCGATTTTATTTCTGTTTATGGAAGATATAATGATATCAATGCGCTAGAACGATTTAGTCTTGTTTTTAGATTGATATTAATGATTTTGGCCTTAGTTCTCGCCTTGAACTATAGAAGCTGGAGGAAAAACACAGTATTTTTCGTTTTTTTATTTGGGGCATTATCTGTTGTTACAAATTTTTTTGTTGTCGATGGTGTTGATTTATCTCTTTTATTTGAAACAATGTTGTTTTTGCTTAAATACTTTTTGTTCTTTCTTTATTTGTATGCATTTAAGTATATCATTGATAATGAAATAATTTCTTTCGATAAATTTGAAAAGTATTTTAGTCTTGTGATTTTTTCATATGCATTCTTTATTGTATATGGGGCGTTTTCTGGTTCTGAGATATTTCACAATTACCTAGAAACAGAACGGTGGGGTGTCAAAGGTATTATTATAGCTGGAAATGAAGCATCGGGTTTTTTATTAATCGCAATTTTCTGGGCGTTAATTGATACTTCTTCAAAGATGAAATTTTGTTCATTTGTAATAATAGCTTTAGCTTGTCTTTTATCAGGTACAAAAGCTTCAATGTTATCTCTGATATTCGCAACATTTTGCTATTTCATCATAAAATACAGAGCTTTAGGGGTTTTAATATCGTTATTAGCTGCTTTTTTTCTATTCATAATTACTATAGTTATGTATTACTCCTTACCAGCAGTACAAGAAAATATCGATAATAACATAGCTTATTTCATGTGGCATTTTGATAATACTGCTAATGATAGTTTCTTCAACTTGGCTCTTACGGGGAGAGATTACAAGTTCAGTTTTGTGTTTTCTGAACTTATGAGTTACTCACCATGGTCTTTGGTCGTCGGAGGTTATCCCGTCGGACTTTACCAAGTCGAAATGGATTTTTTCGATCTAGTAACTTTGTTAGGTATTTTCTTCACCATATTATATGTGTATCTATGGTTCTCTTCTTGGGGGGCTTTCTTTAAAACAGACCTAAATTTTTTTAAGTTGGCTTTCTGCATTTCTTTTTTTGTTTTAGGCTTTTTGGCAGGTCATTTTTACAATTCGGCAATGGCAGCCCCCCTAGCAGCGGCTCTATGCATCAGGTTTATTTATTTAGATAAACAAAGAAAAATTTCCGGACGCAAAAATAACAATTGATTTTTTTGTTGGTATTGTTGGTGTAATAGATGAAAGTTAAAGAAGATTTACATATAGTAGGGCCTTACCCACCTCCTTATGGTGGTGTTTCTGTTCATATAGCAAGGATGCTGCCTTTTCTAAAATCGAGCAAGATATCATATATTTTGTATGATCAATACAGCACAAATTTAGATAGTAAAAAAATAATTGCAACTAACAAAAGTATGGCCTGGTGGCTTGGGTATTTATTTAGAAGTAAGCCTAAAGTGATTCATATCCATCAGTTTTCTTTTTTTATATTTATATATGCTTTTATCCTGTCTCTAAGTTCAAAATCAAAAGTCATTGTTTCAGTGCACAATGAGAACATACTAAATAAGGGCAACCTCTATAAATTTTTTGCGACTTTTTTTGTTAAGGTTTCAAGGCGCTGTGATTATATAATTGTTTCTGAAAAGGTTTTTTCTGCACTTCAATCCAAGCATTGTATCAATATTCGTTACTTACCGGCCTACGTACCTCCATCAAATGTAGAGCATAAAAAATTGCCAAATGAAAATGCAAAGCCAATAGTGCTGTTTAATGCTTGGAAATTAAACAAAAGTCTTTCAAAGGTTTATGGTTTTGATTTGCTGGCCAAATTGGCTGTTCATTTTAGAGACTATAATTTTTATTGTTTTGTTGGTGATGAAGTTTCGGCGAAGTTTGTTGATGATTATGTTTCAGAAAATAAAATAAGCAATATAAATTCGATAGCTTGTGAAAATCTAATAGAGTACTTAAGTTGTGCTGATTTGTTTTTGCGTTTGAATCGAGAGGATGCGTATGGAGTTTCCGTTAAAGAAGCTCTCGATTTGGGGGTGTCGGTAATAGCTTCTGATGTCTGTACAAGAGCGAAAGGGGCGCGTTTATTTAGCAGTGGCTCTGTACAAAGTTTAATTCACACTATTAATGAACTTGAATTAATAAATTTTCGGTTGGATAAAAGTCAAATTGATAAAACTGACTTTCATATCCAATTGATCGATATATACAAAAAATATTTAGGGGCATGATGCTATGAAACAAGTAACCCAAACTCTTAGAACCGGTGTGGTAGAAGTAAATGAAGTGCCGGTTCCTGCACTGACGGATGCATTTGTGCTGGTTTGCAATACTGCTTCAGTTATTTCTGCGGGTACCGAAAAAACTAAAATTGATATGGGCAAAAAGAATCTGCTGCAAAAAGCCAAGGCGCGGCCAGATTTGGTCAAGCAGGTGATTAAAAAAATTCGCACTGAAGGCTTGGCAAAAACCTTCCAGACAGTGAATTCTCGGTTAAATTCGCCTTCGCCTTTGGGTTATAGCTGTGCGGGTCAGGTGGTTGCCGTGGGTGGTTTGGTCGATGGCCTGCAACCTGGCGACAGAGTTGCCTGTGGTGGTGCTGATTATGCAAACCATGCTGAATTTGTCGCAGTGCCAAAAAATCTGGTCGTGAAAATTCCGGCGAATGTGACCGATGAAGAAGCTGCTTTTACCACTGTGGGTTCTATCGCGCTGCAAGGTGTTCGCTTATCTGAACCTAAACTGGGCGAAACTTTCCTGGTATTGGGCTTAGGTTTATTAGGCCAAATTGCAGTCCAGCTGCTGCGTGCCAATGGCTGTCATGTGCTGGCCACTGATTTAGATCCGGCGTTAATTCAACGGGCAGAAGGTTTTGGTGCTACCGGTATTTATCCAGGCAGTGATGTTGAGGCCGTATGCAAAGATTTAACTGCCGGTTATGGCGTGGACGGCGTACTGGTCTGTGCCGGAACCTCCAGCAATCAGCCGATTGAGCTTTGTGGTGCCGTGACGCGTTCGAAAGGCCGCGTCGTAGTGGTTGGCGCAGTACGGATGGATATTCCACGTGAAGACTACTTTAAAAAAGAGATCTCGGTGGTTATTTCACGTTCTTATGGCCCTGGCCGTTATGATCCGTTTTATGAAGAAAACGGCAATGATTATCCGCTGGCTTATGTGCGTTTTACTGAACAACGCAATATGCAAACCTTCCTGGAACTGGTGTCGCAGCAAAAAGTTGATGTGAAGTCGTTAATTACCCATCGTTTTGCCGTGGACGATGCGGCACAGGCTTATGCCTTAATTGAAGGTGAAAAACGCGAACCCTACCTTGGCATAGTGATGGGCTATAACGCCAAAGCAGATGCTGTGCAGCCAGCTCGGATTGCGACTGCCAGTCAGCCAATCAGCAAAGACAAGTTGGGTTTGTCGTTTTTTGGTGCCGGTAACTACGCGACAGCCAGTTTACTGCCACCACTGAAAGACAGTGGCAAAGCTGATTTCCGTGGTCTGGTCACTGCCAGTGGCAGAACAGCGCAAGGGGTGGCGAAACAGTTCGGTTTCCAATTCTGTGCTGGTAATTTTGCCGAGCTGCTGACCGCAGACACCGATGTCATTGTGGTCACTACCCGGCATGACAGCCACGCCAGTTCGGTGATTGCTGCGATCCAAGGCGGCAAACATGTGTATGTTGAAAAACCGGTCGCGCTGAATGTGGAGGAGATCCTGGCGATAGACGCAGCGCATCAGCACAACCCTGCAGTACAACTGATGGTTGGTTTTAACCGCAGATTTGCGCCTTCAACACTGGATGTGATCCAGCATTTTTCCCATGTGACCTCACCTAAAGTGGTGAATATCCGGGTGAACTCTGGCAGTATTCCGGCTGATCACTGGATCCAGGATCCAAAAGAAGGCGGCGGTCGTCTGATTGGCGAAGGTTGTCACTTTATTGATTTAGCTTCAGCACTATTGCAACAAAACCCTGCGACTGTGTATGCGATTGGCACAGCCAAAGCCAATAAGTCAGCCTTATTGAATGACAACGTCATTATCACTTTGACCTATCCAGACGGCAGCATCGCCACTATTACCTACACGGCAGATGGCTCTAAAGCGATGGCAAAAGAGTATGTTGAGATGTTCGGTGGTGGTCGTTCGGCTGTGATCAACGACTTCCGTGAAGCTGTGCTGTATGAAGGCGACAGTAAAGAAACCCTGAAAAAACAGCCATCACAGGATAAAGGCCAGAAAAATATGCTCAATAGCTGGATTGCGGGTTTAACTGCTGGCACACCTTGTGTCAGTTACGATTGTTTAATGGCCAATAGCCTGGCCACTATTCTGGCGGTTGAATCTATGACGATTGCTGCGCCATTGCAGGTAAGTTTCAATGCTCTCACTGAGGCAGCGCAATAATGCGCTGCTGTATTTATGCTTGACGCAGCAGGAGTGAGCACTATGACCAAGGCAAATTTGCCCTTAACTCAGCAATGTGCGCTGGTGGCTGGCACTTTATTAGCGGACGCCCACAGCCATAGTTTTGCCGGCTATGATCCTTTCGATGGCCTGAACAGCAGTTTATTTAAGTTGGCGCCAGCACTGAAAAAAGGCATGGTCGGGCTGGCTTGGATCCAGTTGCATAAAAGATCGCCAATTAATTTGCGGCCTTTCTGTGGTATTCCAAAAGGGCGTAACCCGAAAGGGGTTGCGCTATTTATTTTGGGTTTACTGGAAGATTATCAGCGGACTTCAGAGGCGCAGTATCTGCAACAAGCACTGGAACTGGCTGATTGGCTACTGACTCAGCAAAGTGATAAAGCCTTGTGGCAACATGCGTGCTGGGGTTATCACTTTGACTGGAATGCGCGGGCGTTTTTTGTGCCCAAAGGCAAGCCAAATGTGATTACCACTATTTATGTGGCACAGGCGTTGTGGGCGCTGAGTCAAGTGGTAGCGCGGCAAGATTATCGTGACGCGGCTTTTGATGCGGCCCATTTTATTGTCAAAACCCTGTACACCGAACATGATGGCCGGGCGTTTTTTGCTTATATTCCGGGTGAAACCGCTTTTGTGCACAATGCCAGTTTATGGGGCGCGGCCTGGGTGGCTGTGGTTGCCAGTCAAACCAATAACCAGACTTATGCTGATTTAGCGCTGCAAGTCGCCTGGCAAAGTGTGCGTGAACAAGCCGAGGATGGTAGTTGGGTCTATGGCTCACGCCATCACCATCAGTTTATTGATGGTTTTCACACGGGTTATAATCTCGAAGCTTTGCATCTGATCCGTCAATCACTGCAGACCCATGAGTTTGATGATGCGATTGCGCGCGGTCTTGCTTATTACAAAGCCGAATTATTTGAAGCAGATGGCACCGCGAAGTATTACCATAACAACAGGTATCCGCTGGATATGCACTCTGTGGCACAAGCTGTCTTCACTTTGCTGCGGGTTGGCGGCCAGGCTGACGATTTAGCCTTGGCAGGCAAAGTCATTCAATGGTCGCTGCAAGAGATGTATATCCCTTCGCAGCAGCAGTTTTATTATCAGAAACAGCCTGGTTTTAACAACAAAATCAACTATATCCGTTGGACCCAAGCCTGGGTTTATTACTCTTTTGCTTTTTATAACCGGGTAACAGTTCCTCAACATGAATAACAATATGCAATCTATCCGTTTTTTAAATACCCAAATGCACAGTAGCACCATGATTGAGACTGTCGCTTGTATTGAACAAAACATCGAACAGAAACAGTTTACCCAGCATGTGGTGGTAAACGTGGCAAAATTAGTCCATATGCAAACCGACGCAGTGCTGGCCGAGTCGGTAAAAGCTTGTGATATTGTCAATATTGACGGCATGGGCGTGGTATGGGGCGCTCGTTTTTGCGGTCATCAAGTGCCAGAGCGGGTGGCCGGGGTGGATTTGTTTCATCAGTTACTTGCGCTGGCCAATCGCAATGCTTATCCGGTGTTTTTATTAGGCGCTACTGATGAAGTGGTTAGCAAAACGGCCGAAGTGGTACAGCAGCAAAACCCAGGTCTGAAACTGGCGGGTGCTCATCATGGTTACTTCTGGGACGATGAGCAAGCTGTGGTCGAGTTAATTCGTCAATCCGGGGCGCGGTTATTGTTTGTCGCGATAACTTCACCGAAGAAAGAAAACTTTATCAATAAATGGCGCGACCAGTTGGGTGTCGATTTTGTGATGGGGGTTGGCGGTACTTTTGATGTGGTGGCTGGTAAAGTGACTCGTGCGCCGCTATGGATGCAAAATGCCGGGTTGGAATGGCTGTACCGGGTGTTACAAGAGCCAGGCCGGATGTGGAAGCGTTACCTTTTGACCAATAGTGCTTTTGCCTGGTTGCTGCTGAAAGAAAAGTTTAAAAAAGCCGGCGCTTAAGTTCCGGCTCTGTTTAGTCGCTATCACAGCTTACCAAATTGCAGCGTCAATCATATCGGCAATATCGCTATCTTTGGTTTCACCATAACCTGGCGGTTGCTTTAACAACGGTTGCTCAGTTACTGCTGGGTTACCCGCCGGTGTTTGCGGTTGATTACTTTGTGCGGCCAGAAATGCTTTGATTTGTTCCTCGGTTAAAGGCTGACCATGACGGTCATTGCGGTGGCCCGGATTCATGTTTGGTTGCATAACGAGCTCCTGTAAGGTTGTGATTAACATGCATCACAGCGGCGCCGGATGCAGTCGGTCTAACAATTAAGTGATTGATATTTAACTTACATATGTCCGGTGACATAGTTCACCTCTTGTTGATGACTGACTCCGACTGGAGCCCCGAATAAGCAGTACTTGGCTGCTCATTGTTGTATCAGCCTGACGGGTGGACAGCAAAACCATCGACGTTCAGCTTGTATAGACATTTAGAGCCTAGCTGGGGCGCGGTAAGCTGCAAGTCTATAATGCTGCTGAAAACAATTCGCATTGTAATTTAATCTTTACATTGGCGCTGGTTATTGAGGTACAGAGCTATTTTGCAAACCAAATCGATCAAATTGTTGCTATTAGAAGTGTTCGCTGTGCTGGTGTTACTGGCGGTGATTTCTTTGCTATTACTGCATGCCAATCCGGACACTTTTAAGCTGCTAAAACCCTGGCAGCGCGCCATTGGTGGGGACCATGTGCTGCATGTTGGGGTCGGGGCGTTGTTGCCGCTGACGCTGGCGGTATTAAGCCGGGCTTATCGCCGTTCAGTGCGCTTTCAGTGCGCTTTTTTTGCGGTGTTCCCGCTTTGTTATGGTATCGATGAATTTGTGCAGTCTTTTACCCCGCATCGCGAATCGAACTGGGGCGATTACGGCATGTCGCTGCTGGGCTGGTGTATTACAGTGTTGTCTTGGTTATTGCTGAAGGCGCTGCGGTGGCGGGTTTAACGCGAGCAAACCCAGGGTGTGTTGTGCTGTGTTTGCGGCAACGTGGCTTTGGCTTAGATTTTCAACCGTGACAGTTTAGCTGATTCGGGTCGGCGCGGCAGGCACTATGCTGGCTTAACAGATACTTGCTGCAACAAGCGAGCATGCCGTGATATATGTCTCTGTCAGACATCGTTTGGCTGGCGTCAATATGGTCAAGCAGGTGCTGCTTTCGCTCTGTTAAATGCTGAGTGTGAAAATTAGCGATGGCATTTTTTGCACTGACTTGATTAATTGACTGCAGAATTTCAAATAACAGCACTGGTGTGTGAATGAGTTGCTCATTTAATTTTAAATGTGTGTTTTGCCGGCTGTTATAAAGCGTTTTTAGATAAAGATCATAACCATATCTGTCAGCCGCTATTTCTATCAGGGTTTGCTCTGTATCTGCTTTGTTGCTGCCGTAATGTTTGAGCTGATGGTGCGCAATTTCATGGCAGACTACAAAAGCAAAGATAGAACTTGCGACAAAAGCGCCTATCTCGGTCAGAGTGTAATCATAAGATGCAATCTCAATAAATTTTCCTGCAAATGCCGATGAAGAAAGTTTATTTTCTACATACTCCTCAGTGGCTATGGCCAGCACCTGATAATAAAATTCTGTTTTTGCCGGTTGCGGATCACTAAAAGCGCAGACAGCTACTGTGATCATAAACTCATTGATGAATGCATTAAACTTTTCGTAGATATGCACAATTTTATCACCCTTGCTGGTCAGATTCGCAAAAGCATTATTCCAGTCATAGTTTGAAAGCCCGACCTGAAAATTTTCAGCAGTTAACTGATTTGCTGCGATGATATCCGCTGCATAAGCATAAAAAATTGCAGTTGGATCCTTAATAACGTCATCGGTTGTTGTTATTTTGGTAAAACTTTCTGGCCCCCAATGTTCAATCACCTTATTTGCCGCAGCTATGGATGTATCCGTTGCTGTGGATGTAGGAAACTGCGACGCTAGCATTGCCAAATATTCGCAGCTTTCTGTTGTATCATTGCTCATTGTTGTTATCTTGATTTTTTGGCAAGTGCTGTTCGAGCAATTGTTCAATTTTACCGGTGTCAGTGACGTTAATGTGGGTGGTGGTTTGTTCAATTTTGATGGTAATGGTTGATGTTTCAGGCTTTTTAAGTTTGTCAGAAATATAAGTTGCAACAACACCGGTAAGAATGGCTGTACTGTGGTCGAGCAGGAACTGAATTAAATCTCCGCCATTAATGCCATGACCCGAACCTATACAGCAGAGTTTGGCATGGCCATCCAATGTAATGATCTCACCCAACAAGGGTGCGGTTTCTTTGCCAGTCAGCGCACTGAACTGTTGTTGTGTCAGGGTAAATATTATTTTTTTCATTGCAGCTCCATTTATATTGCTTAGTTAAATAAATATAAATTTTTCGCGTTGTCAATAAAAATTTGTAGGTCGGGCTCGACCTGCTGCCTTGCTGCAGGGCAGTCTGACAGGTGTCAGAGTAACCGTTTTTCATCAGGCCTGTCGGACTGCCGCTTCGCGTCTGACCTACGAGATTTTATTGTTATTTGTATACAAATCAGTGAGTTGAGATCATTGATCTGTAGGTCGGACTCGACGCGGCGCAAAGCGTTGCGGCAGTCCGACAGGTATCTGAGCAACCGGTTTTCATCAGGCTTGTCGGACTGCCCAGGCAAGCCTGGTCGCACTTCGTGGCAAGCCCAACCTACGCGTTATTATGGTTAGTTGTATACAAATCAGTGAGTTGAGATCATTGATCTGTAGGTCGGACTCGACGCGGCGCAAAGCGTTGCGGCAGTCCGACAGGTATCTGAGCAACCGGTTTTCATCAGGCTTGTCGGACTGCCCAGGCAAGCCTGGTCGCACTTCGTGGCAAGCCCAACCTACGCGTTATTATGGTTAGTTGTATACAAATCAGTGAGTTGAGATCATTGATCTGTAGGTCGGACTCGACGCGGTGCAAAGCGTTGCGGCAGTCCGACAGGTATCTGAGCAACCGGTTTTCATCAGGCTTGTCGGACAGCCCAGGCAAGCCTGGTCGCACTTCGTGGCAAGCCCAACCTACGCGTTATTATGGTTAGTTGTATATAAATCAGTGAGTTACGTTCGGTGATTTGTAGGGCGGACCGAGCTGTTTGCTAATTCATACGCCTTAAGCCGCTCAAGCTTAGCTACGTGTTTGCAGTGGTTCCAGCTTTGACTTCAATCAGCTTTCTTGTCGTAAAAATTCAATAGCTTTATCGCAAAACTCAGCCAGGGCTTGATAGCTGCCTTGTGCCACTATGGCGCGAACAATATTCAGATCAATCGTTAAATAATCATGCACCAATCCATTTCGCATGCCAATAATCTGTCGCCATTGTGCTAGCTCACTCGCCGTGATCATGCCGTGCAGGTGGAGTTGTGAAAAGGTTTGGTAAGCGTCTGTCGCAGCTAGCCGTTGGTATTTTTTTAAGCAATGTTTAGCCAAACCAATACACAACTCGGTGAATATTTGCAACAAACGCTCTATTGCTAAGTAGTCACGGCGGCGTAGTTCGCCTTGTGCCAGCTCTAACCTCAACTCGTCAAGTTGTTGAAAATAATCTTGTTTATGTATGGCAGCTTCAGTTAAATATAACTGAAATCCAGCATCCTGATGTTTCATCGCTGCGATTCTCTTTGCTGATATTCAAATAGACTATTGATACGGCTGATCTCTTGCCATGCCCGTGCGCTGTTGTCGTTATAAATCAGCTGCCCGGTATCAATGATCTGATATGCCAGATAAATGGGCGCTTGGTTAATATCGACTACAGACAACAATTGCGCTGGCACATTTAACGCCGCAGCCCAATCAAGCGCTAAGGTATGTGGACGGGTATAACGCTGCATTGGATCTAACGAAAAATCCCGAAATGCAACCGCCAGATCATAATCACTATCCTGTCGCGCTCGTCCATTCAGCCGTGAGCCATAGAGCCAAAGTGCCGCGATGTCAGCATTTTGGCTGGCAAGTTGTGGCAGCTTTAACAGAATTTGTTCGGATTGCATCATGGCGCTCAACTTAAATAGAATCCCTGGCACGTTGTTGTGGCAATAAGTTGCCATGCTAACCCTAAAGAAAAATGCGGTCAAAGCATTCCAGAGCCGCGTTCTGCGGATGCAGTTTCGCCTGAAGCGACCCGACTAAGAGAGCACAACGTCAATAACATTGGCGTTAACGGTTTTGTCTGGATCTTTCAATAAACAGCGAATAGCCTGGTGGACTTTTTTCTTCCATCTGCAATTACAGACCATGCATTTCGCGTTCAAACTCATGGGTTGCCGCGACCTGCAGAAAATGAGAGCGGCTTTTATACATGCTGTTTGATTGCACCAAAGCATCTATCTTTTTAGTGAGTAGATTAGGCAAGGTGACATTTATTTTACTGGCTTTGCCCATATAAGGCTCCAGGTCAATATCAACCAATGCCCACACCCAGCCATTAAATTCAGAATTCGTAAAGTGATGATCAATACTGGTGGCTAAAGGTGGCAATTCTTCAAGCTCTGCTAACCCTTCAAAGTGCAGCTCTAATGCCTCTTTAGCATTGATCAAAGCCTGCTCAAAAGTTTCGCCTGCACTAAAACAACCTGGTACATCCGGCACAACTACACCAAACGCAGCGGTTTCAGAACCTTTTTCGATTGCTACCGGATACAACATAAGCAGTTCCTTAATTTTGCATAATTTAACTATTGGGACAGAAAGCGTGGGGCTACAGCCCAGCTTGTCTTTTAATTGCCTTTACTAAGCCGATACCTAAATCCTTTTTAGGATGTGGGACTGTGATTGGCAACTTATGGTGTGGATGTTTGAACTGGTGATGACTTCCTTTCACCCTTACCTGCACCCAACCTGCCAACTCAAGTTCTTTTATTAAGTCACTGCTTGTCAATTGACTTATCCTGTTGTGATATCGGGGTTAGCATAACCCCTCTCAAGGCAAGGTGCAACACATAAAATAACTCCGATAACCCCGGAGAGAAATTTAGCTGAAATTTCGACATAGCTATTATTTGTTCAAACTGTGTTCTTAAATCGTGAGGACATGTCGCTGGTTGCTGGTACAGATTTGTGCCGCGTCCAATCGATCAGGTTACTTGAGTCGAGTCTGCGGATGATGCAAGCCTGCGTTCATTAATCTGCAACATAAAAAAATCATTATTTGCTTTTATATAACTTTAATTGAGTTAGTATCCGCCAAGGATGAAACCAGCAACAGGAGTTGAATGATGGCCAATCGTAGTTATCTTTACGCCACCGATGTGTCGCCACAGCAGATTGAACAATGGTCAGAAGGCCGGCAAATTGGTATTTCGGAGTGGAATTATGATATTCCGCTGGTGTTTAAATTGCTGATTTCTGGCAATACGCAGCCGTGTCGTTCGTTGTTGTGGGATGAGTTAGATCCAATTGCGCTGCAGGGTGACTATCAGGCCGGGGTGGCCAGATTGGCGCAATTTTTGGCACAAATCACTGAGCCTTCGGTGCAACAAGACATCCAGCATGCCTTAGAATTTTTGCAGGCCCCAGAAAACCAGCGCCGTTATCTGGTGTTGGAATGCGGCGAAATTTACAGCATGGATGATGTGCCGATGCAACAGCAAAACCAGCAGTTGTTGCACCATGTGCAGCAGTTGGACGCTGAAATTGCGGCCGCTGTGCAGTTGTTTGCGCCGCAGCCAGCAGTGAACCCGCCAGGTTTTTTTGCCAGATTATTGGGGTTAAAACCAGCGCAGCCACCCCAGCAGTTTAGCGCCCGCGATCAGCTGTTAAGACTGGGGCTCGGCTGTTGGACCAACCATCTTTGTTACCGGTTTGATATGGCGCCGGAACCGCACACCGCCGAAGTTTAAGCCGAAAGCAACATAGCGGCCGCGGTTCACCATGGCCGCAACACATCGCTTGAGTTTTAGCCTGTCGTGCGGGTTTTAGGTTGCAATAACCAGCACATGGTGCTGGCCGGTGTTTGATTTTTTAAGCGAGCACCGCTTTGCTCTGCCAACAAATGCAGCCGGTAGTGCTCAGCATAGAGTTGCTGAATTTCGTCTGCTGTCACTGAAAACGGCGGTCCGACGTAAAGCTGCTGTTCATAGACAAAACTGAGCAGCAATTGCGGTGCTTGCGCTGTAATAGCGCTGATTTGCTGCGCATAACGCGACCGCATTTGATCTGGCAATGCGACCAGTGCCGCTCTGTCATAAACGGCGTCGACCTGACCTAACATGGCGCGGTTTATATCGAATAAATCGCCAACCCAAATCTCAATATCTGTGGTGCGGTAATGACGATGACGAGGATATTCGCTGATGTCAGGGACAACCCCAAGCGACTGAAAAAATTGCTCAACGGCCAGCTCGCTCAGCTCAGCGCCAACCACTTGATAACCTTGCTGCTGCAGCCAAACCATATCCAGGGTTTTACCGCATAACGGCAGAAAAATCCGTGCCTTCGCCGGCAGCTTACATTCAGCTAAATAAGCAACCAGTGCTGGCTCGACCTGGTGTTGATGAAAACCAATATCACCTTCAAGCCATTTTTGCCGCCAAAAATTTGCATCCATCATCAGTTCCTTTTGTGTTGTATTTGTCTTAGCATACAAATTCAAGTCGACTTGAAGTCAAGAGCAAAGCCGCTTTTTTTGTGGTGTTCATGCCGGCTTCGCTGCACCCAACCAGCAAAGTGTGCTGATTACAGCCCGTGGAGATCCACTTGATAGATATTGTTGAAGTCAGTAAGCGCTCTGGCATCCCGGCGTCGACCTTGCGTTATTACGAGGAGAAACGCCTGCTGCAGTCTTATGGCCGCCGCGGCTTACGCCGGTTGTTTAAACCTGAGGTGTTGCAGCGGCTGGCGTTGATTACGCTGGCACAAAATGCCGGCTTCTCGCTCGATGAGATTGCGGCTATGTTCACGGCAGAAGGTCCGCAGATTGACCGCGCTTTGTTGTTAAAAAAAGCCGATGAATTGCAGCAAAAAATTGCCCAGCTACAAGCGATGTGTGATGGTTTACGTCATGTCGCCGCTTGTCGTGCTCCCAGTCATTTCGAATGTCCGAAATTCTTACAACTGGTGAATATCGTCAGTCAACAGCAGCGTAAAGCCCGGCCTAAAAAGCGGGCAACGCCCGGTGGGGTGTTAGACTAGGGCGAACATTGGCTGCTGCCTTTTCAATATTGATGCCGATCTGCGCGGCTTGTGCAATAAACTTATCTGCTTGCCCACCTTTAGGCCAGCCAATAATTTTGGATACTAACTTACCGCTAGCAAAAAAATAGATGGTCGGCGTTTCCCACAGATCTATTTCTGGCCATTCGGCATGGCTATAAACATCGTGAATTAAAGCGCCTGATTCGAGTTGTGAATCTACCGGTGATAGCCAGGTTATTTGTTTTGCTATGGATTGATTTAACTTAGGCTCGGATTGCAAGAAGCGATGAAATGCCTTTGAAAAAGCGCAGAATTCATTGGCAATCACAATGATATGGCCACCTTGGGGAAAGCTGAAACTATGCCAGCTGCGAACGCCATTGTGGTTCTTAAGAATGTTTCTGGCTGCCTTCGTCGTTAATGGTGGCGGTATTTCTCGATTTACCTGATGTTTTGCTGTTAAAAGCGCAGCAAACTCAGCATCTCTGAAGATAAGTGCGATATCAAATAACTTATCATATAGCTTTATCGAGCTTTTCATGCCTGATAGGTTTTGATAAAACGCTTTCGCTTCAGCAAGGACCTTTTTATGCCCTGTGATATAGGCCACATTTCTCAGATATTCTAACTGCCATATGGTCCCATCCTGGGCATCTTTCTGTCGGTGAAGATAACAGTGACTAAACTCAGCCGTTACTTTTTGAATGCCGTCCGCTTCATTTTTTACATAAAAACCTAGGTTCGAGATGTACTGGGCATAATTGGTCGGGCACGCCGACAAAGATACCGCTGCAATAGCAGCATTGACAGCAGTGATCAGTGATAATAGTAAAGCTGCAAAAATTTTTAACTTCATGAAATTCCTTGTTTATGAATCGCTGAATATTTTCATCAAGCTCACTCTGGTATCGGTATTTTTAATTCGTGTTAATTTTTGTGTCAAATACTTTATTTTAATGCTTATCATCAGGTGAAGTCTTGCTGATACCTTGAGTTGTTTGAACCTGAAGTCGACCGGAGCCTTTGCAATGGTGATGCTATCAACCTATTAATCTGCCTGTAGTTGCTGCTGAACTCATCCACAGCAAAGCAGCAGAGCTAAGGACTGAATCAAGTACCGTCCATTGCGCTGGCAACACCTGTTCGGTGCAACAACGATAAAAATTGATCGCGGGCGGTAAATGTCGCAAGCTAATTATTCGCCACCTTGAGCAGTAAAATGCTAAATTGTTGTTTTTAATCAGTCAGCTAAACATCAGCTGCTTTCTTTTTGCAAGGTTTTGTCTGATGCCTATGAATGTAGCATTGTCGTCGTTGTTGCTAAAATGCCGTTTACAGGCGCGTGCCTGCTGGCTTAGGTTAACCCGGCAGGATTATCATTACCCCATTGGTCCCTTTGTGCTGGCGTTGCCGCCGGAGCATGCCTTGCCGCGTTATCAGGCGCAGTATCCCTGTTATGATCAATTTTTGCCGGTACTGGCAACTGTGTTGCCAGCTGGCAGCCGGGTGATTGATGTTGGTGCCAATTGTGGGGATAGCGTGGCGGCGCTGTTAAGCGGTAATGCGGCCCTTGATATTGTGGCTATTGAGGCCGATCCGCTGTTTAGCCGCTATTTAACTGCCAATCTGGCGCTGTTGCAGCAGCAATGTCAAGCCGCCAGTTTGCGTGCTTGTCAGGCGCTGGTCGGGTTGCAGGTGCAGCAGGCGGTGTTAAGCGGTGGGGCTGGCACCCGCAAGGCGCTGCCGGTGGCCGGGGGGCAGTTGCAAGCGGCCACTTTAGATGGACTGCTCAGCCAGTGGCCGGCTGTGCCAGTGTCCTTGCTGAAAATTGATGTGGATGGTTTTGACTATGATGTGCTGGATTCAGCCACTGCATTGCTCGCACGCGAGCAACCCCTGTTATTTTTTGAATATCAATGCGACAACAGTCAGCAGCAACAGGGCTATCAGCAAAGTCTGCAGCGGTTGGCGCAGCAAGGTTATCAGCATTGGCTGTTATTCGATAATTTTGGCCACATCCTGCTGCAAACTGATCAGGTGGCGCACATCATCCAGTTACAGGCTTATTTGCAGGCGCAAAGCCCATTAACACGGGGTCCAGTGGTCTACTTTGATGTGCTGACCGCGACTGCAGCGCAATATCCGTTGCTGCAACAAGCGGTGCACAGTTATCAGCAGCGCTGCGCCGCAATTGCGGCTGCAGCGGGTTAAATTATCTTTTTGTGCTCAAGTTGGCCGGTTTGGTGAAGATAACAGCTACATCTAAGGAGACTGCCAACAGAGGTTTGGCCGGTCAAAATGACAAGTCAATGTGCCGCTGTGAAGCCATACGAAGCCGTCATCTCAGCTTGGATCCAACATTTCTTGCATCAAACCGAGTCGCCACTCCGATAGCATGGGCAAATATTCTGCCGCAATCGACTGTAACACGGCTTCGAATTTAGCGCTGTCATAGGTATGACTCATTAACTTTCGATCGCCAATCATTCGCAGCCAAACTTCGGCATCTGGAATGTATTTCGCTTGAAAAGCGAGTCTGACCACGGCACGCGGAGAAATTTGGTCGATGATCAAGCCGTCATGTTCCATTTTGTCTTTCAAAACTTTCCAGGCAAGTTCAAAGGTAAATTCAAATCTCTGGATCACACCTTCTTTTTCCAACTGATTAAACTGCTGGAAATCTTGCTCCATGGCTTCCCGTAGTAAGGCAAATGCCCGTTGAAAATTTTGGAATCGTTGTTGCCAGCGGATATCTTCCACCTCAAACAAACCTACTGATTAATTTTGCCCAGTATAAGCGCTAATAAACCCAGCAGAAGAGGCTGCTAAAAAAATAGTAATGTACGGGATTAATTTGGTTTGATGTCAGGCCTTTATTCGCAGTTGGGCTGTGTGCTGTCAGCACTACGCTGATTATGCATCTGCCGTAGACTTTACCAGATACGGCGCTAAAGTTTATTGCTTTGGTGCCGATATTAGCAACATCTATGGCAGCGGCTGCTGTTTTTAGCAGCGGCATCTGGTGGCAGAAGGACCTTCAAACGATGAACCCATTACAATATCTCAAGCCAGTACTCGCGACTGCGAACTTTGGCCCGACGGGGCAAAATGACAATCCAACAGCGACGCCGCTGGCGAACAGTGCAAATCTGGTGGCTCAGCCTGCAGCGACAACGATGCCAGCGCAGAGCGAAGAGTCGGCCAAAGCTCAGCCAAGTGTGCGTGTCGATATTTCTGCGCTCGGCCGCAAAAAGCTGGAGCAGGAAAATAAAGATAAAGATATCGAAGACAGTGAATTACCTTCCCATGTCAAACAAACGCTAAAAATGATCCGGCGCAATCAGGAGCGGCTGAAACAGAAGCAGGAAGAGCTGGTGAAAGCGCAGCAGGATCCCAGTTTGCAGGGCAAACAAAAAGAAGAAAAGTTAAAAGCCTTACAAGCCGAAATCTCAGATTTGCAAAAAATGATTAGCAGCATGAAAAGTGGGCTGTTGAAAGCGGCGGAAAAAGAGGACTATTCTGCTGAACAGATGAAAAGCATCGCAGCGTTGATGGGTTAAACGAATTCTGTATTTAAATTATTGATGTAAAGTTCCTGCGATGTCTGTCGGACTGCCCAGGCGTCGCCTGGTCGAGTCCGACCTACCAAGCGCCTATCAAGGTATTGATTTTAATTAATTTTCAGTAGGTCGGACTCGACACGGCACAGCCGTGGCAGTCCGACATGACCCACAGCAATCTTGATTCATCACCCCATGTCGGACTGCCCAGGCGTCGCCTGGTCGAGTCCGACCTACCAAGCGCCTATCAAGGTATTGATTTTAATTAATTTTCAGTAGGTCGGACTCGACACGGCACAGCCGTGGCAGTCCGACATGACCCACAGCAATCTTGATTCATCACCCCATGTTGGACTGCCCAGGCGTCGCCTGGTCGAGTCCGACCTACCAAGCGTCTATCAAGGTATTGATTTTAATTAATTTTCAGTAGGTCGGACTCGACACGGCACAGCCGTGGCAGTCCGACATGACCCACAGCAATCTTGATTCATCACCCCATGTTGGACTGCCCAGGCGTTGCCTGGTCGAGTCCGACCTACCAAGCGCCTATCAAGGTATTGATTTTAATTAATTTTCAGTAGGTCGGACTCGACGCGGCACAGCCGTGGCAGTCCGACATGACCCACAGCAATCTTGATTCATCACACCATGTCGGACTGCCCAGGCGTCGCCTGGTCGAGTCCGACCTACCAAGTGCCTATCAAAGCATTGATTTTAATGAATTTTCAGTAGGTCGGACTCGACGCGGCACAGCCGTGGCAGTCCGACATGACCCACAGCAATCTTGATTCATCACACCATGTCGAACTGCCCAGGCGTTGCCTGGTCGAGTCCGACCTACCAAGCGCCTATCAAGGTATTGATTTTAATGATTTTTCAGTAGGTCGGACTCGACGCGGCACAGCCGTGGCAGTCCGACATGACCCACAGCAATCTTGATTCATCACACCATGTCGGACTGCCCAGGCGTCGCCTGGTCGAGTCCGACCTACCAAGCGCCTATCAAAGCATTGATTTTAATTAATTTTCAGTAGGTCGGACTCGACACGGCACAGCCGTGGCAGTCCGACATGACCCACAGCAATCTTGATTCATCACACCATGTCGAACTGCCCAGGCGTTGCCTGGTCGAGTCCGACCTACCAAGCGCCTATCAAGGTATTGATTTTAATGATTTTTCAGTAGGTCGGACTCGACACGGCACAGCCGTGGCAGTCCGACATGACCCACAGCAATCTTGATTCATCACACCATGTCGAACTGCCCAGGCGTTGCCTGGTCGAGTCCGACCTACCAAGCGCCTATCAAGGTATTGATTTTAATGATTTTTCAGTAGGTCGGACTCGACGCGGCACAGCCGTGGCAGTCCGACATGACCCACAGCAATCTTGATTCATCACACCATGTCGGACTGCCCAGGCGTCGCCTGGTCGAGTCCGACCTACCAAGCGCCTATCAAGGTATTGATTTTAATGAATTTTCAGTAGGTCGGACTCGACGCGGCACAGCCGTGGCAGTCCGACATGACCCACAGCAATCTTGATTCATCACACCATGTCGGACTGCCCAGGCGTCGCCTGGTCGAGTCCGACCTACGGATTTCATTTCAAGGCATTTATTTTCTATCTGAACTTGAAAATAAACTCAACTTGCACACAATTTAAATATGTTTTTATAAACAAAAAGCAACGATGTTATATCGCCGAATCCATACCGCGGGTGCCTGTTATTTTTTTACTCATGTAATAGCTGATCGTACAACACCCTTGTTAACCGAGCATATTGATTTACTGCGACACGCATTTGGGCAAGTTAAGCGTCGGTATCCGTTTAAATTACATGCCATGGTGGTGATGCCGGATCATTTCCATTGTTTACTTGAATTGCCGGCGGGGGATTGTCGTTATCCATTAAGATTTATGCTGATCAAAATGTTGTTTAGCAGGGCGCTGCAGAAGTTAAAGCATGCTCAAAGCAGCCGCTCAACCACTAAAATCTGGCAACATCGCTACTGGGAGCATTTGGTCCGTGATGAACAGGATTTTTGCAATCATCTGAATTATATTCACTGGAATCCGGTTAAACATCAGTTAGTCAGTTCCGTGAAAGAATGGCCCTTTTCGACCTTTCATTTTTATGTGGATATGGGTTGGTATCAAGCTAATTGGGGTGGCTGCGAGCAGTTGCACAATGAATTTAACCAAGATGTGGGTTATGGCGAATAACAACTTTCTTATCGGTAGAATCTTACGATGCAAGGACAGGTCGGATGTGGTGTGAATCACGTCAAATTATTGATTTACAAAAAATTCATACAGGGTCGGACTCGACGCGGCACAGCCGTGGCAGTCCGACATGACCCACAGCAATCTTGATTCATGACACCATGTCGGACTGCCCAGGCGTCGCCTGGTCGAGTCCGACCTACCAACATCTTCTCAAGATATTGATTTTTAATGATATTGCTAAGTGGAGTTATTGTGTGTCTGTGGTCGGATCCGCACTGAGAAAATAACCAATGCCGCGCAGGGTACGGATATATTTGATTGGATAACCTGTATCTACTTTTTGCCTTAGCCTTTTGACATAAACGTCCACCACATTGGTCAGCGGATCCTGATTCATGTCCCAAACGTTACTGAGGATCCGCTCGCGGCTATGCACTTTATTCGGACTGGCCAGCAACAATTCCAGCAAACGTAACTCAGTGGCGGTTAATTGCAACAGTTTGCCGGCACGGCGGGCCTGCATCAACTCCAGATCTAATGTTAAATCGGCAAAGCTTAAACTGCGGGCCGAGTGCTGCAGCGCTGGTCTTTTCAGTAGATTTTCTATCCGGGCCAATAATTCTTCAAAGGCAAAAGGTTTGGTCAGATAGTCATCGGCACCACTTTTTAACCCCTGCACCCGTTCTTTGGTATCCGCCAATGCCGAGAGCATCAGGATCCGTACCGGATTTTGCTGTGCCCGGATCAGCTGACATATCGTCAGTCCATCCAGTTGCGGCAGCATCCGATCCAGGATCAGTAAATCCGGTTGCAGGCTCGACAAGGCTGCGAGTACCTGGGCACCATCCGCAATCACAGTGGTGAAATAGCCTTCGGCTTTAAGCCCACGGGACAGAAAATCCGCCACTTTTTTATCATCTTCGACAATCAGGATCTGGTACAAAATAGCTCCGGTTTAACTGAATTCATCATCGGCACTCGCCAGTGGCCAGCTTAAGATCACGCGGGTACCACGCACAGTATCGGCTTGCCACGGGCTTTGCAGCCCGATATCGCCATGTTGTGCCTGCATTATGCTGCGGCAAAGTGCTAACCCAATACCAAGACCATCAGCACGTTCTGCTCTGGCGTTACTGGCGCGGAAAAAACGGCTGAAAAGTTGATGTTGCTCCTGCTGCGGAATTCCGATGCCCTGGTCACAGATGTGTAACTGTAATTGCTCTGGTTGCACTGCCAGCGTGACCACAATAGTCGAACCGTCGCCGTAGCGGATGGCATTATCCAGCACAATTTGTAACGCCTGTAGGCTGCGTTCGGCATCCAGATATAACAATAGTTGCAGTTGAGCGGGCGACAATTGTGGCCATTGGATCTCAACCGAGCTACTTTGTTGTAATCTTGTCGCCAGCGCTGTCCAATCGGGCCACAGTTGTGACAGCTGGTAATGTTTAAAGCGGATCTGCAATTCGTTGTCGCCGCGCACCAGCATCAGCAATTCATCAATCCGGCCAGACAACTGAATGCTGGTGTCGACAATCCGCAGCAAACTGTCTTTATATTCGCTGCTGCTTTTGTCCGGGCCGCGCAGCATAATTTCCGCTTCACCCCGAATGGCGGTGGCCGGTGTTCTTAATTCATGACTGACATCGGCCAGGAAGCGTTTCTGCGATACTTCCGCCTGCTGCAGTTCGGCCAGCGCTTGTTGTAGCTGGGCGGTGCGCTCCTTGACGACCAATTCAGTTTGTTGCGAATGCGCTTGTTCAGCCTGATGCGCCCGCTCCAGCGCAGTCGCCATTTGATTAAAACTGCGGGATAACAAGGCAAACTCAGCATAACCCTGTTCTGGCAGCCGGTAACTCAGTTCACCGCGGCTGATGGCGGCGGTGCCTTGCAGCAACGATTGTAAAGGCCGGTAACTGGCTTTGGCCAACAACAGGGCAAATAACACCGCACAAAGACAGCCCAGCACCACACAACTGATCAGCAATATTTTGGCCTGTGCCAGCGCTGCTGTGGCCGCTTGCTCGGCAGCGGCTGAACGCTGTTTCTGGATCTCAATGGAGCCGGCGATAAGCTGTTTTAAATCCAGGCCTTCAAGGTTATCAAAGGTTTGGATCAATAACCGCCAGATTTCAGCTTCAGAGCGGGGTTGTTGTTTCTGGCTGGACTTGGCATGCAGGCTGCGTTTAAGCGCATCGACATTGGTTTCTAAGATCGCTAGATTTTTCATCTGCATGGCAATCACAGTAAAATCTTCACTGCTACTGGCCAGCGCTTGGTCCTGCTGGAGCAGGTTGTCGATACTGGTTAAACTTTGTTGCATCCGTTGCAGGTAATTATCGCGTTGTGCCAGCGGGGCTTCTTTGGTCAGCAGCGCTTGCGCCAGCCAGACCTTCAGCCGCTGTTTATCAGCGCCAAGCGCAATAAAGTCGGTCAGCAGTTGATTGGCAATACGGCCCCGTTCCACCTGGTTACTGGCAGTCTGCCCAGCCCAGCTGGCCAGTGTGGCCTGGAGCAGGGTAATGAGTACCAGGGCAAAAAAAGCCAGATAAAGTTTGGTTCTGAACAATTTTTCACCCCGAACTGCCCGTCAAACCAGCGGCGCTAATGATGATTATTTGGCTGCGTAAGGTAACGATGAATGGTGCAGCACGATCCGGATCTGACCATCCTGGCCTTTTTTAAAGCCCCAGGTTTTATCGACCGTGGTTACTTTACCATATTTGTCCGTTAACATAACATGACCCATGGTCAGAGCCATATCGCCATTCAGATGTACTGCAGCGTTTTTAAAGCTGTATTGCTGCCAGCCTTTGAGGGCAAATCCCTGATCCTGACTGAAGTTAGCATTGCCACCCACAAAATAGGACAAAGCGCCTTCGTAACTGGTTCTGAAGGTTTGTGCGCCTGATGCCAGTGTTGGTTTAAACAGTACCGGACCGTCTTGGTAGGCGTAAGCCTGATCCAACACAGCTTTCGCCGTTTTGGTCGCCTGTGCTAAACCAGCTTTGTGGTAGTCGGTACTGATTTGGATCAGGGCCTGCCCCCAGGCTTGTTGGGCTGCCGTTACTTCTGCAGCAGTGATTTGCTGTGGTGCTGCCGCAGTTGTTGCCATCACAGGCAGGCTGCAACTGAATACCAAAGCACTGGCGATGAGGGTTGGCCGAAACATAGTAAAAGACATCTTCTGACTCCTGAGTCGTTGATAACAATATAAGCAGCATAAGATGGCTACGGGGTAAGCTATGGGTCAGTCAGATGATTTCAGCCTGTCAGCAAGATGAATATCAGATGACAGGCTGGTTGTCGGTGCTGGGCTGCACGCCAGTTGTGATTGCAGCGGAAAAAACCACTGGAAATTATAGACAGCCGGGGCTTGCCTCAGCCATCATCACTTATTGAAAGCAAAAAACGGCAGGACGGTTCGTTGAAAGTTGTGATAGTGCACAATTACTACCAGCAGGCGGGTGGTGAAGATCAGGTGGTTGCGGCAGAAACAGCATTACTGCAGAGCCATGGCCATCAGGTGCTGAGCTATGTTGTGCACAATAACAGCCTGAACTCCATCTGGCAGCGGTTGATGTTGTTGCTCTATTGCATTTTTTCACTGCGGCATTACCGGCGTTTTCTGGCGTTTTTGGCCGAACAGCAGCCGGATCTGGTGCATGTGCATAATTATTTTCCGCTGTTATCGCCCGCCATTTTTTATGCCGCCAAAAAAGCCGGCGTGCCTGTGGTGCACAGCCTGCATAATTTCCGTGCTATTTGCCCCTCCGCCACCTTATTTGACGGAAAGCAGGTTAATACCCGCAGTATTAGTCAGAGCCCATTTTGGACTGTGCGGCAAAAAATTTATCGTCAGTCTTATGCCGGCACTTTTTTGTTGTATCTGATGGTGGTGCTGCATCGCCGGTTTGGCACCTGGCAGCAGCAGGTGGATGTGTTTATTGCCTTGTCTGAATCGCAGCGCCAGATCTACCGGCAGGCGGGTTGGCCGGTAGAGAAAATTGCGCTAAAAGCCAATTTTATCCTGCCGCCGCCTGCGCTGACTTCAGTGCAGCTGATGGCAACGCAGCCGCTATTACCGGCCGGTGCCTGTCTTTATGTCGGGCGGTTGGCTGCGGAAAAAGGCCTGCTGCTGTTACTGCAAGCCTGGCAACATCGGCAGAGCCCTTTGTATCTGGTGGGGAGTGGACCGTTACAGGCTGAAGTGCAACAAGCGGCGGCACTCAATCCGTGGATCCGGCCGCTGGGTCAGCAATCGGCCAGTCAGGTACAGGCTTTGATGCAACAAGCCACTTTGTTGCTGGTGCCGTCCATTGGTCTGGAAAGTTTTGGCCTGGTGGTACTGGAAGCGTTTTGGCAGCGGCTGCCGGTGCTGGTCGCCGGGCATGGCGCACTGGCTGATTTAGTGCAACATGGTCAGAATGGCTGGCACTTTTTGCCGGGGAATAGCAAAGATTTACTGTCTCAGGCCGATGTATTGCTACAAAACAGCAGCTTGAGGCAGCAGTTGGCAGCAGCTGGCTGGCAGAGTGCGCAGCAACATTATCTGCCTGAGCAGAATTATCAGCAATTGCTGGCGATCTACCGGCAGGCACAGACGGTTTGTCGAAGGTCGGTCCGGCCATGCAACTAACTTCATGCCGGATGTTGGCGGTGCTGGCTGGTAGTGGTACTGCGGCGCTCTGTGCACTATTGATGCAATTGGCGTTATTGTTCTATGCCTCCCTGGCGGATTATGGTTTTTTTGCTTTTTTGCAGGTGGTGCAGGGGTTATTGCTGGGGATAAGTTCCGCCTTATTCAGCGCGCCGTTACTGAGCAGGCAAAATCCGCCAGCCGGGCAGGTTTCAGTCGCGATTGGCAGTTTTATCTTGCTGCAACTGCTGTTTGTACTGGCGGGGGGCGGCTTGATTTGGTTGCTGGCCAGCTGTTATCAGATTGCGCCAGTCACCGCCTGTTGGCTGGCGTTGGCGACAGCTTTGCAATTATGGCGCTGGTTTGGCCGCAGTCTGCTGCAAAATAGCGCCGATAGCAGTGCGTTAATCCGGGTCGATGCCAGTTTTAGTCTGGTGGCGCTCTGCGGTACGGCGTTATTGTGGTGGCTGCAGCAGATTAGCTTGCAGCAGCTGGCGCTGCTGAATGCACTGGCGGCCTTTGTGAGTCTGGTTTGCGCCGGTGCTGGTTTCTGGCGTCCGCATGGCCAGTTGTGGCGGCAGCTGGATTGGTCAGAATGGCAACTGGGGTATGCGCAACAGGGCAAACCTGCGCTGATCGGAGTCTGCAGCGGCGAAGCTGCGGCCAATGCCCACAGTTATCTGATCACTTTATTGGCCGGGCCTGCAGCATTTGCGCCTATTGCTGCTGCCGCGATGTTGTTTCGGCCTTGTGCTTTATTGCTGACTAATTTTTCGCAACTGGCGCGTGGCCAGTTATTACAAGCCTGGCAAGCCGGACAAGCTTTACCGGCCTTAGTGCGGCGCTATCGCTGGCATACTTTGTGGTTGTGGGTGGTCAATTGCGTGCTGGTGTTGTTGCTGCTCAGCCTTGGAGCCAGCCAGTTGGAAGCCTGGTTAGCGGACAAAGCCATGCCAGCGGAGCAGTTTTTGCTGGCGGTGCTGCTGTGGGCTGTGCTTAGTTTTTTACGCACCTGGCGCAGCAGTGCCACTTTGCAGTTGCAGGTGCAGGACCAATTTGCCGCTTTAGCACGCACTGCTCTGTGGCCAGCGCTGTTATCGGTGGTGCTGGTGGCATTATTTTTAGGCTGCTGGTCGCCGGTCTGGAGTTTAGTGGCGGTGATCCTCAGTGAACTCTGGATGGCGAGGTTATTAGCACTGGCGGTGCGCCGGGTTGCGCTTCGTGACGACCCGACCCAATGATTTGGATGAATAAAGGTGACAGACAGGATGACAACATGACAAGGGTAGCAGTTCTTATCACTTGTTTTAACCGGCGACTGCACACGCTGGCTTGTTTACGTACTCTCATGTCGCAAGTAGATATGGCTGAGTATGCGCTAGAGGTTTATCTGTTGGATGCCGGTATGGATGGTACTGCTGAGGCCGTGGCGGCTGAGTTTCCGGCGGTACGTGTCATTCCCGGTCATGCCGATTTATATTGGGCCGGTGGCATGCGTCAGGCCTGGCAACAAGCTTTGAGCAAGCCAGCGGAGCTGTATCTTTGGCTAAACGATGATGTGCAACTGGTGCCGGATGCGCTGGCGCGGCTGTTGGCCGATTATCAGCAACTGCTGGCAGCGGGCAACAAGGTAGGGGCTGTGGTAGGCACTATGGTCGCAGCACTGCCGACCTCGTCAGACCGCGACCTTGTCGCCAGTTACGGCGGCCGATGCCGGGTGTCTCGCTGGTTCCCGCTTAAATTGGGTGCTGTGCTGCAGCCGCAGTCAGAGTCGCAACCCTGTGATTTTATTAATGGTAATTTGTGTTTAATCCCAGCCGCTGCGGTTGACGCTATTGGCATTTTGTCCGAGCGTTTTACCCATAGCATGGCGGATTATGATTATGGCCTGCGGTTGGCGCGCGCCGGTTTTAGCCTGTGGCTGGCCAGCGGTTTTCATGGCGTCTGTCCGCTGCATGATCCGGCTTTGTCGGTACTGAATAAAAAACGGCCTTTTTTTGCCCGTTTGCGCAGTTTACAAAGGCCCAATGTCTGGGCTCCCGCTGGCGAATGGGCTTATTTTGTCCGTTGTCACGGCGGTCCGCTCTGGCCTTTGCTGTGGCTGAAAGTGCAATTGCGTGCTTGCTGCCCGGCATTATGGTTGTGGTGGTCGCAACGGGAGTTGTCCTGATGACAAAACCAGAAGTTTTAGTGGTGCAGCAACTGCTGAAAAACTTTCGTTTACCGCTGCATGATGGCGTTTATCAGCAGCTAGACCGGCAAGGCATTGCTTATCGGCTGGTATTCAGTGCACCGGCAGGGGCCGAAATCAGCAAAGGCGATTGCCTGACTGCAGCGCCAGCACCCTGGTATCAGCTCATCAGGCTGTGCAGTTTTGGGCCTCTGGTGTGGCAGCAGCCACCGCGCTGGCGCCAGGCACGCGTGATTGTGGTGGAACAGGCGAATAAACATCTGTTTAACTGGTGGTTGTTGCTGAATTTAACCCTGCTACCGGCCCGTTGCTGGCCCGGCGGACAAAAACCCAGACTGGTGTTTTGGGGGCATGGCTTTAATCATCAAGCACCAACCGGCTTTGGCGAATGGCTCAAACGTCAGTTATTGCGTTATCCTGCCCACTGGCTGAGTTATACCCAGACCGTTAGTCAGTATTTGCAACAACAGGGGGTGGCGGCTGAGCGGATCACCACCTTAAATAACAGCCTGGATAATCAGCAGTTTGGCCAGCAAGTGCTGACACTACGGCAACAAAGACGAGCCGCAGTCCCAACGCAATTGACCCCAGCCCAGCCCGCCAGGCCACTGGTGCTGTTATTTTGTGGTGCCTTGTATCAGGACAAACAATTGCCTTTGCTGCTTCAGGTCTGCGCCGATGCTGTGGCCATTGGTGCCGTCGCCAAACTGATAGTGCTTGGTGATGGACCACTGCGTTCTCTGCTGACGACAACGCCGCCAGCCTGGCTGGATTATCGGGGCGCTTGTTTTGCCGAAGATAAAGTTCAGGCTTTTGCAGAGGCGGATCTGGTGTTGAATCCCGGCCTGGTCGGGCTGGCAATTTTGGATGCCTTTGCGGCAGGTTTGCCTTTTATCACCACTGATTTTGCCGGTCATAGTCCGGAAATCAGTTACTTACAACATCAGATCAATGGTCTGCAACTGCCGATGCAAGCACAGGCACTGGTTGCCGCGTTACAGACCTTGCAGCAAGAGCCGGCAAAACTGGCCACACTGGCGGATGGGGCGTTAAAAAGTGCCGAACTTTATAGTATGGCGGCCATGGTTACTCATTTTAGCCGGGGTGTCGCTCAGTGCTGCTAGCGGCTGCGGTTCAGGCTGGCATCTCATCAGCCTGAGATGGTATCATCTTGTTTTTCAAGGATCTGAAAGGTTTGTTGTTTGGAAAATTGCACAGTGCTTTCGTTACCGACCCATGGCACCACGCTGGCTGGTGCTTTAACCGCTATCAGCCAAAATTTGCAGCAAGCTGCCGGCGGTTACGTGTGTCTGGCCAATGTGCATATGTGTATGGAAGCCTATGATGATCCGGCTTTTGCCGGCATTCTGCTCCAAGCGCAGTTGGTACTGGCCGATGGCCGGCCGATTTACTGGGCGCAGCGCTTATCCGGTTGCCAGCAAGCCGCTCAGATCCGTGGTTATGATTTGGTGTTGGCCTTGTGTGAAAAAGCGGCGACTGAAGGGCTAAGAGTCGGCTTATACGGCGGCTCCAATCAGCAATTGTTGTTGCAGTTAGAGCAGCAGCTGTGCCGTCGTTTTCCGGCGCTGAACATTGTCTATAGTTATGCGCCGCCTTATTTTCCGGCCGAACTGCCAGTCGACGAACTGGCGCTACAATTAATCCAGCAACAGCAAGTGCAGATTTTACTGGTCGGGCTGGGTTGCCCGAAACAAGAGCGCTGGATGGCATTACATCAGGCGCACTGGCCCACACTGTCGGCTGAGTTGCAGCGCACGCCACCGCTGATGTTTGGCGTGGGAGCGGCCTTTGATTATCTGGCCGGCAGTAAAAGTCATGCCCCTAAGCTGTTGCAGCAACTGGGTCTGGAATGGTTATACCGGTTATCATTGGAGCCAAAGCGGCTGTCTGGCCGGTATTTAAAGCATAACCCGCGTTTTATTCTTCACTTTGGTTGGCAATGGATCCGCAGTAAGATAAAGCCTTAAGCGGTAGTATGTTAAGGACAGCAATGCAAAACAATAGCACCAACGCTAAGCCCGCAGCAAAAGTCGCCTTGATCAGCGGCATTACCGGTCAGGATGGCTCTTATCTGGCTGAATTGTTGTTGGCAAAAGGCTATTTGGTCCATGGCCTGAAACGGCGTTCCTCGTCGCTCAACACCGAACGCATTGATCATATTTATCAGGATCCGCATTGCGCCGAACCACGGTTGTTTTTACATTATGGCGATATGACCGATGGCAGTAATCTGGCAGGGCTGATTGCCAAAATTAAACCGGATGAAATTTACAATCTGGCTGCCCAAAGCCATGTGGCGGTGTCCTTTGAAGCACCTGAATATACCGCTGATGTTGATGCGCTTGGCACTTTGCGGATGCTGGAAGCCATTCGCCAGGCAGGTTTAGCCGACAGTTGCCGTTTTTTTCAGGCTTCGACTTCAGAATTGTATGGCCTGGTGCAAAGTGACCGGCAAAACGAAAAAACGCCGTTTTATCCACGCTCACCTTATGCCGTTGCCAAGTTGTATGCTTATTGGATCACCGTCAATTACCGGGAATCATATGGCATCTTTGCTTGTAACGGCATTTTGTTTAACCATGAATCCCCGCGCCGTGGTGAGACCTTTGTGACCCGTAAAATTAGCCGTGCTCTGGCAGCCATTGCCACCGGGCAACAGGATTGCCTCTATCTTGGCAATCTTGACGCGCGGCGCGATTGGGGCCATGCCCGCGATTATATGCAGATGGTGTGGCAGATGCTGCAACAACAACAACCAGATGATTATGTGATTGCCACCGGTGAACAATATTCGGTCCGTGACTTTGTCAGGCACTGTGCTGCCGTGATTGGACTTGAGCTGGCATTTTCTGGCGAAGGTTTAAACGAAGTCGCCACTATCGTCAGCTCAGATCCGGCCCGCACCCCCCAGTTGCGCGCTGGCAGCGTGATCGTACGGGTGGACCCGCGTTATTTCCGTCCGGCGGAAGTGGATGCATTATTAGGCGATGCCAGTAAAGCCAAGGCCGTGCTTGGTTGGCAGCCGAGTGTCGATTTTGCCGCTTTGTGCAAGGAAATGATGTTACATGATTTGCAACAAGCGCAAAAATCGCGTTTATTAGCCGAGCATGGTTTTGGTGAGTATCCGTATGGTTGAGCTGCAGCAAGCGACCACGCGGTCGGGCACGGCGTTAAAAGTATTTATTGCCGGCCATCAGGGCATGGTGGGTCAGGCCTTATGTCGTTTACTCAGCCAGCAGCCTGGTATTGAATTAGTGTTGGCACAGCGCTCGCAGCTGGATTTAACCCGTCAGGCCGAGGTCGAACAGTTTTTTGCCGCCACAGCACCGGATTGGGTGATTATTGCGGCGGCGAAGGTCGGTGGTATTGTAGCCAATCAGCAACAGCCGGCCGAATTTCTGTATCAGAATTTGCTGATCCAGGCCAATATCCTGCATGCAGCCTGGCAGCAGGGGGTAGAGCGGTTGATGGTGTTAGGTTCAAGCTGTATTTACCCCAAATTGGCGCAGCAGCCAATGGCTGAGGCCGAGTTGCTGACCGGCGCGCTGGAACCGACCAACGAGCCTTATGCCATTGCCAAAATTGCCGGGATTAAACTCTGTGAAAGTTATTTTCGGCAGTATGGCGCCGATTTTCGTGCTGTGATGCCGACCAATTTATATGGTCCAGCTGATTATTTTCATCCAAATTACAGCCATGTGATCCCGGGGCTGCTGCTGAGAATTCATCAGGCCAAACTGGCGGCGGCGCCGACGGTACCTATTTGGGGTTCCGGCCTGGCGAAACGCGAATTTTTGCATGTGGATGATGCGGCCAGTGCCATCTGGCGTTTGCTTGCGCTTGGTAGCGACGACTATCAGCAATTGACCAGCCCGCAACAACGCCATATCAATGTCGGTTGCGGTGAGGATGTCAGTATTGCTGAACTGGCCGCCATGATTGCGCAAGTGGTCGGTTATCAGGGCCAACTGAGTTTTGACCCGACACAGCCGGAAGGTACTGCCAGAAAACTATTAGATATCAGTAAACTGCAAAGTTGTGGCTGGCAACCGCAGTGGTCGTTGCCGCTAGGTTTAGAGCAGACCTATCAGTGGTTTTTACAGCATCAGGCTACGCTAAGATGTTAATGTTTGCTGGGATATCGCTGGTTTCGTCGCGTGGTTTGACAGGGCTTTGATGTTTACCCACACTGGTTTTATTGCCAAAAAATTGTACAAGGAATTCTTTTATGCTTAAACCGGTCATTATGGCGGGCGGATCTGGCAGCAGATTATGGCCACTGTCACGCGGCAATTACCCGAAACAGTTTCTGGCACTCAACGGCAAAGAAACGATGTTGCAACAGACTATTCTGCGACTGCGCGGTTTGTCGCATAGCGCACCGCTGTTGATTTGTAATGAAGAACATCGGTTTATTGCCGCCGAGCAATGCCGGCAACTACAGATCAGCAATAGCACCATTTTATTGGAACCGGTTGGCCGTAATACGGCGCCGGCCATCGCACTGGCAGCGATCCAATCGCAGTTACAAGGTGAAGATCCCATATTGCTGGTGCTGGCAGCTGATCATGTGATTGGCGACGAAGCTGTGTTTCGTGCTGCAGTTGAGCAAGCGTTACCTGCCGCCCAAGCTGGCAAGCTGGTGACCTTCGGCATCGTGCCGACTCATGCCGAAACCGGTTACGGTTATATCCGCCGTGGTGATGAAACAGCAACACAGCAGGGTTTTTATGTGGCTGCTTTTGTCGAAAAACCGGATCTGCAGACGGCAGAACGTTATTTGCAAAGCGGGGATTATTACTGGAACAGCGGCATGTTTATGTTCCGCGCTTCGGTGTATTTACAACAGTTACAGCAATTTAGGCCAGATATTCTGAAATGTTGTCAGGACGCGCTGGCACAGCTGACACCGGATCTGGATTTTGTTCGTATTACCGAGGCTGCTTTTATTGCCTGCCCGGATGAGTCTGTCGATTACGCCATTATGGAACCACTCACTGCAACGCAACCTGATGCCGTGGTGGTGATGCCATTGGCTGCTGGTTGGAATGATGTCGGTGGTTTTGCTGCGTTATGGCAGGTCGATCAGAAAGACGCTGCTGGTAATGTGTTGCATGGCGATGTGATGACGCATCAGACCGAAAATTGTTATGTGCGGTCCGAACAACAACTGGTTGCCACTGTCGGCGTGCAGGATCTGGTGGTGATCAGCACCAAAGATGCGGTGCTGGTGGCCCATAAAGATCAGGCACAAGATGTCAAAGCCATAGTGCAAAGGTTGAAACAGGCCGGCCGGCCCGAAGCGACCTTTCATCGCGAAGTGTATCGGCCTTGGGGCAAATATGACTCCGTGGACCATGGTGAGCGTTTTCAGGTGAAGCGGATCACGGTAAAACCCGGTGCCAAATTATCGGTGCAGATGCACCATCACAGAGCTGAACACTGGATTGTGGTGTCAGGCACTGCCAAAGTGACAATTGATGGCCAGGATCAGTATCTGACGGAAAATCAGTCGGTGTATATCCCGATCACGGCGGTGCATGCACTGGAAAATCCGGGCAAGGTGCCGTTAGAACTGATTGAAGTACAATCTGGTTCTTATCTGGGTGAAGACGATATTGTGCGGTTTGCTGACCGCTATGGCAGGTCATAAATGAACAGCATCGGATTTCGCGCTATTGACTGCGTCAAAGCTTATGATATTCGCGGTAAATTAGTTGAGCAACTCGATACCGATGTTGCTTATCGGCTCGGTCGTGCTTTTGCTGAGTTTTTAGCGGCCAAGACTGTGGTGGTCGGTGGTGATGTTCGTGCCACTTCAGCAGAATTAAAACTGGCGCTGGCGCAAGGCATGTTAGATGCTGGTGCCGATGTGATAGACCTTGGTATGACCGGTACTGAAGAAGTGTATTTTGCCACATTTGAGCTGGGTGTTTGTGGTGGTATTGAAGTCACTGCCAGTCATAACCCGCTGGATTACAATGGCATGAAACTGGTGCAGGCTGGCGCTAAGCCGATCAGTGGTGATAGTGGTTTGCAGCAGATCCGGCAATTGGCAGAGCAGGGCGACTTTGCCACGCCAGCCCGGCAGGGCCAATACCGGCAACAATCCGTGCTGGCGGCTTATGTGGCACATTTACTCGGTTATATCCAGCCTGAGTTGTTTAAGCCATTAAAAATTGTGGTGAATTCCGGTAATGGCGCTGCCGGTCATGTGGTGGATGCGCTGGAGCAGCGGTTTGCACAATTGCAGTTACCGATTGAATTTATCAAAGTGCACCATGCACCGGATCCGACTTTTCCCAATGGGATCCCTAATCCGTTATTGCCGGAAAATCGAGCCGACACCAGTGCTGCAGTGCTCAAGCATCAAGCCGATTTTGGTGTGGCTTGGGATGGTGATTTTGATCGCTGTTTTTTGTTTGATGAAACCGGACGTTTTATTGAAGGCTATTATATTGTTGGCCTGCTGGCAGAAGCCTTTTTGCAACAGCATGCTGGTGCACGCGTGATCCATGATCCAAGGTTAACCTGGAATACGATTGAACTGGTGCAACAAGCGGGTGGTCATGCCATTCAGTCTAAAACCGGCCACGCCTTTATTAAAGAGCGGATGCGACTGGAGGACGCGGTTTATGGTGGTGAGATGAGCGCTCATCATTATTTTCGCGACTTTGCCTATTGCGACAGCGGTATGATCCCCTGGTTGCTAGTTGCGCAGTTGATGTGTGTCAAAGGCAAAGCCTTGTCGGCTCTGGTTGATGAGCGGATTGCCGCTTATCCTTCGTCAGGTGAGCTGAATTTCACCATCGCAGAACCGGCGCAAACCTTATTGCGACTGAAAAGTCATTATGCAGCAACTGCTTTGAGTCTGGATGAGACCGATGGGATCAGCCTGGAGTTTGGCAACTGGCGCTTTAATTTACGCAGCTCTAACACAGAACCCTTAGTACGGCTCAATGTTGAAAGCCGCGGCGATATCGCCTTGATGCAACAAAAAACGGCCGAGGTGGTGGCGTTGTTATTACAACAACAAGAATAGTGATGGCACTATATAACTGACTGATTTATTTGGCATTACATGCGGCTGGCGCGTATATATCAGTCACCGCAGGTCGGATTGGCCACGAAGTGCACCACGGCCCCGCCGGGGCAGTCCGACATGTTATGCCAATCATCTCACAGTCAACCAAACCATGATTCGCCGATCGCACCTTTTCGACTCGCCATGGATTTGTAGGTCGGACTCGACCCGGCGAAAAAGCCGGGGCAGTCCGACATGTCATGCCAATAATCTCACAGCCAACCAAACCATGATTCGCCCATTACACCTGTCGGACAGCCCAACTGCTATGCAGTTGGTCGAGTCCGACCTACGCATTTATCTACCATTTACCAAGATCGGATTTGCTACGGATCTGTAGGTCGGACTCACCACGAAGTGCGACACGGCCCCGCCGGGGCAGTCCGATATGTTATGCCAATAATCTCACAGCCAACCAAACGATGATTCACCGATCGCACCTGTCGGACTGCCGCAGCGCTTCACGCTTTGTCGCACTTCGTGGCAAGTCCCGACCTACCAATCACAGCAGCCAACCTACCCGGCATCAAATGATACAGACATAAAAAAAGCGGCCTTAGCCGCTTTTTGATAGCTTTATGCTTAGACTTTACGGCGACGAGCCAGTAAGCCGGCAGCTGCTAAACCGAACATTGCAAAAGTTGCAGGTTCAGGAATTTTGGCAGCCAGGCTAACGTTATCCAGTAACGCACCTTGCTTGTTACCGTCAACGCTGGTGTATTGCTTATTTTGCCAGTTAAAAGAAACTGACTTTTGACCAGCGCCACCAAAACCTAATACCATGCTGGCAGAAGTAGCAGTTAAATCAAATTTGTACTGCACCCAGTTTTCGTGGTTATTCACTGTTTTGTTGTCAACAATCACTGCACTGTTGAAGTCGATTGTTGCAGTCTGATTACCAGCATAGTTTGGTAAATCATCCTGAGTTAACCAGTACACATCTAACAGGTTGTCATCCAGGTTAGTGTTACGGGCACGGTACCAAAATGTCAGTTCATAGGTTTTTCCGATCACCAGATTTTCCAGACCCTGGTAAATACCAGCGTTAGAAGAACCTGACAGTGCACCATTACGAACGTCAAAGTGTGTATCTAATTCCAGGAAACGATTGCCATCCTGCGCATCAAAAGATGTAGAAACACCGTTGACACCAGTGGTCACACCGCTGTGGTTGATTTCAACACCAGTGTTATACAACATGCTCCAACCCGGCAGGTAGTTGTATACACCCCAACGATTATCAGTCGCTTGCGAACCTAAAGAGTCAATATGACGTGAAGGTTGGTAGATATACTGATTCGACATTTTTACACTTTCAGCAACGCCGTCGAAAGCATCTTCAAAACTTCCGTTTTTGATTAGGGATGCATTGGCATGCAGTGAGGATAAACCCACAATCACTGCAACTGCTTTTAATAAATGATTAGACAACATTGACACTCCTGTGACATTTTAAAATACACCAAGCAATTAAGCAAAAACCATGCCTAAAATTGCAACTCATTGATTTACAAGGGGCTCAACAAAATGCGCTTAAGTGCCTTGTAAAGTATACTGACGCTTACTGCGGACAGATGTAACAATTTACTGCCTGTTAAACTAGTCACTGAATTTTACGCAACAACCAGCGTAAAAGCACTGATTAAATTGTTAAGACTTTATGTTGTTTTCTTGACGCCCCTGCATCAAGCCACTGCAAAAGTATCGCAACAGCCAGATTATTGGCCGCCAGAGCGCAGCGATCCAACTGTGCCTAACCGCCATAACATGGCAGGTTGCGCTTTAGACTCTTCTTGCGTCAGCCATACTTGTTGTTGCTTATCAACACAAACCGCCTCGACCTGGCCACTGCTCTGCAGCGGTATTTGCCTGATCAATTGGAAATCAGTGTCAACCAGCGCCAGAAAGGGCTGGTAGTTGTTGCTGAAGATAAACTGCAGCGGGTTTTTCCGCATATCGGCATAACCGACCAACACAAACAATTGTTCCGCTTCACTAAAAGCGGCGTCGGTCACCAGGCCGGTTAAGCCCGCAATAGCAGCAGCTTGGCGCAGTGGTTGCCCGGCTGCCCACTGAAAAACCTGTGTGCTGCCACTGAACCAACTTTTACTGAACAGCCAGACACTGCCATTGGCGTAAGCCAAAGCTTCGGCATCCAGATCATGCTGATATGGCGCTGGTAGCGATGTAGGATAGTCAGGTCGCTGTAACAGGATCTGATGCGGTACCTGCGGTTGCTGCCAGGGCTTTTGCAACTGCCACAACCAGGTTTGTTTTCTGCTGCCACTGTTATTGCCAATGTCACCAATCCAGATCTGGTGCTGGCTTTGTGTCATGGCTTCCCAGTCGGTATTGCTGACAGCTAGTTTTGTCCGCTGCAAAATCCGGCCCTGATGGTCAATTTCGAACAACTCACTACTATTACCAGAATCGTTTAACGTGAGGAAATGGCCGTTGTCGAGGCACAACAAGGCAGAGCTTTCACTAATTTCATCAGGCAGTAACACAAATTGATTAATGTCGGGCTTTTGGCTGCAACTGCTGGTTAATAGCAACAGCGCCAGGCAGCCGAACCGATAAAAAAACGGTAATTGCATCTGAAAATGGATCCTCTGTTGTTGTCACTGGTCTGCACAGTGATGACTTAGTCATGATAACAAAATGTGCCGATAGGGGATCTGATAAAATGGTGTTATATTACAACTGTATTGCTTTAGCTGTTACTAAATTGAGATACCTTGTTGAAGATTTCTGTTTGCAACCAAGTAGCGCAATGAGTAAAATCGCCGCCTGGCAATACAAATGTCACATTTTGTAATCACGGAAGAGTATTGTTTTGAATAAGTCAAACCCGCTTGAAGTCGCGAATAACGGCTATGCCTTCTTATATCGATTTATCGATATCTCTATACTTATCATAGTTTTATTACTCACTTGTCATGTTTACGGCGTTGATTTTGATAAAAATTATTTGATTTTATTACTCGCGCACATCGTCGTTTTTACTTATATAGCCGAAGCGTTGCAATTATATCGTTATTGGCGTGTTGGCCGGTTTTCAAAAATGCTCTGGCTGGTGATGGTGATCTTGATTATTGCCTTTGGTGTGCTGGCCAGTGTGTTATTTTTGTTTAAAGCGGGTGCCAGCTTTTCCAGGGTCGTCATTGGCTTGTGGTTCCTTTTTTCTTTACAACTGATGCTCAGCTGGCGAATTTTGTTACGTCTGATCCGTAAAGTACAACTGGAACATGGCGTGAATTTACAAAAAGTGGCCATTGTCGGGTTAACCCCGCGCGGCGTGCAACTCTTTCATGAATTTAACAACCACCCAGAGCTTGGATTCCAATGTATCGGATTTTTCGATGATAGGGAAGTGGCTCGTTTTCCGGAAGAATATCGTCAGTTTGTGTTGGGCACAGTGAATGATTCGGTGCTGACGGCACAGTCAGGTGTGATCAGCCGGTTATACATCAGTTTACCTTTGCATGCCGATAAACGGATCCAGCAAATTGTGCAGCAACTGGGTGATACCACGCTGGATGTTTTTTTGGTGCCAGATCTGTTGTTTATCAATATGATGCATGGCCGCTTGAGCAATGTCGGTGACATCGACACTATCAGTGTGTTTGAGTCGCCGCATTATGGCGTGCAAAACTACCTCAAACGCACTTTTGATATCCTCTTTAGTACAGCGGCACTGATTGGTTTATTGCCCGTGCTGCTGATTATTGCCGCGCTGATTAAATTAACTTCCAAAGGGCCGGTGTTGTTTAAACAAGACCGCTATGGTCTGGATGGCAAGAAAATTGGTGTCTACAAATTCCGCAGTATGAAAGTGATGGAAAATGCTGACACTGTGGTACAGGCGACTAAGGGCGACAAAAGAGTGACGCCACTCGGGGCTTTTTTGCGCCGCACTTCACTCGATGAGCTGCCGCAGTTTATTAATGTGCTCTGTGGCCAGATGTCAGTGGTTGGCCCCAGACCTCATGCGGTTGCTCACAACGAACATTACCGTAACCATGTTTCTTTTTATATGCTGCGGCACAAAGTCAAACCAGGCATTACCGGCTGGGCGCAAATTAACGGCTGGCGCGGTGAAACCGATACTCTGGATAAAATGGAGAAACGGGTTGAATTCGATTTATTTTATATCCGTAACTGGTCGTTGTGGTGGGATGTAAAAATTATTTTTAAAACTTTATTTAAGGGATTTGGTGGAAAAAATGTGTACTGAAAAACAAGGGAAATTTATGAAAACTAACACAGCTATTATCATCAGCACTGCATTGCTTAGCTTTGCAGGTGTGGCCGCTGCGCAAGAAGCCGGTGTGATTACCACAGAGTCAGGGATTGATTTTGTGCCGGCGCTGACCAGTACGCTGAAACATGATGACAACGTTGCCCGTTCAAACGTCAACGAAATCAGCAGTTGGGTTGGTGTACTAACACCTTCATTAAAAGCGATGATTGCCGATGGCGCCGATGTCTATACCTTATCTGGTGCCCTGACCAATGGTCGTTACTACAGCAGTGAAGCCGATAACTTCACCGATGGTTACCTGCAAGCGGAAGCAGTGATTTCTCCATCCAGCCGCGATAATTTTAAATTTAGCTTAAATAACCGTTGGTTACATGAAGAACGTGGTACTGGTATCACCCAGGGCAATGGTCTGGTTCAGGCAGAGGTGGTTAATTTTATTGATCGTACCTTAGATGCCGAATATAAATACGGCGCCGTCAGTACGCCGGGTCAAGTGCGGGTCAATACCCGTTTGTACAACAAAGAGTATTCAAACTTCCGTCAAAGCACGCAATATCGTGATTTCGATTCGGTGTTGTTTGGTGCCGGTTTCTTATATCAGTTACCTTCTGCTTTTAAAGCGGTGACGGAAATCAATAGTGCAGATATTATCTACCAACTGGTTGATCCAACAGGCAGCCGTGACAACCGCGACACCAACTACCGTCTTGGTGTGGAATGGGCATTTACCACGGTGAGCGTGGGTGCGCTGAAACTGGGTTATCAGGACAAAAACTTTGAAATCGCCCAGCGGGAAGATTTCGGCGGTTTTGCCTGGGAAGCCACTTTTGTCTGGCAACCGCTGACCTATACCGCGGTTGATTTTGCTGCCGGTCGTCGCGCTAAAGACGTTGACTCTGTCAACGTGACAGGCGACTACATTCTGGAAACCAGTGCAGCAGTTGGCTGGAACCATGACTGGAGCGAAAGCTGGAGCACCAAATTATCGCTTGAGTATATGGATAACGAATACAACGTGTTGAACCGGACTGATACCAGCCGTATTGCCACGGCAGAACTCAGTCACCAAATGTTACGCTGGCTAAAATTGACTGCTTTTGCGCAACTGGAAGATCGTAATTCTTCAGTGGCGGCAATTGAATATGATCGGACTATTTTCGGCCTCACCGCCGCGTTTACTCTGTAAGGATAAGTGATGAAGTACCTGCTGCTCGTATGGATATTGGTATGCTCGGTGTTAGTTCAGGCTCAGGAAGCTGACAATTACATCCTGGGCCCTGGAGATATTATTGTGATCCAGGTTTTTGGTGAGGATGAACTTAAACTTGAAACTCAGCTGACGGATAATGGCACAGTCAATTATCCGTTTCTGGGCACAATCAAAGTGACCGGTATGACCATTAAACAGGTTGAGCAGCATGTATATCAGGGCTTGAAAGGCGATTATTTCGTCGAACCAAACGTTTTTGTCGGTATTGTGCAATACCGGCCATTTTATATTCATGGTGAAGTGAAAAAACCCGGCGGATACCCTTATCAGCCGGGCATGACAGTCAACCAGGCGATAGCACTGGCGGGTGGTCTGACAGAACGTGCCTCACGGGAGAAAATTTTTATCTCCCGTGAAGGCGACAAAAACACCACGCAAAATGGTACTTTAACCAGCCGGATCAGCGCCGGTGATACCATCACCATTGAACAGAGATTTTTCTAATGTCGTTAATTGTTGAATCGCAAGGCTCAAACCAGGCCAGGGAAGAAGTGATCGACCTGCGTAAATATTTTGCTGTGATCAACAGAGCAAAGTGGCGCATTTTATTACTGGCAATTCTGGTCGCTGCACTGACGGTATTTGTGGTGCTGAACATGAAACCTTTGTTCAGTTCCAAAGCCACCCTGCTGATTGAAGCACAGCAGGCCAAGGCGGTAAAAATTGAAGAAGTGTACGGTATCAACTCGATGCAGCAGGAATATTACCTGACGCAGTTTGAGATTTTAAAATCCCGTAGTATTGCAGAAACCGTGATTGACCGGTTAAAGCTGGCTGAACATCCGGATTTTATTCCGGAGCCTTCCCTGACCAGCATGATTAAAGAGCAACTGCCATTTTTACCGGCAGAAACCGCAGCTTTATCGCCGGAAGATAAAGCTGCCCGGGCTAAAGAGAAACTGATCGAAAAATTTGTCGGTCGCTTGAGCATTGAGCCGGTGCGCAAAACCCAGTTGGTGAATATCACTTTTGAATCGCATGATGCAAAACTGGCGGCTGCGGTGGCGAATGCAGTAGGGGATGCCTACATTGAAAGCCAGTTAGAAGCCAAAATGGGCATCACACAAAAGGCGAATACCTGGCTTGGTGGCCGTTTAGGTGAACTGCGGTTAAGACTGGACCAATCAGAACAAGCGTTGCAGGAATTCCGCATTCGGGAAGGTCTGATTGATGTGGCCGGTGTGCGTAGTCTGGGCAGCCAGGAGCTGGAGCGGCTTGGCACTGAAATTACCGTTGCCCGGGCGAAAAAAGCCCAGGTCGATGGTTTTATCCGGGTTATTTCACAATACGGCAGCGATAAAATTGACCGCATAGAATCTTTACCGGAAATTACCGCCCATCCTGGCGTGCAAAACGTCAAGCGCGAGCAAGTGACGGCGGAACGTAAAGTGTCTGAGCTGAGCAAAATTTACGGCCCGAAACACCCGAAATTACTGGCAGCTAAATCAGAATTGGTGTCGGTGCAGGACAACCTGCGTGAACAGATCCGTAAGCTGATTGCCGGTATCGAAAGCGAAGCTCAAACCGCGACGCAGAACCTGAATTCACTGGAAGCGGAAATGTCGCGCGCCAAAGTGCAGTATCAGGATTTAAGTGGTAAAGAAACAGAATACCAACGGTTGCAACGTGAAGTAGAAACCAACCGTCAGTTGTTTGATACCTTTATGGCGCGACAAAAAGAAACCGAAGTGGCGGGTGATTTTAACTCTGCCATAGCCCGTTTTACCGATCGGGCTATGCCTGCGACGGATCCATTTAAACCAAAGCGCAAGTTGATTGTGGTACTGGCATTTATCGCCGCGCTCGGTTTTGGCGTTATTGTGGCTTTTGTGATGGAATCGCTGAACGATACCATCAAAACGAACCAGGATATCGAACAATTGTTGCAACAACGCGCGCTTGGCATGTTGCCTTCGGTACCGGGTAAAATGGCGGATACCGAACGGAATAAACTGTTCTTCGATCCAGAGCAGCGGCAATTCAGTGAAGCGGTGCGCAGTATTAGAACCAGTATTTCGTTACTGGCGATTGATAAACCACTGCAAGTGATTGAAGTAACATCTTCTATTCCGGAAGAGGGCAAATCAACAGTGTCAAGCAATATCGCTTTTGCTTATGCCCAGCTGGAAAAAGTGTTGTTGATTGATGCCGATATGCGTAAACCAACAGTCGCCAAGCGTTTTGGGTTACCAGCTTTCCAGCCCGGTTTAGCCAACTATCTGGCGGAAACTGAAAGTCTGGCCGATTGTATTGTCACCGATGAAAAGAGTGGGGTGGATATTCTGGCTGCAGGCGCAATTCCGCTCAATCCATTGGAATTATTGTCAAACCCACGTTTTGAAGCTTTATTAACTGAGCTTAAATCGCGTTACAGTAAAATTATTATCGATACGCCGCCGGTCCATGCGGTCAGCGATGCCTTGGTGTTATCGCGTTTTGCTGATGCGGTGGTGGTGGTGGTCAAAGCTGATCACACCCGCAGTGGTTTGATCCAGTTATCGCTGTCGAAGCTAGTGACAGCTCATGCCAAAGTTTTTGGTGTGGTGCTGAACGATCTGGATATGAAAAAAGCGGAAAAATATTATGGTTCATACGGTTATTATCAGTATTATGCGGAAAAATCAGAATCAGCATGATTGATCTGCATTGCCATATTTTACCGGGCATCGATGATGGCGCCAGTGATTTGACTGAATCGCTGGCGTTGTTACGCTTAGCTGTGGCCGATGGCATCAGTCATATGGTCGCCACACCGCATATTAATCCTGGTTATTTTGATAATACGCCGTTGACTATTCAACAAAGCCTGGTGGTGTTACAACAGGCGGCGCAAGCCGCTGGCATCAACATCCAGTTATCAGCTGCGGCTGAGGTCAGAGTCACTGCCGATCTGATGCTGGCCGTTGCGCAGCAACAGTTGCCGATGCTAGGCACCTGGCAAGGCCAGCAAGTGTTATTACTGGAGTTTCCGCATAGTCATATTCCGCCTGGCAGTGACAAATTAATGAAGTGGCTGTTGCAGCGTAATATTGTGCCGATGATTGCTCATCCTGAGCGCAATAGGGAAGTGCAGGCCGATCTCTCGGTGTTAAACCCACTGATCCGCGCTGGTTGTTTGTTTCAACTGACGGCATCTTCGGTGCTGGGTGATTTGGGCGAGCGGCATCAGCAATGTGCAGCAGCCTTGTTACAACAAAGACTATTCACCATTATGGCGACAGACTGTCACAATCTGCAGCGTCGGCCACCAAAACTGGCCGCCGCTTTTGCCGCCGTCGCCGCGCTGACGGATGCGAGCTATGCCAGTCGGCTGGTGAACGAACATCCGGCATTGATCGCACAGTCAATGCACTTTCCGGCCTGATAAGGAATCAGTCATGCACACAGCGCCACTGGCACTTAACACCAAACGATTGATCATTGTGCTGCTGGCTGTGACAGTCGTCTGGTTGCTGACATTAGTGTGGCGAGCCGGTTGGGCCAGCATGAATTATTTTCAGGTGCAACATTGGTTATATCAGTGGAACAGTGACAGCAGCCAACTGACCGAAGCGCAGTTTCAGGCGGCCGATGCAGCCATGCACAAGGTGCTGCAACTGGAACCTGCGCACCCGCACTATTTATTAATGATGGCCAAAGTGCAGGAGTGGGGCTGGTTTAAAGGTTATTTGGCCAGCGAGCAGATGGCTGGGGTGGAGCAGTATTATACTGATGCCATTCGGTTGCGCCCAGCCTGGGCTGTGGCTTATGCCGATTATGCCTGGTATTTAGCTTCAGTCCAGTTTCGTTTAACCGATGCTTTTGAGCAAATTGCCCTGGCAAAACAGTATGGGCCTTATCTGGACGATGTGCAGCATCGCACTTTAGCAGTGGCATTTTCGCGTTGGAGTTACCTGACGGTGCAGCAAAAAGCACTGGCGTATCAGACGCTGGCGCAGGTGGTGGCTTCGCCTCATGCGATTTATAGCAAAACCTTACCCCTGGTGCGTAATTATCAGATGCAGCGGCTGGGTTGTATCTATTTGCGCACTCAGCTGCGGCAGGCATCACCGTTCATCGAGCAAAGAGTGCAACGAGATTTTTGTCGCCCCAGCCAGCCAAAAAGTTAATCAGAACGGGATACGCGATGACAGTTTCAGTGCCTGAAGATATCCGGCAAGATCCAACCATTCAAAAGCTGCTTAGCCGGATGCCGGCTGCAGTACAGCAAAGTTTCACTGAGCAGCAACTGGCTGAACTCAGAGTGGCATTAGGCGCCAGGCAGTGGGGAAAACACCGCATTGATGTACGCGGTACTTTGTCGTTGTGGCGCTTTCGATATTATTATGTGTTTGTCGCCGGTCGCAACGTGCGCGAGCAAAGCCGGCACGCCCGCCAGTTGTCTTTGCTGGGCCAGGCACTGATGATCAGTCTGTTGTTATCTTTCTGTATGCTGGCTGGTTTATTGCTGCTGTATTTAGTTAAATCCGCCCTTGGCATTGACTTACTCGATGGTTATTCATTTGGGATCTGGCACTGGTTTAAAAGCCTGTAACAGAACAGACTTGTCCCACTGTTCAATGAAGCTGGCGTTATTGGCTGCGCCCGGTTTGCAATGTTTCCAACTGCTGCCACAACGCTTCTGCCTCTGCGGTTAAATCGGCAAATAACCGCATATCACCTTTGCGTTGTGCCAGCATGGCTTGCTCTGCTTTTGCATCATACTGCTGACGTAATTTTTTCACCGGGTCGCGCTTAAAAAAACTGAACATCACTCTCAATCCTGCATTGTTGTCTGAACATGATGCTCGGTATACGTAAGACAGAGGCGGGATGGTCAGTCCGATCGCAAAGTTATTTATTCCGCTCGCCAGCGACAGCCTGCGCCAGCTGGACTGCCCTTGCAAACAGGGACAGTCCGGCGGCTTGCATCCGCTGCTGCTCTGGTGCCAGAATCAAACCTTTAACTGATTTTGAACTGTTTGACATTAGATTCAAGTTTGCTGGCCAAGGCGGTTAACTGATTGCTGGCATCGGTAATTTTGGTTGCCTCATGTTCGGCCTTCAGGGCTGACTGGGTGATCTGACTAAAGTTTCTGTTGATCTCGGTGGCAACCACAGATTGTTCTTCGGCTGCAGTGGCTATTTGCATGTTCATATCATTGATCCGGGTGACTGACAAATTGATCACATCTAAGGAGTCACCGGCACAACGCGCTTGTTGCACACTCAGCTGTGCCTGCTGCTTGCCTTCATTCATCACTTTCACCGCCAGAGTCGAACTCTGTTGCATTTTTTCAATCACAGCCTGGATCTGGCGGGTCGATTCCTGAGTCCGGCGCGCCAGATTACGCACTTCATCTGCCACCACTGCAAAACCGCGACCTTGTTCGCCAGCTCTTGCCGCTTCAATTGCAGCATTTAGCGCTAATAAATTCGTCTGCTCTGCGATGCCCTGGATCACCTCTAATACAGTGCCAATCTGCCGGCCATCTTCTGACAAATTGTGAATAACATCAGCAGCTTCGCTGACTTTATCGGCAAGGGCATTAATACTTTGCTGCGTTTTGCTAACCTCTTGCTGACCCGCACTAAACTCATCCATGGCTGTTTGAGCTAAACTTGCTGCTGCACTGGTGTGATTCGCTACTTCCAGCACTGTCGCTGACATCTGCGTGACGGCGCTGGCACCTTGTTCAGTTTCCAGCTTTTGATTACCGGTTAACAACTCGTTTTGTTTTGAGGTATGTAACAAGGCGCTGGAAGCCACTAATAACTCGGCGGCAGCACGCATCGAATTATTGGTCATCTGCGTCAGGTGCTGGGTCAGATGTTTGACTGCAGTTAAAATACTATGCTCTCCACTCGCGCTCACACTCACCGTTAAATCACCTGCAGTGATCTGATTAATTACCAGGGCAGCATACTCAGGTTCGCCACCGATAATGCGCTTTAAAGCGCTGACCAGATGCACCGCGACAACAGCACCAACAATCAGCGCGATTAAGGTGACTGTAGTCATAATCGATTGAAAACTATTGGTTTGTTCCCGAGCAGCTTTCACTTCTTGTTGTATTTTACTTTCCTGGACATCAATTAATTTATTGATGCGTTTAAGCCACTCGCTATAGCCTGGTGAGACGGTGTCTTGCAGAAATTGTTTCGCTGCTGCCGACTGATCATTGTCAAGCATGGTCAATAATTGAGCCGTGTTGGCCACAGTCAGTTGCTCTGTCTGCTGAATATCTTTGAGCAGTGACATTTCTACTGAACTTGGCATATTTTTCATAAATAACTGATCCAGCGTACTGGCAGCCTGCTGATAAAAGTTATTCAGTCTGATGATGTCTTGCTGGTGGCTTTTGGCGCTTTCCATGTTTGCTGCCAGCACCACATCGCGAATTGAAATGGCTCTGTCATGCACGCTGCCACGAAAATTAATAGTTTGGCGCTGCTCTATCGCAGTTTGTTCAGATAACTGAGTTAAATTGTCATTAGCGATGCCGATTTTCACCAAGCCTAAAATCGTGATCCCCAGCATAATGACCAGCAGAAAAGCAAAACCTGTATAAAGACGTTTAATTATTTTCATATGCACCTTGTCTCATTTAAACGTAAAAAACATCAGCCTTTGTCCGCTCTGTGCAGGTCGCTTTGCCTGAAACAGCCTTGTGATGAACGACTGGCGAAGTCAAAGCCGAAAGCTGACCTCGGTGTTGCCCTTGTGTTGTTCACGCTGAGCGCAAATTAACAGAGCTTCGCAGTATGCGCCAAATCCGGGCTTTGAAGTTAAAAATTACGACACCTGCTGATTGCTCACAGTAAAACCCTGAGGCCGCTAGATACTAACGAACAATGGTTGCACTATCTAACGCATAAAATGGTGAGATTTAATTGATTTTATCGATGGATGTTCGCAGCATAGCCAGCGAAGCGCGAAGGATCACCGCAGTGCTATGCAGAGGGTCGGACGCCGCGCGTCGCACGCCGCGCGTAGATCCATTCGTGTATTTTAAATCAATAGGTTAGGATTCTGTTCAATCGTAGCTCGGACTGCTGCTATGCGGCGAATCCGAGCTACAGGACATGGTAGATAAAGCAGCAGTTTAGGATGAGCGGTTCATGGCAGGCACGACTCAGATGAAGGCGGGTGTTAGACCAGCTCGAGTTTTTGTACCATCACAGCCGATGTCGCGATGTCTTCTTCGTCTTCAGCCAGCAGGCCAACCGGAATCGCCGGCACAGCAACCTTATCAAAAGCGGTATCACCTTCCATCACATCAGTGTTGTGACTGACAGCTTTAAAATCAAATAGATTTTTATCAATCATATGGGAAGGTACAATGTTCTGCATGGCCTGAAACATAGTTTCAATCCGGCCTGGGAAACGTTTGTCCCAGTCCTGCAGCATTTCTTTCACCACCTGGCGCTGTAAACCATCTTGTGAACCACAGAGGTTACAAGGGATGATCGGGAACTGTTTCGCGTCGGAGTATTTTTCAATATCTTTTTCCCGGCAATAAGCCAGCGGCCGGATCACGATATGTTCGCCATTGTCACTTTGTAACTTTGGTGGCATTGATTTCAGTTTGCCACCATAAAACATGTTTAAAAACATTGTTTCAATCATGTCATCACGGTGATGTCCGAGCGCAATTTTGGTCGCGCCCAGCTCTTTTGCGGTGCGATATAAAATGCCACGACGCAGCCGCGAGCATAAAGAACAAGTGGTTTTTCCTTCCGGAATTTTTTCTTTGACGATAGCGTAAGTGTCTTCAGTGACGATTTGAAAATTAACGCCAAGCTGACTCAGATAAGCTGGCAGCACCTCGGCTGGAAAACCAGGTTGCTTTTGATCCAGATTGACCGCCACCAGCGAAAAATTGATCGGGGCAGATTGCTGTAGATTCAGCAGGATATCCAGTAAGGTGTAACTGTCTTTACCACCGGACAAACAAACCATCACTTTATCGCCTTCTTCGATCATGCCGAAGTCAGCAATGGCCTGACCCACACCACGACGCAGACGTTTGTGTAATTTGTTCAGATTATATTGAGCTTTCGCTTCAGCCGAGTGAGACATAACAACACCTGTTGGGAAAAATGGCGCACATTATAACGGATCGGCAGACTTTGCCAATCAGCTTCAGAGCAGCAATTTTGCCGACATGGCCGGAAGTGGGCATGAAACAAGGCTCGGACAGCCAGCCCCACAGTGGTTAGTCGCTGAGGGCTGGCACGGTCAGGACGCTGTTACATCCTTGTCAGGCTTTAACGCCAGGATATCGCATTCTAGCCGGTCTATCACATGCTCAGCGGTGTTACCAATGATAGCAGCAGATAAACCTGTTCTGCCGACAGTGCCAATAATCACCATTTCGGCATCAATGCTGCGGGCAACTTTCGGGATCACATCTTCTGGCATGCCTTCGAGGACATGGGTACATTGCGGGCTGATGCCATAATTTTGCGCCAAAGCACGGACTGCATCCTGATGATGATGTTTCATGCTGTCATTATATTCAGCCGGATTAAATTCCGGAATTTCAATTGCCACATGAATAGGGGTACCGGGATAGGCGTTGACCAGATGGACTGTGGCACCTAATAAAGTCGCCATCGCTTGCGCCTGGCGGATAATCAGCTGATTCAGCGATTTATGATGCGGTTGTTCACTACCTGCATTCACTGCCGCCAGAATATGGCCAGCAGCAGGCCAGGCATGTTCTTTGACCAATAATACCGGGCAGGGGCATTTTCTCAGGATATGCCAGTCGGTTGGGGTGAAAATCAGTGATTTCAGCACATCATGCTGATGGGTCGCTTTGATCACCAAATCATAGCCATGATCCTGCACTGTTTTCACGATGGCTTCAAAGGGTCTGTTATGCCACACCACTTTGATACTGGCATTAATCCCTTTTTGCCGGGCTGGGGCCAGCAGTTGTTCAATCCAAAGCTCACGGTCGGTGATCACGGCCTGGCGCATTGACTCCCGTTCTTCGCCGGATAACATGGTAGTCATCTCATAAGAGAAATCGTAAATGGATAAAAAAGCGGTAAGGTGACAGGCTGTGTGGGTGGATAATTCGATGGCACGGTCCAGTGCTTTTTGCGTTTCCTGACTGGGGTCAAGCACCACCAGTACATCCTGATATGTTGCCATTGCAGATCTCCTTATAAACCAACTGACCAATACAGTTTAGCTAAGTTACCGGAGTCTGCAGTGACAAACCTTGGTTTAGATCAAAGCCTTGCTTAACAGGGCGTTTTACTGATGCCGCCAATTTTGCTCAGTTCATCAAAATTGCTAATCACGATCAGTTTGCCATCAACATGAATAAGCTCGTCTTTATGAAAACGACCAAGCAGCCGGCTGATAGTTTCTACCGTCAGACCCAGGTAGTTACCAATTTCACCGCGGGTCATCGTCAAGCGGAATTCTTTGCGGGAAAAACCACGATTGCCAAAACGTTGCGCCAGATTGGTTAAAAATGCGGCTAATTTTTCTTCTGCGGTTTTCCGGTTTAATAACAACATCATCTGCTGATCGCCAGAGATATCCTGACTCATCAGCCTCATCAGTTGTTGCCGCAATTTAGGCAGTTGATCCAGTAAATTATCCAAATTCTGATAAGGGATTTCACAGACCATGGCTGTTTCAAGCGCCATGGCATAACTTGGATGGCACTGATTGCCGATAGCATCAAAACCAATCACATCACCAGGCAGATGAAAACCGGTAATTTGCTCTTCACCCTGTTCGGACAGGGTGTAGGTTTTAAACGAACCGGTACGAACCGCATAAAGAGCATGCAAGGGTTTACCTGCTTCAAACAGATGATCACCTTTGTGCGAAGGGCGTTTGCGCTGAATAATATGGTCCAGCTTATCCAGCTCGGCATCATTCAGAGAAAACGGCAAACATAACTGGCTAAAGCCACAATCCTGGCAGTTAATCGCGCTCATCGGTTGGTTTTCCATTTTATAGCCAAAAAAATACCAGCACAGCTTAAAAAACTAAATGCGCCAGTGCAAGGTAAATTGTATAGAGTCCGTAAAGTGCCAGCATGGCGGCAATACTCCAGCGTACCCAGCGCTGTTGTTTAAATTGATTGAGCGCAGTGGCGGCCTGGCCTGCCAGCAATAATGCCGGTAAGGTGCCAATACCAAAACAAAGCATCCACAGCGCCCCTTGCCAGGCGGAGCCACTAGCCAGACTCCAGCTTAAACTGGAGTAGACCAGACCGCAGGGCAATAAACCCCAACCCAGACCATAAGCCAGGGCTTTGCCGGGGCTATTGAGCGGCAACAACCGGCGGGTCCAGGGTTGGATCAGACGCCAGAGCGGGCGACCCGCTTGTTCCAGCAGTGCCAGCACCGGCCAGAGCTTACTGACATAAAGCGCCATCAGGAGCAACATCAGACCGGATAATAAACGCAAACTGTGCATAGTACCGCCGGCCAGCTGCATCGCCAGCACGCCAAGGGCACCGACCAGCGCACCCAGCAGGCTGTAACACAATAAGCGACCTGCGCTGAGAGCCAGTTGTAACTTAAGCTTCTGACTTTGATCAGGCATTAACAATTGCAAGGCACTGACAATGCCGCCGCACATCACCAGGCAATGACCACTGCCCAGCAGTCCAATCAGCACTGCAGCAGCAAAGTTCAGTGGTTCAGTCATGCGGTCGGTTCCAAGCCGGCTTAGTCTGGTTGTTTTGCCGGCTCAGCCGGGGTTGGTTTTTGCACAGCCGCAGGTTTTTTTTCATCAAATAAAATACTAAAAGCTTCTTTGTCGAGATCATCAAATTGTTTCGAGCGCACAGCCCAGAAAAACACCGCCAGGCCAATCATCACAAACAGCACTGCGATTGGGATCAGCACATAAATAATGCTCATTGTTTTAATAACCTCAAAGAATTGGATACCACCAGCAAAGAGCTAAAAGACATCCCAATCACCGCGATGTAAGGAGAAACAAAACCACAAACCGCCAGCGGTATGATCACCAGATTGTAACCAACAGCCCAAGCCAGATTTTGCCGCACGACTTTTTTCGCCAATTGGGCCCCGCTGATCAGTTCAGTCAGCAGGCTCAGGTCATTGTGCAATAACACCACATCAGCCTGATTTTTCGATAAATCAGTGCCACTGTCCAGCGCCACCGAAACGTGGGCGGCATGAAAACTAGGACTGTCATTGATACCATCACCGACCATCAGCACTATATCACCTTGCGCCACTGCGTTGCTTATCTGAGCAACTTTTTGTTCCGGGCTACAGGATTTGGTTAAATCAGTGATGCCAAGTTGTTTCGCTATCTGTTCAGCCTGATCTGAGCTATCTCCGGTCAGAATGCCACAGCGAATACCTAAGGCATTGAGCGCTGGGATCAGCGCCGGTATTTCTGCTCTTAACGCATCGGCCAGCTGCAATTGCGCATGTAACTGGCCATCGATACAAAAATACACCTGCATATCGGCTTGAGCCTGTTGCTGGCAAAACGCGGCGTTGCCGATCTGTAACAGCCGTGGACCTGAATTGCTTAACCACTTTGCCTTGATACCACTGCCAACCACTAGCTCGACCTCGGTCAAGGTCAGTCGTTGTTGTAAAAATGGTGCAAAAGCCCGGCCAATCGGGTGCTCAGAATAGGCCTCTAAGTTGGCTATCAGATCCAGTAGTTGCGCTTCGCTAAATTCAGTCTGGCATTGCTTAATACGGGCAATACTGAATTGACCGGCGGTTAAAGTGCCGGTTTTATCAAAAAACAACCGGCTTAACCTGGGTAAAAACTCCAGTACTTGCTGGTTTTTAATCAGAATGCCTTTGCGATTGAGCCGCGCCAGGGCACAAGTAATAGCGGTTGGGGTGGCCAGACTCAAGGCGCAAGGGCAGGTGGCAACCAGCACCGACAAGGTCACCCAAAAAGCCCGATCCGCATCAATAAAAAAGTACCAGACACCAAAGGTTAAAGTGGCAATTACCAGTAAACGCTGCACAAAAAAACGAGCGATTTTGTCAGTCTTTTCAAGTAATTGAGGTTTCTGATGCAGGGTTTGCTGCTGCAGTTGAATGATTTGGCCGAGCCTTGATTCGGTCAGGGCTTTACTGACTTCAATGATCAGGACGCCGTCATGATTGACCGAGCCTGCCAGCACCTGATCACCGCTTTGTTTTGCCACAGCGCGGTATTCACCGGTCAGCATGGACTCATCAACACTGCTGCTGCCTTGATTGATGATCCCATCGGCCGGCAGGGTTTCGCCCGCTTTGACCAGGATCAGATCACCGGCTTGCAGCCTGCGGGCTGAAGTGCCAATCGCTTGCTCGCCATCCCATAACTGGGCAGTAACCGGCATAATTTTCAACAAATTACTGGTCGCATCCCGCGCTTGTTTGCGGGCGCGGAATTCAAAAAACTTACCCAACTGCAGCAGAAAAACAAACATGCAGACGGATTCAAAATACACTTCACCACTATGGGTGATGGTGCCATAGGTGGAGGCGGCAAAGGTGTAATACAGCGCCAGTACTATCGGCACGTCCATATTCAGCTCTTTGCTGCGCAGTGCCCGCCAGGCACTTTTACTAAAAGGTGCGGCGGCAAAAAACATCACAGGCAAGGTCAGGAATAGACTGATCCAGCGTAAATAACCTTCATATTGCTGTTCGATGCCGGTGTAATCACCAAAATACAAGCCAAAGGCCAGCATCATCACTTGCATTGACATAATGCCGGATACAGCCAACCGTTTGAGGTAAGCGCTCATTTCCTGCTGGTAACTTTGTTCTTCCTGATCGCTGATATAAGGGCTTGCCTGATAACCCAATTGGGCAATCCGCCCTAAGATGGTGCTGAGTTTGGTTTGTGCCGGATCCCAGCGTAAAGCACAGCGTGCGGTGCCGGAATTGACCGATACTTTGGCAATAGCTGGATCTTGCGTCAGTTGTTTTTCAATCAGCCAGGCGCAGGCCGCGCAACTCATGCCGCTAATCGAGAGTTCAACCTGTTGCCAGTCACCATCACGGCTGGATAAATCACCCAGCACTTCGGCGTTGTCATAACTTTGCAGTTGCTGTTGCAATTTGTCGGGCAGGGGACTGGCTTTGCTGGCCGGGCTGGTGCGAAAGCGGTAGTAATCCGCCAAACCCTGCTCGATAATGGTTTCGGCGACAGCATGACAGCCAGGGCAGCAAAATTGCCGCATCTGACCATCAAATAACAAGCTGTAATTGCTGCCGGCTGGCACTGCTTCAGCGCAATGAAAACAAGCGACTACGGAGGTTTCGGGCATATTAATACGTCAGCTTGATTTCAGTCGTTTGCGGCAACATCATCGTGCTGCGTAATTTCCATTGCTGACTGTCATCCGTCACCAGTAAATTCCATTTGCCGGTTAAAGTGGCTGGTAATTCTGCCACAAACAGGTTTTCTCCACTGCGCTCGGCTTTGACGGTAAAGTCCTTGGCAGCCACAGTGTTATGGACGAACTGCAATGTAAGTGCCTGGTCCAGAGCGACATTTTTTTCAAATCGGACTATCGCTTTATTGCCGGCCAGTAAGATATGACCCTGCAGGTTGCGAAGGGCGGCTTCACGGAATTTCGCCAGATTCATATTGATGGCTTTGCCTTCGGCATAATAATCATCAATTACCAGATCGGGGCTTTGTTGGTTCATCAAATAGATGGTGTGGCCGCTTTTCAGCACAGTCGCAATTGGGATAGCGATCAGTAACCAGGGCCAGAATTGTTTATACCAGGGTTTTACGAGCATTGTTCACCTCAGCTGATAACAATAAGCCCCGTTCCCGGGGCTTATCACAGCAGTTACTGCACTGTTATTTAGTGTCGTCCGGACGGGACAGACGGTAAACGTAAGCAGCGATTACATGGATCTTATCTTCACCCAGCGTATCTTTAAAGGCTGGCATCTGACCGTTACGGCCTTTTAACAGCGTTTGTTCGATACTGCCGGCAGAGCCACCATATAACCAAATGGTATCGGTCAGATTTGGCGCGCCAAATGGCAGATTATGCGCCAGACTGCCTTTGCCATCGGCACCGTGACAGGCGGCGCACATGCCAAACTTGGCTTTACCAGCTTCAGCGTCTTTGTCATTGACTTTACGGCCAGACAAACTTAACACATAAGCGGTCATTTCTTTCACGCCTTGTTCACCTAAAGCATCACCCCAGGCTGGCATGGCTGCTTTACGGCCGTGTAATAAGGTCTCTTTGATCTTATCGACAGTACCGCCATACAACCAGTCATTGTCAGTCAGGTTCGGGAAACCACGTTGACCACGGGCATCTGAACCATGACACTGAGCGCAGTTTTGCAGGAATAACCGCTGACCAACTTTTAAAGCCTGTGGGTCATAGGCCAGTTCTTCCACCGGACGGCTGGTATATTTAGCAAATTCCACCGCAAAGGTTTTTTCTGCTTTAGCATATTCGCGGTCCAGCTCTGACAGGGTACCAGCAGTTTTGTTTGCTTCAATCGCAGCTTTGGATTCTGCCAGTGAAGTAATACCCTGATTCGAGCTGGTCCAGCCCAGCAAACCTTTCCAGTTGCCTAAACCAGGATAAGCTGCGAAGTAAAACACCGACCAGACGATGGTGGCGTAAAACATAATGGTCCACCATTTTGGCAGTGGATTGTTGATTTCTTCAATGCCATCAAACTCGTGACCAGTAGTTTCACCTTCCGGCACGCCAACGTGGTTTTTCAGGTTCCACGTCAGCAACACGGTGCAAAGCACAATACATGCGATAGTTAAAACAATGATCCAAGCACTCCAAAAGCTACTCATGATCCGACTCCTGTTGTTGTTGTTTTTGCGGCTTTTTTTCGTCAGCGAAAATCGCGTTCGCTGCATCATCAAAATCAGGTTTGCGTTTGATCAGGAAGACCCAAATCAGCAGACCGATAAAAGCCGCAAATATAATCACGGTGTAAAAGCTGTGTATAGTTGCGTAATCCATAAGGCTTACTTCAACGCTGTGCCGAGTGATTGCAGGTAAGCAATCAGGGCGTCAATTTCTTTTTTCCCTTTCACGGCAGCTTCAGCACCAGCGATATCTTCGTCAGTGTAAGGCACGCCAAATGAGCGGAAAATTTCCAGCTTTTTCGCAGTTAACTTACCGTCCAGCACATTGGTTTCCAGCCATGGATAAGCTGGCATGTTGGACTGTGGTACAACAGAACGTGGATCCATTAAGTGAGCATAGTGCCAGTCATCGCTGTAACGACCACCAACCCGCGCCAAATCAGGACCAGTCCTTTTCGAGCCCCACAGGAACGGGTGTTCCCAGATGCTCTCGCCGGCAACTGAATAATGACCATAACGTTCCACTTCATGCCGGAACGGGCGGATCATCTGACTGTGGCAGTTAGTACAGCCTTCGCGGATAAAGATATCACGGCCTTCCATCTGCAGCGCGGTATATGGCTTCAGGCCATCAACCGGGGTGGTGGTATCTTTGATAAACATCAGCGGCGTAATTTCAACCAGGGTACCAAAACTAATGGCAACCACGGTCAGAATAGCCAGCCAGCCGGCGCTTTTTTCTACTTTTTCATGATAATTCTTAGACACAATAAGCTCCTTAGGCCGCTTCAGCTACTGGCTCTAACACGCCTTCTTTGGCACGGACTGTTTTAATCACGTTGTACGCCATCACCAGCATACCTGTGACCACAAACACACCACCAATAAAGCGCATCAGGTAGAACGGATAAGAGGCTTCCAGCGATTGAACGAAGCTGTAAGTCAGAGTACCGTCAGTGTTGACCGCACGCCACATCATGCCTTGCATAATACCGCTGATCCACATGGCAACGATATACAGCACGACGCCTGTGGTGTGTAACCAGAAGTGGGTATTGACCAGTTTGACACTGTACATCCGGCCTTGACCAAAGACTGCCGGGATTAAGTGATACAAAGCACCGATAGACACCATCGCTACCCAGCCTAAAGCACCTGAGTGAACGTGACCAACGGTCCAGTCAGTGTAGTGAGACAGCGCATTAACCGACTTGATAGCCATCATCGGACCTTCAAAGGTTGACATGCCGTAGAAAGATAACGAGACGATCAGGAAACGTAAAATCGGGTCTGTTTTCAGTTTATGCCAGGCGCCAGACAGCGTCATGATACCGTTGATCATGCCACCCCAGCTTGGGACAAACAGAATGACTGACATCACCATACCAACAGACTGAGTCCAGTCAGGTAAGGCAGTGTAATGTAAGTGGTGTGAACCAGCCCAGATGTATAACGCGATCAGTGCCCAGAAGTGCACCACTGATAAGCGGTATGAATAGACCGGACGGCCAGCTTGTTTTGGTACAAAGTAGTACATCATCCCCAGGAAACCGGCAGTCAGCAGGAAACCTACCGCGTTGTGCCCGTACCACCATTGCACCATCGCATCGACGGCACCGCCGTAGATAGAATAAGATTTGGTTAAAGAAACCGGGATCACCATGCTGTTGACGATATGCAGTGCAGCAACGGTAATAATAAAACCACCGTAGAACCAGTTAGCAACATAGATATGGCTGGTATTACGTTTAATCATGGTGCCAAAAAATACCACTGCATAGCTGATCCAGACCACTGCAATCAATAAATCGATTGGCCATTCCAGTTCAGCGTACTCTTTGCTCTGGCTAATGCCCTGAGGTAGGGTAATGGCAGCAGCGATAATGACAATTTGCCAGCCGATAAAGGTAAACATCGCCAGTTTTTCCGCATAAAGCCGGACCTGACAGGTACGTTGTACCACATAATAAGAAGTTGCGAACAAGGCGCTGGTACCAAAGGCGAAAATTACCGCATTGGTATGAAGAGGACGAAGGCGGCTATAAGTCAGCCATGCTGTGTCGAAGTTCAGTGCTGGCCAATATAATTGTGCCGCTAATAATACACCCACGCTCATGCCGACTATACCCCATAACACCGTAGTGAGGGCAAAGAGGCGGACAACCGTGTAGTTGTAGTCAACATTTAACGATTTGGTCTGGCTCATGTTGAGTTCCGCTGCAGTTTTTTGCTAGTTAGTAAAACACACCCTTGGGGGCGACCCTTCTTATAATAGATTGACAGTCTAGCAAGCTTTGTTGAAAACAGCCTTGTTTTGCCTGCCAATCTTTGGGCGCGATAATACGAGTTTTACCCCTAAAAAGATAGGTGAACACGCCAGTTTTATGATGTAGAACAATGTTGCTGTACAGTTTTTACGCAGCATCCGGCCATTTTCTCAGTCGGGGATAAAAAGGTGTACAATAACCACATTTAGCAAAACCCGGCTTGATGTTGAACTGATGTTATGAGACTTATATTTTCGTTAACTGCGTTATTGTTACTGCTTGCTTGTCAGCCTGATGATGTTGCGGTGCCGAGTCTGGCTTTGACGCATCAGGTCCAGATTGCCGGCCATCAGCTTGAATACAGCCCGGCCAGGCTGCCGGTGGAATCACTGCTAACCCTGCAATTAACTCCAGCCCAGCCGATTGTCAGTGCCAAAGGTAAGATTGAAGGTATCAGTAACTATATGGGGCAAATCCCGCTTAGTTTCAGTTTTGATGTGGCCAGCCAACGCTGGCAAAGTCAGTTTATGCTCGGTGCTTGCACCGAGCCGCAGATGCGCTGGCGGCTCACGCTGGAATTGACCACTGTGGCGGGTCAGAAAATACAACTGGAAGATCAATTTATTTCCAGTCTGTATTAACCCAACTGGTTAACTAGCTTTGATCACTTGCCGCAAGTGCAGGGGGGCTGCAGTCAGTGCCAGTTTGGCGGTTTCAACACAAACAAAATGTTGGTAACTATCCGCGGCTAAATCTGGCACTTTGCGACTGCGCTCAGCGCCTGGATTCCATAACACTGAAGCATCATGACCTTGCTGTTGCAGGGTAAGCTGCAACGAACTGGCGCTGAGTTTCAGTTTTTCCGACGTTGATTGATAAATCCGGTCGATTTCGCCGCTAAATTGCAACCAGCTCTGTTCACTGCATAAGTTGTCCTGGGCTACTTTGTCCTGCCACTGGAACGGCAATGGCTCGACTCTGGTCTGATGGCTATCCGGCACCTGAAAATAACTGTGTAATGCAGCCTGTTGCAGCACCGGGCTGTCACAATGCAGCGTCAGTTCCAGCTGTTCTGATAACCGGATATCATAATGCAGCGTGACAGCTTCAGCACAATAGGGTAATGCGGCAAGTTCAAGACTGAATCTGAGCCAGCTGGCCGTGGCGTCTTGCCCTTTGGCTGTCAGTTGCCACAGCGCTGTGCGGGCCAGGCCATGGTTCGGCAATGTCGCCGCTGTGGTCTGAAACACGCTTGCTGCAGCACCAAACCATGGCCAGCAGATTGGCACACCGCCTCGAATTGGCGTTTGCTGTTGCCACACTGCCTTGGGTGAAATCCAGAGCAGTTCCTGCCCCGGCTCTGGCTGATAAGACAGTACATGGGCACCGTAAGGACTGACAACCACGCAGGCCTGGCCAAATTGCAGCACATCACAAGGCAAGTCGGCCAGTCCGGCGATCCCAGTGACATTGAATATAGTGTCTGACATATGAAACAACCTGAAAAGGTGAGAAAGTTCTGTAAGCGGCAATCATAACAAAGGCGGTCACAGCCGCCTTGGTTTTTTTATTGGATGTTGCGAAATGTTCGCAACAAAAACTCAGCTGTGTTTCATCAGCTCAACGGTGTTGTCCAGCATCCGGTTGCTGAAACCCCATTCATTGTCATACCAGGCCATCACTTTGACCAAACGACCATTGACGCGGGTTTCAGTGGCATCAAAAATAGATGACATTGGATTGTGGTTAAAATCGACCGATACTAGCGGTAAATCATTTACTGCCAGTACCTGATCCATCGGTGACTGCGCTGCAGCCTGGCGGATAATGTCATTGACTTCTTCAACCGTGGTATTGCGACCGGCAATAAAGGTTAAATCAACCAGTGACACATTCAGCGTTGGCACCCGCACGGCTAAACCATCAAATTTACCTTTTAACGCCGGCACCACTAAACCAACAGCTGCCGCAGCACCTGTTTTGGTTGGGATCATCGACATGGCGGCAGCACGGGCGCGGCGCACGTCAGTATGATAGACGTCACTCAGACGCTGATCGTTGGTATAAGCGTGGATAGTTGTCATCAGGCCTGATTCGATGCCAAGTACGTCGTTCAGTGGTTTGGCAATAGGTGACAAACAGTTGGTGGTGCATGAGGCATTGGAAATAATAGTCATATCTGCCGTGATCACGTCATGGTTAACGCCATAGACCACAGTGGCATCAACATCTTTCGCTGGTGCTGAGATGATGACTTTTTTCGCGCCAGCTGTTAAATGCGCGCCAGCGGTCTGACGATCAGTAAAAAGGCCGGTACATTCCAGCACGACGTCGACTTGTAACTCAGCCCAGGGCAGATTGGCCGGGTTGCGTTCACTCAGCGTGCGGATTTCATCCTGATTGACAAAAATAGCTTTGTCAGAATGTTCAACATTGGCAGCAAAAATACCATGTGCTGTATCGTATTTCAGCAGGTGAGCATTGATAGCCGCATCGCCTAAATCGTTGATGGCGACGATTTTGATGTCGTATGCCTTTTTGCTTTCGTACAAAGCACGTAAAACATTACGGCCGATCCGGCCAAAACCATTGATAGCAACGCGGATAGTCATGATATACCCCTGATAATGAGAATTTGTGTAGTAAAATTACATGTTTTTCAGCACTTTTCAAGCATAAAAACGTTATGCAATCGTATTTATGTAATTTAATGACATAAAACTGCATTTAGCCATCGAAACTAATTTTTTCCAACGTATACTGCGTTGGCAACAGCCGGGTTGTCATCTGACTCTTATACTGTAAACCGGCACTGACAAAGCGACGCATCTGATTTTGGAGCCCCTATGGATAAACAACTTCTCGCTGATTTAATTCAGTTTAATGGTATCGAAACCGCCTTTACGGACGCCTGGGGGAATGCCACCGAAGTCGCCGAGCCGGATCAGCTTAAACTACTTACTGCACTTGGATTTGCCACTGATAATGAAGTGCTGGCCCGTCAGCAACTGGAGCAACGGCAAAAACAACACTGGCTGGAGCCGTTAGATCCGGTGTCCGTCCAGACCAAAGCCGACAGTTATCTGGTGCAGGTCCGGTTACCGATTGACGATGTGCATACCGTTATTCAACTGACCCTGACCACGGAACAAGGTGAGGTTCATCACTTTAGTTTTACTGCGATAGATGCCGAATTAACCGCAGCTATGGTGTTTGATGATGAAGAGTATCAACAGTACGACTACCAGTTTAGTCTGCCGTTGCCACTGGGGTATCATCAATTGGTATTCCAATTGGCCGATGATCAGGATCAATTTGTCCAATCCTTGATCATCACCCCAGAACGTTGTTATCAGCCAACCCAGTTTGTGCAACAAAAACAGTGGGGGGTGTCAGTTCAGTTATACGGCGTGAAGTCGGACAGCAACTGGGGCATCGGTGATTTCGCTGATTTAGCCAGATTGGTGAGTTATCTGGCGGCGCAAGGGGCCGATTTTGTCGGCTTAAACCCTATTCATGCTTTGTATCCGGCCATGCCTGAATCTGCCAGCCCTTACAGCCCATCATCCAGGCGTTGGCTCAATATCATTTATTTGAGTGTGCCGTTATTACCGGGTTATGGCCAATGTCAGCAGACGGCCGCTTTAGTCAATGCGCCGCAGTTTCAGCAACAATTACAATTACAACGGCAAAAACCGCTGGTCGATTATAGCGGCGTGATGCAATTGAAATTACCGGCATTAAAAACGCTGTTTCACTGGTTCAGTGAGCATCAGGCTGACTATCCTGAGCTGGTAGCGGCCTTTGACAACTTTAAACAGCAGGGCGGTGCCAGTTTACGGCAGTTGGCTTTGTATGATGCCTTGCACCTGCATTTAATAGCGCAGGACCCGCATGCCTGGGGCTGGCCAAACTGGCCGGCCCAGTATCAGCAGGCAGGCAGCGCAGCAGTGCAGGCTTTTGCGGCTGAACATCAGGACGACATCGAATTTTTCAGTTACCTGCAATTTTGCGCCCAGCAACAACTGGAGCAGGTACAGCAGCAAGCGAAAGCTGCCGGCATGTTACTGGGTTTATACCGCGATTTGGCCGTTGGCGTCAGCGAAGCCTCGACTGAAATTTGGGCCAATGCCGAATTATATTGCCGCGATGCCAGTGTGGGTGCGCCACCTGATATTCTTGGTCCGAAGGGCCAGAACTGGGGCTTACCACCGATGTTGCCTTACCAGTTATTCCGTCAGGCTTACCGGCCGATGATTGAACTGTTTCGGGCTAACATGCAAGACTCAGGTGCCTTGCGGATTGACCATGTGATGGCCTTGCTCAGATTATGGTGGGTACCTAAGGGAGCACAAAGTGCAGGGGAAGGGGCTTATCTGTATTATCCCATTATGGATTTACTCGGTATTCTGGCGCTGGAAAGTCAGCGTCAGCAAGCTGTGGTCATTGGCGAAGATTTAGGCACTGTGCCAGATGGTATTTTTGAATTGCTGCAGCAATTTGGCATGTATTCGTATCGCATTTTCTTTTTTGCCCAGGCCGAAGATGGCGGTTATATTTCAACTGCACATTATCCGGTGCAGGCGATGTCGGCATTAACCACGCACGATATGCCGACCTTGATTGGTTTCTGGCATTGCTCTGACTTAAAGTTAGGGCTGGAACTGGGTCTTTATACTGAAGCTATGTTGCCCGGACTTTATGCTGACCGGCACAAGGCGAAACAACGGATCCTGGATTCATTGCACGGACATCAGGCATTACCGGCCGATTATCCGCGCAGTGTCGAGCATCTGGCGATGGACAGAACACTGAATTTTGCGCTGCAGCAACATTTGGCTAAAGGCAACTGCCAGTTATTATGCCTGCAGTTGGAAGACTGGCTGGAAATGACCGAGCCTGTGAATGTCCCGGGCACCAGTGATGAATATCCGAACTGGCGGCGCAAGCTCAGCGTGACACTGGAACAACTGGAAGCACAACCACATTTACGCCAGCATCTGCAAAATTTGACAGCAAGCCGTCGTTCAGGCTTATATTCAGCATGACGAGAACCGGTCAGTGGCTTGCACTGGCCGGATTTTTCCAGCATATTACCTTCACTTAAACGATACAGATTCAAAGGATATGAGATGACTGTTGCTTTGTTACCTGAAGTTCGTTGTGCCCGGCCATTCGATGTACTTGGCTGGCAACCGGCAGCAAAAGGCTGGTTGATCCGGGTGTATTTACCCAAAGCAACTGCAGTGAGCGCTTTTAGTGTGGCCGATGACAAATTGCTCGGCGAACTGACAGCAGACGATGTTGTCGCCGGTGTTTTTTGCCTGCAGTTGCCGCGTAAACGTAAAACCGAACCTTATTATTTACAGGTGCAAAACGGCAGTTATCAATATCAACTGATTGATCCTTATCAATTTAAAGATGAAGCTTATTTTGCGGTGCATTATGTCAATATGCAGCCGGAAAATCTGTATCGGCAATTGGGCGCTCAGTTAATCACAGTGCAACTGGCGAAAAAGTCGATCAAAGCGACCCGCTTTGCTGTGTATGCGCCGCATGCCAGCAGCATCAGTTTGATTGGCGATATGAATGACTGGGATGGTCGTTGCCACCCAATGGAAAAAACCGCCTGTGGCCATTGGGTGCTGGTGATGCCTGAAGTGGCTGCCGGAGTGCGCTATAAATACGAACTCAAGGATGCGGCCGGACATTTATTACCGCACAAAGCCGATCCGATGGCCTTTGCTGCCGAACAGTATCCATCGCATGCTTCATTGGTGTATGACCATCAGCACTATCAATGGCAGGATAGTGACTGGCAACAACGCCAGCACGCGCCTTATCAAAGTCCGATGTCGATTTATGAATTACATGCCGGCAGCTGGCGTACCCACGCTGACGGTTCGCCGCTGACTTACCCTGAACTTGCCGCGCAGTTAATTCCCTATATTAAAGACATGGGGTACACCCATATCGAGTTAATGCCGATTATGGAACATCCGTACAGCGGCTCCTGGGGTTATCAGCCGCTTGGCTTGTTTGCAGTCACATCCAGATATGGCAGTCCGGATCAGTTTAAAGCTTTTGTCGACGCTTGCCACCAAGCCGATATTGGCGTGTTGCTCGATTGGGTACCAGCGCATTTTCCGGAAGATGGCCATGGTCTGGCCCGTTTTGATGGCAGCCATTTGTATGAATATGCCGATCCACGCCGTGGTTGGCATCCGGACTGGAATTCCTGTATTTATGACTATGGCAAAGACTATGTCCGGCAGTTTTTAGTCGCCAGTGCCTTGTTCTGGTTAGATTATTTCCATATTGATGGTTTAAGGGTCGATGCGGTTGCCTCAATGTTATATCTGGATTATTCGCGCGAACAGGGCGACTGGATCCCGAATGTCGATGGCGGTAATCACAATTATGAAGCCATCAGTTTATTTAAATGGCTGAACACTGAGGTTTATCAGAAATACCCCAAAGCCATCACTATTGCCGAAGAGTCGACCTCTTTTAACGGTGTGAGCCGGCCTGTTGATTTGGGTGGCCTGGGTTTTGGTTTTAAATGGAATATGGGCTGGATGAATGACAGTCTGCGTTATATCAGCAAAGATCCGGCCTACCGCAAATTCCACCACAATGATCTGACGTTTTCACTGGTCTATGCCTTTAATGAAAACTTTATTCTGCCGTTATCGCATGATGAAGTGGTACATGGCAAAGGTAGTATTCTGAACAAAATGCCGGGCGATGAATGGCAACAGGCCGCAAATCTACGCGCTTATTATGCGTTTATGTTTGCGCATCCTGGCAAAAAACTAAATTTCATGGGCAATGAATTTGGCCAGGGTTCAGAGTGGAATCACAATCAGGGCTTGCCCTGGTATTTGCTGGAATTTGACAAACACCGTGGTTTGCAGCAATTGTGCCGGGATTTAAATCATACTTACCGGCGTTGCCGGCCTTTGTATGAGTTAGACCATGCTGCGGCAGGTTTTAGCTGGATTGATTATCAGGATGCCGAACACAGTACTTTGTCGTTTGCGCGGCTGGATAGCAGCGGTGGTCAGGTTTATGTCGTGAGCAATTTTACCCCGGTGCCTAGACCCGGCCATCTGTTGAATGTGGCAACTGAGGGCGACTATGAGGTTATTCTGAATACAGACAGCAGTTATTACTGGGGCAGTAATTTCCCGGTCGGACAATGTTGTGTGGCCAGGCAAGCCTTGCTGACTGGTCAGTGGCAGTTGACACTGGATCTACCGCCTTTAGCCACTCTTTACCTGCGTCGGCGTGGCCAGCAATGATGGGCTTGCCAACTTCGGTTGTGACTGCCTTTGGCTGCGCTTTTGGTCAGCCGGCACCGCTTGGGCCTACCTTGTTGGCTGCTCAGCGCTGGAATTTTGCTGTGTTTGCCCCAGATGCAACCGGCGTGAAATTATGTTTGTTTTTACCTGACACTGAAGAGCTGCTGGCCGAATTACCATTTTTAGCCCGTACCGGCGAAATCTGGCATCTTGAAGTCGCTGGCATTCCAGTTGGTACTTTGTATGGCCTGAAAGTGCAGGGTTCATTCCAGCCTGAGCAAGGTTTGTTATTTGATGATGAACGCTTATTGTTGGATCCTTATTGTAAACAGCTGAACCGGGCGCTGGTTTTTAATGAGCGGCTGTATCATAGCCATAGCCATTATATGCTGGCCAAAGGGGTGCTGGACGTGCGGCCTTTCGATTGGCAAGGCAGCCGTAAACCTGCGATCCCGCGCGAAAAAACCATTATTTATGAAGCCCATATCAAAGGGATGACAGCCTTACATCCAGAGGTGCCGGCTGAATTACGCGGCACCTATGCCGGGTTTTATCATCCCGCCGTGCTGCAACATTTGCTGGAACTTGGCATTACCACGGTACAGCTGTTGCCAGTGGCCGCATTTATGACAGAACCACGGCTGGAAAAACTGCGGCTGAGCAACTACTGGGGTTATAACCCACTGAATTTTTTTGCGCCAGATCCGCGTTACCAGTATGAAGATGCGGTGCAGGAATTTAAGCAACTGGTGCGCACCTATCATCAGCATGGCATTGAAGTGATTCTGGATGTGGTGTTTAACCACACAGCTGAAGCGGATAACTATCAGCTCAGTTTCAGAGGACTGGCTAATCGTCACTATTATCTGTTTGAAAGTAATGGCGAAACGACTGATTATCAACATTACAGCAATTATAGTGGCTGCGGTAATACGCTGGATCTGACCTCGACGGCGCTGCAAAAAATGGTGCTGGATGCGCTCAGGTACTGGGTGACTGAAATGCAGGTGGATGGCTTTCGTTTTGATTTGGCTGTCACTCTGGCCCGTGAGCATAAAAGATTTAATCCGCAGGCCGCTTTGTTGCAAATCATTGCGCAGGATCCGGTGTTATCCGGAGTTAAACTGATTGCTGAACCCTGGGATGTCGGACCTTATGGTTATCAGTTAGGCCAGTTTCCGGCGCATTGGTCAGAACTCAATGACAAATTCCGCGATTCAATGCGCAGTTTCTGGCGCGGTGATCAAGGCACCTTAGCTGAATTCGCCACCCGCTTGTTGGGCTCGCGCGATATTTTCCAGAAACATCACAAAGCTGCTTGTTGTTCTGTCAATTATCTGACCTATCACGATGGTTTTACCTTACAGGATGCGGTCAGTTATCAGCAAAAGCATAACTGGCTTAATGGTGAGCAAAATCGGGATGGTCATGATCATAATCTGAGCCTGAATTATGGCGTCGAAGGGCCGGCCCAGGATGTCAGTATTATTGAAAAACGCTACCGGCATAAACGCAATCTGGCAGCCTCATTGTTATTTAGCCAGGGCATGGTGCATTGGCTGGGTGGGGACGAGTTAAGCCATAGCCAGCAAGGCAATAACAACGCTTATTGTCAGGACAACGAACTGAGCTGGCTGAACTGGCAATTGGATTATCATGCCAGTCAGTTTTTAACCTTTGTCAAACTGCTGGTGCAGCTCAGGCAGCAATTTAGTTGTTTGCAACAACTATCACTATTAGATGATGCTTATGTACTGCATGGTGATAAACATCATATCGAATGGTATCACCCTGATGGGCGCGTCAAGCAGGCCTCGGACTGGCAACATGATGCGCTGAGTTATTGCCAGTTTATTATCCGCAATACCACGACACATCATCAGCTGTTGCTCAGTATCAATGCCAGTCCGTTGGATGTCCCTTTTCAATTACCAGGCGCAGGCTGGCGTTGTGTATTGGATACGGCGGTGATGCAAGGCCTTGCCTCGGTATTGCACGACCCTGCTTTCCCTTATTTGCAACAGTCTTGTTCGTTATCCATCTGGCTGGAGTTAGGGGCTTACTGAGGGAGCGGCTGATGCAGCCGAAGTGGCAGATGGTCGGAACAGCAGATTCTTTTTCACCGACAGCTGCTTTGTCGGCGGCTTTTCCAGTATAATCGCCGGCATTTTGCAGTGCCGGTACTTCGGAGAAGGGTTGGATGACAGACACAACAGTAAAGTGTGATATTGGTTTTGTGGGCGCAGGCGTGATGGGAAAGAATCTCATCCTGAATCTGGCAGATCATGGTTATCGAGTGGCCGCTTTTGATTTAGACCACAAAAAACTCGAATCGGTGATCCAGCAGGACCAGTTGGAAACCGGTGGTAAAGGGGGGAGAGTGGTTGCCTGCAGTTCCTACACCGAGTTACTCGCCAAGTTAAGTTCCCCCCATTTAGTCATTCTGTCCGTCCCCGCTGGTAAACCTGTTGATGATGTCTGTTTAAAGTTAATTGATGCCGGTATTCAGGCTGATGACATTATTGTTGATACTGGTAATAGTCTGTGGACTGATACAGTACGACGGGAAAAAACCTACGAAGGTAAATTCATTTTCTTCAGTACTGCGGTGTCAGGCGGCGAAGTAGGAGCCCGTTTTGGTCCTTCCTTGATGCCAAGTGGCGATCCTTATGCCTGGACCCGGATTGAACCAGTCTGGCGCGCTATTGCTGCCAAAGTCGATCCGACCACAGGACGGCCGATTGAACGCTTTGAGCCTGGTAATCCGGTCACTGAAGGCGAGTCCTGTGCCACCTACATCGGGCCTGGTGGCTCTGGTCATTATGTCAAAATGGTGCATAACGGCATTGAATATGCCGATATGCAGCTGATTTGTGAAGTTTATCAGGTGATGCGTGATGCCCTGGGGATGACGGCACAACAAGTGGCGGCGGTGTTTAAAGAATGGAACCAAGGTATTCTGAACAGTTATCTGATGGAAATCAGTGCCCAGGTGCTGGCCACCAAAGATTCAGAAACCGGTTTACCGCTGGTCGATGTGATTTTGGACAAAGCGGGTCAGAAAGGCACTGGGTTATGGACTGCAGTCAGTAGCCTGGAACTTGGCTGTCCGGCACCGACTATTGCTGAGGCTGTGTTTGCGCGCTCTATTTCAACGTTAAAAGAACAGCGTGTCGCAGCGTCAACCTTACTGGCAGGTCCGGTCCAGGATAAGCCAACGGAAGCTATGCGTGATCTGGCCATTCGGCAATTACATGATGCTTTGTATTGCGCCAAAATCTGTGTGTATGCGCAAGGTTTTGATTTGATGAAAACGGCGGCAACTGAACATGGCTGGCAGCTGAATTTTGCCGAAATAGCGAAAATTTGGCGCGCCGGTTGTATTATCCGCGCGGTATTTTTACAATCGATCACCGATGCTTATGAGCGCGACGATGAGCTGGCCAATCTGTTGGTGGATCCGTTTTTTGCGAAGCAAATTTCGGTTTACCAGATGAACTGGCGCCGGGCCGTGGCTGATGCGACCTTGCTTGGGGTGCCGGTGGCGGCCTTAAGTTCAGCGCTGAGCTATTATGACTCTTACCGCACAGCGGTACTGCCAGCTAATTTACTGCAGGGGCAACGCGATTATTTTGGTGCTCATACCTTTGAGCGCACGGATAAAGCGAAAGGCAAATTTTTTCATGTTGACTGGAGTCAGCCAGAGCGTTTGATGCTGAAAATTAAGTAACAGGAGCGGGTGATGAAACGAACAGATGCAGAATGGCAGCAGCAGTTAACCGAACAGCAGTTTTACATCACCCGGCAAAAAGGTACCGAATATCCCTTTAGTGGTACCTTATTACACAACACTGACACCGGTATCTATCATTGTGTTTGTTGTCAGCAGCCATTGTTTAGTTCTGACAACAAATTTGATGCCGGTTGTGGTTGGCCATCATTCAGTGCTGCCATCCCCGGCCAGGTCAGCTACCAGCCAGACTTGACGCATGGCATGCGTCGCACTGAAATTTTATGCGCGCATTGTGATGCGCATCTGGGGCACGTCTTTGATGATGGTCCGGTACCGACCGGTCAGCGTTATTGTGTCAATTCAGTGTCATTACAATTTAGCAAGACGGACTGAACCGGCATTAAGCTGGTAGCCGCTTGTTATAATTCAGGCGCGACAAATTTACCCAATTCAAGTGCCGCTATGGTGCTATCTGCCATTTGCTCTATTCGTTGCATATCCAGTTGTTGCTGTTTCAGTTCCTTGCGGATCAGCGCAAATTCTATCCGTTCAACTCCAGCATTTTCTGCCACCAAGGCCCAATGAAATGACAGCGGATAATTGCCTTGTTTGTAATAAATGGTAGTCAAAATGGTATAAATCTCTGGATCTATCTTGCTGCCAGCCGCTGAAAGCGCCAGCGCATGATGCAGGATCTGGGTGGTTTTGGCTAAATCCCGTTTGATGTAATAACTTGCCAGTGCCAGTTGCAACTCGGGGGTTTCCAGTTGTCTGGCTTGTTCAGCAGCTAAAAATTTCTGTAAATGTGTTTCGCTTTGCTGGCGTGACCAATGGTAATACAACAGATTCGGATCATCTGAACTGACGGTTTCTTCGGTCAGTCGTTTAATTTGTGCCAGGCTGGTCAGATAACCATTGACTCTCGAGGTGGTCTTTTCTTTCAGCTTGATATGCTCGATGCCAGCGGCAAGCTCAATGCATTTTGAGTATTTTTCAAATCCAACCAAAAGCTTAAATTTATTACTGTCGGACGGTAATTTGGCTTCAGCATAACGTTCAAAAATAACTTCGCGCCGCTGGATATTACAATGTGAATCTTCATTCAAATCCGAGCACAGGCGCGGGTTTTCATTGCAGATTTTGGTAACTGTCAGTTCTTCTGTACAACCGGCCAAGGCCAGCATCGCGAGCAACATTACTGCTGTTTTCATAAACAAACTCCGTTCAGGACTGCTAGAGTCTAAACAAAAATGCCGAAAAAATCTTTTGTAATTGTTGTTGTATGGTTACAGATTCAATTACAATAAGCCGCCTTCGACAAGGCACCCGTACCTCAACAGAATCAATGAATGACGTAAAAGGCAACAGCATGACTTTATCTCACGAAGAACAGTATCAACGCAGCTGGCAGGAACGCCAGGAAATTGCTGAAAACATGCAGCCGATCATTGGCCGTTTGTACCGCAACAAAGCGGTTGAGCTGGTGGTCTATGGCAAACCGTTAGTCAATGCCACCACCATTGACATCATTAAAGCGCACAAAACTGTTGAGCGTTTCGAACAACAAAAATTACGGTTACGGGAAAGTTTTCCGGTACTGGAAGCTATCAGTAAGCTAAATCTGGCTCCAGGCCGGATTGATTTAGGCAAACTGGCGTTTGCCTATACCTATAAAAATGCAGCGGGCGGCGCTTCTCTTGACGAATATTTACGCCGTGAGCTGGAAGATTTACTGGATCACGATGACAACATCAAACCGACAGACGTTGTGCTCTATGGATTTGGTCGGATTGGCCGGCTGTTAGCCCGCCTGATGATCGAGCGAGCAGGTCCAAGCGCTAAACTACGGCTGCGTGCCGTTGTGGTGCGCGGTGGTCGCAAGGGTGATTTGGAAAAACGTGCCAGTTTGTTACGCCGCGACTCTATCCATGGTCCTTTTAACGGCAGTATCACTGTTGATCAGGAAAATGGCGGCATTAAGGCCAACGGTACCTTTATCAAAGTGATTTATGCCGATTCACCCGATCAGGTCGATTATACCCAGTACGGCATCGAAAATGCTCTGGTGGTTGATAACACCGGCATCTGGAAAGATGATCAGGAACTGAGCATTCATTTTAAAGCCAAAGGCGCAGCCAAGGTACTTTTGACTGCACCAGCCAAAGGCAACGTCAAAAACGTGGTCTATGGCGTCAACCATAAAATGATCAGCAACGAAGATACCATTGTGTCGGCGGCGAGCTGTACCACCAATGCCATTACCCCAGTGCTGAAAGCGCTGAATGATGAATACGGCATTCGCAATGGTCATGTCGAGACCGTGCATTCTTACACTAACGATCAAAACCTGATTGATAACTACCATAAAGCTGAGCGTCGCGGCCGCGCTGCACCGCTGAATATGGTCATCACCTCGACAGGTGCCGCTTCAGCTGTCGCCAAAGCCTTACCTGAGTTAAAAGGCAAACTGACCGGCAACGCGATTCGGGTGCCAACACCCAACGTGTCGATGGCGATTCTGTCGTTAAATCTGCAAAAAGAAACCGACAGGGATGCCCTGAACGCCTATTTGCAAAAAGTTTCGCTGTTTTCTGAATTGCAGGATCAGATTGATTACACCAGTTCCACTGAAATCGTGTCCAGCGATTTAGTCGGTTCTCGTTATGCTGGTGTGGTTGATTCACAAGCCACCATTGTCGATGGTGATCGTTGTGTGTTGTACGTGTGGTATGACAACGAGTTTGGTTACAGCACTCAGGTGATCCGGGTGATGAACGAAATGGCCGGTATTGCTTATCCAACCCTGCCATTAGCACGTTAATATCCTCAGATGCTAAAGCCGCCTCGTGCGGCTTTTTATATCTGCAGGCCAAACCAGTTCGCAGCGGTGGTTTTTAGCACATCGCTGCTAACAAGCCATAGCTGCTGGCCTTCAGTGAGCCTGCCAACTGGTGAAAAAGCCGCAGTTGCGTTTGCAGCGTAAGCTGAGTGTGATAACCTCGGCTCCTTTTTATTTTGACGGGATTTATCCAGATGAAAATTACCAGTAACTTTGACAGCGGCAATATTGAAGTGATTCAGGCTGACAGTGTGGATAATATCCAACTGGCGATCCGCAAGGACCACAATTCAGATTTTTATCAGTGGTTCCATTTCCGTTTACATTCAACCAGTTTTGAACCCCACACTATCCGTATTACCAACGCTGGGTCTTCAGCCTATCCAGGTGGCTGGAAAGATTATCAGGCGGTGGCATCTTATGATCGGGAGACCTGGTTCCGGGTGCCGACTGAATTTGATGGTGAAGAGCTGACGATTCATCATTATCCGGAAGCAGAATCGGTATATTTTGCTTATTTTGCTCCTTACAGCTATGAGCGGCATCAGGACTTGTTAGCCCAGGCGCAAGCCAGTGGCATGTGTCAGTTGGTTGATCTTGGCTATACGCTGGATAACCGCGATATGAGTTTACTGATCGTTGGTGAGCCGGCTGCAGGCAAAAAGAACATCTGGATCACAGCGCGGCAGCATCCGGGTGAAAGTATGGCTGAGTGGTTTGTCGAAGGTGTACTGGATCGTTTACTTGATGAAGACGATGGTGTGGCGCGGCAATTACTGCAACAAGCAGTGTTTTATATAGTGCCAAATATGAATCCGGACGGCAGTGTCCGTGGTCATTTGCGAACCAATGCTGCCGGGGTCAACCTCAACCGTGAATGGCAGACACCGAGCATGGCGCAAAGCCCGGAAGTCTTCCTGGTGCGGCAAAAAATGCTGGAAGTGGGTGTCGATATGTTCCTTGACATTCATGGTGATGAAAATCTGCCTTATAACTTTGTAGCAGGTGCCGAAGGCGTGCCTTCGTATTCAGCCAAAATGGCCGAATTAGAGACGCTGTTTAAGCAAGCTTTATTAACGGTAACCCCCGAATTCCAGACGCAGTATGGTTATGAACTGGATGCGCCTGGTCAGGCTAATCTGACGATTGCTTCAACCTGGGTGGCGGAACAATTCCATTGTCTGGCTTATACCGTTGAAATGCCATTTAAAGACAATGCCAACCTGCCTGATGAGCAATTTGGCTGGTCTGATATCCGTTCAATGAAATTAGGCCAGGATACCTTGGTGGCTATCCGGGCTGTGGTTGAAAAGCTCTGAGTGATCAAGCTGAAGATGGCACCTGCGGGTGCCATTTTTTATTCGCAGTGCCAGCCCGGCTGCTTGCATCCTGCTGTCAATGCATGGCGATGGCGTTCAATGCGATGCAGCCAACCAAATTCATTGCTTCGGTCAAACTGGTTTAGCGTCAAGCCTGGCTTGAGGGTGGTTTGCAACAGCAACATTTTGCTTTATAGTGCGCTGGTTAAAAGAGGTGATGTAGATGGCTATTATTTCTTGTCCTTATTGTCAGCAAAAAGTTTCAGATAAAGCCGCTGCCTGTAGTAAGTGTGGTGGCAATCTGGCTGAAGTGACGCCAGAGCAGTTAGAAAGATTCAGTCGTGATAGCAGACTGGCGCAAAGCCAGAGTCTGAACAACCAGGCGATGATTGCGCTGGTGATCTTTTTAGGCAGTTTCTGTTGGTATTATTACCGGGTACCTGAGCAGGATTCACTGGAGTTACATGCTGTGAATATCGCGATGGTGATTGGTTGTGTGTGGTATGTGGTGACCAAAGCCCGTATCGTGTTGTTCAAGAGAAAATAATATGGATTTTCATTCTCTCGTTGCGGCAATGTCCGACGAGACCTATCAAAAACTGGTTGATGCCGTTGCGACCAGACGTTGGGCTGATGGTCAGTTGTTGACTGATGATCAACATGCTCAAACGATGCAACTGGTAATGGCCTATCAGGCCAAAGTGCTGCGCTCGGAAGAACCTTTTACCATTGGCGCTGATGGCCAGATGGTACTGAAATCCAAAGCTGAGATGAAACAACAACTTTCCTCCAGTGCTGCCACTGCGGCAGCGCCGATCGACACAATTGCAAGGTTTACACACGATGATCTTTAAACGTTGGTTCAAGCCAAAGTGGCAGCATGAAAATGCTGCAGTACGTCAGTTGGCAATTGCCAGTCTTGATCACAGTACGCCGCAACAAAAAGAAATTTTACATGAGCTGGCTTTTAATGATGGTGCTGAAGCGGTCAGGCGCACAGCACTGGAACGGCTGAATGAGTTTTCGTTGTGGTGGCAAGCCAGTAAACATGAATCTGCTGATCGGTTAAAACAATTTGCCGAACAACAATTAATTCAGATGTTATTGGAAAATAAAGTCTCGGCTCAGCTCAAACAGCAATTCATCGCTGAATGTCATCGCAGCAGTATCCTGGAAAAGTTAGCGCAGGCTGAAACCGACAGCGAATTAAAATATCAGTTGTTGCTGCGGTTACAGCGGGAAGATTTATTTGTCGCCGCGGTATCAGATCCGGTGCTGACATCAGCGCAACGGATTGCGTTGTTAGCCCTGATTAAGGAAGACAAGGCGCTGGAAAAGCTCAGTCGGCAGGTTGAAGGTGAAGTGGCAACAGCTTTGCAGCAGATGCTGGCAGACCGGTTGGAGCAAAAGCAAAAACCTGAGCGGGTGCGTAAGCAGGTGGTGCTGCTGTTAGCCAAACTAAATTCATTACGTGAAAAAACTGACCTCACTGAGATTCAGCAGCGACTGGCCCAATATCAGCAAGAATGGCAGCAACTTACTGTTGATTTACCCTGTTTACCAGAACAGGCTGAATTTATTGCAAAATATAATAAAGTGATTGATCTGACAGAAAAATCACTGCAGCCGCGGCTGGCTGCTTTAGCAGCAGAGCAACAAAAACAACAAGCGTTACAACAGCAACAACAACAATGTGGCTATTTTGAGCAGCAATTACAACTGCTGACCGAGCAACTGAGCAGTCAGCTTGCTGCTGGTGAATTAGAGCAAGCACAAATGCTGCAAACCGCTGTCAGCCAGTTGTCAGAGCAAATCAGTACCGCAGTTTTATCAGCGCAGCAACAACAGCAGTTGCATAAAGCTGTCCGCGAGTTAACTGCGCAGTTGGACCGTTTACCAGCACTGGCAGAAGCGCTGGCGCAGGCTGCGCGTTTGCTGGCCGAATTTGCTGCGCAATCCTTACCGGCAGCAGATGCTGATGTTGCGGGGGCTTATCAAGCCTTTAAACAGTGGCAACAGCAGTGGCAGCGGCAAAGTAAAGTGCTGCAACAGTATTTACCGACCAGTTTCAGCATCAGCTATCAGCAACTTTGCCAGCAATGGCAACAGCATTGTGAACCGTTATTGGCGCAGCAAGAAAAACAATTACGGCAAATCAAAGCCAAAGTTGCTGAATTTAAACGCTTGCATCAGGCTGGCAAGTTTAATGTGTTGTTTGGTCTGTTTAAGGGGATCCAGGCTGACAGCCAGACCTTGACAGTATCACAGCAGCAGTTATTAACAAAAGATTTAGAACTGCTGGAAAAACAGCTGCAGGATCTGTCTGAACTGCAAGCTTATATTGCGACGCCGCGCAAGCAGGAATTATTGGCGACAATGCAGCAATTAGCTGCTCAATCTGAGGTTGATGCGACAGAGCGGGCCGGTGAAGTCAAGCAAGCCAGATCCGTCTGGAATAGCTTAGGCCGGGCCGATGCTGCGCTGGAACAACAACTCAATGATGATTTTAATCTGGCCTGTGAACAGGCTTTTGCGCCTTGTCGTGAACATTTTGCCAGGTTAGATGCAGAACGACTGCTGCATGCCGAACAAAAACAGCAAATTATTACCCAGTTAGCCGAAGCTGTGACTGCAGGGATCAGTGGTAAAGCCTTAGACACCCTGCTCAGTCAGGCGACCAAACAATGGCAAGCCAGTGGGCAGGTGGAAAAAGCGGTTTATGCCAGCTTACAGCCGCAATATCAGCAATTGCTTGACCAGTTGCGACAGCTACAAAAAGCGGGTCAACAGCAGAATGTGCAGGCAAAACAGCAATTAATCGCCACCGCCACTGCCTTAACCAGCCAGGACAATACGGACAATGTGGCAGCACAATTAAAAGTATTGCAACAACAATGGAAACAACTCGGCTTTGCCGGGCGGGAACTCGATCAACAGCTGTGGACTGAATTCCGTGCGGTCTGTGATGGCTGGTTTGCACAGCGTGATGCATTGCGGCAACAACAGCAACAGCAACAACAACTGCAGTTACAGCAAGCGAGCACTGAACTTGAGCAATTAGCGACCTTAGTTGGCCAAACTTCGGAAGCAGCCGTACTGCGGCAATTGCAGCAACAACTGCAGCAACTGGATACGGCGGATATCGCGGCATTAGTGCAGCGCAAACAGCAGTTGTTACAACAACTGGACAGTCAGTTACAGCTGTTGGCAGGGGCCGCTTTGCATGATAACTTCCGTCAATTGTTTGATGCTTTGGCGCAGCCAGAGCTGGTACTGGCCGATTTACCTGCCATTTACCGGCTGGTATTTAATCAGCAGCAGGAAAAATTGTTAAGCCGGTCTGATTTGACCTTGGCGCTGGAGTGGGCGGCAGGTGTGACTTCGCCGTCAGCAGAGCAAACCAGACGGCAACAAGTGCAGATGTTATTACTCACCGATAAACATAACAGTGGTGAGACTATCAGCCAGCCGCAGTTGTTATCGCGTTGGTTGCAGTTTGGCGCCGTTGCACCCCATGAGCAGGCGTTATTACGCCGGGTGCGGGCGTTATATCTGCCGGATTAATACTGTATTTGAGAATAAATAAAGGCCGCTTAGCGGCCTTTATATTTTGTGCAACCGGTAAGCTGATGTTTTACAGCGTCATTTCCCCGCGCAGATTGGTTTGCATCTGTTGCCGGATTTGGTCGGCGTTGAGCGGCTGGCTGAGTAAATAATGCAATTTCGTTAAAGCTGCTTCTAACGTCATATCAAAACCGCTGATCACCCCAGATTGGCGCAAGGCATTACCGGTGGCGTAACCGCCCATGTTGACTTTGCCTTTAAAGCATTGTGTACAATTGACGATGACAGTGCCGCGTGCTGCGGCATCGGTCAGTGCTTGCAGCAATGCCGGCGCTTGCGGGGCATTACCGACACCGTAGGATTTGATAATCAAGGCCCGTACTGGTGCTGCTGCCATATTGCGGATCACATCAACACTAATGCCAGGGTATAAAGTCACCACACTGATAGGTTGCGGCGTGATTTGCGCCACTTGCAGCTGCGTTGTTGGCTGCGGCGGTGCGGCCAGCTGACCTGCCAGCATGTCGATATGGATGCCAGCTTGCAGCAGGGCCGGAAAGTTTGGCGAGGCGAAGGCGTTAAAGCCATCCGCATCGGCCTTGGTGGCTCTGTTGCCCCGAAATAACTGATTATTAAAGTACAAAGCCACTTCGGCAATCGGGTAATTGGCTGCCAGATATAATGAATTCAGTAAGTTGACTTGCCCATCGGAACGCAGTTGTGCCAGCGGAATTTGTGAGCCGGTGACAATCACCGGCTTGCCCAGATTTTCCAGCATAAATGACAAGGCAGACGCAGTATACGCCATGGTATCTGTGCCATGCAGCACCACAAAACCATCGTATTGCTGATAGTTATTTCGGATATCTTCAGCTATATGCAGCCAGTGCGCCGGCGTCATATCAGATGAGTCAATCACCGGGTGGTATTCGTGAATGTCGAAATTGGGCATTTCCGGTCGGTAAAACTCTGGCATCGCCTTGACAGTGGCGGATAAGAACCCAGGCACCGGGATAAAACCATTGGCTGATTGCTGCATCCCGATGGTGCCGCCGGTATAAGCGACATAGATACGTTTTTGTGTCATAACAAAGCCGCCTGACATTACGTTAAAAAAGGTGGCGCTATTGTAGTTGGTTCTGCCAGTGCTGTCAGGCCAGGCTCGACTGGTTTTGGCAACTGATTGCGGTAAAAAGCAGCAAGTAGCCGCTTTTTGTTGAAAAGCTGAGCAAACAGACCGGTATCTTTGAAAAACCACTTTACAAGTTTCGACAGAGTTTTTATTATGCCGTCCATCGCGGAGAGATGGCAGAGCGGTTTAATGCACCGGTCTTGAAAACCGGCGAGGGTTAGTAGCCCTTCAAGAGTTCGAATCTCTTTCTCTCCGCCACTAAATTTAAAACCCAGCAACTATGCTGGGTTTTTGCTTTCTAAGCTTGCAGTACTATCGGTACAATATTTTCTAACTCTTTGTAAAATATAATTTTTTATCATCTGAATTTCCACTGACATTAGCCATAGCAAAATGAAGTCGGCTCAGCTATGCTAGCCGCTATGAAGCGCTGCTGTGCAGCCAGAAATAACAGTGGTAGGTGTTGAATTGATTAACATTCTGTTAGTTGATGATCATGAACTTGTCAGACACGGCATCAGCCGGATCCTGAAAGATGAGCGTGGTTTTAAAGTGGTTGGTGAAGCTTGCTCTGGCGAACAGGCAGTACAATTTTGCCGCAATGACAGTACCGAGGTCATCACGCCGGATGTGGTGTTGATGGATATGAACATGCCTGGCATGGGCGGTATGGCAGCGACCAAACGCATTTTACATTATTGTCCGGACATCAAAGTGTTGGCGTTATCTGTTTCATTTGAAGAGCCGGTACCGACCAAAGTGATGCAACTGGGGGCTGCAGGTTTTATCTCGAAAAATGCCGCACCGAAAGAAATGATTGAGGCCATCCGCAAAGTCGCCGCAGGGCAGCGTTATATTTCTGATGAAGTGGCGCAAAAAATGGCACTGAGTAAAATTCAGTCCAGCAGCCAGAATCCTTTTGACGAATTGTCTGAGCGTGAGTTGCAAATTATGCTGATGATCACCAAGGGTGGCAAAGTGAATGATATTGCCGATCAACTGAATGTCAGTGCTAAAACTGTGAATTCCTATCGTTATCGCATGTTTGAAAAACTCGGCATCAGTGGTGATGTTGAATTGACTCACTTGGCGCTTCGTCATGGCATGATAGACATTGCCTGAGTTATTGATGTCTGCCAGCGTTTTTGATGCCAAAACCTTTTTAGCGACAGTGCCGCAGCAGCCGGGCGTTTACCGGATGCTGGATGGGCGTGAGCAAGTGATTTATGTCGGTAAAGCCAAAGATCTAAAAAAACGGCTGGCCAGTTATTTTCGTAGTCAGGTCAATAGCACTAAAACCAGGGCCTTGGTCAGCCAGATCCGCCAGGTAGAAATTACCGTGACCCACAGCGAGTCTGAAGCGCTGATCCTAGAAAACAATCTTATCAAGCAGTTCATGCCCAAATACAATGTGCTGCTGCGGGATGACAAATCTTATCCTTATATTTTATTAACTGACCATCGTCATCCCAGGATCACGTCGCATCGTGGGCCGCGTAAAATTGCCGGTCAGTATTTCGGTCCTTATCCCAGTGCTGGTGCCGTGTGGGAGAGCCTGAAGCTGTTACAGAAAATTTTTCCGGTGCGCCAGTGTGAAGACGGCTTTTATCGGGCGCGGACCCGGCCTTGTTTACAATATCAGGTCAAACTGTGCTCGGCGCCTTGTGTCGGTAAAATCAGTGATACAGCTTACGCTGAGCAGGTTCGGCTGACCAAATTGTTTTTATCCGGTAAAAATCAGTTGGTGATTGATGATTTAGTGCAACTGATGGAACAAGCCAGTCAGCAACTGCAATTTGAGCAAGCTGCCATGTTGCGCGATCAAATTCAGGCGCTGCGCAAAGTGCAGGAGCAACAAACAGTCAGTGGTGATCAGGCTGAAATGGATGTGGTCGGTTTTCATTATTCGCATGGCATTGCCGCGGCGCATGTGTTGTTTGTGCGCGATCAAAAAATTCTTGGCAGTAAAACCTATCATCCAAAAGTACCGGCCGATACCGAGCCTGATGAAGTGTTAGCGGCTTTTTTACTGCAATTTTATCTGAATGGCATCAGTGGCCAAACCATACCGCGCGATATTATTGTCAGCACTGAACTGGCCGATGCTGATGCCATTGCTGAAGCAATCAGTCAGTTGGCCGAGCGGAAAATTAATTTAATTGCCGCCAAACGCGGCGAAAAGTCGCGTTATCTGAGTCTTGCCAATAAGAACGCCCAAACCGCCTGCGACAGTAAACTTTCACTCAGCGAACAAATGCGGGTGCGTTATCAGCAACTGGCGCAGTTACTCAATCTGCCATTGATTGGCCGGATGGAATGTTTTGATATCAGCCATACCATGGGGCAACAAACAATAGCCTCTTGTGTGGTGTTTAATGGTGAAGGGCCGGAGAAAGGCGAATACCGGCGTTTTAATGTCGAAGGTATTACCCCCGGTGATGATTATGCTGCGATGTTGTTTGCGCTGAACAAAAGATACGGCAAATTGCAGGATGAGAGCAGGGTGCCGGATTTAGTAGTGATTGACGGCGGTACCGGCCAACTGAATCAGGCCATTGATTTTTTTGCCGGTTGGACCTTGGCAAAAAAACCGCTGTTGCTCGGAGTTGCTAAAGGCACCAGTCGAAAACCTGGTTTGGAGACACTGATTTTAGCTGGGGCGGATCGGGATATGAGTTTACCGCCGGATGCGCCGGCGTTACATTTGATCCAACAGATCCGCGACGAGGCGCATCGTTTTGCCATCACTGGTCATCGCGCTAAACGGGGTAAAAAGCTGGTGCAAAGCCCGCTGGAAAATATCTCTGGAATAGGTGAGAAACGCCGACAAGCTTTGTTACAATATCTCGGCGGTTTGCAAGGAGTGCTAAAAGCCTCAGTGCAAGAGCTGGCAACTGTTCCAGGCATATCGAAAACGCAGGCTGAATTAATTTACCAGGCTTGTCACAATAAAAATTAACGACGTATTGAGATCCGGTTGATGTGGAACGTTCCTAATCTGTTAACTTTGTTCAGAATATTTTTGATCCCTGTATTTGTATTTTGTTTCTATTCTACCCATGAGCAGGCTCGGTTCCTGGCGGCTTTTGTGTTCTGGCTGGCCGCTATTACGGATGCACTGGATGGCTATCTGGCGCGTAAACTGCAACAGTCTACGCCCTTTGGTGCTTTTCTGGACCCGGTCGCCGATAAAGTGATGGTAGCGGCTGCGCTGGTGTTGATTGCGGTGGATATGCAAACCTTGTGGGTGACTATTCCGGCATTTTTAATGATTAGCCGCGAAATTATTATTTCTGGCCTGCGTGAATGGATGGCTGGGGTGGGGCGTAGCGCTCAGGTCAAAGTGTCTGATATTGGCAAATGGAAAACTGCAGTCCAGATGCTGGCCTTGATTGGCCTGATTTGGCAACCGGTCGATTGGATCTATCAGCTTGGCATGATTTTATTGTATCTGGCGACTTGGTTAACGTTGTGGTCAATGCTGGCTTATTTGCGCGCGGCCTGGGCAGATTTAAATCAATAATCAACAGCTTGCCGTTTTAAGCAGCAACTCAGTTAAATTTTGAGCAAACGATTTATAAAGTGATAATTACTGGTTGACGGATTTATTAAACTCAGTAGAATGCGTCTCGTGTTACGGCGTAAGCCACTTAGGAAGCGGGCATAGCTCAGTTGGTAGAGCGCTACCTTGCCAAGGTCGAGGTCACGAGTTCGAGTCTCGTTGCCCGCTCCAAATAACACAGTGTAATACCCATTGACTTATGTCAGTGAAAGGCGGGTTGGCAGAGTGGCCATGCAGCGGATTGCAAATCCGTCCACCTCGGTTCGACTCCGGGACCCGCCTCCATTTATTACATGGTTTAACAAAAAGTTGTCTGCCCGGGTGGTGAAATCGGTAGACACAAGGGATTTAAAATCCCTCGCTCGAAAGGGCGTGCCGGTTCAAGTCCGGCCCCGGGCACCATTGACTGACCTGCAAGGCAGAAGTTGATGGTTCAACAAAAATAGTTTTGCGGGCATAGCTCAGTTGGTAGAGCGCTACCTTGCCAAGGTCGAGGTCACGAGTTCGAGTCTCGTTGCCCGCTCCAAAATGGTGCAGTTATTTTTACTGCTATAACAAAAACGCCGCACTATGCGGCTTTTTTGTTTGCGTGAAAAATGGCTGCCATCGCTCAGCACTGTGTTGCGCACAGTTATGAGTGCTATATTGCCGATGTTTGCTGATGCAAGCAGCGCAGACCCATGTTGGTGCTACCAGTGCTGATATGGGTTTATACGCCGTGACAGAGCAGATCTGGCAACGGCACCAAGCTGTCTCATGGAACCTGAGAACCGTCCTTCCCATGGAGAGGGCCAGCCTGTTTGGACGACTTCAGCTTGTTCTGGATAAATCACTATGCTTAGTTTAATTGCCGATATCGTTGGAATGATGGGCACCTCCCTGGTGGTCGGGGCTTTCTTTTTATTACAACTGAATAAAGTCTCGCCGAAAGGCTTGTTGTACAACCTGATGAATCTGAGCGGGGCGTTGTTTTTACTATTTAGTTTGTGCATTAACTTCAACCTGGCCAGTTTTGTCATTGAAATCTTCTGGATAGCAGCGTCCTTAATTGGTCTGTATGGTTATCTGAAGCAAAAACGGCAGGCAGGCTGATTCAAGGCCGTTATTGCGTTAAGCTCAGATAAAAAGCAGGCCAGTGTGATGCACTGGCCTTCTTTTTATCGACGACTGTATCAGGGTTGTAACAGCGGTGCCAACCAGTGACTGGCCGCTGCAATGGCGACAATACCCAGCAGATTCAGCACCAGCCCGGCTTTGACCATATCCTTGATTTGTAATTTGCCGCTGGCAAACACAATGGCATTGGGTGGTGTTGCCACAGGCAGCATAAACGCAAAACTGGCGGCGAGAGCCGCGGGTACCACCAGATAGAGCGGGGATAACTGCATCGACACTGCCACAGGCCCTAACAGCGGCAAAAACGCCGCTGCTGTTGCCGTGTTACTGGTGACTTCCGTCAGAAAAATAATCAGCGTGGTCACCGCTAATAAAATCAGCAGCGGGGAGACGCCTTGCAATAAACTGAGCTGCTGCGCCAGTAAATCAGCGACGCCGGTTTGCTGAATTTGTTCTGCCATCGATAAACCACCTCCGAACAGCAGTAACACGCCCCACGGCAATTGTTGACTGTCTTGCCATTCCAGCAACCTTTGTGGTGGTTTATCACCAGGCAGTACAAATAACAATACCGCAGCGATCAACGCAATTATGGTATCGTTCAGCGGTAAGCCGGTGAATGCTGCCAGCCATTGTTGACTGATCCAACAGCAGGCCGCCAGACTGAACACCAACAGCACCCGTGCTTCACTGGCCCGCAGTGGCCCGAGGGCTTGCAATGCCTGTGGCAGATTGGACTCACCGCTACTGTGCGCCGGTAACCGAAAGTGAAATTTACACAGCCAGACCCAGCAAATCACGAGCATCAGGGCTGCCAGCGGCACGCCCAGCAGCATCCAGTCGGCAAAACTGATCTGGATCTGATAACTGTTGGCCAGATACGCCGCCAGTAAAGCATTGGGCGGCGTACCGATTAAGGTTGCTATACCACCGATACTGGCGCTGTAGGCAATCGCCAGTAACACCGCCTTACCAAAGTTATCCTGGCTGGAGGCATGCGCCATCTTGATCATCGACAAACCAATCGGCAACATCATCACAGCGGTGGCTGTGTTGGACATCCACATCGATAAAAATGCCGTCACGGCCATCAAGCCCGCCACTTGCGCCGCCGGTTTCTGCCCGACCAACAATAAAGCCCGCAGTGCAATTCGTTGATGCAAACCGGTCTTTTCCATGGCAATAGATAAGAAAAAACCACCAAAAAACAAGAAAATCAGCGGATGGGCATAAGGTGCGGTGGCAGCATTGATGTTGGCAATGCCAAGCAGCGGAATAAAAATCATCGGTAAAATAGAGGTGACCGGGATCGGCATCACTTCACTGATCCACCACAACACCATCCACAGCATCAAGCCTGTGGTGTGCCAGGCAGCGGCGGACATCCCGGCCAATGGCGGCGTTGTGACTAAGGTCAGTACTAATAGTGCAGGTCCTGCCAATAATAATAAAAGTGATTTTACATTCATCCATGTTTCTCAGCTAAACAGATATCAGACAGAGGCAACTGACGGCCACTTCGCATCGTCAGTTGCATTAAACTTAGAAACTATACTTCAGCCCCAGCGCTATTGCATGATCATTGTTGCTTGGCAATCGCAGTCTGCTGGCCAGGCAATACCAGTTCAATTGACTGTTGTATTGATAATCAATCCCCAGACTGAGCATGATAGCTGCTTCCTGTTGCCGCAAACTGCTATCATCCTGCTGCCACTGCAGTTTGGTTGTCCATTGCTGCTGCTGATAACTAAGCTGCGCCATGCTGCTGTGACCTGACTTACCGTTACGCTGATGCTCGCTATGTTGCCACATCAGGCCGGCAGCCAATAAGCCTTCCCCTGGTCGCCATAATGGCAGTTGCAGCAGCAGACGCCGTGCATCCAATTGATTTAATTCTGTCGCGATAGCCAAAGAGATAAACAGCGGATACTTTTTCAGCGCACTGTCACCATAACTCAGGCTAACATCATGCCCACCAGCATCTTCCTGACCAGCGCCAGTCTGATAGCTGGCGGCCACTGCCAGGCCTTGCCATTGCGGTGATTGATAACTGACAATATTTTTCAGCCGGTCCTGACCTGCCGTCAACTGCGCAATATCAGCGACATATTCATTAAACAGGTCGGCTTTGCCTTCAGATTTTTTGAATTTGGTATCATTTTTACCAAAGACCAGTTCACCAAAGGTGCCGCTCAGGCCAATGTAAGTATTACGGGCGCCCAATTTGTGCTGTTTGTTGGCTTGGTCCAGGCCATTGACTTGCCATTCATAGACAACAATGACAGCCAGATCCTCGTTCAGCTGTTGTTGGCCTTTGATGCCCAGCCGGCTAAATGGCAGCTCCAGTTGCCGGCCTTGATCGGCATAACGATATAAACCCTGGTTGACCGACAGCGCCTGCACATCCAGTTTACCGTACCAATTGATGTCAGCAGCCTGTACAGCGGCTGAGGACAGCATCAGGCCGCAGCAGGCTGGCAACAGTGGGGCGATCAGCGCTGTGCTGTTAAAGACCCGCATGCTGGCCTCCGGCACTGGCTGACAGTGTTGTGTTGGCAGCCAGGCTCTGCTCGTCTGGTACCGCAGTTTTGTGGTTGTTGCCCGCTGGCTGGTTCAATTCGGCTGCCAGTTGGCGCTCATCCAACTCACCACACCATTTGGCGACGACTAAAGTGGCGACACCGTTACCAATCAGGTTGGTCAGGGCTCTGGCTTCTGACATAAAACGGTCAATCCCCAAAATCAGCGCTATGCCAGCGACCGGTACTGAGCCGACCGAGGCTAAGGTAGCCGCTAACACAATAAAACCACTGCCAGTCACCCCAGCTGCGCCTTTTGAGGTAATCAGCAACACTGCCAGTAACGTCAACTGCTGGGTTAAATCCATTGGGGTATCGGTCGCCTGGGCAATAAAGACTGCGGCCATCGTCAGGTAGATAGCGGTCCCATCCAGATTAAATGAATAGCCAGTCGGGATCACCAGACCGACGGTTGATTTGGTGGCACCGGCTTTTTCCAATTTCGCCATCATCCTCGGTAACACCGATTCGGAAGAGGAAGTCCCTAGCACAATCAGCAGTTCTTCTTTGATATATCGAATAAATTTGGTAATTGAAAAACCATGCAAGCGGCAGATAGTACCCAGCACGATAAAGATAAATAACAAACAGGTGATATAAAAAGTCGCCATTAAACTGGCCAGTGACACCAGACTGGCAATGCCGTATTTACCAATGGTAAAAGCCATAGCACCAAAAGCACCGACAGGCGCGACTTTCATAATCATGTGCACAATGCCAAACAGCAGCTCAGAGCTTTTTTCGATATAGCTGAAAATTAAGTTCTGCCGACCGCCCATTTTCTGCAGGGCAAAGCCAAATAATACGGAGAAAAACAGCACTTGTAGCATATCGCCACGAGCAAAGGCATCAAACACGCTACTTGGGATCACATTCAGCAGAAAATCCACAGTGCCCATCATCTGATCCGGCGCCGTGTATTTGCTGATTGACTGCTGATCAAGCGATGCAGGGTCGATATGCATGCCAACCCCAGGTTTCACCACATTGATCACCACTAAACCAATCACCAGTGCGATAGTGGAGACAATTTCAAAATACAGCAGGGCAAAACCACCGGTTTTACCTACTTTTTTCATATCTTCCATCCCGGCGATGCCAATCACCACAGTACAGAAAATAATGGGCGCGATAATCATTTTGATTAATTTGATAAAGCCGGTCCCCAGCGGTTGCATCGCGGCGCCAAGCGTCGGCCAGAAATGACCGAGCAGGATACCAATGGTAATGGCAATAAGGACTTGCACGTACAGACTGGACAATAAACGACCTGTTGCTTGTTTCATAGTTGTTGCTCTTATGGTTGAAGGGTTTACCTTGTCAACCAGTGAAAGCAAAGCTGAGGCCAGTGTTGTTGTTCAGGATATATTCATATAAAACATATGCTTATGATTGTAGAATCAGCATTGAACTGAAAAAATGGGTAGGGTTCCACCCAAAGCGGGAGTGGCTTTGTCACCAAATCCACCCATCAGGCTGCTAGCGCTGTTGCGTTAGTCTTGTTCGGCGTGGTCGGCTTTATCTAAAAAGTCGCGTCTGATCAGCTGATATTTCGTCATTTTGTCGTACAAGGTTTTGCGTGCCAGACCCAGCTCAGCCATCACAGCTTTGATTGAACCTTTATGTTCGTTTAACGCCTCTTCCAGCAGGCTTTTTTCATAAAACTCGACCCTTTGCTGTAAGGTCATTAACCCTGTGATGCCATGCTCAGCACTCAGGCCTGAGGTGGCCAGTGCCACTTGTGGCCCCAGCAACACGTAACGCTCTGCCAGATTACGCAGTTCGCGCACATTGCCAGGCCAATCATGCTGTTGTAGTTGCAGCAGTTGGTTGGCAGCTAGCGGCAGATACTCTTTGTGAAAACGGGCGGCGGCAATGCGGGCAAAATGCGCAAACAGCAGCGCTAAATCCTCCCGGCGCTGGCGCAGCGGTGGCAAATTCAGTTGTAATAAACTCAGCCGGTAATACAGATCCAGCCGGAATTCACCGGTTTTAGCCAGTGCCTGCAAATCGGTTTTACTGGCGGCAATCACCCGGATGTCCAGGTCAATTGCCTGATTTGAGCCCAAACGCGTGACCTTGCGCTCTTCGAGTAACCTCAGCAGTTTGACTTGTAACGACAGTGGCGTACTTTCGATTTCATCCAGCAATAAAGTACCGCCATTGGCAAATTCAAATTTGCCAATGCGTTTTTTATCGGCACCAGTATAAGCGCCGGCTTCGGCACCGAATAATTCACTTTCAATCAATTGTTCCGGAATAGCACCGCAGTTGATTGCGACAAAGTTATGCTGTTTGCGTTCACTGTGCTCGTGCAGATATCTGGCTACCAGCTCTTTGCCACAACCGGTTTCACCGTACAGCAGCACATCAGCCGGCGCATTGATCACCTGATCGATCATCAGCCTCAGTTGCTGCATGGCCGGACTTTGACCCAGAATACGCTGGCCTGGTTGTTGTTCCCGCACCACTGCAGCTTTGAGCGCCCGGTTTTCCAAAGTCAGACGGCGTTTTTCTAAAGCTCTTTGCGCGACTTCCAGCAGATGAGCATTATCAAACGGCTTTTCTAAAAAATCATAAGCGCCGGCTTGCATCGCTTTCACTGCCAGCGCCACTGCACCGTAACCCGTCAGCACCACCACAGGTAAGTCCGGATCTATGGCTTTAATTTTCTCCAGCAATTGCAGACCGTTCAGCGCCGGCATATGAATGTCGGTGAGTACAATACCGGCATAATTGGCACTGAGTTGTTTCAGGACTTCAAATGGATTGGCGCTGGTTTGACAAGCAAGGCCTTCTAATTGAAAGAGCTGGGCGACCGCGCTGCGGATATCGGCTTCATCATCCACAAACCAGATCTGTGGCGCAGAGGTTTGGGCATGTGGCTGTGCTGAATCAGTCATCTGTGTCTCCTGTTGCGGCTAGAGTGGCGGGCTGGTACAGCGGCAACCTGATGGTAAATTCAGCGCCTTGTTCCGGATGATTGGCAACGTCAAGACTGCCGCCAAACGAGTGCACAATACGTTGCGAAATCGACAGCCCCAGCCCTAAACCATCGCGTTGTTTGGTACTAAAGAAGGCTTCAAAAATGCGTTCCAGATGATGAGGTTCAATGCCAGGTCCGTAATCCCGGATCCGGATCTGGGCTTGCTCAGCTTTGACCTCCAGCACCACCGAAAAACCGGCTTCGCTGCTCTGTTGCATGGCTTGTAGCCCATTGGTCAGAATATTCACCAACACTTGTTCCAGTTGCATCGGATCCACCAGCACCAGCACTGCTTGCTCTGGTTGTTTTAACCTCGTTTTTACGCCCTGACGCTGACATTGATGCTGCACAATACCAAGCGCATCCAGCACTATTTTTTGTAACGCTTGTGGCTGATTTTTGCCGGCGCCACCTGGCCGGCTGAAATCTTTAAACTGGGCGACAATATTGCTCAGGCGCTGAATCAATTTCAGCATCGCCGCCAGGTTAGCTTGCGCTTCCGGCAGCATATTTTTCTCCAGCATCCGGCTGGTATTCTGGCTGTAACTTTGCAGTGCGGTCAGGGGTTGGTTCAGCTCGTGATTCAGTGACGCGGACAAACTACCAATAGTCGCCAGTTTGGCCGCCTGTACCAGTTCTTGTTCGGTTTGTGCCAGCGCAGATTCAGTTTGCTGCCGTCTGGCAATTTGCGCCACCAAACGCTGATTGGTATCAGCCAGTTCGGCGGTGCGGGCCAGTACTCTTTGTTCCAGTGCTTGATTATGTTGCTGCAGTTGCGCCAGACGTTTGCGCCTTTCCCGCCACCATAAAGCGCCAAAACCAGCACCGGCAAACAATAAAGTGCCGGAACCCAATAACCAGCCGAGCGGGGCTGCCACTGGCTTTTGTAATAAAATCAGTTGCCAGCCAAACTGTGGCATGGACTGTTGATAAGGCAAAAAGGTGGCGGTTTGTTGTGCAAACGGCATTTGCCATACTGCAAAAGCCGGTGCCAATAACGCCTGGCGGGTTTTTTGGCCAAGCGCCGTTAGAGGTTGGGTCAGATAACGTTCTTGTTCGGCCTGACTGAGCGCCGTGGCGGTTAACTGTTTAAAGCGCCAGGCCGCAACATCGGATAAAAATACTTCATCACTTTGGCCAGTTACCAGAAAATGCCAGCCATTGAGGCCTGCTATGGCCTGTTGCTGCTGCTCAATCGGCTCTAAATCTATTTTGACGGTAATAATGCCAATCAGCTTTTGCTGCTGCCAAACTGGTGCGCTGTAATAATAACCACGCCGGCCACTGGTATGCCCCAGCGCATAATATTGACCCGGCTGGCCTTGTTGTGCTGCTTTGACATAAGGCCGGAAGGCAAAGTTATGGCCGACATAAGAACTTGCGCTTTGGTAGTTACTACTGGCCAACACCAGACCGGCTGGATCGAGCAGATAAATATCTGCACTTTGTGAGGCTTGCTGTAGATCCTGCAAGTATTGATTCAGGGCCTGATACTGACCTTGGCGTAATTGATGTTTGAGCTGATCGGAAGCGGCAATTTTGGCGGCGATACCGGCATAACGGCCGATTTCATACTGGATAAAGGCCGCCAGTCGCTCCGCCTGCAACACGCTTTGTTGTTGTTGACGCAGCAATAACCAGTGTTGTCCGCCGATCGCGAGCAGCAGCATCAACAATAAATAACCGCCGACAGCGGCTGGCCACCAGCGCGGTAAACGAAAAGAAAACAAAACCATCACCCGCACATAAATCCGCTGAAACACCTGACGCTGCCATCAGTGTAAGGGCAGTGCCGGCTGACAGCAAGTCTGAAGTCCTGCCCCGATGCGCTAAAAAGCCGTATTCAAACGGTTAAATCTGCCTAAAAGAGTGCAGTGCAGGCAGGTATTTAGTTACACTGCGATAGAACTTATTTTTACTCGTCCGCTGACAGTCAGGAGCTCAGATGCAGCCATTAGCAACAATATTTCCAGCCGCAGACAGTTTGGTATTTGGCTGTATGGGCCTCGGTGGTGACTGGCAGGGGACTGTGATCACAGACAGCGCCCGTCAGCAAGCTTATCGAGCGCTCGACAGTGCCATCAGCCATGGCTTTACGCTGTTTGACCATGCCGATATCTATACCAGCGGCAAAGCTGAACAAGTGTTTGGCGATTATCTTAAGTTAAATGCTGATTTACGCGCTAAGCTGATGATTCAAAGCAAATGTGCCATCAGGTTTAAGGATCAGCACGCTGTTGGCCGTTATGATTTTTCCGCCGATTATATCCGGCAACAAGTGCAGGCTTCGTTAGGGCGCTTGCAATGTGATTATCTGGATTTACTGCTGTTACACCGGCCAGATCCACTGATGGATGTGCATGAAGTGGCCGCAGTGCTGATGCAGCTAAAACACAGTGGCCTGGTGCGCCATTTTGGCGTGTCGAATTTTGGCTGGCCACAACTGCAATTGTTACAGTCGGCGTTGCCAGAACCTTTGTTGGTGAATCAATTGGAAATGAGTCTGGCCAAAACCGACTGGCTGGAACAGAACGTACTCACAGGGATGGTGCAGGGCGCGGCTCATTTTTTCAGCTATGGCACCGTCGAATATTGTCAGCAACACCATGTGCAAATTCAGGCTTGGGGTAGTCTGGCCCAGGGGTTATTCAGCGGCGGTCGCCAGCCACAAACCGAAGCGCAGCGCCATACTGCAGATTTGGTCCGGCAATTGGCGGCCAGCTACCAATGTTCAGCTGAAGCCATTGTGCTGGCATTTTTACGCCGTCATCCAGCCGGTATTCAACCTGTGATTGGGACCACGGATCCTGCACGGATCCAAGCTTGTGCACAAGCGCGGGCGGTGCAGCTTAGCCGGGAACATTGGTATCAGCTGTGGGTGACCAGTCGCGGCCAGCCGCTGCCATAATGACGTGACAGACAGCACCTGCTGGCACATACCAGCAGGTGCTACTTCCTGTTACATGTTCGGATAATTTGGACCACCAGCACCTTCGGGTGTAACCCAGCGAATGTTCTGGCTTGGATCTTTGATATCGCAGGTTTTACAGTGAATGCAGTTTTGCGCATTAATCTGTAATTTAGCTTCGTTTTGCTCAGTCCCGACAATTTCATAAACGCCAGCCGGGCAATAACGCTGTGCCGGCTCGGCAAACTGTGCCAGATTGACCCGAATCGGAATACTGCTATCGAGCAGTTGCAGATGGCAGGGCTGTTCTTCTTCATGATTGGTATTGGATAAAAATACCGAACTCAGTTTATCAAAACTCAGCACCTGATCTGGCTTGCTGTATTCAATCGGCTGACACTGGGCGGCTGGTAATAAACTGGCGTGATCCAGGCTGTGATCTTTCAGGGTAAAAGGTAATTTACCGCCGAACCAGTTCTGATCGATCATATTAAAGGCGCCGCCAAACAAAGAACCAAACTTATGCATCGCCGGACCAAAATTACGCGAGCGATATAACTCATCGTATAACCAGCTGTTGGCAAAAAGTTGCTGCATGCTCACCAGATCCTGACCGCCTTCATCACCGCCAGCCAGGCTGGTAAATACCGCTTCAGCAGCCAGCATGCCCGATTTCATCGCGGTGTGATTGCCTTTAATTTTGGCAAAATTCAAAGTGCCAGCATCGCAGCCAATCAATAAGCCGCCAGGGAAGCTCATTTTCGGCAGACTGTTCAGCCCACCTTTGGCAATAGCCCGGGCGCCATAGCAAACGCGTTTACCTCCGGTTAAATACTGACTGATCACCGGATGCTGTTTATACCGCTGGAATTCATCAAATGGACTCAGGTAAGGATTGCTGTAATTCAGATCAATAATTAAACCAACCACCACCTGATTGTCCTGCGCATGATATAAATAACCGCCACCGCTGGTTTGTGCATTTAACGGCCAGCCTGCGCTGTGTAACACCAGCCCGGCCTGATGTTTATTCGGATCTATATCCCAGATTTCCTTAAAGCCAAGCGCATAGTGCTGTGGGGTTTTACCTTTGTCTAATTGATAGCGCTCGATTAACTCTTTGCCCAAATGACCACGACAGCCTTCGGCAAACAAGGTGTATTTGGCTCTGAGCTCCATGCCTGGGGTAAAGGAGGCTTTGGGTTGGCCTTCTTTGTCCAGCCCCATATCGCCGGTGATCACACCTTTGATCACATTGTCTTCAATAATCAGACTGGCGGCAGCAAAACCCGGGAAAATATCGACGCCAAGCGTTTCAGCCTGGCTGGCCAGCCAACGGCACAGATTGCCCATCGAGACAATAAAATTGCCGCTGTTATGCATGGTTTTTGGCACCAGTGCCGCCGGGATTTTCCGGCTGCTGCTTGCCGATTGCAGCAGGTAGATATCATCATGACTGACCGCAGTGCTGATGGGGGCCCCGAGTTCACGCCAGTCCGGTAATAATTCGTCCAATGCTCTGGTTTCAAACACGGCACCGGATAAGATATGTGCGCCCACTTCTGAGCCTTTTTCGACCACACAAACACTGAGTGCAGTGCCTGCTGCTTTGGCCTGTTGCATCAGTCGGATGGCGGCCGCCAAGCCTGATGGCCCAGCGCCAACAACGACGACGTCAAACTCCATCGATTCTCGTTCCACGGCAAACCCCTTCGCTTTTTTATTGATAATAGCCGCTGTAGTGTGAACACCCGCAGGCGATGGATGTAATTCTTTACGTGCTTTTTGATTTTCTGCAATCTGCAAGGGTATTTCAGGTTGACGTTAACGTCAACAGTAGTTAGATTGTCCGGCATAAACAACAGTTGAAGTTTACCTTCACGTAAACCTGAAAAGTTAAACAGGGGTTCAGAGCATGAAAATTTTAGTACCGGTGAAACGGGTGATTGATTATAACGTCAAAGTCCGGGTTAAAGCCGACCAGACTGGGGTCGATTTAGCCAATGTTAAAATGGCGCTGAACCCGTTTTGTGAAATTGCAGTAGAAGAAGCAGTCCGGCTAAAAGAAGCTGGTATTGCCAGCGAAGTGGTAGTGGTCAGTATCGGGCCGGCTTTAGCACAAGAGCAATTACGCACAGCGCTGGCTTTAGGGGCAGATCGGGCTTTATTGTTAGAAACCGAGCTGGCGGTTGACTCATTGCAAGTCGCCAAGTTGCTGGCTAAAGTGGTGGCCGATGAGCAACCACAATTGGTGATTATTGGCAAACAAGCGATAGATTCAGACAATAACCAGACGGGGCAAATGCTGGCGGCACTGACTGGCATGGGTCAGGGCACCTTTGCTTCGAAAGTAGTGGTGGCTGATGGCAAAGTGCAAGTGACCCGTGAAATCGATGGTGGTTTGCAAACGGTTGAACTGAAGTTACCTGCGGTGGTTTCCACCGATCTTCGTTTAAATGAGCCGCGTTATGCTTCATTACCCAATATTATGAAAGCAAAGAAAAAACCACTAGACATCAAAGCTGCTGACAGTTTAGGTGTGTCTTTGCAGTCTCAGGTGAAAACGCTGAAAGTCACAGCACCAGCGCAACGTCAGGCAGGGGTGATGGTCGATAGTGTTGACACATTGGTGGCAAAATTAAAGCAAGAAGCGAAGGTGATCTAATGGCTATTTTAATTATTGCTGAACATAATCATCAGGCATTAAAAGCCGATACTGCTAAAACAGTGGCTGCGGCCAGCAAAATTGGTGGTGATATCCATTTGTTAGTCGCTGGCTTTGGTTGCAGCGCTGCCGCGGCAGAAGCTGCCACTCTAGCCGGAGTCAGCAAAGTATTGCTGGCGGATGCCGCTTGTTATCAGCATCAGTTAGCAGAAAACGTCGCTGAACTGGTACTGGCCATTGGCCGTGACTATAGCCATATTATGGCTGCTGCCACCACGCACGGCAAAAACTTTCTGCCACGTGTAGCGGCATTATTGGATGTGGCTCAAATTTCTGATGTGATAGCAGTGGAAGCGGCAGATACCTTTGTGCGTCCGGTGTACGCTGGGAATGCCATTGCCACAGTGCAATCGCTTGACAGCATCAAGGTAATGACAGTGCGCAGTTCAGCCTTTGATGCTGTTGCGACCGGTCAGCAGGCGCCTATTGAAAGCTTAAGTCTGGCCAAAGATGCCGCGTTATCGGTCTTTGTCAGTGCAGAGCTGACTCAGTCTGTTCGTCCAGAACTGACCGCTGCCCGTATTATTATTTCCGGCGGCCGTGGTATGCAAAATGGAGACAACTTTAAGTTGCTCGAGGGCATCGCCGATAAACTCAATGCCGCTATTGGCGCCAGCCGGGCCGCAGTGGATGCTGGTTTTGTGCCTAATGATATGCAAGTGGGTCAAACCGGTAAAATTGTCGCACCTGATCTGTACATTGCTGTGGGTATTTCTGGTGCCATTCAACATTTGGCCGGTATGAAAGATTCCAAAGTGATTGTCGCCATTAACAAAGATCCAGAGGCCCCCATTTTCCAGGTGGCGGATTATGGTTTAGTGGCCGATCTGTTTACGGCTTTACCTGAATTAGAAGCGAAAATTTAATCTCGCTCTGGTTGAACCATCAAGCAAGCCGGCCGTCATACGCCGGCTTTTTTTATATCCAGGGATGGATGGTACAGCCTTGCGGTAGGGAAGAGAATAAAATTTTTTGTCCGCAGCCTGTTGTTTAGCTGGCGTTCAGTTACTTGCTGTTACAACTTGGCTACGATGAATAACTTGTTATTAATCAGTGGCTGATTACAATACAGCCACTTAAATTGGAGGTTGATGTGATACAGACGTATGCGACGGCCATTTTGGCTGCATTATTGATGCTAACAGGTTGTACCACAGTTCCTGCTAATACCGACGCTATGGTCACTCAGCTCGATGGTCCGTTGGCGCAGTTACAAGTGGATACCAAGCAGCTTTATCAGCGCTTACAGCGACTGACGACAGATAAAAGTTGTGTTGAGGACCAACAATGTAAAGTGTTAGCGGTCGGTAGCAGACCTTGCGGCGGTCCGGAGCAATATCTGCCTTATTCTGTCGCGCAAACCGATAGTAAACTATTAGCCATCACTAATGATCGGTATCGCAAAATTAAACAGGAACAACAATTACGTTTAGGCATGTTAGGCAGTTGTCAGATGCTGATTGAACCTGCCACCCAGTGTCGTCAGCAGCAATGTGTGTTGATTGAACGCTAGGCGCTGATAGCCGCAGTGAAAACTGCATGTCCATGGCTAGGAACCTGTTGTTTTGCCGATAAAAAAGGCGCCATTAGCGCCTTTTTGGGTCTGCTCAGTATCAGTTTTTCTCTTTGAACTTTTCGCAAGCCACTTTATCGACACACTCACCATACAGATACAAACTGTGGTGGGTCAATTTGATACCATTACGTTCAGCAATTTCCAGCTGTTTACGTTCGATATCATCATCTTCAAATTCAGTTACTTTACCGCAGTTTAAACAAACCAAGTGATCGTGGTGATCAATCCGGCTTAATTCAAACACCGACTTGCCACCTTCAAAATGGTGGCGGGTGACAATACCTGCGTCATCAAACTGGTTTAGTACGCGGTACACGGTCGCCAGACCAATGTCTTCACCCAGTTCCAGTAAAATTTTATACACATCTTCTGCACTGATATGCTGGTGTCTTGGATCTTGCAATATTTCCAGGATTTTCACCCGTGGCAGGGTGACTTTCAGGCCGGCTTTGCGTAATTCGGAATTGTGATCGGGCATCTGCTGTTCAACTCATCATTCGTAGGTACTTGGGATTATAAAGCTATTCTCTTTGATAGGAAAAGCAAAATATCCAGTTTAATCTTGTAACTGTTGGAGTTAGCAGAAATTCACGTTATCATTCCTGTTACAGGTCATACCAGACAAGGTGGAAAGATGCGTTGGGCATTTAAACCAGCCGTGATGCGGCACTTATTAAATTTTTGGCCACCGTTTTTCTTTAACGGCATTAAAGTGGCAGTTTTGTCTGATGATTATCGTTATGCCAGAGTCACCCTGAATGACAGACCCTGGCGGCGCAATATCAACAGCAGTCAGTTTGGTGGCGCTATGTTTGCCATGACAGATCCAATGTATCCGTTGCTGTTGATGGGCGCTCTGGGCAAAGAGTATCTGGTATGGGACAAAAAAGCCGATATCGATTTTATCACGCCAGGCCGGGGCAAGATCACCGCAGAGTTCTGGCTGGGGGATGCTGTGCTTGCTGAGATCAAACAGGCAACAGCACAAGGCGAAAAATATTTTCCGCAGTTTCTGGTGCATATCAAAGATGAGCGGCAGCAGATTATTTGTGAAGTGAACCGGACTGTTTATATTCGTAAGAAAAAACAACACCGGCCTGCATCTAGCTGAGAGCAAAGCGTGGCAGCGAACTGGAAGATATAGTCTCTCAGTTCGCTGACCACAATGACCCCTGGGCGGCCTACAGCCCTTCCAGATCTTTTAAGCTCAGTTCTTCATAAATCTGTTTACACCACTGCTTGACCCGGCTTTCTGTCAGTTCAGGCTGACGGTCTTCGTCAATGCCAAGACCAACAAAATGATCGTTGTCAGCTAAGGCTTTTGAGGCGACAAAGTTGTAGCCTTTCGTTGGCCATTGACCGACGAGGATAGCGCCTTTAGGTTCAATGATATCGCGTAAGGTGCCCATCGCATCAAGGAAGTACTCAGCATAATCTTCCTGATCACCACAGCCAAAAATAGCGACTAGCTTATTGTTAAAATCGATATTTTCCAGTTCCGGAAAAAAATCATCCCAGTCACATTGCGCTTCGCCGTAATACCAGGTCGGAATGCCGAACATCAGTAAATCGTAAGCGGCGATATCTTCTTTGCTGCTTTTGGCAATATCATGTACCGCAATTAAATTTTTACCCAATTCTTTTTGGATCATTTTGGCGATATGTTCGGTGTTACCGGTATCGCTGCCAAAAAATATACCTACAGTTGCCATAATAGACCCGTCCTACTTATGTAAAGCTTCAGCTAACAGTTGTTCAATCAGCGCACTGCGGGTGATTTGCAGTGCTTGCGCTTTGGCATCAAGTTGCAGGTACAGTTGCTCTGTGACCTTGCACTCGATCCTTTTTAAACCTTTATTCTTGTCGCGTTTGACTTGATTACGCTTGTTCAGCCGTAATTGTTCATCCCGCGGTAAAGGATTTGTTTTTGGCCGTCCTGGCCGCTTTTCTGCAGCAAATAAATCAATTGTGGTGCGATCGGTGGCGATCTTGGCCATTAACCTAACCCTTGTGACTCATATATAAATTGGATCACTCCTTTGGCCAAAAAACCGGCGCAACCCAGAAATAATACAATCCAGACGAAAACCCGACCAAATTTTGGTACATCGCCTTTTTTTAAGACGTCCTGAATGGCCATGCCAATTAAGAAAAATAACACGGACAGGAAAAACCACAGACTGGCCGCTTCAATTTGTTCCATATATTCATTTAACATGGTGCTGACCTTCAAAAAAAACGCGCGCACTATAGCACAAAAGTGGCAAAAAAATGTTGCGTCAACGCAATAAAAAATCCAGCGCTATCTTACTGAAGGCAGTTGGTTTTTCGGCATGTAACCAATGACCGGTGCCCTGAATGATTTTGGCGGTGGCGGCGGGAAATAACCGCAGGATCTCACTCTGATGGCTGGCCTGGATATAATCTGAGTTGCCGCCTTTGATAAAGAGGGTCGGTCCGGCATAACAACCACTGGCCTCTGGTGCTTGCAGAATTTGCGGATATTGCGCGTTTAATGCCGGCAGATTAAACCGCCACTGCAAGCTATCTTCGGTTTTGTAGAGACTTTTTAATAAAAACTGCCGGACACCGCTTTCAGCAATATACTGGCTGAGTAACTGATCCGCCTGGCTGCGTTGTTGTAACCCAGCAGTTGCAACAGCAGTTAAGCCTTGCAGAATATGCTGGTGACGCGGATGATTGGCTACAGGGGAAATATCTGCCAAGATCAGTTTGTTGACGCGCTCTGGCCAACTCAATGCCAATTGCATGGCAATTTTGCCGCCCATTGAATGTCCTAACACTGCGACCTGGCTAAAACCTAACTGATCCAGTGTTTGTACCACATCCTCTGCCAATTCCGGATAGCTCATACCGGCGGCATGTGCCGAGCGACCATGATTGCGTACATCCAGATTGATAATCTGAAAATGAGAGTGTAATGCTCTGGCAATCACCCCTAAATTATCATAACTACCAAAAAGTCCATGGATCAATACCAGTGGTTCACCTTGGCCTGTTATGTCACTATGTAATATCATGGTTTTCCTTCGATCAGCGCCAATTTCGGCGTTTGCTGGGCACAGCCTAACAAAAAGCAGGGCTGGCGTCAGCCAGTGTCGATTTATATAATGCATCACCGCAGTGTGGGTTTTAAGGTATCTTTATGAAAACAATCGAAATTGATGATGAGCTCTATCATTACATCGCCGGACAGACCCAGCAGATTGGGGAAAGTGCTTCCGAAATTTTGCGCCGGCTGCTGTTACCTGAAGCAACTGTCGGGCAAATAGCGACAGTGGATGCCACACCAGTAGCTGTGGTAGCAAAAGCCGCAGCCCCTGTTGCCAGCAGCCAAAAAGTGTTTGATATTCTGAGTAAACAGGATTTACAGGCAGAGCTCAGTGTGGTTGGACGCTTTTTAATTATTTTATCTGCGCTGGCCCGGGCCCATAAAACACAATTTGCTGCCGTGCTGGAGATTAAGGGCCGCAATAGATTGTATTTTGGCCGCAAAGAAACCGATTTACTGGAAGCGGGTAGCAGTACCAATCCGAAACAAATCCCCAATAGTGATTTCTGGGTGATCACCAATTCCAATACCACCCGCAAAAAAATGATGTTAACCGAAGCTGCTTTAAAACTGGGCTATAACCAGACTGAAGCCGAACAAATCAGAGACTTTTTATAAGGATTATTTATGTCTGTTCACCCTTTGGCAGGACAAAAAGCGCCACCGACTTCGCTCGCGAATATTCCTGCGTTATGTACGCAATATTACAGCTTGAAACCTGATGCCAGTGAACAGGCGCAAAGGGTGAGTTTTGGTACTTCCGGTCATCGCGGTAGTGCAGCAGAAAAATCGTTTAACGAACCGCATATTTTGGCCATTTGCCAGGCGGTTGCTGAGTATCGGTTGGCGCAGGGTATTACCGGGCCATTATTTCTCGGTAAAGACACTCATGCTTTATCTGAGCCGGCTTTTGTCAGTGCCGTGCAGGTGTTGATTGCCAATGGCGTGCAGTTACGGGTGCAAGCGGGTGGTGGTTTTACCCCGACACCTGTCATTTCTCATGCTATTTTACAATTTAACCAAGCTAAGCCGGCGGCACTGGCGGATGGTATTGTGATTACTCCTTCGCATAATCCACCAGAAGACGGCGGTATCAAATATAACCCTCCACATGGTGGGCCGGCCGATACTGATGCGACGCTCTGGATTGAAAATCGCGCCAATGCCCTGATTGCTGCGAATCTTGCCGGCGTGCAATTGCTCGATTACCAGGTTGCCACAGCGCAGCCGGGGTACGTTGAATATGATTATCTGCAACCGTACATCGAAGATTTAGCCAATGTGATTGATATGGCTGCTATTGCCAAAGCAGGCATCAAGATTGGTGTGGATCCGCTAGGTGGTTCCGGTATTGCTTTCTGGCCGAAAATTGCCAGCTTTTATGGGTTAGATATCACCGTAGTCAATGCGGTGGTGGACCCGACCTTTAGTTTTATGCCGCTGGATAAAGACGGCAAAATCCGGATGGATTGTAGTTCAGCGTATTCAATGGCTAATTTAATTAAACTGAAAGATCAGTTTGATATTGGTATCGGCAATGATCCGGATTTTGACCGTCATGGCATCGTCACTCGCAGTGGCGGTTTACTCAATCCCAATCATTATCTGGCGGTGGCGATTAATTATCTGCTGAGTAACAGGCCGGGTTGGGGATTGGATAAAAAAATTGGTAAAACCCTGGTCTCCAGCGCCTTAATTGATCGAGTCGTTGCTGGCCGCGGCCGTACTTTGTATGAAGTACCGGTGGGCTTTAAGTGGTTTGTCGATGGATTACACCAGGGTGAGCTGGTGTTTGGTGGGGAAGAATCGGCCGGCGCCAGTTTTCTGCGGTTTGATGGCCGGGTCTGGTCGACAGATAAAGATGGTTTTATTTTGGGCTTGCTGGCGGCTGAAATGATGGCCAAAACTGGCGTTGATCCTTATATGCAATATCAGGCATTGACGCGTGAATTTGGCGCGCCGCTGTACCGTCGACTGGACGCTCCCGCCGATTTTGCGCAAAAAAATGCGCTGAAAAATCTGGATGTGCAGTCTGTCACCCAGACCATGCTGGCTGGCGATCCGATCCTGGCGGTACTGACCAAAGCGCCTGGCAATCAGGCTGCCATTGGCGGTGTCAAAGTGGTTACCCAAAATGGCTGGTTTGCCGCCAGGCCATCTGGCACTGAAAATAGCTATAAAATTTATCTGGAAAGTTTTGTTGATCAGGACCATCTGCTGCGGTTGGAAACGGATGCCAAAGCCTTTGTGGCACAGGTTTTTCAGCAGATAAAATAAGCTGTCAAGCGGCTGCATTCGTATGTAATAAAATTACATGTTGCCGCCGCTCACTGCCGTTTCCTTGACGTATTGCCTGACATTCTGTAATTTTACTACAAGAACGATTAAGCAGCGTGCCAGCGGGCACTCACAAGCTGCGCAGATGCAGGGTTGCAGTTGCCATCGCGACTGCAACCAACCATTGGATTAGGCAAACCGGAACTGGCTTATGAACGCAAAAACGACTGCTCCAACCACAACTGTCGCAGTGGCGACACTGCCAACTGCGGCTGAACTGAAAGATAAAATTATTCGCCATTTACATGGCACCCTCGGCACTGATGTTAACAAAGCCAGCCCACAAGCCTGGTGGCGTGCGACTTGTGCTGCGGTGAATGAATACGTCTATGACGGCTTACGCAATACGCAGCGTACTCACTATCAGCAAAACACCAGAGCTGTGCACTATTTCAGTCTGGAATATCTGATGGGGCGCTTGTTCAGTAATAACCTGCATAACCTTGGTTGTTATGATGCTGCCAAACTGGCGTTAGCAGAGCTTGGTCTGGACATTGCTGACTTAGAACAGCAAGAAGAAGACATGGCGCTCGGCAACGGGGGGTTGGGCCGGCTAGCGGCTTGTTTTATCGACTCGCTGGCAACGCTGAATTATCCGGCCATTGGCTATGGCATTCACTACGAACACGGTTTGTTTAAACAAGAGTTCCAGCATGGTTTTCAAATTGAGCGGCCGGACAGCTGGCGCGAATATGGCAATCCATGGGAAATTTGCCGGCCGGAATCGGCGCAGGAAATTTCGGTGTACGGTTATGTTGAAACTGTGTATGACCTGCAAGGCAAAATGAAAAAAGTCTGGCACCCGGGCCGGATTATTAAAGCGGTGCCGTGGGATATTCCGATTGTCGGTTTTAACGGCAGCTCGGTCAACGTGCTGAGATTGTGGGAAAGCCGAGCCAGTAATTTCTTTAATTGGGACGTGTTTAACTCCGGTGGTTATGTCGATGCGGCGCGGGAAAACATCGAAGCTGAAACTATTTCTAAGGTGTTGTACCCGAATGATGATACCGACGCCGGCAAAGAGTTGCGGCTCATTCAGCAATACTTCTTCTGCTCCAGTTCGCTGAAAGACATTATCCGTCGTTATAAACGCGCCCATGGCGACGATTGGAGTCAGTTCTCGCAGCAAGTTGCGATCCAGCTTAATGATACCCATCCTGCGGTGGCCATTCCGGAACTGATGAGGATTTTGGTCGACCGGGCAGAAATGAACTGGGAAGATGCCTGGAATATTTGCCAGCATGTGTTTGCCTACACCAACCATACGTTATTACCAGAAGCGCTGGAACGCTGGCCGGTCCGGTTATTTGAAAAAGTGCTGCCACGGCACCTGGAAATCATTTATGAGATTAACCGGCGTTTTCTGGTGGAGCTGGTGGATGTGCGTTGGCCTGGTGATGTGGAGAAAAAACGTAAACTTTCCATTATCGAAGAAGGCCACGAGCCGATGGTGCGGATGGGGCATTTGTCGGTGGTGGGTTCCTTCCGGGTCAATGGGGTGGCTGAAATTCACTCGCAGCTGGTCAAATCCGATTTATTCCCGGAAATGGTGGCGCTGTGGCCGGATAAATTTACCAATATTACCAATGGGGTCACGCCAAGACGCTGGCTGAAAGCCTGTAATCCGCGTTTGGCTAAATTATTGGATAATACCATTGGCAAGCAATGGCCAACCCAGTTGACTGATTTGACGAAGTTAAAAGCTTTTGCCGACGATCCGGCGATGCAAGACGCTTTTATGGCGATCAAACAACAAAACAAAGCTGAGCTGGCAGATGTAGTGAAACAACTGACTGGCATTGCGATTGATCCGCATGCGTTATTTGATGTGCAAATCAAACGTCTGCATGAATACAAAAGGCAACACCTGAATTTATTGCATATTCTGGCGCTGTACCGTCGGATTTTACAAAATCCTGATTACGATATGGTGCCAAGAGTATTCCTGTTTGGTGCCAAGGCAGCTCCTGGCTATAAACTGGCAAAAGAAATTATTTATGCCATCAATAAAATCGCCGAAAAAATCAACCACGATAAGCGGGTGAAAAACCGGTTGAAAGTAGTGTTTATGCCAAACTACCGCGTCAGTCTGGCAGAAAAAATGATCCCGGCGGCCGATGTCTCTGAGCAGATCTCAACTGCCGGCAAAGAAGCCAGCGGTACCGGTAATATGAAACTGGCGCTAAACGGCGCTATAACTGTCGGTACGCTGGATGGGGCCAATATTGAAATTGCCGAAGAGGTTGGGGCGGAGAATATTGCCATTTTTGGTTTGACGGTGGATGAAGTCAAAGCCTTATACCAACAAGGTTATAACAGCTGGGATTATTACTACAATAACCCGGAACTGAAAGCGATCCTGGATTGGCTGGAGACTGATTATTTTACCCCAGGTAAACCTGGCGAATTGGCGGCGATTAAACGCAGTTTACTTGAAGGTGGCGACCACTATCTGGTAATGGCTGATTTTAATGGCTATGTCAAAGCGCAGGAAACGATCGACGCCTGGTATCGTGATAAAGCAGGCTGGGCGAAAAAGGCCATCCTCAATACTGCCAGCGTTGGTAAGTTTACTTCCGACCGTTCGATTGAAGATTATGTCGAGCGGGTGTGGAAACTGAGTAAATGCCAGATTAAACAGCAATAAACTTTTGTGCTGCCAGCGGCGTTGCGGCCGCAGGCAAAAAGGGCTGTATTGCTGCACTTGATATTGTTTTATCCGGTGTTGCAGTACGGCCTTGTTAATTTTGCAGCAGAAACCTTGATTCAGGGTTGTTGCTCACTATGCCACAAACCCGCGTGCTGCAATTCAGCAATCGCTTGTTCCATTTCTGCCTGTTTGGCAAACCAAGGGGATTTTTTACTCAGGGCCAGATAAACCTCAGTTTCCGCAATCACGAAACTGGTCAGCAGCAACTGTTGATATTCAGGAAAAGTGGCGATGGCATACTGTAAATAAGCCTGATCTTCAATCACCGCATCAGCCCGGCCTTTAACCACCAGCTCATTTTTTGCTTTGCGATGCGGCACTGCCAATAACTTAGCTTGCTGCTGCGGATCAGAGGCAAAGGTTTGAAAGGCTTCGCCCAAAAAGCTGCCTTGCGTGATGGCAATGCGGCCTGGGAAATTTTTCAACTCAGCAAAACTGCTCAGATGTTGCCATTGTGGCAGATTTTTATGCACCGCCAGCGTCAGTACTTCGTTGTGATGGGGGGCCAGGAATGCCATAAAGGAGCCCCGCTGTTTGGTTTTACTCAGATTAAACATTAAATCCAGCTCGCCGCTTTGCATCAGCAGCAGAGCACGACCCCAACTGACATCTAGATATTGCAGCTGACAACCCAGTTTACTGGCCAGTCGTTGCGATAAGACGACCCGGCTGCCTTGCCACTGCTGGTTCACCAGATAGGAATAAGGCGGAAAATCATGTACCTGAACTTTCAGCGTACAGCTGAACGCATCCATGCTGCACAAGCACAAAGCAAGCAGCAGTCGTTTCATTTTGTTATCTCAGCTCGATCACTATACTCTCAAAGTACCAGAGCCAAGATTATCCGGCAAGTTAACGGTAAACACGTCTTCGTCTGGCTTAGGCTAAATCTGTAGCGGGCAAGGAATTTAATTTTTTTATCCGGGTCAGACTATAAACTTGGCTGCACTGCCCCCATGATAGTGTGATGCCAGTTGTTGTGGCGCTGTGCAAGTTAAGTCTCAAAGAGGTAATTGATGAAAAATTCCTGGCAACAAGGTCCGGATCCGATGATGTTCCGGCTGGGTCGTTCGAAACCACCGGGTATATTTGGTTTGCTGCTGATTGTCGTGGCAGCGCTGTTTTTCTTAGTGTTTGGTGTCGGTATTCTGATGTTAGTTGCAACTTTGGCGGTATTATTATTACCCTGGTTGTGGTGGAAACGACGGCAATTGCTGCAAAAAATGGCGGCAGCGCAAGCGCAATACCAGCAGCAAACACCGACCGCAAGCCAGAGTGGCATTGTGATTGAAGGTGAAGTGATTCGGGCAGATAAACAACCGGATTAAAACCACGATATCATGCCGCGCTTTGGCCGATACCGATGCTGAGCTTATGCTTTGTCAGCTGTTTTCGCGATGGAGCACCAGCTTTGCTAAAACAGCGCTGAATTTCAGTTTTCCGCTTAAAATCTGTGACATGGCAGTGGTATACTCAGCTTTTCTGATCCAAGTTGTGTCTGAATATGCTCCCTAAGCTATCGCCTGAACAAACGTTATCTCCTCTGGTGCTGGATTATACTGCGGCCTTACAGGCGGCCGGATTCGCTGGTGATATTGAAACCAGTTATGCTGCCAGGCTGGCCGTGGCAACCGATAACAGTGTTTATCAGGCATTACCGCAAGCGGTGTTGTTGCCACGCACGATGGCAGATTTGCAAACGATCAGCCGGATTGCTCAAGCGCCGGCTTTTGCTGCTTTAAAATTCAGCCCGCGCGGTGGTGGCACTGGTACCAATGGTCAGGCGCTGACTGAACATCTGGTGGTGGATCTGTCGCGTCATATGCGGCAAATCCTCGAATTTAATCCAGAGCAGCGTTGGGTCAAAGTACAGGCTGGCGTGATTAAAGACCAACTGAATGCTTTTCTGCAACCCCATGGTTTCTTTTTTGCGCCAGATTTGTCGACCTCCAACCGTGCCACAATCGGTGGCATGATTAGTACTGACGCTTCGGGCCAGGGATCGCTGGTATACGGTAAAACCAGTGATCATGTGCTGGCGCTGAGGTCGGTGCTGGTGGATGGTACAGTGCTTGAGACCAGCCCGATGTCCCGCCAGCAGGCCGAACAGTTGGCGCAACAGCCTGATCGGATCGGCGCTATCTACCGGCAAGTATTGCAAAGCACCATCGAGTTCCGGCAACAAATCCTGCAAAAATTTCCGCGCCTGAACCGGTTTTTAACCGGCTACGATTTGGAACATGTCTGGGATGCTGAACTTACCCGTTTTGATCTCAGCAGGTTACTGACCGGTGCTGAAGGCTCGTTGGCTTTTGTCGCTGAAGCGAAGTTAAATGTCACGCCGATCGCGCCTTTTAAATGTCTGATCAATGTCAAATATGACAGTTTCGAAAGTGCGCTGCGCAATGCACCTTTTCTGGTGGCAGCCCGGGCAACGTCCGTCGAAACCGTTGACAGCAAAGTATTGGATCTGGCCCGTAATGACATTATCTGGCATCAGGTGAAAAACTTTATTGAAGACGTGCCGGGTAAAACCATGGCTGGCTTGAATATGGTGGAATATAACGCTGAAGATGCCGCCGAGATGCAAGATAAAGTTCAGTTGCTGGAGCAACGTTTACAACAAGCGCTCAACAATGGTGACAGCGGTATTATTGGCTATCAGTTGACTTACGATTTAGCCGCTATCCAGCAAATTTATGCCATGCGTAAAAAAGCAGTGGGTTTATTGGGGAATGCCAAAGGCGTGCAAAAACCAGTGCCTTTTACTGAAGATACTGCGGTGCCGCCAGAAAATCTGGCTGATTTTATTATGGAATTTCGTGCTTTACTCGACAGTCACGGCTTGAGTTATGGCATGTTCGGTCATGTTGATGCCGGTGTGTTGCATGTGCGGCCTGCGCTGGATATGTGCGATCCGGCGCAGGAAAAACTGCTACGACAAGTGTCTGATCAAGTGGTGGCTTTAACCGCCAAATATGGCGGCTTGATGTGGGGCGAGCATGGCAAAGGTTATCGCAGTGAATATGGACCGGCTTTTTTTGGTGACACACTCTTCAATGAGCTGCGTAAAATCAAGGCGGCTTTTGACCCTGATAACCGGATGAACCCTGGTAAGATTTGTACACCATGGCAAAGCGATGAGCAACTGGTCAGTGTCGATGGCGTCAAACGCGGTTTTTACGATCGGCAGATCCCCATTGCTGTGCGGCAAAGTTTTGATAGTGCCACCAACTGTAACGGCAATGGCCTGTGTTTTAATTATGAAGAAAATTCGCCGATGTGCCCATCCAGTAAGGTCAGCAAAGACCGGCAACATAGTCCGAAAGGTCGGGCCGGCCTGATGCGGGAATGGTTGCGGCTGATGGCACAGCAGGGTGTGGATGTGCTGACACAGGAACAGCAGTTGTTAGCCGGTAAAGGCCCGGTGCAATGGCTGCAGAAGTTGCGGAATAGCGTTGGTAAATCCCGTGGCGAGGCAGATTTTTCACACGAAGTGATGGCGGCGATGGAAGGTTGTCTGGCTTGTAAGGCTTGTGCCGGTCAATGTCCGATTAAAGTGGATGTGCCATCGTTTCGGGCGCGTTTTCTGCAGCTGTACCACAGCCGGTATCTGCGGCCAATGAAGGATTATGTGGTGGCGGGTATTGAACGGACCGCGCCGTTGCTGGCAAGGGCTCCGCGGCTGGTCAACTTTGCTTTGCAGTTAACACCGGTCAGCTACTTGCTACAAAAATATGTCGGGTACGTCGATTCCCCCTTGTTGTCGGTGCCGACTTTAGCCCAGCGTACCGCTGGCCGCTATCAGTTTGATTTGGGCCTGTTACAACAGTTGTCAGCTGCAGAACGCAGCCGGGTGGTGTTGCTGGTGCAAGATCCTTTTACCAGTTTTTATGAAGCTGATTTAGTAGCGGATGCGCTGCAATTGCTGGAAAAGCTTGGTTTTATGCCACAACTATTGCCATTTTTACCCAATGGCAAACCGCAGCATGTAAAAGGTTTTTTGCGTGAGTTTGCATTGACCGCGGCAACGGCAGCTGAGTTCTTGAATCAGTTACAGCCGTTAGGTTTGCCTATGCTGGGCCTGGATGCGTCGCTGGTGCTGGTCTATCGCGATGAATACCGCAAAGCGCTGGGCGATCGGCGCGGTGATTTCGAAGTGCAGCTGTTTCATGAATGGCTGCAACAACAGCCACTGCCTGCCTTACAGTCCGGTGCTGCGTTTAAGTTGTTCGCCCATTGCACCGAAAAAACCGCGCTGCCAGCGACGGAGAAAAGCTGGCAACAGATTTTTAGCCGCGCCAGTCTGCAACTGGATGTGGTGGCGGTGGGGTGTTGTGGTATGGCGGGCACTTATGGCCACGAAGCACAAAACCAGCACAACAGCCGGGCTTTATATGATATGAGCTGGCAACAGCCAATTGCTGCTTTGCAACCTGAGCAGATTCTGGTGACGGGTTTTTCCTGTCGTAGTCAGGTCAAACGTTATGAAGGCCGCAAGCCTTTGCATCCATTACAACAATTACTGCAACTGCTGCCATAACCTCCTCATAGTGCTGCTCCATTGGGTGCAGCACTTTTTGTGCTGTTGACTATACTTCTGTTCCCGGTCGCTGTGTGATCACAGGGCCTATCCACAAGCAATTACAGGAGTTCAGTATGTCAGCAAATCCAATTAACCCTGTTTGTTGGTTCGAAATTCCGGCGACAGATTTGGCCGTCAGCCAAAACTTTTATCAGACCATATTACAGATTGAATTAACCCGATTAGAGATGGGAGCTGATCAGATGGCGATGTTTCCGGCTGAGTCAAATCAACCCGGTTGTGGTGGCGCACTGGTGTGCGGGCCTGAAGCGCAACCCAATGCGTCAGGTTGTACTATTTATTTTGCGGCAACAGACTGTGCCGAAGTATTGGCGCGGGTGAATGCGGCTGGTGGTCAGGTGTTATTGGAAAAAACCAGTATTGGTGAATATGGCTTTATCGGCATGTTTTTAGATCCGGCCGGTAATAAAGTGGGTGTACATAATATGCCCGAAGTCTGAAGGGCAGTGATAACAAAGCCGTGCTGAGTCTGAGCCCAGCGCGGCTTTAGCATGCTGCCGCAGCGATTAAAAACGCGCGGTTAAGCCAAGTGTGATAGCCCGACCTGGTAATGGCGCATCGGCTTTGATAAAAGAGCTGTGCACATAACCAAGTTTATCTGCCAGGTTACTACCTTTAATAAAGGCGGTCATATCGACAGATTGCATGTCGAAGTAATAACTCAGACTGGCATCAAAAGTTGCATAACCTGCGGTCTCAGTTTCAAAAAAGTGGATGTGCTCCTGCCGAGCGTAAAAAGTCGCCCCCAGATCTGCACTCCACTGCTGAGCCTGATATTGGTATTGCAAGCCAGCTTTCAGCGGTGGGATCCGTGGTAACTGATCACCATTGCTATAACGGGTATCGCCACCATTTTTTAGTTTAGCGCGCACTGTGTCGGCAAAAACATTCAGCCGTTGCGTTGGGGTAAACTGGTAGGCTAATTCAAACTCCATGCCATAAAGAATGGCGTCATGTTGCTGATATTGATACACAAAAAATGAGTCGTGGCCATGATCGTGGTCATGGTCATGGTCATGGTCATGGTCATGGTCATGGTCATGACCTGTATCAGCGTGATCATGATCATGGCTATGACCTGCTAAATCTTCCATCGTGAGATCAGTGAAGTTCTGGTACAGGTAGTTATCGACCTGATTGTAGAAAAAGTTGTAGCTGAAAGTGACATCACCAGTGATTTTACGGAAACCAAGGTCAATATTATTGGCAATTTCGCGCTGCATTTTGCCGTTATACAAACTTATTTCACCATCTTCATCCAGTTGATAAGCCAGACCGACTTCATAGGATTTTGTCGCGATATGGGCACCATTGGCATAGATTTCAGCAGCTGAAGGTGCCCGTTCTGAGCGACTCAGGTTCAGTGCCCACTGATAATCCGGCATAAAATTCCAGACTAGTCCGGCGGACAGGCTGCTGGCGTTAAAACGAGCATAATTGTGTGCCGCCTCTGCAGCATGCTCCTCCGCATGGTCATGGCCTTCATCCGCATGGTCGTGCTCTGCCAGCAGAGCACCAGCTTTATGCTTGGTTTTTTCAAAGCGGCCACCTAATTGTGCCGTGATATCACCAAATTTCTGTTCTTCCAGTACAAACAGCGCATAGCTATTTGTCTTACTGGCTGGTGTAAATGCTTCGGCACCGACAGCATGATAGTCATTGTGCTGCAAATGCAGACCGACCAGACCATGCCAGCCGAAAACATCTGCATGCTCGGCGCTCAAGCGGTTTTCCAGCGCTTTGTTGCTAAAGGTGGTGCCAGCGGCGCCGCCTTCCACTTCAATATGTTGATAGTCGGTATAAGCACCGGTTAGGCTCAGTGTTTCAATGCCAGCAAAAGGGCTATAGAGTTCGCCGGCATAACCAACCCGGTCTTGTGTCATATCGGCATAGACACCTGTTTCTTCATGTGCATCAGCAGCAACTTCAATCTCTTCAGCTGCATGATGGTGATGCCCTGGGATGCCATACTTGCTGTCAATCCGACCAACAGTGACACCAAACAGGCCCTGACTGCCAACCCAGCTTAAACCGCCATTGACGGCCTGATTATCCAGCCAGGAATTGGCTAGTTTTTTACTGGTTTCGCCTTCATCATTGATAAATTCCGGTACGGCAACATCATTACTGTCGCGGTTAAAACCATCAAAATGCCAGGCCAGTTGATCCTGGGCGCCATCATGGCTCAACGCCAGGGTGGTTTCATCGGCAACAGTGTTAAATCTGCTGTCAACAATGGTTTGTGGCTGGCGTAGCTGGCGTGGAATGCGGTTATCCACCACATTGACAACGCCGCCGATGGCACCGCTGCCGTACAAGAGTGTCGCCGGGCCACGTAACACTTCGATTTGCTCTGTGGTAATGGCATCTGCGGTGATGGCATGATCGGGGCCGACACGGGAGACATCACCGGTATCCAGACCATTGCTTAGTACTTTAACCCGTGGGCCATCCAGGCCCCGGATCACCGGACTTGCTGCCACAGGGCCATAATAATTGCTATGCACACCTGGCATTGATTTTAAGGTTTCACCAATGGTTGCTTCCGTTTTCAGGCTAAGCGCTTCACCGCTTAACACCGACACAGGATGTGCCATGTCCAGATCATAATGATGTAAGCCAGAGGCGGAGACGGTGATCCGTTCAACACCACCTTCAGCTAAAGTCACATTCAGCGTTTGGGCTGTAGGTTGAATAAACTGGTCGCCATAGCCCTTGGCGGCGATATGTAATTCGGCCTGCGCCGGGCTCTGGATGCTGAACTGACCTTGGACATTGGTATACACATATTGCTGACGGCCATGCACATGCACCTTGGCATTCGCGATCGGTTGCCCTTGTTTGTTAACAACTGTCCCGCTAACCGTCTGATTTTGCGCCTGTGACTGAAAAGAAAGGCTGACTAACAGCGCTAACAACGCTGGTTTAAACAATGAATGAACCGTCATCGAACTACCTATATAAGTAAAATGCGTGTGATGTTATAACATTTTACGGTAAGTCAGGTGTCGCTGACAAGCCCTCTGATCGTTCGCTGCGGCGACATGACAGATTTTACCCTTGAGTAAAACCTGGTATCCCTTGCAAAATAATTCATTAAATTCAGTCTTTGACAGTGCTGTAACTGTCGTACAATAGCGTTTTTTGCTTCATTTCAGAGGAAAAACATGTCGTTTTGGCCAGAGTTTTTACTTGTTGCTTCAGTGCATTTTGTGGCCGTTGCCAGCCCGGGTCCTGATTTTGCCATCATTTTACGTTATGCCGTCCGTCATGGTGTCAAAGTAGCGCTAGCTGCCAGCGTTGGCATCGGGCTTGGCATCTTAGTCCATGTCGCTTATTCGTTATTGGGTATTGGCTTATTACTGAAAACCACGCCTTGGTTATTCCAGCTATTTTCTTTGTTGGCTGCAGCTTATCTTGGTTACATTGGCATGATGGCACTGCGCAGTGCGCCTGCAGCTGAGCCAACAGCTGAAGTAGCCGTCGCGGCCACACCTCAAATCAGTTTATGGCAATCTTTTCGCACCGGATTACTGACAAACGGTTTAAACCCAAAAGCGACGTTATTTTTTCTGGCGTTATTCGCCGTCATTATTTCGCCACAAACGCCAACTAGTTTCAAAATTATTTACGGTCTGTACATGGCCGTGGCCACTGCGGCCTGGTTCAGTTTATTGTCTTTTTTGCTAACCCGCGAAAAAGTGACAGCTTTTCTGCTTAACTATGGTTATTGGTTTGACCGGATCATGGGGCTGGTATTGTTGGCATTAGCTATGCAATTGGTATTCAGCGCTTTTATCGGCAATTAAACCTTGCCGGGCAGTAAACTAAAGCGCCAGCTTGCGGACTAAAGCAAAGAGGTGCTTTATGCAGATGCTCAGTAAAGTAATGCGGCTGGATTTGCAGTATAGCTGCGAACAATCTCATCATTATCAGCGTCAGACCTGTTATCTGGCGCCTTTTGCCGATGAAGCAGCCGAACATCTGGCCAAACGACTACTGAGTTATCTGGCATTGTTTGAGCTTCAGCCCGAATTATCCCGCCACGACCATGCCGGCAAGAAGCCTGACCTTTATCTGCAGGATCAACATCAGCATTTTTTACTTTGGTGTCAGGTTGATATTCCGAATGAAAAACAACTGCAGCGGGCCTCACATCAGTCTGAGCAAGTGTTATTGGTCAGTACAGATGAGGATGTAGCAAAATTGCGGCAGCTCAGTAAAGGTCTGACCAATGTTCATTTTTTGCCACTGTCACCGCCACAACTGGCGCTTTGCTGTCAGATGTTCAAAGGCCATATGCAATGGTCGGTCTGGCGCGATGAATGTCAGTTACTGATCACAGATGGTCAACAACAGCTTGAAATCAACTTACCTGAATCAGTCTGTTGTGACACCTCTGGTATGACATTCAGATTTACCAGCGTGCTCGCTTTGCAGTATAATCCGCCGCGATTTTAATGCGCCGGATTTGCGATCCGGACTGAGCAAAAAGGTAAATTATGTACGTAGTAGCTGCGCTTTATAAATTTGTTTCCTTGCCTGATTATGTCGCCTTGCGCGACAAACTTTACCAACACATGGTGTTACATCAAGTCAAAGGTACCTTGTTGTTGGCAGAAGAGGGCATTAACGGCACCATTTGCGGTCATCGTGACGGCATAGATGCCGTGAAAAACTGGTTGCTGGCGGATAGCCGTTTTAGTGGTTTATCTTACAAAGAATCGATGGCAGATGAACCCGCATTTTACCGCACCAAGGTCAAATTGAAAAAAGAGATTGTCACTATGGGTGTGGAAGGTATTAATCCACAGCATATTGTTGGCACTTATGTCAAAGGTCAGGACTGGAATAATCTGATCAGTGATCCTGACACTGTCGTCATTGATACCCGGAATGATTATGAAGTGGCCATTGGCAGTTTTAAAAATGCCATTAATCCGAACACTACCAGTTTTCGTGAGTTCCCGCAGTGGGCGGCGGACAATCTTGACAGTGCCAAACATAAAAAAGTGGCCATGTTCTGTACTGGTGGTATTCGCTGCGAAAAATCAACAGCTTATTTGAAAGAACAAGGTTTTGAAGAAGTGTATCACCTCGATGGTGGGATCCTGAAATACTTGGAAGAAGTGCCGGCAGCGGACAGTTTATGGCAAGGCGAATGTTTTGTGTTTGATCAGCGTGTTGCCGTCAAACATGGTCTGGAACAGGGCAGTTATGATCAGTGTTATGCCTGCCGGATGCCGCTGTCAGTAGAAGAAATGCAATCAGAATTTTATGTCAAAGGCTTAAGTTGCCCGCACTGTCATGACAAAATCACCGCAGAACAAAAAGCAGCTTTTACTGAGCGGCAAAAGCAAATTGAGCTGGCAAAAAAACGCGGTGAGAAGCATATCCGCGATGGTAAAGTCGATTTCTAACCACGGCTTTGGTTATCCCTGGCTGGCACCATGTCTGCCAGGGCGCATCTCCTCTCTCAGGTTCAACCGCATTTCTTTCGTCACTGGTTGTTAGGTTGTCCGGTCATTTCCTGCTGATGCTAAAAAATATTTGGCAAAAACCTGCTTTTGCCTTTTATTTATCCTATTCCACTGCTACACCTTTGTGGTCAGATTAATATTTAACCTACTGAATTTATTCAGATGAACAAGCTGGATATGGATTTAAGCCCGTCAAAGCCAAAAACAATTTTAATTGTGGATGACTCTGCACCCCTACGTGCTGTGGTCAATACCACTTTGACTGCTGCCGGTTATCAGGTACTTGAGGCTGATGACGGCAGTAGCGCATTGCCGCTGTTGGATGGACGAAAAATACATTTAATTATCAGCGATATTTATATGCCGCAGATGGACGGGCTCAGTTTTGTGGCTGCCGCCAGACAACTGCCAGCCTACAAATTTGTGCCGATGATGATGTTAACCAAAGAGGCCGCTGATGAAAAAATGCTGGTCGCGCAGCAGTTGGGAGCTAAAGCCTGGCTGGTGAAACCTTTTGTGGCGGCTCAGCTGTTAAAAGCTGTCGCCAGATTGCTGCATTAATACCGACGGTACCGACGGTTTGAACACCTTGGTGGCACACCGTCGTGGCACACCGACAGTTGTCGGGTAAAAGTTGTAATAACAGATCTAACCACTGGAGCGACTTGATGGAAGCTTTTAATAATATGAAGATTGGGACTAAGCTAGGATTCGGCTTTGCGATTGTGCTGATCCTGATGGCTGTCATGGGTTTCTCGGCGTTAAATCAGATGGAAAAAGTCAATCAGCAATCCACAGTGATTACCACCAACTGGTTACCAGCGACCCGTTTTATTTTAGACTTGAATACCAATACCTCAGATTTTCGCATTGCTGAGCTGTCGCATATTATCTCCAGCAATGAAACTGAAATGCAGCGGTTTGAAGCTACGCTCAATACAGTGCTGGAGCAAATCAATAACAATAAAAAAGCTTATCAGGCACTGATTAACACCGAAGAAGAGCGGGCTTTGTTTGACCAGTTCAGTACTGAGTACCAACAATATCTGCAATATCACCAACAAGTACTCCAGCTTTCCCGTCAGTTAAAAACAGAAGAAGCGATGCAGATTATTAATGGACCATCGCAAAAGCTGTTTGATAGCACTTCAGCGCTGGCACTCAAGCTGGCGGCCTTAAATACCAAAGGTGCGGATGACGCCAGTCTGATGGGCGATGAGATTTATGCCACGGCCCGCCAGATGGTGATGGTGGTGATGAGTATCAGCTTGGTGTTGGGCATTTTGATCGCAACCTTAATTGTCAGAAATTTACTGCGTCAGTTAGGTGGCGAACCGTCTTATGCCGCGCAATTGGTGTCGCAAGTTGCGGCTGGCGATTTGACAGTGCAAGTTCGATTAAAGACAGGTGATCACAGTAGTATGCTGGCAGGTATTGCGCAGATGGTGGTGAAATTATCAGCCATTGTTGGCGAAGTGCGCAGTGCGGCCGATAATTTGTCTTCTGCTTCTGAAGAAGTTAGTTCTACCGCGCAAACGATGTCACAAGCGACCAGCGAACAGGCCGCCAGTGTGGAAGAAACCAGTGCTTCAGTGGAGGAGATGAGCGCTTCAGTTGGTCAGAATGCTGAAAATGCCAAAGTGACGGAAAGTATTGCCTCTAAAGCTGCGCAATTGGCCACAGATGGCGGTCAGGCGGTGGAACAAACCGTGACAGCGATGAAAAGTATCGCCAACAAAATCAGTATCATTGATGACATCGCTTATCAGACTAACTTACTGGCCCTCAATGCTGCAATTGAAGCGGCCCGCGCCGGAACCCATGGCCGTGGTTTTGCTGTGGTGGCGGCAGAGGTGCGTAAGCTGGCAGAGCGTAGCCAGGTGGCAGCGCAGGAAATAGGCGAAGTGGCCCGCAACAGTGTCAGTCTGGCGGAAAAAGCCGGTTCTTTGTTGTCTGATATTGTGCCGGGCATTTTGCGAACCTCTGAACTGGTGCAGGAAATCAGTGCCGCCAGTGATGAGCAGAGCAGCGGTACCAGTCAGATCAATATCGCGATGTCGCAACTGAATCAAATCACTCAGCAAAATGCTGCCAGCAGCGAAGAGTTGGCGGCGACCGCTGAAGAAATGAGTGGACAGGCCGAACAGCTGCAAGAATTAATCGGCTTCTTTAAAGTAGGCGCCAGTGGTGGCTTCAGCTCGCAACTATCGACCGACAAACAATACGCTTATTAGCCGGGTCGCGGCGACAGGCAGGCGTGATATCGCTTGCCTGTTGACCGTTCTGGAGCAGTTTGATGGCACAACCGGTCACTCCAACGCATCTGATAGATATTTTTTTGCAACCCGGGGAATGGTGCCTGGCTGATCAGGATTATCGTATCCGCACCTTATTAGGTTCATGTGTTTCAGTCACTTGTTGGCACGCTGCCAGCAAAACTGGCGGCATGACACATTTTTTATTGCCGACGGCCCATAGCAAGCAAAAAGCTGAAGATGCCGGCCGTTATGCCGATAGTGCTTTGCAGGCCATGCTGCAACAATTTGGCCGGCAGGGCATTCAAGTGTCTGAGTTGCAAATGAAGTTATTTGGCGGTGCTTCAATGTTCAGCGGCCAGGATATTTCAGCCAGGCAAATTGGCCAACAAAATATCAGCGCCGCCCGACAATTTGTGCAGCGCCTTGGGGGTAAATTTGCCGCCGAACATGTGGGTGGTCAGGGTCATCGCAATCTGATTTTCGAGATTGGCACTGGCCATGTCTGGTTGCGTCAGGTCAAACTATAACAATGGCTGTCCTTACCCGCCCAAGTCCAGGCTGGCACCGGCGCAGCGGCAACCTTGTTGGATCCATTCTTCCAGTGCATGGCATGACATGGGTTTTGCCAGGTAATAGCCTTGAGCCACTAAGTTATTGAATTGCTGCAAGTATTTCCAATCAGCCGGATTTTCCACACCTTCAGCCACCACTTTAATACCCAGTTGCTGACACATGGATAAGGTGCTGCTCAGGATCACTTGTAAATGCCGACGACTAGCGATGCCATCAATCAGACTGCGGTCTATTTTCAATTCGGTAAATGGAATTTGCGACAGTTGTTTGACCGAAGAATAGCCAGTGCCGTAGTCGTCGATGGATAAGCCAAAACCCGACAGCCGCAGCCGGCTTAAAAAAGCCAATGCCTGGCCCATATTACGAATGACGGCGGTTTCAGTAACTTCAAACATTAACTGGGTGGGGTCGATGGCCGAATCAGCCAGCAATTGATTCACTTGTTGCAAGAAAAACGCATTTTCAAACGAAGTCGCTGAGAGATTTACCGAAATATTCGGCACAAAGCCTTTGACACGCCATTGCTGCAGCTGGGCTATGGCCAGTAACAGCACTTCGTAGCTCAAGGCATCGATTAGGTTAAAACGTTCGCAGACGGCAATAAAATGGCCTGGATAGATCAGGCCACGGCTGGGATGTTGCAGTCTGACCAACGCTTCGACCCCAGTCAGTTGTCCACTTTGGATGTCAACTTTGGGTTGATAGTGCAACACAAATCTATGTTGCTGTAAGGCCTCAGATAACTCTTTGAAATCAAGCAGGGGTTGCTGCTGCTGTTGGGATGCGTTTTTATTGCTTTGCGTTTGCGGCTTTAACTGACTGAGTAATTGACTGAATGCCGCAGTGTCCAGTGGCTTTTGTAAACTGCCCAATACCTGCAATCCATCGGCGCGAGCCATCAGCTCAACCGCAGTGAGCAGATTTTGCTCGCGTCCACTGACAATAATCACGGCTGCATTGCAGTTTAGCGAGGCCACTCTGTGCAATAACTCAATACCATCTAAACCTGGCATTTCTAAATCACAAATCAGCACATCAAATTGCTGCTGTTGTAGCATAGGTAAGGCAATTTCACCATTTTCGGCGCAGCTTAGTTCAGTAAAGCCAATGTCACGGCATAGCTGCAGCATGTATTCACGTTGTACCGGGCTATCATCCACAATCAACAATTTCAGATTTTGCATGCAAATGTCCTTATTGACTGTATTGCATAATGACGGCAGGGATCCGATCCAGCCCAACAATCTGGTCTACTGCCTGGCGCTTAATGGCTTCTTTTGGCATGCCAAACACCACAGAAGACTCTTCATCCTGTGCGTAAGTGCGGGCGCCTGCTTCGCGCATTTCCAGCAGTCCTCGTGCGCCATCATCTCCCATCCCGGTCATGATAATGCCGATGGCATTGGCGCCGGCAATTTTAGCCACACTGCGAAATAATACATCGACTGAAGGGCAGTGCCGGTTCACCGCCGGACCAGGCTTCACCAGTGCCTGATAATAAGCACCACTGCGAGCTATTGATAAATGCTGGCCGCCTGGGGCTATCAGTGCCAGACCTGGCCGGATCCTGTCACCATGTTTTGCCTCGCGTACTTCAATGGCACAAATGGAATTGAGCCTCGCCGCAAAAGCTGCGGTAAATTTCTCTGGCATATGCTGAACAATGACAATGCCTTCGCAGACTGATGTGAGTTGCGATAGCAGAAACTCCAGTGCGATAGTACCGCCGGTGGAGGTGCCGATGGCAATCACTCGCTCTGTGGTGCGTGCCATTGCCTGGGTGTCAGTGTTGACCACAGGCTGCAACAGTGGAGCTGGCGGTTGTAACTGTCTCGGTAACAGGTTACGGGTATTGGTGCGGGCTGCTTCCCGGATCGCATCGGCGAATTGTTGTTTGCTGGCCTGCAAGAAATTTTTCACACCAAGCTGCGGCTTGGTAAAAATACCAGCGGCGCCTGCTTGCATCGCCTGAACTGTGGTAGCGGCGCCTTTTTCAGTTAAGGATGAGCAGATCAGCACCGGGGTCGGTCTGGTTTGCATAATTTGTTTTAAAAAGGTGATGCCATCCATCCGTGGCATTTCGACATCCAGCGTAATGACGTCAGGCCAATCCTTATTCATCTTATTCATGGCAAATAACGGATCAGGCGCACTGCCCAATACTTCAATGTCGGCAAAACCTTCCAACAGCTGGGTCAACACTTGTCGAACCAGGGCGGAGTCGTCAACGATTAAAACTTTGATCCGTCGTGCTTGCATCTAAACTCCAAACAGTGATAACTATCAGCTTGATATTGTCGGCCGTTACTTTTGAACACTACTTCTGATAACAATAGCAGCTCGGTTGTACCTGCTGTAGTGAGGGGTGATAACCATGGATGCTTTCCGAGTGACCAACCAATAAGGTGCCACCTGGTTTTAATTGCCGCACCACATTTGATACGATGAGCTTTTTGTCTTCCAATTCAAAATAGATCAATACATTACGTAAAAAAATGACGTCAAACTGCGGTAATTTAGCGTCCAGTTTAAATAAGTTAGCCAGACTGAACTGGACATGCTGACGTACTGGCTGACCGACTCTGAACCAGCCCTGATCTTTACCGACGCCTTTTTCACAATAATTTTTCAGCATCGGCAACGGAATTTTTTCGATCTCCTCGATTGGATAAATACCGCGTTGTGCTTTTTCCAGCACTGTTGTATTGATATCAGTGGCACAGATTTTCCAGGGGGTCTCCAAGCCAAGTTCAGCAGCCAGTACCATGGCAATGGAATAGGCTTCCTGACCGGAAGACGCTGCCGCACTCCAGATCTGCCATTGCCGGTAACCAGGTTGTTGTTGCAACAGTTTTTGCAAAAAAGCGAAATGCTTTTCTTCACGGAAAAAATAGGTCTCGTTGGTGGTCAGCAAATTCAAACAAGTCTGCCGCTCCTGTTGATGTGCCGGCACCCGCAAATATTCCAGATAAGCGCCAAAACCAGATAGTTGCAGGGCACTGAGCCTTTTTTGCAGGCGACCACTGACCATACTACTTTTCACATCTGCCAGATGGATGCCGGCCTGCTGATACAACCAGTCACGAAATTGCACAAATTCCGCTTTGGATAAAGTATGAAGCCGGTTTCCGCTGCCGGCTTCAGAACTTTTCATATTCAAAATCATCATCCTGCCGGGGTCTGACACCGGCTGTTGTTTGGACTGACATGGCTGGAATTTTCACCTTGACAGAGCGGGTTGTGGCAGGCAAACGTTTTGATGGTGCTGGCGTAGCTGGTTTAGCTGCACGTGGCGGCTGCGACACCGTCTTTTTCCTGCCGTGATTCGCCTCAGTTGATGATTTGGCAGCCGCGGGGCTGATAGTGCCAATACGGCGGGGTTCATGTGATTGCCCTGGTAACTGAAAATAGGCCACCAGTTGCTGTAACTGTTGTGCTTGAGCGGTTAATTCTTCCGAAGTGGCGGATAGCTCCTCCGAGGCTGCGGCATTTTGTTGCGTGGCTTGGGTAATGTGGCTGATGGCAGTATTAATCTGGCCGGCGCCCTGGCTTTGCTCAGTGCTGGCGGCGGAAATTTCCTGGACTAATTCTGAGGTGCGCTGAATGGCTGGTAGCATTTGGTCTAGCAGTTGTCCTGCCTGTTCAGCCAGTGCGACTGAGCTGGCTGCAACGTCACCGATATCTTTGGCTGCGGTTTGACTGCGTGCCGCTAACTTGCGCACCTCAGCAGCGACCACGGCAAAGCCTTGGCCGTGTTCACCAGCCCGGCCAGCTTCTATCGCAGCATTGAGCGCCAATAAATTGGTCTGGTAAGCGATATCGTCGATAATACTGATTTTCTGGGCTATCTGATGCATAGCTTTGACGGTATTGCGCACAGCTTCACCACCGATCACGGCATCGCTGGCACTGTCCTTGGCAATCGCTTCAGTGACTGTCGAGTTTTGATTATTTTGCGCGATTGAAGCCGACATTTGTTCCATTGCACTGCTGGTTTGTTCAACGCTGCCTGCTTGTTCAGTGGAAGATTGACTCAACCCTTGGGCCGTGCCACTCATCTGGGCTGAAGCCGATGATAAGGTATCCGCCGAGCTGCGGACCTGGCTAATAATCTGTGCCAGTCGTTGTACCATTTGTTGTAAGTGGCGCAACATACTGTGTTGATCGGTCGCTGCAACCGGGATTATCACACTCAAATCACCAGCAGCTATTTGTTGGATCACTTGCACTGCGGCTGCTGGTTCACCGCCGAGTTGACGTAGAATGCTGCGGCTGATCAGGACTGCCAGTAACACGGCAACCGCCAGGCTCAGCAGCATCAGACCCAGCATCAACTGCAGATTATGCTGGTAATTCTGGCTGGATTGTTGATACAGCAGCGCAGACTCCCGGGTTTGCAATGCAATGAGCTGGCGAAATTGCTGTTGTAGCTCTGGCACTAAGGCTACTTGCTCTTGTTGTAAATAAGCAGCCAGTGCTGCTGCGTTCAGCGGTTGGTACCATTGCTGTAATTGTTGTAGTTGTGCATTGACTTGCGCGATATCGGCTTTGATCGCGTCAACTAAGCGCTGCTCTTCCGTGGTCAGCCGGGTGGCTAGATACTGTTGCCATAGTTGCTGGTACTCAGTTTGTTGCTGGCGCTGTTGCTCCAGTTGTGGCGCAGTGGCAAAACCTTGCTGCTGGATCTGCAGCGGCTGCTTTTGCAGCAGGTCTGACAGCAGATCGGACACAGTGATCAGTTGTTGCATCGGAACCACCCGATCCTGATACATAGTCGCCATACTTTGTTGTTCTAGCCAAATGCCCCGCAGCCCAAGCAGCCCGGATAAAATCAGCAACAGGATCATGCTCAGGGCCAATAACCCCTGGCGGGCGAATAACGACATTTGATCGAACATCGACAACTCCTGTGCTTAGTCCGCCACTTTCTCGATAATAGCCGCCATTTCATCCAGCGACAGTACCCGTTCACCACGCAGCAGGATCACAAACTGTTCACCAACATTAGCGACACCAAGAATAAACTGTGCCCGGATCCTGGCACCAAAAGTCGGCGCAGGTTCAATATTATCCATATTAATTTCAATCACTTCACTGACACTATCGACCACGGCACCAATAGTGACTATCTGATCTTCAAAAATAATTTCCAGAATCACAATGCAGGTTCTTTTCTGCACTTCGGTCGGCGCTTTATTAAAGCGGATCGATAAATCAATCACCGGTACCACATCACCCCGTAAATTCAGGACTCCTTTCACAAAATCAGGCATCAGCGGGATAGGGGTGACATTGTCATATTCAATGATTTCTTTCACTGAGTTGATACTGATGCCAAAACATTCATCTCTGAGTAAAAAGGTTAAAAAATGCTGATGGCTCAGCGGATCTTTATTAAATTGTTCGTCCACATCCTGCTCCTTCTGCTTTGATGGCAGTTAATGTTCAAAACTCTGACTTTCAACTGCGGTGGCAAATTGCACCAGCTGTGGAATATCCAGGATCAGGCCAACTTTACCTGAGCCCAGAATGGTGTAACCGCCAATGCCTTTTAACGAGCGGAACAATGAATTCAGTGGTTTAATCACGGCTTGTAGTTCACCGTGCAGATGATCAACCACCAGGCCGGCACGTTGGTTGCCATATTGCACCACCACAATGTTTTCACGATTGGATTTGCCTGCAGGCAGCTCAAACAACTGTTGTAATTGGATGAAAGGCAAGACTTCGCCACGTAAATCCAGATAATTGCGCTCGTTGTCCAGTTGATGCTGCTTAAACTCGATACATTCCTGCACCATATTGAGCGGGAGCACCAGAAAAGTATCGCCAACACTCACCAGAAAACCATCAATAATCGCCAGCGTCAGTGGTAAGCGGATTTTAAAATTAGTGCCTTGATCCGGCACTGAGCTGATTTGGATTTGGCCGCGTAATTCTTCGATATTGCGTTTGACGACATCCATACCGACACCACGACCTGACAGATTGGTGACCGCCGCTGCTGTGGAAAAACCGGGTGCAAAAATTAGTTTGTAGACTTCTTCTTCAGTGAGTTCTTTATCCGCCGGAATAATGTTTTTTTCGATTGCCTTGGCGCGGATCCGTTCAACATTGAGGCCCGCTCCGTCGTCTGCAATCTCAATCACCACCGAACCAGCTTCGTGGCAGGCGCTCAGTTTCAGTTGCCCCTGTGCCGGTTTGCCTTTATACAGGCGTAACTCTTTGTTTTCGATACCATGATCTAAAGCATTGCGGACAATATGCATTAATGGATCGGATAATTTTTCCACCATGCTTTTATCGAGTTCGGTATCAGCGCCGGCAATCGTCAGTTCAATATCTTTGCCCAGTTCTTTCGAAACATCGCGCACTATACGTTTTAACCGGCTAAAAGATTCACCGACTTGCACCATCCGAAGGCCGAGTGCACCATCGCGAATTTGTTCCAGCAAGGAAGTTAACACACCAAAAGATTCTCGCAGTTTTTCGTCAGCCAGTTGTTGCACCAGCACATCAATGCCCGCACCGGCGGTGACCAGCTCACCAACCAGGTTAATTAATTCATCCAGTTTACGTGCTTCAACTTTCAGGAACTGAAAATCTGCCGGCCTTTTATGCTCGGTGGCTTTTTGTTTATCAAGCGCAGCTGCCACGACTTCAGTACTGACTGCACCTTGTTCAATTAATACCTGTCCAAGTGCTTTATCGCTTTGCGGCTGTTGTTTCTGATGACTCAGCGCATGCTGTAATTCACGTTCAGTGACTGCGCCGGCATGGACCAATAAAGTGCCAATTTTTTCATCGACGGTTGGCATCTGCTGTAGAGTTTGGCGGACTTTTTCCGGGCTACTGATACTAATTTTGCTGGTATCTTGAATAAATTCAAATACATCTTCGATTTGCTGCTTACTGGCGTCACTGTCCAGTACCAAAGTTAACTGCAAATAACAACTTTCCGGATCAAACAAGTTTGCTTCAGGAAAATGGCTCTGCAGCGCAATGGATAACAGTTGCCCCAGACTCTGCAGATAATTCAGCTGCGACTGTGGGTCCATGCCGTCGCGAAATACATCCTGACCATACTGAATATCAATCTGCCAGTGTTCCGGCGCCGTGTGAGCCGGTGCTGCCGGCGTGCTGGCGGGTTGTGGATCCAGATACTGATGCAAAGCCTCCAGCAAAAGAGTCCCGGTTGCAACATCGATCAGGCATTGAGTGTCCTCCAACTGTCGGATCAAGCTGGCAATATGATCCTGACATTGCAGCATTAAACCGATCAGGCTCTCATCGAGCGGTAATTGACCGGCCCGGACTTTATCCAGCACACTTTCGACATTGTGGGTGAAGGCCACAATCGCATCAAAACCAAACAAACCAGCCGAGCCTTTGATGGTATGGGCTGCGCGGAATATCGCATCAATGTGTTGCACCATGCTGGCTTCACCAGCTTCAATTTCCAACAGGAAACGCTCCATATCTGCCAGCAGCGTATGGGCTTCATCGATAAACAAACCTTTTGCCTGACTCAGATCCATGCTCAATGTTTCCCGCTGTGAAATTCAGTTGGCCATTGCAGGCCATAACTTTGGCTGATGCGATGAAAAGCACAATCTTCGCTGCTGGCCACTATGGCTTCGGCCGGTGTTTTGATTTGTTGCAGACTCCAGAGCAGCAACTGCAAGCCTGCGGTATCAATATCTGTCAAAGTAGTGAGATCAAAAATTAGTCGGCCATGCAAACCAGCCAGGGCAGGGCTAAGGAGCGCATGCGCCTCCCGCACATTAAAAATAGTCAGCTCAGTATCAAACTCTGCGATCAGAAAATCAGCTTTCTGACTGATGGTCAGTGGCATCACAGTCTCCTCAGGGCAAAATCAGTTTTTGCACTGCTGTCAGCATTTGTTCGGGTTTAAAAGGTTTCACCACCCAGGCTTTGGCACCGGCAGCTCTGCCTTCTTCTTTTTTCTGATCTGAACCTTCGGTGGTCAGCATAATGACGGGGGTAAAACGATAAGCTGCTAATTGTTTGATTTCTTTGAGCATGGTAATGCCATCCATATTTGGCATATTCACATCCGAGATAATCAGATGAATTTTTTGGCCATTGAGTTTACCGAGCGCATCTTTACCGTCACAAGCTTCGATCACCTGGTAGCCATTGGCTTTGAGTGTCATCCCAACGACCTGACGAATACTGATGGAATCATCAACGATTAAAATTGTTTTCATGCCTTATCCTTCAGAAAAAAGTAACTTCATCGGCCGAACTGCTGGTTTGCCGGCCTGAATGGGCCTGAACTTGTTCCAGCGTAGTATAAGTTTGCTCTAGTTGTGCCAGCCACTGTGCAACAGAAATCGGATCCGGCTGTTGCCCTGTGCTCAGTCGCTGGCGGATCTGACTGGCGGCAGTCGCCAGTTTGTCCATATCTGCGATGACATGGCTGATAATCTGGCTGGCTCTGTCCTGAAACTGCAGATTCACCACAACATCTGATAACTGTTGCTGCACATAGCCTGATTGTTCATTCAGGTGCTGATTCGCACTGGTGATCGCCTGCACGGCATTTTCGTAATCGGCCATCACACCATGGATGGTCTGTTCGGTTTGCACAATGATCTGTTGTTCCTGCTCCACCTGGCCTTCACTGTCGTGCACCACTTTGGTGAGCGCCTGTGTTACTTCAGCCACCCGTTCTTTGATCCGTTTACCCGCTTCGCTGCTGCGATTCGACAAGGCTCTGACTTCAGTGGCAACGACCGCAAAGCCACGCCCACTTTCGCCGGCTCTGGCCGCTTCTATCGCGGCATTAAGTGCTAATAAATTGGTTTGGGCAGCGATGTCACCGACCTCTGAGGTCATGCTTTGCAGTGCTTCGGTTACTTTGGCCAGTTGTTGCACTTCTTGCAACATGCGTAACCGATTTTGCTGGGCCGACACCAACAGAGCAGTCATGGCCAGCAGTTTTTGCTCCGACTGGCGGATCATGCTGACCAACTGTTGATTTTGCGGTTGATGTTGCTGCTGTTGTTCACCAGATAACATCTGTAGCAACTGGTGAAACTTGTCGGTCAGATTGACCACCGCGTTTTCGGTTTGTTGTCTGACTAATTGTGACTGTTTCGACCAAACCGGTGTTACCTGACTCACAAGGTCCAGCCAGTTGGTTGTCACTGGGGTGAGATCTGGTGTGACAACCGTTTCCCGTTGCTGTGGGCTGACCGCTGATGGGGCTGGCCACAACAACCAGAAAATGGCTGCGGCTATCACTGTCAGCGTCGCCGCGGTTGACCAGGCGGCGGATAGCCATAACATCATCAGTGCAATTAGCTGCAAGGCAAGCGCCAGCAGCAGACGGGAATTGGTTTGCATGTCCGATCCTTTTTCATACTTCTGAATGACAGGCGCTAATCTTTGCCCGACCGCCTATAAGCAATAACCGCTGTTGCGCCAGTGTCAAGGTAAAGTCCAGAAATTATTCAGGATTTTTACTAGTTCAGTGGGGACTGCGCCGCTGCAGCCAGGATCATTGGCATGGCTTTGTGGCCGTTTTTGCTGGACCTCTGAGAAAGTTTCATTCTATTTTTTCGAACTAAGTTAGCACTCTTTTGCCATATTCTTTTGCTTAACTTGAAGTTATGCTGTGGTTCTTGCTCGGAGGAAAAGATGGAACAACAAGTACAACAATACAGCCAGCTCAGTAAAGTTCTGCACTGGTTGATGGCGGTGATGATTTTTGCCTTATTTGGTGTTGGCTACTGGATGGTGGAACTGACTTATTACAGTGCCTGGTATAAAACGGCGCCGCATTATCATAAAAGTGTCGGTGTCGTGCTGGCAATATTGTTATTGATCAGACTGGGTTGGCTGTGGAAAAAAGGTAAACCGGCGGCCATCAGTAGCCATAGTCAGTTTGTGCAGCGTGTGGCGCACTGGACTCATCTGCTGTTGTATCTGCTGATAGTTGCTATTGTGCTGACCGGGTATCTGATTTCGACGGCGGATGCGCGGGGGATTGAAGTATTTAACTGGTTTGTGTTGCCGGGCTTTGGTGAATTATTTGCTGAGCAAGCAGACCGGGCTGGGTTGTTGCACCAATGGCTGGCTTACAGCCTGATGGCCTTGGTGTTGTTACATGCGGCAGGTGCGGTCAAACATCACCTGCTGGATAAAGATGCCACATTACGACGGATGTGGTGGTCTGGTAGTAAAAAATCTGACATTAATAATCATTGAAGGAATACCGATGAAAAAGCTTATGATCGCCAGTGCGCTGGCTGTGTTATCTGTATCTGCCCAGGCTGCTGATTATGTGATTGATACTCAGGGTGCCCATGCGTTTGTCCAGTTTAAAGTCAGCCACTTAGGTTACAGCTGGTTACATGGTCGTTTTAATACCTTTTCAGGTACATTCAGCTACGATGACAAAAATCTGGCAGCCTCGAAGATCCAACTGGAGATTGATACCAAAAGTGTTGACTCTAACCATGCTGAACGCGACAAACACTTACGCAGCCCGGACTTCCTGAACGTTGACAAACATGGTAAAGCCAGTTTTGTCAGTTCTAAAGTGGTGCCAAAAGATGGTAACAACTTTGATTTAGTGGGAAATTTCACTTTTAACGGTGTGACCAAAGAAATCACTATTGCCGCCAGTAAAACCGGTGAAGGCAAAGATCCATGGGGTGGTTACCGCGCCGGTTTTGAAGGTAAAACCACGATCAATTTGTCTGACTACGGCATTAAAAACATCCTTGGCCCGGCTTCAGAAACCGTGCACCTGGATCTGGTGGTTGAAGGCGTCCGCAAGTAATAGCAGTTGATGAAAACCGCCGTGCTGAGACCAGCACGGCGGTTTTTTATATCCAAGCAAAGCTACATGGCTAGGTTGCAGTTTCAATCTGTTGAGGCGTCAGGGAATTTCAATCTCAATATCGCCGACCGGCACACTGCAACAGGGCAAAAACTCACCTTTACGGACAAAAGCCAGTGGCTCCTGCAAATAACGCACTTGCCCTTGCAGTAATTTACAGCGGCAGGCGCCGCAAAAGCCGGCGCGGCAGTGATAACTGACCGTCAGCTTTTGCTGCTCCAGCGCTTCAAGCAGTGTAGGGCAACTGCCATCAAATGGCAGGCTGCTGCCATCCGGCAAGCCGACCTTGCTCATCCGGCTTAAAGGTCGAAATCGCCAAAGTCAGCGCCATCAACTTCATTATCAATCTGGCCAACCAGATAAGAGCTAATTTCCGATTCCTGTGGAGCAACCTGCACATTATCAGACACCAGCCAGGCATTGATCCAAGGGATCGGGTTTTGGGTGGTGCCAAAAATTGGTTTAAAGCCAATCGCCTGCATCCGGATATTGGTGATGTATTCAACATACTGACACAAAATATCTTTATTCAGACCAATCATTGAACCGTCTTTAAACAAAAATTCAGCCCAGTCTTTTTCCTGCTCGGCCGCTTTGCGGAAAATGGCATAAGCTTCTTCTTCACATTCTTTGGCAATTTCACCCATTTCCGGATCATCTTCACCATTGGCAATGATATTGAGCATATGCTGAGTGCCGGTCAGATGCAGCGCTTCATCGCGGGCAATCAGTTTGATGATTTTGGCGTTGCCTTCCATCAGCTCACGTTCGGCAAAAGCAAAACTACAGGCAAAACTGACATAAAAACGAATGGCTTCCAGCACATTGACTGACATCAGGCACAGATATAACCGGCGTTTTAATTCGCGCAGGCTGATTTGCATGGTCTGGCCATTGATCTGATGGCTGCCTTCACCACACAGATGATACAGATTTATCCCTTCAATCAGTGCATCATAATAGCGGGTGACATCATCAGCCCGTTCAATGATCTTTTCATTGACCAGAATATCATCAAAGATTTTATGCGGTTCATTGGTGATATTGCGCACGATATGGGTGTAGCTGCGGCTGTGAATAGTTTCACTAAAAGCCCAGGTTTCAATCCAGGTTTCCAGTTCAGGTAACGACACTATTGGCAATAACGCCACGTTCGGCGAACGGCCTTGTACCGAATCCAATAAAGTCTGATATTTCAGGTTGCTGATAAAAATATGTTTTTCATGCTCTGGCAAACCCTGAAAATCAATGCGGTCTTTGCTGACATCCACTTCTTCCGGTCGCCAGAAAAAGCTCAGTTGCTTTTCGATCAGCTTTTCAAAAATGACATATTTTTGCTGATCGTAACGCGACACATTGACCGAAGTTCCGAAGAACATCGGCTCTTTCATCTGATCATTGTTGGTACGATTAAAAGTGGTATACGCCATTGTTTCGTGATCTCTTCCAAATAAATGCTGGGAACTTCGCTGGCTAGTTGTCATCAGCCGACACTGCCGAAAAAATACGGGGCTGAAGCAGCCCCGGATCGATTAAATTTTACAAGCGCCACCAGCGCAACCGTCGTCTTCTGCTGCTTCGGCTTTGATATCTTCCTGAATATCAGAAGCACCGTCACGGGTGTTATGGTAATACAGGGTTTTTACACCAAGTTTATAAGCAGTCAGCAAATCTTTTAATAACAACTTCATCGGGACGCGGCCGCCATCAAATTTAGCCGGATCATAGTTGGTATTGGCAGAAATGGTCTGATCAATAAACTTCTGCATGATGGCCACCAGTGCGATATAACCATCGTTGTTTGGCATATCCCACAGCAGTTCATATTGCTGCTTTAACCGGTCATACTCAGGTACGACTTGCTTGAGAATACCATCTTTACTGGCCTTGACGCTGACATGACCGCGCGGTGGCTCAATACCATTGGTGGCATTTGAAATTTGTGACGAGGTCTCAGACGGCATCAGCGCTGATAAGGTCGAGTTGCGCATGCCATAGCGCAGCACATCCTGACGTAAAGCTTCCCAATCATACTGCAATGGCTCAGCACAGACCTTGTCCAGATCTTTTTTGTAGCTGTCAATGGGCAGAATGCCTTTAGAGTAAGTGGTTTCATGGAATAAAGGGCAAGCACCGAATTCCTGCGCCAGCTTGGTGGAAGCCTTCATCAGATAATACTGAATGGCTTCAAAAGTACGGTGCGTCAGCGCATTGGCAGAACCATCAGAATATTTCACGCCGTTTTTCGCCAGGTAATAAGCGTAGTTAATCACACCAACACCTAAAGTACGACGACCCATAGAGGCAGAAAACGCCGCCGGGATCGGGTAATCCTGATAACCCAGTAAACTATCCAGCGCCCGCACGGCCAGTTCAGCCAGCTCTTCCAGTTCATCCAGATTGTCAATGGCACCTAAGTTAAAGGCTGACAAAGTACAAAGGGCGATCTCACCGTTTGGATCATTGACGTCATTCAGTGGTTTGGTCGGCAGGGCAATTTCCAGGCAGAGATTACTTTGCCGCACTGGCGCCACCGCCGGGTCAAACGGACTATGGGTGTTACAGTGGTCAACGTTTTGCAGGTAAATACGGCCTGTGCTGGCGCGTTCCTGCATAAACAAAGTAAATAACTCCAGTGCTTTAATCCGTTTTTTGCGGATGTTGTTATCAGCTTCATATTTGACATACAGCTGTTCAAACAGATCCTGATCCTGGAAGAAGGCATCGTATAAACCTGGTACATCCGACGGGCTGAATAAGGTAATCATGTCGTCTTTGATCAGGCGGGTATACATCAGGCGGTTAAACTGCACACCGTAATCTAAATGCCGCACACGGTTCTCTTCGACACCGCGGTTGTTTTTCAGCACTAATAAAGATTCAACCTCCAGATGCCACAGTGGGTAAAACAGTGTGGCTGCACCACCCCGGACGCCACCTTGTGAACAGCTTTTGACCGCAGTCTGGAAATGTTTATAAAACGGGATACAACCGGTGTGGAAAGCTTCACCATTGCGGATTGGGCTACCCAGTGCACGGATCCGGCCAGCGTTGATACCAATACCGGCACGTTGTGACACATATTTCACAATAGCGCTGGAAGTGGCGTTAATTGAATCCAGGCTATCGCCACATTCGATTAACACGCAAGAGCTAAACTGACGGGTTGGGGTGCGCACACCGGACATGATAGGTGTTGGCAATGAAATCTTGAATAAAGAAACGGCATCATAAAAACGACGGATGTAACTGAGCCGGTTTTCTTTTGGATAAGTGGCAAACAAACAAGCTGCAACCAGGATATACAGAAATTGGGCGCTTTCGTAAATCTCGCCACTGACCCGATTTTGCACCAGGTATTTGCCTTCTAATTGTTTGACGGCAGCATAAGAGAAATTCATATCGCGCTGGTGATCGATGAAGCTGTCGATCTCGGCGATTTCAGCCGGGCTATAGTCGGCCAGGATATGCGCATCATAACGATTATTTTCCACCATTTTGACCACATGGTCGTACAGCTTTGGTGGTTCAAACTGGCCGTAAGCTTTTTTGCGTAAATGGAACACCGCCAGCCGGGCAGCCATGTATTGATAATCCGGAGTTTCCTTCGAAATTAAATCAGCTGCAGCTTTGATAATAGTTTCATGAATATCAGCGGTTTTAATGCCGTCATAAAACTGAATATGGGAACGTAATTCAACCTGAGAGACTGAGACATTCTGTAAACCTTCGGCTGCCCAGGTAATCACACGATGGATTTTATCCAGATCCAGAGGTTCACGCAGGCCGTCACGTTTGGTTACGTATAATGGTTGATTCATTGCTGAAGGGTTCCGTTTCAATTGTTGTTATGATGCTCAAAAGTGCAGAACTGACGCTGCTTAAGTTTCGGCCAGACTGGCAGTTCGGCCCCAAGTGCGAAAATTCCGTTGCTTCAAACGGTTGCGCCGACAGTCGGCCAGTATCAATGGATAAATGGACAACGCGCTGCGGCAATGCACTAGATATGGGGTTTTCGTATTAACGAAGCACAAGATAGAGTGGATCAGTTTCAATTGCAAGCCCCGAAAAAAGTGAAAAAAAAGCTTGATCTGGCTTATGTTAGTGGATGCTCACTTGAGAGGCGCGTAACCGAAAAACCTGCAGCAGAAGCAAGCTTTTTTGCGCTGCCAGACTAAATAATTCTGAGCGGTTATTTTTTAGAAGGTCTGGTTGTTTCATCACCACTCTAGGTCAGGACTATGGCGCTCAAGCTCAGGCATAGCACTCAAAACGGTCACCCTAAATAGGCCACCGTCTGGTTGCTATTCGCTCAATTGCAGTTGCAATTCGGTCAGACTGGCAATGGTCACATCAGCCTGCCACAACTCTGGTTGATCTGCTTTGGCAATATAACCAAAAGCAGCCAGCACTGTTTGCATGCCAGCGCGGCGTCCAGCTTCGATGTCCCGCTCAGCATCACCGACATACCAACATTGCCGTGGATCGACTTTTAGCTGCTGACATGCGACCCAGAGCGGCGTTGGATCCGGTTTACGCTGTGCCAGACTATCACCACCCAACAACACCCGGCAGTTTGCCAGTGCCGGTAATTGCCGCAATAAACTGGCCGCCAACTTATATGGCTTGTTGGTCACTACACCCCAGGGCATTTGCAGCTTGTCCAGTTGCTGTAATAAGCTTTCTGCACCGGTAAATGGCTGGCTGTGCACAGCGATATGCGCAGCGTAGTAGTGCAAAAACATCTGGCGTAACAGCGCAAAATCGTAATTGGCCAATTCAGCACCAAAGCCAAGCTGTAACAGCCCTTTAGCACCATGCGATGCCACAGGTCTATATTGCTGACTGTTGCACAGTGGTTTGCCAAAATGCGCCAAGACATGATTGAGTGCCGCGCCCAAATCATCGGCGGTATCGACCAGGGTGCCGTCCAAATCAAACAACACCGCTTGCGGCGTTTTCAACTGCGCGCTCATAGCGGTTTCCTTGCTACGACAAAATAATTCACATCAACGCCAGGTCCGGTGCGGAAACTTTGCTGAATTGGGTTGTAATGCAAGCCGGTGGCATCCACCAGTTCTAAACCTGCCTGTTCAATCATCCGCATCAGCTCTGAAGGGCGGATAAACTTGTTAAAGTCATGGGTCCCACGCGGCACCAGTTTTAGCAGCTGTTCGGCACCAATAATGGCCAGCAGATACGCTTTCCAGTGTTTATTCAGAGTGGAAAATACTAAGGTCGCACCAGGTTTGGCTAAATCGGCGCATGCTTGTACCACCGAGGCTGGCTGCGGCACATGTTCCAGCATCTCCATACAAGTGACCAGATCAAAGCTGTTGGCATGGGCACCAGCAAAGGCTTCGGCGGTACTTTGCTGATAATCCAGCTTGACGCCACTTTCCAGCGCATGCAATTTGGCGACCATCAAGGCTTCTTCGGCCATATCAATACCTGTGACGACAGCGCCGGCTTTGGCCATAGCTTCGGCCAGGATGCCGCCACCACAACCGACATCCACCGCCACTTTGCCAAACAGGCCCTGCAGTTGATCGCTGATATAACTTAACCGGGTCGGGTTTAATTGATGCAGCGGTTTAAATTCGCCGGTAGGGTCCCACCAGCGTGAAGCGATTTGATTAAACTTGGCAATTTCGTCGGCATCAACATTCGGGTTTTGGGCAAAAGACATCAGTGCTCTCAAAGATTCTGGCTTAATTTTGCCGCTATTATAAGGTGTTAGCGCCAAGGTGCAATGCAACTGTCAGCAGGCTTGTCACAGACAATCTGTGCGAAGGCATGGCAAGGTTGACGGATTGTGTTAGAATCCCCGGTTCTCGCCGCGCGGATAATCAAACTAAACGCGAGTCATCTGTCTGATTTTAAGGGAAAAAAGCTTTATTATGACAAATCTGGCCAAAGAAATCGTTCCCATTAATATTGAAGAAGAATTAAAAAATTCTTATCTCGATTACGCCATGAGCGTGATCGTCGGCCGGGCTTTACCCGATGTTCGGGACGGTTTAAAGCCAGTGCATCGTCGTGTTCTGTTCGCGATGAAAGAACTCGGCAACGAGTGGAACCGGGCTTATAAAAAATCTGCCCGTGTGGTCGGTGACGTGATCGGTAAGTATCACCCACATGGCGATACCGCTGTGTATGACACTATCGTGCGGATGGCACAGCCATTTTCACTGCGCTACATGCTGGTGGATGGTCAGGGTAACTTTGGTTCGGTCGATGGTGACTCGGCTGCAGCCATGCGTTATACCGAAGTGCGGATGGCAAAAATCACCACTGAGTTGCTGGCTGATTTAGACAAAGAAACTGTCGATTTTGTGCCGAACTACGATGGCACTGAAATGATCCCGGCAGTATTGCCAACCAAGATCCCGAATTTATTGATCAATGGTTCCAGCGGTATTGCCGTTGGTATGGCGACCAATATTCCGCCGCATAACCTTAATGAAGTGATCAATGCCTGTCTGGCATTGATTGCCAACCCGGATATTACCATTCCTGAACTGATGGAATACCTGCCGGGTCCGGATTTTCCAACCGCAGCTATTATCAACGGTCGTCGTGGCATCGAAGAAGCCTATCGTACCGGTCGCGGTAAAGTCTACATCCGTGCCAAAACCCATATTGAAACCGACGATAAAACTGGCCGTGAAACTATTATCGTTGATGAAATTCCGTATCAGGTCAACAAAGCCCGCTTGATTGAGAAAATCGCTGAGCTGGTAAAAGAAAAACGCATTGAAGGTATTTCGGCACTGCGCGATGAGTCCGATAAAGACGGCATGCGCATTGTCATCGAACTTAAACGCGGTGAATCTTCTGATGTGATGCTCAACCAACTGTATACCCAGACCCAGATGCAAACTGTGTTTGGTATCAACATGGTTGCACTGGACCAAGGTCAACCTAAGCTGTTGGGTTTAAAAGAAATTCTGCAGTGTTTTGTGTTGCACCGCCGTGAAGTCGTGACACGTCGTACTGTGTACGACCTGAAGAAAGCCCGCGATCGCGCGCATATCTTAGAAGGTCTGGCGATTGCACTGACCAATATCGATGAAATTATTGAGCTGATTAAAAACTCGCCAAGCCCAAGTGAAGCCAAATCAGGTTTAGTGGCGCGTGGCTGGTTGCTGGGTAATGTCAAAGACATGCTGGAGCGCGCTGGTGAAAGCGCAGCACGGCCAGAATGGCTGGAAGAGCATTTTGGTATCCGTGACGGCTATTATTTCCTGACCGAACAACAGGCACAAGCGATCCTCGACTTACGTCTGCACAAGCTGACCGGTCTGGAGCATGAAAAAATCCTCGGCGAATACAAAGAGCTGCTGGATCTGATTGCGGAATTACTGTTTATTCTGGCGAGCCCGGAGCGCTTGATGCAAGTGATCTGTGAAGAACTGGTCGCGGCTAAAACCATGTATGGCGACGAACGTCGCACTGAAATCCAGGACAACGCACTGGATATCAATATGGAAGATTTGATTGCCGAAGAAGACGTGGTCGTCACCTTATCGCATTTAGGCTACGCCAAGTACCAGGCGCTGTCTGATTATGAAGCGCAGCGTCGTGGTGGTCGTGGTAAAGCGGCAACGACGGTCAAAGATGAAGACTTCGTTGACCAGTTATTGATCGCCAGCACCCACGATACCATTTTGTGCTTCTCGGACCGTGGCCGTTTATACTGGCTGAAAGTCTATCAGTTACCGCTGGCCTCACGCCAGGCCCGTGGCAAGCCAATCATTAACCTGTTGCCGCTGGAAGAAGGTGAGCGGATTACTGCTATTCTGCCGGTACGGGAATATGAAGAAGGCAAATATGTCTTTATGGCAACTGCCAACGGTACTGTGAAGAAAACCTCTTTAACTGAATACTCACGGCCGCGCAGCAACGGTATTATTGCCGTCAACCTGAACGAAGGCGATCAACTGATCGGGGTTGATATCACCGATGGCAACAGTCAGATCATGTTGTTCTCCGATGACGGTAAAGTGGTTCGTTTCCACGAAGAGCAAGTGCGTGGTATGGGCCGGACCGCCACTGGTGTGCGTGGTATTAAACTGCGCGAAAATGGTTCTGTGGTGTCTCTGATTGTGCCGAAGTCTGATGGCGCTATCTTAACGGTGACCGAAAACGGTTACGGTAAACGCACAGCACTGGCTGAATACCCAGAGAAGAGCCGTGCCACCCAAGGTGTGGTATCAATTAAAGTCTCTGAGCGTAATGGCTTAGTGGTGGGTGCCGTGCAGGTCAATGCCCTGGATGAAATCATGTTGATTTCTAACAAAGGTACCCTAGTGCGGACGCGGGTGAAAGAAGTCTCTCAGGTCGGTCGTAATACCGCCGGTGTTATTTTGATCCGCACCCAGGAAGGCGAAAAAGTGGTTGGCGTGCAGCGGATTGATGAAATCCAGGATCAGGAAGAACTGGCTGCTGCTGAAGCTGAAGTCGCGTTACTGGATCAGCAAAACGTGGGGGTGGTTGACGCCGAACCAGCAGAAGCTGACGAAGCCGATGATTCTGAAGAGTAATCACTCGTTTTGAGCTGATGGGTATCAATAAACAGGCGCTGCGGCGCCTGTTTTGTTTTCTGCAACAGGCCGGCGCAAACGGCTGATTTTTTTTGCTCAGCAGTTGTCGGCTGATTTGACCACATTGCTTGCGTCAGTTGCGGTGAAAAGCAGCAAAAACCAAGCTTCGGCGCGATTTCCCATTGGTGCCGCGGCTATTTTACGGTAGAGTAAAGCCCATAAAAAAAGCCATCCAGATGGCAGCTACTGTCAGACAGTCCGGCAAAGGTCGTACTGACAGCGCCAGGTCCACGCCAGGCCCGAATCATTTTCAGCACATATGTTCAGCACACAATGAGGAAATCATGACAACTTATAACTTTTGCGCTGGTCCGGCGATGTTACCGACCGAAGTGATGCAACAGGCGCAGGAAGAATTGATCAACTGGCATGGTCGCGGCTGTTCCATTATGGAAATGAGCCATAGGGGCAAAGATTTTATGGCGGTTGCCGCCAAAGCTGAGCAGGATCTGCGGGATTTACTGCAAGTGCCGGCCAATTATAAAGTGCTGTTTATGCATGGTGGGGGTCGTGGCCAGTTTTCCGCTGTACCATTGAACCTGCAACAAGCCGGTAAAAAGGCCGATTATATTGTCTCAGGGGCCTGGTCTAAAGCGGCAGCGGAAGAAGCGCTGAAGTTTAGCACTATCAAAACCCAACAGATCCAACTGAAAGCCGATGGCCTACGCACGCTGGTGCCAGCGCATCAATGGAACCTTGATCCAAACGCCAGCTTTGTGCATTTTTGCCCGAATGAAACTGTGGATGGTCTCGAGTTTACCGATTTACCAGATACGACAGCACCTTTAGTAGCTGATTTATCTTCGACGATTTTATCGCGGCCACTGGATGTCAGCCGTTATGGTGTCATTTACGCAGGCGCACAAAAAAATATCGGCCCTTCAGGCTTAACTGTGGTCATAGTGCGGGAAGATTTATTGCCAGCCGCAGGCAGCGCCATTCCAGCCATCTTAGATTACCGGCTGGCTGCTGAAAACGATTCGATGTTTAACACGCCGCCAACCTATGCCTGGTATCTGGCGGGCCTGGTGTTTGACTGGTTAAAACGTCAGGGCGGTGTGCAGGCGATGGGGCTGATAAATCAGCAAAAAGCCCAGACGCTGTATAACTTTATCGACCAAAGCGATTTTTATCGCAATGATGTGGCGCTGTGCTATCGCTCCTGGATGAATGTGCCGTTTTTGCTGGCTGATGAGCGCTTAAACGATTTGTTTGTCGCACAAGCTGAACAAGCAGGTCTTTTGGCATTAAAAGGTCACCGCATGGTTGGTGGCATGCGCGCCAGTATTTACAACGCCATGCCATTGGCGGGGGTACAGACATTAGTGACCTTTATGCAGGAATTTGAGCGGGTGCACGGCTGATGAAGACTTTAACCTTATCGCATGTAACACAAGTCAATGGCACTGTGCATTTACCAGGGTCAAAAAGTATTTCCAACCGGGTGTTGTTACTGGCGGCATTGGCGCAAGGTGAAACCCGCATCAGCAATTTACTGCACAGTGAAGATGTTGAGCATATGCTCAATGCGCTGACCCAATTAGGCGTCAGTTACCAGCTGTCGGCCGATAAAACTAATTGTGTGGTGCAAGGCCTGGCAGGCTTGTTTGATGTCAGGACGCCGCTCGAGCTTTATCTTGGCAATGCCGGTACTGCGATGCGACCACTGACAGCGGCCCTGGCGGCGTCAAATGTCGATGTCACGCTGACGGGTGAGCCACGGATGTATGAGCGGCCAATTGGTCATCTGGTCGATGCGCTGGCGCAGTGGCAGGCCGATATCCAGTATTTGGGCCAGGCAGATTTTCCGCCACTGCGGATCCGCGGCAAGCAGTTAACGCCGGGGGCGGTCAGTATTGATGGCAGCGTATCCAGCCAATTTTTGACTGCAGTGCTGATGGTGGCGCCGTTATTAGCCGGTGATTCGGTGATTGTCATCGAAGGCGAGCTGGTGTCAAAACCATATATCGATATCACGCTGGCACTGATGAACCGTTTTGGTGTAGAAGTGCAGAACCACAACTACCAGCGTTTTGTCATCAAGGGCCAGCAACACTATCAGGCACCGGGTGATTTCCTGGTTGAAGGTGATGCGTCTTCTGCCAGTTATTTCCTGGCGGCGGCCGCTATTGCCGGTGGCACCATCAAAGTTACCGGTATTGGCAAAAACGCGGTGCAGGGTGATATTCATTTTGCCGATGCGCTGGAAGCTATGGGTGCCCGTGTTGATTGGGGTTTTGATTATATTTCGGTTACGCGAAACCAGTTGCATGGTATTTCGCGTGATTATAATGCCATTCCGGATGCGGCAATGACGATTGCCACTACAGCCTTGTTTGCCAAAGGGCCGACGCTGATCAGCAACGTCTATAACTGGCGGGTGAAAGAAACTGACAGGTTGGCCGCGATGGCGACTGAACTGCGTAAAGTCGGTGCTGTGGTGGAAGAAGGTGTTGATTATATCCGGATTGAACCCCCAGCAGAAATTCAGCACGCCAGCATTGCGACTTACAATGATCATCGGATGGCGATGTGTTTTTCGCTGCTGGCATTTGCCAGTGCCGGCGTCACTATTGAAGATCCGGACTGCACCCGCAAAACCTTTCCGCAATATTTTGAGGTATTTGCCTCGCTGGTAACGCAAAACGCGTAACCAAAACGGTTACGCTTTACCCAGCCGAAATTGCTGTTTTAACCGCGCTTTTTGTCGCAATTGTCTGTATAATGCCGCCACTTTATAGGTTGTGATAAGTGAGTTGGAGGGATGATGACACAAGCGCCGGTTATTACCATTGATGGCCCGGGAGGCTCGGGTAAAGGTACCATCTGTCGTTTAGTCGCACAAAAGCTCGGCTGGCATTTGCTGGACAGCGGTGCTATCTATCGAGTATTGGCGTTAGCTGCCATTCATCACAACATTGCTCCAGAGGACGAAGAAGCGTTACAACCGCTGGCCGCCCACCTGGATGTTCAGTTTACCTGTGACGAACAATCCAATGTCCGCATTACGCTTGAAGGCGAAAACGTCAGTCAGACTATTCGTACCGAACAGGTCGGTTCTGTGGCGTCGAAAATTGCCTCCTTACCGCGGGTGCGCGAAGCTTTACTCAGACGCCAGCGGGCATTTCGGGAAGCCCCTGGTTTAGTTGCCGATGGTCGTGACATGGGCACAGTGGTGTTTCCTAGCGCCGAAGTGAAGATTTTCCTCACAGCCGATGCCACAGAGCGCGCCAGACGTCGTTATTTAGAGTTGAAACAAAAAGGTCTTGATGTTAACATCGACGACCTTTTGAACGAAATTCAGACACGTGATGAGCGTGATATGAATCGTGCAGTGGCGCCGTTAAAGCCTGCAGCAGATGCATATATGCTGGATTCGACCAATAAAACTATTGATCAAGTGTTGGAAGAGGTTCTGAGCTTCACCAAGAAGCAATTGAACCAGGCCTGAGCCTGCACTTTGGACAGCCGCTGACAAGGAATGTTAACGGTAAATTAAGCAACCCCACTTTATTCGGATGCAAAGTGGAGCAACTAACTGAAACAGTGAAAAATGACTGAAAATTTTGCACAATTATTTGAGGAAAGCCTCAAGACTATCGAAACTCGTCCAGGTTCAATCGTTAAAGGTAGAATCGTAGCTATTCATAAAGACGTCGTACTGGTTGATGCCGGTCTGAAGTCTGAAGCTGCTATTCCGGTTGAACAATTCAAAAACCTGGCTGGCGAGATTGAAGTGAACGTTGGTGACATCATCGACGTAGCTCTGGATGCAGTGGAAGATGGTTTCGGTGAGACTTTACTGTCTCGTGAGAAAGCCAAACGTCACGAATCTTGGGTACGCCTGGAAAAAGCTTGTGAAGATAAAGTTACCGTTATCGGTGTTATCACAGGTAAAGTTAAAGGCGGTTTCACTGTCGAAGTCGACGGTATCCGTGCATTCCTGCCTGGTTCATTAGTCGATGTACGTCCAGTACGCGACACGCTGCACTTAGAACACAAAGAACTTGAGTTCAAAGTTATCAAATTAGACCAGAAGCGCAACAACGTTGTAGTTTCACGTCGTGCTGTGATCGAATCTGAAAGCAGTGCAGAACGTGATACTCTGCTGCAAAACCTGGAAGAAGGCATGGAAGTTAAGGGTATCGTTAAGAACCTGACTGACTACGGTGCATTCGTTGACTTAGGTGGCGTAGACGGCTTACTGCACATCACTGACATGGCTTGGAAACGCGTGAAGCACCCAAGCGAAATCGTCAATGTTGGCGACGAAATTCCAGTAAAAGTTCTGAAGTTCGACCGCGAGAAGCAACGTGTTTCTCTGGGTCTGAAACAGATGGGCGAAGATCCATGGGCAGCTATCGCTTCTCGTTACCCAGAAGGTGCTCGCATCACTGGTCGCGTAACCAACCTGACAGATTACGGCTGCTTCGTTGAAATCGAAGAAGGCGTGGAAGGTCTGGTACACGTTTCAGAAATGGACTGGACCAACAAAAACATCCACCCATCTAAAGTTGTTAACTTAGGTGATTCAGTGGAAGTGATGGTGCTGGAAATCGACGAAGAACGTCGTCGTATTTCTTTAGGTCTGAAACAGTGTAAAGCTAACCCATGGGAAGAGTTCGCGAAGGGCTTCAACAAGGGTGACCGCGTTTCCGGTAAGATCAAGTCAATCACTGACTTCGGTATCTTCATCGGCCTGGACGGTGGCATCGATGGTCTGGTTCACTTATCTGACATCAGCTGGAACTCTACCGGTGAAGACGCGGTTCGCGAATTCAAGAAAGGTGACGAAGTTTCTGCCGTTGTACTGCAAGTTGACCCAGAGCGCGAGCGTATCTCTTTAGGCATCAAGCAATTAGACGAAGATCCGTTCAACGGCTACCTTGCTGATAACAAAAAAGGTGCTATCGTTAAAGGCAACGTAACAGCTGTTGACGCTAAAGGCGCTACAGTGTTGCTGGAAGGCGGCGTTGAAGGTTATGTTCGTGTATCAGACATCGCGCGTGAGCGGATCGAAGATGCATCTACAGTGCTGAAAGTAGGCGAAGAAGTTGAAGCTCGTCTGATGGGTGTTGATCGCAAAAACCGCGTTATCAGCCTGTCAATCAAAGCGAAATTCGAAGCTGAAGAAAAAGAAGCGATGGACACTATTAAGAAGCAAGATGATGCTGATTTTGGTGGCAACGCAATGGCAGAAGCCTTCAAAGCAGCTCAAAAAGCTGACTAATTGAAGTGTTAGCCGGTTGGCCGGGGTAACCCGGCCAACATCTCCAGACCACAAGTTAACCGGAGGGTCTATGACCAAATCTGAATTGATCGAAAAGCTCGCAAGTGATTTTCCTCACGTCCAGGTCAAAGATGTTGAATCGTCAGTCAAAGAAATTCTGGAGCAAATGGCCAGTTCTTTAGCTGCCAATGAGCGCATTGAGATCCGTGGTTTTGGTAGTTTTTCCCTGCATTATCGTGCACCTCGTGTTGGACGTAATCCAAAAACGGGTGACAAAGTTGAACTCGACGGCAAATACGTGCCACATTTCAAACCAGGTAAAGAGTTACGCGACCGCGTAAAAACCAATACCTGATAGTGCATGTTATTGACCTCTAGCCGGAGTTGAGTTTGAGAAAACTGATTTTTATCTTGTGCTTTCTTGCACTTATCGTGACAGGCCTGTTTTTCGGCTCTATTAATCAGCAGGCTGCCGAACTCAACTACTTTATTGCCAAAGCAGAATTGCGGGTGGTTGATATCGCCCTGTTATTTTTGCTGCTTGGTTTTGCTATCGGTCTGAGCTTATCGCTGTCTATTCTGGTTAAACTGAAAACCAAACGTTGGTTTGCCAAAGCCACCCCCAAGACCTGATTCGTTATGGAATGGTTATTTCTGTTACTGCCTGTTGCCGCTGCTTACGGTTGGTTTAATGGGCGTAACCGACTGCGGCAGGAGCTGCTGAAAGACAAAGCCTCGGTGGCGCGTAATTTATCTTCGGGTCTCAATTTTTTACTGACCGATCAAGAAGATAAAGCGATTGAACAGTTGCTGCAGCTGTTAGACATAGAAGCCGCTACTATTGATACCTACCTGGCACTGGCCAATTTATTCCGCCGTCGTGGTGACTGGGATAAAGCCATCCGTATTCACGAAAAATTACATCATCTGAAACTGCCAAAAGCGCAGGCCCAGCAAATTCAGTTTGAATTAGCCAATGACTACTTTTCGGCCGGTTTTTATGACCGCGCTGAACCATTATTGCGTGCTTTAGTCCATACCGAGTTATGGCAAGATAAAGCACTGAAACAATTATTCAGTTTGTTTATTGCCACCCACGATTTTCACAAAGCTGCCGAATTTGCTGCTGTGGTGCAACAAAGTGAATCGCGTTCATTGCGCATTGCACTGGCCAATATGCGCTGCGAAGATAAACGTCAGCCGCTCGATGTGCTGAGTTTACGCTTGCTGGCCCAACAATACCCGCAGTCGGTGCGGCCGAAGATGCAACTGGCGGCGTTATTGCTGGAGCAACAGTTACCGGAAGAAGCGGCCGTTGCCTTTAAAGCTGTGTTGCAGCAGAAACATCGCTGGGCGGCTGAAGTGTTACCGGGTTTACAGCGCTGCCAATTGCCAGCGCAGGAATGGTATCAACTGCTCAGCCAGTTGGCACAACAGCATAAAAATGTCACTGCCACCATTTATCTGGCCGACTGGTTGTTGCAAACCGGTTCAGCCAGTGCGGCAGAACAGCTGTTGCTTGAGAAATTACAGCAACAACCCAATATCCGCTTATTTGCCCGGTTACTGCAATTGCGGCAAATGACCGAGCCCGAGCACCGCGAAGCCTTACAAAGTGTGGCTGAGCTGGTGAACGCTTATCTGGAAACCAAAATTTTATACAGTTGCCGCAATTGTGGCTTTAAAACCCGGCAAGCTTATTGGTTGTGCCCATCCTGTCAGCAATGGGAAACGGTGGAACCATTAAGTGGCATTGATGGCCGTTAATCAGAGGAAATTATCATGGCAACGAACCCAGTTGTAGTCGCACTGGATTTTGAACAAAAAGCTGCAGCTTTAGATCTGGTCAGCCAGCTGGATCCGACTTTATGCCGGTTGAAAGTTGGCAAAGAGATGTTCACGCACTTTGGGCCTGGTTTTGTCACCGAGCTGCAGCAACGCAAATTTGACGTTTTCCTGGATTTAAAATTTCACGATATCCCGAATACAGTCGCCAAAGCGGTGCGCGCAGCGGCCGATTTAGGGGTTTGGATGGTGAATGTGCACGCCAGTGGCGGCAGTAAAATGATGCAAGCGGCAGCTCAGGCGTTAGCAGATTTTGGTGGTGATAAACCATTGCTGATTGCGGTGACGGTACTGACCTCGATGGAACAAACCGATTTAACTGAGCTTGGTATTACCCGCAGCGTGGCAGAGCAGGTGAGTCATCTGGCTGGCCTGACCAAACAAGCCGGCCTGGACGGCGTGGTCTGTTCAGCGCAGGAAGCCATGCTGCTAAAGCAGCAATGTGGTAATGATTTTTGTCTGGTAACACCTGGGATCCGACCTGCCTTTGCCGGCAGCGATGATCAGAAACGGGTGATGACACCATCGCAAGCTTTGGCGGTCGGGGTGGATTATCTGGTGATTGGCCGTCCTATTACCAAAGCTGCCAATCCATTGCAGGCGTTGCAGGCGATTTATCAGGAAATCCGGCACTAAGTTATCGATGGCCGCTTAGTTCTCCCTTGAGGCCAAGCTAGATGTGTGGCAATAACATTTATCCATCGATAATTTTATATAAATCAGTGGTTGTGTCATGCGTAGGTCGGACTCGACCAGGCAAGCCTGGGCAGTCCGACACCTTGCGCTGCAAAGATGATTCATCGCAGCTGTCGGACTGCCGTAACGCTTTGTGGTAAGTCCAACCTACTAACGATGTTACTCGGACAGTTCCATACGAGCGGCGGATTGGGCTGACAAACTGCTTTGCGCTTCCCGCAACAGGGCATTGATATCCTCATCATCACACCAGACCCGCTTTAAATGGGCGGATATTTCAGGTGCAGCACGCCCATGCCGTAACATGTCACGTACCGAATCAAGATGGATTTGTCTGACGAATTCACTTTTAGCTGCCATGATCGAACTCCTGCATTCAGTTAATCTGTGTCTCCCGCGTGCAAGATGATACTTGGTTGCGATTAAAAAAGCAGCAGCCGTGCCAAGTTTCCGCTGATGTGTTGATATAAAATAATTTTGTTCCGGTTTTGTTTGTCGGCCAACAGTTGCTGACTTCAGGCTGGCTGCAATTGCGCGTTGATCGCATCGCTGCAAACCATGTTGAACACCGCTGTCGCGCTGCAATCAAACCAGCAGCGATAGTACTGTTGTGGTGCTTTTGCCATCACCCGGATACTGCTGAGTCTGAATTCTAACCAGCCACTGACGACAGCCACATCTGTTGTTACCGTGATACCACAATCAACTAGCTCAGCAGCTTCGAAACCGAAATATTCACCGACAAAACTACAAATCGCTTTAAACAATGCCTCTTTTGCTGAAAATAGCAGAGTGGTCGCCTGCGCCGGACTAAAGCCTGCCGCACAGAGTATCTTGCGCTCTGTCGGTTTGTGCACGGATGCAGCTATCTGCTCGGCTTGAGCTCCATCAAGCCAAAGTTCAGTATCAATGCCGGCAAAATGGCTGGCAGAACTTGGACCTGTCAGAATTAACACGCTGGCACTGTGCTGGTGATGGGTGATAGAGCCGGAGATCCCGGCAGGCCAGGCCGGTGCGCGTAATAAACCTGTGGCAATTTGTGGCGGCTGGTTGCCAAATAAGCCGCTATGTTTGAGCAAAACCCTGCAAAGATAACGACCAGCCAGATACTCAGCTTGTCGTTTAACCACCGACTGCTGCAGTTGTACAGGATAGTCCAATTGCAACTGCGCAAAATCAGTTGGCCGGTAAGCGGTCACAGAAAAATCGCAGTAGCCCAGCAGCAGTGATTGCTCCAATGCAGTGAAGATCTGTACTTGTTGGAGGCATGGAACCGTATTGGCTATGGTTGGCAAGGCAGTGAGAAAATGAAAAGACGGGTAGGGCATGGCTGGTCGGTCCAAGGCTTAATGCTGAACAAGAAAAGTCGTTAACATAAAGTGACGAGCTGTTAAATGCAACTGTTTTGCTCAGATTGCCGGAACATGCCAGATACAGGCCGCAAGCAAACAGAACTGCTGCAGGCTCTTAATCATCGCCAGCAGCGTGTTCAACCGGGTTCCCGCCATGAGCTTTACATGCAGGTTGATAAACCAGTTACATATTTTTACTGAATTACCCATAATTCTGATACTGTGGGTCTGGTGACAGTGCCCCCCCAAAATGGGATTATTTCACAACCGTAGCCATGAAGACCAATTTGCTTACCCGAAGCAAACGCAGCGAGAGCCGCTGAAACCATAGCTTTATGGCCCTGTTTATCTCCTTTTATGTATACATGGTTGGTAAGACCGCACCCATCTGGGTTATGGGGTAAGTTTTCATTCAGTATTAAGCTGACTCCGCCTTCGTTGTGAACGAAGTATCGTTTAATTGTGACCCCAGGTCCTCCAAGATCTGTTAAATATCCGTAAGCTGATGCATAACTTGATATTGATAAGGTGAGTAAGGCGAACAGAGTTTTAGAAGCTGTATACATTAAATTGTCCTATAGTATTGTCGTTTGAATCTGAATTTTATAAAATTTCACTCCCCTTAACACTTTCATCTATGGCAGATTATTTTTTTTCGATCGTTCTGACTGCAAAGAGTATCAATACAAAAGTGAAGGCAACATATTTAAGCATATGTGTAAAATACACTGGGCTTCCATATTCGGATTTTGTTGTTCCGGAGCTGATTATGTATCCTTGTTGGTACTTATCGAAAATGATATTGGTAACAAATAGCGCTAAGGCTAAAAAAAGTATCCTGACCGGCCAAACAAATTTTTTGGAAACTTTAATTTCTATCATTATTTTCTTCCTTTATATCTTGCCAGTAACAATTATGTAGCGAGACAAGCTATTGATAGCTATCTTTTTGTTAGAGACGTTTCAAATATTCGTTTTTTATGTCTCGTTTCATTACCCATCGAAAGAGCTTTCTGGTGATGGGCACGTCGAACTCTATCTCATTTTGATACTCGCAACTTTTACAGAAAATATGAGGAATCCCCACAAATGGAGTAGGTAAAACAAATAGTTAGGCGAGATGGGAACATTCATGGCAGTTCCTGATCTGATCTTTCGCCAAAACTAAACCCACTGCGGACCATGCCATGAATGTTCAACGAATGTTTCAAGCACTGTGACAAACTTAGCTTCTGCTGACCAATATTCTGAGGTTGGTTTACTTCCGGGCACAGGACGACCTTGCTGTTTGGCTTTACCCCGCCAATTATACAAAGTTTGCACACCAATCCCTTCGTTTCTTGATACTTCTACTACGGTCATATTCGAAGGAGGCAGTAACTTATTCAAAATCTGTTGCTTACGTTCTTCACTTTAACTTGGCACCATTAAGCCTTAACGCCCCATGTGGTTAAATTTTAAGCAGCGACAACTATCCTGCACATAACAGTATTTTTTCAAAGGGAAATAACCCGTAAGACGCAAATTTTATTGCCTTCTTTCATGAGTTTTACTCAGAAGAAATTAACCTGTAACTCACTTTAAATCAATCACTTCTAAACTTGATAACCAAAGCGGAATCCGATTGACTGACCTTGTTAGCTAGTTCACCATTTTGATGAAGTTTACGTCTTCGCCATCAGACCACCTGGTGCAAGTGTTCATTCCACCTACGTGAACAGTTTTCCCTGAGGCATGAGCAGATAAGATCATTGAATATTGCAGTTTACCTATATTTGAATTTTCATCTTTTATCATCCAATAACCTATAGTTGCACAAGATGGCGAATTATTCTTTGCTCCTCCTTTTAACGCAAAATAAACTAATCCTTCAGTTGCACTTACAACAATGTAATCAACTGTTCCTGATTGAGTTCCAGCCTTTGTACTTACAGACGCAACCAACAACATTAATAAAATCAATTTTCTCATTTAATCCTCCTTTTTAGTAACTATAAGCCCAGGGATTGAACGTGTGAACATCCCGCAGACTGAGAACACTCATGGCTGGCTAACGTGTTAACCAAAGCCAATATCTGCGAAATTGCACTAAACAAACAGATCGAATTGAACAAATTCTGTAACAATGCTGCAACTGCCATCCCTAAATCCGATCCTAAACCAGATTTAAACAATTTAAAACCAATTTAAACCCTTATCCCGGCAAGTTTAAATCGTTTAAAAACACCCGTGTATCATAACTTTCGGCTTCGACTTTAAGCTTGTCGCTGCCGCTTGGGGTGACGTTTTTCACCACCATGCTATGCGCCCAGCGGTCGGTGGTGCCGAAGATATAAAAGGGTGGTTCCATCCGACCGTTGGTGGTGGCGCTAAAATCGAGGTTGCGCTCCAATATCACTTCATCATCGCCGCTGCCTTTGCTGCAATTCACCGGCCCAAACAGGCTGCCATTTGGGCGTCGGATGGCGATGACGTGCTGGGCGTTGGCTGTCCAGGTCAGTGGCTGATTCAGTTTCAGTGTTCTGCCTGCAGTAACGCTTGTGACGCGGCCTGATTGGTTGCGGATGTTATCGGCCACTGCAATCAGGCTTGAGAACTGGGCGTTATGGGCGTCCAGCTCGGTGGAGAAGTTGATAAACTTGCGCACGTATTTCATTCGGGCGCGAACCCGCATGCCAATGCGCCAGGCTTGGGTTTTGTTAGTCACCCCAAAGGCGCGGATTTTCTCGGGCTTAATCCCGGCATCGCCTGGTAGCAGGCATTTGATGGTGGCGGTTTTCCAGGTGTCCGGGTCCATATATTCCACTTCAACACCATCGGGTTTGTCGGGTTTAAAGTTGCTAAACTCAATCTTTAAACTGTCGGTCAGCATATTGTCCGGGCTAAAAAATTGCCGGTGGATGGTCTGTGGGTCTTCGCGCACCGGGTAGAGCTGGCCAAATTCCAACACTGGTTCAGCGTAGCCGGTATAAAGGATGCGCTGCAGTACATCCAGCAGCGTGCTGTCGTTATCAAAGACCGCGTTAAAGGTTTGGTTTTGCGCGGTGCATTTGTTTTTAAAGCTCTGCAGGTCGGGCAGTGATAACGTGCTGTCGCTATGGCCTGCGTCTTTGACAGCATAACCAAAAAAGTCCGCGATGGCGTTGGTGGGGCCAGCCTCAATCCAGCTGTTGTTACTCAGCCTTGGTAAAATACGGGTTGGCTTACATAGAATGCGGCTTTCGGCGCTATCGGCCAGTGCGTTATTGCCGATGATGCTCATGGCCATGGTGGTGATACCGCTGTAGCGGGTTACTGTGTTTAACCGGCTTTTCACCCGCTTGCAGACCACTTTATCTTTGACCTTGATATCATCAAAAGCCGCTGTGGTGCGGATAATCGCGACTTCATAGGTCGCCTTGGCCACGCTGATAATCACAGTTTGGCCATATTCATCCATCGAGCGGCGACTGAACTTCACCGTCTGAATGGTCCAGTCGATGGTGCCAAGTACCCTGTACATAATATTGACGTACACATCAATGGTGCTGATGGTGCCGTCATCATTAATCCGGCCCATGCCTGGGATAAAGAAGTCGACTTCAATTTTGTCGGTGGTCTCGTTCTGCGGGCAAATCAGATAGGGGCCAAGCACGCCGCTTTCTTCTGCCACACCGAGGATCCAGCAGGTCGCATCCTCCGCCAGTGGCGCTTTGTTAAATTCAATGGCACGCCCTTCGGCGTCCGCCACCAGAATGTCCCCGGCATCGACCGGGCCGCCGAACTCAACCAGCGCCGGACCGGATTTGATGACATCCACCCGGCCATTGTTGGTGGAATCCTGATCTGTGACGCCACAGATTGCCTTGACGGTGTTATTGGCTTTTTCGACCTGGCGCTCCACCTGGGTGTAGGCCACGATGTGGCCTTTGAAGATGGGCGCAGTAATTTCGTAATTGCGGATCGGGTTCATGGGCTAGTTACCTTGTATTGATGACCTTGTGTTGTTGTTTAACGTGTTCCATGGCGCTGCTAAGGCTAATGACGACGCCCTGGCTGTGCTGGTTCTGCTGGTAATCGCTGGCAAGCTTTGCCAAATCGTTGGCGCTTAAAACTGCCGGGGCGGTTTTATCAAAAGGCTGGGTCAGCACCGTTTGCTCGGGGATAGACTTTAAAAAGTCCTTCAGCCACTGCGCCTGGGTGCTGGTTTGTGCGCTGCCATCCGGGGCGGCAAAATCAAAGGTGACGTCCTGGGTCGACAGATGCGCCAGAAAGTCCGCCAGGCCATCGGTTTTGGTGAAGCGGGGCGCGGCACCGCTGTTCAGCTCTGCCACAAACTGCTGCGCATCACTGAGCGCGGCAGTAAAGGCCAATTGCTGCTTTTGCTGGTCGAGCTGGAGCTTTTCGAGCTGCAGGGCCGCCAGCTGCTCTTGAGTGGCTTTAAGCTCAACATCCTTTTGACTTAACTGCTGGCTAAATTCGCTTTGCTGCTGCTCCAGGCGCTGCCGGTATAAATCTTCCCCGACCACAGCGGCCTGACCGGCGAGGCTATCAATCTCCCAGTCCGGCAGCATGCGGTCGGCTTCTTCGGCCCCATGGCGTTCGGTGAAAAAGCTTTTTAACTTGCGAAAAATCCGCACCACGGTATGACTGGTATCGAGCGTGAGGCTGTTGATTTGGTCTTCCAGTGCAAACTCGAAGCTGACGGCCTCAGCTTCCGCAGCATTAAACTGCCACTGCATGCCACCCACGGCAGGCGGTTTGGCATCTAAAAAGCCAATATGGCCAAGCTCATAACCATTGGCGGTTTTAACCAGGCGCACGGAGCGGTTTGGATAACGGCGGTTTTCCACGGCCTGGGCGAATTCATGGTCGACATCATCAGCGCGGGCAAAGAGCTTATCGCCCTCGATTTTAAGCTCAGCAGCCCAGCCCCAGGCGGGGTCGTTCTGCTCAGGATGGCCAATGACCAGCGGGGCGGTTTTGGGCTTAAAGTTACTGACCACAGACTGCAAATCGGCTGCGGTAAATTCAGCAGATTGGCCTTTGCTATCGGTATGGGTGCCAGCTCGAAAGATTTCGAACCAATTGAATTGCGTGTTTTTGGGTTTGGTGTTGCCAGGCATAACAGGCTCCAGAGTGATGTTCTAGAGCCAGAATGCCGTTATTTAAGCGCAGGATTAGTCGGAAAGGGATTTACAGTGATTTCAGTTGCCAAGCCAAAGTCACTTCAAGTACGATGTACCTAGAAGATAGAGGTTTGTGCCAAATGACATTTAAGCATTTAAATGTGTAACTTTTGGATTTTGCTGGTGCAAAAAATCGTCCTTTTCGCATAATGAACCATAGCTAATTTTAAATATATTGTTGAAATTAGAGACGATAGCTCGGAGTAGGAATGGTTATTGACATCAAACCACCGGAAGGTATGAGAACAGTCATATTTGACAATAATCCTATAGGCTATGTAAAAGATGTTGACGATCGACAAGAAGCGGCTAAGCTAGCCAAAGAATTACTGAAGTCTAAAGGGCTTTTGCGCGACATATCAAAGGCAGAGATGATCTACAGTCAAGCTAAGTCATTTGCAAATGCATCTGCCCTTATTTATGAGAAGGATTTAAGTTCGTTACCTAGAGATTCACAAGGAATCGCTCCTTTTGTCGTAAATGCTTCTTTTAGCGCCGAAATGTATCTCAAGTGTCTTCAAGAAATTCATGGTGAAGTGACAGAGTCTCATGCTTTAACTGCTCTTTATAGGTCGCTGCCCAACAAAGTAAAAGACAGTATAAACAAAAACTGTAAACAGTTTGAAACTCAGTATGAAGTAAAGCCAGGCATTTTATTCAAAGATCATCTGAAAAATATAAATAATGCTTTCGTTAACTGGCGTTACATATATGAAAAAAGCACTGAATACGTCAGTATTCAACAAACCATCTTCATTTTACAAGTCCTACATGCAACGGCATCCATAGAACTTGATAAAAATCATAACAAAGCCTGTTAGGGTACATCGCTTCACTTAGGTTTTTCTGCCCCTGCACGCTTCGTCGGTAATAAGGAATGTTTCCATAATGTCTAGCTCAGAAAAAATAAAACAGGTTTATCACTCGTGTGCAGCTTGCGACCGAGACACATGGCATTCTATAGTCTTTACGCATGTTGAATCCGAATACGATTACCGAGCCGATATCGCGCATCAAATCGTTCAATGTTGTGGGTGCCGGACGGTCAGTTTTCGAAAAGTTATTTCAGACTATGAATCTGCCTACCCAATGGCAGATGATGAATGGGAAGTGCCGGAATATGTAACTTGCTTTCCAAGCATTCTTAAAGGTCATCGGGAGCTACAAAACATTTGGAGTCTGCCAGTAACAGTGCGTGATATCTATACACAATCGATTCAAGCCATCAAGAATGACTCGAATATTCTTGCTGGAATCGGGTTGCGGGCAACCATTGAGGCGATTTGTATTGAGCGAAGCATCGCAGGAAAAACACTAGACAAGAGAATTGACGCTCTTGCAAAAGAAGGATTGATTTCACAAAAAGACTCTGAGCGACTCCATGCAATACGCTTCATGGGGAATGATGCTGCTCATGAAATCAAGAACGCTGACCCGAAAAACTTGCTCATCGCACTGCGAATCATCGAGCATTTGTTGGTTAATATCTACATATTGGATGGAGAGGCAGATGGAAATTTAGAAACGATCATTCGCACATACGATCGGTTCACTAAACTCCTTGAAAACCACCTTGAAGACCATAAGTCTGGCGACGAGATCCCATTAGCAAAGATATTTGGGAAGGACATGAGACGGTTTCACGGTTCCTTTGCGACGCTTGAAAAGGAACTCGTTAATAAAATCACTGATGGTACTTACACTAGATTAGGTGTTGGAAAGATAGATAATTACGCTGGCTCAAAAGATAAACTCCAGCATTTCGTAGTACCTTGATTGCTAACCCATAAACTATAGCATTCGATAATTGCTGCTAATTTGACAAGTATGTTTATTTTCAGCAGCAATTGAGTTTACTTCTGTGAGTGCCAAACCTACCCCGTTTGATTACCGTTTAAAGAGTAATTTACAGGGTCAGGTCTTGCCTTTTGGCATCTAACTCAAAAGGAAAGACCTGACCCTGAGGTTTTTCAGTGGCTATCACCTTCTGAAGAAAGAGAGTGCATAACAAACGCGTGCATTTGACCTCCGCTTCGCTGCGGCAAATGACGCGGGTTTTATGAAATTAATACGCGAGGCAAAAATTGACTTTGCAAGATATATCTAAATTCATCGAAACGGTCAAAGGTTTTATGCCCTTTGTCAATTTTATAGTCGGCTCAGTTAACCTTTACTTTTTGTGGCACCTAAAAAATGAATTTAGCTTTAATTCAAATATTGATAATCACAGAAACAATATTAGAGTGATGCAAGATGAATTGCTTTCTTTACTTGGGGACTACGAAAAGAATTTTCATGAAATTGATGAAAAACTTATATTGATTGATGTAGAGCTTAGAGCCATGAAGAGAGGCTCAAGTGGAAATCTGCTTTCTGACGTTAAAAAATCTAGATCTTTAATACGTGAATATCAATATATCTGGTGGTTTATAAAATCAGAAAAAAATAAAAGTGAGAAGGCAGTTCGTGAGATACGAAAGGCTTTGCTTCCTATTCCAGCGGAAATTGAGCATGTAAAACGAAATTTGACTATCGGTGGAAAATAACATGACTTCTAAAAATGAAACTATAGAAATAATTGAAAAGTTAATCGAGCTAACACAACACAATACCATTGTTTGGAGTGGCAGAACTCCGCCTGACTATTTAAATAGCCCAAATTCTAGAGTTGATTTGGTTTATCGCGCATTCTATATGAATCAAAATTTAAGAGTGTATCAAAATCATTTCAAGTACTATTTTGATGAGTCAAATTTTACGTGGGATGAAAGTGTTGTTTTTGAAATTGTAGACTATTTAGAAAATACTCTGTTTGTCTTCCCTTATACTCCAAACTCCTATGATTTATTGAATGCTATTAGATATCAAACATCTAATGTAAGAAATTTTTATAATGATCTTTTCAATAATCAGTCATAACAAGGCGTTGCATCGGATGGTTTTCATGTGGCACAACCGCCATTTGCTGCGCAAATTTTAATTGCGGTTGCACCACATACAAACCACCGCTGAACTTGGCGTTAATGTCTGCTTCACGCTCAAAGCCACCATTAATGATATCGCATTTTTTTGGTGGCTCTTGATAAATACATGAGTTTGGTGTCGGACTGCCTTAGCCGACCCTGTTTAATTGCCGTTTAAACATAGTTTAATTTTGTTTAAACGGGTTTGAGTAAGGGCAAGGTAGCGGGTCTGGTGGTGAAGGGCTTAGAATGGATTCTGGCGCGTATTCTTAAAAAATAAAGTTACCGCTTTTTTTACTCGCTGAAACCGTCCGTGGTGTCAGCGAACCCAACTATAAGCTATGATCCAAACTTCGACGCCGACGCCGAAAAATAAGCTTGCTTTGGCGTTGGCAGTGCTGCCGGGTCGTAATGCAGGTGTACATTCATTTCTGAGCGATAGAATTTAATCTGTTGGCCATATTCCCTGGCGATGGATGTCATGATCAGATGATCCGTTGACCGGTTCAGTAAGCGCTGGAATAAGGTTTCGTGCTGGCCATTATGTTCAACGCAAAGCAGGGCGTCTGTATCTGACTCTTCCAATACATGGATCCGAATGCTATTTGCGCCCAGACGCCCTATGGCGTAACGCATCATGTGCAGCAGCAGATGATAGGCATCAGCATTGAGCTTGCCGTTTATTTGATCACAGTCACCAATTTTTACATCCAGTTCGGGGTGAATACTGAAAATACTGGTGACATGGCTTTTCAGCGCAAAATTCAGGTCATCACTTTCACGCAGCCGGGCATTCATGGCCAAAGGCGACAGCAGTTCCTGCAATTCGTGGGAAATATGAATAGCATGGTTAAACGCCAGATCGGTGTTTGCGTTCAGGTTATCTGTAATGACCACCGACATATCACAAGCGCGGCGAATTTCATCAGCATGTAACTGATAGCGTGACAACCGGACAAATTCGGCATTTGCCAGGGTTTTAGCCCGGTGCAGTGCCCAGATAAAAGCCGATAACACTGCTAACGCTGCGCCCAGGAAGGTCCAGAACCAGCTGATAGGCTTTTTCACGTCAAAGTACCAGCCATCAACAGCAAAATCAGTATCTGGGGTTAACATCACCAGATGATTGTAAATTGGGTATTCAGTACCGGCGATATAAGCGGTTCCGTCTTTTAAATAAAAATGCAGCGCAATCGACTCACCAGCCGCCAGACTAATATTTTTATCCAGCAATGGCCGTTGCTGATAAATCGCATACTGCAGTTTCGGCTCTGCAACCAATGCGCGTTCGTCCAGCATCCATACACCATGCGGATTGGTGTAATAAATGATCTGATCCGCTAACTCTGGACACTTAACTAAGCACTGTGTTTCAGTTCAAAATTCTCAGGGCTTAAATAGCCAAGTGAACTATGCCTTCTGGTTTTGTTGTAATCAACTTCTATGTACTCAAATACGGTTTGTTTCATGGTTTCCCGGTCCATGATTGGCTCGTACTGAATGGCCTCAACCTTCAGTGAATGGAAGAAGCTTTCTGCACATGCGTTGTCCCAGCAGCAGGCTTTACGGCTCATGCTTTGGATAAGCTGATGTTTTTCAATCAGATCTCGATATGCATGTGAACAATATTGACTGCCGCGGTCGCTATGAACAATCACGTTTTTAGGAAAGCCACGACGAAACAGTGCCATGGTAAGCGCATCACAAGCCAGCTGAGCCGTCATACGATTACTCATCGACCAGCCAATCACGGCGCGTGAGTACAAATCGATAATCACCGCCAGATACAGCCAGCCTTCGCTCGTCATCAGATACGTGATATCACCGACCCACTTTTGGTTCGCAACGCTGGCATCGAAGTTCTGTTCCAATAGGTTTGGCGCTACCGGAAGCTGGTGATCGCTGTCAGTGGTTGTTTTGAATTTACGTGCAGCTTTAGCCACCAAATTCTGCCTTGTCATGCTGTTTATAATCGTTTTTAGATCCGCGCATTCTCCATTTTCCGCTAGGTCGACTTGAATACGCCGAGCGCCTGAGCGCTCCTTGCTCTTTTCAAAAATAGCTTTGATTTGCTCATCACGACTGTGCTGTTTGAGCAAACGCGCACTCGGTTCTTTGCTTGATTTTCGCCAGGCATAATACCCACTTCGCGTCACGCCAAGCACCGTCGCCATTGGCTTTAGGCGAAACAGGTGCTGGTGTTCGAGCATAAATTCGAATCGTTCTATTTTTGATTCTTCGCGAAGTAGGTGGCCGCCTTTTTTAGGATGGCTAAATCCTCGGCTTGGTCAGCTAACTGGCGTTTTAACTTGGCGACTTCCGCAGCAAGCTCGGCTTCGCGTTGGCTGGTTGTCGATTTCTTCTCAATGGCAGAGCGCCAGTTATAAAGTTGTGATTCGTAGATTTTGAGCTGCCTGGCCGCTTCAGCAACACCGACACGTTCGGCTAGTTTCAGGGCTTCAGCTTTAAATTCAGCAGTGTGGGTCTTGCGGGTCTTTTTGGTTGTCATATTCACCTCGTTAAGTCATTTTACTCACTTAGCGTGGTGTCCAAAAGTATTGGATCAGATCATTCTGCTCTATGCTGTCGAATCCTCAATTTTGCAGCACGCTAGAGAAAACTCTACATGGTGGCGCGCTCATCGTGAACGTTTGTGCTTTAACCAAGAGGGATCTTTGCTTTATTTTGGCATTCGCGCATGTACAGAATATCGAAATCATAATCTCGATTTAATAGGGCAAATGTTGTCGAACGGTAAACTGCTGCAATCAGAACTGAATTACGAATTAGGCCTTATGTTGCGGTTAGCGTTTTTAGATCTAGATAATCAAATACAAGATGCTGTTATTGCAACTATCTTAGCTATTCGGGAAGAACGGATTGATGATAATCAGGAAGATAGTTGGAAATTAAAGTTACAAGCCAAAATGATTTCGGTCATCCCATGCCATTTACGGACGCCTGTAGCTCAAGCCATTTTGGATACCTATGAAAAACATCATAAAATGTTGATTCATCAACCAGATATCCGCTCGCGTGGTGGTTTTGTTATCGCCCCATTTTCATTTGAGGTATTTCTTGATACAAGCGATTCTGCAGTAACTCGTCTGCTTGCACACTATACCGATTACTCGGATTGGCAAAAATTCGGCTCTGAATTTCTGATTGGGGGCCCGAGGGAAGTAGGAATGCAACTGCAAGAAGCTGCATCCCGCAATCCCACTCGGTTTTTAACAATTTTATCAAATTATTGGACAATTATTTCCGGGCAATTTCTTGATAACATCATGGACGGTATTGTCACACATTTGCATTACCGTTTTGGCAATTTGCGCAGCAATGAACCGTGGCAACCACGAGAACAACCGGATGGTCAAATTTTAGCAGGGCTGATACTTGATGAACTTGAACAACATCAAATTCATTGGCGACATCGACGACCAATGGCCAAAGCTTTGTCTGCTTGTGCCAACGTGATTAAAAACACCAAGCAAGCTGATCGGTTAGTATTTTTAGCAATAAGTTTTTTTGGGGTGCGAGAAAAAGACAGTATCGACGATGAAGAACTTGATCTGGTTAATGTAGGTATCAATATGGCAAAAGGCCAGGTGGCAGAAGCTTTGATGATACTTATAACGAATTTCGCCAATGAAAACATCGTGCTCCCAAGCTTGTTGTTGCCGGTGTTTGTAGTGGCACACTGAATTTGGCCACCTGATTAGAGGTGTTATGCTATACCTCGTAAGCAATTAGGTGACATGATGAACAAAAAGACAAGACCTACTTTTAGCCCAGAATTTCGTCTGGAATGTGCCCAACTGGTGCTCGACCAAGGTTACTCGGTTGCTAAAGCAGCGGCAGCGATGAATGTTGGTAAATCCACCATGGATAAATGGGTTCGGCAGTTGCGTGAAGAGCGCTCAGGCATCACGCCCAAAGCCACACCGATGACGCCAGACCAACTTAAAATTCGCGAATTAGAGAAGCGAATCAAACAGATAGAGCTGGAAAAAGAAATCCTAAAAAAGGCTACAGCTCTCTTGATGTCGGACTCGCTGAACAATTCACGATAATTGCTCAGCTCAAGCAGAGTTATGCCGTGGCGCAGTTGTGCCGGGTGTTTGAAGTCCATCGCAGCAGCTTTAAGTATTGGAAAAAGCCCAAGGCGATTCAGCCAGAGCAGGTTGTTCGGCTAAGCAAAGTCCGTGAGCTGTTTGATGCCAGCAATGGCTCCGCAGGCTCTCGCAGCATTGCAACGATGGCAAGCACTCAGGGTGTTAAAATGAGCCGATACCTGGCGGCTAAATGCATGGAAAAACTAGGGTTTATCAGCTGCCAGCAACCGGCGCATTCATATAAAAAGACAGGCAGTGAACGGATTGATATCCCAAACTTGCTGGCGCGCCAGTTTGCCGTAACCAAACCAAATCAGGTGTGGTGTGGCGATGTGACCTACATCTGGACAGGCAACCGCTGGGCTTACTTAGCTGTAGTGATGGATTTATTTGCAAGAAAACCAATTGGTTGGGCCATGTCGTTCTCGCCTGACAGTGAATTAACCGGCAAGGCGCTTAGTCATGCGTTTGAATCCAGAGGTCGGCCTGAAGGAGTGATGTTCCATTCAGACCAAGGCAGCCATTACACCAGTACCAAGTTCCGGCAATTGCTGTGGCGCTTTCAAATTCGGCAAAGCATGAGTCGTCGTGGTAATTGCTGGGACAATAGCCCGATGGAGCGCTTCTTCAGAAGCTTAAAGACAGAATGGGTTCCGACCGTAGGTTACAGCTCATTTGCTCAAGCAGAACGAGAGATACTGAATTACATGCTGGGCTATTACAGCCAGCTCAGGCCACATCACTATAACGGTGGTTTGGCTCCGAATGAATCCGAGCGCAGGTACTGGCTTGGCTACAACGATGTGGCCAAAATTAGTTGACCACTACAGTTAAAGCGATTTGCGAATGATGAGCATCCTGCAATCCGCGCTTTAATGTTGCGAAGGCTACCATATTTGCAAAGCAAGATGTTTGAAGTCAGTTGGGAGCTTTTTATCCTTGCAATACAAGATGCCAAAAGGCTTTGGTTAATCGCTGAACCTTATCTTTATCAGGCTTATCGCAAACATTTCGAGCTGGTTGGACCGCAACTGCTGCGTTTATATCAGGAAGGATGTGGTGAAGAGCTGCAAACTTGGGGACGAATTTCAGCACTGACAGCAATGGATAAGCAACTCGATTTTGATAATTTTTTGTTGGAAATTAAACGATTAAACAATGAGTTTGCTTGGCTTGGTGCGGCTGATGTCTGGACGAATACCAGAAACCTTAGAAATGCTCAGGAGCAATGTTTTGTTGGTATTGCAGCTTGGTTAAGTACTACCGTTGTGACAGCTTCGGCTGTCGCTAGTCGAATGGACAACATTTTCCGAAAAAAAATTGATCCAATCGAAATTCCATTACATTTAATACAACAAGTTTTTTCTATATTTGGTAATGATACAAATAGTAGAAACAACCGACCGTACGTATTTCGACAGTGGCTCAACGCAATTTCGGTATTTAAACCAGAATATGCCGTTGTAGCGCGCTGTTTGAATTTGGATTTTTTAACGTTTGTTTTTGGATTTGATAGAAACCAACATCTTTGAATGTTTTTATATGAATTAGTCTCGACTTTCTCTGACAGTTACCTGCCTCCTTACATCTCAACCCTTTGCGTCAAAAAATCTAAAATCAAAGGACGTGCGAAATTTGGTAAACTCTCTGCCTTATAGATTCCTTGCCTCCACCTGAAACTTAAACCCTAAATCAGCGGACCGCAAAGCCGAGAGCTTTGTGGGTCCGCTGCATTTTCTTGTTATTTGTTTTCTAAACACTCTGCTATCAAGATGTAATAATATTTCTAATATTTTGGGATAGTACGAGATGGATGCATCCACCATTGATTTCAATGTTAGGTAAATTACTGTTTGGGCTGATAATGTCCGATAGTCGGATATGATATAGGGAAATCTGTCCCTGAGTATTTTTTCGTTCTAACTCAGATTTTGCATCAGGCGAAAGGTTAGCGGCTGTAATTATAATTCCAACCGATATGCTCTCCCGATCCATGTCAAGGATAAAACCTCCAAGCTGCTCTCTGGTGAAATCAGTTCTTCGAACTTTAATATTTACTGCAGCCCTTAAGACAGAAGAATCAGTGTGGCTGAGGTCGCGAAAATTAACAATTCCATCTATGCCTCCATCAGCTCGCCCTCGGCGAGGTGGTAACGCGGTCACATCAGTGAAAGGTTCAGCACCCAAAATTGTGCGAATTCGCGATTCCATAATGTCACGTTTAAATCCAGAATCTGTATCCAGAAGACTACGTATTATTGCCTCTTCAAGGACGCCCACTACTCTTCTCCAAATAGAGTGTTTTTACTTTTCAAAGATGTATCTAAGCAAAAACTCACTAGATCTTCAACTTTGTTGATTACATCTTTAGAGAAGCTGATAATTATAATAAGTTGCCAGATCATAGCTTTGAATCTAATGGTTTTTTCTGCATTTTCTGATGATTGGCTGTCAGATTTCTTTATGGATTTAATTGACTTGAGAAAGTCTAGCCTATTTATTTTTAAATGTTCCAGAAGATCCTCGTCCTTAATAATTAAAATCGATGCCGTATGAATAATCGATCGCTCAATGATAGATTTTACTGACTTCGTCCCGAAAAAATCATGTAATCTTAAAGCTTTATTATGCAAAAAATCATTTTTTTCAATAGATACTGTCAAATTTATTTTCGCTTCACTTACGAGGTTCTTGAGGCCAATTTTCTCCATTTTTGTTCTTGTTTTCATATTCCAATACCTGTTAGAAAATTATCAAGTGACTCTCTGTAATTAACATCATTTAACAGAATCGGCGAAGTTTTCGTGGGTGCATATGGCAAATGCAAAACCGTCAACAACCCCTCAATTCCACATTCCGACAATGCAGTTTTCAACTCTATGAATCCTTGCTCTATATCACCACCATAAGCCATGTTGGCAACAATGGTCATTTGAAGCTCGTTTGGAGATAGAAATGCTCCAGCAGCAAGGGCTCTTATATCTCTTGGAATTCTTTGTAATCCCACTTTATCATGCGGGTTTATAGGTGAGATAACTCTCCAGCTTGGCCGATTACCCAACAACATGTCTTCACCAACAGTGAAACTATCATCAGTATCAAGAACGGCGAAGTCAAAATTTGAAGCTCCTGGAAAACTTGTCGGAACTCGCTCTGTTTCTTTCTGCTCAATTCTATTGTGTGTTGTTGTTGCAAATTCAGGCGTATTTTGGAGTGCTTGACTCATAAGAAGTCCTCCAGCCAAGTCAATCGCCCATACCCTGTAACCCTTTTGAGCTAACAGTAATGCGATATTTGTTGCTGTTGTCGTTTTTCCAACACCACCTTTCGGAGTGTTAACAATAAGCTTTATCATCTTTATCCTTTAGATATATAACTTGCGAGGTAAGACCTACACATAACGTCCCGCGCAAGCGCGCGAACTTGTGAGCGTCGCAGCAGCCGGAGGCTGCAAATGGCCCGGCTTGTTATGTGAGCTTTTAGTTAAACGGGTTTTTACCATACTTTGACCTCAACGAATTCCTGAACGGTATGAGAGTTGCCACAAGGAAAATGCAGATAAAACCAATAAAAAACAGAACGCCCCTTATCAAAGCATGTTCATATGCAATCAAACTCGCAGGCACTGCACCAACGAATACCATGGTAAAAATAGCAGTTCTGTGGCTATTCCAATACAGCAAGAAGTTACCGAGTTTCAGAAAATACCTCCAACCACATAACGCCAAGTTAACCGCTAAACTGTCCGAGTTGAACGCCTTGTTAGGCATCGGTTTTTCCCCAGTTTTCGATCTTTTCTTCTAACCAATCTATGAGACATATGGCTTCGTTAAATACTTCATGCATTTTCTCGGGTGACACCTTAATTAAAGGCGGAAACCAATGCCTATAACCTGGCTCATGCATGGATTCATCGATAAAGTATGGATCCGAAATTCTTTCTAGATCTTGCTCCGAATACCTGCTACCCATTGAGACTATATCTTCTGGGTGTTGCGCTCTATTTCGCGCCAATGCTAGCTCTTCTATCAGCTCACATTTGACTGTAGAGCTATTCAAATCAATGCCAAATTCAGCTTTAAAAAGCTCACGATAACCATTGAACCAGCCCTTCTTGAAGGCGGCCCCATAGTGTTCTTCTAATCTCAGCTCTTTTGTTAGCCTTCTCGGCTTCCTACGAAGCACTCCATAAAGACTCTGCTTCATAAAGAGTTTCAATGTGGAGCTTAGCAATGACACACATTGAAGACCGAGCAATTCAATCGATTCATTTGCGTCCGACCACTCAATTTGAAATTGGGGCTCGCCACTTTCGGAATATTCCGGCTCATAGGGAGGCCGTTCCTCTTCTATCAAGCGTACTATCTCGACGAATGGATACAAAGCTCTCTCATAAAAGCCAATTAAAAATTTAACTCTTCCTATCGCAAAATAGTGAATGTCCAAATTGTGTTGCCTAACAGTACTTTATCAAAGGCAAGGAACCCGCAAGACGCAAATTTTATTGCCTTTGTTCATGAATTTTACTCAGAAGAAATAATCCTTTAACCCAAGTTAAATCAATCACTTCTAAACCTAATTACCAAATTTGGTAAGCGCGGGAGCGGTTTTATGCACGCAAGACGGAGATTAAAAAGTCATGTGTGATTCTAGTCGTTAAATCAGTCTTTAATACATTCAGTAACTACCAACGTCAGTATCCGCAAAATTGCACTAAACGGATTACCCGAATTGAGCGAATTACGTAACAAAGCCGCAGCATCCATCCCTAAAAGCCATCCTAAACCAGATTTAAACAATTTAAAACCAATTTAAACCCTTATCCCGGCAAGTTTAAATCGTTTAAAAACACCCGCGCGTCATAGCTTTCGGCTTCGACTTTGAGCTTGTCGGAACCGCTTGGGGTGACGTTTTTCACCACCATGCTATGCGCCCAGCGGTCGGTGGTTCCGAAGATATAAAAGGGCGGCTCCATCCGGCCGTTGGTGCTGGCGCTAAAGTCCAGATTGCGCTCCAAAATCACTTCATCATCGCTGCTGCCCTTGCTGCAATTGACCGGCCCGAATAGGCTGCCGTTGGGGCGTCGGATGGCGATGACGTGCTGGGCGTTGGCTGTCCAGGTGAGTGGCTGGTTTAGTTTCAGTCTATTTCCAGCGGTCACTGCGGTGACGCGGCCGGATTGGTTGCGGATGTTGTCAGCCACGGCAATTAAGCTTGCGAACTGGGCGTTATGGGCGTCCAGCTCGGTGGAGAAGTTGATAAACTTGCGTACGTATTTCATTCGGGCGCGCACTCGCATGCCAATGCGCCAGGCTTGCGTTTTGTTAGTGACCCCAAAAGCGCGGATTTTCTCGGGCTTAATCCCGGCATCACCTGGTAGCAGGCATTTGATGGTGGCGGTTTTCCAGGTGTCAGGGTCCATGTATTCCACTTCTACGCCATCGGGTTCGTCCGGTTTAAAGTTGCTAAACTCAATTTTTAAACTGTCGGTCAGCATATTGTCTGGGCTAAAAAATTGCCGGTGGATGGTCTGAGGGTCTTCGCGTACTGGGTAGAGCTGCCCAAATTCCAGCACTGGCTCGGCGTAGCCGGTATAAAGGATGCGCTGCAGCACATCCAGCAAGGTGCTGTCGTTATCAAACACGGCGTTAAAGCTTTGGTTTTGCGCGGTGCATTTGTCTTTAAAGGTCTGCAAATCTGGCAGCGATAACGTGCTGTCGCTGTGGCCTGCGTCTTTGACCGCATAGCCAAAAAAGTCCGCAATGGCATTGGTGGGGCCAGCCTCAATCCAGCTGTTGTTACTCAGCCTTGGTAAAATGCGGGTTGGCTTACATAGAATGCGGCTTTCGGCGCTATCAGCCAGGGCGTTATTGCCGATGATGCTCATGGCCATGGTGGTGATGCCGCTGTAGCGGGTCACTGTATTTAAACGGCTCTTCACGCGCTTACACACCACTTTATCTTTGACCTGGATATCATCAAAAGCCGCCGTGGTGCGGATAATCGCGACTTCATAGGTCGCTTTGGCCACGCTAATGATGACGGTCTGGCCGTATTCATCCATCGAGCGGCGACTGAATTTCACCGTCTGAATGGTCCAATCGATGGTGCCCAGCACCCGGTACATAATATTGACGTACACATCAATGGTGCTGATGGTGCCATCATCATTAATCCGGCCCATGCCTGGGATAAAAAAGTCGACTTCAATTTTGTCGGTGGTTTCGTTCTGCGGGCAAATCAGATAAGGGCCGAGCTGCCAGTTTTTTAAATCGGTAATCGGTTCGATATAAGTGTTGTAGTAAAAGCGGTAATCGGTCGGAAAAGCAGTCCAGCCGGGCTGGTCGACTTTAGTGACTGTGAATTCCTTTTTATCACTACTGGCGTTCGTGACCTTATATAAGCCGAGAATGCCGGTGGTGCGGGTTTTGGCGATGCGGATGTATTGGGATACCGCTGCCGGGAGACTCACGGCTTCACCGGCCATGCCGGTCAGGGTGATTTGGTTGGCGCTGACGGTTTCAACCAAATAGCCACCATTGATGCCTTTGCCCATCAAGCCAATGATTTGACCAGCCACCTGATGGCGGCCAATGCCTGGCGCGGAAATGATGTTGCCGCTGACTGCAGCAATGCCTTCAAAAGTAGTCAGGTTATTGGTTCGGCCATTGATATAGAGATAGTCATCGAGTTTAAACAGCAGTTCAACCGCCGGGCCATACTGGCCGGTTTTGCTGACCGTGAAGCGGTTTTGGTTAGTGACGATATAGGTGTTGGCATTGCCATCCATCAAGCCTGGTGGTGTGGTGAGTTCAAAGCCGGATTCACTCACTTCCGCACTTTGGAACCAGTTTTGATACGCCGGATGGCTGCTGATATTGGCACCCGGCTCAAACAGCGCATAGCTAATGTTATCCAAATACCTGCTAATCGGCGTTTGGGCGATTTTAATATCATCAGCGCTGAGCTGATACTGGCCAACCCCAATCGAAAACAGCAAATCGACACAAGGCACGCCGTTTTTATAAAAGCGGTGTGGCTGGTTTAAATAGTCCGGGAATACGCCATGGGTGCCTGCAATTTCGGGAATAATGCCGTTTAAGCGGGCGCGGTTGCCCTGCAGGTTCACATCATAAATGGATGAACCGGCAGGCGTTGTTCTGTTGTAGGTATCCGGCATTTTCTTAGCCATGGCTTTGGCGGCCACAGCACCACCAACCACCGCCATAATGGCAATCACCGCCGTTGCTGCATCTTTGGGTTCCAGCATTAAATCAATGGTGCCATCGAGGGGCAGCAGCTCATTAAAGCGCGCTTCAGGCCAGTGCTTACCATTCACGGTACAGCTAAAAGGTGCTGTCCGGTCATCATAATTTTTGACGTTATCCCGTAGCCACGCTTTGAGGCTGACTGGGGCGGTGAGTGGATACACTTCATCCGGGGCAGTGCTGAATTTATTGCTGAAAATGCGGATCATATCGATAAAACTCTGTGTGAAGACCAAGGCGTTTAAACTGGCGGTGGCTAATGAGTGCGGTTCCTGTGCTTTGGGTGGTGTGTAAAATATCGCTGCTGTCGATACAGACCCCAACATGCACCAGCACGCCAAATTTAAACAGGCACGCCACTGCGCCAGGCATGGCTTGCGTGGGTTTAAACTGATTTAAACTCTGTTTAAAGGCGATGTTTAAATTGTTTACATCATGCGGATGGATAGTGCCAAAGGCAGCAAAGAGCGGCTGGCCAAAGTCATGGTGCAGCACATGCCGCACCAGACCCCAGCAATCCCAGCCACTTAAATCACGCCCAAAGTCTTGATAAGGCACCTGCAGATAACGCTCAATGCTATTAGCCATAAATCAGCCCCGGAGCAAAAGCAGCGGTATAACGGCGCTTTGGCCATGGCGCATTGACCAAATCATGAAAGGTTGCCCGCAGTGATGCGCTTTTCACATCAACTGAACTTGCGGTGACGGTTAACCGCATCGGGGTTTCAGAAGGCGCAGATAAGTTGCTACCCAAATAGGCCCGATAAATCACCGTCACCCGGCTGCCAGCTTCCATCGCTGCTTCAATAAAGGCCATGGCATCGCCTGAGACGTTATCAATCTGAAACTGCAGCTCCTGCGCGCCTTTAATGGACTTTTGCGGCAAACTCACCGCAAAGAACGAGCGCGCAAACGTCACAGTGCTGCCAGTTTCTAACGTCGCCACCAGGTCTTCATAGCCTTGCACCAGTCGCCTGGTGCCTTTGCTGCTGATGAGTTCAATGGTGTGGTGGATGATTTCATCCACCGGCGCGCTGGCGTAGACCACTTCAAGCAATTGGCTCATGGTTTAAAGCGTCGGTACTGTAAACTGGTAGTCAATCCCTGCCTGGGCAGTGAGCGTCGCGATAGTCTGCTCCTGCTGGTCAACCCAGTTTCTCACCACATCATAGTGCGCCACGATATGGGCAGGCACCGGCGAGGGTGTGTTGGTATTGGCCATGCGATACTCGCGGATATACATCCAGTCGTATTTGGCAAGCTCGGCGGCGCTGGCTGCTTTGACTTGTTTAACCAGCTCCTGGCGCACCATGTTTGCGGCTTCTGCTTCGCCAACGAGGGTCAGTAGGGTTTCTAAGTCAATGCCCTGGTAGTTCAGGGCGTTGTGCATCATTGAAAACATCATAAGGATACGCTCGCATGTTTAATTTCAGTGGCAGGGGTCGTGAAGTTGCTGAGGATGCTGTTAACGGTTTTATATAACAGAGTCATCAGGCGCTGATTGACGAGGACCGTTGAGGTTGCGCCGGTATTTTCGGCATACATAAACTCGCATGACACAAAGCCGCCAACACGTTCAGCACTCGCCAGTGGACATTCCTGAGAAATAAAGTGAAACGCGCGATAGGTTGAACTGACCGCGCCGCCAATAGGCAAGCCAAAAGCAGCGCCTGCGTTCGTCAGTTTGAAAACCGCTTGTTGGTGTTGTGCAGCGGCCACCTTCACTCGATTGATGGTCAAATAGTACATAGACAGCAGGCCATTAAATAAGTCATGTGCATTGGATTGCCAGTTCACAACGATGTTATCGACGTTCGCCAGAGAAGTGCCTGCAATCACCAGGTTAATGTTGGAGTAAGTCCGCTTCACGGTGACGTCATAAACGCCAGCTTTAAGCAGAATATCGACACTGCCAGCGTACATGGCGCTGGCAAGTTCCAGCGCTTTATCCAATGTCGCTAAGGGTTTTGTGGCCGAGCCTTCATTGGCGTTGTTGCCATTAACGGAGTCGACATAAAATGTTTTTTTCATGCCGGGTACAGCCGCAATTGCATTGGCCAGCAATGTGGTCAGGGCTGAGCGCTCGGTTTGCCATTTACCGACTTCTTGAGCATATGTTTGTTGTAGCGCATTAATGGACGAAACCGCCTGCGCGAGTTGTTCTGATGTGGTGGCCATGGGGCACTCCTAAAGGTTGTTATCAATATCAGCTGCCGTTAACGTGCCGGCAGCGGCTTTTTTCAGTAAATCGGTGAGGGTTTTGCGAAGCCAATGTTGCTGGGTCTGGTTGTAACCGTGATCGCTAAAAAGCGGATAAATCGGAAAGCGCTGGCGCATGCCGTCGACGTCCTGCACGCGAATGCCATTGCCCAGCACCTGGCGCGGTGTGCCGTTTGCGTCTTTGACCCAGGCGGTATTGGCCGTGTCTGCCGGATCGACTTGTCCCGGCACTTCAGCTACCACGCCAACCGGCGTGCCATAGTAAAAGTGCAGCGGATGCGTGCCGCTAAAAGGCTTGGCCTGGGTGCCATGGCCAGCAGCTTCTTCGGCTTTGAGTAACGCATAATCGCCGGTGGTCAGGTTGTAGGGGTTCCAGTTTTCTCTTGGCGTTCTCAGAATGAGCTCTAACGGGATCATCCAGCTAAAACCACCGACCACGCGCGGGTGGCTGGTTTTTGCGACAAAAAGTGTGGGGTCATTAAAGCCCCGGTTGGCCGCAACACGGCCTGACGCATCACCCCGGTTGAACTTATAGCGACGGTTATAACGCGCCGCATTTAAGCGGCCGGAGCCGGTGTGGCTGTCCAGCACATCATTGAGGCCATACTGGGTATAGCTTTCTTCCAAAACTGCGCCATCGCCTTCAAGGCCGGGTAACTTTTCGCAAAGCGCCAGCAGGTCGACGCACTCAAAACGGGCCATCCGGCTTTTGGCCAAATTGGCCCAGCTGCTTTGATGGGCGCGGCTTCTTAAATCCCGAACCAGCTTAAAGCGGTTGGTGTTATCAATGGTGCCTGCGACGGCTTTGGCCTCGTTATAGGGTAAGCGACCATTGCTATCGGCAATCACGGCCACCGGGTGCTGATGGCCAGCATGTAAATCCAGTGCCTGGTACTGTGTACCATCCCAGGTGACGCGGACCTGATGGGTATGGCCAAAGTCGTTACTTGTGGTCAGCTCCAGAGGGACGCCGGACTTAATCGACGTCATTTGAGCGTTGGTGAGCACGACCTCCAGACTGTGGTAATGGCTGTTGCTGTTGCCGACCACAAAGCGTGGCGATTGCTCAGCGCCACCTAGGGCGCGTAAATCACCGACCGGATAGCTGTTAATCCGGTACTGTAGGGTGCCAAAACGTGGCACGCCCTGGGCGTCGACATAACGCACCGTGAAGGGCTGATAGCTGAGATTCTCCAGCCGATTTTTATGGCCGCTGGCGTTGAGGTAGCGGCCTTTGTCGAACATCTCGCGATAGCCTTTGGCGTCATTGGCATGGCGGAATGAATCAGCTGGGTCGTCCAGTGCATCATCTTCGGACTGCTCCAGCCAGCATTCCAGGTATGCTAAATGCCACTGACAGTCCTGTGGGTTGGCTGTTTTGACATCGCGCATATAACCGGCCTGGGTATTGGCAAAATTGATACTGCCGTCCGGGTTGATGCCGGTTGGCAGTGCGGCAATGGCGGTTGGAATATCGGGGGCATTGAGCGCCACACGCTCCAGGTAACGGCCCTGAATGGGATACGCCATGGCGTAATCCATGTGGCGCGTGCGAAAATAGTAGCCATTGATACAGGCAGCAATTTCCGCCATGCCGGGCTGGCTTTTATAGTTGGGGTGGTTGTGGATATTCAGTGCCGCGTAACTGACATCATGTACGCGATACCCTAATTCAAAGGTGCGGTCAGCCTGGTATTGGCGGGTATTGACGATACCGCTGGCACCCTGGCTTCTTAAAAACTCGGCATAACCTTCTTCCTGGGCGGCTTCAGCTAAAAAGTCTCGCTCCATCATGTTAAAGACCGGCAAGCGATGCGATTTACCGGCGTCGTGATAGCCCTGAAAATACTCTTCCGGCAAACTGTTGCTGGTGCGGACTTTTTCTAAATGCCGGTCAATTTGTGCGATGGCGCGGTCGGTGCGATAGACAAAATCAGCCAATGCCTGGCTGTGTAAATCATCTTTGGTTTTAAGCTGCAGCTGTGCGCTCATCAAATTCGCAAAACCCACCACAAAGGCGCTATAAGCTGTTTCGCAGTTCAGCCACTGCTCCGCGATTTGACTGTCACCACCGGCCAGTGGTGCTTTGCCTGGTGCGGGTAATTCTTGCAGTGGCGACGTATCAAAGGCCACCCGAACAGCCAGCGCCGCCGCGTTTTGGGCCTGCATCAGCAAATCAGACATGGCCGTCATGTCTTGTTGGGCTTGTGCTGTAAATTCGTCTGACAGGGTGTTTAAACTGGATTTAATCAACGCCATTTCATCGGCAATAGCATTGACCGCATCGCGGTGGTGCAAGATGGATTGGCGGTACTGGTCCGCGATATTGGCATGATGCGCCGCAGCCCCGACGGCGTTTTGCGCATCGGTGGCGGTATCTTTGATTTCGTTATGCAACAGCGCATTGAGCACCGATAAGGTTTCAACCGCTTTGGCTTTGAGATTGAGCAAGCGCGCTGAGGTGTCTGCGGCCGCATCCCTTTGCTGCAACGATTGATTGAGCGCAGTGACGTTCAAGTGAGTCACCGCCACCTGCGTCTGGCCAATACGCACCTGGGCGCCGGTGGCCAGCACATCCCGCGCGGCTTGTTGTGCACCTTCTGCAATCTCGGCCGCTTCATTGAGCATCAGACTACTGAGCGCCGTATTGGCACTGACGGCAGCGGTATTTGCGGTGCTTTGCTGCGCATCCCTTTTGGCTTGCATAGCCGCATCTGTGGCTGCAGTTTTATCAGTCATCACGCGCGCCAGGGCATTGGATGTTGCAGCTTCTGCGGCGACCACGGTAGCTGCCTTAGCGTTGACATTGCGCTCTGCAAACAGCACCTGTGCAGTTTTGGCGATTACCTCATCATGCTTGGCATCAATATCAGCCGCAGCTGCCGTGGTCAGCGCCGATAAACCGGCCACAGTCGCCGCGTGGGTCGCGGTTTGGCGGCTTTTGTTCTGAATATCACTGGCCAGCGCATCAATGGCGTTTTTATCCTGCATCATCAGCGCAAGCGCAGCGCTTGCACTCTGGGCATAGCTGGCTGCCAGGCGCGCAGAGGCGTTCACTTCAGCAGTTTTGGCAAACAAAAAGGTGCCGGTTTCATTGGCGATTTGCTTGCGAAGTGACGGCACCAGCACGCCTTCAATATTGACATCGGCGCTACTGGAGGCGGTCATCATCGACCGGATAGCATCGGTGATGGCATTAAACCTGGTGGCGGCTGCGGCTAAACTCATTTGGTAATGGCCCCTTTAATTTTATCAATCACGCCATTTAAGGACGCGATATCGTTGTCGAGTAAAAACTGGGTGTCTTCCGGGCTTAATACCGGGCGGTCAATCTCTAAAGTCGCGCGGTATTCCCACCACTGGCCACCGGCCAGCAGCTTGGCTTGCTCTAATGGGTTGCTGAGAAACCTGGCATTGACCCGCTGCATGCCGCTTGGAAACAGCAGCGGCGTGGTAAAGGTGAGCGTTGCGCCTTTGAGGGTATGGGTCACAAAACCCTCAAAAAGCGCCGCGCGACTGGCTTCACAGCGATAAATCACCGGCACATGGGTCGGCACTGAGCGAAACTTGGCGCGGGTGCGCGTATAGCCGCTATCCATCGGCGTCACGGCCAAATTTGGCCGCTGCTGCAGCGCAAATTCGTCGCGTTGTGGGGTGGGCAGTTCACTGGGCCACATTAGCCAGCCCTCTTCAGTTGATAGGTTTGTTCAAGGGTTCTGGCCATCTCGCCGCCGTTTTGCACATCGGATAAAAACAGGTTCACGATGTAATCTTTATCGCCGCGCTGCTCCATCTGCGCATTGGCTTTAGCGCCGCCCTGGCTGTGGACCACCACGGTCAGATTGACGTTGCCACCGGCGTTATTTGCTTGTGAGCGTTCATCAATACGGCGGACTTTTTCGGTGATTTCAATGTTCTGGCGCGGTGATAACACGCGCTCACCGCGCTGCAGCACGTAGGTGGATTCTGACGGCACATAGTCCAAACCACCGTGCGCGATACCGGCAGGCTGTTGTTGCTGGATCATCCGTACCTGGCCAAGACCCATCGCCACTGCCGCCGCAGCAGCTGCTGCACCAAGGGCAGGGCCAACCACCGGAATGGTCGACAGTGCCGCATAAGCACCGGTCGCGGATTCGTAGGTCTTAATCAGTGCCTGGCCAATGGAGTACGCTTTGAAAATTTTAAAGGCGGTTTTACTTTGCCCGGCAAAGGCTTTGGCGGCATGCTCACCGATCCCCAGTAAAGCAATGGCTTTATTGGCTTCGTTTTTCTTTTGCCAGTCCGTGAACTGCAAAATAGCGCCGCGCATTTCACCGGTTCGGCCCGCATGTAAGGCAATTTCCCGGTTGGTAAACTCATTCTGCAGTTCTTCCATCCGGGTTAAATGTTTGGTGACTTTTTCTTCTTCTAACTGGAATTTAGCTTCGAGCTGGGCGCGGCGTTTTTCCAGGGCGTTGTCATCCCGTTGCTCAAGCGCCAGCCCTTTAGGCAAGTCCGTTGGATCAATGCCTTTGCTACGAAGGCGCATCGCATCCATCGTGGCCTGGTGTTCGGCTTGCCTGATGGCCATGGTATTGGCATAGGTCTCTGCCGCTTCACGGGTCGCAAAGCCACGAATTTGCAGCAGCTTTTTCTCATGCGCCTGCTGCGCTTCATCCTGCCTGGCGTCATATTTCAGCTCGCCAATTTCGTCATTGGCTGCCAAGCCTTTTTCTGCCCGCCGCGCCGCATCAACGCGCGCTTCGATTTTGGCTTTTTCGACCGCATAGGTGTTGGCATAGGCTTCTGCGGCTTCGCGGGTGGCAAAACCGCGCGCCTGGGCGAGGGATAGCTCCTGGGCGTCTTTTTTATCCTGCTCGACTTTACGCCGGGCTTCGTTTTCAGCCCGAATTTTTTCATCGCGCGCCTTTTGGCCTTGCTCTGCCAGGGCTTTGTGCTCAGCCGCATCGATGTCTTTGAGGATTTGGGTATATTTTTGCTTGTTGGCCGCGTCGCTTGCCATCGACATGGTGACCATATCGCGGCGACGCTGATAACTCTCGCGCAGCTTGGCTTCTTCGCCTAACAGCTCAACCTGCAGTTGCTGGATATTGGCTGGCAGTGGGCGGGCGCTTTGCTGTTGATCTCCTTTGCTCAGTGCTGCAATACGCTGAATGCTGCTTTCAAGCTCGGTGATATTGGCTTGCCGGGTCTCCAGTTCGGCGGTCAGCAGGGTCTGGCGTTTGATATGCTCTTTACGCTCAACCTCGGTCAGCGACACGGCGACTGTTTTGGCTTCTGAAATAACAGCACCATACTGACTCACCACCGGTGCCACATACATCGCTTTGCCCTTGGTCAGTTCGCGATTGATGGTGGCTAATTCAGTGCTCAGCGCTCGGGCCGCGTTCCGGGCGTCTTCAAGCTTGCTGTCGATATTGACTTTACGGGCACCCAACTGGGCTTTAGATAAGCCATCCAGTGAAGCGGTCAGGGTTTTGACTTCGCCATCAAACTCGCTGACACTTTGCGTCGCGGCAACGCTGCTATTGCCAAATGACATCATGGCCACAGCTCCAATGCCCAGGATGGCAATGAGGCCAGGGACACCACCGACGAAGGCTAACGAGCCGGCCAGCATCCGGCTTGCCAGTGTTGCCTGGGTGGCAACTGCGGTGTAATTGGCGGTGGCAACCGTTAACGCGCGCTCTGTGACAATAGCGCGACCGTTGGCGGCGGCCAGATTGGTGATCGCCACGCCCCGAAAGTGATCCGATTGCGCTGCGCTGAGGTTATGTGTGTAGTATTCACGCATTTGCACAGCGCGGGCATGCTCGACCGTTGCGGTTTGCATCACGCCAGCCAAGCGCTCTTTTTCCGCCAGTGCCTGGGCTTTAGTGGCCTGAATGTCTTTGAATTTGGCTACAGTTGCCATGGTCAAACTGCCAACCATGCGGCCTGCCAAAACCAACGCCAGCGCAGTGGCGGACACGGTTAACCCTTCGACCAGGGTTTGGTTTTCCCGCAGGGCATTCATGCTGCTAGTGAGTACACCGGCTAAGGCGACGACACCAAAATTGACGTCTTTCTCGTATTCACGAATAAGCTTCTGATAAGCGTTACCCATCTCCGCAAAAGAGGCGGTGATTTTGCCTTCGGTACGCTCGGCTGCGCCTTCATAGCTTTTTAAAGCTTCGATTAAATACTGTTTAAACATGGCCGAGGTAACCTGGCCAGTGCCGGTCAACTGCCGGAATGTCATGCCGGTTTTGGCGACTTGCTTGTCCAGTTCGCCCAATAAGCCAGGCAGTGGATCCATCACCTGGTTTAATTCATCGGTCTGCAGCACGCCGCTGGATAACGCCTGGTTTAAACCATAAAGACTGTTGGCTAACTGGTCATTGCTGGCTCCCAAGGCCGCACCGGCATTGACCAGTCCCTCTGTGATAGCTTTACCTTCGGTCATGGTAACTGTGCCGGAGCGCTGCAGGTTCAGCATGCTGGTAAAAGAGCCAGCTAAGGCTTCATAACTGATATTCAGCTTGTCAGCGGTGGCGAACAGATATTCCTGGTTGGCCGCATAATCTGCTGTAGTCCCGGATAAGCTTTGCAGACGTGATTCCAGCAGCTGGGCGCTGGCTGTATCGTTGACAATCTTCTGAGCGGTGCCAATGCCGACCACAGTACCCATAGCAGCGGCCATGGCGTGATAACCGCTGGTGATTGTGTTGACTGAGCTGGCCGCTTGCTGGTTTGTGCTAATTTGGGTGCGGGTTTGCTGCTCAATGCGCTGTAAATCAGCCACGCTCTGGTTCGCACCAGAGCTGACTTCTTTACCGTCGTAGCGTAATTTCAGCAGTAAATTCAGGTTGCTCATTGCTATCCCGGATCAGACTTAATACATAGCGCTCAATGCGCTGGATGTTGTCAAAATCGCGGGGCAGCAATGTCAGCCCGAGGTATCTCCAGGCAACATCGGCCGCCTGATAATTCAGGGCGATTTCGATGTTGTCTTTATCGCGTAAAAACTGCGTTGTGACGGCAGTAAATGACTTTACAGTGGTCTCCAGCTCCGGCAATAACAGAGCTACTTTTTCAACCGGTGGCGGGGGTGGCAGCCCGGCTTTATCCATAAACTGGGCAAGGTCACTGTCGGCTTCGCTTGGGGCTTCACCGACATACCAGGCGGCCACCTGGGCTAGTTTTTTTCGCGCACCTCGTACTGGGCGTTGACGACTTCCACCGCCAGGCGTCCGGCGATGCCGCCGTATTCCAAAAGCTCGTTTAAGGTGTCGGCATCAAAAGTGACTTCCTGGCCGTCATCGCTAAAACCTTCCCAGCCCAATAACAGCTCCCGCACGGTTTGTGCATCGCTGGCACCGGTGCTGGTGAGCTGTTGCAGTTCTTCCGTTTTTACCAGACGGATGTGGGCCGTGAATTTAATCAGCGTGCCGTGATAGGTGAATTCAATCGGCTTTTTAATCTGGTAATTTGCCAGTTTTTCTAAGAATTTAAGTTTCATGTTTTATTACTCTAAAGTGATTTTCAGTTCATCATTGCCAAGTAAGGGGATTAAATTCCCTTCCAGCTCATAGCCGGTCAGCTCGCTGCTGAGGTTGGCGTATTTGGGCACCGGCAGCTGCAGGCGGCCGCTAATGGTGATTTTTTTGCCCGCTGCAGTGCCGTGCTTAAACTCAAAGGGCACCACTTCGCCCGCCATCGCGAACGGGTTAAAGGTGGCCAGTTCTGTGGCAGTCACGGTCAACTGGCCCTTGCTTTCGTGGCCGGTGATTTCGATGGCAGAACTGGTGATAGTGCGGTCATAAATGACCTTATTGCCCGCATCGACGCTCAATTTATGCAGCGTCATGGCGATGTTATTGAGCTTAAAGCTGCTGCCATACTCCGGCCCCAGCACGTCCGGTTTTTTCCAGTTATCCCAGTTCGGCTGTAATGCTGCAGCGCTGGCCGTGGGTGGCGCAAACACGCCTTTAAACTGCCACTGCACCATCGGGCGGCCTTTTTCAAACGCCAGGCTAAAGTTGCCTTTAAGCCCCGTGATGGCGTGGGTGTGCTTGCCAAAGATAAAGCTGGCAACCGCCGGAGTTGCCGCCCCCCGGCTATAGACCACCTTGGTGGCATCAGATACCTGTGCAAAGCCACAGGCCAGCCAAAGCGGCGACGTCACCGGCGCTGTGCCTGCCACGCCGCTAATGGCCAGCGGGGTTTTAAAGTTTAACGTCACATGATGGCCATAAAACGTCTGCAGCTCCGCGCCTGAATAATTACTGGCAGGGCGCTCGTTTTCGGATTCATGTTCAATGCTGAACTCCACATCCAGCGCATAGATGGCATGTGCCACACCCAGCGTTGCGCCCTGGGAGGCGAACAACACTAATTTGTCTTTAAATCGCCACATCGTCGGGTTCTCCTTTACGTTGATAGCTTTGGGCGTCAATGGCACCCTGTAAAATCTCGCCGGTTTGCTGCGCCAGGGCGATCACTTCATCTGCAGTCAGCGCTGCAGGCACCGGCACAGCATCGGCTTTGTTCGGTTTTTGCGTCATAGCGGCCTCGTGGTCACTTCAATCAAGCGCTCGGTCATAAACTGCGCCTGATAAATCAGGTTGTTGGTGTCGCGGTTAAGCTCTACCATTCGGCCCCGGTGCGGCAAAATAGGCGACCAGCCTTCTGGCACTAAGCCAGTCAGACTTTGGCGGACTAAGCCGCGCAGGGTTTTGATTTGCAAATCTGAATTGGCATTACCGACCATGACCGGCAGTACAATCATCACGGCAAACAGCTCGTTAAGTTTGAGGGTGATTTCGCAGGTGACTTCATCAGCGGCCTTGTAGTCTTCATCCAGTGCCAGCACAAACAGCGTCGGCATTTGCACGCCCTGGGCTCGAACAGCGTTAAAGTCCGAAGCAAAGCCGACATGCGCCTGGCCGTTTAAATCCTGTTTTAACCGGCTTTCAATGGCGTTTAAATCGAGGTTAAAACTTGCGTGTTGGGCGTTCATACCAGCCAATCCTTCACAATGTTGTCGATTTCGTCACGCTGCATCAGCGCAATGCCAAGGATGGGGCGGGCAGGGAGCGTCACCGACTTATTGCGGCCGGTTTTGCCGCCAAAGTGGTGGATGGCAGCGTATTTCTCGCCCAGGCCATGGATTAACTCATCATCCGTAGCACTGTGCGTCACACTGCTGGCCAGTTGCCGGGTGTCTGTGAGTGTCAAGCCGCCGCGCTCTTCAGCTGCGGCAGATTGTTCCCAGCGGGTGCCATCCGGTGCTTGCTCCTGCAAAAACCGCAGCTGGACATCACTGTCCAAAAACGCCCCGATGTCATCCAGCACATCGCGGGCGCTTCCGGTGCGCGCCGCCAGGGCTTTTAAGCCATCAATGGCATCACCGCTAATGCCGACAAACACCCAGGCCATTAATAACCGTTCCAGTCAAACCGACTGCCGGCACGCACCGTTTTAAGGCCCGTGGTTGGCACTCTGGCTGGATCATGCTCGGTCAGCTTAATCACGCCTTTTTCAATATCCTTCAGGCGTGCCGTGGCGTAATCACGCCGCCGGATCAGCTCCTCTGACGGATTGGGGCACAGTTCATACTGCAGCAAATCAATCGCCAGGCCCGGCACCAGGCTTTGTGCCAGCTCATCGCTGGTCACGCTAAACCGGCTGATATAGCCTGTCACCACCGACTGCACATGCTGCAAAGACACCTGGTACCAGTTCGCAATCGACTCCTGCAATTCCGTCTGCGCCTGGTCAATCAGCGCCAGCTGCACATCCTGCACAGTGATAAATTGCCCTGGCGTGGCCAGACGCCCGGAGGCGTACTGAACCAGCAGGTTGATGCCCACTTTGTCGATAAAGCGCTGGGCGGTCAGCATTACACAACGTCCGTCAGCAGGATGGCCGCTTGTTTGGCGATGATCAGCTCTTTGACCGATTCACCCACCATCACTTCGACACCACCGCGAATACCAGCAGACACATCCCGGTTACCTGAAATACGGTCGCCATATTGCGCGGTGAGCGCAAAGGTCATCCGGTTGTTGGTCGTGCGTGCCAGAGGATCGATATAGGGCAAACTGATAAAGTTACTCCAGGCACTGGCCAGCTCCATTTCCTGGCCTTTCTTTTTGATATTGACCCGCGCCTGGCCCACATAAATATTCTGCAATTCGAAGGTGTCTTTGATGTACTGCCAAGGCACCATGCCTGTGTCTGCTACAGAGCCGTTATAGCCTTTGATCAAAGATTTGTTCATGCGGATTTTGGTGGCGACAAAGGAGTTCAACACCATTGAATTCGGACGCATTAAAGGGCGCTCTAACATCTCAGTCAGCAACTCAAAAATGTTGCAGTCAGGATCGGTGATTTTTTTCAGACCGTTTGCAGCCAGCGATTGCGTATAGCCATAATTCGCTTTCGTGCTGAACAGTTGAGCGACCCGCACTTCACGCCCCAGCTCAATTAAATCCGTGATGGATTCAACCGCATGGTTCAGCGGGTTGTAGTTTGTCGGCGCATTGGTGATGTCATCGTTCGGGACCACATCACTTAAACCTTCATCGGAGACCGAGTCGGTTTTCTCTTTGGCGCTGAATTCAACCTTGTTCGGTGATGATTTACGACCCACCTTGGTGTCAACTTCGGTCATGGTTTCGGATGGGTCAAACTCCAGATATTTAAATTGCATTAAACCGACCGGTGCCCGTGGGCATACCTGATCTGCAATCATTTGCCGGTTGCGATAGGCAATCGCAATCGCCGTTTGTTCGGTATTCGGGGTAAAGGGGAAGCCGTTAGACATCTGTTAAGTCCTTATTTGACAATGATATGCGGGTTGACGTACACGATGCCGTAAGAGCCGAGCACGCCGCTTTCTTCTGCCACGCCGAGGATCCAACAGGTCGCATCCTCCGCCAGTGGCGCTTTGTTAAATTCAATGGCACGCCCTTCGGCGTCCGCCACCAGAATGTCCCCGGCATCCACCGGGCCGCCGAACTCAACCAGCGCCGGACCGGATTTAATGACATCCACCCGGCCATTGTTGGTGGAATCCTGATCTGTGACGCCACAGATTGCCTTGACGGTGGTATTGGCTTTTTCGACCTGGCGCTCCACCTGGGTGTAGGCCACGATGTGGCCTTTGAAGATGGGCGCAGTAATTTCGTAATTGCGGATCGGGTTCATGGGCTAGTTACCTTGTATTGATGACCTTGTGTTGTTGTTTAACGTGTTCCATCGCGCTGCTCAGGCTAATGACGACGCCCTGGCTGTGCTGGTTCTGCTGGTAATCGCTGGCAAGCTTGGCCAAATCGTTGGCGCTTAAAACTGCCGGTGCGGTTTTATCAAAAGGCTGGGTGAGCACGGTTTGCTCGGGGATAGACTTTAAAAAGTCCTTCAGCCACTGCGCCTGGGTGCTGGTTTGGGCGCTGCCATCCGGTGCGGCAAAATCAAAGGTGACGTCCTGAGTCGACAGATGCGCCAGAAAGTCCGCCAGGCCATCGGTTTTGGTGAAGCGGGGCGCGGCACCGCTGTTAAGCTCTGCCACAAACTGCTGCGCATCCGTCAGGGCCGCCGCAAACGACAGGGTTTTGCTGGCCTGACGAAGGTTTTCAAGCTCGGTCCGGGCGGCTTGTAATTCGACATCTTTAGCGCTCAGGGTGGCGCTAAATTCAGCCTGGCGCGCTTTCCACATTTCTTCAGAGGCAATCGTGGCTTGAGCGGCTAAGCCGTCAATGTGCCAATCTGGCAACATGTTGTCGGCGGTTTCTGCACCATGGCGCTCAATAAAAAACGACTTCAGCTTGCGAAACAGCGTCACCACAGCATTGCTGGTATCCACGGTCAGCGATTTGATTTGGTCTTCCAGGGCGAATTCGAAGCTGACGGCTTCTGCATCAGCTGCATTGAATTGCCACTGCATGCCGCCAACAGCAGGTGGCTTCGCGCCTAAAAAGCCGATATGGCCAAGCTCATAACCATTGGCAGTTTTAACCAGACGCACGGAGCGGTTTGGATAACGGCGGTTTTCCACCGCCTGGGCAAATTCATGGTCGACATCATCGGCGCGGGCAAACAGCTTATCGCCCTCGATTTTAAGCTCAGCAGCCCAGCCCCAGGCGGGGTCGTTCTGCTCAGGATGGCCAATGACCAGCGGGGCGGTTTTGGGTTTGAAATTGCTAACAACAGACTGCAAATCGGCTGCAGTAAATTCAGCAGATTGGCCTTTGCTATCGGTATGGGTGCCAGCTCGAAAGATTTCGAACCAATTGAATTGCGTGTTTTTTGGTTTGGTGATGCCAGGCATAACAGGCTCCAGAGTGAAGTTCTAGAGCTAGAATGACGTTTGTCAGGGATGGGGTTGGACGGAAAAGACTTTACAGTGGTTTTGTGAATGGACTTTTTAGGCTATTAACAGACTCCCATGATTACGTAGAAAGCAATAATCAGCAATTTCCATATTACTTTAAATATCTCGCAATAAATACAGCTCAGATCTATGGATAAAAATTCAATTATTTGATTTCTTTCCTTTGCAAAGAACAAGATGAACATGACTATTGTTGGAAGCCAGCAAAAATATTTATAGTTTTTGATTTGAGCATGACCTGATTCAACCCGTTTATTTATTTTTTCGACAACTTCGTCGAGCACAATAAAGGTTTCTGGGGGCTCAGTGCTTTCCTTGCTTTTTTTAACCAGCTTTTCAAAGATGAAGTTACTGCTGCTGCTAATCTGACTTAGTCGTTCATCTTGCTCCTTGACCATCAAATGGTTGATCCAGCCTGTGACCAAAACGCCTATAATTATAAAATAATAACTATATGCATCAGTCAAAGCAGTGAGCGTTCCTAAGCTTACAAGCGCTATAGGGACTGAATACAATTTCGTTTTTATATCATTCAGGACGCTACTTATTTTTTCAGAGTAGTCAAACCATTTATCTTGAACTTGCTGCTGGAATTCACCTATAGCAAAGTTGTGAATAAAAATTTCGTAGTGTTCGTAGTAATTACTTTTTACGTTATCTAAGTTTTTGAAAAGTAGTAAAGCGTGCTCTTGAGGCTTTACCTCTGCTATTCCTGCAGATTTTAGCGTTTCGACTAATGCTAGTTTAAAAAACGCCTGTTTATCTTTGCTATAAAGATTGCCTAAATCAGACTCTTGAATCAAAAACTTGACATCATCAACTGATGATATTTTTTCTAAAGTACAAATTTTAATGATATTTGAAAAAACAATTTCAAGCGGCTTTGAAAATTTATCATCACCACTTTTTATAAAAAAATACAATGATATGCCGCTGTCTGTTTTTTTCTCGATGTCGGCTATTTTCTTTAAAAAATCTACCCATTCGAGAACTGGTTTTATTTTTTCCAAATCCGGCAGCTTTAGGTTGTTAGTGCTAATATAATCAATATCCGTTAGGTAAAATAATGATGGTAACTGGCTACCTTGAAATAAGAATGACGAATTTGAGTCTAAGAGTTCCGCTGTGTTTTTGAAAAAAAACATTCCCGATGGTAAGCTTATTTTTATATTTGTAAACTCTACACCATCTACAATTTGATTAGAGCTAACGATCTCACTATAATCGATCTCAATATTTAATGTCCTAAATTCCGATTTGTTATCATATATTAACTTTAATATTTCAGCTTGTCGCGCATTGATGATTACCTTACAGTCACTTGAAATAATCCCGCTTGAAAATTCAAGCTGATTTTTTAGTGATTTATATAACTCTACAATGACTACAAAAAGCTGATCTTTTCCCATCTTTACTTACCGGTTTTCTGCAAAGAAAATAGATTCTGAATTATAGCATCCTTTACATGCTGTGGCATGTTTTTTCCTCGCAATATTAAGTCGTCATTTTCAGGGTTGTATAGTATTTTTTTATCGCAGCCATTCTCGTTGTTTAATAATCCTATTGAATCTGTTTCAGTATTTAACTTAAAGTCATCTGTGTAGTAGCTAATGTTGTTTAATCTTGCGATAGCATCAGCTTGAGCAAGAAAGCTTGTCGGCATTTGATAGTCATTTTCATTACAGAACTGCAGGAAACTATTTTTCTGTTCATCAGTTAGGCTTGCAGGTAGGTTTGCTTTTATAAAATCTTCTATTTTAGATACAAAAACTTCTTTGTTTTCGTTTTCTTTAAAGTGTTTTATTATTTGCTCTCTTGCTGCTTTCTGTGCTGGCTTATCAGCTCCATGGTGCTTGAGAAAGTCTCTTGCTGCGTCAAGGACCATTGATGGCATTTTGCTTTGTACTATTCTCTGCTCACAATCAAACGCATTAGCAAAATAATCCGTTTTCTTCCCCTTGCCTATAAAGCTAAGGTAGTTTTTTGGGTTTTCAGCCGTTGTAGAGTTTAAATAGTCTGTTATTGATATATCAACAGCCTGATGGAGCTTGGTCTTGTCGACATGAACATCATGTTTTGGCGTTAGCTTTGTAAGTTTAATGCCAGCTGTATTGGTAATCATTACTACAAGCAGTTTTGTTTTGCTTCGAGATGTATATTCTACAAAACAAATATACCCCCCATTACTGTTTGTGGATTTTATTTCATCATGAAGCCTTTTCATTGCTGATATGGTTAATTTCCTGAATGATTCGTCAAGGTTGTTATTCGAGCCTTCTTGGTATAATGAGCTCAACAAAGATGGGAAGGGTGACGGCTCCCTAAATTTACCCCATAAAACAGAAGTTCTGTCATCTTTAACTTTGATTAAGTCATGTGCAAGATTCGCAATAACCTCAATATTAAGATCAAGAAGTTTTTTAGCGATATCCGGGTCACCGTGCCTGAAAAGTTCATGAATTATAAATCGTTTCAAAGTAGCCATTAATTTGCCTTTAAAGCCATAGAATTTTGTGGAAACGAATGCCTAGTAGCATTGATTTGTTTTAGCTATGAAACACATGGATGAGAGGAGGGGTCATAAAGATTGCTCGACTCATCCATGAGCCATTTTAGGTAAATCTACCGCGATATTAGCTAAAGGTCTAGCAATTAATGCCCCTCTAAACCTTCAAAAAGCCTTATGGCTGTTGGTTTTTTTTCGCTACACTCGAGCAAGCCGATATTGGCTGATACATGGAAATAATGATGAAGAACGAAGTTCAGAAATGCCTGTTTTGTGGACAAGAATGCAATACCGAAGTAAGAGACAACGGTGACAGTACATTTTTTTTCTGTAGAAATAAGCACTGCGCTGAGACTAAGGTTTCAAGTGGATTCATGCAAAGGCTTAAGGAAAACCCAGGGCTGATAAATTCCGCCAATAAATATATCCGAGATTATTTGGGGAAGCCTGGTTACTGCGCATGTGAAGGTGGTGCACCTTTGGCCACCATGAACTGGATCCCATCTCACTGACCGCATTTTTACCGCCGATGGCAAAATGTTGCTGTGAGCCAGCCTGTGGCCATGTTTAATTGCCGTTTAAACATAGTTTAATTTTGTTTAAACGGGTTTGAGCAAGCGCGTGGTAGTGGGTCGGGTGGTGAGGGGCTTAGAATCGATTCTGGCGCGTATTTTGAAAAGAGAGGTTTTTACCGTTCGCAAGCGCAAACGCCATCCATGGCGTTGGTGTTTAATGTACCTTGGCGTTACCTAAAGCCATCTCGAAATTGCCATTAGATTTGATATCCAAGATTGCCTGAAGCTTTTCGGCGACATCCTTCAGCATATGCAGGTTCACAGGCTCATAAAAGATACGTTCACGCCAGGGCCGCTTGATACCATTGTTCATACCCGTAATGATCACTCTGCCTTTGGAAGATTCGATATAAATTTCTATTTTGCTGGCTTTAAGATCATTCAGATAATAATGAACGGTATAAAAAACAAACCGGTATACCAGTTCCTGCAACGGTTCAGGGATGGCACAGCAGAGATTAATTTCCGATTCCGTTTTGTTATGCTGAAACCTTAACTTCATGGCAAGCAAATTCAGTGCGTTTTCCAATGATGAGTTACCAAGCGCGCCGCAACTTTTGGTTAAAGGTAATAACTTGTCGAGCAGCTCATCTGCAATGGATGGGGCTTGACCACTTTCTAGTCCGCCCGTGTGGTTCAGGTAGTGACTCAGATGGGTGGCAAGACCAAAGATTTCATGGATTTGATGGTCAAGCGACTTACTTTCCATATTGATAATTTGAGTACGGTACATGCGAACAGCCGTAAGTGCGGCAAGTAACCCAACAATCAGCAAGCTAAGCGGCAATCCAATATACAAACCAATGGCAGCAGCATTTTTATAAAATGGCATTTTAACATTCAACCATTCCATGGAGTAAGGACGATGCCATTCACCATCCATTTTTTGATAACTGAGCGTGATCGAATGGTAGCCCTCACGCATCGCCGGGAAGACAAATTCACCTGTTGAAGATTCGTAAGAGTCAGAACCAACTTGCAGTCTCCAGCGCCGGTTCTTTTGCAGAAAATCATTGCCGGTTACACCTAATTTGATGGTGTCGCCATGTTCAACTTCGAGATCCCCAGTCAGAAAGGTTTGAAGTTTTTCATTAACACGCAACCAGGATAATTTGGGCTGGATTTCATCGTTAGCTAACGAATTGACATTAAACATCACCACGCCTTTCATTCCTGCTGCTATCAGCATTCCCGTATCAATATCGAGTGAATTGGCACTAAACATCACATTACTGACGCCAGGAATTGGTGAACACACCTCAATGGTAATAACACAAAGACCTTCACGCGCGGATACATACAGTTTGTCGTCAAACACCACGCTGGCCACTACTGCATCTGGCGATGGTACACGTACCCAGTTTTGCTCAACCAGTTTATAAATGCCAGAGCCATAAGTGCTGACGAAAGTTTGCCCATTTAAAAGATTGATATCACTGAGTTTAGAAACCAATTTTTCAGGATAAGTGCTGGTTTTGAGCTGGCCACTTTCAAGAGTTTGAATGCCATTTGCACTAACAACCCAAATGATGCCATTGAGTACCTTAATGCGCAGGACTTCATTGGATGTTAAACCAGTTTTAACTGTGTAGTGTTCCAGGATTGCCAGGTTGTTATCGAGGATAAAAAAGCCGTTACTGTCAGTGGCCACGTACAGTTTGTTTTCATGCATGGTTATATCCAGCACATACCCAAGTTCAACTTTTTTACTGCCATCTAAATATTGCACACCGTATTCTGTGCCTATTAAAGCTTTGTGGTTGTGCTCGAAAATGACAGTTGAAAACGAGTCAGCTGGCAGCTTTTCGTTAAGTGGTTCCAGCGAAAATTGGTTAAGTTTGAAAAGACCTGCGCCTCGAAATGCTAGGATAATATCTTTGCCAACTCTGCCAATCGAAGATTCAGGGGAGCGGGCAAGCGAAGGGCTTGGAATTTCAAAAATAGCGCGTGGGATCTGGTAGACATCATTAATACTGAATACCCAAAGCGAACCTTGATGATCAACCAGGATATTCTGACGCGGTATTTTCCGGTTTAACACATTGGTACGGACTTTCTGAAAGTCATCGCTCGTTACAACGTGAACTTCACCTTCCTGAATCACCCATAAAAAACCTGGGTCAGCTGGTGCAACATCAGTCAATCCCACAATAGGAATGCGACGTATGCTGCCAGTCAGGTGATTGATGATACTCGCAGCATCGTTGCTGATGCCGACTAAACCTGTAGCTGTGACAGTTCCTCTGATGTAATGCCCCGCAGCCATTAGGCGTTTTCTATTTCGCTGTAACTGATAAATGCCCTTATCGGTAAAGGCATAAACTGCATCATGGCCGAATTGCAATGAACCCACTTTGACTTGTTCCAGCACGACTTCAGTTTTGCCACTGGGCTGCAATCTGATCACTGAATCTGCCAGGGTGATAAACACATCTTCATAATCGGCAGCTGCAGATTTGTGTTCTTGTTTAAAAAGCTGCCGACTGGAGCCGGTTTTGGTATCAGCCAGCCATAATCCGTTGTCCTGGCTCGTGATCAACAACTGGCCTTCCGGTGTTTTTGATAATGACCTTATCCAACCGCTGCCCAATTTTAATTGTTGGTCTATTTTGAACTCGGTATAGCCATCATAACGAAACAACCCCTTATGGCCGCCCATGTAGAGATAACCTTGCTCGTCTTGGACAGCACCATTTATAAATTGTCCAGATGTGAAGTGTTCAAAGGCAATAGCACTGAAATTAATCAATAATAAAACCAATGATATTAATAACCTATCCATTTAGTTAACACCACTATCTAAAAAAATGGGGGTAATTGTCTTACCCCCAGAAATTTTTAATTTAAACGATTATTTGGATGTTCGCGTGTGCCACAGAAACCAATAATACTTTCGGCATATTCGACACTTTGCATTTCTGCTGCTTCAGTAGTTTTTGTTAACGATGTCGTTTGCGGTGGGGTTTCCCGGACAATTAAGAAGGTCGGTTTTCTTGGATCCGATGGTTTCTTCTTGGAGTTCCAGGTTTTCATCACTTTCTTGCCTGCGGCTGGCCCATAACGATGGCTGTATAATTCTGCCAACATTTTTGCGCCATGATCAGAAGTGATGATCATGGCCGTGGAGGCAAAATCACTGCCGCAATCGAAGTCCATATCGACCACCATGCTGGATTGATCAGGTAGTCGTATGGTTGCTTCCATTCGTTCTACCACGGCACGGTCTTTTAGTGGGGTTGATGCATAGCAACTGATTGATATAAATGAACATAATAACAATAACTTGTGCATAATACTCTCTTATATAAGCTCTAAAGCACTCCTTGCCACTGCGTCTATCAGAGTTTGATTGCCATCAAACTGAATGGCCTGCTCAAATAAAATCTTGAACAGTTTCGCCCGGATATCTGCAACTGTCTCAGGTGCCAGATTTCGTTTTGCCATGTCAGGTCCACGTAAATATTTGTTAATAACTGATTCAACCACCGTGTAATAACGGAGGGCTTCACCTTTATCAACTTTAGGCTTGGTTTGCTGTTCTTCTACAGCAACTGGCCTGGCCTGTTCCATAGCGCCTTGCTTGACCTTGATCCCAAAAATTTCATCTAAAGACCAGCCTTGTTTCACAGCAGTGTTAATTAAAGCTTTGTAAGGGAGTTCTCCCTTCTTAATCGCACCATGCAAACCTGGACCAGAAACACCTAAGGCAGAAGCTAAGCCATTGATACTTTTGGTTTTTGAGACTGACTTTATATTTTCAATCGCAGTTTCTAAATCAAACGAATTTAGGGTATCACTAGATAATTCCATAAGCAACGCCTAATAGCAATAGTTAATAAAATCAAAAAAACCATTGACCTCGCAGAAAGCATAAGCTATTACTAATAGCATATGCTAATGACCAAACAGTTTTAGCATGTCATAACCAAAGGAGTTTAACACATGCAAAATCAAAAAAGCCCAGTAAACATTAAGGAAAAAGAGGGAATGACTCCTGATTTAATCCTTGAAGAACTAACAAAAAGAGACGTTCTGGTCTCGGATATCGCTAAGGCTCTGGAGGTGACACCAGGCCATGTTAGCAATGTTATTCGACGGAAAAGCTCTTCATACCCGGTACAAAAAGCTGTTTCACTGGCTTTAAACCTGAATATTGCCCTTGTATTCGGAACAAAATCTATTCCTTCCCGAGGTCGCAAACCAAGAACAGAGCGCAGAGCACAAGTTGTTGCCGCAATTCGAGCAGGAATTACAGTGCCATCCTCTGCTTAGTCATAAGTTTTTGCTAGTGAAAATCACAAGTAATTGTTACTGAAATTATTACCGGAGAACAGCATGGAAGAACTTATCAAAAGTTTGCAAACAAGCATCCTCAAAAGTGAAACACCACCTAATGCAGATATTTATCACTTCTTTATTGGTGAATTGAACAAAGCGATCCGCCTAAGTGGCTATAGCAGGGTCATGGTTGCAGACCGTATGAACGAAGCCCTGGGCGGAACTCAGGTTGTTACCCCTGTAAAGCTGAACAAATGGCTATCTATGGAAACCGATCAGCATATGCCTGTCCACTTTTTGCCTGCTTTATGTTGGGCAGTTTCAAGTATTGAGCCTGCCAATGCGCTGCTAAAACCGATCATGTTTACTGCAATTGATGAACGTGGTCAGTTGCTACAGCAGTATGCGACCTTGTCGATTGAAGGCACTGAAAAAATCCGTGCCGCTGATCAGTTGGCATCAAACTTACTTCGCTTAACACGGCCGGAGTAATCACAAATGGCCAAGAACCCAGTAATCCTTGATAACGATACTTCGATGCCAATTGAACGGCTGGAAGCGCTGGCGACTCAAGTACAGCTGATTTTTCCAGATTCGGCTGATGAAGCGATGGAAGAAGTTGTGCGCCTGGAGGAGAAAAAGCAGCTGGCGTCGCTGAAGCAAGGTCTGCTGTTGCTGCAGGTTAAAAGCCAATGTTCACATGGTGAGTTTAAGCAAAAGCTTATTGATGGTTGTTTCCCATACGAAACAGCAAAGCAGTGTATTTCAATAGCCAAAATGTTTATCGAACTGCCTGAAGCAAAAAGGTCCGCGCGGACCCTTTTGAGCATGAACCATGCCCAACTGCGTGAAATGGCAAGGCTACCAATTCAAGTCTTAGACAAGCTGGATGACGAAACTTTAGAAGGTTTATCCGAGCTTAGCAGCCGCGAACTCGCCAAAGAAGTAAAACGCCTGCGGTTGGAAAAAGCCGAAGTCGAGGACAAAGCGGCGGCGGCCATTAACGAGCTGAACCTTCTGCAACTTAAAACCCGCCAAACCGAGCGGATGGGCTGGCCTGAGCTGGTCTGCCAAATCCGTGAGAATTGCCTGGGTAAAAGCTCGGTGGCTGATGTTGCCGCTAATGAGTCTGCTGCCGAAGTGAATGCTTTATTAAACGCCCGCCATTTATCCCCGGATGAACGCCTGGCCGCAGCAAGGGCGGTTTGGCATGCCTGGTCTGGGGTTTGTGCCGGGATTGGCAGCATGTTGTCGATGTTAGAGCGCGAATTTGCCGGTGAACTTGCCGGCAGCGAAAACCTGCCAAGTTACAGCCCGACCGAATGGGAGCATGCCATGGCCAACCGCCAGTACATGCTGTCGATGTATGAATTCCAGAAGGGGGCGAAATAATGCATCCCGCTGTCTATCGTTTTTCACAATTACCTGCCCAGGTTGAAGTGGCAGCCAGCTTTACCAAAGCATCCGATACGGCCAAGCGTACTGCCCAGGCGCGTTATTGCCTGGTCAGCGAAATCCAGCGCAAGGGCGGCAAAATTGATGTGGCTCTTACCCAACTGCAGCAAGAGCTGCAAACCGGTGCCGCCAGCCCGCTGGTGAAAACTGCGCTGTTGCAGCTGAAGAAATTCCCAAGCCGCGCCACCTTGTATAACTGGATGACGCAGTATAAAACTCTTGGCATGGATGGCTTGGTGCCGGGCCATCAGGGCAAAGCCCGCAAGGACTATGGCTGGGAAGCCAAGTGCCTGGAGATTTTTCACAGCCCCAACAAACCCAGCCTTGAAATGGTGGCCGACCATTTGCAGCGGCTTGGTTTTCAGAGTGCCACTGCGAGCCGGCTGCGCTCATTTATCAATGCCATGCCGCATGAATTAGGCCCGGACAGCATTTATCGGGTTGGCGCTAAGCTTTACCGCGAACGGCATAAAGACCACCGTATCCGCCACACCGACACCATTCCGGCCGGTTTTTTATATAACGCCGACGGCCATACGTTGGATGTGTACCTGGCGCACCCGAATACCGGTAAACCCTGGCGCGCTGAACTCACTGCCTTTATGGATGTGAGAAGCCGCGTCATTGTCGGCTGGGAAATTTCCGAATCCGAAAGCGCTATCAGCACACTGACTGCACTTAGCCGCGCTATGGCCACCCACGACCATGTGCCCGCCATGCTGTATCTGGATAACGGCTCTGGCTACAAGTCAGCCATGATGAATGACGATACGGCTGGCTTTTATGCTCAGTTTAATATCGAACCGATTTTTGCCATCCCAGGCAACGCCCGCGCCAAGTGGATTGAACGGTTTTTCTTAACCTTGGAAGACCGCCTCGGCAAAACATTTACCAGCTACTGCGGCCGCGACCATGACGAACGCCATAAAGCCGAAGTGCTTCGCCGCGTCAAAGCCGGTGAGATTGACCTGCCAAGCCTGGACGAATGGATTGCCGCTTTTAAAGACTTTTTAGACTGGTATCACCACGAACCACACCCGGAAGTTGCGGGCAAAACCCGCTGGGATGTCTGGCAGGAATTAGAGCGGGTGCCGGTTGGCATGGCGGATTATCAAATCCGGCCGCGCGCCAAAGTCAACGTGCTGCGGGGCAGGGTACGCCTGCACAAACGCGACTATGCCGCTGATTATCTGCATCAGTTTAACGGTCAGGAATTACTGGCTGAATACGACCTGCACGATGACAGCCAGGTGGCGTTATTACAGCTGGACGGCAGTTTCCTGATGTTGGCGCAGCTCAAAACCAAAGTGGCGGCGCTACCAAGCAGCCGCATCGAAGAAGCCACCCAAAACCGCCTGGTCGGTCAGGAAAAACGCTTGCAACGCAAGGTACTGGAAGTGCGCCATCGTGCGGCCCTCACCAGCACCATTGACCTGCAGCAACTGACTGAATTAAGCGCCGACTTACCGGCAATGAATAACGTGATCCCACTGCAATTACCAGTGCAACAAGAGAACTCCCCGCTGATGGCTGACTTGGTGCAGTTCCAGTCCAGCCCTTCTGAAAACCTGTTAACCCAGTTACTGGAGCAAAGATGAAAATGGAAGATATGAAGGCTTTTTACCCACGGCTTGAACAGCCTTTTCAATACACGCAAAAGCATCTGCGGATGATTGAAAAGCTGAACCTGGCGATTAAACAACGCGAATTAACGCCGGAAGATTACAGCACCAAGTTTGGCGCTGAGATGGTGAAAACGGTGCTGGACCAGCAGTGTTGTTATGATCCAAGCGATGTCCTGGACGCGCTGTGGCAGGTGATTTTCGTTCAGGAAACGCTCACCGACGTCGGTGATTTTGATGGCCAATACAGCCCGAAATACTCGGCTGAAGATATCGAACTGTCGCGCCAAATCCTGAAAAGACTGGATGATCATGAGCTGCGCGTCAGTGGCGTCACCGCCGCCGCTGTGGCGAAAAAACTCGGCAAAACACCGGGTTGGTTCAGCCAGATTGTGAACGGTAAATATACCGCAGATCCATCCAAGCACCTGCGCAGCATTTGGGCCGCCATTGAGCCTGCGCATATTGCGGAGCAGACCGCGCCAACAGCTGAGATGGACGCTGAAGCCAACAAAGCGAAACTGGCGCAAATCAATCTGCGTTATGGCGATGTGCCTTTTGTCAAAACCAGCATGTCTGAACTGATTGAATACACCTGCGCCCACGCCAAACGTGCCCGCCGCTTTTCAGTGTTTGCCGGTGCGCCAGGGCTGGGTAAAACCTACGGCCTGGAGGAATACATCCGGCAAAACCCACAAACCCTGCTGGTTGTGGGCCATGAGCAAATGACCGCCAACATTCTGCTGGCTGCACTGGCGTCAAAGTTGGGGCTACCCAAAATGCCAGTCTCCAGCCGCCTGTTGGATGGGATCATCCGAACCCTGCATATGGCCGACCGGATCATCATTTTGGACGAGGCCGATAAGTGCAAACCGAACGCACTGGATCCACTTCGCACCATCAGCGACCGCGCCCATGTCGGTGTGGTGCTGATTGGCAATACCAAACTGACTGACCGGCTGCAGTCAGAAGACCGCTACGAACTCATCGCCAGCCGCGTCTGTTTCTGGCCAATGCCCAAAGGCCAGCTTGATAGCGACGATATTAAACAATTGTTTCTGAGCTTAACCCAGCAAGCACTGCCGCTGGCTGACCAAGACGCCACCTGGTGGGCATGGCTGCATCAGCGTGTGGAAGGCAACGCCCGTCTGCTGTGTGAAAACCTGCTGCCACACCTGGTAAGCGTGTGCAGCCGGGATCCCAGCAAGAAGGTCGACCGCATGCTGGTGAACTCCATTTTTAAGCAAGTGCTGAACAAGCCTGCACTTTAAACGCTTTTTAACTTCCATTTAAACAAGGAAAACACGATGACCATTGAGCAATACATCAACCCGCAACAGCCGCCGGAAGGCTATATGCAAGACCCAACCGGCAACCTTATTCGCCGTGAAAACGTCAGTGCCGACAAACTTGAAGCCGATGAGATTGTGCGTAAATACATCCCGCGCGCAGTGGACATTCACCGGCAGCTGGTGACGTTAAAAACCGAACTGACCAATGATATCCCGGCCTTTATCGCCAAGCTCGCCCGCGACCATGGCGTGAAAAAGATGGGCCGCATCAAGGGCAATATTGAGATGAATAGCTTTGACGGCACCCTGAAGTTAAAGCGCTCGATGCAGGACAAAATTCAGGTCAACGCCAATATCGAAGCGGCGCGTCAGCTCTTTATGCAATACCACTCAGCGGTGACGGTGGGCGCAGATGAAGCCACCAAAAAGCTGATTGGCCGCGCCTTTGGCTCAGGTAAAGAAAACAGCATTAGCGTGAGCCGCTTAATCGACATCAAGAACATCGACATCGACCATCCGCTGTGGCGTCAAGCCGTGGAAGCACTGGAAAGCGCGCTGGAAGTCCATGATACCGCCAGTTACTACCTGTTTTATTACCGGGGCGAAAACGGCGAATACCGGCCCATCACGCTCCAGTTCTCGGCGGTTGAACTGGATCCGTTTCTGTTTGGAGCGCAGTAGCCATGGCAGCCATCACCTCTGAACAAATCCAAATTGAACTGGCTGCAGCGCAACGCCTGAAAGCCACATACGGCACAAACGCGCCAGATATGACGTTTGAAGACGGTGTGGCCGCCGCACTGAAATGGGTCCTGGGCGAAGGTGCTGAGCCACTGACGTCGCCCTATGTGGGGCGGCAATGAGTGACTTTGACGAATATTTCAAAGCTGCAGCGCTGGCCGACCCATTGCTGCACAGCGTGGTCGCCATGCAAAGCCATGCCAAGGCACTGGCGGAAATGTACAAGATGGAGTGGCAGCCGTTGCTGCCAGGGTATGACGAATTGCTGGCCGGTGTAGCCCAAACCTATCAGCTCAATGTCGAGGAATTTGTGGATTTTGTAGAAACAGAGCAGCCCGATTTTGAAGTGCTGAAGGCGTACGTTTCGATTGCAAAAGAAACGAATTAAAAACCAGTTTTTTTAAGAAAGAAGTTAACAACTTAAATCACCAAAAAAGGAAAAGACCATGAACAAACAACAATTAATCGCCGCCGTCACTGAAAAAATGACCATCAGTCATGACCGCGCAGTCAGCAAAGCAGACGTGACAGCACTGCTGGATAGCCTGACCACAGTGGTCACGGATGCCATTGCTCGCGGTGATGAACCTGCACTGGTTGGGCTTGGCAAGTTCAAGCTGCAGGCCAAAGCCGCTCGGGTAGGCCGTAATCCGAAGACCGGTGAAAGCCTGACAATTGCCGCCAAAAACGCTGTGAAGTTTTCGCCTGCCAAGCAGTTGCTGGATCAACTCAACTCGTAAAGCGCGAAACGCAGCCGGTTCGCCGGTTGCGTCTGCCAGGCGTCGTGGCCTGGTACTGATGAGCAGCGAAGGAGATTGAAATTGTCAGAACGTATTTTGCAAAAAATTAAAAAACTGATCGCCCTGAGTGAAAGCAAAAACCCGAACGAGGCTGCAACTGCCTTACGGATGGCACAGAAGCTTATGGCCGAGCATAACCTGACCATGACCGACGTACAGTTGCAGTCGATGGCATCAGAGATTATTCGCGATATCAATACAAGCGAAAAGCCGCCACGTTGGTCGGTGTCTTTGAATGCGTTAGTGAACAGCACCTTCGGTGTCCGCTCTATTCGGATCCATAACTTTTTAGGCAAGTTTATCGAGTTTGTAGGGCCAACAGATCGGGTGCAGATTGCCGCATATTGCTACTCGGTATTAGGCAAATTACTCCAAAAAGCGCGCCGGGATTATCAGGCCAGTCTGAATAAACGATTGAAACGCGCGACCAAAGTCAATCGTGCCGATTTGTATTGCGAAGGTTGGGTTTGTGGCGCAGCCAGCAACTTAAGTAGCTGGCGTGTCAGCGACGATGAAGAAAAGCTGATCCAGAGCTACAAGAATAACAAACACGGCGAATTAAAGACCCTGCAGGGCCGCGACAGCAAAGATGTAAAGCGCGACCAGGACGCCCGCTGGGACGGACTCAAAGATGGCCGCCAGGTGAAAATTAATCAGGGGCTGGATGGCAATCACAGTGACCGGATTGGCCACTTTTGAGGGATGCGTCATGGACCTTTGGGAATGGATTTTCATGTGGCTGGTGTTCGCTGTCGTGGCCATCAAGTTGGTTGTCAGTGGCAACCGGGATCAAGCAGACATAAGGGATAACGAAGATGCTGAATAACGTATTACAAGACATCAAATCAAAACACAAACTGCGCGCCATTCTGGCCAATCAGCACCAGTCATATCGGCTGGACAATGGCGCTGTGCTGGTCGCGGGTACGCCTGAACATCAGGGCTTTATCGAAGGGCTGAAGCTGGCTGCGCAGATTGTTGGGGACGGGCCGCAACCAGGGGAGTCCCGGCAATGAAAGAGATGCAACGCCTGATCCGCCTGTTGCATGTGGCGAAAACTCAGCTGCAGATGGATGATGCCTGTTACCGCGCTAATCTGGCGGCTGTCAGTGACGGTAAAACCAGCAGTAAAGACTTGACACTGCCACAGCTGGAAGCCGCCCTGGCGCGCTTCCATCAGCTGGGGTTTAAAGCCTGGGTGAAGCCAGCGCCGGTGAAGCGCATCAGTCCATCCACCAAAGCGCAGCCGGATGCGCGCAGTGTGATCCGAGCCTTGTGGCTGTTTATGGCTGAACAGCGTTTTATCCGCGATAGCAGCGAAACTGCGCTGAATAGCTATATCAAACGGATGACAGCGCAAAAGAACGGTGGTGAAGGCATTGCGGAATGCACCTGGCTGCGGGATGACGATGCGGCTTATGTGATTAACACGCTGAAGCTGTGGGCCAAACGCGAAATGATCAAAGCGCTTGGCAAAGCCGGGGACACCCTGCGCCACCAGAGCTATCACCAGGTGCGCAAAACCTACCTGCAACAACAGGAGGTTGCCGTTGGAGTTTGACTTAAAAGCACTGCCGTATGGGGTGCGGAAGATTGTCGAAGTGCTGGGCGTTGAGCAGGCCATCAACGTGCTGCAGGAGTACCAGGGACAGCTGTTTTTTATCCCTGAGTATCCCAAACCGCAGCATGTGGTGGTGCAGGTATTCGGCCAGGCGCTGGCCGATTACTGGGCGGATTTAATGCCAAAACAGCACTACCAGGTGCCAATGGTCGACAAGGTACTGATGCAGATCCGTAACCAGCGAATCTGCCAGGAGCTGGACAACAAAACCAGCACCATCCAGCAACTGGTGCGCCGGTACCATATCACCCGGCAGCAGATCACAAACATTTACCGCGAACACGATGCGAATAAAAAACAGCTTGGCTTACTGTTTGAGTAAGCCAGGCCATTCCAGCCCCAGTAGTGCAAATGATTTTACAACGTCCATTCTCTTAACCAACTGATCTAATGGTGTCGCCACTTTACCAAGGACGCGCGACATGATCACAAACCCAATTGAGTGCCCACTGGCACCCTCGTTTTTCTGGCATGAGTTAATGCCAGAAAGCTATTACAGAAAGTTTGAAAAAACGCCGGAGAAATTCTTAAACCTGTTCGACGACCGGGCACTGAAAACCCTGCAGGCGTTACGGGATGAGTTTGGTCCAGCCACAGTCAACAATTGGGCGGCCGGTGGGTCCAACCAATATCGCGGCTGGCGTCCGTTTAACTGTGTGGTCGGGGCTATTCACAGCCAGCATAAATTCGGCCGCGCCTTTGACGTGAATTTTAAGCACGTCACGGCTGAGCAAGCTCGCAAGTTTATCCTGGCCAACCCGCATCGGTTCCCTCATTTAACCCGCATTGAACGTGATGTGACTTGGCTGCACTTTGATGTGGCTACCACCAATTCTGCTGAAGTGAAGGTGATCGCGCCATGACACCAGAACAGGAGCATAAATTATTTCATAGCGTGGGTTCTATTGAGGCCACCCAGCAGGCAATTCTGGAAGCGCTACGCTCGCAGCAAGTGGCTATCCGTGAATCTGCCGCCACAGTCAACGACCGCTTAGACAGGCTTGAAAACGATATCGACCGGCGTTTTGTGGAAATTAATAACCGCGTCAGTGCCACTGAGTCTGCACAGCAACATCATGCCAATGAGCTTTCAAACTTAAAGGTCAAAGTCGCAGTTTATGGCGGTGCCGCTGGTGTCATTACCATGCTGGTCGCGGAACTGGTTAAAGGGGCAATGAAGTAATGGCCCACGGCACCGATAAAAAGCACCAGGTGCGCGATAGTTACGTCAACGGCTTGCTGTCACTAACTGCTGCGGCCGCGTGCGTGGATGTGGCTGAAGGCACGGTCCGGCGCTGGAAAGCCGAAGCGGCGAAGCAGGGCGATGATTGGGATCTGGCCCGCACTGCCGCCAGGCGCGCCAAAGGCCCGGTTGGGGAATTTACCACTGATTTTGTGGAAGAGTTCAGCCTGCAAGTGGCTGCTACTTTTGAGCTGTTAAAGTCCAAAGGCGATGATTTACCGCTGGATCAACGCACCAAAATCCTGTCCTCCCTGACCGACATGATGAGCAAAGTCATGAAGGTCTCCGGCGGCAACGCCAATATCGCCCGCAGAACAGTCGCGGCCGAAGTCATCAAGAAACTGGCTGAATTTGTCAGCACGCGCTTTCCTGATTTTGCGCCGCAGTTTGTGGTGATCTTGCAAGCCTTCGCGCCTGTGATTGACCGTGAGATGTCCGAGCATGGCTGATTTAACCAGCAAGGAATTTCTGGACGAACTGGAGCGCGCGGCTGCGCTGCTGCGCCGTGATATTGAAGCCAAAGCCCGGCAGATGGACCCATCGCCAGCGGCCATTACTGCGCGCCGTAAGCGCGTGCTTGGAGGCGATTTTGAGTATTTTGTCTACACGTATTTTCCGCATCATATGTGGCTTGAGCCTGGCGCTCAGCCGTCCGATTTTCAGCAGCAATTTATGCAGTGGGTGCCAAAAGCCCTGGCGCTGGCTACCGGCTGGAAGCACTGGTATGTGGCCCCACGCGGTGAAGCCAAATCCACGCTGGCTTGTAAGATTTTGCCGTTATTTTTGGCGGCTCAGGGCTTATTGCAGCTGGAATCGGTGCGGATGGAAACTGGACTGCCAGAGCCGTCTTTGTTCCTTGATTATGTCATTTTATTCGGTGCTGAAGCCCGTATGCCCGCTAAAACGCTGGAGGTGGTTAAAACAGAACTTCTGAACAATAACAACCTGGCGCTGGACTTCCCGGAGCTATGTAAACCCAGTGCCCACTGGAAGATTGGCGAATTTACGACGGCTCAAGGGGTACGGTTTGAAAGCCGAGGGGCTGATCAGGCGGTGCGCGGTGCTTTCCATGGAGCCAGCCGTCCAAAGGTACTGTTATCAGACGATATTATTACTGACGCCGAAGCCAAATCACCGACCGAACGCGAATCCCGCTGGCGCTTTCTGGAAGCCTCGGTGCAATACCTGGGGCCACCAGATGGCAGCGTTAAATTCTTAGGTGTCAACACGGTTTTAAACAACGACGACCCGATTAGCCGGGCCGAACATGCGCCTGGCCATATCGTGCATAAATTCAAAGCCATCAAGACATTCCCGCGCGATATGGACCGCTGGAGTGAATGCCGCGAGCTGATGATTTATGCCGACAAAGAAGCAGAAAAAGCCGCAGCTTCGCGCGGTGATGCGTTGGCCAAAGAGGCGCGGCCATCCTTTAAATTCTGGCTTAAACATCAAAAAGCGATGTCTGCCGGTGCTGAAACCAGCTGGCCCAGTGTCCGCAGTTTATATGACCTGATGGCCATGTGGGCCAGCAACCCGCGCGAGTTTAACCGCGAGATGCAGGGCATTGCCAAGGGCGATGATGAGCAGATTTTTTATCGCTATGAAATTTGGGTCAATCGCTTAGCCGACTGGTTGCCGTATGGGGCTTGTGACCCATCGATGGGCAAAACCACTACTGCTGATCCCAGTGCAATAGTCGCTGGCTTCTGGTCGCGTGAGCTGAAAAAACTGCATATCGAATACGAAAGCCGCAAGGTGCGCGGGGCCAGTTTATTACTCAAAGACATTATCAAGGTGCAGAAAGAATTCGGCTGCCTGGTGTGGGGGTTCGAGAACAATAACGCCTTTGACTATATGCGCAGCGACTTTAAAAAGCGCGGCCTGGACGAAAGCGTTGCGCTGCCTTTGCGCGGGGTTACATCCATCATCAGCCAGGAAGAACGGATCGCAGCATTAGAGCCATTCGTGACCGATTCACCGGCCCAAATCGCCATTCACGAGAAATGCACCTTGCTCAAAGGTGAGCTGGAAGACTGGCCACAAAAACAACCCGGTCATCACTTCGACTTGCTGTGTGCTGCGTCAATCCTTTGGATGATCGCCAGCACTGGCATGGGCGGCATGCCCCGCATTGGTTCGAAGCGTGTTACTAATCAAATCAAAGGCTACCGAGTATGAGCACCCGCCAATTTAATAACTTAAAAGTGCTATTCAGCCGCGCCGCAACCGATCCCCAGAGCTGGGCGCTGCTACGCGAATTGCCGAACCCGGATCCCATTCTTAGAAAGGCCGGTAAAACCGCCGAGATTTATCACTCTATCAGCCGCGACGCCCATGTGATTGGTGAGTTGCGCACGATGCGGGCTGGCTTATTAGCTTTTCAAACCGAACTGGTACCAGGTGGCGAAGATCAGGCATCGCAAGACAGCTATTTGATGGCTAAAAAGCTATTTAACAGGCCGCCGAGCATCAATTTGCGCTGGGCTGATTTGGACTGGCATTTATACAGTGCCATCCTGCATGGCTTCTCAGTGCTGCACCTCGGCCCTTATGAAAAATCTGATGATCAGCGCTGGCTACCCAGCACCATTGAAGCCTGGGAGAACCGTCGCTTTTCATTTAACCCGGATCACCAGTTACTGCTGAAAACCAAGCTGCAACCGCAAGGCGTTGACGTCGATAGCCGCCGCTTTTTCTGCGTCAGGCACATGCCAGCGCCTGATAACGCCTATGGCATTGCACTTTTATCCTCCTGCTTTTGGCCCTGGACTTTTAAGCATGGCGGTTTTCAGTTTTTTGTGCAGTTGTGTGAGCGCTTTGGCGTGCCATTCCCGATTGGTAAATATCCACAGGGCGCAGAAAGCAAGGATATCGACGATTTGCTGGATGGTCTGTCGAAGCTGGTAACGGATGGCATTGCGGCCATTCCAGACGATACCAGTGTCGAGATTTTAGAGCGTAAAGGCGGCGGCGAACCTGTGCAAGCCCAGCTGATTGACCTCTGCAACCGTGAGATGTCCAAGGCGCTGACCAGCCAAACGCTGGCCACTGAACAGAATGGCCAGGGTGCACGTGCAGCCAGTGAAACCCACGCCAAACGCGCTGGCGAAAACCAACGCGCAGACCGCGCGCTGGTATCGGATGGACGCAATCAAATCCTGCAAATTCTGCATGAAATCAACTTTAACGGCGGCGAGCCGCCGGTGTTTATGTTCAAGGACAAGCGCGATGTCAATCTGGAAGCGGTCAACCGGGTGCGCGAAACCGGCCGTCTGGTGCCGGTCAGTAAAAAATGGGCCTACAACGAGCTGGGTGTGCCCGAGCCAAAAGACAATGAAGAAGTGCTGGAGATCACCGAGGAAAGCTCCGGTATTGCCACACCCGCCAAAGCGGACTTTGCAGCGCCGGACGTTAGCCAGCCTGAGCCTTTTAATGGTTTTGATAAAGCGACCGACGCGGACATCACGGCGATTTTCCAGTTTGCCAAAAACGCAAACGACCTACAGGACTTAAAGCAACGCATCGAACAAGCCATGCCTGGGATTACCGCAAGTTCAATGGCCGAAGTCACACGCCAAATGCTGACGCTGGAATTTTTACAAGGCATGAGCGATGCCGACACAGACCCACTTTAAACCCTTTAAATAACCTTTAAACAAAGCGAGGAAATGATATGGAACCTTTAACAATTGCCCTGGCGCTGGCCAGATTAACCGGAATTGACGCTAAATTAGGGCGCTGGATTGGCGGTGATAATGGTGCTGCTATTGCGGAAAAAGTAACGGCAACCGCCCAGGCGATTACAGGCGCATCAACGCCTGAAGCCGCCTTGCAAAAGCTCAATAACGACAAGCAGTTGCAGATTGAATTTAGCCGCGCGGTGATGGCTAATGAAACTGAACTCGAGCGAATGGCCTACCAGGACAAAGCTGACGCCAGGGCGCTGCAACGCGCGGCGCTGGAGCAAAACGACACCTTTTCCAAGCGTTTTATTTACTACCTGACCATCTTCTGGAGCTGCTTTGCGGCCGGATATGTGACGCTGATCACCTTTACCACCATCCCGGAAACCAGTATCCGCTTTGCCGATACGATTTTGGGTTTTGTGCTCGGCACCATTATCGCCAGCATCATCGCTTTTTTCTTTGGCAGCAGCCATGGCAATGAAAAGCGCGGGGATTTGCAGTCGGTTGAACGGCTGCAGCAAGACATGCTGCGGATGATGAAAACGCTGAAATAACGGCGTAAAGGAAGAAAAAAGAGAAGCGGAGTTACGCAAGCGCGAACTTGTTTAACTCCATTAACACACAAGTCTAGCCTTGTGAGCCAACCATGGCTTCTCTACCGCTCGCGAACGGTGCGAGAAGCCTACAAAAAATTTTAAATCAAATCAATGATAAGGCTCATAAAAATGAAACCAGTAGTACCTTGGATGGGTGGAAAACGCCGTCTTGCAAAACACCTGTTACCGCTGTTCCCGGCGCATCAGACCTATGTTGAACCCTTCGCCGGTGGCGCGGCACTGTTCTTTATGAAACAGCCCGCCAAAGTGGAGATCATCAACGATGTGAATGGTGAGCTGGTGAATCTGTACCGGGTGATCAAGAACCATCTGGAGGAGTTTATCCGCCATTTTAAATGGTGTTTAGTGAGTCGCGAGGAATACTTAACGCAAAAAGTCATCAACCCGGACACCCTGACCGATATCCAACGCGCGGCCCGTTTTTACTACCTGCAAAAGCTTTCGTTTGGCGGAAAAGTCTCAGGCCAAACCTTTGGAACTGCCGCCAGTGCGCCGCCAAAGCTGAATTTACTGCGGATTGAAGATGATTTAAGCCAGGCGCACTTAAGGCTGTCCAGAACCCTGATTGAACACCTGGACTGGCAAGAATGTATGCGGCGCTATGACCGGGATTACACCTTGTTTTACCTGGATCCGCCTTATTTCCAGACCACCGGTTATGGCGTTGATTTTGGGCTGGATCAGTACCAAAAAATGGCAGAAATCGCCAAAAACGCCAAAGGAAAAGTGATTATCAGCGTCAATGACGTGCCGATGATGCGCAAAGTCTTCGCCGGTTTAACCATGGAAACCGTTGATATCACTTATACCGTCGGCGGTAGCGGAAAATCGGATCCAACGAAGGAGCTGATCATCAAAAACTGGTAAAAGCGAGCAGGGCACGGACGCCCTTTTTTTGCTTATTAAACGCTATTTAAAGTTATTAAAGTCCATTTAAAACCCAGTTTAAACAGGTTTAAACATGCCAAAAGCCCAATACAGCAGCACTATTATTCCTTTTGAGGAAGCAATCGCTTACCACCTGCAGAAATTACAGCTGCCCAGCGAAACCTGGCGGGATTTACAAGGTTCCATTCATGCCAGGGCTTTTACTGTGGCTGGTGCGACTAATCTGGCGCTGCTGAATGATTTGCACCAGGCTGTCACTGCAGCTATTAGTAACGGCGATACGCTGCAGGACTTTCGGAAGAAGTTTGATACTGCAGTGGCCAAGTATGGCTGGTCTTATAAAGGCAAGCGTGGCTGGCGAACAAACGTGATTTACCAAAACAACAAAAACACGGCCAATGCGGCAGGGCGCTGGACTCAACAGCAAAGAGTGAAGGGCACACGACCCTATCTTTTATATAGCACTGCAGCCGATACCCGTGTTCGACCAGATCACCAGCGCTGGCACTACTATTTATTACCTGTGGATCATCCATTTTGGCTAACCCATTATCCGCCCAATGGCTGGAACTGCCGCTGCAAAGTTATTTCGTTATCTGAGCGAGACCTTAAACGGCAGAATTTAAAACTCACAGAACCCGGCAATGTAGATTTGCGCAAAATAAGCCAGACCGATACAGTCACTGGCGAAGTGATTGAAAAATTCCCTGGTGTGGATCTTGGCTGGGATTATAATCCGGGTATGGCTTGGGTTGCGCCAGATATTGCACTTGGCCGTGAGCTGGTAAAGCTGCCACCAGTAGTGAGAAAAACCAGTATCTCGGCGGTGAATACCAAACTGCAGGAACAAGTGCCGAGCTATCGCGCTTGGTTGGCCGATATGTCAGCACAAACACCAGAGTATGCAGCCAGGAGCAGATTTGTAGCTGGCCATATTCCGCCGGAAGCAATCTCTGCTTTATATAAGGCAAATATTGCGGTGCCGAATTCAGTTGTGTTGGTGTCTGGTGCTATAGCTGCGCAATTAAGTGCAACGATGCCAAACGCGATGCAGGATTTAATGGCGTTGCTGGCCAATGCAGATCAGGCGCAATACGATAGCGGCGCTGGCGTGTTAACTGTGCAAAGTGGCGAACGGAAATTGCGGTTGGTGTGGATAGCTGGTTTGCTGCAATTGCTTGGATTGCTTTAATCAGGCTTTAAATGGCGTTTAAAGAAAATTTAAAGCCAGTTAAAATGAACAGAGGCTCTCATTAAACGATCCAAAACCTATCGTAAAATGAGCAGAACCTCTCAGATTCTGAGCGTTTTTGAGAGGTTTTGTCCAGAATCTTACCGAATTTAAAAATGGGGTTAAAACTGGAAAGCCGCGAATTTATTGGCTTTGCGGGACGGGGTCGAAATTTTTGGTGTCTAATACTGAACAACCCCATACACGAGGATACAGCAGGAAGTCGTGGAAATAGCCAAAAAGGCAATTTACCCATAAAAGATTTCTCACTACTCTTATTGTGAGTAGTCTATAATGGGCAAAAACCACAGTAGAATTATTACATGATTAAGCCTCTGATCGCGATTAAAAATGGCAAACCTGTATATATCACTAAGCCGCCACATTTTGAACCTGGTTTCAATCGTAATGAAGCCATGTCGATGCTGGATGCCGAATCAGATTGGGATGTCATTCTTGAGTTTCTGACGCAGTACCAATCTAAACCTAATACTTTGGCGAATTACTTAAAAGAAGTTGAACGCTTTGCGCTTTGGTTGATCCATGAAAAGCAAAAACCGCTCAGTGCCGTCAATCGCTCAGATTGGCTGGCTTATCTGGAGTTTATTAAAGCGCCGCCGAAACATTGGTGCTGTACCAAACAACGAAAATTTCTTGACCAGCAACCAGCCAGCATCAATCTGAACTGGCGGCCCTTTGAATTGCGCCAGGAATATCAGCCGCTGGAAAGAACCAATCCGTTGTCAATTGAACAGCCCCAAATTGTGTCCGGCTTGAGTGATTCCAGCCAGGCATTGGCTAAGCGTATTGTCGAAGCCATGTTTACTTTTTTAGTGATTGCCGGCCACTTAAATGCCAATCCGGCGATGTCACCACGAAGCCGTAACCGCAGTTCCGCGGTAAAAAAGTCTTTTTCCGATCGTGCCATTTCTGATGATTTAGTCAATTTTACCATCGATCAGACATTTGTGGCGCAACGTGCCGCGACCACGCCGGCTGAACAATTTAAATGGATCCGCGCCCGTTATATCCTGACGCTGCTGGTTGGCACTGGTTTACGTTTGTCAGAAGCAGCTGATCATACCTATGCAGCTGTGGATATTTTAAGCAACGACAGATGGGTATTAAATATTATCGGTAAAGGCGATAAGCCACGTTCAATTGAAATATTTGAAGATTTAAAAGCTGTGATGAAGGAATTCAGGGTTTCGATAGGTTGTCACCCTACTCCACTTTATAAAGATACCATGTCTTTGATCCCAGGCGCTCAGCCAACCAAGCAAATCAGCTCGCGGCGAATTATTCAAATCATGCGGGAAACCTTTGATCATGCTAGCAAAATTAAGCAGGAACAAGCCTCACAATGTGATAATCAGGATGAAAAAGGCATGTTACTGCGTGATGCCAGTATCCTGGAAAAAGCCAGCGCGCACTGGTTAAGACACTCGCACGCCACTTATTTCCTGAAAATGAGTAATCAAAATCTGAAATTAACCATGACCCGTTTAGGTCATTCTGACGTTTCAACGACGATGATTTATCTGCACGAAGAAAACGAATTTAGTAACTAATCTGCCTGCTCAGCGTCGTTGTAAGCCGTTACGGCGCTGATTTTCCCTCATTACATGGCATCGACTAACCAGCCTCAATACTGTTATTTTTGCGAAAACCAGCAAAGCATGGCTGACTTAAGGTTGCTTTAAGTCTTTCCCATTAGGCTCACCTGATTGGCTTGTGTCTGTCAGGAGACGGTGTGTCTTTCGCTGCGATGTTACCCTCTGCTCAACAACTGTGGCTGCAGCCATTGCTGCTGTTGGTGTTGCTATTTGCCCTCTGTTATGGCCTGGAGCTGGACTTTGTCCTGGCAAATTTCTGGTATCAATTGCAACACCAGCAGTGGTCTTTGCAGCATTTCTGGCTGACTGAACAACTACTGCATCGGGCAGTCCGACTCTGTAACCAAGCGGTGATCTTGGGGCTGCTGCTGCACTTCTTAGTGCGGCTTTGCTGGTCGGCTGCGTCCGGTGATTGGCATGGCACCCGGCGGCAGGCTCATGGCCGCTTACTGCTGACGCTGGCACTCAGTCTGGCCGGGGTGGCGCTATTAAAACGACTGTTACCGATGGATTGTCCCTGGGATCTGCAAGTTTTTGGCGGTCCCTATAGTTTCACCGGTTTATTCAGTCGCTGGCCAGCCGATCGGGCCAGTAATGCCTGTTTTCCGGCAGGCCATGCCAGTATTGGTTTTGCCTGGTTTGGGTTGTATTTTTTCTGCCTGCAACTTTATCCACGACTGGCGCGGCCAGCCCTTGTTGGCAGCGCCCTGCTCGGCTTCAGTCTGGGTCTGGTGCAGCAACTGCGTGGTGCTCACTTTATTTCCCATGATATTGCCAGTGCGGCCTGGTGCTGGAGCATAGCTTGTTTATGTGCTTATTGGCCTTTGCCGCGCAATATCTGGCGGCGCGCTGGCCAAAGCTGGACCGGAAATTCTCATCAACCCATCACAGCAAGGACACCGCAATGAATGCGCTGACGTTACAGTGGCTGCATCGCAGTCATAGTTTTTTATTACATCCCCGCCAGCGCTTTGTGGTAACCCCGCTGTTACTGGCTTTGTTATTGGCAAGCCTGAGCACGCTGTTGTTTCTGGCACCATTTATGACGCAACTGCAAAAGCATATTCCGGGCCAATACAGCTTACAGGCAATCCTGGTACTGGTGTTGTGGTTGCTGAACTGCGGTTTGTTTATCTTACTGAGTGTGCCTGGACTGCCGCTGTTACAACGCGTTTTGCTCAGTAGCTTATTTTTGATCGCGGCAATCAGCCATTATTTTATCAGTCATTTTGGCATTGTGATTGACAGGGCCATGTTGCAAAACGTGCTGGAAACCGATATCGCTGAAGCCAGTGGTCTGCTCCATGCAGATCTGATCCTCAGCACCCTGGGTTGGCTGTTGTTATTAGGCTGGCTGCAGCGCCATATTCAGTTCAAAGCACAACACTGGCAGCGAAGTGTCAAACAGTGGCTGCTTGGCTTGTTGCTGGTCTTTGCCGGCCTTGGCGTGATTGCCAGCACGCACTATGCCGAGTTGGCCAGCTTTTTTCGTAATTACCGGGCAGTGAAGTTTTATGCTTTACCTATCAGTCCGTTGGTGGCCGGTATTGCAGTGACAAAACAACAGCTAGCGGCGCATTTTCCGCCGACTTTTCAAGTGTTAGCTATGGATGTACGTAATCAGCAACCGGCGGCAGCGCCGAGAACCTTAGTGCTGGTATTGGGCGAAACTGCCCGTGCCGATCATTTCCAGTTGAACGGTTATCCGCGTGCAACCAACCCAAGGCTGGGCAAGTTACCAGTGGTTAGTTTTACCCAGGTCAGTTCCTGTGGCACGGCCACAGCGCACTCGGTACCTTGCATGTTCTCCCACCTGGGGCGCGAACGCTATGACGAAAGCATCGCTAAAAATAGCAGCAACATTTTAGATATTTTGCAAAGCAGTGGCGTCGAGGTCAGTTGGTATGATCATAATTCTGGTTGTAAAGGTGTCTGCGACCGGTTGCCGCATCAGATGTTATTTGCCCAGCCGCGTTGCCAGCAGCAAGATTGTACTGACGCCGTTTTACTGCAGGCGTTACAGCAAGTATTGGCCATACCTGCCAGTAAAGACCGGCTTATTGTGTTGCATCAGCTCGGCAGTCACGGACCTGAATATTTTCGCCGCAGTCTGGCCTCGCAAAAGGTATTTGCCCCCGAATGCCAGCAGAAAGAACTGAACCATTGTCAGCCGCAACATATTATCAACGCTTATGACAATAGCCTGCTGGCGACAGACGAACTGCTGGCTAGTGCCATAGCACAACTGCAGCAACAACCCAACAGCGCCATGCTGTATATCTCAGATCATGGGGAATCTTTAGGTGAAAATGGCGTGTATTTGCATGGTTTGCCTTACTGGATGGCGCCGAAAGCCCAAACCAATGTACCGCTGATTTGGTGGATGTCCGCTGAGTTTGCCAAAAACCAGCAATTAAGCCTTGCCTGCCTGCAACAACAGCAAGCACAGCCGCTGAGCCATGACCATCTGTTTCATAGTTTGCCCGCTTTGTTTGGTCGTGCCAGTCAGCTGTTCAGGCCCGAACTCAATCTATTTGCTGGTTGTACCGGGAGTTAAATATGCCATCACCATGCCAAAACGATTGGCGCTGGGGTCTGTGTTATGCCGTGGCCATCTTGCTGCAGAGTCCGGCAGCTGTAGCAGCCGGCGCGCAGCAAAAAGACGCGGTATCCAGTGAGTTGCTGTGTGATTGGTGGCAACAAAAAAAACGCCTGCAGCGAAGGTGCCTGCTACAACTGAGGCTGTGGCCGACCCGCAAATCCGCCTTGGCCAGGTTCAACTGGAACCCAAACCGATTTTCAAATCGGATCCCGACGATCTCTGGTTGCATCGGCTGGCCAATTGGGCCCATGTGACCACTTGAGCACCGAACAGTTTAAAAAAACGGCAGCAGCCGTGGGCAAAATAGGGCTCAGACAAGGCAAATTTCTGAAGGTTTAGTGAACTAAACCGAAGGAATTTAACGCCGTATGAGGATATTTTGCCCCGGCCCGGCGGGAGCGCCGGAAAACCTCGCATCCGGCGTTGGGCAAAATGAGCAATAGAATGACTATTGCTCATTTTGCCCGCCTTGCCTGCGAGGTTTTCTGTCAGCTCTGCTGCTCGTTTTTTGAACTGCTCGGTGCTCTAGACCCGATACGGTACAAAGGGCGTTACCCTTTGCCAGCGGCTCCGTGATCCGGCTCAGTGATCTGGCCGAAGCTGAGCGTTTGCTGCGGGACAAATCATATTTGCATGACGCCAAAGTACGGTTAAACCCGGTTTGTAATGCCGATCAAAGTTATGATGTGCACGTCGAAACTTCAGATAATTGGAGCTTGTTACCTTCGTTTGGCCTTGGCCGCAGCGGCGGACAAAACAAATATGCTTTTGGTTTTAAAGAAGATAATTTACTTGGTTTTGGTGTACGCACCTCAGTCAAATACCAAAGTGACGCTCAGCGCAGCGGTTATGAGTTGAAGCTGGAAATGCCGTTATCCTTATTAACTGAACCGGGCAGCAATGACTGGTTGGCTCATAGTGATGTCACTGCAGAATGGACCCGGAATGACGATGGCCAGGTGCGGCAATTCAAAGTAGAAAAGCCATTTTATCAGGATGACAGTCAGTGGATGTACCGGACTGAATGGTTCAGTGAGCAGCAGCAAAGTCAGCTATTTCACAATGGCGCGCTGGAAAATGTGTTTGCCACTGAACATCGGCGGTTCGACTTCAGTACCGGTTTATTATGGTCTTATCAGCACCAGGCATCGACCCGCTTACTGGCTGGTGTGCTGGTCGAAAACTGGCGTTTTGCCCCCGCGTTGCGACAACCTAGTCTGGCTTTACCGACTGACCGCGACTGGGCTTACCCCTGGCTGGGTGTTGAATATAAACAACACGATTATCGGGTACTGCGCGATATTTTGTTTATTGATCGGGCTGAAGACGTCAATCTGGGTTGGCAATATCTGCTGAAAATGGCAGCCCAAAGCAGCAAACTCAGCGCAGAGCGCAACTTGGGTTACCGTGTTTCAGCAGCCAGCAGTAAAGGTTTTGCTGAGGATCAGCATCTGTTGTTACTCCAGGGCGAGGTTGATTGGATGCTTGGCTTACCGGGCGGCGATCTGCGGGAGTGGCGGTTCAAGCTGGAAGATTTTTATCAGTTATCGGCCAATTTTACCTGGTACAACAAAGCCGAATATAGCCGGCGTAATCGCAATTTTATTGATCAACCACTGGAACTTGGCGGTGACAGCGGGCTGCGTGGTTACCCGTTGCAATATCAGCTCGGGATCCGTAAATCACTGCTGACCACTGAACTCCGTTGGTATCCGCGTATTAATCTGTATCAAATGTTAGATCTTGGCTTTGTCGCATTTAGCGACATCGGTCGGGTCACGGCGGGCCGGGTGGCGGAGATCGATGAGCTGAACCTGCAGGCACTTGCCAGCAGCGCGCTATTGCCTGCGAATACCGGGCTGCAATGGAGTGGGGTTTTGCCGGCCACGTCACAACTTACGGCCACGTCACAACTTAGCCGCAGCGACAGCGATATGTTAAGGCCTAATGTAACTGAGCAATGGCTGGGCAGTGTTGGCGTTGGCATGCGGATCTATTCTGCCAAATCGAGCAATGACCATGTCATCCATATCGATCTGTCGTTCCCCTTGCGATCGTCCCCTGCTGTCGACAGCTGGGAAATCGAGCTGAGTGTCAGCAACAGGTTTTAATGCCGGCAAAGACCCGTTGTTGAGGTTATTGTGTCGCCACGACAGCGACTGATTATCCTCTGCCAGCCGCTCACGAAATCGAACGCTTTAGCACTTTGCATCGCTGCAGGCTATTTGTCATTATTTCGCAATCATCTTGAATTTTATTGGCATTTTTTTTAAAAGCCCGAATGGTGTACAATCTCTGACATCCCGCCTCCACGGTCTTGCGTTTTTTTGGAGCAGTTTTATGTTAAGAGCTTTTGAGTTACGGCAGCAGTTTTTACAGCGGATGGAATTTGACGGCAATTTTACCGGCGCAGAGGATTTGCGCGCTGCACTCTGGCTGGATTTGGTCGCACCCAATGACATCGAACGGGATGTGGTAAATCTGCACCTGGGACAAGAACTGGCGCGGCGGCATGAGCTGGATGATATCGAAGCGACAGCGCGTTTTTTTGAAGATGAAGACGGTTTGCACGTGCATTCGTTATTTTTCTTTAATGAAGAGCAAGCCGGTAATACCACAGTGGCTTTTACCATCCGGGATGGCCGGCTGTTTACCCTGCGGGAACGTGAATTACCGGTGTTCCGGCTCTATCGGATGCGCGCCAAATCACAGCCGTTATTGTCCGGTGGCGCTTTTGAAGTGCTGCTGGATTTATTTGAAATCAAAATTGACCAACTTGCTGACAGTATTGAAGAAATATCCGGCGCACTGGAAGCCATCAGCCAGGTTATTTTAAAAGGTCAGCAAAATGAAGCTTTTCATTCCTCGTTATCCAGACTGACGGAGCTGGAAGACTGGAGCTGGAAAGTCCGGCTTTGTCTGATGGATACTCAAAGAGCGGTGAATTTTTTATTACGCAAAGCCCGCTTGCCGGTGGAGCAGATTGCGCAGGCGCGCGAAGTATTACGGGACGTTGAGTCACTGTTGCCGCATAACGAATCGTTATTTCAAAAAGTGAACTTCTTACTGCAATCAGCGATGGGTTTTATCAATATAGAACAAAACCGCATCATTAAAATCTTCTCGGTGGTGTCGGTTATTTTCCTGCCACCAACTTTAGTCGCCAGCAGTTATGGCATGAACTTCAGTAAAATGCCGGAGCTGGAATGGAGTTTTGGTTATCCGATGGCGCTGGGTCTGATGGTTTTAGCTGCAGTAGCGCCCTATTTGTTTTTTAAACGGCGCGGTTGGTTGTAAGGGGTTGACGCACTCAGGCTAATTTCGTTAGCCTGAGTGCACCTCACCTCACCTCACCTCACCTCACCTCACCTCACCTCACCTCAGCTCAGGACAGAATAATATAATCACTTTGCAGTTCGATGCCCTGATGCGGCGCTGCGGTCAGATGCAGATAACGACCCTCAATAGCGTCAATCTCCAGACAATCATCGACATCAAATAATTGATCGGTATGAGGTTTTTCCCAGTTGGTCAGCATCAGTTGTTTGCCACGTTGTTTGGCGGCAACTTTATCGGGCGCCACCACTAACACATAACGATGATCTTCACCAAAACATCCAGCCTGATAACCGCCTAAATTAATAAAAAACAGCCGCAACTCCCCTGCCGCCGGCGCTTCATGACTGAAGCTGACTTTATACTGGTCGACGCCATCAACAGCCAGCCAGGAATCAATATGCAGTCCCTGCGGGCTGCCAAACCATTGCTGCCGCAGTGTCGGATAAGCCTCTGTGATGTGTTCGGCCTGAACAAACACCACATCATGCACTTCAATTTTTGCTTTGGGATGTTTACCACCCAGCATCACCACGTATAACAAAGTTGACTCCTTTTAAGACAAAGCAAGGCTTGCCTGTCCATTTTCACAAAGCTAACCGGGGGCTTGCAGCCTGACAGATAAAAAAATGGCGGTTAAACCGCCATTTCATCATCATAAAAAATCAGCAGTTAGCTACTGACTCTTTTATACTGCCGATATTCTGGTTTCCAGAAATTGGCGTCAATTTTACGTTGTAACATGGCATCGTCAAGTTCTAGCGCATGGCCTTGAGCCATCGCCACCTTGGCTACCTCAAAGGCAATTTTCTTCGACAAGTCTGCCAGCTGGGTTAATGGCGGCAGAATACCACCAGTGCCGGTATTCGCCAGCGGCGACGCTGCCGCTAAGGTTTCACTGGCAACGCGTAACATTTCGTCACTGATACGACGGGCTTTTACGGCCAGTACACCCAGGCCAATACCCGGGAAAATATAGCTGTTGTTACACTGGGCAACCGGATAGGTTTTACCTTTGTATTCAATAGGTTTGAACGGGCTGCCGGTGGCTATAATCACTTCGCCTTCGGTCCATTCGATGATTTTTTCCGGCCGGGCTTCAATTTGTTTGATGGGGTTACTCAGTGGCATAATAATGGGTAAAGCACAGTGTTTCTTCATAGCTTTGACCACGGCTTCGGTGAATAAACCGGCCACACCTGACACGCCAATTAAAATATCTGGTTTGGCACAGTTCATCACATCACGTAACGACGCATAATCACCACTGAAGGACCAATCAGCAATGGCTTGTTTTTCTTGCACCAGGGCTTGCTGGAAATCACGTAAATCCGGCATATCTTCAGTCAGCAAACCAAAACGGTCCACCATAAACACCTGGCTGCGCGCCTGTGCATCGGTTAGACCTTCAGATACCATCTGGCTAATCACCTGTTCGGCAATACCACAACCGGCAGAGCCAGCGCCAACGAACACCACTTTCTGACTGGATAAAGCCTGACCCTTAGAACGGCAGGCGGCTAATAAGGTACCGACAGTCACAGCGGCAGTGCCCTGGATATCATCATTAAAGCAGCAGATCTGATCACGGTAGCGTTTGAGCAGCGGCATGGCATTTGGCTGGGCAAAATCTTCAAACTGCACCATAGCTTCCGGCCAGCGCCGTTTGACGGCCTGGATAAACTTATCGACAAATTCATAGTACTCATCACCGCTGATGCGGCGATGGCGATTGCCCATGTAATAAGGATCGTTCAGCAGTTTTTCGTTATTGGTACCCACATCCAGACAGACTGGTAAGGTATAAGCCGGGCTGATGCCACCACAAGCGGTGTAGAGCGATAGTTTACCAATCGAAATGCCCATACCGCCAATGCCCTGGTCGCCCAAACCAAGCACGCGTTCACCATCAGTCACGACTATAACTTTGACTTTTTTCTTGGTGGCGCTTCTGAGCACATCATCGAGCTGATCACGGTCGCTGTAAGAAATAAATAAACCACGGGCGCTGCGGTAGATATCAGAAAATCGCTCACAAGCGTCGCCAACCGTTGGGGTGTAGATAATAGGCAGCATTTCTTCCAGATGGTTTTGTAATAACCGGTGAAACAGGGTTTCATTGTTATCCTGCACCACCCGCAGATAAATATGTTTATTAATCGGTTCTTCAAAAGATGAATATTGCATATAGGCACGAGCGGCCTGCTCTTCGATGCTTTCATAACGTGGCGGTAACAAACCGGTCAGGTTAAAGGCGGCTCTTTCTTCCCGGCTAAAGGCACTGCCTTTGTTTAATAACGGGGTTTCGAGCAGGGCTGGACCGGCGTAATGAATATACAATGGGGTATTTTGCTCTGACTGACGCATAAAATTCCTGAAATAGCTGCCATCTGGCGTAAAAGTTAACGGATTTTACCGCTGTTACCTTCGGTAGTAAAATTTCATCTGACTGGTAAGACAAGCCACAATTATGCAACATTGTGGTTTTATTACAGTATTTTAGCCGGCTTGCGGCGAAAAGGCTGCAGCAAACCGGCTTTTACCGTAGTGACAGATACGGCTAGCGTTTGAATTTGGTTTCCAGTACCACGGCAGAATTGGTGCGTTCCACGCCGTCCAGATTACCGATATCATCCAGTAAATGGCTCAGTTGCTCGGTACTTTGTGCCTGCACCACCGCAATCAGGTCATATTCACCACTGATGGCATACAGCTCTGAGATTTGAGGAATTTGTTTCAGTTCAACATTGGTTTTGGTGGTCAGCTTTTGTCGCACCTTGATGGAGACATGGGCCGACACTAAGGTACTGACAAACTTTTCACCATACTCAACCACATAGCCTTTAATTACGCCGGTCTGCTCTAATCTGGCGATCCGGCTTTGCACTGTTGAACGCGACAAATTCAGCAAACGCGCCAAATCTGACACGCTGGTTCTGGCATTGGTCCGCAGCACAGAAAGTAACCTTTCATCTTCTTTGCTAAGCATATTGCTAAAACCTTTCGTTAAATTGCTTAAATAAAAAATTATAATGCTCAGAATGCTACTGCATTTTGCTTGGTTGGCTCAATATAATAATGACAACAGACATAAAAACCGCTAAAGCGGTTCACAGCATAAGTCGAGGCAAAAAATGCAAGTCAGCAGAAGTTTATTTGATGAAGTGATGGTACCTAATTACGCGCCGTCGCCAATTATTCCGGTCCGTGGCCTAGGGTCCAGATTATGGGATCAGCAAGGTCGCGAGTATATTGATTTTGCCGGTGGTATCGCGGTGAATTGTTTAGGCCACTGTCATCCGGCCTTGGTGCAGGCTTTAACAGAACAAGCCGGTAAACTGTGGCATTTATCGAATACTATGACCAATGAACCGGCGCTGTTATTGGCAAAACGTTTGGTTGATCATACTTTTGCGGAAAAAGTTTATTTCGCCAACTCTGGCGCTGAAGCCAATGAAGCGGCGTTAAAACTGGTGCGCCGGGTGGCGCTGAATAATCACGGTGCGGAAAAAACGCAGATTATCGCTTTTAAACAAGGTTTCCATGGCCGCACCCTGTTTACCGTCTCTGTCGGTGGTCAACCCGCCTATTCAGACGGTTTTGGTCCTAAACCGGCGGACATTGATCACGCCGAATACAATAATCTGGACAGTCTGAAAGCACTGATGTCAGAACGCACCTGCGCTGTGGTGCTGGAACCTTTGCAAGGTGAAGGCGGTATTATCAGTCCAACGGTTGAATTTATTCAGGGTGTGCGGGCTTTGTGTGATCAGTATCAGGCGCTGTTGGTGTTTGATGAAGTGCAGTCTGGCGTGGGCCGCACCGGCGAGTTATATGCTTATATGGGGCTTGGCGTCACGCCGGACGTGCTGACCACTGCCAAAGCTTTGGGCGGCGGTTTTCCAATCGGCGCTATGCTGACGACCACTGAGCTGGCGAAACATTTGGTGGTCGGCACCCATGGCAGTACTTATGGTGGCAATCCATTGGCTTGTGCTGTCGGTTTAGCGGCCTTTGATACGGTCAATACGCCGGAAGTCCTGAATGGTGTCAAAGAGCGCGAGCAGTTATTCCGGGCTGGTTTACAGGCCATCAACAATAAATATCAGGTCTTTAGTGAGATCCGTGGTAAAGGTTTATTGTTAGGTGCTGCGCTGAATGCCGATTATGCCGGCAAATCCCGTGATTTTATGCTGGCGGCAGCTGAACAAGGCCTGTTGGTGCTGATGGCTGGTTACAATGTCGTTCGTTTTGCGCCATCCTTGATCATTCCAACCCAGGATATCGAACAAGGTCTGGCCCGTTTTGACGCTGCTATCGCCACTTTAGTCGCGGCAAAAAAAGTCGCGGCGAAAAATCCAGCATAATGACAAACCCGCCTGGCGTCACTGCGCCAGGCGCTCGCTCAATTGAGGACAACCGAAGATGTTATTGATCCGCCCGATCCAACAATCGGACTACCAGGCCCTGCTGCAAATTGCAGAAGAATCAGGCGCTGGCTTTACATCACTGCCAGTCAATGAGCAGAAATTAAAGCAAAAAATTGCCCATTCCGAACACAGTTTTGCCATTGACACCGACAAACCTGGTAATCAAGGCTATTTGTTTGTGCTGGAAGATACCGCCACTGGCGAAATTATGGGGACTTCCGGCATTGAAGCCTCGGTGGGTCTGAGCACACCGCTGTACCATTTTCATCAGAGCACTGTGGTGCATCACTCGAACGAGCTCAATGTATTTAACCCGGTCGAAGTGCTGACTATGTGTAATGATTACACTGGTGTTTCAGAGATTTGTACTTTGTTTTTGCGTGAGCCCTACCGCTCTGGCTTAAATGGCCGCTTTTTATCCAAGGTGCGGTTTTTGTTTATGGCCGAACAGCCAAAACGATTTGCCAAGCTGGTGATCGCAGAAATGCGCGGTGTTGCCGATGACAACGCCTTACCGCCGTTCTGGCAATGGTTGCAAACTTATTTTTTCAGCATAGATTTTCCAACGGCCGACCATCTGATTGGGATTGGTAACAAAGGCTTTATTGCCGATCTGATGCCACGTCATCCGATTTATGTCAGCTTGTTGCCAGAATCAGCGCAAAAAGTGATTGGTGAAGTGCATGAAAATACCAAGCCTGCATTAAAACTGCTGGAAAATGAAGGCTTTATTCATCGCGGTTACGTCGATTTATTTGACGCAGGCCCGACAGTTGAAGCGCAACTGAAGCAAATTAAATCAGTGCGGCACAGCCATAAAGTGGCGGTACAGATTGAAACTGATGCACAAAAACGCCGTGGCCTCAATCAATTAGCGGTCTGCAACTGCGAAACCGCGATGTTTCGCGCCACTTTTACCGATGATTGCCGGTTAGAACCAGAGCAGAATGTGCTGTTGTTAAGCCCGGCCGCTGCCGATGCATTGAAGGTCACCACAGGTGATTTTGTCCGTTATTTAAACCTCGATAAAGGTGCCAAATGAGTCAAGCAATTCAATTTATTCAAGGTCAGTGGCAAAGTGGTAATGGCGGTCTGTTCAGCTCTGTCAATCCGGCCACTGGCGACGTGATTTGGCAAGGTCAGGCGGCGGATGAATTACAAGTCGATTTAGCCGTCAAAACCGCCCGGCAGGCCTTTATTGGTTGGGCGCAACAAGCGTTGTCTGAGCGTGTGACAGTCGTACAGGCGTTTGCTGAGCTTTTAAAGCTGCACACAGAAGCCATGGCGGTATTGATTGCCGAAGAAACCGGTAAAGCCTTATGGGAAAGCCGGACTGAAGTGGCGGCGATGATTGGCAAAATTGCCATTTCCAGCAAAGCCCATCAGGAAAGAACCGGCACAGTGGAAAACCCGATGCCGGGCGCTAAAGCATTTATCCGGCATAAACCGCATGGTGTGGTGGCGGTGTTTGGTCCTTATAACTTCCCTGGGCATTTGCCGAATGGGCATATAGTGCCGGCGCTGATCGCGGGCAATGCGGTGATTTTTAAGCCTTCAGAATTAACGCCAAAAGTCGCGCAGTTCACCGTTGAGTTGTGGCAACAAGCCGGTCTGCCGGCGGGTGTGCTGTCGTTATTGCAAGGTGAAGTGATGACCGGCAAAGCTTTGGCTTCTCATCCCGGACTCGATGGCTTGTTTTTTACTGGCAGCTCCAACACCGGGCATCTGTTGCATCAGCAATTTGCCGGTCAGCCGGGCAAAATTCTGGCGCTGGAAATGGGCGGCAATAATCCGCTGATCGTCAAAGACGTGGCCAATATTGACGCTGCTGTGCACGATATTATTCAGTCGGCCTTTTTAAGCAGCGGCCAACGCTGTACTTGTGCCCGTCGCTTGTTTTTAGCCAAGTCGGCCAATGGCGATGCCATTTTAGCCAAGCTGATCAGTGCCAGCAAACAAATCAAAGTCGGCCCGCCACTGGCCACTGAGCAGCCGTTTTATGGTGCCATGATCAGTGAAAAAGCGGCACTTGGCATGGTACAGGCGCAGCAGGCCATCCGTGCTGCTGGCGGCGTGTCTTTGCTTGAGCTCAGTCATATTCAGCCAGGCACCGGCTTTGTCACACCAGGCATTATTGATGTGACAGATGCCGCGCCATTGCCGGACGAAGAGCATTTTGGCCCTTTACTCAAAGTGTATCGCTACGACGACTTTGACAGTGCCATTACCGAAGCCAATAACACCGCCTATGGTTTATCCGCCGGTTTACTGGCTGATAACGAAGCAGATTATCAGTACTTTTTTGCCCGCATTCGTGCCGGCATTGTGAACTGGAATAAACCTATTACCGGTGCTTCCAGTGCGGCGCCTTTTGGCGGCATCGGCAAAAGTGGTAACCATCGCGCCAGCGCTTATTACGCGGCAGATTATTGCGCTTATCCGGTGGCTTCGGTGGAAGCTGCAGCGGTCAGTTTACCGGCCAGTTTAAACCCCGGACTGAGCATTTAGTGCTAAAAGCCAAGTTGTTTTAACTAGATCAAACCGGACAGCAGAAAAAAGCTATAGCATTAGATTGTCCGGTGTTCACTTAGCGTTTTCGATCAACAAGGATCAACCATGCATACCAACGTCAATGAATTATTTGCCAAATTATGGGAAAACTATCTGACAGTAACCCCTTCTGCCAGAAAAATTCATGCCCTGCTCGGCTCGTCACAACAAGATGATGTGATTAACGATCACATTGCACTGCGCACTTTTAATCTGCCACATATTGGCCTGGAAAAACTGGCCGCGCATTTTCTGGCGCTGGGTTATGTCGAGTGCGGGGAATATCACTTCGAAGCGAAAAAACTGTACGCCAAACATTTTGAACATCCGGATCCAAAACAACCGAAAGTCTTTATCTCGGAATTGTTATTAGAGCAATGTTCGCCACAACTGCAACAAATCATCACGGCACTGGTGGCGCAAATGGATCCGGCTGCTGTGACGGCAGAGAACTTTTTATATTCAGGTAAACATTGGCAACTGGATCAAGCCAGCTACCGCACCCTGCTGGCAGAAAGTGAATATGCTGCCTGGACAGCGGTCTGGGGGTTCCGGGCCAATCACTTTACTGTGTCTGTGAATGAACTGAACAACTTCAGCAGCCTGCAAAGCGTCAATGCTGCACTGAAACAAGGCGGTTTTGCCCTGAATACCTCAGGCGGTGAAATTAAAGGCAGCCCTGAGGTGTTGCTGGAACAGTCTTCGACCCTGGCGGATGAAGCTGTGGCAGAATTTATTGATGGCGATCAACTGATCCCAAGCTGTTTTTATGAATTTGCCCTGCGCTACCCAATGCCAAATGGCAAGCTGTACACAGGTTTTGTGGCAGCCTCAGCCGACAAAATTTTCGAAAGTACGAATTCCCGCTAAGCGTCCGCTAAGCGCCCGCTAAGCGAAAGCTAAGCGAAAGCTAAGCGAAAGCTAAGCGAAAGCTAAGCGAAAGCTTAACCTTTGTTGGCGCAGGCAGCTTGCAATAATGCAGCTGCCTGAGTTGCCGCCACGTCTGATCGTCCTTCATCTTGCAATGCTGTCGCCAGCCATTGCTGATAGCTGGCCGCAGCGGCTGACCGATAACCACTGGACGCCGGATTGATAAAACCATGCGGATACGGAGTCAATTCAGATTGCACCAATGGCTTGGCCGCTAACTGCTGATGCAAAGCGAGCACATCAAAATGCGTTTCCTCTGCCCAAATCAGTTGGGTCGGACAGTTGGGTTGCAACTCTGGCTGCTGACGGATCTGGCCGCCATAAAATAACCAGCAGCGTTTGACCGGCGACTTTGGCTGTGCGGCAATGGCCGACCATAACACTGCAGCACCTGCACTAAAGCCCAAGGCATCAACAGCTTTAGTTTGGCTGGCCAGCCAATGGGTTAGTTTCTGCTGATAAGCCGGCAGTCCACCTTGCGCAGTAAAAAATTGATAAGCGGCCTGATCATGCTCGAACTGCTGCATTTGGCTGTAGGGTGACAACAATTGCACTTCGACCGGCAGCGCAGCTAACCAGTGATGCAGCGCCGCTGTGATACCAAAAATATCGGTGCAAACCAGCAAAGTGGCCGGTTGTTGTTGCTGAACCATCTATAGAACCTGAGTTTAAAACTGATTGAGTGGTAATTGCAGGTAGACAATCCCATTGTCTGCGGCAGGTGGCAAATGACCGGCCCGCATATTCACCTGCACCGCTGGTAATAACAGTTTGGGCATGCTTAAGGTAGCATCTCTTTGCTGGCGAAGCTGAATAAACTCAGTGGCACTGATCCCCTGGTGTAAATGAATATTCGCCTGTTTTTGCGCCCCCACTGTGGTTTCAAAACAAAAATCGTCACGGCCTGCTGCTTTATAGTCATGACATAAAAACATCCGGGTGCTGTCGGGCAAGCTGAATAACAGTTGCACCGATTGATATAAGGTGGCAGCACTGCCACCGGGAAAATCGCAACGTGCGCTGCCATAATCCGGCATAAATAAAGTATCACCGACAAATACTGCGTCGCCAATCAGATAGGATACACAAGCAGGCGTATGCCCCGGTGTGTGTAGCACCCTGATCTGCAGCGCGCCCAGTGACAATTGTTCGCCATCAGCGGCCAGCTTATCAAACTGACTGCCATCGCGGGCAAACTCACTGCCAGCATGAAACACCCCGGCAAACAACTGCTGCACTGTGGTGATCTGACTACCAATCACGATCTGACCGCCTAGCTGCTGCTGCAGATAAGGTGCAGCCGACAAATGATCAGCATGGACATGGGTTTCTAAGATCCACTGCAACTGTAACTGTTGTCGCTGTACCGCAGCCACTATCTGATCGGCTCCAGTGGTGCTGGTGCGGCTAGCGGCCAGCTCAAAATTCAGCACCGGATCAATGACGGCCGCGGCTTTTGTTTGCGGGCAAAACACTAAGTAACTGTATGTATTGGAGTCTTGATCAAAAAAATGCTGAATTATTGCCGTCATAACCACCTCAGTCGCTGCTTTGATGACTATAACAAAGATGTTACATAACGAAAAGCGCTAAGCTTATTCTTTTAAGGTATATAGCTAGAATAATAACTGCATCATTTGTCGTAAGTTCGCTACGCCTAACCGCTGATAGGCATTTTTGCGATGCGTAATGATAGTGCTGACACTCAGTTGCAAAGCATCGGCTATCTGCTGGGCGGTTTCACCGGCCAGCACTCTGGCGGTGACCTCACACTCCCGCGGACTCAGTTTTGGATAATTAAACCGTAAATGATGTGCAAAGTCAGTGGCTTGCTGTGCTTGCAAGCGTTTTTGCCGATAAAAATGCTGGTCAATAATCGCAATTAACAAAGCACCACAAGCCAGTAGCTGTTGACCGGCTTCGGCCGCAAACGCGCCCTTGCCCTGAGCTTTGTAGATACTTAACGCCATTTGCCGGTGCTGACCCGTGCGCAACAACGAAAATCTGTCTTCGATGCCGGTTCTTTCATAACAGCTGTGACGGTAGTGCCGGTCCCGAATTTGTTGATACTGCTGATAAGTTAAATAGGTTTGCACCGGTTTGTCTGACGCTGCGGCAATACTGTAGTTGATGTCCTGGCTGAAACACTGCCGGTAACCGCTGGCTGCTTTGGTCAGATTAGCCGGATGGGTATTCGTCGCAGTTGCCACCAGCTCAGGCATGGCAGTGCCGCGAAATGAAAACACCGAGACAAAATCAGCTGCCAGTTCAGCCTGACAAAACTGCAATAACGCAGTGGCAAAGTCATCTGTACCAATTGCGGTTACAAGTGGCGTTAACGCAGCAAAATGACAGTGTTGCTCGGTAGATTGTAAACAAACAGGACTGACAGTTGCCATCACTTGCTCCTTATGTGGCAGCTCGATGCCGCTGAGCTTAGCAGCTGAGAACTATCATCTCAACGGTCGGATTCCCCATTGCTGAGGAATGAACTCTCGCTGGATGCTTGCTATAACCATCGCTCATGTCATCAACCGGAGTTTCAAATGTTTGCCAAACAACAATTACAGTATCAGGCCATTGCATTGCCGGCGCCAGTTGCGCGGACAGATGCAGAAATTTTGCAGCAGGCGCAGTTATTTCAGCAACAAATGCAAAGTCGCCGCACTGTCAGGGATTATCAGCGTCGGCCAGTACCTCAGGCGGTGATTGAAAGTTGTATTTTAACTGCTGGTAGCGCCCCGTCCGGCGCCAATCATCAGCCCTGGCATTTTGTGGCTGTGTCTGATCCGCTGCTCAAACAACAGATCCGTGCCGCAGCAGAAGCAGAAGAACGGGTGTTTTATCAGGGGGGCGCCGGGGACGAGTGGCTCAAAGCGCTAGAGCCTATTGGCACCGGCGTTGCTAAACCTCATCTGGAAGATGCAGCCTGGCTGATTGTCATATTTGCTCAGCGCTGGGGTCAGTTCAGTGATGGGACTAAATATAAAAATTATTATGTGCCGGAAAGTGTCGGTATCGCGACCGGTTTTTTAATTGCGGCGATCCACCAGGCCGGATTATCTTGCCTGACGCACACCCCCAATCCGATGAAATTTCTCAATAGCCTGCTGGGCCGGCCTGAGCAGGAAAAGCCGGTCATGATCCTGGCGGTCGGCCATCCTGCACCAAGTGCCACTGTGCCGGCGGTGGCGCTGCTGAAAAAACCACTGGCAGAGATTTTATCCCTAGACCCAAAGCCACTACAGATGCTGGCCCCCACACAGACGGAGCTTTAACATGACCTATGTGGTAACAGAGCAATGCATCCAGTGTAAATACACCGATTGTGTCAGTGTCTGTCCGGTCGACTGTTTTTATGAAGGCGCCAATATGCTGGTGATCCATCCGGAGCAATGTATTGATTGCGGTGTTTGTGAAGCCGAATGCCCGGTGCAAGCGATCCAGCCCGATTATGAAGTGGCTGATCCGCTCTGGGCGCTGCTGAATGCCGAATATGCCAGTTTATGGCCTGGCATCCAGCAGGTGAAAGCAGCGTTGCCGGATGCCAGCGACTGGCATCATGTAGCGGATAAACTGGCGCTGTTTGATCCGGCGCCGCCGCGCGCAGATACAAGCAACCAAGTCAATATTGCTGCTGACAGTGGTCAATAAAACGGGAAATCTGAATTAGCCACACATAATATGCTGATATAAAACAATAAATATAAAATTTATCAATGGGTATCAGCATAATATCAACATATTTTGCCCGCCACTAACTATGTTCTGCCACAGCTGAACCGTCGGTTCGGCCCCCATCCAGAGGATCCGTGATGCAGAAATCATCCCCGTTTTTCTTGCTAAGTCTGGCGGTTGGCATGCTGTTGCCAGCCGCTCAGGCAGCAGCAGCCAGTGACCGGCTTCAACCTGCCGTGATTGCTAAATTCATTGCAAAGCCGATAGCACTCACACCAGCCGTCGGCCAGCGTAGCCAGCAACAGCAATGGCAGCAGCGGCTTAGTCAGCCGGGGGCGAGCTTCATCAAAGTTCAGTTCAGTGCCATGCAATTGCCTGTAGGTGCATATGTTACCGTCAGTAGTGTTGATGGTCGGGAAAGTTATCGTTATCCGGACACTGCGGCTGGTCGAACCTTCCACAGCCTGCGCGGCGAAGACGGTGAACAGCAATTTTCTGCCATGTCAGTGTTTGGTGATAGCGCCCTGGTGACCCTGGTGCTACCAGCCGGCAGCCAGTGGCAAGCCGAGCATCAATTGCGGATCGCTGGTTTTAGTGCAGGCTTCAGTGATGCAGCGCTAGCACTGGCTGAAACCGGCCCTGGCACCAGTTCGACCTGTGGCAGTAATCAGCGCAAAGATGCTGTTTGTGCGGTTAACAGCCAGCCACGTGAATATGACCGATCACGGCCGGTTGCCAGGCTGCTGATTGGCGGTTCAGGTTTATGTACCGGCTGGCGGGTTGGCGCCGGTAATCACCTGTTTACCAACAATCATTGTGTCGCCACTGCCAGTGAATTGCGGGATACCGAAGTCTGGTTTAACTATCAGAACCTGCAGTGCGGTGTCCGTTCGCCGGCCACTGTGGTGAAAGTGACGGGAGCCGAGCTGTTTAAAACCGACTACAACCTCGATTACACCTTATTTAGCGTCAATAATTTTGCGGCGATCGCCGGCTTTGGCCATCTGGGGCTGACGGTACGCTTGCCCACGCTGGGCGAACGTATTTATATTCCGCAACATGGTGCCGGTAATCCAAAAGAGCTGGCGATTGAAAGTGAGATGAACAGCAGTGGTTTTTGTGAAATTGATCAGGCCGTCACGTCTGGCCGCGCAACCGGGACTGATACCGGCTATTACTGCGATACTATTGGCGGTTCCTCCGGTTCACCTGTGTTGGCGCAAGGCAGTCATGGCGCGATTGCGCTGCACCACTTTGGTGGTTGCACCAATCAGGGCGTATTGATCAACAAGATCTGGCCGCAGGTAGCCGCTGTTTTTAACCAGCAAATTCCGGTCGGGGATGATCAGGGCAATGGCAATTTGCCGCCAGTCGCTGCTTTTACAGTACAGTGTCAGGGTTATCAATGTCAGTTTGATGGGCATGCCAGCCAGGATCCGGAAGGCGGCTCCCTCAGCTACAGCTGGCAGTTTGGCGATGGCAATCAAGGTTCCGGCATACAGACTGCGCATCAGTATCAGGGGCCAGGCCGTTATTCAGTATTGTTAAATGTGACCGATCCACAAGGACTGACGGCCAGTAAAGCCAGCGTGTTCAGCCTATCAGATGCGATTGTTTATCCACTACTGCCGGAGCAGGTTGTCACCTTATCTGGCGCACTGGAACAACACTGGAATTATCGTGTCACTGGCCTGAGCGCCGGCCAGCTACTGGAACTGACGCTGTCACAAGGCAGTGGCGATGCCGGGTTATATGCCAGAGTCGGTGCCTCGCCTGACGTCAACCTGTTTGACTGCCGTTCGATACAAAACGGCAATCAGGAAAGTTGCCGCTTGTACTTAACCAGCAACAGTGATGTTTATCTGCAGGTTGTTGGCCAGCAAGCCTTCACTGGCGTGCAATTGTTGGCAAGGATCCAGCAAACTCCGCCGAACGGTTACCCAAAAACCGGCCTCAGTGCCGCTAAATCGCAGTGGCTCAGATATCAGTATCTGGTGCCAGCAGGCGTCAACCAGTTAAAAATCAGTACGGCCGGTGGTACTGGTGATGCAGATCTGTATGTACAAAAAACGGTAGCGCCAACGACAACCTTATATGACTGCCGGCCTTATAGCAGTGGCAACAATGAAAGCTGCATTATCGCCGTCCAGCCTGGCGAACTGGTGCACATCGGGCTGCGGGCTTTTCAGACGTTTAGCCAGTTAACGCTGGACCTGAAATAACAAGGTCGCGCTGTCACATTCGTGTGATTGTGGCAGCGCGCTATTGCAGTTTATTCACACATTTAGACGGCCAAACGTCTTGGTGTCATATTTTTGTCATCTATCAGTTTTAGGATCCCCCGGTCTTTCATTTGTTGTCACCGCCCGAGGTTGTATGAAGATCGCCCGCAAACTGATGTTTACCATGGCCGCAGCCACGCTGACCGCTGTGATCACTGGTGTTAGCTTAATCAGCACCCTGTCCTATTCCCACAGTAAAGCGGCGCTCAGCCAAAGTGCCGAGCAACAATTTACTGCGGTGGCCAAAGGCCGTGAACAGGCCTTGCAGCTTTATTTACAAAGTCTGCAGGATTTATTGCTGAGTCTGGCTAATAACCGGATGACTCAGGAAGCTTTATACGCCATGGAACGACCTTTTGGCTCCTATCGCTATGAAGTGGCCAATCCGGGTGAAGCACAGCTGCGTACTGAATTACAACAATGGTATCAGCAGCAGTATCAGCCTTTTGCCCGTAGTCTGGATCCGGCATATAACACTGATAGCAGTCAGTGGTTAACCAAAGCCAGTCTGGAAACTCTGTTACTGCAACATTATTATCTGCAAACCAACCCGCATCCGCCGGCCAGTGCCAGCAAATTGGTTGACCGGGCTGATGGCTCTGTCTATGGCCAACAGCATAAAAAATTCCACCAGAGTTTTGTTGAAGTAACCAACCGCTACAAGTTGCAGGAGCTTTATCTGGTGGCCGCCAACGGCCTGAATGTGGTGTATTCCAGCCATAAAACCCCGGTATTTGCTACCTCATTACAACAAGGTGCTTTTGCCGACACTGAATTAGCCAGCACTGTGAAAAAAGTACTGCAAAATGCCAAGGCTGGTTGGCAAGTGTCAGCACCAGCGCCATTTCGCGGTTATGTCGAGCAGCAGGTATTGTTTTTTGCCGCTCCGGTGTTTAATAGCCTGGCGGGCTCGGACCAACCTATTGGGGTGCTAGTGCTGCAATTGCCTGTGACTGCGTTGACGGCCCTGATTAACCAGCAGCAGCAATGGCCGCAAATTGGCCTGGGCGACAGTGGCGACAGTTATCTGGTCAGTGCCAACCAACGCCTGCTGACGTCGTTACGGGCAGAATTAGCCGATGCTGCTGGATTTGCCAGCCGTTACCCGGAATTAAAGGCCAAGGCCAATCATTATGGTCTGGCCGGACAATTGACGCTGGACAGTGCTGAAGTCAAAGCTGCGCTGGGCGGTCAGTCGGGCATGCGGCAAACTTATGATTACCGGCAGCAACCTGTGCTGATGAGTTATCAGCCGGTGCTGATTGGCCAGCAGCAATATGCGCTGATCACCCAGATGGATGAACAGGAAGCATTTGCCAGCCTGCAACAATTAACGCAGCAAATGTTATGGTATGGCTTGCTGGTGATCGCAGTGTTAGCGCTGGCTGCACTCTTGTTGGCGCGGCAGGCTGGTGTGGCCATCGCCCGCCCCCTGGAGTCGCTGGCGGGTCAAATTCGCCAGGCGGCGGATCAACATGATTTAACCAGCCGCTTCAAAGCACAAGGTGATGAGGAAGTCCAATCCATTGCCGCAGCACTGAATCAGTTGTTTGCCAGTTTGGCCGATTTATTGGGTCAACTGGTGCAGGCCGCTGGTGCACAGCAGCAAGCGTCAACACAACAACTGGCGATCAGTCATAACTGTAAAGAAGCGGTATTTCAACAAAAAACAGCCTTGTTGCAGTTGCAACAAGAGGCCGCAGCCAGTCAGCAAGCACAACAAAGTATTGGTCAGCAAATTAGTGCTGCCAGTCAGGCGGCGAGCCTGGCGCAGCAACAATCAGCCGCCGGTCAACTCCAGTTACACCAGATGCACCAGCTCATCCAGCAATTGGCTGGCCAAATCGGTCATTCCACCGATAGCATGACGGACTTACAACAAGCTGCCGCCCAAATTGTCACTGTACTGGACACCATTCGCGGTGTCGCTGAGCAAACAAATTTACTGGCACTAAACGCGGCGATTGAAGCGGCCAGAGCCGGTGAACATGGTCGTGGTTTTGCGGTGGTGGCTGATGAAGTTCGACGTTTGTCCGGCAGTACTCAAAGTGCCACTGCCGAAATCCAGCAGATGCTGGCCAGACTGGCGCAATCCGTACAACAAACCACCCAGGGTTTACAGCAGGAGCAAGCCAGTGCGACTTTATGTCTGGAAAGTGCCGTGATCACAGAGCAGAGCCTGGCTCAAACTAAAGATGCGGCTGCCACTATTGCCATCGCTACCAGCCAGATCACCAGTTTCTGTCAGCAGGAATGTGAGCGCAGTAGTCAGATCAGCCTGGCGCTGGTGGATATCAGCCAAAGTGCCACTGCCACCGATCAAGCCATGAGCGAACTGGCCGATAAAGCCAGAGCCCAGCAGCAACTGGGTGAACATCTGATGCAAAGCTCAGCCCGGCTAAAATTGTAAATCCGTTGCCGGCAAGCCCTGGATCGTGATTGGTCTTGCTTGGCGGGCTGTTGGTCGCGCTGCTTTGCGACATGGCTGGCAACCTGCTAGCTTGGCTTGATATCCCTTGCTGCTGCGCTGTGGCCAAATTACAGCCAAACTATATCCAAACTACAGCGCAGCAACAGGGGGCTAGCTAAGCCAGTCAGATCAGGGAGATGTCATTGATGTTTGTAAATAGCTTTGTAAATAGGTTTGCTAATTTTTCGATAGCCGCTTTACCCCGCTTCGCCATAACCTTGTGTTGCAGCAGTTTGCTGCTCGCCAGTGCACCAGCTTTAGCTGCTAAAGCGCTGATCAAAACCAGTCTGGGCGAGATGACGTTCCAGTTGTATGACCAGCAAACCCCGGCGACTACCGCCAATTTTATCAAACTGGCCAACAGCGGCTGGTACCAGGGCAAAACCTTTTACCGGGTGGTGCCAGGCCATGTGGCGCAGGCGGGTTTGAATGATGATAACCATCCGGATATGAAAACCTATCAGGTCAAAGCCGAATTTTCCGACCAATTACCGCAAATCAAAGGCAGTCTGGGTCTGGCGCGTGGTGAAGATCCAAACAGTGGCAGCACTGAATTTTACATCTGCCTGGAAAGACGGGCTCATCTGGATGGTAAATATACCAATTTTGGCCAGTTGATCAGCGGCGAAGAGGTGCTGGACAAAATCGCCGCGGTGAAAATTGCCGAAAAATGGCTGGATAATCCGGGCGGTAAACCTATCGCCTTTCACCAGCCAGCCACGCCGGTGGTGATTGAAAAAATCACTATTTTACCGGATTAATATTGCGCTGCTGCAGATAAGTCCAGCACCTGATCAGCGCGCCAGATTTCTGTTTGCCGATGAGTCACCAACACCAGGGTGACTTTCAGTTGCCGCAGGTTTTGTGCCAGTTGCCGCTCGGACTCTTCGTCCAGCGCCGAGGTAGCCTCGTCCAGCAATAGTACCGGCGTTGCTTGCAGCAAGGCGCGGGCTATCGACAGCCGCTGGGCTTCGCCACCGGATAACGCTGTCCCATCCAGCCCAACGCTCTGATAGATACCTTCAGGGGATCTGTCCAGTAGCGGCCCTAACAGCGCCAGCCGTGCCACGGCTGCCACCTGTTCGTCACTGGCGTTGGCGGCAGCGCAGCGAATATTACTGGCGATAGTGCCAGTAAAAATAACGGGTTGTTGCGGCACATACGCCAGCAACTGGCGTAACTGGCTCCAGCTCAGTGCATCCAGCTTGATGTTTCCGAGTCGGATTTCACCGCTGCTCGTTGGCAAAAAGCCGGCGATTTGCCGCAGTAAGGTGGTTTTACCGCAACCGCTGCTGCCCTTCAATAACAAAGTCTGACCAGGTTTCAGTTGCAGTGTGATGGGCTGTTGCCGGGAGCCAACAGCAACTTGCCGCAAGGCCAGACTGCTATTCGTCGGGGTTATGGCCGACGTCTGAGTCAGTTGGGGTCTGACATGGACAGGCGCTTGTAACAACAGCTGCAGCCGCTCAAGCGTTGCTTTGAGATCATTGAGTGTTAACGCTGTCAGCGCTAACGATTCCAGCACTGCCGATGCCCGCATCGCCAGTAACAACAGCGCCAATTGCTCAAAACTGCTATAGGTCGATTGCTGGAGCAGCAGGCTAAACCCGGCGATGGGTAAGGCAGTGGCCAACAAGTTCAAGCCAGTGGCCACTGCCGCTGCCCTGTTGGTTTGTGCCAGCGCTTGCTCTTGCTGTTGCCAGCTCTGTTCAAGTGCCGCACTGGCACGCGCAAATCCGGCTGCAGTTCGCAGTAATTCCAATTGTTCGGTCAATTGTAAGTCTTGCTGTAACTCGCGGTGCCGGGCCTGCACCCGCTTGGCATCTACCCGCATTAAACTCCGCTGTGCCAACAGGTGGCAGCCAAATGCCAGTACTAATAACAAAGAAAGCCATGCCATTGTCCCTAGCCCAGCCAACCAGCCGGTGCCACCGATCAACAGCAGCGGTAATAACGGTGCATACAGATAATGGGGTAACTGATGGGCCGGTATTTTCATCAGACTGGGGATATCCTGACTCACCAGCATTGCGAGCAGAGTGCGATGCGCCGGCACAAACCAGTCCAACTGCAAGTTTTGCAGCTTTACTGCAACCAACTGATACAACCGCTGGATCAAGCTGGCACCAGCGAAAAAGCCTGCTTTACCAACCAGCACAGTACAGATCACAGCCAATAGCGCCAATAGCAGGACCCAGCCTGATGCTTGCCGCTGATAAATGGCGGTGGCGAGCCAAAGGTAACAACCTGCTTCCAGCAAGGCGACCAGCAACCAGCCAAATACCACGTTTCGCATCGGTGACAACAATGTTGGTAAGATGTGGGCGTGGCGTTTCATGTTCTGTCCTCTGTGGCAAACCTTGGCAGGACCAACTGCAGATCTGCCATGGCTGCGTATTCCGGCTGATGGGTCACCAGCAGTAAAATGCAGCTGTGCTGTCTGACGTGGGCGATCAGGGCTTGCAATACTGCCTGGCTGGTTTGCTGATCCAGTCCGGAGGTTGGTTCATCCAGCAGCAGCACTGCGGCTTTGGCTAAAAACACCCGCGCCAGATTCAGCCGTTGTTTTTCGCCACCTGATAACAGTGCGGCATCGGCGCTCAGTTCAGCTTTTAATTGCGCTTTGTGCAGTGCTTGTTGATATTCATCAACGCTGGCAGCAGGTGCTGTCAGCGCCAGATTTTGCTGCACAGTGCCTGGCATGACAGCTAATCCCTGTGGGATCAATAAGATGAGTTGTTGCCGGCTGACTGCTGTCAAGGCAGCCAGTGCTTGATCTGCCAGTAACACAGTGCCAGTCTGTAAATTTTCTAAGCTGGCAATCAGCCGCAGCAACGTTGATTTACCGGACCCACTGTGGCCTGTGATGGCTAACATTTGGCCAGGCTGCAAGCTGGTTGATAAACCTTGAAACAGCGTCTGTCCCTGTAGTTGCCAACCAAGATCAATCAGCTGTAATGTTGGCGCTGCTGTTGGCTTGAATTGCTGCTCGCCTTGTTGTAGTGGCATGATGTGTAAAAAATCTGCCAGCCGCCAGGCAGCAGCGCGGCCAGCAGCGACATAATCCAGACCATGTCCCAACCGCAAGGCCGGTGTCACAATCGCCAGACTAAACATCAACACCGCACAGAGCGCTCTGAGTTGCTCGGCATCTGTGGTGGCTGGCTGCCAGAACATCACCACACTATAGCCAATGGCAAAGGTGCTGACCGCTTGCAACATGGCAGTAGCCAGCGCAGCTGCAGTCGAGACTTTGCTCACCCTGCGGCTGATCATGCCGATAAATTGGGTACTGGCCTGGTTAAATTCGGCCAGCGGCCCGGCGGCGGGATCCGTCAGTTTTAGCAAATCTGCCGCCCGCCCATAATCACTGACTGCGCTTGCGACTTTGCTCAGTAAATTAAATTGTATCGGCGCTAACTGCGCTGACAGGCGTGGGATCCACCATAGATGGCAGATGACTGCCAGCAAGCCGGGGATCAGCGCCAATAAACTGGGCCAGCCAGCGAGCATGATCCAGAGCAGCAAGGTTAGCGCAGGCAGCAGCAATAAAGTCACGAATTCGTGCGGGGCATGGGCAATCAGATGATGTAAGGCGGCAATATCATCCGATAACAAGGCTTTTAATTGCTGTGGCTGATACCGGCTCAAGGTTGAGGCTGGCAATCTGAGCATATGCTGTACCACTTGTCGTTTCAGCCTGGCAGCCACATTGGCTTCTGCAACATGACTGAGCCAACTGGCCAGCCCTGCCGTGATAGCTGCTGCACTCCAGCAGCCTAAAGACCACCACCACCAATGCTCTGCCCCACTGAGCAAGAGTTGCACCAGACATAACAAAGCGCCAAGTGCAGCAACACTGGCCGATACTGCCAGCAGTAAAGCAACCGCCAAAGCCGGTAAGCCCTTTGATAATGCAGCGCCAAGGGTGGCGGTTAGCTTGGATTTTTTTAGCATCTGTTACCTCTGTAGAACTTTGCACCAACGACGACGATTCGTCCCAATATAATTACCAACATCATGTTGACAATAAGGCGGTCGCATCATATCCTTAATGCGAATAGTTCGCAATAATGATTTTTGTCGATAGCAAGGAGTTTTCAGTGATGTACTGTGGTCACAAATTGGCGGGTCCATTTGCCCTGAGTTTGGTTGCGCTTGGCATCAGTGCTGCTGTGGTTGCCGGGCCGGCAGATAGCGCAAAATCCAATGTAAAAGTGAAAGAGAACACTGAGAATTATGAAAAAATAATCGTCTACGGTCAGAAAGTTGCCCGTTCACTGCAGGAAACTGCTAGCTCTGTGGTGGTATTATCGGCCGATGATATCAACGACAATGCCGATCAAGCCACTGTGGCGGAAATCCTGCGTGGCATCGCCAATTTCAATTATGCCGGCAATACCGATGCGCCGGTGATCCGCGGTACCGATACCAAAGGACCGGTCAGTGCGGGCAACGCTTATCTGGCAAAACCAGTGCCGGGCGCCACTATCAGTCTGGATGGTCGTTACCTGACCGCGGCTGAACTGGATTTAGGTGCGGCTGGTTTATGGGATTTGGCCGGCATTGAAGTATATCGGGGCCCACAGACCACCAGTCAGGGCGCCAATAGTATTGCTGGCGCAGTGGTGATGCGGACCAATAAACCGGTGTTTAGTGGCGAGTCAGCGGCCCAGGTTATTGTAGGCAGCCGGGATAAAAAGCGTGTGTCCTTGCTGGCATCGGACGGTATCACTGAAGATATTGCCTTCAGGATTGCGCTGGATCAGAGTTCCCGCGATACCTTTATCCGTTATAGCAATGCTGAATTTACTGCCCACGATTTTGACCTGAATTGGAAAAATCAGCAGGCGCGCGCCAAGCTATTATGGCAACCCACTGGCACGGATCTGTCTGCCCTACTGACCTACTCTTACAGCAAAGCCAAACGCCCGAACAGTGAGATGGCTTCTGAACCTTATGCTAAGTTTCAGAATTTATCGCTGTATCAGGACAATCAACAAGTCAGCCATCAGGCCGGTATGTTGGAACTGGATTATGAGTTTGCCAATGACATTAAATTCCATCATCTGCTGCAATACTCTGATGGGGTCTTTGACTATCATTTCGCCGCGCCTTATCAGGGCTTAGCAAAGCGCGATAACGAAAATATGTCCAGTGATCTGCGGTTAGAGATTAATAAAACTGCAGCAGAATTCAGTGGCGTCGCCGGACTGTTTTACTGGAAAGATCAGACCCGCAATTGGCTGAACAATACTTTTGGTCAAGCTGATGCAGACTTGGGACATACCAGTGCCGCCCCTTATGCTGAGCTCAATTGGCGTTTGCTGCCGGACTGGACATTGAGCACCGGGCTACGCTATCAGCGTGATGACATCAGTCATGCCGGCACTGCCAGCTATGTGCCTGGCGTGTTTCATCAGTACCAACGCAGTTTTCATGCCGTGTTACCCAAACTGGCCTTGTCCTATGGCGTGACCGAACACACCACCGTCGGTGCTTTAGTCAATAAAGGGTATATTCCGGGTGGAACCGGTATTAATTTCCGGGCCGGTCAATATTACAGTTTTGAACAAGAGTCGGCCTGGAATTATGAATTGTTTAGCCGGACTGAATTACCGCGGCAGATGACGCTCAGTAGCAACCTGTTTTACACCCGCTTTAGCGATTCACAGCGCTCGGTAACCGATTATCTGAATGGCCGTCCCTTTGGCTCTGTGATTATCAATGCGGATCAAGCACAAAGTTATGGTCTGGAGCTGGGACTGGATTATCGCAGTAGCCCTCGTCTGCGTTGGTCGGCCAGTCTTGGCCTATTGGAAACCGAAATCACCCGCTTTGATGATTACCGTGGTCAGGTCTTTGTTGGCAAAGAGTTTAGTAAAGCGCCCGGCTTTATGGCGAGTGCTGGCCTTGACTATGCCGTGACAGACAGCTGGAGCCTGAGTTTGGATCACCGCATCAGTGACGGCTATTTCTCCACCGATATTAACGAGCCTGAGTTGCGGGTTGCCTCTTATAGCAGTACTGATGTGCGTACCAGCTATCAGTTGAGTCCACAGTTATCGGCCTTTGTCTATGTCCGCAACCTGAGCGATAAAACAGCGGCACTGCGTAAAGTGGCGGATCGTAGCACGGGTGGCGTCAATGCCTACATGCTGGAACCCAGGGAAGCCGGCATTGGCTTCAAAGCAAATTTTTAGCGCTGTGAGCTTTGATTGGCTGTGCTGCTGGCAGAAAAGCTGCCGCCGGCAACGACAAGCAGGCTAAAATGCGACTTTTCTGCGATAGCCTCGACTGTGCCGGTATAGCTGATTTTCTGCCGGCAGCTTTGAGGCTAGCCAGTCGCATCAATGACAGCCACAGGAGTGTCAGCCATGACTACAGCAAAAATAGCTAAAACCGGTACCAAACGCGGCCGGCCAAGTCGGATCAACCGTGAAGTGATAGCCAGGGCAGCCTTAGCCCTGGGACTGGATAAAGTGACGATCCCGGCGCTGGCGGCACATCTGAATATCGATCATTCCTCTTTGTATCATCATATCAAGGGCCGGGATGATGTGTTAACGCTGGCCGCTGAACTGGCGGTAACGGAACTGGCATGGCAAGCGCCGGCCAGCGCAGATTGGCAACAGCAACTGATTGCGCTGACAGATGCCATCTGGCTGTTGTATGAAAGCAATCCAGGCCTGGCCGAGTGTTTTCACCAGGCAGAAGTCAGCCCCACGGTTGGGATCCGTGCTTTTGCCCAATCTGTTGCCAGCTTACAACAACAGGGCTTTAGCTTAGATGATGCAGTACTGACGGTCGACATGCTGGTGGATATGGTGCAGGCCTGTTTTGTCGGCTGGTGGTCGGCCAGCAAACAAGACAGTAACGGCACTTTGCGCAAGCACCGGATGATGGCGTTGTGGCAGGCTGAAGCCGCCGCCTGCCCTGAGCTGGCCAGCCAAATTAATGCCATGGTCGGCATCATGCAAGCTGGCGCAAGGCGCTGGTGGGAACAAAAAAGAGATGTGGTGTTGGCGGGTATCGCCAGCCGCCGGCAACTGGAGCTACAACACGAGTTGGCAGCGCCTTTGTCGGCAGCACCATCCTGACAACGGGTGTTAGTCGCTTCATCTGAAGCAGCGGTGCCCAATTAAGAAGACAGCAAATGTTGAAGTACCTGGGCCTTGGTGCCGCTTTTTGTTTATTGTGTCTGGCGTCGCTGCTCCTGGGCGCCAAGCAGTTCTCTTTCTCACAACTATGGCAATCAGACCCGGTGGCCTGGCTCACTTTGACCAGCAGCCGACTGCCAAGACTGATGGCGTTGCTGTTGACCGGCGCTGCTTTAGCGGTCTGCGGCGTGTTGATGCAGCAAATTTTACAAAACAGGTTTGCCGATCCTGGCACCACAGGTGCGATAGATGCCGCCAAACTTGGCATTCTGCTGGCGATGGTATTGTTTCCTGCCGCTTCGGTGATGGTCAGTATGCTGGTTGCCCTGCTTTGCTGTTTAGTCAGCTGTCTATTTTTTATATTACTAATCAATAAGCTACAGCTGCGTCACCGGCAATTGCTGCCGATCTTAGGTTTGATGTACGGCAGTGTGCTCAGTGCCGTAGCAGAACTTTATGCCTATCAGCAGCAGTTGCTGCAAAGCATGCAAGGTTGGTTGCTGGGCGATTTCTCCAAGGTGATTACAGGCCATTACGAACTGATTTATCTGATCCTGCCGCTGGTGCTGTGCAGTTATTGGTTTGCGCACCATTTTACCCTGCTTGGCATGGGGCAGCAGTTGGCTGGCAGTCTCGGTTTACGTTATCAACAGCTGGTCTGGCTTGGTTTAGTGCTGGTGGCTGCTATGGTGGCCAGTAGTTTGATTACGGTTGGCGCTATCCCTTTTGTTGGGCTGGTGATCCCACAACTGGTGGCAAAACACTGTGGAGAGCATCTGGCGCAAAGCCTGCCAAAGATTGCGCTGGCCGGTGCCGCGTTTTTAATCAGCTGTGATCTGTTAAGCCGGCTACTGCTTTATCCCTATGAAATACCGATAGGTCTGACCGCAAGTTGTGTCGGTGCTTTACTGCTGCTGCACTTTTTAAGGACATCGGCATGAACAAGTCCTGGCTGATGCTTTTTTGCGGCTTGTTATGTCTGCTGCTGGCGCTGACCTACCTGTTATTTGATTCAGGCTTGGACACTGAATTTATCCTGCCAAACCGGCTGGTGAAATTGCTGGCCATGCTGACGGGGGCGATCGCTGTAGCTTGCTCAACGCTTTGTTTTCAGACCCTCACCGAGAATCGTATTCTGACCCCGGCCATTATGGGCTATGAAAGTGTGTATCTATTGTGGCAAGCCTTATTGGTGCTGTTGTTTGGTTTGAATAGTCCACTACTGATGGATCTGCAACTGAACTTTGTCTGCTCAGCGTTGGTGCTGCTGTGCTATTCGCTCTTGTTACAACGATGGTTATTTAGCCGGAGCCTGCAGGATGTCTGGCAAATGTTGTGGTATGGGCTGGTGTTTAGCCTGGTTGGCAATAGTCTGACGCAGTTTTTTCAATACAGCAGCAGTCCGGCCGAGTTTTCCTTGTTATCACAATTCAGTCTGGCTTCTTTTCAGCGGGCAGAACTAAACCAAACCTTGTTCTCTGCCCTGTTAACACTGCTGGTGGCGACCTTATTGTGGCGTCAGCGTTATCAGTTGGATGTGCTGCAACTGGGCGCAGTTCAGGCCAGTGCACTTGGCGTCAACCGACCTTTGCTGTTGCAGCGGCAACTGGCGTTGATTGCCATCTTAGTGGCGATATCAACCAGTCTGCTCGGTCCAACCGCCTTTTTCGGCATTCTGATCGCTAATCTCAGTGCGACACTCAGCCGCAGTCAGTCGCACCGCCATCGGTTGCCGCTCGCAGCTGTATTCGCAGTGATGTTATTTCTGCTGGCGCAGTTGCTGGTGGAACACCTGTTTAATTTCAAAACCAGCGTCGGTTTATTGTTGCAACTGTGCTGTGGAGGTTATTTTTTCATGTTTTTAATCAGACAAAGGCAGACGTCATGATCAGCGTGCAAGGTTTAACCAAGCGTTATGGCAACCGGCAAGTTTTGCAGGATCTCAATGTCGAATTTGCCAGTGGCAAACTGACAGCACTAATCGGTCCCAATGGCGCCGGTAAAAGTAGTTTACTGATGTGTTTGGCGCGTTTACTCACAGCCGATTCAGGCCAGATCTTGCTGTCTGACCGCGATATTCAAGCTTTTTCGTTACCGGATTATGCCAGACAAGTGGCGAGCTTATGTCAGTTTCAATCACTGCAGTTGCAACTGACCGTGCGTGAACTGGTGGCTTTTGGCCGTTTTCCACACAGCCAGGGGCGCTTGCAGCAGGCCGATCATCATGCCATTGCGCAAGCCCTGGATTTATTGGGCCTGACGCCACTGCAAAACGCAGTATTACATGAGCTCAGCGGCGGTCAGCGCCAGTTAGCATTTATGGCGATGGTGGTGGCGCAGCAGACGCCTTACTTGCTGCTCGACGAACCGCTGAACAATCTGGATTTAAAACATGCGGTGCAGTTGATGCAGGTGCTGTGTCACTTACGCGACCAGCAACAAAAAACCGTGATTGTGGTGCTGCATGATCTGAATATGGCGGCCAATTATGCCGATCAGGTGGTTGCTATGCAGCAGGGCTGTATCCGTCATGCCGGTGACGTCGGTCAGGTGATGACGGCAACCACACTCACTGAACTCTATCAATTACCCATCCAGGTGCTGCACACCGAATTGGGTCGTTTTTGTCATTATTTTAATCAACCGGAGAAACTCTATGCCTGTTAAACCTTTGGCCCCTGCGCTGTTGTGCTGTTGCCGTGCTTTATTGTGCGGCAGTCTGTTACTCAGTGCCGGTTGCCAGCCAGAGATGAAGGATAGCGCCGTCACTGCCTCAGTGCAGGAAACGTCCACCTTTGCACCGATGGAAATCAGTCATCTGTTGGGTCGTGCCATCATCAAGCAAAAGCCTGAACGTATTGCTGTGCTGGATATGAACGATGTTGACCATTTGCACTTGCTACAAGTGCCGATTGCCGGCATGCCAAAAGATTATGTGCCGGCATTTTTGGCTGAGCTCAGTCAAGATCCGGCCATTATCGATTTAGGTGCGATAGTTCAGCCTAATCTGGAGCGGATTTATAAGTTAAAACCGGATCTGATTTTACTGTCTTCATTGCAAGCCAGTCACTATCCGAAGCTCGCCGCCCTGGCACCCAGTATTCATTACGATATCGATTATCAGTTGAGTGGCACTGGGCATATCAGTAAGGTGATCAGTCATTTCCGCCAACTGGGAAGCTTATTTGGCAAAGCACAGCAAGCCGAACAGCTGATCCATGCCCTCCAGCAACAGTGGCTCAAGTTGCAGCAACAACTTGAGCACCGACCTGAACAAGCAATGATTCTGCTGCATAACAATGGCGCTTTTAGCTATTTGGGTGAAAAATCACGTTATGGTTTTATTTATCAGGATTTGCAGGTCAAAGCGGCTGGTGATGAAAATGCCAGCGGCTTACATGGCCAACCAGTCTCCAATGAATATATTTTTTCCCATGATCCTGACATCATTTTTGTCATCGATCGCACTGCAGTGATGGCGAAAAAACAGTCGCTCGAACCGACATTGCTGGACAATGCATTAATACGTCAAACCAAAGCCTGGAAAAATAACAAGATTATCCTGGTTGATGCACAAGCCTGGTATGTCACTGGCGCCAGTATGACAGCGTTACAACAAATCATGGCAGATATACAACGGGGCTATCAGTAACAGTCCTGAACACAGCGCCGGTCTGCTACTGACCGCAGTCGGTTTAACGGGCTGCTGATTGAGCATCATCAAGCAGAGATTGCAGCCATTGTTCTGCTTCTTCAAATTGAAACCCACTCACTAACTGCTGCAAATGGTTCAGTTGCTGGTATTGTGGTTCGGCCAGAGGCAACTGGTAAAGCAGTTCAGTGGCAGCAATAGCGGCGACATCACAACTTTGCAGCAACAAGCGGAGCTGCTGCAATTGGCTGCTCCAGTTAAACCAGGCTCGGTTGCTGGCTGTCAACCGTGCCGACTGTCTGCTGTCTTGGGCAGAACCTGGCAGAGTGTCTGGTCTGTTGCCATCGCCATCGAAAAATGCCTGCAGTGCTGTCAGTAAAGGTTGTAACAAGCTGACAACTAATTGGATCTGATAGCTGAGTTCATTGCTGATTTGCTCGGTTTCGCTGCTTTGCAGGGCCTGCTGTTCCAAGGCTGCCGAAGCTTCAGCTAATTTAATGGCACCGATAGTTCCGGCGTTTGCTTTTAAGGTATGGGCTAGTCGGGTTAACAACGGCCAATCCTGCTGTTGGGTACTTTGCTGCAATTGTGCCGCCAAATGGTGATTGCTCTGAACAAATTTAGCCAACATCCGGCGGTATAATTCAGGCTGATGCATGGTACGCGCTAAGCCTTCCGCAGTATCGAGGCTGGCTAACTGTGGCAGTATGACCTGGCTTGCAGACTGCTGGGGGGTGGCAAGCGTCTGGTCAGAGCCAACGCTGCCAGTGCCAAACCATTTGGCCATAGTGGCAAACATCACCGTGATATTCAGCGGTTTGGCAATATGATCATTCATACCAGCAGCCAGTGCCAGTTGGCGGTCACCTTCCATCGCATTGGCAGTCATCGCCAGAATAGGCAAATGAAGCCCTAGTCGCTGCCGAATAATCCGGGTGGCAGCATAGCCATCCAGCACCGGCATCTGACAATCCATCAATACCGCATCAAAATCGGATTGTTGTTGTAAGATATCCACCGCAATAGCACCGTGCTCTGCGACAACCACCTTTAAGCCAGCCCGCTGTAATAAGTCGAGCGCCAATTCCTGATTCATTTCATTATCTTCTACCAACAACACTTTTTTACCCGCTAACTGACGGGTACAATCAGCAGTCAAATCCTGTAACTGTTGTTGCCGTGTTTCGGTCAGCTCCGATTTTCCAAGCACACAGCCGATAGCTTCCAGCAAGGTTGACGGTGTCACAGGTTTACTCAAGACAAAAGGCAGCTGTATACCCACTTGTTGCGCTTTTAGCTGAGCATCATCTTTGCCAAAGGCCGTCACCATGACTACCGCAGGGGGGGTCGGATAAAGAAGATGGATTTGCTGCAATGTATCGATACCATCCAATCCAGGCATTTTCCAGTCCATCAGCACCAGTTCAAACGGCAGTCCTTGTTGTTCGGCACTGGCTAAAGCCGCCAGACAGGCCGCACCGTTTGCAGCGACAGTGGTCACCAGGCCAAAATGCTGGCTCATCGTTGCCAGAATTTCACGCGCCATCGCATTGTCATCCACCACTAAAGTTCGTAAATGGCTCAGTTCATCCGCTCTGAGCATTCGTTTATGCACCGGATTGATCTGCGGTATTAAATTCACTTCAAAGTGGAAACATGACCCCTGCTCAGGCTGACTGTCCACCCAAATCTGGCCGCCCATCATTTCTATCAAATTTTTTGATATCGCCAAACCCAGCCCGGTGCCGCCGTATTTACGGGTGGTGGAGTTATCTGCCTGTGAAAATGACTGAAATAGCCGGGCACACTGATCAGCCGTCATACCAATGCCACTGTCACGGATCCAAAAGTGCAGCCTGACTTGTGCCGTTGTTGTGTGTAACGTGCGGATGCCAACAATAATTTCGCCTTGCTCAGTAAATTTCACCGCATTATTACCAAGATTGGTCAGCACCTGACCAAGCCGCAATGGATCGCCAATCAGTGCTGTCGGTAAATCAGGTTCTAAATCAAACAGCAGCTCCAGCCCTTTATTATCGGCATTCATTCCAACCAGACTGGCGAAGTTTTCCAGCACATCTTCTAAGCGGAACGGAATTTGTTCCAGGCTCAGTTTACCCGCTTCAATTTTGGAAAAATCCAGAATGTCATTGATGATGCCGAGTAAGTTTTCTGCCGCTTTATGTACTTTGGCGATATAGTTACGCTGTTTTTTGTCTAAGTTTGTCTGTAGTGCCAGGTGTGACATGCCAATTATGGCGTTCATCGGGGTGCGGATTTCGTGACTCATATTGGCCAGAAAATCACTTTTTGCTTTTGTTGCTGTTTCAGCTGCATCGCGCGCGCGCATCATTTGCAACTGCATTCGTTGCCGCTCCGACGTGTCTTGACCAATGACACAAAGGGCAAAAGCATCCCCTTCAGAGGTTTTTAACGGAAATTTCAGCAGTTGTCTGCTTTGACTTTGTTCATCTTCGCCATCGCTGTAATCGAACTCCGTCAGTTGACCGGCCAATAATGCCTGTTGATCGGTTTGATCCATCCATTGGGTCAAATCAGTCACTAAAAATTCATCCAGCCGGTGCCCTATCAACTGCCCGGCTTGCAGTTGCAACCGGCTGGCAAGAAATGCGGCAAAAGATTTATTAATCAATAAGAACTGGCCCTGCAAGTCTTTCACGTAAATATCGGTGGGTGAATTATCTAGCACCGCTTGTACCAAAGCCTGCGACTTTTCCAGTTCGGTAAAGGCCAGTTGCAGTTTATGTTCAGCCGCTTTGCGCTCCGTCACATCCCGTACTGAAGCGCAGACACAAGCACCAAGGCCATCAATTGCAGTTAACTTGGCCAGACTGACATCGACCGATATTTCGCTGCCATCTTTACAACGGCCATGCACCTCACGACCAGCCATTTGTCGGGTCGTGCCTTTGGCAATATAACTTTGCCGCAGTTGAGGATGCTGCTGGCGGATTGCATCAGGGACCAGCGCATCTAATTGCTGACCCTGCAATTCAGCTTCATGATAGCCAAACATCGCTGCAACTTGTGGATTGGCCAGCACGATAATGCCCTGTGCATCACACACCAATAAACCATCCGGTGCCGATTTAATGATATCGCGATACCATTGTTCTGTGACTCTCAGCTCGGTTTGTTGCCGCTCCAATTCTGCGGTCTGACTGGCCAATAACGCCGACTTTTCCTGTAATGACAATGCCTGCTGCTGACTTTCTTGCAGCAAATCTTTCGTTTTCAGCGTGCGCTGCATAATCTCAAGGCTCATTGCCAACAGCGGTAAAGCCCCTTCCAGTAGCAATAATTGCCGCTCGGTAAAACGGTGAAAACTGGCCATTTCTAACACGGCCATCAGTCGGTCATTGCGGATCACTGGGTACACCGCCAAATGGAGCGCTTTGCTTTGACCAAGGCCAGAGCTAATCTGCACATAGTCGGCAGGTGCTTCCGTCAGAATTATCGGTTGTTTGTCCAGTGCGACCTGGCCCAGAATACCGTCGCCAACCGCGATGCGCTGACGCAGTTGTTTGCGTTCGGTAAAAGCATAACTACCGGCCAGTTTTAACACTTTCTCTGCCTCATCACTGACATAATAGACGGCATGCCCCAATTCCAATGTAGGCCCGAGTTGTTGCAAAAAATGTTCAGACAACTCCTGGTAGCTGGTCACTTGCTGCAAACTCGAAGACAGTTGTGCCAGATTGGTTTTCACCCAACGCTGGGTCGTCATTTCACACACCACGTGTCGTAATTGATCGACACAACGTGCCAGCCGGCCAATTTCATTAGGATAATCGGTATGAGGGACTTCCAGCTCATGCAGGCCTTCAACCAGTTGTTGTACCCGCTGTTCCAGTCGCTTGGAAGGGGCATGCATCGATTTCGTTAATAAGGTCGCCAGCAATCCACCGGCCAGCATGGCGGCCAATAACCCCAGGACGTTGTTCCAGGTAGACTGATTGGCTAAAGCCGCTGCACGATTGATGGTCTGGCTGGCAATTTGCCGCTCAATATCACTGTGCTGCGACAGACTTTGCTGAGCTTGTTGTGATAAAGACTGAAAAGCCTTGTCTGCAACCAGATTGCTGAATTGGGATTGTTGGCCGTACAACGCCTGATCCAGTTGTAATTTGTATTGCTGGTATAACTGCTGAAAATTCGCCAGCAGTGCATCAGAGCGAGGATCTACCACCCGTTGTTGTAATTGAGTGATCGCAGCATTGAGCCTGCTATCTGCTTTGGCAATCCGATTGATGCTCTGCTGTCTGAGCTGGCTATCCTGCTGATAAGCCAGTTGGTCGAGTTGATGCGCGATCAAAGCGAGATTGAGCTCACTGTCTTTACTGAAATAAATCGATTGCAACTCATGATTGTGTAATTGATTGAGCTGCTCGTTCATCACCCGGATGTTGTAAAGATTATTCAATCCCAGTGCCAGCATCATTAAGAGCATGGCACTCAGGCCAAAGGTCAGTCGAGCAGACAGGCTTTGTCTTTCCAGCATATGCAAAAGTTGATTCATCGCCAGTTCCTTAGCTTTGGCTCCGTTGGCTGTGCAACAGAGTGACAAGGTCGATATAGGAAAGGAACTCCATTACGCTGGCACTGTGCCATAACTGCACAGAAGCCAGATCTTGCTGAGCATGAATGATGTGCGCAGCACAGCGAAGATAGCCTTTTCTAGTGGTAAATTCAGCCTAGCACAACATTGTTATCCTGCGATGCCTGTGAATAAATTAGGGAAAATATCTGTCGACTTTGGCTGGGATCACAGTTTCGCTTGTTGCAGGCATTGCTTTGAAGTGGCTATCTTGCATGGAGGTCATTGCAACAACTGCAACGACCCGGCTATCGTTTTAAGGTCGTAATACTTCGTGTTGTAAGGCGGTGAGCGCTGCGGCCACTTGTTCACTGCTTTGTTCCATCAGTTGCAGCGCTTTGAGCATGCCATCATAATCCTGTTGGCTGGCACAATGTAAAGCTTGCTGGCCAGCCTGATGGACTTGTTGATGCGGCGCATCCAGTTGTTTAAAACTGCGTAGCTGGTTATATTTTTTGTGGCCTTCGCCCTGAAAATACCATTGCCCTAACCTGCACTGTTGGTGGGTACCGGCCGATTCTTGCAGCTTTTGCTGCTGCAACAATTGATAAACCCGGTTTTTCCACACCACATGATCAAGTTTAACCGTGTTTAAAAAAGCAATAGTCGCCGATTCAGCAATCACATGTTGCATATGATCTGAACTGTCAATCACCTGATTCACCACCTGATCAATCTGCGCTGAACTGCTGGCTACTGCATCAGCACTTTGCTGACTTTGCGCTACCATTTGCCGGATATGGCTGGTCTGCTCCATCACCTGACGGATCAGTTGTTCAATCTGGCTGCTGGCTTGATGAGCTTTACCGGCCAGCGTCCTGACTTCATCCGCCACCACGGCAAAACCACGACCGGCTTCACCGGCTCTGGCTGCTTCGATGGCCGCATTAAGTGCCAATAAATTGGTTTGGTCAGAAATCTCCTGAATACTGGAAATCAGCTGGTTAATAGATGCCGCAGTACCATCGAGCACAGCGGCAACTTTGGCACTTTGCGCTGCATCTGTGGTGATTTGTCTGGCTCGTTCATCCAGGTGTCGCACTGCTGATTTGGTTTGGCTAAACAGACTACCAAGTTCTTGCAAGGCATGATGTTCTTGCTGCAATACTGTGGCATTGTCAGCAATATTCTCCCGAATAGAACCTAACAAATGATGGCCACTGAGCATACAACCACAAATTTGCTGCTGATGTTGTTGTTGCACTAACTGCGTGGTTAAGCCGGTTAACTCTTGTTGATACTGTTGTTGTTGCTGTTGCTGCTCTGCACTATTTTGCTGTTGTAGCTGTTGCAAACTATGCTCGAGCTGCTGGATCTGTTGCTTCAGGTGGGATTGGAAAAACATCAGTACCTCTTTATCTATATTGGGTCCAGCTGATCTGCCCTTGTCAGACTACAACTATGCTGTTAAGTATGCATAGATCTGATGACTTGTCATGCCGACTTTGGTCGAGGCCTAGCTGATGACCTGGCCTCAATCACAAACTGCGTCCTCTATCCTGCTTCACACTGCGACATCCTGCTGTAAGGCAGTGATGGCTTGGACTACAGCAAGACACTGCTGGTCGATTTCTGTCAGCAATTGGTTAATTTTGTTGCCCTCGCCCTGCCGACCCAGTTGCAGTAATTCACGACTTTTGTCGTGGAACAACCGATGTGAGCGCTCGATATTTTTAAAACTATTCAACTGGCCATAGTGACGCTGACCATAACAGCCATGGCCGAACCACTGCTGATATTTTTGATCAACTGGGGTTGCACTCAGGCTCTGACCTTGCATCTGCGCCTGCAAAACCTGATTTTTCCAATCAATATAATCCAGCTTCAGGCCGTTTAAATAGGTCAAGGTGGTGGTGCTGCGGATCAGTTTTTTCATCGCTTCTGAACGTTCAATCACTTCATTGACGACCTGATCGATCTGACGGGACGAGCTGGAGACATCGGCTGCGCTTTGCTGGCTTTGTGACACCATGGCCTTGATATTATTGGTTTGTTCGATGACTTTGCGGATCAAATTTTCAATTTGCTTACTGGCATCATTGGCTTTGCCCGCCAGGGTACGCACTTCATCGGCGACCACGGCAAAACCACGGCCGGCTTCGCCTGCTCTGGCGGCTTCAATGGCGGCATTGAGAGCCAATAAGTTAGTTTGGTCGGATATTTCCTGGATACTGGAAATGAGCTGGGTAATAGCACTGGCGGTACCATCCAATACGTTGGCGGTGGCAGCACTTTGGTCGGCGTGTTCGGTGATATGGACAGCGCGACTCTCCAGCATTTTAATGGCGCTTTGCGTCTGGCCAAAAATATCTTCCAGTTTAGCCAGTGCTGCGCGTTCATCAATCAGGCTGTCTGCCAGTTGGTTAACGGTTTGCTGCACCAGTTGCAGCACTGCATGACCCGCAAGTTGGCTGCTATTGAGTTGTTTTTGTTGCAGTAAACTGGCGTTGGTTTGTTGCTGTTGTTGCTCAAACTGCTGTTGCTGTTGCTGCATCAATTGCTGTTGTTGTTGCAACTGCTGCTGCATTTCTTTGATTTGTTGTCTGAGTTGCTGATTTTCTTGTTTTAATGCGCTGTTAAACATCATGTTGCCCCGAAGCTTAAAATGATAGTTTCATCCTAAGGGATGGCGCGCCAGGAAAAAAGAGCCATTGATGTTTTTAATCAAAGAAAGGTCTTTTTAAACAGGTATTTGCATTAAATAGACGACTGGTACCTTTATAAGGTACCAGTTTTCCGGCAGCGAGGATGATTCAGCTGATTAAGCTGCGCAACATCCAGGCATTTTTTTCATGCACCTGCATCCGCTGCGTGAGTAAATCTAACGTGGGTTCATCGGAGGACTTATCAGCCACAGGCACAATAGAGCGCGCGGTTTTGGCGATAGCTTCCTGGCCTTTGACCAGATCTTTAATCATTTCGTCAGCCGTTGGATGGCCATCGGCTTCTTTAATACTGGTCAGTTTGGCAAATTCTTTGTAAGAGCCCGGCGCAAATTCGCCTAAAGCCCGGATCCGCTCTGCGATTAAATCAACCGCCAGAGCTAGTTCAGTATATTGAGTTTCAAACAGTGTATGTAACCCCTGAAACATAGGCCCAGTGACATTCCAGTGATAATTATGGGTTTTTAAATACAAAGTGTAGGTATCAGCCAGCAGCGCTGCTAAACCGGCGGCAATTTCTTTGCGGTCTTGCTCTTCAATGCCAATATTAATTTTCATCTTGTCACCTGTAATTGAAACACACCAAAAAAACTGGGTTTACCTTAGGTAAAAACAACCCAATCAGCAATGACATTATTGATGGAGATTGATCAGGCGCAAATCAAGGCACAATAGTAACAAAGTGTTGCGCAGACTATCTTTTCAATTGAGCTTGTTTTAACGTCTTGGCATCAGATGACCAAGCGGATGTGCCATGAAATATCAGATCAAGCAAAAAATATTCAGCCTGACCGACAGTTTTGATATTCAGGATGAACAAGGCCGGATTGCCATGACGGCCAAAGGAAAATTTTTTAGTATCTCCAGTAGCCAAACCCTGTTTGATGCCCGTGGCCAGGAAATCCTCAAGATTAAACGCAAGTACCTGACCTTGTTGCCAGCCTGTCGTCTGGTGGGGACTGATGGCAGTGAGTGGCTGATCCGCAAAAGATTCTGGCCGTTCTGGACCAGTCGTTTTACCATTGACAGTCCGGCTGGGGAATTAGAAATTCAGGGTAATTTATGGCAGCACGAATACCAAATCCGGCAACAGGGTCAGTTGCTGGCGCAAATCTCCAAGGCTTGGTTTAGCTGGTCGGATACCTATGGCGTGGATATTTTTGCCCCACAGTGGACGGCCCATTTGCTGGCGACTGTGATAGTGCTAGACCGGATCCAGCATTCCGGCCGCAACTCGAATTTGGATGATTAAACAACAAAGGCAATCCATTGATTGCCTTTGCTGACGACCAAACAGCTGTTGTTTAGCCTTGTGCTAAGGTCTGTGCCAGGTAGTCATCGTAGCTGCCGACAAAGTTACGGGTATCTTTATCGGTAATTTCAATAATACGGGTGGCTAACGATGAAACAAACTCACGGTCATGGCTGACAAACAGCAAGGTGCCTTTGTACATTTCCAGTGCCATGTTTAAGGACTCAATCGATTCCATATCCAAGTGGTTGGTTGGTTCATCCATCACCAGAATATTTGGCCGTTGTAACATCAGTTTGCCAAATAACATCCGACCTTTTTCACCACCTGACAACACTTTTACTTTTTTCTTAATGTCATCCTGTGAAAATAATAACCGACCCAAAATGCCACGCACTGCCTGTTCGTCATCAGAAGGCTGTTTATGCTGTGCCATCCAGTCAAACACCGTCATATCTTCCGCAAATTCATATTCGTGATCTTGCGCATAATAGCCGATGTTGCAGTTTTCAGACCATTTGACGATACCGGCTTCAGGTTGCATTTCACCGACCAGACATTTCAGTAAGGTTGATTTACCGATACCGTTGGTGCCCAGAATCGCAACTTTTTCACCGACTTCAATATTCAGGCTGAGATTTTTCAGCAGATGCAGATCGCCAAAGCTCTTGTCCAGACCTTCAACTTCCAGCGCCATCCGATAGAGTTGTTTTTGCTGTTCAAAGCGGATAAATGGATTGACCCGGCTGGATGCTTTCACTTCATCTAACTGAATTTTTTCGATTTGTTTAGCACGAGATGTGGCCTGCCGCGCTTTAGAAGCGTTGGCAGAGAAGCGGCTGACGAAGGTCTGCAATTCAGCAATCTGCGCTTTTTTCTTGGCATTGTCTGATAACAAACGCTCGCGAGCCTGAGTGGCAGCAAACATATAGTCATCATAGTTACCCGGATAAACGCGCAGTTCGCCATAGTCTAAATCAGCCATATGGGTACAAACTGAGTTCAGGAAGTGACGGTCGTGCGAAATGATGATCATGGTGCAATTGCGTTCGGATAACACGTCTTCCAGCCAGTGGATGGTGTGAATGTCCAAGTTGTTGGTGGGTTCGTCCAGTAACATGATTTCTGGATTGGCAAACAGTACTTGTGCCAGTAACACCCGCAGTTTCCAGCCTGGTGCCACCGCCGACATCGGGCCAAAATGTTGTTCTACCGGAATACCTACCCCTAACAACAGTTCGCCGGCGCGGGATTCTGCGGTATACCCATCCATTTCACCAAAGGCAACTTCCAGATCGGCGACAATCATGCCGTCTTCTTCGCTCATCTCGGCACTGCCGTAAATCCGATCCCGTTCAGCTTTCACACGCCACAGCTCGGAATGGCCCATGATCACAGTGTCGATGACACTAAACTGCTCAAAAGCAAACTGATCCTGATGCAGTTTTGCTACCCGCATATTGGGTTCAACCATGACATTACCGGCACTGGGTTCCAGTTCGCGGCTCAGGATTTTCATAAAGGTTGATTTACCGCAGCCGTTGGCGCCGATCAGACCATAACGGTTGCCGGAACCAAATTTGATTGAGATGTTTTCAAACAACGGCTTAGCGCCAAATTGCATAGTAATGTTTGCGGTAGCTATCACGGATTAATCGCCTGGCTTAATTGCTGGGGCTATCGCCACAGCGTTGATAATTGGCCTGGCGCCGGTCAAGAACCGGGCCAGGAGATGCCTTTAAAAAAGCGCCGTACTATACGCTTTTTAGCGGCAAATTACAAAGTAAAGCCGCAGCCCGGCCGACATTATCACGCAAAGATGACAATAAAGTGCCAGGCAGTGTAGCCTGACCACCTCAAGCCAGTTTTTTTCCCAATGCAATAGCCAGCACCACCACCGCCGCAACCAGCCACTGCAGCGCACTGATGCTCTCGCCTAACCACAAGGCCGACCAACTGAAAGCTAAAAAGGGTGTCAGCAATTGCAACTGACCAATTTGTGCGACGCCACCCAGCGCCAAACCTTTGTACCAGGCAAAAAAACCGAGGAACATGCTAAAAATGGCTAAGTAAGCAAAACCGAGCCAACTCTGCAAACTCACTGCATAATCAACAGGTTGATAATACCAGCACAGCGGCAGTAACAGTGGCAGCGAAAACACCAGAGCCCAGCAAATCACCTGCCAGCTACCGATATGGCGGGCTAATAACCCGCCTTGGGCATAACTTAAACCACAACAAATACAAGCCAGGATCAGCCACCAGTCACCACTGGCCAAGCCGCCACTGGTAGAGCCTTCGGCGTACCAAAGTACCGCCGCTGAACCGGCCAGCGCACAGCCCCAGAAACCGGCTTTGGGCCATTGTTTACCCAACCAGGCACCAAAAATAGCGGTAAAAAGTGGCATCACAGTACTGACCAGAATGCCATGGCTGGCATCCACGGTTTGCATCGCCACAGCGGAAAAAATCGGATAAGCAAACACAGCGCCAAAAGCCACGACAGCTAAGGCCGGCCAATATTGCCGGGCTGGTATTTTTTGCTTTAACAGCAATAACAACAGCAAACTTAATAAGGCTGCCACGACAGCGCGGCCACTGCCAACGAAGATGACGGGTAATTCGGCCACTGCCAAGCGGGTGGCTGGAATACCGCCGGAAAACATCAGCACACCAAGCATGCCCCAGCCTAAACCCCGGACATAATCAGTAGTGCTTGCTGCTGGCAGCGCGCTGATGGCCGTAGCGCTAGCAGGTGGACAGGGTTTTGGCAGTGACATCTTCAGATCCTTTTTTATGACGTGGTAAGCGCAGCAGTGCAACTGAAATCAGTTGTCCTCTGTTGCGGTTGATGGCAACAAGACTGTTGCTACTGGTTTTAGCGGTTTGTTATCCGGGCTAGACAAGTCGCGACAGCTTGTTACTATACTGGACAATTAAGCCAGACAATCAGGACAGTTGTGCGATAACGCACCTAACTGTACAGGAACAAAACCCATGACACTTGTCAGCACAACCGCAAGCACCAACGTACCGGCTGACCTGCTTTGGCCATTGGACAAAAGCAGTCCGCAAAGCTGGTCAAAACAACTGTTAAGCTACGCCAGAGGCCAGATCAGTTGTGGCCGTTGGCCAGCCGGGATGAAACTGCCTTCCATCCGGCAATTAGCAGCGTCGTTACAGGTGAGTAAATTTACCATCAGCGAGTTGTATGAACGGTTAGCGGCTGAATCTCTGGTGGTGAGCCGGGCTGGCAGTGGTGTCTATGTGGCCAGAACGCAGCAAGTGGCGCTGTTCGCTGAAGCCACGGCCGGCCACAGTGCTTTGTCGTCAGAAGTGGCGTTATTACGGCAAACCCTGCAGCGGGAATCGAGCGTGATGAAACCTGCCGCTGGCTGGCTGATGCCGGAGTGGCTGCCTGCCGCCGCAATTCGCCAGGCGATGCGTGAAGTGGCACGCTTACCACAATCTTTGTCCGATTATGGTCCGGCCCAGGGCAATTTATTGTTACGCCGCTATTTATCGGAGCGCTTATCGCAGTTGAATATTCCGGCACAGCCGCAACAAATTTTGTTAACCGCCAGTGCCACTCATGCGTTGGATCTCTGCATGCGGCTTTATCTAAAGCCCGGGGATGCGGTGCTGGTCGATGATCCGGGCTTTTATAATTTCTTTGCGATGCTGCGGCTTTATCAACTGAAAATCGTGCCGCTGCCGCGCCAGGTGGATGGCCCTGATTTGACGGCTTTGGCACAGTTGCTTGTCAACGACAAGCCCAAAGCTTATCTGACCAATTCAGTATTATCGAATCCGGTCGGTACCTGCGTCAGTCCGCAAAAAGCCTTTCAGGTGCTGGAACTGCTACAGCAGCATCAATGTTTATTGATTGAGGACGATATCTACGCTGATTTTGAACATCAGAGCGCGATCCGTTATGCCAGTCTGACCGGATTGCGGCGTGGAATTTATCTGGGCAGCCTGTCTAAAACCATTTCAGCCGATTTAAGAGTGGGTTATATCGCGGCCAGCGCCGAACAAATTGCTTCCCTGACTGATTTAAAACTGATCACCGGCAGCTCCACCTCACAGACGGTAGAACGATTGGTTTATCATGTATTGACGGGGGGCGCTTACCGCCGTCATCTGGACCAACTGAAAAAACGCCTCAGTGCTGCCATGAACGAGGTCAGTGCGCAATTTCGCCGCCGTGGTTTTCTGCCATGGTATCAGCCGGAAGCAGGTTATTTATTGTGGTTAGCCTTGCCGGATCATCTCAGCGCAGCTGAGCTGGCAACTAAGATGGCAACGCGGCAGATTATTTTGGCGCCAGGCACGCATTTCAGTTTGCAAGCAGATGCGGACAGGTTTATGCGGGTCAATGTGACCCAGTGTCTGGAGGATAAATTCTGGCAACAACTGGATTTGGCATGCGGCCTGTGAAGGCACGGCATGCCAGTGACGAATAACTTATAACACTGTATTGGCTTTGGCGACCGCATCCAGACACAAATCTGTGATCCGTTGCCAGTCACCGCTGGCAATCGCATCGTCCGGCACTATCCAGGAGCCACCGACACAACGCACATTTGGCAGTGCCAGGTATTCCAGGAAGTTTTTCTCATTGATGCCGCCGGTCGGGCAAAAACGGATGTCAGAAAATGGCCCGTGAATCGATTTTAATGTTTTCACGCCACCGGCGGCTTCTGCCGGGAAAAACTTAAAGTGGGTGTACCCCAGCCCCGTACCTTCCATCAGTTCAGAAATGGATGCAATACCTGGGATCAGCGGGATTGGCGCGTCTTTACCGGCTGCCAGCAATTCCCTGGTCAGACCAGGGCTAATGGCAAACTTGGCACCGGCAGCTATCACTTTTTGTAACTGTTCTGCCGTGGTGACAGTCCCTGCCCCCACAATCGCATCCGGTACTTCAACCGATAACAATTTGATGGCATCTAATGCCACCGGGGTACGTAAAGTGACTTCCAGAACTTTAATGCCGCCGGCCAATAACGCTTTTGCCAGTGGCACTGCAGTAGCGAGATCTTTAATCACAATGACCGGAACCACAGGTCCTTGTGCAAACAGAGTGTCAGGTTGTAATTGCCAATTTTGAAAAGACATAAGTTTAACTCGCCAGAATTTGTTTCAGGTAGACAGCGCAGCCCAGTAAGCCCGGTTGCTCTGCAGTCACGACATAAGTGGCAATACGCCGGTTAAAGTCGGTAAAACGTCCTTTTGCTTCAAAACGCTCGCGAAATGGACTGTCTGCCAGTAATGGCAATAACTTCGGCACAATACCGCCGCCGACATAAACACCACCAAAAGTGCTGAGGGTCAGGGCTAAATCGCCGGCCAGCGCGCCTAAACTGGCAAAGAACTGCGCAATCACAGCACTACATAAGGCATCGCTGCCATTAAGGGCATGTTGACTGATCGCAGCAGCCGACATAGGTTCAACCGTCAGGCCCTGATAAGCTGCTAATGCCAGATACAAACTTTCGATGCCTGGGCCTGACAACAAGCGCTCCGGTGACACATGACCATAATGTGCCGCTAGATACCGCTGAATAAACCATTCCTGCTCATTTTGTGCCGTCCAGTCGGTGTGACCGCCTTCGCCTGGCAATGGTATAAAGCCATGCGCGGTTGGGATCAGATGACCGACGCCTAAACCAGTACCGGCACCTAACACCGCCATTGGTTTGGTCGCATCAGCACTGCCTTCACCAAACTGAATTTTTTCGCTGTGTTTTAATGCCGGCAGCGACATGGCCACTGCGGTAAAATCATTCAGGACGATAAATTCGGCCAATGCCAGTTCGGCTTTGGTTTGTTCAATCGAAAACTGCCAGTGAAAATTGGTCATTTTCACGACATCGCCATTGACCGGACAAGCAATAGCCACTGCGACATGGGCAATGTCCTGCAGTTGTTGTTCGTTGCGGTAATAACTTAACGCCAGTGCCAGCGTGGCAAAATCAGCACATGGGTAGACGACCACGTGGTCCAGTGCCAGCGTATCCAGATCGACCCGGCTGAAACGGGCATTGGTGCCGCCAATATCAGCGACAATGGCGAACTTAACCATGCAGATGTTCCTCAGTGGTAAACAGACTGCAAGCACCCTGCTCGGCCCCAGTCAGTACTGTGCGCAGACCACCGAAAATTTCGCGGCCCATGCCATAATAACTTTCTGACATATCCCGCACTGCGGCTGGACGTTGTGCCAGTTCTTCTTCAGCAACAAACACTTGTAATAAACCAGTTTCGCCATCGACCAGCATCAAATCACCGGTCTGGATTTTGGCGATCACGCCACCATCCACCGCTTCCGGTGTGACATGGATAGCGGCCGGCACTTTACCGGAGGCTCCAGACATCCGGCCATCAGTGACCAGGGCGACTTTAAAGCCGCGATCTTGTAATACACCCAGTGGTGGGGTCAGTTTATGCAGCTCTGGCATACCACAGGCTTTTGGTCCCTGGAATCGAACGACCACAATACAATCTTTATCCAGTTCACCGGCTTTAAAAGCGGCATCCAATTCGTGCTGGCTGGAGAACACTACTGCGGGTGCTTTGACAATTTCTGTACCCGGACGCAGGGCTGAAGTTTTGATCACGCCACGACCGACATTCCCTGACAGTACCTGTAAGCCACCATGATCTTTAAACGGCTTGGCCGCGGTTGCCAGTACAGTGTCATCACCAGACACGGCCGGACCATCGACCCATACCAAATGCCCATCTTGTAATACCGGCACCTGGGTATAACGGCGTAACCCAAAACCTGCCACTGTGTGGACATCTTCATGCAACAAACCCGCATCGAGCAGTTCGCGGATCAAAAACGCCATGCCGCCTGCGTGCTGGAAGTGATTGATATCAGCCTGACCATTTGGATAAATCCGGGTTAATAAGGGGGTGGCATTGGATAAATCAGCAAAATCATCCCAGTTGACAATAAAACCAGCGGAGCGGGCAACGGCAACCAGGTGCATGGTATGGTTGGTGGAACCACCGGTCGCTAACAGACCAACAATGCCATTGACCACAGCCTTGGCATCAACCAAATGGCCGATTGGCAAATACTCAGTCCCTAAATCTGTTAAACGTGTCACCTGACGCGCTGCTGCTTTGGTCAGTTCATCGCGCAAAGCTGTGCCTGGGTTGACGAAGGATGAACCTGGTAAATGCAGACCCATCATTTCGACCACCAGTTGGTTCGAATTGGCGGTACCATAAAAAGTACAGGTGCCGGCACTGTGGTAAGACGCAGACTCAGATTCCAGTAATTCTTCTTTACCCACTTTGCCTTCGGCGTACAGTTGGCGCACCCTGGCTTTTTCTTTATTCGGGATACCAGACGGCATTGGACCTGCAGGAATAAATACAAATGGCAGGTGGCCAAAACTAAGTGCAGCCATCAGCAGGCCCGGCACGATTTTGTCACAAATGCCCAGCATCAAGCCACCATCAAACATATTGTGCGACAGGCCAACGGCCGCCGACATGGCAATGATATCGCGGCTTAATAAACTCAGTTCCATGCCCGGCTGACCCTGGGTCACGCCGTCGCACATGGCAGGCACACCACCGGCAAATTGCGCTACACTGCCAATATCGGCAACAGCTTGTTTAATCAGTGCCGGATAAGTTTCATACGGTTGATGCGCAGATAACATATCGTTATAGCTGGAAATAATGCCGATGTTAGCCTTGGTCAGACTGCGTAAGTCTGCTTTTTCCTGAGCATTACAGGCGGCAAAACCATGCGCCAGATTACCGCAGGCTAAAGCGCCACGGTGTGGACCACGAATACGGGCCTGTTCAATACGGCTCAGATAAATCGCACGGCTTTTGGCACTACGTGCGATGATCCTGTCGGTAACTTGCTGTATAACCGGATGCATGATGACCTCTACTTGGCTGCGAACATCACCGATAACTCAACATCGGTGTGGTGTATAAAAGCACGGATCGGCATTGCCAATTCGTCGGTTCCGGCCGCGGCTTCGTTCAGCACTTTGAGCTTAGACTCACCCACCAAGTGTAAAAACAAAGCACGGCTGTTTAATAATCTTACTTTACTGAACGAAATCCGCTGATAAGGTGCGGTTGTTGGTTGCACTGCTAATAAATCTGCCGCATCGGCGGCCAGACCTGCGCTAATTTGGCCACTACATGGAAATAATGATGCAGTATGGCCGTCTTCCCCCATGCCGAGGATCACGGCATCAAAAGTAGGTAAGTCGGCCACCCGTTGCAGTAAGGTCGGGATCGCCTGTTCAGCGCTCGCGGCATCAGCATATAAACTGATAAACCTGGCTGCCGCCGCCTTGTGCTGTAATAAACTTGCTTTCACTAAGCGCTCATTACTGTCTTGCTCAGTGTCAGGCAGAAACCTATCATCAGCCAGCGTGATAGTGACCTTTGACCAGTCCAGTTCGGTCTGCGCTAACTGTTGAAACAGCGCTTGTGGTGTGCGGCCACCAGACACCACCAGATAAGCTGCGCCGCGCTGTTGAATGGCGTTTCGCAAAATTTCGGTCAGTTGGTCAGCAAAAGCCAGGTTTAACGTCTGACTATCCGCGTATGTATGTAACTGCATGTTATTCGTCCCAGTTGCGATCGTCGCGCGCTAACAATGAAATGGCGGCAACCGGACCCCAGGTACCAGCCTGATATGCTTTTGGTGGTTCATTATTGATCCGCCATGCATCCAGAATGCCGTCGACCCATTTCCAGGCTTGTTCAACTTCATCACGACGGACAAATAAATATTGATTACCCAGCATGGCTTCGAGCAACAGCCGCTCGTAAGCATCAGCAATGCGCTGAGCTTTAAAAGTTTCATCAAAACTTAAATCCAGTTTGCTTTGCTGCAACTGCATATTTTCGCCAAGGCCGGGGATTTTATTCATGATTTGAATTTCCACACCTTCATCCGGTTGTAAACGGATAATCAACTTGTTGGCTGGCAGTTGTTTGTAAGTTTCGTGGAAAATATTGTGCGGCTGCGGTTTAAAGCAGATCACCACTTCAGACACTTTGTTTGGCATCCGTTTACCGGTGCGCAGATAAAATGGCACACCAGCCCAGCGCCAGTTGTCGATATCGACTTTAATCGCGACAAAGGTTTCAGTTTTACTGTTTGGTCTGGCATCTTCTTCTTCCAGATAACCAGGCACAGCTTTACCACCAACAAAACCGGCACTGTATTGGCCACGGACGGTTTTTTCCTGCACGTTTTGCAGATTGATTGGTCGTAACGCTTTTAACACTTTTAATTTTTCATCACGGATACTGTCAGCGTCCAGACTGGCTGGTGGTTCCATGGCGATCAGGGACAATACTTGCAGTAAATGGTTTTGCACCATATCGCGCATCTGACCAGCATCGTCGTAATAACCCCAGCGTCCTTCAACCCCTACTTCTTCTGCCACTGAAATCTGCACATGATCAATGGCATTGTGATCCCAGTTCGAGGCAAAAATGGCATTAGCAAAACGCAGTGCCAATAAGTTCAGCACAGTTTCTTTACCTAAGTAGTGGTCAATACGGTAAATCTGATTTTCCTGAAAATAACGCGCCACTACATCATTAATAACTTTTGATGATTCCAGGCAATGGCCAATCGGTTTTTCCAGCACCACTCTTGAAGGCTGTACTGCCAAACCTGCTGCGTCCAGACCTTGTGAAATGTTGCCAAATAAAGAAGGCGCAGTAGCGAAATAACTGACCGGGATGCGATTTTTAATGTCAGTGACTGCGGTCAGCTTCAGATAGTCGTCAGCCTGGGTTAAATCAATTTGTACATATTGCAACTTGGCTTTTAACCGCGTCAGCACATCGGCGTCCAGCGGCTCTTTGACAAATTTCTGTAAATTTGTTTCAACAAGTTCAACGTAATCCGCCAGGGTCATCTGATCTCTGGCAACACCGGTAATACGGCTATCGGTATGCAATAAACCCGCTTTCTCTAATTGATATAATGCAGGAAGAAGTTTACGGCGTGCCAGATCGCCTTTGGTGCCAAACAGAATAAGATCACAGGCTTTATTCGATTGTGCTGTTGCTGTCATGAAGCTGACCCTTGTTTCGATGTAATTTTACAACACTTGACCGCATACTAGCCGAGTGATTGCCGCTTGTAAATCATAAAAGATGTAATTAAATTACAACTTAGCTAAAGTTTTGACGTAGCCTATATCTTAAGGCAGTCTTTCAGTTGTATCATTAGTTATGTGGTAAGTTTATCACTTTTGTTGTTGCCGCCCTGGTTGGGCTACAAAATTAATTACATACTCAATCACGAGCCTGGCTCAGGTGCGCGATAGTCAACGCAGGAATAAATTCGGATGAATGTACTGGAAAAGATCGTAAACAGTGTAAACAGTTTCAGTAAGTCTGAGCGCAAAGTCGCTGATGTGATCCTGGCCAACCCGCAGACCACAATTCATAGCAGTATTGCGGCCCTAGCCAAAATGGCTGATGTGTCTGAGCCAACCGTCAACCGTTTTTGTCGCCGGCTTGATACCAAAGGTTTCCCTGATTTTAAACTGCATCTGGCGCAAAGCCTCGCCAATGGCACGCCTTATGTAAACCGTCACGTCGAAGAAGACGATGGCCCGGAAGCTTACACCGCCAAAATTTTCGAATCGACGATGGCTGCGCTGGATGCGGCAAGACAAAACGTTGATATTAATACCATTAATCGCGCTGTAGACGTGCTGACCCAAGCGAAAAAAATCTCCTTTTTTGGCTTAGGAGCTTCTGCCTCTGTCGCCCACGATGCGCAAAATAAATTTTTCCGCTTTAACGTCCCAGTGGTGTGTTTTGATGACATTGTGATGCAGCGGATGAGTGCCATTAACAGCAGCGAAGGGGATGTGGTGGTTTGCATCAGTCACACCGGCCGGACAAAAAATTTATGCGATATCGCAGCGATTGCCCGTGAAAATGATGCCACTGTGATTGGGGTAACTGCTTATGACAGTCCACTGGCAAAAGAATGTACCTTAGTATTATCGCTGGACGTACCGGAAGATACCGATATGTATATGCCGATGGCATCTCGGGTCGCACAATTGGTGTTGATTGATATCCTCGCTACCGGTTTTACCTTAAGACGTGGTACAAAATTCCGGGAAAATCTGAAGAAAGTAAAAGACAGTTTACGTGGCTCCAGATTCGATAAAAAAGATTTTTAAGCCGATTCGGTGCCAATAAGCAGCGCCAATCTGTAACTTATATCCACTTTTTCGCTATATTCTGTAATTAAATTACATTACACTGATGAACATTCGGCCGTTACCGCAAAATTACCCAGCGGGTTGGTAACGGCAGAAAGTTCATTTTCCGGATATTTCCAACCAGGAGCAGCAGATGCCAAGAAGAACGAAAATAGTGGCCACCCTAGGCCCGGCAACCAATACCCAGGCCGCTATCGAAAAACTTATTCTGGCCGGTGCCACCGTATTCCGTTTTAATTTCTCCCATGGTAGTGCTGATGACCATCTGCAACGTGCTGTGATGGTCCGTGCCGCCGCTGCCGCGACTTCAGCGCATGTGGCTATTTTAGGTGATCTGCAGGGCCCAAAAATTCGCGTCTCCACTTTTAAAAACAGTAGTGTTGAACTGACCGAAGGTCAGGATTTTGTGCTGGATGCACAATTGGCTAAAGGCCTGGGTGACGAAACTCAGGTTGGTATTGATTACAAAGAATTGCCAGGTGATGTGAAACCAGCCGATGTGTTGTTATTAGACGACGGACGCATTCAACTGGTGGTTGATCATGTGGTCGGTCCGCGGATTTACACCAAGGTCTCAGTGGCTGGCAAACTGAGTAACAACAAAGGCATTAACCGGCTCGGTGGCGGTTTATCAGCCCCTGCCCTGACTGATAAAGATAAAGCCGACATCGCGTTAGCAGCCAGCATTGATGTTGATTATCTGGCAGTATCTTTCCCGCGGACTGGTGATGATCTGCGTCTGGCGCGACAACTGGCACGTGATGCCGGTTCTGAGGCTTTGATTGTATCTAAAGTGGAACGGGCTGAAGCAGTTGCTGATGATGCTACGCTGGATGATATTATCCGGGCTTCAGATGCGGTTATGGTGGCGCGTGGTGATTTAGGCGTTGAAATTGGGGACGCTGAATTAGTGGGTCAGCAAAAACGTATTATTGCCCGTTCCCGTCAGCTCAATCGCGTGGTGATCACGGCAACGCAGATGATGGAATCGATGATTGAAAGCCCGATGCCGACCCGTGCTGAAGTGATGGATGTTGCCAACGCGGTGTTAGATGGTACAGATGCGGTGATGTTATCGGCTGAAACTGCCGCCGGTAAGTATCCGACTGAAACTGTAAAAGCCATGGGCCGGGTTTGTGATGGGGCTGAGAAACATCCAAAAGTGATGTCTTCTAAACACCGGATGGACGTCACTTTCACTGAAATCAGTGAAACTATCGCGTTATCAGCCATGTATGCAGCCAATCACTTAGAAGGCATCAAGGCCATTATTGCGCTGACTGAATCAGGTTACACTGCTAAACTAATGTCGCGCATTACCTCTTCGCATGCGATTTATGCCTTATCCCGTCATGTCAAAACGCTGAATAAAATGGCGTTGTATCGTGGCGTTTACCCGGTATTTTTTGACAGCCACGGCATCAGTAATGATCATCTGGCGGATGATGCAGTGGCAGCGGTAAAAAAAGTGGCAGGTCTGCAAACAGGTGATTTAGTGATCCTGACGCATGGTGATGTGATGGAAACTGTTGGTGCTTCAAACACCTGTAAAATCGTTACTGTGAAATAATGATCTGCACAGTGCTGCTGAATCAGCTCAGCAGCCGAGCAAAAAAATGCCGCAAATGCGGCATTTTTTGTTGCTGCTTTAAAGTATCAGCTAAGCCTGCGCCTGTTGTGCCAGCCGCCACTGCTTCAGAACTGGTGCCAGAGCTGTCACTGCTGAGCCAATCACCACCATCACAGCACCGGCCACAGACCAGACATTCAGTGCTTGTGGCTCGGGGGCTGCAGGCCATAACCAGGCCGCAAGATTGGCAAATAAAATGGTCAGTAGTGGCGTAATGGCCAGAACGGCACTGACTTTAGAGGCTTCCCAATGTTGCAGTGCTTCGGCAAAAGCGCCGTAAGCGATAATGGTATTCAGGCAACAAAACAGCAGTAAGCCCCAGTGTAACAACGATAATTCCAGTACCGGGCTGATGTCGGCCAAGGGTAAAAAACACAAAGTGCCAGCCGCATAAATAAACAGCATAATTTGCTGGGAGCTGTAATGCATCAACAGCTGTTTTTGCGCCAAGGCATAACAAGCCCAGGTAATGGCGGCGATAATCACCAGTAACACACCAAAACTATCCTGACCGAGCTGCGTTAACAACAGTAACAACCGGTCGTTAAAGAACAGCAACAGGCCTGCGACCAGGGTAACAGCACCGATTTTTTGCCACAACAACAAGCGTTCGCGGAAAATAAAGATACCCCCTAACATCATCAGAAATGGCGCCAGTTGGATCACCACCTGGGCAGTCTCTGAAGTCAGTAAATTGAGCCCCATCAGATATAAAATGTAGTTTGATAACAAACCGGCTACTGCAATCAGCATCAATATCCCGGCTTTGCCGCGTAACTTGCTAAAACCAGGCAAATTGCCCTGTTTAAACAACACCAGACAGACAAAAACAGCCGCCGCCAGGAAACGAACCCAAGTAATGGTATTGGCGGTTAATTCAGTCAGCAGTACTTTTAGTGCAATTGGTAACATGCCCCACAGTACTGCAGTAATCAGCGCGAGTAAAAAACCGGTCAAACTATTACCGGATGCCTGATGCATAATTTTTCCTGTAACAAAAACTGCAATAAACCCAAGGCGGCTATTTTGGCTGTTTTTTTGCAGGCTGTCGCCTGCTTTCAGCGTATATTTCTGATGTTAAACGCGCCGTTGCAGCCTTCGCAGACGCTGAGGGCTAGCATGAATTTCATTGCGACAAATCAACACAAAGGCCGTTGTGGCATGGCACACTGTCAGTTGCTTAGTAAGGCTCTATATAACCTGAATTCGGGTTAAGCAATACCGTTTCATAGGCATCTTTTCGTGCCTCTCTGCGTTGTTTTTTCTAGCCATAGCCAGCTATGGCTAGAAAAACCGCCTTGATATCCACGAAAATCTACCGATTAAATTAGAAATATGTAATGACTGATATCAATCACCCTGCTCGGCACTCATTAACCCGAGTTCAGGTTATATAATGAAATGCTAACCATCGCTATCAGCGACCAGGAGATATCAATGGCAAAGATCAAACGGATTGGCTTGTTAACTTCAGGCGGTGATGCGCCAGGTATGAATGCAGCCATTCGCGCTGTGGTACTGACCGCAGCGGCAGCCGGCATCGAAGTGCTGGGGTTTCGGCATGGCTTTAATGGTATTTTCAGTGCCGACTGGCAATGGCTAACCCCAACCGAGGTGAAACACTGTATTCAACTCGGGGGCACTTTACTGAAAAGTGCCCGCTGCCAACAGCTACAGACCCCTGATGGCCCTGCGCTGGCAGGCCGGCTGTTAACGGATTTACAGCTAGATGCCTTGTTAGTGATTGGTGGTGACGGCAGTTTCCGAGGTTGCCAGGCTATCGCGCCTTTTTTTGCCGGCCAAATCTGCGGTATTCCAGGCACCATTGATAATGATGTGGATGGTACTGATTTTACGATTGGTTTTGCCACGGCGGTCAATACCGCTTTAGATGCGATTGATAAAATCCGCGACACCGCTGATGCTTTTGAACGTATTTTTCTGGTTGAAGTGATGGGACGACACAGTGGGTATCTGGCGTTAGCGGCCGGCATTGCTGGTGGCGCCGAACAGATTATTTGTCCTGAATATGGTGACAAAGTCGATATTGCTGATTTGGTGCAGGATATTCAGCAGTTACAACGCGAATATGGCCATGGCAGTTACATTATTGTGATGGCAGAAACTATGTATCCGCCAGGTGCAGCGGCGCTGGCCAGCGAATTAACCACTCTGTCTGGCACTGAGTGCCGCGCTTGTGTGCTGGGGCATTTACAACGTGGTGGTAGTCCGGTCGGGGCCGATCGGATCCTGGCGACTAAACTCGGCGCTTTTGCCGTGGAGCAATTATTGGCCGGTCATGCCCATCTGATGATGGCGGGTGAGCAAGCAGGTCAGGCGGTGTTGTACCCATTGGCACTGACCGGCGAGCGCAAAAAATTAGCGGATCAATATTTATTAGGCTGGCAACAAAAGCTGCTGCAAGATAGCAAACCGGCCTGAGAACTGCATCAAAAGACTAACATTTGCTGTATTGCTGCGTTCCAACATGAATGTCATACAGCAGATAGCTATTTTAGGTCTTTGTTTTGCCAATGTCGCACTACCCCGGCGCAAGCGCCGGGCCCAGTACTCCCTTCAGGAGCAGGAAAGATGACTGTTACGAACTAAATACCGTTTTGACCCGGTCTTTGTAACTACGGCTGACTTTCACTGCCTGACCATTGGTCAGCATTAACTGATGTTCTCCATTGGCTAGCATTTGCAATTTAGCGATGGTATTGACGTTCACGATCGCCGAACGGTGTACCCGCACAAATTGCCGCGGATCCAGTTCCTGCTCCAGTTCTTTCATGGTACGGCGCAAAATGTGGGTTTGACCATCTTTGGTATGGATACACATATAATCGCCGGCCGCATCAACCCAGTCGATATTGGCTACAGGAACTCTGGTAATTTCACCACTGTCTTTGATACTAATGGCTTCCGGATAACGATCATTCATCACTGGTTCTTCCTGATCCAGCCGCTGCAAAATGTGATCAGCATTTTCGCCGGTCAGTTTAGCCACCGCCTGTGCCAGTTGACCTTTGTGTTTATGGTCGTCGCGTGCCAGCGATACTTTTAACAGCTTTTCCACCGCGGCTTTTAATCTTTCGTTTTCAACCGGCTTTAACACATAGTCTACGGCATTGACATCAAAGGCATTCAGCGCATATTGATCAAATGCAGTGACAAAAATGATGTAAGGTAAGCTGATCTGCTTTTGTTGCAGTTGCTTTAATACCGCAAAACCGTCCAGTACCGGCATTTCTACATCAAGAAACACCACATCAGGTTGCAGGTCACAAATAGCTTCAATAGCTTCCGCCCCATTGCTGCACTGTGCAACAATCTGCAATTCCGGGAAAGCTGCCAGCCGCATTAACATCCCTTTGCGTGCTAACGGTTCATCATCAACAACTACTACTTTAAGCATGTTCTTCATCGCTAACTTCCACCTCAAACGGGATCCGGATATTTACTTTTACCCCTTTTGGCTGATTGTGCGTCAACACCAGGGAAAAATCTTTATCATATAACGCTGCCAGTCGTTCTCGGGTATTGACCAGACCAACACCGCCACTGTCTTTGGGTAAACCATCGTCAATCGGCATGCCTGGGCCATTGTCGGCCACTTCAATCAGTAAGTCATGGCCGAACTTGCTGGCCTTGATATTGATAGTACCGCCGCAGGTCTGACTGGCGACTGCATATTTGATGGCATTTTCTACTAAGGGTTGCAAAATAAGGCTGGGGACCAGCGCCTGGCTGGTATTTTCTGCAATATCAATATCAATGGTCAATCGCTCGGAGAATCTGACTTTTTCAATTTCCAGATACAAGTTCGCCGCATAAATTTCCTGCTGCAATGGCACTTTATTAATTGGATCTTTGTACAAGGAATAGCGCAAGAAATCGCTCAGCCGGCTAAGCATCTTATTGGCGGTATCTGCTTCGTTAATCAGCACCAGGGTTGAAATCGCATTAAGCGTATTAAACAAAAAATGTGGGTTGAGCTGATAACGCAACATTTTCAATTGGGCTTCATGCGCTTTATTGGAGGCGGTGAGCGATTTTTGTTTTTCCAGCTGTAGCGTCTGATAATAACGGATGCCGAAATAAAGCCCGCTCCAGCTCAGAATGACATAAAAGCCGACCGAGGTTTGATTGAAATACTGGATCCAGTCGTCAGGCCGGTAACCATGCCGGTAAATCTCCCAGTAGTTAAAGTTTTTCACCACAGTCCAGCCACTGGCAATGACAAAAGCCAGTGACAGAATAGACAGAATCATTTGCCAGGGCGCCCAGAACCACATCCGCTGAAAGGCGTATCGTAATGGGATGGATAATAACCAACCGGCATAGGCATCCAGCGCCACCACAATGAGATAAGCCTGGCGCATCTCCTGAAATAAAGAGCCCAGGTAACCGACCACAGCAAATCCCATCCAGCCTAAGGTATGTAATAACCAAAACTGGCGGTGGCGATCTTCAAGAAATTTTTGCAAAGATAATTCTCAGTCAGACCAAGCTAACACAATACAGAGTGCTGAATTATACCAAAGAAGCTGAACTGACTTCGGGTGTTAAACTCAGTCAGATCTCCGTTAGTCGCAAGCAGCGCGCTGCAATCAGCGTTGAGGTCAATCTCGAATGAGTCATAGCAGGAAGGATGCCGCAATCTTTGCTTGCGGCGACGATGCTTTAACCCAGTACCGGCGTAGGCTTACGATCAGGTCCAAGTGCGACAAAAGTGAAAGTGCCTGAAATGGCTTTATGTTGATCGTCGCTATACATATTCTCAACAAAAATATCGACCTTCACTTTAATACTGGTACGGCCCACATGTTCAATCCGCGCCACCAGTTCAATGATAGTGCCAGCCGGAATGGACTCTTTAAAATCAACCCGATCTGAGGATACGGTCACCAGTGGTTTACGGCAAAATCGGGTGGCGGCGATAAAAGCGGCCTCGTCCATCCAGGCCAGCGCCTCTCCCCCAAATAACGTATTGTGGTGATTAGTCCGGCCCGGGAATACAGTTTTGGTGACCCGCGTCACGGCATATTCAGTCCGGATAGCAAGTAAAGCATCATTTGACATAGGTAACCTCGGTAACACTGAAAAATGCGGATTTTAGTGGCAAAGCCAGTAAAAGCCAAGGCCGGCTGTACCAAACAGCCAGCAACGCCGTAGTAAAAACACGCCGCAGCGGACAGCGCGCAACCAGTTTTAACGCATCAGCATCGCACCCAGCGCATGACCACCAACCAGATGCATATGCAGATGATATACTTCCTGGCCACCATGCTGGTTGCAGTTCACAATCAAACGATAACCGTCAGTGGCGATGCCGGCATCCTTGGCCAGTTTGGCCGCAACGGTAAACATGCGGCCGAGTGCGGCTTCATGCTCAACAGCAACATCGTTCACTGTCGGGATCAGTACATTAGGCACAATCAGGATATGTACCGGTGCGCGCGGGTGAATATCCCGAAACGCGGTCACCAGTTCATCCTGATATAACAACGTGCTGGGGATTTCCTGGCGGATAATTTTACTGAAAATTGTTTCTTCGGCCATGATTTTGTCTTCCTGTGCAATGCTTTATGGTTATACTCAGCTTTTTTTCTGCGAACGAGTATAAAGGATGGATCAGGTACGTTACCAGCTTTCAGTCAGTGATATCACAGCGCACTTGCTGCAGGTCGAGATTTTTTTCACCCCGGTGGATGCCAGTCCTGTGACCTTATCATTAGCCGCCTGGATCCCGGGCAGTTATTTTATCCGCAATTTTGCCAGACATCTGCAGCAGCTCCGAGCATCTGACGCCAACGGCGAACTGGCTGTGACCGCGCTGGATAAGCATAGTTGGCAGTTGTCGCATCGTGGCCTGCCAGTGCGGGTGAGTTATCAAGTGTATGCTTTTGATTTGTCAGTGCGTGCCTGCTATATCAACGATGAAGTCATTGTGATTAATCCGGCCGCTTGTTGTCTGGCTGTCGAAGGCCAACAACAACAACCCCATGTTGTGCAGATCCTGCCGGTGTCAGGTAAAGCGCAGTGGCAACTGGCCACCGGCTTAACCAGAGCCGCAGGCACCGACCGCTTTAGTTTTGGCGAGTATTTGGCGACTGACTATGCCCGGTTGATTGATAGCCCCTTGCTGTTGGGAGCCTTGCAAACCACCAGCTTTGAACTGGCGGGGGTCAACCATCACTTGGTATTTGCCGGTGCTGTGCAAGCAGATATCGCGCGTATCGGACGCGATTTATTACCCATTTGTCAGCAACAAGCCAAGCTTTTTGCCGGTTTACCGGCCGATTTGGCCGAATATTGGTTTTTAACCTGGGTGGTCGATCAGGGCTATGGCGGGCTGGAGCATCAAAATTCGACCTTGTTAATGTGCAATAGATTTGATTTACCCAATCCGGCACAACCTAGCCAACTTACTGAGGAATATCAGAACTATCTCGCCCTCTGTAGTCATGAATATTTCCACACCTGGTGGGTAAAACGAGCCAAACCCAGCAGTTTCTTACAGTATCAGTTGGCAGCCGAACAGTACACCAGCCAATTATGGTGGTATGAAGGTTTTACCTCCTACTACGATGATTTAGCCTTACTCCGCTCAGGTGTAATAAATGCCGAACAATATTTAACCACCTTAGCCAAAACCATCAGCCGGGTGCAGCGGGCTCCGAGCAATCTGACGCAAAGTCTGGCTGACAGCAGCTTTACCGCCTGGACCAAGTTTTATCAACAAGATGAAAATGCAATCAATACTGTGGTCAGCTATTACGCCAAAGGCAGCCTGCTGGCCTTGTGTCTGGATGCAGAATTACGCCAGCGCGGTCTGAGCCTGGATGGCTTTATGCTGCAATGCTGGCAGCAATTTGGTGCCAATGGTACTGGCAGTGACGAGCAAGAGTTTTTCCATCAGCTAAATCATTACTGCCAGGATAGCTGCCTGACTGAGCGTTGCCGGCAATGGGTGGAACAACCGATGGCACTGCCATTACCAGTCGCACTACAAAGTCTAGGCATCAGCCTGCAGTATCGGGCGGCGCAGTCCGGCAAAGATCTCGGCGGTCAAGCAGCTACTTTTGCGCATCAAAAAGATTTTGGTGCTTTTTATCAGAGCCAGGCCGAAGGTTTACAAATCAGTGCTGTGGTGCAAGGCAGTAGCGCTTATCTGGCGGGTTTAATGGCAGGTGATGTGTTGATTGCCATTGCCGGTTTGAAAGCAACGGAAGCGACTTTAGCTGAAATGCTCAGCCGCCATTCAGTGGGTGAGAAGCTGAGCTTGCATTGGTTCAGGCAACAAAGGTTGTTATCTGCTGAGCTGGAACTGCGCAGCGCGCCATTACAGATAGCGCAGTTAGCGATAGCTGATGAAACCTTAGCGCAAAGTTGGTTACAGCCGTCCGCTCCGCCTTTGAACCAAGGTTAACAAAGCCGCGTGCTGGGCATCACGGCCTGGCACGCGGTATAGTCACAGTCTCATCGCGCGGGGTTATATGCCACCGCGCCTTTGCCGACACCTTCATAAGCCACAACTTTGTAGCTGGCGGCTTCCAATTGTTGCAACTGCCGGGCAATGTAATCAGCCAGGCATTCCACTGTACTGTCACAATCAACCAGCTCACAATGCGCTGCTGGTAACACAATTTCAAAATAACCTTGCGCCGCCTGGTAGCTAAAACATAAATCGTCGGCTGTTGTTTGCAGATAACGCAATTGCTCAGCTGTGATTTGATCTTCCACTGTGCCCAGATAAATATCCTGCCAGCGTTCGGTCCAGTATTTATTCAATCTTGGCGATAACATGCCGTTTTGATAAATCTCAATGGTCGAACGATGACCATGGGCAATCCGCTGGCAGTTACCATCATGCTTTTTCAGGCCATGGCTGTAGTGGTAATAGAAATTCTGGCTTTTTTCTGCCCTTAACACAAAACGGACCGCCTGCACATTGTCGGGCAACAAGGAAAAAATCTGTTGCTGCAAAAACTCGGCAACACTTTGCTCGTTGATCTGTTGGCACGGGATCGCAACATGGGCTTCAGTGGGCGAAGCCACCTGGATCAAGCCTCTGGCCGATTGAAACTTCAGCACTTCAATCTCAGCTTGCTGCTGCAATTGATAACAATCTGCTGCCTGCGGATAAGCCAGTTTATGGTCAACCAGTTGATCGATGGCCTTTTTAATCACTTTTTTGACATGACCAAAATCAAATACCATCGATGTCGCGTCCAACTCACCTTCTAATTCGACATCAACAATATAACTTTCCCCCAGCAAACCGCGCTGTTGGCATAAATACGAAAAGTCGATCACGGTTAAATCGCGGACAAATAAAATCATAATATACTCTGAAGCGCTGAAGATACCGGCATTATACGGTAACTGCGGCAGTTTATTAAGCCTGCCGTGTGATCTGAGCTCAGCGCTGATGATCTTCCAGCCAGCCATTGAGCAGTCCAACCTGCCCCAACTTGTGCGCGGCATACATCAGCCGGATGGCATTGCTTAATAACAGGCTGTCATTCCACTGGGTTTTATCCTGAATTTCCTGATAGCACAACAGCGCTTCCGGGCTCAAATAACCGCGTAACTCTTTGCGACCAGATTGTTTTTGCCGTTGTCGGTATCTTTGTTGTTTTTCTGCGTTGGACAGACTTTTTTTACTGTCTTGCGTCATAAAGCTTCACCTTTGTCATCTCAATGGCCGGAACTTGCGCAATAATTGTCTGAATTAGTAGCCAGAATTGACTAATCGGACTTGTTTAGCTTACAGCTGTTCGCTAAAGTGGACACAATTTTTTTCGGATTAAACATACATGACTCAGAATAGCTTTACAAAAGAAGAATTAATTTCGTGCGGTGAAGGTAAATTATTTGGTCCTGGCAATAGTCAGTTACCTGTTGGCAATATGCTAATGATTGACCGGGTGATCCATATTTCCGAAGAAGGCGGTAAATATGGCAAAGGCCAAATTGTGGCAGAATTTGATATTCATCCAGACTTATGGTTCTTCGCCTGTCACTTCGAAGGTGATCCGGTGATGCCAGGATGTTTAGGCCTCGATGCTATGTGGCAATTGGTCGGTTTTTTCCTGGGCTGGACCGGTGGACCAGGCAAAGGTCGGGCTTTGGGAGTTGGTGAAGTTAAATTTACCGGACAAATCCTGCCAACGGCAAAAAAAGTCACCTATACCATTGATATGAAACGTGTTATCAAGCGCAAACTCTATATGGGGATTGGCGATGGCGTGGTCAGTGTGGATGGTCGCGAAATTTATGCCGCTGAAGAGTTAAAAGTGGGTCTATTCCAGGATACTTCCAGTTTCTAATGTCCGTATCATTAAAGGTAGGACTCTTCGTATGACGTCTAATGCTTGACGCTTAGCATCCAACGCTTGGCGTCCAACGTGTGACGTCCAACCCCGACTTTTTCAGAAAAGCATCAGCGAAGCTTCTTAAGCAACAAACCTCACTGCAGTGAGGTTTGTGTTGATGGTGTCATAGACACAATGTCATGATTCCAGCAGGGCCCAATCCAACAGGCCTTACCCTACTGGCCTTTGCTAAATAAACCGCCACCACGGTCCTCCATCGCTTCACGGTATCCACCTAACCACTGTGAGCGGGCATCAAGATTCTGATATGGACAAATTTCTTTTGAACGGCCTGTTACACCAGCGCGGTAACCTTGAGCATGAGCACGTTCTAAACGATCACGTTTTTGTCTTTTCATACGGCAGTCTTCCTCAACTGTTATTAGCAATACAGTCAGCAGCTTTGCAACTGACTGTGCTAAATAGATAGTCTTGTTGGACTAAAGGTTCAACTGAATTTAGTAGCAATATTGCTTGACAATGCCTAACAAACTGAACTTCATTGCATTTTGATGAAAAAATAAATAAATATTTTTTATAAAAATTTGCTCTAAAAACGATAAATCCCAATACAAATGCTAAAAAGCTCAGATCGGCACTGTTGATTGCAAGCCCATTCAGGGGATTGGAGGGGCAAAGTGCGGGCTGGCGAGTCGCAATCAGCCCATTCGCATCTGCACAGAGCACAAGGTGTCACGGTTTAACCGCAACAGACAGCTTGCTTGCGATAGCAAGTTTTTTCGTTGCAGATGATGGCTAAAGTCAGGATGAAGATGACGTGAAGTAAACAGTGAGCGCCAAGGTTGAATAATCTGATAACAGTCTGCGTACAAAGCCGCAGACTGTTATCAGTGCCTGGAATCAGTGCCTGGAATCAGTGCCTGGAATCAGTGCCTAGGCTCTGACTCAGGCTTTGGCCATTTTACGGCGTAATAACAACAACGGTAATAAGCACAAAGCCAACCAGCCACCGGCACCGCCTTTACGCTCGTAGTTGGTGTCTTCTGGTTTGCTGCAATTATCTGCTACACCACCAGCGACCGGATTCAACTGCACGGCCACGGCAATTTCTTCTTTCACCACGACACCATTGCTGTCTTTAACAATTTCACCTTTGATATCCCGCTTATCAACAGCTTTAACGGCAGTGGCTACAATGACATTCTTATCATTGATGCCCATCGCATTGACAATGCTATAACCGCTATCACAAGGCAATAAGGTATTCAGATCGCTGAATTTATCCGTCGCGATGTCGTACATAAAACCGACATTACGCCGTGTCGATGAACCTGTGGTAAAAGCTTCTGTGGTGCCGACAACGATATTATTGTCATTGATTGCTTCCGGAATAGTATTCGCGGTGTTAAACAAATCTGTTGGGAAGGTGAGTTTCTTCGCAGCCATATCATAGACAAAAAAGCGATCCGGGCCTTGATACCACAGCTTACGGGCAGAACCAACAATGATGTTTTTATTGTTGATGCCAGTGGCATTATTGCTTTCCCACTCGCTTTGATTGATAAAAGATTCAACCTTGTTATCTACAATATGCACAGCTTTCATCGTCGTGAAGACTTCATCACGATACGTCAGCGGACTTATGCGAATGTCATCAGAATCAGTAAACACTGAGCTACCCACAATCACGCCCTGATCATTAATTTCCTGTAGCTGGCTGTAATAGTTGACCGAAGAGTAATCTGTTTTGTTGTGTGGTAAACCGGTATTTTTATCGCCTAAATAGCCAACTTTAACTGGAGTGCCTGGTTTGCCATTGGCATCCAATTGCCATAACAAGGCTGACGACGTATACATTGTGCCTGCAATCGCCTGGCGATAATAACAAAGTTGCACCGGTTCATTTTTACCATCACACAAGGTTTTTACCGTGGTTTGGGTAGTTTCAGGCACCGCAATACTGCCTGAGCCAATGACTTGACCATTGTTATTGATATCACGCGGTAAACTAAAGCCACCACCAAAATCGGTATATAACGGCGGTAACAAATGTGGTTGCCCTTGGCTCACGACCACACCTAACTGATATCCAGGAGCCGGGACCCACACTTTCACTGCCACGGGTGCCGGTACAGCTGTGGTCGCTGCTGGGGTGAATGATTGTTGGGTGAAGGGGGCAGTACCATAACCTAACAACTGATTTTGCTCGTTAATGCCGACCAGATATTCATAGTTGGTCGGAACTGTCGATGTTTGACGCAGCAATATCCGCTGTTTAGTGTCTAAGCGGACGGCAAAGGCGTCTGCAAAACGCTGTACTGTGTATCCTGCAACGTTATTCTTTAAATAACCTAACAATACACCTAAGGCTTTGGCATTGATATTGCCTTTCTTGACCTCTTCAATTTCCGCAGCTGTCAGATTGGTGGTAATCAAAGAATTGGTATAATCAACCGCATTAACATCCACCGGAAAATTAAACTGATTGCTGTTAGTGCCAACAGACTGATTACTGTTATTGATAGCCGCAGCAAAACTGGACTTATATCCTTCTGCTGCACCCAGTTCAACCACCTGGAAGACAGCTGCCTGACTCGCAGTGACCGCTAGCGCCGGTAACATTGCGATTAAGATAGGCGTTAATTTCATTCAAATCCCCTACTACTGCTGGTTTATAGCTTCTAATTGTTCCCATCGCTCATATGCGTGCGCCAGCTTCGACTCAGTCTGCTGTAATTGGTTCAATATAGCTGTGGTGTCTTCGGCACTTTGCCGGAAAAAATCTGCGGCATTCACTTTCACCTGTAATGCTGTTAACTCGGCATCCAGAGTTTCAATTAAGGCCGGTAATTGTTCAAGTTCACGTTTTTCTTTATATGATAACTTTTTACCCGTCTGAGCAGAAGCTGTTACCACAGTTTCTGTGTCTGGGGATGCTGCCGTCGTTGCTACCACTGCCGGGGCCGGTTCAGCCACGGCAGTTTTCGCTTTGGCGCTCGGCTGATAACGTTGCTGGTAAGCCAATACATCATCGTAACCGCCTGCAATTTCAATCACTTTACCTTCGCCAGCAAACCATAACGAACTCGTCACGGTATTATTGACGAATTCCCGGTCGTGACTGACCAGGATCACAGTGCCCTGATACTGCTCCAGAATATCTTCTAATAACTCTAAAGTTTCAACATCTAAATCGTTGGTTGGTTCATCGAGGATCAGTAAATTACTCGGTTTGGCAAATAACCGTGCCAGTAACAGCCGATTTTTCTCGCCACCTGATAACGCCCGCACCGGCGTTCTGGCCCTGGCTGGTGGAAATAAAAAGTCCTGCAAATAACTCAGCACATGGCGGCTTTGACCATTTTGGGTGATTTCCTGCCGGCCATCTGCCACATTATCCTGGACCGTTTTATCCAGATCCAGCGCCATTCGGTGCTGATCAAAATAAGCAACTTCCAGATTGGTGCCGCGTTTGATACTACCAGCCTGAGCTTGATATTCATCCAGCAGAATTTTAATCAGACTGGATTTACCAACCCCATTCGGGCCAATTAAAGCCACCCGATCGCCACGCATCAGCAGTAAATCGAGATTATCCAGCACTGTTTTGCCGTCAAATTGCAACTGAATGCCCTGACCTTCAAACACCAGTTTGCCCGACTTGGCCGCCTGTTCAATAGCAAAATCCACTTTACCCAGTTGCTCGACCCTGGCAGCCCGCTCTTTGCGTAATTCTTTCAGCGCCCGTACCCGACCTTCATTACGGGTGCGGCGGGCTTTAATACCCTGGCGGATCCAGACTTCTTCATCCGCTAACTTTTTATCAAACAAGGCATTATGCGATTGCTCGACTTCCAGTTGTTTTTGTTTACGTTCCAGGTATTCAGCATAATTACCCGGATGCGAAGTTAAAGTTCCACGATCCAAATCGATAATCCGGGTCGCAACATTGCGGATAAATGCCCGGTCGTGCGAGACAAAAATAATGGCACCGCTAAAACTGATTAAAAACTGCTCCAACCACTGAATGGCTGCCACATCTAAATGGTTGGTTGGCTCATCCAGCAGCAAAATATTTGGTTTTGCCACTAAAGCGCGTGCCAGTGCGGCTTTACGCAGCCAACCGCCAGATAACGAAGCGAGCGTTGCTTCCGGGTTCATCTCAAATTGTTCGCATAGCTGCAAAATACGGGCTTCTAATTGCCAGCCATCACGGGCATCTAATTCGGCCTGCAGATCACCAAAATGCGTCATTTGCGCATCTGTGGCTTCGGCCAGTTGATCCGATAACTGGTAAAAGTCGTGCAATTTTTGCGCTAAATCACCGGCGCCTTCACGGATAAAATCAGCAATTTTGACGTCGACTCTGGCTGGCGGATCCTGTTCCAGCCTGCTAAGTAATACATTGTTTTGTTTAACAATCTGACCATCATCTAAATTTTGCTGACCGGTCAGCAATTTCAGCATGGTGGATTTGCCGGCACCATTGCGACCGACTAAACAAACTCTTTCACCGACAAATAAACTGAAATCAACCTGATCCAGCACAGGATTGGTACCAAATGCCAGACTGGCATTTTGAAAACGAAGTAATTCCACACTAATTTCCTTGCAAACTAAGCTGTCGGACGAAGTCACCCAGTGTCAATTCATCAAAAGGCCAATATAAATAATGCTGATCTGCCGCTAATACCGGAATCGAAGTGCGAAACCTGGCAAAAGCATCCGCATCGTCAACAATATCCAGGAGTTTAAAGGGTAAGTTCTGAGCGACTAATAACTGCTCAGCCTGTTCACACAGATGACAGCCCCAGGTGCTATACAATATCAATTCGCGCGTCATCAGTTAAACCCGGCTTAACTCAAAACAAACGTGAATATGCGGATTGCGTTTAAAGTCTTCCGGTAAACTCGCTGCCGAAATATCTTTAATCAGCCAACCTGCTTGTTCTAACGCAGCATAATCAAGCTTAAAGCGGCGTTTATTGTTGGAGAAAATCACTTTGCCGCCACTGGCAACCAAAGGCGTGATCAGCGCCAGTAATTTCAGATGATCGCGCTGCACATCCCAGGTATCTTCCATCCGTTTTGAGTTGGAAAAGGTCGGTGGATCTACGAAAATCAAATCAAACTGATTTTTACAGCCTTTGAGCCAATCCAGCACATTGTCCTGAATAAACTGATACTGTTTGCCTTCCAACTGATTGAGCGCAAAATTGCGTTTGGCCCAATCCAGATAGGTGTTGGACATATCGACAGTAGTCACGGTTCTGGCGCTGCCTAAAGCTGCATGCACAGAGGCGGTGCCGGTATAGGCAAATAAATTCAGCACGGCTTTGCCTTTGCTTTGCTCGGCAATAGCGCGGCGGGTTAAGCGGTGATCCAAAAATAACCCGGTATCCAGGTAGTCACGCAAATTCACCAGAAATTTGGCACCATATTCAGTAACTTCTTTGTATTGTCCGGCTTTCGCCAGCACTTGATACTGTTCTTTGCCTTTTTGTTTCTCACGGACTTTCAGCACCATTTTATCCGGGCTGATGCCAAGGACTTTCGGTACCTGATTGACGATATCAAACAAACGTTTTTGTGCGATACTTTCATCAACATTGGCAGGCGCTGCATATTCATGCACCACCACTTCCCCGTCATACCAGTCAACGGCCACGTTGTATTCAGGAATATCGGCATCATATAAGCGGTAACAACTGATGTTTTCCCGTTTGGCCCATTTTTCCAGTTGTTTCAGATTTTTTTTCAGCCTATTGGCAAAGGACTCACTCTCGGCAAAAAATAACGCCGGAGCCGCCGTGCTACTGACCTGCACTTGTTGTTCGGTCAGATTAAAAATACTAAATTCACAATCCAGCGGGCCGTTGGCGAACTTATAGTTTTTAAACTTGGATAACTTCAAGGCGCGCAGCAAGTCGGCATTAGACGTGATCACCGCCAGGCGCCAACCCTGAAAATGTTGTTTCAGCCGCAGGGAAAACTCAGCATAAAGCGGAATTAATGCTGGTAAATCACCTAATCGCTCGCCATAAGGCGGGTTGGTCACTATCACGCCAGCACTCACCCCTGCAATAGCTTCTAATTGGGTGGCATCTGCCTGACGAAACTCAATCACCTCGGTTAAACCGGCACGGGCAGCATTCTGGCGGGCTTTTTCCAGTGACCGTGGTTCCAAATCAGAACCAATAAAACGCACGCCAGGCAGTAAGGCTTTGCGTGCGCCAAGCGCTTCGGCACGGAATTGCTGCCATAAAGATGAGTCAAAATCGGCCATTTTTTCAAAGGCAAACTGCGGTCTTTTCAGACCAGGCGCTATATTGCGTGCCATCAGCACGGCTTCAATCAGTAAAGTGCCGCTACCGCAGAAAGGATCGAGCAGGGACTGATCAAACTGCCAACCAGAGCGAATTAATAAAGCCGCTGCCAGATGTTCTTTCAGCGGTGCTTCGCCTTGTTCTTTACGATAGCCACGCTGATGCAGCGAGGGGCCGGAAAAATCCTGCACAAAATAAAACTGGTTCTTTTCCATCCGCAGTTGAAAACGGACATCAGGCTCCAGCCGATCAACGTTAGGCCGATCGCCGGTTTTCGTTCTGAACTGATCGACGATGGCATCTTTAATCCGCATGGCGCCAAACTGGGTATTATCGATAGTTGGGTGTTTACCCACACACTCCACCGCCAGGCTTTGTTGCAGCTGCATAAACTGCGACCAGTCGATTGTGCTTGCCACTTCATAGACATCTGTAGTGGCATCCACTGCAACCGCATGGATCTGCCGCATGATCCGGGTGGCCAGCCTTGACCACAGACATAACTTATAAGCAGTGTCAGTGTCGGCCGTAAAACGGACCACACCTAAACCTAATTTCACTACTTCGCCGCCATGCTGTTTTATTTCAGTGGCTAACACTTCTTCAACCCCTTTCGAGGTTAAGGCCCAGAATTCATGCATATATCGCTACCTTTTTCCAAATTGAGCGGCATTATAGCAGAAGCTTTGCCAAAACCGCCGGAGGATTTAAGTGGCAATAACGGCTAAATTTATCAGCCAACACCATAGGTCACTTCTTATCAATAGCACCAACAGCAAGTGCTGGCAGCTAAAATTCGCCTGAAGTCAGCCTTAACCCTAGCAATTGGCTGCTTTAAACAGCACATTGCCGATTAAAGCAGCATACAGACAGTATTTGGCAAAATCAGTGCAATTGTTGCTTGCACTTGCTCCCTAAAAACAATAAGATGCGCCCCGCAATGACGGACGCGGGATGGAGCAGCCTGGTAGCTCGTCGGGCTCATAACCCGAAGGTCGTCGGTTCAAATCCGGCTCCCGCAACCAAATTGCTGATGATGATGTGCAAACAACTTCAGAAGCTTACATTGCAGTTAACTTGTTTATGTTACTGCTCAGCATAAATTTACAGTCGCGGGATGGAGCAGCCTGGTAGCTCGTCGGGCTCATAACCCGAAGGTCGTCGGTTCAAATCCGGCTCCCGCAACCATTTTGGTACTGTAGTTAACAAGCGCTCGTCAGTCATCTGACATACGGACGCGGGATGGAGCAGCCTGGTAGCTCGTCGGGCTCATAACCCGAAGGTCGTCGGTTCAAATCCGGCTCCCGCAACCAATTAAACCGACTTAGTGTCGGTTTTTTTGCGACTCAAATTTAGCGTTTTAATTCATCACTTTGTGAAAATTCGCCCTCGGGCTCCTCTTCATCACCACCGGGCGAAGGTCGTCGGTTCAAATCCGGCTGCCGCAAGCAATTAATCAATTGAATTTCCATACAATTAACAGCATAAGCAGTAATTGTTGTTTACTCGTAGGTAAAGTACCGCAGCATATCTGAGGAATCCCCACAAATGGAGTAGGTAAAACAAATAGTTAGGCGAGATGGGAACATTCATGGCAGTTCCTGATCTGATCTTTCGCCAAAAAAACTCAACCGTGGACCAAGCCATGAATGTTCAACGAATGCTCGCCGATTTTCTCTCATTTGTCACGCCAAAAAACATGCATAAAACCAGAATGGCGTCACTTTGCGCGTCGTTGCAAAGTTTGGTCACCAACGGCAAATGTACGGTTACTGCCATCGGTCGCGGAATTCAAAGTGCCGCTACTGAAAAAAGCTGTATTAAAAGAGCCGACCGGCTGCTGAGTAACGAAGGTTTACAAGATGACATTCCGCTGATTTATGCGGCACTGACGAAGGCATTAGTTCAAACTAAACAGCCACTTATCTTGGTTGATTGGAGTAACGCTGACACTAAAAAGCGTCACTTTATCTTACGAGCCAGCCTCGCACTCGAAGGCCGCTCTTTGACCTTACTGCAAGAAGTGAAAGCGATTGATGAGTACAACTGCCCACGCGTGCATCAGGCATTTTTACTGCGCCTCAAGGCAAGCCTGCCAGCAGATTGCCGACCGATTATCGTTACCGACGCCGGTTTTAAGGTGCCGTGGCTGAAACAAATTCGTAAGTTGGGCTGGCATTATATTGCGCGGGTGCGTGGCAATCAGACATTGCAACTGCCTGATTCCAGAATATTTATCAGTGTGGACCAGCTCTACAAAAAAGCCAGAACGACGCCGCAATGTTTGGGTAGAATTAAACTCACCAGCAGCCAGCGTTATGTAACCACCGCAGTGTTAGTCGGCACGCACTGGAAGCTTCGAAAACGCGATAAACATAAGTCATACAAAGAGCCGTGGTTACTGGTGAGTTCTTTAGCGCAAACAACTGATTATGCTTCAAAAATCGCTAAGTGTTACAGCGCCAGAATGCAAATTGAAGAGAGCTTCCGCGACCAGAAAAGCCAGACATATGGTCTTGGCAGCAACGCGCATCGAACCTATAAAAAGGAACGTCTCAAAGTGCTGTTGCTGCTTGCTGCGCTCGTCAATTGGCTTCATTACATGCTGGGATTGGCGGTGGAAATCAGTGGCCAACATAGGTCGTTGCAAGCCAACAGCATCAAGCATCGACGGGTGTTGTCGTGCAATGGTAATCCCCCCTCAAATTAACTGACGTCAAAAGTAGAATTTTCTCGTAACATAAACGCAGGAGATTCACTATGAAAACATCAAAATTCACTGATAGCCAAATCATGGCAATCCTTAAACAAGCTGAAGCCGGTACTCCAGTCCCAGAATTGTGCCGCGAACATGGCATGAGCTCTGCGACTTTTTACAAGTGGCGAGCCAAATTTGGCGGCATGGATGCGTCATTGATGGCTCGTCTAAAAGAGCTTGAAGCTGAAAATGCCCGACTGAAAAAGATGTATGCCGAAGAGCGGCTAAAGGCCGATGTCATTCAGGAAGCCATGGCAAAAAAGTGGTAAAGCTGTCGCAACGTAAAGCGATGGCTCAGCATGCAGTTGCAAATCGAAAAATTAGTATCCGTTTGGCCTGTGCAGCATTTTGTATCAGCGAAACCTGTTACCGCTACCGGCGCGTTAATGACGACGAAAATGCAGAGATTGCTGAATTTCTTGTCGAATTAACTGAAAAAGAATCGGATTGGGGATTTGGTCAGTGTTTTAATTACTTACGCAACGTAAAAGGCTTTGCTTGGAACCACAAGCGTGTATACCGAATTTACTGCGAATTAGCGTTAAATCTGCGGATAAAACCACGCAGAAGGTTAAAACGAAATGCACCAGAGCCGCTGAAAGAGCCAACTAAAGCCAATCAGGTTTGGTCGATAGATTTTATGCATGACCAGTTATCAGATGGACGAAGCTATCGACTGTTCAACGTGATTGATGACTTTAAACGTGAAGGGCTTGCGATTGAAGCAGGTTTTTCATTGCCAACAATGCGAGTGCTGCGAACCCTAAATCAGCTACTTGAAGGGCGACCCAAACCAATCGCGATCCGTTGTGACAATGGACCTGAATTTATTAGCCACGAATTTACGGAATGGGCGAAAAAACATGAGATCAGGATTGATTACATTCAACCTGGTAAGCCGCAACAAAATGCGTACATTGAACGACACAATAAGACAATCAGATACAGCTGGGTAAGCAAACATTTATTTGATACGCTTGAAGAAGTTCAGGACTATGCCACAAAATGGTTATGGTTTTACAATCATGAACGGCCGCACAAAGCAAATGGCGGAAAACCGCCATTGATGGCTGCATGAACTCTACTTTTAACTTCGGTTAAAAATGGGAGGATTACCCAATTATTTAGGAATGCGGTTATGTCGTCTGGCACGGCTGACTATCTCAGCGCAGGATATCCAAGCCGCCATCAGGCAAATCATGACTTGGGCTGAAAAGTGGGATTGGAAAAGTATTAAATCTGTAAGTTATTGATATGATTATAGGTTTTGTGGGGATCCGTCAGGCAGCATATAGCGTTCCTTGGACAATCGGCTCAAGATCTGTCCAAAGGTAATCTTATGTACCTCTGATAAATTTTTAAGTTCATTACCATCGATAACAGTAACTCCAAGTTGATTCGCAATATCTCTGGCACTTTTTGAAAGTTGAGTAGCGTTAGTCACAAAGATAAGTTTCGAGCTCTCTCGACCTAAGTGCTTTCCGTAAAGTACTTTTGCATTCGATATTTCTTGAACGGCACTATGACCTTTGTAGGATCCGTGCTTGTGTTTAGCTTGTATAAGCATCGAGTGATTGCTAGTCGCCAATATACCATCTGCGCCAAAATCCGAGCCGTCTTTAGTGAGCCAAGCGCTATCGGCTTGGTACTCTCTTGCAAGCACCTCAAGCGTATAGGCTTCAAACTGTTTCCAGCTCAATCGTGGCATATCCTCAAATGTGATTATGCTATCGATACTAAGGTGTATACCGCCTGAGCCGGTTGGATTCGGCATGACTTCGCCAGGCGTTACAACAGCATCTTTTAACATCGACTTTTGCGATAACAAGCGATGCAGATTCACATCAAAAGATTCAAATGTTGGGTGGTGAAGTATAGGGACGTATATATTTACATCTTTCGTCTGACCAATACGGTATACCCTGTCTGTTGCCTGAGCTTCTTTCGCAGGGTTCCAGTGCCTTTCGAAATGGATGACATTGTTCGCACCAATGACTGTTAACCCTACCCCTGCCGCAACCGGTGACATAATAATGATATTAAAACCGTCTCGTGCTTCAAAATCGGCAATCAGCGACTTACGGCTTAAAGCACTTCCTTTTTTTACAACTGCCTTTGTATCACCATTAATGACATGCAAAGGTCCTAAACCGAAGTAACTGCCAAGTGCGATACTCAAGAAACGTTGAAGTCGTTTATTCACTGCGAATATGATGCATTTCTCTCTTCTAGATTGAATCTCAGACAGTAGTTCAATAGTTTTTGCCATCTTGGCTGACTCATCGAAGATAGCCTGCAATTCACGCTTAGAATTAGGAGCATCCAGTCGACCACTATCCGCTAAGCGCGGATGCAGCGAACTATCGCGCAAGCGCATCAATGTCGTAAGCACATGACTATCTTCATCTTCCAACTGTGCTTCAATAGCACCTTCGTAAACTTTTTGCTGATAAGCAGTCATGACGGCATGTAGCTTGGGCTCATAAAGCCAAGCAGTGGAGTCAATCCCAACCAACATTGTCTTTTGCGGCAACCCCTCAATATTGTCCTCTTTGACACGACGCAACATTAACGCTCCGACCTTTTCCCTCAGCTGTCGACCTAATGTTGCTCTAACCCTATCGACTTCGTCACCTGCAGCCTGCAAAATAGGCGTTATATAGGTATGTCGAAAACTCTGATAAGTCCCAAGGTAGCCAGGACAGGCTGTATCCATCAAGCACCAAAAATCGGCAAGACTATTTTCAACAGGCGTCCCTGTCGCGAGCAGTTTAAACTTCGCTCTCAGACCTTTAGCTGCGCGAGTCTGTAAAGCATTTGGGTTTTTGGTGTTTTGAGCCTCATCAAAAATCGCTAACCCCCAATCTATTTGGGACAACGAGAATTGATAATCGCGCAGTGTTTGGTATGTTGTGATCACTAATCTTCGAGGTAAATCTAACCGGTCAAGTCCATACTCCTCGCCAAACTTTAGCGAGTAACGAGGCTCAATGGTTTCCTCATCAAAATTAGCAGATCTAATTTCAATGCTGCCATCCCGAAAACGGTCTAGCTCACCATCTGATTGTAAGATGACAATATCTCTAAATGGTGACTCGTGAAAAGTTGCGCCTACTTCGTCTCTCCAATTCTCCAAAAGGCTTAAAGGAGCAATGATTAACGTGGGCCGGCACGTTTCGCCGTTGTCGTCGCAGATCCGGTAATAGTGTTCAACGGCTGATAGTGACATGAAGGTCTTGCCCAAGCCCATGTCGTCTGCTAGCAAAGCGCCGTTAACCAGTTCTTTTTCGCGCGCCATTTCTTCAAGGCCGAGTATCCACTGCACGCCTATTAGCTGATGCGGGAACGGCTGTCTTTTATGGTTGGTCCAATCTAACTCTTCTTTGTACAGCACATCGTTAAGCGCTTCTTCTACGAGCTTCGAGGGGCTATCTAATTCATCATCGTTTAAAGCAATATCAATAACAATTGGACTATCATCCGGCTGCGCTGGCTCATCAGGCTCATTCGGACCGTTCGACTCGCCATTTCCTTCCCCATCCCCATCGTCAGGTTGATTCCGAAGTGTGTAGCCCAGCTTTTCTAAAGTTGCATTTACTTCAGACTCACTACCGATATCATAAACCTTGCCTTCAAAAACCACTTCTGACGCACCAGTTGCTCTTGCATCACTGATCAATTGCTCAAGCTGCTTTAAGTCCTCCAAGGTTTTCACAAATTTTGATACTGCACTAATAGGAAGAATTGTCCCTGATGCCTGAATTTGGTGAAACCAATTAATGCCCGACTCATCGGTTTCACCAAAGTACGCATGTTTAAAACGAGTTGCTCCTTTGACTCGTAATGCAAATCCGACGTCAAGATCGACCAGGCTCGCATCCAGAAATGCCCCTGGAGCTTTCAAAAACTGCTCAACTTGAGATTTGGGAATTTTTCTGTGATAGATAATTTCTTTGACTGCATTGGCAGTTTTTTCATTAAAGAGCACGATCTGATTGCCAACTTTCAGCGTTCTGCCAGATTCAGACTGCATTTGTCCGAGGACTCGTTGAATTTGGTCATTGCCGATAGCCTGCCCGACGTTAGGGGTAAGGATTAAATTACCACTCTCATCGAGCTCAGCCTCAACTGTTATCTTTTCAGGAACATGGATGTTTAACTTGTCGAAGTGACTCAGGGACAACTTTGCACCAGCTTTCTGAGCTAACTGTAGCCTATAAAGCAGAAGTAAATTGTCAGACTCACCTTTAGGGGATAGTGCGTGTTCATTGAAAGCAGTGAAAACATCGAACATTGATGCGGTAAGGGTATATCTACTATCCCCAAATGACAGGATGCCACCAACTCTTTGGTAAGCTGCCGTCATTCGACCTGAAGGCGCATCAACGTTAATACTAACTTCAAATAACTCACTTGCTGTGGTTCCTCTGATATCAACCTTGGCTTCGCCACTCCACCTTTCCGGCAACTGCAATAATTGAAATGAATCTTCATCCAACGAAACAATTACTTCATGTGGAACTATAAATCCATTTGGAATAGCTTCAGCGTTGCCCTCTTCAGTCAGCATTTGCAATGCAACAAATTGAGCTGTGATAAATTCGTCGGCATCACCTTTTTTTATCTTAATGAACTGATATTGATCGCAGAAAAAATCGATACTCTCTTTGCTAATATCAATAGAAAATTTAGTTTCGGATTCTTTAACCCCGAAAAAAGATGAAATCCAATTTCTCACTAGCCCACTCCGTACATGCGTTTATAAACTCGATAATCATCATCACTCAGAACATCTACAGCCCTGACTTTTACGCCTAACTCGTTCAAAGCTTCGATTGAACGACGTTGCCAGCTAAAACTTTTGGGACTGTGCGTAAAATAGTCGTATGCTTCGCAACCGTACTCATACATTTGTTCGTTTAAGCCCACAGTCAGCGAGCGATATCCAATTCTTTGCTTACCAAACTGAAGCACTTTTGCCGAGTCGTGTAGATTTCTGTAGAACCAAATTTGACAGTTGTGGCTACCCTCAATCATATGACCATTGGTGAGTTCGGCATAAATAATTGAACGGTCGCCATCATCTACGATGGAGTAATCAGGGATATGCTCAGCTTTATAATTTTTGCGAATGTACCAGTCTGCTTTTTTCGACAGATACAACTTGGTGTGAACAATAGCACCAGCTTGATGCAACCCTTCCAGAAAGTGCTTCCGTGAGGGGAACATCCTCATCATGTCATCGTCTCGAGAGCTACGAGAGTAATCTTCAAGGGCTTCAAGAAATAACTTAAGGTCTAACTTAGAGAGCCAGCCTTGTACCTTTTTAATTTGATGAGGTGAAAGTTGGCTCCACCACTTACTAAAGCGTGGATGGCTTTTAGGAATTCTGGGGTCGCCAGCTATTGCTATTACCGCGTTTTGCCAGCTGTCATGTACTTGCTGTACCGGAGCTCTGTCAATCAAGATCCGAAGGGCGACATGTCCAATCAGATCGTGTGCATCATAACGACTGGCAGCAACAGACGCTTTACTAATTTCTTCAAGCAAGGGATGAGGTTTATTCGCCGGAATGTTTTGCAGTTGTTCGACAAAATAGACTGATTGTGCTCGTTTAACAAAATCACCAGCCGCATATCCATCTAACTTCCAAAGACCCACCTGCAGCTCGAATATCGTACCTTTTTTTATTGCCTGCTTCGCCAAAAATGTGGGGCCATCAACGCATAGAATTTTTTCTTCCAAAGGAAGATTAAGCCCTTTGCGTTTGCGTTCCAAGCACAGCCAATCACCTACAGCATCTGGATCACTAATTGAGTCAAAATCACTCAGGAAAAACTGTAACATTGATTCTATAAAGAGGTTACTTCCCTTTGGAATAACCTCTGACACAGAGTTAAGCAATTGCCTATCGACTTTGATTGCCTTGCGTAAGGTCGCATGTTCTGTCAAGGCAATCGACAACGCTCGTACATCAAAGCGATCTTCAATTTTAAAGAGATCAAAACTGTCTCTAGTGAGGAAATTCAGCAAGCGAGTCCAAGCAGCTTCAAACTTTGGATTATCGGTCCCCGCCCTTTTAGCAATAGACTTTTGCTCTCGGGTGAGGTGTTCCATAACCTCAATGTTTTTTTGATAACTCGTATCAGACAAAACGAATTTCATCGTAAACCGTCCTTAAACTGGCTAACCTCAAACATCTTTAGCCTTCTTATAGTCCTCGAGCTTAGGTTTTTTGACGGTAAAGCGAATATCAATCCTGCGATTTCGAGCACGTTGCTCTTCACTTTTTTCGACTAAATCGACTCGCCTTGTGTCGGCATAACCACTAACAGAAAAGAGCAGTTGGCGATTAAAGTTTGTTAGCTCGTTTAATTTGGGCTGCAAAATATTTTTTTCTTGCCAGAGCTTCCAAATTGATACAGCCCTGTCAGTTGAAAGACCCCAATTGCCTTTACCGCGATACCCTATATTCACGCTGTCGGTATGCCCTTCAACAAATACTGTATCTAAGTACTTCCAGCGTTCCTGTTTGGTAATAGCTTTATGCAAAGCATCCCCAATTGCTGCGACTTCAGTTTGCGTTTTTTCGTCTTCGGGCAAGGTGTCCTTTCCAGATTCAAAAGACAACGTACTTTCAGGAATCCGTAAGACAGTGTCATTTTCTACGATCTCAACGTGGATATTTTGATTGGCCAATTCTTCTTTTATATCTATAAGAATATTTCGACGAGCCTCTTCAGCCCTCTGCAGCTCCTGAATACTGGCCTCAATTTTTTCAGATTTCTGTGTTAGCTCAATGATTAATGCAACTGTCGCTAAAATGAATATCACTAACAGCGCCGACATTAAGTCGGAAAAAGACATCCAATAAGGGTTTTCTTCATCAACATTGGAATTGCCACGTGAGGATAGCCTGTCCATCTGTTACCCCAATTTTGCTTGCATTTCATCAACCACACTGGATAACGCTTTTACGGCGTTGTTCATTTGTGTTGAATAGGCCGTCACAGAATTTGACCATACTTTAAGGTGTTCTGCCGTTTGTCCATTGGCTTGATCTGCATAGTCTTTAAGAAGCCCAGTCATCGTCTGATTCAACCCATCGACTTCATCTTTGAGGTCACCAATAAATTCTTGATGTGCTTTCTTCAGCTCACCAAACGTTGAGCTCGCACTAGAAATCAAGCTATTTAACTGTACGGTAAGCTCACTGAATCGAGAAACATCACTAATCAATTCGCTGCGCAGTTTTTCCATACGCTGCGCTGTGACTTGATTTTGATTTGCCAGATCTGAAGTACTGTCGACAGCAGCACGAATAGCTCCTGATAGCTTGTTGCCTGCTTCATTGATATGTGAACTCAAAACCTTCATGCTATCCGCTGAAACACGAAGTTCTGTTGATGATTCCTTCATCGCTTGAGTAGCCTGAGCACTCGCTTCGACGGATGCATTGATGCTGTTTTGCAGCTTTTGCCCCTGTAAAAGAAGCTGTTCAACTGACTTAACCTGTTCAGACACAGACTTTTCTACCGAACTTATAATCTCAGTTGATAATTGTGAAATTGACCTGGATTGCTGTTCAATTCTCTCATTGCGAGCAGTTTCTAACTCAGATGCGCTCTTTTCTCTATTGTCAAACAACTGTACCAATCCACCTAGCTGTGCTTCAACAAAGCTGCTCAACTTTTCGCCTTGACTGCGGGAGTTGAGAATCAACTCATCAACTTGCACCTTGATTGTCTTAACTAACTCTTCGTCACGTTTTGCTGAGGCAGCCTCACGGCTTTGCATTTGGGAAGTCATCTCACCAATCTGATTTTCAACAAATAACGACAGTTTTTGATGGATGGATTCTGACTGAGTAGAAAGACTGCTTACTTGATTTGAAATATCTGCAATCAGAGCTTTCTCTCGATCCCCTGATTCGGCTTGTGATTTATGCAATTGCTCAACAAAACCACTCATCGCTGACTGCATCGCTTCGACAGACTTGTTTACTCTCGCAGACACATCATCAAGTGCGTCACGCTGTTGATTTCCTGCCTGCCCAAAACCATCCATAAAACTTTGCAGAAGGCTCTCGAGCGCCTTCTGATTGCCTTCTGCTGTTTCATTAACAAGTTTGTTAATGGCTGGTGCCATTATTTTTGTTAAGCTGTCTTCTAAACTTGTTTGGATTCCCTGTGTTGCTACAACCAAAGCATCCTGCATTTTTTCGCCAATTTTTTCAGCCAAACCTTGCAACACTTCCCTGGATTCAGAACTGTTATCTGAAATGATTTGTAATTGTTCTTCAGGACGAATCCGGGGGAAAAGCCAGTCAACTATATTCTCAATATGACGAATCTTACGACGGATGATTTGCTCGCCTAATTTCTCAGAGAAATTAAATAGAACACTGAGAGCCACACCCCAGACGGAAGTTAAAAACGCTACTTTTGCACCATCGACAACAGAAGCAACACCTTCTTGCATTTGATTAACGTCAACACCAGCCCCTAGTTTTAAATCAGCTAAACCTAACTGCAGACCCATAAAGGTCCCTATGACACCTAATGCCGTTAGAAAACCTGGCACTGCTGCCAGCAGTCTGTTTTCAGTGATGCTTCCAGCTAATGTATATGAATTAAAAAAGTGACCGGCATCCAGAGTATTTCGAACCTCAACACGCCCATTTCGACGAACTTCGACCAAAGTTTCATCGAACTCCATCCACAAAAAACCGATGTTCTTATCTTTATGCCTCGCTAATTCAATTAAATCATATCTTTTGTCAGCAATATCTTTTCGCTCAAGTGGCTCTAAAACTTTTTCAAACCAACTTAGCCTGCGCCATGCAGATATGCATTTGTAGACAAAAAACAAAAAAAAGACAACAGTGACGACGATTAGCAACTGAACAAAAACTATGCTCAACTCGTCGCCGGTTTTTGGGATCAGAATAAATTGGAAAAGATCTGGAACCAACCAAGACAACTCGATTTTTTGTTCAACTGCCATTATTAGTCCTTTAATTGTTTATTGTTAAATAGTCGTCATTACGAACGAGAGTAATTAAATTCTTTTCAAACATGATCAATTACCTGGCCCTATTTTTCGAAAAAATGAAGTAAAATTAAGCTAGCGAGTCGGTAACATCAATCAATTCGAAATGTTGTCGATTACAACAAAATTCACGATGGATGTCACTAATTTATACACAGTCTTAAATTCATGGAACCAATAACGATTTTCATTAATCACACAATCTGAATATCCAGCTTTTATAACAATAAAACCGACTTTATGTCGGTTTTATTGTTATAAATTTACATCCTAGCTGTTATTTCGTCCGCGATTTAATTCAACCTTCTCACCCAGATATTGCGAAAACTGACCTGATCGCCATGATCCTGCAATTTTAATGGCGCACAGCCATGTGGCTGTTGTTGTGGTGGTCCAATCCACTCGGTGGTGCCGAGAATTTTGCTGTGGTTTTGCACCAGAACGCCGTTATGCAGCAGTGTAACATGACCATGTTGCGTTAGCTTGTTGCCGTCAAAACGAGGGGCCTGATAAATAATGTCGTAACTTTGCCACTCACCGGCTGGTCGCGTGGCATTAACTAACGGCGGCGTCTGTTTATAGACGGAGCCGGCTTGGCCATTTGGATAGGTGGCATTCTGGTAAGAATCCAGGATCTGAATTTCGTATTTTTCCTGCAAAAAAATACCACTGTTATTGCGCAGTTGACCAGATTTACCGTCTGCCGGCAAGGGTGCCCGCCACTCCAGGTGCAGCTGTATATCACAAAAATCTGCTTTGGTTTTAATGTCACCGCCGCCTGGCGTGACCGTCAGCACCCCATCGGCCATCTGCCAACTGACGGCTTTACCATTGACGGCTTGCCATTGCGATAAAGTACTATCCAGCAATTGAATCGCATCGGATGGCACTTGACCGGCTGCGCTACTGACAACAGTCGGTTCCGGCTGCCAGACTTCGGTTTTTTCTGCCAGTTTCATTCGTTCTGCATCGGATAATTTGGCTATTTCTGCCGCCGATGGAAATTCACTTGAAGCCGCACTTACCGGCAGCGCTGCAGCTGATAGCACTGCCACCAGCGAAGATAACAACATTCTCTTCATCACCAACTCACTTGTGGTTAGGACCTGATTTTGTCAGGCACATGCTGAAAAACCAGCTCTGATTATATGAAACGACTTGTCAGGGGATCATTGACCTGACAAGTTACAGCGAACAGCATATATCTTAAAATTGATAGATTTAGAAATCAGACATCAGTGCCAATCGGGTCTGTTTTCGTTAGGTCGCCCAGGCCCGATCACCTTTTTGATAAGGTAAGTTGCCATCATATTTACCCGGGATTGCGACATAGCGCAGCACTTCGGTGGCCCCCACTTTTGACGTGAAAAACACAAATAACGTCAGTTGCTTGAATAAAGTAAAATAATGCGGTGCAGTGGCGACCGGCTTTTTCGGATCCGGCGCTTTTTTACTGCTGACATTGGTACTGTCATTGCCCGCGAGCACATCATTATGGGCCTTGGCTTCTTGATCCAGACTGCTGAGTAACTGCAACTTTTCGCTGGCATTCAGCGCACTGAAACTGCGTTGAAATTGCTGTTGGCTACGCTGTTGTAATGTGGCTAAACCGGCCACAAACCAGCCCTGTTCAGTGCTGCTGTAACAATCCTGCACCTGGATAGCCATTTGACGGCCGGCACCGGCATCTTTCGCACCCGGAGTGGTGGTTTTCGGTAATATCGTTTCCGCGATGTCATCCAACAGACTGATATCGGCAGCACTGAACTGCAGTTTGCTGACCGCTGGTGGCGTCAGGCCGGCGGCCAGCGCCTGCCCGCCAATCACAGCAAAGCCGGTAGCGGCGGCGATCATTTTCAGTAAGTCACGTCTTTCCATATTACAGCTCCCCTTTTTTCAGGGCTTCGACCGCAAAATGCGCTGCCCTGGCGGTTAAGGCCATATAAGTTAAAGATGGATTGACACAAGACGCCGAGGTCATACAAGCGCCATCTGTAATGAAGACGTTTGGTGCATCCCAGACCTGATTATTGGCGTTGAGCACCGAGGTTTTTGGATCCCGGCCCATCCGCGCTGTGCCCATTTCATGGATCCCCATGCCGACGCCGTAGTCGCCATTGTAACCCTGCACATTTTTCACCCCGGCAGCGCTGAAAATTTCCATCGCATCATTCATCATGTCCTGGCGCATCCGCAATTCGTTTTGCTTCAGTTCGACATCCATCGCCAGCACAGGTAAGCCCCACTTGTCTTTCACCTTCGGATCAAGATAAATACGGTTATCATGATGGGGCAACATTTCCCCAAAACCACCCATGCCGATGGTCCAATGACCTGGTTCAGCCAAGGCGGCTTTTAAATCAGCGCCTATGCCAAGCTCAGCGACATCACGCCGCCAATTTTGCCGGCTGGCGCTGCCCTGGTAACCAAAACCACGTAAATAATCACGTTTATCGCCATGCCAGTTTCGAAACCTCGGCACATAAAAACCGGTTGGGCGGCGGCCAAAATAATATTTATCCAGATAACCTTCGACTTCACCAAAGGCACCGGCATTGAGATGGTGATCCATCACGTTACGGCCTAAGGCATTGCTGCTGCTGCCAAGCCCACCAGGCCAGACATCCGTCGCGGAATTCATCAATATCCAGGTGGAATTAAAGGCAGAGGCATTTAAAAACACAATATCACTAGTAAATTCAATTGTTTGTTTGGTTTCACTATCCAGCACTTCCACGCCACGGGCGCGCTTTTTGTCTTTGTCGTACAAGACTTGGGTCACTATCGAATAAGGCCGGACTGTCAGATTGCCGGTTTTCATCGCCGCTGGTAACGTGGCGGATTGGGTGCTGAAATAAGCACCAAAGGGGCAACCCAGCCAGCACTTATTGCGGAACTGGCAATTGACCCGGTTTTGTTCTGGTTTAGGCACTGTGATATTGGCAGTGCGACCGCAAATCAGCTGGCGTTTACCAGCAAAGGCTTTTTTCACCCGCGCCGCGACATCCTTTTCCACCAGATTCAGCTCAATGGCCGGTAAATACTGACCATCCGGCAGCACGTCTAAGCCATCTCTGTTACCGGCAATACCCGCAAAACGCTCAACATAGTCGTACCAGGGGGCTAAATCGGCGTAGCGAATGGGCCAGTCCACCGCAATCCCTTCCAGTAAGTTGGCTTCGAAATCCAAAGTATTAAAGCGATAACTTTGCCGGCCCCACAATAATGAGCGGCCGCCCATCTGATAGCCGCGGTACCAGTCAAAGCGCTTTTTCTCGACATAAGGGTTTTCTTTTTCATCAGCCCACATGCCATAGGTACTTTCATTCAGTGGATAATCGCGTTTCAGTACCGGGAAATCCTGCTTCATCTGCTCAGTGGGTCTATCCCGGTGTGGATAGTCCCAGGCTTCATTAAAAGCATTTTTATAATCTTTAATATGTTCGTGCTGCCGGCCACGCTCTAATAACAGCACTTTTAGTCCTTTTTCAGTCAGTTCTTTTGCCGCCCAACCACCACTGATGCCGGACCCTACGACTATGGCGTCGTAGTGATATTGTGAATTTGCCATCGGTATTTACCTTTTTTATCAGACCGGACTTAACAGCAAAGTCCGGTTGTTAGCTGTGTAAGTCAGTGTGTCTGATCAGACGTCACAGATCCGGATTGCTTGTGCCAAAGACTGCGCCCGTCCTTGTTTGGTCGCTGGCGTCGGAATAAATTCCTGCGCCAGATAGCCCCCAAAGCCGGTGGCGACTATAGCTTTAGCAATAGCCGGATAGTTCAGCTCCTGACTGTCATCAATTTCATGGCGTCCAGGTACCCCTGCTGTATGATAGTGGCCAAAGAATTGATGATGATTCTGAATAGTGCGGATGATGTCACCTTCCATAATTTGCATATGGTAGATGTCGTATAAAAGTTTAAAGTGATCAGATTGCAGCCGTTTACAAAGCTCAATCCCCCACAGCGAACTGTCGGCCAGATAATCCGGGTGGTCCACTTTGCTGTTAAACAGCTCCATCTGTAGCACCACACCGCGCTTTTGCGCCTGCGGCAAAATTTGAGAAAGACCAGTCACTGCATGCTTTAGCGCCGTTTCCCGATCCATACCGCCGGCATTGCCAGAGAAACAAATCAGGTTTTTATAACCTGCATCAGCCACCAAATCGATATGCGCAAGATAACGCTGAATAAGCTCTGGATGAAACTTTGGATTGCTCCAGCCATCCACCAGATTCAGTTCGGCACCATTACACATCGACGCATCAATGCCGTATTTCTTCAACGTCGGCCAATCTGCCGGTCCAACCAGGTCAATAGCAGCAAAACCTAAAGATTTCACCAACTGGCAGAGCTCATCAAGCGATAAGTCACCATAAGTCCAGCGGCTGACCGAATGGCGGATCTGCCCTTTTAGCTTTGACGTGGCCGCGCTTGGGGTTGCCGCAGCCAGCGCCTGCGAGCCGAGCAAGCTAGTGCCAGCGCCAACCACCATACCGGCGGCACCAAGTTGTTTTAATAACTGACGTCTGGATACACTTAAAGTCATGATTGATCTCCCGTTACCGGCTTGCTGTCGGTTCTGTCCTGGGCAGGGCTATTGCTGATGGCTTCGTTTTTGAAGATAACCGCAAACAGCACCAGTACCACAGCTGCAAATATCGCCGGGAATAACCAAATTTGTTGCCAGTCATGCCCGCCTGGTTGGGTATAGAGTTGTGTGACCTGACCGGCCACGCTAAAGCCGACCAACATCCCGACACCATAGGTTGCCAGCGTGATTAAGCCTTGGGCAGCACTTTTATAGTGGCTGCCGGCTTTGCTGTTGGTATAGATCTGACCCGATACAAAGAAGAAGTCATAACAGATACCATGCAGCGCAATACCAATCAGCAGCAATGCCATGCCTTCGCCAGCGTCACCGTAAGCAAATAGTACATAACGCAGCACCCAGGCAGCCATGCCAAGTAATAAGGTTAACCGGATGCCAAAGCGGTTTAAAAACAACGGTAACGCCAGCATAAATAACACTTCGGACACTTGTCCGAGCGTCATTTTACCGGTGGCGTTTTCAACGCCGGTTTCAGTCAGAAAGGGGTTGGCATTCTGGTAATAAAATGCCAGTGGAATACAAATCAGCACTGAGGAGAGGAAAAACAGCGCAAAATTGCGATCTTTGAGCATCGCTAACGCATCCAGTCCCAGCAATTGACTGAGTTTGACCGCACTACCGCGCGCTGCCGGTGGTGTGGCAGGTAAGGTCAGACTGTATAAGCCTAATAAAGAAGACGCAATGGCACACATCAGGAAGGTGTATTTGAGCATACCACTGGCAATTGCCTGCTGACTGTCCCAGCCAAACAGATAACTAATGACTAAGCCTGCCGCGATCCATCCAATGGTGCCCCAGACCCGGATTTGACCAAATTCCAGTTCCGGCTGTTTTAACTGGCCAAAGGCCACTGAGTTCACCAGCGCCAGTGTCGGCATATACGCCAGCATGTAGCCTAATACCAGCGGATAAAAGGTTGTAAAATCAGAGGCCTGAAACATCATATACAGCAAGACTGCCCCTAACAGATGCAGCACTGCCAGTAACTTTTCAGCATTGATATAGCGGTCAGCAATTAAACCGACGATAAAAGGCGCAATAATGGCGCCCCAGGACTGGGTTGAAAACGCCATGCCCACTTGGGGTCCGTCTGCCTGTAAATTTTGCGACAAAAAGGTACCTAAGGTAACAAACCAGCCACCCCAGATAAAAAATTGCAGAAACATCATACTACTTAGGCGTATTTTGATGCTGTTCATCATCTTCCCCGTATGTGTGGTCACTTCTATTGTGATCCTGTTGTTATGGTGTGCGACTGGTCATTCTCACCAGCCAGAGATAAACCGTTTTATAACGGCGGCAAACCCAGAATGGCGCGGTTTCTGGCGACATCGGTAGCGGCACCAGCAAAATCATCAAAAGCGCGTTGTGCTTTATTGATCAAATGCTGACGAATAAAGGGGGCTCCTTCAGCTGCGCCTTGTTGGCTGTCTTTGAGGCAGCATTCCCATTCCAGTACCGCCCAGCCCTGAAAATTGTATTGCGTCAGCTTGCTGAAAATGCTGCGAAAATCGACCTGTCCGTCACCTAAGGAGCGAAAACGCCCCGCTCTTTGCTGCCAATCCTGATAACCACCATACACGCCGGAACGGCCGTTCGGTCTGAATTCCGCATCTTTGACATGGAACATTTTGATCCGGTCGTGGTAGCGATCAATAAAATCAAGATAATCAAGTTGCTGCAGCAAGAAATGGCTTGGATCAAACAAAATACAGGCCCGCGGATGCTGGTTGGTCGCTGCTAAAAAGCGTTCAAAACTAGCGCCATCATGCAAATCTTCGCCGGGATGGATCTCATAACAAAGATCAACCCCAGCCAGCTCAAAAGCATCAAGGATTGGCAGCCAACGCGCGGCCAGTTCGGCAAAACCTTGTTCGACTAAGCCGGCTGGGCGCTGCGGCCACGGATACATCAGATGCCACAACAAGGCGCCGGAAAAAGTGGCGTGTGCAGTTAAGCCAAGGTTCTGACTGGCTTTTGCTGCCAGTTTAAGTTGGGCAATGGCCCAAGCGGTACGTTCAGCTGGCTTGCCACGCAACGAGGCCGGGGCAAAATTATCAAATAATTCATCGTAAGCCGGGTGCACGGCCACCAACTGACCTTGCAAATGGGTCGATAATTCAGTGATTTGTACACCAGCTTTGGCACAAATCTGCTGCACTTGCTGGCAATAGTCGGGACTTTGCGCCGCCAGTTCCAAATCAAACAGGCTGGCATCATTGGTCGGTACCTGCACGCCCAGATAACCCAGACCGGCAGCCCATTGCACCATCTGGGTGAATCGGCTCAGATCACCAGCTACAATCCCGGCCGGTGCCTGAAAATCACTGCTAAATTGCGCCAGGAAAATGGCTGGCCCACGGATATGTTGCGGTTTATTCATCTGCTTCTCCTGCCAGCCAGCGAGCTATACACTGGCTGGCGGCTGTTATTAGTTGGGTTGTCGGGATTCAAGCCTGTCAGAATTGAGGCCGGAATTAACCAACAGCCGGCACCTGTAACCATTTTTGTTCGCTGTGCTGACTGGCCGCGACAGTGTCAATAAATGCCATGCCACGCAATGCCGCGCTGATCCCCGGCACACCCGCTGCAGTGCCCTGTGCTTGCGCGCGGATAGCTGTCGCAAAGTCGCTGTATAAATTGGCCATCGCCTCCAGATAGCCTTCCGGATGACCTGCAGGTAACCGACAACGTTGCAGTGCATCCTGGCACAGTCCGGCCTGACCGCGGCCAGCGCGCAATACTTGCATCGGCGCAGCATGGGGGCGATAGATCAGGCTGTTCGGCTCCATTTGTTGCCATTCCAGTCCACCTTTATCGCCATATAAGCGAATTTTCAGTGCATTTTCTTCACCGGCACAAATCTGACTGGCCAGCAACACACCGCTGGCACCGCCATTGGTGCGAAACAGTGCTGCGCCATCATCATCCAACCGGCGACCCGGCACATGACTTTGTAACTGTGCACACAGCTGATTAATCTGTTGTTGACTGATAAATTCAGCCAGACCAAAGGCATGAGTACCGATATCGGCCATACAACCGCTGCTGCCAGCCTGCGCCGGATCTGTCCGCCAACTGGCTTGTTTATTGGCGGCAGCTTCCAGGTTGTCGGTTAGCCAGCCTTGCGGGTATTCGACAAAAATTTTCCTAAGCTTACCAAGCATGCCCTGTTGCACCAGATGCCGCGCCTGCCACACCATGGGATAACCAAGATAAGTGTGGGCCAGACCATACAACTGCTGGCTTTGGGCCAAAACTTGCGCCAATTGTTCGGTTTCAGCCAGGCTGATCCCGGCTGGTTTTTCACAAAAGACAGCAAAACCTGCTTGCAGAGCGGCAATACTGATCGGGACATGAGTATGATTGGGTGTCACGATCACCAGTAATTGCATCCGCTCTGCTGATGGCAGTGCGGCCTGAGCTGCGATCAGCGTCTGCCAATCCGGATAAATTTGCTGTGCAGTCAAACCAAGTTGCTGACCACTGCGTTGATTGTTGGCCTGATCGCGGCTAAAAGCGCCAGCCACCAATTGATACTGACCATCTAAAGCTGCGGCGTGTCGGTGTACTGCGCCGATAAAAGCACCTTCACCACCACCGACCATCCCAAAACGTATTTTTTGCTGCATGCTATTTATCAACTCTGGATCTGTGGGTTCAACCTTTATATTGCTGAATAAAAGTTTGACCCGGGATTGATCATATTCCAACACCGAATAAAATGTAACGGATTACATTTGGTAGCGTCAAGTATTTATCGGACAAATAACGCAATTATTGGCGATTAATCCGCCATAAATAGCTGCATTTTCGAGTTTTTGCACTAAATTAGCGCAAGCTTTGCCCCGAAAAATGCTTCACATTGGACAAGATGTCAGTTATAAATGATACCGGTTACATTGGTGGTCATGATTGTTTTGGCAGAAAACCTGCCGACAATTCACGACGCAGATGCGGTCAGTCTGGTCTGGGGGTATGATCTGTGCTCAGGATGCTGGTAATGCAAAAGATGAGTGGTTATGTCGAATATTCGTGAAGTGGCCGAACTGGCGGGAGTGTCAGTGGCAACTGTATCCCGTGCCTTGCAACAACCGGCACTAGTGTCGGCTAAAACCCGGGAAAAAGTGTTGGCTGCGGTCAAAACCGCAGGTTATAAACCCAATTTGATGGCGGTAAAATTCCGCTCCGGTAAAACCCGTAACCTGGTGGTGCTGGTGCCAACAGTGGCAAACGTATTTTTTGCCAGGGTGATCAGTGGCATGCAACAAGCTGCCCATCAGCGGCAATATGCCTTGTTGCTTGGCAATACCCAAGCCGATGAACAGATTGAAGCCGGTTATGCCCGCATGGTGCAAACTTCGCAGGCAGATGGACTGATCCAATTGCGGGCGCACAACCCTTTTGCCAGGCTGGAACCACAGAAATCTAGCCTGCTCCCTATGGTCAACCTCTGTGAGGTGCTGGATAACATCGCCTGCCCAACGGTATTGCTGGACAACAGAGCTGCTGCCAGTGCCATGACCCACCATCTGCTGGCGCTGGGCCATCGTCGTATTGCCATGATCAAAGGGCCTGCCCGTAGTCCACTAACGCGGGATCGGGTCGCAGGTTACCGGGATGCACTACAACAGGCTGCTGTGATCTTTGATGAACAATTATTGGTGCCAGGTGATTTTACGCTGCAGTCTGGTCATCAAGCCGCAGCCAGCTTGCTGGCTTTAGCAGAACCTCCAACAGCTATTTTTTGTGAAAATGATGAAATGGCGATTGGCGCTCTGCAACAGATTAAACAACAGGGTTTGCGGGTACCGGCAGATATTTCAGTCGCAGGCTTTGATGACATCGCTTTTGCTGCTTTTTCTGATCCCCCCCTGACCACCATAGCGCAGCCGGCAGAAGAATTTGGCAGCACTGCCGTCAATCTGCTGATTGATTTACTCGAAGGGCGCATGCAGAAAGCGCCGAAAGTAATTTTGCCTTTTGAATTGATTGAACGGGCCAGCACTGGCCCAGTCGCGGTGCCGGCCCTCACTGGCTGAGCACCACTTTTATCATGACCGCCACAGCAGCAACAGGAGCTTTGCCATGGGCCATGCAGAATGCAACGCAGATTGCCAAACCGTCACAGACAACAGCGGGCAGCGCCATCAGCGCAGCGACGCCAGTTTATCCAGCAGGCGCAATTTTCTAAAACTAAGTGCTTTAGGTGCCGCAGTGCTTGGCAGTACCGGCTTTGCCTTTGGCCAGAGCGCGCTGGCAAGCCCTGGCAAAAAAGCGGGCATTGGACTGCAACTATATACAGTGCGGGATCTAATGGCACAAAATGTGGCGTCGACTCTGCAACTGGTGGCGGCTGTGGGTTATACCGAACTGGAGTTTGCCGGTTATTTTAATCAACCTGTCGCCAACTTAAAAAAAATACTGGATGGTGAAGGTTTAACGGCGCCATCTTGCCACGTACCGCTGGAAGCTTTACAAAGCAATCTCGGTCTGGTGATTGAACAGGCCAAAACGCTTGGTCATCATTATGTGGTGTTGCCCTATTTGACAACAGAGCAGCGTGGCACTGACATCAGTCGTTATCAGCAACTGGCCGGGCAACTGAATAAATTTGGTGAACAATGCCGTGCTGCTGGTTTGCAAATGGCGTATCATAACCATGATTTTGAGTTTCAGCCGGTATCAGGCCTGGTGCCTTATGAGGTGTTATTGAAAGAAACTGATGCCAATCTGGTGAAGATGGAATTAGATTTATACTGGACAGTGAAGGCAGGTTTAGATCCGCTCCAGCTGTTCGCCAAACATCCGGGCCGTTTCCCGCTCTGGCATGTCAAAGATATGGGCAAAGCCGGTGAATTGGCGGATGTCGGGACAGGCACCATTGATTTTAAACGTATTTTCGAAAACGCTGACCAAGCTGGTTTAAAGCATCATTTTATTGAACATGATGAAAGCAGCAATAAAATTCAGACCATCCGGCGTGGTTTTGATACCGTCAGCGCTATTTTACAGCGACCGGCCAGCGCCGGCTAAGTCGTTTGTCACTCAACATTAGGCGCGACCCTTGATGATTGCGCCCACTGTTGGCAATAGCTCATACCAGCGCAGCTTGCCATTCGAAGAATTCTGGTAAGGCGGCAAAAGAGCCAAATCGCTGACAGGTCAGTGAACCCGCTGCAATCGCACCTTGCAGTATTTGCTCAACACATTGCTGATCCTGCAGCAGCGAATCTAAGCTTCGCCCTGCCGCCAACTGGCCACTGAGTTGATACAGCCAGGCACCGACAAAGGCATCTCCAGCCGCGGTGGTATCCAGTACCTGTACCGGCACGACTGGTACTGACAATAACTGCTGCCGACAAAAACTTTGCACCTCACTCGCCCCGGCGGTCACGATCAACCAGCGTGGTTGTGACTTCGGCTCTGTTTGGGTCCTTTGCAACAATTGGCCAATCCACTCAGCACCGTCTTGACCATTGGCGATAAATTGCAATTCATCGTCACTGAGTTTAATTAAATCAGCTTGTTGCAATAATGATATCACCAGCGCGCGATCGGCTTGCCCGCTAGGCCATAAATTATGCCGTAAATTTGCATCCACTGAAATCAACCAGCCATGCTGCCGTGCTTGCTGCACCAAGGCAAAACTGGTCGCTGCAATCGCAGCCTCGGTCAGGCTATTAGAACAAAGATGTAAAATACCAGGCGTCGCCCAAATCCCAGCCGGACAATCTGTTGGCTGATAGAGCAGATCGGCCGCAGGCGGCCGGTAAAAGGAGAAACTGCGATCGCCTTTGTTGTCCAGCGCAACAAAAGCCAAGGCAGTTTTAGCGGCATGGGTGCGGGCAATAGCCTGACAATCAACGCCGTATCTTTGTAGCTCAGCCTGTAAAAAATCACCAAACATATCCTGGCCAAGCATGCCGATAAACTGGCTGTCACCACCGAGTTTGGCGACAGCGACAGCCACATTGGCGGGCGCCCCGCCAGCAAAGCGTCGAAACACCGCACTATCGGCTGGATCCTGTAAAAAATCGATCAGGACTTCACCAAAACAACAAACGGGATATTTTTTACGGTTTTGTGTAGCTGGCATTGCAACGCCTCTTTGGGTGTTCATCCGACAACTGGGATGACTTAACTTAAATGTTTAAGATGAAAAGATAGCCGTTCTGCACCGGCGTGTAAATATTCGGCAGAAAAAAACGTTTCCGTACTGATTAACGCTTGAAAATGCGCTTTAATGGTGTTCTATTAGCAGTAGTCATTTTAATTTGGATAGCTATGATGCCAAGAAATACAGCGCGGCTGCTGGCAGAACCGGCACTGCTGGAGCTTGAAGCCAATATTTTACTTAAACGATTTAGTTCGCAATTAAAAAAACAGGCAAAACAAAGCTGGCCTCAATTCCAGCAGCGCTTACAGCAACAGCTGCCCCGTTTATTGTTGTTGTATCTGCAGCTATACGGCGAACAATATGACTGCTATTACCAGCTGGAGCAATTATTGCTGCAGCTGGCAAAAAGTGTGGCGCAAAGACCTGCTTATTTACAAGCCGAGGACGAGCAACCGCAACAATGGTTTCAGGAAAACAATGCCTTAGGCGCAGCCTGTTATGTCGATCTGTTTGCCGGTGATTTCCAAGGTTTGTCGCAGCGTATTCCTTATTTACAACAGACCGGCATTAACTACCTGCATTTAATGCCACTGTTTAAAGCACCGGAGCCTCACAGTGATGGCGGTTATGCGGTGTCTGATTATCGCTGCACTATGCCACAGCTTGGCACTATGCCGCAGCTCGCCGTGCTGATGCAGCAGTTACATCAGCACGGCATCCGGCCTGTATTAGATTTTGTCTTTAACCATACCTCAGATGAACATCAATGGGCGCAACAAGCCAAAGCTGGTGTGGCGGCTTATCGCGATTTTTATTTTTTCCTGACCGAGCAGCAGCGTGATCAATACGCCCCGACGCTCAGGGAAATTTTCCCGGAAATCCGCCGCGGTTGTTTTACCCGCGACGACAACTCAGGCCTGTGGATCTGGACCACTTTTAATAGTTTTCAATGGGATCTGAATTACGCCAATCCGGCGGTATTTAATGCCATGAGTGCGGAAATGTTATTCCTGGCCAATCAGGGCGCAGCTGTGTTAAGGCTGGATGCGCTGGCTTTTGTCTGGAAACAAGCGGGTACCAGCTGCGAGAATTTACCCAAAGCACATCTGCTGATCCAGGCCTTTAATGCAGTCGCCAGAATTGCGGCCCCTGCCCTGCAATTTAAATCCGAAGCCATAGTGCATCCGGATGAAGTGGTGAAATATATTGCAGCGGAAGAATGTCAATTGTCATATAACCCGCTATTGATGGCGTTGTTGTGGAATAGTCTGGCTACCCGTAAGACAAGGTTATTAACCGAGTCTTTGCGCCGGCGCTTTGACATTTCTCCCAGTTGCAGCTGGGTGAATTATATCCGCTGCCATGATGATATCGGCTGGACCTTTGATGATGATGTAGCCTGGCAACTGGGCATCAATCCCAATCACCACCGGCAGTTTTTGAATCAGTTTTACACCGGGCAATTTGATGGCAGTTTTGCCAGTGGCGTGCCATTTCAGCAAAATCCGTTGACGGGTGATTGCCGTGTTGCTGGGATGCTGGCTTCATTGGCTGGTGTTGAACAAGCGCAATTGCAGCAACATGAGCAACATCTGAGCCATGCCTTAGCCAGAATTTATCTGCTCAACAGCATCATTCTGAGTATTGGTGGTTTACCCCTGCTGTATATGGGTGATGAACTTGGCTTGCTAAATGACTACAGCTATCAGCAAGATCCGAGCAAAAAAGATGACAGTCGCTGGGTCAACCGGGTTCGGGTCACTGACAGTCAACTTGCCGCCGCTACTGATCCAAAGCAATTATCCGGCAGCATTTATGCGCAGTTACAACACCTGATCAAAACGCGGTCACGGTTAGCGGTACTTGGTGCAGGCAGCACCAAAATCCTGCCCAATCAGCAACCACATTTGTTTTGTTACCAGCGTGAGCTTGGCAGTCAGCAATTGCTCTGTCTGGTTAATTTTTCCGAGTTTCGCCAGCAGACAGAATTATTGCCAGCAAATGATTGGCAGGATGAACTGACAGGCGAGCATTATCAAGGCGCACAACTCTGGTTACAACCTTATCAGGTGTTGTGGCTGACTGCAGCCGATAACTCTCACTAGTTGTCTACAGCAGGCGACATTCTGGCAACAGCTGGATGCCGCCGTGTTGCGGCAAGCTGAAGTTGCCACCTCTGATCTGTTAAAACGGCTATGTTAAAGTTGGACCATTTTATTACGGCCTGAATTTTTTGCCAGGTAGAGTGCTTGATCCGCCCTTTTTAATAACTGTTCGGTATTTTCTCCTGCTTGACGGCATGCAACACCAATACTCACCGTCAAGGCATGATTTGGTGCCACCATGATGCTGCGCGTTGCCTGCAATAAGTTCTCAAACAAAGCATCAAGTTGGCCACTATGCTGTTCAGGCAGCAACATGGCAAATTCCTCACCTCCTAAACGGGCTGCGATACAATCTGCTGGCACAGTGCTGCGCAGCATGGCGGCAAAATTACGTAACACAACGTCACCGCAATCATGCCCGTATTGATCATTAATTTTCTTAAAAAAATCTAAATCAAGAATGGCCACACTGAAATGATTGCTTTGTTGCTGCTCTAACACCTGCCGAAAATAACGGCGATTAGGTAAGCTGGTCAGTTCATCGGATAAGGCCTGCTGCTTTAATTGGCTATAAATGCCGCAGACAAAATACATAGTGCGCAACATGCCATAACCGGCAAATGTAATGCCACAGGCCCGGCACAAATCCTCAAACCAGGTTGAAATCCAGGGCGGTTGCTGTACCAATTCATCCATCACATCGGCGCTGGCTGCTAGCAGCCATAAACCCATACCAAAGGTTAACCAGCGATATGCAACAGCATCGACATGAGAACATTGCACCACCCAAAACATAAACAACAAAGCCGCCAGGATCAGCAGCTCAAAGTAAAAACTAAGTTCAAGCTGGGTGATTTTAGCTAAGGCCGGGAAATACCAACTATGAAGCAAGCTCACCGCCAGCATAAAACTGGCCATCAGGTAGATGGCCAGCCGACGCGGCTGCGCGAGCTGAAAAAACACCCTGGGGTGAATACTGAGTCGGACTATATCCATCGGAAAGCTCCCGCAGCGCCAGAGACTGGCCAAAACAGGCAGAATATCCGCTTTAGCGATGCTGCGCCAGTCTGGCGGCGGCAGGTTGTGCCCAGTGATTCCACCATAAACCAGCAGCCAGTAAGGCAGCAAAGCCAGTGGCGAGATAAAAGCCATAACTTAAATTACCAAACAGATCGCCAACCAGCCCCATCAGCAAAGGCCCAACTGCGGCAGCCAGTGCGGTAAAGGCCAGGATCAGTCCCGCCACAGCGCCATGTTGTTGCCGTGGAAAACAACTGATGCCTTTAGAATTCAGCGTTGGATACATCATTGACATAAACAAACCGGACAATGGCATTAACCACAGCGCCCAACTGACACCAAACCACATACTCAAGGCAAAACAGAGCAAAATTGCTGTGCCAAACCACGCCAGTAATAGCGTCCACTCAAAACGATTTAACAGCCATTCAGCTAAGAATCTGCCGACTGTTCTTAAGATGAAAAATACTGTGATGGCATGACTGGCCAACAAGGTCCATTGGCCATCGTATTGCTGTAATAAGGTTGGCAACCAGACAAAAATCGCCACTTCAGTCGCGACATAACAGGCAATGGCTAAGGAAAACCCGAGCGCGTAGCCATCTTTCATCAAGTGCAGACTTTGCCAAATTGAACTTTGTTGCTGCGCTATATAAGGTGGATAATCTAGCCGCCATGCCAATAACAGCAATAACAAGCAGATAAAACCAGCCAGCAAATACAATTGCGTCCAGGCCAGGCTCGCCGCCAGTAATAACGCCACTAAGGCCGGACCAACAATAGCACCTAAACCAAAAAAACCTTCGACCCGGTTCATCAATCGGGTGTGACTGTCGCAATCCGGGCTGACATCACCAATCAGTGCCAGCGCGCCGGTTTTAAATAAGCCGATACTTAAGCCACAAAGTCCGAGTAAAATCAGATAAAAAGTGAAGTTATCGCCAAAGGCAAAAGCGACACAAGCGATACTATACAGGGCTAAACCGGCCAGTATCACCGGCTTGCGGCCTAACCTGTCGGCGAGCCGGCCCAGAAATAAGCCTGACAAACCAATAAACAGCATTGGAACATAGTGAAAGGCGGCAGCCTCAGTCAGCGATAACGAAAACTGTGCCACCACTTGTGGAATAATAACGCCAACAGCATCAGTGGTCATGGCAAACACAAAAAACATCAGGCAAGTCATCCATTTGACCTGCACAAATGAAGCATTCGTTGAAACATTGGTTAGGGCTGTCGTCTGCACCTGCAGTTTTGCGCCTGGCGGCGTCTGTTGTGGTTGCATCTGTTTATCCTGTCTGATTTGAAGTTTTTTATGATTATTTTATTGGCCGCAGCAGGTGCTCCGTTAGCCGCCCCGATGCGTCGACGCCGGCCGCTGTAGTCGGAACCACAGCCTGCCAGGCTGAAGATCAAGCTACACCTTAAACGTTTAAGTTGCAATATGAAGGCCGATTCCCTGTTGTTTTTATCTGCGTTTTTAGCCTGGGCCAGCCTGACAATAACGTGCAATATACTGCTGCTGGCTGGGCAGTTGTTGTGCGGCGGCCGCTAATGCTTGTTGTAGCTGCGCCAGGCGCTGGCCGCCATCCACAGTGCGATACGACAGCATGGCATCTGTAGACTGCGGGAAATTGCGTTGTCCCAGGTGAACAGCCAGCCAACTGGCCTGACCGAACAAATCCATCTCACCGCCAATCAAACGGCCGGATTGACGAAAATGAGCAATTTTATAGGCCAGGCTGTCCGGCACTGCCATGGCAGAGCAATAACGCCAGAAATCGCTATCAGTGCGTTCGGTCTGGTGGTAATGCAAAATCAGAAAGTCGCGGATGTTTTCCATTTCTTTGCTGGCTACCCTGTTGTATTCCTGACTCAGTAAAGGGTTAAAACTCTGATCAGGAAATAACGCCAGCAACTTCGCAATCCCTGCCTGGATCAGATGGATACTGGTCGACTCCAGCGGCTCGAGAAAACCGCTGGCTAAACCAATTGCAATGACATTCTTGTGCCAACACAATTTGCGCCGGCCTGTGACAAATTTCAGTAAACGTGGCTCAGCCCCGGGCACATTGTCCAGATGATCAAGCAGTACATCGCAGGCCTCGGCCTCCGGCATAAAAGCTGAACTGAACACATGGCCATTGCCAGTGCGATGTTGCAATGGGATGCGCCACTGCCAGCCCGCCGCATGGGCGGTGGAACGGGTATAAGGTGCTAATGCGTCCGCTTGTGCTGGCCTTGCCGTCGGCACTGCCCAAGCGCGGTCGCAGGGTAACCAGTGCGACCAGTCCTGATAACCTGTTTTGAGTGTCTCTTCAATCAATAAACCGCGAAAACCTGAACAATCGATAAACAACTGACCTGCAATACGTTGACCATCAACAAGCTGCACCGCCTGAATAAAACCCGAAGTTTCATGTTGTGTAACCGCACAGACTTTGCCTTCAAGCCGGCGCACGCCTTTTCGTTCGGCGTATTGCCGTAAATAGGCGGCGTAAAGTCCGGCATCAAAATGATAGGCGTATTCGTAAGTGGATAATAAATGCAGCGGATCCCCGACTGGCGGCGCAAATTTATGTTGCGAGGCGGCAGCCCAGGCCATGCAATAGGGATCCAGGCTGTTGGTCTGGCCTTGCTGATAAGCTTGCAACCAGAAATGGTGAAAACTCACTAAATCAAAGGGCCGGCCATAACTGCCAAACGGATGAAAATAACGATCCCCGATCGCCCCCCAATTGACAAACTGGATGCCAAGTTTAAAGGTACCTTGGGTGAAACGGACAAAATCGTGCTCATCAATACCTAACGAGCGGTTAAACAACCGGATCGGCGGTATAGTCGCTTCGCCCACACCCACAGTGCCGATCTCGGCTGATTCAATTAAGGTGATTTGGCAATCGAGCTGCAATGCGTTGGCAAGGGCTGCTGCGGTCATCCAACCAGCAGTGCCACCGCCAACGATCACAATTTGCCGGATCGGCTCTGAAGCAGATGTAACAGCTGCGGTTTGAGTATACATGCGGCAAGTATCCTAAAGCAGCACAGCAACCGATACGGCTACTGCAAGCAACAAGCAAGCGGCTGTGGCCACAACAATGATGTTGCAACCACAACCCGCACTCCATGGCTGGCGGTACAATCAGCTTAGAAACTGACTTTAACCGACGCCATCACTGTCCGGCCAATCACCGGAGCCCCGCCGATCACTGTCGGGTTCGTACTTGCATCTGCCACCCCGCCATTGCCACGTAAATCGAATTTATCAGTCAGGTTGTAAGCCTGCAAACCAAATTCAAGATTTTCCGCCGGGCTGTAACGGATATGACCACCAAGCGTGATCGAGGAAGGATATTCATTGCCGACGCCATCAATCGAGGTTGTTTGGCCAGTCATATTCAGACCTGCCACAATTTGCTCAGTCAGATGGTAGTTGGAAGAAACGGTATAAATCAGATCCGGAATGCCATCTGCTCTGACCCAGTCGCTGGCGCCAGCGGCCAGTTTTTCCGCATCAGAATAAGTGGCATTGCCGACCAGTGAAAAATCACCAAAACGGACCGACCCAAGAATTTCTGCGCCACGGGATTTATATTCGGCGTCAATCACACAACCACCAGCAGCCCCACCACAGCGGGTCGCCGATAATTCGTAGGTGCTTTGTTTAAAATCACCTTTGAGTAAGGTCAGTTCAAAAGTGTAATAGCCTGACAGCACATCACCGCGTTGTTTAATCCCTGCTTCGTATTGATGAACAAAGTCGACCGCTGCGGTTTGACCGGCCTGATTAAGCGAACCATCGGCATTAATTTTGCCGCTGACAATTTGCCGGTCGCCATTAAAACGGCCCCCTTTGGAAGCACGGGTAAACAAACTGGTATCTTCGTTCAGTTTATACAGGCCACCGACGGTCCAGGAGGTATAGCTGACAGAATAATTCAGATTTTCCCGGTTGCCATTTGGTAACATGGTGGGAACGGCAACCCCATTGACCAAGGTGTTAAACTCTTTGCCACCCGCCTGCGCCCAGCCTGAAGCGTCGACGGTGTCGCGCCGTACACTGCCGTCAATGGTGAATAATTCGGTATCATAGTCGGCGGCAAAATAAGGTGCGGTATCGGTATAACCCAGATTGTAGTCACGGCTGCAACAATCACCCCAGTTATTGTTAAAGCCAGCAATACCATTGGCGGTCAGTTTATTGCCGGCATCGTCAAACAAGTCCAGCATTGCCGGGTCATTGCCACTGAGTTCCGAATAAGTTTTATTGGTATGCCAGTCGGCAGCAATATTCTGGTCCATGTAGAAATAACCAGCTCTGAGTGTCAGTTGATTCTGATCAATGGCAAACTGTTTTGCGATGGCTAAATCATTGACGAAACTGCCAACATCGCCAATATTGGTGTGTACATTGGTATTGTTGTTTAAGTAACTGCCAGTGAAAACCTGACCGGCACTTGGGCCATTGGCGTAACGCAACTGTTTCACCACTGCACCATTGACCGTCGACCCCAGCACACTGGCACTAGTGGCTGTATTTAAAAATGGTGCGGTAAAACCACCGCTCATATCAGTCCAGCGCATTTTGTTATCGAGTACAATCTCATTGCCAAATTCGTAATGCAGCTCATTGCCAAGCGCTACCGCTTCGGTGGTGATCCCGCTCATCTCAACGCGCTCGACATCACCTTGATTATTCACAATCATAAATTCTTGATTATGAATAGAATAATTTGATTGTTTGCGGCCATCAAAACCAGGGAATGGCTTTAAATTGCTGAACTTTTTGTTGGCATAACTCGCCAGCGCCGGCGCACCGGTATAGTTTGGCTCCTGAGTGTCAGCAACCTTGACTAAGAAACGGATATAACTGACGTCATCAGCAAAAAATTTGGTCAAGTTACCTTTAAGCTGGGCGCTCTCACTGACATTAAAGCCTGCATCCAGTGGTCCGCGACCTCTTTTGACAAAACCACCCAGATGAAAATTCACTTTGTCGCTGGCAGCACCGCCATAACGAAAATCTACTTTATTTTCATCAAAGCCAAGTCCGGTGTTCAAGCGGATAAAACCGCCATCGCTTTCACCGTAATTACTGATGTAGTTGATAATAGCGCCCGGAGCTTGCGATGCAAAAGTACCGGCAGTACCGCCACGCACCCCTTCGACCCGGTCAACACTGGCATCAAAACGAGTCCAATAATCATTGTTACCAAAATTCATATCGCCAAATAACACGGTTGGCAAACCATCTTCCTGAATTTGCACAAAGGGCGACCCACCGGTGGCGACCGGTAAACCACGGACAGCGATATTAGAATTACCACCAGGACCAGCAGTCCCTGCAACCTGAATACCAGGGATCATCCGGAACACTTCAGATTCAGAACTCGGCTGAAAGTCTTTAATCATGTCGGCATCAACGCTGGTTACCGCCACAGCGGATTCAATCTGGGTTTTACCTGCCACACTACCGGTGACGACTATGGTTTCGAACGCCTGTTTTTCTTTGCTTTCCTGCTGGTCGGCTGGTTTAGCTGCAGTGGTCTGTGCCAGCAGCGGTGTCGCGACGAAAATAGATGAAACGAATAAAACCTGTTGTACTGCCATTGAAACTTTGTTTGGTCTGAACATGTGCATCGCCCCCTGTCGGGATTAGTAATCTTAATCGTTTAAGTATTGTTATGAAAAAAAACAACGTAGCGTTGTTTTGGTATTAATAAAGAATTGCTGTCTCTCATCACCAATCCTCTCTTAATCGTTTTACTCGCGGATTTCATAATAGTCAAGAGCGGTTACAAAATAAACATCTTGCCGGTTGTTTTTGCCTGCGCAGTACTGCCGTTATAGCCGCAGTGAACACTTTGCTCAAGCTCAAGCAATTGGCTGATTTGACGGCATTGGGCCACCAATAATTGCAGGCCCGGACAAGGATTGGCGCTCACCAGACTGACATCAATAGCTTCAACTGACCATTGCAACGACCAGCGGATCACAGTGTGCTGCAACAATGTTGCATCCAACAGCCCGTGCTTTGGCAGCGCAATCTGATCCAGGGTTAGTGTCAGCTGACTGCTGGCCGGATCTGGGTTGCAATAAGCTAACCGCAGTTCTGTGCCGTTGAACTGACACAACAACCATTCAACAGTCCCCGCTGTCAGCTCACTGAAAGAGGTTAGCAGGCTGTGTTGCAATTCGCCTGCGAGTAGCAATAACTTTCTCGGTTTGACGCCTGAATCTGCGAATGACGCCCAAGCAAGCTGCTGTAAAATATGCTGTTGTTGTGTTGCAGCCAGATTTTCATTGCTGCAGGTGTTGGGCGCAGCGGTTACGGCTCTGCCAATAGAACTGCGCCCATGCGCTACACTCTGGCGAAAAGGATCTGGCTTTCGATAGTGACTATGATGACCTGCATAAGGCCAGACGACGGCTTTGTAGCTTTGCAGATGTTGCAGTCCAAGCTGGCTGCTGCTTTGCAAAAAGCCGGTTAAATCTATCGCAGCAGGCTCCGTTTGCTCTGCAAGTACCAGCGCCAAAGCGAAAGCACGGATATAAAGACAAGCTGAAGCTGGTATCTCATCTTTGGCAATGGCAGCATAACCCGCTTGTACGAAAGCCCGGGCGCAGTTTTGTTGCTGCTGTTGTCGTTGTTTGCCTGACCACCAGTGTGGCAAACCAAGTTTGATCTGTTGATTGGCGCTGACGCTGGCGATCTGAGGCTGGCTATAAGCGGCCAGCTTCAATTGCAGTAACCAGCCTGGACTGACGAAAATATCAGTGCTCAGCAACACCAAATCCTGCTTCCGACTGACAGCCAATTGCAGTCCTTTTTGGCAGCAAGCTGCCAGCCCGGCACGTTTGGCATGACGGATCAACCGGATGCCAGGCAATTGTTTATATTGTTGCAGTAATAGCAACGCGGCTGGATCTGTACTGCCATCATCCAGCAGGATCAGTTGATCAAAACCTTTGTCATTAACAAGCAAGGTCTGCATCGTTTGCTCTAACGCGGCCGCATGATTAAACACCGGCAGCAATAACAGCGGTTTGTGCGCTATGCTGGATAAAAGCAATGGCCAGTCATTACTTTGGTAAAGCCATAATGGCAGGGTCCACCACCAGGGTCTGTGCTGATGTGCTGACTCTGGTGGTCCTTGAGCAACCGGCGGCGCCAGCCAGGGTTGCAAAGGAGGCATTTCAGCTGTTGTGATGCTGATGTCCGCCGTTGTCGCCACAGCATGCCCTGCTGCCGACACTGCTGAACTGAGCCAGCGGTGGATTGTTCGGCTGATAGTACGTTGGACTAAGGGATGGATTAAGCGGCGCAATAAACGTCGAAGTCGTCGCATGACAGCATGGCCAAAAACAATATTTCGCTTTGGTATAACCTGTCTTGGCAGCGACAACAACTGTTTTTTTCCAGCCCGCCTTGCTTGTTGCCGACCACAAAGCTATTCCTTATTATCTGCACCTAAAGTAAAAAACCATCTCCGGGGAGATGGTTTTGCTTTTTAATACCATTGTTAGCAGCAGTTGCCCACTATCAGTGGCAGATTAGAAACGTACGTTGACACTCAACCACAAATTCCGAGCTTTGTCTTTGTTGTTGTAATCATCAACATAGTTGGCTTGAATACCATCAAAGCAACTGGTGCCGGTGGCACAACTGGCAAACTGTAAATCGTAAGTGGTAAAGTCCTGATCCAATAAGTTATTGATCCGGGCATTCAAAGTCACTGTTGGGCTGGCTTTATAGCTGGCACCCAGATGGAACACTTCATAGGCTTTAAAATACAACTCTTCTTTCTTCACAGTATCCCAGCTGCGGTATCTTTTGGTGCGGATCTCGCTAATCAGCGACAGTTTCAGATCGGTGTTCACTTCCCAGTCCAGCGTCAGGTTGGTCATATGGCGGGCGCTGTTATTCAGTGGCTGACCTTTGTTGGCGCCACTTTTTTGTTCGCTGTCAGTAAAGGTATAGTTACCGCGCAGTGCCAGTGTGTCCAGTATTTGCCAACGACCAGCGACCTCAGCACCGTTAATGGTGACTTTATCGATATTGACTGACATTGAACTCAGGGCATAACCCAAATTAGCGTATTCACCGGTCGATGAACATGCTAAGTCAGTGCCAGCGCCACAATTCTGTGTCGTGATCTTGTCATCAAATTCATTGTTAAACACAGTGATATTAAAGTTGTGGCGATCCGGGTGTTCCCAGTACGCCGCAATTTCGGTAGAAACACTGGTTTCAGCTTTTAAATTCGGATTACCAAACAGTGGTATGGTACCCTGACCACCAAAACCGACCACACCATCGTATAGTTGGGTGGTTTTTGGCGTTTTAAAACCAGTGCTGACGCCACCTTTCACCGTCCATTGTTCAGTCAGTGCATAAACGCCGTATAACCGTGGACTCAGCTGGGCGCCAAACACCTGGTGATCGTCACGACGAATACCACCAGTCAGTGCCAAATCTGCCGTGCTTTGCCAGGTATCTTCGACAAACAAAGACCACATATTGTGCTCCTGCACCTGTCCAGCCATTCCAGATTCTAAACCAAACACGCTGTCTTCCAGCTCGCCGCGGATCACTTGGCTACCGACAATGGCCGTATGCTGTCCGGCTAGTTCAAATGGCAGATCCAGTTTGGCATCAAAGGTATATTGATTGCTGGCCATGGTACGTTTTGGTCTTGGCAGATAAGTTTTTGCCGCCAGTGCTTTACGTTGTGCTTCGGTTTGACCGGCATAGATCCCAGTACCATCAAACATTTTCAGCAGCTCATTGCGCTCAGCCAGGCTGAATGGCAAGGTCCGGCCGTGGTTTTGAGTATCAACATAGGATAAAGCCGCAAAACTGTTACCAAATGCCCAGCGCCCCTGGTGGCTGAGTGACCAGCTATCGCGGCTGAATTCCTGTGTGTCGCTGTAACCCACTTGTGGGTTGGCACGTCGCGCCCATTTGCCTTTATTGTCCAGACAGGCTTTTTGATTGTTCCCGCTCGCGCCCTGACAAAAACCGCCGGCTTGCCAGACACTGCTGATATTATCTACAGTGCCAACCGGATATTCACGGCTGCCATCATCATTGATGATAGGTGTGTTGTCATATTGTTGTGTTGAGCTGTCAATATCAAACCAAAGTTCTTGATTTTCAGCCATTTTCCAGCTTAAACGACCACCAAGACTGGTGCTGTCATTATCCACTGTTTTACCACCGGCACCAAATCCCAATGAACGGTTACGCACAGTGCCGTCAGGGTATGTGACTGGCGCATAAGTTGGGGTTGAAGCCATCCGGTTATAAGCACTACCGCGTAAGGCAAAACCTAAGCTGTCGGCAATCAGCGGGCCCATCACGTTAAAATCAGTGGTAATTTCATCGCCATAATTATCATTACTTTGCAGACTACGGCTGTGATTGACAGAGCCCTGCCACTCATTGGCAAATTTTTTGGTAATGATATTAATGACACCACCTAAGGCATCCGCACCATACAGAGTAGAGGCAGGACCACGGATAATTTCAATTCGCTCAATGGTTTCCAGCGGTGCCATATGACCAAACTGGTTACCGCCAAAGTTGTTCGGATAAATATCACCGTGGTTGTTTTGCCGTTTACCATCAATCAGGATCAGGGTGTAATCCGACCCCATGCCACGCATGCTAATGCTGCCCTGGCCGGTTTTATCACGGGTTTCACCAATATCAACCCCTTCCACATCCCGCACTGCGTCCAGCAATGTGGTAAAGGGCCGGCTTTGCAGTTCTTCTAAACTAATCACAGAGATACTGGCCGGTGCCTCGACCAGCTTTTGCTCAAAACCAGCAGCTGTGACCACCATCCGCTCAGTTTTATCCTCTGCCGCTGCACTGGTGTCAGCCTGCACCACGGATACTGGCAACAAAGCGAGTTGTAATGCCAGCGCAAGCTTAGCCGGTTTGGTGTTGAACATCTGATACTCCTGTCAATCTTATTGAACTACTGCTTGTGCCACACAACGCATTGATGTGTGGTACAAAATTTGCGCCAATAATAGTGATTCTCAGTTCGCTGTCAATAGTTATTGCGAACTATTTGCAGTATCATTTGTCATTCTTTTTTGTTTCCAGCATAGGTGCTGACTGAAGTCGCTGTTATTAAGCAGTGCCTAATGCCGTATCCAGCACCATCATCAGGATAAATCCAGCCATTAAACCTAAGGTAGCTGTGGTCTGATGACCATTGCGATGAGTCTCAGGTATCACTTCATGCGACACCACAAATAACATAGCGCCGGCTGCTAAACCTAAGCCAAGTGGATAAGCCAGCGGACTGCCAGCAGCCAGCCCTACCCCCAGCAAGGCGCCCAAGGGTTCGAGTAAACCGGAACCAGCAGCAATCAACACCGCCAGCAGCGGACGCAACCCCAGTCGACTCAATGCCAGTGCAACCGCCAGCCCTTCCGGAATGTCCTGAATAGCGATGGCTGAGGTCAGGGGGACACCCACTGATAAATCGGCATCGACAAAACTGACACCAATGGCCATCCCTTCCGGCAAATTATGGATGGCGATGGCAAACACAAATAACCATAACCGCGGACAATGCTGATGGCCGGGACCACAAGGTCCGGTGCTGTTGTGCTCATGCGGGGTAAAAGTATCTAACCCCAGCATCAGCAATACGCCAAAACTGATAGCGGTGGCAATAAAGAGTGAACCCGCTGGCGCTGAGCCAAATAAGGTGCCAGCAGCCGCCAAACCTGGCAGGATCAAAGAAAAAGCGCTGGCCGCCAGCATCATGCCAGCAGCAAAGCCAAGTAAACCGTCTTCGGCCTGTTGCGATACCTTTTGCAAAAACAGCGCAGGTAAGGCTCCCAGCGTCGTCGCCAAGAAACCTGCCATGCCACCAAGCACGACATAACCCAGTACTGTCGACATGCCGGGACTGCTGAGAATAAATAGGCTTTGCCCACTGAACCAGCCAAACAGCAACAAGCAACCGAGTAAGCTGCTGCCAATCCAGGGGTGACGGCGTAATTGACGATAAAAAATACCACTCCAGCTGGCAGACGCCTGCCCGGAGTCAGCCAAAACGGCTTTTTCTGCGGTCATCGCAATTTGTCCTTAGCAAGCTGTGCAACGAAACGGTCATGTGCTGGAAGCCGTGATACTGACTGGTGCTAACACAAAGCAGCAGTCAGTTGATGATTTTGCAGTATGGACCTGACTGCAAGGGCTGTCATGGTGAATCTTCAGCGCTTATTTGCCAGCCAGGGCGGCAACAGCCTGTAAATATTGTTCACCATGTTTTTTTGCATCTGCCGCATTGGCATATTCCGAGGCTAAATGTAAAGATTCCAGCAGATCAGCCACTGAGGCAGCTTCAGTAGGTAATTTTTTTAAGGCATTTTCCAGTGTGTAGGTGATTTCATGAATTTCCAGCAACTGCACCGGGCTTAGCTCTGGTAACGCTAATAAGGTAGCCAGTTTCTGATTATATTGACTGAAATAACTGCGGGCCTCGGCTTCAGTCGTCACTGTTTTACCGCTGAAATGATCAGGCCGCTCATCGTGAGCAGTGGCACTGAGGCTTAACAACGCCGATAAAGCCGCGACTGCGGTCAATTGCGCATAACTTGGCATAATAACTCCTTTCGTTGATGTTCCGGGACCTTCGCAGCGCGGCTTGCCACAGGCTAGCCCCGACTAAAAGTGGGCAGCTCAGAACACTACCCACACACTCACTTGATAATAGTTATCATTTGCATAAAATACAAGTCAAACTGCCCCCGCGCAGAAAAATGCCACTGTCAGCTCAGACCGACTTAACCTGCTGATTCAGCTCTGGTAAAGTCTATGCCAGTTAAGTTGGCTTTATATGCGGCGTTGTCTGCCTCGATTCAGTGCCAGCCTTTTGATAATACAGGATCTGTTATGCTCCGAACTGTGCTTAAACCTGTCAGCCATGGCTTGTTAAAAACGCTGTTGCCGTTCTGTGCGCTCTACACGAGTGCAGTGTCTGCCAAGGCCGCCGAAGTGGTTTTTAACAGTGATTTTGAACAGCAGCAGAGTTTTAATATTTTGTCCGGTTGCCAAATCAGCACTGAAATTGCCCGCTCCGGCCACAAAGCACTGTTATGTGCACAGGGGCACAGTTCGCTGGTGACACGTCAGCCGGTGGCGGAGCCAGGCTTACTGGAATTCTGGTTAAAGCCGCAACAACAAAATACCAGCTATCGTATTCACATTTTAACCTCTGCTTCGATGCAATTGGGCAGTGAATGGCAGCAAGTTGGCTTGATTGAAAGTCTGGCCAGTTCGGCCGATTATCTGACGCATCGCATTTCAATTGATGATCCGGGTCGTAAATATATCCGGCTGGATATTGAAGCCGTCAATGGCGATGTGGCGCTGGATGATGTCAGCATAGACCGCATTCTGCTTGATACTGCGCTGCAAAAAAATGAGCAGAAAATTATCGGCGGTATCCTAGAGCAACTGAAACAAAACAAAAACTATGAGGTCCAGGCTGAATCTTTTCGTACCCTTGGCAAAAATTATGCTTCGCAATTAGAAAGTCAGCGCCAGTATCTGGAATATGCCAATGCCATTTACTCCAGTATTACCTTTGTGCTGGCCAGCTCAGAACGGAATAAAATGTCCAATCCGATGGCTTATACCTCGTTTCGTAACATCCTGGCCGATACTAAAAGAGTGGCATCCCCTCTCCAGCAGCAGCGGCTGAACTCCATGGTGAAGCCATTTGGAGATTTGGTCACGGCCACGCTGACTGTGGTCAGTGCCGGTGCCTTTGCCGCTTTTTCTGAGCCATTTAAATCCTTTTTAGCCAGCGCCTTTGACCGCTCCAATTATGAAAATGCCGATCTTAGCCGTAAAGATCGGAAATTTGCTGAAGAAAATGGCTTAAAAATTTATCAGCAAGCAGAAAAATTCCTTGCTGAGCTGGAACGTGAGCTGCAACAGATGACGGCGCTAGAGCAGGAATTACACCTGATGCTGCGCACGGTCGAAAGTTTTCGCAAGGATTTAGACAAACATCTGCGTGATTATATCCGCCATGGCGGTCTGGCGCGCTCACAGGAAAACTACAGCCGGGTGATGAGTAAAGAGGAAAGTATCCGCGCCAAAATCGCGGAGGAACTCAGCCTGAATGTCAGCAGCAAAGCTTTGCAATATCTGGCACTGAATGACAATACCCAATTGGTGCAGTATGTATTAAAAACCTCAGAGCAGCTCGAAGGCATGCAGGAATTTAAAGAACGATTTAATCAAATCACCTCCCAGGCGTTAACCTTCTATGATAGGTTCGAACGTTCGATTGCCGCCGAGCAAAATCCGTTTAGCGATGCCAAAGACAAAGCCACCTGGGAGCAACACGCCAGTAAAGCCCGCCAGTATATCCGCGAATCGAAAGAGGCGTTTGCCAAAGCTTATATGTAACTGAAGCGGCCAGTGGCGTTTGACCATGCCGCTGGCTGAGCCCAACTGCTTTCTGCTACACTGTCGCCCTGAAGGTACCGGCGATAGCCGGTTAAAAGGGAACAGGGCTGCTTTACTGATGGCGGCAGATGTTGATATCTGCGCACTCGGTTCGGCACAACCCGGCTGTACCCGCAACTGTACACCACAGTGTCTACACACTGATAACAAGACCACTGCAGCCTGAACAAGCCTGTGGGAAGGTTGTTGTGGCCAAATTTTTTGGTTTGGTGAGCCAGGAGACCTGCCTTTGACGCTTGTTGCCACGCAACAGTTTATTGATATTTACCGTGCGGGCTTACACGGTCACAGTTGTGAATTTGTCCACTGTTGCGCCACAGGTTTGCAGCAGTGACGAGCAATTCAGCTGTGACCGCCACCTGCGGAGTCACAGATGAAGCAGTTTTTTACTGTCAGTGCGTTAGGCTGGCAGGTCGGTGCACAAAACATTCTTCGTCAGATCAGTTTTAGTCTGCAACCGGGCGAAATTGTTGGTCTGATTGGGCCTAATGGTGCCGGGAAATCCAGTTTATTAAAACTACTGCAAGGCCAGTTGTCTCCCAGCACCGGTCAAATCCAACTGCTACAACAGCCACTCTCTCACTTCAGCCGCCGCCAACTGGCACAACTGATCGCCGTAGTTTCGCAACAAAGCGAATTGCTCCACAGCAAGGTACTGGATGTAGTGCGGCTTGGCTTATTACCACACAAAAACTGGTATCAGGCTGACAACCAGCAGGACGAGCAACAGTTGCTTGGTGCGTTACACAAAGTGGGGATGGCGCAGTTTGCCGATCACGCCTTCGCCACCTTGTCTGGTGGTGAACAACAACGGGTATTGATTGCGCGGGCTTTGGTGCAACAACCAAAGTTGTTGTTACTGGATGAACCGACCAACCATCTGGATGTGCATTACCAGCATCAGGTGCTGGCTTTGCTGCGCCAGCTTGATATCACTGTGCTAACGTCAATTCACGATCTGAATTTAGCAGCCACTTATTGTGACCGCATCTTCTTACTGCACCAGGGGCAATTGGTCGCCAGCGGGACACCGGAACAAGTGTTGCAGCAAGCTGTACTGAGCCAGGTGTTTCAATTACCCAGCGTGGTCGATCGCCATCCTTTAACCGGCAAAATTCGCGTCAGTTTCGCGCTCGCTACGACGACAACAGTGGCTAATCCGCTGACGACAGGAGCAACCTGATGTTCACTACAGCGACAGGCCAGGTTCTGAACAGGCCAAGGCAGCAGCATCGCAACTGGCGTTTGTTATGGCTGGCGCTACTGACTGTTGTCGCCGCGGTCCTTGCACTGCAAACCGGCCCTTTGCAACTCAGCACAGCTGAATTAATGCAGTGTTTGCTGCAAAGCTGTGCCGATCCGATGCAGCAGAGTATTTTGCTGCAGATCCGACTGCCCAGAGTGTTGCTGGCACTGGGCGCCGGCGCCGGCTTAGCGCTTTGTGGTGCTATGCTGCAAAATCTGACCCGGAATCCACTGGCCGATCCTTATCTATTTGGTTTGATGTCAGGGGCCGCCCTAGGTGCCACTGTAGTCAGTCTGCTGCTGCCCCAACTTGGTGTATCGGCCGCGTGGATCAACTGGAGCCTGCCCTTTGGCGCTTTTGTCGGCGCTATGCTAGCGGTGATCCTGGTGATGACACTGAGTTGGCGCTGTGGTTTTGGCCGGGTGGAAGCTTTATTGCTTTCTGGCGTTGCCGTCAGTTTTATGCTCAGTGCCCTCAGCACATTATTGCTTTATCTGGCCGAACCTTTTGCCGCAAACCGGGTGATGTTCTGGTTAATGGGCAGTCTGGCGCGGGCGGACTATCAGGCGGTCACTGTGGTGCTGCCGTTGGTACTGTTGGCGCTTGGCCTGATGGCGATGTTTCGTCGTCAACTCGATGCCCTGCAACTGGGAGACGAAGGCGCCAGCGCACTGGGTGTGCCTGTCACTATGCTCAGGCTTGGTTTACTGCTGTGCTGCGCCGCTATTACCGCTGGTATCGTGGCTTACTGTGGCGGCATTGCCTTTGTTGGCCTGATGGTGCCCCATCTGATCCGGCTATTGCTCGGTAACAATACCATTGTGCTGATGCTCGGCTGTGCCCTTGGCGGCGGCTGGTTTTTATTGGCCGTCGATACGCTGGCCCGCTCGGCTTTACCCAACCAGGAAATTCCACTGGGCGTGATTACCTCAGCCCTTGGCAGTGTGTTTTTTATTGTCATTATGCTAAGTCGCTATCGCCGTTGAAACGGCAGCTGTTTGAAGGAGTTCGCATGACTTTGCAATACCTGCTCCCGGAGCAAATGATCCAGCCCAAGTTGCAATTTTCGCCAGTCCGCAGCCATTTTTCTGCCGCGGCGCTGATGATCCAGGGCACCAGCTCTGATGCTGGTAAATCTTTACTGGTGGCTACTTTATGTCGTATTTTCGCCGATGAAGGCCTGCATGTCGCCCCTTTTAAGCCGCAGAATATGGCGCTCAATAGTGCAGTGACCGCCGATGGCGGTGAAATCAGCCGCGCCACCGCCAGCCAGGCTTTAGCCGCCCGTACTGAACCAACCACGGATATGAATCCGGTATTATTAAAACCCGGCTCTGATACCGGGGCTCAGGTGATTATTCAGGGAAAAGTACTGATCAGCCAAGCTGGTTTAATGGATGCGATGGCTTATCAGGCGTATAAACGGCAAGCCAAGCGAGCGGTGTTGCAATCTTTTGAGCGGCTAAGTCAGCAGTATCAGGCCATTATTGTCGAAGGTGCCGGTAGTCCGGCTGAGGTCAATCTGCGCCTTAATGATATTGCCAATATGGGCTTTGCCGAGAGCGCCGATGTGCCTGTGGTGCTGGTGGCTGATATCGACCGTGGTGGTGTCTTTGCGCAACTGATGGGGACGCTGTTATTGTTATCAGCCAGCGAACAAAGCCGGGTGGTCGGTTTTGTCATTAACAAATTCCGCGGCGATTTGCAGCTGTTGCAGCCCGGTTTGACCTGGTTAGAACAACAAACCGGCCGGCCTGTACTTGGTGTACTGCCCTACTTGCATGGGCTGGAATTATCCGAAGAAGATGCGGTCAATCAACAGCAACAACAGCAGGACACCCGGCTGACCGTGGTGGTGCCGGTCTTCCCCCGCATGAGTAATCACACCGATGTGGATTTACTGCGGTTTCACCCACAGGTTGATTTAAAACTGGTCTATGCACCAGAGCCGCTGCCCCCATGTGATTTAATTATTTTACCTGGCTCCAAACAAACCATTGCTGATCTGGCGTTTTTACGCCAGCACTGGGCGGGTTGTCTGGCACGGCATTTACGCTATGGCGGCAAAATCTTTGGTATTTGTGGTGGCCTGCAAATGCTGGGACAGCATATTGCCGATCCTTTTGCCATGGAAAGTGAGCAGCAAAGTTGCGCAGGTTTAGGTTATCTGCCGCTCTACACTGTGCTGCAACAGGAAAAAACCCTCACCCGGATTAAAGGCACACTGCAACTGGCGGATCGGAGCGCCAGAGTGCAAGGTTATGAAATACATCTGGGGCAGACCACGACTTCGGCGCCTTGCCGGCCGTTATTTCGCGACAGCAACAGCAGTTGTCCTGGTTATCTGTCAGCAGATAATCAGGTGGCTGGCTGTTATTGGCATGGTCTGTTTGATGATCCGACAGCGTTGCAGTTGCTTGCCAGTTGGGCCGGCCGGCCTATTGATTTGGTTGATGATCTGGATAGCCGCCAGCAACATAGTTTTGATCGGCTGGCCGCAGCAGGCAGACAGCATTTAGATTTAGACCGCTTACGTCAATTGTTAACACCGGTCACGGCAGCCAGATAAATTCCTAACCCTTTTATTGAGACCCTTATGAGCACAGATGACAACAGACAACAACAACGCCATCAGCAACGACAGCAGCAAGTAAAAGAAAAAGTCGATGCCAGGATCCAGGCAGCAACCACAGACAAAGGTTTGCTGCTGGTGATCACCGGCAATGGCAAAGGTAAATCCACCGCCGGTTTTGGTATGGTCAGCCGCAGTGTCGGTCATGGCTATAAAGCTGCGGTGGTGCAATTTATCAAAGGCACCTGGGCCTGCGGTGAGCGTAATCTGTTACAACAACATGGCGTCGAGTTCGCGGTGATGGCAACAGGTTTTACCTGGGAGACGCAAAACCGTGCCGCCGATATTGCCGCTTGTGAAGCTGTGTGGCAGCGCGCGGAGCAACTGCTTAAAGATGACAGCATCCATTTGCTGTTGCTGGATGAACTGACCTATATGGTGGCCTATCATTATTTACCCTTGGAGAGGGTTATCAAAGCACTCAACGAACGGCCGCCGATGCAACATGTGGTGATCACTGGTCGCAATTGTCACCGCAGTCTGATTGAACTGGCCGATACGGTCAGCGAAATTGCCAGTGTCAAACACGCTTTTGATGCCGGTATCCGGGTGCAACAAGGAGTGGATTGGTGACCGCGAATACTTGTTCACGGCTTATTGTGACCGCCCTGCTTTGCACTAGCCTAAAAGTTGCAGCTGTAGCACAGACCAAGACAGCTGCAGAGGCTGTCGAGCCAGCGACCAAAAATCCGCAACGTATTATTGCACTGGCGCCTCATCTGGTAGAAAACCTCTACAGTATTGGGGCTGGCGAACGGATTGTCGGCAGTTCGGATTACGCCGATTACCCGCCTGCTGCGTTGAAGATCCCAAGAGTCAGTCATTACAGCGGCGTGGATATTGAAAAAATCCTCACGCTCAAACCAGATCTGATTCTGGCCTGGCGATCCGGCACCCCGGCCGCTGACTTAGCACGAATGCAACAGTTGGGCTTGCCGGTGGTGGTGACCGATATCAAAGATCTGACAGAGCTTGGTCATCATATTGAACTGCTGGGTGAACTCACCGGTACTTCAGCACAAGCCGGGCCTCTGGCCAGGCAGTATTTGCTGCAACTGCAACAACTCACGCAGCAGTATCAGCATGCCAAACCAGTGCCGGCCTTTTATGAGCTGTGGGGCAATCCGCTGACCACAGCCGCCAATCAAGCCTGGCCTGCCCAGCAACTGAAATTGTGTGGCGCCAGCAATGTATTTGCCGATGCGGTCGGTGATTATCCGCAAATTGGCCTGGAACAAGTGTTGGTGCGTAATCCAGCACTGATTATCCAGCCGATATCCGCCAATGAGAAGCGGCAACTGGTGAACTGGCAACAATGGCCCGCGATCAAAGCGGTACAACAACAGATCATCCAGCCAAATGCCGATGTATTGCACCGCACCACACTGCGGATGTTGCCAGGGCTCAAGCAACTCTGTCAGCAAATTGACCAGGTCAGACAGCGTCAAGCTATCATTTGATTGATAATATACTTTCGGTAGGTTGGACTCGACCCGGCAAGCCGGGGCAGTCCAACACTTGGCATCCAACGTGTGACACCCAACGTTGGCAGTTGTCCCATTTTATTCGCGGGCGTTGCTACTGCCTTGCTGGCAACTCTCCTGAAGCCAGGATGTCGCAGCGGCCAACGGCTCTGTAGTGATGGTATCCGGCATCATAAAACGTTCAAACACCTTCCCTTTGCGGTTCAGAGTCACTGCGGTGGTTATCATCGCTTTGCCACCGTTTGGCAAGTGGTACGTGGTGTTTGCGGTCGCATACCCAGCGGTGCGCTGGCCAAAGCTCCGCACATTTGGCTGACCATCAAACATAATCGGCACTATTTCACCAGAACTGGCGGTTTTGGCACTGACAATCACCGCAATAGGCAAGACCGGATAATGCTGCTGATAGAAGGTGGCAGCTTGCGCCGAAGCAATGTGACCGTTATAAAAGATGCTGCCCGCCTTTTTTTCTATGATGATTTTTTCGCCGCTGCTATGCTGAAAAGCACCTAATTGTCCTTCGCTCAGCAATGGACTTAATCCACTTAACATTGGCCACATATTCCCGCCGCTGTTGGCAGAAAAATCCAGCACTATGCCACAGTGCTGGCCAGTGAGTGCTTGATGCACCTGAGATTTCAACGCCATAGCAGCCTCCAAAGCAGCTTTACCGCTACCAGACCAGCCATGGATACTGATGACGGCAATTTCTGCGGTCTGTTGCCGGAGTTTAGATAAACTGTTGGCCGGTAATGCTTTGGTCGGCTTGTCGGCCCAGAACCTTGCTGCCTGTGGCGGCGGTGGCCGGTAAAACGAGTGACCATCGCCCAACGCTGATAGCACATAATGGATGGCACTATCCTCGTTTTTACTTTGCGCCCGGGCTCTGGCTTCACTGCTAATCCTTGGCCAATCTACTTTCGCAGCATAATAGCCATGTTGCTGTGCTAATTTGAGGGTTAATTCCAGACTCTCGGCAGGCTGAGCTGCTGCCAGCACAGCTGAACTTTGCAACAACAACCCTATCCACAACATTCGTATCCCTCTCTCCTGTTGACTTAAAAGCATGCATCAGGCCAAGTCCCGACGACTTGTTGTGATGGTGCTATGCTATCGCAGACATTGACTCAGCTTTGTGCAAAAGACTTACTTAATACCATTTTTGCAGCATTTAATCATTTATTTTAATGAAATTGACAAAGCTCAGTGCGGCAGCGATAGGCATCACTTGGTAGTCAGCCGACTGTGCGTTAAGATACCTATTTTAACTGGTTGGCCGCGCTGCTGCGCCCTGGCCAAATTGCGTTGATAGGTTGCATTGATGGATTGTGTTGAGGTGTTATGTTAAGCCGCAGTATTTCGCCGCAGACCCTGGTGAGAACCATTGCCCGCCGTGTTGATGTCCGTCATCGCAGCCAGTTATTATTATTATCGTTAAGCTTGCTGTTGACATCTTGCAGTAACTCACAGCATCAGTTGGCGACAAAGTCACTGAGCCAACAGCAAATTGAGCAAGACTTGGCTGCGGCAGGTTTACCCTCTGATGCATTGGGTTTAGCACTCATCCCGCTGCATCCTGCTGGCAAAGCTGTGTATTATCGAGCTGAGGTGCCAATGGCACCGGCATCTACCATGAAACTACTCACCACAACTGTGGCGCTGGCGGAACTGGGCCCGGACTGGCATGGCAGCAGCGCTTTGTATTTGAGTAAACAAGATCAGCTCAGACTGGCCCAGGGAGCCAATAGTTTAGTTGATCCGCTGTATCTGGTGGGCGCTGCCGATACCGATCTGGATTATGGCGCTTTGTCTGATCTCCTGCGGCAACTGTATGAACTTGGTGTGCGGCATTTACCGGCCGGTGTGCAATTGGACCGCAGTTTATTTGCCCCGCAGCGCACTGATGTGCAAGGCGTGCCTTTTGATGAAAGCCCGCGCGCTTATTATAATCATCAACCGGATGCACTTGATCTTGCGCAAAATATGCAGCAACTGACGGTTAAATCTGATCAACAGCAATTATCTGTCCAGCTGCAACCTGGCTGGGATGGATTAGAACTCGACTGGTCCAACGTCAGATTGACCGACCGTCCTTGTGGCGGCACCGATTTTAACCGTTGGCAATTTGAAACTAAGCAGTTGCCGCTGCCCTCCAGCGCTGCAACTAGGCGCTATCAATTGCGGATCAGCGGCGACTTTGCCAGAGGCTGTCAACAACAGCAATGGCTGGCGGTGTTGGATCGAGATCTGCAATTACAATTGGCCCTGCAAACTTTATGGCGCCGCCAAGGCACAACGTCGGATCCGACCAGTTTCAGCGGGCAGTTGCGTTTTGGTGCTAAACCTACGGACGCAGACTTTTTGCTCCAACACAGTGGCCGTCCGCTGCGTGAGTTATTGCAACGCGTTAATAAACAATCGGATAATGCGTTGACCCGGTTATTGTTTTTACAGCTTGGCGTCTCAGAGACAAGCAAGCAGACCACTCCACTGCCAGTAAGAATGCCAAATCAGCAACTTGCCAGCCAGCGCATCCGGCAGTGGCTGGAGAAAAACCAGCTCAATCACAGTGGCTTACAACTCGACAATGGCGCAGGCTTATCCAGAACCGAACGGATCACAGCACTTTTATTAGCGCAATTGCTGCAAAAGCAATGGCAAACACCTGCCAGTCTGGAACTGATCGCCAGTTTGCCACTGGCAGCAGTGGATGGCACTTTGAAAAATCGCTTTGTCAATCAGCCGGCAGCTGGCAAGGCCCGGCTAAAAACCGGCACTTTACGCGATGTCACTGCACTGGCAGGTTTTGTCTGGGATGCGCAGCAACGCCCCTGGGTCTGGGTCAGCCTGGTCAACCACCCGGATGCGATTTCTCGCGGCAAACCTCTGCTCGACCGCTGGGTGAATCAACTGGCAAGCTTAGAATAAGGATCTATTCAGGCTTGCTGCACCACACAGCGGCAGCTACTACTTTCGGAATTGAACCAGACGGAAGGTAACAACTGTGGCTGCTGTAACAGAGGCAGCAATAAATTATCGCTGGCACCACAGAACTGGCCAGCCGCGACCGGACCTGCGTAGCGTAATTGTTGTCCGGCAAATATAAGCAGTAAAGGAACAGCCGGTATAGAAATCCCTGCCCGCAACACCTCGGCACTGCTGATTTCCAACAACTGGAAATCAGTTTGCTGCACTAAAGTAGTCAACTGAGCTTTGGTTGTTTGTTGGCAAGCACAAGCATCGTCGGTCACCAGCAATAATATTTTTTCAGAGCCAGCGGCGGTACCGAGTGAAGTTGGAACTTTGCCCGCCATCAATCGCCAGTCCGCCCAATTGAGCGGTAATTGTTGTAGTTGCCGCTCTGGATCAAAAACACCTTGTTGGCGTTGTTGCAGCCAGGCTAAGGTCGAGAGTGCACTGCCAAGCCACAGCAACATAACCAGCCAACACCAACGGTAACTTTTTTTGCGCATCCGCTTAGACTCGCGGCTCATCGGTTGCAGGCAGAATAAAATGTTCAGCTTCTTGCTTCAGTTGCGTGGTAATGCCTTCCACATGATGGGCAATTTCGGTAACTTTACGACCTTGTAATTGTTGTTCCGCGGCCAGCTCACTTAACTCGCCGGTCGATCTGGCTATTTCGGCACTGGCATGTCCTTGTTGTTGTAAGGTTGCAGACATCTGGTTCACTGAATTCAACACTTGCTGCACCTGAGCGCTGATCAACTGAATTTGTGATTTACTGCGTCCGGCAATTTCAACCGTCGCTGTCAGTTTTAATAAAGATTGTTCCACTGCAGCCACAGAGCCAGCGCTATTCTGTACTAACCGGCTGATCATCTGCCTGATCTCAACTGTTGAACTATGAGTTCGGGACGCCAGAGTCCGAACTTCATCGGCGACCACCGCAAAACCCCGGCCTTGCTCACCGGCACGAGCGGCTTCAATCGCCGCATTCAGGGCCAATAAATTGGTTTGTTCAGCGATCTGCTGGATCACATCCAGCACATGCTGGATTTCTTTGGTCGACATCGCCATTTGATTCACTTGATCTCTGGCACCAGTCAGGGTGTCAGAAAGTTCATCAACGACCGCAATGGTTCGCATCACAGTGTCCTGGCCTGTACCAGCGGCAGCCGAGGATTGTTGTGCCAGTGCCAGCACCTGTGCCGCCAGTGCAACTAAATCACGGCTGGAAGCTGATAATTGTTCAGTCGCTGCCGCGATACGCGCAACTTCGCGCATCTTGTGATCAATCCGATCAGATAAAGTCAGTCCTTCCTGCACCAGTTGACTGGTTTCAACCGACAATCTGGCGGCAGAAGCATCGATCAGGGCCACTGTAGCCTGCAAACTTGTCAATACATTACAAAAGTTTTTGGTTAATCTGGTATGGATCTCAGGCTGCTGGAATTGCAGCCGGATCCGGCCTTGCTGGTCCTGCATTTCGCTGGTTGTCTGCATAAAGAATTGGGCCTGCTGCGCTTCTTTCAGACTATGATGGCAAATCAGCATCAACACCAGCGCTTCAGCGACTACATAAGCGGCATGGATCAACACCATGCTGACGGACAGATCCGTTGGCGGCAGCACGTAAACCGCATGCCCCTGTAACTGTAACCCCATAAACAACAAATGATGGACGGCAATAAAGGCCGCGGCGATGGCAATCACCAGCCAGTCCCGGAAGGCAATCAGTAACGCGAGTAACACAAAAATGCCAAAATGTAGTTCTGTCATCCCTGTCGACTGGTGAATATGTAAGGCGCAAAACAGCATATAACTACAGCCATAAGCCACCCGACTGACTAATTGATCGCCAACCGCCCGATATAACAGCGCAGGAACCAACCAAGCAGGCACACCGACCAACAGCACAGCCAGCCAGCTGCCATGCCAACTGGCCAAGCCAAAAGCTAACAACAATAAGCCGCTGCTGACAAAAAACGAAATCTGAAATGCCTGTCTTCTAAATGGGTAATCCATGAGTCCTCCCGGGAACTACAACACACAAATACTTTTAGGTTGCATCGATCTGATGGTCAAACAACCATCATGGCTGACAAAACATACACCAGGTTCATGATAGGGTAACAGCTTGTGCCTAAAGTCATGCCCGAATCATAGCACGGCACAAATTTTCTGTCCTTTCAGCTCAGTTGAATGCGATTTGAGCTGTGTTAGGTGGTTCTGACAACGCTACACTTTGTCTGATGACTGCAGACATCATCGCAATTCACATTCATTCGCCAAAAATGGTTCGCAAAAAAATCGCGACCGCCCTGTTGCCCTTGTACAGGACTGGCTGCAGCAGCTTCTGATGTGTTATTGTTTGATTTTAAAAGAAACACAGGTTGTTTCGATGCGTTTGTGCCGTCAAGAAGTCAAACTGAACTGTATACTGCTGGCAAGTCTGTTGCTGTTGGCAGCCTGTGCCACTGCTCCCGGTTCAATCCGCCAGCCGGTGTTGGACCATCATGGCGCTGTATTTTATCCTTCCGCCAATCAAAATCAGCGGATCCGCTTTGTGATTTTGCATTACACCGCAGGCAACTGGCAACAATCCTTGCAGGCACTGACTGAGCAGAGTGTAAGGCCAGTCAGCAGTCATTATTTGATCCCACAATCGCAGGATGCCAGTTATCCAACGGCAGAACCGTTGAAAATATACCAGTTGGTATCCGAACAGCAGCGTGCCTGGCATGCTGGCCCCAGCCGCTGGCAGGACAGGCATAATCTGAACGATCAATCCATTGGTATTGAATTAGTCAACGAAGCGCAATGTGAACAACTGCCAGATGCGCTAGCAGAACCGCAGCAACCGCTGTGTATCACACCGGACTTTGATCCGGCACAGCTGTTATTACTGGCCGAGTTACTGCAGGATATACTCAAGCGTTACCCGGATATCACGCCGGATCGGGTGTTAGCGCACAGTGATGTGGCGCCGGAGCTTAAACAAGATCCAGGACCACGCTTTCCCTGGCAATGGCTGGCAAGCCGTGGCATAGGCGCCTGGTATGACAAGCATCAGCTTAAACAGTTCTGGCAGCAGCCGTTATGGCAGGCCGAAGACGTCAGAGCCTGGCAACAGGCGTTAAAACATTATGGTTATGCGATTGAAGTCACAGGCCAGTTAGATGCACAAAGCCATAGTTATCTGCTGGCCTTTCAGCGTCATTTTGTGCCTGAGCAAATGGATGCCCAGCCGAATCGTAAAACCCTGGCTGTGCTCGCTGCCTTATTGGCAAAATATCGGCCTGCAGCCTTGCAGCAAAAATCTGCGGCAGTTCAGACTGCTGAAATCAAGCCATAATAATAACAACTGAGGTGAAATGTGTCGGATTGGTTAACCTTGCTACCTGCGCTGGTTGCGCTACTGGTGGTGTTGTGGAAAAAAGAAGTCATAGTTGCGTTGTTGTTAGCCCTGCTCTGTGCCGAACTGTTGTTATTATTGCAAACTGGCAGCTCAACCGGCAGCGCCATCGCGATGAGTGGCATCCAGACGCTGGAGGCGCTGGTTAAGGTGATGACAGATGCAGGCAATGCCCGTTTGCTGTTGTTTTCACTGTTAGTCGGCGTGTTGATGGCTTATATGCGCTACTCTGGCGGTGTCAGTGCGCTGGTCAATAAGCTGGTCAACCGCGGTATTGCCAAAAACGCCCGCCAAACCCGCTTGTTGGCCTTTAGCACTGGGGTGGTGATTTTTATTGAATCGAATCTGTCGGTATTAACTGCCGGTATTTTATCCCGCGGATTGTTTGATAAATTCCGGTTATCACGCGCCGAACTGGCTTATATCATTGATAGTACCAGCGCACCTATTTGTATTCTGATCCTGCTCAACGGCTGGGGTGCTTATGTGCTGGGTTTATTAAGTAGCTATCAGTTGCCGGATAATCCAGTCAGTATTTTACTCCAAACCATTCCGCTGAATCTCTACCCTCTGCTGACATTGGCGCTGGTGTTATTTACCATTCTGACTGGTCGGCATTATGGCCCGATGCGGTTGGCCAATCAGCAATTACAAATCAGTGGCAGCGAGCTGCCAACAGAAAGTCAAATTGTACCGGGTAAAGCTCGGTATATGCTGCTGCCGCTGCTGACGATGGTGCTGTCGATGGTTGGTTTTATGTATTGGACCGGCCAGGGCGATTTAACCGCCGGTTCAGGCTCTAAATCGGTGTTATATGCCACCGGATTGGCCACTATAGTCGCTTATTTGCTGCTAGTCATGGATAAAAAGTTTAGTCATCAGCAACTGGTAGATATGGGTTACAAAGGAATGAGCGAGTTGTTGAGCCTGGTGACCATTTTATTATTGGCCATAGCACTGGGCGCCAGCATGAAGACACTCGGCACCGGTAGTTTTATTGCATCTTTGCTGGCGCAGTCGATGCCACTGATGTTATTGCCCGCGATGTTGTTTTTGGCTGGTGCGCTGATCTCATTTACCACCGGCACGTCCTGGGGCACTTTTGCCCTGCTGATCCCTATTGGCATGCCATTGGTGGCGGAATTACAATTGCCACCGGCGTTAATTTTGGCTGCTATCCTGGGCGGCGGTATTTTTGGCGATCATTGTTCACCTATTTCAGATACCACAGCAGTCAGTTCAGTCGCGGCTGGCTGTAATTTATTGGAGCATGTCCACACACAATTGCCCTATGCGTTATTTTGTGCCGCGCTCAGCCTGCTTGGGTATCTGTTGTTAGGCTGGTGGATGATTGGCTGATGATCAGCCATATCGTCAATGATTGAACTATCGTCTAAGGTGGCAGCATTAACTCGCTGCCACTATTTTGTTTGTGGGATCAGGCAAATCAATTTTTCTGCCAGTTGCAGAATATCTTGCGGCCATAACGCCTGAGGTCTGGGTTGTTCGACACCTGTCACCCCTTCCTGCGGTTTGCATTGCTCTATCGCCTGCAGCCACTGATCGCCGCTTTCCGGCATCCCTTGAACTGCGGCCACCAAAGTCGCAGCGATGGCGGCGTTAGTACCGGTATCACCACCCTGTCGGATCGTTTCGACCACTGCTTCTTCCACACTTTTGGCGTAAAGCATTTGCCAAATCGCATTATGAAAAGCACAAAGCACAGGTTTAATCGGCGTGGTGAAATCGGCTGGTGGCATAAACAAAGCCTGTTCAATCACCTTATGCAAGGCATATTCAACTTTCAGCTCGTCTGCCCACAACAGCAGATCCTGATACAAAATTTCAGCGTCAGCACCAGTGTCAATCGCTTTTGCCAACATCATTGCATACAAAGCGCTGGTTTGCTGACATAACAGTGCAGGTTGGGTCAACGCAGTATCTTCAATGGCCCAGGCGGCAATTTGTGGCAAGGACACCTGCACACCCAAACAAGCAATGGGTAATAACCGCGCTAACGCGGCAGCGCTAAAATCACGCTCTTCCGGCTGTACTTTCAGCGCGTGGCTCATCGCTGCAGAAGCGGCAAAAGGGTCGGTTTGCAACCAATAATGATAAGCATGTAAGGCATGATCTTCATCATAAGCAGCATAAAATTGCAGCATCCTGCCAAGTAATAACACCAATTCACCATCTTCTGTTGGCTGGCCTGCCAGCGTATGCCAGGGCCCATGCTCATGCAAAGTCAGTAGTTGGTTTTGGCTGTATTGCTGCCGCTGTGCAGGCGTCTCGAATTCAACCTGACTCCCCAGCGCTTCAGCGGCAAAAAAGCTCAGCCAGGCGGCTTGCGCCCGATAAATTTGTGCCTGCTGCTGGGTTGGCTGCTGTGCTGCTTTCATTATCGGCTCCGCTTAGAAATTTATGCTAATGAGCTTACATAAGGGATTGATTATTTACCAGTTTTTGATGGTTATATAACCCTGTTTTTTGTTAAATCGGGCGCTTTCAGCACAAAACCACGCTCAGTATCCCCATTAAACCCCAGGCTTTGATACAAGGCATGGGCTTTAGGTCTTTGTTGGCCAGATAACAACATCACTTTGGCACAGTCACGCTGCCAGGCCAGGTCCAGGCAATATTGGATGACTGCTTTAGCCAATCCCCGACCACGGTATGGGCTGGCTGTGACGACATGCTCAATCAGTGCAAACGGCCGGCCACCATAAGCCAGATTGTGCGCCAGCACCAGCATGGCGGTGGCAGTTAAATCTTCACCCGTCTGTGCAACGACCAGTCGTTGCTGCGGGTTGGCCAGGATCAAGTCTAATTGCTGCCGGGCCAATGCTGGTGTCAAGGCCGGATCATTGGGTCGCAGTTCCTGATATAATTTCAAAAGTTGGCATAAATCGCTCGCTTCGGCCAATCTGATCACCGTCGTTGACATCACCATTCCTCGTCATAGTTGCTGTTGATAAATTATCAGAGTTTGATTCTGTGCTAAATATAAAAAAAAACACAACAAAAACAGCAGTGAAACGCTTGACCTCAAGTTAACCTCAGCTTTTATAGTGTCGCCCTTGCCTGATTTGGTTGCCTAAACCGATATTACTCTGCCAAGGCAGATCCGAGGAGAAAATGTGAAAACTGTCCAATGGTATGATCCATGGCTCACCGCACTGGCCCCACTGATTTGGGGTAGTACTTATTTACTCACCAGTGAATTGTTGCCACCGGATGTACCTTTATTATCCGCCGCATTGCGCACTTTACCCGTTGGTTTATTCATGCTGTGCTGGCTCAGACAATTACCAACAGGCGATTGGTGGTGGAAAGCGATAGTGCTCGGCCTGCTCAATATCGGCGTATTTCAGGCGCTGTTATTTGTCGCCGCCTATCGGTTACCAGGCGGCGTCGCAGCCACTGTGGGTGCTATTCAACCCTTGGTCGTGGTGATGTTAAGTGTGCTGGTGTTGCGCCAGCCTTCACGTTTGACCAGTTGGCTGGCTGCACTGGGAGGTCTGGCGGGGATTGCGCTGCTGGTACTAGGACCGGCTGCTCGTTTTGATGGGGTCGGTTTGCTTGCCGCTGCAACAGGGGCGACGGCAATGGCGGTGGGCACTATCCTGACTAAAAAATGGCAACCCAAGGTCAATGCGATGGTGCTGACCAGTTGGCAACTCACAGCCGGTGGTCTGGTGCTGCTGCCTGTGGCACTCTGGTTCGAACAGCTGCCGCCTGCGCTGACAGGCAGTCAAATCCTGGCCTACATCTGGCTCGGACTGGTGGGGACAGGTTTTAGCTATATTTTGTGGTTACGCGGTGTGTTGCGATTGTCGGCACCGGCGGTGTCGAGTATCAGTTTATTAAGTCCGGTCAGTGCGACCTTGCTGGGATTGCTGGTGTTGCAACAAAAGCTGGATTTACAACAAAGTATCGGCATGGTGCTGGTGTTGGCATCTGTCCTGATTGGTCAGTTGAGCAGCCAGCCTGCAGCGAACATCACCACAGCCAGGGCTTTACCTCTATTAACTGGACCAGAGGCTGACAAGTCTTAGCAAGCAAAAAAAGCTGAGAACTATGCCTCAGCTTTCTTACCCAAGAACAGCCATTCGCGCTGTGAGTGCCGGCTACCCGGCACTGGCTTGTGGTCTTAACCTTGCTTTAACCGCCGTATTTCTGCGCCAGATATAACCAGGTTTCGAGCACGGTATCAGGATTTAATGACACCGAATCAATGCCCTGTTCCATTAGCCATGCCGCAAAGTCTTCGTGATCAGAAGGGCCCTGGCCACAGATGCCGACATATTTACCTTTGGCTTTAGCCGTTGAAATCGCCATCGACAGCAATTTTTTGATGGCAGGATTACGCTCATCAAATAAATGCGCGATCAAACCTGAATCGCGGTCCAGACCTAAGGTCAGCTGCGTTAAGTCATTGGAACCGATAGAGAAACCATCAAAATATTCCAGGAACTCATCCGCCAGCAAACAGTTACTTGGCAGTTCGCACATCATAATGACTTTCAGACCGTTTTCACCGCGTCTCAAGCCTTGCTCTGCCAGTAAATCAATCACTGCCGCCGCTTCTTCTAATGTCCGGACAAAGGGGATCATAATTTCGACATTGGTAAAGCCCATGTCATTGCGAACACGCTTTAAAGCTTCACATTCGAGCGCAAAGCAATCCCGGAAATCTGCTGAAATATAACGGGACGCGCCGCGGAAACCAATCATCGGGTTTTCTTCATGCGGTTCGTACTGCTGGCCACCCACCAGATTGGCATATTCATTGGATTTAAAATCGGACATCCGCACTATGACACGTTCTGGTGAAAATGCAGCTGCCAGTGTCGAAATACCTTCAGTGAGTTTACCAACATAATATTCAACCGGTGACGCGTAACCTGCCATCATCTGATCTATGGTGGCTTTGACATCTGCCGGCTGCACATCATAGTTCAGCAAGGCTTTAGGATGCACGCCAATACCACGGTTGATAATAAATTCCAGCCGCGCCAGACCAATACCGGCATGGGGTAATTTAGCAAAGCTGAACGCCCGCTCCGGATTACCCACGTTCATCATGATTTTCATTTTCAGCGGTGGCATCTGGTCAACCCGAGAGGTCACCACATTAAATGGCAGCAAACCTTCGTAGACAAAACCTGTGTCGCCTTCAGCGCAAGACACAGTCACCTGCTGGCCGGTTTTAATCAGGGCCGTCGCATTACCACAACCGACCACCGCCGGAATGCCAAGTTCACGGGCAATAATAGCGGCGTGACAAGTCCGGCCACCACGGTTGGTGACAATAGCCGACGCCCGTTTCATGATAGGTTCCCAGTCCGGATCCGTCATGTCGGTGACCAGTACATCCCCTGGCTGAATTTGGTCCATATCGGCGATGCTGGCCAGCACTTTGGCGGTACCTGAACCGATTTTATGCCCGATGGCACGGCCTTCAGCCACGATAGCGGCGCTGCCTTCTAATTGATAACGCTCCATCGAGTTGCTGTCTTCGCGAGAGCGCACAGTTTCAGGACGGGCCTGCACAATATACAGCTTGCCATCAATCCCATCTTTAGCCCATTCGATATCCATGGCGCGGCCATAATGCTGCTCAATGATGATAGCCTGACGGGCCAGTTCTTCCACTTCGGCGTCAGTGAGCGAAAATTGCCGGCTTTTCGCCATGGCAACATCTTCAATCCTGACCTGTTTGCCATGGCCCTGTTCGGCAGAATAAACCATCTGCACTAATTTAGAGCCCAAAGTACGACGTACCACGGCCGGACGACCGGCACTGACCGTTGGTTTATGCACATAAAATTCGTCAGGGTTCACGGCTCCCTGCACCACCATTTCACCTAAACCATAAGATGAGGTGACAAACACCACATCTTCAAAACCTGATTCAGTATCAATAGAGAACATCACGCCAGAAGAGGCGCAATCTGAGCGCACCATCCGCTGAATACCGGCAGATAATGCAACACCACGGTGGTCGTAACCCTGATGCACGCGGTAAGAAATGGCGCGGTCATTAAATAACGAGGCAAATACATGTTTGACGGCTTCGATGACTGCGTCATAACCACGTACGTTTAAGAAAGTTTCCTGTTGTCCTGCAAAAGAAGCATCTGGCATATCTTCAGCAGTCGCTGAAGAGCGAACAGCAAAAGAAGCGTCATCGCCCATACCGGCACAAAGTTCGGCGTAAGCACTACGGATAGCCTGTTCAAATTCAGTCTGGAATGGGGTTTCAATCACCCATTGCCGGATTTGCGCACCGGCCTTGGCCAGTTCAGTGACATTGTCTACATCAGTTTTATCCAATAACTGATAGATCCGCTCATTGACACCACTTTGCTCAAGAAACTGATTAAAAGCTTCTGCAGTCGTGGCGAAACCGCCTGGTACTTGTACACCGGCATTTGCCAGGTTACTGATCATCTCACCCAATGAGGCATTTTTGCCGCCGACCCGAGGGACATCTTCCATGCCCAGATCCTGGTACCAAACAACGAATTCTTGCACAGTATGTCTCCAATTTTTGTTGCAGGTTAGGTAAGCTTACGAGACTGGCTACATAAGCAAAATGATTTTACACTGCCAGACGGCTTAAATAAAACCTTAATTTTTCATGTAATTTTATAACAACAATCAGGAGCATAACGTGAGAACAGCCTTCTATATCTCGGATGGGACCGGTATCACTTCAGAAGTGTTCGGACACGCCTTACTCTCACTGTTTCAGGCTGAATTCGACCACGTTACCATCCCGTTCGTCGAAACAACTGAAAAAGCACAACAGACCAAACAACGGATAAACGATCGTTATAAAACAACCGGCGTACGGCCGCTGGTGTTTTTTACCTTTGTTGACGAACAACTCAGAGCCATTATTAACAGCTCAGAAGCGGTCTGTTACGACTTTTTAAATGCCTTTGTGGAGCCGATGCAAAAGGAACTGGGCATTCAGGCCATGCCAAAAACCCATCGCACCCACAGCATTCATGAAAAAACTTATGATTTTCGCATTGATGCGGTCAATTATGCGTTGGCCAATGATGATGGCTCCAATTTAAAAGATTACGCTAAAGCCGATATTATTCTGGTGGGCGTCAGCCGCTCTGGTAAAACCCCCACCAGCTTATATCTGGCACTGCAATATGGAATTAAAGCTGCCAATTATCCTTTTGTCGAAGAAGATATGGATATGCTACGTTTACCTGAAGTATTACGCGCCAATAAAAACAAACTATTTGGCCTGACCATCACACCAGAGCGGCTGGCACAAATTCGTGAGCAGCGTCGGCCAAATAGCAGATATGCCTCACTGCGGCAATGTAAAATTGAATTGGATGAAGTGGAAAATTTGTATAAAAAAGAACGGATCCCATTTTTAAATTCAACGACCTTATCGATTGAAGAAATTTCAGCCAAAATCATGGCGGAGACCGGTCTGAAACGACAGAAATATTAGCGATCACCAGTTCTGTGTTTAGGGTACTGGATTGACCATCATTATCACGAACCGTCAGCTGCACTTGAACCCTGGTTTGTGCGGCTGGTTCGTGAAAAGACACAATGTCTATTTCGGCTCCCCGATAGGAACTTCCATCAACCCGCCACAAAAATTCGACAATTTCGCCATCCGCGTCAGTGGAAAAACCAGCGCTGAGCCTTGCCACATGCACTGGAGAATTTGGTCGTGGCAGATAAAAATTGCGGCTGACATGCGCCACCGCCACCGGGGCTTGGTGCGCTGTCGTTGCACCCTTGCCAGCGAGCAATCTGGTTGCTGCGGGTGTCACTTTATGCTGCCAGTCTGCGGCCAGCAGACGAAGATGTGGCATTGAATGCAGTCTATAGCTGTCTGACCATGAACTGGTCAGATGAAACTGCATGATCAAACTCAGCCAGATTAAGTTCATGATTCATCCCTTCTTTTTGCTAGCTGCGCTGCAGATAAATCCGAACGCGACGAAATACCGGTTTTGTCCATCACAGCCGGTCACTGCACAAAGATGGTATCAAACAATAAAAAAATGGTTAATCAATGTCTTGATTAATAATCTATTCATCAAATTTATGTAAAAAAACCGCCGTGCCAGCTGTTGATAAATCTGTGATGAAATCAGAAGAAAAGCTAAAACTCATTGATTCAAATGAAAAAAATATACTTTTCTTCGACCGAATCAGTGATACCAGTCAAACGCACTTTGTTATATGCTATCAGTAGATCATCATCATAAAGCTATAGTGAGAGTGCAATGCAGCAGAGGATAGATCCGTTAGCCTCGTGGCAAGCTGGTGCAGCCAAAGACGCCATCCTGCAATTTATTGATAGGGTCACCCACGCCGGTGAGCATTTTGTGCCAATAGAGCAACGTGTCGCGGTGTTTGATCATGATGGCACTTTATGGGTAGAAAAACCTATGGTGACAGAACTGGCTTTTATTGCCGATTTACTGCGGCATGATCCAACACATGCCGTGACCGAGGGTGAGAGTTTTTTTGGTGGTTTATTTGGTCATCATCTTGGCCAATGGCTCAGTTATATCCGGCACTGGTTTGCGCTGTTAATGCGGCAGTTACTGGCGGATGGCCGTTGGCTGTTACGCGAGTTTATTGATGGGATCAGTACAGATGATTACCAGCACTTTGCAAAAAATTGGTTACAACATGCCCGCCATCCACGCTTTGACTGTCTTTATCCGGAGCTGGTTTATCAACCGATGCTGGAGGTGCTGGCCTTGCTGCAACAGCATGGCTTTAAAAACTATCTGGTGTCGGGGGGGAGTAATTATTTTATCCGTGCTATGGCGCAAAGCAGTTATCAGATCCCACCTGAGCAGGCGATTGGCAGTCAGGTACTGACGAGACTGACGGAAAAGAACGGTCGATTACAGGTTGAATTAAGGCCCGTGCCCTGGTTTCTCGACAATGGCAGTGGCAAAGTGCTGGCAATAGCAAGCCGGATTGATCGCCAACCAATCGCAGCCTTTGGCAATAGTAGCGGTGATATCAAGATGTTACGTTGGGCGGGCCAACATCCGGCAGCCTTATGCATGCTGGTTCACCATACCGATGCCAAGCGTGAATACCAGTACAGCCCGGGCGCAAAAACCTTACAGGCGGCAGCTAAATATCAATGGCAACTAGTTGATATGGCACAAGACTGGCGACGGATCTTTCCATTTGAACCCGATGATGTGGTTTAACAGCGGCCAGTGCCGACCAAACCGCCATTAGCAAGTCCTGTTGGTTAAACGCCTGCAAAGCTCAGTCGGTGAAAACTGCATCACCTCACCTTGCTCCAGATGTTTTACCAATTCGACAATAGCCGAATTGACCGGCGTTGGTACCCCGGTCTGGATCCCAAGCCGGATAACTGCACCATTGAGATACATAATCTCGGTACGCCTTCTGGCCTGGATATCATCCCACATCGAAGAGCGGGCATGCGGCTCAATTTTTAGCATTGAGCCGGCCAAGAGTTGAAAAAGCCAAGTCGGCAAGCGCAATAATGCCGGCAGCCAGGCATTGGGTAATAGGGTCATTGCCAGCGGTTGCAATGCCAGTGCCTTGCAAACATCCAACCATTCCTGCATCGCCGCAGCCAGTACCTGGCGCAATTGCGGCTCGCGTAATTGCGCCCGTAATGGCATACCAGACACAGCATTGAGCGCATTATTTAGATTCAACAGCAACTTGCCGTACTCTGCCCGCTGCATATCAGCCACATAACGCAATGTCAGCCCTTGCTGTTGTAACAGAGCTGCCAAATAGTTCAGTCGTTGATCAGCGGTTTTCGGCCATAGCAAAGCGCCTTCAGTGGCCATGCTGAAATGACCAGCACTGCTTTTTACCACATTAAAAGGCACGATAGCCCGATACACCGGATTTGGCAGTTCATGCTGCAACATTTCAGCAATACCAATGCCATTTTGTAACGCCAGCACCGGGACTTCCGGACGCAGAAACTTTTTCAATTGTGGGATCAGACTGGGCAAACTGGTAGCTTTGACGGTCAACAGCACCAAGTCGCATTCAATCAGACTGACCAGTGATGTGTAAAAAGCCGGACTGCAACATTGCGGCGATTGTCCCGGGCAACTGGCAGTTAACCCATAGGCAGCCAGTTCCAGAGCTAATGATTCGCGGCCAAAAAATTGCACCGCCAATTGTTTGTGCTGACTCAGCAAGGCACCGAGGAAACAGCCAATAGTACCGGCACCGACAATACCTAAGGTCTGTGGCATCGTCATCAGCAGCGGCTGCCGGCTGGTTATCGTATCAAAACCCTGATTTGTCATGACGGTTGGCTCTGGCAACTAACTCAGATCATCAGTCTGGGCTATCCGGCCTCAGTCTGCAACTGCTGTCAGCTTAACCGCCGACAGAGTTCAGAACTCACAACACGACACTACGCAAGGCATCAGTGTGACCAAAAATAACAAAGCCTCAGTCAGGCGGGTGCATGACTGAGGCTTGCTGCAGGCAAAGCTTACTTGCGGACGCTTTGTAAGGTATCGGCGATTAAAAACGCCAGCTCCAGCACCTGATCGGCATTTAAGCGCGGATCACACTGGGTCAGGTAACGTTGGCTTAAATCATGTTCTGATAAGCCGTAGGCGCCGCCAGTGCATTCAGTGACATGCTCGCCGGTCATTTCCAGATGAATACCACCGGCATGGCTGCCTTCGGCTTGATGGACCTGGAAGAAACTGCGGATCTCGCGCAGAATGGCTTCAAAATCACGAGTTTTATAATCATTGCTGGCTTTGACGGTATTCCCATGCATTGGATCCGAGCTCCATACCACTTTACGGCCTTCGCGCTGGACGCGTCGTACCAGCGCTGGTAATTTTTCCGCCAGTTTATCGGCACCCATCCGGGTGATCAGCGTCAAACGACCAGGAATATTGTCCGGATTAAGTTGATCAATCAGCCGGATTAAGTCCAGTTCATCCATCCCAGGACCAATCTTGACACCGATAGGGTTATGGATACCGCGGAAAAATTCCAGATGTGCATGGTCAAGTTGGCGGGTTCTTTCACCTATCCACACCATATGCGCCGAACAGTCATACCAGAGTCCGGTCAGCGAATCACGCCGCGTTAAGGCTTCTTCATAATTGAGTAATAAGGCTTCATGCGAAGTGTACAACGAGGTTTCGCGGATAGACGGCGAATTTTGCGCACTAATACCACAAATTTCCATAAAGCGCAGTGACTCCTGAATACGCTGCGCAATATCCTGATATCGGCCTTTGAGCGGGTTTGACTCAACAAAGCCCATATTCCAGCGACTGACCTGATGTAAATCAGCCAGACCACCTTGGGCAAAGGCCCGCAATAAGTTCAGCGTCGCCGCGGAATGATGATAGGCCGTCAATAACCGGTTTGGATCCGGCGTCCGGGCCGCTTCGTTAAATTCGAAACTGTTAACAATATCGCCCCGGTAGCTTGGCAGACTCACCCCATTGATCGTTTCCAGATCACTGGAGCGAGGTTTAGCATACTGTCCTGCCATTCTGGCAACTTTGACCACTGGACAGCCGCCAGCAAAAGTCATCACCACCGCCATTTGCAGTAACACTTTGAAGGTATCGCGGATCTTTGGCGCATTAAAGTTACTAAAACTTTCCGCACAATCGCCTCCTTGCAGTAAAAAGGCTTTGCCTTCGGCAACCTGGCCTAACTGACTAAAGAGATCACGGGTTTCCTGAGCAAAGACCAAAGGCGGAAACGAATGCAGTTGTTTCTCAACATTGGCCAATAAATTCAGATCATCGTAATGAGGTTGTTGTTGGATGGGAAAATCTCGCCAACTTTGGGGCGTCCACGTCGTCACTTTGCGTATCCTATCTAGGTTATGAAATGGTTTGAGTTCACTTTGGCTATTAATCCACAGACAAAGTAAATTTATTAACCGCGAAATTCAATCGCTATTTGGAAAAAAGCCAAAACTATTCGCCTTACTGCACAAATAAAACGCGAATTCAGCGCCAGCAACGTTAAAATGAAAAAAAATCACTACATCAACGCCGCTATTGCTGCCTTGCTTGCTTCAGATGTTGCAATAACCCCATGCAACTGAGTTCAATCATCTGTAACACCAGTTCAAAGCCTTTGCTGCCACCATAATAGGGATCTGGCACTTCAGATTGCGCCGGATAAGCTGGATGGTAACTCATCAGCAGTTGCAGTTTTGTCTGCTGCGGTGCCGGGCATTGACGCTTTAAATCGGCCAGGTTTTGCTTATCCAGCGCCAGGATCAAATCAAAATCGGCAAAATCACTGGCTTTTATTTGCCTGCCATAGATATGGCGAAAGTCATAACCAACGGCAGCCCGCACACTACGAGGATCTGGCGGGCTGTTTTTCATCGCATGCGTACCAGCCGAATCCGCTTCCACCTGCAGGTTATGTTCGGTGGCCAATTGCCGGAATACCGCTAATGCGGTCGGCGAGCGGCAAATATTCCCCAGGCAAACAAATAAAATTTTCATTCCCGGCAACACTCCCTTCTGACATTTTGTTGATATTTATTGTCATGCTACCACTGTCTTGTTGCATTCATCACAGCAATATTAAAGTCAAAATCCGCAATTACTGCGCATTGGACCGCCAACCTCAATTTTTTATCATATGGCCGGATGGCCGAATATAACAGCAACCACAAACTTTCACATAATTTACAACAATTTGTTATTTGCAGTTCTGCATTAAAGCTATTACATAATTAATTACTGATGCAGCATTGTTATAATAATTAAGTTGCAAAGTTTAAAACAGAAATAATGTCAGCACGAACTTTCAGGATGTAGTTCAACTCAGACCCAGGATTGGTAATGCAAAAATTTAATAAATTAATAGTGATCACCGAACGCGAACCTTTGCAACATCTGACACTACTGGCCCAGTCCGTTGGGATCAAAACCAGCCAGATCCCTAAACACGAATTATTGCAACTTGACGTCTGCTCTCATTCACTGATTGCGCTGCCTTGTTACGGCAAAAAATTGGACCAGCGCAGCTTAGTACAGGACATTCGTTACCTGCAGCAAAAAGCGCCGTTGTTTTTATGTCAGGCCGAAAAGAATTTACTCGATTTACCGCAGGCGTTGCAGCTGGGTCTGAGGGGGGTGATTTATCGGGATGATGCGATGGATAAAGTAATGACAGCGCTCCAGGCGCTGTTTCAGGGCCAGTTATATTACCCACGTGCCGTGTTATCAGCTGTGGTGGATGATTTGTTTGTCCAGTCAGCACAGCAACCAGAGGATAAGTTACAACTACAACATGCGGCCTTATTAACCAGGCAAGAACGTAAAATTATTCAGTTGGTAGCTGAAGGTGCACGTAACAAGGAAATTGCCGACAGTTTAAATATCAGTGCTCATACTGTGAAAGCACACCTGTCGACTATTTTTCGCAAAACGCAGGCCCGCAACCGAGTGGAGCTATTACGCTGGTATCAGCAAAGTGGTCAACAACCGCTGCAATTAGCTTTTGCAAGGCAAGCCTGATCCATCTGAACAGAATGCCCGGGGCTCTCTCCGGGCTATTCAGGCTGGACTGTATTATTCAGGCAAGGTTTAATTGCCAGGCTGCTCTGCTTGCCAGAAGCCTTTTTGCAAACCTTGCTCTGTCAAAGCCACCACCGCAGCTTCTAATGCCAGTTTAACAGCTTGTTGCACAGGTTCATTGGTGCTATAGCCGCCTTCCATCTCCGCCAACCGATTAAAAGCAACATAGCGAAATAAGCCGCTGCGTAATTCTTGCGAAAATACTTTTTTATTGCTGGAGACCGACAACAGGACCTGGCCGCTATGCACATCGACTGCTCTTAAATACAAGGTAATTTGATCTTCCCGATACAACTCAGAAGCGCCAATACCAAAATACTCAGCACCAATGCCGCCGGTGCTGATATTACTTTCATAACCGACAATGCCACCTTCCAGCACCAGACGGGCCTCTTTTAGCGGGGGTAATTCCACATTTTTTTTGTTGCCGCTATGAATTTTTCGCTCGGTCAGCAAGTTTTGCAGCCCTTCCCGCTCCAATGGCACAAACCAGCCGGATTCCAGCAACGTCTGGGTCAGCATCGACGTCGCGCCCTGAGTCACTGCGGTGGAAAAGCTGGAGACATTGGCCTGCGGTTTATACTGACCGGTTTGATCACGAAAAGCATAGACGGACACCGGAATGGCAAACTTGGGTTTGGGTTGCTGCTGCAATGTCTGCATAGTGCTACTGGCGGCATCAACCATGGCAGCTTCATGTTTTAATTCTGGTTTTGGCACAAAAGCACAACCGGACAACCATAAAGTCAGACTAACAACGACAAAAGTCCACTTCATTGGATGTCTCCACTGACGGCTGGCATCCGGATGAGGGTGACTTCGCCATTTTCGAGCCGGGTAATTTGCACTATGATACTGCCATCTGTGTCATGACTGACCACCACATTAAATTCCCCGGTGTTATAAACGCCTTCCACCATTTCACCGTCGGCAATACGCCGGGTTAAAGTGTTAATGATGTTACGTTCCAGCGCTTCACGGAATTTATCGACAAAAGTTTTATCCGTAACTTCAGCCTTATGGCTATTCTGAAGCTGGGCTTTTTGCAGCAGAAAATTGCCATTCATCGGATTGCCGCCAAAACTAGGATTGACTGGTGTATACACCAGCTCAGTCGCCTGCAGCGGCCAACAACACAGCGACAAAAATACCAACTTCTTCATCAGTGACTCCCGGGGTTCAATTCGGTCGCAGCGTACTCAGGGTCGCTACCGAATAAAGCATCGGCATTTTTTAATGCCAATAGCTGAATACTTTGCAAAATAGCCTGTTCCGCCTGCGCTTTGACATCATTTTGGCGCCGGCCAAATGTCGTTTGGTAAATGCGCTGCTGGTCCATTTCGATCCACAATCTGGTGCCGGCTTGTGGGTACACCTGTTCATAGATCACGATGGTGGTGCCTTCTGTGCCTGGCAACTCCCGCCAGTAGCTGGCGAAATAGAAGCTAAAGTCTTTGCCAAAACGCGACAAGGTGCGGTCAAGCACCATGCCGCCTAAACTAAGCTCAGTCGCAGAGGCACACGACACTGCCAGTCCTAAGACCAGCAGCACAGCGTGACTTTTGAGACAAAATTTCATCAGTGGGTTAATTCTGGCTGACAGAGGCAACGTTAAAATCACCTGTTTGCAGCACAGTCAGCACATTACCGTTGCCTGCCTGTGATAAGTTCACCAGGTTATCATTGCCGGTCTGAGTGACATCAACTACACCATCGCTACCCACGACACTGGCAGGCGCAGTATCCCCGCTGATCCAGTTGCCATCGCCGCGTTGCAGCACTGTTAATTCGTTCTGTTGACCGGACACCAGTAAATCAACCAGGTTCAGATCGCCACTCTGTTGAATATCCGCCACAGTATTGGTCGTTTCGCCGGTGACCACAGCTTCATTGCTATTGCCGCTTTGCTTAAGCTCAATGCTGTTATCCGCGCCTTTGACATCAACCACCGCCAGGTTTTCATCGCCGCGTTGGATAATTTCGATGTCCAGACTGTCACCGCCGGTGGCGATGGTGGCGGAGTTTTCATCACCACGCTGATAAACATCCACCACGTTGTCATTGCCGACCAGACCTGCGGCTGCTTCAATGCGGTTACTATTGCCTTCTTGCTGGATGAACACCACATTGTCATCACCGGTAAAAGGCTGCAGTAAAAATTGGTTGTCATCGCCTTGCTGATAGACATCCACCAGATTGTCATCACCACTGACATCACGGGCGATGAATGTATTCAGATTGCCATCCTGTTGAATGAAAAACTCATTCTGCGACCCTGTTAACCCGACGATCCCGCCCACGTTGGCATTGCCTTCCTGCTCAACATCCGCCAGGTTATTATTGCCAGTGACGTTGATCAGACCCGCTTCCTGGATATTGCCACTTTGACTGGCTGTCAGTTGGTTGCCGTCACCGCTGAATGTGCCATTGGCCCAATTGCGATCGCCAGTTTGACTAGCTGTGATCTGACTACTGGAACCCGCAATATCTGCGGTGGCTTCGTTTTCTTCGCCTTGTTGCGTGAAGTCGACCTGATTGTTATCGCCGCTGACGACGACCGTAGCCTGGTTGAAAAAACCAGTCTGGCTGCTGCTGATCTGATTATTATCGCCTTGTGCCTGAATTTGCACTATGTGCCAGTCATCCTGCTGCTGCACGGATAGGGTATTGTTTTGACCTTCAGTTTCAGCGCTCGCTTCATGCCATTCGCCATTCTGACTGATACTGGTGCTATTGAGTTCACCTTGCTGGCCGACTAAGGCAAGGTTTAAAGTACCGGTCTGTGCCACAGTTGCGGTATTGCCTTCAGCGACACCAGCCACAGAGCTTTGAACGATAATGACTTCATTGTCATCGCTGGCCGCCGCTGCTGGTCCCGCAATCGCCAGACCAATCGCCAGCGCTAACATTGATTTATGTGCAGTTGTTTTCATCTTTAATTCTCCATGCTCGATTTTATCTTGTTGATTTTTAATATTGCGTTACAGAAACAGCGCCGCCATCACCGATTTGCTCGATACTGAAGCTGGCGCTTCCCTGTTGTTCCAGTTGCAAAAAGTTGTGATTTCCCCGCTGCAAAATGGTCGCGTGGTTGTCATCTCCTTTTTGCAACAACAACAGTGCATTGCCTTGGCCAGTCTGTAACAAATCAGCTTGATTATTCAGGCCGAATTGCCAGATCAGCGCCATATTAGCGTCCTGTTGTTGCTGCAAATTCAACTGGTTGTGTTGCCCCTGTTGCTGGATATGCGCCAGATTTGCCAGATTCTGTCTCTCCAGCAAAGCTGACAGCGTCACCGACAGTTCGGGTTCAGCCCAGCAGCTACTGCTTTGCAACAGCAAAACCAGCAGTACGAACCAGCTTTGTTGTTTCATTGGTGCCCTCTTATGCCTTGCTGTCTTTATTCAATCTAAAGCAGTGGTTTGGCGCGACAATCAGACAAAAAGGCTATTTTTTCTGCAACCAGCCGCAGTGGTGAGTAGTCAAAACAGAGAAAAATCAGCAAGTTATTGCAATAAAATGAATAAAATATGGCAAAAGAACTAATACTTTATTCCATTTTTTTTGGATAAACTGTTTTCTTATTCCAATTTGATGTTATTGGTTAATAGGTGTCTTTGTGATGACACCCAATAAGCAAACTTAAATTGATAAGGGACTTACCATGCGTCAAAAAACTTTTCTTACGCTTGCGGTGCTCAGTGCACTCGCCAGCGGCTCTGCGCAGGCAAATAGCATCGAAGCGGCCAGCGATTCAGTGCTGGTAGTATTTAAACCAGGCGTCAGCCAACAAGAGCGCGCTGCGGTATTAAAAACCAATGGCGTATCGCTGCGTTATGCCGATGCCGACGGCCTGGACCGCCGTAGTCGTTATCTGGCAGATGGCCGTATTGCCGAAATCGCCGTGCCAAAAGGGGTCAGCCGAGATGCGCTGCTGAAGAAGCTGAGCAAACACAAAGCCATCAGCATTGCTGAGCCGAACTACATCATCAAAGCTATCAGCACAGAGCGGCAGCAAGTGACCCCTTCAGATCCACGTTTTGCCGAACTCTGGGGCTTGCATAACACAGGACAGGCCGGTGGCCGGGTCGATGCCGATATCGATGCACCTGAAGCCTGGGAAATCACCAAGGGCAGCCGGGATACCATCATTGGTATCATTGACACAGGCTTGGACTATAACCACCCGGATTTAGCGGCCAACCGCTGGGTCAACCCGGGCGAAATTGCCGGTAATGGTCTTGATGATGACAATAACGGCGTGATTGATGATGTCTATGGTTACTCTGCTTTTAGCAACAATGGCGATCCATTTGATGGTGAAGGTCATGGTACCCACGTGGCTGGAACTATAGGTGCAGCCGGTGACAATGGCGTCGGGGTGGTCGGGGTCAACTGGAATGCCACTTTATTGCCTTGCCAGTTTTTAGGCCCGGATGGCACTGGTAGTACGGCCGGTGCTATTGCCTGTATCAACTATTTCACCAATCTGAAGCTCAATCATGGTGTCAACGTGCGGGCCACCAACAACTCCTGGGGCGGCGGTGGTTATTCTGAAGCGTTAAAACTGGCGATCAAAGCCGGTAATGATGCCGAGATCCTGTTTATTGCAGCGGCAGGTAACTCAGCCCAAAACGCTGATGTGACGCCACATTATCCGGCCGGTTATGATTTGCCTGGTATAGTCGCGGTGGCTTCAACGGATCGCAATGACAACCTGTCAAGTTTCTCTACCTATGGCCCAACCACGGTAGATGTGGCAGCGCCAGGCTCTGCCATTTTATCGACTTTACCGGGCAACACCTACGGTTCATTATCCGGTACTTCAATGGCGACACCGCATGTGGCTGGTGCTGCTGGCTTGATTTGGTCATTGTCACCGCATCTGACCATCAGCGAAGTGAAACAAATTCTGCTCGACAGTGGCGAAAGTTTACCGGCGCTGGCAGGGAAGATTTTATCCGGCAAACGGATTAATCTGGATGCCGCTTTGGCAGCAGCCGATCCGGTACCTGGCTTTGGACTTGGTTTAACGCCTGCCCGGCAAGAAATTACCGCGGGTCAGAATGCTGTTTATCAGTTGGCTGTCTCTGATATTGCCGATTGGGAAGGTCAGGTCAATTTTACCGTCAGCAGCAACCCGGCCTTACCTGGCCTGGCTTTATCCGCCAGCTCGGCACAGCCTGGACAAAGCTTGACGCTGACAGCACCAACCACAGCCGCAACGGCCTGGGGTAATTATGAACTGACGGTCACAGGCACAGATGCCGCAACCGGCGAGCTGGTGAAAACTGTCAGTGCTGCCCTGGCGGTATTGCCGCAAGGCTTGCAGGATTTACCTTTTGAAAACAATAATCCAGTTGCCATTCCTGATAATAACCCAGCCGGTACCACCAGTCTGATCAACGTGCCTGATGCAGCGACCGCTTTTGCGGTGACGGTCAGTGTCGATATCACCCATACCTGGATTGGCGATTTGACTGTGAAACTGCGCTCACCGGCAGGCACTGAGTATACCTTGCACAATAAAGAAGGTGGCAGTGCTGATAACATTGTTAAAACCTGGACTTTAAGCCAGTTTAATGGTGAACAGGTACAAGGTGATTGGTCGTTGTTTGTCAGTGATACCGCCAATCTGGATACCGGTACACTGAACAAGTGGTCACTCAATCTGAAAGTGTTGCCAGAAACCGGCCCGGATCCGATCGCACCAGTATCAGCCTTTAGTTACAGTGCCGATACCCTGAACCTGAGTTTCACCAGTCAGGCGACAGATGCCGATAACGAAATTATCAGCTGGTTATGGAGCTTTGGTGATGGCAGCACATCAACTGAGCAAAACCCAACGCACAGTTACGCACAAGGCGGGAGTTACGATGTTAGTTTGACGGTGACGGATGCCACCAATTTAAGTGCCACCTCGACTCAGACCTTAAGTCTGGCCGATGTCAGCATTGAATTGTCTGTACTTCGTTCGCAACGCGCCAGAACAGGTTCAACTATTGTTGACTTACGTTGGAGTGGAGCCTCCGCTGATGTGGAGTTATATCGTGATGGTGTGCTGGTTGGCCAGTTAGACAACAACGGCAAGTACCGTGATCGCTTTAACTCGACAGCACCTACAGCGGTGTATCAGCTCAAACAAGTGGGCAGCACAGCATTCTCTGCGCCTGTCACGGTACGGTTTGAGCGTTAAGGCACTGTTTTAAGCTCATCCTGATAACGAAGGGCCGCCACTGCGGCCCTTGTTTCGACCAGTTTTTATCGCTGGAAAAGCTACCTTTGCTTTAGTCCGGCTGCTGACAACAGACGAAGGCTCAGGCAAGATAAGGTCTTAGTCCATTTTTTCAGCAGAGCCTCATGTACAGTGCAATAGCCGCCGTTGAACACACCTTGAATCAGGTGATCTTAGGTAAAAGCAGTCAAATCAGACTGGCACTTTGTTGTTTACTGGCCAAAGGCCATTTACTGCTGGAAGATTTACCAGGTATGGGCAAAACCACCCTCGCCCATGCCTTGGCATCTTCGCTTGGCTTACAATATCAACGGGTCCAATTTACCAGCGATTTATTACCGGCAGATCTGACCGGCTTTAGTGTTTATGATGCCAGCAGTCAACATTTTAGTTTTCGGGCCGGTCCGGTGTTCAGTCAGGTACTGCTGGCCGATGAAATTAATCGTGCCAGCCCAAAGACGCAAAGTGCTTTGTTAGAAGCCATGGAAGAACAGCAAGTGTCTGTTGATGGTGAAAGCCGGCCTTTGCCTTGTCCTTTTTTTGTCATCGCGACGCAAAATCCGCAATACCACAGTGGTACCCATCCATTGCCAGAATCTCAGCTGGACAGATTTTTGATGCGGCTGACGCTGGGGTTTCCGGACCGGGTCGCAGAGCTGCAGTTATTGCAGCAACAACATCAACCAAAGATTGAACTGCCGTTATTGACTGCAGCGCAGTTATTACAGATCCAGCAACAAATTCCGCAAGTCCATGCCAGTGCTGCATTATTAAATTATCTGCTTGATTTGCTCTCGCACAGCCGGGGCCGTACTGATATGCAGGCCTTATCACCAAGAGCTGGTAAGGCGCTGCTGCTGGCGGCGAAAGCCTACGCCTATATGCAACAGCGAAATTTTGTCACCTCAGACGATGTGCAGGCTGTGTTTGCCGCTGTGGCTGAGCACCGCTTACAGAGCACAACCAATTCACAGCAACATCAGGCTCACTTTAGTCAACTGTTACTGGCGCAAACGCCATGTCCGGTCTGAGCCGCTTGACCAGCCGGGCCTGGGTCCGGCAACGTCTGCTGCGCTGGCTGGCACGCCGCCAACCTGCAGTCGCAAGTCTGACCTTACGCCATCGTTTTTTATTGGTGTTGCCAAGTCGCTATGGGCTTGCTTTTAGCGGCTTAATTTTATTGCTCTATATCCTTGGAACTAACTATCAGAATAATCTGGTGTTGCTGCTTAGCTATTTGCTGCTCAGCCTGCTGCTGCTTTGTATCGTATTAAGTTATCAGAACTTGGCTGGCCTCAGGTTACTGGCAGGTCCGCCTGTCGCGACTTTTGCCGGACAGCAACTGCAGTTGATCGTTTCCCTGCAGCAATGGCAACATCGTCAATCGTTGCAATTTGAACTCGAACACTGGCAATGCCAGCAACAACAAGGCTGGTTGCAATTGCAACATCGGCCAACCAAACGGGGTTTATATCAGTTACCCAGACTGAAATTATCTTCAGTGCATCCGTTTGGCTTGGTCAAATGCTGGTGTTATCTGGCACTACAGCAGCAGTATTGGGTCTATCCAACCCCATTGCCGCATTCACAAACACCGGCGCTTGGCAGCAGCAACCCGGATCAAAGCTGGTCTCACCTGCAACCTTATGTTCAGGGCGACAAACTGCAACGCATCGATTGGAAAAAGCTGGCCCGTCAACCCACTCAACCTGTCGTCAAAGTCTATCAGTCGGAGCAGGCGCGCCCCCCACAGCTTTGCCTGGTGCTACCGCAGCTTGAAGGCGCTGCGCTTGAGCTGAAATTACAACAATTAACCCGGCAAATACTGGATTTGAGTGCTGCAGGTCAGTCCTACTCGCTGCAGCTACCCGATGCATTGATCAAGTACGGCTCAGGTCCGGAGCAACAGCAACTTTGTTTGCAGGCGCTGGCGTTATGTTAGCGCTGCAACAGTCGCTGAGTTGGCGGTTATGGCTGGTCCAACTGGCATTGTGCTGGTTGCTGAGTCCGGCCTTTTCCAGTGTCAGTTTACTGAGTTTTGCTTTGTTACTGTTGCTGAAATTACTGCAACTACGCTGGCACTGGCGGGCCTGGCGACTGACAGAAGCCAATCTGGTGGCCGCAGTACTGGTGCTACTATTTATCCTGACCAGCCGCAGCCAGGGGGTACTGGCGCTGATGGTGCATTTGCTCTATCTGGCGGCATTATTGCGTTTACTTGGTTTTCGCACCAGTGAGCTCAATGATGCCAAGCAACTGATGTTGGTGCATTACCTGCTGCTCGCTTGCGCGCTGATATTGCAGCAGGACCTGGTGATTGCACTTGTGGTGTTGCTGGTCTTTTTAGGACAACTTGGGGCGCATTATCTCGCATTTGCCAGCCAACCGGTGCGGCTTCAGCCGATTGCGCTGCTGAAAAGTAGCCTGGTGATCTTGCCGCTGTGGGCGCTGTTGTTTGTGTTTCTGCCAAGGCTACCGCCCTTGTGGCAATTACCCGTCACGTCCGTGGCGCAAACCGGTTTAGCCGAAGTGCTGTCTCCAGGCAGTATCAGCCAACTGGTCAGTTCGGATGCGCTGGTATTTCGGGCTGAGTTTAACGGGGTTGCGCCCACCGATGCCGAATTGTACTGGCGGGCCAGGATCTATCAGCATTTTGATGGCAACAGTTGGGTTCAGGCCGACTCAGTCGGCAGCGTGGATCCAGCCTGGGCCTTACAACAAGCGGAAATATTATCTGCAAGCCAGCCCAATCCAGCCGCAGCGGGCCAGCGGATTGAATACAATTTATTACTTGAACCACATCAGCAACAACATTTGTTCAGTCTGGCATTGCCGGTCACGCTACCAGAACGCAGTCGGCTGACCACTTTGGCTTTGTTGGAAAGCCGGCGGCCACTGAGTCAACAAACTCAGTTCGCCTTGCAAAGTTGGTTAGGCCCACTGCCCGAATTACGTCCGCGACCAACGAACGCACTGCAGGCCGATCTGCGGCTGCCGTCCGGCAACCCGACCAGCCGGCAATTGGCACTCGATTTGAAGCGTGTTGCTGGCGGTGATGCCCACTTGCTGGTGCAGCAAATCCAGCAGTATCTGCAACAAGGTGGTTTTGTCTACAGCCTGACCCCGCCCGTATTACAAGGCGAACAAATCGACCAATTCTTATTTGCCAGCAAAAACGGTTTTTGTAGTCATTATGCGCAAGCAGCAGTATTTTTGCTGCGCGCAGCTGGGATCCCCAGTCGGATCGTCGGTGGTTATCTGGGCGGCGAATGGTTGGCCAATGGCCGCTATCTGCAGGTGACGCAAAAAGAAGCCCATGCCTGGGTGGAGTATTATCAGCAAGGACAGTGGCACCGATATGACCCAACGCTTGCAGTGGCACCAGCACGTGCTTTTAGCAGACTGGATGAACTCTTTGCGGCCGACAGTTTGGCAGGTCCGGTCGCGGTGTTTTTACAACAGCACTGGCAACGCTGGTTATTGCAACCGCTGTCTGAACTTGATTATTTCTGGAGTCGCTGGATTTTAGGATTTACCCCGGCCGCACAATGGCAGTTATGGCAACAGATCCAGCACAGTGCAACTGTGATGCTAGCGCAATTGGAAGCGCAGTTGAACAAGGTCAATGCAACTTGGCCAGTGACAAGCTGGCAGCGCTGGCTTGCAGCATTCAGCGGCTGCGTGTTCAGTCTCAGCCACGGACTGATGCTGCTTTGCACTGGCTTGTTATCTGCGAGTCTGTTGTTTTGGAGCTGGCATCGCTATCGAATCTGGCAACAACGATTGTTGTTACAGACAGCCCCTGCGACCTTGATCCTGCAATATCTGACGCCCTGGCAACCAAAAGTGCAAGGACAAACCATCAGCGCCTATCTGCAACAGATAGCGGATCAACAACCTGCGCTGCAATCGCAACTACAGTTGCTGGCAGAGCACTACCAGCAACTGAGTTTTGCCACTGATCAGAGTGCAAAAACCGCCAGCCAGTGTCTGCAATTGTTGCAACAGATCAAGGCTCAGCTGCGAAGACAACAACTCAGGGCCAAGTTATTAAAACCCTATTTCAACAGGTAATTGCCTTGGCAATAACAGCGTTAAGCCGTCAAAATTCGCAAAGCTGCCTGAATATGTTCAGCACAATGCCGGCCCAAATCGGTCAGATAACCGCCATCAGGTTGCGTCAGTAAGCCTTTTTGATGCAGCCTGGCGATAGCAGCCAAACTTTGTGGATCTGCCGTTTTGTGCGCTTTTATCCCCTCCAGACTACTGTCTAAATTAAACAGATTTAAAATTTTAATTTCATCATTTAACTCGGCATTCACTGGCATAATCATTCCTTCTGCAACATACCCAACAACCATAGCCCTGGTTGGCCTGATGCGCCAACCCAATACCACGGCATTTATCCTCAGTTAGTTCAGACTGGCATCTCGCCAGAACTTCGTCCCTTTAATCGTTGCCTGCAGCGCCAGCCCCGACTCAGTGAGCTGATAAATGGTAATATTATCAACGGTAATTTCCCCACCGATGGCATCCCCTTTATCATTCGACTTGGCGGCTGCATCAACCTGACCACCGAAAGCCCAGCCGTCATTGACAAAACGTTGCAGCGCCTTATGGGTATGAAAGACAAAGACCAGCCGGTAATCTTTGGCCCCTAAACCAAGGCCTAAACCGATTTCGCCCATTTTCATGTAGGTGACAGCACCACTGTTGCTGTGCACGACGCCATAACCACCCCCTGCACTGGCAAACAGCAGGTTGACATTGGCATTACTAAACACCGCGTAACCGGCAGAACGTTCAATAGTATCAGCAGCATAAGGTTTTTCTTTGTAAAGTGCATTCAGGGTATTGGCCCGCATCGCTTCAATGCTCTGACGTTGTTTATCGACTGTTTTGCCCTGATGACTGGCGCAACCACTGAGGATAAGCAGCACCAGCAACATTGATCCGGCTAATAATTTCATCGGTTTATTCCTGTTGTTGTTTAGATGATGGCACAACATCGGCAGCTATGCCCTGACCAATCGGCTGTGCTTGCATTCTGACCGGCGGATTTTGTTTAAGTTGCTCAGTTAAATAAGAAATTGCCGCAGAAAGTTGGGCGTCAGCCCCATCAAAGCTCGCACGCGGGTAATTTTCGACCGCCAGATCCGGACTAACGCCCCGGCCTTCAATAACCCAACGTCCATCCATGGCAAATTGGGCCGTTTCCGCCACCCTCGCCACCCCATGATCACTAAGTAAATTAGCACCTGATAACCAAACACCTGCCCCCGCGGTCGGTTGACCAATCACAGTGGCCAGCCCCAGAGCTTTCACTCCGGCCGTGAAGGTTTCACCATCGGAATAGGTCAGTTGGTCGGCCAGTACCACCAATTTACCCTGGAAACTTTGCTGCATATTCGGATAAGCCTGACCCCGGATTGGTTGCCAGAAGGCCCAGGCCCGGCGCATTAGTTTTTCAATAATGATACTGTCAATGTTGCCACCACGATTGCGTCTGACATCAATGATCAAAGCAGGCTTTTCCAACTGGGCATAAAAGTCACGGACAAACACAGTTAAATCAGCCGCGGTCATGGCATTTAAGTGTAAATAACCAATTTGCTGCTGACTTTGTGACGCCACCTGGGCTTTGGTTATTTCAACCCAATGTTGATAACGCAGTTGTGCTTCCTGGGCCGGGCTGATGGCCTCGACCACGGTTTGATGGCTGCGACCATCACGCTGCAGTTGCAGCAACACTTGTTTATTTTGTTGCTGTAATAACGCCTGATTTAACTCGGCAATACTGCTGATACTGCGACCATTCACCGCCACAATACGATCCTGGTTTTGCACATCAGTACCGGCTTTAGCCAAAGGCCCGGCCAGTTGCGGTAATTCTGCATCAGTCTGATAAATCTGCTCGATCACCACCCCTTGTTGATCCTGGCTCAAGGCCGCACCCAAAGTTGCTTGCTGACCAGTTTCAGTGGCCTTGGCATATTCTCCACCGCGCACTTGAGAATGCAACGCATCAAGCTCACCAATCAGTTGTGCCAGCACGTCATCCAACTCATATCTGTCGGTCAGCCTAGCCAGTAATGGCTGATAATGCTGCCGCTGGGCTTGCCAATCGAGACCGCGCATCCTGGCATCAAATAATGAGTCGCGGTGCATGATCCAGGCATCGTTAAACATTTGCCGCCATTCAGTTTTTGGTTCCAGTTGCACACTGACAGCCTGAGTTGCCAGCATGTTATCGGCGGTGTTGGCCGGTGCTGTCGCAGTGGCGTCCAGCAGTAATAACTCGGTTTTATCGCCACTGCCTTTGTGCAGCAACAACTGACTGCCATTATTACTTAGCATCACGTCGCTGACATCGCGACTGAACAAATTGAGTTCTGCTTTACTGTTACCGATGGCGACTGACTTCAACTGACCGGGCTCGCCGTTGACTGAAGTTTCAAGTAAATAGATAAATTTGTCGTTTAACAATAGCTTAGCGTAATTCCCAGCCGGTAAAGGCAGCGGGTATAAGCTGCCAGGGAGCTGCGCCAGTGCTAAAGGTGCACCCGTTGCCTGGTCCGCGCTTAGTTCAGTGGCAGCAGCAAATGGTGATCTGAGTTTTGATTGCAATGGGATCGCATACACCAAAGCCCGTCGGTCAAAGGCTGGTCCCATATTGCGGTCGCCCCAGGGCGAGGCTGGTTCAGCAGTAAACTGCCGCTCGGAAATAAAATACAACCAATGGCCATCAGGACTAAAGGCCGGACTCCAGGATAGATAACTTTCACTGGTCAGCAGCTTACTTTGTTTATCCGCTAACCGGTACAAGCCAATACGACTGCGTTCAGCATCAACCGGGTGGTAAGTAAAGGCTAATTGCTGGCTATCAGCCGACCAGACCACATCGGTATAAGGCGTCAGGCCGCTGCCTTGTGACTGAATTTTTTCATTGCGGCCACTTTGTAAATCCAGTAACCAGAGTTGACCTTGTTTATCATCGTGCGCCAGATAACGGCCATCTGGTGAAGGATAAATGCCCCAGCGAAAAGTGCTGCCATCTTTGGTCAGTTGTTTCGCACTCTGACTACCGTCAGCGGCAAATTGCCACAGCTCATTTTCACCACTCTGATCGTTGATGGCGTAGACAAAACGGCCATCCGGACTTAACACTGCACTGCGGGAACGGCTACCGGCCGCGGTCGCGACATTGACAGCTCGCAGCGGCGGCTTGCCAACAACAGTCAGTTGCCCCCGCAGGGTCAGCACCGCTTTGTCGGCTGCACCAGCCAGGCTTACGGCGGTCAGATAAGTCAGCGGTTTATCCAGATAGCGGGTGCGCAGATAGGGAAAATCCGAACGCAGACTCACAGGTAACAATTGACTGTCTTTGCTGGTTAAATCCAGTCGGTGTATATCGGCACCCAGCTGATAAACAGCCTGATCACCATGCACCCGTAACGAACGTACCGAAAAATCCTGATGCGTGGTTAAGGCCTGCCCCCCACTGCCATCCAATTCCAGTTGCCAGATATTCGGCTGGCCATCCCGGTCACTGATCAGCAATATTTTATCGCGCCACAACTGTAACTGCCGCACTGATCCCTGGTGTGCGGCGGCCAGACGTTCAGCTTCCTGGCGACCATCGAGCCGGTAGCGCCATAGCTGACCCATAGCACCACCCCGGTATTGTCTGGCGTTGTCGCCGGTGACCTGCAAACCAAAACGGATGAAATAGACATACTCGCCTTTGCTATCGATGACGCCTTCGACCGCATCGGTTAAAGGGAAGGTGCGGTTTTGTAATGTCAGCGGATCGACAGTTTTCAACAGCCATTGATTGACGGGGCCAGCTTTGCTGTCGGTGCTGTAAAGGACTTCACCCTGCGCTGTCCAGCCCTGTAATCTGACTTTACTGTTTTCAAAGGTCAGTCGTTTTGGCTGACCACCCGCTTTGGCCAGCAAATAGACTTCGCTGATGCCAACATAATTAGCCTGATAAGCCAGATATTGCCCGTCAGCAGACCACTGTGCATTGATTTCTTCCGCTGGATGGGTGGTTAAACGTTCGGCGGGTTGCTTGCTCGCTAAGTCCTGCAGCCACAAATCACCTTCAGCAGTGAAGACCAGTTGCTCGCCATGCAGTGCCGGTGCACGGTAATATCCCTGACTGGCAGCGGCGACAGCCACTTGGCAACATAAACAACTGGCCAACAAACTAAGTCGAGCTTTGAACATGGTGATCTTCTCTTTTTATATTTGATTTCATCAACATAACAAAGAGTGAGCAGATTATGTACTCCAGGGCGTAAAAAAAACGGCAGATCACCTCAGGCACTGGTTTAGTGGCGGCGCTGAAGCTTAGATCGCCGCGTAGCTTAGTGCCCTAAAGCAGTCTGTAGTTTTCAGCAGCGATAAAAAAGACCGCGGTTGCGGTCTGAGGTTGGGAACTGAAATAAAAAAATATCTGGCAGCAACACCGGCCCAGTGCCTGAGTGGTTTATCAGCACCACATCAGACCTGGGTTTGCACTTTAAACTGCTTTTAACGCTGCAATGCGTTTTTCCAGCGGTGGATGGCTCATAAAGAGTTCAGAGGCCGCCGGTTTATTGGCAATACCAAAGGCCATCATCGAACCTTCTAACTGACTTTCATGGTTATTGCGCAATCTCTCCAGCGCAGCCACCATTTTATTGGCACCTACCAATTTGGCAGCTCCGGCATCAGCGCGATACTCACGCTGGCGGGAGAACCACATCACAATAACACTGGCCAGCACGCCAAAAATCATTTCCAGCACAAACACGGTAATCATGTAGGCAAAACCACCTTGCGCCGGTTCTTCACTATCGCTGCTGCGGGTGGCACTGGAAATAGCGCCGGCGATCAACCGCGCCATGAAAATAACAAAGGTATTGACCACACCCTGGATCAGCGTCAGGGTCACCATATCGCCATTGGCAATGTGGGATACCTCATGCGCCAATACAGCTTCAACTTCATCTTCACGCATATTGCGCAGCAGACCGGTACTGACCGCCACCAGGGCGTTATTCCGGTTCATACCGGTGGCAAAGGCATTCATTTCCGGCGAATCATAGATCGCTACTTCTGGCATACCAATGCCAGCTTGTTGCGCCTGACGTTTCACCGTGTTAAATAACCATTGTTCAGTGGCATTTTGTGGCCGTTCAATCACCACAGCGCCTGTCGAGCGTTTTGCCATCCATTTCGACATTGCCAGCGAGATCAGCGAGCCACCGAAACCAAACACGGCAGCCAGCGTTAATAATCCACCCATGCTGCGCCGATCAATGTCAAACACTGAAAACACGACACTGAGAACGATTGACAGTACCAGCATCACTGCTAAGTTCGTCAGTAAAAACAGCATTATACGTTTCATATTTACCTCATGATGACCAGAATTCAATGCCAGATCTGACTGCGTAGCTGACGATAGCACGCACAATCAAATCCGACTCCGTTACTATATGGGCATGCCGCCAGCTTTCAACACTGTCAGCAGCGTGATTTGTAACAAATCGTATCACACCAATGCTGCAAGTTACCGTACAATAACAACTTCAGGACAGGAGTTTACCGATGAAATTGTTATTACTCAGCTCATCCAGAGCTGGCAACAGCGACTATCTGGCACCGGGTTTACCCTTCATTGCCGATCAGCTTACGGGCATCAACCAGGTACTGTTTATTCCTTTTGCTGGCGTGAGCGTCAGTTACGATGGCTATCAGCAGATGGTTCAGTCTGCGCTGAGCCCGCTGGGTATTGAGGTGCAGAGTATTCACCAAATGGCAGACCCGCTGGGGGCTGTGCAACAGGCGAAGGCGATTATGGTCGGCGGCGGTAACACCTTTCAGTTGCTGCATCTGTTGTATCAACAGCAATTGCTGACGGCCATTCGCGACAAAGTTCAGCAGGGCACGCCTTATATCGGCTGGAGTGCCGGCTCCAATATTGCCGGTTTAACCATCCGCACCACCAATGATATGCCGATTGTACAACCAGCGTCATTTGAAGCATTGCAATTGTTGCCATGCCAATTGAATCCGCACTATACCGACTATAAACCGGCAGGATTTCATGGCGAAACCCGCGACATGCGACTGGCTGAGTTTATGCATCTGGAACCCAGTACGGCGATTATCGCCCTACCTGAAGGCAGTGCGTTACGGCGGGAGGCTGATAAGCTGACCTATCTCGGCCAAAGCGACGGATATTTATTTATCGGCGGCAGTAAAACTGCGATTTTACCTGGCGCGGATTTATCGGCATTTTTATAAAACCACAGGCCGTGCAAGCGAATGGTGCTGGCACGGCCAATGTTAATGCGAAGGTGCAATAGCTCCCACGCCTTTTTATTTCAGCAGTGACTCAACTGCTGTTGCCAATTGCAGCGCTTCGGCCGGCACCGCTGTTGCTGTGGTAACGCCTTGTATTTGCAAAGGCTGATAAGGCAAGATAGCGAGTCTGGGCCAAGGCAGTCTTTGGCTCAAATCGGCAATATTTTCATCCAGCAATAACATCTTTGGATCGACGCAATTGGCAATCCAGCCCAGCACCGTCCCCCCTGATCTTTGTAGCTCTCTGGCCGTTAGCATGGCATGGTTTAAACAGCCGAGTTTCATGCCGACCACCAAAATAACCGGCAACTGCCGGGCTATCACCCAATCAGCCAGGTAGACTTGTTCTGACAAGGGCAATAACCAGCCACCAGCGCCTTCAATCAGACATAGATCTGGTGCTATGTGATTGGCTTGCGCCAACTGTTGATCCAGCACAGCCCCATCCAGCTGTACACCGGTAAGTTTTGCCGCCAGATGAGGCGCCACCGGTGGTGTCAGCAATAATGGATTGATGAAGTTATAGTCGGGGGCTCCATCCGAGATGGCTTGCAAAATTTTAGCATCGGCATTCAAACCATCGGCATCAACACCAGCTGCGATTGGCTTTAATCCAAGCACTTTTTTGCCATGGGCTTTAAACCCTTGCAGCAATAACCGACTGACATAGGTTTTACCCGCGTCGGTATCAGTGGCCGTAATAAAAACTGAATACATCAAAACTCCTGTTCAGATTGGGCAAATGATCTTGGCAGCACAATAGCAGCGCATTGGAATGGGCGGCTTCAGACCAGCAGCCCGGTTGTTTTCACCGCCTGCAGCTGCAACACCTGATAACTGAGTGGCAGTCCTTGCGGGCAGCGGAATTGTTCATAAGCTGCGGCGAATTGCTGCCAACGTTGCTTGCCGGTCAGGCCAGGCTGGCGCCCAGCCACATAATTAGCACCGATCTGCTGAAAACTGCGGGCCAGGCTAAATACATCCGGATAAAACAGCTGATACTGCTGTACCTGATACGTCTGCGTCAGTGCGGGCTGCTGTAGTTGCGGTAATAACGCATCAACTGGCAAAAACGTCAGTTGATGCGGTTGCTTATCAACTGTGGCCCAGCTGTGGCTGAATTCTGCCAGTGAGCCTGCAACTAAAGTCGTCAGCAGCAAGCGGCCGCCAGGTTTTAATAGCCGGCTGATTTCTGCCAGCACGGCCGCCGGCTCTGGGCACCACTGCAACATCAGACTGCTAAACACCAGATCAACACTTTCATCAGGCAGCGGTAAGGCACTGGCATCGGCCTGAAAAAATTGACTGGCGGCGCCAATTTGCCTGGCTTGCTGCAGCATGGCCGCACTTAAATCAGCCGCCCACAGGTTTTGACAATGGCGGGCCAGGGTCGGCTGCAGCCAGCCGGGTCCGCAGCCCAAATCCAGTATCACCGGCACATATGCGGGTAAAAGCTCAGCCAATTGCGATGCAACTTTTTGCTGCAAACTGGCGGCATTGAGATAACTAGCAGCACCTTTATCAAAATGTGCCGCAATCCGTGGCTGAGAGAGCAGCGTTTCGGCAAAACTAAGGCTCATAACAACGACCTTAAGGTAGCAAACAATAACTGCAGATCAGCCGGCTGATGCAGCGCTGATAAGGTGATCCTTAACCTGGCCTGATGGCGCGGTACCGTCGGTGCACGAATGGCACTGAGCCAGATCCCTGCAGTGGCCAATTCGGCACTCAGTTGTAATGCTTTATGACTGTCACCAATCAATAATGGCTGAATGGCGCTGTTGGAAGGCAACAAAGCGATGTCATAGTGTGCAGCAAGTTGCCGGCACAGCACAATGTTATCGCGCAATTGGTCACGCCGCCATTGCTGCTGCCGGCATAACAGGATACTTTGCCGCATCGCCACGGCCAGCGCCGGTGATAACGCCGTACTGTAGATAAAATGCCGGGCACTTTGCATCAGATAGTCGGCCACCAGGGTGCTACAGGCTAAAAATCCGCCCTGTCCACCCAGCGCTTTACCAAAATTGGCCATCAGACATTGCGCCGCGGCAGTGGCTATTCCCGCTGCGGCCAATGAGCCCGCGCCTTGCGCCCCAACAATACCAAGCCCGTGCGCATCATCAAGCAGGAATGGCACCTGTGCGGCCTGACATAAAGCCGCCAGCGCCGCTAAATCCGGGCTATCGCCATCCATGCTGAACACCCCTTCGGTGGCCACCACAGCTGGCGTTGTTTGGTGCGACAGTAGTTTTTGTAACGAGGACAGATCATTATGCAAATACCTTTTATAACCACCTGGCAATTGCAACGCAGCGTCTATCATCGAGGCATGACTGAGCTTGTCCAGCAGCAGACATTCATCAGCAGCCACCAGCCCTAACAACATCGCCTGATTGGCAGCAAAGCCTGAGCTGAACAACAGCACAGCTTCAACATTCAACCAATCACAAATTTCAGCGCAAAGTTGCTGATGTGGCCGCTGCTGGCCACTGATCAGCGGCGAGCCGGTGCTGCCGACACCATAATCAGTCGCGCCCTGACAGAAAGCAGCCACCACGCTCGGATCTGTCGCCAGCCCAAGATAATCATTGCCAGAAAAATTCAGATATTCCCGGCCCTGAAAAGTTAACAGCCGCCCTTTGACCTGCTGCAACTGGGGTAACTGACGGAATAACCCGGCCTGCTGGCGTTCAGCCAGCCGGGCTTGCATCACTTCCTGCCGCATCAGCTGGCCGCGTGAAATAACGCTGGCGTCAATTGCTCAGCAATGGCATCGGCCATGGCCGCTTCATGTGCTTCGTCGGAGACGTCATGCCGCTGCTCTGGTTTTAAGCCAAGTTTGGCAAACAATTGCATATCGGCATCGGCTTCCGGATTTTCAGTCGTCAGCAGTTTGTCACCGTAAAAAATCGAGTTAGCGCCGGCCATAAAACACAAAGCCTGCATTTGTTCGTTCATCCGCGAGCGGCCGGCTGATAACCGGACATGGCTTTTTGGCAACATCAGACGTGCCACCGCAATAGTCCGGATAAACTCAAAGCCATCTAAATCTTCGACATTTTCCAGTGGAGTACCGGCAACTTTCACCAGCATATTAATAGGCACACTTTGTGGATGTTCTGGCAAATTAGCAATTTGCATCAACAGCGCTGAACGGTCGTTGGCGCTTTCGCCCATCCCCACAATACCGCCACAACATACTTTCATACCGGCATCCCGCACATGCGACAGGGTGTCTAATCTGTCCTGATAAGTACGGGTGGTAATGATTTCGCCATAAAACTCAGGCGAAGTATCGAGGTTATGGTTGTAAAAATCCAAACCGGCTTGCGCCAATTCACGGGCCTGACCCGCATCCAGTTTACCCAGCGTCATACAGGTTTCCAGCCCCATCGCCTTGACTCCTTTGACCATTTCCATGATGTAAGGCATGTCACGCTGCTTTGGATTACTCCAGGCGGCCCCCATACAAAAGCGACTGGCGCCTTTGTCTTTGGCCGCTTTGGCCTGGGTCAGTACTTTTTCGACTTCCAGCAGCCGTTCCCGCTCTAGGCCGGTATTATAATGACCACTTTGCGGGCAATATTTACAATCTTCGGCACAGGCACCGGTTTTGATTGATAACAAGGTGCTGACTTGCACTTCTTGTGGATTAAAGTTGGCTCTGTGGGTCAGTTGCGCCTGAAACATCAACTCGTTAAATGGCAACGCAAACAGCGCGTTGACTTCGGTTAAGGTCCAGTTGTGACGCACTTCAGAATAAGACATAAATTTCCCTGCAGCTGAAATCAGCATTGTAGTTCTGACATTTTGTCGCTAGTCTAGCCGCCTGCCCTTTGAAGTCAACGCCAACCAGTTGCGCAGGTTTACCATTGCACAATATTTAAGCGTTACTGTTGCAATAACCTTTACTGAGTCCCCTATGGCAATAGATCTGGAATTTGATCGCCAGCATATCTGGCACCCTTACACCTCATTGCAACAGCCGTTACCGGTCTATCCGATCAGCAGAGCTGATGGCTGTTTGCTGTATTTAGAAGATGGCCGCAGTTTAATTGATGGCACTGCCAGTTGGTGGTCGGCAGCGCACGGTTATAACCATCCAGTGCTGAACGCGGCTATTACCGATCAGCTCAGCCGAATGAGCCATGTGATGTTTGGCGGCATTGTGCATCAGCCGGCGGTCAATCTGGCGCAGTTATTACTGCAGATGGCGCCAGTGGATTTGACTAAAGTGTTTTTTGCTGACAGTGGCTCTATTGCGGTGGAAGTTGCGTTGAAAATGGCACTGCAATACTGGTTAACACAGCAACCGGAAAAACAGAAAATATTAAGCCTGTCAAAAGCTTATCATGGTGATACCTTTGCAGCGATGGCGGTCTGCGATCCCCATGATGGCATGCATCAGATGTTTCGCAGTCAACTGACGCCGCATTTGTTTGCGCCGGCGCCGCAAAGTAAGTTTGATGCTGAGTTCCTTGCTGCTGATGCACTGGCTCTGGAGAGCTTGTTCGCCCAGCATCATCAGAAATTGGCTGCGATGATTGTCGAGCCTATAGTGCAAGGGGCTGGCGGCATGCGGTTTTATCACCCTGACTATCTGGCCTTATGCCGTCGTTTGTGTGATCAGTATGATGTGCTGCTGATTGTGGATGAGATCGCCACCGGTTTTGGCCGGACCGGCAAATTATTTGCCTGTGAACATGCCGCCATCAGCCCGGATATTCTTTGTGTCGGTAAAGCCCTGAGTGGCGGTTATCTGTCGCTGGGGGCAACCTTATGCAGTGACAAAGTCGCCAATGGCATTATCGGTGCTTTGATGCATGGCCCCACCTTTATGGCCAACCCGCTGGCCTGTAGTGTCGCCTGCGCCAGCTTGCAACTCATTGCCCACGGGCAATGGCCCTCACAGGTTGCAGCCATAGCGCAGCAACTCGAAGCTGAATTGAGTCCGGCCCGGCAATTGCCGCAGGTTGCAGACGTGCGGGTGTTGGGAGCCATTGGCGTCATTGAGCTAAAGGAAAATGTTGATGTGGCGCTTTGTCAGCGTTTGTTTGTAGAACTTGGTGTGTGGATCCGGCCTTTTGGTAAACTGCTCTATCTGATGCCGCCTTTTATCATCAGTCCAGACCAACTCAGCCAATTAACGTCTGCCCTGCTGCAAGTGTGCCAGCAAGACATTTTCAGCCGGCAAATGCCATTACCAGGCGCCTGAAGCCGGCTCGACAGTCTGGCTGTGAACACGCAGCCAGACTGTATCAGCATGCGGCAAGAGCCGGATCTCAAGCCTTACACCAGATAGCTACCTAGAGCACCGATCAGTTCAAAAAGCGAGCAGCAGAGCTGACGGAAAAACTCGCAGGCAAGGCGGGAAATTGAGCAATAGTCATTCTATTGCGCAATTTGCCCAACGCCGGATGCGTGCTTTTCCGGCGCTCCCGCAGGGCCGGGGCAAAACATCCTCATACGGCGTTAAATTCCTTCGGTTTAGTTCACTAAACCTTCAGACATTTGCCTTGTCTGAGTGCTGTTTTGCCCACGGCTGCTGCCGCTTTTTTAAACTGTTCGGTGCTCTAGTGGCCGCAGGTTTTTCGACCGGTAATGCCTGCTGCCTGGCCTTCTCAATAGCAGCATCTAATTTTTGCACTGTTGGATCTGCTTGCTTGAAGGGATCAGGCCGCGCCGATTTCTCTTGTTCTTCAGCTATTTTATTTTGCAAATATAAACCCGTTGCCACTGCTGATGTTGCATCAATCACATCATTACCGGTTTGCACCTGAACACACCCCGTTAACAGCAACACCAAAACAGCACACAGACCCCGCATAACAGCACCTTTTATTGATAAAAATGCAACATTAATCTATTGAAACTGAACTGAAACTGAAGGCAACCAGCTAAACCACCTGGTAGAGGTACACCAACATGACAGCAGACACCAACAGCAAGACCACCAGGTTATAACGCAGTCGATCACCGGCACGGCGCAGTCTGGCGCGATTGAGCAATAAACTTAACAAACTGATGCCACAGCACCACCAGAGCAAATACACCAATTGGGGTGTCAGTTCCGGATGCCAATATTCACGCACTTGAATACCCCAGTATTTCACCAAACCAGATTTAAATTCAGGTTTAGCCATATGCCCGAAGCCAAGCGCAATGACAAAGACCACCCAGCCAGCAATAGAGAGCAAACTCAGGCTATGCAATAACCAATCTGGACCTTTTCGCCGGTTTGGGCGCTGTGGCGGTGAATTTTGCTCAGTCAAAACAGGCTTCCTGTGATTTTTTACTTGTGTTGAAACGCGGCCTGCGTATGATTACACCTCTTATCGGATTTTCAAACCTTTTCAGATAGCAAGTTGGAGCAATTGCATGACCCATGCAGTGATTAAAGAAGTTTTAGCCGGCAAATATGCAGTCGGCGACCAGGTAACCGTAAAAGGCTGGATCCGTACCCGCCGTGATTCTAAAGCCGGTATTTCATTTCTCGCCGTACATGACGGCAGCTGTTTTGATGCACTGCAAGCCGTCGCTCCGGCTGAACTGAATAATTACGAATCAGAAATTAAACGCCTGACCACCGCCTGCTCTGTGATTGTCAGCGGTACTATCGCCCGTTCTGAAGGTCAGGGCCAGGCTTTTGAGATCCAGGCCAGTAGCGTCGAAGTGGTCGGCTGGGTGGAAAACCCGGATACTTATCCAATGGCTCCTAAACGCCATTCGATGGAATACCTGCGCGAACAGGCGCATTTGCGCTCGCGCACCAATATGGTTGGCGCTATCACCCGCGTCCGTCATTGTCTAGCTCAAGCTATCCATCGTTTTTTCCATGAACGTGGTTTTTACTGGATAAGCACCCCAATTATCACAGGTGCTGATGCTGAAGGTGCCGGCGAAATGTTCCGCGTCAGTACCTTAGATCTGGAAAATTTGCCACGGGATGACAAAGGCCATATTGACTACAAACAAGATTTCTTCGGCAAAGAGACTTTCCTGACAGTGTCAGGTCAGTTGAACGTAGAAACCTATGCTTGCGCCCTGTCCAATGTCTATACCTTCGGTCCGACCTTCCGGGCAGAAAATTCGAATACCACCCGTCACTTAGCAGAGTTCTGGATGATTGAACCAGAAGTTGCCTTTGCCGAGTTAAAAGATGTGGCGCAACTGGCCGAAGACATGCTGAAGTTTGTATTCCAGGCCGTACTGGCAGAACGTGCTGACGACATGGCATTTTTTGCTGAGCGGGTCGACGATAAAGCCATCAGCCGGTTACAGGATATTATCAACTCCAGCTTTGTGCGGATGGATTACACCGAAGCTGTGGAAATTTTGCAAAATTGCGGTAAGAAATTCGAATACCCGGTGCAATGGGGTGTCGATTTACAGTCTGAGCACGAACGTTATCTGGCCGAAGTCCATGTCGGTGCCCCGGTGATCCTGCAAAATTATCCAAAAGACATCAAAGCCTTTTATATGCGGATGAACGAAGACGGTAAAACTGTGGCAGCCATGGATATTCTGGCACCAGGCATCGGTGAAATTATTGGCGGTTCGCAGCGGGAAGAACGACTGGAACACCTGGATGCACGGATGGATGCCATGGGTCTGAATAAAGAAGACTACAGCTGGTACCGTGATCTGCGCCGTTATGGCACTGTGCCGCATGCTGGTTTTGGCTTAGGTTTTGAACGACTGGTGTCTTATGTCACTGGTGTTGGTAACGTCCGCGATGTGATTGCTTTCCCACGCACACCGGGCAATGCCGACTTCTGATTTTTTTAAGCTTTCGAATCTAAAAGCCATCTTCTGATGGCTTTTAATATTTATCTGCCGGTGTTCAGCCCAGCTGGCTATTGACTAAAGTCAGAGAAAAAGTCTGCACTGTCCACTGCTTTACGCTCAGATGCTTCTGCAACGCAAGTCCCCAGATACAGATAACCGACAATTTCATCATCCTCACCCAGCCCTAGGGTTTGTTTAACAAACTCATACTGGGTATAAGCACCTGTGCGCCAAATACCGCCAAAACCTAAGGCAAAGGCCGCTTGTTGCATGGCCATCACAGCGCAAGCTGCAGACTGCACCTGCTCCTGTACCGGCACTTTGTGATGTTCAGTGCATTTAGCAATACAGGCAATCACCATAGGTGCCCGCAATGGTAACTGCCGCGCCCGTTCCAGCAGTTCATTAGCGATCGAAGGATCATCTTCCACCGCCGCTTCTGCAAAAATATCGCCGAGTTTGGACAGTGCGGCTTTGCCATTAAAAATAACAAAACGCCATGGTTTTAATGCACCATGATCCGGTACCCTTAACGCTGCTTGTTTAATGATTTCTAAGGCTTCGCCAGCCGGTGCCGGTTCAGTCAAACGAGAAGAAGAATATCGCGTGGTTAATAAGGTAATCGCATCCATAAAGTCAGCCCTTGAAAAAAGTCCTGATAAGGCTAGCAAACAAAGTGAAAGGCAGACAACAGTTTTCGCATGTTGCTGCCCCGATTGCTGTATCTATGGACAAAGCTGACGCGCAGCTACCCGCAGAAATGACCACAGCTCAGGCCTGAAGACGGTGGTATAGCTGCAGGTATTGGCTGGCTGACGCTTGCCAGCTAAACACTTGTTGCATGCCACGCTGTTGCACCAGCCGGTATTGTGCCGGATCAGCATACAACTGCTCAGCTTGTTGTAATGCCGCCAATAAAGCCGGCACTTCGGCTTCGTCAAAACGGATACCAGTCGCATCACCGGCCGGATATGCCACCACTGTATCTTTTAAACCACCGGTCGCTCTGACTAAAGGCACAGTGCCATAACGCAAACTGTAAATCTGGTTCAAACCACAAGGTTCAAATAAACTCGGCATCAGAAAAAAATCACCGGCCGCTTCCAGTTGATGGGATAACGCCTCGTCAAAGCCCTGAATAAAATGAAACTGGGCCGGAAAGTCAGCCATCAGCGCTAACAGCGGCTGAATAAATTGCTGCTCGCCAGTTCCCATCATCAGTACTCTGGCCTGGGTGCTTGGTAGCCACTGCCGTAATGCTGGCAGCAACAGACTAAAACCTTTTTGTCCGGTAACCCGACTAACGGCCACAAATAAGGCTTGACGTTGAGTTTGCCAGCCAACCCGTTGTAACAAGCTGGTTTTACAACCAGCTTTACCGGTTAGATCGCCGCTATGATAATTGTGACTGAGCATCGGATCTGTGATTGGATCCCAGCGCTGATAGTCACAACCATTTAAAATACCGACAAAATCTGCCTGTCTTGCTTGATATAACGCGCTGAGGCCATTGGCGGCCGGTTCAGATAACAACTCCTCCCGATAGCCCTGACTGACGGTATTGAGCGCCGCCGCTTGCCATACGCCAATACCGAGCAGGCTCAGCGGGGCATCTGGTGGTACATCAGCCTGGCTGAGCCCAAGCAGGCCCAGTTCATGTTGGCCAATCATTTGCTGGTAAGCTGCATTATGAATGCTCAGCACAAACCGGCTGTGCTGCAATTGGCCCTGCTGTTGCAATTGACGTAAATAGACAGCACCCAATGCACTTTGCCAGTCATGACCGTGAATAATGGCTGGAGCTTGCTGCCAGGTCGTCAAATATTGCAACGCAGCACGGCAGAAAAAAGCAAAACGCAGTGCGTTGTCTGAATAGCCATGCTCGCCATCATCATAAGGACGCGGCCGCTGAAAAAAATCATGATGCTCAATCAGCCCTATCTGCACCCCATCCAGTTGCAGATGCCTGATAGCACAACCATATCGCTGCTCTGCCAGCGGAAAATAAAGCGATTGCCATTCGGGTAACAACGCAGTCTGATAAAGACTGCCATAACGTGGCATCAACACTGTGACCTGATGGCCTTCAGCCAGCAAAGCCTGCGCCAAACCCCGGGTGGCATCGGCCAAGCCACCGGTTTTTAATAAACCTTCATATTCACTGCATAAAAAGACTATTTGCATCTGCAACCCGTTACTTCTTGCTGTCTCTGAGCGCTCCAGGCAAGTACGCTTGTTCAGCGTAAGTTGCCTGGATCTGGCATGGCTTAATCAAACCCGACCAGAGCACCTTTGGGGATCACCACCACGCCATCCGGCGACACATGGAAACGTTCACGATCCAATACCGGATCCTCGCCGATGATAGTCCCTGGCGCAATTTTGACATCTTTATCAATAATGGCACGGCGGATACGACAACCGCGGCCAATATCGTTATTGCCCATCAACACACTTTTTTCGATGTAGCCATGGCTGTGCACATGCACGTTATAGCCAAGGATCGAATGGTACACGATAGAACCACTGACAATACAACCAGCCGCCACCATAGAACTGATCGCCTGACCGGTCCTGTTGGCTTCATCATGGACAAATTTAGCTGGCGGCACCGGTGGCGTGTAACTGCGTAATGGCCAGTATTTGTTGTATAAATCAATAGGTGGCACCACCGAAATCAGATCCATGTTGGCTTCATAATAGGAGTCAATAGTCCCGACATCGCGCCAGTAACCCCAGGCAGCCTCTTTTTCACCACGAATAATATTGGTTGAAAAATCATAAACGTAGACATCACCTTGCGGAAACAGCTTTGGAATAATGTTGTGGCCGAAGTCATGTTTAGAATCAATTTCTTTTGCATCCTGTTCCAGCACATCCACCAGACAACGGGCTTCGAAAATATAATTGCCCATCGAAGCCAGCACAAAATCAGGCTTGCCGGGAATGGTTTTAGGATTTGATTTAGGTTTTTCTTCAAAACCGATCATTTTGCCAGTTGCATCGACTTCAATGACACCAAATTCATGTGCTTGCGACACTGGCACCGGAATGGCCGCCACCGTCAATTTGGCATCATGCTGGCGGTGAAAATCCAGCATTTGCCGCACATCCATTTTATAAATATGGTCACCGCCAAAGACACAAACATGTTCAGGGTCCAGGCCATGAATGAGATGCAGGTTCTGATACACTGCGTCGGCAGTGCCCAGATACCAGTGTTTTCCCGTTTGCATCTGTGCCGGGATGGGGTCAATAAACCTGTTCGTCAGGCCGGTAACACGCCAGGACCGACTTAAATGTTTCATCAGCGAATGCGATTTAAACTGAGTGATGACAAAAATTTGCAGTAAATCGGAATTGACAAAATTATTCAGTACAAAATCGATAATCCGGTAATTGCCACCAAATGGTACAGCAGGTTTAGCCCGGATCCCGGTCAGAGGAGCCAGTCTGGTGCCTTCCCCGCCAGCTAAAATCATTGTTAATACACCTGACATCTGAGACTCCCTGTTAATAAAGCATTTGATCAGCCCGGTGCATACCCTTAGTCGTTGAAGATGTGAGGTAATTGTTTGCAGTGACTTGCCGCAGTCAGATAGCAGCACTATGCTCCTGAAGCCTTACTCACTTGACGCTTACCCGAATCCTCAATGCTATTGGCTATAAAATCCGCTGCTGTCACTCAATCACTATGACTCTGAACCTTTACTGACCAAAACAGTACCCACTGCAAACAGCTGTTGACACTGATTGCAGCTGTACGAACCTAAGCAAAGGCGATACCATCCTGTGCGATCTTGAAAAATTTTCCAACCATGGTTGAAAAAACCACTTTTCTCAGATGGCAACCCTGCCAGATATTGCTGTCAAACCGCCGATTTACTGTGGCGAAACCATAGAGCCGGCGCTATGCTCCAGACGCAGACGACAACACTGTTGCAGGACAGCACCAGACAATTGTATGTCCATGGTATGGCAAAGGTATGACAGCGTGCGCCAGATTGGTGCAAAAACAACGGCTTGCACCAGAGCGGCACATGACAGCTTTGCCATACATTAAATAACGCCAAACGTGGTGAGCTGGCAAGTCAATTTGATCTTTTTCGGCAGAAAATTTAATCGCGGGTTTTGGAACGAGCTAAGGTGCAGTCAAACTCAATCAACTGCACCTATGGTGCAAAATTTGCAATCTCAGTCAGCGACTGAGCTGTCAGATGCTGGCAGCCAGTTCAGCCCCCTGCCGGATGGCTCTTTTGGCATCCAGTTCAGCAGCCACATCGGCGCCACCAATTAAATGTACTGAACAACCGGCAGCCAACAGTCCTTGCTGCAAAGCGCGCTGAGGCTCCTGACCGGCACAGATGATCACATGGTCGACATCCAGGCAACGTTGCTGGCCTTGAAAATCAACCCAGAGCCCTTCGTCGTCGACCCGAAGATACTGCGCGCCAGACAGCATATCAACGCCTTTTTTCTTTAATGACGCACGATGGATCCAGCCGGTCGTTTTACCAAGTCCGGCGCCGACTTTGCTGTTCTTGCGTTGTAACAGATAGACTTTACGCGCTGCGACAGCGGGTACCTGATCCGGTAATAATGCTCCCCTGCTCTGGTAATCCTGATCAATGCCCCAATCGCGTAACCAAGCTTCAGGTTGCATCGTTAAGGAATGCGGTTCTGTCAGATACTCTGCCACATCAAAACCAATACCACCGGCGCCGATAATGGCAACTTTCGCACCCACCTCGCGATGATCGCGTAAAACATCCAAATAACTCAACACTTTAGGGTGATCAAAACCCGGTAATGCCAGCGAACGCGGCACAATACCTGTCGCCAGTACAATTTCATCAAAACCTGCCTTGCTCAAGGATTCAACCGTTTGCAATGTGCCCAGTTGCAGTTTGACAGCATGCAATTGCAACATGCGGCCAAAATAACGCAATGTCTGTTCAAACTCTTCTTTACCAGGTACTTGTTTGGCGTAATTAAACTGACCACCGATCTGGCTGTTGGCATCAAATAAAGTCACCTGATGGCCACGCTGGGCGGCATACACACTAAAAGCCATGCCGGCCGGTCCAGCACCGACCACGGCAATTTTTTTCTGTCGTGCTGCTGGCTGGAAATTTAATTCAGTTTCATAACAAGCCCGCGGATTGACCAGACAACTGGCTCTTTTGTTTTGAAACACGTGATCAAGGCAGGCTTGGTTACAGGCGATACAGGTATTGATTTCATCTGCTTTCCCAGCCGCTGCTTTATTGACAAAATCGGGGTCGGCCAAAAAAGGTCTGGCCATACAGACTAAATCAGCTTGCCCGGCGGCCAGAATATCTTCCGCCACCTGCGGATCATTAATCCGATTGGTAGCGACCACCGGAATATTGACCTGCTGCTTTACCCGCGCGGTGATCCAACTGAATGCGGCTCTGGGCACCATAGTTCCTATAGTAGGGACTCTGGCTTCATGCCAGCCAATGCCGGTGTTAATCATGGTGGCACCTGCGGCTGCAACGGCTTTGGCTAGCGCCACCACTTCTTCATAGCTATTGCCATCCTCGACCAGGTCAAGCATAGATAAGCGATAGATAATAATAAATTTTTCGCCACAACGCTGTCGGACCTGGCGAATGGTTTCCAAGGCAAAACGACAGCGATTGTCAAAACTACCGCCCCATTCATCGGTGCGCTGATTGGTCCTTTGACAGATAAACTGATTAATCAGATAACCTTCAGATCCCATAATCTCCACACCATCATAACCGGCTTTTTGCGCCAGTCGGGCCGACGCGGCAAAGTCACTGATGGTGCTTCGTACCTGCCGTGAGGACAAAGCGGCAGGTTTAAACGGCGTTATAGGGGATTGAATTTTACTTGGTGCCACACTGAGCGGATGATAACCATAACGACCGGCATGTAATAACTGCAAACAAATTTTCGCATCATACTGGTGCACTGCGGCAGTGACTTGCTGGTGTTTCCAGCCTTGCCAGAACCAACTGAGCTGACTGCCAAATGGTACTAAATTACCACGAAAATTTGGACTGATACCCCCAGTAATAATTAAGCCAACTCCACCTTTGGCCCGTTCGGCATAAAATGCCGCTAGTTTGCGAAAGCCTTGTTTTTCTTCTTCTAAGCCCGTATGCATTGAACCCATCAGCACCCGGTTTTTTAACTGGGTAAAGCCTAAATCTAATGGTTGTAATAAATGAGGATAGGTCACGTTCGCCCCTCTGGTCATACCTGTTGAATGGTCTGACTTTAGCTGCTTTTGCTCAGACTGACAAGGAATATACATTTACTTACAAATTCCGTTTAAGTTTGCCGGGTAAATTCGTTATCTTACGAAGATATTTCTCATGTTAACGAAGGTTAAACTATGTCAGCAGCCCAACCTGGCTTGATCCGCCGCTTTTTTGGCTTCTTCGGTTCCGGCTTTAAATTCATCCGTAATCTGGTGCTCAACCTGGTTTTTTTAGTACTATTTGTTGGTTTTATCAGTGTCTTGTTGTCCGACGATGATGAGGTCACAGTGCCTGATACTGCCGCTTTGGTGTTGTCGCTCAAAGGTGATTTGGTTGAAGAAAAACGCTGGACTGATCCAGTCGAAGCCCTGCTCAATGAAAACGCCGGTGGCAGCAAACCAAAACCTGAAATGTTGGTCCGCGATGTAGTCAAAGTCATTGAGCACGCGGCAAAAGATAATAAAATCAAAGTAATTGTGCTTGATTTGGCCGATTTGGGATCTGCTTCACAAGATAAGTTAAAAGCTGTTGGCAGCGCGTTGGAAAAATTTAAAGCTGCAGAGAAAAAAGTGTTCGCCACAGGTGCATTTTATGCACAGAACCAATATTTCCTCGCCAGTTACGCTGATAATATCAACTTAAACCCACAAGGTGCTGTGTTACTGGAAGGTTATGGTTCTTATCCTATGTACTATAAAAGTGCGCTGGAAAAGCTGAAAATCAGTATGCATGTGTTTAAGGTCGGTACCTATAAATCAGCGGTTGAGCCATTCCTGCGCGACGATATGTCAGTAGAAGCGAAAGAAGCGAATGCGACCTGGTTAAATGAACTTTGGGGCGAATACAAGCAGCAGGTTGCTGAGCGCCGTGGTTTTGCCATCGATAATTTTGATGAGACTTTTGCCGGTTTATATCAGCGCGTGAATGCCGCTGATGGCGATCTGGCCAAGTATGCACTGGATGCCAAGTTTGTCGACAGTTTAAAAACAGCTGAACAATTCCGCCAGGACGTGATCGCGATTGTTGGCACTGACGCGGAAAATCAAACCTTTAACCAAATTAATTATCAGGACTATCAGCATCTGGTGATCCCAAAAATGCCGGTGGTGAATCCATTAACGGATAAAGTGGCATTGGTGATCGCCCGCGGCAATATTGTCGATGGTACCGCTAAAGCAGGCACTATCGGTGGTGACAGCACCGCCAAATTACTCCGTCGTGCCAGACTGGATGAAAAAGTCAAAGCAGTGGTGCTGCGAATTGACAGTGGCGGTGGCAGTGCTTTTGCTTCAGAAATCATTGCCGAAGAAGTGCGGTTATTAAAAGCGGCCGGCAAACCCGTGGTTGCCTCTATGGGTGCAGTCGCAGCGTCAGGCGGATACTGGATTGCCGCACCTGCCAATGAAATTTGGGCTTCGCCAACCACAATCACAGGTTCAATTGGCATTTTCTCGTTATTCTGGACGGCAGAAAACGTGATGGGTACCTTAGGTCTGAATGTCGATGGCGTTGGCACCACTGAATTAGCCGGTTTCTCAGCAGGCTTGCCCTTGTATAAAGGTTTACCTGCAGATGCGGAAAAACTATTACAACGCCTGATTGAGCGTGGTTATGATGAGTTTATTACTCATGTTGGTACCAGCCGTAATCTGGAGAAATCTGCGGTCGACAAAGTAGGCCAGGGGCGGGTTTGGACTGGCACAAAAGCACTGGAGTTTGGCTTAGTCGATAAATTAGGCACACTGGAAGATGCGATTGCCTCCGCTGCGGCCAAAGCCAGTCTGACTCAGTACGATGTCTGGGTGGTTGAACAGGAATTAACCCCGCAGGAGCAGGTGTTGAAACAAATGTTTGGCTCAGCCAAAGCGATGGGGTTATTACCGGCTGAGCACAGTACAGAACAACAACGAATTGGCAAGCTGGTGCAACAGTTTAATCAGCAACTGGCGCAGTTCAGTCAGTTTAATGATCCAAACGGCATCTATTCTTACTGCTTTACCTGCCAAATCGAATAATGACAGCTGCAGTATGTAAAAACCCGGCATAGCCGGGTTTTTACTTTTGCTCCGATATATCAAGAGCCTGACTTCAGATCAGCCTGTCGCTGCATATTGCTGTTATTGAACCAAAAAGCAAAAACCCGCAACAAGTGCGGGCTTTTAAAGGTGGCGGAGAGAAAGAGATTCGAACTCTTGAAGGGCTACTAACCCTCGCCGGTTTTCAAGACCGGTGCATTAAACCACTCTGCCATCTCTCCAATGCCGCGTATGATAATCAGATTTATGCAGAAAGGAAAGCATTTTTTTCGTTTTTAACGCATTGAATTACTTTATAAAGATGTTTTTTTCCGGTCGATTATTAAATCGGCGGCTTCGGTGTTTTTTTTATTCAAGCATGGGAATTTCTGTCAGCGCGGCACGTCAAAGCTACTGACAGCCTATTGATTAACTTGTATAGTTCACCAGACCTTAAAACACAGGAGTGAATATGTCTTATCAAAACCAACAGGTTTTCAGCACAGCTGATAGCCTCAGCATCAACAAAGTACTGAGAAATACCTATATGTTACTGGCCATGACACTGACATTCAGTGCTGTGACTGCCAGCATCGCCATGGCGTTAGATTTTAGTTCGTTAGTTGGTCTTGGTTTAGCCATTCTGGCCTTGGTGCTGGTATTTGTGGTGATGAAAACTGCAGACTCTGCTGCCGGTATTTTTTGGGTGTTTGCTTTTACTGGTGTAATGGGTGCCTCTATTGGCCCTATGCTGAATCGTTACGCTGGCATGGCCAACGGCCCGGAAATTATCATGCAGGCCTTTGGCGCGACGGCGCTGATTTTCTTCTCGTTATCAGCCTATACCCTGACCAGCAAAAAAGATTTTTCCTTCATGGGTAATTTCTTGTTTGTCGGTTTAATCCTGGCTGTAGTGGCGGGTCTGGCCAATCTCTTTTTCCAGATCCCGGCTTTGCATCTGGCTATTAATGCTGTGGTGGTGTTAATCATGTCCGGTTTTATTCTGTTTGATACCAGCCGTATCATCAATGGTGGTGAAACCAACTATATCCGCGCCACAGTGTCGTTATACCTGAACATCTTTAACCTGTTTACATCTTTACTGCAGCTGTTAGGTTTTATGAACAGTGATGACTAATCAGTTGCAGATAGACTGATTTAAGCTAAAATGCCCCGCTTGCGGGGCTTTTTTTATCACAGTCATGGCATGGCGGTATTGTTCGATTGAACGGAGTTTTATGGCAAGTTTTGCGCTTTATTTGCAGTCTGATACTTATGCCAGTCCGACGCTGGCATCCTGCCTGCGTTTTGCCAGAGCCGCATTAGCTTCTGGTCATCAGATTGATCATATTTTTCTTTATCAGGCTGCCGTTCAGGCTGTGGTTGCAGAGGCTGATTTACCAGCCGATGAACCGGACCAGGCGGGCGCTTTGGCCGAGTTTTGTCAGCAACAGCAGATCCCGTTGTTATATTGTGTAACAGCCGCAGAAAAACGTGGTTTTGCCAGCAGGCATCGACCGGCACGCGCTGGGTACACTGCAGCAGGACTGGCTGAATTTGCCATTCGGTTGGCGCAAGTGGATCGGTTGATCCAGTTTTAACGGCTCTGTCTAGATTGAGAACGCTCTGATGGTGAAAATTGCTTTAGTGTTACAACAATCTGCTTTTAGCAGCGCCCTAGCGCGTGAGGCGCATGACATGCTGCTGGCGCTGGCTGCAGTGGAGCATCAATTGACGGTGCTCTATCTTGGCGAAGCCGTCTGCCAATTATTGCCAACTGCTGTTCATTCAAACCTCGGCTGCAAAGATTTTACCCCAGGGCAAAAACTATTTGGTCTGTATGAGATTGAACAGCTCCTGGTCAGTAGTGACGCCTGCCTGCAGTATCGGCTCAGTGCAGATCATTTCCGTGTACCGGTGCAGCTTTGCTCCATGGCTGAATTACAACAGCAACTGTCACAGCAACAGCATATCCTGAGGTTTTAAATGGTGTTATTTCAGGTCATTAACCCGTCAGCTTCGTTGTCCCTGGTCAGTCCTGATGATGCCGTATTATTGCGCCAGGACGGCGTTTACCTGGCGCTGATACCAGAGTCCCTGCCCGCTTGCCGGCTTTATATATCAGCGCAGGATGCCGCAGACCGCCAGATCAGCCCACCAACTGGCATCACTGTGTTGGACGATCAACAATGGGTGGCTTTATCTTTAGCCGCTGCCACGGTGATGTTATGCTGACTTTAACTATCGATCATCAACCTATAGCACTTGATCAACATGGCTATCTGGCTGATCTCACCTTATGGACTCCAGCATTGGCCGCCGAATTTGCCAGGCTCGAACAGCTAACCCTGACCGATGCACACTGGGAAGTAGTTCATTTTGTGCGTGATTTTTACCAGGAATACCGGACTTCGCCTGCCATTCGTTTATTGGTCAAAGCCATGGCAGAGAAGTTAGGCCCAGAGAAAGGCAACAGTAAGTATTTGTTTTTATTGTTTCCGGAAGGGCCTGCTAAACAAGCGACCCGTATTGCAGGTTTGCCCAAGCCGGCACGTTGCTTATAAAAGCTGGCCAATCAGCCGCAAAGCGCGACTGGCAAACGCAGAGCAAACTGTTAGCGGGTATTACTATAATAAGTCCAGTAAGCATCAAACAACAACCCACCAACCACAGTAGCCACCGCCAGTAGCACCAGCCAATACACCACCCTGAGTGCTTGTTTAAGCGGGTTTTTCTGCACCAGCACTTTTTTTGTCACTGTTTTACTGTCCGTTTTGTCAGTTTTCGTCGTTTTGCTCGCCATTTGTGATGATTCATCCAAAAAACGCGAAGAACAAGCACTACAGCCTTAGCTGCAGTGCTCAACATCAATACTGGATCAGGCACTGATCACAGTTTTGCCAGCCATATAAGGTTGCAATACTTCAGGGATCCGGACTGAACCATCTGCTTGCTGATAGTTTTCCAAAATAGCCACTAAGGTACGGCCTACCGCCAAACCAGAGCCATTTAAGGTATGCAGCAGTTCTGGTTTTTTACCTTCTTCCGGCCGGAACCGGGCTTGCATCCGACGGGCCTGGAAATCGCCTATATTACTGCAAGACGATATTTCCCGATAAGTCTGTTGCGCCGGTAACCAAACTTCCAAATCATAGGTTTTGCAAGCACCAAAACCCATATCGCCGGTACACAGCAGCATCACCCGGTATGGCAAGCCTAACAGTTGCAGCACTTTTTCGGCATGCCCGGTCAGTTCTTCCAATGCGGCCATCGAGTGATCCGGATGCGACAGCTGCACCAGTTCGACTTTTTCAAACTGATGCTGACGGATCAAACCACGGGTGTCCCGGCCATAAGAGCCGGCTTCACTGCGAAAACACGGCGTATGCGCGGTATATTTTTGTGGCAGTTCAGCCAAATCAAAAATGCGATCGCGGGCTAAATTGGTGACTGGCACTTCGGCAGTTGGGATCAGACTCATACCAACGCCTTCTTCAGTGGCTGGCTGGGTATGAAATAAATCAGCGCCAAACTTCGGCAATTGACCAGTGCCATACAAGGAGTCTTTATTCACCAGATAAGGCACATATAACTCGGTATAGCCATGCTGCTCAGTATGCAAGTCCAACATAAATTGCGCTAAGGCCCGATGCAGTTTGGCGATTTGGCCTTTCATCACGACAAAACGTGAGCCGGCAACTTTGACCGCACTTTCAAAATCGAGGCCACCTGCCAGGGCTTCACCGACCGCCACATGATCTTGGACGACGAAATCAAATTGTGGGATATCACCAACACGACGCACTTCTAAGTTTGCAGTTTCGTCTTTACCTACAGGTACAGACAAGTCCGGCAGATTCGGCAGCGATAATGCTATCTGATCCAGCTCCGCCAACACGGCATCCAGCCGGATTTTAGCCGCATCAAGCTGACTGCCTAAACCATCCACTTCAGCCAATAATGGCGCGATATCCTCACCACGGGCCTTGGCCTGACCAATGGCCTTGGATTTGCTGTTGCGCAGATTCTGTAGATCCTGCGTTGCCATCTGTAATTCACGGCGTTGTTCTTCCAGCGCACTGAGCTGGGCTACATCCAGTACAAAACCACGAGTCGCCAGCCGCTCAGCGGCTTGGGTTAATTCACTGCGTAAATATTTGCTATCTAACATAAGTTTTACTTCATCGAGCCCAGCTTTAATCCAAGCCAGGCGAGGGTTAAACACAACACCACGTTCAGCACCACATTTACAACGGCCTTAGGCCAATCGCCTTGCTGTAACAACAACACAGTGTCCATAGAAAAAGTTGAAAAGGTGGTAAAAGCACCCAACACGCCGATCCCAACAAAAATCCGCCACGGATTAGGCGCGATTTGCTCGGTGAGCAACAGACCATACAACAGTCCGATGACAAAAGACCCGAGAATATTAACCAGCAATGTACCAAAAGGAAATGCTCTGCCGAAAAGATGTAGCATCCATTCACTGATAGCAAATCTCAAACAAGCGCCAATGGCCCCGCCAATAGCAATCGCCAGATAATTGATGAGCGGATTAGTCACGCCCTTCCCCCCGGTTTCTGGCCGCCAAATCTAACTGCTGCAAATAACTCAGCTTTTCGGCCAGCTGTTTTTCCAGCCCGCGATCGCTTGGTTGATAAAATTGCATCTGCGCCATTTCAGCTGGCAGATAGCGCTCACCGGCGGCATAAGCGCCAGGTTCATGATGGGCATAACGATACTCGCTGCCATGGCCCATTTCTTTTAACAGTTTGGTCGGTGCATTGCGCAAGTGTAACGGCACTTCAAAAGCCGGCGACTGCTGGACGAAACTGCGGATCTGGTTAAAAGCGGTATAAACAGCGTTACTCTTCGGCGCCAGTGCCAGATAAACCGCAGCTTGGGCAATAGCACGCTCACCTTCGGCCGGCCCGACCCGGCTAAAAGTATCCCAGGCATCAATCGCCATGGTGAGCGCGCGAGGATCGGCATTGCCAATATCTTCCGAGGCGATGGCCAACAACCGACGAGCCACGTATAAAGGATCGCCGCCGCCATCCAGAATACGACAATACCAATATAAGGCGGCATCCGGATTGGAACCACGCACTGATTTGTGAAACGCTGAAATCAGATCGTAAAACTGATCGCCATGATTATCAAAACCCGGCAATTGTCTTGGCACCAGTTGTATCAATAATTGTTTACTAATGACCTGTTGGCCCTCAGCCTGTACCGATTCTGCTGCGAGCTCCAGCAAATTCAGCAACCGCCTGGCATCACCATCGGCCAATTGCAGCAATAAGCTTTTGGCTTCTTCGTCGACACTGAGTTGCTGCTGGCCTAAACCCAATGCTGTATCGGTCAGTGCACGCTGCAGCACTAAGGCTAAATCAGCAGCGGCAATTTTTTTCAAAATGCAGACTCTGGCGCGGGATAATAAAGCGTTATTGAGCGAAAAGGACGGATTCTCTGTGGTTGCACCGATAAAAATAATAGTTCCATCTTCAATGTGCGGTAAAAAAGCATCTTGCTGGCTTTTGTTAAAGCGATGCACTTCGTCGACAAACAACAAAGTCCGCTGCTGATATTGCAACAAACGTAGTTTGGCAGCGGCAATTTCATCGCGGATTTCTTTCACCCCAGCAGTAACGGCCGAAATTTTTGCCAGAAAAGCATCGGCATGACCAGCAATCAACTCCGCCAATGTGGTTTTGCCGGTACCTGGCGGTCCCCACAAAATCAGTGAAGTCACCCGACCCGCTTCAATGGCTTGTCGCAGCGGCGTGCCTGGCCCAAGCAAATGTTGCTGACCAATATAGTGTTCCAGCTTGACCGGCCTGAGTCTGGCTGCCAGGGGCCTGACATCAGGCTGAAAATCGAAACTTAAGCTCGTCACTTTTTGCGCAAGTCTTCAATATCAACATTGGCTGGCAGCTCGAGTTTAAATAAACTGCTATCGAGCTTGATATTATTTTGCACTGCTAAAAATTCAAACACACTGGTTTGACCGTTTTGATCCAGCACTGTCATTTTGGCAAAACCAACACCAGCAAATTGCAACGTCAGTTGCGGCACTGAGCTGGCCGGATCTTTAGCCCGAATGATAAATTCTTCACCACTACCGGACACGTCATATTGTGCCCATAACGCCGGATCATTGGAGGTCAGCAGTACAAATGGTGTGACATTGACTTCTTGTTTGGCATCATAAATGCTGACTTGCTCCAGCACCTGATTGTGGTGCCATAAAGTCACACCATTGCCGACAAAAACATTTGGTTCAGGGGTGAGCGTTTCAAACCGGAACATCGACGGTTGCTTGACCGACAACATACCTTCACCTTCGGTCTGCACCGGTTTGCCACTGGCATCTGTGACAGTTTGCTGGAAACTGGCCTGATAACTGTATAAACGCGCCAGTTTTTCTTTCAGTAAATCAGCCTGACTGGCAGCCTGACTAAACAAGCTGGTGCCTAATAACGCGGCGGCGAGCATCAATTTTTTCATTTAAAACCCTTTTGGTGGCGGAGGTGCCAACACTTCACGATTGCCATTGTGACCAGGTCCACTGACAATACCTACTTGTTCCATCGTTTCAACTAAACGCGCAGCACGATTGTAACCAATGCGAAAACGCCGTTGCACACCAGAAACCGACGCCTTACGGCTTTCAGTGACAAAAGCGACAGCCTGATCAAACAGCGGATCCGCTTCCGCATCTTCATCTTCTAAAGTCTCGCCCGGCAACAGATTCTCTTCTGTGGTTTCGCCACTTAAAATCTCCGGGATATAGTTTGGCCGACCGCGTTTTTTCCAGTCAGCCACCACCGCATGCACTTCGTGATCATCAACAAAAGCACCATGCACCCGGTTTGGTACGCCAGAGCCAGGCGGCAGATATAACATGTCGCCCTGACCTAATAAACTTTCGGCGCCTTGTTGATCCAGAATGGTTCTGGAATCAATTTTGGATGACACCTGAAAAGCAATCCGGGTCGGGATATTGGCTTTAATCAGACCCGTAATCACATCCACCGAAGGCCGTTGGGTTGCCAGAATCAAATGGATACCTGCAGCACGAGCTTTTTGCGCAATTCTGGCAATCAGCTCTTCCACTTTTTTGCCAACAATCATCATCATGTCAGCAAATTCGTCAATCACTACCACTATAGAAGGCAGCTTTTCTAACAAAGGTGCTTCGGTCAACATATTGTCCGACGGCCGCCACAGTGGATCACGCATCGGATGGCCTTCAGCGATGGCATCTGCAATCTTGACGTTGTAACCTTTTAAGTTACGCACGCCCAGTGCCGACATCAGCTTATACCGACGTTCCATTTCACCAACACACCAGCGCAGACCGTTGGCCGCTTCTTTCATATCAGTGACGACTTCGGTCAGCAAATGCGGAATGCCTTCGTAGACGGACAACTCCAACATTTTTGGATCTATCATCAAAAACCGCACATCATCCGGCGTCGACTTGTACAGTAGACTACAGATCATCACATTAACGCCAACTGACTTACCGGAGCCGGTGGTGCCTGCGACTAACAAATGCGGCATTTTCGCCAGATCGGCCACCACAGATTTACCGGCGATATCCTTGCCAAGCACCATGGTCAGTGGCGACTTAGACTCGGTAAAGACCTCATCACCGATGACTTCTGATAACCGGACTATCTCGCGATGTTGATTTGGCAATTCTAAACCAATGAAAGACTTACCTGGGATGACTTCAACCACCCGCACGCTGATGGCCGACAAAGAACGGGCCAAATCTTTTGATAGACCGGTAATTTTACTGACCTTCACCCCGGGTGCCAGGTCTAATTCAAAGCGGGTCACCACAGGGCCCGGATACACACCGACCACTTTGGCATCGACATTAAAATCTAACAACTTCAGCTCAACCAGCCGCGACACCCGCTCCAGATCTTCCACTGAAATCGGATTAACAGTTTTATTGGGTCTGTCGAGCAGGCTCAAGGCCGGTAATTCATCCAGTGGCTCTGCATCAGCCGCAGTGGCCAGTAACAACGGCTGACCAAATGAATTCAGTGCCGCCGGTCGCGCTGGCTGAGGCACATGGGCCCGGACAGGCTCATCCATATCAAAGGGAGGCTCATCGTCTTCATCGGTTAATAAACGATTGATATCTGCCTGAGTATGAATAAAACTCTGATTTAAATCATCATCATCAAAGCTATCATCGATGGCACTAAAAGAAAGTTCATCGTCCGCCAAGGTGTCGACACTGACAAAAGCCTGTGACTCGGTTCGGATATCCAATGGCTGGAATGGTAAAGGCTCGACTGCAGCATCGGCAGGCGGGAAAAATGCCCGGCTCTGCAACTGCGGTTCAGTCTTGATTGCACTGGTTTTAGGCAACGCAACAGGTTCCGGGCTGGGCTGATAACTTTGCGGCTTATCTCTGAGTAATTGTTGGCGGAATGCTTCGGTTGCATCCAGCGGTTTTTTATCGGCAGCCACTGACCCATCGCTGCCTGCGGTGTCGTTCACAGACATCCTGGCAGTCTCATGCTCTGTATAGGGGTCATCCGCAACAGGTCGGTAATCAGACCAGTGATATTCGTCTGTACCGGCCATGCCTGTGGCACTGTCAAGGTTAGCCGTGACGTTAAATCCATCCGCAACCACTGCATCATCCAGTGCCGAAAACCCGGGCTCCTGACGCTCTGACTGGCCTTGACTGCCAAACTCTTGTTGCGCTTCGGTCAGCGCTGTGGCAAAGCTACTGGCCGGCGTTACTGCAGCAGTTGCAACTGACGGGCTGGCTGGTTTTGTTGCAGTTTTTGCTTCACTAAGTCTGGCAGGGAAATTGACAATAAAATTGACAGCCTGCATCACCAAGGCACCCAGCTCATCTGCAACTGTTAACCAGGAGATGCCGGTTAATAAGGTCATGCCGATGCAAAAACTGCATAACAATAACAAACTGCTGCCGACAAAATTCAGATTGGGCAGCAACAGGCTGCTTAACACATCGCCAACCACACCACCTGAGGAATACATGAAAAAGTCATCAAAATTGATGCTGCTGATAGCACAAGCTGAAATCACTGTCAGCAACAAACCAAGCAAACGCAGGCCTAGGATCAGATAATCAATGGTGATCAGATCTTTAAATCGCTTAAATAATAAATAACCACAAAAAGCAAAAAAAGGCGGAAATAAATAAGACAACCAGCCAAACACAGTAAAGAGCATATCAGCCACCTGAGCACCAACAGGCCCGGCAAAATTGGCGATATCGGTCTGATAGCCCGTTTGCGACCAACTTGGATCTGATGGGTCAAAACTTAACAGCGCCAGCAGCATAAAAGCGGCTAAGCCGGAACACACAATTAAGCCGACTTCGACCAGCCGTTGAATACCATTTAGCGAAAAAACTGTTTTAGCTTGCAAAGGCCAGGCCCCATAAAAATCTTAAAAAATGCCCTGTCAAGATACCAGACTGAGGCTAATGATGCATCTGTTTCGACCACAGTTCTGACAGGAATTGCCAGCTATCTGCTTGTTATTTAACCACTCACTGTGATCACTGTTGTTTGTTTAACCTCTTCCATCACTACATAAGTCCGGCTTTCCCTGACACTCGGCAATCTGAGCAAGGTCTCGCCCAGAAGTTCCCGATAGGCCGCCATGTTGGCGACTCTGGTCTTCAGTAAAAAGTCAAAACTACCTGAGACCAGATGGCATTCCAGAATTTCATCCAGTTTTTGCACCGCTTTACTAAACTCATCAAAATCTTCCGGCGAGGTTTTACTTAAGGTAATTTCAACGAACACCAGTAACGCGGCACCAACTTTATTGGCGTCCACCAGCGCGGTATAACCTAAAATAAATTCATCGGCTTCCAAGCGTCTTACCCGTTCCAGACAAGGGGTCGGACTCAGCCCTACCCGCTTGGCCAGTTCGACATTGGAAAGTCGGCCGTCTTTTTGCAATTCCCGCAGAATTTTCTGGTCGATCCGGTCTAATTTTCGAATGTTGTGCTGGGCTGAAAACATGGCAGATGAAAATGCTGATAAAGAAATATTGGTAGCATTTTCCACTATTACAGCAGTATAAAACAACCATTAATTCTGCAATTTTCGCACTATACTAGCGAAAAATTTTCCTCAACCCTATCAAGGCAAAACATCATGATTATTGGCGTGCCAAAAGAAATTAAAAACCATGAATACCGCGTCGGTATGACTCCAGCCAGCGTCCGTGAGCTGGTCGCTCATGGTCATTCTGTTTTTGTTGAACACAATGCCGGTAGCGGCATTGGGTTTGGTGATGCAGATTACAGCGCCGCGGGTGCTCAGGTTTTAGCAACAGCGACTGAAGTCTTCGCCAAAGCCGAAATGATTGTGAAAGTAAAAGAGCCACAAGCGGTTGAACGTGCCATGCTGCGTGAAGGCCAGATCCTGTTCACTTATCTGCACCTGGCACCTGATCTGCCGCAAACTGAAGATTTAATTAAATCTAAAGCCATTTGTATCGCTTATGAAACTGTCACTGACAGCCGTGGTGGTTTACCACTGTTGGCGCCGATGTCAGAAGTGGCGGGCCGGATGTCCATTCAAGCCGGTGCCCGTGCGCTGGAAAAATCCTGTGCTGGTCGCGGTATGCTGTTAGGTGGTGTGCCAGGTGTTGAACCAGCGAAAGTTGTCGTGTTAGGTGGTGGTATGGTCGGCACTAACGCTGCACAAATGGCAGTAGGTTTGGGTGCTGATGTTGTAGTCTTGGATCGCAATGTTGATGTATTACGTCGGATTAATGCCCAATTTAACGGCGCTGTGAAAGCCATCTACTCAACTGCCGATGCGCTGGAAAAACATGTCCTGGAAGCTGACTTAGTCATCGGTGGTGTGCTCATTCCAGGCGCAGCAGCACCAAAACTGGTGACTCGCGAGCATATCCGCAAGATGAAACCAGGTTCTGCGATTGTAGACGTTGCAATTGACCAAGGCGGTTGTGTTGAAACGTCTTATGCCACCACCCATGCGGAACCAACTTTTATCGTTGATGACGTGGTGCATTATTGTGTTGCCAACATGCCAGGTGCAGTCCCACTGACCTCGACCTTTGCGCTGAACAATGCCACTTTGCCTTTTATCATCAAATTGGCGAACAAAGGCTATAAAGCGGCATTACTGGAAGACCAGCATTTATTAAATGGTCTGAACGTCATCAATGGCCAGGTCGTCAATCAGCACGTGGCTGAAGCGCTGAACCTGAACTACGTTGATCCGCGTCAAGCCATCAACGCGCTGTAATACAGCTGTTGCCAAATCTTGACCAAGCCAGTCCACAGTGACTGGCTTTTTTTATGGTTCGCCGGGCATGGCGCGTTGCGCGTAAGCGCAATCGGACTGAGCTTGGTGGTCAAATCTGTGACTTTACAGCTTTGTAGTCGGGAACAAGCAAGGCTGTATGACGGCAAGCGGCAACAAAGTTGCGTTTTAGACTGCTTGCATCCCTGCGACAATAGTGCTTAAACTGTTGTTTTGATTGGAGGCTTTATGCGCGCTTCACTATTACTGCCGTTGCTGTTGTTATTGCCTGCTTGTTATGCCGGCCCCTTAGCGCTACAGACGCAACCTGCAGAACTGCCCTTTAGCCAGTTTGATCTGGTCAAACTGAAACTGGGAGATAAACTGATTGAAGTACAATTGGCGGACAACCCAGAGCGCAGAAGTCAGGGCCTGATGGGACAAAGCCCATTGCATCACGGTATGCTGTTGTTACAGGACGAAGTGAAAACTGTGGTGTTGTGGATGAAAAATACGCCGGAACCACTGGATGTTGCTTTTATCAGCGCGGATTGGACTATCTTATCAATCCACCAGATGGAAGCTTACAGTGAAACCCGGCATAGCTCGGAAGGCCCGGTGGTGGCAGCGCTGGAAATGCCATTGGGCTGGTTTGCCAAACAAAATATCAAGGTTGGCAGCAAGGTGCTGCATTGTCCGATCCAACCCAATCACTGTCAGGGCCAGGCCCTACCTTTTTGATTGTGATGGCAGCCAAGCCGCAGGCTTAACTAGCCTCCGGCTCATCCTTATGCAGATAAATGTCACTAAAACCAAAACGTTTAAATTCCTGCTGCCGATAATCTTTCATCGCAGCTTTGCGTTTAGCGGTCATGGCCACTTGCTGTTCCATCTTCAGGAAATTTGTTAAATCAATCCCTTCAGCTGCTGCCACCGCTTCATACATGTCATGAAATTTATCGTAGCTAAAAGGGATGGTTTTGCTCTGACCTTTAAATTTGTAGCTGATACTGCGCGACATGTTAGTGCTCCGCCAATTTTTTAAAATTTTGCAGCGGACTGGCGTACATCTGCGTTATGTAAGGCCGGATTTCTGCCGGCATACTTTGTAATCTGCGCTGATACTCGGCACAACCCTCAGCGGCCAGCTCTGGCGGCAAGGCTTGTTCTGCTGCCAGATAATTCGCCGGAAAAAAACGATAGCCCTGATAAATTTGCCGATCCATCGCCGCCGCCAGCGAATCTGGATCTGTCAGTTCAGAGGACTGTTGCATCACCTGGCCAAAATGCACATGCACCCGGCCTTTATTGCCGGTAATGCCCCTGACAATGCTTTCAATATCTTCAAACTCGGTTTTCTGATAATTACCTGCAGTTGCCAGCTGATACAACTCCTGCGCCTTGGCTTCATCACAGGGGTCAAATTCATAAGACAAACAAACAGGTACAATTTGCAAACTAGCCATATAAGCCGGGAATTCAATACCCGCTTGTTTACCGGCAATATAAAACATCTTCAAAATAGCCGGGTCGGTCTGATCACGACCATCTTTGGCACGGCCTTCTTTTTGCGCTATCCAAATATGATGCCCGGTCAGCAAAGAGTGACGAATATAGGCAGACAGCTGACCAAGAGCCTTGAGCATCTCGCGGGGCCCTTTGGCGGAGCGCCGGACAATAAAACTTTTATTGAGCTTCATCAGTTCAGTGACACAGGTTTTTTTCAGCAAATTATCACCTATGGCAATGCGCGACGTGCTAAATCCGGCCTGACTTAAACACCAGTTCACTAACGCCGGATCCATCGCGATATCCCGATGGTTAGACACAAATAAATAAGCTTGCTTCGGATCGAGTTGCTCCAGACCGCTACAGGTTAAACTGCGGGTGGTATGACTCAGAGTGCGTTGCAGATAAGTGGCGACATATTGTTGCACCGCCTGCACTGTCTTTAAACCTGACCAGTGGCGCCGCAAGTACCAACTTAACAGCGGCGATGCCAGCGCCATCAACCAAGGTGCTGAACTACCAAAACGATAACGGATAATAGCGCGGATAAATTCGGGATCAGCAATGATCCGTTGCACTGCGGCTGGAACTTCACTGTCGTCATAAGGACGGATGTCATCAAAATTTTGGCTTGTGTCTGTCAAACTTTACTACCTGAAAATCGCTGGGCGAACCTAAGTTCTTGCTGTTACAGGCGGCTATTTTTACCTATCCACGCCAGACTGCCTAGCAGAAAAAGCCAAAAGCGACAAAAAAGCTGATGTTTCTATCACAGCTCAGACCAGATCAGGCTGATTTGGCCAATTTCGGCGGCAGTTGCTGCCGATGGGGTTGTAATCTGTCACACAGCACCGTCAGCACCTGACCTGCCGACACGGTTTTCGCTTGCAGCGTCATGCCATGTTGTAACAATAATAATTGCGCGCAGTTTGCGGTTTGATTCAGCACTAACGCCAACAACATACCCTGCGCTGCCAGTTGGACTAAACTGCCGGTTTTGGGTTGAAACTGCTGCGACAATGGCTGAAACCACCAGCTTTTATGAGCTGCTAACCGTAAAAAGAATTGCCCTGCGACAGCGTCAATCGCTGCAGCAAAACAGTGCTCTTTTGGCCAACCTAAGGTTTCCAATTGATGCCAGTACAACCAATACGCTTCAGCTTGCGCCAGGGTAAATGGCTGTTGCTGTGGGGTGGCATACAACTGGCTCAACTTAAAACCAGTGCAATGGCAACCCACACCGGTATCCAGTGCCAGAACATCGCCCTGACATTGCCAGTGCCAGAGCGCGGATGGAATATATGCGGACATAGTCAATGCCAGTTCAGAAGCCAATGTCGCCGTTGTACACCGACTGCGGCTGCTTGGTAAAGACTGTTTTGCTCTAACAAATACTGATCAGCACCGGATCGTTATAAGCTGTCGACGATCGTTTTGATCAAACGCGGCCCTTGATAAATAAAACCGGTATAGATCTGCACTAACTGAGCACCGGCCTGCAATTTTTCCTGCGCTGAGGCGGCATCATCAATACCACCGACGCCAATGATCGGAAAATCAGCACCAACAGCAGCTCTGAGCTGGCTAATCACTGTGGTACTTTTTTCCCGGACCGGCCGGCCACTTAAACCACCCGCTTCATTGGCATGCAGCATGCCCTCAACGGCGCTACGGTCCAGCGTGGTGTTGGTGGCAATAGCACCATCCATCTTGCTGTGCAGTAAGGTCTCAGCGACCTGTTGTACTGCAACGGCATCCATATCAGGTGCAATCTTGACAAACACCGGCACATATTTGCCATGCTGCTGCTGCAGATCCAACTGTTCATTTTTTACCGTTTGCAGCAAATCGAATAAGGCATCGCCAAACTGCAGATCACGCAAACCCGGGGTATTTGGCGAAGAAATATTTACTGTGATGTAACTGGCATAAGGATAAACTTTACGCATACAGTGCACATAATCATCTTTGCCCTGTTCATTCGGGGTATCTTTGTTTTTACCGATATTAATGCCGAGCACGCCCTGATAACGGGCGTTCTTCACATTATTGACCAGATAATCAACGCCTTGGTTATTAAAACCCATCCGGTTGATGATGGCATTGGCCTGCGGCAAACGGAAGATGCGTGGTTTGTCGTTACCCGCTTGCGGTCTTGGCGTGACAGTCCCGACTTCGATAAAGCCAAATCCCATTTGACTAAAAGCATCAATACAATCGGCATTTTTATCTAATCCGGCGGCCAAGCCCACCGGATTTGCAAAGGTAATACCGGCAACAGTGACTGGTTTAGCCGCTACTTGTTGACGCCATAACTGCGCCAGTGGCGTATGTTGCAACTTTTTCAGACTGCCTAAGGCAAAGTGATGCGATTTTTCCGCATCTGTCATAAACATCAGATCTCGTGCAAGTTGGTAAAACATCGGCCGCCTCTTCGGGTTAACAACAGCAGCTTTGCATCAGCTGCCGGGCAAATAATCAAAAACGGATGCGCTGGTTCAGGTTGAAAGCACGCTGAACACGGCGCGAACAGCAAATGGTCAGCGTATTAGCATGCTGTCAGCAAACATGCGGCTACAGCTGCCATTAACAAAATGCCCCGTCGAACGGGGCATTTTAACTGGCACAGAGCCATCTTAATAGCTGACTATCAGCTTATTTTACCGTATCGCAGTGATGGCTTAATAACATCAGCTCACGCAGCGCCACTGAGAATTTGGCAAATTCATGGCTCTTGGTGGTTTTGAACTCAGCCAGCATCATGCTCCAGCGTGACAGCACCAGCTCATTGGAGGTTAACCAACTGCTGATCACGGTTTCTGCATCACAATGACCCTGACAGGTTCTGACCACCACTTGGGATAATGCACGTTGCTGCCAATCCAGCTCTTCGCGGTAAGAAGCCCGCGCCAGTGCTTGCCAGTGGTTGGTCACAGGTTGATGCGTGATCTGTTCCAGGAACCAATGCAGATCCAGCTTATCACCCAATTTGAAGTAAATTTCAGCCACCAGTAACAAGCTGGTTTTTTCACTATCAGCAACCTGCGCAATATCCATCACTGAGAACACAGTGCTCAGTTGCGCCAGATAACAAGCCAGCTCAACCGGAACCTGCTGTGCGACCAGTTTGTCCTGATGCGCCTGCAGAGATTCAGCTTCGGCTTTCGCCAACAGTTTTGGCAAGTCAGCAGCAATTTGCTGATACGCCGGTTTAAAGAATGCCACCGTCTGGGCAATATCCAGCGCCTTGTTGCGGTGACGCAGGAACCAACGGGTCGCCCGACGCATAGTACGGCGTAACTGGAACAATAACCGCGTTTGCAACTGGGCATCAATCAGATTATCCAGCGCTTCCAACTGATGCCATACCGTTTCCAGATCAAACAGATCACGGGCAATTGAATAACAGATGGCCACTTCAGCAATAGTTGAACCGGTTTCTTCCATCATCCGCTGGGCAAAGTTAGCGCCCATATCATTGACCATCATATTGGCCAGCTTAGTGGCAATAATTTCGGCTTTTAACGGATGATTTTCCATTTCACGGGCGTATTTATCCTGCAGTACCTGCGGGAAAGCCTGGAACAGCTCTTGTTTAAAGTAACTGTTTTCATAGATTTCCGGCAGCACCAGTTGCTCTTTTAACACCATTTTGCCGTATGCAGTCAGAATAGCCAGCTCAGGTCGGGTTAAACCAGCCCCCTTGACCATCCGCTCAGCCAAGACTTCATCGGATGGCAGGAATTCCAGTTCACGATTGAGTTTGCCATCTTTTTCCAGGGCATGGATAAAACGGGTGTATTCTTTCATCTGCTCGGCGCCTAACAGCGAAGACACCGAAATGCTTTGCGTCTGACGGTAACAATCGTTAATCACGATATTTGAAACATCATTGGTCATGCTGTACAGCAATTCGTTGCGTTGTTTTAACGTCAAATCACCACTGGCGACCAAGGCATTGAGCAGAATTTTGATATTCACTTCATTGTCTGAACAGTCGACACCACCGACGTTATCGATAAAGTCGGTATTAATACGGCCACCATGAGCGGCATATTCAATACGGCCACGTTGGGTGGTACCTAAGTTACCACCTTCACCAATAATTTTGGCTTTCACTTCTTTACCATTGACCCGTAACGGCTCAGAAGCACGGTCACCGACTTCAGCATGACTTTCATCACTGGCTTTAACGTAAGTACCGATACCGCCGTTCCAGATCAGGTCCACTTCCATCATTAAGGCAGCACGGATCAATTCATTCGGCGTCAGGGCAGTTTTATCTGTGCCTAACATCGTTTGCATTTGCGGGCTCAGTTTAATTGACTTGGCGCTACGCAGGAAAATACCACCACCTTCCGAGATTAACGCTTTGTTATAGTCATCCCAGGTTGAAGTTGGCAGATTAAACATCCGTTGCCGCTCGACAAATGAACTGGCTGCATCCGGATTAGGATCGACAAAAATATGCATGTGGTTAAACGCCACTTGCAAACGAATATGCTCAGATAACAACATACCGTTACCAAACACGTCACCGGCCATATCACCGATACCAACTACGGTGAAATCTGTGGTCTGACAGTTAATGCCCACTTCACGGAAATGGCGTTTGACAGATTCCCAGCCACCGCGTGCGGTAATACCCATGCCTTTGTGGTCATAACCATTGGAACCGCCAGAAGCAAAAGCATCGCCTAACCAGTGGTTGTATTCCAGCGAAATACCATTGGCAATATCAGAGAAAGTGGCGGTCCCTTTGTCAGCAGCAACCACCAGATACGGGTCGTCTTCATCCAACCGAACCACATCTTTTGGCGGCACAATTTGGCCTAGCACGATATTGTCGGTCACATCCAGCAGCGCACGAATAAAGGTCCGGTAACAAGCTTTACCTTCATTCAACCAAGCTTCGCGACCACCAGTTTCCGGTAATTTTTTACAAACAAAACCACCTTTGGCGCCAACCGGCACGATCACGGTGTTTTTCACTTGTTGTGCTTTCACCAGGCCCAGCACTTCAGTGCGGAAATCTTCCCGACGGTCAGACCAACGCAGACCACCACGGGCAACTTTACCAAAACGTAAATGCACGCCTTCCACTTTGGGTGAATAAACGAAAATCTCAAAGAATGGCAGTGGCAACGGCATATCCGGGATCAATGCCGGACGTACTTTAAACGAAATATAAGGTTTATCTGTGCCTTCAGCCGATAACTGGAAGTAGTTGGTACGCACGATAGCCTGAATAATGGCAAGGAAACGGCGAATAATCCGATCATCATCCAGATTGGCCACGTTCTCCAGTTGCGCCAGGATCTCTGCTTCCAGTTTTTCTGCCAAAGTCGCGTCTGCTTTACCCGGGGTAAACTTGCTGTTGAATAACTGCACCAGCAAACCAGCCAATAACGGATAACGACCAAAAGTCGATTCGATATAAGCCTGCGAGAAAGTACCCCCAATCTGACGTTTGTATTTAGCAAAAGCCCGCAATAAAGAGGCTTCACGACCGGTTAAACCAGCGCCTAAAATCAGCCGGTTAAAACCATCGTCCTCCAGTTGGCCCTGCCACACTTTGGCAAAAGACTCCTGGAATAATTGCTGCGCAGCTTCGAAATCCAGCGGTACCTTACCGTTTAACTCCATACTGAAATTTAAGATCCAGCTCACCGAGCCTTCCGGGCAGCGCACTGCATAAGGCGTTTCACCGATCACCCGTAAACCAAAGTTTTCCAGCATCGGTAACACGTCGGATAAATGGATTGGGTGATCTTTATGGAACAGGTTTAATCGCACCGCTTTGGAGTCATCACTTTCTTCCTGCGGCCGATAGAACAACATTTCCAGCGTATTTTCTTCGCTCAGCGCTTCAATCTTGGCAATGTCAACCAGCGCATCATTCGGCAGCATTTCTTCTTTATAGGCACGCGGGAAAGCGTTGACGTATTTCTGACTCAGTTCACGACCGGTCAGCTCACCAAAGCGGCCAATCAGCGCGCTGTTTAATTTATCTTCCCAGGTCCGCGCTGCTTCAATTAAATTATTTTCGATATCTTTCACGTTGAACTCGATATTGCTGTCGTTGATCCGAACGAAATAATGGGTCCGGGCCAGCACTGATTCAGAGAAATAGGTTGTAAATTCAACCGGTTCGGTACTGCCTAAAAATTGTTGCAGTATTTGCTGAGTATCTTTACGCAATTGGGTGTTATAACGCTCACGCGGCACATACACCATGGCAGAGACAAAACGACCAAAGGCGTCTTTACGCATAAAGAGTCGCGTCATATCCCGCTCTTGCATCTGCAACACACCGGTTGAAATATCCAGCAGTTCCGCAGCATCGGCCTGAATAAGCTCATCACGCGGATAAGTTTCCAGAATATTCAGTAGCGCTTTATAGGCATGAGTACCGACTGAAAAGCCTGAGTTGGCCATTACAGTCGCTAATTTGTTTTTCAGCAGCGGAATATCAGCAGCACTGTTATTGTAAAGTGACGATGAGTACAAACCGATAAAACGGTCTTCACCAATCACATGGCCCTGCGCGTCAAAACGTTTAATACCGATGTAGTCAATATAAGCCGGCCGGTGCACCCGTGACTTATTATTGGTTTTGGTCAGGATCAATAAATCATTACTCAGCGCCTGTTTACGCGCTACATCTGGCAGATCAGATAACATCAGATCGCGCGATACCGAACGACGCATTAAACCAAGTGCTGTATCTGCCATGCCGGCGATACGGTAGTCACCTTGCACCGGAATTATGCTGTATTGACGATAACCCAATAAAGTGAAGTTATCTTTGGCCAGCCAGTTCAGGAATTCAATGGTTTCCGCCAGTTGCGCTGGTGTTGCTTTGCCACAATGTTGCGGCAATTCTGCAATCACTTGCTCCAGTTTATCTTTGGTCGGTTTCCAGTCAGACACCGCCAGCGATACGTCCTGCATCACTGAATCCAGTTCAGCAATCAATTGTTCAATTGAGGTTTTATCCGACATCCGATCGATTTCGATATGAAATACGGTTTGCTGAGTTGTTGGATTGGCTTTCGTAGCCAGCTTATGGAATTCGGTTATTTGCCCCTGGTTATCACGGAAAGTCTGCAGCGGGTAATGCAACAGTAAATGCGCCGTAATATTATGCCGATTTAATGCAATACGCACAGAATCGACCAGGAAAGGCATATCTTTCACCACAATTTCAACAATGGTGTGTTTCGACTCCCAGCCATGGCGGGCAATCTCCGGGTTAAACACCCGGATTTTGGCTTCATCGGCAGTATGGGCATTAAAAGTTTGCCACAGGCTTAAGGCCGCACCGTACAGATCGCTGTCGTTGCGGCCGAACATATCTTCGTTAGCAACATTGCCGTACAGGGTATGGGCGAATTTCTCCACCAGATCAACCTGATCTTTTACTTTTTGGCGGATGAGTTTACTTACGTTTTGTAGAAGTACAGATGGTTGACCGTCTATCAGTGCCATTTTTGTATCCTTGTTTTAATCTCTGCCAGGGTCAAGCAGGATTGTGCATTACATACAGAGCGTGTCAGGTGCGAAGTTTATTGCCTATTGTAGTGCTTTTCGAGCTTTATTTCTGCCTTTCACACTGGTTGTACCAGCTGTAAAGTCCAGATTTGACAAGATATTCAAGCTTATTAACTACAAAATGAACTGCGGAGCTGTTTTATCAGGATTTGTGCATAAAGATGCGATTTTTGACAACCGGACGGCGATACTGCCAGCCGTCCGGTTTTGTTTAGGTTTAACGATTTTTTGGCCAGAAGAAGGCGGCCAGTGCCGGTAACACAAATACTGCACCTAACATATTCACAATAAACATGAAGGTCAGCAGAATCCCCATATCAACCTGGAACTTCAGGGCTGAGAATACCCAGGTACTGACGCCGACAGCCAAGGTCAGAGCTGTAAACAAAACCGCACTACCGGTTGATTTAAGAGCCTCGTAATAAGCCTGACGTAATGGCACACCAGAACGCAACGGCTGGGTCATATTGGTCAGAATATAAATACCATAATCGACGCCAATGCCAACGCCAAGCGCAATCACTGGCAGCGTTGATACGGTCAGGCCAATATCCAGCAAAGTCATCAGCGCTGTCGCCAGCATTGTCACCACATAAAGCGGAATAATCACCGCCAGCGTGGCTCGCAGAGAGCGGAAACTGAGTAAACACAGCAGGATCACAGCACCATACACATACCAGGTCATCGGATTTTGCGCCGCAGCTACGGCTTCATTGGTTGCTGCCATCACCCCAACCGGGCCTGAGGCCAACATAAATTTGACATTGTCAGTGCCAAGTTCGGCACCGGCTTTTTTCGCTGCTGCCACCACCCGCTCAATGGTTTCGGCTTTATGGTCATTCAAAAACAGGATCACGGGCATCACCGAACAATCCGGATTGAGTAAACCTGTGCTGGTTTCAACCCGGGAAGAGGATTGCACCAGACTTTCGGTGGTTCTTGGTAAGATGCGCCATTTCATATTGCCTTCATTAAAAGCGGCATTAATCGCTTTTGACACTGAAGGCAACGACACCGCGCTTTGCACACCTTCAATATTTTCCATCTGCCATTGGAACTGATCAACCCTATCCATCACGGCATGTGAGGTACACCCATTAGCTTCAGTTTCCACCATCACATTGATGTAATCGACCGAAATAGCATAACGATCGGTAATCAGAAAGGTATCCTGGTTGTAACGGGAGTCTTCGTGCAAAGAGGAAGCCCCGGCATGCAAATCACCAATTTTCAGTTGCTGAGATTGCCAGTAACCCGCAGTAAACAACAGTGCTGTCACGCCAAGGATAATGGCAGCCACTTTTGGCTCAGCACAAGCCGATAATTTATACCAAAACTTATCCTCTAAAGGTGTCGGTGCTGACACCTTGGCCACATAATCAGCTTTGAAGCGGACATAAGACATCAAGACTGGCAATAAAATCAGGTTGGTCAGGATAATGACCGCGACACCTAGACTGGCAGTAATGGCCAGTTCGCGGATCACACCTATTTCAATAATCAATAGCGTGATAAAACCAACGGTATCCGATAACAGCGCTACCCCGCCCGGGATCAATAATTTACGGAAACTAGCCTGAGCGGCTGTTTTGGCATTCATCCCGGCAGCGACATTTTTACCGGTGGCGTTAATCATCTGCACACCATGACTGACGCCAATGGCAAAGACTAAAAACGGTACTAGAATGGACATAGGGTCAATGCCGAAGCCAAGCACTGTCAATAAACCCATCTGCCAAATCACGGCAATTAACGAACAGGCAATAGGTAACAATGTTAATGTCACTGATTTTGAGAACAAAAACACCATCACTGCCGTGATCACTATGGCAACGGCAAAAAACGCCAACACCCCTTTGGCGCCATTGGCCACATCACCAACCATCTTGGCAAAACCAATGATATGCACGCTAATGCCAGCTTTTTCATATTGCGTACGCACCTCAGTTTCTAACTGGTTGGCAAAAGCAATGGTATCAAGTTTTTCGTTGGTATCCGGGTTAATTTCCTGCAACTGAGCGGTGATCATAGCGCAACTATAATCGTCCGCCACCATCCGACCGACAATACCGGCTTTATCGACATTCTGCCGCACAATAGACAACCCATGGGCATCCGGACTGAAATCTGCCGGGATCACCGGGCCACCGGCAAAACCATCTTCCACCACTTCCACAAAGCGTGTACTTGGGCTGAACAAAGATTTCACCAGCACCCGATCGACGCCAGGCATGTAATACACCTGATCATGGATTTTTTTAAAACTATCGAAAAACTGTGGATTAAAAATATTACCGGAGGCATCGCAGACCGAAATCAGAATATTATTGGCGCCACCAAAGTCTTTGGCGTGCTTTAAATAGGTCTGCATATACTCGTGTTTGAGCGGTATATTTTTAGTAAAAGCCGCATCCAGTTTGATCTGGCTGGCTTTAAACAACAGGAATAAAGTCGCCAGCACAAAAGCCAGGATCACCAGACCCCGATGCCGGAACAAAGCATATTCACATTTATTGATTAAACGATTAGCACTCATGGTTGTGTTTTGTCTTCCGGCTGAATTGTTTTAATACCTGCTTCAGTCGCCAGCACCAGCTGGGCGCCAATAGCTACCATCTGCAGTATTGCTTTACCTTCTTCCAGTGCGATGGCACTGAAGGTTTGGCCGTCATCTCGACTGACGAGCAAAGTACCAGCATTGCCTGTGGCGTAAATAGCACCATCCGCGGCTACAAACAGACTATTTAAAGTGGCCGGGCTTGGCAGTTGAATTTGTTGCCATTGCTGGCCTTGATCCGTGCTGCGGAATAAGTGACCCCGTAAACCTGCCACCAATAAAGTTTTCGCAGGTGTTCTGGCAATCGCAAATAAAGAGCCATTGTAAAATTCTGCCAGCCGCCGCCAACTCACCCCAAAATCATCGCTGATGGCGACAAAGCCGGCTTCGCCAACCATGTATAAAGTCTGACCATCACGGAATAAACGGTTAAAATGCGGTAATACTGATTCAGCTTCAGCAGCATAACCTTCCGGATCCGTTGCTTTTAATTCGGCGAGTAAAGCCTGATCATCCTCTGATGCTAATTCTGGATGAAATTCGGTCTGCCAGTGTTGGCCACCATCTGTGGTGCGATAAAACATGCCATAGGCACCGACGGCTATACCTTGGTTTGCATCCAGGAAAACCACGTCAAACAGCGGTTTATCCAGCTGCGGCAGATACTGCTGGATCTGCCAGCTGTCCCCACCATCCTTGCTATGTAAAATGCTGGCATCATGACCAACGGCCCAACCATGGCTGGCATCGGCAAAATAGACGGAGGTTAAATTTGAATTCAGCGGCACCGGCACTTGTTGCCATTGCTGGCCATCTTTACTTTTTAGCAGATGGCCACGCTCACCGGCAGCCATATAAAACTGATCAGCCACCGGAATAATATCGGTTAACACTGAGTTCACTGCTCTTGGCAGCATGTAAGCAGCCTGAGGTTTATCCTGCTCAGCCGCAGTCGCAGGCCACAACAGACAACATAAACCCAGACCTGATAATAATTTCGCAATCATGACAACTCTGACTCAAACAAGGGATAAAACAAAAACGGTTGGCAGGTGCCAACCGTTATTTTCCGCACGATCCGATTAACGGGTACCTTCACGGCGCAGTGCCGCCGGGGTAAAATCGTTATCTGATAATTTCACTGAAAAATCATACATCTTATCTTCGTTATCCAGACCGATAGCAATATAACGGCGTGAATTCAGATCATGATAAACTTCGAGCGTACTCCAGTGTGTCGGCACTTCATAGTAGTTCAGACCATGGGCTGTTGCCACGCGATATAATTCGCCACGGGCATCGTACAGATCTGCCACATGAATTTGCCAGCTGTCTTCATCAATATAAAACACCCGTTTGCCATACACGTGGCGCATATTGTCTTTCAATTTAGCTTCAACCACCCAGACCCGGTGTTTTTCCCAACGGACATAATCAGGGTTGATATGACCTGCAGTGAGCAGACTGGCGTATTTGGTTTCTTTGCTATGTAACTTGTAGCTGTTATAAGGGATCAGCATTTCCTGCTTACCTTTCAGCTCCCAGGTATAACGGTCTGGTGAACCGTTAAACATGTCAAAGTCATCCGTGGTCCGCAGACCGTCTGACGCTGTCCCTGGTGCATCATAGGCTACGTTTGGTGCCCGACGCACCCGACGCTGTCCGGTGTTATAAGTCCAGGCCTGACGTGGTGTCGCAACCTGATCCATGGTTTCGTGAACCAACAGCGCAGTACCGGCCAGCCGGGCTGGCGTGGTCACGCTTTGTTTAAAACGGAACAGAATATTCTCCGCTTGCAGCGCCTGCGGTGTAGCCGCCGGATCTGAATACTTAAACATAATTTGTTCGTCAAAACCAATCAGGGTGTAAGCACCAGTGGCAGTCGGTGCTGCCTGGCCGCCATTACGGGTCGCTGCCACACCACGGAAGCGGACAATGTGGTTCCAGATCGCTTCCAGACCATTAGCTGGAATTGGGAACGGAATACCAATAGCTGCATTAATAATACCGTTACCGCCTTGCACTAACTCAGCTTTACCGGCAATTTGCTTGGTCGCGTCATAAACATACTGCGGGTAAGACGCTGAGCGCTGCGTTGGATACACATTGATTTTATAAGTGTCCGGATACAGATTAAATAACGCAATCTGGCCTGGTGATAACAAAGCTTTGTACTGGTCTATATTGGCTTTGGTGACGGTATAAACCACTTTATCAGCAGCAAAAGGATCTAAGTGGTGATCACCTGGTTTAAAACCAGCAGGAGCAGAGGTAATACCGCCGGTCCAGGCCGGAATACTACCATCTTTATTGCCCGCTTTTTCGCCACCGAGCGGTGTTAAATCAGTACCTAACCGCGCGACTTGATCCGGACTTATCTTGGCAGTTGCAGCACAGCTGAATACCAGCGCAATGGCGGTAGATAACAGGGTGAGTTTTTTCATAAGACTATCTCGTCCCTTATAATGAGTATTTGATGTTAAAAGACACAAAATCACGGTCTTCGGTATTGTTGGTGGTGCCTACGCCATCAAAGAAAGCGTTATAAGACACTTCAGCCGACCACTGGTTCAGATAATCCACACTAACGGCGTAACTCAGTGATTTTTTATCTTCTGAGAACATAAACAGTGGATCAGGCGTGATACCGTTCACGTCATGGGCAAAGGTCACCCGTTGTGACAGGTTCATCCCTGCCAACACGTTGTTGTAATCCGCTTTAGCCACCAAACGATAACCCCAGGCCGAAGCTGTCGGGAACGGGTTGGTTTCGGCACCATTGGAAACGGCTGTGTGCAGACCCAGTTTCGGGATCAGGTTGCCGGCAGCATCTGTACCCATTAGCGGGTAACCACTACGGTCAGTATTTGGACCGTTTAAGCGCAATTCACTTTCTTTGGGCATATTGTTAATTTTGATCACGCCCACTTCACCCAATAAGGTGAAGTTGTCAGCCATCAGTGCAGGCCCGAATAAATGGGTGACTGTCATCTGAGCTTGCGCAGTGTCAGCCAGAATATAGCCTTGAGCGAACTCACCTGGTTGAACTTTTTGACCGTTGTAGCGGCCAATTTGTGAAATTCCGGCAAATCCGCCACCAATGGCAGGCTGACCAATAGCCAGCTGTTCAGGCATACCGGCATACAGGATTTCTACGTCGTCGATTTGTAATGGCTCATCCTTACGATAAGCCAACTCACCAGCGACAGAAGTACCATCCAGAGTGGTATTGAAACTAAAACCCCACAGCTTGATATCTTCCGGATATTCGATTAAGCCTTTAGACAAGGCTTTGAGATTCATCACATTTTCTTTGGTGATATTACCGGCATTCGCCGTCAGATAGGCGATATCAGATTGGATAGCCGCAGCACGGAAATCAGCGGCAATCCCTGAAATCACCGGGGTACGGCTATGGTAATTCATGTAATACACCGCAAATTCGGTGTCATTTAATTCAGGCGCAAAGTACTCAAACTTCACCCCATATTGACCACCATCTTCCGGTTCAATTTCACCGGCATCGCCATAAGGACGTAACGTCACTTTAGTTGGATACGCCAGATAAGCAGTTGGCATCAGCGCTAACTGGGCCTGGGCCTGCTGTTTTTGGACAGCTGTTGCCTGTGGATTGGCCAGCACACCGGATAAGGTTTTCACTGTATTACCAATACTGTTTAAACCAGCCAGTAAAGTGCTCAGGTCTAAATCCGGGTTACCGGCAAAACCCAACTGAATATTTTGGTTATAACCGCCTTTCCCAGCAAAGTCATTGGTGGAGAAAAAAGTACCAGGTACTGGCAAATAGCTGTTTTTCCACTCGTACTGATAAAACACTTCAGCAGATAACTTTTCAGTTAAACCAAGCGAGGCATACACCATCCCAACCGGAATATAAGCTTCTTTTAAGTCAGCACCAGGCAATCTGGCAATACCGACATCAATTGGGGTGATATTGATACCATGCTGGATTAAAGTACTTTCACCCCAGCTCAGCACCTGGTTACCGACCCGGATCGACAGCGGGTTGGCACCATCATTCAGCGCGAAATTAGCAAATACATAGGCATCCAATAAACGGATATCACGGCATGCCAAATCACGAGCTTCATCGTCAGCACATGGATCGACCCGGTTTTGTGATACCGGATTGGTATAAGCACCTTCTTTGTCCATCAGCGCTGAGTCATAAAAATACATAAACCGGCTGAACAGACCAACATCACCTTTGGTGATCGACAGCTCATGCGTGCCTTTAAACAGCTCGGAGAACATATCGCCTTTGTCATAATTCAGATTACCAGCATCACCGTTGGCTGAATAAGAACCTGGCTGTTTCCAGATTTCAGTCGACGGGTAAATAATGTTGCCTGTCCCTGCATTGTAACCGGTCCAGTTAAATCTCGGATGGTTGGCTTTACTGATGGTATTCCAGTCACGGTCTTCTGCCCGCCAGCTGGCACCATAAGAAAAACTTGAATCGAATACAACTTCAACGTCATCACCGACTGTGAAGCTGGCTGCCTGTACTGAAGTTACAGTTAAAGCTAACAGTGCAGACGCGATGCACTTTGCTAAAGGATTTTTAGCAAAGGCTAATGGTCTTTGGTTCATCTTGTGATCTCCCCCCCTGTCCAGCAGGTCTATTTGTTTTTGTTATAGCTGAGAGAGAACAACTGCTCTGATCTCTTCTCATTGCATTAAAATAATTACATCATTTTCTACGTGGTGCAAGGCTTGGCTGAGGCTAAATATGTTGATTTTGTTTTAGTTTTTGTCAATTCTGGAGTGCAGCCACGCAAAAAAGCCTGCCCAGCGTTTAACAATGAGTGTACCCGAAATATCCGACCATGCTAAGTCTATGATATTAGTTGCTAATTTAAAGAATGCCACTGCACAGTTTTTAAACTGTCGTTTAAAGTAGATGCTCTAATTAATTTTAGTCAGGCTGACAAACTTCCCCTGCTCCGTGGTTGTCAGCTCAAAGCGGCCTGACAGACCGCTATGGCTGAAAAATCTTCTGAAATTATGGGCTTCCAGCTGGATTTTTTCTCCACTATCAGCCCAAACCAAGACATATTTAATCTGACCGCTGTAATAACCCAGAATTTGTTGTTCAGTCAGCACTAACGAAAAGCGGTAAAGCCGTGCCATCAGATTAATCCAGACTTTTGCTGACTTTTTCAAACAAATCATTGCTGATCGTCGTTTTAGCTTTTAACTGCTGTAACTGCTGTTGCATCAGTTGTTGCTGCGCAGCCGGATAACGTCGCCAGGATAACAGCGGTGTGATCAGACGGGCTGCTAGTTGCGGATTCGTGTCATCGAGCGTTGCGACAATATCGGCCAACAAGCGATAGCCCTGGCCATCGGCACGATGAAATTGCGTTGGATTAAGTCGGCTAAATGCACCATACAGAGCCCGGACCCTGTTCGGATTACTAAAGGAAAATTGTGTGCACGCAAGCACTTGCGTTATATGTGTAAACACGCTGTCTGTTGGCCGGCTGGCTTGCAGACTGGCCCATTTATCAAAAACCAGCACGTCACTGGCGTAATCGTCATACAATTTTTGCAATAACACATCAGTGAACGCAATTGCTTTGGGATGATCAGCCACCACCAACGCCTGCAACACACTGAGCCGGTCCGTCATATTGTCAGCTTGCAAATAATGCTGTTGCAACAGCGCCAGTTGCTCAGGCAATAAGGCCAGGTACGACAAACACAAAGCCTGTAAGCGGCGGCGACCCACTTGCTCAGCATCATAACGATAAGGCATGACCGGTAACGAGCGGTAACACTGCAGTAGCTCGGCGCCAAGCAAAGTGGCGATCTGTTGGCGAAAAGATGCCAGTGTTTGCATGATTGCGGCCACTGGAATAGGCGCAAACTGCTCCGCCAAAATATCAAAACCTGGCAGCGTCAGCAGCTCGGCACAAAAAGCCTGGTCGGCCAACGGCGCTCGCAATAAATGCCCTAACATCGCCACCAGTTCGTCCGGCAGCGTAAAAGCGTCTGGCATCCCGCCCGCAATTGCCTGTTGCACCAAATCGCCCCAAATGGTCTGCATCGCATCCCAGCGAGCTACCCCATCCCTGGCATGGCGCACCACAAACAGCAATTCTGAGAGCGTCCGAGACTGCACTAATTTCACCGGCGCCGAGAAATCAGCCAGCGTCACCAATTGTACCGTAACGGGCACATCCTCAAGCACAATGGTCTGATCAGCCGCAGTTAAGGTCAATAACAGCTGCTGCTGATAACTGCCATCGGCGCTGATCAACTCAGTTTTTAACGGGATCAATAATGGCTGTTTCGGACTACCATCAGCAGTCGCTGGTGTTTGCTGGCTTAGTTGCACCCGCAGCTGTTTGCTGTCGGCACAATAATCACTGCTGACTGTCACTACCGGTGTCCCGGCTTGTTGGTACCAGCGTTTAAACTGAGTTAAATCTACACCACTGGCATCTTGCATCGCCTGCACAAAATCATCACAAGTAACCGCCTGTCCATCATGTCTGGCGAAATAAAGTGCCATGCCACGACGAAAGCCCGCCTCACCCAGCAAGGCGTGCTGCATCCTGATCACTTCAGCACCTTTATCGTATACAGTCACAGTATAAAAATTATTCATTTCAATAACTTGTGATGGACGGATCGGATGGGCCATCGGGCTGGCGTCCTCGGCAAACTGAGCAGTCCGAATGGTCTGAATAGCATCAATCCGGCACAATGTTGGCGAGGACATGGCGGCACTGAACTGCTGATCGCGAAACACCGTCAGCCCTTCTTTTAAACTGAGCTGAAACCAATCACGACAGGTGACTCTGTTTCCTGTCCAGTTATGGAAATATTCATGACCAATAATACTTTCAATCAGGTAATAATCATGGTCAGTTGCCGATTGATCATCGGCCAACACAAACTTACTGTTAAAGACATTCAAGCCTTTGTTTTCCATCGCGCCCATGTTAAAGAAGTCGACAGCAACCACCATGTAGATATCTAAATCATATTCTAAATCAAAATGTTGCTCATCAAATTGCATCGCACGTTTGAGCGCATCCAAGGCAAAACGAGCCCGCTGTTGATTGCCTTTGTCAACATAAAACACTAACTTGACCAGCCGGCCTGAGCGGGTCTGGTAACTATCCTGTAACTGGTCAAAATCACCAGCCACCAGTGCAAACAGGTAACAAGGCTTTGGAAATGGATCATGCCAGCTGACTTTACTGCGTCCATCCGCTAATACTTCTGCGGCAATCTGATTACCATTGGACAGCAACTGCGGATACAAGCTTTGGTCGGCAATAATATGGGTGGTAAATACCGCCAGCACATCAGGCCGATCCGGGTAATAAGTGATAGCGCGAAAACCTTCTGCTTCACATTGGGTGCAATAGGCGCCATTGGACAAATACAAACCTTCCAGCGCGGTATTGGCTGCTGGACTGATCTGCGTGATAATTTTCAGACAAAACTCAGCAGGCACCGCAGGCAGCAGCAACTGTCCATCCAGTAGCTGATAATTATCGACCGGCTGATCATTGAGCCAAATGCCGACTAACTGCAAGTTTTGGCCGTCTAACAGCAGCGGCTGTTGATGCTCTCCCTGCCGTTTCATCTGGCTGATGGCGGTGACCAGCGTCGCGGCCGGATCAAGTTCGAAGGTCAGCTCAAGCTGGCTAACCAGATAAGAAGGTGGTTGGTAATCGGCAAGTTTTTTTGCCTGAGGTAATTGACTCATCAGTTGCACTCCTGGCGTAAGTCCAGACATTTTTCTCAAGTGTAATGCAATGTGATCACAAGCGGCAGTAAAATCTGCCCGAAAGTTTCCGGGCAGATTTTAAGGACAATCAAAGAGATAGCTTTTTGTTCAACCAAGGAGCCAAAAGTGCTGTGCTTAAGAGCGACCAGGTTCTGTATCAACCACAGCAGTGAGCGGCACTGGCAGTATGGCTTCCGGCGGGGTCAGTTTCAGAATTTTAATCCCACAATAGGCATAGCCAATGGCTAACACAGGGTTGATCAGATTAAAAAAGGCGTAAAACAGATAATCCAACGGATTGATATTCAGCACACCATGCATATAAGCACCACAGGTATTCCATGGCACCAACGGACTGGTAATAGTGCCACCATCTTCCAGTGTTCTGGATAAATTCACCGGTGCCAGACCACGTCGGGCATATTCATCTTTGTACATACGACCGGGCATCACGATGGCAATATACTGATCAGCGGCCAGGATATTAGTGGCGATACAGGTCAGAATGGTCCGGCTGACCAAGGAACCTGTGCTGTGCGCTTTGGCCAGGATTAACTGCACCACCCGGCGTAATAAACCGGTATATTCCAACACGGCACCAAACACCATAGCGGCAATAATCAACCAAACGGTATTGAGCATCTTGGCCATACCACCACCGGATAATAATTTATCCAGCTCCGCCTGGCCCGATTCCAGCACAAATCCACTGTGTAACGTTGTCCAGACCACTTTTAAACTACCCAGCGCCGGGCTCAGTTGTGGGTCCAGCATTTTGGCAATTTGGGCTGGCTGAAATAACAGCGCCCAGACCGCCCCTAATAAAGCACCAATAAATACCGTTGGAAAGGCCGGTACTTTTTTCATCGCCATCAACATCAACACCAACAGCGGGATCAGCATTGGCCAGCCAATCTGAAATTGTTGTTGCAGTTGATCGCTGAGTTCAGCAATACGCCCCAGGTCTTGCGCACCAGAGTGATTAAAACCAAGTCCGACGAATATTAACACTGCCAACACTAAACTTGGGATCGTGGTCCAGGTCATATGGCGGATGTGGGCAAACAATTCAGCGCCCGCGACAGCCGGCGCCAAATTGGTGGTATCCGATAGCGGCGATAGCTTATCACCAAAATAAGCGCCAGAGATAATAGCCCCTGCCGTCACCACAGGCGACAAGCCCAGGCCTGCAGCGACGCCCAGCAACGCCACGCCAATAGTAGCTGCCGTGGTCCAGGAGCTACCGATACTCAGGGATACCACAGCACACAAAACACAACTGGCAGCATAAAACCAGGCAGGGCTCAGCACTTGTAAGCCGTAATAAATCAGCGTTGGCACAGTGCCGGACAGTAACCAGGTGCCGATTAAAGCGCCAACGGCAAATAAAATTAATACCGCACCAAGCGACAACGAAATACCATTGATCATGGCATGTTCAATATCAGCCCAGCGATAACCATTTTTTAGTCCAATCAACGCAGCAATTCCTGCCGTCAGAAAGAGGACGATTTGATTCGGTCCATAAGATGAATCACTGCCATACAACTGGACTGATAAACCCAGCATGATAATCAGGGCAAAAAGCGGTAGCAGCGCATCCAGCAAGCTGGGTTGTTTTAATTGTTGATTCATGTTCTTACCTGGCATGCCCGGTGGTTCCGGGCTGTTGTTATATGGCATCCTATGGAGCTAGAGCACTCCGACTAAATTCAGAAACACTGCAATAATAGCGACAGGTGTGAACCAGCGGATACAGAAGCGCCAGATAGTATAAGCAACCGGCGAAGTATTCAACTCTTCTGTGGTCGCGGATCTTTTCATCACCCAGCCGCTAAACAGAGCAATCAACAGGCCACCAATAGGTAACAGGATATCGGCAGCCAGATGATCCAGCACTTCAAATAAATTATGCACCTGCTTGCCAAGAAAGTTCATCTCCAGTTGCGTCCAGCTGGCACCACTAAAAGAAAATACCGTCAATAAGCTCAACAGCCACAGCACAACCCCTGACAACAAGGCCGCCTGACCCCGTTGAAAACCGCGTGACTCCACTAACCAGGCCACCACAGACTCAATCATCGCGATAGTCGAAGTAAAAGCGGCAAAAACCAGCATCAGGAAAAATAACGGTCCAATCACAGCACCAGCCGTCATATTGCCAAAAGCGATTGGCAAGGTGACAAAAATCAGCCCTGGTCCCTGCCCGGCGTCCAATCCTTGTGCAAATACAATAGGATAAATAACCATCCCTGCAATCAGCGCCACTGAGGTATCCGCCAGCGCAATCCAGATCGACGTTTTAACGATTGAAACCTGATTGGGTAAATAAGCGCCATAAATCATCATGACACCAGATGCCAGACTCAGGGTAAAAAAGGCGTGCCCGAGCGCTATCAACACGCCATTGACTGTTAATTTAGAAAAATCAGGGTAAAACATAAAGTTAAAAGCGGCGGCAAATTCGCCATTCAGGCCGGCATAAATTGCCATCCCAACTAACAGCAGATACAAAGCCGGCATCATCCAGCGCAAAGTGTTTTCTAGGCCTTGCTTTAAGCCACGTGCCACGACCGCACAAGTGGTGACGATAACTACTGTAGTCCAGAGTAATAGACTATTGAGATCACTTGAGAAATTAGCAAACATTTCGCCAAGTTGAGCCGGCGTCTGGCCAGCAAAACCTTGTTGCAGTGCTTTACCAACATAGGCAAAGGCCCAACCGGCAATCACCGAATAAAAGGATAAAATGATAAATCCGGCCACCAGCCCGATCCAGCCAGTGATTTGCCAGAATGAATGGGCATGGGCTTCGAGTACCAGGGTTCTCGCGGTCAAGCCCGGACTTTGCCGGCCACGTTTGCCCATCAGGACTTCGGCCATCAGCACCGGAATGCCAATCAATAAAATAGCCAGCAAATACACCAACACAAAAGCGCCACCGCCATTTTCGCCCATGATATATGGGAATTTCCAGATATTACCAAGGCCTACCGCAGCACCTGTAGCAGCAATGATAAAGGTGAAACGGCCTGACCATTGACCGTGGATTGACTGACGGGTTTGTGACATGGGGAACCTTTGTACTATCACTCAACTGACTGATGTCGCATCAGGCAGGCTGCAGAAGGTTAGTGCCTTTGCAAGATACAATGAACAATAAAGGACTGAAATCAGTCCTTTATCAACGATGAGCCGGCTGTTATGCAGCTGAAAGTTATTTTTTCACTAACTTACTGGTCTGCACCAGATCTGAAGTGATCAGCACAGCTTCTTCCAGGAATGGATCTAACTTGCTGAGAACTTCAGGTGCATCTTCGGCTTTTTTCACTAAAGGTAACTTCAGTCGAGCCAACCGTTCATTGGTGCGGGCTAAATCTTTTGCCGTCAGTTCATCTTTTTTCGCCAGCCGAACTTTTTCATTCAGTGAGACCGTTTTTTCATCTTTTTCCTGTTTATACAAGGCAATATCTTGCATCAGGTAGCTGAATTCCTGTTCTTTGCTGATCCGCTGCTGATGTTTTTCTGTCAGCAGTGGAATGGCTACTTTTAAGTCGGTGGCAGCAGTATAACTGGCCGCCGGGATCGAATCCCAAGGTAAGGCATTTTCTTCTTTGCTTTCGCCCCAATCAGCCGGGTCTATTGGCGATGGAAACACGATATCCGGTGTCACGCCTTTGTGCTGGGTACTGCCACCATTAATGCGGTAAAACTTCGCGATGGTATATTGCAGTGAACCCAAATCGGCATCAAAGGTATCGTAAATCCGGCCCAAGCCACGATGTTGTTGTACAGTCCCTTTACCAAAGGTATGTTCACCAATAATCAGCGCCCGTCCATAATCCTGCATCGCCGCCGCAAAAATTTCCGATGCGGAAGCACTATAGCGGTCTACCATCACCGTCAGAGGACCTTCATAAAAGACCGTGGCATCGGTATCGTCATTCTGGGTAATACGGCCATTGCCTTCACGAATTTGGACCACAGGACCCTGCTCGATAAACAAGCCGGTTAAGGTAATTGCTTCCGGTAGTGAACCACCACCATTGCCTCGTAAATCGACGATAATACCTTCTACCTTGGCTGTTTTTAGTGAAGTAATAGCTTTTTTCACATCTTCAGTCAGGTTGTTATAAAAACTCGGGATATTAATCACACCGATGTTTTTACCGTCTTGATGTAATAAAGATTTAAACACTTCACCTTTGGCTGCACGGTCTTCTAACCGGACTTTGTCGCGAACAATTTCAATTTGTTGTGGTACTGCACCGGCAGCATCACTGGCCGCAATCACTTGCAACCGGACTTTTGAGCCCTTTGGTCCCTTGATCAGGTCAACCACGTCATCAAGCCGCCAGCCAACGATATCAACAAACTCTTCGTCGCCCTGGGCCACACCAACAATTTTGTCTTTCTGTTTGAGTTTTTTCGTCAAATCGGCCGGACCACCTGGTACCAGGCTGGAAATGACAGTGTAATCATCGTCCAGTTGCAGCACAGCACCAATACCTTCCAGACTCAGGTTCATTTCCTGCTGGAAGCGGTCAGCATTACGTGGTGATAAATAAGAGGTGTGCGCTTCAATACTACGTGCGTAGGAATTCAGCACCAGTTGGAATACATCTTCACTTTCGGTTTGCACCAGCCGTTTTTTTGCGCTCTTGTAGCGCTTTAACAGCAAGTCTTTAATTTCTTCAGGCTTTTTACCAGCTAACTTTAAGTTAAGCGCATCAAATTTAACCCGTTGCCGCCATAACTCATTCAGTTGAGCCAGATCGGCTGGCCATTCAGCATCTTCACGCTCATATTCGTAATGATCTTCAGTGGTAAAATCAACAGGTTTTTCCAGCAACGAAATCGCGTAATCAAAGCGTTCAGCCCGGCGTTGCAAACTCAGATTAAACATCTGGTAGGCAAAATCAAACTGACCTTTTTGCATGGCATCATCAAACTGAAATTTATATTGGGCAAAACTATCAATATCGGATTTGAGCAGGATATTTTTGTAGTAGTCAAGACTATCCAGATAGCGGTCATAGACTTTAGCCGACAACTTGTCATCTATTTGCACCGGCAAATAATGCGCGCGGGTGAAAAAAGCAGACACCCGCTTACTGGCGGTAAAATGTTGCTCAAGTTGGCTCAGCTTTGGGATGACCACTGCTTCCGCACGCGCTTGAGCGCTGACGGCACCACCAAAAATCAGCAGCAAAGCTGCCGCTACACCGGATAATTTCTTCATCTGAGACTCTGTCTTGTTAAGCCTGATACAAACTGCCGATTTGTGTTTTCACTACCATACCAGAGGTAAGCTGCACTACGACATCCTGTTTAACTACTTCAACGACAGTAGCTGGCATCGGGTTTTGTCCCAGTTTAACCAGAACTTTGGCACCCGCTGTCAAAGTCGCTGCATTGACGGCTAACAATTCTGCCGCTGGCTGAACTTTCGCCTTCATCGGTGCCTGGGTTGCTGCCGCCGGCTGACGTTTCACTTTCAGGTTAGAGCTTTTTACACCCTGAGCAGCAACTTTTGGGCCGTTTTTTTTGTAAGCAGGTTTGTCAGCCTGTGCTGCCACAGCATCGGCAGGAGTGTCGGCCGCTTGTTGTGCTTGTTTCTGCTGTTGTTGACGCTTTTGCTCAAGATGACGGGCTTTACGTAATTCAGCCGCTTTGGCCTTGCTTTCGCTCAACGTTTTTGCTGCATGCTCAGCCTGTTGCGCATCAATTAAGTCACCTGCCACACCGTCCAGATCAATCCGGGCGACACCTTCTTTAATGGCATCCAGATAACGCCAGCTGGAGGTATAAACCCGCAGCGCCTGGCGTAACTGAGTTTTGCTCAGCAAGGGATCGGCCTGTAATTTTTCAACTAAATCCTGAAAAATACCAATTTTCAGCGGCTTAGCTTCACCTGTCAGCGAAAAACATAATGGAAACTGTTCACTGAGCAAGGCAACGATTTCTTTTACGTTGTGCGGTTTAACTTGTGGTTCGACTTGGCTAGTCATGCATTAATACTCTTCATCTTCTTCGTCAACTTCTTCATCGGTATCGCTGTCGTTGTCGTCAGCATCGTCTTCATCGTCATCACCACCTTCAGACAAAGTCTTTCTGGTGTAGGCCTGCGCCCAGTCGATTAATTCATATTCATCGGCTTCCAGCAGTACAGTACTGCCTCTTAACTGATCCCAGATACTATGCAGGATCTGATCAATTAAATCGACTGCTGTGTCATCCGGAATTCTTAACCAAACCGCATGGTAAATGGCATTGATCCGATCAGCAACCAGCTCTTCTTCACCTTCCCAGTCACCGACATCGGTCAAAGAAAACAAATAATCCTGGATTGAGACTAAATCTTTCATTGGATTTGGTCCAGATGCTGCTCAAATACTTGCACTAATTCAGCCAGGCCTTGTAAATCAGCTTGATCAAAGCGGGCCAGCGACGGACTGTCAATATCCAGTACCGCAATAATTTGTCCGCCTAAGCGCACTGGTAACACAATTTCTGAGTTACTGGCGGCATCACAGGCGATATGACCAGGAAATTCATGCACATCTTTGACTAGCTGGATTTCACCAGTCGCCACAGCAGTGCCACAAACACCTTTGCCAACCGGGATCCGCACACAGGCAGGTTTTCCCTGGAACGGGCCTAATACCAGCACCTCACCCCGTAAAATATAAAAGCCTGACCAATTCAGATCAGGCATTTGCTGGAACAACAGTGCGCTAAGATTTGCCATATTGGCAATCAGATCGGTTTCATCGGCGATCAATGCTTTGGCCTGAGCCACTAAAGTGCGGTAAAAGTCTAATTTTTCAGCAAACATAGTTCACAAACAGGCTAACAGAATTAAGGCCCCTACCTTACTTGGTTTGGGCACAAAATTAAACCTTTGCAGAGAAGATTTATCAGTTTCCTGCCAGTTCAAACTGAATTGTCAGATCGGCCCGCACTTCATTGCTGCCAAATTGTACAGCTTCTGCTGACATCATCGCCATTTTATAACGCGGTGCCGGTGAAGATCCCTGTTCCTGGATCTGATGAACCCGCACAATGCTCCGACCACTCAGACTGGCTAATTGCCGGGCTTTGGCTTCAGCATCTTTATAAGCCAGTTGTAACGCTTGTTGATACAGCGGCTCTGGTTGTGACACCAGCAATTCGGCTGGTTGCAACTGTGTGATGCCAAGCGCACTGGCTTGTTCCAGTAATTGCGGATATAACTTCAGATCCCGTACCAGTACCGTCAACTCCCGCTCTACCCGGTACAGCTCGACTTTACTTTGATCTTGCTGGTATTCCGGATAAATCCGCAGCGGTGCATTATTGATATCTGCATTGGCAATACCGGCCTTCTGCACCATGGCGGTTAATTGCTGCATTTTGCTGTCCACTTCCTGCTTGGCTTTTTGTACCGCAGATTGCCGGCTACTGATGGTCATGCTCAGTCTGGCTTGATCCGGGGTGCCAGCGACAGCACCTGAGCCTTGTACTGTAATCAACGCCATCTCTGGTGCTGCAAACACTTCCGGCACTGCGACCAACAGCGAGGCTGCCATCATCATTGACACTGCAAATTTCATCTTGTTTCTCCATCATTAAGCAAAATTACCCGGTCAGTATGCCGTGACTGGCTGAATCTGACCTGAAAGCGCCGTCACCTTAACAACATTAAGCGGCAGAAACTGTGAAATAATGTTGTTTTGCCTCTGCTTAGTTACTGTTTTTCAGTGGATTGGCCGGAAAATACAGGGTTGGTTGCACCATCTGATGCTGAAAATAACGGGTATCTTTGTGCGGTAATTTCATAAAACCACCGACACCTTCACCACTGATCAGATGAATATTGGCCAGAATGCTGGCCAATAAAGCAGCAAATTCAGTTTCCCGCGCTGGATCAAGTAATTGAAAAAAGCTGTGTATTTTCATATACAAAGGTGTTACTTCAAAAATGATACAGCCGCTGTGGCGGATTAAATTTAACCGACCGAGATCAGCCATAATCGGATCCGGTAATACCAGTTGCTCATCTGGATCCTTACCATCTTCAAAATAAGAATGCTGACGGCTGCTATCATCCAAGCCTGCCCCTGCCGTGACTTCATAGCGGATATGCTGACCTGGACTAAGGGCAAAAGCCAGCCCACTGTGTTCACGGGCTAAGTGGATGGTTTGACGGGCATCAAATAAACAGGCTTTGAAAATACCCACTTTGGCAATGGCCTGGGCTAAATGCACCACATTATTCACCGCCAGACTAAAAGCACTCAGCAGTGACTGATCATATAAATGCAGATTACAATCGATATAAACCCCTTGTAACTGCCAGTGAATGGCCAACCCCCCCACCACCGGATAACGAGCCAGCCGGCTGACGGCAGCCACAAAGGCTTTTTCGGTTTCCCCCATGCCAACCAGATAGTTTTTGTAATAACGCTCCAACTGCACATCATCGACATACTGGATGCCTTGCTCTTCGCTGTGCTCGCGTAAAAACGATTTGCGTGATGAGTACACCACAGTATCCAATTCCCGCGGCTGCTGATTCAGCCGGACCGGCAGCAAGGCGCTATCGTCAAATAATACCACCTCCGGTAATACTAAGCGTTTTAACCGCGCCATCACTTGCAGATAATAATCACCCGCCTGATAACGCAACTGCTGGTCATCGGCTAACAGGCTATCGAGCATAGTAGCAAATTCGACCGGTAAGCCCAGACTGCGCGCCGGGATTGCTTTGCGTCCAAAGCGACAACTTTGACCAGAGGCCAGCGCATAGAGAGTCCCGGCAACACCCTGCTCATCAAACCTGGGACTGGATAACGCACCGGAGCGCTGTTCATCGCCGATAAAATATACATCGCCGAGCCTGGCATTGGACGTTTGTAAATCAGCCGACATCAGTTGCATCACATTATTGCTGATGTACTGGCCTTGCTCATCGGTTTGGGCAAACACTGAAGATCCCCAGTCCACCAGACTGATCTGGCCAGTTTGTTCGTCATACACAATATTGGACGGTTTAATATCGCCATGCACCACAGGACAAAGTTCGCCATCTTTACGATGTGAACGCAACACCTGTAATAAGCTGGCCAACTGAGCGGCAATATCAATCACCAGCCGCACCGGTAAACGCCCATGCTGTAGACTGTATTGTTCCAAATCGATGCCCTTGGCCCGTCCCATCATCAGAATGCCTTGCTTTTTTACCACCTGATAGGTCAGGTATTCCGGCACATTGGGGTGGCATATTTGCGATAACATATAAGCTTCATCCGCCAGTCGTTCCTGAATATGCTGGGGTAAGTTGATTCGGGAAAACTTAAACACACATTGCTGCATCCGCGCATCGACACCAGCAAAGGCAAAACCGTAAGCACCTTTACCAACCAGTTCAATCTGGCAATAACCGAGCTTTTCCAACTCTTCAATACAAAGTGCCACCCAGTCTTTTAATTTTTTCGCATCATTGGCATTGAGCAGATAAAACGATTGCTCTTCCGGAATATAAAAATTTCTCAGTTGATGCTTTTCCATGGCCGCCTGCTTTGGTCTGAATACAACACATCGCCAGCGTTGCAAAACACTGGCAAAAGGTTAACATTGGGAAACGAGGTCGCATTCATCATGCAACAAAGCCTGAGGGTGGTAAATGAAAGTTTTGTCCAAACCTCTGCTGTGGCTGGGATTGGGTTTTGTCTGTTACATGGTGTGGATAGCTCCGTTGGTGCTGGCTGCTGGCATGCAAGATCCATTGTCAACGGTGGCGAACCAGCCACAGGTCAAAGCTGCCACGGCTGCGTCACCGCTAAAAAAACTACATTTCAGCGCTGGTGAATGGCCGCCTTATCTGGGTGCCAAGCTCCCAGGACAAGGCATGGCTGCCCAATTGATCCGCGACATTTTTGCCGAAGCCGGTTACCAGGTCAGTTTCCACTTTTTACCCTGGCCACGCGCGTATCGGGAAACCTTGCATGGTCAATATGCGGCCACTGCCATCTGGATGTATGCGCCGGAGCGGGCCATTGATTTCTACTACAGCGCTGCCGTTTTGGAAGAGGAATTTGTGTTATTTCAACTCAAAGCGCAGTCCATTCAATTTGACAAACTAGAGGATTTAGCTGGTTTGGAACTTGGCGGTGGTTTTGGTTATAGCTATGGCGCCGCTTTTGATGCCGCCATCGCCAATGGGGTGCTCAAGATGACACGCGTCAGTCAGACGATACAAAATTTTCAGCGCCTGCTAAAAGGCCGGATCCAGGCTTTTCCGGAAGAGAAACAGGTGGGCTACCATATTTTGCGCAGTCAATTACCGCAGTCACAACATTTGTTCAGCCATGCAGACACAGTGATCCTTCGAAATCAAAGTTTTGTGTTATTTCCAAAACAAAGCCCGGACAGCCAGTTACTGCTGGAAATTTTTCAGCAAGGGCTGCTGCAATTCCAGAGTTCCGGCCGTTATCAGCGCTATTTTGACATCACAGCAGACTCGCCAACCCCAGCCAGCAAACCGGCGGCAGATAACCGCTAATTTACCCCCTGGCTGCAACGCTACCACTTTGACGCCAGCCCAGCCCGACCATCACCAGCAGACCACTGAGCAACATCAAGCAGGATAACAGCAACATGATGCGGAAGTTGCCGGTCCATTGCACCAGAAACCCTGCCAATAACGGTGCCAGAATTTGTGCCAGGCCATAACTCAGCGTCAGTTTTCCCATCGCCGCTGATGCATTTTGGGCAAAGCGTTGTCCCGCCAGCGTCAGCATCAGACTGACAATCCCAATAAAACTAGCACCAAATAATAAAGCCCCCAGCAAGTGCCAACCGGCGTCAGTGCTGAGTAGCGGTAAAGCACAAGCGCACAAATGTAACGCATAGGCCAGCACTGTGGCCATGATCAAACCGGTTTTTGCCGCCAGCAGATCCCAGCACACTGCAGCTGGCGCGCACACCAGCCCCACCGCCAGCCAAATCCAGCCGCCCTGATGCTGAAATTGTGGCAGACTCTCCAGTTCCACTACCACAAAGGTGGTACTGACCACAAAAGCAAAACCGGCACAAAAATAAGCAAGCAACATGGCCCGCAACCAAGAGCGATCATCGCTTTGCTCGCCGACAGCCTGCTGGCTCAGGCTGGCGGGCAAGTCGACAGGTTGCGGCATCCAGCGCCAGGCTGGCCAGGCAAATAACAGCCCAAACAATGCCAGCAATTGCCAGAAGCTATGCCAGCACCACCAGGTGTTGGCGTAGCCTATTAACAGCCCCGGCAAGGCAATACCGGCACCAATGCCGATAAAATGCAAACCAAGCCTGGGCCTGTAACCTTGTTCAGCCAACCAGCGCAAGACAAAAGCCGAAGCCAATAACAACCCCGCCACGCTGCCAATGCCACCGGCATATCTAAGCACAGCCCATAACCAATAGTGTTCCGTCAGCCCCATGCCAAGCGTACTGGCCAGCGCCAGCAACAGGCAAAGACGATACAAGCGAAATTTCAGCCGCGGTTGCCGGATGGCAGCCACCAGTAAAGCGCCGCTGAGATAACCCAGATAATTAAAGGTGGCCAGCCAACTGCCTTGCGCCTTAGTCAGCTCCGTCTGTGCAAGCATCAGCGGTAATAACGGCGTGTAAGCAAAACGGGAAAATCCCACTGTCAGGATCAAAGCGGCAATGCCGGCCAGTATCACTTGTAAATAGCGAGTCCCGTTCACAACTGGGGTTACCAATGGCTGCGGTTGTTGCTCTGCATGCACCTAGCTTGCCTCATTGCTGCTAAAGTCAGGAAAAGCCTATTGAAACGTAAAAATCAACCCATGCCAATGCCACTTCTGTCGTAGAGCGGCTTTATGCAGATGGTTTGCTGTAATAAGAAGTCCGCTGGCAGTCCATCAGCGGCACCTCCATCGCCTGTGAAAAACCGCCTCAGCGCGCTTGTAACAGTTCACTAATGGGTCTGCGTAAGCGCCATTGCGCTGGTAGCCAGCTGGCGAGCAACACCATCAGCAACAGCAGCGCCACCACCATAGGCACCACTTGGGGTAAAAACACAGTTGAGCCCATTTTGCTGGCCAACCATGGACTCAGCCCATACAACAAACCAGCCACCACCGGCATGGCCGCCACTAACAGCAGCAGATGCTGGCCACATAATCGGCCAATTAAGCTGCTGCGCTGCGCCCCCAAGGCTAACATGGTCCCCAACCGCTGTTGCTGTAAGGCCAGTTGCGCATTCACTTGATAATACAAACTCACGCACGTCAGCACACAAATCAGCAGCGCCATCCATAAAGATAACTGCGTTAACAGCCATTGTGATTCATTCTTGGTCTTCAGTTGCTCCGACAATAAGCCTTTGGGCAATAACTCCACATCCTGCGACTGCTGATCTGCCCACTCGTCCAGCGCATCTAACACCGGGTCCTCCAGCGCGGGCGCAGTCAACACAGAAAGTTTTGAATATTTAAAAAAGGCATTTGGCTTCCACAATTGATACATCATGGGCTGCTGCTGTTGGCCAACGCCACTATGCGGCAAGTCGGCCACAATACCGCTAATCCGTGAGTTGCGCGCCATCGGCTCTTGCCAGGCTACATCGACCCCAATCAAATCGGCATAACTTTGCCCAGGCTGCAGCAATTTATCGGCAACACTTTGACTCAGTACCAGTTGGTTGGATGCCAACACCAAGCTTCCTGCCAAGACTTTTGCCTTCACAAAGGTTAAATAATGCTCTGATACCATCATCGTAAAAACCTGATAGGTGGTATCACTGCCATCCAGGGCCAGCAGGCCCGCAGAACTAAAAGGGTCGTCAAAGGCTGATGCTGACAACGCTAACTGCATGGGCCCTAAGCCCCCTAGCAGCCCTTGTTGCAGTCGAGCATCCGGTATATAACCAGGCTTTAGCTTCGCCTCTATTTCACTATAAGGGTACTGTGCCATCTCTTGTTGTTGTTGCCACAACAGCACTTGTAAAGACGCCGCCAGTAACAGCACGAAACCTGCCACACTGGCTTGCAATAACAGCTGGAACCGCAACAGCTGCAACTGCCAGCGATGACTCTGCGCCTGACGATTGCGATAAAACCGTGTTTTCCCCACCAGCAACCACAGCGGTAATAAACTGCAGAGTAAAATAAAACCACAGATCACCACCACAGTGCCTAACCAAGTCCACAACTCAAAGGGCAAACCCGCAGGCCCGAAATAATAACCAAACAGTTGAGTGGAACTTAACAGCTTGATAAACAACGCATAGCCACATAAGCCCCCCACCAGAGCAAACAGACACAGCGGCAACTGCTCCATTAAACATTGTCGGCACAAGGGGCCGAACCCTGGCCCAAACATACGCCGCACGCCAAATTCATGGCTGCGCCTGATCAACTGCCCCAATAAAGACACCATCAAGTTCAGCGCCACGACAGAGGCCAACATCAAGCTCAGACAACTTAATAACCACCAGTTATTCAATAGCATCGCGCGTTGTTGCGGGAACAACTCCACACCTGGCAACAACACCGCTTGATGGGGCTCTTCATCGAGATGATAACCATAACCCAACCATTGGGTTTCGATAGCATCAAAACGCTGAGCCAACGCAATTAAATCCGTGTTGCCAGCTAATTTGGCAATGGCTAAATAATCGGGAAAATTTTCATTAAAGGCGATGGTTTTCTCGCTGGGTTTATCGGCAAAATTCTCACCTCGTTGCTCGGTAGAACGTCGACGAGATTCAGTCATTGGCAACCAAAGCGCGGGTCTTTGCGAGGTAAAGCGATTAAATTCTTTCGGTAACACCCCAAGGACCGGATACTGCCAGCCCGAGGCTTGGTTCACCACCAGCATTAACCCGTCAAGCGCCGGTTTATCCAACAGTTGCCACAGCCAATGGCTGAGATAAACGCCTGGCTTTTGTTGCGGTAGATAACTAAATGGCTCAGGCAACTGCAATAACTGCGGTAAGTTGTCGCTGTAATAAGCCACCCGCAAATCTTCATGGCGCTGCTCAGCAATGCGCACACTTGGCAGACGGCCAAATTTGACCCGCCCAGCATCCAGCACTTCAGGCAATTGCGACAGTTTGTTTAATTCAGCATTACTAATATATTGAAACTCTCCACGCGGATCTTGCCGTTGCACCGTCACAAAAGGCCCGCTCGCACCTAACCAAGCGGGGCTTGGCTCCACCAACTGCCGATATAACTGACTGAGCAATAACAACATGGCCGACAATAACGACAACCCCAAGGCAATAAACAACCACTGTAATCGCTGGCCGCGCCATTGCCGCCACCCATAGATCAGACTAAACATCAGCGGCACCTCTCCATTGTGCTTTGCATTGCCACCACCCCATTTAACATACCCGCTTTAGTGAGGATTCTGTGTGACAAAAACGGCCATCTTTCAGGAGCAAACGCCGCTGTGCGCGCGCCGCCAACGCCGGTTCATGCGTCACCATCAGAATAGTTGCGCCTTGTTGATGCTGTTGGCGCAAAATATCAAACACTATCTCGCTGCTTTCGGTATCTAAATTCCCGGTGGGTTCATCCGCCAATAACAAACTTGGCGCTGTGACTAATGCCCGGGCAATAGCAACCCGTTGTTGTTGTCCGCCAGATAACTGCTCTGGGTAGCAAGCATATTTATCACTCAGCTGCACTTGCGCCAGTACCTGCTCCACCTTACTGCGGTAGGTCGAACTTTTAACCCCACGCAGATAGCGTAACGGCAACATAATATTCTCCGCCACTGTCATATCCGCAATCAGATTAAAGTTTTGGAATATCCAGCCAATATCCCGGTTACGCAACACACTTTGCTGATAAGCCGATAGCCCCTGCACTTGCTGGCCTAATAAAAAATACTGGCCACTACTAAACTGATCGAGCAAACCGATCACGGATAACAAGGTGGATTTACCGCTGCCCGAGCGACCTTCCAGTGCAACAAACTCACCACGCTGGACTGTTAAATCCAACTGATGCAATACTGGAATATCCAACTTGCCTTGCCGAAATGATTTACTCGCCTGTTGAATATCAATCAGTCGTTCTGTCATCAAGATCCTCCGGTTTGATCGACGCTTGGTTTAACAAGCGACTAGGCACTGTCAGTAACAATTGCTCACCAATACTGCCGCCTGCTAATAGCTGCATTTGGCGTTGATTAATTTCGCCAACCTGCACTTCGCGGCGTTCAAAAACATCTGTGGTCGGGTTCAGCACAAAAATTGGGTAGCGGCGATGGCTACTGTTGATGTAAGCGGGACGGGCACTCAGCGGGCCAGCTGGAAATTCCGCCGCTTGAATCTCCGCATTCACTTCAATATTGGCGCGGGCGGTGTCTGGCAAGGTGCCCTGCAGTTCTACATCCAACCGCATAAAATTGTCGCTGATATTAGGTGAGATCCAACTGATCACCCCAGGCATCGGCTTACCTTTAATATTCACCTTCACCTGCTGCCCCAGTTTCACTGTGGCCGCATCGACAGCGGCTATTTTTAATTCCGCCACTAAAGCGTCGGGCTTGGCCACTAAACCAAGCGCCTGCCCCATTTCGACCCGACTGCCAGGTTTGAGCGTTTCATCCAACGCAATGAGCTGGCCGGTAAAGTCAGCGGCAATCTGTAAGGCATCGACATCCTGGCTGGCAATAGCAAATTGTTTTTGCACCCGTTGTAATTGTAATTCGGCGGCTTGTTGCCGATTTTGCCGGCTACTGCTAAACCCATGCAGCTTTTCTGTGGCCAGCTGTAATTTTTGCTGGGCTTGTTCAACCAGCACCTGACTTTGGGCAAAATCCAGCGCCGACACAATTTGCTGCTGAAATAACTGTTGTTTGGCTTTTAACTGCGTTTCGAGCAATTTCAGTTCACCGGCTGCTAACAGTTGATCATGTTTTAACTGCAAGGCTTCTTGCGTCAGTTGTTGCGCCACCAGCATCACTTCGGCTTGTTGGCTTTGTAACGCCAGTTGTTGCTCTTCCAGCAGCCGTTGCAATCTCGGATTTACCAGCTTTAATAAAGGTTGCCCGGCGCTCACCATTTGACCAGGCCTGGCGTCAATCTGCTGCACCCGACCGTCCACCATCGCAATTAAGCTATGCACTTTGGCTGGCGCCAATTGGCCAAAGGCCGACACTTTATTTTGTAAAGGGGCATGTTCAATGATGGTCAGCGATAACTGCTGGGCACTGACAGGTGTTTGCAGTGCATGTTTGGCAAAAACCAAACCCGTTAATACCAGCATTAAACAAACACTGATCACGGCCAGCGGCCGTATATGTTGTCGCCATAGCGGTTTATCGATTGGAATTTCCATTTTTTTCCACTTTTAGCATCCTGATTAACAGATAATCTATAACAAGTTATTAGATCTAAAGTCCAGCAATTTAAACCAAAATCTATCGAAGCCGACTAGCCTACAAATTCGCAACTAACACCATGACATAGACTCGAAATCGCAAGTGTCACCGTCACTTGAAGCAGTGCAGCAAATTTGCCCTCCATTAATTTCAGTACATCTTTTTTCAGCGCTTGAACGAGGGACTTCACCAACAAATATCGTTGAATTTAGAGAAAGAGTTGGATAGCTATATCGGGTTTATCAGCACCAAATCGCACGACGAACATTGTTTTGATAACTGACAAGCAATTATTACGTCAGCGGGGTCTGGAATGACTTTATCAGCGATAGCAGCCGACTCATCAAAATGCGATCAAGAGTCTGAACGATACTTTGAGATGGAATGGCATAACATGGCACGATAAAAAAAGCCGCCAGCGGAAAACCGGGCGGCTTTGTTCAAGCAAGCTGCAATGACTTAACGCATTGCAATCAACATGCTGCTTGGTTCTTCCAGATATTTTTTCCACAGATTGGTAAAGCGGGCAATAGTGCCGCCATCAATCACCCGATGGTCGCCCGACCAGCTGATTTGCATCATGGATCGCGCCACCACCTGGCCTTTGCTGTCAAACCTTGGCAATTGCTGCACTTTACCCAGCGCTACTATCGCCACTTCCGGTTTATTGATGATAGGGGTCGCCACAGTGCCCCCAATGGCGCCAATATTGGAAATCGTGATAGTCCCGCCTTTTAAATCAGCTGGACTAACGCGGCCTTCCCGCGCTAAGTCGGTCAGTTTGGTCAGATCATTGGCGATATCAACAATAGACTTATGCTGGCAACCTTTGATATTCGGCACTAACAGCCCTACTTTCGAATCCACCGCAATACCAATGTTATGATCGGTAAAATAAGTGATTTCGCTGCAATCGGCATTGACCTGGCTGTTTAATATCGGGAATTCGTTCAGCGCCAGTGACATCGCTTTCATAAAAAACGGCATCATGGTGAGCTTGACGCCCTGCTTGGCCAGACCGTCTTTCAGACTCAGCCGCAGTGCAATCAGCTCAGTTAAATCAATCTCCTCGCAGTAGGTAAAGTGTGGAATAGTGGCGACAGACTCAACCATCTGCCGCGCCATGGCAGCTTTGATGCCTTTAATAGGTTCAACCCGACGGCCGCCATCCGTGCTGGCGCTGACGGCCACAGCGGTCGCTTTGCCAGCAGCCACAGCACAAGCCGCTTTGGCCGCTGGCGCTGCTACAGCCACAGGCGCAGCCACAAATTTCTGCACATCTTCTTTATAAACCCGGCCTTTCGCACCGGAGCCCGGTACCTGGGTCAGGTCAATATTCAGCTCCCGTGCCAACCGACGTACCGCCGGACTGGCCACCGCTTTGTGCAAGCCAGCAACCACCACAGCTGCGGTTGGCGCAGTCGCTACAGTGACAGGCGCTGGGGCAGCTGCAACAGCAGCAGTCGTACTGACAGCACCGGCTTCCGCTTGGCGTTCAATCGCGAACAGCGGTGCATGGACCTTGGCAATATCGCCTTTGGCGGTATAGAGCTTCAATACTTTGCCAGCGTATTTGGCCGGAATTTGCACCAATGCTTTGTCAGTCATCACATCACAGATCGGCTGATCTTCAGCAATCATATCGCCTTCTTTCACCAGCCAGTCGACCACTTCACATTCAACAATACCTTCACCGATATCCGGCAGCAGGAAATCTTCCACCACAGTGCCGCTGGCTGCAACGACCGTTGCCGCAACTGGCGTAGCTACCGCAGTCTCAGCCGCTTCACCTGTAACCGCCATCTCAAACAAAGGCGCATGCACTTTGGCAATGTCACCTTTGGCATAATAGAGTTTGGTGACCACACCGTTAAAAATGGCTGGAATTTGCACCAGCGCCTTATCGGTCATCACGTCACAAACCGGCTGATCTTCCACAATGGTATCGCCTTCTTTCACCAGCCATTCGACCAGTTCACATTCAACGATGCCTTCACCGATATCCGGCAGAATAAAATCTTTTTTCATCATAGCCTCGCCGCACGCGCTCAGAACTGGACTGAAGCTTTGATGGCTTCAAAGGTTTTTAAATGATCCGCCACATATTCCCGTTCCAGTGCCAGTGGATACGGCGTATCCATGCCACAAACGCGGGCAATCGGGCTTTCCAGATGCAAGAAACAACGTTGCTGAATGGTGGCCGCGATTTCACCGGCAAAACCACCGGTCAGCGGCGCTTCATGGTTAATCACCAACCGGCCGGTTTTAGTCACAGAGGCCGCCACTGTGTCAACATCCCATGGCAGTATGCTACGCAAGTCAATCAGTTCACAGGAAATGCCCTCAGCTTCGGCCATTTCAATGGCTTTTTGGCAGATTTCAATCTGCGCGCCCCAGGCCAGCACTGTGACATCAGTACCAGTTTTCATCACTTCCGCGACGCCGAGTGGAATTTCGTAGTACTCTGCCGGCACTTCACCGGTTGAAGCACGATATAACTTCTTCGGCTCAAAGAATATCACCGGATCTTCAGAAGCTATCGATGCCAGCAACAGGCCTTTGGCTTGGTATGGATCCCGCGGCACCGCTATTTTTAAGCCCGGTGTATGGGCAAAATAAGCTTCCGGTGACTGACTGTGATAATGCCCCCCGGCAATACCACCGCCATAAGGCGTGCGGAACACCAGGCCACCCACATTAAATTCATTGCCTGAGCGGTAACGGAATTTGGCAGTTTCATTGACGATTTGGTCAAAGGCCGGAAAGATATAATCGGCAAACTGAATTTCAGCGACTGGTTTCATGCCTTGCGCCGCCATGCCATTGGCAAAACCGGCAATACCCTGTTCAGTTAACGGCGTATTAAAGCAGCGGTCTTTACCGTATTTTTCCTGCAGTTTAGAGGTGGCACGAAACACACCACCAAAGTGGCCAACGTCTTCACCAAAACAGACCACAGTGCTGTCTTTGGCCATCGCCAGATCAAGGGCGTTATTAATGGCCTGCAACATATTCATCTTCGCCATTATTACATTCTCCCTGACGTGATTGGATAAGCAGCCGGATATTTCCGGATATGATCTTTCAGTTCCGCCAGTTGGCGTTCCAGTTCAGGTATAGGTTCGGCGTAGACATCGGAAATTAAATGTTCAATACCTGGTTTGGCCACTTTTTCAGCCACTTTCAGTGCATCCAGAATTTCCTGGCGCAAGGCTTCCAACTGGGCTTTATCAGCCACATCATCCAGCCAGCCTTTGGCCAGTAACCATAAGCGAAACCGTGCAATCGGATCGTTTTTACGCCATTGTTCTTCTTCTTCTTTACTACGGTAACCACTTGGATCGTCTGAGGAAGAATGCGCACCTAAGCGGTAAGCAATAGATTCCAGCAGCACAGGTTCATTGGTGGCTATCGCATGATCACGCGCCATCTTAGTGGCCTGATACACAGCCAGAATGTCGGCACCGTCCACCCGGATGGATTTCATGCCATAACCGACGCCACGACAAGCAATACCATCGCCTTTAAACTGTTCATTGGCAGGCGTTGAAATGGCATACCCATTGTTACGACAGAAGAATAATACCGGCGCTTTGTGCACTGCGGCCATATTTAAACCGGCGTGGAAGTCGCCTTCAGAAGCGGCGCCTTCACCAAAATAACAAATAGTGACATTACTCAAACCACGCAGTTTCTGCGCATAGGCATAACCTGCCGCCTGTGGGATCTGAGTCCCCAGCGGGCTGGAGATAGTCATATAATAAATATCATTGCTGCCGTAATGCACTGGCATCTGCCGGCCTTTACCTAAATCTTTTTCGTTGGAGAACAGCTGATTCATAAACTGCTCCAGCGTGAAACCACGATACCGCAAGGCCCCTTGTTCACGGTACTGTGCCATGATCATATCTTGATCATCCAGAGCCGCGGCACTACCGACCGTTGCCGCTTCTTCCCCCAGGCACTGCATATAAAAACTAATCCGGCCCTGGCGCTGTGCGGCTAACATCCGCTCATCCAATACCCGGATAAAAGTCATGCTCTGGTACATTTTTAGTGCTGTGGCCTGGTCCAGCTCTGGCTCAGTGGCCCCCGGATAAATGCTGCCATCGTCCTGTAAAATGCGTAGGGTTGGAATTTGTAACGCGTGCCCACTGGTAAATTCGGCTGTATGCACAGTCGAAATGGTGGCGTTGTTAGGGTTGGTCATAGGTCTCTCTTTAGGTTTCGGGTAACGCGGACCTTGGTTGTTTGCCTGCTTTACCATGAAATTGAACCAGGCTGCGGTGGCAGCGTGACTCTGATGGTCACTTGTTGCCGACACCGCAGCTTCTCCCCGTCGGGGTCAGCACTGTCTGAAAATCTGTTGCGCTTATTATTTTACTTGACGTTGGCGTCAACAAGACAGCGTCCTGAACACCCTGCTGCTATTGTTTTTAAAATGCTGGCCAACTTTACCTTTACGTAAACTGCATTGCAACCCGCTCGCCGATTAAAAGTTAGCAAAGAACAAACCAACTGCTGTGGATTTTTACGGACAGCAGTGGCTGAGCCAACAACATCCATCTATTTGTTTGATTATTATCTATATGATTAAATTAACATTTATCATCCAACACCAAGCAGCTCAGACAAGACTGCCGTTGTCATAGCATGGCAGAATACAGCTGACAGCAACTCATCGGATCTGTCTTGGCTGTCAAAGTACAATGCTGGACGTTTGTTGGTGAGCACAGAGGAAATACGACTATCAACATTGTCGGACTCGACCCGGTGCCAAGCGCCGGGCAGTCCAACGCTTGGCGTCCAACGCTTCACAGCCAGCAGGCAAATGATTTAAGCCAAGTGGAGCGTTGTTGACTAACTGGTTTTCTGTTTGGTTTTTTTCAGTTGTTTGTGCAGTGCGGACACCTCAGCGGCTAATCGGTCAGAAGGTGAATCTAATGCCAATAACGGCTGCAGCAGTTGTTGCGCTGAGCTGAGGTCTTGTTCTGCCAGATGGATTTGCGCCAGTTTTAACCGGGCCCAGTGTAACGACTGACCTTCGCTTTGCTGATAAAACGCAATCACCTGTTGTAGCGCCGCTTTACCAACATTTGCATCCTGACCTGTCAGCGCCACAATTCGACCAATCTGATACAAATGCTGATGTTGAGCGCCAGGCTTTTCGGCCAATTTCACTGCCTGTTGGTAAAGCGGCAACGCGGCTGCGTCTTGCTTATCACTGCGCAGCACATTGGCTTTTTGCACTAGCAAACGCACATTTACTGGCGTTTGTTGTAGTTGTGTATCAAGCAGTTGCAGGGCCGCCGCAGTTTTTTCAGCACTTTGCAGCACCATACTTTGTGCTATCGCCGCATCCACCGGATCGGCCTTTTGTGCAGCGGCGGCTTGTTGTAAATCAGCCGCCATTTGTCTGGCCAGCTTTTCATCACCACCAACAATACCTGGCGCTTGCAGATAAAACCCAAGCAGTGTCAGTTGAAAACGCCCTTGTTCAGGCGCCAGTTGCACCGCTTGCTTTAACTGAGCTAAGCCTTCTTTGGCATAACCAGGCGCCGAGAAAATACTGACTTGCTCTGCCAGGGCAAATTTATTCATCGCCGCCAGATGATAAAGCTCAGCGCGCTTTGGAAACTGCTGCAATGCTTTGACCATGAGTTCGTCGGCATCTTCATTTTTTTGCAACCCCATCAAGGCTTGAATGTGTAACTCCTGCCAGTCTGCGTTGCTGGCATAATCCGGCTTTTGCTGTACAGCGTCGATAGTTTTGCTGTATTGCTCTTTGGCCAGCAACAGTTCGATACTGGTTTTATCCGCTGTCGCTTGCGCATAAGCAAACTGTGAACATAAGGTCGCCACGATCAACCAGGCTGCTTTCATTTTAATTCCTTGTAATTGAATAGTTAATTTAGAGCTTATCTTAGGCTGATCATGCAACTGAACTGGTCAGATGTTTCGCAAAACCTTCGGCCTGCACCATTGATAGCCTGCAGCCACAACCAAGCACGGTGACGCTACGTGCCTCATTGTCAGCAACATGACATGCCAAATCTGAATGATTTCTGAACAGTAGATCAGAGGAGCTGCAAAGAACAGTCGGTATTTTTGTAACCCACCAGATAGATTGATAAAAAGGTCAACAAGTGGGAATAAGAAAAATTTGGCGGGAATTGGCGGGATCGTCTTTGTTTATCAGGGTTTTAAGGGGGGTTAAACGCTTGGTTTCGTTCAAACAGAATCGGAAGTTATTTCATACAGTTTGATAAAATTCACCACTCTATGCCGCACCGATTTCAGATGGTTTGAGAAATCCACATGCTAAGCATCAGTCAGCAATAACACGGTATATAAGGGCTTGGAGGCTGATTCATCAATTTCAGGCAGCTGAATCGGATCTGGGGCACTGATCCGATTCTCAAATAAATCGGATCAACAGATCGTTTTCTTAAAAACCTCTAGATTAAAGGCTTGCGGCTTGTTCCGCACGAAATTGAGCTGTAAGAATCGGATCTAATTCTTAATCGCCGATATCTTTGGCGATCTGTACTACCTGCCCCACGACTTTGAAAATTGGCGTACTTGGCATGAAAGTGGTGGCTGGCAATAAGGCTTACATTGAAGGCAGCAGGATCATCGGACAGCCAGCAACACTACCTTATCGTGAAATACAGGTTTAAGCGGTGTTTAACGCCATTTCAGGTAATTTGATAATTTATCAAACTGTGTGAAAAGAATTTATCAAACTACGTGGTGCGCTACACAACTCACGCATTTCTGCTGGTGGTTTCGCGAGTATTTCGCGAGTGAATTTGGAGGCTTTTAAAATAACTTTGTAAATCAAGGATTTAATGGTCGGTACGGCGGGATTCGAACCCACGACCCCTGACACCCCATGACAGTGCGCTACCAAGCTGCGCTACGTACCGACGTGGGCTTATCATAATGCTTTTCACTGTGATTGCAACGGCGCTTTGGTACAGATCTGGCTGACTGCGTTTTTTTTAAGCGTTTATTCAAAAATAACAGCAGTTTAGTGATGTCAGATCGGCTAGAGTACATCTTTTGTTTACCCATCTGGCCATCCGCCGCGTGCAAAATAGTCATGGCGTCAGCGCTTTGTGCTGGTCAGTTGCATGATTAACCCGCTGTGTCTGTCACACTGCGGTGCTTTGATTGTGTTGCAGCGTTGGTGTGCTGGTTATGATCAGCCGTTATTTCCGGAGTCGTCTCGATGTGGATTTTATTTACCCTGCTGGCTGCTTTTATGCAGGCCTGGCGCAATGCTTTTCAAAAGCAGTTGTCGGTCGATGTGCCGGTGCTGGGGGTGACGCTGGCGCGGTTTCTGTATGCCAGTCCGCTGGCGGCTTTGTATCTGTGGCTGTTATATCTTGATCCAGAGGCGCAGCTGCCAGCCTTTTCTGGCCAGTTTTATGGTTATGTGGTGGCAGCATCCGGTATGCAAATCCTGGCGACAGCCTTGATGGTGGTGCTATTTAAGCAAAAAAACTATGCCATTGGCGTCGGGCTTGCCAAAAGTGAAGCCATTTTTGCCGCCGTGCTGGGGGTGGCATTTTTTGCCAGCAGTTTAACGCTGCTGGGCTGGTTTGGCGTCTTGATTGGCGCTGTGGCGGTGTTTTTACTTAGTGGTGTGCGTAGTATCCGTAGTCTGAACTGGTCCACAGTGCTGATTGGTTCTGCATCCGGTTTGGCATTTGCACTGACGTCGTTATGGGTGCGGGAAGCCAGTCTGGCGCTTGGTTTGCCTTTTCCTTATGGCGCGGCCTGGGTGCTGCTGTGCGTCATCAGCTTGCAAACCTTGCTGTTGCTGGCTTATTTGCTGCTCAAAGACCGCGCCACCTTAGTGGCATTATGGCTGCGCCCTCGGCTGACTTTACTGACCAGCGTCACTAGCTGTGTTGGCTCCCTTGGCTGGTTTACTGCCATGAGTCTGGAAATAGTGCCGCTGGTTAAAACGCTGGGCCAGATTGAAGTGCTGTTTACTTTGCTCATTTCAGTATTTTTCTTTGGTGAACGACTGAAAAAACAAGACTACCTCGGCCTTGGGCTGATTATGTTGGCGGCTGTAATGGTGATGTGGGCCTGAGCCTGGTGTTAGCGCAATGGCTGTAGCAACGCCAGTAACAAGGCACAGCCAAGCAATAATGACACTAAACCGATGCAGCCGAGCCAGGGCGCAATAGCTGGCACCGTATGACGGGCAAATCTTTGGTGCCACTGCCATGGTAGCAGCAACATCACAGCGCTGCTGCCTAGCAACAACCAGCCAGCCAACTGGAACAGCTGCGGCCAATGCTGTAGCTCTGCCTGCAACAAAAAAGCTGCACCTAGCAGCATCCTCACGCACAGTTCTAACCGGTGCTTCGCGGCTGTGGTGGCAAAACCTTGTAAAAACTGCAGCGCCAACGCCGGTTTTAGCAAAGCAATCAGCCCCAACACACACAAATAACCACTGGCAAGCAAAAGAAAGCCGAACGCCAGTTGTTGCAATATTGCCACCCGCTTTCTCCATAATTAAGGTAAACGCACAGACTTTCGCCGCGTCCGCTGGGCATCCGCCACGCAGCGGGCAAATATTGCTACAGGCTTGCTTTAGAATGCGCGACGCTGTGCAGTGCGCGACTTGTCATACGCATCGCCCTGCTTTTGACCCAGCTTGCCCGTTCGGGGTTAATTTTTTCCATCTGACAGGCTACACTGCCGGGTAACAAAACAACATAGCAGCCCATCCTACCGCTGCCAACCGGCCCTGCTGCCGGTCTTAGCTTTGAAGGAATCATCATGAGCGTTTTTTCCGCTGCCCCGGCGCCCAACCAGCAAGTCGCACAATTAGCCGTGGACGGCGATTTTCTGGCCTGGACATTGGCGCGACCCTATCAAGCGCCAGCCACCAGTTGGCGACTGGACAATGGCACCTTGGTCGACATTTGGGACACAGGTGTCATATGCCTGACACCAGCCAGGTTTGGTCAGCAAGACATCGTGTTAAGTTCAGGTGTGCATGGCAATGAAACCGCGCCGATTGAAATCTGTGCTGCCCTGCTGCAAGACATTTTAACCGGTCAGCTAAAGTTGACTGAACGGGTGCTGTTTTTATTTGGCAATCCGCCGGCCATCAATGCAGCCAAGCGTGAACTTTTTGACAATATGAATCGTTTTTTCAGTGGCAGCCATGGCATCAGCGATCCTGCCCTCAGCACCACCGCAGAAACTTTTGAGAAAGTCCGCTGCGCCCGGCTGGAACAATACGTCAGTCGGTTTTATCAGGCGCTGCCTGCTGGCCGGCAGCGCTGTTTATACGATTTACACACCGCCATTCGTGGCTCACAATTTGAGAAGTTTGCGGTATATCCGTTTTTGCATGGCAAGCCCTGGTCAGCAGCCCAGTTTAGCTTGCTGGCCGCTTGTGACATTCACACCTTTTTATTGATGCAAAGCCCGGCCACCACTTTTAGTTATTATGCCGCCCACACCCATGGTGCTGCAGCTTTCACGCTGGAGCTTGGCAAAGTGCGGCCAATGGGCCAAAACGATATGAGCCGGTTTAGCGCCGTGACCGACACCTTGCGTGCGCTGATCAGCGGCGGTCCATTGCAATTAAAGCCATTTGTGGAAAGCGATTTTCAGCTGTTTGAAGTGTATCGCTCCATCAACAAACAAACCGATGCTTTTGAACTTTGTTTTGCCGCTTCGATTGAAAACTTTACTCAACTGCCGCTGGGCACACTTCTAGCCAGGGATGGCAATCTCGAATATCGGGTCGAACAACCCGGTGAAGCCATTATTTTCCCGAATGCCAATGTCGCTCTTGGTCAGCGCGCCATGCTGATGGTCAAACCGGTTTCTATTGCCGGACGGGTGTGCTGAATCAGCGAAAGCATAGGCCGGTATCCCAGTGCTGGGTCTAGTCTGAGCCATCATGACAGCAACCAGCCAGCGTGGCGCGAAATCGCGCGCCACGCGGCGCGATTTTAAGATAAAGCCCCTAACAATAAATATAACCATCTGATTTTTAACATTAAAAATGTTGGCACAAAACTTCCTATAGCTTGGCATCCTGTGAGTGATGTTGAGGTTAAGATTGGATATTTTGTTACCACCGCCCCCCTTTTACCGCCGCTGGTTGCATCATTGGCACTGGCTGTTGTTACTGCCACTGGCACTCTTGCTATGGCACACACTCGGTGCGCCGGTGCTCAGTTATCAGGCCGATCAGTTGCTCACTGTGCAGCAAGGGCTTTTTATGCAACAAAGCAACGTCAGCGGCGAGCTGATTAGCCAGCAACAGCGCCTGTTAACCAGCCCGGTACCAGCCACTGTGACTTCATTACTGCAGCGGCCAGGGGCAGAAGTACAACCAGAAACCATCCTGCTGCAACTGGACAATCCGGAACTGGTGCAACAAGTGCAGACTGCCGAGCGGCAGGTGCAGCAAAAACAAGCTGAATTACAGGCCTTTGCCGCTTTGCAGCAACAGGAATTATTGCTGCAACAGGATCAGCTGTCTGAGCGCACCGCCGCACAAGCCGCAGCAGCGCTGGAACTCAATGTTCATCTGGAATTGCAAAAACGCGGTGTGGTGTCACAACTGGAGCTCAAACGCACTGAACTGAAATTTCATCAGTTGCAAGCAGCCACCAGCAATGCCAAGGCCCGATTGCAGCAATTTAGCCAGATGCAACTGGCTCAGCATGCCCAACGTCAACTTGAACTCAAGCAGTTGCAAAGTGCTTATCAGTTGCTGTTACAGCAACAACAACAATTGACAGTGCGAGCCGGTATCAACGGACTGGTACAACAGCTGGACGTCGAAATTGGCCAGTCGGTCGTCGCGGGCGCGCCGCTGGCACGTATTGGCAGTCAACAGCAATTAAATGTGCGGTTATGGTTACCAGAGCGCCATGCCAGTCAGATCCAACCCGGTACGCGGCTGACGCTGGAACTGGCTGGCCAGCAATTACCTGCCCGCATCAGCCGGGTAGAAGCCGTCGTCAAAGAAGGCATGGTGATGGCGGAGGCAGAACCGGAACGGCCATTGCCGGCAGGCGCCCGACCGGCCCAAAGATTAAGGGCTCAAGTTGACTTACAGCCATTAGCGTCGGCGCTTTATATCCGATACCTGACCAGTTTTTTACCCAATCAACAACAAGTCTTTGTGCTGCAATCCGAACAGCAAGCGGTGCGGCGTGATGTGGTGTTCGGTGATATCAGTGGCGAACAGATTTTAGTGAAATCCGGGTTAACTCAAGGTGAAAAAGTATTGTCGACCGTGCCCGCGCACTGGCTGACTTTTGATACAATCAAACTAGCAAAGGAAAAATAAGATGATCAAAGTGGTTCCAGACCATAGTGCCAACCCACAGATCGTGGTTGATGTGCAGCAACTATCCAAAGAATTTCGCCAGGGACAGCTCATTACCAAGGCAGTGCAGGAGCTGACATTTCAGGTCACGCGCGGTGAGTTTGTCAGTATCAGCGGTCCGTCAGGTTGCGGTAAATCTACCCTGTTGCATTTACTTGGCTTGATGGATCAATACAGTAGCGGGAGTTACCTGTTAGCAGGGCTGGATACCCGCCAACTGAATACCGATCAGCGCGCTTTGATCCGCAATCGCCATATTGGTTTTGTATTTCAGGCGTTTAACCTGATTGATAGCATGAAGGTTTTTGATAATGTGGCATTGCCACTGCGCCACCGCGGCCTGCCAGCCAAGGATATTGCCAAACAAGTGATGGCCTGTCTGGAACAGGTTGATATGTCGCATCGGGCTGATTTTTACCCATCCCAACTCTCCGGCGGCCAACAACAACGGGTGGCAATTGCCAGGGCTATTGTCACCCAACCGGATTTATTGTTAGTCGACGAGCCGACCGGCAACCTGGACAGTAAAAACGGCGATGCCGTGATGGCGCTGCTCGGCGAGCTGAATCGTGCTGGCACCACCATTATCATGGTGACACATGATAGCCGCTACAGCGCTTGCGCCCATCGCACCTTGCAGTTACTTGATGGCAAACTGATTGCCGCAATCGCTCGCGAGGTCGCTTAACATGCACAGTGACCACATCTCAACCGCACCTTTGACCGCAACCTCAAGCAGCCGTTGGTGGCAATTATGGCCACTGTTGCAGCAATCGTTCTGGCAAGGCCTGCGCGAACTGCTGCGAAAACCGACGCAAAGTGTGCCCTTTGTGCTGTCGCTGGCGTTAATGCTGGCGATGTTTGTGAGCCTTATTTGTATCAGTCGCACTTTATGGCTGCAGCCTATTGCCGGGGTGAAGGATATAGCGCAAGTCCAGGCCATTGGGTTCGACATGAGTATTGCTGGCGTGGTTGAACATTTTGCTGGCCATTCCTCCAGCGCTTTGACCCAGCCCAACCAAATTTGGCAGTTTATCCCTGACGCTGAATTGGCAAGCCAACTGACTGGCGAGCAAACGACAGTCTTGCTTTATCGCCAGACATCCACCCAACAACTGCAACAACAGGATCTGCAAACATGGTACCAGGCTCAGCTTGACCAACAAGGTTTGCCTGCCAGCCATCCTCACCGGCAATTATCCATTACACAACAACCCTATTTGCAGCTGATCTTAGGGCAAAGTGGTGTACTGGCGTTAATGCTGCTGGCTGTCAGCATGTTATTACTGGCAATCACAGTGCTCAATCTGGCTAATTTGACCGCTGGTCGCTTTACCAGCCGACAGCGGGACATGGCACTGCAACTGGTCGCTGGTTGCAGCCTTGGCAGATTAAGAGTGCTGATTTTTACAGAATTGCTGGCCTGGACTTTACCGGCCTTCACCCTGGCACTGTTGACTGCGGCCTGGCTGTTAAGATTACTGCCTGAGATCACGGGGGGTTTATTTCCACTCGTCAGCCAAATGCAATTAACCCCGAGCGACATACTGGCGCTGTTACTGGTCGTGCTGCTGTTAACCACTGCCTTAAGTTTGCCATTGTTAACGCGGTACTTTGCCACGCACTTGCAGAGTACCTTAGCAGCCAGCGGCAAAGGTCTGCCAGCTCAACGAGGCTTGGCGCGTAGCTGGTTGCTTTTACAGGTGTTATTGTCAACCACTGTGGTGCTGACCGCTGCTTGCCTGACGTTATCGTCGTACCGCCACATTTATACAGACCTGGGCTATCAACTGCAACCTGCCAGTCATTTAACGGTCAACCGCAGCATAGCTGACAGCCAGGAGCAGGTTGAGCAAGCCATCAAAGAACAACAGGACAATGCCGATTTTTTACGTTGGCAAAGTTTACAGCAACTTATCAGTGCACAGCTGCCAGAATATCAGGTGTTGCTGGCAGAAGGCTTACCAATCCAAAGTGCATTTAAAATGCTGCTCCTGAAAAAGCAAGGCAGTGATGAGGTCGGGATGGTACTCACCCAACAAACTGATGCGGTTTATCATTCAGCATTTGAGATGCCATTGCTGCATGGACGCTACCTGCAACCAGCTGATTTGGCTGCTGGCGGCCCGACCCCGGTGCTCATCAATCAGTTTTATGCCAAACAACTGGCAGGCAATGATTGGACCCAAGCCGTTGGCCTGACATTATTCCAGGAAGAAAAGCAATTTCAGGTGGTTGGGATTTTACAGGATGTAAAAAGCTATTTGGCGTTACCCACCTTCTATCGATTGCCGCACCAAGACATGAAACCGGGCTTGGTACTGCGCCACCGCGATGGTAGCAGCGCGCTCACACCGGAACAACAGCAGCAAGTCACACAATTACTGCAACAAGCGGGTCTGTCCGAAGAGCTGCAATGGACGTCGTTAATGGATTTTTTTCAGCAACACAGCCGCCAGTCACGGCTAAATTTTTATCTGATTGCTTTGTTAGCCGCCACTTCCCTGCTACTGGCTGTGCTCGGCGTGGCGGGTATTGGCCGTTTGTACAGCCATCAGCGCCGTTATGAACTGGCGGTCCGGCTGGCAACCGGCGCCAGTCAGCGTCAGTTATATCTGCTGATGCTCAAACCACTGCTGCCACTGTTGGCGCTGGCCGTAGCTTTAGCCCTGCTGATTTCGCATCAGTTACTTGCCAAGCTCTGGCATTATTTTCCCCAGTTGGAACAACTGGAACTGCCGATGCAGTTGCTGCTGGCGTTGCTGATGTGGTTGGTGGCGGCATTCGCTGGCTGGTGGCCGGTGCGACAAACCTTAGCGCAAGATCCGTTACAAACCTTAAGATCTTTATAACATCGGATGGCGCTGCCGGCTTCGCAAGGCGCCATCAAATCATATTTGTAAATCAGTGAGTTACCTTGCAAAGTGTGCAGCTCACTGTTAAAAATGGAGTCCCAATGGCCGCTTTTGAACTACTGATTGCCGATGATGATGCCGATATCCGGCTGGCACTGACGTTATTATTGCAAGGTGCCGGTTATCGTTGCCGCGAAGCGACCAGTCCGGCTGAAGTGTTCACCCGATTGGCTGAGCGCCCAGCCGACTTAGTGCTGTTAGATCTGAATTTTAGCCGCGATACCACCAGCGGTCAGGAAGGTATGGCGTTATTACCGACGCTGGTGGCACGGCAAATACCGGTCTTTGTCCTGACGGCCTGGGGCAGTATTGAACTGGCGGTGGCGGCTATCCGGCTCGGAGCTTGTCAATTTCTGACCAAACCCTGGGACAATCAGCAGTTACTCAGCTATGTCAGCCAGCAACAACAACTAAAACAGTTAACCAGTCAGCAGCAGCGGCTGACAGCACTGCATCAGCAAAGGACCCCAGCCTGGATAGCGCAAAGTCCAGCCATGTTGGAACTGGAGCAACTACTGCAACAAATCGCCACCACCGATGCCAATGTGTTGATATTGGGTGAAAACGGCACTGGTAAATCTGTGCTGGCCAGCCGGCTGCATCAGTTGTCAAATCGCGCCACAGCACCACTGGTCAGCGTGAATATGGCAGCTATCCCGGATACTTTGTTTGAAGCTGAGTTATTTGGCCATCAAAAAGGCGCCTTTACCGATGCCCGCCAGCAACGACTTGGCCGTTTTGCCATGACCGAAGGTGGCAGTTTATTTCTCGATGAAATTGGCTGTTTGCCGCTGCCACTGCAACCTAAATTATTACGCGTGTTAGAAAGCGGTCAATATGAAATGTTGGGATCCAGCGTTACTGAACAAGCCGATGTCCGGCTGATCAGCGCCACCAATGCGCCACTGGAAACACTGATCGAACAAGGACTGTTCCGGCAGGACTTATTGTACCGGCTCAATACTTTTGTGCTGCAGCTGCCGCCACTGCGACAGCGTCAGGCCGATTTACCGGCACTGGCCACACATTTTATCCGTTTGTTCAGTCAGAAATATCGTAAAACTGCCCCTGAGCTGAGCCGGTCGGCTTTGCTGCAAATGCAGCAATATCATTGGCCTGGCAATGTCCGCGAACTCAGTCATTTGCTGGAGCGTGCAGTCTTGCTGTGCCAGCATGGCGTGATTGAACAACTGCCACTGGCCAATGGCAGCACCAAAGCGCCGCAAAATAGCGCTGGCCCGGCACAACCCGTCTCGCTGGATTTAGCTCAGATGGAAAAAAATCTGATCCAGCAAGCCTTAGCACAAAGCCAGTACCAGTTAACGCAGGCCGCGCAATTACTCGGGATCAGCCGCCATGCGCTGGCCAGGCGATTAGAAAAACTCGCCGATGGCAGTGCGGAACCCACGCAACAATCTACACCACAGGATCTGTGCTGATGACAGGCCGCACTACATCTTTAGCCCCAGAACTGCTGATTTGGAGCTTACCCAGCCTGCTGCTGGGCTCTCTGCTGTGCTGGCTACTGGCAGCACAAGGCTGGGACTGGCTGGCGTTGTTGAGCCTGATCCTTGGGTTATTACTGCTACAAATCGGTTTTTTAAGCTGGTGTACCCGGCGTTACCTGAGCCCCTGGCGCTGGGTGTCGCTCAGCTGTGATGCCATGCGCCATGGCGAACATAATCTTCGGATTGCCACTGAGCAACTGCCGGCTTATTGTCAGCAAGGGCTGGCAGAATTAACCAGACTACAACAGCAGCAGGCCGGTCATGCCAGCCAGTTGCAAACCGAACAACAGCTATTTCAGCAACTGTGGCAATGGTTACCCTACCCGGTGTTGCTATTTGATCAAAAGCTGCAACTCTGTTTTGCCAATAAAGCAGCCGCTGATTTTTTGCAACGACCGCTGTTACAGGGCCAATCCAGCGCACAGTGTGGTTTTACCGAACCGACATCTTTGCAATTGCCGCTGGCCCTGTGCCCAAGCGGCTGGCGGCAACAGCAATTGCAGTTAACCCTTGGCCAGCAGCAATATCTGCTGTGGTTTGCCCTGGATTTGCGCCAGGCCTTGCATGCCGGCGAGCGACAGAGTCAGACTGGACTGGTCAGAGTGTTAGCGCATGAACTGCGCAATTCTTTAAGCCCAATGGCATCTATGACACAGACACTGTTAGCACAACCAGCATGGCAAACCGAACAAGTGCGTCAGGTGCTCAGCAGGATTGGCCTGCGGGCGACCCGATTACTGAAATTTATTGACGCTTATCGTGAAATTAGTGAATTACCACCGGCCCAACCAACATGGTTCAGACTGGATACACTGGTGGCACGCTGTGCAGAACTACTGAATATTCCGGTGAATTTTCAAGGCGAGACCTGGTGTTTTGCTGATCCGCTGTTATTTGAACAACTCTGGTTGAATCTGCTGAAAAATGCTAAGCAAGCACCGCAACCGGCCGGTGTGCCGTTACAAATTCAGTTTTATCAGCAGCATCAGCAACAACACTTCAGCTTGCAGGATGCCGGTCCGGGCTTTGCCAATCCGGCTAATTTATTTACCCCCTTTTATACCACCAAGCCGGAGGGACAAGGGGTTGGCCTTACACTATGCCGTGATATCCTGCATTTGCATCAGGGTCAGTTGCTTGCTCGTAATGCCACAGACAGTGGCGCCTTGTTAACGGCCAGTTGGCCCCTGCCTGCCAATGCCGGATTAGCCAGCAAGCCCAAGGCAGACCAGCTTGAACTATAACTCTGACTGCGCTACAAAAACCTGCTGGCCATGTTGTAACTGCCACTTGCCAAACACCCGCTGATAATGATGCTGTGCTTTGGCATCGGCCAGCAACAGCACCTGCGGCTGCAGATTATCCATCACATACTGATCTGCCACCAATAACACCATATGACTCTGGCCCTGACGCCAGACCCAGACCAGTTCACTTGGCACGGCCAGCAGCAACAATTTTTGCTGTAACCACAAGGCATAGTCCTCACAGTCGCCTTCCAGACTAGCCTGCCAATAATCAGCTTGCTGGTATTGCTGCTGATCAGAGCGATACTGGTGATGCTTTTGGGCGAAATTTTGCAAAGTTTGCAATAACTGCCGACTGGGGCTGGCCGCTAATAATTCAGCGGCTGCTGTTTGCGGTAAAGCCAAGCCCAGTAATAACATCAGCAGCAATATTCGCTGTTTCATCGCACCACCTTTGACAAAGCTGCCACTGCCAGTAAATACGACAGCGCAAAGCATATTTCTGCTGGCAGTATCTGTGGCTCTGATGGCATTCGGATGACAAGGCAAAGCGGCGTGTTATTTCGAAGCAGTCGCTACTTGGTTGCGGACTTAATGGCTGCAGCGATAAAAATTTCGTAATCGTCGTGACGGGCCCGGTACTGGGCTATTTTGGTATCGGGCCACAGCGGTGCGTCTAACGCCCTGCTTAGCAATAACTTATTGTAAGGATGGGCTTTTTCATCGCTCAGATACTCCTCAGGCCAAAACCAGCGTGCCATGGCAATTTCACCAGCCTGTGGCGATAACGCGGGCAATAGCGCCGGTGAGCCGGCATAGAGGACACAGACCAGATAGAGATTTGACGCCCCAAACTGACCCTGATGATGATGCCGCAGCCCCAGCATGCCAACAAATTGAGCGCTGACACCGGTTTCTTCCAGTACTTCACGTTGTACCGCCTGCACCAGGTGCTCTTTGGGCTCCACCATGCCGCCGGGTAATTTAAAATAACCAGCAGCTTGACCGGGCAACGGCTGCTCCTGCACCATCAGTACCTGGCCCCTGTCTTGCCGATCACCAGACCAGACTAAAGCACCCACACCAATACTGTGAGTCGCAGCCAGCGGTAAATAGGCCTGCGGTTGTAACTTTTTCACCAGCATCAGCTGTTGCGGCTGGCAATGATGAAATTCAAAGCCTTGTGCCAAAGCCTCAGGGATCAGCACAGCTGCGCTGGCTGGCAAATCCAGCCAAACCAGCTGATATAAAGGCTGCCAGGCAGCTAAAGAAGCTTGTAACCTTTTACGGAAAAGCGCCACTGCCCTATCAGGGGCCGTCGACTGCAGCAAAGGCAACAGTTGCTCCGGACCGAGATAACAGCCCGCATATGGGTTAACCACGGCGCTGAACACCTCTGTTGGTATCATTTCATCGAACATTTCATCAGACATTTCATGGGACATCCAAGGCTCCATCAGCTTCAACTGGGGTGTTGGCGGCAGATCAAACGGCCGCTAGCGAAACAACACTTTTTCACGTTGGAACCAACTGACACAAAATGCAATCATGGCGCCAGCTAACAGCAAGGTTGAGACTAAAATCAAGCCCAGCAAACTGTAGTCAATGGTGCCTTTGACCAGTTCTTTAATCCCAAGTGCCACATTCAGTACCGGCACCAGTGCCAGTTTCCAGTTCAGTTCAATCCCCGGCAAAATGGACACCACCAGCGGCATAAAGACCACCATCGTCAGCGGACCAATATAATTTTGCGCTTCTTTGTAACTGCGGGCATAAATCGACAAGCTGAGCAACACCGCGGCCAGGGTCGCTGTTAGCGGGATCAACAGTGCAAGAATCAACGCCAGATCCAACAAGCCCAAAGTAGACATGGCTTTTTCGACAATATCCACCCCAGCCAGCGAACCAATCAGATAACCCCAGCCGCCAAAACTTATCACTGTGATGGCCGCCGCCACCAGACCCGTCGTCAGTACGGTCAGAAATTTACCCAACACAATCGAGGTGCGGGCAATAGGACAAATCAGCAGCGTTTCCAGCGTGCCACGCTCTTTTTCGCCGGCACCAATATCCATCGCCGGATAAGAAGCGCCGGCCAGACAGAGCGGCACCAACAGATAAGCAATCCAGCCGCCAATCAATTCGCCGACATTTTCCCGGCTTTCTGCGGTATTTATTTTTTCCACCGCCACCGGCTCCAGCAAGGCGGTAATGCTGTCAACACTGACGCCTAAGCCAGTCAGTTTCGCCTGCTGTAAACTTTTACTGTAGGTCTGCAGCAATTCAGTGAAATGCTTGGAAATCATATCCAATTGCGATGAACTGTTATGAATAAGCTGCCATTTGCTTTGCTGCAAATTATCCGCCGCCGGATTAAAATCAGCTGGGATCACAATGGCCAGATCAAACTGATTGTCGCGAATGGCTTGTTTCAGCGCAGCCGGATCCCGCAGTTCAGTGGTCATGCGTTTGAAGTTTTTATGGTAAAACAAGGCATCGGCAAATTGTGGTGCTTTTTCAGCGTTGATAATCACATACCGGTGTTCTTCGGCTTCAGCCTGCCGGCTGACATTGGACATCACCAAACCCATAATGCCAAACAACACTGGGAAAATCAGTACCGGCAATAAAATCACAAACAGCAGTGTTTTTTTGTCGCGCAAAAGCTCAGTCAGCTCTTTTAAGTACACTTGCCACATGTTATGCCTGCTCCTGCGCTAAAGTTTGTAAAAACGCCTGGCGCAAATCACCAGTCGCCGATAACTGTCGAAATTCACTCAGACTGCCATCAAAAGCACTGATGCCCTGATTGATCACCACCACCCGATCACACAAAGCTGCCACTTCATCCAGGTGATGGGTGGAAAATATCACAGGGGTGCCTTGTGCTTTGAGCGACTGAATAAAATCCAGCACCGTTTGCACCGTCATAATATCCAGCCCGGTGGTCGGTTCATCCAGCACCACCACTTTGGGCGAATGCACCACAGCTCTGGCAATCGCGGTTTTTTGTTTCATCCCGGTCGACATATTGTCAGCACGGCGATTGGCAAACTCATGCATCGACAACAAACTAAACAGCTGCTCAATCCGCTCATTTAACGCCGTTTCTGTCATGCCATGTAAACGGCCAAAATAAGCAATATTTTCCCGCGCAGTCAGCCGGCCATACAACCCTGTACTACTGGACAAAAAGCCTAACCTTTTGCGAGCTTCCAGCGGGTTTTTCAGCACATCCCTACCATCAATCAACACTGAACCACGGTCCGGTTGCAAGGCGGTAGAAAGCATCCTGAGCGTCGTGGTTTTACCTGCGCCGTTTGGGCCTAATAACCCAAGCACTTCACCGGCAGCACAGTTAAAACTGACATCGCGCACCGAATGAAACAAAGTGCCACCAAAACGGACATCGGCTTTTTCACTGTCGGATAATTTATGATCTTTGGTCAGCGCGAAGGCTTTGGCCAAATGTTGGATTTGGATCATTCTGACTCCCTGTTATGCAGCAAAGCTGCCCTGCGGTGCAATGGCAAAGGCCGGAAATACTGCTGATCAAGATAAAAATCGGCAGCAGTATTCGCAGCATACCAGCCCGGCACCCCAAGTAATGGCAACGGCGTTAATTGCGCAGCTTGCAATAAAAAATCGCTGTTGGCAATTTGTAAACTAAGTGCGCAGTCAATCACGGCATAACGTTGCCATAATGACAATTGCCAAAAGTCGTCAGCCACCGGCAATGCCAGCAGCTTGCCGGTCAGGCCGATAAAAGGCCGGGTTGCCATTTCATAGTTGGCATGCCCAAACATCAGCGGCATCACTTGCGCTCTGGCTAGGTTTTCCTGAGCAGCCCCGCTGCCAGTGTCATGATCTGCCGCTGTGGTCCAGCAATACCGTTTGGCGACAAAAGCCGACTGCCATTGATGCTGTTGTAATTGCACAATCAGCTCTGTGGCGGCCGGACTATAAGCCAGGATCACACCACATTCGTCCAGCAACGTCAGTTTATTGCGCAGCTTACTGCGCTGTTGCTGGCCATACAGCTTGATTTCCTGCATATGCAACTGGTTGAGCAGCGTTTTAGTGTTGGGCAACAAACACCAGATCAAAGCGCCAAACAAATCATGCCAATTTTGCTGCCGGGTTGGGATTTGACCGGTCTGATGAATAAAAACCTCGTAATAACGCCCATCTGCAGCCAGTACTTCATCCGTCACGAATTGAATCGTTGCCTGCGGCTGGTGTAACGCCAGCCATTGATTAAGTTCAGTCACTGTCGGGAAGTCTGACTGACTGGCAAATGGAAATAATTGGCATAAATCGGCAAACAGTGGATTTGCCGTTAACAGCTCAGTCTGCCAGGTGGCCGGGGCAGTAAAACGTGCATTCTGGTTTTTTGTCGTGACTTCAGACATCCGCTTGTCTCCTGCGCTGAAAACCTCCGGTTGCAGTTACTTCAGTGAAAATGCAAAAAGCGCTTGCAATTTTTGCGGTAAATGGCAGAGTCAGGTCAGTACGTCTTGACGTACATACTGCCAAATTGAATGTTTTTATTCGGATTAAATCTAACGGAGTTTTTATCATGTGTTCGATATTCGGGGTGCTTGACATCAAGACTGATGTTAAAGCCTTGCGCCAACAGGCGCTACAGTTATCTAAGTTATTACGTCATCGTGGTCCAGACTGGTCTGGAGTATGGAATGACAATAATGCCATCCTCGTGCACGAGCGTCTGGCGATTGTAGATACTGAAAATGGCGCGCAACCTCTGATTAATCCAAATCGAAATCACATTCTGGCAGTGAATGGGGAGATTTATAATCACAAGAATTTAGAGAAAAATTTGACTGTTGACTACCAGTTTCAAACCAAATCAGATTGCGAAGTGATTTTGCCTTTGTATCTTGAGCATGGGGCCGATTTTATTGACCAATTACAGGGCATGTTTGCTTTTATCCTGTATGACGCCGAACAACAACGTTATTTAATTGCGCGCGACCATATCGGCATTATTCCGCTTTATTACGGTTACGATGAACATGGTCAGTTGTATGTGGCTTCGGAACTCAAAGCGCTGGTGCCGGTTTGTAAACAAATGCAGGAATTTCCGCCAGGACATTATTTCGACAGCAGAATCGGCAAACTGCAGCCTTACTACAGTCGCGACTGGCAAAGTTATGCTGCCGTGCAAGACAATCCAGCCGATTTAGCTGAATTGAAAACGGCGCTGGAGCAGTCGGTCAAAAGCCATTTGATGTCTGATGTCCCTTATGGTGTATTGTTATCCGGCGGCCTGGACTCCTCGTTAATCTCTGCCATTACCCAGCAATTCGCCCGCAACAGAGTGGAAGATGACGGTCAATCTGAAGCCTGGTGGCCACGGTTGCATTCCTTTGCGGTTGGTCTGGCCGGTTCACCGGATTTAATCGCAGCCCGTAAAGTTGCAGATACTATTGGCACAGTGCACCACGAAGTCTTATTCACAGTGCAGGAAGGCATCGATGCCCTGCGCGACGTGGTGTACTATCTGGAAACTTATGATGTCACCACCATTCGTGCTTCGACCCCTATGTATCTGATGGCACGTAAAATCAAAGCCATGGGGATTAAAATGGTGCTGTCTGGCGAAGGTTCTGATGAGCTGTTTGGTGGTTATTTATATTTCCATAAAGCCCCTAATGCCAAGGAATTCCACGAAGAAACACTGCGTAAACTCGATCGCCTGCATATGTTTGATTGCAACAGAGCGAATAAAGCCATGTCAGCCTGGGGTATTGAAGCCAGGGTGCCGTTCCTGGACAAAAACTTTATGGATGTCGCGATGCGGCTCAATCCACAAGCCAAGATGTGCGGCAACGGCAAAATCGAAAAACATATCCTGCGCCAGGCCTTTGAAGGTTTGTTACCGGATGAAATTTTGTGGCGGCAAAAAGAGCAGTTTTCCGATGGTGTGGGCTACAGCTGGATTGACAGTCTGAAAGCTTTTGCCGAAAAAGAAGTGACGGATCAACAACTGACCACGGCCAGCTTCCGTTTCCCGGTCAATACGCCGGATAGTAAAGAAGCGTATTTGTATCGGGTGATCTTCGAAGAGCATTTCCCGCACAGTGGTGCTATTGCTTGTGTGCCAGGCGGTAAATCTGTCGCTTGTTCGACCCCGGAAGCGCTGGCTTGGGATGCGAAAATGGCGCAACTGACTGATCCATCCGGCCGCGCTGTGCGCGACGTCCACGCCAAAGGTTATTAATTATCCTGCCAACTTTATAGCGGCTCCAGACTGAGCCGCTATAAAGTTCATCCATCACAGTGCAGTCTCCCTATCTAGTTCAGGCCCGCAACTGATCATCTATTTTGGCTTAGTCTTATCCATGCCGCATTTAATCGTCTTCGGTATGCTGAGCTTTATTTTTCTGGTAAATTAGTCGCCTCTTTACTGCCGCTGTTTCTCCGGCGTTGTCTACCGCGTTTATGTTACAGTTTTGTTAGGATAGCTATGAGTCTGACTTGTCGTCGTTTTTGTTTGCTGTTGATAGCTATATCGCTGTCAGCACCCGCCCTGGCCGAGCAGGCCCTGACTGGCAGCTGGATCCGCGATCAGGCGCAACAACCACTGAAAGATCCGCAAACCTCAGGCCTGACCTGGCACCATGATGAACTGTTAAGCCTCGGCGATCAAAGTGCCGATCCGGCACTTCGGATGAAGATTTTCCGGCTTGACCCGGCGACCGCCACTCTGAACAAACCGCCGATTGACATCACCGTCTCTGAGCAGGTGCGCAATAGCTGTTTTGGTGACTATCTGGTCAACTCACCTGATCTGGAAGCCCTGACCTGGGATAGGATCGACGACAAAACGCTGATCACTGTGACTGAAGATGCCAGCCGGGCGCAACTCAGCCCGGCTTGCAGCCGCAAGTATGCCCAAACCAATTCCACCAGTTATCCGACTTTGTTGCTAAAAATCAGTCTAAATGATGATTTTACTGCGGCAGAAATCACCGCCGTCAGGCCAGTACAATTCCCGCTCGACAGTAAAGTGGGCAATTTACCCAATGATGGCATTGAAGGCCTGGCCGTGGATGATTTTCAGAATCTGTATCTGGCATTGGAAAAAAACAGTGCCAGTTTTCCGGCCATTTTCAAAACGCGGCTGACCGCTGATTTTTGGGCCAAAGATAACTTCGTCAAAGTGATCGATGCCAATCTGACATTACCGCCGCTGGATAGCAAAGGCCATCCGATTAATGGCATCGACTTTTTACCCAGTCCGATCCCTGGCCATCCGGGTTATCTGGTGGCGGTGGCGCGCAATGACGATCAGCTCTGGATCTTTGATTTGACCAACAGAGTCGCGCCATATGTGCAGCCACTGAGTTTTTATGTGGCGACCGACAACTCTGGCTTATGCCCTGCTTATGAGCGGATGGTGCAAACTGCGCTGGAAGGCGTGGCGGTGCATGGTAACCGGGTGTATCTGGTGAATGACCCATGGAAACAACATTATCCGGATAATATTCAGTGTGATGTCAATGCCGTGCATTTTCAGCAGATGTCGCCGTTGTTATTCCAACTGGAAGTCGACCCACGCTGGTTCACACTGAGCCGGCCGAAATTGCAGGTCAACTTACCTGGCATCAGTGCTATGGCCAAAATGGAACAGGATCGCTATTTGCTGGTGCAGGATAAAAAAATCGACCAGGGGGGCAGCCGGCTTGGCGTACTGCAACTGACAGAACATGGCATCCAGAGTTATCAGCCGCTGTCCGTCAGCAACTGGCCACAACAACAGGCCTCCAATGATCTGGAGTCCGCCTGTGCCTTACCTGGCCGGCCAGATGAGTTTCTGGCGGCTGAAAGTGGCAGCTGGCATGGAGAATTCGGCCGGTTATTCCATTTTAAAGTACAACAAAATCAAGCCACTATTCTTGGCAGTTATCCATTACCCATTCAACAGGATAACAGTGAACAACAAAGTGGCGATAACTTTGAAGGTCTGGTCTGTGCCGCTAAAGCTGCCAACCGTTATCTGTTGATCCTGGGTGAGCGTGGCGGTCGGGGTAATAGAGGTCAATTGATTGCCGGTGAACTGGATTTAGCCGCCGGCGATATTATCTGGTCTGCCCAAACCTTTGCGGCCCAGCCACCGCTGCCGTTTAGCATGGATCCAAGCCTGCGTGATATTGCCGATCTCTATCTGGAGTCTAATATTCTGTGGGCCAGTGCCGTGCGTGAAGCCAGTGATAATGGCCCATTCAGTTCTATTATTTATCAGATTGCCTTGATTGACGTGCAAGCGGCCCAGCCCATCAGCGTCATCGCCAGCAGTCAGGCGTTCTGGCAGATTGATGGTTTTAAAGTCGAAGCGCTGGCAGCGCCGAGCAATTTAATCGCCGGTAGCAGCCTCGCCATCGGCACTGAAGATGAACATTTTAACGGCCAATGGCGGGCTTTATTTGCGCCGCATGGGCAATCGCCGGTGATCCCTTGGCAATTGCCGGCAGTGGCCGCCGAACCTGTGCCAGTGCAAACAGCGCCGGCAGCCCCTGCCCAACCGGCCAGCGGCAAAACGGCGCTTAGCACGGCAGACAAGCCTAACCAAGCCAGCCAGAGTGGAGCTCAACATGACTGAAGACATCAGCACCAAAGTGCCTGCCACTGCTGCTGGCAGCACGGTAGCGGCAGATCTTAGCCGCAGTCAGCCGAAAAACCCCTTGCATGGTTTTACGCTGGAGCAAATTTTATTGGCCTTGTTGGCGCATTATGGTGGTTATCCAGCGCTTGCCAGGCAAGTGAAGCTAAAATGTTTCAGTGAAAACCCAAGTTTAAAATCCAGTTTGAATTTTTTACGTAAAACGGCTTGGGCCCGAACTGAAGTTGAACAATTATTTATCCGGCTTGCGTTATATCGTCAGGGCAGCCAGGGTTAATCCCCCTGTGCTGGCTCATCTCCACCACAGCTTGTGACTGCTGGTGCTTTTCTGAGGAATAATTATGAACATGATTAAAACCCGTGCTGCCGTTGCCTGGGGTCCAGGTCAGCCATTATCGATTGAAGAAGTGGATCTGATGCCACCGCAACAAGGTGAAGTACTGGTGCGATTGATCGCAACCGGCGTTTGCCATACCGATGCCTATACCCTATCGGGCGCCGATTCAGAAGGTAAATTCCCTTGTATTCTGGGCCACGAAGGTGCAGGTATAGTGGAAGCAGTCGGACCAGGCGTCAGCAGCGTGGCGGTTGGCGATCATGTGATCCCGCTGTATACACCAGAATGTGGCCAATGTAAGTTCTGTTTAAGTGGTAAAACCAACCTCTGTCAGGCCATTCGCAGCACTCAGGGCCAGGGGCTGATGCCAGACGGCACCACGCGTTTTTCTAAAGATGGTCAACCGATTTACCACTATATGGGCACCTCGACATTCAGCGAATACACGGTATTACCTGAAATTGCGCTGGCTAAAATTAATAAAGCAGCGCCACTGGAAAAAGTCTGTCTGCTTGGTTGTGGTGTCACCACCGGCATGGGCGCAGTGATGAATACCGCCAAAGTTCAGCCTGGTGATACTGTGGCGGTGTTTGGCCTCGGTGGTATTGGTTTATCCGCTATTATCGGCGCTGTGATGGCCAAAGCCGGTCGCATTATTGCCATTGATATCAACGAATCGAAGTTTGATATTGCGTTGAAATTAGGCGCCACTGATGTGATCAACCCGCAGAAATTCGACAAGCCCATTCAGGATGTGATTGTCGAAATGACTGACGGTGGCGTAGATTTCTCGTTTGAATGTATCGGTAATGTCAATGTGATGCGTTCGGCATTGGAATGCTGTCATAAAGGCTGGGGTGAATCTGTCATTATCGGTGTCGCACCAAGCGGCGCTGAAATCTCCACCCGTCCTTTCCAACTGGTGACAGGCCGGGTGTGGCGTGGTACTGCTTTTGGTGGCGTCAAAGGCCGCAGCGAATTGCCGGATTATGTGGAGCGTTATCTGCAGGGTGAGTTTGAGCTGGATACTTTTATCACGCACACCATGCCACTGGAACAAATTAATGAAGCCTTTGAGCTGATGCACCAGGGCAAATCGATCCGCACCGTTATTCATTTTTAACCCTGACGGGCAGAGCGCTGCTCTGCCCACTGTTGGAGTTACCATGTCATTACAACAAATCTCCAGTCAGCACTGCTTCGGTGGCTGGCAGCAACGTTATCAACATCAGTCGGAGCTGCTCAATTGCAGCATGCAGTTTTCAGTATTTTTACCGCCAGCGGCCGCCAAACATCCGGTGCCAGTGTTGTACTGGTTATCCGGCCTGACGTGCACAGACGAGAACTTTTCCAGCAAAGCTGGCGCCCAGCGGATTGCGGCTGAACTCGGTATTGCTTTAGTGATGCCAGATACCAGCCCGCGTGGCGAGCAAGTACCAGATGCAGCAGATGCGGCTTATGACTTAGGCTTAGGTGCTGGCTTTTATGTCAATGCCACTGAGCAACCCTGGCTGGATAATTATCAGATGTATGACTACATCAGTCTGGAATTACCGGCTTTATGCGAAGCTGAATTACCCTTTAGCAGCAGACGCAGTATTAGTGGCCATTCGATGGGTGGTCATGGTGCGCTGGTGATGGCATTACGCCAACCAGAACGTTTTTGCTCAGTGTCCGCTTTTGCACCTATTGCCAATCCAACGCAGTGTGACTGGGGCAAAAAAGCGTTTACCGCTTATTTAGGCGCTGATCAAGCAAGCTGGGCTGCCTACGATGCCAGTCTGTTGTTGGCCGCCAGCTATTGCCCGTTACCGATATTGGTCAGCCAAGGCGATGCCGATCAGTTTCTGGCCAGCCAGCTTAAACCTGAAACCCTGTTAGCAGCTGCCGCCCAGAGTGGCTCCGCCATCCAGTTGGAAACTCAGCCGGGTTATGATCACAGCTACTATTTTATTGCCAGTTTTATCGAGCAGCATTTGCGCTTTCACGCGGCGTATTTATCTGACTAAGGCATGCAGCCCTGCGAGTTTCCGATCGCAAGGCTGTCCCATCCATAGCTAGATACAAAAAAGTCGGCGCGAGCGCCGACTTTTGCATGCGCTGCCAAGACCTTCGGCCATTGGCACTTGAGCTGATTATTTTGCCGTGTGTTGTTTCATCCAGGCAAAAATTTCGTTGTACCAACGCTCAGCATTGGCTGGTTTTAAGATCCAGTGATTTTCATCCGGAAACAATACCAGTTTGGAATCAATGCCTTTGCGCTGTAAGGTGGTAAAAGCCGCCAGACCTTGGGCATAGGGCACCCGATAATCTTTCAGGCCATGGATCACCAGCATCGGCGTTTTCCAGTTATCCACTAAGGCCGCCGGGTTAAACTTGTGATAATCGCCCTCTTTATTCCAAACCGGACCACCCATGTCATGTTCAGGGAACCACAGCTCTTCAGTGCTACCGTAAAACGATGGCATATCAAATAAACCGGCATGATTGACCAGACACTTAAAACCAGTTGGCCAGTTACCGGCAATCCAGTTCATCATATAGCCGCCATAAGAAGCACCCAAGGCACAAGCATTGCTACCATCTAACCAAGGTTGATCCTGGGTAATAAAAGCCATGCCTTTTTGTAAGTCTTCCAGTGGCTTGCCACCCCAGTCCCGGCTGATCGAGTCGGTAAAGGCCTGACCATAACCGGTAGAACCATCATAATCCTTTTGCAAAAGGCTGAATCTGATCATATGCGGGTTCTTGGGTCAACCACATGTTCTATTTGGATAAAAACCGTTTATGCTCTTAGCCTGATCCGTCTGCCAACATCGGCAGTTTAATACTGGCTATAGCGCCGCTACCCATGTTGTTATTAGTCAGCGTCAGCTCACCGCCATGCTGCTCAATAATATTCCTGCAGATAGTCAGGCCTATACCTTGCCCGCCTGGTGTTGTAGTGTAATAAGGGACAAAAATATTACTCACATTCTCAATACCAATACCATTATCTGTAATATCAAGATGTATTCTCCTAGCCAACGCATAACAACTTACATTAATGACTTTTTCTAGTCCTCCTTTTTTCATTATTGACTGCTGTGCATTATTAATCAGGTTTAACAAAACCTGTTCAATAAGGACAGGATCTGCATTTAATATTTCGTTCTGAATGTCAAAATTGAACGCAACATCAGGATACAAACCAGACATTGACAGCAAAACATCTTTTACATTAAACGGAGTTTTACTTATTTCGTAGACATAACCAAGCGTACTGTACTGAGAAATAAATTTTGATAAACTTCTACCCCGAGCACAAATAACATTTAACATTTCCTTTTGCAGCGGGTCAACACAAACGTCAGCCAGTTCCTGAGATAATGCGACTATTGGAGTTAAAGAATTTTTTATTTCATGACTCAGCACCCTCACAACTTCCTGCCAGGATTTAGTTTGCATATCTCTTAGTTCACGGCTAATGTCAGTAAAGATTAACAGCTGATGTTCACCAACAGAATCTTTATAAAAACTGGAACGAATTTTGTACTTAATATTTGTCGAGTCGTTGTCAAACAACCAGTAATTTTTATGCTTAGATAATCCCAAATGACCGATGGGTGTCAGGCGAATCATCCGCCAGTCTTTCCCAAGCCAGCGCGAAAATGCGGCATTACCATGAATAAGCCTGCCTTCAGCATCGAGTAGTAAAACAGGGCTATCCAGTTGTTTGATCAGACTATGCACCAGCAAATTTTTCTCATCAAAACGTCTTTTTTTATTGCGAAAATCAGTTGAAAACTCATTTATCTCAGAAAATATTTTTTCGATAACGCCGTATTTATAACCAGGAAAAAAAGTTACAGAGTAATCATCAACTTTAATTGCCTCTATAGCCTCCATAATTCTGAAATATGGTGACATTAATTTTTTTTTGACCCAGAAATACATAAAAATCAAAAACAATAATATAAACAACATTGATGTAGTTAATGCTAATTGACTTAAGCCAAGCAACCATAAAAAAGAAAAGCTTATTAAAAAAAATGAGACACTGAAAAACAAAATAAAAGATTTAATAAAGAATTCCAGACTGTCTATTTTAAGCAGGTTTAGGAATTCACAAAATTTGTCATTCATGTTCAGGAATATTCTTTTGGCGTAATGTTGTACTTTTCCAGCCGACGATATAAAGCACTTTTACTGAGACCTAGCAGTATTGCGGCTTCAATTGTCTGGCCCTGACTGCTTAGCAATGCCTGCTCAATAAGCTGTCTTTCAGCTTGCTCAATAGTCATTAGCGGTAACGCCGAAATTGTTTTATTTTCGCTGGCGGAGTTCTCTGGCAAGATACCTTTCACTACGAGTTGTTCCATGCTTATTGTTGAATCTGTCGAAAATAACACAATTCTTTCTAAAATATGGCTTAATTCGCGTAAATTCCCTGGAAAGTCATAATTGGCCAAGCGTTCCAAAGCACAAGGAAGTAATTTGACAAGTGGTTTATTATAACGCTGACAATGTTTCACGATCATCATGTTTGCTAATTCCGGGATGTCCTCACGACGATTTCGTAAGGCAGGAACCTGCAGTTCAATGGTATTCAGCCGAAAGTATAAATCCTGCCGGAACTGACCTTGAGAAATAAGTCGTTCAAAACTGGCATTTGTGGCACTTATCAGTCGAACATTTGCCCTTGCAGTAATGCTGGATCCAACCCGCTCATAATGACCTGACTCTAACACCCGCAGTAACTTTGCTTGTGAAGCTGGCGCTATATTTGCTATTTCATCCAGAAACAAGGTGCCATGTTCTGCCAACTCAAAGCGGCCAACCCTGGGTTGATCTGCACCAGTAAAAGCACCTTTGACATGACCAAACATCTCACTTTCAAACAAATGTTCGGAAATAGCGCCCATGTTCACTTCTACATAATGAGTATTTCTTTCATCGAAAGATTGGTGGGCATGGTGCTGATGGTATAAATGATGAACATACTGCGCCAGAGTACTTTTTCCTGTGCCATTTTCCCCGGTTAACAGCAAAGTGACATCAGTGCATGCAATGTCGTCCAGTTTGCTTTTTAACGCTTTCATGGCTGCAGAATGTGCAACCAGTTGAATTGGTTTTTCCTGCTCCCGGACATACTGTTGCAATTTAAGATTTTGTTTTTCTAAACGGCCCAATTTCAGCGACTGTCGGATCACTTGCAACAATCTTTGGTTATCCCAGGGTTTTTCAATAAAATCATCAGCTCCAATTTTGAGGGTGCTGACAACCAGCTCAACCGCTGCCCATCCAGTCACCACCACTACGGGTAAGGATTGATCTAACTCTTTTATTTTTCTTAAACAATACAACCCCTCTTCACCGGATGAGGTATCTCTGGAAAAATTCATATCCAGTATTACCAAATCAACAGGCTCAGATTTAAGGAGTTCAATGCCCTGCATCGGGCTATCAGCTTCTTTCACTTCAAAGCCATGATTCGTTAGCAAAAACCGGACACTTAACCTAATATCAGCATTATCATCAATAACAAGCACTATTTTTTTATTTGGCATTTGATTTTTATTGTTTAGTAAAACTACCCGTTTGTGATGGCGGGTAGCTTTTGAGTTGTGATTGCCGACTATTCGTTGCGGAGTGCTTTTATCGGATCGCTCCGGACAATATTGTTAACTGGTAAATAACAAGCTAACAAAGAGAATACTAAAAGCAAAATCAACGAAGCTCCCACCTGCACTGCATCAGGCTGGCTCAGCCCCGTGACTTGGCTGTTGGCCAAGCCATAGAGTACTACGGAAAGCAGCAGGCTGATCCCAAGCCCGATTAAAATTGGGTTCATCGCATCTTTTAACACCATCGCAATAATCCGTTTTTTCTTAGCCCCCAGAGCCATCCTTACCCCCATCTCATAACGTCGCATCTGAGTAGAGTAACTGATCACTCCATAGATACCAGTACATGCTAGGATTAAAGCAAATAAGCTTAATGCTCCGGCCAGCCAGGCGGATAAACGGTACTTGTAGACCAAATCCCTAGCCGTTTGCTCCAACACAAGATATTGCTGGATATTCAAACTTGGGTCAATAGTCCTGAGTTGTTGAAGGATATCAAGTTTCGAGAAGGATGACTGATCTTTCAGCTTTATAAGTAAATTAATATCTGTAGCTTTGTAGGTGAAATAAAAATAGGGTTCACCATTAGATACACTGAAATAATCGCCAACAACTCCAACAACTGTAAAAGCCTGACCTTTCGAATTATATATACGCTTTTCAACAACATCCGTCTCGCCAAATATTGTTTGCGCCATTGATTTACTCAGTATCACCACTTTTTCATGGTCTACAACCTCTTCCCGGCTGAAATTCCGTCCATGCAACAGCGGTAATTGAACTATATCCATGAAATTTTCATCCACAGTATTGTACAAAAATCCACCAATCATTTTTTTACTCTCATCATACACAAACGTACCATAGTGCCCTTGCATGATGGGTGAAATTCGAGTGTTTGCTATTTTAGCAACCTGCGGCAACTGACTGAAACGTTCTCTTATTTCTGCTGCAAGTGTTTCTTTCTGGGCCTCAGTTGTGTAATTTTTCTCAGCATCAACTTCAACACTAATTACATTTTCAACATCAATTCCGAGCGGATGATTTGCTGTTGCCAGACTCAACTGTAACACCATCGAAGAGGCAACAATCAGTAATCCGGTCAAAGCGGTCTGCGACGCAATCAGTACCTGCCGGACTTTAGGCGAAACCTGTGCACTGGTACCTTTACCACTCGAATTCAATTGCTCTTTTAAAGCATCATAATTCACAGTAAATCGGCCACAAAAAGCCAGTAATGCCGCTAATAATAAAGCGATCACAACACTGAATATCACTGTTGGGAGGTCCAGCCCTAATTCAGATAATCGTGGCAAGGTGCCGTAGGCAAATTCTTTTATAAATGTAAGTAACCAGGTAGCCAGCAGTATGGCAAACAATGTCGATGACATAGTAAGAACCAGGCTTTCAACAAACAAGCGCTTAAATATTAACTTAGGTTTCGCACCTAAACAGGCACAGATTGCCAACGTTTGTTGCTTCTTATTAATATGTGACAGGTATAAGTTTGTTACGTTGACAAAGGCAATCAATAAAAGAACAAAAGCACCAGCCAGAATCATAGTGGTAATTGTTCCGCTGTCGCCTTTAATATTTTCCTCCAGCAGCATGAGTCGTGCACTAAGTTCGGCATCTTTATATAAGTGAGCTTCCGAACCTGTTTTAATAAATTCGTCAAATATTGATGTAAGACGCGAGCCAATTTGTTCAATATTATTTCCTGGCACTATCTGTACCAGTGTCAGCAAGTTAGTTGTTGCAGCACCAGCATTGAGCGCGTTTAACTGACTAAAAGCTGCCGGAATATAGATATCACTGGCATCGGGTTGAAAAAGCAGCGGTTCTTTAAAGTCTTTTTTTAACACTCCTACAACTTTGAACTGCATCCGTTCGAATTCCAAGCTTTGACCGATAATATCTTCTCTACCAAGAAAATAGCGTTGCCAGGTGTCATAACTGATCACAGCTTCCGGCGGGGCCGAACTCAAGTCATCACTTTTGGAGAAACCTCTGCCAATTTCAAATGGCACTGATAATATTTCGAAAAACTCATAAGTAACATGTAAAGAATTTAACCTTGGTTCACTTTCAGTGCTGGCAAGTATGCCCCGCCCTCTGAGGAGTAAAGCAGAAGGCAAAAATTCTTTGCTTTTTTTATACATTTGTACCTGGGCATCAATATGCTGCTTACCCCTTCTGTGATTCCCTTCACGTTTTATTTCCTGATCCAAGATGTATAACTGTTCTGTGTTTTGATAAGGCAATCCTTTAAACATAATCACATTGTTTAAATTAAAGGCTGCGATCAAAGCTCCCAGAGTCAATGCCAGAGTAAAAACCAAGGTAAAAACAAACATCGGATATTGTTTAAGCCCGGCAGCGGCATGAAGGACTTCATGTTTTAACTTCATCAGCACGCCTCCTCTAATCCATGCGCAGAAGCCATCTCTCCATCCAGTAAATGCAGTCGGGTATTGGCAAACTCGGCATATCGGGAATCATGGGTAACCATACAAATGGTCGTTCCTGCCCGATTAAGCTGTTTGAGTAATGCCATCACTGCATCGCCATTTTTTGAATCGAGGTTACCTGTGGGTTCATCCACCAGTAATATTGCCGGCGAACCGACCAGAGCTCTGGCAATGGCAACCCTTTGCTGCTGACCACCTGACAACTGATTCGGTCTGTGACCTGCGCGGTGTGCCATATCCACCTGCTGCAAGGCGTTTTGTACCGCCTGAGTTATTTCAGCTTCGGTTACTAACTTTCCATGTTCATCCGGCTCACGATAGCGCAATGGAAGTGCTACATTTTCGAACACACTCAACTCATCGATTAAGTTAAATGACTGGAAAATGAAACCAATACTTTTATTGCGGATTTCAGCACGCTGATCAACATCAAGTCGGCTGACATCATTATTGCCAATAATATATTTACCACCTGAGGCAGTATCTAATAATCCCATAATAGCCAACAGCGATGATTTACCGCAGCCAGAAGGGCCAGAGATAGAGACAAAATCTCCCTGATAAATGGTCAGATTGACCCCACGCAGTGCATGTGTCTCCAGTTCATCGGTACGAAATACTTTAGTTATTTTCGTTAATTGCAAGCATATTGATTTCGTCATAATAATGTCCTTATTTCAATTAATTTTAATCAGCGGTTGTTCGGCAAAGTTACGCATGTCACTCAGAATAAAACTGTCGTTGATTTCAGCACCAGATTTTATCTGAATAAACTCGCCACTTTTGGCACCGAACTCCAGCCAGGCTAATTGTGCTGTTTGATTTGTGGTATTCACTTTAAAAATTTGCTGCTTTGAATTTTGAGTACTGTTCACTGGTGATTTAATGTAAAGAGCATTTTTTAGCTCACCTAATTTGATTTTTGCTTCCACGTTCATAGAAGGACGGGCATTAAGTGGCAACTTTCCGATAAGATTGATTTCAACTTCAACATTTCCTTCTTTTACCACAGGATCAATCCGACGCACCAAACCTTCAGCCCCTCCCCCACGCGTATCTATAGTCGCTGGCATCCCCGCTTCCATCCCATGTACATCCCGCTGAGGGACCTGTACCACAGCAATCAGCTCATCAGTACCGCCCACCAGTGCAAGTTGACCACCAGCTGTCACACTTTGCCCCAGTTCAACCGGCAGTCCCTGTAATACTCCATGGATGCCAGCCCTGACCGCTAAACGGCTCTGCTGCTCTTTTGCTAATTCAAGTAAGCTGGTTTTTTCATCAATTTGTTCTTGTTGGATCTGACGGCTTTGCTGATGCAGTCCTGCCAGTTGTGCCAACATTTCTTTACTGTTAGCCAAGCGTACTGTTAATTTATCAAATTCAGCCTGAGTTTCTAACAGAGTGAGCTGAGAGACGGCTCCCAGCTTTGCTACAGCCGTCAGCGATTTTAATTTTGCTTTAACCACTTCGAGATCTGACATTAATTCGGACTGAGCATTATTTGCTTCCATTCTTTCTTTTTCTTGTGCCAGTATCAGATGTTTTAACACTGCTTTTTGCGTGTTCAACGCTAGCTCCGCATTAATTCCACCCTGTATGATTTCAGGATTCGACATTTTCAGGATGACACTGTCTGGGGTAACTATAGCGCCAGGTCTCAGTACTATTTCTTCGATCACTGCAGCATAGGGTGCGGTCAGAAAACGTTGTACTTTAGACTCAAGGACGCCAAAGCCGGCAACTTCAAGAGTTAAATCTCCCTGCTTCACCTGACCGAGCCAAAGTTGCGTTGCGTTTATTTTACTGTTGGCAGCAGGCTGCAGATAGAAATAAACTGTAAAACCAATGGTTAAGACGACTGCAGCTATCGCCACATGCCATTTTTTTAAATTTCTCCGACTTGCACTGACTTTGATATCCATGTTTATTTACCTTTGATACATTTGCATAATACAAAGCAAAAACTGTTCCAAACTTAACCATATGATTTATATAAAAAATAAAATATAACATGGCGATTTTTGTTAAAATTCCCGGAATCGAACTGACTGAATTAATGGAAATGGGAATTCAGGTCTGGGTTTAGCGATCGACTGAAACCTCGCAGCGGCCTTACGCTGAGCACAACTGCGGCAAAGCACCAAAAGCGATATCCGCTGTGTTATATTGAGTAAGAGGCGGGATCACTCCCGCCGTCCTCTCACACCACCGTACGTGCGGTTCCGCATCCGGCCGTTCATGTTAACACTGGAACTGTCGGTGACATTCCAGCAATGATACTAATCCCAGTCGGTCGAACCAGCTCTTCTTGAAGCCCTGATTCATATGACTGGCACCAGAGTTCCACCAAGCACCACGCTGGTTCCACGCTGACGCCCATGCTCTGACTTCCATCAGTCGGAAGTAACTCATCCACCCGCGCGGTACTGGTATCAGTTCACTAATCGCTTTTGCCACTGATTTTGAACCATTTCCCGTGGTGAGCGTTCTGATTTTCTCTTTTAGCCTCGCCACGCTGCTGGCTGCAATTTTTCAGTCGGACCACTTTGTGCCATGTGAAGCTGTAGCCAAGGAACTTGCGTGTCCATGGCCTTGCCACTGCACTCTTCTGTGCATTTACCTGTAGTTTCAGTGTTTTTGCTAAGAATCCACTGAGGTCTTTTAGTAGATGTTCGCCCGCCTTTTGACTGCTGACATAAATGTTGCAGTCATCGGCATAGCGGCAGAAGCTGTGGCCTCGCCGCTGCAGCTCTTTATCCAGTTCATCCAGCAGGATATTCGAAAGCAGCGGTGACAGTGGGCCACCTTGCAGCATACCTTTATTGCGTTTTAACACCTCTTTCCCATCCACCATCTCTGCTTCCAGATACCGGCGGATGAGTTTCAGTAACCGCTCGTCTTTGATGATTCTGGCCAGCCTCGACATCAGGATGTCGTGGTCGACCCGGTCAAAGAATTTCTCCAAATCCATGTCGACGACCCAGCGTTTGCCGCTATGAATGAACTGCTGCGCTTGGCGCACCGCTTGCCACGCATTGCGGTTTGGTCTGAAGCCGTAACTCGAATTTGAGAACGTCGGTTCCACATAAGGTGTTAATGCTTGTGCTATCGCTTGCTGGATAAGCCGGTCTACTACGGTTGGAATGCCCAGTGTTCTCACATCGCCGTTTGGCTTTGGGATATCCACTTTGCGAATTGCCCGTGGCAGATAGCTCCCTACAATCAGTCAACTTTTGATAGTCGGCAGATGCAGTATCAGCCATGGTCTTAACACCGATACGCTAAGGTTATCTAACCCCGCCGCAGCTTGCTGCGTTTGTGCATCATCAATCAACATCGAGGTCCAGAGTCCTAATCACAGTTAACTATGTTCAGCCCTTCATGCTGTCGGTTTTCAGCACTACTGCGGTTTCGGCTGAAATCGCCATGGATGGAGTGTATGCCGGAAAATGCCGGGAGCATTTCCGGTCTTCTGAACATCCATCCCAACACCTCCCGATGTTGGTAGCACTGTGGCAGACTGTCAGATCTCTCGGGGTAATTCGCGCGACGTTGTTTATCACATCCTTGTGATAAACCCTTCGGGCTTACGCGCAAATTCGCTCCAAGCGAATTTGTCCTGCTTATACCTGTCGACTGTACGTTGCAGTCTTCTGTGCAAGTATTGGGCTTTAGTGATAATAGCCACCTTACCCTGCTACAACGCCTGAGCCACTTCCTGTTCGTCAGGCTAGCATTTTGCTTACAGCTTCATTCAGATCCTACCTCGCGATAGGCACCCTTGCCGTTCAGCTAACACTTCCCCTTGCCGGGTGTGTAGAGGACTTACACCTCCAAGTCACCGGTTTAACTACCACAGTCAAACCAGTTGCGCTTACGCGCAACGCGCCGTGCCCGGCGCACCAAATGAAAAATGTGTTTTAATGCACATCTTTATCAGAAGGGTAATTGAGGTATATCAACTGATTTCAGTAGCCACCGGGCATTTTTGCTGCTGTTGCAATAATTCAGCAATATCTGTATAGCCCGACTGTTCGGCAAGTGCGAAAGCCTCGCCATTTTTATCTGTGGCACCATATTTTAATAACAACCTGACAATATTATTGCTCTGCCTTTCCGTTGCAAGACTTAATGCACTCGCACCTTTACGGTAGTGTACACTTTCTACATTTGCATTTGCGCCGGACTTCAACAATGCTTCTGTCAAGTTATCGAAACCTTTTATTATCGCTTTAAGCAAAATAATATCACCTTCATACACTTGGTGATTAATATCAAAGCCACGATCAAGATGTTTTTTTACCTGAACTACCAAAGTCTCAACATCCATATATTCAATACCCACATTTTCAATCACATCAAACCGCAGCCACCAAAAATTAACATTTATACAAGGTGTAATTGATGTAAACTGGTGCCACCATCCTGGCGGAAGAAATAACATATCGCCTTGCTCAAGAACAAATTTGATTGGTATAGCTCTGGTGAATAACGGAAATTTTTCAGCATCGACATTATTTATATCCACTTGACTGACATGATTTTTTTTGACTTCAGTTTTTGCATACAAGTAAGGACTATCTAAAGGCGAGTAAATAATTCCTTCCTTACGACCTGCAAGTTGTAGCAGAAAATTTGGGGAAGTGTCGTAGTGTAATTGTGTGGTACAACCTGCTTCACCTACCCATAATTTTCGATCATGTACACAATCTGATGATATCAACCAGCGTGGATTACATAGACCATCAAAAAGCTCTGGAAAATCTTTGTTAATATTACCAGCTTGCAGATAATAAGTACCTGGTTCAGCATGTGGGAAACGGATCAAGTTAGCCAATTGACTAAATGGCATTATCTTTTCCTGGAAACGACCTTCAATAGTAAAATCATAGTTTCCGACCTCGCAGTAATTAACTTCGACCTCTTTGGAAAAAAGTTTCCCTTCCAAATAATCAAGAGTCCATTCATTGTAACAACCCAGGATGCTTGCTGCGCCTCTGAATATGGCAGGCATACTATTTTGATACAATTCTGAGTTAAAACCGCTTACACTTAACAGTTCTGAATTCTCGATTACTCTTACATATTTCATGATCACCTCATCTACGACTAGTTATTATTTTAATTAAAAAATTTCATTTCACTTTGCAGGTACTGATCAAGACAGCAACATAACCACACTAATACCAATTAGACAAAAAATAGCAGCGCTGCCAACATTGATAACATTATTTTGCCTGCGAGCCCGTTCGCGGGCTTCGGCATATGGGATCGTTGTATGTGCAATCATGGTATAAAGAGGTAACCAAGCCGAAGGGAATAGTTGATTAAGCAGGACATCCAGTTTTTTGCGGGCATGAAACCATGGTGATTGCACCTTTTGTCTGAGCTCAGTAAAATTTTGTTTTGATAACTCCGCTAATGCATCAGTATGAAGTCGCCGTTTTTCTTCATATTTTTTAAATACTGTAGCCAAGTCCGCCGGGCGTTCGGCCAACAAAGCAATTAACATATAACAATCTTCAAACGCAGAATTCATGCCCTGCCCAAAGAAGGGGTATACAGCATGGCAAGCATCCCCCACCAAAACAGCCCAGTCTTCAAAACACCACTGGTTGGTACGGGTAGTGATTAGTGCACCAACTGGATGCCGGTCCCATTGTTCAAGTAAAGATGGCAATAACGGAGTCAAATCAGGAAAATATTTATCTATCAATACACGAACATCTGCTGGCGTATGCAGACATTCAAAGCTGTCTGCTCCTTTAAATGGCAGAAACAAAGTTAATGTATGAGAGCCATCCAGGTTGGGATGGGAAACAAACAAGCAATGATTGCGGGGCCAGACATGTAATGCAGACAACTCAATTACGGATTGCCCATCGCTCCCGGCTTCTAGGGTCAGTTCTTTGTAACCCCACTCCAGGTATTCCTGCTGGTAATCTGCCCGCTCACCATATTGCATTTCTTTACGCATAGTGGAGAAAGCACCATCAGCCCCAATCACCCACGCAGGCGTCACAGTGATAACTCGTCCTTCATTGCTGAATTCCAGCAATCGCTTTGTCTTATCTGCGCTGACAAGCTTGTGATTAAAGTGTAACTTCAGATCTTTATATTGTTCTGAATGATTCAATAGCAAGTTGTTCAGCTCATTCCTGTCGATTGAATGCAGAACTTCGTTGTCATTTTTTCCATATGCCTGGTATTTAGTAGAACCATCAGGGAAATGAATCACTCGGCCACGCATCACAACGGCAGTTTTTAATACGTCCTCTAATAAACCAACTGAAGCTAAAGCTTGCATACCTCTCTTTGACAAACCTAAATTAATTGAACGCCCTGCATTTGCAGACAATGCCCTGGGATCTGATCGTCTTTCATAGACATCGACAGCATAACCTTGCTGCGATAACTTAAGAGCCAGCAACGATCCGGCTAAACCTGCACCGATAATCGCAATACGTTTTTTTTCAATGTGTTTTGTGGATATGTTATTCGTGCTGTATGTCATAATTTAGCCATATCATAATTGTTATTTTGAAATTTCAATCTGATGGGTTCGGAAACTATATCGACTTTCATTTTGTTTATTGCAGTCTCTACCTCTGCATTAACTAAAGCCTGAATCGCCAAGTTTAAGTTGGCCGAACTCAGCGTTCGACTAAGATAGGTCAAATATGAACGCAAATATAATGATCTTTCTTCCGCCGGATAATTATCTGGAAGTAAAAATGGTAAATCGGTATCAACCATATATCGGATCGCCAGCATTGGGATCGGACTTCTCAAGGGTTTAAATTCTGGATTCCGTAGTCCTGGACTTTGATTTTCTTCGTGAAACTCACCAAGCATGAGTCCTGATTCAACAAAATGTTTTTTTAGTTTACTTTGAATACGATCAATGACTGCAGCACCGTACTTTTCCAACGTTGGGAACAATACAATAAACGCCTTATTCATTTTATGCTGCTCACTTGTTGGTTCTGTTGAAAAAAATGCATCCCTGTAATAGTTAATAATCTCTTGTATTCTATCTTCTGTCAAATCACTCTCAGCTACCTGAGTGATCCATATGCTATCCAATTTAATTGACAAGGAAACAAAAGGGCACACCGGACCTTTCCGTCCTAGTTCAGGGTGTGGGCGCGCCAGATACTGATGAACCCAGTTACGAATGGCAGACATAGGCTTTGAATCATTACAATAATCATTGATTGCTGATAATTGCAATAATCTTGGATAGCCATTTCCAGAAATTAAATCTAAACCAAAACCTGTTTTCCCCTCCGCTAAATGCGGACAACGTTTATCTTCTGCTTTTATTTTTTCCATGTCAAAACCTTGAAGGTTATCTTTTACACTCACTTTATCCACCCTCACAAATTAAAATTGTTAAATTCATTGAATACAGAAATAAAATTATTACTACCTATTTAAAATATCATCAATCAAAGCAGCCAGACCTTGAACATAAGGTTGTTCCATGACGCTAAAATGCCCCCCCTGAACTTCATGAGCTACGGTATTTATAGAATAATTTGACCATCCCAGATCGTCTCTATTAGATTGATTCTGACTAACTTTTATTAGGTCAATTTTGGTTTCACCAGGCGTTGGCTGATATTTATCAAGCGCACTATAGTTTGAATCCAAAATATTGAATTGATTTTGAAAATCTTCCAATGAATATTCTTGCGGCAAACGTTGCTGCTGTTTTGCTAATGACAACAACATTTCTAGCAATGTAGCCACAGGCATCTCTTGTAGTCGCACTGTACTGGTCAGGGCCTGGCTATAGTCTATGAACAACTCTGATGCTATTGTCTGCAACAACAAAAGATTTCGTTCTTGCAAAGTAACTGACTTAGTTAAACGGGATGAATGTGAATCAACCATGATTACGTGGCTGGTGTTTTCTAATCTTTGAGCCATGTCATATGCGACAAGCCCGCCCATTGACCAACCTAATAACGAGATGGTGGTTGTTAAATTTTGTTGTTTTATTTCGGCAACATAACAGGCAGCCATCTCCTCAATGGAGGCATGTCCGCTGGACTGAATACCATAGACATCCCCCGGAAAATTCAGGCATTGCAGCAAAGTGCGATAACTCCAGTAACCTCCACCTACAGGGTGGATACAAATTAAGGTTCTGGTTGATGCGGGCACGATACGCAGCGGTACTACATGAAGATGCGTCTTGGTTTCGGTCTCAACTGCAACTGAATCACACAACAGCGCCAACTCAGCAAGCGTCTGATTCGCAAACAGATCCTGCACCACCAGGCGTCGTTTTGACCAAGGCTGGCTGCGACTGAGCATTTTTACCACCAACAACGAATGCCCGCCCAGCGCAAAGAAATTATCATGCCTCCCCACCTGCGCTACACCCAGCAGCTGTTGCCAAATCTCCGCCAACTGTAACTCTGTTGTTGTCTTTGGCGCTTCGTACTCCGCATGCATCTGACTCACATCCGCTGCCGGTAACGCTTTGCGGTCTATCTTGCCATTCGCGCTTAACACAAACTTATCTACCGCTATCAACAACGTCGGTACCAAATGGCCTGGTAATGCTTTGCTCAGTTGCTCTCGCAATTGCACCGCATCTAACTCTGACCCCTGATAATACCCCACCAATATCTGATGACCCTGACTGTCACGGTGTGCCGTCACCAGTGCCACCTCTGCACCACAACTTTGCAGCGCAGCTTCTATCTCTCCCGCTTCTATCCGGTAACCTCGGATTTTTAGCTGAAAGTCATTGCGACCCAGGTAGTCCAGCTCACCATCTGCCCGATATCGCACCACATCTCCGGTCCGGTATAACCGCTCTCCCGCCACAAATGGACTGGCAATAAACCGCTCTGCTGTTAATTCCGACCGGTTCAGATACCCTCGCGCTACGCCCGCACCGCCTATATACAACTCTCCAGAAACGCCCAATGGCGCCCGCTGCAATTGCCCGTTTAGCACATACAGCTGAGTATTACTAATCGCATATCCAATAGGGACCGCGGCCTGTTTAAGGGCCAAACTTAACAGTGAGTCACTACGCACTGTACAACCCACTACCGTTTCGGTTGGGCCATATTCATTAAATAGCTGTGCCTGCGGAAAATACTGCTCCAGCCACCGCAATGCCGTTGCTGTATGCAACTGCTCTCCGCCCACAACAAAGTGATGCGCCTGAGCCGATGGCACCGACAGGCACCCCATCAGACCATCCAGATGCGCTGGCGTCAGTTTCCACACCATCGCATGCTCTGCCTTCATCAGGAGCGCAGCCAACTCCTCCAGCTCATGACCTGCCTGAAGCAGACAGTATCCCCCCACCAACCAAGGCCCATATAAGCTGGTGACAGTGGCATCAAATGATAATGGCGTACTGACCACTGCATCCGACAGTTCACTGAAGTATCTTGCCTTGATGTCCGTCAGGTAATTCAGCACCCCCCTATGTTCTACCACCACCCCCTTCGGCTGACCAGTTGAACCTGAGGTGTAAATCACATAGGCCCCATCACGACTGCTACCCAGCAGTTGCGGGTTATCCTCTGCCTGTGTTTGAATTTCCAGTCTGTTCACATCCAGCAATACCGTGGCCACTGCGCTTAGCGCCGCAACACCATCATCATCACACAACACCACACCCAACCCAGCATCCGTACAGATGTACCCCAGTCGCTCCGCCGGATACGAAGGGTCCAGTGGCACATAAGCACCACCCGCCTTCAGCACCCCCAACACCGACACCACCAGCGCTATACTGCGCTGCTGACAAATACCAACCAGTGTCTCTGCTGTCACCCCGTATTCACTACGCAGATAATGCGCCAGTTGATTCGCCTGTCTGTTCAGTTCGCTATAGCTCAGTTGTGCATCCCCACACACCAGCGCCACTGCATCCGGCGTCTTCGCTACCTGCGCTTCAAACAACTGATGAATACATAAGGCGTCCGGGTAATCCACCGCCGTCTCATTCCAGCTGTCTAACTGCGCCACTTCCTCAGCATCCAGCAGCGCCAGTTTATGCACCGACTGTGTTGGTGCCTGTAAGGCTTCGCTCACCAGCCGGTTAAAGTGACCTGCCATCCGCGCTATAGTCGACACCTCAAACAGGTCGCTGTTGTAGTTCCAGCTCAGCATCAGCTCACCGTCCACCTCAACCGCTCTTAGTGTTAAATCGTACTTCGCACTTGCGCCTTCATCCGCCACCGGCTTCAGCGTCAGCCCCGGTAACACCAGTTCACTCTGCTCGTTGTTCTGCAACACCAGCATCACCTGAAACAGCGGACTGTGACTCAGACTGCGCTCCACCTGCAGCACTTCCACCAACTTCTCAAACGGCACCTGCTGATGGGCATAAGCCCCAAGACAGGTCTCACGGCTCTGCCGTATCAAGTCCACCAACCCCGCTTGTGCCGACACATCGCTTCTGAGCACCAGGGTATTGACAAAAAATCCTATCAGTCCCGCCACTTCCGCTTGCTCGCGGTTCGCCACCGGACTGCCCACTACGATATCTGTCTCATTGCTGTACCTTGACAACAACGCGCTAAAGACCGCATGCAACCCCATAAACAAGGTCGCTCCTTCTTTTTGGCACAACTGCTTCAGCTTCTGCGCCTGCTTTACATCCAGTTGACTCTCTACTGTGCCTCCGGCAAAACTCTGTTGCTTCGGCCTCGCCTTATCCTGCGGTAAACTATGCAGCACCGGCAACCCCGCCAGTTGCTCACGCCAGTAACTCAACTGTCTCTCCAGCACCTCGCCCTGCAAATAATCCCGCTGCCACAGCGCATAATCGCCATACTGCACCGTTAACTCTGCCAGCTCCGGCTCTACACCCGCCACGCCTGCACGGTACAGCTCACTAAACTCTTTCACCAGCACTCCCATCGACCAACCGTCCGAGGCAATGTGATGCATATTCGCAACCAGTACATACTCCTGCGCCGCAACTTTTATCAGCAGCACACGCAGCATCAAATCACGACTTAAATCAAACGGCTGTCCCAGCACTGATGCTACCCGAGCTCGCACCGCCGACACCTGAGCGGCTCCTTCCTGCGCCTGCACATTCTCCACTCTCAGTTCTATCTGCACATCCGCATGCACCACCTGATACGGCTCACCCTCCGCATCTTTATCAAAGGTCGTGCGCAGCACTTCGTGCCGCTCTACTATCTGCTGCAACGCTTGCTGCGCCACTGCCACATCCAACTCACCTCTCAGCTCCAGCACCACCGGCATATGGTAATGAGGACTGCCTCCCTCTATCTGGTCCAGCAACCACAACCGCTGCTGGGCAAACGACAGCGGCAATGGGCCTTCATGCTTGACTGCCACTATCGCCGGAATGGAATCGCCTTCACCCGCCTGCTCAATCAGTCTGGCCTGCGCCATCAGTTCGCTGTGACTGAACAGGTCACGTAGGGACACCACAACCTCCAGTTGCTGCCGGATTTGACTGGCCAACCGGGTTGCCAACAACGAATGCCCGCCCAGCGCAAAGAAATTATCATGCCTCCCCACCTGCGCTACACCCAGCAGCTGTTGCCAAATCTCCGCCAACTGTAGCTCTGTTGTTGTCTTTGGCGCTTCGTACTCCGCATGCATCTGACTCACATCCGCTGCCGGTAACGCTTTGCGGTCTATCTTGCCATTCGCGCTTAACACAAACTTATCTACCGCTATCAACAACGTCGGTACCAAATGGCCTGGTAATGCTTTGCTCAGTTGCTCTCGCAATTGCACCGCATCTAACTCTGACCCCTGATAATACCCCACCAATATCTGATGACCCTGACTGTCACGGTGTGCCGTCACCAGTGCCACCTCTGCACCACAACTTTGCAGCGCAGCTTCTATCTCTCCCGCTTCTATCCGGTAACCTCGGATTTTTAGCTGAAAGTCATTGCGACCCAGGTAGTCCAGCTCACCATCTGCCCGATATCGCACCACATCTCCGGTCCGGTATAACCGCTCTCCCGCCACAAATGGACTGGCAATAAACCGCTCTGCTGTTAATTCCGACCGGTTCAGATACCCTCGCGCTACGCCCGCACCGCCTATATACAACTCTCCAGAAACGCCCAATGGCGCCCGCTGCAATTGCCCGTTTAGCACATACAACTGCACATTCGCTATCGCACGCCCTATCGTCGGCTGCTGTCCTTCGAAAATCTCGCCCCAACTGCTGTTTACCGTACATTCAGTCGGCCCATACAGGTTAAATGCCCGTCGTCCACACCTAGCCATCAAACTGCCTATCCGCCGCCACAGCGTCGGTGAAATGGCATCACCGCCCAGTGCCCAGTGAAATTCTCCTGCAGCATCACCTATACCAAACACTTCTTGTGCCATTGCTGGCGCGCCATCTGATAATTCGACTTTCATCTGTCGCAGACTGGCCAATAGTAACTCCGGAGAGCGCTGCGCTTCTTCCGGCACCACGCACAGAGTGCAGCCACCCATCAATGCCAGGAGCCCTTTGACTGCGCCATCAAACGCAAACGAAAGTGACCAACCCCATCGTTGAACTTGAGTAACGTCTATCAGATCTTTACGAAGTGCCAGTGTCAGATTCACTGCTCCCCTATGTTCTACCACCACCCCCTTCGGCTGACCAGTTGAACCTGAGGTGTAAATCACATAGGCCCCATCACGACTGCTACCCAGCAGTTGCGGGTTATCCTCTGCCTGTGTTTGAATTTCCAGTCTGTTCACATCCAGCAATACCGTGGCCACTGCGCTTAGCGCCGCAACACCATCATCATCACACAACACCACACCCAACCCAGCATCCGTACAGATGTACCCCAGTCGCTCCGCCGGATACGAAGGGTCCAGTGGCACATAAGCACCACCCGCCTTCAGCACCCCCAACACCGACACCACCAGCGCTATACTGCGCTGCTGACAAATACCAACCAGTGTCTCTGCTGTCACCCCGTATTCACTACGCAGATAATGCGCCAGTTGATTCGCCTGTCTGTTCAGTTCGCTATAGCTCAGTTGTGCATCCCCACACACCAGCGCCACTGCATCCGGCGTCTTCGCTACCTGCGCTTCAAACAACTGATGAATACATAAGGCGTCCGGGTAATCCACCGCCGTCTCATTCCAGCTGTCTAACTGCGCCACTTCCTCAGCATCCAGCAGCGCCAGTTTATGCACCGACTGTGTTGGTGCCTGTAAGGCTTCGCTCACCAGCCGGTTAAAGTGACCTGCCATCCGCGCTATAGTCGACACCTCAAACAGGTCGCTGTTGTAGTTCCAGCTCAGCATCAGCTCACCGTCCACCTCAACCGCTCTTAGTGTTAAATCGTACTTCGCACTTGCGCCTTCATCCGCCACCGGCTTCAGCGTCAGCCCCGGTAACACCAGTTCACTCTGCTCGTTGTTCTGCAACACCAGCATCACCTGAAACAGCGGACTGTGACTCAGACTGCGCTCCACCTGCAGCACTTCCACCAACTTCTCAAACGGCACCTGCTGATGGGCATAAGCCCCAAGACAGGTCTCACGGCTCTGCCGTATCAAGTCCACCAACCCCGCTTGTGCCGACACATCGCTTCTGAGCACCAGGGTATTGACAAAAAATCCTATCAGTCCCGCCACTTCCGCTTGCTCGCGGTTCGCCACCGGACTGCCCACTACGATATCTGTCTCATTGCTGTACCTTGACAACAACGCGCTAAAGACCGCATGCAACCCCATAAACAAGGTCGCTCCTTCTTTTTGGCACAACTGCTTCAGCTTCTGCGCCTGCTTTACATCCAGTTGACTCTCTACTGTGCCTCCGGCAAAACTCTGTTGCTTCGGCCTCGCCTTATCCTGCGGTAAACTATGCAGCACCGGCAACCCCGCCAGTTGCTCACGCCAGTAACTCAACTGTCTCTCCAGCACCTCGCCCTGCAAATAATCCCGCTGCCACAGCGCATAATCGCCATACTGCACCGTTAACTCTGCCAGCTCCGGCTCTACACCCGCCACGCCTGCACGGTACAGCTCACTAAACTCTTTCACCAGCACTCCCATCGACCAACCGTCCGAGGCAATGTGATGCATATTCGCAACCAGTACATACTCCTGCGCCGCAACTTTTATCAGCAGCACACGCAGCATCAAATCACGACTTAAATCAAACGGCTGTCCCAGCACTGATGCTACCCGAGCTCGCACCGCCGACACCTGAGCGGCTCCTTCCTGCGCCTGCACATTCTCCACTCTCAGTTCTATCTGCACATCCGCATGCACCACCTGATACGGCTCACCCTCCGCATCTTTATCAAAGGTCGTGCGCAGCACTTCGTGCCGCTCTACTATCTGCTGCAACGCTTGCTGCGCCACTGCCACATCCAACTCACCTCTCAGCTCCAGCACCACCGGCATATGGTAATGAGGACTGCCTCCCTCTATCTGGTCCAGCAACCACAACCGCTGCTGGGCAAACGACAGCGGCAATGGGCCTTCATGCTTGACTGCCACTATCGCCGGAATGGAATCGCCTTCACCCGCCTGCTCAATCAGTCTGGCCTGCGCCATCAGTTCGCTGTGACTGAACAGGTCACGTAGGGACACCACAACCTCCAGTTGCTGCCGGATTTGACTGGCCAACCGGGTTGCCAACAACGAATGCCCGCCCAGCGCAAAGAAATTATCATGCCTCCCCACCTGCGCTACACCCAGCAGCTGTTGCCAAATCTCCGCCAACTGTAACTCTGTTGTTGTCTTTGGCGCTTCGTACTCCGCATGCATCTGACTCACATCCGCTGCCGGTAACGCTTTGCGGTCTATCTTGCCATTCGCGCTTAACACAAACTTATCTACCGCTATCAACAACGTCGGTACCAAATGGCCTGGTAATGCTTTGCTCAGTTGCTCTCGCAATTGCACCGCATCTAACTCTGACCCCTGATAATACCCCACCAATATCTGATGACCCTGACTGTCACGGTGTGCCGTCACCAGTGCCACCTCTGCACCACAACTTTGCAGCGCAGCTTCTATCTCTCCCGCTTCTATCCGGTAACCTCGGATTTTTAGCTGAAAGTCATTGCGACCCAGGTAGTCCAGCTCACCATCTGCCCGATATCGCACCACATCTCCGGTCCGGTATAACCGCTCTCCCGCCACAAATGGACTGGCAATAAACCGCTCTGCTGTTAATTCCGACCGGTTCAGATACCCTCGCGCTACGCCCGCACCGCCTATATACAACTCTCCAGAAACGCCCAATGGCGCCCGCTGCAATTGCCCGTTTAGCACATACAGCTGAGTATTACTAATCGCATATCCAATAGGGACCGCGGCCTGTTTAAGGGCCAAACTTAACAGTGAGTCACTACGCACTGTACAACCCACTACCGTTTCGGTTGGGCCATATTCATTAAATAGCTGTGCCTGCGGAAAATACTGCTCCAGCCACCGCAATGCCGTTGCTGTATGCAACTGCTCTCCGCCCACAACAAAGTGATGCGCCTGAGCCGATGGCACCGACAGGCACCCCATCAGACCATCCAGATGCGCTGGCGTCAGTTTCCACACCATCGCATGCTCTGCCTTCATCAGGAGCGCAGCCAACTCCTCCAGCTCATGACCTGCCTGAAGCAGACAGTATCCCCCCACCAACCAAGGCCCATATAAGCTGGTGACAGTGGCATCAAATGATAATGGCGTACTGACCACTGCATCCGACAGTTCACTGAAGTATCTTGCCTTGATGTCCGTCAGGTAATTCAGCACCCCCCTATGTTCTACCACCACCCCCTTCGGCTGACCAGTTGAACCTGAGGTGTAAATCACATAGGCCCCATCACGACTGCTACCCAGCAGTTGCGGGTTATCCTCTGCCTGTGTTTGAATTTCCAGTCTGTTCACATCCAGCAATACCGTGGCCACTGCGCTTAGCGCCGCAACACCATCATCATCACACAACACCACACCCAACCCAGCATCCGTACAGATGTACCCCAGTCGCTCCGCCGGATACGAAGGGTCCAGTGGCACATAAGCACCACCCGCCTTCAGCACCCCCAACACCGACACCACCAGCGCTATACTGCGCTGCTGACAAATACCAACCAGTGTCTCTGCTGTCACCCCGTATTCACTACGCAGATAATGCGCCAGTTGATTCGCCTGTCTGTTCAGTTCGCTATAGCTCAGTTGTGCATCCCCACACACCAGCGCCACTGCATCCGGCGTCTTCGCTACCTGCGCTTCAAACAACTGATGAATACATAAGGCGTCCGGGTAATCCACCGCCGTCTCATTCCAGCTGTCTAACTGCGCCACTTCCTCAGCATCCAGCAGCGCCAGTTTATGCACCGACTGTGTTGGTGCCTGTAAGGCTTCGCTCACCAGCCGGTTAAAGTGACCTGCCATCCGCGCTATAGTCGACACCTCAAACAGGTCGCTGTTGTAGTTCCAGCTCAGCATCAGCTCACCGTCCACCTCAACCGCTCTTAGTGTTAAATCGTACTTCGCACTTGCGCCTTCATCCGCCACCGGCTTCAGCGTCAGCCCCGGTAACACCAGTTCACTCTGCTCGTTGTTCTGCAACACCAGCATCACCTGAAACAGCGGACTGTGACTCAGACTGCGCTCCACCTGCAGCACTTCCACCAACTTCTCAAACGGCACCTGCTGATGGGCATAAGCCCCAAGACAGGTCTCACGGCTCTGCCGTATCAAGTCCACCAACCCCGCTTGTGCCGACACATCGCTTCTGAGCACCAGGGTATTGACAAAAAATCCTATCAGTCCCGCCACTTCCGCTTGCTCGCGGTTCGCCACCGGACTGCCCACTACGATATCTGTCTCATTGCTGTACCTTGACAACAACGCGCTAAAGACCGCATGCAACCCCATAAACAAGGTCGCTCCTTCTTTTTGGCACAACTGCTTCAGCTTCTGCGCCTGCTTTACATCCAGTTGACTCTCTACTGTGCCTCCGGCAAAACTCTGTTGCTTCGGCCTCGCCTTATCCTGCGGTAAACTATGCAGCACCGGCAACCCCGCCAGTTGCTCACGCCAGTAACTCAACTGTCTCTCCAGCACCTCGCCCTGCAAATAATCCCGCTGCCACAGCGCATAATCGCCATACTGCACCGTTAACTCTGCCAGCTCCGGCTCTACACCCGCCACGCCTGCACGGTACAGCTCACTAAACTCTTTCACCAGCACTCCCATCGACCAACCGTCCGAGGCAATGTGATGCATATTCGCAACCAGTACATACTCCTGCGCCGCAACTTTTATCAGCAGCACACGCAGCATCAAATCACGACTTAAATCAAACGGCTGTCCCAGCACTGATGCTACCCGAGCTCGCACCGCCGACACCTGAGCGGCTCCTTCCTGCGCCTGCACATTCTCCACTCTCAGTTCTATCTGCACATCCGCATGCACCACCTGATACGGCTCACCCTCCGCATCTTTATCAAAGGTCGTGCGCAGCACTTCGTGCCGCTCTACTATCTGCTGCAACGCTTGCTGCGCCACTGCCACATCCAACTCACCTCTCAGCTCCAGCACCACCGGCATATGGTAATGAGGACTGCCTCCCTCTATCTGGTCCAGCAACCACAACCGCTGCTGGGCAAACGACAGCGGCAATGGGCCTTCATGCTTGACTGCCACTATCGCCGGAATGGAATCGCCTTCACCCGCCTGCTCAATCAGTCTGGCCTGCGCCATCAGTTCGCTGTGACTGAACAGGTCACGTAGGGACACCACAACCTCCAGTTGCTGCCGGATTTGACTGGCCAACCGGGTTGCCAACAACGAATGCCCGCCCAGCGCAAAGAAATTATCATGCCTCCCCACCTGCGCTACACCCAGCAGCTGTTGCCAAATCTCCGCCAACTGTAACTCTGTTGTTGTCTTTGGCGCTTCGTACTCCGCATGCATCTGACTCACATCCGCTGCCGGTAACGCTTTTTTATCTATTTTGCCGTTACTGGTCAGCGGCCACGCTTCTAAGACCACAAAAGCGGACGGTATCATATAGTCCGGCAACTGCTGCTGCAGACTGGTTCTGACCGCTTTCACTACCTCCGCTGTTGAGCCTTCAGCCAGCAGACTACTTTCGGTCAGACTGAGATAGGCCACCAGTCTTTTGTCACCCGATGCATCCGGCCGGGCGATAACCAACTGGCCTGATACGCCTTCACAGCGCGATAACTGCTGCTCTATCTCACCCAGATCAATACGGAAACCACGGATTTTAACCTGATGATCGATCCGGCCAACAAACTGTAGTGTTTTGTCATCATTCCAGCGTACTAAATCACCAGTACGATACATTCTGGCATCAGATTCTGCGACAAAGGGATCCCGGATAAAATGCTTTGCTGTTAATTCCGTCGCTCCCAGATAACCTGAAGCCACTCCGGCACCACCAATGTACAACTCGCCGATGACTCCGGCAGGCAACAACTGGCACTCAGGAGTTAATACATAGAGCCTGACACCAGGCAGGGGTCTGCCGACAGGCAGTTCGGCCGCACTGAATTCCTCACCATCCTGAGTGCTGAGCATTGCGGCACAAACAGATGTTTCTGTAGGGCCATAGTGATTAGATAAAGTCACCTGTTGCAAGGTTTGTCTGGAAAAACGTTTTACCACCTCCAGCGGCACAGATTCGCCGCCTATCATCATCAAAGATAAATGCGGGAGAACGGTTTCATACTGATTGCCAAAGTCTTCAACCCACCGACGCCACATAGCTGCCGGCGCATCAATAGCAGACACCTGATATTCCCCGCAAAACTGCTGGAGCGCTTCAGCATCGAGCTCTGCAGGTGCATGATGCAGGATCAGCGTTGAACCTACAGCCAACACCGGAAAGATATCGCCAACTGAAGCATCAAACACCAGTGGTGGGATCATCAGGACCCGCTGATCAACAAAGTCATGCCCGACAATAAATCCTTTGACCAGATTCAGTACATTTTTGTGACTAAGCATCACCCCTTTCGGGGTTCCTGTAGAACCCGATGTATAAATGACATAGGCTTCGTCATCCTCGTCAGCACAAACATCAAGCGCTGTCGGCGAAGCGCTGACATCTTCCACAATAATTACCGGACGCTGCAATGCAATCGCAGTTGCCACTACAGACAAAGCTGAAGGAGCAACTAGTGCTTTGATGTCGGCATCATTGACAATATAAGCCAGACGTTCAGCCGGATGTTGTGGATCAAGAGGTACGTAACTGGCTCCTGCCGCTAAAATACCCAACAGCCCGGTTAATGACGCCGAGGTTCTTTCTGTAACAATAGCAACTCTTTGGCCTGGCAACACGCCAGCCTCCGATAATTTCCAGGCAATCCCCTGCGCCCGCTCTGTCAGTTGGCAATAACTGAGCTGATTCGCCGCATCGACAATGGCAATGGCATCCGGTGTTCGTTTTGCCTGTTCCGAGAGTAACGTAAAAAGATTGCGTGTTTTTTTATCATCCCCGGTACCAAATATGCGGTCCAGTAACTGCTGCTTTGCGGCGCTGATGTCGACCTGATTCAGATTATCAAGCAGGTATTTTTTATCGGAGGCGGTAAGAATTGACAAGGTGGATAAAGCCACAGACTCCCTGGACTCAAGCGCGGCTAACTCGGTGAGCAACTGCAACAGATGCTCACTCAACCGACTAATATGCGAATGGGTAAATAGGCTGGTGTCATAAGTCCAGTCAACCGAAACACCGTTGTTTTCCAGTACAATGTTGACGTTAAGGTCAAACTTTGCCACTGTCTCATCATCCACTACCGGAGTGAACTGCACGCCATTAACTTCAAGTTCCTGGGCATCATCAGTGCGATTTTGCATCTGTGTTGTCAGCATAATCTGGAATAAAGGCGAATGCGCTGTTGTCCTCGGTAAATGCAGTTGCTCTACCAACTGTTCGAAAGGAATATCCTGGTGAGTCTGAGCATCAAGGTGTACTTGTCTTACATGAACAAAATATGCTGCAAGGTCAGCATGAGCTGTGTTCAGTCTCAGTGGCAGGGTGTTGACAAAAAAACCAATCAACGGCTCCAGTTCTGCCTGCAGCCTGTTAGCGACCGGCGTTCCGACGACGACATCCGGATTATTACCATGCCTGGCCAGTACCAATGCCAGCGCAGCATGCATCAGCATAAAAGGGGTCAGTTGATGCTCACTGGCTAGCGTATTCAGCCGCTCAGCGACATCAGCACCCAATTGAGCCAGCACCCGGCGCCCTGCGAATTGCTTCACCTCAGGTCGGGCTTTATCGAGCATAAGACTGTGCACTGGCGATACATCTTCCAGTTGCTTCAGCCAGTATGCTAATTGTTGCGCCAGTACTTGCTCCGTCATTGATTGGCGTTGCCAGTAAGCATAATCAAGATATTGCACATCTAATGGCGGTAGCGAATCAGCCTGCCCATCAACAATGGCTTTATACTGAGTGACAAACTCACGGACCAAAATATCCATCGACCAGCCATCGGATGCGATATGATGCATATTGAATAGCAACACGGCTTGCTGATTGTGTTCACCGGAATCACTCAAGACAAAAAAACTGACCCGTACCATTAAGTCAAGATTTAAATCAAACGGTTTAGCTATATCCGCCTGAATCAGCGCATTCAGCCTCGACTGGCGATCTTCAGCAATGCAACTCAAATCATGTCTGGTTATTGCGAAAACAGAGGTATTATCAACCTGCTGCCAGACGACACCGTCAACATTATGATACCTGGTACGCAAGATTTCATGTCGTCTGATAATCCTTGAAAACGCTTGTTCTGCTGCGGAAACATCAAAATTACCTGTCACATTAAACACAACAGGCATGTTGTACTCCGGGCTTCCACCATTGAGCTGGTCAATAAACCACAAACGTTGCTGGCTAAATGAAACTGGGAACAGTTCCTGATCTCTGCCGATCCTTGTAATAGCAGCCAGACTCTTTTTCATGTTAGTTTGTGAAAGCCTGGTCAGTGTTTCAATTAACTGCTCTTTGTGAGTTTTAATGTCCTGCCTCAATTCGGGAGTAATCCCGCCTTCCACAGCTTTTACAATTAACTTGCCATCCTGAACGGAAATAAATATACCCTGCGCCTTCGCCTGTCTCAATAACTCAATGCTCATCACAATCCCTTAATTTTTATTTTTCACTCTAGGAAGAACCTTGTTAAAACTCTTCGGCCAGATATTTTTCTTGAGTTTCATGCTGCTCAGTTGAATACAGATACAGATCAATCAAATTAGCCTGCTCAGCAATTGTGTCATTGATAAATAGTTCTCTGAATGGATAATCAATGACCATCTTTTTCTGGATCAGTGTCTTCAAACGGATCACCAACAACGAATGCCCGCCCAGCGCAAAGAAATTATCATGCCTCCCCACCTGCGCTACACCCAGCAGCTGTTGCCAAATCTCCGCCAACTGTAACTCTGTTGTTGTCTTTGGCGCTTCGTACTCCGCATGCATCTGACTCACATCCGCTGCCGGTAACGCTTTGCGGTCTATCTTGCCATTCGCGCTTAACACAAACTTATCTACCGCTATCAACAACGTCGGTACCAAATGGCCTGGTAATGCTTTGCTCAGTTGCTCTCGCAATTGCACCGCATCTAACTCTGCCCCCTGATAATACCCCACCAATATCTGATGACCCTGACTGTCACGGTGTGCCGTCACCAGTGCCACCTCTGCACCACAACTTTGCAGCGCAGCTTCTATCTCTCCCGCTTCTATCCGGTAACCTCGGATTTTTAGCTGAAAGTCATTGCGACCCAGGTAGTCCAGCTCACCATCTGCCCGATATCGCACCACATCTCCGGTCCGGTATAACCGCTCTCCCGCCACAAATGGACTGGCAATAAACCGCTCTGCTGTTAATTCCGACCGGTTCAGATACCCTCGCGCTACGCCCGCACCGCCTATATACAACTCTCCAGAAACGCCCAATGGCGCCCGCTGCAATTGCCCGTTTAGCACATACAGCTGAGTATTACTAATCGCATATCCAATAGGGACCGCGGCCTGTTTAAGGGCCAAACTTAACAGTGAGTCACTACGCACTGTACAACCCACTACCGTTTCGGTTGGGCCATATTCATTAAATAGCTGTGCCTGCGGAAAATACTGCTCCAGCCACCGCAATGCCGTTGCTGTATGCAACTGCTCTCCGCCCACAACAAAGTGATGCGCCTGAGCCGATGGCACCGACAGGCACCCCATCAGACCATCCAGATGCGCTGGCGTCAGTTTCCACACCATCGCATGCTCTGCCTTCATCAGGAGCGCAGCCAACTCCTCCAGCTCATGACCTGCCTGAAGCAGACAGTATCCCCCCACCAACCAAGGCCCATATAAGCTGGTGACAGTGGCATCAAATGATAATGGCGTACTGACCACTGCATCCGACAGTTCACTGAAGTATCTTGCCTTGATGTCCGTCAGGTAATTCAGCACCCCCCTATGTTCTACCACCACCCCCTTCGGCTGACCAGTTGAACCTGAGGTGTAAATCACATAGGCCCCATCACGACTGCTACCCAGCAGTTGCGGGTTATCCTCTGCCTGTGTTTGAATTTCCAGTCTGTTCACATCCAGCAATACCGTGGCCACTGCGCTTAGCGCCGCAACACCATCATCATCACACAACACCACACCCAACCCAGCATCCGTACAGATGTACCCCAGTCGCTCCGCCGGATACGAAGGGTCCAGTGGCACATAAGCACCACCCGCCTTCAGCACCCCCAACACCGACACCACCAGCGCTATACTGCGCTGCTGACAAATACCAACCAGTGTCTCTGCTGTCACCCCGTATTCACTACGCAGATAATGCGCCAGTTGATTCGCCTGTCTGTTCAGTTCGCTATAGCTCAGTTGTGCATCCCCACACACCAGCGCCACTGCATCCGGCGTCTTCGCTACCTGCGCTTCAAACAACTGATGAATACATAAGGCGTCCGGGTAATCCACCGCCGTCTCATTCCAGCTGTCTAACTGCGCCACTTCCTCAGCATCCAGCAGCGCCAGTTTATGCACCGACTGTGTTGGTGCCTGTAAGGCTTCGCTCACCAGCCGGTTAAAGTGACCTGCCATCCGCGCTATAGTCGACACCTCAAACAGGTCGCTGTTGTAGTTCCAGCTCAGCATCAGCTCACCGTCCACCTCAACCGCTCTTAGTGTTAAATCGTACTTCGCACTTGCGCCTTCATCCGCCACCGGCTTCAGCGTCAGCCCCGGTAACACCAGTTCACTCTGCTCGTTGTTCTGCAACACCAGCATCACCTGAAACAGCGGACTGTGACTCAGACTGCGCTCCACCTGCAGCACTTCCACCAACTTCTCAAACGGCACCTGCTGATGGGCATAAGCCCCAAGACAGGTCTCACGGCTCTGCCGTATCAAGTCCACCAACCCCGCTTGTGCCGACACATCGCTTCTGAGCACCAGGGTATTGACAAAAAATCCTATCAGTCCCGCCACTTCCGCTTGCTCGCGGTTCGCCACCGGACTGCCCACTACGATATCTGTCTCATTGCTGTACCTTGACAACAACGCGCTAAAGACCGCATGCAACCCCATAAACAAGGTCGCTCCTTCTTTTTGGCACAACTGCTTCAGCTTCTGCGCCTGCTTTACATCCAGTTGACTCTCTACTGTGCCTCCGGCAAAACTCTGTTGCTTCGGCCTCGCCTTATCCTGCGGTAAACTATGCAGCACCGGCAACCCCGCCAGTTGCTCACGCCAGTAACTCAACTGTCTCTCCAGCACCTCGCCCTGCAAATAATCCCGCTGCCACAGCGCATAATCGCCATACTGCACCGTTAACTCTGCCAGCTCCGGCTCTACACCCGCCACGCCTGCACGGTACAGCTCACTAAACTCTTTCACCAGCACTCCCATCGACCAACCGTCCGAGGCAATGTGATGCATATTCGCAACCAGTACATACTCCTGCGCCGCAACTTTTATCAGCAGCACACGCAGCATCAAATCACGACTTAAATCAAACGGCTGTCCCAGCACTGATGCTACCCGAGCTCGCACCGCCGACACCTGAGCGGCTCCTTCCTGCGCCTGCACATTCTCCACTCTCAGTTCTATCTGCACATCCGCATGCACCACCTGATACGGCTCACCCTCCGCATCTTTATCAAAGGTCGTGCGCAGCACTTCGTGCCGCTCTACTATCTGCTGCAACGCTTGCTGCGCCACTGCCACATCCAACTCACCTCTCAGCTCCAGCACCACCGGCATATGGTAATGAGGACTGCCTCCCTCTATCTGGTCCAGCAACCACAACCGCTGCTGGGCAAACGACAGCGGCAATGGGCCTTCATGCTTGACTGCCACTATCGCCGGAATGGAATCGCCTTCACCCGCCTGCTCAATCAGTCTGGCCTGCGCCATCAGTTCGCTGTGACTGAACAGGTCACGTAGGGACACCACAACCTCCAGTTGCTGCCGGATTTGACTGGCCAACCGGGTTGCCAACAACGAATGCCCGCCCAGCGCAAAGAAATTATCATGCCTCCCCACCTGCGCTACACCCAGCAGCTGTTGCCAAATCTCCGCCAACTGTAACTCTGTTGTTGTCTTTGGCGCTTCGTACTCCGCATGCATCTGACTCACATCCGCTGCCGGTAACGCTTTTTTATCTATTTTGCCGTTACTGGTCAGCGGCCACGCTTCTAAGACCACAAAAGCGGACGGTATCATATAGTCCGGCAACTGCTGCTGCAGACTGGTTCTGACCGCTTTCACTACCTCCGCTGTTGAGCCTTCAGCCAGCAGACTACTTTCGGTCAGACTGAGATAGGCCACCAGTCTTTTGTCACCCGATGCATCCGGCCGGGCGATAACCAACTGGCCTGATACGCCTTCACAGCGCGATAACTGCTGCTCTATCTCACCCAGCTCAATACGGTAACCGCGGATTTTCACTTGTTCATCTGCCCGCCCGATATACGACAGCTGGCCGCTAGCCGTATACCTAACTAAATCACCGGTTTTATACAGTCGGGCCCCGTTCAAATCGCTGAAAGGATGTGGGATGAAGCTTTGTGCCGTTAGTTCTTGCTGATTTAAATAGCCGCGCGCCAAACCTGCCCCGCCAATATATAGCTCTCCAACACAACCAAAAGGCACCAGTTGTCGCTGCTGGCTGAGAATCATCCCCTCGGTATTGGGCATCATCACACCAATCACTGGTGCTTCGCCTATGATCTTTGCCCAGCAACTATCGACCGTGCATTCAGTCGGACCATAAACGTTGTAGGCAAGGCGCCCTTGTTGTTGCTGATAACACAACAAGGCCCGCCATAACGATGGACTGATAGCTTCACCACCAATCAATAAGTCAACTCCGAGCTCAGGCGCCACCAAATCACCAGTTGCTTGATAACTCCAGAGCTCCAACAATGCCGGGCTACAGTCTAGGACGCCAATTTGATGCTGCTGAATTTGTTGTTTCAGTTGCTGCACATCATGCTTTTGTGTTTCAGTGATCACAATCAGGGTTTGCCCCAATAGCATTTGGGTAAGGCCTTGCACTGAAGCATCAAACGCAAATGAAGCAATCCAACCCCAACTGCCTGTTGCTCCTCCCAGCCCCAGACTGCGGATACTGTAAGCTAAGTTTGCGACCGCAGAGTGAGGTACCATGACCCCCTTTGGTTTCCCGGTGGAGCCTGAGGTGTAAATAACATACATCAGACTGTCGGTCGCTTGCCCGCAGTCAAAACGCAGATTTTCACTGCTGTATGAGTGCAAATCTGCTAAATCTAACACCAGCAACCGGGCTGACACTGAAGCAAAACGTGCACTCAGGCAGGACTCTGTCAATAGAAACTGCACCCCTGTGTCTTCCAGCATGTATTCAAGTCGTTGCGCCGGAGACTCAGGATCGAGTGGTACATAAGCTGCGCCAGTTTTCAGCACAGCCAGAATGCTTACCACCATCAGTGATGAACGGGTTAAAGCGATCCCTACCAGAGAGCCCGCAACCACCCCCTGAGCTCGCAAATAATGAGCCAGTTGATTGGCCCGTTCATTCAACCCGGCAAAACTGTATTGCTCTGCCCCACAGATTAAAGCCAATTTTTCGGGTGTGACCAACACTTGGGCTTCAAACAACTCATGCATGAGATCACCTTGCGGATGTTCTGTGCTAGTGTTGTTGAGTTCATGCTGTAAAAAATGGATTTCCTGTGCCGACAGCATTGCTAATTCCGCCGTTGTTGTGAAATGCAGCACAGGAACCTTTGACAACGAAGTAAAGAGACGCAGACAATGCTCGTTTAGCTGAGCAATATAATCTTCACTGAACAGCCCGGTATCGTAAGTCCATTCTAATTCCAGCATTGAATTCCGGAAAACAAATGCAATGTTCAAATCAAATTTTGTGCTCACAACATCCTGCGGCCATCGTGTGAAAGTGAGATTATCCAACTTAATGTCGTGGTTGTCACCTTGCAAACCATAGTCTGTATTCATTGTTAGCATAATTTGAAACAAGGGCGTGTGAGTATTGCTCCGTGGTACTTTTAACCGTTCAACCAATTGTTCAAAAGGAACATCCTGATGACTCTGCGCATCCAGATGCACTTGCCGGACGTGAGCCAGATAAAGTGCAAGGTCATTTTCACCGGTATCCACCCGCAGCACTAAAGTGTTCACAAAAAAACCAAGTAAAGACTCCAGTTCAAGCTGACGACGGTTTGCAACCGGAGTTCCCAGTACTATATCCTGACTATTGCTATGCCGGGCCAGTACCAGAGCAAGACCGGCATGCAGCAACATGAATGCAGTCATCTGATGCGATCTGGCAACTGCGGTCAGTTGTTCCACAATCTCGGCTGATAGCTGGCCCCGTAATACTGCACCTTGCCGTAAAGGTTCTTCCGGTCTGGGCTGGCTCAGTGTCAATCCATGCACAGTTGGCAGATCTGCCAGTTGCTTTTGCCAGTACCTCAGTTGGGTTTCCAGCACATCCCCCTGCAACCACTGACGCTGCCAATGGGCATAATCAGCATACTGCACTGTCAGATCAGGTAATATTACCGGCTGTGATATTATCAATGCCTGATAAATGCTGATAAATTCTTTGAGCAGCACCTGCACAGACCAACCGTCTGAAGCGATGTGATGCATACTCAGCGCCAGAACTGCAGTTGCCATAGCCCCTTCGCCATTATCCTGATGCTTTAATTGAATCATGCTGGCACGCAGCATTAAATCTTTATCAAGTGCAAAGGGCAGCACTCTGTCAGCATGCAGCAGCTCTGTCAGACGTGTTAACTGTAACTCTGCGGAGAATTGCGTCAGATCATGTCGGGTTAAAGCAAAATTATGCTGTTTCTGAATACATTGAACGATGTTGCAACCCGAATTTAGGTACACAGTTCTCAGGATCTGATGCCGATCAGTGATCAAACGAAAACTTTGCTCAACCAGATCAACATCCAGGTATCCCTGAATGGTCAGCACAGACTGCATATTATACTCTGTACTGCCCGGATTCAGCTGATTAATGAACCATAACCGCTGTTGAGCATAAGACAACGGTACTTCGCCTTGCTCAACATACTGTGGGATGATTTTTGGTATCGTTTCTTTTAATTTGAACAATGTCTCAAGATAGTGCTTAAGCTCTGCTTTTCTTTCCACCAACTCCGCTTTGAGAGTGTCAGAAACAGACTTAGGTAAAGCCAGTTTTACTTCGCCATCAACCAGATTTATTTTAGCTCCGGTTTCTTTCAAGCGACCGAACAACTGCTCAATACTCATAACTGAAAATCCTCAAAAGTTTCATCTTCGGCCATCTCATCTGAACTGCGTAACCAATCATAATTTTCGATATGGTCAGCCAAAGATTTAATCGTCTTGCGTTCAAAAATGTCTTTGATACTAAACTCAATATTAAATGTATCCTGCAACATGGTTAATAACCGGATGGCTAATAACGAGTGTCCGCCCAGATCAAAAAAATCGGCCTGGATACTAATATCCGCATCAGCCTTATGGAGTAGACTGGTCCAGATAGCTACCAGTTTTTGTTCAGTTTCTGTGGTTGCAGCAACGTAGGCACCAGTAGCCCCACCCACTGGCACCGGCAGAAGTTTCCGGTCTATTTTGCCATTCAGCATCAAAGGCCACTCAGTTAGAGTAACTATTGCAGCAGGTATCATATGTGCAGGCAAAGTCTCCCTGAGTTGCAACCTGATTTCACTCAGTTGCTTCGCTTCATCAACTGATGCCCCCTCCTGCTCAGCCAGATTCAGCTCTCCAGCTTTGCAAATCACATAAGCAATGATACGAGGCTGTTCCGGATCGTCTTTGTTTGCCACAACCAGATAACTTTGCACGGCACTGCATTGAGATAACTGATATTCAATCTCACCTAGTTCAATTCTGAAACCCCGGATTTTGAGCTGTTCATCAGCACGGCCTAAAAACTGTAACTGACCATCAGGTAAATAACGAACCAGATCTCCGGTATTGTACATCCGCACTGGGGCTCCTTCTTTTAACGAGCACCAGATAAAATTCTTTGCAGTTAATTCGGGCTGACCAATATAACCGCTGGCAACACCAGCCCCCGCGATATGCAGACAACCGATAGCGCCATAGGGTAACAATTGCTGCGAAGGGGACAACACATAAAGCTGAACATTGGGTAACGGTCGTCCAATCGGAATATTATGCCAGTCCGTTGTTGCACTGAATGTATGAACACAACAGCCGATCGTCGTTTCGGTTGGGCCGAAATGATTAAATACTCTGACATTTTTTGCCAGTAACAGTTTAATTTTTTCAGCCACATCAGCTGTGATTCTTTCACCGCCCAACACTAACCAGCGGGCGTTAAATTGCCAGTCTAAACTCTGTAACGGAAATAACGCTGAAAAATGTGACGGCGTTAACTTTAATAAATCAAGCTGATGCTGCTGCATGTAACGTGCAAAGAGTTCACTGTTGGTGATTTGCTCTTCCAACATCAGATGTAAGGTTCCCTGACAGGCAAGGCCTAAGTAAATCGAGGTATTTCCCAAATCAGTCGTAATGCTGCTCAGCACGCCGTAGCTTAATTGTTCAACCACTTCAAAGCGTTGCTGAACACCTAGCACATAATTGGTCAGATTTGAGTGTGTTACCGCCACACCTTTGGGCTGACCTGTCGATCCGGAGGTATAAATTACATAAGCTGATTCAGCTGGTTCCGATGACTGTATATTGTGTTTCGCTGACCCCGCGATTAAAGCAGCCACATCAGGCTCATCCAGCGCAAACCAGCGACACACAGTTGCAGGCAGCTTTAGTGCCAGTTCAGCAGTTGTCAGCACCAGAGTTAAGGCTGAATTTTCAGCCATGTAGCTAAGACGCGAAACTGGGGCTGCCGGGTCCATAGGTACATAGGCTGCACCAGCCTTTAAAACAGCTAAAATAGCTACAATCATCGTGACCGAACGGTCAAGATAAATACCAATCCGGTCATTACTTTCAACACCACTGGCCCGCAATAAATGAGCTAACTGATTGGCTCTTTCATTTAATTGCTGATACCGCAGAGACTCTGTGCCAGCAATGACTGCTATTTGTTCCGGTACTTTTAACGTTTGTTGCTCAAACAATTGATGCACTGGATACTGGATCGGCCATACAACTTTGGTGGCATTGAGTTCTTCCAGTAAGTGAGTTTCCTCGGCAGGCAGTATCATCGGCAAACTATTCAATTTGATTGATGCTGCATCTGAACGTGATGGATTCAAATCTGCCATAGCATTTAATAACGTCGTTAAATGTTGGTTCAATCGGCTAATATGCGCTCGCTCAAATATCGCACAGTCATACACCCAGTCCAGTTCAACGCCGTCGTCGGTGACATCAATCCGGATATCCAAATCAAACTTCGCGGTAATATGTTGACTGTTGAGGGATTTGACAATAACACCCGGCAACCGGACATCTGAGTCAGTCGTTGTATCTTGTAATCCATAATCCATATCGGTGTTAAGGACTATCTGAAAAAGCGGCGTGTATGACATTGTTCTGGGAACATTCAGATGTTCCACCAACTTCTCAAAAGGCACATCCTGATGTGTCTGTGCATCGAGGTGAATTTGACGTACATGCTGAAAATACCCGGCTAAGGTATCAAATTCGGTATTCAGTCGTAAAACCAAAGTATTGACGAAAAATCCAATCAGCGATTCCAACTGACTCTCAACCCGGTTAGCAACCGGAACGCCGATAACTATGTCATGGCTGTTACTGTGTTTCGATAACACTAGAGACAATGCAGCGTGAACCAGCATAAAAGGCGTCAGCCTGAATTCTTTGGCGACCTTTTGCAGCTGTTTTGACACTGCTGCTGACAAGGTGTCAGTGATTCTTTCACCCAGCCGTTGTTTGATTACAGGTCTTGGCCGATCTAACGGCACACTGTGTAACGGTGGAGCATCCTGTAGATGAGCGATCCAGTAGCCAAGCTGCTTATCCAGCTCACCACCTGATAACCATTGTCGCTGCCAGTGGGCATAATCTGCGTATTGAATATTCAATTCTGCCAGTGGGTCTTCAGACAATCCCATTGCAATTCTGTAGTAAGTGACAAACTCTCTGAGCAATACCTGCATTGACCAGCCATCAGATGCGATGTGGTGGATGTTGAATAGCAATACACCTTTTACCGGCTGATTTTTGTCAGTATCTTGCTGAAGTGCAATGTAACTGGCACGAACCATCAAATCTTCACTGAGATCAAAGGGGCGTTGTGCATCTTCGTTTAACAATTGCATCAGAACATTTTGTTGCTCTTTTTCACTGAGGTGGGAAATATTCAGTGAAGTCAGTTTGAAATCGACCTCAGGATATATCTTTTGCACTGTACCAAGCGGTGAGCCCTGATAGACAGTACGCAACACTTCATGCCGCCGGACAATCTGGTTGATAGCTTGCTCAGCCGCTTCCGGAGAAAAGTGTCCTTCCACCTCAAATGCAAGCGATTTATTATACTCGGAGCTTTGGCCATTTAACTGATCAATAAACCAGATCCGTTGCTGTGCGAAAGACGCTAACATGACACTGTCACGTGGCATTCTTGCCAGAACAGGCCGGACTAATTGCCTCCCTTCTTCTGCTAAAGCTGAAGCCAGAGCTCCCAGTGTCTGGCTATTGACTACGGTCCTTAATGGCAAGGTAACCTGTAATTCTTTATTAATTTTTGAAATTAACCGGATGGCCAGCAGAGAATTGCCTCCTAGTTGGAAAAAGTTATCCGACAGACTGACCTGCTTTATACCGAACAAATCTTCCCAGATAGTCGCAAGTGCGACTTCCATGTCAGTTTCTGGCGCTATGAACTTTTGTGCTGACGACATCAGCTCAACTACCGGCAACGCTTTTCTATCAATTTTTCCATTTGGAGTTAATGGCCACTCTGTCAACATCATCAAAGCCGACGGCACCATATAATCGAGCAATTGTTGCCGGCAATACTGCAGTAACTGTTGCGGATCGATCCGAGGCTGCTGTGCTAGTTGTTTAAGACGCAGGATGTGTTCCAATCCGGCTGTTGCCTGACTGACATCCATCCAGTCAATTAGGCAGGCTATTTCATTCACTCCGGCCTGTATTACGGCATCCACTATAGGTAATACACTTTCAGGCGTGCCTATTAGCGATACAGTGTTCACATAGCGCTCGAAAGCAATAGCGGCGATACTTTCCATATCGACACTAGCAGTTTCAGTGCCAGCAATTTCCAAGCTATCCAGGATTGGTTTTAATAAACCAATATGACCGAGCATGTATTTAATAAAGGGGCCCCTGGCTTCGGCAACAGCAGATCCGATATCCGCAGCTAAATAGGTATGGATCATCAGCGTAACCTGTCCCTGAGCCGGATCAAAACCATGCTGGGCTAATGAAGTACGGTACAATGCAATATTTCTGGCCAGATCATCAAATGTCTGACCAATCAGGTGAGTTAACAGGTTGACTCCCTGTCGCCCTGCTTCAATAAAACTTTCGGGATTACCTGCCACCGTCAGCCAGAGCGGCAGCCGGGCCTGCACTGGTTTCGGGAAAATTGTCAGTTCCACATCCTGACCCAGCCCGTCCTTACGGGTGATGCTCTGGCCAGACCATAACTGTTTCAGTTCAGTGATGCCTTGTTTAAGCTTTTCTTTCCGATGCTGATAATTCTCTGGTTGTAAGGCAAAGTCGCGACTGTGCCAGCCCGGTGCCAGCGCCAGGCCAACCCTTCCATGTGACAGATTGTCCACCATTGACCACTCTTCAGCGACCCTGACAGGGTCATGCAGTGGCAGCACCACACTGCCGGAACGCAATTTGATTTGTCTGGTAATAGTTGCCAGCGCAGCGTTCAGCACTGAAGGATTTGGATACAAGCTGCCGATCCGATCAAAATGCCGTTCCGGAGTCCAGATCGCTTCAAAATCATGACTGTCAGCAAACCGTGCTGAGTCCAGATACAGCTTATATTTGTCCTGCTGGTCATAACTGTCGCCGCCAAAATAGAACAGGCTAAAGTTGATTTGACTCGAAGCGGCAATCTGTAATGCCATGGCAGGTTCTGTGCTGACATCTGGTGCTGGGATCACATAACCAATCAGCCTGGATTCTTCATCCTCGGTGTTCTGCGCCAGCACTACTGCTTCTTTCACTTGCGGATGAGACGCTAAAATAGCTTCAACTTCCCCCAGCTCAATCCTGTAACCGCGGATTTTTACCTGCTGGTCCACTCGGCCGAAGCACTCCATTCTGTGATCTGGCAGCCAACGAACCAAATCCCCTGTTCTATATAAATACTGACTACTATGCTGCTCTGACGCTTGGTAATAGGGGTTTGCAATAAACTGGCGGCTGGTAAGCTCAGGTCGGTTTAAATAACCGGCAGTTACGCCAGCGCCCCCAATCAGCAACTCTCCCACCGCACCAAAGGGAACCAGTTCCTGCTGCGCAGACATTACATAAAACTGCGTGTTGTGGATAGGACGGCCAATACAGATCTTTTCATCGTCCGCTTTTATCTGTTGCAGACTGGACCAGACTGTTGTTTCCGTTGGGCCATACATATTCCATAGAGAAATCATCGGCTGCACCAACAATTGCCTAGCCAAGGCGCGACTCAGCGCTTCACCGCCACATAATACTTTGAGTGGGCGTAATGTTTGCCAGCCACTGTCCAGCAACATTTTCCAGGTCGCAGGCGTCGCTTGCATCACACTGACCGGATGATGCGCCATTAAATCTTTCAGATGTTCCGGATCCCGCATGGCCGATGTTGGTGCCAGCAATAAAACTGCACCTGTAACCAAAGGCAGAAATAATTCCAGTACATGAATATCAAAAGAGGTTGACGTAACGGCCAACAAGCAATCATCTGCCGTCATACTTGGTTGTTCACTCATACTCAGTAAAAAATTCACCACAGATGAATGAGGTACCTGTACGCCTTTCGGCTGACCGGTAGAACCAGAAGTATAAATTACATAACACAAAGCCAGATGGGGCCGAAGCACTGTGGTTGGCTCAATATTTTCAGCGGAATATCGGGACAGGAGTTCTGACAGCTCATCATAATAAAGCCGTTGCAGTTGATTCTGCTGCAAAGCGGGCAACAAATCACGCTGACAAATCATCATCTGCAACTGTGAATCCTGCAGCATGTAATTTAACCGCTGTAACGGATAGTCAGGATCAAAAGGTATATACGCAGCCCCGGTTTTTAAGATAGCTAAAATCACCACCATCATGTCACTGCTACGATGTAAACAAACACCTACAAAAGATCCGACTGTGACTCCTGCAGATTGTAAATAACGAGCAAACTGGTTGGCTCTGGTGTTCAGCTCTTGATAACTCAGTTGTTCACCGGCAAAAATTAAAGCCGTCTGCCCTGGGGAGCGCAAACATTGCCGCTCAAACAACTGATGCAGGTGTAAATCTGCAGAATAATCCCGGGTAGTTGCATTAAGTTGCTGTACCAAAAACTTAGTTTCGACGGCCGACAGCATAGGTAAATCAGCCAGCCGCAGTGAAGAGAGCGCTGAGGGGTCCAGTGCACTCAGATTATCCAGCAAGCGACAGAAATGTTCGTTCAGTTGCTTAACGCGTTCTGGCAGAAACAAGCCACTATTATAAATCCAGTCTGATGTTATCCCGCTGGCTGAAATATTCACTGTAATTTCAAGATCAAACTTAGTAACAATATATTCAGATGGTTCAGGTGACAATCGTACTTTGTCCAAAGTAAGGCTTTGTGCAAGAGCATCGCCTGCAATTTCAAACTCGGTATTGGTGCTCAGAAATATCTGAAATAGTGGACTGTGTGTATGAGAACGCGGAATATTCAGTCGTTCAACTAATTTTTCAAACGGCACATCCTGATGACTTTGTGCTGCCAGATGCACTTGTCTGACATGCGCAAAATATTCAGCTAAAGTGCTCTGAGCTGTATCCAGCCTCAATACTAAGGTATTCACAAAAAAACCAATCAGGGGTTCCAGTTCAAGCTGGATCCGATTTGCCACCGGAGTGCCGACGACAATATCACAGCTGTTACTGTGGCGAGCGAATACCTGCGCTAAGGCTCCATGTATTAACATAAACGGAGTCAGTTGCAATGACTTTGCCAGCAATTGTAATTGTCGCGCTTTGGTCGCAGATAATTGGCTCTGTACCCGGCCTCCACGCGCTAGCGTTGATTCTGTTCTGTCAAAATCAAGAGGCAGACTATGTACTTCCGGCACATTAGACAGCTGGGTCTGCCAGTAGTTGAGTTGCTTTTCAAGCACATCTCCCTGCAACCAAGATCTTTGCCACAAGGCATAATCTGCATATTGGATCCCGACTGGCGGTAAAAGAGCCGTGGTCTGAGTTGTTAAAGCTTGGTATAACAGGGTAAATTCATGGACTAAATTCTTCAGAGACCAGCCATCAGAAGCAATATGATGAATATTAAATAGCAAGACCCCTTGCTGAAAGGCCGCAGTGGGTTCTGTTGCCAACAGAATGAAACTAACTCTGATCATCAGATCCTGACTTAAATCAAAAGATTGATTCACATCTTCTTCAATCAGCAATTGCAATTGCTGTTGTTTCTCCTCTTCTGCAGCAGAAGTTAAATCATATCGTTGAATGCTAAAGTCGAAATGTTGCCGAACCCGTTGTAATGCACCGTCATCTGCAGCTAAATAGACTGTCCGTAATATTTCGTGCCTTTGAATAATCTGGCTAATGGCCTGCTCCGCATTGCTGACGTCAAATTCGCCATCCACCCGGAAAGCTGCGGGCATGTTATATTCAGCACTACCTTGATTTAGCCTGTCCAACAACCACAAACGTTGTTGCGAGAATGAAAGTTCAACACTTTCTATCGTGTTATCTCTCGGATGGATTTTCTTTTTATCTTGCGCCTTCAACCAATTGATAATTTCCGGTTTGCGCTGTTTTAACTGGGCAACCACTGACTCTGTTAAAGCCCCGCTCGCGGCATTAATCTTCAGTTTATCGCCTTGTTCTAAAGTAAAGCTGATGGACTGATGCACACACCAATCAATAAATGATTCTATATTATTCATATGACTAACTCTTCAACCTGTTCATCGGTGCGTGTTGTGACATCATGGAATCTGTGCTGAATATCACTTTGTCTGGCAATGCTGTCTATCCGATCCGCTAACTCTGAAATGTCCGAACATTCAAAAATTTGTGCGACCGCCAGTTCAACACCGCAAGCCTGGCGTATTTCGGCGATCAGTTTTACCGACAACAGAGAATGTCCTCCCAACTCAAAGAAATTTGCCGAAACACTGAGATTTTCCGGTGCGGTTTTAAGCAACCTAGCACAAATTTCAACCAGTACTTTTTCAGTTGGGGTGACGGGAGCCTGACAGATGCTTATGTCTGCCTGTGCAGACAACAAAGTTAATGCTTTTTTATCTGTCTTACCATTTGGGGTCAGCGGCCACTGAGCCACAAAAATAATATGTTTAGGCACCATATACTCAGGAAGTTCCTTAGATAGCGAGCGTTTTAGTGCTTTGATTTGAGCAGCTTCATCCCTATCAGACTGCAGGTCTGGCTCCGACAGTACATAGGCAACCAGTTGCTGATTCTGGCCTGTTTCACCACGAGCCAGCACTAAGGCTGAATCCACACCATCACACTGACGCAACTGATGCTCTATTTCTGCCAGCTCGATACGAAAACCACGAATTTTGACTTGGTCATCTATTCGACCAATATATTCTAAATTGCCATCCGCCTGATAACGCACCAAATCGCCGGTTTTGTACAGTACACTGTTGTCGTCTGCAAGCCGGTCATCTACATAAGGATTGGGTAAAAACCGTTCCGCTGTTAGCTCTGGTTTATTAAAGTAACCTTGTGCCACCCCGGCCCCAGCCAGATATAGCTCTCCCACTGTTCCTATTGGTAATAACTCCAGTCCGGATGACAGCACATACGCCTGACTATTCGGTATCACCTTGCCTATTTCCGGCACCCGGTTTATCGGCGCCGTAAACACTTTTACTGTTGAATAGGTGGTATCTTCCGACGGGCCGTACAGGTTGTAAACCTTCTGACAAGACGTTTGCTGCAGCAGCTCGTTAACTATCGAAGCACTTAAAGGTTCACCAGCCAGATTCACTGTCTGTACTGTGGCCGGGATCGCTTTTTGCTCCAGCAATGCACTGATCGCCGACGGCACTGTGTTGATTAAACTAACCTCCACCTTGCGTTCCAGCAATTCAAGCGCATTAGCAACCAGCACACACTGGTAACCAAAAGACAAAGGCACAAATAATTCAAATACCGACAAATCAAAATTCAAAGACGTACTCGCCAGTACTTTGGCTAAGTCAGTGGCCTGATACTCCTGTCTTGCCCAGTACAACATGGCTATAGCATTACGATGTCTGATCGCGACCCCTTTTGGCTGGCCTGTTGAACCTGAAGTGTAAATAATATAAGCCAGATCTGCCGATGTGGCTGTCGGGACCTGGCTGTCAACAGTCAAAGCGTCAGCAAAATCCTGCTGACGCAATTGGTCCAGATACAAAATTTGTTCTGCTGCCAACTGGCTGTCGTCAAATAAGCCACTTTGACTCAACACTGTCCGGATCTGTGCATCGCCGATAATATAGTCCAGTCTGGAACGGGGATAATCAGGGTCAAGCGGCACATAAGTTGCCCCGGTTTTCAGAATAGCCAGCAGCCCGACAACCATCTCAACTGAGCGCCTGACACAAAGGCCTACCACAGAGCCAGCGCCTACATTATGCCGTGCCCTTAAATAGCCAGCTAACTGGCTGGCCCGTTGTTCTAGCTCGGCATAACTGAGGGTCTCACCACGAAATTCCAGTGCAGGCTGATGTGGAGTTAACTGTGCCTGTGTTTCAAACAGCTGATGCAATAAAGCATCTTGTGGATATTCCAGAGTGGTATTATTGAATGTCTCCAGCAGAGTTTTTGTTTCTTCAGCACAAAGCAGAGGTATTTCGCGGACGGTCACAGGAAGGTTTGTCTGCTGTGCAAGGCTGACTAAAACACGGCTCAAATCTGCATTTAAACGCTCAATATGAGTATCACTAAAAATACTTTGATCATAATTCCAGTGTAATAATACCCCGTCCTCACTGATCCTGATGTCTAAATCCAAATCAAATTTGACCATTTGCACAGCTACGGGAAGCAAGTGTAACTGCGCACCAGTTAAATTAAATACCGAATCCCGGCCAAAATCTGTGGTCGTAGTCAGCATGATCTGAAACAACGGGGTATATGATGCAGAGCGTTGAACCTGTAGCAACTCAACTAACAATTCAAGTGGGACACTCTGATAATTTTGTCCTGTCAGATTCACCTGCCTGACGTGAGCCAGATAATCGGCTAACTGGACATAAGCTGTGTTCAGTCTGAGAACCAAAGTATTTACAAATAAACCCACTAAAGGTTCTAGTTCACTGTTCAGACGATTTGCAACAGGTGTACCAATGACAATGTCATGATTATTACTATGACGAGATAGAACTAATGCCAGTGCAGCGTGCAGCAACATAAAAGGGGTAAGCTCATAATGGCGGGCCGTGTTCATCAGTCCAGCGGCAATATTTGCGTCTAATCGTCCTGAAACCTGCCTCCCTTGATGCTGTTTTACCGCAGGCCTGCACTGATCTTGCACCAGACTGTGCGTGAGTGGAAGTCCTGCAAGTTGTTCCCGCCAGTAATGCAACATTGGTTGTAGTTCATCACTTTGCAACCACTGCCTTTGCCAGCAAGCAAAATCCACATATTGGATCTCTGGTTCAGTGAGTCCGGGACATTCGTGAGCGATCAATGCGCAATACAATGTTGAAAACTCATTGATCAATATTTTCATGGACCAGCCATCCGAGGCTATATGATGCAAATTAAACTGTAAGATCCCCGTTGTGTCATTGTCATTAGCTATCACGTTCTGAAGCCGGAGATACCAGACCCGAATCATCAGGTCTGAACTTAAATCAAAAGGTTTTTGTGCATTATCAATCAATAACTGCTGCACTGCCTGTTGCTGTGCCGGGGCTGGTAAATGGCTTAAATCATGTTGCACGATCTGAAATTGCATGTCCTCATGAATAACTTGCCATAGTTCATTTTGTGCTTCCACATACGTAGTCCGCAAAATTTCATGTCGGCGCAGCATCTGCTTTAATGCCTCTTCAGCGACCCTGGAATCAAAGTGACCTTTGATCTCAAAAGCTACTGGCATGTTATATTCACTCTTTTCCGTACTGAGCTGATCAAGGAACCACATACCGCGCTGAGCAGAAGAAACCAGATGCCGACTCTCAGTACGACATATCCTCGCAATGCATGTTTTGGCTGCCACCCTAGGTTGCCCCGCAATCCAGGCCGATAATTTACGAATAGTAGAATGTTCAAAAACGGTATGAATCGATAGCTCGACTGCCAGTTTCTGCCGTATATCAGTGATTAAACGCACGGATAACAGAGAATGACCGCCCAGCTCAAAAAAACTCGCGGTTACACTTAATTTTTGCGGCGCAGTGTTCAGTAAGCGGCTCCAGATCTCAAGCACCTGAGTTTCAATCACAGATGCAGGTACTTCAAATTCATCGGCTGAAAACGACTCATCCGGGGCTGGTAAGGCTTTTTTATCAATCTTCCCATTGGCAGTTAATAGCCAATCCCTGACAAAGACGATCAATCCAGGAACCATGTAATCCGGTAATTTTTCCGCTAACAGCTCTTTTAGCTGAAAGCGCAGCTTCGACTGCGACACAACAGCCTCATGCGCGAGCGCTAATTTCACATAGGCAACCAGTTGCTGATTCTGGCCTGCTTCACCACGAGCCAGCACTAAGGCTGAATCCACACCATCACACTGACGCAACTGATGCTCTATTTCTGCCAGCTCGATACGAAAACCACGAATTTTGACTTGGTCATCTATTCGACCAATATATTCTAAATTGCCATCCGCCTGATAACGCACCAAATCGCCGGTTTTGTACAGTACACTGTTGTCGTCTGCAAGCCGGTCATCTACATAAGGATTGGGTAAAAACCGTTCCGCTGTTAGCTCTGGTTTATTAAAGTAACCTTGTGCCACCCCGGCCCCAGCCAGATATAGCTCTCCCACTGTTCCTATTGGTAATAACTCCAGTCCGGATGACAGCACATACGCCTGACTATTCGGTATCACCTTGCCTATTTCCGGCACCCGGTTTATCGGCGCCGTAAACACTTTTACTGTTGAATAGGTGGTATCTTCCGACGGGCCGTACAGGTTGTAAACCTTCTGACAAGACGTTTGCTGCAGCAGCTCGTTAACTATCGAAGCACTTAAAGGTTCACCAGCCAGATTCACTGTCTGTACTGTGGCCGGGATCGCTTTTTGCTCCAGCAATGCACTGATCGCCGACGGCACTGTGTTGATTAAACTAACCTCCACCTTGCGTTCCAGCAATTCAAGCGCATTAGCAACCAGCACACACTGGTAACCAAAAGACAAAGGCACAAATAATTCAAATACCGACAAATCAAAATTCAAAGACGTACTCGCCAGTACTTTGGCTAAGTCAGTGGCCTGATACTCCTGTCTTGCCCAGTACAACATGGCTATAGCATTACGATGTCTGATCGCGACCCCTTTTGGCTGGCCTGTTGAACCTGAAGTGTAAATAATATAAGCCAGATCTGCCGATGTGGCTGTCGGGACCTGGCTGTCAACAGTCAAAGCGTCAGCAAAATCCTGCTGACGCAATTGGTCCAGATACAAAATTTGTTCTGCTGCCAACTGGCTGTCGCCAAATAAGCCACTTTGACTCAACACTGTCCGGATCTGTGCATCGTCGATAATATAGTCCAGTCTGGAACGGGGATAATCAGGGTCAAGCGGCACATAAGTTGCCCCGGTTTTCAGAATAGCCAGCAGCCCGACAACCATCTCAACTGAGCGCCTGACACAAAGGCCTACCACAGAGCCAGCGCCTACATTATGCCGTGCCCTTAAATAGCCAGCTAACTGGCTGGCCCGTTGTTCTAGCTCGGCATAACTGAGGGTCTCACCACGAAATTCCAGTGCAGGCTGATGTGGAGTTAACTGTGCTTGTGTTTCAAACAGCTGATGCAATAAAGCATCTTGTGGATATTCAAGTACTGGCCCTTGTGACAACTGCTTGATCAACAGCACTTCTGAAGGTGGAACTATAGAAAAAGCAGATAACTGCCGAACAATATTTTGTGCAGCTTGTTCAAGCATCCAGGCTAACCGGCTAGCAACTGCATCAATATCATCAGATGATACATAGGCTAGGTTATGATCTAACTGGACTTCAACATCCTGGTTTTCACCATATTCCCAGATCGTCACCATCAGAGGAGTGGCTTCATGGTAGTGACTCAAGTACACCAGATCAGCGGCATCACCCTCAATATGTATCCTACTGTCCAGTTTTAAGTAATTAAAACCAAGATCATATAAACGTTTTCGTCCATGTCCATCTTGCAGCATCGGATACATATGGCCAATGGGAAAGCGCTGATGTCTGAAATTACGTTTCATCGAATGGGCCGCAGACTGACAAAAAACTGCTAAATTCTGGCTGACATCAATGTTAACTCTTAAAGGACTGACACTGGTGAAAACTCCCAACATGTCTTTATCCATTTTACTGAGTCTATTGTGAGCAGGCACGCCAATCATCAGTTCGTGCTGCCCGGTTTGTAATGCAAAGTAAGCAGACAGGACTGACAAATAAACCTGCGCAACAGTGACCTTTGCCTCTTCAGCCCTTAGCTTCAGTTGCTGATGGGTGGTTTGACTGACTTTAAATGTATGACGACAACTGGGGATAGCAACCGCCGACTGATAATTTTGCAGATACCTAGCCGGAAAAATCAAATCTGGAACTTGCTTCAATTCTGTTTGCCAATATTCAAGACTACTCTGATAGCGTTGACTTTCCAGATACTTCAAATCATTCTGTACGACTTCCTGCCAAGACAGATAACTATTTATATCCTCTCCGGCATTGTAATGACGAGCGAGTAAACTTGCCCAGTTTGAAAATCCCCAGCCATCCATAATTAAATGGTGCGAAAAACCCACATAGTAATGTTTATCCGATGATATTCTGATCATGTAAGCACGAAACATTTCGCTATCATTAATAGGGACAGGCGCCCCAAAAAGTGCTTTTAACCAGCTATCCGCAACAAGTTCTGGATTAGAGTGACTACTGAAGTCTAAAAGCTTTAGTTCAAGGTTTCTTTCATCACTGACATATTGAAGAAGTGTCTGCTGCCGTTCAATAATTCGCAGTCCAAAAACGTCATGCTCCAAGACGACGCGTTGATGAGCTTCTTGCAATTTGACAAAGTCGATCGTTTTAAACCTGATAATTCCACCAATGTTATAAAGTGGATTATTTTGGTTGCGAAGTTGATCAAAGTAAATATCACTCTGAGTCAGACTTAATGGAAATGCGTTTACTTTGTTATTTACTTGCATATACATATAACTCCGCTTGTATTTTTAAGCAATTTTTTTGGTAGATGTGTCATCGAACAAACTTTTAGTGTTTAACATCAGCATCCCTTGTTCCATTACAAGCATGTGATCTGCAAGTTCAAAGTAACTATCGTCATGACTAATAACAATTATTGCTTTATTTTTTAATTTTAGAGTAGGTAATATTTCATTGTAAAAAACAGCTTTAAACAATGGGTCTTGATCAGCTGCCCATTCATCAAAAAGGTAAACCTGTTTATCTTCAAGAAAAGCAACGAGTAAAGCTAAACGTTTTCGTTGCCCATCCGACAACGATGTCGTAGAAAACTGCCCATTGCAAATAGAAACCTTCTTATCCAAATGCAACATGACAAGATAATGCTGAATTTGTGTAGCAACATCGTCAGTCACTTCAATAAGCAACCGATCAAACAAGTAAAAATCAGTGTATATAGCACCAATAATTTGCCTATAACTTGAGAGCGAGCTATCTGACAAAACAACATCATCAAATAAAATATTTCCTGCGCTTGGCCTGTAATGCAACGTAAGAAGTTTACTCAATGTTGATTTACCGGAACCATTTGCTCCTACAATAAATGTAATTTCACCCTTTTTAATTTCTAAATTGAGCGGACCCACTTTGAAGCTACTGTCATCATTGACTCCAGGATATTGATATTCAACATGTTCAAACCGCAGAGTAGACCACTCCGCCACTGGGGAAATTTTTTGACTCACATCTTCGCTTGGAATTTCAGCGAGTAAATCGTTTAATTTCCGGTAGGATATAGAAGCGATTGTTACATCAGGTATGGAATTTAACAGCGCTGAAATTGGCCCTGTAACGTACAGCAATGCCATGACCACACCAATAAGTTCATGCTGCGCAACTGAATAGTAATTGATAAAAACAAAACACACCAATCCGATCACTAACAACCCTATAAGGTCACCAAAATTTTTTGTCGATTTAATTATTGTTTGAGATTTATTTTCGTTGAGAAGAATTAATTTTTCATTGTGGATCAACTCTAAATCAAAATACTTATTTCTCTTTAATGTATCCAGTTTTATCTCTTTGATTCCATAAATCAAACCGCGAATAGACTCCTGCAAGTCATCTCGAATATTTCTAGAGCGTTGCAAAAATATTTTACCAAATAACATAGGTACCTGATAAAAAAAAGTGCCTACAACAATAGCAACCATAACTAGCTTAAACACTGAGAAGTTTAAGTATGCCAAAAAACCCAGCATGCCTAACAAAGTGATACTATTTACAAGAATCACAGGAAGTGTCTTTGCTCCGCTAATAATTTTGGGTACATCAATATTGATTGATGAGATAAACTTTGATGAGCCAATTTGCTCCAATACTGACAACGGAGCCTGAGATATACGATAGTAAAATTCTGTTCTGATATCTTTTGCAACTTCATTAGCGAGACGTAGTAAAATTAGCTCTGATAATGTTCGCGTCAAAAAAATGAAAAAGCAAGTCACAAAAAACAATGCTGCTAATTTGTAATTATAAAATTCAAAAGTCAAAAAACTTACAACTGTAGCTTCCGTACTTTCGAAATTTGGGTCTTCAGGCTGAATACCAGACATTAACATAGGCATAATCCCGGAGAACAAAACCCCTGATAATGCACCTAAAGATAAAGATAAAAATAACTTATTTGATGATTTTTTTGTAAACGCGGCAAGAATGCTCATTCTAAAATCCCAGAATTATTTCTTATAGATTGAGGGGCAATACCAATAGTGCTAAGAACTTTCGGATCACGCGAAAAATGAAAATAATCAACGTCACTAAACCCATCTATCATATCGTCATAATGTGAGCTGTTGACATGACCAGATTGTCCAGTTGAGTTCATAAACAAGTGAATGTCATTTTCTGGTGAAAATTGCATTATTTGCCTGAAGCCCGCACCAAATTTCTGCTGATACCCCTCATCAGCACTAAACTCGCTACTTGCGACATTAATGGTATTGACTGCTCCACCATTAGAAATTTGTCTTTCAAATACATGTTTCAAAACTTTCATTTCACTAAACGGTGTATGTCCATAGACGGTATGTTGTACATTTCCCCATTGCCATTGCGAAATGTCTCCACCTGCAAATTTTGTCATTTCCTCCACCATATTTTTCAGCGAACTATCTAATACTGAAAGGCAACTTTCAATCAACAAGACGCTTTCAACGTCATCACACCAAACGGAGTTAGAATTGATTAAATCTGCAAGCTCATCTGCACTGACAAGTTCTTTAATAGATTGCAAGTGTTTTTGATGAGATTCTTTGCCCCAAAAACCAATTAGTTCATCATCAAATAATTCATTTTTCAAATGCCTCTGCCAAGAATAAAACAACGTAGCAGCAACGCTGCTAGTGGTTGCCATGCCATCCCAGCTATTTAATTGTGATATTATATACGCTTCATTTTCATTGTTAGGCCGGTATTTATTAAACTGTTTCAACAACAAATTAACTGAAACATCTAACACATCTGCTTGCATGCTTTTAATATCTTCAATAGACAAACCTCCTCTATCTCTGTCATTGATTAAACTTTCGATTCGGTTGTAACGATAAGGGGCGGCAAAACTACTAGATATATAGTATGGATAATTGTTATCTATATTTTTATTGTTCGCATTAATTATATAACCACTCTCTGGATTATATATCCTCGGCATCTTATTAAAATCAACGTAGCCAGACCATTTCCCGCCCTGTGCAGAGGAAAAAACAGGAAAGTTTCCAAAGCCCTTATCTCTGACCGGAATTCTACCAGCACCAACCATGCCAATATTATTTTTATCATCGACGTAGAACATATTGAGTACAGGTACAACTTGCTTCTCCAAGGCTTTGTTAAATTCTTCCCAGTTTTTCGCATAGCTAATCTGGTACATTGCGTCATAGCTGGTGTCTTCATCAAGCAAGGCGGTCCATTTTAACGCCAGTGCCTGCTCGAAACCTTGAATAACATCACTAATAATAGGTCCGTTAATAGAATTTCGGACCTGGATTTTAATATCCTTAGTTGGTGTTCTTATAATTGCAGGAAAATCAGATTTAACCTTTATCACTTCTACCCGATGTTCAAATTGTTTCCATTTTTCATCATGCCAATATTGACGCTGATTTTTTGGGTTAATCTGTTCAATATATAAATCTTGCACATCAGCCATCATATTTGTGCCACCCCAGGCAATGTGATTATTTTTTCCAAAAACAATAATGGGCAAACCAACAAGACTCATACCAGTTGCTGAAAGATGCTTTCCTTTCTGACTTACTGCATACCACAACGATGGAATTTGCAAACCTAAGTGTGGGTCATTGGCGAGCACAGACTTGCCAGTTTTGGTCAACTTCCCTGCGATCACCCAAGCATTACTACCGACATATTGCCCGCCGACTTTATATTTTTTTTCCAATTCGGTTTGTAATGAAAATAAATGTCCGAGTAGAGAATCCATTTTTTCAGCCGAAACTTCAGAATCTTTGAATTCAGAATTTTTCAGATACGGAAAAAAAACAGTAGCTTGTGTCGCAGATAGATATTTTGCAGCAGTTAACGCTTGGATCTCTTGTTTGAAATCCTGAGAAAGATTTAGGGCAAACATCTTAACCCAACTTAATGAATCCTCTACAGTCCAAGGCTCAGGTTGAATATCAAGAAGCTGAAACTCTATAGGTAATTGCCTGCCGCTTTTCATCCATGCATTAACACCTGCGGCATAAGCTGACAGTGATTTCAGTGCGTCTTTAGATAAATGTTTTTTACTTGCTTCAGCTGCTTGTCTTATCCCTAAAGTTCGCAGCCATATATCCTGATTGACAGCGCTTTTACCAAAAATTTCACTTAGCCTGCCTTGACTGAGCCGGCGTTGTAATTCCAACTGCCACAATCGATCCTGCGCATGAACAAACCCCATTGAAAAATAGACATCTTCATCATTTGATGCATTGATGTACACAACACCATTGATATCTCTTTGTATAGCCACATCCTCTTTTAAATTCTCAACAATGGTAACGCCATCATTTTGAGGTAGTGCATTTATGAAATAAAATTTATTGAGAACTATGATTGAAATCGCCGCAGGTAGAATAAAAAAAATTACTGCTCTAGATATCAATGGAAACTTTTTCAATAAGACTGACATTACACACTCGACCCCTTTAATTATTAATTTATGGTGCAATTTTATTAAATGCCCACGGGTAGTAATTAGCTGTAAATAAAAAATGTATATTAAACTGATTTCATACACAACATAATCAATCCATGATCGTTACACAGCTGAACTAGAACAATATGTGGAAATTGCATTTTTGTTTCAACAAAAATATAATCTTATGGAAATAAGCAAACGTTCTTTATGCCACTTTGTTATGGTTCAATGCTTTCGAATTGCGACCAATTTGTGAAGTAAATGCGACAAAACATCCTATAATCTTAACTATGTATGCAAGTACAAAGTGTTGGCTGAATATCCCTAGGGGATCGCAGACATTTTTTGAACGTAACTGGCATATTTAGTTTCGTGTTTACGTTAGCTAGAACGATTGCCAAACAACTTCAACAACAAACGAACACTCACGCTCTCGCCCTGTGAAAATCCCCAGCTTTGTGTTACAGAAATCCAATATACTGGCATCGTAAAACATACTCACCACAGCCTTCAGTGCCAGATTCACATTTTCAGGCCGAAGCAGAAAATTTTTATCTCACATGTGAGATCTACTGCAGCTGTCGCCAGATGTAAAATTGCAACAGTTTGAACTGCGAAGAGCATTTCTAAAAATACTTCCGTTATACAGAAACGCATTCCAGACAAACCTGCGTCAAAACGAAGGTACTTTTTGATAACATTATCCTAACCGAATCATATTTACAATTCAAACACATTAATATGTACAATTTTAGTAATGCGTATTTAGGTATCGCCTTGCGTCGCGCTTCGGGGTGAACAGGGCAGTCGTATAGGTATCCTCCTGCCATCTTTTTTTCGTTTTAGGTGCAGCCACATAACTGGAGTTTCCCTGTAAGCAGGAGCTTGTATTTCACCTAAAATAAAGTTGATAAGCACAGATACAAGCAACACAGCACGCTCATTGTGAACTAATTACCGATCAAATCCGACAGTGCATACACTCTGTTCAATCGATTGGTCCTCAACTCACCTCGGCTGGCATGACGGATTTATCGTAAATTATACAATAATATCAATAAGTTGCATGTTTGGTGTTTTTCCAACCTAACTCTTCAGCCCAAGTCATGATTTGCCTGATAGCAGCTTGGATATCCTGCGCTGAGATAGTCAGCCGTGCCAGACGACATAATCGCATTCCTAGATAGTTGCACGACAACACCCGTCGATGTTTGATGCTGTTTGCTTGCAACGACCTATGTTGGCCACTGATTTCCACCGCCAATCCCAGCATGTAATGAAGCCAGTTGGCGAGCGCAGCAAGCATCAACAGCACTTTGAGACGTTCCTTTTTATAGGTCTGATGCGCGTTGCTGCCAAGACCATATGTCTGGCTTTTCTGGTCGCGGCAGCTCTCTTCAATTTGCATTCTGGCGCTGTAACACTTAGCGATTTTTGAAGCATAATCAGTTGTTTGCGCTAATGAACTTACCAGTAACCACGGCTCTTTGTATGACTTATGTTTATCGCGTTTTCGAAGTTTCCAGGGCGTGCCGACTAACGCTGCTGTGGTGACATAACGCTGGCTGCTAGTGAGCTTAATTTTACCCAAACACTGCGGCGTCGTTCTGGCTTTTTTGTAGAGCTGGCCACACTGATAAATGCTATGGAATCAAGTGGTTGCAGCGTTTGATTGCCGCGCACCCGCGCAATATAATGCCAGCCCAACTTACGAATTTGTTGCAGCCACGGCACCTTAAAACCGGCGTCGGTGACGATAATAGGTCGGCAATCCGCTGGAAGGCTTGCCTTGAGGCGCAGTAAAAATGCCTGATGCACGCGTGGACAGTTGTACTCATCAATCGCTTTCACTTCTTGCAGTAAGGTCAAAGAGCGGCCTTCGAGTGCGAGGCTGGCCCGCAAAATAAAGTGACGCTTTTTATTGTCGGCGTTACTCCAATCAACCTGTAGTGGCACACTGAATTTGGCCACCTGATTAGAGGTGTTATGCTATACCTCGTAAGCAATTAGGTGACATGATGAACAAAAAGACAAGACCTACTTTTAGCCCAGAATTTCGTCTGGAATGTGCCCAACTGGTGCTCGACCAAGGTTACTCGGTTGCTAAAGCAGCGGCAGCGATGAATGTTGGTAAATCCACCATGGATAAATGGGTTCGGCAGTTGCGTGAAGAGCGCTCAGGCATCACGCCCAAAGCCACACCGATGACGCCAGACCAACTTAAAATTCGCGAATTAGAGAAGCGAATCAAACAGATAGAGCTGGAAAAAGAAATCCTAAAAAAGGCTACAGCTCTCTTGATGTCGGACTCGCTGAACAATTCACGATAATTGCTCAGCTCAAGCAGAGTTATGCCGTGGCGCAGTTGTGCCGGGTGTTTGAAGTCCATCGCAGCAGCTTTAAGTATTGGAAAAAGCCCAAGGCGATTCAGCCAGAGCAGGTTGTTCGGCTAAGCAAAGTCCGGGAGCTGTTTGATGCCAGCAATGGCTCCGCAGGCTCTCGCAGCATTGCAACGATGGCAAGCACTCAGGGTGTTAAAATGAGCCGATACCTGGCGGCTAAATGCATGGAAAAACTAGGGTTTATCAGCTGCCAGCAACCGGCGCATTCATATAAAAAGACAGGCAGTGAACGGATTGATATCCCAAACTTGCTGGCGCGCCAGTTTGCCGTAACCAAACCAAATCAGGTGTGGTGTGGCGATGTGACCTACATCTGGACAGGCAACCGCTGGGCTTACTTAGCTGTAGTGATGGATTTATTTGCAAGAAAACCAATTGGTTGGGCCATGTCGTTCTCGCCTGACAGTGAATTAACCGGCAAGGCGCTTAGTCATGCGTTTGAATCCAGAGGTCGGCCTGAAGGAGTGATGTTCCATTCAGACCAAGGCAGCCATTACACCAGTACCAAGTTCCGGCAATTGCTGTGGCGCTTTCAAATTCGGCAAAGCATGAGTCGTCGTGGTAATTGCTGGGACAATAGCCCGATGGAGCGCTTCTTCAGAAGCTTAAAGACAGAATGGGTTCCGACCGTAGGTTACAGCTCATTTGCTCAAGCAGAACGAGAGATACTGAATTACATGCTGGGCTATTACAGCCAGCTCAGGCCACATCACTATAACGGTGGTTTGGCTCCGAATGAATCCGAGCGCAGGTACTGGCTTGGCTACAACGATGTGGCCAAAATTAGTTGACCACTACAACCAGGATAAGGGGTTGTTTAGTTTGAACTAATGCCTTCGTCAGTGCCGCATAAATCAGCGGAATGTCGTCCTGTAAACCTTCGTTACTCAGCAGCCGGTCGGCTCTTTTAATACAGCTTTTTTCAGTAGCGGCACTTTGAATGCCGCGACCGATGGCAGTGACCGTACATTTGCCGTTGGTGACTAAACTTTGCAACGACGCGCAAAGTGACGCCATTCTGGTTTTATGGATGTTTTTTGGCGTGACAAATGAGAGAAAATCGGCGAGCATTCGTTGAACATTCATGGCGTGCTACTGGTTAATTTTTTTGGCGAAAGATCAGATCAGGAACTGCCATGAATGTTCCCATCTCGCCTAACTATTTGTTTTACCTACTCCATGTGTGGGGATTCCTCAGGTATTTTTGATTGGTCGAATATCAGGAAGGTAATAGCATGATAATGTTATTTTATTTCTGGCGATCCTTCAGGACATAAATTTTTTAAACTCTAACTTGTCCGATTATTTTTTACTATTTCACCATTCATAGCAGTTCCATCATTTTGTCTGTACTTCAACAAAAATGTGATCTTACAAAAAACAATTTAAAATTAAAACGCTGCAAACAATAATAAAATATAACGTCAAATGCATTCCACAGTGCTTGACCAACTCTGATTCGTAGTGCCAATGACCAGCGGCCATTGGCGCTTGAGCTGATTATTTTGCCGTGTGTTGTTTCATCCAGGCAAAAATTTCGTTGTACCAACGCTCAGCATTGGCTGGTTTTAAGATCCAGTGATTTTCATCCGGAAACAATACCAGTTTGGAATCAATGCCTTTTCGCTGTAAGGTGGTAAAAGCGGCCAGACCCTGGGCATAGGGCACCCGATAATCTTTCAGGCCATGGATCACCAGCATCGGCGTTTTCCAGTTATCCACTAAGGCCGCCGGGTTAAACTTGTGATAATCGCCCTCTTTATTCCAGACCGGACCGCCTATGTCATGTTCCGGCAACCACAGCTCTTCAGTGCTACCGTAAAACGATGGCATATCAAATAAACCTGCATGATTGACCAGACACTTAAAACCAGTTGGCCAGTTACCGGCAATCCAGTTCATCATATAACCGCCATAAGAAGCCCCCAAGGCACAAGCATTGCTACCATCTAACCAAGGTTGATCCTGGGTAATAAAAGCCATGCCTTTTTGTAAGTCTTCCAGTGGCTTGCCACCCCAGTCCCGGCTGATCGAGTCGGTAAAGGCCTGACCATAACCGGTAGAACCATGGAAATCGATCATCACCACGCCATAGCCCTGCGCTGCCCACAACTGTGCATTCCAGCGGCTGTTAAACATATTGCCAAAGCTGCCTTGCGGTCCGCCATGCACAATAAAGGCAATAGGGTATTTATTGCCTTCCTGATAATTCCAGGGTTTCATCCAGTAACCATGCACAGTGTCATTATTGGCACCTGGGAAATTAAACTGCGCAAATTCAGCCAGTTGGATATCTTTTAAATTATCAGCATTGATTTGGGTAATGGCGACCGGCTGGCCTGACTCCCCTTTCATCTGGTAGATATCGGCCGGAGCATTCAAGCGGTGATTTTTAAACACTATTTTGCCGCCAGCCACTTGTAATGACTCGGCACTGCCATCGGCATAGACTTTGGATACTTCACCAAAGCTGGTGCTGATGGCAAAAATACCTTTTTGACCCATATCCTGTGCTGTGACATACAAGGTGCGGTTATCCGGGCCAAACACATACTCATCAACCGATCGATCCCACTCAGCCGCCAGCTCTTTACGCTCGCCGGTCACCAGATCCAGCAACATCAGCGCAAAACGGTCGGCTTCAAACTGCGGTTTCTTCATCGCTTTATAAGCCATAAAACGGCCATCGGCAGAAAACGAAGGAGCCGCATCCCAGGCTGGATTATCTTTGGTCAGATTGATTTTTTCGCCACCATTCAAGGACACCTGAAAAATATCAAAATTAGTATGCCAGGCCTGATCTTTGGCCGGGATTTTGGCACTGAACACCAGATTCTTGCCATCCGGCGTCAGAGCAGCCTCGCTAATACCAGCCACATCGGTATTCCATTCTGGCATTAAGTCTTTGGCGGTGGTGACTTTGTTGCCATTCAGATCAGCGACAAATAAATGCGACTTTTTCTGATCTTCAAAACTATCCCAGTGTCTGACCATCAATTGGTCATACACCATGGCAGTATCTTTGCGCTCGGTCTGTTTTTTGTCAAAATCGACAGTACAGACTAAATCTTTACAGCCAGGCACCACATCCAGCGTCAGCACCAGTTTTTTCTCATCGGTTGACAATAAATAACCTTGCACATCCAACGGTAAGTCAGTGATTTGCCGCGCTTCACCACCAGTCAGGGGCAGTTGCCAGAGTTGAGTTGAACCACTGCGATCGGTCAGAAAATACAGGCTGCTGCCATCGGCGCTAAAACGTACTGAATGTTCCATACTGGCGCTTTCAGTCAGGCGTTTCACTTTATTGCCCTCAACCAAGTCTACCAGATACAAATCTGCGGTTTTATCAGCCGGTTGCAAACCACCATTTTTCTGGCCATATACCAGATAGCGGCCATCCGCAGATAAGGTGACCTGGTAAATGTTGTTCAGTTTATTCAGATGTTCGATAGTCAGTGGCGTCTTGGCCTGCGCTGATCCCATCACCAGTGCGGCGACGATAAAACCCCATGCTTTCATCTTGCTTGTTTCCCTGAATAGGTGCGTCTGTCAGGCGCCATGCACCGACAGACGTCGTTGTTATGATGGCCGCGCTGCAAGCGCGCACCACAGCATTAAGCTGGTTGATCCAACTCGCCAATCTTCACTTTCCAGATGGCAGGTCCTTGTTTATGCACGTTATTGCCTTGGCTGTCAACGGCGACTGTCACTGGCATGTCCACCACATCAAACTCATAAATGGCTTCCATCCCCAGATCGGCAAAAGCGACAACGCGCGCCTGTTTAATGGCTTTAGACACCAGGTACGCTGCGCCACCAACCGCCATCAGATAAACCGCTTTATGCTGACGGATACTTTCGACCGTGGCATCACCACGCTCAGACTTCCCAATCATGCCAAGCAGACCGGTCTGGCTTAACATCATCTCGGTGAATTTGTCCATCCGGGTGGCTGTGGTTGGGCCAGCCGGGCCTACTACTTCATCACCCACAGCATCCACCGGGCCAACGTAATAAATGAATTTATTTTTAAAATCAACGCCGGCTGGTAAACCTTCACCTGCGGCCAGCATATCGGCAATCCGTTTATGCGCCGCATCACGACCGGTCAGCATCTTGCCGGATAACAACACGGTTTCACCGGCTTGCCAGTTCAGGACGTCGGCTGGCGTCACAGTGTTCAGATCAACCCGGCGCACATTGGCGCCCAGCTCCCAGGTCACTTCCGGCCAGTCTTCCAGTTTTGGCACTGGTAATTGCGCCGGGCCTGAACCGTCCAGGTGGAAATGCACGTGACGGGTGGCGGCACAGTTGGGGATCATCACCACAGGTTTGGAGGCAGCATGGGTTGGTGCCGATTTGATTTTGACATCCACCACAGTCGTTAAACCACCAAGTCCCTGGGCACCGATACCAAGTTTGTTCACTTTTTCGTACAGTTCCAACCGCAGTTTTTCTTCGCCGCTTTCTGCACCCTTTTCAATCAATTGCTGAATATCAACCGGCTCCATCAGCGCTTCTTTGGCCAAGACTGCCGCTTTTTCGGCTGTACCGCCAATGCCAATCCCCAACATGCCCGGTGGACACCAGCCGGCTCCCATTTTTGGTAAGGTTTCCAGCACCCACTCCACCACAGAGTCGGATGGGTTGAGCATCACCATTTTGGTTTTGTTTTCACTACCGCCGCCCTTGGCTGCAATCGCCACTTCAATATGATGACCGGCCACCAGATTGATATGGACAACAGCTGGCGTATTGTCTTTGGTGTTTTTCCGGCTACCGGCCGGATCTGCCACAATAGATGCCCGTAACGGGTTGATTGGATTCATATAAGCACGGCGGGTGCCTTCATCGACCATCTGTTGCACTGTCATATCGGTTTTATCCCAGCGCACATCCATGCCGATGTTGACAAAACAAGTCACAATCCCCGTATCCTGACAAATAGGTCTGTGGCCTTCAGCCGACATGCGTGAGTTAATCAGAATTTGCGCGATAGCGTCTTTGGCGGCCTGGTTTTGTTCTTTATGGTAGGCTTTTTCCAGTGCCTGGATAAAATCCAGCGGGTGATAAAAAGAGATGTATTGCAGTGCATCTTCGATGCTGTCGATAAAGTCTTGCTGGCGAATCACGGTCATGTCATGCCCTCGAGCGTGCTGGCACTCCACCACAGAGGCGGAATGCCGTTGGTTATCACACAGGCACAGGTCGCTTGCTCAACCTGCGCTGCGCTGTTCTTTTTAAGCAGGGCTGGTATCATACCCCGCATCAAATCCAGCGGCTAGTCAGCCAATGGTGTTTTCCTGTGGCTTGGCCGGGGCTGTTGCTGAAATTTTCTGCAGCCAGTCTTATGCATAGGTGTGCCAAGCCTCGTTTGAAGAGATGTGTGAATGTCAGTTGCTTTGTTGATTGCTGAAAATCAGCGCGATTTATTAGCTTGTTTTGCCGCTGTTGAGCAGTTGCCTTATGCCATGTTGCTCGACTCCGCAGCGCCGGATCATCCTAACAGCCAGTTTGATATTCTGGTCTGCCAGCCTTTGGCGAGACTGGAAGCCTATGGCCATGCTTGTCAGGTGCATTTTGCGGATGAGGCCGCGTCACAGCAGCATTCTGGGCAAGACCCGTTTTTGCTGCTGAAACAATTGCAACAACAACTGTTACCCGCAGTCGCAACAGACCAGCCCCCGCTGCCGTTTTATGGTGGTGCGCTGGGTTATGTCAGCTATGACGCTGGTCGGGTGATCGAACAATTACCTGAGTTAGCGCAGGCTGACATCAAGCTGCCGGATCTGGCCTTTGGTATTTATGCCTGGGGCCTGGTGCTGGACAAGCAGCAACAACAACTTTGGTATGTCGATTGCCGCGCCGCCAACCAGGCGCAAGCAACCCGTTATTATCAGCAAGTGCAGCATTTATTTGCCAGCGCATTGCAACCGCAGCCTGCTACAGCTTTGCCGCCTTTTTTATTAACAACTGACTGGCAATCTGGCATCAGTCAGCGCCAGTATCAACAAAAATTCCAGCAAATTCAGCAGTATTTACAAAGCGGCGACTGCTATCAGATTAATCTGGCGCAACGTTTCAGTGCCGGTTATCAAGGCTCAGAATGGCAAGCTTATCTGGCACTGCGCGCTGCCAATGCCGCACCTTTTTCTGCCTTTATCCGATTGGAACAAGGGGCCGTGTTGTCGATTTCGCCGGAGCGGTTTTTACTGCTTAACCAGCGTCAGGTTGAAACCAAACCCATTAAAGGCACTAAACCACGTTTTGCCGATCCGGTGCTGGATGCACAAAGTGCGACAGCGCTACAACAATCCAATAAAGATCGCGCTGAAAATGTGATGATCGTCGATCTGTTGCGCAACGATTTAGGCAAAGTATGCACTCCTGGTACAGTCAGGGTGCCAGCGTTATTTCAGATTGAATCTTTCCCGGCCGTACATCATCTGGTCAGTACTGTTACCGGCGAGCTGGCAAGCGACTATCAGGCAGCCGATTTACTGCGGGCGGCTTTTCCGGGCGGTTCCATTACCGGCGCGCCGAAAGTGCGCGCCATGCAAATTATTGAAGAACTGGAACCCTGCCGCCGTTCTGTCTATTGCGGAGCCATTGGTTATCTCAGTCAGCATGGCCGGATGGACAGCAATATCGCCATCCGCACCTTGGTCTGCCAGCAAGGACAGATCTATTGCTGGGCTGGTGGTGGCATTGTAGCCGATTCAAAAGCTGACAGTGAATATCAGGAAACCTTTGATAAAGTGGCTAAAATTTTACCGGTGCTGAGCGCTTTATCAACAACCAATCGCAGCAACGCAGCGGCCTGCGCTGGTTCAGCTTTTGCACCAGAATCAGCGACTGTCACTCAGGCTGAGGCCAGCTAATGCAGTGGCCTCTGTTGCGTCAACAGTTTCTGTTTCAGTTGCCATTGACCAAAACAGAGGCGACAGCAAGCTCACAAACTGCCAATGCCGCCGTCATGCTGCTGCTGTTTGAGGAAAATTCGCAATTACAGTTATTGCTCACAAGGCGCGCCGCCCATTTACGCCACCACCCAGGGCAAATCAGTTTCCCGGGCGGCAAAATTGAAGCTGGTGAAACCGCAGTTGCCGCTGCGCTGAGGGAAACCTTTGAAGAACTCGGCATTGAGCCGCAGCAAATCCAGTTGCTGGGCTCGTTAGCTGCACTCAATACGTCCACCGGTTTTATTGTCCAGCCTTGGCTCGGCTATTTACCGGCCCGCCCCCACATGGAGCTGCAACAAGCTGAAGTGGCAGCAGTGCTGACGATGCCGCTGCAATATGCCCTGCCGCAATCTGATGGTCAGAGTCACTGGCATCAATTGCAGTTTCGGCAGCGCACCTTACATTTTTTACCTTTTGACGGCCAACTGATTTGGGGCGCTACCGCCGCCATGTTGCAACAACTGGTGCAACAGCTAAGCCCTTTTGACCAGCAACGCTAAGGATTTTTTCTGCATTTGTCACTATTCCGGCAACATACAGAGTTGCTGGCCAGAAAAACGGACACTAAAAGAGACTGCCAGAGATAAAATCAACACTGACCAGTTACCAACCGACTTACAGAATCAGATAGCTTGGGCTACAATGCCGCATCAATTTTTTGTTTAAGTAGTTTAAATCCATGATTATCAGTGCATTCGATATGTTCAGCATTGGCATAGGCCCGTCCAGCTCGCATACCGTTGGCCCTATGCGTGCCGCCAAACAATTTACCGATCAATTACAACAAAGCGGCCTGCTCGGCAAAGTGCACAGCGTGAAGGCTGAGTTATTTGGTTCTTTAGGCCAAACCGGCATAGGCCACGGCACCGGTAAAGCGGTGATTTTAGGCTTTTGTGGTTATTTGCCAGAAAACTGTGATCCAGACATGGTGCCCGCTTTATTAAAACAAGTGGATGAGCAGCAGCAGATCCGGTTAAACGGTGAGCATGTGGTCAATTTCCCACGTGAAGGCGCCATTATTTACCATCGGCGTAAAACTTTAAAAGAGCACAGCAACGGCATGGAGCTGATTGCTTTTGACGAAAATAAAGAAATTGTGCTGAGTGAAATTTATTTCTCTATTGGAGGCGGTTTTATTGTCAAAGCGGAAGATTTTGCGAGCGAAAAAGAAGCTGCCAGTCAGTTTGCCGCCGATAACCCGCCGCCTTTCCCGTTTAACTCAGGTGCTGAGCTGTTAAAGCTCTGTAAAGACAATGGCTTGTCTATTGCCGGTCTGATGATGGAAAATGAGAAGGTATTGCGCTCTGAAACGCAGATCAAAGCCGAGCTTGGCCTGATCTGGCAAACCATGTATGACTGTGTGCAACGGGGCATCCGCACTGAAGGTATTTTACCCGGCGGTTTAAAAGTAAAACGCCGCGCCCCGGCTTTGCATAAAAGGTTATGTGCCGAAAAATCCTCTGATCCACTGCAGGCGATGGACTGGGTGAATTTATTTGCCTTAGCTGTCAACGAAGAAAACGCCGCCGGTGGCCGGGTGGTCACAGCCCCGACCAATGGTGCTGCCGGTATTATTCCAGCCGTGCTGATGTATTACGATAAATTTGTCCAGCCGGTGACGCCGGACATTTATTGCCGTTATCTGCTGACCGCTGCAGCTATTGGCATTCTTTATAAGAAAAATGCTTCGATTTCAGGTGCTGAAGTCGGTTGTCAGGGGGAAGTGGGCGTCGCCTGTTCGATGGCCGCAGCTGCACTGACCGAGATCCTCGGTGGTTCAGTTGAAAACGTCGAAAACGCCGCTGAAATTGGCATGGAACATAATCTGGGCCTGACCTGCGATCCAGTCGGCGGCTTAGTACAAGTGCCTTGTATTGAACGCAATGCCATGGGTTCTGTCAAAGCCATCAACGCCTCCCGCCTGGCGCTGCGCGGCACCGGCGAGCATAAAGTGAGCCTGGACAAAGTGATCAAAACCATGTGGGACACCGGCCGCGATATGCAAAGCAAATACAAAGAAACCTCACGCGGTGGTTTAGCGGTCAATATTATTGAATGTTAAGTCAATGAGCTGCTTTGCCCAGTTCAGCGCTCTGGTGGCGCTGGGCTGGCTATACAAATGAGTAGCTTCTGAGTCGCCGTGCAGCGGCAGTCCAAGACTTGACGGCAATACCGCAAGGAATGGCAACCTTGACGACTAACGCTTGGCTTCAGATGGGTCCCAGTCTTTTACGTGCAGACTGCGCAGATATAAACAGACTTTAACATGGCGTGGCATGAAACCCCGTTGATCTACTTTCAGACCATCTTTTAATCAGCCCAGCTAAGTTTTCAGTGACAAAGATGTATTTTTTTTGTCCACAAAGATGTGCTAGCTTAAACAGGCAGTTTGAAAAAAATGCCCAATCGGTCCAATCACAGTCAGGGAGCAGCTTATGTCGATTAGCAAACAATATCTGAAGACCAAACCAGTCTGTAAAGTGACCTTTATCGTGCCAGCTGCACAAGCAAGTGCGGCAGAGACAGTCGCCGTACTCGGTGAGTTTAATGACTGGCAGGTAACGTTGATGAAAAAGCAAAAAAATGGTGATTTCAGCACCACAGTGACAGTGCCAAAAGATCAGGAATTTCAGTTTCGCTATTTAATCGATGGACAGCAGTGGCAAAACGACCATGAAGCTGATGCTTATGTGCCGTCGCCACTGAGTTATGAGGAGAATTCAGTCCTGCGTGTTTAACGCAGGACTTGCGGTTAGCAGTGTTGCAGTAACAAACAGCCAACCGAATAACCGGCGCCAAATGAACAGAGCACAGCCTTATCGCCAGGTTGCAGCCCTTGTTTATGCTGATGAAACGCAATAATCGAACCTGCTGAAGCGGTGTTGGCGTAAGTGTCCAACACCAGTGGAGCTTCGCCAGCTTCAGGTTCACGCCCAAGGATTTTACGGGCGGCAAAAATATTCATATTGATATTGGCCTGATGCAGCCATAACCGTTTTAACTGCTCTGGCGCTATCTCCAGTCTGGCCATTTCGGTTTGGATCACATCCGCTACTATTGGCAGTAATTCTTTAAACACCTTACGGCCTTGCTGTTTAAAAAATGGTGTGTCTGCATCGACTTCAGGATGACAATGATCGGTATAACTGACATCGCAACGGATATTATTGGAAAATTCTGTTTTTAAACTCATCCCCAGAATTTGATAACTGTTTTCTGCAGTACAAGTTTCTTTTGCTTCAATAATGGTAGCAGTACAGACATCACCAAAAATAAAATGACTGTCGCGGCTGGTATAATTGACCTGCGGTGAAGCAAATTCCGGATTCACCACCAACACCACTTTAGCCGTACCACCGCGAATGGCATTCACCGCGTTACTGATGGCAAAAGTAGCAGAGGAACATGCCACATTCATATCAAAGGCATAACCTGAGCAGCCCAGCAGCTGTTGCAGTTCAATGGCCAATGCCGGATAAGCACGTTGCAAATTAGAGGCCGCGCAAATCACCAGGTCAACGTCCGCTGCGGTTTTTCCAGCCTGGGCTAAGGCTTCTTTGGCTGCAACCAACGCCATTTCTACCATTTCCGGCACTTCACCTTCTAGCCGTTTCGGGAACACCGGTTGCATCACATAAGGATCCAGGATACCGGCTTTATACAACACATGCCGCGCTTTAATACCAGAAGCTTTTTCAATAAATTCACAACTGGAGTATTCCAGTGCAGTCACTTCGCCGGCGGCAATCGCGGCATCATTTTCGCTGTTAAACAAATCTACATACTGATTAAAACTGGCCACCAGTTCTTCGTTGGTGATGATATCTGTCGGAGTGAAGACTCCTGAGCCACTGATCACAACCTCTTTCATCTGATACTCCGCTTACTGTCGCTATCTATGTCGATGCATATTGTTTGTTGTTGTTCTGTGCTGGCGGCGCAATTCAAGCATAGTCGCCCACCAATCTTGTCGTACCAGTATAACCGAAAGCGCTGTATGTCCGCTGCCAAAATCTGCCTCTGCCAGCGTCTGCAAAGCTGGCTTGTTTATTTTTACTATTAGAATCAGTGGTGTAATGGTCTTTTCGCCTGATGTAACCTGATCACAACCGTGGATGCCACTTTGTCCTGGATCGCCTGTCGGTTTGGATCCCAGAACACCTGTAAAAATCCCATCAAACCTGTGGCAAAACCTGCGCCATAACCGCCCTGCCGGCTAAAAGCGCCCCATAATGACAACTCTTGGCCATCAAGTTGAAGGACTTTGATTTTCATCAACTTTTTCCCAATCGTTTGGCCATGCGCCCAACCAGTCAGCAGGGTAAAATAAAACACGGCCCAGCCAAAACCCAGGCCGAAATCGGCCAGAATGCCCTGCACCCAGCCAAGCACACTTTGGGTACCTGCAGACGGCTTATACCAATGTTTTGTGGCTGGGTCGGCAGCTGTTGGAGTTTTACCCGCAGCAACGTTATCGCTGTTGGCGCTCGCTTCGACGCTGGCCTCAGACTTTGCCTGCACTGCAGCTGCGGTATAATCCTGCATCAGACGCTGCAGTAATTGCTGCTGCTCAAGCGCCGGCAACTTTGTCAAAAGCAATAACTCTTTAAACAGCGATTCGGCATCTTGGCTGGCCATGCCACTTTCTTGTAACTGTTCTGACATATCAGCCAACTCTTCTTCAATACAGGCTTGTTGGCAATTTTCATCATTAAATGTCAGCGCCGCTTTGGTTAACACTGCCGCACTAATGAAATCAAATTTATGACTGCTATTGTTGGCAGATTGTGGGGTGACTATATCGCCATCTTGCCAGAACTCCGGCATCCAATTAAAGGATGAACAAAGTAACAAAGTCAGTACAGTTAAAGCCGCCACTTGGCGGTATTTCTTCAGTTGCCAGCGCAACCAGCATAAATACAACATCAGGGGCAGCACGACCAGCAAACTGGCACTGGCCAGCATTAAAATCAGCAGTCCATCAACAGCAATGGCTATCGCACGTTGCAGCGGTGTTGCCAGCACTGTACCAAGCAGCTCTGGTGCTACTTCAAACGCATAAGGGGTGACAATTTCCCGGGTTTCTTTTCTTGTCAGTGCATTGCTATCGGCAGATGCGGCTTCAGGTAACACAGCTGGCTCAGTCATCAATTCCCTCTATAAATGTTATTGTTTTTATTTGGCTGACCACAGTGTGGCCGTTTTATTTTACTAATAAAGTCCGGATCGCAGCGGCAAGCCCACTCAGTGACAACGGATACATCCGATCAGAAAAAATCTGTCCAATTTGGCCAATAGAAGGATACTGCCGCCACCAATCGATAGGTTGTGGATTCAACCAGACGGCCTTGGGGAAATGCGCCAGCAAACGGCGTAACCACACCTCACCGGCTTCGGCATTAAAATATTCCACACTGCCCCCCGGATAACTGATTTCGTAAGGGCCCATGGTGGCATCACCGACAAAAATCAGTTTGTAATCCCGGCCATAGGTGTTGATCAACGTCTGCACTGACAGTGCATCCTGTGGCCGGCGCCTGGCAGTTTTCCAGACCTGATCGTAAACACAGTTATGAAAATAAAAATATTCCAGTTGCTTAAACTCAGTATGAGCTGCCGCAAACAGTTGTTCGGCTTGATGGATATAATCATCCATCGACCCCCCAATATCAAATAACATCAATACTTTAATTGCGTTATGCCGTTCACTTTGAAACTGTAAATCCAACCAGCCTTGTTTTGAAGTGGCACTGACAGTACCGGTTAAATCCAGTTCCGATTTGGCCCCGCTACGGGCGAAACGCCGTAATTGCCGCAGTGCCAGTTTGATGCTGCGATTATTTAACTCAGCACCACTGTCAAGCTCGGCAAATTCACGTTGGTCCCAGACTTTGACCGCTTTGCGTTGGCCCGAAGCTTGCTGACCAACGCGGATCCCTTCGGGGTGAAAACCATAAGCACCAAAAGGTGAACTACCACCGGTACCAATCCACTTATTACCGCCCTGATGCCGCTCTTGTTGCTCCTGCATCCGTTGTTTAAATTGCGCTAACAGCTGCTCTAAGCCGCCCAGACTTTGTAACGCAGCTTTATCTTCTTCACTCAGTTGCCGGATAAGACCAGGCAGCAGCCATTCCGGCGGTATCGCACTGGCTAAGTCCAGTTGCTCTACCCCTTCAAAATACTCAGCGCAGGCGCGATCAAACTTGTCATAGTGCACTTCGTCTTTCACCAGACATACCCTTGCCAGCAGATAAAACTGCTCCATATCTGCAAACACCAGCTGTTGTTGCAGGACCCGTAGCAAATCCAGCCATTCGGTGATGCTGACCGGCACACCATATTTGCGCACAGTCAGGAAAAAGTCGATCAACATGGCTTAGCGCCCTTGTCTTTTGGCTAAAAACAGCAGTTTTTCCACCAGTGCGACATCCTGTTCATTTTTCAGCAAAGCACCATAAAGTGGCATTAAACCGCCTTGTTGCCGGCTTTGCGCTAATGTTTGCGCCGGCATTTGCTCCGCCAGCAATAACTTCAGCCAGTCAATCAGCTCCGAGGTAGACGGCTTTTTCTTCAGCTGCGACATCTCGCGTAAACCAAAAAACAGTTCCAGCGCTTCGCTGAGTAATTCCGGCCGCAGGCCAGGTAAATGCACCTCAACAATAGCAGCCAGCGTTTCTTTGTCTGGAAAACGGATATAGTGGAAAAAACAACGTCGTAAAAACGCATCCGGCAGTTCTTTGTCGTTGTTTGAGGTAATAATGACAACTGGCCTTTGTTTGGCACTGATGGTTTGGCCGGTTTCATAAACATCAAACGACATTTGATCCAGTTCGTGTAACAGATCATTCGGGAATTCAATATCAGCTTTATCAATCTCATCAATCAATAAAATCGGCCGCTGCTCAGCGGTAAAGGCCTGCCACAACTTGCCGGGTTTAATATAGTTGCCAATATCCTGTACTTTGGCATCGCCAAGCTGACTATCACGCAGCCTTGATACGGCATCATACTCATACAAACCTTGTTGTGCCTTGGTCGTCGATTTGATATGCCATGAGATCAGACTGGTTTGCAGTGTTCTCGCCAGTTGTAACGCCAACTGAGTTTTACCGGTACCAGGTTCACCTTTGATTAATAAAGGTTTTTCTAATGCTATGGCAGCATTAACCGCCAGCGCTAACTCAGCACTGACAATATATTGATCATTACTTTGAAAACTCATCCAGACACCTGCTTATAACTAAAAGTGGGTATAACTTATACCAAATGCTTCTTTCGTTTTTAACCCGAATCGTTATGCTGTGGCAACGACTGTAAATGCTGGAGCTTAGCATGGCTAAAATTTATGAAGACAACTCATTGTCAATCGGCAATACCCCGCTGGTCAAATTAAAACGTGTTACCACGGGTAACGTATTTGCCAAAATTGAAGCACGTAACCCAAGTTTCAGTGTGAAATGCCGCTTAGGTGCAGCGCTGATTTGGGATGCTGAGAAAAAAGGTCTGCTGGGTGCTGGCAAAGAACTGATTGAACCAACCTCTGGTAACACCGGGATTGCCCTGGCCTTTGTAGCCGCGAGCCGTGGTTATCCACTGACTTTGACCATGCCAGCTTCGATGAGTCTGGAGCGTCGCAAGCTATTAAAAGCCTTAGGTGCCAATCTGGTGCTGACGGAAGCGGCCAAAGGCATGAAAGGTGCCATTGAAAAAGCCAAAGAAATTCAGGCATCAGATCCAAACAAATATCTGTTATTACAGCAATTTGAAAACCCGGCCAACCCACAAATTCACTTTGACACCACAGGTCCGGAGATTTGGCATGATACCGATGGCCAGGTCGATGTATTTGTGGCCGGTGTTGGCACTGGCGGTACTATCACAGGCGTCAGCCGCTATATTAAGCTGGAGAAAAAACATCCGCTGATTTCGGTTGCGGTTGAACCTGCCGACTCACCGGTGATCACACAAAAGCTGGCCGGTGCTGAATTAAAACCTGGTCCGCATAAAATTCAAGGCATTGGTGCCGGCTTTATTCCGGGTAACCTCGATCTGGAATTGTTGGATCGGGTGGAAACTGTGACCAATGATGAAGCGATCGCGATGGCTCACCGGCTGATGAAAGAAGAAGGGATCCTTTGTGGTATTTCTTCTGGTGCTGCAGTAGTCGCCGCAAAACGCCTGGCAGAATCGGCGGAATTTGCCGGTAAAAATATCGTGGTGATCCTGCCATCTGCGGCGGAGCGTTATTTGTCCAGCCCACTCTTTGCAGATGTCTTCACCGAAAGCGAATTACAGGCTTAACACGGAAACTGTAAAAACAAGGCCGCCATGCGGCCTTTTTCTTTACAGAGCATGGAAAAAAATGCACACTTCGCGCTGAATTTTTTCACAGGATTTTGCCATGCGAGCTATTTTGGCCGTGTTTTTACTGTTTTTGCTCAGCAGTTGCAGCGAAGATCAGCCCGCACCTGCTGCCAGTGTCGAAGTACCGGAATTGATCGCTGTGAAGTTTTTTGAAGCCGTGCTGTTGCGTAATGATTTGACCGAAGCACGCCGTTACGTGGTGCCGACGATGGTCAGGGTACTGGATACTTATTCATCCGGCCGGGCTTATGCCCGCACTGTGCTGAATATGCGCTTTGATCAAGTTGAAATTAATGTCGAAGATACCAACAAAAGCGTGCGTGAGTTTTATACCAGCAACGCCGATGTGATGCTGATTTTTATTGGCAACTATGATGGCAGCAAAAAAGTCGATATGCGGATGGTCAAGATGGAGAAACATCGTGGCAAATGGCTATTGGCTGAAATTAAAGATGATCCATTTGCCCGACCCGGCGTTTAGCGAACGCTTCCCCCCTCGCCTCTGATCTCAAGCAGCCTGGCATTAACCGCGGCTAAAAAACCTGGTTAATGCCTGCTGACAATCCTGACTATGTAATAACTGTTCAAACACAGCCAATTCCTGATGCAGCACCTGCTTGACCAACTGTTGTTGTGGCTGGCGTAACAGCTTTTTTGACTGTTGCACTGCTGTCGCGGGCAATGCAGCCAATTTGGCCGCTTTTTCTGCTGCCAGTGCAAATAACGATTCAGCAGGTACTAACTGATTCACCAGACCAAAAACAGCCGCCTCTTCGCTGCTAAAAGCTTCCCCCAACAACAGATACTGTGCCGCTTTCTGGTAACCTATCAGCTTGGGGAGTAACAAACTGGACGCTGCTTCCGGGCATAGCCCGAGTGCGGTAAATGGCAATTGGAAACGACAGCCAGGCGCTGCATACACCAAATCACAATGCAACAACGCCGTGGTACCAATCCCGATTGCCAAGCCTGCCACTGCCGCAATCAGCGGTTTCTCAAACTGACTGAGCTGATGTAAAAACATCACGGTCGGATGTTCATGATTGAGCGAACCCGCGGCGATAAAATCAGCCAGGTCATTCCCAGCACAAAAACAGTCCGGTTGCCCCTGCAACAGCACCACATGAATACTTTCATCTGCTTGTGCTTGTACTAAAGCAGCGGTTAAATCCAGATACATCTGACCAGATAAAGCATTTTTCTTCTCCGGTCTTTGTAAAGTGATCGTCAGGACCCGCTCAGTGCGACTTAGTTGTATGCTCATTGTTCACCTTCAGTTCGGCCAGGGCTTTGCCTTCACGACGAGGATCGGCGCCGCCCAGCCAGCCGTTGTCTGTTCTTTTAATTAAATGCAAACCACTGTTTAAATCAACCACTTTGACCTGATAGCCCAGATCGCGGAATTTTGGTGCCAACCCTGCCAAATCACTGCCAGCTTCCAGCGCCAGGTGGTCGTTGCGATGGGTTATTTTGGCTAAGTCTGCGGCTTGTTGTGGATCGAGTTGCCAGTCAATCATCGCCACCAAAGCCTGAGCTACATAGTTAATGATCCGGCTGCCACCAGGCGAGCCCGCCAGCATCTGTAATTGACCGTCGGCAGAAAATACCATCATAGGTGCCATCGAAGAACGTGGTCTTTTCAGGGCTTCGACCCGGTTCGCCACAGCTAAACCATCCAGGGTCGGCTCTAGGGCAAAATCTGTCATCTGGTTATTCAGCAGATAACCATTGACCAGTAAACCAGAACCAAAGGCATTTTCAATACTGCTGGTCAGACTCACCGCATTGCCCTGCTTGTCGACAATCGAATAATGGGTGGTGTTGGCAAATTCAACAGCCTTGGCACTGGCCAGTGGCACAGCGCCTTGTGGTAAACCGGCTTCGACCTTGCTGCTATCGAGTTTTGCATCGATCAGGGCGGCCCGTTGTTTCAAATAATCTGTTGCCAATAAACCAGCCACTGGCACTGAGCTAAACGCCGGATCTGCGACATATCGATCCCGATCGGCAAAAGCCAGCCGACTGGCCTGGGCAAATAAATGTAACGCCGGCACGGACTGCGGTTTTAATGGCGCCAGGTCAAAATGTTGCAGGATGCCAAGCATCTGCAAAACCGCCAAACTGCCGGAGCTTGGTGGTGCCATGCCACAAACACGGTACTGACGATAAGGTAAACAAATCGGTTCGCGCAGCACTGGCTGGTATTGTACCAGATCCTGCAGCGTCAGCCGACCTGGATTCAGCGGCGCTTGATTTACAGCCTGTACTAAGGCTTTAGCATTGTCGCCCTGGTAAAACCCGGCTTCACCGGCGCTGGCAATTTTACGCAAAATAGCCGCATAAGCAGGATTCTTCAGTAAATGACCCGCTGCTAACGGCCGCCCATCCGGATAAAAATACGCCTTACTGGCGGCAAATTTCGCTAAAGAACCGTCCTGGTAGATTTGCAGCAGTTTTGCCAATCGTGGTGACACCAGAAAGCCCTGCTCGGCTTGTTGGATTGCAGGCTGAAATAAATCTGCCCAAGGCAATTTACCCCACTTTTGATGCGCCAGCGCCAGCGCTTTGATCACGCCTGGACTGCCAACAGCCTTGCCGCCAACATAAGCTTGCGACCAGGGCTGCACTTTGCCTTGTTGCATAAACCAGTCGGGGCCAGCGGCAGCAGGTGCGGTTTCGCGGCCATCAATGGTCTGTAATTGTTTTTTCGACGCATCATAATGCAGCATAAATAAGCCGCCACCAATGCCAGAACTTTGCGGCTCGACCAGACTTAACATCAACTGCACCGCAATCGCGGCATCCACGGCACTGCCACCAGCGGCTAAAATCTGCTGGCCAGCTTGACTTGCCAACGGATTGGCGGTGACCACCATACTTTGGCGGCCAAACACCTTTTGCTGTTGTGAAATGCCAGTGGCCACTTCGGGGTCGACAACTGAAGAACGGGCAGCTAAGGTAAAGCTGTGGAGGCTGAGTAAACCCGATATCGCTACAACAGCAGCAGTACGGACAAAAGCAAACTTCATGTGATGTCCCATATTTCTTAAATGGCGATCACCTTAACTTATCTGGCGCAAACAGATCAATCAAAGCGAAAAATAAGTTAAGATAACCTTGTGAATGAAACACTTTGGCGTTATCCCTTTTGCAAAATTTTACCAAAGAGACTGAAAATTTGATGTCAGGCACTTTTCTCCGGCAACAGTGGATGGCTATGGCGCTGTTGTTGTTGTTTATGCTGTTGCAGCTATTTCAGGCTGATTTGCATCCCTGGCTTGAGTTTAATCGTCAGGCTATTGCGGATGGCCAGTGGTGGCGTTTGCTCAGCGGCCATCTGGTTCATACCAATAGCTGGCATCTGCTGATGAATCTGGCCGGTTTTATCCTGATTTTGTTACTGCACGGGATGTATTACAGTGGCCGCAGTTTAATCGCCTTATTAATCGCCGGTAATTTACTGATCGGCCTGGCGCTGTTCTGGTTTAGTCCGGATATCCAGATTTATCTCGGCTTATCCGGCTTTTTGCATGCCTTGTTAGTCTGTGGTTGCCTGATTGATATTCAACGCAACTGGAGCAGTGGCTGGCTGATTTTAGCCGCGACCTTTGGCAAAGTATTATGGGAACAATACCGTGGCGCCAGTCAGGATGTGGCAGCGCTCATCGGCGCAGAAGTTGCGATCGACGCCCATCTCTATGGCGCTCTGGCCGGTCTGGTATTATTTGGCGGCTGTTATTTTGCAGAGCAGTTAAAACAACTGCAGCACAGCCACGCCGGTTAGCCATCGCTGTTTGCCGAAGCCAGTATCATGTTCAGTTAAAACGGCAGTGCTGCAGTAAATTCCAACGGCTGTCCTGTGCGCGGCTGCACAAGTCGGATCCAGGCTGCATGTAAACATAATCTGTCGTGACGCCTGGCAAGTTCAGTACTGGCATACAGCGTATCGCCACTAATGGCATGGCCAATACTGGCCAAGTGTAATCGTAACTGATGAGAGCGGCCAGTCACGGGTTTGAGCAACACCCGGCTTAAATCCTCTGTTGCATCATACTGCAGCCGCTGGTAATGCGTCAGGGATGCTTTGCCGTTTTGCTGACAGATTTTATACAGAGGTCGACGTTCAGCATCTGCCGCAATAGGTAAATCTATACTGCCGTTTTCGGGTAACAATTCGCCGCCAACCAGCGCCTGATAATGTTTTTCGATGGTTCTGGCCTGAAATTGTTTACTGAGGTCAGATAAAGCTTTTTTATGCAGCGGCAATAACACCAGACCCGACGTATCATAATCCAGCCGGTGCACGACCTGAGCGGTCGGAAATTGTTGTTGTACTCTGCTAATCAGACAATCGAAATTGGCCGGATGTCGACCCGGCACAGTCAACAACATGGCTGGTTTATCCACCACCAGCAGATCCTCATCCTGATAAAGTAATTGCCAAGGCTGTGTTGTGGCTGTTAACACTGTTAATTCATCTACGGCTGTGGTCATCTGAACACGCTTCCAACACTGAAAAACTGCTATTATGCCACAGCCAGCCAAAACTGGGTGCAGCCAGAGGATTTTTCAACATATGCCAGCGTCGTTTCTTTACCAGCCGCCACAAAGTCCACTGCATATATTACATCAGGATAAAGATGTGCTGGTGGTTGCCAAACCAAGCGGTTTATTAACCAACCCTGGCCGCGGCGAGCACTTGGCAGATTGTTTGCTCAGTCGGGTGCAACAACAATTTCCGCAAGCCTTGCTGGTGCATCGGCTGGATATGGCGACCTCTGGGCTCGTGGTCTTTGCGTTAAGACGCAAAGCAGAAGCCAATCTGAAACAACAATTTGCCAATCGCCTGGTGAAAAAAGTCTATCTGGCGCGAGTCTGGTCATGCCCAGCTGAGTCAACTGGCGATATTGCATTGCCACTGATTGCGGATTTAACTGCGCCACCGCGCAATAAAGTCTGCTGGCAACAGGGCAAAAGCGCACACACCTTTTATCGCACCTTACCCGACATCACTGCGGACGGTCATCCCTTGCTGGCGCTCTTTCCACATACTGGTCGCGCGCATCAGCTCAGAGTGCATTTACAACAGATCGGCCATCCGATTTTAGGTGATGCGCTGTATGCACCAGAGGCAGCGCAACAAGCTGCTCCTCGGTTATTGTTGCACGCCGCCCAGTTACAGTTGCAACACCCCTACTCCGGTGTTTCGCTCGAGTTTTGCAACTGGCCTGAACCGGTCGAATTTATGCTACAACAAGACTGGGATCCTGCTTGGTTACAACGCTAAGCGCTATCGCTGTGCTCGGATGACCAACCTTGAGACCGGTGCGACGAAGGCGGAAGCGACGCTTCCGCCCTGACTGCCTGAATCAAAGGCAGAAATTAATTGACCAATAACCAGTGCCGCAGTTTTCATCACCGGTCAGCATTGGTGGCATGGTCGAATTGCCGCCCGCAGCCTGTGGTGTCAGTTCGTTTGGCAGCACTTGGTCATTAGGCAGAATTTCTTTATCTGGCGACAAGTTGACCAGTTGTGACTTGAGAAGTGTTAATTTCATCTTTGCATTCCTTTTTTGCTCGACACTGGAACCAATTCCAGCTAACACCAAACTAGCAACCACATGCTTAAAAAAACAATAAGTGACTCATCATTGTAATATTTTTATCAACTCCTCATCTATCACAACGAGCGATAACTGAATATGAACCAGAGTTGCCGCGGCCATGTTACGGCTGGACTTTTGCTACGTAACCCCGATAAAAAAAATCCCCCGGCTGGCACCGGGGGATCGAGAGTAAACAGTATTCAGATCACTTCATCTGTGACAGCGTCTTTTACAATTCGCGTTCAAACAGCTTATAAATCCGGCGGTATTCATCCAGCCAACTGCTTGGCTGACGGAAACCATGAGGTTCAACCGGGAAAATAGCAGTTTCAAAGCTATTGATTTCCTGCTCGATTAAACGTTGCACCACCCGCACCACATCCTGGAAAAACACATTGTCATCCACCATAGGCGCATTGATTAATAACTGGTTTTTCAGCCCTTGGGTGAAATAAATCGGTGAGCTGCGCTCATAAGCTATCGGATCCACGTCCGGCGTATTGAGGATGTTAGAGGTATAACCATGGTTATAATACGCCCAATCACCGACCGGCCGCAGCGCGGAACCGGCTTTAAACAAGTCCGGCTGGGTAAACATCGCCATAAAGGTCATAAAACCGCCGTAAGAACCGCCATAAGTGCCGATCCGTTTCACATCCACATTGGCATTTTCAGCCAGCCATTTGACGCCATCCATCAGATCTTCGGTTTCCGGCGTGCCCATCCGGCGATAAATCGCGGTGCGCCAATCACGGCCATAACCGGCAGAAGCCCGATAGTCCATATCCAGCACCACATAACCTTGTTGGGTTAATAGGTTATGGAAGAAAAATTCGCGGAAATAATTCGACCAACCTAAATCAGAGTTTTGCAGATAGCCGGCACCATGGTTAAAAATCACCGCCCGTCGTTTCTGACCTTGCTGGTAATCCTTTGGCAGATATAATTTGGCAAAAACCGGTTGTTGACCATGACTAGAGGGTACTGCAATCACCTGGGGCGCTTGCAATGCCATTTTGCTGAACTGCTCTGAGGTAGTAAAGGTCAGACGTTGCAGCTTAGCCGCCGGCTGATTCTCCATCAGATACAATTCTGGTAACTGCACTGACGTTGAATACGTCAGCAAAATTTTACGCTCGTCCGGTGACAACAGATAACTAAGATTGCCGGTCAGCGCGGTTAATTGTTGCTGCTGACCTGATGCTATATCCAGTTTAAACAGGTTATAGATACCAGGATGCGACGGATTAGCACGGAAATAAAAACTCTTGCCATCGCGGCTTAACACCGGATCACTGACTTCAAAAGTGCCGGCTGTCAGCTTTTTGGCTTTACTGTGCAGTGGTTGCCAATATAAATGCGAATAACCCGACTGCTCTGACAAATACCATAAGCTGTCGCCGGCTTTATTCCAGCCAAAGTCATTAAAACTGTAATTGACCCAGGCATCATCATGTAACCGATGTTGATTCACCAGTTTGGCTTGTTTCAGATCGACAGTCGCCAGCCAGCGGTCTTTGTTATCCCAGGCTCTAAGCATCACAGCGACGGCAGTACCATCATTATTCCAGCGCACCGGTGCATCCTGACTGCCCCAACCCCCTAACAGACTGATGGCGCGTGGCGCTTTGACGGAGGTGTACTTTTTACCAGCACGGACGGCGTTTTCCGTTTTCACCGCTGCCAGCACATCTTCATCAAAGCCAGGTAGATCAGCAAAAGATAATGTTCTTTGCAGACCGGTTTTCAGATCGATCAGCAGCAACTGCTGGCTTTCTGGCTTAGCATCATGCACCCGGCTGCGCACCGGTTGCGCCGCAATATCACCGGTGGCAGTGATATAGTTTGGCATGATATCCCGTGCTTGCTGGCTGTCCTTGTCACCGAGAGCCACCACCAACTGATCTGCTTTTGGCGACATATAGGCGCCCACAATTTGTTTATCCGCCGATAGATAAATAGGCTTTGGCGCTAACGCATCACTTTGCTGTTGCAGTTGTTGTTCATGCAGGAATTGGTCTTGCGCGTTTTTGTGTTCCAACGCAATAAAGCCTATCAGCTTGTGCTGTTCGCGCGCCAGATAACTGTCCGGGGTAGCAGGCTCTGCCGGCGCTTTGGCATTGCTCAAACTGGCGATTAAACTAACACGGCCTTTGGCTAAGCCTTCGGCTAGATCAACGGCATAAAAATCCCAGCCCTGGCGAAAACTCAACCGGCCATCCTGCAGGAACAGCAGGCCTTGGTGCATCTTATGATTACGGGTGATTTGACTGGTCAAGCCGGTTCTGAGCTGCCGTACCATCACCTGACCTTCAAAAGTCCAGGCCACATATTGACCGTCGGCAGAGAAAATCTGCAGTTGCTCGCCAATATCATCCCATTGCTGCAAACTGACCTGTTGTGGTTGGTTACTGTTGGCGACCGGCTGGGCAAACCAATCCCGTAATTCGCTGCCTTGTTGCTTGCGCTGGTAATAAACAGTTTTACTGTCATAACCCCAGAAGGCAGCTTCTGGCTGACGCCCCAGCCAGTCAGGATGCGCCATCGCCTGCTCCAGTGTCATCAGGGTTTCCCCTGCTTGCGAAGCCACTTGTACCCTAGTGGTCTGATAGGTTTGAGTTTCAGCCGCTTTGATGCTGAGCGGCTGCACACTGAGCGCAAGCGTTGTTGCCAGCAACAAAGCATGCAAAGGAAATACTTGTGATTTCATTGAGTTAATATTTAAGTCGGATTGAGGTGTATCAGTTATACAAAGGAAGCGACAGAATTTCAAACTTCTGCGTTTAAGCACAGTCCCGGCAAGTCAAAAAGCATGCCGCGAGCAACGCAAAAAAAAGTCACAGTCCGGCGATGGGGAACCAGACTGTGACAAGGTACGAAACTGATTGCAGCGGCTTAGACTGCCTAAGCACAAAGCGAAGTCAGGATGGCGTCTTAGTACTTATTAGCGTAACCATTGCTGGGCAAGGCTGACCAGTTCGGCTTGCGCAGCGGCGATGGCAGGCTCAGCTTGCCCCATATTTAACGCTTCGGCATAGACAAAATGCTGCTGAGTTAAACCGACAAAGTTGAAGATGCTTTGTAAAAATGGCGTTTGGGTGTCATTTGGGGTATCGCGATAAATACCACCGCGGCTTGCCACCACTAACACGGGTTTATCCGCCAGCAAGCCAACAGGGCCAGTCTCGGTGTAACGAAAAGTCACGCCGGCACGGGCTATCCGATCCAGCCAGGCTTTTAACTGACTCGGCAGGCCAAAGTTGTACATCGGCACACCAACTACAATTAAATCTGCCGCTTGTACCGCTGCAATAGCATCATCTGACAAAGCAGCAAGTTGCTGTTGTGCAGCTGTGCGTTCGTCGACAGGCGTACTCCAGGCGGCTAAATCCGCCATTTCCAGATGAGGGAATGGCGTTGCCACCAGATCCACTTGCTGCACGGCCACAGTGCTAGGCACTTGTTGTAAAAAGAAATCAATCAGTTGATTGGAATGACCCTGACCTGCACTTACTGAACTTTTAATCACCAGAATATTTTTCATACCGCACCTCTTGCTTAGATGCCACTATTCTATATCTAACTTTTTAGACAGAAAATAAGATTAAATCACTTTAATCGTTCTATTTTATTCATTGAAAACTGGAGGTCTGAACGAACTATGGTTGCGTATTTAATCACAGTAGCAAAATGCTTTATTTGCCGGTTCAACTCTGGCTGAGGATATAAATAATGTTGGATCCGTCGGGACTAACAGGTCATCATGGCGCGGATATCAGTCATCTGAGCACCTGCATGAGTTCACCAAATGAAATAACGCCAGTGCTTGCACTGGGTCAGTGGGAAGAAGCCTTAGGCGTTGTGGCCGTGCATCGGGATAAAAAAGCCTATGCAGAGTTGTTTAGCTATTTTGCACCAAGATTAAAAGCTTTTGGTATCAAGATGTTCGGCAATGAACAACAAGCGATGGAAATGGTTCAGGACACTATGCTCAATGTATGGCAAAAAGCTGCTTTATTTGATGCCAGCCGAGGTTGTGCTTCGACCTGGATTTTTACCATAGCCCGCAATGTGCGTTTTGACATGTTGCGGAAAAAACAAAGCCGTAAAGACGACATCAGTGCCGACGATTTATGGGAAAACGGTGATTACCCTGAACAGGAAGGTAACCACAGTCAACAATGGGATCTGTATTTGGTGGCAGAAAAAGTGGCCCCTTATTTCGATGCGCTGCCCCCAGCACAACGGCTGGTGATGGAAAAAGTCTACCTGGAAGAACAATCGCATCAGGAAGTTTCAGAACAATTAGGTATTCCACTGGGGACAGTAAAATCACGGATCCGGCTGGCATTAGACAGATTAAGAGAGGCGATCGATGGCCCACGTAGTTAAATTTCATCCCAGCCTGAGTTTGCTGGAACAATACAGCGAAGGGACTTTGACGCCGGAAGTGGCACTGGTGGTGGCTGCTCATCTGGATTTTTGTCCACATTGTCAGTCATTGCACCGTGATATTGAAGCAGACTTAGCCTGCAGCCTGGCGCAACAGCCAGCGGCGGCAGCGCAAGGGCAAGATTGGCAACAGATGTTAGATACTATTCTGGCCACTCCTGCTACAACAGTTGTGCACAAAGCTGCTGCCAACGAGGTCTCACTGCAAGTGGGCGAACATCAGTTTAAGCTGCCACGAAGTTTGCAACGGATCGCCGAAAAGCGCAGTAAATGGCTGAGTTTAGGCGGTATTGCCACAGCAAAGTTGCCAGGCACTGCTGAGCATCATTTATCTTTGCTCTGTATTGATACAGGTACTGAAGTGCCGCTACATACCCACAAAGGACTGGAGATCACCCTGGTACTGGCAGGTGAAATGGTCGATGAAATGGGTCGTTATGCCGCTGGTGATCTGATTATCAATACACCGGATCATACCCATACGCCGCGCAATTTAAGTGATGAGCCTTGCTTGTGCTTATCAGTGCTGACGGCACCGCTGGAATTTAAACAGGGCTTGACCCGATTATTAAACCCATTGCAACGTTTCTTTTACTAATGCGAGCAGCTGCCAGGCGATCACAAATAAATTTGTGCTCGTCTGGCAATCCAGCCATCAGTTCAACATGGCGATGCCACCCTTGAGATTATAAATTTCGCTGAAACCGGCCCTGTTTAGCACTTTCGCGGCCACTAAACTGCGGTTACCAGAACGACAAACCAACAACAACGGTTGTGCCTGTGTTAACGCTCCGCTCATCAGTGCATCACAAAGCCGGGTCAATGGTAATTGCAGCACAGTACAACCAGTCGGAATAAACTGCTGTAACATGCCCGCACTTTGCTCATAAGGCTCACGCACATCGACGAGTACGGTTTGCGGTTTGGCTTGTAAAAAGGCCGCTAATTCTGAGGTTTCGATCACGGCTTTGGCATCTGACCAACACACTTCAACAATACCGCAACTGTATTGGTTCTGTGCTGCCAGCGCGGCATTCTGTTGCTGTAGCTGGTTCAGCCAGGCGCTTGGCGGCTGCTGTTGTTCAATTAAATCCGCCAGCAGCGGTTGCTCCTGGCAGGCGAGCCGCCAACTGGTAAAAAAGCGCTGTGCATAGTCATGGCTGGATAACAGCACTGTGTCGGCGGCAACATAACGCTGTAACTGCGTCAACGACTGACAAAACGCCAGCGGATCCGAATCGGCTAAATCCAGCCTGCCGGTGCCACCTGGTAGCAGCAAATCACCAACAAAGGCCGCCACCAGCTGTTGTTGCTGATACAACAGGTAACTGCGACTTTCGGCACTATGACCAGGCGTCGCCAGCAGTTTCAGTTGATACTGACCCAAGCTAAGCTGCAATTCATTGACAGGCCAACCAAGCGCATCGACCGCCTGCGTTTGCTGGCTGAGCAACGTCATTAAATCTACCCTCGCCGAGCGATGATCCTGATGTAAATGGCTATCCAGCACAGCGATGAGGTTCAGTTGATGACCCTGCACCATATTCGCCAGCCGGTTGGCTAAGGCTGGCACCGGATCAATAATCACAGCACTGCGGCTTTGCTCGCAGACCAGCAAATAGCTGCACATATCTTCATGCTTGAGTTGCGTCAGGCCGCCAATCGCCAAATCAGCCAAAGGTTCAACATCAGATAACACCAGGCAGCATTGCTGCACGATGCGACTGAGCCGACGAATGGCGGTACAGGCCTGCTGACATTCTTCGACTGTCATCGCAGGTCCAAAGGATAACCGGATCGCACCTTGACTACGCCAGGTATCCAGCCCCATCGCATCCAGCACAAAGCTGGTTGGTACTTTAGAACTACAGGCCGAGCCGGAGCTGACACGGATACCCGCAGCGTCAAATAAATCCATGATATCTTTACTGTAAAACCCAGGTACTGAGAAATTCAGCGTGGTCGGTACTATATAAGGTTGCTGACTATTCAGCACCAACGCCGGAAAGACCTGCCTTAATGCGTCGAGTAGTTGCTGCCGATGCTGCCATAACATGGTTTCGGATTGAAATACAGAACCGGTGGTTTTATTTAGTTCAGTAAAAATGGCATGTAATGCTGCAATACCCGGTAAATTCTCAGTGCCCGATCTTAGACCACTTTCCTGGCCGCCACCGGCAATAAAAGGCCGGTAAGGGCTGCCAGAGCGGACATACAAAAAGCCAATCCCCTTAGGTGCATACAATTTATGACCACTGAAGGGCGCGTAATCGATGCTGGTATTAGCAATATCCAGCGACATTTTACCAAGCGCCTGTACACAATCAACCATCCAGCGTACCGTTGGATTGACACTGCGGATCAACTGATCGAGCGCCGCTAAATCTTGTTTGACACCAGTTTCATTATTCGCCGCCATAGTACAGATTAACGCTGCCGCCGGGAGCTTGTGGCGGATAAACGTCTGATCCAATACCCCATGTTGATCAACCGGGATGGCCATCACAGTGGCGCCTAATTGCAGCACCTGATTCCAGTGCTTCAGACTTTCCGGCACCGCTTTATGCTCGGTCGCGCCATATAACAGCAATACTTCCGGCCCAGTCAGGCTACGACTACGCGCATCTAATAATGCCGATACAATCGACGTTTGGATCCCTTCAGTCGCGCCTGAAGTAAAAACTATCTGGCCACTGCTGGCACCAATCACCTGGCGTGCTAAAGCGCGGGTCGCTTCCAGTTCAACTTTTGCTTTCAGACCTGTGCTGTGGCTGCTGCTTGGATTGCCAAAGCAAGTTTGCATATGATGCATCACCGCGGCAGCGGCACAGGCCAGTACGGGGGTGGTCGCATTGTTATCCAGATAGATTTCTTGCTGTTTTAACGGATTCGACTCGGTTGTAGCTGACATTTCTGTACTCTTTACTGAGGTGTAAGTGACTAACATTACGTGAAACCTATGCTGATACTGGCAACCCTAACAGAATCTCTGCGACAGCGCAGACAGGCTGGACCCGCCGGCTTTTAGCCAATAAAGCAGCAGTTGCCTGGCCAGACTATCCAATACGATTGCATGCTGCGACCTGTCACCGCTGGCAACAGCTTATCAGCACCTGTGGTCATACTCTAAATTATAACAAAAAGTTATAACTTATGCCGTGACATAATAAGCAGCCTACTATCTCAGGACAAGAGCCGAAGCGCAGTTTTTTTCATCGGCTTGGGCCATGATCCCAGTTAAGCCGGCTCTGAACAGAGTCCGCGCTGGTTCATTATTGGAAAACCGCGTCAACAGTCGCTCGATTTCGCCCGAAAAAAAACTCCGCAGTGCGGAGTTTTTTCGGGGCTATTCCACCAGATCTTTTGGAATATCTGGTCTGAGTGCTGACCAAACTTTACCACTTTCTTTACCGTACTTACGCACAGCAAACACCACTTCATCATGCTTGCCGGCTTCAGCATAGAGTTTGAGCTGATGGTAATATTTGCGGGCCAATTCACGGGATTCCGGCTGCGAGAAATAAAAGGTCGCGATCTTACGATATAAACCACGGAAACCATTGAGGATCAGCACATAAATGCGATTTGATGAGTGCAGCGCCAGTTCATGATTCAGCCGATAATCAAAATCGGCAAAAGCTTCGGCGGTATCGGCCAAGTTTTCAGCACCGGCAAACACCGAAATCACTTGCTCACGATGCGTTTTAATGGCACCCCGAATATAAATAGCGCTGATATTGGTGCGGGCTGATAATAATTCATCGACCAATTCCGGCATCCGTTCTTCATCAAGCCGCGCCAGTGTTTCCAGAATATTCAGGCCTGAGGTTTCCCAGAAGTTATTGACCTTCGTTGGTTTACCATGCTGGATAGTCAGCCAGCCATCACGCGCCAGACGTTGTAATACTTCCCGCAACGTGGTGCGAGTGACGCCGATCAGTTCGGACAATTCACGTTCAGCCGGCAGAATGGAACCGGGGGCAAACTTACCATTCCAAATGGATTCAACAATATATTCTTCAGCAAAACCTGCCGGGCTTTGCGCTTTTATCAGATTGGTCATCCGGATTTGTCCGTTCTTGTTGTCTGTCTCACCATGATTGCGACTGATTGTACCAGAGACAAAACAGTTAACAAGCCATGCAATAAAAATTGCGTGGCTCAGTTTATCGCAAAGGTTGTTTTAACAATGATTTTCGCTTAGATTGTCACTTTGGAATAACAAGTTGACCAACAAGGGAAATCGGATGTTTGCAGCAGTGGCTCGTTGGCCAAAACAACGTTGGCCTTGGGTTTTATTAACATTAACCGCCCTGACTTTATTGTTAGTTGCATTGTTTTTTCAATATGGTCTGGGTCTCGAACCTTGCATTATGTGTGTATATCAGCGTTTTGCCATTGTCGGTATCCTGTTGGCAGGCTTAGTGGGACTTTGGACGCATCAGTACGGCGCTGGCCGCTGGTTGGCCTATAGCGGTTGGACAATTGCCGCAGGCTGGGGGCTAAAAATCGCCCATGATCAGGTGCTGGTGGAAGAAACAGTTCGGTCAGGCGGCTTTTCGACTTGTGGTATCTTTGCTGAATTCCCAACCTGGTTGCCGCTTGATAGCTGGTTCCCTGCTATCTTCAAACCAACCGGCATCTGCGGTGAAGTGGCCTGGCAGTTTATGGGCTATTCAATGCCTTTCTGGATGCGGTTAATTTTTGCCGGTTATTTATTGATGGTGCTGATGGTGATGGCCAGCCAACTGAAAAAGCATAAGTACAATCCTTACGATTAACTGTATGGATGGTATCTTATGCATAAAAAAAGCGCCATTGGCGCTTTTTTTATCGGTTTGTTTATCAGTACTACCGCAGCATTACGCCACGATAGCCAGCAACTCGACATCAAACACCAAAGCACTGAATGGTGCAATAGCAGCACCGGCGCCACGCTCACCGTAGGCCAGTTGATGTGGGATGTACAGGCGGTATTTAGAACCAACCGGCATCATCTGCAGCGCTTCAGTCCAGCCTGCAATTACACCCCCGACCGGGAATTCTGCCGGCTGACCACGATTGTATGAACTGTCAAACACAGTACCGTCGATTAAAGTACCGTGGTAATGCGTACGGACTGTCGATGAACGTGTTGGTTTCTCACCATCACCTTGCACCAGCACTTCAAACTGCAGACCAGATGCAGTGACTGTAACACCGGCTTTTTTGGCGTTTTCAGCCAGGAAAGCATCACCGGCACCAGCGGCCTGTTTGGCTTGTTCAGCCTGAACTTCCTGCATCCGGGCGCTAATCACTTCAAAAGCAGCACGGATTTGGTCTTCTGACACTTCTGGCTCGTCGCCATAAAAAGCTGCAGCCAAACCAGCCGCCACTGCAGCGATGTCCAGGCCATCAAACGGATTATCAGCCAGTTGCTGACCCATTTGCAGACCAATGCCATAACTGGCGTGTTGTTCGAGCGTAGTGAATGTCGACATAAAGATCACTTCTTGCTATGCGCCATCAGGCGACGTTAAAAGACGGATGACCATCAGTCATCCCGGAAAAAACCACTATGCTAGCTGAAAAAGTCACAATTGTCTTGTCAGAGGCGCATTTCGCGGCTGACTGTCGAGTCTCACAACCAGAACCTGGCAAACATGCCAGCCAGCTTATACGGCAAGTTGCTGTAACTCAGTCCAGATCTGCCGCACCAGACTTTGATCCGCCGGTGTCAGTTCGCCAGCCGTAATCGCGTGTTGCAGACTCTGCTCGACCTGTTGCACCAATTCAGTCTGACTAAACTCAGCGGTTGACAGCTGTAAGGTTCCCACCGCTAAATCAACATGCCCGCGCAGATAACCGGCGGCAAATAACTGATCATCGCTGGCGGTGGCGACACTTTGATCAAAATAATCGGCGATTGCCTGAATAAACAACTCAGTTTGCTGCATCTTCTTCCTCAAATCCTATCCGGTACATCACATAGTCGTTATAACCAACCAGCACTTTGATCATGCCACTTAGCTGTTGATCCAAACGGGCATCGCCACTGTCACTGAGCAGCGGCCGGCCCTGGAGTTGTTGTAATTTATGTTTGGTCGCCACCAGCAGAATGTTCTCGCGGCCAATAGCCCGGATCACTGCAGGCGACAGTTGTTGATTGCCGCGACCAAAGATATGGCCCTGACCACCAATCAGGGTGATCACCAATCGGGTGGCGCCCGGCGTCACCAGCTGTAACAGCGCCTCTGCCGTCACATCCGAGGCGAGCACAGTACCATTTTCCACCACATCAACACCCAGTAAGGTATTGGGCAAACCAAGCTGCTGCATCACAGCAGCCACTGTACTGCCAGAGCCCATTACATAACGGACCTCATCTTCCATTTGACTGACCAGATAAGCTGCCAGATCATCCAGCACCAGTTCTTCCGATTCCTTGCCAGCCATTTTAACGCTTTGCACATAACGCAACTCGCTGGGAATTTGCATTTCGCCGTAACGTCTGGCGCGCACAGTGCCCTGGCGGAAGGCGGTTTCATCGATATCCATCACCTGCGCGTCCTGCACTGTCACCAACTCGCCGCGCACCATCTGCGCCACCACTTTACCAGCCGCAGCAGGCGTGATGGCATAGACGCCGGAATGGATTTTACAACCGGCCGGAATGCCAAGCACTGTGGTCGCAGCCCCCACGCTGCTACAGATATTGCGGGCAGTGCCATCACCACCGGCAAACAACAGTAAATCGATACCTGCCGCAACCAAGGCTTTCGCTGCGGCTTCGGTATCCTGGGCAGTAGAAGGCTGTTGCGCCGCCGCATAGACCACCCTGACAGCAAAACCCATACTGCTGGCCAGTGTTGCCCCCATATCAGCTGCCACCGTCAGGATCTCAAGCTCGGATTGCAACGGCAGCAATTCAGTTAACGCAGCGGCAACCCGCTGTTGGGCCTGGGGCACAGCCCCGAGCGCTAACGCTTGCACCGCCACCCCGTCACTGCCTTTGAGACCCACGGAGCCGCCGACCCCAGCCCATGGATTAATGATTAAACCTAATCTGAATAACGGAGATTTTATTTTATCTGCGATTGCCTCAGCTGCACTCACGATTTGCGCCATCCTACTTTCATTAGGGTCAAAGACCTGTCTGCCGACTAGCCAGACCCGGTCGTCGTACTACAGCTTTCACTTACATCCGCAAGCGCGCTGCAACGGCCGGCATTGTAACCATTGTGTCGCGGTTTTCCCAGTCTGAATGGTCATGCTGCCTGAGTTGAGGTCATGCCCGACCACAATCGAAGCCATCCTTGCTGGTTTGGCAACGGCTTTTCGCTATCAACAGATTGCCAGCCAGGCTCAACTCCATTAGATTGACGTTTTACGCTTCTGGTTGGACCTTTGATATGACGTTGTCAGGCTTGCACTTTCAGCAAATGCGCCAGGCATTTGCCACCACCCCTTATCCATCCTTGGCACAGCGCAAAGCGCAGCTACAGGCGTTAAGACAACAATTATTACGCCAACAAGCTAGCCTCTGCGCCGCAGCCAATGCTGATTTTGGTCAACGCGCTGATAGTGAAACCAGGTTGCTGGAAATTTTGCCAACGCTCAATAGCCTTGATTACAGCCTGAAACACCTGTCTAACTGGCTCAAACCCAGTCGCCGTCATGTCAGTTGGCTATTTTTGCCCGCGAAAAATTATGTGCTTTACCAGCCGCTCGGCGTGGTGGGTGTGATAGTGCCGTGGAATTATCCAATTTTCCTTAGTTTAGGGCCGCTGATTGCCGCCATCAGCGCAGGCAATAAGGTGCTGCTGAAATTGTCCGAATTTACCCCAAAAACCAATCAGGTGCTGAAGCTCATCATTGAAACGGCCTTACCTGATGCAGCGCTGGTGATCGAAGGGGATGCCGCAGTGGCCGCTGAGTTTAGCCAACTGCCTTTTGATCATTTGCTCTATACCGGCTCTACCGCAATTGGTCATCAGGTGATGCGGGCAGCCAGCCAACATCTGACGCCAGTTACGCTGGAGCTCGGTGGGAAATCACCGTTGTTACTGGCACCGGATGCCAATATTGCCAAGGTGGCCAACCGCATCATCTTTGGTAAAACCGCCAACGCCGGTCAAACCTGTGTAGCGCCTGATTATGTGCTGGTGCCAAGGCCACAACTGCCAGCACTGGTCGAAGCCTTACAACAGCAATTTCAACAGTTTTATCCGGCCGACGGCGCTGGCAGTACCCCTTATACCAGTGTGATTAATCAGCGCCATTATCAGCGTTTGCTGGATAATCTGCAGCAAGCGCAGCAGCTGGGTGCCACTGTCATTGGCTGTGACGGCAAAGATTATCTGCAACAGCAAAATCCACAGCGTTTATTGCCGCTGCAACTGGTACTGGATGCTCCGGACCAGGCGACATTATGGCAACAGGAAATTTTTGGGCCTGTATTGCCGATTCAGGCTTACGACGATATCGACGCAGCTTTGGCTTTTATCCGGCAAAGACCCAGACCGCTGGCGCTGTATTTATTTACCGATGACCCGACTCTACAGCAAAAAGTCTTGCATGAAACCCACGCCGGCGGCGTCTGTCTGAACGAAACCTTGTTACATGTTGGCCAGGATGATTTACCTTTTGGCGGTATCGGCCCATCCGGTATGGGGCATTACCATGGCAAAGAAGGCTTTTACACCTTCAGTCATGCCAAAGCCGTGCATCAAAAAGGCCGGATCAACAGCACCTTGCCGGCCTATCCGCAGTATCGTGCCAAACTATTGGATCCGATTATCCGCTGGTTATTAAAAGCCTGATCCGGCAACAATGCCAGCTGGTATTAGACTGCTGGCTGGATTTGTTTTGGTAACCAAACAGCCAGCAGCGCTGAGAACAAAGCAAAACCTGCCGCCAGCACAAAACTGAAAGTCGAGCCCGCGCCATCCTGCCAACTGATACCGGCAATATAAGCGCCAAGTGCGCCACCGCCGCCATAAATTAAACCGGCATACAGCGCCTGACCACGACTGCGATGTGACTGCGGAAAAAATTGCTGAATAAACTGCATGGCGCAGCTATGCGCAATGGCAAAACTAAAGGCATGCAATAACATACTGGCAGCCAGCAACCAGGGACTATCGACACAAAAGGCCACTATCAGCCAGCGAAGTGCCGTCACTGCATAACAAAACCCCAGTAGTTTCTGATAACTACGGCCTGCCAAAATTTTTCCGGCAAAATAAAAAGCCACAATTTCGGCCGCCACCGCCAGCGCAATCAACAGACCGGCTTCGGTACCGCTGTAGCCATGATCACGGGTATACAGGGTAAAAAAACCATAAAAGGGCGCAAAACTCATCTGGATAAAAAAGGCACCGAGCATAAATTTGACAAAGCCACTGTGGCGCCATAATTGGCGAAAACGAAATGGCGTGCTGCTGTGTTCAGCCGATAACTGAAATTTCGGCAGCAGCCACAAAGTGAGCAGCATCAACAACAAAAACAACAGTGCACTATGGGGCAGCATCTGCGGTCCGGTTTGCTGAAACCACCAACCGCCCAGCATCACCAGTACAATATACCCGACTGAGCCTGCGGTTCGGACCTTGCTGTATCTGCTGGTGTTATTGTCAAGATAATGAAAAGCGGAACTTTCCAGCTGCGGTAAAATGGCGGTCCAGCACAGACTGTATACAGCCAGCCCCAGCACCAGCGACCAATAGCCGCCCTGATAAAAACTACTGAGCCAGCCAATAGTGGCAAGCACAGCACCAAACCTCATCACGCCGATCGGATCTCGCCGTTTTGCTGCCAAGGCCGCCCATAAACTAGGTCCTAGGATCCGCATGCCGGTGACGATGGCGAGCAATACCCCAATGTCATGTGAATTCAGCCCGCGATTATCCAGAAACAAGCCAATGTAAGGCACAAAAACGCCTAACACGGCAAAATACGCAAAATAAGCCAGACTGAGCGTCTGTGGCGTTGACAGTTTCAAGCAAAACTCCGCATCTTGAGCTGCGATAAAAAACAAAAACCCGGTCAGGCTGAGGCTGCAGCACTGCCGGGTCAACTGACATACCGGGTCATCAGGCTCGCAGCAAACTGCTATTGCCCAGTTATCTGACCACGGCCGATCCGGGCAATATCCGGGGTGCTTACCTGGACCTGATGGTTTTGCGCCTGATGACGCAGGAAATGATCCATCAGCACTATCGCCAGCATGGCTTCTGCGATAGGCACAGCCCGAATGCCGACACAGGGGTCGTGCCGGCCTTTGGTCAGCATTTGTACAGCTTCACCGCTGGTATTGATACTATCCCCCGGAATACTGATACTGGAGGTTGGTTTCAGCGCAATACTGACCTGAATATCCTGACCAGAGGAAATCCCGCCTAAGATACCACCGGCATGATTAGCGCTGAAACCGGTCGGCGTTAAGGCATCACGATGAGTCGAGCCCTGTTGTTCCACCACCGCAAAACCATCGCCAATTTCCACTGCCTTGACTGCGTTGATGCTCATCATGGCATGGGCAATATCAGCATCTAAACGATCGAATACCGGCTCACCCCAACCCACAGGCACATTGCTGGCAACCACGTTAATCCGGGCCCCTACCGAGTCGCCAGCTTTTTTCAAGTCGCGCATAAATTCATCCAGCACGCTGATTTTAGTCACATCGGGACAGAAAAAATCATTTTGCTCGACTTGCGCCCAATCCAGTTGTTCAGCTTTAATCGGCCCTAACTGCGCCAGATAAGCCCGGACTTCGACACCAAAACGTTGTTTCAAATATTGTTTGGCAATAGCACCAGCGGCAACCCTGATGGCAGTCTCACGCGCCGAAGAGCGGCCGCCGCCCCGGTAATCACGGATGCCATGCTTATGCCAATAGGTATAATCAGCATGACCAGGCCGGAACACGTCTTTGATGGCGGAATAATCCTGCGAGCGCTGATCGGTGTTTTCAATCAATAAGCCAATGGAACAGCCGGTGGTGGTGCCTTCAAACACGCCGGATAAAATTTTCACCACATCATCTTCACGCCGCTGCGTGGTATAACGTGAAGTCCCAGGTTTACGCCGGTCCAAATCATGCTGAATGGCAGCCAGATCAAGCACCAGTCCTGGCGGGCAACCATCGACGATGCCCCCAATGGCCGGGCCATGACTCTCACCAAAAGTTGTTAAGCGGAACAACTCGCCGATACTATTACCCGCCATGACTTACTCCTCAAACGCTTGCTGATGAGCCACTAACTGTGCTTTGGTCAGCGCAAACACGCCGATGCCGCCTTTATTAAATTCAATCCAGTGAAATGGCACTTGTGGAAACTGAGCCGCCAGCGCCACCATCGAATTCCCCACTTCACAAATTAGCACGCCCTGCTCGGTCAGATGACTGGCAGCTTCACGCAGGATCTGGCGCGTCAACTCCAGGCCATCAACGCCTGAAGCTAACCCCAGTTCAGGCTCATGTTGATATTCATCCGGTAAATCGGCCATATCTTCAGCATCCACATAAGGCGGATTGGTGACAATCAAATCATACTGTTGGCCCGGTAATGCACTGAAACAATCCGATTGAATCGGGAACACCCGCTGCTCCAGTCCATGCTGACAGATATTTAAATCAGCAACGGCCAATGCGTCTTCACTGATGTCAACCGCATCCACTTCGGCTTCAGGCAGATAATGGGCGCATGCAATAGCGATACAGCCAGAACCCGTGCATAAATCCAGAATGCGCTGCGGCGCCGTCACCGGGAACCATGATGCAAATTGTTGCACAATGAGTTCGCCAATTGGTGAACGTGGTACCAACACCCGCGCATCGACATAAAAAGGTAAACCGGCAAAATAAGCCTGTGACGTTAAATAGGCCGACGGGATCCGTTGTTCAATCCGTTGTTGCACTAACGCCGAAAATTGCCGCCTTTCACTGCGGGTCAGGCGGGTTTGTAACAACGCCGGTTCCGCCAGATGAGTCAGATGGAGGGTATAAGCCAATAATACACCCGCATCATCCCATGGATTATCTGTGCCATGGCCAAAATACAGATCAGCAGCATTAAACTGACTGACAGCCCAGCGCAACCAATCGTGCACAGTGCATAAATCCGTCACCGCTTCGTCGATTAATTCAGCGGTCAGTTGAAAAGGTTCGTGTTCAGTCATTTATTTAACTTAGCTCTTTGGGTAGACTGCCCGCTATGAGCAAGTCTAAATTTCCTAGTGAAGATGAAATCCGGCTGTTCCGGGACGCGATTTCCGGCGCCCGGCCTATGCAGCAGGACAAGATACCGCCTGAACGGCGGGTCCGCAACAAAAAAACTGCCGTAAAGACGGCTGCAGAGCCTGAGCCAGCTGATTTATTCTATTTTTCTGATGAATTTGAAGGTTATCAGTCGGAGAGTCTGACCATCAGTTACGTGCAACCTGGCGATGACCCCTATCTACCCAAAAACCTCAAACGTGGTGAGTATCAACCGGCAGTTGTGCTGGACTTGCATGGTTTGACGCAACAACAGGCCAAAACTGAGCTGGCTGGCTTGTTAGCCTATTGCCAACGTGAACATCTGAATTGTGCCTGTATTGTGCATGGCAAAGGCAGTGGCATCCTGGCAAAAAAAGTGCCCAATTGGCTGCTCCAGCACCCAAATGTGCGGGCCTTTCATACTGCCCCCACCCATTGGGGGCGCGACGGCGCTGTTCTGGTGTTGCTTCGGACACCGCTGTAACTGTTGGTCAGGCGATGATGACAAGCCTGACCTTGAGCTGACAACCCAGGTTAGCTTAAACCGGCTAACACTAAATCCTGTGGCGCCATTCTCTCCAGCACCCTGGCTGCCTGTCCTGGCTGATAATCAAGACAAACCAGGCCGGACGTTTCAAAAATTGGCGCCAAAGCCCCCCGACTGAAGGTCTCGACCAGAAAACTGACCAGTGGCATGTGTGATATCAGCAAAAACCGGCCATGGGGTTGGTCCGCCCACAACGCATCCAGATAGAGTTGTACCTGCTGACTGTCGCCTTCCGGCACTAACTCAGGCAAAATTTCAAATTGTGAAACCTGCTGTTGTTGTGCCACCATAAGCTCAGCAGTTTGGCAGGTGCGTAGATAAGGGCTGCAAAACACCCGATCAAAGCTCTGATAATGGCGGGATAACCAAAGCGCCATTTGACTGACATCTGCCCGGCCTCTGCCGGTAAGCTGCCGTTGACTATCCTGACTCTGTAAGGGCTCTGCGTCGCCGTGACGCATGATAACCAGATTGACCATTGTCTACACCATTTACAACTTCGCGCCCAACGCGAAAAGAGTGCGCTATGATAATGAAAGATTGCTGTCACAGTAACTGTTAATAAAGCATAAAATTTATGCTTTATATTCCTATTCGGTATGATGAGTCGTTGTTTTACTCGTCCAGATTTGCAACCAAACGAGGCCAGCCTTGAAAAAAAGCCATGTACTGCAAAGCCCTAACGATCATCGCCGCTATTTCCCCTACACCTTGTCCAATGGTTTGCGGCTGTTATTGGTCGAACAAACAGATGCCGAAAAAAGTGCTGCCGCGCTGGCAGTCAATGTCGGCCATTTTGACGATCCGGCGGATCGGGAAGGCCTGGCACACTTTTTGGAACATTTGGTATTTTTAGGATCGGCCAATTTTCCGCAAGCTGGCAGTTATCAGCAATTTATCAGTGCCCATGGCGGCAGCCACAATGCATGGACCGGCACTGAGCATAGCTGTTTTTATTTTGATATCGAACATCCGCACCTGGCGGAAGCCTTACACCGTTTTGCTGATATGTTCAGTGCCCCGCTGTTCAGCGCAGAAGCCGTCGACAAAGAGCGGCAGGCCATTGAAGCGGAGTTTTCGATGAAACTCAAAGATGATGGCCGCAGGATTTACCAGGCACATAAAGAGAGCATTAATCCGCAGCATCCGTTTGCTAAGTTTTCGGTCGGTAATCTGGCAACTCTCGATGACAGACCTGGTCAAAGCGCACAACAAGCGGTACAGGATTTTTATCAGCAACAATACAGTAGTGAGCGGATGACGCTGGTGCTGGTGTCTGCTTTGCCATTGGCAGAGCAACAAGCGCTGTGCGAACGCTATTTCAATAATTTACCGAATCATTTGCCGGCCAAAACGCCCTTACAACCCCCACTCTATCTGGCTGAACACCTGGGCATCCAACTCAATATCCAGCCGCATAAACCAACCCAGCGTTTTGTCGCTAGTTTTGCTTTACCTGATATTCAGCCCTGGTATCGCTACAAACTGGTCAGCTTTCTGGCGCATTTATTGGGTGACGAAGGGCCTGGTTCATTATTAAGTCTGCTAAAACATCGTGGTTGGGTGAATGGCCTGAGCGCTGGTGGTGGTATAGATGGCAGTAACTACAAAGATTTCACCCTGGCTTTTGAACTGATGCCAGCCGGTATGTTTCATCTGGATGATATTTTGGCGGAAAGTTTTGCCTATCTGGCCATGCTCAGACAACAACCCTTTCCGGCGACCTTGTTTGCCGAACGGCAAAAACTGGTCAGCTGGGGTTTTGATTATCAGGAGCAAAAACCACCCTTGCAGCTGGCCAGCGATCTGGCGATTAATCTGCAACACTATCCGGTAGAGGATTACATTTTTGGAGATTATCGGATGGAAGCGCCGCCGGTCGCGCTCTATCAACAGTTATTAGGTTATTTCCATGCTGAAAACCTGCGACTGATGCTGATAGCGCCGGACGTCAACGTCGACCGCCAGGCGCGCTGGTATCATACGCCTTACAGCCAGTTGGCGTTACCGAATGAACTACTGCAACGGCTGGCTCAGGTGGGTCCCAGTCAGCACTGCCATTTACCCGGCACCAATCCATATCTGGTGGCACAATTACAACTGTTAGATCAGACCGAACACCAGCCTGTACCACAAGTCTGGCTGCAAAGTCCTGAACTCACCTTATGGTTTAAGCCTGATACCGAATTTCAAACGCCCAAGGGGCATATTTTTGTCCAGTTAACGCTGCCAAACACGATTCGGGATTTAACCGAACTGGCGCTGACCAAACTGTGGCTCGAGTTATTGCTCGACGATATCAATGAGCAATTTTATCCTGCCACCACCGCCGGCCTGCATTACAACCTTTATGTACAACAACATGGGCTGACGCTGCACAGTTCAGGCTTGTCCGGTAATCAGATTGCCCTGGTCAGCGATGTATTGCAGCAAATGCCCAACCGGCAATTTAGCGAGCAGCGTTTTATTGAACTACAACGTCAACTCATCCAGCACTGGCAGAACCATGGCCGGAATAAACCGGTCAGCCGCCTGTTCAGCCAGCTATCTTCTTTGCTACAACCGCTGAATCCGGATCCAGTCAAATTAGCGCAACTGCTGCAACAAACCAGCTTTGCCGAATTTAACCAGTTCTGTCAGCAGATGTTCGTGCAGGTGCATCTGGAAGCACTGATGCTGGGCAACTGGACACAAAGTGATGCCGGTCAACTGGCAGAAAAATTACGGCACTGGCAACAGCAACTGCCAAGCACAGGCCAGCGGCTGGCGCGGCAAAGTTATAGCACCAGTGGACTTGGGCCTGTCTGGCTGGAGTTGCCAATGTCACAGGAGGATGCCGCGCTGGTGATTTATCTGCCAGCCAAGGACCGTACACCTCGAAGCATGGCGTTGTTTATGCTGGCAAATCATCTGTTGTCACCTGAGTATTTCCATGCCCTGCGCACCGAACAACAACTGGGTTACCTGGTTGGCACCGGTTACGTGCCGATGGACCTGAAGCCAGGCATCGCTTTTTATGTGCAGTCACCAAGGGTGAGCAGTGCGGATCTGTATTTTGCCACAGTGATTTTTTACCGCAAATTCCTCGAAGAACTACCAGATTTGCCTTTGGATGAATTTAACGAATTAAAACAAAGCTTGCAGGCGCAAATTCAGGAAAGAGACAGCAGTCTGAGTAGCAGAGCAAAACGGGTCTGGTTAGCCATTGGTCAGGGTGATATCCATTGTCAGCTTGCCAGTGCGATTGAGCATGAACTGCAAGACCTCAGCCTGGCTGACTTTGTCAGCTTCTGTTATAGCCTGCTGGCACCTGACTATGATGCCATTTTTCTGGCGACCGGCACAGCACCTGAGCATAGCCATCTGCAAAGTCTGGCCTGTGCTGCGTTAAGGGGAAAATTAAAGTTAATACAGCATAACTGAATTGAAAACATAACAAAAACATAATGCTGCTCGTTTTTTCAGCATTGGAAACGACCAGAACAGTCCGGCTTGGGATAGATTGGCTTTGACAGCGCCTGCTATTTTATATAATTTACCGGTAACGACCTGCCGGATTCTTTAACGTGTGAAAAATAATAACAAAATGAATAAGTTCGCTTTGCTGCTTGCTGGCTTTTGTTGCCCATTGCCGGCTTTGGCGCTGGACTGGCAAAGGTCAATGCCTTATGTATTATCCTCTATCTTGTTGTTTTCTTTCGGCGCTTTGCTGCTGGCGCATTTATCTATCCTGAAAATGCGGCGTTATCAGAACCGGCTGGAACAAAGTGAAGAAAGATTACGGCTGTCCTTGTGGGGCAGCGGTGATGAATTATGGGACTGGAATATCAGTTTTGGCACTTTGTACCGTTCCAGCTCCTGGCAACATCCGGTTGAAATGAAACCTGAAACCAATCAATTCCCGCCCAACCGCGATCAAATTCATCCAAAAGATTTAGAACGTGTCACTGAACAGCTGTATTTGCATTTAGCTGGCGATACCCCTTATTACGAAGCCGCTTACCGGTTGCGGGCTTCTGATGGCGGCTGGGTCTGGGTGCTGGACCGCGGTAAAGTGGTCAGTACCGATGCGGATGGCATCGCCACCCGGATGACTGGCACCATCAAAAACATTCAGTTACTCAAACACACCGAAGAACGGCTGGAGTTATTTGCCCGTTGTCTGGAAAATATTTCCGATGCGGTGGTGATCTGCGACACCAATTTCATGGTCATTGAAGTCAACCACTCGTTCAGTACCATCACCGGCAAAAGCCGGGAACAAGTGATCAAAAAACCTTTTGATCTGGCCATGTACCCAACCCGTTTTCTACAGGAAATTGGCGTGGTGCTGCAGGCTGAAGGCAGTTGGCAAGGTGAAATTCAGGACCAGCGCATCAGCGGCGAAGTCTACCAGGCCGAACTGAATTTTGATGTGGTCAAAGATGACCATCATACCATTACCCAATATGTTGCCGTTTTTTCTGATATCAGCGAGCGCAAACGCAAAGAGGCTGAGCTCAGCCGGTTGGCTAATTCCGATACCCTGACCGGTTTACCCAACCGTGCTTTATTCTCGTCCGAACTGAGCCGACTGGTGGAGCGGGAAGTTAAACACGCGCTGTTGGTGTTTGATCTGGATAACTTCAAAAAAATCAATGACTCACTTGGCCACCAGTTGGGCGATTCCCTGCTGATTAAACTGGCGCAGCGGTTAAGTCAGTTGACCCGGCAAAAAGAGCGGTTATACCGGCTTGGTGGTGATGAGTTTGCCATTCTGTTGGAAAACACCAACGATATCCATACCATTACCACTATGGCCAAAGAGCTGATCAAACAAATCAATCTGCCATTTTTTATCAACCAACACGAATTGGCGATCACCAGCAGTATCGGTATTGTGTTGTATCCGGAAGACGGCACTGATCCGGAAGCCCTACTCAGAAACGCCGATACGGCGATGTACCACGCCAAAAATGAGGGCGCCAACCGTTATCTGTTTTTTAATGATTCGATGAACAAACTGGCGGTAAAACGGCTACAACTGGAAAACCTGATCCGGCACGGCTTAAAAGAAGATTATTTTACTGTGTACTATCAGCCGAAAATGGATATTCTCAGTGGGCAATTGGTCGGGATGGAAGCTCTGGTCAGGTTTATCACGCCTAAACGTGGCTTAATCAGCCCTGCCTCTTTTATTCCGGTGTCAGAAGAAACCGGCCAGATTGTTGAAATCGGCGAAGTGGTGCTACGCAAAGCATGTAAAGACGTTAAACGCTGGATTGATCAAGGTTTGTTTCATGGTCGTGTTGCGGTGAACCTGTCCGTGAAACAGTTTATGTTACCTTATTTGTGTGAGCAAATCGACGATGTGCTGCAGCAAACCGAGCTGCCCTCTTATCATCTGGAGTTAGAAATCACTGAAGGCACCGTGATGCAATCGCCAAAGATGGCGATTGATACCATGAAAAAATTGCGCGCGCGCGGGATCCATCTGGCGATGGATGATTTCGGTACCGGTTATTCATCGCTGGCGTATCTGAAACAGTTTCCGCTTAACACGCTGAAAATAGATAAAGCTTTTATCGACGATATGAACACCGCCCGTGGCCGCAATATGGTTGATACCATTGTCACCATTGCCCACAACTTAAGCCTGACTGTAGTTGCTGAAGGGGTGGAATATGCAGAGCAGTTGCAGCAACTGAAACAACTCCGCTGTGAAATCATTCAGGGGTATTATTACAGCAAACCTTTATCGGCAGCTGATTTCACCCAGTTTTTGCTCGATCAAAAACAACATAAACCCAAGTTAGCGGCAGTACCTGCGGTAGTCTGATGGCAGAGCATAAAAAAAGCGCCGTTGGCGCTTTTTTTATGCTCTGCAGATCGGGTTAACGACTGCGCGCATCCGGATCTATGCCATGGCGAATTTTTTCCATCCGCTCCTGGTGATTAAACCACAGCTTTAATGCCCCGAGACCAATACCAGCCAGCGGGATTAAAAAAATCAGCACTTCGGGGCGCATCAAGGCGCGAAAAAAGTCAGTCACCTGTCACTCCTGTGAGCGCTGCCTGCAATGAGAGGCCGGCAGCATGAGTCAGATCCGTGCTTAATCGTTGTCGGTTTCGACGTAAGAAAAGTCATCGCTGCCATCAGCAATGCGTTTTTTACCAAACACGGTGTGGAATTTTTTCTTTTCCTGCACCCGCTGTTTGTACTTAATCCACACTTTTTCAAATAAAGACAGCGCTTCAGCTTCGCCTTTACAGACTAATAAAAACCGCTGTTCTTCCTCGTTGGCTGGCGGACGTGTGCCCTCTTCCAGTTCCAACATCGCTGCACCGTGTTTCTCAAGCAGATTGCCCTCTGCCAGCGTAAAACGCCCTGACCTGGTAAACCCTTTCGGGAAATTCCGGTCATCAAAAAAGCGACGTTTAGCCACAAAACTTTGCTGCATCACTTTTTTCCCCTGATCTTGTTGAATCTAAAGCTATCCCAATAAACTGTGCGGAGTATGGTAAACAAAATTCCGATCGTAAAACAAATATTTTTTATGGTTACAATCAATTATACTAAAAAATAAACCTCAAATTGCTGAAGGAAGACTGTTGGATACCGAACTGCTGAAAACCTTTCTCGAAGTGCAAAAAACCAGGCATTTTGGCAAAGCCGCCGAAAATCTGTATCTGACCCAGTCAGCCGTCAGTTTTCGGATCCGTCAACTGGAGCAAAGTTTAGGCGTGCCGCTGTTTATCCGCTACCGTAACAATATCCAGTTGACCTCAGCCGGTGAGTTACTGTTACCTCATGCCGAAGCTGTCCTCAGTGCTATAGGTGCGGCCAGACAACAGATCCAGAACCAATTACAACCCCACAAATCCAGACAACTATTGTTGTCACAGGAATTAGCAGTACTTGCCGATCCGCACTGCTTAGCCATCTTGTGTCCAAGCGGTCCGCACTGGCAGCTGGACTTTTTACCAGCCACTTTACTGGCAAGACAAGATTTTAATCAGGTTGATGGGGTGGTGAGTACCGGCGCACCGCTAACGGCCCACCCACTCAGTGCAGTGCATTTTCTTGGCGCCCTGGAATTGTGGCCGGTGCGAAGTGCAGCAGCACCTGCCGTGGCTGAAGCGAGTTTATTATTAAGCACGGCGCCGCCCAGACTGAGTACCTTGCCATTACAATTCAGTTCTGCAGATCCGGCCGTCTTGTTGCAGTGGCTGTTGAGTCAGCATGGCTGCGCCTATTTGCCAGCATTGTTAGTCAAACCCTGGCTGGCACAACACAAGTTGGTATTATTGGATACTATGCTGCTGAAAATCCCGGTTTATGCCCATAGTTTACCAGATGCCAGCTGGCCGCTGTTATGGCAACAGCAACTACAAAGCCACAGCGCGCTTGTCAGCACACTTTAGGGTCTGAACCACACTTTGCCATGGCCAATGGCTTTTTTCAGCTGTAAGCGCTTATGGTTGTGGAATAACGGCAACGCCAGTGGACCGGCAATAGCACCCAGCAGAGTCCAGATCAACGGCCGCAAGCCAGCGCGGCGCGCCTGGACAAAACAATACAGACTGCACAAAGGTGCGATCAGCAACAACCACATGGCGAACTCCTGACCGACGGACTGCTGCCGGCATTGTGTCTCAGGCTATTTGAAGGCCGATAAAAAAAGAGCTGTATTATAACAGCTCTTTTTTTCATCAGGCCAGCGACTTTAGTCGCATGTCAACGCAGTGCAACCCTCAATAGAAAGTCTTGCCCTGCTCTGCCATCTGCAGCAATAAGTTACTTGGCGCAAAACGGCTGCCAAATTGCGCTTCATAGCGGCGCAGGTCGGCGACCAGGCTGGTCGCGCCCATTGCATCGATATAGCGGAATGGTCCACCGATAAAAGGCGGGAAACCAATGCCGAAAATAGCCCCAATGTCGCCATCGCGGGCAGAAGCAATAATGCCCTCTTCCAGACAACGCACTGCTTCGTTCAGCATCTGCACTAAACAACGATTACTGATTTGTTCAGCTGACAAGCGACCGGCCGGTTGCACGCCAAGTAAGGCATAGACTGAAGTATCTACTTCTTTGCGGCCTTTTTTCACACTGGCGCCATAACGGTAAAAGCCTTTTTCGACTTTTTTACCCTTACGCCCGTCTGCCATCAATTTGTCAAAAGCCCCTGGCGCGGCAAAACGCTCGCCAAGTTCACGCTGCAGTATCGGCGAAATTTTCGCACCAACGTCAATCCCGACTTCGTCGAGCAAAGTGATAGGACCGACCGGCAAGCCAAACTTGGTCAGTGCCTTGTCGATTTTTTCCACTGGCTCGCCTTCCAGCAATAGATTGGCGGCCTCATTCATATATAAAGCCAGGATCCGGTTAACATAAAAACCAGCGCCGTCTTTCACCACAATCGGTGTTTTGCCTTGTTTACGGGCAAAAGCCACAGTAGTCGCAATGGTTTGAGCCGACGTTTTGTCATGCGCAATCACTTCCACCAGCGGCATTTTATCCACCGGTGAAAAGTAATGCAGACCAATCACATTTTCCGGCCGGGCTGCGCCTGCAGCGATTTGGCCAATAGGCAAGGAACTGGTATTGGAAGCAAAAATGGTCTGCTCGTGGCAATGCGCTTCAATGTCCCGCACCATTTGTTGTTTCAGCGCCAGATCTTCAAACACCGCTTCCACAACCAAATCAACATCATGAAAACCGCTGTAATCCGTCGTACCGGTCAGCAAAGCCATTTGTTTTTGCATTTCAGTGCGGCTTAAATAGCGGCGTTTAAACTTTTTATATAACAGGCTGTAGCTATATTTCAGTGCGTTGCTGATCCCTTGCTGGTTGATATCTTTGATCCGCACCGGAATACCGGCTTTACCAGCAGTGACATTAGCTATACCACCGCCCATCAGACCACCGCCAAGCACGGCCGCTTTTTTCACTTTGCCGCCTTTGACATCACCAGCACCCGATTCTTTTTTCATCTGAGTGGTAGCAAAAAACAAGCCACGCAGTGATTTCGACACCGGCGTCATACACAACTCACCAAAGGCCTGGGCTTCAACTTGTAAGCCACGGGCCATCCCACTATTGACCCCAGCCTTGATGGCTTCGATGATTTTGAGCGGGGCCGGATAATGGCCGCCTGTTTTAGCCAAGGTTTGTTTTTCGGCCTGACTGAATAAAATGCCGCGACCGATGGAGGTAAATTCCAGCAGTTGTCCGACCAAAGGCAATTTCACCGGTTTGCGCTGCGGTTTACCCGCCAGTGCCATTTTTACAGCCGCCTCCAGTAAAATACTTTTTGGCACCACTGCATCGACTAAACCGGCTTTTTTCGCCTGAGTCGCCCGCAACTGTTTGCCGGTCAGCATCATATCGAGCGCTTTTTGTAAGCCCACCAGTTGTGGCAATCTTTGGGTGCCACCACTACCAGGGAGCAGACCTAACTGCACTTCTGGTAAACCAAGCACTGTTTTGCCATCGTCAGTCGCCACCCGGCCATGACAGGCCATCGCCAGCTCCAGACCACCGCCGAGGCAAGGACCGTGAATCGCCGCGATCAGCGGCAGATTCAGCGCCTCTAACTGGCCAAACATCTGCTGACCCATAGCCGCAATCTCAGTGGCTTGTTGTGCGCTTTGGCAAGCATCTAGCATAGTGATATCAGCACCGGCGATAAAAGAATCAGCTTTGCCGGAGATAATAACTAAGCCTTTGATCTGCTTGTTACTGCGGATTTCATCGAGCAGGCTTTTAATTTCATCGGCAAAAGCGGCTTTAAGCACATTCATACTCTCGCCAGCGACATCCATAGTAATGATACCGATGCCATCGTCGCGTACTGCCAGAGAAAAAGTTGGGGTTGTTGTCATTATTCTGTCTCCACAATCATGGCTGCGCCTAAACCACCAGCCGCGCAAGCTGTCGTCAGACCGATACCGCCGCCGCGGCGGTTTAGTTCATTCAGGGTCTGGGTAATTAATCTGGTGCCGGTGGCCGCAAAAGGATGACCATAGGCCAGTGAACCGCCATTGACGTTAAACTTCGCCATATCAATCTCACCAATAGCCGCAGAGCGACCGAGTTTTTCTTCGGCAAATTTTTTGCTACCGAACATTTTCATATTCGCCAGCGCCTGCGCCGCAAAGGCTTCATGCATCTCAATTAGGGTTAAATCGTTCAGCGTTAAGCCAGCCCGATCCAGCGCAATTGGCGTGGCATAAGATGGCCCCATCAACATATCTTCCCAGACATCGATGGCAGCAAAAGCGTAACTGCGCACATAACCCAATGGCTTGTACCCTAAGGCTTTGGCATAACTTTCCGGCATCATCAGTACCGCAGAAGCACCATCGGTCAGCGGTGTACTGGTGGCTGCAGTGACAGAACCGTACTGACGGTCAAACACCGGTTTTAATTTACTGTAAGATTCCAGTTTCGAGTCCTGGCGGATATTGTTATCCATCTCCAGGAATTTTTGATAAGGCTCGACATGGGCACTCATCACTTCATCTTTTAACCAACCTTGCGCCCAGGCGTGCGCTGCCAGTGTATGTGAGCGGTGCGCTAATGCATCTTGATCAGCGCGGCTGATACCATGACTTTTCGCCATTTGCTCAGCGGTATCGCCCATCGATAGACCCGTGGTGTATTCAGCCACCGCTGGGGGTACCGGTAATAAATCTTTTAACCCTAAGCGGCGGAAAATCGCCACTTTCTGGCCAAAAGTCTTGGCTTTGGTTAAATCCACCAGCGCACGCGCCAGCGCCTTGCTCACGCCTACAGGTAACACTGAACTGGAATCTGCGCCACCGGCAATGGCAACCTGGTGGATACCCGCCATCATTGATTCTGTCACACTGACCACCGACTGGAAGCTGGTGGCGCAGGCGCGCGTCACGCTAAAGGCATCGGTATGAACGTTCATTCCAGTGCCAAGCACAATTTCCCGGGCAATATTCGGCGCTTCCGGCATCTGCACAACTTGACCGTAAACCACCTGATCAATTAATTTGGCATCCAGCTCACTGCGGATCAACAATTCGTTGACGACCAGTTTGCCTAAGTCCAGCGCTGAAACACCGTGAAATTCAGTCGCTTGCTTGGCAAATGGCGTACGTAAACCGCGAACTATCGCAATCCGGTCCCCTTGACGGGTGGTTAATTTAATCTGGGTGGTCATAGTGATCCTCTTTTTATGGCTCGATACAGGTCTGACCTGTACTTTTTTTCGATTGTAACGAGAGATCCGATAAATTAAAACACTTGTTTTAATGAAGTCAGAACCTTATATCCTGACACAGGTCATAGCCTAGACGGTTTTAAACCGAAACGCTTGAAAAATAGCCAATCATTTCATATGAATAACAACAGAAGAGTGCTGCTGTGAACGCTTTTAACCGGTTAAAAACTTATCTCGATTCTCAGGTTCTGGGTCAGCCGGCGCTGACCGAAGGTATTTTGCTGGCCTTACTGGCCAACGGGCACTTACTGGTAGAAGGCCCACCAGGTCTGGCCAAGACCCGTGCCGTCAATGCACTGGCGCATGGCGTCGAAGGCAGTTTTCATCGTATTCAGTTTACGCCGGATTTATTACCGGCCGATTTAACCGGCACCGACATTTACCGGCCGGAAACCGGCAAATTTGAATTTCAGAGTGGCCCGCTGTTTCACCATATTATTCTGGCCGATGAAATCAACCGGGCGCCAGCCAAAGTACAATCGGCTTTATTAGAAGCGATGGCAGAAAAACAGATTACCGTTGGCCGTCACAGCTATAAGTTACCTGAGCTGTTTTTAGTGATGGCCACCCAAAACCCGCTGGAGCAGGAAGGCACTTACCCGTTACCTGAAGCGCAGTTAGATCGATTTTTATTACATTTAAAAGTCGATTACCCGGATGCAGCGACTGAACTGGCTATTTTGAAACTGACTCGTGGTGAAGCGTTGGAGCAGGCTTCGGAGCAACCGGTACGGATCAGTCAGGCTGATATTTTTGCTGCCCGCAAGGCCATCTTGCAACTGCATTTTGCACCAGGACTGGAACAGTATGTGGTGCAACTTATTATGGCAACCCGCAAAGCCGCCAGCTATAGCCCGCAACTGGCGCGCTGGATTGCGTACGGCGCCTCGCCACGCGCCACTATCGCGCTGGAACGCTGTGCCCGTGCCAGAGCCTGGCTGGCAGGTCGTGACTTTGTCACACCGGATGATGTGCAAGCGGTGTTTCATAATGTGGTCCGGCACCGGTTAATCCTGACTTATGAAGCGGAAGCAGAAGGCATTCAGTGTGATCAGGTGCTGGATGAAATCTTACGTCTGGTACCGGTCGCCTGATGCAGCAGCCACAAATTCGCCAGTGGTTGACGGAACTGGCCGCCGATGGCATCCGGCTTGATTTACCGCAATTGCTGAAATATCAGCGCCACACCCAGTTGCTGGATCTCAGCCCTGCCCAGACCATTCAGAATAAATTGGCAGGCAGTTATCTGGCCAAAAGTAAAGGCCGCGGCATGGAGTTTGATGAAGTCCGGCATTATCAGACAGGGGATGATGTCCGGACCATCGACTGGCGTGTCACGGCCCGCACCGGCAAAGTGCACACCAAGTTATTCCGTGAAGAAAAAGAACGGCCAGTATTTATTCTGACTGATCTTAGCCGCAGCATGCAGTTTGGTTCCACTTTATTGTTAAAGTCGGTGCAGGCCGCCCATTTGGCAGCGTTAATTGCCTGGCATGTGAAAAAAACCGGCGACAAACTCGGCGGTTTGCTGTTTCATCAACAAGCCATCCGCGAATTAAAACCGGCTGGGCGCAGTGTGGCGGTATTAAGATATTTGCATCAGTTGATAGAACTGCAACAACAGGCGATTACCCAGTTGTCCGAACCGCCAGGAACAGTAGCAAGTTTTCAGTTAGCGGATGCACTGGGCCAGTTACGCCGTTTGGTCCGCCCCGGCAGTTTAGTGTTTGTGATTTCTGATTTTCAGCAACTGAATGACCAGGCGCTGCGGCATTTACAGGCCATACGATTACACAACGAAGTGCGGATTTGCCAGATCACAGATCCACTGGAGCTGGCTTTACCTGCCAGCGCCACCGGCATCGCTTCGGTTTCGGCCGGAGCAGAACCTATCCCGCTGGATTTATCAGACCGTCAGTTGCAGCAACAATATCAACAACAACAACTGCAAGCGAACCAGCTGTTACAACAGCACTGGCGTTTGTTGGGCTGTCGGCACTGGCAGTTGACGAGCGACTTGCCGTTATTACATCAATTATATGGAGTCAGCGATGACAGAGCCTGATCCGCGTCTGCAGAGCCTGGCTGATATTCAGGAACCGCTGTTGGCCAGCGACTGGTATTTAGCACCCATCTGGTGGCTACTGGCAGTTCTGCTTCTGCTGTTATTGCTATGGCTACTGCGACTGCTGCGCCAGCGCCGGCCACCACCACAATCGCAGCAACTGGCACTGAACGAACTTGCCGGTATTGACCTGCAACAAGCAGCGAGTGCGTCTGCCATCACGGCTGTGCTTAAACGCTACCTGCAGACCAAGGTGCCACAACATCCGGCGTTGACTCAGACTGGCGGGCAGTGGCAGCAGTTTTTACAACAATCACTGAGCCAGCCGGCAGCACAATTATTACCGGATTTACTGACGTTACATTATCAGGCATCCCCAGCGACTGAGGACTTGCAGGCCTATGCCGATTTTGCCCGTCACTGGCTGCAATATCATCAGGCGGATTTGGCTCATAGCGCAATAGCCCAGCCATATTCAGGAGTCCGCGATGCTTGAACTCAGTTTTCCGTGGTTGTTATTGTTGCTGCCACTGCCACTTGTTTTAAAACGTCGCGCCCAGCAACCAAGCGCCAGTTTATATCTGCCTCCGCTCGCAGCTTTGGCTGCGAAACATCAATCCAGTCGTCAGGTTCACAGCAGCCGGCGCTGGTTGGCCGCCCTACTCTGGTTGTTGCTGGTCATCGCAGCCTGTCAACCGAAGTGGCTGGGGGAATCCATTAGCCTGCCACAACAAGGCCGGGATATGATGCTGGCGGTTGATCTATCCGGTTCGATGAATATCAGTGATATGATGATTGAAGGCCAGCCACTGAACCGGCTGGATGCGGTGAAATATGTGCTGAAAGACTTCATTGCCAGACGCCAGGGCGACCGGCTTGGGCTGGTGTTATTTGCCGATGCGGCCTATCAGCAAACACCGCTGACTTTTGACCGCGACACAGTACAGCAAATGCTGGACGAAGCCGTGCTTGGGCTGGTTGGTCAGCGCACTGCCATTGGCGAGGCGATAGGCTTAACCGTCAAACGTTTTAATACCTATCAAAGCTCGAATAAAGTACTGATTTTACTCAGCGACGGTGCCAATACCGCCGGTCAAATCCAGCCAAGGGAAGCGTTAAAACTGGCCAAAGCGGCCGGGGTGAAAATTTATACTGTCGGTGTGGGCGCTGAACAAATGATCCAGCAAGGGATCTTTGGCCCGCAGTTGGTCAACCCTTCTGATGATTTGGACGAAAAGTTATTAACCGAACTCGCCACTGAGACAGGTGGTAAATACTTCCGTGCCCGTGATCTGAAAGAATTAGCGCAAATTTATCAATTACTCGATCAGCTAGAACCCATTGAGCGGGAAAAAATCAATTACCGGCCGCAACAAAGTTTATTACATTGGCCACTGCTGGCGGCTTTGCTGGTGTTGTGGCTGATATTGTTGCCGCGGCTACCATGGCACTCATGGTTGGCAACCCGAATGAGCGGCAAATTCGGAGGCTCAGATGTTGAGTGATTTTCATTTTTTGCGGCCCTGGCTACTGGCATTATTGCCTGTCGTTGCCTTGCTGGCTTATTGGCTGTGGCGTTATCAACCGAACAACAGCGGTTGGCAGGCTTGGTTGTCAGTGCACTTACAACAGTTATTATTAACTGACCACCAACAGCAGCGCTACAGTCGTCAGCATTTCTGGTTGGTACTGCTGCTGTTGGTGTGTGGCGTATTCGCTGCCGCCGGACCCAGTTGGCAAAAAATACCGCAACCGGCTTTTCAACTGAATAAAGCGACTGTGCTGGTGATGGATATGTCGTTGTCGATGCTGGCAACAGATGCCAAACCAAACCGGCTGGCGCAAGCCAAATTTAAAGCACTGGATTTTGCCGGTCAACTCAAAGAAGGTGAACTGGCACTGGTCAGTTTTGCCGCCGATGCTTTTGTCATTTCACCTCTTACCCCCGATCATAATAATATCAAGCTGTTATTGCCGGATCTGAAACCGGAAATTATGCCAGCACAAGGTTCAAATGTGGCGGAGGCACTGCGCTTGGCTGATCAATTGTTACAGCAGGCCGGTTATCCCAAAGGGGATATCGTGCTGATGACAGATGGTTTCAGTGCCGGTCATTACCAACAACTCAGAGATCAGTTAAATCAGTTCCCACACCGGATATCAGTGCTGGCTTTTGGCACCGCTGAAGGCGCACCTATTCAGCTCAGCACTGGTGAATTATTAAAAGATCAGCGCGGTCAGATCGTGTTACCTAAAGTCGCATTGACCCAGCTCCGCAGTCTGGCGGAATTGACCGGCGGCGTTTATAGCCGCAATACTTTTGATACCAGCGATGTCACTACATTACTGAGCTTAAAACCCTTGGATTTACTGCAAGACAGCAATCAGAATGCCAAAATGATGGGCGATCAATGGCAAGATGCCGGCGTTTATTTGCTGTGGTTGTTGTTACCGCTCGCACTTTGGCTTGGCAAGCGCAGCCAATTATTGTTGCTGTTGCTCTGTTTGTGGCAGCCCAAAACTGTACAGGCTTTTGAACTGAATTGGCAGGATTTGTGGCAAACCAAACAGCAACAAGCGCAAAATGCTTATCAGCAGCAAGATTATGCCACGGCGCGGCAGAAATTTAGCCAGCCACTCTGGCAAGGCAATGCCGCCTACCGTGACGGTGATTATGCCGCTGCCGCTGAGCATTACCGGCAAGATCAGTCTGCCACTGGCCAATTTAATTTGGGCAACAGTCTGGCGCAGCAACAACAATATACCGAAGCACTGGCAGCTTATCAGCAAGCACTGAAACAACAGCCTGACTTTGCCAAAGCGGAACAAAATGCCCGTCTGATGGAAAAATTATTAGCTCAGCAGCAAGATAATCAGCAGCAACAGGCATCAGAGGGTCAGCAGCAAGGCGAGCAAAAACCTGGCGAGCAACAGGATCAACAGTCACAGTCGGATCAACAACAATCCGAGCAGGCACAACAGGGTAAGCAACAACAGCAAGGTCAGGATAATGCTGGTCAGCAGGATAATCCAGCGCAAGCGAACTCAGAGTCCGCAGCAGAGCAAGAACCACAACCAGCCCAAGCCAAACCTGATCCAGCTAGTGCCAAGGACGCTGCTGAATCTGAGCAAGCCAAAGCGCAGCCTCAAGAAAAAGCCGTGACGCAAGCCTGGCCCAATGCCAACGCCGAACAAACTCAGCAACTGGACAGTTTAATGCGTAAGGTACAGGATGATCCGTCCTTGTTATTGCGCAACAAAATGTTACTGGAATATCAGAAACGGCAACAGCAACGCTTGCCGCAAGGAGAAGAACAAGAATGGTAACAGGGCGATTCATCTGGCAACGGATGTGGCAGACGTTATGGTGCTGCCTGTTATTAAGCACAGCCTTCGGTGTCCAGGCCGCCAGCAGTCTGACCGCGCGGGTGGATAAAAACCCATTGATGATGGGTGAGGAATTAATTTTGTTGTTGGAGCTGGACGAAAAAGTGCCCGCCGATGCGGTCGACTTCACACCACTGTCTGCACATTTCCAGTTTGGCCCCCCTGCGGTCAGCCAGAGTATGCAGATTATTAATGGTCAATCCAGCCAGAGTACCCGTTGGCAATTGAGTTTATTTGCCAATCAGCCAGGGACTGTGCAAATCCCGGCTTTTGCAGTGGCCGGGGTCCGTTCCGAACCCATCACCGTAGAAATCTTACCCGCCAGTCAGCAAGGGAAAGGTTCGGCCGAGTTATTTATTGAAAGTACACTCAGTAGCAGCAAGCTGCATGTGCAGCAAATGGGCTATTACGAAGTCAAAATTTTTTATAGCGGTGATTTACAACGCGGCAGTCTCAGTCAACCTGAATTAGCTCAGGTGACGATAGAACAAATAGGCAAGGATATTGAGGGCAGCGAACTGGTGAATGGTCAACGTTACCAGACCATTACCCGGCGTTATAGTCTGGTGCCACAACAAAGTGGGGACTATCAGCTGACCGCGCCCTGGTTCCAGGGCGAGATGATTGATCGCAGCAGCTCCAGATACGACTATTTTGCCAAAACTAAAGCGGTTTCAGCCCAAGGGCAAACACTGAGTTTTCAGGTAAAGCCTATCGAAACCGGTTTTGAGGGGCAATGGTTGGTCTCTGAACTAGTCACTTTGCAGGAAGAATGGTCAGCTGATCCAACACAACTGGTACAAGGTGAACCCATCACGCGCACTATCACGCTGACGGCAATGGATTTGGCCGATCATCAATTACCGGACCTACAGATCAATTTACCTGCTGGCATTAAAAGTTACGACGAAAAGCCACAGAGTAAAAAGGCTGAGCGCAAAGGCCGGATGGTGGCGCAAAAAGTCTTTACCTCGGCTTTGATTGCCAATCAGCAGGGCAAACTGCTGTTACCCGCAGTGCGCTTGCCCTGGTGGAACAGCATTAAAGGCGAAATCGACTATGCCGAGTTACCGGCTCGTGAGCTGCAGGTGATAGCGAATCCGCAGCAACTGGCACAAGCCAATATGGCACCAGTCACAACAGTTGGCGCTGCTGAGCCCGCTACTGTTGTCGCTGGGCCAGTCAATCCCTGGCAGTGGAATTATCTGAGTACCGCGCTGTTTTTACTCTGGTTGCTGACCGTGACAGCCTTTGCGGTTTGGTTTTTCTGGCAGCGCAGAACCCACATAGGCGCTGGCACTGCAGGTTCTGAGCAGGTGGCAGCAAGCGACGTGAAATTTAATGCCAACCGTTTTAAAACCGCTTGTCAGCAGCATGATGCCGAGCTGGTGAGTACCTTTTTGCTGCGTTGGGGCCGGGAAACCTTTGCTGCTGATATCCGTCAGTTGTCCCAATTATTGCCCTTGCTACCCGCTGGCGAGCTGAAACTGCAACTGGAAAAGCTGGCTTATCAGCAATACCAGCGCGAGGCAGTCGTGTGGCAAGGTGATGCCCTCTACCGCGCCTGGTCTGAATTTACGCCAGCCAAGAGCATGGCGGTATCGGCGCTGCCCCCCTTGTACCCGGCTTAGCGTCGGCGACTATGTCAACCGACTGCATGGTCTGACCCACACTTGTCAGCAGACAGGCCAAACAGAAAACGGCCTGTCTGCTGAGTGCCTTGAAACTGTTTTTGGTCTTTTTTGTTTGCCTGCGAAAAAAATTGTCCCCGAGCTGCACATTTTCAGCGCTGTCGCCGGTCTGTTACAGTATCAACCTGCTGAAAATGAAACTTTCGGTTATGACCAACAAACATCTGCGTTATGAAGCACTGGTCCGTTCTTATCATGCGGATCTCTATCGATATGCCTGCTGGTTATGCCAGCACAAAGCCGTGGCAGAAGATTTATTACAGGAAACGTTTTTACGGGCCTGGAAAAGTCTCGACAGCCTGACCGATGCTGCGGCGGCAAAAAGTTGGTTGATCACGATTTTACGCCGGGAAAATGCCCGCCGCTTTGAGCGCAAACAATTCGATTATCAGGATATTGATCAGGATGTGCTGTTAGATGAGCAAAATCTGACTCAGGAACAGCAAGCTGAACAACGACTGATCCGCCAGCATATTTTGCAACTGGCGGCAGATTACCGGGAGCCTTTGTTGTTACAACTGATTTTCGGCATGACCGGCGATGAAATTGCGAATGCACTTGAGCTGAATTTAAACACCGTCAACACCCGTTTATTCCGGGCACGTCAACAGTTAAAAGAGCTGCTGCAAGCCCCAACCAGAGGAGCAGATCAGCATGGATGAACTTGAATTCCGCCGTCGACTGCTGGCTGATCCACAGGCGCGCCAGCCAGAAGTGCAACAGCAGCTACAACTGGACTCACAGCGACAATGCTATCAGCAGGAATTGTTGGAGCTGGAACAGAAGCTGAAACAAAGTCTGCAGCTGCCGGTACCTGCCGATCTGGCCGACCGGTTATTACTGGCTCAGGGCATCGCCAGCTTCAGTGAGCGCAAACAGCAACGGCAGCGTTGGTTCAGTCTGGCCGCAGCAGTGCTGGTGCTTGGTTTACTGGCCCCCACCCTTTATAAGCAACTGTTCTGGTCCGACAATTTAGCCGAGCATGCACTGGCGCATGTCTATCATGAAGCGGCTTATCTGGTCGGCCAGAGTACTGACTTGCCACTGACCGAGGTCAATCAGCTACTGGCTGATTTTAATGCCGAGTTAACGCAATGGCCAGGAGCCGTGCGTTATGCCCGTTATTGTGATTTTCAGGGCCAGCGTTCTTTACATCTGATCCTGCAGACTGCGGATGGACTGCTGACTGTGTTTGTACTGCCACCACAACACGGTTTAACTGGCGACCAGCAATTTGCCGATCAGAACTTCCATGGCCAGAGCCTGCAACTAGGCCAACATTCACTGGTGCTGGTCACCGAGAGACAGCAGGCACTGCAACCCTTTACCGACGAACTGCAACAACATATCCGCTGGCGAATTTAACCATTGGTGTTCTGCCAGCCGCAACTGGTAGCATCAGTGAGGTGATCCATAGAAAAGCACTGGCTCTGTCCGCCAGTGCTTGTTAGCATGTTGCGCTTTTATCGATGCTGCAGCACTATTTGACCATCTCGGTCAACTGAGTCTGCCTTTAACAGTATTCAAGCAATAATAATCAAATCATTCAGCTGAGGTCGTCATTTTGGAAACGGGCACAATTCTCGCATTGTTAATCTATTTCATTGCCATGCTGGCGATAGGTTTGTATGCCTACCGCCAGTCCAGCAGCAATCTGTCCGAATATATGCTCGGAGGTCGTAAACTAGGCCCGGCAGTCACGGCTTTATCGGCTGGCGCGTCCGATATGAGCGGCTGGTTGCTGATGGGCTTACCTGGCGCCTTGTACCTGCTGGGTATTTCGCAAATTTGGATGGCGGTTGGATTGGTTTTGGGCGCCTGGCTTAACTACTTACTGCTGGCACCGCGCTTTCGGGTTTTTACAGAAGTTGCCAAAGACTCCATCACCCTACCGGATTATCTGGAACACAGATTTGCTGACCATACCCGCTTGCTGCGATTAATTTCAGCCTTGGTTATTGTGGTATTTTTTACCTTGTATACCGCATCTGGCGTAGTTGCCGGCGGCAAACTGTTCGAATCCGTATTTCAGCTCGATTATCGCCTCGGTTTAGCGCTGACGGCAGGGGTTGTCATTGCTTATACCTTACTCGGTGGTTTTTTAGCCGTCAGCATGACTGACTTTGTGCAGGGTATTATCATGTTTCTGGCGCTGGTGATGGTGCCAGTCGTCACCTTAAATGAAGTCGGTGGTGTTGGCCCTGTGCTGGATACTGTAGCGATGCTCAATCCAAACCATCTGGATTTATTCACCGGTACCAGTCTGATTGGCATCGTGTCTTTGATGGCCTGGGGCTTAGGTTATTTTGGTCAGCCGCATATCATTGTTCGTTTTATGGCGATACGGTCGGTAAAAGATTTTCCGCTGGCGCGCCGTATCGGTATGTCCTGGATGATTGTCTCTCTGATTGGTGCTGTCGCCACCGGCTTTGTCGGCATTGCCTACGTCCATAAAACAGGCGTCGAATTAAAGGATCCAGAGACCATTTTTATTTTATTATCTCAGGTTTTATTCCATCCCTTTGTTGGCGGATTTTTACTGGCAGCCTTACTGGCTGCAGTGATGAGTACCATTTCCAGTCAATTACTGGTCACCTCCAGTGCCCTGACGCAAGATTTTTATAAAACCTTCCTGAATAAAACCGCCTCTGATCATCATCTGGTGTTAATGGGACGGCTGTCGGTGTTTTTGGTTGCTGTGGTGGCAATTGTCATTGCACTGGACCGCAGCAGTTCTATCCTGAGTCTGGTTGCCAACGCTTGGGCGGGTTTTGGTGCAGCCTTTGGTCCTTTGGTCCTGCTCAGTCTGTATTGGAAAAGAATGAACCTCTGGGGGGCTCTGGCGGGGATGGTTGCCGGTGCGGTTACAGTGTTACTCTGGGTTTATGGCCCATGGACAATGAACGGCATGCCGCTCAATGATTACCTCTACGCGATAGTCCCGGGTGTATTGGTTTCGACCTTGGTCATTTGGCTGATCACTAAGCTGACGGCCGCACCTGAGCAAGCCGTGCTCAACCAATTTGAACAAATGCTGCAACAACTGCGAAAATCAAAATAATTCTTCCTCGGGCAACTGTCGTTTTCAGTTGCCCGTCTTTGTGCACCGACTGACCACTAAATTTTTCACCACCATAACCAATTCTTTGCTACATTGTTGCAAAAGCAACAGGGAAAGGATCTGAGTCTTTATGTATTTTTATGCTGCACGGCAACCTATTCTCGATCGTGATAAAAATCTTTTTGCTTATGAATTGTTGTTTCGTGATGGTCTGGAAAATGTGTTTCCGGATATTGACGGTGATGAAGCCACCTCCAGAATGATCGCCGGTAGCCAGTTTAATTTTGGTTTGGAAGATTTTCTTGGCGATAAACCAGGTTTTATCAATTTCACTCTGGATACCCTGCTGAAGAAATACCCAACGCTATTGCCCAAAGAGCAGATAGTGGTCGAAATACTGGAAACAGTGCAACCAGGCAAGCGTCTGCTCAGTGAAGTGCAGTTGTTAAAAGAACAGGGCTATCAGATTGCATTGGATGATTATATCCATCAGAAAGTCTGGCGGCATTTTTACCCTTATGTCGATATTATCAAAATTGATTTTCGCACCACCAGTCAGCCACTGATGCACGAAATCATTGCAGCTATCGCAGAATTTCCACATATCAAGCTGCTGGCAGAAAAAGTTGAGACCATCGAAGAGTTTCAACTGGCACTGAATATGGGATTTAGTTATTTTCAGGGTTACTTTTTCTCCAAGCCGGAAATGCTGCAAAGCAAAGCGTTATCCCCTGCCCAGCTAACGCTAGCTGAATTATTGTATGAAACGTCAAAATCAGAAATGGACTTGGCCAACATTACCGCCATCTTTCAGCGTGATGTGAACTTATCTTATAAATTACTCAGGTATTCTAATTCCGCCGTATTTAAACGCCGGTCTGAAATCGAAACCATCAAACAAGCCTTGGTCGTGCTGGGTCAGAATGAGTTGAAAAAGTTTTTATCGGTGTTGTTCACCGCCCAGGTCAGCAGCGAAAAGCCGGCCGAATTGATGCGGCTCGCCATGACCAGAGCCAAATTTGCAGAGGGCATTGCCGCTTTACATGGCAAAACAGATACCGCTAAAGCATTTTTGACCGGCATGATGTCTTTGATGGATGCAATTTTGGATGAGCCAATGACCTCTGTCATGAGTAAACTCCCTTTATCCAAGGATATTAAAGATGCGCTGACCGGTGAACCGGGCTTATTGTCCGATTATCTGGCCTTGGTTAAATGTTATGAACAAGCACAATGGCAACAGGCCAATCAAGCGATAGCGCAGTTGGCATTACCGGCAACCCGGTTACCTGATGCTTACCATGAGGCAGTACAATGGGCGAATACCCAAATGAAAGCCCTTGGTGAAAGTTAAATAACCTGATGTGATGGTCTCCTCCCACATCAGGTTCAATACAACCGCATTGTTGCAGGCCAATGCGGTTGATTGTGCTATGACTGTTGTCTGCGTCAGGATTTGCAGCCCCCACGGAGCAAACCCAGTTGCAGCCATAGTGCAGTTTCAGAAACTGACATAAGCGGCAATTTTTTCCGCCAGTTTTGCACCAATGCCTTTCACTTCAGTCAGCTGTTGCTGATTTTTAATGGGCCCTTGCTCTTTAATATAAGCCAGGATAGCTTCAGCCTTTTTCTGACCGATACCGGGAATTGCCACCAATTGTTCAGCTGTGGCTTTATTGATACTGAGTAATGTTTTTACCGCCTGCGTTTGACTGCTCAGTTTGGCAACCTGACCTGCCGGCTCAGCGGCCAGCACCGGATTCAGCCACAACGCCGGCACGCAGTACCATAGGGCCAACTTCAATGATTTGATTCGCATCATCCATTCCTTGTTTGGTTAAAGGTGAGTAAAATATCGCACGGCTGAGCGAGCAGAAACCACAGTGACATTCTGCCAAACGGCCGACTTGTTAACCATAGGATAAAAATAAACATATAATTAACTTTATTTATATCAATTTTACATTAAAGGCTTTTTTTTAGATTCAGCGGCAATTAAGATTGCAGTTGCTATGGTGATAATGCCACCACCAGAGGAGTTAGACTGATGAAATACTTAGCATTATTGCTGCCAATACTGACCGCCTGTAGTAGTTATTCTCAAAATCAGCGGCAGCACTATGTGATGGCAACTGTGACCTCGGCCCAACCGATTTATCGTACCATTGAGGTTCACAAACCAAAGCGGGTCTGTGAAGAACGACAAGTGGTCAAACGTCATCAGGATTCCGCGACACCAACTATTGTCGGTGCTATTATCGGCGGTGCCTTGGGCAATGCTATCGGTCATAACAGCAGCAATAAAAAAGTCGGCATGGCAGCAGGCGCAATTTTAGGCGGCTCAGTCGGTTACGATGTCGGACAGAGTAATGGCACTGATGTGATACATCATGAAACCGTCTGCTATCAGGCTGGGACAGATGTTGAATATCAGAGCGTAGTGGATGGTTATCAAGTCACCTATCAATTGAATGGCCGGGAATATAACACCCGGATGGATCGTGACCCAGGCCCTAACATGCCAGTCTACGTTGAGCCGGTGCGTGGCAATTAATAGCAGTGCTCAGGCTGAGTGGTTCGGACTTTACAGAATAAAAAGGAAAAAACATGCGGGTGTTAGTCGTTGAAGATGAAGTCCTGTTAGCAGATCAAATAAAAAATCATTTGTTGCAACAACAGTTCAGTGTTGATTTGTCGCATGACGGCAGTGATGGCTTTTATAAACTCACTGAATATCCCTATGATCTGGCCATCATTGATATTGGCTTGCCGAAGATGGATGGCTTGTCGCTGATCCGTAAAGCTCGTAGCGCCGATATTAAAACACCGGTCATCGTACTGACGGCTCGCGGCAGTTGGCAGGAAAAAGTGCAAGGACTTGATGCCGGCGCTGATGACTACCTGACCAAACCTTTTCATGTCGAAGAGCTGCTGGCGCGTTGTAATGCTTTGATCCGTCGAGCAGCTGGCCAACCTGATCCAACCCTCACCGCCGGACCTGTCAGTCTGAACAGCAGAACCCAACAGGTCTGGTGTCATGGTGAAGAAGTACCACTGACCGCTTATGAATATAAGGTGTTGGAATATTTTATGCTCAACCCAACTAAAGTGATTTCTAAGACTGAGTTGACGGAACATATTTACGATCAGGATTTTGATCTGGACAGTAACGTCATTGAAGTCTTTGTGTTACGGCTGCGGAAGAAATTGGACCCTACTGGCGAACTCAAACCGATAGAAACGCTGCGCGGACGTGGCTACCGCTTTAATTTGGCTGTGCAGTAATGATGTTATCGCTCAAGTTGCGCCAGGCTGTTGTCAGCCTGGTGCTGCTGTTAATTTTATTACCAGCTTCATTTCTGGCGATTGAACGGGCATTTTTTGCGCAATTACTCACCAGTACTGAACAAAAGCTCGAAGTTCACCTCTATTCCTTTCTGGCAGAATTAACTTCTAAAAACGATATCCTGGAAATCAATAATAGTATTTTACCGGCAGATTTTTTACGGCCTGATTCCGGCACCAGTGCATTTATCGTCAGCGGTGAGAAGTTAATGTGGCAATCTGATTCCTCATTAAATCAGAATTTTATACCGCCACAACATGAAATGTTACCGGGCAAACATGAATTTGTGGCGCTGGAACAGGATGATAAAACCTACTGGACGCTTTCTTTTGCCCTGTTATTTGATATGGGGGATCGCAGCATGCCACTGACGATCCATATAGTGCAGGATGAACAATTATTACAGGCACCCATTCAGAGCTTTCGTAATACGCTGATCCGTTGGTTTATTGGCATCGCCGCTGTATTGATGCTGGTGATGCTGCTGGCTTACTACTGGACAACTCAGCCATTATCGGCGCTGGATCATGAAATTCGTCAGGTAGAAAGTGGTCAACAACAGCAACTGTCAGGGTTTTATCCGGCCGAGTTAACCACCCTCAAAGAAGATGTTAATTTGTTGTTGGCCAGTCAGAACCGGCAAAAACAACGTTATCGTCATCATTTGAGTGACCTTGCTCATGCCTTAAAGACGCCTGTGGCCGTGCTAAACACTTCTGCGCTGGCAGCTCAGCCTGAACTGAAATTACAAATTGACCGTATCACAGCAATGATTGAGCACCAGTTAAAAAGAGCCAGTAGTTCAGGTCAGGATGTCTGGCATAAACAGATCGCTATCCAGCCGGTGTTGGACCAATTGCAAAATGCTTTAAGCAAAATCTATCGGGCGAAAAATATTCAGCTGCAGTTGCGTTGCCCACCTGAAGCCATGTTCCGCGGTGACGAAACCGATCTGATGGAAATGCTGGGAAATCTGCTGGATAATGCCTGCAAAGCCTGTCAATATCAGGTGAATTTGACCATCAATCTGAAACCATTAACATTTTTGGTCGAGGATGACGGTCCTGGTGTCCCGGCGGATAAAACCCTTGAGCTGTTAGACCGTGGTACCAGGCTTGATACTTATAAAGAAGGCCATGGGGTAGGTCTTTCAATTGTGCATGAACTTTGTTTGTCATATTCAGGTAAATTATTGATTGATCGCAGTTCTCTTGGTGGTGCCAGTTTTTGTTTACAATTTCCTGACCACCAGTATTAATATCCATCTTTTTTGTAGGATGCTGCACCGCTGTGAAAAAATGGTTTTTATGCTTATGTATTATTTTAACGCTGGACACTCAGGCAGCGAGCCTTTGTGCCGAAAAACGCCAACTCCACATTGAATATTTCCGTTGTCTGGACCAAGAACTGGAAAAAGTGCAACGTGAAGTCAGTAGTTGGGAAAACAGCCATTTATTCCGACTGGAAGAACTGGAGAAAAATACCGGCCGCAGCGAACCATTACGGGTGTTTAAACGCTCACGGAAAGAATTTATTAAATTCAGCACCGATCATTGCCGCTGGCAATACCTGGCTTTAATCCCGGATAGTCAGGCCGGAACTGGCGCCTTTAAAGAATGTATGCTGCAGCAGTTACAAAATCAGGTCACTATTTTGCAGAACATCCACTACTAAAATTGCGTGCTTGCCCAAGGCAAAGTGATAGCTGCTAAAGATAGCCATTACCGTGCCAAATCTTGATCTGATAGCAGTGCAACCGCGTAATGTCTGCAACTTTCAGGCAAAACAACTTACGGCAAGGCCGTCAGCAGGAACAAGATGAATTTAAATAACGCTATTATTCGGATTAAAAACCTCAGATTACGGACTTTTATCGGCATCAAAGAGGAAGAAATTAATAACAAACAAGATGTAGTGATTAATGTCCGTATTGAATACAGCGCTGCCAACGCAGCGGATTCTGATGAAATGGATCAGGCGTTAAATTACCGCACTATCACCAAAAAAATTATTCAACTAGTTGAAAATAAAAGATTTTCATTACTGGAAAAACTTACGGCTGAGGTATTGGCAATAGCATCCGAGCACCCCGCCGTTCGATTCGCCGAAGTGGAGATTGACAAACCGCATGCCTTACGTTTTGCTGATTCTGTATCATTAGCATTATCCGTCCACAAAAACTGAAACTGGCTATACTCAGCCATATTCTGCCAACAGGAGTTTTGCGATGAGAATATTGCTGACAGGTGCCACCGGTTTAGTCGGTCAGGCCTTGATCAAGCGCTGGCAGCATCAGCACCAGCTGTTTGCATTGAGTCGCAATAGCGTGAAAGCCGGCCAGTTACTTGGCCCGGCAGTGCAAGTGGTGGCAGAACTGGAGCAGCTGGATTTTAACCAGTTAGATGTGGTGGTGAATCTGGCTGGTGAACCTATTGCAGCCAAGCGCTGGTCGGAAAGTCAAAAACAACAGATCTGTCAAAGTCGCTGGCACTTGACCGAACAACTGGTTGCCCTGATCCAACAGGCCAGTACCCCGCCCCATACGCTGCTAAATGCCTCAGCAGTTGGATTTTATGGTCGACAAGGGTCTGAAGCTATTGATGAAAGCTATCAGTCCTACTATCCGGAATTTTCGCATGACGTCTGTGCGCGTTGGGAAAATCTGGCGAACAGAGCCAAATCTGCGAAGACCAGAGTTTGCATCACCCGGATTGGTATTGTGTTGGCAGAACAAGGTGGGGCTCTGCAAAAAATGTTACCTGCGTTTAAGTTAGGCTTGGGGGGCGCTATTGGCAGTGGGGAACAATATATGTCCTGGATCCAGTTGGATGATCTGGTCGCCGCCTTTGATTTTTTGTTAAACAAACCGGAGTTGTCCGGCGTGTTTAATGCGACAGCTCCGATGGCGGTTAGTAATCGTCAGTTCACCCGCTTACTGGCCGAACGGTTACAGCGGCCAGCGCTGTTACCAATGCCGGCTTTCGTTATGAGGTTACTGTTTGGTGAAATGGCTGATTTATTGTTATTTGGCCAGAATATTTATCCACAACGGCTACTTGATGCAGGTTTTCATTTTCAATACAGCCAACTTCGAAATGCCCTGCTGGTGCTGAAACTTTGAATTGACTGCTGGCAACTCTGATAGATAGCACAATCAGAGCGGCCAGCAAATTTAAGGTTAGCTGAGTGCTCTTCTGACTAGGACTGGCGCCGGAATATTCAGTAGACCTCGCAATAACAGAAAACCCAATCCTGCGATCAGCAAAGCCCCAAGACCAGGGCCTATCCACCACAGATTCCAGTGTAATCTGAACGGTAATTCAAATAATCTGACTTGCAATACTGCCAGTAACACCTCTGCTAATATAGTGGCAAATATCCCGGCTAATAAACCCAGAACAGCAAACTCCCCTAACATGGCCTGGCGTAAAAATACTGTTTTGGCACCCAAAGTACGTAAAATTGCCAGCTCCTGTTGTCGCTGCTCCAGAGTTGCCTGCACCTGGGCAACCAGCACCAGCACTGCTGCTGCAAAGACCAACAGTAAAATAACGGTCAGAGCTAATGATACCTGACTGATAATTTCATTCACTTGTTTCAGAATATTGTCGACCGATAATACTGAAATTGTTGGGAATTGTCTGGCAAGTTGATTTAACAGCAACTGTTGCTCCGCCGGTAAATAAAAAGCGGTCAGATAGGTTGCCGGAAAATTCTGCATCAGATCTGGTGACAAAATCATAAAGAAATTAGGCTGTAAGCTGTTCCAGTCAACTTTGCGCAAGCTGCTGACCCTGGCTTTAAACAACTGGCCACCAACCGAAAAAGTTAAATTATCGCCTAATTTTAATTGCAACCGTTCGGCCAGCTCATGCTCAACGGACACTTCAGCCTTTGCATCAGCTTTGAACCATTGCCCGGCCAAGACCTCATTATTAGCTGGTAATTGAGTTAACCAGGTCAGATTTAACTCACGTCCAACACCTTGCCGACTATTGGCACTGTTGCTGTTGTTGTCAGTATCAGCCTGTTGCTCCCCTTTTTGCTGTTCGGCCGCTGCAGCCTGTTCCACTGGCGGCTCATCAGCCAGTGTTTCATCATTTACAGCCAGCACCCGACCTGAAATCATTGGATAATAATCACCGGCCTGTAATTGATGCTCGAGCAGTAGCTGATTGATTTTGGGTTTTTCTTCAGCTGTTACATTGACAAGAAATTGATTCGGCGCGCCTGCCGGCACTTGTTGCTGCCACTGTGAAATCAATTCAGCGCGCAAAAAGTACAATAACAAGGTCAAAAATAACGCCAGACTGAAGGTGATCAACTGAAAACTATTTGGCCACAACCGGCGGCGCAAATTAGCCAACGCTAACTTTAACGCACTACTCTGACCTGCAGCCATTGGTCTGGCTACTTTGACCAGTACAGCAGCAAAACCGAGTAATAAAGCGGCAAACAATACGCAAAGCGCAAACAACCAGCCCGAAAGCAAGGCGTCGCCGCTAAATAACCACATCAACAGATAAATTGCCGCTGCACCACTGCTCAGATGCCACCAGTCCAATTGCCATTCCTGCTGGCGTTGTCGTAACACATTCAGCGCAGGAACTGCTGCCAAGCGCCAGATCGGCCTTGCTGAGAACAGACAACTACAAATCAATGCCGTCAACAAACCCAACCATAAGGGTCTGCTACTAAATTCAGCCTGGTAGTCACCCAACCAGCGACTAATCAGCCATTGCGCGCTACTACTGGCCAATTGGCCAAGCCCAAGCCCTAATAGCAGACTGAACAAACTCACCAGTGCCAGGTGACTGGCATAAATTTTACGTGCCACCGCAGTGGTGACGCCAAGTGCTTTGATAATGGCGACTGATAAAGCGTGTCGCTGACTATATTGATTAGATGCCACTGCTGCCGCACAGGCTGCTAATACTATACCTAATAAACCTGCCAGTAATAAAAACTTTTCAGCCCTGTCAAGCGCAGCGCCAATAGCAGATTCGCGATCAAGCTTTTGCCAGCGGTCATGGGGAGTGAGTAGCGGCTTGACCTGCTGTTCCAGCAGCTGCAATTGGTTGTCACTGCCAGCAAACTGATATCGATAGTTAATCCGACTGCCCGGCTGGATCACTGCAGTAGCGCCTACATCATCAACATGCATCAATAACCGCGGTGCATTGCCAAACACACTGAGTGGCGCATCCGGCTCTTCCACAATCACGCCAGCAACTTGAAGTGATAACACACCAATTTCCAACTGACTACCAATGGTAAGCTGGAGTAGCTGCAACAATCGTGGTTCTAGATAAACCTCACCAGGTTGAAGTTGTGATATCGCTGCAGCCGCTGATTGCTCAGATTGCTCAGATTGCTGTAATAATAACTTGCCGCGTAATGGGTAATTGCCAGACACAGCTTTAACATTGACCAACTGCATAGCGTCGCCGGCAAATACCATAGTACTGAATTGGATCTGACGGGCACTTTGCAGATTAAGCGCGTTCGCCTGCTGAAAAATTTGTTCATTAAAAGGTAAACTGGAACGTAATACTTTATCTGCCGCGATAAAGTTACTGCTGCGCTGAGCGAGCGCCGAACGGACACTTTCGGTAATACCAGTTAATGTCACCACAGTGAACACTGCCAGGCTCAGCGAAAATGCGATCACCCACAACTCACCGCGCTTCAGTTCACGCCAAAACAAGCGCCAGGCTATATTAGGCCACATCATGAACCTCCTGCTGCTGTTGTTGCAACACACCGGCAATCATTTGTAATTGATAACGACAGCGTCTGGCGAGGGTCGGATTATGCGTCACCAGTACTAAAGTTGTGCCTTGCTGCTCATTTAATGCAAACAATAAATCTTCGATCATCACACCTGTAGTGGCGTCAAGATTCGCAGAAGGTTCATCGGCAAACAAAATAGCGGGTTTGGTAATAAAGGCCCGGGCAATAGCCACGCGTTGTTGCTCACCACCAGACAACTGGCTCGGATAAAAGTCAGCCCGATGCGATAGGCCAACCAAGGATAACAATTCGCGGCCACGCTCGGTGGCATCCGCCAAACCAGCCAGCTCAGCGGGTAAAGTGATATTTTCCAGTGCCGTCAAGCCAGGCAGCAGTAGGAAAGACTGAAAGACAAAACCAACCGAGCGGGCTCGAAGTTCGGCTCTGGCATCATCAGACAACAGATGTAATGGCTGGCCTGCCAAATAAACTTCACCAGTGCTTGCAGTATCTAATCCAGCCAGAATGCCCAATAAGGTAGATTTACCAGATCCTGAAGCGCCAACGATAGCGACACTATCACCACGGTTGATTGTTAAATCAATCTGTTGCAGGATAGTCAGTGTTGAATCGGTCAACGCGACAGTCTTGGTCAGGTTTTTGGCCTGGATATAAATTTCTGGTGTATGCGACATGAGATATTTTTTCACTCTTCTGTGTGTAATTTTAAGCTGGCAACTGCAAGCACAAAAACTGCTTATTCTCGGCGACAGCCTGAGCGCAGGTTATGGCATGCAACAACAACAAGGTTGGGTGCACCTGCTGCAACAACAAAGCGCAGCGAAAAAATTGCCCTGGCGACTGGTCAATGCCAGTATCAGCGGCGAAACAACAGCCGGTGGCTTAGCCAGATTACCTGAATTATTGCAACAGCACCAACCTGATACAGTGCTGATCGAATTAGGTGGCAATGATGGCCTACGTGGTTTCCCGATCCCTACTATCGAAAAAAACCTCTTACAAATCATTGAACTGATTAAAGCCCAGCGCGCTCGGCCTGTGCTGATGCAAATACGGATCCCACCGAACTATGGACCACGCTATAACCAAATGTTTGTCGCATTATATCCGCGACTGGCCGAGCAACAGCAATTAACGTTGTGGCCATTTTTTATGGACCAAATTGCTATCGAGCCAAACCTGATGCAAGCTGATGGTATTCACCCGAATGTAAAGGCGCAAGTCAAGATCAGTAACATGATGTTACCTTTGCTTGAAGACTTAGTAGAAAATTGAATTTACGGTATAACCACTCGTCGAAAAATTGCTTTATGGCGAATTTACTGCCGCAAAATTTTTTGATGGTCGCTGTCGGGCAGCCCAATAAACCGGCATCAAGCGATTGACCTAACGCCAACTGTACGCAAAATTGTAAAATTCTAGGTCAATGGAATGCAAATAAGTTGGTAGAGCTCAAAATGCCTAGACTGGACTCGCCGCAGAGCACCAGTCTAAACAGCCCTGCCCCATAATGCACAAATCCACAGCAGCGGATTTATCCAATTCAATCTTGTTTTCTGTTCTAATTGAGTTTCTTCATCAGTATGGCTTAGCCTTATGAATTATACCGCTGAAGATTTGCTCAAACTCTCATGCGCCGATAAAATGCCAGCAAGCGTATACGTTTGCTAGCGCTGTCTCTGTTTCTTGAATGTAAAAACCTCCATTGGTTGCCAACCAGCTTAAAATTAGCCGCACCATTGTCAATAACATTCCTGGCACGGTGCGACTGGAAGGTATCGATGTTCTGTTTTGGGGATGAAGCCAGAATTGGCCAGTAGAATACAACCACGCGCTTATGGGCTAGCACAGGCTCTCGACCACGTGCGGTTAAACAGCAGCAATTTGAATACGCTCATCTTTTCGGCGCCATCTGCCCGGCCAATGGCGCAACAGAAGCATTGATAGTTCCTTTTCTGAGTAATACCATTCCATCTAGTTTTCTGTTCTAATTGAGCTATTAGCATCAATACGGCATTCGCATGATGGATCTTACTCCTGAAGACTTACTGAAGCGCTCTCGAGCCGAAAAAAATGCCCGCAAGCGTATGCGCTTACTGGCGCTGTCTCTGTTTCTTCAATGTAAAAACCGTACATCAGTTGCTGAGCAGCTTAAAATCAGTCGCACCAGTGTGAATACTTGGGTGAGCAACTACCTTGCTTCTGGCCTCGAGGGTTTAGAAGCACGTAAAGCAAAAGGACGTACGCCATTTTTGACTGCCCAGCAGCAAAAACAATTGGGCGACTTTATTACATGCCAAAGCCAGAATGAACATGGTGGCAGGCTGACCGGTGAAAAAATTCTTAACTATATCAAAGCCGAGTTTGGTGTACATTATCACCATAACGCCATTTATAAGTTACTGAAACAACTTGGATTTAGCTGGATAACCAGTCGCTCGCGGCACCCGAAGCAACAACAAGGCGTCCAGGACGCATATATAAAACTTCCAATTGGAAACGATCCTTAACATTCCTGGCACGGTGCGGCTGGAAGATGTCGATGTCTGGTTCCAGGATGAAGCTCGTATCGGCCAGCAGAATACAACCACGCGCTTATGGGCTAGCACAGGCTCTCGGCCACGTGCGGTTAAACAGCAGCAATTTGAATACGCTCATCTTTTCGGCGCCATCTGCCCGGCCAATGGCGTAATACCATTCCATCTAATTTTCTGTTCTAATTGAGCTATTAGCATCAATACGGCATTCGCATGATGGATCTTACTCCTGAAGACTTACTGAAGCGCTCTCGAGCCGAAAAAAATGCCCGCAAGCGTATGCGCTTGCTGGCGCTGTCTCTGTTTCTTCAATGTAAAAACCGTACATCAGTTGCTGAGCAGCTTAAAATCAGTCGCACCAGTGTGAATACTTGGGTGAGCAACTACCTTGCTTCTGGCCTCGAGGGTTTAGAAGCACGTAAAGCAAAAGGACGTACGCCATTTTTGACTGCCCAGCAGCAAAAACAATTGGGCGACTTTATTACATGCCAAAGCCAGAATGAACATGGTGGCAGGCTGACCGGTGAAAAAATTCTTAACTATATCAAAGCCGAGTTTGGTGTACATTATCACCATAACGCCATTTATAAGTTACTGAAACAACTTGGATTTAGCTGGATAACCAGTCGCTCGCGGCACCCGAAGCAACAACAAGGCGTCCAGGACGCATATATAAAACTTCCAATTGGAAACGATCCTTAACATTCCTGGCACGGTGCGGCTGGAAGATGTCGATGTCTGGTTCCAGGATGAAGCTCGTATCGGCCAGCAGAATACAACCACGCGCTTATGGGCTAGCACAGGCTCTCGGCCACGTGCGGTTAAACAGCAGCAATTTGAATACGCTCATCTTTTCGGCGCCATCTGCCCGGCCAATGGCGCAACAGAAGCATTGATAGTTCCTTTTCTGAGTAAAGAGGTGATGAAAATGCACTTAGCGCAAATTTCAGCCACAACAGCCAAGGGCCGCTATGCAGTGGTCGTGATGGATGGCGCGGGTTGGCATACTGATGATATTGCAGATGATTTTCATAACCTGTCGATATTAAAACTGCCACCGTATTCACCTGAACTCAATCCGATAGAGCAAGTATGGAGCTGGCTACGTCAACACCACATAGCCAATCGTTGTTTCGAGAGCTACGAAGCGATTGTGGATGCCTGTAGCGATGCCTGGAATGACTTTATCAGCGATAAAGTACGGGTGAGCAAGATGTGCTCAAGAAACTGGGCGGTACTGAACAGACTTTAAGATGGAATGGTATAATTCCCGGCTTCGCTGTACTACTCTCCAAGTACTCCAGCGCCAGAATCACGATAAATAAAAAAGCCTAGCGAGTTTGGGAGCCTTCATGCCCTTCGCAGAGCTCAGGGCCGTTCAGCCCGGACAACGCCAAATTGTTGGCGTTGTCTGTTTCGGGCTTCACTGTACTACTCTCCAAGTACTCCAGCGCCAGAATCACGATAAATAAAAAAGCCCCAGTCTTTCGACTGGGGCTTTTTCATTTATTGGGAGCCTGGCGGTGTACTACTCTCGCATGGCATCTGCCACACTACCATCGTCGCAGCTGCGTTTCACTTCTGAGTTCGGAATGGATTCAGGTGGTTCCACAGCGCTATTGCCACCAGGCAAAAACTGTTTAGCTTCTTTAACTTAGACAAGCTTGATTACTAATTTTTAGTAGCTCTTGATAGTAGTCGCACACTTACTGCAAAACAACTTGGGCGTTGTATGGTTAAGCCTCTCGGGCAATTAGTATGAGTTAGCTTAACGTATCACTACGCTTCCACACCTCACCTATCAACGTTGTGGTCTCCAACAACCCTTATGTGTACTCAAGGTACAAGGGATGACTCATCTCTTGGCCGGCTTCCCGCTTAGATGCTTTCAGCGGTTATCCGTTCCGAACGTAGCTACCGGGCAGTGCCATTGGCATGACAACCCGAACACCAGCGGTTCGTTCACTCCGGTCCTCTCGTACTAGGAGCAACTCCAATCAATCATCCAACGCCCACGGCAGATAGGGACCGAACTGTCTCACGACGTTCTAAACCCAGCTCGCGTACCACTTTAAATGGCGAACAGCCATACCCTTGGGACCGACTTCAGCCCCAGGATGTGATGAGCCGACATCGAGGTGCCAAACACCGCCGTCGATATGAACTCTTGGGCGGTATCAGCCTGTTATCCCCGGAGTACCTTTTATCCGTTGAGCGATGGCCCTTCCATACAGAACCACCGGATCACTAAGACCTACTTTCGTACCTGCTCGACGTGTCTGTCTCGCAGTTAAGCTGGCTTCTGCCTTTGCACTAACCGTACGATGTCCGACCGTACTTAGCCAACCTTCGTGCTCCTCCGTTACTCTTTAGGAGGAGACCGCCCCAGTCAAACTACCCACCAGACACTGTCCGCAACCCCGATTAGGGGCCCACGTTAGAACATCAAACATGCAAGGGTGGTATTTCAAGGACGGCTCCATCGTGACTAGCGTCACAACTTCAAAGCCTCCCACCTATCCTACACATACAGGGTCAATGTTCAGTGCCAAGCTATAGTAAAGGTTCACGGGGTCTTTCCGTCTAGCCGCGGGTATACGGCATCTTCACCGCAATTTCAATTTCACTGAGTCTCTGGTGGAGACAGCCTGGCCATCATTACACCATTCGTGCAGGTCGGAACTTACCCGACAAGGAATTTCGCTACCTTAGGACCGTTATAGTTACGGCCGCCGTTTACCGGGGCTTCGATCAAGAGCTTCGCTTGCGCTAACCCCATCAATTAACCTTCCGGCACCGGGCAGGTGTCACACCCTATACGTCCTCTCTCGAGTTTGCAGAGTGCTGTGTTTTTAATAAACAGTTGCAGCCAGCTGGTCACTGCGACTCTCAGATGCTTACGGAGCAAGTCCTTCACACCCAAGAGCGTACCTTCTCCCGAAGTTACGGTACTATTTTGCCTAGTTCCTTCACCAGAGTTCTCTCAAGCGCCTTGGTATTCTCTACCTGACCACCTGTGTCGGTTTCGAGTACGGTCGACAAGTACCTGAAGCTTAGAGGCTTTTCCTGGAAGCGTGGCATCAACAGCTTCACCACCTTAGTGGCTCGTCTCGTATCTCAGTCTTAGGCGTCCGGATTTTCCTAAACACCCAACCTACATACTTTCACATGGACTACCAACGCCATGCCTGCCTAGCCTTCTCCGTCCCCCCATCGCAGTACTGTCGGTACGGGAATATTAACCCGTTTCCCATCGACTACGGCTTTCGCCCTCGCCTTAGGGGCCGACTTACCCTACCCTGATTAGCATGGGATAGGAACCCTTGGTCTTCCGGCGGGGAAGTTTTTCACTCCCCTTATCGTTACTTATGTCAGCATTCGCACTTCTGATACCTCCAGCATCCTTCACAAGACACCTTCTACGGCTTACAGAACGCTCCTCTACCACTTGCACATAGTGCAAGTCCACAGCTTCGGTGCATGGTTTAGCCCCGTTACATCTTCCGCGCAGACCGACTCGACTAGTGAGCTATTACGCTTTCTTTAAAGGGTGGCTGCTTCTAAGCCAACCTCCTAGCTGTCTATGCCTTTCCACATCGTTTTCCACTTAACCATGACTTTGGGACCTTAGCTGGTGGTCTGGGTTGTTTCCCTTTTCACGGCGGACGTTAGCACCCGTCGTGTGTCTCCCGAGTAGTACTCATTGGTATTCGGAGTTTGCAAAGGGTTGGTAAGTCGGGATGACCCCCTAGCCTTAACAGTGCTCTACCCCCAATGGTATTCGCTCGAGGCGCTACCTAAATAGCTTTCGAGGAGAACCAGATATCTCCGAGCTTGATTAGCCTTTCACTCCGACCCACAAGTCATCCCCTAATTTTTCAACATTAGTGGGTTCGGTCCTCCAGTTAGTGTTACCCAACCTTCAACCTGCTCATGGGTAGATCGCCCGGTTTCGGGTCTACACCCTGCAACTATTCGCCCAGTTAAGACTCGGTTTCCCTACGGCTCCCCTATTCGGTTAACCTCGCTACAGAATGTAAGTCGCTGACCCATTATACAAAAGGTACGCAGTCACCCCACAAAGGAGGCTCCCACTGCTTGTACGTACACGGTTTCAGGTTCTATTTCACTCCCCTAACAGGGGTTCTTTTCGCCTTTCCCTCACGGTACTGGTTCACTATCGGTCAGTCAGGAGTATTTAGCCTTGGAGGATGGTCCCCCCATATTCAAACAGGATGTCTCGTGTCCCGTCCTACTCGTTTTCACTGATGAAGACTTTTCGTGTACGGGGCTATCACCCTGTATCGCGGCACTTTCCAGAGCCTTCCACTAATTCTTCACCAACTTAAGGGCTAGCCCCCTTTCGCTCGCCGCTACTAAGGGGATCTCGGTTGATTTCTTTTCCTCGGGGTACTTAGATGTTTCAGTTCTCCCGGTTCGCCTCGTATGACTATGTATTCATCATACGATACCAGATAAATCTGGTGGGTTTCCCCATTCGGACATCTGTGAGTCTAACGTCTCTTACCGACTTCTCACAGCTTTTCGCAGGTTAGCACGTCCTTCATCGCCTCTGACTGCCAAGGCATCCACCGTGTACGCTTAGTCACTTAACCATACAACCCCAAATTGTCTTGGAAATCGTAAGTTTGTGCTTAAGGTTCACAATAAAATTGTTGACCTTTATTTTTACTACTATCAGCTTGCCTAATTGTTAAAGAGCATTTTGAGATAAACTCAAATCAAACCACACCAACAAGTGCGCTTTGATTTGAATTTTGCGAGCAATTAATCAGGTATTCTTTAGAATCTTCTAAGGAATGGTGGAGTTAAGCGGGATCGAACCGCTGACCTCCTGCGTGCAAGGCAGGCGCTCTCCCAGCTGAGCTATAACCCCAAATATAAAATTTGGTTGGTCTGAGTAGACTCGAACTACCGACCTCACCCTTATCAGGGGTGCGCTCTAACCACCTGAGCTACAGACCAATTCTAACTTGCCTGTTCGTCTTATTGCTGCGTTGCATTCTTTGCTCACTCAGTCATGTACTACAGTACACTCCTTCGCTCGCTCAGCCTGCGCCTTGCACTAAGCCAAACATTCTTCGTTATAAGCCTGATGGCCTCTAACTGTTTTGCTCTATCTCTGCAATCAATCATCTGTGTGGACACTTCGAAACATCAGTTCGCTATAGGTAAGGAGGTGATCCAACCCCAGGTTCCCCTAGGGTTACCTTGTTACGACTTCACCCCAGTCATGAATCACAAAGTGGTAAGCGCCCTCCCGAAGGTTAAGCTACCTACTTCTTTTGCAACCCACTCCCATGGTGTGACGGGCGGTGTGTACAAGGCCCGGGAACGTATTCACCGCAACATTCTGATTTGCGATTACTAGCGATTCCGACTTCACGCAGTCGAGTTGCAGACTGCGATCCGGACTACGATACGCTTTAAGAGATCCGCTCACTGTCGCCAGCTTGCCTCCCTCTGTACGTACCATTGTAGCACGTGTGTAGCCCTACTCGTAAGGGCCATGATGACTTGACGTCGTCCCCACCTTCCTCCGGTTTATCACCGGCAGTCTCCCTAGAGTTCCCACCATTACGTGCTGGCAACTAAGGATAAGGGTTGCGCTCGTTGCGGGACTTAACCCAACATTTCACAACACGAGCTGACGACAGCCATGCAGCACCTGTCTTAGCGTTCCCGAAGGCACAATCGTATCTCTACAATCTTCGCTAGATGTCAAGAGTAGGTAAGGTTCTTCGCGTTGCGTCGAATTAAACCACATGCTCCACCGCTTGTGCGGGCCCCCGTCAATTCATTTGAGTTTTAATCTTGCGACCGTACTCCCCAGGCGGTCTACTTAGTGCGTTAGCTGCGCTACTCACAGTACAAGACCACGAACAGCTAGTAGACATCGTTTACGGCGTGGACTACCAGGGTATCTAATCCTGTTTGCTCCCCACGCTTTCGCACCTGAGCGTCAGTATCGTGCCAGGGGGCCGCCTTCGCCACTGGTATTCCTCCAAATCTCTACGCATTTCACCGCTACACTTGGAATTCTACCCCCCTCTCACGTACTCTAGTTGGCCAGTTTCAAATGCAATTCCCAGGTTGAGCCCGGGGCTTTCACATCTGACTTAACCAACCGCCTGCGTGCGCTTTACGCCCAGTAATTCCGATTAACGCTTGCACCCTCTGTATTACCGCGGCTGCTGGCACAGAGTTAGCCGGTGCTTCTTCTGCGAGTAACGTCAAAGTTAGCCGCTATTAACGACCAACCCTTCCTCCTCGCTGAAAGTGCTTTACAACCCGAAGGCCTTCTTCACACACGCGGCATGGCTGGATCAGGCTTGCGCCCATTGTCCAATATTCCCCACTGCTGCCTCCCGTAGGAGTCTGGACCGTGTCTCAGTTCCAGTGTGGCTGATCATCCTCTCAAACCAGCTAGGGATCGTCGCCTTGGTGAGCCATTACCTCACCAACTAGCTAATCCCACGTAGGCGCATCCGACAGCATGTGGCCCGAAGGTCCCACACTTTGGTCCGTAGACATTATGCGGTATTAACAGTCGTTTCCAACTGGTATCCCCCTCTGTCGGGTAGCTTCCTACGCATTACTCACCCGTCCGCCGCTAGGTCCGAAAACCCCGCTCGACTTGCATGTGTTAGGCCTGCCGCCAGCGTTCAATCTGAGCCATGATCAAACTCTTCAATTAAAAGTTTTTTCGCTACCTAAGTAGCTGCTCAGTATTACTGACTAAATATTTTACTATCTGGTCACTCACACTCAGTTAATTCGTTTTGCGAATCTCATGAATCGAGTGCCCACACAGATGATTGATTGCTAATTGTTAAAGAGCGTGCTTCGACTACGAAGCGGGAGGCGTATGTTACACTTCCCAGAATTTAAGTCAAGCAGAGAATTTCACTATTTAAATGAGCTTCTCTGCTCAACCTGCCTTACTTCAGAAATCACTGCTGATTTCTACCTCACCACAACTTTCAGACCTTTCAACCTGTCGTCGCTGCGAGGCGGCTATTTTAGTCAGTTTTCATTTCGTGTCAAGCGTCTTTTTATCGACATTTTCAACTTTCTTCAAACTCACCCGGCTTGCTGCTTTCGCACCACCCCGTCGGCATGGGGCGCATTATAGGGAGTTTTTCGCCGGGTGCAAGCGCAAAAGCAGATAAAAATCAAAAAATGTGCCAAAAAGCGCGCGACAGCTCAAATACCACGCACATTGTGCGAAATACCAACGTTCATTGCCACCCTGGCAGCATCAACCTAGAGGCACTTCCAGTTTATTGTCACTTTTGCTCGCTAAACCGATCATTTCATCATAGGCGGACTGATGAACTAACACCGAGGATTTAATTCTGGCCTGACTGAGCTGGTCTTTTACCTGGGTCACACTATAGAATTGCTTTGGCCTGTTATCGTCACCGACGATAAAGCCGGTCCGGCCGTCAAAGTCGACTTCTGCCAGATAAAGGCCCATCTCTAATGAATGAACTGTTAACTTGTTAATTACCACGTCGTCAAAATTCAGATGTTCTAACTTATGTGCCATAACGCCCTCCATTGTAGTCAGAGGAAGTACGCCATGCAGTTACATCTGGATCTGTGCCGGTGATCGCAAAGACCGGCACATTGTTCTGACATCAGAAATCGTATTTGGCCATAAATTGGATACGGTTTAAATCACCTTCCAAATCCGAATCCAACACCCGGGTCGCATGACGGAATTCAGCGCCCACCGATAACTTACTGGCAACCTGATAAATTAGGTTTGCACTATAGCTTGAAGTTGATTCTGTTAAGGCTGTGCCGGTAAATTCAATCGGATTATCAATGTTCTGAGCGGAATAAAAGAAGCTCGAACGCCATTTGTCATTCCAAGCATGTTTATAAGCCAGGGTATAACCAACACTTTTAATCGTTTCCAGTTGATTGTCAGGGCGGACCACCACATCGTTCGAGGTGTTCAGACTCAGATAACGACCCAATCCTTCCCCATAGGTGACGGCAAAACGAATATCATCAGTTTTTGACAGATTAAACTTACCGCTGAATGTCAGACCATAACCTCGAGTACTGTCATCCACCGCACCTTCCTGATAAGACAATTGCCGACTTAAACCAGCGACCGTCAAACCACCCCAGTCTGCAGTATGGTTATAACGCAGCACCACATCTGGCATAGAATTATCATCAGTCACCACTCTGCTGGTGCTTTTTAGTGGTGAGACTGTGGTTTCCGGATTTTCCAGTGCAACCTGGAAACCACCATTGGTATAACGCACTTGCGCTTGACGGACAAACACTGTGCCATCAGTGGTGCCAACAAAATCGATACTGTCCGGCAACGCATTGACATCCATAAAGGTGGTCCAGGTCTGGCCAAACAGCCAACCGTCATAGCTGATAAAAGCATGGCGGATTTCTGGCGAATAACCATTACTGGTTCTTTCATCACCAATCGGATAAGTACCCATCATATCAAATTCAAACCGGCCACTGATTTTTTTGCCGTTTTCCAGCAGCGTATCGCTGGTAATAAAGAAGCGGGACTGACGGGCGTGCATATCCCATTTCGCCGATTCTGAGGTACCAGTCACCGGAATCGTCGACGGCACATAAAAATCGCGCCCAACACCATTACCAATCATCCCTTCTGAAGTGTCAGTCCACATCGCGTCAAGTTTGACATAACCACCGATACCAATTTCGGTGTTGTCACCCATTTTAAAACCGGCCTGCACGGCCTGACTGAATAACACTGCCAGCATCGCCAGTGTCAGTTGCTTCAATCTGGTGTGACCTTGTTTACTGTTAATTTGTTGCATAGTTGTGCTCCGTTCGCCCTGTCGTTATCGTTGTTCGAGTTGTAACCAATTTAATGTGGTTGATGCAGCCAAAGAGCTCAATTAGCCTTTAGTCGAACATCCGGGTGAACGCAGCGGCTAGACTAATGTCTAATTTCGCCAGCTAAAGGGTTCAGGTAGAACAACATTATTCAATAACAGCAGGCGCAGATCGCCAACGGGGAAGACGAATTATGTCGCAACAACAACTTTATCCGGTGACAGCAGCCGCCAAAGCCAGAACTTATCTGGATGATGCTGCTTATCTTGCTATGTATCAGCAGTCTGTTGAACAACCAGAACAATTCTGGGCTGAACATGGTAAACGCATCGACTGGTTTACACCATTTACCCAAGTAAAAGACACCAGCTTTGAACTGGGCAATGTCCATGTGAACTGGTTCAGCGACGGTACCTTAAACGCCAGCTATAACTGTCTGGACCGCCACTTGGCAGAAAAAGCCGATCAAGTTGCCTATTATTGGGAAGGTGATGAGCCTGGTGTAGATAAAGCAGTCACTTACCAACAACTCTATGATGAAGTCTGTCAACTGGCCAATGGCATGAAAAGTCTTGGCATCGGCAAAGGCGATCGCGTCACCATCTATTTACCGATGATCCCACAAGCTGCAGTTGCCTTACTGGCCTGTGCCCGGATTGGTGCAGTACATTCGGTGGTCTTTGCCGGTTTTTCACCAGACGCGCTGGGCAGCCGGATTGTCGATTGTGATTCTAAACTTGTCATCACTGCCGATCAGGCGCTGCGGGGCGCTCGTGTCACTGCATTAAAAGATAATACCGATATGGCACTCGGCCATTTGGGTAAAGCCAACCCGGTCAAACATGTGATCGTCGTCAAGCATGTTGGCGACAATATTGATGAGCATGCCGGCCGAGATGTCTGGTATCACGAATTACTGGCGCAGCAACCGAAGCATTGTGAACCAGAGCCAATGAATGCGGAAGATCCGCTGTTTATTCTTTATACTTCCGGATCTACCGGTAAACCTAAAGGCGTACTGCATACCACGGGTGGTTATATGGTATGGGCGTCAATGACCCATCAGTATGTATTTGATTACCATCCAGGCGATGTTTACTGGTGTGCCGCCGATGTTGGCTGGGTCACAGGTCATACTTATATTGTGTATGGACCACTCGCCAATGGTGCCACCAGCGTGATGTTTGAAGGCGTCCCCACCTATCCGAGTGTCAAACGCATTGCCCAAATCGTCGACAAATTTAAGGTAAATATCCTTTATACAGCGCCGACTGCCATCCGGGCCTTAATGGCACATGGCACTGCCGCTGTGGAAGGCGCTGATTTATCGTCATTAAAAGTGTTAGGTAGTGTCGGCGAGCCTATTAATCCGGAAGCCTGGAACTGGTATCATCAGCAAGTCGGCAAAAACAACTGCCCTATCGTCGATACCTGGTGGCAAACCGAAACCGGTGGCATCCTGATCACCCCATTACCAGGTGCTACCGCATTAAAACCAGGTTCTGCTACCCGCCCATTTTTCAGTGTGAAACCCGCCATTGTTGATAACGAAGGCAATCTGCTGCACGGTGTCACTGAAGGCAATCTGGTGTTACTGGATAGCTGGCCCGGTCAAATGCGGACTTTGTACGGGGATCATGACCGTTTTGAACAGACTTATTTTTCGACCTACCAAGGCATGTATTTCACCGGTGATGGCGCCAAACGCGACGAAGACGGCTATTACTGGTTAACCGGCCGGGTGGATGACGTGTTAAACGTGTCAGGTCACCGCTTAGGCACTGCCGAAATTGAAAGCTGTCTGGTGGCGCATGAAGCTATTGCTGAAGCCGCAGTCGTTGGCTATCCGCATGACTTAAAAGGTCAGGGCATTTATGTGTTTATTGCACCAAGGGTTGGTGTTGAACCAAGTGATGATCTGACCAAAGCGGTCAGAGATTGGGTCAGACGTGAAATTTCGCCAATCGCCAGTCCGGATCTGATCCAATGGGCTCCGGGTTTACCGAAAACCCGCTCCGGTAAAATTATGCGGCGGATTTTGCGTAAAATTGCTGCCAACGAACATGATTCATTAGGCGACATCTCAACACTGGCCGATCCATCCGTGGTTGAACATCTGATCAATCACCGGCTGAATAAATAACCTCCGTGACAGAGCATAAGCCACGAATGGCTTATGCTCTATGCAAAACATAGACAGCTGCCATCAGGTTGATTATGCTGCAACATATCCTCTGGTTCTCGGCTGTCAGCTGAGTCCTGTCCGAACGGAGTCTGAAATGGCTAAACTGATAGTGGCGGACGATCATCCGCTGTTTCGAAATGCACTGATCAATGCCATCAGTAATACTTTTGTCACCAAAGCAACCATTGAAACCGACTGTTTTGAAGCCACCTGTCAGGCGCTTGAACAGCATCCGGACACTGATCTCTTGCTACTGGATTTACATATGCCAGGCAACTGCGGTTTTCTCGGACTGATCCAATTGCGTAAAAATTTCCCTACGTTGCCTATAGTCGTGATCTCAGCCAGTGATGATCCGGATGTGATCCGGCGGGTGATGAACTTTGGGGCTTCAGCTTATATCCCCAAATCAGCACACCCGGTTGAAATTGGTAAGGCTCTGAATGCCGTGATGGCGGGTGAACTTTGGTTACCGGCACATTTACAGGCCTTATTTAAACCCGATCCAAACAATCTGGCAGATTTAGACTTAGCAGATAAAGTAGCGCAACTGACTAATCAGCAATACAAGGTGTTGTATTACCTGACTGAGGGCTGGCTAAATAAACAAATTGCCTACGATTTGCATATTTCGGAAGCCACAGTCAAAGCACATTTGACGGCAATTTTCCGAAAATTAGGCGTGACGAACCGTACTCAAGTGGTGATCCAGGCTCAACGACTCCAACTAGAAGCGCCGGTGGATCGGGCTTTAGCACAACAACACTAACCACGGCTGGCTGAGCGCTACGCAGGTGTCGGCAGGATCAGCTGTTGCTGATCCAGTTGCCAGCAAACATCTGCCAACTGCGGTAATTGTTGCCAACCATACTCGGTCAGCCGTTGAAAGCTGGCCATAAAATGGGCCAGTTCAGTTGCAGTCATGCCCTGCCCTTGCGCCTGCCACAACTTTTCTTCTTGTCGCTGCCGCCAACGGCACACCGCTTGCCAATCCGGCGCCTGCAGATACAACAAATACTGGATGAACTGAAAATACCGCTGATAAGGCCCTGCCAATTGCTGGTTGACATAACGCCGCCAACGTCCATCTGCATCCAACTGCTGTTCCTGCTGATTGACGGCGCGTTGCAATTGCGAAGCCGGCTGAGGTGGGCAGCCCAGGCACCATCCCTCCACAATCAGTACATCTAACTGTTGGGACGGCCGGTCTGGCAACACATCATCCAGTGCTTTGCTAAAACAGGGCAAACTTACTGGCAGCCCTGTCAACACTGCCTCAGCATCACGAATAGCACGGGCTATATCATGAGTGCCGGGGACACCGCGCTGCGCCAGCCAGGGATGTACTTGTTGCGCTAACTGCTGCCGCTGTTGTTTAGCAAAATAATAATCATCCAGCGACACTGCCGCGGTCCGACAGCCGTGTTGTTGCAGCGTGTTGACCAACACAGCCGCCAGCGTCGATTTACCACAACCCTGCGCTCCACTGATAGCAATCAATCGCAGTTCAGGCCGCATCGACAGTTGTTGCAATAACGCTGTCACTGCGCGCTGGTACTGCGGCCAGTGCTCTGCCGGGATCCCACTTTGCGACAAATCAACAGTTGGCAGCATCAGAGTTCGCTGTTGTTGTCATGTTGTGTGTCAGCAGCACATTCGTCGACACTGACAGGTGCATGGTTAAATTCAACCATGAAAATTTGCCAGAACGCCATAAAAAGTGCCGCGACTAAAGGCCCCAGCACAAAGCCATTGATACCAAGCAAAGTGATACCGCCCAAAGTCGAAAACAACACAATATAATCCGGTAATTTGGTATCCCGCCCAACCAATAACGGCCGCAAAATATTGTCCGCCAGCCCAATCACCACTGCACCATAAGCAATCAGTATGGTTGCCTGCCACCACTGACCGGTGGCATAAAGATATAACGCCACCGGAAACCACACCAGCGCAGCTCCAATTGCAGGTAATAAACTTAAGAACGTCATCAGCACGCCCCAAAGGACAGGTGCAGGAATATCTAAGATCCATAAAATCAACCCACCCAGCGTACCTTGTACCACAGCAACCACCAAATTGCCTTTCACTGTGGCTCGGGTTACCTCGGCAAATTTTGCAAACAACATCCGCTCTCTGACATCCCCCAGTGGTAAAGCTCGCACCAGTAATTCAACCAGTTTAGCGCCATCGCGCAGCAGGAAAAACGCCAGATAGAGCATGAGACCAATTTGCAAAAATAAGCCTGCCGCATTCTGACCTATCGCCAATGTTTCTTTGGCTAACAAACGGCTGGCTTCCACCGCAGCATCTGACAAGCGCTGGCGTAAATTGTCTGTGTCTACACCAAATTCGAGTAAGGTTTGAGATACCAGCGGGAAGGCTTGACGGATTTTTTCCAAAGTAGCGGCCGGATTCAAATCGCCATTTTGAATACGCTGATAAAACGCCACGCCCTCCTGAATAAAGGAAGCGCCTATTGCCAATAACGGCAGCACCACCATCACCACACAAATGCTGAGCGTCAACAGTGCCGCCAGACTGGGTCTGTTGCCTAAATGACGTAACAATAAGGTTTGTAGTGGATAAAAAATCACCGTCAAAGCACAAGCCCAAAAAATGGCACTCCAGAATGGTTCCAGCACTAAACCAAAGCCGAAGGTCACCAGCGCCAGTAACCCGAGAAAAAATTGCCGTTCTAATTGTGCTCTCATCCGTTTACGCTCTCCATGGTTTCACTTGCAGCATGCTAACACGCTTGCTGACTGCTCTGGCATTGAGTTAATTGTTCTTGCCTAATTTCAGATAGTTAAAAGTTGCCCGTAGTGCCGCCGCTTTAATTGGTTTTGGCAAAAAAATCAGTCCCTGTTGTTTGGCCCGTCCTGGTAAATCTGGTTCAGGCGCGGCTGAGACCAAAATGGCCGGCACACCAGGCCAAAATTGCTGTAGTTGCTGATGCAAAACCAGACCATTCTGATGCTGACCGAGCTGGTAATCGATAATCAGTAAATCCGGCGGTCCCTGGCGCTTTGCCAGTGCCAGGGTTTCATTGACGTCAAGACAAGTATCAATCTGTCCAACCTGCCATTGTTGCAATAAGGCCCTTAATGCGTTGACATTACTGACATCATCATCGACACAACAAACCGACAGCCGGGTAAATGGACTCACCGGTGTTTGCTCAGTGCCAACGGTAGCTGCTAACCCGGGTTGCACTTTGGCCTGCTGTCTGCCAACGAGCGGCACCGTCAGCCTGAATACTGTGCCCTGGCCTGGCTTTGACGCGACACTGAGCTGATGCCCCAGACTTTTCGCCATCCGTTGCACCACGGCCAACCCAAGGCCAACCCCTTGCTGACCACGGGAGGTGGCATCCACCCGATAAAAATCATCAAAAATATGCGGTAATTCCTGGGATCGAATGCCAGGACCAGTATCCCACACCTCAATACAAAGGCTGCTGCCGAGGCGGCGACAACCAAGCAGAACTTTCCCTGTGCTGGTGTATTTCACCGCATTGGATAACATATTTTGCAAAATACGCCGCAGATAAGTTGGATTACTGCTGACCAGATAAGGCGTATTCCGTACTTGTAGCTGCAACTGTTTTTGCGCCGCCAACAGGGAAAACTCATCACGCAGTTGCAATAACAAAGGCCCAAGTTCTATTTCCTGACTGGCAGGCTCCAATTTGCCATCATCGAGTTTGGCAATTTCCAGTAAAGTTGAAATCAACTCTTCAGTCGCTTTTAATGAATTATCCAGCTGTAACAACATTTGTTGCTGCCGTTCCGGCTCAGGCTGTTCCTGTAGCGCTGAAGTAAAAAGCCGGGCGGCATTCAGCGGTTGTAAAATGTCATGACTGGCGAGCGCCAGAAAACGGGTTTTCGAAGCATTGGCAGCTTCCGCTTCAGCTTTGGCCAGCAATAGTTGTTGTTCGGTGATCCGGCGCAAAGCTATTTCATCGCGCAGTTCTTCATTGATTTGGCTGATTTGCTGTGTTCGTTGTTGCACCCGTTGCTCCAGATGCTGTTTTGCTTCTGCCAATTGCCGCACTGCCTGCACGTGTTCGGTGATATCAGTAAAACTGGTGACAAAACCGCCACCCGGGATTGGATTACCGCGCATCTCCAGCACAGAACCATCAGGTCGTACCCGCTGAAAGACATGAGGTGTGCCCCGCTGCATATGCTGCAGCCGTTTTTGCACATGCTCTTCTGCACTACCTTCACCACACAAACCGCGCTCGGCGTTAAACCTGACAATATCAGCAACAGAACGGCCGACCCGCACCATCCCCTCCGGGTAATTAAACATTTCCAGATATTGCCGGTTCCAGGCGACGAGCTGTAAGTCCCGATCCACCACACTCACCCCCTGACTGAGGTGCTCCAATGTCGAAAACAGGATCTTGCGGGAAAACATAATCGCCTGGCGGGTATCATCAAATAAGGTCACTACATCTTCAAACGCCAGTTGCCGGCCATCCAGCACGGCATTGACCATAGCGGCCGCACTGGACGAACCTATGACACCGGCCAGCTCCCGTTCAATGTGCCGAATAAACGCCGGCTCTGGCATATCCTCCAGTTGCGGCGGCATCGGCTGACGACGGCTAAATTCAGCAATGGACTCTCTGGCCCGAGCCGTGCCGACAAAACGCTCCAGCAACGTCAGTAAATCCTGGCCGACAATCCGGGTGCGACGTGCCGTTTTGAGATCATCCAGCGGCAGGTTTGGTTTGACAAAAGCCACCGCTTGCAGTTTGTCGTTCAAATCGGCTTTGTGCAGCAACGAGAACAACACATAAGCCAGCAGATTGAGCCCTAAAGACCAAAACACACCATGCGTCAGTGGATCCAACTCTAGCCCAAACAACGCCGTAGGTCTGAGCCAGCTTTGACCAAAAGCGCCTTGCTGTAAAATCGTTAAATCCAGCACCCCAACACTGACCAGTTGCGGTAGCATCAGACAATAAAACCAGCCGGCAAAACCAATACTGACGCCGGCATAAACGCCAAGCGCATGACCACGCCGCCAGTACAGCCCCCCCAGCAGCGCTGGTGCCAGTTGAATAATCAGCGCAAAGGATAATAAACCTGTTTCCGCCAATTCATAATTGCGGGCAAACAGGCTGTAATAACCGTAAGACAATGCCATCACCATCACGATCATCAAGCGTCGTACCCGCAGGATCATCGGGCTGTAATCACGCGCCAGCTGTTGGTTCGGATCGGTGTTTAACAAGGTCGGCATCACCACGTCATTACTGATCATGGTACTGAGCGCCAACGTGGCGATGATAATCATCGAAGTGGCAGCCGAAAAACCACCAATAAACACCAGTGCGCTAATACTTTGCCAGCCCTGACTGGCCGGCAACAGCAGCACAAAACTATCGGCCAGATGCAGTTTTTGCGGAAATAATTGCAAGCCAGCCAGCGCAATTGGCAGAACCACCAAAGTCACCAACACCAGATAACTGCCAAACCAGCGTTTAGCATAGCCAAGATGACCAGGTGAGGTATTTTCGACAAAGGTGACATGAAACTGGCGCGGTAATAAAAAGATGGCTGCCATCGCCAGGATGGTTTTGGTGAAAAACGCCAGCCAGCTACCGCTGTCTTCCAGACTGTGGGTTTGGGCATACTGGCTAAAATCGTGCAGTATGTGCCAAGGCCTGTCCAGCACAAACCAGCAGACCGCAATGCCGAGCGTCAATAACGCCGCCAGTTTAATCACCGACTCAAAGGCAATTGCGACCATGACACCGCGATTTTGTTCAGTCAGATGCACTTTGCGGGTGCCGAACAAAATAGCAAACAGGGTCATTGCCAGGGCGCTCATCAGCGCTGTGTCCTGCCACCACAGTTGCAAGCTGTCTTCACTGCGGCCAAGTAACACCAGATAAGAAGCAGACACTGCTTTGAGCTGTAATGCAATATATGGCACCACCACCACCAGGCATAACAATGCCGTCATCGCGGCGATGGCATGACGTTTGCCATAACGGGCACTGATAAAGTCGGTAATAGAAGTAACGTTATGTTTTTTGGCGACGTGCAGTAGCTTACGCAACATGGGCTGGGCGAAGCAAAAAACCAGTAAAGGCCCGAGATAAATCGGTAAATAATCCCAGCCGGAACTGATAGCAGAACCCACAGCACCATAATAAGTCCAGGAAGTACAGTATACCGCCAGCGCCAGACTGTAGATCAGCCCCCCATACTTTCGTAGTAGCCTGTCCGCTCTATGCTGCTCCGCCCAGTTGGCAATATAAAACAGGCCACCGACATACAACAGAGCCAACACCGCAATAATCCACGCTGCCACAGCATTCTCCAGCATCTTTTTAGTCGCATACTGTTGGCCAGTCCGGGTCAGATGTCAATGCTGATATTTTTCCTTCGACTAAAGTCGGGCTTACGCTTCACACACCAACTGCTAGATTAAGATCGCTCGATAAAAATAACTAAAGGAAACATGCATCATGGTAACTAAACATAGTCCGCAGGAGTACTGGCAAGCCAATCTGCGACTGATTATCGGCAGCCTGATCATCTGGGCGCTGGTGTCGTACGGCGGTGGCATCTTATTTCGTCCCTGGCTCAGTGGCATCACTGTCGGTGGCACTGATCTTGGCTTCTGGTTTGCACAACAGGGCTCAATTATTACCTTTATCATCCTGATCTTCTTCTATTCCTGGAGAATGAATAAGCTTGATAAAGAATTTGGCGTTGATGAGGAGTAATTCCAGATGAGCCAATTTGCAATCAACTTATTATTTGTCGGAGGTTCCTTTGCCCTCTATATCGCAATTGCGATCTGGGCCAGAGCTGGTTCGACTAAAGAGTTTTATGTCGCAGGCGGTGGTGTCCATCCGGTGATGAACGGGATGGCAACTGCAGCTGACTGGATGTCGGCGGCATCTTTTATTTCAATGGCTGGCCTTATTTCATTGGGCGGCTATGCCAACTCGACCTATCTGATGGGCTGGACCGGTGGTTATGTATTGCTGGCCATGTTACTGGCGCCCTATCTGCGTAAGTTCGGTAAATTTACCGTACCGGATTTTATCGGTGATCGTTTCTACAGCACCAGCGCCCGTTTAGTTGCTGTTGCTTGCCTGATTATTGCTTCAGTGACTTATGTTATCGGTCAGATGACGGGAGCTGGGGTGGCGTTTTCCCGTTTCCTTGAAGTCAGCAGTGATATGGGTCTGATCATTGCCGCTGTGATAGTCTTTATGTATGCGGTACTGGGCGGCATGAAAGGTATTACTTACACCCAAGTGGCGCAGTATGTGGTGTTGATTGTGGCTTATACCATTCCGGCGGTGTTTATTTCATTGCAACTGACCGACAGTTTCCTGCCACCGCTGGGTTTGTTCGCTGAACATACCGAATCAGGTGTGCCACTGCTGCAAAAACTGGATGAAGTGGTACGCGAACTTGGTTTTGTTGATTACACCGCCGATGTTGATAACAAACTGAATATGGTGTTATTCACCTTGTCATTGATGATTGGTACTGCCGGTCTGCCGCACGTGATTATCCGTTTTTTCACTGTACCTAAAGTTGCGGATGCTCGCTGGTCTGCCGGCTGGGCACTGGTGTTTATCGCGTTGTTGTATCTGACAGCACCAGCTGTTGCTGCCATGGCCCGGTTAAACCTGATGACCACTATTTTCCCGGAAGGTCCAAAAGCGGAAGCGATTGAATACAGCGCCAGACCAGACTGGATTAAAAACTGGGAAAAAACCGGCTTAATTAAACACAATGACCTGAACGGTGATGGTCGGATCCAGTTCTATAGTGATGCGCCAGCATTTGCTGAAAAAGCGGCGGAACGTGGCTGGAAAGGCAATGAACTGACGGTCAATAACGACATTCTGGTGCTGGCCAATCCTGAGATTGCCAATTTGCCAGGTTGGGTCGTTGGCCTGATCGCCGCAGGTGGTCTGGCAGCAGCATTGTCAACCGCAGCCGGTTTATTGCTGGCGATTTCTGCCGCAATCAGTCACGATCTGATCAAAGGCACCATCAATCCAAATATCAGTGAAAAAGGTGAGTTACGGGCTGCCCGTATTTCAATGGGTGTGGCTATCGTTGTTGCAACTTATCTTGGCATGAATCCGCCTGGCTTTGCTGCGCAGACGGTGGCGCTGGCCTTTGGTATCGCCGCAGCTTCAATTTTCCCAGCGCTGATGATGGGTATTTTCTCCAAACGCGTCAACAGCAAAGGTGCTGTCGCTGGTATGCTGGCAGGCTTGATTTCCACATGTGTTTATATCTTCCTGTATCAGGGCTGGTTCTTCCTGCCTGGCACCGCTAGCTTCGAAAACGTGCCGGCAAACTGGTTATTTGGTATCTCTCCGCTGTCATTTGGCGCTATAGGTGCAATGATTAACTTCACGGTCGCCTTTGCATTGTCAGCGGTCACCGAAGCGCCACCAAAAGCCATTCAGGATTTAGTGGAAAGCGTGCGCTTCCCGCGTGGTGCTGGTACAGCCATCGATCATTAAGTAAGATAAAACGCAGTGGTCTGAGCGCGCTCAGACGAAGCTTACACCACGGGCTTTCACTGAAAGCCCGTGTTTTTTTGGAGAAGAACATTTTATGCTATGGGATTTGATTGCAACTATCGTCTCTGGAGTTGGCGCCGCCGGTATCGCATTATTGCTACGTAAACTCAGCTCGCAACGTGCTCCCCGTTATCTGGTCCCTGCATTTGCCGCCGCCGGTATGTTGGGGTTTCAGATTTACAGCGAATATCAGTGGTTTGAACATCAGAAAAGCCTGTTACCTGAGGGAGTGGTGGTGGTGAAAGCCGTGGCTGAAAGTACCGCTTGGCGGCCCTGGAGCTACCTCAGACCACAAGTGGTTCGTTTTATGGCGCTGGATGTGAAAAATGCCACCGCGAATCAGCAAAATCCACAGCTGATGCTGGCGACTTTGTATTTATTTGAACGCCGAAGCCCAGCGGCTGCAATCCGACAAGTGATCCATTGTGGCTTACAGTATCGAGCTGATTTCACTGAGCAATTACCGATCCCTGCTGCAGGTACCGCGCTGGGCCAGGCATGGCACCCCATCGGCAGTGGTGAACAGTCTTTGCTGCAAGTCTGTCCGGCCGGCTCAGACGAAAAGGCGGCAGCTTCAGACTAAAGTAGACTGTCGAGGCTGGCCTGCCCTTGCTAGAGTAAAGGCCTTGAGACAGGAGCTATTATGGAAATCAGCGAAGTCACCAAATTTCTGGCGCATACCACTCCTTTTAATCATTTGGCCAGCGCGGAACTCGGCCAGCTCGCCCGGCAAATTCAGGTGTATTACTATCAGCAAGCCGAACTGGTGCCGCCAGGTACCAACCGGCTGATGATAGTTCGCACTGGGGTATTTGCCCTGTACAGCGACCAACAACAGCTGTTGGCCAAATTGCAGGAAGGCGATTTTTATGGCTACCAGTTGTTATTAACTGACTTAGCTGATGATGATCAACTGCGCTGTGAAGAAGATGGACTGGTGTATTGGCTGGGCGCCGACGCTTTCCATCAACTCAGGCACCAATATAAAAATATTGATATTTTTTTCCAGCGTTTATTCAGCCGCCGTTTGCATCAATACCGGGAGCAGCAACAAAACTCCCGCTTCACATTGAAAATAGCCGATGTGGTGCAAGCGCATAAAATTGCCATCGAGCCAGAGCAAACAGTACAACAAGCCGCCGCCTTAATGACAGCACAGCGGGTATCCTCATTACTGGTCGAAACCGGCCAGCAATTGGTTGGCATCCTGACCGACCGGGATTTACGCAGCCGGGTACTTGCACAAAATCTGCCAGCCAGCACCTTGATCAGCCAAGTGATGACAAAACAACCTTATACCATTGATAAGCATGGCTATTTGTTCGAGGCTGTGCAGTTGATGAGTCGCTATAACATTCATCATTTACCAGTGACAGAACAAGGTCAAAGTTTTAGTATGATCACAGCCACTGATATTATCCGGGCGCAGCAGGATCATCCGGTGTATCTGATTGGCGAAATTCACCGTCAACAAAGTCTGGATGGACTGGAGCAATGCAGTCAACATATTGCCGAAATGGCGTTGACGATGGGCAAGCAACAGGTGCCGGCACATGAAGCAGGCCATATCATCACGACTATTACCGATGCCATTACCCAACGGCTGATTAAGCTGGCGATTGTGCAACTGGGTGAACCACCTTGTGTCTTCAGTTGGTTGGCTTTTGGCTCCCAAGCCAGAATGGATCAAAGCCTGAATGCTGATCAGGACAATGCCCTGCTGCTGGAAAAAGAACCCGAAGGCGAAGTGGCGGATTATTTTGCCAGACTGGCTGAGTTTGTCTGTCGCGGCCTGGACCGCTGTGGTATCAGATTGTGCCCTGGCAATATTATGGCCAGCAACCCCGAACTCAGACTCAGCCTGAAAGGCTGGTCGATGCGGTTTGCCCGCTGGATCAGCACCCCAACGCCCCAGGCGTTGCTCAATGCCAGTATCTACTTTGATTTAAGAGTGATCGAAGGTAGCCGTGGGTTATTTAATGCCTTACAACAGGATATTCTGGCTCGTACTGCGCAGCAGGAGCTGTTTTTGCTCCATCTGGCCAAAACCGCACTAGAGCGCACTGCCCCGCTCGGATTTTTAAAGAATTTTATCCTGGAACAAGATGGCAAGCATAAAAAAGGCCTGGATCTGAAAAAACGCGGCATCAGTTTGATCACTGACTTAGTTCGGGTCTATGCCCTGGCCGCGGGGATCAGCGCAGTCAATACCCGGCATCGGCTGGAACAACTAGCGGCACAACAACAATTAGCAGCGAAGGATGTGCAGGATCTGCTGGACGCTTTCGATGTACTGGCGCAGCTGCGCTTTGATAAACATATCCATGAACTGCAACAAGGCCACGATGTCACCAATTTGCTGGATCCGGTGGTGCTGTCCAGTCTGCAACGCCATCAACTGAAAGACAGCTTTGCCGTGATCCATAATGCACAAGGTTCGTTACGTTATCGCTTTACCCGGGAAATTTAACATGTGGCAATGGTTGCAGTGGCAAAAAGAAACGGTCAATGAAGTGGTGAAACGCTTTAATGCGGTGCCACTGCCAGCAGCTTCGACCGAGGTTTCCAATTGCGACTTTCTGGTGCTGGATATTGAAACTACAGGTCTGGTGGCAAAAAAAGATTATATCCTCAGTATCGGTTGGCTGCCGGTGCGACAGTTGCAAATTGAACTCAGTGCGGCCCGGCATTATCTGATCAACAGCCCGGTCAGCGTCGGTCAGAGCGCCATTTTCCATGGCTTACATGATAAAGACTTCAGCAATGCGCATGACCTCGCTGACGTTTTGACCGAATTGCTGACGCAATATGCCGGATATATTCTGGTGGCGCATCATGCCAGTATCGAACGCAACTTTTTGGAAGTGGCTTGTCAGCGCTGTTTTGGCCGGGCGCCACGACTGAAATTTATTGATACCATGCAAGTCGAATGGCAACGACTGCTGAATCAGGGCAAAGTAGTGAAACCGCAATCGCTGCGACTGCCCAATTGTCTGGCGCGGCATCATTTACCACAAAGCCAGTCCCATCATGCACTGGAAGATGCTTACAGTTGTGCTTTGTTATTCCTCTGTCAGTTGAAACAACACCGCCAGGGACAATTGCAATTGCAGGATGTATTTTTATTATCACGCGGCTAAAACACGAAAAGGCCGGGCGCGCTTTGACACAGCTAACGGGGCTGGCTGGTCTGGATAAAAATTTTTGCCGCCATATCACAACAATAAAACCAGCCGCAGCTGGTTTTATTGTCAATCATCGCAGGTCGCTATTATTTAGCGCGGCTACGGTATTCGTCAGTACGGGTGTCGATTTCGATTTTGTCACCGATTTCAACAAAAGCCGGTACCATCAGCTCAAAACCGGTATCCAGTTTAGCTGGCTTCATCACTTTACCTGAGGTATCACCACGGGCAGCTGGTTCAGAGTAAACCACTTCACGCACCACGATGGTTGGCAGGTCAACAGAGATAGCGCGCTCGCCGTAGAATACCACTGAACATTGCATATCAGGCACTAAGTACTTCAGTGCATCAGTCATGTTGTCAGCTTCGATTTCGTATTGGTTGTACTCGGCATCCATGAATACATACATTGGATCGGCGTAATATGAATAAGTAACTTCTTTGGTATCCAGCAGCACTTGTTCAAATTTGTCGTCGGCACGGTAAACAGTTTCTGCACCCTGACCAGACAACAGACCTTTTAATTTCATTTTTACTACAGCAGCGTTACGGCCAGATTTATTGAATTCAGCTTTCTGAACAATCATTGGCTCGCCATTGACCATGATAACCTGGCCAGCACGTACTTCTTGAGCAGTCTTCATCATAATTGAAATATCTTCTTGTTAGGAAAAATTGCGGGGTATTATAAATTTATTTTCAGCAAAACGCACGAGGTTGCTGGCAAGATCTTGCTGAGAAGTTAAATACTGCCGCCATTGCCGGTTATAACTGGCGATTTTTTGCTGATTTTGCAGCAATTGTGACCATAAATCCTGCAATGGCAACTCCAAATCCCAGTGCCGGTGCAGCTGTTGTAACAAAGTGGCCAGCTCAGTCGGAGCTTGTTGCAAATACTGCGCTAAAAAAGCGCTCAGCTTCACTTGGTGTGCCTGTTCCTCTTGACGGTAAATTTGCCAGATAAAGGGTTTACCGGCCCACTGCGCCCGAATAATCGAATCTTCGCCACGGACAAAATTGATGTCGCAGGCCGCCAGTAAATAATCGTACTGCGGTTGTGGCATAAAAGCTAAAATATGTAACCGCAGCTGTCCGGTTTGCCAGACAGATTGCTGCTGCAATTGTGGGTATAATTGCCGCAACTGCTGCGCGAGCATCCCCTCCGGCACTAATAACAAACTTGGTGCAGGCGCTTCGGCCAGTTGCGCAATAAATTGTGCAATCGCTTGTTGCTCATAACAAAACAGCGAAATTTTCCGGCTAAAACTCATTGCATCTGCGATGCCGAGTTGTTGCCAGAACAGCTGTTGCGCGCAAGCGTCCTCGCTAAATTGACTCAGATCAGCGACCAGTGATTGCTCGCGTAATAAGCCACCGGTTTTGGCATTAAAGCCAGGGAAAAAGAAATACTTGGCAATAGACAGCTGCGATTGCGGTGAGGCTAAGCCATGACAACCTTCAATCCAGCTTTCAGCGGACAGGTATTCCAGATTCAACCAAACCGCGTCTGGCCTGTTTGCTGCCAACAGCTGTAAATAATCAACCGGCACAGTGCAGGCCAGTGCTTCAATCAGCAGATCCGGCAATTCTTCTACGCTCAATTGTGGTAGTTGGGGCTGCCAATGCCTGACATCCACCCCAGCAATGGCCTGGCGGGCAAGTTGTGGCTGCACCTGCGGACAAATCCGTTGAAAACTCAGCAGATCATCGACCCAGAGGGTCAGTTGCAACTGATGTTCAGCCACCAGTTGCCGCGCCAGCCGCCAACAAATACCAATATCGCCAAAATTATCCACCACACTGCAAAAAATATCGCAGCGGTTCAGGCTTGTTTTCAATACAGACTCCAAAAGGCTAGGCAAATGTCGTTATTGGCATCAGTTAAGGCTGGCGCAATAACACACTGATCATCTTCAAACTGGTTAGGCCGGACAGTAGCACTAACACTAAAATCAATAACGCCAGACTATGCAGCCGCAGCCGATACCATTGCAGTCTGCACCAATCTGACCAGCGCCGGCCGTGCAATTGTGGCGGGCACAGTGGCAGGCTGTAGGTCACAAACAAACCAAGCAAACACCAACACAGCAGCAACAACACCGGCACCAGCCGAACACCTGCGGCCTGCTGCCACAACAGCCAATAGCCGCAACCCAGCGCCAGACAGCAGCCGAGCCAGCACAGACGGCGCAACCAAAGGCTGTCGGCAACCGCGTTTAACCGCTGTAAATAATCTAGGTACCAGTTCAAGGCTGCGCGCTGCCGGTCGGCGGCAACTTCAGTTGCTGCTGTAACTGTTGCCACAAAGTCAGCGGATATAATGGCGCTATGCCATGCAAACCTTGCATATCTTTGACCAGCCAGATTTGTTCAAACGGAGGTTGTGCCGGTAACGACCAGTTCAGTTGCGTTGCCGATAACTCCTGACATTGCCATGCCGGATTTGCATTGCGGATCACCAGCCACACCCGCTGACTGTCATATTTTTTCTGCCCTTTTTGCGCGATCAGCCGTTCAAGCGCGGTGAATAAGCGTTGCCGCACCGGTACTTTTTGCAACTCTTGTAACGCCAGCCGGGTCTGTGGCGTCAGCGTTCGCCCCAGAATATGCATAGCTTCGGCTTCACTGCCGTACAGATGAGCGATTTCCAGATCCAGCCTTTGCCCGGCAAAATAGCAAGACACATCAGGTTTGGCTGGCTGGTTATGCCAGATATGCCGCATCGGTTGCTGAAAGTGCTGTTCATACAAGCGCATAAACACTTTCGCCGCCTGATGTTCCAGCATGAGTTTTTCCGACTGTTGCGCCAGGATAGACAACGGTTGCTCCAATACATGCTAAAAACAGACCAGAAATTCAGGCTATACTAACGCAATTAGTGCAAAAGTTTAAGTCTGCTGCTGCGTTGGCGCAGGCGTTGTGAACAAGGTAATGCATGGCAGTGACCAAAGCTGATTTCAGGCCCGATACCCCTGCAGACTTGCCAGACTCTTTAGTCAGCCGGTTGACCCGGTTGAATATCCGGGTGCTGGCCATCAGTTTATTGCTGACCTTTTTGCTGATGGCAACGGCACTTTGGTATGGCGCCAGACAACACCAATTGCAAAATGCCCTGGCCAGTGCTGCGGTATTGGCCAATAGCATTGCTTCCAGCCTGGTATTTAGCGATAAAAAATCGGCCGCCCATGAACTGGCTATTTTTGCCAGACGCCCCGAAGTCAGTCAGGTTGTGTTGCTTGATTTACAGCAGCAACCTTTTGCCCTCTGGCCAGCCGACAGCACAGAGCCTAATGTGTGGCCTGACGCCGGGAATGCTGAATACAGTGACACTGACTGGCAATATCTGCAATTGCAACTACCGATTATGTTGCAGCAAGAACAGGTTGGGCTGCTGCGGGTGCAGGAAAGCCTAGGCCGCATCAATCGCACTGTCGGCTGGTTGATTGGTTTACTGGCACTGATGACAGTGCTGACACTGCTGGTGGCAGCCCGTGGTCTCAGAATGGTGCAACAACGGGTACTTGCACCGATAGTGCAGCTGTCAGAACTGGCCGATTATGCGGCCAGACATCAGGATTATAGCCAGCGCGGTGTCATTTATCAGCATGATGAAGTCGGCCGGTTAACTGAGCGGTTAAATGAGCTGTTTAAACGCACCGAAATCTGGCAAGGCGAGCTCACCAGGCAACTGAAACGCGAGCAACAAACCGGCGCTGCCCTGAAGCAACTGGCGCATCACGACAGCTTGACCGGATTACCAAACCGACTGTATTTCCAAAATGAATTACCGATTTTACTGCAACAAAGTCAGCAAAAACAGCAATTACTGGCGCTGATGTTCATTGACCTGGATAATTTCAAAACCGTCAATGATAGCTGGGGCCATGACTATGGCGACGAAGTGTTGTGCATCGTGGCCAACCGGATGCAACAGGTGCTGAGAAACAATGATTTATTATGCCGGTTAGGTGGCGATGAATTCGCCGTGTTATTGCCAGGCATTGCCGATCACGCCGGGGCTGAACAACTGGCTGATCGACTGATTAAAGCAGTCCGACAGCCAATGCTGGTGCAACAACAACTGATGCCGGTCGGCGCGACTGTCGGCATCGCGTTTTATCCCCTGGATGCTTCTGACGCCGCGCAGTTATTGCAAAAATCGGACGAAGCTATGTACGCCGCCAAAAAAGCAGGCAAAAATACCTACCGCACGGCCAGTCTCAGTGAAAAACCGCAGGTGCAGTTCAATGTACATAGCTAAATTTTTGTGGACGCCCCTCAGCCCCCGACTGACATCGCAGGCAAAAAATGCGCGGCCGCACGCCATTGCCCTGCTCTGCTTGTGGCCGCTGACCATCAGCTCAACCCCAACCGCAGCGCAGCAACCCAGCCTGGAAGATTTGCTCAATACCCGACTGACGAAGGTTCCGCGCGACGTTGAAGTCTCGACCGCCAGCCGGGTGGCGTTGACAGCAGCGCAATCACCCAGCACCACTTATGTCGTCAGCAGCCAGGACATTAAATTGTATGGTTTACGGAGTCTCGGCGATATTCTCGCGACGATGCCGGGTTTGTATCTGACTAATGACGGTTATTTCAGCTATATCGGTATCCGTGGCCTCGGCCGCAGTGGGGATTACAATTCCAGATTGTTGTTTTTAATTGATGGCATCCGCGCCAATGAAAATATCAGCGATGCCGGTTTTCTTGGCAGCGACGCACTGATTGATGTGGAGTCGATTGAACGGGTTGAGTTTGCCACCGGACCTGGTTCAGCCCTGTATGGCAATAATGCATTTTTTGGCGTGGTCAACGTCATCACTAAAGGTGCCGACCGGCTACGCGGCGTCACAGCTCTGGTCAGTCTGAGCAGCCAGCAGCAGCAACAAGGCCGTTTTAGCTGGGCACATCGGGCTGATGCGGATTGGGAGGCCTGGTTCAGTGGCAGTATTTCTGACTGGCAGCATATACCACTGCCTTACCCCATCGCCAACGCACTATTGCCATATCGCAGTCAGTTGCAAAATCTGGAGCAAGAAAATTATCACCGGCTGCAGGCAGGACTGAAAATTGCTGGTTGGCAGTTCCAAGGCGCACTGCATCAACGCCAACGTCAGTCACCGCAACCGCTCGGTTCACTGACAAATTTGCTGTTAACACAGAAAAGTGCGGTGTCGGATAATCATTTACTAAGGGCCAGCTACCAGCATGAATTTTCCAGCGATTGGGAGCTGCAAACCACGCTCAGCAGCAGTGCCAATGATTATATCGCCAAGCAACCTTTTATCGGCTTACAACGCAGTTATACCTTACGCGCCGAACAATACACCACAGACATATTACAGCAACAAATCGTTGGGCATTGGCAGCATCTGGATCTGCGTCTGGCCAACCGTAGTTTCGACAATCATTTGCTGCTGTCCGGCATTGAATATCAAAAAGACAGTAGCCAACGGATTGAAAATGGCCTGCTGGGGCAAACTGCACTACAACAGTTTTATAGCAACAACGAGCGCAAAGGTATTTATCTGCAGGATTTGTGGCAACTGAATGCGGCCCATAGCCTGATCCTCGGCGCACGTTATGATAAATCCAGGATTGCGGCCGAGGAAATGCACCCCAGACTTGGCTGGATCTGGCAACAAAATGACAATAGCACCCTGAAACTGATGTACGGCAGTGCTTTTCGCGCCGCCAATCTGCACGAATTTAGCAGCAATGCGCCACAAGGGATACCGACCCCAACACCTGAGCAGATCCGCACCACTGAGCTGAGTTACGAGCAATTTGTCACACCGCAGCTTAATTACCGCATGACGTTATTTCGCTCAGACATCCGGCATATTATTCAGGTTGAATTTGCTAATGGTTATTTTGTCAATGGCGCGCCTATACTCAGTCGCGGTCTTGAGCTGGCAGTGGAACAAAGGTTTGACCAGGGCCAGCAACTAAAAGCCAACTGGTCCTGGCAACAAAGCAAGTCAAGTGCAGTTCAGCGGCCAGAAAATTCGCCAACGCATTTGTTTAATTTGCAATATAACCAGCCCCTGACCGCAAAACTGCAGTTTGCCTTGCAATTGCAGGCCATCAGTCACCGCCAGATGCCAGAACTTGTGTTGCCGGGTTATGTCTTGGCGCATAGCCATCTGCTGTGGCAGAGTTCGGTGCAAACGGAGCTGGCCTTGGCGTTTTATAATCTGACGGGCACTGAGTATTATGATCAACCGACTGTGTACGCGCCGCCGGTCAGACAACTTGGCCGATCGTTGCGGCTGAGCTTGCAATGGCGGTTTGAACCATGAAGTCTGTTGCGCTTTGGTTACTGTCTGGCGGGTTGTGGCTCCATGGATTACTCCCCGTTGCCCTGGCCAGCGAAGATGCCGAAGTCAACCTCAAAGCGATGTTTATTGCCCGCTTTGCCCAGTTCACGCAATGGCCACCACCACCTCAAACTGTTTTTCATTATTGTGTGGCGCTGGATCACAGCATGTTTAAAGCAATCAATTCCTTACAAGTTCGCAGCCCAGCCGGTGAACCGGTGAAATTAACATTGATCCGACGTCCGGCCGAAGCCAAGCCGTGCCAACTGCTGGTGATGACGATGTCCGATCGGCAGCAACTGCAACACTGGGCCAGCGGTCTTGCCAGCATGCCGATGTTGATTGTGGCGGACAATGCCGAAGCCTTTCGCACTGTCGCCACCATTAGTCTGGTCAGTGAACCTGATGGCATGACCTTTCGGATTAATCAGACTGCAGCCCGTGAACGCGGGCTTGAACTTAGTTCACAATTATTAAAACTGGCGCGGGAAGTGCGCTGAGCAGTTTGAACTGTACACTGAGCACATTTCGCTATGTGTTAAACACCATCACAGCCACTGCTCCAACACCGCTTGCTGCCACAGCTCCTGCACCACTGGCCACATCGACAACAATAATAACAACGCCATCAGCAGATTAAACAAGCACTGCCAGATAGCTTTGGTCAGAACACGGCGTAAACCGGCGCCGAACACCAGCCAGCAACCAACACAAGGCAGACTGAACAACAAAAACGCCAGTGTGATTTGGCTGACTTCCTACCACAGTACACCACCGACTTTGGTAAAAGCGGCCACAGCACCGGTGGCCATGACCCAGGCTTTGGCATCCATCCACTGAAATAATAGCGCCTGCCAGAAGCTGAGCGGCGGTTTGTGCTGACGGTCCAGCGTGCTGACCGGGCTGCTGGCTATTCGCCAGGCCGGCCAGCACAAATACAGCAGCCCTACGAGTTTAATCAGCGTGTGTAGTCAGAGCAAAGCGCTGAATACCACGCCAAAACCAACGCCAATTCATAACACCATCAAAGGAAAACCAAGACAGATGCCCGCCAGATGCGGCAAGCTGGCCTTGACGCCATAGTTCAATCCGAAGGACATCATCATCAGATTATTCGGACCTGGGGTAATTGAACTGGAAAAGGCAGAAAACAACACGGCAAAAAACCGTCCACACTGACTGCAATCTTTGTCCCACTGCGACCACAAACTAACGCAGGGAGTGGCTGCTGTAAAGTGACAAGCGTGGCGTGCTGCCACTGACTGACGACCGACTGAACTCAGGGTTGAACCGCCCGCAACGAATACCAAAGTTCTGCCTGCTGCAGGGGTGTCTGTGGTGGTAAATAACGGTTTGGTAAGGTCAATAACTGCCGTTCTGGCAACTGCATCTTCGCCAGATGCAGGGCAAAAAACTTGTCAAATAAACGCTGGAAACTACCATCCTTTAACGCCAATTGCAGGCCTCGTTCGATGCTGGCAGCCAGCTCTGGCTGTTGTGGGTCGACAAAAAAATACACTGCACTTGGATAATGGATCAGCCAATTTGGTTCGATCACCAAGCCTTGGGCCTGCCAGTAGGCGGCTTCAGCTTCGATTTCCAGCACACTTCTGGGGATCGCATCCACCCGGCCTTTTAATAACATCTGAAATAAATTGTCATAATGTGACACCGCCAGCACTGAAAATTTACTGTCTTGCAGGATTTGGGTATCAACCCAGTCATGCACCTGGGCATATTTCAGTTGGCGTAGTTGACTGATATTCTGCAGGGCGGAAATCTCGGGTTGGCGATCAGCGCGTACCAATAACAACCGATAGCTGCCCAAGCCACGATAAATCGGGATCCGAACTGGTAAAAATGCCTTTTCCCGTTCCAGCGTCGTCATCGTCCAGACCACATCGATACCTTGGCCTTTTTTCAACAATTGTAGGGCCCGGCTTTTTGATAAGGGTGCAGCTGAGGGCACCAGTCTGACTTCGACCCTGGCTTTATGCAGCGCTAAACCCAGCAGCGCAATCGGATATTCAGAGCGGGCATCGTGTGAGTTGGCAATCGCCGGATAATGCACCAGCTTCGGTGCTGCGCACAGTGCAAAACTGCAACAGCACAATATCCACGCTAATATCTTGCTCCCTGCCATCCCCAGCCACGTGTTGTTGGTTATTCCCTGTTCGCCAGTGTAGCCGAAAACCCTCCGGCTGCACCAATCACTCTGTCTTTTCTACTGGCCTTCTTACCGAAAATACTGACAACTGCCAGTCGCGGCAGCCGTGCTGCAGGCAGAAAAAAGCCGGCCTTGCCACAACAGTGGCAGGACCGGCTGATAAAATACCCTCTGCGGTTAAAGCACTGGCTTAATCTTCGAAAAAGGTATCCCGCAGTGCTACAGTGCGGTTAAACACCAGCTTTTGCGCACTGAAATCTTTGTTGTCGGCGCAATAATAACCTTCGCGTTCAAACTGATAGGCTTGTTCAGCTTTAGCTTGCGCTAAGCTCGGTTCGACAAAACCATGTTTGACAGTTAAAGATTGCGGGTTGATCACCTGGATAAAATCATCTTCCGCTGCCGGATTTGGCACGGTAAATAATTTGTCATAGACGCGGAATTCGGCCGCTTTGGCCTGGCTGGCTTCGACCCAGTGGATCACACCACGCACTTTACGACCATCGGCCGGATTGACGCCTAAAGTCGCCGGATCATAGCTACAGATCAGCTCAATAATGTTACCGTCGGCATCTTTGATCACTTCATCTGCCCGCACCACATAAGCACCACGCAACCGCACTTCACCACCTGTCACCATGCGCTTATATTTTTTGTTGGCTTCTTCGCGAAAATCAGCGCGGTCGATATAAATCACCTGACCAAAAGGCACCTGACGACTGCCCATACTTTCTTCTTTCGGATGATTATGCACTTCCAGCCATTCCACCTGCCCGGCGGGATAGTTGCTTAAGGTAATTTTCAACGGATCAATCACCGCCATGGCACGTGGCGCATGCGCATCCAGATCTTCGCGGATACAGGCATCCAGCGCACTGGCTTCAATCATATTATCTTGTTTGGTGATGCCAATGCGTTTGGCAAATTCACGCAAAGACGCCGGGGTGTAACCACGACGGCGTAAGCCGGCAATAGTTGGCATCCGCGGATCATCCCAACCTGACACATGGCCACCTTCGACCAGGGTGTGCAGCTTACGCTTACTCATCACCTGATATTCCAGATTTAATCTGGAAAACTCAATTTGCTGTGGATGGCAGGCAATGCTGATGTTATCTAAAATCCAGTCATATAACCGGCGGTTATCCTGGAATTCCAGCGTACAAAGCGAATGGGTAATGCCTTCGAGCGCATCAGAGATACAATGGGTAAAATCGTACATCGGATAGATGCACCATTTATCACCGGTCTGGTGGTGATGGGCAAATTTCACCCGGTAAATCACCGGATCGCGCATACAGATAAAAGGCGACGCCATATCAATTTTCGCGCGTAATGAACACTCGCCTTCGGCAAAACCACCAGCACGCATTTTTTCAAATAATGCCAGGTTTTCGGCCGGGCTGGTGTCACGAAATGGACTGGCTTTGCCAGGCTGGGTCAAATTGCCACGGTATTCGCGCATTTCTTCGGCATTGAGGAAACAAACGTAAGCCAGTCCTTTGTTGATCAGTTCAACGGCATAACCATACAGCGCATCAAAATAATCAGAAGAATAACGCACGGCGCCATCCCACTGGAACCCCAGCCAGTTGACGTCTTGTTGGATGGAGTTCACAAAGTCGATGTTTTCTTTTTCCGGGTTGGTATCGTCAAACCGCAGATTACATTGGCCTTGATAGTCTTGGGCAATGCCAAAGTTCAGACAAATGGATTTGGCATGGCCAATGTGCAGATAACCATTTGGCTCAGGTGGAAAACGAGTTTGTACTGCACTGTGTTTACCGGAAGCTAAGTCGGCATCAATGATTTGCCGAATAAAATTGGTTGGGCGTGTTTCGATATCCGCCATAAAATCAGATCCTTATCTAAGAAGACATACGCATATTGTCACAACAATGAACGGCATTATAACAGCAACACCAGCGCTGACCAGTGCCCTGTGTGGCTTTCATCCTTTGGCTGAGTCGGATGCAGGCAATGGCTGGCACAGCGCCAGCCAAGCTCGCGATAGAAAACAGCGCCACCGGCCTGTGGCAGCTCAGTTGCGCTGTGAAGGTTAGTACTTCGCGGGCTGGTCCGCCTTCGGCAAGGTCGACAGAATAAACTGGCGCAAATCTTCGTTTGATTGTTTTAAATCTTCATAACGCAGGTACATCATATGGCCACTACGGTAACCTTTAAAACTCATCCGATCCTGCATTTTACCGCTGGGATCTAACTGCCATAAATTATATTTAGCATCAAAGTAATTGGTGGCACCATCATAATAACCCGATTGCACCATCACATGCAGATAGGGGTTTTGTGCCATTGCCTGTCGCAGGTTTTCACCGGTTTGATCCCCATCCCGATTCCACGGATGCACCGGACCAAACATGTTGTATTTGATGTCGGTTTTGTAATTGAGCTCAGTGCGCAGATAATGATTAATCGCTGGCGTAAAAGAATGCAGCCAGGAGGTAAGTTCCGCATTATAATCCGGGCCATCGCCTGCTGTTTTGCGGTCGATGCCAAGGTAACGCGAATCCAGCCGCCCGACGGTTTGTCCACGCTCGCGTAACAACTCTTTCCAGAAAAAGTCATTCGGAATATCCAGATTCTGGCTCTCTACCGCAGCGACAGATAAACCAGAAAACTTGGCCACTTGCGCCGCCATTTGCTGACGTTCAGTGCCTGTTAACATCGCGCCTTTTGCCAACGCAGGCAGATACTGGTTTAACGCAAAAGCTTCGGCCTGATCCAGCGCCTGCAGTAAATCCAGTTGTTGTAATTCCGGCACTAACTTACGGTGAAACCAGGCTGTGGCGGTAAAATAGGGCAAACGGTTGGCCGCATCGACCGGACCATCGCGTTTAATCCCCAAATCTGTCGGCGACACCAGCACCACGCCATTGAGGTACATCCACTGCTCATTTTGCAGCGCCAGCGCCAGGCCTGAGACCCGTGTCGTACCATAGCTTTCACCTATCAGATACTTTGGAGACTGCCAGCGTTCATTGCGGCTGACAAAGGTATTGATCCATTCTGCCAGATAAGTGACATCTTCATTGACGCCAAAAAACATCTTAGCCTGCGCTTCCTGGCTCATCATTTTGCCATCTTTATCCGGCAGCACCCGCGAATACGCGGTATTGACCGGATTGACAAACACAATGTCAGCCGTATCCAGCACTGAAAACGGGTTTTGTTTGGTGCCATAAGGCTGTAACGGGTACCCTTCGCTATCGACATTCAGCGCTTTTGGCCCGGTATAGGCAATTTGCATCCAGACCGAAGCAGAACCCGGGCCACCATTAAAAGAAATCAACAGCGGTCTTTTGCTTTTGTCTTTGATATCCGTGCGTTGGTAATAGGTATAAAACACCGCCGCTACTGGTTTGCCTTCTTTATCCCACACGGGCATGGTGCCGGTGCTGGCGCTGTATGGAAAAGACACGCCATTGGCGGTAGTTTTATGTAAAGTGATCACCGCGTTATCGGCTTCAATTTGCCGTTCCGTCGCCTGCAGCTGTGGGCTAAACAGCGCAGCGCCAAGCAAGGTTGCGCTGAACAGGGAGCTGCCGACAAAGGCGGCACAAAGCAGGGATTTAGCAAAGAGCCCACAGTTGGCACTTCGCAAAGCTGTTGTTATAGTCATATCCGGCTTAGGTTCCAAAATTCTGAATTATCGAGGGTATTAGCAATCTAAAGAACTTCAATCCTGCTGACAAAACAGTTGAGACCAGCAGCAGGATTATTGAGTCATGGCGGGAACCACAGCCGCCGGCAAACGAGATCGCCAGCAGCAGGTTTGGCAAGGATTAAAACTCATATTCAATAGCAAAACGCAGGGTATTATTGACAGTGGCATCATCAATCGCAAATACCACGCCAAACTCCCATTTCAGTTGTTCCAGTCCACTGAATTTATGGACGCCCAGCAGGGTCGGTCCGGCGCCTTTATAATTCTCGCCGGCATAAAACTCGACCGCAGGCTGCACTTGCGGTAACCAGCGGTAACGATATTGCAGCCGGAATTCGGCTTCAAACTCGGACTCCAGCGTCTGGCCCCATTCATACACGGCCAACGCATTGAGGGTCAGGCTGGTGGGTCCGAACTCCTTTTCCACCAGTAAACCAGTGGTAAATTCATAATTATCCTGATTATTTTGTCGTTCTAATTCAAATAACAAACCCCAGTCGGCATTGTATTCCCCCTGCTCTGTCAACATCCAGCGCAGCTCGAGCTCAAAGCCTGTTAGCTTATAATCTTCCGGACTCACCCGCTCGGCAATCAGATAAGTCTCAAGTGCCAGTCGCTCGGCAATAGAAAAGCCATAACCAATCTTCTGCCCCATCGCATTATTATCCGGATGCTCAGCCTGTTTCTGATAAACAAACCGGTATTCAAATTCGCGTTCCAGCGGCTGCACGTAAGGATGGTACACTTTGTCGACAACCCGGCCATCAGCCTGCGCTGACGTACCAGCCAGCATTAGCATAACCAAGCCGCAGAACAGAATTTTATCTTGCATTATTGCACCTCCAGACGCCGGCCTTGCCAGATCATCAATAACAACCCCAGACCAAAGGCCACACATTGCGCTAGGGCCGGTGACGCTTCATACCCCAGCAAGGCATTAAAAAAATAGCCATATTCCGATTGTTCTGACAGCCACTGCTGACTGTTCCACAGCACGGGGCCAGCCGGGAGCCAATCACTCTGCAGCGCCAGGGCGGCTGCCATGGTCAATTGCCTTGTTGCCAGTAAAGCCAGCACCAGGGTTAACACACCACGCCAGCGCGTCAGCTCTCTGAGCAAATAATGCCACAACACCGCCACACTCAAACCAATCCCCAGCCCCAGAATCACGCCAAGCCACAAACCCGGCTGCTGGAACCATTGCCGTTCATACACAAATAAAAACAGTACCAGATTACTGCCATTCACCCACAATAAAGCCGCGACAGCAGCCCCGCTTAACATGGCAGCGGCTTGCCGCTGGCGTTGGCAAATCACCGCAGCCAACAACAAGACAAAACACAGCACATAACAACAGAGATAAAAAAACTCCAGCCCCAGCCCATCCAGGGCACCGGATAACCAAGCGTATTGTCCACTGAGTAACACCAGTCCCAGCACTGCCAATGGCACTAAGGCCGCGAACAGAGGCCGTAAATTTGCACGCTGCCACACCAGCACAGTGCTCAGTAACAACAGCGCCGGCAACAGCTCGCGCAAAAACATGATGACGGTATTAATCAGCATCCGTCTGCTCCAGTTGTAACCATTGCGCTAACGGTACTACCACAATCTGACCACGCGCACTGTCCGGATGATATTCACCGACAAAGGCATGCTCACCAGGCTCTAGTGGACCCACAAAGACCACACCTTTGCTGTGGCCCAAAATCACTTTTTCCCGGTTCAGGCTGAAGCTTTCAAATTCTTCCGGTGTGCCATCCTGGTTGAAAATCACCAATTTGATTTTTTCACCGGCCGGCAGATATATCGTCGCCGGACTGAATAAGTGATCTTTGATCTGCAACTCCAGCACCCGAACCTCGGCAGCCAGCTTGTCACTGGATCCCAGCAACAGCACCAGAAACCAGCCAGGCCATCTGCTTCTATCTTTTGCTTTCACCATCCTGATCCTGCTATCAAAGTTGTACCGTCACTTTTAAACCACTGGCAAAACGCGATCTGGCCAATTGCAGACTGCCCTGATGCAAGATCACAATATCCCGCACTATCGCCAGCCCCAACCCACTGCCAGGTTCACCGGACTGATGCCGGTCACCACCGATACGGTAAAAACGATCAAAGACCCGCTCATATTCAGTAGCTGCGATACCAGGGCCGGAATCTTCCAGCACCAATTGCACCTGCTGTCCTAGCTGAGCAGTTACATTGCTGCCCAGGGTTGGCAGCGTGGTGATGTCTAAAATAAATTGCCCCTGAGTTGGCGTATATTTAATCGCATTGCCAAGCAGATTGACCAGCAACACCCGTAGTGCAAATGCATCAGCTCTGAGCCAGCATTGCTCATCGCCGGTCAATTCAATTTGTTGCGCTTTCTGCTGAATTTTGGGATACAGCTGTGCAATCACCTCACGACATAAAGCAGTCAGATCCAGCTGTTGTAACTTGGCCTGAAAATGGGCCGGATTGGTCCGGTTCAGCAACATAATTTGTTCAATCAACTGGCTCATCCGCTCCACCCCTTGCTGTAAGGCGGGCATCACTCCAGCGGGATCCGCCACTCCGGCCTGTTGCCACTGCAGGCTGGCATTATGCAAATTGACCTGCAGTACACTGAGCGGCGTACGCAGCTCATGGGCCACGTCGGAGGCAAAACGTTTTTCCCGCACAAAAGCATCATTTAACCGCGCCAGCAATTGATTGGTCGATGCCAACACTTGCGACAGCTCTGCCGGTACCTGCGGCAAGCTAACCGGCGTTAAATCATCGGCTTTTTTTGACGCCAATTGCTGGGCGAATCTGCGTAGCGGTGACAAGCCTTTGCTGACCACCAGCCAGATAAACAGCGCTTGCAGCGGCAAACTCAGCACCACCGGATAAATTGATGCCAACACCACTTCGTCGGTCAGTTGTTGCCGTTGTTGCAGCGGTTGAGCCACCACAATTTGGATGCCGGCGGTCTCTGGCTGGCGATAGGTCCGCCAGCGCTGACCGGAAAAGTTTTGTTCACTAAAGCCCTCAGGCGCGCTAATCCGGCTGGCCGGTGCATTGGCGGAACGAAAAACCAGTTGCTGGCCCTGCCAGATTTGGACCGCATGTTGCGAGACATTCAGCGCTGCCGGAACTTTGGCCACATCGTTCGCCGGCAGATCCGGCAACACTGGTAACTGCAGGTCAGTGGCGCGCAAGGACTGAGACCACTGCTGATAAGGCAACATCAGACTGGCCGCCAATACGGTCAAATCGGCATCCAGTAACTGATCGGCACGGCTGACACTCTGGCGATAACTTTGTAGCGCCGCCAGAAAACTGCACAGCGTCAGCACTGCGATCAATAACGTGAGCAGGTAACGTCGAATCGACGTCATTGCGCACTCACACTGTAACCGACGCCACGTACGGTTTTAATAAAATCTTTTGGCAGCTTTTTGCGTAAATTGGAGATATGCACTTCGAGCGCATTACTGGCAACCTCTTCGCCCCAGGCATACAGGCTGGCTTCAATTTGTTCGCGGGTTTTGATGCGGCCAGCTGATTCCATCAGCACTTTGAGCAGCATATATTCACGTCTGGCTAAGGCTAAGGGTTCGGCATCCAGCAACACCTGATGCGCGCTGCTGTCGAGCGTGACGTTTTGGATCACAATCAAGTGTGAGCTGGCAGTGCCAAGCCGCCGCTCAATCACGCGCAAGCGCGCAAACAATTCCGGCAAGGCAAAAGGTTTCACCAGATAATCATCTGCCCCCAGATCCAGACCACGGATCCTGTCATCCACCCCATCCCGTGCGGTTAACAGCAGCACCGGCAGTTGCGGAAACTTCTGCCGGGTGACTTTCAGCACCTCCAGACCATCCATATCAGGCAGCCCCAGATCCAACACCACAGCATCACAATCCTGACTGCGAATGGATGCCAGCGCCTGCTGCCCAAGCGAAACCTGGTTCACGGCAAAACCTTGCTGACTGAGAGCCAATTGCAAGCCCCTGGCTAAATCCAAATCATCTTCAACCAATAAAATCCGCATTTTGTGCCCATGTGTTCAAGCACCCATTCGCCAACCGGTCTGGCGAGCTGGCTGCTGTGTTGTTATTTTTTCGCCAGCTTTTTGCTGACTTTGGCCATTAAGCTGGCTATTTCCTGCTGCCGGCCTTGATCGGCACTTTCCCGTCCTGGCCGCGCCGGTGCTTTTGTTGCCTGTTCAAGATAGCGCATTGCTGCGGCATAGTCGCGTTTACCTGCTAAAAATTCTGCATAAAAGTAATTTGGATCAATGCCTTGAGGGTTTATTTCCAGGGCTTTTTGCAATAGCTCAGCCGCTTTTTTATCGCTGCCAAAGCCGATAGGCCAGCCTGGTACTTTGGCATATAACACACCAAGACTGGTATAAGCCGAGCCTTGTAAGGCTTGTGCATCCAGTGTTAACGCTTTTTCCAAATCGGCTTTAGACGCTTCAGCCACCGACAAGGCACCAATACCGCCTTTGGCACCGGCATAGCTGGACTGAATAATGCCGCGCCAAATATAAGCTTCAGCCGCTGTTGGATTGGCCCCCACCACAGTATCAGCTTGCTGCAGCAGTTGGCTATAAGCCTGCTCACGGGCATCTTCGTCCAACTGATAGTTAATTTCAGCCCAGCGTTGCTGCAACGGCGCGATATCGGTTAACACATCAGCCCACACCGCCTGGCACCAGCCAGCACTCAGCAACATTGCTGCCAACATAGTCCGATTAAAGGCTGTTACCACTTTGATTTTACTTAAGTTCATCATGTTCTCCAGAAGCAGGCCTGGCCTGCTGTTTGTCAGGATGCCAACCCGGATTTTCCGAGGTTAGCTTATTCATTCAGGGTTGTTGACTGGCAAATTTAGTAATAATCGCCAGCTTGCCACGCAATGCTTGGTCGACGATGGCCGGAAACAAAGCATTGAGCCGGACAAATAATTGCTCCGGCCAGCCGAGAAAACGCCGGCTCTGGCTGCTTTTAAGCTGTGCCAATAACTGCGCAGCGACAAAATCCGGACTGTCCATCCGAGTACCAAGCTGTTGATTCATTTCGACCACTGCGGCACTGTTGATGCTGGTATCCGTGGCTCTGGGGGCAAAATACAGCACCCGAACCTTACTGGCAGCCAGTTCTCGTTTTAACGCTTCGGTAAAACCCCTTAAGCCGAATTTACTGGCGCAATAACCGCTAAACCCCGGGTAGCCAATGCTGCCAAACGCCGAACCGACATTGACAATGACAGCTTCAGGTCTTTGTTGCAGTTGCGGCAGTAGCATCTGACATAACTGCATAGGTACCAACAGATTCAGCTCGATCTGATGCGGATAATCCTGCTGTGCTGTCAGTGCAAACTGACTTACACCGGCATTGTTGATCACGCCATCCAGCGGCCCCTGCCCGGGCGTCAACTGCTGACAAAATTCGACCAAGCGCTGTAAATCCTCCGGTTTGGCTAAATCAGCAGTACACAGCAAATGCGAGCCGGTCAGTTGTTGCCGTAACCGTTGCAGCTGGGCCATATCCCGGCCGACCAGAATTAATGTTGCGCCCGCCGCCGCCAGGCTATGCGCTATAGCCCGACCAATACCGCCAGTGGCACCGGTTAACAACAAGGTTTTTCCGGCGATGTTCATCATTCGACCTCCTCTGTTACTGGCTCAGTAGCAGACTGCAACTCAGGCTCAGCCAAGCGGCTTAAGCCATGGGCGGCGTCCAGACTACGGAAAATATCACCGTATAAAAGGTAAAACCGCTTTGCCGCATGGATAATCAGTTGCTGTTCGGCTGGATCGGTGATTTGCGCCATCAGACTCTGAAAAAATTTAATATGGTCCTGATCTAAAGCGCCATGCGAGGATAAATAGCTAAACGCTTTTTTTGGCAATTGCAGCTTATTGCCAATGGTGCCGGCGGCCAAATCAGCCAGCGCAATAGAGGTGCCTTCCAGCACTAACACCATCCCAAAGAAGCCCAACGGATTGATCCGGCGCACCATATCATAGGCATAAGCCACCATCATTTCGGTGGCAAACGCCGGCTGACTGGTACGGGCCTGTTGTTTGTTGTAACCACAACGGGCGATATCATTTAAGATCCATTCCTGATGCCCCAGTTCCTCTTCAATATATTCCGCCACCGCTTCGCGCAGCCATTCTTTTGACTCCGGTAATAAAGCGCCGACCGACATCAGTAACGGCACTGTGTGTTTAACATGGTGATAAGCCTGCTGCAAAAATGCTACATAGTCATCAATGCTGATGTCGCCATGAAAACACCGGTGAATAATAGGGGCAGCTAATAAATAATCACGCTCTTGCACAGTGGCGGCAATCAGTTGCTGATGAAAATCAACCGCAGGTGTCCCGGTATTGTGGTCATGCGCTGGCACTGTTGAAGTGGTGAATAATGAAGTCATGTTATACTCCTGCAAACTGCTGGCTGTGCCCGACGGCACTGATGGAACCCTGAGTTGACCCAACTGCCGGATACATAGCCGCAAGCTCAGCGGCATATTGGTTGGCAATTACATCGCGTTTTGGTCTTTGATTGGTGGTTAAACAGCCATTGGCCGCGGTCAGTGGCTGTGTTAACCGATGAAATTGTTGCAACCTGGCGTAATCCGGCAAGCTGCGGTTGACGGCTGCGACCCATTGTTCAATCTGTTGGTCGCTGATGTTGCGATCCTGACAGTACAACAATGCCACGCAATAAGGTTGAGCATCGCCAAACACCACCGCTTGTTGTAATAACGCATTTTTGAGTAACTCAGCTTCCACCCATTCCGGATGAATGTTGCGGCCAAAACTGGAAATCAGCAGGTTTTTCTTCCGGCCCAAAATCCGTAACTCACCCTTGGCATCCAGTTCAGCCAGGTCGCCGGTAGCGACCCAATCAGCAGGCGCTGCACTGGCTTGTTCGGCCGCACCGAGATAACCCAGAAACGGTGTTTTCACCCATAATTCACCTGCAGTGATCCGGACCTGCAGATGAGGTAACGGCTGCCCGACGCTTTGCAGCGCTTCCAGTGTATCGGCACTGGCGGCATGCTGAGTCGATAAAGCCACCACTGAACCACATTCACTCTGGCCATAACCCTGAAACACCGGCAAACCAACTGCGGCAGCCTGGTGTAATAACTCGGGCGCTACTTTGGCACCACCCACCGCAATAAAGCGCAAACTATCAGGGGCTTGCCAACCACGCTGACTGGCCAGCACCAACAGTTGCAATAATTCCGGCACCAGGATCAGGCTGTCTGGCCTAGTGCTACTGATCAACTGCAATAACAGAGCCGGTTCTGCCAGAGCACTGCCAGCAAAACCGCGGTTGGCCTCGTCGGTCAACAAAACTTCACCACCCGCCAGCAAAGGCGCATAGATACCGGCAATGTTTTCCAGCAAGGTACTGAGCGGCAACACCGCTAAATGCCGCGGTTGTGCTAAGGCGATACGCCCGACCAGACTTTGCGCGACTTGCCATTGACTGGCCGCAGACAAACACACACCTTTGGGCGTGCCGGTGGAGCCGGAAGTAAAGGTGATTTTCTGACAGCCCGCAGGCAGCACCACCTGAGTGCTTCGGACCACAGACTGATAGAGCCAGAATTGACGGAATTGGCCGGCCGGCTGAAACTGCCCAGCCGTTAACTGCAATGAACTACCTACTGTCGGATTGAACTCGCTACTGCCAATGATCAGATCCGGCTGCAACAACGCCAGTACATGGTCAAATTGTGCCTGACTGATAAAAGTCGGCAGCGGCACCAGCACCAGATCGGCGTCAATACAAGCCAAATCCAGCAAAGCCCACTCCAGGTTCCCCGGGCTTAATAACACAATTCTTTTACTACCGAGCGCGGCCAACTGTTGTTGCCAGGCGGACACTAACTGGCGGATTTTTACCAGATCCATACTTTGCCCACTGCAGGCATCCGTCAGTCTGGCACTTTGCGGCAATTGGTCTAACAATGTAGCTGGGTGTGCTTCAGACATGGGCCGCCTCCAGACTTAAAGCAGTGACGGTTGCATGCAGGGCTGGCCAATATTGATGCGGTAACGCTGCTAATCTGGCATCAGCGGCGATCAATTGCATCGCTTGGGCTAAATCCAGCCGGCAAACTTGTGGATGCGTCTGATAATAGCTACCCCAACTGGCGGCTGCATCGCCGAGCCTGGCAGGATCTCCAGCCGCCAGTTGAGTTAATTCCAGCCCATGACGGCTCAGTAATTGTTGTACCTGGGTGGTCGCACAACACACCAGTTGCCGGTAGCCCAACTGATGTAAGGCATATGCCAGCACCACAAACAACAACAAGGTAAACTGACGATTGGCGGCATACAAGTTACCGATTTCCACCACGTCACTGCGCTGGCAATTCAGCCCAACCTGCGCCAAGACCGTACAAATATCGGCATCCAGATATTGTTCGACAAATAACACCGAGTTTTGACCACCGCGAATACCCAGTGCAGCCTGCCACTCTCCACGCGCCGACACTGCCAATAAATCCGGCATAAAATGCTTGATCTGTGCGCCATACGCCTGGGCAAAACCGGCAGCAATCAATTGTTCCACACCGCTGCGGCGCGGATCTTCGCTGCTTAAAATGGATAATTGCACCGCTGCATCTTGTTGTGGCTGGCGCTGCGCAAATAAACTGACCGGCGCCTGAGCCGATGAGGAGATCCCCATGGCAACTGACGGTACTGCGCTGGTTGCTGGTGTGACTGTCTGTCTTGATACTGCCGCCATCATCTTCTCCTGCTTTGAAGCTTGATGATGATTCTGGCGCTGAGATCTTAAAGTAACCTTAAGAAAAACTAATTCTGCAAAAATTTAGCCGCGCCGTCATCCTGCGGCTGTGTTGACCGGTACTTACCCGGCCATGTTCTCCACCAGATAATCCACCAACACCCGTACCCTGGCCGGCATATGCTCACCCCCAATAAATACCGCATGAATTTGTTCCCGATCTTGTGGGTTATAATCCTCCAGCAACGGCACCAGCTGCCCACTGGCCAGCAAATGTTGCACATGAAAACAACCCACCCTGGTAATACCGATGCCCTGTAAAGCCAATTCCACCAGTGTATCGCCATTATTGGCAATCACATTACCGCCGACCGCCAGCATTTGTACTCCATCGGCCAGCAGAAAGGGCCAGCCAGGTTCTAAACGCCGGAAGCTAAAATCCAGGCAATTATGCTGCGCCAGCTCAGCCGGCGTTTGCGGCGCGCCGCTGCGCGCCAGATAACTGGGAGATGCGACCACCACCCGCCCAGTTTCGCCTAACCGGCGGGCATGTAAACCACTGTCTGGCAGTTGACCAAACCTAATCGCCACATCCACTTCTCCTGCCAGCACATCGCTGAGCTGGTCCGATATATCCATTTCCAGATTGATTTGGGGGAAGCGGCGGAAAAATTCCGCCAGTAACGGCACTATCACCAATCGACTATGGGCGTTGGCGATACTGATTTTGACGGTGCCACTGGGCCTGCCCCGGCTGGCAATACTAATTTCAGTATCGGCGACATCTTTTAAGATCCGCCTTGCCGCCAGCGCATAAGTCTCGCCTTCACTGGTTAAACGTAAACTACGGGTACTGCGGACCAGCAACCGCACCGCCAGCCTTTGTTCCAGTTTGGTCATAATACGGCTGACCGCAGATGGGGTCAGTTCCAGCTGACGAGCGGCAGCACTGAGACTACCGCTGCAAGCGACAGCTAAAAAAGTTTCCATTTCAGCGGTTTTGTCCGTCTTTCCAACGCTCATTTGTGACTCCCAAGCAAAACTGAATGTACTATACCCGACTTTTTCTCCGCTGGCGAAATGACTATATTCTGCGCCATCACAAATCAATGAGACCTTTCTATGAGAATAAATATACCGCTGCTGGCACTGGCGCTTGGCGCTTTTGGCATCGGCGTCACCGAGTTCGCACCTATGGGCATGCTGACGGTGATTGCCAGTGATTTAGCCGTATCGATCCCGACAGCTGGCATGCTGATTAGCGCTTATGCCTTTGGCGTGCTGTTGGGCGCGCCTTTGATGACCCTGCTGTTCGCTAACATGGGGCGGCGCAAACTCCTGCTGTTGTCGATGGGGATCTTTACCCTGGGTAACCTGATCTCAGCGCTGGCCGATAGTTATAACATGCTGTTATTCGGCCGTATTGTGACCTCACTCAATCATGGCGCCTTTTTTGGTGTCGGCGCTATTGTCGCCATGAGTGTAGTGCCGCCGGCCAAACGCGCCGGTGCGGTCGCGGCGATGTTTTCCGGTCTGACCCTTGCCACTATTGGCGGCGTGCCACTGGCCGCTTATGTGGGCGAAGTGATCGGCTGGCGACCGGCATTTTTTGCCATGGCAGTCATCGGCTTGCTGACCATGCTGGCACTGCGTTTCTCGCTGCCGCCGCTGGTGAGCGAACAAAACGCCAACGTGAAAGCTGAACTGAAGGTCATGCTGCAAGGGCCTGTGCTGGCTGCTCTGCTGCTGACAGTCGTCAGTTCCAGTGCCATGTTCACCGTCTTTACTTACATAGTGCCTATTTTACAGAACGAAACGCAGGCTTCGACATTATTTATTACCAGCATGCTGGTGCTGTATGGGGTTGGGCTGTCGATTGGTAACTATCTGGGTGGCCGTTTTGCCGATCGCTCACTGGATTTAACCTTACAGGTGTCTTTAATTGCAGTGGCGTTATTATTAGTCATTTTTGCCGTCAGTACCCAGTCTAAACTGCTGGTGGCGCCATTGATTTTATGTTGGGGTATTGCCAGCTTTGCCCTGGTGCCACCACTGCAAGCTCTGGTGGTACAAAAAGCGAAAGCTGCGCCAAATTTAGCCTCTGCCATGAATATCGGCGCTTTTAATCTGGGCAACGCGGCTGGCGCCGTGTTAGGCGCCGCCATCATCGACAGTGGCTTAAGCTTAAGTTATGTGCCGTTAGCTGGTGCTGGCACTGCCATCCTTGGCTTGCTGATGGTGTTTTGGTTCAGAAGCAACAGAGTGCAGCAAACAACAGACGCAGACACGGCAGAGGTCCGTTAACAGCAATTTATCGCCTTGCGCTCACCTCAATTGCCAGTCATCCTCAACAACGGCAGCTTGTGCTGCCGTTTGTTATGCACCCAGCGGCAACTTGCCGAGCAGTGCTGTTGCCAGTAAACCTATCAGCAGCGTGCAGGCAAAGCTGGCCAAAGTTCCCAGCAACACGTATTCGGTTAATTTGGTTTCTCTGGCATGTTGCAATTCACCAAACCTGAACACCGATTTGGCGGCAATTAAAAATCCAATCGCAGCAAACTGATTTAATAAAATAAATGTCAGGATCAACAACCGTTCTAAATAACCAATTTGTTGACCGGCAAATTGTAATGAGTCTGTTGCTGTGGCAGGTTTCACCGGCTTTAGATGGGCAGTCCAGGGTTTTAAAAAAATGGCCACCAGCACTGAGGTTGGCTTGAGTACCATTAAATAAGCCAGGCTTAATATCAGCACAGGCTCATTGATAAACTGAACCAATGCAGACAGTGTCAGAATCGAAAAATAGTCATAGATGCTGAGCCAAATCCCGCCAAGTACGGCTAAATGCAGCAGTTGATCCAGCACTAAGGCCGTCAGGCTGCTGGCAACATAAGATTTCACGACATCAATCAACCAGTGCGAGCTTAACACCAGCAAAGCATAGCCAAACGCCGCCAGCAGAGAGACCGCGGCAAACCAGCTACACACCAGTAAAATCCCTACCGCATGCAGACCAGCATGCAGCAGCAATGGCACAGATTTATAATGTTGTTTGTTTTTATCAGCGACCCAGGCCACAGGTTGCAGATAAAAATCAGCACAAATATGGACCAAGACAAACAACAATAACAACACCAGCTCATTCATGCGGTTTGTCCCTCAGTGGCATAACGCTGACAATAGGTTAAATACTCCACCACCAGATGGTATCGACTGGCATTGAGCAATCTGGTGACATTACTGCGATTTTTGCCAGCCGCTCGTGCGACCGCCTGATGTGATTTATCTTCCGCCAACAAATAATGCAGTAATACTTCAGATTGCGCCGGCGATAAATGGCTCAGATGTGCGTCCATCAGTCGGGTGACTAGCTCCAGTCGCTCTTGCTGAGCGGCATCATGACTATGTACCGCCAGATAGGTGCCTTTCATGTTATCTAACCCGCTGCCGGATAACACAAAAGCCTCCCCCATTGAACTTCTGACATCTGTCCGCAACACAGCAATACGGCCGATGCCAACGCATTGCCTGGCATCAAAGGCCGGGTTGGCCGTTCTCAGGGCTAATCTGAGCACCAACGCTGCTTGAATAGCTGCAGCCGGATCGGCAAAGATCGCCTGAAAAGCATCACCGCGATAGATATCAAATTTGCCATCTACCTTTGCCAGCAGCATTTGCAGAGTGCGTTGCAGCGTGTAGAGCAACTGCTCATAATCCTCTGCTGCAATAGCTCTGGACTTCACAATATCACCCGTTAACACAGCGGCAAAAGTTGTTTGCATGTCAGGCTCCACTTCGATGTTTAGTACAATATCCAGTTTTCTGCCTTGATTCAGGCCCGTGGGCTAGCGCGCCCTGCCAGTTGCAAAATCGGCGGCAGTTTCGGCGGCAAAACCGGGTTCATTCCCGTTGCTTTATCGCTGACCTTGTTCATTCAGCGAATAGTTTGGGCAACACCACGTTACACCTGATAGTAACACTAATCAATGTTACCTTTAGATGTAACAATTAGTATTGTTACAAAATAAGGTAACATTAATCAATATTACAACTAAAGGTAACAATACACCTTGTTACAACCTGAGCTAACTCAAAGCGTCACAAACAGCAACGCGAGGCCAGACAACCTTCCCCTCAGAGCTGCGCTTCGGCAGCATTTTGCTGGCAGTGGCAACAACAGCCCGCAACGCGCGCCGCATGCGGCACCGACTGCTCAGAAGCCACTGGCAGTTTCATGCCCGCGATGCTGGTTCCCGACAGCAATGCTGGCACAGTAACGCTGTGCAGATCATCGCTTCATCAATCTGCTTGCGCTTACGCGCAGCGCGTCATGCCTGGCGCACCCATAAAAAAACCCGGCTATCAAAGCCGGGTTTTTGCAAAGTTGAACCTAGTGCCGCTGTTACCAGCCAGTCAGTTCACGCAGCGCTTTACCAATGTCAGCCAGAGAGCGGACAGTTTTCACGCCTGCATCTTCCAGAGCACGGAATTTGTCATCTGCAGTACCTTTACCACCAGAAATGATGGCGCCAGCGTGGCCCATACGCTTACCAGCAGGTGCAGTCACACCGGCAATGTAAGACACGACAGGTTTAGTCACGTGAGCTTTGATATAAGCAGCAGCTTCTTCTTCAGCAGTACCACCGATTTCACCGATCATGATGATGGCTTCAGTCTGTGGATCTTCCTGGAATAATTTCAGGATGTCGATGAAGTTAGAACCTGGGATTGGGTCGCCACCGATACCAACACAAGTAGACTGACCAAAACCTTCGTCTGTGGTTTGTTTCACAGCTTCATACGTCAGTGTACCTGAACGTGATACGATACCGACTTTACCTGGCTTGTGGATATGGCCTGGCATGATACCAATTTTACATTCACCTGGCGTGATCACGCCAGGGCAGTTTGGACCAATCATCCGTACGCCTTTACGATCAACGTATTCTTTGGCGAATAACATATCGATCGTTGGGATACCTTCAGTGATACAAACAATCAGCTCTAAGCCAGCGTCAGCAGCTTCGATGATGGCATCTTTACAGAAAGGAGCCGGTACATAAATCACAGTCGCAGTCGCGCCTGTAGTTTCAACAGCTTCTTTCACAGTGTTAAACACTGGCAGACCTAAATGCGTAGTACCGCCTTTACCCGGGCTGACACCACCAACCATTTTGGTGCCGTATTCCAGCGCCTGAGTTGAGTGGAAAGTACCCTGGCTACCGGTGAAACCCTGACAGATGACCTTAGTGTCTTTGTTGATGATAATAGACATTATTTGCCCTCCGCGGCTTTCACAACAGCTTTTGCAGCTTCAGATAATGAGTTAGCAGCAATGATGTTCAGGCCAGAACTTTGCAGTTTCTGTGCGCCTAATTCAGCGTTGTTACCTTCTAAACGCACCACGACAGGCACGTTTACACCCACTTCTTCCACAGCACCGATAATACCTTCAGCGATCATATCGCAACGCACGATACCACCGAAAATGTTAACGAATACTGCTTTTACCGCAGAGTCAGACAGGATGATCTTGAATGCTTCAGTGACGCGCTCTTTAGTCGCACCGCCGCCAACGTCCAGGAAGTTTGCTGGTTGGCCACCGCTTAATTTCACGATGTCCATGGTGCCCATGGCTAAACCGGCACCGTTCACCATACAACCGATGTTACCTTCTAAAGCAACATAGTTCAGTTCCCACTGAGCAGCCCGGGCTTCACGCTCGTCTTCTTGTGATGGGTCATGTAAAGCGCGCAGTTTTGGCTGACGGTATAACGCATTGCTATCAGCAACCAGTTTGGCATCTAAGCAGTGCAGATTGCCTTGCGTTGTGATAACCAGCGGGTTGACTTCGATCATGGCAATGTCCAGGTCAACAAACATCTTGGCGAGGCCTAAGTAGATGTTAGTGAACTGTTTGATTTGCGTCGCGTTTAAACCCAGTTTGAAAGCAATTTCACGCGCCTGGAATGCTTGTGCACCGACCAGTGGATCAATCGCCATCTTGATGATTTTTTCAGGGGTTTCTTCAGCCACTTTCTCAATGTCGACGCCACCTTCAGTCGACGCCATGAAAATAATGCGACGGCTTGAACGATCGACCACGGCACCCAGATACAGTTCTTTTTCGATATCTGTACAGGTTTCTACCAGGATTTTGCTGACAGGCTGACCTTTTTCGTCAGTTTGGTACGTAACCAGATTTTTACCCAACCAATTTTGGGCAAAGTTACGGATTTCTTCTTTAGAAGAAACTAATTTCACACCGCCCGCTTTACCGCGACCACCAGCGTGAACCTGAGCTTTGACTACCCACTTGTTTCCACCAATACGATCTGCTGCTTCTGCTGCTGCCTGTGGAGTTTCTTCCGCATAGCCTTCAGATACAGGTAAACCGTATTCGCGAAAAAGCTGTTTTGCCTGATATTCGTGCAAATTCATGGCTTCTTTCCGTTTTCTTTTTGATTGTAGCTGCCCTTTCGGCACAGCCAGACCCATTGAAGAATGGCCTTACGGCTATCTCCAGATGATTTAAAAGGCTGCAATGATGCAGCCTTTCCGCTCGCTTATATTAGATATCCAACAGAATACGGGTTGGATCTTCTAATAATTCTTTTACTGTCACCAGGAAGCCAACTGACTCTTTACCATCGATGATACGGTGATCGTACGACAGCGCCAGGTACATCATTGGCAGGATTTCCATCTTGCCATCAACCACCATCACGCGATCCTGGATTTTATGCATACCCAGAATAGCGGATTGTGGTGGGTTGATGATTGGCGTTGACATCAGAGAGCCAAACACACCACCGTTGGTGATAGTGAAGTTACCGCCGGTTAAATCATCCATTGATAATTTACCGTCACGGCCTTTCAGTGCTAACTCTTTGATGGCTTTTTCGATTTCAGCCAGATTCATCTTATCGCAGTCACGCAGCACTGGTGTCACCAGACCACGAGGTGTCGATACCGCAATGCTGACGTCGAAATAGTTATGATACACGATATCATCACCATCAATGGCTGCGTTAACTTCTGGGTAGCGCTTCAGCGCTTCAGTCACAGCTTTGACATAGAACGACATAAAGCCCAAACGGATACCGTGTTTCTTCTCAAACACGTCCTGGTACTGCTTACGCAGTTCCATGATTGGCTTCATGTTCACTTCGTTAAAAGTGGTCAGCATGGCAGTGGAGTTTTTCGCTTCCAGCAGACGATTGGCGATAGTTTTACGCAGGCGTGTCATTGGCACACGTTTCTGCGAACGGTCGCCAACCACAGCGACTGGCGCAGCAACTGCAGCCGGCGCTGCTTTGGCAGCAGGTGCAGCCTGAGCACCGGCCAGGAATTTTTCTACATCTTCTTTGGTCACACGGCCATTTTTGCCAGAACCCTGGATTTTGGCAGCATCCAGACCTTTTTCTGCGATTAAGCGACGCACTGAAGGCGTCAGCACTTCATCGGCATCAGCAGCAGCGACGGCAGCTGGCGCTGTTGCTGCTGGAGCAGCAGCAGGAGCCGCGGCACCAGCATTCAGATGACCAATCACCTGCTCTGCCAGTACTGTTGCACCTTCAGCATGAACGATTTCGCCCATCACGCCATCAGCTTGCGCCACAACTTCTAACACCACTTTATCAGTCTCGATATCAACCAGTACCTGGTCACGACTGACGGCTTCACCTGTTTTGACATGCCAGGTTGCGATTGTTGCATCAGCAACGGATTCGGGTAGTACTGGGACTTTAATTTCCACTTTGTCACCTTATTACAGATTGGTCTGCGTTTGTGTTCAATCTTACAAAGCCAAAGCCAGTGTGAGTAAACCCACACTGACCAGAAAATGGGCTGCGGCTTGGACCGCAGCAAACAGTTACTGTGATAAAACACCCATCATCACAGCTGCAGATTACGCCAGTGTTAAAGCAGCGTTAATCAGCGCTTGCTGTTGTTTATTATGCACCGACAGATAACCGACCGCCGGTGATGAAGATGCATCACGGCCAGCATAAGTTAATCTGGCCCCCTGCGGAATCGCAGCCCAGAAATTATGCTGACTGCAATACCAGGCACCCTGGTTCTGCGGCTCTTCCTGACACCAGACGAAATCAGTCACGTGCTGATATTGTGCCAACACTGCGGCCATCTCGTCCTGCGGGAACGGGTACAACTGTTCAACCCGGACAATGGCAATATTGCTCAGACCGCGTTTACGGCGCTCTTCCAGCAAATCGTAATAGACCTTGCCGCTACAGAACACCACTCGTTTTACTTCAGCCGGCACCTGGGTGTCAATTTCACCAATCACGTTGTGGAACTGACCAGCAGCGATTTCTTCCAGGCTGGAAGTTGCCAATGGATGACGTAATAACGATTTTGGTGACATCACAATCAACGGCCGGCGCATTGGACGCACCATCTGCCGACGGATCATGGCATAAACCTGCGCTGGTGTCGAAGGCACTACCACTTGCATATTGTGATCAGCACATAATTGCAGGAAACGCTCCAGCCGCGCTGAAGAGTGCTCCGGGCCCTGGCCTTCATAACCATGTGGCAATAACAGGGTTAAACCACAGAGCCGGCCCCATTTTTGTTCACCAGAGCTCAGGAACTGGTCAATCACCACCTGGGCGCCGTTGGCGAAGTCACCAAACTGGCCTTCCCAAATCACTAAAGCACGAGGTTCTGCAGTGGCATAACCATATTCAAACGCCAGCACTGCTTCTTCAGATAAAGCAGAGTCGAAAACCTCGAATGGGCCTTGCTCAGCACTGATATGTTCCAACGGCGTGTAAGTTGAAGCATCATTCTGATTGTGCAGTACCGCGTGACGATGGAAGAAAGTGCCGCGACCTGAATCCTGACCGACAATGCGGATCCGGCTGCCCGCTTCAACAATAGAGGCATAAGCTAAAATTTCAGCAAAACCCCAATCGATTTTCTTCTCGCCTTTGAGCATCAGCGCACGGTCTTCATACACTTTACCCACCTGACGTTGCAGCGTATGTTCAGCAGGAACCCGAATGGCTTTTTCACCCAGACTGACTAAATCAGCAACAGCCATACTGGCATCGTAAGCTGTGGTCCATTCTTTGTGTAAAAACGGCGTCCAGTCAACCGAGACTTCCGTCATCGGTTTCCACTCGTCAACTACACAATCGCCTTTGTCCAGCGCATCACGGTAACCATCAACCAATGCCTGCACTTCTTGCGCATTAAACTGACCAGCTTTAATCAATTTATCGGCATACAGCTCACGCGGCGTCGGATGTTTCTTAATTTTTTGGTACATCAGCGGCTGAGTTGCATTCGGCTCATCCGCTTCGTTGTGACCGTTACGACGGTAACAAACCAAATCAATCACTACATCCCGTTTAAAGGTATTGCGGTAATCGACGGCTAACTGCGCAACAAAGACCACAGCTTCCGGATCATCACCATTGACGTGGAAAATTGGTGCCTGCACCATCTTGGCAATATCAGTACAGTATTCGGTCGAGCGGGTATCTTCCGGATTGGAGGTGGTAAAACCAACCTGGTTGTTGATCACGATCCGGATAGAACCACCAACTTTAAAGGCTCGGGTTTGCGAAATGTTAAAGGTTTCAGCCACCACACCCTGACCCGCAAAAGCAGAGTCACCGTGAATGGTAATTGGCAATGCCAGTGAACCATCGGTACAACCACGACGGTCTAACCGGGCACGGACAGATCCCATCACCACAGGGTTTACGATTTCTAAGTGTGACGGGTTAAAAGCCAGCGCCAGGTGGACATCGCCACCTTTAGTGGCAAAGTCTGACGAGAAGCCCATGTGATATTTCACATCACCGGCGCCAACCACTTCATATTTACCGGCAAATTCATCAAATAATTTACTTGGGTTTTTACCCAGCACGTTCACCAGCGTGTTCAGACGACCGCGGTGCGCCATACCGATGACACAGTCTTTCGCCCCTTGCTCACCAGCGCGATGGATCATCGCTTTGAGCATAGGTACCATCGCATCACCACCTTCCAGACCAAAACGTTTGGCGCCTGGGAATTTGGCGGATAAATAACGTTCCAGACCATCAGCTGCGACTAAGCCTTTTAAGATATTCGCTTTTTCTTCTTTGCTGTAGTTTGGGGTAGAACGAACAGATTCTAACCGCTGTTGGATCCAACGTTTCTCGTCGGTGGAGACGATGTGCATATACTCAGCACCAATGGAACCACAATAGGTTGTTTCCAGTGCCTTGACCAGCTCACCGAGCTTCATGGTTTCAGTGCCGGCAACAAAAGAACCTACATTAAATTCGGTGTCAAAATCGGCTGACGTTAAGTCGTGGAAGGACAGCTCCAGATCACGAACCCGTGGCCGCTTCCATAATTCCAGCGGATCGAGGCTGGCATGTTGATGCCCGCGAAAACGGAAAGCATTGATGAGTTGCAAAACCTTGACCTGACGGCCATCACCACCACCAGAAGCAGGTGCAACCACCACTTCACGGTGTTTATTTTTAGCCAGTTCCACAAACTGCTGACGAATATCAGAATGACGGGATTCTAATTCAACACCATCAATTTTTGGCAGTTTGGCGAAAAACTCCCGCCACTCATCACCGACACTGGTAGGTTCAGCTAAGTAGGATTCATAGAGTTCATCTACATAGGCCATGTTGCCACCGCCAAGATGAGAAGACTCTAACCATGCCTTCATTACACCTTCGTGCATTTACTTTCCCTTATCTCGAAGCACCTGGAAAAAAGTAGCAAAAAAATAGCCATGTAACAGGTTTTATGGCTATTTTTTCCTGAATAACAGCAGCCCGCAGACTGCTGAACTTATGGTAAAACTTTCAATGATTACGAAAGGGGCGCTTTACAGCGCCCGGTTTAATAACATTGATTTAATCTGACCAATAGCTTTGGTCGGATTTAACCCTTTCGGGCATACATTGACACAGTTCATAATACCATGGCAGCGGAAAACGCTGAAGGCATCATCCAAATCGTTTAACCGCTGTTCAGTGGCGGTATCCCGGCTGTCGGCCAGGAAACGATAAGCATGTAATAAACCGGCCGGGCCGATAAATTTATCCGGGTTCCACCAGAACGATGGGCAAGATGTCGAGCAACAAGCACATAAAATGCACTCGTACAGACCATCTAACTTAGCGCGTTGTTCCGGCGATTGCAGATATTCACCTGCCGGTGGTAAATCGTTATTGATTAAATACGGTTTTACTTTCTCGTACTGAGTGTAAAACTGAGACATATCAACAACTAAGTCACGCACGACTGGCAGACCTGGCAATGGACGGATCACCAGCTTGCCACCTTTACCTTTGCCAAGCGCAGACAATGGTGTGATACAAGCCAGACCATTTTTACCATTCATGTTCAGACCATCTGACCCACAGACACCTTCACGGCAGCTGCGACGGAAAGATAAGGTTGGGTCTTGCTCTTTTAATTTCAACAGTGCGTCTAACACCATCATGTCGCGACCTTCCGGATTGTCCAGCACATAGTCCTGCATCCGTGGCGCATTGTCGACATCAGGGTTGTAACGATAAATTGAGAATTCTAACTTCTTCATCGCGTTTCCCTCTTAATAAGTACGGGCTTTCGGCGGGAAAGCCGGGCGGAATTTTGGATCCATATTCACTTTACGTTTGAACATAGATTCAGTATCCGGCGTGTAAACACTGTGGCATAACCAGTTTTCATCATCCCGCTCCGGGAAGTCAAAACGGGCATGAGCACCACGGCTTTCAGTTCTGTAATTGGCGGCAACGGCGGTAGAAAACGCTGTTTCCATCAGGTTGTCCAATTCCAGACATTCAATCCGCATGGTATTAAAATCAGAGCTCTTATCGTCCAGACGGGCAAACTTCAAGCGTTCACGGATCACTTTTAATTGCTCTAAACCTTCAGCCATGGCCGCACCTTCACGGAAAACCGAGAAGTTCAGTTGCATACATTGCTGTAAGTCTTTTTTGATTTGTACCGGATCTTCACCCTGACCTGGTTTGGTATCTTCCCAGCGTTGCGTGCGCGCCAGCGAGGCTTGCAGATCAGAATCCGAAGCCGGACGGTATTCGCTTGACGCCGCCAGCGCTTCACCTAGGTGTAAACCGGTAGCACGGCCAAATACCACTAAGTCTAACAGTGAGTTACCACCTAAACGGTTAGCACCATGCACGGATACACAGGCAATTTCACCGCAAGCAAACAAACCAGGCACCACAACTTCAGAACCATCCGCTTTTGGATGAATAACCTGACCATGGACGTTGGTTGGAATACCACCCATCATATAGTGACAGGTTGGGATTACCGGAATTGGCTCTTTCACTGGGTCGACATGGGCAAAAGTTTTTGATAATTCGCAGACACCAGGTAAACGACTTTCTAAAACTTCAGCACCTAAGTGGTCAAGTTTCAGCTTGATATGCGGGCCCCAAGGACCATCACAACCCCGGCCTTCGCGAATTTCCGTCATCATAGAACGGGCTACCACGTCACGACCTGCCAGGTCTTTGGCGTTTGGCGCATAACGTTCCATGAAACGCTCACCATTTTTATTCAGTAAGTAACCACCCTCACCACGGCAACCCTCAGTCACTAGCGTACCGGCACCAGCGATGCCAGTTGGGTGGAACTGCCACATTTCCATATCCTGCAGCGGAATACCGGCCCGCAGAGCCATACCAACACCGTCACCAGTATTGATGTGAGCATTGGTGGTCGAAGCAAAAATACGACCAGCACCACCTGTGGCTAACACCACAGCACGCGATTTAAAATAAACGATTTCACCCGTTTCAATCTGGATCGCAGTACAACCGACGATGGCACCATCCTGGTTTTTCACCAGATCAAGCGCATACCACTCAGAAAACACCTGCGTTTTGTTTTTGACGTTTTGCTGATACAGCAAGTGCAATAAAGCATGACCAGTTCGGTCAGCTGCAGCTGCGGTACGAGCGGCTTGTTCGCCACCGAAATTTTTTGACTGGCCACCAAATGGACGCTGGTAAACCCGACCATTCTCAAACCGAGAGAAAGGTAAGCCCATGTTTTCCAGCTCAGTAATAGCTTCCGGGCCAGTTTTACACATGTATTCGATCGCGTCCTGGTCACCGATATAATCAGAACCTTTGACGGTATCAAACATGTGCCATTCCCAGTTGTCCGGGTGCGAGTTGCCCAATGCTACCGTAATACCACCCTGTGCTGACACAGTGTGTGAACGGGTTGGAAACACCTTCGATAATAAAGCACAGGTTAACCCTGATTCAGTGATTTGCAGAGCGGCACGCATACCTGCGCCACCTGCGCCAATCACCACGGCATCAAATTCGCGAACTGGAATATTCAATTAAGCACCCCACAGAACAAACAGGCCTACAGCCACATAACCAAAGGCAATGGTGTACAGCACAAATTGCAGTACTGCACGCAGTGAAGCAGACTTCACATAGTCAGTCAGTACCTGCCACAAACCAATTTTGGTGTGGACAGCGATACAAACCAGTGCCAGTAAGGTGAAGGCTTTCACCAGAATATTGGAGAACAAGGCTTTCCAGCCTTCATAAGTAATTTCCGGAGTGCACAGGAAATACCCGAGAATAAAAAAAGTGTACAGCGTTAAAATGACAGCTGTGGCACGTAATGAAACGTAATCTTGTACGCCATCACGCTTTAATGATGCTTGATTCAGAACCATAACCAGACTCCAGCTAATACGGCCAGCACAACCCAGATTGCTAAAGCAACTTTAGCGCTCAGTTTGCCTGACTCTAATTCTTCCCAATGGCCCATATCCATTATTAGGTGGCGTAAACCGCCAACCAGGTGATAAATCAGGACTGTGATGGTACCCCAGGCAATGAACTTGGCGACAAAAGAAGTCATGACTTCTTTCACCAAGGCAAAACCTTCGGCTGAAGACAAGGATACTGCCCAGGCCCAGATCACGAAAATCAGCGCAAAAAACATTGCCACGCCGGTGATGCGATGCAGGATAGAAGCAGTTGCCGTTACCGGCATGGATATAGTGGTTAGATCAAGATTTACAGGTCTTTGCTTTTTCACAGTTTCTTGCCTATCGACGCCCTATTCTGAGCTTTGTTGTCATTATACGTTGCTGTCTGAACAGTCAACACCCAATGGATATACAGGCTACAGCGCGGAGTGGTTCAGCCCAATTTTTTATCTATCGGTCAGTGAACTGATTTCGAACCCGCGACAGTATATATTTCACGACTGTGGAATACAATTTATGTTTAATTTTGTTAGATAAAATCCGCAGATGACACAGTAGCTGATTTACTAACGACAGCAATACGACTAGAGTCGAATACTTATTATCCAATCTCGGATTAAAATTGACTTTTAGGTCCCAGTTGCGGGTAGAATAAAGCTTGCTACCGGTTTAAACCAATAACAACACAGGAGAAATCCAATGGCAGATAAAAAAGCTGTCGTGCATATCGATGGTCTCGCGCCAATCGAACTGCCAATTTACTCGGGCACGGCAGGCACAGACGTCATCGATGTACGCGCCTTGGGTCAACATGGCTACTTCACCTTTGATCCGGGCTTTATGTCGACAGGCTCTTGTGAATCAAAAATAACTTACATTGATGGCGACAACGGCGTGTTATTACACCGCGGTTACCCAATCGAACAGTTAGCCGTTGAATCAGATTACCTGGAAACCTGTTACCTGTTATTAGAAGGCGAATTGCCGACAAAAGCCCAATATGACAATTTCACCCATGTCATTACCCGGCATACCATGGTGCATGAAAAACTGGCCTCTTTCTTCCAGGGCTTCCGCGTTGATGCCCACCCAATGGCGATGCTGTGTGGTGTGGTCGGTGCCATGTCATCTTTCTATCATTCAGATTTGAATGTTAATGATCCAGAGCAGCGTAAACGTTCGGCGCATCGACTGATTGCCAAGCTGCCAACTATTGCTGCCATGGCTTACAAATACACTATTGGTCAGCCATTTGTGTATCCGCGTAATGAATTAAGCTATGCCGAAAATTTCCTGCATATGATGTTCTCCGTACCAGCTGAAAATTATCAAGTCAGCCCAATCGTTGCCAAAGCGATGGACCGCATTTTCATGCTGCACGCTGATCATGAACAAAATGCTTCCACTTCAACGGTTCGTTTAGCAGGTTCTTCAGGCGCAAACCCTTATGCCTGTATTGCTGCGGGTATCGCATCCTTGTGGGGCCCGGCGCATGGCGGTGCCAACGAAGCTTGTCTGGTGATGTTACAGGAAATCGGTTCTGTTGATCGCATTCCGGAATTTGTCGCCCGTGCCAAAGATAAAAACGACTCTTTCCGTCTGATGGGCTTTGGCCATCGCGTCTATAAAAACTTTGACCCACGTGCCAAAGTGATGCGGGATACCTGTCACGAAGTGCTGAAAGAGCTGAATATCCAGGATCCACTGTTAGATGTTGCTATGGAGCTGGAGCGCATTGCGCTGTCGGACCCGTACTTCATTGAGAAGAAATTGTACCCGAACGTCGATTTCTACTCAGGCATCATTCTTAAAGCCATTGGTATTCCAACCAGCATGTTCACGGTCATTTTTGCCATGAGCCGCACTGTTGGCTGGATCTCTCATTGGGATGAAATGTTATCCGATAAAGGCCATAAAATCGGCCGTCCACGTCAGCTGTATACCGGTTATACCGCGCGAGATTTTATCGATATTACCAAACGTTAACAGATACCACGGTGTCCCCCCCTGTGGTGACACCGTCTTTTCACGCCTTTTGCCCGCTATTCCTGCCATAGACATCAATGCTAAAACAAGGCAAAATCGCCGACTTCATTTTTTAACTGAGTCTGCCCTATCGTGACTTTTGATGTCAGCGCTTTTCGCGCCGAATTTGCTTTTTTTCAGCAGCAGCCCGATTGGATCTATCTGGATAATGCTGCCACTATGCATAAACCTGCAGCAGTGATCAGCACAGAAACTGAATTTTATCAAAAGTTTAATGCAAATGTGCACCGCGGTGCCCATCAGCTCAGTCAACAGGCTACAGTGTTGTTTGAACAGGCGCGGGATGAACTGGCAGTATTACTGAATGCTGCCAACCGCAATGAAATTATCTGGTGCGCAGGTGCCACTGCCGCGTTGAACCAACTGGCAGCAGGCCTGACAGGGACTGTATTACAGCCTGGCGATCGGGTGTTATTAACCACGCTGGAACATCACGCCAACATCGTGCCCTGGCAATTTTATGCCAGAGAGTATGGAGTGATCCTTGATGTGGTGCCGCTGAGCAGCGATCATTGCTTAGATCTGGCCGAGTTTGTGCGTTTGCTAAGTCTCAAACCCAAAGTCGTCAGTCTGACGCAGGTCTCAAATGTGCTGGGTCATATTCAGCCAGTGGCTGAACTCATCAGGCTGGCGAAAGCGGCCGGTGCACTGACAGTGATTGACGGCGCTCAGGGTATTGTTTACCAGTTACCGGATTTACAGCAGTTAGATTGTGACTTTTATGTGTTCTCCGGCCATAAGATTTATGGCCCGACCGGTATTGGCGTGTTATATGGCCGTCAGCAGCTGTTACAGCAACTGAAACCTCTGCTTTATGGTGGCGAAATGATTCGGCATGTCAGTTTTGCTGAAACTCAGCTCAATCAACTGCCCTATCGGTTGGAAGCCGGTACGCCCAATATTGCTGGCGCCCTTGGACTGGCAGCCGCACTGCGCTGGCTAACACAATGGGATCTGGCTGCCATGCAGCAGCATAAACAGCAGTTATTGCAGCAGTTATGGCACGGCCTGGCGCAAATGCCACACATTGAGTTGCTGTCAAAGCTGGAGAATAACGCCGGTATTGTGGCTTTTAATGTAAGGGGTGAACATCCATCCGATGTCGCTGCCTTACTGGATCAACAACAGATTGCGGCCCGAGCCGGCACGCACTGTGCCATGCCATTGTTTCAGGCTATCGGCCGCGGTGGCGCTGTGCGGTTATCCCTTGCGGCTTATAATCAGCAGCCTGAAATAGAACGTACGCTGCAGGCGGTGGCCCAAGCCGTCACTTTGCTAAAATGATGGAGTTGCTCGAATGCACACTGATCTGACTGATTTTTTTTCTGAAACTGCGGCCGCATTAAGTCAGATCGAGCAGCAACAGCTGCCCTTGTTGTTACAACCAACTGACTGGCAAAGCCGCTACCGTCTCTTAATGCAACTTGGCAACCAATTACCCGCTTTTAGCCAGATGCAGCAGGCCGAACAAGCCCTGATTGCCGGTTGTGACAGCAAAGCCTGGTTGTTACATCAGTATGATAAGCATAGCGGTCGGCATTATTGGGCTTTTGACAGCGAGGCCAGGTTGATTAAAGGCACTGTCACTCTGTTGCTGTGTCAGATCAATGGCAAAACCAGCAGCGAATTGTCAGCACTGCAGCTGCGCCAGTTGCTGACCATTCCGGGTTTACAGCAAAATCTCAGCCCATCGCGGCAAAATGGCCTGATGGCGGTGCTGCAACAAGTGGCCCAGCTGGCTGGGATTGCGCTCAGCGCTTGATCCCAGTGCCAAGCTTAACCAGCAGCGCTCGCTGAGGTGACACTTTCACCTGCCGCCACAGCTTTATCCGCCAGTTTGCGCAGCACACGAGAGACTGCGACAAAGGCAAAACTGGCAGTCACCACAGTGACAGCACCAAAACCACCACTACAATCCAACCTCGTCGCCACAGGAGTGGTCGGATCTGTGACTTCCGGTTTGGCCAGACAAACACCCCCATCAGCTTTGGGGTAACTCAGTTGTTCGGTTGAATAGACCGCATCAATGCCAAAACGACGCTTAACGTTGCGGCTGTAATTGTAGTCGCGCCGTAAATTATTCCGCACTTTCGCCAGCAAAGGGTCATTGATGGTCTGAGCTAAATCAGTCAATTTAATCTGGGTCGGATCCCACTGCCCACCCGCGCCGCCAATAGTCACCAGCGGGATTTTATTGCGTTTGCAATGTGCGATCAGCGCAGTTTTGGCTTTAATCGCATCAATGGCATCAATCACATAGCTAAATTCGGCACGCATTAAGCTAAATAAATTATCCGGCGCGACAAAATCCGTCACCTGATGCACGATACAAGCTGGGTTAATTTGTAAAATCCGCGCCGCCATCACCGCGACTTTATCCTGACCTATGGTTTCAGTCAGCGCATGCAGCTGACGATTGGTATTGGAAATACAGATATCATCCAGATCGATCAGAGTGATTTCACCAACGCCAGAGCGCGCCAGCGCTTCTGCCGCCCAACTGCCAACACCGCCAATCCCCACCACACAAACATGGGCCTGGCGAAACGCCTCTAGCGCCGCCACGCCATATAACCGGCCTATACCGGCAAATCTTAATTGATAATCGGACATCACAAATCTCAGACTGGCCTCGCCAGCATTACATAAAACGAAGGAAGCAGCGCTTGGGTTATTCCGCCAACGGCTGTGGCCTTTGATACTGCGGCCAGGTTAATTGCCAGGGCGCAGCCCAATCAGCGGCCAGTTGCTGCTGTACGGCCGGTAACAGATAAAACTGACCTTGCTCAGGTAATTGCCGGTACAGGTAAAGTTTACCTAAATAACTGAAACTCAAAGCGTAAGCATGTAAATAAACCCGATCTGCCGCACTGGCCTGATACAACTCATCGCCCAAAATTGGCGCTGAGACTGATTTCAGCGCCACCCGGATCTGATGGGTTTTACCGCTAAAAGGTTTAATCAAATACAAACGGCAGCGTTCAGGCAGGCCACTTTCTGCGGTAAAACCTTGCGAAATAAAATAACTCACCGCCGGATTTTGCTGACTGGTCAGTAATTTATAGGCGCCACGCCTGGCTGGCACCATATCGCCTTTGACCCAACCTTGTTTTTTACTGACTTTACCAAGGCTAAGCGCCAGATAATATTTTTCAATCTGCTGCTGGCTGAATAATTTACTCAGCTCAGCGGCAGCCTGACTGCTGCGTGCCAATAAAATCAAGCCTGAAGTCACTTTATCCAGCCGGTGCACGGCAAAAAGCGGATAACCAAGCGCTGCGCTGGCCTGGACCACCAACCCGGCACCGTCTTCGGAATGAAAACTAACACCAGCCGATTTATGCAGCACCACAAAATCGGCTTCTTCGGCGAATAAAGTGAAGGTAGCCGTCATGACGGGATCGACAAGGTGGCGGCATGCTGATTGGCATGGGCTAAATCTGCCGGCGTATCCACCCCGACCGGCGGCACTTGCCGGGCATCGGCGACATGAATAGCCTCGCCCTGCCATAACACCCGCAGTTGCTCCAGACATTCAATTTGCTCCAGCTTCGACACTGGCCAGCGGATATAATCCAGAATAAAACCAGCGCGATAAGCGTAAATACCGATATGACGGCGATAAATTTGCGCCAGCTCGGCGCTAAAAGCCTGATCACGGTCAAAGGGGATCACACTGCGACTAAAATACAGCGCATAACCCGCCTGATCCGTCACCACTTTGACCACATTCGGATTTTGCACATCTGTAGCTGAAGTCAAAGGGACAGCCAGCGTCGCCATCCGGGCTTTTTGTTGTTGCGCCAGATTGTCAGCCACCTGGCGGATAATGGCCGGCGGAATAAAAGGCTCATCCCCCTGCACATTCACCACCACTGTATCCGCTGCTAAGCCAAGCATCTGCACCACTTCAGCCAAGCGTTCAGTACCTGAATTATGCAAAGGACTGGTCATCAGTACCTTGGCACCAAACTGGGTCGCGACCTCGGCAACTGCCGGATGATCAGTTGCGATCACTACAGCACTGGCGCCACTTTGGATGGCTTGTTGCCACACCCACTGGATCATCGGTTTGCCTGCGATATCAGCCAGCGGTTTGCCTGGTAGCCTGGAACTGGCAAAACGGGCCGGGATCACCACTACGAAAGCCATGGTTCAACCTCAGCTGGCGTCAGTTCACGGCTTTCGTTGCTCAGCAGTACCGGAATATCTTGTTTAATCGGATACGCCAGCCGATCAAAAGTACAGATTAATTGCTGGTTTTGTTTATCCAGCTTCAGCCGTCCTTTACACAAAGGACAAGCGATAATGTCTAGCAAAGCAATATTAAAGGCCATAACGACTCCGGATCAGATTGAGTTTGGCAGCAAGAATGCTGACTGCCGCTGCAGGTAACACCGCCTGCACCGGCAAATAAAACCAGTCCGGATGAGCAAAAGGCCGGCATTTCACGGCGTCTTTTTCGGTCATCAGGACTGGAGTTTCAATAGTCGAAAAATCTGCTGCCGTAAAAGCATAATGATCGGCAAACAAATGTTGTTGTTTCAGCTGATAACCAAGCTGCTCAGCTGTGCTGATAAAACGGGCCGGATTGCCGATCCCGGTCACCAGCGACACAGCTGCTGACGGAGCTAATTGCTGATGCGGCTCAAGCAGACTCTGGGCAGTTGCAGCCTGCAGACTAAACACGTGCGGGCTTAACGGATGTGGTTGACTATTCACCAGCACCAGGTCAGCACCAGCCAAGCGCCAGGCCCCTTCCCGCAGCGGTCCGGCCGGCAGTAAACAGCCATTGCCAAGACCGCGGCTGCCATCGATTAAAATGATTTCCAGATCACGGCCCAAGGCGTAATGCTGCAACCCATCGTCCGAAATAATCATATTACAATCAGTCTGCGCCAGCAGAAAACGCGCAGCTGCAACCCGATCAGGACAAATGACCACCGGACAACCACTGCGCTGGGCCAATAACAGCGGTTCATCGCCCGCGACAGCCGCGCTGTCGCTGGTCAATACCAGCCGTGGTCCTGTCAGCTTGACGCCATAACCGCGGCTGATAATGCCAGGTCTGAATCCTTGCTGGCGCAAATAATCACACAGCCACAAGGTCACCGGCGTTTTACCAGTCCCCCCTACTGTGATATTGCCCACCACCAGCACTGGCACCGGCAATTGATGCACGGTGTTGATGCCTGCACGGAACAACCAACGCCGCAGCATCGAGACTACAGCAAATAACAGGCTGAGCGGCCACAACAACAGACTCCAGCCCAGGCGGCTATACCAGCTGCGTTCCAGCGCGGTCACACTTGCTCTCCGAATTGCATTTTATACAAGGTGGCATAATAACCAGCTTGTGCCAGCAAGGAAGCATGATTGCCTTGCTCAACAATGCGGCCCTGATCCATCACCAGGATCAGATCGGCATTTTCAATGGTGGATAAACGGTGGGCTATCACCAGATTGGTGCGGTTTTTCAACAGTTCATCCAGCGCGCCCTGAATTTTCCGCTCGGACTCCGTATCCAGCGCCGAGGTGGCTTCATCCAGGATCAAAATTGGCGATTGCCTTAATAAAGCCCGGGCTATCGCAATACGCTGGCGCTGACCACCGGATAAGGTGACACCATTTTCCCCAATCTCAGTATCCAGCCCCTGCGGCATTTGGCCGGCAAATTCCATCACATGGGCTTTTTCCGCCACTTCGATCAGTCGCTCGCGGCTGAGTTCACCTTGATAGCCATAAGCAATATTGTTGGCGATGGTATCGTTAAACAGCACCACATGCTGTGACACCACCGCAATCTGACGGCGTAACGACGCCAACGTACAGTGCTGAATATTCTGCCCATCCAGCAAAATTTCACCTTGCTCAACTTCATAAAACCGTGGCAATAAACTGGAGATAGTGGTTTTACCGCTGCCGGAACGCCCGACCAGCGCCACTGTTTGCCCAGCGGTCACTTTAAAATTGATATCATGCAGTACGGTATTGGCATGCCCCGGATAGGCAAAAGTCAGACCACGCACTTCAAGCTCACCCCGCACTTGGGTCAGTTCGATACTGCCATGGTCCTGTTCGGTTTTTTCATCCAACACCGTAAACACAGTCGCAGCGGCAGCCATGCCTTTTTGAAAGTCACTGTTGACGGTGGTCAATTGCTTCAGAGGTTTGAGCAATAACATCATCGAAGTGATAATTTCAGTAAACTTGCCCGGGGTCAGCGAATCTAACATCTCAGGAAAGCTAGCGAGATAAATGACAAAAGCCAGCGCAAAAGAAGCGATGATCTGGATCACCGACACACTCAGTGCCCGGGTCGACTCTAATTTAACGTCCAACCGGCGATTGGTATTGTTCACTTTGGCAAAACGCTCAGCTTCCAGCGTTTTACCACCAAAAGCTAAAATAACTTTATGGCCGTTTAACATCTGCTCAGCACTGGAAGTGACTGTCCCCATGGCACCTTGCATACTGTTACTTAGTTTGCGAAAGCGTTTCGACACATAAGACACAATCACGGCTATCAAAGGCGCGATCAGCAGAAAAATAGCCGAGAGCTGCCAGCTGTTGTAAAACATCAATGCCAGTAACCCAATGACAAAAGCACCTTCATGGATCAGCACCACTAAAGCTTTGCTGGAAGCTTGTTTAATTTGTTCGGCATCATAAGTAATGCGGGAAATCAGTTCCCCTGTGGAGTGTTTATCATGATAACTGACCGGCAGCGCCATCATCTGATTAAAGAGTTGCTGCCGTAAATCTTTGACAATATGAGTACCGGACCAATTCAGGCAATAGCTGGCGATAAAGTTAAACAGACCGCGCAGCACAAACAATAAAATCACCACAAAGGGTGCCAGCGCCAGATAAGCTGTGTCCCGCGCCGTGATGCCACGGTCGATAAATTGATCAAATTGCGACAGAAAAAACACATCCACCGAGGCATAACCAATCATGCCGAGAATGGCCACGACGAAGCCGGCACGATAAGGTTTTAAATAGGATAACAGACGACGGAAAGTAGAAGCTGAACTCTGTTGTGTTGACAAAATAGCATCCTGACAATGAAAGACGCGGCTATTCTACCTTGTTGTGTCTGCTGTTTCAGCACCTGCTGGCAGATTTTCCAGCCATTTCACCTGCCTGCGCAGGCGAAAACTATCAATTTGCAACTGATCCGGCTGAAACTGCAATTGCAAGGCACCGAGATGAGCGGTATCAAGCAATGGGATTTGCAGCAACTGCAGCTTAGCTGTCACGGCCAGTGCCGGGTGCCGATATGGGTTGCCAAAACCACTGCTATTGAGCGCCAGTTGCGGTTTTAACTGTTGCAACCACGCCAGTGCAGTTGAACTTTGACTGCCATGATGACCTAGCATGAGTACTTGAGCGGTTAAGCCCGGATAGCGTCGCAACAGCTGTTGCTCGACGTCAACACCAACATCGCCGGTGAGTAACACTGAAAAATTGCCATGGCGCAGCAACAGCACACAAGAGTTATCGTTTTTGCTGCGGACCCGTCCATCCAAAGGGGGCCATAATTGTTGCAGCCGGAACGATTGCCACTGCGCGGGGAGTTGCCGGCAGTTTAACTCAGGCGCAAAGCGCGGACTATCACTGACCACTTGTGCGGCCGGATAATGGTGTTTAATCAGCGCCGGATCCCCAGTATGATCACTGTCATCATGACTTAAGATCAGATAATCCAGTTGCCGGATACCGGCATAACGTAAATAAGGCAGCACCTGGCTTTGCGTGACACTAAAACTGCCATAACGCGGCCCTAAATCATATAACAGCCCATACTTACCCTGCTGCAACAGCACCGCTGTCCCTTGCCCCACATCGATGACATGCATTTTGGCAGGCGCTGGTTGTAGTTGTTGCAGCCATAACGGCAATAACAACCAGGCTGCAATCAACAGCGCCAACCGGCGGTTGGGCAGTAACAAGCCAAAACCCGCCGCTAATGCCGCCAGCGCCAGCCAACTTTGTTGTTGTGGTAACGACCACCACCAACCTTCTGTCGCGGCTTGCTGTAACCACCAGTGCAGAGGCCAAAACAACCAATCCAGCAACTGCCAGCAATAATCCAACGGCTGCAGGCTCAGTTGCGCCAGCACAAACACCATCAATAACAACGGGATCGCCAGCAAACTGCACCAGGGCACAAATAACAGATTAGATAACAGTGCCAGTGGCGCTATGCCCTGAAAAAACAACAATCCCACCGGCAGCATCAACAAACAAAATAACCATTGATAACGCAGAAACTGCCACAACTGTGACTGCCACCAATGCCGGCTGCCGATCGGATAGCATTGCCCGACTGGATAACGCCATTGCAAATAGAACACCAAGGCCACAGCGCAGACCGTTAACCAGAAACTCAAACTTAATAACCACAACGGCTGCCATAACAACAACAGCGCAGTCAGCACTAAACAAACTTGCCGGCCACTGGCTTTATGCAAAGCCAGTTGTAACAGCACCACCAACCCCAGTGCCAGCAAAGCCCGGATGGTGGGAATGGCAAAACCAGACAACAGGCTGTATGCCCAGGCACCTGTCAGCGCCAGTAATAATGCCAGCATTTTGGCCAGCCTCGCTCTAGCGAGCAGCCGCTGCCATAACGGCGCCAGCAACATTAACCAGCCAAATAACAGCGCAATATGCATGCCTGAAATAGAGATTAAATGGCCCAGACCCGTCGCTTGTAACCCTTGCCAGAGGCTGTCGGTAAAAGGCCGCTCTCCGACAGTTAACGCAATTAATAACGGACCTGAATCGAGGTGTTGTAATTGGCGACTGAGTTGATCATAAACTTGCTGCCGCCAATCGGCAGTACCACCAAGGTATGTTGCTTGCGCTTGACGTTCAGACCCCATGCTGGCTGATCCGGCCGCTGGCGATGCAGTGGCTCTGCTGAGGACTGTCCCTTGTGCCAGAATTCCTTCAACCAATGCCTGCGCTTCGCGATGGCCAGTGCCGGGGTTGGCCAGACCTCTGATGGCTTTTAATTTAAGCTGCAGTTGCCAGCGCTGCCCCTGCTTGACGATGACCGGCGGCTCTGGCCAGTTGATCTGTAACAAACGTCCGGCTGCTAGTTGTGGTTTGCCCTTTACAGTTTCACTGAGCTGTAATATAAACCTGCTGCCCGCGTCATACTGACGTGGAATACTGACCACTGTTCCGGCATATTCTGTGCTATGCTGCGCCAGAAGTTGTGAAGTCAGGTCCAGTTGTTGCTGATACTGCAGGGTCAGGCTTGACAAAAAGCAAGCGGCACCGGCCAGCAGTGGTTGTTTGAGTAACAGCATGGATCCGGCCAGCAAGACCAGTGGCCAGCAGGAGGCAGGTAACATGGGTAACCATAAAGTGCCGAGTCCGGCCACGAGTACACCAAAACAAAACCGTTCCATGTTGCATTTCGGTAAATGAGTTGTAATGGCTAAGAACTTTATAAAAAAATACCTGCCAGATCCAGAATTGATCAGAAATCATCAATCGATGAAGATTTTTGGCAAATTGTTACATGATGGCAATTTATGGCACTTACACCGGCGCTCGGCCCGCGGTGCTTTCGCGGCCGGTTTATTCGCAGCCCTGATGCCCATGCCGGGTCAAACCGTGCTGGCAGCGGCGCTTGCCATTATATTTCGGGTGAATATTCCTATTGCCGTGGCACTGTGTTGGGTAACCAATCCCTTTACCATGGCACCGATTTTTTATATCTGCTACAACATTGGTTTATTTGTGTTAGGTCATCCGGCGCAAGATGTTGAATTTAATGCAAGTTTTGAATGGTTACTGGCCAGCATCAACACAGTTGGCAAACCATTTCTGGTCGGAAGTCTGATTTTCGCAGCTTTTGTCTCGGCAGCATCCTGGTTCATTATTGATGGTTTATGGCGACTTGGAGTGATCCGGGCCTGGAAAAAACGCCTACAACAACGACAACAACAACCACATAGCTAAGCCACAACAGCTCGCCAAAGGAAAATTTCACTAATGTCCCCTCGCTGGTACCAGCGCCTGATGCCGGATGCCGATCAATTACGCGCACATAAAAGTTTACAAAAATTCGGCCCTGCACTACAAAATCCACAACTTTGGCGGCTGAATCGTCGTTCAGCCCGCTCGGCTGTCGCCGTGGGACTGTTTTGTGCCTGTCTCCCCATCCCCTTTCAGATGGTCTTGGCTGCCGGCTTAGCCATCGGTTTACGCGGTCATTTACCTTTGTCGGTGGCTTTGGTCTGGCTGAATAATCCGCTGACGCTGCCGCTGATTTTTTACGGCAATTACCAGTTGGGTTTGGTGGTGACAGCTACGGATGGCAACGGTTTCAGTGCCAGTCAACTGCTGGAGCAAAATGCCACTGCACTGGCCAGTCAGCTTGGTAGTCTGGCGCTGCCGTTATTTACCGGCTCAGTGTTGGCAGGTCTGGCAAGCGGCGCCATTGCCGCTTTACTATTGGAACAAGTCTGGCGCTGGCGTAGCCGCCGCCGCTGGCAACAACGTCGCCATCAGCGCTGACCTAATACCATCGCGGGTTGTACTTTGGCCGCCCGCTGCGCCGGATAAAAAGTGGCGAACAAACTCAGCACCAAAGCCACGCCGACGGTCAGCCCCACATCGGACCATTCAATCCTGGATGGCAGATAATCAATAAAATAAATAGTCGGATCCAGCAACTGCCAGCCAAATAACTGACTCGCTAACTGGTATATAGCTTCAATTTGCCAGGCCAACAGCACACCAGCCACAGCACCATACAAAGTGCCTTTGATACCGTTTAGCCAACCAAGCCACATAAAAGCCCGTACCACCACAGCCGGCGGCGTCCCCATCGTCAGCAAAATAGCGATATCACTTTCTTTTTCCCGCACCGCCATTACCAAAGTGGCGACAATATTAAAACAGGCCACCATAATCACCAGCGCCAGCACCAGATACAAAATGCTGCGCACCAGTTGAATGTCCTGATATAAATGACCTTGAGTGCGGGTCCAATCCAGCATATAGACATAATCCTGCGACTGATTGCCAAGCTCACGCGCTATATCCGCAGCAGCAAAAATATCATTCACTTTAAAGGCCAGCCCTTCAACTGCGCCAGCGGGTAGTTGCAACCATTGACCCAGTGCCGTTAAATCAACCCAGACTTGCTGGTAATCGAGCTGTCCACCGATGCCGACGACTGCAATCACTTCGACCGCCACATTCTGTTGTTTGGCTAAGCTGCCATCGCTGGATAATTGCGGCAGCATCAGTTGTATCTGATCGCCGACTGCCACGCCCAGCTCAGTAGCAATACCCTGGCCCAGCACAATTTGGTTACCGCTCAGGCTATTGAGCTGACCCGCACGGACAAACTGCTGTAACTGGCTGATCTGCTCTTCATACGCCAGTTCAATACCACGCACACCGGCTGCTTTTACTTTACTACCGGCCCTGAGCATGGCATCCGATTGAATATAAGGTGCGCCGGCAATCACACCGGGTTGACGCAGCATGGCCGGTAATTTGGCTTGCCAATGCTCAATCGGCTTGTCATAGGCCAGCAGTTCAACATGGGGGATCACCGATAATAACTTGTTTTTCAGCGCCGCTTCAAAACCATTCATTACCGACAGCGCCAGGATCAGGATAGCGACACCAAGGCCAATGCCCCAGGTCGAAGACGCGGAAATAAAACGGATAAAAGCACTACTGTTACGGGTATGCCGGTAGCGCCCCGCCAATTGCCAGGACAAACTAGCCATGCAGCTCCCCTAACCGGCCATCTTGCATCCACAGCTGCCGGTCTAATTTTTTCGCCAGTTGCCGATCATGAGTCACCACGATAAAACTGGTGCCAAGTTCCTGATTTAACTCACGCATTAACTGGTAAATGCTTTCGGCGGTTTGATGATCCAGATTGCCTGTCGGTTCATCCGCCAGCACTAAACCTGGTTTGCCCACCATGGCTCTGGCGATAGCCACCCGCTGCCGCTCGCCACCACTCAGTTCACTCGGTCTGTGATCAACCCGATGACCAAGACCAACCCGCTCTAATAAAACACGGGCTGCTTGTTTGGCGCGCTGGTCTTGCTCACCGCGGATCAACAGCGGCATTGCAACATTCTCCAGCGCGGTAAAATCCATCAGCAAGTGGTGAAACTGATAGATAAACCCCAGCTGCTGGTTGCGCAGCGCCGCTTTTTGCCTGGCAGAAAGAGTCGCCACATTTTGCCCGGCCAACCAGAGTTCACCACTATCCGGCTGGTCCAGAGTGCCAAGAATATGCAACAAGGTACTTTTGCCAGAGCCTGAACTGCCGACAATCGCCAACATCTGGTGACTGGGCACCTGCAACTGGATTTGATGCAGCACAGGCGTGACATGGCTGCCATCACGGTAACTTTTGCAAATATCAATACAACGCAACATCACACTACTCATCCCGTAAAATCTCAGCAGGTTCAATCTGGACAGCGCGCCAGGCCGGATAGATCACCGCCAGCGCTGTTAATAATAAAGCCGCCAACACAATCAGCAACACTTGCAGCGGCTGTAACTGCACTGGCAATGCCATACCAGGCACCACTTGCAGTTTTAATAAGGCCAGCAGCGGGTTGATTTGCCAGCATAACAGCACTCCGGCGACAGCACCGCTCAGAGCGCCAACCACGCCATGACTCATACCCTGCACGGCAAACACCAGAAATAGTTGCTGACTGGTCATACCCTGGGTTTTTAAAATCGCCACTTCACGCTGCTTATCGGTCACCATCATCACCAGTGCCGACACAATATTAAAAGCAGCTACTGCCACAATCAGCAGCAGCATCAGCCACATCATGGCTTTTTCCATCGCCACAGCAGCAAACAACCGGCCATGACTTTGCCGCCAATCTACGACGCTCGTGACGCCAGCCACAGCGGCAATCTTAGGCTCAACGGCAGAGGCAAGAAAGGGGTCGGTCAGACTCAACCGCCACTGCGGCTGGGCACCAGGCACCAGTCGGATCAGATCAGGCAATAACACCAGCGCCGTGACTTTGTCCACTTCGGAGCCACTTTCGAAAATGCCGGCCACGGTAAATAAACGCTGCCGTGGCATCCAGCCTATTGGGGTATAACTGCCGCCTGAAGGCAGTAACAACCGCACGGAGTCGCCAGGTCGCACCTGAAGTTTGTCAGCCAGCGCCGAACCTAACATGACCTGATATTTACTGCCGGCAAACTGCTGCCAATCGCCCAATTGCAGAGAAGACTGTAAAAATGGCGGCAACTGCGCGACATCTACGCCTTGTAACAGCACGCCCGTCAACTGCTTGGCTGATTGTACCAACGCTTCGGCCTGCAAAAACGGACTGACACTTTGCACCCGTGCATCTTGCTGTTGCAATAGCGCTGGCCAATCAGTGGCAGCAGTTTCGGCTGTTGGCGCGACACTGACCACCAAATGCGGTAACACGCCCAGAATACGTTTTTTCAGTTCACCTTCAAAACCGTTCATCACCGAACTGACAAGCGTCAACGCCATCACGCCTAAAAAGATCCCAGTGACGGAAAATAACGTTATAAATGATAAAAAGGCATGGCCTTTACGACTCTGGCTATAACGTAAGCCAATAAACAACGGAATGGGTAGCTGCATCCTTTTCTCAGGACTTCATTGAATGTTGATGATAAAGTAGCGGGATCATAGAGATAAACCGTGGCATGTACAAGCCACCTGTGAGGTTAAGCATGGATCAGACCCAACTTGAGTTACTGCGTGAGCAATATGATGATTATTTCATTATTGAGCATCAGACCCATGTCAATATCAAAGCTTTCAGCGAACCAATGCCGGATGAAGCGGCGTTTTTACAACTGATCCCAGAACCTTTTCTGATGGCGGGTGAACTGGCGCAACTGGACAGGTCGATGCTCAAACCTTTAGCCCGCCTTGGCGAGATGGCTGAAGAGCTGGCGTTGTACTTAAAAGCACAGGCGCGCAAGATTGATACCATGATGCGCTACATTCTGCTGCAACAGGATGATGTTGCCAACCGTTATCAGACCCAGAGCTATGGTGGCTCGGCGTTAAATTATCTCAGCCAGACCGCGCTGGAACCTGGCATGTTGCTTGAGGTAAAATTGTTTTTGGATCAAAGCGAAGGTGCTGTTTATGCACTGGCCGCCGTCATTGCTTGTGAAACCATGCAAGACCAGTTTCTGATCCGCACTGTCTTTGTGCACATTCGGGAACAGGACAGAGAAGTGATAGTACGGGCCAGTCTGCACCAGCAGTCACGCCAATTAAAACGTAAAGCCCAGTTACGCCAGCAAGAAGGTCGAACCTCCTGATACCTGCCGCGATAAAGGCAGCTCAGTAGCAGGTCTGAGCCACAGCTCAGGGTCGGTATTTACAGAAGGATTGTTATGAAAAGCACGAACGGCATTTGTCAGTTGCCGCAGTTAAAAAATGCGACCGATCAGTTGCAGTGGGGCAATTTGCCGGGCGCGGCCCTCCCCTTGGCGCTGGCTGAGTTATTGCGCCAGCAGCAAGGCTTATATTTGCTGGTGGTCGCGGATACACCAACTGCGCTGCGGGTGGAACAAGAACTAAGTGTTTTCACTGGCGATAGCAGCCAGATTTATACTTTCCCTGATTGGGAAACATTGCCTTATGATCATTTTTCCCCGCATCAGGATATTATTTCGCAGCGGCTGAAAACGCTGTACCAGTTGCCATTGTTGAGCCAGGGCATCGTGATAGTGCCGGTCAGCACTCTGATGCTGCGGCTTTGTGATCCAAGCCATTTGCAACAACAAAGTTTAATGCTGGCCAAAGGTCAGCGGCTGGATTTAACCAGTTTACGCTTGCAATTAACCCAGGTTGGCTATCGCGCTGTTGATCAGGTGATGGAACATGGCGAATTCTCAGTCCGGGGGTCTTTGCTCGATTTGTATCCGATGGGCAGCCATTTGCCTTACCGCATTGATTTTTTTGACGACGAAATTGATGGCCTGCGCACCTTTGATCCGGACAACCAGCGCACAGTGGCACAGGTGCAAAGTGTTGAATTGCTGCCTGCGCATGAATTTCCGCTGGATAAAGCCGCCATTGAACGTTTTCGCAGCCGTTACCGCGAACTGTTTCCGGCCCGCAATGAAAAAGAATCGCTGTATCAACAAGTCAGTCAGGGCATGTTACCCGCCGGTATTGAATATTATTTGCCACTCTTTGCCGAACAAACCTGTTCTTTGCTGAGTTTTTTCCGCCATCAAACCGTGATCCTGCAACTGGGCGATATTGAAGCTGCCGCCCAGCGTTTTTGGCAGGATGTCGAACGGCGTTATCAGGACAGAGCTATTGATTTACTGCGCCCTATCTTAAAACCAGCGCAGTTGTATTTTCCGGTGGCGGAACTTTTTGCCGAACTAAAACCAAGACCGCGGATTAAACTGTCCCGTGCCGAGCTGCCGCCAAAAGCTGGCAGCAGTAATCTGGCTTGCCAGTTATTGCCCGACCTCAGCGTCAATCACCAGCACAGTGAACCCCTAAAAGCGCTGAGCAGCTTTATTCTGCAGCAAAAACAACAGCATGGCCGTGTGTTGTTTCTGGTCGAATCAGAAGGCCGGCGCGAAAGTTTATTACAACTGGTGCAAAAAGCTGGCATTCGCCTCCCCTCAGCCCAAGGCTGGCTGGATTTTGTCACCGGCAGCCATGATATCGCGATCGCCATTGGAGCCTTAGAACAAGGCGTTTGGTTAACCGCAGACAATAATCTGGCAATCATCAGTGAAAACGAATTGTTCGGCCAAAAAATCAGTCAGCGCCGACGCCGCAAACACAGCCAACAGGTTTCAAGCGATACCATTATCCGCAATCTGGCCGAGCTGAATCCAGGTGGGCCTGTGGTGCATTTGCAGCATGGTATCGGTCGTTATCAGGGGCTGCAGGTACTGGAAGCTGCGGGCATCAGCGCAGAATTTGTTACTATTGAATATGCTGGCGGCAGTAAATTGTATGTGCCGGTCTCTTCACTGCATTTACTCAGCCGGTATTCAGGCGCTGATGCCGAACATGCACCGTTGCACAAACTGGGTAACGATCAGTGGGAAAAAGCCCGCCGCAAAGCAGCAGAAAAAGTGCGGGATGTGGCAGCAGAACTGCTGGATGTCTACGCGATGCGGGCTGCGCAAACAGGTTATGGTTTTCGGCTCAGCGATGAGAACTATCAGAAATTTTCTGATGGTTTTCCGTTTGAAGAAACAGCTGATCAGCAGGATGCCATTGCCGCGGTGTTAAAAGATATGCAAACCCCCCAAGCGATGGATCGACTGGTATGCGGCGATGTGGGTTTTGGTAAAACCGAAGTGGCAATGCGTGCCGCCTTTGTCGCGGTCGACGATGGCCATCAGGTTGCCATCCTGGTCCCCACCACCTTGCTGGCACAACAACACTTTGAAAATTTCCGCGACCGTTTTGCCAACTGGCCGGTGCGGGTGGAAGTGTTATCCCGTTTTATCAGCGCCAAAGAACAAAAAGCCATTTTGGCCGATGTTGCAGCAGGCAAAGTCGATATTCTGATTGGCACGCATAAACTGCTACAGGATGACATTAAATTCCGCGAACTGGGACTGCTGATTGTCGATGAAGAACACAGATTTGGTGTACGACAAAAAGAAAAAATCAAAGCGCTGCGTGCCAATATCGATATTTTAACGCTGACGGCAACGCCAATCCCGCGCACTTTAAATATGTCGTTGTCCGGGATGCGGGATTTATCCATCATCGCCACTCCGCCAGCAAAACGACTGGCGGTCAAAACCTTTGTCCGTGAATATGAAACTGGCTTGATCCGTGAAGCAGTGCTGCGCGAAATCATGCGCGGTGGCCAGGTTTATTTTCTGCATAACGACGTGGCCAGTATCGAAAAAACGGCCAGTGATCTGGCTGAGCTGTTGCCGGAAGCGATGATCGCTATCGCCCATGGTCAGATGCCGGAGCGGGAGCTGGAACGGGTGATGGCTGACTTTTATCATCAGCGTTTTAATGTCTTACTATGCTCCACTATCATTGAAACCGGTATTGATGTACCGACTGCCAACACCATCATTATCAACCGGGCCGATAATTTTGGTCTGGCCCAGTTGCATCAGTTGCGGGGCCGGGTCGGTCGTTCCCATCACCAGGCTTATGCTTATTTGTTAACACCTCCGCCAAAACGGCTGACCGCCGACGCACAAAAACGACTTGAAGCCATTTCAGCGCTGGAAGATTTGGGCGCCGGTTTTGCCCTGGCCAGTCACGATTTGGAGATCCGTGGCGCCGGTGAATTGCTGGGAGATGATCAAAGTGGTCAGATTGAATCGATTGGCTTTACCCTCTATATGGAAATGCTGGAAGAAGCAGTCCAAGCGTTAAAAGAGGGGCGTGAACCCAGTTTAGATACTTTGCTGGGCCAGCAAGCTGAGCTTGACCTGAAAATCCCGGCTTTATTGCCGGACAGTTATATCCCGGATGTCAGTCTGCGGTTATCCTTTTACAAACGCTTGGCCAGTAGTCAAGATCATGCTGAACTGGATGAAATTCAGGTTGAGTTGATTGACCGTTTTGGTTTGTTACCGGATGCCGCCAAAAACCTGCTGGTGCAAACCAGCTTTAAGCAGCAGATGCAACAGCTGGGTATTAAACGCCTGGACGTGCACAGCAAAGGTGGCAGTGTCGAATTTGCCGATCGCACCAAAGTGCAACCGGCTTATATCATCCGGTTGATCCAAACCCAGTCCCGCATCTACAAACTGGAAGGGGGACAAAAACTCAAGTTCAGTATTGAAACCCCGGATACCACCAGCCGGCTGGCACTGGTGAAAAGCATGCTGGATGATTTCCAGCGCAACAGTTGAGCACGTATTTGAATGGATAGACCAATGAACAACACCGCCATGCCAGCAAGCCGTCATCTTTGGCCATTTAAAGCTGTGCTAGCCCCTTTGTGGCTGGCTGGCTTCTGCCAATTGGCACAGGCTCAAACCAGTAACCAAGTTGAAAGTTCCTGGTTCGAAATTGAATTATTGGCCTTTAGCCGCGAACCCCAACAGCGATTGCTGGAACAGTTTCCGGATAAAGTACGGCCGATCAATACCGCAACAGCGCTGGATCTACTGAGCCGTCACTATCAACCCGATCTGACGCCACTGCTGCTGGCGCTGCCAGCCTGTCAGGGCGAAGTGGATAACACTGTGTTATGGGGGCAAGGGCTGCAACTTCGGATGGAGGATTCAACTGGCGACGGCTTTTTGTTACCGACGCTGACGAACTTACCGAATGATGCCGAACAACTGGCCTTTGCCCGCTTGCCGCTCCAAACCTCATTCAGTTCAGCTTTGCAGCGTGATATAAACAGCCCCTATACGATGACGACGTTGCCGGTATTCTGCCAATATGAGCAGTTATCTGCGAACTGGCAGCAACCGCAGTTAACGATGAGCGTCGCCTATAAGTCCCAACCCGCAGCGTCCTCACAGCTACCCATTACCCCACCAGGTGAAGAACAACATCAAACCGGCCCTTATCTGGCCGCTGAAACTGCGTTACAACTGAAAGATTTGGCCTACCAGCTCAAACATCGTGCCGGTCATCAGTTGTTATTGCACACGGTTTGGCGGCAGACGCTGACGACTAAGGCCAAAAGTCGCAGCAGCCGCTGGTTTGCCGGGCGCAACTTTGCCGCACAGTTTGACTATGCTGGCCGGCCGCTCAACCTGCAATTACCGACAGATGCAGGTTCAGCCCTGGACCAGCAGATCCAGCAATTGGAGCAACAGCTACAACAGGCCAGAAAACCAGATTTAGCCAGTCCGGCGTTGCCAGCCAGTGCTATCGGTTCAGCTGCGGTATGGCAATTAGATGGTTTACTCAAAGTGTACAGCGATCGGATGTTATTCGCCGAAGCTGAATTTAATTTAAGGCGCTTATCAAACGATGGCCAACAATTACAGACCTTTTATAGCCAGGATCAGACCCGGCTGTTATTGGGCGAGATCCATTATTTGGATCACCCCTACCTGGGGCTGGTGTTGCAAATCCGTCGCTTTGTTCCGCCCATGTTACCGGCTGCGGTAACGCCTTGATCAAGCTCAAGCCGCCCGGCTTATGGGCGGCAACCGGATAAGGATGGACGATGAAAAAATTAACCCTGTTGATTATGCTGTTATTGCTGACGGCCTGCAGTAAATTATCGATGGACAATTATCAGTTGCTCAAAGTAGGCATGGAGTATGACGAAGTGACCCAGGTGATTGGCGCGCCGACCCAATGTGAAGAAACACTGGGCACCCGCAATTGCATCTGGGGCGACGATGCACAGTCGATCAAGGCAACATTTATCGCGCAAAAAGCGGTGATGTTCAGCCACAAAGGCTTAAAGTAACGTCGGATGAGTTATCAGCTTCGTGATTATCAGCAACAAACTGTCCAGGCCGTATTGCATTATTTTCGTCGCCAGCACGACCCTGCGGTGGTGGTGTTGCCGACCGGAGCTGGCAAAAGTCTGGTGATTGCGGAGCTAGCCAGGCTGGCAAAAGGCCGGGTGCTGGTGTTAGCCCATGTGAAAGAATTGGTGGAACAAAATCACAGTAAATATCAGCAATATGGTTTAACTGCTGGCATTTATGCGGCGGGCCTTGGCCGCAAAGAAAGCGACGATAAAGTGGTCTTTGCCTCGATCCAGTCGGTGGCGCGCAATCTTAGCGCTTTTGCCGCCAGCTTTAGTTTATTGGTGATCGATGAGTGTCATCGGGTACCCCAGCAATCTGCTGCTGGCTTGTCTGACACAGCAGCGCAGGATGAGCAAAGTAGTTATCGCCAGGTCATTCGTCATCTGCAACAGCAAAATCCCGGCATTAAAATTCTTGGCCTGACGGCTACCCCTTACCGGCTGGGTCAGGGCTTTATTTACCAATATCACAGCCGGGGTTTGGTGCGTTCAGAGGAACCGCGATTTTTCCGCTTCTGCATTTTCGAACTGCCGATCCGGCATTTATTAGATCAGCAGTACCTGACCCCGGCGCGGGTATTGGATGCGCCTTTGCTTAGCTATGATTTTTCAGGCTTAAAACCAACTGCAGCCGGTTATTTTCGCGAAGAGGAGCTGGCCGCAGTGATTAACAGTGCGAAAAGAGTCACACCGCAAATCATCGCTCAAGTGCAACACTATGCCAAAAGCCGGCAAGGTGTGATGATTTTTGCCGCCACTTCGGCCCATGCCCGCGAAATTCTACAGTATCTGCCAGCGGGGGAAGCGGCCTTGATCCTGGCGTCAACTAAAGCTTCAGAACGCATGCACCTGATCCAGGCGTTTAAAGCCAAACAATTAAAATACCTGGTCAATGTGGCTGTACTTACCACCGGCTTTGATGCCCCTCATGTCGATCTCATCGCTATCCTGCGCCCAACTGAGTCAGTCAGTTTATATCAGCAGATTGTTGGTAGGGGTCTGCGCTTGTCGCCAGGAAAAACCGATTGCCTGGTGCTGGATTACGCCGGCAACATGTATGACTTGTATTCACCGGAAGTCGGTTCTGCACCACCGTCGTCCGACAGCGAATTGGTGACCATCCCCTGCCCGCTTTGCCAATTTGCCAATACCTTCTGGGGCAAAACCGACGTCAATGGTCTGGTGCTGGAGCATTATGGCCGCAAATGTCAGGGCTTTGACCGACGTGATTTAACCAATATCGTCGCCTGTGGTTATCGTTTTCGCGCTAAGTTCTGCCCGGATTGCGGCGAAGAGCATGATATTGCTGCCAAATTTTGTCATGCTTGCCAGACGGTACTGGTCGATCCGGATAAAAAATTACAGGATGCGATGAAGTTAAAAGACGCTTTGATCCTGTATCCACACAGCCTGACACTGGAAGCGCAAACTGACACTAAGGGTCAGGCACGGCTGAAAATCAGCTATCAGGGCGAGGATGGCCAGCAGTTGCATGAATTTTGGCCGATGCAGAGCAAAGCGCAAAAACAACGTTTTGCCCGGTTATTTCTGCCGCCGCACTTGCCGGACCGGCACCGCCCTTTTGACAGCAGTTCAGTCCGTGCTATTTTGGCACAAAATCACCGGCTGGTGCCACCTGCCGCGATAGTAGCCCGTAAAGATGGCAGATTCTGGCGCATCCGCGATAAATTGTTTGGCGTCACCATGGCGCCAGCCCTAAGCAGCACAGCAATATAGCACGCTAACAGCGTAACTGGCGGCTTGGCCGCTTTTGGGCAGCCAGCAGCTCCGATCAGCCGACTGTTCCGGTACTTCAGCCTTTACATTTCCCTAAAATAGCTCAAAAATAAGACAGTTTTTTAGCAAGGATCTGCGCTATGTATCAGCTTTATTATTCACCCGGCAGTGCCAGTTTAGTGGTGCACTGGTTATTACTTGAACTGCAGGTCCCTTTTAGCCTGCAGTTGGTCGATTTTTCCAGCTCGGCACAAAAGTCTGCTGATTTTTTGCAAAAAAATCCGCTCGGCCAGGTGCCGGTACTGTTTGATGGGACTGCGTATCGCACTGAATCCGCGGCGCTGCTGTTGTACCTGACCGAGCAGCATCCATCGGCAGGATTGGCACCAATGCCTGGAAGCCCGGAGCGGGCTGTTTTTTTACAATGGATGTGTTTTCTGACCAACCAATTAGCACCGGTATTCCGGTTGTGGTTTTATCCGCCGGATTTAGGCTTTGAGCAGTATCCAGCTGCAGTGAAACAACAATTAGAGCACAAGATTGCGGCTATCTGGCAGCAGCTTGCACTGCATTTGCAGCAACATGGCCCCTGGCTTTGCGGCGAACAGTTCAGCGTCGCAGATTTGTTACTGACCATGTATATGCGCTGGTCACGCAATATGCCAACCACAGCTTTAGCCTGGCCGGCATTAAAACGGCTGGCAGATGCCAGCAGGCAACGCCCAAGCTGGCATCAACTGAATCAGGCTGAAGGCCTGACAGAATGGCAACTCAGTTGAAGTTGCCTACAACTGAGAATGAACTGCTATACTGCCGTTTTTGCAAATGATGGATGAAAAATGCAATTAATTGAAATAGATAAAACCAGATACCGCCGCCATTTAAACATTACCATTACAGCAGCTGTGATCGCTTTTGCCAGCTTGGGCGTCGGTTTATCAACCTTGCTGATCCATTGGTTTGGTGCTGCGCCAGGTGAAAATTTCTGGTTGAACCTGCTTGGCGTTGCTATTGCCGCGGCTTTGGTCGGTAAAACCTTACAACAGTTGAAACGCCGTCCCTGGTTCCATGAAATTGCTTATGTCTGGCAGCTAAAACAAGAACTCAACCAGATCAATCGCCGGCTGCGCGCCTTGCAGGCTGCAGTTAAAGCTGATCACCGGGATGCCATCATTGTGATGTTGTTTAATTATCATGGCTCGCGCCAACTCTGGTTACTTGATGATAATGTACTTAATTTACAAGAACTTGAAGTTCAATTGCAGCAACTTGAGCAGCAAATACAGCAACTGGGCTTCACCGTCACAATCGCTGATTATCACAGAGCTTTGCTGGATAAATTTTAACCGGCATTTTCCTGTTGCAGGTCCGTTAGTTAACTGATTGATATATATTTAAATAATGAACAATCATCTGTTGTGTTCCAGCGCAAGTTTCGCCATTATTTATTTTCTGCTGCTGCTGTGAAAGTTTCAGAGAATGGACAATACTCAAATTGTTGCTAAATACCAACAATGACAACAAGCTGTTACAGGGTTCTAATATGACTGCGCAAAATGCCTTACTCACAATCTTAATTGAAAAAATCCGTACCGATACACTGGTGTTACCTAGCCTTCCGGAAATTGCATTAAAAATCAGAAAATTAGCCGATGATCCCAATGTTAATCTCAATCAAATGTCGGAAATGATCTCGCATGATCCGGCCTTATCGGCTCGCATCATGAAAATAGCCAATAGCGCCTTTGTTGGCCGTGGTGTGCACGTCAACACCATGCATCAGGCAACCACCCGGATTGGCTTACGTTATATTAAGAACGTCGTGACAGCGATGGCAATGGAACAACTCTTTGTTTCTAAAACGCCCTTTATCAAAGCGCAAATGGCTCACGTCTGGTCTGAAACACTGGAAATCACTGCTTTTGCTCTGACCACTATGCAACAATACAATGCCAATTTTAAACATACCGCAGTGAATTTCGATACACTGACACTGGCAGGTTTGGTGCATAATATCGGCGCATTACCTATCCTGACTGAAGCCGAAAAACATCATGATATTTTTGGTGAAGAAGGTTTTATACAGCAAGCCATTGCGTCAATGTCATCCAAAATTGGCGGGACTATCCTGCGGTCCTGGGGATTTAATGAAGAGTTGATTGAAGTCGCAGAACAATGGCATACCAGTACTTATCAGCCAAAACATCCTTCTTATCTGGATTTCATCCGGATCGCAGCCATCAAGCACGGTCATTTTAATGCAGAAGGTGACGAAAACAGCTTATATCAACCCTATATTGAGGCAGGTTTAATCAGTTCAACTGAGTTTTATCAAACCGCGGAATTTAAAACCTTATTTAATGAAATCAAACAGCTTTTTGTCTAACTTGCATCCTTAAAACGCTGGCTGGCAGCATTGCATTACTGCCAGCCAGTGCCAGACTCAGAATAACGCCTGATGTAATTCTTTCACTACAACCGCCGCTTCCTGATCCCGCACCAGGAAACATAAATTATGCCGGCTGGCACCATGACAAATCAGCCGCATATTAATTTTCTCCAATGCCTGAAATAATGATCCAGTCACGCCACGGGTACTGTGCAAATGATTGCCAATCACTGCAATCAGACTTAAATCCTGCTCCACTGTAACTTCGGAAAATGCGGTTAACTCGGCCAGCGCAGGTTCAATCGACTGACTAAAAGCACTGCCCGGCGCGTCATCCAGCGTCAGAGCAACACTAATTTCTGAGGTTGTAACCAGATCCACCGAAATCTGATGCCGGCTCAGGATATCAAACACCCGTGCCAGGAAACCAGCAGCGTGCAGCATGGCCGGACTTTTGACCGTGATCAGGGTCTGGGCTTTACGCAAGGCAATAGCCCGATAAGAAGGCTTGGTATCGACATGCTTGGAAATCCAGGTGCCCCCCGCATGAGGCTCGCGGCTGGAACCAACAAACACCGGGATGTTCTGCCGCATGGCAGGGATCAAGGTAGCCGGATGCAACACTTTAGCGCCAAAAGTGGCCATCTCGGCCGCTTCATCAAAGCTGATTTCCGGGATACAGCGCGCCTGATCCGTCAAGCGTGGATCTGTGGTAAAAATGCCGACCACATCGGTCCAGATTTGCACCACACGAGCGCCAATGGCTTCTCCTAAAATTGCCGCGCTGTAATCGGAACCGCCACGGCCAAGCGTGGTGGTTTGCCCCTGCGCATCTGCGCCAATAAAACCTTGCGTTACAATCAACTGCTGATGCAACAGTGGCAGCAGGTACTGTGCAGTCAAAGCTGCAATATCGCCAATTTTGGGCTCCCCTTTGCCAAATCGACTGTCAGTGCGCATCACCCGGCGTACATCAAAACTACTGACTGCCGCCCCCCGCTCTGCCAGCACCTGAGCAAACAACACTGAGCTTAATCTTTCACCAAAGGATTGCAGTAAATCTTTTTCCGCCGCGCTGTAACTACGCTCAGCATTGACCAGGGTTTTGAGTTCCAACAGCAGTTGTTCAATGGCAGCGCCAACCAGCGCTTGTTGTTGCAACTGCTGCAATACCGCGTAAGTAATTCGTTCAACACCGGCGTAAGCAAGTAAACGCGCTGCCGGTTCTTGTTGACGGGTGATGTCGACCAGTAAATTCGTCACGCCAGAACTGGCACTGACGACCACCAGCCGGATGCTGGGATCGGCCAAGACAATATCGGCACAACGCGACATGGCGGCAAAATCAGCCACACTGGTGCCACCAAATTTAGCCACTATCATGGCTGCAGATGAGATGGAAGATAACTGGCCCATTGAGCTTTGGGAAACTGAACTGAGATTTGACAAGGTTTCTCTCCTTATAAAAAACATAAGCAGAGCATGGCTTTTGCAGCGCAACAATCAGATACAGCAGGCGAAATAACTTCCGCAGTTGCTGTCTACTTGCAGACGAACAAAGGCCAGAAGCTCTCCACCGGGTTTCAGGTGACAGTCGCAGGGATTCAGCCCTTTTGACCGAACCTGACTGTGCTATGCAGTCAGGCTCTCGGCATTCATCCCCCTCATTCAGTGTACGGTGTATAGCCACCTGTGCTGAACTACCTGGTGAACGCTCCTCTTCTGGTCTATCAGATATGATTGACGCGGCTAAGATACGCGACTTTTTTCCAAAAGGCAACAGCCTTTTAGATGGCTGTTGCAGCAATATATTGAATCTTTGTGTATAAAAAAACGCCGCAAACTTTGCGGCGCGTCTTCATCGTCATGCTCAAGCGTTAACCGAGGACGGTATGTCCGACAAAATAAACACCAGCATAACCTAAGCTGTATGAGAACAGCAGGTAACCAGCCATTTTAAAATAGCTACCAAAGGTCAATTCTTTCACTTTGCTCATCGCGATAATACCCGCAGCAGAACCAATGATCAGGATGGAGCCGCCAACGCCTGTCGCATAGGTCAGCAATAACCATTCCGCAGCAGTCATACCTAAATCAGCTTTTAACAGCGCGGCTGTTAATGGAACGTTGTCAATTAAAGACGACGCCAATCCCATCAGGTAGTTTGCTTCAAGTGGTGGCAACACTATGTACAAGTTAGTGAAGTTATTCAGGAAACCGATCTCTTTTAAAATACCGACCAACAACAACACACCCAAGAAGAACAGCAGTGTTTCAAACTCGACTTCACGGACGTAGTTCAAAATACTTTGGGTTGCTTTTTTACGCAGCAAATATTGTGCGCTTAGGAACATGATACCCAAGCCAAACAGGAAGGTCAGTACTGGTGGAATTTGGAACAGAATATTGAATAATAAAGTTGAACCAATGGTTGCAGCAAAAATAGCGGCAATAATGGCATCCGCTTTTTCAATTGGCTTGGTCGATTTCTCAATTTTAATACGGTCATTCATGCCGCGAGACAGTAAAATGGCCAGCACAGCAACAGCGAAAAATGCAGGAATAACCAACAACAATAAATTGGCAATAGTGACTTTACCCGCCAAGAAGAACATCAAGGTCGTCACATCACCCGTGATCAGCGAAACACCGCCACTATTGACTGCAAAGATAATCAGCGTTGCGTATTTGATGCGTTTTTTCACATCCATCTTTAAGCTGGCAATGACAGCAATGGACACCAGAGTTGCGGTGACGTTATCGGCAAAAGATGAAAACACAAAGGAAAATGCAGCAATGATAAACATCAGCCGCCGCTCAGATAATTCATTCGGCAACATCCGTTGCACCATCTGGGCAATAAAGCCTTTACTGTTGAGATAAGCAACAAAAGTCATAGTCGACATTAAAAATAGCCATAAAGTGGCTATTTCTAGCAGGTTATGGTTAAGTTGTTCACTGACTTCGGCACTTGTAGCGCCGTGCATTGGGAAGATAAAGGCTAAAATCCAGCACAGAGTACCGAAAAAAAGTGTCGTTTTTGCCTTGTTTACGTGGATAATATCCTCTATAACGATCAGCACAAATGCAAGGGCCACTAAGCCCAGTATTACCGTACTTAACATAAAATTCACCAGCTTATATGAGTGGAAGTGAGATATATTGGCGGGGCGGCATTCTACCACCGTCAGACTGTCAGCACTACCCGCCACTGGTGATACATTGGTCTATATCAGCTAAATATTACTAAAAAGTTACCATTTCATGCTATCAGCAAAAAAAATAATCAAATGCCTCGATGATCATTGGCCTGTACTAAGCACGCTGGTCGGTCGCAGTCAGCTCGGCAGTTTCAGTTTTCAGGACGTGCAAGCCCTGTTGCAACGTAACAATCCTGGGCTTAGCAGCGAGCAGGTGTTCCGGGAAGCTCAACGCCTGTTACAACATGAGGTGTTGATCCCATTGGCAAAATCCAGTCAGTTAGAACTGAACCGGGCGGTGCTGGAGTTTATTCAATTCCTCACGCAGGAACATCAATTGGGCACTGTTGGTGATATTCAGAGCCGGATTGAAGATTTAGACCGGCTGCGGCAAAAGCTGAAACTGGCTGCTGACAGCAAAGATGTCAGCGAAATGCGTCGTTTTATCCGGCTGATGGATGAACGGGTGCGGGAAGTAGTGAAACATTTTCGTAAAAATGAAAGTGCCATCCTGCACCTGGTCGAACAGGCGAAAGCCGATGAAGCCAAACTCAGCCTGGCCAAAAGATATAGTGCCGTAATGGAAGCTTTTGATGAGTACATCGAGCCTGTACTGCAAATGATTGATATCAATGGCCCGTTTCAGCATAGTATGCAGGCACTTGAACTGGTGCTGAGCGAGCTGATCCTGCAGATTGAACAAACCGGCTTTTTGCAATCGGAAAAAGAACCGCTGGTGCAACTGCGTACCCGCTTACTCGATATGAACCAAATTGGCCGTGAGTCTCTCATTCGCAGCACCGATGTGCTGATGCCGCTGCGAGAAGAGCTGCGCAAAAACACGCTGATTTCGCGCAATGCCAGTGCTTTATTAGCGCTTTTGCGCAAAAAAGGCCTGGAGCCGACCATGGAGCTTTTCGCCCCTAAATTCAGTTCAGATCATCAGAAGTTCAGCTTAGGCTCGGCCAACCAAATCACCAGCTATATGGCTGAACTGGTTGATTATCAGGATGAAGCTTATCAAATGCCTGAGCAGGTTGACCCGGGTGATAATGCCGCCATTCGGGTGCCAGAGCTGCAGGATGTGTTAAAATCAGCCCGCAGCCAAAAAGCCAACACCGATTTATCGCGCTGGCTGGCCAACAGTTATCCGCAGCTACCCGTTGATGAATTATTATTCATTTATCAGGAACTTAGCCGGGCGCCCACGCTCAAATTACAGCATCTTGAACAACGCCAGCAACTGGACGTCAACGGTTATCGGCTGACCTTACACCCTTTTGTCCCCACTGCAACTTCCGGAACTTAATGCATGCAGATCGAATTGGAACAATTAACCCAACTAGCTGAAATTCATAAAAAACTCAGCACTGGTTATCATATCAGCGAGCAGGACTTTGCACTGTGGCAGGAACTGGATCTCAACGAAAACGCTTACAGTGCCCTGTTCAGCGCGCTTGGCAATCAGCTCAAACGCGACAGCCGTGGTTATTTTCATTTTGACGTCGATGATGCCACCGTCAATATGGGTAAAATCTCCAGGTTATTTGCCCTGACCACTTATGCCCTGGTGGAATATTTTGCTGATCAGGGTCAGGACCCATTACGCGCCTTATTTGACGTCGAAATCAGCCACGAAATTCTGGCCAGCATTCTGCAGCAGCAATACCATTTATTTGAACAACTGGAAGTTTTTTCCGCCACCGACTTAAAACGCGAAGTGATGAACCGGATGTTACGTTATGGTTTTGCCAAGGCTCAGGGTGAACACTTTAAGTTACTGGCACCTATCTACCGTTATCTGGATGCCCTGATGGCGGTTGACCAACTGACCGATGTTTCCACCGACTCTGCCACAGCACAGGAGCAAGCCGATGTCTGAGTTATACGGCTTAACCAAGCTCGCTTTATTAAACACCGCAGGTTATGCCAAGTGCGTCATTCCACTGGATCATTCTGCCTCTATTTGCGCCCCGAACAACACCGGCAAAAGCTCGGTGATTAATGCCTTGCAATTTCCGCTGATCAACGACTTAAGGCTGACCGAATGGGACGGCCATGATCTGGATGAAACCCGCAAATTTTATTTTGGCACTGACCAAAGTTATATTCTGCTGGAAGCCAACCTGCCCAATGGTCCAGTCGTGATTGGGGTGGCTGGCCTGGGTAAAATTGCTGGTTATCACTACCAGTATTTTTGCTACAACGGCAAACTGGATTTAGCGCATTATTTGCTTAATAACAGCATTATCAAATACAACAAACTCGATCATCATCTGCGTCAGCTTGGTTTTGAGCCGCTGGAATTAAAGCCTTCCGAGCTAAACGCCATGCTGACCGGCGGCGCGACACCTTATGACAGCAAAATTAATTTACGCATGATCCCACTGACCAACGTCAGTGATGCACCTGTTTATAAAGACATTTTCCGTCGCATTCTGAACCTGCACCGCCTGACAGCCCAGGATGTGAAACGACTGTTATTGCCGGTGTTTGCCCGGCATTTAAGCGACCCTAAAGTCGACTTTTATACCGTTTGGCACAATGCTTTTGAAAAGGTGAATCGTGATCGGCGTGAATTAAAAGCATTGGAAAGTCAGCAACAAGCGGTCGAAGCGCTGGAACACCTGATTGATAACCGCGCTGTGCTCAAAGGTCGGTTGGCGGCTTATGCGCCAAAACTGGATCTGGCGCTGGTTGAATTTCAAAGTTATCTCGATGATCAGCAGGCTGAACTCGCCGGTAATCTTGAGGCGTTACAGCACGAAAAAAGCCAACTGGAAGAAAAACAACGTTTGTATGTTGGCCAAATCAAAGAGTTGTCCGGCCGTAAATTACAACTCAGCCAATGGTTCAGCGAATTTGATACGCTGGCACAACGCTTTAGCCTGACCAATTTACCAACCTTACAGTCTAATCTGGCCAATATCCGTCAAAGTTATGAATCACTCAGTCATAGCTTACAAGGCGCCGCCAACCTGAATCCGGTGACGCTGGCACATCAGCAGGCACAGGCGCAAAAGCAACTGAAAAGCTTAAAACTGCAGCTGAAAAACCTCGAATACAATTTGTATTCCAGATTAAGAGAAGATTTATCGCTGCCGGAAGTACAGCAACTGATCAAAGCGCTAAACCCGGATCTGTTGTCGTTATCCACCGCCAGTGGTGGTGATGTGCAGATCAATGACGACGATGCTTTTGCTGAGCAACTGAGTCAACTGGCGGATTGCTTCCGCCAGGGTAAACTCCACCTCAAAGGTGCTGTGATTGATTTAGCCCATCTATCGGCACCGGATATGACAGGTGTTGAAGGTAAAATTCAGTTAAAAGAACAAATTGAAGCACTGCAACTGACACTGGCAACGCTGGAACAGCAAGAAGAAGTGGCGCAGGATTTAGCCGGTAAAACCCGCGAAAAAGAACGTTTATACAGCGATATGCTGCAGGCGGAGGAAGACTTAAAACGTTTTGGCCGTTACGAACAAATGCTGGAACTACGCGATGCGCAGCAGGCATTGATCGACGAGCTGGAACGGGAAGAGGAAATTCTGCATGAACAACTGGCGCAAGTACAACAACGTGCCAGCAGTCTGTCCGATCGGCGCAATCTGGTCACCAACAAACAAGATCAGCTGAAACGACAACTGGAACGGATTGAGCACGAGAAAAAAGAGCGGATCGACTTCCAGCTTGATTTTTACAGTGGCAAAGTCACGCCCTACCCGATTGATATTGTTCTGGAATATGACAATCTGGCCGATGAGCTGCGCTCCTACAACAAGCATTGTCAGGAACTGAAACTACTGGAAATCAACGTTAAAAATACCTATCTGTTTATTTTTAACGCCGGCATCAGTAAATTTGAAGCCGAGACTGATGAAGATGCTAAATACCAAAAACTGATCCAAGCGTTCCATCATCTGGATAAAGAGCGCGAAGCCATTGAACGCCGGGCCAGAGTTGCGCTGACGGAAGTCGCGTCCACCCTGAAGGGATTACGTTCTGATTTAGACCGCCTGCACCGTGAACTGAATAGCTTTAACCGCGGCATCTGGCGGCATCAGATCTCGAACTTGCAGGATTTTAAAATTGAAATTGTTGACCGGAAATTGCTGGTTGGCCATATTGATACCATTCTGACCACGTCCGATGCTTATCAGCAAGGCGATACGCTGGATTTACTGGCACCTGGTGTCACCACGGACGAACGTGAAATTAATGCCGCCAAAGATTACCTGATCCAGGCCGCCAGCGATAAAGCCGGTCTGACACTGTCAGATTTATTTGATATCCGCTTTAAAGTGGTCAATCGCGCCGGTGATGTGGAATATTTCGACAAAATCGATTCAGCTGGCTCGAACGGTACCCGCATCACCATTAAATTGTTGTGCGGCATGCTGTTTATTCGCCAGTTACTGGCAGAGCGCGAGCGCGGTAAATACCGGATCCCGATTTATATTGACGAAGCCGCCGATATCGATCCGCATAACCAGCAGGCGCTGATTGAAACCGCGCTGAACTTTGGCTTTGTACCCATTTTTGCCTCAGTTAAGCCACAAACCAGTTGCCGTTATATTGTGCCAATCCGCACCGTTAAAAATGGCGCCCAAAACTGGGTTGATGAAAAAGACTGGATTATCTGCGAGCAAATCAGTCAGTTGGATGAATTGTTGCAACAAGCAGCAGTATCTGACCTGACGGCTACCCCAGCGGCAACGGACAACGAGTCCACGCTACCGGCGACAAACTTGTAATCAGTACAAATGAGCCACAAAACGGCCAGTTCAGCGTCGTTTTGTGGTCGGCTGACGCAGACTCAGTCTGCGTTCAGTTTCGACTGTTAAGCTTTGCCGGCTTTGAAAAACAACAGCTTGCCTCTATACTTCTGACTCAGTCAGCAAGTGCTGTCAGCTTGTTTGCGGCACTGATGTTATTGTGCTTTTCCAGGGAGTGGCTGTTATCCGTATTTTGACCTTGTGCCTGTTGCTACTAAGCTTCGTCTATTGTGGCGCGCTGAAAGCTGCCAATCGAATAACGCTTAGCGGTGTCACCGGTGAGCGCAAAGAAAACATTGAGCTTTATCTGGCGGACATCAGTCCGGCGGAAATTAATCATTCGGCCCGCTTTAAGAACCGTGTCAGTCGCGATATTAAACAGGCACTGCGCGGCCTTGGTTATTATCAGGTGGTGGTTGATTTCATTGATGAACGCAAAGGCAAAGACTATATCCTGCATGCCAAAATTACCGCCAATAAATATGTTTATATTCAGACCAACGACTTACGTATGATTGGCGAAGCGGCCAATGACACCCAGTTTTTACAATTGCTGAAAAACGCGGCGCCGAAAAAAGGCGAGCGGATGCATCACGGCAAGTATGAAAACTTCAAAAAAGAATTGCTGAGCCTGGCCAACCGCAAAGGTTTTTTTGATGCCAAATTCGAACGCAGCCAGTTATACGTCCGGCCAGGTGATCGACGCGGTACTGTGAAATTGTATTTTAATAGCGGCGTCAGATACCGCTTTGGCAAGATTGATTTTAGCGGCTCGCAGATCCGCAAAGCAAGGCTTGGCAGTTTACTGACCTTTCGCAGTAAAGATCATTATTCAGCACGCTTATTGGGTGAGCTGAATCAGGCGCTGGCCAGTACCAGTTGGTTTGCTGGTATCAATATGAATGCCGATGTCGAAAATCGCCATGACGGCCTGGTGGATTTAACCGTTGAACTGACACCAGCAGTGCGTAATGTGCTGGAAACCGGTATCGGTTTTGCCACAGATATTGGCCCCAGAGTGAAAACTAAATGGGAAAAACCCTGGCTCAATGACCGTGGCCACAGTCTGCTGACCGATTTATCCTTGTCTGGTCCAGAACAAAGTTTTGAAAGTCGCTATAAAATGCCGCTACGCAATGTCAGCCATGACTATTACCAGTTTGTGCTGGGTTTTAAAAATCTGGACGAGAACAGCACCAATACCCGCAGTAAAGAGCTCAACCTGGTGGCAGAGCGCAACTGGCTGCTCGCCAATGGCTGGACCCGTAACGCCTCTATTCGCTGGTTATATGAAGACTTTATTCAGGCGGAACAGGACGATCAGGCCAATCTGATTTTGCCGGGTCTGAGCCTGAGCAAAGGCACTGACAGCGGTGGTAGTATGCCGATGCAAGCCGATTATTATTTGCTGGCGATGGAAGTGGCCGATCAGAGCTGGGGCTCTGACACCGACTTTATCCGACTGCGTGGCCGGGCGGGCTGGATTGGCAGTTGGTCGGTTGATCAGCGCTGGTTAGTGAGGTTAGATGCCGGCACTATATTGCAGGAAGAAGTGCTGAACATTCCGCCGTCTTTACGTTTTTTTGCTGGTGGCGACAATAGTTTACGCGGTTATCGTTATCGCAACGTGGCACCGACCGATGATAAACAGCAATTCATTGGCGGCACCAGACTGGCAACCCTCAACCTGGAATATCAATATCGAGTGCAAGGTGACTGGTGGCTGGCGTTATTTACCGACTATGGCAGTGCCTGGAATGACAAGCCTGACTGGAAACAAAGTGTCGGTGCCGGTGTGCGCTGGGCCTCGCCTATTGGGGCAGTCCGGCTGGACTTAGGGGTGGCTCTGGATAGTGAACCCAAACGCGAATTCCGTCTTCACTTTACGCTGGGACCTGAATTATGAAGTTTATCTGGTATCGGCTGAAAACCCCATTATTCAGTATCTTGGCATTGCTGCTGATTACATTGGCGGTGCTGGGCACCAATCTATCGTTGTTATTGGTTCAGCAGTTGGCGCCAGCTTTGGTGCCTGGCCTGCAGATTGGCAGCATTGACGGTAATTTATGGCAAGGTTTTCAGATCCGGCAACTGTCCTATCAACAGGCGGATATTGAGCTAAAAGCCGGCAGTCTCAGCAGTCAGTTGGACTGGCGCTGCCTGCAACGCGGCGAGCTTTGTTTAGGTCATCTGTACCTGCAAGATCTGCAGCTACAACAACAGCCACTGAGCGCCAGTCCGCCAACCAAAGGCCAAGCGGCAACAGCTGGCGAGCCCGGTCCTGCTGCTCAATCTGCCGCAGTTGCCACTGCTGTTGTTGACAAGGCAATGGTGGAGAAGGCAATTGTCGAGACGCCACAACCAGCAGCACAGACAGCAGGTTTACTGCTGCAAGCCCCTTTGCCAATCCAAATTAACGATATTCAGTTAAAAAACATCCAGGTTCAGTTGCCGCAACTGCAACTGGTGCTGGCCACAGGCAATAGCAGCCTCAACTGGCGGGCTGATCTGCTGCAACTTGGGGATAGCAGCTTTGATCAGCTACAGCTGCAACTGGCGGCCACAGCACAAACTGAAGCTACAACCGAGCAACTGCAGCTACCCGAACTGGCCAAGCTGCAACTGCCGCTGTGGTTAAAATTATCTGCCTTACAACTGAGTCGCAGCAGCCTGCAATTGCCTGGGCAAGCTGCCATTGAGCTGAAGCAATTGCAACTGGCGGCCAGCCTGAGTCCGACGCTATGGCAACTGCAGCTGGACAACCTGCAACTGAGCCAGCCTGAACTGCAGTTACAAGCACAGCTGCAATTGCAGCCCGATGCCGCGACAGCGCAACAAGGGTTTCTCGGTGCGCAGGCAAGTCTGCAAGCCAGCATTGAGGGTAGTGCAGCTGGTTATCTGCCACAACAACAGCTGGCGGTGAAACTGCAAGGTCCTTTATCAGCGCTGGTTTTGCAACTGGCACTGACGGGGCAACAACAAGCCAGCTTAACGGGCACCATCAACCTCAACCGGGCTCAGCTCCCCCTTTCGCTCCAACTGCAAAGCGACTTATTGTCTTGGCCATTGCAACAACCCCGCTATCAGGCCAGCAATGTGCGGCTGACAGTCACAGGCGATTTAAGCCAACTGCAGCTCAGCGGAGGTTTAAATAGTCAACTGCCTGATTTGCCCAACAGCAAGCTGGAATTTGCCCTGAATTATCAACAAGCCAGCCAACAACTGGACGTGCAGCAACTGCTGATCCAAACCCTGGGTGGTGAGCTTCGGGCCAGCGGCAGTTACCAACATGCAACTTCGCAACTCGCCAGCAAAGTCGAACTGAAACAGCTGCAACCCGGCTTATTTTGGGTCGATTATCCGGGCAGCCTCAGTGGCAAACTTGAACTGAACGCCAGTTTACAGCCCGAGCTCAGGCTGGATCTGCCACTGCTGCAACTGCACGGCACACTGCGGGATTTACCACTGCAGTTGACGGGCCAACTCGCACTGCAACAACAACAGCAACATTACCAATTACAAACCACAGGTCTGACATTGCAGCATGGGCCAAACCAGTTGCAACTGACAGGTTCGCTGGCTGAGCAATGGCAGTCAAAACTACAACTGACAGTGACCGATCTGTCGCAATCGCTGCCACAATCCGAAGGTCAGATCCATGGCAGCATAGTGCTGACCGGGGCTGCGGCAACGCCAGATATTCAACTGTCAATCACAGGCAGTGCGCTGAATTATCTGGATGATTATTTGCTGGACAGTTTTAGTCTGCAAGGCCAGTTAAAGTCGCTGGGGCAACTGCCGAGCCAGCTGTCATTGCAGGTAGGCAAAGGCCAGGCTCCCGGCTTGCAATTGCAACAGTTGGACTGGCAACTGGCTGGTACCCTGCAATCGCATCAAAGTCATTTATTGCTGGAAAGCCATCAGTTACAGGCCGTGATTGCGACCGAAGGCCGCTGGCAACAGCAACAATGGCAAGCGACCTGGCAAGAAGTCAGGCTAAAATCTGACCTCGGGGATTGGAGTTTGCAGCAACCTCTGACCAGCCGCTGGTCCACTGCCAAAGCGACCCTGGATCTGACATCCTCCTGCTGGCGCGATTTGGCGGCAGAAATTTGTCTGGATGCAGTGACTGGACTGTCGGCGCAGCAAGGTCAGTTAGCGCTGCAACTGAACCAGTTTGAACTCAAAGCACTGGATGCATTACTGCCAGCCGAACAAAGTCTGGCCGGTCAGATCCAGGGCGATATGTTACTGCGCTGGCAGGCAGGAAAGGCTCCCACTGCCAAGCTGAACCTCAGCGGTGGGCAAGGCGTGCTCAGAGTGCAGAGTTATAGTCTGCTGGAAATCCCCTGGCAACAACTCAAGCTGCAACTGACGCTGGATGAAAAAGCACTGAGCAGTCAGCTCACAGTACAGCTGGCCACTGACAGTTCGGCCACGGTCAAGTTGCAACTGACCGATCTGCAGCACAGCGACAAAATGCTTGATGCCAGTGTGCAGTTGCAGCAATTTGATTTGGCTTTCCTCAAACCCTTGCTCAATGAATATACCCAGTTTGATGGCCTGATTGCTGCCGATATTCAGGCCAAAGGCCGCTTATCCAATCCGGCTTTGTACGGCCGTTTTGCGCTGGAACGCCTCACTCTGAGCGGTAAACAGGCGCCGGTTGAACTGCTGGAATCGAAACTGGAATTACTGCTCAATGGTTATCAGGCCACACTGGCGGGTCACTGGCAAACACCGCAGGGACCGCTGGCCTTAACAGGTCAGGCCAACTGGCTGGTAATGGCAAACTGGTTTGCCGAATTAAAACTCAAGGGCAATAATTTACAGCTGAATTTACCTGATACCCAACTTACCTTCAGCCCTGATCTGCAATTTAGCGCAGGTCCGGAGCGCGGCAATCTCAGCGGTAGCGTTACAGTGCCGGCGGGAAAAATTAAAGTCAATGATTTGCCCGAAAATGCCATTCGGGTGTCTGATGATGAAATTGTACTGGCTTCGTTGTCGGATGATCCGTCACCGTTACAACACTGGCAACTCAGTACTGACGTCCGGTTGTTATTAGGTGAAGATGTCAGGCTGGCTGCTTTTGGCTTAAATACCCGCTTGCAGGGCCAGTTGCGTTTACGCCAACAAGGGGCCTTGCCAGCTGTGCATGGTCAGGTCAATCTCATTAATGGGACTTTCCGGGCTTATGGCCAGGATCTGCAGATCAGAACAGGTAAACTCAGTTTTAATGGCCCGGTGGATCAACCCTTGATGGCGATTGAAGCTATTCGCAATCCGGAAAAAACCGAAGATGATGTGATAGCCGGTCTTAGAGTCAATGGTCTGGTCGACAATCCGGTGGTTGAAGTCTTCTCCACCCCGTCCAAGCCACAAGCCAACGCCCTGTCTTATCTGTTACTGGGCAGGGATATGAACAGCTCCGGTGGTGATAAATCCATGACCACAGGCCTCATCGGGCTTGGTATCGCCACCAGTGGTAATCTGGTAGGTCAGATAGGCAACGCTTTTGGCCTGCGCGAGCTCAGTCTGGATACCGCAGGCAGTGGTAATAATTCCAAGGTCACCGTCAGTGGTTATCTGTCGCCGCGGTTACAGGTCAAATACGGCGTCGGCATTTTTGACCAGTTTGGTGAATTCACTTTGCGTTATCGGCTGATGAGAAAACTCTATCTGGAAGCAGTGCGGGGGCTCAACAGTTCAGTAGATGTGCTGTATAAAGTTGAATTTGATTAACAGCAACGGCGCGGCTTGTTGTGGCAAACCGCGCCACTTGACGCTAGAGCGATGGATCGGCTGGTTTTTGTAATAATAAATGTTGATATCGACCCAGTGAAGCATAAGGCTCCAATCGGTTATAACGCAATTCGGTCTCGAGCAGTAACTCGAACTGCGTCTGTTGCTGACTGCGGTCGCGTAAATAATCATGGAAACAGCGCACACCAGTTTTACTCAGTTGCAGTAGTCCTTGTTGCTGACACCAGTGACTGACCTGAACGGGATTAAGCGGATGCTGCGGGCTTAAGCTGACTTTCTTTTTGTAGCTCAAATCCCGTAACACATAATTAAAATTGCCATAAATAATATTCGATAATCGTTTGGCATCGACATTGTAAAACATCAACGACAAGATACCACCTGGCGCCAGCAGGCTGGTCAACTGCGCAATTGCTTGCTCTGGATCAGCCAACCACTCAAGCACCGCGTGACACAACACCAGCGGATATTGTTGTTGCAACGCCGCCTCAGCAGCCAACTGTTGCAAACCTTGCTGACTAAAACTGACCTGCGCAGTTAAGCCCTGCTCAGCAGCACTTTGGGCCGCTATCGCCAGCATTTCGGCCGACACATCCGTCAGATGCACCTGATGGCCCTGCGCAGCAAGCCATAACGAAAGTTGTCCCTGCCCGGCCCCAATATCCAGCACTTGACTTGGTGTCGCCAACAAGGCAAGTTCAGCTAAATCCCGTTGTAATACCAACTGACGTAGCCGGCCTTTGCTGGTCTGATAAATATTCTGCTGAAATTTTGCCGCGATACTGTCAAAATTACGGTCTGATTTGGTTTTGCTCATTATCTTGTTACTTCATTATCATGGTTACTGCGGCTTTTGGCTGTATCACCGCTTCGGAGCTATTGATTTGCTGGACTTTGTCGCCAATTTTTCCCTCAAGCAGTTGCTCACGCCCCTGGTGTTGTTATGGCTGCTGGTTTTTTTACAACTGTGGCGCAGTTATCGCCAGCAACAAAAACTGCCGCGTCTGTCACTCTTACTCTGGCTTTGCTTTAGCGCCAGCAGTTGTAAACCGCTGATTGACCAGTTGGCGTTGCCACTGGAGCAATCCTATCCGGCCTTTAATCAACCGCAACTGCAACACAAGATCCAACATATTCTGGTGCTTGGCTGTAGCCATAGCAATCAGTCGGCGTTGCCACTGACCAGCCAATTGGCGCCCTGCTCGCTGGCCCGCATCAGCGAAGGCATCAGGCTTTGGCGACAGCAACCAACAGCGCAGCTGCACTTTAGCGGCCATCTGGCGGCAACGCAACAACAGCACAGCGAAATCGCCCGCCAGTTTGCGGTAGCAATGGGCGTGCCGGCTGGGCAAATAGTGCTGCATCCGGCGCCAGGCAATACTCGGCAAGAAGCACAGGCGCTGACGCAGGCTATTGGACAGGATAAAGCCGTCGTGGTCACTTCCGCCATGCATTTACCTCGGGCAATGCGCTGGTTTGCTTATTATGGTAGGCACAAAGGTGACAATTTATATGCCGCACCGACCCAACACAGCACCGCCAGTCGCGAGCCAGCGCCTTATCAGCTCAAAGACTGGCTGCCATCATTGATGGCGTTAGAGGCGCTGTATTATCTGCAGTATGAATATGTTGCGTTGCTGCAGCAACAATGGCAGCTTCAGACAGATGGGCCGCCCGCAGCTGTCAGTGATTGATTCAGGCTGGATTATCAATATCGATAAACTCAACCTCAATACCTGTCTGGCTGGCTAACCACTGGCCAAGCGCCTGCACGCCATAACGCTCGGTGGCGTGGTGGCCAGCGGCAATAAAATGGATCCCCAGTTCATCGGCCTGGTGAATGGTCTGCTCTGACACTTCACCACTAAAAAATAATTCAGCCCCTGCCGTCACAGCCTGGGGTAAGTAGCCTTGTCCGCCGCCACTGCACCAGGCAATGCGTCTGACCAAAGCCGGCGCTTGTGTACTTTGATGCAGCAACACAGTACGGCCGGTTAAGGTTTGCAACAATTCGGCAAATGCCGCTGGGCTGATGGCAGTTTCGGATTGCCCCTGCATCAACACCCCCAACGGCTCCACAGCAGCAACAGGCTGAACCTGCTGGAGCTTTAACAAAGCGCCTAATCTAGCATTGTTGCCATGCAACGGGTGCACATCCAACGGCAAATGATAGGCCAGCAGATTGATATCATGCTGCAACAAGGTTTGCAGCCGGCGTTTTTTCATGCCGGTCACCACCTCAGTTTCGCCTTTCCAGAAATAACCATGATGCACCAACACGGCGTCAGCCGCAGCGGCAATGGCAGCATCAAGCAATTTTTGCGAGGCGGTAACACCTGTAACGACCTTATGGATCAAAGATTTACCTTCGACCTGCAAACCATTCGGGCAATAATCCTTGATCCGGCTGCTGCCCAGTTCAGTGTCCAGCAACTGGCAAAGCGCCTGTCGAGTGATACTATTCATCCGGCTGTCCTTCTGCGATTTGTTGTTTTAAAGTGGCCAGTTGATGTTTGACTTCAATCCACTGACTCATAAATTTGGTGCTGCGAAATTGATGTAACCGCAGCATGGCGCTGATAAAATGGCGTTGCCGATGCGCTGGCAACTCTGCTCTGACCTGCTCCAGCTGTTGCCAGATGGCGGGCTGCAAGCTGGCTTTGGCAAATTTGTGTTGTAAGATCTGATAACCCAGTTGCTGTTTTTGCGACCATAAGACTGCATCCTGATATAACTGTACGGCAGCAGAGGCCAGCTCAGCCGAACTTTCCGCCACTAAACCACACCAGTGCCCATCCAGCGTCATGCCTTCGGCCCCGATAGCCGTGGTCACCGCTGGGGTGCCGGTTTGCATCGCATCAATAAATTTGCCTTTCAGCCCGGCACCAAAGGGTAATGGTGCCAGACAAACCCGGGCTTCGGCCAACACGGCGGCGGCGTCAGTTGCCCAGCCCTTGATATGAAAACCTTGTTTGGGCGCATGCAAGGCGGTGGCTTTGGGCGGCGGATAAGCACCATACAGATGCAGTTGGGCCTGTGGTAATGCTTGGCGGATCAGCGGCCAAATCTGTTGTTTCAACCAAAGCACACTTTGCCAGTTGGGTTCATGCCGGAAATTGCCAATACTGATAAAATGCTGCCGTTGTGCAAAGTCCAATACGCCTGCAGCAGCCTGCCAACGCAAAGGTTCGTCGAGTAAAAATGGGCAATAGACTAGTTGAGTTGCCGGAACCTGAAAATGTTGTTGCAGCAACTCCATCTCATAACTTGAGATGGTCAGAGTCAAATCACAACGAAATATGGCCGCCAATTCACGTAGTGCCAGTTCGGAATGTAAATCCGTCAGTTGCAAAGACCTGCCTGCTTGCCAGGCCTGTTGCCGGGCAGCACGCAGACAATGCAAATCTTCGCTGTCGAGCAAACGCAATGCATGCGGACAAACCGCTTCGACCCGCCAGCCAAATTGTTCTTCCAGCATAAAACGGTCAAATAACACCACATCCGGTTGCAATTGGCCAATCCAGTGATCAAATGCGCTGTCATTAATCGTCACTTCGACTTCTTCAATCTGCCAGTGAGCCAAATCAAAACGGTGTGGCCCGCGCTCAGCCGGACTGGCAAAAATAATACGCCAGCCTTGGTCACGATATAACTGGATCAGGCTTAGCATCCGTCTGCCAGCCGCAGAAGAATTGGGTTCCGGCCAGACATAACCCAGCACTATCAATAACGGCATTCTGAACTCCGGCAATCAAAACGGCATTCTACTCTGCCGTGCTTATTTGACAACAGACTGTCATCAGGCTGACGGAATTAAATGTTATTAGTGGTAAGATAAGAGCCAATTTTTTGTTGCCGGACCTGCTATGACTGCTGAGCGTGACCATTACCTGCCGATCGAAGAAAAACTACATTGTGCCACCCATGCCACCGCCGCCCTGCTAAGTCTGCTGGCGACCTGGCTGATGCTGGCAAAAACCTGGTCAGTACCAGACTGGCAAACCAGTCTGTCCAGTGTCATTTTTGGCAGCAGCCTATTTTTATTATATTTGTGTTCAAGTATGTACCATGGCAGTCGCAGTGAACGCAGCAAAGCCCGCTGGCGCAAACTGGACCATGCCGCCATTTACCTGCTGATCGCGGGCAGCTATACCCCTTATACCCTGATTAGCATGCGAGATAACTGGGGATTTTGGCTGATTTTGGTGATTTGGGCTGTAGCGCTGTTTGGGCTGGCGCTGGAGTTTCTAGCCCATCTTAAATTCAAAAAATTAAGTCTGGTGCTTTATTTAGTCATGGGCTGGCTGGCCTTGGTGGCGATTAATCCGATGCTACAGACCGTCCCTGCTGCCGGTTTATGGTGGTTGCTGGCTGGGGGGTTATGTTATTCGCTGGGGGTGATTTTTTACTTGTGGCATAGCCTGCGTTTTCATCATGTGATATGGCATTTATGGGTCGTGGCTGGCAGTAGCTGCCATTTTATCTCGGTTTATTATTATGTGCTGCCGGTGAGTGTCACTTAGACTGCACAAGAGGCTGGCAGCTTAGTCAGCCTCTTGCAAAGCTGCTTGTACTCAGTCCTGCACCTGCAGAGTTGTGACACCAGGCTCAGTGTCGATAGCTGGCAAAGTAAACCAAAAGGTACTGCCAAGCTGTTCCTGACTGTGAAAACCGATACGGCCCTGATGACTCTCGATAATTTTCTTGCAAATGGTCAGGCCAAGTCCTGAACCTTCTTTATTTCTGCTGTCTGAAGCGTCTGCCTGACTAAACTTATCAAAAATACGGCCCTGAAACTGCTCGGGAATGCCGATGCCTTGGTCCTGTACCTCCACCCGTACATCCTGATCAACCCTGCTGACATGAACAGTGACGACCGCGGCCGGATGCGAAAACTTAATAGCGTTGGATAACAAATTATCCAGCACCTGACGCAGCCGTAACGGATCAGCCTGCACATATAAAGGCCTGTCCGCATCCGCGGTTAACTGCAGACTGACCTGATACTTATGACCATAAGTATGCATGGCTTCCAGCGATAACCGTACTTGCTCTATCACTTCGACGCGGCGTTTTTCCAGCACAAACTTACCAGCTTCAAATTTTTGCACATCCAATAAATCATTAATTAAATGCGATAAACGTTCACAGTTATTGACCGCGGTTTCCAGTAACAACTGGTAAGAATCGCTGCCAGGTTCAACCACCCGCTGGGCCACCAAACCAACTGCACCACGAATGGAGGTCAGTGGGGTGCGCAGTTCATGGGAAACGGTGGAAATAAATTCATCTTTGAGCCGGTCCAAACGTTTTAATTCTTTGTTGGTTTTGGCAATTTCCTGCAGACTTTTTTCCAATTGTTTGGTTCGCAGCGACAAAGTTAACGAACTTTCTTCCAGCGCACTAGTGCGTTCAGCTACTTTGGTCTCCAGAATTAACTGCGCTTTGGCTCTTTCCTGCACAGAGTTTTGCAATAAACGATTGATCTGGCGAATATGTCGAAGCCGATACTGGTGAATCGCAAGGATTAAAATAAGGAACAATAACAGCGCCAGCGTTTGGACCCAACGTTTTTGCCACCAGGGCGGTAACACTTCAACCGTGACTGTCGTGATTTCAGCACTGAATAAACCATGATTATTAGACCCCGTCAGCTCGAACTGATAATTGCCAGCCGGTAAATTGGAATAATAGGCACTGCGCTTACTGGTTTGCAGTAACCACTCCTGTTCAAAACCTTTTAGCCGGTAGCGGAATTGATTACGACTGACATCATGAAAGTCCAGGCTGCTGAATTCAAACTCAATACTGCTATCGGTCGGTTGCAACTGGATCTGCGGCCATTGGCTACGTTGTGGTTCTATGGGTAAATTCTGGTTATTAATCAAAATACTGGACACGGCAACCTTGGGGGGGATGTCATTGACCCAGATAAAATCCGGTTCGACGATGGCCAGTCCATTAATAGTACCGACGTACATCTGACCGTTTTGATCATCAAAAATAGATTTAAACACCAATTCAGTGGCGACCAGCCCATCCAGTTTAGTGAAGTTAATAAATCTTTGTTCTGCGGCTGGTTTGAGGGTCAGTCCCTTGGCTGATAACAACCAGATATTCTGTTGCTGATCAGTATAAGCACCGACAATATTATCACCGGTTAAGCCATGCTGACGGTCAAAAATCTGCTGTTGCTGCCGGATTGGGTCATACAACACTAAACCATTGGCGGTACAGATTAACAATTGTTGTTGCGGGCCTTGTTCGACGCATTGCACATCCGCACTTGGCAGCTGTAAACCCGCTTGTCGTAGCTGTGCAGTTGCACTGAGCAGTTCGGTTTGTTTATTCAACTGAAATAAACCTGAATAGCGGGTGCCAATCCAGACGTCTTCTGCCGTTACCAGCATGCCTTGCACCGCATCACCGACATGACGAGCCAGCAGTTGCTGCAAATAGGTTTTCACTGTCGCAGTGGCCGGGTCCCAAAACAGCACCCCTTCCCCCCATAAGCCAAACCAAAACTGCCCCTGGTCGGTAATCACCAAATCACGAATATTGCTATCTTTGATACCGGCTAACTGAAAAGGTGTTAATACCTTCTCCAACTGATCTGAGTCTGGCAGATATCGAAATAGGCCAACATCAGTGGCAATATAAATCTGACCATCCGCCGCCGCTCTAATGGCGTTTACCCGACCGGCAGTCAGATAACGCTGCAGTCTGGGCTGGCGCAAATCCACCCGATACACATACTCGGCGCTGCCAAGCCACAATGTATTCTGATGACTCAGGACGTTGGTAACGGCAAAATTCAGCTTTTCGGCCTCAACCTGAGGCAACAAAGCGGCCAGGCTGGAGAATGCAGACCTCTTATGCCGGGCATAAAACAAACCACTTTCCCGCGATCCGAGCCAAAGCACGCCAGTTCTATCGAGAAATAACGAGCGCACATTCACAGAAGGTAATAACGAATGTTGAAAACGGAATGGACTGAACATCCGCCCCTCTGGTTCCACCCGGAACAGGCCGTTGTAGGTGCCTAGCAACAATTTGCCATCCGAATCGACCAACATAGTGTTAATAATAGGCGTCGGTTTATTTTCATAAAAAGGAATGGCCGTCAGCTCTGCATGACGGCTATCCAGACTGAGTAAGCCATGCCGGGTGCCAAGCCATAAGGTATGGCCAGCGGTTGCCAGCGCCCGAATTTCATTATCGCGGCTACCGGCGTTTTTTTGCGGAAAAGGGAGTACCACGGCCGAGAGCCCCTGACCTTCCTGCCAGGAGTGTAAGCCTTCGGACGTCCCAATCCAAATTTTGCCATCTTCCGTTTGTGCCAGACTCCAAATGCGTTGATGCCGCAGCGCAACCGCACTGCCAGGCGCACCAATCCGCTGCATCAGCCCATCCGGACTCAACCGGTTCAAGCCTTCAGTGGTGCCGATCCAGATATGGCCGGAGCTGTCTTGTAATAAACTCTGGATTTGCATCCCTGCCAACGAGTCAGCCGTTTTGTGATCACTGACAAAACGACTCAGCTTGCCGGTTTGTGCATCAATCCTACTCAGACCATAGCCCCAGGTCCCAGCCCAGATATTCGCCTGCCGGTCAATCAACAGCACACCAACATCTAAACTGGCCTGATGTCGGATCTCATCTGGTTGTAACACCGGAAATTCGGCAAAGCTGTAACCATCGTAACGTAACAAGCCAGAATTAGTTGAGGTCAGCCAGATATACCCTTGTTTATCCTGCGCCACACTGTAAATAGTGGCATTTGGCAAACCATCATCGACGCCAATCCGTTTAAATTCGTGATACGCAACAGCAAAAGGACTGATGCACAGCATGCTCAGCCAACAAATAAAAAGCAGGAAATACCATCGATTGGGGCTTTGTTGCAGAATGAACCTCCGCCTGTCCGTCAGCGTTGTCAGACAACCACAGCAACAGCAGCACTGTTTTTACTGCCGTGACTTTAGTTACCAGATAAGGTAACACTACATAGTTCCCAACACATTAGCACAGCAAGGGGCAGTTTACAGCGCAGCTGAATTAATTTTAGTTGCTTGCTTTCGCTTGGCATTGCAATGCCATAAAATCATCCCAACTTAGTTCATTCGTTGATTAATGCTGTTTACAGCGGAGTTTTTATGTCAAATCCACAACATAGCCGTTTATTGATTTTAGGTTCAGGCCCAGCCGGCTATACTGCAGCCGTTTATGCGGCGCGCGCCAATTTAAAACCAGTGTTACTGACCGGCATGCAACAAGGCGGTCAGTTGACCACCACCACCGAAGTTGAAAACTGGCCGGGCGACGCGCACGGTCTGACCGGTCCGGCGCTGATGGAGCGGATGCGCGAACACGCCGAAACTTTTAACACCCAAATCGTGTTTGACCATATTCACACGGTAGAATTAACGAAAAAACCTTTTACCCTGACTGGTGATAATGGCGTTTATACCTGTGACGCGCTGATCATTGCCACTGGTGCCTCCGCCAAGTACCTTGGATTACCTTCCGAGCAGGCATTCAGTGGCCGCGGCGTCTCGGCTTGCGCAACTTGTGATGGTTTTTTCTATCGTAATCAAAAAGTTGCTGTGGTCGGTGGTGGCAATACTGCGGTAGAGGAAGCATTGTACCTGTCCAATATTGCGGCTGAAGTTCATCTTATTCACCGCCGTGACAGTTTTAAAGCGGAGAAAATCCTGATTGACCGGTTACATGCCAAAGTTGCAAGCGGTAATATAGTGCTGCATACCCATCGCGAACTCGCAGAAGTGCTGGGAGATAATATGGGTGTGACTGGCGTGCGGTTATCTTCAACCCAAGGTCAGGCTGACGAAGAGCTGGCTCTGCAAGGTGTCTTTATTGCCATCGGTCATAAACCAAATACCGATATCTTTGCTGGCCAGTTGGAAATGAACAATGGCTATCTGACAGTGCAAAGTGGTTTACATGGCAATGCCACCCAGACCAGTATTGCCGGTGTGTTTGCAGCTGGCGATGTGTCTGATCATATCTACCGTCAGGCAATCACTTCCGCTGGCACAGGTTGTATGGCCGCACTGGACGCTGAGCGGTATCTGGATGCGCTGAACAAATAAATCAGTCAAGCATGACTATTTATTTACCACAGTTAACGGCTGATCCCAGCTGGTTTCCGCCAGTCAGCGAAGCGCTGCCAAACCCGGATGGATTGTTGGCGCTCGGTGGTGACCTGTCGGTGATCAGGCTGCAACATGCTTATCGGCAAGGCATTTTTCCTTGGTTCAGTGCCGGAGATCCCATGCTATGGTGGTCTCCTGCCATCAGGGCCGTATTTGCGCCGGGGGCGCTCAGGCTAAATCGGTCATTGCGAAAATATCAGCAACAGCAACGATTTTCATTTAGCTGCAATCAAGCATTTGCCGAAGTGATCAAACACTGTGCCGCGCCGCGCAGGCATCAGCCTGCAACCTGGATAGTGCCGGCAATAAAACAAGCTTATCTGCAACTGCATCATGCCGGACAAGCGCACAGTATCGAGGTATGGCATGGCTCCCAACTGGTTGGCGGTTTGTATGGCATTACAGTCGGTGCTTTGTTTTGTGGTGAGTCGATGTTTAATCTCAGGCCAAACACCGCCAAACTGGCGCTGGTGATGTTGCAACAGCATTTGTCTTGTTATGCTGCAGGCTGGATTGATTGTCAGTTACCAAACCCTTTTTTACTACAGCAAGGTGCCTGCCCAATGCAAAGAGCAGATTATCTGCAACTGCTCACCAGCTTACAAGCGCAGGACTGCCCGGCCTCACACTGGCGGCCAGGCACTTTGGAGCTGAGCCTGTGAAACTGGACGATCTACAACTGGGGATCACTGCTGCGCACAGCTGCAGCTATTTACCCGAACAACTTGAAAGCCTGATTTTCACCTTACCGGATCAACCGTTACAACCAGATCTGTACTTGCAACTGTTACAAATGAATTTTCGTCGCAGTGGAGCTCAGCTCTACCGGCCTTATTGCAGCAGTTGTCAGGCTTGTCAGTCGGTGCGGATTGCTCCCGAGCACTTTACTGCCAGCACTTCGCAACGCAGGCTGTGGCAAAAGGCCAGCAAACGGCAATGGCACTATCGACTGAACTGGCAACCAGACTGGCAACAATATTACCCCTTGTATCAGCATTACATCAGCAGTAAACACAAAGATGGGGTGATGTTTCCGCCAGTACCAGAGCAGTTGAGCTCAATGTTTCAATGCGACTGGCTACCTATCCTGACACTGGAGCAGTTTATTGCTGACGATTTGGTTGGCGTGTTGATTCTGGATGCTTTACCAACCGCCTGGTCTGCGGTTTATAGTTTTTATCAAACCGATACCTCATTGGCGCTTGGTCGACTCGCGATCCTGGCCGCGTTGGCTGCAGCCAAACAACAACAGCTCCAACAACTATATCTTGGATTTTATATTTCTGACTGTCAAAAAATGGCTTATAAAGCCGATTTCGGTCCACAACAGCGATTGATTGGACATAAATGGCAGTCTTTTGATTAAAACATCCTGAGTTGCTTTACTTATCCGCGTGATTTCGGCACAATCTGCGCAGTTTTTTTCCGGTTTAATTTTTTTCTGAAGGGGCTCGTACGCTGCATGGCGAAAGAAGACGTGATTGAAATGCAAGGCACAATATTGGAAACCTTGCCAAATACAATGTTCCGGGTAGAACTCGAAAATGGGCACGTCGTTATCGCGCACATTTCTGGTAAAATGCGGAAAAACTATATCCGTATTCTGACCGGCGATAAAGTCACAGTTGAATTGACGCCGTACGATCTGACCAAAGGCCGTATCGTATTCCGTCAACGCTGAGTTGATTTCAGCGCTCAGAAGTCACTGGCTGGTGTAACCAGCAATCAAATCAGTTGCAATGACTTCAAACAAAAACCCGGCATGCCGGGTTTTTGTTTTGCTATCAATCTTGCTAACAAGCAACAAGTTTGGTCACTGTCGGACGGACTCGACCCAACGCCAAGCGCTGGGGCAGTCCGCTATTGTGGCAACTCTGAAACTCAGCTGAGTTAAGCCGGTACTGCCGAGTCCAGATAATCAAAACTCAGGGCATCGCCGTCTAAATCAACTTTGACATCACCACCGTGGATTAAACGGCCAAACAAAATTTCATTCGCCAGCGGTTTTTTCAGTTGCTCCTGGATCACTCGGGTCATAGGCCTGGCCCCCATCGCCTGATCATAACCTTTGTCCGCCAGCCAATGACGGGCGGCAGTGCTGAGCTCAAGCGACACTTGTTTTTTATCCAGTTGTACCTGTAAATCACAGACAAACTTGTCGACAATTTGCAGAATAATGTCTCTGGATAAATGCTTAAACCAGATAATGCCATCCAACCGGTTACGAAACTCCGGGCTGAAGGTGCGGTTGATTTCAGCCAAGGCATCATAACTGTGGTCTTGCTGTTTAAAGCCAATGGTTTTACGGACGGTTTCCTGCACACCCGCATTGGTGGTCATCACCAGCACCACATTGCGAAAATCGATTTTGCGACCGTTGTTATCGGTTAAAGTGCCATGGTCCATCACTTGCAGCAAAATATTGTAAATATCGGAGTGCGCTTTCTCGATTTCATCTAACAACACCACTGAGTACGGATGTTTAGACACCGCATCGGTCAGCAAACCACCTTGATCAAAACCAACGTAACCCGGTGGTGCGCCAATTAACCGGCTAATCGAATGGCGTTCCATGTATTCCGACATATCGAACCTGAGCAGTTCGACACCCATAATTTTCGCCAGTTGCTTGGTCACTTCAGTTTTACCGACCCCAGTTGGGCCGGCAAACAAGAAATTGCCGATCGGTTTTTCCTCGTTGCCAAGCCCGGATCTGGATAACCGGATCGCCGAAGTCAGTACTTCAATCGGCTCATTCTGGCCAAACACCACAAGTTTCAGATTGCGGTCCAAATTCGCCAGCACATCTTTATCTGATGCCGACACTGACTTCTCCGGGATCCGCGCCATTTTGGCAATAACGTGTTCGATTTCTGGCACGTTAATCACTTTTTTGCGTTTTGACAGCGGCAACAAACGCTGGCTGGCACCGGCTTCGTCAATCACGTCGATGGCTTTATCAGGCAGATGGCGTTCATTGATATACTTGGCAGATAACTCCGCCGCAGCCCTTAAAGCTTTTTGGGTATAGCGCACACCATGGTGCGCTTCATAACGTTCTTTTAAACCCTGCAGAATTTGCGTGGTGTCATCCACACTCGGCTCCACCACATCAATTTTTTGAAAACGACGGACCAAAGCAGTGTCTTTTTCAAAGATACTTTTAAATTCCTGATAAGTGGTCGAACCGATACAACGCAAGCGACCACTGGACAATAATGGTTTAATCAGGTTCGAGGCATCCATCACTCCACCGGAAGCAGCCCCTGCCCCAATCACAGTATGAATTTCATCGATAAACAGCACCGCATCTTTTTCGCGTTCAATTTCTTTTAACAACGATTTCAGTCGTTTTTCAAAGTCACCGCGATATTTAGTCCCAGCCAGCAACGCCCCCATATCTAATGAGTAGATGGTGGCATTGGCAATGACTTCCGGCACCTGATTCTGCACAATGCGGTAAGCCAAGCCTTCCGCAATGGCGGTTTTGCCCACACCGGCTTCCCCTACCAGCAACGGGTTATTTTTCTTGCGGCGACACAACACCTGAATGGTTCTTTCCAATTCAGTGTCACGCCCGACCAGAGGGTCAATCTGACCATTTTTAGCCAGCACATTTAAATTTGCCGTGAAGTTTTCCAGATACTTGTTCTCTTCAACAGTACCATCATTGCTCTCTTCACTTTGCTGGTCATCACTGGGATCCATTTTGTCGGCTTTAATCACGCCATGCGAAATATAATTCACAATATCCAGCCGGCTGATATCAATTTTTTTCAGTAAATAAACCGCCTGAGATTCCTGTTCACTGAAAATAGCCACCAGCACATTGGCACCCGTGACTTCGGTTTTGCCAGAAGATTGCACATGGAATACCGCACGCTGTAACACGCGTTGAAAGCCAAGTGTCGGCTGGGTATCGCGTTCTAAATCGCCATCAGGGATCAACGGCGTGGTCGAGTCAATAAAAGTCGATAATTCATTACGTAACCGGTCAATATTGGCGCCACATGACTTCAGAGCTTCCCCTGCCGCCGGGTTGTCCAGCAGAGCCAGCAATAAATGTTCCACAGTCATATATTCATGGCGGCGTTCCCTGGCAAAGCGAAATGCCAGATTCAGCGTCAACTCAAGATCTTTATTTAACATGCACTACTCCTAATCCACCTGAGTTACTGACTGAAACCCTTTGTTAAGCCCGTTCCATGGTGCATAACAACGGATGTTCATGCTCTTTGGCATAACTGCTGACTTGCTGAACTTTGGTTTCGGCAATTTCCGCAGTAAATACGCCACAGACAGCTTTGCCTTCATAATGCACTTTCAGCATAATTTCGCTGGCCTTTTCATACTGTAAGTTAAAAAACCGGGTCAGCACATCAATGACAAAATCCATTGGCGTATAGTCATCATTATGCAGAATCACTTTATACATCGGCGGCGGTTCTACCCGTTGCCGGGTCAATTCGGCTAAACCTTCGTCATTTCCCTGTGTTTGTCTGATGCTGCTCATAACTATAGTCACGCCTGATTAATCCATCAAAGGATGTGGTGGTTAATTCTGTGCTTTTCAATTGCGAATAGTTCAGTAAAAAACTTGACTAGTTGTGCAAATTATCTACATTAACTGTTGGGGCTTGAAGAAGCTCTGCTGTTATCAGCTTAGAATACAGAAATTAGCTAACTAAGAGAAGGAAGTATGTAGTATGGCTACCGGTAAAGTGAAATGGTTTAATAATGCCAAAGGATTTGGGTTTATTCGTGAAGATGGCCGTGACGAGGACATTTTTGCCCATTACTCAACCATTAACATGGACGGCTACCGCACGCTGAAAGCCGGCCAGGATGTGACCTTTGAATTATCTGAAGGGCCCAAAGGCCTACATGCTGTCAATATCGCCTTACCTGAAGAAGGTAAAGCCGAGTAATTAACAGCGCCAGGTGACAGGCAGCAGCCATGCAGGGGGTCTGCCTGACACTAATTGATTATTGTGATACCCGCTCATGTACGAGGCTTTTCAATATTATCCTATGATTAACCACTAGCAACTAGATTAAACCTAGATTTGCAACTCAATGGCAAATGTCAGAATCAATAGATTGCAGGCCCAGTCCTTTCGGATAGCGAAATACTGTCACTCTGCCGTTGTTCGTTATGACGTCAAGCCCTCTGAACCCCTCACAGCAACAAAAAATCCGCTCTAAACCTAAGGATGCAGCCCTCAGTCCAAACGGACAAATCGCTTAACCACAAGCTGCACTTTTTACCCCAGAACCTGCTCAGGTGCCAGTAGTCAGCGCCTAAGCCATCATTCCTGTGCTTAACTTGAAAGCGCACTTATAAAAAAATCCGGCACAAGGCCGGATTTTTTAAGGTCAATACCAATCAGCTTCGTGCTGTCTGCAATTACAGGGCAGCCAGTGCCTGGTTAAAAGTCTGGCTGGGGCGCATAGCGACAGTCGCTAACGCATCATCCAGACGATAATAACCACCAATATCCACTGCTTTACCCTGAATAGCATTCAGCTCATGCACAATAGTCGCTTCATTGGCTGCTAAAGTGGCAGCCAATGGCGCAAACCGTTGTTGTAAAGCCAAATCTTTGGTTTGTGCTGCCAGCGCTTGCGCCCAGTACAGCGCCAGGTAGAAATGGCTACCACGGTTATCCAATTGACCCAGTTTACGGGTTGGTGATTTATCGTTATCGAGGAACAATGCGGTGGCTTGATCCAGGGTTTCAGCCAGCACTTGCGCCCCCTGATTGCCTGCAACCTGACTTAAATGCTCCAACGAAGCCGCTAACGCCAGGAATTCGCCTAATGAATCCCAACGTAAGTGATTTTCTTCAACAAATTGTTCAACATGTTTTGGGGCTGAACCACCGGCACCTGTTTCGAATAAACCTCCACCATTCATCAGCGGGACTATCGACAACATTTTGGCGCTGGTGCCTAATTCCAGAATTGGGAATAAGTCCGTCAGATAATCGCGTAACACGTTACCGGTCACAGAAATCGTATCCAGACCTTGTCTGATTCGATCCAGGCTGACTTGTGTTGCCTGCTCTGGTGTCATGATTTGAATATCCAGACCGGTGGTGTCATGTTGCGCCAGATAAGTGGTCACTTTTTTGATCAACTGCGCATCATGGGCACGGGCAGCATCTAACCAGAAAATCGCCGGTGTATGGCTTAAACGGGCCCGGCTGACAGCCAGTTTGACCCAATCCTGGATTGGTGCATCTTTGGTCTGACACATCCGCCAGATATCACCGGCGGCCACCTGATGAGACATCAGCACTGTACCTTCAGCATCAACAACCTGAACTGTACCAGCCGCTGGCAGCACAAAAGTTTTGTCGTGCGAACCATATTCTTCCGCTTTTTGTGCCATCAGACCGACATTCGGCACTGAGCCCATGGTGCGCGGGTCAAAAGCACCATGCTCTTTACAAAATGCGATGGTTTGCTGATAGACACCAGCGTAACAGCGATCCGGGATCACAAACTTGGTATCTTTTAACTTGCCGTCCGGTCCCCACATCTGGCCCGAAGTCCGGATCGCCGCCGGCATTGAGGCATCGATGATGACATCGCTTGGCACATGCAGGTTGGTAATACCTTTGTCTGAGTTAACCATCGCCAACGCCGGTTGCGCTGCATACACTGCCGCGATATCGGCTGCAATCTCTTCGCGTTGTGCTGGCGGTAACTGCTGGATTTTTGCCAGTAAATCACCAAAACCGTTGTTGACATCAACACCTAAATCTTTCAGCACAGCGGCATGTTTTTCGAACACTTCAGCGAAAAACACTGTCACAACATGACCAAAAATAACCGGGTCCGATACTTTCATCATGGTTGCTTTTAAGTGCACAGAAAACAGCACATCTTGCGCCTTGGCGCTGCGAATTTCTGCCGCCAGGAAGTCACGCAGTGCAGCAACACTTAATACTGACGCATCAATCACTTCTAAGGCACTGAGACTGGTTTTCTCTTTTAATACCTGCACTGCGCCGTCGGCTGTTTTTAATTCAATCCGTACCGCTGTTGCTGCCGGCACTGTCACCGATTGTTCACTGCCATAAAAATCACCTGCGCTCATATGCGCAACATGAGATTTAGAGTGAGCAGACCAAGCACCCATTGAATGTGGGTTCTTGCGGGCATATTGCTTCACTGATAATGGCGCACGGCGATCTGAGTTGCCTTCACGTAATACCGGGTTAACAGCACTGCCTTTAATTTTGTCATAACGTGCTTTGACATCTTTTTCTTGCGCCGAGGTAGCCTCTTCCGGGTAATCCGGCAGCGCATAACCTTTGGCTTGTAATTCTTTGATGGCCGCTTTTAATTGCGGTACTGAGGCACTGATATTTGGCAACTTGATAATGTTGGCATCTGGCTGAGTCGCCAGTTGGCCTAATTCGGCCAGCGCATCAGACTGTTGCTGTGGTGCGGTCAGGAAATCAGGGAAAGCAGCGATAATACGACCAGATAAAGAAATATCGCGGGTTTCAACTACCACACCGGCAGCTTTAGCGAAGGTCTGAACGATCGGCAACAGCGAATAAGTGGCTAAGGCTGGCGCTTCATCGGTTTGGGTATAAATGATTTTTGAAGTTTCAGTGGTCATGTAATGTCCTGGATCTGCAACAAGGAAACTGCATCGGCTCAGGCGGGTGTCACAGAATGACGTAACACAGGCTGCGCCAACACAGCTGGGAACTTGAATAAGTTTATCAGCTTAGTTCCAGCGAAAGTAGCGGTTTGCATCTAAAGATCTGGCCATTTCAACCTGTTGCAACGCTGATTTCAGATCTGGAACTGCCGATGAATTCATCTGCCCGCACATAGTACAGACTTCGCTGCTGCAGCAAAACCTTTCGTGGCCCGACCACTTACAAAAAGTCGGAATAATTCCACCAAAAAAGATAGGGTTGGCCATTAAATGTCGATATAGTGCCAAAACTGCCGCGCATGCCCGCTGCCGGGCATTTGCCTGCGGAACCGATATGCTTGCTTTTAACATCAACAGCAGAGAACACCATGGATCGAAGTTTTTTACATCTGACCGTTGCCGCCGTGGTCTGTGCCGGCGACAAATTTTTGCTGGTTGAAGAAATTGACAAAACCAGTGGCCGTCGGGTGTTAAACCAGCCGGCCGGCCATGTTGAAGCCAATGAAGATTTGCTGGGTGCTGTCCGGCGTGAATTGTGGGAAGAAACCGGCCTGGCACTCGAACCTGACAGCTGGCTGGGTATTTCCCAATTAACAGCCACCAATGGCCACCGTTACACCAGAATTAACTTTTGTTACCAGCTAACCAAGCTGCCCCAGCCCCACTGGCCGCAGGATCCGGACATTCTGGCACTGCATTGGTTATCGGCACAGGAACTCAGTTGCCATAGGTTGCCGGTGCGCAGCCAGTTGGTCACGGACGCGATCGCCATTTTCATGCAAGGCGTGCGACTGGATTTGCAACTGATTAAAAGCCCGGTCGACTCTGTGTCTGACGCTAAAAAAGTGCTATAATCCGCGCCTATTTTTAGCCATGAAGCGTTCAGAATGTCAGATCACAGCAGTAAAAAAGTCATTGTAGGAATGTCAGGCGGCGTTGATTCGTCGGTGTCAGCTTATTTATTACTTCAGCAGGGCTATCAGGTTGAAGGCCTGTTTATGAAAAACTGGGAAGAAGATGACAATGATGAATACTGCGCTGCCGCTGAAGATTTAAAAGATGCCCAACTGGTCTGCGACAAACTCGGCATTAAACTGCACAAGGTAAATTTTGCTGCTGAGTACTGGGATAACGTGTTTGAATATTTCTTGGCAGAGTACAAAGCCGGCCGTACGCCAAACCCTGACATCATGTGCAATAAAGAGATTAAATTCAAAGCCTTTCTCGAGTTTGCCGCCGAAGCGCTAGGCGCGGATTACATTGCGACCGGGCATTATGTGCAGCGTCGTGAAGTTGATGGCCAATGGCAACTGATCCGGGGTTTGGATAACAACAAAGATCAAAGTTATTTCCTCTATACCATCGGCAGCGAGCATGTGGCGCAAACCTTATTCCCGGTGGGCCATCTGGAAAAGCCAGCGGTGCGCGCTATTGCTGAAGCACAAGGCCTGGTGACTTTTAATAAAAAAGACAGTACCGGTATCTGTTTTATCGGTGAGCGCAAATTTAAAGATTTCCTGCAGAAATATTTGCCGGCGCAGCCTGGTGATATTGTAACCGTGGAGGGGGTGACTATTGGCCGACATGAAGGTTTAATGTACCACACCCTAGGCCAGCGTAAAGGTCTTGGCATTGGCGGTTTGCGCGATGGTGCTGAAGATCCATGGTATGTGGTGGCAAAAGATTTAACCAATAATCACTTGATTGTCGCCCAGGGTCAGGATCATCCAAGCCTGTTTGCCCGAGGTCTGGTGGCCGAGCAACTGCATTGGGTTGATCGCAAAGGTCCGGCATCAGAACTGCGTTGTACCGTGAAAACCCGCTACCGTCAGCAAGACATTGCCTGTACTTTAGTGCCCAAAGCCGATGGCACTGTACTGGTGATGTTTGATCAACCGCAAAAAGCGGTGACGCCTGGTCAGTCGGCGGTATTTTATCTGAATGAAGTCTGTCTGGGTGGCGGTATTATTGATCAGGCGGTGTTATAACTATGCAATTTTCCTATACGACCCAAACACTAGCGCTGGCAGCACTTTGTCAGGCAGTCCGGCTGGTACAACAAATTGCCCGCGGCGATGAACTTGATCAGCAAGAGCTCCGCTGTTGCCTGCAAAGTATTGTGGTGCAGGATGCCGCAGAGCCGGTGGAAATTTATGGCTCTGCGTTGCAACAGGTCGCAACCGGCTATCACATTTTATTAGCGCAGTTGTCTGATCAGCCGAAAAAAGATTTGGAGCTGACGCGTTACGTGATGGCCGTGTTGACCCTGGAACGACGGTTGGCGAAAAGCGGCAGTCATTTACAGGCTGTCGGCAAGCGAATTGAACGGTTACAGCAACAACTGATGCATTTCCAGTTGCTGGATGAAACCGTGCTGGCCAGTATGGCTGACATTTATGTAGAACAAATCAGCCCGCTGGGTCAGCGTATTCAGATTGCCGGTGTCCCGGCGCAACTGAAACAACAGCTGGTGCAACATAAAATCCGCGCTTTATTGCTGGCCGCCATCCGTGCTGCGGTGTTGTGGCGCCAGGCCGGTGGCCGCAAATACCATTTTATTTTCCAGCGCAAAACTTTGCTGCAGGAAACCAAATCTGTTTTACAACAATTAGCTCAAGCATAGGAGTTTCCATGGAACTGAACGCATTAACAGCCATTTCCCCGGTGGATGGCCGTTACGGCAGCCGCACTGTTGAACTGAGAGATATTTTCAGTGAGTTTGGCCTGATTAAATATCGCGTAACGGTCGAAGTGCGCTGGTTGCAGCAGATGGCAACTATTGCCGGCATCGGCGAAGTGCCCGCTTTCAGTGCAGAAGCCAATGCTTTACTGGATGCAATTGTCGACAATTTCAGTCTGGCCGATGCAGAGCGCGTCAAAGAAATCGAACGCACCACCAACCATGACGTCAAAGCAGTTGAGTATCTGTTAAAAGAAAAAGTAGCAGCTTCTGCCGAACTGGCCGCTGTCAGCGAGTTTATCCACTTTGCCTGTACCTCAGAAGATATCAATAACTTATCGCATGGCCTTATGCTTAAAACAGCCCGTGATGAGGTGTTATTACCGCTCTGTGATCAGTTACTCGCCGCGTTAAAAGAGTTAGCGGTGCGCTACAAAACGATCCCGATGATGGCACGCACCCATGGCCAACCCGCCTCGCCAACCACGCTTGGCAAAGAAATGGCCAACGTTTATGTCCGGTTACAACGTCAACGCGAGCAAATAGCCGCCGTGCAGATGCTGGGCAAATTCAACGGCGCAGTGGGCAACTACAATGCGCATTTATCTGCCTACCCGGATTTAAACTGGCACCAAATTTCTGAGCAGTTTGTCAGCAGCCTTGGTTTGACCTGGAACCCATTCACCACCCAAATCGAGCCGCATGATTATATTGCCGAGCTGTTTGATGCCGTGGCGCGTTTTAATACCATCCTGATTGATTTTGATCGCGATGTCTGGGGTTATATTGCACTGGGTCACTTTAAGCAAAAAACCATTGCCGGCGAAATTGGCTCTTCCACCATGCCGCATAAAGTCAATCCAATTGACTTTGAGAACTCAGAAGGCAATTTGGGGCTGGCCAATGCGATTTTCCAGCATCTGGCCAGCAAACTGCCAATTTCCCGCTGGCAGCGCGATTTAACCGATTCAACCGTGCTGCGAAACCTCGGCATCGGTTTCGGTTACACCCTGATTGCTTATCACGCCACGCTCAAAGGCATCAGCAAACTGGAAGTCAGCGAAGCTAACCTGCTGCAGGAATTGGATCAAAACTGGGAGCTGCTGGCTGAGCCGGTCCAAACCGTGATGCGTCGTTATGGCGTGGAAAAACCTTACGAAAAACTGAAAGAGTTAACCCGTGGTAAGCGCATTACCCCAGCGGATTTGCATCAGTTTATTGATAATCTGGACCTACCTGCTGCTGCCAAAGCCCAGATGAAGCAGTTCACGCCTGACAATTACATCGGTGCAGCCATCGCACTGGTCGACAGCCTGAACTAAGCTGTTGCTAATCCATGGCTGCTGTAACTTCACATAGCAGCCATTTTCCCTCTGCATTGTTATTGCCGGACACAAATCATGTATCAACTGACGCTGAATGAATTAACCCCTGCCCAGTTTTTGGCACACTACTGGCAAAAAAAACCTGTGCTGATTAAAGGCGGTTTTGCCAATTTTATCGATCCGATAAGCCCGGATGAGTTGGCTGGTTTGGCCGCAGAAGAAGAAATCGAATCCAGGATTGTCAGTCAAACTGCCGGACAGTGGCAATTGGAAACCGGTCCGTTTGAAGATTTCAGCGCTTTTGGTGAGCAGGATTGGACTTTACTGGTACAGGCGGTTGATCACTGGCACCCGGAGTCGGCGCAACTGATTGAACCCTTTCGTTTTATCCCCAACTGGCGGATTGACGATCTGATGATTAGTTTCTCCACGCCGGGCGGCGGCGTAGGTCCGCATCTGGATCAATACGATGTGTTTATTATTCAGGGGATGGGAAAAAGACACTGGCGTGTTGGCATGCCAGATGACAGTCTGGTGCCACACTGCCCACATCCACGCCTGTTGCAAATCAGCCCGTTTCAACACTGTATCGATGTGATCACTGAACCTGGTGATATTTTATATATTCCGCCAGGATGTCCGCATGATGGTATTTCTGTCGACGCCAGCCTGAGTTATTCCATGGGCTTCAGAGCACCGGCACAAAAGGATTTATTAACAGGTCTGGCAGATCACCTGATTGAAAATGACATCCAGGGCCAGCGTTTTAGCGATCCAGAGCGTGAGGTCAGCCACGCCGTGGGGGAAATTAGTCAGGCGGATTTAACCAAGGTGCAGCAATTATTGTTGGGTCTGGTGCAGGATCCGGCGTTACTGGCAAGATATTTTGGCAGTTATATCACCCACGCCAAACATGAGCTGGACGCGACCGAGCCTGATCCGCATTATCATCAGGACGAAATCGCTGAATATCTGACCGAAGGCTCAGTACTGGCGCGGCTAGGTGGCTTAAGATGTTGTTACATTCAAGCTGCGCCTGAGCAGGACATTTTACTGTTTATTAATGGTCATACCATGACAGTGCCTGCTGCTGAGATGGCAACCGTCAAACAGCTTTGTGAGCAAATTCAGTTAGATGCAGAAGCTTGTGCCGGCTTTGCTGCCGACCCCGCTAAATTGCAGTTGATCACCATGCTGGTCAATTTAGGGTATTGGTATTTTATCGAATAACCAAGATCTGCAGGTTAACCTGAAGTGACCTCAAAAAGTTGGACTCATTTCTGAGCGGCTGCTAAGGCCTGATTCCGATACTCAATCGGACTAAGGCCTTTTAATTTCAGCTTTCTCCTCTTGCTGTTGCCAGCGATTGTCGACAATCCACTGGACTGACCACGGATTATTTTTGCCAGAGCATGGCGAAAATGCAGCCGAAGTGATACATTCCGCCGCGAAAACCGGAGCACAGACCAGGCTGTACCCTACCCCCACAGCAGGTCGTTATTTGTTGCTGCATTACCCATAGCAGCGCACTGATCTTAACGGAGAATCTCAAGTGGCAGTATTTAACCACCCAGAATTTGATAACCACGAACAAGTTGTTTTTTGCAGCGACCAGGAAACTGGCCTCAAAGCCATCATTGCCATCCACAATACCCGTTTAGGCCCGGCCGTAGGCGGTTGCCGGCTGTGGGATTATGTGGCGGACGAAGATGCACTGGTGGATGTATTAAGGTTATCCCGCGGCATGACCTACAAAAATGCCATGGCTGGTTTACCCTTGGGTGGTGGTAAAGCCGTCATCATTGGCAATGCCAAAACCATCAAGTCGGAAGCTTTATTCCGTAAATTTGGTCAGTACGTGCATTCTCTCAGTGGTCGTTATATCAGTGCAGAAGATGTTAACATCACGACCAACGACATTTCTATCGTCGGACAGGAAACGCCTTATGTTGCCGGTCTGGATGGCAAAAGTGGCAATCCGGCACCATTTACCGCCCTTGGCACCTACCTTGGTTTAAAAGCGGCTGCCAAACATAAATTCGGCTCTGATTCGCTGGAAGGTCTGACTGTGGCCGTGCAGGGCCTCGGCAGCGTTGGTTTTTATCTGTGTGAATACCTGCACAAAGAAGGTGCCCGCCTGATTGTAACGGATATCAATCAGGACGCCGTCAGTCGTGCTGTCGCGCAATTTGATGCTACTGCGGTAGGTCTGGACGAGATTTATAGCCAACACTGTGATATCTACGCACCTTGTGCCTTAGGTGCCACTATTAACGATCAAACCATTGCCCAATTTAACTGTAAGATTATTGCCGGTTGTGCCAATAACCAGTTAAAAGAAACCCGCCACGGTGAAGTATTACGCCAGGCCGGTATTTTATACGCGCCAGACTATGTCATTAACGCTGGTGGCATCATCAATGTTTCACTGGAATTACGGCCGCAAGGCTATAATGAAGCAGAATCGACGGCGATGGTCCGTAACATTTATAATACCTTGCTGGATATTTTCAGCCGTGCTGATGCACAGCAACAGCCAACCAACCTGATTGCTGATGTGATGGCGCAGGAAATTATTGCCCGCGGTAAAAAATAACCGCCGGACACTGTTACTTTAGCTAGACAGATAAACCCGTCCCGATAGACATGGGACGGGTGATTTCCCCTGATTATTGTTCAATGAAACAGGGCTCCGACTCAGACCTCCACGTGAAATAACCGGCTTCGCCATCACGATGCTGCGGCCAACTATTGTTGCATTTCTTGACCATCACTAATTATTTATTCTATTGCAATGAATTAATTTTACTTTTAATTTTTTTTTGTTAATTTAACAGTCCAACAAACCAACAACAAATGAACAGCAATGAAAAAATCCATTAAATCTGGCATTCTCAGTGTATTACTGTGTCAGTTCGCCTTGTCAGTTGCCACTGCCAGTGAGTTAGCAGAAAGTTTTGGTAAAATGCCCTTAGTTAAAGATGTTTCCATTTCACCAGATGGCCAGACCATGGCGGGTATCTTTAATATCAGTGGCAAGCAGGTGGTGATGACGACCATGTTTGGTCAACATGACACCACGCCTCTGGTCAGTTTAAAATCCAGTTCAGATCGGATCGAATCTGTGGATTGGGTCAGTAATAAAAGATTGCTGATTAGAGCAAGCCGCCCGGAATATTTAGCCGGACAGGTGTTCCGTGTCCACAGTATGTATGCAGTGGATCTGGATGGCAGTAAACTGTTAGAAATCAGAAATCAAGCCAACATAAAAAGAGGCAGTGATAACACTACGCTAAAATATCAAAGCATGACTTTATTAAACGACCTTGCCGAGGATGATGAGCATGTCCTGCTGCGTGGTTATGATGAAAGGGACAATGGTTATGCTGTTTACAAAGTAAATATTAACACCAACAAGTTCACTAAAATTGAAAGTGCTGCCGGGAACAGAGCAGGCTTTGTATCGGACCGGCAAGGCAATATTGTTTTTTCCACTGTCGTCGACAAACACATGTTGAGCATTGAGCTGAAAAAATCATCAGACCAGCCATGGACGAAACTAAAAACCATCGACTTAACCGGGGATATGGATTTTACCCCGCTGGAATTATCACAGGACGGTAAATCAGTACTGATTAATACCGATCACCAAAGCGATTTCAACTATCTGGCAAATTTTGACCTGACCACTGGTGCCATCAGTGCCCCCATCTATCAGGTCGAAGGGCACGATATTGAACACACCTATCACAAAGCCGGCAAAATGATTGGATATAGCTTTACCAAAGACTTTCCGGAACAGATTTTTATCGACCAAAAACAACAAACCTATAATGCCCAAATCAAAGCATTACTGCCAGACCGGCATTCATATATCACCAGCTATAGTGACGATGGTCAGCGAGTTGTGATTTATAGTGTCAAAGATAACCAGCCAGGCCGTTATTTAACTCTGGACTTTAACACGAAAAAAGCCGCCATTTGGTTCAGTCAATATCCGCATCTTGAACAAAAAGAGCTGCCTGCAGTGCAAAATATTGAGTTTACCAGCCGCGACGGTTTGAAAATTCATGGTTACCTGACACTTCCTCTCGCCTCAGAGAAAGCCGCGCCGGTGATCCTGTTTCCACATGGCGGCCCTATTGCCAGGGACAGTAAAACATTTGACCCCTTTGTGCAATTTTTTACCGCCATGGGTTATGCCGTGCTTCAGGTGAACTACCGGGGTTCTGCAGGTTATGGGAATCAGTTTGAAATGGCTGGTTATCAGCAATGGGGCAAAAAAATGCAGGATGATCTGATGGATGCCCTTGCTGCCATTGATGGAAATACCAAAGTCGATACTAAACGCAGTTGTATGGTCGGTGCCAGTTATGGTGGTTACAGTGCGATGGTTGCCAGTTTCCGTGATAGCGCGCAATTTCAATGTTTTGTTTCTATCTCAGGCATCTCTGATTTAACAGCCATGCTCAAGCTTGATGGCGCCTACAATGAAACAATGCGTGCTTTACAAAAAACCACCATCGGCGACTACCAAGGTAACCCGCAGGCATTAGATGCAGTGTCTGCGATTCATCATGTCAATAAAATCAACAAACCGATGTTACTTATTCATGGTATCAAAGATACGCAAGTGTCTTACAAACAATCCGTTGCACTTTATGATGCTCTGAAAAAAGCCGGCCGGGATGTCACCTACCTGGAACAGCCCGATGGCACTCATTACTTCGATACCGAACAGGAACGGGTTGAAGCCTTTGCGGCGATGGAAACATTCCTGAAAAAACATTTAGCGCTGTAACAGTCCATCCATGACAAGCAGCAGCGGGTTTTCTGTGACCAACTGCTGCTTTGCTCACGCCATCATAAAAGCAAATCAGCCTGCCAGTCACGCTGCGGAAACAGGCGGAACAGACTCCCAACTAAGCCAGTCCTTGCTCAGCCAATAAACAAAATAACTCGACATCTCAGCCGTTAATTTGGCGAATAGATCATAATTCGATAAATTCACCGTCATAAAACAACCCAGACCACAATTGACCTGGCGGAAAGTTGAACTGGGAGCTGCAACAACAGTGGCGGCAAACTTATACTGCGCTGCCAACTTTTTAATGCGATAAGCATGATAATCGCTGCTGATAAAAACTAGCGGTTTAGTCTTATCAAGGCGCTGATTTAATGAATAAAACTCATGGTAGGTCGTATCGCCGCCATGAAAACAGTTCAGCTTCACATCCACCGCGACTTTTGCCCGCAGATAATCCAGATAAGGCTGACAATACAAAGTGGTCATATGCACAGTCGCAGCCGCCTGCGGACCTGACAGCACAGCTGCAACCTGGTCTAACCTGCTTCTGGCGCAATCAGGTAAGGTCGTTGCCGTACCACCACAACCCAACACCACAAAATCGCCACGATAATCTGCCGGCACTTCGGTACTGCTGACCGTTTGGTAATACCAATGTCTGACCTGATTGGCCAGATAACCATTACCAAAAGCATAAAACCACAACAATAATAACCACAAGCCTGTCCTACGGTAGCGTAGCGCTGCCAGCAGTAAGCCCCATAAAAACAGGTTATGCGGGTACAAAAAAGGTTCAATAAAATCTTTCACGCCGACTCCAACGACTGGGTTTATCCGCGCTTATGATGACAGTTTGCCGTGGGCTCTGCCAGTTCGATGGCAGGAAAAAGCTAAGGCTGCCGTTTCAGACAGATTTTTTGCCCGGCAGCCAATGCTTCTACGGCTTGCTGTGTTAATATCAGCGGCAAAAATAGCAAGCAATTGGAGTGAGGCTATGTTGCAAACAGTATCTGTGATCGGCTTAGGTTATATTGGTTTACCAACAGCAGCAATGCTGGCGTCCCGCAAGTTAAGAGTGATTGGAGTGGATGTCAACCAACATGCGGTTGACACTATCAATCAAGGCAAAATTCATATCGTTGAGCCTGAGTTAGACCTCCTGGTGCATGCTGCTGTCACCGGCGGTTATTTATCTGCTCAGACCAAACCTGCTGCGGCCGATGCCTTTATGATCGCGGTGCCGACACCATTTTTTGACGACCTGTCGCCTGATCTGTCTTATGTAGAAGCTGCAGTCAAGGCCATTGCGCCTGTATTGCAACCTGGTAATCTGGTGATCCTGGAATCGACCAGCCCTGTTGGCACCACGGAAAAAATCTGTGGTTGGATTAAAGAAGTTCGTCCTGATTTAACCCTGCCAACCGATTCCAACAGCCCGGATTTGCATGTCGCCTATTGCCCTGAGCGCGTATTACCTGGCAAAGTGGTACATGAACTGATTTCGAATGATCGCATCATCGGTGGTCTGACTGCGGCTTGTTCAGCCAAAGCCAAAACTTTATATCAAACTTTTGTGGCTGGTGAATTGCTGGTGACGGATGCGCGCACGGCTGAAATGTCCAAGCTGACTGAAAATGCCTTCCGTGATTGTAATATCGCTTTTGCCAATGAACTATCACTGATTTGCGATAAGCTGAACATCAATGTCTGGGAACTGATCCGGATGGCCAACCGCCACCCGCGGGTCAATATTCTGACACCAGGTGCTGGTGTGGGTGGTCATTGTATCGCGGTGGATCCATGGTTTATCGTCCATTCAGCCCCTGAACAAGCCAGAATGATCCGGACCGCCCGTGAAGTGAATGACTATAAACCGAAATGGGTGCTGGAAAAAGTGTTAGCCACTATAGCCAATCACAGCCTGAATAAACCTTCAGTCGCCTGTTTTGGCTTGGCCTTTAAGCCGGATATCGACGACTTACGCGAAAGCCCAGCGTTACATATCGTCAATGACTTAGCAGCCAGCTATCAGGGCAAAGTCCTGGCCGTTGAACCTAATATTCAAACGACCTCGAAGTTACACAGCAATGCCGAACTGGTGTCACTGCAACAAGGCATGGCGGCAGATATTATTGTGATTTTAGTGAAACACAAAGCATTCGTCGATTGTGATTTCAGCGGTAAAACTGTGATAAACGTCGTCGGCGAATAATCCAGCGACCTGTCCAGGGAGCCTGTACCAGGAACCTGTTGCAGGAACCTGCCGGGGGCGAATACCGCCCCCTCATCCCTCGCTTTATTGCTGCTGTTTTATTTGCTCTAACCGGTAAGAGCGCCAACACAACGCCTGCAAAGCCAATACAGCGGTCAGATTGGAGCCCATAAAAATCCAGGCTGCCAGGATCGGATCCAGCTCATCATGGCACCATAAATAAGTTGCCGAGCTTAATAAAGCCACTGCAGTCACATTCACCGCGCGCCAGTGACTTCGACCGACCGCTGTGATCCAAACCTCAAAATAGGTTTTCACTAAAGTCAGCCATAAAGTGATCACCACCAGCATAGTGACCACATCAGATTCTGCCGTCAGTCGTTCATTCAATAACCAGGGATATAACCAGGGATACAACAACAAGAGCACCAGGTAAGGAGCCGACAGTAATGGCAAGGTCAACAGCAAGCTACGGCGGAATAACATGACTTTGTCCTGCAACAACGGCTTATGACTCAATTTCGCCAGCAGTACCTGCGAAAACACCACAGGTAATAATGTCACCGGCATAAACAGGATAAAGGCTTTACGAAATTGCCCCAGCGCCGTTAGGGTGCTGAATAAGGCCAGAAAGATAAAGGGGATATTGGTCAGATAAATCGCAAAAACATCATGCCAGGCATAACTGAATCTTTCACGCCAGATGGCTGGCTGCCACAATTGTGACCATAACAGCCGCATCCGGAAACCATCACGCCGGATCTGCTGCAATTCCGGCCATAAATGCCGGATGCCGACCAACAGTGGTGGTAAACTGACCAACAAAATCCAGGCCAGCACTGTGGCAGTATCGTCCAGATATTCAAACCAGACCACCGCCACCAGCACTAACATAAACAAGCCGCCAAGCAACTGACTTTTGACTTCAATCGCAAACTGCTGGGCACCTTTGAGATAGCTGAACACAGCTTGATTAAATGCCCACACCAAGCCAATTGCCAGACTCAGTAAGTACAGCTGATAATCCAACGCGGCTTCGGCATACAGGCAATAGCCGGCAAATGCCAAACTTAGCAACACAAACAACAACAGACTGATACTGAGGCTACTTAATAAAGCACCAATATGGCGTTGACTGGCACTCTGATGGATCAGATAAAAGTTCACGCCATACGCCAGGGTGGGGAAAAACAAATTCGCCAGCATATAAACAAAACTGAACAAACCAAACTCAGTTTCCAGTAAATGGCGGGCCAGCGCCAGATTCAATAACCAGCGGGAGCCAAAATTTAAGCCCTGCGCCACACTGTTACTCATCATTTTCCGGGCAAAGTCGGTGCGAAACATCAGCTGTCCCCCTGCGCCGCAGGCATGCTATAGAGCCAGACCGCGCCGTTTAACATCCCCCAGGGGATCCATAACATGCCGGACGTCATGGTATGGCCAGCCAGGCTCGCGACCAGCAACATTAATAAATTCACCAGTAAAATACCGGCAGCGACTGAGGTTGGTTGCAACAAATAACCCGCCAGACTTTGCCTGATCACCAGGCCAAACCACAGCACAAAATAACCAATACCGGCAGCGCCAAACCACAGCAGCAAATCAAAGGGATCAATTTCGGCCAGCGGTTTGCTGGTATAAAGACCAAGCCCGGCCACCCCGATCCCGGCCAGCCGGTGCCAGTCGGCAAAATACTGCTGCGCCAATTGCCAATTATCCAGCGCAAAGACATCACGTGAAGATAACAATACACCCAACAAGCCCTGTTGCTGATAAGTCAGTTGCAGTTTAGCGCCAACCCCAAGCGTACTCAGCACCAATGGCAGTTGCCAGAGCAACAAGCCACACAGCAGACATCCAGCCAGCATTACCGCCAGCACCACACGTTGGTAAGGCTGCCAGTAACGGCGGCTTTGTAATAGCGGAATGCCGATGATCAGCAGCAAGACACCGACCAGCCCGGTTTTGGTTAACATCGAACTGGCAGCAAACAGCGACAAACCGGCAATAGCAGCAAAAAACCACTTTTGCCGTGGCCAGTAATAAGCCAGCAAAAAGCCGCTCAGCACCAGCAATAACGCCGACAATTCGTTGGTGGCTTTAAAATAACCTTTAGTCCCTAAGTTTAAATCGGGCAAATAGTCATTCGGCAGATAAGCACTAAAACCAAAACCCAACCGGCCAAGCGCAATATTCAGCAACAAAATGGCAAAACTGGTGAGGAAAATTTGCCGTAAGGCTTGTGTTGCCACTTCGGGCTGGCGCTTTGCCAATTGGAAAAAATACAACGCCGCTAACAGAGGCGACACTAATTTAAGCACCATGCCCACATCATAGCTAAAGCCAGCCAGATGGCCATGTAGTAACAAACTATAAAAAGGACCGGCTAATAACAGCAGACTGCACAACAACAGCAATCCGACCTTGCTGATCGCCTGCCGGCATAAGGCTGCCCCAATCAGCAGTAATAACACCGATTTATACAGTGCTGATAATGGTACCGACAACCCCAGCCAGGCTAACAGCACGCCATTGCCAGCGTCTGCCAGCAAATACCATTTTGCCAGCAGAATAATCAACAGATCTAACCTGGCCAACGGCGGCCTTTGGGCAGTCAGCATCGGCGTGGCAAAAACAACAAAACCAATAATGCCAGCAAGGCAGCCAACAGCGCGGCCACTACAGGTAGTAACCAACTGCCCCCTTTGGCTGCTTTGGTATTCACTTCCAGCACTGGCTGCAATACCCGGGCCGGACTGGCTTGCCATAAATGCAGTTCAGCCTGAACTTTGTCAAGGCGGGAGCTCAGCTCAGAGCGCTCGCCAACAGTCGCAGTCAGGGGCAATGCGGCTTGTAAGTCCTGGCTTTGCATCTTAAGCTGGTTGATCATCTGCTGCCGGTAGTGCTCACCAGCAGCAGACAATAAGGCATCAAGTAATAACGGGCCTTGCGCAGCCTGCTCAGTGCGCCACTGCAGCGTCAGTAAATTGCCACGTCTTTTGTGTTCAAACTGGAATAACGGTTTGAACTGACGTTGCAACTGACGAGCCAGCGCCGCATCTCCGGCCGCGCACAGGCTGGCGTCGGTCTGGCAAAGTGCCGGTTGCGAAAAAGTGGTCTGCCACACTGCCGGATGTTCCAGCAGGGTGGTAAAACGGGCCAGCTCATCAATTTCCAGCGCGCCGAGCATTAAAGCCGTGTCCGCAGGTAATTTGTCATAAACAGCCGCTAATGCTTTCACCCGGACATCCGCCAGGGTATAGCTGGCCTTTGTCACCGCATATTGCGGCTTGTACTGCTGATACAACAGGGTGGCAATGGCGGCTGCCGCCGCACAAGCCAGGATCCACAATGCAAAACGTTGTAGTCGGTTAAATAACTGAGCCAGCAGATCCTGCTCCAGGCCCCATACTTCAGATCTGTTCATTTGCCACCAAACAAGCCTTTTATTCCCTTCGCCAGAAATTCTTTGCGTAACTTAATCAGCCACAACACTTTGTGTTTAAAGTAATAACGCACTTTGCTTTCAACCAAACCATAACGACAGGCAGAAAGCAGTTCAGCCAGTGACATCGGTAACTGTTGCATAGTGCGGCGATAAAAGGCCTGATTATGTAGGTTTCGCTCATTCATCAAATGACGATGTTTTTCGACAAACTGGGCCTGAGCATTTAACCGCTTTGGCGATGTGGTGATGCGTCCCAACTCATGACCAACATGCACCACATAGGTCGCCTCAGCTAACCGCAGTGCCGGGCCATAAGCGGCCACCATCCGTAACCACATATCATAGTCCTGAAAGGCGGCCAGCTGTTCGTCAAACCCACCCTGAGCCAGCATTCTGGTTTTTCGCACCAGCGCCTGATTGGATAAACAATGCACATCCAGCACTTCCGGTAATCTGACAACTTTGCCTTCAGGATATAATTGTTTGCGGATAGAACCGTAATCCCAAAAATAACTACTGCAGACACAAGAGTACTGATCATCATAACTGGCCATCAGAGACGACAGCCGGTTTGGCAAGAATTCATCATCATCATCCAGCCCGGTGACAAATTCACCGGCAGCCGCTTTAATCGCCAGGTTACGCGCGGCGCAAGCCCCCTGACCTTTTTCCTGCCGGAATAAGCGAATTTGCGGATGATCGCCATACAGTTGTTGCAGCACTTGCCAGGTATCATCGGTCGAACAATCGTCGACAATTAACAGCTCAACATTGGGATAATCCTGTGCCAGCACAGAAGCGATGGCGCGCTGCACCATCTGGCTCCGGTTAAAAGTCGGCATATAAACGCTAATCAGGGGAAATTCAGCCACAGCGGTTCCTGCTTGTCGATGTGTTGCCAGCAGTTGACCTGCTGATCATCATGATTATCATCACAACAACGCCTGTGCGGCTGTTGTCTGTTCCTTGGTTCTGTGGTTACAGCTTACCGCGTAAATACAACCACAGATACTCCACCAGGCTCCATTGCCGTTTGATCCGGGACGGTTGATCAACCAGCCGGTATGCCCATTCCAGATTCAATTTGCACCACAGTGCGGGTGCCCGTTTGACGTTACCGGTAAAGACATCATAGGTACCACCAACGCCCATGAAATAACAATCAGGGCAGCGTTGTTTGGCTAGTTGAATAAACTGTTCCTGCCGCGGTGAACCCATGGCCACAGTCACCACTTTGGCTTTACTGGCAGCAATTTGTTCAATCAGTGCGGCTCGATCTTTAAAGTAGCCATCAACGGCGCCAACCACAGGCACGCCAAGCGCGACTAATTTATCACGGGTTTGCTGTAACACGTCAGCTTTAGCACCAATCAAAAACACCGGCACCTGTTTGGCGGCAGCTTTGTGCATCAATGCCTCCCAGGTTTCGCAACCAGGTACCCGTTGCACCTGACGGCCTAATTTTTTCCGCATTACTTTGACCACGCCCATGCCGTCAGCATAACGCAGTTCTGCCTGATTCAGCATCTGCCTGATCGCAGGATCCTGCTGTGCTTTCATCACTTTTTCCGGATTAATAGCAACCGCGGAGCCAGCAAAGACCGAGCCATCATCATGAATAATGTAATCAACCAATTGCTGCATGCTGGCAAATGCCATCACACCAATACCACCCACTGCAACCACTTCAGGCTGAAACGACATAAAATCCATCCACTTACTATTGAATCACTCTATGCTAGCACAAGGCTGCATTTTCATATTAATTAACCTGATCTCGGCACTCATGAACCCGAATCCAGGTTCATTACAGTTGCTGATACAGCTCGCCTAGCCGCTTGGCGACATGCTTAACCAGATAAGGTTGTGCATCAGCAAAAGCCTGCTGCTGTAATTGTTGATACTCTGCCGCCGGTAAACTTAATAATTGCTGAATTGATCCGACCAGTTGTGACAATAACAAATCTTCCTGTTGCTGCACCAGACAATAACCATTTTGACCATGTCGGATTTGTGCTTTGGCACCATCAGTTTCAGTGGCGATCACCGGTGTATAACAGGCCATTGCTTCTGTCATCACCAGCCCAAAAGATTCATTGCGGGACAAACTGATAAAACATTTGCTGCGTTCAAACTGGCTTTTTAATTGCTCCGGCGTTTGTGGGCTCAACAGCTGTAAATTCGGATATTGCAAAGCAGCTTGTTCTATTTGACGACGATAGGGCCCAGCCCCCACCACGGCAATTTGTAACTGCGGCAACTGCGGTAGTATGGCCAGCAGCCGGTCCAGCCCTTTGTTAAAATCCAGTGTACCAACAAACAGCAGGTCCAGGGTTTTGTCATCCCGCGTCAGATATCTGCTACTGGCAAAAGTTGGATGGATGCCAGCCGGTAACACTTCAGCGCTGATGTCCTGGCGGAAAAACTTTTGTTGCAAGGCTGCACTGGTAAAAATGAAGTGATCAACAAGGCCTGCAGCGAATTTATACAGCACAGACTCAGGTTTATATAAGTAGATATCACTGCCATGACAGGTCACCACTATTTTGACTTTGGGATTACGCAACCAGCGATAGGTCAGTGCCAGCCAAATGGTGGGATAAAAATAATGTACATGCAGAATATCCAGGGTCTTAGTGCAAAAAATCCACTGCCAGACAAACTGCAGCCACAACACCGGATATTTCAGCAACCGGTTTAAGGTCGTGTCATTATGCCAGCGCATGTAAAAGTAATCAGGCTCAAGTGCCGCCAAGGCATCCACCTGGTTCCGGACAAACTGACCTTGAAAAGGTGCCGAAGCTTTTGGCCCCATATTGGTCAGAATCAATAACTTTTTGTTCACCACAAGGCCTCAGCGACAACAGATTTAGAAGATAACTGCCTGATCATACTTTGGAAGACAGGGCGGCAACAACCATAGCGGACAGAAAAAGCGCTCCGTATGCACAAAAACATCAACTTGGCAGCCAAAATGCTGCTTCCTCAGGTTATGGCTGGCCTGACAGCAAAGAAATGGCTAAAAAAACTGCACTAACGCACAACAGTTTCAGCTTTGTGCAAGCGGTCATAGTAACTGACAATAACTTCACCTATAATCGCAATTGTTTGATAACAATAACTCTATTCTTGCTGCGGATCTTTTATGCGCGAACACCTCGTGTTGTTTTCCATTACTTTTGTGTTAACTCTGCTGGCGATTTTTATCTTGATCCCAGTGGCCAATAAAATAGGTCTGGTGGATAAACCGCATGGCCGTAAACAACATGTGGGCGCAGTGCCGCTGATTGGTGGGATTTCCATTTTCAGCGGTGTGGGTCTGACGCTGGCCATTTTTGGCTTGCCACAAGACAGCCACTGGTACTATCTGCTCTGTGGCGGCACTATCGTGTTGCTTGGCGTCTTTGATGATTTCCTCGATTTAAGTGTCAAACTGCGTTTAGTGGCACAGCTGCTAATCGGCGCCGTGATGATTTATGGCTTAGGCTTATATCTGTCTGATTTAGGAAACTTATTTGGCTTTGGTAATATTTCACTCGGCTATATCGGCATCCCAATCACCTTGATTGCTGTCATCGCGGCAATTAATGCCTTTAACATGATTGATGGCATTGATGGTCTGGCCGGCATGCTCAGCGGCGTGAGTTTTGTCTCACTCACTCTGATGATGGGGATTGGTGGTCAGTTAGAGCATGCCGTGCTACCGATGGTGCTGGTATTTGCGCTGATCCCCTACTTGCTGTTTAACCTTGATCTGATTGGCAAAGGCAAAGGCAAAATTTTTATGGGTGATGCCGGCAGTATGCTGATTGGCTTATCGGTGATTTGGTTGCTGATGATTGGCAGCCAAAGTGACAGCGCCAGTTTCCGCCCTGTCACCGCACTTTGGATCATCGCAGTGCCGCTGATGGATATGGTGGCAATTATGATCCGTCGCATCCGCAAAGGTCAGTCACCTTTTATGGCTGACCGCGAGCATTTGCACCATATCTTTTTGCGGTTGGGTTTGACGTCCCGACAGGCACTGGTGGTGATCACCAGTCTGGCCTGTATGCTGGCCACTATTGGCATTGTCGGTGAATACCTGATGGTGCCGGATCTGGTGATGCTGATGTTATTTTTGCTGGTGTTCAGTCTTTATTCACTGTCTTTACAGTATATCTGGCGTATCACCCGGTTTATCAAACGGCAGAAAGCGAAGCAACGTGCTAAAAACAATCCATAAATTGCTGCAAGCCCGCGCCATTATTATGTTAATGGAGCGGTTTTTCCGGCTTGGCGCTGGGGCCATCATTACCTTTATGGTCGCCAGAATGCTGGGGCCGGAAGCGCTGGGTACCTATGGAGTCGTGATGGTGTGGGCGGCGTTTTTAGCGCCCTTATCCAGTATGGGACTGAATAATCTGGTGCAGAAAATGGCCAGCAGTCAAACCGACGCGCAAGCGGCCCGCACTATTTTACAAACCGCCATTTGGCTCAGACTCTTTGCCGGGGCTGGGGCCGGCTTGTTGATGATTACCGGTTTTGCCCTGTTTTATCCACATTATTTTCAGGCCGGCCCGGTTGAAATCTGCGCGCTCTTTTTGCTGCAAGCCTTCAGCGCCATGATGCTGTGTGAATATGATCAGAACTATCGTGGCCATTTTCGGGCCGTGGCGTTGTGTAAAGTCGCTATTTCAGTCTTGACCCTCAGCGCCAGAATTATCGCGTTGTGGTACGGTGCTGGTATCGATCTGCTGTTATTAGTGGTCGGTATTGAGTTTATGCTGACCGGTCTGATGCAATATTATTGGTTCCGTCGTTACGCCCCTACCGAACCTGGTTTGCAATGGCGTTACCTCAATTGGGCGGCTTGTAAAAGTCTGCTGCAAAGGTCGAGCTGGTTGTGGTTATCGGCGGTGGTGTCGGTGATTTATCTGAAAATTGATACCATCATGATAGAACAGATGATTGGCATCGCTGCGACCGGTCAATATACCGCTGTCGCTAGGTTATCTGAGCTCTGGTACGTGATCCCAACTACCCTCGCCGCCCGCTATTATCCGGACTTACTGAAAGCTTTTCAGCACAGCTGGCCGCACTATTTGTGGCTGTTACGCAAACACAGCATACGTTTCCTGGCGATGGCGGTGGTGATTGCCGTCTTCATGACGTTAAGCGCGCACTGGCTGATGTTACTGGCTTATGGTGAAGCTTTTGTCAGCGCCAGCCCGGTATTGCAAATTCATGTCTGGGCCGGTTGTTTTATTTTTGTCCGGGCTTTGATTAGCCAGCATTTGATTATCACCAGCAATGAACCACTCAGTTTACTCAGTCATGGTGTTGGCGCCTTACTGAATGTACTGCTCAATCTGTGGCTGATCCCGATATACGGTATTGAAGGCGCAGCCTGGGCCACGCTGATTTCTTATGCTTACGCCTCGTTTTTCTTTATCTTTTTTGCCAAAAGCACCCGACAACATTTCTGGCAGTTGCTGCAAGTCAAAGCTGCGCCTGTTGACAAGCCTGCACCCACGGAGCATCGATAACTGATGAAAAAACTGATCCACGCCATTTATGCCCGCCTTGACCGTTTGTTATTACCTTGGGCTGCGCGCAACCGCAAATTTGCCGGTGTTTATTACGCTTTTTTTAATCCGCATTTTCGCCGCGAAATGCACGCCACCGCGGCCGGTCGTCAACATTATTTTTTGCATGAAGAAAGCAGCAGCATCGCCACTGTGATTATCCGGCGTAATATTCACCGGCTGGAAAAAGGCTTGAGTATGGTGCCCAGAAAAGCCTTGTTTGCCACCGATTATATTGACGAGACCCTGACGGCACTTGGCAATATGCTCAAAGATCCAGCGCTTGATACCGTGTTGCTGAAATACGCCCATGATGTGCTGGAAAGTTATTTTCAGGTCACGCAATGGCCAGCCACCGCCAGTCAGCCCGGGTTTTATCAGCAACTCAGCGCGCAAATTAAGCCACACCTTCATCAAGCCGGCCTCCACTGTGGCACCAGTCGTCAGGCTGCGCCAGCCCCCTATCAGAGCAGACCCAGGGCGCACATCAGTTATGCTGAATTTTTACTGTTATGCCAGCAACGTTGCTCAGTGCGGACCTTTTTACCGACCCCGGTGCCAAAAACAGTTTTAGAACAAGCAGTCAGCGCGGCAGCCCAGGCGCCAAGTGCCTGTAATCGTCAGCCCTTTCGCTACATTGCCGCCACTGAGCAACCGGTACTGAACAAACTGGCCAATTTACCGATGGGCACCGCCGGTTACGCCAATGGCTTGCCTTGTGTATTGGCGGTGGTCGGCGATTTAAGCGCCTACCCCTTTGAACGTGATCGCCATGTGATTTACATTGATGCCAGTCTGGCCAATATGCAGCTGATGCTGGCGCTGGAAACCATGGGGCTGGCTTCTTGTTCCATTAACTGGCCGGATATTGAAAACTATGAAATTAAAATCGCTAAATTGCTGAAATTGCAGCCTTATGAACGCGTGGTGATGCTGATCGCTGTCGGATATCCTGATCCGGATGCGCTGATCCCACATTCCGAGAAAAAGACCCCAGCAGGATTATTGAGTTATGTCTGAAGTAACAAGCTTAAAAGTGGAAATCAAGGGCGTACAATTTCGCAATAAAGGCGCTTACCTGATGTTATTAGGTTGTCTGCAGGGGTTGCAGCAACTGGGCAAACCTTTTGAACTGGTCTTGTCACCAGGACCTAATTTGCCGTATCCGGAGCGGGCTCGGCTCGGCGCCTGGCAGAAGCTGTCGTTCCGGCGTAAAGCTATTGATTTAACGCCATGGTTTGGCAAATTACCGACGGCTATCCGCAATACCTTCAAGCGCTACGGCATTGTGACTGAGCGTGATGTCGATGTGATTTTAGAAGCCTCTGGTTTTGCTTATGGTGATCAGTGGCCATTGCAGTTTTTGCAAAACACCGCCCGTGAAGTGAAACGCTTTGGCGAGGCCGGCAAACCTTTTATCTTTATGCCACAAGCCTTTGGCCCGTTTAAATCGACGGAAAGTAAAGCGGCGATGCGCGATATTATTCAGCACGCCAGGCTGGTGTTTGTGCGCGATCCGGTGTCACTGGAGCATGTTAAATCCTGTATTGAGGTGTTGCCTGACTCTGTAGTACTGACACCGGATTTTACCGTCGGTTTAACCGGACAAAGCAGCGCGGCCTTACCGCTGCTGGATGGGCCTTTTGCAGCGCTTATTCCCAATAACAAAGTGATTTCCAAATTTAACCATGCCAATGCGGAAGCTGAGCGCACCCGTTATGTCGAAGCTTTTGCGGCCGCCGCCAATCAGTTGACTGAACTCGGTCTGCAAGTGGTGCTGGTCAATCATGAAGGCAAAGAAGATGATTTGCTGTGTAAAGAAATCGCTTTGCTGGCGCCTTGTCAGATCATCACCATCGAAGATCCGCTGGCGGTGAAAGCTTTTATTGGTCAGGCCGAACTTGCCATCAGCTCGCGTTTTCATGGCGCTATCAATGCGCTCAGTCAAGGCGTGCCTTGTATTGCCACCAGTTGGAGTCATAAATACCATGCCATGATGACCGACTTTGGCATGGCAGATTATTGTATCGAACAATTGTCCGCACTGACCTTGACGCAAAAAATCAGTGAACTGCAGGCGAATAAAGCCCAGATCCAACCGATCCTGGCTGACAATGCTGCCAGGCTCAAAGCCAAAAACCAACTGATGTGGCAACGGTTATGGGCGGAGCTGAAATAACACGCAGCTAAGCGCAGTAACGCAGTGTAAAAAAGCCCGGCTGCTGAGACCGGGCTTTTTTATGATCACTCTCTGTCACGGCTTGATTTAGAAAGCCGCAGTCGCCCAGTCAATCCAGCCAGCTTGCCAGCTCAGCAGAATAAAACCACCAAAGGCAATGCGGTACCAGGCAAAAATCTCGTAGCTATGATTGCCGACAAATTTAACTAAGGTACGCACCGCTAATAACGCGGCGACAAAAGCGGTGATAAAACCGACCGCAAACATCGGCAGATCCGCCACTTCCAGCAGATCACGGTGCTTAAACAAGTCATAAAATGTAGCGGCAAACATGGTGGGTACGGCGAGGAAAAATGAAAACTCAGCAGCGACTTTGCGATCCAGGCCAATAAATAAACCACCGATAATAGTGGCGCCAGAACGGGATGTGCCCGGGATCATCGACACCACCTGAGCACAACCAATTTTAAATGCATCCAGCACGCTGATATCATCGACATCCAGCACCCGGGTCTGATGCTGCCGGCGTTCAGCCCACAGGATCACCAGGCCACCGAGGATCAACATCACCGCCACTGTGATCGGATTAAACAGATATTGTTTGATCAAACTGATAAATAACAAGCCGATCACGGCCGCCGGTAAAAAGGCGACGAATAAATTCAGGATAAACTTCTGCGCTTTGCTGTCGCTGAACATGCCGCAGGTGACGCTGACAAAACGTTGCCGGTATTCGAATACGATGGCTAAAATGGCGCCAAATTGAATGGCAATTTCAAATACCCGACCATCATTTTGAAAACCAATTAAATCCGCCGCCACTATTAAGTGCCCGGTGCTGGATACAGGTAAAAATTCGGTTAAACCTTCGACAATCCCCAGGATAAACGCCTGTATTAATAACCACCAATCCATGTTCACTCCATCTGCAATAACAACAAGCCCGTTATTATCAAGGCTTTTGCCCTGATGGCAAGTGAAATGTCGGTGCCAGGGCCAAATCAGCAGCATCGGATAAAGAAACAGCCAGACTGGCTGGCTGTTTGAATGCAGCAACGCGTGGCTTAGCTTAAGATATTACGCCGGAAGCTGTCGCTGGTTTGTTGCAGGTAATCACTGAATTGCTGGATCAGCAGATTTAACCCAACGCTGGGTTGCGATGGCTGCAAGGCGGCATGCAACTGGTCCAGCATATAGTGACAACTTTGGCTGAATAAACTGGCCTGGGCTGCCAGTTGCTGACGGGCCTGATCCACTTTGACCACCGCATTTAAATCGGCCAGCACCTGCGCACTGGCCGCCAGCTCAGTGGTCAGCTCATTAATACTGTGGTTGACCTGGTCATACTGCTGGTCCAGTGTTTTACGGGCTTCGGCCAGTTGGACGTATTTCACCCCTGCCGACAATTGGCCTAACATTTTTTGCACCAATGCCAGCGACTGCTTAATCAATTCCAATTCAGGCGCGGCTAAATCCAGGCTTTTTAAATCGGAAGGATCCGGCAGATAGTCCTTAAAGGTATCCACGATATTTTTTTGCCGCAGCAAATCCTGACAGGCAATCAGTTTGCTGCGATTACTGCTGATCTCCTTTAATAAAGCCTGTTTGGTTTGCAACTGCTGCTGCAGCTGTTGCAAATGCTGTTGCTCATCTGCCAGCGGGCCTTCAGTGCGCTGCAAGATCACCACGTCATGCAGGTCCTGGATCCGGCGATCAGCAGTCGTGACAAAGTTTGCTAAGGTTTTCTCAGCAGCGCGCAAAGATTGCTGCATCGACAGCAATAATCGTTGTTGCTCGGCCTGCAGTTGTTGCTGGGTATCTGCATCTAGCCCGCCAGCAGCCAGCGCCTGGTTAATTTCTGCGATAGGCTGGGTGTAACCGGACAAATTCAGATTCGCTAATTGCACCTGTAACTCAGGCAAAGCGCTGCGAAACAGGCTGTCCAGTTCAGTGGCAGACAAATTGACCATTTTGGCTTTGTCCTGCAGGATCTGGTAACGGCTGCTGTTAAAAAACATCTGACGAGCAATATCTTTCACTGCCTGACTAAACAGTAACGTGTTGATCGGTAAAAAATGTTGTTCATGATTTGGGAATTGACTGATGTCGGCCATCTTAAGCTCCTGCCCTGATGATAAATGCACATAAAAGTCCTGATCTGCCTTGCTGCTAACAGCACTGCTGCGATCCGGTCGCTGGATTGTTTAGTTGCTCTGATACAATTTTTTGTATTCGGCCAGGCCTTCGTTAAAGGTTTGCACTAAATCGGTCGACAAATCACGCACCGGACGCCATGGGTTAATCACGGTTTTAAAATCCACCACAAAGCTGAGTAAACTGGCGGCATCGTTAATTTTGCCAAATTGCTGGGCGGAGGATTCAATCTGACTGAGCATGGTACTCCACATAAACTCCAGATTATTCAGTGCCATTTCCGCATCGACCATCCGGGTACCAATATCACTGAAATCGGCTTTCAGGTTTTCAATGGCTTTTTGCAAAGCTTTTTTACCGCTGACCCGATCCTGTAACACTCTGACTTCATCAATGAGCTGATTTTTTTCTTTGCGAGCCTTCTCGGCTTTATCACCAAAAATACCGCCCGTGATCGCCAGGCCAATAATACCGCCTGCGGCGCCGGTAAAGGCCAGCCCAACGTATTTGTCATAATCCGCTTTTAACTGCTCAATGCGGCTGTTTTTTTCTTTGATGTCATCTTCCAACTGCTGAATGATGGTCGCCAGATTGTTTTTCACCATCAGGTCATATTTATGTCTGACTTGCGGCTCTAACCCACTGACTGTGCTGCCATTTTGTAAAGTACCTCCCGCAATCTGAATACGAAAATCCGACACCAGCACTTTGACTTCTGCCGTTTTGGCTTTTTGATCCAGGATATCCAGCTTCATACTGCTGAGAATTTTGCCAAGTTCAGTGGCGATTTCATGGTCATCGTTTTCATAACGAATATCCCGCAGCTGACTTTCACTTAGCTCGCTCAGCTTTGTTTTCACCCGCACCAACAACGGCATTTGTTCAATAGCAGCAATAATACTGTCGCCGGTCGAAACGATACGGTCCGCTGCAATCGACAAATCGGTGCTCTGGCGTAAAGAACGCTGTTCAATGGCATCCCAGCCAAAACTGTGGTTATGGATCTGATTGAATAAGTCTTTAATATCAACAGGCTGTAAACCGGTAATACCAGAATCACGATAACCAATATAAGATTCAACATCCAGTTGCGATGTGGGTAGTGACAATCCTTTTTTGACATATAACTTAATGTTAATTAAGTCATTCTTAGTGAAAATACCCGCTGCCCTCGCCACCCCTTCCTGCTTTCCTGTCAGAATGGCCAGCGTGACTGCCGGCACTGTGGTTTGTGCAATCTCACCGTCGGCTGCAGTGGCGGATCGGGCTGAGGCTTGTAATGAAGCTGTTAACATAGATCTCTCCTTTATCATTTATCAATCCAGTTCAATACGGATGCTGATCATTGCCAGCACTCTGTCTGTAAAAAACAGACAGTTATGCTAATCAGCTTTGTACCGATATACCACAAAGGTCAGATGATAAATTCAGAGCAGAATTCTGATAAAAAGCTGATCTGCAGACTGATCAATCAGATAGATCAGGCTGCAGTCAGAGTGTCAACAAGAGTGAGCAGGGACAGTGTCAGCCCGCAGCCTGGCCAAGCCCAAAAGGATCATCAATACTGTGAGCCGGTTCGGTAAACCAACGCGGGCCAGTCTCGGTCAGATAAAAATGGTCCTCCAACCGCACGCCAAATTCCCCCGGCAGACAAATCATCGGCTCATTGCTAAAACACATGCCTGGTAGCAATGGCTGTGCATTGCCGCGCACCAGATAAGGCCATTCATGAATATCCAGCCCAATGCCATGGCCAGTCCGATGTGGCAGCCCTGGCAACTCATAATCCGCACTTAAACCACCGCTGGCCAACACAGCACGGGCGGCAGCGTCAACTGCACCACAAGCAACCCCGGGCTGTGCGGCCGCAAAAGCCGCTGCTTGCGCTTGTTTTTCCAGTTGCCAAATGGCGCGCTGGCGCGAATTAGGCTCACCAAACACATAAGTTCTCGTAATGTCAGAAATATAATGATGCAGCTTGCAGCCGGTATCAATCAGCACCGTATCCCCTGGTTGTAACAGCTGCGGTTGCTTCACGCCGTGCGGATACTGGGTGGCCGCACCGAATAGCACAATGACAAAATAGCTGCCGCTGGCACCCACCTTGCGATGCGCCTGGTCAATAAAAGCTTCTACTTCGGTGCTACTGATACCGGCGTATAACATACTGGCGGTGGCCTGATGCACGGCCAGCGTCATCTGCATCGCTCTTTGCATCAACGCCAGTTCAGCGGCAGATTTTTGCTGGCGACAACCAGCGGTCACCACTTTAGCGCTGCAAAACTGTTGTGCAGGTGCCACCTGGCGCAACCCATCGGTGATGAAAAATGCACTGCTTTCATCCAGCCCCACTGACGCCGTTGCCGCAATGCCCTGTTGCCTCAGCACTTGCACCAACAGTGCATAGGGGCTTTCATCTTCCTGCCAGCCATGCACCTGACCCGGTACTTGCCAGTACTGAGCCAGGGTGCCAAGTTCAAACACCGGCGCTAGGTAATGCAGCTCACCACTGGCCAGTAACAAGGCGCCAACCAGCCGTTCGCTGGCATACCAGACAGTGCCGGTAAAATAATGCAAATTGGTGCCAGCATTCAGGTAGACGGCCGCCAGTCCATGCTGTCGCATCAATTGCACAGCGCGCTCAATCCGCTGCTGATATTCCGTAAGTCCAATCGGCGCTGTACCGCCGGTCATATCTGTTAAAGTGGCCAAGGCTGCCACTGCTGTTTTTCCACCTACCCCTATTGTCATCATAAGCTCCTGTTGACATTGATCATGCTGGACTTTGCTTGAGTATCTGCGTTTTTTGCTATGAATTAAAATGATATGATTTCAGCCTAAGATGAATTAAATTAATGCTAAAGACTTTTGCTGGATCTCGTTGATGAGTCAAGCTTTACCCCCACTCAAGGCGATGCAGGCTTTTGAAGCTACGGCCCGACTGCGCAGTTTCAGTAAAGCTGCGAGCGAACTATGTGTCAGCCAAAGTGCCATCAGCCATCAGATTAAAAGTCTGGAAACGGCGCTGGGCCGGACTTTGTTGTTACGACAAAGCAAACCCTTACAACTGACCGAAGCCGGTGCCACTTTGTATTCAGTGCTGGGGGATTGTTTTTTCCGCCTGCATTCAGTTAGTCAGCACCTGCGGCAAAGTAAAACCACGCCACTGCGCATCGTGGCGCAAACCTCGATTGCGGTGGAATGGCTGGCACCCAGGCTGCCATTGTTTCAGCAGGCTCATCCAGAGATAGCGACCTTGCTGCATATGGAGTCCGGCGCCGACAGTCTGCAACCTGAGCAGGCCGATGTGATTATCGGCACCTGGCCAGCGCCAGCCGGTTTTGTCGCCGAACGGTTGCGCACTGAATGGTGGTTTCCGGTCTGTGCGCCGGCTCAATTTCAGCAATTGCCTGCCAACAAACCTGAAGCACTACTGGACTGTGCCTTGTATAGTTCGGAGCAAGGCGAAGACTGGCAGCTTTGGCGCCAGCAGTTGCAGCTGCGGGAACCCGCCGCGTTAGAGATGTACCAGGTCAGCCTGGCACTGCTCGCCACCAAAGCCGTCAGCAGTGGCCGGGGGCTGGCGCTGAGTAACAGTTTTATTGCCGGTGATGCCGTCCGGCAAGGCCAGTTGGTGGCGCTGACGCAATGGCGTTATTTGCTGCCCTGGGGCCAGTATCAGTTGCATTACCGCCCAGACAGTCTGGCCCGTCAGCAAATCCAGTTGTTTAAACAGTGGCTGCTACAACAAGCTGCAGCCTCATTATTACCGGATCTGCCGACAACTTAGTCGCAGCCTTACAGCTGTAACCGCAAACCACCGCTGCGTTCGGTTTTTTGTCGCACCGCCTGACTCAGCACCTGTGGATCGGCACAGAGCAAGCTAAATTGCCGGGCCGCTCTGGTGATGCCGGTATACACCAGCTCACGGGTCAGCAATGCACTGCCCTGCTCGGGCAGCACCAATACTGCATGCTGAAACTCCGAGCCCTGGGATTTATGCACCGTCATCGCATACACAGTCTCAACCTGTGGCAAGCGGCTGGGTAAAATCCAGCGCACCGGCTGACCCGCTTCGGCGGCCGGAAAGACCACCCGCAGCCGGTGTTGCCACTGACCGTCAACGCGTTCATAGCGCGGCAAACAGATGCCCACATCACCATTCATCAGGCCAGTGCCGTAATCATTCTGCACCACCATCACCGGCCGTCCCGGATACCAGCCTTCGGTGCGCGGGATCAACTGCTGGCGCGCCAGCACGGCGGCCACCCGCTGATTCAGTTGTTCGACGCCATATTTGCCCTGCCGCACGGCGCACAGCAGTTGGAACTGACTAAATAGCTGTAATACCAACAACGCCCACTGCTCCAGTTGTTCCGGACTGGCGGTTTCACCGGGGGCAAGCTGCACCTGCTGTAAGTAGGCGGCAAAACCTTGCTGCAAGGGCGCAGCAACAGTGCCATGCAGCAGAAAAAAGGCGAATTCGGCACTGTCCGGACTCAGTGTCAGTAAGCGGATATCCGCTGGCGGTTGCCGTAAAATCGTCAGTACCTGCTGCGCCTCGCCTTGATTGACCGCCAGTGCCAACTGGCCGATGCCACTGTCAGCGGCAAATCGATGACTGGTCCGCAGCATCACCAGCTGTTGCTCCAGGATGGCTGGCGTCTGAGTGCAATAATCCGCCGCCAGTTGCTGACCTGTCAGTTGCTGCAGCCAATCCGCGGTGGCCTGACTATAACCACCCACTTGCGCATCCCGGCACAACTCGGCCATGACAGCACCGGCTTCCACCGACGCCAATTGATCTTTGTCACCCAGTAAAATCAGCCGGGCACTGGCCGGTAACGCGGCCAGCATGGCAGCAAATAACGCCACATCCACCATTGAGGCTTCATCGACCACCAATACATCCAATGGCAGGGGTTCATCGGCATGAAAACGAAAGCTGGCCTGATCAGGTCCGCTGCCGAGCAAGCGGTGTAACGTCTGGGCCTTAGCCGGGATCTGCGCCGCTAACGCTGCACCATCCGGCAAGCCAGGCAATAGCCGGTCTAACGCCTGACTGATTGCTAAACTTAACCGTGCTGCCGCTTTACCGGTCGGGGCCGCCAGCGCTATTGTCAAAGCCCGGCCTTGACTCACCGCCAACTGCTGCAGTAATAACAACAATTTGACCACTGTGGTGGTTTTGCCGGTGCCAGGCCCACCGGTGATCACCGCCATACTGCTGCTGACTGCCATGGCACAAGCCAGCTGTTGCCAGTCCGTTGCGGCCGGGACTGTGGCTGCTGTTGGAAATAACGGCGTTAATAACTGCCGCACTTGCCTGGCACAAAGTTGCTGCCGCAGTTGCGCGGTCCTCGCACTGCTGTGACGAATAAACTGGCTGATCTGCTGCTCATACTGCCAGTAACGATACAGATATAATCTGTTGTGTTGCCAGATAAAAGGACTGAGCTGCGCGGCAGTATCATTGTGATTGTCATTGCCAGCCGGCATTGGCACTGCAATGGGTTGGCCAACCCAGAGGCTGGCCTTTGCTAGCTGAAGTTGCAGGACCGCTAATGATTGCGACTGGACAAATTGTTGCAACTCCTGCAACGGACGACCAAAGCGCAGGCTGCTGGCCAGCATCAATTCAGGCTGCTGCAAAGCCTGCGCCACGTCCAGACACAAGTGTCCTTGGGCGAGCTGACTACTGGCCAGCGCCAGCCATAGCAAAACGTCCTGCATCTCCTGTGGCGCTAATCCAGCTTTACTGCCGGCTTCACTGTCCGCTTGCTGCGCCAGCATCTTCACCAAAGCCAGATCCAGTGGCCGCAGGATCCCTAATTGCTGCCAGCGCTGTGCTTGTATCAGCCAGGTGCTGGCTTCTGACCATCCGCCCTTCATTACCTTATTCATACTGCGCCCCCGTGCGCTGGCGCCGTGCTGCCAGCGCGAAACATCGCATCCAGCGCCAGTACCAGCGGCAGCGGAATATTGATCAGTAACATGCCTTGTAATTCAAAAGTTGGCACAGTGGCCACCTCAGTGCGGGCGCCGCGGACAAACCAATAACAAGCCTGCCCCAAATGTTGTTCCGGCCTATAGCCGGGCAAACGACTTTGTAGCAGCCGGTGTAACGCCAGCGCATAGAGCGCGGCCTGTAAATCATAGCGTTTAGCCAGCATGATGTTCATCAGCTCAGTTTCAGTGTAAGCGGCATCTTCCAAATAATTACTTTTATAATCAGCCACATGATACTGGCCATTGGCGAAAAAGGTTAAGTCAATAAAGCCTTTTAACATGCCATGCACCAGCCGTGGCTGTAGTGCAGGCCTGGCTTGTTGTGGCCACAACCATTGCTGTAATAACTGATCCAGCTCTGCTGTTGCGACGGAATGAGCGGCAAACCAGAACTCCAGTTCTGCCCGATAATCGGTTAAATCTGCCAAGGCTAAAGTCTTACCAACGGTCTTACCAACGGTCTCACCAACGGCGGTCGCTGTACCAGGTGCTGGCCAGCGCACGGTTAACAAAGCCAGCAGCCAGCGCCAGAGCGGTTCTACTGCCACTTCGGCACTGGCAAACAGCTGATCCAGCTCAACATCGCCTTGCAGCAACCGGCGTTGCCACTGCGCGCCGGCAGCCGTGCTGACCGGCCACAGCCAGCGTAATTGTTGACATTGACTGATCAGATAATCCCGCAGCGGTTCAGGTTGCGCCAGCACGGCAGCAAAGCCCTGCTCGGCGGCCCATTGCAGACAATCATGTAATAAAGTACCGGCAGCGGCGCCGCGCAAAAACAGTTGACTGATGGCTTGCGCCGGCTGTGGCGCGGTGTCGGGCAGCAACAGCTGCGTTTTTTGTTCCTGCTGCAGCTCCTGATACAACTCAGCATCTTTACTATCGTTATCCAGTGTGGTGCTGCGCTCATCCAGCGTGGCCAAACCGATACCGACGGACAACTGCGGCGTCTGACCAGCCCCTTCCGCCAAAGCGCTGTAACTCGCCGCCCACCAACGATAACGCTGACGTTTTGGCATCCGCAGATAATCGCCCACCGGCGGCAACTGGCTGACTTGCTCAGCCTGTTGCTGCCCGGCAGGCAGGGCCTGCCAGGTTGTGAGCTGTAACGCCGGGTGCTGTAAGGTATTTAATTGCCGCGCCAGCTCGCCCGGCAACAACTGCCCCTGCTCTGTCAGCAAATAACTGATCGCCGATGCGTCTTTGAGCGCTGCCAGTCCGAGATAACAATAATGTCTGGAACGGGTCAGTGCGACATACAATTTCCGTAAATCCTCACCGAGCCGCTCGGACTCCGCTTTGGCAAAAAGCTGTTCATCCATCTGATAACACAACTGTAATTGCTGAGCATCGTCATGGTAGCGATAAGGTAACACGGCTGGATCTAAGGGTTTGGCGGCGGCAATAAACGGCAAAAATACCAGCGGATATTCCAGCCCTTTTGATTTATGAATGGTCACGACCCTGACCAGGGCTTCGTCACTTTCCAGCCGTAATTTCAGCATCTCAGCATCGAGCTGCTGGGCGCCAGCCAGATGTTCTTTAAAATAACGCAATAACGCCTGCTCACCTTCCAGAGTGCGGCTGACTTGTTGTAATAACTCCGCTAAATGCAATAGATCCGTCAGTTGACGTTCGCCATCCGGTAAGCTGGCAAAACGTTGCACCAGGCCAAAGCTGAGCAACAATTGCCGCACCAGCGGCAGCACGCCGTGCTGTTGCCATAACCGGCTGAAACCATCAAATTCAGTCAGCCAGAATTCAAAAAACCATTCATCCTGTTGCAGTCTGGCCAACTGTAGATAATCCCAGCCGACGCTTTGACAGGCCAGCGCTGAACGTACCTTCAGCTCATGCTGCGGATCCGCGCAGGCTTCCAGCCACAACAGCAGATCGGCGGCAATGGCAGTCTCAAACACAGAACCACGATCCGATAAATAGACCGACCGCACCCCCACTTGCTGCAGCGCACGGCGGATCTGACCGGCTTCCTGCTGATTATTCACCAGCACGGCGATATCCTGCGGCTGCAACGGCTGGAATTGCCCATCCGGCCTGGCAAAGCCGGTCGTTCCGGCTGTGCCCTCCTGCAACAACAACGCGATATGCCCGGCACAGTGCTGCGCCATTTGTGAAAAATAACTGGCTTTACTCAGTGGTTTGGCGCTTTCGTCGAGCAAAATCAGCTCCAGCGCTGGCATAGCCTGGCCCGCCCGTTGTAACTGTTCAGGCCGGCCTTTGGCCTTGACCGCTTCAAAAGCCACCAGGTTTTGCTGTTGGCGAAATAAAAAGGCGCCCTGGCCAGTGCTGCGCTGTTCAGCCTGTAAAAACAACAAATTCACGGTATCAACCATCGCCTGACTGGAGCGGAAATTAGTATCCAGTGAATAATGCCGTGGCGCAGTGGCCAGTTTTGCCTGCAAATAAGTGTAAATGTCGGCGCCACGAAAGGCGTAAATCGCTTGTTTCGGATCGCCGATCAGCAACAGGCCACAATCACTGCGATTGTCTGCCAGCTGATAAATCTGCCGGAAAATGCCATATTGCACCGGATCGGTATCCTGGAACTCATCAATCAGCGCCAGGGGAAATTGTTGCCGGATCCGGGCGGCCAGGCTCGCCCCCCGTTCGGACAACAAGGCCTGCTGCAGCCGGTCGAGCATATCATCAAAGCCGAAGCACCCCAGTTGGCGCTGACTATCGGCAAACCTTTGCTGACACCAGCCTAAGGCATGCTGTCGCAGTGCCTGGGTGCAATCGGGCAACTGCGCAAGGGCCGGGTTCAGAGCCGCCATCGCCGCAAAAGCCGGATGCTGTAATGGCTCCCCTTTGCAAGCATCGGCGATCCCCTCCGGCGTTAATCGACTACTGCCAGCACCAATATTCAGGCTATCCTGCAATGGATCGCTGGCCCAGGCGGCAATAGCGGTCAACCATTTGTCCAGATAATCCGCTCTTAACTTAGTGCCATTGAGTCTTTTCTGCTGCCGGGCTTCTTCAAATAAGGGTCTGAGCTCTGCCACCCACTGTAGCCAGGGGGCTTTTAATCTTGCCAGCTCGGTACTGCGCTGCTGCAACTCGTCAGCGATCAGCGCCGCAGGCGACTCTGTCACCAATTGCGGCTGTTCGCGCCAAATACCGCGCAGATCTGCTTGTAATTGCGCCGGATGACGGAAACTACGCTGCCACCGCAACAATGCCTTGGTATCCAGCGCATAAACAAAGCTGCGCCAGTAATCTTCAGTCACTTCCTGCATTAACGCGCTTTGATCGGTACTCAGCTCATCTTCAAAGCGGCTGCCACTGTCAAAGGCATGCTCGGCCAGCATCCGGTTACACCAGCCATGAATGGTCGAAATCGCCGCTTCGTCCATCCATTGCGCGGCCAGTTCCAGTTGCTGTGCGCACCAGGGCCACTGCTGCAGCGGGTAACTGGCGGCTAGCTGTTGCAACACCGGATCGGCCGGCTGGTTCTGGTCGCGAAAATAACGAGCTGCCGTGGTGAGCCGCTGCCGGATCCGTTCAGTCAGCTCACCGGTTGCGGCCTCAGTAAAAGTCACCACCAGCAACTGCGGCGGTAACAGCGCTGGCTGGCCGCCATGGCCAAGCACTGCCCGCAGATATAAGGCGGCAATGGTATAAGTTTTACCGGTACCAGCGCTTGCTTCAATTAAAGCACTACCGGTCAGCGGCAAATTGAGTAAATCCAGCGCCACTGCGGTTAAACCCTGGCTGGCATTCGTTTCTGACAAGGCGGGTTGCAACAACACAGCCATTATAAGCGCTCCTCAATACCGGCTTGCCTGAGATAATCTCGTAGTCCCTGATAAAAGCCTGTGGCCACCTGATGTAATTCTCCTTGTTGCCACAGCGCATTGAGATCGGCATAAGCACGCGCCAGATAACGGTTGCGACTGAGCACACCTGGCACAAAACTATCGCCATGATAACGTTTCTGCAGTTGGGACCACAGTTGGTCATCGGGCTGCTGACCGAGCGGCAGCTCTGCCTGTAACAGCAACAAAGCGCAGCCTTGTTCCAACGGCACAGGCTGGCATAAACTCTGGGTCAGCCAATAGCTGAGCTGCTGTAATTGCGCTGTGGCCTGGGCCTGGCTCATCGGAGGTAACTGCACACTGGTATCCACCGCCAGCAGATGCAGGTGCAACTGATGGCCACAGGCGCTGGCCAGTAACTGCGTCAGCCAGGGTTTGAATAACAAGCGCCAGTCCAACTGTTTATCTTTATACAAAGCACCGACCAGCCATTGCAGGCTCAGCAAAGAGCCATCGGCCTGGCGTCGCACTTGTTTCAGCCAGTCGGCAAGCTGCTGGCCGTCACTGCTGAACTGGCACCAAATTGGCTCTGCCAGCATAGGTGGCGCTGCGGCTACCCAGCGAGCGAACTGCTGCGCTTGCGGGCTAAATAATTGCTCGAGTTGTTGCTGCAGTAACTGGCCCGCTGCAGCCACAGGTAATAAGCCTTCGGCCTGAATTTGCTGCAACTCCTGCTGCAGGCTTTGTTGCCAATCTTGCTGCCGCTGCAGCGCTGCCTGCAATTTTTGCTGCAACCGTTGCTGCAGTTGCCATCGGGCCAAACCGTCCAGGGCAAAACTTTCGGTCTGCTGTTGCTCTATGCTGCTGATATCCAGATCCACTTTTAACCGCTGGCGGAAAAAGAACCGGACCGGATCTTTCAGCCATTGTGCCAGTCGTTCCAAATCCCAAACCGGTAATTGTTCGGGTAAGGCTAAAGCCGGTGCCGCGCCCTCGGCACTGGCGCTTGCTGCAGCTGTGTATAAAGCACGCCATTCATGCTGATAACTCTGATATTTACTATCGCCTTGCAGATAACGCCGGCTAAAAGGTTGCAGCGGATGATGCACAGTCAGCGCCGCTAACAGCGCCTCCCCTTGCAACAACTGGTCGTCACCGCTGGTACCCGCTACCCTCAATCGCCACACTGCCGCCAGATGATCGCGCAGTTGCCCCACCAACACCGATGGCGCACGTTCACTGTTATCATGCACACTGTGACCAAGCCAGCTGATCCGAAGCCGCTGCCTGGCTGATAACAAAGCTTCCAGAAACAGATACCTGTCATCATCCCGTCTGGAACGATCACCGGGCCGGTATTGCTGCTGCATCAAATCAAAATCCAGTCTGGCCATCTGGCGCGGAAAATCGCCATCATTCATTCCCAGCAGATGAATTTGGGCAAAAGGAATGGCTCGCATCGGCATCAGGGTGGCAAAGTTGACGGCGCCGGCTAAAAATCTTTGTGTCAGCCCCTGGCCGGCAAAAGGTTCTAACCAGCCGTCAGCCACCACCGCCAGCTCCAGCTCGGTATCCAGTCCGGCGTGCTGACACTGCAACAACCAGTCAGCCAGTGCCTGTTGCAACTGGCCGAGCAAACTTTGCTCCTGCTGGCTTTGCGGCAGAAAAAAATCAGCCAGTAATTGTTGTAACCACTGCTGCCAGGCAGCAGGCGTGCGGCGTTCAGCGCTTTGCTGCCAATAGTGAGTCAATGTGTCCAGCAACAGCGCCAGTTGACCGGCCAGCGCAGCCGATAAACCAGCCACTTCTGCACAAGGGGCAATCCCCTGCCAGCTGTGATCCGTGGCCCCCATGGCATAACCTAACAACATCCGTTGCAAGCCATGGAGCCAGCTGTTGTCATGAAAGTCGGCAGGTAAACCGAGACTTTGTCGCTGTGTTGCATCCAGTCCCCAGCGGATCTGCGCCTTTTCAATCCAGAGTTTGAGCAACAGAATATCAGCCGGCTGCAAGGCAAAACGTTGTTGCAAAGCCGGCAGTTGCAGTAAGTCCAGCACAGTACTGACACTAAACCGCTGCTGGCGCAAACTCAGCAGCAATTGTAAGGCTTGCAGCAATGGCTCTTGCTGCAAGGCCGACTGGTCAGCAATGGTAAATGGAATATAACGCGGATCGTCTTTGCTGATCCGGCCAAACACGGCACTGATAGCGGCAGCATAATGCTGAATATCCGGCACCATCACCATGATATCGGCCGGAGTTAAGGCGGCATCGGCAGCAAACTGGGCCAGTAAATCATCATGCAGAATTTCAATTTCCCGCATGGCACTATGTGCGGTGGCAAAACACAGGCTGGCAGCGCTCGTTGTCGTCAGTTCCGGCCAAAGCGCGGCACTTTCCTGCACGGGCCGCAACTGTAAAATATCAGCCTGCAATTGTGCCAGCAGATGCGTCGGTGTTAACTCGGAAAACAAATCAATCCGCTCGCCGGCAAACAACGCCAGATGCTGCCGGGTCTGGTCAAACTCATCAAGCAGACGAATGTAATCGCGGCCTTGTTTACCCCAGGCGGCCAATAAGGGCTGGGCATGATTGGGTAACTGTTCGGCGCTCAGTTCAGCCGGCATACTTTGTTTGCGTAGCTGGCGCTGTTGCTGCGCTTTAAATAACTCTTTATCCGCAATAATATCGGCCCAGTAATGCTGACAAGGGTTGTGCACCGCCAGTAGCACCTGAGTATATGGGGCAATGGCCGCCAGCGCTTCCAACACTTGTTGTGGCAAGCTGGACACACCAAATACGATGACCCGGCGTGGTAAGCCCGCCGGCCTTTGCTGCAGACTAAAACCAGCAGCTGCTTTGAGAAAACTCTGATGTAAATTGGCGCGACTAAACTGCCGCTCAATGGCCGGGACATCCGCCAGAATGGCACGCCATAAGGCTGGTTGCCATAACTGCTCTGCTGGTAAGGCAGTACTTTGACCTTGCGGCTGTAGCAACACATCCTTGCCCTGACCCCAGGCATGCAACCAGTCCGCCCGGTAGACCTGGTACTGGTCAAACAAATCGGCCAGCTTAAACGCCAGTTGTTGTAATTTGCCCTGACTCGTATCGCCTTGCAGATAACTGGCAATCACAGCAAATTCATCCTGCAGCGCCAGTTGCGGTAATAACCTGAATAAGCGCCAGCGCAACTGCGATTTGTCAAAACCAGACTGTTCCGGAATCGCCTGCGCCGGCAGCAACAGCCGGTATAACTGCCAGATAAACCGGCCCGGCATCTGTAAACTTAAGCCACAGGCAATACCGGCACCGCCCAAAGTGACATCAGCCGGATCCGGATCTGCCGCTAACGCCAGTTTCAGCCATTGCGCAATACCGTTACTTTGCACCAGCACAGTTTCGCTTTCCAATACTGCCAGTGGATAGGCTTTGGTCCATTGCACCACTAAAGCGCGTAATTGTTCCGGTAAATTGGCATGCACTACTAAAAAGCCAGGCACTAATGGCTCAGCAGAGGATATAAACACAAGATGATTCCTTGAATTTGGCCAGCCAACGGGCCTGTTGCCATCTGATGCGGCTTGTCATGTCAGGTGCCGATGTCAAGCGCTGATACCAGTCAGGCACTGTTTCAGGCACTGTTTCAGGCACTGTTATCAGGCACTAGCCACCTGATTACGACCTGCTGCTTTGGCCTGATATAGCGCATGGTCAGCCCGACTCATCACTTCGCGCACATCTTCCTGCCGTCCGGCTTGGGTGACACCCAGGCTAACACTGATCCGGATCCCCGGATAGGCACTAAAATGCAACGCGGCGACCACGGCTCTTAAGCGCTCGGCAATCTCAATGGCTGCTTCCAGCCTGGTTTGTGGCAGCACTAATAAAAACTCTTCGCCGCCGGTCCGCCCCAGCCGATCAGTACCGCGCGCTAAACGTTTCATCGCCTGCGCGGTTTGTTGCAGCACCTGATCACCGGCATCATGGCCATAATTGTCATTACATTGTTTAAAAAAGTCGATATCAATCAGCACCAGACACCAAGGTTCCAATGACAGCTCACTGCGCTGACGCACTTGTTCAGCAAACCACAAAACACTGCGCCGGTTTGCCACCTGCGTCAGTTCATCTGTCATCGCCAGCCGGTGCAACTGCCGGTTGCGCTGGATTTGTGAAATCGCATACAACAAGGCAATCAGCGCAAGCAGAATAAACAACCCAATGGCGATATATTGCCAGCGCTGGGCTGACTCCAGCGTCTGGACCTGTTGCATTGATAATTTATTTTCCAGCGTCAACTGCTGATTTTTTTCGGCTTGTAAGGCAGTATCAAACTGATATCTGAGCAAAGATTCACGCTGTTGTTTGGCCTGATTATTTAACTGTTCCTGCAATTTATTGGCCGCCGCCAGTCGCTGGTAAGCTTGGGCATAATCGCCTGCGCGCGCCAATGCCACTGACCAGGTTCGTTGTAACCACAATAAATAACGCGGGCTGTTCAGTGCTAATAACTCGGCCTCAGCTTGCAAAAACCGTTGCTGCGCCGCGGCCGTCTGGCCGGTGGCTGATAAAGCTTCGGCATAATACAAATAAAACAACCCCTGATTAACGACTTGGGCACCGCCGGGTTTTTGCGCCAATTGCGCCAGTTGCGGCAGGATCTGCGCCGCCAGTTCCACACTCTGACTATACCGTTGTTCCAGATTGGCCACCCAAATCAAATCAATATCAATGGCAGTGACAAATGCCGGTTCACCAATCTGTTGGTACAATTTTCGTACCCGCTCCAGCAATTGCTTGGCATCCACCGTTTTGCCCTGTTCACCGTAAACAAAAGCTTTTTGCTGCAGTAAAAAAGCCAGCCGATAACTGTCACCCGGCGCTGTGAACTCATTTTCACTCAGTTCAAGATATTCAATGGCTTTGTCGTATTCACCCATCCGACGAAAAGAGGTGCCGATATTTTGCACTGTATAGCCAATGCCATAACGGTGCGACAGCGATTTGTATAACTGATGGGCTTCAAACAGCGCTACCAGCGAATCGGCATACTGGCCGCGAAAAGAATGCATATCAGCCCTGGCCGATAAAGCGATCGCCAGGGTGAGTTTATCTTCACTGCGTTTGGCCAGTTCAACCGCCTGCGTTAAATCAGCTTCCTGCTCTGCCAGTTGATTACTATTGCCATAATGACCGGCACGGCATAAATAAAAGTGACTCAGCGTCAGGGGTTGTTGTTGCAGTTCCGGCTGACGAATAAACTGATTGGCGAATCGGATGCCGGCCTTGGGATCATCCGGATAATTGCTACTGCATAATTCGCGCTGCAGCCTGAGTTGGCGTAGCGCATCGCCGGGCGGTAAATAACTTTGTAACTGCTGGGCAAACTGTTCCACTGCAGCGCGATCGATAAAGACCAGCTCGCCATGATCAAGTTGCCGGATTAAGGCGTCAAAACGTTCCGCATCCGCCGCCTGCAACAGTGGGCTTCCAAGCAACAAACAGCAGGCGGTCACCCGACGAAACACAGGGCATAACCTTGCCCACCAACCACAATGATTGGCACTGCTGCAAACATGTTGGCTGGCAGACTTAGTCAGCAACAATCAGACCTCCTGGGTTGCCGCTGGATAACCATCCGGATTTTGCTGTTGCCAGCGCCAGGCGTCCTGCACCATATCGGCCAGGGTCCGACTGGCTTGCCAGCCAAGTAAGGCTTTGGCTTTGGCCGGATCGGCATAACATTCGGCAATGTCGCCGGGGCGACGCGCCACGATTTGATAAGGCACGGCCACCTGATTGATTTCGCGGAAGGCTTGCACCATTTGCAAGACGCTGTAGCCTTGGCCGGTGCCCAGATTGACGGTCACTAATGTTGGCTGCTGCTGCAAATATTGCAAGGCTTTAACATGACCATCCGCTAAGTCCATCACGTGGATATAATCGCGCACACCAGTGCCATCCGCAGTCGGATAATCGTCACCAAATACCGACAACTGCGCCCTTTTGCCGACTGCGACCTGGGTAATAAACGGCATCAGGTTATTTGGCGGACCATTTGGGTCTTCCCCAATCAGGCCACTTTCGTGCGCCCCGACCGGATTAAAATAACGCAATATCGCAATACGCCAGCTCGGATCAGCAGCCTGTAAATCAGCCAGAATATACTCCAGCATCAGTTTACTCTGACCATAGGGATTGGTGGCTGAGCGTGGCGCATCTTCACGGATCGGCATTTGTCTGGCATCGCCGTAAACAGTGGCTGAAGAACTGAATACCAGTTGTTTCACACCAAATTCAGCCATCACCTGGCATAAATTCACAGTACCGGCGACATTGTTGTCGTAATAACGCAGCGGTTGCGCAGTGGACTCTCCAACCGCTTTTAAGCCGGCAAAATGCACCACGGCACTAATGTCATATTGACTAAATATCTGCCTTAACAAGGCGGCATCGCGGATATCCCCTTGAATCAATGGCAGTGGTTTGCCGCTGATTTGTTCCACCCGCCGCACGGATTCCGCCTGGGAATTGCAGAAGTTATCCAGCGCCAACACTTCAAAACCGGCTTCCAGCAGACAAATCGCGGTATGGCTGGCGATATAACCGGCACCACCGGTTAATAAAATTTTTGACATGGAGATCCCTTAAGGCAACACTTTACGAAACGGCTTGACGGTACTGCGGGCGTAGACACCGGCAGCCAGGTAAGGATCTGCCGCGGCCCAAAGCTCTGCGTCTGTCAGTGAGGCAAATTCAGCCACCACCAGGGAACCGGTAAAACCAGCTTCGGCTGGATCTTCCGCGTCAATAGCTGGCAATGGTCCGGCGAGCAATAACCGATGTTCTGCCGCTAACAGTTGTAATCTTGCCAGGTGCGCTGGCCGGGTTAATTTGCGTTGCGCCAGACTGTCAGCAACGTCTTCTGAGTAAATCATATAATACATAAGAACTTCCTTCAGGCTTTGGGCGAAGATACCAGATAGTGTTGTTATTTTCCAACCAGGACATCAGCTTAGCAGGCAAACAACCGCATGATCATGACAAAGAGACGGCAGGCTGGCAAAAGGCTGTGTCAGGCCTGAACGGCAACTGACGCAGCCATCAACAGTTTAGGCAGCGGCGCCTAAGGTCGCTTTGCGCTGGTTATAGGAGTCGACTAAAGCTTGCATCTGCCCGGCATCGTAAGGGACCAGACTGCTCAGGATCATGCGTTTTTCGCCGGTACCTATTACCTCTTCCCCAACTTTCAACGCAAACTCCAGCACCACATTGCCACGTTTCCCATCCACCTGCAGGCTGGACGCCGTCAGCTGTAACGACGGACAACAATCGGTAAAACGGAAAAATTGCAACGCCATACTCTGATAAATCACCAAAGGCCGCTGCGGATGGATCATCACCTGATGTTGTTCCATCAGCGGCTGTAGAATATGTGGGAAATTCTGGCCGGAAAAACGGACATAATCCTGGATCAATGCCTCAATAAACTGACAATTTTGCATCACTTCACCACTTTGGGTCAGCGTCAGGTAACTTTTATGCTGTTGGTCCAGGATCTGAACCACCGCACCCTCTGCGATACAGTGTAGCGGTACATCGGCGCCAACCATGCCGTTAAAAGTAATATTCAGTTGCTTGGATAAACCATTTTTGTGTAGCAAATAAGCAAACAACAAGTCGCCGGGCACACAAAACCTTTTACTGTCTTCATCGTGAATTGGATTAAAATCAGTTGCCACGACTTTGGCAAACTGACTGGCCTGCTGGCGGCTGAACCAAAATTGGTCCGCCTGTTGCTGGACGTAATTCTGTAACAACATAAATACTCTCATCGTCAACTTGATCGCCAAAGTGTACATCAGCACCGGTAAGCCAATGGTTTTACCAGTCGCTGTTGATCTGATGTAGCAGCATAACAGCACGCCCAGACAAAACAACTGTATATTTCCACAGTTAGCGCTTGCTTTTTGAACGAAACATGAATACTGTATAAGCATACACTGTATAAATAAACAGTCTCACTGTATGGAGCATGTTATGTTGATTCCTTCTTCGGTTGTATCTCAGCTTTCAGTAACTGACTTGCATGCGGTTAACCGCACAGCCATTGCTTCAGAGCACCGGCTGCCTCAGCCTTGGCGATTGCAGCAGCAACAACAACTGGCAGCGATTTGTACACAAATTACCCGCTGGCAGGATGAGCAGATGTCAACCAGCGGCTGGTTATTAGTCATAGCACCACCGACGGTGCTGACAAAGAGCATCCTGGCGCAACTGGGGATCGGCTGCCAGCGAATTTTGTTGATCCAACACAAACAAATCGGTCACTTTGACAATCTGATGCGCGATGCGCTGACCTGTTCAACCTGTAGTGCAGTATTAAGTTTCTTACCGGCCGACGATCCACAGTTAGCGGATTATCACTATCTGTCCGTTAAATACGGCACTGATTTATATAATCTGGCAACCCCAGTTGCTGTGACGACCCATTAATCCTGAGCATTTCCAGGCTGGTTTGCACATTGTTCGGGTTGTTGCGCGCAATCATGACCTTGAGTGACTGCGATCCATGACTGCGTTCAGTCACCTGGCTGATAGGTCCTGTTCCGTCGCTCGCATTTGCACGTCGCTGCAAAGGCTCAAACGGCGCTTTTGTCTGCTGCGGTGCACTGAGGATGATGGTCAACATGCTTTAGTCGCACCTGCAGGCACTATTGCGCAGGTAATGCATCCTGTGGCGAAGCCAATGCAAGTGCATGCAATGCCATTAACATCATGGCATGAGATGCAATGTGATTTAAATTTTAAAGCTGGTGAGAGGCCGAATAACAGCTGCCGTATGAAGTTGGCCCGTAACAGCAGCAACCACGGACAGGGATGAACACACAAAATCTGTTGGGTTCTGTCGTCGGTGCCGCTAAAATTGCTGTTTTTAAACAGTGGATTTGTTATGACAACTTGTTATTGTGGCTCTACGCAGGATTTTACCAGTTGTTGTCAGCCTTTGTTGCTGGGCAAGAAACACGCCAGCACGCCGGAACAACTGATGCGCAGCAGGTTTAGTGCTTATTGTAGCCAAGCAATCAGTTATATAGCGCAAACCTATCATGTGTCACAAAGAAGTGCTGCAGCCACGGCTGAAATCACCGACTTTGCGCAAGCAGCGTATTTTCTTGATTTGCAAGTCCATAGTGCCAGTGCAATCACAGTGCTCCACAATGCAGCATCGCAGCAGATGCAACTAAAACCGGTTAGCGGCGCAGTAATACCGCCCGAGCTGGTGCAGGATTTACCGCTTGATACCACCGCAGTTGCCACAGTTCATTTTAGTGCCCGTTTTATCCTGCAGGATAAACTGCAACAACTGACCGAGTTGTCGCGATTTGTCTATGATACTGAACGTTGGTTTTATCTCGATGGCCGACTGAGCCCAAAGCCAGCACAGAAAATCAGCCGCAATGATGCCTGCCCTTGCGGCAGTGGTAAAAAATATAAAGTTTGTCAGCATCACTGAAGTTAATGCCGAACAGGCTGCAGCTGTTGAATAGACCTGATTGCTTTTGGCGCGCCAGCCAGAATTTAAACTGACCGGCAACATTTGCGCTTAAGCAGATAACTGCATGTCTTGTAACACCTCATAAAGCCCGGTGGCATCGGCTATTTTTGGCTCCACCTGCCGCCCCTGCAGACGCCGTAAACTGTGTGGTCCCAGATTATCCAGTACTTCAGCCGATAATTTACCGGCGTCATGTTTGACCACTGTTGGTGCCGGTGCTAACAAATTTAATAACCGCCACTGCGACAGACCAGACTGGACAAAAGCTTGTTGCTGCCTGCCAAGTACTGCCACATCTTCGACTTGCATGGCAAAATCCCTGGTTTTAGGCACTGCCAACTGCTGATATAAATCAGCTGCAGCCAGTACAGCTGGACTTTCTGGTGGATAAAAAGGGGCCATTTCCTCGGCAGCCGGCGATAACATCGCCAGCCAGAGTGCAAAGTCAGCCCTGTGCTGATGCTGTAATGCCTGGTTCAATTGCCCCTGTAATTGCCATTCATTGATCAATAACGACATTTTTTGCTTATTTTCACTACGAATGCTGACTTTATCGGCAGTCAGTTGCTTTTCTTAAGATTATTTCTTTACAACAGCAAACTTTTTGGTAGTATGGCCGCCACGTGGAGGGGTTCCCGAGTGGCCAAAGGGATCAGACTGTAAATCTGCCGGCACTGCCTTCGAAGGTTCGAATCCTTCCCCCTCCACCATCTTTTACTGCAGACTAGACCTTGCTGCAAGTTACCATAAAATACCTTATTACCAACTCACTTCAGTACCACCTCATCAGTAGACTATATAAGGCCTTAGCAGCCGATATCATCCTGTTGATCTAAAACAGTTTGCTACAAACACTGCAATCCAGCCGCGTTGTCACTTGCTTTAATGCCATTTGTTTTCCACACTTCGTGCATCACACAGATAACTGGTTGGCTGCATGAGTTCGTTGTTGGTGGCAGATTTAACTGTGCTGGTGGTAGATGACCAGCGCCCATTTCAAGTGATGCTCAAAGGTATCTTAACCAGCCTTGGACTGTTGCAGGTCCAGTTTGCCAACAGCGGCGAGCAGGCAATGAGCCGTTGTAATAAAACAGAATTTGATTTGCTGTTTGTCGATTACAATCTTGGCGCTGGCAAAAATGGCCGGCAATTGTTGCAAGACTTGCGGGAGCGGCAGCTCCTCAAACCCAGCAGTATATTTATTATTGTCACCGGCGAAAATACCGTCACTATGGTGATGAGTGCTGTTGAGCTGGAACCCGACGATTATCTGATCAAACCTTTTTCGCAGAGTCTGCTGAAAAATCGCTTATTGAAATTGCAACAAAAAAAACAGCAACTGGCTGAACTTTACCAAGCGCTGTATCTGCAGGACAATCAGTTGATCATCCAGAGTTGCCAGCAACATATCAGTCAACAAGGTCGTTACGAGCAATTTTGCCGCCGGGTACTGGCTGAGCGCTGGCTGCTGCTGCGTGAAGATGAACCACTAGAACAATTGTTAACAAACAGTCTGGCACAGCGCAGGCCCAGTTGGGCGTTGTTGTTATTTGCCCGCTTGCGTTTACTGCAACAAAACTATCCCTCTTGTCAGCAGCTCTGCCAGGAAGTGATAGACACCAACCGGCTTTGTGCCCAGGCTTATGACATCCTGAGCCAATGTCAACTGGCGCAACAACAAACAGAAGAAGCCTTTTCCAGCGTGCAACAAGCACTGGCTATCGCCCCCTTTCATCTGCCACGCCAATATCTGTTGATGGATGTTGCCAGACAAGCCGGTCGGATTGCCGACATGGTGCAGGCCAGTAAACAAATTTTTGAACTGACCCGCCGCACCAACCAGCAGGATGTCACGCATTTACTCAATTATATCCGCACGCTGCTCGATGCCATTGAACAAACGGAAGATCCTGGCAAAAGGAACAGATTACAGCAAGAAACCATGCTGGCCTTACACCGGCATCAAAAGGATGAGCAGCTACTCAAAGAAATGGATTTTAGCCGCTTTGAACAAATCTGCCTGGCCAGAATTGAAGCGATGGATGGCCGCTATCAGCAAATCAAAAAAATGCTCAGCCCATTTCAACAAGACATTCGTGCTGAAGATGCCGAACTGGCCGATTTAATCATGCTGTTATTTCGCATCGGGGAATTTGAACAGGCTGAAACCTTGTTGGCACAATTGCCGGAGCATGAAAAATCCGATCCGGTACTCAGTCCGATGTTACAGCAACAACAACATAAATATCAGCAACTGAGTGCCCAACTGACCGATCTGAATAAAGATGGCATTCAACTGTATCAGGAAGGCAAATATCAGGAAGCTATTATTGTCTTCGAACAAGCCATGCAACTGGCTCCTTCGAACAGTGGCGCCACCCTGAACTTAATCCAGGCATTGCTGCAAGTTCTTATCACACAACAAAAAAATAAATCATTGTTATTATACCAACGTTGTCGGCAACTGTTTAAAGCGATAGAGCCAAGTATCTTGCCGCAGCAGCATCAGCAAAGATACGCCGAGCTACAGCAGCAATATCAGCAAATCCGCCTGGAGCTGAAACAAAGTAGTTAACCTGAGTTCAGGTTACTTAGCTGCGACAGTATCAGGCTTGTGCCGGTAGCGCCAAAGCTGTCAGCAATTCCTGATACAGCGCACTGGCACCAATACGAACCAGCTCAGGCTGAGCCAGGCGGCCAGTGATGTTTTCATACATCTCACAAAGTTCCAGCGCTTGCGCCACGGTGCGGACACCACCAGAGGCTTTAAAACCAACAGGCCGTCCTGCCGCGGCAATGACTGTCAGCATAATTCGCGCGGATTCCATGGTAATACCGACCGGAACCTTGCCTGTGGATGATTTTACAAAATCGGCGCCACCTTCAATCACCAGTTCAGTGGCTTTAATGATTTGCTGAGCGGTACTGAGTTCACCCGATTCGATGATAATTTTCAGACCTGCCTGACCACTGGCCTGGCGGATATCATATAAGAAATTTTTCACCTGACCGCAATCACCTGCCAGCAAAGCCCGATATGGCAGCACACAATCAATCTCGGTCGCCCCCATGGCAAGTGCTTGTTCTATTTCTGCCACCACTTGATCTGCTGGCGCTAAGCCAGCTGGGAAGTTCACCACTGTCGCTAACTGCACTGCCACTTGCTGCTGTATCAGCGCTGTTTTGGTTTGGGTTAAAAATTGCGGATAAACACAAAAAGCTGCCGGCATGGCATCGGCTCTGACATGCTGGCTTAACCAGAGTTGCATGGCCGCGGCATCGTCGGCTTCATTGAGTCGGGTTAAATCAAGCAATTTTAATAATTGCTTTAATTTCAGTTGATTGGTCATATGGTAAGGTCCTAATCACGCCTGTTGAACGGCAAGTTTGGCTCTTGGGCTGGCCAACTTGTTCTTTTGTTGGCGGATTAAAGCAGAAATCCCGCAACGAAAGAAAGGTTTTCAGCGCAGTTGCGATGAAAAATGCGCTGATCGCGGCCGTCACAGCGCAAGGTCCTGTTCTGTCGCTGTTACCAACACCAACTGATGCTGATGGGCACGTAACCACTGTTTCACCCGCGGATAATCCGGATAAAACTGCGCCACCAGTTGCCAAAATTGGGCCGAATGATTCAGATAGCGTAAATGCGCCAGTTCATGCACCACCACATAATCGGCCACCCAGGCTGGTGCCAGCAATAAACGCCAGTTAAAACTCACTTCGCCTTTGGAGGTACATAAGCCCCACTTGCGTTGCCAATCGCCTATCCTGACGCTCGTCGCCTGTAGTTGCATTTGTGTTTGCCAGTACAGAACCCGACTGGCAAACCACTGCTGTGCCTGCTGCTGATACCATTGCACGACCAGCTGTTGCTGCCAATTGGCTCTGTTATCTGGCTTGACCCGGCGGGATAACTGCACCCACAATTGCTGGCCTTGCAGACTGACCGCATTGTGGCTGTCCAGCACAGTGATCAACTGTAACTGGGTATCCAGCCAAGGCAAACGTCGTTCGGCCAGATACTGCGGCACCGGTTTGGGCTGACTCAACGCCAGATGCTGGCGCACCCAATGTTGTTTTTCACAGATAAATTGTTCTATCGACAACTGCGGTAACCCCACAGGCGCCAATACCCAAAGTTCACCTTGCTTTACCTGCAAAGCCAGGCTGCGACGACGGGCTGAACGTTTCAGTTGATAGGGCAACTGGCTCAGAGGGCAAAGATAGTTCAAAGCGGTGATGACCCTATTTAATCAGCAAATCAGGTGCGGCGCAGCATAACGATGATCCTGGTCTATCACAAGTGGCAGCTTCGCAAGCGATGGCAGTTAATGCTATGATGCAGTTTTTGGCACTGAGGCTAAACCTAAGTCATGAAAATAATTTCATTTAATATCAATGGTCTTCGTGCAAGACCACACCAGCTTGCCGCTTTAATTGAACAACACCAGCCCGATTTTGTCGGCCTGCAGGAAATTAAAGTCCATGATGACGAATTCCCTTTGGCAGAGGTACAAAAACTAGGTTACCAGGTGTACTACTTTGGTCAGAAAGGCCATTACGGCGTCGCTATCCTCAGTAAAACACCCGCTGACTCCATGCAATATGGCTTTCCCAGTGATGAGCCAGACGCACAGCGCCGGATGTTAATCGGCCGCTGGACTTTAGCCGATGGCCGCGTTTTTACGCTACTCAATGGTTATTTCCCGCAAGGCGAAAGCCGCGACCATCCAGTAAAATTCCCCGCTAAACAACGATTTTATGCCGATTTAATGGCGTATCTGCAACAAAACCATCAGCCAGACGAATTACTGGCAGTGATCGGTGATATTAATATTTCTCCGTTAGAGTCAGACATCGGCATCGGTGAAGCGAACCGTAAACGTTGGCTTAAAGATGGCAAATGTTCCTTCCTGCCCGAAGAGCGGCAGATGCTGCAACAAGTGAAAGACTGGGGACTGATTGACACCTTCCGCGCCTTACATCCAGAGCGGACTGAACGTTATAGCTGGTTTGATTATCGCTCGAAAGGTTTTGATGATAACAGAGGACTGCGGATTGATGTGGTGATGGCCACAGCGCCATTGGCAGCTTGTTGCATCGAGTCTGATGTCGACTATGAGCTACGGGCCATGGAACGCCCTTCTGACCATGCTCCGGTCTGGTCAAGCTTTAAACTTTAACGGCTTCCATCGCTGCCAGTCTGCCCTAACAATGCAACAGGCCGTTGTTAGGGCTAGCTAACCCGCCCCCTGGTTAACTACAAATAATGCCGGATAAAAGCTTTATCCAATTGGGTCACCGCCTGCTGTAATAAGCTGGCCAAATCGGCATAACTTGGTTTGGCCGATGGCTTACTGACATTGACACCACTGCTACGTAATTTGTCGGCAATTTCAAGATACCAACTGAGCATCGCTGGCGGTAATTCTGACATCGCGCGCCGCCCCAGCCAAAACCAGCCCTGCAATGGCAATAACAGCAAAAATAACGCCGATGCCAGCGCCTGAACCAGATAATCCTGACCGAGCCAGTGCAATTGTACTAATAATGACAACACACTAAGCGCAGGCAACACCTGCTGACCAAAACGAGTGAGTCGGATGATCTGATTTTCCGGGAATATACTGTTTAATTCATTGACCAGTGGCCAAGCTTTGCTGTAGCTCACTCCCGCCTGTAAGGTCGTCATCAGATTCTGCTGCATAATGCCTCCACCACAACTCAGAGATATCTTACCTTAGCATAGATCGCAGCACAGCAAGGCAAGCTCGCTGAGTTTATCTGCCTGCGGCCAGGTATTGATAGCAGGGCCACAGGTTCAAAATTGCAGCAGTGTTACATTTTTAATGACGAAAAATGCAGTTTAAAGCAGCAACCGACCAGTAAAATAAGGTTTCAGAGTAAATATTTTATCATATTTTATGTTTTCGCAGCTCTTAAACTAATTTTCACGTGAGTGAAATATAACAAAAAATATGCCATCCAATAATTTGCAATTAAATCAATGCATTATAAATTATAAACAGAGAAATACACAAAGTTACCCACAGAATCTGTGGACAACTTTTTCCGTTAAAAATGCGGTGATCCCGCGGTTGAGATGAAAAATAACAACCATAAATAGCGGCTTTAATATGAAATTTCATTGAAACATTGATTTTTCCTCGTATTTCCTGTGAATTATTCATTTATCGGTGAGCAGGATAACAAAACCGGCCGTTGCTACTGGCAAAAAAACGCTGGATGATAAATTTGCTACACCCCAGAGCGAATTATTCGGTACTATTTAGCCATCCATGGTTTGATGAGTAAAAGACATGCAGCTCCCATTTGGCAATTTGCATCTGGTCACAGCGCTGCCCCATCTGCCAGGCCTGAGTATCCGTAGTCCGGCCAGTGGTGTAGTGCAACAGTTAAGCCAAAGTCCACAGTCGGCTGCTGCTGCCGGTTTTTATGGGGCTGGCCTGTGTTTACAACTGCAGGGTAATCAGTTATTGGCGCCCTTTGATGGCACCTGGCAACAACTGGACCACTGTGGTCAGCAATTAGCATTGCAACATCAAAATGGTTTGCAACTGCTGATGCAATTCCCCAAGCAGTGTGCCGATCATCACGGCATTGGATTTGACTGGCAGGTACCGGCCCAGAGCCGGGTGCAAGCTGGACAGTTATTGCTGAATTTCGACTGTGCCCTGATGACGCAGTGGTGCAAACCGCTGCTGTTGACGATTACGCTCCCGCAACAGGATAAATTCAGCCGGATCTGGAGCAGACCGGTTTATCATCAGGCCGGCACTGATACATTATTTTTCATCGAAGTTAAAACTGTTGCATAAACAGTTATTAAGACGGACTCATGCTATGACCATCAAGATGTACGGCATCAAAAATTGTGACACCATCAAAAAAGCCCGCGCTTTTCTGCACGACCAGCAGATTGATTTTATATTTCATGACTACCGGCAGGATGGCTTGACCGCTGCCTTGTTAACTGAAGCGGCGCAGCAATTGGGCTGGCAGTCACTGCTGAACAGTCGCGGCACCACCTGGCGTGGTTTAAGCGAGCAGGATAAAGCCGATGTAGACGCACCCAAAGCACTGCAACTGATGTTGACGCACCCGGCGTTAATTAAAAGACCGCTGCTGGACATCAACGGCACTTTTCACCTTGGCTTTAGTCAGCCACAATATCAACGATTAATTCAGAGTCTGTGATGAACCAAGCTGTGTATGAAAGTCCGGTGGTCGAACTGACCCGGCAACTGATTTCCCGTCCTTCGGTCACCCCACTGGATGAAGGCTGCCAGCAATTAATGGCCGATCGGCTGGCTGCGCTTGGCTTTGTGATTGAATCGATGTTTTTTGAAGATACGCTCAATCTTTGGGCGCGCCGTGGTCAGGGTAAACCGCTGTTCTGTTTTGCCGGCCATACCGATGTGGTGCCTACCGGGCCGCTGGAACAATGGCAGACGCCGCCATTTGAACCCACGATTATTGACGGCATGATGTATGGCCGTGGAACTGCCGATATGAAAGGCAGTCTGGCAGCGATGATCGTGGCGACTGAACGTTTTCTGGCGACACATCCGACCCTCAGTGGCGACATTGCGTTTTTAATTACCAGCGATGAAGAAGGTCCCTTTATCAACGGTACCAAAAGAGTGATTGAAGTACTGGAAGCGCGGCAAGAAAAAATCCGCTGGTGTCTGGTTGGTGAACCTTCCAGTAGCCATCAGGTCGGAGACGTGATTAAAAATGGCCGCCGCGGTTCGCTCACCGGTTATCTGACCATCAAAGGTGTACAAGGCCACGTGGCCTACCCGCATCTGGTGGTGAATCCAATCCACCGCGCAGCGCCAGCATTGGTGGCGCTCAGCCAGGAAGTCTGGGATCAGGGCAATGCGTTTTTTCCTGCCACCAGTTTTCAGATTTCCAATATTCAGGCAGGCACCGGCGCCACGAATGTGGTGCCAGGCGAACTGACACTGACCTTTAACTTCCGTTACAGCACAGAAGTGACCCATCAGCAGTTACAACAACGGGTGCTCGCTCTGCTAGACGCTCATCAGTTGGACTATCAGCTCGATTGGGTGCTCAATGGCCTGCCGTTTCTGACCGATTCAGGTTCGCTGGTGGCGGCGGCAGTGCATGCAGTGCAACAGGTGCAAGGCTTTACACCAGCACTGGAAACATCCGGTGGCACTTCCGATGGCCGTTTTATCGCGCCGACTGGTGCTCAGGTACTGGAACTGGGGCCATGTAACGGCACTATTCATAAAATTAACGAATGCGTGCGGGTGCAGGATCTGGAATTACTGACCGATATGTACGAAGCCATTCTCAAGCAGATGCTGACCTGATGTCGCTCAGTCTGTTGCTGACCGGCCGGCAAGCACCGGATTTGCAGCTCGTCGGTTCAGTGCCATTAGAAACCAGCACGGCGGCTGCTTTTAGCAGGATGCAGCAAGCGGCCAGGCTGGATGGGCTGGAGCTACAATTGGTGTCCGGTTATCGTAACTTTGACCGTCAGGCCGCGATCTGGCAAGCCAAGCTAGCTGGCCTGAGACCAGTCTACGATGCGCAACAACAAGTGGTGGATCTGAGCACATTACAAGGATTCGCCAAACTGGAAGCTGTGCTGTTATATTCGGCGCTACCAGGCGCCAGTCGTCATCACTGGGGCACGGACCTGGACTTATACGACAGCGCCGCCGTCGATGCCGACTACCGGGTGCAACTGGTAGCTGCTGAATATCAACAGGGCGGGCCATTTTTCCGCTTAAGCCAATGGCTGGCGCAACATGCTGCCAGCTTTGGTTTTTTTCTGCCGTACCGGCAATACCTTGGCGGGGTGGCGGCCGAACCCTGGCATTTAAGTTACCAGCCGTTGGCGGCGCTTTATCAGCAACAATTTAGCTTAGCCATGCTGCATGAGGCTGTGTTGTCAGCTGAACTGGCGGAACAACCGTTAATTCTGCAGCATCTGGCACAGATTTTTCAGCGTTTTGTCAGAACTATTTGTCAGGAGGCGTGATGACGCTTAATTTTATTCTGGTGTTATTACTGGTGGTAGGGCTCATTCTGGCGAATCTGGCCTTATTAAAACATGGCAGTAAACCGATGCCAAAAAAGAAGCCGCAATCAGGCAATAGCGATAACAGCCCGCCACAGCAAGCACAATCTCAGGCAGCGGTCACTACGGCGGCGGTGCTAACCCAGTCCGGCAATGCCAGCCCGGACCAGAGCGACCAGCCAGCGGCGCAGCCCTCCTCTGAGCAGGCTGCCAACCAAAGCGATCAGCAGCCTTAAACTGCGCCCTCAGCGCGACAGTTCTGGCAAGTTAGTCACCTTTGCGGTCAAAACTGGAATAACCGCGGATAAATTTCTGCAACTGATCGCGTAAATTGGGTGGCGTGCCTTTAATGACCAGCACATCGCGCTCGGCATCATATTGAATACGATCGCCTAATAGCTTCTGCTCAAAACTCAGGCTTAAACCGGCACCGGCCCCGGCAAACTTCACCAGTGTTTTCAGTTCTTTCACATCGACCGGAAATTGCTCTGCTACCGGCAATTCGCGTTCAGCACAATAACGGGCAAAAGCATGGTCATCGGAACTATCGACAGTGGCAGAGAGTTCTGTCAACCGCACATCCTGGCCTTGTTTCGCCCTTTCTTCACAGTATTGATAGACCTGTTTACGGACATCATGTTTTTCCGCTGCATCATAGTCGCCTTCAGCCAGGTATTCTTCGACCGATGCCAACACCACTTTGCTGCTGAGTTTTGGGTCGACCCCTTCTTCACAACCAAGAAAATCAAGGAAAAAGTCTGCCACTTTGCGGCCAGCCCGGCCACGAATGAAGCTGATATATTTGCCCTGCTCACTGGCCATCTGATATTCGGTCAGATCAATTCTGGCTGCCAGTTGCATTCTGGCGATATCCAGATGTTTAGCACTGGCCAATTGTAAATCAGCAGTGACGGAGAAATGCTCTTTGCTGCCCAGCAACGCAATAAACAAATATTCATTTGCCAGATAGCGGTAATGACACAACATAAAATAACCGGTTTCCGGGATCTGATGCTTGGTCAGTTCGACCACCAGTTGCCCGGTAGCCAGTTCTGCCAGACTGACAAAACTGCGTTCCTGCGCTTGCCAGTCGGCAATGGCCTGACAAACATCAGCCGATTTGGCGGCACTGAATGCGGCATAACCTTTGGCGGGTTTGCCATTATAAGCCAGATGTAATTGTTCAATCAGTTCGGCAACCTGCGCACTGACAGGCACCAGTTCCTGCCGGAAATGGGCGGTTAATTGAGCAGATTCATTGGCTTCGATAAAGTTTATCGCCAGCAGATGCACGTCGACAGACATAAATTTTCCTGTTTAAATGGATTTCTGTTAGTATTCTACCTGTTTCATTCAGCTAATTTCAGAGTAATTCATGCCGATCCAATCCAAGTATTCCAACCAACAAATCGAAACTGTCGTGAACACTTTGTTGGAAACTTTACGCCAGCAACAGGCCACCACTGAACTGAGCCTGATGTGTCTGGGCAATACCATCAGCCACATTATCAAAACCAATGTTCCTGCAGCGCAGCAGCAAGATGTCGCCCGGCACTTCAGCCAGGCCCTGCAGGACGCTGTGAACAGTAAGGTACGTTGATCCGCCATGGTGCTCGAGCAAAACCTGTCCCTTGTCAATAAAATTGACCGGTTACTCCGCTGGGGCCATTGGTACACCTTTTTTAATATTCTGCTGGCCCTGCTGATCACCGGTAGCTATTTTCTGGCAGATCCACTGCCCCATAGTGCCATTGGCTGGCTGTATCTGCTGTTAAACTGGCTGGGTCATACCGCCTTCTTGTGTTTTTTGTTTTTTATTCTGACCATTTTTCCAGTCAGTCTGATTTTCCCTTACCAACGTCATGTCCGTGGTATCGCCGCAGTGCTCGCGACCGTCGGCCTGGTCGCGCTGATTTTTGATGCTTATGTCTATCATAGCCTGGGTTATCACGCTGGTAGTGCCTCTTATGAACAAACCACTGAGTTGTTACGTCAGCAAGTGGTGACCAATCTGCGTAATTTTATTCTGATCACCACCACAGTGGCCGCCTTGCTGCTGGTGATCCAACTGACCATCAGTAACTATTGCTGGAAAAAAATTGCCAGGTTAAGTTACTCCGGTCTTGGTAAACCAGCATTGACCGTGTTACTCGGGTGTTTTGTGCTCAGTCATTTGCTGCATATTTGGGGTGATGCCCGCAAACTTGATGAAATTACCCGTCAAGACAACGTATTACCTCTGACTTACCCGGCAACGGCCCGGACTATGTTGACGCGTTACAACCTGATGGATAATGGTGAGCGCACTGAACTCAGTGGTGCGAACTGGTTATCGCTGGCAGAACATCCGGAACAGGTGCAACTGCAATGTGAGACCGCCTTGAGCAAGGTGCCTGTGCAGATTTGGTTGCTGCCGATTGAGCAACCCTTACCGGCGGCTGAATTAAAAACGCTTGGCTTGCGGTCCCTGCCCCAACATATGGCTCCGGCCGATGCGCAAACTGCCTGGCAAAATTTCTGGTACGCGCGTTTTAGCAGTGAACAACCCAAGTCGCAGCGGCCACAGTGGTTACAGCAGTTACCGGCAGATGCTCTCAGCCTGCAGGCAAGCCCGGCCTGGCAGCAACGTTTCCCTGAACTGACAGCTTTGGTCAGTCAGCCTGGCAATAGCAAAATAAGCTTTGTACTGGTGGATGATGTCAAAACCGCTGTCGCCAGTATCGCGCAGGCACAACCGGACAGTATCCAGTTGTTGCTGCCGCTCACTGCTGCGCCCGGTAAGTTTGCCCTTGGCAAAATCAGTGTCTGGTATCGCTGGGATGCTTTACAGCGACTCAAGCTCGACGAAGTCACTCAACAACTGGACTTGTTGCCAACCTTACTGGCGCACCTGGGTTGCCGTAATCAACAGCCATGGCATGGCGATAATCTGCTGCAAAAACGTCAGCAGACCAAGTTGAACATTGTGGCGAATCAACTGTATATGTTCCGCAAAGACAAGATGCAAATTATCGATCAGGACGGTGAATATAGTGTCTGGTCGGCCGGTTCCGGTGTCAGACTGGAACAAAAACTGGATATTCCTTTACTGACCGATGCCCTTAAACGTTTGCCTGCCAGCAAAACCGCAGTGCCCCACTGAATAGTCACACTGAATGGCGCTATGGCGGGAAACAACTGTTGAACTGTCCCAGTGAGGCTGGGACCTGTCCAACGCTTGGCGTCCAACGCTTGGCGTCCAACCCACATCCCATCTGATTTACTTAGTAAACCAGATGGGATGTGCTTATGCTGGCTTATTGCAATTGCGAAGGCGCTTTATGCAGCCGATTTCTTTTACCCTGCAATTCCAGCTCAGCCAGATGAAATAAGTTGGTAAATACAATAGCAGGCGCAGCTTCAGCAAATTTTTCCCGGTAAGCGATAGCTGCCTGTGCAATCAGCTGTGCTGCGAGCCTATCATACTGGCTGTCGCCATCGTAAGATAAAGGTTCATTCAATGCAGCCAGCCCCACTTCCTGTTGCCGCCGCATAAACCAATTTAATAAAAATTCATATTGTTTGGCATCCAGAAACTGCCGGCAATCCATACTCATTAACTTATCTCCAGCTGCTGATACAGCACATTTTGTTAAACATACGGCAAAAAACCTACTCTGGCGCATTCTGCTGGCATTTTTTTCACGGCTGAGCTGCGACTAGCAGTTGTTAGCAATTTTTCCGATGAAAGCCGCCGATTTAATCCATTGGCGGAGGCAAATACGAATCGATATTATTTACTACATCGAAGACAGCGCAAAGAGCGCAGGAGAATGACCATGTTAAAAACCAGCAGCTTTGCCCTGATGCATTTTTCCATTGCCTTTTGTGTCACTTATCTGCTGACCGGCGATCTGATGGTCGGCGGTCTGGTGGCAGTGATTGAACCGGCCATTAATACCGTGGGTTATGTGTTTCATGAAAAAATCTGGCAGCGACTGCAACAGCAACGCAGTGGCAACATCGATCCGATCGCCATCCATGCTGTGGTGCGCTAAAGTCGCCCGGCACCGCCGATTTTAGCGCTATTTTGCCAAGGCTGAATATCACTGCAGGGTAAAAAGGTTTACACTAGCGCCCTTTTATCTCTTTGGCAGTAAGCCACAGGCAGGACAAAGCGGTTATGGCGCTCAAAGCAACCATTTACAAAGCAGAACTGGCGATTGCCGATATGACGCGGCATTATTATCAGACCCACAACCTGACACTGGCGCAACATCCATCAGAAACACTGGAAAGGATGATGCTCCGGTTGGTGGCCTTTGCTTTATGCGCCGATGAACGGCTGCAATTTGGCAAAGGCATTTCCGAAGATAGCGAACCTGATCTGTGGCTGCATAGTTTAACCGGCGACATTGAGCTGTGGGTCGAATTGGGTTTGCCTGAAGACAAGTTGATCCGCCGCGCCAGTCATCGCGCCCGGCAGGGACTGATCTTGGCTTATGGTGGTACTATTGTCGATAAATGGTGGCTCAATCAGCAAAAAGTTGCCAGAGAACTGGATAACCTGACAGTGGTGGCCATCAAAGCAGAAGAATCGCAGGCGCTGACCAGCCTCTGCCAGCGCACCATGCAGCTACAATGTACCATTCAGGAAGGTCAACTGTGGTTTGCTGATCACGAACGTTCAGTGGTGATCAATCCTGTGCTGTTAAAAACTGCCAGCCCGCTGCTGTTTAATCTGGAGTAATTATGTATTTAGGCCAACTTAATACACTCACTATCAAGAAAAAAGTCGAATTTGGTGTCTACCTGGATGGTCGCAGTTGGGGCGATATTCTGTTACCGCGCCGTTATGTACCGAAGGATGCCGAAATTGGCGATGATGTGGTGGTATTTTTATACCTTGATTCAGAAGATCAACTGATCGCCACGACCGAAAAACCTTTAGTCATGGTCGGTCAGGTGGCACAACTCAAAGTGGTTGCCACCACTAAAGTCGGTGCTTTTTTAAATTGGGGTCTGAAAAAAGATCTGCTGGTGCCTTTTTCTGAGCAAAATGTGCCAATGCAGCAGGATTACAGTTACCTGGTGTATTGTTATGTTGATCGCAGTAACCGGATTGTTGCTTCCAGTAAACTGGATAAGTTTATCGGCAAAACCACGCCGTCTTATCAGCGCGGTGACGAAGTGACCATCATAGTAGCAGAACCGACTGAACTCGGTTACAAAGCGGTGGTCGACGGCCAGCATTGGGGTGTGTTGTATAAAGATCAGGTGTTTAAACCACTGCGCCGCGGTTATCACTGCAAAGGTTATATCAATAAAGTCCGCGACGACGGCAAAATTGATTTGTTGCTGGAAAAACCCGGCTATCAGAAAACCCTGTCGGTTGCCGAGCAAATTTTGCAAAAATTGCAAAGCAATCAAGGTAGTTTACCGCTGTCAGATAAAAGCGAACCTGAAGCTATTTATGCCGCTTTTGGCATCAGCAAAAAAGTGTTTAAACAAGCCATTGGCGGATTACTCAAAGACGGCAAAATTGATATTGAGCCCAACCGGATTGTGTTGAAATAACGACGACGAGATTTATCACTGTAGCCCCGACTTGGGCAACCTAGCTTGGGGGCGAGCGCTTGACCCTGCCGTAACAGGAGCAAGCGCCTTTTATCCTAACTGTCACATCGCTGGCTTATTTCAACCACACCGCAGCCTCTTTAGCGGGGACCGGCCGGGAGAACCAGTAGCCCTGCCCGGCATCACAGCCTAAATCAGACAACAACTTACGTTGCAGACTGGTTTCAATACCTTCGGCAATCACTTTCAGCCCCAGCGTTTTTGCTAGGGTAATAATGGTATTTACCACCGGGTTTTCCTGAATTCTTGGCCGGATACCGGCGATAAAAGAACGGTCGATTTTCAGTACATCCAGCTTGAATTCATGCAGATAACTTAAGCTGGAATAACCGGTGCCAAAATCATCCAGCAGTACTTTGACGCCGGCAGTCCGCAGACAATTAATACTGATCCGGGCCTGGGCGATATTATCAATCAGCGCCATTTCGGTTATTTCAATCGCCAGATAAGCAGCAGGCACCTGGGCAGCAGCTAATTGCTGCAGTAAACGGCTGGCAAAATCAGCATCAGAAAAGCTGCGGCCAGAAATATTAATACTGATATAAAAGGGTTGCGAAAAACTATGCCGCCACGAACTCAGCTGCGCAATCGCCTGATGCGAGACATAATCATCCAGTTGAATATGTAAGCCAAGCTCTTCCGCCTGTGGGATAAACTCCTGCGGCCCCACCAAACCACGCTCCGGATGTTGCCAGCGCACCAGTGCTTCAAAGCCTTGGGTATTCTCAGTGGCTAAATCGATAATTGGTTGAAAATAAAGAATAAACTGTTGCTGCACTAAAGCAGTTTTTAATTCCTGTTCCAGCTGAAAATGTTGGGTGCTTGCCAGATCCATGGCTTCGGAAAAGCTGCGCCAAATGCCCCGCCCATCTTGTTTGGCCTGGTACATGGCAATATCTGCACGGCGGATCAGTTCATCGGTATCATGAAAATTGCTGTTCACATCCGCCAGCGCAATACCGATACTGGCAGACGTACTGAGCTGATGCTGTTGTAACCGGAATGGTTGTTCTAAGGCTTTACCTATACGCTCCGCCACTTCGACCACATCATTCAGGCTATGGGCATCTTCTAATAAAATGGCAAACTCGTCTCCGCCAAGTCGCGCCAGCGTATCAACCTGACGCAGACAACCCTTCAACAGTTGTGACACAGTCACCAGAAACTTATCGCCGACCTGATGGCCCAGCGTGTCGTTGACCATTTTAAAACGGTCCAGATCCAGATACATCACCGCCACCACTTTATCTGGAAAGCGCTGCCGCCGTTTAAAGGCATGTTGCACCCGATTTAAAAACAACACCCGGTTTGGTAAATTGGTCAGCGCATCATGCAGCGCCTGATGGATGAGCCGTTGCTGAGCAAATGCCCGCTCTAACGCGCTGGAAATATGCTGTGACACAAAGGTCAGCAACTCTAAATCCTTTTGGGCATAACCAATGCCAGGATCGTAACTTTGCACCACCACCACACCACGCACCTGTTCACCGGAACGAAATGGCACGCCCAACCAACATTGTGGCGCCGAGCCATAAGCGATCACGGTTTGATCAGCGGTTAATTGTGCTAACCGCGCGGCATCTGCCAATAAGGGTTGTTCATTGCGGAACACGTAACCGGTCAGACTGTGTGACAGAATCTCTTTCGGGTAGATGGTATCCGGCGTAATGTGTTCGGTATTGTCAATAAAATAGGGAAACTGCAGTACTTCCTGCTGCGGATCAAATAAGGCGATGTAAAAATTCGGCGCATAAATCAGTGAATTCACACTTTGATGGATCTGCTGATAAAACGCCTGTGGCTGGTCCGCATCGTAGCTCAGTGAAGCGATATCATATAAAGCTTTTTGCACCAGCTCAGCATATTCCAGTTGTTGCACCGATTGCTCCAGCCGGGCCAAATCACTGAGTTTACGCAGTCTGCTGCTTAAGATGCTGGCAACATGCTGCAAAATCTGTAAATGGGTGTCGTCAAAAAAGCGCGCTTCCCACTGTTCACAGTCGATGACAGCCAATAATTCGCCCTGATCCAGCACTGGGACTGCCAGCTCCGACAGCCGCTCACTGACATCCAGCAGATAATCCGGGGATTGCCGGGTGTCTGCCACCAGCACAGGTTGTCGGCTGGCCGCACACTGACCCACAATACCCTGGCCAAATTGCAGGCTGGCGATGCCTTTAGTGGCAGGTAAATCCCGGGAGCCAACAGCTGCAACTCTGGTTAAGGTCTGTTGCTGAAGATCGGCTAGAAAAATCGCACAATCCTCAAAGCCTAACCCCGCAGCCACCTGATGGGCGACAAAGGCAAAAATTTGCTGCGGCTCGGTTAATTCGTTCAGTTGCAGTGCCAGTTTGTTAATCAGATGCAGCACTGAGATTTGTTGTTGCAGTTGCAGATTTTGCTGCAGTAATTCCAGCCGCTGGCTGGTTAATTGCTGATGTTGTTGCTGCAATAGCTGGAATGCAGCGGACTGGGCTTGAGCCGAAGGATTCGGATTTGGTTCTGCTGTATTGCTCATCTGACTGTTAGATTTGTCTCTTTTGTCAGATGGTATAACACAAATTATGCATTGAGGTAAATTTGTTGTTTAAACAGGTACTGTTTGCCAGCCAATACCTGTTATTTGTCGCAAATGCTGAACTTACACTGGCTGCCGATGTAGCGGCTTGGTCAATACCAGATGCACTGCGCTGGTGGCTCGTTCTAAAAAACCACCTTCGCAATAACACAGATAAAAATGCCATAACCGGACAAAACGGTCATCATAACCCAGTTGATGCACAGCATCGCGCGCGGCCATAAAGTTGGAACACCAGTCTGCCAGGGTGCGGGCATAATCCAGACCAATATCCTGCACTTGCCGGATCACCAGGTCCGTGTGTTGCGCCACCGCGGTTGACATTTTCACCATCGAGGGTAAACAGCCACCAGGAAACACAAATTTCTTAATAAAATCAACTTCTTTACGATAAAATTCATAACGTTGATCAGCAATAGTAATGGCCTGCAACACCATCAAACCATCGGTTTTAAGCAAAGAAGAGCATTTGGCAAAATAACTGTCTAGATATTCATGACCAACAGCTTCAATCATCTCAACCGACACCAGCTTGTCATACAAGCCGGTCAGCTCACGATAATCTTCAAACAGCAAGTTAATTTGCCCGGTTAAACCGGCCGCACGGATCTGCTCGGAGGCATAGTCATGTTGTTCGCGCGAAATGGTGGTGGTGGTGACCTGACAACCATAGTTACGGGCGGCAAAAATGGCCAGACTGCCCCAACCCGTGCCAATCTCCAGCAGATGATCGGTCGGTTTGAGCTGAAGTCGGTCACAAATCAGTTTTAGTTTATGCTGCTGCGCTTGTTCCAGCGTACTGTCCTGCGTCGGATAGACGGCACTGGAATACATCATGCTTTGATCCAGAAATAGCTGATACATGCTATTACCCAAATCATAATGGGCTGAAATATTTTTCTTCGAACCGGATAAGGTATTACGGTTGCGCCAGTTCAGTAATTTCAGCGCCGGTTTACTCAGTCTGGCCCAGCCAGACTCCAGTTCATCCAGCAACTGGTTATTACGAGCAAAAATTTGCACTAATTTGGTCAAATTGTCGCAGCGCCAGTGTCCTTCAATATAAGACTCACCTGCCCCCACTGAACCACCGAGCACCAGCTTTTGATAAAAAGCAGCATCAACCACCGTCAAAGTGACGCGCAAATCTGCTTTACTATCCCCTAAAATTTGTTTGTCGTGATCTTCCACCAGCTCAATGCTACCACCGGTCAGCTTGGCTAAATAGTGCAACATCAGGTTGCGACAAGTTTTATCCAATAAACCAAGATTGGCCAACACTGAATGCTGGGTGAGTGATAATGTCATAAAGCAGAGTCCTTTGGCGGCTTGTGGCCATACACCGGAAGCCCTTTGAGCAGTAACTTCAGTGCATGCCAGTAAATTCGAATGACCACTTGTACGTTTTGCCACGGCGTCCGGATCAATTGTTGTTGCAGCGAGCGGGCATCCAGCGGCTGGCGATTCAAAGAAAACCAGGCACTGAATACTTTTTCGCCCTGCCGCCAGTTGCTGATGCTGAGCTTAAAGTCAGCTGCAGGCGCACTGATTTGCCACTGATAATGCATATCCAGCGGGTTAAAGGGTGACACATGAAAATTTTTAGCCTGAATAAATTCTGTATCACCACTGGCGGCCAACGGTACCAGATAATAATGCCGCTCGTTCCAGGGGGTGTTGCTGACTTCCGCTAACTGCCAGCACGGCGTCCCATCCGCCGCAAAGGCATAATATAACGTCAACGGGCTAAAAAACACGCCAAAGTTCGCCAAGGGCGTCAGCATAAACAATTGTAAATCAGCCGACGCCACAGCCCCCAGACTGGCCGCTTTGGCCAGCACCGCCTGACGTAAATCAGCAGCGCCGGCCAGATAATCGGCGCGGCGAAAACTCCAGGCGGCAAATTTTTCCTGCTTCAACCAAGGACCATACTGCTCTAATTCAGCCAGTCTGGCTAAATCCAGCCAGAGATAACTGACCGGATAAGCAAAACCATGCCGTTTTGGCAGATAGCGCTGATGCCCGACTTCGCCCTGATACCAGGCATGGCCTGGTTGCATCAGAAATCCACTCCAAGCTGGCGGGCCACATCCACCGCACTGCGCACGCCATCTTCATGGAAACCGTTATACCAATAAGCACCACAAAAAAAGCTGCGATTGAGGCCATTAATCTCAGCACGCCGTTGCTGCGATTGTAAGGTACAGTGGTTGTAAACCGGATGCGCATACTGGAATTGGCGCAAGATAGACGCCGGATCCAGGTTTGCCGTATCGTTCAGCGTGACCACAAAAGTGTGCTCAGAGGACAGCCCCTGTAAGATATTCATATTGTAACTCAAAGTCGCTCTGCTGCTGGCGCTGTCCCCCAGTTGATAATTCCACGACGCCCAGGCGGCTTTTCGTTTTGGTAAAATACGGCTATCGGTATGGAGCACCACATCATTCAGTTGATAGGCAATACCACCAAGCACCTGCTGCTCTGCCAAAGTAGCGTCCGCTAACATGGCCAGCGCCTGATCGCTATGGCAGGCAAACACCACCTGGTCGAAACGTTCCAGCCGACCATCCGGCAATTCCAGCTCGACATAATCGGCATCACGTCGCACCGCCTTGATGGGTGCATTGAGGTGAATGCCCTCATCACCACAACGCTCAAGCATGGCCTGGACATAACTGCGCGAGCCGCCTTTGATCACCGCCCACTGCGGCCTATCACTGATATTCAATAAGCCGTGATTTTTAAAAAACTGCAAAAAGAACCGCAACGGAAAATCAGGCATGTCGGTCAAACCAGCCGACCAAATGGCAGCACCCATAGGTAACAGATAATGGTTACGAAGTTCGGTGCCAAAACCATGTTTTTGTAAAAAGTCATCCATCCGCAGTTCTAAATCTGCATGCTGCTCTGCCAGCAAACGCTTGGCCAATTTATTAAAGCGGACAATATCTAACAGCATACGCCAGAAAGATGGCCGCAGCAGATTACGTTTTTGCGCAAACAAAGTGGCCAGCGTGTTGCCATTGTATTCCAGATCAGCACTGGTTTTTTTCACCGAAAAGCTCATTTCAGTTGGCTGAAAAGCCACATTCAACTCAGCGAGAAATTTGTGAAATAACGGGTAAGTCCAGTTGTTAAACACAATAAACCCGGTATCAATGGCATAATTTTTTCCCGCAACACTGACATCCACAGTGGCAGTGTGTCCGCCAAGATAATCATTGGCTTCAAATAATTCCACCTGGTGTTGCTGACGTAATAAATACCAACTCATCATGCCGGCGATGCCGCCGCCAATTACTGCAATCCGCATCAAATTCCCCTAAGCCTGCGCCATTTTTTGTTTAATTTTACCGGTCAGCCACGCCACCACCGGCACATGCTGATACACCATTTGGGTTAAATCATAATAATCCCGGTGATAAAGAATACGTCCATCCTGATGCCAGTGTAATTCAGTACAGCCATCAACTTTGATTAATGCGCCGCTAGCGATGGCTTGATGCGAAAATTGCATCTGCCAACTGACAAAACCCTGCAACTGCTGGCCGGCCATGGCATGGGCAACAAAAGTACAACTCTCCAGTCTGGCATAAGCATGGGCAAAGTACTGTTGCAGGGCTTCCAGGCCATTGATTTGATGCACAGGATCAATAAAACATACCTCTGGATGATACAGCTGCGCCAGCACAGATAAATCCTGCGCCGACAAGCTATTATAAAAACTGACAAAATTTTCCAGCCGTTGCAGCGCAGGGCTGACATCCGGCGGCGTTGCGGGTTGAGGCTGAACCTCATCTTCATTAGGGTGCAGCATCAAATAAATCCCCTGAGTCTGGCTGAACTTGTTTCACCGCTTTAAACATCGCCAGCGTCAGCAGTCTTGCCTTGGCGTGATCAACCACAGGCTTGGCATAACGCACCGACAATGGCAACGGGTGTGGCCAGTGGATCTGTTTTTTGTTTAGTCCAGAGAGCTCCGGCACTAGCAAGCGGATAAAATCACCATTTGGATCAAATCTTTCGCTTTGTGTTACCGGATTAAAGATGCGGAAATAAGGCGCCGCGTCTGTCCCCGTTGATGCTGCCCACTGCCAGCCACCATTGTTGGCGGCAAAATCGCCATCAATCAGCTTTGACATAAAATAAGCCTCACCCCAGCGCCAATCAATTTGCAAATCTTTCACCAGAAAACTGGCCACAATCATCCGCAGCCGGTTGTGCATCCAACCGGTTTGATTCAGCTGCCGCATCGCGGCATCAACAATCGGATAACCCGTGTTGCCATCGCACCAGGCCTGAAACCATGTTGGATTATTGCCCCAGACAATAGCGGCAGTATCTTGCTGAAACGGCTGATGTTTAATCAAATCCGGGTAAGCAACCAGAATATGTTTATAAAACTCCCGCCAAATCAGCTCTGATAACCAGACCGCAGCGCCGGATTTGTCCTGCCATAAACTATCACCGGCTTCCAGTTGCAGCCTGGCGATGGCCTGTTGGGCGGAGATGACGCCAATCACCAGATAAGCGGATAAACCTGAGGTACCTGGCTTAGCCGGAAAATCACGTGCCTGGTGGTAATCCTGCACCCGCTCCCGGCAAAAACTGCGCAACTGTTGCAAAACTTGTTGCTCTGCCACCGGATAAGCCAAGGATGACTGATCGCCATCCTGCATCGGCAGCAGAGTGGCAGGCATCGGCAACACGAGTTCTGCCTGCGCTGTCGGTTTGGCAAAACATTGCACGCCAAACTGACGGAATTTCTCCAGCCAGGTCCGTTTAAAGGGGGTAAAGACTTTGTACACATCGCCGGTTTTACTCAGCACAGTGCCTGGCGCGAACCGACATTGGCTATCCAGCCAATGACAACTAACGGCATGGCGGGATAGTTGTTGCTCGACCTGCTGATCGCGGCGCTGCTCTCGCAATTCGTATTCACGCTGGGCAAACAGATATTGAGCGCCAAGCGCTGCCACTGTGCTGACAATGGCAGCACAACCACGATAATCAGTGCCTTCAACTTGCCAGAGTGGAATGGCAAATTCGGCCAGTTCCTGCGCTAACTGCCGCACCCGGCGCCTGATCAAATCTTGTTTAATGGCTGCCATCTGATGTTGTTGCCAGCTGTCAGGCGTAGCGATAAATAACACCAGCACCGGCAAGCCGGTCTGCTGCGCCTGATACAAGGCAGCATTATCATGCAAGCGCAAATCATTGCGCAGCCAAACCAGCGCAAAACCACGCTGGGCAGTTGAAAGTTGGGTCATGCTCTTAATCCAAGTTCAGCCGGAAATGGCTGCAAATAGCGTTGTGCCGCCAGGTATTGATGCGGAAAAGTCCGTAAATGATGTTTTAATAAGGTCAGTGGCGCTAATAACGGCGCATGCCCTAACCGATACTGATGGATGAGCTCCAATAGTTCTTGTTTAGCAGCGGCCGACAACATTTTTTTGAAAAAGCCCTGCAAATGCATCAAAACATTGGCATGTTGTTTACGCGTGGCCTGTTGCTGTAATGCCTGCATCAATTCCAGCAGATAACGCTGTGCCAACTCAGCCGGCGCAAACAATTTAGCCTGCGCCACCAGACGCCCCAAACTGCGATAGGCCACCGGATGATGCGCCATAATTAAAAATTTATACTGGCTGTGGAACTGCACTAATTTACCAATACTAAAACCGCCCGCCAGCAATTGCTGCCAGGCTGCCAGGGTGTAAACCCGGGTAATAAAATTTTCCCGCAGCGCCGGATCCAATAAACGGCCATCTTCTTCCACCGGTAACCAGGGATAATGCTGCATCAATTGCCGGGTGAAGATGCCAATGCCTTGTTTACCAAGCAAAGCGCCATTCGGATCGGTTAACCGAACCCGCTCCATGCCACAACTGGGCGATTTGGCACAGACAATATATCCCGACAACTGTTGTAACTGCGGTAACACCTGCGCGGTAAAATGATGCATTTGTTCGGTAAAATCGATGCGATTATCCTTGCTGTTGACCAGCCGGATCTCACCATCGCTATTTTGTTGTAGCCGGATGGCAGGACGGGGCGCCGGCATCCCAATTGCCTGTTCCGGGCAAAGCGGCACAAACTCGACAAATTTCGCCAGCATTTCACTACAAAATACCGAATTTTTATGACCACCGTCATAACGGACTTTTTCGCCTAACACACAGGCACTGATACCAATTTGAATCGTCATAGTTTAATGTTGATCACAGACGTGGATACAATGCTTTACAGTCTCACACTGAAGCTGGATCAGTCCAGGTCGTTATTTTTTTCGCCCCTTGCTTCGTTACAACATCATCAGGCTGGCCTCATCAGACACAGCCCGCCACATGCGGGCTGCTTGCACCTTGTTTAGCGGGCTTTTGCAATCAGTTCCACTCTGGCCGGGACCAGAAAAACACCTGAAATCGCCCGCAGATCTGTCGTACTGCCAGTTGGCAGACTGAACTCAAATTGATGAACTAACTGGGTGAACAGGGTATGAATAATAAATTTACCAAAGTTCTCACCCAAACAACGACGCTGACCCAGACCAAATGGAAAGGCTTTGCCCTGCTGTTTTTTACTTAATTCGCCATTTTCATCCAGAAAACGTGCCGGATTAAACTCTTCAGGGTCGAGCCATAACGCCGGATCCCTGGTCATACTGTAGTTACTCATGACAAAAGCTGTTCCTTTTGCAATGCTGTAACCGGCCAGTTCAGTATCGGCACTGGCGGCATAATTGGCCGCAGGCATAGCGGTAATTGAGCAATGCCGTAACACTTCGCTCAGGAATGCCTGGGTATAGGGTAAATCGGCTTTATGCTGAGCCTGTGGGATTTGCTCACGACCAACCACCCGATCCAGTTCTTGTTGCACCAGTTGCTGATAATGCGGATAGGCAGCCAGATACAACAGCGCCCAGCGCATGGCAAAAGCACCAACCCCACCGCCTGCACCAGCCACCTGCGTCAATGAGCCCACCAGTATTTCGCGATCACCAATGCCGGTTTCTGCTTTACTCTGTGCCGGAATTTGCTGGTTCGCTGCCAGCAAATAGTCAGTTAAATCACGGAAATGGCCAGGCTGAAAACTGGCCTGGCGACGCTCGACATTCATACTGACATAGGCATCCAGGCCGTTGAGATTGGTACTGAACTTTTCAATCGCCTCACCATAACGGGCCTGATAATCAGCCTGTTCAGCAGCATCTAGCAGCTCATAGCGGGTGCTGTTAATAAAACCATTTGGCAACCAACTCAGACTTTTTTCATCAAAGAATCGTTTCTCATCCGGACCAAACCGCTCATCAAACATCACTTTATGTAAAAAACTGGCCAACTTCACTGACACTTCCCGGTTTGGGTCAAACACCACTTCCCCCTGCGCACGCCACACCGCGACAATGTCATTGATTTCCGTGGTCATCCAATCTTCCACCTCCTGCCAACGGCTACTGAAGTAATCCCTCATGGCTTCGGCAAACACTTTGCGGTGCAACGCCCAGGCCGGACCGGCTTCCAGCTCCAGAAAGTGTTTTTGTGGCGAAATTTTTAAAATATCGAAATCTGCCCTGATATTAAAAATATGGCTCTGATTCACCAGCGCTTCTTTAATCAGATGGTACTCAGTCAGCACCACTAAGGGCCCTTTGCTGGTTTCAACCGCATAAATATTGCCATATTTTTTTGCCAGCCGGCTGATGGTCAGATGAAAATCATCTTCCCACATAAAGGCATGCGCATCAGCGGATTGTTGCCTCAGTAGCGGTAACTGTCGCGCTTGTGTGCTTGCTGGGACTACCGCCGGGTTCAGAGTAGCAGTTGCTGAATTCATCATGGTTAAACTCCGCTTAATAGTGAAGGGATTGCTGTGTTGGAGGTCAATTGCTGCGTACTGCGAAACCAGGCAATCGGAAATTTTTCCGTGATCCGGAAGATTTTTTTACCCTGTGAATAAACAAAATAAGTGCGATATAACAGCAGTTCAGCCGGTAAAATACCGAACTTCAGCGCCAGGGCATCCGCTGGTTCAAAGCCCCAACTGGCCATGGTTTTATAGGTCTCAACCCGGTATTTTTCCCAGGCACGGCCGATTGGCATTCTGGTGTCCAGCAGAGCGCGAGAGAAATTAACCTGCAAATGATCATGAAACACCAGCGAGTCGGCATATAAATACGGGATCCCGCTGTCGACACCATTCAGAGTCACAATCCGGCGCTGACAGCGCTCGCTGCTGCTATCTTCCAGGCAAGGTGCTGGCTCGCTTTCAAACAGCTTGTGTACTTGCAGGCTTTCGCCTACCAACTGCTCGATGAGTTGGGTGACAGTGCCATCATTGGCCAATATAATGCGCTGCAACTGCGTCAGCTGATGGTCAGTCCAGGCTGAACTTTGCAGACCAAGCCGCAAGTTTTGCTGGTTATGCTGATTCAGGATAATCATAACGTTCCTTATCGGTCATATGCCGCTGGTCAATCGCCTGACCAGCCACCACAGCAAGTGCATCACTAGAGCACCGATCAGTTCAAAAAGCGAGCAGCAGAGCTGACGGAAAAACTCGCAGGCAAGGCGGGCAAAGTGAGCAATAGTCATTCTATTGCTCACTTTGCCCAACGCCGGATGCGTGTTTTTCCGGCGCTCCCGCAGGGCCGGGGCAAAATATCCTCATACGGCGTTAAATTCCTTCGGTTTAGTTCACTAAACCTTCAGAAATTTGCCTTGTCTGAGTCCTATTTTGCCCACGGCTGCTACCGCTTTTTTAAACTGTTCGGTGCTCTAGAGCACCTGCCATCGCAACGAAACTACTTAACCCGAGTTCAGGTTACTTACTCAGTTGCCTCAGGCCATCCAACCGCAACCAGGACAACAGCTTTTGTCCGAGCAAGGCACATTCAAAATACAGGATCCGTGGCCAGGAACTGATATTAGGGAAACCCAGTAAAAAACGCCGAGCCGATTCCGTCATTTTCTCTGGCCCATCCAGCCGATATTGCACAGCAAACTGTGGGTTATGCAGCAATTTGACTCTTAAGATTGGGTCCTGCAGCAGACCAGGAATTTTTGGCATACAGCCAACCAATTGCGCTATGGAGTCCATGTAATGGCAATAATTGACCAGTGATGGCACATGCGGCGTGATCTTATATTCGGTCTGCCAGTGTCTGGTGTCATGTCTGATAATGTCGTGCATTGCTGTCACTGCAGGTAAGCTGGCAGCGCCACTGCCCAACATTGCCAGATAACGGCATTGCATTTCGGCAATCACCGGGATGCCCCCTTGCTGTGGCCGGACAAAACCAACAAAAGCCAGACTGGCACCTACTTCAGGGATGAACATTTGTTTATATAAATCACGCATATTGTGCACTGGTAACTGCAGAAACGGGAATTTCAGCTGATAACCGGTACAAAACACCACAGCATCAATCTGGTGCCGGCTGCCATCCTGAAACAGGACTGCATCTTGCTCAAATCTGGCAATACCACCAATATTCGGCAGTACTTTGCCCTCGGCGATGGGTTTAAACAGGCGCTCATTTTTAGTCACCGCCTGATGGTAGGAAGGGCCGGATTTTTTCAGCCATTCGCCCCGGATCCGCAAATGGTCATTCCGGCTTTGGATGTATTTTTTAAAAATGCCTTTGGTAATTCCACCGTGATAACGATGCGGTAATTTATTGACGATGCGCGAAGTCAGCCAGGAAGTGTCAATGGTGAAATAGGGATCTTCCTGAAACGCCATATAACGTGGTGCCACCGCCGGATAACGCCGTAACGACAGTAGACACTGACTGGCCACCTCGGAGATTTCTGATGTAATGTCGGCAGAACTTTCGCCCAGACCCACACACAGCACTTTTTTATCTTTAAACTGCATTTTGTCGCGATAGTCATTGGAATGCACCACCTCACCAGTAAACTGCGCCAGCCCTTCGATGTCTGGCAATTTTGGCGTCTGGAAATGACCCGAACAGACGACCACCATCTCTGCCAGCTCTTCATGCTCACCGCTTAAATCACGATAACGAATACGCCAGCCCTGCTCAGGAGCCTGTAAATCGCCACTGACAGGCTCCACTTGCAACACTTCATGACCATAACGAATATGCGCTGCCAGCTTAAAATGCCGGATGTAATCCCCAAGATATTGCAGGTATTCTTTTTTCGACCAGAATTTCAGTTTTTGTTGCTCCGGCAGAAAATCAGAATAAGCCATGAAATAGTTAGAAATAGTCAGGTACAAGTCTTCGTAAATTTTTTTATCGGCGAAGACACCGCCAAAATTTTCAGCTTTCTCCAGGCACAACACCTGATGACCTGCGGCGGTCAGTTGCCGGACCGCCGCAATACCGGATAAACCGGCACCAATGACGACAATTTTTTTATTCATATCCTCTCCTCGCAGCGTCGGCAGCCGACACTGACTTGATGTAAGTGACGGCTGTCAGAGCATCTGCTGATCCAGCAAAGCCTGACGGGATAATTTGCCATTGCGATTGCGCGGCAATGCCGCAGCGATATGCACCTGATCGGGCAACATATATTTCGGCAACCAGCGGGCACAGTGCAGTTTCAGCGCCAGTAAAGTCGGAGCCTCGCCATCGGTAGCCACATAAGCATGAAGTTTTTGATCCTCTCCCAGCAGCACCAGACACTCCCGTATGACCGGGTGCAAATAAATTACCCGCTCAACTTCTGCCAGATGCACGCGGTAGCCGCGCACTTTGACCTGATGATCCTGCCGACCGACGAACACAATGTCGCCATTGGCATCCTGGTATCCAATGTCGCCGGTGTTGTAATCGGCATCACTGCGGACGGCACAGCCCCAATACCGGCTGAACACACTGGGGCCACAGACCGTAATAAAACCATGCTGGCCAGCGAGCACCGCTGTGCCATCCTCAGCCAGAATACGGATAACCGCACCACTGGCTGGCTGGCCGACCGGTAACAGCGACGGCACTTCTGCCGGCACCTGATATGCGATACAGACATTGGTTTCAGTCGGTCCGTAAAAGTTGTACAAGGCCACCTGCGGTAACGCCGCGCGCAAGCGCTTCAGCGCTTTCATCTCAAAAGGCTCACCGGCAAAAATAATATGGCGTAAGCTACTCACTTTACTGGAGAAATCAGCCACCTGGTCCACCATCAGCGCCAAAGCTGTCGGGACTGAATACCAGATAGTTAACTGATGCCGGGCAATAAAACCGGCCAGTTGTTCCGGCAGATAACTGACCATTTCCGGCACCAGATAAAGACTGGCGCCAGTCACAAGTGACAGATAAATATCCAGCACAGATAAATCAAAATGCCAGGGCGCATGATTGGCAAACCGATCAGAAATCTGCGGCTGCAAGCATTGTTGTGACCACAGAATAAAAGCTAAAGCATTGCGATGGCTGATACAAACCCCTTTGGGCAGACCCGTCGAGCCTGAGGTATAGAGAATGTAAGCCAGCGCGTCCTCATCTTGTGCTAACGGCGGCTGAAAACGACTGCTATCGAATTTGTCCAGTTGCTGCCAGGTCAGCACATCAGCCGGGTATTGTTGTTGTGGCTGGCTGTCAAGTAACAGATAAGTCAGCCCAGTCAGCCCGCTGGCCAGACACTGGCGATAACGGGCTTCAGTGGTGATCAGCAGCCGCATTTGACAATCGCTGACAATACTGCTGACCCGGCCCGGCGGATTCAGCGGGTCAATTGGGACATAACAACCCCCGACAGCCGATACCGCCAGCATAGCAGCCAGCGCCCGACAGGACTTATCCAGCCACAAACCGATCCTGTCTGTGCTTTGCAGCTTTTGATCCTGCAACAACAGCGCAATCCTGGCACGACAGGCCGTAAGTTCAGCATAGGTGTAGCTTTCACTGGCATCGGTCACTGCCAGCATGGCAGGCGCGGCCAACTGACAGCCCTGCAGAAAAATATGTTCCAGCCGCGTCATCATAAGCCCAACCTGTGGCAAATTAATTCCCGTTGAATATCGGAAGTACCGGAGAAGAGAACAGATCCCATAGCATCACGCAGACTCTGGTCGAGCTGACTTTCCTGCATATAGCCCAGGGCTCCATGAATACGGATCTTATCCAGCCCCGACTGGACAAAAGCTTCGCTGATCGCCAGCTTGCTTGACGCCACCGCTTTGGTATTATCGACTTGTTGCGATTTTTGCCAGGCGGCAAAATACAACAACAATCTGGCACTTTGCAGTCGCACCTCCATATCAGCGATCCGGTGTGACACCGCCTGAAACTTGCCGATAGTTTTCCCCCCTTGCTGACGTAAATTGGCGTACTGGATACATTGCTCCAGATCCCGTTGCATCACGCCGACAAACAGAGCAAATAAACAACAACGCTCCCAATCCATTGAACCGGCAAAAATCCGTGCTCCCTGCCCTTCCTCGCCAAGCAGGAAATCACGATGCACCCGCACATCATCGAAATACACCTGATTGAGTGGCGCTGAATGTAACCCCAATTTCTGATATGGCAGACCAACCTGGATCCCCGGCGAATTGGCGGGTACCAGCAAAGCGGTCTGACCTAAATAGCCAAAAGCTTTATTGGTGGTGGCATACACCAAAAAATAATCGGCCACACTGCCGTTGGTGACATAAGACTTAATGCCGTTGACAACGTAATAGTCGCCATCCCGCACCGCAGTGGTCGCAAGCTTGGAAATATCAGAGCCAGCTTCGGCTTCGGACATGGCATTGGCTGCAATCCATTCACCACTGGCCAGTTGCGGCAATAACTGCTGCTTTAACTTTTCACTGCCATGCAGATAAAGAGGCATACAACAGGCGAAGGTATGAGCGGCCCCGGCAAACAGCAGACCAGTGTCAGCATAACCCTGACCAAAAGCTTCGAGTACCCGTACTGTTGTCAGAATGTCAAAGCCTGACCCTTTGGCGGCATAACGGCCGTCGATGGGTAAACCAAATAAACCGAACTCACCCAGGGCCTGCCAGGCTTGCCGCGGAAACTCAGCGGTATCCTGCGGCGCGGCCGACAAACTGCCGGCAAAGCTCAGCGCGTGTGCAAATAATTCCTGCTGCGCGTCACTCCATTGAAAATCCATGGTTCCTCCCTCTTTTGCAGTTAAGTGAGCCAGCTGACAGCAGCCGCTGGCGACCCTCTGATTACACCGCCATTGCCGGCTGGTACACCGTCTGTTTGGCGGCCAGTTGCTTACGGTCATATTCTTCAATGGCTTTGCGGAAAATCATCGGCGCTTTCCAGTCTTTACAATCGAAACAACAACCACCGAGCAAGCGGATCACTTCATCACGCAAATCCGGGTTCTGCATCTGATAACCGAAGAAAATTGGGTAGATCCAGAAATAACGGATCAGATCGGCAGCAATTTGTTGCCCGCCATTGCTCCAGTCGCGAAACGCATAAAACGGACTTTTCCACTGACCAGTACTAATAGCTTGCCCAATCGCTGCTGCGGCATGAATGCCTTCTTTGAGCGCAAAAGACACCCCGTAAGAAAAAATCGGGTCCAGAAAACGATGTGCATCGCCGATACAAAGCCAGCCGTCACCGACGAAAGGTTCGATACGGTAAGAAAAATCTGCCATCGACTCCGGCTTGCTCAGCCTGGTCGCATGGCTAAAACGCCGTTTCAGTTCCGGACTGATATGCTCCATCCCCCAGGCCATTGCATCTTCAGGATTGTTACACTCCTGGTAATACAGTTCTTTCGGGATCACAATGCCCAGACTGTCGACTGTCGGTGAAATAGGAATGATCCACGACCAGTGATACTGCTTGGAATACAAAATTGTGGTATTGGTTGAAAACGGTGGCAAATCACGTTCTGCCCCTTCAAAATGGGCAAATGAGGCTATTTGCTGGGAAAAAAACTCAATTTCGCGCTTGCCGGCAATACCTTTGCGTGACAAAAAAGTCTGCTGACCACTGGCATCAACCAGTACTTTGGAATAGACCTGAAACTCGGTATCGCCAACTTTATACACTGCACCCAGCACTTTGCCCTGCTGCTGGATCACATCTTTGACCAGACCCGTTTGATAGTGCACGCCATGTTCGATGGCTTTATTTTTCAGCAACTGGTCAAAATCACTGCGGCGGACTTGCCAGGTTGGAGCCAAAATAGGAATGAAAAATTCATTCCGTGATAACGAGCCAATCACATTCACCCCAGGCTTGGCCGGAAAGCCAGCCGCGTCCATCGCATCCGCCAGACCCAGATCCCTGATAATCTGGCCCGCATTCCCAGTCAGAGATTCACCGATGTGAAAACGAGGAAATTGCTCTTTTTCAATACATAACACGGACAAACCTTTTTTTCGGCACTCGATGCCACATAAAGTGCCGGCCGGACCACTGCCAATGATCACCACATCATAACTTGCTGCTGTATTCATGCTGTTGCCACCTGTGTTAAGAAGTCTTCAATCACCCACAAAAATTCCTCCGGACGTTCCGACGCGGAAAAGTGACCACAACGGGACAGTCGGGTGACCTGAGCATGAGGTAACAGAGCGGCAGCCTGCTCACTCCATTCTGGCGGAATGATCTGATCATGGTTACCGGCAATAAACAGGGTTGGCACTTTAATACCATCAAAGGTTTTGCTAATTGAACTGCGCGCTTGCTGATCTAAAAACTGATGATAGGCCGGTCGAGACAATACATCGTCCAGCAAGTTTTTCAGCGCCGCAGTCATCTTCGGCGGATGGTAATAGGCGGCTGCCAGAAATTGTTCCGGATTTTGTGCCATTTGTTGTAAATCACGCCACCAGCTGTCAACATCCTGAATCAGACCAAAGCCGGTACAAATCAGCGCTTTCACCCGTTCCGGATAACGGCGGGCAATTTCTGCCGCAATCATGGTACCGGCAGAATTGGCGACCAGCACCCATTCCTGTTCATGCAACGTGGCCAGATATTGCAGGGTGTATTCGACATGATCGACAAAAGTCGGCGCGGCTTTTTCACACTGACTGAGGCCAAAACCGGCTAAATCCAGTGCGACGGCATTATGACGCCCCTGTACTGAACGCAGTAACGACGACCAGGCCGTAGACGGGTTGCCCAGTGCTGGCAACAAAATCCATAACGGGCCTTCACCTTTGACCCTGAGCACATGTTGCGCAAAGCCACTGCCGGCCGGTACCAACTGACTTTCAATGCCATAGCTCTGCTGTAATCGGACCAGCCGATCCAGCTCAGAAACCTGCGGTTGTGCCAGTAACTCCGGAGTCACACTCTGCGTCTGGATGAACTCAGTCAGGGTGCGCAGATTTTCAAAATGTACCGGCGTGATGCCATACTCGGGGATTTTCACCCCAAATTGCTGGTCAATATAGGCCAGCAAACGCACCATCGATAATGAATTCAGGATCCCTAACTCCAGCAACGGTGTATGTTGATCCAGATCTGGCGCTGCGCCTTCCAATAGATCCTTATTCACAAAATCAATTAATTGTTCAATCATCCCGGTTTCCCTATTCAGAAGTCAGTGCATGGTAGACATTGCTCAGGCTGCAATGACCTGGCACGTTTTTTCTCCGAAAAACTCACCACCATGAATGTTGGTAACGGCCTTCGGACTGCCTGCTCCAAGATAAGAAAAATTTGCCACGGCGGGCATGGTCCAACCGGACTAGTTGAATGACTACACTGGACTATGGGCAACCGGCAGCTAGACGCCTAGTTTAGAGTCGCGTTTACACAGCCTAAGGAACTGAACAATGCACACTGTAATGAACCATCTGGTCCGGCCGGTCCAGCGTGAGGATGTACCAGAATTGGAGGCGGTTTTTCTGTCGATCGAAAATAATCTGGGATTTATTCCGAACGGCATCATGACGATGGCGAAAAATCCGGCGCTGGCACAAGCTTTTGGCGGTTTGTTTAAATGCCTCAGCCAGTTTCATCATATTGGCGTTGAACTAAAGTGGGCTATTGCCACCATCAGCAGTAACGCCGCTGGCTGTCACTATTGCCAGGGACATTTTTCACATATTGCCAGTCGGTTGCAGGTCAATCGCAATAAAATCCTGGCTGCTTTTGAATTTGAAACCAGCAGCTATTACAGCGATCAAGAGCGCGCCGCATTACGTTTTGCTTTTGCCTGCAGCACCTCACCAGCTCACCTGAAAGCGGCACATTATCAGGAACTGGGGCAGTTTTATTCCGAACAGGCAGTCGTCGAAATCGCGGCAGTGATCGCGATTTGTGGTTTTCTCAATCGCTGGAATACCGCGATGGACAGCGAACTGGAAGCAGAACCGGCTGCATTGCTGGCAGAAATTCAGCAACTCAGTAAGTTTTCAGGCTAAGGAGAGCGCAGATGCCGACAATCACTTTTATTCAGGCCAACGGACAGTCGCATCAGGTAGAGGTGCCGATCGGTGCCTCGTTAATGCAAGCAGCCGTCAGTCACAGAGTGGCCGGTATTGAAGCTGAATGTGGTGGCTCTGGCAGTTGCGCCACCTGTCATTGTTATCTGGATCAACACTGGATGGACAAAGTGGCGGTTCCTGGCAACAACGAAAGCCAGTTGCTGGAGCTGGTTGTCGCGCCAAAACCATTCAGCCGGCTCAGTTGTCAGGTGATCGTTCAGGAACAACACCATGGCTTAACGGTTCACTTACCGGAATCCCAATATTAAAGAAGGTTAACTGATGCAAAGATGTATTATTATCGGTGGCGGCCATGCTGGCGCCCAGGCCGCATTTAGCCTGCGTCAGCAAGGCTGGCGCGGTGAAATCATCTTAATCGGCGCTGAACCAGAGTTGCCCTATCACCGACCGCCACTGTCCAAAGCGTTTTTGCTGGGTCAGCAAACTGAGTCTCAGTTGTTGATCCGGCCAGTGACCAGTTATCAGCAGGATTCAATCGATCTGCGGCTGCACTGTCAGGTGCTGCGGCTTGACCGCCAGCAGCGGCAAGTGTTCCTGGACTGTGGCACAGTCCTCAGTTATGACAAGCTGTTACTTTGTACTGGCAGTACGGTGCGGCGTCTACAAATTCCTGGCGCTGAGCTGGCCGGGGTTTGTTATCTGAAAACACTGGCAGACACCCGGCAGTTACAGCAGCAACTGAGCGGTTGCCGCCAGATTGGTTTGATTGGCGGTGGTTATGTTGGCATGGAACTGGCTGCTGCACTGCGAACTATGGGTTTTCAGATCAGCGTATTTGAACGGGAAAATCGCTTATTATCTCGGGTGACCTCGCCGCAGGTATCGGCATATTACCTGAAACTACATCAACAACATGGTGTGACTATCCATACCGGACAGCAGATCAGCGCTCTGACGGGTACTGACAGAGTCAACGGCATTACGACTGCAGATGGCCGGCATTATCCGGTTGATCTGGTAATTGCCGGTATTGGTACAACAGCGCAAACCCGACTGGCTGAACAAGCAGGCTTGACTGTGGCTGATGGTATTGTGGTAAACCACTGCGGCCAGACTTCAGATGTGGATATTTATGCGGCAGGTGATTGTACCCGGCAACTGGAATCGTTCAGCGGCAGCAATTGCCGGATTGAAGCCGTGGCAAATGCAAATGAACAGGCTAAAGCTGCTGCGACAGCTTTGTGTGGCCTGCCGGTCGCTCCGGCGGCACTGCCCTGGTTCTGGTCTGATCAATACGACAGCAAAATTCAGATTGCAGGTCTGAATCAGGGTTATCAGCAGGTGATTGTACGGGAACATCAGCCGGATCAAAGTTTTTCGGTCTGGTACCTGGCTGATGGCCGCATCCTAGCGGCTGATTGTATTAACGCCGCCAAAGATTTTATGCTGGCAAAACGTATCATTAGTGCAGGCCAGCAGATCCCTGCCCATATCCTCAGTGACCACCAGCAGGATTTACGCCACTGGTGTCAGCCATCGCAGCCAGCCTGAGCTTTTCAGTTCTGTCACACCACAGCTACAGTTCGCGGCGCTGTGGTGTTGTGCATTTGTTAAACTGCCCGCTGCTCCAGGCCATGCTCTGTGGTCTCAGAGGGGAGCACTGCGGTGAGTTGAAAATCAGCCAGAATGGTGTAAAGGCAAGGCAGTAATAACAGCACCAATAAAGTCGACGCCAGCAAACCAAACACCACGCTGGTGGCCAGTGGGATCAGAATTTGCGCTTGCACACTACTTTCAAACAACAGTGGTGTCATCCCGGCGATCGTGGTGACTGACGTCATGACAATGGCCCTGAATCTGTCATGGCTTGCTTTGGCGGCAGCTTCCGGCACCGGCATGCCCTGACTGACACTGGTTTTGACAAACTGTACCAGTAAAATCGAGTTATTCACCACAATCCCCGCCAGCGACACGAAGCCCATCAGCGATGGCATTGAGAAATGGATCCCCATCAGCACATGCCCGAACACCACGCCAATCAGGGCAAATGGGATAGCCACAATCACAATCAGCGGCTCGACATAGCTGCGAAATTGTAGTGCCAATAACAAAAAAATTGCCGCCAGTCCGGCCAAAAATGCCCGCCGGATCGACGCCTGCGTGATCGCGGCATTTTTCACTTCCCCTTCAATCTGATAACTGACCGTGGGGAATTGCTGGTTAAACTTTGACAACCAACTGCCCTCAATCGCTGTTAACACGGTTTTGGCAGTGGTGATACCAGCGTTCACATCGGCATACACCGACACGCTGGGCTGTTGATTAAAGCGGTGCAACACAGCAAATCCGCGGGTCTGGCGGACGTCGACCAGAGCAGATAACGGGATTGTCTGTTTAGTCAGCGGGTGAATAATCGGAAACTGCTCAAAATCAGCAAAATCATCCATACTCTGCCCAGCCAGCTTCACCACTATTTCATAAGCTTCGCGACCGGCATAAATATCTGCCACTTTATATCCCTGAAATGCTGCTCGCAGTTGGTTGGCAATCATGCCTGCATCAATGCCAAGTGACAAAGCACCACTTTTCAGCTGCAGGGTAAATTCCGGTTTACCGGGCCTGAGTGTCTGATGAATATTCAATACCCCTGAATAGCCTGCCAGCCAGCGACTGAACTCTTGCGCCGCCAGTTGCAATTGCGCGAGATCCGGCCCGGTAAAGCGCACATCAATAGCCCGGCCCTGCGGTCCGAGTCTGGGCTCGGTAAAATTCAGCGTGGCATTGGGCAAAGTGCCAACTGCCGCCTGCCAGTGCTGAATAAACTGCTGCAATTGGGTATGGCGCTGCTCGGCACTGAGTAAATCTACCGACAAATAAGCCAGATTGCTGCCCTGATCTTCTACATCAGGATTTTCACCAAACACCAAGGTCACTGCTTGCACTAATGGCTGGCTTTCTGACTGACTAAGCTGTTCACTGGTGGACATTAAAGCTTGCTGCACTTGTTGCATCAGCGCCTGGGTGGTCTGTAACGGCGTCCCGCCAGGCAACAATAATCGGGCCTGAACGACATCGCCATCAATATCAGGAAAAGCAGTAAACTTGAGCCGGCCAGAGGCAAGCAGACTGACAGAGAGCACAAACAAAGCAACGACTGCACCAGCCAGTAAATACCGATACTGGATCAGTTGGATGTTCAGATGATAAACACGGTCATTCCACCTGGCAAACTGCTGTTCAAAACTGGATCTCAACCAATCAACAGTGGCATTGACAGGCCGCTTTGGTGCGGACAAGGAGTCATGCAAATGCCTCGGCATAATCAGCAAAGCTTCCAGCAAGGAGACCAGCAGCAGCGGAATTAACACCATTGGGATGACCTTCAGCACCTGACCAAGGTCACCTTCAATAAAAATCAGTCCGACAAAAACACAGAGTGTGGTCAGGCAAGAAGACAGGATGCCGGGTAATACCACCAGCGTTCCATGCAGGACAGCACTTTGTAATGGCAGGCCACGACTGAGCTGCTGACCAATGGATTCGGCGATGACAATCGCATCATCCATCAGAATACCCAGCGCCAGCAGCAGTGCCACCATCGACAGCATATTAATCGTAATGCCAAATTGCAGCATCAGGAAAAAACTGGCGGCAAAGGCGACGGGTAATCCCATCACTACCCAAAAGGTATACCGCAATGAAAAGAATAACCACACCACCAGAAACACCAGAAACAGTCCCTGCCAGGCATTGGTTAACAGTAACTGGATCCTGTCCTGCACTATTGAAGTATTATTATTGGTTATCGAAAGCGTGATGCCGTGCGGTAAGCTTTGCCGCAACAACGCCAGTACCTGTTCAGTCGCAGCAAGGACTTTCAGACTATCCTGCTCGGTATTTTTGCGGATCACCAGCACAGCGGCCGCTTTGCCCTGATAAAAAATAAGTGCGTCATCGCGCTCAAACCCATCCTGGATTTGGGCTAGCTGCGCCAGTTGCAGCTCATTACCGGCACTACCGCTGAGGATCCGCAGTCGACCCAGTCCCTGGACATCGCGTTGTTCGTCAGTGAGCCGAATTTGAGTATCGCTCAGCGGTGTCTGAATCACCCCAAGCGGCAATTCAATATTTTGCTGGCGTAGTTGCTGCGCTAACGCCGGTAGACTTAAGTCATATTGCCGCATGGTCTGCTGAGTGGGACGGATCTGTAACTGATGCGCTGAAAAATCTTTGATATCTACCAGCGAAATGTCCTGATGGCGGAGCAATTCGGCTTTTACCCGCTGCGCTAACGCTTTGAGTGCAACCCGATCCAGTTCGGCCGCGACGGCCACAGAGACCACCTCCTGGGTCCGGCCACGCTCAGTTATCGTCCACTGTTCGGCTTCAGGGGGTAAATCATCAATACTATCCAGCGCATTTTTTACATCTGTGGTAAAACGTGAAAAGTCACCAGATTCGCTCATTTTCACCGTCATCACGGCCAGATTTTGTCGCGCCATACATTGTTGTTCTTGCAAAAAGCTGATGCCATCCAGCGCATTCTCTAGACTGAGACAGACTTTTTGCAGAATATTTTCTGGGGTTGCCCCCGGATACGGCACCCGGATATCCAACTGATAGCTCTGGATCTGTGGCAGCGTTTCCCGATTGATGCGAGGCAAACTGACCAGCCCAAGCACCAGTAATAACAGCATCAATAAATTGGCTGCCGTTGGATGGCTGATAAAGTACCTGATCATCAGTAGGCTCCAATCCAGTGCCGTAACTGTGCAGCGGTGGTCTGATCCGGAGTTAACTCTAGTGGTTGGCCCGGCAATGCCGGCTGTTGTACTGTGGTCAGCATTTTTCGACCTGCCAGCGATAGATCGGTACTAAGGGCCAGTTGCTGTTGCAACAACAGTGATCCTAATGGATACGGCTGGATCTGGTCAGTTTCGTCAGCCAACAGGATCTGTTGATTGATCAGCAAGTGTCGTGGTATTGCAACAAAAGAACCGGCTTTACCCAACAAATCAAGCTGTACTTTCATTCCGGTAAGTAGGGGCGGTTTTTTACCGCGCTGCATAGTCTGATAACTGTTAGAAATACTGGCCACCACCCCGACCGTCTGACTGCGTGGATCCAGTTCATCCTGGATCCGGACTATACTGGCTTCCCAGACTGCGCTGTCATCCCCCAGCAGGGTGACTCTGGCGCTGACGCCCTGACGGGCAAAATAAGCTTCTAATCCTTGCTCTGACAACTGAGCAAAATCAGGATTATCAGTAAACAGGCCAACAAACTGCTGGAACTGACGGTAATCAAACTGCGCATTAATCAGCACTTGTTCAATGCCGGCAACACTGAATAATGCCATGCCCGGTGTCACCCACTGCTCTTTTTCGACCGCGACCTGGGCAATACGGCCACTGAAAGGTAATCTGACCACTGTCCTGGCTAAATCAAGTTCAGCCTTTTGTACATCAGTTTTCGCCTGATGCTGCCTTGCCAGCAGTGCTTTGCGCTGCAGCGGAAATAAGCTTTGCCGGTTAGTCAGTCGCTGTAATTCCTGCTGCTGGATCAGCACAACTTGCTGCGCTTGTGCCAATGCTGAAGCAGACAGATTCTGTTGTTTGCGTAAGGCTGCCAGTCGGGCTTGCTCAGCTTGCGCAATCGCTAATTGATGCTGACTTAATGCGACATCCAACTGATGATTGTTTATTTCGGTGTCATGCGCAGCAAGCTCGACTTCTGCCGTAATCAATGCAGACTGCGCTTTAGCGAGCCGCAGTTGATACTCGGCATCATCAATCTGCAGCAGCACAGTGCCCGCATTTAATAGCTCGCCTTTTTTTAGTCGCGGATGCCGAAACACCACTTTTCCACTCACTTCAGCCAGGCTATTTAGTAACTTTTCGGGGCTAGCCTGACCAAAACCACTGAGCAATGGTCGGATTTGCTGGCTGTTTAGTTCGATATAACTGGCCGGGCTGGCTTGCTGACGCAAATCCTGGTGCGAGATACCCGGCTGCGACAATATCAGGCAAAGTGCGCAAAAGACCCCTGACAATAATACCAGCGGAAAGTTTTTCTTAGCCTGGAAGTTCCAGTGCATCAAGATCAGACTCCTTAAATCCATTTAAAAAATGATGGTACAGGTCCCTAGTCCACTGCTGACCAAACAGCTCATCATCTGCCAATTGCCAACCATGTTGTCGGACAGCCCGAAACACAAAAGGTGACACCAGACTGGTCACCAGATGAAACGCTGCCAGCCTGGCGCGATGCAGATCGACAATGCCTGTTTCCTGCATAATCAGTCTGGGTAAAAATTTTGATACTCTGGCCGGAAAAGCTGCCAGAAAAGCCTCTGCCAGCGGCGTCGTTTTTGCGAGCACTTCCTGACTGAGCAAATGGACAAAGCCTGGTCGGGTTTGCAGTAAAGCGCCGAATGCTTCAATAAACTTCAACACCGGTCGGGGTTCAGTCCGCAATTGCTCAAACATCAGAAAGTGCTCGTCAGCAATCTGGTTCAGCAACGCAATAAACAAACCTTCTTTATTGCCAAAGTAATATTTAATCATCGCCGGATTAATATTCGACAAAGCACCAATATCGCGGATCGCAATCTGGCTGTAGGCATTCTCATCCAATAACTGTTGTGCTGCTTTTATTAACCTGGTCTTCTGAATTGCTTGTTTGTCCGGATCTGCCGGACGCCCGCGCTGTTTCATCATGGTTTCCACTCGGGCGAACTCCTCTTACTGCCAAACTGCTGAGATTTGATGACTCAGTTGAGTAACAGCGGACAGCTAGACAAAGCTGTGGCACAGGCAGCTTGGTTTTCCCCGCCTGTTCAATTGCCAATTTAGTTAATCAGTCAATTAATTAAATTGGAAAAAACAAAAACTGTCAATGGCTTTTTCCACCATTCTCCAGCATTGCACTGTTCTTTGCCGCCACTGATTTTCGTCTTTAAAGTTAACATCCTGACTGTAGTGTTGCGGTTCTGCTGATAAGAAACCAGAGCAAATTTATGAATTTACTTGTTTATCTTAATTTCATCCTATTTATATCTGTTTTTTATCATCATAAAAAGGTAGTCACTGTCCTGTTACTTTGTTAGCTTTTAATTTATTTAATCGAACGATTAAATAAATTAAAAGGATAAATATCTAATTCTGTTGTCTTCTCCGTAGTGGGAGATTAAGGATTAATGTAGACGATCAGGCTTGGAGGAGATACAAGTGTTTTCAGGATGCACCAAAGAATTATCTTTAGTTCTGACCGCAGTGGAACGGTTGAAAAGTGCCACCCACACCAGATTACTGGATTGCCAGCTACTGCAGGAAGTGCTGGCCTTTGCCGAATCAGACGGGCTATTACTGTTATTGGTAGATAAACAGCAATTCAGCATCCAATCTGAATTAAGTATTGGTTTTCCCAGCGAATTTAGCCGAGCTTTACTGGAAGTGGGTGCCAGAGAAAAATTCAACAATCTGCCTTTATTAAAAGCCTTGTGCAAATCCAGAAATTCACTCGCTGATCTGGTGCTCTATGATCTGGATAACAGAGAGAGCCGTTATTTTTCACTGGTCGCGTTTAATAACAAAAGATCAAATAAATGTGCACCAGCATCATACCTGATCCAGCTGATCCTGCCCTATTTGCACCAGGCTAATTTAGCCTTGATCAGCAAAAAACGTCCAGCTCACAGCACTGTCGACACATTACAGATCCTGACAGTGCGCGAGCGTGAAGTACTGGATTGGATCCACTCAGGTAAAACCAACAGTGAAATTGGTATGATCCTGGGGATCAGTACCTATACCGTGAAAAATCATGTGGCAAATATTCTGGAGAAACTGAATGCACCGAACCGTTTTGCCGCCATGGCAATTACACTGTCACACTCTGCATTCCGCTAAATAATGGCAGTCATAGTGCGACAACAAAAGTCAGTGCAACTGGGGCTGACAGGCTACAGCTAGCCGTTTCACTGCAATGGTATGCTAAGAACAGTGATTGATAAAAAAAGCCAGTCACACAAGGACTGGCTTTTTCTGCTGTACCATCATGGCACTACAGAACAGTTATTTTTTTGCAGTGCCAACTTCGACCCGGCTTTTTAGCTTCTGGCCAGGACGGAAAGTCACCACACAGCGGGCAGAGATTGGGATATCTTCACCCGTTTTTGGATTGCGGCCTGGACGCTGATTTTTGACTCTCAGGTCAAAATTACCAAAACCAGAAAGTTTCACCTGGTCGCCAGCTTCCAAAGCCACTCGGATCTCTTCAAAAAAAGCTTCAACAATCATTTTGGCATCGCGTTTGCTGATGCCAAATTTGGTAAATAAACGTTCTGCTAAATCGGCTTTGGTAAGCGCCATTCTCAATCCCTCAACGTTGCGTTGAACTCATCACCAAGCGCCTGAACCACTGAAGCAACAACCTGTTGGATGTCTTTATCTTCCAGTGTCCGCGCCTTGTCCTGCAGGGTCAGTGCGATTGCCAGCGACTTCATACCGTCCGCAACGCCCTGTCCCGTGTACACGTCAAACAACTTTAGGTCAACTAGTTGATTTCCGCCAACTTTTCTAATAGTAGCAAGGATATCTGAAAAACGCACATCAGATTTCACAACAATTGCCAAATCGCGACGATTTGCTGGATATTTTGACACTTCCTGAGCTAAAACAAGGTGTTTTTCCCCAAAAGCGGCTAATTCAATTTCAAATAAATAAGCTTTGCCTTTTATACCCAGTTTGCGTTCTGCTTCCGGATGTAAAGCACCGATAAAACCAACTTGCTGACCATTGCGACTGATAGCCGCTGTCTGGCCTGGATGCAGCGCTGGGTGTTCGGCTTTATTGAAACTGAATTCAGCTGGCGCCGAAGTCACCGCCAATAAAGCTTCGACATCACCTTTGGCATCATAAAAATCAACATTGCGCTCGCTGATGGTCCAGTGCTCATTGGCCAGACTGCCAATAATGACACCACCAAAAACAGCCACCTGACGCACACCGCCTTCTGCACTGGCATCCGGAATAAATTTCAGGCCTGATTCAAATAAACGGATGCGATTTTGTTGCCGGTTTTGATTGTACTGCACGGCCTGTAACAAACCTGGCCACAGATTCAGCCGCATCGCCGACATATCAGCCGAGATTGGGTTTGGTAATACCAGCGCTTCGGTCTGCGGGAACAGCACTTGCTGCACTTTTGGATCAACAAAGCTATAGGTGATCGCTTCCTGATAACCACGACCAACCATCACATCACGCAGGGTATGGACCGAAATCGCCGCTTCACTGTGCTGACGCATTTTCAAGCTGGCAACAGGTGCCACGTTCGGAATGTTGTTATAGCCATACACCCGCGCCACTTCTTCAATCAAATCTTCAGCGATGCTGATATCAAACCGATAGGTTGGCACTTTGACTTGCCAGTGGTCCGCGTTTGCTTCGACCGCAAAACCCAGCCGCTGAAAAATCTCGGTCACTGTGGCAGTTTCGATGGAAATGCCCAGAATACGGTCCAGCTTGCTGCGGCTTAAACTGATTTGGGCAGGCACAGGTAAATGCGCTTCGGATTTGGCTTCCACCACCGGGCCAGCTTCGCCGCCAACAATCTCCAGTAATAACTGGGTGGCACGGGCCATTGCTTTATGCTGTAACTCTGGGTCAACACCCCGCTCGTACCGATGTGAGGCATCGGTATGCAGACCATACTGGCGTGCTATACCCGCCATCTCAACTTTCGAGAAAAAGGCACTTTCCAGGAAAATATCAGTCGTGGTAGGGGTAACACCACTGTGCAAGCCACCAAACACACCCGCCATCGCCAGCGCTTTTTGCTCATCAGCAATCACTAAGGTATTGCTCTGCAAAGTCACTTCAGACTCATCCAGCAGCACCAGTTTTTCCATTGCTTTGGCATGACGTACCACAATGCCACCTTCAATTTTTGCTAAATCAAAGGCATGCATCGGATGACCCAGCTCCAGCAACACGAAGTTGGTGACATCAACAACCGCATCAATAGAACGAATGCCACTGCGACGCAATTTTTCCACCATCCACAGTGGCGTCACTGCCGCAGTATTGATGTTTTTAATCACTCGGCCTAAATAACGTGGACAAGCTGCTGGCGCTTCCAGCCGGATTGGCAGTGAGGCCTCAATGCTCGCTGGCACTTGGGCAATCGCAGGCACCTTGACATCCAACTTGTTCAACACGCCGACTTCACGCGCCAGACCGAGCAGACCCAGACAGTCGGCGCGATTTGGCGTTAAATCCACTTCAATGGTTTTATCATCCAGTTGCAGATACTGCCGAATATCCTGACCAATAGGCGCATCGGCTGGCAGTTCCAGGATACCTTCAGAACTATCGGCCATGCCAAGTTCAGACAAGGAGCACAACATGCCATTAGATGGCTGGCCACGTAATTTAGCAGCTTTGATTTTAAAGTCGCCAGGTAGCACGGCACCGACAGTGGCGACCATCACTTTTAAACCTTGCCGGCAGTTGGCAGCACCACAGACGATATCCAGCAGCTCACCACTGCCGATATCCACTTTGGTGACCTGCAATTTATCGGCTTCCGGGTGACGGCCGCATTCGACCACATGACCGACAACCACACCACTGAATTCACCGGCGATGGCATCAATACCATCGACTTCCAGGCCAGCCATCGAAATCTGCTCGGCCAGCTCATTGCTTGATAATTGTGGGTTGACCCACTCCCGTAACCAGGATTCGCTGAATTTCATCACTAAACTCCCCGCTTATTTAAATTGCTTCAAGAAACGCAGGTCGTTCTCGAAAAATGATCGTAAATCTGTCACGCCGTAGCGCAGCATGGTCAGACGTTCAACGCCCATGCCAAAGGCAAAACCGCTATAGACTTCCGGGTCAATACCGACCGAGCGCAACACATTTGGGTGCACCATACCGCAGCCTAACACTTCCAGCCATTTGCCGTTTTTGCCCATTACATCTACTTCAGCCGAAGGTTCAGTAAATGGGAAAAATGACGGCCGAAAGCGGATTTGCAGATCTTCTTCAAAATAATTGTTCAGGAAGTCGTGCAAAATGCCTTTTAATTCAGTAAAACTGACATTTTTATCCACCATCAGGCCTTCAACCTGGTGAAACATCGGGGTATGGGTTTGATCGTAGTCGTTACGATAAACGCGACCCGGTGAAATAATCCGCAGTGGCGGTTGTTCAGTTTCCATGGTCCGGATCTGCACGCCAGAGGTTTGGGTCCTGAGCATCAGCTTCGGATTAAAATAGAAGGTATCGTGATCAGCCCGCGCCGGATGATGCTCAGGAATGTTCAGCGCATCAAAGTTATGGAAATCATCTTCGATTTCCGGGCCTTGTTTGACTTCAAAACCAAGTTCACCAAAAAAGCTTTCGATGCGACGGATAGTGCGGGTGACCGGGTGTAAACCACCGGCTTCCAGGGTACGGCCCGGCAGCGAAATATCAATCTGCTCTGATGCCAGTTTTTGCAGTAATACCACTTGTTGCATGGCATCGCGGCGGGCGTTGAGCGCATCTTGGACTTGTTGTTTCACATCATTGATTTGCTGACCTGCAACTTTGCGGGTTTCAGCATCCATCGCGCCGAGCGATTTCAGTAATTCAGTAATACTGCCCTTTTTACCGAAGTATTCCACCCGCACATCTTCCAGTGCTTGGACATCGGCAGCTGCAGCAACGGCAGCTAAGGCGTTTTCGAGTATGGCAGTTAGGTTCATCGTTATCCTCAGACCAGCCTGATTATGGTGACTTGATTAAACCGGCAATAATACACCAGAATCGAGCAATAATTGCTGTTTCTGCTCAGGTTTTTTCAAGGTAAGTGTGAAATAGCACAAGATTTGACAAGCTTGGTGCAGTCGGCCATTGGCTGGCGAAAATACGTCGCGAAACTGCCCCCACCCCGCCAGCGCCATGGTTGGTCGTTCAGTCCGCACCTTCCGCCAGCACGTCTTTGACAAAAGGAATGGTCAGTTTACGTTGATGCACCATCGAGGCTTTATCCAGTTTATCCAGGATATCGACCAAAGCCCGCAGATCGCGTTGCTGACGATTAAACAGAAATCTGGCCACTTCATCCGGCAGTTCAATGCCACGCAGCCGGGCCTTTTGCTGCAGCAATTTCTGTTTATCATCATCACTGAGCAATCTGAGCTGAAAACTGGTGCAAGCCTGCAACCGTGACACCAGATCCGGCAATGAGATACCCAGCTGAGTCGGCGCTTCGTCCGCCACGATGATCAGTTTTTTGCCCTGCTCGACCATGCGGTTATACAGGTCAAACAACGCCACCTGCCAATGGCTGTCACCCGCAATGGCCTGAATATTGTCCAGACAAACTAAATCAAGTTGTTCCAGACCATCAAATAACCGTGGACTGTACTGGCGAAAATCGTCCAGCACCAGCAATTGACTGGTCAATCCCAGTTCCTGCGCCTGCACACAGGCAGCATACAGCAAGTGTGATTTGCCGCTGCCACTGGCACCAAACAGATAAAGCGGCAGTTGCGCCTGTCCTGGCTGCAGGTATTGCAAAATAAATTGCACGGCAGGACTGCTGTCTGCGCCGTAGAAACTGTGCAGGGTTTCATCATCTGGCAGCGTCACGGCCAGAGTAAATTGTGTCGGCTGCATCAGCGGCGAATAAACTGATAATGGCTGGCTTCAACCGGTACGGCAGCAGCATCCGGCACTGCAGTCGCCGTTACAGGCTGCTGCGCTGGCGCCGATTCAACCCCAAGTGCGGCGGCCATCGCTTGCTCAGCAGCAGTCAGATCTGTATCTGGCTCGGCAGCAGACATAGCAGCTGAGCTGTCAGCCGGTTGTACCATCATGTCAGACGTGGCTGTTGGCAGCGGTTTTAACCGGCTTTCCAGCGCCAATGCCCGGTAAAAATCTGCCACAGTCGCCGCCAATTCCAGTTTGAGCACTGCCTTAGGTGCCTGATACTCCACCACGCTAAACTGACGCACGGCGAGCATAGAGCTGAACAATTTTTGTAGCGCTACCAGATCAGAGAGACTACTGATGCCTTCGATGGTCAACTGTAATTGATTGCCAGCACCGGCACCTGCCGACACTACTTTGACCGCATATTGTGCTGCCAGCTCTGCGGCTAGCGCCTGAGTCAGCTGTTGCCCCAGGCTATTCCAATCCGCACCATTGTATTCTTGCTGCACTAAGGTACCGTCCACCATTTGTTGGCGGATGAGTCGCAAGCCAGCCTGACCATTGGCATCGACCACGGACTCCACCAGCAGGTTCAGCACTTGGTCCGGCTGATAGCGCGTGGCAGCCACTGTCAGACCAGACCAATCACCGGCCCAAAGTTGCACTGCGCTCACCAGCGCCAAATCGTCAACATCAAACATCGGATAGATAAAACTTAACCCACGTTGCTTGGCCTGGGCCGCCAGCGCCTGCCGCAACGGATGCTCAGCTTCCAGCACAAATTTAGGCTGATCCAGCGACTTTTCCGTCAGCCATAGCAATAGATCTGGCCTGCGACTGCCCCAGATCGCAATGTGTTGTTGTTGCAGCAAGCTGGTTATTTTTTGTTGGTCTAACTGCACCTGCATCAGTTGCTTGCCAAGTTGCTGTACCTGCTGAAACTGCCGGATATAGTTGGCACTGTTTTTCAGTTCAGTTGCGATGGCTGGCTGACTCAGGATTTGTTCGCTGCCGGTTAGTTTCACCAACACCGCCGCCATTGCAGCCTGCTGCCATTGCGCCTGACTTTGTCCGGCATCGACCTGTGCCTGGAACAAATCGGTCAGTTCGGCTGCCTGTAACTGCGCTGGCAAGGTCACTGCCGCCAGACAGATCAGACTGCCAGCCAGCAAGTGGCGGAACATTTTCAAGGCAAAGATGCTGCACATGGATAAGCGTCCTTAACGAGCCAGGATCGGGAATAACCCCTTTAATCCCAGACTAATAAATTCAATCGAAATAGCGGCCAGAATAAGCCCCATCACCCGGGTGATGATGTTCATACCGGTCTGACCAAGTTTACCGGCTATTTTACCTGATAACCGCATAAGAATGGCCAGAATTATGCCGACCAGGATAATTTCTGCCGAAACAATCAGATAATGTTGCCACCCATCAGCTCTGTCGGCATATAAAATAATCGAACTGATGGCACCTGGCCCTGCCAGCATCGGCATCGCCAGCGGCACTATCGCAATGGATTCCCTTTTTGCGGCCTCCAGGCGTTCAGCTTCGGTATTTTTGGCGCCGCTGGTCTGGGCATGCAGCATCGAAATCGCCATCAGCAGGATCAAAATACCGCCACCAACCCGGAACGAATTCACTGAAATACCGAAAAAGCCTAAAATAAACTCGCCAAAAAATAGCGTGATCAACAAAATGATGGTGGCGCCTTTGGCGGCCGTCAGCGCCACCGCTTTTTTGTCCTGTTCACTGTGATGCTGCGTCAGCGACAAATACATCGGCAGCGCACCCAGTGGATTCAAAATCGCCAAAATACCGATAAAAATTTTCAGATAATCATGAACTTCCAGCACGATAGGCCCTTTTATTATTGTTATGCTCAAGCTGCAGTGTACTGACAAGACGGGGTAAAGTTCAATCCGTTTGGCGCTGGTTTTTTATTTGAGGATGGCCGGCGGCCGGTTCGCTTAGCCCGAAAAAAACAAGGCGCCCTATTGCGGGGCGCCTGCAGTTTTAAAATAAAAAATGTGGCTTATAACTCGATTTTTTCATTGCGGATGGTCGTCACCAATACGTCATAAATCGCATCCACAGTCGCCTGGTCTAACGCAGCGCCGTCTTTATCACGCCATTTTAAGATGGTGCCTTTATCTGATTTGTTCAGCAGCAATTGGTAATCCCCTTCAGCTAACGGCAACACCGGTTGTTCATCGCCACCCCAAATGGAGCCCCAGAAACCCGCTTCCGGTTTTTTAAAGTTCAGGTAGAAAATATAATCAGTCCGGTTTAAGTCGGTCACTTCCAGCGATAACTTTTCAAAAATTAATTCTAACTGGTTCCAGGCCACATCAATACTTTGGGTGGTCAGCAACACAGCTTCATTTTTGTCATTGACTGCCCGCGTCAGTAACACATCAGGCAGCTTGGCTTTGGCTTCACGGATCAACGCCAGTTCAACAGTTGCCACATGGTCAACTATCCGGTTTAAAAAATGCACTTCTTCCCGACGTTTGGCAATTGGCGAAATCGGCTTGTCTGAATCAGCATATTTATGTTCAAGCAAGCTCACTTGGACCCCGACAGTCCGGCCATGGGTCTTAGGCTGCAATTGAATGTTAAAGCGGCTTTGTTGTGACAGTTCTTCGCCTTTCCACAACCACCAACCGGTTTCACGGTACTCGCTGACCCAGCCGGTTTGCCAGCTCATGTCAGCAGATTTTGCGGCTTCAATATTGGCTTTTTGCACAAAATCCTGCATTTGCTGCTGTAAAAAAGGCAAAAGTTCACCGGTATATTCATTGCGTTCAAAAAATACCCGAACTTCTTTTTCGTCTTCTTCCACCATGGCATTGGTCGATACCGCCAGCACCTGCATCGGCGCTTTTAATTCGACCTCTTCACCACGGACACCTGCGGCGACTTTAGGCGGGACATCAAATTGCGCCGGTGTTTTTGGCGCTTTTAACCCAGCAGGCACCACCAAAGGTTTGATCGGTTTTATGTCAGCACTAACGCTGGGGTCTGCAGAGGACCAGGAAGAACAGCCTGATAACAGCACAGAGGCAATAACGGTTCCAGAAATCCAATAATGCACCTAAAAACTCCTAAAAATGAATGTTAGCTTGTTGCAACGCTTGTTCGATTGCAGCAGCGTGAATTGGTTCCAGCCGGGTCAAGGGTAATCTTGCCATATCCGAGGCAATCAGCCCCATCCGGCGCAGAGCCCACTTGGTTGGTATTGGATTACTTTCAATAAATAAATCACGGTGCAGCGCTTGTAAGCTGGCATCCGTCGCTTGCGCAGCAGTTGCATCGCCAGCGCGGGCAGCCTGAATCATCTGACTCATTGCCAGCGGTGCCACGTTGGTGGTGACCGAAATCACACCATGGCCGCCTTGCAAAATAAAATTCATCGCACTGGCATCATCACCGCTGAGTAAGTCAAAATCAGCCGGGCATAGCGCCTGTAATTGGGCCAGACGCTCCAGTGAACCTGTTGCTTCTTTAATACCGACGATATTAGCCACCTTGGACAAAGTTGCCACAGTTGCCGGTTGTAAATCAACTCCGGTCCGGCCTGGCACGTTGTACAGTAACACCGGCTTGTCAGTCGCGGCAGCCACCGCCTGAAAATGCGCCAGCATGCCCTGTTGAGTCGGTTTATTGTAGTAAGGAGTCACGGTCAGGTAACCATCAATCGCCAGCGCGTTGAGCTGGATGGTTTTTTCTACCGCTTCAGCGGTCGAGTTTGAGCCATTTCCAGCCAGCACCTGACAACGGCCGGCCACTTGGGTAATCACCGCACGCAACACTTCTAACTGCTCGGCAAACGGGATAGTGGCGGCTTCACCGGTAGTACCCATAATGATCAGACCATCAGTGCCGTTATCCAGTTGATACTGCACCATCTGCTGCAGGCTGACATAATCCACCTGACCCTGCTCGGTCATTGGCGTGATAAGGGCGACATAACTTCCTCTGAACATAACTACTGCTCCTCAAATTTCAGGCTGCCTATGGTAATGACGCGGCCTGACAAACACAAGCAACACTGTGCAGACTAATGAATTTTCAACGAACTATGCTAAACTCGGCTCCCCTTTTTCGGTTTGAGGTTGCTTGTAATCATGGCTCAACAACTGGTAGTTACCGCAATTGGTACTGACCGCACCGGCATTGTCAGTCAGCTGGCACGACTGGTCAGTGACTGCAACTGTAATATTGTCGACAGCCGGATGGCCATCTTTGGCAATGAATTCACTTTTATTATGTTATTGGCCGGCGACGCCGCAGCTATCAGTAAGATTGAATATTTATTACCAAGTTCAGGCTTTAATCTTGATCTGCTGACGATGACCAAACGCACTTCAGCGCATCAACCGCCGCCATTATCGGCACCTTATGTGCTGTCTTATACCGGCCCTGATAAAGTTGGCACCTTAGGCACTATCTCCAGTTTGCTGGCCGATCAGCAGGTCTATATTGGCGCGCTGCGTTCTGAAACTTTGCAGCTACAAGGGATTGCCCACACTAAAACAGTGATGACAGTACAGTTACCCGCGGGCGTGGAAGCCAGCAGCATCCGGCAGCTGTTGCAGCAGCAACTAGAAAGAATGGGATTAACCGGTAGTTTTGACATTCAGTCCTGACGACCTGATCTCAAGTCAGCAACAGTAAATTATCAGTGCATTGTTCAATATTTTCGCGCATTGGAAAAACCCGAAGCTGGCTCCTGCCGTATACTTGCCGTTAAACTAACCTAAGCACATTTTATCGATTGAAAGGAAAACCCGATGATCAATATTGGCCAGAAAGCCCCGGACTTTAGTCTGCAAAACCAACATGATGAATCTGTCACACTGTCATCTTTACAGGGGAAAAAAGTGTTGGTGTACTTTTACCCCAAGGCATCAACCCCTGGCTGCACTGTGCAGGCTTGCGGCCTGCGTGACGTGAACGCTGAACTGGCGGCGCTCAACGTGGTTGTGCTGGGGATCAGCCCGGACACACCCAAGATGCTGGCGAATTTCACTTCGAAACAACAACTCAACTTCACCCTGCTTGCTGATCAAGACCATGCGGTATGTGAAGCTTATGGGGTGTGGCAATTAAAAAAATTCATGGGCCGTGAAAATATGGGGGTCGTCAGAACCTCATTTTTAGTGGATGAACAGGGCAACATTGCGCACATTTTTGATGACTTCAAAACCAAAGATCACCATGAAGTTGTATTGAACTACCTGAAAAATAACTAGTTCATTCACTCTATTTCGTCTGCTGGCGGAGCTTGCGCTGTGGTGTTGCAGCAAAGAGTCTGATGCAGTCGCATGCTCTCGCCAAACCGATAAAAGCCGTTACAGGATAGGTGATTGTTTCTGGCTGAGCGGATTTGTCAGCAATCGTATCCGCGTTGACAAGGCGGCTAAATCCTTTTACCGTCGCCGCACCGTCGATCGTGATTCGTGCTTGGCATTTGTGCTGCGACATCAAACACGCACCAAACACTGAGTCCCAATGCCCTGATCACTGCTGAGGGTATCATTGCGCAGTTCAATCGGGCTTTTAAAAGCAGTCACCACCAATGGGTGTTGCCATCACTGAACTGAATCATCCAACGCTGATGTTAAGTACCGGAGCCAGACCATGTTGTTAACCAGACTGAAAAATGCATTCCCTGCTGCCCTGCCAGTCACGCTGTTGTCACTGGGCGTATCAACCGCCATGGCAGTTGAACCTTCTTTTCTGCCGACTGAACAATATCAGTTGAAAATAGAAACGGTCGCCTCGGGTTTATCCCACCCATGGGGACTGGCATTTTTGCCGGACGGCCGCTTATTAGTGACAGAGCGCAGCGGACAAATGCGGCTGGTGCAACAAGGTCAGTTAAGTGCCCCGCTGGCGGGACTGCCGAAAATTGCGGTCGGTGGTCAGGGTGGATTACTGGACGTACTGCTGGATAACAACTTTGCCAGTAATCAGCAATTATATTTCAGTTATTCAGAGCCGGGTGCTGATGGCAGTAACAGTACTGCAGTGGCCAGTGCCAAACTGACCGCCGCTGGATTAACAGCGGTCAAAGTCATTTTCAGCCAGCAACCCAAAGTTGACAGTAAGTACCATTTTGGTGGCCGACTGGTGCAGCAGCCGGATGGCCAGCTGTTTGTTACTTTAGGTGACCGTGGCAGTCAACGGCAAGCAGTACAACCGCTAAACAGCCATATCGGTAAAGTCGTCAAAATTGACGTACAAGGCCAAGCCGCAGCCGGGAATCCATTTACTGGCGATAAAACCGCCAAAGCCGAAATTTGGTCTTATGGTCATCGTAATATTCAGGGCGCCGCGCTGGACCCACAAGGCCGGCTCTGGACGCATGAACATGGTCCGCAGGGCGGTGACGAAATTAATATCACAGCTGCTGGCAAAAATTACGGTTGGCCTCTGATCACCTACGGTGAAGAATATGGCGGCGGCGTGATTGGTAAAACTGCCGCCGCCGGTCTGGAACAACCACTGCATTATTGGGTGCCATCGATTGCACCGAGTGGCATGAGTTTTTATCAGGGCCAGGCCTTTAGCAAATGGCAACATAACCTGCTGGTTGGCTCGTTGAAATTTGGTCAGTTAGTCCGGTTAGAAATCAGTGCAGATAAAGTGAAACATGAAGAACGGATCCGGATTGGCAGCCGGGTCCGGGATGTGAAAACAGCACCGGATGGCAGTGTTTATTTGCTGACGGATGAAGACAATGGCGCCATCCTGAAATTAACCCCGTTGCCGTAACATGCAGTTATTATTGGGTAGGCAACTGCGGTTACGGCTGTCGAGCCGGCAGAAACAAACCAATATCTCGCGCTGGCTGCTGCTGGTCATATTGCCGGTAGGCACCGCTGGCGCTGCCACCACCGCAGAACTGGAACGACTGGTGGTGACAGCACAGCAACAACAGCGCAGTTGGCTTAGCAGCGCCGCAGCGGTGGAGCGCAGGCAGTTCCGCCAGCCTGAAAGTGCCAGCGATTTAGCGGCCTTATTACAGGGCATGCCGGGTTTGCAGGCCGATCAGCGCGCCAACTTAGCGCAAGACAGTCGCTTTAGTATCCGCGGTTTTGGTAGCCGCAGTAGCTTTGGCGTACGCGGCATCGAAGTGCTGCTGGATGATATTCCCTGGTCAACGCCTGATGGCCAAAGCCAGCCCGGCAGTATGCTGCTGGCACAGCTGCAAAGTGCGGAAGTGTTACGTGGCTCCGCCGCTGCATTATATGGCAATGCTGCCGGTGGCGTGCTGGCACTGCAAAGCGCGCCGCTGCCGACCCCTGGTTTGCAGTTACAGCACAGTAGTGCGGCGGATTTATCGCAACAACTCCTCGTCATCAATCTGGAACAACAGCAGTTGAGCTGGAGTCAAACCCGTTATCAGGGATTTCGCCCGCACAATGAAGCACAGAAACGCCAGGCCAACTGGCGCTCCGAATTCGCCCCCACCTTTGCGCCCGATGTCCAGGTTAAACTGCGCTTTGACTGGAGTGATGATCCATTATTGCAGGACCCGCTGGCGCTGACTGCCGCAGAGTGGCAACAAAACCCGCAACAAACCAATGCCGCAGCCCGCAATTTTAACAGCCGCAAAAGCAGCGCTCAGCGCCAATATAGTGTGCAACTACTGCCCGATTCCCGGCAATGGCAATGGTCGCTGTGGCAAGGTCAGCGCGATATTGAACAATATCTTGCTTTTGCCGGTGATGCCCCGACGTCGGCCGGTGGTGTGGTCGCGCTAACCCGTTATTACCGCGGCAGCAAAGGACAACGTCAGTGGCAGTTGGATCGCTGGCACTGGCAATTTTTTGCACAGCTTGATCAACAACGGGATTTACGCCGCGGTTATGTCAACCAACAAGGTATAGCCGGTGATTTACGTCGGGATGAAACGGGCCAGGTCAGTAGTCAGGAAGCAGGCGTGCGCAGTCGTTATCAGACCGCTGATTGGGGAGAATTCAATGCCGGCTGGAAATGGAGTCGGCTGGATTTTCAGGTCCGCGATTATCTGATCAACCCGCAGAATCCCGATGACAGTGGGGAGAAACAACTCCAGCAGCCGAGCTACAGCCTGGGCTGGCAGTATCCGTTCGGCACAGCAGTCAGTGTTTATATCAGCCTTGGCCGTGGTTTTGAAAGCCCGACCCTGACCGAAATGGCCTATCAACGCCAGGGCGCCGGGCTTAATCTGGCGCTCAAACCCGCGATTAACCGGCTGACTGACACTGGCGTTAAATGGCAAACCGAGCACGGCATGCTGGCACTGGATCTGTTTTATGCCGATAGCGAAGATGAGTTGGTGGTTGATCAAGCCAGTGGCGGCAGGACGACTTACCGCAATGCCGCCGCCACCCGCCGTTATGGCAGTGAATTGTCCTGGCAGTATCAACCCTCAGCTTACTGGCAACAACAATTCAGTATCAGCTGGTTACAAGCACGTTTTGTCACAAACCTCAATGCTGACAACCTCAATAGCCGTTTGCCCGGCGTGGCGGCCCGCCAGGCAAGCTGGCAATGGCAATATCAGCCTTTTGGCACTGCACACTGGCAACTCAGCAGCACAGTGAATTATCGCAGTAAGGTATTTACCGATGACCAAAACCGGCACAGTGCCCCAGGCAGTACCTTGCTCAATCTCAGCAGCCGCTGGCAATGGCAGCAACAGCAGTGGCGCTGGCAGTTTTGGTTAGCTGCCGATAACCTGACCAATCGACAATATGTTGGCGCTGTGGTGGTGAATCAGGCCAATGGCCGGAGTTTTGAACCAGGCTTACCCAGACAACTGCAGGCTGGTTTGCATTGGCAATGGCTGGTAGAGTAACCTCTGACGCATCCAGTCGGTGCGGAATAGTTATTTTGCCCGCTTTTGTGCTGTCCACTTAGTGCAGTCAGTCCACTATTGGTTATAATCGGCAAAGTTACAGTACTTCCGTATAGCTTAAGGTAGCAGCGTCATGAACCACTCAGGTAATCGCATTAAACTGCCAGAAAATCCGACACTTAAAGATATCAACCGCTATAAAAAACAACTGAACTGGGGTGAGTTACCACCGTTTTACCATATGGTGGCGCAATCGCTTGGGGAATCAGAAGGTGTATTGACCCACGGCTTTGATAATGCCATCAAAAGGATTATCGATAAAAGAAACTGGAATTTAGCCATATTGGGTGGCTATCTCGACAACAGCAACGCCATCCATTGTGAAAATAAACCTCGGTTGGCACTTTATCAGGTATTTACTGACCGTGGCTTTGAACTTCACGCCGTTCCCTATGCCAAAGACTCTGAAATTGATCAGTATGTCAAAGGCAACAGGTTGATGGAATTTCAACTTTGGGATCCGTTGAATATGCGGATGATCCTGCGGGTGAATCAGTTGCATAAATTTATCAGCTTCTATTTTGAGCACGGTGATGATGCTGATTTCGCCCTGATTTTACATGCGCATAAAGCCGTGAATGATGTGATTGCATTTTTGCAACAACATGTCCAAATCACCAAAGTTGATGGTGTGTCAATCCGGGCGTTTTTTGACCAGCAAGAACGATTGCTGGGACGGGCGGATGCAGACGAATTACAGTTATCGGCACTTAAAGCCGGTTTAGCAGAGCAGAAGAGATAAATGAAGTTATTGGTGGTATGTTCGCTTAGTTTGGGGTTGTTCTGGCAGGCCCCTGGAATGGCTTCAAGTCAGTTACCGGATTTAGGAGGTAATGCTTTTTCGACTCTGACGCCGGAAAAAGAAAAAATCATTGGCGATGTGATGATGCGTCAGACCAGAGCCAGCTTGCCGATGGTCAATGATCCATTGTTGGATGAATATCTGAATAACTTAGGCCAGCGCCTGGTCGCCAAAGCCGAAGGAGTCCGTTTCCCGTTTAATTTTTATTGGGTGCAGGATAGAGATATCAATGCTTTTGCTTCACTGGGTGGCCATATAGTATCTAATACAGGCACGCTGGCCGTCGCGGATTCAGAAAGTGAATTTGCCTCCGTGATGTCACACGAAATTGTGCACGTGACGCAGCGTCATATCGCTCGCTCGGTCGAAGCCAGATCACAAAATGCGCCACTGAGTATGGCGACATTATTAGGCTCGCTTATTTTGGCCACGGTCAATCCGGAAGCAGGTATGGCTGGGGTCATGGCCTCCCAGGGCGTGGCGCAGCAATCTGCCATTAACTTCACCCGCAGTAACGAACAGGAAGCAGACCGGATTGGCATCCAGTTATTAGCCACTGCTGGTTTTGATCCTTATGCCATGCCGGAGTTTTTCCACAAACTCAGTGAAAAAACCCGTTTTAGTAATACCCAACTGGCATTTTTATATACCCACCCGCTTTCTGGGGCCAGGATCAGTGACTCACGTGTCCGGGCGCAACAGTTTACCCAAAAATTTGTGCCGGACGGGGCTGATTTTTTGCTGGTAAAAGCACGGATTTGGGCGCGTTATCAACTCGACACCAAGGGAGCGCTGAGTCATTTTCAGAAAAAACTGGCCACCCCGGGCGGTAATACCAAAGCCAATCAATATGGGCTGGCGCTGGCGTTATACGACAGCAAAGAATATGCCCAGGCTGAGCAAATTCTGCAAAAATTGCGCGCCGAGGATGACAATAACCTGTTTTATGTCGATGCAATGACAGATCTGTATCTGGCCACCAACCGCAGTAACAAGGCGCTGGAAATGCTGGAACAACAATATTTGTTGCGGCCGAATAATCAGGTGATCACGCTCAATTATGCCAATGCCGCGATGGAAGCAAAATCTTACCGCCTGGCACTGCATTTACTGAAAAGTTTATTGTATTACCAGAATGATAACTTTCTGGCATACGAAATGCTGACTCAGGCTTACAAGGGCCTGAATGATATGGCCAGATTTTATGAGGCCAGAGCAGATTTGTATTATCAACTGGCCAATTACGATAAGGCGATTGAAGATCTGAACATGGCGCTGAATCAGCTGGATAATAACGATAAACTAGAAAACCGCCGGTTAGAAGCGAAGAAAAAGCAGTTGCAAACTGAATACAACCGCTTGAAAAAATTGAATTAACGGAGCCCAGATGCTAACTATTTACCATAACAACCGCTGTTCAAAAAGCCGTGAAGTGCTGGCATTACTGGAACAACTGGGGCGACCTTTTCAGGTGATTAATTATCTGAATGAGCCATTGGATGAAGGTGCGTTACGCCAGTTATTGCAAAAACTGGCGTTAACACCACAACAGTTGATGCGCTCCAAAGAAGATGAATATCAACAGCTTGGTTTAGATCAAACTGGACTCTCTGATGATGTTTACCTGCATGCGATGCTGCAATATCCAAAACTGATGGAAAGACCTGTCGTCGTGCTCGGTGACAAAGCCGTGATTGCCCGTCCGGCCAGCCGGGTGCAGGAATTATTCTGATGGCGGCCACTGTGTTAGTGCTGTATCACTCGCGCCATGGTTCAGTGCGGGCGCTGGCGGAAAAAATCGCTATTGGCGTGCAAAGTTGTGGCGCTGAAGTCATGCTCAGAACTGTGGCTGGCAACGGTGATGATGATCGTCATCCAACAGTGAGTTTGGCCGAATTAGCCGCAGCCGATGCGCTGGCGGTGGGCAGTCCGGTGCGATTTGGCCTGATGTCGGCCGAAATGAAAGCGTTTTGGGACAGCACCACCCCTTTGTGGCTAAAAGGCAGTCTGATTGATAAACCGGCCGGCGTCTTTACTTCATCCTCGTCGATGCACGGTGGCAATGAAGCCACTCTGCTTGGACTGATGTTACCGCTGCTGCATCATGGCATGGTATTATTAGGTGTTCCTTATGATCAACCGGCGCTGCATCAGACGCAAACAGGCGGCACCCCTTATGGCGCCAGTCATGTCACAGGTCCGGCGGCAGATACTCAGCTTAGTGCTGATGAACAAAGGATCGCCATTGCTTTTGGCAAACGTTTAGCCACTTTCGCCCGTCAATTAACACAGGCTACCGCATAGAAATGAGTTTTTTTATCCACGCTGAAATTCCACTGGCCGCCAGAACGCGGCTGTTGTTACGTTTGGGCCAGAGCGGTTTTATCTGGTTATTTTTGCAAATTCCACTGGCAGTGTTATGGCTTGATCCGCCGAAACTGGGTAGTCAGTGGGTGCTGTTGGCATTGTTGTGGTCACCCTTGTGGTTCCCACTGCTGGGTATTTTACGTGGCAAGGCCTATACCTTCGCTTGGGCCAACTTTATTGTGATGATTTATTTTGTTCACAGCTTAACCCATTTATGGGTCAGCTCCGGCCTGACGCTGCTGCTGGCCATCACTGAACTGCTGGCCAGTTGCCTGATGTTTATCGGTTGTACTTATTACGCCAAATATCGCGGCCAGGAACTGGGTTTAAAGATCCCGAAATTAAAAGATGATCCAATCCGACAAGCATAAACGGCAGATCCAAAGCCAGAGTTATCGCGTAAATATGCTCATCCAGTCGCTGTTGAGATGTTATGTTGCGCGAACTTGCTTTATTCCCGTTAAGTCAAATTGTATTGCCGCAAGGTCAGATGCAATTAAGGATTTTTGAACCCCGCTACCAGCGCCTGGTGAAAGAAGCCTGCGCTGGCAAACGGCCCTTTGCCAGCGCCTTGTTAAACCCCTATGTTGCCAGTGAACATCCGGATCGGATCTTTGCCCATGCCACTGCCGTTGCTGTGACAGACTTCAGTCAGTTAGACGATGGTCTGCTTGGTATTACCATTACAGGCTTGCAACGGGTACAGATAGTGCGGCGCTGGCAGGAAGAAGATGGTTTACATGTCGCGATGGTGCAAACACTGCCGGACTGGCCGGCAGAGTCTTTGCAACCTCAGCATCAGATTTTACAGGCAGAATTACAGCAAGTCTTTACACAAAATCCACAACTGGCGGCCTTGTATCCAGAGCCGGACTGGCACAACAGCTGCTGGCTGGCACAACGCTGGATTGAAATCCTTAGCATGCAACCGCCGCTGAAGTACCAGTTGATGGCCGCCGCAGATGCCAGCCCGACCCTGGAAGCCCTGAGTCACTGGCTGCAGCAAAGCCAGGTTAATTGATGCCCAGGTATTTATGCACCTGCACACTCAGCCGCCAGTTATTGGCCATACAAGCTTCAATCGCAAGCTTGGTGGCTTTGGCTTTTTGGCTGATGGGCTGCAAATAGATGTATTTGCCCTGCAAATTGATGCCGGCCAATAATTCTTTCAGTTCTTCGACATGTTTTTCCATCGCCACCGGGTGTTTAATTTCATCGGCACGCTGTAGGCAACTGTGAAGCACTGAATAACCACCACGCATATTAACTTTGGGTGACACCGTCACCCAGGTGTTGTCGGGAGCCTTAATTTCAAAAGTGCCTGAAGTTTCAATCTGCGTACTAAACCCTTGCTGATGTAATAATTCACACAGCGGGTTTAAATCATACATACAAGGCTCGCCGCCGGTAATCACCACATGGCGGGCTCGATAGCCTCGCTCGGCAAACAGCGCCAGTATTTCAGCCGCATTGGTGACAGCCCAGTGCTCGGAATCGGTTCTTTTGCGGGTGGTATCGCCAAGCGGGATCTGCAAATCAGCCGGAATTTCCCAGGTATGCTTAGTATCACACCAGGAACAACCGACCGGACAGCCTTGCAAACGCAGGAAAATTGCCGGGGTGCCGGTATAGTTACCTTCCCCCTGAATAGTTTCAAATATTTCGTTAACTTTATACACGCTGAGTCGATTTCCTTTAGCTACGGGCGAAATTGCAGTACAATGCGCGCCCTTCAATGTGGAGCATTATAACGGGAGCGCACAGCATGCCGCAAAAAGTTGTTGTTATTTATTCAGGTGGTATGGACTCCTTCACTGTATTGCATAGTGCTATCCGGGCCGGACACGAAGTTTATGCCCTGTCATTTAACTATGGCCAGCGCCATGTCAAAGAGCTGATTTGCGCCCAAAGCGTCTGTCAGGAACTGGGCATCCACCATAAAATTGTTGACATTTCAGCAATTAACCAGCTGATTGGCGGTTCTTCTCTGACCTCGGATATCGAGGTGCCGGAAGGCCATTACGCCGCTGATAATATGAAATCCACCATAGTGCCGAATCGCAATATGATTTTGCTCAGTCTGGCCGTGGGTTATGCTGTGTCACTGGATGCGCAGGCGGTTTATTATGGTGCCCACTCCGGCGATCATTTTATTTATCCGGACTGCCGGCCTGAGTTTGTACAAAAAATGCATGACGTTTGCCAGATCGCCAACTATGAACCTGTCGCTATTGTCAGTCCTTATCTGCAACAGACCAAAATAGATATCCTCAAAGACGGTCTGGCGATGGGGTTGGATTACAGCAAAACCTGGACCTGCTACAACGGCCGGGAAAAAGCCTGTGGCAAATGTGGTTCCTGTCAGGAGCGGCTGGAAGCTTTTAGCCTGAATCAGACCACAGATCCGCTACCATACGAATAAGTTATTCTCGGCGCCGGTTAAACCGGCGCATGCTGACGCAATAACTGGTACAAAGCCTGACTGGCAGCCTGTTGATCATCACGCCGGCTGGCCAGATACATCTGACGATGCAAACCGGTTTCACCTAAAGATTTGGTCACAATCAGACCCTGACTGACAAAGGGCTCTGCTAACCAACTGGGCAGTACCGCAATCCCTTCGCCTGCCGCCACTAACTGTAAAATCTGACTCGCCTGCCCCACTTGGCGCTGACGACCGTTAAACTGATTCTTCTTCAGAAAAAACCGGAATAAATCCTGCCGTTCCAGCGGGATCGGATAACTTAATAAATCACACTCTGCCATGTCTTGCGGCAAAATCACTGCCTTTTGTGCCAGCGGATGCTCAGGGTAAAGATAAGCTTTCAGTTCCAGACTAAACAGCGGTTGGAAACTCACTTGCTGCTCCTGTCGTACATCTGTGGTCAGCACCAAATCTAACTCATCCCTTAATAACGCTTCCACGGCATGATGTTCAATGTCAGTATCCAAACTGAGCGTGACAGCAGGCCACTGCGCGCGAAACGCTTTCACTGCCGGTAGCAGCCAATGAAAACAGGCATGACACTCTACAGTCAGCCGCAGGGTTGCTGCCGGTATCTGACCCGTTTTTAACTGCAATGCCGTGGCATCGACCAAAGGCAACACCTGCTCTGCCAGTTGTAACAACAGTTTGCCCTGACTACTGAACTGGACTGGCTGGGTCTTGCGGATAAACAAACTGCAGTCAAGCTGACCTTCCGCATCTTTTAACTGATGTGATAACGCCGATTGAGTCAGAAATAACCGAGTGGCCGCCGCTTGCAAAGAACCGGTTTGTTGCAACGCCTGCAAAGTGCGCAGCAGTTTTAAATCGATCATGGTAGATTTTGCTCACTAAGCTGAAGATATATTTCAAAGTTAGAAACATAGCTTAACGCCCAATAGCGGACATATCAACATCCAGACGTCTATTACTGCAAAATTGATTTACTCAGGCTCGCTTTGCTGGCAAGGCCAATTACCAACGCCAAGCCATTGACCAAAGCGGCAAAGTCATGCTCGCAGCTACGCTGTTACGCATCGCACATCGCGGCCTAGCGCGGCCCGGCCCGGTCTGACCAACCGGCTTAACGTACCGGCAAATCAAATTTGGCAAACATCCGGTCGATTTCTTCCTGGTTGCGCAGTAAATTAGCTTTTTCCACCACATCTTTGGTCAGGTGCGGCGCGAAACGCTCAATAAAATCATACATGTACGTTCGAAGGAACGAGCCTTTGCGAAAGCCAATCTTAGTGGTTGAAGCCGCAAACAGATGGCTGGCATCAATGGACACTAAATCCTTATCCAGTTCTTTGTCCATCGCCATCGACGCAATCACCCCGACCCCCAAACCAAGCCGGACATAGGTTTTAATCACATCGGCGTCGGTGGCAGTAAAGACGATTTTCGGTTCCATGCCTTTTTCACCAAAGGCCCGATCCAACTCTGAGCGACCAGTAAAACCAAACACATAAGTCACTATCGGATGTTCAGCCACGTCGGCAATTTCAATTTTATGGTTCAGTTTAGCCAGTGGGTGATCATGGCGGACAATCACGCTCCGGTTCCAGTGATAACAAGGCAACATCACCAAATCACTGAACAAATGCATGGCTTCAGTGGCAATGGCAAAATCGGCATCGCCACGCGAGGCAGCTTCAGAAATTTGCTGCGGCGTACCTTGGTGCATATGCAAAGACACCTTAGGGAATTTTTTCATAAAACCGCCAATCACCCCAGGTAATGCATACCGGGCCTGGGTATGAGTGGTCGCGATATTCAGCTTGCCTTGATCCGGTAGCGTATGCTCTTTGGCCACCGCTTTGATGCTTTCCACTTTGGCCAGTATCTGTTGGGCAATTTCAATCACATCCCGCCCTGCCGGCGTCACATGCGTCAAATGTTTGCCACTGCGGCCAAACACCTGAATGCCTAACTCATCCTCCAGCATCCGCACTTGTTTACTGATACCCGGCTGAGAGGTATACAAGCTTTCCGCAGTAGCGGATACGTTAAGATTGTGATTTAACACTTCGACAATATAACGTAACTGTTGTAATTTCATGTGTCAGGCTTCCGTTAATGGCATATGATTATAACCGTGATCAAGCTAACTGCCGTGCCAGCTAGCAAGACGAAACATCCTGCCGGTTCTGGCCCTAACATGGATGATCGGCAGCAGAGAGATACTTTTTTATTCCAGCCAACTGATTATTTGGCATTTGGTATAACCAATAGTAGCTAAAAATAAACTGAATCAATAGTACTTTTTGAATTATCCTAAGAAACAGTTATATAGGAAATCAGAGCATCGTGGAACATCCAGAAATAGATTTTGCAACCGTACTGGCCTCTGCCGTACATGATATGAAAAACTCCTTGTGCATGCTGATCCAGTCCATGGATTTATTACAACAGGATTTGGCCCCTCTGTCAGGCAATGCCAGTCAGGAGCTGGCTCGTATCCACTATGAAGCATCCAGGCTTAACACCAATTTGATGCAGTTATTATCGTTATACCGGATTGAACGCGATCAGTTACCGCTCCATCTGGACGAATATTTTGTCGAAGATTTGCTGGAAGAAGTGCTGATTAAAAATGAAATGTACAGCCAGCAAAAACAAATCCAGGTCACTGTGGAGTCTGAACCGCAATTAAGCTGGTTTTTTGACAACGACTTAGTCAGTAACTTACTCAACGATATGTTTGTCAATGCTTTGCGCTACAGTGCCGGCAAATTGCTGCTCAAAGCCAGTATTATTGAGCAACAGCTGTGTCTGGAACTGCATGATGACGGTGATGGATTTCCGGATTATATGCTGGAAAACAGCGACGCGACGATGAATCAGCTTAACTTAACAGCAGGCCGCACAGGTTTAGGCCTGTTTTTTGCACAACTTATTGCCAAAGCACACCAGAATCAGGGCAAAACCGGCCGGATTGAATTAAATAATGGTGGGCGTTTTGGCGGAGGTGTATTCAGATTATATCTGCCTTAAAGTTTTCACCCGCTGAGCAAAAGCAGAACATTGGTATTTTTACTGTTTTCTGTTTAAGATGCAGCGGTAAACCAAATCAGAGGTTCAGATGGTTTTGACCATGATCATTGTTCTGGTGATAGCATTAGTAGTTTTTGCTGTCATTTCGAACGCCGTACAACAACATAAGGAACGACTAGCCTCGTTAAAGCGGGCCGAGTTCTCTAAGTTGCGTACTATGCTGGAAGATACAGAAGAAATTCTGTTAAATGCTGCCAATGTGCCTATTACCCCAGGGATCAGTCAGATGTTACTTAAACGCATCGCTTATACCCTCAAAGCTATGGTCGAACTGGAACCCGGCTCCCGTGATTTAAAAAGCCGTTTAGCAGAGACCGAAAAACGGTTATCAGATAGCACAGCTGCAAATGTTGCGATGCCTGACAATATCAGCTTGCCAGATAACGATAAACAAATTATCAGCATGATCCAGGGGATCAAAAAGCTGCGGACCATCCTGCGCGCAGAGCACGCCCGTGGCAATATTGATACCCAACAGGTGGTACAGGAAGATCGCCGACTAGAGAGCCTGCAACTGCGAATTAACGTCGAAAGTCAGATTAAACGCGGCAATCAGGCAAAATCCAATCATATGCTGGGTTCGGCGCGGCAATGTTTTGAAAAAGCGCTGATCACTTTATCCAATTCCAGTCATGTCGATGAATATGTCACAGCCAAACGCAATGAGGTCAACTCAATCCTGGCTGAAATTGCCGATGAACTGAAAGAAGGTAACCTGCGTGACCGGCAGAAAAAAGCCGAAGCCGAAAACAACGATTTGGATGTATTGTTCGCGCCAAAACGTAAATGGTAAGGCTAGCATGGCCTGCTCGCACTAGTGCGAACTGCTGCTGAAATGCCATCTACTTTGCAAAAGCTGCGGTGAATGGGAAGGACTAAACAGCAGAAAACCGTAAACCGCAACAGACTTGGTCAGACGCAGTTAAAAAAACCGGCAAATTTGCCGGTTTTTTTATCAAAAGCGCACTGAAACTTAAGCCTCAGCTTTACTTTCCTGCCACTTGCCGTCTTTAAACCAAAGTGACCAACCGGTTGCTTTGCCGTCTTTTTCCGACATCACATACTGTTGCTTGGTTTTTCGACTCCAGCGCACCACCGTCGGATGACCGTCCGGATCTGTCGCTGGTGCAGCAGTCAGATAGAGAAATTTTGGCACTAACCGCTCTTTAAACCGTTGCAACTCAGCCACCAAGGGTGCCCGGGTTTCACGGGAGCGCGGGAAGGTATTGGCCGCCAGAAATAAACCAGCTGCGCCATCCCGTAACACAAAATAGGCTTCTGATTTTTCACATGGCAGTTCAGGTAAATGCACCGGATCTTCTTTTGGTGGTGCTGCTTCGCCGCTACGTAACAATTTACGGGTATTTTTACAATCGCTGTTGGTACAACCAAAATACTTGCCAAAACGGCCGGATTTGAGCTGCATGTCTGAACCGCATTTTTCGCATTCAATCAGCGGACCGTCATAACCCTTGATTTTAAAAGCACCGCTTTCCACCTGATAACCGTCACATTGCGGATTGTTACCACAGACATACAGCTTGCGCTGTTCGTCCAGCAGGTATGAGTCCATCGCAGTGCCACATTTGGTGCAGCGCTTTTTATGCCGCAGCACTTCAGTTTCCAGCTCATCATCATCATCGGCGATCAGCACGGCTTCATCACCAGGTGTTAAATTCAGGGTGGTGGTACAACGTTCTTTTGGCGGCAGGTTATAGCCAGAACAGCCAAGGAACACGCCGGTACTGGCAGTTCGGATCCCCATAGCACGACCGCAGGTTGGACAAGCAATATCGGTCAACACAAATTGATTGGTCCGCATACCACCCTGTTCGACATCCGCTTCGGCAATTTTCAGTTTATTGGAAAAATCGCCATAAAACTGATCCAGCACCTGACGCCAGGACAATTCGCCATGCGCGATATCATCCAGCTTCAGTTCCATATTAGCGGTAAAATCGTAGTTCATCAGATCGCTGAAATTTTCCACCAACCGATCTGTCACTATTTCGCCCATTTTCTCGGCATAAAAGCGTTTATTTTCAACTTTCACATAACCACGTTCCTGGATAGTTGAAATGATGGCAGCATAAGTCGAAGGACGGCCAATACCACGTTTTTCCAGCTCTTTCACCAGGCTGGCTTCACTGTAACGGGCCGCTGGTTTAGTAAAATGCTGTGCCGGTAATAATTGCTCTAACGTCAGCTTGTCGCCAACTTTAAGATCCGGCAGCTCTTTTTCTTCTTCGTCTTTGCGTTTTTGCGCCGGTTGCACCCGGGTCCAGCCATCAAAACGCAACACCCGGCCTTTGGCACGGAGTTCAAAATCCCCTGCCATCACGGTAATATTTGTGACATCGTACAAAGCATTCGGCATTTGACAAGCGACAAACTGCCGCCAGATCAACTCATACAGCTTTTTCGCATCCGCTTCCATATCGCCAAGCATACTGGCCTGGATATGTACATCTGAAGGTCGGATAGCTTCATGCGCTTCCTGAGCATTGGCTTTACTGCCATAGCTCAGCGGTTGTTCAGGTAAATAGTTGGCACCAAACTGATTGCTAATAAATTCCCGCACTGCAGTGACAGCATCTACTGACAAATTGGTCGAATCGGTACGCATGTAGGTGATGTAGCCTGCTTCGTATAAACGTTGCGCCAGCATCATGGTTTTTTTCACGCCATAACCCAAGCGGGTGCTGGCCGCTTGTTGCAATGTCGACGTAATAAAAGGCGCCTGCGGCTTGCTGCTGGACGGTTTATCTTCCCGTTCAGTGACGGCATAAGCGGCTTGTTGCAACACGGCAACGGCAGCCATCGTCTGAGCCTCATTCACTGGACGGAAGGCTTTGCCTTGAGCACGCGCCACTTCCAGTTTTAATGCCACCCCAGCTGCCAGCGTTTGCGCATCGACAGTCCAGTACTCTTCCGGCACAAAAGCTTTAATTTCCCGTTCCCGCTCCACCACCAAGCGCACCGCAACGGACTGTACCCGACCGGCCGACAAACCACGCGCCACTTTCTTCCATAACAAAGGCGACACCATAAAACCAACCACCCGGTCAAGAAAACGACGGGCTTGTTGGGCATTCACCCGGTCGACATTGACCTGACCAGGTTCAACAAAAGCATTTTTGATGGCGTTTTTAGTGATTTCGTTAAACACCACCCGCTTAAATTTTTGCTCTTCACCGCCAATAATTTGCTGCAGGTGCCAGGCAATCGCCTCCCCTTCGCGGTCTAAGTCTGTTGCCAGATAAACAGTGTCAGCTTTTTCTGCTAAAGCCTTGAGTTCTTTAACAACTTTTTCTTTTCCAGGCAGAATTTCATAACGGGCTTTCCAACCATTGGCTGGATCTATCCCCATCCGGTCGACCAGCGCCAGATACTCTTTTTCTGCTTTTTCCAGCTTCACAGCTGACTTTTTTTCTTTGTCTTTGTTGCTGCTGGTTGGCAAATCACGGATGTGACCTACGCTACTTTTTACAATAAAATCATTACCTAAGTACTTATTAATGGTTTTAGCTTTTGCCGGCGATTCGACTATTACCAATGATTTTGCCATCGTGGTTCCGAGATCCCTAAACTGATGTGGCTATTCTACATGTCTTTTTAACGTATATCCGCAAACTGAAGTTGTGACAAGTGAATAAACTCATTATTATTCGATAAGCCCCGTTTTTCGGGGTTTTCTGCTGATTAAATCAGCGAAAAAATGAAGCAAACCCACAACGGCCGCAATAATAAAAGCAATAGAGCCACCTTCCAAACTGAAGGAATAAAGCAAAAATGAAGTATTTTGAAGCAAACTTTGATGGTCTGGTTGGGCCAACGCATAACTATGCCGGTTTATCTGTCGGCAATGTGGCGTCACTCAACAATGCCAAGAATAATTCTCACCCAAAACAAGCTGCATTACAGGGCTTGCGCAAAATGAAAGCACTGGCGGATCTTGGCATGGTGCAAGGGGTACTGGCGCCGCAGGAAAGACCAGATGTTTATACGCTACGCCGACTGGGTTTTACTGGCAGTGATGCTAACGTCATTCAGCAAGCCGCAACACAGGCACCTGCAGTGCTGAGAGCGGTTTGTTCGGCTTCCAGCATGTGGACCGCCAATGCCGCGACGATTTCACCCAGCCGCGATACGGTTGATGGTAAAATTCATTTTACCCCGGCCAATCTGACCAATAAATTCCACCGTTCTCTTGAGCCAATCACGACAGGGCGGATTTTACAGGCGATGTTCAGTGATGATCGTTATTTTGCCCATCATCCACATCTGCCAGATAACGATCACTTTGGTGATGAAGGCGCCGCCAATCACACCCGGCTTTGCACTGATTATGGCAAGCCAGGCGTCGAGGTCTTTGTGTTTGGCCGTTATGCTTTTGATCAAAGTCAGCCGGCACCACAAAAGTTCCCGGCCCGGCAAAGCCTGGAAGCTTGTCAGGCCATCGCCAGATTACATGGTTTGTCTGACGATAAAGTGATGTATCTGCAGCAGAATCCAGCCGTGATTGATCAAGGGGTGTTTCACAATGATGTGATTGCAGTGGGCAACCAGAATGTGCTGTTTTACCATCAACAGGCCTTCTTGGATAGCAAAGCCAAACTTGCTGAATTACAAAGCAAATTTGGGGATGAAGCGCCATTACATCTGATTGAAGTGTTAGATACTGAAGTGACAGTGCAACAAGCAATCCAAACCTACTTATTTAACACTCAGGTCATTACTTTACCCAGCGGCGAGATGGCCATTATTGCGCCGACCGAATGCCGGGATCACCCACAGGTCAGCGCCTATCTGGCGGAGCTGACCGGCCGTGGCACGCCGATCCGGCAGGTGCATTATTACGATGTCAAACAGAGTATGCAAAATGGTGGCGGTCCGGCCTGTCTGCGGTTAAGGGTGGCGATGTCTGAGCAAGAACGGCAAGCGGTCAATCCGCAGGTGTTGTTAACAGATAGCTTATTTAACCGGTTAAATCAGTGGGTTGACCAGCATTATCGCGACGAGCTGGCTGAGCAGGATTTAGCGGACCCGCAACTGCTGCTGGAAAGCCGTGCTGCGTTGGATGAACTGACGAAAATTCTGGGCTTAGGCTCGGTTTATCAATTTCAGCGGGATTAAATAAACCATCAGCCAACGACTCATGGATGCACTCGCATCCTTGAGTCGTTGCGGCAAAGCACAAACTTAACCATTAAATCGTACAAAAGCCTGCTGCAGTAAAGCCATTCGCATCAGAGGGTGCCCCCACCCCATAAGGGTTGCCTAATGGCGGCGTATCTTCTTTATTTCTATCTTCAATGGCAACACCTAAAGTAAAAGACCTACTGCTGCTGTTTTCTGTACCGGACGCTTGACCCGTCACTGTGATATCTACATCAACCCAAGCACCATATTCACGCGGATAAATCAGATTAAAATAAGCAATACCTTCATTATTGGCCGTCACAGTCTGCTGGACAGTGGCAATATTACCTGGCGTGAGCACACCATCCCCATTTAAGTCTTCGCCACTGTCAAGGATACCATTGCGGTTTAAATCCTCGGAGCGGCATAGTGGATCTGCATCTGTCGAGCGAACCGGATCCCAATATTTAAAGGTCCCCACTCTTGGGAATGGGAACCAGCGCCCTTTTGAATACCGGATTGGGAATACACCCACGTTGAGTGCCTGATTGGGCACTGGATTACCGGATGAATCAGTAACAATAATGGCAAATTGCTGGGCATAAATCGTTTGTTCACGTTTTTCAATTTCATTGCCAGTACCAAAGCGGAAAAACAAGGTTCTACGACCAACCGCGACTGTGCCACGACCCTGAATGGTTTCATCCGTCACCAGTGCCGCTTTGACTTCAATACCGGTAGGTGTGGCCGGGGTACCTGAGCCTGGCGTCACCACATCCGCCGTAAAGGTGGTACTGGCTACCCCTTGCGAATTGGTAATAGCTGTCACCGGCGACAAGGAACCCCCAGTACCATTGACCAGGCTAAACACCACAGTTTTATTTTTTATCGGGTTATTCAACGCATCCCGCAGTACCGCCTGGATTGTCGATTTTTCGCCAGCGCTGATTTGCGCTGGCAATGCCTGTACTTCAATGCCTTTACTGACACTTGGTGTGGTCGCCACAAATTCAACCAAGCGCTGGGCGCTAATCGCATTCGCCACCGCTTTCACCGTCGCCAGACCGGCATACTGCGCCTGTAAGTACACTGACGCTTGGCCATCCACTGCAGTTTGGGTATTGGCCACTGAATTATTGGCCGCAAGATCCGGAATTGTCGCCGCCACCGCGCCGCGGCTACTGGCAAATTGCACTGCACCGGCATTGACCGGGTTGCCGGCGGTTTGCCATAACACCGATAATTGCTGAGGTGTATTCAGCGGAATTTCCAGTGCCACTGGCGATGCATTGGTGAAATTAAACACATCCGGGCTGATACTGACCTGAAATGATTTACTGACCCCGAGCGCACTGACCTGAATCACATCGCCAGCTACAGCACTGTTACTGGCCTGATAATTCACTTTCACGGCGCCTGAGGTGACATCAGTCACTGGCGAACTATTGCTAAACTGATTACCAAGACTTGAAGTTAACGTCAGTGGCACCCCTGCAATGCCTTTGCCATCGGCATCGGTCAGGGTAAAAATAAGTTCGGCGTTTGCATTAAGCACCACGGCCGCTGGCACTATGCCTTCAATGCTGGTGCCAACTACTTTAATACTCAGTTGCGCCGATTTATCTTCATTGCCGGCGCGAACTGTCACCAACAAATCACGTAAACTAAAATCGTTGCTGCTGGATAAATAAGCTTTGGCAACGCCATCAGTCCCGGTTTGATCCGATTCAACCCTTAAACTGCCCTGGTTATCCACCGAGAATTTCACTTTGACATCTTTCATCAAAATATTATTTTTATCGCGGACCAAAGCAGACAATTCAATCCGGTCGGTTTTACCCGAGCCCAACTCCAGTTTGTCAGCATATAACTGAATATCACCCACCGGCGTAGTATCGATGACACCGCCATCACCGGCTGAAACAAAAGTTTTGCTGCTGCTGACCGCTGGCTGACCAGCCAAAGTAGCAGTCAAAGCACCGGCGCCACTTTTTGCACCTGCTTTAAGCTGGATCGTGGCAACGCCAGTGACATTCGTCTCGGCAGTCCCGGCCGCATTGCCAAACACCGCCAGCGCAGCATCATTTAAGGTGAAATTCACCAGCTGTCCCGGCAATGGCCCATTCAGTTTTGAAATTACCGTGGCTTCAACCGTTAAGGGTAAATCGCGTGATAATTGGCTGCTGGCACCATCTTTATTGCGGGTTTGCAAGCTAATAGTAATTTCATCGGTCACCTGACTATCGCCAGCGGCACTGAAATTCAGGTCGCTCCGTACATTGCCAGGACCAATCACCGTCACAGTACCGCTGCCCTTCACTGCCCCTACCAACAATTGTACTGAAGCCACACCATCTTTATCGGTCAGAGCAGTCAGCTGATTGTCGGCAAAAGCCGCCAGATTTGGGTTGGAGATACTAAAGGTCACCAGTTGATTGACGGCAGATCCGCCCTGTTTTAACGGTACCAGTGTCGCCACTAAGGTCAGCGGTGTATTTTTGCTTAAACTAATGGCTGCATTGCCTGCGGCATTCAATAATTTACTACTAAGCCGATAATCACCATTGGGCAAGTCACCGGCGGCAGAGAAAGCGAGGCTGGCACTTTCACCACTGGCAAGCGCCGCACTGACCAGACCATCACCTTTCACAGTCCCAACCGTCAAACTGATGCTGGCTTTACCGGCCGCATCCGTCAGTGCTGTCGCCGTATCGTTACCAAATTTGGCCAGCGCCGGATTACTCAGCGTGAAACTAATGATTTTACCCGCTTGCGATACACCTGTGGACGACGTCAGGCTGGCAACTAAAGTCAGCGGCTGGCTATAGCTGAGCACAAAGTCGGGTGCTGTCGCATTTTTTTCCAGCGTCAAGGTCACGGTCACCACGTCAGCAACCACACTATCGCCCGCCGAATCAAAAGTAATCTCTTGTTTTTCACCGGTAGGTAAAGTCGCCGTAATGATGCCGGCACCGGATTTACCGCCGACCAGTAAGCCAATCTGAGCGTTGCCCTGTGCATCCGTTTGTGCCGTACCCGCGCCATTATTAAAAGATGCCAAGGCAGTATCATTCAGACTAAAACTGACCAGTTTGCCTGGGACTCTCGAGCCATTGCTTTTGACAGTTGCAATAATGGTGACTGGAGAGCTGCGACTAACCTGGGATGTCGCAGCGCCTGCGCTGTTTTTCAGCGCCAACTCGATAGTGTTGGTTGGTGTCGTGGGGCTACCATTGTTCCCTATTGTGCCACCGCCACCACAAGCTGCGACCAGACTTAGCAAAAACGCAACCATAAGTTGCCGGATATTGCCCATGTAACTCTCCCTAGCTGATGATTTGTTTGATATTGCTACAACTGAGACACAGCTCTCACCAAGCATGACCTTGAACTAAATTAGCCTGTTCAGACGTAAATTTTTCTTTTTATTCAGAAACTGGTAGTCTTGCATACAATTTTCAATGTTATAACCCAAGTACCCTGATGACTACAAACATAAAATCAAATCTCACAGCTCGAATTCTAATCGCTATGTTGCTTGGCATCATTGTCGGCGCCATCTTCAAATGGTTGCTCGGTGGTGAAGCCGAAAAAACGCTGGAAATTGCAGGCTTCTCTATTGGTTTAAAAGCATTTTTTGTCGATGGTATCTTCCATGTTGGTGGTCAGATTTTTGTTGCCAGCTTAAAAATGCTTGTGGTCCCGCTCGTGTTAGTGTCTCTTGTCTGTGGCACCAGCTCGCTTAAAGACCTCAGTAGCCTCGGCCGGATCGGTTCCAGATCAATGTTGCTTTACATCGCAACCACGGCGCTGGCTATTGCACTGGCAATTGTGTTTGCTTTGCTGATCGCACCAGGCGTTGGCGTTAATATGCAACTGGCAGAAAATTATCAGGTTAGTGAAATTCCATCTGTTGCTCAGGTCTTTATTAATATGTTCCCAAGCAACCCTGTCGATGCCATGGCAAAAGGGGAAATGCTACAGATTATTGTGTTTGCAGTGATCTTCGGTATGGCCATCGGTCAGAGCGGCGATGCGGGTGAACGGATCAGACAGTGGTTTGAAGATGTCAATGTGGTCGTCATGCAACTGGTTAATCTGGTGATGCACTTATCGCCATACGGAGTATTTTTCCTGATGGCGAAGCTCTTTACCTCCCTCGAGCTGGCTGACATGGAAAACCTCGGTAAATACTTCCTGGTGGTGTTGTTTGTGCTGCTACTGCATGGTTTCGTGAGCTACGGCCTTATTTTAGCGGTGATTGGCCGACTAAATCCGGTGATTTTCTTTATCAAAATGAAAGAAACAGCATTGTTTGCCTTCAGTACGTCCAGTAGCAACGCGACCATCGCCAGCAATATGACCACTACCACCCGTAAACTGGGCGTGGATAATAAAGTTGCCTCTTTTACCATTCCGCTTGGCGCCACCATCAACATGGACGGTACCGCTATTATGCAAGGTGTGGCGACTGTTTTTATTGCCCAGGTGTATAATATCGACTTAACCACCAGTGATTTCCTGCTGGTGATCCTGACTGCGACGCTGGCCTCTATCGGTACTGCAGGGGTTCCTGGTGTTGGCTTGGTGATGTTGGCGATGGTGTTACAGCAAGTAGGCCTGCCAGTGGAAGGTATCGCGTTGATCATCGGTGTTGATCGTTTATTGGATATGACCCGCACCGCCGTCAATGTGACAGGCGATGCGATGGTGTCCTGCCTGGTGGGTAAAAGTGAAAAATGCCTGGATGAAACTGTTTATAACGATAAAAACGCCGGTAAAGATATTAGTTAACTAAAGTCTTTACCTGATAGGTCAGTCTGAGTAATTAGACTGACCTATCCACTCACTCCTCCACTGTCTTTGCAGTTTTCACTGATTAGCTACCAGCGGATCCAATAACTTTTTTCCACCAGCACAGTGGTCGCAAAAGTTCTGCGGGCAAAACCCTGCCCGGTCAAATTGCGGATGCCATGTAAACTGATGCTAGCCCCCTGAAACAAAGACCGGATTTCCTGCTCAGTGACCGCAAAAGGCGGGCCTTTTTTTTCTGCCGCCGGATATTCAAGGCTAATCAGCAACATAGCAGCAGACGGCAACAATCGACGTAAAGTGTCGGCATATTGCCGCCGCATCAGTGGTGGTAATGCAATCAAGGCCGCTCTATCATAAATCCACTGGCAATCCATCAGCACTGCAGCGGGCAACTGAAAAAAATCACCTTGCCACAAGCTATACTGGTCACTTTGCCATAACTGATGCTGAGCGAATTCGGTGGTATTGGCCGCTAAACCGGCTTCTGTAAAGAAATCACGGCAGGCGATGTCAGACAACTCAGCACCGACCACGGGACCACGACCAGCCAAAGCATGTAGATCAGGACTTTTACCGCACAAAGGCACAAACACTGCCGCTTGCACCGGAAATAGCGCTAATTGGGCACGCAATAAGGGATGGGCATCAGCCAGTTGGAAGCCTAATAAATTTTGCTGCCAGCAGTGATGCCAAAAAGCCGCATCCATATCAGCGCCAGATCACCAGGCGGTTCGCCTGCTGCCATAACTGTGTCAACACACTGGCTGCCGACAAACCAACTTTTTCAGCCAGGCCTTTTTTCAGCTGATACTTCACCAAAAACACCTGCCGGCTGGCCATCTGCTGTAACAGATAGTCATCACTGGTCAGCAGCTCGTCAACCAAAGCTTTTTGCTGCGCCTGATAACCAAACCAATGTTCACCGGTGGCCACGGCATCGATATCCAGCACTGGGCGATGTTTTTGCACAAACTCTTTAAACAACAAATGGGTTTCTTCCAGCTCATGCTGAAATTTTTTCCGACCTTTATCGGTATTTTCAGCAAATAAAGTCACAGTCCGTTTAAACTCACCAGCGGTGAATTGTTCGACTTCAATGTGATTTTTCTTCAATAATTGATGAAAATTAGGCACTTGCGCTACCACCCCGATGGAGCCGACAATCGCAAAAGGCGCGGCAATGATTTTCTGTGCGATACAGGCCATCATATAGCCACCACTGGCAGCGACTTTATCTACTGCCACTGTCAGTGGAATTTTTTGTTGTGCTAAGCGATCAAGCTGTGAAGCTGCCAGACCATAACCATGCACCACCCCACCACCACTTTCCAGTCGGATCAACACTTCATCCTCTGGCGTGGCCACTGCCAGCACCGCTGTGATCTCTTCCCGCAAGGCTTCCACTTCATGGGCGTCCATGCTGCCATGAAAGTCCAGCACAAACAGCTTATGTGGGTGTTCAGGCTGGTCTTTTTGCGATTTTTGCCACTGCTTAAAGGCTTTTTTATCCAACATGCTTTGTTTCAGGCTGCTGACCAAGTCCTGGTGCTCGGCAGATAAATCATCAAACACCAGTTCACCTTTTTTTGCTTTAGGTTTGACGGCAGCCACCACAACCATCAGCACCACAGCGCCAACGGCCAGTACCACAGTAATAGCTTTTAATAAAAACATTGCGTAATCGAGTAAAAAATCCACTGTCATTCCTTGTTATTTGTTGCGACAAAATATTGTACCAGCAGCGCCAAATATTACTACTGATGCGCGCCTGCCAACTTGCGTGCGATGGAGCGAACATGATGCTGATTGAGCAAGAATCGTATAGAAAAAAGCCCGGCGAACCGGGCTTTGGGGATCCAATAAACGTGAATGACTTAATTGGTTTTCAGTACAGTCGCGTCAGTCACCAATACCGCTTTACCGGCACTTTTAACAAAAGAAGCAACCTGCTTTTGCATTTCAGCATTGGCTTTCGTTGCTGCAGCTTGTGGTGGATTCGTGCCTGATGAAGAGCTCAGAATAGTGCTATGTTCACCTTCAACAAAACGGCTGATCAAAGCACCCTCAACAGCTTTTAAGCCAGCGGTTGCTTCTGTTTGTTTGGCAGCCAGCAATGCGGCCAGTGGTGAAGTACCGGCCAATGGCATAGTCGCCACTTTGTTCGGGATCACATGATCAGACACATAGTTAGGACCGCCTGCCACTTCAATCACAAACAACGGCGTTTTATTGGCAACAGCTGTGGCGGCATAGTTATTTGGATCGCCAGCATCAATCACGGTCTGAGCGGCGAAAGCAAACTGCGTCAGCGTGGCGTTAATAGTCGCCAGTGTCGCCGTCTGGCTGCGGTCCGTCAGATCCTTCAGATAAGCTTGCACATATTGCGCAGCACAAAGTGGCAATTGTGCAGCAGTTGTCACACTGGCACAGCCGCCTTGCAGATCGACAAAGGCTTTAAAGCCTGGCGCTAACGCTGTTGAACCCAACATGATACTGGATTTAATGGTGTTACCAAATGCAGTCGACTCCAGCAGGAAGTTGGCAATAGCACCACCTGGCATTGCGAGTCCGGCCGATTTAATGGCAAATAAGCTATCCGCCACTGGTGAGCCTAAAGTACTATTTGCTAAGGCCACCATGCTGGTGCCGGTAATAGCACCCAAAGAGTGACCGACAAACTGCACGTCAGAACCATCAATCAGACCAGCCTCAGCCACATTGTTCAGTGCCAGCCGCAGACCCAGCATATCGGCGATACTCTGCCGCAGGTTATCACGGGTGACCAGCAAATCACTTAAATTCATATAAGTGATTGGATTACCAGCCGGATAGCCACAAGCTGCACCTGAAGCGTTCAGATCGGTGGCATCTTTTTTATCGCCGTCTCCATTGGTATCAAAACCACGGCTACCATGCAGCGGGTGATCAATAGCGACAGTGGCAAAACCAGCAGCCGACAAAGCGCCGGTCAGTGCCAGCATATTCTCTTTACAAGAGCTGATGCCGTGTTGCAACATCACCACAGGCCAGCCTTTAGCAGGTTTATCAATGTTAAAGACGGCTTTGAGTAAGGTGGCATCAGGCACTGTGATTTGCACATCCAGACTTTGTAACGCATTGGCTTTTGGAATACTGTTAAATTTGGTCAGGTGACGGTTTTTATCCAAACCAAAATCGCGCAGTCTGCCACTGCTTAATGCCTTACACTTGGCATCACTGGCCGCCAGTTCAGGCGTCTGTTTGGCTTCCAGCCCAGTGATTTGAGCCGGTGTCAGGGCAGCCGTCATGGCGCCACTGTCACAAGAAGCCTGCCAGCGGGTCGACAAGGCAGCGGCCGGTTTGTCTTTGTCAGACACGCCCAGGTAATACGGCAGAGTCACCTTTCCGCTGTACAACCGAGCCATTTTAAAGGCAAAACGCGGATCGGTTTGCTCGATAGTCACACCGGCAAATAATGCATCCGCTGCGGTGATACCTAAATTGTTGACACTGATTTGCGGAATAACCGCTGGCCCTTTAGTCGCCAGTTCAGCCACTAACAATTGTTTGGCAATGGCCAGTGCCGGACTGGTGGATTGCGTGGTAATAGCTGCGGTGTAAATAATATCGGCTTTGGCTACCGACTGAGTAGCTACTGCGGCCTCAAAACTATTGATCACGCCCTGCAAACTACGTTGTGCTTCAGAACCTAGCGGTAAAGTCGCTAAATCTTGCTTCACTAACTCATAAGTCGGCGACGCTGCCACAGCACGACCTTCACTGTCTTTCAATGAAGTGGTCAATGCGACCAGGTAGGTGGTCGCTTGTTTCAATGGTTTCAGTGGGATAATGGCAATGTTATTGCCATTTGCTCTGGCGACATAATCTTTACCAAAAGCCAGGGTCGCCACAACTTTACAAGCCGCACCTCTGGGCACAGCTTTACAGGTTGCGTCTGATGAGCTCGGATCCCCCATCAGCATTTCATAAACTTTGACGGACTCCGCCGACGCCACTGTAGCAGCATCCAGACTCACGCCACCGGCCAGGCTTAATTCAATACTGAATGGGTTTTGCGTTGACCAGCCATCAAGCGCACCTAAAGCAGTTTGCGGATCGGCGTAGTTGACTGGCGACAATTTCTCGCCAGGCATCTCCAAAGTCCCATCCGAGGTGCCCTGAAATAATAAATCATTTGGTACCGACAACTTACTGTTGCTTGGGTCAAACACCACCCGGCTTAACGGCACCAGTACTTTATCATCGGCAACCTGCTGGTCTTTAATTTCTTGTAAGGATTCGCCGCCACAACCGGTCAAACCCAAGGCGCTGGCCACTGCCAGACTCAGTAATAACTTATTCATTGATGCTATCTCCCCTGTCTTCAACTTTTATTATAGTGTGCTAAAGCTTTCTTTAAGCTCAAGTTTTTGAATTCTATGCCTGGAAGCTGGTAAGAGCTACGACCTGTTAAACTTAACCTAACCAGAAAAAATTCGCTAGTTCTAAACTAAATATCTGTGAAGAAAGGTGCAAATGCCAGACAGAGCGGTTATGCTGCGCCGGTTTTTCTGCAGGACAGAGGTTGAATCAGATGAAAAATTTCCAGCCAGAGACACAGGTTCTCGCCAAAAAAACCATTCTAGTAACCGGTGCAGGCGATGGTATTGGCCGAGTTGCGGCCATGACTTATGCCGAACATGGCGCCACCGTTATTTTATTAGGCAAAACCACCGCCAAACTGGAAGCTGTTTATGATGAAATCGTCAACAAAGGCTGGCCTGAACCAGCCATTGTGCCGCTCGATTTAAATGGCGCCAGTAAAAAACATTATCAGGACATGGCGCAAACCATTAAAGCAGAATTTGGTCAGTTAGATGGTTTATTACACAATGCTGGCGTATTGGGTGTGTTAAGCCCGTTTGAACATCTTGATCTCGACACCTGGCAAAAAATCCTTCAGGTCAATCTGACCTCGGCGATGTTGATGACACAAGCGCTGATGCCGGTGTTAGCAAAAGCCCCCCATGCCTCCGTTATTTTCACTAGCTCAGGGGTCGGCCGCAAATCACGCGCGTTTTGGGGCGGTTATGCGGTGTCAAAATTCGCCACTGAAGGTTTGATGCAAACCATCGCCGATGAGTATGAAGCCAGCACGATCCGGACCAATTGCATTAATCCGGGAGCCACCCGCACCAAAATGCGTAATGCCGCTTATCCTGGTGAAAATCAACTGACGCTGGCAACGCCAGAACAAATCATGCCACTTTATTTATATCTGATGGCAGATGACAGTATTGGCGTGAATGGCCAGTCGCTGGATGCACAGCCAAAATAACACCGTTGTTTGGCAAGATAAGCGCTGCCAGCCTGGCGTAGCACATCCGCTTGACTAGGTATCCACCAGATAAAAAAGCCTGCTATGCAGGCTTTTTTTATCTGTATCAAGTCGCTGAACCCAGCAGAGTTGGGTTCAGCACAAGATTAGCGCTTTTCCAGAATTTCTTCGTTATTCAGTTGTGCCCAGTCATTCCAGACTTCAACTTTTGAATTGAAATTTGCCAGTGCTTGAGCGGCAGCGTCTGCTAACAGCTCATCAACTTGTTTAATATATTTCTTTTCAACTGTTGAGAATGGCACTACGTCAATACCGCGCTCTTGCAAACCTTTTTTCATGGTATGGGTTTTTAACAGCTGTAATTCACCATTTTCTACATAAAAGAATTGGCTTTCTTTGTTAATTGTTTTGAACTTTGGTTTGACCGGACGTTTGCCTTCGGTCATAACCACGTCATCTTCAACAACAGCAACTGCCACCCCATCAGCATTCAGTTTATAGCCTAATTGTTCTAAGGTAAAACCCTGAGATTTAGCATATTCACGAACTTTATCTAATACTTCCGACTCTTTCGCCCGTTCATCCAGAACTGAATTTAATACTTCGATTACTTCATGTAATTTGGTGACAGTTAATTCTTTTGCCGCTTTTTTTAATTCACGTTTATCAAGTAACACCGACATTGATTGCCCCTTTTTATATTTTACATAAGATATGAATATGATAACGGTAAAACAATCATAATGAAACCCATTTTGTGATATTCAATTATTGTACAAATCTGTCGGCTTTTAGCTGGTCGGTGCTGAGTTATTGCCATTTATAGGGTATCTTAACGGCAGATTAATGCCGGGGGTTGTGATGCGTTCTCTTAAACACTTGTTTGAAAATAATAAAAATTGGGCCGATCGGATCGAATTGGAAGCGCCAGGCTTCTTTAAAAAGTTGTCCGAGCAGCAAGCTCCGGAGTATTTATGGATCGGCTGTTCCGATAGCAGGGTTCCAGCCAATGATATTGTCGGCTTACTGCCAGGCGAATTATTTGTCCATCGTAATGTCGCCAACCTGGTGCTACATTCCGATATTAACTGCCTTTCGGTGCTGCAATATGCCATTGATGTATTGAAAATCAAACATATCATTGTCTGCGGCCATTATGGCTGTGGTGGTATTAATGCAGCGATGACCAAGCAAAAAGTTGGTTTTGTTGATAACTGGTTGCGTAACATTAAAGACGTCTATGCCATGCATCGGGATGAAATTGAGTCTATTGCCGAAGAATCGGATCGGCTGAATCGCGTCTGTGAATTAAACGTGATTGAGCAAGTCAGAAATGTTTGCCATACCAGTTTTGTGCAGGAAGCCTGGGATCGAGGTCAGCCACTGACGGTGCATGGCTGGGTCTACAGCTTACGCAATGGCCGGGTGAAAGATTTAAGGGTCAGCCATTCCAGCGCAGCCACCATCGACAATATCTATGCGCTTGATTTGACTGAAGAGAACAACCAGTAACTGTTGCAGCTTATCGGAACTTGACCTGACCCTCTTTGCTTGGAAAATAACGGGCACTATGCCCGGCCACCCAACTGCCTCGTTGCAGATATTCGGCGCTGGTGTGTAACTCACCAGCCTTCAGCACACTGACAGAGCGGACTTTGGTAATACCATTGGCGTTATTTTCGACGTGTTCTTCGGCAGTTAATTGACCATTGCTGCTATTGTATTGCATGGTGCCGTGGGTATAAAAACCAGCCGTGGTGAAATAATAATAAGCCAGACTTTGTTTGGCTTTGTCCCAAAAAATAATAGATTCGCCGCCATATTCGCCATCATTGACCGAATGAATCACTTTAATCGCCTGGCCATTTAAAGCGCGTTGCCATAAAGAATGATCAAGCATTTGTCTACCTGACTGTTCGGCCAGAACACCACGCCAGACAATATTCAGAAAGGGTTCAGCCCAACGCAATTCTTCAGCCAACGGCAATTTTTCTGTGGCCGCGACTTGCCAGTGGCAACTCAACCCCAGCCAGAATACCAACAGATATTTGATTTGTCTCATAGTGCTTACTCCGGCTGTTGCTGATAAAAATCCAGCATTTGTTGTTCAACCTTTTGCGAAAACTGTTTCATTTCGATGGCATACTGCTCCAGAAATTGATCTTCTGCCGTCACAGCCTGCCAGGTCGGTACAGCGGCAGTCTGCCCCTTTGCGTCAAGGGCAACAAAAGTAATAATACAGTGATTGGTTTCAGCCAACTGTGCCGATTGGGTATCCCCGGAGCGAACCTGAATAAAAATATGCATTGACGAGTGACCGGTGTGCACCACCCTGGCTTCCAACTCAACCAGATGACCGACCAGAATGGGCCGGCGAAACCGAATGGTTCCCACCGACACAGTAACACAATACAAGCCGCTCCAGCGGGCAGCACAGGCATAAGCCGCCTGGTCAATCCACTTCATCACCATGCCACCATGGACTTTTCCACCAAAATTGACATGGGTGGGTTCTGCCAGAAATCTGAACTCTACCGAACGTTGTGTCATATTGCATCCCATAGTCAGCCGCAGTGCAGCCTGAGTCAGAACTGCGGATCTCGGTGATCTTCTACAGCATCAGGTTGCTGCTGCCTTGCTGACACCAACCATGGGGGCTGGTTAGCGCAGCGTGTTAAGCATAGTGCCGACTGATCGATGTCCGCAAAATTTTTCTGCCAATTTGCTGTTTCCGCAAAAACTACACTAAGATTTTTGCGGGTCAAGGAGACCCAAGTCTTTCATTGCATCGATCTGAACTGATGTTCTCAGGTGATGCAGTGCTCATGTTGTTCCAGATAAACCTATAAACATCCTGACTACGGAGAACTGCATTATGGATTCTATTGCCAATCATCCCGATTTTCACAATCCGATCACTGCCTTGCTCGAAGGTAACGATGTATCGATCTTGACAGAGAATGCCCGCCAACTGCTTGAAGGCGATTTATACGCGCTGGCCTGGCGCAATCACACCAGTCGTACCGAAAAGCTCAGTGTTCGCGATTTGAACTCAATTGAAGAAGCGTTTAGCAAACACTCGTTGTATGGTTCTGCGAACAGTCCGGTGGTGGGCGCTTCCTGCTGTTGCACCTGTACCCCTGCCTGTTGCTGTACTGCGGTTGCCGTAGTGCGCGCTGCCTGATACTTGCTGCTGCAGTGCCGTCCTCTGTTTTGACAGCGCTGCCGCAGTTTTCCTGACAACCATGGCAAGGACGAACATTGATGAACGACCAACTAATCATGCTGCCGGTGCAGGTTATAGAGCAAGAAGGCGCAGTGATCCTAAAACGGGGTCTGGAACAAATTTTAATCCCGGATCAAAACGCCTTAGTGATTATCCGGGTTTTGCAGCAGGCTTTACTGCGCAAACCCAGTACTGTGAATGAGTTACTTAGTTTATTTGCAGCCCCGGTGCGGCCACTCATTGAAGAATTACTGCTGCATCTGCAAAAAAAACGCTTTGTCGTTCCCCTGGCCGAAGCCACAGTGCCGCACCAGCCCCATCAGAGCGAAAGTCCGCAACAGATCTTTTACTGGCATTTTAACCGCCACCAGCAACAGATAGCTGCGGCACTGAATCAAGGCAGTTGGCTGCTGATCGGCATTAACAAACTGACAGGATTATTATTGCAGGCGATGCTGCGGGAGGGGTTGCAGCATTATTTGATCGTGGATGATCCCATGTTGCGCAATATCGAATTATTTGATCAGCAGCATCAACTGACGGATCCATTCTGGCAACAACAAGCTGACCATATCATCAGTGAAAGCCAGTTATTCAGCAGTGACAGCAACGGGCATCGTTTTGTGGTGGCGGCTTCCGAATTCGGTAGTTTTTTTCTGCTGGAACGCTGGAATGAATATGCCGTGCGCCAGCAATTGCCGTTTTATCCGGCGATCCTGCAAAACATGGTGGGTTATGCTGGCCCCTTAGTGGTCCCACATGAAAGTGCTTGCCTGGCTTGCCTGAAATCACGGCAAAACTCCCACAGCCCAGGTTTTGCCGAACGCCGGATCACCGAGCAATATGCGTTTTCCGGGCAGCAGGTGGTGGCTTACCACCAGTCAATGCTGCAGACACTGGCTGCGGTCGCGGCTTTTGATCTGGTGAAGTTTTCCAGCAATATTCAGTGGGAAGTCGGTTCCCTGTGCGAAATCGATCTGCTGGCTGGTAGCATGATCAGACGTAAAATATTAAAAGCACCGCGTTGCCCTATCTGCAGCGGGTTGCAGGATAATCCGCTGGTCAACATCTACAAACAACTGACCTCAGATGCCGCCTGGCAGGAAATCAGACAAACGGTAGGTGATTATGAAAATTGAGTTACAAAGCCCATTATCACGACTGGCTGATGCGCTTCCCTATATTTTTGACAGCAGGACCGGCATCATAGGTCAGGTCAGCGAACATCCGGCTGAAACCGACTCACCACGTTTTTTTCGTTATAACTGTACCGCAGCCAATACCGAAGCCTTTGGCGAATATCGTAATTTTGCCGTCGGCGGCGGCGCGGCCATCAGCCGGGAGATGGCCCTTGCCAAAACTATCGGTGAAGCAATAGAGCGTTACTGTGCAGCGATTTATGACAAACAGCAATTCCCTTTGACCAGTTACGATCAGGCTCCTTTTCACTGTGTCCATCCGGCCCGCTTCGCGCTCTATTCCAGCAGTCAGTACAGTTATCCGGATTTTATGTTCGACCCATTTTTGCCCTCTTCGCCGGTGCGTTGGGTACCAGCACTAGATCTGCAGAGCCAGCAGCAAATTCATGTGCCGGCAGCTATGGTGTATGTACCTTACTTTTTTTATCAGGAAGGTGATGAAACGCCTATCTGCCAGCCCATTTCGACAGGTCTGTCCTGCCATTGCAGCTTCGAAGAAGCGGCGATCGGCGCTTTATGCGAAGTAATAGAGCGTGATTGTTTTATGATCAGCTGGCAGGCCCGCTTAAGCCGGGTGCGGCTGCGACAGGATAATCTTTCGGCGCAAAACAAGGATCTAATCCGTCGTTTCACCGCAGTCGGGTACCAGATCCATCTGATGGACATCAGCAACGAAAGCCAAATTCCGGCCGTGCTGGCTGTGGCACGGCACCAGACAGGTTATGTGCCTTTGGTCGTCGCCGCGTCAGTGGCGCTCAGCGCCGAAGAAGCCATCCGTAAAGCACTGGAAGAACTGGCCCATACTGAGCGGTACGCCTTTCAGATTAAAGGTGAAGTCCCCAGACTGGTCCCTGATCCGGAATATGACAATATTATTGGTCAGGTTGATCATGTTAATTACTGGGTTGACCCAGCCCACAGTGCTGACGCCGCTTTTTTATATGCGTCTGAACAATGGCGCGATTTTCAGCAGATGCCAGATTTCAGCGGCCTGACCCCGAGCCACAGTCTGCAAAACTTAGTGCAGCGTTTACACCAGACCGGCTATCAGGCGCTGGTGACGGACATCACCACAGCCGATGTCCGAGAGTTAGGAATGTGGGTACTACGGGCCTTGATCCCGGGCTACCATCCATTATTTATGGGCTATCACCATAGACCTCTGGGTGGCACCCGCTTATGGCAAATCCCGCAATTACTCGGTTTTTCCGGCCTGTCTGCGACAACAGCCGATTATCCGTTTCCGCATCCATTCCCCTGACTGAACGAAGGAAAGTAATAATGCAGCCTCATTTATGGAAAAAAACTGAACTCAATACCGATTCCGCCGAAATGGCATGGGAACAATTTCATGAAAGCTCCAAAACCGGTCGCTATGATCTGGCGCTGACCAACCAGCAAGTGGTTGAACAGATGGATAATCTGTATACCAGCTTACCCTATCATCATTTTCAGCCGATTGCGCTGCCAGACACTTTACTGCAAAGCCGGCATCAATTTGCCGACATAGTCCAGGCCAGACGGACCCCAGCCACAGTAGAGCCTACTCGCATCACACTGGCACAACTGCGTACTCTGTTGTTTTTAGCCTATGGTCAGACCCGCGATAACAGTGACAATGCATACATTCACCGCCCATTTCGTACCGTCCCCTCTGGCGGTGCCTTATATCCGCTTGAGCTGTATTTTTATCATCCGGGCCGGATCGAAGGACTGGAAGCTGGCATTTATCATTATTCTCCGGCACTGAACGCAGTGCACTTTATCAAACCCGGCCTGTTTCAGCATGAACTGGCGGCTGCGCTGGTCGAGTTTCAGAGCCAGTTAGCGGAGCAATTGTCAGTGGTAATCTTTATTACCGCCATGTTTCAGCGTTCTGTATTTAAGTATCGGAATAAGGGGTATCGCTTTTGCCTGCTGGAAGCCGGGCATGTGGCACAAAACATTAACCTGGCAGCAACCGCGCTGGATCTTGGAGTGATCAACATCGGTGGTTTTTACGATCGCAAGATTGATGCCTTACTAGAGTTAGATGGCCTGCACCATGCCATTTTATATATCAATGGGATCTGCGCCGGAGGACAGCATGACAGCGACCCCACTTGAGCTGCCGACCATCACCCGGCACACGGTTCCTGTGCTGTTGCAGTGCTGGTATTGTCACAGTTTTGCCAGTTTACAGGCTGACATCGGCTGGCAGGATGCATCGAAAGAAACGGTACTGGCCGATCTGAGCCTCGGCGGCTGGCGCGGTCATGACTTAGCCAGGCAATGGGGATCGCAACTGGGGTTGCCACCGCCACCGCAATTACAACCCGAACTTTATCGCCCGCATGATCAGCAACACTATGCCGACACAGTGGGTCAACTGATTGATCATGAAAGTGAAGGTGATCAGAACTTTATCGCCGCCTGTCAGTTTGCCCGACAGTTAGTGGCGGCCATGTTACAACAAAGCCGGTTTTTGCTTGGGGTCATCGCACCTTTCGCCGGTCAGCACTGGAATAGCGAGGATCTGCAATTACTTCGTATCGTCGCCAGTGCCTGCCAACAGTATCGGTTGCAGTTGGCATTGTGGCTAAGGCCAGGTGCAGAGTTGCCGCTGCTAGCAGGTTTTCACTGTCAGTTGCAGCCTCAGTCTGCCACGCCCCCCGCATTACCACCGACCAGCGCACTGGTCAGTGCAGTGCCGGGCTTACTACATCCCGACTGGCTGGACGCTGAGCTGCATCAGAATACTGAGGTCCTGGAGCTGGCGGGCGGTCAGTTGTTACTGTCGCCGCTGTTACGGCCCCTGCACCCTGCAGCGACACCAGCGATTAAATTGCCGGATCATTTGCAAGTGAGTTTTGCTTTACGCCAACAACCTCAAGACTGTCAGTTTTTGCAACAACAGGCCGATCAGCGTTTTGCCGAAGGGGGTTATCAACTGGCCTATACTATTTTGGATCAGATTGACGCCGAAAGCCTGCCATTGCAGCAACAAGCCCTATTAGAAGTGCAAAAACAAAAAATCGCCATTGCCTTGCTGGATTTCCCCAGAGCAGCCACTGGCATATTGCCAGACGCCAGTTTGCCCGACGAGGTGCAGGCAGCCCTCTATCAGAACAAAGCCTGGGGTCTGGTCATGACGGGGCAAGCCCACAGTGCTGAACAATATTTTGCCCGCGCCAGGCAATTGCTTGATCCCGTGCGCCAGGCCCGCTTATATCTGTATCTGCAGAATATCTCCGCCTTGAATCAACTCCGGCTTGGTGATGTTGACGCAGCGCTGGCGCTGGAAAAAACCATAGAGCAACAATTACAGCGCTTGCCAGAACCAGATTGGCATTTGTGTTATATCAATTGTCTGAATCAGGCCAGAATCTATAAAAAATTGCAGGATTATGCCCAGGCCGAACATTATTACCGTCTTGGTTTTGCAGTGAATGGCCAGTTACGCAATGAAAGTGATTTATTGTATATGAATCTGTGCCTGGCCCAGCTGAAAATGCTGCAACAACAACCGCAACAGGCGCTCTATTATTGGTTACGGACGGCAATACACTGGTTATCCAATCCACTGCCAGAAGCTTTGGCTCCCAGAGTCGCCCAAGCTGTACTCGGCCAACCGCTGTCCAACCGGCAAGCTTGTCCTGAGCAAATCTCCGCCAGTCTGCTCGCCAGTGCACAACAGTGTACAAAGCAACTGGGAATTGTCGTGTCCAGTTACCCACAACCGCTGCCTTTTGCCCGTATCAGCCAGCCGGGTCAGGCCCAGCAATGTATTGGCATTCCGGGTTTTAGTCTGCTGCTGAGCCTGCAGTATCAGGCGCATTTCCCGGTTGATGGGCCAGCCTATCGCAGCTTAAATCAATGGACACTGGGATTATTGCAACAATTATTACCTGAGTTGGAGCTGACCACTGCCCGCAGCATTCTGACCGATCCACAATGTGGTCACGAACTCCCGGTTACCGCCAGAGAAACACTGTGGTCCTGTCTGCAATGGCAAGTGCCGAGCCTGCAATTTGCCGGTCAGGCATTTGCAGTCCCACTCGCAGAAACAGCACATAGCGCACCGCTGGACATCGCAGCGCCAGCGCTGATCACACTGCTCAGCAGTTTTAAAGTGCAGCCCAGCACCGCCATCAGCTATGTCAGTCACAGCAACCAGGGCTGGCAAGTGGTCTATAAAAGATATCGACCCGCCTTATCGCTCAATGCCGCCCAACAACAGCTCTTGCTGCGCGTGCAACAGCCTTGTGCTGTGACCGAGCTTGGCCAGTGGTTGCAACAGACCCCAGCCCAGGTATTGCCATGGCTGTACCAGTTGTCACAGCAACGACTGATCCAGGTGCACTGATGGCGCTGTTACTGCCGTTTCAACTGGAACCACAACAGGGTCATTTACAGTGCTGGGCTGCGGTGGCAGTATCACTGGGGCGGTATTATCAACGCTGCCCTGTGCCCTCCCAGCAGGAGTTTGCCCGTCAGGTCTTGGGGCCAAACTGTGATCAGGTCTGTCCGCCATTACAGGCTCTGGCTCGGATGCAACTGAGCTATCAGGAACAGAGCGGCGTGCTGCCACTGCCCAGGCTTAGAGCAGAACTGGCAGCTGGTCATCCACTGCTGGCCGCTATGCGGTATTTTATCGGCTGGCATTTGGTGGTGATTTACGGTATTGAGCAAGATGACCGGCTGTGGCTTGCCGATCCGCAATATGGCGAACAATGTATCCCTTACCAGCAGTTACAGCAACAGTACCGGCAATATTACAGCTGGAGCCACAGTTATGTATTTAGCGGCCATTTGGCAGATCTGGCACAGTTATAGAATCACTGTTTTATTGCCATGCACAAAAACCCGGTCCTCCAGGATCAGTTGCAATGCTTTACTAAGGACATTTTTTTCAACATCTCGCCCGGCCTTCACCATATCCTGCGCACTGTAATTGTGATCAACATTGGTCACCATCTGCTTGATGATTGGGCCTTCATCCAAATCGTCGGTGACAAAATGTGCGGTAGCGCCAATGATTTTAACTCCGCGTAAAAAGGCCTGATGGTAAGGATTTGCGCCAATAAAAGCCGGCAAAAAGCTATGATGAATATTAATAATACGTTGTGGATAAAGCCGGACAAAATCACGGGTCAGCACCCGCATAAATTTAGCCAGCACCAGATAATCCGGTTGATACCAGGCTATTTGCGCCGCCAGTAATTGCTCATGCGCGGCCCTGTTCAAACCTTCGTGGCTGATACAATGAAACGGGATATCAAACTTAGCGGCCAGCGAGCCCAGATCCGGATGATTGCCAATGACCGCCTGGATCTCCAGTGCTAAAGAACCATCGTACACTTTCATCAAAATATCACCCAGACAATGGGCTTCTTTGGTCACCATAATGACTATTTTTTTCCGACGGCGACTGTCCACTAATTGGCGCTGACTGCCAGTTGGTAAAGCACGGTCTAAATCCAATAACAGGGTTTCTTCATTAAACAGACCTTCCAGTTGAGTCCGCATATAAAACTGGCCGGTTTGCGGGTCAACATATTCGGTATTGCGCACAATATTGAGCTGATGCTTGTAACAAATATTGGTAATGTGTGCGATCAACCCTTTTGAATCCGGGCATTCAATTAATAAAACTTTTTCCATCATCATCAGAACAACACTCAACGAGTTTGCTAGTTAAAAAATCCACTCTAGACGGCTGCAAGGCTGAAGGCAAGAAAATAACCAGAAAGATCACAAGCTTGTTGTTTTGTCATCCGAGCGCCATAATGCGGTCATCTGCTAACGGCGGCTTGACCTGCCATGTTCGAGTTTTTATGCAACCATTTACCTTCAATGCGGTTGGATTTATCGAATCACCGTACAAACAAAAATTTGCCATTCCGCGTCAGCCGGGTTTAATTCCGGAAGCACGGGGCCAGCTAGTGTTGCAACCGCCCTACGCCGATGATGCCATAGTGCGTGGTATCGAAAGTTTCAGCCATTTGTGGCTGGTCTTTGTATTTCACCAGACGGCAGATAAGGGCTGGTCGCCATTAGTACGGCCACCCAGACTCGGCGGCAATCAGAAAAAAGGGGTATTTGCCACCAGAGCCACATTCAGACCCAACCCTGTTGGCTTATCTGTGGTAAAACTGGAAGGTGTGCAACGGCGGGGAGAACAGCTGGTACTGTTATTATCCGGACTTGATCTGCTGGACGGCACCCCGGTATTGGATATCAAGCCCTATTTGCCCTATTCCGATGCGTTACCGCAAGCTGCCGGTGGTTTTGCCGATGCCTCCCCTGAAACCATGATGACCGTCAGTCTGAGTGCACAGGCGCAGACTTTTTGTCAGCACAGCAAAATCCCAGATTTACAGATTTTCATTGAAAAAGTATTAAAACAAGATCCAAGACCATCCTATAAAAAGCAGCGGGACGAAGTACAAAGTTATGGCATGACCTTGTACGACCTGAATATCAAATGGACAGTAGACGGAGAACACAATCATGTTACAGAAATTCGCCGGCAACCGCCGACTGAGGACTGACTCAGCGCATCTTGTGCTCTGTAGTGCGGCGCTACTGGGTTTGCTGCAAACCTCAACGGCGTCAGCAGCCATCACCCTGCCTGCCTTGCCAGAAGCGGTCAGTAATCAACTGGTGCTACAAAGTACAGTCCGTGGCAAATGGGTTCTGGCCAGTTTTGCCGGCCAGTCGGATCAGACGGGTGGCGACCACAATAAAGTCTGGCAACTGAGCGAAGGCAGCCCCATCTGGCAAGCTGTGCCTGCGCTGCCAAATCAGGCCCGTCAGTCTGGCCGGCTGGCCGCCAGCGGCGTAGCCATGAGTAATCATTTGTTTATCTTCGCTGGCGCCGACAAAACCGCCGATGGCAGTGATAAGATCCTGACGGACAGTTATCGTTTTAGCCCACTGACCCAAACTTATACCAAATTACCGGACATGCCGGTGGCCGTAGCCGACAGTCTGGCGCTGTCCTATCAGGAACGCTATATCTATCTGCTGAGCGGTCGGCAGCAATATGGTCATATCAATCTGGTGCAGTTATTTGATAACTTCAGTCAGAAATGGTCACAGGCCACGCCCTATCCTGGTGCTGCGGTAGCCGGTCATGCTGGCGCTATTGTCGGCCATCAGATGCTGGTCTGTGATGGCATCAGTCAGGATTATCAGCAACAAGCAACAGGCCAGCTCAGTACGACGGCCGCCTGTTACCTTGGTGATATTGACAGTAAACAAGCCAACATCATTCGCTGGCAAAAAATCCCTCATCACGGCGGACCGGCCCGCTATCGGCAAGCGGCCATCGCTGTGACTGTTGATGGCGAAAAAATGATTGCTTTTGTCGGCGGCAGTGCACAAAGCGCCAGCCCAACGGTCAACTCAGCGACCTTAACGACAGCGTTCAATGGCAAAGCCAGTGACCAGCTCTATCTTTATGCCATGCAACAACAACGCTGGTTAAAAGCCAGCAGCAGTGTGGCCGTGACTGATCTGCGCTCTTTAGTCAGTATCAATGGCGAAATTTTCAGCGTCGGTGGCATAGATGGCAGCAACAATGTCAGCTCAGCCCTGATTAAACATCAGATTAAACTTCTGCCCGAGTAAAGGCCTTGTTAGAATAAGGCAAAAGGCACAATAAAATAGTGGATAGCATATGCGCACCAGTCAATATTTAGTCTCTACCTTAAAAGAAACCCCGGCCGATGCCGAGATTATCAGTCATCAGTTGATGTTACGCGCCGGTATGATCCGCCGTGAAGCGTCAGGCATGTACACCTGGTTACCGACAGGCCTGCGTGTGCTGCGTAAAGTCGAAGCCATAGTGCGTGATGAAATGAATAAAGCCGGCGCGCTGGAAGTGTTAATGCCGATGGTGCAACCGGCTGAATTATGGCAGGAGTCTGGTCGCTGGGAGCAAATGGACGCAGAATTACTGCGCTTTAAAGACCGCCATCAGCGTGACTTCGTGTTAGGCCCGACCCATGAAGAAGTAATCACCGATTTAGTCCGCAAAGAAATCAGCAGCTACAAACAACTGCCAATCAATCTGTATCAGATCCAGACCAAATTCCGTGATGAGCGCAGGCCACGTTTTGGCGTGATGCGGGCCCGCGAATTCCTGATGAAAGACGCATATTCCTTCCATTTAAGTCAGGAAAGTCTGGAGCAGACTTATCAGGCGATGTATCAGGCTTATTGCAACATCTTTACCCGGCTTGGCTTAAATTTCCGTCCTGTGCTGGCGGATACCGGTGCTATTGGCGGCGCCGTGTCACACGAATTCCATGTACTGGCCGCCTCTGGTGAAGATGCTATTGTGTTTTCTGATGCCAGTGATTACGCCGCCAATATTGAAAAAGCTGAGGCGCTGCCACCAACGACAGCACGGCCGGCTGCCACTACAGCCCTGACTGAAGTGGCGACCCCTGCCGCCAAAACTATTGCTGAAGTTGCAGCGCAACTGGCAGTGTCTGCCGAGCGGATTGCTAAAACCTTGTTGGTGCATGCCCGTAAAGCCGATGACAAAGCACCACAAGGACTGATTGCGCTGGTGCTGCGTGGTGATCATGAACTCAATGAAATTAAAGCCGATAAACACCCATTAGTCGCTTCGCCTTTGACCTTCGCCTCTGAGGCAGAAATTTTAGCTGCCACTGGTGCCAACGCCGGTTCAGTCGGCCCGGTTGGCCTGAGCATTCCAGTGCTGGTGGATCATGCAGCCGCTGTGCTGGCTGATTTTGTCACCGGAGCTAATAAAGACGGCTTCCATCTGACCGGCGTCAACTTTGAGCGTGATATCAACAACTACCAAACAGCTGATTTACGCAATGTGGTTGAAGGTGATGCCAGCCCTTGTGGCCAGGGTCAACTGGTGATTAAACGTGGTATCGAGGTTGGCCATATTTTCCAGTTAGGTGACAAATACGCCGCCGCGATGAAAGCAGGGGTGCTGAACGAAGAAGGCAAACACCAGATCATGACCATGGGCTGTTATGGTGTTGGCGTATCCCGCATTGTGGCAGCCGCTATTGAACAAAACCATGATCAGTACGGCATTCGCTGGCCGGATGCTATCGCACCATTCCAGGTGGCTATTGTACCGATGAATATGCACAAATCTGTCCGTATTCAGGAAGCGGCTGAGCAGCTGTACCGCCAACTGACTGCTGCCGGTATTGAAGTGCTGTTTGATGATCGCAAAGAGCGACCAGGCGTGATGTTTGCCGATATGGAATTAGTCGGCGTGCCGCACCATATTATCATTGGTGAGCGCAACCTGGACGAGCGTAAAGTCGAATACAAAAACCGCCGTACTGGCGACAAAGCCATGCTGGATCTTGATGCCGTGCTGGCTGAGTTGCAACAGCGCTTGCAATAAGTTGTCCAGTCAAGCCCGCTCAGTGACAGTTTAGCGCTGACCACTGAGATCGGGCTTTGGCTTGACTGCGTATCCAGTCCAACTGCATAACCGTGAGTCTTCAAATGTTATATTGGAACAGTCAGTCCTTGCCGCAATTGCAGGGCTTAAATTTCCGTGAGCGGATGGCCGTGATCCGTCGCGCCAGCGATCTATTGCCAGTGCCGAAAAAGTTACTGCTGAACCTGCTGAAACTTGCCATTCTGATCCCGCCTTTTATGGCCATTGCCCGCTCGGCCTCTATTGTAGAAGCTGCACTCTGGACAGTGTTGCTGATTGTAGTGTATCCACTGCTGAGCAGGCCACTGACCTTTGCGCTGGTTGAACCCCTATTGCCTCAAGCACGAAGCCAACTGAGTAAATCAACTGAAGCGCAGGATTAATCTGGTTCAGCAGCAGCGGTTTATCCTGGCAGCATCTCATCGCTGGCAATAGTGTTAACAAAAAGGGCAATCCACTGGATTGCCCGTTTGTCTTCCTAGGCCATCTACTGGCCTTGCCTCTGATTATTTGACGCCGTGCATCAGTTTATTGATCAACGGCGAAATCACCAGCAGTAACAGACCGGCACCAAGCAGCAGATAAAAACTGAAGCTAAAGCCCGCCAGTGCCGAATCAATGGTCATACCGGTTTCACCGGAAATTTCACCGGCCAATAAACCGGATAAATTATTGCCGGTGGCAATCGACAGGAACCAGGCCCCCATCGCCAGACCCACACAACGCACGGGAGCCAGTTTAGTGACCATCGACAAGCCAATTGGCGATAAACATAACTCACCAATGGATTGCAACATATAACAAGCCACCAGCGGCCACAGTGGGATCAAACCATTGCCATCCACCAGTTGGGTCAGTGCATACATCAGCACCAGGAAGCCAAGCGCATTCCCCAGCAAACCTAAACCAAATTTAAACGGGATGGTCGGTTCCAGATTACGTTTGCTGGTCAGATACCAGATAAAGCTGATCACCGGCGCGAAGATAATAATCGCCATCGAATTGACAGATTGGAACCAGCCGGTCGGGAAAATGAAACTGCCGTCACTGAAGATATCGCGATTGACTAAATTTTGCGCCAGGAAGTTAAAAGAACTACCGGCTTGTTCAAAGAACATCCAGAAGGTGACATTAAAACCAAACAGCAATAACAGCGCATAGACCTGATGCAATTGCACAGTACCGGTTTTTTTACCTTCGACCACCAGCATCAGCGCCACAATGATAAAGAGCACCCCTAACACCCAGGCCAGCGTCTGCGCCCCCATGCCTGCCATCAGGAAATACACCACAGGCACCGCAACCACCACCCCTGCGATCACATAGGCCAGCATTTTACCAGCTGGCTTATCTGCGGGGATCACGCCAATGTTTTTCAGCTGGGCCCGACCTAAATAAAACCAAATGGTACTGAGTAACATGCCAACACCAGCAGCGCCAAACACCGCTTTATAATTCTGATGTTGCGGCGTACCAAAAATTTCACTGGCTAACCAGCCGGTGATCAGCGGGGATAACATACCGCCTAAATTGATACCCATATAAAAAATGGTAAAACCGCGGTCACGACGGTTGTCATCTTTGGCATAGAGCTGGCCGACCAAGGATGAAATATTCGGCTTAAACAGACCATTACCAACCACAATCACCGCCAGACCGAGTAAAAATACATCCAGACTTGGCACCATGATCATGAAAAGACCAATCGACATCACCACAGCCCCCAGCAGGATCGAGCGCTGATATCCGATGATCCTGTCGGCGACATAACCACCGAAAATAGCAGTGGCATACACTAGCGCCAGGTAAGCGCCGTAATAGCGACTGGCAGCAGCTTCACCAGAAGCATTACCTTCATAGAATTGTGAAACTATATACAGAGTCAGGGCCCAGCGAATGCCGTAAAAGGCAAAACGCTCCCAAAACTCAGCCATAAATAACATCCACAATGGCTTCGGATGGCCCCACAAAGTACCAAATTCAGCCATGGCAACCGGGGTCGAAGTTTGACTTACACTCATCGGCGCACCTCCGGTACCACAGCCAGGCACAAGCCGGTCTGCAGCGCAGCAGCACTGTCATTACAATGGATCATGGTGATTTCCTGTTTCTAATAATTATGGTCAGGGTCGTCAGACCCCGGAGGGTTGAAAATAGCCCGATGTTTATACCGTAACCACCAGAAAATGAAAAGGGGCAGCCATGTAGACTGCCCCTGTTTGGGTGTAAATCCGCCGAAAACTGGCTAATTCAGCACAGATCGGATCACTCGAGGAATTCTTCCAATGCCGCTTCATCCACCGACTGCTCTGGTGGATTGCCATCATACAACTGATACTCTTGCCGCTGAAAATAGGCATCTTTGACAAAGGCATAAGGATCCAGCGAGTCATTCAGCAGTTTTTCCTGCGCCATCAGTTGTTCGCGACCTGACAAGGCACCAATCACAAACTTGCCGATGGTTTGGGGTGTATTCAGTACCGACATGGGGAAATACAAATTATCCACCAGATCGCCGGTCAGATTACGGATAGTGGCAGGACCACGGGCCGGGATCATCAGATAAGGGCCATGACCAACACCCCAAACGCCGAGCGTCTGACCGAAATCTTCCGGCCGCTCGGCCAGCCCCATCGGTGTGGCCACATCAAATAAACCAACCACGCCGACCGTGCTGTTCAGCAAAAAACGTCCTGCGCTGACCGCAGAGCCTGATGGTTTGCCCTGTAACAAACCGTTGAAAAAATTGGCGGGTTCATTGAGGTTGTTCACCACATTACTCAAGCCGGTACGCGCTGGTTTTGGTACCACCGCCATATAACCGACAGTGACCGGACGTAACACATAAGCATCCAGATAATCGTAGTTAAAAGTCCAGAACGACCTGTTTAATGATTCAAAAGGATCTCTGGCATCATTCACTGGCGCCGCTGTGGTTGCTGGCTGTTGCGTGCTACTGCAGCCAGCCAGCCACAGTGCGGACAAAATCAGGGTGGTGTTAATCAGTGGTTTCACCGCTAAGCTCCATGGTGAGGGTCAACGGCTGACCCTGGCTAAAAGTTAAAACATCGGACACAATTTCCGGATCGCCGGCAGTTTTGCTGACCGCACCAGATTGACTGATACGGGCTGACACCACCACCTGCTCCACATTATCCAGACCCCAACCTGGTTGCATCACCATGGCAGAGGTCAATTCAATTTGCTGGCGACCGGCAACAACCGGCAATTTCTGCACCGCCAATGGCATTGGTGATCCAGCAACAGCTTTGGCAACCACAAACAAACTGGCATTAGCGAATTTCGCCGCCAGGCTGTCACTGATGGTTAACTGAATGACAATACGCCGTTCACTGCCAGCCGGATCTTTCGCAGCTGGCTCGCTGCCATTACCCATGCTGGTGTCAGGCGTAGTTGCCACCGGGACTGTTGTCGCCGGAACAGTGGCTACAACACTGCCATTTAATGCTGCCAATTGCTGCTGGATCATCGGATAACGCGGATCTGCCGGTTGTAACTGGGCCAATAATAATTCCCAGGCTGCCCGCGCTTCCTTGATATCGCCGCGCTGCTGCGCTATCAGCGCCAGCATCGACAGCGCATCGGTATTACCGGGTTCTTTTTGCAGCACCAGTCCGAGACTCTGTGCTGCTTTTTGCATATTTTCCGCACTTTCGGTGACTAAAAGTGCCTGCGCGTAGCTTAACCGCAGATTAACGCGCTCTGGTGTCAGCACCAGTGCTTTTTCAAAAGCCTCTAACGACTCCTCAACCAAGCCTTGCGAAAACCAGATGCGGCCGAGCACAAACCAAGCGACGGCATCGTCACCTTCGACCGCGAGTTTAGTGCGTAGTGCCAGCGCGAATAAGCTGATTTCTTCATCTGACAATGGCTCGCCTTTGTTGAGCAGGGCCCGCTCACCATAGGACGGCAGGCTTTGCTGTGCCAGCACCCAATCATTCAGGCTTTTATAATGACCGGTCAGCCAATAGCTGGTACCGACCAGTAACAGCAGCAAGCACAGCGCCAGATACAACAACCGGCCAGCAGCAGTCGCGGATGTCAGCGTCGGCGTCACAGGTGCAGATTCAACAAAATGTTGTTTCAGTTCAGCTGCCGCCTGGGCAAAATCTGCTGGTGCTAATTCACCGTTATCCCGTGCCAGCACCAACAGTTGTAACCGTTCGCGGAATAGTTCGGTCCGGCTTTGGTTAAACTCGACTGAGGCCCGTCGGGGCCAGAAAATAATCACCAGGCTGGCAATCATCATCAGTAACGCGACTAAAAGCAGTGGCGCTGTCATGACTGGTTTCTCCTGCCCTGCTGTGGGCTCTGTAGACTGTCAGGCACGCTCACTTCATCAATAATGGCCTGTAATTCGCTATCGAATTGTGGTTGCTGCAGCTGTGGCGCTGGGTCTGCTTTGCCTTTTCTCAACATAAAAACAAACATGCTGGTTAACAAACCAACAGGTAATAACCAGAGCCAAATGGTGCTCCATTGTACTGGCGGCTGATAATGCACAAAGTCTCCATAACGTTGTTTCATATAAGCCAGCACTTGTTGCTTATTCTGCCCTTGTTGCACCAACTGATAAGTTTTTTGCCGCATATCCACCGCGACTACCGCATTGGAATCAGCAATATTCTGATTCTGACACTTAGGGCAGCGCAGTTCGGCGGTGAGCTCGCGAAACAACGCCTGTTGTTCAGAGGACTGAAATTGCAGCAGTTCTTCTGCTGCCTGGCCTGATCCGCTCAAAGTAGCTGCCAACAGCAAGGCGCTGACGCTCAGCAGCCACCAGTGGCGGCTCAACTTATTTAACATGGACCACCTCCTGTTGAGTGGCTGCACTCTGGTTTGCGCTTTCAGCCAGCAAGGCCTGATATTGCGCCGCCAACGCCGGCCAGTTTTGCGGATGAATATCGCCGACATGATGCGCGCGGATTTTACCATGCTGATCAATCAAAAAGGTTTCCGGCGCACCTGTCACCCCCAAATCAAAAATCAGACTGCGCTTTTCATCCAGTAAATTAAATTGATAGGGATCGCCCTGCTCTGCCAGTTTACGGCGCACATCGTCTTGCAACGCCGCCACATCAAAACTTTCGCCAAAGGCCGCGTCCAGCGGTTGCACATAATAGAGTCCGATAATGCGCACGCCCTGCTGGCGTAACTCAGTCAGAAAGCCAAGTTCAGCATTACAAGTGGGACACCAGGTGCCCCACACATTCAGTAAATACGGCTGGCCGCGTAAATCCTCTGCAGTTTTGAGCTGACCGGACATTAATTCCGGCAACTGAAAAGCAGGTAAATCACGCTGCAATAAGGCAGACCCATGCTGGCGCGGATCAGAGAACAAACCACTGAATAAAAATACACTCATGGCAATGAAAAGTACAAAAGGAAGGAAAAACATTAACTTACGCATGTTGACCCTCACTTTTTACTTCAGCTGTTGCCATCGCGGCTGACTGCCGCCGCCGATATCTTGGATCTAACAGCGCAATCAGACCACCCAGCGCCATCAATAAACCACCGAGCCAAATCCAGCGCACAAAAGGTTTAACATAAATCCGCAGCGCCCAGGACGGGCCGGGCAATTCTTCGCCAAGCGCCACATACAGATCCCGGCTTAACCGAGCATGCACCGCAGCTTCGGTCATCACAGTTTTTTGCAACGCATAAAAGCGTTTTTCCGCGTGCAGATGCGTTACTTTTTCGCCGGCGCTATACACTTCCAGCTCTGCCGCCTGACCGCCATAATTGGGACCATTGAGCGCATACACATCACTTAAGGTGAAATCGTATTCGTTCAGCTGTACCGTATCGCCAATTTTCATCCGGACATCTTTTTCGACACTCAGCGTTTTGGTCATAGCCACCCCTATCACCAGCACGGCAAAGCCAATATGAGCGATGGTCATGCCCCAGTGACTCAGTTGCAAACGACTGATGCCAGCACCAACACCACCGAGCTGTTGTAACCGCTGCCAGACTTCAACAATGGCGGACCAGCCGACCCAGGCACCCAGTAATAACCCCAGCAATGCCAGATTGGCAGCAAAACCAATGGTCAGGCTCATATAACCCAGCGCCAGCGTCAGGGCACCAATCAACACCAGCGTCAGTGGTTTCAACAGCGGAGGCAGGCTTTGTTGTTTCCAGCGCACCCAGGGGCCAAGCCCTAATAACAAACTAAAAGGGATCACCAGGTAATAAAACAACTGATTAAAAAACGGCTCACCAATGGAAATTGACCCTAGTCCCAACTCTTTATGGAACAGTGGATATAAAGTGCCGAGAAACACCACCAGCGTCGCGGTCAATAAAAACACGTTATTGCCCCACAACAACACTTCGCGGCTAAACAGCTGATAACGGCTTTGTGAGCGTACTGCGTTCATCCGCAGTGCATATAAAAACAGCGAACCACCAACCACCAGCAATAAAAAGGCCAGTAAATACAAACCGCGGCTTGGATCAGAAGCAAAAGAATGCACTGACACCAACACGCCGGAACGCACTAAAAACGCCCCCATCAGACTGAGGGAAAAGGCGGCAATGGCCAGTAATACAGTCCAGGATTTAAAAGTGCCACGTTTCTCCGTCACAGCCAGTGAATGTAACAAGGCAGTACCAACCAGCCAGGGCATAAAAGAAGCATTCTCAACCGGATCCCAGAACCACCAGCCACCCCAGCCCAGTTCGTTATAGGCCCACCAGCTACCCAGCATAATGCCAAGGGTTAGGAACAACCAGGCCGCTAAGGTCCAGGGCCTGGCCCAGCGCGCCCAGGTACTGTCAAATTTACCACCAAGCAAAGCCGCAATGGCAAAAGCAAAAGACACGGCAAAACCAACATAACCCAGGTACAACAAAGGCGGATGCACTATCATGCCAAAATCCTGCAACAGCGGATTCAGATCCCGGCCCTCTACCGGATAAAACGGCAGACTGCGGGCAAAAGGGTTGGACATGAACAGTGAAAAAGCGGTAAAACCAACACAAATAATCCCCAGCACGGCCAGAATACGGCCTTGCATCAACAAGGGTAAAGATTTGGAAAAACACGCCACCAGCGCAGTCCACAACGTCAGCATAGTGACCCACAACAGCATTGAACCTTCGTGTGAACCAAAGCTGGCAGTGATCTGATAATACCAGGGCAAAATACTGCTGGAATTACTGGCAACGTTAATGACGGTAAAGTCATTCTGTAAAAAAGCAGCAATCAGGCAGCCCATAGCCAAGGCGCTGAATAAAAACATGCCAATCGCCAAGGGTTTGGCCATTAACAGTGCACGCTGATGGCCGCTGAAGCTGCCATACAGCGGAAAGGTTGCCAGCAAGGCAGACAAACCAAAAGCAAACGTCAGCGCCAGCTGACCTATTTCCGGTATCATGGCAGCACTCCCGCTGGCTGTTGCTGTGCAGGCTTTACATCACCGGCTGCAGATTCAGCCGGACCCGCTGCTTTTGGCTGATAACCAGTTGCCGCCGGATAAGTTTTCGATGGCGCCACGTGTTTAATGCCTTTCATCGCTTCGGCAACTTCAGGTGGCATATATTCTTCGTCATGTTTAGCCAGCACTTCGGTCGCGGCAATAGTGGTGGCATCCATCAGGGTACCCTGTGCCACAATGCCCTGCCCCTCACGGAATAAATCCGGCAAAATGCCTTCATAGGTCACGGTCACAGTCGGCCCAGTATCGACCAAATCAAAGCTGACTTTTAAACTGTGTTCATCCCGTTTTACTGAACCTTTCACCACCATACCGCCAATCCGCAACCGTTGACCTGGTACAGGTTTGACTTTGTCTTTGCCAAGACCATCCACCAACTGCGACGGGGTATAAAATAAATCGACATTTTCCTGTAATGCATACAACATTGCAGCCACAGCACCACCGAGCAGTAACAACATAGCGCTGACGGCTAACAACCGTTGTTTTCTTCTTGGATTCATTCAGTCTGCTCCTGTTGTTGCTGTTGTCTGATGCGGTGTTCGCGGGCTTGTTTGGCAGCCAGGTTTTGCAGCAACTGACGCTGACTACGATGACTGTACCAGGCCAAAATAGCCAACAGCAGATAAGTACTGCCAAATGAAATCCAGACGTATAAGGCGTATCCGCCCATCTGCAGAAAAGCTTGCCAGCTGTCAAAATAAAGTTCAGGCATCAGCGGACTCCCGGGTTGCCCGGACCTGTGGTGCTGCCAACTGTTGGCATAACTGCCGCACCCAGGGCCGGTGTTGTTCATTTTCTAAAATGGCGGTACGTAAACGCAAACAAGTTAAAGCTGCCAGTAATAATCCAAAACCAACAATGCCAAGCAACAGCGGCCATAACATCGACGCATCAATGGACGGTTTGGCAAATTTGGTGATAGTGGCGCCCTGATGCAAAGTGTTCCACCATTCGACAGAAAAATGGATGATCGGTAAATTCACCACGCCGACCAGCGCCAGCACGGCAGAGACTTTGGCGCCGGTCTGGCGATCAGCAAAAGCACCGGCGAGCGCCATGACCCCAAGGTATAAAAATAATAAAATCAGTTCTGAGGTCAGTCTGGCATCCCATACCCACCAGGTACCCCACATCGGCTTGCCCCAGGCCATACCGGTAAAAAGCGCAATCAGGGTAAATACCGCGCCGATAGGCGCAATAGCGCCCACCGCCCATTGGGCAGCTTTAACTTGCCAGACCAGCGCAATCAAGGCTGCAATCGCCATGCTGCTATAAGCACCCATCGACCAGATCGCCGCCGGCACATGGATATGAATAATGCGGTAACTATCACCTTGCTGATAATCAGCCGGGGTAAAAGCCAATCCCCACAGGGTACTGAGCAATAACACCAGCACAGCTGCTGCCATCAGCCAGGGATACCATAACCCACACAAACGATATAAAGTCTGCGGTTTTGCATATGGATCAAGCCATTTAAACATATCACCCCACGTTTATTTTTAATGCTTTTAACACCGCTAGTGGCACCAGCGCCAGCGCCAGACATAACATGGCAGCCAGTACGGCCAATTGGGCGCTATAGCTCAGTCCCATACTGGCATTTTCAACGGCTGCGCTGGCAAAAATCAGCAGCGGAATATACAAAGGTAAAATCAGTAAAGCCAGCAAAATACCACCTTTATCTGCCGATAAAGTCAGGGCAGCCCCCAGCACTGCCAGCATATTCAGCAGCGGCGTACCAAGCAGTAAGGTTAGGACCACCGCTTGCCAGCCTGGCATGGATAAGCCAAGTAACAAAGCTATCAATGGCGACATCAGCAATAATGGCAACGCCGTGCTGCACCAACTGCTGAGCATTTTCGCCAGCACATAAGGCAGCAATGGCTGTTGCGCCGCAACTAACTGCTCTAGCGTGCCCTGGCGGTAATCATCTTTAAACAGCCGCTCTGTTGCCAGCAGCACACTGAGTAAGGCTGCTATCCAGATAATACCTGGGGCAATTTCAACCAGCAGATTAGGTTTAGCGCCAACGCCTAACGGGAACAACGTCAGCACAATAATAAAAAACATCATTGGATTGAGCCAGTCGGCTTTTTGCCGGGCCAACAGGCGCCACTCGCGCAAAAAAGCCTGGCGGAAAATTACCATCGGTACATTAGCTCCAGTAATCTGGCCTGAGGGAAATGCTGACTGAGCGGCTGATGGGTGGTCAGAATAATGCTGCCGCCTTTGGCTAAATGCTGCCCAAATTGCTGTTGTAGCACGGCAATGGCCGACTGATCCAAAGCAGTAAAAGGCTCATCGAGGATCCAGAGGGTGGCAGAGGTCAGCCATAACCGCGCCAACGACACCCGCCGCTGCTGACCGGCGGATAACATCTGACAAGGAATATCTTCCAGGCCAGCCAGCCCCAACATGGCCAGCAACTGAAAATCATCGGCCGCTTTGAGCGCAAAGGCGGCCCGCCAGAAGGCCAGATTTTCCAGTGCGGTGAGTTGGGGTTGCACCCCGCTTAAGTGGCCGATATAACAAAGCTGACTGCTAAAATCACTGTTCGCCAGCGGTTGGCCCTGCCACAGCAGTTCACCTTCATCCGGTGCAGTTAAGCCAGCCAGAATGCGCAATAAACTGGTTTTACCGGCGCCATTTTTGCCACCGATCTGTAATAGCTCGCCCGCCGCCAGACGAAGGTCAAGGGCTTCAAATAAGATCCGGTCCTGACGGACACAAGTTAACTGAGTGGCGCTGAACACAATACCGGCTGACTCTGAAAAAAACAGCGCGCATCTTAGCATATTGGCAGTAGAATACGAATGCGCTATAACCTTGATAGCCGCAATAACAGCCAGAATTATGAACCAGATCAATCTTGATGCCCAACTGAGTAGCCAAGCCACTGTAAGAGGCGGTGCTTTGTCGCCTTTAAAACTGCAGCCGGATCTGTCTTATCAGGCGACGCTTGGCCAAGGCCGTGACGGCCAGCCGCAGTTGCAAATCAACACGCCTCAGGGCATAGCCCAGATTAGTCTGACACAGGCGCAAGCGGCATTATTAACTTCGGCCTTGTCTGGCAGCAGCATGCCTTTAACCGGCACGGCAACCTCACAACCTACGCCAGGCAGCCCGATTCGTTTGCAATTAACGCCTCAGCTAAGTGTGCAGTTGACGGCAAGTCCGGCTGTAATGCCTGCCACCGCCCCGGCGCCACAAGGGCCACAGAGCACTTTTCAACTGCAACTGACGCCTCAAGCCGACGGCCAGCTATTATTACAACCCCAGGCCAAAACCAACACAGCGCTCTTTACCATTGCACCAGCTCAGCTATTGAAGTTACTGCAGCCACTGGCCGCCGCGCAGCCACAAGCCGGTACCGCTGCTGCGCACCAGGTTTTACCTTTACCTGTCAGCCTGGAGCGGCAGGACAACCAGTTGTTACTGACATTAAGCAATCAACGGCAAGTACAGTTGCCACTGCAGTGGTTGCCGGCAGCGACCAATTGGCCAGCGCAAACTCCGATGGCAGCACAACTGCTGCTGCAAGTGTCAGCGGGTCAATTGCAGATCAAAATCCTGCTGACGGCCAGCGGCAAGACGGAAGCAACGGCGGCCGCGACCAGTACCCCACAGATCCACGCTGCCTTGACAACCAATACAGCCACAGCTTCGGCTTCTGCTGCATCATCAATGCCGCAGCCAGCGACAGCGGTCACTGCGGTTCCTGCCAGCATGGCAAATAACAGCCTGAGCCAGACGCTGACCATAGCGCAAAGCCGGCAGTTATTGCCGACGCTGGTTGCTGCTACGCAAACTGCTACGCTAACCACCACGCCAACTGCGACCCAAATGGCGCACAGCGCCGGGACGCCAATCAGTACCACGCTGCCAGCAGTGGCTGCGAGTCCGGCAGCGTCGTTGTCCTTGCAGCAGCAGGCGATGCCGTTGCAATGGCGCTTGCTGCCACCGGCTAAAGCAGGCGCAGACTGGCAATTACAAGTGGCCGCCAGCACCGAAACTGTCGCGACCGCAGCAGCGGTCAAAGTTGACAGCAGTCAGTTTAACCGGCCTTTACAGTGGCAAGCAGCAGCCAGCCCGGCAGCGACTATTGCACAGCCTGGTAAAACAGCCATGCTCGATGTGGCACCGTTATGGCGGCAACTGTTACCACTGAGCCAACCTGCAGTAGATCCACTCAGGCTCGATCCGGAGTTGCCACCGGCAGTGCAGGCGGTGCTCACTGAAATCCGCCAGCATAGTCTGGACAGCGCGAAAGCCATTAGCAGCCAGCCATTGTTGCAACAACAACTGACTGCTGCACTGCAATTTAATCCGCAGCCGCTGTTATCCCCCGCCGCCACCCCGGCAGCGGCCGCGACTTTGGCGCTGGCGATCCAATTACTGCTGGGCCGGCTGAGTCAGTTACCGCAAACTGAAACTAAAGCGGCACCCAGCGCCAAGTTGCAGCAACTGATCGCGCAGCTTGAACCTGCGCAGAGCAGCCAACTGCTAAGGCAGTTAGCCGGTCATGCCAGTACCATGCAAGGTGCGCAGCTGGCGACTCTTGAGCAACAACAGCAACCCGGCCAGAGCCAGCAATTGTTTATTCAATTGCCATTATTGCAACAAGGCGACAGTCGTTTTGCCGAATTGGCACTGACGGAACGTGAAGCCGATGGCAGCACGCCAGGGCAAAAACGCACCCAGTGGCAATTAACGATGAAGTTTGATTTAGCCAGCCAAGGCAAGTTATTGGTGCAGGTCAGACTGACAGGTTTGCAGGTGAGTTTGCAGTTTTATACCGAACAGGCTGGCCCACTGGCGATGGCGCAGCAGTTTTTACCACTGCTTAAAGACCGTTTGAAAATGCAGGGGCTGGAAGTCACCGAAGCGCAGTGCCAACTGGGCAAAATTCCATCCCAGCTGTATCAGCGCAATAACAGTTTATTGGCGGTTAAAGTCTAAGTCCAACTGTAACCAGCCCGCCATTGGAGTGACAGATGAAAGATCAGGTGAAAGCCGCCGTTGCCTTGCAGTACGACGGCAAAAATGCCCCCACCATAGTCGCAAAGGGTCATGGTGAGCTGGCCGATGAAATTGTGGCTCTGGCGCGCGAACATGGGGTGCTGATCCACGAAGATGAGGCACTGAATCAATTACTCCGGCAAATGGAGCTGGGTGATCAGATCCCCAAAGAGTTGTATCTGATCATCGCCGAATTAATTGCGTTTTCCTATGTTGTACAAGGTAAATTCCCGGAACAATGGACCAATATTCACCAGCATATTGATTTTAAAAGCTGAGACTGGCCCTGTGCATGACGGCTTCGCATAGATACGGCATCAGGCTGTCGCCGTGGTGAGGGCTAATTTGGCAAAGTTGAAAAATAAATTCAGTTATATTTTCTGTGTTTAGCTGCAATTACAACTGGTCGGAGATCTGTAAAGCGAATTTGTTCGTCTAACCTGATAAGTCTTAAATGAATATCAACTGAACAGGAGCCTGACCATGAACGTACAAGACCTGAAACTCGGCATGTTATGTCAAAGCAAAAAAGGCGTTGGCATCGTAAGCTGGATTGATGCGCAGGACAGAGCTGTGTATCTGCAGGATATCCACGACCAACAGCAGCACTTTGCCATCAGTTTCGAAGATTTGCAGGATGAGCCGCAAATCCACCAAGCCTCAGATGTTTATTATTGATCCCATCATTCCCGCCGTCGTTGTGGACATCAACTGATGCACCACACCGACGACTGGGAAAGCCAGCTTTCAGGCTGGCCCGTTAATCACGAGTCCGTTGTTTACCACGGAACGATGGTTTGCCATTTTTACCGGTTTTAGCCGCCGGTTTTTCTTTCGCCGCTTTGGCTTTTTCAGCTTTGGCAGCGGCTTCCGGGTTTTTCAGTAAAATCTGGTGTTTACGCACAGCCCGTTTAATTGAAGCCATCCGGCGGCGACGCTCGTCTTTATCTTCTGGCTTGGCCAGCGTTTCTGTTTCGTAATCCAGATGCACTATCTTGCGCAGATAGTTCACCTCTTCCAGTGCATATTCAGTATAACCACCGGCCGGTAAATGCTTAGGTAACATTAAATCACCATAACGCACCCGGATCAGCCGGTTTACCACCGCGCCCTGCGATTCCCACATCCGTCGAACTTCGCGGTTGCGGCCTTCAGTCAGGGTGACGTTAAACCATTTGTTAATGCCTTCACCGCCACTGGCTTTGATTTTTTTAAAGGCGGCTTTACCGTCTTCCAGTTCAACCCCGGTTCTGAGTTTCTGGATCATGGCATCTGTCACTTCACCAAACACCCGGACTGCGTATTCACGCTCAACTTCAAATTTAGGGTGCATCAAGCGGTTTGCCAGTTCACCATCGGTGGTGAACAGCAATAAACCGGACGTATTGATATCCAGCCGGCCAATGGCAATCCAGCGCGCGCCGCGCATTTTGGGCAAGCGGTCAAACACTGTGGGCCGGCCTTCCGGATCGGTACGGGAACAAATTTCGCCTTCAGGTTTGTGATAAGCAATCACCCGGCAGATCTGATCGGTTTCTGCCGCCAGTTTCACCGGATGACCGTCGACCCGCACCGCTTGGGTTGGCAATACCCGATCACCCAAAGTGGCAACTTTGCCATCAATAGTCACGCGACCGGCACTGATCCAGCTTTCCATTTCACGGCGCGAACCGACACCGGAACGGGCCAGCACTTTTTGTAACTTTTCACTCATAAGGTCTCCTCAGTCATCCCGACTGTGTTGGCCGCAACAGCGGTCGCGGCAGTATTAAATAAAGCTTCAGTGTCGGTATTTAGTACCGACTGGGCTGAAAACTCGGTTAAAGCGGGCAAAGCAGCTAAGTCTTTCAGCCCGAAATATGTTAAAAACTCGCTGGTGGTTGCATACAAACCGGGGCGGCCCGGCACCTCTTTATGCCCCACCACTTTGATCCATTGCCGGTCCAGCAAAGTCCGGATAATAGGGCTGCTGACCGTCACTCCACGTACCGCTTCAATTTCGCCGCGGGTAATAGGTTGACGATAGGCAATCAGCGCCAAAGTTTCCAGCACTGCGCGTGAATACCGTGGCGAGCGCTCGGGCCATAACCTGGCCAGATAGGCACTCCATTCGGTTTTGGTCTGAAAGCGGTAGCCAGTGGCAGTTTCGACCAGTTCAATACCGCGGCCCTGATAATCCTGCATCAGTTGTTGCAAGGCTTGTTGCAAACGTTTTTTACTGAGCACAAAATCACAGAGCACAGTCTCAGTCAGATCAGTGATGGTCAGCGGCCGCTCACTGGCAAACAGGGTCGCTTCCAGTAACTGACTCAATTGCGTCTCGCTGATTTTCACCGCCATCTGACTTCCTGCTGTTGCCATCAGACTCAATCTGACAAAAGGCGCGCATTATGCCAATTTCAGATGGATCTGACCATAGGCTTGAACTTGTTCCAGCAGCACCAGTTTTTCTTTCACCAGTTCCAGCACCGCCAGAAAACTGACCACCACCCCGGCCCGGCCCTCTTCCGGACTAAAACACTGACCAAACTGCAAATAACCAGCCTGTTCTTTTAACAGCTGTAAAATCTGACTCATCCGCTCACGGGTTGACAGTTTTTCTTTTGAAATATGATGATGCTGGAAATCTTTCACCCGCTTGGCGACCTCTGCTAAAGCCGCGACTAAATCCTGTAATGACACATCCGGCAAAATCAGCAAAGGCGCAAAATTGTCCGCCAGTTCGGCCCGCACCGGAAAAAAGTCCCGCTCCTGGCGCGGCTGCAAATCCAGCTCAGTTGCCGCTTGTTTAAATTGCTCGTATTCCTGCAACCGGCGGATCAGTTCCGCACGCGGGTCCAGCTCAGCTTCGGGCTGATGCTCATGGCGTGGTAATAACAAGCGGGATTTAATTTCCGCCAGCATCGCCGCCATCACCAGATATTCTGCTGCCAGTTCAAAGTTCATGCCCTGCATCAGGTCAATATAGGCCATATACTGCAAGGTGATTTCACTGACGGGTAGATCAACAATATCAAATTTATGTTTGCGGATTAGATAAAGCAGGAAATCCAGCGGCCCTTCAAATGCTTCCAGCAACACTTCCAGCGCATCCGGCGGAATATACAGATCCTCCGGTCGCTCCAGCACCGCTTCCCCCCGGACAAACGCCAAAGGTAACGGCGCTTGCACTGTCAGCGGTGCCAGGGCCTGCTCTGCAGCTTGCGATGGGTTCGGCATCAGCGCTTACAGAAAGGGTCTGACATCACCGGCACCTTCACGCACCACCACAGCGATATCGTCGGATAAATCTATCACTGTGGTCGGGTTACCAGGCAGCACACCGCCATGCAGAATGAGGTCCACCTGCCGCTCCAATTGATCGCGTAATTCTTCCGGATCGGATTCGGCAAAATCCTGCTGCGGCAAAATCAAACTGGTCGACATTAAAGGTTCACCCAGCTCTGCCAGCAGCGCCAGGGTAATTTTATGATCGGGTATCCTTAAACCAACCGTTTTCTTCTTCTCGTTCAGCAGCCGCTTAGGGACTTCTTTGGTGCCACGCAGAATAAAGGTGTAAGGGCCCGGGGTATTGTTTTTCAGCAACCGGAACGCAGTGTTCTCGACCTTGGCATACACCGACAGTTCGGATAAGTCCCGGCACAATAAGCTGAAATGATGATCGCCGCTGATCTGGCGAATTTGCAACATCCGCGCCATCGCATCCTTGTCTGCCAATTGACAGCCGAGGGCATAGCCACTGTCGGTCGGCAACACCACTACGCCGCCCTGTTTGATAATATGCACGGCTTGTTTAATTAACCGGCTTTGCGGTGATTCCGGGTGGACATAAAAAAACTGGCTCATCACATGCTCCCTGCCGGCCAGTGCCAGCAATTGTCAAACCAAAGGGTTGACAACTCAGTACTGAGTTCAACCATCTGTGAATTAATATTTATTAGCAATAGCAAGGATTTAGCTATTATTCAAGCGCAATTGCCTGCACTGGCGCAACAGCGGCTGGTAAATCCCAATTCGACCAGAGCGGTACAATATCATCCGTCAGATATAAACCGCGGCCTAATTCGTTCCAGTCGGTCGGCTGATGAAAATCGCTGCCGACTGACGCTGTTAACTCAAATAACTGACATAACCGCCAAATCTCCCGTTTTTGCACCGGCGTTTGTTGCGGTGACGCCACTTCGACCGCATTGCCACCAGCCAGGGCAAATTCGCGGACTAATTTGGTCAGCCATTTGCCATTCAGATTGTATTTGAGCGGATGAGCCAGCACAGCAATACCACCGGCGTCATGGATCCACTGCACAGCTTCAGTCAGTGCCACCCAGTTATTCGGCACATAACCGGCTTTGCCGCGTGCCAGATATTTTTTAAACACATTATTCATCGAACTGGCTTTACCAATTTGCACCAGATGACGGGCAAAATGGGTGCGGGTTATCGCAGCACCATTGGCAATAGCCAATACCGCTGGCAAACAATCCGGCACCTGAAATTTGGTCAGCCGCCGTGCCATTTCGGTGGCTCTTTCCAGCCGGCGTTGCTGCTGACTCTCTAATCTATGTTGAAACAGCGCACAGTCGGGATTAATGTTAAGCCCCACGATATGAATTTCAAATTCATACCAGGAAGTAGAAATTTCAACGCCATTAATCAGTTGCAACGGTAACTGCGCGCTGGCAATCTGCGCCGCAGCCCGCGCCAGACCATGGGTGCTGTCATGATCGGTAATAGCCAGCACCTGCACTTTTTTTTCCACGGCACGGCAGACTAAATCCTCCGGACTTAATAACCCGTCTGAACAATTGGTGTGACTGTGTAAATCTATTTTCATAACAAATCCGGCAACTATCAGGCCGCTATTGTGCCATAGAAGCCAACTGCATGCAGGACACTTTCGCTGAACCTTAAAATTTGGCCCCTTTTGCTTTTGACTACGTCTTGGCGGCCAGCCGCTCATCTTTGCTACCCGAACATAAATCGTGGCCATCCAGCCATTTATCCGTTTTATTTACAGATTTCTGCTGCAGTCACTTGACGAGCGCCCTGCTTTTGCGGTTTGATAGCAACCAATGTATTCAAGGGTAGTCTGACGATGTTACAACAAGTTCAGCTGACAACTGCAATCACCTGGTGGTGGCATACTCCTTAACCGGACGTGTGTTGGCGTTGTTTACCCAAAATAAACCCCAAGGCCCGTTCAGATAACGGGCCTTTTTTTTCGACATTTTTAACCAAGTTTAAAAAAACAACAGACAGGAACAACAGATGAGTTTAGTGGCTTTAATCTCGTGGCGATGGTGGCAATTTTCCGTAGGGGGCTCAGGCCCGGTGTTGGACGATTGTAACTTTTCATTTGCTTAGTCTGGTTGCCAGACAAGCCCCGCGCTGCGGGATCGACAGGAACTACCAATGATATTTAGTCAAATTACCCAGCAAACCGGCGAAGTCGCCAGTATTGCCCAGGCCATTCCTTACCAGAGCGATGCCTTAGGTTGTTATCAGCAACTTTGTGCTGACAGCCCTTATTCGCTGTTACTTGAATCTGCCGAAATCGACAGCAAAGACCATCTGAAAACGCTGATGTTGCTGGACGCCGCCGTCCGGCTGGAATGTCGCGATCAGCAAGTCACTATTGATGCTGTGTCCGATAACGGTCTGGCCGTGCTGACATTTTTACAGCAACACTTGCCGCCGGTTGCCAGCCAACAACGCACTGCACGCCAGTTAATCGTGACCTTTGAACGGCCCGATCCGCTGCTGGATGAAGACAGCAAGCTGACCGTCGCCAATCCGTTTTCAGTGTTACGCACCTTGCAACAACAATTAAAAAACCACAGCGACGAGCCTTTTGCCATTTTTCTTGGCGGCGTCATCGGGTACGACATGGTGGCAGTGGCGGAAGAATTACCGCAAGTGCCAAGCCGTGACAATGCTTGCCCGGATTATCTGTTTTATCTGGCCGAAACGGTGTTAGTGCTGGATCACCAGCAGCAACAGGCCAGGTTGATTGGTAATGTGTTTTGTGGCGACCAGGCGATGGTCTGCTGTTTTGCCATTGGTAAAAGGTTAGAGCAACTGAGTCGCCGACTCAGTCAAACCCCGCTATTTCAGCCCGCCAGCAACAACACAGCTTTGGCTCAACACGAAGTTGCGGTGGACATCAGCGATGCAGATTTTGTCGCGCAAGTTGAAGCGCTGAAGCAAAATATTATCGCCGGTGATGTGTTTCAGGTGGTGCCGAGTCGTTGTTTTAGTTTGCCGTGCCCCAGCCCATTAAGCGCTTATGCCAGGCTGAAACAACAAAACCCCAGCCCTTATATGTTTTACCTCAGTGACAGTGGCTTTACCCTGTTTGGCGCTTCACCAGAATCTGCGCTGAAGTTTTCTGCCGCCAATCGTCAGGTCGAAATTTATCCTATTGCCGGCACCAGACGTCGCGGTTTTAACGGCAAAGGCGGCATTGATGCCGATTTGGACAGCCGGATTGAGCTGGAACTGCGCCAGGATGAAAAAGAAAAAGCCGAGCATTTGATGCTGGTCGATTTGGCGCGCAACGATGTGGCCAGGATCAGCGTGCCCGGCAGTCGTTATGTGAAAGAATTACTCAAAGTTGACCGTTACTCTTATGTGATGCATCTGGTCTCCCGCGTGGTGGGCACCTTAAAACCACAGCTGGATGCCCTGCATGCCTATCAGGCTTGTATGAATATGGGCACTTTAGTTGGTGCACCTAAAGTTCGGGCGGCAGAGCTTATTCGTCAAGTGGAAGGCAAAAGACGCGGCAGTTATGGCGGTGCTGTGGGTTATCTGGCCGGCAATGGTGATTTTGACAGTTGTATCGTGATCCGCAGCGCTTATGTTGCCAATGGCACTGCTTATATTCAGGCCGGGGCTGGGGTGGTGTTTGACTCAGTCGCCCAGGCGGAAGCGGATGAAACCCGCAGCAAAGCGCAAGCGGTGATTAATGCAGTGCTGGCTGCCGGAGGTGCCCAATGACAACCAAGCCAATAACGGCTGCCACTCAGGCACAGACCTTAGTATTTTTGCTCGATAACAAAGATTCTTTTACCTATAACCTGGTTGATGAATTAGCTCAGCTTGACTGCGAATTGATTTTGTATCGCAACACAGTCCCGGCCAGTTATATTTTTGAACAGATGCGACAGCAACAACAAGCTGGTCGGCAGATTGTGCTGTTGCTCTCCCCTGGGCCAGGCGCCCCTGCCGCCGCCGGCGCCATGCCGGAACTGATCAAGCTTTGTGCCGGGCGTTTTCCGATGCTGGGCATTTGTCTGGGTCATCAAGCCCTGGTGGAACATTATGGCGGTGTGGTTGGCCGCGCCGGTGAAACCGTGCATGGTAAAACCTCACTGATTGAATTAGATCAACATCCAGTGTTTGCCAATTTACCAAGGCCCTTTCCGGTGGCGCGTTATCACTCCCTGATGGCGACCGAAGTACCAGCAGAGCTGCAGGTGATTGCCCGCTATCAGCAGATCCCGATGGCGATTGTGCATGAAGCACATCGGGTGCTTGGCTTTCAGTTCCACCCGGAGTCGATTTTAACGACGCTGGGTAAACCTTTACTGGCACAAAGTCTGGCTTATCTCACCGCCAACGGACAGCCAGTTGGAGGTGTGATATGAGCCAGCCAAACCCTGACACCTTTGCTGCGCAACCCTACTTGCATCAGCTACTGGCGGGCGAAAGTTGGAGCCAGCAGCAAAGCGAAGTTTTTTTTGCCGCAGTGGCGCGTGGTGACGTCGAACCTGTGTTGTTAGCCGCGGTGCTGATTGCACTCAAACTCAAAGGCGAAACCGCCGATGAAGTGGCAGGTGCTGCGCTGGCGTTTCGCCAGGCCGCCACGCCATTTCCGGCACTGGATTTTGCCTGTATTGATTGCTGTGGCACCGGTGGCGATGGCAGCAATACCATTAATATCTCGACCACTGCGGCGCTGGTAGCACCAGAATTTGGCCTGAAAGTGGCCAAACATGGCAATCGCAGCGTATCGTCACAAAGTGGTTCGGCAGATTTATTGGAACAACTGGGCGTGAATATCCAGCAAGCACCGGCCACGGCTGCATTAGCGTTGCAACAAGCTGGGGTTAGTTTTTTATTTGCACCGGTTTATCATCCGGGGATCCGCCATGCCATGCCGGTGCGTACTGCCTTAAAGACCAGAACGCTGTTTAACTTATTGGGGCCATTATTAAACCCGGTGGCACCGCAGTTTCAGTTGTTGGGCGTGTATGACCCGGCTTTGTGCGATTTGATGGCGCAAGCCTTATTGCAACTGGGAGTTAAACGGGCCTGGGTGGTGCATGGTGCTGGCTGCGATGAAATTGCACTGCACGGCGTCACTCAGGTGACGGAAGTCAGAGACGGCCAGTTACATCAATTTTGTTTGACCGCCGCCGATTTTGGTCTGCCAACGATAGCGCTGACCGAGCTGGCAGGTGGATTACCGGCCGACAATGCCGCCGCCAGCCAAGCTATTCTGGCAGGCTCTGCGCCATTTGCCCATCTGGCCGCTATTGCTGCCAATGTGGCAGCGATGCGGAAAATTTGTGGTCAGGGCGAGGATTTAGCGCTACTGACCCAGCAAGTACTCAGCCATTTACAACAGCAAGGGGCAGCGCAAGCACTGGCCACCTTACAGGAGATTAGTCATGGCGAACGTGCTTGACACTATCATTGCGCATAAACGGCTCGAAGTTGCTGAATTAAAACAACAGCAACCACTAGCTGAGTTTATTGACGCGGTCCAACCAGCCAGCCGCAGTTTTTTACAGGCTTTGCTACAACCCGGTGCCCGTTTTATTCTGGAATGTAAAAAGGCCTCGCCTTCGAAAGGGTTGATCCGGGCCGATTTTAATCTGGACGAGATTGCCGCCGTCTACGGCAAATACGCCGACTGTATCTCGGTACTGACGGATCAGAAATTCTTTCAGGGCAGCTACAGCTATCTGGCGCAGATGCGGCAAAAAGTCAGTCAGCCTTTACTGCATAAAGATTTTATTATCGACCCTTATCAGATTTACCTCGGTCGTTATCATGGGGCCGATGCGGTGTTATTAATGCTGTCGGTGCTGAGCGATGCCGAGTACCGCACTTTAGCCGATCTGGCGCATCGCCTGAAGATGACAGTGCTGACGGAAGTCAGTGATGAGCAGGAAACCATCCGGGCTGTGGCGCTGAAGGCTGAGCTGATTGGCATTAATAACCGCAACCTGCGCGATTTATCGACCGATCTGCAAACCAGCTTCCGGCTGGCCAAGTTGATCCCCCCTGGCACCCCGATAGTTTCGGAATCTGGCATCAGAGAGAACCATCAGGTGCGGCATTTACGCAAAGTCGCCAAGGCTTTTTTGGTCGGTAGCTCCTTGATGGCCCAAGCTGATCTGAAATCTGCCGTGCATGCCCTGACGCTGGGCCAGCACAAAGTCTGTGGTTTAACCAGGCCGGAACAAGCCGTTACTGTGGCCAAAGCCGGAGCCTATTATGGTGGTTTGATTTTTTATCCAGCTTCACCCCGCTTTGTCAGTCAAAGCCAGGCCGCTGCTATTATGGCAGCCGCCCCTCTGCATTATGTCGGCGTTTTTGTCAACGAAGCTGCAGCTCAGGTGGCGATGACGGCCAAAGCGCTTGGCCTGGCCGTGGTGCAACTGCATGGCGATGAAGATGATGTTTATCTGCAGCAATTACGCAGTTTATTGCCAGCGACAGTGCAAATCTGGAAAGCCTATCGGGTGAAAGATCGGCTACCCGGTTTTAGTCCTTATGCCGATGCCGTGTTGCTGGACAGTTTTCAGCCCGGCATTCCGGGTGGCACCGGCCTGCAATTTGACTGGTCTTTATTGCAGCAACAGCTTGGCGATAAACCTGTGATGCTGGCTGGCGGTTTAACCCCGGACAATGTCAGCGCCGCTTTACCCCTGGCCGTGCATGGCCTGGATATGAATTCAGGACTGGAATCTGCCCCCGGCATCAAAGATCCGGTCAAAGTTGCCACCGCCTTTCAACAGATCAGAGAATTTAGCTATGAATAAGCCCACCCTTAACCCTTATTTCGGTGAATATGGCGGCATGTTTGTGCCAGAACTGTTAGTACCGGCCCTGCGCCAGCTGGAGCAGGCTTTTATTGACGCCCAGGACGATCCGGCTTTTCATGCCGAATTCCAGCACTTGTTAACGCATTATGCCGGTCGGCCAACGCCGCTGACGCTGTGTCGCAATATCAGTCCAAACCCGCTGGTGAAAATTTATTTAAAACGTGAAGATTTATTGCACGGTGGCGCCCATAAAACCAATCAGGTGCTGGGACAGGCATTACTGGCCAAGCGGATGGGCAAAAAAGACATTATTGCAGAAACCGGCGCCGGTCAGCATGGGGTCGCCACAGCACTGGCCTGTGCCCTGCTGGGTCTGAACTGCAAAATTTATATGGGTGCCAAGGATATCGAGCGCCAGCAACCGAACGTGTTTCGGATGAAACTGATGGGCGCGACTGTGATCCCGGTCACTGCCGGCTCCGGCACTTTAAAAGATGCGGTCAATGAAGCGATGCGCGATTGGTCCGCCAGCTACGCCACCAGCCATTACCTGCTGGGCACCGCCGCCGGTCCTCATCCGTTCCCGACCATAGTACGTGAATTCCAGAAAATGATTGGCGAAGAAGCCAAACAACAAATTCTGGCAGCTGAGGGTAAATTGCCTGATGCAGTGCTGGCTTGTGTCGGGGGTGGCTCTAATGCCATCGGCATGTTTGCCGATTTTATCGCCGAGGAAAATGTACAACTGATTGGCGTTGAACCAGGCGGCATGGGCATTCACACCCACCAACACGGCGCGGCGTTATCGACCGGCAGTTTTGGTATTCTGCATGGTGCTTACACGGCTATTATGCAAACCGCCGACGGCCAGATTGAAGAGTCTTATTCTATTTCTGCGGGTTTGGATTACCCGGCTGTCGGGCCACAACATACCTATCTGGCCTCGATTGGCCGCGCTCAGTATGTGGCGATTAACGACGACGAAGCACTGGCTGCCTTTCAGTTACTGGCGAAAAACGAAGGCATTATTCCAGCACTGGAAAGCTCACATGCGCTGGCGCATGCCATCAAAATGGCGACCGTTGCCACTGAGCCGACCGTCCTTTTGGTGAATTTATCCGGCCGTGGTGATAAAGATTTAGGTCATGTAATGGCGGTGCTAGCGGAGCAAGCCGCAGCACAAGCGTAATTATTCATTTTCCGGCCTGGCTGCCAGGCCCTTTGCAGCAATGCGCTGCTCAAGGATCAACCATGCAACGTTATGATGATATGTTTCACCGCCTCAAAAGCCAGCAACAAGGCGCTTTTGTGCCTTTTGTCACCATCGGTGACCCATCGTTAGAGCTGTCGTTTGAGATTATCAAAACCCTGATCGACAACGGCGCGGATGCGCTGGAATTGGGGATCCCGTTCTCTGATCCCATTGCCGATGGTCCCACCATCCAAAACGCCAATATCCGGGCTTTAGCATCTGGCGTGACACCGGCGCAGTGTTTTGAGCTGATCACCCGGATCCGGGCTTATCACAGCAGTATCCCGATTGGCTTGTTGCTGTATAGCAATCTGGTGTTAGCCCGTGGTATTGAACATTTTTATGCCACTGCCAAAGCGGCGGGTGTCGATTCGATTTTAATCGCCGACGTGCCGCTGCACGAAAGTAAAATGTTCAGAACTGTGGCGCAAAAGCATGACATAGCGCAGATTTTTATCGCCCCGCCGAACATCACCCAAGATGGCTTAAACGAGCTGGCCAGTTATGGCCGGGGTTATACCTATCTGCTCAGCCGCGCTGGTGTCACCGGCACTGAAACGGCAGCCACCATGCCAGCTTCACAATTGGTGCAGCAACTGCGGGATGTGAACGCAGCCCCAACCTTGCTTGGCTTTGGGATATCCAAACCAGAACACGTCAAAGCCGCGTTAGCCGCCGGGGCCGCCGGGGCCATTTCTGGCTCAGCGATAGTGCAGATTATTGAACGCCATCTGCAGCAACCCGCGCTGTTGCTAAGCGAATTGGCTGAGTTTGTCCGCAGCATGAAAGCTGCGACTTAATCCCAAACGACCAGGATGGGATCAGCCCTGATCCCATCTGCATCCCAGCTTCACCCCATCGGCACCATGCTGCTGAGCTGTCATAGCGCTGTGCATCGATAAAAATACAGGACGTGCCGCCACTTCGCAGGTAAAATGACCCGATTGCTGCCGGTGTGGTCGTGGCGGTTGTTTGTGGAGATGTGAATGAAAGCCAGATCTGTGGTGCTGTTCTGTATCGGATTGTGTGTCCCCTGCTGGAGCATGGCGCAAACCGCCAATGCCAAAAGAGTCTCAATTGAACAAGCGCTGCATCATGGCAGTGATGTCATTCACACCCTGCCCTGTGTGGTGGCCGCACCTGTCACTTACCGGATCGCCAGCCATGCCAGCGCTGAATTATTGCAATTGCTGCCGGTCGGCACTTCGGTGCGTAAAGGTCAGCTCGTGGCCAAGCAGGACGATGGTTATTTCAGCCGTAACCTGGCATTAATCAAAACGGATATTGAATCGGCACGGATCGCCAAGACCTTTGCCGAAGATGAATATAACCGCGCCAATATGCTGAGTAAAAAAGGCCTGGCTTCATCGGCAGAGCTGAATAAATTGAAGCTGCAACTGGACAGTGCCGGTCTGAAAATGCAGCGCTTAGCGCTGGAGCTGCAATCGGCGCAAGTCCGGTTTAAGCGGCTGTCGCATTATGCCCCTTTTGATGCCCAGGTGATTGCGGTGAACTCAGAGCCCGGTGCCCAGCTGGCCGAAGGCCAACCGATACTGCAATTGATGTCGACCCAAAACAAGCAGCTGGAATGCAAGCTGCCGATCATGGCCTATCAAAATACCCTGAGTTTACAAGGCCACAGGTTTGATTTTAATGGCAAACCGCTAAAACTGCGTGAAGTCAGCCAACAGCTGGACTCTTCGGCGGAACATTTGACCTTGTATTTTGACCATCCGGCCAAAGATAAACGCGATTTGCTGGTCGGCTACCGGCAGGAAATTACCATGGCGGTGCAAGCAGATAACATCAGTAAAGTGCCCTATGACGCGGTGGAACTGGAAGGCATCACTTATCATACCTGGCGGGTCAAAAGCGATGGCAGTGTGGAACGGCTGAAGGTCGATATCCTCGGCTCGCTGGATGCTTATTATATTGTGCAATCGGATGTCAAACCGGGCGACAAACTGGTGGTAAGAGGTCAACAAGGACTGGTCAGTGGCCAGCAGGTGGAACTGATCAGCCGCGACGCGCCGCCTTAATAGACTGCTTTGGATCGGACTGCAGCTCAATCAGCGGGTTGGTCGTTACACCAAGTGTCCGACCAACCATCCAACACCGCCTGTGGTTTACTTTTCCAGCAAGACCGGATATTTCAGATAAGTTTGATCATAAAAAGGCGAACGCTGATAAAACCACATCAAACGGGCCTGACCATCCTTTTTCAAATTGGCATCGGCTTGTTCTGCCGCCGCAAAATCCTGTTTTAACCGGCTGTCGGTCGCCAGTTGTTGTTCAATCCAGGGCAACAGCGCATAAGTTTCAAAATATTCAGTCCGCTCAAACATGCCATGGAAAAAACCCCAGCTAAAAAATGAGTCCGGGCCCTGCGGGGCTAATAATGCCACTGCCAGGCGGCCTAAAGGTTGATCGGTGCTGATCCGCACTGACCCCGCCGGCAATTGATACTGCAGCCATTGCGCGGTAAAACTGGCACTGACACCAATCCGGCCCTCAAAGGGTGCTTTAGCAAACTGTGGATCTTGCGCCACCCACTGGAGTAACTCAAGCTGTTTGGGCTGGCTCAGCCGTGTCATTTCGATGCCATGTAACGCCAGCCTTGCAATCACATCCTGATACTGTGGTGGGATCCAGAAAGCCGCCGGCACCTCCACTTCTACCGCCGGTACTTTTTCCCAGTACACAGGTAATTCGGCATAGTCTTTTGGTTGGCCGGTCCATTTGACATAAGGCGTTTTGCTGATATCGCTCTTGGCAATTTCATAACTGATGCCTTTAAATGGAATTGGATCAGCTTGCTCCGCCGCTTTAAACGCCAGCACCTGCCGTTGTGGCCGGGCATTCTGATCCGCCTGTTTCGCCAGCTGTAACACTTTACCTTGTTCATTCAGCAGTTTTAAACTTTGCTCCAGTAACAGATAAGTGCCAAGCACCCGTTGTTTATAAGGCTTCAGGCTGTGATTTTCCACTAACACTGTCGGCAAATGGCGCACATCACCATACCCATTGGAAAAACGCGGGCTGGCCGTCCAGCCACTCAGACCTTTGGCAAAATCCAACCTATCCAGGCCAAACACCAGTGGCCCGGGAATATGGCCCTGCCGGTTTAACGCTTTATCGACCGCAGGACGGTACACTTGTGCCAGCCAACTGGCCGCATTTGGACTCAGGCTGGCAAAGGGTTCATTAAAACCATAGGTAATATCGTACTGATAATCTTCACCGTCTGTCACATGCACATCAATATACAGATCCGGCTGATACTGGTTCAGTACTTTCAACACCGCATGCATTTCCAGGCTATCGGCCTTGGCATAATCGCGGTTGATGTTCAGATTCTGCGCATTACTGCGCCAGCCCTGATGGACAGGTCCACGCTGATTCATCCGGTTAAACTGACCCCGTCTTTCGTGCGCATCCACCGACAAAATCGGAATAAACAGCAGATCCGCACCTGCCAGTAAAGCCGCTTTATCGCCATGGGCGATATCACGTAATAACATCAGACCGGCATCTTTGCCATCAATCTCGCCGCTGTGAATACCGGCTTGTACCAGCAAGGTCGGCCGACCATTTTTACCGGCTAAATCGGGCTGCGAGCTGGCTTTGACCAGATAGATGTCACGCCCTTGCGGGCTTTGGCCAATGACTTCCAACCTTAATTGCGGCGAACTGGCCACCAGTTTTTTTAAGTAACTAAGCGTTTGAGCATAATCCGGGCTATCGGTCAGACCTGTGGTTTCAGCCGGCGTCACCCAGGGATGTTGTAACTGAATTAACTGTTCCGAGTGGCCCTGCCAGGCTGGCAATGGGGGTAAATGATCAGCCGCCTGTAACGGCAGCGCCAGGGCAGCCAGACAACAAAAAGACAATAACTTCATGGTAATGAGGTGACTCCGACACCGAATAAACGCCGCTGCAGGCCATTTTGCTGTTGCAGGGCCAAGCCGCGGTTAAATTGCTGAATAATGCCATGACAAGGCAGGTAGTTTCTTGAACATACCAGATAAGCAGGTTTAGCTGTCAAGAGCGGTTTCGACAGAACCCTCAATTTCACTGTTTGTTGTGGCAAACTCTGACTTAACTGATGCGCGACAATAGGATCCATCAGGATAAAATCAACTTTGCCTGTTACTAATAACTGTAAGGTCTGGTAATCCGAAACTGCCGTGGTTAACCGAAATTCAGCTTTGGCCGCTTCAAACCTGGCACCATAAAAGTAACCCTGAGTCACACCAAGCCGGTAGTCAGCTAACTGATCCAGCCGCTCTGGTACAGCAGTTTGGCTGGTAAGACTGATCAGGACCTGGCGTAAATGCACCACAGGCTCAGAGAATAACCAGTCTTGTTCCAGTTCTTTCTCTTTAAACCACAAAAATGAAGCATGCTGTGGTGCTGCGGCAGCCTGACGGATATGTTGCCAGGGCTTAAACTCTAACGTTGTAGTGATGCCCTGCGATTGAAAAGCAGCTACCACCAATTCCGTCAACAGGCCCTGAGCAGGCGACTGCTCATCGATATAAGGCGGATAATTGTCGACGACCAGCGTCAGACTGTTGCCAGTTGCTTGGGGTCCTGCAGGCTGTGCTATAGCCGCCGGACTTAACAAGCTCAGCACTAACAAACAAGGGAAAAAAAATGATGGGTTCATGGTGCTAAACGTTTGAACTCGAGTGCTCAGCAGCCTAAGGCAAGCGCCGGTAAAAGTACAGCCCAGGATAAAAAAGCTGTGTTACCGGCGCCTGTACTCTGAGTTAATGCACCGGCACTGATTTAATCCGATACACAGAGCAGTACAATAAGGGTAAAAATAACAACGTCAGAATAGTGGCAAAACCAAGGCCAAACATGATGACGACCGCCATACTGGCAAAAAAGTCATCTGCCACCAAGGGGATCATACCAAGAATAGTGGTAATAGCCGCCATCGCGACTGGCCGCACCCGACTGACCGCACTGTGGAACACAGCGGCAAAAGCCTCGCGGCCTTCACTGAGTTCCAGCCTAATCTGATCCAGCAGCACAATGCCGTTTTTCACCAGCATGCCAGATAAACTTAAAAAGCCCAGCAAAGCCATAAAGCCAAATGGCACGTTCACCACCAAGAGCCCCAGCGTGACACCAATAATGGCTAAAGGCACACAGGCCCAAATCACCAGCGCATCCCGACTGGAATTAAACAGCAGCACTGTCACCACAAACATAATCAGGTAGCCAAGCGGCAAGGAGCCAAATAAGGCTTTTTGCGCTTTGGTCTGAGCTTCCAACTCTCCGCCCCAGGTCAGAGCGTAGCCTGTTGGCAGCGCTATGGCTTCAATCTGCGGTTTCACCCTGGCCAGTAACTGCGCAGCAGTACCATCCCCCAGAATATCGTGGTCCGCCATCAGCGTCAGGGTCCGCTTGCGATCCCGCCGCATAATTTGCGGATCTTCAAATACCAGATCAAAACTACTGACCACCTGACTTATCGGGATATAACGGTTTAATTTCGGACTATAGACCTGCAAATCCGACAAGGCATCAATACTATGCCGTTCAGCCGCTGGTGGCCGGCTGATAATCGGCAACAAATGGGTGCCATCCCGATAAATGCCAACTGCTTTGCCGTTGACGTGAGTGAGCAAAACATCATCGATATCCTGTTTACTAATGCCAGCCCGTCGGGCCGCTGCCTCATTAAAATGCGGCCGCAGCACCTTGACCCGGCCACGCCAGTCATCTCTGATATTTCGGGCTGCGGCATCCGCCATCAGCACCATTTTGGCTTGTTCACCTAATTGCCTTAACACTTCGGGATCAGCACCACTAAAACGGGCTTCAATTTTAGCCGCAGTAGAAGGCCCTACTTCCAACCTTTTAAGTTTCTGCTCCAGCCTCGGATGTTGTTGCTCGATATAATCACGCAGCCGTGTCATCACAGGTACTAAATCTGCTTTGTCTTTCACCCGTACGATCAACTGGCTGTAAGCCGGGTAGACTTTTTCTGGCTGATAGGTCAGCATAAAACGATCGGCACCGCGTCCTGTGGTTAAAGTCACCGCATCGACTTCGGATTGTTGCTGCAGATAAGCCGACACTTGTTGTGCTTCATCCAGCGAATGCCGGATATCTGTGCCAGCCGGTTGCCATAAATCCACCAGAAAAATGGGCGTGTTGGAGGCCGGGAAAAACACTTGTTTGACTTTACCAAAACCAATCACAGCCACCACCAGCATCAGGATCATCAGGCTGTAACTGAGCAGCCGGTACGTCAGCACAAAATGCAACATGGCGCGATACACATCAAAAATCAAACCGCGGTACAGCATGTTTTCATCGACATTAGGCTGTACATCGGCCTGACTTGCCGTCAATTGGGCATTTTTAAACAACAAACTGGCAAAAAATGGCGTCAGGGTGATGGCTGTGACCCAGCTTAATAACAAGCTGACCAGCAATACCCAGAATAAACTGCCGGCAAACTCACCTGTGGCGTCACTGGACAAGCCGATAGGCGCAAAGGCAGTCACCGCAATCACTGTGGCCCCTAACAGCGGCCATTGCGTCTGACGAACGATTTGCGATGCCGCTTGCGATAACGACAAACGCCGCTGCATGCCAATCAATATCCCTTCCACCACCACGATGGCATTATCAACCAGCATACCAAGAGCGATGATCAAGGCGCCGAGCGACACCCGCTGCAGTTCAATCTGCATTTGCTGCATGAAAATAAAAGTACCCAGTACCGTCAGCAGTAAAATCAAGCCAATCAGAAAGCCACTTTTTAGCCCCATAAAGACCAGCAGCACCAGGATGACGATCACAACAGATTCCACCAGATTCAGAATAAAACCGTCAACGCTCTGTTCTACTTCCGCCGGCTGATTGTAAATGACCCCAACATCCATGCCGATCGGCCTGGTATATTCCAGCTCCGCCAACCGCGCGGTGACGGCTTTACCCACATTCACCACATTGACACCGGCAGTAAAAGACACCCCCAGGGTCAGCGCATGTTCACCCCCAAAACGGATAATATGCGACGGAATTTCCTGATTGTCGCGATAGACCCGCGCTACATCACCTAAATAAATCAGTTCTTTTGCCGCCGGATTACTGATAATCAGTTGTTCCAGCTCAGCCACGGACTGAAACTCGCCGCTCGGATAAATTCGCACACTGTCCGGCCCGACCTGAATAGAGCCAGCATTAGACACTACATTCTGCGTTTGTAATAAGCTGGCAATCTGTTGTGGCGGGATACCAAGGGACGCCAGTCTGGAGCGGGAAATCTCCACAATCACCTGTTCCTGTTGCCGTCCACCGACTGAAACTTTGCCGACCCCATCAACCAGCACCAGCTCGCGGCGCAAAATATCGACATAATCGCGCAGTTCGTCATCGGTATAACCCTGGCCGGTAATGGCATAGAGCATGCCGTAGACGTCACCAAAATCGTCATTCACCATTGGCGGTTTGACGCCGGGCGGCAATTGCGGCGTCAAGTCATTGACTTTGCGTCTGAGCTCGTCCCAGATTTGCTTTAATTCTTTGGCACGATAAATACCTTTCATCTCGACCATAATTTGCGACTGACCGGCAGTCGAAATCGAGGTGACATGATCAACATAAGGTAATTGCTGGATGGCATTCTCCAGTGGATAACTGACTTCTTCTTCCACTTGTTGCGGTGAAGCGCCAGGGTACTGCGTGATTACCATCGCCTGTTTGAGGGTAAATTGCGGATCTTCCAGTTGACCAAGCCCGGTATAAGCGCTGATGCCGCCAAAAAGTAAGATCAAGGCCACCAGCCAGGATGAGGTGGTGTTTTTAATAAAATACTGTGCAGCATCCATCCGTTACAGCCCCCGCTCCCGTTGCCATGGCCGCACTTGCTGGCCCTCGGTCAATTGCTGGGTACCAGCAGTCACCACTTGTTCCCCAATCGCCAGCCCGGATACAATTTCGATGCCGTCGGCGGTTAAACGGCCGGTTTTGACAGCACGGCGTTGCACTTGTTGTTTATCCGGCTGATACACCCAGACAAAACGTTCCGGATGATCAACCGGCTGATCGTTGGCGGCAAACACCGCCGTCGCCGGTACCCGCAATGCTGACACATCCAGGCTGGTAAACTTGGTTAAATCCGCAATCACATTGGCGGTCATGCCGGAGAACACATTAAATTCTTTCGGGGTTGCCATGCTGAACACGACTTTAAAACTATTGGTGGCGGTATCGGCTCTGGTATCCCACTCTTTCAGGCTGGCTTTGTAGCGCAGGCTCGGATAAGAATCAAACACCACATCCGGCTGATATTCAATCTCCCGGCGGACTGAGGCAATCACATCCTCTGGCACCTGGATCACGACATCGACCATATCCCGCAGTTGTAATTCCAATACCGCTTGCTGCGCCGCTACGTTTTCATGATTTTCCACCAGAGAACGTGACACAGTGCCAGTAAAGGGTGCCAGCATTTGGGTGTAACTGAGGTTGGTTTCACTGGTTTTCAGATCGGCCTCTGCCACCTGCAACTGGGCTTTTGCCTCGTCAAACATGGCCTGCGACACTAACTTCTGCTTGATCAAACTCGCGGCACGATCAAACTGAGCTTTCGCCAGTTGATATTTGGCCTGTGCCTGTTGCTGTTTTAACTTAAAATCGGTTTGATCCAGTGCTGCCAGCAATTGACCTTTCTCCACATGCTGGCCCGGCCGCACCTTCAGCGCTGTCAGTTTGCCTGCCACCCTGAAGGTCAAGCGGGCGTTTTCAGTTGGTTCCACCAGCGCCGGAAATTGCCGGATAGCGCCAGTATGCAGATCTGTCAGCTGAAATAATTTTACCGGTCTTACCACTACTTCATTCGTGCTTTGCGGCGCTTTTGAGCAAGCCACCAGCGTCAAACTGCTGATCACTGCGACCCATACCAACTTTTTCACCATCATCCATCTCTCCAGCAATTGTTCGGATTCTTTGTCCAGCTCCAACCAGGAACTATACAAGGCCAGTCTTTAAAGTTAAATTTATATTTATTGCTAATCTTGATAACTAAAACTTATGAACATCACTGCATTGTCGATCCTCGAAGCCATCAACCAGAGTGACAGCCTGCAACAAGCTGCGCTGAAACTGCATAAAACCCAACCGGCGCTCAGCATGGCATTGCGCAAACTGGAACAACAATGCGGTTTTACCCTGGTCGATCGCAGTGCATACCGGTTGAAACTGACCCCTGCCGGCGAACGTTATTTTCAACAAGCCCGCCAGGTTCTGCATCATAGTGCCCAGTTAAAATCGCTGGCGCGGCATTTAAGTCAGGGTGCGGAAGCCAGCTTGCGGATTGCGATCGATGAATCAGTCGATGCAAAACCTTATCTGGCCGCTATCGGGCTGGCGCAACAACGATTTCCGCACACAGAATTATCCATCAGTTTTGATTACCGCTTGTTAGCATTGGAAAAATTAAAGCACCAACAGACCGATCTCGCCATTAGCCCCTGGTTTCCGGTTTTTATAAGTCTGGGCGAATTTCTGCCGCAGAGCGTCGGCGAGTTTGATTTAACGCTGGTGGCAAGCCCGCAATTATTGCAACGGCTGGCAGAGCCTTTAACCCAAATCCGGCAGTTACATGCCTTGCCACAATTGGTGGCTGATTCGCAAGCACTTGATTTTGACAGCGGCAAACTACTGCCGCTGCAAAGCGCGCATCGGGTTAAAGTGAATAACAGTCTGGCACTCAAGCATGCCTTACTCGCCAGTCTGGGCTGGGGCATGGTGGCCAGCCATCAGGTGCAGTCTGAACTGGCCAATGGCGAGTTAGTGCAATTACAGCTGGATGATTTTCCACAACGGATCCAGGGCGATGTTCATCTGGTCAGACACCGCGATCAATTAATGGGACCGGTGGCGGAGTTTTTATGGCAACAATGGACAGGTATGCTGCTTGGCAACAACCCGCATCCTCAGCATGTAGAATTGAATACAACCAGATGATTTATATATTTTTTAGGTCGGACTCACCAAGAAGTGCGACCTTGTATGTTTAAAAAATTGAAGTTACAGCTCAAAATGCGTAGGTTGGATACCATCAAATTACTGATTAATAACAAATTTAAAGAAATCGAACTTGCTTGTCTGGCGTGTTCTATCCGAAAATCAGTTAAAAAAAAGCCCCGCGAGGCGGGGCAAAACAATCAGCAAAATACGGGGGAACAGCTGGCTCTATTAGAACCGGTAGCTGGCACCGACTTGATAAGCCGTTTCGCGCAGACCCAGGTCATCCTGATAAATCCGGCCAACCGAAGCATTCAGCGCCAGATTCGGTAAGGCAAACCACTGACTGCGCACTTCAAAACCGTCGTTTTCGGTCTGGAATACGCCTGGTGACAGCCATTGATAACCCAAACCAACCGATAAGTTTTTGCCTAAGTAATAATCAGCGCCCACTTCGTATAAGGTATCGGTGCTGTGGTGCAGATTACGGAAACCACCGGTCAGCGCGATAAAATCACCGGTGTTTAAATCCAGTAACTTCTTGGTGCTGGCACCATATTCCATCTGAGTTTGACCTTGCCAGTCTTTGGTATGGTACAGATCAGCGGTCACCAGCCAGTCATTTTGCACAAAATAACCCAGTTTAGCGTTACCTTCGTAAGCTTTACTGCCGTTGATAAATTCCCAGTCCAGCGCACCGTAAAAATTGTGCTGGCTGTCCATATATTCACCGCCTAAGGACCAGCTGTTCAGGTGTGACTTAGCAAAATTATCCGGGTTCGCGGTCAGACGATTAAAACCGGCACTGAGGCTGGCCTGGCGCTGCATAAAAGCAGCTTCAGCCAGTGGCACTGCGCCTTGAGTCTGTACCGGTGCCAGATAAAAACGTTGTTTCAGATCCCAGTTGGATAAATCACCATTGTCCAGGTTTGCCCAGCCATAGTTGACGTCAGTTTGTGATTGATAAGAGTCCGCCATAGCACCGGCAGAGATCACAGAGAATAATGCAGTTAAGACGTAAGATTTCATAAAAATGCCCTCTGGCTTGTGATGAATTCGAGTACATAATAACAAGCACAACCTTAATCAAAACTGAACCAAAGAAATAATCGGAATTTTATGCAAAAAACATTTTATTACACTTTAAAATCATATAGATATAAAATTAAAATAAAAATAATCTTCAAAAAAAATGCGCCATAAGGCGCATTCAGCAAACATTAATCTTATCAAATTTCGAGCAAAGCTTGCTTCAGTGCATGAACCTGGTCACGTAGCATGGCAGCTTGCTCAAACTCCAGATTTTTCGCGTGCTGCAGCATCTGCGCTTCCAATTTTTTAATTTCAGCCTGCACCTGATAAGGTGTTTTGCCTTTGACCAGTTTCAGCTGCTCCGCCACTTTTGGCAGTTGCTGCGCGGCTTTGGCATCCTGGCCTAAATCCATCACATCGCCGATTTTTTTCGAAATCTGGGTTGGGGTGATGCCATGCAATTGATTATAACTGACCTGTTTCGCCCGCCGCCGGTCCGTTTCATCGATGGCTTTTTGCATTGAACCGGTGATACGGTCGGCATACAAAATGGCTTTGCCTTTTACGTTGCGAGCCGCCCGGCCTATGGTTTGAATCAATGAGCGCTCTGAGCGCAGGAAGCCTTCTTTATCCGCATCCAGAATTGCCACCAGCGACACTTCCGGAATATCCAGACCTTCGCGCAATAAGTTAATGCCGACCAGCACGTCAAATACGCCGAGCCGCAAGTCGCGGATAATTTCAACCCGCTCCACAGTATCGATATCAGAGTGTAAATAGCGGACTTTGACCTCATGTTCATTCAGGTAATCGGTCAGATCTTCCGCCATCTTTTTGGTCAGCGTCGTCACCAGGATCCGTTCGCCCAGTTTGGCACAGCGATAGGCTTCTGATAATAAGTCATCGACCTGGGTTGCCACCGGCCGGATCTCAATCACCGGATCAATTAAACCGGTTGGCCTGACCACTTGCTCCACCACTTCACCGGCCGATTTTTCCAGCTCGTAAGCCGCAGGTGTCGCCGAAACATAAATCCGTTGTGGCGCTATGGCTTCAAACTCGTCAAATTTCAACGGCCTGTTATCCAGCGCCGAGGGCAGACGAAAACCATAGTTCACCAGATTTTCCTTCCGCGAGCGGTCGCCTTTAAACATGGCGCCAATTTGCGAAATGGTGACATGGGATTCATCAATAAACATCAGACCATCGGCAGGAAAATAATCCAATAAAGTCGGTGGTGGTTCACCGTCGGCCCGTCCCGATAAATACCGGGAATAGTTTTCAATGCCCGAGCAATATCCCAGCTCCACCATCATTTCCAAATCAAACTGGGTGCGCTGAGCTATCCGTTGTTCTTCAATCAGCTTATTATCCGCCAATAACTGGGCGCGGCGACTGACCAGCTCGACTTTGATTTTCTCCACCGCTTCCAGAATTTTTTCCCGCGGTGTGACATAGTGAGTTTTCGGGTAAATGGTATAACGCGCCACCACTTTCTCCACCGCACCGGTCAGTGGATCAAATAAGCTGATGCGCTCTATCTCTTCATCAAACAGTTCCAGCCGCACCGCCAGCTCATCAGATTCAGCAGGGAAAATGTCAATCACATCTCCGCGCACCCGATAAGTGGCACGTTCAAAAGCTAAATCGTTGCGCTGATATTGTAATTCGGCCAGCCGGCGCAAAATAAAACGCTGATCAACAATATCGCCTACTTTCAGATGCAACAGCATTTTCATATAAGATTCAGGATCACCCAAACCATAAATGGCCGACACTGAGGCGATAATGACCACATCACGTCGCTCCATCAGAGCTTTGGTGGCTGACAACCGCATCTGCTCGATATGCTCGTTAATCGAGGCATCTTTTTCGATAAAAGTGTCGCTGGCCGGCACATAAGCTTCCGGCTGGTAATAATCGTAATAAGACACAAAATATTCGACAGCGTTATTGGGGAAAAACTCTTTCATTTCGCCATAAAGTTGCGCCGCCAGCGTTTTGTTGTGCGCCATGATCAGGGTCGGCCGGTTTAGTTTGGCAATCACATTGGCCATGGTGAAGGTTTTGCCGGAGCCGGTCACGCCAAGCAAAGTCTGGTGTGCCAGCCCGGCTTCTAAGCCATCGACCAGGGCAGCAATGGCCGTTGGCTGATCGCCAGCGGGTTGATAATGGGATTGCAGTTCAAAATCTCGTGACATCAGACATCCTTTATCGTCAAAGCTTCGGTTCGGTCACTGACGACACTGTGCTGTGCATGCGCCTGTTGCAACTGAGTTAAAGTACGGCTAAACCAGAAGTATGCCACAGTCGCGATCAGGACATTGGCCAGTAAAGCACCGGTATACACCCCAAGTACGCCAAAGAGTTTGCCACCCAGCCAGGCCATAGGTACGTAAAACACAAACAATCTCACCACACTGAGTGCCAGCGCCCGCATCGGTAAGTGCAAGGCATTAAAAGACGAATTGGTCAGGATCACAATACCTTGCAAGCCATAACCGAGCGGTAAAATCCAGATAAAGCTGCGGATCAACGACAGCACTTCTGGATCCGAACTAAACCAGCCTGCCACCCACCAGGCCGTTGCCGCCAGCAACAGGTAGACCGCCAACTGCCAGCCCAACACAAAACGAATGCAAAGCCGATAACCGGTTTGCACCCGCTGCAACTGACCGGCGCCTAAATTCTGGCTGACGAAAGGTGGCAAGGTCATCGATAACGCCAGCACCACCAGACAGGCAATACTTTCCAGCCGGGCGCCGACACCATAAGCCGCCACCGCATGGGCACCATAATTGGCCATCACCGCCGTCAGCACTGCCATGGCCAGCGGCGTCAGCATATTCGCGCCAGCCGCCGGTAAACCAATTTGCAGGATGCGGCGGCAAATAGGGATAAACACTGCCAGTGGCTGATGACCACGGTCAACCAAGGATCGGCGATACAGAATCAAATAGAGGATCAGAAAAAAGCCGACCAGCCAGGAAATAACACTGGCAATAGCAGCGCCTTCCACCCCCATGGCCGGGATAGGGCCAAAACCAAAGATCAACATTGGATCCAGCACCGCATTAATTAAGCCGGAGCAAGCCATCATTAAGCTGGGGGTTTTGGTATCACCAGCGGCTCTGAGAACCGCATTGCCAATCATCGGAGTGATTAATAACACCGAACCGGCAAACCACCACTGCATGTAGTCATGGATAAAAGGCAAGGTATCGTCTTTGGCGCCGAGTAATCTGAACAATGGATCCATCCACAGATAGCCCAGTGCCGACAGTAACAGCACTAAATAAGCAGATAGCCATAAAGCTGCCAACCCATCCGCTTTGGCAGCGGTATTGTTGCCACTGCCCAGTGCTTTTGCAATCAGTGCCGAAGTGCCGATACTCAGACCAATCGCCAGACTGATCACAGTAAAGGTCACCGGAAAGGTGAAACTGACAGCCGCCAGTTCGCGGGTACCCAGCATGGAAATAAAAAAGGTATCCACTAAGTTAAACGACATTAAGGTGATCATGCCAAACAACATAGGTACCGTCATCCGGGTCAATGTCTGACGAATATCGCCCTCAGTCATCGAAATTTTGGCAACAGCAGTTTTACTCATAATGCAGGTCTTTAAGCGCGGGTGCGCTATTGTAGTGAAAAAACCAGTCCAGGGCTGCATCCGCTAGAAAAAAATGCAGCAATGCAGCGAGATAACAGATCTGACGTAAAACAGTTCACAATTGTCACCTTGCTGAAATTTTCAGCAAGGCATGGAAATACCAGCCAAATGCCATTCGTCGCATTTTTGTAAGCCACTGAATCAAAACATAATAATATTTTTAGCTGCAGATATTGATTTGGCGCTAAGCCGCATTATTACTGGCTTCACACAGGAGGAACACCTGTCATCCACAAAGATATCCACAGATTCTGTGAGTAACCTGCGCTAGGCCTTACCCTGACTGCCCTGTGGCCGATCTGGCGAAAGTGAATGGCCACCATGGCAAAAAACCGGCAGAAAGCAGCTGAACTTGTTACTTTTTCATCACTTTGCCTAAACAATCGGCAAGTGAACCAGAATGCGTAATTTCATCAGGTGAAAGTGTTGACAGCCTTAAAGCGGCGCATTAGTATGGCGCCCCGTTGCAGTACACAGTTCCCTAGTAGCTCAGCCGGTTAGAGCGGCGGACTGTTAATCCGTAGGTCGTTGGTTCGAGTCCAACCTGGGGAGCCAAGCTGTAGATTGCAACATGTTATTTCAGTTCCCTAGTAGCTCAGCCGGTTAGAGCGGCGGACTGTTAATCCGTAGGTCGTTGGTTCGAGTCCAACCTGGGGAGCCAAACTGAAATAACCATAACCGTTAGAATTCCCTAGTAGCTCAGCCGGTTAGAGCGGCGGACTGTTAATCCGTAGGTCGTTGGTTCGAGTCCAACCTGGGGAGCCACCTTCACACAGTAACCTTTACTGTCTATTCTGATGTTTCTATATTCTCTCTGCCAAAGCCGCTATATCTTTATTTCCTTTATCGCAATTTTTTGTTTTAATTGACTTTTAAATCACGAGTCCTGCATCTTCAGGATGCCGTCTATAGTTGATTCAGCCGATGCTCAGATCGAGTTGTCCTGCAACATGGAAAAACTGTCGTTATGAAAATATTACGCACCTTATTTATCATTCAGTTGCTGTGTTATTTCCTGCTGACTGCACTGGGGGTGAAGGCACTGCTGCTGAACCAGCAACAACAAATCAATCAGATCTATCAATTACAGCAAAATGCCATCGCGCACCAACTGAAGAATTTTGTCGGTAATGACTATAAAACCTTAGTCCAGCAGATCAGAGCCAGCAGTAACCCGCAATTACTGATGTTAAGTCAGCTCGATGGCGTGGTGCTGCATGAACATAATGCTGCCACCGCCAAGGCCGGTTGGCTGGACAGCCTCTATCAGTTAGCCGGTATCCAGCGCCAGGCTGCGGTGATGAAAAACCAGGACCTGAACCTGCAACTGAGTTTTCAACCTGACTTTGATCAGACCGATGCCGTATTCCGGCAATCGCTGTTGTTGATTTTATTGGCACCTTTATTACTCTGTCTGCTGCCCGCGCTTTGTATGCCGGTGCTGCAAAAAAACCTGCTGAAACGGTTAAATTACAGTATTAGTCAGTCGATCGAACGTTTTATGCGCGATCCACAAGCAGATTTACAACTGCAGGAACTGCCAGGCGAATTTGATAGCGTTGGTCAGGCCATGGCGAAGTTTGCCAGTTTTAGCCAACAACAATTTCAGCAAATGTCGCAGCATGCCCGTCAGGCGACGGAGGATGCCTTTAAAGACGCTGTCACTGGTTTGCCTAATCGCAACAAATTTATGCAATATTATCAAGAGCAACTGGCAGAAGGCGGTCAGATTGATTTTGGTATTTTTGCCATCAGCCGCTGTACTGAATTACAACAAATCAACCAAAGTCGTGGTTACCAGGAAGGTGATAAATATATTCAGGCTGTGGCGGCAATTTTGCAAAAAGTTGCCGGAAATTACCGCGATTTCCAGTTATTCCGCTTAAACAGTTCAGACTTTGGTTTATTACTGCCCCGTGTGACCGCCAAAGAAGCGGAAAATTTTGCCCAGCAATTGCAAAGCCGGCTGAATGAATATCAACAACTGACCGAACTTGATTCAGTGGCCTATACCGGTTTGGTCGGTTATGAAACCGGTAAAGCGCTAGGCGAATTACTGGCTGTTGCCGACATGTCGATCAGTCTGGCGCAAACCAAACAAAGTAATAGCTGGCATCTGCAAAAAGAAAGCGCTGGCGGTGATCTGGCAGCCAGTAGCTATGGTAATCAGAATTGGCGACTGGTGATTGAAGATGTGATTAATAACAACAGATTGTCGTTACTGATCCAGAGTATCCAGCCATCCAACCGTTCGTCGAAGACCTATAGTGAAATGTTGGTGCGGTTTAAAACCATGGAAAATCAGTTATTACCCACCGCCGCTTTTCTGGCGATGGCAGAAAAACTGGATAAAATCACTGAAATTGATCGGTTGATTGTCGAAACCGGCATTACGGCCATTAAACATCGTAATTTGCAGGATCAGTATTTTGGTATCAACCTGTCGCCGCGCAGCGTACATGATGATCATTTTGTCATCTGGCTGGAGCGACGGTTATTAAAAGATGCCACCCTGGCCAGCAAACTGGTGTTTGAAGTCAGTGAATTTGGCATGCAACAGAATTTGAAAACCAGTAAACGTTTTATTGATATGTTGCACCGCTGCGGTAGCAGACTGACAGTGGAAAAGTTTGGCACCGGCATCACGTCTTTTAAATTTTTCCGTGATTTAAAACCGGACTTTATTAAAATGGACGGCAGCTATACCCGACAGATTGATGAAGATAAAAACAATCAATATTTTATGCGGTTGATGATCGATCTGGCGCATCGGATTGGAGTGGCTGTGCTGGCAGAAAGTGTCGAATCGCAGGAAGAAAAACATACCCTGGAGTCGTTATTTATTGATGGCACCCAAGGTTACTACATTGGCAAACCAGCGCCGTTGTAATGCAGTGTGCAGAAAAAAACAGCACTGCTGCATATTTGTACCTATAAATGCAAAACCTTGCTATTTATCGGGTTGTTTGCCTGACGCAAAGTCCGCATAATAGCGCACCCAAAAAACAGCCTTCTGGCGAGGTTAGTCGTGCTATGTACGAACGAAGCCTGCTTCGAAGCAGATAACCTGGTAATGCATTGATGATGACTGAATTTTTGCTGCTGTTAGTCAGTACTATACTGGTCAATAATTTTGTGCTGGTCAAATTTCTTGGCCTCTGCCCTTTTATGGGGGTATCTAACAAGCTGGATACCGCCATCGGCATGTGTCTGGCGACCACTTTTGTGCTGACACTGGCTTCATTATGCAGCTATCTGGTTGAACAATATATCCTGGCACCGCTCGAACTCAGTTACCTGCGTACCCTGAGTTTTATCCTGGTGATCGCTGTGGTGGTGCAATTTACCGAAATGGTGGTGCATAAAACCAGCCCAGCGTTGTATCGGCTGCTGGGTATTTTCCTGCCGCTGATCACCACCAACTGCGCCGTGCTTGGCGTCGCCTTGCTCAATGTCAATGCGAATCATGGCTTGTTCGGCTCCGTGATTTATGGTTTTGGTGCTGCTGTTGGTTTTTCTCTGGTGCTGGTGTTATTCGCGGCGATGCGCGAGCGGCTGGCCAGTGCCGATGTGCCGGTGGTATTTCGCGGCGCGGCTATTGGCCTGATTACTGCGGGTCTGATGTCACTGGCCTTTATGGGCTTCACCGGTCTGGTCAAGGTTTAATATGTCGATGTTAGTTGCACTGATAGCAATAGGATGCCTGGCGCTGGTATTTGGGGCTGTGCTGGGTTATGCCGCGTTGCGCTTTAAAGTAGAAGCTGATCCACTGGTTGATCAGATAGACGATATTTTGCCGCAAACCCAATGTGGTCAATGTGGTTACCCAGGTTGCCGGCCTTATGCCGAAGCCATCGCCAATGGCGATGCCATCAATAAATGCCCACCTGGCGGCGATGCCGCGATTAAAAAACTGGCCGATTTAATGGGCGTTGAAGCCAAACCGCTGGATGGCGCTGCTGGCCCTGCTATCAAAAAAGTGGCGTTTATTCGCGAAGATGAATGTATTGGCTGCACTAAATGCATCCAGGCTTGCCCGGTTGACGCTATTCTCGGCGCGTCCAAACAAATGCATACCGTGCTCAGTGATGAATGTACCGGCTGCGATCTCTGTGTGGAACCTTGTCCGGTTAACTGTATTGATATGATCCCGATTGCTACAACCGCCGAAAGATGGAAATGGGATTTGCAGGCAATTCCGGTCAAAGTGGTGGAGACCAACTAAGTGCAGTCTTTATTTCAGCAAATTAAAGCAGGTCAGTTGTGGGATTTTCACGGTGGTATCCATCCGCCAGCCCGCAAGCAACAAACCCAACAGAAGCCCATTGGCCGCATGTCGCTGCCGGACAGGCTTTATGTGCCATTACGTCAACATATTGGTGTGGCAGGTACTGTGCTGGTGCAGCCTGGTGATCGGGTGCTCAAAGGACAGCCACTGACCTATGCCAGTAATGCGATGGCAGTACCTGTACATGCACCGACTTCAGGCTCAGTGCTGGCCATCGAAGCGCATCCATCAGCCCACCCTTCTGCCTTGCCAGAGCCTTGTGTGGTGATAGCACCAGATGGCCTTGAGCAATGGCGTGAACGTTTTCCACTTGATCTGGAAAGTGCTCAACGACATGAGTTGTTGGAGCGGATCCAGCAAGCGGGTATTGCTGGCATGGGCGGCGCAGGTTTCCCAACCCATATTAAATCAGCTGCCAGTACCGGCGTAGATTATCTGATTATTAATGCGGTCGAATGTGAGCCCTATATCACAGCTGATGCGGTGTTGATGCAGGAATACGCTACCACTATTGTCAAAGGCATTGATATTTTGTGTCAATTGCTCAATCCGGCCGCAGTGCTGATTGGGATTGAAGATGATAAACCTGATGCCATTACGGCCATGCAGGCGGCAACCAGTCAGCGTGACAGTTATCTGGTCAGGGTGGTGCCTGCCAAGTATCCCTCTGGTGGTGAAAAACAACTGATCCAACTGCTGACCAGTAAAGAAGTACCAGCCGGCCGTCGCCCGCTGGATATTGGCATTGTGATGCAAAACGTTGGCACTGCCTTTGCGATTGCCCAAGCTGTGCTGGATGATATTCCGCTGATCTCCAGGATTGTTACCGTGGTGGGACAAACCTTATCACAACCGCAAAATATCCATGCTCTGATTGGAACACCAGTTGGCACTTTGCTCGATCACTGCGGCTTCGCGCCGGAAATCAATCAGCGGGTGATTATGGGAGGCCCCATGATGGGCTTTACCCTGCCCTCACTGCAAGTGCCCTTGGTGAAAACCAGCAACTGCATCCTGGCCCCAACTCAGGCCGAGCTGCCGGTGGCCGGAGCTGAATTGGACTGTATCCGCTGTGGTGCCTGTGCCGAAGTGTGCCCGGCAACTTTGTTACCACAGCAACTGTTGTGGTACAGCAAAGCCAAAGATCAAGACAAGCTAAAAGAATACAACCTGGCCGATTGTATTGAATGCGGTGCCTGTGCTTATGTCTGCCCCAGTGAAATTCCGCTGGTGCATTATTATCGTGTCGCGAAAGCTGAAATCCGTGAACAAAGCCGGGAAGAATTAAAAGCAGAACAGGCCAAAGCCCGTTTTGAAGCCCGCAATGAACGGTTAGAACGGGAAAAACAACAACGCAACGCCCGAAATCAAGCGCTGGCAGCGCAACGCCAGCAACAAATGGCAGAGCAGCAAAAGCAACGCGAAGTGGCAGCAGCACAAGCCAGAATTCAGGCCAGCCATGTTGAGAGCCCAGCAGAAACCCTGAGCCGCGAACAAATCATTGCCGCCCGCGAGCAGAAAAAAGCCGAAGCCAGAGCTTATCAACAAGCCAAATCTGCAGCTGAAACCACAAACAAGACAGCCATTGTTAACGAAACTGTCACCGCCTCCGATGGTGAGCCAGCCAATGTTAACGAAACCGCCAGCAGCAATCGAAGTGATGCTGTCGCGGCTGCTATCGCCCGTGCTAAAGCGAAAAAAGCCCAGCAACAAGACGGGGCTGCAGCAGAGACAGCAGGTCAGGCAGAACTCAAGCCAGCACTCAAGCCAGCCACCCTTGCTGCTGAAGAACCAGTAACCAAGACACCCACTCTTTCCGGTGACGGTGAGGCCGATAGCGCCGCAGCCGCTGATCCAAGAGCTGCCGCTGTCGCAGCTGCTATCGCCCGTGCTAAAGCGAAAAAAGCCCAGCAGCAAGACGGGTCTGCAGCTGAGACAGCAGGTCAGGCAGAACTCAAGCCAGCACTCAAGCCAGCCACCCTTGCTGCTGAAGAACCAGTAACCAAGACACCCACTCTTTCCGGTGACGGTGAGACAGATAGCGCCGCAGCCACTGATCCAAGAGCTGCCGCTGTCGCAGCTGCTATCGCCCGTGCTAAAGCGAAAAAAGCCCAGCAGCAAGACGGGTCTGCAGCTGAGACAGCAGGTCAGGCAGAACTCAAGCCAGCCACCCTTGCTGCTGAAGAACCAGTAACCAAGACACCCACTCTTTCCGGTGACGGTGAGGCCGATAGCGCCGCAGCCGCTGATCCAAGAGCTGCCGCTGTCGCAGCTGCTATCGCCCGTGCTAAAGCGAAAAAAGCCCAGCAGCAAGACAGGTCTGCAGCTGAGACAGCAGGTCAGGCAGAACTCAAGCCAGCACTCAAGCCAGCCACCCTTGCTGCTGAAGAACCAGTAACCAAGACACCCACTCTTTCCGGTGACGGTGAGACAGATAGCGCCGTAGCCGCAGATCCAAGAGCTGCCGCTGTCGCAGCTGCTATCGCCCGTGCTAAAGCGAAAAAAGCCCAGCAGCAAACTGAGGTTAACGCACAGACTGACAGTCCGGCAGAATACAAACCAGCCACACATGCCGTTGAAAGTAATGCAGAAACCGCAGCGGATCTAAAAGCTACAGCCATCGCTGCTGCCATTGCCCGCGCCAAAGCGAAAAAAGCGCAACAGGCCACCGAACCTAAGGACCCCGCATGAGTTTTAGAATTGCCAGCTCACCGCATCATCACAGTCAGCAACATACCTCGGTCCTGATGCGCACTGTGACATTGGCATGTATCCCGGGAATTGCAGCACAATGTTATTTTTTCGGTTATGCCGTTCTGCTGCAAATTCTGCTGGCCGTGATCACCGCTTGGGCCAGTGAAGCCCTGGTGCTGAAACTTAGAGCCAAGCCGGTATTGCCACGTTTAAAAGATAACAGCGCTCTATTAACTGCAGTGCTGTTAGCGGTGGCCATTCCTTCTTATGCGCCATGGTGGATTATTGTGGGTGGCACGGCCTTCGCAATTATCATTGTAAAACAATTGTATGGTGGCCTTGGCAATAACCTGTTTAATCCGGCGATGGCTGCTTATGTCATGCTCTTGGTTTCATTTCCGCAACAAATGACCAGTTGGTTACCGCCACAGCAATTGCAGGCGCAGCCACAAAGTATTGCCGATCCGATTTGCGCGGTATTTACCAACTTCAGTTGCGCTGGCTACAGCTTGACCCAATTGAAAACCGATGCGGATGGCATGACGATGGCCACCCCACTGGATACGCTAAAAACCGATTTAGCCGCGGGTCGGACCGTGCCGGAAAGCCAGCAACAACCAGTATTTGACAGTCTGGGTGGCGTCGGCTGGAACTGGGTCAATCTGGCCTATTTACTGGGTGGCTTGTGGTTGCTACAACAAAAAGTTATTCAATGGCGCATTCCTTTGGCCTTACTGGGCGGTCTGACCATCGCCAGCAGCCTGGCTTGGCTGATAAGCCCTGATTTGAATGCCAGTCCACTGTTTCATCTGTTATCTGGCGGCACCATGTTGGCGGCATTTTTTATTGCCACAGATCCGGTCTCAGCCTCAACGACCACCAAAGGCCGCTTAGTTTATGGCGCGCTGATTGGTATATTGATATTTATTATCCGTCGTTATGGTGGCTTTCCGGACGCCGTTGCATTTGCCGTGATGCTGGCGAATCTGGCTGTGCCACTGATTGATTATTACACCAGACCCAGAACCTATGGTCACAGAGCGCATCCAGACAAAGGAGGACGCTAAGTGCTTAAATTTGTAAGTAAAAATGCATTATTACTTGGAGGAGCCGCCGCAATTTGTGTGTTGTTGGTGGCCGGTATCAATCAACTGACAGCACCAGAAATTGCCCGTCAGGCCGAACTTGAAAAATTGCGTTTATTGCAGGAGGTTCTGCCTGCTGGCGCCGCCAGTGCCGATTTATTGAATGACTGCATCTTGGTGGCAGAACCAGCCGTCTTTGCCCAACCACAGGCCAAAGTCTATCGCTGGCGCCAGCAAGGTCAGTTGGCAGCTTATGTCACTGAAACCACGGCACCGGATGGTTATAGTGGCAACATTCAGCTGCTAGCCGCCATTCAACCGGATGGCACCATTTTAGCAGTCCGGACTCTGACGCATAAAGAAACGCCCGGCCTTGGTGATAAAATAGAAACACGCAAAGGGGATTGGATCCACAGTTTCCAGCAACAGCAAGTGCAAGGTGCTGATGACAAAAGATTTGCCGTGAAAAAAGATGGTGGCCAGTTTGATCAGTTTGCCGGTGCAACTATCACGCCGCGAGCTGTGGTGGCCGCGGTCAAACGGACCGCATTATATCTAACCCAACACCCTGAATTGGCCGATCAACAGTCTAAATGTCAGTGAGCCTGAGGTAACTATGCAACAATATCGGGAAATCGCCCGCCAGGGTTTGTGGAAAAATAACCCGGGGCTGGTGCAACTGCTTGGCCTTTGTCCGTTACTGGCAACCAGCTCCAATGTAACCAACGCACTTGGGCTGGGTCTTGCGACCATGCTGGTACTGACATCAACCAATCTGGTGGTGTCACTGATCCGTCATCAGGTGCCGAACGAAATCCGGATCCCGGTCTTTGTGATGGTGATAGCGGCCGTGGTGACGGCCATCGAACAACTGATGCATGCTTATACTTATCAGTTGTATCAGTCGCTGGGGATTTTTATTCCGCTGATTGTCACCAACTGTATTGTTATTGGCCGCGCCGAAGCTTTTGCTTCGAAAAACCCGTTGTTGCCAGCCATGGCCGATGGTCTGATGATGGGCGCTGGTTTCACCGCCGTGCTGGTGGCTTTGGGGGCCATCCGTGAAATCCTCGGTCAAGGCACCCTGTTTGATGGCGCGAATAATCTGTTGGGCGATTGGGCCACTGTGCTGAAAATTCAGCTGTTTCATAGTGACAGTAATCTGCTACTCGCAATCCTGCCACCTGGCGCTTTTTTGGTCCTAGGTTTTTTAATTGCGGCAAAAAATGCCATTGATTTAAGACAGAAAAACCGTGTACAGCAAGCAAAACCGACCAGGACCAGAGCCAGGGTGACACAGGTAGCAACTGCAGAGAACAGCGGCGGATGAATCAGCAAAAACGAACTGAAATTTTAACCAGACTCAGAGCGAATAACCCTAAACCAACCACCGAACTGGAATATAGCAGTCCGTTTGAACTATTAATTGCGGTATTGTTATCGGCTCAAGCAACAGATGTCGGGGTTAATAAAGCAACCCGGTTGTTATTTCCGGTGGCAAATACGCCAGCGACTATGCTGGCCCTCGGGGTCGATGGGGTAAAAAACTATATAAAAACCATTGGCCTGTTTAATTCTAAAGCCGAAAATGTGATTAAAACCTGTCGTATTTTGCTGGAAAAACATCAAGGTGAAGTACCAGAAAATCGCGAAGCGCTGGAAGCCTTACCAGGCGTTGGCCGCAAAACGGCCAATGTTGTGCTGAATACGGCCTTTGGCTGGCCCACTATCGCTGTGGACACCCATATTTTTCGTGTCAGTAACCGGATGAATTTTGCACCAGGTAAAAATGTCGACGAGGTAGAACAAAAGTTACTCAAAGTTGTGCCAGCCGAATTTAAACTGGATGTCCATCATTGGTTAATCCTGCATGGCCGCTACACTTGCATGGCTCGTAAGCCAAAATGTGGCAGTTGTTTAGTGGAAGATCTGTGTGAATTTAAAGAGAAAACCGATTAGGAGTGTCCGATGAGAATGCTGCATACCATGTTGCGGGTGACTAACCTGGAACGTTCAATAGAATTCTATACCGAAGTATTGGGAATGAAACTGTTACGACAGTCTGATAATCCGGAATACCAATACACCCTTGCCTTTGTTGGTTATCACGATGAATCTGCCGGCGCCGTATTAGAGTTGACTTATAACTATGGCGTAAATCAGTACGAGTTGGGCAATGCTTTTGGCCATATCGCGTTGGAAGTGGACAATGTTTACAGTGCCTGCGACCAAATCCGTACTCGTGGTGGCGTGATTAGCCGTGAACCAGGACCAGTGAAAGGTGGTACAACTGAAATTGCATTTGTTCGAGATCCGGATAACTATGCAATTGAACTTATTCAGAAAAAAGCACATTACACCGAATTATAATCACTAAAGGGCGGAATAGCCGCCCTTCCGTTTACTACCGGTGGATTAATCCTGGGCAATCACAATCCAGACTTTATCGTTCAGTGACATTGCCAAATTGTTGTCGTAATAGGCCGCTTCATTAATAAAGGTTGGATACACCACCTCAGTGCCCTGATAGGTTTGCTCAGAACCATCAAACATGGCAAACAGTGGTTGTCCGGGCAGAATAGCTTGATAATCACAATCCTGCACTTGCCGGTGCACCATACCTAAACGTTCACCCTGGTCATTCATCGGCAGCTTAATACTATGTAAATAACGGAAAGCCTCAACCTTTTCTGGTAATTGCGGCAAGGTACCAAGATTGTAGTGTTCAATAAAATCAAGGATATGCTGAGTCATTTCATCCATCTGTTCCAGCACATCCTGACGTAATACTGACTGGGATTGTGGTCCTACTTCGACGATAACTCCAAAAGTTCCGACCGTGCACAATAACGCATGATCTTCGGCAGCAAAATGATCTTCATCTCGGGAAATCACGGCCTCCGGCATTTTCAATTTGATATAACCTGCTAATAGATTATAAATCCGGCCAGGCTGGGTCAGGATCAGACAAGCGCCCATATTACTGGTGGTATTATGCAAATCGATAATAAAGTCCGTTTTAGCCTGCCCTTTTGGGCCCAGTTCGACATTAATTACTTTAGCCCGGCTTTGCTCGTAATTCGTAAGGTTGGCATCTGCTAAATCAACAGTTTTAAACTGCCGGTTTAAATCACTGTCCAGATACCTTTTATTCGCCTGGTGCGCCATCGGATTAGCAAACAAGGTACGGCTGGTAAAACTACTACGCTGGATGAGCTCCGGCTGGGCGCGATAGCGCTTCTCAAGGTAAATTCCTGAAAATTCATTACCATGGGTACCACCGACCACAGCGACAGTACGAATTGGAGTTTGCGGAGTTTTATACATCACGACCTCTGAGCAAGCAAAAAAACGGTAAATTATAAGCTGCAACCACTAAACTGCAGCAACAAAAGATCGCATTATGCCGCACGAAAGCATTCATTTGAATAAAAAACATATATAAATGCAAAAATAAAGGATAAAAAGTGAATTGTTCAGCTAAACATATTTAGGCCATCCATAATTTGAGCTGCATAAAAACGAGCTATCAAATGAATTCAACCCAGCCATGTACGAACTAATACAGGCCAGCCACACATCCAAGCTAGGTATAAGCATGCCATCCCTGAAAAGATGATCGACTCTAAGGCACCAGACTCCAAATAATAGGCTTCAATTTAATCCGAATTTTACGGCGCAATAAATAAATTATTCAAACCTTAACTTATTACACTTTTGCATCTATATTTACATTTAGTTAATTATTGATTTTGGATTATGCCATGCCAACTGCACGTAAATTCCAGATAGCAGTAAGCCAAACTTGTTACTACCACTTGGTCAGTCGATGTGTTCGACGTGCTTTTTTATGTGGTATAACAGACACTTACAACTTTGAACATCGCCGAGAATGGATGACTGAACGCTTGGCTCTACTCACACAAATGTTCGCTATCGACATTGCCGCTTATGCCCTGATGACCAACCACTATCATCTTGTTGTCCGGGTCGATACAGCCAAAGCCAAAAGCTGGAGCAAACTAGAGGTTTTACAACATTGGCAAATGCTTTTTCATTTACCTGCACTGGCTGAACGTGAACTCGCCGGGGAATCCAGTGGCGAAGCTGAAAGACAAGTTGTTGATTCAATAGTTGAAAAGTATCGCAACCGGCTCTGTGATATTAGTTGGTTTATGCGATGTCTAAATGAGCACATTGCCAGACTCGCCAATGCTGAAGACGAATGCACCGGACGGTTTTGGGAAGGACGTTTTAAATGTCAGGCATTGCTGGGGGAAAAAGCGCTACTCAGTGTGATGGCGTATGTTGATCTTAATCCGATGCGCGCAAAAATCGCTGAATCCCCACAAACTTCAGACTATACCAGTATCCAAAATCGGCTCGGCAACGCTGTTCGCGGTATCTTTCATGGCAAGTTACTACCTTTCTCTGATGATATCGATGTAAAGAGCGGGCAAGAACATATCTCCTACTGTTTTTCCGATTATCTTGAACTTCTAGACTGGACGAGTCGACATATTCGTGCTGCCAAACCACAGACAATGAATGTAAAACTACCATCAATGTTAGTTCGACTTGGAGTGCCTATCGCTCGCTGGCTTCATAACTGCCTTCATCTTGAAACAAATTTCTTTCACGTAATAGGTACTGTTAGTGCCGTCAAACAGTATTGCCAGCATTTAAATCTACACTCTGTACATGGCATTTGCGCATGCAGGCGAAGCTTTCCTGAGAGTTTTAGTTGTGACAAGTAATTGTTTCGGTACCAGATCGCAACCGGCAGCAATGGTGACAAAGTCAGAACTTAAGCAGACGCAATACATTTGCAAAAATTACTGCCGATGCTCACAATTTGAAGTGGTCAACAGCAGGTAAGTCGAACGCCTTGCTGTGAAAAATCATATCTCTTTTGCCCCGGGGTATTCCTTTCGAAACTGGCAGTCTGCCAGATTTACACAAAATCCCGTTCTGCGGTTCTGCAAGAAACGAAAACATTTAACATCTTAAATATGGATGGCCTGCATTAGCACTTTAAATATGGATGGCCTGTATTAGCACTTTCGAAACTGGCAGTCTGCCAGACTTACACAAAATCCCGTTCTGCGGTTCTGCAAGAAACGAAAACATTTAACATCTTAAATATGGATGGCCTGCATTAGCACTGCGTGAATTAAAAAAGAAGATGGGTGGCTAGGTGCATGGCTAATGAGAATGTTTTCAGCAAAATAGCTACTAGCTAACATTCCACAGCGGATGATGGGTTGATTGAATTTAAATAGTCGAGTTGATTTACAACCACAGATATCTATTGGTTCTCACTTATGCGGCTGGGCGTTGCTGTTCCAAAACACGGCAAGGAATCATTTGTTCTGTAAGGCTTCGATTTAGCAGGTCTTGCGCCGCTGGGGTACATTTTCCGCACTGGCTGCCCACACCAAGACACTGCTTCATCTCGCGCATAGAGCACATGCCTTCTGCCACTTTTTGGCGAATGGTTTTGTCAGTGACGGCTTTACACACACAGATATACATATAGTTTCCGATAAGGCATGTTGAAAACACCGTTATCGTAATCTAATTAAGAATGGTTATCAATAGTAAAATGAAATTTTGCTTCAATTTTGCTCACCCGAATACTTCCGATCACAGACTTGAAATATTCGGGCTCACAATCAAAACGAGCTCAAGACAATCGATTAATGGCTGGCATCATCTTGCATCGCTTCTAACAGCGTTTCCTGCAGTTCGACCGGCCCAATCACAATGCCTGGTTCGTCTGCATGCGGGAAAATTGCAATGGACAACTCATCGCCATCCAAACCCGCTGTCCATTTGTCAATCCAGGTGCTAATGTCGACAGCCTGAGCCGAACAATTTGCCCAGTCACCTTCAATCCACAGTTGTGCAATTTCGGCATGAGGCCAAACCGGGATGCAACGTTCATCTTCAGCGGTGACCAGCACAAAACCTTCTTCATCGGTCAGGATCCAAATTTTTTCCAGATCGGCTACTGCATTAATAAAATACTCGTAGCGCTGTTCAGCATCCAATTGGGTGACTTTTTTCAGTTCTTCTGCGGTCAGTGCGTATTCCATTGTATTACCTTCTCTTGGTGTCTAAATAATTGCGCTATGATGACCGAAAGCGGTGATTTCGCCTAGAGTTTTGTCATTTGTTCTGCAGTTTGAACACAGTTTCTGCCAAAAAATCGACAACTAGCCGTGCTATCGCGTTATGGTGCTGGCAACAGATGTTCAGCCAACAACAAAAGCAAAGCATATCGACTCCCTTTGGCAATAGTTACCAGCAATAAAAACAGCCAAGGTCGCATTTTTAGCACACCAGCCATGATGGTTAGCGGATCCCCGACGACCGGCAACCAACACATTAATAATGACATCGGCCCCCAACGCTGAAACCAGCCTTGCGCCCGCTCAAGTTGCTCAGCACTAACCGGAAACCAGCGTTTGTGTTGAAAACGCAAGAGCTGCCCGCCAAGCCACCAATTAAAGCATGAACCTAATAGATTGCCACTGGTTGCCACTAACCATAACCACCATGGATTAAATCCCTGCCACCACATCGTTGCCAGCACAACTTCCGAACTGCCTGGTAACACAGTAGCCGAGCTCAACGCACTTAAAAACAACAATACCCAAGGCCAATTTGCCATCAAAAACACCCATCACACGCGCTGATCACGCCTTCAATCACTACTAGAGCAGTTTCACAGCAAAGCGGATCCAGAAAATCCACAATACAACGCAACTGGCCAGAAACAAATTAAACCGCTGCCGCACCTGATTCGATGTCAAATGTACCACTGCATGCAACAATCTAAGCACGACAAACATGGAGGCCAACAACACGAAGACTAAATCAGCCAAACCAAACTGCAATACAAACAGAACACCGAAGATAAAAAGCATCGGCATCTGAAACTGATTGTCGAAGTTACGACTGGCAGTAATCACCCGCTCGTTGGCTCCGGCAAGTTCCATTGTTCGAAAGGCTGATATATGAATTTCTTTATTCCGGGCCGCAGCGAAGCGCCGACGTCCCATAATCACCAGAATTACGCTGATCAGTAACACCTGCAGCACAACGGTTAATACTAAAAACTTATCCATACCACCTCCGTTTTAAGCGGCTCCTAAAGTAAAGCATTCTACCATCTGACACAATTAAAACAGCGTGATTCGACAGTTATCTTAAGCCAGATAAAACAGATACCAAAGGATCACTAAAATACGATTTTTTCGCTACATCCAGCGACACAGGGGCTGTATCAAGCTTACAAATAGCTTGCATAGCCGCTATAACCAATTCAGGCCATCCACTAACCAATTCAGGCCATCCACTGTTACCATCGATTTTTCGGCATATTTTTAGCCAGATATACCCCCATGAAATGCATTGCTGGATAAGTCGCTTTTCAGCTTCTTTTGCTGGCCTTTGAGCAGTCATAGCCATCCATAACATTTGTCACTTTTCTGACGCAATCTTATGTAAATATGAAGCCATAAATTGATGGGTGGCTTGCTTTGGAACTTGAGCGGCAATTGATATACTGCTGCACGCGTGTTTAAAAGAGAATCCCCATGGCTCAGTTGTATTTTTACTATTCGGCAATGAATGCCGGTAAATCGACCTCATTATTACAAAGTGCTTATAACTATCAGGAAAGAGGCATGCATACTGCCATCTTTACTGCAGCACTGGATGACCGGTTTGGTATTGGTAAAGTCAGCTCAAGGATAGGGCTGGCGATGGATGCTCAGCTGTTCGACGATAAGCTAAATTTTTTCCAGGCATGCAGCCAATTAAAACTACAGCAACAACTTGATTGCGTGCTGATTGACGAAGCACAGTTTTTGTCAAAACAACAAGTTAAACAACTGACCGACGTAGTAGACCAGCTTCATGTACCAGTGTTGGCTTTTGGCCTGAGAACAGATTTTCTCGGCGAAACTTTTGCCGGCAGCCAGGCCTTGTTAGCCTGGGCTGACAAACTGGTTGAACTGAAAACCATCTGTCATTGCGGCCGTAAAGCAAACTTTGTCGTGCGGTTGGATCAGGATGGTAAAGCCGCCACCACTGGCTCACAGGTGCAAATTGGTGGCAATGACAGTTATGTTTCAATGTGCCGTGCTCACTTTAAGGAGTTAGTCTGGCAAGCTGAATAAAGGAGTCAATGAATGCGACTGTTATATGGCGTCCAGGCAACGGGTAACGGTCACATCAGCAGAGCCAGAGCGATGGCGAAACAGCTGCAGCTACTTGGCGTCGAAGTCGACTTTTTGTTTAGTGGGCGCCCTACAGACCAATTATTTGACATGCCATGCTTTGGCCACTGGCAACATAGGCGCGGTTTAACTTTCGCAAGCCGCGCTGGCCGGATTGATTATTTACGAAGCGTATGTCAGGCCAATTTACGCCAGTTATGGAGTGATATCCAAACACTGGATACCCGCGGCTATGACTTAGTGATCACCGATTTTGAGCCCGTGACCGCCTGGGCAGCCAAGCGTCAGGGGACACCTGTATTGGCGCTAGGGCACCAATACGCTTTTTTGCATCCAATACCGTTGCAGGATAATTCGTGGTTCAGCCGCAGAGTCTTTCGGCATTTTGCTCCATCGGATCAACATATCGGTCTACATTGGCACCATTTCGATATTGATCACGCTGTCGGAGCCGCCATAGCGCCACCCATCATTGATTTACCATCCAGTCTCCCATCCGCAGATCCGAACCGAGTATTAGTTTATTTACCTTTTGAAGATCCAACAGCGGTAAGGCAGTGGTTGTTACCGCTAAAAGGCTATCAGTTTGAGATTTATGGCTGCCCCGGGATCACGGGTCAACAGCAACAACTACGTTTTCACCCGCCATCGGTGAGTTCATTTAAGCAACATTTGGCGCAAGCTGGCGCAGTGTTAAGTAATGCGGGCTTTGAACTGATTAGCGAAGCCTTACAATGGCAGAAAAAAATCATGGTAAAGCCATTACAAGGCCAAATGGAGCAAGCATCTAATGCGCTGGCATTGCAACAACTGCAATTGGCTGATAGCCAACATCAACTGAGCACCGACAACATCAAAACATGGTTGCAAGGACCAGCACCTGCCCGCAAGGTGCAATATCCGGATGTCGCTGCAGATATCTGTCGTCAACTGCTCGCTGGCGGTAGTTTTGACAGTAAAAACTTGTGGTTACAGACCAAATTTATCTAAGAGCAGAATTAAAGCACATCGGTTAGCCGACAGTGTGTCGATAGAACTATAACTGGCGGTCGATATCTCATTTAAAACCTAAGGGTTTTACATCAAACATGGCTGGCCATCTTCGGCCTAAACATGGCTGGCCATCTTCGCCCCATTTTCGCCCACACAAACATGGCTGGCCATTTTCATGTTCCAGCCGGTTTATGCTTTATTTGCTAAAAGGTGAACGTACATCGGTCAGGCTGAACAATTGTGCAGGGCGGTTCAGTTGCTGGCCGCCATCTCTGGAAATCGGGATCCACGGCAGTTGACCACGACCTATTGATGGCGAAATACTAAATACATCAAACGGGAATGACAGATAAAACCCTTTGGTGAAACTGCCTTCGCCGTATTCTTTGGCCGATAAATTGGTCTTAGTGGCATAAGCCCCCACCACAATACCACTGTCAAAACGGCGGCTGAAATCAACAGTCACGCCATGGTCTTTGGCCAGATAACGACCTGCGCTGATTTTCAGCAGCACATCATCAATAAACTCTGGCTGCCAGTAGGCTGTCACATGCCCGGTCATTACCCGGTAATCAAACAAACCAAAAGTACGGTCGTAATCCCGTTGTCCGACATAGTTTAAATCGACCCCAACCGCCAGTCTGGAATCTACCGGTCGATACAACACCTCAGCACCGCCACCGCTATACATGGTTTCCAGCACACCGGCGTAGGCCTGAGCATACCAATCTTTTTGCAGATCGGATTTCCATAAGCCGAACAGATTTTCCAAGGCGACATCATTGCCTTGCACGTATTCCCGCACTAATGTTCTGACACGGGGGACAGCAGTTTCAAAGGCATCACGGCTGAATTTAAACTCATCAAAGTTAGTCAGCACATTCACTTTAACGGTCGAATTTAGTGACCAGTTGCTGTCGAGGTTATAACCGGCACTGAGCAGCACACCGCCCTGGTACATATAAAACCGTTCCGGACTGCCAAAGGTTTGGATCCAGAATAAATCAGCGCCGGTGTAAAAACCGGAATTATCCACAATCATGGCCCAGTCCGTCGTCACTGGTGCTGGATGTTGCCGCAACACAGCCGGCGCCAATTGCGCATCCAGGCTGTCTCTGCGGGCAAAATGGACAAACTTATCGGCATCAATCACAGTTTCAACCATCGGAATGGCGCCAGAAACTTCGGTCACCCGATAGCTTTTTACGGTCTCAGGTAATTCAGTGGCCAGCACCCGGCCAATCCGGTTGATAAACTCATCCTGATTGCGATAATTGAGCGAATAACCCTGCAGAATAACGGTATCCGACAACAACTGATATTTCTGTACCACAAAACCAGCTTCGTAATACAGCTTATGGCTAAGGTCAAACCTCTCCACTTGCTTGCTGGCTGCAGGTAATTGATCCGGTACCATCCGCGGTGCCGGTGCAATTTTGATCTGGCTGGCAGTATGGAAATTAAACCGATAATTGACGCCAAAACCCATGGTATTGCCACGTTGACGGCTCAGGGTTAAATCCAACTGGTCGTTATAACGATAAACCGCCGCGTAGTTCCAGGCGCTATCCTGTTTTAGCACCCCAGCCCTGTCAAACTTATAGGTATTGCTATCATATTCCAACTGCAGTTTTAATGGCTGCCACGGCGTCTGGTATTCAAAACCACCATAGATGGCCGCTGGTCCTTTAAAAAAGCGTTGGGTATCAAAACCGCCACCGCTGCCACGAAAGCCACGTGGTCTTTTACAAAAACGATCAGCAAGATCACAAAACGGATTGTCGATATTGCCACGATGGCCAAGATAACCCCAGCCAATGCCTAAATGCAGATCAAGATCGCCCCAACGTTTAGCAAGCGCGACGTATTCACTTTCGAAAAAACCAGTGCCGCCAAAATCCCTGAAACCAGCCGAAACTGCCGGCAACCAGGCAGATTCCTGCCACAGCCTGAACTTGACATCAATCCCCTTGTCTTTGAGCGTCTGATCACCAGAAAAATCAGGATCATCACTGTATAACCGGGTGCGGACATCGGTATAACGAACCGTTGTTTCCATCCAGGGAAATAACTGCATTGAAGCAGTCCAGAAACGGTATTCTTCGTTATCGCGATAGCCAAGGCTAAAATCACCGTCTGCATTCATCCGGGCGGTCGGCATTTGGATTAAGCCAACACCACCTTGATTTAACTGACTATACACAGGCAAAGGTGCCAGCTCGACATCGGCCCAGGCTGACTGACAGGCCAGCGTTAACAACGACCAACGAAATACTTTCACTTGAGGCCACTTCATTATTTATACACCCTGAATTGCAGCAGTTGCAGCAGTTGCTGGTTTAGATCTTGCCATGGCTCTGGTAGCCATTTGGCAGGCACAGGCACAAATAACAGACTGCCCGGCGGCAATTGCTGCAGATTACGATTCCAGCTGGCGACAGGTAATTTTACTGGTGCTGGCCCGGCGTGCAGCCAATAAATGTCATCAACCCCACTGTGGTCGATACCATAGGCTTGCGTCAGATACTGATAAGCCAGAGTGCCAGCTTTATGTTCAACAAACTGATCACCACCTAAACCGGTGAGGGTGATAAAACCAGGTCGCCGTTTTGCTTGTAACAGGTACAAGCCCGCATCAAGTCTGGGGTTAAATTCGGCGCGGGTCCGACTCAGATCAGGATCCAGTACTAATGACAGCGGTTGTGCCAGCCGCCAGTTCGCCAATTGACTGCGTAATTGCATTAAATTAGCTGCCACCAGCGGTTCAGCCTGCCAGTGAATACTTAATAAACGTAATTGTTCCAGTACCGCACCGCGTAACTGTTCAGCTGCCACCATCTGACTGGGATCAAGTTTATATAATCGTGCCGCCGGCCAATACAGACTGGTATCACTGCTGGCCGTCAGCAGCACTTCGGCTAGCCGTGGTTGTTGGAAATAGCCTTGCTGCTGGCCATTAAACTCCACCAGCACAGCTGGCGATTGTGCCTGCAGACTGGTGGTCAGTAACAAACATAAGCCGGCTAAACAGCGGCGATGCAAAGGTAATTTAAGACGCACTTTGCACCTCAGCTGGCAATAATTTCAAAGCGCTACTGATATGAGTCAACTTCATCACAGGCGCAAAAGCTGCCGCTTGCTGCTGACTTTGCAACAAACGACCACTGCGACGTTCAAACCAAAACTGATTAATAGCTATGCTCTGATCGGCAAAAGTCACTTGTTCCTGCACCAATACAGCATCAAACTGCTGCTGCAGTAATTCCAGTGATACAGTTTCAATACTGATAATGGTCAGCTTTTGCAGCTGGCTGGTATGTTCTGCCAATGACCAGTCTAAAACCCGCTCAAACTGATCACCGACCTGAATTTGTGCCAATGGTTTAGTCAATGGATCGATGCCCTGCCTGGCACTGAACACTAAATCTAACGGAAAACCTGTGGTTTTCACCAAGCGACCTTGTTGTAAAATTAACAAAGCCCGATCCGCAGATAACCATTTTTGCTGGCCCTGTTCGTCATAAGCCAGCACTAACACTGCCTGCGGTAAATCCCCAACTTTGGCGTACAAAGTGTCATAAGGTCTTTTGGCCAGCTCGGCGCGGCTTAGTTGATGATCCGGTGCCGGAAACAGTACATAACTGAGGGTGTCCTGATAACCTTTAGTGGTGCCGGAACACTGAGTTAACAGTGGCAGGCATGCCAATAACAGCCAGCGGGCAGAAGTGAGAGTGGAACAGCAGCTGCGCAAATCTTTTTCCTTACTTTGCACCTAAACAGCTGAAGAATACCCTATTTCCGGCAAATTGTTGAGTGTTGTTTTCCCTCAGGTTTGCCAAGGTACAACAACAGCAAGGCAGAAAATCCACGGCGTGAAACTATGATCAGTAGGTCGGACTCGACGTAGCGCGAAGCGCTGCGGCAGTCCGACATGGTTTGTGGAAAAAATTACCCACCATGATTGTCGGACTCGGCGTAGCGCGAAGCGCTGCGGCAGTCCGACATGGCTTGTGGAAAAAATTACCCACCATAATTGTCGGACTACCCCGGCGATGCCGGGTCGAGTCCGACCTACTTTAAATTTTATTAATCAGTAGGTTGATTGAATAAGTCGTAGGTCGGACTCGACGTAGCGCGAAGCGCTGCGGCAGTCCGACTTGGCTTGTGGAAAAAATTACCCACCATAATTGTCGGACTACCCCCGACGATGCCGGGTCGAGTCCGACCTACTTTAAATTTTTTATTAATCATTAGGTTGATTGAATAAGTCGTAGCTCGGACTCGACGTAGCGCGAAGCGCTGCGGCAGTCCGACATGGCTTGTGGAAAAAATTACCCACCATAATTGTCGGACTACCCCGACGATGCCGGGTCGAGTCCGACCTACTTTAAATTTTTATTAATCAGTAGGTTGATTGAATAAGTCGTAGGTCGGACTCGACGTAGCGCGAAGCGCTGCGGCAGTCCGACATGGCTTGTGGAAAAAATTACCCACCATGATTGTCGGACTACCCCGACGATGCCGGGTCGAGTCCGACCTACTTTAAATTTTTATTAATCAGTAGGTTGATTGAATAAGTCGTAGGTCGGACTCGGCGTAGCGCGAAGCGCTGCGGCAGTCCGACATGGCTTGTGGAAAAAATTACCCACCATAATTGTCGGACTACCCCGGCGATGCCGGGTCGAGTCCGACCTACTTTAAATTTTTATTAATCATTAGGTTGATTGAATAAGTCGTAGCTCGGACTCGACGTGTGACGCCCAAGGCGCTGCGGCAGTCCGACTTGGTTTGTGGAAAAAATTACCCACCATAATTGTCGGACTACCCCGACGATGCCGGGTCGAGTCCGACCTACTTTAAATTTTTTATTAATCATTAGGTTGATTGAATAAGTCGTAGCTCGGACTCGACGTAGCGCGAAGCGCTGCGGCAGTCCGACATGGCTTGTGGAAAAAATTACCCACCATGATTGTCGGACTACCCCGGCGATGCCGGGTCGAGTCCGACCTACTTTAAATTTTTTATTAATCATTAGGTTGATTGAATAAGTCGTAACTCGGACTCGACCGGCGCGAAGCGCTGCGGCAGTCCGACTTGGCTTGTGGAAAAAATTACCCACCATAATTGTCGGACTACCCCGACGATGCCGGGTCGAGTCCGACCTACTTTAAATTTTTATTAATCAGTAGGTTGATTGAATAAGTCGTAGCTCGGACTCGACGTAGCGCGAAGCGCTGCGGCAGTCCGACATGGCTTGTGGAAAAAATTACCCACTATGATTGTCGGACTACCCCGACGATGCCGGGTCGAGTCCGACCTACTTTAAATTTTTTATTAATCAGTAGGTTGATTGAATAAGTCGTAGCTCGGACTCGACGTGTGACGCCCAACGCGCTGCGGCAGTCCGACATGGCTTGTGGAAAAAATTACCCACTATGATTGTCGGACTACCCCGACGATGCCGGGTCGAGTCCGACCTACTTTAAATTTTTTATTAATCATTAGGTTGATTGAATAAGTCGTAACTCGGACTCGACCGGCGCGAAGCGCTGCGGCAGTCCAACGCTTGGCGTCCAGCAGCGCCATCCAAGGTCCTATTGTTTAAGGCAAAAAAAAACCGCCAAATGGCGGCTTTTTGTCACAACACAACCGTTATTTTACGGTTGGTGCGTAAGTAAAGGTTACAGGTACAGAAATAGTACGTGTATTAGTGCCAGTACCAGTCACTGTTACCACGTTATTTGTACCAGTACAAACGTTGTTTACCAGTGGATCTGTACCATTACAAGTTGGTGTTGGCGTTGGTGGTACCACAACAACAGGCGCAGTATCACTACGGTTGTTAGAAACAACAGCAGCTAATACACCGGCAGCAATAGCACCAGCCACGATAGTACCAGTAGCGATACCACCGATAGTACCAGCACTAGCAGCTGAACCAGCAGCACCTGAATCTTCCTGCTGTGCATTTACCGAAAAAGCCATGGCTAACGCCAGACCAAAAACAGCGACTTTTTTCATTCCGTTCTCCTTTTGAAAAAAATAAGGCTGATTATCGCCAGCATTTGCTGAAATTACAACCTAAAAAAATAAATTACAGATAGTCACTATTGTAACTGCGATAAATCAGCAACAGTGCCCAAAATTGTCAGCCTACCTTCACCTGCTCCAGCATCGATTGTTGCTGCCGGCGCCAGACTAAATCACAGTTATCATCAGTTGGATTAAAACCGGTAGGTGCATCCAGCATCAACTGGCGGATAGTGTCAATTTGATAACTGGCACAAGCAATTTCCAACTGACTTAATAACATCGACATTTCCGGCCAGCTTAAAAACACCTCGGAAGCAGTTTTAATCCGCGGATGTTTAGTCTCTTGCTCAGAACCGCCAATCAGCAATTCTTCATACAGTTTTTCACCTGGCCTTAAGCCGGTCACTTTAATCTCAATATCACCGTCCGGATTGGCCTTGGTTTTTGGCACTAAGCCCATCAGGTTGATCATCTTCATCGCCAGATCATAAATTCTGACCGGCTCGCCCATATCCAGCACAAATACATCCCCGCCCTTGCCCATAGCACCGGCCTGGATCACCAACTGCGACGCTTCAGGGATAGTCATAAAATAGCGGGTAATATCTTCATGCGTCAGGGTAATAGGGCCACCGGCTTTAATTTGCTTGCGAAATAGCGGCACCACTGAACCAGAGGAACCCAAAACATTACCAAACCTGACCATACAAAAACGGGTTTGCTGCTGACGGCGTGCTAAGGCTTGCAACACCAGTTCTGCCAGCCGTTTGGTGGTGCCCATCACGTTGGTTGGCCGCACTGCTTTATCGGTGGAAATCAGCACAAAGTTTTTCACGCCGCAGCTGATGGCTGCCTCAGCCGTCCGCCAGGTACCAAACACATTGTTCCGGACCGCTTCGACCACATTAAATTCGACCAGTGGCACATGTTTATAAGCGGCAGCGTGATACACAGTTTCAACCTGATAACTTTGCATCACCTGACTTAATCGTTCACTATCCTGCACTGAACCAATCACCGGCAACAGCAGTACATCCAGATCCTGGTTTTTAATTTTTTGCGTCAGCTCTTTGTCAATCTCATACAAAGAAAACTCTGACATTTCATACATCAGCAGTGCCTTCGGCCCTTGTTGCAAAATTTGCCGGCATAGTTCAGAGCCGATAGAACCACCCGCGCCTGTCACCATCACCACTTTATTACTGATATTGGCCGTTAACAGACTTTGAATGGGTCGTACCGGATCCCGCCCAAGCAAATCTTCAATTTTGACATCCTGCAATTCGTCAATTTTCATCTTGCCTTCGACGATATCGGCCATCCCCGGGATCGTCAGCACCGGCACGCCTAATGGCTCTAACCGGGTTAAAATTTCTGCCCGTACCGAGCGCGAAGCCGAAGGCAGTGCCAATAACACCCGGCTAATGGCGTATTGTTCCATCACCAGATTAATTTGCGCCGGCGAATAGACCCGCACATCTTTAATCATCACACCATGTAAAGAAGGATCATCATCCAAAAAGGCGACAGCACGAAACTCAACGCTATTCTCCAGCGCCAATAACAACTGCCGGCCACTGGCGCCAGCGCCATAAATCAATACCTGGTGATTAAATTTACGTTCCCTGGCATGCACTAAAGCCCGCAACGCCAGGCGGGAACCGCCAATCAGCATCAGCGCAATAAACATATAGTTCAGCATACTGGAGACAGTTAAATGTAACCGGAATAATTGATTGGCAATAAATAAGAACATGCCAGAAAACATCACGCCCGATACCACGGCCAGCAAGGCATGTGAGCCGATAAATCTCACCACAGCCCGATACAGACCCAACTTGATAAATGCCAGAATAGTACCGGCAAACACAGGGACAAAATACAGATATAAAGCGTCAGTACTTAAGATCAGATCTCTGGCACTACTAATTGAAATGGCAACAGAAACAGCCAGAAATAACAACACCACATCGATAGTGACAGAAACAAAACGTTTCTTAAATCGAGACATAGTTAAAAAATGGCTGAAATATTTACTAAAAGACAAACTGATTAAATTCAAACAATACTCCTTGCCACAACAAACCCGGTTTTAAACAAAGCTCCAACTCAGCGCTGGATGCGATCACCGGCGCCCTTGCCTGCCACGGTCTGCAAAATATACTGAAAATACTCCTTTAATGTCAGTTGCGCCAGCATCCGAGCATCCGTTTCAGCCAGTAACACAGGAGTCGACATATCTATTTGATTAACTTGTGCTAACCCGGTAATACCAGGCCTGTGGTTAAATACGCCACGCTGTTGCCGCTGCAAAATCAATTCCTGCTGATTAAATAAACATGGCCGCGGCCCGACAAAACTCATTTCGCCTTTGAGCACATTCCATAACTGCGGCAATTCGTCCAGTTTGCTGCGCCGTAAAAAACCACCAAAAGGGGTAATGGCATCAGCACTAGCCAAATGGGTGGCCACTGAAGCTGTCTCAGGTTTCATAGTGCGAAACTTCACTAAGGTAAATGGCTTTTGCTGGCGGCCAACCCGTACCTGGCGGAAAATCGGCGAACCGGTATCAAACAGACCAATCAAAGTCAGCAGCACTAACAGTGGAAATCCCAGCACTAAACCGATAAAAGCCAGCACTATATCTAACAATCGAATCAAAATTGCACTCCTAAAGCAATGGCAGCAAGCTGCAATGGCGGCGAGTTTGCCAGAGCCGCCGCACAAGTGCAAACAGGAAAGCTGGCACTGTTAGAAAAAGTAGTCCACTGATGCAATAGTCGCTATTATTCACCTTGTAGCGCTGAAGCCTGGCTGAACTGACGGATATCCTGCGCCATCCGTTGCATAATGCTGCGGCGCAGGAATTTCGTTACAAACTCCGACCGGTCCACCTGCGTCAGGCTTAAGGATTCAAAAGCCTGCTTCGCATGCTGATGGTTACCAGGTGCAAACACCGCCGCGTTTGGCACTTCGCGCCGGATAAACTCGGCCGCATATCCGGCCACCCCTGCCAATACTGGTTTACCCGTGGCGGCATATTCAAAAATTTTCGACGGCAGCACTTTTTCAAAAGCTGGTAAATCATTCAGATGCAAAAACAATACATCCGCTTTATGGTACTCAGCCAACAATTGCTGCCGGTTCACAGGTGGCAGCATTTCGACATTCGGCAGTTGTTGTAGTTGTTGTTTTAACAACAAACGCCGGCCGCCATCTCCAATCACACAAAAATTCACATTTGGTAACAGTTTGGCCAATTCCGGCAGGATATGATGCATGCCCTGACCTTCACCAATATTGCCGGCATAAAGCACGCGTAAAGGTGACGCTGGTTTTTTTTGTGCTGTTTCGCTGAGCGGTGTGGCAAAAGCATCATCAATACCATTGGTATAAAACCGGTAGTCTGCCAGCGGATAACGGCTGGCAAAGTAGTGGCTAAAACCTTCGGAAACCAGATTTATGCGCTGGGCCGCACCAAAAGTATACTTTTCCACTGCCGCCACTATGGGTCTTGTCAGCAGTAATTTTTTGCCGGAGAACACGTCAGTGATGGTATCAAGGAAAATATCGCGGATATCCAGATACAAAGGTGCAGCTTGTTTTTTGGCAATACGGGCACCAAGAAAAGCGGTAAACAACCGAGATGAAGTTGCAACCACTACATCATAGTGCTGAGTTTTGCTCAGTCGCCGTGCTTGCGCATAAAAACTGATAAAAGACTTAATTTGATCCAAAATACCACTTTTATGCCGTGGTAAAGCAAAACGGTGAATTTGCAAATTGCCCTGTTGCTCAAAAGCGGGTGCATCCTCGTTAAAGGAAGCATAACGATTTGGCGCCGTGGTCATTACAGTCACAGCCAGGTCTGGTTGTTTTATTAGCTCATTCACCAGTGCAGTGCAACGGAAAGAGCCGGCACATAAATCTGGCTGATAATAAAACGACAACACTAAAATTTTCTTCAACACACTATCTCTACTGTAGGCAGAACAACAGCTGTTGCTCTGCAGCGATAAAATCAACTGACAACACTTTATTCGGTACACTGACACCAAAGCCGGGAAACCACTGACTGTCTTTCACTACCACAGCAGCTGAACTTGTCAGCAGGATCTGCTCTGCCGTTGGCAATATAAGTAACAACTCAGTGGCAGTTCGTTGCTGAACCTGTACCGCTGGGTGTAAAAACCAGTGCGCCCGGGCACTGTTAAAAGCCCCGGTCAGCTGGTCAATAATCTGCAAACTGGTCGCCGTTGCTTTGACTGTCCGCAAATGACTCACCGGTTGTTTTAACCTGTGATAACCATCATGGCAAGCACCAATAATGACCCCTTGCTCATTCTGATTGGCATTCAACAACTTAGCATAAGCACGCCGGGCAACGCGAAAACCACTCCAGACCTCGGAAGAGTCCTGACCATTGACCAACACAGTGTTATGGGCGCAAGTCTGCCGCTGATAAAGCCGCTCGGCACTAACGCCATATAAAGAAGTGCCAGAATTTACCAGCACCCGTTGCAAGCCAACAGACCACTCCAGACTTAAGGTATCGGCATGGGCATGACCGGGCAAATAATCCGGCCCTACCGCCGCATGGTCCAGGATCAGCATATGGCGTGGAAAACGAAGCTTGCTATAACCGCTGTGCGCTAGCGTAGTTAACAGTGCTGTGGGTTCGGTAACAGCTGGCAACCCCAGTTGTTGCGCATACTGACTTAACTGCGTAGGTGTAGCGGCAATACCAAAGGTACTGTCATTAAAAAAGCTGACTTGCTGATCAGGATGGATCATACAACCAAGCCAATGCAGCGCGCGGCTGGCCACCTCAGACCAAGCTGGCAGTTGCTGTGCCAATCGCGGGCTGGCGGTGATCTGGGCTAACTGAATTAAGTCCAGCAGATCCCACAGCAGAATACAGTGATACATAGGCGACAATTCAAAATGACCGCCATCCGGCAAAAACTGCTCAGGAATTTCCCGCGCCAGCAACTGTAAACCCAGTTGTAAATAACGTTCTGCCGCCGGCCCTTGTAAAAAACAGCCGACAAACACCAGTGCTTTGGCATTGGCAAATAAATGATTACCCAGAATATGAAATTCCAGCTGTTTACTGAGCGCTTCAGCCTGGCAGGCAATACTTTGCACTATGGCTGCATCGTCAATACCAGCACGGCGATACCACTTTATCCAGTTCACCAATCGCAACGACAGCGGATAAGGCTCCCAGCCATTGCCAGCCACTGGCGGATTGTCCAGGATCCAGCGCTTCACCAGCGCTAACTGCCAGCTGCGTCTTGCTAAGCTATCAATGGCATTTAAGTCATCAAAATAATGCAGGTTATACAACCATAACTTGGCAAATGCCGGATCATTCCAATCCGACGGCTGCCGGATAGTCGCCGGCAGATTTAAATAACAAACCTCGCCCTCAGCGGTCAGGCTGGGCGTCAGCACTTCTGGCCCCTGCCAGCACCAGGCCTCTGCTGCAAGAGAATACCGCTCAGCCGACAAACCACGCAGCGGCACCAGCTTATAGCGCAGCCGGTACCAGATTTGTTCAAACCGCAAAGGCCGGATGGTATGGTACAACCGGCTGAGTTTTTTTCGTTGTGCAAACATTAAAGGCATGGATCAGCCCTGCTGAGTGCGCAGCAACTGAGCAATTTCTATGGAAACCCGTGCTACTTCAAAAACTTCTGCCACTGGAATAGGGGCTGCCTTACCTTGCTGGATCGCCGACAAGAAGGCAGCACAACATGCCGCCTGCCCTTTATCTTGACGCCATAAGTTCATTTTGCGAAAGCCCGGCCAGCCATAACCTGTTAACTTACGGAAGTTATCCAGTTGTAATACCCGGCCAGCGGCAAAAACTTCAATCCGCTCTTTGGGCAAACTGGCAGCCCCATTGGCATAATAATGGATGGTGCCAAATGACCCATCGGCAAAACCAAGCATAATAGCCGCTTTATCTTCGGTAATAGCCTGATGCGGGTTATCCCCCATCCGGCGTGCCTGCACCGAAATAATTTCACTACCCGCCAGATAACGCATTAAGTCAATAAAGTGACAAGCCTCACCGATAATGCGACCGCCACCAACTTGCGGATCCTGCGTCCAGTGATCAGCTGGAATAGCACCGGCATTCATCGTCATAATAAATGACTTAGGTTCCTGCACTGGTGCCAGCAACGCTTTCATTTTTTGCACTTGCGGCGAAAACCTACGGTTAAAACCAACCATCAATACACTTTGGCCAGCACTTTGCTGATAAGCCTGCTCAACTTCAGCCAACTCTGGCAACGTAATCGCCAGTGGTTTTTCCACAAACACATGTTTACCGGCAGCCAACGCCTTTGCCACAAAACGGGCATGGCTATTGTGCTGGGTCACCACCACCACGGTATTTAAGGCCGGGTTGTTAATCAAAGCATCGGTATCAGTGGTTGCCTGGGCAAAACCACCTTTACTGCCATGGATCACGCTATTAATACCACCGGAGGTACTGATACTGTGCAGCTGAGCTCCAGCGGCTTTAAACGCCGGAATTAACACCCGTGCGGCATAATTACCAGCGCCGACAAAGCCTAACACCGGCTGTTGCGGGTCAAAACTCACTTGCTGTAGCATGACAGTCCGCACATGGCGCGGCGCAGTGTCTCCCGGATACTGCAATAAAATACCCAAGGCGGTTTTATCTTCAGTCAGTACCTGATAAGCCGCAGCTGCATCCTCAAACAAGAATTTATGCGTAATTAAGGCTTCCACATTCAGTGCGCCGGCGGCGAGCATATCCAGCACAGCTTCGAAGTTACGCTGTTCGGTCCAACGGACAAAAGGCAGAGGATAATCAACACCTTGCTGCTCATATTCAGGTTCGTAACGACCAGGCCCATAAGAGCAGGACACCTGAAAGCTCAGTTCTTTTTCATAAAAATCCGCCCGGTTTAATTCAAGCCCGGTCACGCCAACCAGAATAATACGGCCACGTTTACGGCTCATTCGCGCCGCTTGTGTCACCGGATCATTCGATTTAGTGGAGGCGGTAATAATCACAGCATCGACGCCATGACCACGACTAAACGCCATACCGGCAGCAACCGGATCTTCGCCGAGGCCAGGATTACAAATTTCAGCACCAAAACTTTGCGCCAGCGCTAATTTGCGCTGATCAAAATCAATCGCCAGTACCCGGCAACCCTGCGCTTTTAACAGCTGAACTGTCAAAAGCCCGATTAAACCAACACCTGTGACGACGACCGCCTCACCCAAAGTAGGCGCAGCTAAACGAATGCCCTGCAAACCTATGCTGGCAACCACAGTAAAAGCTGCCGCTTCATCAGAAACATTGGCAGGAATTTTAGCGCAAAGATTTTTTGGCACCCGCACCACATCGGCATGCGGGCCGTTGGATAACACCCGATCGCCTACTTTGAACTGCGGCACACCATGACCAACGGCGGCGACCACCCCCACATTGCAATAGCCAAGCGGTAATGGCTGGCCTAATTTAGAACGCACTGCATCCAGCGTCGTTAATAAACCATCCGTTTGCACCTTCTCCAGCACCATCTTGACCTTTTCCGGCTGTTGCCGCGCCTTGTCCAGCAGTGAAGCCTTGCCAAAATCTACCAGCATCCGCTCAGTACCCGCTGAAATCAGGCTGATGCGGGTATCGATTAATAACTGGCCAGAAGAAACCGCCGGCACCGGCGCCTGTACCACTGAAGTACCGCCTTTGGCGAGGTCCTGAAGAATTTGTTTCATTGATTATCCTGCAAAAAATAAAGCTGCACTTAGCCCCTGCGGGTCAGTGCTTTTTTTTCGTCAACCGAAGGGTAATTGATTAACACCGCTTTGTAGACGCCTTTAAATACAAAGAGGCTACCAGCTGCAACACCAATTATTTTATGTTCATCAATTACTTGTCTAATATGTTCCAGGGAGCCAGCGCCACCGAGAACCGTCAGGGGAATACTAATAGCGTCACGCACCAAGCGGATAAGTTTCTGGTCAAAGCCGGCCATCTTGCCATCGTTATCAATCGAGTTAATCACGATTTCACCAGCACCTAACAGTTCCACTTCTTTCGCCAAAGCAACTAAATCGCCTTTAATTTTTTTTCCGCCGTTGTACAAATAGACTTCGTAATTACCAAATAAAGTTTTCCGCACATCAAACACCACCACAACACTTTGGCGTCCAATAGCCTGGGCAATATCGGTAATCAGTTGCGGACTTTCAATAGCAGCCGAACTTAACGCTACTTTTTCCACACCCAGGTTGCTGATGCGTACAGCCTGCTCAACTGTTTTAATACCGCCGCCATAGCAAAATGGCATCCGGCATTCACTGGCCAGATTTTCAATCATTTTGTAATCGGGCTCGCGTCGCTGGCTGGATGCATCAATGTCGAGCACAATAAGTTCATCAACTAATTTTTCGTTGAAGATTTTCACCGCATTAATCGGATCGCCGACATATTTGGCATTTTTAAAGTTCACTGTTTTGACCAGTCCTTTATCGCGGACCAGCAAACAAGGAATAATTCGGGAACGAAGCATAATTATAAATTCGCAAAATTTTTGAGCAGAGTAACGCCGTTAAGCAAACTCTTTTCGGGGTGGAACTGAAAACCATAGATGTTTTCACGATGGACAGCACAAGCAAATTCACCCGCATAGTCGGCCACGGCTAACACATCTTCAGCGTGCTGACAGCTGAAATAATAAGAATGCAGAAAATAGAAGCCATGTTCACAGTCGATGTCGGCAAAAACATCCAACTCTTTCTTCACACTGACCTCGTTCCAGCCCATATGCGGAATAGTGGGTTTATGCTGCAGTTTGGTCACATCAAATTTCTTTACCTGGCCGGCAATCCAGTTAAGCCCTGGTTGAGTTCCTTCTTCACTGGAACTGGCCATCATTTGCATGCCGACACAAACGCCTAGTACCGGCACCTTTTTAGCTAACACCAACTCATCAAGCGCAGGTCTCATACCAGAGCGCGCTAATTGCGCCATCGCAAAGTCAAAAGCACCAACGCCTGGCAAAATTATTTTTGACGCCTGGTTCAATTCAGCTGCAGTTTTAGCTGCGATAAAAGGTATATTCAGCTTTTTATAAATATTGGCAAAAGCACTAATATTGCCAAGACCATAATCCACAATTGCAATCAACGTTTTCCGCCTTTTTCTAATCCGAACATCCGCATAACCTTGGCCCCTAACTCATAGATACCTTGCTGATTTTTGTAATCCTTGTACGTTTTATTCGGCGCGTCCATGTAACTTTGCAGCTCTGGTACACTGATACCAAGCTTAGTGGCAATATATTCGAATTCATGTGCGATTTGTTCTTCGTCATAAGCTGGCGATTTCAGCTTTTCCAAAGCTTCTTCACGCGTCATCTGGCCTGTCAGGATCAGGCTGGAATACTGTACCTTACGGGTGTCATAACCAAACTTCTTCGGCAGCCAGTAACCTTCATAAAACTTAGTGAAGCGTGACTCAAAATGTTTTTGCGCATAACGCTGATAACCATAGTTATCAACCAGGAACTGGGTTGCCTCTTCTTTATGATAAGGCATAAAATCCAATGGCCGGATTAACTTAATGCCACGGATATAAGGCAAATAAACTTTATGCCAGAGAATATTGGTCACCGGATAATTTTTCAGCGGACGTTGACCAAATTGCTGGTGAATGTCGGTCAATTGGCGGGCGTCAGACTGATAATACATCCATTCCAGTGGGTTACGAACACACTCTGTTGAGTAGTTGCCACCAGTCAGAATGTAATTCACCTTATATTTCGCCGCAAACTTATACATAGTGGCAAAAAAAGCATGATCCTGTGGACTGTCAATGTGCGAAACACCAGACTTAAAAAATGCCAGTTGCAGGTCTTTCATCTCTTCCCAGTCAATCACTTCGGTGTAGAGATCTAGTCCAAGTTTATCAACAATTTTTTCGATGTTATGAACTGCCGTTTGCGAATTCCAACCCGCATCGACATGGAATACCAAAGGCCGTAAACCAAGCTTTTCTTTCGCCAAATAGGTCAGATAAGAACTGTCAATACCACCACTCATGCCGATAATACAGTCAAAGTCTTTGCCTTTACCGGCCGCTTTAATTTTTTCAGCAACCTGCTGGATTTCCGCCCAACCTTTTTCATCCGGATGCCACTTAGGCTTAATATCGGTGAAAAATGTATTACAGTGATCACAAACACCATGGCTATCAAAAGTTATTTTGCTATCCGTAGTGTCCATTACGCAGTTATTGCAAACTAAATTATCAAACATAACTCACCTATTAAAATAATACTGAGCGCAGAAATTAGACACAGAGACATTTTCATCAAACATCTGTAGTGCCTCTGGCGAAGGAATATATGCATCTTTTGATATTTTCAAAGCCTTTTCATACGCTAGCTTAAGCCAATCACGTTCTGAAAGGTCAACAACAATAATTCTATTCAGCATGCAATAAGGTAGAGACTTTATCCAATTTAGTTCTGTTACTGCTACGACTGCATTAGAAAAAATTGCTTCGTATACACTACGAGGAGAAGAGTCACTTGAAGGAATAGATACAGCTAAAACGCATTCAGAAAAAATAGAAATCATTCTATCTAGAGTAACTCGTCCAAAATCGTTTATGCCCCTGCCCTTCTCCAGCGATAAAATAGCATTTTTTTTGTAATCCAAATCAAAAAACGGATAAATAACACTCAAAGGAATATTTGGTTCAATCAGATTGTATGCAGAAAAAATTGAATTCGTTTGATATAAATCAGTTATACCACGAAAAGATACAATGCCAGTCTTTTCAGATGGATTGCTTCTAGTGCTGAGTATTTTATGCACATCAATACCATTCTGTATTACAACAGCTTTAACCCCCGACATTTTTTCTATTTCACTTTTCATTAGGTGAGAGTCAACAGTAATGGTTTTTGCATATACCAAAGATTTAACAGCGAAAAATTTATAAATAGCAGATTTTTTTGGCCTAACTAAAATTTCACTACCTTGAGGCGTACCTATGACCTTTACTCTAGCTAACCATGCAAGCAGAATATAATACATTGTATGCGCATGAATCGTAGCATGAAGCATATTTGAATTTTTAAGCAATGCTCTAAACTTAATAGCTTGAACGGGTAAAATTATAAACCTGAACGCATTCCTCCACAAATTTGCAATCTTAGAGACGGACGGAAACATCAATGCATCAACATTATAAAGTTCAAGCACTTTATCATTTGGCTGTATAAGCTTTTTGTAACCTTCACTTTCAATCATGTCAGTTACAATACAAAACTCTTCAGATTTAAAGTTTCTTTGGTAAGTTCTAACCCAATCGATGCTGTGGTAACATCTCCCATTAATTAAAAAAACGGTCATATTAAAATCCTAAGCTATTCCAAGAAAAAATTTTCATCTATTAAATTCGGCCACATTAAAGAATAAGAAATTCTTGAAAGATTTTTATAATCATATGACTCTAGTAATTCAGAAAAAACACTATACTCAGGTACACTATCAAATGAATTAATCAAAATTCCAATGCTTTCATCCTGAACAAGTTCACTGTAATCCCCAACTCCTGAACTAATTATTGGTATTACTCCAGCAACGACATATTCGGAAAACTTAATGGGAGAAGCAACATTATTTGTAGGCTCGTTTTTTCTAAGTAAAAAACCAAAATCATAGGCTGAAAGCTCAGACACAACATCTGCTTGCGCCAATTTTTTAAATTCAACTAAATCACTTCTCAATCCAGCTGCTGAAGTAATTTCACGAGCTTTATCAACATCTAACGTAAAAACTGTAAAGCTGAATGCATGACCCAAATCCTGGTAAGTCCGCATAATGTTACAAACAGAATCAAAGCATTGCCATTCACTTAAACCTCCAGAGTATACAAATTTAATTAAATCGCTTTTACGCTGCATCTTTTCAATGGAGTTTTGGAATGGCGCAACTCCACAACGAATTACCTTTACGAATCGAGACCCATAATGTTCAGTTAGGTACTGTTTCATTTTATTTGAAACACAATGAACTCTATCTGCAGCGTTAAAGACAAAAAATTCTAAGGCGTAACAAACATACTGTTTAAAACTTGAACGACCTTTGGTTTTAAGCTCGAAGGGAAGTATACCCCGAAAATCGAATGTTATTTTCCACTTAGAAAAAAATAATTTTTTGAGCACGTAAATTTTAATAAAATCAAAAACACAGCGAACATATATATTATCAACACGAGCTCTATTCTTAATGAAAAATGAGTAAAGTGAATTGTCTTTTATTGAATAACGATCACATGATTTATCGTAATCAAATTCATTAAGAATTAAAACATAATTATTTCCTTCCAGATTCATTACGATCGGGAAGACTTGTGACTCGATGATTTGCTTTTTATCTGTTTTCGATGCTATAAAAATATTCAAACCAAGCCCCTTACAAACGATAATGCATATGCAACATTAATGAATACCATGAATATTATCACAAATAGTGAAACTCTGTAATTGAAACCTTTTGCCTGTATAAAAATCAAGGCAAACAATTGATAGATGAGATCCACTTTAGAGTTTCTACCTCCAAGAAACTTAACTCCATAGACAAGAACTGTTGAAAAACAAATTGAAAGTGTTACAACATCAGTAATGTAGAGGTTTCTGCGTAATTTTATTAAAAACTCCCAGAGCGCACCGACAAACAATGGCAAGATAAAAAAATTATACAAAAATGCAGCTGTCACTTCAAGAAGATCAATTTCAAACCCTTTGTAAAAATTATATTGTTTTGAGTCAAAAAAAACTGTGATATATGAAGTAAAAATCGGAGTTATCAAAAATTTAGCGCTACCCAAAACCAAGCGTTCAAAGAAAATTGCCGCAAGATTCAATATGTCGATTTCACCAGAATAGAGCTCACTCTCGGACACTATGAGTGAATCAGCTCCGTCCAATGCTGCCAGATCGTCCTCACTTAGCATTAATAAACGCCTGAAGGAACCCATCACCACATCTTCAAAGAAAAATAGCGAAAGAACAGAGAATACAAATAACAAGAATAACAGGTAAAATATTTTTTTTCTTGACCATAATTCTACCAAACAAAATAGAAACACTGAAAATAAATATATGTAAACGTAAAAAGACCTTAAGTTAAACAATATAACCGCAAGGAATAGCAAGAAAGATGCATTAATAATACTGGGCTTATTTAAAAAAGAATTAGTAAAGAAAACAACATACACCAGAACAAAAAGTACTAAGGTATCCCTTAAAAAAGAAACTGGAACAAAATAAGAAATAGGAAAAAAAAGAGCCACAACTGCAAGAAAATAGCTTACATCCGTCAAAGGAAAAAATTCATGCTTATTTGAAATTCTAAAATTCCCAATAATTAGGAATGCAGAAGCAAAGTATAGAACTAAATTTTGCAATACAATAAAAAATGAGCTATACAAATTTATTCCAAAAAAATAAGAATAAGGATAATACAACAGTATATGTACAATCTTTCCCTCATCAAAATATGTGCTGAATAACTGACCATCGGCACCATTGCTCAAAAAATCACTTAATACTAATTGGAAAGCTGCTGAATCTGAACCATAAGAAAAAATTAAAAAATCGTTGAAACTAGAAGAGTTGTAATAATAGTAGAAGGCAAAAATAAGATGTGAAAAAATACTTACTGCCAGTACCTTCACACCGACAATATATATAATTTTTTTATAATTACTCATTAAAGCATAAAAAGCGATCGAGTTTAAAAAAATAAAAACAAAAAACGCTAAATATGCCAAGATTCATTCTCCATTAGCTGTAATACATGTCTATTGCTGACAACAAAGAAATAACTTGTACCTTTTCTATTGATGTACCAAAATTAAAAATACTATCTATGTCAATTTTGAGAGAAGGATCTTTTATTTTTTGAACTTTAGCGTTATAGAATTCATTGAAATTACTTTCCAAATTTTTGTTTGTTGTAAGCCAGTAACCTATTGGATTCATATTTTTTTTGTCATTAAAACCAGAGAAATTTCCAAATGTAAATTTTCTAATAAAATAATCAGTCAACTGTGGTAAGTAATATTTTTTATGGCCAAATCCAAACATGGGCGAATTAATTTTAGATTTGGTACTTTCCCATATAAAATCAGTAGCGAATGGATATTTTTTTTCTATCCATTTTTTGTAAATGTAATGGTTGTAACGCAATTTTGGGGATATTGAGAGTGCAAAATTGATAAGATCGAAATCATAAAAAGGAGAGAATGTCTCTGAATATTTATATATTGATGCTAAGCCGTTATTAGCGCCTAAAAAACCTCTGTTATACAACTTAAATATTTCCTCATTGGCGTATTCATATGCTAACTGGATATCTTTGCAGTTAGCCAATAGTTTAGCTGAATAAGCACCATCAGTAAGATTCCAGGGCTTATGTTCAAGATGCGAAGTTGAGAATGTACCGAAAACAACATCACCTAGTTGTCCTGTGTGAACTAAACCATAATCACAAAAATTAAACTTTTTATAAAAACTATTTGCATGAGCTAAACCATAAAATAGAACATGCCCACCAGTTATTTGTGTTATAGACTCATAATCTTTTAAAAAAGAGCCACCATCAAGAGATTTGAATATCCACTCATGACCTAGCTTTGAAGCAATATCACATGCAATTTCTGCATCATAAGATTTTGACTGAGCAAAAGTAAAATTAGTCTGATTAGCATACCCAAGAGCATTTGCAACTACAGTAGTCATCCTTGAATCTAAACCACCACTTAATCCAACCAAATGCGAATACCCATATTCAAGGTCTTTATCGAACTGACGACGAATTGCTTGTCTGAATAGAAAATCCATGCGTTCAATACATTCGTTCTCGCTGATTTCAACGATATCATTATTAAATATATGATATCGATTTTTTTGGATGCGACCGTAAGAGTCTACTTTAAGTAATGTTGCAGGCATTAATCTTAAGGTGTTTTTAGCTAAAGTGTATTCTTCGAGCATAAAACCAAAAGATAATAGCATATAGGCAGATGTAATATTTAATTCATTGTCAATACTGCGGTTTTTCAAATGCTGATTAAAATAATTAATATCAGTTGATGCAATAAATTTATCGTCAAATAATCTGTAGTATAAAAATTTACTTCCAAGTTGATCATTATATACTTGAAAAGTTTTAGTCTTTTTACAGTAAAAAAAACCGACAAAAGAACCTCGCAAACTACACAAAAAAGAAGAGCCTAAGTTACGAAGTTGATCAGAATAAAACTCTGGCCAGTTATCAACGTGAGCATTTTCTAGCAAGGATTTTTTATTAAAAATAACGCCATCAAGGACACAAATACAATCACTATCCTCATGAGCAAATTTGTCATTTGGAAATTTCGAGTTGAATTTCACGTCAAACTTAACACTATCAGAAGAAACAACTGTTTCACTGCAAGAGATGTTGTTATCTTTCAAGCTACTCTCAAAAAAGTATTCAACAAAGAAACCATTCATAATAAATACTCTATTTAACAATTTTGAACATGAAGTAGAACGATATCAATGAAGTCAGTGATATTGTAAATGTTGTTGAAAACGCAGCTCCAGCTATGCCATATTTTGGAATGGCATATAATGATATAAGAATGAACAGGACAAGCGCAGGTATTGAAATTAATAAATTAAATTTAGCATATCCAAGGGCATTCAAAATATTTCCTGCAGGTATCCTGAATAAGAATGAAAACATTGCTCCTATCATAAGAATGCTCAAAGAAAGTGAACCACTGGTATACTCTTTGCCAAAAAAAATCTCTAGAAAAAAACTAGAAAAAATACATAGGGGTACAAGCAAGCAGATTATGATTATTGAACACATTTTCCAGTAGCCTATTAGATAAGAAATTAATGAGTTTCTCTGCAAACCGGAAATATGAACAAAATCAGTAACCATTAAGACAGCAGGCAAAAAAAGTAAGCTCGTAAATATCAAGCTACATGCACCATAAACCCCTAACGAAGCCATGGACGAGCCCAGATGCGCTAACATTAAATTATCAGCAGAAAGCATTAATTGAGATATACATGCTCCAATTGATACATAAATACCATATCGAATATTAATAAAAAAATTTCGCACTTTGAAAACTTTAAGGACTCTTATTAATGTTCTCCAATATACAAACAAGAAAAATAAAAAAACTATAATGAGAGCCAATATTTGCCCCCTAAAAAAAGAATGTGCAGTTCTTTCAAAGTATACTGTTGGGATTACTATTAGAAATACAATAACGGTAAGTGCTATATTTAACTTAGAGAATGTATCATTCCTATGGTTAACCCTAAAATAATTAATTAATAAGTCATAATTAAAAAATAAAACAGCCAAAACAAATGCAGTGAAAAAAATTGTTTGGTCAAAGTTATCATCTAATATATTTCGAGTTACAAGGTAAAATAAAAAATAGGTAAGTACAGAAAAAGTGGTTCCGACAATCATGGAAGATAAAAGAAGCAATTGTTTCTGCTGATTACTTTCAACTTTTGGTGCCATTCTTAAAAAGGAAATACTCAAACCAACACCGATCATTGGTGCAAAGAAAATAAAAACATTTTTATAGAGCGTTAAAACTCCAAATTCTTCTACCGTTAGAAATCTAAGAACAATAACGCTTAGTGCAGCTGCAGATAATTTTGTAATTAAAGACGATGAAAAAACCCATCCAACTTTCCGCTTGGCCAAACCATTAAAAAACTCTTTTATTTTCATACATTACCAAGACTAAAATACATTAGCTTATAATAGCAGCCCATTTTTTTTTCAGAACATGCCAGCTGCTCAAATTGTATATATCATCAATATATGTTTCTGATCTCGTAGAGAGAAGATTAGATTGTAAAATCTCACACAATTTTTCACCTATGGAATTAATATCGCTGATCTCAATAAAATTATTATAACCCCTCAACTCAACATAATTTAACCACTTGCCAGTAATAACGTAACTCTGAGCATATAAATGCTCTTGCATAGAACCGGAGAAAACATCGTGAGCTTGAACGTTTATAAAAATGTCCGCTAATATTCTTAATGAAGAAACATCTTGATCTGTCAGATATTTTTCTAAATAAAGTACATCTAACCCAATAAATTCTTTTTTCAAAGTACTTATATATAAATCATCTCTTCCATAAGTCAAAGGCAGTATAAATTTTATTTTATTTAAAAGCGATGCTGGTATTTTTTCTTTTAATGCCTGAACAACTTTGACGTGCTGCTGGTTTTTTGAAGCGTTATATCCTACAACAACGGCGATTTTTTCACTTTCTATACCAAAAAAATTCTTGCATTCTAATCGGCTAAATCGGTTATTTTTTATGTATTCTAATGGCTCTAGTCCATACTTAATAACAAGAACTGACTCATGGTTAAGAGAAAATTTTTCAATCAACTTTGATTTAAGTTCTTCAGTCGCACATGTTATTAATCTTGAGCTGTTGATTATGTATTTTATTTTCTCAAAATTATTACTTCTAAGATTATTAATATCACTTCCCCAAAATGATACTATAAGCTGCTCTTTATTTATCACGCCAGATTTAATTAAATAGTAATAGAAGCCACTAATGTAATGTATGTTTATTGATTTATATCTATGCCCAAACAAAAGAAAGAAAAAATACATTTTAACAAGACTAACAATTGTGCTTATAAAATCAAATCTATTTTCAAATTTCGAGCTAAAATCAATTAAAAAGCCATCATAAAAAATTTTATCAGCTGAAGTTACTGAACCAACTTCTAAGTTTACATCTTCATCTTTTATGTAGCGATATAAATACTTAATAAACTGGTTTTTAGCGTCACCAATAATTATGGCTTTATTTTTTTGTTCCTTTTTCTGTCTAAAAAAATTCATATTTATTTTCTATTTAACTTAAAAATTAATACCCAAGAAACCACCAATAAAAACCCTGTTATAGCGAAAAATATAACAATTAGAAATCTCTGCGGTCTTGATTTTTCTTCAGGTATCACTGCTGGATCAATAACCTTAAGAATATATTGCTCCCGTACATTAGCAAGCATTATGACTTGGTACTGTTTTTCTATAAGTTTATAAAACATACTCTGCATATCAGCTACAGGTGTGTTGCTTAACTCTTTGTTTAAGAAGGCGACACTGTTTTTTGCCTCATTAATTTCTATATTTCTTACATGCTCATTCAAGTCCAAAATTAGCCAATCTACGATGTTCTTTGCTACTAAAGGCGAAATATGCTCTACAGACAAATAGATTAAACCAGTATTTTTATCTCTCGCAACTTTGAGAATTACTTTAAATACTTTAAATAGTTTCCAATCCGATGGAACATTATTACCATTCTCCAGAATATTTTTATTCCACTCATTAGTATTAACGTTATATATATTATCATTAAATTGAACTTTACCATCGTTCCAACTTTCAGCAGCAATAAGAAACGGTTCTAACTTTCTATTTTTTATAAAATTATTAATAAAACTTCTTGACTGCAAAATCTCTAACGCAAATGTTGTTCGATCTAGGGAGTTTTTTGATAGATTGACACCGGCAAGAGAGGCTAACCCTCCAAATTGATTTGCCATCGATGATACATTACTACCAGTTTGCTCTTCAGCAGGAGCTAAAGTTGCCTGGGCTTTATAAATATTCGGTAGTGTTAATGAGTACGCTAAACCTAATAATGTTAACAATAAGGATATCGTAAAAATTTTTAATTTTTCAATCCACAAGATATTAAATATGTGAAGGAAATCATGCTTGTTGTCTTTTTGTGAGGAATCATTTGAAACCTGTGGCGATGACATCTGTCATACTCCTAAATAATAATTTATTCTGATGTTAATCCTACTAGATGCCTTTAAAGTTTTCAGAATCAGATAAATTCCTTACAGTTTTAATGTATTCAGGCCATTCTCCAATATCTAACCAAGACTTTTCACTAATTGGAAAAACACCGACTCTCCCACCACGATTTTTTATATTTGCAATCAAATCTGTGATATGTAAAAAAGTATCATTCGGAACCTCATTTATTACATTTGGTTCAAGAATATAAACGCCAGTGTTGATTTTAAATGTTAATTCTGGCTTCTCTACCATAGCTTGAAGTAAGCCATCTTCACCACTTTCAATTGTTCCATAAGCGATAGTCAAATTTTTGAGCGCTGAAACCATGGTTACTTCATTCTTGTTATTTTTATGGTATTCATATATTTCCGCTAAATCTTGATCAATTAATATATCGCAGTTGCTTACAAAAAAAGTACTATTTATCTTTCCTTTTAACAGACTTAAAGAACCTGCTGTTCCTAATGGTTTATCTTCTTTGAAGAAATTCAGCGATACATTTTCAATATTTGCATCACTTAGGTAATTTTTAATCATTTTTTCTTTATAATTAACAGATATGAAGAAATCAGTGCAACCAGCATAGTTGAATCGATTAATAATTTCCTCAATAATTGTTTTGTCACCAATTGGAACAAGTGGTTTTGGTATTATATTAGAAATTGGTTTTAGCCTTGTACCGCGGCCACCTGCCATAATCACAACTGGGGCATTAATCCTTTTCTTTTCATCTATAGCTATCGTAGATTTAAAGAAATCTGACCAGAAATATATATTAATGATCTCTTGCTCACAATTTAAGACTGGCATAAAGTCTGTTCGCATTTCAAGCATGCTAGATTTTATTTTGCATTCTGGCCATGACTCATTAGCAACTATTTTTTTCTCAATATTTATTTCAGTTACGCATGTATCAAGACTGACATTCTTAAGAATTGATCGTTGAATATCACCGATACTGAGCAGGTTAATATATTTTTGGGAATCATCAACTATCACTAGCAACTTGATTTTATTTTCATCCATTTGTTTCATTGCTTGTAGTAATGAAACTTTAGAATGAACTAAAACCTTATCAACCGGGTTTTTAATATCCAAAACAATAACCTCAATTTATAATTCAGTAAAATCATATTCCGTCGAAATTAACTATTCACAGACTTTGCGGGAATACCTTTAATTACAGATGCTTCATAGAAGCTCTTAGTTACGACAGCTCCTGCTCCAACTTGGATGCCAGAAGATAAAAGTAATTTTTTCTCTGAGTTGCCAGGTAATATCACGGCCCCAGAACCGATAAAAACAAATTCATCAATTTTGACATTTCCAGAGACATTTACCCCAGGCATTACACTGACATAACTCGAAATTATACAGTCATGGCCGATGGTGCTATTCAAACCAAATATTGAAAAGTTTCCAATCTCAATTGATGACATAAAGCGTGCCCCAGCGGCAACTATAACCCCCTTACAAGCATCTAACTTCTGCAACTGGTTTCTGCCAAAACTCGAATCCGGATGAATTAAATTTGGGTAAGAAAAATGCGGATATCTTTGAAAGATTTTCTCTCTAATCTTGCCATCTGAAATACCTATAGCAAATGAATAACCATTTTGATGTAGCTGTTCAACCTCAGTCTCAAGAACGAAATTCTTTTCATGACAAGCAATAGCTTGGGAAGGTTGAAGAATGTAACAAATATCTGTATAGCCTATAGCATCACAAATATCCGCAATCTCACTAGCATGGCCCGACGAACCAAAGATTGCTATTTTTTTCATATCGCAGAACTAGGTAAATTGATAAGACAAGATTCAAGTTGCTCTGAGATTTGCAAAGAATCTCTTAGCGAATCTTTATACATCGGTAAATGATGCATCAGCTTCCAAACAGGCCTGGTCATAACTCCTGAATTATTTGTAATTTGCAAAACTTCATCCCTTGATTGTTGATCAGGACAAATAATTGCATTTAGCCAATAATTAGATCGAGCGTAAGTGGGTTCTTTCACAAAATAAAATGATGAGCCGGCAAAGAACTCTTGATATCTTTCAGCAATTTTTCGCTTTTGATGTAGAAATTTTGGTAAAACTTCCAATTGTGCGCAACCTAACGCAGCATTAATATTTGGTAGCCGATAATTAAATCCTGGTTCATCATGATAGAACTCAAAAGCATGTGGCTGTTTTGCAGTGGTTGTAATATGTTTGGTGCGCACTCCACTCTCAGTATTACTGCACAACACCATACCGCCACCACCAGTGGTAATTATTTTATTGCCGTTAAAACTTAATGCGCCAAATTCTCCGATGGTTCCAGTATGACGCCCTTTATAAAATGAACCGAGACTTTCCGCAGCATCTTCCACCAAGGTAAGTTGCCAACTTTTACATATGCGGACTAATTCATCTAAATCTGCTGGATGTCCGAAAGTATGCATTGGTACAACTGCAGTTATTTTTCGGCTATTCCCTTTATGGAAACACCCTTTTTCATTGACATAAGCATACTCAGACAGATAATTCTCTAACGCTTTTGGACATAAAGACAGACTTACTTTTTCGACATCGACAAATATTGGTTCAGCCCCCATATGGTGCAATGCATTACAAGTTGCGACAAAAGTTAAAGCTTGAGTTATTACATAATCACCAGATTTGACACCTGCCATGTAAAGCGCAGTATGCAAAGCAGCTGTTCCATTGACTGTGGCTATAGCTCGTACAGTCCCTGTAAAGGCTTCAACCTGAGTTTCAAAAGTATCTACAAACTTACCAACACTGGAAACAAATGTACTTTCAATGGTCTCTGTAACGTATTTAAGCTCATTCCCAGCAAAAGTAGGTGCATGCAATGGAATAAAATCATTACTTTGGTAGAGTTCGCGGATAAAATTTACTATTGCAATGCTCATGGACAACCTTACATTTTTCCATCTAAATATTTGCCAGTTTCTTTGTGGCCAAAATCAGGTAACATCTGCTGAAATAAAGCGACAAGCTGTTCTTTAGACCATTGTTTTTCTTTTTTAAAACAAGCAATTTCATTTTCAAATAGAGAAAGCAGTGTCTGGTTGTAAAGTGGTTGGTTTTTTATTACACCTAAACTTACAAATCTATCCATATCAAGAATTTCGTTCTCAGTAAAAAACTCTTCAAAATCTTTTTCACCTGTTGTATCACTTGAAGTAAACAGGCATGGCCATTTACCTTCATCAGGAAGTGTTTTTACTAAATCACGAGCTTGATCTTCATTTTCGCATAAGAAAGGTTCGAAACCCAATTGCTGTAAGTACTTGACTGCAATATCAGCAAACGTAATTAAGTGCAGAGCTTCACTTAACTTTGGAAAAAAAATATCGCGGCTTTCACCAAAGATACAAGACATCAGGCAAAGTTCGCCAGATTCTTGCGGTGTCACAAAGTAACGTTTGATGTCATTTGGTGCAACAATTGGCTGACGTTTTTGTATTCGTTGATTAAAGCCATGTAATAACGAACCATCTGAAAATGCGACATTAGCAAAACGCGCTGTCGAAATGCTAATCTGTTCACTGCGCCGCATCAAAAACATTTCCATAATACGTTTAGAAGCCCCCATCATATTGACAGGGTTTGCAGCTTTGTCAGTTGAGACACAGAAATATTTTTTGCTGCCGTTATCAATTGCCTGCTGAATCGTTTTATCCGTGTTAAATATATTTACCTCGATCATTCGCATTAGTGTAAATGGATCTTTTTCACTTCTAACGTGTTTCAACGCTGATAAATTTAATACGTAGTCAAACTTGCCGTCTGCTTTGATAAATGCATCATATTCAATAGAACCGATATCTAGTGCAAAAGTTTGAAAATCTCCATTTATATAACCAAAAGAACTACGTATATCACGTACTAGTTCAACAAGGTTATTTTCACTAACATCAACCACATAAAGCTTTTTAGGGTTTCTTTTAAAAATTTCTTTAACTACAGCTTGACCAATTGATCCCGCGCCACCCAACACTAAAAATGTTGAAGTAGAAACCTCATCTAATAACTTTTTATTATAAAAAATCATATCTTGGGCAAACAAATAAGAATCACGCCCAATTAGCGAAAGTAAATTATTCATGCCTTATCCAAAATTTAATTCAAAAATGCTTATTTTTAAGCAAAAAAAAACAATATTTATACAATAGGTTTTAGTGTAAATATTGTATATTCACATAAGGTTTTATTTTTATATAAACGTCCCAAGCGCCGCAATAGCCACCGCAGTGTTATATAAAATCTGCGTTGCGCTGCTCCAGGTTTGCAGGCCATTCATATATTCGCTATCCAGTGGTACCACAATAGTGTCACCCGCTTCCAAACCTGCCCGGCCGTTATCAAACCAGTTGTTTTTTGGCATTAATACCGAGCCATTGGCTTTTACAATATAAATACGCTTTTTATCTGCCCTGGCCTTTAAGCCACCGGAGCGTTCAAGATAACTGTTGAGATCGAGTTTACGGTTATAAGTATGCGAGGTCGGTTGTTGCACTTCACCAATTACGGTAATAGAGCGGCGCAGGGATGGAATAGCCAGCCGGTCGCCGTTTTCCAGCTCGAGGTTATCCAAATCACTACCTTCCAGCGCAGCCGGTAAATCAATCACCATCCGGCCAATAGGATCTACAGCATTTAGCTGGGCAATCAGTTGCTCAGCTTCATCAGCAGTTTTAGGTGCTTTATTATCGCTGGCATTACCAGACAGTTGTTTGGCGGCTATTTCCTGCTTTAAGCTGTTTTGTGCTTGCTGGATCTGGCGTTTTTCATTGTCTTTAATGCTTTGCCGGCTAAACACTGCCGCATTTACATCGGCATACTCAGTGAAACCACCTGCCCGCGCAATCACATCGGCTAGTTTCTCACCGCGTTTAAGCTGGTAAGTACCAGGAAACTTCACTTCGCCCAACAGTTCAATACTATTAGACTCACGCCACTCCGGGATCCGCTTAATCAGCAAGGTGTCTTGTGGCATCAGCGCCATTTCCTGCGCTTTGGCTAGTTCCAACGAGAAATGCTCCAGTTCTGCAGTTGCGCTGCCGTCGGTACTACGGCGGGTGATTTCTGCCGATACCACATAACTGGACTCGTTATAACCGCCGGCTACTTTAACTAAATCAGCCGCATTCATCCCACTGGTTAACGGATAAATGCCAGGGAATCGCACATCACCCGACACTGTTACCACCTGCTGGGCCACATTCTTATCAGCCTGTTGCATTAAACGCTGGTTTAACTCGGCCAGTACTTCAGCCCGTGATTCATTGCGCGACAATACATAAACTTCATCCAGCGCGGTTAAACGGGTTTGTAAATCTTGCGGGTTGTCTAGTGAAACTACCCTTACTGTGGTTTTTACCTGCACACTATCAAAATTAGCCAGCAGCACATAATTGCGCTCAGCAAACTGGTCTAAGTCAAAGGCGGCTTCCAGCAGTTGCTGTAAGGTCATCTGTCTGGTCAGTGGATAGACGCCGGGGAAACGTACCGAGCCTTTAATAGAGACGATTTGCGGCGGTGCCATAAATCTGGCCTGGCTACGTAACTGCGTCAGCAATTCCTGCATCACAGTTTCGCGTTGCAACTGGCTGCTAAACACAAAGACTTTGTCGCGCGGTTGTAGCTGTAAATCATAAGCCGACTGGCGCTGCGTAATAGCCTTGCCTGGGTTAAAAGCAATGACTTCAATTTCGCGGGTTGGCATGGTTTCACGCCGGATCACGCCGTAGTTTAAATCCGGGTTTGGTAATAACTCACGCAAATCTGGCAACATATCGCTGATCCGCATGCCAGCACGCCAGCCAAAACCACCAGGCCGTTGCACATGACCATGTAGTTGCACAATGTTGTCTATCTGGTCCAGTACCGAATACACCTGGATCACATCGCCTTTACGCAGCGCCACGTTCAGACCCGCCGGTTTGGCTAAATCCAAATCCAGCAGCGTTTTCGCGCCACTACTTTCAATCCGTTCCAGCCTGCTCGCCGCCGGATAAGCGGTTGGTAACAAACCACCGGCCAGTTTTAATAACTCAGCGCTGGTTTGTTCACCTTTAAGTTCGTACATGGCTGGTCTTAACACTTCACCGGCAATACCAGCGGTTTTGCCAAGGGTTGGGATAAACACCACGTCACCTGGTAACAAGCTGAGATCAGCACTGGTGTCCCCGCGCAGTAATAAATCGTATAAATCCAGCGTCGCAACCACCTGTCCTTGCCGTTTTAGCTGGATGTTACGTAATGAGCCGATATCTTTAATACCGCCGGCGGCGAAAATGGCATGAGTGACCGTCGATAATGAACTAACCGTATAAGAACCTGGCCGGTAGGCTTCACCCAGCACAAAAACCCGCACTGAACGTAAAGCCCCCATACTGATGCTGGCTCTGTTGCCAATCATCCGCTCGCTGACCACAGTAGTTAAATAATCAGTCATTTCCTGATAGTTCATGCCGGCCAGCACCAATGGGCCAATGCCTGGGAATGCTACTTCACCTTTGCGATCTACTGTCAATTCAAACTGATTGGCTTCTTTGCCATACAGCTGCACCCGGATTTGATCGCCTGGCCCCATAATATAGTTAGCCGGTACCGGTACATCTGTCACAGGCGCAAAAGTAGAAGGGCTACCGGCAAAAAGGTCATAGCCAAAAGGTTTTAAGCTGGCTCTGCCTTGCGTCGGCTGCGGCTGTTGCCCGGCATTGACGCCCAGCGGCTCGGCTTGCGCATCGAATGTTTGTTGCTGTTGCGGCTGATAACCTGGTTGCTGCTGCGTGGCAAGATCTGATTGCTCTGGGCCAGACTGGCCCTGCCCTATCGGCTGCTGGCCATAAGGCAAAGCCTGCACAGCAGCTGGATCAGTGTTATTTCTGGCCGGTACCAGTTCATTTAAACTGGGTGAAGCCTGCTGTGTGCTGTCGCTCTGGCCAGCCTGTGCCTTTAACTGAGCTAAATCAACACCATATTGCCGCGCTAACGCCTCTTGTTGCGACGGCGTCAAATTCTTAAACATTTCCAGTTGTTGCGCAGTGGGTGTCGCGGCCACAGCCATGCCAACACTTAAAGACCAGGCAGCTAACCACCCCAGGTTTTTGACAATATTTTTTTGGAATAATGAAAACTGGTTCAATCTTTTTCCCTGCTTCAATTGAGTGCCGATTACTGAAAATTACAAATTAAACTGGTGCAAAAAAAATACAGTTCACTGCAGTTGGCGGATAAAATTGCGATAAAAAAACTTTGGTATCATAAACAGATTGGCTGGTCTAATCTAGTTTAAAATTCAGAATCAAAAATAACTTAATAAATTTCAATTAGTTAATAATTATGATTTTGAACTTTAGTCCTGGTTAATTGTTCTCTTCTGCTATCTGCTGCAATGCAGTAGACATGGAAACAGGTGGGTGCCAGCCAAGAACTTGTTTAGTATGGGTAATATCCACATGCAGGCTATTACACAAACGATCGGCCACCGATTTTTTGCCAACAAGTTGAGCTGCTAAACGTAACCAACTGACAGGCAGAGGTAGTGCATATAAGGTTTTGCCATATACATTTTTCATTAGGCGCATGAGCTGCAATGTTGACACATCCTCATCATCACTCACTAAGAAGATCTGATTAGCAGCAGCCGGGTGGCTAATACAAGTCACAATTAAATCAACCAAATTGTCTGCGGCCACCAGACTACGTTTGTTTCTAATCGCGCCAATGGGTAATGGTAAATTTTTTTGTGCCAGCCGCATCATGGCAGAAAAATTGGCTTTAACCCCTCTGCCATAAACTAACGGCGGTCTGATAATGACAATTTCCATCTGGGTCCGCTCAGCTAACTGCTGTAAGCCAAGTTCAGCCTCTGCTTTAGAGATACTGTAAGGATCTGATGGTTTTGGTTTGTCATCATACCTAAAAGGTTGATCTAGATTAGATTGTTCGCCATTTACTTTGATCGAACTTAAAAAAATAAATCTTTTGACGCCAGCAGTTGCCGCTTGCTCAGCAAGCTTTAAGGTGCCGGCGGTGTTGGTTTGACGATATAAAGCCAGCGGGTCATCGCTATGCTCATGCATCACATGCACCCGGGCGGCACAATGAATCACCACATCAATATTTTCTAACGCCGGAGCAAAATCAGTGGCCGGATGAATATCTGCCTTGATAAAAGCATGAGCATTTCCGGCAATAGCGGTTCTACCCAGCACAGTAATCTGCTGGTTAGACAGCACATCAAGCAAATGCTGGCCGATAAAACCACTGCCACCAGTCAATAAAACAGAACATGTCATCCATTAAACCTTTCACAATTGAATTAATTAATTTTTATATCTACGTCATCTGACCTACATGTCTGAAAATTAAACTCCACTAATTTCTATAAAAAAGTGCATATTAAGTTAGCTTAATTCATGATCTACAATATCTAAGAACCTATTTTTTGGATTTAAGTCAGCTGAACTAGGCTTGTATAAGAAGAGTACTAACTTGAAAATCAATTTATGTATTTAACTGGCACTAAGCCATGAACCACCACTGCTTTTATTCAGCACAACCTAGATGTTTTTTGCCATCAAAGCAAGCAAAAATTACGTAACAGCCAAGTAGCTTATAGTTACAAATAAGTAAATTAACCCATATTTACAATGAGTTCTAAAGCTGTATAGCACGTAAATATTATATGTAAATTTCTGCCAGCTAAAGAACAAAGATAGGAATGTTAAATAATTAAACTCGCATTATTTAATTTTAGAAGAAAATTAGCTGTCAAACCTTTGTGCCGAAGGCAAAAATAACAAATCTAAAACACAAAGAAAACAAAGCTGTAATTGCTACTGAGGAAAGTAATAGGCTGGTCAAAGAGTGCAATTTTAGATCCGAAAATTGAAAATTTTAATATCTATCATAGTAAAAGCGGTTATTATGTAGGGCAACCTCAAACATTTATATTTCGTGTTGAATTTTCAAGGCTTCTAAAATTCAACATATTATAAATTCTATCTTTATATAAAATAAATAAGCTACTCATACTGCCCATTTTCAAAGCATCTATGTATTGCATCTTTAAATGAGAATGGAGGCGTCCAACCCAATACTTGCTTCGTATAGGACATATCAACAGTCAAATCATCACATAATCTTTCAATTAAAAACTTTTTACCAGCCAGCTGAGCCAAAAATTTTAGTAATGAAACAGGCATAGGTATTAACATCGGCTGACGACCTTGGGCTCGAATCATGGCGCAGAAAAGACCGGTTGTTGACACATCATCATCATCACTGACCAAAAATGTTTTACTGGCAGCTTGTGGGTGTGAAATACAATGAATCATTAAATCTATAAGATTATCCAAAAAAACAAAGCTGCGCTTATTATGTATCGCTCCTAATGGCAATGGGATCTTTAATCGTGACAATGTCATTAGCTTGCCAAAATTACCCGGAGCTTTTGGACCATAGACCAGAGGCGAACGAATAATAACCACTTCCATGCCAGATTCAGCTGCAATTTTTTGCAAAGCTTGCTCTGCCCTAAATTTGGAGATCGCATATTCTTCCGTTGGCAAAGCTGGGCTTTGGGCAGTGAATGGTGCATTATTTCTAACTCCATTAACACCAATCGAACTTAAGAAAATAAAACGACGTACTTTTTGCTTTGCAGCTGCTGTTGCTAAAGCAATCGTAAGCTCAGTATTAACTTGATGAAAAGTTTCAGCAGATACATTCGCCTGATGCGCTTTTGCCGCTAAATGAATAACAGTATCAACACCAGAGCAGGCTGCAGAAAAAATTTCTGCCGAATAATCATCGTTAAAAACAAAACAGTTATCCACTGCAGATGGATGCCTGCTTAGTAATCTGATAGGTACACCAGCAGATTGAAGTTGTTTTAGTAATGAACTACCGACAAAACCTGTTGACCCAGTTAGTAGAACTGAATTTGAGTCCATTAAACTGTACGTCCCTTCAATGTGATAAATATAAATGCTAAAAATGTGAAGAACTTCTCACGGTTACGACGTCGTAGCTTGGTCGCGTGAAAAGCCATCCAAACATAATCAGCGCGATTCGCTCTAACTAACCGTTGTATTGGTTCCATATCACTGATTTCAAGTATTGCTGCTTGCAAAATAGCTCTGTCAATTGCATTTCCAAACAATACATTCTTGGCTCTTAGCAAAAAAGGTTTGAAACCGGAATTTGCACCTGTATCATTAAGACCGTGCTGACGATAAAGCATAGTCGGTGTCGGACTAATCATCCAAGGGATATTACGCGACCGGCAAAAAGCATAAATCAACCAATCATGCCAGTGAACCTTGCTGAGGCTTGGCTTTACCGAAATTAAAAAATTCTGCAGTTGCTCAGCAGCATATTTAGTTAATACAAAGGTACAGCCTGGACCTGGGGATTCAAACAAGAAGTCATATTCTGTTTGCGGCTGTGCTTTATTGATAACAACATTTTTTCCGTTTGGCCAAAATGCTGTCACATTAGTCGATACAGCTTGTGCGTTATTGCTGTTAATAAATGAAATAGAATGCTCAAGCTTATTTTCAAGCCATATGTCGTCTTGATCTGCCAGCGATATATAATCGTAATTATTAAAATCGACCTCAGTCAATAATCTAAAGAAATTATTGCCAGCACTACCATACCTAACCCCGTAATCGAGTACATAAATATTTTTGTACTTTTCAGCATATGCCTGGCAAATTTCTAGGGTCCGATCAGTACATTTATCAACACTTATGAATAATGAAACGGATATATCCGTTTGATGGAGTATGGATTCGATTTGCTCCGATATATAGAACTCGCCATTATAGGCGGCTAATAAGACACAAACTTTAGGTTGGCATGTTACGCTAGACATTGAAAACACCTTAAAATAACGCTACTGCTTTAATTTGCAGTAAAATAATACGATACGGTAAGAATTAGATATAAAAAGTAATAGCTACTAGTAAATTTGAAAATCTAATCATTACTCCGTCATAGCTTTAAACAATAGCGGGTAAATAACCTTTTCAGTCAAATGTGTCGAGCCCTCAATGCTTAAATGACCATAATCTAATGCAATTAAACGACGCTGCTCTCCTATACGAACTAAACATTGGTAATTTTCAGCTTTAGGCATACAGACCTGGTCAAAAACATTTGCGTACTTTATTCCAGAATCTAATTTCATTTGCAGCATTTTTTTATTGGTATTTATCACTGTTTTACTCAAACTAGAATCTATAATCGATTCACTGTCGGAATCCCAATGCCGTTTTGCGATAACAGAAGGCAGAGAAGGCTGCCATTGTGCTAATGGGCCAATAACAATCAAAGTACGAACCCCAACTGCTGATAGCTTTTCATACATGGCATTCCAATCAGTTTTTTCATGGTTATTCGCTTGGGTTACAATAACAACTTTTGGTTTTAAATCAGTAATTTTTTGTAATGCATATTTATTTGAATTTGTACATGCAACGTAAAAATCTCCTGCAAGGGATTTTGGTGGCTCAAAACTTGGCGCACATCCAGCAGAAGTGACTTGGTAAAAAGCATACTTATCGCCAATATATTTTCTTATACCGTAAGAGAATGCTTCAGCGTGTGAGTCACCCCAAAGGAATACGCCATCTAAACCTGGTTTATTTTCAACACATGACGGATGAATATCAGTGTTTCCTTTATCTTGCATAGAATTGTAAGAATTACATTTATGCCAATAAGTGTCATATAAATCATCATGTATACTTTTATACTCTTGTATGAATGTTGATTTATCACCAACACTAATTTCACGATATTTTGTAACAGCACCTTGTGTTGCATAAACCACAACGCTGATTAATACGACGATAGAAGCAACTAGATAAATGGTTTTGTTTGATAGATTTATAAGTTTTAAAGTAAGTTTTTTCTCTACCAAATAATAAGACAATGCACCGAAAATAAATGAAATAAAAACACCAAAAATCAAAGCTATGTTATTACCAATAAGGCCCATATAACTGATAAATACAACAATAGGCCAATGCCATAAATATATGGAATAGGATGCCAAGCCAGTAAAATGAAGTTGTTTGCCCCTTACAAGTAGAGTTTCAACATTCGCATATAAAATTAGACAGGTACCGACGACTGGCAGTAAAGCCATATATCCAGGCCAACTCATGGTCTCTTTAGTGATCAATAACCCCAGAAAAACTAATGCAAAGCCAGTATAGCTAACATATTTTTTCAAGTGCTCTTTACCAATGGGATTTAAAAAGAATATCAAACCACCAGCTAACATTTCCCATGCGCGTGTGTAAATCAAAAAATACGACGATTCTGGAAATTTAAAACTCCAAATTGCAGAAAAACAAAATGACACAACAAGCAATACTGATATAAAAACAGCTAAATATCTCTGACCGAAATATTTAGCTGTTAGCAAGAGCATCACCGGATAAAGCATATAAAATTGCCACTCTACTGACAGCGACCAAGTATGCAATAACCATTTTTCATGCGAACCGGCAGTAAAATATCCTGCTTCACGAAGATAGATAAAATTAGATAAGAAAAATTGAGATGATGCAGTGTGCTTTGCTAATGTCTGATAATCGGATGGCAACAAGAAAAACCAGCCATAGACTAAAAGTACTATACATAAAACTGATAAAGCAGGTACTATTCTTATTACGCGCGCATGATAAAAGCTTAGCAGACTAAAGCTACCTGCTGTAACCTTAGACACAATAATAGATGTCATTAAATAGCCGGAAACAACAAAAAAAATATCAACTCCGGCGAAACCTCCTGGAAGTAAGGCTGGAAAAAAATGGAAAAAAACCACCGAGAGCACAGCAAACGCACGGATTGCATTTATATCACTTCTAAACTTCATTGAAGTTACACCTATTTTTTATAGCATAACGATTAAGGATTAGTACTGGTAACACATAACATAAGGATATAAATAAAAAAAGACCAAAACCAACAGCAAAACCTTCCCTGACAAATATTCTTAAGAAAATAAAATTCAATGTTGAAACCACTACCACGATCAGTATATTTTTGGCGTTTGAAGATATCCAATAGAATAAAGCACAGAATATAACGCAACTTAGTGAAATAACGAAAAATGAGAAATAGCCATAAAACAACGATTCCGTAATGATATTTGATGCTAATCCATAACCACGGCTAACTTGATGATAAATTTCTATGCCAGCCATTGTAAAACTTTCTGATAAAGCTTCTCTAGCTGGATGCAGTAATACAATTCCAATTGCCGACATAAAGTCGAAAAAGTTTCCTTTTCCTAAATAATTTGTGTCCAGAATAAGCAATGGCAAGGTGATATATGTTTCACGGAATTCACCTAAGGCTTCTAAATACCATGGTATTTGCCGCACTACATTCTCTGATCTGATGATGCCTAAAAGCAGCATACATGCGACTAATATTATACCAGGGACTAGTAGTAGAGCTTTACGATGGCAGCATATACAAATAAACACAGGGGCTAAAGCAATAAAAGCCGTGGTACGACTGCCATTAAGCAAATCAATAACAATAATAATTATATTAGGCAGAAAAACCCAGTATTTTCTTGTGTCAAAGAAATATATAACTGTCAGCGCAATAGATAGATATGCAACATTTTTTATTTTAAATGGATCTTCTTGTGTCCCGTCATATTTAAAAGCATCTAATAATTCAAATGTTTGAAATGTTTTAAATAAAACAAATAAAAGGTAAGAAAAAACCACCCACCAGAGCAACCTTGTAATAGTTCCACATTTTTCATGAAATCCAATGTCATCAGTAAAATCAAACTCTGAAGCGCAAAAAAAATACACAACGGACACTGTAGAGATAAACGCTAAAATAATCAAATGCGAGAACAGTATAGAGTCATCATCTATTCCCCAGCCATAATAGTAAGATATTTCTTCTACAAAAAAAGATGGCAAAATAAAATAGAATATTGAATATAGGCTCAGCCAAAAAAAAGGATTAAGAATTGATTTATACTTATACTTAAATAGATCTCTTAGTATTACGAAGCTAATAATTAAGAATGACAATGCAGGGAGCATCATTAATTTTTTGCCCATTTCACATATGAAAGATACAAGTGTCCAGCAGATTTTCGGACAAAGCGCCATGGCAGTAATGCATAATATGCCGGTACAGAGGGAAGAACTTTCATAAAAAGCAAATCAAATTTATGGCTTTTTAAGAACAATGATTTAGCACCAGTAAAACTATTTGCATAATTTAGATTAGAAATTGCCACATCTTTCAGAACCCGCATACGTGAAGCGATACTGCGTCGGCTTGCATTACTGGTATGAATACGATATTTAGCAACTGCTGAAGCAGAAAAAGCTAATTTATTTTTATTCAATAACCGCAAGTAGAAATCTCTATCCTCAACAGCAAGTTTTTCGTCGTAATAACCAATTTGTTCATATGCAGCACGTCTGATCAACAATGTCGGACCAACGACAGCCCATCTAAAAATTAACTCATTGCATATATCATTTTTTAAAAGTGTATAGTCACTTTTATACAATTTATGCATTGCTTGGTTATCGACAATGTTAGATTCCTGGTCTATCAGTATCGCATCACCTATACACGCGAGCATATCTGATTGTTGTTCCAGAAAATTAACCCTCTCGGTTAATGATTGCGGTAACAGTAAATCGTCACTAGCGCAAAGAACGATATATGCACCTGTTGATTGCTGCACCAAGAAATTTAAAGTTTTACAAACGCCTTTATTTTGTTGCTTCCACAGTTTTGCATTGACTTGCGGATGTGACTGAAGCCATTGTTCTGCAATTGCATAGGATGCATCAACAGAACCATCATCACATAAAAGAATTTCGACATCTGGATAATCTAACGCCTTTAAGGAATTCAGGCATTCGTTCAGATAGCTGGCGTGGTTGTATACTGGGACAAGGACACTTACTCTAGGGTACATATCAACATATCCTGTCATTCAAACTATCAACAATACAGCGTCTTAAACTGGATTCATATTGTACTAGTTGATAGCGTTTTGAGACTGCAAGTTGTGCAGATTTAGCTTTTGATAACAAGTCACTGTCTGATTCGGTGTCAAATGCTGTAAGTCTTGTCAGCAAACTGGTACTACTCAAATCAATTAAATAACCAAAATCATCGATATCAAAGCCACATTCTTTTGTAACTACCGGAATCATCATTCCATTAGCGACAGCAGTGATCACAGCTGTCGCTGTCCCCTCTGAACAGGATGGCAACACAACATAACCACAATCTAAAGCAATTTGTTTGAATTGTTCAGAATAAACATTCACAAAACCATGGACAATGACATTGTCTGGCAAATTCACCGAACGCAAAAAATCAGCCTCAGCGGGAGTGTAACCGCACACATGCAAAGTCCAGTCCGGCTTATCCCTGAACGCCTCTACAGCTATATCTAAACCTTTGTGCAATAAACCATAGCTACCAAACCACAACATAGATTTCCGACACTTGGCATAATCTTTAACCAGAGCTATCTGCTCGGTATCTGTCCGCAAATGAAAAGTCGGATCAACTGCCAACACATTCTTGCAACCACGTTCAGTGAAAGTGCCTATGGTATGGTTATTGCCAATGCAAATCACCGCATCTGCCATCGATGCTGCCAGGCCCCAGCGATAATCTGCCGTTCTGACCGATCCCAAAGCAAGGAACTTAGTTTTGTTGTAATAACCAACCATTCTTTTGAAAGATTGCGCTGTGCAATGGTCCGGGTGTGAGCCTGTGCCGTAATAAATTTTCAACGCATTTGGCGCCGCAGAGAGCGCTTGATACATTGGCAGCCCTTCACCAAAAATTACGTCATAATTGTTTAAGGGAAATGAAGATAATCGATTGTTATTAACAACATCGACCTGATAGCCTAGTTCATTGAAAATTTTTGCAATGATCCAAGATTCCTGATAGTTAGAATGGGAAACATAGTTTTTATTCTTAAAATGATAAGTGCTATATGACAATAAAACCCGTTTGGAGTGTTGTGCGCCATTGACATTGTTAATGCCTCTTGCAAAGAGGTATTCGTATACATTTATGAGAAAAACATTGTTTTTAACAAAGTTTTTTAAGCTTTTTATCATTTAAAATCTCGAACTAAACGTTGAATAAACTTATATACGGCATAGGGTCTAAGTAGGAAGAATGCATAGTGAATGAACCGATATCCCGTTGTACGTTTATTATTTAACAGACTAATTAATATTACACTTTCATGAAAGTAAAAAAATTCATCGTATTTTCTTAAAATATCTAAAAATGACCATTCCGACCATGCGTTGTTTTTTCTAAAATAATAAAGCGATTTTATATAAGCTAAATTCGCAATTTTTGATTGATTATTACTGACAGATTCAGCAAAACGATAAGCGACAGTCACCTTTGGCAAGTAATTCAATAAAACCCCAGCTTTTGATATCTTTAACCATAACGGGTAGTCATCAAGCATTGGATATCGTTCATCCGCGTACCCTACTTTTTCAAGTAGATTTTTGCTTATAAAAGAAGTAGGCGCTATCAAGGCATTATCAAAATACAAATAATCCAGCTGCTGCTGCGCAGTCAATTTAAAAAAATTAGCATCATGCTTTTTCAGCTGGCTAGAATCGATTTTTGAAGCATCTGCAAACACACAAACATCAGAAAAAACGATTTCGGCAGACGGGTTATCCCTAATAAACGCTATGTTATCGGCTAAACAGTCTTTCATTAAAATATCATCGGCAGCAATAGATTTAACCCATGGTGTTGATGCCATACGCCAGCCACGGTCTATATTTATTGCAACGCCTTTATTCTTAGTTGATTTAATAATTTCAATTTTAAAGAAATTACTAATATTTTTGGCAATCCACTGCTCTGCAACTTGAACAGTATTATCAGGTGAACAATCATCACAAATCAGTAGTTCAATGTTTCGTGAGCCGTAAGACTGATTCAAAATACTGTCTAGTGTGTCGACTATAGTTTCTGCTGAATTGTAGCTTATTACCACGACAGATACTTTCAAGGTGTTGTTTTGCATCGAACTAAGCCGCATAACGATTGAAATTAAAATAAATAAATGGCAAATATATAAGATAATTAATTAAATATGCCAAAACCGCGCCTTGCACGCCATATATGGGTATTAATATAGCTGCCAAAGTAATATATAAAACACTGAAACCAATTTCAGTACCGACATACCATTTTGTAGCACCCCGCGAAATCATCGGGTATGCATACAACCAGCTGAGAATTTTAATCACATCTCCCGTTAACTGGATGTAGAATAAATCTCGTGCCTTTGAAAACTCGGATGAAAACAAAATTGAAATTGAGTAGTCCCTGGTAATATATATACCTGCAGCCATCACTACAACCAGTGGCATTACAACTTTACTGACACTGGCAATTTGCTTCTTAATTGATTCAACAGTTGTCAGCCCGGCGAGCAGTGGTAAATAATATGTTGACAGTGCTATTGTAATTACACTTAAATAGACTTCAGAAATTTTGTATACAGCCTGCCAGTAACCAGCTGATTCCCAGCCTGTGTGCGACACAAGTAAATTACGAATAACAATGACTGACAATGGCACAGTAATAGCACTAGTTACTGCCATTAATACATAGCCGGATATTTTTTTCAGATAAAATTTATCAATGGAACCAAAGAAATTTTTGGCTTTAAACCATGGTTGAGAGATGCAACTTAAACTGATGATGAAACCAATAAGCATAGCCTGTATGCTTGCCGCAATAAGTGCGCCATTTAATTTATAAGTATATATTAGCCAAATCATAAAGCTATTTGATATCAACACACCTAACATGCTAATACCAATAAATTTCTTAAACTGCTTCAAACCATTCAAGATGGAGGTAAAAAATACTCCAGCTGCTGTAAATGGCAATGAAAATATGACTAAATAGATTAGCCACGAATAACTATTTGAATGGAAAAGCCAGAGGGATATTTTTTCCACAAATAATATAGAAATGATGACTGCTAAAGTAATTGAAAAAGATACCCACTGAACTGAGGCCAGCCACCATGGCCTGCATTCAGAAAAATCATCCTCTTTTGAATTTTCTGCGGTATAGCGGACTACTGCATTACCTGCAGCTGCATTAACAATGCCATTTAACCCGGTAATAAAACTTTGAACCTGGCCCATGAGGGCCAAACCACTAGGACCACTATAGATAGCAACTACTTTTGCTATAACAATGCCAAACCCCATTCTTAACAGCGTCAAAAGCGCTGTTAAGAATGATACTTTCAGAAGTGATTTCATTGCTGATAGCTATTAATTACTTCTATAACTTCTTCAACATTTGAGTTATTCATCGTTGGCCCAATTGGAATCGAGAACACCTGGTTATGTATTGACTCTGCAAGCGGAAGTGACAGATTATTATATTTGCTATAAGCCTGCTGCTTGTGAGGTGGTATCGGATAATGAATCAGGGTTTGCACACCTTTAGCCGCCAAGTGATCTGTCACACTTTCTCTTGCATTGTGTTGTGCAACAAAAAGATGCCACACATGATTTTCCCTATTTTTGACGTAAGGGAGAACTAAACCTGCCAAATTAATGCTGGCCAAATATTTTTCCGCAATAGAACGTCTAATTTCAATTTCGTTGTCAAGATACTTCAGTTTTACTCTTAACATAGCGGCCTGAATTTCATCTAAACGGCTATTCACGCCCAGATATAAATTTTCATATTTTTTATGGCTCCCGTAGTTGCGAAGCGCAGAAAGCACCGATGCCAGTTCATCATCGTTGGTGGTAATAGCACCGGCATCGCCTAAAGCACCAAGATTTTTTCCTGGATAAAAGCTGAAACCTGCTGCATGTCCCCAGTTACCTGCTTTTTTGCCATCAATGCTCGCCCCATGTGCCTGAGCACAATCTTCCAGTACTAACAGGTTATGCTTAGCAGCAATCTCCATTAACTCAGGCATCGGAGAAATTAAGCCATAAAGATGCACAGGCAACATGGCTTTAGTTTTCTCGGTAATTGCTGCCTCAACTTTTAATGGACAAAAGTTATAGGTCTTTTCATCTGGCTCCACAAAAACTGGTGTCAGTTTGTTTTCGCTAATTGCCAACACAGACGCTATGTATGTATTCGCAGGGACTAACACTTCATCGCCATCTTTCAGTTTGCCAAGTTCTTTCCAGGCGCGAAGAACCAAAATCAGCGCATCTAAGCCGTTTGCTACTCCTATAGCATGTTTAGTACCACAATAAGTCGCGAATTCTTGTTCAAATGCTTTTAGCTCCGCTCCCATAATATACCAACCTGAGTCAATGACCCGTGTTGTAGCTTCGACAAGTTCGGCGCGATACTGAGCATTAATTAATTTTAAATCTAAGAATGAGATCATTATAAAAACCTAATAATTTTGGCTGGATTCCCGACTACAACAGCTTTTGGTGGTACATCTTTGGTCACGACACTACCGGCTCCAATCATTGCTGACTCACCGATTGTGATACCCGGAAGTATGGTCGCATTTGCACCGATACTTGCGAAATCTTTAATCGTAATGCCATCAAATTTCGCCGGGTATTCTTTAGAACGTGGAAATAGATCATTGGTAAATGTTACATTTGGGCCTATAAAAACATTATTACCAATCCTGGTCCCGTCCCAAAGTTGGACGCCTGACTTGACTGTAACATTATCACCAAGGATAACATCACCTTCAATTAACGTTTGCGCACAAATATTACAGTTGCTACCGATAGTTGCACCTTTCAAAATGACAACGAATTGCCATACTTTAGTACCTTCGCCAATCATTGAAGGCGCAACGTCTGCAAGTGGGTGTATGTAACTCATTGATTTACCGACCTAATAAAAGTACTGTAATCTCTAATGTAATCTGACTCATCGTAATGCTCACTCGCAAGTACAATCAGCACACAATCATGTGAGAAATCATGCATCTCACGCCAAACGCAAGAATCGATCAGCAGCCCTTCTGTTGGTGTATTCAGAACTGTTGACTCACGAACTAAACCGTTATCAATAATAAAACGGCAACTTCCCTTTAATGCTATTGCGACTTGTTTTAAAGCACGATGAGCATGGAAGCCTCTGGCGACACCATCTTTTGTGTTAAAAATATAATAAATTCTCTTCACTTCAAAAGGAATGTTTTTTAAGCATTCTAGTGATACTAAGCTGCCCCGGCTATCTCCAAGACAATCAAAAGTTAGCCGTTTAATCAGGGACTGTGATTCAACTGCATCAACATATGGCTCAAATTCAAAATCTGGCGCTAGCTCATCTTTTTCACTGATCTGTAATGATGAATTCGAAGGCCATGGAATATTCAATAAAGGAGAAGACCATTTGAACGATCGCTCGCAGTTCTTATTATATAAATTTGTTGTCTTATATAAGAAATGTGTGTCGTCTTCCAGCGCTAAAAAACCATGCGCAAAACCTGGAGGTATCCATAGCATCTTTTTATTATGCTCTGATAGCTCTACTGCGACATGTTTACCATAAGTAGGCGATTCAGGTCTTATATCAACAGCCACATCAAAAGCTTTGCCTTTGACGACTCGCACAAGTTTCCCTTGTTCGTAAGGCGGTATTTGAAAATGTAAGCCTCTCAACACACCTTTGGCCGAAACTGAATGATTATCTTGCACAAAATTAACATTGGCAACCAATTCAGAAAATTTTTGCTGCTGCCATGATTCAGTAAACCAGCCACGTGCATCAGTAAATATACTGGTTTCAATTATTTTTACTTCGGGAATTTCAGTGTCTATAACTTTCATAAATGATCACTTGTGCGCGATTACGTGGTGCAATGCACCCTGCCAATTAGAACAATTAACTCCGAACTCAGACTCAATTTTTCGGCAATCAAGCTTTGAAAATGCTGGCCGTTTTGCTGGTGTTGGGTAAGATGCAGAATTAATTGCATTTAATTTTGGAGCTTCCGGTATCTGCTTGGAATTAACAGCACACGAGAATATCTCTTTGGAAAAATCGTACCAACTGATATAGGGCATTCCACAAAAATGGTAAATTCCCCAACGCGCTTCCCCAGTATTCACTATGACGTCAATCACCTTTCTGATCGCAAGTGCAATGTCACCAGCATAAGTCGGTCCACCATACTGGTCTGAAACAATGGACAACTCACGCCGACTTTGTCCAAGTCGAAGCATTGTTTTTACAAAGTTGTGTCCATGCTCTGAAAATACCCAAGCTGTACGGATGATAATGTGTTTTTTGCAAACTTCAGCGATTGCTTTTTCACCCAGCAATTTGGAAAGACCGTATTGATTCTGTGGTTCCGTTGGATCATTTTCACAATAAGGCTCTTCTTTAAGTCCATTAAACACATAATCTGTTGATATGTGAATCAGCACAGCACCTAATTGTTCGGCAACCTTGCCAAGATAAAGCGGACCCAAATGATTTAATTTATCTGCTTGGTCGATCTCAAGTTCAGCTTTATCAACTGCGGTATAAGCTGCTGCATTGATGATGAAATCAGGCTTAAATTCGCCCAACACATCATTTACCTGCTGTTGGTCTGTGATATCAAGCGCCACTTTGTCAAAAGAGCGCAAATGACTGTAGTCGCTGAATAACTCAACAATTTTTCGACCTAACTGGCCATTAGCTCCAGTAACAGCTATTTTAGGTTGCGACATTATTTGCATGCCACCAGACGGCTCAGGTACTGACCATATTCATTTTTCAGCATTGGTTTCGCCAGCTCCAGTAATTCTGCGTCAGTTAGCCAACCATTACGCCATGCGACTTCTTCCAGACAGGCAATTTTAAGTCCCTGTACATTCTCAATTGTTTGGACAAAAGAAGATGCTTCATGCAGACTTTCATGCGTACCGGTATCTAACCATGCAAAGCCACGTCCTAAAATTTCGACGCTTAACTCTCCAGCTTCAAGATACATCTGGTTGAGCGTTGTAATTTCGAGTTCACCGCGATGCGAAGGTTTAACACGCTTCGCCATCTCAATGACCTTGTTGTCATAAAAATACAAACCTGTGACTGCATAATTAGATTTTGGCACATGAGGCTTTTCTTCAATAGAAATAGCTTTCATTTCGGCATTAAATTCAACAACACCGAAACGTTCTGGATCTTTCACCATGTAACCAAATACAGTCGCTCCTGTATCTTTTGAAGCTGCATTTTTCAATGTTTTTGAAAATGAAGTCCCGTAAAAAATATTATCGCCCAAAACCAAACATACGCTGTCGTTGCCGATAAATTCTTCACCTATGATAAAAGCTTGTGCTAGGCCTTCAGGTTTCGGTTGCACTGCGTAGCTTAAACGTACGCCGAAATCACTTCCATCTCCCAGCAGACGCTGAAATGATACTTGATCCTCAGGGGTAGTAATAATCAGAATATCCTGGATCCCTGCAAGCATCAGGGTGGAAATCGGATAATAGATCATCGGCTTATCATATACGGGCAATAATTGTTTTGAAACGCCACGTGTGATTGGATACAGCCTAGTTCCTGAACCACCTGCGAGAATTATTCCTTTATACTTTGCCATGTTAAGATCCTTTTCCCAAACGTTCTAATTTATAACTACCATCAAGCACAGATCTACACCATGACTGATTTTCCAGATACCATTGCACTGTTTTGCGTAAACCAGTTTCAAATGTTTCATCTGGTTTCCAACCAAGTTCACGCTGAATTTTTGTTGCATCGATGGCATAACGAACATCATGCCCAGGGCGGTCAGTGACATATGTAATCAAATCGGAATAATGCAGAACACCTGCAGGTTTGTTCGGCGCAAGTTCTTCCAGTAAAGCACATAATGCCTGAACAACCTCGATATTCTGTTTTTCGTTATGTCCGCCAATGTTGTACGTTTCTCCAACAACGCCTTCTGTCACCACTTTACACAGAGCTCTGGCATGATCTTCAACATAGAGCCAGTCTCGAATCTGGTTGCCTTTACCATAAACAGGTAAAGACTTGCCGGATAATGCATTCAGGATGATAAGTGGGATAAGTTTTTCCGGAAAGTGATACGGACCATAGTTGTTAGAACAGTTTGTAACTATAACAGGTAATCCATAAGTCCGGTGCCATGCCCTGACTAAATGATCTGAACTGGCTTTGCTGGCTGAATATGGGCTACTTGGAGCATAAGAGGTATTTTCAGTGAATAGATCATCAGTGCCTTCAAGATCACCATACACTTCATCTGTTGAAATATGGTGAAATCTGAAGGCAGCTTTTCGTTCTTCTGATAAATCTTTCCAATAGAAACGCGCAGCTTCCAATAATGTATATGTGCCGACAATATTTGTTTCTATAAATGCTGCAGGTCCATCAATAGAACGGTCAACATGGCTTTCCGCTGCAAGATGCATCACAGCATCCGGTTGATGTTTTACGAAAAGCTGATCTAACGCTTCTCTATCACAAATGTCGACTTTGGCAAATTCATAACGGTCATCATCAGAGCATTCAGCTAAAGAATTCAAATTTCCCGCATAAGTTAATTTATCAACGTTTACAACACTATGAATTGTGTGCCGAATGATATTTCGTACAACAGCCGAACCAATAAAGCCTGCACCGCCTGTAATTAAAATTTTCATTTATTCATGCTCATTATTTATAATAAAACGTTTAACCAAAACGACAATCACAGAGAATATAAATCCAAACATAAAACCGAGTAGGCAAATAAGAGCCCTTGCTGGTTTTGATTTAAGCTCGGCGACAACAGCAGGATCAATCGTTTTAAACACATATTCGCTTCTAACATTCGCTAGCATCTGTGTTTTCATTTGCTCTTCAATAAGTGAATACAGCATACCGCGAACATCCGAAATATTCGTTTGATTGACTTGAGTATTTAAATAATCAATACTTTTTTGCGCTTCATTTAGATCTAGTGATCTCATTTCTTCATTTATTGTATTTACTAATTTATCAGCCCATTCTTTTGCTAAATAAGGCGAGTAATATTCGATAGAAATGCTATACATACCTGAAGATTTATTTTGACTCACAGAATAGAATTTTTTAAAAATTTCGTAAGTTTCCTGATTACTCGGCTTACTCACAAACGGTGGCTTAACTTGTCTAACCCATTTCTGAGAGTTGCCATCATAGATTTCGGCATCAAGAACTAATGTATCATCAGACCTCTGCCAGCCCTTGGCCGCCATAATTGGTACGTACAAGTTATTATTTTCAATAAAGCGGCTGATAAAATCGCGAGACTTTAACAGCTCAAATGCTAGAGCTGCCTTATCACCACTAGTACTACCAATATTTACCCCTGCAAGAGCGGCAAGTCCACTCAACTGTCCAGGCATCTTCAACCCTTCTTCTTGCACCGGAGCAAGGGTAATTTCACTCTTGTAAATATCAGGCAGACTTAAAGAATATAGAACTGAACCAACACTGGTTAAAAATGTAAATGCGATAATTATCCATTTACCGGCCCAAATTGCTTTGAATATTTCACCGAGATCAATCTCGTAATTCGAATTCGCCTTTCTCAGTCGCTCATGCATAGTGTACTCAACTTAATAAACGTCAGAAGGAATTTAATGCCGCTATTGCTACAGCAGACTGATAGAAAATTTGCGTGATTTGCGACCACAGTGTCAGACCATCTTTATATTCAACATCCAGTGGCACAACGATAGTGTCTCCAGGCATCAGGGTCTGATCACCAGCAAACCAGCTATTCGATGGCACAACCACAGAGCCATCGGCGCGTAACACATAAACCCGCTCATTATCAGCACGCTTACGGCTGTTGCCCGATAAAGCCAGATATTCTTTTACTGTTAAGTTCGGGTTATATGAGTGACTACCCGGGTTTTGCACTTCACCGACCACTGAAATCGCAGAATTACGTCTTGGGATAAACAACTTATCGCCAGCGTCTACTTCCAAATCGTATTCTGGATTACCGGCCTGAATTTGCGTCATATTCAGCACCAGCCGGCCCAGCATCTTTTGCTCGGACAATTGGTTAATTAACATCACTGATTGCTCTGGCGAACTGCTCATTGGCCCTTGAGATGTCAGAGATTTTGAAGCCACATCTGATTTTAGTTGCATCAACAAGCGCTCAAATTGCTCCTGCTCCCGTTTTTGAATTTTTTCGCGGGTGAAAATAGCCCCAAATGGGAAAGCGGCATCAGTAAAACCACCTGCTCTTTCTATCAATTGCGATAAGGTTTCACCTTTCGTCACCTGATAGGTGCCAGGGAAGCGTACTTCACCTGTCAGCTCAACAGTTTTGTCTACTGACCAGTCCGGCATAGAAAATACATTGAGTCGGTCGCGGCTTTGCAACTGACTAACATCAGAATCAATACTGGCAGGTTCAGTTAGATTTAGATTGAAGTTTTTTACCAAAATCTGGTTATCGGTGCTGGACTGACCAATCAGTCGACTCAACTCAGCTCTTTGTAAATAAGCAGAATCTTTTAAACCACCGGCTGCTGCAATCAGCTCTAGTACACCCGCATTTTTCGCAATTGGGTAATCACCAGGTACTTTCACATCACCGTAGGCTGAAGCGATGGCTAATGGCGTGTTATTAGTAGCTTGCTGTTTTAGTTTCTCCAGCACAGGGATCAGCATCTGCTCGCGGTTTAGTTTCGGCGTTTGCTCTAATAGCACTTTTTCGGTAAAGATTGCTTTATAGTTTTTCGCCAGATAATCTTTTAACGCCTTTTGCTGCGCGTCATTCTGTTGCTTTGCATCAAATTCAAAAGGGCTACTGATACTGTATTTAGACTTTTGCTGTTGTCCTGTACCCTGCAGTTCATTTTCTGAAGCGGGTTCATTTGGACTCATCGTCAGATTTTGCTGGCCTGCTTGCTGTTGATTCGTTTGATATAAGGCCGACATGCGCAGGTTATCTAACTGCTTTTGCCGTTTTTCTTTGGCTTGTTGCTCCAGTAAATCCTTCACATCGTCTTTTTCAATAGCAGCATGAAATGCAATCACGACATCTCGTGGTTGTAATTGGATACTACGTTGGGTGGAAAAACCGCCATCCAGCGCCAAAGCGTCTACCAGGTTGACCTGAATCACTTCGATATCACCGCGGCTGTTTTTCTCGCGCAGGATTAAGGCGTAGTCTAAATCGACGGTTGGCAGCAAATCAGTCCAGACACCTCGAATTAAATCTTTTAATTGCATCCCGGTTTTATAGGCATAACGCCCTGGTCTGACCACGGCGCCAGCCAATACCACTTCGTTTTCTACCCGATTGGAAATAGCTGCCAATTGCAGCATATCGCCATTTTGCAATGGACTCGTCAGACTGCTACCTGATGTTAAATCCAGATTGTTCAGTTGCTTAACGCCTTGGCGGTTCACCCGCTCCATCACCACATCTTTGATATGAGCGTTCGGTTTAGCACCGCCCGCCATCCGCAGCAAATCCTGTACAGTTTCACCGGCTTTTACTTCATAAATTGCCGGCCGATTCACTTCACCGCCAATTTCGACCACGGCTTGTAAGGGTGCCACAAACACCACATCGCCATGGCGCAGTTGTGTATCGCCGCTATTGTCGCCTTTTAACAGCAAGTCATATAAGTCAAAGTGGCCAATCTGATTGCCACTGCGTTGAATGCGGATGTCGCGCAGACTACCGATATCAGAAATACCACCAGCCACAAACAAGGCTTGCGTGACTGTGGTCATGGCAGAGACTGCATACATGCCTGGGTATTTGGCTTCACCAGCAATAAATACATTGATACTACGCAGTTGCCCCATGCTAACTGAAGCTTGCACGCCAATATTGGCCTCTTCCACCCTGGCTTTAATTAACGCTGCCGCCTCAGTGAACGTTAAACCGGCAATAGTGACTGGACCGACATTGTCCAGTTGCACCTGGCCATCACGACCGATGGTCAGTTGTTCAGATGAGCTTTGTTTGCCGTACAGTTGCACCAGCACCGTATCATCCGGACCTAACAAATAATTATCCGGCACCGGCGCATTATCCACTGGGGCAAAGGTGCTGATTTGGGCATTAAACAGATTTAAGCCAAAACGTTTTGGTTGACCGTCTTGCTCTGGTTCAGCCGCAAGCATTGGTTCTGTCTGGCGGGCATCAAACTGTGGTTCTGGCGTTAATGGGCTGACCTGAGTTCTGCTTGGTTGCTGACTGGAGGCGGAGTTAAGCTGATTTAAATCAATACCATATTGCTTGGCTAATTTTTCCTGTTCAGCCCGTGGCAATTGTTTAAATTGCGCCATCATGGCAGGGGTCGGCGTCACGGCCAGTGCTTGCGCACTACAAAAGGAAAGTATTGCCAGATAAGCGCATTGTTTTATTCGTTTAATCACTCTGACACTCCAGTCGTTGTTTGATCTTGATATTATTTAAATTTAGCTTGCAGCTTGAGTTCTTCAGGCACGCTACCGCCCATGGGTTAAGCGTCCCAGAACTGAAATTCTATTTGTTCTTCACAACAGCGTCGGATCATACCCCAGCCATGCTGGTATCCCAAGCCTTCGGCTGGTAACTAATCCGTCGTTAATTGTTATTAATTGTCATACCGTCTTTGAATGGTCATGCCGTCTTTGGCAGTTAACTTTTCCAATTCATCATTTTGTAATGATAGAGGCACAGTATTATTCAACAGTTGTATTAATACCAGACTCCGCCCTGCCCCATCTGCCATCTGATAAACGGCCGCCAGGCCTTGATAAGGACCTTGCAGAATTTGTAAGGCTTCACCAGGCTGATAAGCCTGTTTGTTGCTCTCCAACTGCTGCAACATAATTTGCTGCTCGGTCAGCTGCGCAATCAACCCGGCTGGTATAGTGGCAATTTTGCCGCCAAAACGGACAAAATCAGTCACCCCGCGGGTATTTTTCACCACGGCCAAGTTCATTTCAGGAGTTGCTTGTAAAAACAGGTAACGCGGAAACAGCGGCTCTTTCACAATAACGGCCTTGCCGGCTTTTAGCTTACTTTTAGACAATAAAGGTAAATAGCTGACAAAGCCAAGATTTGCCAGATGTTGTTGTGCCCGGAATTCTTCTCTGGGCTTGCAATACACCAAATACCAGTTATCCATAACCTGCTTTTACAACTTTTCTAAAGCCTGAAAGGGGCGTAAGCATAATTGCCTTGTGGGTCAGAGTCAATCAAACTTCGCGCCAAGCCACGCCGAATAAGGCTTCGTTAACAAAATTGCTGATTTATAAATCAATTAAAGTCTAAAATAAGACTTCAGATTACATACATGAAGTTAACAAAATAACAGCTAAAGCTGAACTGCTGGTGAACTAACCCCAAACAACATCCTGGTTTGGGGTTTGCCATCCTGACTTAGCGCTGCAGAAAAGCGATATACCATTGCATTGCTTCGTTAATGCCCTGCCCAATGCGGTATTGTGGCTGATAGCCCAATAACCGTTCAGCTTTACTGATATCCGCTTGTGAATGGCGGACATCGCCACTACGGAAATCTCGGTACTCCGGCTCTGTTGCCACCACTTGACCACAAGTACTCAATGCTGTGGTAATAGCACTAAATAATTGATTTAGCGTAGTCCTATCACCAACGGCAACATTATAAACCTGGTTTTTTGCCTCAGCTGGCGCTGTGGCAGCCAGGATATTCATTTGCACTGTATTAGCGATATAACAAAAATCGCGGCTGGTTTCCCCATCACCATTGATAAACACAGGATCATTTTTGAGTAATGAAGCAGTCCATTTTGGGATCACTGCAGCATAAGCACCATCCGGGTCCTGCCGTTTACCAAACACATTAAAATAGCGCAGACCGATACAATAAAAACCATAGCTACGGGCGAACACATCAGCATAGAGTTCATTGACATATTTAGTCACAGCATAAGGTGATAGAGGCCGGCCAATGTTTTCTTCCACCTTGGGTAAGGCAGGATGATCGCCATAAGTCGAGCTGCTAGCAGCATAGGTAAAGCTTTTTACACCAGCATCACGCGCGGCCACCAGCATATTTAAAAAACCACCGACATTGGTGTCATTGCTGGTAATAGGGTCATTCAGTGATCTTGGCACTGAGCCTAATGCTGCCTGATGCAGCACATAATCCACCCCCACCACAGCTAGCTGGCAATCAGCTAAGTTGCGAATATCGCCGTTGATAAAACGAAAGTTTTGCCACTGCGCCGGGCTGACTAATTGTTGCACTTCATCGAGATTACGCTGATGGCCGGTAGCAAAATTATCCAGGCCAACAACCTGTTGATCCAGTTTCAGTAATGTTTCTAGTAAGTTAGAGCCGATAAAGCCAGCGACCCCCGTTACTAACCAAACTTTGGGTTGTTGCTGTATTTGCTGGCATATTTCAAGATATCGCATAAAAATCTTTCCTTATAACCTGACATCAGAGTCAGTGGCACTCAGCACATATTTCAGGTCATACAGCACATGATTAGCTTTACCAAAGGCACGAATGCCCTCTGCACCCAGTTCTTTAAACTGCTGATGGGCCACGGCCAGGATCACAGCATCATAACTGGCAGTTGCTGGTGCTGTTACCGGGGTAATACCATATTCATGTTCAGCTTCAGCGGCGTTAATCCATGGGTCATACACATCAGCAGCGATATCGTATTCTGTTAATTCTTTGATGATGTCCACTACTTTGGTGTTACGCACATCAGGGCAATTTTCTTTAAAGGTCAGTCCTAGTACCAATACTCTGGCACCAGCCACCCCAATCTGGCGTTTAATCATGGTTTTAACCAACTGACTCACCACATAACGGCCCATACTGTCATTAATCCGACGGCCAGCCAGAATGACTTCGGGATGATAACCAACCGCCTGTGCTTTATGGGTTAGATAATAGGGATCAACACCGATACAGTGACCACCGACCAGACCAGGTCTGAATGGCAAGAAGTTCCATTTGGTACCTGCAGCCAACAATACTTCTTCGGTATCAATGCCTAATTTATTAAAAATCACTGCCAGCTCGTTAATCAGGGCAATATTTAAATCGCGCTGAGTGTTTTCAATTACCTTGGCAGCTTCAGCCACTTTAATACTGCTGGCTTTGTAGGTGCCGGCAGTAATAATGCTGCCGTATAGATCATTGACAAATTCAGCTACGGCTGGTGTTGAACCAGAAGTGACCTTTTTAATAGTGGTGACCCGGTGTAATTTATCACCTGGGTTAATCCGTTCCGGGCTATAACCGGCAAAAAAGTCCTGGTTAAATTTCAGGCCTGAGACCTGTTCAATCACCGGAATACAGTCTTCTTCGGTAGCGCCTGGATAGACGGTCGATTCATAAATCACCACATCGCCTTTTTTAATCACTGCCCCTAAAGTTTGGGAGGCTTTAATCAGTGGCGTTAAATCTGGCTGGCGATGCTGATCAATTGGGGTAGGCACAGTCACAATATAAACATTACATTGGCTGAGGGCGTTTTTATCAGCACTAAACGACAAAAGCTGTGCCGATTTTAATTCGTCAGTTTCCACTTCCAGGGTATGGTCAATATGCTGCTTCAAATCGGCAATGCGGCCAGGATTGATATCAAAACCCAGCGTAGGGTATTTTTTTCCGAATTCAACCGCTAAAGGTAAACCGACATATCCTAAACCAATGATGCCAATTTTTGTGGAGTGCAGATCGAGCATATATTCCCTTTATTGCCACTAGATGAATGAAAAGCCGCCAACTTCTGATAACACAACCACAGATGACGTTGATTGTGGTTGTGTTATCTGCCTGAAACGAGCTGGACCCGATATTATTTATTAAAATGCTGCTTAATTGCCGCAACGATCCGCAAACAACCCTGACCATCGCCATAAGGATTATGGGCAAAGCTCATGCTCTGGTAGTACTGCTGATCGGTCATCAGTTTAGACACTTCTGCCACTATCACCGCTTCATCGGTACCAACCAGTTTGACTGTACCAGCAGCCACAGCTTCCGGCCGCTCTGTGGTATCGCGCATCACCAATACAGGTTTGCCCAGTGACGGCGCTTCTTCCTGAATACCACCGGAATCGGTCAGCACCAGATAGCTGCGGCTCATCAAATACACAAACGGCAGATAATCCTGCGGTTCAATCAGATGTACATTCGGCGAATTACTCAGTAAACGGAAAACAGGTTCCCGTACATTCGGGTTCAAATGCACCGGGTACACCACATCGGCATCAGGGAAACGTTCAGCGATGGTTTTCAGTGCCGCACAGATATTTTCAAAACCTGAACCAAAACTCTCCCGTCTGTGCCCTGTCACCAGGATTAAACGACGGCCATCTTCGCCCCAAGGGAATTTCTCGGCAAACTGAGCGGACAGTTGCTGATCCGCATTAATTTTGGCGACCACTTGATGCAGCGCATCAATCACGGTATTACCAGTAACAAACACGTTGGCTGGGTTGACATTCTCCGCCAACAGGTTCTGCTCTGAAGTACTGGTTGGCGCAAAATGCAACGTAGTAATGGCACCTGTCAGCCGGCGATTGGCTTCTTCTGGCCACGGACTATAAATATTACCGGTCCGTAAACCAGCTTCGACATGGCCCACTGCGGTTTTTTCATAATAACAAGCCAGCGCCGCGGCAAATGTGGTGCTGGTATCGCCGTGCACCAGCACGATGTCTGGCTGAAAATCACGTAATACCGGTTTGATATTTAATAAAATACTAGTAGAAACATCATACAGATCCTGACCTGCTTTCATAATCGCCAGATCGTATTCGGGAACAATGTGGAATAACTTTAATACCTGATCCAGCATTTCACGGTGTTGACCTGTGACGCAAACACGGCTATCAATGCTACTGTCCTGTTTTAATAAATTAACCAATGGCGCCATTTTAATCGCTTCTGGCCGGGTTCCGAATACACTCAACACTTTTAACATCAGCAAATCCCATCGCATGAACATAACTAACCGCAAGCTTATCAAATCTTCCGACTATAGCGAAGGAAAAAACCCGCCATTTTGTGCTGTCACAGCTTATTCATCTGCCTGCTTAGTCTGCGATCATCACCTGATAACCCAGCGTCTGTAACTGCAGTTGCAGTGCTTGTTTTGCTAGTCGGTCGCCATGGACCAAACGGATTTGCTGTGGCGGGGATTTCATCCGCCGGACAAAGTGAATCAAATCCTGCTGATCGGCATGCGCCGAATAACCGGATAACACCACCACTTCAGCAGCGAGCGGATAAAGCTGCCCTTTGATGCTGACGCTGCCAGCCCCTGTCGCAGCCGCCTGAATAATAGCTGCGCCCGTGGTGCCTTTGGCCTGATAGCCGACAAACAAAATTTGATGGCGTGAGTCTGCCAGCATGGCCTGTACATAATCGACAATCCTGCCGCCACTGCACATGCCGCCGCCTGCAATCACAATAGCCGGACTGGCGGTTGATGCCAGCAAATTGACCAGTGCCAGATGTTGTTGATGATCCGTAATGCAGGTTAACTGCAAAAATGCCAGTGGCTGCCGGCCTCGTTTTAACTTCGCTTTGGCTGCTTTATCCCAATATTGCTGTAATTGTATATAAGCACTGGTAAATTCGATGCCCAGCGGTGAATCGACAATGACCGCCAATTCTGACCAGCTCAGTTCCGGATGGATCTTGGCTGCCCGTAACCGATGCAGGATATCTTCCAGCTCATATAACAATTCCTGCGTCCGGCCCAAACTAAAAGCCGGGATCAGAATAGTGCCATTATCCTGCAGTGCTCTGGCAATAACCTGTTGCAGTTGTTGCTGGCGCTGCCGCCGGCCCTGATGACAGCGATCACCGTAAGTACTTTCCAGCACCAGGATATCAGCCGAACTGGGCGCCTTTGGGGTTGGCAATAACGGCGTATGAGGTGGGCCTAAATCACCGGAAAATACCGTTTTAAAACGCCTCGTTGCAATTTTGTGCCTGATTTCAACATAAGCTGAACCCAAAATATGACCAGCTGGCTGCAATTTGCATTCAACATGACCACCAGTTGCGGCAAGTGCAGGTAACTGTTGCCATCTGCCATAGTCACAAGGCTCTAACAGACGCAGCAGGCCATCAATCAGTAGATTGATCTGCTGCGGCTGCAATGCGCTGTTACTCTTCAGCGCATCACGCAATGCCAGTGGCAGCAATAACGCCGATGCCTGAGTTAAAAAAATCGGCCCCCGATAGCCAGCAGCATATAACTGTGGCAAGCGCCCGCAGTGGTCCAGATGAACATGAGTCAGGATCAGCGCTTTGACTGTGGCCAACTGAAACGGTAACCGGCCATTGAGTTGCTGGTCACTACCGACGCCTTGCTCGTTGCCCTGAAACAAGCCGCAATCAATCAACAGGGTATAATCATCAGCCAACAGATACTGATGGCAAGAACCAGTCACTGTATGCACAGCACCATGATGGATAAAACGAGGTGGATGAAAACAGTGCGTGTCGGCCATTATTGGCCTCCGGCGAGTAAAACCATGGTTATAGTTGGCGGGGAGAAAAAAGCAACCTTCCGACAGCAGGCAAAGTGTTAGCAAATTTTATCCGGTATTCGTCCGGGCGCTGGACGTCAAGTGTTGGACTGCCCCAGTTGCACTGGGTCGGGTCCAACCTACGGATAACTGCCAATTAACCTTGTTGTTGCCGGTGCAAACTAATCAATAGTTCAGCTTCAGCGCGTGGCAATTCACACTCACGGATGATTTCGTCCATTCCGGCACCGAGCTGGACCATTTTCATTGCTCTGCTGTAGAGTTTAGATTCAGGATCGAACAGTTGGATCTGCTGTTGATGTTCAGAAAGCTGCTCAATTTCCGCAGCAATAGCCTGTTGCTGCTGTTGTAGGGTTTGCTGGAATTGCTCCAGTTTCACGGTACGACGACCTACCCCCATCACGCCAGATCTTAATTCGGCAATTTCAGTCAAGCCGCTCTGCACTTGCTGCTGCAATTGTTCAATTTGCGCTGCCAGGCCCTGCTGCTGTTGTAACTGTATCCTGTGTTGCCACCAAACAAATAATACCAGCAGTATTGAAACTGCTGGTATTATGCCAAGAATAAGCCATTGCAAAGAGAGGGGCACTCAGACTACCTGTTAAATGTTACCGATATCATCCCACTCTTCATCCGAGAGCAGTTTATTTAAATCAACCAGGATTAACAGCTCGCCATCACGGTTGGATACACCCTGGATAAATTTAGCGCTTTCATCAGTACCTACATTTGGTGCCGTGTCAATTTCTGAGCCACGCAGATAGACCACTTCAGCCACACTGTCGACTAAAATACCAATGACTTGCTTATCAGCTTCGATAATGACAATACGACTGTTTTCAGTCACTTCGGCCGGCGGTAAACCAAAACGAGACCTGGTATCAATGACTGTCACCACATTACCGCGCAGGTTGATGATCCCCAGCACATACATAGGCGCACCAGGCACCGGCGCAATATCGGTATAACGTAAAACTTCCTGTACCTGCATCACGTTGATGCCATAGGTTTCTTCTTGTAATTTAAAAGTAACCCATTGCAACACAACATCATTTTGTTCTTTAGTTTTCACTGCCTGCGCCAATAAATTGCTCATGTATCGCTCCTCTACCTCAATCTTGGTCCGTACTTAATCAGAACTGCCTGCACCCTGTGCTAATAAAGCAATCATGGCATCTACATCTAACAAAGCACACATATGCTGTTTTATCAAACCTGCCAGCCAGGGTCTTTTCCCTTCAGCGGCACGCCACTTCACATCATCCTGCTCTAAGGTGACTGTGTTGATTAATGCTTCGCAGGCCAGGCCCCATGAACTTTTGCCCAACATGATAACATATTGATAGTCTAGCTTTTCTGCCAGTTGTTGATCATATTTTTCTGGCATCACCCATTTTGCAGTGTCTACCACATTAATTTTTTGCTCGCGGTATAACATCACACCTTTATACCAGTCAGGTTTACCAGGCAAGGTATTAATGTTGACGACTTTATGAATACCGCCTAATTCTTTCAGCGGCAATGCCACTTTTAACCCGGCCACTTCAAAAAATAATGCCTGAAACTTACCTTGCCGATAGGCTTTTTCTATCACCACGGCAGGAGACGGTGGCTGCGGTGTTTTCGCAACTTCAGCAACAACAGGCGCTTTAACCACTGCTGTGGTTATTACCGAAGGCTTCGCCACAGGCGGCACCACAGGTTTGGCAGGCGCAACTATCGGTTGTGCCGCTGCCGCCACTTTATTCACCACCTGCGTCACAGTTTTGGCGGCAACTTTGACCGGTTCAGCACTGACAGTCGACAACAACTGGTTCAGTTGCTGTTTTTTAACTGCAGTGACAGCAACCTCAGGTTCCTGTTCCTCGGTCAGTAATGCATTCAGGTAATGACGCATCACCTTGTGGCTGGCAAGCAGATCACTCATGCGATGACTCCGGCGTCAGCTGTAGCAGATAAGTCAGTAACGTATTATAAGCAAACACACCACGCGATTTAGGCGCGTACACCGGTGGCGGCGTTTGCGCCAGACTGGCGTCCCGCATCTTGGTATCAATTGGGATCACGGCCGACCAGACTAAATCACCATATTTGTTTTTCAGTTCTTTATAAGCTTCCAGCGACGCTTTGGTTCTTTTATCGTACATCGTTGGGACTATCGTGAACTGATAACCAGGCTGCGACTGACTATGCATCAGTTGCATCGTCGCTAACATCCGGTCCAGGCCTTTTAATGCCAAAAACTCAGTTTGTACCGGGATCAGGATCCGGTCACAAGCGGCCATCGCATTGACCATCAACACCCCAATCACCGGCGGACAGTCAATCAGCACATAATCATATTCATCACTGACTTTAGCCAGTGCCTTCTTCAGGATCAGCCCCATGCCACCTTTATCGCCCAGCGAACGGTCTAGCGTTGCCAGCGCCATGGACGATGGCAAAATATCCAGATTTTCCATCCCGCTTGGACATAACGACTGCAAAATTTCTTCTTTGGTTATATTTTTACCGCGGATGAAAATATCATAAACACTGTTTTCTAACTCTTCAGCGTCGATACCAAAATAATAGGTCAAAGATGCATGCGGATCGGTATCGATCAACAATACCCGCATACCACGGCCTGCCAATAAAGCACCGAGTGTAACTGTAGACGTAGTTTTACCAACGCCACCTTTTTGATTCGCAATAGTCCAAACGACCAATTATTAATTCCCGTTATTTTTTTTCTGCTCAGATTGCACTGTTGCATCCGAGGTAATTTTAATACCACCGTGCGGCAGTCTGATCACTTTGATAGTGCCATCGTCTGCCACCGTTGTTTGCTGCTGTTGCAACATTTGACCGGCCTGTTCCAGACTGGTCGCTTCAGACGCTGAATTCGCGCTGCTGACGGGTCTGGCGGCAAGTTTTGAAATAGCGATCACCACTTTGCGATTTTCTGCTCTGCCCTCAGCAGTGGCATTATCGGCAAAAGGCGCAAATTCACCATAACCTTCAGCGGCCATGCGCTCAGGTTGCACGCCAAGCCGTTGTAATTCCCGCAAAATTGCCGTGGCCCTTGCCATAGATAATTCCCAATTTGAGGCGTAAATTTCGTTACTCATGGGCTGATTATCGGTGTAACCACGCACGCGGATAATGTTACTGCTTTGATTAAGGATAGCCACAATTTCGGTTAATAACACTGAGGCGCTTGCTGTTTGCACACCGCTGCCGCTTGGGAATAATAAACCGCTGTTCAGTTGAATGGTCAGCCAGTCTTCATCATTTTCGACTTTTGCTACCCCTTTTTCGATCAGGTTAGCAAGCGACTGTGTCAGTTGATTTTGTAATGAAACCAGCGGATTACCAAATTGTGGTTTTTGTAAGGTGGGTTGCTCTTTAGCATCAGCCACCAGTTCAGGACCAGTGGCAGTTTCCAGTGAAGTGCCAAATTGCTGATAATCACTTTTCGGCTGATTGTCGGTCAGCAAATCCGGCCCTTTGACCCCTGTTTCAGCTGCCACAGGTTTTTCAAAGACCTGCGCTAAGGAACTGGAAATCGTCTTAAATTTTTCTTCTTTGGCGATGGCAAGCGAATACAACACCACGAATAAGGCAAACATCAACGTAACGTAATCAGCATAAGACACTAGCCAGCGGTCAAGCGAGGCGGTCTCAGGTTCTTCATAACGACGACGGCTGCGATACATAACTTTACCCTATCCGGTAAGCGGCCAGCTTGCGCTCAATAACCCTTGGATTTTCACCATTGGCAATCGAAACAACCCCTTCGACGATCAGTTCCTGGTACAAGGTTCTTTGCAATACCACGCTTTTTAGTTTATTGGCGATAGGAATAAATACCAGATTGGCGAAACCGACCCCATAGACTGTGGCGACAAAAGCAGTTGCAATACCACTGCCAAGTAACTCTGGTTTATCCAGATGCTGCATCGCTTGGATCAGGCCGAGCACGGCACCAATAATGCCAATAGTCGGACTATAGCCACCCATTGCTTCATAAATCCTGGCAGAGCGCAGCAAACGCTCTCGCTCCAGCGTTAATTCTGCATCCAGTGCATCCTGCAGAACTGCTGGCTCAACACCATCAACCAGCAAATTCAGCGCATTATGTAAAAATGGATCCGACTCATGTAAAGCTTCGGCTTCCAGCGACAAAAAGCCGTTGCTGCGTGCTGCTGTGCCCCAATTAATCAGCCGTTCAACTGTGGCATTGAGCGGCACATACTGGGAGGTGAACACCCAAGGCAGCATTTTCAGGCCCACAGTAAACTGCGGCAATGGCGTCTGAAAAATAACGGCACCTAAAGTGCCGCCAAGCACAATCACCAGTGCAGGCAAATCGAACAAGGTCGCTACAGAACCGCCATGCAAGGTGTAACCGGCAATAATGGCAGTGATCCCCAGGATCAACCCTGCAAACGACAGTTTATCCATTCCCGATTTCCGCGATCAGCCGGCTCGCCACATCGGCCAGACCTACTTCAACATCTGTCAGACCAGCAGCGGTAACGGCTTGTGGCATGCCATACACCACACAGCTGGCTTCATCTTGCGCCCAGATTTTTGAGCCAAATTGTTTGAGTAAACGACAACCATCACGGCCATCTGAGCCCATACCTGTCAACACAATCGCCAGCACTTTATCGCTATAGACTTTAGCTGCAGTGCCAAAGGTGACATCCACACTGGGTTTAAAGGTGATTCGTGGAGAATCATCTTCTTTAATCCGCAGTTTGGCTTGTTGCTCGGAACCTTCAACCAGCATCTGTTTACCGCCCGGAGCCAGATAGGCCACACCAGGTTTGAGCAGATCACCATCAACTGCTTCCCGCACTTCAATTTTAGCCAGACTGTTGAGCCGGCTGGCAAAAGCACCGGTAAAGGCGGCAGGCATATGCTGCACCAGCAAAATAGGCAACGGAAAATTAGCCGGTAAAGCAGTAATAATGGTTTGTAAGGCCACCGGACCACCGGTAGAAGTACCAATGGCGACCAATTTGTAATGTTTGCCAGAGGCTTTAAACGGCCGTTCAGCGGGCGACGGCGCAAAATCTGACGTATCCCGTTCCGGCGCTTTGAGCAATTCAGCCCTGGCTAACGGCGTTCTGGCAATAGTGGCAGGCTTAGCCGAAGTTGGCGCACCAGTGCTTGTTGGCGTGGTGGCAGTCGCAGGTCCAGGCCGCACAAAGAGCCGGCGTCTGGCCACAGCTTTGATCCGCTGACGGAGCAATTCAATGGCTTCACCTTTATCACGGGCGATATCTTCAAATTTTTTCGGCAAAAAGTCGACGGCACCGGCATCCAACGCATCTAAGGTTGCTTTGGCACCTGAATGTGTTAACGAAGAAAACATCAGGATTGGCACCCGTTGTTGCTTCAGGATTTCACGCACTGCCTGAATGCCGTCCATCAACGGCATTTCGACATCCATGGTGATCACATCTGGTTTTAATTCCAGCGCCTTTTCCACAGCTTCACGACCATTATTGGCGGTACCTGCAACTGTCAGCTCAACATCTGATTCAATGATTTCCGTCAGGCGACGGCGAAAAAAACTTGAATCGTCAACAATTAACACTCTGATCGACATAGAAGACCTGCTTATGAAGTTAAATTGTTAAAACGATCAAATTTAATCTTCGATTTTTTCGCATAATGTTTCAACAGGTTAGGTACATCCAGGATCAAGGCAATACCACCATCGGAAGTGATAGTTGCACCAGCCATACCAGGCGTCCCCTGTAACAAGGCATCCAGCGGTTTAATCACCACCTCTTCCTGGCCCACCAGTGAATCCACCACAAAACCAACCTGTTGCGTCCCAATCTGCACTATCACGACGTGACCTTGTTCACGCCGCAGTTTGCGATCTGAACCACGGACCAGCCAGTGCTCAAGATAGAACAATGGAATTGCTTTATTTCTCACCACAATCGTCAGCTGACCATCAACAATGTTGGTTTTGGCTAAATCCAGGTGGAAAATTTCGTTCACTGTCGCCAGTGGCAATGCAAATGGCTGCTTACCAACGACCACCATCAAGGTAGGTAGAATCGCCAGCGTCAACGGAACTTTAATTTCCAGTAAAGTGCCTTGACCTAACTTGGAGTGGATATGCACAGTACCATTAAGTTGGTTGATTTTGGTTTTCACCACATCCATGCCGACGCCGCGACCGGAAATATCAGAAATCTGTTCTTTGGTGGAAAAACCTGGTGCAAAAATCAGATTAAAGGCTTCTGTGTCCGACATCCGCGCTGCGGCGTCCGGATCCAACACTCCACGTTTAATGGCAATGGCCTTCAGTTTTTCCGGATCCATCCCAGCACCATCGTCCTGGATGGTTAGCAAAATATGGTCACCAGCTTGTTGTGCTGCTAATTTAACCAAACCAGTGCGCGGCTTACCATTTTTTGCCCGCACGTCCGGCATTTCAATGCCGTGGTCAACCGAGTTGCGCACTAAGTGCACTAGCGGATCAGCCAGCGCTTCGACCAGGTTTTTATCCAGATCGGTTTCTTCGCCTTCCAGCTCTAAGTTAATTTCTTTTTGCAACGACCGTGCTAAGTCACGAACAACCCGGGGGAAACGGCCAAACACTTTTTTGATTGGCTGCATCCGTGTCTTCATCACTGCACCTTGCAGATCAGCAGTCACCACATCCAGATTTGAAATGGCTTTGCTCATTTCTTCGTTTTGCGCCACGCTGGATAAACTGACCAGCCGGTTTCTCACCAGCACCAGTTCACCGACCATATTCATGATCTGATCAAGGCGTTTGGTATCAACCCGAACCGTGGTATCCGCCTGGGCCGCATTAGCCGTGCCTTTGCCATCATCCGCATCTTTATCGCGGGCAACTGGGGCCGCAACTGGAGCTGGTTTAGCTGGTTCTGCTGCTTTAGGTGGTTCAGCTTTCGGTGCTGGTTTAGCAACTGCAGGTTCAGTTTTTGCGACCGCAGCTTTCACCGGCTCCGCGGTTTTTGCTACCGCGACCGGGCCCGCCGGCGCTTTGCCTTTACCATGCAGTTCATCTAATAATGATTCGAAATCATCTTCACTGATTTCATCAGCGCTTGATGATGATTTGGCCGCAACCACAGGTGGCGGTGTCTGAGCGACAGCGGCCGGGGTAGCGACTACAGGCTCGTGACTGGCAGGAACAAAAGAGCCTTTACCATGTAACTGATCCAGGATGGCTTCAAATTCATCATCGGTAATATCATCGGTTGCAGACGCAACAGGACCAGCTGGGATCACAGTCGGGGCGACCGCAGCGGCTTTAGCAGCAGGAGCTGCAGTGCCATGTAATTCATCAAGCAAACGCTCAAATTCATCTTCAGTAATATCATCAATAGAATCAGATAGCTGACTTTCACTGCCGCCTTCTATTTCCAGCGACACTGCGGCATCAAAAGTATCTAAACTCATTTCCGGTGCTGCAACTGCAGCAACTGCCTGTGGCGCATGAGACTCATCGGCAGATGCAGGCTCACTCAGACGATGTAAAGCATGTAATAACTCTGGGCTAGCTGGCTCAAGTGGCTGACGGTTTTGCACATTACTGAACATCTGATTGATGGCATCAAGTGCCTGCAATATCACATCCATCAGTTCAGAAGTGACCCGGCGTTTACCAGTACGTAAAATATCGAAAACGTTTTCAGCACCATGACAGGCATCGACTAATTCTGTCAGTGACAAAAAGCCAGCACCACCTTTGACCGTATGAAAACCGCGAAATATTGCATTTAATAAATTGGAGTCGTCTGGATTATTTTCTAGTTCGACCAACTGCTCCTGCAACAGCTCAAGGATCTCACCGGCTTCGACTAGGAAATCCTGTAAAATGTCCTCATCTAAATCAAAGCCCATGCTAGCCTACCTCTCTTAAAAACCTAAACTTGATAATAAATCATCAACATCGTCCTGACCTGTGACGACATCATCACGCGACGCTGCATCGATAATCGGACCTTCAGCTTCATGACCTGCTTTTGGTTTTTTCACCACAGCAGGTCTGTCTGCCGGCGCGACATTGGTCTGACCAAAAGCCGTCAACAAACCAATCAGGCTGTCTTCAACTTCACGCACCAATTCAATGACGCGGCGTAAAATCTGCCCGGTCAGATCCTGATAATCTTGTGCCATCAGCACTTCAGTTAAAGAACTTTGCAGACTTTTGGCATCATTGGATGCCTGTTGCAAAAAACCATTAAGACTATGGCATAACTCTTTGAATTCACCAAGTTTCAGGTCGCGCTTCATCAAACGTTGCCAGTCGGGAAGGATCAGACCAAGGCCTGAATTAAGTTTATCCGCAATTGGCAGGCATGATTCGACGGCATCCATGGTCTTGTTGGCGGCTTGCTCAGTCATATCAATGACATGAGTCAAGCGGCGTTTGGCATCCGGAATGTCTTCAGACAGTAAATTACTGATGGAAGGATCGACCTGAAAACTTTTTAAAGAGTCGTGAAGCTGACGGGTTAACTTACCAACTTCAGCAAACAATTCGGAGGAGCCCGGCACCGCTAGCCCCTGCACAAGTTCGTTTGCAGCGTCCTGCTGCTCCATCTCTAACAACTGCACAAGCTCACGAGCCTGTTCTAAGGTAATAATAGGTGCCGTAAGTGCAGACATGGCGCCACTCCTGTGTCAGATACGGTTAACCTAAGCGTTCAAATACTTTTGACAACTTCTCTTGTAAGGTGGCGGCTGTAAAAGGTTTAACGATATAACCGTTCACCCCTGCCTGCGCAGCGGCGATGATTTGCTCTTTTTTCGCTTCAGCGGTAACCATCAACACCGGGATGTGTTTTAGTCTCGCGTCTGCACGGATGGCACGCAATAAATCAATCCCCTGCATGCCAGGCATGTTCCAGTCGGTGACGACGAAGTCGAAATCACCATTCTGTAACATCGGTAACGCTGTGCTGCCATCATCCGCTTCTGAGACATTTGTAAATCCCAGATCACGTAACAGGTTTTTGATGATGCGTCTCATAGTAGAAAAATCATCTACCACAAGAATTTTCATGTTCTTATCCAAAATCCCCTCCGACGAGATACCTCAATGGTTATTCTCAAGTATTACAACCAGTCCTGCATGCGGGCTCTTAACCTGACTAATGCCTGACTATGGATTTGACTGACCCGAGATTCGCTGACGCTTAACACTTCGCCAATCTCTTTCAAATTTAGTTCGTCATTATAATATAGCGACAATACTATTGCTTCCCGTTCAGGTAAGCTACTGATATTTTTTATTAAAGCCTGTTGAAACGAATCATTAGCCTGTTCTTCATATAAATGATCATCTTGCCTGTCATCCGCAGTGACCAAAACATCCTCAGAAATACCTAAATCTTCGATGCCAATAATTCTGCCACTGCTGACATCACTCAGCATATGGTGATATTCATCTAAAGTTATATCAAGTTTTTCAGCAACTTCAACATCTTTTACGTCCCGACCCAATTCTGCCTCTAATTCGGCGATTGTTTCAGCAATTAAACGGGCATTACGATGCACTGAACGTGGTGTCCAGTCGCCGCGACGCATTTCATCCAGCATAGCACCCCGAATCCGAATGCCAGCAAAAGTTTCAAAACTTGCCCCTTTGCTGCCGTCAAAATTCTTGGCGGCTTCAATCAAGCCAATCATACCGGACTGAATTAAATCATCCACCTGCACACTGGCTGGTAATCTGGCTAGCAGATGATAGGCAATCCTTTTCACCAGTGGCGCATGTTTTTCGACCAATTGTTGCATTCGATCTGCAGCACCGTAGGCTGCCAGGCGACTATTCACGCCAGGCCCCGGTTTGCTGATTGGCCTTGCACCAACTGTTCAAGAAAGAATTCCAGATGACCCGACGCGCTCGGCGGCACAGGCCATTGAACCGCACGGGTCGCCAGCGTTTTAATGGCCAAAGACGCCGGTGTTTTCGGGAAGGCGTCGACAAAGGCTTTTTGCTTTCTGGCTGCTTTACGAACATTTTCATCAAATGGGATAGTGGCAACTAATTCCAGCGTCACATCCAGAAAACGGTCAGTCACCCGACTCAGCTTGGCAAATAATTCCTGACCTTCTCTTAAGCTCCGTACCATATTAGCCACGATTTTAAACTTTTGCACTGAATGTTCCCGGCTAAGGATCTTCATCAGGGCATAAGCATCGGTAATGGAGGATGGTTCGTCACACACCACCACTAAGACATCTTGTGAGGCACGGGAGAAACTTAAAACCATATCAGAAATGCCAGCGGCAGTATCCACTAGCAAGATATCAAATTGGGTTCTTAATTCGGAAAATGCCCGGATCAGACCGGCATGTTCGGCCGGGCTTAATTCAGTCATCGACTGAGTTCCGGACGTGGCAGGGACAATTTTAATACCAAATGGACCTGTCACCAGAATATCGTCAAGCTCAGCTTCACCGGATAACACATGGGATAAGTTACGCTCGACTCTTAAGCCAAGCATTACATCGCAGTTGGCGAGGCCTAAGTCGGCATCTAACACCAGCACACGTTTACCCATTTGCGCCATTGCCATGGCGAGATTCAGCGTGACGTTGGTTTTACCAACACCGCCTTTACCCCCTGTCACTGCAATAACTTTTACCATCTGCTGCTTCATTCTTCTCAGGCCACTGGCTTGATCGTAAGTTAATTCATGATTATGCATAGGTCTCTTCCGCTCGCATCATCCCATCCTGATACCACTGATGACCCGAACTATTGTGTGCCATGCGTAGTTGTTCTGCCTGAGCCACCATCACAGCTGCTTCGGCAATATCGATATCCTCAGGTACCCGCTGACCATTGGTCAAATAACTGACGGGTAAAGCATTTTGAATTGCGACGTTAATAATCTCACCGAGACTTAAGCATTCATCAAGTTTGGTGAAAATACAACCCGCCAGGGTAATTCGTTTAAAATGCTCCACTGCCTCTTGCATGACACGCGCTTGCGATGTCGCAGACAATACCAGATAACTTTTTATTTTGACACGCGAATTATGCACTAAAGCTGAGAGATTTTCAGCAAGTCTGACATCTCTTTGACTCATTCCGGCGGTATCAATCAAAATTAATTTGCGTTGACCTAACGAAGATAACAATAGACCGAGTTCTTCATGATCACGAGCTTGTTTCACCGGACAGCCAATAATTCGGCCAAAAGTCGCTAATTGTTCAAAAGCACCGATGCGAAATGTGTCAGTGGTGATCAGTGCGACCTGGTCGGCGCCATGGCGTTTGGCAAATTGTGCCGCCAGTTTTGCCACTGTGGTGGTTTTGCCGACCCCCGTGGGTCCAACCAGAGCAATCACACCGCCACGGCGCATAATATCATCATTGGTGGTGGTCAGTTGGCCAGCCAGTAAATCCAGGGCACAGCGCCAGGCATCGGCATCATTCAAATCTTCTGGCATAAAACAGGCAAGCTGATCCGCCATCGCCTCTGACAAGCCCAACTGGGTTAATTGTTCAATCACCAGCGCGCGCACTGGTTCGCGCCTTGCTAAGTCCTGCCACATCAAACCTGACACCTGATGTTGCAGCAGTTGTTTCATCGACTGCATTTCCTGGCGCATGGCGTCAAACTGTTGTTGCATCTGACTGGCCTGTTGTTTTTGCAGTGCCGTCACTTCCTGTAAATTCGGCCCTTGCGCGACAGAATTCTGACGCTCTGGTGCCGCGCCAGGTCTGGCAGCAAAAGCGCGTAGCTTATCCTGACCGGCGGAGGGCTGGTTTTTTGACGCTGTGGCAGTTGGCGCTGCTGGTGTAGCCGCTTGCTGTTGTTTAATCATTTGCCGCGCCAGCAAAGCTCTGAGCGAATCTGCCGGTGGTGCGTCGCTTGGTTCATCTTCGTCATCAATCCGAATATCAAACCGGCTTTGCGTCGGCGCAGCTGCCACAGCAGCAGCCTCCTTCGCCTTGATTGGCGCGGCTTCCGGGTCAACTGCAGCCACAATTTCGACACCGCCGGCTACTTTTTTATTCGACAAAATAATCGCATCCGGTCCTAAGAATTCTTTAACTTCCGTTAAAGCAGTGCGCATATCTTTGGCTACAAAGCGTTTGATTTTCATGATTTAACTCCTAACTTGCCTGCCCTACCACACTGACAATCCGTACTTGTTTGTCATCCGGGATTTCCTGATAGGACAATACCCGCAGTCCTGGAATAGTGTATTTCACGAATCGTGCCATCACTGCGCGTAAAATGCCGGAAGTCAGTAATACCGCAGGTTCGCCGCTTAGTTCCTGCTGCTGACTGGCATCCCGTAGCGATTGCTGGATCCGTTCTGCCAGGCCTGGTTCAATGCCAGAACCATCGTTACCAGCGGCTTGCATCGATTGATGGAGCATTTGTTCCAGCTCAGGCGCAAAAGTCATCACCGCGATTTCGTCCGCTGAACCCGCCACTTCCTGCACGATCAGGCGACGCAGGGCAATCCGGCAAGCCGCAGTTAACACATCAATGTCCTGACTGCGGGCGCCATAGTCCACCAGCGTTTGCACCACTGTGCGCATATCGCGGATTGGCACCCCTTCATGTAACAGGTTTTGCAGTACTTTCACCACAGCCGTCAGCGGCAGCGTATCAGGCACTAACGCTTCTACCAGTTTGGGCGAAGTCTTCGCCAGCATATCCAATAAATTTTGCACTTCTTCATGGCCGAGCAGACTGGCGGCATGATTACTGAGGATCTGACTCAGATGTGTGGCCACCACTGTCGCAGCATCAACCACGGTATAACCAAGCGTTTGCGCATGTTCACGCTGATTTTTCGGGATCCAGACGGCGTCCAGACCAAAAGCCGGATCTTTAGTGGCAATGCCTTTTAAGGTACCAAACACCTGACCCGGGTTAATCGCCAGCTCATTGTCATGCCGTAACTCGGCATTGCCACTGGTCACCCCCATCAACGTCACCCGATAGGTGTTTGGTTCCAAGTCAAGGTTGTCGCGAATATGCACTGCCGGAATTAAAAAACCGAGCTCCTGCGATAATTTTTTCCGTACCCCTTTGATCCGGGCTAATAATTCACCACCTTGCGATTTATCCACCAGCGGTATTAAGCGGTAGCCAACTTCCAGACCAATAGTGTCGACACCCTGCACATCGTCCCAGCTGATTTCTTTTTGCACTGAGGTTTCAGCCCCGGCGGTTGGCAACAATTCTGATTTGCCATCTTGCTGTGCCTTAGATGGATTTTGTTGCTGATAGTGAATGTAATAAGCGGCACCACCGACCACGGCGGCCAGCGTCAGAAATGCGACATGCGGCATGCCGGGCACTATGCCCATAATAAATAACAGCGTCGCTGCCACCACCAGCACTTTGACATTGCCCAATTGGCCAGACATTTGTTTACCCATATCGGCATCTTTATTTTGCCGGGTCACAATGATGGCGGTACCGATGGACAACAACAGACCAGGGATTTGTGCAACCAGACCATCACCGATGGTCAGAATAGTGTAAATTTCCAGCGACTGACTAAAAGGTAAATCGTGTTGGATCATGCCGATAAACAAACCTCCGATCAGGTTAATCGCCACAATCACTAAACCGGCAATGGCATCCCCTTTGACAAACTTGGTAGCACCATCCATCGAACCGTAAAAATCCGCTTCCGACGTTACTTCTTCCCGTCTTTTTCGCGCCTGATCCTGGTCAATAAAACCGGAGTTTAAGTCGGCATCAATCGCCATTTGTTTACCCGGCATCGCATCCAGGGTAAAACGTGCGGTCACTTCTGCAATCCGGCCGGCACCTTTGGTAATCACCACAAAGTTGATAATAATCAGGATCAGGAACACCACGATACCAACGGCAAAATTACCGCCGATCACCACGTGGCCAAAAGATTCAATCACAGCACCAGCTGCGCCTGGCCCGTTATGTCCTTCCAGTAGCACCACCCTGGTACTGGCGACGTTCAGGGCTAACCGTAAAATTGTCGCGACCAGTAACACTGAGGGAAAAATGGCAAATTCCAGCGGTTTTTTTACATAAATCGTCACCAGCAGTACCACCAGTGCCAGTGCAATATTAAAAGAAAACAGCATGTCCAGCAGCAAAGGCGGCATTGGCAACACCACCATTGCCAGCGCAGCCATAATCACCAACGGTGTGGCAAAGCCTTTTAAATGAACCAGATGGCTGCGGTCAAAGCCTTGGATTGCCTTGGGAAGCTGCATAAATTACCCGTTAAAAAATTGACGCTCTACGCCTCTAAGGCAAAAAACGTTCCACAATGGCAATTTAGCAGACAATAAAGGGTGGGAATAACATTGAAGCGCACAGGCATTGCGCGCTTCACTGTTAGTGACGGAAACCTTCCGGAATAGGCAACTCTTTGGCGAGCGCTTTTGGCCGCTGACCTTTACCACGCTGATAGACTTTCAGTTGATAGACATAGGCCAGCACCTGGGCCACAGCAGCAAACAATTGCTCTGGAATAGGATGATCAAGCTCAGTCGTAAAATAAATCGATCTCGCCAGTGCCGGTGACTGCACAATAGGCACTTTGTTGGCCTCGGCGATTTGCCGGATGTACATCGCTACATCATCAACGCCTTTAGCCACCACTACAGGGGCGCGGAATTTACCATGTTCATATTTCAGCGCCACCGAATAGTGCGTAGGGTTAGTGACGACTACATCCGCTTTTGGCACCGCCTCCATCATCCGTCGTCTGGACATCTGAATTTGCAAACTGCGGATCCGGCCTTTAATTTCTGGGTTACCTTCCGAGTTTTTGTATTCGTCTTTCACTTCCTGCTTGGTCATTTTCAGCTGTTTGTGATGATTCCAGCTCTGAAAAGGGGCATCGACGGCCGCAATCACCAGCATGCTGGCACAGAGCCCAAAAAACAACCAGCACAGCAAGTACATCGCTGCCGCGATATCATCCGGTGTGCTCATCATCGACAACGCCATAATGTCCTGAAAAAACATCTGTAGCAGCACATAAGCCAATCCACCGATGACCACCACTTTGAGCACACTTTTCAACAGTTCCATCAGCGCCTGAGTACCAAACATCCGTTTTAATCCTGACATCGGATTTAGCTTGGAGGCGCGAAAACTGGCGCCATACCAGGTGAAGTTAAAACCACCGAGTAAGGTATTGCCAATGACACCGGCGATCAGGATCAGCGCAAATAATTTCAGCATCGGCGGGGTCAGTGCACTCAGGGAGGCGCTCATGGCGGTAAACATCGAATTAGGGTCAAAAATATCTTTGCCGTTCATCGACAACAATCTTTTACAAACCAGCAGTACGGTTCGCGCCAGCTCCTGACCAAACACCAGGATACCAATACTGCTGCCGAGCAGCACCAGTGCTGTTGCCAACTCTTTGGAGCGGGCTATATTGCCTTTTTCCGCCGCCTCACTGAGTTTTTTACTCGTGGGGTCTTCGGTCTTTTCCATATCGCTGTCGGCAGCCATCAGCGTCTCCTTCTAGCAACCAATCAGCTTGCAGGTATATTCAATACCGTGCTGCCATTGCAGGTTAAAGTGATAAGCGAAGGTATCCATCGTCAGCCACATAATGATCAGGCCTGACAACATGGTAATTGGAAAACCTATCGAGAAAATATTTAACTGCGGCGCAGCTTTCGTCATCACACCCAAAGCCAGATTCACCACCAGCATGGCCGTGACCGGTGCCAGCACAATCGCCAGCGACGCCGAAAAAATCCACAAACCAAATTCAGCAATAGTCCAGTAATGGGAGACATCCCACCAGCCACCATCAATTGGTAAGGAAGTAAAACTAAAGACCACCATCTGAAACATCACCAGATGACCATCCATGACCCAAAACAGCAAAGTAGCCAGGATCAGATAAAACTGACCAATCGCTGGCACGCTGACGCCACTGGATGGGTCAATCATCGAAGCAAAGGCCAAACCAGTCTGAGTTGCCAGAATTTGTCCGGCCTGAATAAAGGTATTGATAAACATCATCGAAATAAAACCAATAGCCAGGCCGATAATCATCTGCTGCAGGACCTGGATCACGGTATTAAAAGACATTAAATTGACATCTTTCACCGGTGGGATCACCGGCATAATCAGCAAGGTAAATATCACCGCCAACCCCATTTTGATCCGCACCGGCACTGTTTTTGCGCCAACACCGGCCATCAGCGCAAACATGGCAGCAATGCGGGTCAGCGGCAGCAGAAAGTCGGCAATACCCTGTAGCAGAATGGATAGCGGGAATTCCATCTTAACTCACCACAGTCGGAATACTGAGGTAGAGCCCAATGGTGTAATCCATCAGGGTTTGCGTCATCCAGTGGCCACCATAAATCAGCGCCAGCAAGGTCACAATCAAACGCGGTAAAAAACTCAAAGTTTGTTCGTTAATGGAGGTTGCGGCCTGAAATATCGCCACCAGTAACCCCACGACCAATGACGGCACAATAATGACCCCAACCATCAGGATCACCAGGTAAAGCGCATTATTGAGCACATCAACATAAACTTCAGGTGTCATGTTAAGTCCCTACCCCATAACTGGTGGCCAGACTGCCCATCACTAACAACCAACCGTCCACCAACACAAACATCATCAGTTTAAACGGCAGCGACACTATCATCGGGGATAACATCATCATCCCCATGGCCATCAGCACACTGGCCACGACCAAATCGATGATTAAAAACGGAATAAAAATCATAAAACCAATCTGAAAAGCGGTTTTGAGCTCACTGGTGACAAAAGCCGGGATCACAATGGTGATTGGATAATCGCTGTGTTGCGCCACTTGCGGGTGGCCGGCAATATCAGCAAAGGTTTCCAAATCCTTCACCCGGGTTTGTTGCAGCATAAAAGCTTTCATTGGCACTATCGCCGTATCAAAAGCCTGTAACGAGGTGATATCTTCTTTTAAATAAGGTTGAATCGCAGTGTCATTGACCTGTTTAAACACCGGCGCCATGATAAAAAACGTCATAAACAAGGTGATGCCAATCAGTACCTGGTTAGACGGACTTTGCATTAAACCTATCGCCTGACGCAAAATAGCCAGTACGATAATAATGCGGGTAAAACAGGTCATCATGATCAGCATGGCAGGCAAAAAGCTCAGTGCTGTCATCATCGCCAGCACTTGCAGGGTCACACTGTATTCCTGGGTACCGTCAGGGTTGGTGGTGACTTGTAACGCAGACAGGCCGGAGTTATCAGCCAACACTGCCGGGCTTAGCAGCACCAGCAGTACAAACAACAATCGGAGCATGGCATTTTTCTATTTTTTCAGGAACGATTGTAACTGCGTATGAAAATCTGATGCCAACTTTTCTTCAGGGAGGGGAGTTTCGAGATCAAACAGGAAATTTATTTGTTGAGCCGTGACACCTAAAACCCTCTGTTTTCCTTGCATTTCAATAACTAACAGTCGTTCACGCTGACCAATATTTAGCGTCGCAATAATGCGAAAATGTTTATTGCCAGGTAACTTCAGCTGCATTTTTTTATAGAAAAAGGCCAGTAACAACACTAACGCCACCACCAGCGCCAAAGAAATGACAATCTGACCGGCACCTGGTAAGGCATTGGCTCTGGGTTGTTCAACGCCTTTGGCCGCTGTGACTGGCACTGTGGCAACCGGTTCTTTGGCCGCGTTGGCCTGTTCTGTTGTCGTTGACGCCGCTGCTGGTGTTGTTGTGACAGGTGCTGCGGTTGCTTGCTCAGTTGCCGCAGCCTCACCAGAGGCAACCGGCATACTGAGCAACAGCATACTGAACAAGACCAGAGCGGAACACTGCTTCACCAAACCAAATAACCCCATTAGCGTAACTTCTTAATCCGTTCAATCTGGCTGATGACGTCGGTCAGACGAATACCAAATTTATCGTTCACCACCACCACTTCACCATGGGCAATTAAAGTACCGTTCACCAGCACATCCAGTGGTTCACCAGCCACCCGCTCTAATTCCACCACTGAACCCTGATTCAACTGCAGCAGATTACGGATACTGATTTTGGCCCGGCCCACTTCCATTGAAATGGTCACCGGAATATCCAGAATAGTTTCCAGTTTGCGTTTTTCATCGGCGCTAATGGTCGATCGGTCTTCCTGTAACTCTTCTAATTCAACAGCTTGAGCGCCATCACCACCTTCAGCCTCTGCTAAAGCGGCTGCCCACTCGTCCATCGTATCTTTATCATCAGCCATTACCATTTTTCCTCTAAACGTTCAGATAAAATCAAATCTGCTTCTAATTCACTGATGTCGGCGTCACTGTCCAGCCGACGCCCCCCTTTGGTAAATACATGCATCTCTGATTTAACCGATTCCGGCCTTTTAATTTTTTCGATAATTTTCAGTGCCACATTGTCACGCGAACGGCCCATTTTGGCGCGGTAAGTGGGCAAATCTTCAATCAGCACCGTGATATGCTCAGGCACTTCAATCGGAATAATATCGCCCGCCTGTAAATTCATTACTTGTTCCAGCGTCAAATCCACATCCATCATTTTGGTGGTCAAATTGACTTTGACATCCATGATTTCATCTCTGAGCGCCTTACTCCAACGCAGATCGGTATCTTCTTTATCACTTTGCACACCGGCATCAAGCAATTCACGGATCGGCTCCAGCATTGAATAAGGCAAAGCGACGTGGAAATCGCCACCACCACCATCCAGTTCAATATGGAATGAGCTGATGACCACCACTTCAGTCGGGCTGACGATGTTGGCCATCGCCGGGTTGACTTCGCTGTCGAGATATTCGAAGGAAACGTCCATCACCGGTGCCCAGGCTTCTTTGTAATCTTCAAAGATAAGCTTGAGCAGCATTTGAATAATCCGACGTTCAGTCGGAGTAAATTCCCGGCCTTCAATTTTGGCGTGATAACGCCCATCGCCGCCAAAAAAGTTATCCACCAGGATAAACACCAGTCGCGCTTCCATGGTGATGAGGCCGGTGCCCTTCAGTGGTCTGAACCTGACCATGTTCAAACTGGTGGGGACAAACAAGGTATGAACATATTCACCAAACTTAATCATCTGTACACCGTTGATCGAGACTTCAGCGGTGCGGCGCATCATATTAAACAAGCTGATGCGCATATGGCGGGCAAAACGTTCGTTGACCATCTCCAGCGTCGGCATCCGACCCCGGACAATACGGTCCTGCGAAGAAAAGTCATATTCAAATGCCGAACGTCCGCCGGCACCGGAACTGTCTTCTATCTCTTCTTCTTCGACGTCATCAACACCATGTAATAGCGCATCAATTTCGTCTTGTGACAGTAAATCAGTCAACTGGTTAACCCTCTGCTTGTCTGCACAGACTTATTGCATCACAAATCCGGTAAATAACACTTCTTCTACCACCATCGAACCGGCGACCCCAATCAGGGCATCCTGCACGTCTTTCAGTGCGGCCGCTTTTAAACTGTCTTTGCCGGCTGCAGTCACCAGATCATCGGCGTTGCCTTTACTGAAAGTCCGCAACATGGTGCTTTCGATCAGCGGAATATGCTGTTTGGCGGTTTCTTCATTATTCTGACCGCGTACCAGCAATTGCACCTTGATCTGAACTAAGCGGTCACGAGCAGCGCCTGGCACATTAAACACAAAAGGTCTTGGCATCGACACATAAAGCGCAGTACCAACCTGAGCCGCAGCAGCATCGGCTGGTGCTTCAGTGGCTGCGGGTGCAGCCGCCGCGGCACCATCCGCCGGTGTAACGGCTGCATCTGCTGCCGGTGGCGGTTCTTCACCGCCACTTAATAAAAAGTAACCTGCACCGCCCCCCAGCAACAACACAGCTGCTGCTGCAATGATGATGATTTTTTTCTTTTTCCCACCGCCATCGGCGATTTCGAGTTCTTTTTCCCCAGCCATATCCACTCCGGTTAAGACGGCAATTTTTCTATTATTTACCGCATATCCCGGCAAACGCAATCATCATGACATCAACTGCTGGATTTACCAGCGTAACATCAGTCTCAGGCGTAATAATCCACCATCCGATCTGAACTGCGGATGGTCACCTGCTGCGGTAAAGCTTCATCAACCAGCTCGGTATTGGTCAATTGCCGGGAGCCTGCTTTGGCTTGTTTTTCGCCTTGCTGTTGTTGCTGCTGTTGTGAGACCTGACTGTCCGTCAACTCAACGCCTTGTTGCTGCAACAATTCTCTTAACCTTGGCATTTGTTGTTCTAATGCTTCTTTTGCCTGCGCCTGCTGCACCACAAATTGCACCGACAATTGATCCTGCTGCAAATTCACTTTGATTTGCACTGAGCCAAGTTCTTCCGGCGCTAAACGGATTTCTGCGCTCTGGATTTTTTGTTGCACCTGATACATCACCCGATCTTTCAGTTGCGCGGCGGCTTGCGGTTCTTGTAAATACAGCGTTGGCAACTGCGCTTCCGCCGTTTTTAACGCTGCGGTTTGACTGGCGGCACTGCTCTGTTGGGTTGCCAGCGCCGGACTTTGCGTTTGTTGTGCCGGCGTTAATAGCTGGGATTTATCACCAGCGCTCGCCGCCAGACTCTGGAACTGCTGCTCTGGTAATACGTTGGTCGAAGCTGCACTGAAGGCATCACTACGCACTGACTGCTGGCCGCTTTGTGCTGATACAGCTTCAGCGCCAGTGGCTTGTTCTGCTTTAAATTGTTGTTGTTTGCTCAGCGCATCAGCAGCATTCGCCGCTTTTTGGTGATCAGCAAAGCTTAACTGAGCGGCACTGGTCATGGCCTGTTGTACCGGCGCAGCCGTGGGTTGCCGCTCTGCGTTGAGCACCACTTCAGTTTGCAGCGCGCTTTCTGCCACTGTCTGACTGTTTTGCTGGACGAATTGCTGTGGTGTAGTCACTGCAGCCTCAATCCGGCTCGGCACAGCTTTATCGTTCAATAGCGTTTTTTCTGCCAACTGAACAACTGCCTGCGGCTCAGTTACTGTGTTGTCGGCTTGAGTTGTTACCGTCGACAGCTCTGTTTCGGCGCTTTGTGCTGCCAGCGTTGTCTCAGGTTGTGATGCCGGCATCTGCTGGGCTGTAGCATTTGGCACTGCATTCTGAACTTTCTCGACTGGCGCAGCGCCGTTTGACACTATCAGCTCAGGTGGTGACTTCGCATCCGGCGTGGTCGCAGTTGGTGACGCTGCAGCTCGCTCTGATTGAGGTGCGGCGACGGCAGCGCTGCTGTCAGTACCTTTTGCTGCCAGCGCTAACTTCAGATCTGCCGTCGCGGCCAGAGCTTCGGCTGGCGTTGACTCCGCGGCTGCCGGTACTAACCCGGCCAGCACTGGACTGTTTTGCTCCGCCTGCGTTTTGGCCTCAGCATTGAAGGCAATGCCAGTTTGCAGACTGCTATCGGACTTTTCGGCGGATAGCTGCTCTGCTGCACTCTGAGGGTTGGCAGCGGTTTTACCCTCCGCCTGCGTCAAGGTTGCCGAATATTGTTCCGCCGCTGAAATTAATGCTAACCAGGGGGAGTCCACAGCAGCCAATGCCGGATCAGTGCTGTTGGCGACCTGACCGGCTTCAGGCAATAGCGGTGCTGTCACTGTGCTGCTTTGGCCATCTGACTGGGACTGAATCAAGGCTAACTGAAGGAGCTGTGCATCAGATGGCACGGCTTCAGTCGCCGACGCCGTTGCCGGTTTTGCAGGTGCCACTGGCAAGAGTTCCGGGGTTTTTCCTGCATCTGCGACATTGACCTTTTGCCGCACTAATGCAGCAACATCCACTGTAGCGGCAATTTCCTGCCCCGCCTGTGGAGTGGCAGAGGGTTTCACCGAAGCTTCCACCGATGGTCCTGCCGATGGGCCCGCCAACTGCTCTGCCATTTCGTCGGCAAATACACTGGCAAATCCGCTCTCTTCCTGCATAGACAAGGACGCAGCATCAGATTTTTTGCCTGTCGCAACAGATGTTTCAGCATTTAACATAAAAAACTGCATATCTACACTCATCTCGCCCTCGGTCCTGCACTCACGGCCACGCCTGGTGGTCTTTTGTTGAATCGTGAATAAACAGCAAAAGCTGTGCCATTAGTATGATCCTGCCTGCAGACGGCGGAAATACTGTTGGGTGGCAATTTCGTCCAGCATTTTTTGCTCAACTTTATCTGCCCGCAGCCGGATCGCCAGCAATTCTTTCTCAATCAACAGTTCCATCGCTTTACGTTTGCGTTGCATCAGTACCCAGGCCACCCGACGTTTTTCCGTCACTTCCCGTGCCTGCTGTACCTGCATATTCTGCTGTGTCAACGCTTGGTCGAGCTTGGTAATAAAATTCAGGTACTGGTTAAATTGCCGGCTTTGTACCCCCTGCGCGCCCCGTTCCTGACATTGGCGGATATAATCGGTGCGGTAGTTGGCCAGCCCCTGATATTTTTGCTGCGCGTTATTGGCAAACTGTAAGGCCTGCAGATATTGCGCCTGTAGTTTTTCTTCTTTTTCCAGCTGTACTTTGGCCAGTAACTGTAATTGTGCCAGTGCCATCTTCAGAATCCTCGGCCAGCTGGGATCAGCTGCGCCAGTGCGGTCAGACTGTCATCGTAAGGGATCACTTCCGTCATCCCCTGTTGCAGGAATTTATTAATTTTTGGCATCAGTTGCATTGCGCTATCAAGCATCGGATCAGAGCCGCGGACATAAGCGCCGATGGCGATCAAATCTTTACTCTGGCTATAACTGGCATACATCTGCTTAATCACCCTTGCTAAGGCCTGATGTTCCGGGCTGGTCACAGCCGGCATCACCCGACTGATGGATTTTTCGATATCAATGGCCGGAAAATGACCACTGTCGGCTAAATGGCGGGATAACACGATATGACCATCCAAAATTGCCCGCGAGGCGTCAGCAATCGGATCCTGCAAATCGTCGCCTTCGGACAACACCGTATAAAACGCCGTAATAGAGCCCTGGCCTTCAGCACCGTTACCAGCCCGCTCTACCAGTGCCGGAAGTTTGGCAAACACTGAGGGTGGATAGCCTTTAGTGGCAGGAGGCTCTCCCACTGCCAAAGCAATTTCGCGCTGCGCCTGGGCATAACGGGTAATAGAATCAAGCAGTAACAACACATCCAGGCCCTGATCCCGAAAATATTCGGCAATTTGTACCGCGGTTTCGCAACCTTTTAATCGCATCAGCGGTGACACATCAGCTGGTGCTGCGACCACCACCGAACGTTTGCGGCCTTCTTCGCCCAGAATTTCATCAATAAATTCTTTCACCTCGCGGCCGCGCTCACCCACCAGCCCGACGACTATCACATCAGCGGCAGTGCCTCTGGTCATCATACCAAGCAAGACTGATTTACCAACGCCGGAACCGGCAAATAACCCCATCCGCTGGCCCTTACCGACAGTAATAATACTGTTGATGGCACGCACCCCGACATCCAGCGGCTGTCGGATAGGTTTACGTTGTAATGGATTGATGGGCGTTTTTTTTCCCTGGCTGTATTCCATCGCCAGCACCGGACCACCACCATCCAGCGGTTTACCGGCACCGTCAATGACCCGGCCCAGCAACGCCATACTCAGTGGTACGCCTTTGTAGTCCACCAGTGGTGTGACCCTGGCACCGGGTACGACACCTGTGACATCATCTTTGGGCATCAGAAAAATCCGGTCCTGGGCAAAACCAACCACTTCCGCCTGTAACAGGCCGCCAGCAGTTTCTACCTCACAGGTCTGGCCTATTGCTGCGCTGCAGCCGGTGGCTTCCAGCGTCAGGCCGACTACTCTGACTAAGCGGCCGGCGACCACAGGGCGGTTGAGCTTGATAAATTGTTGCTGTGATTTTAGCCGTTCGGCCAGTGTCAGATTCTGCATACTGCATCCATCAGGTTGGCCCGGACTTCGCTGGCAGGCGCGTCAGTTTTCTGACGCTGGCAAACCGGCCACGGGCGATATCACCGGCTCTTGCAAAAAGTGCTCCAGCGAAGCCTGTAATCTGGTTTTTAAACTGCGATCGACACTGGATTCTTTGGTTTCAACCCGGCAGTCACCGCGCGACATGGCCGGTTCAGCCCTCAGTTGCCACTGCCGCTGCGCCAGCTCATCGCTGCTGTAGTGTTGGGTTATCACCGCTAAATCGGCCGGATGTAATTTAATGATTAAATTTTCGGCCTGATAAGGTAAGGCATCCACAGCTTCACGCAAGCTTTGCAAAATCAGTTGCGGATTGGTGGTGACCTCAACACCAATCACCGCCTGCGCCATGGCGAGCGCCAGCTCCAGTAACGCCTGCTCCACCTGCTGATCCACTTTTGCCAGTGGCTGTTGTAATTGCGCCAGCAGAGCCTGTAGTTGGCTCAGTTGATCCCGGATCAAACCTTCCCCTTCGGCCAGCCCCTGTTTTTTACCCTCGGCCTGGCCCTGGGCTGTACCATCTTGTAAACCTTGTTCCCGACCTTCCTGATAACCCTGACTAAAACCTTCTTCTTTCCCTTCGGCAAAACCCTCGTCATAGCCTGCCTGGCGAATTTCTTCCAGATCTTCGGCTGTCAGCGGTTTTAACTCTGGTGTATCCGGCTTACTCGCCGGACGTTGGCCCGGCATTGATTTTGGTTTAAAAAAAGCGTTGGTGCGCACTGTTTCATGCTGTACCTCAACGCCAGGTTGGACCACACTAGGTTGGGCCGCACCCGCCGTGATTTGGTTGCTGTCTTCATTTTGCCCCGCCGGGGTTGGCCAGTCTTTTAACAAGTCCATCACTCCCGGTTCCGGTTGAAAGGTGCGTTTTGGCATAAAGGCATTGCCGGACATCTTGCGTACTCCAGAAATTAACCGGCTGACGGCAACAACAACTGCGTCAGCCCTTTTTCAGCGATGTTAGAGGAAATCTTCGCCGCCGCCGCCGCCCAGCATGATTTCGCCGGCATCGGCCAGCCGTCGTGCCGTCGACAGAATTTCTTTTTGCGCCGTTTCCACTTCGCTGACGCGCACCGGCCCCATCGCTTCGAGGTCGTCGGCCAGCATTTCGGCCGCCCGTTTCGACATATTTTTCAGGATCTTCTCTTTTAAGTTTTCGTCGGCACCTTTGAGCGCTTTCATCAGCACATCCTGCTGCACTTCGCGCAAAATCGACTGAATAGCGCGGTCGTCGACTTCCAGTAAGTTTTCAAACACGAACATCAGATCCTGGATTTGTTGCGCCATTTCTTCATCATGCTCACGGATCGAATCCATCAGCTGACCTTCGACATTGGTATCGAGGTAGTTCATGATGTCGGCAGCAGCTTTTAAGCCGCCCATTTTAGCAGCTTGCGCGCCAGCCTGACCGGCAAACTGTTTCTCCATAATTTCGTTCAGCTCTTGCAAGGCTGCCGGTTGCACTTCTTCCAGGTTGGCGATGCGCATGGTTAAATCCAACCGAACTTTTTCCGGGAATTGTGACAAAATCTCCGCCGACTGCTCCGGTTCCAGATAAGACAATACAATGGTCTGGATCTGCGGGTGTTCGTTACGGATGATATTGGCCACCTGTTTCGAATCCATCCACTTCAGCGAATCCAAACCTTTGGCACCGCCGCCCAGAATAATCTGGTCAATCAGATTCGAGGCTTTTTCTTCACCCAAAGCCGCAGTTAAGGCACGACGGATAAATTCTTCGCTCTGGAAGCCGATGGTACTGAAATTCTGGATCTGCTCAATGAACAGCCGGTGCACGGCGGAAATTTTCGCCTGGTTCAGGTCCTCAATCGAGGCCATCGCCATGCCCACTTTCTGCACCTGCTTTGGTTCCAGATGTTTTAAGATCTGGGCTGCATCCTCTTCTGACAGACTGAGCAGCAGAATGGCGGCTTTTTCGACGCCATCTAATTTGCCGACATCAAAGGCCGGTTTGTTATCAACATTACTCATCTTCAGCCAACCAATTTTTCACGACCAGAGAGGATAATTCAGGTTCGTTCGCCACTAAAGCGCGTACCGCTTTTAATAAATCTTCGTCACCATGCAGATCCGGCAACATCAGGGTGCCATCCGCCGCAAAGCCAACCGACTTCGCATCAAACTCTTTTGACAGCATATCAATGGTATCATCACCTAAGTCCAGACCACGGGATAATGAATTTTCATCATAAGCGTCACTGGTATCTTCAGGATAGATCAGTTTCTTCAGCATTGGTTTCACCACGGCCAGGATCAGGGTGATAATCACCAGCGCTGCGGCCGCTAACCTGACCACTTCCAGGAACCAGGGTTGCTCGAAAAATGGAATTTCCCGGGCTTCTGTCAGTACTTCGCGGGTGAAAGGTACGGACACCACTTCAATAGTATCACCACGCTGCACATCAAAACCGATCCCCCCTTGTAATAACCGCCGGATGTTCTGCAGTTCGGCCTGGGTGCGCGCCACCGGTACTGCTGGCTGTTCACCTTCGGCCACGCCAGCTTTATAGTCGACTGCCACTGACACGCTGATACGACGGATCACGCCAGATTGCTGCATCGAATGACTGATGGTGGTATCCAGCTCGTAATTGCGGGTCTGCTCTTTGCTATTACGACCGGGCACGATAGGACTACTATTGCCGCCAGTGGCAACTTCCGGGATAGTTGAATCGACCGGTGGCTGATTTGACAGCGCGCCAGGGATCCCCATCGAGCCGCCACCGACACTATTTTCTTCCAGCGTCATTTCACTGCGCACTGCCGGCAGGTCCGGGTTAAAACGTTTTTGCGTCTGCTCCAGGGTGGTGAAATCCATTTGCAGGTCGACCTGAGCCGTGTAATTGTCGATCCCAAGCACCGGGATCAGAATAGAGTCAATTTTCTGCCGGTATTCTTCTTCCCGTTTTTGCTCAATTTCATACTCGCGTTTTGAACGGGCAGAACTGGCATCTTGTGAGCCGCTGTTTAACAAGCGGCCATTCTGGTCAGTCACAGTCACTTTGGACGGTTCCAGCCCTTGCACCGCGGAAGCAACTAAATCGACAATGGCATCCACTTCACTGTCTTTAATAGATTTGCCGCCTTTAGCACTGATCATCACAGTCGCCGACGGCGATTTCTCGGTACGGGCAAAAATATTTTCTTTTGGAATAGCCAACAACACTCTGGCTCTGGCCACACTTTGAAATTCTTCAATGGTTCTGGCCAGTTGTTGCTCGCGGCTGTGTTTTAATCTTTCCATCTCCAGCCGCTGACTCACGCCAAAGCCACTGTCCTGCATCAGTATATCTTCGCCGCTGTTGGACGACTTTTGTAATCCGGCCCGGCTTAACCCCAATTTGATCTGCTGATACTGATCTCCGGGCACCAGAATGACATTGCCTTCGAGTTTATACTCAACTTTTTGTCCATCCAGATAATCCAGATGCTGAATCAGTTCCGCCGTTTCAAAAGTACCCAGTGGCCGCAATTCAGGTTCGCGGGCCCACAGGATGATCAGGATGGCGATAGCAATACAAATCGTCAGCGCGACAATCAGCGTGAGCTGGCGGACAATGTCCATGCCACCCATAGCGCCGAGAAAACCGGATTTCTGCTCTTGTTGGGTCTGATCTTCAGTGGCATTGTTAAAATCGTTGCCACTTAAGGTCAGTTCAGTTGATGTAGATTCAGCCACAGATTAATCCTCCCTCAAACCGGCATCGACATGACTTCTTTGTAAGCTTCAACCAGTTTATTACGCACCTGGACTGTGGCTTCGAAGGCAATCGATGATTTTTGACCGGCAATCATGGCTTGTGCCAGTGATACTTTTGGATCGCCCATTTCAACAGCAGTTGCCAGTTTGCTGGAGTCTTGCTGCAGGCCATTGACGTTATCCAGTGCCATCTTAAATAAGGCAGAAAAATCCTGTTGGCTGCTATTGCCAACCTGGGATGAGGGCGATGGCATGTCATTGCTCAGGCTACGGGCCTGTTTGGCAAAAGTCTGCATTTCCTGAAATAACGCGGCGCCTTTGATATCCATGAGTATTTACCTGTCACAACAGCTAGAAAGCCGGAATAACAAAATAAAGCACAAATCATGCCATGATTTACTTGTTATTTTTCAATTAGTTATATATGAATTTTAATCTGGCAGCAGAGTCAAAAAGCTGACGCCTATCGGAGTGGCAGTACAGGATTAACGCAATACAAGACGGGGTTACCACGAAGTGCGACGTGCGTTGCCAGGAAATACTGCCAGATACTCAACATGGATGGGTTTGAACCTTCGTAGGTTGGACTCGGCGCGCAGCGACAGTCCAACATGGCTTGTGGAAAAATTATCCATCATGATTGTCGGACTGCCCCGGTTATGCCGGTCGCATTTCTTGGCAAGCCCGACCTACAATATAAAGCTTACAAATCAATTAAATAAAAAAGCCTTATCTTGGCGTCAGGCCGGTAACTGAATACCAGACTCGCGCATCCTGGCGAGTTTATAACGCAAAGTGCGGGCACTGATGCCCAGCTTTTCCGCCACTTCTTTGCGTTTGTAAGCGCAGGCTTTCATGGTTTCCAGGATGATCCGGTGTTCCTGCTCGTACACTTCGGACTTAAACAGGCTCAAGTCCGGATCCAGATTTACATCCGCTATCGGTGTCGTCCAGTCCTGGTCCGTTGGACCGGTTTCCAGCAAGATGTCGTCAGCAGTGATTTCACCCTCACTGTGCACAATCAGCGCCCGTTGCATCACATTATCCAGCTCCCGCACATTACCGGGCCAGTTATGCGCCAGCAGTTTACGCTCAGCAGCGCTGGTCAGCAGCGGCAGTGCTTCCCCCTGCTGCTGACAATGCCGCTCCAGCAAATGCTGACACAGCGGCAGAATATCGGCACTTCGCTGCGCCAGCGCTGGCCAGGTCAGTGGAAATACATTCAGCCGGTAAAATAAGTCTTCCCGGAACAAACCTTGTTGCACCGTTTGACGTAAATCGCGGTTGCTGGTTGCAATGACCCGCACATCCAGTTTGATGGTTTTACGGCTACCCAGCCGTTCAACTTCGCGCTCCTGCAACACCCGCAATAATTTAGCCTGCAGGTTTAAGTCCATTTCGCTGATTTCATCTAACAAAATGGTGCCTTGTTGCGCTTGTTCAAATTTACCCGGACAGGCGGCGATAGCGCCGGTAAACGCACCTTTTTCATAACCAAACAACGTCGACTCCAGCATATTCTCCGGAATTGCTGCGCAGTTAATGGCAATAAAAGGTCCGGCATGGCGAGGCGATTGTTGATGAATATAACGGGCCAGCACTTCTTTGCCGGAACCACTGGGACCAAGTACCATCACGCTGGCGTCAGAGCGCGCCACTTTAGCCGCCAGTTTCACCAACTGCTGACTGACAGGTGCCGCCACGATCGGCTCAAATGCCGTGACAGTTTCCACCGGCACATAACGACTGACCATATTCACCAGTACTTCCGGCGCGAAGGGTTTTGCCAGATAATCGACGGCACCAAGCCGGATCGCTTGCACCGCATCGTTCACCGTGGCATAAGCCGTCATCATCAGCACAGGTAACTGCGGATAATTCAGTTTGATCGACTTGAGCAATTCAATACCGGATACCCCACCCATCTGGACATCACTGATCACCAGGCGGATTTTGTGTTGTTTGAGCAATTGCAATGCCTGCTCAGCGCTTTCTGCCGCAATGACCTGATACTGTGCCAATTCCAGCGTATCCACCAGTGCTTCACGGAGGCCAGCGTCATCTTCGACCACCATAATGTTAGTGTGCTGCATGTGGGGCTCCTTCTGTAGTGTCAGTGTGATGCAGGTCCGGATGATGCTGTGCCTGCGTCATGGTGCTGTCGCTTGCGACAAGGCAAACGGGCAGCAGTATTTCAAAACGGGCACCGCCGCCTGCTGCGCTGATGCAACGGGCAATGCCATGATGTGAATTTGCAACCGCCTGTACCACAGCCAGGCCAAGGCCTGTGCCACTGGCGCGGGTGGTAAAAAAGGGTTCGAAGATTTGTTGTTGCAAGTGTACGGGTACACCCGGACCATGATCTTCCACCACCAGTCGAATATGCTGGCCATCTGGATCGGGCAAGGCCGCCAGTAAAATCTGCGCGCCTGGACCGGCATGTTGCAAAGCGTTCTGGATTAAATTCCCCAGCGCTCCGGTTAAAGCACTGTGATTGGCCAATACCGTCAGATCAGGTTGTGGTAATTGCAGTTGCAACACACCGGCCTGTTGTTGCACCAGCGGTTCAACCCCGCAGTAGACATCAGTCAGCAACTGTTGCATCGACAACACCGCCACCTGCTGCTCCCGTCCGGAGCGGGCAAACAGCAGCAAATCATTCACTTGCTGCTCCAGATCCAATAATCGGTGCAACAATTTATCCTGAAACTGCAGCCGGGCAGTTGGTGCTAGTTTCTGGTTTTTCAGATTTTGCGCGTACAACATGGCACTGGATAACGGCGTGCGGATTTGATGTGCCAGTGAGGCCATCATTTTACCAAGGGCTGATAAACGTTGCAGATGCGCCAGCCGGCTTTGTAGCTGCCGGGTCTCGGTCAAATCTGTCAGTACAATCAATTGACCTGGCTGGGGGTGCAAGGACGTAATCGCCAGTTGTACCCGGCGACCATCATGTAACGATACTTCCATCCCATCATCGCTGCGCGGCCGAAAACTGCGGGTAATGACGTCCAGCCAGCGCTGCCCGGTCAATGGTTCACCTAGCATCGCCACCGCCACCGGATTTGCTTGTTGCACCAGCCCGCGTGAATCCAGCACCACCACACCTGTTGGCAGCACCTGCAATAAATGCTGCAACCATAACAGCTGATGTTGTACCGGCTCAGCCGTGGCATCAGGCAGTTGTGGTGATTGTTTCTGAACTGACAAGATTGAGGGAGCAGATAAACTGATATCGGCGATAGCCTTAGTCAGTCCGGGTTGCGGTTGACCAGGCCAACTCAGCACAGTCGCAACTTTGGGCGGCAGCATTTCTGCGGCGCAGCGCCAATCTGCGCCAGGCTCCGCAACCAGTTCAAACAATGGCTTGGCTGGCACAGCGTCAACTGCACTGGTAAAAATTGTTGCAACTCTGGACATAAGGTTCACCGTCAATCAAACAGATTGACGGGTTAAAGCAGGATTTATGCCAAGTAATAAATACTTAAATATCTGATGGTTAGGCAGCATTCTTACTGCCATTTTTTTGACTCAGCGGTTAAGGGGGTCAGATAAAGCGTGCGGCTCATCAGCCGCTCCCGTCGCAGTTATTCGTCTGTGGTATCGAACTCATCGCGCGCCAGATTATATTTGCGCATTTTCTCCACCAGGGTGGTACGGCGCAGACATAAAATATCGGCGGCTCTGGCCACCACAAAATCATGCCGCTCCAGCGCCTGGCTGATTAAGGAGATTTCCAGCTCTGCTAAAAACTGTTTCAGATCCAATCCATCATCAGGCAATAACTGTAAATCGGTGCCTGTTTGCGCACTGAACAGCTCATCGCTTGAGTCATCCTCATCCGCCATGCTCTGGAACATTTCATTGATCGCATCACGCTCCAATAAGGATTCCGGATAGTGTGGCACATAACTGTCGACATCAAGGTGCCGATATTTGTGCGGTAATTCAGCCACATCAATCACTTGCTGCGGATACATAATAGTCAGGCGTTCCACCAGATTGGCCAGTTCCCGCACGTTACCAGGCCAGGCATGCAGTTTTAAACTCTCGACCGCCCGTTCGGTAAACTTAATACTGTTTTGTCCCTGTAACTCCAGCCTATGCTGGAGTTCCTGTAACAACAGCGGTAAATCCTCTGCCCGTTCTTTTAGCGCCGGTGTATCGATTGGAAACACATTTAACCGGTAAAATAAATCTTCCCGAAAACGGCCTTCAGCAATCATTTGCTCTAATTGGCGGTGGGTCGCTGCGATAATACGCACATCGGCTTTGATCGGCTGACTGCCGCCGACCCGTTCATAAGTGCGCTCCTGCAACACCCGCAGTAATTTCACCTGCATTGGCAGTGGCATGTCGCCTATTTCATCGAGGAAAATGGTGCCACCTTGTGCTAATTCAAACCGACCTTTGCGGGTAGAAATAGCACCGGTAAAAGCGCCTTTTTCATGACCAAACAGTTCACTTTCCAACAATTCCGCCGGAATAGCTCCACAGTTAATCGGTACAAAAGGCCCTTCAGAGCGATGGGATAACACATGGATATTGCGCGCCACTACTTCTTTGCCGGTGCCGGATTCCCCCAGCACCAGCACGTTCGCATCTGTCCTGGCCACCTGTTGAATTAAGAATCTGACTTGCTGCATCTGCGCCGAAGCACCCACCATACCGACAAAACGATGTTGCAGTTCATGCAGCCGCTGGCCTGGTAATAAGCGTTGATACTCCTGACAATCACGCAAATGTTGGGTTAACGAGGTATAAGCAAAAGGCTCGGTCAGCAGACCCACCACGTTGGCGTGATGTAACAGTGGTTTCAGGGTTTCGCCAAGCAATAAAAAAGCAGTCGCCGGATGTTGGCTGATGATGGCTTCGTGTTGTTGATCAACCAAAGCACCGAGCAGCACCACAGTTTTTGCATCCAGCGCCAGAATTTGCATTAATTCGGTTTGGCTGACCACCTGGTGTGACTCACTGACAAAGCCCAGAACTATGCTCAGTCGCTGCGCGCGTTGGTCTTGTTGATCAAGGATATATAACATCAGATGAAAAGCGCTTTGGTCAGCCCCGGATAAAAGTTATTTTTACAAAGCCAGCGCCAGCTTGCAAGTTTAAACGTTGATTTTTTGACGCTACTGTCAAAAAACCAACGTTTTCGAGGTAACGAAGGACAGCCGTTAGTTCAGTAAATTGGCCGCCTGCTCGGCGGACACCCGCCCCTGGCTTAACACGGCAATCGAAGATTTTTCGCGGATTTGGCTGGCAACCTGCTCAGAGACTGCTTGGGCGTAATCTAAATCTTCAATCCGGCTGCGGGCCGCCTGGGTATTTTCATTCATATTCATCAGACCGCGGGCGGCAGCATCAAAACGATTAATGCTGGCACCAAATTCGGCACGGCCGGCATTAATTTGTTCAGTAAAAGATTTCAGGCTGTCTTGCGCCGTTTGCAATGAAGTCGGATCCGTGACATCAATGTCCAGCACACCTGAATTGGTCAGCTCTGTACTCAAATCACCACTTTGCACCGACACCAACCCATTACCTGTGTCAAAAGCCAGGCTCTTTGACTGGTCAAATAATTTGATGCCGGCAAAATTGCTATCACTGAGTTGCTGTTGAATACCCGTCGTCAGTTGGGAAACCTGATCCTGTAATGCTTTACGATCGTCAGCCGTCAGCATGCCGTTGCCAGCCTGTACCGTCAACCGGTTCAACTCATTGAGATTATCTGTCACACCGGCCAACGCCTGATCTGCCACATTGGCCAACGAAATGCCGTCATACACATTGCGGATACCCTGTGTCGCACCATTGGCCTGTTGCGTCAGTCGATTGGCAATTTGCAAACCGGCAGCATCATCAGCTGCCGAATTAATCCGCTTGGCAGTGGCCAGTTTTTTCAGCATGGAATCCGTTTGATTGCTGTTGACCCTTAACTGATTTTCAGTGGCTAACGTATTGCTAATTTTCATCACGGAACTTCCTTTGCACAAATAACATACAGTTTATGCTGGCGTAGCGCTAAAAACAAATCCGTTTGCGGCTTTAAACACAGTGTTTACTATTCAAAACTACAAGCCTTTATATCGCAAGGAAATTTTTAATACTGGAACGAAATATGCTATGTTTTAACCATGATTCAAAAATGTCGATAAATTGACAGTACGGAGCCTGCTATGTTTGATGGCAAAAATATCTTTATCACCGGGGGCACCGGCTCCTTTGGCCACAAGTATACCCTGACCCTGCTGCAACGATATAAACCGAATAAAATCATTATTTACTCCCGTGATGAGCTGAAGCAATATGAAATGCAACAGCAGTTTAATCAGTCCTGTATGCGTTATATGATTGGCGATGTACGGGATCAGGAGCGATTGATCCGTGCTATGCGAGGGGTCGATTATGTCATTCATGCCGCCGCCCTGAAGCAGGTCCCCGCCGCTGAATACAACCCGATGGAATGCATCAAAACCAATATCAATGGTGCTGAGCATGTCATTAATGCCGCCATCGAAAATAATGTGGAAAAAGTGATCGCGCTGTCGACCGACAAAGCGGCCAATCCGGTGAACTTATATGGCGCTACTAAATTGGCATCAGACAAGCTTTTTGTCGCGGCCAATAATATTTCTGGCGGCAGCAAACCTCGTTTTTCCGTGGTACGTTACGGTAATGTGGTCGGTTCACGTGGCTCGGTAGTACCTTTTTTTGAAAAGCTCAAACGTGACGGCGCGGATCATATTCCCATTACCCACCCGGAAATGACCAGATTTTGGATTAGCTTACAACAAGGCGTTGATTTCGTTTTGAAAAACTTCGAGCGTATGCTGGGTGGCGAAATTTTCGTGCCGAAAATTCCATCCATGCGCGTGCTTGATTTGGCCAAGGCGATAGCACCTGAACTGCCGTTAAAATACATTGGGATCCGGCCGGGCGAGAAACTGCATGAAATGATGTGTCCGGGCGATATGTCTTACAACACATACGAATATGACGATCACTACGTCATTGCTCCATCCATTCAGTTTTCTAACCGCAGTAATGATTTTACCCTGAATGCCTTGCAAGAAAAGGGTTGTCTGGTGGCGCCAGGATTTGAGTATGTTTCGGATAAAAACCCGCATTTTCTCACGATTGAAGAATTGGTCCGTTTTAACGAGGAAAGCCATTCATGATCCCGTATGGCCGCCAGTCGATTAATCAGGCTGATATAGAAGCCGTGACGCAAGTGCTGACATCAGATTTCCTGACGCAGGGGCCTGCGGTACCTGCTTTTGAACAAGCTGTTGCTGCCTACTGTGGGGCACCTTATGCCGTCGCGATGAACAGCGCAACTTCTGCCTTACATCTGGCTTGTCTGGCACTTGGGGTTGGCGCCGGCGATTTAGTCTGGACCAGTCCTATCAGTTTTGTTGCCTCAGCCAATTGCGCTTTGTATTGTAATGCCGACATTGATTTTGTCGATATCGATGTCAACAACGGCTTGTTGTGTCCGCAGGCACTCGCGAACAAACTGGTTACAGCAAACCAGCAACAAAGGTTACCCAAGGTATTGATAGTGGTGCATCTGGCTGGTCACAGCTGTGACATGCAACAGATTGCTGTGTTATGCCAGCGTTATGGCGTCGGGCTGATTGAAGATGCCTCTCATGCGATTGGCGCCAGTTATCAGCAACAAAAAGTTGGCAGTTGTCAGTACAGCGATATCACAGTATTCAGTTTTCACCCGGTGAAGATTATCACCACTGCCGAAGGGGGACTCGCGACCACCCGCGATCTGACGCTGGCCTCGCGATTACAATTGTTACGCAGCCACGGTATTACCCGTCAGATGCAACAAATGACCGAAGCTAGCCATGGCCCATGGTATTACCAGCAAATCGAATTAGGTTTTAATTACCGGATGACGGATTTGCAAGCGGCATTAGGTCTCAGCCAGTTACAACGTTTGGATGAATTTATCAGCGCGCGACAACAACGGGTTGAGTTATACCGGTCACTATTAGCTGGGTTACCCCTGCAATTACCGGCAGAAAGCGCGACTGGTCGTTCGTCCTGGCATCTGTTTATGATCAGATTGGATGATGCCGGGCAACGACTGGCGATATTCGAGGCATTAAGAGCCGCTGGCATTGGCGTGAATGTGCATTATATCCCGATCCATACCCAGCCTTATTATCAGGCGCTGGGATTTGCCTGGGGAGATTTCCCGAACGCCGAACTTTTTTACAGCAGAATTATCAGCTTGCCTATGTATGCAGATTTAACCACTACAGAGCAACAGTATGTGGCTGACACCTTGCGTACCATTCTCACTACATAAGCGACACCTTCATACTTGCATAGTGATCAAACGGCAAATTTGTAAAGGTGCTTGTGTCAGCGTAACACTGCCCCATGACCAACCGACGCCAAAGCCTGATAACAATAATTTCAGTTCAGACTGAGTGAGCTGTTGTTGCAAGGCAATTGTCATCGCCAGTGGAATGGATGCCGAGCTGGTGTTACCGGTTTCCCCCATCGCCATGACCAATTGTGTTGAATTCAGACCAAGCTTATCTCCCAGATGTTTAAGCATCATGGCATTGGCTTGATGCAGCACGGCATAATCCAGATCTGTCACTGTCCAGCCTTGGGCTTGTAACGCTTGCTGAATTGACTTTGGCACCTCACGTAAAGTGAAGACAAATACCTGAGTGCCATCCATACTGAGCGCTGCTGGCTGGGCTGGGGTTCTGGCAGCTGCATAAGGTTGGATCAGATAAGGCGCGCCGGCACCATCACTGCCCAAAGCAAAACACATCCGGTTGGTATTATCGGTTTTTTCAAGCGCCACTACTGAAACCGCATCACCAAACAACAACGCAACTGCACGATGTTGCTCTGCGCACAAGGTTGATGTCGTGTCCCCGACCACTAACAAAGCCCGTCGGCAAGCAAGACCGTTCAGTAATTGAGAAATCTGCCATAAACCATAAATAAAGCCAGAACAGCCAAGGTTCACATCAAATGCAATGGTGGTTTTAGCCATACCTAAATGATGCTGTAACTGGACAGCATTGCCCGGCAGCATATAATCAGGGGTCTGAGTGACAAAAATTAACAGCTCCGGTAATTCTTGCTGCCACTCTAAATCAGTCAACAACTCTGACGCTGCGATCTTCGCAAGATCAAGCGCGGTTTGTGTACCTACAACCACTCTACGGCGATGAATACCGGTCGAAGCAATGATTTTTTCCTGTTCTTCCACTGCACAGCCAAAATCCAATTGGTGGTTATCCAATTGTACGGCAGGCAATACCGAGCAAATGCCACGGATCGCCACACCTGTAATATCGGTGATTGCCATCTAGCTCCCCTTAATAAAGACGGTAAGGCGCAACATTGGGCTTTATCTTTATTAAACTTATCCGATATATTATAGGTATGTTATATTTAAAACCAAATAAATTGTTGAATTCCAAAGAGGTACGTCATGGAAGCAACCATCAGAGCGGTAAAAATCGTCGGTATGCAAGCAGCCGTACCACCCCATCGTCATTCTTATGTCGAGACACCTGGGATTTTTACTCAGGAAGAAGCTGACAAGGTTTATGCCAGTACCGGAATTCATAGCAGACGTATCCTGCCGAAGCACTTATGCGCTTCGGATATGTGTATTGCAGCTGCTGAAGCTTTATTAAAAAACCTGCAATGGGATCCTGCATCTGTTGACGTACTTATTTATGTTTCCCAGGATTCAGATTATGCATTACCGGCCTCTGCCTGCCTGATGCAAACCAGATTGGGTTTACCGCAGACCGCAGCATGCCTTGATATCAGCCTTGGCTGTTCTGGTTTTGTCTATGCAAGCTGGATTGCCAGTCAACTGCTGAATAGTTCGAATGGTCGCAGAGCCTTAGTATTATGTGGCGATACGTCCAGCAGGCATCTGCTCCCTGACGACAGAGGTACTTTGCCATTGTTTGGCGATGCCGGGGTCGCCACTGCATTCGAATATGATCCTGACTGGCCGGATTCTTATGCTGTGTTTGGTACCGATGGCACGGGTGGCCAGCATATTGCCGTCAAAGCCGGCGGCAGACGTCATCCGACCATGCCGGAATTGACGCCGCCGGATGCCGAAACTTTACAGCAGCTGTATACCGATTCCAGACTTTATCTCAATGGTGCTGCTGTTTTTTCATTTACCTTAAAAGTAGTGCCAAAACTGGTGGCTGATGTGCTGCGGGTGGCAAATCTTGACGTCTCGCAACTTGATATGGTGGTGATGCATCAGGCAAATAAATTTATTTTGGAACACCTTCGTAAGAAAGCTAAAATTGCTGAATCCAAATACATCATTGATTTAGAGGAATTTGGTAACACTTCAAGTGCTTCTGTGCCGCTGGCGATTTGTCACCAATTGGCTGAGTTTGTCAGTACAGGACAACGTAAAATGTTACTTGGCGGCTTTGGCGTTGGCTGGTCATGGGGCGCCATCATTACAGATATTGGCCCTATCGTTGCACCAGCAGTGATCGAAATACCTGATGATTTCCCACCTCTGGCGTTGGCACAATGACTCAGTCTATGCAGGCGTTATTGACGGGAAAGCGGTTTATTGTCACCGGTGCTTCTGCTGATTCTGACATTGGTCTGGCTATTTGTACCGAATTAGCTAGTGCCGGAGCAGAACTGATTCTGGTCGGCAGGCGGGCTGAACAATTAGAGCAAACGCGGCAGCAACTCACAGGGAGTGGCCACCGGATTGCGGCTTTTGACTTAACCCGGCTTGATGAAATTGACGAATGGCTGACCCAGTTACTGCCTGCGGAACAACGGGTTGATGGGCTGATTCATTCAGCCAGTTTTCAGGGATATACCCCGCTGCGTACCTTAAAAGCAGCTCAGATCAATCGCTATTTTGATATTAACTTCTCTGCGGCCTTGTTATTAATCGCAACATTATCGAAAAAGTATTTCACCAAATCCGGCGCCGCCATTGTGCTGATTGGCTCCGCAGCAGGTCAGCGTGGCCTCAAAGGCCGTGTGTTGTATGCCGCCTCTAAAGCAGCGCTGAGCTCTATGACTAAAAGTTGTGCTTTGGAACTGGCTGACAAACAGATCCGGATCAATTGTGTCGCGCCAGCGTTGGTCAGTGGGCAAAAAGCGCAGAAGCAGTTTAGTATGCTGGGTGAACAACAAAGTGCAGCATTGGTAGCAGCGCACCCGCTGGGGCTCAGCAGCCCGCAAGATGTAGCGCAGGCGACATTATTTTTACTCAGTCCTGCCAGCCGGAGTATCACCGGCACAACCCTAGCCGTCGATGGAGGTTTTCTTGCCGGTTGATGGTTGCATCGTGTTTTATGGCAACGCTTCAACAACGTTAGGCGCGGGCCATCTCAGCAGGTTACTGGCACTGGCGGCGAGTTTTAGTAGTACCGGCTTGCAACGTATTTGCTTTTATTGCAAAGAATGTCCACAGTCGTTGGCTGAACGAATTCATGCCGCTGGTTTTAGCCTGAAGCAAGCCTCGGCGGTACTGACAACAGCCGCACTGCAATCACTCAACCCCCAACTGCTGCTCATCGATGACTATCATCTGACAGCTGAGGAATGGCAGCAGATTGCCGCAGCTAAAGTGCCTGTTATGGTTATAGACGATCAAGTCAGCGCTAACCCATTTTATGCCGATTTGGTGATTAATCCGGCCCCTCAAGCCACTATGACTGACTATCAGTTGCGAACTCAGGCGCAGTTGTTTTGTCTTGGCCCCGCCTTTACCATTCTCAGGCCTGAATTCAGCCAAACCATACCGGTAAGTCTGGAACTGCGCCAACGTTTGCTGGTAACTCTGGGCGGTGCCGATGTGAAACAACTGGCACTGCCATTGTCACAAGCGCTGCTACAACGATTTATCACGCCCTGCCCTGAAATTTGTCTGGTACTCGGTAGTATGAACCTCAGTGCTTTACCAGAGTTACAGCAACTTGCGGCAACCTATCCGCAGTTCAGAGTGGAAATCAACAGTAATCAAATGGCAACGTTGATGGCCAATTCAGGCCTTGCCATCGCCGCAGCGGGTGGCACTTTGGGCGAGTTGGCGGCCATGACTGTGCCCACCCTGGCACTTATTTGTGTAGATAACCAATTACCTGCACTCACCTCGCCTTTGGCTGGCGGTTGGTATCAGGCGATTGATCTGCGTCAACTAACACCGCAAAAGAAGTCGACAGTACCTCCAGAAATCAACACTTTAGCCGATAAAGCTTTTACTCTGTGGCAAGATCTGACGCAACGGACATTCATGAGCCAACTTGCAAGTCAGATTGTGGATACCAAAGGTTGTGAAAGAATTGTGCAACAGGCCCAACAACTGTTGGTACGCAGAGACTAAAGTGAGATGAACACGGAGTATTTATGATCGCAACAGACTCATTGTCGCCACAGCATTATTTTTCTGAGCAAACATATCTGCAAGAGCAGATAAACATCTTTAAGCGCCACTGGTTTTTTGTTGGTTTTACCGACCAACTTAGTCAACCACATGATTTTATTACCACTGAAATCTGTGGTTTACCTGTCGTGGTACAAAATTTTGATGGCGAGTTATCTGCCTTGTTAAATATTTGCAGTCATCGCAAAGCAAGATTACAAACGGCAACCAGCGGCAACAGACCACTGCGTTGCCCTTATCACTGCTGGTCATTCAGAAAAGATGGTCAGTTGGCTGGCGTACCACAACAACGCACTGAATTTGATTTTTCCGAAGCAGACAAAACTAAACTGGCACTTAAAAAATTCCAACTGGCAAGCTGTGGCAGTTTTTTGTTTGTTCGTATTGCTGCAGAAGGCCCGACCCTGACTGAATTTCTTGGCCCCTATGCCGCGATTTTGCAGCAATTATCGAGTTATTTTTCCGATCCGGTACACCAAGGCCGCTACGATTGGCAGACCAACTGGAAGTTGGCGGTGGAAACTGTGTTGGAAGTTTATCATGTGGCAGGCGTTCATCCGGAAAGCTTTTCGAAACTGGCCAGAGCGGAATGTGAAGTGTTATCAAATCCACCGCACAACATCGGCAACACCCCACTGCAGGAAACGCCGAAAAAATGGTGGCAGCGGGTCAGAAAACAACTAAGACTAATTCAACATCCTAATTTAACAGAATATAATCACTTTTTCATTTATCCGAACCTCGCCATAGGCCTGACCAATGGTTCCCTGATGTCTGTGCAAACCTATGAACCTGTTTCGTCAACAAAAACCGTGCTGAATTTTCGGTTACGGATGATCAGCACTGCCGACGGGCCCGCTGCCGATGGCAGTTTTAAACGGGCCGTACTGCAGAATTTTATTGATTTTAATCACCAGACGCTGGAAGAGGACCGGATTGTGGCAGAAAGTTGTCAGCAGAATATGCCTTACACTGAACAAGCTGGCATTCTTGGGCGTTGCGAGGACCGTATTCGCTTATTTCACCAGGCCTGGCAACAAGATATGGAGCAAACGAATGTCTGAACACGCTTTCCTGCAGCCAAGTATCCAAATTGGCGATCGGCAAATTGGTCCGGGCCATAGCCCGTTTATTATTGCAGAGCTATCAGGTAATCATCAAGGCTCATTAGAGCAGGCCCTTGCCTTAATTGATGCTGCGGCTGATGCAGGTGCTGATGCTATCAAAATTCAAACCTATACCGCCGATACCATCACGATACAACATGATGGGCCCGAATTCAGAATTGAAGGGGGCCTTTGGGCGGGCCGGACCTTGTATGATCTGTATCAGGAAGCTCATACTCCCTGGGACTGGCATCCAGCGTTGTTTGCCAAAGCCCAAAGCCGCGGCATTTTGTTATTTTCATCGCCATTTGATAGCACCGCGATAGAGTTACTGCAAAGCCTGAACAGTCCGGCATATAAGATAGCCTCTTTCGAAATTAATGACATTGGCCTTATTCAGCAAGCAGCCCGCACCGGCAAGCCCTTGATCATTTCGACGGGTCTGGCAACGCTGGCGGAAATAGAGGAAGCGGTCATCGCAGTCCGGCAAGCAGGAGGCCGTCAACTGGCGTTATTGCACTGCATCAGCGGTTACCCGACGCCGATTGAAGACTGCAATTTAGCGACACTGACAGATTTGGCGCATCGCTTCCAAATACCGATAGGTTTAAGCGATCACACTATTGATCATACCGCCAGCGTCACTGCAGTCGCTCTGGGCGCCACTATTATCGAGAAACACTTTACCCTCGATCGGCAAGATGGTTCGGTCGATGCAGCGTTTTCGCTGGAACCGGCGGAATTTGCCGCGATGGTGCAACAAATCAGACGCGCTCACGAGGCTGTCGGCAAAGTCAATTATGACCTTAAACCAAGCGAATCCGGTGGCCGAGCTTTCCGACGTTCTTTGTATGTCACTGCTGATATTGCTGCCGGGCAGACTTTCACGACCGCCAATGTCCGTTCCATTCGTCCCGGGCTTGGCTTACACACCCGCTATCTGCCACAGATCCTGGGCAGCACGGCAAAAGTTGATATTGCCAAAGGCACAGCGCTGGCCGAACGTCACTTGGTTTTTGCCTTACCACAACCGGAAGCCTAAATGAAAGTTCTATGCATCACACAAGCCAGGATGAGTTCAACCAGATTGCCTGGTAAAGTGCTAAAAGAAATTGCCGGTGTACCTTTACTGGGTTACCACATGGCGCGGGTTGCACAAAGTCAGCGGATTGACAAGCACCTGATAGCCATCAGTCAGGAAAGTGCCGATGATGCATTGGCTGATTATTTAACCCAGCAACATCAAATATTTTTTCGAGGCAGTGAACAGGACGTACTGGAAAGATTTTATCAGGCGGCTGTCAAAGCAGAAGCAGAGCCTGATGATCTGATCATCAGACTGACCGGTGATTGTCCGCTCATTTGCCCAAAGCTGTTGGATAAAGTCATTGATACCCACTTACGTTGTAACAACAAAGGATATAGTCATCTGGATCTGGCGGAGTTTCCACGTGGTTTTGACACTGAAGTCTTCAGTATGCGCCTGCTGACGCAGGCCAGGATGCTGGCTAATACTGCAGCAGAGCGTGAACATGTCACTATGTATCTATACAAACATAATTTATTTAAACTTTATCCTGTAGGTGGCGGCATTCCTGCATGGAATCTACTCCGGCTTTGCGTCGATCAAACTGAAGATTTCCACTTGATTCAACAGATAGTAACAGCTTTTGGTTCTCAAATTATCACAGCCGATGGCCCGACTATTTGCCAATGGCTGCTCGAGCGGCCAGAAATCGCAGCAATCAACCAACTCGTGCAACAAAAAACCAGCCATTAACAGCTAAATGTTGCTGTCAGCCGGCCGATAAAAAAGATACCCCTGTGAACCGGTTTGAAACCCGTTCATGTCAAATGAAGGAAAAAATGATGAACAAACAACAATTTTTAAATGCCCTGGAAGATATTCTGGAATTAGAACAAAACACCTTATCGGGTCAGGAAGTGCTGCTGGATATTGAGCAGTGGGATTCACTGGCATTTTTAAGTGTCATTGCAATGGCGGATGAACATTTTGATATTGTCATCCAAGGTGATAAGTTAGAGAAAATCAATACCGTGAATGATTTAGTCTCTTTAGTTGAAGAACACTTTAGTGCCTGAGCAAGCAACAATGCAATTGCTGAATCCACTGAGTATGGCAGATAAAACTGTGCTGCTGACCGGAGCATCCACCGGGATTGGCCGTGCCACAGCACAGTTGTTGGCTGGTCTTGGCGCCCGAATCATCCTCAACGGTCGTAACGAGACTGCGCTGGAAGAAACCCGCCTGCTGCTGGCAGGCGATGGTCATCAGTTGGCGCCTTTTGATATGGCGCAGACTGACGAATTATCTGCTTGGGTGACAAGCCTGAGTAAGCAATACGGTTATCTGGATGGGTTTGTTCATTGTGCAGGCGTCCAGATCACACGCTCAGTCCGGACTTTCGAACAAAGTTTTTTTGATGAAACTATGCATGTAAATCTGGCCAGTGCACTGGCGATCGTCAAAGGATTCAGGCAAAAAAGAGATAGAACTAAACAAGGTTCGATCGTACTGGTCGCATCCATTGCCGGGTTAATTGGTCAGGCTGGCAATATTGTTTATGGTGCCAGTAAAGCTGGTCTGATGTCGGCCACCCGAGGTCTGGCGATGGAGTTACTGCGGGATAACATCAGGGTCAATTGTGTGGCGCCAGCCTTAATAGCCACGGACATGGCGGAAAAAACCAAGGCAAGCATGACTGAAGCGCAATTCCAACATATTTTAGACCAGCATCCAATGGGGATTGGTCAACCAACTGATGTAGCAAATGCGATTGCTTTTTTATTAAGCGATGCAGCGCAATGGATCAATGCCGTTACCCTGCCGGTTGAAGGCGGTTATTTAGCAAATTGAGAATTACCAGCTATGGCTTTAACATTCAGGAAAATTACCACTGCCGATGCTGAACTGTTGCTACAGTGGCGCACCGATGCTGACATCAGTAAAAACATGTTCACTGACGTGCATGAGCCAACTATCGCCAAACAACAGGCCTGGATTGAAAGTTTGAGTACTCGTCAGGATTATCAGGCATTTATGATTTGCGATGAGACAAATCCTGTTGGTTTCTTGTGTTTCAATGATATTGATTTTGTTCATCGTCGTTGTAGTACGGGTTCATATATTTATCCGCGTGATGCCCGACTGAAATATGGTGCCACCCTGCATACTTACATCTGTAACTATGTTTTTCACTGTCTGGGGCTCAATAAAATAGTTAACTATGTAATGAATGCCAATGACAAGGTATTAAAAATTCAGCTATTGCATAAAACCAGACTGGTCGGTTGTTTGAAGCAGCACATTTTAAAAAATGGCACCTGGCATGATGTCCATATCTTTGAACAGCTAAAACAAGACTGGGCACAACAGAAACAACACTACCCTCTTGCCCAAATTAAAGCCGCATTTGAAGGCTGGAATGAATCATGAATAAATTTACTCAACTCATCATCAGTGAAACTCAAGCATTAATTGCAGCAAAAGGACTGATTTGTCCTGCAATTAGCGCCGAATCTGAATTCTTCCGGGATTTACCGCTGGACTCACTGGATTTAGCCACATTGATTGTCAATCTGGAGCTGCAAACCGGGCTTGATCCATTTCGCTTAGGTTTTAAAACTTTTCACCGCGTTGGTGAACTGGCAGAACTCTATCAGGAACTGGCATAATGTTCGGGCTGGCTTCTGATAACTTTTGCTTAATTGAAGCTGACCAACAATGGTTTCTTCAAGATATTGCTACAGCAGCGGCCAGCCAACAAATGTTGACTGAACAGTCTTATATTGAAGTGTTGATGGCGGAAAATACGGCTGGATCTGGCATTGTGACTCAAATGCTAATCGCACTTTGCGCTGCTTATCAACAACAAATCCCGGTTATCTTTAATCGTAGTGCGGCTAAAATCCTGCCGGCAGACCTGCCCGCAGGTTTTGCTGTTGGTCTGCAGACCTCAGGCACCACAGGTGCCGCTAAACTAATTTTTCATTGCTGGGCGTCACTCAAACCGACACAAGTGCAAAGCGGCAAACGCAGCCGCTGGTTATTATGCTATCACCCGATGAGCTTTGCTGGTGTACAGGTGATCCTGCAAGCCTTGTTGTCCGGCGATACGCTGATCGCCGCCACAACCCAAGACATCAAAGCAAAAGCTCGGCTTGCCACGGAGCAACGAGTCACTTGTTTAAGTTTAACCCCCTCCTTGTTCCGTGCGATGGCGATGTGCTGGCAACAGCAAATACCTGAATTAAAACGTATTACTTTCGGCGGCGAAATCTGCGAACAATCGACGCTGGATTTATGCCACCAGTTATTTCCTGCTGCTGAAATTCGTCATATTTATGCACTGACGGAAGCAGGTGTCGTATTTAGTGTCAAAGATGGCAAAGCGGGTTTTCCTGCCAGTTGGCTGGAGCAAAGCTGGAATGGCTGGACACTGCAATTGCAGGATCAACAATTATGCCTGTCACGCAACACACAATTCATTTTCACCGGTGACAATATCTGTCAGGAACAAGACCGTTGCTTTTTTAGCGGCCGGCTGGACAACATTGTCAATGTGGGTGGCCACAAAGTCGATATGGAGCAATTGGAACGACAGTTGTTACAACTGCCTGCGGTGCTGGATGTCCGGGTCTATGCCAAAAAAAGCCCTATCACTGGTTATATCATTGCGGCCGAAATCCTCAGTCAGGATCAGGATTGCAGCCGCGAGGCGCTGCAAGCGTTTAACCACCACTTATCTCCTGCTGAGCGTCCGCGTTTGGTCCAATTTGTCGACGTCATCACTTTATCGCCAACCGGCAAAAAACAAAGGGTCATGCCATGAAGCATGTGATTATCAGCGGTGCAAGTAAAGGCCTTGGTTTAGGTCTGGCGATAGCCTTACTGGCAGAAGGCTATAAAGTATCGGTCTGTAGCCGTCATCACACTGAGCAAGTACAGCAGTTGGAACAACAAGAGTCCAACTTCAAATGGTTTCAGGCTGAAGTAAACGACGCCACGCAATGTCAGCAATTTGTCACTGCCGCCTGTGCTTGGGCTGGCGAAACGCCACTCTGGGGGTTAATTAACAACGCAGCCATCGCCCAGGACGGCATTCTCGCTTCTTTTCCAAATATTACAACGGATCAGATTTTGCAGGTCAACCTGCATGGTGCCATTTATCTGGCACGGGAAGTGTTACGGGTGATGCTGTTACAACGCAGTCCAGGCCGGATCATTAATATAAGTTCTATTATCGGTCAACGCGGCTATACCGGCTTGGCGGCTTATTCGGCGTCTAAAGCCGGACTAGACGGCCTGACCCGAGCGTTGGCGCGGGAAAATGGCCGGCGTGGCATTACCGTGAATTCAATAGCGCCGGGATATATGGATACCGAGATGTCTGCTGGCCTGGAAACGAAAAAACGGGAGCAGATCATCAGGCGAACACCACTGGGACGTCTGGGACGCATCGATGACATTGCGCCGGCCGTCTTATTTTTATTATCTGATGGTGCAGCCTTTATCACGGGTCAAACCCTGACCATCGACGGTGGCATCACCAACTAAAGCAAGGAGCAGATGCATGCAGACCATTCATTGCCAATTATGCCGACAGCACCAATGGTCAGTCGTAACTCAGGTCGAGTTTGGACTTTGGGCTGAGCACGCTGGCGGATTGGAGCGTGATAGCCAAAGTTATGCCATCGGCGAGTGTTTGCATTGTCACCATGTCCAAATGATGCACCAATATGATCAGTCCTTGTTTAGTAAACTGTATTTTCATGCTCAGCAAGAAGCTGTGATGTGGCATGAGGATTTACTCGACAGTCTGCTACCCTACCAGCAAATGATTGGTTTTTTTCAGCCTTATCTTCCTGAGCAAGCCGTTATTGCCGATTTTGGCTGTGGTACAGGCGCATTATTGAATGCCATTCAACAATCGGCGGTCAGCACCAGCGCATTAATCGGCATTGATTTTAACAACAGATGCAACATGCAGCAGATGACCTACCTAAGCGCAGATCTGAATGATTTAACTAAGCTACCGACGGATTTGTGGCCGCAAGGCATACATTTAGCGACTGCATCCCATGTATTGGAACATTTGATTGACCCGGTATTTTTTTTACACGAAGTCGGCAAACATCTTGCTGAAAATGGTTTGCTATTCCTTGAAGTTCCTGATTTTTCTCAGCCCTTGGCCTACGACATTAGCGGCTTGAGCAACTTAGTCAATCTGCAACATATTCATTATTTTACTGCAGACAGTTTAACAGCGCTGGCGACAGCCTGCGGTTATCAGTTACTGGCAATACAACAGTTATTAACCGGCTACATCCCACGGCTGCAAGTAGTGTTGCAGAAGTCCACCTCTGATCTTGAGCCCCGCCCAATCATCAACAATGCAGCCGAAGCCGTCCGACAAAATGTTCAAAGCGGTGCGTTAAAACGCCAGCAGTTCGCCAAAGAACTGCAGCAGCAATCTGACAGTGGCCATAAGGTTGGCTTATGGGGCATCGGGGCCGATTTTTATCTATTAATGCGGGATAACCCGGCGCTTTTGCAACTTTGCCAGCAAGGCAAATGTCAATTATTTGACTATCAGTTGGCGACAAAAAGCTGTTTTGGTCAGCAGATCCACAGCAGTACAGAAATTCCGCAGCTGGAGTATCCGATCTATCTGACCCCCTTGCTGGCTGAAACCAGAGTCAAAATGCACCAGGCTGCCGCCAGTTGGCACGCGACTATCCGGGATCCGTTCATGCTTAGGAATGTCGAGGCGGTATAACATGATTGCACAACAACAATGTCAGATTTGTCAGCAATTACACTGGCAACCACTGGGCGAATTATGCTCAGGTGTGTGGCATAAAAGCCAACAGGAATTAGCAAGAGAAGAGCTGTTATTTCCGCTTGGACTATGTTCCGGCTGTGGCCATGTCCAGGTCACAGTGCCTTACACCGCCGACATTTTTGCCAGTCTCTATTTTTCCAATAGCCGTGAACCTGACATGTGGTGTAGCTCGGATAATCAGCAGACCCCTTATCATGATATGCTGGATTTTATTGGTGATACATTGCTGCAATCTCAAACTGCAGTGGCCGATTTTGGCTGTGGTGCCGCACTGACCCTCAAGTTGATGCAACAGCAATATCCGAACCTGCACTATTATGGCTTTGATTTTAATGTGTCCGCATGTGGCGACAACATCACAGGCATTCAATGTGACATCAATGAGTTAGACAAGGTTGATTCTGCAGCTTTCGGTCTGGGTTTCAGTCTGGTACTCTCAAGTCATGTGCTGGAACATGTATTGCAACCCGTGCAATATTTGCAGCAACTGGGCCGTTTTCTCACGAGCGAAGGTTTACTATTTATTGAAGTGCCTGATTGCGGTGAACAGGCACTTACCTGTGCGCTTGAAACCACAAATCTGGTGCATGGCCAACATATCCACTATTTTACCGATGATTCACTGCAACAAATTGCAGCTTTGGCTGGTTTTTCGCTGCTCAAGCAAGCACAGATCAGAACAGGTGAAATTCCAAGATTACAGATGCTGCTAAAAAAGGCACATCGCGCAGCAAGTACAGTGCAAATACATCGCACTGCAGCGGCAGCGATACAACACAGATTCGACCGTTACCACAACGACCTGCAAGCAACTTATTGCCAAATTGAACAGCTGTTAGCGGTGCATCCCTCTATCGGTCTGTGGGGCATCGGTGGCGATTTTTATATTTTGCTCCGTACTTACCCACAGCTGCGACAAGCTCTTGCTGACCAACAACTGCGATTGTTCGATTATGAACTGGCTGGCCACACTTATCAGCAGCAACCTATTAGTTGCAGCAGCGAATTAGCTGGTTACAGCTCACCAGTCCTGATAGTGCCATTTTATGCACCAACCAGACAAAAAATGCTGCAACTGGCAAAAAATTATCCTTGTGTCCTACAAACGACAGGCTAATCAGGCTCATGCCAGAATTGCATGTTAAAGTTGGTGCGTTAATTGCTTTTCAGAACACATCGAAAACCGTTGTTGGTACCAGCATGCTAGAGCCACCATTAATGCCCAGGGTAGGTGAGCCAATAAAATATAGCTCGACATAACAAAAAGTTGCCTTAGCGCAAATCTTCACTATTAATTTCAGATCAGCCGCTGACACAAAAAGGTGTTCTTCGATTGATCAAGGCATTTAAGACGAGGAAAAAATATGAAAACCGAATGGGACTACACTGCTCTGGCAGACGCTTATTTAAAAAGACCAGATTATGCACCAACTGCAATTACTGCCATGTTAAATATTGCGGGTATTACCCGAGGTAATAACGCCTGCGATGTTGGTGCCGGCGTTGCTCACTTAACTTTAATGTTAGCGCAGGCGGGATTAAAGGTAACCGCGGTAGAACCCAATGATGCCATGCGGGCGAACGGTATCAAAAGAACTGCCGCTTTTACTCAGGTGCAGTGGCATGAAGGTACAGGTGAAGAGACAGGCCAGAGCAATGAAAGTTTTGATATCGTGACTTTTGGCAGCTCATTTAATGTTTGTGACCGCTTAAAAGCCCTGACTGAGACCAAGCGTATTCTCAAGCCTGGCGGCTGGTTTGCCTGTATGTGGAATCACCGCGATTTAACAGATCCGATCCAGGCACGTATTGAAGCTATTATCAAAACATTTATCCCGGATTATGGTTATGGTTCGCGTCGTGAAGATCAATCTGACATCATCACCCAGAGCCAGTTGTTTCACCCTGTGGTTCACCTGGATGCCAAGGTGTTGCATGAACAGAGTATCGAAGCTTGTGTGGAAGCCTGGCGCTCACATGCGACGCTTGAGCGTCAAGCCGCCGGCCAGTTTGCAGCTATTATTGCCGCTATTGAAACTTATCTTGCATCGCTGGATGTAACAAAGATTCAGATCCCCTACACCACACATATCTGGATGGCACAACTGAAATAATGACGACAAAGATGCTTACGCAGCAAGAGGCTCAGCGTTTGGACTATGCGCCGATATTTATTGTCGGTGCCGGTTCACTGGCACAAAAACTGGCGAATATTTTGAACAGCGCTGAGCTGTCGTATTGTTTTATTGATGAAACAGCTGCCAGCCCGCTGCTTGGCAAAGCTGTCATAAAAGCGGGTCAGTTAACCACTGCAGACGGAATATTTTTAATTGCGATATCCTTTGTAACCTACGCTGAAAATGCTATTTGTCGCTTAGAGAAACAACGGATAAGGCGTGAGCAATGCTTACATTTACCCAATGATTCTACCGCCATAGTGTTAGCTGAAATGTTACGGCGATCGGTCAGCGCCACCCTGACCATGCTACAACAACCGATGACCAACTTTGTTGATTTTGAACAGCGTTTTTTTGCCAGCCAATGGCAACAACGACAACAACGTTGTGACAATACTGTCAGATTAGGCATTTCAACTCTCGGTCGCGGCGGCGGTTATCTGGAGCATTTAGCCGGTCTGCCATTGCAATTAAACCAGCAATTTGACTGTTTACATCTGACAGATATTCAACAGCAGTCTATTGCACAGATGCCGAAATTATTTTTAAGTCAATCCGCCATGTTAGAGTTTGACCAGCTTGATTTACTGATCACTGCTCATGTGTTTCCCTGTAGCCCGCCTGCAGTTAAAAAACTCAGCCTGGTCCATATGGTGTATGACTTTTTATTGTTTTCGGCACAGACTTATGAACATTTGGCCCAAGCTGACACCCATTATGTCTTTGTACCATCGGCACCTAGTTTGGCATTACATGAAAAAATCTACCAGCAGCAAGGCTTGAGCAACAATCTGGTGCTGATCCCCGGTGGCTACCCTAAACATGACGCAAATCTGCAAAAATACCAACAGGTTGCCAGTACTGTGGCATTGTCAGATTGCATTTTATACGCCCCAACCCTTTGTTCACTCCCAGCAGCCAGCGAAACCAGTGATTGTTATTCGATTCTGCAGGCAGAGCATTTTCTTCCACAATTGCTTGAGACCTTTGCAACAGCACACATTATTTTCAGACCACATCCGGAAGATTTAGCCTTAGCCCATCTGGATTTACCTTATCCAAGAGCCGTAGCTTTCAGGAAAGTACTGGCATTTTGTCAATCGCACCCGCGCTGCACCGTGGATGACAACCGAAGCTGCTATTTAACCTCCTTTGCAAAGTCTAAAGTGGTGATTTCCGATACTTCATCAGTGGCTTTTTCTTTTGTGCTGCTGACCAATAGAACCGCAATTTTTTACGCTGAAAATCATCAATCGCTGGAAACAGCTTTTGACGATTGCCAATTTATTAAAGACCGGCACCAGTTTGGCGTGTGCGTGACCACGACTGAGGAATTATGCTGGCAAGTGGCATTGGCGCTACAACCCGCTTGCCAAGGTCAGCATAACAGTGCGTTTTGTAGTCAAATCATTTTTAACCTGGGCCATAGCGAAGACTATTTAATGGAAAACCTGCCATTTATTTTGCATGACATCCGCCATCCGGATTGGATATATCTACAGGACAAGCTGAAGGTGACGTCATGACCCAACCAGTATTTTGGCTGACGGGGCTGCCTGGTGCAGGGAAAACCACCCTGGCAACAGCCTTAGTACAGAAATTTCAACAAGCAAATATACCTGTAGTGCATCTGGATGGTGACCAGCTCAGACAAGTGTTTCAAAGCCAGGATTATAGCAGGGATGGCAGGCTGGCTTTGGCAATGCAATATGCCAGACTAAGTTTGCTACTTCAGCAGCAACAATTGCCGGTTATTGTGTCAACCGTGTCGTTATTTCACCAGGTGCAGCAATGGAACAGAGCAAATATCATTGGCTATACTGAGGTTTTTTTAGCAACATCGCTTGTAGTGTTACAACAAAGAGATCAAAAGAATCTTTACAGTATGCAGGATGAAACCACCATTGCCCACACCGTAAGTCGCGGTATTGCCGCTGAATTTCCCCAACAGCCTGATTTTATCTTCGAGCTTAGCCAATACAACGAGTTAGAACCCAGCGCCGAACTGCTGTGGCAATATTATTTGAGCCAAAAGGACAGCTGATGAGCAGATTCAATGCAGGTTTTGTACCGACCAAAGGCCAAACACTAAGCTTGTTACAAGATCAACTGACAACAGCTGCCATATTGCCACTGAAAATACTGCGCTATGGCGAATTTTGTCAGTTAGATGCCGCCGCTTTTGCCCTTTTTTGGCAGCAGTTCAGGGCTCAAACTCTGATTGTTCGCAGCAGTTACAGTCAGGAAGATAGTCCGCAAGGTTCAATGGCTGGTCAATTTTGTACAGTCCCCAACGTGACGGATGCCAATCAGTTACAGCAGGCCATCAATAGCGTATTTCAAAGTTACCCAGAACTGACGGATGATGAAGAGGTGCTTATTCAGCCGCAACTGCACAGGGTAAGCCATTGCGGTGTGATTTTCAGCCGGGATCCAACTACAGGTTCTCCTTATTATGTCATCGCTGATGATTGCAGCGGCTTCACAGATAAAGTCACCGCCGGCCAATCTTCACAGATACAAACTTATTATTGTTGGCATCAAAGCACCAGCCCGGTGGCACTGGTTCGAAAACTAGTGCCATTAATCAAAGAGTTACAGCAAAAACTTCATCAAGATGCTTTAGATATTGAGTATGCTATCGACGAGCATGGACAGCTCTGGCTCTTTCAGGTCAGACCATTGACCATTTTTTCGTCTCTAACCATATCCCAAACTGCTTCTCAGGCTGGCGCAACTCAGCACCACTTAACACTGATCGCCCAAAAATTACAGCGCCTATTACAACCCCAGCCATTTTTGTTCGGTGATACGACAGTTTTTGGCGTAATGCCTGACTGGAACCCAGCTGAAATTATTGGTTTGTATCCAAAACCACTGGCTTTGAGTTTATACAAAGAATTAATTACCAACAGTACCTGGGCATATCAACGGCACAACTACGGCTATCGTAATTTACGTAGTTTTCCGCTAATGACAGATTTCCTGGGTTTACCTTATATCGATGTCAGAGTCAGCTTTAATTCTTTTTTACCGAAAGATGTCCGGCCAGCGCTTGGCCATAAACTCGTCAATTATTATTTAAAAACGCTGACGGATAATCCAAATCAACATGACAGTGTCGAATTTGATATTGTTTTATCCTGTTATACACCGGATATCGAATATCGGTTACAAAGACTGCTGGCTGCCGGATTCAGTGCCGACGAATGTGCTGAACTGTCAGCACAACTTCTGACGCTGACCAACAAAATTATTGATGCGCGTTCAGGCTTATGGATCCAGGATCTCCACCGTATTGAGCAACTTAAAACCAGACATCAGCAGGGCCTTGCCCAGATAAGCGATCCGGTACAACGGATTTACTGGTTGCTCGAAGACTGTAAAAGATACGGTACCTTACCCTTTGCCGGCCTGGCCAGAGCGGCTTTTATTGCGATCCAGTTGTTGCAGTCGCTGGTCAGAATGAATATTCTCACCGAACCGGAGTACCATCAATTTCTGGCTTCACTAACCACAGTTAGTGGCCAAATGACAGCAGACCTGGCGCTTTATTCCAAAGAAGTATTTTTGCGCGAATACGGTCATCTGCGTCCAGGTACTTATGATCTGTGCTCGCCACGCTATGATATGACACCAGAACGCTACTTTAATTTTGCCAGGCAACAGGAATTGCCTTATCAAACGCCACAACATTTTGAACTCAGCGCGGAACAGTATCAATGTCTGAACCTGATGCTAAAACAACATGGCCTTAACCATAGTCCGGCCTCTTTGTTGCACTTTATTAAATCGGCTATCGAAGGCCGCGAATATGCCAAATATATTTTCACCCGCAGCCTCAGCGATGCGATGGAAGTATTTGCCCGGATGGCTCAGGATTATGGTTTTAGCCGTGAAGATGCTGCTTTTGCCGATATCAGTATTATTTATCAGTTGATCAGCAGTGCCGACGACCCGGCTGAAAAACTGGCTGAGAGTATTAAACTGGGTAAACAACATTTCCAGTTAAGTAGTTCCATTAAACTGCCACCGTTAATTTCCGAACCGGAGCAGGTATTCGCATTTACCCTGGATGATACCGAACCCAATTTTGTCACCTGCAAACAAGTCATCGCAGCCTTAGCCATGCCAGATGGGAATCAACCTCTGCAGCATAAAATTGTTTTTATCGCCAGTGCTGACCCCGGCTTTGACTGGATTTTCTCGCACCAGATTGCAGGTTTTGTCACCGCATTTGGCGGATGTAATTCGCACATGGCGATTCGGGCTGCCGAACTGGGTATTCCGGCGGTCATAGGGGCTGGTGAGCAGAAATTTAATCAATGGAAACAGGCCAATTTACTGGAAATTGATTGCCAAACCAAAACTGTCAGGATGTTGCAGTGATCCCGCTTTATGTGGTGCAGCAACAACACACCGGGCCTTATCAGCAAGCACAGGACTGTCTGGACAGAGCTTGGTGGCAGTTTTTGCTCAGCTGCGGTTTGATGCCAATTTTAATCCCCAACGATCCGGCACTTGCCACACAAGTGTTACAACAACAACTGGCGCAGGCGGCACTGCTGACAGGCGGCGGTGAATTCTGCCAGCAAGGGACTGACGCCCGAAGTGCAACGGAGATTGTGTTACTGCAATGGTCACTAAAGACCAATACGCCAGTGATAGGCGTATGCCGAGGTATGCAGGCCATGCTGCAGTTGTGTGGCGGTTCACTGCAAGCCGTGTCTGGGCATGTCATGCCAAGCCAGCTCATTGATGTTGGGCAACAACAACGTCAAGTGAACAGTTATCACAACTTTGGCTGTTATCAGGCACCGGCAAACTTTCAGATCACCGCGATGGCTGCAGATAAGGTGATCAAAGCTGTTCAGGCTACCGACCGGCGCTGGCTTGGCATCATGTGGCATCCTGAACGGCTGCAGCCTTTTCAAACCGAAGATCAGACAATGTTTTATCAATTTATTACTGGGAAAAACAGATGCAAGCCTTAATTTTAGCCGCTGGTCGTGGTTCAAGACTGGGTGATGTTACAGCACAACGACCCAAAGGACTAACCCCTTTACTGCATAAACCATTATTGCAATGGCAACTGGATGCCATTACAGCCGCAGGAATCAATGAAACTTCTGTCGCAACCGGTTATCTCGCCGAACAATTTGCACCTTTTCCAGTTCATAAAATCCATAATCCTGCTTGGCAAGATTCCAATATGGTCAGGACATTATTTTGTTGCGACCACTATCTGCAGCAACAAACAACCCTTGTTAGCTACTCAGATATCGTTTATTCATCTGCGACAGTGTCGGCACTCCAGCAGTCGCACGGTGATATCGTATTGTGTTACGACCCCAATTGGTTAAATCAATGGCAGCAAAGATTCGACAACCCGCTGGAAGATGCAGAAACGTTCGATTTTACCGATAATCAACTCCTGCAAATAGGGCAAAAAACTCAGCAGTTGGCTGAAATAAAAGGGCAGTATATGGGGCTGTTCAAACTGACCAGGACTGGCTGGTCATGGCTTAGGGATTATCTGTGTAGTCTTGATCAGACTGTATTAAATAAACTAGATATGACATCTTTATTCAGTCGATTGTTAGCACAAGGCGTAAAGATCCAGCTCTGTCCGGTGCAAGGTTTCTGGTTTGAAATCGACAATCAGAAAGATTTGGCATTGTGTGAGCAAAACTTAACCACCCAAAAATAACCGTACTAAATAAAGCAATAATTAATCTATTATTGCTTTATTTCTCTCTAGCTTACAGTCTATATTGTGTTTGTGTTACTTTCTATCTTCGAACCTTCCGGGATACCTGACTCACACTTTTTATGCCAACTTTGACTATAGTCTTCTTTCATAGCCTGCAAGTACTCAATCCAAAGCTGCATACATTGTCTAAAGTAATTCAGAGTAAATTCATCATCAACGAATCGGTACAGTAAAGTTAGCATCGGACAGTGATAATATAATAAACTCCCCTTAAGCACATTAAATAGATGCACATGCATCGTATTTAGATGGGAATATAAGTAAGATGCCTGTCGTTTTAATAAAGCAGATGCCTGTTCCCGGCTTTCAAATGGCTCTGACGAAATATCAATCATATGCTGACACATATCTTCATAAGCTTTAATCTGCAGCATAGATTCGTTAAAAGCTAATAAATCTTTTTTGAAAAAATCATTTTTTAAACTTTCTACAATTTCGACCTTATTCGGTAATGGCTTAGGATCCAGCAACATATCTTCAGCTAAGGGATATGCGCCTTCTATTTTCGCACCATGACCAACATTATAAAAATATCGGTCTTTATAAGCCATAACTAAGTTTTCAATCTGATTCTTTGAAATCAATAGAAGCTCAGATGTCATGACATCAACGCCAAGGTTACCTTTGATTTTTATTTTTGCCGTCGTTGTTAAAACAGTTTTATACTTGTTTTTACTATCATTATAAATACTGTGCTTAGAATGCGTAACATTTTCCACAGAACCATTATTAATACCTATTAAGTATATCTCCGAAAAACCAAACTCAACTGCATAAGCGAGAGCCAAGTTCGATACCATAGGTCCGGAATAAGGCAAAGAGGCCATCATAAATTTATGCTGGATATAACAATAAAGCTGTACAAAAGTTGAAGCTGCCTCCGGGCCTTTTAAACCAATGCCACACCAGTTATAAAGGTCCATCACGTCGGGATACATCACATCAACCGACAACAAGTTTAGCTTCTTATATTCTGCCAACGGCAACATATCGACCATCACATCATAAGTCGATTTAACCCTTTCCACCACAGCATGAAAATCTGGCGTAATGCCCATTTTAAGTAAGGACCCCAGCGCGGTACCGGCGGCAATAATAATGACGGAATCGCGATTTTTTTTCAATAACTCTTCTGCGGCATCCAGTGAAGGTCCATTCCCGACCACATACACTGGAATATTACGGTATTTTTTTTGTAAAGCCGGATTTTTAACATAAAGCGGTCTGTTGTTTTTGATATGGGTGATCGCATGCGCCAAACCAGTAATTGCATCATTATAAAAACCAAACCCTAGCTGGAATTCAAAATAACGGTCAAAAAAAGCTTTAATTAAAATATTCACTTCAACAGAAGGATAATGCTGATAACAGAATGAGCGAACAAATGAAAACACACCAACAGTGTTAGCAATGGTCGTTAAAAATTTAAAGAATTCATGGTAACTCACACCAACCTGGATAAATAATGAATGCCCGACGTTATCAATTTTTGAAAAAATAGCCGACCAGTCCGTACAAAATAAACTGGCATAAAATAATTCAAAATCTGGCTCGCAGATAAACATATAATCGAAACTATGCTTTTCCAACAGCATAGTGATTGGATAACCCAGGCCAATACCAAATATCATCGCACTCGGAAAATGTGCAGGTAACTCCTTCAACAGTTCAGCGGACTCATCATTACATTGTTTAATTACTGCATCCAATTTATTCATAAACTGGACATGGATCCTTGGATCTGAACTATGCTGACCGAAGCCATAATTGGTTAGACTGTAATAACCGTGTTTTACATTCTTTTCAACTTGTGCTTTGACGGTTTCAATGGGATCATCGCCATATAATGGAATAGCGGCATCTTTGGGAATGTAATTACCATAGCCAGATTCCGAAACCAAAATCTTGAAATTTTCGGCAGGTTTGTGGGCGCGAATTGCAGCAGCTATCTCTGGGTAAAATTTGTCAAAGGCGAGCAGATTAGATTCAAAAGTTAATTTCGATTTTTCCGCAAACTCAATTTCACGCTGTTTTTGTGCCGCTAGCTTGGATATTGCCTGTTCAGCATCCAGTAACAGCTGTTCTAATTCATTCATAAGTTATGCTACTTAGCTAAATAACGCCGACTAACTTTATTAGACCCGAGCTGACTGAAAGCGGCAACTTCATTTTTGATTTCTTTTTGTTTTTGAATTAGTCCAGACAGAACTTGTTGCATAGCAGAAGCAAAATATTCAATTTCGGTTTTGGTATAATGCTGATAGTTGCCACTGGAAAACAGCAATTTTAATTCATTATCCAACTGCGAAAATATAACTTCAGCTTGCTCAATATCACCGGCGGCCGCCAGCTTGGCGACCTCGGCGAGGGAAATAAACAATTTATCTAATTTATCCGGCATTGGCGGTTAATGTACGGCTGGCTTCGGCTTCTAACTGGGCTTGCAACGGAATTTCATCCCAGGCTGACTTAATTTCCCGAAACAGTCTCACCACTTCATCCATGGCGTCAGTATTGTGTTTTTCCACTGCCGCATCAATCAGACGTTCCAGCATATAGGTATAAAGTGCATACAGGTTCTGGGTCAATTCTGGCGCTAAACTGTCATCCAGTGTCGAACGCAAGGCATTCAGAATGGCCGAAGCTTTGGATAAAGCACGGCTTTTCACTTCATAATCCTGCCGCTGCAAAGCACCTTTGGCTAAGGCCAGGTTATCCAGCACACCGCCCATCAGCATCTGAACAACTTGATATGGTGAAGCATCAGCTAATTGCGTTTTGGTAGCTTCTTTTTGATAAAACTTTAATTTTGCACTACTCATACCCAACTCCTGCTGATATTAAGATCTTTTAAAACCTGGTAAGTTACTTAATTGCGATTGCAGTGAAGAACCAGAACTCTGCATTTTGGCAATTAAAGAATCAAGTCCGGCATATTGGGCACGTAATCTTGTTTCTAGCTGCTTCATCCGGTAATCATGTTTTTCCCGTTCTTCCGTCAAATCTTTTAAAGAACTATTAATTTTATCCTGACGGAATTTGATCGCGCCATTTGCTTCAAGATTATTATCCAGTACTTTTTGCATGCCCTTGGCAAAACCATCTTCTGAAGCAAAAATTTTGCCAAAATCCGCGAATGAATCTGTTAAAGCCTGGCCGACACTCCTGACTAAAGTCGATTTTTCTAGTGTGCCATCTTTTTTCAGACTTAAACCCAAATCAAAAATGGTCTTAAATTTGTCAGTGCCGCTGATTTCCCGACCCAGACTGTTGGTTAATTGATCTTTTACATTACGCATGGTCGAATCACCATACAAACCAGCGCCAACTTTGGTGGTATCTTTAATCACAGCATTCACGTTGTTGTATGCCTTGATAAATTCATCCAGCAATTTTTCGACGCCGCCAGTGTCAAAAGCTATATCTAGTTTGGCCTTTTCACCTGCAGCACCAACTTTTACAGCATTAATCGTAATATCCTGAATTGCATTGGTAAATTGATTTGATTTACTCTTAATTTCGACCCCATCAACTTTAATCATCGCATCTTTTGCCATATCATCGACTGCGATAGTCAATCCAGCTGAACCACCACCAGAAGCAACGGTGGAGACTTTATCCAGCTCGGCATTATCATTGGTGATACTGATATCATTGGATTCACCAGTAATGCCTGATGTCACCACCAATTTAGCCTCTGAGCCGGTATTGATAATGTTGACTGAGATGCCAAAATTGCTTTGCGAGTTATTAATGGCCTGCCGGATATCTTCCAGAGTGGAGCCTGCAGCAATATCAATGTTAAAAGATTTATCTGCGCCTGCCTTAATGGTCAGTTTACCGGCATTCGCATTCACCACATCTGTTGGTGCGGTAAAAATGCCGCTGGACATAGCCCGGCTGCCTTTGGCAAGCTGAGTCACTTCGATATTAAAACTACCTGGCGTTGATTTAGCACTGGAGGTCACCGAAATCAGATCACCGGTCGTTGGCTGCTTCACCGTAGCCGTTCTTTTGGTGAAATTGGTCATATCACCAAGTTTTTTCACTATATCGTTTAAAGCAGATAAGGCAGATTTCACTGAGCCGAGCGAAGATAATTCAACATCAAGCTTAGATTTAGTCTGAGCAAACTTTTTCAGCTTGGGCTGGTCTTCAGCATTTAATGATGAATTGATAATATCTTCCAATGGAAGACCTGAGCCTACGCCCGCTGAAGTAATACCTGCCATGATGATGTCCTCGCTGGACTAAATTTCTGTATTAAACAATGCACCCGACTTATTTAGATTATCGGCCATGTCGCTAAAAGCTTTAGCAAGTTTATCTAATTCTCGCGATGGGATCTCGCGAATCAGCTCTTTGCTCTCTTTATCAATGACCTTAATAATAGGTGGATCGTTCAAATCATCAAACTCAAACACCAAATTCGTATTGATAATAGGGATAAATTGATTGATGGATTCGAGTGATTTTTGGATAGCTTCGGTATTTAATTGCGGCTCCTTTGCGGCTTCCTCTTTATCCTGAGCAGATTTTTCGTCTTCAGGCTCAGGCTGAGCAACATTCGCAACTGCGACCACATTTTTGACTTCCGTTTTTGTGGCGGCAATCTCACTCATTTTCTTCGCTGCAAACATCTCTTTCAGTTCACGATCCAGCGGTATCGTCTGATCTAAATTCATAACCCCTCCACTTACAGTGCAGCAATGGCCAGCTTATGCAGCTGGCCATTTTAACTGTTAACCAAGTAAAGACAAGGCGACTTGTGGTCTTTGGTTAGCCTGTGACAGTATAGACGTACTTGCTTGTTGCAGAATTTGTGAACGCGTTAAAGAAGCAGTTTCTGCGGCAAAATCAGAATCCTGGATCCGGCTGCGGGCTGCTGATAAGTTTTCTGCGATATTTGACTGGTTTCGAATGGTTGACTGGAACCGGTTTTGCACCGCACCCAGCTCTGCCCGTTTTTTATCCACTACCGCAATCAGTGAGTCCATGCCTTTAAACACATACTGAGCATTGGCTTGGGTAGACACGCTGATAGAAGAAGCAACGAACACAGTTTCAAAAGTGTTATTGTCAGCAGAAGTACCTAACACGGTAGAAATAACTTTGCCTGAACCGGATAAAGTTTTACCGGTAACAACCGAAGCAACCCCTGCAATCCCAGACAGAGTAAAGCCTTTATTGGTGGAAATAGAGTTTTCAGTGGCAGTAGCACCGATACTTCTCATACTAAAACCAATGGTCTGGCCGGCATCGGCACCTACTTGGAATTCAGCTTTATAAGTACCGTCCAGCAAGTTCTGACCACCGAAGGTGGTATCCGCGGCAACCCGGTTCACTTCTTTCATTAATGAACGAATTTCATCCTGGATTGCTTTACGGTCTTCACCGACGTTGGAACCGTTTGACGCTTGTTGTGCCAGAGTCCGGACCCGCTGGAACATCGAAGTGATTTCGTCCAGCGCACCTTCAGCAGTTTGCGCTAAAGAAATACCATCGTTGGCGTTACGGATACCCTGGTTTAAACCATTGATCTGTCCAGACAAACGGTTTGAAATTTGCAAACCTGCCGAGTCATCAGCGGCGCTGTTAATCCGTAAACCGGAAGACAGACGTTTAAAAGAGGTATCCAGTGAGTTACCACTGTTCACTAATTGACGTTGAGCATTTAACGAGCTCACGTTGGTATTGACTGCTAAAGCCATATAGCCTCCGATTATTTAAGTGATGTCTGTTTAACAGGTTACCCCTAACCGTCAAACCGACATTGGTGTCATTTAAAAACAACTAAACACAGTTTTTAAATTAAGGTTGCTACTGATACAGCACCCCTTATTCAAGTTTTCGGCAGCGCACTAAAAAGCTTTAGGATTTTTTTTCATTTTTTTGCAGATTTTTTTAAAGCAGGAAAAATTGGCGGGCAATATGGTTTTATCAGCGAAAAAAAACGCTCTTAACATTACCCCATGTTAAGAGCGTTGGCCTCCGCTAATTGACGTTTGTTGGCTAAGTCAGATTAACCTTGTAACAGACTTAATGCCGCCTGTGGTCTTTGGTTTGCCTGCGCCAGGATAGTCGAAGACGCCTGTTGCAAAATTTGTGACCGGGTCAATGCTGCGGTTTCTGCTGCGAAGTCGGCATCTCTGATCCGTGATTTTGCCGCTGACAGATTTTCTGAAATATTGGCCTGGTTACGGATTGTCGACTGGAACCGGTTTTGCACCGCACCCAATTCAGCACGTTTTTTATCCACCACCGCGATTAATGAATCCATGCCTTTAAATACATACTGCGCATTGGCCTGGGTCGATACACTGATACTGGATGCCACATACACAGTGTTAAATGAATTATTGTCGGCAGAAGTCCCTAACACAGTGGAAATCACTTTACCGCTGGCCGACAAGGTTTTGCCATTTACAGTAGAAGCAACACCCGCAATGCCAGATAAAGTGAAACCACCACTGGTTGAGATTGAATTCTCAGTCGCAGTACCGCCAACAGATCTCATGCTAAAGCCAATTACCTGACCAGCATCAGCACCGACCTGGAAATTCGCCTGGTATGTTCCATCCAGTAAGTTCTGACCCCCAAAGGTGGTATCAGCGGCAACCCGGTTCACTTCTTTCATCAGCGAACGAATTTCATCCTGGATCGCTAACCGGTCCGTACCTACAACAGAACCGTTTGAAGCTTGTTGTGCCAGAGTTCTGACACGCTGGAACATTGAAGTGATTTCTTCCAATGCACCTTCTGCAGTTTGTGCCAGAGAAATACCATCATTGGCGTTACGGTTACCTTGGTTCAAACCCTGAACTTGTGATTCCAAACGGTCAGAGATTTGTAAACCAGCAGCATCATCAGCGGCACTGTTGATCCGTAAACCAGAAGACAAGCGTTTGAACGAAGTATCCAGACTTAAACCTGAATTGACTAACTGACGTTGAGCGTTTAATGAGCTGACGTTACTGTTTACATATAAGGCCATGATGGTGTCTCCTGGTAGCTTAAACTGTTTAACAAACTGTTTTGTTTGTATTTTTGCCTGATACTTATTTATCGGGTGAGCTGGCGGAAACTTTAGAAATTTTTGCTGATTTTTTAACTGCGGATTTTTGAGGTGTAGATTCACAATGTTGGCACAAGCTTTGCTTTCATATCTGTGTAGTCAAGAAATTGGCTGCACAGATAAAAGCTATATAGCCTCCGCTTATTGCATTTATCACTATGTACCGGTGAATGTTACCCCCAATGTTTCACCGGTACAGCAAAAATTAAAAAGCCAATGCCTGATGCATTGGCTTTTTTTCATCTTCGTTATTGACCTCAGCGAATATAATCAAACAGACTGGTGCTGGTCACTTTGCTAAAAGTCCCCTGCACCGTTTGCAGAATAGTTTCCTGCTTGGTCAGTTCAGTCAAACCTTCATAGAGATCAATTTCATAGATATCGGCACGGTACTGGGTATTGGCTATTTTTAAATCAGCGGCACTGCCTGACACGCTGGTCAGTAAATTTTGCCGGCCGCCAATCGAAGAAATAGTGTCGCCAACCCTGGCGGCAGCCCGTTCCATCTGATTGGTGGCATCCATTAATTTGTCCTGCAACGCATTATCTGCCAAGGCGTCTTTTTCCACCGCATTAATAATATCGGTCAGGGTATTGAGAATATTCTTTTTTTCCGGCGCTTTCAGACTGAAATCAACTGAGCCCGGAAAAGCACCTTTACTTTCAATGCTCAGGCCCTGAAAATTAACCGGCTGACCAGGTAACGCCGTGCCAGTCACCGGCGGTGTCAGCGCCGCACCACTTTGCAGCCTGATTTCATATTGGTCAGGCGCGGTAAAATTAAGGCGATAATCATTATTGGCCGGTGTGACAGCATCATAGTTATTTCGGTAAAAATCATCAAATGCTGACTGATTCAGCATCGTAATTTTGGCCGAACTGATGCCTCCTGCGATCGACAGATTATTGGTTTTATAACGGCCATCGACATTCTCAAACACGTTTTTACCGCTGTCATTACTTGGGATCGTGACTGAAGAGGATATTTGCAGGTATTTCTGTCCTTCATCACCACCAAAATCATAATAACCGGTTGAAGGATTCAGGGTATAAGTCTGATTCTGCTCTTTAAAACCAGAAAAAATAAAACCGCCATTGGAGTCTTTCTGGTTCATCAGATCATAAATTTCTGACCTGAGATTGGTGAGCTCTTTTGCCACCGCCAACCGCTCAGTCTGAGAATAAGAACCATTGCCAAGCGACACGGTCAAGGTTCTGGCTCTGGTAATAGAACCTTGTATGCTGCTTAATACAGTCTCTTCGACCGATAAACCGTTTTTCAGAATATTGCTGTTGGTCTGAAATTGAGTTGCCGTTTCAATTTGCTGCTCCAGCGCCGAAACCCGCGCCGCGCCGGATGGATCATCGGCTGGCGTCAGAATTCTGGTTTGAAAATTCAGTTTATTGCTGGCAATCTGCATTTTCTCCTGCGCTTTAATTAGCGCAGTCAGATTAACATCGTATTTCTGATTAAATGAAAGTCGCATCATTACCTCGCTGCTGACAGCAGAGTGTCAAAAATGGTTTGTGACGTTGAAATAATTTTTGCCGCTGCGGCATAACTTTGCTGGAAGCGGATTAAATTTGCCGCTTCTTCATCCAGATTGACCCCGGAGCTGGATTCATGCCAGGTGGTCGACTGGGCCAGCAATGACTTGGAAGATTCTGCTGCAACCCGGCTCTGGCTGGTTTTTTCACCGATAAAACCAATCATCGAACCATAAGATTCATTCATCGTCAGACTATTATCGGCCGTTGGTGAAGAAACTGCATTTTTTCTAACCAGCTCTTGTCCCTGCAAAGTCGCCAGCGCTAACCCATTGCGGTTATCTTTATAGCCTGCGGTATTAAATTGCAGCGTAAAGCTATCGCCATTTTTCGGGATACCGGTCAGCGAAAAATCAAAACCGTAATTACCAAGACCAGCAGAACTCATCAAATCTTTATACTGACCACTTGCCATCGCCGCCGTGGTACCAATTACCGTATTACTGCTGTCGCGAATTTCAAACTGATTGCCATTGATAAATGTGACCGTCAGCGGTGCCCCTGTGATAGCAGTGCCAGCGGCATTAAACTGAGAGCTGGCAGGATCGGTATCCGATACTTTAATGTCACCAAAACGGGCATTGCCTTGGTTCGCAATGGTATATTCACCTTTGACCGGTGATGCCAAAGCCACATCTTCCGGTCTGGTGGTCGCCAGTGCAATACTTTGCGCCGCTTTACCGAGCGGCTTTAATTCAAAACTGTCGTTATTGGCAAAAGCACCTCCACTGCTGTCCATGCTGATGCGATAACCATAAATCACATTACCGGCGGCATTAATGGGCTGTGTGATGCCTGAGCCGCTAATGACTTTGCCTTCGTTATCCAATGCTTCCACAGTCATCTGATTGGGCGCAGTGAATGTTACTTTTAAATCGTTCGGCGGAATATTTTTGCCTTCGCCAGGTTCGACCGCCAACCGGACCTGACCTAGACCGGTATTTTTCGCCAGCGGCATGCCAGTGGTGCCACCGAGCACAAATAAATCTTTACCAATCTGGCTATTGGCATCCATCCCGAGCCGGTTTTGCGTGTTAAAGGCATCCCCAATCGCAAAAGCCAACTGACCAAGCTTATTTTGCATCGGCTCAAGCATACTCATGCGAAAATCTAATAAACCACCAATTTTGCCGCCAAGCACACTACTATCGATGGTATCTGTCACCGCTGGCTTAAAATCAAGCTCCAGTTTGACAATTTTACGGTTCAGATCCGGATCACCAGCAGTACTTAACGCATTAAATTTGCCATCCTGTAACACCAGCGATTGGCCTGAAGATAAGAACACCAGTTTTTCGCCATTCGGGGCATCCAGCGTGTTGACTTCCATCAGCTCACTGAGCTTGCGAATGGCTTCATCGCGTTTATCGAGTAAATCGAGCGGCGGCGGCGTGGATGGACCTTTGCCATAACTGGTAATTTCTTTATTCAGACTGGCAATAGCACTGGAAATGGTATTGGCTTCGGAAACAAAAATATCCAGTTGTTGATTGATATAACTGCCCTGCTCCAGCACCAGACTGGATAAGGTATTAAATTTGTTTACCAAAGTCTGTCCCGCGCCCAAAAACAACTGCCGGGCGGAATTATTGGCCGGGTCATTGTTGGCAGTTTGCAGTTGCTTAAACAGATCGGTCATCCCAGTGGAGATACTGTTGGCAGTATTGGAAAACAATGAATCAACCCGGCTGGCTTCAGACAGATACTGTTCAGCGTAAGATAAATTGGAGGTATCTCGTCTGAGTTGTTTTAAGGTAAATTCATTGACCAACCGGTCAGTGATACCGCGACCCACACCAAGACCAAGGATGGCGGAATCGTATTCAGTACTTTGTCTGGCATAGCCTTTGGTATTGAGGTTGGCGATGTTGTTGGACGTGGTATTGAGCAAACCATTGCTGGCCAGCACTCCGGAAACTCCAATCGTCAGTAAATTATCAGCCATCTGCTTGCCTCATCAGCCCAAGTGCACCAAGGCGACAGAGCCCGGTTTATTGTTGAATTCAATTACCTAGCAAGTTCCGCACCTGTTTGAACGCTTTGCCTTCTAATACAGACAAAATTTTCTCGGCATAGTTCGGATCTGTGGCATAGCCGGCAGCTTGCAATTGCCGGAAATAACTTTTTGCATCCGCGGCAGCATTCAGCGCGGCCTGATATCTGGGGTTTTGCTGGATCAGACTGACATAGTCCTGCATGCTTTGCTCAGGGCTGTCATAAGCGCGAAAACGGGCTTTCTCTTTTTGAGCAATACCCTGACGATATTCCAGCGTATCGACCACGGCAACATCGCCCTGCCAGTTGCCATGCGCTTTAATGCCAAACAAATTATGGCTGTCGGCCCCGCTGCTGGTTTTGAACATCCGTTGACCCCAGCCGGTCTCCAGCGCGGCTTGCGCAATCAGAGCCAGTGGCTCCAGCCCCAGTTGCTGAGCAGCTTTAGTGGCAGCAGGTAACAGTCGCTGAATAAATGCACTGGGTTCATCGTTGGCAGCCGCCAGCTCCACAGCCGCGGTGGCCTGACTACCGGCAGTTGCATTCACAGCTGTTGCGTCCGAAAGGTTGAATGGCGCCGAAGTTGAGAGCACGGCTTTGGGTAAAGCTGTCATTTGACTGGCTGCAAACACTTCCACCTCAGCTCCTAACTGCCGCACACTCATAGGCTGCTCTGACGATACGGCTGCCAGCTCAGTGGCAGGCAAAACTGCCGTCAGTTGTTGCTGTCTGAGTAATTCAGCTCTGGCCTGCACTGCAGGGGCAATAACCTGCTCAGGCGCTAACTGAAAACTGACCGGCTTTTTCTTTGGCATCGCAAACACCGGCTGTTCATGCGGCATAGCTAAATCACGCTGTTGCACCGCATCAAAACGGGACGGCAGACTGACGGTACTGGCGGCCTTAGTTTTACTGAGCTCAGGTTTGAGTTGCTGCACCATTAAATCGGCTAAACCAAGCGCACCATTTTTTGACAGCTCGGCCGAAAGCTGATTGTCATGCATATCGCGAAAAAAGTCGGTGGCGTTGCTTTTAAGCGGATTATCTTCTTCAAAGGCTTTATTGGCGTTACGCATACTGCTTAGCAGCATGCCCATAAATACAGATTCAAATTGTTGAGCTGCTTGCTTGATGGCGCCGGCTTCATCGGTTTTGACCTGAGAGCGCAATTGCTGCAAGCTCGACAGGTCATGATAAGACACTTTGACATCAGGCGTGCTCATGCTAAATCACCACCAGTTCACCGTGAATGGCACCGGCTTCTTTTAAAGCTTCTAAAATTGCCATCAGATCGCCAGGCGCTGCCCCGACGGCATTGACAGTACTGACCAACTCATCGAGAGTAGTGCCTGGGTCAAATTTAAACATCCTCGAACGGTCTGGCCTGACATCAATGATGGTATTGGGGACCACCACAGTTTCACCGCCAGCCAACGCATTTGGCTGACTGACGGTTGGGTTTTCGGCAATAGTCACTGTCATGCCGCCATGAGTAATAGCTGCAGGAAATAACCGCACATCTTTACCGATGACAATAGTGCCGGTTCTGGAGTTGATAATAATTTTTGCGCTGTCGGATGCGGGTTCAAACATCAGGTTTTCCAGCGTTGATAAGTAAGACACTCGTTGCGCCACATCTCTGGGCGCCCGCACTTGCACGGAACGGTTATCCAGGGTCCGGGCCGTATCATCGCCAATAAATTTATTGATGGCTGCAGCCAGATTTTTCGCTGTGGTAAAGTCGCCGCGATTGAGGTTAAAGGTAATGTAATCCCCCTGGGCAAAAGGCGAAGCCACTTCACGCTCCACAGTTGCCCCATTCGGGATCCGGCCAACGGTTGGTGTATTGACCACCACTTTAGAACCATCCGCGCCTTCAGCACCTAAGCCACTGACAATCAGACTGCCTTGCCCGACAGCATAGACCTGACCATCCAGCCCTTTGAGAAAAGTCTGCAATAAAGTACCACCGCGCAGACTTTTCGAACTGCCGACCGAAGACACGGTAATATCTATCGCTTGGCCTGGCTTGGCAAAAGCCGGTAATTCAGCATGCACCGCCACCGCAGCGACGTTTTTAATTTGTGACTTCATTCCGGCGGGTAAATTGATGCCAAAATTCGTCAGCATGGTTTTAAAACTCTGCTCGGTAAATGGACTTTGCTCACCAGTTCCTGGTAAACCAACCACCAGACCATAACCGATCAGTTGGTTTGAGCGGACGCCTTCGACCGTGGCAACATCTTTCACTCGGGCCGCCTGCAGGGGCTGGCTAAGCAACAACATCGCCAACAACCAACCAATCCTGGATTTCAGCACTGCTTTCATCTTCATTACCTCAGTTATCCAGCGCTTAGAATGGCCACAGCACGCTGGAGAAAAACCTGGTCAGCCAGCCTGGTCCCTGGCCGCCATGCGTGGCACCGGTGCCGCTGTATTCAATTCTGGCATTGGCAATTTTAGTCGATTCCACCGTATTGCCAGCACCAATATCTTCCGGACGGATCACACCAGTCAACCGGATATATTCTTTGCCGGTATTGAGGGTCAGCCATTTTTCACCACGGATCACTAAGTTACCATTCGCCATCACCCGTAATACGTTGACTGAGATATCACCGGACAAACTATTACTCTGGTCAGCTTTTGAATCGCCTTTAAAATCACTGCTGGAATTCATTCCCAGTTGCAAAGCATTCCCCAGCACACTGACATTACGCCCATCCAATCCGACCATCGGCTGAATGTTGTTACTACTGTCTTTGCCAAATTCGGTTTTGGCCTTTTTCGACGCCTGGGTATTTTCCCTGAGTACCACCGTAATGATATCGCCAGCGCGGCGGGCTTTGTTATCCGAATACAAGCCATTCGACAGCCCCTGCGCAAACAAAGATCCAGTCTGTAACACAGGTTTAGATTCAGGTTCTGGCGGCAAAGGGGCAAATTCCGGGTCATCCGGGATGGCTTCCGGCACATAACTAGCGCAGCCAGACATCAGCAATAAGGCAAACATGGCAATGATAATACGCATCACAAACTCCTTATCACAGCTGTTGGATTGCGAAGCTCAGCATCTGATCGACTGCTGAAATCACTTTCGAGTTCATCTCATACACGCGCTGACTTTCAATCAGCCCGACCAATTCCTCCGTCACATTGACGTTGGAGGCTTCTAAAGCGCCCTGCACTATGATGCCAATCCCTTCCAGGCCTGGCACCCCTTGCACCGGATCACCACTGGCGCCGGTCTGGCGGAATAAATTCTGCCCTATGGGCTCCAGACCCGCCGGATTGATAAAATTCGTCACCACTAACTGCCCTAATACCGCATTCTCAGGTTGGCCTGGCAATTTGACGGACACCTCACCGTCCTGCGAAATATTAATTTCAATGGCATCAGGCGGCACCGTAATAGTTGGCTGGATTTGATAACCAGCACCAGAGGTCACCAAATTGCCTTCGGCATCTGTCGTGAACTGGCCATTGCGGGTATAAGAAATACTGCCATCAGGCATCAAAACTTCAAAAAAACCATGACCTTGGATCATTACATCTAACGCGTTGTCAGTGGTCATATGATTACCCTGACCAAAGTTTTTCTGGGTCGCCACCACTTTGGTACCAGCACCAATCATCAGGCCATTCGGCAGTTCAGAGTTTTGTGATGAACGGCCACCCGGCTGGTTAATGTTTTGGTACAACAGGTCTTCAAACACCGCCCGGCTTTTTTTGTAACCGACGGTACTGGCATTGGCCAGGTTATTGGAAATCACCGAAATATCACGCTGCTTGGCGTCTAAGCCGGTTTTGCTGATCCAAAGTGCTGGATGCATACTGTCCTCCTGAGCTCAATGCTCTAGATAATGCGTAAAACCTGATTGTGCTGCCGATCCATATCTTCAGCGGTTTTCATCATTTTGACCTGCAACTCAAATTGCCGTTGCAGACTGATTAAATACGTCATTTCACCGACGGCATTGACATTGCTGCCTTCCACAGCGCCACTGAGTAAATTCACTGTGGCGTCGGTTTCTGCAACCTGACCGTCTTTACGGCGAAACAAACCGTCATTGCCTTTGACCATATCGCGATTTTCCGGCTTGACCAGTTTAATACGGGCGACTTCAGCAATAGCGGTAGCCGGTGCACCTTGTGGCAATGCCTGAATACTGCCATCCTGAGCGATATCAATTTTTGCCAAAGGCACGGGCAGTTGTACCGGACCGTCTTCACTCATCACAGCTAAACCGGAAGCCGTTTGCAACTGGCCGGTTTCGGTCAACTTCAGGCTGCCAGCCCGGGTATAAGCTTCGTTGCCATTGGCATCTTGCACCGCAATCCAGCCGTCGCCCTGAATCGCCACGTCCAGCTCGTTTTCGGTAATTTTTAATTCACCGGCGTCAAAATTCTGACTAGGGGTTTCAGTCATGGCAAACACCCGGCTTGGCAAGCCATCGCCAAACGCCTGCATCGACCTTGCTTGCTCTAAATCGGCTTTAAAACCATTGGTATTGGCGTTGGCTAGATTATTTGAACGCACTGCAAGCGCGTTCATATTCTCTTTGGCACCGCTCATGGCGATATAAAGTAAGTGGTCCATCTCAGACTCCGTTTGGCCGGTGGTCAAATAACACTGGTTGATACTGGTATTAAGCAAAGATAGTGCCAGATACCAAAATCAGACGTACACGAAGAATTAAGTTAATGAATTTTATGATTAAAAAATAGTAAATTGATGAAATGGCATGGTGGCAATAAATTGCCGGGCGACAACGGACACGATGACAGGCTAAGCTTGGTATCGATAAATGGCAACATGACATCAGCTGAGTTCGGCACTCATTAACCTGAGTTCAGATTAGATAGTTCCGACGACAAGCCGGCATGGCATGGTGCAGCCGGCTGAGGGAATCCTTAATAACCCGGCATAAAAAAACCGCCGTAGCGGTTTTTTTATGCCAAACACTGTTATCGGATCTGCAGCACGGTTTGTTGCAATGTGCTGTTCACTTCCAGCGCCCTGGAGTTGGCCTGGAAGTTTCGTTGTGCCGCAATCAAATCAACCAGTTCATTGGTCAGATTGACGTTAGATTGCTCCAGCGCAGAGGAATTGATACTGCCATAAGTGCCGGTATTAGCCTCACCCGCCAGTGGATCACCCGATCTGAGACTGGCTTTCCAGCCCGTATTACCGACCTGGGTTAAACCTTGTGGGTTGGCGAATTTCACCATGGTGATTTGCGACAGATAAGTCTGGTTGCCGTTACTGTAACTGGCCATCACCCGGCCAGCGGCATCAATATCAATGCCGGTCAATCTGCCAACAGTGGTGCCATCCTGACTGAGCGAGCCAACTTCAAATTTAGAGGCGTATTGGGTTGGTAACTTGGTATTTGATTCATCGCGGAACAACACTGTCACCGGCGAAATAAAAGTGGCACCGTTAGTTAGGTAAGGAAACGCAGGGTTATTCAGACCTGTACCAGCGCCGGCCGGCAATACCAGATTAGGCAAGGTGCCCACTGGTTTACCAGATGAATCAAAATCCAGTACCTGCGGCGGTGGTAATTGGAACACATGACCAACACCGCCCGTTACAGCACCTGTGGTGGTCGCTGGGACTGCATTATTATTGTCCAACTGGGCAAACACCTGCCAGTCGTTATCGGTCGCTGCGCCGGTTTTACGGAAATACATCGTCAGAATATGCGGCTCACCCAAACTGTCATAAATAGTGGAGGATGTGCTGGAGTTAAAACTGGTTTTATCCGTCGGGTTAAAGGCGGCAGTGGGCACCACCACCCGCGAATCCAGGTTCATCGTCATATACACGTTACTGGTCGAACGCGGTGCACCAGCAGTCGTTGGGATCTGGATAGGTTTGGTTGTGCTGAGGCTGACCGATGTGGTCGAACCCGATGTTGGGTCCACGGAATAACCCTGCAAATAATTGCCGTTATTATCCACAATGAAATTTTCTTTACTCAGTTTGAAGGCACCAGCCCGGCTAAAGGTCATATCCCTGGCAGCTAAATCTGGTGTCATGGCAAAAAAGCCATCGCCAGAAATAGCGATATCCAGTGAGTTGTTGGTGAATTTCAGTGAACCTTGCGAAAATTGTTGAGCAATCATCGAAGTTGACGCGCCATCACCCACTTTGGTCCGGCTGGAGGTAAAAATTGAACCGGCATAGACATCGGCAAATTCAGCTCTTGATTCCTTAAATCCGGTGGTATTGACGTTCGCGATGTTATTCGCAGTGCTGTCTAAATCTTTCTGGGCGGCAGCCAAACCGCTTAAAGCAATATTAAAACTCATTGTTCACCTCGTAATCAGCCATTAGCTTGCTGCAATTTCTTTTACATCTGCCATTTTTTTGGCGCCGATGCCGTATAAATTTAATGTCATATCTGCCGTTGATTTACCCAGTGTGACACTGGCCACAGGAACATAAGTGGCAGTCGCCAGGCTTTCGGTTTTACCTGCGACGGACACATCAACCGTCATCTTGTACAAACCTTTGGCCATCACTTCGCCGTTATTATTTTTACCGTCCCAAACAAAATCATATTTGCCGGCCACCGGGTTTTCGACTGGCTCATTTCTGACCAGCTCACCCGCCTGGTTATAAATTTTCACACTCAGAGTAGTGGCATTTTTAGGAATTTCTGTCGAACCATAAGCTTTATTGGTGCCATCAAAGGCCAGTTTGTCGGAATCGACCAACACAGTGCGGCCGACCAAGCTGGAGGCCTGCAGTGCCTGATTCGAATTCATACTGGCGGCAAAATCTTTAAAATTGGTATTGAGCGAACCAATACCATCGGCCATGGTAAAATTGGTCATCTGCGCAATCATCTGATCGTTTTCAACCGGTTTGGTTGGATCCTGAAACGCTAACTGCTGCGTTAATAAGGCAAAAAAGTCGGATTGCGTCAGCGCACCGGATTTCTGGGCATCAGTTTTGGTGACTTCGTCTTTTTTCTTCAGACTGTCAAGATAACTGTTATCTGCCGCATTATTAATTGTGGTCATGCTCTACCTCCTTAACGCTGACCTAACGTCAGTGTGCGACTTAACATTTGTTTGGCGGCATCCGCCACCTGCACATTGGCGTCATAAGAACGACTGGCAGAAATCATATTGGCCATTTCTTCCATCACATTGACATTCGGCTTGTAAATGAAGCCTTTTTCATCCGCCAGCGGATGGCTCGGGTTGTATTCGGTATTAAGCGGCGCATCACTTTCCACAATGCCCAGCACTTTCACACCTGCGCCACGCCGATCATCCAGCGCTTTGTCCATCTCAGCGGCGAACACCGGATGGCGACCACGATACGTCTGATCGATGCTACTGCTGACACTATTGGCATTGGCAATATTACTGGCCGTGGTATTCAAACGCAGTGCCTGCGCAGTTAAACCAGAACCCGCGATATCAAAAACCCGATATAAGCTCATTGTTACTGACCTCCGCCTAAGGCTTTTCTCAGGCCACTGATTTTGCCATTTAAGAAATTCAGCGCAGCCTGATACTCCATGCTGTTCTGACTGAATGCATTGCGTTCACGGTGGATATCTACACTATTGCCATCGCCTGTATCGGTTTGCTCGACGTTACGAAATTTCACTTCCTGCCGGGTCTGGGTAGAAATTTCAAAATGTTTTTCATGAGTACGGCTAAAGGCAGAAGTTTGCCGCGTGTTGGCATTGGCCAGTGCGGTCTGAAAATCCAGATCCTTGGCTTTAAACCCAGGGGTATCCGCATTTGCGATATTATCCGCCAGCAATTCTGAGCGTTTTTCGCGCAGCAACATGCCCTGCGGGTGGACGCCAAAAGCTTTTTCAAAACTAATTGCCATAGTGCTGTACTCATTTCAGCGATTGATAAAATTAGTTAGCAAAACTCAGGCCAACAATTTAATGACACTGCAGGAATGAAATTGGCGGCAACAAAAAGCCGTGCAACAGGCACGGCTTGGCATGGAAAAACGCTAAAGGGTATGCTTAGGTTTTGCGACGATAGATGATCCCTGGATTACAGCGAATCATCTCAAAATCGGTGTTAATGCTGGACAAGGATTCAGATGCCCCCAAAAACAAATATCCTTTTGGGTTCAGCGCTTGGGCAAACTGCCGAATGATTTTAGCTTTCACTTCCGGCGAAAAATAAATCAACACGTTACGGCAAAAAATAATGTCAAATTTGCCCAGTAAGGTATAACTGTCTAACAAATTGAGATGGCGGAATGAAACATTTTTTCTGACGGGTTCCCGCACCCGCATCATACCGTTGCCACTGTCTTCGAAAAACTTGCTGCGTCGTTCCGGCGACAAGCCTCTGGACAATGCCAGACCGTCATATTCAGCACGCTGACAGTGCTCAAGCATAGCGTTGGAAATATCTGTGCCAAGAATTTGCATGCCGAGGCTGAAGGCCCCTGGTCGGCTTTGCTGATATTCCAACCCGGTCATTGCAATTGAGTAAGGTTCTTGACCTGATGAACTGGCTGCAGACCAAATTTTGACATTGCGATGGTCTTTTTCCAGTTCAGGTAAAATTTGTTTTTTCAGCAATTCATAAGGATAGGTATCGCGAAACCACAAAGTTTCATTGGTGGTCATTGCATCAATCACCGCCGAGCGTAATTGACGTTCAAACGGACTCAATGTTTTGTTCACCAGCTCAGACAAACTTGCCAGTTGAAACCGCTGCATCAAAGGCCCGAGACGGCTTTTGACCAGATACTGCTTGTTCTCGCCAAGCACTATGCCACATTGCTGCTCCAGAAAATCCCGGAACAGCTTGTATTCAGTGTCAAGCAGCTCTTTATTCACCACAGCATTGCCACCTTTTAATCAGCATGTAACCATTTCCGTACTGATTCACCCAGTTCATCCGGATTAAACTTAGCAATAAAATCATCGGCACCCACTTTCTGTACCATTTGCTGATTAAAGACTCCGCTTAAAGAGGTGTGTAAAATCACATGCAATTTTTTCAGTTTTTGATCCAGCCGGATTTCTGCCGTCAAGGTATAACCATCCATTTCCGGCATTTCAATGTCAGAGATCAGAAGGCCAATTTTTTCAGTGACTGATTCTTCACAACTCGCGGCAACTTCTTGCAGATAACTCAGCGCTTCGCGGCCATTTTTCACCAGATGCATGGTGACTCCCAGACCTTCCAGTGCCCGTTTGACCTGATTACGCGCCACAGCTGAGTCATCGGCAATTAAAATGGTTCTGTCGCCTAAGTCAGCGGTAATAGTTTCGGTATCGACAGCGCCCGTGATCATGGTCGGAGAAGGTGAAATCTCTTCCAGGATTTTCTCGACATCAATAATTTCAACCAGCTCTTTGTCAATCTCAGTCACTGCGGTCAGATAACTTTGCCGGCCGCCGGTACCTTTTGGCGGTGGCATAATAGATTCCCAGTTGATATTGATAATTCGCTCAACTGAATTAACTAAAAAACCCTGCACCGATCTGTTGTACTCAGCGATGATGATGAAACTGTCTTTCACATTCTCAATCGGTCTGCCACCTGTCGCCAGGCTTAAATCAATCACCGAAATCGTCTGACCACGAATGTGAGCAATACCACGCACAAATTTGTTGCGTTTGGGAATAGCAGTCAGTGGCGGACATTGCAACACTTCCCTGACTTTGAACACGTTAATGCCAAATCTTTGTCTGCCTGCCAGCCGAAACAGCAGCAATTCCAGCCGGTTTTGCCCGACCAGTTGTGTGCGCTGGTTTACAGAATCAAGAATACCCGCCATTTGAGACTCCCAGAAAATTTCAGGATCGGTTCTTGCATCTGATAGTAAAATCAGCGGCAAGTCACTGAAAAATTGACATACTTGGTATGGTATAACCCTTTGCCGTTAAAGCATAGCTGAAACCTTATGAAAATGTACGATAATTTTTTTTCGCTCAGACAGCGTTACCGTCAAATCCTTGTCGCTCTGCCATTGCTGAGTTTTCAGGTCTTGGCCAGCAGCTATTCAATGGCGGATATTGCAGAGCAATCGACCACCTGGCTCAGCCAGCAATTGTCGCAGTCAGAAAACGTCAGACAGGACATTATTTTACATCCACTTGATGCCCGATTAGCTGCTAAAACCTGTGAATCGCCACTGGAATTCAGTTTAGTGGCCGCTAAAGTGCAACGGCAAAACACCATTCGGGTGCTTTGCGCCGATAGTCCAGGCTGGCAGTTATTTTTATCGGCACGGGTCAGTCAGCTCATTCAGGCTGTCACAGCCAGTCGGCAAATTCCGGCCGGTACTGTAATAAGTGCGGATATGCTAAGCCTTGGCAGCGCCGAGTCATCGCAAACCAGAGCCAGTCTGGTGCAGGATCCGGCACTGATTATCGGTGCCAGGGCCAAACGTAGCCTGAATCAGGGGCAAATTTTAAACCAGACCGATCTTTGTCTTGTATGTAAGGGAGATGTTGTTACAATTGAAGGTATTTCAACCGGTCTGACTGTCACAACGCAGGCGACAGCCTTACAGGATGGCACACTCGGTGAAGCAGTTCGGGTCCAGAATAATGGGTCTAATCGTGTGATCAAAGCGGAAATTGTGGCCGTCAAACGCGTCGCAATTAAGTTATAAATAACGCTAAAGTTTTTCTGACTGGCGCCGTTAACATGATTAAGGAATAGACCAGCAGGTCAGATGAGGGGTGAATTATGGCTATCAATGTCAATCAAGGACTGCAAAATACCAGTGCAGTCAAAACTGATAAAATTGAATTAAATCAGCAAAAACAGCAAATTGCTCAGCAACAGACTGTGATGAATTCGCCAGCGCAAAAGCAGGACTCTGTGTCCTTGACTACACAGGCGCAACAATTTACCAAGGCGCAAGACAAGGCAAATAACAGCTCTGGCATCGATCAGGAAAAAGTCGATAAAATTAAACAAGCCATTGCTGAAGGTAAATACAAAATTAACGTCGAACAGCTGGCGAAAAAAATCGTCCAGTTTGAAGGCGAGTTGTTTGACAGAAAATGATTGATGTAGCCCCCATCCATTCCCTGTTATCACAACAACAGCAGCACCTGAAGGTGCTGTTGTTGTTATTGCAAACTGAATTAACTGCCATCTCAGAGCGCGATATTGAAAAGTTAGAGCAAGGCTGTGCAGAGAAATTGACACTGCTGGAACACATCCAGCAGCTCGATAGCGCCATTGCGGCTTTACCGCAGTTAGCCGAATTAAAAACCGAAGACTGGTTCAGACAAACCGTGACTGAACTCGATAGCATGCTCAATGCCTGCAAAGAGCAAAATGAAGTCAACCGGCTGACTCTGGAACAAAGCCAATTGATGATTAGCAGGTTTAAACATGAATTATTGCAAAATCGCGGCAAATCCGGCCTGACTTACACTGCCAAAGGTAAACCTGCGGTTGATCACATCGGGAAAGGATTCAAAGCCTGAAGCTGCGCCGCCGATCTTGCGGGCTGCGCACTGCCAACTCAGTTGTTGCGGTTGATTTCCACTTGATGCCATCCACCTGACACAGCTCACCCCACTTTGACACTGCTGATATGACCACGACGATAGTAACCACGAAAACTAATAATATTTCACTGTTTTAATCCGACGCACCGGTTGGCTGTTCTGATATAAATCGTATACCTGTTTAAAATCCAGTTCCATTTCAGTGACATAAAACTGGCCGACCGGATAAGTTTTAACAACTTTGGCGCCACGGATCACCCCCTGCAATGAAGCGCGCAGCTGTTCATTGCCAAGCATCGCCTGCTGCATCGTCACCTTGTAATCAATTTTCTGTCCATAAACCTGCTCTGCCAGCTCTTTATAGGCTTCCAGCTTAGATGCTTTCATCGCCATCAACATCCGCTGTTCGGCACTATCTGCCTTTTGTTCAGCCACAGGCGCGTAACCAACAGCTTTTAGCAACGGGAATTGCTCTGGTGGCACCGATTCCCATTGTACTTCTTTGTCCATCACCAGGCCGCAGCCTGACAACAGGCTGGCTGCGCACAGCAATAACCATTTTTTCATCTTGTGGACTCCGACCGCTGCGTTTAACTTGGCTAGTTGTCATTTATCTAGCAGAAATCGCGCCATCTTTTAAAATGCGTTGCGGTTTACTGGCGAAAGGCACAGTTTTTGCTTTAATCGGCTATCAGTGGGTAGGAGATGCACCTTATGCGTAAAATCACCGGTCTGGCCTTGTTATTACTGGCTAGTCCTTTACAGGCTCAATGGTATGAAACCACAGGTCAGGCGCTGATCCGCAACGGCGACAAAGCCACAGCCCGGGCTCAGGCTACCGAAGATGCGGTGAAACGGGCATTGCTGTTTGCCGGCGTGTCAGTGCGCAGTGTACAGCAAGTGACTGACGGTCTTTTGACGCAAGAGAGTCTGCAACTGAAAAGTTACGGTGATATGCAGCAAGTGCATATTGTCTCAGAGCGGGTGCAGGATGGTATCTTTGAAGTCACCATCAAAGCTGACATTTTCCCATCTGAACCGCTCTGTCCGACAGTGGCCTTTAAAAAGAAAATCCTGATTAGTCCATTTAAACTGAAAGTGCCAGAACATGCGGTGGTTGGTGGCTTGTTTGAACTAGGGACTGTCAGTAGTCAGCGCCTGAGCGATAAAATCAGTGAGATCAGTCAAAGCAGTTGGCCGGAAAGTTTTCCGTCGGTAGTGGATGCCAAGCAGTTACCCAGCAATGAACGTCAGGCCATAGAGCAGCAGTATCAAGGCCGCTATCTGTTGTCTGCCACCTTAGAGGATGTGTCACTTGGCTCGACCCAAGGCATGAATTGGGAATTCTGGACCGATGCCGATCGAGAAAGATTTTTTCACCTGCATTTGTCATTATTTGATTTAGTGGCCAACAGAACCGTCTTCAGTCAGAAATATCAGACTTCCGGGTTATGGACAACGCGTAAAACCACCACTTTAGATCCACAGTATCAGCGTTTTTGGCAAACCGATTATGGCAAAGCAACAGATCGGGTCCTCACCGCTGCTGCAATGGACGTCGAAGAAGCGATTCGTTGTGAACCTATCCTGGCAGAAGTGAAACAAGTGCGGCAGAATCAGGTGTTGCTCAATGTCGGGGAAGCGCATGGGGTGAAAGTTGGTGATACTTTTACTTTGATCCATCGTCGTGATTTAAATGACAATTTTGGTCAGTCAGAGCAATTATTCAGTGTCACACCCTTGACGGTACGGATCACGCAGCTGAGCCATCAGAATGCCTGGGCGCAAAGTGTTGATGGAGAATTACTTGCCAACATTCAGATTGGTGATTTTGCTTCAGTCGCCGCCAGGGCAGAAACCGATGCGTTTTCACTGGAGCCTGCAGAACTTTCGCAGCAACCTTAGATGACACCTATGGTGTCGGTATTCACTGTGACGGTGCCATCTCAACAGTGGACCTGCGACCATAAACATAGGTTGGTAGTAGCACAGCCACTGGCAACCACAGCAGCAAAAGTCAGACAATGGCTGCCCCGGCGAGACTCGAACTCACGACTGGCGCTTAGGAGGGGGCGGTTATAAGCAAAATTAAATAAATAATAGATTTAGAATCAACAACTTAACTTCGATAAAAATTTCGTAGTACTTATGAATAGTAGTGATTAATTTAAGATTTTATAATTTTTTATAAATAGAGATCGGTAAAATGGCGTCCCCGGCGCGATTCGAACGCGCGACCTTTCACTTAGGAGGCGAATGCTCTATCCTGCTGAGCTACGAGGACGTTAAAAGTTTCCAGCCAGATGATATAAAAAATTTCGAGTAGTGTCACAGCATTAAATGTGTATTTCTTTCTATTAGCGCTCATTAGTCTGTTTTTTGAGCGAATGCCTCTCTGTATTATGAGCTCAACTAAAAGAAGCTAAGTTCTTCAAAACCTTGGTTGCTTTGTCTATCATTAGCAAGTACCTGAGTATTCGACGCAAGCACAACGGAAATTTCGTCTATTAACGACTTCTCTGCTGGAGTGAGAGGAATGTTGTCATAGCTGACACTGCCTGATTGAACTTCATTTTTTAATTTGTCGATAATTTTATCAAGAAATAATAGTGTATTTGAGTATCCACTCGAATAACTCATTTGCATTGTTAATTTGCTTATTTCGAAAAGTCTTCTGTGAATTTCGAGAAGATGTACACTCGAATAACTAGCTTTGGATTGAAAACTTAGAAACTGCTGAGTTTCATTAACAGAAATGTGTTTTTTAGTCATAAGATGACCCCTCATATGTTTTTGTTTTTATTTTAGGTATGTAGGCTGTCGAATTAATAGAAGCAATAGTGTTGTAGTACTTGTGTTTCCATGATTTGACTGCATCTAATAGTAATTCAATTTTCGATTGCAAACTTGCAACAGAGCTTTCAAGAGATCTAATTTTGTTCTCTTTTTCGGTAATTTGATTGAGTAACCTTTGCTTAACAGTCGCAAGTTTCTCAACTTTTTCTGACTCGGTATCTAACTGCTCACTAAGCATCTTCTCTCGTTTAGTTGCATCACCGAGTTTCAACATTAAATAATTTATTTTTCTTTTACTGAAGCCGAAAATGCTATCTGTTAATGACGCCTTTGAAAAATTTTCGAACTCTATGCTTTTTAAGAGCGTTTCATTTTGACGAACTAAATTTAAGTTGTCGAAATTCACCTGCGCTATTTTACTAAGAATGTCGGCATTTAACCTTTCAGCTTTAATTAACTGCTGCTGCCTTTTGGCATTCTGCTGTTCATAAACCCATTCTTTACGGGTTAGTTTCCTAGTCTTTGGGCCGATGCGGGCAAGACCGCATTCAATTCCCACTTTTTGATAATACCGATCCTGCTGGTCACGCATTGCTTGCTTATATAAACGGCTTCTGAGTTTGCCAGACCCCTGCCCACTATCAGGTACAGAATCTCTTAATTTCATTCCAAAGTGAATGTCTCGAATGTTAAGCCTGTTTTCATCGTCCATTTCCGGGTGGCAGTAGAAATGGATATGGGGGTAAGACTCGTCCAAGTGAATGACAATAGATTTTAATGCATTGCCGTATTCTGATTTTAAAAAGTCTACGTTTAAGCTCAGCCATGTCTGAAAGTCGGAGTCGTCTAAACCAACCTCAGCTGAAGCTTTCGGAAAGCTTGCAATGCCGCCAAGCAGAATTTGAGCATCGCTACGTAACTTTCGACCGAGGGAGTCTTGGGCAATTTCAGCTTTTTGCAGCAGATCATCAGCGACTTTGCATGGCCACGACCCGTAAAGCAATTTCGGGGATTGGGGATTAGCTATATGTAAACAGGCATTAGCATGTCGTTCTGCTTCTCGAACTACACCGAGGATGCTCTGCTTTTTTCCGGTTCTGCTCGCTATCCGTGAGTAAGTTTCTACATGAAAAAATTGATAACCGCTCATTTTGAATCTCGCAGCGAAGCTGACAGGCGCAGTATGAAGAATGAATACTGCTAGTCTGTCACTAGCTGTTTATTTATACAGTTATATTACTCGTTATTTTTAATAACCTCAAGAAATATTAAAAGTATTTATTATAACTAATTGAGCTTATCGAGCTATTGATGTTAACTCTAAATATTCAAATATTTGGCGGTAAACATGTCAGAAAAGTTTTTTAGGATGCCTCATTCACTCGAGCATTTTCACGATAAAAATCTCAGATATATATCAAGTTACGCAAAAGGACTATGTACGTCATGCGTTCGTATTGATAACAATCAATATGGCGATATCTTTGGCGAGTGGACTGACGAATTTTTGCCAATAGACAGGCAAAAAACGAAAATTTACTTACAAGATTGGAGCAATATCAAGAGAAAGTTACTCGCTCTCGTCCATAAAAGTTTGTTTGAAGACGATAGAGCTAAAGGGAAAATTGGTATCCATTCTCAAAGTCCATTTGTCGGTAACAGAACATTGAGCCTGAGAAGAGAACAACTGCTAAGTAACGAGCGTTTCTTATCTAAACACTTTAATGTAAGTCCGGGAGAAATATCCACTTTAAAACTTATATCAAAACGGTCAAAAATGTTCTTCGCTGAAAAGTATAACTTTTGCACGGGAATTCAAGAATATGCCAAAGACCTTGGCTACCACTGTCTATTCTGCACAATGACTGTGCCTGCTCACATGCATGCAAATCCAACGAATCGCAGTTCCAGCTGGGATGGTACTAGTGCTAAACAAGCTCATGATTATCTCGTTCAAAACTGGAAAAAATTTACAAACGACCTTAGTCGCGAAAAATATAATATTAAGATGAGTGAAGGTGACATCTTTGGAGTCAGAGTTATGGAGGCTCATTACAGCGGAACTCCGCATATGCACGTATTGCTATACAGCAGTCCTGCATACACAAAGGAAACGCTGCCAAATTTGTTAAAAAAACACTTCGGAGAAACCAGCCAAGCACTGACTTTGTCACATTTTTCATTATCAAGTACAGAGCCATCGCCGCCGACGAGTTATATGATGAAGCATTTAGCTGGCGCAATAGATGATTCAAGTGATAACAAAGCACAAGAAAAGGCGAAAAGGTTAGACGCGTGGAAGAGCGCGCTAGGAATCCGTACATTTCAATCTTTTGGTAAAACTGCGCCGATAACAAAATGGCGGTTATTCAGAAAACTGTTTACTAAGTTTTATAACTCTGAACTGACAATGCTCCCAGAAACAGACGAGTCCAAAATAAAGCAGTTTAAAGAAAATGGTGTAACAGCATTAGCTTATAGAACAATGCTGGCAACGAAAACGCCTAACCTTAAAAATGGTGAACATTTAAAACGGTTTTATACTGATTTTATTCATATATTAACAAAGCTAGAGGCAACAGGGCACGAATTGCTTATCAAAGAAATGTACAAAGATAAATATGGTAAAGAAAAATACAGGATAGTTGGAATTGATATCGGATTTATCAAATTTATATTTACTAGTCCGATGAGTTATTGACAAGATAAATTAAAACCAATAACTCCAACTGCGTGGAGTTATTCAACTTTTCTATTTATTTGGGGCTCTAAATCATTGATAAATAAGTGTGGGGAAGTTACGTACAATTACCCAAATAAGATGAATCAGCTAAACAGAATAGTTGAATTAGTTTTGACTTTATCTGACAAATCGTATTGAGAAGGTGAGAGTTACGATTATTCATTTGACTGTAATTTTTTAACAATCTGTCAAACATATAGTTTCAACTCCCACCCCATGCCTTAAGTTGCGCAATTACAACAACAAACGTCAGAAGTATAACAGCGCCTGTGCAGTCTGCGTTGTAATTGCAATCGCATTATGCTGGCATTTTTTCTGTTTTGGTGACGGTGATTTCACGCTCAAATTCAAATACACTCATAACAACAAACTGCAAATGATGGGAAGTATCAAAAGCCACCCAATCCTTTAAGTTTCCTTTCAACAATCTATTTGAGCAGTCTTCGATCCGCTGATCACCCCAACTGAAATCAGCACCAAGATAATATCCAGATCCAATAACTTCTTCTGACAGATCATACATTTGCTCACCTTTATTACCATGCATCCTAGAGTGGCCTCGGGCTATGAAATAGTTGTCTTGGATGGTATAGCGAATTTTTCCGTTTGCATGAGGTGTTTTTATTTCAGCAGAATGAGGACTAACCACCCCATAATCTCCAAAACCGATATCAATAGTACTACGGATTATTTTCCAAGCAACGTATTCACGTCGTAATATAACTTCATTTGAGTCTTGCTTAGGTACCATATCTGTAATAAAGGAAGTCAATGAGCACCCAGCCATTGTTAACTTTGAAAATTCAAAAGGCTGTAGTAACTTGTTTGCTAACTCAATTTTGCTACAAATGTCGACAACAGAAGAATTTGACACATCCCCTAAGTCTAAAATGACAATACATTCAGACGGTGTTAGCTGTAATGTATCTATGATATCTGTAATAACATCTTGAAAATGCTCTTCATCGTACATGTCGTCAAACGCATATGACTCCAGTCTAATACAGAAAGAATCTGATTGAAGTCTAATTGATTCAAGAGCCTTTACATATTGAATATCTTCCCAACGGTCATAACCGACTACTACTGTTACGTCTGCGCTTTTTGACAACAAGTAATTATATGAGAAATTTAAAATATGTTCCCCACCTTCCACAGTGCTATCTGGAGACCACTTATCAATATCAAACATAAGTGGCAACTTACCCCTTGCAGAAACTATTTTATTCAAAGTGTCTGTTAAAAACATCTTTTTGGGAAATGCTTCATTTATATACTTTTTTCGTTTTTGTACTTCATCTGAGAAAATTGGCATTTCAAACAGAGGAAACATACGCCTGTTTGTTTCAGGTTTGATGTGTTCCAACGCATCAAATTCGCCTTGCTTTGCGTTCAAAATTGGGACGTAGATCGGCTTAATCATTTTGTTTCCTCCACATAAAATTTATGAAAGTGTTTTCTAACCTCTCCATACCCCACCAAATCGGCAAACACTTTGTAATTACCAGTTTCTCGTCTAATTCTCCCTGCGATAATTGCAGGGTGAATCTTCAAATCTTTAGCAAAATTCTCAATTGCTTCCTTTGAAGGCCGCAAATATGCTTCACTTCGTTTCCAAACAACCCTAGGAATAAAAGTGTCTCGTGCAATTCTGTTAGCTTCTGCCTCAATTTTATCTTCAGTTGTTCTTTCCAAGTCATCAACAAAAGTAGAGCCAGTATCAAGATGTTTCCATATGTGAACAGTTTCATGCAGAAGAGTAAACCAAAAATTATCCAGTCGATCTTCTCTAATCGTTAGCCCAATAACTGGATTACCAGCGGGAGTTTTTAAAGCAGCACCATCTAAGGACATTCCTTTCAAGGCAGGTTCAATCACAACCTTAATTCCATACTTTGCTAAAAACTCAACTGCGAGCTTTGGGCCATCATCAAACCAGCTCAAATGAGCAAGCTCTCTTAAGACTTCTTTATCAAAACGCTCAAGGCTAAATTCACTAGTTACTGGATTATTCGTAGCTTCTTGAACTACCTTAGAAAGCCATGCAAAAATGCTGTACTTTTTATTCGGCGAATATGCTTCACCTTGTAGCCTTCTCTTAAAGGCGGCTAATGGTTGATAGTTATCTTCGCTGAGCACACCTATAAATTGTTTCAATTGCTCTTCTACTGAGATGCTAATCCTACCTTGACTCTGAATGTTTGCTATCCACCCTCTTGCAATCATTTCACTCAAAGGGAAAAGCTTCCAGTTAACTGATTCACTAGTTTTAGGTTCTTGAACTTCGTCAACGTGTAATCCGATTAGTGTATCTACAGATATACCTAATCCAATTGATATAGCTTTAATCATTTGCACAGTTAAAGGTCGCTTACCAGACAGAACCTCAGAAACCCTGCTTTTAGTCCCAAAATATGGAGCCAAATCAATTTGTTTAAGCCCTAACTCACTCATTCTAAACTTGATGGCTTCGATTGGGTCAATGGGCTCTATCGGGAAATTCGTTTCTTCGTATTTCTCAATAAGCAAAGTAAGCAATTCTATTTTATCGCTTTCAGAAGATCCGGGCGCAGGGGACATGCTCAATAATGCTTCGCACTCGTTCAAATATGCGTTGTATTGATCTTCTGTTCTTATAATTTTCAAATATTGCTCACTCATAATTTTTTTTCACACTAGTAACAATAGCTATACGTCTTTCAAAACACAGCTGGACATGAATTGCGCTTCCTGATTGTGCAACTGAGAAAATGAATTTGTCAGACGAGACTTGCCTCGCCAATGGGTAACAGTTCAAAACATGCTCTTGGTTCAGCCATGTATTACTTTTCACTTCATTCACCCATGCAGATATCCAAATATCCGTTGTAGCTTCATGCCCCAAAAGGCCGAAGAGTCGTTGCAGTCCAATCAATCTCATAGAAGTTCTCAAATTGGGAATCACATTAGTGTAAACCTTTAACTCAGTCAAGTAAATTCCCAAATGTGGAATTTTTTTCAACTGAACACATATGTGTCGACATGGGGACAAAATTGGTTAAATTAAAGCCTATGCTGATTTTTTTTTCTGAGTCTGTCCAGAAACTGGCAGAATTTGGAATCACATAGCTCTACCCTCTGATTCACGGCAGTCAGCTGGCATGAATTAAGGGGAGTGGTGGAATACACCGTGCATCTCTCAGGCACTCTTTTGTAAAAGGACCAAAAAAGAATCTCTGATATGGAAATCCTCTCAGTAACACTGTAGTGAATATTTATTCGGTGACGTGCTTTTCATAAGCTTGAATATGGTAAAAAGAACTAAAATTTTGATTAAAAAATAAGGGTCTTAATGAGTAAAAAATTCAGTAGCAAATACGGTGTTGAGCACGCTCTCGATTTGTATGCAAGCAGCTTTGTTACCTTATCTGCCGAATTGATTTATAACAAAGAGAAATTGCAGCAGTACCGGAGCACGATAGATAACTGCCATATTTATATTATTGGGTATTTACCGATTGTAAATTTTATTTCGGCTGAACAAGTCGGTGATAGCCTAGAGTTATCATTTTCAGTGTTGAATGAAAATAAAGTTGTCCGCATCCCTAATATACCTCCTCATCTTAGTTTTCATATTGAAGATGGCTATCACTACCTCACCGATAACAATGGTCAAAGGTATTGGTTTGAAGAAATGGAGATGCTACATATGCTCCATCAACAAACTAATGAGATTAACTTTGAAGTCAAATACATAGGGCAAGCTTATGGAGAGGATGGCTCAAGAAGCGCCTTAGATAGACTACTTAAACACGAAACCCTTCAAAGAATTGCAATTAAAGGTGCTCCTAATGGGTATAAAATATCATTACTATTATTAGAAGTTGAACCAAATACAAGTTTGGTAACAGCTTTCATCCCAAGCAAGCAATCAAAAGAATCAGACAACATGAGAATCAAAGCTGGTCTTGATAAGTTATTTAACACATCTGAATCAGAAAGAATATCGCTATACGAAGCTGCCATGATTCGTTATTTCTCACCAGAATACAATAAGGAATTCAAAAAAAGCTTCCCATCTACAAACCTTAAGATACTACAAGATTGCTACAACAAAGATTTTTCATCAATATTTGCTCAGATTTGCATAGATGAACTTCCATTTAATTTATTTTCAGAAAAAGTACGCCCTAGCAAACACCATATATCAAAGAATGACTTACACAATGACAATGACCGCAAGGTGTTTTTTTCTATTTGGTAGAATGTGTATCACCACATAAAAATGATAAATATGCATATACCATGCTAACACGCTAAATGGAGAGTGGCTGTGGAAACAATTTTCCCTGACAAAGATATACGCGCTAAGTTCGATAAAAACTTAACTATCAGTTACTATAAAATGAAAGATATGGATGAAATATCAAAAATAGAGCCAGATTCTTTATTTGGAATAGGCGCATATGCTTGGATGCATTATGTAGAATCAAGTAAAAAAATAGACCCCCGCTTGTTAAGCAATCATTTCGATAGTAGAAATCCATTTCTCTATTTAGAAGTCGAAAAAATAGTCAAAAAACCGATCGTTCACGATGCAATCCTTGTGTACGCAAAAGTGGATGATCCCAATTTAAATTACAATATTTGTGCTCAACTGCTACTCGCCAAAGTTCATCCAAACAAATTATATCTAGCGGATGTAGAGTTCAGCAATCCCTATGAACCAGTACCAGAAAGCGATAGAAAGCATGATTTTCATGAGTATCGTAGTCTTGGTCTGTTCGCAAAGCTACTCTTGAATACTATTAATTATGCAAAAAATGAGGGAATATCTGATATCTGCCTCACCGCAGCTACACTTGAACAAGTTCGATACTTTGAGTCACATGGATTTTCCATCGAAAACACCTCTTTTGCCAAAGAAGCATTAAAATATGGAATGAGCATTCCAATGGTATATAAATGCATTTGAGTTCAAATAATCTAAATTAGACTGAGAATTATGATTAGAAATTACTACATTGACGAGAGCGGAAACTCGGGGGATGTACTTAGCACCGGTGACCAGTTGAATTTTCATGGGCAACCTGTATTCTCACTAGCATGTATTGGTGTGCAAGACACTAAGAAGTTAGAAGATTTTATTCTTCGGCTTAAAGATAAATTTAAAATAAAAACTGCTGAGATTAAATCTACAAATATTTATCGCAAATACCCAAAGTTTATTAGCCAGCTCGTGAGTTTTTTAGTTGAAGAAAAATACCCGATATTTATTGAAGTTGTAGACAAGAAATATTTCATATCTGCGAATATCGTAAATTGTCATATAATGCCTGCATACTCATACCCTAAGACAACCAATGAATTGCAAATCGTTAAGAATCAATGCGCTGATTTCATTTACAACAACGCGCCTGATTCAGTATTTATTAATTTTATTGAATGTTGTAAATCACCATCAAATGAATCATTAATAGAGTCATTTAAGGAAGTTAAAAAATTCATTGAAAATCACTCACCGACAGATGGGCTTTCCAATTTTATACTAAGGAGCATTGATGCTAGTATTGATGACTATAATGAACTAACTCAAAGTCAAGAAAACAAAGCAGTTTTTTCATTTATACCAGTTCCTGATACAAGTAAAAGCGGTAAATCGATATGGATGTTACCGAATTTAAGTTCATTTACAAATATATATGCCAGAATAAATCAGTTTTCTCGAGGAAATATATCAGAAGTAAAAATAATTCATGATGAGCAAGTTCATTTTGATGAAATAATTACAGCTAATAAAAAAATCCTCGAAGATACAGATTTCACTAACGTAATAGTCACATCTACTGCGGAATATTCATTTTCTGAAACGGCTGATTTAGAGTTTTCTGAATCCCATAATCATTGTTCTTTGCAAGTCGCAGACTTGCTAGCTGGTATGACTATGCGATATGTGCTTGAAAAGATTCAAAGCGTGGCGAGTAACCAAGATATTATAGATGCATATGATTCAATATTGCGAGCATCCAATCCTTATATTGGACTTGGCATTAATTTAGTTACTACTTATGATACACATAGAAAAATTAATTTTAGTTCAGAAGCCATTCTGAAACAAAAATAATTTAAAAAAATATAAAGGTATTACATATTTAAAAAATTTCCAGCGAGTAGATTTATTTATTGAAATTGCAACCACATATCGATCTCACTGTCTTGTAGCTTGCCCGAGTCGATTTGTTTCCTAACTAAATCTACAAAGGCCTCGTAGTCGACAAGTGCCATTCGATTGCCATCAAATAGACGTTTAACCTTATAGATGTCCCAGTATTTTTTTAATGTCTCCGGTAGTTCCAATTCTGTAGTATCTATTACCTTACCCTCAACGGATACTTCAGAAGACTTAGAAGAGTCTGAACGCATCACGTTTTTATCGGGGTTCTGAAAATGTGAAAACACAGGCTTGGCACGTTCTTTTTTAACTTTCGCGTAATGTTTTCGAACCATATCTGATGAATTTCCACTGTATTCAGTTACTTCATGAAATTCTAAATTTTCAGCGAGGTTAGTAATAAATGTGTGCCGAAAATCGTATGGCTTAGCATTCTTCCCGCAATCAAAATGCTTTTTAAAAGCGCGCCAAACCGGACGCATGACGTTGTCGGTTGCATGGGCTGGAGCCCCGTTAGTTCTCTCTATCGTGTTTCTCGATTGTAGTCGTCTCATGGGTAGAAAATGACCAACTTCGTTTGTATGGCTTAAGTATTCAGTGCTGGCCAAATATTCTCTAACACGCTCCCAATAATATGGATTTTCCACCGGAACTGTACGCGTTTTTTTGTGTTTTGTAGATATGCTGCCCGGTACAACTATTTCTTGCTTTTTTATTCTGAAATTTTCAGTGTAATTTCGATACACTTCATGATTTCTAAGACCTGCCATCATCATAGATGCTAGAAGCAGTTTTCCCTGCATTGAGCCCGGAGCTTTCTCGAAAATAAAACGAAGGGCAGTATCTGCATTCACATCTATGACATTGATCTCTTTCTTATCATAGTCTGCGTCCTTAAAATGAAATGTTTTATCACGAATCGGGTTGGAAGAAATGTATCCCGCCTTAACGCATATATTGAACATTGCATTAATTTCGGTATACGCCTTGCGTTGTGAGTCAAGATTTTTGGCTTTAGCTATGCCGGTGGTTGGATTAATTTTTGGGTTACACCAGTCGACAATAAGCTCATTAACCCAGCATTCCTCTACATCCTTTAACCTCTTATGCCTTTTATCGCCAAGAGCTCGCCTTATGCTTGCTATTGTTCGTTTTGCAACGGGTTTAATAGAACTGTTTTGAATTTGAAATTCCTTACGGTCCTGTGAGTATTGCCGGTCTAGATAATCTTCAATAGTCCATTCAGATATGTGAGCTACAGAAGCGTTTCTTGCTTCTAGAAATCGAACCGCTTCAGCTAATCGCTCTTTTGCAATACGAACAACCGCTTCAGCTTTGCTGTAGTAACTCTTACTGGTGTCTCCTGTCCACCGACCTAAGCTGTGGCACATTTTGTTCTGATAACGAAAATAAAATGTTTTTGTGCTTTTCTGAATACGAAGCACAAGGATGGCATTTTCAATTTTTTTGCCATTTTTATCAGAGATTTCACCTCGATGATAAAAATCGATACCGCCGGGCGAGCTACAGAACGGTAGTTTTGCTATGTGCTTATCATCAAACTCGAAAGTAGTGTGGGAATTTCTTTTCCTCTTCAGATTCGGGATTAATCGATCTATTACACCATCTAGCTTCGTGAAGTCTTCTTTTGCAACAACGTTTGTGTTTACCTTCGCAACCATAACCAGCCTAAAAAATAGCCATCGAGCTGTTTTGCTCCTCTGCCTGATTATAGTTGTTTTCGTAGTACTTTACAGTGAGTTTATAGTACTTTTTCTAAGATTTAGGATATTTATCAGAAATAATGAAAAACGGCATTTTGGAAGGAGCTTTTACTTAAATGCATGTTTTAAATAGGAATTTATTTATTACTTTTAATAATAAAAATTAGATTTAATATATACTTCATGCAAAACCACCCCTTAGGAGGCACCCGTTATATCCAGTTTAACTACGAGGCAGTACCGTACTACCCTATCATAGCCTGTTGCTGGCGTGAACACCCGACGCACTGACTGCCGAAACTTTCAGCAATATCATCCTGTTTTACCACCAAAGCTGTCGTTTCAGCATTGTGGATCTGGCACCGAAGGTTCGACCCGATCAGATTGTGCCTCCGGCTCTGCCGCCACACAGCGGTGCCGGCCCTGATGTTTGGCCTGATACAAAGCTTTATCTGCGGCGGCGATTAATTCACTGGCTTGCATCAGAGTCAGTCCTGTGCTGGCAAGGCCAATACTGACGGTCACAAAGCGATAAGGCGACAGTGGATGTGGCAAACCACCGTCGGCGACCGCCTGCACCATCGTCTGCCCCAGCAACACGGCATCCTGCCATCTGCTGCCAGGCAAGATACAGATAAATTCTTCGCCACCAAAACGAGCCAGTACATCCGATGGTCTTTTCAGGCAGGACGCCAGCAAACGGCAGACCGATTTCAGGCAATCATCGCCCTGCAGATGACCAAAATGATCGTTGTATTGTTTAAAAAAATCAATATCAATCATCATCAGGGTCAGCTCATGCTGCTGCCGTTGCGACAGAGACAATTGTCGCGTCAGATAATCATCGGCAAAGCGGCGATTCCATAAATTGGTCAGCCCGTCGATAAACGCCAGTTGTTTCAGGTACTGATTTTGCGAAGTCAGGGTGATCTGGGCTCTGACCCGGTTTTTCAGTGTGACATGATTCACCGGTTTGAGGATAAAATCGCTGCAACCCACCTGCCAGCATTGATTTTCTTCGGCCTGCTGCTCCAGCGAGGTTACAAAAATAACTGGAATATCCGCCAGTTGTGGTTGCGCTTTTAACTGTCGGCAGGTTTCAAGTCCGTCCATCTGTGGCATGGCGATATCAAGCAGGATTAGATCCGGTGGTGTTTTTTGACAAAAGGCCAGCGCCTGGCTGCCGGAAGTTGCCATAAAGACTTGATACTCAGTGGCCAGGATTTGATAAATGACCTGAATATTCACCGGCTGGTCGTCCACCACCAAAACCCGGGGTTTTTGTCCGCCATGTAACTGCAATAAAGTTTCAGGAAGTCTGTTCACTGGGTTCCCTCTGCAACTGGCCAAGCAGCGTTTGAACAATAGCGACCGCAGCGGCGAAATCGAGCTGATTCATCAGTTTGTCTAACAAACTAGTACTGGCCGCATCTTGTAGCGCCAATTGGCGTTGCAACACGGCAAAACGCGCTACAGCGTGCATATCGGCCGCCGCCAATTCTCCAGCCAGATATTGCAGCTCCGTCACCAGCAACTGCGGCTGCGCTAATTCAGCTGCAATCGTTTTAGTAGCGTTGGTCAGTTGCAACAACTGTTGCAACAACTCCTGCCAATGCAACAGGGTCTGACGTAAAACCTGTAAACTTGCCTCATCCGGCGCCTGGCTTTGTTTTTCATAGTTCGCCAGAATTTGCATCAGTTCACTCAGGCCAAGGACTGCCGCTGTACTGCGCAGTTTACGGCAACACCAATGCAGATCCGTCAGAGCTAAGCGCTCAGCAGAAGCCTGTTGCAGCCAGTGCAATTGCTGTTGTAACTCAGTGCAGAAAATTTGCACCGTTTTATGATACACCAGCAACGAATTACCCAGTCGTTGTACTGCGGTATCCAGCTGGATTTGTTGCTGCTGACAAAACGCCTGCAAACCGGCAGATAACGGACTGCCACTGGCTGCAACGGGCAGTAACTGAGTCTGCTGCCGGCTGGTTAACCTGATAATCACCTGCACCAGCGCATGCATATCAAAAGGTTTCACCACATGCTCATCCAGCCCGCCAGCCAAAGAGGCCAATTTGTCTGCCAATGAGGGCAGCACACTCAAAGCGACCAGCGGTAGCGTCCGGTATTGCGCTTGCTGCCGGATGCTGGCAGCCACTTCAAAACCATCCTGATCCGGCAGGGTTAAATCCAGTAACAACAAATCAAAGGGCAACAAACTGCCGGCCAGCTCAGCCAGCGCCTGCAGACCTGTGGCAGCCGTCACCACAGTACAACCTTCGTGCTGGAGTAGTGCCGCCCCCAACTGGCGATACCAGGGATTTTCATCCACCAGTAATAACCGCAAGCCAGACAACCGTCCGGTCACAGCTAACGCAGGATCAGGCCGGGCGCAAAAAGGCGCTTGTAAGGCATCCTGCAGGGTCAGGTAAAAGCTGCGGCTATGACAAGGTTTCAGTAACACTGAGTCCACCGCGGGCTGCGCCCTGTTTTGCCAGTAACGGCTCAACGCCTGGCGCTGAAACGGCGTTGCCAGCAAAATGATTGGGCAAGTCAGTGCCGGTTGCAATTGTTTGAGCTTGCTCGCCAACTGACAACCATCTAGTTCTGGCAATCGCCAGTTCAATAAAATCAGTTGAAAGCGGCTGGCATCGGCCTTGATCAGATTGCACGCCTGCTCGGCATTCCTGGCCAGCACAGGTTGATAACCCAGTAATTCAGCCTGGCGCAGCAACACTGCCGCGCTATCGGCACAGGGTTCAACCAGCAGCAGTGCACTGCCGGCCGCTTTGGCCTGCTCACTGTAATCAGCGGGATTATCCAGTTGGGTCAGCCAGAGCTGAAAAAAGCAGCTATTGCGCCCTGCCGCACTCTGAAACTGAATTTGTCCTCCCATCAGCTCTACCAACCGCTGACACAGCGCTAAGCCAAGCCCTTGCTGGACCGATGCCTCTACAGGCGCTGCCGGTAATGGTGACAATGCTGAGCTTAACAAAGGCTCGGCGGTGGTGATTGAGCTTGCCAGATTAAAGCTCAGACTAAATTGCAGTAGTACCTGCGCCTCGGCGTGCGCCATTGGCTCAATACGTAATATCACATGGCCAACCCGGGCGGATTTCAGTGCATGCAGGGTCAAATTCAGCATCACTTGCGCCAGTCGTTGGCTATCTGCTAACACTTGTGCCGGTACCTGACTGGCAATATCAAAAATCAGTTCCAGATCCGTCAAGGTCAACTCATGTTTCAGTTCCTGACTCATCGTCTGCAATAAAGCAGACAGTTCCACCCGTTGCAGATCAAGCTGGACCCTACCGGTTTCAACCGATGAAAAATCGGTAATATCCTGCAGCAAACTGGTTAACCTGCTACAAGCGGTTGAGGTTGCTGTCAGATATTGCAACTGACGGCCAGTTAAACCACTGTGCTGTAAATGTTGCAGCTGTTGCAGCAGCAGCTCAACTGGTGCCCGTATTTCATGACTAATATTATTCAAAAAAGCGGATTTAGCGTGATTAGCGGCATCCGCCAGCTCTTTCGCCTGCGCCAGCTCTGCTTCTTTGGCTAATTGATTGCTGATATCACGACCAACAAGATAGACATAAGAGTGCTCGGCCAAATCGATTTGCGCCATGGTGAGCGACACTGGCACCGTCTGGCCGTCAAAACAGCGATATTCTTGTTGTAACCTGAGACTGGAACTGTGGCCGAGCAGTGCCAACTGCTGTTGCCAGTCGCTTTCATCATAGTCGGCCAGTAACTGGTTGATGTTCAGTTGCAACAACTGCTGGTCGGAATAACCAAGCGCCATCGCCATCGCAGTATTCGCTTTGAGCACCCGGCCGTCCTGATATAACCAGAGCACTAAATCCAGTGTTTGCTCGGTCGAGACTTTTGCCAGCGCCAGTTCAAATTCCAGTTGTTGTTGCTTGGTTAAATCGTCGGCCACCCCCAGATAACCGATCACGGCTTGCTGTTCATCCAGCAGTGCCGTGATCGTCAGATTGACCAGAATACGATGCCCCGCTTTATGCACATAATGCCATTGCGCGGCGTCAGCCTGCCCTGGGCTGACTTTCGCAACAAAAACCGTAAAACCGGTGTCAATCCGTTGCCCCAGCTCAGCTGAAAATTGTTTGGCTCGTTGCCGGATTTCAGCGGCATCATGAAACAGTTGCGGGCTGGCAAGCCCAATCAGCTCTTTGGCCTGATAACCTAACAACAATTCAGCGGCCGGATTAAATGCGGTAATAGTCCCAGTTAAATCTGTCGCAATCACGGCATAGTGAGTACTGTTGAGCATGGATGTCTGCAAAGCGGACACTCGGGCGATTTCAGCGGTACGCGCTAATACTTGCGCTTCCAGTTGCTGATTATGCTGCCGCACCAATAACTCAGCCGCTTTCAGTTGACGGATATCATGGATTGTCATCGCAAAGCCCGTTACGTCATGCCGGCTGACATCAATCGGACTGGCATTAATCGAGACAATGATCGACTGACCCTGCCGGTTTTGCCTGACCGTATCCAGGCCATGGATGTTATAACCTGCCATCAGTTGATTGAGTAACCAGGCTTCCTGTTCTTGCTGCTCTGGCGGCACAATCAGTTCTGCCAGCGTTTTGCCCAGGCATTCAGCTTCAGTGTAACCAAATAAATCCGCTGCCGCCGGATTCCAGCTCAGTACCTGCCCTTGGTGATCCAGGCCAATAATGGCCTCATTCGCATTGACCACGATGGCCGTTAATAACGACTTTTGCTGATTCAGATGCTGACGACGCAACCACAGGAGTTGTAGCAGCAATGAAAGCAGCATCGATAACACACTGACCAGCAAGCCATAATGCAGCCAGTCGGTGGGCTCGGGCAAATTCAGGCTGCTGATAAAATGCGGACTGGCGGTGGCTTCAATCTGCCAGTTGCGGCCAAACAGGGCTATTTTTTTCGCGGCGACCACGTCGGTGCTGCCGCCAGTCGCTGCTGGTAACTGGAAAAATGCAGTCCCGGCGGCTAAATCGATGATTCGCAATTGTAAATCAGGATCGACATCGGCTAACGGCCGCAAAATTTCATCGATTAACAAGGGTGCATAACTCCAACCCAGCAATTGTTGATAGCGCAACAATGGATCTGCCGACACCGCCCCCTGATACACCGGCAATAAAAATAAAAATCCCTGGCCGGTTTTTTCCGACTGCTGTACTAAGGTAATGGGAGCGGTCAGCGTTGGCGCATTGTTCGTCACAGCTTGCAGCGCGGCCTGTCGGCGGCTGGGATCAGAACCAATATCCAGTCCGACGGCGGCTTTATTGCGCTGATATGGTTCAACATACTGAATAATAAAAAGATCATTTTGATGTGGTTGCAATTGTTGCAGTACAAAAGGCAGACCTCTATCTTGGCTGGCCTGTTGCAGAAAGCCTGGCAACTCAGTCGTTTTGACTTTGCGAATAAACCCGAAACCGCGCGCACCCGGAAACTCCAGATTGATGTCACGACTCTGCGCATATTGCTGCATGTTTTCCAGTCGGTATTTATCCGCCCCAACGCTGACAATAGAACCACGCAAACCGCGCAAACCATATTGATACAAGGTAATGCGATCAATCACAGTGGCCGATAACCTCACCAGTCGTCGTTGCAATTCGGCCTGACTTTTTTGCTGGTTGATGGCATGCTGACCCAGCTCAGCCTGACAACTGAGATAAATCCCCGTCGTCAGCACCAACAAAGGTAACAATGCCAGCCGCAACAGGCTGAAAACCGACAAGTCCCGATACAGATTCGGCAGAAACATCTGGTATAGCATCCTTATTTTGTATTACATTTAGAAACAAATAGCCTAGCGCTTTGAAATTTCGCAGAAACTAATACAGAAAATTCAATTTATTGCCAACAAGCTCAGATATACTCGGCTGCTCGCGGGTCATGGTGCATGGTGCATGGTGCATGGTGCATGGTGCATGGTGCATGGTGCATGGCAAAAAGTTTCTGTTATCAGTGCAAGGTAGTCGATAAATTCAGCACTGGCGGCCTGCGGCTGATTTTTTTTGCAAATAAAGCTGCTTCACAGCAACATCAGCCTGTTTGGCAACGGTCAGAACAAGGAATTTTTATGCTGACAGCTACGTCAGTACAACAACGCAATAGCATCAAATTTTATGGCTCAGCTGGCCCGGTTTTACTGCTGGCACATGGTTTTGGTTGTAACCAGCAGATGTGGCGTTTTTTGCTGCCTGTGCTGTCCCAGCATTACCAGTTGGTGCTGTTTGATTATGTCGGTTCAGGTCAGTCGGATCTGAACGCCTATTGCCCACAGCGTTATGCCACATTACAGGGTTATGCCCAGGATATTATTGACATTATCACTGTGCTGGATTTGCAGGATGTCACCCTGATCGGCCATTCGGTCAGTGCAATGATCACTATGCTGGCGGCGGAGCAGTTACCAGGCCGGATCCGCAACTTAATCATGGTGTGCCCTTCTCCCTGTTACCTGAATGATTTACCGGCTTATCCGGGGGGATTTGACAAGACAGATCTGGTTGAATTACTTGATTTAATGGACAAAAACTATCTAGGCTGGGCGAACTACCTGGCGCCGCTGGTGATCGGAACGAATGACGAAATGTTCACGGGTGAACTGGCGGACAGCTTTTGTTCGACCGATCCGGTGATCGCCAAAAGTTTTGCCAAAGCGACATTTTTTACTGATTTTCGCGCTGAGCTCAGTCAAATCCGTCAACCGGTATTATTGCTGCAAAGCCAGTTCGATTCGTTAGCACCGCTGGCGGTTGGTCAGTTTATGCAGCAGCAGATCCCACAGGCTAAGTTGATGATTTTTGCCGCAAAAGGCCATTGCCTGCATATGACGCATCCGGTACAGGTGTCCTCAGCTATCCTGCAATTTTTAATGGAGTAACAGCTGTGCCAATCCTGACCCCCTTCAATGATGGTGTCACTCCCTGGCAAGATGGTTTCCCTTGCGCTTTATTAATCAGCAATACCGAGCGCCAAATCTGCTACGCCAATAGCTATTTAACCAGCCAGTTTGGTTTCAGTACTGCACAATTGCTGCAAATGCGCATCCATGATTTATTCAGTCCTGCGGCAAAAATTATGCTGGAAAGCTATGTGATCCCGCTGCTGCTGCATGAAGGACAATGCAAGGAAATACTACTGACCTTGCAAACACCCACTGGCGACAAAATGCCGGTCCTGCTGAATGCCCGCCTGCAACAAGCTGCTCAACAAGAGATTAAAATCTTCTGGAGCCTGTCCAGTGCAGGTCAGCGCGATAAACTTTATCAGGAACTACTGGTCGCCCGGCAACAACTGGAACACAAAGCCGGCATGCTGCAAACGTTGTCGCAAACGGATGAGCTGACAGGGTTATTAAACCGGCGGGCTTTTATCGAACGTGCCGAGCGCGCCTTGCAGTTGCAACAATATACCAGTAAGGATCTGGCGTTATTGATGCTTGATATTGATCATTTTAAAAGCATCAATGACCAGTTTGGCCACGATGCCGGTGATCAGGCGTTACGCCAACTGGGCCAGATGCTGCGACAGTCAGGCCGGCAAAGTGACAGTATTGCCAGATTTGGCGGCGAAGAGTTTATGTTGTTGCTGCCGGAAACTGATCGTCAAGCAGCGATCCGCCTGGCAGAGCGGCTGCGCAGCCAAGTACAGTCTATCCGGGTTGGCAAACAGCACCTGACCATCAGTCTGGGCATCAGCACTCTTGGTGCCGGCCAGACCGCCAGTTTTGCCTGGTTATTTAAACAGGCAGATCTGGCGTTGTATCAGGCTAAACATGCTGGACGGGATCAAGTGGTCGCTCAGCCTGACAACACAGACCCAGCGCATGACAAACCGGCTCAGGGCTGAATTTGTTGCAGCACCAGATGCGGTATTAAGGTACTGGCAGAGGCAATCACCTGATGCTGAGCAACAGAGACCACTCGGCTGTTAATCTGCACGCCGCGTCTGGTGGTCACTAAGGTGCCAACCAACAGATAATCCATCCCGACATTGCGCTGCAATTTTTTGATATCCCTGGATAATGCCAGATCGCCCTGCGGTCCGACCGCCAAATGGCGCGTCAGTTTAAACTCGATCACCTGCACGCCATACTCAGGTAACAAGGTCGCCATCGCTTCGGCAAACTGATTGCCCAGCGCATTGGTCTGGCGCAATGAATCGTCAAATTCAACAAAGCTACTGACGCCCATCTTGATGCCACTTAATTGCATATCACCGGCTAATTTAAACGCCAGTTGCAGCGCATAATCCGTCAATTGCTTGCGGCTATTGGCTAATTCCGGATACATCGAAGCAGCAACTGTGGTGTCAGCATATTGCATTTGCTCAGAAGGGAGCTGGCGCCGTTGCAGCTGTGGATTGGCTGCAGGTTGTTGCGGCGTCATCGCCACAGTGTTGAAGCCCCGTCTTTGCTGCTCCTTCGCCGCTTCTTCGGCGATGAGTTGCTCCAGTTGATCAGACAAAGGTTCAGCCTGGACGGACGTGGTCGCTTCGGCCATAGTGCGATCTGGCAACCCATTAATCGGTTGGGCCGTATCGTCCTGCTGCATCTCCTGCATCAAGCGCTCAGATTGTGGCTGACTGTCCTGTCTGGCGCTGGCTGGTTCACAATCACAACGCTGACTGCAACCACTGAGCACAGTCAGCAGTATCGTCAGCCCTATCAAAGCCGTTTTATTACTCACTGTTATTCACCTTGTTTCAGTAATAATTTGCCTGGCGTACTGGACGGTAATAACGCGTTGACCACCTGCTGCGGAACAAAGCCCTGGGCCGTCGCCAATACTTTTTTGCTGGCAACAGACACAATCCTGGCGTTTATTAAAGTGCCGCCCTGGTGCTGTACTAAGGTGCCACCGAGGACAAACTCAATCGGTTGCTCTTCGCGTAATTCCATAAAATCACGGCTGAAGACAAAATCGCCTTGTGGCGTGACCCGGATGTAATCTGTGGTTTTAAAATCCACCACATCCAAACCAAACATATGAATTTCATGCATAAAACCTTCGGATAACTGATTGCCAAGCAGATCAGTCTGATCATAAGCAGCATCCAGATAGACAAAGCTGGTGACACCAATAATCATCCCGGGTTTAGCCAAATCCAGATTCGCCACCAGATCATGCATCATGCCCTGAATATAATGATTAATAGTGGCCTGCCCCTGCGGCAGGTATTGTGCATGTTGTTTCACACCAGCCTGACGGGTGGCCTGATAAGCAGCACCGTTATATAACGAGGGCGTTACATACAAAGCCGCGGCCGTACTGTTTTGTGCCACCACCGGTACTTGTGCCGCCGGCTCATTGACCAGTGCCATCCGGCTTCTGGCGGCCTGTTCGGCGGCCATTTTTTCACTGGCAATTTTGTCCCATTTCTCCATAGAGGCGCAGGCGGTCAGTCCCAGGCTAAGCGTCAGCAAGCATAGTTTCGCTGTCATAAAATCCTCATTTATCTGGCTTGCAGTAGTCCAACCCTTATTAATCACCAGCCCGATACAGTTGTTGCTGACGCAACTGAACCTGTTCGGTACTGCCCAGCACATTGGCCGGGATCAGATCGGAAGCCGCAGCAATCACGGTATTGCTCTGGATATCGACCAGCCGGGCATTTACTGTAGTGTAATTTTCTGCCTGATGAATAGTACCGGCAATGACATAACGCACCGACTGCGCCGTCGCCAGTTCTGTGATGTCACGACTGAGCATCCGTTCATGGTCCGGGTAGACCTTCACTTGCGCTGCCAGTCGTAATTCCCGCACCTGATAACCACGCTGACTGGCAACTGTGATCATACTTTCCTGTAATTGCAGGCCCAGCATATTTTGCGACAAGTTATATGGATCCGGTGCTAGGGTCTGTAAACCGGTAAAACTTACCACCGCCATCGCACCTGGTGTGATAGGCCCCAGATCCTGAAACAGCCGGTCAGCCAGTCGCTCGCTGTAATACAATAACGGCGTGACGGCAAGTTGTTGCGTGCGGCGCTCGGCCTCAATGGCAGATTGTTGCCGCTCCGGTAATTGCACACAGGCGGTTAAAGCCAGCAATAAGCTGACAACGCCGGTCCGGTACCCTTTCATATCAACCCCCCCTGCCACAGCTGTGATAGCCGGCAACATCAAACTTGGCGAATGCGATTTTCATCCCAAGATCAAGCAAATTTAATGCCAGCAGCACAGAGCTCATGACGATCAACCGGCAAATCTGTATAATGAGCGGCTTTTTCCAGCCCAGAACTGCGCTGCATGACCAGATTCCTGGTGGCAAGCCACCTCAGTTTTGCGCCTCAGTCGTAAGGAACTTTGCAATGAATACGCATTACGCCGGTATAGATTTTGGTACTTCAAACTGCACCGCTGGTTGGTTAACCGGCCTGGAACCGGTGTTGGTCCCGCTCGATGGCGACAGTCATTATTTAAGTTCAGCTTTATATATCGAACGCAATAAAAGCGATGACAAAGACGAAGACGAACCTTATCTGAATGAAAGTCTCGGTTTGTTGCTGGCACGCGGCGCCAGGGTGTATTTAGGCCAACAGGCACACCGCCAATACAGCGAAAACCCGCTGGCCGGTGTCTTTATCCGTTCACCAAAATCGATGCTGGGCTCCAGACTGACGCCAGCACAAAGCCAGATTTATCGCCAGATCTGTACTTTACTGCTTGGCGATATTCAGCAAAAAGCTCGCCAGCACCGACCCGAGCTACACTATGCGGTGTTGGGCAGGCCGGTGCATTTTCAGGGCATCGACGGCGCCGCCGGCGACGAGCGCGCTGAAGCTATCCTGCGTCAGGCGGCCAGCGAGGTTGGCTTTAAGGAAATTCAGTTTGCCTACGAACCAGTGGCAGCAGCGATGGAGTTTGAACGCAGTCTGAGCCAGGAACAGCTGGTGCTGGTGGTGGATATCGGCGGTGGCACCAGCGATATCAGTTTGATCCGGCTGGGGCCGTCCCGGATGCAGCAACTGGATCGCAGTGCCGATTTACTCGGTCACGCTGGCCGGCGTATCGGCGGGGTTGATATGGATATTAAACTGGCCATTTATGGCCTGATGCCATTGCTGGGACGCGGCAGTCAGGCCAGCAATGGCCGGCCATTGCCCAACGCCTTATTCAGTGATGCGGTCAATATTATTGATATCCAGGCGCAGGAAAACTTCTACCGGCCGCAAACTGCCAGCGATATCAGCAGCTTGATCAAACAGGCGGCTGATCCAGCCGCCGTCAGCCGTTTACAGCAACTGTACCAGCAACATCTGAGTTATTACCTGGTGCAAGGCGCGGAACAAGCCAAAATCGCGCTGGCTGAGCAACTGCAGACCACTGTCTCATTGCAGAGACTGGAAACTGATTTGCAGCAGACGCTTAGTCTGGAACAACTGGATCAGGCGATTTATATCGAGCTGAACGGCATCCGCAAACTGATTGAACATAGTCTGGCCGGTGCCGGCAGCAAACCGGACTGTATTTTCCTGACCGGCGGTGCTTCGGCCGCCAAAGGCGTGGTTGCCGTGCTGCAAAGCTTGCTGCCGGATGTGCCGCTGATCCGCGGTGACAGGTTTGGTTCGGTCGGCAAAGGTTTGTGCAGCATTGCCGCACGGGTTTACGGCTAAGCAACAGCGCGCTCTGCTTTGCGGTAAAAAGCAGCAAGCAGGCGGCATGGCAGCTGATTTTTACAGCAAAAGCAGTGCTTTTATGGCCAGATCCGCTGTGCGGAGCCGGTAATGATGGCAGTTGCCGCCGATACCGGTTAGAATGCGCGACTTTTTTGTACAGCCCCCCAATTCCGGCGTGCTGACAATCTGTGGGGTTTTACATGTCATTTTCGTTATTAGGGTTACAACCAGCCATTCAAAAAGCAGTCGAACAGGCGGGTTACACCCAACCGACCCCTATCCAGCAACAGGCCATTCCAGCCGTGCTGGCGGGTCGGGATTTACTGGCAGCGGCTCAGACCGGTACCGGTAAAACTGCAGGTTTTGTGTTACCTATTTTGCAAAAGCTCAGTCAGGTAAAAAGCCGTCATCCAAGACCGACCCGCGCTTTGATCCTGACGCCAACCCGCGAGCTGGCGGCGCAAATCAGTGAACAAGTCAGTAAATACAGCCTGTTTCTAGAACCTAAGCTGAAACATCTGGTGGTGTTTGGTGGCGTCAATATCAATCCGCAAATGATGGCGCTGCGTGGTGGTGTCGATATTCTGGTGGCGACACCGGGCCGTTTATTGGATCTGATTGGCCAGAATGCGGTCAAAATCAATGAAGTGGAAATTCTGGTACTGGACGAAGCCGACCGGATGCTGGATATGGGCTTTATCCGCGATATTCAGAAGATTTTAAATCTGCTGCCAAAAATCCGACAAAATCTGCTGTTCTCCGCCACTTTTGACAATGAAATCAAAAGCCTGACCAATAAATTATTAAAAGATCCGCTGATGATTAACGTCACACCGGAAAATACCACCGCCGAAAAAATCGAGCAGAAGGTCTATCACGTCAACAAAGGTCAAAAAACTGGCGCCTTGATTTCGCTGATTGAACAAAACAACTGGCAACAGGTGTTGGTCTTTATGGCGACTAAACATGAAGCCAACCGGCTGACTGAAAAGCTGGAATCCGCCGGTATTACTGCCGCCGCCATTCACGGTAATAAAAGCCAGAATGCCCGCACTGCGGCACTGGCTGGTTTTAAAAATAATACGGTACGGGTACTGGTCGCCTCAGACGTGGCCGCCCGTGGTATTGATATCGCCGAGCTGCCATTTGTGGTGAATTTTGCGCTGCCACGTTCAGCAGCAGATTATGTACACCGCATTGGCCGTACTGGCCGCGCCGGTAAAGCTGGCTTGGCTGTGTCACTGGTCTGCCCGGATGAAATGTCGCAGTTAAAACAAGTGGAAAAGCTGATTGGGATGAAAATTCCGGTGGCTGAACTGACAGGTGTGGCAGCCAGCAATCACCATGATCATGACTTAACCGTACGGCCACCACGTCCGCCGCGACCACAAGCGAAAAAACCAGCTGGTCAAAGTACCGGGGCTGCCAATGGTGCCAAAGCGCCTGGCCAACAGCCACGGCGGGCGCCATCTGCGCATCGCGGTCAGGGCGCAGCCAAACCACAAGGTGCCAATGGTCAGCAGCCAACCGGTCAATCACGGCCAGCCCCACGCCGCTCATCCGAGCAGCGCAGCGGCAACAATAGCTAAGGTGCGTCAGCTATATGCCTGATCAGCGTTCAAAGCAGACTGACAGCGCGAACGTGCTTGCCGGTCTGCGGCTGAATCAGGCGCTGGCTTATAGTGGCTTGTGCTCCCGTAAAGCCGCAGCCCGGCTGATTGCTGCCGGGCAAGTGCTGGTTAATCAGCAACTGCAACCCCATCATCATATTGTCAAAACCACAGATCTGATTGAAGTCAATGGGCACCCCTTAGCGCCGCCACCCGAGCGGCACTATTGGTTGTACCACAAACCCGTTGGCATCGACTGTAACGTCAACCCTAACAATCCGGCCAGCATAGCGCAGCTGTTACAACAACTGCCGGTGCGGTTATTTGCCCTAGGAAGACTGGATAAAGACAGTTCAGGTTTATTGCTGCTCAGTAACGATGGCGCCTTGTCACAACAGTTAATGCATGCCGGGGCCGGTCAGCATAAACATTATCTGGTCGGGCTGGATAAAGTTGCGCAGCCAGCGCAACTCGAACAACTGCGTGCTGGCGTGCAATGGCAGCTTGGACCTCATAAGTACAGCTCACAACCCTGTCAGGTGCAGCCACAAAGCGGGCAACAACTGCTGATCACACTGACTGAAGGACAAAACCGGCAAATTCGTTATATGTGCCGCGCTGTCGGTTTAATGGTCACAGCACTGCACAGGATTGGCATCAACCAACTGCAACTGACCGCCGCAGATCCGGTCGGCCACTGCCGGCCTCTGACTTTGGCGGAATTGGCGCTGTTAAAACAAAGCTGAGCACTGGCAGCTCGGCTGTGATCACTCATGGTCGGTCGGCGCGACCACAAAGGCTTTAAGCTGTAAGCTCAAGCCTAAAGTCAGGGCATACACCAGCAAAGAAGCCAGCACCACGCCATGCCAGCCCGCCGCTTGCCAGAATGGATGAAAATACAAACTACCGGTACTGGCACCCAGATAATAAAACACCAGATATAAAGCACCGGCGCTGGCTTTGGCTCGGACGGCATGCTGGTTCACCCAGCCGGTCGCCAGGCTGTGGGTTAAGAAAAAACCAAAAGCACTGACAAAAAAGCCCAGTACTATGCTCCAAATTGCCGGGATCAGCGTCAATACAGTACCCAGCATCATCACCAAAACCCCCAAGGCCATCCCGTTGGCAGCATTGATTTTTTTACTGATGCGGCCAGAAATTGCTGAGCCCAGCGTGCCGGTCAGATAAGTTAAAAACAATAAGCCGATCCAGCCTGATGACAATGAATAAGGTGCATCAGACAGTAAAAAGCTGATGTAAGTATACTGATTTAAATAAATAAAAAAGTTAAAACCACCAATCAGATAGGTCAGCAGTAACACTTTTTGCCGCAAGTGGAAGCCGTTATCCGCCAGCGCCTGCCGCCAAGATAAAGCTTTGGCGGTAAAATGCGTTGATGCGGGTAAATAGCGCCAGAACGCCCACACCAGCAGCATACTGAGCGCCGTCAGCGGCCAGAACGCCCATTGCCAGTGCCCAAGCTCAGCACAAAAGCCAGCCAGCAAACGACCGGAAATGCCACCCAGTGAACTGGCGCTGATATAAAAACCAACCGCTGACAACAAAGCCGGTTTACTCAGCTCTTCGCCCATATAGGCAATGGCAATGGCTGGCAAACCACCAAGACAGAGCCCTTGCAACGCGCGCCAGAATAATAGTTCCGGATAGCTGGTCACCTGGGTAATGGCTAGCGTGGCCACACACATGCCGACTAAGGTCCAGCCCAGCAAAGTGCGCCGTCCCAGCGCATCAGAAATAGCGCCATAAAACAACAGACTCAGACCAAGGGCCAAGGTCCCTATGGCATAACTCCAGCTGGTTTGCAGTGCCGTCAGGCCAAAACTGCGGCTTAATTCCGGTAACAGCGGTTGCATCGCATGCAAATTGGCAAAGACCACCACCGCAGCCAGACTTAAAATCCAGCAGATGCGGCGATAACCACGACTTTGTTTATCCAGCAAGGGCGACAACACCTTGGCTGTTTCGGTTTGCGTCAACTTCAATACCCACCTGACAAAAGTGGCGTTATTCTAGCGCTAAGCTTGAGCTGATACAGCCAAGCACAAAGTTTTTTTCCGCAGCCCTGTGCTGGCTATCGGCAATGACCAACAGCGGTGTATGATAGTGACATGATGTTTAGCCGTTGTAAGGAAGGCTTTTAAATGCGGATCTCTCTGTTAAGTCTGGCTATTGCCAGCAGTTTAACCCTCAGTCAATGTACGGAAGCACCAGGCCCGGCGACTGCGCCTGACCATGCAACTGCAGTGCCGGCAGCAGTTGCCGATGCGGCCACCCTGCCAGCCTTGTTTGAACAGGCCACCCAGACGTTATTTCAAGCCAGACCCCTCAGTGCTTCGGCTTATAATTTATCTGAGCAACAAGTCGGCAAAGCCTATGCTGCCTCGATGGAGTTTTATGACAGCAATACCGAAGGTGAACTGCGGTTAACGCTGAAAAATATCGCGGCCAGGCTGACGGCATTGCCAGTCCCGGCGGAGATGGCAGCCGCAGATAATCAGGCCGTGATGGCCAATATCATCAGCTATTACGCTGGTGCGGCAACCTTCCCGCAAGGTTATATTGATGTCTGGATGGGACATTCGCCTTTTATTATTAACCAAATCAATGGCCCGACTATTGATATGCCGGGAGCGCTAGTTAACTCCCATCCAATCAATACCCTGCAGGATGCAGAACATTATTTAAGCCGGTTACAACAATTTGGCCCGGCCCTTAAAAGTGTGCAGGATAAATTTAACACTGACGTCAAAGCTGGTTGGATCCCGCCCAGAGTGCTGCTGGATAAAGCCCGGCCGATTTTACAAAACTACGGCAACAGTACTGCAACTGAACATGCCTTGTACAAAGATTTTGCCGCTAAGCTGGCAAAAAACACCGCCTTGAGCGCTGAGCAAACAGCCCCGCTACTGAGTAAAGCCAGCGAACTGATCAGCACTGTGGTCGCCCCAGGTTATCAGCAATTGTTGCAAACTGTGGCCGCGACTTTACCCCATAGCCGGACTGAAGCCGGCATCTGGGCTCAGCCCAATGGCAGTGAGTTTTATGCTTATTCAGTCCGGCAATTGGGCGATACCCAGTTAAGTCCGGAGCAAATCCACCAGATCGGTCTGGATGAAGTCAGCCGTATCAGCCAGGAGATGGACAGCATTCTCAAAGCCAACGGTTACAGTGAAGGGTCAGTCGGCGATCGGATGACAGCACTCGCCGCTGAACCCCGCTTTTTATATGCCGATTCAGATGCTGGCCGCGCTGAATTACTGGCTGATTTGAACAAGTATATTGCCGAAATGGACTTGCGGATGCCGGAGCAATTTGCCACCAAACCACCTTATCCGGTGGAAGTGCGCCGTATTCCAGTCGAGGTACAAGACAGCGCCGCTGGCGGCCAATACACCAGTCCGGCCATTGACGGCAGCAAACCCGGCATTTACTGGATCAATCTGGCCGATATCACAGCCAATCCTAAATTTGATTTAAAAACACTCACCTACCATGAAGCCAACCCAGGCCATCACTGGCAGATCGCACTGAATCTGGCGCAGGAACAACTGCCGCTGTTGCGCCGGATCGCGCCTTATAATGCCTATGCCGAAGGCTGGGGTTTATACTCTGAACTGGTGGCTTATGAGATGGGCATGTACAAAAACGATCCATTTGGCAATCTGGGCCGGTTAAAAGCTGAGTTATTCCGCTCAGTCCGGCTGGTGGTGGATACCGGGATGCACGCGAAAAAGTGGACACGTGAGCAGGCGGTGCAATATATGGCGCAAACCACAGGCGCAGCCTCTTCTGATGTGATTGCCGAAATCGAACGTTATATGGCCTGGCCTGGTCAGGCGCTCGGCTATAAACTGGGTATGTTGAAAATTGTTGAGCTCAGACAACAGGCCAAAACAGCGCTTGGCGATAACTTTGATATCAAAGCTTTCCATGATCTGGTCCTGCTGACCGGCGCGGTACCAATGGCAGTGCTGGAGCAAAAAGTTCAGCTTTGGATCAAGGCTGAACAACAGAAAAACAGTCAATAAACCCCAATCGCCGCCGGTCCGGCTAAAGGCCGGCGGCTGATGCCCCCCCTAAAGGACAGATGATGACACCTCAAAGCAATCAGGCCGAATGGCTCTGTTTACAACAAAGTTATGATCAGATGGAAAAACAGGCACTGTGGCTGCGGGTCGTCGCCATCACGCTGTGGTTATGGTTGTTGCAAACTGAAAGCAGTTTGTTGTTGCAACTGGCACTGCTGGGGTTGTTCTGGTTGCAGGAAGCGCTCTGGAAGACGCAGCAAAGTCGCACTGCCAGCCGGTTACTGGCGCTGGAGCAGGCCAGTCAGCAGCAGCAGGACATCGGCTGTCAGTGGCATAGTCAGTGGCAAGCAGAGCGTGGTGGCTTCATCCGGTTGGCATGTTCGTATCTGCAACAGGCGCTAAAACCAACAGTGGCGCTCACTTATCTGATTTTACTGGCCGGTTGCCTGCTGAGACACTGGTTTTAACGATCAACTGAGCTAAAGCGCACTCGCTCGGGCTTATTGCGGCTGAGAAAAGACAAACAACAACGTACTTGCTGTTGTCTGTTAAAATATCAGCGCGATACGCCAATATTTGACTGCGCAGATACAACAAATCTCATGATGCGATCATCAGCAGGGTCTGCGGCAAAGATGTCGCAGACCGTGATACATCAGCACAAGAGTCAGCTCTGCCATTTAAATGATTGTATGGAACAATGGCTCAGGCTGCTGCAGCATTTATCGTAATGACCACTTTTGGATCTGTAGTCCTTTACTTTTTGACGAGGTTATCGCAGAGCCATCGGCAAGGTTCACAGCCAATACCACCCCATCACTGCTAATTTTTTGCACAGACTTGCCATCCTGTAATGGGATCAAGAAGATTTGTCCTGCAGGTGGAAATTTGATCTTTGACGCGCCATCACTGATATAGTCACCCGCATTGCGGATGATAACAGTCCCATCCTGAATATCGACAATGGCCCCTGTCGTCACCAGCTGTTGCAAGCTATAAGCTGGGTACAGTTTGCGAAAAGCCTCATTCGCTTCATCAGAACAAAACACCATTTGCCCCGTGGCATCCACCACCATAAAACGGCCGGAATTTTCCCGTCCGAGCAGATAAGCAGGATCAGAGCTTCGTTCAAGGGCATCGAAACTAAAATCAACAGTATTGTCAGGTAATAACATTTTTGTTTCAGTCCCTGACATCACCCGTAATCTACGATCGACATTGATAAATACCAAACCATTCTTCAGCGGAAAAGCTTCGTAAATGGGTTTCTTTTCAAAGCTATAGATAGTTTCTGTGGCGACACCATCAGCCGAATAGACGGCTAATTCACTGACAGAACTTTGATCTGCGGAAGCTGGCGACAAGATGATTTTATCCAGCTCAGGGGAAATAGAAACCATGCTGTATAAAGTTGAATGCGGGATCACTGCTGTTTTTAGCAGGCGACCGGTAAAATCGATTATTTTTAACATCGTATCCCCATCATTGGCGGGCTGTAATTCTTCAATGGCAAAGGCTTGCGCACCAGGAATGGGATGAATGTTTTTCACATCAGAAAATCGCGCGACCAGCTTATCCCCCTGCATCAAGACGGCTTCATGCCTAGCGGCTGCACTGGATTTTTTGTCCAGCGAGGCGAATACCATCAAGTCCCCCGCTAACGCAAAGGCATGGTCAATATCCCAGCCAAGATGCAAAGTTCCGCTGACGATGCCTTGCGCATCATACCAGGAAATGTTTTGCTTCGATGTAGGCTCCACCACAGCATACTTGCCCTGCTGCAGGGGAAAAGCATAACTGCTGTCAGCAGTCAGATCCAAACGCTGGGCTGCCACCTGGCATGACAAGACTAAAAACATCGGCAATAAAAATTTATTGGGAAAACTCATTATAAAATCCTTTTCGTTAACAAGATGATTTAGCCCCATTTGTACCGCCAAAGTGTTGCGCTGGCTTTATCGCAACTGTTGGTCCTCTATTTGCTTATCGATTTGCATATATATCGCCTTGGTGTTTCCACTTTGTTTTTTGCAATAGGAAGGCAGCCATGACAGCCAAACAACGGCCAGCCCGAAAAAACATTGTTCATACACTTAATTCACATTAACAATCAAGATGCACATTAATGTAAAAATAAACAGCAGGCAATAATTTGAGCCATTGTTTTGACAGAACGGATGTTAACTGTATTGACTGGCTGGCAAAGACTGGAAAAGATAAACGCAAAATAAGCATCAGCCGCTTTAAGCGTTTTGGGTTTATCAGGGTTTATCTTTGGCGGGTTACTTTAGCTCAGCTAAAAAACAGCAAGCTTTTTGCGCTGCTCCATCATCAATACTGAGCGCTGCAGCAGCGACTGCCGGTAGCCACCGGTCATCGCTGCTACAGCGGTTTACCGCAACGAACGATTAAAAACCGTACACCAGGGTGGCGGCAGTTTCAGTATCGGTTTTTTTGCGGAATTCACCCGGGCTGGAGTCGTATTTCACCACAAAGCTTAATCGCATGGATAACTGACCATTGACTTGCGAGGTCAGGGCACTGCGGCTTTGCCAGCTCGAGTTTTTACCATCCAGCGACACCGACCATTCCAGTGCTTGACGGAAACTATTGTTTTCGTTCAGTTGATAATCCAGGTTGGTCGCAACAAACCAAATCAGACCTGTACTGCGCTGACCATCTGAAGTTTCCTGATGGGCAAAACCCGGACCGGTTTCAAAATCCCAATAACTTTCCGCTTCTTCGTACAAGCGTTTGGCATAACCACCGGCAATAGAAGCCTGCTCATGGAAGGCGCCAAAACGGTCATTCAGGTAAGCGGCCCGGCCAAAGATACTGTGCTCACTGCGATAGAATTTATAGTTGGTCTGACCCACCAGATTCAGCCGCTGCGCTGTGGTGTATCGTTCCCGCTCATTGGTCACATCATCGACTTTGCTGTTGCGCTGCAATAAGGTCTGGATCAGGTATTTATTGCGGAAATCCTGCATTTCATGCAGTAATTCAGTGTTGATCCGCACTGCAGTGGATTCAGTGTTACCGCTGCTCAGCACCACGCCTACTTCAACATCACCAGCCCAAGGCACAAACTCATCGGCTTCTTCACTAGCACCAACGGCAGCTTCAGTGTCGCGAATTTGTCGAAAAGCCTGGCCAGGTTTAATCCGGTCGCTGGCCGATTTTTCCGCAGGTAATTTCGACTGATTGTAAGGCACCGCCACCACATTATTGCCAACGAGCAACGTTGTTGCGGCCACACTCTGACTGCACCACAACGGCGCTGCCAGCAGCATCGCCACTGCGACACTGCGGATATTTGCTTGCATTTTTTCACTACTTAACTGCTTCACCACACAACCTCATTCAAATAAATCACCACCGGTGTTGCCATCACAACACCGGCATTCGCTAACATTTCACCTGTTCGGTGCTCTAAGCCGCATCACCACGCTGACGGATATAGGCCAGCGCCAGTTCAATCCGCGCTAAACAACGTGTTTTGCCAATCAGCGCCAAGGTCTGATCCAGCGACGGCGAATTGCCACCGCCAGTGACCGCGACCCGCAGTGGCATCCCAACTTTCCCCATGCCAAGCCCCAGACTTTCGGCCGCGCTATTGATAGCCTGATGGACAGCTTCTGCCGTCCAGTCGGTCAGCCCAGCCAACTGCTGTTGCACCGCTTGCAGTGGCTCTGCCGCCACTGGCCGCAAATGCTTTTTCGCCGCGTTTTCTTCAAACTCGCTGAAGTCTTCATAAAAATAACGGCTGATTTCCACCATTTCTTTTAAGGTTTTTACCCGCTCACCTTGCACGGCAATCAAAGCTTCCAGGGCTGGTCCCTGGCTGACATCCAGTTGCTGCGCTGCTACATGCCAGGCCAGATGCTTGGCGACATAGGCTGGATCTGAATTACGGATATACTGCTGATTTAACCACTGCAGTTTTTCAGTGTTAAAGGCCGAAGGCGCCCGGTTACAGTCTGATAAATCAAACAGTTCAATTAACTGTTCACGGCTGAAAATTTCCTGATCGCCATGTGACCAGCCCAGACGCACCAGATAATTCAGCAGTGCATCCGGCAGATAACCATCATCGCGATATTGCATCACGCCAACAGCACCATGACGTTTGGATAAACGTTTGCCGTCATCGCCCAAAATCATTGGGACGTGGGCATATTTTGGAATGTCAGCGCCCAAAGCCGCCAGAATATTCATCTGCCGCGGGGTGTTATTCACATGATCATCACCACGAATGACGTGGGTCACGCCCATTTTCCAGTCGTCGACCACCACTGTCAGGTTATAAGTTGGGGTGCCATCACTGCGGGCGATAATTAAATCATCTAATTCGGCATTGGCGACTTCAATCCGGCCTTTGATTAAATCATCAATCACCACCACACCTTGCTGTGGGTTTTTAAAGCGGATGACAAAAGGTTTATCAGTTGGGTGATCAGTCCGGTCACGCCACATGCCGTTATATTTTGGCTTTTCGCCTGCCGCCATTTGCGCTTCACGCATAGCATCGACTTCTTCAATAGTGCAGAAACACTTATAGGCTTTACCTTCGGCCAGTAACTGTGCCACCACTTCTTTGTAGAGGTCAAAACGTTTGGTCTGATAAAATGGCCCTTGGTCCCAATCCAGTCCCAACCAGTTCATACCATCTAAAATGGCATCGACCGATTCCTGGGAGGAACGTTCTAAATCCGTATCTTCAATCCGCAGGATAAAGGTACCACCGAATTTTTTGGCATATAACCAGCTGTATAAAGCCGTACGGGCACCACCAACATGTAAATAGCCAGTCGGGCTTGGCGCAAAACGTGAAATAATCGACATAAGGATTCCTGTCAGTCAGGTCAGAGAATGGCGCTATTGTACCAACCCTGCCCGGCTCTTGCACTGCTGTTCGGCTGCAGAATGCTGTCAAATATCAGTGAACTGCAAAATATGACTACTTTTACAGCAGACAGCAGCAAAATGAAAAAATATCATTGACACTGCTTCGCCGCCCCCTATAATGACGGCCGAACGTTGCAGCGGATTGTTAGCTCAGCTGGGAGAGCATCGCCCTTACAAGGCGGGGGTCACTGGTTCGAACCCAGTACAATCCACCATGACGTTTGATATAAGTAAGTGTTTGTTTAATAAGATTTATCCAGCGGATTGTTAGCTCAGCTGGGAGAGCACCGCCCTTACAAGGCGGGGGTCACTGGTTCGAACCCAGTACAATCCACCAAATCTTTAGACAGCAACCCCAGGATTGTTAGCTCAGCTGGGAGAGCACCGCCCTTACAAGGCGGGGGTCACTGGTTCGAACCCAGTACAATCCACCAATTATTTAGACAGCACGCCCCAGGATTGTTAGCTCAGCTGGGAGAGCACCGCCCTTACAAGGCGGGGGTCACTGGTTCGAACCCAGTACAATCCACCAAATTCTTCTCTGCATTTGTTCACACCTTCAAATCTGATTTTATATTTTATTGTTTGCCTTTTGTCTGTTGATGACCACAACTGATGACAGCTTTTGATTGCCGAACTAAGTGATACTGCTATAGTAGCCCTATTCAGTTTCCGACTGCGTTGTGAGCATGGTTCAGACATTAAGCCGTGAAATCAGGATATTAATCATTGATGAACAGGCGCTGGCACAAAATTATCTGCGGTTTGCCTTAGAAAAACTGGGTTATGGCAAAATTCTATTTACCGATCGCGCCCAGACCGCTTTGCAGTGGTGTAAAGATCAGGAATTTGATCTGATCATCTGCTCTTTTAACCTGCAACAGGGCAAAGATGGTTTTCAGCTGTATGAAGAGCTGAAAGTTCGCCGCATTCAACGCTTAAAAACCGGCTTTATTTTTATCAGTGCCGAAACCGACCCTTCACTGGTGTATAGCGTGCTGGAATTACAGCCGGATGAATTTCTGGCCAAACCTTATACCATGCGCGATTTACAAAACCGGATCGAACGGGTGCTCAGGCGTAAACAGCAACTGGCGCCGGTGTATCACTGGATAGAACAAAGCCGGCCGGATCGGGCACTGGAATTGTTGGACCAGATGCTGACCAACGGCGAACATTTGAAACTTATTCCGCTGCTGTTAAAAATGAAAGGCGAATTATTGCTGTCACAGCAAAAATTCAGTCAGGCGCAGGCCTTTTTCAGTTCAGTGTTGCATTTACAACCACTGAGCTGGGCGCGGATTGGGCTGATTAAAGCCTTGCAGGCACAAGGCGATCACGCAGGCGCCAGCGCACAAATCCAACAACTGAGCCCCAAAGGCGAAAGCCGGCTCTTTATGCTGGAACAATTGGCGGAACTGGAATTTCAACGACAGGATTTCCCGCAAGCGCAATTGCTGCTGGAGCAAGCGACCCAACTGGCACCCCGCAATTTAATCCGCCAACAAAAGCTGCTGCAATTGTCACGGCTGAACCATGATTACGAGCGGCAATATAAAGCGGCCCGCGATATGGTCAAGTTTGCCCGCCATTCGATGTATGAACAACCTGATTTGTATCTGAATCTGGCGCGCGCTTGTATCGATTTTGCTGTCAGTGTCGATGAAGACGGTGAAACCAATAAATTGAGCCGCCAGGCCACTGATTGTTTACAAAGTATGCGCCATCACTTCCCGGAAGCCGAGCTGGATCAGCAACAGATGGTGTTGCAAGCCCGCTTGTTGTATTTGCGCGACCAAAAAGATAAAGCGAAAAAAATGTTGGCGGCCTTACCTGCACAAGAGTTGACGCTGGATACTATCGAAGATGCGTTAGATACCGCCAAGGCTTTACATGAGGTCGGTTTACTGCAGGCATCCGGCGACTGGTTTGCCCGCATCAGCAGTTTTTGTCAGCAACATCAGACCGATCCTTATCTGCAAAGTTATCTGCGGCAGGAACAACAGGAAAGAGCTGAATTACCGACGGTGCCACGCGAACTGAACAATATCGCCGTTATGCATTTTGATCATGGCAATTGGCAAGCTGCACTGGCCGCATTCCGCCATGCTTTTCGGTTATTGCCGAAAAATGCCGGTATCGCGCTGAACTTACTGCAATGTTTATTGCTGATGCCAAGCCAGCAACAACCGGCTGATGTTGGGCCTGAGCTGATCGCAAAATGTCTGCGCAGTATTGAACAAGGCAAACTGTTACCGGAGCAACAGCGCCGGTTTGAGCAGTTGAAAATTAAATATCAGCCGAAGTTGGCGCTGAACTGACTTTATCTGCCGGCCACTCGGCAAAAATATGTGGTAATAAAGCATTGCGCCACAACCACCAGAGTGCCAGCAATAGCAGCACAGGCGCCAGCAATAACCAAGGCGCCTGCACTGTCACATAAGGCGGTAAATGCTGCACAGTCCAGTACAAGTCCAGGCTGCAAACGAGCAACAACAACCACCGACTGCGCCGCCAGATGCCAAACCAGAATTTCTTCGCCCGGCCGCGACGTTGTTTGGCATCAAATGGCACCCGCTGGGTTAAAGCGGCCAGCACCAACAACACCGGCAGACTTAACAGGCAAGCGCGGATAAAATCGCTGCTGTGCGGATAAATCAGGCTCAGCATTTGGCGTTGCTCAGCTGGCAATGTCAGCGTCAGCAGCCAGCACAGGTAGGGCCGCAGTAACAATAACAGCAGCAAATAAAACCGGTTCGGAATGCGATACAAACCGTCCAGATCCAATAAGGGTAGCTCAGCGACAGGACGGCCGGTCATCCTGCACACCCACTCCTTGTCTGACGACAACGCTTGCTCACAGGCCGTGCTCAGCAAATAAAGCCAGCATCTGTTGTTCAGTCCAGACTGCCACGCCAAGCTCGGCAGCTTTGGCCAGTTTAGAACCGGCATTATCACCGGCAATCACGGCATGGGTTTTGGCTGAAACTGAACCCGACACCTTAGCGCCCAACTGTTGCAGTTTATCTTTGGCTTCATCCCGCCCCATTGCGGTTAAAGTACCGGTTAACACCAGCGTCTGGCCAGCAAGCGGCTGCGCCGTCTCGGCTTTTTCCGCTAAATCAGGCCACTGCACACCGGCTTGTTGCAGTGCAGCGACCACTTGCTGGTTATGCGGTTCCTGAAAGAAATGCAATAACCGGCTGGCAACCACAGTACCAACATCAGCCACTTGCAGGAGTTGTTCGAGGGGTGCTTGTTGTAAAGCTGGCAGGTTACGAAAATGCGCTGCCAGATTCAGCGCAGTGGCTTCCCCCACGTCACGGATGCCCAGGGCATAAATAAAACGTGCCAAGGTGGTTTGTTTTGCCCGCTCAATGGCCTGCAGTAACTTCAGCGCAGATTTTTCCGCCATTCTTTCCAACCCGACCAGGGCTGGCATATCCAGGGCAAAAATATCAGCTGGGGTTTGCACCAGCTTTTCGTCCACCAACTGCTCAATCAGCTTGTCACCCAGGCCCTCGATATCTAATGCTTTACGGGCGACAAAGTGTTTCAGCGCTTCTTTACGTTGGGCAGCACAATACAAACCGGCAGTACAACGACTGACAGCTTCACCTTCCACCCGCTCTACTTCCGACTGACACACCGGGCAAAGCGTGGGAAATACAATAGCGCTGGTGTTGCCCGCTTCGCGCTCAGCCAGGACCACTGCAACGATTTGCGGGATGACGTCGCCTGCGCGTCGCACAATCACCGTATCGCCAATTTCGATGCCAAGCCGGTTTATTTCATCCTGATTATGCAAAGTGGCATTTGACACCGTCACGCCGCCGACCACCACAGGTTCTAGTCGGGCCACCGGCGTGATAGATCCCGTGCGCCCAACCTGAAAATCTACATCCAGCAAACGAGTGGTTTTTTCCTGTGCCGGGAATTTAAAGGCAATAGCCCAGCGCGGTGCCCGTGACACAAAGCCAAGTGCCAGCTGTTGTGGCAAGCTATCGACTTTCAGCACCACGCCATCGATTTCATAAGCCAGCATCGCGCGTCTGGCCAGAATCGCTTTATGGTACTGCAAGGCAGCACTGGCGCTGTCGCAACGCTGAATTTCCGGGCACACCGGCAAACCCCAGCTTTTTAATTGTTGTAAGCGGCCATAATGGCTCTGGCTGTCCAGCATCGCTGCCGGATCTTCCACGGCACCGACCGCATAAGCATAAAAACTCAGTTGCCGCTTGGCACAAATTTTCGGATCCAACTGGCGTAAACTGCCTGCCGCCGCATTGCGCGGATTGGCAAAGACCTTGTCACCACGGGCTTTCGCTTCAGTGTTCAGCGTTTCAAAATCAGCCAGCTTCAGAAATACTTCGCCCCGCACTTCCAGCACGGACGGAAACTCGCCTTGCAGCCGTAGTGGGATCGAACGAATGGTTTTTATATTGCTGGTGACATCTTCGCCGGTATAACCATCACCACGGGTCGCAGCCTGCACCAGTAAACCCGCTTCATAACGCAGGCTGACCGCCAGACCATCCAGTTTAGGCTCAGCGCAAAAACTAAAATCGCTTTGCTGATCCAGCCGGTCGGCCATCCGCTGGCAAAATGCCAGAAAATCGCTATCGGCAAAGGCATTATCCAGCGATAACATCGGCACCTGATGTTGTACCTGGCCAAATTTATCCAGCGGCGCCGCGCCTACGCGCTGCGTGGGTGAGTCTGGCGTAATAAGGTCTGGATATTGTTGTTCCAATTGCTGTAACTGGTGAAACAACGCATCATAATCAGCATCAGGAATAGTTGGGTTATCCAGCACATAATAGGCATGGTTATGCTGATTTAACTGCTGGCGCAGCTGATGGATTTGCTGTTGCTGATCTGACATTGGAAGATAAACCTGACTAAAAAAACTGGCTATAGGATGGGGTTTTGTCGGCAGGCTTGCAAGGGCTGGCGCAGAATATCCATCATTTTGCCTGGTGTTGCTGACAAAAGCAGCAGCATAAAACCGCAGCGGCCTTAATGCAAAAACCCGCCATCATCGCGGGTTTTACTTCATAGCATAGCAGCGGGTATTATCTGGCTAATAATTGCTGACGCTGAAACTCACGGATGCGCTCGACATAATGCCTGGTCGTTTGTACCGTCAGCATATTGCGCTGACCATCTAAAATTTGACCACCAAATTCTTCCGCCAGCTTTTTCGCCGCATTGTGCATCAGATTAAAATTCTGCAAGGCTTCACCAGGTCCTGGCAGCGTCATAAACAGACTTAAACCACGGGTATACATTTCATCCATCGCTTCCAAATCAAAAGTACCCGGATTAAACATATTGGCCAGACTGAACAAAACCTGGCCGGAGCCGGCATTGTCCTGATGGCGGTGAAAAATATTCATTTCACCGTACTTAAAACCAAGTGTCAGTAAACTGGGTAACAGCATAGCACCGTTGACATCCTGCCCTTCCGGCATCAGCACGTACAGGATCAACACTTCACTGGCCTGAGCTTCAGCAGCTTGCGGTTGTGCATCATCTTCGGTCGCGCTGAATGACATTTCAGGCTCAGTCCGATCAGCGCTAAAATTGAGTTGCGGCTCCTGTTCTTGCCGGCGTGCTTTGACTGGCTCGCGCAAGCGGTCTGCTTTTGGGGCAGAAGCTGCGGCTGGTTTTGGCTGCGGTTTTTCGCCCGGTGCTAATTTACGTTTTCTGCCAACGCCAAATTCATCAAAACCTTCGCCCGTTTCTTTTGAACCATCATCTTCGGCATAAAACCGGCTTTTATTCTCATTGTTTTTCCGGTTTGCCCAGATCCCATGGATCACCAATCCGGCCATTGCCAATACTGCAGCTACTGCTAATGCATAACGAAATTCTTCAGCCATCATTTTTACCTTTGTTGTTCTGTCAGGCTTGAGCCAGTTTAACGGCATCTTCCACGTCTACAGCCACCACCCGTGATACACCAGGTTCCTGCATGGTCACCCCCATCAGCTGTGCAGCCATCTCCATCGCAATTTTATTGTGACTGATATAAATAAATTGCACTGTCTCCGACATCTCCCGGACTAAATTGCAAAAACGCCCTACATTAGCGTCGTCCAACGGAGCATCGACCTCATCCAACATGCAAAAAGGTGCTGGATTTAATCGGAAAATTGAGAACACCAATGATAAAGCGGTTAACGCTTTTTCTCCACCTGATAATAAATGAATAGTACTGTTTTTTTTACCAGGTGGCCTGGCCATAATGCTCACACCGGTTTCCAATAAATCATCATTTGTTAACTCAAGGTAAGCACTGCCCCCCCCAAAGACTTTGGGGAACAAATTTTGTAGCCCTAAATTGACCTGGTCAAAAGTGTCTTTAAATTTTTGCCGGGTTTCCCGGTCGATCTTGCGGATAGCCGTTTCCAAGGTGTCCAAAGCGGCAATTAAATCATCATGTTGCAGATCCAGATACTTTTTGCGTTCATCCTGCTGGGCATATTCTTCTATCGCAGCTAGGTTGATAGGCCCTAACCGCTGCAAAGCTTCGCTGGTTTTATCCAGTTGTTGTTGCCAGAGCTCTTCAGTTGCATCCGCTGGCAGCTGTTGTTGTAACTGGGCAAACTGGACCTTTTGCTCAGTCAGCGACTCCAGCATAGTGTTGGCTCGTAGCCGGTAACCTTCAGCTTCCAGCCGCAAACTTTCCAGTTGCTTTTGTTTTTGTTGTAATTGCTGCTGCAGGCCATGTTGTCCCTGCTCCAGTTGTCGTAACTGCAGCTCCAGTGCCTGTTGTTGTTGCTGTTGACTGAGTCGGGTGGCGGCGACAGCATCCCGTTCCAGCCAAAGCTGTTGCAGTTGCTCCTGACCGGCGCCATCAGGCTCATCGAGTAAATCAAGCTGGGCGCTGAGCAATTGTAAGCGCTCGGTCTGCTGCGCATGTTGTTGCCGGCTGCGGCTCAGATGCAACTCTGCCGCTTCCAGTTGCCGCTCCAGACTGACCTGACTGAGCGCATCCTGTTGTTGTTGCTGACTGAGTTGCTGCTGGCGCGCTTTGAGTTGCTGTAACTGTTGTTGTAATTGCTGCTGCTGTTGTTGCAATGGTAGCGCCGCTTCTTGTTGCTGCAGCAATTGTTCATCGACTTCCACCTGCTGCGACTGCCACAGTTCAGCCTGCTGCTGATAAAGTGCCAGTTGCTGTTGATAACCTGCCAACTGCTGCTCAATCTGCTCTTTACGCTGACTGGCTTGTTGCAGTTGCTGGGCGGCAAGCTCGGCGGCGGTTTGCGCCTGATGCCAGTGTTGCTGTGCTTGCTGCAGCAGGGTCGCACTTTGTTGCTGCGTTAGTTGATGCTGTTGCCAGTCACTGCGACTTTGATCAAATTGGCTCTGGCTCTGCCCGTTGGCACAAGACAGTTCAGCCAGTTGCAATGTCAGTTGCTGTAACTGTTCCGCCAATGCCTGCGGGTTTTGCAATTGTGTCTGATCGGCTAACTGACGCCAGTTCGCACCAAACCACTGTCCATCAGGCGTAATCACTGACTGAGCTGCGGTTAATTCTGGTACTAATGCCAGCGCATCCTCGACGTTTTGCCGGCAAAAAATTTGCTGAAAAAAGCTTGGCAGCGGACCGGCACTGATTTTAGCGGCCAAGGAATCCAACGAAGCTGTGCCGGCATTGGCTTCGGCAAATAGATAGTTACCCTGAGATGCAGCACTGTTGTCATGATGTTTTGCCGTGATAGCCGCCGCGTTTAAACCGCCAAGCGCCATGGCCACCGCGACTGACCAGCCGCTTTCAATCTGCAGCTTGGGCAATAATGGCTGCTGCGCCAGTTGCTGGGTCTGCAACTGGCTGAGTTGTTGCTGTTGTTGCTGTAACTGTTGTTGCAATAAAGCCTGTTGCGCAAGCTGTAGTTTCAGTTCAGCCAGTTGTTGTTGTAACTGAACTCCGGCTTGCTGCAGCGCACTATGCTGTTGCTCGGCAGCACGCAGTTCGAGTACTGCGGCTGCTGTGACCTGTTGCTTTTGCTGCAACACAGCGGCCAATCCGCTGCTATCGAGCGCCTGCAACTGCACCTCTAATTGTTGCTGCAACTGCACTAATTGCTGCTGCAACTGTTGTTGGCCTTGCTGCTGTAACTGCAATTGGTTGTGTTGCTGTTGTAAGCTAAATAGCTGTTGCTGCCAGCCTTGTTGCTGCTGACGCAGCGTTACGTCTTGCTGTTCCAGTTGCCACAGCTGTTCACTGAGCTCTTCTAATTGCAACTGTCTAAGCTCAGCTTCTGGTGCTAGCTCAAGTAATTGTTGTTGCAATTCAGCCAGTTGTGCTTCTTCTTGCGCGATTAAATCCAGGCTGTGTTGTAAATTAAGCGTCAGATTGCGTTGTTCATCTGCCAGGCTTTGCTGACGCTGACGCTGATGCAGCAGCTGTTGTTCCAGCGCACTGAGATCGGCGCCTAGCTGATAAAAGCGTTGTTGTGACAGCGCCACCGCATCACGTGCTTGCTCCAGTTGCTGGCGAAGTTCAGCCTGCAGGCGAAAATCGCCACTGCCCTGTGCTTCCAGTTGGGCATGTTCCAGCGCCAGCGCTGCCAGTTGCTGCTCGGCCTGCTGCAGTTGCTGCTGAAAATGCAACCACTTTAAACAAGTCAGCTCGGCTTTATAGCGCCGCTCTGTGGCTTTTAATTCTTTATAACGCTCAGCGACGGTCGCCTGACGTTTTAATTTATCCAGATTTTTGCCCAGTTCTTCCCGCACATCACTGAGCCGGTCCAGATTATCGCGAGTATGCTTAATCCGGGTTTCAGTTTCGCGACGCCGTTCTTTATATTTCGAGATGCCGGCTGCTTCTTCCAAAAAGACCCGCAGTTCCTGTGGTTTAGATTCAATCAGCCTTGAAATCATGCCTTGTTCGATAATGGCATAGCTGCGTGGACCAAGACCGGTGCCTAAAAAAATATCGGTGATATCGCGCCGGCGACACTTGGTGCCATTGAGAAAATAATGCGACTGGGCATCGCGGGTCACCAGCCGTTTTAACGAAATTTCACTGCGATCGGCCAGGCTGCCCTGCAGTTTGCCTTGCGTGTTTTCAAACACCAGTTCCACTGAAGCCTGCGACACCGGTTTACGTTGGGTAGAACCGTTAAAAATCACATCTGTCATGGCATCGCCGCGCAGATTTTTGGCCGAGCTTTCGCCCAGCACCCAGCGCACTGCATCAATAACATTGGATTTGCCGCAGCCATTGGGCCCGACAACGCAGGTCATTGCCGCTGGAAAAGGCACCTGGGTCGGATCAACAAAAGACTTAAATCCGGCGAGTTTGATTTGCTTTAGACGCATGCCTGCTGAAATTGGGCTGGTTCGACTTACAGAATGTAACAAAATGGCACTGGGGTGTCACGGTAAAACTATTGCTGATCAGGGCTTTGCCCTCTAAGCTAACCGCTGTTAAAGCTGTTATGGCAGAAGGAAAACTACATGCATTATTTTTTTCAGGGCCTGAGTCTGCTCACCACTAAAGGTTTACGCCGCTTTGTGCTGATCCCATTGTCGATCAATTTACTTCTCTTTGCCGCCGCCTTTTTTTATCTGCTGCAGCAAGTGCAGGGCTGGGTTGATACCTTAATGAGCTTTGTGCCGGAGTTTCTGGCATTTTTAGAATATTTGCTGTGGCCTTTGCTGGTGCTGAGCACAGTACTCACGCTGGCTTTTAGTTTTACCATGATCGCCAATTTTATCGCCGCGCCTTTTAATGCGCTGCTTAGCGAAAAAGTCGAGCAACACCTGACCGGTCAGGCCTTACCAGAGCAGACTTTGGGGGCCTTTATGCAAGACGTGCCCAGAATGCTGAGCCGGGAATGGACCAAATTTGCCTATTGTTTCCCGCGCGCACTGGTGTTTTTAGTGCTGTTTTTTATGCTGCCGCTGATTGGCCAGCTGTTATGGTTTTTATTTACCAGTTGGATGATGGCCATCCAGTATTGTGATTATGCCTACGACAATCACAAAGTGCCTTTTGCTCGGATGCGGCAACAACTCAGAGCAGACTTAACCGGCAGTTATGGTTTTGGTATCACGGTCAGTATCGCCAGTATGGTGCCGTTTCTGAATTTGCTGGTGATGCCGGTCGCGGTCTGTGGCGGGACAGCCATGTGGGTCGACCGTTATCGCAACAGTCATTTGCCACGCTAGCTTGGTTCGCAGCAATAAAAAAAACCGCGCATGCGGTTTTTTTTATTCAGCTGCTTAATGCGCTTTTTTCAATTGCGCCCGGCGTTTTTTCCAGCGGTCGAGTAATTCAGTTGGCTTTTGTTCCGGCAGTTTCACAATCACTGGCCTGGAGACAATCAGGTTATTTGGATACATCACCTGTTCACCATTGCTGGTTTGCAGCACAGTGCTGAATAAATTAACTTCAATCACTTTGCCTTCCACATAATTACTGCCATCGACAATCCGTACTGTCACGCCCTGGGCAAAATTGCGCTGGCCAAGCAGAATAAAAAAAGCGGTGATATTGCTCAGCAGACTCCAGGCCGCAAACAAGGCCACCCCGACCACCGCAATCATGGACGAAGCAAGTACCAGTAAGCCTTTGATGTCAATACCCCAAATGATACTGAGCACCACCACCAGCAATAAAAACAGCAGAATATGGAACACCACCATAGCGCGGCGGTTCATTTCCTCTTTCAGCATAGTGGCCGCAATAGTGCGGTAAATAAAAGGCGCAATCCGCCGGCTCAGCACGGCATAAATCAATAGTACAATACCGCTAATGATGAGCTGGGCAATTTCCGGCCGGTACAGCTCAGTTAAATTTTTCAGTTCAACTAACCAATTCACCTGCATTCCCCTCTGACTGCTACAGGTTAATCCAAATCGTTCAGCGGCCAGCTGACAATATGATCTTCAAAATCTTCCAGCCGCACCTGCGCTTCCGAAATAGTTTTATTGCGCACTGACATCTGTTTTTTATGCATCAGACTTTTTTTGCCGCCATTGAGCAGTGGATGCCAGCCCGGCAAACCACGACCTTCCTGCAGACGACGATAACTGCAACTGGTTGGCATAAAGAAAATATCTTTTAAGTTTTCTTTGGTCAGTTTGACGCAATCTGGCACCAGTACAGTTCTGTTATCGTAACAGGTACATTCACATTTATTGCTATTGAGGTACTGACAGGCAATATTGGTGAAATACACCGTTTCTTCCGGCAAAATATAATCGGTTGGGCCTGACAGTTCTTCGTCTTCTTCATCAATAAATTTGTTCAGACAACACTTGGCGCAACCATCACAAATGGCTTCCCACTCCGCAGTGGTCATTTGTTCCAGGGTTTTACTTTCCCAGAACTTGTCTTGTAAGTTCATATTCTTTCCTGTTTGCCTGACGGCAAGCTTAACGGGCAGCGTTGGTGCTGCGGCTAGTCACCCGGGTGGTCAGCGACAACCAGGGCAATAACTGTAAGGTTAACTGATCATCGGGCTGTAATGGCCCAACGCCAGCCGGTGTCCCGGTCAGGATCACATCGCCGGGTTGCAGCATGAACCACTGACTCATTTCACTGATCATCTGCGTGATACCGCGGATCATCAAACTGGCATCGCCTTGCTGGCGTAATTGACCATTGACCTGCAAACTAAACTGCAGTTGCTGCGGCGCAGAGACCAGTGCTGCTGGCACAAAACCAGCCAGCGGACAAGCGCCATCAAAACCTTTGGCAATCTCCCAGGGCCGGCCTAATTGTTTTAAACTGGCTTGTACGTCCCTAAGGGTCAGGTCCAGCGCCAGACTAAAACCCCAGATCGCAGCCGCGACCTCGGCCGGGGACGCCTGAGACAACGTCTGGCCTATCAGCACGGCAATTTCAGTTTCATTGTGCACAGCACCGCGATCCGTTGGGATCTGCACTGGTGCTGCCAGGGCACAGAGCGCTGTGGCTGGTTTGATAAAAAACAGCGCGTCCGGCGCTGTCTGACTGCGCATTTCGGCAATATGATCATGATAATTCTGACCAATACACACCACTTTGCCGACAGGCAGGTCAATTGCACTGCCCTGCCAGTCCTGATGCTGATAACTCATGCCTGCCTCTTTTTATTGTGCGCCGCTGCTCAAGGCAGTGACTATTCATCAATGCAACACACTGTCACTACCGACACTTATTTGGCCAATGGCGGACGGATAATTTCATCAGCCAGATAACCGACACTGCTGACAAAATAATAAGAGCGATTCCAGTGCATCAGGGTCTGGTAATTAGCATAGGCCAGATAGGCCCGTCCTTCTTTGTCATCCGGCATCACCAGCGCCGCTTTAAGCGAACTGGCAGGTAAGACTGAACCATCCAGCTGGGTCAGGCCTAGCTGGCGCCAGTCATTGACGCTGCGTTCTGATTTTGCCCACCATTGCAGCCATTGCGCCCGATCTTTACTGCCTTTTGGGATCACCAGGCTGTAATCAAAATGATTGGGTAACCGCACCTGACGGCCCCAATTCACGCCGGGTTGCCAGCCTTCAGTTTTTAAATAGCTGGCAATAGAAGCAAAAGCATCAGAGCGGTTAGTCCAAATATCTTTATGGCCATCGCCGTCGCCATCCTGCGCATATTTCATAAAGGAGCTGGGCATAAACTGGGTATGACCCATGGCACCTGCCCAGGAACCTTTCATCTGCGCTAACTCAATATGACCTGCCGCCAGAATATCCAGCGCCAGAAAAAATTCCTGCTTAAAAAAAGCTTCGCGCCGACCATCATACGCCAGTGTCGCCAGCGCGGACGGCACTGAATAATTGCCAGTAATGCGGCCAAAGGCACTTTCCAGCCCCCACAGTGCCACAATAAAACGCGCCGGCACGCCGTATTGCTGCTCAACCCGACTGAGTTCAGCCCTATGCTGTTGATACATCTTGCGCGCTATGTCAATGCGCTGCTTATTGACGCGTTTCGGCAGATAAGTATCCAGCGTTTCGACAAACTCAGGCTGACCTTGGTCGGCGCTGACCACCCGCGGGTGGAATTCTAAACTGGCAAACACATCGCTGACTAAAGACGGTGGATAGCCCCGCTGCATGGCTTCTTGCTGTAACGCCTTGGCGTATAGGACAAAGCCAGCCGCCGTCTTGGCTGCGCCAGTTGAAACGGTTGCGTTTGGCGTAACAGCAGCAGCGGTGTTGGCTGTTGTGTTCACAGTCGGTTTGGCAGTGTTTTTAGCGGTGTCGGCCACCACAGTCTGGCTGCTACATGCCAGAGCAGACAGCGCCAGTACGGAAATACATACAACTCGATACACCTGAAAATCCTTATTCTGCTTTAGGGTTATGCGCCAACCAGTCTTGGTGCTCGGCCAGTAAATCTTCCGGTGGCGGTGGGATCTGCAGATAAAAGCCCTGTTCAGTCAACGCAGTTTTTACCTTTTCCAGCTCAGCACCAGCCAGCGCCTTGCGTTTGGCCAAATCCAGTAAGGTGACAAATTGCGGTTTGCCGAAGGTTTGCAGCAGAGCAGCAGGTACGGCACTGAAATCGTCACGCCGTAACAGATATAAATAAGTTTGATCTTTGCGCGGGCTTTTATAAATAACAGTTAACATGGGACAAAATCTACTCTGGGTAACTTGCCTAACACAGGCGCAGACTATACCATGAAGCGCTTATCTTGCGAACCGCTGTAGCCCGGCGACCGGCATTTTCTCTGTCATCCGGTCTTGCGCTCTGTTTGCAGCTAAGAACCCTAACCAATTTCATTCATTTTGCGCTCACGGTTGCTATGTCGGATCACTCATTTGAGTTAAAAGGAAGCCTGTTTCCTTTATCAGTTTTATATTGTCAGGATTTCAGTGTGGCTGAACTTCGGACACAACTTCAGCAGAAGCTGGCGCAGGCGCCAGGTTTTTTCCATCAGGCCCCAGTGGTTATTAATGTCGAAAATGCCGCTGATATCCCCGATTTTGTTGCTATCAAACAGCTTTTTGTGGAATTGCAACTGGTGCTGGTTGGCATTTGTGGTGCCAGCGGCGAGCTGAAAAAAGCCGCCCATCAGGCTGGTTTAGCAGCGCTGCAACTGAGCAAAAATAACAAAGCTGCCGAGCCTGCGACAAAAACCGCAGTGTCACCGGCCCCGACGCCAGCCCCTGCGCCTGCCTTGGTGGATACCAAACTGGTGGAGCAGAATATTCGTTCCGGCCAGCAAATTTATGTTAAAGGCGGTGATTTGATCATCAAAGGCACGGTCGGTGCCGGTGCCGAAGTGATTGCCGATGGCAATATTCATATTTATGGGTCGTTGCGCGGTAAAGCCATTGCAGGCGCTGGCGGCGACAGCAGTAAAAAGATCTATTGTTACAATATGCAAGCCGAGTTAATCTCAATTGCCGGTAACTATTGGTTAAGTGAAAGCCTGCAAGGCGAATTTTGGGGCAAGTCGACCTGTATCAGCTTGCAGGACGGTCAATTAGTATTAGCAGAATTATTCTAAGGATTGTGTGCTATGGCAAAAATCATAGTTGTGACTTCAGGGAAAGGTGGGGTTGGTAAAACCACCTCCAGTGCTGCCATTGGCACTGGCCTGGCTTTAAAAGGCCATAAAACCGTGATCGTCGATTTTGATATCGGCCTGCGTAACCTTGATCTCATTATGGGATGTGAGCGGCGCGTGGTGTATGACTTTGTTAATGTGATCAACAACGAAGCAAATTTAAAACAAGCACTGATCCGTGATAAACGTCTGGACAACTTATATATCCTGCCAGCTTCGCAAACCCGCGACAAAGATGCCCTGTATAAAGAAGGGGTAGAGCGGGTCCTGAACGAACTGTCAGAAGAATTTGACTTTATTTTATGTGACTCACCAGCCGGTATCGAATCGGGTGCCATGATGGCGTTATATTTTGCCGATGAAGCTATTGTTGTCACCAACCCAGAAGTGTCCTCTGTGCGCGATTCTGATCGGATCCTTGGCATGTTGTCGAGTAAATCCCGCCGCGCCGAGCAAGGCTTACCGGGCATCAAAGAACATCTGTTGCTGACCCGTTATAATCCGGAGCGGGTGATCAAAGGTGAAATGCTGAGTGTCGAAGACGTCAACGAAATCCTGGCGATTAAATTACTGGGTGTGATTCCGGAGTCGCAGGCGGTGCTGAATGCGTCGAACTCTGGTCAGCCGGTGATCCTGGATACTGAAAGTGATGCAGGTCAGGCTTATATGGATACCGTTGCCCGACTGCTGGGCGAAGAAATCCCCTTCCGTTTCCTGAATGTGGAAAAGAAAGGGTTGTTCAAACGGATTTTCGGAGGCTAAGGTATGTCGTTACTCGATTATTTCCGTTCTTCCAAGAAGAATACTGCGTCAACTGCCAAGGAAAGGCTGCAGATCATCGTTGCGCATGAACGTCGCCGCCGCACCAGCCCGGATTACTTGCCGCAGCTGGAGCGCGATATTCTGGAAGTGATCCGTCGTTATGTCGATATCGCTGATGATCAGGTGTCGGTGACCTTAGAAAAGAGCTCGGACGAACTGTCGGTGCTGGAACTGAACGTCACATTCCCGGAAGAAAAACGCTGAGCCGTTTTTTGCCGTGACCTCATAAAAAACCCGCACTGCGGGTTTTTTTATGCCCAGCAAGCCAATTGTAAAAAGTAGAGCGCGGTAAATCAAATAACGAACAGACCAATTGTTTTGGATACTACTCACTTAATTGGTCTGCCAAACGACTCGAACAGTACCGTTCATGTAAAGTCTATCGAGAGTTTCTTCGCCAATTGCTGGTAAAACTCGTATTGGGCGGCAGTTAGCGGTATTCCTTTTTCTAATCTTTCTTTAGCTGTCTCCTTCTCTCTATCACCAGCTACCCAGACAGGTTTATCGCTAAGCTTTGTTGCTGTTCGAACTTTATGAAGTAGTAGATCCATGTTTTTGCAAAAGCGCTCCATAGATGTAAATGCCTCAATATTAATTGTAATAAAAAAGTGACTGACAAATCTGGGGTGATCAAATGGTGGTGTGTATAAGTGGTTCATTTCCCAATCGAATAGACTTGAATTCAGCACACTGGTTAAGATGGTCACCATCATTGCTAGCCCTTGCCCTTTATACCCCCCTAGGGGTTTTAATGCGCCAATCTTTTTATTTTTTATGTCTATGTCACTCGCCCAGCTTTCATCTATTTCTTGCTCTGTTGCTAAAAACTGCAAAATTTTTGACAGCGATACCTGGCTTGTGGCCATATCCAGGCTAAAGAGTTCCCCATCAGTGCCTGGCGCAGCGAAGCTGATCGGATTTGTGCCAAAAATACTCTCGCTGCCGTTATGGCAAGCAACTAAAGAATCTGCATTGCTCATACATATACACAGATAGCCACGTTCAGCTGCATAGATACTGTAGTTTGATGCTGCGCCAAAATGGTTAGAGTGAGTGACACTAATTGCAGAGATTCCATTTTGCTGGGCCAGCTCTATTCCTTTACTCACGGCTTCGTACCCTGCAACGATACCAAGCGCATGACCGGCGTTCATATGGGCTACTGCTGGAAACTGATTATCGAAGGCTATCTTAGGATGTGGGTTAGCCCGTCCTCCCTCCAATTCTTTAAGATAGGTTTCCAGCAAACCAACACCATGCGAGTCGATACCTTGCAATGATGGATTTAACAGCCCCACCGACATAAATTCACGATGCTTTTGTGATAGGTCGTAAACTTCAAAGGAACGATTAATAATCTCTTTGATACAGCTAACATCAACGATTATGTGGCTCATACTTCTTCCATTATTTTAAGTGAAAGGTATTCAGATAATGCCTGAATTCCCTTTGCTATTTGAGATTTGCTGACATAACTGAAAGATAAACGAATACAGTTGTTATAATTTCCTTGAACAGAGAAAAAACTTAACGGCATACATAAAACACCGAAACGCTCTGCACACTCGTAAACATTTTTTTCGCTGAAGTTAAATGGTAACGTTAGGGTGATGAAGAAACCGCCTTGCGGATGATTCCATTGTACCCTGCCAAATAAAACACTACCTGGCGCATTAAAAACTTCATGCAACTTTTCCAACATAAAGTCTCTGTTATTTTTATAAAGCTCTTTGAGCGGCTTCACATAGTCATTGAGTGAACAGTCGTTTTCAATAAGCACACCTGCGACTATCGCCTGAGCGATCTGCCCGGTATTTACACTAATCAGGCTCTTAACCTTTGAAAACTCTGATGCTAACGACGTTATGGAGCCATCGTGATCTACCATCTGGTCACTAATCAAATAACCCACTCTTAAACCAGGGCAAACAGTCTTTGAGAATGTTCCTATGTAAATGACATCACCATGCCTGTCCAAAGATTTAAGTGTAGGAAGCTTTTCTTGACTGTAATGAAATAATCCATATGGATTATCTTCCAAAAGCAGGAGACCAGAATCTCGCGCATAGTTCAATAATTCAGTCCTTCGCGCCAGAGAAATTGATGTGCCAACGGGATTGTTAAAATCGGGGATCAAATAAAATGCCGGCGCCTCGAGCCCACTCTGCTTAATGCGGGCCGTTACTGCCTGGAGGTTCGCAATACAAGGCCCTTCATTATCACTTTCCACGACCTCAATCCGTATGCCTTTAATGCGTGCAAGCGCTGTGATCCCAATGTAAGTGGGATCTGTAACAAGAAGTACATCTCGGCCAGGTTTGAACAACACAGACAAACATAGGGCCATAGCTTCTTGAGCGCCATTGGTGACCAGTATATTGTCTGCATTTATCTCAATACCTTCGTCCTTTACTAGAGAGTTGGCGATTAACTTGTTGATTATGCCAGCAGTCTTACCGTATTGAGCAATTGACCGAAAAATAGAATCACGACTTTTGCCCTCGGTTTTCATGCAAAAATCAGCGAATACTTCAGGACTTTTTAACCACTTAGGTATATCGAAAGCCACTTCAGCAGGTCTGCCTGAAGCAAATGAGATGGCATTTGGAAATTTTTCAGCAACTTCATTGAGAAAATTCATAACCCCTAGTTGGGGATCATCCTGATATGCAAGTGCAGTGCGTTTAATTGTAATTTTCTCCCTCATAATTACACCAACTCACTTTTCTCTAACTGCACAAATAAATCTTGCACACTGTCATCTTCAAAACCTTCGTTTCCCTTGCGCTCAATAATTTCAAACATCATGCCGCTATTTTCATCTCGGTTTGAGAATATCTGCCGCAAGCCTGTTCCTTGAATGATGCTGGTTGAGAAGTGAATTCCGTTTCCTTTTAGCAGCTCAACGGAATGATCGAGATCGGAGGTCAGAAATGCGACGTGTTGCACACCAGGACCATACTTATTGATATACCGGCAAACCTGCGACTCCGCTTCCAAGCCTTGCAGTAAAACAATTGTAAATTCTCCACCAGACATAACTGCGGATACCATCCCTGAGTTTTTACCCAATGTTGTCTTGCGATCAACCAGCTCAAAACCCAGTACCGACTGATAAAATAAAATGGCTTTTTCTAAGTTCAAAACGGCTATGGCTACATGGTCTATCGATTGATAAATATTCACCATACTTTTAAAGTTATAAGAAGGAATCATATTTAGCCTCTCACCTTAAAATCGTAAATTGACCCAAATAGTGGAAATATCTCTGGTGCCTGCCTTTTTTCTATTCGAACCACATTATCTTTGTGTGCATCATCAGCCAATGAAATCGGCCAGAGAATGGTCAATTCGTTAATTCCTTCTTTGACCAGTTCCTCTGGTAAATAAAATTCATGGCGAAGCCAGTTTGAATTCAAAGCAAACTCGGTAATCGCCGTCCCATTAAACAAAAATGTGACAGGTTGCGGGCTCTTTTGATATACACCAAGACGTAGACACACTTCTGCTTTAAGTTTTTTAGCTCGTTCTGCTACAAAACAAAAATCACTTCTTCGTTGATAGCTGTTGAAATAATCTTGGGAGGTTTCTACATCATCTGCCACCATTTGTAAGTTGGCAAAAGAAAGTGAGTTGAAATATGGGTCCAGAAGATTGAATATTTGCCCATCTTGCAAAGCATGCTGGCGAATTTGAGTTCGACCCAATGCAGACGCCAAGTCTATGTCATGTTGTTTCGCACTGCGGGCAAAAGCATTAAACAACACCCGGTCAAAACACTTGTATTCCATCGATATTAAATAGCGCTGCACCTGCGGCGAAACCTCATCTAACAGTTGGGTGATAGACTGGTTCATCCAAAGTGGTGTACGGTCGTTTTGGATCTCGATGAGGCGACTCATTGTATTGATAATCTGAGGTGAACCTTTAATGGCCAACTCAGAGAAATAGTTGATAATTTCGCTCGGCTGTCCCCAGTGAGCGTTGTGAATAGCAGCCAACAAACAGGCATCAGCCTCATCCTTCTGCGAGGGCAAAGTGCGTTCATCTAATAGAGAGTTAGCTTTGGCAGCACGTTTAAAACAATTTAGCTGAACTGCATCACTAACTTTAGCCATCAGGAGCTGAATACCTCGGCTATTGAGATGGCAATAATCTAAAAAGAAAGAACGATCAGGCAAGCCACTTTCTGATGCTTCCTGCAATACTTCTTTCAAATCAATATAGCTGTGCCCTGCTTCTTTGATCGATTTGATTAGATGTTCCCGGATCTGGCTAGTAACTCTGGGAACCAGGCGACGCGTATTATCGAAGATAACTGCATCTCGCGCCGATTCCAGAGCGCGCCGTTGTGCTGTAGTATCCCCCAACGCTTTATATACATCAGCAAGTTGATAATGTGTCCACGCACATAATCCTGTATCCAACGCCAGCATCTCTAACAACAATTTTAGACAGTTCGCATATTCATATTGAGAAAGCGCCGTTAAGACTTGTTGCTGCAGAGCCAGCCACTGGGTATTATCAACAGCAGAACGCAACCAAGCTGCATCAGCAGTTGGCTCTTTCCAATCAACTAAATTAAATTCTGGGATCACCCAGTATACTGGCGTCCCCTTTTGGTTATAAACGCGCTCAGTTAATTGGCATAAGCGTTCAATATCTTTTGTCAGTGTTGATTCGATTGCATCTTTGAATGCAGCGATGCCGGAACGTTCATAACTTTCCGCCAGCGAGTTTGTATGCTTTTTGCCAGAGTGATAGGTGTTACTGTCGATCCAGTTATTACCAGCGAAGATCACAACTACGTCCGGTTCCAATTGTGCAGAGGCCTGTACTACCTCACCCAAAGTCCAAATTGTCGCGTTCGTTCGGGCAAAATCCAGCACTTCGACTCTCCCTTCGTCACTGCTTTCGTTAAGCATGCGTTCAAGGACCTGAGCTGGTGTATATGACGGATCGTAAAACATGCCACGTGCGGCTGATTCGCCAATAAAAACGACACGTTTGCATTCTTTCTGTAAATTAAATGCAGGTATCTGAGCCCAGTAAGGCCAGGATTTCGCAAAGTCTCTGGAGCGTATAAAACGGTTGTCGTGTGCTTCCAACTGCCATATCCCTACCTGTCCGGTGAAGTCTCTTGGGGCCTTTTTTGTGAAAGGGACTTCCTCTTCTTTTAAACCTACAGAAGTTAAAAGAGAATTAATATCCAGATCATGCTCATGGAATATTTGATGAGCTAATTCGTCAGCAGTTTTTCTTGATATTTTTTGTTGTTCCATCAGATCGATTCCTATAAAAATGAATACACAGCATGACCGACAGCTCGCGCTTGATGGTATTTTTTCAGGGGGGTGTTGCTGACCCCCAGATGCCAGACTTCCGGGATATCTTGTTGTGAAATTACACAATCACCTAAAACCAAGTAGTCAATTTCCGCTCGAATGAAGCAAGTAATTGCATCCATTGGCGAACAAACAACGGGTTCACCACGAACATTAAACGAGGTGTTGAGCAGAATTGGACATCCTGTTAATTGTTCAAAAGCATCCAACAGCCGATAAAATCTAGGGTTGCTACTTTCATCTACTGTTTGGACACGCGCTGAGTTGTCAACATGTGTGATTGCCGGCAGGTGCAGAGGTGAAATAACCTGACAGGTTTCCAACATAAAAGGTGAAGCCTTCGCCAGTTGAAAATGTTCCTGCACTTTGTCGAGCTTAACTGCAGGAGCAAAAGGTCTGAACCCCTCGCGTTTTTTGACGAGTCCGTTAATCTTTTCTCTCATATCCGGCCGTCTGGGATCAGCAATAATAGAACGAGCACCCAATGCCCGTGGACCAAACTCCATTCGCCCCTGATACCAACCAATGATGCAGCCTTTATTGATTTTTTCAGCGACGAATTCAACCAACGCATTCTCATTTCCCGTGAAATTATTAAAAGCGACCTGCGAATTTTTCACCAAGCGGAGAATGTCGCTGGCTGGGTATTCTGGTCCCAAATACACGTTATTCAGTGGTGCCGGATCTGGTCGTTTTCCGGTTATTCGGACATAGGCGACAGCCGCAGCGCCCAAGCTTGTGCCTGCATCACCAGCGGCAGGCTGAACAAACACATTCTCAAACGGACCGTCGCGTGATATCCGCCCATTTGCGACACAGTTCAAAGCCACACCACCAGCCATACATAAATTTTTAGAAGGCATTTGTGTATATAAATAGTGGACTTTTTCTAGCAGGATTTCTTCCAGTACTACTTGAACACTTTTTGCGATGTCTTTGTGCTGCTGCAAGAGTACTGATTCAGGGACCCTTGGCATGATGTTGAACAACTCGGTGAATTTGTCCGAAAACATTCTATGAGTGTTTAAGAAGTCGAAGTATTCCAAATTAAGTTCGTATTGCCCTTTATCTAAAACTTTAATTAGCTTGCGAACTTGTTTTGTGTATTTAGGTTTGCCATAAGGGGCGAGTCCCATAACTTTGTATTCGCCACTGTTTACTTTAAAGCCAAGAAACGCGGTGACTGTACTGTAAAACAGACCAAGTGAATGCGGAAAATCGACTTCTTCAAATATATTCAAAGATGTTTCTCCACCTGCACCGTATGATGTCGTTGCCCATTCCCCAACACCATCAACCGTCAATATGGCCGCATCACTGAATCCGGAATAGTAGTAAGCACTTGCTGCATGTGACAGGTGATGCTCGACTATTTCTATGCGCCCCGCGTACCCGGTGATGTTACGGATTTCTTGCTCTGGGCGTAGGCTATAAACATGGTCAATAACCTGCTTTTTACGTACTGTGTCGGCATCGTCAACAGCTCCCATCCAAAGTTGTCGAGACAATTTCTTTTCTGGGTTTTCGTAGTAGGCAAAGCAATCAACTTCGGCCAGACTAACTCCCGCAACTTCAAGGCAGTACCTCAGGCTTTGACGAGGAAATGAACGGTCATTCTTAACTCTGCTGAAACGTTCTTCCTGTACCGCAGCCAACAATTTCCCGTCTTTCAATATGCAACAGGAAGCATCGTGGTATCCAAAAGAAACGCCAATAATGATCCGATGTTCTCCCGGATCCTGCTTATTCACTACTTCCATAAATCACCTGTATGATTTTATTTATTAACGAGCTTCAGACTGCGTATGTTGGTGAGCCTCAACAGCGATGTCTGAGATAAGCGGTCACTTGCAAATCGCGCTTCTCTTATCAAGCACGTGGCAGCTAAGTGACCGGATTTATCCAAAACATGCGCTTATGCGCTAAACTTCCTGCAGGCTGGAGTATGGAGAACTCATTCCTACCAGCACTTTTCTGTTACCTTGATAACGCTGCCTGCCGTGGGTAAACGCCATGTTGTCTAACAGCATTACATCGCCTTTTTGCCAAGGTTCGAACACCGTATGTTTTTCATAGGCGGCACGTATAATGGACAACTCATCAAGAGAGATCTCTTCCCCATCTCCGAAGTAGACATTTCGCGGCAACTCTGTATGGCATCGCTGTTGCAGCAGGTTATCTAAAACTTCCGGTAACAGATTTGAATGATGAAATAAGTGCGCCTGATTAAACCACAGCGGCTTACCCGACATTGGATGAGTTATAGTCGCTGGTCTTTTTTGCTCTATTCGCAAACAGGTACTTGTGCCCCATTCAAAGTTTATCTGCCTTTGCCGGCATATCTGCTCAACGTCATCTCGTGAATCGGTTTGAAATACTTCCTGCCAAGGCAAATCTATTTCTGAGAAGTTCCGCACATACATCAGTCCTTTTTGTTCAAACTTGTCAACTAACTCACTGGGCAGTGCCTTATATATGACATGGCTGTCACAAACAGGTGTAGCGCCATCTTGCTCGGGCGGAATAAGACAAAAAAAGCCCAATATCATTGGCCAATCATTGGTGTATGCATTCTCATTGTGTTGTGCAATACACTGATCAGCCGGATATTCAGTGGACGTATAAATGTTGCCTTTCAACGACGTTCGTGGCGTCGAACGAAACTCGTAAGACAGCAGGTCATTTTGGCTTATCGCTGAGAGGATCTCTCTGAATTGCATGCTACTTGATACATTGAGCCCTCTTAATAGCACAACTCCTTTATCGCCAAGCAATGTTCTGACCGAATCACTGTGTTGGTTCAGCCATTCACTCAAGCTAGACTCCCGTTGACAATGTTCAATAAAGATTGAGCTTGCGCTTGGATTTGTAATATTTTCCATCACTCTGTCTTCCTTTTTACAGCTAAGCGCATGTCGGTGCCTCTGTTTCTGGCAACCACTGCCTGGCCGGATGATCCAAAGCAATCAGGTCTTTCTTAAACTTGGCAACTATGCGCTTCATAGTCGACTTATCACTGATTAGCGTCTCGTGCTCCCCTGGTACAATTTCACTTTGGAAATCAACCGGTAAATAGTCTCCCCAGCTAAAAATATACTCCTCGATATTCTCCCGGTTCGACGCTATCACCAGATGGGACGACTTAACACCTCTGATCCGACGCCATGGCCGCTCTGCCAGCCGATAGTCCAAACCTGCGTAAAGCATCATCTTGACCCTACCCAGAGATTCAAGTCCAGGCAGCTGCTGTTTATGTAAATAATCGACGGCGATCGCAAGGATACCTTCAACATCTGCTGTATCTGGCAGGCTATTAAATAAACCATCAGGCAATGGCTGATCAAAACCCGTTGCAAACTGGATAAGAAAACGGACGAAGTCCTGTACGTTATCCAACGGTTGATTTTCAAGAAGCATTGGGTCGATCAAGTTCAGGTAGTCCACTTGTTCGCCTTGCTCTAGTAGCACCAACGCAGCAGAATACGCAATTTGCGCGCCCGCAGACCAACCAGCCAAACGATAAGGACCTTCTGGTTGAAACGTCTTCAGCGCCTTGATGTAATATGCAGCCAAGTCAGTCATGGTATTAAAACGCATTTCACAATCATACAAATAAGGAGCCTGCAAACCTATGACATTGATGTAATCTGACAATTCCGCTGCTAACTGCTGATAACCGCCAACCCCCCCTGAAAACGGATGAAAAATAAACAGATTATTATCGTGGTTTTTGCCGTTTAAAAAGACTAATGAACGTTCGCTTCCTTTGCCCATTGAACTAATCTGTTCAAGTTCTTCTGCAAGTTGGCGAACACTTGGATAACTGGACAGGGTCGAAAGCGACACACCGTTATAGCCAATGTGTACCAGTTTGTTGATAACGTTAATCACAGTGCTGTCATCAGCACATATATCCACGATACGCTCAGTAACGTCAATTTGATGCGGAGGAGTGGCCGTAAAAGTACCCAGAATGTCTACTAGCTGTTTTTCAATTGTACTGTGAGCTGGGTGTGCATTCTCAAATGTCACATGCGTTTGAGTTGCTAATCCGATGATATCTCTTAACACATACTCTATGCATTTCAGTAAGTCTGCCATGTATTCAGATGAATACTGTGCCCCCTGGAACCCGAGCGAACAGGTTAATTGACCTTCTCTTACCAAAGCTTCAAACGAAAGCGGATACTCATACTTCCGATTGATGCTCTTTTGTTCGCCGACTGATTCTCTGGCCATTCTGAATTGATTGTCTTGCTGTTCAACGCTGCCAAACTGTCCCAGATAGTTGAATAACAACTCTGTACTTTGATTTTTTTCGATTTTTTTATGGTTACAAAGATACTTCAAAGCGCCATAGCCCACGCCTTTTTCGGGTATACCTTGATAATGAGACTTGACCGAATCTATGACCGCAGCCACATTGCTTCCGGGTTTTATAGTCATCAAAAATGGGAAGCTAGTTGCAAACCAACCTATAGTCTGGCTGATATCCAATGAGTCAAAAATCGGCTCACGCCCATGACTCTCAAGGATGACTCGCATGCTGTTAAAGTCACCCCAGCGGTTCAAACCCATTAATACTGCACTGAGCAGTAATTCATTTATATGGGCTTGGTAAACCTTTGGACATTGGCTAAGTAAAGCTTGGGTACTTTGCGAACAAAGACTAAAACTGTGATCCAACCATTGGTCACCTTGTAGTTTTTCAGCGTCCAACTGCTGAATATCGGCAATGCGTTTTACTGGGTAACGAACAATATGATCCCAATAGTCGCGTTGCGCTTGGACGGCTTCGCTATTTGCATAGGCTTGCAGGTATTCACCCCACTGCTGATACGATGACGTCTTCGCGCCTAGTGTCAGGACTGCTCCTTGTTGCTGCTGCCGATAGAGCAACTCCAAATCTTCCAGCAAAATACGCCACGACACGCCGTCTATCGCCAAGTGATGCACCACCAGCAACAATCGTCCTCGCTCACCTGTCGCCGACCAATGCACCACTCGCACTAATTCACCCGCCGACGGATTTAAACTGCCCTGAACTTCACTGGCTGCATCATGTAAAAACGCCCAGCTATCACCCACCCGCGTCCGCACACTCACCGCACTCTCCAGTTGCGCTGCTGTCAGCTCCACATGCTCACCACGCCACTGACCCTCAACTTTGTTAAACGCCAGGCGCAGTGCATCATGACGCCGGTACAAGACCTTCACCATCTCTGCTAAACAACCCGCATCAAAATCCACCGGGGTTTCCAACAGCACCGCCTGATTGACATGATGCCAGTCCGTCTCATCGGCCAGTAACGCCTGCTGGATGGGCAACAACACTATACCGCCATCAACCCGTCCCTGCGGCGCCACCACTTGGACGCCACTCTTCACCACCGCCGCCAACTGACGAATACTTGGCGCATCAAACAGATCTTTCACGCTAAAGTGCAGCCCCTCTTTGGCGGCACGTGAGACCAACTGGATCGATAAAATTGAATCACCGCCCAGTTCAAAGAAATTCCCGGTCACACTGACCTGCTCTACCGGCAATTGCAGTAACACTGCCCAAAGCGCCTGTAACTGTCCTTCCAACTCATGCGCTGGCGCAACGTAGCTACTGGTCATCACACCTTCACTCACCGAAGGTAATGCTTTTTTGTCCACCTTGCCATTGACCGTCAGCGGCCACGTCTTCACTTCCACACACACACTTGGCAGCATATGCTCAGGCAACCGTTGCGCCAGTTCACTGCGCAACGTGCCAACATCCAGTGCAACACCTTCTTTGCCTTGCACATAACCCACTAAGCGTTTGCCACCCTCGTGCACCTGCGCTATGACCACCGCTGACTGCACTTGCGCGCATTGCTCCAACTGGTATTCAATCTCACCCAGTTCGATACGGAAGCCCCGGATTTTCACCTGGTCATCTTCACGACCCAAAAACTCCAGCTCTCCATCATGGCGATAGCGCACCAAATCGCCGGTCCGGTAAAGGCGTCCTGCACCAAAAGGATTGGCAATAAAGCGGGCTGCGGTTAACCCTTCCCGGTTCAGATAACCCCGCGCGACACCGTCTCCGCCCAGATAAAGTTCGCCCACGGCGCCAAATGGTAGCAACTGCTGACGTGCGTCCAGCACGTAGGCCTGACTGTTGGCCATCGGTTTACCGATAGGAAGTCCATCAGACGCAACACTTGCTGGCGTTACTTCATACAAGGTGGTGAACGCCACGGTTTCTGTCGGTCCATACGCATGGAAGAAATGCTTCGGCTTACAGGTGCGCACCACCTCACACGCCGCCGCAAAGTCAACCTTATCTCCACCCACTATCAGGTAATCCAGCTGTTTAAAGCTTGCTTGCAATGCATAGGCATATTGGCGGAACAGCCCTGATGTGAGGTGCAAAATATTCGCTTTGCTAAATAACAAACGTGCTTCCAGTCGACTGGCCTCAAGCAACTCATCCGGTTGGATCACCAATAACCGGGCGCCTGACAACAACGTCGCCCAGATCTCCCAAGTTGCGGCATCAAATGACGGGTTGGCACAGAAGGCGACGCAAGTTTGTGGCTGGATGTCGATCTTAGTATCACAATAAACCGAGCGCATGATGTTTTTATGGCTAACCATGACGCCTTTTGGTTGCCCGGTTGAGCCTGAGGTGTACATCACATAAGCCAGCGCATCACTTTGTTTGATATCTGACCGTGGGTTATCAATGGAATAAGACTGACAAGTGTCCCATTCAAGCAACAGCGGATGTAAGTGCACACCTGCACTGAGGATGTGCGTCAGTGGGCTGTCTTCTTCAACCAGCACATGGGTGAGCCCGGTATCCTCACACATAAAGCGAATACGTTCTTCAGGGTAGCTTGCGTCGATAGGGACATAGGCAGCACCTGCTTTCAGTACAGCCAGCATGCCAACAATCAGTTCCGCGGAGCGAGCACAACTCACACCAACCAGGCTGCCGGCAACTACCCCTTGAGCTTGTAAGTAATGGGCGTATTGGTTCGCCATTGCATTCAGCTCAGCATAGGTCAGCCGGTCCGCGCCACTTTCTACTGCGATGGCGCTAGGTTGCAACATAACTTGCTGCTCAAACAACAGATGTAATGGCTGATCCTGACGATAAGCCTGACTGGTTTTGTTCAGTTCCTCTACTAAAAGGGTCTGATCAGCGCCCTTAATATTCAGTACTTCTGTTGAATCAACGTCTAACAAAGTTTCTAATATACTCGTCAACCCCGAATGGAATTGTTCAATCAACCCTTCATTAAATAAAGACGTGTCATACAACCATCTCACGTTAAAATGTTCATCACTAATTTCTACACTAATATCCAATTCGAACTTGGCTAGCTGTACGTTGCTACCCAAAGTTTCGAAGTGTAATCCAGTTACAGCTAGATCTGGATTTTCAATAGTATTAAGTGATAAGAATATCTGAAAAAGAGGGGTGTACTGGTTGCTGCGTTTCACTTTACAGAAATCTGCCACCTGATCAAACTGCACATCTTGGTTGGCTTGAGCTTCAATATTAACCAGCTTAATATGTTGTAGATACTCATGCTTGTAATGAAAGTCAGTATTCGTTCTTAATACCAAGGTATTTACAAATAGACCAATCAACTGTTCCAGATCTTCAGATACCCGATTGGCAACTGGTGTCCCAATCATAATGTCATGCGTGTTAGAAAACTTCGATAACATCATGGCAACTGCGGCATGGATCACCATAAAAGGAGTCATTTTGTGTTCTGTACACACCGCGTGTAATTTGCCAAGCAAATCAACAGGTAATTTTTTAATCAGTGATTGGCCACTCACCAGAGATCTTGAAGAACGCGACTGCATAACTGGTAAACTATGCACATCTGGTGCACCTGCAAGCTTCCTTAACCAATATCTTAACTGTTCTTGTATTAATTCGTCGTCGACAATCGACTGTTGCCAATGCGCATAATCAATATATTGCAAAGGCAACGGTTTGTCATTCTGAGAAAAACCTGACAGTATCGCTTCATAATTTGAAGCGAATTCATTAATCATAAGGCCAATAGACCAACCATCCGAAATGATGTGGTGCATTACTAAGATTAATAGGTGTTGCTTCTCGTCACTGTCTGACGGCAACTGAGCGTATACACCTTTTATTAACCTGTCGTTCTGTAAATCAAACTTATAACTAAACACATTATCGATAATTTTTCCGACTTCCGTTGGCCCCAGACCCACATTACTTAAGTTGTCAAACTCGAACTCAACTAAATTATGTATTATTTGATAAGGTTTACCATCAATTTCTTTTATGTTTGAACGCAACGCTTCGTGTCTTGAAATAACTTTGCTGATAGCCTGATTTGCAATGCAAACATCAAAATCACCTGTAATTTTCAACGCTACTGGCATGTTATAATTCGGTGAACCACCCTCTATTTTGTCGATGCGCCATAGTCTTGATTGTGCTCTGGAAAGAAGGTAATGCTCTTGATCACGAGCAACTGGCTTAATGATGTTTTTTTTAGTCGCCAATGACGAATTATGCTGATGTTCCGCTATAGCCAAAATAATTGCTTTTTTGTTCTCTTTTAATTGGCTAATCAGGTCTTCTGAAGGCATCTCGTCGAAACTAATGTCTAGCTTGTCACCGCTGACCTTTAAGACAACACCTTGCTCTTCACACTGTCTAAAAATTTCACTTACATGCATATTATCAACTCCCATAACCCTAAATCCTTATCCGACGTTTGTTTCTTTCTTCGTAAACGACAAAGATTTTTGCGCCGGTCGCAGCGTTTATTACACCTTGTTTTTGTTCTACTTCAACGCCTCTTACAAAGGCCCCTTTGTAACTTCCCCCCAAATCGAATATCCCCCAGATAAAGTGAAAATTCTCAATCTCTCCGTCCAGTGTGCATGCGGGGTAAACATCAGATTCGCAAAATTCCTGCGCTATCCACATTCGACTTCTCAAACAGGACTCGATCAGGAGGTTCCATTCAAATTGTGGGGTCTGCTTGCCAATAAACACATCTCGGCCTTCATGAGACAAGGTTTTCTTTAATACAAGCTTATCTTTATACTTGGCTACAAATTCTTTACGATTAACGTATTCACCATTCCACAGCATATCCCCCTCTATCAGCCTGGTTGTGAATGGGATATGTTTCTGTATGATTGCTACTTCTTCTGGCTCTAGATTCGCTAAGAGCTCAGGCTCATGTAATAGTGAGTACAACACTTTGTTCCCCATTACAGACGAAACGATGCCGTCAAAAAACACGAACTTGTTTTTCGCACAGCTATTATAGATCTGAGCGCTCACGACATCCGGGGTTCTTATGTCATCCTTGATGGTTGTAAGCATTACATCCATTTCAATATTGTTGTAATAAACGCAGCCATTCAAATCAAATACTAAATCATCGAAGCTGTGGATAATATAGCCTTTAATTTCAACCGCGACGCCCTCTCCCTCCATGGTTGAGAAAGAAGGGATTATATATGCCATATCTTTCTCATCCATAGGGCTCATGCTTGGGATGAGTATGTTAACCGTTTTACGTCCTGGCTTAATTCTTATCACCATATCAACCAGCGAGAGAAATATTTCCTTAAATATGTTTCGCTTATATATCTGAAGCTGTCTGGTCTTTGGATATTTATTTAAGAAACCTTCAAACTCCGATTCGTACCAGTCATACTGCCAGCCCCCTAAAGTTGATCCAACATTGGTCTCCACCATTTTTATCGTATTATTGCTAAATAGCAGGTCATGACGGATAAACATTTCTTCAGGCTTGATGTCGATTTTATTAAAGAGCTCGTAAAAATGCTCTGGCATCCTAAAATAATCAGAGAAATGAGCTGAATCCTCCTTAAAATATAATTTCAAAGCCTTGGTATAGAGCCGTGGAAGCTTTTCGATAATGTGTTCAAACTCTCTAACCATCGGCTGAGAAACTATCACCGGCCACGGTGTCATCGGATACTTATAGCCGTGCATCAAATGATTCACAGACTCAGAATATAGATCAATTTTCTCCGATTTAGCTTCAGTAGTCTCAGACAAAAACTTAATTAACTCAAAGTTGGAATTTGAGTAAAATCTGGCCCTTTCTAAATCCAGAGTGGGCTCAACACGTTCACTTACATTTTCTATTTCCATATTTATATTTCTCAAATTCGTTATTGTATTTATAAAGAGAGGGTTGTTGCCTTCTTCGCATTCTCAGTTAGTTTTAACAACGTTCGGTGATCAGTAATTAACCTTGCTAAATCAGTAATTGATGCCGACTGAACAAATATTTGAAAGTCGATTTCAAAGTTAAAGTGCTTACGAATGCGCGCTATAAGTTGGACAACGGTCAAAGAGTGTCCGCCAAGGTCAAAAAAGTTGTCTTTAACACTTAGCTGTTCTGGCTCAAGTTTTAGAACCTCAGCCCAGATCTGTTGCATTTCTGTCTCAATCGCATTAGTTGGAGCAACATAGCTTTGGCTGCTGTACTCATAAACCGGTAGTTTATTGACATCTACTTTGCCATTCGTGTTTAACGGCAGACGATCTAACAACATCAACTTAGGTTGCATATAGTAAGGAAGCGCCCGCTCGATACGAGATCTCACACGTGATAAGCACGTTGCACTTTGTTGATCATTTTGGCAAACGACATAAAGCACTAGCTGGGGTGACTGCTGTTTATCCAGGTAGGTATAGGCAACAGCATCTTTGACTAGTTCTTCTGAACGCGCGTGGAACTCGATTTCACCGAGCTCAATTCGGTAGCCATTAACCTTTACCTGATGGTCCAAGCGACCTAAAAACTCATATTCATCAACAGCCACCTGTCTGACTAAATCGCCAGTTTTGTACCAGCGCACTCGCTCCTCCAAAGTTATGAACTGTTGTTGTGTACGAGTCTGATCATTGATATAGCCGTTGGCTAGGCCTAAGCCGGCTATGACCAGTTCGCCCGGCACTCCCAAAGGCAATACTTCCCCAGCCGTATTTCTAACGCTGTGAGCATAACCCAGCAACGTTCCTTTCAGCCGCAGGCTATAACCTCGTATATCAGCCCGACTAACTTGATCAACCATCGACCATATTGTTGCTTCAGTCGGCCCGTAACAATTCCAAAGCTGCCCGGTACGGCTCAACAACGCGTTCGCCAAATTTACTGGCAATGCTTCTCCGCCGCTTAATGCAACTAAGGTATTTTCTCCTTGCCATCCTGCATCAATCAAAGCACGCCAACCTGCAGGAGTCGCCTGCAGATGGCTTATCTTGTAGTGATGGATCAAATCAATAAGTTGCACTGGGTTTTGAATCGCTTCTTGGCTTGCAATAATGACTTCACCACCATTCATCAACGGCAAGAGGATCTCCAAAGCTGCGATATCAAATGACAAAGTCGTCACCGCCAACCAGGTGCACTGGTTATTTACTGAACCCAGCCGCTCAACCATTGCACATAAGTGAGTGCTTAGCGCCTGGTGCGAAACCTCCACCCCTTTGGGTTTACCAGTTGAGCCAGAAGTAAAGATGGCATAGGCTGGCGCAACTGCCGGCACAGCTTTATCTATCGCGAAATCCTGCCGTAACAATTCCCAGTCAAGCTCATCTAACGTAATAAACATTTGTGCTGTCGAGGTGGCAAAGTTATCTTTAAAACGCGATTCCGACAGCACATATGCTGCACTGCTTTCAGATAAAATATGTGCTATCCGGTCCATCGGGTGGCTAGGGTCTAATGGCACATAACAACCACCACATGACATCACGGCTAACACTGCAATGACCATATGGACACTTCTAGAACAACCGATAGCTACAGTACTACCTAATCCGACACCTTGTTCACTCAGCATCCATGCCAAACTGTTTACCCGCTCATTTAACTGCTGGTAACTCAGCGTGAGATGAACATCACGCAATGCAATTTTATCGCCAAACTCAAGGCTAACACGTTGTATTTTTTGATGAACCAGCACATCAGTTCCCTTCACTTCCAGTTGGTTTGGAAATACCCACTTTGAGGCCAGGCTGGTTGGTACAATCGTGTGTGGTGCATCTGACATCACACCGATTAGCTTTTCAATCGTTGATTTATGCTCCCTGTACACACTTTCTTCAAATACGCCACCGTCAAACAACAATGACATGCTGATAGCGTCTTTTCCTACTTTTTCAAACGCGGTTTGGAAAGAATAATTATTACGTTCAAAACTATCGCGTGAAACCAAGGCTGATCCTTCTGAAACACTGTCGTAGACATGAAAATCAACGTAATTAAACAATGAAGCCGAAAGGTCAACACCTGTCACCCGCTGTAGCTCAGTGGTTGGAAAATGACGATGCATGCTACTCTGTTTGATACTGGAATCGAGCTCTAAGATCAATTCGATCCAAGACATGTGCGCAAAATCAATAACCACTGGCAGCGCATTTAAGTACAACCCTAAAGTTTGATCACTGCCTGTACGCTCTGGCCGACAATTAAACACATGAGACGATACCACTTTGCTCTTGCCATCAAGAAGCCCGCACAAAACCATATGTATGGCGAGAAATACGGATTTCTCTTGAACTTTCAACTGCTTGGCTAATGAAAACAGGCCTTTTACATTTCGTTCAGAGATTTCTAAATCCAACGCAATAATATCACCTGCGCCGCGCTTGGATATCCACCAAGGCAATTCGGCACCTTGCAGCATGTTTTTCCAGTATTCACGAGTCTCTTTGTTTTGTAAAGCATCCTGCTCAAGAGCCACGAAATAGCGATATGGCAAAACCTCCGTACTTTGCTTCGGAGTAGCTTGGTTGAGGAAGGCTTGGTAATACGAGAATAATCGTGTTTCTAATGTCGCACGGCTCCAGCCATCCAGCAAGGCATGATGAAAGCTTAAGTGCAGGGTAAACTCGTCATCCTCAATAACCTGTACCGATATGCGCCACATTATAGCGCCCATAGTAAATGGGTTGGCCTTATCTCTGTCCTGCCAAGTTGCAAGTGCCAGCTCTTTTTCCATATGTTTGAGATGACGCAAATCCTCCACAGAAACTGGCAGCTCTGCCGCTTGGTTAATTATGACCAAAGGCCTGTCACCGTCAAAATCAAACCGGGCTCTTAAGCTTTCCTGCTCAGAGACGAGCAGCGAAACAGCATTTCTAAAGTGCACTTCATCCCATGATATTTGTACCCTGACAGAGGATATATCGTGATACATGCCTGCAATTCCAGATTGCATGCTATGAAAGTTCATCCCTTGTTGTAGCTTCGTTTGCGGGTATGCATCCCAAAGTTCTTCCAGCGGAAGAACCAGCTTTTCTTCATCAGAAAGCAAAGAAAATTCAGCAAACTCAAGGTAAGGTTCGTCGACATCGGATGCATCTGCCAAGTGTTCAGCTAACGCTCGGATACTTGGATGATCAAGTAGATCTTTAACAGAAAACTTTATACCAACACGACGGCACTCTCCGACTACGTTGAGAGCCCGGATCGAATCCCCGCCTATACTGAAAAAGTGTTGCGTCACCCCAATAGCATCAAGATTTAATGTACGTTGCCAAATCTCGCACAAAGTGGACTCCAACTCAGTTTTTGGCGCTTGGTAACCTGTTTTTTGATCTGCCCCTTCTGGTAAAGGCAACGCCTTTTTATCCAATTTGCCATTCACAGTTAATGGCCAAGACGATATCGGAATAAACTCAGCAGGCATCATGTAAGGAGGTAATGACTTGGCTAATCGCTGCCGAATACGCGAAATAACATGTTCTGTTGGCAGATCGTCACTCGTCATCTCCAGATAAGCTAGTAGCATTGCCGGCGCTGAAGGCCCGTTGCTCGCCGTCACCACACAAGCTCGAACCTGCGGATCGTGATTAATCAGTGTGATGATTTCTTCAAGTTCAATCCGATAACCATTTACCTTTACTTGCTCATCACAACGCCCAACAAATTCAAGCTCGCCATCAACACGCCATTTCACCAGGTCTCCGGTTTTATAAAGAACAGTTGAAGGGAATCCATCAGGTGCCTGCACAAACTTCTCAGTTGTTAAAGCAACACGGTTCAGGTAACCGGCAGACACACCAGCGCCGCCAATATAAAGCTGACCTACAGCACCGGCCGGAACCAAAGACATGGCATCATCTAAGACATATAGTTGAGTATTTTGTATCGCGGTGCCTATCGGGATGACATGACTGCGTAGTCGCTCCAGCTGTACAAGCTCGGAAACTTCATAAACACTACAACCAACAACAGTTTCTGTTGGACCATATTCATTGACAAAACGTGCAACTGGTAAAGTTTCTGACTTCCACTTATACACAGTTTCTGTAGTCAACTGCTCACCGCCAATCACTAACCGGTGTGGCTGCTGACTAGCTCTGCCGTTAATATAAGCGGGTAGCGCAGCGAGATGAGCCGGAGTGAGCTTGAATAAAGAAGCACATTCCGATGCGACTAATTCATCAGCAAGCTGGGTAAACATAGCCTCCCCATCCTCGAGCAAAACAACACTGCGGCCACACAACAGCGGCGTCAGCAAACTGGTTAAGGTCGCGTCAAAACACAGTGCGGTGCTGACGATTGCTTGCTTTATCTCATCGTCAATGTATGCAGTAACCGCATGATCTAAATAGTTCATCAGTCCGGAATGACGAATTTGCACGCCTTTAGGTGTTCCTGTTGAGCCAGATGTATAAAGAATGTATGCCAACTCAGCCCCGGCAACGTTGGTGTCGAGATCCTCCGTAGCAAATTCATGCATAAAAGCGCGGTTAACCACTAAATCATCAAGCAGAATCACATCCAAGCCTTCGACTGGAAATTGCTCGACCTGATTTGTGCTCAGTATCACTAACTCCAGTTTGGAATCATCAATAATTGCTTCAATTCGACCTCTTGGCTGATTTGGGTCCAGCGCAATAAACACTACACCTAGTTTGAGCATGGCAAGCACACTGACCAACATATCTACGGAACGTGGCAGATAAATACCAACCAGATCACCTTGCTCGACGCCCAAGTCGGTCAGGTATCTCGCAAACTGGTTCACCAGCTTGTTGAGTTCGTGATAATCAAGTGAGACGCCGTTGCATCTCACAGCACAGTTTGCACCGTTATAAGCGACCACTGATTCAAAGCAAGACTTAAATTCAACTCCAAGTGCGATGTCACATGTCGTGGCGTTAAGTTCGACCATCAAATGGTGAACTTCATTTGCATCCAGCATGCATAAGGCCGAAACTTGTACATCCTCTTGTGCTGGAAATCTGATCAACAGTTGTTTGAGGTGAACCAGCAACTGTGCCATCAAGTTGCCACTCAATCGTGGATCTTTGACTAAAAACTCAATACTAAGGGTATTGGCTAAATGCGCGACTAAGTTAACGCTAAAGTTTGAGTCTTCAATAAACTGGATAGCACCGATCTCTAAATCGGCATCAGCTAAATGGGCACCTATGGCTTCATTCACCGGGTAGTTCTCAAACACCACAATGCTATCAAATAACCCCTGCGTCAGCCGTGACTGACGCTGGATTTCCACCAGCGGTAAATAACTGTGGCGCTCTCGCTCTATTTGCGCCTGATGCAGTCGCTGCAACCAGCTCTTCACATCCAATTGCTCTGTGAAGTCCACCACCACTGGCACCGTATTGATAAACAACCCTATCATTTGCTCTACACCCGGCAGCTCAGCTGGACGCCCCGATGTCGTCGCACCAAACACCACTTGGGACTCACCACTATAACGGGACAGTAACAGACTCCAAGCTCCCTGCAGAATCACGCTCACTGTGGTCTGGCTGCGCCGGGCAAGCTGGACTAGCGCCGCTGTTTCTTCGGTATTTAACCGCAACTGATAGCTCTGCGCCCTATCCGTCGGCGCCACTGGCCGCTCTGTTCCTATCAGTGGCAGCGGCGTCTTCGCGCTCACCCCCGACAACTGCGCTTGCCAATACTGCTGGCTCTGTGTTTTGTTCTGTTGACTCAGCCAGCCCGCATACCCCCGATAAGGCACCACTGCCGGCAGCTCCGCCGGGATACCGGCACCCAGTGCGCGGTAACATTCCGTCACTTCCGCAAAAACCAGCGGTAAACACCAGCCATCCATCAGCGCATGGTGATGTGACCACAACCAACGCACGCCTCGTTCCCCTAAATTACAAACGGTAAAACGCAATAACGGCGCTTCTGTGGCATCAAATCCTTCTGCTTTATCCTCAATCAGCAGACGAGCCAACTTCGCATCTTGTACTACATCCGTCTCTGCTGACCAGTCACAGGTCCGCCATGTGGCCTCCACTGCAGGCACCACCAATTGCTGCGCACGACCTTGCTCCAGACCCACAAACGCCGTTCTGAAAATATCATGACGTGCTATCACCTGTGCCCAGGCTTTGGCAAAACGCGCCTGGTCCAGATGCGCAAACTCCACCAAGGTCTGAGAAACATAACTACCTTGCGCTAACAAACTGTGGAATAACACCCCTTGCTGCGTCCCCGTCGCTGGATATAAATCCACTAACGCATAACGCTTTTGCCACTGACGAATATCGTCATCGGTCGCGGTACTTAATGGGAAGTCAGCGACCACCCAAGCCCCTTGCTTCACCGCCAGACAGTGTGTCAGAACAGACACCAGGGACTCATGTATCGCAACCATCAAATCACGCATCGCCCCAGCCTGATAACGTGCCTTGTCATACGTCAGTTCAAACTGCAGCTGGCCTGCTATCACCATCCCATTCAGAGTCAGCCCATGTGCCGCAACACGTCGGTCACTGACCGAGCGTCCTGTTGACTCCTGCGCTACACACAGCTCACCACCATCCATTGTCTGGTCAAACTGCCCCAGGTAATTAAATAACAACTCAGCGGCTGTGCTTTGTTCCGGCGCCAGTCTGTTGTCTGACAGATAACGCAACAAGCCATATCCAATACCACTTTGTGGTGTCGCACGATACTGGCTCTTCACCTGGTTGAGCACCTCACCAGTCTCTGTGCCAGATGGCATCGACAACACTAGCGGATATAAGGTGGTGAACCAGCCCAATGTCTGACTGAGGTCAAAACTCATTGGCAGGTTTTCACGTCCGTGTCCTTCCAAATCCAGCCGTATTTCCTCAATCTGGCTCCAGCCGTAAACACCCAACAAGACTGCGGATAACAAGGTTTCATTGATATGGGTCCGATAACTGCGCTGACTGTCATTTAACAACCGGGATGTCTGTTCTTTGTCCAGTGCAAAGTAAGCAACACCTGCCCCTGTCCCCACATCGCTATCCATCGCTGGGTACCCCAATCTCAATTGGGCATCTGCCAACGACATCCCGCTGCGTAACTGACGATGCCAATAGTCGCGTTGCGCTTGGACGGCTTCGCTATTTGCATAGGCTTGCAGGTATTCACCCCACTGCTGATACGATGACGTCTTCGCGCCTAGTGTCAGGACTGCTCCTTGTTGCTGCTGCCGATAGAGCAACTCCAAATCTTCCAGCAAAATACGCCACGACACGCCGTCTATCGCCAAGTGATGCACCACCAGCAACAATCGTCCTCGCTCACCTGTCGCCGACCAATGCACCACTCGCACTAATTCACCCGCCGACGGATTTAAACTGCCCTGAACTTCACTGGCTGCATCATGTAAAAACGCCCAGCTATCACCCACCCGCGTCCGCACACTCACCGCACTCTCCAGTTGCGCTGCTGTCAGCTCCACATGCTCGCCACGCCACTGACCCTCAACTTTGTTAAACGCCAGGCGCAGTGCATCATGACGCCGGTACAAGACCTTCACCATCTCTGCTAAACAACCCGCATCAAAATCCACCGGGGTTTCCAACAGCACCGCCTGATTGACATGATGCCAGTCCGTCTCATCGGCCAGTAACGCCTGCTGGATGGGCAACAACACTATACCGCCATCAACCCGTCCCTGCGGCGCCACCACTTGGACGCCACTCTTCACCACCGCCGCCAACTGACGAATACTTGGCGCATCAAACAGGTCTTTCACGCTAAAGTGCAGCCCCTCTTTGGCGGCACGTGAGACCAACTGGATCGATAAAATTGAATCACCGCCCAGTTCAAAGAAATTCCCGGTCACACTGACCTGCTCTACCGGCAATTGCAGTAACACTGCCCAAAGCGCCTGTAACTGTCCTTCCAACTCATGCGCTGGCGCAACGTAGCTACTGGTCATCACACCTTCACTCACCGAAGGTAATGCTTTTTTGTCCACCTTGCCATTGACCGTCAGCGGCCACGTCTTCACTTCCACACACACACTTGGCAGCATATGCTCAGGCAACCGTTGCGCCAGTTCACTGCGCAACGTGCCAACATCCAGTGCCACACCTTCTTTGCCTTGCACATAACCCACTAAGCGTTTGCCACCCTCGTGCACCTGCGCTATGACCACCGCTGACTGCACTTGCGCGCATTGCTCCAACTGGTATTCAATCTCACCCAGTTCGATACGGAAGCCCCGGATCTTCACCTGGTCATCTTCACGACCCAAAAACTCCAGCTCTCCATCATGGCGATAGCGCACCAAATCGCCGGTCCGGTAAAGGCGTCCTGCACCAAAAGGATTGGCAATAAAGCGTGCTTCGGTTAACCCTTCCCGGTTCAGATAACCCCGCGCGACACCGTCTCCGCCCAGATAAAGTTCGCCCACGGCGCCAAATGGCAGCAACTGCTGACGTGCGTCCAGCACGTAGGCCTGACTGTTGGCCATCGGTTTACCGATAGGAAGTCCATCAGATGCAACACTTGCTGGCGTTACTTCATACAAGGTGGTGAACGCCACGGTTTCTGTCGGTCCATACGCATGGAAGAAATGCTTCGGCTTACAGGTGCGCACCACCTCACACGCCGCCGCAAAGTCAACCTTATCTCCACCCACTATCAGGTAATCCAGCTGTTTAAAGCTTGCTTGCAATGCATAGGCATATTGGCGGAACAGCCCTGATGTGAGGTGCAAAATATTCGCTTTGCTAAATAACAAACGTGCTTCCAGTCGACTGGCCTCAAGCAACTCATCCGGTTGGATCACCAATAACCGGGCGCCTGACAACAACGTCGCCCAGATCTCCCAAGTTGCGGCATCAAATGACGGGTTGGCACAGAAGGCGACGCAAGTTTGTGGCTGGATGTCGATCTTAGTATCACAATAAACCGAGCGCATGATGTTTTTATGGCTAACCATGACGCCTTTTGGTTGCCCGGTTGAGCCTGAGGTGTACATCACATAAGCCAGCGCATCACTTTGTTTGATATCTGACCGTGGGTTATCAATGGAGTAAGACTGACAAGTGTCCCATTCAAGCAACAGCGGATGTAAGTGCACACCTGCACTGAGGATGTGCGTCAGTGGGCTGTCTTCTTCAACCAGCACATGGGTGAGCCCGGTATCCTCACACATAAAGCGAATACGTTCTTCAGGGTAGCTTGCGTCGATAGGGACATAGGCAGCACCTGCTTTCAGTACAGCCAGCATGCCAACAATCAGTTCCGCGGAGCGAGCACAACTCACACCAACCAGGCTGCCGGCAACTACCCCTTGAGCTTGTAAGTAATGGGCGTATTGGTTCGCCATTGCGTTCAGCTCAGCATAGGTCAGCCGGTCCGCGCCACTTTCTACTGCGATGGCGCTAGGTTGCAACATAACTTGCTGCTCAAACAACAGATGTAATGGCTGATCCTGACGATAAGCCTGACTGGTTTTGTTCAGTTCCTCTACTAAGAAGTTCACTTCTGAAGCATCAATCTCAGTTAAATGTTCAATTGAACTCGCTTCATTTTCAGAGAAATTATTTAAAAGCACATGTAAATAGTTTGCCAACTTTTCAATTGATGCAGTTTCAAACATTTCAGTATATTCGATACTTAGCGATAAGTGGTCCGTTAGGTGTGCCACCAAAGTCAACGCATAATTTGAACCTTCCCAACCTTGTACACGAGATACCGCAAGATCGGCATTAGCTAAATGGGCACCTATGGCTTCATTCACCGGGTAGTTCTCAAACACCACAATGCTATCAAATAACCCCTGCGTCAGCCGTGACTGACGCTGGATTTCCACCAGCGGTAAATAACTGTGGCGCTCTCGCTCTATTTGCGCCTGATGCAGTCGCTGCAACCAGCTCTTCACATCCAATTGCTCTGTGAAGTCCACCACCACTGGCACCGTATTGATAAACAACCCTATCATTTGCTCTACACCCGGCAGCTCAGCTGGACGCCCCGATGTCGTCGCACCAAACACCACTTGGGACTCACCACTATAACGGGACAGTAACAGACTCCAAGCTCCCTGCAGAATCACGCTCACTGTGGTCTGGCTGCGCCGGGCAAGCTGGACTAGCGCCGCTGTTTCTTCGGTATTTAACCGCAACTGATAGCTCTGCGCCCTATCCGTCGGCGCCACTGGCCGCTCTGTTCCTATCAGTGGCAGCGGCGTCTTCGCGCTCACCCCCGACAACTGCGCTTGCCAATACTGCTGGCTCTGTGTTTTGTTCTGTTGACTCAGCCAGCCCGCATACCCCCGATAAGGCACCACTGCCGGCAGCTCCGCCGGGATACCGGCACCCAGTGCGCGGTAACATTCCGTCACTTCCGCAAAAACCAGCGGTAAACACCAGCCATCCATCAGCGCATGGTGATGTGACCACAACCAACGCACGCCTCGTTCCCCTAAATTACAAACGGTAAAACGCAATAACGGCGCTTCTGTGGCATCAAATCCTTCTGCTTTATCCTCAATCAGCAGACGAGCCAACTTCGCATCTTGTACTACATCCGTCTCTGCTGACCAGTCACAGGTCCGCCATGTGGCCTCCACTGCAGGCACCACCAATTGCTGCGCACGACCTTGCTCCAGACCCACAAACGCCGTTCTGAAAATATCATGACGTGCTATCACCTGTGCCCAGGCTTTGGCAAAACGCGCCTGGTCCAGATGCGCAAACTCCACCAAGGTCTGAGAAACATAACTACCTTGCGCTAACAAACTGTGGAATAACACCCCTTGCTGCGTCCCCGTCGCTGGATATAAATCCACTAACGCATAACGCTTTTGCCACTGACGAATATCGTCATCGGTCGCGGTACTTAATGGGAAGTCAGCGACCACCCAAGCCCCTTGCTTCACCGCCAGACAGTGTGTCAGAACAGACACCAGGGACTCATGTATCGCAACCATCAAATCACGCATCGCCCCAGCCTGATAACGTGCCTTGTCATACGTCAGTTCAAACTGCAGCTGGCCTGCTATCACCATCCCATTCAGAGTCAGCCCATGTGCCGCAACACGTCGGTCACTGACCGAGCGTCCTGTTGACTCCTGCGCTACACACAGCTCACCACCATCCATTGTCTGGTCAAACTGCCCCAGGTAATTAAATAACAACTCAGCGGCTGTGCTTTGTTCCGGCGCCAGTCTGTTGTCTGACAGATAACGCAACAAGCCATATCCAATACCACTTTGTGGTGTCGCACGATACTGGCTCTTCACCTGGTTGAGCACCTCACCAGTCTCTGTGCCAGATGGCATCGACAACACTAGCGGATATAAGGTGGTGAACCAGCCCAATGTCTGACTGAGGTCAAAACTCATTGGCAGGTTTTCACGTCCATGTCCTTCCAAATCCAGCCGTATTTCCTCAATCTGGCCCCAGCCGTAAACACCCAACAAGACTGCGGATAACAAGGTTTCATTGATATGGGTCCGATAACTGCGCTGACTGTCATTTAACAACCGGGATGTCTGTTCTTTGTCCAGTGCAAAGTAAGCAACACCTGCCCCTGTCCCCACATCGCTATCCATCGCTGGGTACCCCAATCTCAATTGGGCATCTGCCAACGACATCCCGCTGCGTAACTGACGATGCCAATAGTCGCGTTGCGCTTGGACGGCCTCGCTATTTGCATAGGTTTGCAGGTATTCACCCCACTGCTGATACGATGACGTCTTCGCGCCTAGTGTCAGGACTGCTCCTTGTTGCTGCTGCCGATAGAGCAACTCCAAATCTTCCAGCAAAATACGCCACGACACGCCGTCTATCGCCAAGTGATGCACCACCAGCAACAATCGTCCTCGCTCACCTGTCGCCGACCAATGCACCACTCGCACTAATTCACCCGCCGACGGATTTAAACTGCCCTGAACTTCACTGGCTGCATCATGTAAAAACGCCCAGCTATCACCCACCCGCGTCCGCACACTCACCGCACTCTCCAGTTGCGCTGCTGTCAGCTCCACATGCTCACCACGCCACTGACCCTCAACTTTGTTAAACGCCAGGCGCAGTGCATCATGACGCCGGTACAAGACCTTCACCATCTCTGCTAAACAACCCGCATCAAAATCCACCGGGGTTTCCAACAGCACCGCCTGATTGACATGATGCCAGTCCGTCTCATCGGCCAGTAACGCCTGCTGGATGGGCAACAACACTATACCGCCATCAACCCGTCCCTGCGGCGCCACCACTTGGACGCCACTCTTCACCACCGCCGCCAACTGACGAATACTTGGCGCATCAAACAGGTCTTTCACGCTAAAGTGCAGCCCCTCTTTGGCGGCACGTGAGACCAACTGGATCGATAAAATTGAATCACCGCCCAGTTCAAAGAAATTCCCGGTCACACTGACCTGCTCTACCGGCAATTGCAGTAACACTGCCCAAAGCGCCTGTAACTGTCCTTCCAACTCATGCGCTGGCGCAACGTAGCTACTGGTCATCACACCTTCACTCACCGAAGGTAATGCTTTTTTGTCCACCTTGCCATTGACCGTCAGCGGCCACGTCTTCACTTCCACACACACACTTGGCAGCATATGCTCAGGCAACCGTTGCGCCAGTTCACTGCGCAACGTGCCAACATCCAGTGCAACACCTTCTTTGCCTTGCACATAACCCACTAAGCGTTTGCCACCCTCGTGCACCTGCGCTATGACCACCGCTGACTGCACTTGCGCGCATTGCTCCAACTGGTATTCAATCTCACCCAGTTCGATACGGAAGCCCCGGATCTTCACCTGGTCATCTTCACGACCCAAAAACTCCAGCTCTCCATCATGGCGATAGCGCACCAAATCGCCGGTCCGGTAAAGGCGTCCTGCACCAAAAGGATTGGCAATAAAGCGGGCTGCGGTTAACCCTTCCCGGTTCAGATAACCCCGCGCGACACCGTCTCCGCCCAGATAAAGTTCGCCCACGGCGCCAAATGGCAGCAACTGCTGACGTGCGTCCAGCACGTAGGCCTGACTGTTGGCGATCACGCTACCAATGGTAGGTACCTGGTGAATAGGCTGCGTAAAAACTGCACACGTTGAGTAAGTGGTATCTTCAGAAGGGCCGTACAAGTTGCATACTTTTTGACAACCAGCTGCAAATAAAGCATTGACTACATTTGCACTCAATGCCTCCCCAGCCAAGTTGACCACGGTGCCTGACGGCACGCGTGAATGCTGAAGCAATACACTAATCGCTGAAGGTACTGTGTTAACCAAACTTACTTCTACCGGCGAAGTAAGCAATGCCAAGGCATCTTTAACCAACACACAAGTAAAACCAAAACTTAGCGGTACAAATATTTCAAAGACCGACAGGTCGAAGTTCAGCGACGTCGAGGCCAACACTCGGGCCAATTCTTTATCCGAATAAACGTGTCTGGCCCAGTGCAACATTGCTACTGTATTACGATGTTCCACCATAACGCCTTTTGGCCGCCCGGTAGACCCGGAGGTATAAATCACGTAACTCAGCGCCTGACCACTGACTCGGATCCTTGGGTTATCACTGGCGTAATTTTCAGTCAGCCCGGCATGAAGTCGGTGCACTTTCACTGACTCATGCATAAGGACACATAAGTTGGTTTGCTCACCTACCAATACATGTAATAACTGCGTATCGTCTAACATAAACCCGATACGGTCCGCTGGGTAACCAGGGTCGATCGGGACGTAGGCTGCGCCTGCTTTTAATATAGCTAACATAGCGACAATCATTTGCGGTGTACGTTCTGTGCAGATCCCCACCATTGTCCCAGCCGACACCCCCTGCGCAATCAGATAGTGAGCCAACTGATTCGCCGCTTCATTCAAGTCTTTATAGGTTAGACTATAGCCGTCGTGTTCAATCGCCACGTTATGCGGCGATTGCTGAACTTGCGCTTCAAATAAACCATGAATAGGCAAATCTTTTCGATAACTCAATTGTGTATTATTCAACTCTAGTAGCAGGTGCGTGGTCTCTTGCGGTGTCAACATACGCACCTTGTGGATAGCGCCGGCTCCTTGCTGGGTCACCAGACTATGCAAAATAACGTCCAAATGACTTAATAATTGATTTGCTTCAGCAGTTGAAAACACTGCGTTTTGGAACGTCAAAGTCAGGTTTAATTGACTGCGGAATGATGCAGTGACTGTCAGAGGAAAACTTGTGTGCTCCACTGCACCTGAAGCATACACCTTCACACTTCCAACATCGCTCTGAACATCTGAGAGCGAAGCATTCACTAAATCTGTTGGATAGTTTTCGAAGACAAATAGGCTATCGAAAAAAGCATCACCAGCAGGCAGTGCAGTTAGTCTTTGTAACTCTGGTAACCCCAGAAAACTGAACTGTTCACGAGTGATGTTTTCACTGTGAATATATGCAAGAACTTCACCTATCGAATTATGTTCGTTAAATTTGACGCGAACAGGCAAGGTATTAATAAATAAACCGATGATTTGCTCCACACCGGGCAGAGATTCAGGACGGCCAGACACTGTGGCGCCGAATATCACATCGTCATTTCCGCTGTATCTTTGTAACAACAGTGCCCATGCCAGTTGCAACACCACGTTGATCGTGCACTTATTTAACCTGGCTAATTCAGACAGCGCGTCAGATAGCTGCTCATTCGCTTCATACTTAACTTCGCTGTAACCAAAAGTCAACGGCGTCACTGCTCGGCTATTGAGCCGGGTCGGTAACGAAAAACCTGCCAAATTGGACTGCCAAAATGCTACAGCCGCATCACGATCTCTGGAAGCCAGCCAATCAATATAGGTTTCATAGGGTACCGCTGGCGCCAACTGCGGCTGGCTATTGGTTAACTTTGCGTGATAGCACTGCACCACTTCATTGAACAGCACAGGCAAACACCAGCCATCAAGAATAATATGGTGATGTGCCCACACAAAATGATAACGCGCATTTTCAAGACGCACTAACGTTATACGCATCAATGGTGCTTGTGAAAAATCAAAACCCTGTGATTTCTCTTCGTAGTACAGATTTGACAATGCCGTTTTAATGTCTTGTTTCTGATGATTCTTTAGGTCTAGTACTTTAAAAGGAATGGTCGCCGACGCCTTAACCAACTGATGTGGCGAAGACGAATCTAGTCCGACAAAACAAGTGCGTAAAATATCATGGCGTTCAACTACAGCTTGCCAAGCATATTGAAACGCCTCCAGGTTCAGCTCACCTTCCAGATCAAAATACGTCAAGGTCGTATAAAGCTCGCCCGAACCATCCAACAGTCCGTGGAACAACATCCCTTTTTGCATTGCTGTTGTAGTATAAAGGCGCGATATATTTTTGTGCTGTTGCTGTATTGTGTCCAACTCGTTCTGCGATAGGGTCGCCAGCGGAAAATCGCTGCAAGTAAGGCCTGCGATTTGTTGTTTCAAAGCTGATTGACAGTGCTCAATGACCGCAGTCAGACTGTCCCGGTACAGAGAGGCAAATTGTTCACCTGATTCTTGTGGCACACAGCCCGTATTTATACTAATTGTGAAGCCTAATCTGCCATCGGTTACACTGCCGTTAATGCTAACTGCGCTGGCTGGTAGCTGTTTACAACTCGCGCTGGCGCCGGGGTTTTCGTCGGCTAGTTTAAATGCGGATGCATGACCTAAGGTATTGTCTAACTGTCCCAAGTAATTAAATTCAATTGCATTGCTTTCACTCAATTCATCAAGCTGAGCGAGTTCAGTATCTTTTGACATATACTTCAGAACACTAAAACCGATACCATTACTGGGTAATGCTCTGTATTGCTCTTTAACTTGCTTGATCAACTCTCCGATAGCTAAATTTTCGGATGCTGACAAAACAATCGGATAAAGGGAGGTAAACCACCCCAGCGTTTGGTCACAATCTAGATGCTCGAACAAAGGCACCCGCCCGTGTCCTTCCATGTTAACTCTCAGGTTGAATTGCCCCGTCCAACATACAAATGCTCTTAATAAAGCAGCTAACAACAATTCATTGATCTGAGTCCGATATACCGGGTTCGATTCGATTAGCAATTGTCGTGTTTGCGCTTGATCCAACTCAATATGGCAATAGGCCATTGTTATAGTCAGGTCGGATGAAACGGCTTTTTGCGGCAAAACCCCCACTGGTTTGCTCAATAGTGATAACCAGAACTCCCGTTCTTTTGCCAATTGTTCAGTTTTTGAATATTCAGACAGCGCCATAGCCCAGGCTTTATAAGCGCTGGTTTTTTCAGCTAAAACCACCGAAGTGCCAGCCGACTGCTGAGCATAGGCTTGTTCCAGATCGCTGAGCAGGATCCGCCAAGATACGCCGTCGATCACCAAGTGGTGACACACAAAAAACAGGCGACCAGGCTCTTGGGCGCCAAAGTTAAAATGGACCGCTTTAAACACTGGGCCATCTTCATAGGACAATAGCGTTTGCTGTTTGGCACAAATCTGTTCAACAGACACTATTCTTTCTGTTCTCGTTAAACCAGACAGATCATAGGACACAACACTCTCGACCAGCATTGCAGTCGTCAGCGGTTGATGATAAGCAGACCAGTGGCCATCTTCGCATTGAAAGCGCATTCTAAGCGCATCATGGCGCAGATACAGTGCTGCAACCACGTTATTGAGTACATCGAGAGTCAAAGCGACTGGCGAGGTTAATAAAACCGCTTGATTGTAATGATGAGCCTCAACCAACTGGAGGCAAAAAAAGTCCGCTTGTATCGGCATTAGCGGCATGGAGCCCTCAATAGCCCCCTGTTCACAAAGTATTTTTGTAATTTGCCCAACATGCGGAGCCAGCTGTTCAATCGTCTGGTGGTCAAACAGCTGACGGACCGTGAAGTGACAATCCACCAGCTTGGCTCTGGATGCCACCTGGATCGACAGTATAGAATCGCCACCCAAAGCGAAAAAGTTGTCAGTCACCCCTACTTGTTGCAGATTCAGCACTTCAGCCCAAACATCGCATAAACGCGCTTCGACAGAGGTTGAAGGTGCTTTATACATATTCTTTTCGAACTGCTGTAGTGCTATGTCAGGCAATTTAGCAATGTCTATTTTTCCATTGATGGTTAAGGGCCAATCTTCAACGATGCCATATGCCACCGGCACCATATAACTGGGCAGTCGTTGACCTAACCGTTGCTTGGTTTGCTGGATCAGCGTCTGCGGGTCGCTCACCTCAGCTTGTGTTTTATCTTGTTTTAAATAGGCAACTAACTGTTTGTTACCTAAAGAGACTTCTCTGGCGACAACAGTAACAGAGTCGATACCGGGGCACTCCAGAAGCTGCTGCTCAACCTCACCGAGCTCAATACGAATGCCACGAACCTTAACTTGTTCATCCGCGCGGCCAACAAACTCAACTTCACCACTTGCTAACACCCGAACTAAATCACCGGTTCTATAAAGGCGCTGACTCCGAGTCCCGTCAAGTTCAGCATTAAAAGGGTTACAAATAAATTTCTGCGCGGTCAACTCAGGTTGGTTCAGATAACCCCGCGCCAAACCTGCCCCGCCTATTAACAGTTCGCCGACCGCCATCACTGGCACAGGAAGACCGTTTTCACAAACCACATAGGCTTCAACATTCGCAAGCGGACGCCCGATGGTATGCACACGTGTACTCTTGATATCAATCTTGGCTTTAAAACAAGTCACCGTAGTTTCTGTTGGGCCATACACGTTAAACAGCTCGTCACCCCAAAGGTCTACCACCGCCTGCGTCAGAGGCTCACCGCCGACCACGACCCGTTTTATTTTGTCAGCCCCTGTTATTGCGCCTATCGCCTGCAAGTAGGAGGGCGTGCTGTCCAGATGTGTAACCTGCTGCTTCTGGATAAGAGACGTTAACAACTCAGGTTGCGCGATTTCATCTTTGGTAGGAATAACCAGTGTTGCACCAGAGGACAAACATAAAAATAGCTGTTCAACTGCGGCATCAAATACATAGTTGGCCAACCATATAAATACTTCATCCGCAGTTACGGCAAAATCAGTTTGTTGTGTCTCAATCAAATTAATCAGCGCGCTGTGCTCCACCATCACGCCTTTAGGCTTTCCTGTAGAACCAGATGTAAAAATGACATAAACCAGATTGTGCGAAGTCAGACCCAGTTTAAGCGGATCGGGGTTGTTTGTGGCACCCGCAAAGATCTCTTCAGTTAAGTTAATTCGGATTAGCTCTGCTGCGCTAACCAGCTCAGGATGAGCTTCATGGCACAATAGTAAGCAGATCTCAGCTTCCGCTATTATGTGTGCTTTTCGGGCGAGTGGATAATCAGGTTCGATCGGCACATAAGCAGCACCAGCCTTTAGCGTGGCCAGTATCGCCACCACACGCTCAACAGAAGGTTCCAAACACAATCCAACCAAGGTATCTGGTGTGACCTGATATTGCTCGATAAGCCTATGCGCAAGCGCATTGGCACGTCTGTTCAGCTCACCGTAACTCATCGACTCGTTTTGAAAGACGAGTGCCAATGCCTCAGGGGTCTGTGCAGCATGCTGTTCAAAACGAGTGTGAGCGAACGGCACAGTCAGCTCTGTTGCTTTTGCATTGTTGATACAGAAATCAATTGCAGGATCTGGTAATAAAGGCAGTTCTAGTAATCGCATCTGCCCCACATCCGCATGACCGGCCAGCTTCGATAACGCGGTTAACACGCCGCATAAATGCTGGTTAAATATCGCAATACGAGCTGGGCTAAAAAGAGCGGTATCATAGGTCCATAGCAACTCAACCCCCCGTTCTGTCATATTGATACCGACATCCAAGTCAAAAGGACAGGCAACAACGTCTGACGTTAGCGGGTGCATTTCAAGACCAGGTATATGCGCCAGATTTGCGCCTTGGATATTCATATCCAAATTTGTGGCAAACATAATCTGAAACATAGGAGTATACGCAGCTGTACGCTCAACGTTTAAGCGCTCTACCAGTTGCTCGAAAGGAACATCTTGATTATCCAGTGCGCTCAGGTTGACTTGACGGATATGCGCCAGATAATCAGATAAGGCTGCAAAACCTGTATTGACCCTCAATAACAGAGTGTTGACAAAAAATCCAATCAACGGCTCCAGCTCCGTTTGACGACGGTTAGCCACCGGCGTTGCAAGCAGAATATCGGTGCTGCTACTATGCCGCGACAACGTCCACGCCAATGCCGCATGTAACATCATAAAAGGTGTTAGCTGGAAGTCAGCAGCGAGCTTCAGCAGTCCCTGCGCAACTTCATTTGAAAGCTGTCCTGCAATCAACGCTCCCTTATGTTGTTTATTTGCCGGACGTGGATAGTCCAGACTTAATCCATGTACAGGAGGTAGCCCTGCCAACTGAGCTTGCCAATATTGTAGTTGCGGCTCGAACAACGCTGTTTTCCACCAAGTACGCTGCCAAATTGCATAATCAGCGTACTGAATGCTCAAAGGCGCAATAGATGTCTGTCCACCATACACAAGCGCCAAATATTCTTGGGTAAATTCAGCAACAAACACATTCATTGACCAGCCATCTGAGGCGATGTGATGACAATTAAATAACAAGGCGCCTTGCTGTTGCTCCGCTGTTTTTTCCAACAGCACATAACTTGCTCGAACCATCAGATCACGATTCAAGTCAAAGATTTCCAGCGCATTTGCATCGACTAAGCTCTTGAGCTTCGCCTGTCTTTGTTCCTCGGGCAGCCGGGAGAGGTCAACTCGCGCCAACCTAAATTCGAAATCGGATTTAACGACTTGCTTAACACCTTCTGTCGCTTTTTCATAATAAGTACGCAAAATTTCATGGCGCGCAATAATATTGTTGATGGCCCGTTCTGCTGCGTCAGGATCAAAAGTACCTTGCAGGTGAAGCCCATAAGGTAGGTTGTATTCAGGGCTATTACCGTGTAACTCATTAATAAACCACAGCCGCTGTTGTGCAAAGGACAACGCAACCGGACCAGACTCATCTCTCGCTGTTATCCTTGGTAACACACGTAGTTGTCCTTCATCAACAATGTGTTTAGCCAGTATTTTAATATTTGGATTTTCAAAGACATCTTTAATCGAAATTTCAGTCTCGAATGCATCTTTGACCATAGCAACCAGACGCACAGCGGTCAAAGAACTGCCACCTAACTCGAAGAAATCATCCATGACTCCTAAGTTGGTTAAGCCGAACAGGCTTTTCCACAGCTCTAACAGTTTTACCTCCTGTTCGCTGCTGGCTTCAACTAAAACACTGCTCAACTCAGGCCTTTTATTGACTACAATGGCGGATTGTTTGGCAACCAAAGCTTTGGTTGTCAACACAGAGTCCTGATAATGATCCATCAGTTGAGAAAAATTGTTCGACTCAAAACAGTAACCAGGGACTGGTACTTTCAGACAACTACGCGAGCTGTTGTATTCAGTCCAATTCAAATCAATACCAGCACAGTAAAGCTTCGCCAGTGCTCGGCAAAACAATAAATCATCTTGGATCTGCTCCTGCGGATGCCTGAACACATTTACCAGCAATGACGCTGAAGTAAAAGCCTGATTGCCACGTACAAACGTGGACAACACGCGTCCCGGGCCTGCTTCGATAAATACTGCAGGGCGCCGCTTTAATATATCTGTTATCGCAGAGTCAAACTGAACTGTCTCGCGCAAATGCCGCACCCAATAATCCGGATCAGTCGCTTCACTAGCTGTGATAAGCCTGCCGGTGACATTCGAGTAAAATGCCAGATTGGGTGGCGTCAGAGAAACAGTACCGACGACCTGCTTAAACGCAGCAAGACACCCTGTCATCATGCTTGAGTGATATGCATGTGCCGTATGCAAGACTTTGCATTCTATACCTACGGCTTTCAATTTTTTCTCGGCAGCTTCAATTAATTCAGCAGGGCCTGACAGTACACGTTGTTTCTGGCTGTTAATCGCCGCGGTTTCAAGCTCATCACCCAACAGCGAATCAAGCTCCGTCTTGGAAGCGGTTACACTCAACATTTGCCCGACAGGCATTGCCGACATTAATTGGCCACGTGCTGCCACCAGGTTCAGCGCATCTGGCATGGAAAACACACCCGCGATACAGGCAGCGACGTATTCCCCTATGCTATGCCCTACCATCACCTCCGGCTGCACACCCAATGCAATCAGCCGTTTGGCAACACAATATTCGACAATAAATAACAGCGGTTGAGCGTATTCTGTTTGTGTGACCCACAACTGTGCATCTGACGTTGTATTGATGACGATTGATTTGAGTTTTACTGCCAGCTCATTCGGTAACACCGCAAAGCAGCCGTCCATTTCCTGTCTGAACCCAACATCTACTCGGTAAAGATCTGCCGCCATGCCATGGTATTGGCTTCCTTGTCCAGAAAATAACATGACACGTTGTGCTGCGCGAAACTCTGATGCACCATTGATGTACTCATCAGCCAGCGTAGGCATGTCGCCTGCGGACTCATTGGCTTTGAGCAACACGGATCTGTGGATGTAACCGGCATCTTTCACTTGGGCACTGTATGCCAGATCAGCCAAAGAAACATTGTTTTGTACAAACGACTCCAAACGCCGACGATAGCTGTCTTTGGAGGTACAAGTCTTGGCGGAGAATGGTAACAGTTCCCAACGCCGCGTATCTGGTTGCGAATTTCTCTGAGGCAGGTATTCTTCAACAATGAGGTGTACGTTGGTACCACCGATACCAAAAGAACTTACGGCGCCGCGCAGCGGCCTGTCTGAATGATGCAGTTCAGTAAGCTCAGAATTGACAGTGATCCGGCTGCCATCTAAGGGGATACGCTGGTTTATCTTATTAAAATGTAGCGACTTTGGTAACTGAGCGTTTTTCAACGACAGGATTGCCTTGATAAAGCCCATCACACCCGCAGCGATATCTAGATGACCAAGATTTGACTTCACAGAACCAATCAGACAACGACTATCTTGCCCATATACATTGAGGATTGCCTGTGCTTCGATCGGATCTCCTAAAGTTGTTGCAGTGCCATGACATTCGATAAAATCGATTTCCGACGCCTCAAGTTCAGCAGCCTCTAGTGCCGCGAATAACACCTGTTCCTGACCACGGATAGAGGGTGCCGTATAACCAATTTTTTCACTGCCGTCATTGTTAACAGCAGAACCTTTAATAACCCCATAGATATGATCGCCATCCGCAATCGCATCATCCAGCCTTTTTAATACAACCACACCGACACCATTCCCCGAGACAGTGCCGTCAGCCGACTGATCAAATGGACGACAATGGCCATCTGACGAATGAATCATGCCAGTATGATGAATGTAACCACTGACACGAGGACGAACACAGGCGCCCCCCGCCATTGCCAAATTGCAGTCACCACTTAGCAACCCCTGCACCGCAAGATGTATGGACATCAACGAAGTTGAACATGCAGTATCAACATGCAACGCAGGTCCTTTTAGGTTGAAGTTATAGGCAATCCGGCTACTAAAAAACTCCTTTTGAAAAAACGTTCTTAAATCAAACGCATGCACCATATCATCGCCACAATGCTCAAATGCTCCTTTCATCCACTCTGGGTTGAAGGATGCACCAAAGTAAACGCCAACTTGGTCTTTATCACGAAGGGGGTTGAAGCCGGCATCTTGTAATGCTTGCCAACTACATTCATGAAGTATTCTCAGCTGCGGGTCCATATACTCCGCTTCTCTGTCGCTGTAGCCAAAAAACGTAGCATCAAAGTTAAACGGCTTATCCAAATACCCACCAGCTTTGACGTATTTTGGGTGAGATAAGTCATCGTCACTAACACCATACCCTCGTAATTCTTCATCACTGTAAAATTTGATTAACTCGCTACCCGCACAAAGATGCTGCCAAAATTCGTCATAGTTTTCGCAAGAAGGCAAGCGTAATGAGATACCTACGACGGCGATTTCAAGCCCGTTTGTTGTTATTTTTTTATCCATATTCCTGACTAACCTCTTACTTTATTTCTGCGCTGCGCCAGCAAGTTTTTATTTTTTTTGCCAACCTGTTTGGTGTCATCAGACCCATCGGATAACTGGTCGATATAGGCAGCCATTTTTGCAATGCTCGTGTATTCAAAAAAACTGAGTAAATTAATCTGTCGACCAAAGGCCTGGTTTATATCCTGTTCCAACTTGGGTAGCATCAACGAATTGCCACCGGCCTCAAAGAAGTTGGTATGTATATCAAACTGAGTACTTTCCAATATATTCAGCCATATACCCGCCAGCGTTTTTTGTGTCTCGCTTGAAGGCTGTTCGCCCCCGCTTGTCTCTGTCTGCAATTCCGGCTCAGGTAACGCTTTCCGATCCACTTTACCATTGGCATTGAGTGGCCAGTTGGCTAGAGTAATAAACTGTGTCGGCACCATATAATCAGGTAGCACTTGTTTTATTTCCCTAATGACTGCTGCCACGTCAAAGTCTTCTGCTTGCACAGGCAGGACGTATGCCACCAGTTTCTGTTTTTTCCCGTACCCTGATACTTTCACAACACATGAATGAACCTGAACACAACTTTGCACATGATGCTCAATTTCACCCAATTCGATCCGAAAACCACGCATTTTAACTTGAGAATCCGCACGCCCAATGTATTCAATCTCGCCATCATCCCGATATCTCACCAGATCACCGGTTTTGTAAAGACGTTGTTCTAGCCACTTGGGAGTTACAAACAATGTGTTGGTCAGTTCAGCATTATTCCAGTACCCTCGGGCCAGCCCCTCACCACCAATATACAGCTCCCCGATACTTCCTTGAGGGATAAGATTCGCTTTTTTATCTAGTACAAAGAGTTGCGTGTTTTGAATTGGTCGACCAATAGGAACCACGCAGTCTGTCACGTGAGCGGCACAATCAAAATAGCTCACATCTATCGCAGCCTCAGTTGGGCCGTAAAGATTGTGTAGCGCAACATGACGAAGCTTGGTTTGCGCTGTTTGAACTATATTCGGTGACAACGCCTCACCACTGCAGAAAATTGCCCGCAGACTGGCGTTTTGTTCAGCTTTTGCCGATTGTAGATAGATTTCCAACATTGAAGGTACAAAGTGGATGATAGTTATCGCTCGCTCTTGAATGAGTTGGCTCAGATATGTTGGATCCTTATGCCCCGCTGGTCTTGCCATGATGAGCCGGGCACCATAGCCCAAGGTCCAGAGAAACTCCCAAACCGAAACATCAAAATTAAACGGCGTTTTTTGCAAGACATGGTCTTGTTGAGTCAACTGATATTGATTCTGCATCCAGTCCAAACGGTTGTACAACGCGCGATGCTCAATCATGACACCCTTGGGATTCCCTGTGGAACCTGACGTAAAAATAATATACGCCAAGTTATTCGCACTTTGCCCAGGGAGCTGAACCGGGTTACCAGTTGCTGCATTCTGCCAATCGTTGTTTGGGTGTTTGGTGTCATATAACTTCAGCCCTTCGTGAGCACTAAACACATGGCTATTATCTAGATATAATTCAGACCAACTCAGCACATAACGCATCTGTGTCTCACGCATGAGTTGAACCAGGCGTTTTTCCGGTAGTTCAGGATCCAGCGGTACATAAGCGCCTCCCGCTTTTAAAACTGCCAAAATAGCCACCACCATTTCTATCGACCTTGTCATATAGACCCCTACCAAGGTGTCGATACCGACACCATCGGCTCGAAGCTGATGTGCCAGTTGGTTCGCCTTTATGTTTAACTCTTGATACGTGAGTTGTTCATTCTCATACTCGAGCGCTATGCGTTCAGGATACTCGGCGGCGCAGCGTTCAAACATGGAATGAACCAAAGTCGTCTGGTCGAAATCCTGTGCAGTATTGTTGAACGTCGTGATCAGTTGGTGGCTTTCCGCTGCCGTTAACATGGTTAGCTCAGCCAGCTCAATGTCTGGCCGGGACAAATGTGAATATCGGCCAGTAAGATCCGTCAGTAACTGACAAAGATGTCTGTCTAGCCGTTCGATATAGGCCTGACTGAACAGTTCTACATCGTAAATCCATTCAAAGAAGACACCGTCTTGGCGCACATCGACGCGTATGTCCAAATCAAATTTTACCTGAACATCTTGTGCAAACACTGGCGACATCTGAATATCTTCAAGCGTGAAGGCGTCATCTGAACCACTAAAGCCATAGTCGGAGTTCGCTGTCAGCATGATTTGAAAAATAGGAGTATTGGATCTGGTGCGAGGCACCTCCAGCCGGTCTACTAGTTGCTCAAATGGAACTTGTTGATGACTTTGTGCATCCAGATGCACTTGCCTTACGTGCGCCAGATACTGCTCCAAACACGCCTGCTCAGTGCTGACTCTAAGTGGTAAGGTATTCACAAAGAACCCGATCAGCGATGTTAACTCAGGCAGTAACCGATTCGCGACTGGCGTACCTATCACAATATCCTGACTTCCGCTATGTCTGGACACGGCAAGGGCCAACATCGCATGCACTAACATAAACCATGTCATCTGAAGTTCAGCTGACAGCCGCTGTATACCTTGGGAAACTTCGGCTGACAAACCACCTGTAACTCTGGCGCCGGTATGATGCTTTATTTCTGGTCGCGTTTGTTTCAGTGGTAAAGAATGTGTGGCCGGGGCATCAGCCAACTGAGTCAGCCAGTAGTCAAAATGCGCTTGCATCATGTCTGAACCTAACCAGTTGTTCTGCCAGATCGCGTAATCCGCGTACTGAAGTGGTAGCTCAGCTAATGGTTCGGGTTGTTGATTCACTATGGCTTGATATTGTGCAACAAACTCTCGTAACAGTACATTCATTGACCAGCCATCTGAAGCTATGTGGTGGATGTTAAATACGAACACACCGCGCGGAGGCAGGGTTGCACTTCTGTCCGCCGCCTCCAGCAGAATATAATTGGCGCGCAGAATTGGATCCCGGCTCAAATTAAAAGGGGTCTGAATTTCTCTATTTAACGTTTCTTCCAAACATCGCTGTTTCTCCTGAGCTGGCAGTAAACTGATATCCGTACAAACAATTTTGAAAGGCTGCGCTGAACCTATTGACTGAAACACCTCACTACCAACTTCCACATAAGATGTCCTTAATACTTCATGCCTTTTCACTAACCGGGAAAAAGCCTCTTCAGCCACTGTAATGTTAAACTCGCCAGTTAAATGAAAAGCTAACGGGATATTATATTCCGCACTACTGCCCTGTATTTTATCAATCAGCCACACGCGCCTTTGTGGATATGACAACGGTACTTGCGCCAGCACATATTGGCTTTTTACTATAGGTGGAACACTTGGCATCGATGCGGACTGCTCAATGATTTGAGCCAACACATCAATGTATGGTGATTCAAAGATTTGCCTGACGGCTAACTCTTTACCTAATCGAGCCCGAATTTCCGAAACCAACCGGACAGCCATTAATGAATGCCCTCCCAGTTCGAAGAACTGCTCACTAACACTCAGTGTAGATGCGTCTCTTCCCAGCAACTCTGCCCAAATAGAAACCAGTTCAGCTTCAGTTGCGGTTGAGGCTGTTACGATGGTTTTATTGTAATGTGCCGCTGAGGGCTTGGGCAGACTAAGTAAGTCAATTTTGCCATTCCGGGTCAGCGGCAACGAATCCAAACGTATATAAATGTCAGGTACCATGTAACTGGGCAGGACACTCAATAGTTTTTTCTTCAGCATCAAACTGGATATATCTGCAGATTCATTTGCATAAACCAGATACGCCACCAACGATTCCGTACCATTTTCGCCACTGGAAACTGTGACCTTACACGCACTGATGGCTTCAATTGCCAATAAATGGTGTTCTATTTCACCGGGCTCAATACGATACCCCCGTAGCTTGACCTGGTGATCGGCGCGTCCTTTACATTCAATTTCTCCGCGTTCGCCAACGACACCTAAATCTCCGGTAAGAAAAGCTGGGGCACCATCTACAACAACAAACCCAGAAGCCTCTTTTTGTGTCGACACATACCCATTCGCCACCGCCGCGCCTGAGATCAATATTTGCCCGGTCACGCCATCTGGCACAGGGTTCAAAGCGCCGTCCACCAGTTGAACCGACACCCCATCGATGGGACGGCCGACTGGCGCATACACACTGGTTGTGGCGGCATCAAAACGGCTCCATAACACATTCGACATTACTTCTGTTGCACCGTAAAAATTAAAGATCTCTACGGTGGGGAAGCGCTTGGAAAATGCTCTGGCGTAAGACGATAACAGTAGCTCACCACATACGTATACTTGCTTCAGGCTGGTTAAACCTGAACCAGGCACTAAGGTATCGCTTAATGTCTTCAGATACGAAGGCGTGGTTACCATTCGTGTTACTTTAAGCTGATTCAACTGCTGCCAAAAGGCACGAGGTTCCAATACGATATCGCGTGGGAACAAGACAAGATGGCATCCCGAACACAAAGGCATTAACATTTCCCAGACACTGCGAATAAATGCCATAGAGCCAATGTGTGCCATCACATCTTTTTCATCACAAGGCAGAGTTCGCTGCATCCATAAAATCCGGTTTATCAACGCACCGTAATTGCCTATTACACCTTTGGGTCGACCGGTAGAGCCGGATGTGTAGATAATATTTGCTTCGGTATGCCGCGGCACCATCGCCGTAAGCGGATTGTCAGTATCTGCATTCTCCAACATGGCGCTCACATCTGCTGCGTCAATGACAAAGTACTTGAGATGGTCCAAACTTTGGATCCATGCATGCTTTGCTAAAGTCTGCGTATCTATTAGCACCAATCCAACACTGGCATCTTCCAGCATGTACCTGATACGTTCTGCGGGCAAGTCATCGCTGACAGGCACACAACAGGCTGCCAGCTTGAACAGAGCCAAGCACGACTGAACGCGACGCTCTCCGCGACCAATCATCACAGCGACCCGGGTTCCAGCATCAACAAGATAATGACCGGAGATCACATGGGCAAGTTGATTAACCTGCTTATTAAGCTCGGCATACGTGATGGTTTTATGCAAAAAGCTGAGCGCTGGTTTAGCCGGGTGCAAAGCCACCTGTTGTTCGAACATCTGCTGAATTGAACCCCGGCTCACATCATCGATACCGGCATTGTGATCGTGATTAGCCAATCTTTCAGGAGCTGTATGCCAAGGGTGGTCCAATATCGGCTGGTGCGGCGTATTTATCAATCGGGCTAGCAACGCATTGAACTCTGTTGCAAAAAACTCGATCTTCTTGGGCGTAAAAATGCGCGCGTCGTACACCCAGCGCAACTTCAAAGGATGTTGTTTGTTAGTTGGTTGCTCAACCATATACAGTGACAAATCAAATTTACTTTGGGTATCTGAATCATAAATTTGACTAAACTTGACCCCGTCCAAAGGCGCTGTAACCGTTTCTGTATTATCAAGGTTGATCATCACCTGAAACAAAGGTTTATACAGATGATCTCTTGGCGGTTTAACATGGTCCACAATTTTGTCAAAGGGTATATCGACATAAGGCGTAACAGCTCGGTGATCTTCCCTGGTGCGGTGTAATAATGTCAAAAAGCTGGGATTGTCTGAGAACTCACAACGAAACAACCGGGTATTAATAAACAGACCAATCAAATAGTTCAATTCAGGCACCGGACGTCCGGCTATCGGAGAACCTATCACAACATCAGTTTCATTACTCAAACGGCCAATGTGTATCGCAAACACCGACTGCATCAGCATAAACAACGTGGTTTCAGATAATCTGCATAGTTGTGTCACCTGAGAAAACAGCTCGGCGGACAAATGACGCTCGACTAAACCACTGACTCTGGGAGTATCTGCTCTTGCCTTATCGAGCGGCAGATTATGACACAATGGCGCACCCGCCATATAGTCTCCCCAAAACTGCTGCTGCTCAATGAGCTTCCCACCAGACAACCAGCTTTTTTGCCAATGAGAATAGTCGATATACTGAATACCAAGTGGCGGCAAGGCGGGCTCGAGTGAAGACTTAAAAGCGCTATAACAAGCGAAAAACTCCTTGATCAATACACCGATAGACCACCCATCTGAGGCGATGTGATGCATATTAAAAAGGATGATACTCTGTTCTATATCATTTTGTGCGGGCAGTGCTACATAACCAATGCGAATAAGTAAATCACGACTCAGATCGTAGGGTCGGTCATTAAAAGCCGAAATCAATTTGTCTATACGAGCCTGTTGTTTTTCCTGTGAACTGAGCGATATTTTAAATCTTTCAATGCCAAAATCGAAGGTCTCACGGACCCGCTGTATGCCTACACCTTGTTGCTCACTGAAAACGGTGCGTAGCGCACTATGCCTTTGAATAATGTGCTGAATTGATCTCTCAGCCACAGCGATATCCAGTGGTCCTTCCACACCAAACGCGAACGCGATATTGTATTCCAGCGTACCGCCAGCCATTCGGTCAATAAACCAAAGTCGTTGCTGCGCATAGGACATTTCCGATTCAACTGTATTTAACGGCACAATTTCTGGTAATTCTGCACGCGGGCTCACATGCTGATTTTTGATAAACTGAATGAGCCTATCTCTGTTTGCGATTAGCGCTGCGCGTAACTCTTCCCCTATTCCAACCTTAGGTATCTGGCAGACTAGTTTGTCATCCTGGAGACTAAGCTTAACGCTTTTTTCTTTCAGTTGGCTAAGTAGAGTTACCACATTCATTTCAAACGTCCTCATACAACTCAATTTATTTTTATAAACTCTATTTTGAGTAAAACATTGCCTATGCCGTGGTCAACCAGATGTTTTGCACTCTGTCAGTCACAACTGTGCATAAACAAATTGCCAGCATGGATCGGGTTTAACCAAATGGGATTTTTAAACGCGTCAGCGTTATAACCACAAGTCCCCACCGGTTGAATTAGCGCTGTTCACAATTAAGTAACCGCAGCCATGTTTGAACGAATCGGTGGTAACCTTAAAACCTGATTTGTTTGCAAGGTGTTAGCTTCAAAGCATTGCCTTCACAGTTGCAATGCGGAGCACATCGCCGTTTATACAATTTATCGTGCGGTACGAACAAATTGCCCAGCCAGCATATTTTATAAAACGATCAGTTCGAGCTTTTCAATTAGAATGCCTGTCAATTAGAATGCCTGTTTACCAAACCAGACATCACTTTAGCGAGTGGCCTTTGTTAAAATTAATTCACCCAGTCTAGATGCTTGACACGGATTTAGCGCTATCTGTGTTCAAATCACAGTTATAACAAAAATCACTGTGAGCTGAATCATTATTTTATGTTCGGCACACCATCAGTCGGCGATGTCACAAAATTGATAACAAGATTACCTTAACACCTTTAAATCAACTGGACAAATTGATTGTGCCACCAGACTTGCTGATGGCGCAACATTTTGGCCTAAATGACAAATGTCTCTGTGTCGTCACTCATCTCTTCAGTCATGTCTGCTTGACGTAACCATAGTTTGGCCTCGATTAATTCACAGACATTTTCTATCGTTGGACTTTCAAGCAGCTCCACAAGTGAGATATCGACTTTGAACTCCTGTCGAATGTAGTTTATAAGCGCTGCAGCGATCAGGGAATGTCCGCCGAGATCAAAGAAACTATCCCGGATCCCCACCGACGACACGCCAAGGGCTGTTTGCCACTGCTGGCACATTTTTTCTTGTATTGGTGTAGCTGGCGCATAATATTGGGTATCAAGCGCCGGACGATCACTAACATTGTGAGTAAACGTGGAGTCAAAATCAGCGCGATCAGATACTGAACGATCCCAGTTGAGACCTAATTCTGAGACAGTCATCACCACTTGATTACTGTTAGATAAGTCTGTACAGATATCCATCAACTGCCTTTTTAACTCCATAATTGCCACTAGTTGCTGCTTTTGACGGTCCCTGTTCTTTCCTTGCCAGTCAATATCAATAACGATCTTGCCATTGACAAATGGCACCGCCGAATCAGTCAGCGCCGCGATATCGTCTATCGTTGCCAGCTTGATGTCGGACCTATCTGATACTGCCCAGGTATTCACCGGCTCAATCCAGTAGGTTTTACGTTCAAACGGATAAGTTGGCAGCGGGATCCTACGCCGCTTTTCTTCGCTATACATTTGCTGCCAATTAATCGCATAACCAGCTAACCACAGCTGCCCTATTGCCGCAGTAAAAAACTCGATATCTTGCTGCCTCGAACCATATCCAGGCAAACTACTGACCACCTGAGCAGACTTTACCCCCGAAGTTGCAACGAGTTGAGCTAAGGCGCCACCGGGCCCCACTTCCAAGAAAATCCGATCGTGCTCATCAGTCAGTGTTTTAACACTACGATAAAACTGAACAGGCTGACGCATATGCTGCTGCCAGTACTTGGCGCTGGTCGCCTGGTTGTCGCTTATCCAGTCGCCAGTCAAGTTAGATACAAATGGAATGGCTGGCGCGCTAAGTGTAATATCGTCAAATACACTCGCAAAACTGGCTGCCGCTGACTCCATGGCGGATGAATGAAACGCGTGGGATGTTTTTAATAAGCGACAGCCTGTGCCCTGCGCAGTCAACGTTTCCATCAGCGCCATTATTGCCTGAGTTGATCCAGACAACACCACGGCTTTGGCACCATTAATTGCGGCCAATTCTATCTCTTTCGACAGGAAAGCTTGTGCTTCTTGTTCACTAACTGCAACTGACAACATACTGCCAGTACTTTGTTCAGCCATCAATTTTGCACGTTGACAGACCAGTTTTACAGCATTTGCGAGAGAAAACACGCCTGCAATACAGGCTGCAACATATTCTCCCAAGCTATGTCCGATCATCGATTCAGGCTTCACACCTTTCGAAATCCACAGCTGGGCCAATGCATATTCAGTGGCAAACAAGCTCAATTGTGCCAAGCGGGTGTCTTGCAGAGCACAGTCCTGAGCTTCCGACTCACCAAAAAGGACGGGTCTGATATCTGATTCACCATGCGTTAAAGCGTACTCTGCACACTTGTCTAGCTCCAACCGGTACACTGCTTCATTCAAGTATAGGTTTTTAGCCATTTGGACATATTGACTACCTTGCCCAGGAAACATAAAACACAGGTTGCGTTCAGTCTGTTTTTCCCTGCTGTGCAACTTGATGAGAGGCCCAGCCCCACCCTTGGCAGTAACTCCCGGCGTATTAATCAACTGCTCACACAATTCCTCGACACTTCCACAAACAAAATAACGGCGGTATTCAAATCGATTGCGTCCCACTTTTAGCGTATAGGCGATATCGGCCAAAGTCCAATCAGCATTGTCTTGCAAAGCGTTATGGAGATTTTTACCCATTTGTTCCAGCGCAGATTCACTTTTTGCCGAAAGCACAATAAGTTGGGGGCCAGATGCAGAAAACTCCTGATGCCTGAACGGCGCTTCCTCTAAAATGATGTGAACATTGGTCCCACCAATACCAAATGAACTCACTGCTGCGCGCCTTGGATGCTCGGATGCGACCCAAGGTTGCAAAGTGTGGTTGACGTAAAAAGGACTGTTCGCAAAATCGATTTTAGGGTTTGCCCGCTCAAAGTTCAAACTCGGTGGCATATATTTATGTTCAAGGGAAAGTGCCGCTTTGATAAGGCTGGCCACACCACCCGCCGTAACCAGGTGACCAATATTCGTTTTTACCGAACCAATGCCGCAGTATTGTTTTTTAGCAGTATGCTGCCGATAGGCTTTAGTTAAGGCCGATATTTCAATCGGATCACCAATATTAGTTGCAGTTCCATGACCGTCAATTAGCTCAATCGTCTCAGGCGAGATGTTCGCCACGGCCAAAGCTTCACTAATCACATTAGCCTGACCTTCTGGACTTGGGGCTGTATAGCTTGCTTTATTAGCACCGTCATTATTGACCGCCGAACCGATGATCACGGCGACTATGTTGTCGCCGTCGTCGATAGCATCCTGCAAACGTTTCAGCGCAATAACACCCAGTCCACTGCCAGAAACAGTTCCTGAAGCCCGTTCATCATAAGCACGACAATGACCGTCACTCGCACCTATACCGCCTTCTTGGTAATACAAAGAATCAGAATTTGAAATTGAGATGTTAACGCCGCCAGCCAAGATCAAGTCATTCTGGAAATTGAGTAGGCTCTCCCGTGCCAGATGTATTGCCACTGCTGCCGATGAACACAAGGTGCTGACACTCATACTGGCGCCAGTGAAGCCCATTTTGTAGGAAACTCGGGTAGCAATAAAGTCTTTATCGTTACCTAATTGCGTTTGAAAACTACCGACTTCTTCAAGCAACTTTCTATTGGGTAACAGATTACTTTCAAGATAGCCGCTAAACCCGGTGGAACCAAACACACCAACTCGACCGCGGTATTGTTCGGTACTATAACCGGCTTGCTCGTACAACTCCCAACATGCTTCTAAAAAGAGTCTGTGTTGCGGGTCCATGATTTCTGCTTCCCGCGGGGACATGTTAAAAAAGCTTGCATCAAAATCGCGGATGACCTCATCTGCCAATGTCGCTTCTGAACTCAAAAAATTAGGGTTCTCATCGACAAAACTTGCAAAGCCACGCGCTCTGAGTTCGTCACCATCAACTATTTTAACTGACTCCAAGCCCCCCTTCAGATTGTCCCAAAAAGCTTTTGTGTCATTCGCATCCGGAAACCGGCAAACCATACCGATGATCGCCACCGATTCATCAAGAACACCATCAAATTTATCGCCTGTCATCTTAATTCCTTTAACCACATTTAACGTACGTTATGCCGTCTGCGTTGTCTGGCACTCTTCATTTGGGCAACACGTTGTGCCAGGTGATCTTGCTCTGCTAAATTGCTACTTGACGAATTGTCGATAAACTCAGCCATGGTTTTAATCGTGGGGTAGTTGTATAAATCAGCGATCGCCAATTTAGTCTCGTTAAAAGTTTCGTTAAGCTGACTATGTATTTGCATCAACACAAGCGAATCACCACCCAGGTCAAAGAAATTATCCAACACACCAACTTTTTCAAGGCTTAAAATTGATCGCCATATCGCTGCAATTTTCTGCTCTGTGGCACTCTTGGCTGCCACGAAAGCGGTACTCAGTTCCGGACGAGGCTGGAGTTCTCGTACCGCATCTGGCTCATCGAGCAGATTTTCAGATTCACGATAGCGCAGTACTTCTTGTGTTATGTCCAGATGAGTCACCACCACAGTTCGTTCAAAGCTCGCAACGGCATGCTCGAATGCTGTAATAGCCTCTTCATTGGATAAGCCTTTCAGTTCCACCTCAGCTAGCCCAACAGGCTCAACCGCTATTGCATCATCTGGTGCAATACGTTTCATTTCAAAACCGTCAACGCAGAGTAAAATGTCACCATTTAGCGCCCTGAGTTCGATATCAAAACGCAAGTTTTCTTGCTCCGTATCGGCTGCCGATACACGTTTGACCCAGCTAAAACAGTCCGCTTCCAATGGCCGGAACTGGCGTACCCGCTGGTAAAACAGCGGGATGTAGACTGCATCCTGATATACACTCGCAAGAAATGCGGTCGCACAATCAATCAATACAGGATGTAATTTAAATAAATCTAATTCAGATGTATATCCTTTAGCAATGCTTAGCTTAGCAAGCCCCTGTCCGTCGCCATAGTACACCTCTTCAAATACATCCCAATGAGGACCGGTCTTGATGGCAGCATAAGTAGTCAACTCGCGGTGATCCGCATCCAACTCTGCAATACGTCCTTTCACATTCAACACTACTTTTTGTTGGCAGTGCGAGATAATCTGCTGCAGATCTACAGCAGGTTGTTGTGCAGGTATCGAACCAGCGTTGACCAGTTTACCAGTGGCATGTTTTACATATTCCCCTTTACCTTTTATCCGGCTCTGCACCGTGAATCTGTAACCCTGCTCCAGTTCTTCCAACTGGGTTTTCAGTTCGCACCAAGCCACGTCATTAAGCGACAGTGGAGCCATAAAATACACATCCTGCAGTTCACAGCCCGGCGCGCCGATGACTTGAGCAGCATGCAGTGCCACATCCAAATAGGCAGACCCAGGAAGCGTCGGTTTGTCCAACACTCTGTGTTCCGATAGCAACCAGCATGACTGAGCACTTAAAAACGAAGTAAATTCAAACCTGCCATCCTGTTCCCGGGTCAATTCACCCAGTATCGGGTGTACTGAATGCAAACTCATGGCCGGATTGTGGGCATGAAGAGCCATGCCGACTTCACGCCATGCCTCCCAATTAAATGTAATGACTTGTGCAGAATGTTGAAACAGCTCAGAACTAGGACATGCATCTAAGAACGCATTGGCCGCACAATAATCCACCTGACCAAAGCCACCTAACAGCGAAGTAATCGACGACATCAGCCCGACAAACTGAAGCGGCTGCTCCTTTAAAAACTCCGCCAATAGCCGCGTACCGGTTACTTTAGCTGCCAACACTGCATCCATTTCAGCTTTTGACTTACCGAAGATAGCCCCACCTGAGGGCACTCCGGCACAGTGCAGTAACCCCTGTATCGGACCGAATTTTTGTTTCGCAAGTGACAGAGCCGAGGCCAAATCAGCACGCTGCGATACATCGGCAGTGATCAACTGAATGTTCGCACCTTCGTCTTTCAACGCTGAAATCTGTTTTATACTATTTTTCAAGCTAAAGGGGGTATTAGTGGCGGCTAGGACCGACGGCCACATGTCTTGCGCTGGGAAGGAGGTCCGACTCAACAGGGTCAACTTAGTGCCTTTGACCCTCGCCAATCGTTTCGCCAAAGTTAATCCAATGCCGCCAGTCCCCCCCGTGATGACAATGTGATTTAGTTGCAGTCTCGTGTCGAATTCCTGTGATGCCGAACCAGGCAGGTCGACCGAACTGAACGAGCGAACCCAGCGGTATCGCCCTCTGTAAGCCACTACTTGTTCGTATTGCTTCCTGCATGTTTCACTTAACAAGATATCAGCCAGCGTGTTGTAGTTTGTTGCATCCGAGTTCAGATCAATATGCTGAGTTTCAAAGTAGCTATTTTCTTGTCGTATCACCCGTATCGCCCCAAGCAAAGTGGCTTTTACCGGCACGGTTTTTTCTACCCCTACAACATCCTGTACGTCAGTAGAAACTGCTATCAACCGGGTCGCATGTTTCAGCCTTAACTGGTTATACGCTTGACAGATATAGATAAAACTGTAAAAACCAAAATCCAGAGCTTGCTGTTCGTTCTCGTCAGTAACTGTGACAGGTTGGCAATTAAGTGTATGAACCAGATAGTCTGGCAGACGTTGAAGGTTACTCAACTCCTTGAGTACATCAACATAATCTGCAGCCTGTCCAGGATTTATCTGATAATGTCCTGCGGCCACGCGTTGAAACTTCGAAGCAACCTCCAGTTCGATCACTTCTTGGTCAAGTTCCTTCAGACGTGCGACTAAATGCAGGCTTTGTGGATCACGAAGGCTAAGCACAAGCCAGGTTTTACCAACTGGTATTCCTGCTTTAAGTTCGTCCATTTGCGCATTCTGCCATGCCTGCCGGCTCCAGTCGTGCCGACTGAGTTTTACTCCTTGAACTTGCATGTCTGTCAGTGCTGGCCGGTTGTTGCTTACTTTCTTTGGTAGGAAAACCTGACGGACAAAAGGATATTCAGGCAAAACGACCCGATTTCCTTTGTTTGTTGCTACCGGAGAATTTAATCTCGGTTTGATTCCGCTGACATAGAGGTCAGCTAAAGTTTTTCTCAATAATAAGCTTTCATTAACTTCGCCACTAGCTGGGATACTCAATGTACTGACAGTCTGCGAACTGGTCTTATGCTGTTTGACTAAACCACTTAACACCGCTTTGGGGCCTACCTCAATAAAACAACAATCCTTTTCAATGAGCCGTTCAATACCGTCCGAGAACCTCACACATTGACGAATGTGTCTTGCCCAATATTCCGGGTTTGTCGCCTCTTGCTCGGTGATCCAAGTCCCAGTGACATTTGATATAAAGGGAATTCGAGGTTGGTTTAGTTGCTCGGCTGACACCGCGTCAGCGAAGCTATTCAGCAAAGGCTCCATTGCCGCAGAATGAAAAGCATGCCGGCTTGCCAGGTATTTAGCGGATATCCCCTGTTGTGATAGCACATGTAAAAACGCATCTGTCATACTCCGCTCGCCAGATACAACACAACTTGTTGGCGCATTGACAGCTGCGATACTAAGACCTTCAGGTAACTGAGCCCGCAATTGTGTTTCGGACGCTGCAACTGCCAGCATAGCCCCAGACGCCGAACCAGCCATCAGCTTGCCCCGTAAACACACCAATGCCATCGCTTGAGCCGGTGAAAAAACCCCGGCGACTGTCGCAGCAACCCACTCCCCTAAACTGTGACCAATCATGGCTGCCGGCTGAACATCTTTTGACATCAGCCACTTTGCCAAAGCATAGGACAAGGCAAATAATAATGGTTGCGTGTACTGAGTGTCGCTAATCTCATCTGAGCTATGCCAAGCATTTAATAATGCCCGTCGGTCAGCATCAGGAATCACCTCGAACAACTCATCTATTGAGGCCCGTAACTCTGCGTTATCTCGGTATAACTGACGGCCCATGTTTGCATACTGCGAGCCCTGCCCTGGAAACATAAACACTGTCCGCGCTTTAGTTGCCTTACCGCGGCTTAGTTTAGGCAGGTTTTCAAGTAATGCTTCCGCTGAATCCACCACACACGCGGCCCGATATGCCAGATGCTTTCTGCCTCTGTCCAAGCTGATGGCGATATCCGAAATCGATAGGTTCGGTTTATTTATTAAATATTCAGCCAATTTCTCAATAGACTGGGACAATGCATCGTTGTTGCTCGCGGACAAGCAAATCAACTCGCCGTCGGGTCCTGATTCTGTCTGTATTGTTTCACCACAATACTGCTCCAGAATTACGTGCGCATTCGTTCCTCCAATACCAAATGAGCTCACACCTGCCCTATGTGGCCACTCGTCATTTGGCCAAGGCCGAAGCTGGTCAACCACATAAAAGGGGGATTCAGCAAAGAGCATCTCTGAACTACTTTCCTGATAATTGATACTTGGCGGCAGTTGATCTCTATAGATAGCCAGAGCCGTTTTGATCAAGCCGACCACACCAGCGGCAGCGCCTAAATGCCCTAAGTTACTTTTTACTGAACCAATCCCACAATAATTCCGCAGATCAGTGGCGAATGCCTGAGTCAGAGCACGTATTTCGATCGGGTCACCCAATTTTGTTCCCGTGCCGTGGGCTTCGATATATCCCAACGTTTCAGGTTCTACTTCAGCCATTTCCAACGCAGCTGCAATAACCTCGACTTGACCATTAACATTTGGAGCAGTATAGCCCGCCTTAATAGCTCCATCGTTATTCACCGCGCTGCCCTTGATAAGGGCATAAATATGATCGCCATCACGAACCGCTTCGCTAAGACGTTTCAATACGACTAAGGCAGCACCATCGCCAGGTACGGTCCCTCCCGCACTTTTGTCAAAAGGGCGGCAGTGTCCATCCTGAGAGTAGATCATCCCCTCCTGATAGATATAGCCCTGAACATCTGGTAGCGTTTGCAGCGAATGAGTGGACATTTCGACGCCACCTGCAAGCGCAATATCACAATCTCCGGCAATCAATCCCTGAACGGCAAGATGGACCGCCACCAATGAGCTGGAACAAGCGGTTTGAACAGTAATCGCCGGACCTTTTAGATCCAAACTGTGCGCCACTCGAGTATTAAAAAATTCCTGCCCATTTAAATTACTTGCTTCATAATTGATAGCCAGGGACTCAGTTTGCCCCTGTAAAAACTGGCTAGTCCAATAGGGATTGCTTCCTGCGCCACCGTAAATTCCTACTTTGCCACCGACCGCCTCCGCTTGATAACCAGAATTAGCCAATGCCTGATACGCAGTTTCGAGATATATTCGCAACTGGGGATCCATGAGCTCAGCCTCGCGGTTACTAAACCCAAAAAAGCCAGCCTCAAACGCCATCCCATGATCAATCAGTCCCTTTGCAGGTACATAATTGGGATCTGTGTACAGTTCTTTTTTGATACCAGCAGCATCCAGTTCACTGTGACTAAAAAACCGGACGCATTCTCTGCCCTCTGATAAATTTTGCCAAAATGCATCTAACGTATCAGCACCCGGAACGCGCACTGACATACCAATAATTGCGATTTCAAGGCCTGTTTCCGGGTAAGAGTGTTTAGGCATGATCACTATTCCTTTTTATTCTTTTTATTAATCTTTGTTTCGCCTTGTCTAATTCAGGCCGGGCATTAGGCTTTACGATTTCGCTTTGTTGCAATTCAATAAAACGCGCCAAAGACGCCAAACTCGGGTATTGGAAAGCATCAATAGCCGAAATGCTCTGGGCCCCATCTTTGTTGATATAAGCAACTAAATTGACCAAATCCAGCGAAGTCAGACCGAGATCAAAAAAGTTGTCGTCTGCTTCGAAAGGATGCTGAACCAGTGACTGCATAAAGCCAGCAATCTTTTGTTCAATCGGGGACACAAAAGGCGGCTGAGCTAACTGCTTCAATGCCCGGCCTTCAGGCTTAGGTAATCTCTTGCGATCCTTTTTACCACTGCTAGTCAGAGGGAATTCGTTAAGGAAAACTACCTGATTGGGTATCATATACGCAGGGAGCCGTCCAGATAAAAATGCACGAACCTGATGAATTGAAAGCGCCTCATCCTGATTCTGACAATAAGCGACAATACGTTGATTCTCAGCGAGCACCAGACTGTCGTTAATATTTGGGTGACTATTCAGAACAAACTCGATTTCACTGGGTTCTATACGATAACCGCGGATCTTGATCTGATGATCGCGTCGACCCAAATGCTTTAACTGTCCTTGTTTTGAGTAATACCCTAAGTCACCCGTTGCGTAGAGACGTGACACCTCCAATGCCAGTAAGTAAGCTGGGAGCCTATCTTTTCCAATGAATGCATTCGCAGTTGCCTCAGGCATATTGACGTATCCTGCTGACAGCCCAGCCCCAGCGATGTAAATCTGCCCGACACTTCCCTTTGGAACCAAAGATAGATTGTCATCCAATATAAAAATTTGCGTATTTAGTATCGGTGTTCCCAAATGAATATCTGGATACTCCGACTCAGTCGCCACTATCTCACCGCAACTGGACCAAACCGTAGTTTCTGTTGGTCCATACATATTCCAAAGCTGACAGACCTTTGGCAGAAGCAACTTAGCAAGGTCTCTTGTCATCTCCTCACCTCCGCAAAGCGCCTTCAACTGCCCATTCCCTTGCCAGCCACTGCTCAATAACATACGCCATAAAATCGGAGTCGCCTGCATCAGGCTGATGCTGTGCGTTCGAATCACCTCTGCCAGCGCCAAACCGTCTACATTCTCTACATTGTCGGCAATAATTACCTCTGCTCCGAAGCACAGCGGTAGATAGAGTTCTAACACTGATATATCAAACGACATAGGGGTAACTGTAAGAACTCTGTCTTCTGCTGAAATACCTGGAGTTATTGCCATAGCATAAATGAAATTCATCAGTGCACTGTGGCTAATCTCAACTCCTTTGGGTACACCTGTTGAACCCGAGGTATAGAGAATATATGCACTACTTTCAGCGGTAATTCCTGTGTCAACATAAGGATTGCTCGGCCAAGTGCACTCGATGCCCGACGTCAACCTTAAGTGAGCCATCCTGTACCAAGTGCTTTGTACTGGACGATGAACTGAGTCTATAAGCAGACTAACTTTTACATCCTTGAGAATTGCGTCAAGCCTCGCAGCAGGTGTCCCAGGGTCAATCGGCACATAGCAGGCTCCTGCCTTCATAATTCCAAGCAGACAAACCAACAACTCAGCCCGCTTTTCCAGACATACAGCCACCCTGTCGCCTGCCGCGATTCCGTGACCATGTAACATATGGGCAAACTGGTCCGCTCGCCTGTTCAGCTCTTTATAGCTCAGTGAGTTTTGGCTATCTGTAACAGCGATTTTTTCCGGTCGTATTGCTGCTTGCTGCTCAATCCACTGCCAGACCCCCTTTGCCGCCGGAACTTGACGCTTTTCACCCTGAGCTAATGCTAATAGCTCTGCTGTTTCTGACGAATTCACAATGCTCAGCACGCCAACTGGTTTTGATGGCTGGTCAATGAGTTGCTCCAACAACCTAGTGAAACTCGTGTTTAGGTTGTCGATGCTATTTTTCTCAAACAGTCCAACGTCGTATTCCCACTCGGCAATGAAGCCAGTCTTTGTGGGCATAAGGTTCAAAGTAATATCAAACTTGGCAGATTTATGCGGTGTATTTATTGGTGTTACCTTCACGTCGCCAAGCTCCAGCTCTTCTGCGGAATCTTCATGAAAAACGAAGACAAGTTGGAAAATTGGCGGGAACTGCGTAGTTCTGCTTGGGTTTAATCGCTCAACCACCTGTTCAAATGGTACTTCTTGATTTGCGATGGCGGAATAAATTGTCTGTGTGTTTTTCTGCAGTGTTTGTTCGAATGTTTCGCTTTGGTCAAACTGACTACGTATCGCGACCATATTCATAAAACATCCGACCAAAGGCGCAAGTTGACTCCGGTTCCTGTTTGCGACAGGGGTACCTATCACAAGATCATTTTGGCCACTTTGACGGGCGATCAGTAAAGCAAACGCCGTTTGCAATAGACTAAATTCCGTGACACCACGTTCTGCACAAAATTTCGAAATTCTGTTACTTAGTTCTGCTGTTAGCCTGTATCGTATTAAAACTCCAATCCCAGCCTGTTGCTGAGGCCGTTCAAAGTCCAGCAGTAGCTGGTGGCACAGAGGCGCATTCTCAAGTTGCGTTTGCCAATACGTAAGCTGCGATTCGTACATTGATGAGTGCTTATACTGCCAATTTGCATAATCTTTGTATTGAATGCCAAGCTCAGGCAAAGAACCCGACTGTGTATACAGTTGAGAGAACTCCCTAAGGAGCAAAGACACAGACCAGCCATCGGCGACAATATGATGTAAGTTAATAAATAGAACATGTTGGTCTGGGGTCTGTTTTATCAAATGAAAGCGCACCAGTGGACCAGTGTCGAGCTGAAAACGCCGCTCTGATAACTGGTTGAGCAGGTCTTCAAGGGGTCCAGACCACTCATCAAACTCATGATGGAACAACGGTAGCGTCTTTGGCGAAGCATCTAATAGCATCAACTGTGAATCATGCAGTTCGTAATAGCTCGACAGTACCGGGTGTCGGGTCATCAGCGTTTGCACCGTTCTTTTGATCCGGTTCACATCCAACGGACCACATAAAGTAAAGCCTTTATACATATGGTAGGTCGCTGGATGGGTAACAGCCAATTGCTCCTGTAACCATAATCGTCTTTGTTGGCTCGAAGCAGGCACAACAGCCCCCTCCTGAACCGGCACAATGATGTCGATGTGACTTACTTCGTTGGTCATGACATCAGGAAGATACGCAGCTAAAGTTGCAATGCAGGGGTCTTCGAACAGCAACTTAATATCCAAATCAAGGGCAAAATCTCGCTTCAACTGGGCATTGAGACGCAATAACAACAGTGAGTTACCTCCCAACGAGAAAAAGTTCTCGTAAATCCCAATTGTCGGGGCTGGTACGCCCAGTAAGTCACTCCACATTTTCTGCAATATTTGCTGACGTTCATCAGTAACAATATGCACATTTTCTGCCTTCATTGGATTGGGCAGATTAATCCGGTCAATCTTACCATTGACCGTTAGCGGCCATTGGCTCAATTCCAAATAGTGTAAGGGTTGCATATACAAGGGCAGTTTGCTTTTAACCAAATGTTCCAGCTCATGTTGGCAATAGTTGATGGCAGGAATAATATAAGCAACCAACGAGGTCTGTCCTGAGGGCATAACTACCGGCGAGACAATTGCCTGCTCAACCCCAGGGCTTTGAAGCAACACAGACTCGATCTCAGATAATTCAATGCGGTAGCCGTTCAGGCTCAGTTGGTTATCTTGTCTGCCAACAAAAATAAGTTCGCCAGCTTCATTGTATTTGACTCGGTCGCCGGTTCGATAATAACGAGTTGCAGGATCACTAGCGATGGGTTTAAACATCTGACGGGTCTGGACATCGTTATCCCAATAACCCGACGCAAGTGCAGGCCCTCCGATATAGAGCTCCCCTTCACAACCAGGCGGAGTCCAAGCACCGTATTGATCTAAAACAGCAAGTTTTCTCGCACCGACGACCTGACCAATTCGTACTTCTTGCTGATCTAGGCGAGTAATGAGTTGAACACAAGCGGAAATGACTGCTTCAGTCGGGCCGTATGCATTCATTAGTTGACATTGTTCTGACGGGCCAAATGTGAACCAGGATTTGATAGTTTTGGTTGGCAAGGCTTCCCCACCAACAACCAGTAAACGCAAGTTACTAGCCTGCCACTGAAGGCTCCATTCATCTGCCAGCCACTCTGACAAATAAGCCACAGACACATCTGTAACCGTTACTTTGTGACATTCAAGTAAGCTAAAAAAAGTAATGGCATCCAACCTAGACTCAGACGCCAGACAAACTGTCGCCCCAGAAATCAAACCAGCAAAAACTTGTTCGGCAAAGGTATCAAAACTAAATGACGCAAGCTGCAAAATATTGTCAGCCGTGTTCAATTGTAGCAAACTAGCCATATCACAGATGTGAAGAGCAAGCGCACCATGGCTCACCACCACTCCTTTGGGCTGCCCTGTTGAACCTGATGTATAAATAATATATGCCGTATCTCCATCAGTTGGTGCTGATACATAATTACCAACTTCGGCTGAGACTCTGTCTTTTTCTTTAATAAGATTTACCTTTGAATCAAAAAACTGAGACGGCTGATCATCCTCAACAAGTACAGCACTCAACTTGCTGTCTTCTATCATAAAATTTAATCGCGCCCGAGGGTATTCTGGATCCAATGGCACATACGCTGCCCCCGATTTCATTATTCCCAATGTGGCCGCCAGCAAACCAGCTTTGCGTGAGAGCAGAATCCCGACCCGGTCGCCCTTGCCTATGCCTTTTTGATGGAGCAAACACGCCCATTGTTCAGCCTGAGTATTTAGCTGCCTATAGGTTAAAATTTCAGTCCCACATGTAACCGCAACTTGGTCAGGAACCCTGCTAGCTTGATTAGCAAACAGCTCAGGAATGAACACCGTGTTTGCAACGGGCTTTTCTTCCACATTATTCAAACGTGCGCTGTAATTCTCTATCTGGTGCACAGGCAAGAGTTGCATCTCTGCCAATGACAGCTCCGGTTGCAATCCCCCTAGCTCCAAAACATTTAATAGATACGTATTGTAACGAGCTATCACATCGCTACTAAATAGATTTTGATCAAATACCCACTCTAGTACAAACTCTTCTTGCGCCAGATGAACTCTCAACTCAATATCGTAAACTGCTAAGGCCCATTGAGTGTCGTAAGGCTTAATTTCAGCTCTCTCTAAGCAAAACTCTCGATATACCGAATCATCTGCGTCAAAAGAAATCATCAGTTGGAAATATGGATTCTTGCCAGGAACGCGTTGAGGATTCAATTGCTCAATCAAGTAGTCAAATGGGACAGCTTGGTGGGCTAAAGCTGCATTTTGAAAAATAGCATTTTTCAAAAGTTGTTCTTTCCAACTCGTTTCACCGGCAAATTGCACCCTAAGTGGTAGCATATTAACAAATAAACCAATGATGTGCTGAGTCTCATGCGTGAGACGATTTGCCGCGGGGGTGCCAATGATGACATCATTCTGGTCACCGCAGCGCGCAGCAACAAATGCAAACGCTGTATTAAACAGAACAAATTCACTGATTTTCAACTGCCGGCTCTGAGCTTGAATCAGACCGACTAATTTACTGTCAAGACGGCTAATGTAACGCCCACACTTGGATTTAAAATCAACCTCAGATGCCCGGTTCTGACTAATTGGCAGCCGATGCATCGAAGGAGCCCCATCCAATGCTTGGCGCCAGAACGCAACACCTTGCTGCAATTGCGTTGCAAATGTCTCTTGGTTTTGCCAGTAACACACATCAGCATAGTCAAATGTCGCCACCTGTAAGCCTGATACCTCTCCTTGCAACAACGCTTTGTATTCATGCTGAAACTGTTGTAGCAAAATCGCCAGAGAAAAGCCGTCAGCAGCAATATGATGTATCAAAAATATCAAAATCCCGTGCAGCTCAGACCTAACGAACCACCCTAGGCGGATAGGTAATTGATACGTCAAATCAAATGGTTCACTACAGAACTCGCTGACCGGTTCTGCAACATCCTGATTAAATCCCCTCAAGTCTTGAACATTGATGGTAAAGGCCTTGCCAACATAGGCTTGGGAAGTAATATCTTTTCCAGTTTCTCGATAAACTCTGGACAATATGTGGTGCCGATGTATCAGATTGTTCATCGCCTGCTCAGCGACAAGAACATTAAACTGACCATTTACTTCAAAAGCGACAGGCATATTGTAGACAGATTGGTTCTTCACTATCTTTTGATGAAGCAACATTGCACGCTGAGCATACGAAACTAGATTGCGCTGTGTGTCTGGCGCACAAACTAATGCCTGCCGGGGCACTGCACAGGTTTGAATTCTGCCAGCCATTTCTTCCAAGTTTGCGCTGCTAAATACGGCAGAAAGTGGTAGTTGCACATTAAACGCACGATTAATTTCGTTGAGTAAATGCGCGCATTGGATTGAACGCCCACCTAAATCAAAAAAGGAAGAGTCGCGACCTATCAATTGCTTCGGACATCCCAGCACTTCAGACCAAAGTGTTGCTAAAGTATGTTCATACTCAGTGACACAAGTCAGTGTCGAAGTGCCCGTGCTCCAAGGTTGTATCTGCGCCAACGTTAATCGGTCTACTTTGCCATTAGGCGTGAGCGGGATCTGCGTCACGATATGAATATGAGATGGCAGCATATACGCAGGTAACGTGGACGCAAGTTCACGTCTGAGCTCACTTTTATCTATTTCAGTTTCTGGGTCCTCAGCAACTATATAGGCAACAAGCACATTGCCTGTGTCCGCCCGGATAGCCATCACCACAGCATCTTTAACAAAGACGCTTGCTCTTAAAGCGACTTCAATTTCTCCGGGCTCAATACGAAATCCGTTAATTTTTACCTGCTGGTCGATACGACCCAGATAGTCCAACCTCCCGTCATCCCGCAGTCTCACCAGATCGCCGGTTTTATACATCCGTTGTTCGGGACAAAACTCGGGTCTCACAAACCGCTCTTCAGTCATGTCAGGTTTATTATGATAACCTCGTGCAATACCACGGCCACTTAAATAAAGTTCTCCGGCGATTCCTGCCGGACAAAGCCTACCACGTTTGGACACGACATAAGCCTGAGTTCCGGTGATCGTTTTGCCGATATCTGGTCGCTCCTGGATAGCGTGCTCAAATTTTTGCACAGTTGAATATGTCGTGTCTTCAGACGGCCCGTAAAGATTATTCACTGCTTTGCACTTTGTACGTGCAAAAACCATATTCACTAAATCCGAAGAAAGGGCCTCTCCCGCTAAATTGATTGTTAATACCGAATTTGAAATTGCGGCATTGTTCACCAGCGCTGACATGGCTGATGGGACGGTGTTAATCAGACTCACCGGAATATCTTGTGTCAGCAAAGTCAGCGCATTTTCAACCAGATAGATACTGTGCCCCAAACTCAAAGGCACAAATATTTCAAATACCGACAGGTCAAAATTAATTGAGGTACTTGCAAGTACCTGTGACAACTCTTCAGGCGCAAAGTATTGCTCTGCCCATTCGATTAGTGCCGTCACATTGCTGTGGCAAATTTCGACTCCTTTTGGCTTGCCCGTAGAGCCTGAGGTATAAATCAAATGAGAAAGCTGTTCGCCACCCTTGAGTTCAGGTCGCTGAAATCCTTGTATGTCGCAAGCTGAGTCATTCAAAACCAGTTGATGCAAGCTTTTACCCGTTAATTCTGCTCTGTATTCATTAAGGATCACTACTTCCGCTCCCGAATCTTGCAGAAGTTGTTCATTACGCGATTCCGGATAATTCAGATCCAGCGGAACATAGACGCAACCAGCAGTCAGTACGGCCAGCAAGCTGGCGATCAAATCTGGTGTTCTCGGCAGGTAAATCGCTACTTTCTTTTCTGGCGCCGGAGATAATTCAAGTAACGCTTTCGTTATAACCGTTACCCGGTCTGCAAGTTCTCGGTAGCTCCAACTCCCTTGTTGCCAATAAATGGCTGGCGCTGTCGGATCTACGTCGACTTGATGCCAAAAGTAATCCTCTATCCTGGCATGCCGATTTTCTCCGAGCCCAAACTCAGGCTGCAGAGCCCCAGATCCATAACAATTCTGCAAGAGAATTGATTTAATTGGGGGTTCTGCACAGACAACCTGCTCGCACATTGCTGTCAGTCGCGCCAGCACCACCTCGCCTTCTTTTTGGGTAAAAAAGTTTAAATTAACATCTAAATGAAACTCGACGGTTTGCCCATCACCATACTCCCAAACAGTTAGCATCAGCGGCAGCGCTTCATGATCATGTGCCACATATTCAATCACGGCGGTTTGGCCGTCAAATTCCAAATGACTGTCTAATTTCAGATAGCTAAATGCAACTTCATAAAGGGATTGTCTGGAGGCATTCAAATTTGCCAAGATATGCCCAACAGGAAATCTCTGATGGCGCAAATCGGATTTCTGCCGTCGGCTAATCAACTGTAGCAACTGAGTGAAGTTTTGTTCCGCTTGCACTTCGACCGTGAACGGAGTCATTCCAGCGAACATACCCAGCATTTGTTTTTGTTCAAAGTTTTTTCTATTGTGTACCGGCAACCCAACGGTCACTTGGTCTCGCTCGTAAGCCAAACTTAGATAGCTCACGAACACTGATAAATAGAATTGTGAGGCACTAACCTTATGCTCGAGTGCCATGTCGTTAATGGTCTTTACTAAACCTCTATCTAGTAACTGTTTCAGACGGATGCTTTTTTCCATCTTTTTTTGCTGTAGCTGATAATGCGGAGTAAACATAGGTGTTTCGGATAGCACCAATTGTTTCGCCCAATAGCTTTGATCTTTTTCGTATTTACTACTGGTTATATATTGTACATCCTGTTCAACTACAGATTTCCACTTGTCATTAAATTTACTGATATAACAATTATCGTTGTAAAAATCATTCAATCGACGAGCCCAGTTGGCAAAGCCCCATCCATCCATCATCAAATGATGTGCGATTGCTACATACCAATAATGAGATTCTCCAATTTTTACAAAAACGCTGCTAAACAATTGAGCATCATGCAAAGTAAATGGTCTTGAAAATGCTTCTTTGAGCCAATCTTCGGCTCGTCTTTTTGGTGTGTTTTCGCCAGAAAAGTCTATTACCAGCAGTGCGGAATCTCTGCTTTCTGGCGCAGCGAAGTATTGACTTACTTTTTGCTGTTGCTCAGTAATTCTTAAGCCAAATATATCTTCGCTCAATATCATAGCCCGGTGAGCAGCGACTACTTTGCCCTCATCAATCCCATGCATGTTAATAAAGCCACCAACATTATAAAGTGGTATATCTGGCTTTTTTAACTGGTCAAAGTAAACATCTTGCTGAGCAAGACTCAAATCAAAATAACCTGACAAATTCATTACCTGAAAACCACCTTGTAGTTTGGCATTTCGAAACTCCCGAATAAAAAACAGGCGCATAAAAGAAAATGCGCTTGGAGGAGTAACAGCGTTAAATATTAACAATAGAAAAAACGGCGCCGACAGCGCCGCCAATAAAAATTCTTATCGTGCACTTCCCCTAATCAAATGAATTAGCTGGAACTTAAAATAAGAAGATAAAGGATATATTATTGAAAAACAAAGCACCAGCAACAAGCTAGATAACGTCAATGATATGATTATGTTGCCTTGCTCAATCATAACGCTTCTAATCCAGTCACTTAACAACAAACTTGTCACATACAACAAAACAATACTGGTTAAAACAGCAAGAAAAAATGGGAGAGAATAATCAAAAATTACCAATTTTAATATATCTTTTCGCTTTGCACCTAGCGACATTCTCACACCAATCTCGACCATTCTCATGTTGATGCTATAACTAATGACACCGTACAAACCTGCCGACGCAAGTACAATGGTCAATAAGGTCAAAAGAACTGACGACACAGCTGTAATATACTGATTATTCAACTTCCTTTCTTTTTGCATTTGCAAGGAAACATAATCATACACAACCAGTTGATTGCTAATCCTTTTTAATACGCCGTTCACTTCATTACGAGACAGAGTTTGATTCGGCTTTAGTTTGATGATGAAGTTGTTTCCTATACTCATCGGCCGATAAATCCTCGGCGGTATGTCAAACTCGCCTGGTATAGTTACCCCTTCAACTACTCCTATTATTTTAAAGGACGCTTCCGCACCTACCGAAACATCGAACGATAAGCGCATCCCAATAACATCGCCGTACGCAGCCAAACGCTCAGCCAACACATTGTTAATGACTAAAACTTGCTCGCGGCTATCTATTTGGGCCTTGGTAAACGTCAGTCCCTCAATGAGACGCTGCCCCATCAGCTCAAAATAATTATGGTCAACAATTTTGGCTTCAGGCACAACTTGCTTCAGCGATGACTCCTCCACCATCGACCAGGTAGCAAAGCTTTTATCAAGCGGGGAAGAACTATGACTAACACCCACCACCTGCGGAAGCTGCGCCAATTCCTCTTTAAGTTCGCGCAACATTGCGTTGTTTTGAGCGGCATTGCTCTCTTGCTGGATATTAAAGGACACTTCAAGACTGAGTAAGTCATCACTTTTGATCAACTTGGGATCATTCATGGCGATGATTGCACTGATGAAAAAACTCAAATTTATGAAAATCAAAAAAGCGGCAATGGAAACCTGAATATAAACTAAGGTGCCACGCATCTTCTTAGAAATCTGGGCACCAGTACCTTTCCCGCTTCCTATTAAGGCAGATTGTAATCGTTTATAATTGATGACTTTGATTGACACGCCAGAGAACAACAGCGAGACCAGGAACGATACAAGTACAGCTACCATAATCACTATGGGATCTAACCCGTAAACATTGTTCATCGGCAATATTTCCGACAAATATTCACGCATAAATAAATGCGCTGTTTGCGCGATGACGAGCCCCAGTAGCATCGAAATTGTCATAAGTAGCAAAGTTTCAGCAAATACTAAACTTCTTAAGTCTTTCGGTTTAGCGCCTACAACCGCAGCAATAGCAAACTCTCTTTGGCGTTCTAAAGCCCTCGCGATAAACAGATTAATTAAATTCATAACCGCGATAATCAAAAGTGACAACGCACAGACAATCAATAAATAGGCAACTGTTTTACCCTCACCAAGTACAACATCACGAAGCGGAAGAAACTCCATGCCAACGCGCCAACCGTTATAAAATCCGATACTGGATACGCCAAGCTGCCAGGCCCTGTCGACTTGATCTGTCACAAGCATACTTGCTTGTGCTGAAGTAAACTCTGGTTTTAGCTTACCAATGAAGGAACCAATATATCCTCGACCAGTCCAAAAAGAACGAGCCGTTTCATTTGCTGGGTTAAAATCCCACGCTAACCAGATTGACGTTTGCCTGCCAATGTCTTCAAGCTCGGGTTCAACAAACTCTTTAGCGATGACACCGACGATGCTGTAGCTACGTCCCGCTAACTCAACTTTTTTACCTATTATACCAACGTCTGCATTAAAATAATGTTGCCAAGCCGTATAGCTGAGCATCGCAGAAGGGACAAAGGCGTCTACATTTTCAGTTGAGTTGAATAAACGACCCAAATGAGCCTTTACGCCCAAAGTTGTAAAAAAATCAGGTGTTGCATAAGCAGTAGAAACCTTAGGCTGGCTGTTCAGCGAAGTCAGGACTTCGTCATGATAACGCACTAAACCAGCCTCAGAAAATACCTCCTGGCGTTTATAAAAGTCCAACATACTTTTATACCCGTACGTTCTAATGTTAGGTTTACCTGTTTTGTCTATTTGCACCTGCTCTACTTTATAAATTTTATCCGAATCCAGATAAGGCAAAGGTTTTACCACCAAATAGTAAAACAAACCAAACGCGCAAAAAAGTGTGCCCAAAGCCAAGCTCATAGTAAAGACAACTGCAGAACTAAACCCTGTCCGGCCGCGGATACCTTGCCATGCATTCTTTATACGATATACCAGTTCGGCAGCTGTCATAACGCCTCCTTCCGACTCAGCTTACCATCCATTAATATGTATTGAACACGTGCCCTGCTGGCAAATTGTGGATCATGGGTAACGATACAGATAGTACAGCCTTTGTCATTTAGTTCACTGAGCAAATCCATAATCTGCTCCCCACTTTTTGAATCAAGGTTACCAGTGGGTTCGTCAACCAGTAGAATTGCAGGCTCGTTTACAAGCGCGCGCGCAATTGCAACCCTCTGTTGCTGTCCGCCAGATAACTGGTTCGGTTTATGCCCCATTCTGTGTCCTAATCCAACCTGTTCCAAACAATTTTTTACTCTTCTTTTTAATGTGTCCGAATCAAGTTTCTCCGCCCGATAACGAAGTGGCAAAGCAACATTGTCAAAGACCGTCAATTCATCAATTAAGTTGAACGATTGAAAAATAAATCCGATTGTTTCATTTCTAAGTTTGGCAGCACAATCTAATGATAAGCCAGACGTATCTGTGCCCTTTATCTTATAGGTTCCAGAACTGGCTTGATCTAACAGACCCAAAATGGAGAGCAGCGTTGATTTACCACAGCCTGAAGGTCCAGAAATAGATAAGTAGTCTCCTTTTTCAATAATGAGGTCTACATCAGCCAAAGCATGTGTATTCACTTCATCTGTCTCAAACACCTTCGTGACTTGACGCATCTCTATAATAGGCTCTTGTTTAATGTCAGTCATATACTCCCCTTATAATTTCTATAGTTGTGCTATGTCACATACTGACTATCTTAGGCATTTGACCGGGATCTTCTTTTACTCTGCCATATTCCATCATAACCAATTCATCAGCGCATTCGAAATAGCGATCATCATGCGAGATCACGACCACTGCTGCACCTCGCTTTTTTAAATCCGGCAGTATTTCACAATAAAAAACCCTCTTAAAGTCAGGGTCTTGATCAGCAGCCCACTCATCGAATACATAAAGCTCAGCATCATCTAACATAGCCACAATCAGAGCCAAACGACGTTTTTGACCATCTGATAATGCAAGCGTGGAAAACTCATTGTCCACAAGTTCAACTTTACCTTCAAGGTTAAACTCCTTAAGGTACTTATTGAATAAAACTACTTTTTCCTCAATGATATTACGCTTAATGAGTAGCCTGGGAAAAAGATAATAATCACTGAAGATACAGCTCACACGCTGTCTGAATTGGCCGATACTCTCCTTCGTCAAAGGTTCGTTATCCGCAAGTATTCTACCTTTTGTAGGTAAATAGAGCATGCTAATTACCTTTGCGAGAGTCGACTTACCAGAACCATTACCACCTGCGATAAAAGTTATCCGGCCACGCTTAATACGTAAATCTATTGGACCTATTCCAAATTCACGACCTGTAGTATTATTTTTCCCAATATTTTCAGGTGCATACTTAAAGCAGACACCTTGTAAATTCAATTCAGACCATTTTATTATCTGTTCTTGATTAGTGCTGATACTTTCTGGTGCCAATTCGTTGAATATTTTATAAACCTTATTTAGAGAAATCTTTGTCAAAGATAAAGTAGGCAAAAATTGGAGTATCATACCAATGGGACCAGACAGGTAAATCAGTATCATCACAATTGCTGTCAGCTGGTTGGCTGATAATTGATGATAGTTGACGAATATAAAACTTAGGATTCCTATTGCAATAAAATATACTAAGTCCCCATAGTTATTCGCTACGGTGTAAATTGTCTTCGCTTTCTTGTGCAAATCTCTCACTAAAAGCTCTTCTTTCAGTAGCAACTCCTTTTCAAATACTTCGTATTTTTCATTTGAAAGTTTGAGTTCTTTTATTCCTTCGACAGTGCCGACAAACGCTTCCTGCAATCGGTCTTGCCCATCCCGCGCTAAAGAAAAATAACGAGACCCGAAATACATCAGTACCTGATGAAAGATAGCACCACATAAGATTGTTTTGCCGATAAAATAGAATACATCTGCATCTAAGTAAGCTAAGTAAGCCATCATTGATATAATGATCACCGAATTAGTCAGTAAATTTGGTAGCGCTTGTGCCCCGTTGACAATAGCTGATACATCAGTTGAAAGAGATTGAATCAAGCGTGCAGCGCCCAAATTTTCAACTTGCTCTATAGAAGCATGGCGGATCCGGCTATACAACTCTCGTCTGAGTTGAGTGCGTATATCCATAGATATCCGAATTAGAATACTTTCAGAAAGTGTATTGAAAATAATTATAAATAAACACAGATAAAAAAATACAACGGCAAGGCCATAATTGTTAACTTCAAACCCTAGAAAACTTCGACTATTTGATATCACAGGCAGCTGCGTCACTTCAGGAGCAACTGCCATCATAATAATTGGAATCAGAGATGCATAAAGACCTCCGGAGATTAAACCTATAAAAATCGCAATAAAGGTTTTATTTGGAGAAAATCTTATAAATAGTAATATTGCATGCATATCAATTTAATTCTGGTTTTAACACCAGTACTCGTTTTGATTGTTGTATGTCAGACCCTGCACGCGCGTTAACTTCGTTGAATTGCTTTGGTTCTGAATAAATAGTTTTCATATCATTAAAATGTTTACTGAGCATGTGACCTGACTGTCCTGTAGGCATAACTTGAATGAAGTCGTCAAAATTTTGCATAGACATCACCAGCCTGAATGATGCAGCTAATGTCTGCTTATACCCTCCTTCGTCTAACGGAATAGCGTTTGCTACATCAAGGGTATTTGTGCTTCCAGCACTTGGCCTTTTGTCTGAAAGCAGGGTGCTGAGCAATTTGTTAGTAGAAAATAGCGGATGACTATAGTCGACCTGGTGAAAAGTTCCCCACTGCCAATCTTGACTTTTTTTACTGCCGCTGTGCTTTTCAAGCCTCTCAACGGCCATTTCAAAAGATTGGACAAGCAGTCGGTGGCATGTCGGTGTTCCAGACCCAACACAGGAGGTTTGTGTCTCCCGACTGCGCAATAGTTCAAAAAGTGTATCGCCATCAGCTAACTCGAATAACGAGGACAGGATAACTCTTTTTTCTTCACTTAGTTCATACGTCGGAGCTAAATTAGCGACTAACAGAGACTTAAGCTGCTCAAACCAATAGTGGTAAACACTCGCACCAGCACTTTGTGCATCATAGTTATTGTCCCACACCTTTAGCAGATCCAATGCGGGCTGAGTTAGCGATCGGCTCTTGTCTGTAAGCTTTTCTCCCCGCTCGACAGTCTCTAACAAGTAGGATATCAGCTTGACACTACTTAAGTCTTTACGGTCAGACTGCATCTCACGCATGAGTAGAAGCGATACTGGTTCTCGAGCTGCAATTTTTTCCTTTAGCAAGGCTTCAATACGACGAAAGCGAAAATCAGGTGCCCACTCATGGCTGATAATCTCTGTTGCCTGCCCTGACAGTTGTTGATTGGCTGAAGATATGAATCCGGAAGCCGGATCAAACTCTGACGGGTTCCTGGAAAATACTTGATACTTCTGCCAACGATTGATATCCCTAAAAGCGTTCTGAGGGATAATCCCAGACTCTCCTTGCCGGACAGGGATCCAACCTGCAGCTTGCTGACCAATTTTACCTTTCGTATCTGCGTAGACAAAATTGAGTCCAGGGGTTGCCAGTTTAGACAATGCCTGACGAAACGTTTGCCAGTTGGTTGCATACTGTAAATTGTGAAATGCTTCAAAGCTAGTATCATTCGCGTCTAATCCAGTCCACTTGAGTGCCAGATCCTTATTCCTGCCAGGCAGTAAATCACTGACAATAGGCCCTAATTCTGTTTCTCTGACTATATAAACAACATCCTGAAAATTGTCTAGTGCCGCTTTTTGCCATGGCGTACGAACTTTAATGATTTCTTTTCGCTCGAAAATAGGTTTAGGCCCAGATTCTGTGTGAAATTCATGTCGATTTTGCGTTGAAATATCAAGCACAAATAAGTCCTGTTGATCGGCCAATAAGCTGGTTATCCCCCAAGCAATGTCTCTATTACGTCCGACAATAACGCCTGGTAAACCAACTAGCGAAAAACCTTTACTATGTAACCGAGCACTTTTTAGTTCAATCGCATACCATGGGGAAGGAACTTCGATTCCTAAATGAGGATCGTTGGCCAACATAGCATTTCCCGACTCAGTGTAAGCTCCGGAAACAGCCCATGCGTTGCTACCCATATACCTTTCTCTGTGCAGCATTTGCTTCAGAACGGACACTGACAGAACTACGTCTTCTTGAGTCCCTATCAAATCTTTAGATTCAATAGACTTTGTGTCGTACGGATAAAAAAGACGTAACTCTGCAGGGGGGATATATTTTAGAGCGCTAACTCGCTGCAACTCATCATACATATTTCCGGACAAAGATAATGCTAGTAATTTATGAATAAGCAGCGAATCTCTTGGTTTCCATTCATCCAACTGCGAAACATTCAAGTAAATATATTCTGGAGGCAGTTTATTAATACGCTTTATATATGCATTTACGCCTCGGCTGTAAGCGTTTAGCGCGTTTTTTGCCGGTGTAGATAACTGCAAGTACGCTAAGTCCGCTGATTTTTCCAGTCCCAAAGTTCTAAACCATTTATCACTATCCAAATGGGACTCACCAAACCATTCGCTAAGTTTGCCTTGTGTCAAACGCCTTTTATAGTCCATTTGCCACATACGCTCTGAAGCATGCAGAAAGCCTTGAGAAAAAAAAATATCTTCGTCTGACTCCGTAATAACTAAAGGAATACCAAGGTCATTAAATCGGACTTCAACTTCATTTTGTAAACCAGGTATTGATTCTACGCCATGGTAAATTAATACACTTTCTTCCAAATAGAACAATAAAAAAAATACTATAATTAGAGCAGGCAGAAATAAAAAAATTAATATTCTTGTTATAAATGGATGACGCTTGGAAAACCAATAGCGTTTATTTCCAACATCATTAATGATTAACATGACACAAAATACCGCCTAACTATAAACTCAAAAAATATTCAAAGGGAACGCTATAAGATCACATCTAGAGAATTTTACTTATTTAAATAATAGGCACCTCTGTCTGGTTAATCTTGCTAACACTATCTTAAATAGCCTACCAAACGTTCAGCTTAGGATGAGTGCCTGCATTCAGCTTAGAGAAAAATATGATAAAAGGAGGAATGGCATTTACTGCGCCAGTTAAATTCAGTAATTGTCATCCGACTTACAGATAAAAAAAATAGCAGGGATTGGATAAAACGTCAACAACCTGAAACTAAAATGGTACTTATTTCATCCACCACACTGAATTAGTGAAATATTATCCGTATACTCTTTAAGATTTGAAAAGGTGTCTGACTCATTGTACAATTGATTTTAATGAAAAAAACAACCTTTACAGGCACGGCATAACCATACACTCTGCTACGTATTGACGGGCCAATTTGTCAGCTAAACACTTTTCACCACATTGACCATTGCCGGTGGTACTTTCCATTGTTTTTTGGCATCGTTTACGATCGCTGCGTTTTTTTTATTGGCATCTAAACTGCGTTTGTTCGAATCATTTGCGCATCATCCGCCAAGGATCACTTGGGCGAAACGTTGAATGACAAGCCAATCCGTTTTAACATTTGTTGTAACTCTTCAGCTCGCCCCTCTGCTGGCCAGCCCAATAACGAGCCCTGCAAACGCCCGTCCTGATAAAAATAAAACGCTGGTGTGCCCCAGTAATCTATTTCCGGCCATTGTTGAGTTTGATAAATATCCAGAATTTCGGCATTGGAACTGAGCTGATAACCGACATTGGCGATTTGCAGGCTATACTGCTGAAACAGCTGTTGCAGCTTCGGCTGCTCTGTTAAATAACGCTGAAAATTTGCCGAAAAACCACAGCCCTCCCGGGTGACCAGGATCACCGCAGGCCCCTTCGGCAAACGTACATGTTGCCACTGTTGTTGTCCAGGCGGGCCTGCCAGCACCAATCGACCCGGTGTTTGTCCGGCAGTGACCGGCACTGGGGGTGGCAAGCTACCGTTTAGGATCTCAGGCTGTAACTGATACTGACTGACCAGTTGTTGCGCCCATTGATGGTCGCGGGCCAGTACAGCCATCTGTACCAGCTCAGTCGCCAGCAGCTGGATTTTTGGCCCGCGCTTTGGCCAATTGATTTGTTTTGCCTGCAGATATGCCGCCTGACTATCCGCGATATACAGCATATTATTCAGATAACGGGCATGTTGCAGTGGCGATGCCTGCTCTGCCAATTGCCTGGCCTGCGGCAGATAACAACGCTGAAAATGCGCGGCTAATCGGTTGGCTTCCTGACTACGCACCACCACACTAAACGAGTCTTCCCGAATAGTGCTAAACTGCACCTGTAATGTCTCGATGGTATTGCCGCAGGCGGCAGTATCCGACGGCGGTAAGGGCTCAGCTAACGCCAGATTTGAAATCAACACTAATAACATCATGAATATCCTTATTCAGGCAATAAATCCAGGGCACTGGGTCCATTCATCACCTTGAGTAACTCTTTGCTACTTTTGATTGGCGCAATCTCAAATGCGGCTGCTGATGCGGCAATATAGTCAAAAGTTGCTGGCTTCACAGTCTTAGTTTGCTCGCCAGCATCAACGCTAAACTGGGTTGCTAGCAATAATAAAGTACCAAAAAATATTTTCATGCCAATGTCCTTATCTTTGTGGATAAATGCATCAACAGATCACTGACTTTTCTGCAGTTAGCTGCGCTTTTTTCAACAAGCCAGCCGTACGAAGTCAGTCTGTTGACTTCCCGAATTTACAACATAAAAAGTTAAAAACACTTTATAATGTTATTAAAAATTTATAAAAATAATATTTTTTTCATCACTAAAGCACTGTCTCCTGACTGGAGGTGATGACCTGGCGTTCTGCCTCAGCGGGGCCGGCGGTCACAAACCTATTAAAGATTCCTCTTGCAAACCAGCAATCAACAATTGCTCCCCAGGCCAGCAAGCGTCACAACACTGAACCTACAGAAAAGTGGCGCGTATACGCAGGATCACGAACTTTGGTTTAGCAGATTTTTTCGCAATAAAGCTGTTATTTTTTGCACAAATATTCAGCAAACCAAGCGCAAAACTGCGACGTATTTTCTGCGGATTTTATCAATGGAGAATAACAATGCAGAAAATAACCCCATGGTTGCTGGCAGCAGCCGCCTTGACCTTGTTAAGTGGCTGTAATAATGATGATGATCCGGTCCAAGCCGAACCCGTGGCCATGACCTCGCTGAAAGTTGTGCATGCAGTCAGCGATGCGCCTGCTGTAAAACTGGATGGTGGTGACAAAATACAAGTCAGCCGGCTGGATTTTGCCGGCAGCACAGTGCAACTGATGCTGCCAGCCGGTAGTTATAATCTCAAAGCAGACGCACTGTTACCTGACAATAAAACTGCCAGGGTCATTGAAGCCAATAGCTTGAATTTAGTTGAAAATTTAAATTACACCGTGTTTGCGGTTGGCTCTGCCGCCAACGCTAGCATTCAACCTTTGGTGGTGACAGCGCCTGACACCCCTGTGACTGCCGGCAATGCCAGAGTTCAGGTGGTGCATGCGGCAGCCGCAGCGCCAGCAGTGGATATTCATCTGACAGCACCAGAAGCTGCTTTAGCAAGCGGCACTGTCACTGCGACCTTGGATTTTGGCAAAAATACTGCGCCAGTGCAGGTCAGTGCCGGTAATTACCGGGTGCGGATCACCCTGCCCGGCACTGTCAGCCCGGTACTGTTTGATTCAGGCAGCATTAGCTTAGCCGCCGGTACTGATGTCACTGTTGCCGCCATTAACAACAGATTTGCCGGGGCAGCGCCCGTTTCGCTGTTAGCCGTCAATGCCAATGGCACTTTTGCCGATATCAAAGACATTGGCAGTAAAGCTGATGTCCGGGTGGTTCATGCCGTGTCCGATGCACCGGCGGTTGATGTGTTATTAAATAACAACGCTGCAATTACCGCATTGAAATTCCCTGATACTACTAGCTACACCAGCCTGGCCCCTGCCAGTTATAACGTCAAAGTAGCTGCCAATGCTGATAACTCAGTGGTGGTAATTAATGCCGATGTTATACTGGCCGCTGGCAGCTACAGCACTATTATCGCCACTGGTTCACTGACGCAAAACAACATCAGCGCCCTGGTGCTGACTGATGTACCTCGCCGCGTTGCCACTGAAGCTAAATTACGGCTGGTGCACGCCTCCACTCTGGCTGGCAATGTCGATATTTATCTGACCAAAACCAATGATATCAGCACCGCAACTGCCAGTTTTAGTAATGTACCTTTTAAAGCGGACACCGGTTATGTTGCCGTGACGCCTGGGGATTATGTGGTGACTGTGACAGCGGCTGGCAGCAAAACAGCAGCCATTGGCCCGGTGGCTCTGAGTCTGAGCGGCAATAAAATTTACACCGCTATTGCCCGCGATAACGAGGGCAGAACAGCGCCACTTGGTTTGATTTTACTGGATGATTTTAATCAGATTTAACCAACTGCGATAAACACAGGCTCTGGTATTGAACATTTCCAGTATCAGAGCTTGGTTCACAACAAAATTACCACAATTGCCACCAGGGCTTACGCGGCAATGGTGTTACCTGCTTGGTTACTGGCGTGATAGTGATATTGAGTTCAGTCGCCGGTACATCAATTGCCATATCTAACGCCACCGTATTATCCAGCCGCTCTTCATCATTATCAGACACCTGTTGATACAGATGGCCAAGCGGATATGGCCGCACAGCGGGCTCATAACTGGCGAACCAGGCTATATCGGTAAATGCATCGGCACTGCGAGTGAAACTGCGGGTAAAACGAGCCACGGCTTCGTCGACATCAGACAAAAACATAATCTCACTGACGTCCAGCAGCAGATACGGCAAGCTGACAGTTGCTAAATCATCCTGCGCTTTTTGCCAAAAATGATCTCCCACTGTTGCATCGGCACAGAATTCAGTGAATAAGGCTCTGGCGTCTCTGATGTTTTCACGCGCTTTTGCCGTCTCAATCACTGCGACGTAGCAGGTATCTTCGCCTTCTTCGCCGGACATATTGGAATAACTCTGCTGATAGGGCTGAAGATCGGCGGCACAAAAGCAAAAAAACCAAGGCACCGGAATTCGATTGGCAGCAATGGCCACTTCATCGTAGTCAAGGTCTTGCTGTGCTAATTCGGAGACTGACGTCGCTTTAGCAGCAGTGGCATATAAAATTGCATTATTTGACATAAATGTTGTTCTTTAACATGTTGGACAGAGTTTCAGCAACCGCACCTGAGTGGTCAATGCTTAGGCATCAGCCACTCAGGTGCGGTTTTATGGTGCCGTTGACGAAATCTTTGATGCGGTATCCACTAAAGTGGCCACATGCGCTGGCACTGGTAAAAATGGCAATAATAACGGCCGGCGCCAGCCACGTAAAAATTCCGGTAATGGTAACGCAGTGCGCTGTGCATCAGTGATCCGCCAGCACCAGTTCAGGTATTCATTTAATTGCCGTTTCACACTTAAAAAACCAGCCGGAATATTGGCTTGCCGCGCCGCAGCCTCAACCGCCAGCGTCAAATCCTGTTGCAGTTGTTTATAACCCGGAAACTCGGCCAGATGATAAAAAGTCTGGGGTAACTCCGCGTCCGGCAAGGCTTTCGCCTGCGCTATTAGTGCCAGAATGGTGGTGCCATGCCGGCGCAGCTCACGTGGATGCAACTCCTGAATTTGGGTCAGCGCCTCCATCGAAGCAGGTTTACGGCGCGCCAATTCATAGATAACGGCGTCTTTAAGTACTAAGCCGAGGGCTGAATCCTGTTTGACGGCATATTGATAACGCCATTGCACCAACAACTGCAACACCGCCAGTTCGCGCGGCGAACTTTGCCAGCTGTTTTTCAGCTCAAGAAACTTCAGTTCGGCCGGCCAGTGGAAGTTGCGTCTGCTGATCAGTTGCTCCCCTTCTGCCAGCAACCAGGCCAGATGTTGCTCGCTTGGTAATTTGGCCAGTAATAGTGCTTTGAGCGGTAACAGGTAACGCACATCGTCCGCCGCGTAACTCAGTTGCGCTGGTGCCAGTGGGCGCGCCAGCCAGTCGGTACGGGATTCGCTTTTATCCAGTTGCTGCCCGGTCAGTTGTTCCACCAGCTTGGCATAACCCAGGCTAGTGCCCATCCCTGCCAGCTCCGCAGCCAGTTGGGTGTCCAGTAATGGATAAATCTGACAGAGCCCAATTGAAGCCAGCGCTTCCAGATCTTCAGTGCAGGAATGCAGCAGCTTCAGCACGCTGGTATCGGCCAGCAAAGCAGCCAGTGGCTGCCAGTCGGTGATCGTCAATGGGTCGACCAACACCACATCTTGACCAGCATACAGCTGGATCAGACCAAGCTTGGGGATCAATGTCTGGGTGCGGACAAACTCAGTGTCAAGCGCCAGTGCTGGCTGGCTGCTGGCTTGCTGGCAAAAGTCTGCCAACTGCCGGTTTTCGGTGATCATGAGATAAGACATTAAAAACTCCGTTACTTCTGATGGGTAAGCAGCCTGTTAGGACTTCACAAGCCAAAGCCTCACCTTCGCGTTTAACTGTCAGCTGGCAGTGTGGCATATTCCCTGCCACAAAGCGCAATGCCTGCCTTGCAAAGCAGCCTGGTTTGTTCCCGACCACAAGGCTGTACCGTCCGTCCCTGTCCATGCAGCCTTGTTTGTTCCCGACCACAAGGCTGTACCGTCCGTCCCTGTCCATGCAGCCTTGTTTGTTCCCGACCACAAGGCTGTACCGTCCGTCCCTGGACATAAAAAAACCGGCAACAGCCGGTTTTTTCTATCGCCAAACTGCTTATTGGCCTTTTAATTCACGCCGCAAAATTTTACCGACATTAGTTTTCGGTAACTCGGTGCGGAATTCTACCAGTTTCGGTACTTTATAGCCCGTTAAACGCTCTTTACAATGCGCTATCAATTCCTGATCGGTTAAAGACTGGTCTTTTTTCACCACGAAAATTTTCACCGCTTCACCGGTGGCTTCATTCGGGATACCAACAGCGGCCACTTCCAGCACTTTGTCGTTCATGGCAACCACTTCTTCAATTTCGTTCGGGTAGACGTTAAAGCCTGACACCAGGATCATGTCTTTTTTCCGATCAACGATATAAAAGAAGCCCTGTTCATCCATCCGGGCAATGTCACCTGTGTATAACCAGCCGTCTTTGAGAACTTTATCTGTTTCTTCCAGCCGATTCAGATAACCCAGCATCACTTGTGGTCCCTGCACCAGCATCTCGCCGGCTTCACCTGGCGCCACTTCAATGCCGTTATCATCAACCAGTTTGATCAAGGTCGAAGGCGCTGGTAAACCAATGCTGCCATTAAAACCATCTAAATCAAACGGACTGACAGTAACCAAAGGTGCACACTCGGTCAGCCCATAACCCTCGACCAACCGGCTATGCGTGACTTTCTGCCAGCGTTCAGCAACTGGCTTTTGCACAGCCATGCCACCACCAAGTGATAATTTCAGTTTGCTAAAATCTAAATCGGCAAAATTCGGACAATTTAACAAGCCGTTAAACAAGGTGTTGACGCCGGTAATGGCAGTAAATGGATATTTGCTCAGCTCTTTGACAAAGTTGGGCATATCACGTGGATTGGTAATCAACAGGTTGGTACCGCCATATTTCATAAAGGTCAGGCAATTCGCCGTCAAGGCAAAAATATGGTACAGCGGTAATGCAGTGACAATAAACTCTTTGCCAGGAGCTAAAATAGGTCCAATACAGCCGGCGACCTGTTCCAGATTCGCCACCATATTACGATGCGTCAGCATCGCGCCTTTCGACACCCCGGTGGTGCCACCGGTATATTGTAAAAAGGCCAAATCGCTCCCTTTAACTTCTGGTTTGCGATAGCTCAGATGGGCACCTTGTGCCAGCGCATCCTGGTATTTGATTGCTTGTGGCAATTGATAGGCCGGGATCATCTTTTTCACGTGTTTGACGACAAAATTGACAATACTGCCTTTGAGCAGGCCCAACATATCGCCCATTTTGGTCAGGATCACATGCTCAAGCTGCAGTTGCGGTAACACTTCGGCCAGGGTGTGCGCAAAATTTTCTACAATCAAAATAGCTTTGGCTTTGGAATCAGTAAGCTGATGCTGCAATTCACGCGGGGTATACAGTGGATTAACGTTGACCACAGTACAACCAGCTCTGAGTACGCCTAACAATGCCACTGGGTACTGCAGTAAATTGGGCATCATAATAGCAACGGCATCACCCTGTTTTAGGCCCAAACCTTGTTGCAGGTAAGCTGCAAATTGCGTGCTGAGAACATCCAACTCGCGATAAGTGATGGATTTACCCATATTGATATAAGCAATACGGTCGTTGTATGCAGCAATTGATTGTTCGAAGATGTCTAACAATGAACTATAGTGATCGGCATCAATTTCTGCCGGCACTCCGGTCGGGTAACGCTTTAACCAGACTTTATCCACCTTCCTCTCCTCGTCGTAAGTTCTAATTATTTTTATAGGGGTATTCGCTGCTTTATGCAATGAAATCACATAAATTCCCGCAGAACAGCGCACTCTGAGTTTTTACTCTAATTCTCCATCATCCCACAATTATTTCGTTTGCACAATTGTTGCGATAAGAGGCCGAAAAAGCGTTTTATCGCGGCTAAATTGCGGGAATGAAGCAATAAAGACATCTAAATGTCCAAAACTTAATATTCTTTCAGGCTGCCATCTGCAGCTGAGTTGTCTGTGTTGCGACACTCATGCACCCGTAAAAAAGCTTGTATCCTGGCCGCTACTGCTGCCGGCTGAGTTAACTGTAAATGATGACCACCTAGCATTTCAATTAACTCTAGCTGCTGATAAGCGGTTTCGAAAGTCAGTCTGGCTTGCTTGATCATCTCCAAGCCATCAGTTGCTAAGAGTGCCAGCACTGGTGCCTGCACATCACTGATAATTTGTTTGGCTTGCGCTAGATCCCAGCGATAAGCCGAAGTCAGCCTTAATCTTAAATCAACAGTCCAATACCAGCTTTGCTCGCGCTGCACAGTACCACGCTCGGCCAACAGCAGCGCTGATGCAAAATCAAAGTCACTTTGGTGTTGCCGCGCCCGGGCAGCCGCTGGCAAATCCGGATAACCAAGCCGGCGATTGGGCGGTAATTTTTGTCGGGACAACAACGCTTGCCTTAACTGACGTGTGGTGTTATCTGCTTGGGCCGTCACTAAGCCAAAACTATCAAGTAAAATCAGACTGCGGATATATTCCGGGAAAGTAGCCGCCAGCATGGTGCCGATCATGCCTCCCATCGAATGACCGATCAGGTGAATAGGCAACTTGGTATGGACAGTGGCTGTGGGTTGCTGCAAGAGCTGGAACAGCTCGCACAGTTCATCCAGCCAGTCAGCAAAATGGTAATGGGCGCCCGCGCTACGATGACCGGATTGACCATGACCAGGTAAATCAATGGCCAGCAGTTGCACATCGGTCAGATAAGGTGCTAAGGCAGCAAAACTATTGGCATTATCTTGCCAGCCATGCAGACAAAGACATAAAGGTGCATTGACAGGTCCACTGCGCCAGCCTGCCAGTTGCAGGTGACGCAGTTGAAAATAGACAGGTTCGAACCGCTGCAGCGCTGTCAAATCAGGGCGTCGCCGGTTTGATAAATTTAAGGGTCATCCGGTCGCTTTCGCCAATCGCCAGATATTTTTCTTTATCCTGACTGCCCATTGCCAGCGTCGGCGGCAAGGTATAAACCCCTTTGGGATAATCTTTGCTGTCCTTTGGATTGGCATTAATTTCAGAACGCTCAACCAACACAAAACCCGCTTGTTGCGCCACCGAAATTACATAATATTCATCCAGATAACCTTCACCGGCTTTGCTGGAAATTTCGGATAAACGACTAGACCTGTGTTCGACCAGCCCCAGAGTACCACCAGGTTTGAGCACATCAAACATGGCGCGATAGACATCTAACAAATAACCAGCTTCATTCCAGATATGTGAGTTGCGAAAACTCAGCACCATATCATATTGATTAACTTGGCCCGCCTGCATCAGCGCCGGTGGGTCAAACTGCATCATCTGCACTTTGCCAAAATGGTCCGGGTATTTTTCAATATCCTGCTGTAATTTCTTCGCCAGCCTGGCCCAGAAAATTTTCTTCTCATCTTCCAGCGTACCGTCATTCATACGGAAGTTAGCAATACTCAATTGGCCTTGTTCTTTCAGATAAGGCGCCAGAATTTCGGTATACCAACCACGCGCTGGCCAGACTTCCAACACTGCATGCTGCGGCTGCAGGCCAAAAAACTGCAGGGTTTGCAGTGGATGGCGAAAAGCATCACGGGCTTTGTTTTCAGCACTGCGATAAGGCGATGCTAACACCTCAGCCAGATCAGGACCAACCGCCATAGCAGTACCTGAACTGGCTAGCATCAGCACTGTGAAAATTTTAGCGCTGCTGCGAACCTTGCGAAGAATTGTCAACATTTACCGGGCCTTGTGTTGGAGTTACACCTGTTGGAGTTGTTGTTCTGATCCGATATTGCGGGCCATAGCCCCAATATGGATAAGGTGAGCGCCACAGCGGCCAGGGTTCAATAACGTCCACTCTGGTTTCTTGCTGTTTTGGCCATAAATAAAGGGTTGATTGTTGAATAACTGGATAAACATACTGATATTCATCCACTTTGCCGGCTTCAGGCTGTGAAAGTTGCCCCAGCACTGTGACGGATTTACCCGCCTGATACACCATCGGATCTAAGAATCCTTTGACATAAGCGACAAAACGACCAGCAGTTTCATCCCCTACTTTGGGCCGGCCATTATTGTTACTGTCAAAATACACCACTTCAAGCCGGGTATCGGCTGGGTTATTCTGGATTTTAGCAATCACACCGCTCCAACGAGCAGTCCCTTGTTGCACTCCACCTTGTGTTGCCGCCTGATAACTAATGAGCACCGTATTATTCGGCACCGCGACCTGTTTCGGATAGGTGGCACAACCTGTCATGAATAAGGCACTCAGAACCACCATGCAGCCCAGTTTAAATTTCATACCTTCTGCTTCCTGTTAAAAACTGCCCGCACTTTAACTTGCCAGCTTGGCTTTGGAGTCGGCGCGTTATGATAAAGTTCCAAGCTGGGACAACAAAATTTGCCAACTGGAATTTACAATAAGCCACTGCACGTAAAGCTGCAAGGGTGTAGCTAAGCAATTGAGAAAAAACATCAAACTGTCACCTAACCGCCATAAGCTGCAGCGCTTTACGGACAAAACTGTCGCAATTAAGCACCGGATGAACGTCATCAGCTGTACTTTTTGCCGCAAGTCCTTACAATTTGCCAGTGATGAAGCTAAATCTGACATAATCCTGATATCAACCCCGCAGCAAGTGAAGCTAACTTATGAAAAAATATCTATTTTCTGCCCTTTTTGCAGCAATGCTGCCGCCAGTCGTACAAGCCGCACCGAAAAATATCATTTATATGATCGGTGATGGTATGGGACCGGCATATCTGGCGGCCTATCGTTATTATCAGGACAATCCAGCCACTAAAAAAGTGGAATCGACTATTTATGATCAGCTGTGGGTCGGTGTTGCCACCACTTACCCGGATGACGATACCATAGTGACAGATTCAGCTGCGGGCGCTACCGCACTTGCCACCAGGAACAAAAGTTATAACGGCGCTATTTCGGTCAATCATCAGCATCAGCCCTTGACCACTTTATTAGAAATTGCCAAAGCCAAAGGCAAAAAAACCGCCATTTTATCCACATCGCAAATTAACCACGCCACGCCTGCCAGTTTTATGGCCCATAACAAAAGCCGGAAAAACTACAACGAAATTGCCGACGATTATGTGGATAACAAAGTCAGCAATAAATTTGTCGCTGATCTGATGTTTGGTGGCGGTACCCAGTATTTTATCCGGCCAGATCGCAACCTGGTGCAGGAATTCAAACAAGCAGGTTTTAGTTATGCCGATAACTGGCAGGACTTCACCAAACTACAAAAATTACCGGCCATGGCTTTGCTGGCGCAGGTCGGTTTTCCAAGCGCACTGGATAATCCGCAACCGCGGCCACTGGCGACCATGACAGAAAAAGCGCTGCAGTTGCTGAGTCCGCAGCCGGAAGGTTTTGTCATGATGATTGAAGGCAGCCAGATTGACTGGTGTGGTCATGCCAACGACATCGCTTGCGCTATGGCAGAGATGGATGATTTTGCCAACGCTATTAAAGTGGCGAAAGCTTATGTGGACAGCCACCCGGACACTATTTTAGTCATTACGGCTGATCATGAAACCGGCGGTCTGTCGTTGGGTGCCGAGGGCGATTACGCCTGGAACCATAGCCTGTTAAAACAAGTAAAAAATACTGCAGTGGTGATAGCAAAAGCGCTGGCAACCGCTAAACCAACTGAGCTGGAGCAGGTTTGGCTGGCCAAAACTGCACTGAAATTAAATCAGGATGAACTCAAAGCCCTGCAAAGTGCAAGAGAACAAGTGGCATCGGCTTTTGCTGCCATTGCTGACAAACCGCTGTTGGATCAACTGGAACAAGAAGCAAAAGTATTGGATCCGCTGGCTGCAGTGATCAAACAACATATTAATCACCACAGCAGAACCGGCTGGACCAGTGGTGCTCATACTGCGATTGATGTGCCTGTCTTAGCTTGGGGCAAGCAACGTGCTGATTTTGCTGGCTTTCAGGATAATACCGATATCGCTGCTAAGCTCATCGGCTATGTTGAGCAGACAAAGTAACACCAAACGAGCTGATTGCTAACTGCTGTTAGCAATCAGCTCTTCACCATGACAGTTATTGTGCTGCTGACGGTATTAACTGCGCTGATAATGCTGAACTGCTCAAGCTGACTAATTGCAGCTGATGCCGGGATACAATGACAGAAGTAAATATATCAGCAAAATCGGCGCCAAGGATGATGTCACAACTGAAATTACCGGCAATCACATTTGGTTTCACACGATGTTTTAGTCCACCAATTTCAACATCAATGAAATTATGCTTTACATTTTCAACAGTCATTTCTTTTGTAATACTATGTGGTGTCAGCCACTGATCATGAAAAAAACGCTGCTGATACCTTTTTGTAAGATAAGAAAACTGACTGTCGGTATCCAAACAATATCGAATATCAGCGTTTTGCAAAGAAAAATTAATCATTCCATCGACATACATGTAATTGACAAAATTTTGTACCGTTGCTTGTTTGGGCTGTATTTTTGTCCGGATAAATTCAATCGAAGGATACTTCTTCAACATAGTCCGCAGTGACAATACATTGTCCTGCTGCGATTGGCTCAACCAGATAGTTCCATTATCTGTGTTTTCAGCACACATTTTCAACAGCGTATCACTGCCGTTTAACCGCTTGACCCATTTACTCTCGGTTGTTGCACAGTCAAAGTTATGGGCCGAAAATACATTCGAACTGGCAGCAGTATCATACACATAACCAGTACTATGCTCGCGATAACGATAATCCTTGCCCAGTTCAGTACTGATCGCCACAGGTGTAAAACTGATTGTTTCTCTCGCTTTGATAGACTGATCCGACGTTAAGTTCGCGTTCGCAGCAAATAACTGCTGACAACGGCTTTGATTGATTGATTGAACACAGAATTTCTTTATATCTGCGGCGTTATAATTTCTGGCATAGAGCTGCTCAATATCAAAGCCAAGCTCTTCCGATGTTATCTTTGCAGGCAACAACAGGTTTGATAATGGTTGATGATAACTGAGCAGACTGTTTTCGCATAACCCCAGCCGGTGTAACAATTGCTGATCTGTTACTTTCGCGCTGGCTAACTGCTCAATTTCGCTGGCAATATAAAAAGAATGGAAAGTTGGATCTACGGGTAGTTTTTTCAAAAATGCAACTGCGAAAGCTCCACCCATCACACTATTAAAACCGGATGACTCAATATTTTTATTCTTTTTTTAAGTGCAGAGATGTCTGCACAATAGCGTGGTAAATTTTTAGAGGATAATAACTTTTCAGTAAGATCAAATTTGGACTGCGTAAAGTCAGCAAGTCCACTAATTTTGATCACAATTCGGACAGTATCCAGCTGAAGTAAGCTAGTCGCATATTCATTGACCAGTAGCGAGCTAAATTTATTCTGGTGAATCTCTGGTATAGTAAGCGCATGGAAGTTTTCATGCGTAATCTTTTGCAGCATCCCTAAAATATTATTTTTGCTTTTTTTATCAAATGTGTCTGGCACATGAAAATAAAATGCCAGACATGGATTAACGCTAACATTATAGTCAAATGACTTTCCTTGTTTGACAAAATAAAAACAAAAATTTCGCTCTGACAACTGATAATACTCACTCAGTAGTGAAGTTGCAGTTATCTTCTTTAGCTTTTCAAAGGTTTCGACAAACAATGTTGTATAGGCTGCTGCTGTATTTTCTGCTATGTCACAATCGGCACCGATGACATAATTGGCAAATGATTTCTTCTGACACCAACGCAAAGCTTGCTGTTCTTTTCCTGCGTTCACACTGCGAATAGTTTTATTACCCGAACCATCAAAATTATATGAATAGGACGCCTCGGAATCAGCGGCAACACTATCACTGAACATACACAAAATAACAGCATAAAAAAAATATTTACATAACAGCGCATATAAACCTGCCGGATTTTTGTGCAAAAATAAGATATTGACGACAATACACAGCCAATGCCTTAGCTTGCATTTCACAGTTACATTTTACAGATCAGTCTGAGGGGGCAGCTCAGGAGTCTCAGCACCACTACCAGCGCTAAAATGGTGGGTGGAGCTGCCATATGTGCTTGCGCCATACTCCATCGATGCTGTCAGCGAGCGCTGGCCACCACCCAATTGCACTTGGGTATCGGCCATCACCATTTCAAATTCATCGGCATTACCATAAGACAACATCCAGTTCTTAACCGCTATCGGGTCGGTTAATTTAGCATCATTTGTTGCATCAATATGATATGCAAAATTCTTCCTGCCAATTTCGTTACCAAAGGATTTCAGTACGATCACAATATCGCCCGGTTTATTTTTTACAAAGGCGTTATTAACATTAAAGTTAATGGCGAACTGACTAAAATCAAGCTCTGCCATTTCATCGCCGACATACGCATACAACTCTTTTACTGCATTGCCTGCATCATCAAGTTTCAAAGTTGTGTCAATACTGACCTCAGCTTTTATTTTACACGTCTGGGATTCTTCACAAGACACACCAAATGTGCCGCTTATTTTAGTATTGCCTGTGCCTTGACACCCTGCCTGCGCAATGCATACCGACAATATTGAGCACACGGTCAATAAACGTTTAAATCGATCCATTATTATTGCTTCCTTAGTTTAATTTTCCAACGACAATGCGGTTCAAAAACCCAGCCGCATCCACCAAAATTGGAACATACAAACCACAAACCAAACTTATCAAAAAAAATCACAAAATATTACAAAACATACACCTTACGATAACAATTACTACCAGAGGCTAGGCAAGTTGCCAAGTTGTTGCTCATAGCTGTTCATTTACATCGTCTAGGGTTAAGGGGTACAGCAAATAAGGTATTGGCATCGCAATGTGTTTGATCACAAGCACAATGGCCCTGTTCAATCGTTGTGCCTTCAAATAGCTTACCTGCAGGTATTGCAGCTGAGGAGTTTACTGCTTACAGTGTCAAATATGTTGTTGCCCAGTTTTGCAAAGCGCCGCAGCCCAGCCATGCACGGAATTGCCAGGCAACAGCAACCTTTTTACGCACAGCCTTGGGTCAGGCAGGAAGTTTGCAAATAACAATAACTTGAGCAATAGTCAGATATTTTATCCGTAAGGATTTGATGGCCGGTTGCAGCAGGTATTCTGCTATACAACACCATTAAAAACTCTGGTTAGCAACGCAGGCTACTGAAGCATGTGGCAGAGAAGCAAAGTTGGGGAATGTATCAGACGAAAAATGCTATTTCGATTTTATCTAATCTAGCAATTTTCGTTTTTGATCTTAAACAGTAGTGTAGATGAAACTACTCTGGTGAAGGGTGCTAAAACCATAGAACACTGCAGTGAGCACACTGAATAATTTTAAGACTCCGCCAGCAATTTGCGCCTCAGCTCAGGTGCAGTGGTGGATTCTGATAACCAGATATCAAAAAAAGCCGGCCCCATCGCTGCATCTGTAGTGCTACCAAGCAATTCATTATTAAAGTAAAAACGGATAATGCCATCAGGTTGTAATAAGGCTGTCAGTTGATCGCCTTTTTTTACATCACGCCATAATAATTCCAGCTCTGCCGCCCAGCGCCGTTGCGCAGCGCTTTCTTTAGGCTGCAATATTTTCCACTGGTCGAGGGTTGCCTCGATAAACTCAGTTTTGCTGATATTGCGGGCATAGGTCAGCGTCAATTGCAACGGCGTACTTTGCTGATAATCGGCAAAACGACCATTGCTGCTGTAAAGTTCAGCATCGTATAAATGCCATATCCAGTAGTTATATTGACCACTTCCCACTTTTTGTAATTGCGGTAGCTCAGTGCTGTAGCCAGGCTGCAACCAGATGACCAGCAACAATGCCAACAGCGGTTTACACCAGTTTTGTTTCATCGGAATCACTCCATAAATAACGAAAATGCGAGATGGCCAGCATCAGGAGCGCCCATATTGGCGCCAAAACCACACATAGTTCGGTCAAATCATGATAACTCAGTTGCCCGCCCAAACTGGCACCAGCCCAATAGGCCATAGGCCCACTGACAGCACCTGCCAGCACCGCCAGATACCAGGGCTGAAACCAGCGGGAGAATACCTGCACCGCGACACAGCCAAAACAGCCCCAAAGCAGCATCATCCAGATCGGAACACCAGCAGAATTGGCAAAACTAAAAACCCCGAGTTGTACTAAAGCAAAGTCTAGTGCAATGCCAGCCAGCATCACCGCGATAACCGCCAGCCGGGCTGGCATTTTCAGCAAGCCTAAGGCTGCCAGCCACAATAACAACACCGGTAGTAACACCGCTTGTTGCCAGACAATCAATGCCAGCCAGCATAATTTAAAACCGAGTAACCAAAGCAGATTCATTGTTTTAATCCTGTCGCTACTTTTTGTCGTAAGCCATAAGGTAAACAATTCAGTAACTGTAAAGTCAGTGCCAATCTGGTAGGAAAACGATACCTGAGTTTACCGGCGGCAATAGCCCGACTGACTCTGGCTGCGGCCACATCAGCCGGTAATAAAAAGGGCATGGCAAAATCATTTTTTTGCGTCAGTGGGGTATCAACAAAACCAGGTTCGATCAAACTGACCTGAATACCACTGCCGGTTAAATCCAGCCGCAAACTGTCAGTAAAATAACTGATGGCCGCTTTACTGGCGCCATAAGCCTCAGATTTAGTAAATGGAAATAACCAGGCCAGACTACTGACGATCGCCAGTTGCGGCTGTTTCGATACGGACAGCAGCGGCAGCCAGTATTTCACGCAGGCCACCACTGCATGCACATTAATGGCAAAAGTGCGTTCAAAGGCTGGTAATGCTAAATCATGGACATCGACATATTCACAGCTACCGGCATTGAGCAGCAGTAAATCCAGACCTGGTAACAACTGACGGATCTGCTCACTGCTGGCCGCCACTGCTGTCGTGTCGGTCAGATCCAGTGCGAACGTGCGGATCAATGGCGACAAGGCGGCAAGTTCGGCTAACTTATCGACAGAACGGGCCACAGCCAACACTTGCCAACCCTCGGCGGCATATTGCAGCGCAAGAGCCCGGCCTAGACCAGAGCTGGCGCCGGTGATTAAACATGATTTTTGCATAGAAGTGACACACCCATCAGGCAGCGCATAGCTGCAGAGCAATTCTTGATGCAGTTGGATACGCGGTGAGTACCGGCATGGATTAGTATCGCAGGATAATTTTACGTTAAGATAGTTGGCCTGATGCGGGAATCGCAGGGGTGTCAGCACTCAGGCAAACAAATCAACACCAAAGGTTTGCTGAATTTGTTCGCGTTTGCTCAGCATTTCCAGTTGTTGATAAGCCGCCAGCGCTTTTTGCTGCTGCGGCTGTGGTTGATCATAAGCAGTGCGGGATTGCCGAGCCAGTTCATCGTCCAGTTGACTCAGCACAGCCGCAGAACTACGCACACCAGTGCCAGCAGCAACAGCCGGCACTGAGGCTGTGGCGCCAGCTTGCTGATTGCCAGCAGCCTTGGTCTGCGTTCTACTGCTGACCTCGCTGAGCCCCCGGCTACGGGCTAAATCCTGACTGACGGCAATGTTCATCGACAACTACTGTTTTGCTGAAACTTTCTGCATTATAGCGGCTGATTTTTGCTTGCCAAGCTTTCAGCAAAAGATTTCAAAAAATAGCGCCAGCCCTTGTATTGCAAGGCTTACAGCTGGGGTTGAAATAGCAAAAGCGGCAATTTTTTGCCGCTTTTGCGCTTATTCAGTCAAAGCAAATCGCAGCCATGCTTGTTCCCGACCGCAAGGCTGTACCGTCCGCCCCTGGACATAATTAGCGACCCGGCAATTTTTGCCAGGTCACTTCATCCCGGACATAAACAGGTTCAGCCAGCTCTGCGGCGACAAATTGACCGGCCGCCAGCGCCGGTATGGCTAAGGTCAGCATATCCTGGGCGGATGGATATAATATCTGCTCACTCAGTTGCGCGCTCTGCCATTGTTGCAACTGCGCTGCATATGTTTGCCAACCTGTGCCTACCGCCCAGCACTCAGCCATGCTGCTCTGCGCAAAGATGGGCGATGTCAGCAACTGTGGTTTAATCGCCATTTCCTCGCCCACCAGCTGCATCAGACCAGAATCAGCAGCGCGCTGATAGGCGGCCAGATAAACCTCCGCCATCCGCGCATCAATGGCGGCAACAACCTGGTTGGCACCATGTAACCGTTGCGCGGCCTGCGCCATCGCAGCCAGCGTCGACACGCCATACACAGCTAAATCAGCCCCAAAAGCCAGGCCTTGTGCCACCCCAACGCCAATCCTGACGCCGGTAAAACTGCCAGGCCCGCGGCCAAACACAATGCCATCAAGTTGCGACAACCCAAGGCCGGCAGCTGAAAGCAGTTGCTGGATCATCGGTAGAACTCTTTTACTATGTTGTTGCGGACAAACTTCATCCAGACTCAGACATTGTCCATCCTGCCATAACGCCACTGAACAGGCTTCGGTTGAGGTATCCAGCGCTAATAATTTCAATTCGACTCTCCACTACTGTGAATAAACTGCAAAAACTCAATCGCCTGGCCGACATCACGGCTACGGCGCATCGGTGGCAGCGATTTAATAAAAACTTCACCATAAGGTCGGGTCACCAACCGGCTATCACAGATCACCAGCACTCCACGATCAGTGACATCACGGATCAAGCGGCCAACCCCTTGTTTTAACGTAATCACTGCTTGCGGCAGTTGCACGGCAGCAAAGGGATCTTTACCGCGCATGCGAGCATCTTCACTGCGCGCCTGCAACAAAGGCTCATCCGGCGAGGCAAAAGGCAGTTTATCAATAATGACACAACTTAAGGTATCACCCCGCACATCTACCCCTTCCCAGAAACTGCCGGTGCCAAGCAACACTGTGTGTTTAAGCTCAACAAATTGTTCCAGTAAAATCCGTTTACTGGTACTGCCCTGTACCAAAATGGGCAGTTTAATCCGTTCCGGTAACTCCTTGGCCATCCACTGCAACATGCGGTGGCTGGTAAACAGAAAAAAACAGCGGCCGTCATTGGCGGTAATTAATTGTACCGCCAGTTCCAACAAGGCTTTATTCATCCGCGGATCGGTCGGCTCCGGCATATAACGGGGCACCAGCAACATCGCCTGCTGCGGATAATCAAACGGACTGTCCAGCAACATGGTGCGGGCATTTTGCAGCCCCATTTGTTCGGTAAAATGACTAAAACCTTCGTCGACCGACAAGGTCGCTGAAGTGAAAATCCAGCTGCGTTGCTGATTAAACACCAATTCATTAAATTTATCGGCAATACTGAGTGGTGTGTAATGCACGCTGATGGTCCTGGGCGTAGTTTCGTACCAGAAGCTGACACCTGTGCGCTCCACATCCAATAATTTATCCAGCCGGCTGCGGGCGGTCGCCACCCGTTCATAACAACTATCGACCAAATCAGCCCGGCCCAGACTACTTTTTAAGACCTGGTATAACATGGTCAGCGCATCACAAATGCGTTTCATCGCGCTTTGCATCTCGGGTCGCTGATAACAATCGCGCCAGTTGCCTTTTTGCGGATCACCAGGTAATAACAACCGCCAGTCTCTGACTAAAGCGGCCAGCTTATCGGCTATTTTCGCCAGTTGCGGATGATCCCTTAATTCAGTTTTGCAGGCCATCTCGACATCACGACACAGCTCCAGCAACAGCTTGGACGAGACAGATTCACCAAAATATTCACTGGCAATATCCGGGATCTGGTGGGCTTCATCAAAAATCACCACATCCATATTCGGTAACAATTCGCCAAAGCCGGTGTCTTTGAGCGCCATATCGGCAAAAAATAAATGATGATTCACCACCACCAGATCGGCTTGCATGGCTTTTTTGCGGGCTTTCAGTAAATAACAATCTTCAAAATCCGGGCAGTCCTTACCCAGACAATTGTCACTGGTACTGGTGACATAAGGCAGCGCCTTGGAATCTTCGGCAATATAGGTCAGCTCGCCGATATCGCCGCTATGGGTCTCGCTAGACCACTTTTTAATCAGCGACAGATCCTGGATCAGCTGCGGGTCCGGCACTGGCACATGCTGGTAATGCTGGGTCAAACGGAATAAACACAGATAATTGGCGCGGCCTTTTAACAATGCCGTTTGCAGCGGTAACGCCAGTGCCTGTAATACCTTCGGCAAATCACGGAAATACAGCTGTTCCTGCAGGTTTTTGGTCCCGGTCGATAAAATCACTTTTTTACCGGCCAGCAGCGCCGGCACTAAATAGGCATAAGTTTTGCCGGTGCCAGTGCCCGCTTCAACCACCAGCGCCGAGCCGGTACTGATACTTTCCGCCACGGCCAACGCCATTTGCTTTTGCGCGTCACGGGCTCTAAAACCGGGGATCTGTGTGGCCAAAGTGCCATTGTCAGCAAAAGCTGCTTTGACTTTATGCTGCATTTTGGTCACTTGGCAAGCTGCAGCTCACGGACTGACGGCGCAGCAAAGGGGAAAAACCGAGGATAAAATTCAATGCATTGCCTTGGGACAGAGTTGCGGGTGGTTATTATGCCGCTGTGACCGGCCTGCTGCAAATATCCGCTGCAGTTTCTGCCAGTCAGAACCCTATGTCGATACTGCCTGCCTTACAAATCATGGCTTCAGATATAAATATCCAGATGTCCTTCTGCATCGGTATGCTGATCTTGTTCAGGGGTCACCGCATGGCCAGTCGCCAGTAATTCAGTTTCAGCCGGGGCAGGCTTCGCATCTTTAAACTCTGGTTCTGCCTCAGGTTGACCTTGCTGCTGGCCACCCTGTCGCCAGTAAACCCGCTGTTGCTGTGACAACTGCTGCAACTGGCGCTGCCATTGCTGCCAGCCAACCCGAAATGGTTTATCCGGATCGGGTTCTGGCTGCATTCGCTGATACTTCAATACCGGCGAGATCAGTCGTTTTGCCGCGACAGTCGGCTGACTATTGACCCGCGTTAAATAAGGATACAACACGTCCATTTCACACCCCCGCTGCATGTGACTGACCCACAGATCTGTTGACCTGCTGCTGTAGTTATCGGCTACTGAGCGCTAATCTGTGGCCAAAACATCAAATAAAATATATACAACTTGCTCATTTATAAAGCAGCCTAAATTAATCTGCTGAATATATTGTTCGAACGAAAAAAAATTGAAAAATTCAAACAATAAAAACATATAAATAAAATCAACAACTTAAACATAATCCACCCACAATCTTCCGGCATTTTTTTTAATCAGCCTGCTTGTCAAGCGGCTAAAAAGCCGTTAGCTTGTATAGCAATTACAGGGTGGTCAAGCCGCTCAAATAGCAACGCCGTATTTATCGAGATTTTTATGATTCAGCGCAACAGTCTTCATCATCACCATCATCATCCGAAATAGCCATTCAGGTTAAGTCGCTGGGGGGCTATGAATACAGTAGCTCCGGTGCATAAAAATTTTTGCAACAACCCCGGAACTACGCCGGGGTTGTTGTTTTTTAGTTTTTGATCAGAGGGTTATACCATGTCCGTCACCATAGAAAGTAAAAGATTACGCATCGCCATTCAGAAGTCCGGCCGATTATCACAAGAATCACAAGGCTTACTGACCAGTTGCGGTCTGAAAATTAATTTACGTGAGCAGCGGCTGATTGCCCATGTCGAAAACATGCCAATCGATTTGCTGCGGGTGCGCGATGATGACATCCCTGGTCTGGTGATGGATGGTGTCTGCGATTTGGGCATCATCGGCGAAAATGTGCTGGAAGAAATGTCGCTGCAACGCCAGTTGGATAACGAAAGTTATGACTACACAGTACTGGCAAGACTGGACTTTGGCGGTTGCCGCTTATCTATTGCGGTGCCACAAGAAGAAGATTATCAGGGCGTGCGCGATTTAGAAGGCAAAACCATCGCCACCACTTATCCACGTTTGCTGAACCGTTATTTAAAGCAAAACGGCGTCAATGCCCGTATTGTCAATTTAAAAGGTTCGGTCGAAGTGGCGCCACGTGCTGGCCTGGCCGATGCAATCTGTGATTTGGTATCGACCGGCGCCACGCTGGAAGCTAATGGATTAAAAGAAGTTGAAGTGATTTACCGCTCCAAAGCGGTGCTCATTCAACGCCGTGATCTGGACGACAGCGCGCAATTAAAACTGATCAAGAAGCTGATGCCACGTATTCAAGGCGTGATGCAAGCCAATGAAAGTAAATACATTATGTTACATGCGCCGCGCGCCAGGCTGTCTGATGTGATTGCGTTATTGCCTGGCGCAGAAAACCCTACTCTGTTACCACTGGCTGGTAATGATGATTTAGTCGCACTGCATGTGGTCAGCAGTGAAACTTTATTCTGGGAAACGATGGAACAGCTCAAAGCGCTTGGTGCAAGTTCTATACTGGTATTACCGATCGAAAAAATGATGGAGTAAGTCATGCTCGAGGTCAGGATCAGTCAATGGGCCAGTCTGGATCAAGCCGCACAACAAAAAGTGCTGGCCAGACCCAAACTTAAAAATGCCGAAGATTTACCGGAACAAGTGCGAACCATTATTAAAGCTGTGCGTAATACCGGCGATAAAGCACTGAAGTTTTACAGTCAGAAGTTTGATAATGTGGACAGTAATGAGCTGCAACTATCGCTGGTTCAACAACAATTATTGTTAGGTAAATTGACCGCAGAGCGTAAAGCGGCGATTGAGCTGGCTTATAAAAATATCCGCGCTTTCCATGCCGCGCAGCTGCCAACTGATATCCGGCTGGAAACCAGCCCGGGCGTGTTGTGTGAATTAAAATACGCAGCTTTTGATAGTGTCGGTTTATATATTCCAGGTGGCAGCGCCCCACTGCCATCGACAGTGCTGATGCTGGGGGTGCCAGCGCAGTTGGCAGGCTGTCGTCGTACTGTACTGGTGACACCGCCAGGTCAGCCGCAGGCCAGTGATATCGCACCAGAAATCATTTATGCCGCCCAACTCTGTGGTATTAAAGAGATCTATACCGTCGGTGGCGCACAAGCCGTCGCGGCTTTGGCTTATGGCACTGATACCATTGCCAAAGTGGATAAAATTTTTGGCCCTGGCAACAGATATGTCACTGAGGCCAAACAGCAAGTCAGTCAAGATCCATTAGGAGCCGCTATCGATATGCCAGCCGGCCCTTCTGAAGTACTGGTCATTGCCGATGAACATGCCAATCCGGCTTTTGTGGCGGCCGATTTATTATCGCAGGCCGAACATGGTGTTGATTCACAAGTGGTGCTGGTCAGTGATAGTGAAAAGCTGCTGCAAAAAACTATTGCTGCACTGAATGAACAGTTACTGGTGTTACCGCGCGCTATTATCGCGAAAAAAGCCATCGATCACAGCAGGTTTATCCTGACGCCCGATCTGATGACCGCAGCGCAAGTATCGAATTTATATGCTCCGGAGCACCTGATTATTCAGACCAATCAGGACAGCACCTTATTAGCCAAACTGACCAACGCCGCCAGTATTTTTGTCGGTGCCTGGACACCTGAATCGGCCGGTGATTATGCCAGCGGCACCAACCATGTGCTGCCAACTTACGGCTACAGCCGCACCCATTCCAGTTTGGGCCTGCTGGATTTTTACCGCCGTTATACGGTGCAGACGGTTTCACAGCAAGGCATGCGCAACATTGGCCCAGCCATTGTAACCTTGGCCAGTGCCGAAGGTCTACAGGCCCACGCCAATGCAGTCAAACTCAGATTGGCGGCACTGGATAAACAGGCGAGCCAGCAACAGGATTTTAAACTTATTCCGGCAGGAACTGAATAAATGAGCAGTCAACAATCAAAGGGGAACCCAGTGCTGCATGTGTTGGCACGGGACTCAGTCAAAGCCATCATCCCTTACGCCTCGGCCCGCCGTAGTATGAGTGGCGGTTCGGTTTGGCTCAATGCCAACGAAAATGCCTTAGCCACTGACTATCAGCTGTCCGGCAGCTACAACAGATATCCGGAATGTCAGCCTGCGGCTTTGCTCGCAGCCTACGCCAGTTATGCCAGCGTTGACACTTCACAGCTGTTGGTCAGCCGTGGGGCTGATGAAGGCATTGAGCTGCTGATCCGCAGTTTTTGTGAACCTAAAACCAGCGGTCAGGCCGGCGATAGCGTGCTGATTTGCCCACCGACTTATGGCATGTACGCCATCAGTGCGGAAAGTCAGCAAGTCAGCCGCACTGTGGTGCCATTACTGACTGATTTCAGCTTAGATTTACCAGCTATGTTCGCGGCGCCGACACCCAAACTGGTGTTTATCTGTAGCCCGAACAATCCAACCGGCAACTTAATTCCACGCCCGCAAATTTTGCAGGTGCTGGATTTTTATCGCGATAAAGCGCTGGTGGTGGTGGATGAGGCTTATATCGAATTTGCGCCACAAGCGACGGTGCTGAATTTACTGAATGATTATCCACATTTAGTGGTGCTGCGCACCTTGTCCAAAGCCTTTGCGCTGGCAGGGTTACGCTGTGGTTTTACCTTAGCGGCGCCTGAGATTATTCGCACCTTATTGCAAGTGATTGCGCCCTACCCGCTGGCAGCGCCAGTGGCTGAGATTGCCACACTGGCGTTATCCGAAAGTGGTCAGCAACGGATGCAACAAACTGCCAGCATCATCAATAACTTACGCGATGAATTTATTGCTTTTGTCAGTCAGTTAGCTGGGGTGCGGCAAGTTTATCCTTCCAGCGCCAACTATGTGTTGTTACAGGTCGATGACGCGGCCGCTTGTGTGGCAGCAATTGCGGCGCAGGGTATTTTAATTCGCAATCAGTCCAGCCAGCTTGGTTTATCTGAGGTGGTCCGGGTGTCGATTGGCAGCCCAGACGAGATGCAGCAATTACAAAGCGCGATGAACAACTATTTTTCCAATATTGATTTGACAGGAGCCAACTGATGTCTGGCCAAAGTATTTTATTTATTGACCGTGACGGCACTATGGTCGAAGAGCCAGCCATTGATAAACAATTGGATTCACTGGAAAAACTGGCATATGAGCCGGGTTTAGTCCCGGCGTTATTAAAATTACAGGACGCGGGTTATCAATTGGTGCTGGTCACCAATCAGGATGGTTTAGGCACCGATAGTTTCCCGCGTGACACTTTTGATGCGCCGCACGAAAAAATGATGCAGCTGCTTAATTCGCAAGGCATTCGTTTTGCCGATATCCTGATTTGTCCGCATTTTGAGCGCGACAATTGCAGTTGCCGCAAACCCAAACTGGGGTTATTAAAAGACTACCTGCAACAAGGCCGCATCGACTTTACCAATTCGTTTGTCATCGGTGATCGATTAACCGATGTGCAGTTGGCAGAAAATATGGGGCTGCCGTCTTTTCGCTATGATCGCGCCACTTTAGGCTGGGCCGAAATCACTCGGCAAATTTTAAGCAAAGGCCGCAAAGCCACTGTGGTGAGAACGACCCGTGAAACCGATATCAGCGTCAGTGTTGATTTAGATCGCGCTGGCGGTAACAGTATCAGCACCGGGGTTGGTTTTTTTGACCATATGCTTGATCAAATAGCCACTCACGGCGGTTTCTCTTTGCAAGTGGCCGTCACAGGTGATTTGCATATCGACGACCACCACAGCGTCGAAGACACAGCGTTGGCGCTGGGTCAGGCGCTGAAGCAGGCGATTGGTAATAAGCGGGGCATCAACAGATTTGGCTTTGTACTGCCGATGGATGAATGCCGCGCCGAGTGCACCTTAGATTTATCCGGTCGGCCGCTGCTGAAATTCGATGCCGAGTTAGGCACTGGTTTGGTCGGTGAGCTGAATCTGGAAATGGTGCCGCACTTTTTTAGAAGCCTCAGTGATGCCATGCTGATGACGCTGCACTTGTCGGTCAGCCCTGGCAATAAACACCATATGGTGGAAGGTTTGTTTAAAGCTTTCGGTCGCGCTTTGGGTCAGGCCATTTTAAAAACCGGCGATGCCTTACCGAGCAGTAAAGGTGTGTTGTAAATGACTGATATTCTTGCAAAAAACGCCCAAACTTCCTTGGTGATTGTCGACACTGGCTGTGCCAATATCACCTCGGTGTATTGTGCTATCGAGCGGCTTGGCTGCCGGGTGCAGATCAGCTGTGATGCCGCCACTATCCAAAGTGCTGACAAGGTGATAATCCCAGGCGTCGGGACTGCGGCGCAGGCGATGAGCAATATTCAAGCAAAAAACCTGGTGTCGGTGCTGCAAAACCTGGCACAACCCACGCTCGGCATTTGTTTAGGCATGCAACTGATGACCGACTATAGCGCCGAAGGGGATGTGGCTTGCTTAGGATTAATCCCAGGCCAAGTGCTCCCCTTGCAAGCCGCTGGTTTACGACTGCCCCACATGGGCTGGAATACCCTGTATAAAACGGTAGACCATCCATTATTGCACGGCTTAACCGCCGAGGATTATGTCTATTTTGTCCATAGCTTTGCGGTGGCGCCAAGCGAATTTATGCTGGCCAGCTGCGATTATGGCAGTCGTTTTGCCGCCATCATCGGCAAAGGCAATTATCTGGGCATGCAATTTCACCCGGAGCGCTCAAGCAGCGTCGGCCGCAAGTTATTGCAGAATTTTGTTGCGCTCAGCGCCAGTGATTTAACAGCAGCGATTTAAGCGCACAAAGTATGAAAAGGATCGAATTTTGATTATCCCAGCCATTGATCTGATTGACGGTCAAACAGTACGCCTGTATCAAGGCAGTTATGACCAAACCACTCACTATTCACAAACGCCATTTGAATTGCGTGATTTATACGCCAAAGCCGGTGCCGGTGTGCTCCATCTGGTGGATTTAAGTGGCGCTAAAGATGCCAGTCAGCGCCAACTCAGTTTACTGAAACAACTGATGTCGGACACACCGCTGCCGATCCAGCTTGGCGGTGGTGTCCGTACTGAACAAGACGTGATGGATTTACTTGATGCCGGTGCCAGCAGAGTGGTGATCGGCAGCCTGGCCATTCGTGAACCGGCGTTAGTGCAGCAGTGGCTGCAAAGCTATGGCGGCGATCGCATCGTGTTAGCGCTCGATGTCGCCATCAATGCGCAAGGCGAAAAAACTTTACCGAGCCACGGCTGGCTTGAAGCGTCCAATATTACCTTAGAGCAAGTGCTGGATGGTTTTATCGCTGCCGGTGCCCGTCATGTGCTTTGCACCGACATCAGCCGTGATGGCACCTTACAAGGCCCGAATGTGGCGCTTTATCAAGAGCTGGCGGCAACTTATCCGCAAATTCAGTGGCAAGCTTCTGGTGGTGTTGGCAACCTGGACCATATTCGCAGCTTACGTAGCAGTGGCGTGGCTGGCGTCATTTTAGGCCGGGCATTGCTGGAAGGTAAATTTACCATTGAGGAGGCCATCCAATGCTGGCAAAACGGCTGATCCCCTGCCTGGATGTGCGGGATGGTATGGTGGTCAAGGGGGTGCAGTTTCGCAATCATGAAGTGATTGGTGACATAGTGCCACTCGCCAGACGTTATGCCGAAGCAGGCGCTGACGAACTGGTGTTTTATGATATCACCGCCTCCAGCGATGGCCGGGTGGTCGATAAAAGCTGGGTCCGTCGCATCGCTGAGGTGATTGATATCCCATTTTGTGTCGCCGGTGGTATTAAATCGGTGGAAGATGCCGGTCGCATTCTAGAACTGGGCGCCGATAAAATTTCGATCAATAGCCCAGCGCTAGCGCGGCCTGAACTCATTTTGGAACTTAATCGCGCTTATGGTCAGCAATGTGTGGTGGTTGGTATCGACAGTTTTTTTGACCAAGACACTGGTTTGTATCAAGTCTATCAATTTACCGGCGACGAAAGCCGTACCGCCAAAACCCGCTGGCAAACACTGGATTGGGTGAAAGAAGTACAGCGACTAGGTGCCGGTGAAATTGTCCTGAATTGCATGAATCAAGATGGCGTACGCCAAGGTTATGATTTAGAACAATTAAAGTTAGTCAGAGCCGCTTGTCAGGTGCCGTTGATTGCGTCAGGCGGCGCCGGCGAAATGCAGCACTTCAGCGACGTCTTTGTGCAAGCTGATGTCGACGGTGCGCTGGCCGCCAGCGTGTTTCACAAAGGCATCATTGCAATCCCAGCGTTAAAACAATTTTTGTTAGCCGCTAATCTGGAGATCAGGCCATGAGCATGATTATCGATAACGATAGTATCGAATTATTAAAATGGCCCAGCGATGGTTTATTGCCATTAATAGTCCAGCATGCCATTTCCGGCAAAATCTTGATGCAGGGTTATGCCAATAGCGATGCGCTGCGCCAGAGCTTACAAACAGGCCAAGTGACCTTTTACAGCCGCAGTAAACAACGACTTTGGACCAAAGGCGAAAGTTCAGGCCATTTTTTAAAGCTGCAAAGCTTAGCGGCTGACTGTGATTTGGACAGTTTACTGGCGCTGGCGCTGCCGGATGGCCCGACCTGCCATGTCGGCACTGAAACCTGCTGGCATGACAATAACGCCAATAGCCCAAGCTTAAGTTTTCTCACTGATTTAGAAACGGTGATCGCCAGCCGGCAACATGCCGATCCGAAATCGAGTTATACCGCCAGCCTGTTTGCCCGTGGTGTGAAGCGCATCGCACAAAAAGTCGGTGAAGAAGGCGTAGAATCAGCGCTGGCAGCCATGGCCGGCGATCGGGACGAGCTGAAAAACGAAGCGGCGGATTTAATCTTCCACTTATTGGTGTTGTTGCGCAGTCAGGACTTACAACTTAATGACGTGATTGAAGTGCTGAAAAGCCGGCATCAATAACAACAGCAGGCAACTCAGGGGGGTTGGTGAGTTGCCTGCGGCAATATCCTCTCGCAGGTCGAAACCACTGCTACTGGGTTCAAGCCATAATGCGCTAGTCGTCTCTGGTTAACACTTCCAGTAATTCAATTTCAAACATCAGATCCGAATGTGGCGGGATCATAGTACCAATCTGCCGCTCGCCATAAGCCAGCGCAGCCGGCACCGATAACCGGCGTTTACCACCGGTTTTCATGCCTTGCAAACCTAAAATCCAGCCTTGGATCACTCTGTTATTGCTCAGCACACATTGGAAAGCTTGATTGCGACGATAGGAAGAATCAAACTCGGTGCCATCAGCCAGAAAACCACGATAATGGGTGGTGATTAAAGCGCCGCGCACCGCCGCTTTGCCATCCCCCTCGATTAAATCTTCTATGTTCAATTCGGTCAACATGTCAGCTCCTGACCACTGGCAAAAAAATATTATAACCAACCAGATCCTGAAGCGGCGAGCTTATTTGTTTGACGGCTGCAGATATCAGATCGATTGAAAATCCGCACAAGCAACAAGCCGCAGACATGCTGCGGCTCTCCAACTCATTGCTCTGTCAGTGATCGTTAGTTGCGGATCAGGTAATCAAAGGCACCTAAAGAGGCTGTCGCACCAGAACCCATCGCAATAATAATTTGCTTAAACGGGCTATTAGTGGCGTCACCTGCCGCAAACACGCCTTTGAGTGAGGTCTGGCCATGGCTGTCGACAATAATCTCACCCCGTGGGGTTAATTCCACAGTGCCACGCAGCCATTCGGTGTTCGGCACCAGACCAATCTGGACAAAAATACCCGCCAGCACCACATGTTTAGCCTCACCACTGACTCGGTCTGTGTAGTTCAGACCTGTCACTTTACTGCCATCGCCAAGCACTTCGGTGCTTTGCGCGTTCAGGATGATGTCAATATTGCCCATCGATTGCGCTTTTTTCACTAACACAGCATCGGCGCGTAATTTGCTGTCAAACTCCAGCACTGTCACATGCTCAACAATACCTGCCAGGTCGATGGCGGCTTCAATTCCCGAGTTACCGCCACCAATCACCGCCACCCGTTTGCCCTTGAATAAAGGGCCATCACAGTGTGGACAGTACGCCACACCACGGCCACGGTATTCTTTCTCGCCTGGTACATTCATTTCTCTCCAGCGCGCGCCCGTCGACAGAATCACGGTTTTTGATTTCAGCACTGCACCATTGGCCAGCTCGACTTCAAACAGCTCGTTTTGCGTCAGCTTAACCGCTTTTTGGCTGTTCATAATGTCAACTTCATAGTGGCGGACATGGGCTTCCAGATTGGCGACCAGCTTAGGACCTTCTGTTTCTTTCACTGAGATAAAATTTTCGATACCGACAGTGTCAGCCACCTGACCACCAAACCGCTCGGCCAACACGCCGGTATTCAGGCCTTTGCGGGCTGAATAAATCGCTGCCGCCGCCCCCGCCGGACCACCGCCAACCACTAACACATCAAAATTGTCTTTTTGCGCCAGAGCTTCAGCCTGACGACTGGCAGCAGAAGCATCCACTTTATTCAAAATATTGGTCAGCGTAATGGCACCCTGCGAGAATTGCTCGCCATTTAAGAATACTGTGGGTACAGCCATAATGTTGCGGTCAGCCACTTCCTGGCCAAACACGGCGCCATCAATCATGGTGGTTTTGATATTCGGATTCACTGCCGCCATCAGATTCAGCGCCTGTACCACTTCCGGACAAGTCTGGCAGCTGAGCGAGACATAAATATCAAAGTTAAATTCGCCTGGTAACTGGGCAATCTGTGCCAGCACCGCTGCTTCTTCTTTGATTGGGTGGCCGCCTGAGTGCAGCAGCGCCAGCACCAAAGAGGTAAATTCGTGACCCATAGGCACACCAGCAAAGGTAATAGCCGTGCCTTTGGCTTGGGACCGCACTTGCATCGATGGCACCCGCGCGGCGCTGGTTACTTCAGTCAGGATCATCAGTTCGGATAAAGACGCGATATCCAAAGCCAGCGCTTTTAATTCCTGACCTTTTTCCGATTGATCAGCGGCCAACACCAGCTCAACCGGCGTTTTTAAATTTTGTAAGTAGCTGCGCAGGGTGTTTTTCAGATTGCTATCTAACATGTTAATTTCCTTCTGATACTGTGATTTGGTCGCTCTGGTCCTGATCATTGTTATCAGGCCGGGCATTCAACTAAACTGTTGAAATCATCATAACCGCAAAATAAAAACTTAAATAACGAATAAAAGCAATCCAATCAATCTAATTAAACGATTAGGTTTGTATTTTGTTGCCTACTCCTGCCCGATAGTTATTTCACTGAGCGCGACAGCAAGTGCCGGCTGCACAAATACAAAAGCCGGACTAATGTCCGGCTTTTGTCAGGCAAAACGCAGGTTAGATTTTACCAACCAGGTCCAGTGATGGCGCCAGAGTTTTTTCACCTGGAGTCCATTTTGCCGGACATACTTCGCCATCGTGGTTTGCAACGTATTGTGCAGCCTGAACTTTGCGGAACAGTTCTGCAGCACTACGACCGATACCCAGGTCATGGATTTCTGCAACCTTGATTTCGCCTTCTGGGTTGATGACGAAAGTACCGCGCAGCGCCAGACCTTCTTCTTCAATCATCACGTCGAAGTTACGGCTGATGGTGCCAGTTGGGTCAGCAATCATTGGGTAATTGATTTTCTTGATGGTTTCAGAAGCGTCATGCCACGCTTTGTGGGTGAAGTGCGTGTCAGTTGATACTGAGTAAATTTCTACGCCGATTTCCTGGAATTTCGGGTAGAAATCAGCCAGGTCGCCTAATTCAGTTGGGCAAACAAAAGTGAAGTCTGCTGGGTAGAACACGACAACTGACCATTTGCCGATTAAATCTTTGTCAGAAACAGAAACAAATTTACCCTGATGGAAAGCCTGAGCGTTAAAAGGTTTTACTTTGCTATTGATGATAGACATTGGTCTTTCTCCATGTTGTGGTTAATTCCGGACTTTCTGCTGAAAGCCTGAGCGTTGCAAACATATTAGCGGGGCAATGATTTTAGGTATAACGAATAAAACCAATGACGCTAATCGATAAAACAAATCAAAAATACATTTTTTAACCGAAATCTGAGTATCATGCCGCTAAAATCAGCACTTTGCGCATCCGACAAATACCTTCTAAGCTTTGTTTCACAGTACATCACTGAATGATGAAGCTTTTTTGGCATTTGCGTCCCGGTTTTAAGGATACGCCTGTGAATCTGGTTAAGTTAGATTTGAGCAAACTATTCGAATTACAAGTGCTGGTGGTCGAATCCGAGCAAGAATTATTGCATTTAATCAAACAAATGTTGCTCGGGCTTGGTATCCGCAAGATTAGCTGCGCCCGCAGCCTTGATGAACTGTTTGAAAATAATGAAAAATTACCCTACGACATTATTTTGCTTGATTATGCCATTGATGACAGCATGAATGGGGCAGAAATCGTTGAAGAAATGATTTCTGCCGGTATGTTACCTAACCGCACCCGTTTGATCCTATTAGCGGCGCAAAATGATCGGGCCCAATACGCCATTGAATATCCCTACCATCAGGTGGAATATCTGGCGCGGCCCTTTAATAAACAACATCTTGATCAACAACTGAAACAACATGTGATGTATGGCCAATTCCTAAAGCCTATTCTGGCACTGGCTGGCTTACGTCGTTTTGGCGATGCGCTGAAAATTTTACTGCATACCCAGCAGCAGAAACTCCCGCCCGGACTGGCGCAGTATCTGCAAAAACTGAAAGTTCAACTGCTGCTTGATCTGGGTAAGTTTGAACTGGTGTTGCCGCTGCTGAAAACGGCTTTGGCTGAGCAACAAGGCTGGGCTTTATGGGCGTTATTTCGCATCCGTTACGAACGTGGCGATCTGGCAGGTTGTGAGGCATTTTTACAGGATGGCTCGGAAGAACTGGCTAAATATGCAGAGCGGCGCGAAGTCTGGCAACTCTATCTGGCCTTACAGCAGCAGGATTATGGCAAAGCTTGCCAAATCAGCGGCAAAATCCCCAATGTAGGCATGTCCATGAAGATGGTGCGGCTGGTGCATCTGGTGATGGTGCTGGCGGGTAAAATTGATGCTGCGCTTGAGTTTATCGAGCGTAAACGCCGACTGGCAGTGAAAGGCAAATTATTTATCCAGTTATCTGTCGCACAAGCCCGCTCTTTATTGTATCTGCTGACCTCTGCTGACGCACAGCATCAAGCGCAGCTCAACGCGCAATTGCAACAGTTACAACACAGTATCGAAGCTGATACGGCCAGCCGCTATTTTCAGGCGGAATTATTACTGCTCAAAGTGCATCAATATCATCTGGCTGGTCAAAGTCAGGCTGCCAGTACCTTACTGTCTGAACAACAACAGTTGCTGGAGCCAGCTGGCAAAACCGTATCCCTGCTCTGCCATGCTGCAGTGGTATTCGCATCCTTAGGTCAGATGCACACTGCTTTTGATTATTTATTTTATGCCAATCAATGCTTTGACCAGATGCTGGATAACAGCAGCCGGGTTTTTGCCGGTTGCCTGCATCGCCATACCTTTGATTTTATTATTGCCAGCGAACAAAGAGCGACTTGTTACGCTGAAATGGCCAAACGCCACCAGCAACAGCAAGAATGGCGGCAGGCAGCCAAGATGTACCATGCTGCCTGGCGACTGAGTAGCGCAGATCCAGCCGCGGCTGAACATTATTTACAGCAGCTGTATCCGCTGATGCAACAATTGGCGGTATCGCAGTTTCGTGGCGTGCCGTTGCCGGCACCATTTATTCAGCAAGCCTCGGCACATTCGGTGGATAATAATACATCCTCATAAAAAGCGCCCATCGGCAAGGTCGGATGGCGCAACTGAATTTCCAGCACCCAAACGCCTGCTGCTGGCAAGTGCTGCATGTCAGCAAGTTCGCCACCGGCATAGAGTTTATGCGGGAAATCGCTGATACGATGACCTTTAATCGCCAAATTTAATTCAAAGCCCAGAGCGGCAGTTTGTTGCCTGGCAAAATGATATAAGTCTGCACCACTACAATCACCGGCCAGCCAGCGTTGCCTGACCTGGTGAAACACTGCGCTGGCGGCAGCGGCACATTGCAGTTTCTGTGGATCATCACCCAGCACAAAAGTGGCCCCGACATCCCCTTCGTGACCCGCAAAGACTGGGCCTAAATCAATAAAAAAGATATCATCGGCCTGTAAACGGATGTGTTTGTCAGACGGCTGATCGTAAGTTTTGCAGGTATTGCCGCCAAACCTGATGATTATCGGATGCCAGAGTTTTTCCGCCCCCTGCGCAGCCAGGATATCCTTCGCCAGTAGCCTGGCTTCACTTTCCAGCATGCCTGGCCGGATAGCAGCGGCAATTTGCCGCAGCGCCAACCAGGACTGTAGTTGCGCCTGCTGCATCAGCGCCAGACTGAAACTGCTGCCAACCTGTTCCGCTGAAATTGTCCACTTCATCGTTAACCCCTTCATAGATATTTGTTTTTTAAGTAATTGTCATCGCTGTAACGACGAAAAGCAAGGATACAAATCATGCCGAAAATACCCCCAAAAACTAAACTGCATTTTAACCGGATGGCCCCTTGTTTCAGCATGGGCACTTTCATATACTCAAAGCCGTTTATACAATCATTTAACTTGTCGGCAGGGAATAATAACAATGACTTTAACCGTTAGTTTTGATTTACAAGAGCAGGATCTGGACTATTTTCGCAGCATCATGCAAAAAACCTACAGCAGTGTAACCCAGCTCAGCCAGGAACAAGTGCTGGCCTCTGCTAAATCGCTGGCCAATGCGGTAGAACAACAGGTGCCAGCTTTTGTCGCTGAGCGGCTGGCCAAGCTGCGCACGCTGATTGCGCTGGTCGAAGATCTGGAATGGGATTTAACCGGCGAAGAAAAAGCCGAAGTTTTAGCAGCATTAGCTTATTTTGCCAAACCACAGGACTTGATTGCGGACCATGTGCCTGTGCTGGGATTTCTCGATGATGCCATCATGATTGAGCTGGTCGCCCGCTCCTTAGAAGATGATTTACAAGCCTATAGTGATTTTTGCCAGTTCCGCAGCGCGGAAATTGCCCGCCGTGGCGCTGAGGCAAACACCAGCAAAGCCGACTGGCTGGAAGCAAAACGGCAGGAATTACATTCATGGATGCGTCGTCGTCGTGCCGAACGTCGTAGTGGCTCTGGCGGTGGCGGTTTCCGTTCAGTATTCAGCTTCCGCGGCTAAACTGGCAGGCGGTACTGCAATGTGTCGCAGTTACTGCCAACCTAAACAGCGCAGCGCCCGGTAACAAGGGCGCTACCTGATGTCAGCACAAGGAGTCAGCGGTGGACAACGGAGCAGTCAGTCAGGCACAACAAGGCAACCACGAGCCGGTAGTTGCCCTGTCCTGCGCTATCTTCTGTCTGAGTTTTATCTCGCTTTTTAGCAACGCCGCCGATAACAGCATCCGGGTGTATCAGTATACGGCAGCCAACGGCATCGTGGTCTATGCCGATCGGGCTCCGCTCCAACAACCTTATCGGCTGCTGAAATATGATTGTTATGCCTGTCAACCTGCTTCCACTATTGATTGGCAACAGACGCCGTTGTTCCTGCGACAACACCACAAAAGTATTCAATTGGCAGCCAGCACCTATGGGCTGGAACCTGCCTTAATCCGCGCCGTGATCCATGCTGAATCTGGTTTTCAGGCCAAAGCCCAGTCCCGCAAAGGCGCGCGCGGATTGATGCAACTGATGCCGGAAACCGCAAGGCAACATGGTGTCGCCAACAGCTTTAACGGCCACCAGAATATTCAGGCAGGCAGTGCTTATCTGGCGGCGTTATTGCAACAATTCGATGGAGATCAGACGCTTGCGCTGGCGGCTTACAACGCAGGGCCGGCCGCGGTTCGCAAGTTTTCCGGTATCCCGCCTTTTAGCGAAACCAGATCCTACCTCAAACGGGTGCAACTGTTATTGCAACGTTATCGTGAGCATCAGTCTTGAAACAAGCTGGCAGCCACTGGCAGATCAAGCCGGAAAAATTACCGTTGGTCAGGCGCTACTGCCGTCTGTCACACTGTTGGTACGTTCCGTTGATAATTTACTTACATTCAACAACAGCTTAAAATTCACTCATTGAAGGACCATCACTATGACGACCCCCACCTTTTTGTCTGTCTGCAGTAACATTCTGCTCAGCCCCAATCTGGCCTGGCAACAACTGCGGGAAAAATCGTTGATTGTACCGGCACTGCTGCTACAAATAGTGCTGACCAGTGTCGCCATTTATCTGTTTTACAGTGGCATGTCGGCTGAATGGCTGGTGGAACAACAGTTATTGCAAGCTGGCGACTTAACGCCGGCTGAAACCGAACAAGCCAGAGCCATGATGGCACAAACGGCCGCTTACACGCCGATCATAGGGGTGGTCAGTGTGGTGGTAGTGTCGTTGCTGATGCATGCCATTTTCGCTGGTTATTATCATTTAATTGGCAAAATGGCCGGTAACTTCAGCTACAGCCAGTGGTTTGCCGCCAGCGTCTGGAGTCAAATGCCGCTGCTGCTCAATATGATAGGTTTAATGTTGTTAACCTTATTGGCAGACAACCCGAATCTGCCACTGTCGACGGCTAATTACGCTTCAGTCAACCAATTGTTACTGCAGTTGCCACCGAGCCATGGGTATTTTTTCCTGACTGAAAGCCTCAATCTGTTTTATTTCTGGCAGGTTGCGTTGTTGACTCTGGCGTTTCGCCAATGGTGTCAGTTCAGTCTGACCAAAGCATTGTTGCTGGCAGCCTTACCCTTAGTACTGATTTTTGGTATCTGGGCACTGCTGATCTGAACTTAAACAGCTCGCACCGGCGACCCGGCGGTCCGCCGGTTTAAGCCCAGCGCCGGGGCGGCGCCTGCTGGCATAAAAGGAAGCTATCGTGGCAAAAAGCGTGAAAATAATCTTATTGGTGTTGGTGTTTGCCGCCGTGTTGGCATTACAGCACTATCGCAGTAAAGCCCAGTTGCTGGAAGTTAATGTGGCCGCTGTCACGCTGGGGCAACTGGATGACAGCATTCTGGCATCCGGCAATCTGGTGTATAACACCCAAATCCAAATCCGCTCGGAACTGACGGGCCGTGTCGCCGCTGTGCTGGTTGAAGAAGGCCAGCAAGTGGAAAAGGATCAACTCCTGCTCAAGTTAGACCCCACCGCCTATCAGGCCGAGGTGACCAAAGCAGAAGCGATGGTGGCCCGCTCCCGCATCGAAATCAGCAGCCATCAGGCCCGGCTGGAAAATTTGCAACGTCAGCTCAACCGGCAGCAACAATTGCTGCAACGTAAATTGGTGCAGGTGGAAACCGTCGATTTACTGCAAAGTGAAGTCAGACTGGCGCAGATTGAGATCAAAGCCAGTCAGCAACAGTTGGCGCAAAGTATTGCCAGCCTGGCCATGGCGCAGGATGCACTGAACAAAACCGAATTCAGAGCACCGATTGCCGGTTTACTAGTTTCGGTGGATGTCAAAGTGGGTGAAACCGTGATCCCGGGCACCACCAATATTATTGGCTCGGATCTGATGACACTGGCGGATCAAAGCGCCATTTTAGCTGAACTCAGAGTCGATGAAGCGGATATTAATGCCATCAGCCTAGGCCAGAGCGCGACCGTGTTTGCGGCGTCCAATCCCAATCAGGCGATTGCAGGCAAAGTGATTGCCATTGGCAGCTCGGCCCGGTTACTGGGGCAAAGCCAGGCACTGTCATTTCGGGTTAAGGTGTTACTGGAACAGGCGATTTTACAGCTGAAGCCCGGCATCAGTTGTCGTGCCGAGTTACTGACCCAGCGCCTGGCCAATACCCTGTCGGTGCCGGTTGCCGCCATCCAGAAAAGCACGATCAGCGCCGGACAGACTGACAGCAAGCCCTATTTTGTCTGGACAATCCAGGATGGCAAGGCCGTGAAGGTCAGGGTTGAACCTGGCCTGGCGACAGATACTGCCCAGGCGGTGTTATCCGGTTTGAGTGAAGGTCAGCAAGTGATCACCGGGCCAGCCCGCACTATGGCCAGCCTGAGTGAAGGCAGCAAAGTCAAAGTCACCGAGCTGACCTTATGAACAGCATCACAACAGAGCCGGGAGCTGTGATCCAGTTGCAGGGCATTGGCAAAAGCTATCAAATGGCCGGTGAGCGTTTTGATGCGCTGCAGCAACTGAGTCTGCAGATTTACCCGAATGAATATGTTGCCATTATCGGACCAAGTGGCTCCGGTAAATCGACCTTGCTGAATCTGCTGGGTTGCCTGGATACCCCGACCGCCGGCGAATATCTGCTGGCGGGCCATAAAGTCGCCGAGCTGGATGAAACCGCACTGGCCGTGCTGCGCAATCACCAGGTCGGTTTTATTTTTCAAAGCTTTAATTTATTACCCAGGATGACGGCACTGCAAAATGTGATGCAACCTTTGGTGTACCGATTAATGCCAGCCAAAGAGCGCGAACGCCGCGCCCGCGCTGCGCTGGAAAAAGTAGGTCTGAGTGATAAAACCGCTCATTTGCCCAATCAGCTTTCCGGCGGCCAGCGGCAACGGGTGGCCATAGCCCGCGCCCTGGTGACTGAACCGGCTATTTTGCTCGGCGACGAACCCACCGGCAATCTTGATAGCAAAACGACCAGCGATATCATGCAGTTATTTGATGAATTGCACGCGCAGGGCCATACCATTATTTTGGTCACTCACGAACAGGACATTGCCGATCACTGTCAGCGGGTGATCCGTTTAGTCGATGGTAAACTGGCTGCCGACAGTCAAAACGGCACCACCACCAGCAAGCTGAAGGTCTGACATGAAACATTTTCTGCATGCATTACTCGAAGGCAGCAAAGCGGCGGTACAGTCCATCCGCGCTCATGGCCTGCGGAGCGCCCTGACCACCCTTGGCATTATTATTGGGGTTGCGTCCGTCATTACGGTCGTCGCAGTGATGAATGGCTTAAGTGCCAGTATTCGCGGTCAACTGGATGATTTGGGCAGTGATATGGTTACAGTGCGGGCCCACACCACCCAGGAGCAAGAACTGCTTGGCTTTCGTAACAGGCTGCAGGATGAAGATTATCTGTTGCTCAAAGCCAAAGTGAAAAATGTAGAAGATATCACAGCGACCATGCCAGCTTTTAGTATGGGCCTGAGTGTCAGTTATGGCCGGAGTAATACCCAAACCCAACTGATTGGCGCAGACAGCAGTTACCAGAATGTGGTGCGGGTTTATCCGCAACAAGGCCGGTTTTTGACCAGCGAAGATGACGCCAAAAGACGGCGGGTGGCCTTTATTGGCGCCAGTGTAGCGAAGAAACTCAATATGCCGGTCAATCCGGTCGGGCAATTTATCAATTTATCCGGCGACTGGTTCCGGATTATTGGCATGGCAGAAAAACGCGGTAGCTTGTTTGGTTTTGATCAGGATAATTACATCATCACCCCCTTTAGCACCGCCAAAGCGCTGAATGGCCCGGATAACCTGATGGTAGAAATCAGTTACCGGCCCAAACCTGAGGCCGATGCCAAACAGATTGAACAACAGATCCGGCAGTTATTGCGCCACCGTGCCAAACTAGCCAGCACTGAGCCCGATCATTTTGAATTTGTCAGCGCAGAAAAAACCAAACAACAGCTGGACTCGGTATTTAACTCTATCACTGCCGTCGCTGCTGGCGTGGTGGGTATCAGCTTGCTGGTCGGCGGTATTGGTGTGATGAATATCATGTTAGTGTCGGTAACTGAGCGCACCCGCGAAATTGGCATTGTCAAAGCGCTGGGGGCCACTCCGCAATTTATCCTGTTGCAATTTTTGGTCGAAGCTTTGGTGTTATCGTTATTTGGCGGGTTATTGGGCTTATTGTTAGGCTATGCGCTGGCTGCTATGGTGGCATTTTTGTTGCCGACCATGCCGGGTGCCTTAGTACCGCTGTGGGCGATTGGCTTGTCGATTGGCTTTACCAGTCTGATTGGTTTGGTATTTGGTTTAGCACCAGCGGTCAAAGCAGCCCGCTTAGTGCCTATTGAAGCATTACGTTATGAATAATTGGTTAAGTCGCGGCAAAGCGCAGTTGCAGCCTTATTGGCAGGTCAGTTTTCAGTGCAGCCGGCAATACCTGCGCGTGATGTGGTTCAGTATTCCGCTTTACAGCCTGTTGCATCTGCTGACGTCGATTTCGATGCTCACGCCAGAAACACTGCAACAAAGTCTGGTTGGTATGTTAAATCGGGCTTTGCTGGAGCTGCTGTTGTTTTTCCTCAGTTGCCATTTTTTAGTCAGACCTTATTTGAAGCTGAAATTGTTGCCCAGAGGCCGGTTTGGCTGGGGTTGGTTAACCTTCGCCTTATATTGTTGGTTGATTGCCGCAGTACTGATGGCCTTGTCGATTGAGCTTTCCCACTTAAAAATTTTTGGTGAAGTTGATCTCAGCAGTTTTGAAATTATCAACAATGAAACCGGCCACAAAGCCACCTTTCAGTTTGATCTGATTTCGCTGATTTTAATTGGTAGCCTGGGTCAGGCTGCTATCTACTGGGGCTGGAGTTTATGTTATGTGCTGTGGCAAACCATCCGCAGTAAAAAACTGATGCAGTTGCAACTGGAAGAAAGCCGGCTGCAACAGTTGACCAATCAGTTAAGCCCGCATTTTTTATTTAATGCATTAAACAGTATCAGGGCACTGATTTTTGAAGATCAGCACAAAGCGGCCGATATTGTGACGCAACTAGCCGAATTGTTTCGCACTCATCTGCAAGCCCACTTACGCCCGCTCAGCAATTTGCAGGATGAATGGCAAATTGCCCAGCGTTATCTGGCAATAGAACAAGTCCGGCTGGAACAACGGTTACAACTAGATTGTCAATTTGAACCGCAGCTGTGGTCAGCACAGTTACCGACCTTGAGTGTGTTAACGCTGATTGAAAATGCCATTAAACATGGTATCAGCCCGAACAGCCAACCAGGTTTTATCCGCATCCGCAGTCAACTGGGTGCCAACCAGCGCTGGCAATTACAAATCAGCAACAGTTTTCGGTTTAACAGTCAGCAAGCCAGCACCAAAACCGGCCTGCTGAATCTGCAGCAACAGCTGGCACTGTTGCCGGATCAGGCCAGTCTGCATTGGCAACAACAGCCGGCCACCCCGCAACAAGCCGGCGAATTTACTGTCACTATGGAGTTTGCTTATGCTCAACATCCTGATCGTTGATGATGAACGACTGGCAAGGGCTGAACTAAAACGGTTATTAAGCCCTTTCCCGCATATCCGGCTGGTGGCTGAAGCTGAAAATGCCGCTATGGCCAGGCAAATACTGGCAACACAAGCCATTGATTTAGTGTTTCTGGATATTCAAATGCCGGAAATCACCGGGCTGGAGCTGGCGGCTGAATTAGCGCCGCATTTACAATTTGTGTTCTGCACTGCCTATAACAGCTTTGCGCTGGATGCTTTTGCGCTGAACGCATTGGATTATCTGGTAAAACCATTGGACCCTGAGCGGCTGCAAAAAACCATTGAAAGAGCCTGTCAACGGGTGGCTAGCCAGCAATCAGGCAGCCTATCAGCCAGCGCCAACTATTTACCGGCGCAGCATGGCTTGTTATTAAAATTTGGCGAAATCAACCGTATTGTGCGATTGCAGGAAATCAGTCGTTTTGAAAGTGTTGGCAACCACACCGCAGTTTACACGCCTTTTGGTAAAAGCTTTATTCTCAGTTCGTTATCGCGCATTGAAAACCGGCTTGATCCGCAGCTGTTTTTTAAAACCAGCCGTGCCGATATCATCCGGATTGACGCCATCAAGCAACTAGAGCCCGGCATCGCCAGCGGCACTATGCTGGCCGAGTTACAGGATGGCTCTATGGTCGAAGTGAGCCGCCGCCAGATGCAAAACCTGAAACTATTATTTGGCGGCATTTAATGCGATAACAACACATTTCATCCGCTGATAGCTTTATCAACCAGAAAGGATTTTCGCATGGAACAACTCCTACAACATTTACAACAACAAGGTTTAGTGTTCTGGCTTTGGTTTGCGCCAGTGCTGCTGGTCAGCTGGTTTTTACCCACCCTGCTGGCACTGTTTTTTAACCGCAAACATCTAAAGCTGATAGCACTGGCCAATATCCCGGCTGGTTTGTCAGTCATTGCCTGGGGCGGCTGCATGGTCTGGGCTGTTACCGGTAAAATCTGGCAAAAAACAGCCAGCCAGACTGACGCCAAGCCATGATGTTAACTTTGGCCGCGGATCTCTGCCAGATGAGCTGCCTTGTTTTGTAATTCAGCGTCGGTATCGGCAAAACGTTCGGCGATCTGAATAAACTGCTGCTCAACCGCCAGAAAGGCCGCCACTATCACCGGGTCAAAATGTTGGCCTGCCCCTGCGATGATGATCTGCCGGGCTTGCTGATGGGGCATGCCCTCTTTATAAACGCGGCGGCTGATCAGCGCATCATACACATCCGCCAGCGCCATCAACCGGGCTGACAATGGAATGGCCTCGCCAGCCAGCCCATGCGGATAACCGCTGCCATCCCATTTCTCCTGATGGTACAAGGCGATTTCTTTCGCCAAATGCAAAAAAGCCACCGGCGTACCCAGTGCTTTTTCTGCATATTCAATGGCATTCCAACCCAAAGTGGTATGGGTTTTCATAATGTCAAATTCATTGCCTTCAAAAGGACCGGGCTTGAGTAAAATTCGATCCGGGATCCCCACTTTGCCAATATCATGCAAGGGCGCAGATTTAAACAGTAAATCAATCACATCTGTGGTTAACAGTTGCTGAAACTGCGGCAGTTGACTTAAATGCTCTGCTAACACTTTGACATAATGCTGAGTGCGGCGAATATGGTTGCCGGTATCAGCATCACGGGTTTCCGCCAGCGATGCCATCGCCAGAATGGTCACATCCTGGATCGCCTGAATTTCGCGGGTCCGTTTCTCCACTTCCTGTTGCAACAACACATTGTTATCCCGCAAGAAATCAACCTGATTTTTCAAAGCCAGCTGCGCTTTCACCCGCGCCAGCACCACAGGCGGACTGATTGGTTTACTGATAAAATCAACGGCACCTAGGGCAAACCCCTGCTCTTCATCCGCCACTGCCGACTTAGCGGTCAAAAACAATACCGGAATATGCTGACTGTGTGGATTGGCCTTTAACCGCCGGCAGACTTCAAAACCATCCATGCCTGGCATCATAATATCCAGCAAAATCAAATCCGGTGGGCTCTCGCCCGTCGCTATCTGCAAAGCTTTAGCACCATTGGCGGCGATTTTCACCCGATATAAATCTTTTAACAGGCCGCTCATCAACAACAAATTATCTGGTGTATCATCCACCACCAGCAGGGTTGCCTGATGACCTAAGTTGGTTTGCATGCTGCTATCCATCTCTATTCTCCTGTGCACGCCATGGTGCCGGGTGTTGCCAAACGCCAGGCTACGACAGCACTGAGCTCACCAGCGCTACGGCTTGTTCAAAATCAATGTTCTGCATGGCCAGCTGTAACTGCGGGCTGATGGCCGGATAATACTGTTGCCAGCGCTGTTGCTGCCCGGCATAACAACTCAGCGCTTGGGCATCATCCGCCAATAACAAAGCCAATAACTGCTGCTGCCATGACTCCGGATTGCAACTGCTGACCTGGTCCTGTGACATAGTGGCCGTTTGCAAGAAAGGCCAAATCTCGCTTAAATCCTGTTGCAATTGACGAGCCTGGCCGATCACCGCAATGGCAGTTTCAGCCCACAGTGGTTGTTCAGCCGCAGCAGACGCGGCTTGTTGTTCTAACACCGCTGCAACTGCTGCCAGCGCCGTCGCCCCCAGTGTCGCAGCCACCCCTTTCAGGCTATGGGCATGGCGTTCAACCTCATCCAATTGCTGCGCCTGGAGCGCAGTAGTCAGTTGTTGCCACAGTGGCTGCGGCGAGTCGCGATATTTTTGTAATAAAGACAGATATAAAGCTTCATTCTGTTGCAAGCGCTGCAACGCTGAACGCCATTGCAAACCCTGCACCTGATCCAACAACTGCCAGGGCAATGTCAGCGCTACAGGCAATGCCGCTGACAGCTCGACTTTGCCATTGTCAAGCCCGGCGGATGGCGCAGGTAAATACCGCAACATGGTCAAAAACAGCTGCTCAGGTTCAATCGGCTTACTGATAAAATCGACCATGCCGGCTTGCAGACAACGGGCTTTGTCCTGCGCCATGGCATTGGCCGTCATCGCCACTATCGGCAATTGCTGCAACTGAGGCAACTGGCGAATTTTTTCGGTGGCGGTCACTCCATCCATCACCGGCATCTGCATATCCATCAGCACCAGCGCAAAAGGCTGTTGCTGCACCAGAGCCAGCGCTTGCGCGCCATCTTTGGCGACTGTCACCACAAAACCAGCGTTTTGGAGCAGCTCCTGCCCGACTTGCTGATTCAACTCATTATCTTCTACCAGCAAAATCGGCAACCCCTGATAACGACTGAGCTGTTGCAAATCGACAGTTTGTGCTGGCGCTGTGACAACAGCTTGCGCAGCACTGCCACCGAGCAACTCCATCGCGGTATCAAATAACATCGAGGCATTCACCGGTTTTAGCAACACGCTTTCGATACCGGCGGCACTGGCCTGAGCCAACAGTTCTTCCCGGCCAAAGGCCGTCACCATCACCAGCTTAGGTCGGTCGGCCAACGCCAACTGGCCAATCGCCTGCGCCAGTTCCAAGCCATCCATACCTGGCATTTGCCAGTCCAGCATCACCAGCCGGAATTGCTGGCCATTGAGTTCAGCCTGACGGATCAGCCTTACCGCTTCAGCACCGTTGGTACTGGTGGTGACGATAAAAGTCATCGCGGTCAATAACTCGGCCAACACACTGAGCGCGCTCTGATTATCATCGACCACTAACACCCGCTGCCGGCGCAAATCATGCCGTGGTAACAAAATACGGGCCGGCGTTGGATCGAGCTTTAACCAAGCGGTAAACCAGAAACAACTACCGACGCCTAAGGTACTTTCGACCCCCACTTCGCCGCCCATCAGACTGACCAACTGCTTACAAATCGATAAACCTAGTCCGGTACCGCCATATTTGCGGGTGGTGGAATTGTCCGCTTGCTGAAAACTTTGAAATAACTTGCTGATTTGGCTCGCGGTCAGACCAATACCAGTATCCCGCACCGAAAAATGCAATAACGCCCGCTCGGCCTCCAACTGCTGCAACCGGATTTGCAGACAAATCTCCCCCCGTTCGGTAAATTTAACCGCATTATTGGCATAATTGATTAACACCTGCCCCAGCCGCAACGGGTCGCCGATAAATGCTTTCGGCACTTCCGGACTGATATCAATAATCAGTTCCAGACCTTTGGCAGTGGCTTTTTCACTCAGTAAGACAGCCACATTTTCTAAGGTCCGCTCCAGTTGAAAACTGACCTGTTCCAGCTCTAATTTACCAGCTTCGATTTTGGAAATATCCAGAATGTCATTGATAATGCCCAGCAAATGCTGGCCAGCCGACTGGACTTTTTTGATGTAATCACGCTGCTGCCCGGTCAGCTCAGTTTTTAGCGCCAGGTGGGACATGCCAATAATGGCATTCATTGGCGTACGGATTTCATGACTCATATTGGCCAGAAAATCGGATTTCATCCGGGTAGCCTGCTCCGCCAGCTCCTTGGCCTGTAACATCGCCCGCTCCGCCGCTTTTTGCTCTGAGATATCGACAAAAGTACCGACCAAACCGCCTGGACTGCCATCGGCTTTTTGAAAGCCGGCAATAAAATAAATGGTTTCATGCAGTTGACCATCACTAAACTGCATACTGATTTCACGTTGTAACGAACTGCTTTGGGCGATGGCGGTTTCATCTTCCGCTTGATATTGCTGGCGCATCGGCAACGGCAGATAATCAAGATCCAGCACCGTTTTGCCAATTAACTGTTGCCGCTGTACGGCAAAGGTTTTTTCATAGGCCTGATTCACCCCTTCAAAACGGGCATCCGGACCTTTGTAAAACACCGGATAAGGAATGGTGTCAATCAGTGCCCGCTGAAAACTGAATTGATCGGATAACAACCGCTGCGCAGCCTGCCGCTCACGGATATCCCGCACCGAAATGCAGATGCCATCTGCCTTGTTATCCATCGGCGGCAACAGCGCCAGTTGTAATTCGACCGGAAAAGCCTGACCCGAGGCCATGATGCCGGTATGCTCCAGCCCAGTCTGTGGTTGCGGGCTATCAGGCTGGCACAGCTGCGTCAGCAATAATTCGCAGTCTGGCAACAACTGGCCAATCTCCAGGCCGGTTAACCTTTGTTCAGGATAATCAAACATCTGCGACAAGCGGGAGTTAAATAAAATGATCCGCCCTTGTTGATCACAGACCAGCAAGCCTTCTGGTGCCGACTGAATAATACCGCGGTACCAGGCTTCTGTGGCGCGGATTTCTAATTGCTGGGCTTCTAAAGTTGCGGTTTGTTCGGCCAGTATTTGCGCCTGGGCTTGCATCTTTTGCGCTTGCCGTTTGGTGGCTGCCAGCAGCTCTTCATTATGCAAATGCCGTTGCAAGGTGGTGATGGCACTGACCAGCGCCGGTAAGGCGCTGTCAAGCAAGCGCCATTGCTGCTGGCTGGCACTGTGTAAACAAGCTAACTCCAGCACCCCCAGCACCAGGCCCTGATCAAGTAAAGGTACAATCAGAATTGAAGCGGCGTCAGCCTGGCCTAAACCTGAACCTATCTGCAGATAACCTGCTGGTGCTTCAGTCAACAGCGACTGTTGCTGTAAAATGGCCTGCCCCGCCAGACCTTGGCCTAATGCCAGCCGGCTCGGCACCTGGCTGCTGTCGACACAAGCATAAGTGGCCATCAGTTGCAGTTCAGCCAGCTCTGGATCAAACCAATAGAACAGCCCATGTTGCAGTTTTAATTCGGTCGCCAGAATTTGTAACGCGGTCTGGCCAAGACCGGCATAACTGTGACAGGCTTGCAATGAGCTGGCCAGCTGAGAAATCAGCGTTTTGGCGGCACGTTGTAAATCAATTTCCTGACTGGCCAGCCGGTAACTTTCCAGCGCCCGCGCCAATTCGCCTAATTCAGACTGATCTTGCTGATAACCAAACTCAGCTGTCATCTCACCCGCAGCCAGACGCTGGGTCTGCCGGGTCAGGCGCAGCAGGGGCCGCACCAGCCGCAACCGGACAAAGCCAATAAACACCAGCAACAGCAAGGCACAATCGAGCAGCAGCAAGGTAAATAACAGTTGCTCAGTGCGAAGCGTCAAGCGGGCAAAATAGTCAATCTGCTGTTCCAGCCGCTGTTGCAGTTCAGTCGCCAGATTGTTTAATCGACTATTGACGGCTCTTTTCGCATTACTGTACTGACTGCCGTAAGCGGCCAGCACCGCCTGCGCTGAACTTTGCGCAAAGATTTTTTGCTCCAGCTGCACCGCGGTATCCGACAATAATTTGCTCTCACTCAGTAATTGTTGTTCATTACTCTTCAGACTGAGTTGCGACAGTCCTTCTAAGGCTCTTTCTCTGGATTGAGTCACTTCCAGCTCGGCCTGATACTCAGACTGAAACTTCTCCTGGCCGGTGGCAGCAAAAGCACGCACGGCATAACTCAGGTTATCGCTGCCTTTGCGAAATAACACCAACATCTGCTGAGCGTGCAGCAAATCGGTTTGTACCTGCAAACGTTGTTGTTGATAGTGATTGGTCAGTAGCACCGCGATCATCGTCAGCGCGATTAAAATCACCATCACGGCGGCAATCAGATTACTGGTCGCTTTAATTCGCATTCGGCTGCTGTCCTTTGTCGCGCTGACACCAAGGCTAGCCTGCAACAGCAAGCTGGCTCATGCAACCGCGCTACAGCAGGCGAAGTCCGCCCGCAGTCACGGGGTTCAACGCCAATGGCGGCATGGCTTCCACCGCTCTGCTCCGCTGCCCGGCAGCAGAATAGCAGGCGGTATTGGCTTTAAAGATAGTACCGATTTAAAATAACGCCGAGAATTTTTGGATTAACAAGGGCTTGAGAGCGAAGGTGATCAGTTTGCCAGCTTGTTCCAGATAGGTTTTTTGTGACTGAGTCCAATGCATTTCAGCGCCAACCTGTTCACAGCAGAACACGCCAACCAGCTGGCCATTGATGCGGATGCCAACATCTAATAACGAATAAATATCATTGGGTAAAAAATACAACTCATTAAAGCAACGGGTGGCCGGGTGCGTCGCAGCTTGAGGGGCATCAATGCCACCCTCATCACGCATGGCAGCAAAATAGGGCGCAAAATCATCTTCATGCAACCGCATCCCTTGCAGATGATCCTGCTGGTTACTGTCGAATAAATCCACTGCCACAATTTCATTGAGCAGCGTATCGGCATATAACCACAAACTAGCTCTGCTGCAATTGAGGCTGAGCGTGATAGTTTCAGTCAGTTGGCGATAAAATTGCTCTTCTGTCAGTTGCTGATCTTTATAGGCTTTGATCAACAGTAATAACGCAGTTTGGTCCAGCATGCACTCTCCTTAGTCACATCAAATAATACTGTGCTCACTGTCAGCGATAACACTGACTCTGACAAGTGCGGTCGGCAGAAAATTCCGACCGCCAATCGCAAGCCTGCAACTGACTGGCCAGCAGCAACCAGACCCTTACTCTATTTACTGTTGCTGCCGGTACCATTCACCCAAAATCAAACTGGCGGCCACACTGACATTTAACGACTCGACCCGGCCAGTCCCCGGAATTTGCAACGCTACATCCGTACTGTTGGCAACCTGAGAGGATACCCCGTCCATTTCCTCGCCAAACACCACCACCACTTTGGCCGGCAGTTTGCTTTGGTATAACGACACCCCAGCATGGCTGGACGTGGTGATCAGGCTATAACCGGCTTGTTTGCACAGTTGTAATGCCAGCGCCAAATTGTCACAGCCAAGGCCGGTAATAAACTCCAGGCCCCCTTCAGCGGTGCGGGCGGCAGCACCGGATTGCAATAAATCCGGCGTGGTCATCATAATGCCGGTCACACCAAAATGGGCGCAACTGCGGGCGATGGCCCCCAGATTGTGCGGATTACCCACCCCATCCAGTGCCAGCAAACAGTCTTGTTTTTTCTGTTTATTGGCCGCCAGATAACTGGCCAGACTTTGCTCAGCTTTACGTTTAACCACCAACACCACACCGCCATGATGCGAGCTGCCGGTAATTTTTTCCAGTTCAGCGTCATCGACCAGATGATAAGCCTTTTTATGCGCCGCCAGATATTTCATCACATCGGCAAATTTAGCGGCCAGACTGGCATGCAGATACATTTTCACCACCGCATCAGGGCGCTGGGTAAAACAAACCCGGCAGGCATTTTCACCCTGCACCTTGGCTTCTTCCAGCCGGTGTTGTTTTAACAAGGCGGCACTGACAGAGTGCGTGGTGTTGTCGGTATTTTTGTCGCTAGGGCCGGTTTTAGCAGCCGCTTTGACCCAGGGCTTTTGCAAGGGATCGGCCTGCTGTTGGCGCTGACGCTGGCCTGGCCTACCCTGGCTACGGCCACTAGTTTTGGCCGCCGCCGAACCCCGACCGCCGGCAGGACTGCCTGCCGCCAGAGCGGGTTTGCTGTTGCCAGCAGAGCCTGATTGACGCGCCGGGCGCGGTGATTTTGAAGCAGCAGACACAATTTATTCCTTACAGGGTGGCACCGCTAAAACGGCACTACAGTCAACAAAGGGCAACTATTCTACCCTAATTGCCAGCAATGGCGTAGCAGGAAGCCATCGCCATGCACAAATTAGACTTGAGTTTAGCGCTGTGCGCAGTATGCTGTGGCGCTTTTTCGCTGATCCTGTGTTATGCCTGTGGCCGGACAGCTTGCCATCACGGAGCCTGAATTATGTTGAGTTATCGTCACAGTTATCACGCTGGCAACCATGCCGATGTGATCAAGCATCTGGTCGAAGTAGCTATCCTTCTGTATTTGAAGAAAAAAGATAAACCATTTTGTTACCATGACAGTCATGCAGGTGCGGGGTTATACAGCCTGCAATCAGAACAGGCACAAAAAACCGCTGAATATCAAACCGGCATAGGCCGGTTGTTACCGCATCAACAGCAACTGCAAAGCCCGGCGCTGCAGGCCTATTTGGGTCTGATTAAGCAATTAAATCCACAAGGTGATGTGCAGTTTTATCCGGGCTCGCCGACGATTGCCAGGCTGCTGCTACGCAGCACCGACAGTATTCAGGCCACTGAATTACACCCGACAGATTTTCCACTGCTGCAGGCCCAGTTTCTGCACCGAGGCCATTGCCGCATCGCCAATATGGATGCTTACGCTGGCTTTAAAGCCATGTTGCCACCGCTGCATAAACGCGGCTTGGTGCTGATCGATCCTCCTTATGAGCTGAAAACTGAGTATCAGGATCTGATCAAAGGTCTGCAACTGGCCTATCAGCGTTTCCCGCAAGCCACTTATGCCATCTGGTATCCGGTGATTGAACGCAGCAGTATCGAAGCTGTGTTACAAGCCATCGCCGAGTGCGGGATCCGTAATCAATTAAGGATAGAATATTGTCCGAAGGCGGATAGTGAAGGTTTTGGCATGACAGGCTCAGGCATGCTGGTGATCAATCCGCCATACACCCTGGCAGCGGAGATGGAAGCGGCCCTGACTGAAATTGCGCCGTTACTGGCCGATGGTGCAGCCAACTGGCAAGTCAGCCAGACGGTTGCCGAATAACCAAGCTGGTTCATTGACTCAGCCAAGCCTGTTGGCATTAAAAGGAGAATTATCATGCGATTGTTACTATTGCTAGCCTGTCTCAGCCTTTGCTCCTGGCAGGCGATGGCCTTTGGCCGCACTGGTCATCAGCAGGTCTGTCTGCTGGCCTACCAATTGGCCCAACCGGCCACGCAGCAACGTATCACTGCCCTGATGCAGTTTGCCACTGCCATGCCGCAACCACAAAAACAAAGTTTTGCTGACGGTTGTGTCTGGCCGGATGAAGTGCGCAGTTTGCCGGAATTTAGTTACAGCAAAAATCATCACTTTATCAATGTGGCAAGGGATGACAGCCATGTAGACAGCCACGACTGCGCCGATGTTGGCTGTTTATCCTCTGCCATCGCCCATCACAGTGCCTTGTTGCAGCAGTTACCGGATTCAGTCACCAGGCTGCAATCCTTATGGTTTGTTGGCCATTTTATTGCCGATCTGCATCAGCCACTGCATGTCAGTTACGCAGATGACTGGGGTGGTAATAAAACGGCGGTGTATTTTTTGCAAAAACCAGCCAATTTGCATGGTGTCTGGGACAGCGCACTGTTAGCCGAAATGGGCTATGACGCTGATCCGGCAAAAATTTTAAACCGCTTTGCCAACCTAAGCAGCAGTGAAAGCGCAGCCTGGCGGCAGGGTGATGTGCTGAGCTGGGCCAATGAATCGCTGCGCCAGACCAGACGGATTTATCAGCATTACCGGCCTGGCATGTTGCTGGACGCTCAAAGCATCGACCGTGACGGACCTGTGGTCGAACAACGACTGTTACAAGCCGGAGTGCGACTGGCCTGGTGGCTCGATCAACTGCTGCTGACGAAGGAATAACTCGGCCAGGCTCAGCCTGCGAATTGCCGGGCTTCAGCCTGCTAATTGATAGTAGCGCTGGCGGTGTTGCAGATAATGCTGCCAGATCAGATCCAGTTGTGCCTGATAGCTGGCGGCAGTGGTCGCAGCGCTTAAACCATCCGCAATCAGCAAATCAGCCAGTTGCATGGCAGTAGCCATCGCATTAAACATACCTTGGGCAGACAGCGGGTCAAAACTGAGTGCAGCGTCGCCGATCGCAAACCAGCCTGGCCCTGCCGCCTCGGTTAATCTGGCCGAATTGGCAGCCACCAGCACCGGCTCACTGCAACTGCCCGGCAGCACCTGACTGACTAAAGTTGCAAAACCCGGCACTTGCGCTGCAGCTTGCAAAAATGCAGCGGCTGACTGGCCATGACTTTTATCCAACTGCGCCGCCGGCACCTGCCAGGCAAATAGCCTGGCCTGACTCGGTGTTGCAGCCTGTTGCAACGGTGTGACCACGGCAGCGTCCGGCAAAGGGGCACTGTACCACCAGCCCTGACTGCTGCTGCTCAGTACACTGATAGCTTTTTGCACCCGTACTCTTGCCGTCAACCAGACTGATAACAACTGATCCAGTTGCTGGCATTTGCCCCCCAAGAGCCTGGCAAACTGACGGTGCCGACCGGTGGCATCAATCACGACGCGCGTGCGCAGCTGATACTGCTGCTGCGCATCTGTCAGTTGCAGCTCCCAATGGCCGGTGTCATCCCGCTGATACACCGGGGCTGCTGAGCTAGCCAGCCGGGCTGGCCACAAGGTTCGTACACCACGCGCCTGCGCGGTTTGTCGCAGCTGCTGACCGAACAAGACCCGATCTAACTGCCAGCCAGCACCGTCCGGATCTGCCAGCCGATCCTGCAACTGCGGCTGGCTGCTACCCCAGTACGACAACATGCCGTGCGAGCGCAAATGACCCTGTTGCAACAAGGGCAACAAAGACAATTGGTGCAGGATCCGGCCGGCGGCACCGGCCAGGCTCTCGCCCACCCGTGCCGCAGGTTCAGCGGCCGTATCGACCAACAACACCGAATAATACGGCTGCAAAGCCAGCGCAGCGATGCAGCCGCCGATGCCAGCGCCGAAGATGGTGATCTCAGCCTGCAAGGCTGAACCTTGTGGCCCTCGCATCAGCGTTTGCGCCGGAAGCGGTTCGCTTTATCGGTCGCTGCCAGTTGTTGCCGCCGCTCACGCGAACTGAGGCTGGGCCTAGCAGAGTGCAGCAGCATCGGTTTCGCGTGTTCAGCTTTTGCCGGGGCAATCCCGACCTGCATGGTAGTTGGGAACTGACTGACGCCTGGCTGGGTTTGCGGCAGCACCAGTGCCAGATCGGCAAAATGGGTGATCATACTGTTAATCTGCGCCAGATAATCCGTCGAAGGCCCAATCGGTAAATCATCCAGCCAGAACTGCCGTTCATTAAAAGCCCGCTGCCGTTCGGCTATCGGCAAGGCTTCATTCAGTACGATCTGATAATTATGCTGATCGAGCATATTATTTGGCACCCTGGCCGGCCAGAAGGTTGGCAAATATGGATCATAGGCCAGGTTATAACCATCACGACAACTGGCAGTATCGGTCTGCCATGGGATCGCCATCCAACGGGTAATACCACCTGCGACCTGACCACTGCAGATGGGTCCATTGGCTTGCAGGGCTATTTGCGGCGTCATTTCCGCACCATAATTGATCCCATGGACAGGGGCAGTGTCGCTGGCATGTCGCAGCCGGAAAGCTTCGCTGTACATGCCGGCAGTCCGCATTGGCCAGGTCATTTCGCAACCGGGATGAAAGGCATCCGCCAGACAAAAATCCATCGCCGCCTGGGTCAGCATCTGTGGTTGTTCCGGCAGCGGCACTTGCTCCAGGCTGGTGTAAGGGGGGTGTTTCGGTGGGAAATCCGGCTCAAAATTACCTTCAGCCCAGGCGGCCAGCGCTGTTAATTGCACTGACGTCAGACTGACAAACTGCCGTGGCGAAGCGCCAGCGTCCACACTCATGGCATCGCCATATAGCCAGGGCCACTGCTGTGGTGATGCCGCAGCAAAAGATGGATCCCAGCTCTGGTTTTTGCCCTGCCCATTGGGGTGGTAAAAAACAGTCTGCAGCGAACGGAAATTGTGAAATAACGCCCGACGGGCTTCGCGCCAGACCGGTGATGGATCGGCCAAACGGTTTAACCAGTCTGCGGAAGTAAAATCAAAGGCACTGTTCCAGCCAAAACCAGCGGCAAAACCGGCATTCACCCACTGCAGATCGGTCATCCGCTGGAAGATCGGCAGAATATCCTGCATAAAAGATGGCCGACCCGGCTTGGGTAACATCCCGGCCTGCACCGCCACATCACGCATTAAGTCCCACATGGTGCGCACCGACTTTTGCATTGGCGCATAATCTGGTGGCGCACAAATGACCCAGGCTGGTTTGACCACTAAAGGACGGCCCTGATAGCTGACCTCCGCAGTGATAGGGCCATCCGAGGTGTCGTCATACCAGCCTTCATTATTGCCAAAAGTCACTGCCGGCTGCCCTGCCGGATTGGCGGAAACGCCATGCCCGCCCAGCATCAGTAAACGCCCTTGCTCATCGGTGCGCATTTCGCCCAGATACACCTGCACGCCGGTGAAAGTACCGACAAACTGTGCATTTTTGCCATCCACAGCGCGACCTGACACTTGTTGCTGGCCACCATCGATCAACAAAGTACTGCGATCGGTGACAGCGGCATTGCGTAATAATGATGGCGGAGCTTCGGCGGCTTCCGGAATATCCAGCGCCAGCTGAAATTCATACCAGGACGCTTTCTGATTGGCCAGTCTGGCTTGCCAGCGAATACTGGCATTGTCGGCCGTCAGTTCCTGCACCACCTGACCGGCCGCGTCTAAGCCATAAATGCGAAACCGGGCGGCCTGGCGTTTCAGCGCACCATCGGCATCGCGGTAAAAGCCAAGATCCTGCGCTAGTGGCTGAGCCACTTCCGGGCCAATAAAATAACCTGTTGCGCTGTTCCCTACCCGCATCACACCAATAGGTGGGTAAATGGCAGCACTGACAATTTCAGCCGCAGCTGAGTTTTCTGAAGGATAAAGCTGACTCATAACAATATTCCTTTATAGGGGAAGTTGTACACAGATCCTGCGTACTGGGTACCACGTACTGGGTACCACGTACTGGGTACCAAGTACTGGTACACAAACAACGTGCAGAGGTATGTTGGGAACAAACCAGCCAAAGCCTAGTTCAGGCTGGTCGGGTTGTAAAATGGCGGGTTGTAAAATGACAACCACCAAACCAACGGGCAGCGCTGTGTCAGAATTGCAGCAGCGCCAGCGGATTGGCGGGATCATCACAAATCTCGGTACAGGTCAATGCCAACAGTTGCCGAATCTTTACCAGAGCTTTCAGCAACGCGGCTGGCCTATACCCTGCCGCTGGAAATTGACACAAGCCTGCATTGCAGCCGCGATGGCTACGACATTGGCGACCCGTTGCGGGTTTTGCTGATAACTCTGAGCTTTATGCTGAAAATAATCTTTGCTCATCTGCGGCGCCATTCCTGCTGGGTTATGCCAAGGGGGAACCTTCATCAAGTACCAGCTGTTTGATTTTTATTGCTTTCTCAAAGTGATCTAACTGATGTTGCCGGATCCACCAATCTGCCGCTTCCAGCAATAACTCTGGATCAGTATTTTTATTGGCAAAAAATGCGTAAAAAGACAAACCAACTTGCTCACCTTTGCGCTGAATTTTTTGCTCGCAAACTGCGATTATCGTGGCTCTGAGGCTAGCCCGCATCTAAACTCCCAGGCGAAAGTCGCCGTTGTTGTTGCATAAACCATTGACCCACCACAGCGGGGCCAGCCAAAAGCAGCAGCGGCTGCAGATAAAGTTTGTAACAGGCCCAGAGTTCAGCTTGTTGTAACACCATGGTCAGCATAGCCAACAGGGCGCCAAGCAAAGCCAGTAGCAGTAAAAAACCACAAAGCCATAACTGAAAACGCTGATAAAACGCGACAGGTTGCGGTTGCCGCAGCCCCCAATGCAAATAACCACAGCCAAAACGACCACTGTACGAACAGAGGCCAACAATAACGGCCAGTTGGCACCAGAACAGACTGGGTTCAAACTCGACTTGAGCCGCCACCAACCAGGGCCACTGTTGTTTGAGCACTACCAGCAGTAGCATCGCCGCCAACAGCAGCAGTTGGCTGCGCCAGTACAGCGACCAGATCATGGCGTCTGCTGCTGCGGCGGCGGCAATTCAAGTAACAGCAACAGTGATTGCAAGGCGCTGAACACTAGCTTTGGCTGCTCTAGCGGAATGTGATGACCACTGCGGTCTGTCACCAGATGCACGGCATTGTGCTGCCGGGCCAGCAACTGTTGATGCAACTGCAGCCAAAGCTGCTTGCCCTTTGCACTATGCCCAATCCACCAGTCACTTTCCTGCTGCTGCACTGACGTCAGCAGCACCAGCGGCAGTTGCGGCTTGATATCTGCGACCAGGCTTTGTTGCTGATACAACTGTTGCAACACCTGCCATTCCGGCGCTGCAGCCAACAGCTTATCTAAGGTAGCGGCATCTTTGGCAGCCCACTGTGGATCCAACCGGGCTAAACTCTGGCCAAACTGCTCATGACTTGGATCGATCAATATCAGGCCGGCCACAGCTGCCGGATGGGTCGCTGCATAAAATCTGGCATGCAAGGCACCAAATGAATGCCCGACCAGGATCAGCGGTGGCTGTACTTTCAGTTGTTGTAACAATTGCGTCAGCCGCAGCGCCGTGGCGGGCAAAGAAGGATCGGCCGCCTGCTCAGACTGGCCATTGCCAGCACGGGAATAAATGATGGTACGCATCGGCAGCGCAGCAAAATCAGCCAGTAAGGGTTGCCAGTAGCGAAGTCCGGTGCCGACGCCAGATTCAACCACCAGGGTATAACCGCCTTGAGTTGCCGCTGTTGGCGTATTCGCCAAACTGGCACTGTCGACATATTCTAACGCAAGCCCGCCAATCTCAGCTTGTTGGATACGCCATGACGCTGCAGTGCTAGTTTGACTGGCGGTAGCGTTTATGCTGCTCGCGGTCAGCAGCAAAGCTATCATCATGCAAGCCAGTCCAAATTTAATGTACTGCACAAAGGTCGGCCACTGCATTACCCCCTACTCCTTGTCTTCAACAGCGCTGATAACATCAGCCGCAGATTGAACGTTTTTGAAAACAAAAATAATGATTGCCACCGGCATCGGTGAACTCAGTCAAGGCTGTTAATTCTGCCCGTTGCGCGGCCGCCAGATAAGCCTGCCGACCCAGGGAGAGAGATGGCCTCCCTGTTGTCAGGTCCAGCCACTCACATTGCTGCCATGGCGCACTGAATAACAACACACCATCCGGCGTTAAGGCGGCAGCCATTTTCTGCAGTAGCGCCAGTTGTTGGGCTGCAGGTAATAAAAACAGCAAGCCTATGGCAACAATACCAGCAAAACTACGTTGGTAAAAGTCTGATTCTGCAACAGTTTCGCAACGAACCTGTGCTGTTGGCAATTGTCGGCGAAATTCTGCTACCAGCTGCGCCGAGGCATCTATAGCATAAATATCAAACCCTAGCTGTTGCAAAGTGCGACTGACCGGCCAGCCGAAACCACAGCCTAAATCAAGCACTGCAGCACCAGGCGCTAACAATTGTGCCCATTGTCGCAGCTCGGCGACCCCAATGTCGGAGCCAGATCTTAACGTGATAAATTCTGCGGCCACCTGCTCCCAGCCATTGCTCGGATCTGCCAGCTTTTGCGTCATCATCTTAATCCCATCAGCAGTGAAGTTGTGCTGTCAGTTATATCACTGAACAGCGTGTTGTTAACTACCACAACTGAAATCAGTGCCGTCATGGGGTTAAAAGTGGTTTGGCAGGTGAATACATCGGACAGCTTGCGATAGCAGAGGAACTTGGAGCTTGCGTCTTAGACGGTGCAATATTTGTGATAGAACATAGAGAGATGCTGGCTGACGGACAGTGCCTGAGTTTTACACCAGGTCGAGCCCAACGCTTGGCGTCCAACGCTTGGTGTCCAACGCTTGGCGTCCAACACTTGGTGTCCAACGCTTGGCGTCCAACGCTTGGCGTCCAACCACATGCCAGTGCAATCGGTCATTGCAGCCAAGAATTGCAGCCGATCAAGACCGGCTGCAATAAATTCAACGGGTGCTGCGGTTATTTATCGCGTTTACTGCGACCTGAAGTCGCTTTACCAGCGCCAGCAGCCCCTTGGTTGGTCCGTTTTAAAAACACCGGTTTAGCCGCAGGTTTTTTACGCTCAGGCGCCGTGGCATCACTGGCGCGGTTTTTACGCTGTGGCTGATGTTGACCGGCATCAAGCTGGATCACAGTTTCACTGGCTTTATTCGAACGGCCGGACAGCACTTTGCGGGAAATACTCTTAAGCAGGGATTCACGGTTACTGACATCAAAGCCTGCTTTAACAATCCGCTGAATGTCGCTGCCAATCAGTTTTTGGATCCGCTGCAAAGTTTGCTCTTCTTCGCGGCTGACAAATGAAATCGCCTGGCCTGAAGCGCCGGCCCGGCCAGTGCGGCCAATGCGATGGACATAATCTTCCGGTAAATAAGGCAGATTGAAGTTCACTACATAATCCAGTCCCTGAATATCCAGTCCGCGCGCTGCCACTTCAGTCGCAATCAGCACTTGTAATTTGGCCGACTTAAAATCAGCGATGGCACGCCGTCTGGCCCCCTGGCTTTTATCACCATGACAGACAGCTGCATCAATTTTGCGTTGTTGTAAGCCTGCCAGCAGCCGATCGGCTTGTTCTTTGGTACTGGTAAACACCAGTACCTGAAACCAGTTTTGCTCTGCCAGTAACTGTTCAAACAGTTCAATTTTGCGGCTTTCTTCCACCGGGTACACCACATGGTGCACGGTATCGGCAGTACTATTAACTTTCGCCACCCGAATTTGCTGGTGATTGCGCAGAATTTTATGCGACAACTCGTTCACAGCCGGCGAGGTGGTGGCGGAAAACAGCAGCGTCTGCCGTTTCGTCGCCGTCATTTGCAGCAACTTCAGCACATCGGCACTAAAGCCCATATCCAGCATCCGATCGGCTTCGTCCAGCACCACAAATTCAACGTCACTCAGAATGACATTGCCCAGCGCCATATGTTCTAACAAGCGGCCCGGTGTACTAATCACCAGATCAACACCGGCAGTCAGTTTATTGGCCTGGCCACCCATTTTCACGCCACCATAGAGGGCCGTCACACTGATCGGCACAAATTTGGCGTATGCCGTCACAGCTTCAGCAATTTGCTCCGCCAGTTCACGGGTTGGTGTCAGAATTAAGGTGCGCGGACGGCGTTCGACTGTGGCTTTAGGCTGATCCAACATACGCTGTAACACCGGAATGGCAAAAGCCGCAGTTTTACCAGTGCCGGTTTGTGCCGTCACCTGTAAATCTTTACCACGGCGAGCTGGCACAATGGCCTGCTGCTGCACCGGGGTCATCTCGGTGTAACCATAGTCAAGTAACGCGCGTTGCAGATCAGCAGCTAAATCTAAAGATGAAAATTGCATAAGAGTTCCTCTGTAGAATTGCTACAGTCAAAATAAGGGCGCCGAATATACAGTATTTTGTCGGCGCTTGAGAGCATAGTTTAAAAAATGGCGGATATTTCACCAAATAAGCACAAATATTCGCCCATGCTGCAACATAGCAGTGGGAAAAACTGTGGCTAAAAATGTGGGTAGGCTTTAGTCAGCCTGATCATCCGCCGCCAGTCGCGGCTGGTGATGGGCAGCTCTGGCCAGAATTTCCAGATAAAAACCTGGTAATTGCTGCGCCACTGCGGCATCAATATGTTTATTGATTTCAGAGGTGAAAATTTTGCTGGCGTCAGCTTCGGTGGCACCAAAACGACAATCAAAGGTCCAGTAATCAGTACCAGCCGGCAGCGCTTTGCGACGCTCACGGTTTATGTACTTCTTAATATCGAATTTAATTAAATCGACCAGACGCGCTGGAGCCAGCTTAGGGTGTGTTAACACAAATGTTTTTTTCATTAAATTTCCTGCACAAAGCACTATAAAAAAGCTGTACCAGCTTTTGAAGGTGCATTCTACATGGTTAGCCGGCAGATAACCGCCATTATCTGTGTTTTTCTGTCAGAAAGTACGCTGCAACTGGCGGTAAAAACGCAAAATTGATCATGGTGTCAGTGTTGCACTGGTCGTCAGTGTCTACTCCTGCCTTCACAAAACTCAACTGCAGCAATGCAGCAACAATGGCTCTGGCTGCGTCATATCGCCAAACTCAGACTTTAAGAAACTGATAAAAACTTTTGATTTTTCAGGCATATACCGACTTTCAGGGAAAATAGCATGCAAGGTGAGACGACGTTGTGGCCACTCAGGCATCAACACCTTCAGCTTGCCATTGCGGATGTCAGGCTGCACTAAAAATTCAGGTAACAGCGCCACCCCTTTGTTGGCCAGCAACAGGCTTTTGATCACCGCCGGACTATTGACCAGGGTAAACCGGGTCTGCTGGCTCTTTAACCAGCTATGGGATAAACCATATTCATGCCAGGGATCCAGCGCAACGTTATTGTCAATCAGCCAATGATGTTTTGCTAATTCGGCAACTGTGGCGGGCTCCCCATGTGCTGCTAAATAGGCTGTACTGGCACAAAACACCATATCAAAATGGCGGATCGGCGTGGCAACCAAATCCTGTACTTCCGCGTTGCCAACTCTGAGAGCTAAATCAAAATGTTCGGCAATTAAATCTACTTTACGATTGCTCAGTTCAATTTCTAACTGAATATCTGGATATAAATCCATAAACAGCGGCAACTTAGGTGCCAGCAGTTGTTCACCAAAAGTCACTGACGTGGTGATCCGCAATAAGCCCGAATGATGTGTCCGCTCCTCATGCACCTGATCGATTAAACAAGAATATTCATCCAGAATATGCACTATCGTCTGATACAGTTTTCTGCCAGCACGCGTCAACGAAACTTTACGAGTCGTCCGGGTAAAAATTTTCGTCGCAAACTGAGCTTCCACAATATTGATATACTTGCTAATGACTGCTTTCGATAACCCAAGTCTGGCAGCCGCAGCAGTAAAAGATCCTGTTTCTGCAACTGCAATCACGGCTTTAAAGCCATCCAGCGTGTCCATCCACTCACTCCATTTTATCAACAAGCCGTAAACAGTGTGTCTCTGAGTTGTCCGTTTATCCTGTGGCGATTTTAAGCTTAAATACCCGCGCCGTCACTCCTATGGAAGCTACTTGCTATTTATTATGAATAATCTTCAACTTTACTACTTTGCGCTGTCCGGTCATTGCCATAAAGTTATTTGCCTGGCGTCCTTTCTTGGGTTGGAGTTAACCAAGGAGCCGCTCGATCTGAAGGCAAAACAGCAGCAGTCTGCAGCATTTCTTGCCCTGAACCCTTTAGGGCAAATTCCGGTGTTACTTGATGAAAATCAGGTTTTTGCCGATTCACATGCCATTTTACTGTATCTGGCTCTCCGCTACGATCCAGCCCGGCGCTGGTATCCTGAAGATATCGTCAGGCAAGTGCAGATCCAGCACTTTTTGGCATTATCCGCTGGCGAAGTATGCCAGGGACCTGCGTTATACCGCGGCATCAAAGCACTGGGGAAACCTGGCGATGTCGACCAGGCCTATCAGCGCACCCTGTCCCTGTTTGCCTTCTTAAACCAACACCTGACACAGCGACACTGGCTGGTTGGCGACTCAGCAACCATTGCCGATGTTGCCATCTATAGCTACCTGGCACTGGCAGTGAAAGCAGGTTTTGAACTCGCTGATTTCAGTGCTGTAGCGGCATGGTGCAACCGCTATGAAGCATTACCAGGTTTTATTGCCACGCCAGATAAATAACCTATTTAGATGACATGTAAATTATTGCATAAAAGGAAATTCACATGCAAAAATCTGCTTTTGGCAGCCATTCTGCCGATGCCAAAAAAGTGAGTGCCAGTTTACCTATGCTAACCCTGTTGGGTTTTACCGCACTGGCCGGTGCTGTCCAAGCTGCATGCCCAGCCAACTACCCTGAATCAGGCGTGCATGAACAACACATTGAACATGACGATCTGACCAACGGCAAAGTCAGCATTGAACAGATCCACCGTTTAGGCAAACAGTTGTTTGTGGCTCAGTTTAATCTCTGTGATGGTCAGGGCAGACCCGCAACCACAGGCGGTGGAGAAAAACGCGCACCTGATCAACCGGCATTTATCCGCACGTCTTCCCCTGAAACCAATTCTTGTGCCGGCTGCCATTCCCAACCGGTCACTGGTGGTTCAGGTGAATTTGTCGTCAATGCGTTTATCCTGGCACAACGACTGGATCCGGTGACAGAGTCAGTCTCAGCCAACTTCAGTAATGAACGTAATACCTTAGGCATGCATGGTGCAGGCGCGATTGAAATGGTTGCCCGCGAAATGACCTATGAACTACGTGCTCAGGCAAATAACTTGCCAGATGGCAGGCACACTCTGCAGTCCAAGGGCATTCAATTCAATATCAGAAAAGAACATGGCGCAGTGGTCGAAAGCGAAGGCATCAACACGGATCTGATGGTCAGGCCTTTTAACCAATCTGGCAATATTGCCACCTTGCGGCATTTTACCGTCGATGCGATGAATCACCATCATGGCATGCAAGCAGAGGAAAGGTTTGACCTTAATCCGGCGAAAGGTTTTGATAAAGACCATGATGAAGACGATGTTGAACGCGAGTTGTCAATCGGTGACATCACCGCGCTGGCCGTGTATCAGGCCACCTTACCCGTACCGCAGCAAGTGTTGCCCCACTCATGGAAAAAACGTCAGGCTGTCGCACTGGGCGCAAAAAAATTTAATGAGATTGGCTGTAACAGCTGCCATGTTCCTGAGTTAACACTCAATGTTCCTGTCTTCGCAGAACCCAGCCCATTAAACGCGTCTCATACCTTCAATGATACCTCCCGATCCATTCGCTGGGATATGACCAGAGAAGGCAAGGCACCGCGTTTAGCAAAAAATGCCAATGGTACCGCGACAGTCAGAGCTTATACCGACCTTAAACGACACAACTTATGTGATCCGGTCGGCAGCCCGGATGCGATACGTTTCTTTTGTAATGAAAAATTAGACCAATCGCGCCCGGCACAGCATGGTAATCCAGGCGCTGAATATTTTGTCACCCGTAAATTGTGGGATGCTGGCAGTTCAGCCCCTTACGGCCATCGGGGTGATATAACCACTTTAACCGCGGCTATTCTGTATCACGGCGGCGAGGCACGACAAAGTCGTGACCTGTTCACTTTTTTACCGCTAACCGAACAAAAGGCGGTAATTCAGTTCTTAAAATCACTGCAAGTTGTTGACTTATAAAACAGATTAGGAAGCTACAATGTTAGAAAGTAAATTAGTTACGCTAGTCCGGCGTGATGCTATTCCGTCCATGCGGACCATTGAAGTCAATGGTGTAGAACACTGGCTCGGCCACGTGAAAGACTTCACTAAACATGAAAGCATGCAGGCATTTTTACCAAAAGATAACCGCATCTCGATGGCTTGGGTCAGACTGGAGGCCGGCGAACAACTGGATGAACATATCCATCCGGTTGATTCAATGATCCTGATTTGCGAAGGTGGCGCTCAAACCCTGGGTGACGTCGAAACGGTGATGACGGCCGGTGACGCCTTATTGGTGCCACCGACTCGCCCGCATGGTTTTATCGGCGCCGAACCTGCTGGCTTTTGGGGGTTGTCGATTCAATTTGATTCACGCGGATTGTATGAAAACATCGAAGATCCCTGGGCAACTTTTCATCAAGATGAAGCTTATCTGGTACAACATGCTGACAATATTGTCGACAAACTGTTTCAGACCAATGATAAATTCAGAGACCGCTTTGATAAACATCGCTTGTTTGCACTGGTTAAAAAAGGCTTGCTGCAGGAGCCTGCCGCCAAACAGCGCTTTTTAGATTGTTTTCAGGTTTGGTCTAATCATTTTCAGAAGATGGTATTTTTCCGTTACCTGACCAGCAATTCCCGACGGCATACTGATATTGCCTGGGAGCATCTGGTCGAAGAGTTCGGCCATAACAAAGCGCTGGAATCAAGCCGCCTGCAGCAAACGGACATTTTTGATCCGATCTTAGAAGCAACCAGCAGTTGGTTCAGCAGTGCGATACAACGTTTGTCAGATATGCAAAAACTAGTGCTGGTACATTTGGTCGTTGAAGCTTCAGCCACAATATTCTATCGCCATCTGGCTCCTGAAATGTCTGCTGATACCAGCAGCGCACACTTTCACAGCCATGAAGCCGACGATCATCATCACGTCAAAATGGGTTATGACCATATCCGTCGTCATACTCCGGAACTACAGGAAGCAGAACAATTATTCAAAATTCAGGAACAAGGCTGGTCCATGCTGATGGCGGTTATGAGCCGTATCACGGATCTGGTGGTGTATGGCAATAACCCTGAAACTGCCGGCCGTCATCAGAACACGACCCCTGCCCCGGCTGCGGTTGAGTAAACTATGAATGCACATTATGCATGGCCTTCAGCCGGAGAGCGCCGGCTCCCCGGCTTTATTTATACAGACGACGCCATTTTCAGACTTGAAATGGAACGGATTTTTTTGGCCAATAGCTGGAACTATGTTGCACTCAGTTGTGAGTTACCCCAGCCTGGTGATTTTATTCTGAGTACCATTGGCAATCTTGGAGTCGTCGTATCCAGAGATCGCAAAGGAGATGTCAGAGTATTTCTAAACCGCTGCCCGCATCGTGGGGCGCGACTGTGTGAACGACGCAAAGGCAATAATAAACTGTTCACTTGTCCTTATCATGAATGGAGTTTTAATCTGGAAGGACGTTTGGTTGGTGTGCCGCTGAGTCGTGGCGTCGACGGTAAAGGCGGCATGTCAGCCCAATTTGATCCTGCCGCCCACCATCTGCAGCAATTGTATGTGACTGAACGACACGGCGTGATATTTGCCAGCTTCAGCCAGACGGTGGCCCCCCTGGAAACCTACCTTGGACCTAAAATTCTGCAATATTTTGATCGGGTCTGTAATGGCAGGCCACTTAAAGTGATAGGTAAACATAAACATGTGGTCTCCAGTAACTGGAAACTGCAAATTGAAAATGTCAAAGATACTATCCATGCCGCTATTTTACATTCATTTTTTACTTTATTTGGCATCTGGCGATCTGATCAAAAAACTCAGATCCTGATTGAGGAGCAAGGACGACACAGTGTACTGGTATCAACCGCCACTTTTAGCAAACAAGAAGGGTGCTCAGTCACCAAGCAGGATGCCGAATTTACGCTGCAGGACGAAAGTCTGATTGCTCACAGTCCAGAGTTTCAGCAAGCGACGGGGGCCGTGATGACCCTCTGGCCAAATCTGATTTTTTTGCAACAACTCAATTGCCTCGTGATGCGCCATGTCGAGCCTGTTGATGCCCACTCCTGCATTAAAACATGGACCTTTTTTGCTTACGCTGATGAGCCACAGGAACTGACTGACCGCCGTATTAAACAAGCCAATCTGCTGGGGGCGGCAGGGCTGGTATCAATTGATGACAATGAGATCCTGGCATCCTGTCAGCAAGGCATATCCTACCAGCAAGACTTTGCAGCGGTGCTGGAAGCAGGTGAAAGCAACAGTGATTGTGATTACCTGGTGTCCGAAGCGGCAATTCGGGCCTTTTATCAATATTACCGGCAAGTGATGGAGTTGTAGATGCAAGATCTGATCAATGCATTATTGCTGGATAAAGCGCTGGATGATTTTTATACCAGCTACGCAGCTGCCATCGATGAGCAAAACCTGACAAAGTGGCCAGGCTACTTTACCGAACAAGGCAGCTATCTGCTGACCAACAGATATAATTTCATGGACAACATGCCTGTTTACAATATCTTTTGCGAGGGGCAAGGCATGCTGACTGATCGGGCGACAGGTATAGAAAAAGCGGTCTGGTTTCGCGAGCGTCAGCAGCGCCGGTTGATTTCAAATATCCGGCTGGTGTCACTAGAAGGCAATATTGTGAATGCACAGGCCAATTTTTTCGTGATGGAATCAAGACAAGGCTTGCCTTCTCAGCTCCTGGTCTGTGGCGAAAGTTATGATTCATTCGTCTATCAGCACAACAGCCTGTTACTGCACAGGCGGCTTTGTGTGATTGATGCAGAAATCTTGCCTGATTCAATTATTTACCCGCTTTGAAGGATCAAACAAATGGAATACTCTGCTGTGCGTAGCATGTCCGCTCCCAGTCACCCAATGAAACGGGTCGCCGTCATTGGCGCGGGTTTGTCCGGACTAGTGTCAATCAAAGAATTAATCGATGAAAGCCATACTGTCGTTTGCTTTGAGCAGAATGATAATATTGGCGGCGCTTTTTATAACAAAGCGGATGAAGGTGGAATATACAATGATATTCATCTGACCGTTTCCAATTACTTTATGGCATTCTCATCTTTTGCCGCTCGGGAACAAGTCCGCAAATATTGGACCGCCAGCGAGTATCTGGAATATCTGACAGACTTTACCCATCATTTCCGGCTGAGAAAATTTATTCAGTTCAACACTGAAGTGTTGAGTATTACACCGGCAGGCCAGCAGCAATGGCTGATACAAACTAAGTGTGGTGGCGAGATCAAACAGGAATGGTTTGATGCGGTCGCAGTATGTAGCGGAAAGTTCAGAAACCCGGATTATCCGGATATTCCCAATATCAGACAATTTCGTGGCAACATCCATCATAGTTTCGATTTTAAAGAAGCCAGTTCGTTTAAAGATAAACAGGTGGTGTGCCTGGGACTCGGTGAGTCTGGTTCAGATATTGTCCATCAAATTGCGCAGGTGGCGGCACAGACACATTTAGTCGTGAATCGCCCCAAAAGTATTATTGCTCGGATTATTCTTGGTGATACCGGCGACTCGCGCACCACCCGGGCAGCCCACTATTCATTTTTAATTAATCATTCTAATTTTGAAGCAACGCTGAAAAAACGCATCATGAATAAAGGGCTGAAATTACATGAAAGCAAACAGAAAAGACCACTGAGTGCTTTTTGGATGTGGAAGTTCCTGGTGAAGTACGGACTGCATGGTGAATTCAGCAACAAGAATGATATCTGGATGCAAGATGTAGACAGCGGTAAAACTCAGCTCCATTTGTTTTCTGTGCAACGATTTGAACCTGAAGGCATTGTGCTGAAAGATGGGCAATTCATTCGCTGTACCGATGTGATTATGGCGACCGGATATAAAACACAATTTGATTTTATCGCTCATCCGGCGGCGCAGGAGGTTGCAATGAATATTCGTTCTAACTATCTGCATATGATCCATCCAGACCTGCGCGATAGTCTGGTCTGGATTGGTTTTGCCAGGCCGGATGTTGGCGGGGTACCAACCATCGCTGAACTGCAGGCAAGATATTTTGCCAGACTGCTGGCAGGCAAAGTTTCACTGGAAAGCAGTGCCGAGCTGGCATTGAAAATCAATGCTTACCAGCATGAATGCCATCAGCAATTTTGCCTTGAACCCAATCGCTCAGAAAATGTTCGTTATTACCGTTTTACGCATTATCTGGCACAAAAGCTGGGTGTAGTGCCGAAATGGTATGATGTGCTGCCAGACTTCCGGTTAATTTTCAATTTTTACCATGGCAGTTTAGTTGCGGCACAGTTCAGATTGCGTGGGCCTGGCAAAATGCCAGCACATGCTAAAACTGTCATACGCCAGGTTGGCCTGATGCGGGTGCCTGGCTGGCATAAAGTCTTTTTTTATAGCCTGACTTCAGCCTTAGCACTGGTCGCCCCATTACTCCGTCGTTTGATCCAACTGACAGGCTTAGCAGAACATAACTGTAATCATTACAAAAAGTATAATAACATCAATGAAATAATCAGCATGCAATGGCCATCTGGGCAGGAGTTCAGTCTGCAACATGACACCCGACTCGGTGCTGTCTTTGCCAGCCAGTTTGAGCTGGAAGGGTTTAAGTATTTTCTGCACACTGAGTACGACATTCCGCTGGAGTTGCTGCATCCCAATCAAACCATTGCACAGCTGGACACTTACTTGCAGCAAACCGAAAGCTTACTGGCAAATATGCCTGAAGGCTGATTTTAACCAGCATTCAACTTGTCTCATGCATGAGGTAAGCAGAGCCCGACATGCAAGCACGCTTCAGCGGTTCAGAGCCGTGCTTGCAACCAACCTCAGCCAGACTGAACTGAGTACAGTGAGTACGATGCTGATCCGGCACGAAGGCTCAGTTGTGCAACAGATGTTTCAGGCCGTGATACCAACTTTGCAATGCAACGGTGCCATGTGATTCATCCGCGAAATATTGTTGTTTGATGTTAAAAGCCACCGACTTATTCGCCGCCAGAGCCGTAGCGAACTGCTGCCCCCAGGCTAAATTCGTCACCCCGATATCACCGATGGCCGCATTGTTGGCAAAACCGATATACACCTGAGCGGCCAGTTGTTTTTCAGCAAAATTCACCGTGGCAAGCTGTCGGTTTAGATAGTTATCATCCCAGACGGCGGTGGGATCGATGATGAGATAATGACTAAACACGGTCGGATCATTCAGCAAGGCGGCGGCGCTGAATAAACCACCAAAAGATTCACCGACAATCATCCGCTCGGCCGCAATGCGGTATTGACGCTGCAACTGTGGGATCAGCTCAGTTTTAAAAAATGTCAGGTAAGCCGCTGCGTTGCCGGTCGGGCCGGCAAATTGTTCCAAAAGTTTGCCGTTAAAGGTCCAGCGCGCTAATGACGTTGGTGTCAGATCACGTTCCCGGATAGCATTTTCACTGCTGGGCACTGCCACTACAATTGCCTCTTTGACCTGACGCTCCAGCGTATCCGTGCTTAAACCTTCCAGCATACCGGCAAAAGCTTTCCAGCGGTGCACGTCGCCATCTAACAGAATAATCAGCGGATATGCTGCGTTGTTTTGCGAATAAGATGGTGGTAAATAAACATAATAGGACCGCTTCTCCTGTAATACTTTTGAAGCCAACTGCTGCTTAACGCCAAAACTCAGTTCAGACCCTGCTTGTAACGGCCCTGCCAGTAACGTCAACAGCAGTAACCACCAACATTTTTTCATGAGTTCATCCTTCACATCTGGTCAATAACTCGTTCTGGCGCACCTTTGGCGGCAACTTTAAGCACTGCACTCAACATGTCTGGCAAAGTTTTGTAAAATACTCAACCAGCCTTGCTGCTGTTGCTGCGCTGAATGTTCATCTTCAGCAGCAAAAGTTTCGCAAAGGTGCACCCCCTGTTCGCTTTCGCTAAATTGCACTGTGACTTGGCGCTCGTCGGCCAATTTGTATTGAATGCATTGATAAGGAATGATGTGGCTAAACTCGCCCTGAAAATCGAAGCCAAAGGAGCCATCTCTGGCTTCCATCCGATAATTGAAACGCCCCCCCACCTGCAAATCCAGTTCTGCCCGCGGGCAACACCAGTCAGCGCTGGCAAAATTCCATTGCATAATGTCAGCCGGCGTGGTCCAGGCTTGCCAGACCTTTGCCAGCGGCGCTTTGACCAGAGTTTCAATCACAATGTCCATCGTTTATCCTTAAAAAGTTCTGCTTTGAGCCCAATGCTCAGTTGCCAACTCTGACTAGTCGAAACAAAGCACTCAGATTCGACCACAATTGCAATGAGAGCGCAGCCATCAACCCTGGTTTGGCTCTGTCGGCTGAAGGGCATAATACTGCTTAAAATAATACAGATAGATACCGAGCGCGATGGCCGGCAGCAATAAGAACAGGTTATTAAAAGTGATACTATTAATGGCGAGCAGCATTGAGGTCAGCAGCGCCCAGAATAACCATTTTGCTTTGCTGTACTGCAGCTTGACGAGCTGGCCCTTTTTGATTGCGCGCTGTTGTAACATCAGCAACAGCACAATCACCAGCAGCGGCAACAGTTGGTAGATACTCAGGGTGAACATCGGCATCAATTCGCTCATCCTTTGGAAATAACCAGGTGATCATCGCAACTGCATGCCAGCTTGCGGCAGCGCCAGATGTAATAAGGGATAAGGTTTGCCCTGACCATCCAGTGCCGAGCGGCCGGTCACGACAAAGCCAAGATGTTGATAAAAGCCCAGCGCCTGGCTATTTTGCTCATTCACATCCACCAGGCTGGCACCTTGTTGTTTGATAGCATCAGCCACCAACATAGCGCCAATGCCCTGACCCCGCGCCGCCGGCTCAATAAACAACATTTCAATATTGCCTTGCAGCACGCCACAAAACCCAAGGATGTCACCGCTCGGACTGACCGCGCACTTTAACTCCACCGCGTCAAAATACTGCTCTAGTATCAACGGTTTTAATTGCTGTAAATCCTCTTCGGCTAAAAAATCATGGCTGGCTCTGACTGAGGCTTCCCAGATCTCAAGCAATCTTTGGTACTGCGCTTTTTTTACCTGTACAATTTGCATCATTCATTCGCTTATATCGGTTTATCCTGCACTCCGCTCACCAGAGGCAATCCACCTGTCAATTTAACGGTCACGAAATCTTTCATTTGCTTTGAATGCTTCAATTTCCAGCGGCGAATCGGCATAGCCATAAGTCAGCATGTCAGTAAAATGCTGGCTGATCACCTGAGCTAAGGTGGAGCGTTCAATTTGCAACACATGCACCAGCTCATGTGCCAGCTTTGCTGTCGTCAGTGGGTAATCTTTTCTGACATAAATGGCATAGCCGAATACCTGGGCATTATTAATGATGCCATCACCGATAAAGCCGACTGCTTCGCCCACTGTCTTTAGCAATAAATTGTCATACGGAAATGGCACTGCATCGACATAAACCAACCTGACTTTTTCCGGCTGGCGCAAGCCGATTTCGCGGGCTATCAACAATTGTTTTTCATCTAAGGCAACGCCTTTAGCAACCCCTTTTGCTTCAGTCTCCGTTGCCCACTCAATGTATGGAGGCAGGATCAGCACAGAAATTAATTTTTGCTGAAAAATAAAAATCGCACCAACCAGCATCAGTACCAGGGTCAATACCAGCGTAAATGATATTTTAAATATCCTCATCCTGTGAAACATTCTCAGTACGCACTAACTGCCACAAGACAGTGTGCTAAAAGTTGATAGCCCGACAGCAAAAATAATTGGCCTGTTCAATCAATATGAGTTGTGTGAAAGAGCTATTTCACAGCCAGAACCTGACAACACTCCTGCCAGACCTGAATGTTTTAAACATTTCAGCAGCATAAACTGAACTTAATTAAAAATTCAAGCGCATTGATAACAAGTCATAAATGCGAGCGACTTTAACTGGCAACAAGACAGGCGCCGGCATCAGCTATAGACTCGGCTGCGATGCCGTCATTGACAGCCCTTTGGGTAATTTCAGATAAGCCATCACAGCAGCATCACGCCTGGCGTTATCCAGATGGTAGCCTTGTTGTCGATACAGTTGGCAATAGTGCATCGCATCGCCTTGCAGGTGCAAAAAGTCTTGATAAGGCAATGCCTGAAGTGCCTGCTGCCAGCGTGCAAGAACAGCAACAGGTGGCGGCGTTAATCCAGCCAGAATTTGTGCTGAGGCAACAAACTGGCTGCCGGTTGCGACCGCTAACATCTCATCTGTCGCATCCCCCAGCCAACTGGTTCCACATTTAGAAACGAAGCATAACGGCATAAAAGGCGCCAGTGCCGGGCAGATATCATTGCGATACACTGAAACTTCCCAATAACTTTGCGCAACTGTGACAAACTGCACAAAGCTGGTGATTTCGGCAAAACCGGATTGTGCGAGCGGCAGCACCTCAATCCGCGGCTTATTCGGGTTCACGGTATCATTGGAGACATCCAGATACCAATCCCCGAGCGTCATCGCGTTTTGAAAATAGACACCCCGCAACGCCCCCCATATTTTTCGCAACACCTGACCTTGTGCCAGCCGCTGACGGATCAACACCAGGCCAGGCTCAGTCGAGGTTGGCAATTGTTGTGCCAGCAGCTCAAAAACGGTATCACGGATCTCGCGACAGCGTCCAAGCGGATAGATTTTGCTGCCGATATAGGGGTACTGCGGCAGCAAGGTTAAATCTGCCGTCAACCTTAATTTGGCTAAAGCCGCCACGACGGCGTTAACCTGCTCATTATCCCAGCTTATCTCTGGCACATTCATCTAAAAACCTGATTCTCTTAGCAAAATTGCATAAATATAACGGATGCCATCCAGCAATAAGCTACTTGCCTCTACCGCTAAACTCACCTGGCCATAGTGCTGACTGGTCAGCAGATGGGGTTGTTGCAAACTTAAATGCACTTCGTAGGTCGCGGCATCAGGGATCAGCAGGTCCGCCATTTTTTTCGCTGCAATAGGTCCGCCATAGTCAGCGGCTAAACCGGCATATGGTAAATGTTTGATTGCCGTCGGGATCACTTTTTCGACCACTAAAGCGCTTGTTAATACCACACCATCATTGCCAATAAACTGCGCTGAACTGCCTATTTTTAACTGATTCAGCACACTGGAACTGACATAAGCTTTCACCATGCCACTTTGTACGTCATAGAGTGTTGCTAATGACTTCTTTTCATTCACATAGTCGCCTTTTTGCAGCGTCGCCCATTGCCCGATATAACCTGCATAAGGCGCGCGGAACAGCAGTTTCTCCCGACGCTCCAGTAATGACGACAAGCGGGCATTCTCGCGTGACATCTGGCTTTGTAGCGTTAATTGGCTCTCACGCGACATCGCGCCCGAACTGGCCCGTTGCCACTGCGTTTGCAATGCCTCGAACCTGAGCTGACTTAACCGGATTTGCTGCTCAACTTCAGGTGATTGCAACAAAATCAGCAACTGGCCTGACGCAACTTTTTTATCCTGCGGAATATCCCAGGCCACCACCTGACCTGCTTCGCTCGGATAGAAGTTTTGATGCCGGGCAAAAGTCACCACTGCCGGCGCACTGATCTCGTTTTGCCAGGGAATGACTAAACCTAGCAGCACAATCAGGCACAACGACAGACTGAGCCGGCTGGAGCTATTTAATCTCATTTGTTTCCTTAACTTCCACCACACCGCTATTTCTGCACCAATCGGCATCAGCACAAACCAAATAATCTCGACTAAAAACAGGACTATGCCTAATAGCTTAAAGGCAAAATAATAAACCAGCAGCGCGATGCCAATAAACAGCAGAAAACGGTACAGCCAGGTGCTCCAGGCATAAGCCACCATCAGCGCACATTTTTTGCGATTCAGTGGCTCAGGCGGTGCAAAACCAAAACCAAACAACAATTCCCGTAAAAACCAGCGACCGACTAAAAAGGATCGCGGTTGCAGATTCTCCATCCCTAAAAAATCTGACAGGGCGTAATAGCCATCAAAGCGCATAAAGGGACTGATATTAATCAGTAAAGAGGAGATCCAACTGGTGGTCGCTACAAAAAACAGCACATGCCGAAAACTTCCTTCCGGCACAATGCCCCATAAAAAAGTTGCCACACAAGCCAGATAAATCTCTACCCGGATGCCGGCAGTGACAATATCCAGCCGCTGAAACCTTGAGCGCAAGCGCCAGGCATCTGTGGTATCGGTATACAAAATGGGCGTGAGTAATAAAAATGCCACCCCCATCGAACTGACCCGGCAGCCGTACCGCTTGGCTACCAGGGCATGACCGAGTTCATGCGCCGTTTTGACCAGCACCAAGGCCGCGACATAATACAAAATGGCCGAAAAATTGAAGAAGTTTTGCAGGGTATGGCTAAAGGTTTCCCATTGGCGCAACACCATCACTAAACCGATAGCGCCTGACAGCAGCGCAAGCCAATGCAGCGGTAGCGTAAACAGAAACTTCAGCTTTGGGAAACAACGGCTGAGCAATAAATCGGGCCGGACTAATGGAATTTTGATAAACAAATAGTTATGTAATAGCCAGCTCAGTGCATGTTTTTTCTGCAGCCCTGCCGCTTGCTGCAAACCGGCCAGTTCAGCCGTAGACTGACGTTCAAGCAGATGATTGTGCTCTAAAAACCGGATAAAAAACCGTAGTTCGTCTGCGCTGATATCAATATCGCGGCGCTGTACCAACGCCAGCAACTGCTGCTCGTTGTCAGCTTGCCCCCACTCCTTGAATAAGTAAAAGGCACTGCTGGTTAAGAAAAAAAACTTATTCGCCAGCGGATCAAAAATTTGCCAGCGTGGTTCGCCATCTTCATCCGGGGAAGCGGCCAACAGACGTAAATTCTGCCGCAGCCTGGGTAAAGCAACCGGCGCAACTGCTTGAGATAACATTTAAAAACCTAAATTTTGTCGCACAAAAGTGATAGGTCTGCGCAATAAATAATAAACCAGCGGAACCCGTTCGCCATACAACTTGGCGGTGCCCCGTAATCCTATCCGTGGCGGCGTACTATCCTGACGGCTATCAGCCACGATCCGGTAAGCGACAATCTGCTCCGGGGTTAAGCTTGGTTCAAAGGATGAATAATCGACCACAAAAGCCAGTGGATTAAGCGGATCGGTATCCAGATAAAAAGTCACTTCGTTGCCCCGACTTAATGAAATGGCATCTTTCACCGGCAAGTTAACTTCCAGCTGGATCTTGGCCGGATCGGCAATCAACAAGATGCGTTCTCCGATCACCACCGGACGTCCTTGCCATTGCTCAGGATCATCCAGCACCGCCACACCGGCCTGCTGCGCCTTGATTTCGGTCTGTGCTAACTTGGTTTGCAGATAATCCCGCTCTATGGTTTTAATCTCCACCTGCGATTCCAGCTCTGCCAGCTCAGCTTTTTTCCTGCTATCGACATAACCTGCTTGCTCGGCAGTGCGCAGAGCCGCCCTGGCCCGCTCTAATTCCCGCTCGGCCACTTCATAATGTCCGTTAAACTCGGTTTTATCCAGCAGCACCACGGGTTGGCCCTGACGGACCTCGTCACCGGGTTTGACCAAAACTTCGCTGACGGCGCCGGCAATGGCCGAGGTAATCAGTAGCGGTTGTTTCGGGATGATCTCACCAGGCGCTAACACTGTTAACCGAACCGGTAAAAAACTCACAACCGCCAGTGCCACTGCCAAAGCAATGCGACGCCGCTTGGTCAACAGTCGTTTTGACCAATAACGCCAACCGGATTCAGTGATAAAAAGCTGCATCGCATGGGCATAACTGGCCGCCAGATGCTGCAACAATCCGATGTCTTTGTCGCTCCAGGATTCAGATTTCGCTAATAACAGCACACCCACCCGCTGATTGGGTTTGGCAGGGATCATCAGCGGCAACCACAGCATATGAGGCGGCGAAAACTCTGCCAGATCATGCTTGAGTTCATCCGGCCAGGTCGCGGTGTTGATGACGTGGGTCTTAGCTGCCAAGGCCGAACCAGCCAAATGTTGCGCCACCTGTTCCAGCCAGGCGCAAAAAGGCGTCGTCCGATCAATCAACGATAGATCACTCAAAGCAGCCAGCGTCAGCCGCTGCAGCTCGTTGCCCCGTAAAAAGGCCGCCTGTTGGTACGACAGCAAGCTGCGCGTTGCATTCACCATCACAAAACTCAGTTCTGTCAGGGTTTCACAACGCCGCACTTGCTGCTCTAGCTGTAGTAATTGTGCAATTGCTTGGTCAGACATGCGTTAAGATGCCAATAATTTCATCAGATCGATCCCATAATCGTCGGTTTGGGCTGCGGCGATGTTCAATTGTTGTGCCAATGGCATAAAGGCGGCCACTGTATCAACTGGCGCGTTCACTGGTGCTGGCTCAACGGCACCTGCGGCCGGCAGATTTTCCAAATCAACCTCAACCTCAAGCACCCGCACAGTACCATTGGCATCCACAGCGTTGATCCGAAGGGTAATTTTGCCTTGTCCCGGCGGCGGTGTCATGGTCACTTCACCTGTCACCGGGTTGACGGACACCCAGTCTGGTAACTGCGAGCCATCCGCTAAAGTAGCGCTATAGCTGGCAGCGCCTACCGAATCGGCTAACTGAATAGATAGCTGACCGGTTTGGATCTGCATATTGGCCACTGTCAGACTACCGCTGTTGGCGAGATCTGCGCCAGCCTGGCTAATTTGAACCTGACCATCAGCAGCTACATTCACCACCACCGCATTGGATACTGCCGGCGGAGCATCATTCAGGCCCTGAATCGGACTGGCTTGGCCAGGCGCCGCGGCAAAGCCGGAGGCCCCGGATGAGGTACTCAACGTCCCCTCTGGCAGCGAGGAGAAGGTCAGGGTTGGCACCTCCAAAGCACTGCTGGTGATCACCTGACTGACAGGTGCAACCACAGACACAGGCGGCGCTACCACCAGGTTGATAACAGGTGCAGGTTCAATATTCATCACCACAGCTGTCCGGACCTGAGCGCCATTCGGATCTGTGGCGACCAGTTGCAAAGTCACAGCACCAGTCACATTACCACCCAAAGTCCCGGCAATGGTACGGGTCCCGGCATCAAACACTAAGCCTGCCGGTAGATTTTCTACGCTCCATTGTAATTGGCGGCTTTCTGTCGCATCCACATCGGTAAACAAGGTCTCCGGCAGACTAACCGGATTAAACACTTGCCCTAAAATACCAGCCATTGGTGCGACTGAGCCGACCACAGTTGGCGCGTCATTACTGCCCAGCAGATTAAATACTGCTGTGGTTTGCGCACTCGCATTACCGTCTGTAACCTGGATCACAAAACTCTCATTAACGGCCTGATCAGCGATCAGCGCCTGAGTCACGCTGTCGCTATTGTTCAGACGATAACTCAACACGCCACTTTCCACAGTGAAGCTCGCAGTACCATAAGTGCCAGCTTTGCTGTAAGTCGCGCCAGCATCGGCAGTACTCCAGCCATTTTCCAGCAGGAAGGTGCGGTCATAAAGCACGCTGCCAACCGTATCGATATCGGCGGCGGTTAGTGTGATAGTTGCAGTAGCAGTACCAACAGTCGTGTTGTTCACCCCGCCGGCTTCGACCAGAGTTGCAGAGGATGCGCCTGCGCTCAGGCTTGGCGCATTATCATTCAGATCCAGCACATTGACTGTCACCGCCTGGCTGCTGCTCAGATTACCGCTGTCGCTGGCCGTGACGATAAAGCTGTAACTGGTTTTGCTTTCGTAATCGGCGGCTGCTTTTAACCTGACTTCGCCCGTAACTGCATCAATGGTAAGCAACTCTGCATCAGTCCCCGACAAGCTATACGTCAGGGTGTTATGCGCGCTGGTGCCATCCGCATCGCTGGCAATCACAGTGTAAATCACAGTTGAGGTGGCAGCATTTTCATTAACGCTGCCGGTGGCGCCTGACGTAATGACCGCGGTGTTATCGTTCAGATCATTGACACTGACCGTCACCGCCTGGCTGCTGCTCAGATTGCCACTGTCGCTGGCCGTGACGATAAAGCTGTAACTGGTTTTGGCTTCATAATCAGCTGCAGCTTTTAATCGCACTTCGCCGCTGACCGCATCAATCATCAGTAAATCAGCATCAGCCCCCGACAAGCTATACGTCAGGGTGTTATAAGCACTGCTGCCATCGGCGTCAGAGGCGACCACAGTGTAAATCACTGTCGAAGTGGCAGCATTTTCATTGACGCTGCCGGTGGCGCCTGACGTAATGACGGCAGTGTTATCGTTCAGATCATTGACATTGACCGTCACCGCCTGGCTGCTGCTCAGATTGCCACTGTCGCTGGCCGTGACGATAAAGCTGTAACTGGTTTTGCTTTCGTAATCGGCGGCTGCTTTTAACCTGACTTCGCCCGTAACTGCATCAATGGTAAGCAACTCTGCATCAGTCCCCGACAAGCTATACGTCAGGGTGTTATGCGCGCTGGTGCCATCCGCATCGCTGGCAATCACAGTGTAAATCACAGTTGAGGTGGCAGCATTTTCATTAACGCTGCCGGTGGCGCCTGACGTAATGACGGCAGTGTTATCGTTCAGATCATTGACATTGACCGTCACCGCCTGGCTGCTGCTCAGATTGCCACTGTCGCTGGCCGTGACGATAAAGCTGTAACTGGTTTTGCTTTCGTAATCGGCGGCTGCTTTTAACCTGACTTCGCCCGTAACTGCATCAATGGTAAGCAACTCTGCATCAGTCCCCGACAAGCTATACGTCAGGGTGTTATGCGCGCTGGTGCCATCCGCATCGCTGGCAATCACAGTGTAAATCACAGTTGAGGTGGCAGCATTTTCATTAACGCTGCCGGTGGCGCCTGACGTAATGACCGCGGTGTTATCGTTCAGATCATTGACACTGACCGTCACCGCCTGGCTGCTGCTCAGATTGCCGCTGTCGCTGGCGGTGACGATAAAGCTGTAACTGGTTTTGGCTTCATAATCAGTTGCAGCTTTCAATCGCACTTCGCCGCTGACCGCATCAATCATCAGTAAATCAGCATCAGCCCCCGACAAGCTATACGTCAGGGTGTTATAAGCACTGCTGCCATCGGCGTCAGAGGCGACCACAGTGTAAATCACTGTCGAAGTGGCAGCATTTTCATTGACGCTGCCGGTGGCGCCTGACGTAATGACCGCGGTGTTATCATTCAGATCAATGACACTGACCGTCACCGCCTGGCTGCTGCTCAGATTGCCGCTGTCGCTGGCCGTGACGATAAAGCTGTAACTGGTTTTGGCTTCATAATCAGCTGTAGCTTTTAATCGCACTTCGCCGCTGACCGCATTAATCATCAGTAAATCAGCATCAGCCCCCGACAAGCTATACGTCAGGGTGTTATAAGCACTGCTGCCATCGGCGTCAGAGGCGACCACAGTGTAAATCACTGTCGAAGTGGCAGCATTTTCATTGACGCTGCCGGTGGCGCCTGACGTAATGACGGCAGTGTTATCGTTCAGATCATTGACATTGACCGTCACCGCCTGGCTGCTGCTCAGATTGCCACTGTCGCTGGCCGTGACGATAAAGCTGTAACTGGTTTTGCTTTCGTAATCAGCCGCGTTTTTCAGCCGCACTTCACCAGTCACTGCATCTATAGTTAACAAGTCGGCATCTGTACCGCTCAGGCTGTAAGTCAGCGTATTATTGTCTACATCTGTCGCTGTCGCAGTGTAAATCACAATGCTGGTTGCAGCATTTTCATCCAGGTTAGCTGTGGTGCCTGAAGTCAGCACTGGCGCTTCGTTAACATTCGTCACACTCACGGTCACAGCCTGACGTGCAGTCAGGTTGCCACTGTCGGTGACAACTAGCGTAAAGCTATAGCTGGCTTTAGTTTCATAATCTGCCGGGCTTTTCAGCCGCACCTCACCTGTCAGCGCATCGATGGTTAACAAGTTAGCATCTTGACCGGTCAGGCTGTACGTCAGGGTATTATTGTTTGCATCCGTGGCTGTGGCAGCGTAAATCACTGTGTTGGTTGCCGCATTTTCAGCCACGTTACCTGTGGTGCCCGAAGTCAGCACTGGCGCTGAATTCAGGGTAAGGGTGACATCATTGCCAGTGCCACCTTGGTATCTGATTTGGAAATCAGCACTATGAGCAGGTAAAAGGCCATAATCCGCCACACCATTCAGGGTGCCTGTAACTGCATCACTGGCATCATTATCAATCAACACATAAGAATTATCCGTGCCCGAACCTGCATAGTTAATATCAAAGGCACTATTGGTTCCCAGCGCTACAGCGCCTGTGACCAAGACTTGATCGTATTGACTTCCGGCTGTAGGACCTGTGATATCGGCCTTCAAAATACCGTTCAGTGTCAGATTGCCATTGACAGTTAACACACCGGTACCCGAACCAGCTGGAGCCAGCAAAGCACCTTGATTTACCGTTAAAGTGCTGTTTGCCCCTGGCGTAAATACAGATCCTGTGCCAGTTAAAGTCGCACCTGAAAGCACCGAAATACCTGATGTAGCAGACAAAGCACCTAATATATTCAGGGTTCCTGCGTTTACAGCGGTAGCACCGGTATAAGTGCTGGTTCCCGACAAAGTAAATGTGCCAGCACCTGCTTTAACCAATGAACCACTTTCCTGATCCTCGATAGCACCTGAAAAGGTAGTTGAAGTGTTGTTGCCACCGACTGTCAGGGTACCGCCGTTCAAGGTCGCAATGCCAGCGCCGCTAAGTGAGCCTATCGTCTCGTCGGCTAGATAAAGGTGCAACTTAGCGCCAGAAGCCACAGTCACAGCGCTGTTGTCACCAATCGCATTGCCACTTGTCACTGCAAGCACCCCATCAGCGATATTGATAGCACCAGTGTGGGTATTGTTGCCACTGAAGGTCAGCACACCTGCGCCCGCTTTGGTCAGAGTGCTACTACCGCTGATCACGCCTGACAAGGTCGCTGCATCACTGCTACTGATGGTACCGGCCGACGAAATAACAATCGCATTATCAATAGTCGTGGCGCCTGTCACAGCCAAAGAACCGCCGCTTAAAGTCACAGTACCTGCCACTAAATTGGCATCAGTTGCCACCGCAACAGTACCTGCTGCAATCGTCAACAAGGACTGATAAGTATTGGCACCTGCTGTGACCGCTCCTGCAGCCGAATTACCCGTATTGGACAGCGTCAGCGTCCCACTTCCTGTCTTGGTCAAAGTGCGGTTAGCAGTCTGGTCATTACTCAATGACACCAACCCCGACAACGTTACCGCATCATCTACGCTAATGCTGTTAGTACCATTGCCGCGGATAATAATAGCTGTCGCAAAGGTACCTTCACCCGTCAGTTTCAGTGTCGGCGAGCTGTTATTGAGCGTAATACCTGAAGTAGCCATGGTGGTTGTAGCCGCTAATTGGAACACACCACCATTTAATGCTGTTCCTCCGGTATAAGTGGCATTGGCACCCAGTATTAGGGTACCTGAGCCACCTTTATTTAATCCACGGTTACCGCCAGTCTCACTAATCACGCCGCTTATCGTGGCTGTCGCACCGGTCGACACGCTAATCACAGCTGGTGCGGCATTAAGGATAATATTGTTGTCAATGGTCGTAGTGCCAGTGATGGTAAAATTGCCATTCGTGCCAAGAATTACATCACCACTACCCAGGTTGCTGTCAGAACTGATATTCACAGTACCACCAGCAAAAGTCGAAGTACCGGTATAGGTATTAGTCCCCGACAAGGTCAGCGCGCCCGCACCACTCTTACTGAAATTACCTGAACCAGAAATAACACCAGACAAAGTCATCGCACTGGCATTGGTAATAGTGCCGTTGTTGCTGCCCAGAACAACGGCATTGTCTATCGTTACACCAGAACCGGTGACAGAGAGCGTGCCGCCATTCAACGTCAGGCTACCCGCCAGCAGGTTAGCATCATTCGCTACCGACAGAGTGCCAGCCGACACGGTAAGTCCACCAGTACCAGTTTGCATGCCTGTCAACGTCAGAGTGCCGTTGCCTGATTTACTCAAGTCGCCTGCACCGGAAATAATACCAGACAGGGTGACAGCAGCAGTGTGACTAACCGTTCCCCCGGCACTCCCTAAGTTGATGGCATTGTCTATAGTACCAGCTGTAGTGACAGACAGCGTACCGCCATTGAGAGTCAGGCTGCCTGCCAGCAAGTTCGCATCCCCCGCTACCGCCAGGGCGCCACTGTTAATAGTCACACCGCCTGTGCCGGTTTGTGTACCTGATAACGTCAGCGTACCCGAACCTTCTTTGCGCAGATCACCAGCACCTGAGATGATGCCGGACAAAGTCGCAACTGCACTAGTGCTGATAGCAGCACCGATGCTGCCCAGATGAACAGCATTGTCGATAGTCGTGGTGCCTGTGATGGACAAAGAACCGCCATTCAGCGTCAGGCTTCCTGCCAGCAAATTGCCGTCACCAGCAACCGCCAGTGTTCCGGCCGAGACCAGCATAGCACCGGTCGCAGTCTGAGTGCCGGACAGTGTTAGCGTGCCAGCACCAGCTTTGCTGAAGTCGCCAGTACCAGAAATAACCCCGGACAAGGTAACCAGATCGCTGTTGGTTACAAAACCGCCATTGCTGCCCAGAATAATGCTGTTGTCTATGGTGCTGGCACCGCTGATTGACAGAGTTCCGCCATTCAATGTCAGGCTACCCGCCAGCAGATTCTCATCACCTGCAACAGACACAGTCCCTGCTGAAACCAGCATAGTCCCGGTCGCTGACTGACTACCTGACAAGCTCAGCGTGCCCGAACCAGATTTGGTCAGGTTGCCATTGCCATCGATTGTGTTGCTTAATGTAGCGCTGACACCTGAACCAACATGAATTGTGGCATCAGCAGCAAGATCGATATAGTTGGCAAAGGTTCCTGAGGCCGCCAGATCCAGCGTGGTACCGGCAGAAAACGAAATACCACCTGAGCCCAGAGCACCAACTGAACTAACAACAAGAGTGCCACCCGTTAAGTCAGTGCCGCCTACATAACTGTTGGTCCCCGACAGTGTCAGAGTACCTGAGCCCAACTTTTTGATAGAGCCGCCGCTAGCTCCGGTAATGCTGCCACTAAAGGTGGTGCTGGTGTTGTTGCTACCAAAGGTCAGCAGTGACGACCCCAGAGCCACAGTACCGGCTCCGGCAAGCGAGCCGATTGTATCATTAATCGAAACGGTCAGCGTCGCGCCCGATGCTACCACGACAGCAGTTGTATCAGACAAAGCTCCACCGCTTTTGTTCAGTGTCAGACCACCAGCGGAAATGGTTGTGGAACCTGTGTAGGTATTGGCTCCGCTCAGAGTCAGGGTGCCTGAACCTACTTTGGTGATACCGCTGGTATTGGTTGAGGAAATCACTCCGGAAAAGATAGTACTGGTCGAATCGCCCACTGTCAGGGTATAGCTTAACGAAACGGCTCCGGCTCCGCTGAGCGAACCTATAGTCTCGCCGCCACCGGTCAAACTCAGCGTTGCACCACTATCCACAGTCACAGCGCTGCTATCACCAATGGAACTGCCATCTGTCAGGGCCAGTGTACCAGCCGATACCGTGACTGCTCCTGTATGGGTATTAGTGCCTGACAAGGTCAAAGTACCGGCGCCTGCTTTGGTAAAAGCTCCGGAACCAGACACAACACCGGACAGAGTAGCTGCGGCACTGTTCTCTATTTTGCCGCCGCTGCTGCCAATACTTAAGGCGTTATCTATAGTGGTCGCACCTGTCACTTTAAGAACAGCTCCAGCGCCATTCAGAGTGATGGAACCTGAGCCCAGACTGGCATCACTGGCCACTGATAGAGTATTGATATTGCCGCTAGAGTTGCTGCCAATGATAGTCGTATTGGTATGGGTATTATTGCCCGAGAGTACCACAGCACCTGTAGCTGCGCCGCCACCAATGGTCATGCTGCCGTTACTAATAATACCGCTGAAGGTCAAATCACTACTGATAGAATTATCGATAGTGCGGTCCGCCCCCCCCAGGTTAACGTTACCTGTAAATGTCATAGCATTGGACCCTGACATGGTCATGGTGCCGCCTAATACCAGATCATTACTGACTGTGCGGGCGGCACTAGCACGCACCTTGCCGCCTTCAATTGTCAAGGTGCCGCTGCCAACAGCTGCGTCATTATTAAATTGCACTATGCCATTACTTAAGGTGGTACCGCCGGTATAGGTGTTAGTCCCGGACAAAGTAACAGCGTTACCTGCATTGGTACTGCTGATCACCAAATTACCTGAGCCAGAAATAATGCCCGATAAGCTCATTGAGCCATTGCTAAGATCTAATGTTCCACCGTTGCTACCCAGACTAATAGCCAACGACTTGGTAATGCCAAGATTACTGTAGGTTGATAAGGTACCGCCATTTAACGTCAAGCCTGACGTCGCATTGATACCTGCTGTATTCGTTTGCAACGTCCCCTCAGTAATGTTCGTAGCCCCGGAATACGTATTGTTCCCAGCCAGCGCCACTACACCGGCACCTGCTTTCGTGAAGGCTCCGGTACCTGAAACAATGCCTGACAAGGTGGCAGTGATACCAGTACCGACATTTAAAACGCCTCCGTTAGATAGTAAGGAAATGGCGTTATCAATATTGGCGCCATCTCCAGTCACAGATAAGGTACCTGAATTTAACGTAAGTGCTCCAGAACCAAGATTCGAATCACCATTAATGGACAAACCACCACTAAATACGGCGGTATCACCTGTGTAGGTATTGCTACCTGTCAGAGTCAGAGTACCTGTGCCAATCTTGGTCAATCCACCCCCATTGCCGCCATCTTGGATCACACCGGAGAAGGTGGTACTGTCATTATTGCCGCCTGTCGTCAGGCTGCCGCCATTAAGCGTCAGACTGCCCGCACCGGCCAGACTACCCAGAGTTTCACCAGAGCGCAGCTCTAATTCAGCTCCGGCGTTCACAGTGACAGCACTGCTATCTGCAATCGCAGCACCATTTTCCAGCACCAATCTACCAGCTGATACTGTGGTGCTGCCTGTATAGGTATTGGCACCGGTCAGGCTTAGTGTGCCTGAACCTACCTTGGTGATACCGCTGGTATTGGTTGAGGAAATCACACCGGAAAAAATAGTATCGGTTGAATCACCCACGCTCAGGTTATAGCTGAGCGAAACCGCACCGGCTCCAGCGAGCGAACCTATGGTTTCGCCGCCTAGGGTCAGGCTGAGCGTTGCACCACTGCTTACTGTCACAGCACTACTATCACTAATGGAACTGCCACCCGATAAAGCCAGTGAGCCAGCCGAAACTGCAGTGGCGCCGGTATAACTGTTAGCCCCAGACAAAGTCAGGGTGCCGTTGCCGATTTTAGTCAGCGCGCCGGTACCGCTGGCAGCGCCCGAGAAGGTTGTGCTGGTGTTATCACTGCCTGTCGTCAGGGTATTGTTCCCCAGCGTCACGCTGCCTGCACCGGCCAGAGATCCAAGGGTCTCATTGCTATTTAGAGCCAGAGTGGCGCCGCCAGCCACAGTGACCGCACTGCTATCACCGACTGCACTGCCGCCCGATACGGCTAAGGTGCCACCAGATACAGTTACCGCACCACTATGAGTGTTAGTACCCGACAGCGTCAGCGTGCCGGCACCTTCTTTCATCAGGTGACCCGACCCGGCAAGGGCACTGGAGAGGGTCGCTGTCTTTGACGCATCCGCTGTGACGGTCAAAGCGCCGGCCAGATTCAAAGTGTTCCCGGTGATGGTCACACCGTCGGCACCGCTCAGATCCAGCGTGTCACCCACTCCCGCCGTGGCGTCACTTGCCAGGGTATAAGTGCTGTTGTTGGCAAGTACCACCTTGATGGTGTCAAACCCACCCTGGCTGACGCCACGGGCCAGCGCTTCACGCAGACTGAATCCGTCTGAGGCATCGCCTTCGCTGTCGCTGTCAGAGGTAGCATCGGCGTAGATGGTGTCACTGGTAACGGTAACATCGGCCGTTGCTGCTGTTGTGCCATCAGACAGGGAGAAACGGATAGTGGTATCGCCATAGGGCGTGTCGTTGCGGTAGCCTATGCTCTGCAGCACCGCTGCCACCTGCGCAGTCGTCGGCGTGACATTGATATCGCCGTCGCCTGAGGTTGTGCCGAACTCGACCACCAGCGTGCCGGTCGCATAGGTGTAAGACCAGCGGGCGAACCAGCTATCCTGCCCCGCCGCGACCAATGCCTTATCGCTCAAGGCGCCGGTGGCGTTCTGTCCCTTGGCTTGGGCCTCCTCGATCGACTGGACCGGATAGTTGGTATAGGGGCTGCTGCCCTGATCCACCGAGAACATGGCGTTGTCAAGGAAGCTGAATAGATCCTTGGTCGTACCGTCGGCAACGCCACTGCTGGTGACCCGACTGATGGTCAGCGTGGCCCCATTCCAATTACCGTTACCGGCATTCAAGGATCCAAATTCAGTGTCAGCGACCGACAGGGCGGTGCCTGCGTCTAAGGTGACATAGTTGCCGACGCCGGCCCAGGCGACACTATCGCCATCCAGGTCGCTGATAATCGGCGCATTGTTACTGGGTGCTGTCAGCGTGAAATCGTTATTGTCGCTGCCGCCAATATAACTGCCGGTCAGCGCCAGCACTGTACCGGCAGAATTGATGGTTCCGCCTTCATTTAGACTGCCGAAGGAGTTAAAAATACTGTCGGTGCCGTCATTGTTAATAATGACATAGGCGTCACCATTACCGGGCGTGTAGCTGAGCGTTGGAGCTATGGTAGCACTCAAGATAGACACAGTGCCATTAACCACTACCTGATCATAACCTGTGCCTGCAGTAGTACCTGCTATATCAACAGCTAAAATCGAACCAGCACGCATTATTAAATTACCATTGATGGTCAAAGCACCAACGCCATTATTGCTGCCTGCTACACCTGGTGCCAGAGTAGCAGCACTGACGAGGTTAAGTGTATTACCTGAACCATGGGCAAAAATACTGCCAGTACCGCTCAGTGTAGTGCCAAAGACTGTAGCCAATGCTGAGGTCGAACCCAAGGAGCCATTCACCTCTAAAGTACCGTCTGATAAAGTGGTTGCACCGGTATAGGTACTAGCACCATCCAGAATTAAAGTACCGACCCCGGTCTTAGCCAAACTAAAGCTACCGCCGATCGCTCCACTGAGCGTAAGACTGGAGCCAGTGGCAGCTCCTATCCGGCTATTGCCACTCATGGTGACAGTTCCATTCAAAGTGGCACTGCCACTATCGAGTCGTAAAGCCCCGCTATTAGAAATCCCGAGACCTGAAATAGTTATATTTTCAGCAATGGTTACACCATTGGCCAAGGCCAGTGCACCGCCGCTGGAAACGCTGGTTGTACCAGTGGTGTTGCCAAGGGCATTGTTGTGGCCGGCGACCAGTGTACCGGCAGATACCGAAATAGTACCACCCCAAGCGCTGTTATCCCCCGTCAGGGAGAGCGTGCCAGTGTTCGCCTTAGTCAGAGTGAAATTGCCGCCGATACCGCCACTGAGAGTCATCGACCCTGCAGAAGCGACTGAAATGCGCGTATTGCCGTCCAGAGTCACGGCGCCGCTAACAGTACTGGTGCCATTACCCAGCAAAGCACCGCTACTGGACACGCCAAGGCCCAACAAACTCAAATTTTCAGCCAGAGTGATGCCATCGGCGATTTGCAGTGTGGCACCGCTGCTGACTGCTGTTGCCCCGGCGGTGGTGCCCAGTGCATTAGCATGCCCAACAGCCAAGGTACCAGCGGTAACCGCAGTGGCGCCGGTATAGCTGTTATTGCCGCTCAACGTTTGAGTGCCGCTGCCAGCCTTGCTCAGCCCGCCAGCCCCAGAAATGATGCCGGAAAAGGTACCGTCAGCGGCCGAACCCAGGGTCAGCGTGCTGCCGCCCAATGTGACGTTACCCGCACCGCTCAACGCGCCTATGGTTTCGTCCGCATTCAGCGTCAGGGTGGCGCCACTGCCCACAGTCACAGCACCGCTATTGGCAATAGCGCTGCTGCCAGTGACCTCAAGCGTACCGGCCGAAACCGTGGTGGTGCCGGTGTACGTGTTGATGCCGGACAGAGTGAATGTACCACTACCTAATTTAGTGATACCGCTGTTAGTGCCAGAAATAACACCAGAGAATACAGTGCTGCTGCCGTCGCCGCCTAGTGTCAGGTTGTAGCTGCCAAGCGCCACATTACCTTCACCGGACAGCGAGCCTATAGTCTCGCCGCCTCCTGCCAGGCTAAGCGTTGCGCCACTGCTGATTGTCACAGCACTGCTATCGCCGATAGAGCTGCCGCCAGACAGCGCCAACGTGCCCGCGGCAACGATCAGGTCACCACTATGAGTATTAGCACCTGACCAGGTCATAGTACCAGCACCGGCTTTTGTTAGCGCGCCCAAACCCGAGATTTGCCCAGACAAAGTGACGTCCGTGCTGTTTGAAATGGTTGCGTCTGCAGATTCGTCGACAACGATATTATTGTTGATGACTGTCGCACCAGAGAGCGCAAGCGTGCCACCTGCTAAGGTCACAGTAGCATAACCTAAGCTTTCCCCTGTCGATGTGGCATTAAGCGTACCATTATTGATTTGTACACCACCTGCAAAGTCTTCATTGTTCGCAGATAGGGTCAGGCTACCAGCACCGGTTTTAGTCAATAGCGCATCACCAGCGACTGAGCCGGAAAGCGTCAGATGTCCATTGACAGACTGATTAAAGGTTGCGCCACCGGATTCAATCGTGATGCCATTGTCGATTGTCAGAATACTGGCCGCGGTGGCCAGTGTTGCACCACCACTGAGTATCAAGTCACCGCTACCCAACTGGTCATCGTCACTGATACTAAGGCTACCTGCGGTAACTTTTATAACACCATTCATGGTCGCTTCATTACCGGTGTTGCTTAACGTTAACCTTCCGCTGCCAGACTTGGCGAGCATGCCATCACCAGATAACTGCCCGGTAATCGTCAGGTTGCCGTTATGTGTTAACACACCATCATTGTTGGTCACGGTAATCGCATGAGCCAATGTCGCGCTGGCACCGGTATAAGAAAGTGTCCCGCCATTGAGCGTAAGAGAGCCACCACTACCTAAGCTGGCGATATTGGCGGTACTGATAGTCCCTGAGTTAATGCTGACATCACCAGTAAAGCTGGTATTGTTCCCCGAAATCGCTAAGGTTCCGTCACCAAATGTGGCCAGACTGCCCGAACCTGCCAGGGTACTGTTGATTGTTAGGCTGTCATCGCTGCTGTTACTAAATGCCAGTTGGTTGTTGGCATTAATAGTGATGCTATGACCTGTCAGACTAACGCCTGTAGCTTCATAGGCATCAATAGTTAAAGATTCATTGATCACAAGGTCGCCAGCCAAAGTGATGGTCTGTCCGGCGAGCGCCGAACTAAACGAAATAGCCTGCGAACCGGTCGCATCAGCCGCAGCGATAGCGACGGCTTCACTGAAGCTGATCCCATCCGAAGCGTCAATCACGGCAGTATCGTTGGCGTTGGTTACATAAATGGTATCACTGGTTACAGTCGTCGTGGCCGTGGTGCTACCGCCAGCACCATCGGTTAAGGTAAAACCAAAACTCACGTCACCGGCAGGCGTCACATTTTGATAGCTTATGCCACTGAAAATCCAGCCCACCATTTCTGAAGTGGCATTACTGTTAAAGCTGATGCTGAGCACACCATTGGTATTGGTGTAAGTTGCAAAACTCTGGCCGGCAGCTTGGGTATAAAACTTTAAAGTACCGCTGGTGGCGTCAATTGCTGTGGCTGAAAAATAGATGCTGTTAAAAGCAAAAATATCCGCACCCCAAGCATTGTTTGACGTTGCACCCGTCGCAGTGCGTTGTAGCGTCAATGTCCCGCCATTCCAATTGCTGCTGTCATTTTCAGCATCAGTCACGGTTGCGATGCCGGTCAAGCCACTAAAATTATCAAGGAAAGTGAAAGTCCCGCCCGGCCAGGCCTTATTATCACCATTTAAATTGTTGATTATTGGAGCTGAGTTGGCGGAAATAGCTTTCACATCGTTAATAACAAAATCATTAAACACGGCATAATCGCTGGAGGTGAATACCACTTGTTTCACATCATTCAGCGGTAAGGCAGAGTCAAAGGCGATGGGGCCGCCCGTTGAACCATCAGCACTGGTAAATGACACCATGACCGTGGTCGAGCCGCCCAACAATGAAACACCTGTTAAATCAAATGAATAACCAGGCTCCATTGTGACCTTTAATTCAATGCCATTGTTGTTACTAGATTCGCTCAGTGCATACAAGCCGCCGCCGTCAAAGGCAAGGAAATTATCGCCACCGTCATCACTAAAGGTAACAGTTCTGCTCGTCGAAGTATTATCCAGCACTGTTTTTGTCACAGCAGTGGCAGAATAATCCGCATCGGCAGCAATAAAGGAAATAGTTGCTAAAGTATGCTGATAGGTACCTGCAAAGCCAGCACTCAGATGTGAAGCTTCAATAGCACCAGTGTGTTGTTCCAGTACCCAATCACCACCTTTGGCTGCCGCACCGGTCACATCCTCTGATGCCGCCACATCCGCTTGCGTCAGCTGCGCCAGGCTGGTAATAAAATCTTGTCCTTCCCCACTTGCCACTGAACAGCCATAAACTAACAGATCACCACCGGCGGCCAAGCTGGCGCCCACTGCCGCTAAGTCAGCGCTACGGGAAGCTGCAGTGAGACTATTCAGCGTCAAAGCACCCAGCTGAATTTGCCCTTCTGCGCCATGGCTGATGATATGGATGGCGTCATAACCTGATTTGTCACCGGCCCAGGCAGCCATTTGCGCCAGCCCGTCTTTGCTGCCATCCAGCAATACAACCTCAACACCCTCTTTCATGCCGTTGAGTAAGGTCTGGTAATCAGCTACCTGAGTGTCGATAAAAACCACTGCTTTTTTATCGCCATTTCTGGCCGGATCCATTGCCCGGGCTTCTGTCGGCGCAATCCCATTAAAACCATGGCTATGCTGCGCTAAGACTGAATTTTGCGCAGCATCCTGCTGCAACTGAGCATCGCTCAATGCCTCCAGCGCGGTGGCCACCGCAGCACCATCCAACAACAAACGCGGCTCCAAAGCCGTGATCAAAGGTTTACGCGCAAGTTTTTTGTTGGAGTAATGCTTTTTCATAATAACCACCTCAAGGGGATTTTTTTCATCACCAACCTTCGGTTGGCAGATAAAGCTTGTTCAATCTGGCACGTTGCGAAGCGTTAATTAAAATCCGCCACAACGCTCATACCTGGCAATACTTTGGCAGGTATCTCTTTAATACGGGCACGAATTTGCATGGTCTGGCTGGTCGGATCAACACTGGGTCCGATGTAACTCACCACCGCAGCTAAAGTTTGCTGCGTCTCTTCCACCTGCAACACAATGGGTTTATTCAGTTCAAGCCAACTCATCCAGTGCGCTGAAACGATAATCTCAGCCTCCAACTGATTCAGACTCACGACTTTGAGCAAAGCTTGTTGCTGTTGCACAACTTCATGGGCTTGCACATCAACTTGCTCCACCACGCCATGAAAAGGCGCTTTAATCTCACAGCGCTCAACATTAAGTTGCGCCATCGCACTTTCAGCCTGGGCTTTTTGTAACTCGGCTTCGGCAATTGCCAGATCCAGCGTGCCGATTGAATTTAATTTGGTCAGTTGCTGGCTATTGTCCAGCTTGAGCTGTGCCACCTGCGTCTCAGCAGTGACTTTCTTCAGTTGCGCCTGAAACAGACGGCAATCCAGTTTGAGCAGCACTTCACCTTTTTTAAACGACTGGCCCATTTTTTTTGGCACCGCAACCACCTGCGCCGCCAGCTCACTGGATAAAGTCGCTTTGTTGACAGCCACCAGCATGCCACGGGCTTTGTGCTCTGCTGGCTGCACACCAGCCGCCTCGACACCAGGCAAAGCAAACAGCAATAGAGAGCCAACCCAGCTGATATTCACCACTTATTGCTCCGTTGTCTGTTCAACCACAGGGCCAAATGGCTCCGTCACTATATCCAGGTTACCTTGTTGCCATTTCTGCATTAAGCTGGCAAAAGCACCGGATAATTGCTCCAGGTTCATAGCGCCAAAACCTTCCGGTAGTGGATCCAGCCCCATCGACACCAGCACCTTGCCATAGTTGTTTTGCACTTCGGCATAAGCAACATCGCGGCGTAACTCCGCCAGCAAGGCGTTTAAATCTTCCCGGATCACCGTCAGTTCGCCGATGTTTTGCGTCACTCTATTGGCATCAACCTGGCTTTTAATCCGCTGAGCGACATCAAAATACTGTGTTGCCAGCTGATAGGTGTCATTGGATTCTTTGAATTGCAGATCGGCAATATGCACCTGCGAGATGACCGCCATCGAAGTTGCCAGCGCTTGTTGTTTGCTCACTGCTATTTTCAGGCTGTTTAACTGCTCCAGCTTGCCATGCCGGAACACATTCATTAAATTCCAGCTCACGCCAAGACCGGCAGAACTCCAGTTGTTATTGCGTAAATAGTCAGTATCGTTGTAATTGACGCCGGCATTTAAACTCAAACTTGGGAACAGTTTCAGGAAAGCAGAATGCACTTCATCCTGGGTGATACGGTCCTGATATTGTGCTTCTAATAACTCGGGACGACGCACCAAGGCTGTCCTTTCCATCGCGTTAATATCGGCAGTCAACTGAGGCGTGCTGAAATCTGGCTGCGCCACATCGGCTAATTCAAAGGCTGTCGCCGGATTTAAGCCCATCAAAGTTGCCAGTTCAGCTTTGGCCGGCATTAAATCTTTGCGAATATCTTGCAAGGTCCGCAACGATTCCAATAAATCGCGCTGATAAGTTAAGGCATCAATCGGCGATTGCGCCCGCAACTGCTCCAGCTTGGCCGAATCAGCTAAAGCCGAGCGCGATTTTTCTATCAGCGGATCAATTTTAGCCAGCAACCGCTCTGCAGAAACAGCACGATAATAAGCACTGCGTGCTTGTGCCATCATCAGATGAATAACTTTACGTTCCCGTTCTTTTGAAATCAAAAACCGGTCGGCTTGCTGTTTAGCCCGGTAATAAGATAAACCAAAATCCAGCACATCCCAGGTCGCGCCAATGCTGGCGTTGACGGTGTTTTTCTCCGAAGAAACCGAATAACTCGGATTGTTGCCAATGGCACCAGGTTTATCACCAATAAAGGCCACTGAGGCAGAAGCCGCATAGTTATTGCGACTACTGTAACCTGCTTGTGCCGCGATATCCGGCAGCATATCAAACTGATCAACCGCCAATTGCCCTTGCGACATCACAGCTTCAAAGGCTTTTAACCTTGCTTCTCTGTTGTATTTAATAGTGCGGGCAAAAGCTTGGTGCAAATCTATCGGACCGTTGATGGCGGCAACATCCTGCGCCAAGGTCGATGCATTTTCTGCCGCATTCACCAGCACGGCCTGCTCAGTCAACTGCTCAGGGGTAACAGAGCAGCCTGCTATCGCCGTGGCAACGAACACAGCCAGAGCCGCACGAGAAAACGTTACACAAGTATTCATGACGCTACCCCTTAGAGGAATTTCAAATTTATGCAAAAATTGATTGGCGGAAAGACAATATTGGGGCGGCGGCCCCCCCAAAATGTGAACAACGAAGATAGGTATAGCTCCAGAGGAACACAGTGACAACCTTGTCAAAGTACAACGGATATATCTTCATATTAATCTGATAGATTAGGATAATTTAGTAAATTCCATCATAACAAACAACTATGCTGTTTCAAAGCCGTTGTTTGCTATGGCGGAACTATTATTTTACGAGTTGCAACAAAAGGTTAGACCACTTTGGCAGAAGCAGCACTGCCAGCGTGGCGATATTCGGGAATGATGGTCATACCAAAGATTGAGGCGGGCTCTAACTGCGCGAATGGCTAACCTTGCAACGACGGCATGTCACTGGAAGATTAGAGTTTTCCCGCCAGTTCGATGCTGATTTTCACATCAACGTCAAGCTGGCGGGCTTTGACAGCCATAGTGAATCAATGGTCTAAGGCCTACCTTTGAACATTCGGTTTGTCTTTCGCTAATAATGCAACCAAACCTTTGCCGATCGTATGCCGCCAGCCCAGATGGGCGTGGCCGCCGTTGTACTGATAATATTTCACCTGATAACCTTTCAGCTCCAGCACATCCCGTAGCTGTCGGTTGGTGCCGACAGCTGCTAAGCCAAGATCATACAGACCCACATCGAGATAAAAATGGATATTGCGGTACGCTGAGTTTTTGTAATTCTGCAGCAGTTGGCCGTCAAATTCCGGATAGATCGGCCAATTATCAGGCTCTTGCAGCCGGTAATAAAAAGAGCCTGACTGTGATAACACTGCGCCTATGATATTGGCATGCCGAAAGGCGGTATTGGCCGCGGCATAGCCACCGCGGCTCGGTCCGGACGCCACAATATGGTGCGGTATCGTCGAAATATGAAAATTCTGCCGCGCCCAGGGCACCAGCTCCAGCGCGACAAAATCTGTCATCTGGTTGCTGATCAAATCTGCCGAACGGTTGCCTTGATTATGGATAAAAATAGCAATGGTCGGGCCTATGCTCTGCTGCCAAATTAACTGATCCAAAATCGTCGGCAGTGGCGTCCAGCCTTCCTCTGCCGGCCTTTGCTCATCGGTTGTTGCGTAATTTTGCCCATCAAACTGCAACAGCAAATTATGGGCAACAGCGGGGTTATAGTCCGCCGGGACATACACCTGAATTTTACGGGGCTCGCCCATCGCTTTGCTGTTGATCAATACTTCGCGCATGGTACCGCGTGGCACTCCGGGCTTGCGCTTGAGCAAGTCAGATAAAGGTGCTGCCGGCCCTACCACGGCGCCTTGCGCAATCTGTACGACCGAACTTTGCATCAAGTCTGGTACATCTTTGTTTTTATGAAGCTTGAATTCGTTAATGCCATAAATAAACCAGGCATCGCGGGGAATTTTTTGCACACAGAAGTAAATATCAGAGCTGCCAAACCGCTTAAACCGCAAGCCATAAAAGTCCGGGCCGCCCGACTGCATGATGTAATCGGTCTCCGCACTGCCTTTGGCAAAATAAGTGACAATGGCTGTTTTGCTATCTGTTGGATCCAATTCCACCAGATGCTTAACATCGAGCCCTTGGTAAAACTTCAGCGCCGCATCTTTATCCTGTTGCTGCGACTGCCAGATGTTATACAGCGTTTCTGTCGGATATTCAGTTTTGGCAATTTGCTCTGATGCTGCTGTGGCTGCGCTGGCCTTGGTTACTCCAATTAAAACAAGCATCAAAATCAAACAATAACATCTACGCATCGACCTTCCTTGTTCAGTTAAATACCACCCAATCACATCCTGCTTGTGGCGGAAGATTGCGGCAATACCACCCTAACATCCGCCCCGATGCAATACTCAAAGACCGACTGAACATTGCGCAAGCTGTGTTGATAAGTTGTCAGACTTTTTCTGGCCCATACAGTGTTGGCTGGCCAAGAGAAAAAGACGCTTTCTGAATCAAACCACTGTGTATTTCATATACACACAGCATTTCAATCTCGCCTTTGCCTTGCGGGAAGTTTCGGGTAATCACTTCGTGATCGACCACAATATTGGCCATCACTATCCGCTGTATCAGACGGGCATGTAAATCCGGCTCGGCAAATCTTATCGCAATTCGCTTACGCAGCTCGGCATGGCCAGAAGCAATACATTCACCATGTAAATTGAACTGCTCAGCATCTGATGCATAAGTGCTTAACCAGGCGTCAATATTTTTCGCATTGTAAGCCTCTAACTGGCGCTGAACTAAAGCGACACAATCATCCATTTAACTTTTCTCCGCTATTGATGCCACTAACACGAGAGCCAGCACCGCAGGCGCGATATACTGGCCTTCGTCAGAACTCTTGCTTTGATAACTGTCAACCTATCGGCCGCGGTCGCTATCACCCGGATGATGCTGTACTTAATCAATAGGATACAGTTCAAAATCAACAAACTGCTCCCACTTTTTAAACCACTCATCAAACAAAGACTCATCATTAGATTCCATCAACTGAAAGCAGATGTTTTTTTCTGTGTTTACCCAAGAGTTCAAATAATACAAACCAGCCGGGAATTGGCGTCCCTTCGCGTTGTACAGCTTATAATTCTCTGCCATTAAACCAGGCTTGAAATTCTCCACAACCATGTACTTTTTCAAAGTTTTTCCTTACAAGTCATATTTAACACGGCTAATAACGTATGCGTTTTGCCGTTGCCGCACATCTGCAGCAGCGGCGATGAACTGTTTTGTTGTTACAACATTGATTTCAAACAGTGATTGCTGGCATCAGCAAAGCTGCCAGCAGCGTCCAGGCATAGAGCCATTTGCATAAATTCATCCAGATAAAAAACCAAGATTACAGTACCAACCCAGAAAATAACACCGAGGGTAAAAACTAAAAACCATCTGGATCCACAGTTGATTTAAAGGGTTTGCAGGTTAAATAACCGGTGCCTTTACCAACAAATTCGACTAAAGCTTGATGCAAAATCCTGCAAAAAACCGCCCGATAATCTCAAGTAAATAGCCAACTCTATCTAAAACCATCGCCGGATCACTGCCATTTTCATATAACAGCCAAAACAGCTACGCGGCAAGCGTCGGCCGGCTTTGCCTGGCGACAGTTAATTCGGCAATATAATGCTCTGAACTGAGCGGACAAGCGTGTGCGACCAGACGCCATCTTTATTGCCGTTGGTCAGATAGACCACCACGTAATGGTCATCGAGCTTGTCATCGAACAGGATCCGCGCCCGGACCTTGGTGCCGCCATCATGACTCACTTCGTGCCAACGCCCCCACTCGCCATAGTCCCAACCGCTGGCAAAAAAGCCAGCCACACCGTTAGCAAGTCGATAGGGCTGCCATAAACGAAGTAGCGCAGCCTTTGAAACAACACGCCCATGCGCTAAAGCAGAGATGAATTTGCCTAAATCATCCAGCGTCATATAAGCACCTACATGTGCGATGCTGTAATCCGGCCAGGAGATAGTCAGATCAGGCACAATCTGGCCCGCTGCCGCCCGATAGCTTTTCACCAGACGCTCTTTAGGCACATCAGCAAGCTGAAGCCACGTCTCGTCAAGGTTAAGCGGTTTCATAATGCGCTGGCGCAGCAGCTCGCGATAAGGTGTACCTGTGATGGCCTCGAGTACAGCCGCAATCACCAGGTTGTTAGTATTGGTATAGCTGGTGCGTTCACCCGGCGCAGCGGCAAGCGGCATTTTGTCTAACTTTGCAAATACGCCATCCAGGCTGGCTGGAAATGGACGCGACAAATCATTGCTGTCAAAATACTCAGGAATGCCCGAAGCATGATTGAGAAACTGCTCAATCCGTATACTACGCCAGGACAGCGGCAGATTGTCGACATAACGTGAAGCTGGCGCTGAAAAATCAAGTTTGCCTGCTTGCTGTAACTGCATCGCGAGTGTGATAGTGAACAGCTTAGTGATGGAGTAGACAGGAAAAACTGTCTTCGGCGTGACCAGTACACCGTCTTCGGTCGCGGTCACGCCGATGGCATTACGGTACAAAATATCGCTGTTGTGCAGCACCAGCACAGCCTGACCGGGAATACCGTGTTGTTGCGCATTGGCCAACAATTGAGCATCAATGGCAGCACTGTGATCGATAGTTAACTTCTGCGCAGATGCATTGCAGGCAGATAATAAATAAAGTAACACCAACACACTGAATTTAGTCATTGAATATTCATACCTAAAGAATTCATCGTTATTGTCCTGTCATGGCGCACCGGCCTTGCTGTTGTCAGCGAACACTTAATGAAGCAGCACCGCGATGCGGCGTCGGCCTGGCCCAATGATTAGCGCCCGCCTCCGGCAGCGAAATCCAAGGGCTGCCAACGGTAGTACGCCTCATGGGCAATCGCCAGCATCGCATAGTCCTCTGCGGTATCGCCGTAGGCGAAAACCTTACCAAACGAATGGATGGGGTGAAGTTGCCTCGGCGCACCTTTTCCCCCTTCACACACTGCAGCCCCTGATAAAAACCTGTGAAGCGGCCAGCTTACAGCTCAAGTGACGAGCAAATAAGCGCCAGGCCATGTGCCTCTGTCCAGTGCTGAAGGTAGAGATCGAGGCCACCCGAGACGACGACAATCAGGTCACCGCGCGCCTGATGCCACTTGATCCTTGCCATGGCCCCTGGCCGGACAGTGAACGGCAGCACCGAGCGGGCAAACTCTGCGCCGTAATGCTCCAGCTCCGCAACCGGGATGCCCCTGAAACCGAACCAGCAGATCGCAGCCCGGACGACCGAGCCAGCAATCTGCCTGGCCTCACCGACGCAAGCATAAAGTCGGACATGGTTTCCCGATCTGTGATAGTGCCATCGAAGTCGAAAAGAGCTAGATCCATCTGCAACTATTCCTCTGTTGCCAGGCAAAACCTCTGAACTAAATTCAGTAGTGCCACTACAAAACCGCGCCTTGCAGCGGTGCTGGCTTTAATAAATTGTCAGGCCGGGCCCGAGGGAAATACACACTCAAACTGTTGAAAAACAACCGGCATGTCAGGCCGCGGCTCATAGCCAGTGCCTTGCAGCTCGTGATGGTAATAGTCCCAATGCGCCTGGCGCCACCAATCAAGCGAGCCATCGCCCTCCCCTTCAATGGCGGCATGCACCTCGGTGATCTCGTGGAACGGCAGGATCTGCACCTTGGTAGTACGAATAATACATACGGCCTTACCGTGCCAGTCCGTGACGATGTTCAGATCGCCGATGCACGGCAATGCCTCACCGCTGGTCTCAAAAAACCACAATGAAGGTGTTGTTGCACATTTGATGCCGCTCAGCACAAGCTGAGCGCACTCATTTGCATCGGCCTCGTTAGCGCAGAAATACCAGGCTGGCGGTGCCTGCGTGGCGCATTGTGCAGATTGAGACTGCCTAGCAAGGTAGGAGTCCCACATCAGAGTGACTGATCGGTGCATCACAGTGTCCTGGTTGTCTGGTATTTAAAGCGCAGCAAGCCGCGCAGCGGGTTGACGGCACAGCCAGCTCTTTTTGCTGGCGGTAATATTTGCTTGTTATGCATACGACCTGATATGTGCCGCCAATAGTGCAAGCTCAGTGTCATCAGCCCGCGCACAATCATGTGTCGATAAAAAACCTTGGTATTTGAATATGAATGGACCTGTGGTTCCGTCAATAGGCTGGAAAGCAGAATCACTCCCGGTGCCATGCATTGGGATCAGTTTACTATGGAGGTGATCAACCTCGTACCCTTCATAAACGATACCTGTTCGCGCCACGCCATCCAGCGCCTTATCAAGCAATAGGGCCACTCTCTTGCTCGCGAGAGTAAGGTTGGCAATCACACTATCTTCCTGCGCAAATATATAACTTGAATAATGTTTTTTTGGTATCACTACCGTAAAACCTTGGGTATTTGGGTAAATCGACAAAAAAGCAAGATGCTCATCATCTTCCCAGACCTTATGGCACGGGGAGTTACCGGCAACGATGTCACAAAAAATACAATTCATATCAGACCTTCCAATGCATAACGAACGCATAACGCCCACTACAAACGCGAGCAACTTGTTGCGAGTCGAGCGCCGCAGGCGCCTTGTACTGACGGTTGTCAGAGCTCATAATTTGATGACTGCCAGCATATCTTCACCATCCTCATCAAGCCCAACCTCTTGAAAACCAAAACTAGCATAAAAATCTTTCGCGACTGGGTTCTCTGGGTCATAACAAATTTCAATCTCTTTTACTTTGTCGCAAGCTTTAATTTCATTTAACGCCAAATGTAATGCCGCTCTGCCAATACCTGCTTTTTGATAACGCTGATCAACCATAAAACGCCAGATAGAAACTTTTTCAGGCATTTCAGAGACCCACATGAAAAAACCTACCGGTGTATCGTGCTGATAGATGGCTCTGCAGCTATGGCCCTGACAATAATGTGATTCAACCAACGACCACATATTGCTGGCAACATAGGCCTGCTGTTGATCCGTGACATTCAGGTCACAGACCGCTTCATAATTTGAACTTGTCACTTGTTGCAGTGTAATAGTCATGATTTTCCTTAGCTTCACGCCCGCCACAAACGCAAGCGACTTGTTGTGAGTCGATTGCCCAAGCGGCGTGTTGTTCATGTCAGTTGTCAGCGCATCATGGTGAAAACCTCAAAGCCGTCCCCGTTGGCCCCTACGCCCAGCGTAAGACAACTGGAGCAGAACCCATGCGTTTGCGGCGACATGGCTTTGGTTTTCGTGTGGGCGATATCATGAATCGCCAGATATAGCCGGTAATGCCAAAGTACGGGATAAGATGAAGCGAACACACTGATTCGCTCAGCATCAGGCTTACCCGACAGCCATGAAATCAAACTTCATCTTCAGCTAAGCAACACAGTTAAACTGGCAACGCCTTGCCAATAGGCTGCCACAGGGCATCGGCAATCCTATCGGAGTCACGCCTTGTATCGCCGTAACGAAATGAAGCATCTTGTTATACCTCTGCGGTTCCGCTAAACAATATCCTGTTTGAAAACGGATTTGTGACAGTGAAACACCTTGCCCCCCAAGGTGCATCTTCAATACTAGAGCACCGAACAGTTTAAAAAAACGGCAGCAGCCGTGGGCAAAATAGGACTCAGACAAGGCAAATTTCTGAAGGTTTAGTGAACTAAACCGAAGGAATTTAACGCCGTATGAGGATATTTTGCCCCGGCCCTGCGGGAGCGCCGGAAAAACACGCATCCGGCGTTGGGCAAAATGAGCAATAGAATGACTATTGCTCAATTTGCCCGCCTTGCCTGCGAGTTTTTCCGTCAGCTCTGCTGCTCGTTTTTTGAACTGATCGGTGCTCCAGGTTTGTTGTATTGGTCTGGCTTGGCAGTAAGTTGTTCAAACAGCTGATCCAGGTTGCTGACATGAACAAAAACCTTGCTACCTGGCGTGCAATCACCAGAATGCTCACTGAGGTGCAGAATAAAATCTGCCCAGCGATACTTGCAGGTAAATCGGGTATACCTCCGCAAAGCGAGGTTCCCAATCTAATTCCATGCCAAGAAAACCAAGATAAAACTCTTTCGCTTTATCTTCATCAAAAATCCGCATAATTGGGATGGTCTGAAACTCCATCTCAACTACGCCATCACACATAACGCTTTGGATTGAAACGCACTTGGCGTTCGGTGGAGCCAGCAGTTGCTGGCCAAACTTACCTAAGCAAGATAACACACTGCGTTAACACTTGCTACACTACCATGACAAGTAGCACCTACTGATTCTTGGTCTATTTCAATTTCGATTGGATAAACCCCATAACCTGCCAGTCGAGTGCAGCAGGCGCGTTATGCCGGCGTTTGTCAGCCATTCACCGCACTCGCCAGCGTTAACCCACTAATGATGAAAAAAACCAGCCATGACAGATGTTTACCCTTTGTGTGATAAGCTGAAAAAACGCCACTAAAGGCAAACACAAGGCTGATTGTCAGCAGCAACGGAACTGATTCAGGCAGTAACACCAGAAGTGCCGCAAAGCCGAACCAAGCCAAACTTGTTACATGCCACGCAAATCGAAGGGTGCCTTTGGTAAATTGATCACTTCCTAAAAGATGTGGCAGATTGTCCCTTTTTAATAGACGGATCAGGATGTACTTTTCACCAAGGATTGAATGAACAAATCCACAGAGCACAAGTAGTATTGACGCGATGATTAGCAAAAAATAACTCCTCTAGAGCACCGAACAGTTTAAAAAAACGGCAGCAACAGGATAAAACCACACTACCGACTCCGGGCCGATGCCACAACGATCAGGCATAGCCACCAAACGTATTGCCAAAGCGCAATTGGCCAGACTTTGCTTTTGCAAGCAAAACAATGCCAGACTCTATGCATAACGACCAGAGTGGAATCAGACTTGTCCTGTAATAAAGGCTAACGACCGATGCTTGGCACCGGCACGCTAGCTCGATAGCAGGGATTCATTGCGCCAAAGTTTATCGGTTAGCTACTGCGGTTCCTGATCGCATTTATGCCGCAGGCATTTGGATATTGACGCTCGCGCTGTGGCGCATGTCAACAAGGCGATATGGCGACAAGCATCAGCAAATGCTTGTCGCCAATTGACGCTGTGGCAGTTAATTTGTCAATAAAGTTAACTTCGCCACACTACGAACCCCGGCGTGGCTGATATAGTCGTTTTTGATACCCTCAACACGAATACGCTTGCCGATAAGCCCTGGGTTCAAAGCTGGGCTAAACAGATCACGCTGATTTGTTTCAAGTTTTACATACAGTGTGTTGCCCGCGTTTTGGCTATCAGCCAGTTCCAGCCCATATTGGCCGTTCATCGCAGCCTTAATCACGCCCACAACCACGACTGGTGTGCCATTTGCCAGTGCCAATACATCACTGACTGAGCTGTCGCCATTTTGCTCCGGCACGTCGGCGTCGCTCACATCTGCAATGGCTGAAACCTGGCGTACACCCGGTTGGTTCATATAGCTGTCACGCACACCTTTGATCAATAGCTGCGCACCTAAGATGCTCGGATTAAGCTGTGGGCTAAAGTGGCTGCGTTGGCTGGCTTCGAGTTTTATGTTGATGGTGAAAGCCGGATTGTTATTGTCTTCCAGCACCAGACCATAGATGTCATTAAGCGCAGCTTTCACCCGGCCGGTCAGTTCAATGCCAGAGCCTTGCGCCGACGCAAGTGCTTGCTCAACCGATAACGAGCTTGGCGCCAATTGAATATCAGTGACGTACTTCACCCCGGCACCGCCCATATAGCTGTCGCGTTTCCCCGTCACAATAATGTTTTTGTTCAGCATGTCCGGGTTAAGCTTTGGGCTAAAATCGTTGCGCTGCGTGCTTTCAAGTTTGACATTTAAGTGTAATGCGCTGTTGTTGGTATCGGTCAGCTGTAGGCCATAAATATCGTTCACCGCCGCTGTGACTTTACCTAAGATCACTAATGACGTGCCTGTCCCGGCATTTAACGCTGTGGCAACCGACACTGTGCCACCCGGCGTAGGATTTGGGTCCGGCACATTGCTTGTTGTGCCATAAGGCGCATTGTAAGCGTTGTTTTTAAAAGTATCGGTATTCCAGGCGTTGTAACCACTGGCAGGCGCCCCCCACGGCTGACCATTATTCGGATCGGTCATTTCCGTGCTGGCCATAGGTTGTGGTGTCGCATCACCACTCAGGTGACCATTGTTACCGTCAAAATGGCTATATGCCTCTGGTGTTGCCAGCCAATTTACCATGTTGACCGCCAAAGTGGCCGCATTGCCTGAGTCAGTCCAGCCAGGGTAAGTTTTTTTGCTGTTGCCGTTATCTTCGCGACGATATTTCGGCGTGGCATCTTCAATCGGAGATGAGTCACCAATAAAGGCGGCTTTACCTGCCCCTGATTTAGCAATAGCTGCATAAGGGCCTTCGGCTCTGCCACCAAAATACAGACCTGCATCTTTGGCGTTTGACCATTTCACGGGGCGATCAGACGCCGAAAAATAGACCAGTCCTTTAGCTTTGGTTGGGTCAACAATACTCAGCGTTGCACCACCAGCCATTAAGATAGGCTGCACGCCTGCAGTAATACCTTCGGTTTTGTTGGCAGGCTCAATGCCGCTCACCCCTTGTTTATAGTCTATGGCATTAAAGCGAAAACGAATGCCAAAGTTTTCCACCAGCCAACCTTTGCTGGCATCTTTTGGATTTCGCCAATCACCGTAAACGCCACCTAACTGGTACTTACTCAGATTTGAACGGTTATAACCGTTAAAAACCTCAGTGGCGTCCCAGGTGTTTAAGTTACGGTCGGCATCATAGTGATCCGCAATAAAAAATATGCCTTTACCATCGGCCACAAATTGCAGCAGCGCTTGCTGCTCAGCCGTTGTGAAAGGACGGTTAGATTCAGCCAACACCAATACATCGGCCGATTTAATTGCGTTGTAGCTGATAATGGCTTCATTCTGATTGGCTGAGCTGGTGCGGTCGTCATAAAAGCGAATACGGTTGTCGTTATTTAAATCCACACCACGGTATTCTTTGACGGTATAACCTTGAGCCACCAGGGCATCGGCAAAATCTGAAAAAGCACCATCGATAACCCAATCCGCATTGCCTTCCACACCACCGTGGGAAACATCAAACAAGACGGTTTTACCGTTATTGTGACTGGCTGAAGGGGTTTTTACCGGAGCAAGATTGTTCCAGCTATAGGGTTCAACTGCATAAACGCTTGAGATCCCGAACAAGGTTACAAGCAATAAGGTGGTTTTTAACAATGGCATTTTCATCACTCAATTCCTGTTGTGTTTTGAAAGTTTGGGGTTTTAGTGCTGGCAATTAAAAAGGCCCGCAGGGCCTTTTTAATGAGGGGTCAATTACGGCTGGGTAAGATCCAGCTGGTAAATTGCAAAGCCGTCGGCGTTGGTTTGTCCAGTTGGCAAAATATGCGGGAACTGTGCACTGTAGCTCACGGCTTTATCGTTGTTGGCACTGATAAAGGTGATTTGTGCCTGAGGCACAGGGGCAAATTTCCAGTTCATATCAACTGAGGGGTTTAAACCCTGACCAGCCTTTTGGCTGCTTTGATATTCAATGTAATCCGCCACAACCTGCCGGTTTTCGTCTGGTGAATCCACCACAATTTTGCTGGCGTTGATATTTGGGAAATTACCACCGCCCGAAGCGCGATAGTTGTTGGTTGCCACTAAAAACGCCGCATTTAAATCAATCGGCTGGTTGTTGTAACGTAAATTAACGATACGTTGACCATCAGACACTTTTTCGCCTTTGGCGTTGTAACGTGCAGGCTGAGTCACATCTATCTGGTAAGTGATGCCATCCAGCACGTCATAGTTATAAGACGGAAAGTCTGGATTAATCAGGGCTTGCGCTTGTTTGGCTTGTGGGTCAATTTTATTAAACTGGCCTGCTGACATTTCCAGCCATTCTTTAACTTCGCTGCCTTTGAGTTTTAATACCTTTAACACGTTCGGGTAAATGTATAAGTCTGCCACGTTACGATAAGCAATATCACCCACAGGTATCGAGGTAAAATCTTCAGCGCCGCCACGCCCCGCTCTAAAAGGCGCTCCTGCTGAAAGAACAGGTAAGCTTGCTAACTCAGTGCCTTGCACGATTTTTTTGGTATACCAGGCTTGCGCATCCGTCACGATCTGGATGGAAGGGTCGTCGTTCACTAATGCAAAATAGCTGTTAACCGGTGCCGTTATTTTCGCAAAAGGTTTGTTGACCCATTCTCTGGTGGCATTGTGTTCTTTCATCACTGCGGCTTCAACCTGGGCGTCGTTCTGAACCACGGCAACGGTTTGCTTGTTTTCGTCAGTGCGATAAATAGGTTGCAGTTTTGATTGTGAATTCACCACTTGCCATTGTTTGTTTTTGTATTGCAGGGTTAAATCAATCACCCCTAAATTGTTGCCCCAAAAACCAGGCATCACCGCTGCCACGCCATTGATAGTGCCTTTGGCAATATCAATGCCTTTGTCTGTCATATTGGCATAACGCGAGCTTGGGAAGTCTGCGTGGGCATGGCCAAACATAATGGCATTAATGCCTGGTACTTTAGACAGATAATAACTGGCATTTTCTGCCATAGGCTGACCATCACCAGTTTCTAAACCTGAGTGTGGCACTGCCACCACTAAGTCCGCGCCCTCGGCTTTCATTTTGGGCACATAAAGTTTTGCCATTTCAACAATATCTTTGGCGATCACTTTGCCTTCTAAGTTGGCTTTATCCCATTGCATAATTTGTGGTGGCACAAAGCCAATCACACCAACTTTCAGATTGTGCGATTTACCGTCCTGATCTTTAAAGGTTTTATCTAAAATGACGTAAGGTTTAAATAATGGTTCATCGTTGGCGCTGTTGTTATCACCATCGTATTTAAATACGTTGGCAGAAATATAAGGGAAGTTGGCGTCGTTAATGGCTTCCTGTAAAAATGGCAGGCCAAAATTAAATTCATGGTTACCGATATTGGCCACGTCGTAACTTAAGGTGTTCATGGCCTTGTAAATCGGGTGAACCTGGCCGGCACTGAGCTTCTGGACCTTGGCCATATAATCACCAAGCGGGCTGCCCTGAATTAAGTCACCATTATCAACCAGTACTGAGTTTACCACTTCATCACGGGCGCGCCGAATAAGAGCCGCAGTTCTGACTAAACCTACTTTGTCGTCAACAGAATCACTAAAATAATTAAAATTCAGCAGGTTGGCGTGTAGATCTGTGGTCTCTAACAGACGCACCGTCATCTGTGTACCGTCTTTGACTTGATTATCGTCTTTATCTGAGTCTGAGCATCCTGCAAGCAAAGCAGCAGTACCACAAATAAGCGCTAAAGGGAGGTATTTTATGTTCATAGTCCTTTCTCATTATCCAATTTGAGCGGCAAATATAGAAGATGAAAAAGACAAGCTAGCGAAGGTTAGATGGCAAGTTGATGCCAGAAACATGGCAATTTTGAGGCAAATACGTTTGTATGGCGTTAACCGACGGTATCGGCAGCATACTCACCAATGGCCAATGCTCTGTCACCGCCATTGGTCGCGGTATAGACCCCCAACTGAAGCGCGGCAAAACGCGCATGCATTTTGCCGTCGCAGATCATACTTAGCAACAATTGCTTTGCCGGTTGTGCTAAGCAGGCGATGTTCACGAACACTACTTTCCCTTGTATGTTCAGCCCCTTGAATTTAAGCCTTCTCAATCTCAACCACAACATGATGCGCCTTCTTCACAACCTTCTCTCGCAACACCCCCTCTACAATCAACAGGTTTAAACACAAGCCAACCAAGCGGTCGTACTCGTGTAAAAATGGCGCCAGCCATGGTTCGAATGCAGCCACTTGGCCGAGAGTCAGTCCAGTAAGCTCTTCAATAAATAACGGAGTCACCACTGCCAGCGTAATAGCGACTGCACGGTACATCCAGCGGCGGTGCCGCTCAAATTGACGCTGCAGCACCGCATACAACGCCATGGCCAAAGCCAGCATCATGCCACTACTCACCACCACCAGGCCGATAAAGCGCATGCCAAGTTCCTCTGGCGTTAAAGAGAGGTGCATCCACACACCAGAAATCGCCATGATAAAACCACTCAGTATGGCCACTCGCCCGCTTCGCTGGTGCCATGTCGGATATTGGTGCCGAAGCGCAGGCGAAAACTGCCATGGCATCGTCAGAAAAAATGCCACGCCACTGCCACCGTGGACGAGCACCGCCCATGGCGACGAAAAATAGTTTGGATTGATCAAGGACATCAATAAAGTGGACTCTACCGGGCCCAACAGCACCAGCGAAACGATGAATATCGCCGGAATGCCGGGAATTGCGGTGAGCAACCATAAAGTGCTGACTAAGAGCCAGTTGTAGTTTAATTCTAATGCCAAATGGGTGCCATCCTGAATATCAGTACGAGGTTGCGGGTGTTGCTGTTGGGTCATCTGTTGGTCTCCTGATTAATTTTCGTTAAGATGCCCAGCATGCTGCCGCGATGGCCGAAATTTGTCGTCCGGATGCACAGGCTCGTACTTGTCAAGGTTTCAGCCGGGCGGACAGGACTCATATTAAATCTGGTAATGATTTGATTTTTAAATATTTTCAATGGAGTGATTGCAATAATGACCGAACATGCGCTGGCGCTCTTTTTAAACGCTGCTTCGCTCGCCATCATCGCCTTTAGCGGCCATGTCTTACTGCAACGAACAAAAAATCAGACCTTTTATTGGCCCTTGCTTGGTTGTCTGCTGGCGATTGCGGTGTTGATTGCGCAGCCCTGGTTAAAACAGCTGGCGCCAGAGTTACGACTGTTGTTTTTACTACTGGCGTTACCGGCGCTGTATTTGCTACCGCCCTGCTTTTGGCTTTATGTACAAGGGCTCACCAGTTGCACCCCCTGGCGCTTTCATGCAAGTCATACCAAACATTTTGCCTTCAGCGGCATTGCACTGGTGATTGTCATTTGTGTTTTGCTGCTGCCTGCTGAAATTCGCCATGGATTATTGGTCGAAGGCAACGAACAGGTTGTTGAATCCAGCCCAACTTTTTTGCGTCACTTTGTCTATGGCTTATTGATCCTCACCTTTGGCATGGTGATCGGCTGGTGTGTGCAGGCAGGTTATTATGTCGTTGCGGTGTTTCGGCAATTGCACCGCTACCGGGCGCAGCTCAAACAGGTATTCGCCAGTACTGAAACTCAGGAATTGCGCTGGATCTTGTGGCTATTGCTGGCATTAATCGGGATTTGGTTATTTGTGTCGGCGTCTTTGCTCTACCACAACCTTGTTGCCCCGGTCCAGCTAGATCCGGCACTGCAAAATGGGGTGACATTGCTCCTGGTTTGGACCATCGCCGGTTGGGGTTTACGGCAAAAACCGGGCTTTGCAGAGCTTTATCAATCTGATATGGATATTCAGGAAACTCAACAAACGTTGCAGAAACAGCCAGAAGCAAAATATCAGCGCTCCGCTTTAAATGAACAATTGGCAGCGAGCATCGTCCATAAACTGCATCAGGCGATGATGCAAGATCAGCTGTTTTTAGATGCCGCGTTGTCGTTACCCAAACTTGCCAAACATATTGCTACCTCGCCCAGTTATATTTCGCAAACCCTGAATGAAACGCTAGGGGTTAATTTTTTCGACTATGTGAATCGGTTTCGAGTGGAGGCTGCCAAAATCCAGTTGCTAAGTAGTGACGATACTGTGCTTGATATCGCAATGAACGTCGGTTTTAACGCCAAATCGTCGTTTTATACCGCCTTTAAAAAAGAAACCCAACTGACGCCGAACCAATTTCGCAAAGCCCGGTAAAGCGTTCAAGACTCATCCAAATAAGTTGCTATCTCGCGAGCGCTGTTGTTGTGAAAACATCGCTGCTGGGTTTGGATCTGGTCACCCTTGCCCTTTGTCTGCTCGCGTTATTGTAGCTGCGGATTCTAGCTTGAGCCCATTGTTAGGCTGTCCGGATCCAGATGCTAAGCTGACAATTTACGACGAATCTTTTCAATAACGCTACGCCACAAGACCAATGGTATCGATATTGCATTTTTTGGATTTTTCGAACGAGCCAACATCTCTTCTTTGGCGGCAGCAAAAACAGCCTCAGAGGCTTTGCTCGGATGCCCGGAGTCAAACGGTGGTTGAGGATCATACTCGATAAGCAACTGTATTCTTTCGGCACGCTCTCTGCCGTAAATCTCTGCAACAACGTATAGACCCAGATCCAGACCTGCCGATACTCCGGCGGCGGTCATGATCTTGCCTGATCGAACAATACGTTGGTCCCGGTTCGGTATTGCGCCGAACAGCGAAAGCCGACTCTGTGCTATCCAGTGGGTAGTCGCCGGATGTCCTTCCAGCACACCGGCTGCACCGAGAATCAATGCTCCGGAACATACCGACAGCGTAAATCGACTACTCTCGTGCGTAAGCTTGACCCACTGCACGAGCTTCTGATCTGCCATAGCTGTTGCGGTACTAGCCTCAGATCCCGGCACAAGAACTATATCCGGCTTCGGGGTCTCTTCGTACGAATGCGTCGCCCCGAGAACAAGGACTCCACTGTCCATCACAACAGGCCCCGGTTTTTCGCTGACGAACCGGACTTCGCAATCAGGCATGAATCTTAGTACTTCATACGGTCCAATTGCATCTAGGGCTGTCATTCCCGGATATAGAAGGATTGCTATTTGCATGCATGCCTCTTGTCATAACGCGCGCCTAAACGGCGAGCAACTTGTTGAGAGTAAAGCGCCAATTTGCTGATGCTATTGTGATTGGCCTTGTTTGGCAACGAGTCGGGTTGGGGCTGTAATCATACCTCGCCTAACTTGCTCTGGCGACAAAACAGTACGAACCTGCAATCCCTTCCCCGCTCTGACAGGATAGTTGTCACTACTTAAAATTTAACCAGTTTGGGCGTTAAAGCGTAATTGTGCCGAGTGACAGTGAAGAACGTAAGCAACAGATTTTGAACAAGTTACTACCGCCTTCCAATATGACCGTTGCTGAAGTTTCCAGACAAGAAGGAATTGGCGTGCAAACTTTGTATAATTGGCGGGATAAAGCCAAACAACAAGGTCGTCCTGTGCCCGGAAGTAAACCAACCTCAGAACGTCTAACTACCGCCAAACAGGCGAGCGACTTGTTGTAAGTCCAGCGCCCCAAGGACAGGATGTATAAGACGTTTGTTAGTTGCCCTGCCTCAATGCTAGCGCTAACATTTGTGCACACAACCAAGGAGTTCACCATGGATACTAGAATTCAATTTCGGGTCGACGAAGAAACAAAACGTCTAGCTCAACAAATGGCTGAAAGCCAGGGACGAACACTTAGTGATGCTTGTCGTGAATTCACTGAACAATTGGCTGAGCAACAACGCAAGGCATTATCTCACGATGCATGGCTAACAGAGCAAGTGAATCAAGCATTTAAGAAGTTCGACTCGGGAAAAGCTGTATTCATTGAACATGACATCGCCAAGGTGCGAATGGCTGAGCGTAAAGCTAAAATCCGAAATCGAGGCCAGGCATGATTTCCTGGGAAGAAGCATCTCTCAATGATCGTGAGAAAATTTTCGAATTTCTTTACAACTTCAACCCAGCAGCAGCTGAAAAAACTGATGAACTGATAGAAACCAAAGTTGAAAATTTGCTTGAGCAACCACTCATGGGTGTTCAGCGCGATGGAATTAGAGGCCGCTTGTTTATTATCCCTGAGATTTCAATGATTGTTTCATATTGGGTTGATGATGCTAATATTCGAATAATACGTGTGCTACATCAGAAACAAAAATTTCCAAACGACTGATTTGTATCTGATTGGCAACTAACGCCTGTAGCCGCGGCAAATTGCGAGCGCAGCGAGTAATTTTCCAACAGCCTACATTTGTGAGTACTGCTCGACTGCCCTTGGTGGGTTGAAATCAAAACGGTATTCCGTTTTCGTCATCCATTGTCACCGATTTAGTCGCCGGAGCAGGATAGGAAATAGGTTCTTCCATATCGACTGACATCAATTCCCACATTTCATTCTGATGCAGCCAAATCGGATCAGCATTTACCCTCAAGAATTGTCTTAACTGAAGGTGAAATTTTATAAATCACCAGACCAGCAAGAACAGGCCACGCTAAAGATGACAATGCCGTGATAAATTCCGTTATTGCTTCCGCTGTTATCTCCATTAAATGTGTACACCTAACACCAAGCGCACGGGTGGCAAACCGCTCGCGGTTTGGCGCCCCAGCGGCCGCAGGCGGCGAGTACCGCGTTTTGTTAGCGAACCGCACACAAATAACGCCAACCGTGCAATTTAAAAACTAATGACAGCAAACGATAAAACCACGCTGCCGCCTTCGGGTCGTTGGCGCAAGACGCCAAGGGTTTAAATTACTTTTCACTGCCCTTCCAGGCCAGTTATACGTAAGCGTCCGGCGATCACAGGTTGATGCTCTAATTTAAGTGTCCACTTATTTTTAGTGGACACTGAGTGTCTTAAATGGCGTCGCTAGGTTGTGGTGCTAAGTCGATGTTCCATGGCAGTAGCTCATCGATGCGGTTGATCGGATGATTCCCGATGCGTTTGAGAACCGCAGTCAGATAGTCATTCGGGTTGATGCTGTTCAGTTTGGCAGTGCCGAGTATCGAGTACAGCACAGCCGCACGTTGGCCTCCGGCGACTGAACCTGCAAACAGATAGTTTTTCCTGCCCAAGGCGATGGGGCGCAATGACCGCTCTGCGCTGTTGTTGTCTAATTCAGCATAGCCATTGTCGACATACGCAACCAGCGCATCCCACTGCTTAAGCGCATAGTGAATGGCTTTGGACAACGGCGAGCCTTTTGATAAGGTGCGCAAGGTTGCCTGCAACCTGGTATGGAAGCGCTCCAGAATTGGCTTTGCTTGTGTCGCTCGGATGTGTTGTCGTGCATTCTGTGGTTGGCCGCGCGCTTGCTTTTCAATCACATACAACGATTGGATTATCTTTATCGCTTCATCAGCGATAGGTGATGGGCCGGATTGAGTGATTTCATAGAATTTACGCCGCACATGTGCCCAACAGCCATGTTGTTGGATTTTTTGTTGATATAACTCGTTGTAACCCGCGTAAGCATCAGCCTGCAGCGAACCTTGATAGCCTTTTAAATGGGCTGTCGGGTGCAGGCCTTTTCGGTCTTCGCTGTATTGTAACCAGACCGCTGGCGCTGTGGTATCACCCCATGGACGACCATCGCGCACATAGGTCCAGTACCGGCCTGTTTGTGTGCGCCCCTTGCCCGGAGACAGGGTTGGCGCTGTGGTATCATCCGCATAGATATGTTGCGCTGCTTTGACATGACGTCCGATGGCATCTGCAAGTGGTGTGAGTAAAGCGCCGATTTGCCCGACCCAGTCAGCTAAGGTCGAGCGTTCAACATCAATCCCTTCGCGCTCCATCCGCTCTGCCTGACGGTACAGCGGTTGATGATCGAGGTACTTATCAACAGCCACTTGCGTGAGCAATGCTGCACTGGCGAGTCCTTTTTTAATCACACGCTCTGGTGCTACACCTTGCACTAAAATGTCGCAATGCTGGCAACTGAATTTAGGCCGAACAATGCGAATGACCCGATATGAAGCCGGGACTACATCCAACATTTCTGAGACGTCATCCCCAATATGAGTCAATTCACCCTGGCAGGCCGGGCATTGGCACGTAGTTTCAACGCGCAGTTCTTCCCGCGGCAGTTGCTCAGGTAAAGCAGCGCGTCGACGTGGTGTTGCTGTGTCTTCGGTGGTTGGCGCACTGAGCTTAGGAAGCGCAGCAGTCTGCATCTCCAGCTCTTCGAGTTGCAATTCCAACTGATGGATTTGCGTGTCGAGAAGCTCAGAGGAGCGACCAAAACGCGCCCGCTTTAACACCGATAATTGATGGCGTAAGGTGGCAATCACCGACTCTTGCTGAGCAAGTGTTTGCTGCAGCTGTAGGATGATTGCCTGCAACTGTTTCGGATCATTGGGTAAGGAAGATGCCATCGTTTTCATGTCGTGCATCATAGCACAAAAAGCCAGCTAACTCATTGATTAATGGCGCTTATGCAGCATTTTTCGGTGCATTTTTTCGGGCAGGTGGACGCCAATCTAAACCTTCAAGCAACAGCGCCAACTCGGCCTGAGTTAAGTGTACAGCGCCGGATTTGGCATGGGGCCAGACGAACTGGCCTTGCTCTAAACGCTTGTAAAACAAACATAATCCCTGGCCATCCCACCAGAGTAATTTAACCCGGTCGCTGCGCCGCCCGCGAAAGACAAACACATGGCCACTGAACGGGTCTTTTTGCAACACATGCTGAGCCATGGCTGCCAGACCATCAAAGCCTTTGCGCATATCGGTGTAACCCGCACACAGCCAGATCCGCACATCATGCGATAACATCATCATGACAACGCCGCCACCAGTTGACGCAGCATGTCTGGCGTTGCATCGTGCAAAACCAATTGGTGACCGTTACGAAACGACACAGTTACGGCGCCTTGATAAACAACCGGAGGTGCTTCAGTGGCTTGGACGCTGATGGGAAGGAACGGGCTTAGTTGCTCAGGAGTTGCTTGCTCATTTTTGGCCCGCCGGACCCACAGTGCTTTGCCAAGCTGAGCTTCCCGCACCCAGCGAAACAGCTGATTGGTATTCACATCATATTTGCGCGCTAACGCAGAGGCCGACAGTAATCTGGCTTTGGATTCCTGCACAACCTGCCATTTAAACTCGGGCGAAAAGCTCCGACGCACATCGGATGGTTTTAAGGCAGACATTCATAACTCTCACGGTTGGGAACAGTGACAGCTATGATGCGTGATCGGTCAGTTAATAAAAGATGTGATGGCCGGACGCTTACAGTTATACGATGAAAACCGGCGTTGCAGGAACGCGCGGGCTAAACCACCTAACGTGCCGCAAAAGCGCAATGGCACCGACTTTACTTTTGCAAGCTAAGGCTAAGCTCAGCCGCGGCCAACATTGGGCACTTTATGCGCGCAAATGGGAGCAAAGCGACCAATCATAGATTGGACAAAGTTAGGCGTCGGTCTGCTGCGCTTTGATATATGCGAATCTAGGTACGCGCTTCATTTAAGACTCTGCAGGGTCTCTTTAATTTCTTTTAGCTGTGCTTGAGAAACTTTAGAGCGCTGCAAATTTTTTAATGCTAATTTATATGCCACATTAAGGGCAGCATCTTTGCTTGCAACAATATCAGGCTGAACACCAATCCCCTCCCAATTTGTCTTCGTGATAGGGTTCACTGCTTTTGCTATGGGGATAGCTACCCGGTAATTATCGGTGAGATCAAAAAACTTCCAGGGATTTGCCCCACCTTTGGTGGTCTCACCAATGATCGTTGCCCGTTTAAGCGCTTTTAAATTGTATGCAAATTCTTCCGCTGCAGAGAACGTGTCTTTACTTGTTAAAACATAAACTGGGACTTCAGATTTAGCGTTACTTTCTATGTCGGTATAGGTCCAGAATTCAGTGATAGAATCACTCTCTTTCCAATAAATAGAATTTAGGTGCACGCGTCCTTTAAGTAAATAGCTACTGATTAAGCGAACCATATCAGCGCTACCACCACCGTTGTCCCTCAAATCAAAGATGAGCGCATCTGTTTCCGATACAAACTGCATCGCTGAGTGAGCTCTGGATTTCGATTTAGCATTAACGTTATCGAAACCCCAAAAATCAATATAACCAATATTTCCGTCTAAAATTTCAACTCGCTGAAACCCCGAGTTCTTTCTATCAAGCTTTGAGAACCATCCTTCGGACACCACTTGCTCTGTTTTATGCGCTGGTTCACTCCACCTAACGGCGAAATGCTTGTCATGTAGCTGTAGAGATGAGTTCAATATTTCAGCAATTTTAGCTGGATTATCAGTGCTATTGAACTCAGCTTTCAGCTGCACGCTGGATAGAGTCCTCATAATGTCGGGAACACTCTCTTCCATCACATAATTTTTAGCGATTTTTTCTTTGAGAAGATTGACCAATTGATCATGTCTATGATCATCAGCGCATGCGATAGGAGCGATCAATACGGATAAAAGTATACAAATTATTCTCATTTTAACCTCAAAAAATGACATTCAACACCGGCACCTCACTATCAAATTTAGCGCGCGAACTTGTGAGCGTCCTGCGACCGCAGGCCTTTACTGACGCCTTGTTAGCGACCAGTGCAACAAACAGCAACAGCCGTGCAATTTAAACACTTGCGGCTGCATAACACAAAAACACCATGCGACCGCCCGGGTCGTTGGCGCAAGACGCTAACGGTTTGAGTTACTTTTAAGCACCCTGCTAAGCCAGTTGAATGATGAAAACTGGCGTTGTTGTAACGAACGGGCTAACCCACCGAACGTACCGAAAATGCACATTTACACCGACTTTGCTTTTGCAAGCTAACGCCCAGGCTCACCGGCCCCCGCGCCGCAGCGAAGCAGCGGCGTGGGGGGCGGGTGCAGCGCCTTGTTAGACGTTACTCGCATACGCTCACTCAATAAGCTCGCCATTGCTCACCAAAGACTCTCCAGTAATACATTCGTAAAATAATTTACCGTACCCGGCAGTCACGGGCGCGCGCGGGGATTCTGAATTGACTATTTTTCTGGCACCAACCCAGTCTGCTTTGTTTGAGTTGAAGAAATCGGATAACTTGTATTTATCTGTAAAAGAACCATCAAACATGCCTATAACAATTATTATTGCGGCTGTTTTTGGTTCAAGCGCTAAATCTGGATTGTCGTAGAGGGCGGTGCTCGGTTGCAGACCAAGGAGCGGCCCGAATTTCTTGTAGTTTTTGTCATGGGTTAGCTGAGAAAACCCCCGACCATAGTAGGACTTGCCGTTTTTTTTGGGTTGCCCATATGCCCCTACGTTCTTGTGAATGCAGGCTTCAGTTTTACACCCCATAGCTTCATGAACGGGTTTAAGCGTACTTGCAGTCTCCCTGAAAGCAGTTCCCAAAACGTAAGCCACTTGTCTTTTGTCGCCTTGTAAATTTCTTTTCTCAATTTCATCAAGAATAAGATTGATATTATCTTTTCCAGCCCCGCTGAAAGTAGCACTGGAAAGATAGAAGGATTTTATTTTCTTGCGGTCCAAAGCTCTGAAATATTTTTTTGATTCAGTAAGTTTTTTACAACCTTCAAATAATGCTGACCTATCAATGAAATTGGCGTGCGCTGACGACGCCAGTGCAAATGCAAACACAAGAAAAAGTGAAATTATGTGCTGTTTCATACGGCTGAGTCTCCCCCTGTGATTAACGTATAACGCCCAAATTTAGCGCGGAAAGCCGCGCAGCGCGGGTTGACGTCGCAGCCAGCTTTTTTTTGCTGGCGATAAAATTTGTTTGTTATGCGCCTTGCTCACAACTTTACTTAATACCATAATTAGGTATTTTTTGGTATCCGGAGAACTACACATGGCCAAGAACACAAGCATAACTATTGGAGAACACTTTGAGAGCTTTATTGCAAGCCAGATCCAAAGTGGGCGTTACGGCTCAGCGAGTGAAGTCATTCGCTCAGCGCTACGCTTACTCGAAAACCAAGAAACCAAACTTAACTCACTTCGTCAACTACTTGTCGAAGGCGAACAAAGCGGTGACGCAGAATATGACCTCGATAGCTTTATCAATGAACTTGATAGTGAAAACTCTCGATGAAGCCATTTAATCTCACCGTTGCTGCTAAAACCGATTTGCGAGATATCGCATTATTTACCCAGCGTCGCTGGGGAAAAGAGCAACGAAATATCTATTTAAAACAATTTGATGATTCATTTTGGCTTTTAGCAGAAAACCCCGACAGCGGTAAAACATGCGATGAAATCAGAATCGGATTTCGTAAATTCCCTCAAGGTAGCCACGTCATCTTTTATCAACAGACCGGCAGTCAACAAATTAAAATCATCCGTATTCTTCATAAAAGTATGGATGTTAATCCGATACTTGGCGCATAACGGTTTGGCTGTGCGGCGGCGGACGTCGTACGGCACGAGGCTGATGTTATCTCCTCAGTACCACGGCTTACTGCCGTCTATGATTATATGAGCGCGCTCCCGAGGTGCATCAAGCTTCTCGTACAGTAGATATCCAGCAGTAGACCAGTCCATATACTGACTCCGCTTTTGCTCTGCCGTCATCGGGACCCCTAAATGGTTCTGCCGAGCAAGAGCTCGTTGCAACCCCACTTCAAATGGAACCTCGATCCAGATCCGGCGATCGAAAATGTCCTCTGCCGCCTGGCGGAAAAGCTGAACCCCCTCGATGAGCACCACATTAGGATCTGACATTACGATCCAGCGTGGGACCTGGCGGTCTTCGGCTCGGTCGAGGACTGGAACTTCAGCCACGTAGGAGGCCGAGTTTTTCATCGGACGAAGCACCCTATCGAAGAGCGTCGCAAAGTCATACGACTCATCTGACGGATCCCCATAAACGCTCTAATCATATCAATAACTTACCGATTTAATACTTTTCCAATCCCACTCTTCAGCCCAAGTCATGATTTGCCTGATGGCAGCTTGGATATCCTGCGTTGAGATAGTCAGCCGTGCCAGACGACATAACCGCATTCCTAAATAATTGCACGACAGCACCCGTCGATGTTTGATGCTGTTGGCTTGCAACGACCTATGTTGGCCACTGATTTCCACCGCCAATCCCAGCATGTAATGAAGCCAGTTGGCGAGCGCAGCAAGCATTAACAGCACTTTGAGACGTTCCTTTTTATAGGTCTGATGCGTGTTGCTGCCAAGACCATATGTCTGGCTTTTCTGGTCGCGGAAGCTCTCTTCAATTTGCATTCTGGCGCTGTAACACTTAGCGATTTTTGAAGCATAATCAGCTGTTTGCGCTAATGAACTTACCAGTAACCAGGGCTCTTTGTATGACTTATGTTTATCGCGTTTTCGAAGTTTCCAGTGCGTGCCGACTAACACTGCTGTGGTTACATAACGCTGGCTGCTAGTGAGCTTAATTTTACCCAAACACTGCGGCGTCGTTCTGGCTTTTTTGTAGAGCTGGTCCACACTGATAAATGTTCTAGAATCAGGCAGTTGCAGCGTCTGATTGCCGCGCACCCGCGCAATATAATGCCAGCCCAACTTACGAATTTGTTTCAGCCACGGCACCTTAAAACCGGCGTCGGTGACGATAATCGGTCGGCAATCCGCTGCCAAACTAGCCTTCAGGCGTAGCAAAAATGCCTGATGCACGCGTGGGCAGTTGTACTCATCAATCGCTTTCACTTCTTGCAGCAAGGTCAAAGAGCGGCCTTCGAGTGCGAGGCTGGCCCGCAAGATAAAGTGACGCTTTTTATTGTCGGCGTTACTCCAATCAACCAAGATAAGGGGTTGTTTAGTTTGAACTAATGCCTTCGTCAGTGCCGCATAAATCAGCGGAATGTCGTCCTGTAAACCTTCGTTACTCAGCAGCCGGTCGGCTCTTTTAATACAGCTTTTTTCAGTAGCGGCACTTTGAATTCCGCGACCGATGGCAGTGACCGTACATTTGCCGTTGGTGACTAAACTTTGCAACGACGCGCAAAGTGACGCCATTCTGGTTTTATGGATGTTTTTTGGCGTGACAAATGAGAGAAAATCGGCGAGCATTCGTTGAACATTCATGGCGTGCTACTGGTTATTTTTTTGGCGAAAGATCAGATCAGGAACTGCCATGAATGTTCCCATCTCGCCTAACTATTTGTTTTACCTACTCCATTTGTGGGGATTCCTCAGACGACTCATAGTACCTCGCCTCGCTCGGTCAGGATTTGCATCCCGAACCGCCTTTGGAAAAACAAAGTCGTCAACGTGAAGCACTAACGGCTCGACAGACCAGTCGTAAAGCCTCGTGCGCAATTCTTCTACAACTGTGGACTTCCCAGCCCCTCCGCGCCCTGAGATTCCGATGACCACGTTTCTTTGCAGCCTTTTGAACATTTGGGCAATGTCACTGACGACCTCTGCGACCGACGGAGTACCAAGGTTCTGTTGCGGAGTCTGCACTTTCAGTTCCATATAACAGCGCCTTGTTATACAAACTTTTTGACTATTGATTGGAGCTCTGCTTTTTCTATATCTGAAGAAAAAGAAGACGCTGGGATGATTAAGGCAAGAAGCTTATCTAAAAAAATATAAAGATCACCGTTATTATCTTCTACTGACTCAACACATTCCCATTTATAGAAACAATTTCCAAGTGGGTTTATTTCTGTAATTCCGTCATTACCAAACTCTATGATTTTCTCCCCAAGCATTAAGCCATTTTCATTGGGAGTGCTCGACTGACGGAGTTTACGCATATTGCTAGAGTAAGCGACAATAAACACAACAAAAGGGAGTGCAGCTATTGCAGCTGAAGGCCAATGGAAGCTAGACAAGGATAATGAATCAATCTGAAATACAAACATAAAAGCTATCGCTGAAATACACCAAATAATCATGTTTTTGATGACCCCTGCACCGCCCTTAGGTTGTGGTGCGCACAGGCGCTTAAACGCGTAATTAGTGAAGTTAAGATAATCCGACTTCGTGACTGTTATTGTTTTAATCATGATTCAAACTTTTCCATGTATGTATAACACCTGCCCACAAACGCGAGCAACTTGTTGCGAGTCATTTTTGATGGCGTTTGTTATATTTCCATTCTAACTAGAGGCGCTCGTTCACCCATGTAAATGCTGACAGGAACAAGCAAACGCTTATTATCCTGCTCTCTAAGTTCATAATAATCTTCGGTGCATTCATACGAAAAAGAGTTATTTTCCCGAAGCACTAATTTTCGAATGTCGCCATTGCTGGTTTTCGCACTGAGTTGCCCATCATCAAATGTAACAGTCATCACCGTATCATCTGCACCTTTGTATTTACCAATCATAGCCTTAGCTTGTTCTGTAATATTTTTACGAACAATTGGCGCTGGAGAAAGGTTCAGTTGCCTTGCAATCATATTTAACAAAGCTGGACCTGGGTGAACTGCGTCATTATTGCCGAATACGGTGCCAAGTAAATCATGCGCGGGAAAATAGACTGACCATGCAACAAAACCAGGCACTTGCCCTTGATGACTGTACGACGGTTGACCGCTTATCGGATACACATCAGTGCCAAACCCATAATTAATTGGTTCTCCGTTATTTAATTTTGCTCTAGTTACCATCAACTGATAATTTTCAGCCGAAATTACCTTCCCAGAGCGTAAGCCACGATGCCACAAGCTAATGTCGTCAAGAGTCGATGCAATTGCACCTGCCGCATAAATCCAACTGCGGTCAACGGTTTCGGGGGGCAAATTGTAGTGGTCAACTAATTTTGGCCACATCGTTGTAGCCAAGCCAGTACCTGCGCTCGGATTCATTCGGAGCCAAACCACCGTTATAGTGATGTGGCCTGAGCTGGCTGTAATAGCCCAGCATGTAATTCAGTATCTCTCGTTCTGCTTGAGCAAATGAGCTGTAACCTACGGTCGGAACCCATTCTGTCTTTAAGCTTCTGAAGAAGCGCTCCATCGGGCTATTGTCCCAGCAATTACCACGACGACTCATGCTTTGCCGAATTTGAAAGCGCCACAGCAATTGCCGGAACTTGGTACTGGTGTAATGGCTGCCTTGGTCTGAATGGAACATCACTCCTTCAGGCCGACCTCTGGATTCAAACGCATGACTAAGCGCCTTGCCGGTTAATTCACTGTCAGGCGAGAACGACATGGCCCAACCAATTGGTTTTCTTGCAAATAAATCCATCACTACAGCTAAGTAAGCCCAGCGGTTGCCTGTCCAGATGTAGGTCACATCGCCACACCACACCTGATTTGGTTTGGTTACGGCAAACTGGCGCGCCAGCAAGTTTGGGATATCAATCCGTTCACTGCCTGTCTTTTTATATGAATGCGCCGGTTGCTGGCAGCTGATAAACCCTAGTTTTTCCATGCATTTAGCCGCCAGGTATCGGCTCATTTTAACACCCTGAGTGCTTGCCATCGTTGCAATGCTGCGAGAGCCTGCGGAGCCATTGCTGGCATCAAACAGCTCACGGACTTTGCTTAGCCGAACAACCTGCTCTGGCTGAATCGCCTTGGGCTTTTTCCAATACTTAAAGCTGCTGCGATGGACTTCAAACACCCGGCACAACTGCGCCACGGCATAACTCTGCTTGAGCTGAGCAATTATCGTGAATTGTTCAGCGAGTCCGACATCAAGAGAGCTGTAGCCTTTTTTAGGATTTCTTTTTCCAGCTCTATCTGTTTGATTCGCTTCTCTAATTCGCGAATTTTAAGTTGGTCTGGCGTCATCGGTGTGGCTTTGGGCGTGATGCCTGAGCGCTCTTCACGCAACTGCCGAACCCATTTATCCATGGTGGATTTACCAACATTCATCGCTGCCGCTGCTTTAGCAACCGAGTAACCTTGGTCGAGCACCAGTTGGGCACATTCCAGACGAAATTCTGGGCTAAAAGTAGGTCTTGTCTTTTTGTTCATCATGTCACCTAATTGCTTACGAGGTATAGCATAACACCTCTAATCAGGTGGCCAAATTCAGTGTGCCACTACAGCTGAAACTCCATGCCAACTACTCCATTACACATAACTATAAGCACAGGGGCGCGAACTTGTGAGCGTCCCGCGGCCGCAGGCCGCTACTGATGCGCGTTGTTAGCAACCCGTGCAACAAACCGCGCCAGCCGTGCAATTTTAAAACTTGCGGCTGCATAACATAAAAACACCATGCTACCGCCCGGGGCGTTGGCGCAAGACGCCAACTGTTTGAGTTACTTTTAAGCGCCTTGCCAAGCAAGTTTTATGATGACAAACGGCGTTGAAATAACGGACGGGCTAACCCACCGTACGTACCGAAAATGCGCAATTGCACCGGCTTTGCTTTTTACAAGCTAACAATCAAAGCAAAGGCGAGCCGTCAGGCGAGTCCTGCTGACTTTGCTGGTTAGGTTGAATGTAAATAGCTTTGATTACCGGCTTATTTAAATAAGTTGGAATAAGATATGATATGTAGCTAAAGCAAATACTTACACCTATTAACATTACCAAAACCAACCATGATACCGTGACACTTGCGAGCATAATCAAAACTGAAACTAGTGTCATTGCAAAACCTATCCAGCCTAAAACGAAAGCAACGTGCCAAGCCCAAGCCTTTCGGTATAGCAGCCCTGCAGCGATGCCTCCTCCGCCCACCAACAGCCAGATAAATTTTATTCCATTCGTTTCCCATATTGCCGCTGTATTAATACTGTACAAACAAGAAAAAGCATAAATTGCCGCTATTAGATAGATACCTATTGGAAGTTTCATAGCAGACCTAACTATAAGCACAGGGGCGCGAACTTGTGAGCGTCCCGCGGCCGCAGGCCGCTACTGCTGCGCGTTGTTAGCAACCAGTGCAACAAACCACAACAGCCGTGCAATTTAAAAACTTGCGGCTGCATAACATAAAAACACCATGCTACCGCCAGGGGCGTTGGCGCAAGACGCCAACGGTTTGAGTTACTTTTAAGCGCCTTGCCAAGCCAGTTGTGCGATGAAAACCGGCGTTGTAGTAACGAACGGGCTAAACCACCGAATGTACCGAAAATATGCAATTACACCGACTTTACTTTTGCAAGCTAACTATAAGAGCAGGGGCGCGAACTTGTGAGCGTCCCGCGGCCGCAGGCCGCTACTGCTGCGCGTTGTTAGCAACCAGTGCAACAAACCACAACAGCCGTGCAATTTAAAAACTTGCGGCTGCATAACATAAAAACACCATGCTACCGCCCGGGTCGTTGGCGCAAGACGCCAACGGTTTGCGTTACTTTTAAGCGCCTTGCCAAACCAGTTGTGAAATGAAAACCAGCGTTGAAGTTACGAACGGGTTAAACCACCGAACGTACCGCAAATGCGCATTTACACCGAACTTTGTTTTTGAAAGCTAAAAGTATAAGCGCACGCGCGCGAACCTTGGTGAGCGTCGCTGCGGCCGCAGGCCGCAAAGTGCCGCGCCTTGTTATGCATTTAGTCGTACCACCAAGCTTTATTTTTCATAAATTCACAAAATTGCTCTTTATGATATGGCTGCATTTCGCCTTTAGCGGTCATAGCATCACGTTTCAAAATAAAACCTTCAATGACTTTCAGATTATTTGGCACTGTGAACCACTCATACTTTTTATCCACGCCGGAGATAATTCCTTTAATTTTATTTGCAGCTGCTTCAGCATTCTCTTTTGTAAAATGGCTTTCCGTCATCCGCATGTCAGGTTCAATATCTTCGTTTATCGGGCATAAGTCTTCTGCTGCTACTTGAGCAGCAAAAATCATTAATATAACGGTCAGAGCCAGCTTCAAATGGACCACCATTTATGCATAACTATAAGCACAGGGGCGCGAACTTGTGAGCGTCCCGCGGCCGCAGGCCGCTACTGCTGCGCGTTGTTAGCAACCAGTGCAACAAACCACAACAGCCGTGCAATTTAAAAACTTGCGGCTGCATAACATAAAAACACCATGCTACCGCCAGGGGCGTTGGCGCAAGACGCCAACGGTTTGAGTTACTTTTAAGCGCCTTGCCAAGCCAGTTGTGCGATGAAAACCGGCGTTGTAGTAACGAACGGGCTAAACCACCGAATGTACCGAAAATATGCAATTACACCGACTTTACTTTTGCAAGCTAACTATAAGCACAGGGGCGCGAACTTGTGCGCGTCCCGCGGCCGCAGGCCGCTACTGCTGCGCGTTGTTAGCAACCAGTGCAACAAACCACAACAGCCGTGCAATTTAAAAACTTGCGGCTGCATAACATAAAAACACCATGCTACCGCCAGGGGCGTTGGCGCAAGACGCCAACGGTTTGAGTTACTTTTAAGCGCCTTGCCAAGCCAGTTGTGCGATGAAAACCGGCGTTGTAGTAACGAACGGGCTAAACCACCGAACGTACCGAAAATATGCAATTACACCGACTTTACTTTTGCAAGCTAACTATCGCCTAAACGGCGAGCAACTTGTTGCGAGTCCAGCGGCTAACAGCCGCACTGTTTAAGGCGCTTGTTAGGTAAATATTTATAAGCAAATAAAGATGTTAACCCACAAATAATTGTCACCAACCCTAATAATTGCAATGGCAAAGAATGTTTAAAATAAGGCTCATAGCCAAATCTTACAATCCAGATTAAACCACCAATTACGTTGTAAGTTATGCCAGCAAAAATAGCCAAATAGATACTTTTGACTCCATATTGTTGCTTAAAATTGAAAACCAACAATATCGATAGAACAATAATGATTAAATAACCCAATATCTTTTCAGCTAACACATGGAGACTCCAAACCAAGTTAATTTCTTCTTGAGTCGGACTATCGGGGTAAGGGTACATAAACCAAAATAATTTAGCTAAGATTATCATTACCAAATAGCCAACAGCACTGTATCCGATTGTTTTAGCAATAATTTTCATGGTTACCTAACAATTTAATAGAAGGCAAAGAACCCGCGAGACGGAAATTTTTCTGCCTTCTTTCATGAATTTTACTCAAACAAACTTAACCTTTTAACCACATTAAATCAACCACTTCCATTTAATACAACCAAACCAGAAACGAGATGGAACGGTTTCGTGCCCGCAAGACGGTGGAAAAAATACTCAAACAAACTACTGTATATATAAACAGTCAATACATAGGTGATTTATGGCGTCGCCATTTTTGGATTTTGTCCGTGAACGCATGGTGTTGCAGCGATATGCCAAGCGCACTGTGGATACCTATTTATATTGGATAAAATTCTATATTTTGTACCATAAAAAGCAACATCCGGCGGATTTAAGCGACCCAGAGGTTGAACACTTTTTGTCTTATCTTGCCAATCAGCGCCATGTGGCGGTCAAAACGCAGGCGACCGCTTTAAATGCCCTCGCCTATTTATATCGCCATATTTTACGCCGCCCTTTGGCCATTCAGTTGGATTTTAATAAAGCCCGTACCCCGCAAAAATTGCCAGTGGTGCTGACTCGGCTTGAAGTGCAGCAACTACTGTTTTGCATCGAGCCGCGCTATAAATTGCTGGCACAATTGTTATATGGCAGTGGCTTGCGCTTAATGGAAGCGGTCAGATTGCGGGTCAAAGATATCGATTTTGACTATCTTTCGGTACTGGTGTGGCAAGGTAAAGGCAATAAAAATCGGCGGGTTACCCTGGCCCCTGAACTGATCCCTGTACTACATACCCAAATCAAAAAAGTAGCCGACTATTTTCAAGCAGACTTACAACAACCTGCTTATGCTGGCGTCTGGCTACCCTTCGCCCTGGAGCGAAAATATCCGGCAGCGCCGAAGTCGCTGCAGTGGCAATATCTGTTTCCGTCTTATCAGCTCAGTCGCGATCCAGAATCTAGCTTTATCCGTCGCCATCATCTGGATGATGGCCACTTTACGCCGTGCCATCAAAGCAGCGGCTTATTTGGCAAAAATCCAAAAAACGTCACCTGCCACACATTGCGCCATAGTTTTGCCACACATCTGCTTGAAGCAGGCGTCGATATTCGCACTGTGCAGGAACAACTGGGGCATAGTGATGTGAAGACCACCCAAATTTACACCCATGTATTGCAGCGTGGCGGCAATGCGGTGAAAAGCCCGCTGTCGTTATTGGTACAGTCGTGATTGCTGCTTGAGCTCTGCACTCGCGGCCAGCATTCAAAGCGGCCTTTCGAGCCAAAGGATATGCCGTCTGGCGGTTTATAAAATAAAAAAACCGGCGCTTCACTGGCGCCGGCTTTTGCTTTCAACTATAACTACAAGGTTAAATTAACACCTGTAAGCCATTGATTTAATTAACGATAATCCTCAGGGCTTGGGCAAGCACACATCAGGTTGCGGTCGCCATAGACGTCATCAATCCGTGTCACTGTTGGCCAGAACTTGTTGTCGGCTACATACTGCGCCGGGAAGGCCGCGTATTGACGGTCGTAAACCCGGTCCCAATTGGCGTCGAAAATATCAGCCATGGTGTGCGGGGCAAAGTGCAGCGGGCTGTTATCCGCGGTCCACTCGCCTGCTTCTACCTTGGCAATTTCAGCCCGGATTGACGTCATCGCTTCGATAAACTTGTCCATTTCCACTTTTGATTCAGACTCAGTTGGCTCAATCATCAGGGTGCCGGCCACTGGGAATGACATGGTTGGCGCGTGGAAACCGTAGTCCATCAAACGTTTGGCAATGTCCATTTCGGTGACACCAGTGGCTTCTTTTAACGGACGCATATCAATAATACATTCGTGCGCCACACGGCCGTTAGTTCCTTTGTACAACACCGGGAACATTGGATCCAGTTTGGCAGCCATATAGTTGGCGTTCACAATCGCCATTTCAGTGGCTTGACGTAAACCGTCACCGCCCATCATTTTGATGTACATCCAGCTGATTGGCAGAATGCCAGCGCTACCAAATGGAGCAGCAGACACAGCACCATTGTCGGCACCAGTGCCTTCAATTTTCACGACTGCGTGGTTTGGCAGGAACGGAGCCAGCTGTTTTTTCACACCGATTGGACCCATACCAGGGCCGCCACCGCCGTGTGGAATACAGAAAGTTTTATGCAGGTTTAAGTGCGAAACGTCGGCACCGATAAAGCCTGGTGAAGTTACGCCTACCTGGGCATTCATGTTAGCGCCGTCCATATAGACCTGGCCGCCGTGCGCGTGCACTATGTCACAGAGTTCGCGAATAGATTCTTCAAACACGCCGTGGGTAGACGGGTAAGTCACCATAATGGCGGCTAATTTGTCTGAAACAGCTTCGGCTTTGGCTTTTAAATCTGCCATGTCGATGTTGCCGCTCTTATCACAATCCACCAACACCACTTCGAAACTGGCCATCGCCGCTGTCGCCGGGTTAGTACCATGGGCTGACACTGGAATTAAACAGATGTTGCGGTGTGAATCACCACGGCTTTCATGGTATTTACGAATGGCGATCATGCCGGCGTATTCGCCTTGTGCACCCGAGTTTGGTTGCATCGACATTTGATCATAACCAGTGATATTCACCAGCCAATCCGCCAGTTCGCCAATCATCTGATAATAACCTTGCGCCTGATCTTTTGGCACAAACGGGTGTAATGACGCAAATTCTGGCCAGGTCACCGGGATCATTTCGGCAGTGGCGTTTAATTTCATGGTGCATGAACCTAACGAAATCATCGCATGGTTCAGGGCTAAGTCTTTGTTTTCCAGTTTTTTGATATAACGCAACATCTCAGTTTCACTGTGATACTGGTTAAACACCGGGTGCGTTAAATATTTCGAAGTCCGCACTAAATCGGCAGGAATTGAAGTAGAGCCGTTGGCGACAATAGCAGCGTCTAAGGCAGCTACATCTAAGCCATGAGCTGCACCCAACACGATATCAAACAGTTGAGCTATATCAGCGGCTGAGGTTTGCTCGTGGAAGCTGACGCCTAAGGTGTCGGCCAAATCAGTCCGTAAGTTCACACCAGCAGCTAAAGCGCGGGCAATCACTTCACTACGGTTAGCAACACTGAAGGTGATTGTGTCAAACCAGCTGTGGTGCGAAAGCGTTACGCCTTTAGCCGTTAAACCAGCAGCAAAGACATCGGCAGAGCGATGAATGCGCTCGGCGATGTTTTTCAGGCCAGCAGGGCCATGGAATACGCAGTAGAACGAGGCCATATTGGCCAGTAACACCTGAGCGGTACAAATGTTCGAGTTGGCTTTTTCGCGGCGGATATGCTGTTCGCGCGTTTGCATTGCCATCCGTAGCGCCTGATTGCCACGACGGTCTTTGGAAACACCAATGATCCGGCCTGGCATCGAGCGTTTGTAATCATCACGGGTGGCGAAAAACGCTGAGTGTGGACCACCAAAGGCCATTGGCACACCAAAACGCTGGGCTGAACCGACCACCACATCTGCGCCTAATTCACCTGGAGATTTTAACAGCAACAGCGCCATTGGATCTGTCACCACAGCAACAATAGCTTTTTTCGCTTTTAAATCAGCAATCAGCTGTGCATCGTTGCGTACTTCACCTGTGGTTGACGGGTATTGAATTAAAGCACCGAACACATCGTGGTTGACGGCGTCAGCTGCTTTACCCACGATAATTTCAAAACCGAACATGTCGGCACGGGTACGCACTACATCTATGGTTTGTGGGTGCACGTCATCAGCAATAAAATAAGCGTTTGCTTTGTTTTTAGTCACACGTTTGGCCAGCGCCATAGCTTCAGCAGCGGCCGTGGCTTCGTCCAGCAGTGACGCAGACGCTAATTCCATCCCGGTTAAATCTAATGAAACTTGTTGGAAATTCAGCAGTGCTTCTAACCGGCCCTGCGCGATTTCTGGCTGGTATGGCGTATAAGCTGTATACCAACCCGGGTTTTCCAGCACGTTACGTAAAATTACATTCGGCGTGTACGTTGGGTGATAACCCATACCGATGTAAGATTTGAACATTTTATTTTTGCTGGCAGCCGCTTTTAAATAAGCCAGCGCATCCGCTTCTGTGGTCGCTTCGCCAGTCGCTAATGGCGTCGTCAGACGAATACCGGCAGGTACCGTTTGCGCGATCAATTCTTCCACGCTGCTGACATTCAGTTCAGCTAACATGGCCTGAGTCTCTAAAGCGTTCGGGCCAATATGACGGCCGATAAAGTCAGTATGGTTCGCAAGTTGCGACAGGGTTTTCACAGAAGTGGTCATGCCTGGAATTTCCTAAAAAGCTTAACGGGGGCAACGAATTTGCGTTGCAGACTTTGCAGATACGCTGCGAAGTTCTGTTTGGGCTAGTGCGTTGCTTATTTAACTACTTTGAAAAGGTTTAACTTTTCACTTATCCACTGGCAGCAATACCACCAGGGGATAAACAAAACCCCGCATTTCGGCGGGGTTTCAGTGGCCCTTACGGGCTTATTCGGCGATAGAAGCGGCGTATCCGGCGGCATCTAACAGCGCAGCAACTTCGGCTTCGTCAGCTGCTTTAATCTGGAACATCCAGCCATCCGTGTAAGGCGCGCTGTTCACTGTTTCCGGTGAATCATTCAGCGCTTCGTTCACGGCCAGAATTTCGCCAGAAATTGGCGCGTAGATATCAGAAGCGGCTTTCACTGATTCAGCAACTGCCACGTCGTCGCCCTGAGCCACAGTGTCACCGACGTCAGGTAATTCCACAAACACCATATCACCTAACAGGTCTTGGGCGTGTTCAGTAATACCAACAGTGTAAACACCGTTACCTTCGCTGCGAACCCATTCATGTGATGAAGCATATTTTAATTCTTGTGGGATATTGCTCATGATTTTTCCTCGGACCTTCACTCGAAGTTTGGTTGTTAATTTTGTGAGTCGCGAGGCGGTCACACCACCCCGCGTTAAACTGTCAGCGACTTGCAACGCCGTGGTTCAGTTTAGATAACTTTTTTGCCCATACGAACAAAACTTGGTTTTACCACTTTGACCGGCACCAGTTTACCACGGATGTCCACTTCTGCAGTGTCAGCAACCGTTGCTGGTACCCGTGCCATCGCAATACTGTAACCTAAGGTTGGGGAGAAAGTACCTGAAGTGATTTCGCCTTCGCCGCCCTCAACTACCACTTTCTGGCCATGACGCAGCACGCCTTTTTGTTCCATCACCAGACCGACCAGCTTGAAGGTACCTGCAGCACGGTGTTGTTCCAGCGCGGCCCGACCGATAAAGTTACGGTCGCTTGGTTCCCAGGCGATAGTCCAGCCCATATTGGCAGCCAGTGGCGATACGGTTTCATCCATATCCTGGCCGTATAAATTCATGCCTGCTTCTAAACGCAGGGTATCACGGGCACCTAAACCGGCCGGTTTAACGCCCGCATCTAACAGTTTTTGCCAGAAATCAGCAGCCTGGTCGTTTGGCAGCGAAATTTCGTAACCATCTTCACCGGTATAACCTGTAGTGGCGATAAACAAATCACCGGCTTGTACGCCAAAAAATGGCTTCATGCCCGCCACCGCAGCTTGTTGCTCGGCAGAAAGTAAGGTCGCTACTTTGGCTTTAGCATTCGGGCCTTGTACGGCAATCATGGCAAATTCAGGTCTTTCGGTCACTGTCACGGCAAAAGCTGCCGCTTGGGCGTTGATCCAGGCTAAATCTTTTTCGCGGGTGGCTGAGTTCACTACTAAGCGGAAGAAGTCTTCCGTCATGAAATACACGATCAGATCGTCAATCACACCACCGGTCTCGTTCAGCATACCTGTGTATAAAGCTTTGCCAGGCACTGTCAGCTTGGCCACATCATTCGCCACTAAATAACGCAGGAATTCGCGGGTGCGGGCACCGTGCAGATCAACGATGGTCATGTGCGACACATCAAACATACCGGCATCAGTACGGACAGCGTGGTGTTCTTCAATCTGAGAACCATAGTGCAGTGGCATATCCCAGCCATGAAAATCGACGACTTTTGCGCCTGCTTCGATATGTTTGCCAATTAACACTGTTTGTTGAGCCATCAGTACCATCCTCTGAATGCCGCAAGGCGGCTGTTGTCTGGAAGACATCCTGCCCGCCAGCAAAGCCTGCTGTTTATGCAGTCGTCAGTGTGATGGCCAGACAGTAACAACCTGAGGTTTTACCACTGTGACAGCAACAACACTGAATAACCACAAACGGGTTAAGGACTAAAAGTTGCGCCGGATTATAACGTAAGGGGCTACAGGCCGACAGCCCCTTATTAATTAGATTTAATAATGCGAAAATCGACCTGTTGTGTTGCTTTGATAGGCGATAGAGCTTAAGGGAGCAGTTCAGGGCGGGCTATTTTTGGCAAATCGCCCTGATTGCCAAGCGCGGCTGCCATAATTTTACTTTTCACGGCCGGCAGTTGATCGGTCACTTTCATCCCGACAGCTCTGACCAGCTTTAACAGCGGTTGTGGCGCCATAAAACCACGTTTAAACAGCTCCATCGCTGCAATCAGCTGTTGTGCTTCCGCTTTGCGCCAGCGCTCATACTGGCGCAGCATGCGGCTACTGACCGGCTGACCGCTGCTTGCCATCTGTTGATCTATTAGTTCAGCTAATGCAGCCACATCCATCAGCCCCAGGTTCATGCCCTGACCGGCCAGTGGATGTATGGTATGGGCAGCATCCGCCACTAACACCGCCTGCTGCCGTTGCCATTGCCTGGCGTAACGCATTTTCAGCGGATAACTGGCGCGGTGACTGTCAACTTTCAGCACACCCAACACCGCCTGACTGGCGACAGTCAGTTGTTGATTAAATAAAGTTTCATCACAGGCACAAAGCTCAGCCGCTTGCTGCGGCGAGGTACTCCAGACAATAGAGCAGAGCTTAGGATCGGCCAGTGGCAATAAAGCTAAAGGACCGGTTGGTAAAAACACCTGCCGCGCCGTGGCCTGATGCGGCTGCTCGGTGCGAATGGTTGCCACCACCGCATGGTGGTCGTAATCCCAGAAATTTTGCGTCAGTTGCAGGCTTTTTCTGACCTGAGACTCAGCACCATCAGCGCCGACCAGCAATTTAGCCAGCAGCAAGCGGCCATCAGCTAAGGTTAATAAACTTTGTTGCTCGGTAAGATGAATATCTTTGATCCGCGCTTCAAAGCGGCACTGGATCTGCGGATAACTTTGCACTTTCTGCAACAACTGCTGGCGTAATTCTTCGTTATCGACCATATAACCGAGCGCCTGCTGGCCTTCATCAGCAGCACTAAAATTGATGCGAGCAAAACTATCGGCTTCCCACACCTGCATCTGCTGATAAGCTGGTTTGGCGCTCAACAGAGCCCAGACCCCAAGTTTACTGAGCAAACGCTCGGCAGCTAAGTTCAGCGCGCTGACCCGTTGCAACGCTGGACGGGTTGGTACAGGCGCAGGCCCTTGGTCCAGCACAGTGATGGACAAGGCTGAGCTGTGTTCGGCCTGAGCCAGCAGCAGCGCCAGCGTTAAACCGGCACTGCCAGCTCCCACAATAATCACATCAGAGGTTTGCATGCTTGTGTTCCTGCCACTCGGGGTTGCCCTGCCAGCCAGTCTGACTGAACTGGCTGATCTGTTGTTGTTGCCGGGCCAGCGGCGTCAGGCCCATGGTTTGGCCGGCAAATAGCTGTTTCAGCCCCTGGCACTGCATCAAGGCTGTTAACGCCAGATTGCGACCCAGCGCCAATAATCTGGACTGATTAGAAAACACTTTCACCATGCCATCGGTCAGTTGGATCACCTGCTGCATATCGGCCTGGCGCAACTGCTGATAGCTACGCCAGAGCGGATAACAACCGTAATCAATGGCAGTATCGCCCGCTGCGGCCGCGCTGGAGAGTGGCAACTGCGCCACCAAGCCAATAATGGCTGCAATATCACGCAGCGCTAAATTAAAGCCTTGCCCGGCAATAGGATGCAAATTATGCAAGCTGTTGCCACAGAGTAAAATCCGGTGCCGGGCCGCTTCAGTGCTGTATTTCAGTGCCAGCGGATAAAGCTGACGTTGACCCGCCGCGGTAAAGATGCCGGCACTGTAACCAAAAGCGCGTTGCAACTCAGTCAAAAACTCCGCTTCCGGCAGTTGCTGCAAATGTTCGGCTTCGGCTGGCGCTAAAGTCCAGACCAGCGAATAACGCTGCCGCGTTAACGGCAGCAACGCCAGTGGACCATTGGCAGTAAAACGTTCATGAGCTATATGCTGATGACCGGCGGCAATGCCGATATTGGCAATTAATGCTGTTTGCTGATAAGGCTCAACCTGAGTCTGAAATCCCGCCAGCTGGCGGGTTGGTGAGTCGCCCCCTTCGGCCAGCACCAGTAGTTGACAGCTCAGTTGCCGGCCATCACTCAGTTGCAACAAATTGTGATCAGTCTCCGGCTGCACAACACTGATGCGGGCTGGTCTGAACCAGCTTAAGGCACCGCTATTGGCATACTGTTGTAACTTTGGATACAACAAGGCGCCCAGCCATTCGATTTCGATCACCTGCCCCAGACTGCGACGGCCAAACTCGCTGGCATTTAGCACAGCTTTACCAAAGTGGCCGCGGTCTGACACCTGAATGGTTTGAATGGCACAGCCATGCTGGCGTAAATCCTGCCACAGGCCCCATTGCTGTAACAATTCGACACTGGCCGCTGACAAAGCAATACTGCGACTGTCAAAACTCAGCGCTGGTGCCTTGGCGGCTGCGGCTGCAGTGGCTTGTTCGGCTGGTTGTGCTTGCTGTTTAGCTTGTTGTTCAGCTTGTTGTTCAATGATGGCCAGCTTTAACGCCGGTTGTTGTTGCAGCAGCACCAGCGCCAACATCGCGCCTGTCATCCCACCACCGGCAATCACCACATCAAAGTTGCTGGCGCTGCTATCATCACCCTTCTGGCCTGCTTGCACTTATTGTCCCTTAGCGGCAGCCATCAGCTGCTCAATTGCGGCAATTTCTTTTGGCACAGTATCCGTCAGGTTAAGATGACCTTCTTTGATCACCAACAAATCATCTTCGATTCGAACGGCCAGATCCCACCATTTTTCATCACAGGCTGAACCGGCCGGAATATACAGGCCAGGTTCAATCGTTAACACCATACCAGGTTCAAATGGGCGTTCAGTGTCAGCCACTTTATAAGCACCCACATCATGCACATCCAGCCCAAGCCAATGGCCAAGACCATGAATAAAATACTGTTTACAAGCCTGCTGTTCGATAAGTTCAGTCAGATCGCCTTGCAAAATACCAAGTTCCAGCAAACCTTTGGTCAGCTCAAAACAAGCGGCTGCCAGAGTATCTTTGCTGCTGTTACCGGGTTTCACTGCTGCACAGGCAGCGTATTGGGCGTTTAGCACCACCTGATACAAAGCCGCTTGCGCCTGGCTGAATTTGCCGCTCACCGGGAAAGTACGGGTAATATCCGCCGCATAGCCCTGCAACTCACAGCCGGCATCAATCAGCACCAGCTCACCATCCTGCAGTTGGCAGTTGTTGTCGGTGTAATGCAAAATGCAGCCGTTGGCGCCGCCACCAACAATAGTGTTGTAAGCGCAGTCACGGGCGCCTTGCATGGCAAATTGATAGCGGATAATAGCTTCGAGCTGATATTCCCACATGCCAGGCCGGCACTGCTGCATGGCCTGCAGATGCGCTTGCGCGCTGATCCGGCCGGCTTGCTGCATCAGGGCAATTTCGGCATCGTCTTTAATTAACCGCAGCTCTGCAATCAGCGGGCGAAAATCCTGTAACTGCACCGGTGCCAGATAACCTCGTTTTGGGTATTTACGCAGCGTGGCCAGCAAGGCAAACACTTTTTCATCAAAAGCCGGATAAACGCCTTGCGCATAAATCAGCGTTTGTTTTTGATTAACCGCAGTGAGCAGCTCAGTGTCAAGCTCGGCCAGGCTCTGCGTAGCTAAGCCAAACTGGCTACTTGCTTGAACAGGACCAAAGCGGCGGCCCTGCCAGATTTCAGCCAGTTGATCTTTTGGCCGACATAACAACAGTTCACTGACCTCGCCACTGGCGCTTTTTTGCAGAACAAGCAGCGCATCAGGTTCCGGGAAACCGGTTAAATAGCAAAAATCACTGTCCTGACGAAAACTAAATTCAGTATCCCGGCTACGGGTAATTTCCTGTGCTGCTGGCACCAGCAGTACAGAATTTAACGGCATCTGCGCCGCCACTTTGGCGCGACGCTTTGCAAAATGGGCCACCGACATCGGTTTCTCCTGCGCAATTTTTCTTCTGTTACGACCTGACTCTGCAGCCTAGCATTCACTGCAGCAAGCAATACTGCCTCAGTGCAGCGTTTTGGCGGCAACTTCGCTGATGGTAAATTTCTGCCCGACTTCATTAAAGCAAGTCAGCACCATCAGCCGGACATGTTCCAGCACCAGATAATAAGATTCTTCGTTTTCAGCTTCGCTGCTGTCATCTTCGGTGTAAATATCAATACGGGTCACTTCGGATAATTGTTCAATGGCATCACGCACATCGGCGCTGACCAGCGATAAATCGGTTTGCTGAATGGCAAATCCAACCAGAAACGCCTGCGCCCACTCCACCATAGCTTCCAGCCGTTCCGGCAACGAATCATCATCACCTGGCAGTAATAGCACCAGACCGTAATCCGGATCTGCTAATTGCCGGGCTGTTTCAGCAATTAATTGCTCGATAATCGCTTTTAAATGTGCATTCAGCGCCTGCCCATCGTTTAAGAAGTCGGACAATACTGGTAAAATCGTCGCCGCATCCGCCGGGATACCGGCACTGAGCATGCCGGCAATCAAACCATGTAATTCGGCAGCTGAGGCCATCACTGCATGTTGATCCAACTGACTGGTCCAGTGGTCGTAATTAAGTAGGAGTTGAGTGGTCATATTAATCCGGCATTAACAGTAAAATTGGCACTATGCTATCACCGCCAGCCCCACAGCGCCAAGTCGGCCAGTTTTGGCCGGGCATTTGAACAGCATTGTCAGACCGAATTGTAAGATACAAAGGACACCATGTACCCGAAAAAGCAAGAAACAGCCCCAGTCACTAAAGCCAAACCAAAACAACTGACCGTTTCGGTACTGGGTCGCCATATGAAAATTTCCTGTCCGGCCGGTCAGGAAGAAAAATTGCAAAATGCCATGCTGGAGTTAGAACAGCGCGTTGGTAATACCCGTTATCAACCAGGCGTGCATGGCGCGGAAGACGTATTACTGATGATTGCACTAAATTTGTGCAATGAGTTACTGGAAATGAAAAAGAACGCAGAATAAGGCTTACCTTGTCACATTGTGGTGATATACTTAGCCCCGTTCTCTGGGTTGTTTGTGATCAAGCTGATGTCCCCGAGCCGATAATTGTTTATACATAGGAATTCTTATCCAGCACTATTGTGCAAGCCCGGCTCGTACCGGGAAGCCTGCGGTGCTGATTTGACTTCCGCCTTGAACCTATGGTTCGAGGCTAACGTTTGACACGGCAACCTCGAGAACACTTCCCCCGCTCTCTTCATGTTTAATATCCTTGACCAACAGCCGTTACTGCTTTTTAGCGCTGGCTATGCTATTTTTCATGCCAATTTTATTGTCAGAACAGTTGCAACCTGATGGCGATGCCAAACCAGTTTTTGCCTGCAGCGGCCAACATAACTTTGCGCCAGCAACTGCGCAGCGAGATGCGCGCGCGTCGACAGGCCCTGACGAAAGCTCAGCAACAGCAAGCCGCCGTCGATTTAGTCAGCGCTTTTGCTGGCCAAACCGCCTTGCAGCAAGCGCAGCATATTGCGCTTTATCTCACCAATGACGCTGAACTGGATACCACATTATTAATCGCCTGGTTATGGCAACAAGGCAAACAGCTTTATTTGCCGGTGTTGCATCCCTTTGCGCCCGGCTATTTATTGTTTCAACGTTACAACACCGACACCCCGATGCGGCCGAATCGTTTTGGTATCCCGGAACCTGTACTCAACTGCAGCCAGATTTGCCCGCTGTCGCAGTTATCGCTGATTTGTCTGCCGCTGGTGGCTTTTGATGCCGCCGGCAATCGGATGGGCATGGGAGGCGGTTTTTATGATCGCACCCTGGCGCAACTTCCGGCTTTTAGCGAAACGCTGCCGTTGCAGGCTTGTGGCCAGCGGCTTCAGCAGCCGCAACGACTTCAGCGCCCTATGTTAGTTGGCCTGGCGCATCAATGTCAGCAGCTTGAGGCTTTACCGCAGCAAGCCTGGGATATTCCGCTGCATGCGGTGCTGACACCAACAACGTTGTTTGTTGCTGGCAAATAATACTGGCAGCTTCAGCGCTAATTCAGCTTTAAACCTAACAAAACAGCACTGCTTGGTGACAGACCACTAGCAGCGAAACACTTTTTTGGTATACTCACCGCTTCGCAGTCACTTTATGGTTTATATGGAAATCCTGATCCTTGTCAGTTTAATCTTGCTTAACGGCATTTTTGCCATGTCTGAAATTGCTATTGTCACAGCGCGCAAATCACGACTGACCGCGCTGGCGCACAATGGAAAATCCTCCGCCGCTATTGCCTTAAAACTGGCCGAAGATCCGACTCAATTTTTATCCACGGTGCAGATTGGTATCACCTCGATTGGTATCCTGAACGGTATCTTCGGTGAAGCAATCCTGGCCGGGCCTTTTGCCATCTGGTTACAAGGCCTTGGCATGCCAGTGGCCTTCAGCACCATCTTTGCCACAGTGTTAGTGGTTATCGTGGTCACTTATGTCTCTATCGTAGTCGGTGAGCTGGTGCCAAAACGTATTGGCCAGATCAGCGCTGAAACCATCGCATGTGTAATGGCTAAACCTATGTTATTGCTGGCGTTACTGACAAAACCCTTTGTCTGGTTGCTGTCTGGTTCCACCCATACCCTGATGCGATTATTTGGCTTTTCGCAAAATCAGGAATCCAATGTCACCCACGAAGATATTCATGCCATGCTGCAGGAAGGTTCCAGTTCGGGGGTGATTGAACAAAACGAACACACTATGGTGAAAAACGTGTTCCGATTGGATGAGCGCAGCATTTCTTCCCTGATGGTGCCACGTTCTGACATTGTGTTTCTGGATGTCGAAAACAGTATCGAAGAAAACCTGCAGATCTTGACGCAGTCGCCGCATTCACGTTTTCCGGTTTGCCGTGGCCATGCCGATGATTTAATTGGGGTGGTCTCCACAAAACAATTACTGGTGCAATCGGTATCCGGTAAACTGACCGATTTAACTGAACTGGCGCAGCCGTGTAACTTTGTGCCAGATAGTCTGACCGGTATGGAATTACTGGACCATTTCCGCACCTCAGGCAGCCAGATGGTGTTTGTGGTCGATGAATATGGCGATTTAAAAGGTCTGGTAACCTTGCTGGATTTGATGGAAGCCCTGACCGGTGAATTCAGCCAGGATGATGGCGAAGATATGATGGTGATCACCCGCGCCGATGGCTCTTTATTGCTGGATGGTTTATTACCGGTGATTGATTTAAAAGATTGCCTGAATATCAGCAAGTTACCGGAAGAAGACAGCAACAGATACCAGACGCTGAATGGTTTGATTATGTTGTTACTCGGTAAAATGCCGCAAACAGCCGATATAGTTGAAGTGGGTGCCTGGTCGCTGGAAATTATTGATATGGACGGCAAACGCATCGATAAAGTGCTGGCGATGAAAAAACCAGACTTTGTCGAGCAGGAAGATTTATCCAGCGACAGCGAAAAGTCTGGTTAAGTTACTGAAAAGTTCAGCTATTATCTAAAATTTAGCCGAAAGCCGGGCTCGCCGTGACGAGTCCGGCCCACATCGACGGTCGTAAATATCCGTTGGCAGTCCGGGTCTGATTGCGACAGTACTATTTGGTTGTAACGCAATGGAAAAACTAATGTCTGACTTTGTTTGCCCGCTCTGCCAGCAACCCAATCAATGCCTGGCTGGCACAAGCCGGGTCCAGCATTGCTGGTGTATGCAACAACAATTCCCACCCCAGTTACTGGCCAAAGCCCCTGACCAAATCAGCTGTATTTGTCAGCAATGCCTGCAACAAGCAAAGGTCACAGTTGCACAGCCAGAGCAAGCAGTGCAGCTTTTTATGCCAGATCAATCCGATGAGCTTACGACAGCAAAGTTAAAGACAAATCTCTGACCACAGGTGGTTCGGCTTGCCAAAACTACCGCTGATTTTCCTCCGCTGGTCGCAGACACTTTGCCTAGCGAGCAGCGTCACAGCAATTTCATGATAGGCTGATTTGGCAAAAAAAAGCTGGCCATTTGAAGCCAGCGCCACTTACACTTCACTCTCAGGAATCAGCAATGCGATTAACACCCTGGATGACGTTATCATCCGTAATACTGCTCAGCGCTTGTGCTGCCACCACAGCCAGCAATAAGTCAGCCAACACCACAGCTGCGACCGCAGCCAGTCCAGTAACAACTGCAGCAGTCAAAGCCGACGCCAACAGAATTGCTGCCCATATGGCGTTTCTGGCCGACGATAGCCTGGAAGGCCGTGATACCGGCAGCCGCGGTCATTTGATAGCCAGCCAGTATATTGCCAGCAACTTTCAACAACTGGGCTTGCAACCAGCGGGTGATAACCAGCAATTTTTCCAGCAAGTGCCGATGAAAAAAAGCATGTTGGTGAAAAACAGTAACGAACTGGTCTTTTACATCAATGGCAAAGCGCAGAAACTGGCTTATCCAAAACAATACTTCACCAGCGCCAGCGGCCATCAGGGCAAAGTCAGCGTCAACAATGCTGAACTGGTATTCGTCGGTTATGGTCTGGTGTCGAAAGAGTTCGGTATCGATGACTATGCTGGTTTAGATGTGAAAGGCAAAATTGTCGTGGTATTACCGGGCCGGCCAAGTTCATTGCCAAGTGAAGAAGCTGCCCATATTGGATCACAAAAACAACAGCTTGCCGCTGAACATGGCGCTGTAGGTGTTTTTACCCTGCATACGCCAATTGAAGAAAAAACCCGGCCTTATGCCAACAGCCTGATGTATTTAAATTCGCCAAGAGTGCGCTGGGTCAATCAGGATGGCTCTGAAGCCAATGATTATCCACAGCTTCAAGCCGGTGCTTACCTGCATATGGATGCCGCTAAAATGTTGTTCGAAGGTGCACCACAAAACCTTGAGCAAATTTTTGCCATGCTGGAAAAAAAGCAAAGTCCTAAAGGTTTCCCGTTAACTGCTAAAGCCAGTTTCAGTCGTGAATCAGAACATAAAACTATTCAGAGTCAGAACGTCGCTGCAGTGTTGCCAGGTTCTGATCCGCTACTTAAAGATGAATATGTGATAGTGACTGCTCACTCTGATCATATTGGTATCGGCAATGATTTACGCTCAAAAGATAAAATCAATAACGGTCTGATGGATAATGCCGCCGGTGTCGCTATTTTGCTGGAAACAGCAAGGCTCTACCACGCCAATCCGGTCAAACCAAAACGGTCAATCTTATTCCTGGCGGTTACCGGTGAAGAAAAAGGTCTGTTAGGTGCTGATTATTTTGCTCATAACCCAACCCGCCCTATTAAATCCATAGTCGCGAACGTCAACCTGGATATGCCGGTGTTGTTATATCCATTTGCCGATATGATAGCTTTTGGTGCCAACCATTCATCGCTGGGTGCGACTGTGGAACGAGCTACCGCCAACCACGGCATTAAATTAAGCGCCGATCCAATGCCGGAACAGGCCATTTTTACCCGTTCAGATCACTACACACTGGTGAAAAAAGGCGTACCTTCAGTATTTCTGATGACAGGTTTTACCTCAAAGGATCCAAAACAAAAAGGTGGTGAAATCTGGGGAAAATTCTTCGCCAAGCACTACCACAAACCGACCGATGATATCGCCGGTTTAACCAAAGACTTTGGCCCTATCCGCTATGACGCTGGCGCGTTATTTGCCGACATCAACTACGATATCGCGCTGGAGGTTGCCAACGCCACCGAACGTCCGGTTTGGTTAAAACAATCATTCTTTGGCAAGGTATTTGGGCAGGAGTATAACAAGCAGCAATAAGTTGTTTGGAGCTACCCTCGAAGTGGCTGGTTTTAAAAAATAACCAGCCACTTCAACAGTCAATTTCAGCGTCTTCTTTTGTGCTCAGTCTTAGGTTTGCCGCGACGCGGCACCCTATTCCAGTTAACCTTTACACAAATGCACTGTCACTTCTTCCCGGTCGTGATACAGGTGCTTGGCCTGAAAGATCACCCGCATGCCGGCTTCGTCAAAACGGGCCTGCATTTGTGCCAGTACTTCCTGCAGGGTTTCGTAGCGTTTTTTCATTGGCAATTTCAGGTTAAAAATACTTTCCTGACACCAGCCGTTGATCAGCCAGTCACAAATTAACTGGCCAACGCGCTGCGGTTTTTCAATCATGTCGCAGACCAGCCAGTGCACGTTACGTTTTTCCGGCTGAAATTTAAAACCATCGACCTGATAATGTTTGACCTGACCGGTATCCATCAGTTTCTGATCCATCATGCCGTTATCAATGGCAACCACCATCATAGAACGGATCACCAACTGATAGGTCCAGCCACCCGGACATGCGCCCAGGTCCACTGCGTTCATGCCTGAACTGAGCCTGGTGTCCCATTCATCACGCGGAATAAACTGTAAAAATGCTTCTTCCAGTTTCAGCGTACTACGACTGGGCGCATCATGCGGAAACTTCAGCCGGCGGATACCATTTTCCAGTTCGCTGCTGTTTTCCGGATAAGACAACGCCAGATAAGCTTGCTGACCAGATAACATAAACAAATGCAGCACAGGTGCCCGCGACTGTTGTTTTGGCAACATCACGCCAGCCTGCCGCAGGCTTTGCCGCAGTGGGACTGTCAACTTTCTTGCGAGCGTGGATAATTCTTTACCTTCATTGGTATCCGGATATTCAACCCGAATTTCACCACAAGTGGTTAATTCTGCCGCCAGCGCCTGCGCTACCACGGCACCGACTCTGTCACCGGCCGGGAAATCGATTAACTCGCCGACCAACAAGGCCCATTGCCGGATAAACACCAGTTGTTCAAACGGAAAATCCCGGAAAAAATTGGCCAGTGCGGCACTGTCATAAGCCTCGAACAGCACGAAAGCACTGTCATTTTTCAGTTTGCAATAACCGAAGACACCATGCTGTCCCGCTTTGTCCTGAATTTCTGCCGCACATTCTTTTTCAAAACCAGCGCGACAATAAAGTAAAAGTTGTTTCATGTTATTTCCTGATCCAGGGCGTGACAGCCAGCAACAGCCAACTGACTAACAGCAACTGACCGCCAACCGGCGCCAGCTGCGAAAAATGCATCGGCAAAGTAAAAATCCCTGCCCACACTGTGTATACAAATAGCCAAAGGCCGAAATGAAAACCAAAGGCCACCAACAACGGCCATAATCTTGCTACCAGGCCGGACTGCGCTCCGGACGGCGCTGTGACTCGCTGCAACTGCCACTGACTCAGCAGCAGTAATGCCAGCGTCTGAAAAGCCAGTACTGCAGTACTGCTTAGCAAGGAAGCAAAGGCACGGCTATCCAGGCTATGGCTAAACAAATGCGAAATTGCTGCGGACATGCCAATCACCACTGCGCCATAACAGGCGGCCAGGGAAAAACTAACTTGCCAAAATTTTTGCATCGATAAACTCTCTGGTCTGTGCTGCCGCCTGTTGAATTAACTGTGCCTGCGTCAACTGCTGTTTTTTCAAGGTTTGCAAATCATGATCGCCACCAGCTAACCATTGCAATTGTAGCGCTGGCCAATTGGCCTGCTCAGCAGGCGTAATCAAATCAGGTCCGCCAAAGGCATCCCTTTGCCCTTGCAACAGCAAGGTCGGCACTGTTAACTGTGACAAATGAGCCACCCGACCGGATAATTCCGGCGCCGACAAAGGTAAGTGTTTTTTGGCCGCTGGCCGAAACGGATAACCGTAAACCACCACCGCAGCCACTGCAACTGGCTGGGGCTGACCGTCTGCCAGCAGCAAAGTTGCCAGTCGCCCTCCCATCGATTTACCCGCCAACAGCAGCGGCAAGTCGTTCGGTAACTGTGCTAACCAGCCTTGTAATTCCTGCTGTAATACTGCCATTTTTGGCGGCGGTTGCTTTTGGCCTTGCAACGACTTTTGCATATAAACAAAATTTCTGGCCCAGACTTCCACGCCAACTGCGGCTAACTGTTGTGCCAGTTGGGTTAAAAACTCACTTTGTACCGGCGCACCGGCACCATGACAAAGCAACAATCGAGCTAGCGGTTTTGTTGCCGGGTAGTTCAGCCATGGCGCTGACTCGGCATCATCAGTTGTGATGAGCCCAGTCATTAGTCAGTCACTGCGGCAATATTAAATTGCTGCTCTTTAAAGTCTTCCTGCTCACGCTGCACCAAGGCGTTCATCCAGTGCCGGAAAGCGGCAATTTTGCCAAGTTCAGCCTGACTGTCACGACACACCAGATAATGGGCATCTTTGGTTTGCAACACATGATTAAAAGGCACAATCAAACGGCCGGAATTAATATCCGGCTGCGCCAGCACATTATGCGCCAATGCGACGCCCTGGCCATGAATAGCCGCCTGCAACACCATAGCGCTATGACTGAAAATCGGTCCCTGATTGACATTAAAATGCTTAAAACCCTGACTGGTAAACCAGGCTTTCCAAGCGTCTCTGGTGGTGTCATGCAATAAGGTATGATAGCGCAAATCAGCCGGCTCATTCAGCGGTTTGGCACGATTGAGCAGCATCGGCGAACACACTGGTAACAGATATTCAGTATGCAGTTTGTCAGCATGCAGATTACGCCAACTGCCGCGACCATAATAAATTGCAACATCGACATCATCGGTCAGCGAGCCTTCTTCCGAATCAACGGCCCGGATCCGTACGTCGATATCCGAGTGCAACTCACTGAATAAACTCAGCCTCGGCACCAGCCACTGAATGGCAAAACTCGGCTGCAGACTGACCGTCAACGAGCCTTTGGCACCACGCGCCAGCAACTTCTCAGTGGCTTCGTGCAACTGCAAAAAAATTTCTTTAATATCAAGAAAATAACTCTGGCCTTCTTCGGTCAGCAACAAAGAGCGGTTTTTCCGCATAAACAGCTTCAGACCTAAATGGTCTTCCAGTGCTTTGATTTGATGACTGATGGCGGCCTGAGTGACAAACATTTCTTCAGCCGCCTTGGTAAAACTTAAGTGGCGGGCTGCAGTTTCAAAAGCTTTTAACGCATTAAGCGGAGGTAACCGGCGCGCCATAACTCACCTATGAGAAAAAAATGGCTTAAGCTTTGGCCTGCGGCACATAACCTTCGACTGTGACATCCTGTCCCTCAAACAAAAACTGCTGCATCTGCTCTTCCAACAGTTTGCGATGCTCCAGATTCATCATATTCAGTTTCTTTTCGTTAATCAGCATGGTCTGCTTGGCCTGCCATAAGGCAAATGCTTCTTTGCTGATATTGTCGAAAATCTTTTTGCCAAGTTCACCCGGATATAACTGAAAATCCAGTCCGGCTGCTGTTTTTTTAAAATACTGACAAAATACTTCGCGTGCCATCATGCTGCTCCTGCTCAGGGGTAACTGAAGGTCCGCTGCCAGCTATTAACCGGCAGCAGGCCGTTGAATGGCGAGCATTGTAATCTATTTTGCCAAGCTATGCTCAAGTGGCAAAGGCGATGCTGACGAATTACTCTTTGCTGCCGGTGCTCGACTCGATAAAAACCCGGATTGGTGCCGGTAAACCAATGTGCTGCAATTGCTCAGTGTTATACCAACTGCCATTCGCTGCTTCCCTCACCTCAGCAGTGGCTGCAGGGTGCGGCGTCCAGACGGTGGCATTCAATTTGTAATGGGTGAACTGATGCACAAAGCCGCCTTGCTTCTGTGCCTTAGATAACAAGGTTGAATCAGCTTCGACCTGAGGCAAGGACCAAAGTGACGCCCAGATCCCCGGTGCCGGCCTTTTTTGTAAAAACAACAAACCATCCTGCTGCAGCCATAAAAAATGGCCGTCTTTGGTAGGTACCGTTTTTTTTGCTTTCGCCGTTGGCAGGCTATCCAGCCGGTTTTGCAGCAGCGCCTGACAACTGCCGGCCAGCGGACATTGCTCACACAGCGGTTGTCTGGGTTTACAAATAGTCGCGCCTAAATCCAATAAACCCTGGGCAAAACTGCGGCATTGCGTCTGTGGCGTCAATTGTTCCGCCAAAGCCCAGAGTTTTTTATCCACCGCACTGCTGCTGGTGACGCCTTCAATGGCAAAATAACGGGCATAAAAACGCCGGACATTACCATCCACAATAGGGCCATATTGATCATAAGCAAAAGACATAATAGCCCCTGCGGTATAACGGCCAACCCCGGGCACCGCCAGTAACCCGGCCAGCGTGGCTGGAAATGCGCCCAGCCCGCTGATATAAACCGCCGCTTTGTGCAGGTTGCGGGCCCGGGCGTAATAACCCAGGCCCTGCCAATGCGCCATCACGCTATCGTTATCGGCGCCAGCCAATGCCTCAATAGTCGGAAAAGATTGCATCCAGCGCTGGAAATAAGGGATCACAGTACTGACTTGAGTCTGCTGCAACATCAGTTCTGACACCAGCACCCGATACGGAGTCACTTGCTGCTGCCAGGGTAACTGATGGCGGCCATGGCTAAGTTGCCAGTTAACTACCTGATTTTGAAAAGCTTTGACTTCTAACTGCGTTAACATAACAAAATCCTGTGAATTGCAGGGCGGCAGTCTAACCCGCAATTTTGCTGCTGCCAATGCAAAGTCGGTTGAGTAGCGCTGCGTTACAACGCATAATGTGCGCCGCAAAAAATTCCCGCCGGAGTGTCCAATGACCAAAGCAGAAACCCATTTAACCGCTGAAGTTGTCAGCGCTGAGCCGACTGACAATGCTGAGCAGCCTAAATATCTGCGTCGTATCCGTAGTTTTGTGCTGCGTGAAGGCCGGCTGACCAAAGGCCAGCAACGCAGTCTGGAACTGTTCTGGCCAACTATGGGTCTGGAACATCAGGCACAGCCTTACGATTTCAGCCAGGTGTTTGGCCGCAGTGCTGATCTGGTGCTGGAAATTGGTTTTGGCATGGGTAAATCACTGGTCGCTATGGCAAAAGCAGCGCCTGAGCTGGATTTTATTGGCATTGAAGTGCATAAACCTGGCGTTGGTGCCTGTCTGGGTGAAGCCGAAGCAGAAGGTGTCAGTAACTTAAGGTTATTTGAACATGACGCGGTCGAAATTCTCAATGACAGCATCGCCGATAATAGCCTGACGACTGTCCAGTTATTTTTTCCGGATCCATGGCATAAAACCCGTCATCACAAACGCCGTATTGTGCAGATGGAATTTGTGCAATTATTGCGACGTAAACTCAAACTTGGTGGTGTCTTTCATATGGCGACTGACTGGGAAAATTATGCCGAACATATGCTGGAAGTAATGAGCGCAGCTGAAGGTTATCAAAACCTGGCGACCGATCAGCAATATGTACCTCGCCCGGATAACCGGCCTTTAACCAAATTCGAAAACCGTGGTGTCAAACTTGGCCATGGCGTCTGGGATTTAATGTTTAAGAAGATCAATTGATGCTGACCCCGCAAAGCCAGTTAATACTGCGCAATCAAGCTGATTTAACCGGTAAAGTGTTGCTGGTTGAACCTATGGCCGATGATTTAGCCCGTGAGCTGAGTCATGCCGACGGCAGTTTGCAGTTACATTGTTATACCACAGATAAAACTGTGGCGACGTGCTGGCAAGCGCAAAGCCAGGCACCTTGTTATTTTGCCGCTGATTTAGCCAGCACCGATATCGCTACCACAGTGTTTGACACTGTGGTGTTATTTTATCCAAAGAGCAAAGAACAGCTTGGCTTTACCCTAGCGCAGCTGGATGGTTTGATCAGCGCCGACAGCCAGATTTATCTGGTAGGTGATAACAAAGGCGGCATTAAAAGCCTGGTCAGTCACGCTGAAAAACTCGGCCTTGGCGCGCACAAACTGGATAACGCTAAACACTGTTTATGGTTTGCCTTAAACGACTTAGCAGCGAAACCTTTGCCAAAAGTAGCGATGCAACAGTTTGGATGTACTGTACCAGGAACTGTTCCAGGTACTGTTCCAGGAACAGTTCCGGCGAATGGCGGGCAACATAGCCTGAAGTTTTGTTCACTGCCTGGCGTATTTAACCACGGTAAACTGGATGCCGGCACTTTATTGCTGCTGGAAAACTTAAAGCATATCCAGCAAGGCAGAGTACTTGATTTTGCCTGTGGTGCCGGTATTGTCGGTTGTTATTTGCTCAAAGCTCAGCCAGGACTGCAGATGTTCAGTTCTGATGTCAGCGCATTAGCAGTCGCCAGTACCAAAGCAACTTTTGCCTTGAATCAGCAACAAGCCACTGTGTTGGCGGCAGATGGTTTGCCAAATGGCACGCCGTTATTTGACCATATTGTCAGTAACCCGCCATTCCATACCGGCTTAAAAACCGACTACAGTGTGGCGCAGAAATTTATTGATGAAAGCAAAACGAAGTTAACCAGTGGCGGCACGCTGACATTGGTTGCCAACGCCCATTTACCTTATGCCGACTGGTTAAAAACGGCTTTTGGTAATGTAAAAGAACTGGCCAGACGCCAGGGTTTTGTGGTGTATTACTGCCGGAAAAACTAGCATCGCCCGGCAACTGAAAGCAGCGTTATTTCAGTTGCCAGCCTGTGCGGCTAGTCTGCCAGCACTATTTGCCGTTGTTGATACAAACCCAGATACTCCTCATCGCCGAAGCATAAAGCTGGCACCAGATACAACTTTCCAGCCTCAACCCAATAAATGGCGTTTTGCTGAAACTGCCTTGCTAACGCCAGCGCCCGGCTTTTTTCACATAACACAGCCCAGCTTTTTTCCTGAAAACTCAGATCCGGTGAAGAACCGATAATAGCACGGTAGGGCAGTTGATGCAGATCAAGATGGCTTTCTAATTCACAGTCTAATCTGAGATTGTGTTGCGGATGCTGCACTGCACCAGCCGGATTTTGTGCACTGATGATGGCAAAATCGATCGCATCGCCTAGTGGCTGATAGCAGATAAATACACTGCTTTTATAGCTTTCCCAAAGATCCATCACCGGCTCCTTTCAGCTGCTGTGCAATAACAGGGTATCAGGCTGAAATGACAGTTGTGGCAGACTGCTTTCAGCCGCAATTCACTATAAACGGCCAGAACAAATTTGTCAGGCCGGTTTGCTTAATTTAATGAAAGTGCATAACATCAAAGACCTAACTATTTGACATTCATAAAGCTTTACTGGACGGAATCATGAAGCCTTTACTGCGCACGACATCCATCAAAGGCGCCCTCAGTTGGGTTGTGATGCTGATCTGCAGTATCACCCTGCTCGCTTCGCTGACGATTTCATCGTTGCAGGATATTAGTTTCCAGAAAAAGAAGCTGGTCGATCAGTTGCATGCTTATGCCAACATACTGGCATTTAATTCCCGCACCAGTATTTTGTATGACAATGCCGAGATGGAAGATGGCAGGTTAAAATCTTTTGAAGCTGTCGATATTTTATACAACATTCATATCTATAAATTAACCGCAGAAACCAACGAACTGAGTTTTTTTTCCAGCTATAACAAAAGGGATGTCGGTCCATATCCGACTCAGTTTGACAATGTCGAAACTTTGCTGGAGCCGCATTTTGACGGTGATGTGATAGAAATTACCAAAGCGGTCGAATTTGAAAATAAAATTATTGGCTATGTTTATTTGCGAGCCACGCTGGGTGAATTAAATAAATACATGCAAAACAGGATCTTGTTTGATTTGTTAATTGCAGTGATTGCCTTGTTCTGTGCATTTTTAATCAGTATCCGGCTACAAAAACGTTTTACCCGCCCGATTGAAAATCTGCTGGCAGTAGTGCAAAAAGTCACCAAAGAAAAGAGTTATTCCATGCGCGCCCCTGCTGCCGAAATTGAAGAACTGCATATGCTGGGCCGGGCTATCAACAATATGCTTGATCGGATTGAGCAACAATTTAACAAGGTGCAACAGGCGGAGCAGGAAATCCGGCAGTTGAACCAGGGGCTCGAGCATAAAATTAACGAGCGGACGCTGGCACTGAAAAGTTCGAATCAGGATTTGCTCAACACGCTGGAAACCTTGCACCAGTATCAGAATCAAATTGTTGAAACAGAAAAAATGGCCAGTCTTGGCCAAATGGTGGCTGGGGTAGCGCATGAAGTCAATACCCCAATTGGCTTGGGTGTTACCGCCTCAACCCTGATGCAGGACAAACTGGCGGATATTCAAAAAGCCTTTGATGAGAAAAAGCTGACCTCATCACAACTGGCTAAATTCCTTGCAGAAAGTAAAGAAAACCTCGGCATCATCTACCGTAATCTGGAAAGAGCAGCCAGTTTGATCCGCAGTTTTAAACAGGTTGCAGTTGATCAGTCGAATGAAAACCGCCGGCAATTTAATATGTTGCAACTGATGAACGAAGTGCTGTTGTCGCTGCGGCCCAATCTGAAAAAGACCCAGCATCAGGTGCTGCTCGAATGTGAACCTAGTCTGGAAATCGACAGCAAGCCTGGTCCCATTAACCAGATTTTAATTAATCTGATTATGAATAGTTTAATTCATGCCTTTGAAAACAAAGAACATGGTGTGATTAAAGTGGTGGTCACAGTGGCAAACAGTCGCTGTTATGTGCACTATTCTGACGATGGTGCAGGCGTGCCTGAACATATCAAAAAACGTATTTTTGATCCTTTTGTCACCACCAAAAGAGGCGAAGGCGGCAGTGGTCTGGGCATGCACTTAGTGTATAACCTGGTGACACAAGCCTTAAATGGCAAAATCACGCTGGAAAGTACCCTGGGCCATGGCATCGATATTCAGTTTGATTTTCCGGTGGTGATTAAATCTTCGGCAGCACAACGGCTATAAAATAACGCCGATAGCCGCCAAAATCTAAGCTATTCATTTTCAAGTCGAATCCGTAATTCATCCCTTCTTTTATTAGTCTCGGCTAATTGTTAACAAATTTTCTTGTTAACAATTGGACTGCCAGCTATAATTGCAAAAAAAATGACAACCAGTTGTCATTTCAACAGTTTCGACCCGTATAAAAAACCAACACAATTTACATAAGGTTCATCTCCCATGCAGACGCCTGTGATATTGATCGTAGAAGACGAGGAAGTAACACGCTTAAACCTGGTCAGCCTGTTTCAGGGTGAAGGGTATGAGGTGCTGGAAGCTGTTAATGGTGAAGACATGCATCAGCAACTGACGGATAACACCGTCAATCTGATCGTGATGGATATTAACCTTCCGGGTAAAAACGGCTTGATCCTGGCGCGGGAGCTGCGCCAGAAAGAAAACATCGGTCTGATTTTTCTGACCGGTCGTGACAGTGAAGTCGATCGTATTCTGGGTCTGGAAATTGGTGCCGATGATTACCTGACAAAACCATTTAATCCGCGTGAACTGACCATTCGTGCCCGCAACCTGTTAAGCCGCACTGTGGCTCAACCTGTGGTGGAAGAGCATAAAAGTGTGGTCAGGTTTAACGGTTGGACTTTAGATGAAAACAGCCGCAACCTGACATCACCAAAAGCTGTGTCACGCCGTTTACCCAAAGGTGAATACCGTGCTCTGCGTTTGATGCTGGATACACCGGGTAAAATTTTCACCCGTGAACAGTTAATCCGGCATATGACGGGTCGTGATCTGCGGCCAAATGACCGTACTGTGGACGTGACCATCCGCCGTATCCGCAAACACTTTGAATCAGATCTCGACAGCCCTGAGCTGATCAGCACTATTCATGGTGAAGGTTACCGTTTTGTTGGCAAGCTGGAAAAATAACAGCGCAGGAGCAGCGCGGACTTGAGTCCTGCGCAGTTCCTGATTAAAAGTGAGCCGCCTTTGCTCAGCTGTTAATATTGTTCGACAAACTCATGTAGAGCGGCCAAGTGCCGCTCTATTGTTAAGTGATATTCGATTAACTGTCGTTCCATGCCCTGCCACTGTGGCTGTTCCTGCAATTCCAACTGTTTCGCTTGCTGCTGTACCCACAATAATCCAACCGATGCCGCTGCCCCTTTCAGTTTATGCGCCGCTTCCTGAAATTCCGGCAATTGTTGTTGACTGGCAGCTTCCAGCATTTTGTTGAGATAACCAGGCAATAATTGCTGAAATAATTGAATACTGCGTTTGACTGAGTTTTTGCCAAGTGACTGCAGATAGTCCTGTAAGGTGGCCGTATCAAGCACGGTATCGCTGCTGGCACTGGCCGGATTGACTTTAGCTCGCACTGAGCTTGGCGAGAATAACTGGGCTAATACATGATCAAGATTGGCGGTATTGATAGGTTTCGCCAGAGAACCCGCGATCTGCAGTCCTGCCAGTTGCTGCTCAGCCTTACGCACATTCGCACTTAACACCACAATCGGAATTTGCGCCAGATGCGACTCTTCCTGCATAAATCTGGCAATTTGATCGCCGGTCATATCCGGCAATTGCATATCCAGCAGCACCAAATCAATGTCATCTTCGGTTTCCAGCAACGCCAGCGCATCTTCACCGGTTTCGGCATGGATCACGCTATGACCGCGCTGCTCCAGTAAATTAATGGCGATGTCTGCATTGAGCGGCACATCTTCCACCAATAAGACGGTCAGACTTGGGCAATTGACGACCGGCAGTTGGTCAGGCTTGGCCATCACAGCAGTAGGTAGTAACACTAAAAATTCACTGCCCTGATTTAATTGACTGCGCAGGCCAATACTGCCGCCCATCGCCTCTGCCAGCGCTTTTGACACCGACAGGCCAATACCGGAACCAACAATACTCATCCGGCGACCATCACTGGATTTGTAATACATATCAAAAATCCGATTTTGTTCTTGCGCTGAAATACCGATCCCTGTGTCTGTGACTGTAAAAGCCAGCTGTGCCTGATCTGCCTGCGGGCGAAATTCGCAGGTTAAACTAATAGTGCCTTTGGCAGTAAATTTGACGGCATTACTCAGTAAGTTCCACAAAATCTGCCGTACCCGGGTCGGGTCTAACCGGATATAACCCTCAAAAGGCTGTAACCAGTTCAGCCTGAACTGCAAACCTTTTTGCTGACAAATGAGTTCAGCAAAATTAGCGATATCACCAACAAATTGCGACAAGGCGACACTTTGATAAACGATATCCAGATCTTGCCGGTCAATTTTATCTAAATCGATAATATCGTTAAAAATATTACCTAAGGTTTCAGCGCTGCTGAAAATGGTATTGGCCCAGCTACGCTGCTCTGACTGCAATTGGGTTTGTAATAAACGCCGGGTTAAACCGACAATACCATTCAGTGGCGTGCGTAATTCATGGCTCAGCGTGGCGATAAATTTGCCTTTGTCCTGATAGGCCCGTTCCAGTGCTTGTTCGGCTAGCTTGCGCGAAGTGATATCACGACCAAAGCCCAATAAGCCGATATAACGGCTTTGATTGTCATAAAAAGGCACTTTACGCATTTCAAACCACATCACCTGACCTGCAGCTGTGATGTATTCCACATCCAGCGTCAACTCGGCCTGATGTACCGATACTTCGTGGTCGGTCAGAATGGCTGCCGGCGCCATATCGGCAGCATAAATTTCCGAAGGGAAACGTCCAATCAGCTCTGCTGCTGACTTGCCAATCAGTTGTTCAAACATTTTATTGCAACTGGCGAAACGGCCGGTTTCATCACGGTAGTAAAATAAATCCGGCGAGCTGTCGACAATGGAACGCATTAATAAACTTTGTTCTTCCAGTTCTTGTTGGGTTTTCTTACGGCCGGCAATTTCTTTACGCAACTCATCAATAGCCCGGCGTTTGGCCTGAAAAGCTTTTTTCCGCTCTTCGATTTCAAAGTTCAGCTGACGGATATTTTCCTGCAAGTTCTGGTTCAGCAAGGTTTCCTGCCGTGCCGAATCCTGCAGATAAAACATAGCCGCATCCAGATGTTTCACCAGATAGAGCAGGCTGAACACAAACAAAGGTGCGGCCACTGCCGCAAACAACAAGGCACCGGCTACCATGTCCCAGCGGACTTGATTGTGCAGGATCAAACTGGCCGCCAGCGTGATCAAACCACTGCCGACCAGGATAAATAACACTGTCAGACTACCAAGCTGGAACCATCCCCACAGTTTTAACACTGTGGCCAGACGATGCACCCAGCCATAAACCGGATATTGACTCAAATTAACTCAACCTCTGTCAGCACAGTAAAGCGCTATAACGTCTGGAGCAATACTCCCATATTTTGGTACGAACAATATACCTTATGCTGACCATTTTGCTGATACTGTCCGGCACGACTGCTGGTTTTTTCATCACGTTGTAAGGTCAGTAACCATGGACCTGACTTTGTCTGCAACTGCTGCTGTAACTTCGCCGCCTGACTCTGACAGAGCTGGCTGGCCAGTTGCCGGTATTTGTCAGTGCCAAGCGCATCGCTTTGAATCACAGCTGGCTTGAGATCCGGCTGACTAAATTGGCCAGCCGCTGGCAACAGCGACTGCTTCCAGGCAGCGGGCTGGGCTCTGAGTCCAGCCTGGCTCAGACTGAATTCATCTTCCCGGCTAAAATAATGACTTTGCATCTTTAACCGCTTGCCCGGCTGAAAGTTGCTGTCAGCGGCGCGTTCGGCGACGTAAACCCCTTCCCGCCCCAGCACCCGGAAATGCACCTGTTGGGTCTGATCTGATCGCGCCAGCAAAGCTGTGGCTTCATCAATACCAAAGCCAAAGCGGGCGCCAGTTTGCGCCACCAGTGCTAATAACCGCCCTTCGCGGCCGCGTTCAGAAAAGTGGGTGTCCAGCACGCCCCATGGAAATAAACCCAAGCCACCCTGCGCCTGATAGGTCAGGCTGAGCTCCGATAAACCAGGGCCGCAACTTTGATCAAAGCGACAACCAGGCAAAGGTGCTGGCGCTGCCACTGCACCTTGCATAAACGCCGTTTCACTCTGACCATTGCTGATCATCACAGTGGCTTGCTGTAAATAACTACCACCTGCCTGGACTGCAGTGCCAGCACTGGAGCCTGCCATGATCAATTGACCGGCCTTGATTTGCTGCCGGATCAGCCTCAGCGCGGCACTGTCCTCGCCGGCTGGCGTTTTCAGTGCCAAATAAGTCAAACTCTGATTACCGCCATTAATAAAAATACCATCGGCCTGGTGGATCAAGGCCAGCGCAGCGGCTTCACCTTGCTGGCAAAATGTCAGTTGTTGCGCCATCAAATCCGGATACACGGCTGAGCGCTGATAACTCCCCTGTAAGCTGGCCAGATTACGTTCAAAATCTGCACAACCATTCGCTTGCGCCACACTCGCCTGATATGCGGCATTTAACGGTAACCAGCTGGCATCAGCGCCTAATTGCCGGAATAAATCCAAATAAAAATCGACGGCAGCGAAGGGATCACGGCCTGAAGCCGCCAGCAACAATATTTTGGGTTTAGCGGCTTTTTTGCGTCTGGCTGCCTGCCGAATAAATTGCTGATATAGCTCCAGCGAAAACGGATCTTTACTCAGTGCCGGATAAACCCGCTCGGTCAGCCGTGGCCCGCTGTCGGCGCTGAGTTGCAACACTTCTAGTTGGTCCAACATTAAATCAAACTCGGCATTCGTCAGTTCGGACACAACGGCTGCCCCTGTAGTTGCTTGCTCAGCAGCCATAGGCGTGAACGACTGCGCCCGCAGCGCGCTTAGCAAATCGTGCTCGGTCAGCTCGCCTTGCGCTGATTGCTGCAGTTGCCGTAGCAGTTGCACTAGCTGTGAGCGCAACAACTGACGGGGTTCCGACCACAAGGCAGACTGCTCAATGCGCAAGATGGCCTCAGTACTGACGACAAACAGATTGCTGCTTTTAGCGGCGTCTGCCGGCAATGGCGTACGGCAATGCTGCGGCTGCATCGAAGAACATATCGACAAACCGCCACCCATCAACATCAGATCATAACTTTGGTGCCGGAGATTTTCTTTTGCCAGCAACGGACTTGTCAGCAAGCCAAGCAACAACAGCGGGTAACGGAATTTTTTCATCAGCACTTTCTCACTTCGCTTATGAACTACAGCAAAAATTAAATTAGCAAAAGCCAGAGTAGCTGGTCTTGACATCTTTGCCAATTCAAAGTAATTGTTAATGCAATCGTCCTTCTCAGTGATAACGAAGCGGATTTTTATGCTGAAAAAAGCGCACCGACTCGATTGCTATCACTACTCGTCCTACTACCTGTCGGAGTGGTTTAACGAGTAGCCAACAGTCAGCCAACGTAGGTTAGGCTGGCGGGAAGCTATTCCTGTAAACACCACAAATCAAATAAAACCATAACGATAACTCAGTCTGGCTTGAGCGTATTGCAGCACGCGATATTCAGCCGGACGGAATTCAGGCAGGTACGAGCATGTTTAAATTTTCTGCGTTAGCACTGGCAGTGGCCGGTAGTTTTGCTGTGCATTCAGCTGTTGCTGTGGCACAACAGGCAAATGATGACAAGTCGATTGAGCGGGTCGAAGTCACAGGCTCCAGACTCAAAGGGGTGGATTTGGAAGGCACCCAGCCTTTGGTCGTGTTATCGGCCGAGGACATCAAAAAATCCGGCGCCAGCAATCTGTATGAATTACTGAAGGATGTTGGCCAGCTCAGAGGCGGTTCCGGCACTTTCTCCACCTCCGAAAGTGGCGCCGGTTCCAACGATACCCCGGCCGGACAAGCCGCTGCATCGCTGCGTGGTTTAGGCCCTTCCTCAACCCTTACCTTAATCAACGGACGGCGGGTGGCAGCGTCCTCTTTCGCCGCCGGCACGGAAAATTTTGTCGATATCAACTCCATTCCGATGGCGGCCATTGAACGGGTTGAAATTCTGGCAACCGGCGCCTCAGCGATTTATGGTGCAGATGCGGTGGCTGGTGTCATCAACTACGTGCTGAAAAAAGATTATCAGGGCGCTGAAGTTAATCTGCATTATGGCGATTCCACCGCCAGCACTGATGAAAGTAAAAAAGGTTTGAATCTGGTGTTTGGTCATGACTTTGAACAGGGCAATTTAACCGCTTTTCTGGATTTATATGACAAGAACAGTTTTGCTTATCATGACCGGGATATGACTGCCAATACCTGGTCTTTGTCGACCCGCGGCCAATATGGCAGTGTCCGCTATACCACTTCAGATTTTAAAGATCCGGTGAGCGGCGAATATGTTGGTTTTGCTGATCCGGCTTGTCCGGCAGCGCTCATAGTGGTCACAGATGCGGAATTTGGCGATACCGCCTGCGGCTATAATCCGAATCAGGATATGTTGTTTAACCCGGCGCTGACATCAAGCTCGGCTGGTTTTATCTATACCCGGCAAAGCGGCGATGTCGAATGGTTTAATGAAGTATTTTACAGCCGCACTGAATCTTCGGCTCAGAGTACGCCAGCCAATTTTGCCGATTTACAGGATCAGAGTAGCTGGATCCAGGCCGCAGCAAACAATCCTTTGATTAAAAACAATGCCGTACTCAGCCGATTGATTTATCCCATTCGTGGCACCAGCCCGACTGGACAGCGGGTACAGGTGGCCGAAATTCGCGGCCGTTTTTTAGCGCCGCGCCAGCTCGAAATCAGCACAGATGCTTACCGGATAGTCTCAGGCTTAAAAGGTGAACTTGGTCGCTTTAGCTGGGAAGCGGCACTGAATTACTCCCGCAGCAGCTCAGATCAAACCGCAGTCAGTGGCATTTATAACAGATATAAATTTAATGCCGCTTTATTTGGCGAGTTATGTGCAGATGGCAGCACCAATTGTGCCCCAAGCAACAACGGCTTATGGTTCAACCCTTTTGGCGGCCAGCAGGATAATCAGCAAGTCGTCGCCCTGATGCAGGAAAACCCGCAGCGGCATGGTAAATCAACGGTGCTGGCCGCCGATCTGCGCCTCAATGGCGATTTATGGCAACTCCCGGCTGGCACTGTCGCTTCGGCGTTTGGGCTGGAAGTCAGGCAGGAAAAACTGTCTGATCAACCTGATTTGATGGCTCAATCCAGATTTGAACGCAATTATCTGGTTGACGTGATTGGCTTTGGTTCCAGCAAATCCACGGCGGATCGCGATCAAGCCGCTATTTATGCTGAATTATTTCTGCCACTGCTGACCACATTGGATCTACAACTGGCTGGCCGGCTTGATCATTATGCCGATTTTGGCAGCAGCTTTAATCCCAAAGCGGCGCTGAGCTGGCGGCCGGTTGCAGAGTTAGTGCTGCGCGCTTCTGCCGCCACCTCTTTTCGCGCACCATCACTGACTCAAGGTGGTGTTGAGCTGCGTACCACCAGCAGTACCGCCCGTTGTCTGACTGAATTTGCTGCTATTTACTGTGGTGGTGATGCCGGTGGCGAGCTGAATCCAAATACACTGGAGCTTGGCAATCCGGATCTGCAAGCCGAAGAAGCCACCTCTTATAGTGCTGGCTTTGGCTGGAGTCCGACCGACAGCAGTACGCTGGCGGTGGACTATTGGCAATTTGAGCATAAAAAAACCATCGGCACCGATCTGGAAGCAACCTTATTAAACACTCTGACCGATCCTAGCCTGCGGTTTTGTGGCCTGGTTCCGGCCGACCAGATTGGTATTTCTTTTACCCAGCAAATGTGTGATGCCTTGCAGCTGAAATCCGGTTTCAGCCAGCCGCTGGATCAGGTGCTGACGGCCTGGCAACAAGTGGATCGGCGGGCCCGCAGTCTGCCGTTATTCCGTGACCATATTCTGCAGCTAGCAAACACCGGTAATCAGCAAACCAAAGGCGTGGATGCAAGTTTCAGCCAGGTGATTAGCAGTGAACTGGGTAACTTCCGCCTCAGTGCTGATGTCACCAGGTTAATAAGTTTCAGCCGCGAGCGGGGGGCATTTGCCGGCACTGAGCAATTGGCTGGCGCCTTTCGTTATCCAAAGATATTGGCAGGCATGAAGCTACGTTGGGATGGTGAACATTGGTTTGCCGGCACCAGTGTCAGTTATACCAGTGATTATATGGATGAAATCGCTTTGCTTGATCCGGCTGATATCAGCAAGCTGGCGGCTCAGGGTATCAAGGTCGATCGGCGGATCCCATCCTGGACTAAAGTCAATGCGATGCTCGGTTATCAATTTAGTCAGGCGCTGACGGTGACTTTAAATCTGGACAACCTGTTTGACCGGCAACCGCCTTTTGTCTATGGCCGCTATAAAGATGTCGATTTGCTCAATCACGATGTGCTGGGTCGCAATTTCCGGCTGCAAGCCAGTTATAAGTTCTGACGCTAGCCGAGGGAGTTCACTCCCCTGTTAAGCGCTGGTTCGTTGCGCTGCGACTTTGCAGCCCTGGCCTTTCAACGGGCACCAGCACAACTGGTGCCCTGTGACAAAGTACCGGCATTCAACTGCCGCTGAAGATGGTGAATTCAAATGTCAAATCCTCCAATGTCAGCCCCGGCCGACAGCAGAAAAGCGCAGCCCGCCGGCGAAAACCAGGCTGGCACGGCCCCAGCGGGCGCGATGGCGATGCCGGATGCGCTGGTGATCCTGTTTTTTGTGATGCTGTTGGCAGCAGTGGCATCGCATTTTATTCCGGCAGGCAGTTTTGCCCTGACCACGCCGGAACCAACCAGTAGCGGCCAAGCCAGACTGGATCCCAACAGTTTTAGTTATAGCCCCCAAGCCAATACCGCAGTAGTGCTGTTTGCCGAACCTGGTCAATTAGGCTTTCTGAACTATGCCTTTGAAGGCATGGTATCCGGCGATCGCAATGGTGCAGCTATTGGCGTAATGGTGTTTATTCTGCTGACTGGCGGTGCTTTTGGCATCATCATGCAGTCCGGCGCCATCCACAATGGCATTCTGGCCCTGGTACGCCATACCAGGCAGCTAGAGTTATTGTTTATTCCGTTGTTATTTGTGCTCTTTTCGGCTGGTGGTGCCATTTTTGGCATGGGCGAAGAAGCGATCGCTTTTTGTATTGTGTTACTGCCGCTGCTACTGGCGCTGGGTTATGACGCCATTACCACAGTACTGGTGACTTATATTGCCACCCAGATTGGTTTTGCCACCAGTTGGATGAATCCGTTTAGTGTCTCGATTGCTCAGGGCATCGCCGGTTTACCTATTTTATCCGGTACTGAATTCCGTCTGCTGTGCTGGCTGGTATTTACCTTAGCCGGTCTGTTATTTACCCTGCATTATGCCGCCAAGATTAAGGCACAACCGGAAAAATCATATAGCTATCATTCTGATTTAAAGCTGAAAAACCAAATTCAGCAGCAACAACTAGCACACAGCACTTTTAACTGGGTCGACCAGTTGATCCTGCTACTGTTTGTCAGCGGTATCGGCTGGATCATCTGGGGGGTGCTCAGCCGTGGATATTATATTGCCGAAATCGCCAGTCAGTTTTTCAGCCTGGGGATTGCCACCGCCATCGTTGCAATTATCGGTAAGCGCATGACCATGAATGGTGCAGCCGAGGCCTTTAAAAAAGGTGCCGCCGATTTATTACCAGCCGCGCTGATTGTCGGCATGGCCAAAGGCATAGTCCTGCTGCTGGGTGGCGATGATCCAACCCAGCCCTCTGCACTCAATACCTTGCTGTATCTGGCCAGTCAAAGTTTTACTGAACTATCCCCTTATCTATCGGCCTGGTTGATGCTGCTGTTTCAGTCGATATTCAACTTTTTTGTCACTTCTGGCTCAGGCCAGGCCGCGCTGACCATGCCACTGGTAGCACCGCTGTCGGATTTAATTGGCGTCTCGCGGCAAATTGCGGTGCTGGCTTTTCAACTGGGGGATGGTTTAACCAACTGTATTGTTCCAACGTCGGCATCGTTAATAGGTTGTCTTGGTGCGGTACGACTGGACTGGATGCAATGGGCCCGTTTTGCCTGGCGCTTGCAGTTGGGGTTATTTGCGCTGGCCAGTCTGGCCGTATTGATTGCAGTTGCGGTCGATTATCGCTAAGGAATGTTCTATGTTACCGTTAAAACTGTTTAAAAATGCCCGCCTGCTGGCACCGAATGACTTGGGACGGCAGGATCTGCTGGTGGCTGGCACTAAGATTGCCGCTATCGCACCGCAACTGAGTCAGGGCGATAGTAATTTTCCAATCGAAGTGATTGATGCCAGTGATTTTTATCTGACGCCTGGCCTGGTCGATTCGCTGGTGCATTTTATTGGTGGCGGTGGTGAAGCTGGATTTGCCAGCCGCACGCCAGAAATGATGCTGACCGACGCTACGTTGGCCGGAGTGACCACGGCCATCGGCGTGCTGGGCACTGATGCCACCACCCGCACCCTGAGCAATTTATTAGCCAAAGCCTGGGCCTTAGAAACTGAAGGGATCTCGACCTGGTGTCACACCGGCTCTTATCAAGTCCCTTGCCGTACTTTGCTCGGCTCCATCACAGATGATCTGATCTTAATTGATAAGTTTATCGGCGTTGGTGAAATCGCGATTAGCGACCATCGCTCTTCGCAACCGACGTTAGAAGAGCTCAGAAAAGTGGCAGCTCAGGCTCGCGTCGGCGGTATGCTGGCAGGCAAAAGTGGTATTGTCAGCGTGCATGTGGGTAGCGGCGCTAGTCTGTTAGAGCCGTTACATCAGGCAGTGGCTGGCACTGAATTGTCGTTACGGCAATTTTATCCAACCCATATCAACCGCAATCAGGCGTTATTAAACGCTGGTTTTGCCTTTGCCGCCGCCGGTGCCGTGATTGATTTTACCACCAGCACCACCAGCTATGATTTGCAACATGGCGAAATCGCCGCCGCCGAAGCACTGGCGCAAGCCATCAACCGTGGCATTTGCAGCTCTCAACTGACGATGAGCTCGGATGGCAACGCCAGTTTGCCGATCTTCGACAGCAGCGGTAAGTTGCTGGGTCTGGAAGTGGGTAAAATCAGCTCATTGTGGCAAAGTGCCCGCAGCGCAGTGCTGGATTGGCGGCTGCCACTGCCATTGGTCCTGGCGACAGTCACATCATCACCCGCCAGCATTTTGGGTCTGGCGCAAAAAGGCCGGTTACAAGCAGGACTGGACGCCGATTTATTACTGATCCGCTGTGACGATCTGGTTATTGACAGTGTTTTTGCCAAAGGCAGAAGTCTGGTTCGGGCGGGCAAAGCTGTGGTCAAAGGGTCCTTCGAATAAATCACGGTTGATCCATCCTCCTTGTCAGCGCGTAAAGGGAAAGAGTAGAATACCCGACTGTTTTAATCGGGTATTTTGTTTTTTCGGCTTATTGCTCGAAAAAATGGATTGCTGTGTTGCAAATTTTTCATAAGACAAATTTGTGAACTGGGGTAAAATGCAGCCCTTTTCAGCTATCCAGCTATGCTGCCGTTGTGGCGGCGCTGACGAGAGCTCAGCCAGACAGGTTAATTACCACTAAGACTGATGCCATTTTTTTGCAATCGACGGATCTTGGAGAATTCATGCCGACAGCGATGCCAGATGTAGCCAACCACTCTTGTGCCACCACCGAAGGGGTACTGGACTGGGTTGGAATGAGCAATATTGAAGTGCCACTGATGCTGGCTCTGGCCGGTGAAGCACCGCGTCAGGTTAGCGCCCATGTCGAAGCTTTTGTGAACCTGAGGGACCCAAAAGCCAAGGGCATTCATATGTCGCGGCTGTATCTGTTGCTGGACGATTTATCGCGTGAATCCAGCTTAAGCCACGCCAGTCTTTGTGATTTGCTGGATGGTTTTATCAGCAGTCACGAAGAATTAAGCAATCAGGCTTTTGTAAAGTTTGATTTTGACCTGCACTTACGCCGCAAGGCTTTGATCACCGAGAAACAAGGCTGGAAAGCTTATCCGGTGACAGTAACAGGTCAGGTGACGGACAAGGTATTATCAGTCGAACTGGCAGTGAAGGTGCCCTATTCTTCCACTTGCCCTTGCTCAGCCGCGCTGGCGCGTCAGTTGATCCAGGAAGCTTTTGTGGCAAAATTTGCCGGCCAACAGCACATCAGTAGTGAGCTGGTGGTGGATTGGTTAGGAACCACCCAGGGCATAGTGGCAACTCCACACAGCCAACGCTCAGTGGCTGAAATTAAAGTGAAACTGAACCATAAAGTCACTGAGTTTCCAATTGTTGAACTGATTGACGCCATTGAAGACGCGTTAAAAACTCCGGTTCAGGCTGCCGTTAAACGCGCCGATGAACAGGAATTTGCCCGCTTAAATGGCCAGAACCTGATGTTCTGTGAAGACGCAGCACGCCGGTTAAAATACGCGCTGAATCAACTGAGCGAATTTGATGATTTCTGGTTGCGCGTCAACCACTATGAATCATTGCACGCCCATGACGCTGTTGCTGTCACCGCCAAAGGTATGCAGGGCGGCTACCGCGCCTGAGTCTTAGATAAATGCAATTCATTCGCATAACTAACGCATAAAGCTGTTAGTAATCTAACGAGAAAAAGCTGCTTCGGCAGCTTTTTTTTGCGCTTTTTTCCGCTTTAACTGCCATAAAATCGTAAAAACTGTAATTTTATTACATAACAGGTCCGCGCAGCTGCAAGCGATGACTGGCGGGATATTCGCCAAAAGTCAGCTTGCATTTTTGCCGGAATATCGGTATACCTAACTGTACTCTTTATGTATAGACGGCTAAAACCTACAAAAACGACACTAGAGTAAAAACACTAACAACCCTTGACCCTTGAAAGTATTGCCGTTATTTTCTTTCACACGTAAAAAAACATATAAAAAGAATAATAATTCACAAATTAAACATATTTATTTGAATGCAGGACAGGTTGGAGGAAAGTGTCATGGGGTTGTATCACCACAGCCAGGCCAGAGAAAACTGTGGCTTTGGTTTAATTGCCCATTTAGAGGGTACCGCCAGCCATCGCATCGTCCGGACCGCCATCAGCGGCCTGGATCGGATGCAGCACCGGGGTGGAATTTCAGCAGACGGCAAAACCGGTGACGGTTGTGGTTTGCTGATGCAAAAACCTGACAGTTTTTTTCGGGCTATTGCCGAAGAAAACGGCTGGGTATTAGGTAAAAAATATGGCGTGGGGATTTTCTTTTTCAGTCAGGATCCGGTCAAAGCGGCCTTTGCCAAAGAAATTGCCGAAACTGAAATCGCCCGCGAAACCTTAACCCTGGTTGGTTGGCGTGAAGTACCGGTCGATCCGTCCGTGCTTGGCCCTATCGCACGCGATTCGATGCCGCGGGTGATGCAGGCTTTTGTCAGTGCACAGCCGGGCTGGGGCGATCACGATTTAGAGCGCCGGCTTTATATGGTGCGCCGCCGTATCGAAAAACAAATCGTCAATGACGACGATTTTTATATCCCAAGTTTCTCCGGCTTAGTGACCGTATTTAAAGGCCTGATGATGCCGGCAGATTTGCCTGGATTTTATCTGGACTTAGCCGATATTCGGATGGAAACCGCCATTTGCGTCTTTCACCAGCGTTTTTCCACCAATACCATGCCACGCTGGGCATTGGCACAACCCTTCCGCTTTCTGGCCCATAACGGTGAAATTAATACCATCACCGGCAACCGGCAATGGGCACGCGCCCGTCAGTACAAGTTTGCCTCGCCATTACTGCCAGATATGCAAAACGCCGCGCCTTTTGTTGGTCAGAAAGGTTCAGACTCCAGTTCACTGGACAATATGCTGGAACTGTTTTTAGCCGGTGGCATGGACTTATTCCGTGCCATGCGTTTGCTGGTGCCACCAGCCTGGCAAGGCAACAAGGTGATGGCTGATGATCTGAAAGCTTTTTACGAATTTAACTCTATGCATATGGAGCCATGGGATGGTCCGGCCGGTATTGTGCTGACCAACGGCCAGCATGTGGCCTGTAACCTGGACCGCAATGGCCTGCGCCCAGCCCGTTTTGTGATTACCAAGGATAAGTTAATTACGCTGGCTTCTGAAGTTGGCATCTGGGACTACACACCTGATGAAGTGCAGGAAAAAGGCCGCGTCGGGCCGGGCGAGATGCTGGCAGTTGATACACAAACCGGCAAAATCTGGCGCTCCAACGAAATCGATGAAGATTTACGCGCCCGCCACCCCTACCGGCAATGGCTGACGCAAAACGTCCAGCGCTTAGTGCCATACGAAAAGTTTGAGGTGGACCTGATTGGTAAACGCGTGTTCAGCGACGATGAAATCATGGTTTACCATAAGCTGTTTAACTACAGTTATGAAGAAATCGATCAGGTCATCACAGTCCTGGCCAAAGACGGCCAGGAAGCGGTAGGTTCCATGGGGGATGATACGCCGATGGCGGTGTTATCGCGCAAGCCCCGCACTTTTTATGATTATTTCCGTCAGCAATTTGCCCAGGTCACCAACCCGCCTATCGATCCGCTGCGGGAAGCCCATGTGATGTCACTGGCCACCAGCATTGGCCGTGAACATAACGTGTTCTCTGAAACCGCAGGTTATGCTCGTCGTATTCAATTTGAATCGCCGGTGATGATGTATTCAGATTTAAAACAGTTAAAAAGTGCCGATGAAAAATACTATAAGCATCAGATCTTCAGCCTGAATTATCAGCCGAATGCAGAGACGCTGGAACAGGCCGTGCGCCGACTGGCGCTGGACGCTGTCACTGCAGTTCGGGAACATAAAGTGGTGCTGGTGATTTTAACCGACCGGCGCATTGCGCCGGATCTGATCCCAATTCCGGCGGCCATGGCGGTCGGTGCTGTGCATCATGCGTTGGTCGATGCCCAACTGCGCTGTGACTCCAACATCGTGATTGAAACTGCGACTGCGCGCGATCCACATCATTTTGCCGTCCTGGTTGGGTTGGGAGCTACCGGTATTTATCCGTTTTTAGCTTATGAAACCGTCGAACAACTGTGTGAAAAAGGCTCGTTGAATATCAGCGCGCGCGAAGCTGTGATCAACTATCGCAAGGGCATCAACAAAGGCCTGTATAAAATCATGTCAAAAATGGGTATTTCAACAGTGGCCAGCTATCGCTGCTCCAACCTGTTTGAAGCCGTTGGCGTGAATAAAAATGTGATGCAGTTGTGTTTCCCGGACGTCCCGTCCAGGCTGGGTGGTGCTGACTTTGACGACTTCCAGCAGGACGTGCAACAACGCGCCAATATGGCATGGCTCAAGCGTAAGCCACTGAATCATGGTGGTTTACTCAAATATGTCCATGACGGCGAATACCACGCCTACAACCCGGATGTGGTGCAAAGCTTGCAAAAAGCAGTAAAAAGCGGTCTGTACGAGGATTACAAAGTCTACTCAGATTTTGTCAATCAGCGCCCGGTCGCCCATATCCGCGATTTATTGACAGTGGTGACCGATCACGTCACAGCAATCCCATTGGCTGAGGTGGCACCGGCCGAACAGCTGTATCCACGCTTTGATAGCGCCGCGATGTCGATTGGTGCTTTAAGTCCGGAAGCGCATGAAGCCTTGGCAATTGCGATGAACCGCTTAGGCGGCCGCTCGAATTCCGGCGAAGGTGGTGAAGATCCACGCCGGTTTGGCACTGAGAAAAACAGTAAAATTAAACAAGTAGCCTCAGGCCGTTTTGGCGTGACGCCGCATTATTTAGTTAATGCTGAAGTCATTCAAATCAAAGTCGCTCAGGGAGCCAAACCTGGGGAAGGTGGTCAACTGCCGGGTGAAAAAGTGACGGCTGAAATTGCCCGTCTGCGTTATTCAGTGCCTGGCGTGACACTGATTTCACCGCCGCCACACCATGATATTTATTCCATTGAAGACTTGTCGCAGCTGATTTTTGACTTAAAACAAGTCAATCCACAGGCGCTGATTTCAGTCAAACTGGTATCCGAGCCTGGTGTTGGCACTATCGCCACAGGTGTCGCTAAAGCATATGCCGACTTAATTACCATTTCTGGTTATGACGGAGGTACTGGTGCCAGCCCACTCACTTCAGTGAAATACGCAGGTTCACCGTGGGAATTGGGTTTAGCGGAAGTGCATCAGGCTCTGGTGGAAAACGGTTTACGCGACCGCGTTCGCTTGCAAGTAGATGGCGGCTTAAAAACCGGCCTGGATGTGGTCAAAGCCGCTATTTTAGGCGCCGAAAGTTTTGGCTTTGGCACCGGCCCTATGGTGGCGCTGGGCTGTAAATTCTTACGGATTTGCCACTTAAATAACTGCGCCACCGGCGTTGCCACCCAGGACGCCACGCTGAGGCGCGACCACTTTAACGGCTTGCCGGAAATGGTGATGAACTACTTTAAGTTCTTAGCCTTAGAAGTGCGGCAATTACTGGCTGAAATGGGCGTGCGGGAAATTACCGATTTAATTGGCCGTACCGACTTATTAGTGCAACGTCAAGGGCAGACCGCCCGACAAGTGAAATTGGATTTAGCGCCGATTTTACAAGCCTGTGGCGTGAAGTCAGAAAAATCGCTGCATTGTGTGCAAAACAACGATCCCTTTGATTCAGGTCCGCTCAATCAGCAAATGGTGGCCAAATGCCTTGATATGGTGAAATACAAAACCGGCGGCCGGTTAACTTTACCGATCCGCAATACCGACCGTTCAGTCGGCGCCGCGTTGTCGGGTCTGATCGCCCGCCATCATGGCAACCAGGGCATGGCAACTGAGCCGATTGAAGTGCAGTTTGTCGGCACCGCTGGCCAGAGCTTTGGCGTCTGGAATGCGGGTGGTTTACATCTGTCACTGCAAGGCGATGCCAACGATTATGTCGGCAAAGGCATGACCGGTGGCCAGCTTGCGGTCTATCCGCCTAAGGGCGTCAGTTTTGCCAGAGACAATGCCACTATTGTTGGTAACACTTGTCTTTACGGGGCCACCGGCGGCCGTTTTTATGCGGCCGGTCGGGCTGGTGAACGTTTTGCCGTGCGCAACTCCGGCGCTATTGCCGTGATTGAAGGCACCGGCGATAACTGCTGTGAATATATGACCGGTGGTGTGGTGGTGGTGCTGGGTCAAACCGGCGTCAACTTCGGTGCCGGTATGACAGGTGGCTTTGCCTATTTATTTGATGAACATCAGGATTTAGCCCTCAGAGTCAACCCGGAGTTAGTCGAATGTCTGGATGTCAGCACGCCAATCTTGCAAGAGCATCTGCGCAGTCTGATCCACCAGCATTTTGAAGCCACAGGTTCTGAACGCGCGCACAAGATTTTGTCGTCGTTCCAAAGTTGCTTAACCCAATTTAAGTTGATTAAACCCAAAACCAGTGACGTCAACACGTTATTGGGTCACCGCGCACGCTCCTCTGCTGAGCTGCGGGTGCAGGCGATGTAAGGGCGAGGAAATTCACAATGGCACAGAATGTTTATCAGTTTATCGATGTAAAGCGGGTTGATCCGCCAAAAAAATCGCACGAAGCCCGCACTATCGAGTTCGTGGAAATTTATCAGCCGATGACCGACACCCAAGCAGCCGGTCAGGCTGACCGTTGTCTGGATTGTGGTAACCCCTATTGCGAATGGAAATGCCCGGTGCATAACTATATTCCGCAGTGGTTAAAACTGGCCAATGACGGCAAGATTATTGAAGCAGCGGAATTATCACATAAAACCAATAGCTTACCTGAAGTCTGTGGTCGGGTTTGTCCGCAAGATCGGCTTTGCGAAGGCGCTTGTACCCTGAATGAAGGTTTTGGTGCTGTCACCATCGGCTCGATTGAAAAGTACATCACCGATAAAGCCTTCGAGATGGGCTGGCGGCCGGACTTATCTGCTGTGGTGAAAACCGACAAAAAAGTGGCCGTGATTGGCGCAGGCCCGGCGGGCTTGGCTTGTGCCGATGTGCTGGTGCGCAATGGCGTGACACCTGTGGTGTTTGATAAATACCCGGAAATTGGTGGCCTGCTGACCTTTGGCATCCCGCCATTTAAGCTGGAAAAGGGCGTGATGCAATTGCGGCGCGAAATTTTCAGCGCTATGGGCATCGAGTTCCGCCTCAATACCACGGTTGGAGTTGATGTCAGCTTTGACAGTTTGTTGGCAGATTACGATGCGGTGTTTTTAGCCCTTGGCACCTACACGCCCATGGCGGGTAATCTGGCCAACGAAAAAGCGCCGGGGGTCTATGAAGCCCTGCCCTATCTGATTGGCAATATCAACAATCTGATGGGCTGGCAAACCGAACATCAATTTGTTGATTTAAAAGGTAAAAATGTCGTCGTTCTCGGCGGTGGTGATACCGCGATGGACTGCGTGCGGACTGCCATTCGTCAGGGTGCCAGCAAAGTGATTTGTGCCTATCGGCGTGATGAGGCCAATATGCCGGGTTCACGCAAAGAAGTTCAAAATGCCCGCGAAGAAGGGGTTGAGTTTATGTTTAACTTACAACCCCTTGGCATTGAAATTGATAGCGAAGGCCGCGCCTGTGGTGTCAAAGTAGTATCGACCGCCCTAGGAGCGCCAGATGCCAAAGGCCGCCGCTCGGCGGAAGCTGTGGCCGGCTCTGAACAAGTGCTGGCCGCTGATGCGGTGGTGATTGCCTTTGGTTTCCAGCCAAGTCCGCCGCAGTGGCTGCAGGATAAAGGTATTGAGCTCGATAACAAAGGTCGGGTGATCGCCCGCGAAGACAGTCTGTTTCCACTGCAAACCAACCAGCAAAAGATTTTTGCCGGGGGGGATATGGTGCGCGGCTCGGATTTAGTCGTCACCGCCATAGCGCAGGGCCGCAAGGCCGCAGAAGGCATGCTGGACTTTTTGGCGGTCTGATCACCGCCTCTGCTTCTGCCAACAATCCGGCCAGCAGGCCGGATTTTTTTATGGTAAAAACTGCTGAGCTAAGCTGATGGCTGTCATGCTTCCGTCATGATTTTGGTGATACTATCACATTGTTTCTGTTATTTTTTGCTGTGAGCAACGGGCGCGACACCGCCAGCAATTGATCCCCGTCGCCAGTTTCCGGAGCTATGATGGCCATTCATTTTGCAGATTTATTAGGTAGCCGGCTGTCACGCCGTAGTTTTTTAGCCGGCAGCGGCGCTATCGCTGTTGCCACGAGCTTGCCAGCCATGGCGCAGGATGCCAGCAGAGAGCTTGCCAATCAGCCAGGCAGCAACAGTAAAAATCTATCCAGCCTGACCTTCACTGAACAAAGCCATCAACTGACGCCAACACTCGAAGTGCCACCGGGTTATCAGGCGCAAGTCTTACTGAAATGGGGTGAACCTTTATTTGCCGCTGGTCCTGCCTTTGACCCAACCAACCAAAGCGCGGAAAAACAACGGCAACAGTTTGGTTTTAATAACGATTTTATTGGTTTTTTACCATTACCCCTGGGTAGCAATAATGCTGAGCATGGTTTGTTGGTGGTCAATCATGAATATACAGTACCAGCCTTAATGTGGCCGGGTGCACCTGCCGATACCAGCCTGACAAAAGCCCAAACCGATACTGACATTGCAGCCCATGGTTTATCTGTGGTGGAAATCAAACTGCAGCAGGGACAATGGCAACAACAAAAAAATTCCGCTTATACCCGCCGCATCACCCCGCTGACTCCGATGCAACTGAGCGGTCCGGCCGCCGGTAGCCGCCGGATGCAGACAGCGATATCTAAAGATGGCGTTTACACCTTAGGCACTTACGGCAATTGCGCTGGCGGTGTCACGCCCTGGGGCACAGTACTGACTGGCGAAGAAAATATTGACGCCATGTTTGCCGGTGATTTCAGTCAAAGCGCTGAGCAAGCCAGTCTGCAAAGGTTTGGTATGCAAAGTCAGCCACAAAAAAGCTGGGCCCGGCATTATTCACGCTGGGATCTGAGTCAAGAGCCGAACGAAAGTTTCCACATGGGCTGGATTGTCGAAATTGATCCTTATGATCCAACCTCTACACCGAAAAAGCGTACGGCCTTGGGCCGCTTTAAACATGAAGGTGCCAACGTTTATCTGAATAAAGATGGCCGGGTGGTGGCTTATATGGGCGATGACCAAAAGTTTGAATACTTGTATAAGTTCTTATCAAATAAGCGGTATCAAGCTGACAATAGAGCCGCCAACCTAGAGTTATTGGATGATGGTATTTTGTATTGTGCCCGCTTTGATGCCAATGGCACTGTCGACTGGCTGCCGCTGCTGTGGAACGAAGGTCCATTGACAGCGGCCAATGGTTTTCACAGTCAGGCTGATGTGCTGATTGATGTGCGCAAGGCGGCGGATTTACTCGGCGCCACCCCGATGGACAGACCGGAAGATGTTGAAGTCAATCCGGCCAATGGCGCCGTGTACGTGATGCTGACCAAAAATGCTGACCGCACCCCAGCACAGCTCAATCCGGTGAATCCACGCCCGGCCAACAAAGCCGGTCAAATTGTCGAACTGGTGGCCCCACAAGGCGATCACAGTCTGCGCAGTTTTGCCTGGGATCTGTTTTTACTGGCGGGCCGCAAGGATGATCCCTCCAGTAATTACCACCCGGCCACCGGTGCCAATAGCTGGCTGGCCTGTCCGGATAACTGTGCTTTTGACCGGCAAGGCCGGCTTTGGATCACCTCAGATGGCGCCGAAGATTTTGATATTGCCGAAGGCATTTGGGCGACCGATGTCAGCGGCGCAGGCCGGGCACTGCTAAAACGTTTTTTACGGGCACCAGTCGGGGCGGAAATTTGCGGGCCGTTTTTTACCCCGGATGACAAATACTTATTCTGTTCAGTGCAGCATCCGGCTGATGGCAGCAGTTTCGACCAACCATCCACCCGCTGGCCGGATTTTGATCAGAAATTACCACCGCGCCCGGCTGTGGTGGTGATTGGCAAAAAAGATGGTCAAATCATCGGCAGTTAACTGTATCCGCAGCTGACAACTGACTCACCATTTGCTTGTTCTGATGCCAGTAACAGACAACCCCAATGCTCAATGCGATTGGGGTTGCCCTTGCTCGGCAGAGCATTAGCCTGCAGCGCCCTATTGCGATGGGCTGTCGGTAATCTTTATAAAAACTTTATAACTGCCCTTCACCAACCCCATTACACTGCGCAGCAGCAAAATACTGTGGACTGTTCCTGCTTGTGAGCAGCGAAGCTGTTGAGATGTTATGGCCAAAAACCTTGAACTGGCGTTGACCAACTCCGCCAATCGTTTGCTGTTATACCGGATTGTTGGTTATTTACTGCTGATGCTGACAGGGTTAAAGCTGGTCGCTGTGGTGGTCGCTGTGATTTATAACGAAAAGATCTTCTGGTTATTTTTAGCCAGCGCCTGTTTTACGCTGCTCTTCGCCAATCTGCTGATTTACCGCGGCCGCCATCACAGTAGTCAAATCAAAAACCGCCAGTTATTTGCCCTGACGACACTCAGTTGGCTCAGTATCTGTCTGTTTGCGGCTATCCCGATTTGGCTGGTAGTCCCCAATTGTAGCTGGGTTGACGCCTGGTTCGAAACGGTTTCAGCTATTACCACCACAGGCTCAACAGTCTTCGCCGGCCTGGATCAGATGCCAAAAGCCTTGTTGTTCTGGCGTGCAGTGCTGAACTGGATCGGTGGCATTGGCATTATCGTGATGGCGATTGCGATTCTGCCGATGCTAAAAATTGGCGGTATGAAATTATTCAAAACTGAAAACTCAGATATTTCGGAAAAAATCCTGCCGAAAAGTTCAACCTTGTCAGGTTCCATTGGCATGGTGTATCTGCTGTTAAGTCTGGCAACTATGTTGAGTTATTACGCCGCCGGCATGACTGGGTTTGATGCCATCACTCATGGCATGTCCACAGTCGCCACCGGCGGTTTTGCCAACTATGATGCCTCGTTTGGTCAGTATCGCGACACCCCGCTGATTTTTTGGTTAAGTAGCTTCTTTATGATGGCAGCCGCCCTGCCTTTTGTGCTTTATGTCGCTATGGTAAAAACGGATCGCCATGCCTTATGGCGTGATCCACAGGTCAGAGCTTTCCTGAGCATTGTGTTGGTCTGCAGCCTGACGCTGGCAGCTTATCAACACTGGCATCATGACCGTGACTGGTTTGATGCACTGACTCATAGTCTGTTTAATGTGGTCTCTATTATTACCACCTGTGGTTATGCTTCTGAAGATTATACCTTGTGGGGTCCCTTGGCTGTGATGGTGTTTTTCTACCTGACTTTTTGTGGCGCTTGTTCAGGGTCGACCTCAGGTGGGTTAAAAATCTTTCGCATCCAGCTTGCGGCATTGCTGTTGATGAAACAATTTAAACTGCTGATCCATCCCAAGGCCGTGATCTCACAAAAATACGGCGGTCGGACTGTCGATGACCAATTACTGGGCACTGTGCTGGCGTTTTGCTTTATCTACTTTGCCACCATTGGCGCCCTGGCATTGGCTTTGTCGTTTTATCAGCTTGACCTGGTCACCGCTGTCACTGGCGCTGCCACCGCAGTAGCCAATGTTGGGCCAGGGCTTGGCAGCATTATTGGCCCGGCCGGTAATTTTTCCTCCTTACCAGACGGCGCTAAATTGTGGTTAACTATTGGCATGTTGATGGGACGACTGGAAATTCTCACCATGCTGATCTTTTTTACCCCTGCTTATTGGCGCTATTAAGCCAATGCGTCGAATCATCTTATCCGGCTGGCCAGCCGCACTGACGGGCACTGTGTTCATCCCTTTGCTGCTCGCCTGGTTGTTATTACAATTACGCAGCAGCATCAGCATCACTGACATCGCCATGCTGCAATTGTTATGGATAGCCTTGATGGCCTATCGCTTTGGCAAAGGCTGGGCGCTGGCGACCACATTGCTCAGTGTATTACTGCTCAACTGGAATTTTGTACCGCCTTACAATACCTTGCACGTGCAGGATGCCAGCAATTTAATTAGTTTTGTGGTGATGGCGGCACTTGGCGCGGCGATTAGTTATTTATCCGACACCTTACAACAACAATTGCTGCAAACCAGAGCCTCCATGGCAGAATTACGTGGTATGTACCGGTTGTCACGCGGACTGGCCAGCCGGCGTAGCTTTGATAGTTGTTGTGCCTACAGCGCCCGCTTTTTAAGCCGCCGCTTGGGTTGCAAGGTCCAGATCTATCAGGGCCAGCCACCAGCCGGGCCACAACACATCTTTCTGATTGGCCAGGCACCTGCTTTAGCCTGGCTGCAACTGCCAAGAGCAGCCAGCGCAACCGAATCTGCCCTGCTGCAGGCTGCTTGTACCTTGTTGGCGCAAAGTCTGCAGAATTTACAGCTGCAGCAGCAACAAAAGCAGCAGCAATTGCAAATGGAATCAGAGCAAAACCGCACTATGTTATTAAGGTCGTTATCGCATGATTTGCGCACCCCACTGGCCACTATTATGGGTGCATCCAGCATGCTGGCGGATACCAGCCTGCCATTGACGGAGTCACAAAAACAGCAGCAGGCCGCCAATATTTATCAGCAAAGTTTGTTGTTAAATCAACAATTTGAAAAAGTGCTGGAATTGAGCAAAGCCCAGTTGACCCCAGCCACTGTGCGTTTTGAAACTGTGTTAACAGCAGACTTAATCAGCGGTGCACTGGCACGCCGGCCTGAGCTGGCCGCGCTGGGTCCGGCGCAGCTGCAGTTACCTGCCAGCGCCAGGCTGCTGGCAGTGGCAGATCTGCTGGAAATTGCGCTGGCGAATATGCTGGAAAATGCCTGTAAACATGGCCAGCCGCCCTTCCATCTGGAAGTGCTGCAGCAGGGGCGCAATCAACTGCGGTTAACCAATCAGTTTACCACTACCGCAACCCGTGGCCGCGACAGTAGCTCTGGGCTGGGAATTCCTATCATCGAAACAATCGCCAGCCTGCATCAGGGCCATTTTTACCGGCAGCTCAGTGCTGACCAGCAACAATTTATCGCAACTCTGGAGTGGCCTTTATGTCCGAATCAACCGTCATGATCGGGGTGTTTGAAGATGACAGCGGCATGCAGAGTTTTTTACAGACCCTGTTGCTAAGTCAGGGTTATCAGACTGAGTTTTGGGCGGCTGGTGCCACAGGTTTACGCTGGTTGCAGCAACAAAAAGCCGATTTAATTCTGCTTGATCTAGGCTTGCAGGATCAGGACGGGATCAGCGTATTACGCACTTTACGTGCCTCCAGCCAGGTGCCGGTGATTGTAATTTCGGCGCGGCAACAGGAGCAGGACAAAGTCACAGCACTGGATCTGGGCGCCAACGATTATGTCACTAAGCCTTTTAGCGCAGGCGAGTTACTGGCCAGGATCCGGGTAGCGCTGCGCGCGCCCCATCCAACCACAACGCAGAGCACAGCTGCCATGGAGCATTTCAGCTTTGGCGATATCAAGGTCGATGTTGGCCGGCGGCTGGTCAGTAAAGCTGGCCAGCCACTGCATTTAACTAAAATTGAATTTGAACTGTTGTTGTGTTTACTAAGGCATGAAGGTGCCGCTTTAACTCACAATCAAATTTTGCAGCAAGTCTGGGGCAACACCTATCAGGACAGGCCTGAGCTGGTCAGGGTGCATATAGGCCAGTTACGGCAAAAACTGGAAACCACCGCTGAATTACCGCGTCATATCAAAACCGAAGCTGGTGTAGGCTATCGGTTTGTCTGCTAAACCGGGTCAAACTGGCATCATTTCAATAACGGGTGTTCCAGTTTGACAATATCAGCTCTGGGCATGGCCGATAGCTCCAGTAACAGCCGCTGGCGCTGGGCGTCATAACTAATGCTGTTAAAGGGATATAAATATTCCAGCGATAATAACTGGATGTCAGTCACTTGCCGGGTTTGACTGTCGTAACGGCTCAACATCAGCTGGTTTGGACTGTGTTGCAGGAAATAAATGTCTTCACCTACCACTGTCCAGGCATATTTAGGCGAAAATTGCTCGCCACTGAGCAGCTGTTGTTCTGAACCATCTGGCAATAACTGGAATAAGCCGCGGTTGGTGCCTTTACTGAAATAGACTTTGCCGCTATCTGTCACTGCGGCATAAACGCCTTCCTGATGGGTTAATTGTTTGATCTGCTGATCCGCCAGGTTCAGTAAAAATAAATTGTCGCCTTTGCGAAACACCACCCCTTGATCCTGATGCCACCAGCTCGGGCGCCGGTGCCATTGAATGCCGGTTTGCAACGTGGTGAGCTGACCGGTGGTGATATCCAGTAACATCAGCCGGTCGCGTTGCTCACCGGCAAAACGAGCCACAAACAACACCTTTTCGCCATGTCTTGACCAGCGCGGATATTTTACCACCCCTTGTAATGAGGTTAATTGTTTCGGATTTTGCATATCTGCATCGGCCTGCCATAACTCCATATAACCTGAACTGTTACTGACATAGACTAAAGCCTGCCGATTTGGATTGTAATCAGGGCTTTCATAGCGCTCATCCGAAGCCGTCAGCGGAAACAAAGTGCCAGGTTTATTTTTCGATAACGGCAAATAAGCCAGTTGTGAGGAGCTATTTAACCGATGGAAATACAACTCACCCGCCCTGGTGATCCGGGTATGACCGGCAAAATCGGCCACCCCCAGATTTTGCCGCTGTTTGGTGCGGATATTCAGCAGCACCGCATGGCGCTTCCCGTGCCGTAGTGCGCCATAGACCAGTCGTTCCCCATCCGGATGCCACTCCATGCCCAGAATATCTTCTTCATCTGAGGTCAGCTGAATTTCTTCGCCAGTTGCCAATTGATGTAAATACACCTGCTCTGACAGAGCATTAGCACGGCGGGTAATGGCTAAACTACGGCCATCCGGTGCAAAGGCCAGATCCCGGATCCGATGCTGACAGTTTTGCTGACAAGGCAGTGCCACAGGTTTGGCTTCACTGTTTTGTAAATCCAGTTGGTATAAGCTGCGGCCATCTTGCGTCAGTGAGCCATTAAACAACAGATAACGGCCATCCGGTGACACATCCAGATACACTGAACTGTGCCGGTTGCAACTGGCCAGTTGGGTACTGCTGAGGGTCCGCAAGTCTAGCCGCATAATTTTGCAATGACCATACACAGCTGAATTGACTGAATAATATAAATGTTGCTGGTCGCGCCCCCACACCGGTCTGCTCTCGTTGTCAGGACTGAATGTCAGTTGCTTAAAGGGCTGTTGCGGCTGTTGTAAGTCCAGCAGATACAGATCTGTGCCCTGTTCAAACTTACGCCAGCTAAAAGCCAGATAACGGCCATCATCGGATAACGACGGAAATAATGCGCGGCCACTGCCCTGCGTCAATTGTTGTTGCAGTACCTGGGGCGCAGGCTGCTGCAGCCACCAGAACAACCAGCCTAATAGCAGCAAACACAACAGGCCGACTGGCAACCACCAGCGGTAGGCTTTGCCAGCAAGCCCCAGGCTAAGACCACCGGACGGCATAGCAGTGCTGAGGTCAATGTTGGTCAGGACACCAGCCGAACCGGTAACCGGAGCGTGCATGGGATTAGTTGCCGACAACAGCGCTGGCGCTGCCTGTAAGCGGTAGCCTTTTTTGCGGATAGTGCCAATCAGTTCTGCGGCCCCGAGCTGTTGTAATTGATGCCGTAATTGCCAGATGGCATTGGTCAGGGCTTTTTCACCGACATAACCATTGCCATCCCAGACCGCTTCGATCAACTGCTCACGCGTCACCAGCGCCGGGTATTGCTGCGCCAAAAACTGCAGCACTTCCATCGGTTTCTGCTGAATGCTGACAGCAGTCTGCTGCGGCGCTGTCAACGTCAGCGCCACCGGATCAACCACAATATGACTCAGCAAAAAAGCTTGGGCTGAAAAACGTCCAGATTCAGGCATATCAACTTCATTAAAAAAGCAGGATGCTAATGTATCAATTTCGGCGACGCTCAACAACAACCTCCGAACTGCCGTCTGCTTGCAAATGTTGCTGCAACCACTGTTGTTGCTCCCACAACAGATGCTGTAATGACTGTCGCGCCTGATAATGATGCCCCTCAGCCGGCAAGATCACCAACCGGCTGACCCGACCCAGTCCCTGCAACGCCTGGTACATCAACTCTGATTGCAAGGGTCTGGTGCCACTGTTTTGATCATGGCTGCCGTGGATCAGCAACAAAGGAGCTTTGATTTTTGTCGCCGCCAGATAAAGCGACATCGCCAGATAAAGCTCAGGTTGCTGCCATAAATGGCGCTGTTCGGCTTGAAAACCAAAAGGTGTCAGGGTGCGGTTATAAGCGCCGCTGCGGGCGATACCGGCGGCAAATAAATCCGTGTGCGCCAATAAGTTTGCCACCATAAAAGCACCATAAGAATGGCCACCAATCGCGATGTTGCCACGTTTAGCCACCCCAAGCCGTTCCAGCACTGTCACAACCCAGTTAGCAACATCAACAGAGTTTTCATCATCATCTTCGCATGACACACAGCAAAAAACAGCAAGGCCGGAACCGGCCTTGCTTGTTCACTCCTCACCACAGACCTTGCCCGCACAGGTCAGATTGGGCAACTTAGAAGCTGTACTGATAACTGGCGTAGAAAATCCGCCCGATCAGGTTGTAGCCACTGTTTTCACTAAAATACGGATGTGAATTCCGCTCCGGATGACCAGGCTTAAATAACGGTGGCATACTGTCAGTTAAGTTATTGATACCCAAAGACAGTTTATGCTGTTGATTAAAGCGGTAACTGCTATTGAGGTTCACCCGATCATAGCTGTCGAGTTTACTCCAGACTCTTTGTTGGTACTCTTTACCGGCACTGTCTTTGAACGTCCAGTCATCACGGCCCTCGGCTGTGCCTAAGTAGTACCAGCTCAGATTCACACTTAAATCTTCCACACTCCAGTTCAGCGCTAACTCGGTTTTCCATGCTGGCAGATAGTCATCTTTGGTGTACTCTTCCCGTTCACCTTCAGTAAACGGCAAGTACTCCTTTTTCATCATATAAGATACTTTTGGCGTGATTTTCAGCTGGCCGAAATCAGCCAGGCTCAGCTTGTAGCTCAATTCAGCGTCTATACCCTGCGAAGCTTCATAAGCACTGTTGATGGTGCCGCTGCGCACGCACAATACGTCCTGATAACTCTGGTCCGGCTGACGTTGCAGAATATAACCTAAACCACTGATATCACGACAGTTACTCGCCTTACCTGTCATATCATAAGCTTTATTTTCCAGGATGCGGCGTGAACTTTCGCTATATACAGCCCCTTCGAGCGAGACCCGCCAGTAATCAATGCTGGCACTCAGATCCTCGGTCAGTTGCGCCACCACGCCTAAATTGGCAAATTTACCCTTTTCTTCAGTCAAGCCAAGATTACCGGCGCTGTAGGATTCAAATGAGTCATCCAAATCGATAGGATGATTCGGGTCTACTTTGACCGTGGTTTCGCTGAAAGAGCGGCTGACCCCTGCATACATCCGATGCAGATCCGGTGCACGGAAACTGCGACCGGCATTAAATCTGACCAGCACATCCTCGGTTGGCTGATACTTCAGGCCAAACTGCGGTGTCATGGCACCACCGACATCAGATTGATCGTCATAATAGTCATATCTGACCGCGGCACTGAGCTCCAGCGCGCCAACACCACTGTCTGGTGCCAGCAGCGGCACTGACACTTCACTGGCACCAGCATAACGTTTACGCTCACCGCGGCCTTGGGTACCGCCCTGACCAATCAGGTTACCATTCACGGTGTGGATATCTTTTAAATCGAAATACCACTCCCGCGCCCACTCCACCGAGTTAGCAAACTGCACAGTACCAGCAGGTAACTCCAGCAGATCGCCGGTCATCACGGCAGATAACTGGTTTAGGCCTGAACCGGCATCCGTCAGAGTGTTGGCATAAAGTTTATCTTTTTGTGCTGGTGTCATCGCATCCATCGGATACCATTTATCCGGATTGGCCGAATCCGCCGGATTAAAACTAATCACTTCCAGCAACTTATCCATCAACATCTGGTTGCGGCCTTCGCGGGTAAAGCTACTTTTGCCATAAGCCCAGCTCAGTTCAAGCTGATAATCCCCGACAGTGCCCTGTAAACCCAAGGAACTGGTCAAACTTTCCTGTTCACCCGGATACAACCGGCTTTGACCATAATCGTCTAACCGCCGATAGACCCGGAATTCACGGCTGCTGGCAAAATCAGCCTGATTGTAGCTGTAGCGGCCTGGTTTATTGCGGTCCATATAAATGGTCGGGCTGATGCTCTTTTGTGCATTCCCTTTAACGGTATCCTTATGACTGGCTTGCAATAAAGCACTCAGACTCCAGTCATCGGATAAATCTTTCTGATGGTTCAGCACCAGGTTGTATTCTTCTTTGCCGGTCTGCAGACCATCTTCTGCCAGCGCGTTGTAACGGCATTTGTGACGGCTTTCTTTGCTGTCATACACCGCAAGCTGACCAAACAACGCTGAACATTGCTGCTCATTGGCCATCACATATTCATCTTTATGGAAGGTTTTATTGCGATCGCGGATATAAGCGGAGGTGGTACTGTGCAAGTTGATATTGTCCGGGCCTAAACCCGCAGTCAGCTCTCGTTGACCGGCCAGCAGAATTTCTTCATCTGTGTATTCAGCCACCAGCACCGTATTACCCCAGGATGTTTCAAAACCACTGGTGAAAGACAATTTACTGTTATCATTGCCACCATGTTGCGGATTTTCATGACGTAATTCTAAGCTGGAACCGTCATATTGTTTTTTCAGGATAATGTTCACCACCCCACCGATCGCATCCGAACCGTAAATCGCCGAAGCGCCACCGGTCAGAATTTCAATCCGCTCCACAGCACTGGATGGAAAAGTGGAGGTATCGACAAAGTTGGTATTACCACCAGTGGCGGTTGGATACTGCGGCACCCTTTTACCATTGACCAGCACCAGAGTGCGGTTAGCCCCCATACCCCGTAAATTGATGGTGCTGGCTCCCTGAGTCCAGCTCGATTCATTGCCTTCGATAGTACGACCGGCATTGCCGATACTGGCTTGCAGAATTTCTTCCACATTACTAAAACCACTGCGTTCAATATCAATGGCGCTGATGACGGTGACAGGGGCGACACCGGCCATATCTGTTCTTTTGATCCTGGAACCTGTTACTTCGATCCGCTCCGGGCTGTCTGGTTTGGCCGCGGCTGTCACTGTCTGGGTTGCTGCCTGTAACGGCACTGACAGCAAGATGCCACCAGCCAAAGCAGTTTGCACGATACGGGCGATCAGAGTCTTGTTATTCATTGGGTGTTTCCTGTTTTTATCATGTTGCTGGATCCCTGTTATCGCTTGTGCTTCCTGCATATCTCGGTGCTTAGTCCGGCGCAAGACCGAATCTGGTGGCTGACCACGCTATGGCGCAGATTGCAGTGGCTGGCTGGGTGTGAGCCACAGTGCAGCAACTGCCTGGTATCATCAGTAGTCAGCAAGACAACTCAATGCCATCGGCATCTTTTCACTGTCCAATTGATATCTTTTAATATCTATTTTTATATAAATCAGTGTATTACAGAGTCGCAGTCAACCTTAGTGCTGCGCTGCCCCGGCCTGCCACTCTGTTAACGTTAAGCGTTGGCCATCCAGGGTGCCGCGCATAAAAGTGTCTGCTGGCATCCCCGGCAGTTGCCATAACAGCAATTCACCACCGACGCCATTTTTGATACTGCTATCGAGTGACAGCACCCGGCCCTGCCAGTGGCTGTACACTGCATCCATGCTGGTATGGCCCACGACGATGCGCCGCAGTTGTAACTGCTGCAGCAGTTGATCTAAGGCGGGCGACTGGATGGCGTCTTTGGCACGGAAATAACCGCGATACCATAAAGGCCCAATTGAACCATACAAAAACTCCAGCACCGGCTGTTGCTTGAGCAGACTTTTACTCAGGCCAAGCCCTTGCCGGTAATGCTCATTCACGGCCGACATCGATAAGCCAAGTGCCAGATAATCCGGATGCAGCCCGGCATGCAGAAAAACGCTGTCATTAATTTGCACCAGCACAGGTTTACTGCGCAGCCAATCGCCAAGCACTGAATCAGCGCTGTAGAGCTGCTGATAACTGCGGCCAAGCAGGCTGGCAACCTGACGGTATTTGTCGTGGATGTAGCGCAGATCGGCTCTGAGCACCATGGTTTCATGATTGCCCAATAACAAATGCAGCCGGCCACCGGCTTGAATGGCCTGCTGTTCTAACTGATATAAAAACCACAATATTTCAGTCACTTGTGGCCCTCTGTCCATCACATCGCCAGCGATCACCAGATGGCCTGTCCCGAACCGCCACTGCAGTTGTTCGTCAACCACGCCATGGCGCTGTAACAGTTGCAACATCAAGGGGTACTGGCCGTGAATATCACTGAGCGCCGCCAGCTTGCTGGCGCTGAATTTCACCGTCGGTAACGCAGTCGCCGGTGGCCGGATTTGCAGCGGTTGTTGAAAACCACAGGCTGGCAGCACTGGCTGTTGCAGTTGCTGTTGTGTTTGCAACAATTGGCCCTGACAAATCCACTGCACCTGAAGTTGCGGGTTTTGACCTACTGCCGTATTTGCCGGCTTTTCGTTGCGATCTGCCGTGAAAGCTTTGCTGAATGCTTGGTCTGCTGTCGTTTGATAAAAAATATAAGGACCGTCGTTCAGATCTTGTTGCTGCCAGGCTTGCAACTGGCCGCTGAGCCAGCCCCAGACCAACAGCAATGGCGCCAGCCCTAACAGGCTGAAAAACAAGGTTTGTGCTATTTTTTTGCTTCGCATCTTATCCACTCAGTTGCCCCGCGTTAAGTCTGCGGGCTCAGCCTGATGCCAAAGCCATGAGGCCGCCGCATCTGATGGTCTGAGCATCAGGCAAAGCCAAGCCTTGCTGCAAGCGATCTGGCTGCTGCCAGTCTCCTTTGTGTGCCGCTTTAATATCTATTCATATCTTTTATTTATTTTTCAAATACTTAAATTAAATCCAACAGCAAAAATAAGCTTGATTGCCAATCATTGTTGCCGCACCACGCCGTGACTGACGACGCAATTTTACGAACTCTTTACGCCCTGAGGGGCTTGCCATCTGGAGTCTTTACGCGGACCGGCCCTATCTTAGCCGCCGGTTTTACCCTGAGTGCCTGCACCAGGGTCAGCCCCGACTGGCGATTGCCAGCGGCAGTAAATAACCAAGTTCCTTAAGAAGTTCCTTAAGAAGTACATAAGTCCCACTGGAGTGAAAAATGAGCAGCTTTGTGTTGATAGTTCAACTGATAGGAATAAGCGCGGTCTGCGCTTTGTTGTTTTACGCCATGTTGGCACCGGAAAAGTTCTGAGGATAGCTGATGGATATCATCTTGATTTTAACGCTGGCACTGCTGCTGGCCTGGCCAATTGGCCGTTATATGACTGCGATCTTCAGTGGCCAGTCGCACTGGAGTGACCGACTGTTTTTACCGTTGGAAAACGGTATTTTTAAGCTGCTGGGGATCAATCCGGCTCAGGGCATGGACTGGAAAGCTTTTGGTAAAGCCTTTTTACTCAGTAACCTGCTGCTGGCAACACTGGCCTATCTGCTGCTGATGCTGCAACATCTGTTGCCGGGTAATCCGGATGGTGTTGGTGCTCTGAGTTGGGATCTGGCATTTCATACCATGATTTCGTTTTTAACCAACACCAATCAGCAACATTATTCCGGTCAGGCACAACTGAGCTTTTTCAGCCAGAGTGTGGTGATTGTCACGCTACAATTTGTCACCCCGGCGATGGGACTGGCGATTTGTCTGGCGGTGATCCGCGGTTTAGCCGGTGGCCGGCAAGCTGCTGCCGTCAGCGATACAACAACTCAGTCTGGCGTGGTTACCACAGGCGCTGATTTGGGTAATTATTATCAGGACACAGTGCGAGCTGTATTGCGATTATTAATCCCGCTCAGTGCAGTGCTGGCCCTGCTGCTGACCAGTCAGGGTGTTCCTTCGACTTATCAGCCAAGTCCAACCATTGAGGTATTGCAGGCTGATCAGCAACTGACCAGCCAAAAAATTCCGCTGGGTCCGGTCGCGGCCATGGTCGCCATTAAACAGCTCGGCACCAATGGGGGTGGCTGGTATGGCCCAAACAGCAGTAACCCACTGGAAAACCCAACACCTTTCAGTAACTTGTTGCAAACCATCGCGCTGGTGCTGATCCCGATTGCAGTGGTGTTTATGGCCGGTGGCATGCTGAAAAGACCTGAATTCGCCCGCATGACCTTAGTGGTGATGGGCACGCTCAGTCTGATCTGTGTGGCGGTGGCGCTTTATAGCGAACAACAACCGAATGCGGCTTTTGCCGGTCTGTCAGCCCCTGCTGGCAATATGGAAGGTAAAGAAGTTCGCTTTGGCACCGATTTGTCGGCGTTGTGGGCCACTTTAACCACCCAGAGTTCAAACGGTTCGGTTAATGCCATGCATGACTCGATGAATCCGCTGGCTGGTCTGATTACCCGCTCTGCCATGTTGATTGGCGCCATTTGGGGTGGCATTGGCTGTGGTTTTGTTAACTTCCTGGTTTATGTCTGGATCGCCGTATTTATGGCCGGTCTGATGACAGGCCGGACGCCAGAAATCTTCGGCCGCAAGCTGGAAAAATCTGAACTCAGTGCCCTTGGTTGTTTACTGGTATTGCCAGGCGCTGTGGTACTGGTGTTCAGTGCCATCACGCTGAGTATTCCGGCGCTGACTGGCAACAGTAATCCGGGTTTACATGGTATTTCCCAGGTGTTTTATGAATATACTTCAGCCTTTGCCAACAATGGCTCCGGTTTTGAAGGTCTGGCCGACAACACGCCATGGTGGAATCTGAGTTGTGCGCTGGTGCTGTTACTGGGTCGTTTCCTGCCGTTATTGCTGCCGCTGTATATCGCCGGTTTATTGGCACAAAAACGCCAGTTGGCCAGTAATGCTGCCAGCTTACCGCTGGGTGGCCTTACCTTTATCGTCACGCTGTTGACGGTAATTTTAATGCTGAATTTCTTATCCTTTTTACCTTCCCTGGTACTTGGCCCCATCGGCGAAGCACTGCAATTAAGCCAGTCTGGCTTTACTTCTGGAGCAGGACATTAATATGCTGACCCAAGCTGTGATCAAACAGGCCAGTCTGGCCGCAATCTACAAACTTGAACCGCGCCAGGCGGTGAAAAACCCGGTGATGGGGGTGGTCTGGCTCGGCACTATGCTGTCATTTGGCCTGACACTGCAGCAAGGCTGGCACGGCCAACCTATTGGCTTTGCTTTTTGTTGCAGTCTGATTTTGCTGTTTACTTTATGGTTTGCCAACTTTGCCGAAGCCATAGCTGAAGCGCGTGGCCGCGGTCAGGCCGCCAGTTTAAAAGCCAGTCGGCGCGATTTAACCGCCCAACTGCTGAATAAATCTGGTCAGGTGCAGCTTGTGGCTGCCAGCCAACTCAGACCGGGAGATGAAGTTCGGGTGCTGGCTGGCGAATTTATTCCGGCCGATGGTGAGATCAGTCAGGGCGTTGCCACTATTAATGAGTCAGCTCTGACCGGTGAATCGGCGCCGGTACTGCGCGAAGCCGGCACTGATCACTCAGGGGTGATTGCTGGTACTAAAGTATTAAGCGGCAACGTGGTTGTCAGAGTCACCGCCGAAGCTGGCCACAGTTTTCTGGATAAAATGATCAGCCTGGTCGAAGGCAGCAACCGGCAAAAAACGCCCAACGAGCTGGCGCTGACGGTACTGTTAGCAGCGCTGACGCTGGTGTTCGTCATTGCGGTCGCCACCTTGCCGGCGATGGCCGCATTTGTCGGCATTGAGCTGGATCTGCTGATGCTGATCGCATTATTGGTCTGTCTGATCCCAACCACCATCGCCGGTTTATTGCCAGCCATTGGTATTGCTGGCATGAATCGGGCCTTACAGGCCAATGTGATTGCCAAATCCGGTAAAGCCGTCGAAGTGGCCGGTGATATCGACACTTTGCTGCTGGATAAAACCGGCACTATCACCTTTGGTGATCGTCAGGCCACGGCTTTCTTACCGGTCAGCGGTTGCCCGCTGGCTGAGCTTATCAATGCCGCCTGTTTGTGTTCGCTGCAAGATCCAACACCTGAAGGCAAGTCCGTGCTGAAACTGGCCCAAAGCGAAGGCTTCGGACTGCCACCAATGCCCGCCGCAGCCGAGTTTATCCCATTTAGCGCCCAAACCCGGTTATCAGGTTTATCCCAGCCAAGTGGCAGTCATCTGATGAAAGGTGCCGCTGATGCAGTGAAAAAATGGGCGCAAAGCCAGGGCGTGACCATTCCGGCGCAACTGGATGCGCTGGTGGCCAAAGTGGCACAACAGGGAGCTACCCCTTTAGTAGTCGCCAGTTCACAACAAATTTTTGGTGTGATCCAGCTCTCTGATGTGATTAAACCAGGTGTAGCCGAACGTTTTGCTGAATTACGCGCGCTTGGGGTTCGTACTGTGATGGTGACAGGCGATAACCCGGTGACAGCCGGGGCTATTGCCGCTGTAGCCGGCGTCGATGATTTTGTCGCCGAAGCAAGACCGGAAGACAAGCTGGCACTGATCCGGCGCGAACAAGCCCGCGGTCATCTGGTGGCCATGGTCGGTGATGGCAGCAATGACGCCCCGGCCCTGGCCCAGGCCGACGTTGGTCTGGCGATGAACTCCGGCACTCAGGCCGCCAAAGAAGCCGGCAATATGGTGGATTTGGATTCAGATCCAACCAAATTGTTAGCTGTGGTAGCGGTCGGTAAACAGTTATTGATCACTCGCGGCGCCCTGACCACCTTCTCATTAGCCAATGATGTGGCGAAATATTTTGTCATAGTGCCAGCTGTGTTTGCTGCAGCTATGCCAGAAATTAATGCACTCAATCTGATGCAACTGCCGGATCCACAAATCGCGGTGTTATCAGCGCTAATTTTTAACGCGCTGATTATTCCGGCGCTGATCCCACTGGCACTGAAGGGCGTGAAAATCCGCGCCATCAGCGCGGAAAAATTGCTGCGTAACAATATGCTGATCTTTGGCCTTGGCGGCATGCTGCTGCCATTTGTCGCCATCAAACTGATTGATGTCTTACTGAATTGGGTGATCTGATGACTAACAACAACTCCACAACTCGTACACTGCAGGTCCAAACCAAGGCCAGCCCTGCTGTTACAGCTACCCCGCCGGTCTGGCGGCCGGCACTGGGTTTATCCGTGCTGATGCTGGTCGGCTGCGGCTTGTTGTATAGCCCAGTGGTCACCACTGTCGGTGGCTGGTTATTCCCGCTGCAGGCGCATGGCAGTTTAATCAGTGCCACGCCGGCAGCGGCCGACTCAGCTACGGCTACTGCAAATGGGCGTTATGTCGGTTCTGCGCTGATTGGTCAGCCTTTTACCGCCAGTCATTATTTTCATGGCCGGCCGAGCAGTGTCGGCACGGATCCAATGGCAACCGGCGGTAGCAACTTAGCGCCTTCTAACCCGGCATTGCGGCAACGGGTCAGCGATGAGAGTCAGCATCTGGCCGCCTTATATCAGGTGACACCACAGCAATTACCGGTCGATTTATTGGCCAGCTCAGGCTCTGGCGTCGACCCGCATATTTCACCAGCCGCCGCCCGGCTGCAACTAGGCAGAGTGGCCACCGCCCGTGGCATCAGCACGACCGCGCTGGAGTTGCTGCTCAGCCAGCAGCAACAAGGCCCGCAGTGGGGCTTGTTAGGTCAGCCGACTGTCAATGTGCTGCAACTGAATCTAGCACTGGATCAGCAATTTCCGCTGCCGGCGACTATGCCCAGTAGCACGGCTGCAACATTGAAATAATCCAATTATCGCTGACAGTAAAGGCTGGCAACAGCGCTGGATAGCTTTATCCAGCGCCATTTTGTTCAATAACATAGGAATATTATGCGTATCAACTCTTTAACCCTGGCTCTGCTGTCCACCATCACACTGAGCGCCCTTTGCCCTGCCCCGGTCAGTGCTGCCACCAGCTCAGGTCAGCTGCAACTGGTGTCTGATTATCTGTATCGTGGCATTTCTCAGACCAATGAAGGACCGGCGCTGCAGGGCCAGTTTAGTTTGCAACAGCAGGACTGGTATCTGACGGCCTGGGGCTCCAATATCAAATTTGGCGACGGCAGCCTGGAACTGGATCTGTCGGCTGGCCGGTTCTTTCAACTGTCAGAGGATATCAAGCTGGATCTGGGGTTGATGCAATACCGTTACCCACAAGGCGATAATGACCAGACCGACTACAACTTTATCGAAGCCTATAGCAAACTGAGTTATCAGGACTGGACGCTGGGTTTGGCCCTGACCGACAACTATTTTGGCGCCGGCGTCGGTAAATTTGGCTATCTGACGCTGGATTGGCAACGACAGTTAGCAGAACAGGTACAGCTGCGCTGGCATCTGGGATACAATAGCTTTGCCGGACTCAAAGATTATCAGGGTTTTGTCGGCAGTGCTGCGGCCACCGTCAAGGCATACACCGACTGGAGTGTGCAAGTGCAAACATCACAACTTGGTTTGGACTGGTCACTTATGCTTTCCGGAACCAGTGTCAGTGCCAGCGACTGCATCAAGTTATGTGATACCCGCCTGGTGCTGGGTCTGAGTAAAAGCTTTTAATTAGTAAGGAATAGCGTCGTGGTGACAGATACACGCAGCCAGCAAGCCGATGCGCTGTTGAAAAACCTGCAACAACAGCGCGGTGGCCAACTGAAAATCTTTTTAGGGGCCGCGCCCGGGGTTGGCAAAACCTGCGCCATGCTCAATGCCGCCCGCGAGCGGCAGCAACAAGGCTGTCAGGTGCTGGTAGGCCTGGTGGAGTGTCATGGCCGGGCCGATACTCAGGCGTTATTGCAAGGCTTTGTGCAGTTACCAAGACGCGAAATCCAGTATCAGGGTCAACCCTTAAGCGACTTTGATTTGGATGCGGCGCTGGCCGCCCACCCAGAGTTACTGTTGGTGGATGAACTGGCACATAGCAATATCCCCGGTAGCCGGCATAAGAGGCGTTATCAGGACATCGCCGAAGTACTGGCTGCCGGTATTGACGTCTATACCACGGTGAATGTGCAGCATATTGCCAGCCTGAATGATTTAGTGCTGCAAATCAGCGGCATCCGGGTGCAGGAAACAGTACCGGATCAGTTTATCGACAGCGCCCGCCAATTGGTGTTTGTTGATTTGGCACCGAATCATTTACTGGAACGCCTGCAACAGGGCAAAGTCTATCTGGCTGACTACGCGGCCACTGCAGTGCAGCAGTTTTTTCAGTTGGAAACCCTGACCGCACTGCGGGAAATGGCGATGAAACGGGTGATGACGCACCTCGACAGCCAGTTATCGGCCGAACAGGCGGCGAAGGCGCGCAGCCATGATTATCTTATTCAGGATAAATTGCTGGTGCTGATTTCCAACCGCCGTGATCACGAATATCTGATCCGCCAAGGCCGGCGGATCGCGGAAAAACGGCAGATGCCCTGGCTGGTGGTCTGGGTCGATACCGGCCAACAACAATACCAGCCGATGCAGCAGCGGCTGCAATCAGCGCTGGCGCTGGCGCGCGAGCTTGGCGCCGCCACTGATATTCTGCGCGGCCCTTCGACGCTGCAAATGGTACTGCCTTATATCAGCGAACATCGCATTAATACCGTGCTGGTGGGTGCTGGCGTGCGCCGTTTCTGGCAACCCTGGCGCAAACCTTTGTATCAGCAACTGATCAACAGCTCATTGCCGCTGGAAGTCTCGGTCTGTCGCAGTGAAGAGCAGCAACCTCAGCGCGTCAGCAGTGCGCAATCCGGCACCTTTGGCCAAAAAGCCGGTTATGCCGCCGGTATCCTGCTGACGGCCGTCGCCAGTGGTCTGGCTTTGCTGCTGGATCAATGGTTGCAAAGTGGCAATCTGGTACTGATTTATGTGATGGCGGTGGTCTTGGCAGGTTTGAAGTTTGGCGCCAGGCCTGCCATTTTCACCGCGCTGTTGTCATTTCTGAGTTTTGATTTTTTCCTGACCGAGCCGTTTTACAGCTTTGATGTCAACAAACACCATGATGTCGCGACGTTGATCTTTATGTTGGTGATTGGCATGGTGTGCGGTCCGGCGGCGTCCCGCATCCGTCAGCAATTGTTGCTGCTCAAAGCCGCCAACCGCTATTCAGAATTGCAACGTGATTTTGCCCAGCAACTGACAGTGCTGCATCAAACCGAGGATGTCTGGCTGCTGCTGGCAAAGCAGTTGCAGCAGGCGCTGCGCTGTCCGGCCCATCTGGTGGTGTGGCAGGCGCAGCAACAACAACTGCTACCGACGCTACCGCAACCGCTATTGGCGCTGGATCAGGCTATGCTGGACTGGTGTCGCCGTCATCAGCAGCGCGCAGGCCGGTTCAGCGATACCCTCAATGCCAGTAGCTGGACTGCGCTGCCGGTGGTCAGTCCGGATCCTGCCGCCACCCAACCGCTCGCAGTGCTGATGCTGCAATTGCCCGCCAGCCAGTTGGTGCTCAGATCGGATGATTTGGACCTGATTCACAGCTTAGTGCAGCAAGCGGCCAGTGTCTGGCAACGTATTCACCTTAGCACTGCACTGGAAAGTTCAAAAATCAAAGCTGAAATGGAACAACTGCGCTCAGCGCTGTTATCGTCGGTGTCACACGATTTACGTTCACCACTGGCCGCCATGATGGGCAGCGCCGAAAGTCTGCAGGTGCTGGATCAACAGCTGTCCCCCGCCGATCGGACTGAGTTGCTCACTACCATTGTCAGTGAAAGTCAGCGACTGGATCGCTATATCCAGAATTTACTCGATATGACCCGGCTTGGTCATGGCACTTTAAAACTGCAGCGCGACTGGGTCAGCCTTGACGATATCGTCGGCAGTGCCAAACAGCGGTTAAAAAGATTTTTCCCAGCTCAGGAGCTGATTTATCAGCCCGATCCGCAGATGCCGCCCTTGTATGTGCATGCTGCGCTGCTGGAACAAGCGCTGTTTAATATCCTGGAAAATGCCGCCAAGTACAGCCCGGAGGGTGAAGCTGTGTTATTGCGGGTGCAACACCAGTCCGGCGGCAGAGGCCAGTCAAGCTGCCGGATTGAGATTGAAGACAAAGGCCCAGGCATTCCGGCAGAGCTGCGGGAAAAAGTCTTTGATATGTTTTATGTGGTAGCTGACGGCGACAGTAAAAGACATAACACCGGCATGGGGCTGGCAATTTGCCGTGGTATGATTGGCGCCCACGGTGGCACTGTGCGTGCAATCGCAGCGGCTGATGGCACAGGCTCTTTGTTTGTGATTGAACTGCCGTTGACCGAGCCACAAGCTTAAACCACAGACCTTTGCCCTTAGCTGGAGTTTACCCTTTGTCCGCACGTATTTTAGTGATTGATGATGAAACGCAAATCCGTAAAATGCTGAAGATTGCACTCAAAAGTGTCGGTTATGACGTCACTGAAGCAGATTCAGTGCAATCTGGCCTGGCCGCGCTGGTCAGGCAACAGCCAGACTTACTGATCCTGGATTTGGGATTACCGGATGGTGACGGCATGGCATTACTGGCCGAACTGCGTACTTTCAGTAAAATTCCGGTGATAGTGCTGTCAGTGCGCAGCGGTGACTGCGACAAAGTGCAGGCACTGGATGTCGGTGCTCAGGACTATGTCAGCAAACCTTTTAGTGTGGAGGAGCTATTGGCCAGAGTGCGGGCGCAATTGCGGGATCGACTGCCGGAAAAAACTCAGCCACTGCTCGATGATGGTTATCTGCAGATTGATCTAGCCAGAAGGCTGGTAAAGGTACAACAGCAAGCCATTGATTTAACACCAAAAGAATATGCAGTCCTGGCACTGCTGGCCCAACACCGGCAATGTGTCATTACGCAAAAACAATTGCTGGAACAAATCTGGGGGCCAACCCATGGCCACGACAGTCATTATTTGCGGATTGTAGTCAGCCATATCCGGCAAAAAATTGGCGACGATCCAACCGAACCCCGTTATCTGAAAACCGAAGCCGGCATTGGTTACCGGCTGATGTTGTAAAACGGCGCGGCTTCGGCCGCTGCTGCGCTAACCTGACTGAGTCAGCAATCCTGGCAACAATTTTTTTGTTCTGCCTGTCGATTCGCCCCTTACTGCTGCGACTATCCTTGTCACAGGAAGTACAACCGAGCCTGACTGTGACAACCAGCCACGCTGGTTGTAACCCTCAATGCAGATAAAAAAGGAACTCCTATGTCACAACCCACTGCAGCACGAAGCATTTTTGTGAATTTACCGGTCCAAAACTTAACGACCGCCATCGCCTTTTATCAGGCGCTTGGTTTTGTCAATAATCCGCAGTTCAGCGACGAAACCGCCGCCTGCATGGTCTGGAGTGAAAGCATTTATCTGATGCTGCTGACGCATGCCAGATGGCAGACCTTTACCAGCCGGCCTATTCCAGCCACAGACAGCAGTGAGGTGATGCTGGCTCTGGCACTCACAACTCGCGCCGCAGTGGATAGCATGGTAACCACTGCAGGTCAGCAAGGTGGACAAACGGATATTAATCCACTGCAGGAACTTGGTTTTATGTACAGCCGCAGCCTGGCTGATCCGGATGGTCACGTCTGGGAAGCATTCTGGATGGATCCGGCAGCCATGGCAGGTTAAGCAGCATCATCCGGTCGCAGCCAGACTGCGGCCGGTGTTGGCATCTTTGCTTAGCCGTTAAAAGTTTCGCCTGCCTGTTCACCAAAGGTCAACACAAGTTCAAAAAGCGAGCAGCAGAGCTAACGGGAAAACTCGCATCCGGCGTTAAATTCCTTCGGTTTAGTGCACTAAACCTTCAGAAATTTGCCTTGTCTGAGTCCTATTTTGCCCACGGCGGTTGCCGTTTTTTTAAACTGCTCGGTGCTCTAATTGCTTTATCAGCAGAATATCAAACCGACCGCTGGAAATAATACCTAGTTAAATCAATACTGCTGCACTGTAGTGCCCTATCAGACCATCATTGTTATTCCGCATGCAACAGGAGGTTGCCATGAAAGTTCAGTCACTTTGTACACTCTGTTTTATTGTTATTCTCAGCGCTTGTAGTCAACTACCGCAGTTGCCAAAAGATAGCGCAGCTGTCGCCGGTGCCGCCACTGTTGGTATTGATGGCATCGCCTGTGTGGGTCCGCTGCAGCCGCCGCCGCCGGGGTTAACCCCGGTGCAGGATGCAGCCTTATTACAACAGGCGCTGGGCGCAACTGGGGCTGGCAAAATTTGCGCCGGCCAGGTGTTCCAGGCCAAACAGCCAGTCCGGCTGTACCGGGTTTGGGATGGCAGTAAAAGTTACACTAAATTAGGCCAGTGGTGGTCTGCTGAATTACCACAAGGCCCGAAAGCAGCGTACCAGCGCGCCAATGCAATTTGTCCGGCCTGGAGTGCACTGGACCAACATGTCAGTTGCCAATTGAAACCTGGTAGTTTAGTGGTGATTGGCAATACTCAGAGTGCCGATTGTGCCGCCGATGGCGTGTTGGAAAAAAACGCGAATCAGCAATGGTTTGTCGCCAATGACGGACGAAACAATCAATATCTGGTGGATAACTGCCAGGAGCTGGGGAATTGGCCAACCGCAGCAGACACGACCACGGCGACAGGCACCGCGACAACCCACAGCAGTCAGCACTGATCGCTGTCGCCAGTTGCTGATCTGCAGTCAGACTATCAGCATCTGGCGGTATGATCGCCATTGCATGGCGGAAAAATATCCACTATGTTGTGCTGTCCGCCGCAACCGGCACATACCTCAGGCTATCAGCCACAAAACTCAAATAAAAATATCAGGGAACTGCAATGCAAAATTTGTTTTCTTCCGTCCGGCCACAGTGGCCAGCCTGGTCCGTACTGATGCTGGCACTGACGGCTCAGCAGGCTGATGCCACCCCGGCTCAACTGACCGATATCACCGCACAACAAGCACTGGAACAGATGGCCGCGAACCAACTGACAGCAGTGGAACTGACCAATTATTATCTGGCCCGCATCGACAAACATAACCGTCAGGGCGCCGACTTGCGCGCTATTGTCGACATTAACCGCGATGCGATTAAACTGGCCAGCCGGCTGGATGCTGAACGCAAAGCCGGTAAACTGCGTGGCCCATTGCATGGTTTACCTGTGGTGTTAAAAGCCAATATCGCCACCGCTGACGGCATGCCAACCACGGCCGGTGCTTTAGCGCTGAAAGGTTTTCTCAGTAAAAAAGATGCCGAATTAGTCACCCAGTTAAAAGCTGCCGGTGCCGTGATCCTCGCCAAAAGCAATTTATCTGAATGGGCCAACTTCCGGGGGCCGGCGTCCGCCAGCGGCTGGTCAGCCCTCGGTGGTCAAACCAAAAATCCGCATCTGCTGAGCCATTCGCCTTGTGGTTCCAGTTCTGGCTCCGGTGTTGCTGTGGCCGCAGATATGACCTTGCTGGCAGTTGGCACTGAAACCGATGGTTCTATCACTTGTCCGGCTGCAGTCAATGGCATTGTCGGGATCAAACCAACCCATGGTGCAGTGTCGGGGCATGGCATTATCCCTATTGCTGCCTCGCAGGATACTGCGGGACCAATGGCACGTACGGTCGCTGATGCAGCTTTATTGCTCGATACATTGGCAACACCTGCCGCCAGAGCACAATACAGTACATCACTGGCAGCGGCGGCCACACCGACCAAAGTAAAAAAAGTGGTGTTGGTACGTGCTTTTGATGCCGAATATCCGGCCGTAAAACAGATGCAGGATCGGGTAGCAGCCGTGTTGACACAACAGGGTATCACTGTGCAGCAGGTTCAGAGCTGGCAATTACCTGAACAACTGAGCAAAGATGAAATTACCGTGCTGGTGTATGAATTTAAACGGGATCTGAATCAGTGGTTAGCCGAGTATCAGGTGCCTGCTTCGGTGAACTCCATGGCTAAAATCATTGAATTTAATCAAAAAAAGGGCAAAGCTGCGCTGGCTTTTTATGGTCAGGAATATTTGCAACAGGCCAATAGCATTGATTTGGACAAAGCGCAGGCGGCTTATCAGCAGGCACTGACGAATAGCCGCAAACTGGCCGCGGCGGCACTGGATGCTTATCTGGTCGATGCCAAGGCAGATGCTATTTTATTACCGGCTTATGGCCCGGCCTGGCCTATTGATCATGTCAAAGGCGACCAATTTAACTTTGGCACCTCCACTGCTGCGGCCGTCTCGGGTTATCCGTCTGTCACTATTCCTGCTGGCATGGACCAACAATTACCCTTGGGGCTGAGTCTGGTGGGTCCACGCTGGTCAGAAGGAAAATTGATTGGTTTGGCAAGTTTATTGGAGCAACAGTTACCAGCCCGGGTCAAACCGCAGTTATAAGCAACAGGATGCGAACAGTCTTACCAAATATGGCCTGGGTTGGTTTTATCCTGCGTTGATTGGATCAAAGGTGCCGCTGCGGCGCCTTTTTTACGCTACGACTTTGGTCGAATTCAATGTCGCTATATTTGACACATTGGCCGAATTGACCAAAACTGCCTGCACAGTTTTGTCCTCCGCCCGGAGTTTTACCTATGGTCGCCAACATGTTGAAAAATGCCGTCATTGTCCTGTTGCTGTTTGGTTTGTTGACGGTGTTGTTATGGCTGCAAGTACCGCTTTGGCTCAGCCTGCTGCTCGGTGCTCTGCTGTTATTTGGTTGGCTGCAGTTACAACCGCAAAGCAAGGCCAGTGGCAACAGCGCGGATAACAGCGCCGGTGTTACCGGCAAAGATTTAAGCCATTGCGGCCAGGCCATCACAGCAGCAACGTCCAGCATGGCAATTGGTGCAGCAGAAGTGTCTTTTTATATTGATGGCCTGACCAAAGATATCCGCCAGGTCGGCGTAGATAGCCAGCAAATTGCCGCGGTTGCCAGCAACCTGACCAGCACCAGCGCCGAATTAAGTGAAAACCTGCAACATATTAGCCGTAATGTCCGGCACACCGCTGAAGGCACCAATCAAACCGATCAACGACTGCAGGCTGGCGTAGCGCGTCTGGCAGAGCTGGCAGACGCCGTCAATCAAGCTGCCGGTCAGTTGCAACAACTGCGCAGCAGTGCCGACAATATTCAGCGCATCACTGAAGTCATTCATAGTGTGGCCGATCAAACCAACTTACTGGCGCTCAATGCAGCCATTGAAGCAGCCCGTGCCGGCGAAGCTGGCCGCGGTTTTGCGGTGGTGGCCGATGAAGTTCGCACCCTGGCCGGTAAAACCTCCACCGCCACCCGCGATATTAGCCAGATGTTGCAGGATATCCGTCAGCAAAGCAGTCAGACCGGCGCGCAGATGGATAAGCTGGTTGAGATCAGCAACAGCGCCAGGCAGGAATTGCAGGCAGTGGCCCAAGGTGTGAATGATATCAGCGGCGAAATTAAACAAGCTTCAGGGGCACTGAGCCAAATTGATCAAGCCGGCAATGGCGTGTTACAGGCCAGCAGTGAAATTAGTCAGGCCATTGCCAATATTCATCAGGGCCTGGCCGCGATTGAAGATAAAGGCGGCACAGTTGCTGAGCAAGCCATTGATTTATCTGTCGAAACAGAAAGTATTTATCGGGAAATCAGCCAAATCGGCATCAACACATTTTTTGCGCCTGTACTGCTAGAAGCACAGCAGGCTGCCAACGCCATCGGCAATTTACTGCAACAAGCCATCAGCGCCGGGGAACTGGACGAAAAAGCGTTGTTCAGTGAACAATACCAGCCCATCAGTAATACCAATCCGCAGAAATATCATAGCAGTTACGATCGTTATACCGATCTACATTTTCCAGCTATTCAGGAACCGATTTTACAGCGCTTGCCGCAAGTGTTGTATGCAGGCGCCGTCGATCGCAAAGGCTATTTCCCAACCCATAACAAAAAATTCAGCCAGCCGCTGACCGGCGACTATCAAAAAGATTTGCTACAAAACCGCAGCAAACGCTTATTTAACGACCGGACCGGCAGTCGTTGTGGCAGCAATACTCAAACCATGCTGCTACAAACTTATAAAAGAGATACCGGCGAAATTCTGCATGATTTATCGGTGCCAATTATGGTGAATGGCCGGCACTGGGGTGGTTTTCGCATTGGCTTTAAACGCCACTGAGTCAGGTCGGTCTTCAACTCTGCGCGCTTCCGGTGTGGTTTTATCTGTGCTAAGGTTGACAGATATTTCCGCACTGACAGAAGCAACCTGATGATCCGCAGGGAATTTTTATTGCTTTCTTCCGCCAGTCTGGCGGCTCTGAGCGCCTGCAGCGCTGTGAGCAATCGCCAGCAGTCTGCGCTGCCAGCCGAATTAGACTGGCAGCAACTCCGCCGCCAATTACTGGGGGAATTGCTGCTGCCGGGACATGCTGAATTCAGCCGGCTGGGTAAAGCCGCCAATGCCAGATATGACCACCACATACCGGCGGCTATTATCCGCTGCGCCAACAGTCAGGACGTGCAGCTTTGCGTCAACTTTATCCGCCAGCATCAACTGCCATTTGCCATTCGCGGCGGCGGCCACAGTTATACCGGTTTGTCCAGTAGTCATGGCCTGTTGTTAGATTTGGGATTATTGCAACAGATCCGGCTGGATGGTCAGTTAGCTAGTATTGGTGCCGGTGCCAAGTTGGGTGATGTGTACGCCACACTGGGCCGTGACGGCCGTTCCATTCCGGCCGGCAGCTGTGTCAGTGTCGGTATCACCGGATTAACCCTCGGTGGTGGCCTTGGTATTGCCGACCGGCGCTTTGGCCTGACTTGTGATGCCTTGCAAAGTGTCGAAATTGTGACAGCGGATGGCGTGATCAGACAATGCAGCCGCAGCCAGCATGCTGATTTATTCTGGGCGCTCAGAGGCGGCGGTGGCGGTCAGTTTGGCATTGTGACCGAACTGGTGTTTCAGACCTTTGCCACCGGGCCTATTCGCAATTATATCGGTCGTTATCCGCTTCGCGCGGGAGAAAAAGTACTGACAAAGTGGCAAGGCTGGCTGAGGCAACTGCCGGACAGTTTGTGGAGTCAGGCCACTATCTGGTTTAGTGGTGACGCCCGGCGTGAGCCGGAAATTCAAATCCGCGCTTGTGCCATGGATGAGCCTGCCCTGCTGACGCAACACTGGCAACAATTGGCACTGCAACTAAGCGAAGTCTGGAGTGAACTGGATATGCAGGATCACCAATATCTGGATTTTATGCTAACCGACTGTGACGGCATGGAAATGCCAGAATGTAAGTTACCGAATCAGCATCAGAATGGCCGGTTAAAGCGAGTCGCGATGGCCGGCAGCTCAGATATTTTTAATCAGGCGATCCCAGCCCAGGGCATTACCCGGCTATTACAAGCCATCCGGCAACGTCATCAACAAGGCGGCCGTGGCGGCGTGATGCTGACGGCCATGGGCGGCGCCATTAACAAACTGCCGCATCATGACAGTGCCTTTGCCCACCGCCGGGCTTTACTCAGCGCCCAATACCTGATGAGTGGTCCGGTGGGTAGCCCGGAACCTTTAATGGCCGATGGTGCCCGTTGGGTCAACCAGATGCGCACCGTGATGAAAAGCTGGAGTAGCGGCGGCGCTTATCTGAATTATACCGATGCCTTGTTAAAAGACTGGCCCACAGCTTATTACGGCGATCATTATGCACGCTTGCAACAAATCAAAACCCAGTATGATGCCGGCCAGCTATTTCAGGGCCGACAGCATATTCAACCGGCCAAACTCAGCCAAGGCCGCTGAGGGCTGACCACAACAACACTGCATAGCTGCAGACAGGGAGGGAACTGATGTTGATGACCCAGACGTTATTATTCACCGCGTTACTGACAGGCACCGGCGCAGTGCCACCGCCAGAGCCTCAGGCTGACAGCGAAATATTTGTCAAAGCCGGCAGTTTTCATGCTGAAATCGAAGGTCCGGCCACCGATCAACAAGGTAACTTATATGCTGTCAATGTTGGCGGACCGGCAGATAGCTATAAAGGCACTATAGGTAAAGTGACGCCAACTGGTGAGGTCAGCCTCTATTTGCGCTTACCTACTGGCAGTGTTGGCAATGGCATCCGGTTTGATCAACAAGGCGCAATGTATATTGCCGACTATACTGGCCATAACATCTGGCGTTATGCTGCGGGCAAACTCAGTCTGCATAGCCATCAGAGTCAGATGCATCAACCTAATGACTTGGCCATCAGCCGCAGCGGTGTGCTGTTTGCCAGCGATCCGGACTGGAAAAATAACCAGGGTCAGATCTGGCGGGTAAGCCAAGCTGGGGATAGCCAGTTAGTAGAAACTGGCATGGGTACCACCAATGGGATTGAAATCAGTCCGGATCAGCAAAAATTATATGTCAACGAAAGTGCACAGCGCCGGGTTTGGGTGTATCAATTAGACCAAAATTTACAAACCGGACAAAAAAAATTGCTGCACCAGTTTGCTGACTTTGGGCTAGATGGCATGCGCTGTGACGACGCCGGCAACTTATATATCGCCCGCTATGGCAAAGGCGTAATTGCCAAACTGAGCCCAGATGGCACCTTACTGCAGGAGTATCAGTTGCAGGGTAAGTATCCGACCAACGTCAGCTTCAGCCCGGATCAGCAGTGGCTATACGTTACGATGCAACAACAAGGTGCCGTGGAAAGGATCAACCTGCGCCACAGCAAAAAATAGCACCCAAGGCCGAGCAAATCAGTCAGATGCTGGCGGTGCCGCATTCTGACTGGCCGGCAGCGCCGCATTCTGACTGACTGGCAGCGCCGCATTCTGACTGGCCGGCAGCGCCGCATTCTGACTGGCTGGCAGCGCCGCATTCTGACTGGCTGGCAGCGCTTTTACCGCCAGATAACCGCTGTGACTGATGCCAATCAGTGCCAATAATCCTTCGGACAACTGCGGTAACTCCGTCAGCATGGTCAAAGGCGCACCGGTTAATCTGGCAAACATGTTGTTTAAAGTCGCCGCATAAATCAGCAAGCTAATCAGGGTGAAAAAAAACATTTGCACCCGGCTTAAATCCAAATGAGCGGCATTGCCGGTTTCTTCACCGGTGAGCATATCACTCCATTTTGCTTGTCGCTGACTCTGATTGGTCACCACCAGCCCCTGATGACTGCTGGTCTGTTCACCCTGTTGCTGTAGCTGAGCAAAAGTTCGTTCCATCTCAAGGGTTTGCGGTGTCTGGGCTTTTTTGCCATTGAGGATCAAAGGGGAAGCAGCCAGCGAGGTGGTACTGATCCCCATCAACAGCCATAACGTCGGATCCAAAGCTATGGTATTGATGGCCTGAGCGCCAGATAGCTGCATATTCCACAGCACTGCCACGGCATAGGAAGGCAAAATCAGCCAGGTCCAGGCCAGCAATTGAAAACGTGATAATGAAATGACGTTACGCTCATCAATCAGCACACCACGCCAGGAGCCGGTGATCGTCTTGCCTAGCAGCAACAACACCAACAGCATCAACAATAAATAGCCATACCAAAGCTGCAATGCACTCACTGCCTGCCCCAATCCGGCAGCACTGAAATACAACACTGCCGCTAGCAAGCTGAAAATCAGTAGATAAGACAAACGCCCTTGATTTGCCATCGTCGGCCTCCTTGTTCCCCGGACTAAACACCCTAGGCTGTTGAAGTGTAGCGCAAGGCTGCCAACTGACAAATGGCAGGGCTATCACAATAACGCTGTATTAACGTCCCGGTTCGTAGCCGTCATACTGCGGTAAAGTGCAGTCAAACAGATCCCAATTGGCTTTGGAGCTGACAAAGTTATGCGACAACGGCTGCTCGCGGATGTCGCAATCGAGCAAGCCGAGCCGGATCCGCAGCCGATGGGGTTCTGCCTGATTTGCACTGTAAACCGGTGAACCGCAATGCTGGCAAAAATAACGTTTTTTACCCGGCGCCGCCGAATAACACTGTAACAGCTCAGCCCCAGCCAGCAACTGCAGATCTGCGGTGGCGACAAAACCATTGGTGGCGTAAGCACTGCCAGTGCTTTTACGGCATTTGGAACAATGACAATGAATAATCGCCGTGATAGGTCCGTCAATTGCCAACCGGACTTGTCCACATAAACAACTAGCCAGATAACTCAAGCTGCCTTCCTCCTTAATAAGTTCAGCAACGGCATTGCAGCTGTCGGTCGCCAGCACAGTGACGGTCCTGTTATAGCGTAAAAAGCCGACTACTGTTGTTGCCGGATATAGCTGGTCACTTCACCCACAGGCGCCAGCCAATAGCCATTGGCTGGATCTTGCAGATAGTGGATCAATTGCTCCAGCGCCTGCAAATCTGTGCTGTAAGGTCCTGCGACACCCACCTCATGACCAACCAGGATCAACCACTTATCTTGTTCGCGGTATTGTTCCAGTAGCTGTCGCATCTGGTTAAAGGTTAAACCATCAATTTTCAGCCCGGCTAACTGGGCAAAATCGGCATAAGTCGGATCATTACCGGTTTCATTGTTCCAGGTCCGGCCCGTGGCAAAGTGCTCGGCAATCAGCGGTACATAACTTTGCACCGCCCGGCCACGGCCGACAAAAGTTTGGCCGCAAGGATAAGCGAAATGACGGGGGCTGACACCTAACATCCGCTGCAAATCGGCCTGGGAGGCTTGCAACTCACGTTGCATAAACGCTAAGTCCACTTGCTCCAGACCGGCATTACGATTGCGTAACCATCGAAAATTGCCGGTGCAGGTATGGGAACTGGTGTGGTTACCAATTTCATGGCCATTTTTCACCGCTTGCTGCCACAAAGGCAATTGATGCCGGATATGATAGGGCAACAAATAAAAAGTCGCTTTGACGCCGAGTCGCTCCAGCAAAGGCACCGCCAATTGTACCTGACTGGCATGACCGTCATCAAAACTGATGGAGACGGCATTGCTGTTTTTGTCAGGATAATTAAATGCCGGCTCAGCGGCCTGGCCAGCGTGCAGCCAGCTGGCTCCAATCAGCAGAGCCCAGCCAGGCCAATGCCATTTGCTGTGCTGGCGTTGAGTCGTGTTGCCGTTAGAATTCATGATTTTTCTCAATCAGTTGTGCCGCAATCAAGCCGTCAGGTTGACGACTGGACGATAGACACGATTTCAGTGGCGATCATAACAGGCTGGCAGGGCTATCGGAGGAAGATTTTATGGCAGAGCACGGCAAAACCAGCCAGCAGCCATCAAACCGGTGTTAGCGCAGCAATTCAGCGCTGTAGCCAAGCGCAGCTAAAAACTGTGCCACGCCGTCTTGATCATGATGTGGCGCCCGCGCCGCCTGTGGTAACAACTGCTGTAAACTTTGGCTGGCATTGGCCATCAGCACCGGAAATCCCACCAGCGCCAACAATTCGGCATCATTCATTCCATCCCCAAAAGCTATACTCTGCTGCAGGCAAAATTGCTGTTGTTGTCGTAAAAATTGCAGCGCCTGACCTTTGCAACAACCGGCCGGCATCACTTCCAGATAATGTGGATCGGAAAACGTCAGGTGTAACTGTTGTGGCCATTGGTCGGCAATCTGCTGTTTGAGCTGCTGCAGCAACTGATGTTCACCATAAAACATCACTTTGAGCGCGGACAAGGCTGATAACTGCCCGACATCCAGCAACTGATAACCTGGGCCATGTTGTTGCACTGCAGCTAAATCTGCATTCTCGGCACTGACCAGCCAATGTTGGTCGGTGTAAAAACTGGTATGGACGGCAAATTGCTGACCTAGCTTCAGCAAAGGTAAATTCCACTCAGTCGCCAGCGCCTGCCGGTAAATCAACTCGCCATTGCCAGCATGAATATTGGCACCGTTACAGCTGATCGCGGTGATATCACCGCCTAATTGTTGCAGATAACCACGGACATCATTGATATGGCGGCCAGTGGCAATCACTAACCGGGCACCTTGCTGTTGCAAGTGCTGTAAAGTGGCCACAGTCATTGCCGACAACTGATGCTGGCGATTGAGTAAGGTGCCATCTAAATCGAAAATAAAGGTTTCGATGACAGTGGCCGCGGGCCGAATATCCTGTAATTGCATGCACTGACTCCCTGTTGCAAGCGAAAGACCACCCACTGTGGTATCGGCGATTGTAAAGCTTCTGGCAGTGTTCCGCAAACTGAGCCACGTTGATGCTCAGTTGGCGGCTCAGAGCCAGCCTTTTTGCCGGGCAATCCGGGCTGCATCAATCCGGTTACTGGCTTGCATTTTACTGATAGCTTCCGATAGATAATTGCGCGCAGTGCCTTCTGCAATATAAAGTGCCGCCGCAATTTCGCTGGTGGTTTTGCCTTCAGCGGCCAGCCGTAATGCCCGGCGTTCTTTATCGGTCAGCGGATCTACATCCCCCAGCGCTTGTAGCACCAGTTCAGTGTCAATCACCTTTTTTCCCGCCTGCACCTGACGCAGCGCACTGCACAGCTGTTCAATAGGCGCATCTTTTAGTAAAAAACCACTGACCCCTGCCGCCAACGCTCGTTTGATGTAACCAGAACGGCCAAAGGTGGTGATAATCACCACCTTAGTGGCAGGTTGCTGTTGCTGGACATATTGCGCCAATTCGATACCACTGAGGCCGGGCATTTCAATATCGGTCAAGAGCAGGTCAAAATGTTGTTGTTTCAGCAGTGCCAGCGCTTTGTCACCATCGGCCGCTTCAATGATTTGATAATCTGCTTCCAGCGCCAGCAAAGCGGCCAAGGCGCCACGCACCATCGCCTGATCTTCGGCTAGTAATAATTTCATTGCTTATTCCCTTTGCGTCGTTAAAGCGCGACCTGCGGCACTGTCAATGGCGACGGCCCCTGCTGGCAGCCGAATATAAATAGCGCAACCCGCTGTTTGGCGAATTTCCAGACTGGCATTCAGCGCCGCCAACCGTTCCCGCACGCCACTCAAACCATTGCCTTCTGACCAGGCACGCTGGCGGCCATCATCACAAACACTGATCTGCAACTCCTGGTCATGACTGACAAAACTCAGCTCACAATAACTGCCATCACTGTGGCGTAACACATTGGTCACCAGCTCTGTCAGCGCCAGTATCACAGCAGTTTCGGTGCGGCTATCCAGAGTTGGGATCTCGCCTTGCAGCTTGGCAATAAAACCACCATCTCTGAGCCTGGCTAATAATTTTGCCACTTCAGCCGCCAGGCCCTGATGCCGGTAACCTGACACACTTTGCCGGACCTGCGATAAGCTATCGCGGGCAATTTGGCTCAGTTCGGTCAATTGCTGTTGTGCCGCCACCAGTTGCTGCTTCTGCAGCAACTTATTGGCCAAATCAGCTTTGAGCGCAATACTGGACAAACTATGACCGAGAATATCATGCAAATCCCGGCCTATCCGTTCACGTTCGACCATAGCACTGAGTTGGCGAATTTCATCCTGACTTTGCAGTTGGCGTTGTTGCGCCAGCACTTTTTCCCGTTCGCTTCGACCGAGTAAACCAACAGCCACCGTAATCGCCATGGCGATATAACGATAGTAGTCCCAGGGTGGATTACTTAATTGTTCCAGTAGCAACAGTAACAGCGTGAATGCCAGCATCGCCGACACAAAAAACCGCATCGAACAGGCAAAACCGATAAAAAAACTGGCAAATGCCAGCATTGAGACAGCACCTGGATTGAGCGGGATCACCAAAGCGGCCAGCAGAACCATCACTGCCACGGGCAGCAGCATGCGCTGACTGTCACTGGCATAAGCCTGGACATAAACCAGCAAAAAACCGGCCACCGCCACCCCCTGCCACAGATATTGCCACGGACTATAAGGCAAACTGAACAAAGGCGGCAGCATAAAGCTCAGATTGAGCAGATAAACCCAACTCATTTTCCGTTCAAGTCTGATAGTGGCCATGCCAACTCCTGTGGCGAACAATCGGTCAATGCACTGCCTTGGTTATACCTAAGGCTGGCCTTTTGCTCAAGCCAGGGCGGCAATTGCTGGCATTTGTCATCGACAATCCATGACAAATGTCACTCGTCAAGCCTGCTGCCGACTCTTATGCTGCCAACTAACAGACCAGATCCGGTCTGACCATCGCTTTACAGGAGGTTAAGATGCAGCTCAATCGTCAGGTATTAGCTGTCCGGGGATTGCGTAAATCCTATGCGGAGCAAGCGGTATTAGCAGGTGTGGATGTCAGTGTTCAGGCCGGCGAAGTGGTTTGTTTGCTGGGGCCGAATGGGGCTGGTAAAACGACTTTTATCTCAGCAGTGCTGGGGCTGATTGGCGCCGATAGTGGCGACATTAGCTTGTTTGGTCAGCCACAGCGCGGACAACACAGAGCCAACAGCATCCGGCAGCAACTGGGGGTGATGCTGCAAATAGGCCAGCTCAGCGCCAATTTAACTGTGTTTGAACAATGTGATTTATTCGCCAGTTATTACCACTATCAGCAAAAGCCAGCGCAATTACTCGACATTTGCGGTTTAGCCGACAGCGCCGGACTCAAATTTAGTGCCTTGTCCGGCGGGCAGAAACAGCGCTTGTTATTCGCGCTGGCTCTGGCCGGCAAACCCGCTTTGTTATTTCTGGATGAACCAAGCCTTGGCATGGATGTGGCGGCGCGTCAGGCTTTATGGCAGCAAATCCGTCATTTACAACAGCAAGGCGTGGCCGTGGTACTGACCACTCATTATCTGGAAGAGGCTGAGCAACTGGCCAGCCGTATTCTGGTGCTGCAGCAAGGTCAAATTATTGCCAGCGGCACGCCGAGCGAACTCAGTGCACTTTGTAGCTATAAACTGATCCATTGCCACAGCAGTTTAACCGACAGCGAGTTACTGGCTTTACCCGGTGTGATTGCCATCCACCGCGATGCGCAGCAAGTCAGCCTGCAAAGCCAGCACGCCGAGCAAACAGTAAGGGCTTTACTGGCGCAAGATACCAGACTCAGCCAACTGGAAGTCAGGCCCGTCTCATTGGAACAGACTTTTCTACAATTGACCGGCGAACCACAAAACGCCGCCCAGTCACAGGAGCAAGCAGCATGAACGCCGCCCAGTCACAGGAGCAAGCAGCATGAACGCAGGCAGCATGGCGCAATTACGGCTTTATCAGAAAGAGGCTTGGTATGATTTACTCAGTGTCTGGCGCAGCAGCGGTTTTGTGCTGCCCGCGCTGGCCTTTCCTGTGCTGTTTTATCTGTTTTTTGGAGTGCTGTTTGGCTCGGCCACTGGCAGTAGTTATTTGTTGGTGACCTACGGTTGTTTCGGGATTATGGGGCCGGCCATGTTTAATTTTGCCGCCAATATTGCCAGTGACCGAGCCCACGGCTGGCTCACACTCAAACGCTTATCCCCGCTGCCGATGCCAGCTTATTTGCTGGCGAAACTTAGCACCAGCCTGAGCTTTGCGCTGCTGATCATCCTGCTGTTGTTCAGTGTCGCGGCAGGACTGGCGGAAGTAAGGCTGGCGCCCGCGCAATGGCTGTTGCTGGCGCTCATTTTATTGCTGGGATCACTGCCTTTTGCCTTACTCGGGCTGGTATTAGGTTTGCTGCTGTCGGATAAAGCGGCACCAGGGGTCGTCAATCTGTTGTATCTGCCGATGGCATTTTTATCCGGTTTATGGTTTCCAATCAGTACGTTACCAGACTTACTGCAGGATATTTGCTGGTTGTGGCCCAGTTATCATCTGTCGCAACTGGGTCTGAAAGTGATAGCTCAGGATCAGGGGGGGACTATCGCCGGTCATTTAACTGCTTTACTGCTCAGTTGCCTGCTGCTGGCGGCGTTAGCCAACAAGTTATTTCGCAATTTGCAGCGTTAGCGCCCAAGTGAAGTATCCTGCAAAGGAGCCGGCCGCACAGTACAGCGGCCTACTCCTGAGCTGTCGGCTGCTATTTCAGGGGGATCCTGACGTTTTTTGTCAGTCTTGCCGCTATGCCAGCGTAACTATTCAGCACTTTGAACATCACCGGCACTGCCAACAGCAAAATAAGGCGCCGGATTTAACGTTTCAGCCTCACCCCAACTCGACAGTTGCGATACTGAGTTTCGCTCTGTGCCCTGTGACAATTAACAGCCAGCAGCCAAAGCTGGCCATCCACAGCTCCATTCAACCCACAGCAGTGGATAAGCGGCTCAAAAAAACAACGGCCCGCTTGCAACTGTCGGGTAAATGCTGTTGTTATAACCGGCAAAATCAATAACAAGCCTGGCACTCGATTGTTGTTGCGCCAACAAAGTGTGAAGACCAGGCCCACCGCAACAGGAGAACTGCATTGACATCGACTTTCACACTGGCGAGTGCCATGCTGCTGGGCATGCTCAGCTTGAGCGCCCAGGCTAACGCTGATAACCAATTGACGCCACAAGAGCAAGCCGATGGCTGGCAACTGCTGTTTAATGGGCAGGATCTGACCCAGTGGCGCAATTACCAGCAAACCGGCTTAAACCCGCAATGGCAGGTACAACAAGGTGCTATGGTGCTGACCGGCAAAGGCGGCGGCGATATTTTAACCAAAAGCAAATATCAGCAATTTGAATTACAACTGGAGTGGAAAATCGCCGAAGCGGGCAACAGCGGCGTCTTTGTGCTGGTCGATGAAAACGGCAAGTATATTTATTCCCATGCGCCGGAAATTCAGATTTTGGATAACGAACGCCATACCGACAATCAACTCGCCAGCCATAGATCCGGCTCTTTATACGATATGATCGCTGCGCCAGCCAGCGCGCAAAAACCAGCCGGTCAGTGGAATCAGCTCAAAATCCGCCTGCATCAGCAACAACTGACCATCTGGCAAAATCAGCTGCAGACTGCCGATATTCAAATCAATGGCCCAGAATGGCAACAACTGTTGGCCAGCAGCAAGTTTGCCAACTGGGCTGGATTTGCCAAAGCCGACCGCGGTCATATTGGTTTGCAGGATCACGGCGACCAGGTCTGGTTTAAAAACATCAAAATCCGGGAGCTAAAACCATGACCGCTGCTGAAATTCTGGTGGTCGGTTCCGGTGCAGGTGGCGCTATGGCAGCCTATCAGTTGACCAAAGCCGGTCATCAGGTGCTGTTGTTAGAAGCCGGTCGCGATTACGACCCTAAAACTGAAACTCCGATGTTTAAACGCAATGCCGAAGCGCCGTTATTGGGTGCCGGTACGCCGGATAAAGACTTTGGTTATTACGATGCGACTGTCGATGGCGGCTGGCAGGTGCCGGATGAGCCTTATACCTCGGCCGAAGGTTCCGAATTTATGTGGTGGCGGGCGCGGATGCTGGGAGGCCGCACCAATCACTGGGGGCGTTATGCCCTGCGTTTTAGTGAACACGATTTTAAAGGGAAAAGCCGCGATGGTTTAGGTGCGGACTGGCCCTTTACTTATGCCGAGCTGGCGCCCTGGTATGATCAGACTGAAGCATTAGTTGGGGTTTGTGGCACCAATACCGGCCTGGACGATATGCCGCCCTCGCCGCCCGGCGTGTTACAACCGCCACCAGTGCCGAGGGTGCCAGAGCTATTGGTGGCGGCAGCAGCGAAAAAGCTGGGTATCCCGGCAGTCCCCATGCATCGGGCTGTGCTGACCCGGCCGCTGGATAACAGAGCAGCTTGTTTTTATGCCACTCCTTGTGGCCATGGTTGCTCTATTGGCGCGGCGTTTCAGACCACCACCTCATTACTGCCGATGGCCAAAGCCACTGGCAAACTGACTATCCTGACCAATGCCATGGTGAAATCGGTCGACAGCAATGCCGAAGGCAAAGTCACAGGCGTTAGCTATATCGATAAAAAAACCGGCGCCGAGCAGCAGGTACAAGCCAGAATCGTGATTCTGGCGGCCAGTGCCTGCGAGTCGGCGCGCATTTTACTGAATTCTAAAACCGAGCGTTATCCGAATGGCCTCGCCAACTCCAGTGGTCAGGTCGGCAAAAACCTGATGGATTCGACCGGAGCCAATCTGGGTGCCTTGGTGCCAGCTTTACAAGGCCGGCCTATTTATAACGAAGATGGCCACACTGCCAATCATTTGTTTATTCCTTGGTGGGGCCATCAGGCGCAGCAACGCAAAGAACTGGATTTCCCGCGTGGTTATCATTTTGAACTGGGGGGCCGTTTTAGCGAACCTGGTGCCAATATTGATACCAGCCTGCAAGGCTATGGCACTGCCCTGAAGCAACAGGTGAAACAAAAATACGGCGCTTATGTACAATTTGCGCTGCGGGGTGAAATGTTGCCCAATGAACATTGTTATATGGATATCGACCCGCTGGTAAAAGACAAATGGGGCATTCCGGTGGCCAGATTTCACTGGCGCTGGTCGGAACATGAGTTAAAACAAGTGGCGCATGGTTTACAAACCGCGAAGGCTATTCTGACCACTATGGGAGCTACCGTCGACGAACTGCCAACGCCGGAGCAAGCCATTTTAAAGGGCGGCCAGATTATTCATGAAGTCGGCACCACCCGAATGGGCGCCTCGGCGACAGATTCGGTTTGCAATCAATGGGGACAGACTTGGGATTGTCCGAATTTATTTGTGATGGATGGCGGTGTCTTTGCCTCCAACCCGCATAAAAATTGTACTCTGACCATTATGACGCTGGCGATGCGAAACTCGTCTTGGCTGTCCGGACAACTGAGCAAAGGAGCGCTGTAACATGGCTGTCGACAACAACACCCCAGAACTGATGGACAAAGTTGCTGTACCTTATCAATCCAGGCTGAGCCGGCGCGATTCCTTAAAAATACTGGCAGCCCTGGCCGCCAGTACCTTACTGCCGGCATTAAGCGGCTGCGAACCAGCGCCAACACCGATGGCAAGTAGCAGCTCAGGCAGCGCGGCGCCAACGACAGAGCATTGGCCAGAATTGCAACTGAGCCCAATCACGGCGCCGGGTTATGGCAAGGATCCGAACCAGATTTTGCCGCCGGAATCACCCTGGCCACTGACCTTAACACCGGCACAACTGACGCTGGTAGCACTGTTATCCGATCTGTTGATCCCACGCGACGGCGAAACCCCTTCAGCTGCAGAAGTGGATGTCCCAAGCGTCATCAATGAATGGGTCAGTGCGCCTTATGTCCGGCAACAACAGGACAGAGCCGTGATCTTAGCCGCGCTGGCCTGGATTGATGATGAAGCCAGGCTGCGGTTTAACAAAATTTTTGCCAGTCTGAGCCGGGCTGAGCGGATTGCCATTCTGGATGATATCGCTTATCTGAACACTGAAACAGCGCCTCGTTTTGTCCGCATCACCAAAGCCTTCGCGCTGCTGCGTGGGCTAGTCGTGGCAGCTTTTTTTGCCAGTCCGGCCGGTACCAAAGATATCGGCTATCTCGGCAATACCGCCATCGGCGGTGATTACCCGGGTCCAACAACTGCAGCCAAAGCTCATCTGACCAAAGTGCTGGCCGATTTGGGCTTAACTGCATACGCCTGGCAAGGGGGTTAAGCCAGGACTGGTTGCGGTAGCCACCCTTTGATATTCAAGGCATTGTCAAGTGCCAGCCGTGAAAACGGCTGGCCTTTAGCGGGTGCAAGGCTCAACGGTCGTATTGGCACAGTCTCTGTTAAGGATTGATTTCAATAGTGACGCTGGTTTTGACCGAGTTCGCGATAAAACATTGCTGATGTGACAACTGATGCATTTCTTCCAGCTCTGCTTTGGCAGGTTTGCTATCACCTGCAAACACGACTGTTGGCCTGAGCCTGACCTTGGTCATAGCTAGTTGACCTGCCGGGTCTTTTTCCATCAGGCCAATAGCGGCATCGGTATAACTGTCAACCACAAACTTTTTTTTCGCTGCGATGGCTAGAAAAAACAGCATATGACAACTCGATAAAGCGGCAACAAATGCTTCTTCAGGATCAACATTTTTTTCAACTGAATACGGTACAGGCACGACCTGAGGCGAGGAAGAAGCAGGCACGCAAACACCACCATCAAACTGCCAGAGATGGCCCCGGCTATATTTATTGTCGATATAGGCTTCATCTTTGCCACGAGCCCATGTCACCAAAGCAGTATATTCGGACATTTTTTTTCCTTATGACTCAGTGAGCGCTGACGTTTAAAAAAAACGGCAAGCAAAGCTTACCGTTTTTTATGCAACGCCGACACACCGAGTGTTGGCCGTTTAGTTGCTGCCAGCGCGCGAAGCATCCCGCGCGGCACGGAACTCTTTACCTTCGTACCAGTTTGGCCAGGCCGCAGAATCGGCTAACTCACGCCCCACCCGGTAGTACAGGAATAAATCCTGCTGTGCCCCGGATAAATCCCAGCTGTCTTGGAATTCATCTTCTACTTTGTGGTAACAGCAAGTGTTGTAAGCCTTGGCTTGCGCCAGGCCCCATTCTTTGCCATGGGCGACACTGTCCACCCCACCTTTGGCGTACAACATCGGCACACCAACTTTCGCCAGATTGAAGTGGTCTGAGCGGTAATAAGAGCCTGCAGCCGGATTTGGCTCAGGCGCCACATAACGGCCCTGGGCTTTGGTGTGTTTTTCCAGCAACACTTCCAACTCGGAATTGCCTTGTCCAACCACCACCATATCTTTCATCGGACCATAGACGTTCATCACGTCCATATTGATGCCGGCAACTGTTTTGTTTAGTGGAAATAACGGATTTTTCGCATACCAGGCTGAACCTAACAAACCGCGCTCTTCTGCCGTCACGGCAATAAAAGCCACACTGCGTTTAGGCTGTGGCTGGCTGGCAAAATACTCCGCCAACGCCATCAACCCACCGGTGCCTGAAGCATTGTCCTGCGCGCCGTTAAACACTTTGTTATTCGGGTTAGAAAAATCGACCCCCAGATGGTCCCAGTGCGCCATATAGAGCACCACTTCATCCGGCTTTTCGCTGCCTTCGATATAACCGGCTACATTACCCGAGGTCAGCTCGCGGACATTGTTTTTCACCGAAACAGAGGCTTTTAGCTGAAGTGGCACCGGCGCAAAATCTTTCTCCAGCGCTTTTTTATGCATTGATTCTAAGCTTTCACCAATACCGGCAAATAAGGTTTGGGCGGACTCGCTGGTGACCCAGCCTTCCACCGCCACCCGGTCAGCATTTTTATTTGGATTAATCAGATCAAATTTGGTCGCCGAACCGCCAGCCACCACATGCCAGCCGTAAGAAGCGGCATCGGTTTCATGAATGATCAGCGCCATAGCTGCGCCCTGGCGGGCCGCTTCTTCAAACTTGTAAGTCCAGCGACCGTAATAAGTCATGGCATCGCCGGTAAACAGATTTTTGTCTTTGGTGGCAAAACCTGGGTCATTGACAAACATCACCACGGTTTTGCCTTTAACATCCAGGCCTTCGTAGTCATTCCAGTTATACTCTGGTGCCACAATACCGTAACCTACAAACACCATGTCGGACTCTTTCACTTCTGAAAATTCAGTGACTCTGGTGGTCCAGGCAAACATCTGTTCGCGGTATTTAAACTCAGCTGGTGCTTTGTCACCGCTAAAGGTCATCGCTGACACTTCTTTCGGATCAATTTGCACTAACTGAACCGGCTGGATATAACTGTCGCCATGCAGTGGTTTTAACCCAATCTGCTTAAAGTGGGCTGACAAATAGGCCAGGGTTTTTTCTTCGCCTTTGGTGGCTGGGGCACGGCCCTGAAAGTCATCAGAAGCCAGGGTTTTAATATATTCCCCCAGTTTCGGATTCATCAGAGTATCGACCAGTGCTGTTTGAGCCGGGGCTGCGGCTTCGACGGGGGCTGAGGCTGTGGTGCTGACTGGTTCAGTGTCCGGCTGCTTTTGGCAGGCGGCTAAACCAAGACAGGCACTCAGCGCCAGCGTTGTTCCTGAAAACCAAAAGTTCGGTTTCATAAAGGCTCCAATGCTGATTATAAGAATTATCGGTCACGCCGACTGATGGTAACGCAGGTATCTACTGTTGGCTAGTTGTTCGGTTTTGCCTGCAGTTTTTTGGCTTATTTTAACGTCACTGACTGCAGTTTACAGAATTTTGCGCTACTGCTGCCTGGCCACATTTCAGTCGGTATACCATAAATTATCACCGTATTTTTCGCCTGATAGGCGGCCAGCAGCAGACTCAGATCGGCCTGAAAACCAGCATCTGTTTTGGTCAGCCAATAGCCGCTTTGACATTCTGCGCTGTTATGCTCAAGAGTAAAATGAACATCGCCACCACCATATTTATTGTAAGAAGTAATCGACACAATTTTGCTAGGAGCACTGCCAACGTAAGTCTGTGCGCTTGCCTGTGCAGCCACTAACAGCGCAGAGCAGAGTATTTTTTTCAACATAACGATCCTTTATTAAAGAGTAGAGTGACCCCAGGGCGCTGGTGGTGGCGTCACTGGTTGGGTTAAATCAAATTCCACCATAAACTCACGACCCGGCCGGGTTAAGCCATAGCGGTAATATTGACCCGGCACAATTTCTACCAGCCAGGTATTGGCATTGGACACCGCCATCTGATGGGCACTAAATAAGGCTTTCGACTCGGCATCGGCCGGAAATGCCTGTGCATTGGCTGTCCCCACTGTGGCAGTATCACCACCGTACATTGTGACTTTATCCGAGCTGCCATCCTGATGACGGTGATCATGTTTTAGCTGTAAACCGCTGGCGGTTTGCCGAAATACCCAGGTTCTGGATCTGTCTTCGCCCACATGAAATGGAATTTTCACCTGTTGCTCACTGCACTCACGCACATGCATCAGCAGTTGCTGGCTGCGCATCTTGTCATCACTGGCATTGCCTTTAATGACTTTGCCAGCAAAGGCCTTGCCACATAAAGCCGCCAGATTGGCCAAAAACTCAGTTTGCGCCTTTGGCTTGGCACCGGCCACTGTTGCAGTCGCAACCAGCGGCGCCAGACTCACAGCACACAACATCACAATGATCGAAGGGCGCAAGCTGCTGCGCTGATACCAAGGCATGGTTTTTATCATCATCATTCTCCTTGTTTTGGCTGACTATAACCGGCGCTGGCGGCATGGCACAAGTGTTGTGGTGCAGGACCACTGGCATAAGCTGTAGTTTTGTCCATACTTGCAGCATTTACCCTCTGCATTGCATCGGACATCATGACGTTACCGCCGCCGCGTTTGCTGCTGAGTGTATTTGCCAAAGCTGAGCATTTTGGCGTCATTGCCGATACACCTTTTGGCATCGGTTATCAGTTAGAACAGTTAAAAGTCTGTGTCAGCTTTTTTGGCCATAGTGTCTACTTTTGTGCAGGTTCCGCAGTGTTATTACTGACCGATGAACAACGGCCACAACTGACGAGCGGCGCAGCATCAGCGCAACAGGCCCTGCTGCAGTTGTTGGTTCAATTGGATAGCAAATATGCGTTATGGCCACCCAGACTGCAAACGTATGCAGCCAAGCCAGATGACACGGACAGCGGCCGCTGATGGTAGCATGAGGCACATGCTGACATTTGCAGAACCAATTATGAATAAAATCAAATATATTTCATCAGCTTTGTTATTGCTAAGCTTACTGAGTCAATGCACTCCAGGGCCAGAAACTGCCCCAGAAACTGTTGCAGGCTCCGTCAGGGTCGAGCGCGACCGAAGTTCTGCTGGCGCTGAAATACAGCCACAACAAAAAATCATAATTTATCAAGCGTTTACCCGTTTGTTTGGCAATAGCAACAGTCAAAACATACCTTTTGGCACCCTGGAACAAAATGGGGTTGGTAAATTTAATGATATCAATGACGCTGCTTTATCTGCACTGACACAACTGGGTGTCAGCCATCTATGGTTAACCGGAGTACCGCATCATGCGCTGGTAACAGATTATTCTGCCTATGGCATCAGTGCTGATGATCCGGATGTAATTAAAGGCCGGGCCGGTTCGCCTTATGCCGTGAAAGATTATTACAGTGTCAATCCGGATCTGGCGGTGGATCCGGCCAAACGGATGGAAGAATTCAAAGCCTTGCTGGCGCGAGCCCATCAACACGGCTTAAAAGTGATCATCGACATAGTGCCGAACCATGTCGCCAGACATTATCAATCGCTCGGTAAACCTGCTGGCGTGCGCGATTTTGGTGCTGATGATGACAACAGCCTGGTGTACCATAAACATAATAATTTTTATTATGTGCCAGATCAGGCCTTCCAATTGCCCGATATCCCGCCAGCTTTTACGCCATTGGGTCAGTCATCACACCCATTAAAAGATGGTCAGTTCAGTGAAATGCCAGCCAAATGGACCGGCAATGGTGCCAGAACCGCCAAACCTGACTTTAACGACTGGTATGAAACCGTGAAAATTAACTACGGGGTGAAACCAGACGGCAGCTATGACTTTGACCGGCTACCGGCTGATTATGCCAAGCAAGATGTGGCGGCGCATGCGGCATTCTGGCAGCAGAAAGAAGTCCCCAATTCCTGGCTGAAGTTTCGTGAGATCACTAAATTCTGGTTAGATATGGGTGTCGATGGTTTTCGCTACGATATGGCCGAAATGGTGCCGGTTGAATTCTGGAGTTACTTAAACAGCCAGATCAAACTGCAACAACCAACAGCCCTGCTGCTGGCAGAAGTGTATCAACTCGCCCTGTACCGTGATTATATCCAGTTGGGTAAAATGGATTACCTGTATGACAAAGTCGGTGTGTATGACAGTCTGAAATTGTTGATGCAGGGCAAAGGCAGCGCCAGCGCGGTACTGCAACAACAGCAGAGTATTGCCGATATTGAGCGCCATATGCTGAAGTTTCTCGAAAACCATGACGAACATCGCATCGCCAGCCCCGACTTTGCCGGTTCGGCCGAGCATGGTAAACCCGCCATGGTGGTATCGAGCATGTTAGGCAAAGCCCCGACCCTGCTGTATTTTGGCCAGGAAGTGGGTGAAGCTGGAGCGCTTGACAGTGGTTTTGGTAAACCGGGCCGCACCAGTATTTTTGATTATGCCGGAGTTCCCGCCCATCAGGGCTGGCTCAATCAAGGCAAATATGATGGTGGCGCACTGACAGCGCCGCAGCGGCAATTACGTCAGTTCTATCAGCAATTGCTTAGCTTTGTCAGGACTGCACCGGCGCTGACTGGCGATTTTATGTCGTTACATCAGTTGAATCTGAACACTCCGGGTTACACAGAACAACAACTGAGTTTTGCACGCTGGGATCAACAACAACAGCTGATCATCGTCAGCAATTTCAGCAGGCAGCAAGCTAGTTTTCAGCTGCAACTACCGACAACTTTGCTCGCACAATGGCAAGTATTGCGACCTGCAACCCCGACAGCTCGCTGGCAACTGGCAGATATCTTTTCAGGTCAGTCCTACCAGATACAGCTCAACCCGACAAACGCCACTGTGACTCTGTCACTGGAGGGCCTGGCGTCGGCAGTGTTGCAACTGCAAGTAGCGGATTAACCTCACAGACCAACACCGGCAAGTCACTGGAACCGACCCTATTGCTGTCTGCCCGGGCCACCACGGGCACATAGCAGGCGGTGGCAACGCTCAAAAGCACAAATAAAAAAGCTTAAATTCACAAATAAAAAACAATTGAATTGATTTTAGGTTTATCTATCATTTAATATTAACTTTTTTTAGATAAATCAATGCACATCATAATTATCCGCGATTGCCGGCGGCACAGGAAAAGGACCCTCAAGGATGCTCAAATCACATTCTTTTTTATTTGCCTCAGCAACCACAGTTGCTGTCATGCTCAGTGGCTGTGGTGGCGGCTCAGGTGAAGCTCAGCAACCCCCGAGCCAGGTGCAGCAACAAAATCAGGCTCCCGTTGCCAAAGCCGTGCTAAGCCACAGCAATAACAAAGCTGGTGGCATGCTGAAACTGGATGCAACCCAAAGTACAGATCCGGAGCAGGATACGCTCAGTTATAGCTGGCTGCTGACAGGCCCGGACGGAAAAGCCATCACGCTGAACAATGCCGCGACTGCCAGCACTGAAGTCATCACACCTGTGGCCGGTGAGTATAAAATCGAGCTCAAAGTGACCGACAGCAAAGGATTAAGCAGCAAACAGCAACAAAGCATCACCGTCAGTGCGCTGCAGGCTATCACGGCAACCATTGTTGGGGTGAAATCAGCCAGTCAGGGTCAGTTATTAACCTACAGCGCCGCCCTGAGTTCACTTGATCTGGAGCAACCACAATATCAGTGGCAACTGGAGAAAAAACCGCTCCTTAGCCAAAGCAGTCCAACCTCGCTCCAGGGACTGAACACCACATTACAACCCGATGTACCAGGTGACTACGTGCTGAAACTGACGGTCACTGCCAGTCAAGGCGTATCCCTGACCGAGCAATTGACGCTCAGTGTCAGCGCCATCAGCAGCAATGCCGCGCCATCAGCTGTCATCGGACTGGAAAAAACCTCGATAAAAATCAATGAAAAGGTCAATCTGTCCGCCAGCAACAGTTCAGATCCTGAGGGAAAGCCGCTGAGCTATCTGTGGGAGGTCCTGCAATCTCCAGCTGGCGCTGTATTTAGTTTTTCGGCGCCAGCAGCGGTAAATACCGAATTTGTTGCCAATCTTGTGGGTACTTATAAGTTGCAATTAACGGTTTCGGACGGCGAGAAAAAGGCCACCCAAGCGTTGAATCTGCAGGCTGATACGCAAAATCAGGCTCCTCGGGCCGAAATAAGCAGCAGTCAGAAAAAAATCCGGCCTGGCGATACCGTTAAGCTCACTGCCAACGCCACAGATCCGGAAGGCGATCTGCTGAGTTATCAATGGCGTCTTGGCATCAAACCTCGTGACAGCCAGGCAAAATTAACTGCACCTGCGGCGGCAACCACAGATTTAACTGTTGATTTAGAAGGCGAATATGTCATCTGGATGCAGGTATCAGACGGCGAGAAAAAATCTTTTCCAAAGGGAGTGAAAATTGAGGCTTATCACAACTTTGCGCCAGAAGTCAGCATTCAACCCTTTGCAGGCATAGTTGCTGTCGGCAGCAATCGGACCTTAACTGTGCTGGCCAGCGATTTTGAAGCTAGCCCGCTCAGTTATCAGTGGACCGTAGCACAGGCACCGACCAACGCGAAAGTCAATCTGAGCCAGCCAAACCAGGCCAGTACAGAATTCAGTGCTGATCTGGCCGGAGATTATTATCTGATGGTGGTTGTGACTGACAATCAGGGCAAAGCTTCGGCTCCACTCAAAGCGCTGGTTCAGGTTAAATAGCAGTCAGCGGCCGGACATGGCCGCTGACTACTTCAGTAACCTTTTTGCCGGTCAAACCAAAGTTCCGGCCGGTGCAGCGGCATGGTCGCTGATAAGGTCGGATTGGTCAGCGGCACCACCTGACGATTAGGCAGATCTGCCGCTTCGATGGCTTGCTGGAAATATTGCCGGAATAACTGCAACATACTGCCATCCGCAATAGCCCGCTCCAAACCAGTTTCCAGGGCTGTCGCTAATTGGGTATCGGATTTATTGACAAAAAAGTACAAAGCTGCCGGATAATACAACACCCAACGTGGAGCCACAGTCAAGGATAAAGCCGGACGTTGCGCTAATTCCGGCCAAATCTCGGTCAAAGAGCGTGGGAAATAGCGTACCCGGCCTTGGCTGAGCATCTGATACATGCCGTCAAAATGATTGCTGGGTGCGATGACAAAACCATTCGCTTGCAAAATAGTCAGATCAGGCCAGTCTGCCCCTTGCACCGTCAGCAATGCTTTTAACTGCGATGCATCAGTTAAATTATTAAACAAATCAACATCGCGTTGTGAAATGGCAAGCAGGCGCCAGCCAATCAAACCGCGGTCAATCGGAATTCGGATCGGTCTGAATTGTTGCTCACGCAAAGCGGTGCTCATAGTCCAGACCACATCAATGCCACGTTGCAGTTCCAGCTGTTTCAGGGTGCGATGCTGACTCATCACCATGTCACTTGGCTTCACCTGATAGCGCTGATCTGCTTTGCTCAGCGCCAATTGCAATAAAGCGACCGGATAATCTCCCCGTTTATCCATTTGCATATGCACAGGCCAGCTATAAGTAACAGTGCGGCTTTCAGTTGCGGCTGTTGACCAGTTGGCAAGCAGCAGCAACAGTAACCAATGCCAGAATACCCGGGATCTTTTCACCAGCATAACAACGACCACAGTGAACAACAGTCTGCAGCACAGTATAAGCCTGAATGTTGCAGCCCGCCAAAAGCGATTTATTGCTGCAACATGTTCTCCCAACCAGCCTCAGCAACAGCCTGTGACTGGATACTGGCCGGCTAAACTGCATGAGCAGTCAGGAAAGCGGCATATCTATTTTTGCTGAGACTGTTGCTGGCAGACGGTTTTTTTTGCTGCTTTTGCCGCTTGTCACAGATTTTCACTGGAAAAAACTCAGATTTCAGGTATGGTGTGCAGGTTTTTCCACCCGGTTGTCTCCGGGCTATTCATGGACTCTGTCGCGCAAAAGACGATACGCCGGACTGCATACTGATGCAGCCTGGCTTTTGCGCTTTTACCCGATGCAGTCTGTTGCTGTCTGCTCTGCTGGCCGAATGCTGCAAATTAAGGAGCCAAAATGCGTTTTTACTTTCCTCTGGTCATTATTGACGAAGACTTCCGCTCGGAGAATACCAGCGGTTCCGGCATCCGTGAACTGGCTTCTGCCATTGAAAAAGCCGGTATGGATGTGGTCGGTTATACCAGTTATGGTGATTTAACATCATTTGCGCAGCAACAAAGCCGCGCCGCTGGTTTTATTCTGTCGATTGACGATGAAGAATTTGGCAGCGGCAGCAAAGAAGAGAGTCAGTCGGTACTGGCACAATTGCGCAGCTTCGTTGAGCAAATCCGCCGTCGTAATCCGGATATTCCGATTTACCTGTACGGTGAAACCCGTACCGCCCGCCATATACCAAACGATATCCTGCGTGAACTGCATGGCTTCATCCATATGCATGAAGATACGCCGGAGTTTGTCGCGCGTCACATTATTCGTGAAGCCAAAAGTTATTTAGATTCATTAGCGCCACCGTTTTTTCGCGCTCTGACGCATTATGCGCAAGATGGCTCTTACAGCTGGCATTGCCCTGGCCACTCAGGCGGGGTTGCCTTTTTAAAATCGCCGGTTGGCCGGATGTTCCACCAGTTTTTTGGTGAAAACATGCTGCGCGCCGATGTGTGTAATGCAGTGGATGAACTCGGTCAGTTACTCGATCATACCGGTCCGGTCGCCGCTTCCGAGCGTAATGCTGCGCGCATTTTTAACGCTGACCATTTATTTTTTGTCACCAACGGTACTTCAACCTCCAACAAAATTGTCTGGAACAGCACTGTGGCGCCAGGTGATATTGTGGTGGTTGACCGCAACTGCCACAAATCAATTTTGCACGCCATTATGATGACAGGCGCGCTGCCGGTGTTTTTAATGCCAACGCGCAACCATTACGGCATTATCGGCCCTATTCCGCGCAGTGAATTTGAACCAGCCACTATCCGTCGTAAAATGGAAGCCAATCCATTTATCCGCGAAGTGCTGGCGAAAAACCCCAACGTGAAACCGCGGGTACTGACCATTACTCAATCCACCTACGACGGTATTTTATATAACGTTGAAGAGATTAAGTCGTTGCTGGATGGTGAAATCGAAACGCTGCACTTTGACGAAGCCTGGTTGCCGCACGCAGCTTTCCATGATTTTTATGGCGATTACCACGCCATCGGTGAAGGCCGGCCGCGTTGTGATACGTCCATGGTGTTCTCAACCCAGTCTACCCACAAACTGCTGGCCGGTATTTCCCAGGCTTCGCAAATTCTGGTGCAGGATGCCAACAACAATAAGCTGGATACCAACTTATTTAACGAAGCATATCTGATGCACACCTCAACCAGCCCGCAGTACGCCATTATCGCGTCCTGCGACGTGGCCGCGGCGATGATGGAAGCACCGGGCGGCACCGCACTGGTGGAAGAATCACTGGATGAAGCACTGGAGTTTCGTCGTGCCATGCGTAAAGTCGATGACGAATATGGCGACGACTGGTGGTTTAAAGTCTGGGGCCCGGATGATTTAACCGACGAAGGTCTGGATCACCGTGATGCCTGGATGCTGCATGCCGACGAAAACTGGCATGGTTTTGGTGCCATTGCCGAAGGTTTTAACCTATTAGATCCAATCAAGGCCACCATTTTAACGCCGGGCCTGAATGTGGATGGTAACTTCTCGGACAGCGGTATTCCGGCAGCTATTGTCGCCAAGTATCTGGCCGAACATGGTGTGGTGATTGAAAAAACCGGTCTGTACAGCTTCTTTATCATGTTTACCATCGGCATTACCAAAGGCCGCTGGAATACCATGGTGACAGCACTGCAGCAATTTAAAGATGATTACGACAAAAATGCCCCGCTGTGGCGTATTCTGCCGGAATTTATCCAGAAATACCCGCAGTATGAACGCATTGGTTTAAAAGATTTATGTGATCAGATCCATGATATTTATCGGGCCAACAACATCGCCAAACTGACCACCGAAATGTATTTATCGGAAATGGTGCCAGCGATGAAACCAGCCGATGCTTTTGCCAAAATGGCGCACAAAGAAATTGAACGGGTGCCGTTGGACGAGCTGACCGGTCGGATCACGGCCGTGATGTTAACGCCTTATCCGCCAGGAATTCCACTGTTGGTGCCAGGCGAAGTGTTTAATGAGACCATCGTCAGTTACCTGAAATTCGCCCGCGAATTTAATGGTAAATTCCCAGGTTTTGAAACTTACATTCACGGCCTGGCTTTGACCGAAATCGATGGCAAAAAAGTCTATTATGTCGACTGCGTGAAATAATCTCAGTCTAAACGACACAAAACGGCAGTAATAACTGCCGTTTTTTTTGCCCGCGAACAAAGCGGCTAACAACTAAATTTTCCCATCACAGTGACATTTGCGGCCAAAACCGGGCTTTTACAGCCTGCAACCTTACTTAAAAGCGAAAAATTAGCTAGGCTCTGAAAATTCACTATCAGCGGGATCTTGCCTTGCAGCAATCAGGCTATTTGCTTCGACTGGCGCTATGTTGCGCTGCCCTGCTCTGCCTCATGCTGACCAGCTATGGTCCACTAGCGGCTGCATCAGCCAAAGAGCCGCCTGCTGCCGTCCAAGCCAGTATGCAACCGCTGTTGCATGTCAGCCGCAGTGCTGCAGAGCAGCAACTGAGCCGTTATGGCTCGTTAGGCAGCATAGTGCAGGATCCGGCGGGTCGGTTGTGGCTGGCCAGCCGTAATGGCTTGTTGCGATATGATGGTGTAGAGGTTGAACGTTTTGCCAGCAATAATTCCGGCCTGGCCAATAATCTGGTCACAGATTTGGATAACAGCGATCCAACCGCCTTATGGCTGTTGACCTATAACCTGCAACTGCAGAAAATGGATTATCAGACTCGGAGTTTCCAAACGCTGGATTTATCAACGGCATTGTCGACCCAGCGCTTTAATGTGGCGAGGTTTCATGGCACTGCCAACCGAGTATGGCTGCTAGGCGGTAACAGGATCAGATTTGTCGAGCGGGACAGCCTGACATTACACAGTGCCGGTCCACCGCTGGATGGTCTGGTCAACCGTTATGGCACTGTCACTGGTTCAGATCCAAGTCAGCCAGACCTGTGGGTACTGACCGACCAGGGTCAATTGTATCGCTGGCAGTCAGCAACTGAACAACTGACACCAGTACTGCGACTGGCCGCTGCTGAACCGGTCGAAGCAATGTTGGTGGTCGCGGATAAAATCTATCTGCTACAAAACAAGAAACTACTGGAGTTGGATCCAAAGCTGCAGCAAAGCCGGTTATTGCTTGATTGTCGCACCCTGCATCAGAACGCTCACCCTTTTTATCTGGCTTACGAAAATCAGCAACTGTGGTTAAGTGGCCCTGATACCGGCCTGATCCGCTATCAATTAACCAGCGCTAAGGCTGAGCGCTTTACCGCTGTGCCTGGACTGGCCAATGCCTTAACCGATAATCACACCAGTGTGCTCTATGTCGATGGGTTACAAAATTTATGGGTCGGCACCGTCGATGCCGGTTTAGCGCGTATCTCGCTACGGCATCATGAAAGTCAGGGCTTTGCGCTGGCGGATCCAAAGCCCGGCAATCATGCACTTAGGCCTCTGCTGTTACTAGCCGACGACAGTTTGCTGCTGGCAGATCACCAGCTTAAAGTGTGGCGCTGGCAACCACAGTCACAACAGCTCACTGCGTTAGCGCCTGACATCAGGGCTTACGCCGCCCGCCAATTGCAGGATGGTCGGGTGCTGCTGATTGGTAACGCCGGTTATTATGTGGCGGATGCGGCGTTGCAACAATTTCACTGGCAGCCGCTGGCGTTATTGCAGCAGCAGACCTATCAGAGTATCAACGCTTCTTATCTGGATCAGTCGCAACAGTTGTTGTATCTGGCCACTTTTTACGGTTTGGTGCAGGTTGATTTAACAACTGGTCGGCAGCAACATTTCCCACTACCACTGAATAACCAACTGATCACTATCGCCAATATAGCACCGGCCGCAGACGGCAAGCTGTGGCTGTTAACCCGTTCCGACGGGCTGTTACAGTTGGCACCAAGTCAGCGGCGATGGCAAAGGTTTGATACCTCGCATTTACCAGGTCGCACTTATTTTGATTTTACCACCGACACCGAACAGCGACTGTGGTTTGCCAGTGATCAGGGTGCCTTCCGGCTGACGTTGACAGATGGCCAGTTAACGCTTGATTCGCCGGTCCTTGGCGTGACGGCACTGCACAGTGAAGTCCGGACTGTGCATTTAGCAAAGGATGGTCACATCTGGTTGCATAACAGCGAACAAATCATGGTCTATCAGGATGAACTGTGGCAAGCCAGTAGCATCCAGGCCAGCCAAGGGTTGCTGACACCGCTACCAGCTAAACAATTGCTGAGTAATCAGCAGGTGCTGTACAGCGGTTCTGTCAGTGGACTGAATCAACTCCGGCTGGATCTGGTCCAGCAGCGCCAGCAACCCATACTGGCGCTGGCTTTTAGTCAACTGAGCACTTTACAACGCCAGATTGAGCTGTCAAACCTCGCCCCCACTCAGCTGGTTGAGCTTGGCTACGATGAGCGCCAATTCCGCTTGCAACTGGCCGGCTTTGCCAGTATCGATCTCAGTACATTGCGTTTCCAGCTCAGGATCCCCGGCCAACAGGATGAATGGGGGCCAGCCACGGCGCAACCGCAATTTGATTTGTACAACCTGCCGATAGGCCAGCATCAGTTGCAGGTCCGTTGGATCTGGCCGGATAATCAGGTTTCAACTGAGCAGTTACAATTACAGTTGCAGATCCATCCGCCCTGGTGGCGCACCGGGCTGGCCTACAGTGGTTATAGCTTATTGCTTTTACTGATGCTTGGGTTGCTTTACCAGGACTGGCGTTGCCGGCAGCAAACCAAGGCCCTGCATCTTTCGCAATTGCAGGAAAAAGAGCAACAGCTGCGTATGGCATTGTGGGGTTCTGGCGATGAATTATGGGATTGGCATATCCCGCAACAACTGATGCTGCGACAAAATTGTTTGTCCCAGTTGCAGAGTCCGGCCCAAACCACGGCTTTTAAGCTGGCACAACGGCTGGACCAGGTCCATCCTGACGATCGGCTACAGGTGCAGACGCTGATTGAACAACATCTGCGCGGCGAATCGCAATTTTATCAGGCCAGTTACCGGCTGCAGATTGGTGCTGAGCAATGGTTGTGGGTACTGGACCGCGGCAAAGTGACTGCCCGCGATCAACAACAACAACCATTGCGATTCAGTGGTACTCTCCAGGTGATTGAACAACTGAAAACTGCCGAACAGGCCTTAACCAGACTCAATGACCAACTGGAGCAACTGGTTCAAGACAGAACCAATGCATTGGCACAAAGTAATCAGCAATTAAGGGACACTATCCGTCAATTGCAGGACACCCAACATGAATTGCTGGAGGTCGAAAAAATGGCGTCGCTCGGCACTATGGTGGCAGGATTGGCGCATGAGCTGAATACCCCGCTGGGGGTCGCGGTCACTTCGGTCAGCAGTGTGGAAGATTTAGTAAGGCAGCAGCAACAATTACGTGCCAACCAGCAATTATCAGCGCAGTTTTTTGATCAAAGCCAGCAACAAATTCAGCAAGGCTGCCAAATTGCCACCCAGAATTTGCAACGCATGGCACAACTGATTACCGTCTTTAAAAAACTGGCGGTCAATTTATCTGGCGAAAGCAAGATCCGGCTGGCATTGGCCCCGTTGTGGCAAAGTTTGCTCAAACAGCAACAAGCTCAGATCCAGGCCCGCCAGTTCAGCATTCAAACCGAAATTGAGCCAGAGCTGCAGATTGAGACTTACCACAGTGCTATCAGCGAAATTTTGCATGAGTTGCTGGTAAATAGCTTGCAACATGCCCAGTTAAACGGCCAGCCGGGCCAGATCCGGTTGCAGATCTGGCTACAGCAAAACCACTGCCACATCCGCTATCAGGACAATGGCAAACCCATTAGTCGGGCACTGCGTAGCCAGATGTTTGATCCCTTCACCACCAGTTCAAGACAACAAGGCCATGTAGGCTTGGGCCTCAGTCTGATTTATAATCTGGTTTGCCAGTTGCTGCACGGCTCCATTCGTTATCAGTCCGACGAACAGAGTGGCTGGTTCGAGATTATGTTTATCTGCCGCAGCGAAGCCGAACCTGCGGTCATTGCGCCCTTAGGACAACAACAAACCCAGCACTAATGTGGCCTGGCAATATCACTCAAACAAACTTGATTACCGCCGGCTTGTTTAGCCTGATACATGGCGCGGTCGGCTTCGAGCAACAGCAATTTTTCATCACTGCCCTGCTGCGGAAATACGGCAATGCCAATACTCGGGTACACCCAATACTGACCACCGTCGATATCAAACGGCTGATTCAGCCCCAGCCGGACTTTTTCCGCCACTGAACTCGCTGTGGCAATCTCATCAATGTGTTCTAATAACACCACAAACTCATCACCGCCAAAACGTGCCACGGTATCGCTGGCACGAATGGCGCGTTGCACACGCAAGGCGGCCTGTTGTAATAATTGATCACCAACCGCGTGGCCGGCAGCATCATTAACCTGTTTAAACTTATCCAAATCCAGATAAAGCACGGCAAATTGACTTTGTTCGCGCTTGGCGCGGAATAACGCCGATTGCAGCCGATCGGCAAACAACGACCGGTTTGGCACACCGGTTAACCCATCATACAAGGCGATTTGCTGTAATCTGTTCTGCAGTTGTTTCCGTTCAATCGCCGCTGCGATTTGACTACTGACAAATTCCAGTAATTCCTGCTCATCCTGGCTGTAACTTTGACAGCCAAATAACACCACAGCACCGGATAAATGCTGTTGTAGTTTCAGTGGCGCCACCAGCCAATGCTGACTGTGCTCTGATGTTAAAGCTGGCCTGGTGACACACAAGGTTTTCTGCTGTTGTAACACAGTTTGCGCATGCGCAATAATTTGCGCTTGATGTTGCACCACGGCTGCAGGTTCAGCGGCAGCCTGATAAGCAAACTGTAACAAACCGCTTTGTTCATCGGTCCGCAGAATGACAAAATTGGCAACCGGCAGCAGCCCGGCAACGATGCGATGAATATGCTGGTATAAGTCGGTCAGACTGGCAGCATCATGCGCCGCTTCAGAGATGGCAAATAAAGCCGCCTGGCGCGCCTGACTGCGCTTCAAACTGGTAATATCGCGTGCTACAGCGACTCTGAGTTGCTGTGACGCCGACCAGCGGGCAGACCACAGGATATGCACCACCTGGCCATCTTTGCGCAGATATCTATTCTCAAAATCTACTTTGGGCTGACCTGCCATAATTTCAGCCGCTGCCAGCAGTGTTTTTTCCCGATCGGCCGGATGTAATAAATCCAGCATGGGCCGGCCGATCATTTCCTGCGGACTATAACCAAAAATCCGCTCGGCCCCGGCGCTGACAAAGACAAAAGTCCCCTCAGGGTCAACCACACAAATGGCGTCCAGCAATAAATCTATATACTGACTAAGGGCGACAAAACTACTGTTGTCCAAGACAGACTCCTGTGGGCAGCATGTGGAACTTACATCAGGCTGGGCGCAGCGAAGTTATCACAAAAACAGCTTCGAAGCCGCAGACATGTCTACAGTAACTGCTTGGCTTTTAAAGCGCAATCAGACTGTGCAAGGGCTTTGGTTTGCTGCACGCAGGCAGCAATTTACCAACGATTTCCTTGCAAAAAAACCGCAGCTTTGACCGTTACCAGCAATTAAACTACAAAAAAACCAGCCTTGCTGTTGGCTGTGCCACACTCTGGCCACGACGCGCATCGATGTCGCGGCAGATCTTGCTCTGACTGAAATGTTTCAGCCATCTATACAGCTAAAAATAGCTATTCAAGCGCCGAAAAATCCGCTTTACTGCCAGAGAAACTTCACAGGAGCAACTTATGTTTAAAATAAATCAGTACTTTGATGGTAAAGTAGCGTCTATCGCTTTTCAGGGCGAACAATTACCGGCCACCGTTGGCGTGATGGCCGCCGGTGACTATGAATTTGGCACCAGTCAGCATGAAGTGCTGACCATCATCAGCGGCGCATTAACTGTGTTGTTGCCAGGCAGCCAGCATTGGCAGACCTTTAGCAAGGGCCAGCAATTTGCCGTGCCTGCCCACAGCAAATTTCAGTTGAAGGTTGCCACTGATACCGCTTATCTCTGTACTTATCAATAGCCTGATTCGGCAATAGGTAACAGGATCTGCATACCTTAAGTCAGCACAGGAGTCCACATGCGCGGCATGGGCACAGCAGCAAAACGACCTGACGCCAGCCGCTCGGTACAGGCGTTAAATCTTCAACAAACCATCCGTTATATGTGGCCTTATCTGTGGGCCTTTAAAGGCAGGATTGTGCTGGCGTTGCTGGCACTGATCGCGGCCAAAGCCACCACCTTGCTGCTGCCTTATGCGCTGAAACTGATTGTCGATAGCCTCGATAGCTCACTCCAGCCAAGCCTGACCTTACCTTTATTGCTCATCATCGGTTATGGCTTACTCAGGTTTGGCACGGTATTTTTCGGTGAGGTGCGGGATGCCCTATTCAGCCGGGTGACTGAACATGCCATGCGCCAGATTGGCTTAAGAGTCTTTAAACATCTGCATCAGCTTGAGCTGAGCTTTCATCTGGACCGCAACACCGGTGGCATTAGCCGGGATATCGAACGTGGTACCAATGGCCTCAGTTTTCTGATGCGGTTTCTGATGTTTAACATTGTGCCGACCTTGCTGGAAATTGTGTTGGTGGCAGCCATTTTCTGGGGTTTATTCTCTTTCTGGTATGCCCTGATCACTGCAGTGGCCGTTAGTTTGTATATCTGGTTCACCGTGGTGATTACCGAATGGCGGAATAAATTTATCCGCGAAGCCAATCAGGCCGACTCTGCCACCAATACCCGCGCGGTCGACAGTCTGCTGAATTATGAAACGGTAAAATATTTTAACAACGAAGCTTATGAAGCGCGGATTTACGATGAATTTCTGGCGAAATGGGAAACCGCTAAATTAAAAAACCGCATGTCCTTGCTGACGCTGAACTCAGGTCAGGCGCTGATTATTGCAGCAGCCATTACCCTGATGATGTGGCTGGCCGCCAACGGCGTGTTACAAAAAGAGCTGACGCTGGGCGATTTAGCCATGGTGAACGCTTACATGATCCAATTATTTATCCCGCTGAACTTTTTAGGTTTTGTCTATCGGGAAATCCGACGAGCTTTAACTGATCTGGAAAATATGCTGGGCTTATTAACCCGCCAACCCGCCATCACCGACGCCGCTAGTACTAAAGAATTACAACTGACTGCCGCCAGTATTGAGTTTCGCGATGTCAACTTTGCTTATCAGCCCGAGCGGCCAATCTTACAGAATTTTAATCTGCAGATTGCACCAGGACAAAAGGTGGCAGTGGTCGGCAGTTCAGGCGCTGGTAAAAGCACGCTGGCCAGATTGTTATATCGCTTTTATGACATCAACCAAGGTCAAATCTTGTTATCAGGCCAGGATATCCGTCAGGTCAGCCTCGACAGCCTGCGCCGCGCTGTGGCGATAGTGCCGCAGGATACTGTGTTGTTTAACAGCAGCATTCGCGACAATATTGCCTATGGCAACCCCGACGCCAATGCAGTAGACATAGAGCAAGCCATTGATTTAGCTCACTTAAGACCTTTTATCCAAAGCCTGCCACAAGGCGATGCAACTTTAGTTGGTGAACGAGGTTTAAAAGTTTCAGGCGGCGAGAAACAGCGCATCGCCATTGCCCGTGTGCTGTTAAAACGCTCGCCGGTGCTGATTTTTGATGAAGCCACCTCAGCGCTGGATTCAACCAGCGAAAGCGCTATTTTAACTGCGTTGCGGGAGCTGGCGACTGGCCATACCTCGCTGGTGATCGCGCACCGCTTATCGACCGTTACAGACGCTGATTTGATTGTGGTGTTAGAGCAAGGTCAAGTGATCGAACAAGGTACCCATGCGCAACTACTTAGTCAGCAAGGTTATTATGCCAAGCTGTGGGCGATGCAGCAGCGGGAAGAACATACGACAGAGGGTTGACTGATTGTATTTTATCAACGAACTGAGTAGGCTGAGCACAATTTTTCAACTTAAAAGGAAATCCTGATGATGACATGGTTTTTGCTGGCCGTAGGGCTGGTGTTACTGGTAATAGGGGCTGATTTACTGGTAAAAGGAGCAGCCCGGCTGGCAGCCAGTTTTGGTATTCCCAGCCTGGTGATTGGTCTGACGGTTGTTGCGTTTGGCACCAGTGCACCTGAATTGGCGGTCAGTGTCAAAGCTGCGTATGCCGGTCAGGCTGAACTGGCGATTGCCAATGTCGTCGGCAGCAATATTTTTAATGTGTTGTTTATTCTTGGCGCTGCCGCGCTGATTATGCCACTGATCATTTCCCGCCAGTTAATCCGCCAGGATGTACCAATTATGGTTGCTGTGTCTGTGTTAGCAGTCCTGATGGTGCAGGATGGTCAGATTGATAAAATTGAAGCGGCGTTTTTAACCCTTGGTTTGCTCAGTTACACCTTTTTCCTGTTTAAACAGGGGAAAGCCCAGGGGGCGGATAACGCGGCGGACAGTGAAGTTGATGAATTAATCAGCCAACCGCAGCCACTGTGGCAAAACCTGGCTTTTGTCATTGCCGGCCTGGCGTGTCTGGTGCTCGGTTCACGCTGGCTGGTACAAAGTGCGATTGAACTGGCGACAGCCTGGGGCGTGAATGAAGCTGTGATAGGTTTAACTATTGTCGCGGCCGGTACGTCCTTACCTGAAGTGGTCACTTCTATTGTGGCGACAATTAAAGGCGAACGTGATATTGCCGTCGGCAACGTCGTCGGCAGCAACATCTTTAATATCTTGTGTGTGCTGGGTATCTCTGGTTTGGTATCCCCTATCCCATTACTGGCCGGCGATCAATTGGCCCAGGTTGATATTCCGGTGATGCTGGCGGTCGCGATGCTGTGTGTACCGCTGTTCTTTGCCGGCTCTATTCTGAACCGGATTGAAGGGGTATTGTTTTTAGTCTTATACGTCGCTTATACCTGGTACCTGATAGCGCTGGCACTGAATAAAACTTACTTAGCGCAGCTGCAGAACGGTATCATGTATGGTCTGGTGCCATTAGTTCTGCTTTATGTGGTGATATCTTTGTTACAGGATCTCAGACACCGTCGCCAGACTCACTAAGCCATATTTTGTGAAGCCACAAACAACAACGCTGCTTCACCAGCGTTGTTGTTTGCTCAGCGCGACATCAAGTAGCAGTGCTGGTTTTTTTCTCTCAGTCGGCAAATTGCACTGTTGTCCGACCTGCCTTTCGATATAATATCCGTCTTTATGGCTAAACAGTTCGGATATGTCGATGACCCAAGATGAAATGAAAAAAAATGCGGCCTGGGCTGCACTGGATTATGTCCCCCGCCACAGCATCGTCGGTGTAGGTACCGGCTCGACAGTCAATCATTTTATCGACGCCCTGGCCAGTATCAAAACTGAGATCAAAGGTGCAGTGTCAAGTTCGGTGCAATCGACTGACAAAATGCGTGCCTTGGGCATTCTGGTACTGGATTTAAATGAAGTCGACAGCTTTAGTGTTTATGTGGATGGTGCCGATGAAATTAACCCGGCGCGCCATATGATCAAAGGCGGCGGCGCGGCACTGACGCGGGAAAAAATTGTTGCCGCTGTAGCCGATAAATTTATCTGTATCGTCGACAGCAGCAAACAAGTACCAGTCCTGGGCAAATTTCCACTGCCGGTCGAAGTGATTCCGATGGCACGCAATTATGTGGCGCGGCAACTGAGTCAACTGGGCGGTCGTCCGGTCTGGCGGCAAGGTGTCGTCACTGACAATGGCAATGATATCCTCGATGTGTTTGATTTACAGATTGTCGATCCTATTGCGCTGGAACAACAAATCAATCAAATCACCGGTGTGGTGACCAATGGCATTTTTGCCTGTCGCAATGCTGACCTGGTACTGGTGGGCACCGCTGCAGGCACCCAAGTATTATCCTGACACTGGTCCAGGACACTGTACCAGGACACTGTTTCGGCGCTGCTTGCGTCAGCGCTGGATAAACATCGGCAGCGAAATTTACTTTAATAATTAAATCAACAGCTTGCGCCGTATTATTTTTGCAACATTGAAGAGAACGGAACATGGAAAAATACTCACTGCCAAAAGATAAAATTAAGATCCTGTTACTGGAAGGTTTGCACCAGAGTGCGGTGCAAACCTTTAAAAATCAGGGCTACAGCAATATCGAATACCTGAAAACTTCGTTATCCGAAGCAGAATTGCTGGAAAAAATCAAAGATGTGCATTTTATCGGCATCCGCTCCCGCACCCAACTGACAGCACGGGTGCTGGAAGAAGCCAGTAAACTGGTGGCCATCGGTTGTTTCTGTATAGGTACCAACCAGGTGGATTTAGACGCCGCGCTGGAACGGGCGATTCCGGTCTTTAATGCGCCATTTTCCAATACCCGTTCCGTGGCGGAACTGGTACTGGGGCAAATCATTATGTTGCTGCGTGGTATTCCACAACGCAATGCCGCGGCGCATCGCGGTGAATGGCAAAAAACCGCCACCCAGTCTTACGAAGCCCGTGGCAAAACCCTTGGCATTATTGGCTATGGTCATATCGGTACTCAGTTGTCGATCATGGCGGAAAACATCGGCATGCGGGTACAGTTTTACGATATCGAAGATAAGCTGGTGCTGGGTAACGCCACTCAGGTTAGCCTGGCCACCTTACTGAAAACCTCAGATGTGGTGTCGCTGCATGTGCCGGAAACTGCTCAGACGCAGAATATGATTGGTGAAGCTGAGCTGGATCTGATGAAAGCAGGTGCAGTGCTGATCAATGCCTCCCGCGGTACTGTGGTCGATATTGATGCGCTGGCGCGGGCATTAGCAGAACAAAAACTGGCAGGTGCCGCCATTGATGTATTCCCGGTGGAACCTACCGGTAATGATGAAGAGTTTATCTCGCCATTACGCGCTTTTGACAATGTGATACTGACGCCGCATATCGGCGGTTCTACCCAAGAAGCGCAGGAGAATATCGGTTATGAAGTGGCCGGTAAACTGGTGAAATACTCAGATAATGGCTCGACCTTATCGGCCGTCAATTTCCCGGAAGTGTCACTGCCAGAGCACAAAGGTCGCTCCAGGTTGCTCCATATCCACAAAAACCAGCCTGGCATGCTGACCAAAATCAACGAAACTTTTGCCCGGCACGGCATCAATATTTCTGGCCAGTATCTGCAAACCAACAGTGAAATTGGTTATGTGGTGATTGATATCGACAGTCTGGATCAGGAACTGGCGCTGAATGAACTAAAAGCCATTCCAGGGACGTTAAAAGCGCGGGTCTTGCACTAGGTTAATATTGCTTTACCCTGCGCATAGCTCAGGGTCAAAGCAAACTAATAGCGTTTTCGGGAACTGCGGCTAACTTCATCGTCAGTATGGCTCTGCGCTGCAGCGTCTGACTCAGCAAAGTGAGTATTCCAGCGTGGCGAAAACTCACAGGGGACGCCATCCTGATCCCCGTCCATCGCAGTATCCGGACAATGTTGCAGAAAAAAATTCGCTTCGGCCCGCGAGGTCATTTCTGAGCAATAACGCCGGCTATCACAACGAAATTGTGGTTTCTGGCTAGCGCCATTGGGCCCGCTAGCCACCGGCGCCAGATAGGCTTCTTGTTCAGTACTGACCGCGAAGCCGGTGGTCAATGCCGGTTGCTGCGGCTGATAATATTGCTTACCTGCGACAAAACCGGCAAAAAACACCACCAGCACTAATAATAAAATCCCTTTCATGCCGCCCTCCTGGCTAAATTGTCTGATCCCACACTGGCAAAAATACGCCGTCACGACCTCAACCGCCCGCGGTTGAATAACGGCAGCAAACTGAAACAGCGCAGCTAACCACCAAATAACAGTTGCCAGATACTGGGACTGCGATGACGGTGATATTCTTTGCGCAGAGCATCCACTTGCTGTAACTGCTGTCGGGCTTGCTCCAACTGTTGTTGCTGCAAACTCTGGCTGACCAGCGTCAGTTGCTGTTGTACTTTATCCAAACCTTGTTGGAACACCGCTTGCTTGTCAGCACTGAACTGGTAAAGCTGCACCGCAGCCACCAATTGCTGCAATTGCTCCACCTGTTGCTGCATGGTCGCTACATCAGGCGCAGCCGCCGCTTGTTTTAAATGCAGCGCCATCGCTTTCATCGTGGCCTCAACATCAGTCGTGGCGACCACAGTGCTGGTCGGTGCCGCTGACTGTTGCTCGTCAGCATACCCAATAACATGATGAAAACTCAAGCAAAGCATGAGCATAGAACTGGTAAAAAGTTTTTGATTTAAACCCATAACAACCTCAAAAAATTCAGTCAGCAGTCTAGCATAATCTAGCGCCTGTTCGGGCAGAACTGTTGCGTCGGCGCAGGCCATTGGCTAGACTACTGCGATTTTCTACTCCCCTCACATTCAGACAGCGAGATTGCAGCCATGGGCGCACAATGGAAAGCCAAACATAAAGCCGACACCGCGGCAGCCAAAGGTAAAATTTTCACTAAATTAGCGAAAGAAGTCATGGTGGCAGCACGCAATGGTGCCGATCCGGCGATGAATTCCAAATTACGGATGGCGATTGAATCGGCCCGTAAAGCATCCATGCCTAAAGAGACCTTAGAGCGCGCCATTAAAAAAGGTGCCGGTTTACTGGATGGTCCGGTCAACTACGAACATGTGGTGTACGAAGGTTTTGCACCGCATCAGGTGCCGGTGATTGTTGAATGTTTAACCGACAATAAAAACCGTTCGGCACAAAGTATCCGGGTGCTGTTCCGTAAAGGCCAGTTAGGCACTTCAGGTTCAGTTTCATGGGATTTTGATTATCTGGGTGCCATTGAAGCAACCGCTGACAGCAAAGATGCCGATGTGGAAGTTGCTGCGATTGAAGCCGGTGCGCAGGATTTTGAACAGGACGACGAAGGTGGTGTGACATTTTACACTGAACCTACCGATCTGGATCTGGTACAAAAGGCACTGCCAGAATTTGGTTTTACCGTCAGCTCAGCCAAATTAATCTACAAACCGAAAAACCCGGTCAGTCTGGACGATGCCGCCCGCGCCGAAGTGGAAGCTTTCTTAGAAGCCATTGACGGTGACGACGACGTGCAAAGTGTTTATGTCGGACTGGCTGGTTAATACCTGCTTACTCTGCTCGCAGGCGACTGAGCTAAATTCAGTCGCCCACCGCCCTGTCCGCTGTTAGCTATTGGATCTGCTGTATGCCCTGGATGATTGCCGTTGCCTCTGCCAATCCGGCCAAAATTAACGCGGTACAACAATGTTTTGCCGAAGTCTTCCCGACCCAAAGCATTGAAGTTCGTGGCCTGGCCGTGCCTTCTGGTGTGGCGGCCCAACCTATGACCAGTGCTGAAACCTTATTGGGGGCACAAAACCGATTACAAGCACTGAAAATTCAGTTGCAGGCCGATTTTTATGTCAGTATCGAAGCGGGTTTGGAGCAGGAGCTGACCTTCGCCTGGATGTTGATTGAGCATCAGGGTCAGCAAAGTAAAGCCCGCTCTGCCAGTCTGATGCTGCCACCGGCCGCGCTTACCAAGCTCAGGCAAGGGGCTGAACTTGGTGATGTGATGGACCAGTTGTTTGGCACTCAGAATATCAAACAAGCTGGTGGTGCCATTGGTTTATTGACTGGTAACCGACTCAGTCGCAGCAGCGTCTATCATCAGGCGCTGATCCTGGCGTTGATCCCGGTGCTGAATCCAGCGCTGTTTCCCAGACAAGACTAGCCACTGCGCTGCACTCACTGAGCCTGCGGCACCGGTCACTGGCTGTCAGTTGCCAGCAACAACTGCAATACATCCGGTACAAAAGGCCGGCCTTTGGCATTCAGGGCGGTGCCGATCACCAGCGCCTGCAGCATTACAGCACCATCGCTGCTGCGGATAACTTGCTGGCGAAAACCAAACTTCAAGCGCGAAATGGCTTCATAAGCCACTGTCACCACAAACTGATCGCCTGAGGTTAACGAGCCTTTGTAATCCATTTCGCTGCGGATCACCACCAGATTAATTTGCTGCCGCGCCAGCGCCGCAAAATCGATGCCCTGGCTCAGTAAAAACTCATGCCGGGCATGTTCAAGGTAATTAAAATACACCGCATTATTGACGATGCCTTGCATATCACATTCGTAATCACGAACTTTAAAATCGACGCTAAACACGCGGAACTCCATGCAATAAAAAGACTGATTGTCGCCGAAAAAACCTTGTTAGCTGGTCGGGGCAGCTTGTAACAGCGTTTCCAGACAATGCTCAGTAATACCATAAAAGGCTTTCAGTGCCACAATTTGCTGTAATATCGGCTGATGATCCCGTGCTTTACGCCGTTTTTGCGCCAGGATCATTTTGTTTTTACTGGTATGCTCCAAGCCAATAAATTCAAATACCTGGGTATCATAACCATAAGCTTCCAATAGCAATGCCCGTAAACCGTCGGTCAGCATTTCAGCTTCCTGTCCCAGGTGGATGCCATGTTGTAATAAGGGTGCTAATACGGTGGGGGTTTGTAGTTGCGGCCGCAGCTGTTTATGACAACAAGGCGAACACATAATAATTTCCGCGCCGGTACGAATGCCCATCTCAATGGCATAATCAGTGGCCGTATCGCAGGCATGCAGCGCTATCATCACATTGATGCCACGCGCTTTAAAATGCTTCACATCGCCCTGTTCAAACTGTAAACCAGCGAACTGCACCCGCGTTGCCAGCTCATTACATAAATCAACCAACGGCTGGCGTAACTCAACGCCTGTCACTTTGGCATCCAGTTGCAACACTGTGGTCAGATAGTCATAGACTGCGAAGGTTAAATAAGCTTTGCCGGAACCAAAATCAGCCACATGCACCTGTTGCCGGCCTGACAAACCGGTTTGCTGGATAGCGGCGGCCAAAATCTCAATAAACTTATTGATTTGCTTCCACTTTTTTGACATCGACGGCACCAGTTGTCCCTGGTTGTCCGTGATGCCAAGCGCCTGCAGATATGGCCGGCTTTGCTCGACATAACGCTGTTTCGCTTTGTTATGCTGCAATGCCGCCAGCGCGACGTCGGCGTTTGCCGGAGGCTGACCTGCGGCAACTGGCGTTGGCGCAATACTGGCTTTTTTATGCCGGCTTAATAACACTTTGCCTTTTTTGCTGTAACTCAGTTGCAGTTCCTGACTGGCGGTGGTCAGATGGGCACTGAAAAAACACTGTCCGAGCCACTGCCTTAACTGGGCTACTGCAGCGTCAAAATCCAGGTTTTTGGTCTGATCAAAGGTGCGGTTTTGCCAGACAAACTGCAACAAAAATTCTGTTTTCAACTTCACAGGACGGATCTGTACCCGTTGCCATTCAGGATCAAGGCCCTGATATTTGCTCAGCACCAGTTTTTGCAACTGCGTCTCTTGCCAGGCCCGTTGTAACTGCTGGAAAAAGTCTTCCAGCGCAGCATCTGTTGTGGCAGGGGTTGGAGTCATCACACACCTTGGTTAAGCAGGAAAAATCGGCCAGCATTATAGCAGAAACCGAGGCGTGTCAGTGGCAAAAGCTGCCGAATTCTACTTGGCAGTCAGGCCCTGAGCGATTAGGATCCAACCATCACAACAGCACAGGTTAGTTTCATGCAACAAGCATCTTTTATCACGACCAGACTAGCACGCGTGGTCTGGCTTTCAGTCGGTCTGTTGACAGTCAGCGCCTGTAGCAGCATCAGCAAAGAAGAATGTCAGATTGGCGACTGGTATAGCCTGGGTGTGAATGACGGCAAGGCCGGTGAACTGAGCAGCAAATTCCGTGACTATCAAAAAGATTGCGGCAAACATGGCGTAGCGCCGGATTTCAAGGCTTATACCGAGGGACACAGTCAGGGCTTAGTATTTTATTGCGATTTCCCCCATGGCGAAGCCCATGGTCGCAGTGGTGCCGATTACAACACCGCTTGTACCGGTAAACTTGAACCCTCTTTTCGCAGTGGCTACCAACAAGGCCATCGCTGGTATCTGGCAAAAAAGCGGGTCGATGATATCGCCTCGGCACTGAGCAGCCTACACTATCGGATTGAACAGACCAAAGATGAAATCTACCGCAATAATCAGCAGATTGTCGTGTCAGGGAATAGTCAGGACAGAGCGGCTCTGTTATACAGAACAGATAAATTAAGAGCTGATCTGGAACAGTACAGTGCTGAGGTTGGACGTTTGCAAGTGCAACTGGCACAAGCGCAACAAGCGTTCGCCCCGCTCAATCGCTAACCCCGACCAAGGTCACTGTCAGCTGTGGCCTTAGTCTGCAAGCAGCACCAGCTCCGACTTTCACTGATTTTTTCACAAGGATCGCCTTATGTTATGTCGTTTCAGTCAGTCAGCTCTGGTGCTCAGCCTGATGGCTGCCAGCATGCTGCCAGCCGCATTAGCTCAAAACGCCGCCCAAACTGCGGTGCATTATCAGTTTTCTTTCGCCAATGCGGTGCATAATGAAGCCTTGGTCACAGTACGCTTCAGTCAGTTACCGGCCGGACCATTGCAACTGCAATTTAGTAACGCTTCACCTGGTCGTTATGCCCGCCATGATTTTGCCAAAAATATTTATCAGTTAACCGCCCGCAACAGCAAAGGGGAGCCGTTGCCGCTGCAGCGGCTGGCTCCTTCCCAATGGCAGGTGGCGGAGCAGGATGGCAGTGTCGAAATCAGTTACCGGCTTTATGGTGACCATGCTGACGGCACCTACAATCAGATTGATCATCGTCATGCCCATTTGAATATGCCAGCCACCTTGTTGTGGTCGCCAGCCCTGCAACAAAGCCCGATCAGCCTGAGTTTTATCGATCATCCGGCGGACTGGCAGGTTGCAACCCAATTGCAGCAAAGCACTGATGGTCGCTGGCTGGCCACTGATCTGGATGAACTCATGGACAGCCCGATCGAACTGTCCCGCCATACAGTGCAGCAGTGGACAGTGCCTTCGGCTGGCAAAAACTATCAGTTGGTGCTGGCGACCCATCATCAGGGCACGACGGAGGATGAAGCTGTGCTGCTGGCAAAAACCAAAGCTGTGGTGGCAGAACAAATGGCGGTATTTGGTGAACTGCCGGATTTTGACCATGGTCGGTATGTGTTTATCAATGACTTTTTGCCAGGCGTCAGTGGCGATGGCATGGAACACCGCAACTCCACCATTGTCACCAGCAATAAGTCTTTGTATCAAGCCAATTTTGACCAGCTTGGCACTATTTCGCATGAGTTTTTTCATGCCTGGAACGTGGAACGCATTCGCCCTGCCAGTCTGGAGCCCTTTTTGTATCACGGCGGCAATATGTCGGAAAGTCTGTGGTTTGCCGAAGGCGTCACCAGTTATTACGGCGATTTATTATTAAAACGCTCAGGGCACCATAGCGAAGCAGCCTATCTGGCTCTGCTGGCGCGTAAACTGAACCGTTTTATCCAGAGTCCGGGCCGGCAGTTTGCCTCGGCAGTGCAAATGAGCCAGCAAGCGCCTTTTGTCGATGCTGCGGTCGCTGTTGATCAGCACAACTACGGCAACAGTTACATTTCCTATTATCTGTATGGCGATATGCTGGGCCTGGCATTAGATTTAACGCTGCGTCAGCCAGCGACAGAGCGTAACCTTGATCAACTGATGCGACTGATGTGGCAACGTTTTGGTAAAACTGAACGGCCTTATCAGACCCACGATTTGCAAACCGCCCTTGCTGATAGCAGTGGCGATCAAAAGCTGGCCGCCGACTTTTTCAGCCGTTATATCGAAGGTAATCAACTACCGGACTTTCAAGCTTTATTCGCGACAATGGGATTGGTATTGCAAGCAAAATCCAGTACGGCCGCTGCTGCCGGCGCGGTGCCATTGCGCACTGAAGATGGCAAGTTAATCGTCGCTGGCAACAGCAAAATTGGCAGTCCTTTGTATCAGGCGGGTATTGACCGCGATGATGTGTTGCTGCAGATAGGCCGTGATCGGCTGAGTACAGAGCAAGACTGGCAAGCAGCACTGGCGAAGCTAAAACCAGGACAACAGGTTGAATTACGGTATCAGCAATATGGTGAAGAGCGCACGACCCGCCTGACACTCGGTAGCGATCCTGAGCTTGAACTGGTCACCATGGAGAGCCTTGGCCAAAAACCGGCCAAAGCGGCGCTGAAACGCCGGGCGGCCTGGCTGGATTCAGCCCTGAAAGGTTAATTGCTGACGTGACGGCGCTGTGCCACAGTGCCGTCAGGCACCATAAACCCGGCGGGTCCGCTCACACTGGCGGCAGTGCCTCGATAGTAAAATGTTACCAAAGATGTACAGATCTTTAATTTTCAATCTGCTTCCGTTAGGCTGTTGTTTTTACGCTGGGTTGTGATTGCACGTTGCAGCTCAGAACCCCTGTCTTTACAAGGAGTGACAGATGCCCGATTCAAATCTGCTGGTAAGTCTATTTATGGTGATCGCCGTATTGGTGATTATCAGCAAAGCTGTGGTGATAGTCCCGCAAAATATGGCTTATATCGTCGAACGGCTGGGAAAATATCACGATACCATGACGGCTGGGATGCAATTTGTTATCCCCTTTATCGACCGGATCGCTTACCGGGTTTCACTCAAAGAAAGTGCTATTGATATCCCAAGCCAGGCCGCCATTACCAAAGACAATATCAGTCTGACCATTGATGGTGTGTTATACATCAAAGTGATGGAACCTTATAAAGCGTCTTATGGCATTGATCACTATGAATACGCCGTGATCCAACTGGCACAAACTTCGATGCGCTCTGAACTGGGTAAACTGGATCTGGATAAAACTTTTGAAGAACGGGATAACCTGAACGCCAAAATCATCGAAGCCATCAATCAGGCATCTGCCGCTTGGGGTGTACAGGTGATGCGTTACGAAGTGAAAGATATCAGCCCACCGGCGTCGGTACTGGACGCGATGGAAAAGCAAATGCGTGCTGAACGGGAAAAACGGGCCGCCATTTTGGATTCCGAAGGTAAACGTCAGGCCGCCATAAACCTGGCCGAAGGTGAAAAACAAGCCACTGTATTGGCCGCTGAGGCCGACAAAGCGCAGCAAGTGCTCAGAGCTGAAGGGGAAGCCCGCTCCATTGAATTGGTCGCAGCCGCCAGAGCCAAAGCGTTGACGCTGATTGGTGAAGCCGCTTCGACCGCGGATGGCCAGGCCGCCGTGCAACTGGATTTAGCCACTGAAGCCATCGCGGCGAAAAAGGCCATTGCCAAAGCGTCCACTGTGGTACTGATGGATAATGATAAATCCAACACCGCTAACAGTGTGGCAGAGGCCTTAGGGGTGATTGCCGCTATTCAAAAATCGGGCACTTTGTGTTAAGCGCTAGGATCTGACCCACCCTTCGCTGCGCAAGAGGAGCATTATGGAATTATCACTCACCAGTTGGACCGCCTTGTTAGGACTGGTTTGCCTGATTTTATTACCTTTTGCCGTGCCTGGTATTCTGGAAGCGTTACTGGCACTGGCTTTGGCCAGTTTTATCAGTGCCGGCTTGCTGGCTTTAGGCTGGCTGCCAGCTGAGTTAGCCTGGTTACTGCCTACGCTGGCGCTTGGCACTTTACTGCTGGCAACTTTGCTGTACAAACCGTTGCGGCGCTTACAACAACCTTCACTGCGGCTGCAGGAAGATCCGGCAATTTCCGATTTTGTCGGCGCTCAACTGGTGCTGCAGGCGGATTTGCAATTGGGCCAACTCAGCCACACCGATTTTTCAGGCGTACGATGGCAGCTACAGCTGGCGCCAGACAGCCAGCACAGTTTTTTACCAGCCGGCACTCCTGTGGTGATTGTCAGTGCCAATGTTGGCAAATTAACAGTCAAAGCCGCAGTACCGGATTAACCCGTTTTGACCACCCACTGCAGCTGACTAGCAGCGCCAGGCTTGCAACCTGCGTTCTGACTGAAAATGATGCTGCAATCCGGTCACCGGATCGGTAAAAGCCAGTTGTTGCGCTAACAGTTGCAACGGCTGGCTGAAATCCACCGCCGTTTTAGGCAATAAGGTTGGATAATATTTATCATGCAACAGTGGCAAGCCTAGCTCTTGCATATGCACACGCAGCTGATGGGTTTTACCGGTATGGGGGGTTAATTGGAATAAACCCAAGCCATCCTGTTGTGCCAGTAATTGAATGTCAGAGCGGGCATTGACCTCACCTGCCACCACTTGCATCAAAAAAGCAGGTTGCGATTTCTCTAACCGGTTCGCCACTTGCCTGTGCTGCCCCGTTGGCCAGACGGCCGCAGTTGGCATTGCCGCCACCGCCAGATAACGTTTTTCAATTTGACCACCGGCAAACAACTGATAATAAGCCGCCCTGCTACTGGCGTTGGTACTAAACAACACTAAACCGGCGGTTTCCCGATCTAACCTGTGCACCGCCACCAGATCAGGCAACTGATATTGCTGCCGCAGCCGTTCCAGCAAGCATTCGTTGACAAACTCACCACCGGGCGTTACCGGTAAAAAATGCGGTTTACAAGCCAGCAGAATATGCTCGTCCTGATAAATCACAGTCTCGCGAAAAGGGATTTTTGGCTCAGCCGATACTTCGCGGTAATAACACAGCCTTCTGCTGGGCAAAAACGGGCTGTCAAAGGCAACCACGGCACCACCAAACCAATGCACTTTGCCCGCCGCAAACCTGGCTTGCCAAATCTCCCGGCTGATGCGCGGGAATTGACTGCAGACAAATTCTCCCAGATTCGGCCAGCCTTGATTGCGCGGTGGCAAGGTAATTTCAGAAGCGCGCTCTGCAATGCTCATAGCAGATCCTTGTGGCAAAAAACCGCATCATAGCATAAGGCGCAGCTTCAGCTCAGCCAGACCGCCAGCGCACCACTGAGCACAATCACCGGTGTCGCCAGCAATAAACGCTGGCGCAGTGCCTGACTGCCGGTCAGCAGCACCATGCCACATTTGACCAGAGTATTGCTCAGCGCTGCGATGCAGATAGCACCAGCTGCCAGCGTCAAATCATTTTGTCTGGCAAACTCGGTCATGGATAAGGTAATGGCGTCAACATCGGTGGCCCCAGCTACGGCCGCCAGCAGATATAAACCATGACTGGAGGCATATTGTTCGGTCAGTTTGACCGCCAGCAAAATAGCAGCAAACAACAAGCCAAATTTACTGGCTGCCCACAGGCTAAACGGGTTGCTCAGTGGTACCTGCCGTTGTTGCAATTGTCGCCTGGTACTGCCGTGCCAATAAAAATAACCGGCAAACAGTGCCGTCGCCAGCCCCATCCCCCCCAGCGGTAGCCAAAGCGCCTGCAGCAACGGCAGATAGACCAGGGCCACCATCACCAGCACCCGGATCACCATCACCAGCCAGGCCAGCAGAATACCGGCGGCAAACATATCTCCGGCCAGCGGATCAGGGTCGTTGTTACTTTGTCTGGCAAAACTTAAACTCACTGCGGTGGAAGACACCAGACCACCAGTCAGTCCGGCCACCGCAGTACCACGGGCCTGTCCGAGCAAACGCACCGCCAGATAACCAAGCAATGACAGTGCCGAAATCAAAATCACCAGCAACCAGAGTTTAAATGGATTTAATGCCAGCCAGGGGTCAACAGTACGATCCGGCAGCAGCGGTAACACAATAAAAGTCGCCAGCAACAATTTCAACCCGGCATATAAATCACTGCTATCAATTTTACTGACCAGGCCATGCAGCGGTTGTTTGAAGGTCAGCACCGCCGAAGTCAGGATAGCCAGCGCCACCGCCAATTCGGCAAAACCAAACATCACGGCCCCACCCAGTAAACAAACCGTGATAGCGCTAAACTCACTGGTCAGGCCCAGTCTGCTGGCCGGCGGTACATCGTCAGTAGTCAGAGTTGGCTGCGGATTGCGTTGTTTTAATACATAGGATGTCAGCACTATCGCGGATACGGCCAGCACTGTGCCGGTAAACACCGCCGGGCTTTGTAAAAACATACTGAGCCAGGCGCTGATAGCGCCAAGTTGAGCCAACAGAATAAAAGTCCGTAAGCCGGCAAAACCGCTGTGTTGCTCCAGACTTTTATGTTTTTCCCGTTCAATGCCGACTAAAGCGCCAATGGCCAGTGCCAGCAAAAACTTTTGCACCAGAGCTACATCAAATTCAAACACTTAGGCTTTCCTTGTCGCTGCGTAGTTGAAGGCATTGTGCCGCTGCCCCAAGCACAATGCAATGGCTGGCCGCACGCAAAGTGCGTAGCCACGTTATTGCGACATGGCTGCTGGCAAAGGGCCTTCCTCAGTTGCAACAGCCACCTGATTGCGACCTTGCGCTTTGGCTTGATACAACGCCTGATCAGCCAGCTCCAGCAAAACTTCAGGTTGTTGGCCGATGGCAGGCACTAAAGCTGCAATGCCAATACTGACAGTGACCCTGCCCAAGGGTGAACTCTGATGCGGAATATTGAGCGAGGCAAAGGCCATTCGCATCAGCTCAGCTTGCTGGCGCAGGTACTTCACATCGGCTTGTGGCACCACCAGCGCAAACTCTTCACCACCAAAGCGAGCCGCTAAATCTGTGGTGCGTCTGGCGCCTAACCTCAGCAGTTGACCTATCTGGCGTAAACATTCATCTCCTTGCAAATGACCATAACTGTCGTTGTAGTTTTTAAACCAGTCGACATCTATCATCATCAACCCCAGCGGCTGCTGCAACCGACTGGCACGCTGCCATTCTGCCAACAGATAATTGTCAAACCGCCGCCGGTTAGCCAGTTGCGTCAGCGCATCTGTGACACTGAGTTGTTCCAGTTGCTGATTGGCTTCTTCCAGTTCGCGGGTTCGCTGTTGCACCCGCTGCTCCAGCCGGCGATTACTGCTCAAAAGCTCAGAAGTCCAGAGTTTGCGTAATTTACGTTGTTCACTTTGCAGCGCCTGCACTATCAGCACCACGGCCGCCAGCAAACCACAAAACAACTGCATCGACATATCAGTATCTTGCTGATTTGCAGTAATAAAGGGGCCATAACCTGCAGTGGTTCCAGCCCAAATCAGCAAGAAGGTCAGCGCCTGAAAAATAAAGACAAAAGACGCTGTACTACTAAGGGCGACAAATAACAACGGCACCAGCAATAACGCCGGTTGCAGATACACGGCCGGCAGCCATTGCTGACCCGGGCCAAATAAAAACAACGCCAACAGCAACAGGCTACCGAGCGCGACAAATTTCAACCTGACTTTTTTCAGCAATCGCCGCCAATGCGGCTCCAACACACAACCGATCAACAAAGGCGCCATAATCAGCATGCCAACGGTGTTACTGACACTCCAATTCAGTACCCCACGAAAATAGCCCTGGGGCCAGGCTAAGCCTGCCAACCAATAAACGCCAACGCCACAGCTGGCTGCGACGCCACCACAGAGCACAGTCGAAGGAATAAACCGCCGGATCATCCAGCGTTGATCAGCAAATGACAGTTCCAACTGCTGCAACTGACCGCAACACCACAATGCCAGCCAGCCGGACAAGGTATTGCCAGTGGCAGTCGCCAAGCTAATCAACAACATCAAGCTAGCACTGATCTTAGCTTCCGCCTGCAGAAAAAAACCACATACCACCAACAGAGAGGCGGCAAAAACAGCGGGCCAGATTTGACGGCCATAGAGTAAAAAAGCGGCCGCAGCCACACCAGCAGAAGGCCAGACATTGATAGTTTTAAACACCACCATAGGCAAGAATGCCAGCAGTAGATACAAAGCAAAAATCGCCCATTGGCGCGATAGCTGCTGTCGCCAGCCTGGCGACAGTTGAAGTGGCTCCCCAGCGGCCACTGCGACTTTTTTATTTCGCTGACGGGGAAACTGCGACTCGGTCAACACTACTATCCTGGTCCGTGTTTAGATTCAGCCTTAAGCATTGCTGCTTTCAGCCCTGTGTCAATATTAAACTGCAAATCCGTTTGCAGCCAATGCCAGTCGCCGCTGTCTCACCAGCGGCTGACAAGTGGTCAGTTAATTGTGGTTCAGATCGGTCCGGTACAAACGGAACCAGGCCAGCATATGTTCGACTTTGCTGATCATCCGGCTTGGTTTGTTGGCAATACCATGCGGCGCGCCTGGGATCCGCACCATAGCTGTATCAATTTTGCGCAGCTTCAGTGCCTGATAAAACTGCTCTGATTCACTGATCGGCGTCCGTCGATCGGCTTCACCGGTGATTAAAATGGTGGGTGTTTTCACATTGCCCACCAAAGACAGCGGCGAACGTTGCCAATAATGTTCCATATGCTCCCATGGTACACCCGGGAATTGGAAATAAGTCTGATACAAATAACTGTCACCGGTCAGTACCTTACTTAACCAGTTAATCACAGGCTTCACCACAGCTGCAGCTTTAAAACGATCGGTCAGACCAATGGCATAAGCCGTGGCAATACCACCGGCCGAACCACCGGCGATAAACAGATTGTTGCTATCGATAAAGCCAAGCTGCAGCATGGCATCCACACCACTGTTGTGATCGGCAAAATCTTCTTTTGAACTGTATTTACCATGCAATAACAAGGCAAACCTTTCACCATAACTGGTGCTGCCACGATGATTGGCATAAAACACCACATAACCCTCGGCGGCATACCGCTGCATTTCGGCACTGAAATGCGGCCCATAGGCCAGATGCGGCCCGCCATGAATTTCCAGCAACAGCGGATATTTTTTCGCCGGGTCAAAGTCTGGCGGTGTCAGATACCAACCTTGCATTGGCTCTTGATCAAAAGATGATGTGTAATTCATTTCATGCACTTGCGCCAACTTTTTATGCGCCAGCAGATCGGCATTTAATGCTGTCACTACCCGACTTTTACCTTGTTGCCAGATGGCGATATCGGCAGGCCGGCTGGCATCACCATCGGTAAAGGCAATGACGCCATTTTGCTGGTGAAACTCACCACTCAGATAAGGTTGTGGCAAACCTGTGCCCGACAACCGATCCGTCAGTACATTAAACTTGCCAGCCAAAGATAAAGTCGCCAGTTTACGCAAACCGCGTTCATCGTATTGCACCAGCAATTGCCGGTTATCCAGCCAGTCCAGCGCGGCAATATCCAGATCAGCGTCGGCAGCAATATCCTCAATCTGACCGGTCTTGAGAGTCAGCACTTTCACCTTGCCATTGGCAAAAGGCACTTTTTCATTGTGTCCCCAGATAAACGCTAATCTTTGGCCATCCGGCGAAAAGCTGGCTTTTTCTTCCAGTCCGGCCAAACGGGTGAGCTGTTGCAGCGACAGATCGGATAACCTTAACTGATATAAATCTTTATCTCTGGGCTGATATTCAAAATCAGCCGCTAAGTTGGCAGAAAAAATCAGTGACTGGCCATCCGGACTAAATAATAAATCAGCGCCATGATGGCGCTCAGCAAAAGTCAGTTGCCGCTCTTTGCCACCCGTGGCAGGTAAGATAAACAACTGCCGGTAAGAAGAAGATAAGAATCCCTGCCCATCCGCCTGGTAATCCGCGCGGTCAATCACCACCGCAGGTTCAGACCAGTTCGCTTTAGCTGGCTTTTTCGGCATTTTCACCAGACTGCTGACTTTGGCAGGTCCGGCCGCAACATTCATACTAAAAGCCAGTTGACGTCCATCCGGTGACCAGGTCAGATTGGCCGGGCTGCCGGCCAGTTGGCTCAACTGAGCGGTGCGGTTTTGTTGCAACCAGTGCACGTGAATTTGGCGGGAACCGCTGCGATCCGATACAAAAGCCAGCTGAGAACCATCCGCTGACCAGCGTGGCTGGCTGTATTGAAACTGGTCGTCAAACAAAGGCCACTGCTGAGAGGTTTTGACATCAATCAGCCATAAACTACCCCGGCTATCGTCCGTCATAATGTCATTACTTTGCCTGACATAAACCACAGTCCGGCCATCGGGAGAGACTTGTGGATCTGAAGCGTACTCTAAGGCAAAAATATCTTCCGGCTGAAAATAACTGGCCGCAGTTTGTTTTGTTTCAGCACTGGCGGTTGCCAGCATCGGCGATATCGCGGTATTGAGCAGCAACAAAGCCCCCCAAAATCGGCGTGGTAATAACATCAATCATCCCCTTGCAAAATAACTAACTTACCTGTTGTTGCCACGGACAACAAATGCTGTTCGACCAATGGCCGGAAAAAACCTGCCAGTCACTGCTGTCTGAGCACGACAAAACACAAAAACTAACCGTTGTTTTAAGCTGTCACCAGTTCAAGTTGCTGCACTAATTCAGCCGCCACTGGCCGCGCTGACAATTCAGGTGTCAAACACCGCCCGGCCAGTTGTGTTAAGGCTGTCAACCGGCTATCAGCCGCACTGTCGCTTGCAACGAATGGCAATAAATCTTCAATAAAATAACCAAAAGCACGCATTTCCTGTGCTTTGGCCTGTTGTTGCTGCCAAAGGGGTAACGCATCCAGCGCCGTGGCAGCGCCGAAATCGCCCAGATACAACTGACCAGCGGCATTGTGTAACACATTATGCGCGTAGAGATCACCATGGATGATTTGACGCTGATGCAACTGCAATAACACAGCTGCCAGTTGCCGCACCAGGCTCAGAACCTGCTCGGCGCTTAAGCTGAGTTCCGGCGCAAAAGTATCACGCGTGATCGTCTCAAAAGAAGGCGGCAAACCCAGCGCGCTGAAGCGTTTTGGGATCAATTGCATCGCCAGTGCAGGTAAATCATTGCTCTGAACCCGCGCCAGCACCGGGATAAGATTCGGATGGGCGCCAGCGTTGAGGTAATTTTGTAACTCCTCTTTTGGACAGCCATCACTGGTGATCCAGCCTTTAAAACGCTTCAGCGCCAACTCAGTGCCAACTGGCAGCGTGCTGCGGTTGCCATCAGGGGCAGTCTGATCAAGGGGTTGTTGCAACTGTGCGCGGTAAATCACCCCGGAAGCGCCCTGCCCTAATATATCCAGACTGGTGATAGCGTCTTCTGCTAACAACGGCAGTTGCTGACTGGTTTTATCCGCGACCGGGCAGGCTGGATTCGCCCCCAGTGCCAGCCAGGCCAGCTTGGGCAACTGGAATAACCAATCGGGGAAAGCGTCGAATCGATTCAATGCCAGGCGCAACAAACCCAGTTGCTGGCACTGTTGCATCGAGTCCGGCAGCGCTTTGAGCTGGTTGCCAGCCAACGCCAGTTTTTGCAGCGCCCGGTAACGGCCAAAATCAGCGGGTAATTCTGACAACTGATTATCGGTCAGGATCAGCCATTGCAATTGCACAGGCAACACGTCAGCAGCAAACTCAGTCAGGCTGTTGCCTTTAAAACTCAGCATCACCAGCGCCGGACACTGCGCCAGCACCGCTGGAATATGTTCAAAGTGATTATTGGTCAGAAACAGCCGTTTTAACCGGCGAAATCTGGCCAGATCTGACGGCAATGCACAGAGTTTATTATCAGATAAATCAAGAATTTCCAGTTGTTCAGTGCAGCGGTACAATAGTTCTGGAAACTCAGTCAGTCCAGCCGCCAGTTTTATCCGCAGCGCAGCCATTGGCGGGGTAGCCACGGGGCCGGCAGGCACAGCGCTGTTGATGCCGGTAGTGTCAAGCCAGGCGGCGAGCGCTTCCAGGCTGTTTGCAGTAAAAGATAACATGGGTCACTCGCAAATAGCGATATTCTACGCTAGCCGATCCCGGCAAAAAAGCGGAAACTGTGTTTTCCGACCAAGTACGAAAGCAAAGACGACAACATGACATTGTTCATTTGCTGCTGCCCGCAGTGGCTAGCTACGAATGGCTGACTTCTTGCGTGCAATAATGCCGTGCTGCCGCAATAGCTCCGGCCAGAGCAGCTTTTGCTTGTGGACTGTTTTTCCAGCAACTGCTGCGCAGCATGTCTGCGACGGTCTGCGCCAGGGTGCTGACCTCACAATGCTGTAACTGCGCCAACGAGCTGATGCCAATTTGTTCCAGCCGACGGATCACCGTCGGGCCAACGCCTTTCACCTGTAATAACACAGCGGCTTCGGCCGGGGGAAAAATCATCGTGGTCCTGTCCATGCTTAATCAATCCAATCTTGGGCGATGCAAGCCCGCTTAGCTATTGCTTTGTTCCGCCCGGATAATGGCATGCAGCAGCACAATGAAGGGTAATCCGATCAGCAAACTGGCTTTGAGCCAAATCGGAATTGACGGGATCATCAAGCTCAAGGCTGCGATCGCCAATGCAACGGCAAATTGTTCCAGGCCCCGGCACAACTGTGCTGCATAAAGCTCAGGCTGACGAAGCTTGGCCGGTTGCCAGCCACAAAACAACGAATAATCTTTACTGCGTTTGATATGTTGTGCCAGCGCCCAAATCGGCCAGCAGCCAAGCATAATAATCAGTACAGCAACAAGGAACATGACCAGCATGATGTATCTCAGTCTGTGATAGCGGTGCACATGACCAGCATAAAGCAAACAAGGAACAACACCAGCGGCCATTGAGTGCTCAGACCTGTCGCAGTCTGAGCTTCAACACAGCATGGTTTTGCTTTAAACGAGTTGCTTGGCGTAACTTTGCCGCTCAATTTCAGCCACTTCCACCGTCAGGGAGACAGCCGTCAGTTCAAGCGCCGCTAATTGTGCCAGTACTGTGGCCGCTAACTGCTGACGTTGCTCTGCACTGCGACCGGTTAAAATGCGCGCCGTGACATGAATAAAATCAGTACGCTCAGTGCCGACCTGATAATGTTCATAAGGCAATAAGCGGATTTTGATGTCCGGTCCGGTAAATAATCCACTCCCCGCAGCGCCTTGCCAGACGGCTTGTTGTAATTCCGGCAACGCCACTTTGTGCTGCAAGGGGCTGGCGTATTCGACGATAAAGTGTGGCATGACTATCCTAAAAAATTTCAGCACAAGTTAAAACGAAAAAACCTGCATAGGGTACCGCAATCATTGGCTAAAACGTAACTTTATAGCGGTTTTTCTGTTGTGTTTTTCACGACAGGCCAAAACCAACGGCTGCACAGGGCGCAAATTTTTTGGAAAAACCAGACACAAATCACCAGTAATAGCAGCACGGACCAGGCAAAGAATTCTGGCCGTAGCGGATTGGCGCTGCCGACCTCGACCCCGGCACTGATCAGTAGCAGCAGCGCCAGTAGCAAGGCGACGCCCCATTCAAAGGCAAACAGCAGCAGTTTTTGTTTGACCGAAGTTGTTGCAGTGTTCGGTTCTGTCATCCTTTATCCCTTTTTAAAGCCATTGATATACCAAAAAAACCATGTTACAGCCGCCAGCATGAGCCGTTGCTGAATCAACATCAGCATGGTTTACGCCTGAGCCTCGACTACCGTCAGCGGTCTCTGAGTGCGAGCCCAGCCAGTGATTGCAATCCGCTCGGCTTGGGCGAATGGCGCTACCATAGTGACCGCATGCAGTGCCGGCACCTGAAACAGGTTCAGCGTATTAGACTGCGGCGAAAAACCAGTTTTCACCACGCCATCGGGTTGATGGAATAATAATAAACCACCCCAATCCGGTTGCCAGTAAGGACTCAGATGAAACACCAGCGCCAGCACCCGGCCTTTACCAGCCACCGCATCATCATGACTGGTCAAAAAGTGGCCTGGCCGATAGCGGGTGACCTGCGCATCACAATACACAATGCCAGGATCGCCGGAGATATCCCGCAGCAGTTGTAAAAAGGTGGCAGAATTCAGCCAGTGATAATATTGCTGCAACAACGGCGGACAGTCCAACCCAGCTTCCATCCGGTCCGATAACCGATAAGAATCAAAGCAATACTGAAAGCCACTGGCAGCGCCCTGATGGATCAGATGGGTCAGTTGTTGTTGCTGTTCCGGGCTTAAACTCGCCAGCTCAGTCAAATCCAGATCCATCGATTTATCGCCACTATTTAACGACAACTGATACGGCAGACTTGCCGCCACCTGGTATAACGCCAGGCAATCGCTTGCTGGCAACAAATCCCGCAGCTGTAACACACCGTTTGCCTGCAGTTGGGCCGCTGATAAGGCCGAATGCGCTTCTATCTCAGGATTAAGTTCAAGTTTCATTACCACTCCGGATACCAGACTGCAACCGCTGAACGGGTATTGTCCTACCAGCAGGTTGAGCCATGACTGACTGCAATATTTCAATGCAAAATGAACACCAGCGTTCCCATTCAGACCGCTTTATGAAGGGTACCTTCACCATAAGTGATAAACAACATCCGGCAAGGCTGCTGGGTACTGACTCTATGCCAGCAATTGGCAGGGATCAGGGCTGCTGCCGGCGCTTGCATTGGCAAACATTGTAAACCTGCTGGCGTTTCCAGCCACAATTCAGCCGCGCCTGTCAGCAGATACACCAGTTCATCGCCAGCCGGATGCAGCTCCCACTGCGCCCAATCTGCGCTAAAGCTGAATTCAGTCACCAGCCAGCGCCGGCCAACAGCATCCAAGGCCGCCGGCGATTGTTGCCAGAACGCCTCACCGCCAGGTAATAACTGCAATTGGCCTGCTGGCAATAAACTCAGGTAATGTTGTTGCGGATCTAACAGCATTGCTTGACTCCAAAGCTAGCAGGGCTGGAGATACTGGCAGTGCTGTTGGCATATTTCGGATGCAACAAGGCTGTCAGGATATGATCTTGCCACTGGCCATTGATTTGTAAATAATGCCGGGCCCGCCCTTCCACCTCAAAGCCAAGCCGCTGCAGTAAACGCGCTGAACGCTGATTCGACGGTAAATAATTCGCCATAATCCGATTCAGGTGCAGCTCGGTAAAGGCGTGCCGGATCAGTTGCCGGCACAGTTCTGTCATCAGGCCCTGCCCTTCGAAAGCTTTGGCGACGCCAAAACCAAGATAACCGGCGCAAAAAGGCCCGTAAATAATATTGCTTAATGTCGCCTGCGCCACAATTTGCTGTTCAGTCCGGGCGATCAGCGCATAACAAAGCCGCTGTTGCTGCAACTGTTGCTGCGCGGCCAGCCGATGTAAAAGTGCAGGCTCAGTGTAAAAATCGGCTGGCCGCAGCGGCTCAAATGGTTGGAAATGTGCATGATTTTGTAAATAAAAATCGGCCAACAAGGCGGCATCGGCAGCTGTCGGACTGACAATCTCAAATGCTGCCATCGGGTTTGTCAGGCTGACCACATCAGTTCCTTGTGCTTGTTCTGAGTAAAGTACGGATTTTGCACCGCACATTGTGCATAGGCGCAGCGGTGTTCAGTTGGATCATCCGGCCCAGTGAATAATTCCGATACCAGAGACCAGCATACAATTGCGGCTCAGTGAACTGCTCAATCAGCTCAAGCACAGTATCAATCTGCTGCTGGTAGAGAGTGAACAATTCGGCCACACTGCGACCTTGCTGCTGCGCATAAAAATGTTCTGCCAAATCACCCAATTGATGCCACTGATAGCCGGGGGCTGGCAGCTTCGGTGTTAATCCTTGTTGCCAGTCATAGATCCAGCATTGCAACTGTGCCGCCCAGCCAATCAGATAAGCCAGACTATCACAAACACTGATTTGCAAACCTCTGCGATTACCAGCTAACAACGGCTGGCGACAAATCTCAACAGGTAACCGCTGATAATCAGCCTGTAACAGAGTGAAATTTTGCCTGATCGCTTGTTGTAATGCAGTTTTATTGTGCGCAATTCTGCTCATGGTCCATCCCTGCGCCTGCTGAGTTCTCTCGGTCTTCCAGCGCAAAACTACCGTGTTTTCAACGCATTTGCAACAGACTGCTACGAGGCGATGCAAGCCACTGGTCTGGCCCTGTGTTTTGCCCATTGTTGTAGTTGATGCAGCACCAGCGCCTGACTGCTGGCCGGAAAACTATGGCCCTGCGCCGGTAACAACAGGGCCCGTAGCGGGGACTGACCTGCGGCGCCCACACAAGCCTGATACAACTGCTGTAAGCGCCGGAAGCCTTGTTGCACACCGCTGACAGGCATCAGTGTATCCTGCTCACCTTGCAGGATCAGCAGCGGTTTGGGTGCCGCCAGCGCCAGCACATCAGGTAAATCCAGCTGCGCATTCAACCCGGGATGCAACAGATAAAATGCCGTTTGCCCCTGGCTCAGATTACTGTCAGCCGTGGTTAAGTTCGCAAATTGGTTAAACCAACCGATGCCGACCGCCGAACTGACCACCTCAGATAAAGCGGCCAGTTGCCAGGCCCGATAAGCCCCAAGCGAAAATCCGACGGCACTCAGTTGACCGCCAGCCACCTCTGGGCGGCGCGCTAACCAGGTGGCCAGCATTTGATCTTCCAAAGCGACAAAGCCGGACAAGGATAAACCCCGCGCCTGAAAATTAGCCGCCAACTGTTGCTGCTGTGAGTAAGGCAAAGGACCACGTTCACCAAAACCGAGCATATCGCCTGCTAACACCACAAAACCTGCCGCTGCCAGCTGTTCGCCAAAAAACTGGCCGGAGAAATATTTGTCAGCCCATTGTACAGCCAGCTTAAACTTCCCGGGTTGCAATGGCCGGATCCATTTGTCTTTGCCCAGCCGAAATTCAGCACCATGATCATGCAACAGCAGTACAGCCGGCGCTTGCTGCTGTGCTGAAGCTGTTTTTGGCACTAACAACCAGACTTGCTGCCAGACCGGCGTCAGTAACTGTACTTGCCAATGCTCACGCCAGTAACTGCCTTGTTCCAGTCGTTGCACTAATCTGGCCTGACTGACTGGCGGCAGGCTTTGCTGCGGCCATAAATAAGACTGTCTCAGCAGTTGCCGGCCTTGTTGTTGCCAGTTGGCAAAGTCTTGTCCGGCTTGCCAACTGGCGCTGGCTTGCACCGGCAATGCTTGCAATTCAGCAGGCCAGAACACAGTTTCAGCGGCCAACAGCGGCCAGCAACAAAATAACAACAGCCATAAGTAGCCTTTCATCGGTTTTCCACGTCGTGCAGGATGATCGCAACTGGCACCATCAAAAAAATGTGGTCAACAGTTAACAGCTTCACAGCGCAGTGGCAATCGGCGCGTGATAAAACGGCAGTTATTCTGGCGGCAATTCCATCTTTGAACCGACTGAACTAGCGCCAATAGCGAGGCAGATACTGGCGTTCAGTCATTGCTTTGCTGACAAAGCCAGGCCACCACCAGGCTTGGACTGGTGGCAACTGCAGAGGTGGAGACTTGAGTGGTTGTTTGGCTGGTTCCAACACGTCGCAACCTCATCCGACTGTGCTGGCTTAAGTGGGCCAGTTGCAGCGCCTCACCAAGGGCCAGTTGCCAGTGATATCGCTGTTTAGCCGCAGTCATCAGTTGGATTTCAACCGCCGCTTCATCGGCATAGCATAACAAGGTACAGAGCGGCGGCCCCGCCCATTGCAGGCTTTGCCAATCAGGCGACAAAGGCTCAGCCCATAAATTGCCTTGCCAGCCCGTGGCCAGCATCAGATTGATATCGGTGACAGCGCCGGCCAATAAAGTGGCTCTGCTGTTGGCTGAACCGGCAAAACGTACGCTTTGATACTGACTGGATAACACTGCCTGTTGCTGATCAATCTGCAACGCCATCCCGCCGCCCTGGCGCAAGGCCAATAACCGCTGATGAGCCACAAAGCGGCTGAACTGGCCGTCCTGCAGCACAGTGGCAGAACTAAAGCGCCAGTGAAAATCCTGCGCTGCCACAGTAGCTCCCGGCGGACTAATCGCCAGTTGCCGGGTGCTGCCACCGGCCCAATGGCTGATGGTCATCTGCTCAGGGCGGATGAGTTCAGCTTGCACAGTGCTAATCCTGTATCTGTTTAGGCTTTACTGACCGCGCCATTGGGCATGACAAAGCGCATCATGTTTTTCCCGGCTCAGTAAAATCCGCGCCAGCACTAAATCAGCAGACCCGGCTTCGCCGCTTAAACCGATCAGGGCTTCGAAATGTAGTTCAGGCTCAAGCTCAGCCTGAATTAAATCAATCCAGTCAGCGGCAGGGGCCACTAAATCGACATAAGCCCGTTGTTCATAATGTTGCTGATACAACTGATAATCAGCCGCCGATAAATTCTCTGCCGCCAGCTCTTCAAAAATACTAAAGGCATGGTCACACAGTTCATCGATACTCCAAAGTTCAAGCTCGGAGTTAGGGTTGGCTTGCTGGTGCTGCTGTTCTGACATAAAAGAGTTCCCGGCGCGAAAAAGGGCAGTATACCAACACTGCCCCGACGGCTCCAGTGCGTAAACCAAGCTCAACGCGACGATTTAGCCGGCAACTGATAGCGGTGGTGATACCAGAGGATGCAACCAAGGCCAATCAGCGACGGCAACAGCCAGCTTAACAACTGAGCATTGGCACTGAACGCAAACAAACGTCGGCCGCCAAAAGCGGTAAATGCAGTAAAAACCGCAATACCTGACCCCAACATAGCACCAATGTGTTCGCGAATGATCTGCAACCGGCTGACATTGGTACGGAAAATATAGTGCAGTGCGCCAATACCACTGAATATCGCCACAGCGCTGAAAATTTGCAGCAACAGCTGAGCATGGCTGATGCCAAGCCAAAGCACATAACAAGCCAGCAGTAACAGCACACTAATAGCCGCCAGATGGCTGCCGGATTTGAGTAACAACCGTGCCGGACCAGCTTTGAGTACCAGCACGGCCTGGCGGATGGACACCCAACTGAGCACACTGAGCAAGGCTAAAAAGCTCCAGAATAACCGGATCTGCCCCATTTGGGCGGCCATATCAGTGCCAGCGGCAAAACGTTCAGCTTTAAAATACAGCGGCGCCGCCAGCACCAGCCCACAACAAACAATGCCGGATAACGAAACGATATACAGCAAATTGGCATACCAACGGCCGCTTTGCCGATGCCAGGCACTGCCTTTGGTCGCCAGCATCGGGGCCCAGAATAACAGCAGTGCCAGACTGCCAGCGACAATATGTGCCCACACAAAACCCTGATACAGATAAACCATGATGCTTTCCTCCATTGCGACTGCAGTTGTTGTTGACTGCGAAGTGGCAGCTTAAAACAGCAACAGGAGCCAGCCCAGTGCCACAAGTCATCAGCAGCAACATGACTTGTGGCCTATTGCTCCAAAGCAGACGCAACGGCATACTACTGCGACTGCCATCATGCCCCTGCTGTATTTCGGGTTGGAAAACACTGAATGACCACAACCAGCTTTACCACCACCAGCCAACTCTCACTGTTGGCGAACAGCAACCAACGGCCCCGCCGCTGGTTTGCCAAAGAAAACTGGGCCGCCATCATTACCTGGCTGGCCTTTAGTTACGTGCAATTTTTAACCATCAGCCGGCAATATGGCATGCAAAGTGGCATAACAATGCTGATAGTGCTGAGTTTGCTGCTGTTTATCACGTTGTTTTTATCCAGCCAACAAGCATTATCTGTCCGCCGGCAATGGCTGCAACTGGGGGGCATGTGGTTGTTGCTGACGCTCAATGCGGTGTTGGTACCGGATGGTTTTGCCCCGGGCTTGGGGGTGTTGTGGGTGGCGTTGCTGCCCTGGTTTATCCCGGAACGTTATGTGTACTGGATGATTGTGCCCTCGCTGGCACCTTATGCGCTGGTGAATCTGCTGGATGAACCTTCAGCCCGACTGCTGATTATGCTGGTGACTTGCGGGACTTTTCAGTTTTTTGCCATTTTTGCCATGAGTAAAGCCAGAGCCGAAGCCATTGCCAGAGAAACATTGGCACTCACCCACCAACAACTGCTGGATGCACAAGGGCAGTTGGCAGAACAAGCGGCTGATACTGAACGCTTGCGGATCGCCCGCGACTTACATGACAGTCTGGGCCATCATCTGACCGCGCTGGTGATCCAGTTGCAGGTGGCTGAATACCAGGCTGGTGCGGCGCAAAAAAACCAATTACAGCATTGCCATCAACTGGCCAAACAGTTACTGCAGGACATCCGCCATAGCGTGACACAATTACGCGAACCCCAGAGCCCGCAACTGGCCCTGCAATGCCGTGCCTTAGCGGCCAATTTCCCGCAGTTACAGCTCGATTGCCAAATCCGGCCGGATTTACAATTACACCCTTTGACCACAGCCCTGCTATTCCGGGTTTGTCAGGAAGCACTGACTAACAGTATCCGTCACGCCGGTGCCAGCCATGCCAAGGTAGAAGTCTGGCGTCACCAGCAGCAGATACTGTTCCGCTATCAGGATAATGGTCATTGCGCCCACTGGCCATTGACAGAAGGCAATGGCTTGCGTGGCATGCGGGAGAGGATTGAACAGGCTGGGGCCAAGTTGTTATTTAGCCAAAGCGCCACTCAGGGTTTGCAGATTGATGTCGAGTTCATGGAGTAAAAATGACGATCAGGGTTGCAGTCATTGATGATCAAACATTAGTAAGACAAGGCATTGTCAGCTTGCTCAGTCTGGCACCGGATTTAACTGTGGTAGCGCAGGCTGCCAATGGTGCCGGCATCGTCGAACTGATTGCACAGCATCAGGTTGAAGTGGTACTGATGGATATTCAAATGCCCCAGGTTAGCGGCATTGATGCGCTGCATCTGCTGGCTGCTGCTGCGGTGGAGGTCCCGGTGATTATTCTGACCACTTTTGATGACAATGAGCGGGTGTTGCAGGCGATGCAGGCCGGCGCCCGTGGTTATTTACTCAAAGATGTCGCGCTGGAGCTGCTGGTGGACGCTATCCATACTGTGCATGCTGGTGGCAGTTTATTACAACCTGGTATTACCGATAAAATTCTGGCGTCTTTTCTGGGCCGGAAATCGGCGTCTTCAGCCCCAGAGCCATTGGCCGGACCGGACCAACTCTCAGGCAAGGAATTGGAAATACTCAGATTATTAGCAGCAGGTTTTAGCAATCGCGAAATTGCCAGCGCAGTATTTAAATCTGAAGGCACAGTGAAAAATCAGGTGTCGGCTATTTTGGCAAAACTTGGGGTGCGCGACCGGACCAAAGCCGTGTTAAAAGCGATAGATTTAGGATTATTAGGCTAAACGCCACTGGCGGAGGTTTTGATGACACAACAACTTGGATTGGTCAGTGTACTGGTGGCCGATTATGATGAAGCTATTGATTTTTATATCGAAAAACTGGGTTTTAGCCTGCAGGAAGACAGCCCACAAGGCAACAAACGCTGGGTGGTGGTCTCCCCGCGCCAAAGCTCTGGCTGCGCTTTATTACTGGCCAAAGCCAGTGATGCCAGCCAGCAAGCCATGATCGGTCAACAAGGCGCAGGCCGGGTCTGGTTATTTTTACAAACCGACGATTTCTGGGCAGATTATCAGCGGATGTTGGCTGCAGGTGTGCAGTTTCTGGAGCAACCCAGACAGGAGGTTTATGCCACTGTCGTGGTGTTCTGTGATCTGTATGGTAATAAATGGGATCTGCTGCAACGCAATCACTGAGCCAGTACAGCTGAGCTGGTAGAGCTGAGCTGGTAGAGCTGAGCTGGTAGAGCTGAGCTTTTCGCTTTAATAATTCATTTGTCGGCATTTCATTTGATCTTTATCAACTGCGCTGTGTTTTTCTGTTCGCGCTTTATGGCAAAGCCGCTAAACTTAACCCCAGGATTTAAGCCAACCTCGGCTTAGCACTGAGGTTGATTCAGCGGCAACACAATTGCCAAGGCAACGGCAGGGAGGTGACATTCATGCACCGGCAAACCACACTGGTCCAGGTCAGTCATTGTTTTGAATATGCATGCCAGACAGTTTTTGACTGCTGGTTACAGGAATCAGCTACCGGCCGCTGGTTACTCACCAGCCATGATGCTCCTACGCCTGAAGTACAACTGGATGCCAGAGTTGGCGGCCGTTTTCAAATCAGTCAGCGCCGCCAGCAAGGTCCTTTATTATTAACCGGCCAATTTCATCTGATTGAACCACCGCATCAACTGTTGTTTAGTCTGGAAAATGTCCAGCAGCCAGAACCGGACTTAGTCCGGTTACAATTTAGCCCGCACCCTTTTGGCTGCGAATTGACGGTGCATCATCATTTACCGCGCTTGAGCAATGAGCAGCAACAAAAGCTGGTAGAACGCTGGACCAATATTCTGATGAGATTAGCGGCCGATTTAAATGATCAGCGTCAATTGCCAAAACGCAGCGCTCTGCCGCGGTTATATCCGGCTTTGCGGCTGTGATCAGGGGCTGTTGTTAGCCTGAGCTATGCACCTGGGCTGTAATCCCAAGCGCAATTGCGGCTATAATCAGCAGCCTTTTTTCAGCCGGAACTGCCGATGTATCTTTGCCCGCTTTGCCAACAACCACTTTTAGCAAACCCGCAGGGGCTGGCTTGCGCCAGCCGTCATCAGTTTGATCGGGCCCGCGAAGGTTATCTGAATCTGTTACCTGTGCAGCAGAAAAAATCGCTGGATCCGGGCGACAGTGCCAGCATGATCGAGGCGCGCCGCGCCTTTTTGCAAGCTGGTTTTTACCAGGCCTTATCGGATGCGGTGAATCAACAGTTGCTGGCATTACCCCTGCCAGGCAACGCAGTGCTGCTCGATATCGGCTGTGGTGAAGGCTATTACAGCGCCAGAATGCAACAAAGTCTGCAGCCATCCCACCCGCAACTGCAATGCTTTGGCATTGATATTTCTAAAGCTGCAGTCAAAGCTGCCGCTAAACAGTACCGGCAACTGCAGGTGGCAGTGGCCAGCAGCTATCAGTTGCCCTTTGCCAGCCAAAGCATCGATGCCCTGCTCAGAATTTATGCGCCATCCAAAGCGACAGAGCTAGCCAGAGTATGCCGGCCTGGCGGCTATCTGCTGACTGTCACACCAGCGCCAGAGCATCTGTTGCAACTGAAACAGCGGATTTACAGCGAGGTACGGTTACATCCTGCCAGTGTCGCCACTGAAGCCGGCTTTAGCCACCAACAGCGCCAACGGCTCAGCTGGACTTTTCAGCCCGCGGATGCGGCGGCGCTGTCGCAATTACTGCAGATGATCCCATTGGGTTATCGCTTCAGTGCCGACAGTCGCCAGCAGTTGCTGCTTGATTTACCGGCCATCAGCCTGGATTTTTATCTGGATCTGTATCAACGCACTGCTGATCTGTAAGCGCCCTGCTCAGGGCGCGACCTGCAGCTCGCTCATCGCTTGTTGCGCCAGTTGCTGCAATTCATCATCTGACCAGGTAGCCGTTGTCATTTCGGTGGCTGGCAACTGTGGCACAGTCCAGTCCGCCAGCAACTGCGACTCTGCTATCTCATCGGGAGTAAACAAAGGTTCCAACTGCTGCGCAACTTTGCGAACTTTCTTTTTCCGTTGTGGCGCCGGAGCCGCCTGCGGTTGGGTATCGAGCATAGTCGCCCAGAAATAACTGGATAACTCGGCGACTAAATTACTCTGGCCGTTCAATAACACCACCAGACCCAGGCCTTTTTCGGTCGAATAAGACAAATCGGTGCGATAACCTTTCACCAAACCGCCATGATAATACAGATTATGCCGGCCAAATTTATAGATGCGGGTACCTAAACCATAATGTGCTGCCGACACATAAGGCCCAAAAGTGCGACCGGACAAATTGTCGGAAGTTTTCACTCTGGGTTGATGAATATCAGCCAGTACTGCCGGCGATAACACTTGCGGATGATGGCCCAGTCTGGCAATTAACCATTTACCCATATCCATGGCACTGGCATTGACGCCAGCGGCTGGATTGACCCGGTAATAAGTCGGTACCACTTTAGCTTCACCCCAGCCATTGCGTATTTTCACATGCGGCATGGCGCGGTTTTTACTGGCCAGAAAGGCGGCATAACCGACTGAGGCATTGTGCATTTGCAGAGGTTTAAAAATTCGTTGCTCGATCAGCCGCTCATAAGGCGTATTGGTGGTTTTCAGCAACACAGTTTCAATCAGACTGAATAACACATTCTGATAGCCATAACATTTACCGGGCTGACAACGCGGATTGATCCGGCCAAATCTGGGCAGGATCTGCGCCGGGGTCATATTGGCTTCGATCAAATCATCAAAAGCATTGGCACTTAAGCCAGCATTTTGCGCCAGTAAATGTTCAACCTTCAATTGTGCGGTCATATTCGGACTGCGAAAACGAAAACCCGGCACATATTTAGTGACTTTGTCATTCCAGCTAAAGCGGCCTTCATGTTCCAATTGGGCCGCCAGCCCGCCGGCAAAGGTTTTCGACACCGATGCCAACCGGAAAACCGTATTGGCGTCCACTTTGGCTTTCGCGCCTTTAGCACGGACGCCATAAGCGCCAACCCGAACAATTTTATTATCTTTTACAATGACATAAACACCACCAGGGATGTTATTTTTTTTCATCTTGCTGGTAAATTCACGATGAAACTCATCGGAAAATTGACTGACAGCAGGCGCAGCAGCCACAGCTGTGGACAGTAACAACATCCCCGCGAACAGAGAATACTTCAACATAATACCTTCCGGGATCCACCTTGCCTGGCTGGGCAGCACAAGCCTGCGACACACTGCGGTTTGAAGTTAACCTGCAGGAAAAGCAGCCAGCATTTGTGGGATCAATTGTTCAGTCAAATATTGCCGGTCAGTGGCATTCACCTGTTCAGGCTGCCACTCACCGCTCGCATAAGGTGCCAGCGCCGGTCCTGCCAGATAACAGCATGCCGGCAACCAGCCTTGTTCCGTCTGGACTCTGACTTGTTTTTTCAGATAAAGACCAGAATCCAGCTCTTCAAAATAATCCAGCCTGGCGACGGACTCAGCGTCCACATCCAGCAGTAACTGACCTGACTGACTGGCACCGGCGGCAGGGAGTAACACCGGCACCGGTGTTTGCCCCGGATTTTTACTCAGCCCATAACGACGATGATCAGGCAATTGCGCCGGGATCATCTGGAATTGACGGCCGGTAATCGCACTAACAATGTCCGGAAACATCAGCAAACCATAGACAAAAATATGTGCCCTATCAGCCATGTTAAGCTCCTTGTGCGAAATCGCGCCAGGTCAGAAACAGTCGCAGGTCCAGTTCCAGTTGATGATACTGGGGTTCCATATACTGACACAATTGATAAAACGCCTTGTTGTGATCTTTTTCCTTTAAATGCGCCAGTTCATGCACCACAACCATGTTCAGGATAGGAAAAGGCAGCTGTTTTAACAAGCTGGCGACACGGATTTCATTTTTACTTTTCAGTTTGCCACCCTGTACCCGACTGATTTGGGTATGAGTGCCGAGCGCATTATTGATGACATGAATTTTCGGATCAAACAGCACTTTACTCAGCGGTTCGCTGCTTTTCAGAAAACGTTGTTTCAGTTGCAAAGTCAGATCATAGAGTGCTTTATCGGTCTGCACCTGGTGCTGCATTTGCGGATAACGTTGTTGCAAAATACTGCCAAGCTTGCCTTGCTGCAGTAATTGCCGCACTTGCTGTTGGATTGGATCCGGGTAACTACCCAGGTAAATCAGGTCTGACATAACGCAGCTAAATCCACTGACTGAACATAAGGCAGCCGCGTCGACGGCTCAACGGGGTGAAGCTGGCCATTGTAGCCAGAGTCCGGCACTATGCCCAGCATTTTTCACCCTGGCCATCAGGGCGCACAGGCCGTTACAGCAGCCGGATTAGCGGCAGCCATTACAGCGACAGTGGATTGCGGCTGAACCCAAAAATCTATCGTTATGATATGCTCCTGCGTTACGTTTGATCTGGCAGTGTTTGCTTTCATGCCTGTGCACTGCATTCAGACATTGGACGAACCAGTTGGCAACAAGGGGTTAATTGATGCAGGATTTTTTTCAGCGCTGGTATCACAGCGTGCTTTTGGCTGTTATCGCCGCTTTATGTATCACGACCAGCGCAGTGGCTACAGAGCCGCAGTCAGCACTGTATCAACTGTATCTGGTCAGGCACGCCGAAAAACAGCAGGTCAGCAGTAATGAGTCGGATCCGGCATTATCCGTTTGTGGACTGGCGCAGGCAAAAGCGCTGGCGACTTTATTGCAGCAGGTCCAGTTACCGACGCTTTATCATAGCCCTTATCAACGTACCCGGCAGACGGCCAGTGCTTTGTTGCAACAAGGCCGTCAGTTACAGCAGTATCAAACGGCGGAAGCTGCTACTTTGGCGCAGCAACTGCTGCAACAACAACAGTCAGCACTAGTGGTAGGTCATAGTAATACCGTTCCTGCGCTGGTCAGCCTTCTGACAGGACGCGAAGTGCCCGCCATGCACGAACAGCAGTACGGACTGATTTATCAGCTGAATTTCTCAGGCCGGCAATTGCTGACATTACAGCTATTGCAACTGCCAGTTCCTGCCGCCTGCCAGCCGGCAGCTCGCTAAAGGCGGGCTGTTAATGTCCGGTCTTCAGTTGCAACAGGCATAACACTTCGGCATGGCTGGTATGCGGGAAAAAATCAAACAACTGCGCTTTGAGCAACTGATAGTCGGTTAATAGCGCTAAATCTGCCGCCAGCGTCTGCGGATTACAACTGGAATACAATAACCACTGCGGGCGCAACTGGCTGACGGTCTGGCAAAGGCCGGCCCCCAGACCACGCCTGGGTGGATTGACCACCAGCAAATCCGGGCTTTGTTGTTGCGCGCTGGCAAAAGCCGCCGCATCCAGCGCCTGAAAATGAAAATCGCTCAGTTGCATCTCGGCGGCAGAACGACTGGCGCAAGCGATAGCAGCGGCTGAAATCTCAATCCCGGTCAGACTACGGCCCGGCTGTGCCAGATGCAGTGCAAAGCCTCCCACCCCACAGAACAAATCCCATACTCTGACGAGTGGCAGCTCAGCCGTCCAGTCGCGCGCGGTCTGATACAACTGCGCCGCCAGCTGTGGATTGGTTTGAAAAAAGCCTTGCGGTTGCAGATACAAAGGCACGTCATTTAATCGCTCCGCCAGCATCTGAGCCTCGGTCAGGATAAACTCCTGTTCACCTTCCAGCACAGCTTTATGCTCTGGCTGCAGATTAACAGAACACACTTCCAGCTCAGGCCATTGTTGTTGGAGTTGCGGCAAATATTTGCGGATCGCCGCCAATTGATGCTGCGAGCGCAGCACAAACCTTAATAACCAGCGGCCGCTCGCCATGCTTTGCGTCAGCAAAATATATTTCAGTTCACCCTTTTTTGTCAGCAGATCATAAGGTTGTAACTTCACCAACTGGATAAAAGCCACAATATGGCTAAATGCAGTCGCAAAAGCAGCTGGGTATAATGGACAAGCGCTCAGATCCAGTGGCTGCTGTTGCTGGTCGATAATGCCCAGCACCGGCGCCTCAGCAGATCCCAGCACCACCATTTTTGCTTTATTGCGAAAATGCAGTTCGGCACTGGCCACCGGTGGTAACAGTTCGACTTGCCAAAATGCAGCCAACAATTGTTGTAGTTGTTGCTGCTTAGCCTGAAGTTGCAGGGTATAAGGGGTTGCCATGGCAGAACAGGAACGACAGCGATCTGCGGCAAAAAATGGACAAAGCATGACAAACTGACTCAAGCGAAAAACGCTGATTTTAGCAAAATTAATCGGGTTATGCCGCAACTAACATCAAGCAAGCGCCGGTTCAGTCGCAGCACAAATCTGATTGCGGCCATTTTGTTTAGCGCGGTACATCGCCTGATCCGCAGCGACCAGTAACGCACTAACGTCGGCAAAATCCCCCATTGAACCATAACCGATACTGACAGTAATCTGCTGGGACGCAGCCTGGTCAGCCAAAGCACTGAATTGCAGCTGTTGTGCCGATAAATTTTGCCGGAACCGTTCAGCGGCACTGTGCACACCGGCAGGGGCAGTATTGCTCAGAATAATGACAAATTCTTCGCCACCCAACCGACCTATGATGTCGGTATCGCGCAACACTTGCTCAAAACAACGGATGGCATGTAACAGCGCTTCATCACCGGCCTGATGGCCATAACGGTCATTGATTTGTTTAAAATGATCCAGATCACACACCAGCAAACCAAAGGGGATGCCCTGTAACTGATAACGGCTTTCATGCTGACGGAGCAACTCCAGGATCACCCGCCGGTTCCAGACCCGGGTCAGGGCATCCCGATCCGCCAGATCACGGATCCTTAAAATCAACCGGCTGAGCGCACAACCAAAGGCATTAATATTCATCAACAGCGAAAACACCAGCAAAAAGCCTAATTGCGGTAACGCCTGCAGGCTGGTCATATTCATGTTATAAACAATCAGCGGGCTGTCGGCCAACACCAACAGCAGGCGCAGCAAAAAAAACAAACTCATCATCGCCAGCGGAAAACAGACAAAAGCAGCGGTGCGGACTGAATACAGCAAGCGCATCGGCTGATAAGTCGCCATAGTACAAGCACTGAGTAGCGTCAGACTGATGCCGGAAAAAATCACAGCAGCCATTTTTTCTGAGCCCAAGCTCAGTTGCGAGCACCACAACAATAAAATGGCGGCAGTAAAGCTTAGCAATGGCCAGCGCGGCAACGGCGGCTGGCGAAACAAGGTGCGCAGCCCAAGGTAAAACCAGAAAAAACCACTGAGCAACAATGCATCTGATAAAGACCAAGTCCAGAAACTAGCCGGTAACTCGCGATAAATCAGCAAGATCACGGCAACAAAACTCAGACTGTTCGCCACCGAAAAATAACGGCTGGCTCTGAAACAAACCCGCATGCCATAAGCAGAAAATAACCAGGCCAACGCTGAAACCAGATTTAACAAACAGATCACAAGTAACAATAACCGGGCCGGTTCAGTGGTCAGTTGCAGCATAAATGTCATTCTGTACCCTAAGTCGTTAGTGTCAGCATAATCAAGAATTGCTCAACTAGCGAAATGTTTCTGAGTTCTGTCACAGCTTCGGCTTCTGCTACGGGCCCGAGTCTCGCATCAGCCTTGTTGCCGAAGTTTATCAGTGGGCTTAAAATGCAAAAAGCCCACGTCAATACGTGGGCTTTTTTGAATCTGGCGGAGAGAGAGGCCTTCAAACTTAAGGTGTAAGCAGCTGAAATTGAATGATTTTCATAATTGCAAAACATCAAAACACCCCCAATAAAACCCCCAAGCCACCTAAAAAAATATCTTTTCACTTCCGCATTTTTTAACGGGGTAAAATCGAATCCGATGCACAAATCCGCATCAATTCCTTTTTTCGGATTAGCCAATTAGGTTTAAATTTACCAGAATTGACTGCGAGTTGCATCCGCAAAAGGATTTTGTTGCGTAACTGGGTGACAAAGGCACACCAATTCATTTCATGAAAATTGTCTGTTGTCTAAAATCCTGATGGGAAATTTCGCTAAACAAGGTTTAAAGTCCTTTAACGAATTCGTACCGAAAACAGCTTTGTTGCTGTATTTTCCGAAATCGTTGTTATGTATATAAATAGTTATAAAATTTACGGATAGTCAAAGTGTAGTGGTCAACTAATTTTGGCCACATCGTTGTAGCCAAGCCAGTACCTGCGCTCGGATTCATTCGGAGCCAAACCACCGTTATAGTGATGTGGCCTGAGCTGGCTGTAATAGCCCAGCATGTAATTCAGTATCTCTCGTTCTGCTTGAGCAAATGAGCTGTAACCTACGGTCGGAACCCATTCTGTCTTTAAGCTTCTGAAGAAGCGCTCCATCGGGCTATTGTCCCAGCAATTACCACGACGACTCATGCTTTGCCGAATTTGAAAGCGCCACAGCAATTGCCGGAACTTGGTACTGGTGTAATGGCTGCCTTGGTCTGAATGGAACATCACTCCTTCAGGCCGACCTCTGGATTCAAACGCATGACTAAGCGCCTTGCCGGTTAATTCACTGTCAGGCGAGAACGACATGGCCCAACCAATTGGTTTTCTTGCAAATAAATCCATCACTACAGCTAAGTAAGCCCAGCGGTTGCCTGTCCAGATGTAGGTCACATCGCCACACCACACCTGATTTGGTTTGGTTACGGCAAACTGGCGCGCCAGCAAGTTTGGGATATCAATCCGTTCACTGCCTGTCTTTTTATATGAATGCGCCGGTTGCTGGCAGCTGATAAACCCTAGTTTTTCCATGCATTTAGCCGCCAGGTATCGGCTCATTTTAACACCCTGAGTGCTTGCCATCGTTGCAATGCTGCGAGAGCCTGCGGAGCCATTGCTGGCATCAAACAGCTCACGGACTTTGCTTAGCCGAACAACCTGCTCTGGCTGAATCGCCTTGGGCTTTTTCCAATACTTAAAGCTGCTGCGATGGACTTCAAACACCCGGCACAACTGCGCCACGGCATAACTCTGCTTGAGCTGAGCAATTATCGTGAATTGTTCAGCGAGTCCGACATCAAGAGAGCTGTAGCCTTTTTTAGGATTTCTTTTTCCAGCTCTATCTGTTTGATTCGCTTCTCTAATTCGCGAATTTTAAGTTGGTCTGGCGTCATCGGTGTGGCTTTGGGCGTGATGCCTGAGCGCTCTTCACGCAACTGCCGAACCCATTTATCCATGGTGGATTTACCAACATTCATCGCTGCCGCTGCTTTAGCAACCGAGTAACCTTGGTCGAGCACCAGTTGGGCACATTCCAGACGAAATTCTGGGCTAAAAGTAGGTCTTGTCTTTTTGTTCATCATGTCACCTAATTGCTTACGAGGTATAGCATAACACCTCTAATCAGGTGGCCAAATTCAGTGTGCCACTACAAAGGAATCCAATAATGAAAAAATCAGGAACGATTTATTTTTCGCGAATGCAACTTTAACGATTAATGGCTGTGTTAGTGCATCCAAATCTAATGGACTGTAAACGTATTTCTCGTTCCTATTGTGTATGCCTGACTGAGATTGTGTTTTTTAGCTCTTCTATCGTAATGTAGCTAAAAATAAATTACCTAAATTTAACCAATTCCAATGGAATTGGGGTTAGGCAACAAATATCTGCGAAACATACTAGCAAATGAAATTTCATTCTCGATATCAGCAGGAAAATCTACCTTGTTGTATAGCATCCGTGCTGCTGCGCCTGTAGAGGGTACAGGTAAAACCAGAGCATGTGGATGTATCTTTCTAAACATTTTAATCTCTTCAGCAATTCCCTCCATTCCTCCAATTATTACAGCAGCATCAAAATTCCGGCTTCGGATCATTTCATTTCTCATCAAAGTTAAGCTAAGGTCCAGATCTCCACTAACTGCCGGCGTATACCTAATATCTGAAAAATTAATAAGTCCGTTGCCCGTTTGACGAGGGAACAACTCGCTTTGAAATACGGTTATACGCTCTTTAGGATAACCTGTAGTTGCAAAATATAATGACACCAATGGAGTAATTGCGGGATGTCCACCGAAAGTCAATGTACCGATCGGAGCAATTACTTCAATCAACGCTCTAATTGATTCCCTAATCAGAAAAACATCAGCCGTTTTGAAATAAACACGATTACGTTCAGGCAGTGGTACACTAGCAGATAAGAATATATGTTTCATCGAGTTAGCTCCTGTAGAACGGTGGGTATCTCCGACATACATATGTTTCTAATCGGCAAATGGTCATCTAACCAACGTAAATGTTTTACCCAGTTCTGATGTAGGCCTCGGCTATCGTATATTACCCAGATAGGGTCCGAGGAATTTCTAACAGACGTAATAGAATTAAATATTACATTAATCCGATCGGAAGTTGGGCGCCCAACAGCAGGTACTACAGCAACAGAGTGGCCAGGTGCGCTAATTGAAATCCATCGTTCAGGTTGAACAACTGGCGTGAGGCCAATATCTCTTGCCGCATCACAAAAGTTATCAACAAGATGGGCATAACGTAGTGCAATAGCTTGCGCTCGCAACTCTTCTGCACGTTCACAAATCGCTGTTAGGACGTAGTCTTTGATTGAGGCTCCACGACCAGGGTTAGCTCGATTAAAGTCCGAAATTTCGAGTTTCATAAAGCGGCTGAAAGCGAAAGCAGAATCTTCCTTCTGACCAGGCCAAAGTAAATGGAGTGTTTGAATACCCAGCAAATTTGCTTGAGCAAGTTCAGCTTTTGTCCATCTTCCTTCGCGAAACCCAGGAGTATCAATAAGCACAATCACATCAACATCTGACATTCTACTCCACAACTCTGCTTGAAAATCTACAGCGGGAGGTACAGACCTGACATCAATAAAAACATCAAAACCACGTTTGTCTAACTCCTCGTATAAACGGTCAGCAAGTGGTTGAGACCCCTTACGCCGATAGCTGATGAATATGCCCCGTTCTTTACGTAGTAATCTGAATACTTCAAATATTAACGAAACAAGTCGATGCAAATTGCCGCCATTCACCGGCAATTCGAGCACATTTATATGCATTAAGTTGGGAGGGATTTCTTGCGAAACAACTAACTTCGAAGACACAACCGGAACAACAACTATTGAGTCGTCTAACAGCTTATCAAGAAACAATGAGGTGGCTGGAGCGCGGTTGCCAAAATAAACAGCGACTGCAGGCTTGTTTCGATCGTAAGTCGAAATGTTGGTCTCGCCCAAGAATGAGAAACTATCCGATGACAAACCAAGATCGTCAGCTCTGCGAGACACTAATTTCCGAAGGTCAATGAAACGCTGATCTAAAACACCCAATGCTATTATTTGATAGTAGCTTTTGTTCATATATAAAAACCTTAACGCGGTGCATAAACTCAGCTTTTTGTATAATTACGAGTCGATTGCAAGGCAATTATTAATATAACTAGAAAATCATCAAGAGTAATGACCATCTATTACAATAAACGGCCACCAACAAAAAACTCGCAAATACTCTAGTAGTCTTTTCTGATTTTTATTGCGGTCTCTATCCAGCTGTCGAGATTTTTAGAAATATAATCATACACTTCTTTGCTATCACTGTAAGGAGGGTCGTATGTCTTAACAATTGAATCTAGTTTTTTGTTATCTTTTTTCATTTGAAAATGAACAAACGGATTGGCACCTTTCTTCGATTTTTCACTTTGTGCATTTTTAAGATTGTGTATGTACACACCTAAAACACCTTTTCCATCATTCCATGACTTCTGGATTTCGTAATCGATCCACTTGCGTTTTGCTGTTTCTGCACCAATCAGGACAATGGTACAAGTCCTGCCACTAAGTTGCGTATCAATCCAATTCTGGATCGCGACATCACCACCCCTTTTTACTGCCTCCCAATCGTTATCTTTTGCTGGTTTGTTGTCTTCAATCGAACCAATATTACGTATTTGGGAAACTCTCCAGTTGTCAGGTATGTAGTGAAAGCTATAGAAAACTTGTCTTGCCATGACACTCTCCATTCATATTACAAAAATACTAATCTTAATAAAAATATATTTATCCGAATGAAACTTCAAGTGAAATTTACTTTTTTAGGTACGACTTGCTATACATGGATCTTTAACCTAATCGTTCAAGTAAATGTGAGCATCATAAAAATTTTGGTGTGTTCAGAAGAAATCTAGCGGTGTTTAAAATCGATGTTGCAATGAGGATCTCTAATCGCGTTCGAACTCGGGACTCAGAGTATGTATGTAAAACTCATGATTTTCATTACCGACACAAAATGTCGACCCGCTTAAGAACACTGCTAACTTCTATATCTTTCAAATTTAAATGTAGTTGACCAGCACCACCATTAATGTATGGTTTTCTATGACTTTGGGGAATTTTTTGTATCCGAGACTATTTTTAGACGATATGACTTCGGCCTAACTTCCCTTCTTAATCAAAGAACGTCAGTCCGTGTTCTCTTTGACTGCAAAGGCAATCCACAAACTTGTACGGAAAACTCGAATTCTACTTTGTTGCGTGAAATTTCTTTCGTGTTCCTATTGACCGGTTCAACAACCAAAGGAGCACATATTGATGAACATTTCACTTTTCGACGACGAAGACGATTTTGACGAGGAGTATCCTCGCGTCTTTTGCCACCATGAAGAAATGAAAAACCTCAGCAGCCATTTATACCTGCAACATCAGGGCGCGTTAAATGGCAAAATTAGTGGCGATGATCCGTGCGAGGACAGCATTATTGCCATCAGTCCCAAAGTATTTTGCCTTCTGATGCTTGCGAGATACGACCTGGTATTTAGCCCAATCAGCGCTAATCAAGACATCGGTGTGTTGCTAGAGTGGAAAATTAATTTTGGCAGATTGTGTGTCTACAGTAAGACACAATCAGCATGGAACACCCCGCACTCTGGCAGCGAACACATTGGACTTAATTTTCTATTTGAAAACATAAGCGTTGGTATGCTCGACCCAGTTCGTGCGAAATTCCCAGATTTGCACCTGGTTTCAGAGCCGACATCAACGTTAGTAAACGTGGCGTTGGACTACAAAATCGAAGATGGTTGTTATCTGAATAACATCAGCAGCGCTATCTACCATTGGTTAAACAGGCTCTATGAAGTTGAAAGCTATATAAACGGAGACCACGAAGACCATTAGAGTCCAGCTTTTATCGGCTAATTTTTTGAACAATTAGCCGATATTATTCATTTATTTCCAACTCAACAATTCGATGCTGCGAACTCACATTTCCCCCGCTTAGGGTCTTAAAACCAAAGGCCTCCAAGCGTATCGGAAGTCGATAGATTAAAACTATCTTATGGCCATAATAGCTATCAGGCAGCAGTCTATCAGCAAGATAAACCGCGTCATTTTCCGTCAGGGGGACGCTGCGGAGCCAGTTAAAACTGTTCAACTTTAATCATGTAATGTTGTGGTGAAGCACAAATGCTATAGCATTTGAAGTGGAATTTAATTACTTGCTCCCCTTTTCCCTTTCACTTTTTCTTTAATCCATGCCGGAACTTCGCCAAGTTTCGGTGCAGAATCAATTTCAAATAGATGAAGTAGTAATGTGCTTAGATCCGAATCAATATCTAACTTAGGTATTGCAAGTTTGGATTTCATGTAAATAGGAGTATTCTTCTCAAAATCACCACAAGCAATTACAATATACTTTGTATTCATCTCCCCTTGAAGCATCATGTCGCCTTGGATAATCATGGTTTCCCACCCTACACCAGCTTTTCTCATGTCTGCCTTTTCTGCGTAATGCGAGTCACAAATTAGAAGAACTTTACTTGCTTTGATTAGCTCGTTAGTCATCCATTGTGGCAAGTCCATACCTGGCCTTAAATGAAATCTATCAAGACGAGCGTCGACGCCGTTTTCACACAGTCTCAATGCGAGTTCATAAACCCAATTTTTGATAGATTCATCTTTCCAAGAGTATGAAATAAATACGCGAGGATGTTCAATTACACTATCATCGTGCGGATTCTCATTTAAGTTTCTGTCAGATAGAATATGAAATACTCTTTTGTCAGGAACATATACATTAACGCTAAGTGCTTCGTTACTAAAAACTCTTTGATAAACTTCATATACATCTTCAGGATCTAGCGCGCCCGCACCTGTGCCAAGCAAAGGGATGTTTACAATCGAACAGTTATTTTCATTGCAAAACCTAACAATATCTAAAGATATTTTTTCGATTACCCAAATTTCTGATCTAACAATTTTCGGATTTACAGATGCTGCATACCCTACAAAATCTGCTTTTGCATACCGAGCTTCTGTTGATTGCGCTCGTAGACTTCCAAATGGCATATGCTCACTCGGAAAAGGCAAATTATTTTGTACAATTTCACTTTCAACCCAACTAGTCACAGAACCTACTGAACTACATGGTAATACTACTAAGTCACATTTTTCATCAAATACACTACCGCGTTTTATTTTTAGCATAAAACTGTCACCTCAGAAATACCGCTAGCTTTATTGAGTCGTCATACCTAAAAGCACCTGATTTAATACATTTTCAATATTTTATTTGAGCGTCGGCTATGTCGCTAAACCCACTCTTCCCCAAGGCTCTCCGCCTGCGCCAACACCAACTGCACCGCGTCATCAGCCAAATCCGGTGGATACTTATACTTACGCAAGATCCGTTTAACCATCAAACGCAAACTAGCGCGCACGCTTTCGCGTTTGCTCCAGTCGATGGTGATGTTTTTGCGCAGGTTATCGGTGAGCTCATGGGCGATTTTTTTCAGGGTTTCATCACCAAGCTGCAGCACAGCGGCTTCGTTGTTGGCCAATGCGTCGTAGAATTTCACTTCGTCATCAGACAGTCCCAACTGCTCACCGCGCTTGGCGGCTTCTTTAAATTTCTTGGCCATTTCGACTAGTTCTTCCATCACCTGCGCCGTCTCAATGCTGCGGTTCTGGTAACGGGTGACGACGTTGCTGAGGAGTTCTGAAAACTTCTTTTGCTGAATAATATTGGTCGAAAAGCGCGACTTAATCTCGCCTTCAAGCAGCCGTTCAAGTAGTTCAACTGCCAGGTTTTTCTCGGGCAGGTTTTGCACTTCCGCTAAGAATTCATCGTCCAGCAGGCCAATATTCGGTTTTTCTAAACCGACGGCTGCAAAGATGTCGACCACCTGATCGGACACAATGGCCTGACCGATGATTTGCCGGATAGCGAGCTCTTTTTCTTCATCGCTACGCTTTTTATCCGACACATCCTTCTTCGTCAGAATCACTTTAACTGCCTGCAAGAATGCCACTTCATCACGGACAGCTTTGGCTTCATCCATGGTGCAGCAAAGGCTGAACGCTTTACTCATGGCCAGCGCATTATCAGCAAACCGTTTTTTACCGTCCTTTAAGCCCAAGATATGATCGGCAGCACCAGCAAGTAATTTCATACTGCCTTTTGCAAAATCACTGTAGTCAAAGCCGTGTATCAGGCCACGCAGGATATCGATTTTCTCTTCTAGCACCGCCCAGGCTTCGGCCGTATCGACTGTTGGCTTACCGCGGCCATTACTGGCAGTGTATTCCTTTAAAGCCGATTTCAGCTCATTGGCGATACCAATGTAATCAACGACCAAACCACCTTGTTTGTCTTTAAATACGCGGTTTACCCGGGCAATCGCCTGCATGAGATTGTGGCCTTTCATCGGCTTATCAACATACAACGTATGCACGCAAGGGGCGTCAAAACCAGTCAGCCACATATCCCGCACGATCACGAGTTGCAGTGGATCTTTTGGATCTTTAAAACGCTTTTCCAGTCGCTTTTTAACCTGCTTGGAATAGATGTGCGGACGCAATAATGCTTTATCACTTGCCGAGCCGGTCATCACAATTTTGATGGCCCCTTTTTCAGGGTCTTCATCATGCCATTCTGGTTTCAGCCTGACGATTTCATTGTAGAGATGGGCACAGATATCGCGGCTCATCGCCACAACCATCGCTTTGCCTTGCTGTGCTTGATTGCGCTCTTCAAAATGCGCCACCAAATCAGCGGCAACTTTCGCAATACGTGGCTCTGCACCAACAATTCGTTCCAGTGCCGCCCATTTTGATTTCAGCTTGCTTTGATTTTGTTCTTCTTCATCTTCAGCCAGCTCATCCACTTCTTCATCAATTTGCGGCAAGTCTTCGGTTTTTAAACTGAGTTTGGCTAACCGGGATTCAAAGTAGATGGCCACCGTCGCTCCATCTTCTTTCGCTTGCTGCATATCGTAAACATGGATGTAATCACCAAACACATTCCTGGTGTCACGATCCTCACTAGAAACCGGAGTACCGGTGAAAGCGACAAAGGTCGCGTTGGGCAGTGCATCGCGCAAATGTTGGGCATAACCGACTTGGTAGACATGGTATTTCCCAGTCACTTCACCCGTGGCTGAATGCGAGGTTTTTTCTTTGAGCTTGGATTCAAAACCATATTGGGTACGATGTGCTTCGTCAGCAATCACCACAATGTTATGCCGGTCAGACAAGAGCGGAAATACGTCCTCATCTTCGCCTGGTGCGAACTTTTGAATGGTGGCAAACACGATACCGCCAGAGGGCCGGTTGGCGAGTTTGGCTCTTAGGTCTTGGCGTGTTTCAACCTGCACCGGCTGCTCTCGCAGTAAATCTTGTGCTAACGAGAACACGCCAAACAGTTGGCCATCAAGATCATTGCGGTCAGTAATGACCACAATTGTCGGGTTTTGCATCGCCGCTTCACGCATCACACGCGCAGCAAAACAGGTCATGGTAATACTTTTACCGCTGCCTTGGGTGTGCCAGACCACGCCGCCTTTGCCTTTTTGCGTCGACACATTATCGGTGCGGGAAGCGGTCACCACCTGAACAATTGCCGCTCGCACGGCGTGAAATTGGTGATAACCGGCAATCTTTTTGACCAAAGTGCCGTCATCTTCAAACAACACAAAAAAGCGTAAATAATCGAGTAAATAGGCGGGTGCAAATACACCACGGATCATTGTTTCCAGTTCATTAAACTGTCCGAGTGGATCTAATTTGACTCCATCAACGGTGCGCCATTGCATGTATCGTTCAGCATTACTGGACAGAGAACCCATCCGCGCCTGTGAGCCATCGGAAATAACAAGAATTTCGTTGTACTGAAACACATCAGGGATTTGTTCTTTGTAGGTTTGGATCTGGTCATAGGCTTTCCAGATATTGGCATTCACATCAGCTGGGTTTTTAAGCTCCAGCAACACCAGCGGCAAACCATTCACAAACAAAATAATATCAGGACGGCGGGTATGCTTTGGTCCCTTGAGGGTAAATTGGTTTATCGCTAAAAATTCATTGAAGCCCTGGCGGTTTTCCCAATCAATCAGATAAACAAAATCGCCACGAGTTTCGCCGTCCTTCTGATATTGCACCTGCACACCATTCACCAACAAATTATGAAAATGGCGGTTTGCTGTGAGTAACGACGGAATACCTAAATCCAACACCTGCTTGATAGCATCTTCCCGCGCCACCAAAGGAACCTGTGGATTAATTCGCGCAATAGCGTAACGAAGTCGTTCAATAAGGACTGGCTGTACGTAGTCTGCCCGTTCCGGAGCAGAACCATCGGGTGCAAGATCAACCCCTGAAACATGGGCATAACCGGTATCAGTTAACCACTGCAAAACTTCCTGTTCTAACTGATCTTCGGTCATACTTCGTCCCTGTTTTTATGCCGCTGCCGTACTAATCTGTTTGATACCTTGTTGCAGCGATGAAATCAAGTTTTTCGCGGCATTTTCATGTTCTAAATCATAAGGTAACGCTAATAACTGCAAGTCTGGACTAAACGAGAAGTGCAGTGTTTCAGCGTTGGCCGGAAATTTATCCCAGGCCGGGTAAATCAGTACTAAGGTGCCTTGGCCATTTAGGTATTTATGGCCATAAGCAAACATCTGATAAAAATCCTGCTGGCTTAGCCCATATTTGTCATCTTTGGCCGCGCCGTCTAATAACTTCCATTTGGTATCCAAAATCCAACGCTGTGTCGACTCTCGGGCAAGTCCAAGGCTCAGAGAAAGGTCTGGTTTGAGCAGGAACATGTCTTGTTGTAAGTGCTTGCATAACGAGTGTGAAGCAAGCTGAGTCTGCACATGATTGCCTTGGCCAGGTTGTTGCGCGACAGCTTTCGTCAGTTCTGAGGCCACATAACTCTCAAACAACTTTTCCATCGGGAATAACAAACTTAAACCACGCCAATCGCCTTGCACGGCCATCGGAATATGCTGATTGAGCACAAATTCGCACCATGGCTTTATCGCCTGGTAATGCGCCATCAGGCGGATATCCTGCCAGCAATGGAAGTCATGCGTGATATCAGTTGATTCCGGTAAGTCGTGCAGCAAACTTTGTAACTCATGTGCTAAGCGCCAGTTTTCGCTGTCTTGTGTGGTTACACAAATTTTAAGTAAAGCCGTTTTTAACAACCTGTTTTCGGGTCGGTCAGCACTGAACACATCATGTTGAATATGAAACAAATGTTCACGACCTGGTGGTTGCCGCAGTTGTTTTTGCACATCCAGGCGCCCCCGTAAAAACCGTTGCTGCTCTTCAATTCGGTGGTATTCAAAGCGCAGCCCACGCTTATAGAGCATGTCCAGTTCTTGTAAAAACTGCCGCATCAGCCATTCCGGTAAGGCGCTATCAAAGCGCTCAATACTGGCATGGCTGGTATTACGGCTATTAATATCAAGCGCGTTACAAATCAATTTGCATAAGAGCTTTCTGGCGCTTTCAATACAATTTGTTGCGCTTCGATGTTTTGGCAGGATCTCAATCACTTGCCCGCAGGGTGATTCCAGTACCCCAACAAAGTTATCCAGCCGTAACCACTGCTGATTATCAAGCTCCAACAGGGCTAAGCCATTTGCACGAAATTGCTGGCCAAGCTCGACTAACCAACGAAAAGCGCTGGCTGTGATCTGCGCGCGGTCCAGCGTATTTTCGGCCAGCTCAGCAAAAGTGAGACGGGCGTATTCGCGCACTACAACGGCATTACTCATGCCGTAATGACCTCATCCTGATAAATCAGCTGATAAGATTTGATGCTCTTAAACGCGTCTTGGTTTATCTCCCAGCGATCACGCGCCTTGATTTGTGACACGCATTTAAACAACTCTGTAATTGGTTTGCCGGCAACCTTGCGAATAAAAGCAATCTCCGCCGTTTTATTTTGGTCATTCAAAACCCAGGCAATGCGCTGCCAGTCCTCAAAGAAATACTCCTGCAATAGAGGTAATACCTTGTGCTGAAACACCTGCGCTAACTCAGCAAGATTTGCTGCCTCTAATGAATTTGCTGGGCGATACTCCGGATGCAAATGCATAAATGACGCATGGCCAATACAGTGGTCCTTGTCCAAAAGCACACTGATCCGCTCATTGATGGTTTTAAGCATCAACTCTAGGTCAATCACATTTTCAACAAACACCTCGGCCAGCAGTTCTGGCTGCGGTGGCATTTCAATAAAATCAAACCGCCGACGCAGCGCCAAATCCAGCCCCGCTAATGAGCGGTCAGCAGTATTCATGGTGCCAATAATATAGAGGTTATCCGGTACCGAAAACTTGTCGCCAGTGAGGGGCAACACCACCTCTAAAGGCTCACTGCCACCTAATCGTTTGGACGGTTCAATTAACGTAATCAGCTCACCAAAAATACGGGAAATATTGCCTCGGTTGATTTCATCGATGACCAAGACAAAGTTCTGACGCTCGACAGCCACAGTGCTTTGCTTCTCGCCCAAGGCTTTGATATGGCTTATCAAACTTTCGTAATAAGGCTGTAAGCCACCTTTAATCACACGCTGTTGGTTAAAGACCGCTTGTAAGGTAGTCACGGATAGTGAATGAACCGAGTCACCACCGCTTTTATCAAACCGGATAGTATTGTCATCAACCTCAGTAATCAAAAACGTCGAACGACGGGTAGTGATCGTCACACCTTCTGTCTGACTGGATAACTGCTGCAAAAACAGCTCCCAACAGCGGTCGAAAGACCTGCTTATTGGTTGTTGACCACTGTGTTGGTTGTCTTTGGCTTTTTGTACCAGCTTTTTAAATACACCGTTTTTCGGCGCATACTGAATTTGCCCGCTATCGCTGCTGGCAGTCAATCCCTCAACAAAGTCCTCATAACTATAACTTTGGTGAAAAGTCACAAACACTATACGGCCAGCATCGGTTAATTTTTTGTACTTAGCCTTCAGCTCGTCGCGGATATTCCAGCGGAAACTCGGTTCTGCAGCCCGCACCGCGGCTTCCATAGTGATGAAAGTTTTGCCAGTACCTGGTGGGCCGAAGAAGATTTGGTTTAATTGCACAGATTCATCTTGCGGCATCTGATTCTCTCGTTGCATTTCGTCAACATCTACAACCCCTGGTTTTTTCACTTTGTTGCGAGCTTCCAAAGCTTCGTATAACTGCCAAACCGCTACGTTGTTGGCTGCGATGTTCTCCATTTCAACCCCTGCATCCTGCAAACTATGGAGGATAAAAGTATTCTGGGCTGTCCAATCGTCAGTAATCTCAACATCTATAGAAAATTCATCTTTGATAGTTTTTAACACTAACTTGCCGTCTTCTATCTTCACTAATGTTGTATAAAGCCCTGGCGCAAATGTCGCAAACACCCGATGGATAAGTAAATATAAGTTTCTCGACAGCCTTTTTTCACGTTTTGCGTTCGACCATATCTCGTAAACTTTTTTTAAGGTTTCTGCACTTGGATTGTCTTTAATTAAATTCGTGAGATCCCGCAATAACTGCAGGTTATCATTGAATTCTTGAGGACGCAGAGCTCCGAGACCAACACTACAGATGCCATTAAAAGTGTCAGCCCAAATCCACTTGAGTTCTTCGTCTTGAATTTGCGTATTAGCTACCTTTAACAGCTCTGCCTCCTTTAACCGAGACTGATACTGCTGAAGCCACTCTGCCCCCGAATACACTTCATCTTGCTGAGTCCACTCAATAAACTGCCGAAGACTATGCACATCTTGGCTATTCGACCAAATCCGGTTTATCTCTTTAGCGACTGCCACTGGCACTAGTACGCCCGGCTTAAGCAACGATGGCTTAAATTCAGATTCATGCCGATCACAAATTCGCTCAATCAAAACTTTTGGCAGTAAACCTTCAGCTACTGTCTGCCGAACTTCAAGGATTTTGATGCCGATGTAGCGCCAGGTTTTCGTTTGGTCCTTCCAATAGGGCGCATCAAACGAGGGCTTCGTCACCACGGCTTTTGCGACAATGCCTTTTGGTGTTGGGTCATATCGCATTAAATAAACCGTATCGCCGATTACTGGCTGTTTGTGGTCACAAGTTATCGAAAACTCGGCACCGGTAATAAGTTCGGCAGATCCTTGACCATCCACCCGCAGCACACGATCTGAAGCCCACAACAAGGAATACACAAGATGAGTGGGCTCTTCGCTCGCGACGTAATCAGCCCATTGCTTTAATGCATTGTATGCAGTCTGATTGCCGTAAGCGCCGACTACCGCATGAGAACCGTGCGGGCTACAATCAGCAACAAGCTGACGAATTTTGTTTTTATCTGCAAGGGTCCAGATATCCACGCCAAGCGCTTCTTTGACATGGCTAAGACCGGAGCAATAGCTGTTAATTGACCCATCTGAATAACGGCGCAAACTGTTATCATTGTACAAACCGGTTAAGTATTCTTTATATCCATCACGACTTACAGGCATTATATTTTTACCTCATTCGCCCAGCAGCCAGCACTCGTAGCGTCGAAAAAATTTACATCTTGAATACCTGCATATTCTTTAAGCATTTCATGCATATAGTCTATTTCTTTATCCTTTTGCTGTTGTGTTTTCCCTATTGGATATACAGAAATTGCCACTCGTTTGCAGCCAGAGAGTGCAAGTTGCTGCAGAATATGCGTATCTTGTTGGCCAACCCCCCAACCAAAAATGGTGACACTTTCCTTTTTCTCGGGCAGCACTTGTTGAAACACGTGTGATAGGTATTTGGATTTCGCAATCGTGGTTATTTTGTCTTTGGCTGAGCCCTCACATACAAACAAGGGTTGGCCGTCATTGTCAGCCCAGCGCTTAGTAATTGTGTTGATCAGACCATCATCTTTGCTCAGAAGCTTACTTTCTTCGCCACCTTTGGTTTGATAGAGCGCCAAGTTGCCGTGCGGATAGTAAACAGAAGTTTTTTTCGGAACAGACTGGCGCTGAATGCCAATTTCAAAAAGTAACTTTGAAACACTGCTGGTTTGCTTACGATTTGGCGATTTCACAAAGCCATCTGTAAATCGTGTTTCACCCACATTCTCTGAATCAAGTAGTGCCCAATATACGATCAGGTCATAGTTGAGGCTAAATATAGTTTGAAAGCCAGCCATAAACCTGCTGATATTTCGTAACTTATCGTATTGAAGCGATCGTCGCTCAGGATGAACATCTTTGATAGTATTTATGAGTGCGCTGCGTACATCAGTATATGCTTTTCTTACTTTTTGACGTTGAGTCGGTGCTACACCGAATTTTTTGTTAATAAAGTCGGTTTGCCATAACCGGTATAAGACACTTTCAAAATCACGGTTATCTTTAACGAACTGTTCAAATACCTTTTGTGCCCTACTACTGATTAGATGTTTTCCGCAGCCAAAACGATATAGATGTGTATATTGGAAATTGTTGCTTAGGGCGAGGCTTCCACCATTGCCGACAATTAATGTGTCACTAAAATCGGCTTTTACATCCAGCCAGTCAATTAATGCCATAGAAAATACCTTCATAAACAACAGCATCCAGCAGACCCAGCGATACTTCAAGCTCTTGTAATTCTGTCATCCGACATCCCTGTTTTATAAAATGTATACTTTATTATTTGATATCTTGTTGCGTTAACGAAATCAAGCTAATCACGTCCGGCTCTTTACATATCGGCGCGTCGCGTCAGTTTTGCTTAAATGGGCTGATATCCAATTGCCAGGAGAGTGATATTCAAGTGTTCGAATTAAACTACGGTCGACAAGATACGCGATTGCGGGGTTAAGACGGCGTGCAGCCCATTGATACCGAGCAGCTATTAAGGCTGGATCTGTTGGATAATCTGCGTCATTGATCATATCTGCAGCTATTTTTAACGCGTCATCAGCTGGATTCCACGACATCCAGAATGAATCAAACACGGTAAACAATTTACTCTCTGGATAAATTAGATCTGCATAACGAATCGTTATCATTCCGGATAACTCATGAATTGCATCAACCACATCGTCGCGTGTTAAACCAGTTAGTTCAATTATGTGAGGTAAAGACATTTGTGGATCGAATTTACGTGCATGCTGTGTCTGTTCGACAAATATTTTGGCAATTGTATTGGCCGCAGGAGAGTACCCCGTTTTTAACAGGTAATTACCAGCCACGGCAGGCGGGGAACCTAGCGCAGGTTTTTTATTGACACCATGAATGTCATTAATTAATTGCTTGATATCGACAGCTGGATTCACAATTTCCGGGGAATGCATACCTTGCAACAATGCAGGGAGCTGTGCAGGCTTAACCTGATAACGGACCGGAATAAACTTTGATTTTGTCTGTAATTTGCGCATCAGCCCTGCATCCATTTCTTGATTGACCCAAGGTTTGGACAATGAATTAGGGGTCAGCAAGACTAAAAAATGTGTACAGTCATCCAGTCCTTCATCGATTTTTTGCCGAAAACTGTCACCGGCAGAAATACACCATTTATCCCACCATGTATCGATTCCGTTTGCCATTAAAGATTCAGCGATCTGTTTAGCAATGTCGCCGTCATCCCAGGTGTAGCTGAGAAATACTCTTGGCGTTGAATTTTCTGCTGACAAATCAGATTCCTCCATTTCAGAGTCGGTCCCTAATCTTGTATTAACCAAATCCAATAATTCAGGTGAACCCTCAATGTGTAACTGCATATCTTCCAAGGAAGTTGCTGAGACAACTATTGTTGGGAACTCTCCAGTTTCAGGATGGCGAATAGCACCTATTTCGTCACGCAATTGCTCAGCAGCTGCTTCCATAATTTGTTTCATGATTTGCTCTTGAAACGAACTGGGGTTGAATGGCTTTCCATTTACGAGAAGTTTAATCACGGGGCCTCCTTTTGTTCGGTGGCATGCAGGCGTAGTTGTCCGGATATGAGGCGTGGCAATAATGTGTCTCTCAAAAGCATCAGGGTTCTGATTTTCTCTAGATTGTGTGAAATTCCGAAATCAATTTCGCCGACCAATTTATCAAAAGCAACTAATACATCTGGATTAGGTTGGATGATTGGCACTGCAGCCAGAATACCTGTGTTTAAATTTGGCATCGTAGCGCCAACTGCATGACGGACGAGCCATTGGCGTGTCGTTGGTAAATCTAAAGCTCTTGAGATAAAGGAGGACGATAGACATTTCATGCCAGGACGAACCAGCAAACATCCTGTACCACAGATCCACCCAGACTCAATAGCTCCGATTAATGCATGCTTTTCTACATCGCCCCTGCGACTAAAAACTATATCGCCAGGTTGTAGTTGATGCTTCGCCAATCGAGATACATCTGATTCGCCTACTTTTGCTGCTGATAAAGGCTCAACTCTGCGATTAACAATATCTTTAGGCATTACAACTGGTGTGCCAACAGATACATAGTCTTCAGCATGTAACTGACTACCAAATGGACCTGTTTGAATGAATCCACCATTGTTTTTACAAACATCTCCGAGGACCGTTGCAAACCACCCATCAGGTAGTGGGCCTTGGGGGGAGTCGGTGAAGGTTGCTGGGAATAGGGCCTGTATTTCTGGGGGCAAGCTGGGGGCTTGGGTGCCTGCGTTGGCGTGCACTGGATCAAAATCAACAAACCACGATTTAAACAACGTCTCCGCAATCGTCTCTAAAGTGACGTTGGTTTCGCGAAGCAAGGTAATACGATTATCGAGTAGTGATAGCGTGCGAGCTGCCTGACGCTGAACGTCTACAAGTGGGAAATAAATAGGAACGTCACTCAATAATTTTGTGTTTAGCGAAGGCATAGTGGCGCCAACCGCAATGCCGCGTATATAGTTCTTAAAAGACGGTAAGCCAAAAAAATAAGATAACCACTCACTGTCCAGCACATCTTGTCGCGGACGAACACGTAGACAACGTCCAGAGAATAGCCACCCATCTTCGCTAACCTGCACGAGTGCACGGCGGTCGACTGAGCCAACACGACTGAAAACAATGTCGCCTTGTCGAAGCGTGTACTTGGTAAGTCGCAGACAATCATCACTGGAAACCTTTGGCAAGTTAGAGTGAACAATCCTGTTTTCACCCAAATGTTCTACCGTGATGATAGGCGTTCCAACCTCGACATAATCCTCTTTATGCAACTGACTGCCAAATGGACCAGTTTGAACGCCACCTTCCGTACATAGCTCGCCGAGCTTTGCTCTTTTAAGTTCAGCAGGCATCAAACCATATACAGTTTCATTCAACTCAGAACTCATAACCCAGCCCTCCCAACTTCTGCCGGATTAACTGGTCCAGCTCTGCGCCTTTGGCCATTTGTTCGGCCAGCTTTTCAGTGAGCATGGTCATTTTGTCAGCAAAGGCGTCGTCGCAATCTTCCACTTCTTCTGCGCCAACATAACGGCCAGGCGTCAGCACGTGGCCATGCTCGGCAATTTCACTCAGTGGCACGCTGCGACAGAAACCGGCGATGTCCTGATAACCTTCTTCGAAGCCTTCTACTCCCGACATATACTCACCGCGCCACGCTTTGGCGGTGTTGGCAATGCGGTCAATGGCGGCTTGGTCCAGCTCGCTTTGCACACGGCTAATCATCCTGCCTTGTTTGCGGGCATCTATAAAAAGCACTTCGCCTTTTCGGGTGGTTTTTTGTTTGGTTAAAAACCACAAACAGGCAGGGATTTGGGTGTTAAAAAACAGCTGGCCTGGCAGTGCCACCATCACTTCCACCACGTCGGCGTCGACCATGGCGCGGCGGATATCGCCTTCGCTATTTTGGTTGGATGACATCGAGCCATTGGCCAGCACAATACCGGCGCGGCCAGTGGGTTTTAGGTGATACAGCATATGCTGTAACCAAGCATAGTTGGCGTTGCCTTGTGGCGGGTTGCCATACACCCAGCGTGGGTCGCCTTCTAAACTGCCATGCCACCAGTCGCTGATATTAAATGGCGGGTTGGCGAGGATATAGTCGGCGCGTAAATCACTGTGCTGGTTTTTGGTAAAGGTGTCGCCTGGTTCACGGCCTAAGTTAAAGTCGATACCGCGAATGGCGAGGTTCATTGCTGCCAAGCGCCATGTGGTCGGGTTGGATTCCTGACCATAAATCGACACATCACCCAGTTTGCCGCCGTGTGCTTCGATGAATTTCTCTGATTGCACGAACATACCGCCCGAGCCGCAACATGGGTCATAGACCTTGCCTTGGTGCGGGTCGAGAACGGCAACTAAGGTGTTGACGATAGACTGTGGCGTGTAGAACTGACCGCCTTTTTTGCCTTCGGCGCTGGCGAACTGACCTAAGAAGTATTCGTACACTTGGCCCAAGATATCGCGGGCTTTGGATTGGTCTTCGCCAAAACCGATGGTGGAGATTAAATCCACCAACTCACCGAGCTTGCCATCCGGCAGCGGGGCGCGGGCGTAGCGTTTATCTAAAATGCCTTTGAGGCTTGGGTTTTCCAGCTCAATGGCCGCTAACGCATCATCAATGCGCTTGCCGATATCGGCTTGCTTGGCGCTAGCGCGTAAGGCTTCCCAGCGCGCGGTTTCCGGTACCCAGAACACGTTGGCCGATTTGTAGTAGTCGCGGTCTTCCAGCTCGGCATCGATATCTTCAGCAGTTGCATCGGCAAAGTAGAGTTCATCGTTACTATCTGCCAAACGCTTACGCAGCTCCGCCTGACGGCTTGAGAATGAGTCAGAGATAAACTTTAAGAAAATCAGACCAAGAGCAATGTGTTTGTATTCAGCTGCATCGACGTTGGCGCGTAGTTTGTCAGCAGTCAACCAGAGTGTTTTTTTGATGTCTTGGAGCATGGTGGGGAATTTCCTTATCGCGAGCATCGCGCACGCGTCTGTCTCAGCTGGCAAGGATGCCAGTGGTTTTCAGATAATTTAACGTATTTGGAAACAACAGGCTAGCAACTTAATCCCTGAACGAATTGGGATTTTGTTGAATAGTCGCCCACTATCCGGCCTTGCGCGAGGGCGATAACATTTGAAGTGATGACCGTTTGTGCAAGAACAATATCCGTAGCGATTGATCTTACTTTGGTAAAATATCTTTGTGATCTATGTCGTGCATGTCGTGATGTCTTAAGCATCGTTGACGACTTCAAGACATTCACGACTTGCTTCGCAGTCTTGTTTACTCACCCGCCACAATACATGACTGCCAATTTTCCCCAGTGATTGGCATTGGATACCATATTGACGAAGTGCTGGCGCATGACGTCGCAGTAAATCGCCCAACGCTTTAGGCGAACGGGGCCAATTGTCACTGTGTTCTGGTTTTTGCAGCCGTTGCAGGATAACGAATAACGGTGCTTCAATTAGTTTTTCACTCGATAGCAATTCAATAAGTGCATTGCAGGCAGGGCTGGTGTCGATGGTTCGGCTAACTAATTCCCGGCGTTCACGATTAAATGCATTGAGAAATTTATTGGCATCTTGATATAGATGCTCAGTAATGGCCATACCCAGCAGGCAGTATTCCAATAACCGAGGGCGGTTTTCCCGAGGTAAATCAACAGATGGCAGCAATTTTTCTGCATTGCATGCGATATCTAGCAACGCCCCCATGATTTCCGGCAGTTTTAATGTCATAAGCTGCAGCTGTTCGCGCTCGGCGACGCGTGTCGTAAGCAATGGGCATTCAATACTAATGATACGATCTACCAAATCCTGCTGTGTCGCACACGCAGAAATGGAATTGATTAACCATGGCCGTTTAGCCCTGATGATATGCTCGTCAGCATCGGAATATAGCTTACGTTTTGCTAATCCGCCGCCGGTGGAGATCACACATAAGGTGTCCTGAATAACGGGCGTGAGATGCGACAAATTCTCGTACACGAGCAGGTGATTCGCTCTGGCTGCAACAAAAACATCCTCACTCGTTTTGGGGGCACTGCGTAGGTTGCATGAATTAGGGTCTACAAGCGTACGGATGAAGTCAGAAGTAGCGCTTTTGCCACATCCCTGCTCACCGATAAGCTCCAAGCCAGGATAAACCGTATCTGGGCGCCAGGTATCAATGATCCAAGCAACGACGAAAATACGCATCCGGGTGGGTACGTTGCAAAATTGCCACAATAGTTCAATGTCACCGTATTCAACCGGTACTGGCAGCGGCTGCATAGCATCCGTGCGAACAAATTCAACTGGTGGTCTATGGATGATTTCCCAGCCATGACGATACCAGCAAATTGCACGAGTGCTATTCGACTCACACAGATCCAGATAATAACGACCATCATGTTGTGCGACTCGGCAAAAAACGGTCCGTTTCTCGTTTTTGTAACGGGCAAACGCGCATAACTGAGCAATACATTCAGTCAGGATCGCTGACCTTAGTGCACGTCGATGTGTTTCATAATACGAAACGCAAACGAAATCCCGAAATGCAGTACTATCCAGACGCCAAACCAGGCCTGATTTCAGGTTTTTCGCATAACAATTTTTAATGTCGTCATGAAATAGTTTGAATTCTGCTAACGCGAATTTCAGCACCAAATCCAGTTGAGATTTGTCGTCATCCCCCGAGGCCGATTCCTTTTTTTGCTGATCTGTTACTTGCGTATTGTTACTGACTGGCATGGTGGAACTCCTGCGAAACCACAGACGGTTGCACAATCGGGCATTTCACATGACATGTAAAAATCCATTTTTTACTGTTCAACACAGTCGCCCTCCTCGCCTGCGTTGACTACATTGCAACGCTCGGAGATCCATTGGTCTAACGAGCATTCCAGCCAACCAACACTGTGGCCTCCGAGAGAAATCGGTTTTGGAAATGTGCCGCTTGCAATTCGGTTGTAAATTGAAGCTTTGCACAGGCCAATTTTTTTCTGAACATCCGGCATGCGTAGAATGCGCATAGGTTTAGGGGATTGAATCGACATATCAAAAACCTCTTAATGACATTTTTGGAAAATAAAAATATGTGGCGACCAGATTACATATGGTCTTGATCGCGAACGGTTTTATCTGTTTTCATTTGAGCGAAAACTGAAATTTTGAGCTAATTTTGTTCCGCTAATTGATTCATCCGTCGTGCGAGTTTACGCTGAGCTGAACGGATTTTTACTTCTGCCTCGTGTAGCCCATCGAGCTCGATCCGCAGTAAAGCCAATTTTTTTTCGGTTTCACAAAACATGTGGAAATCCCAACTGCAATATTTCCCGACCACGCTAATGATGTTTTCCGGTTTTGAAACCGGAATATGTCGACTGGCCCGCCGGTTAATGCGACGGTACGAGGAATTGTCAAAAAGTTTCCAAATAACGTAATATTTTGACGAGTAATTTTGCTCTGATGCTGCTCCCGCAGTATTTTTTTTAGCTACCGATTTTTTCAATTCCAGAACCGGAGCAATATGCGCCGGTTGCAAGTTGGACATGCCAATTTTCCGCTGCTGGTTAATAAGCATGTTATTTTCAACAAATTGATCCCAATAATCGCTCAGGACAAAAGCAATTTGTTTTGTCAAATCAGTCCGTTGCTGTAAAATTTCCTGTAACGCACGGTCTAGAGTTTTTAATTGCTGCATTTTTCAACCTCTCATTTTTGAATTCGCCATAAATATAATTCGAATAAACAAGCCGATTCAGATTGGGGAGGTGTGTTTCGCAGGGCCTAATATCCCAATAAAGCTGGAGACAAATGCATTGAAAAATAAGCAATAAAAACAATATCTTAAAATAAACCTTGTTTAACTTAGTATTAATTAAGCGCAGATTTTCTTTAGACAATTAGTTGCAAACACCTCTCTAACTCTGGCTGATCAAACCCTATTGGCCGAGTTCAAAGTCATGCCTTCCTACAGGCATTCAGTTTTATGCAATCAGCTATTACCGCATAAGTAATTGATAGATATATATTTTAAAAAATATGACAGCACTCAGAATTTTCTAACGTCAATAACGTGCTCAGGGCGTTAAAGGTTTCAACATTTGGCTGATTTGTTTAAGGCTTGCCGCTCGAGGATTATGACAGCCGGACCTTGAATATCCGGTAGGCCCAATTTTGTGGTGGTCGAAATATTGTGCTACGGCGTAATTTGGTTACTATGTATGCAACTTATTAATGGATGAAAAATAAATGCAACATTTTGGAACGTTCGGCCTAATTTCAATATTGGCATTATCAATCAGTGGCTGTGCCTCTACTACGCCATCAAAGAAAACACCAGTTTTCCCAGAGTTAAAGGTTTTGTCAGACAAAACCTATGTTTGGGACAACTCAATCTCTGAAGCGCTCAACGTTGCCAGGATGGCGCAGCCAGCTGGCGTTGGTGTTGGCATGGAAGACTTTGCGGTAGGGACTCACGCGAAGACAGGCCGAGTCGGTGCAGGAGAGCAATTGTTCGATTCAGCGTTAGGTTTTGCTAGCATGGGGGCTTTTGGTGTGCTTTCTATGGGCGTGTTGAATAGCGATGTGAATTCGATGCTGGATTGGAATCCAAGCTTTGTTTTTTTTATTCCAGTTGAAGACATAATACTAGCTGGTAAGTATGACCTGAAAAAAGCGCAACTTGCCGTAGGAACCAAAATAGAAAAATCCCTTAGACGTTCGGTAGATGATCTTCAATGGTACGGTTCTTATACACGAATTGGTGATTCTACGAATGTAACGTATGCGTTTAATACCTCTAAATGCCACAACTCGCTAAAAGTTCATTATCGTGATGTAACTAACACACCAAAAGCAATGATGAACAATGGCACAATATTTTATGAAGAAAGTTCGTTTAACGAATACTGTGGCTTTTATATCGAACTTAAGATATCTGGATTTTATGTCAATGACGGAGTGATGAGTGCAATTGTAGTCGGTGAAATATTCACAGGGACTGCTTTCCTTGGCGAGATGAAAGATCTTGATGCTTACATGATATTTCCTGAATCGTTTAAATTAGTAACATTCGATAGCAAAGGCGGAAAGAGAATCAATCTTGGTTATGCATTTGCAACGAAAAATGGGGAAGAGCTTAGGTTTGAAAAATAACAATCTTTCGTGAAAACTAAATCGTTGTTTTGGCGGCCTTCGCCGCCATCTCAAGGCAAATCAGAGATTAGATGTTGGGGCGTCGGCCCAAGCGCGCTGAACGACATCACCCACCTGATGGGCATGCTGGTCGTTTTTTTATTGAACATTCTAGATCCAGCGCTGCGCCAACTATTTAAATTGTTCAGCATGGCACAAAAACACAGCGGTTTAGCAAACCCGTCGACCGTGAGCAGATCGATGTCAGATAACAGTTCCAGCCGCTGTTGTGCAGTTGACACCGAAATGGGTGTCCAGACGATATCGAAACGACTGGCCGAATCATACCGAAATACACACGGTAAATGATGTGCAATTAACCAACATCGTTTTTTTCAAATTCCGTATATATATTATCTGTATTCGGAAATGTTCAGGAGAACACGTATCGCGCTAAAAGTTATACAAAAAAATTAGTAAATTGCGCACTCCCCTTATTTCCATTGGCTTCGGCCCATGGATAGAAAGCATTCCTGCATACATGTAGATGCATTTTATTTTGGGGTCATTTTAAGAATTCCCCGGTAAAATACTCATCCTTGTTGCCGGTTGACGGCTACATCCAGTAATGGCATCACGCTAAGGCCTAAACAGATTAAAAATACAAATGGAAAACCATTAACAACGCTTTAAATTCAGTAACTTAAACTAAGTTTTTATTTCCTACATCATACGTATACACAAATATTCTCAGGACACGTATTCGATTATTTATTGTCTGGTTTTAGAGCGATTCCAGTCAAAGCCAATACTGGCGAGCTTCAGCGCGACGTTTATAAAAATTATCGAATACGCTGTACTCATCGGACATTGTTATCGCCCCTTTTAATGCAACTTGCCTAAATTCAAATGTTCGGGGAGTCAGCAAACATGTTGCCGATTGAAGGACATTCCAAAAGCTCACAGATTGCAACACTAGGCAGCGACATTTGAACAACGTTAGCTAAAAGGTGATATTTGGGGCCATATTGGCCCTATTGGGCCATGACTGATTTATGAAGTGGGTATCAACTTAATGCAAAGGCCTGTTTGGCCTCTTTTAGCCCCAAAGAGGCCAGGTTTTATCCAAACATCCTTGTATGAGTTTTAAGTTCAAAAGCGATTACCGGCAGAATTAGATCGACCATAAAAAATCCGGCGTTTTTTTACTTCAACTTTTCATTTTCAAGATCTTTTTTCTCGGCAACCTTATAAGCCGCAAACAAGACAAGGCCGATTAAGCTAAAACCAACGATCGAAATTAGTACTGAAATTTGCACAATGCTCATGATGGCTACCTCTCTTTCAAAGTCTGTTCGGTTGATATTACTACTGGATTGGGAAAATACAAACGTCGTATTCGGTGCGGTATTAGCTCAGTTTTAAAGCTTTCAACTCATCCAGATAATCAGCCCATCGCTGCATCATTTCAAAACGCTGCGCCAAATGCTTAGTGCGGTTATATGCACGACCATTGGCGTCTTTTACCATATGCGCCAATTGCTGCTCTATCCACTCCACCCTGTAATTAAGCACCTCATCCAATAACGTTCGGGCCATTGCCCGAAAGCCATGAGCCGTCATATCGTCGTTGGTATATCCCATAGTGCGCAAAGCAACTCGGATCGTATTTTCCGACATAGGACGGCTAAAACCACGATTTGACGGAAAAATATAACGCCCCTGCCCTGTAACAGGCAGCAGTGATTTCAACAATTCAATACTCTGGCTGGATAGAGGAATAATATGCTCTTGTTCGGTTTCTCCTACCTTATATTCTATTCGGGCTTCTTCCCAATTTACATTTTCCCAACGCATAGTGCGCAACTCACCAGGGCGACAAAACCAAAGTGCAGAGCATTTAAGCGCAGTTTGAACAATGTATGAGCCGTGATAGCAATCAATCGCCATCATCAATGTTCCAACCTTCTTTGGATTGGTGAGCGCTGCAAAATGTTTTTTCTTAGGGGTTTGCAATGCATCTTTTAAATCTGCAGCCGGATCATGTTGAGCCCTGCACGTGATCACAGCATAACGAAAGACCTGACTGGCAATCTGCTTAGTTCGTCGTGCTGTTTCAACAATTCCTTTGGCTTCCATTTTACGAAGAGTATCCAACAACATGGTAGTAGTGATTGAGCTAACAGGCTTATTCCCAATATATGGAAATAAATAAGTATTTAGGATACTGAGCGTGCGGGCCTTATGACTTTCACTCTTGTCATTCATTCGGGTCGCGAACCACTCTTTGGCAAGAAGCTCAAAGCTATCTGCATGGGATTGCGCGTGGCTGGCTTTTTTAGCTTGTTTCTCTGCTGACGGGTCAATGCCATTGGCCAACTGATTTCTCGCGGTATCACGCATGTCACGTGCATCTTTGAGGCTTAGTTCTGGATAGGCACCAATAGACAGCACTTTTTCTTTGCCATCGATACGATATTTCAGACGCCAAAGTTTGCCGCCTGCTTTTGTGACGAGCAGATACATGCCCCGCTCATCACTGAGCTTGTAGTCTTTCTCTTTGGCTTTCGCTTTTTCAACCTGCAGTACAGTCAGCGTCATTTTTACCCTCCGGATAACCTTGATTCCACAAGGCTACAGTCAATTTGGGGGTATGCAATAAACCATATCCGGTAAATACCCCAAATATACCCCCAGATATTGGTGGTACTTGTTGGTTTAAGATAGACCAGTTTATACAGGAGGGAAATAAAAAACCCCGCAATTACGCGGGGTTCGGGACCATTTTAGACTTGGTTAGTCTGGAATTTGGCGGAGAGAGAGGGATTCGAACCCTCGTTAGGGATTAACCTAAACACACTTTCCAGGCGTGCGCCTTCAGCCACTCAGCCATCTCTCCGGGACTTGCTACAGCAAGCGCGGCTATACTAGGGAAATTCAGCACGTCGCGCAACAACAAATTGCAAAATGCCGGCTTTTCGCTGTAATTTTCAACAAAGCCGGCATAATACCAAGTTAAGCGTTGCCTTTGACCGCAACTCTGTTGGTTTTAGCAAAGCCTAACATCCGATCCAGGGGTAACAAAGCGCGTTCACGCAATGCGGCATCCACGAAGATCTCATGGCCGTCGCCATCCGTTAACGCCTCTTCAATCGCCTTTAAGCCGTTCATCGCCATCCAGGGGCAATGTGCACAACTGCGGCAAGTTGCGCCGTTACCGCCGGTTGGAGCTTCAATAAAGGTCTTGTCCGGCATCGCTTGTTGCATCTTATAGAAAATGCCTTTGTCAGTGGCGACAATAAAAGTGTCATTCGGCATGATCTGACTGGCTTTAATCAACTGGCTGGTTGAACCAACCGCGTCGGCCAGATCAACCACCGCCGCTGGCGATTCCGGATGCACCAGCACAGCGGCTTGTGGATATTGCTTTTTAAGTTCAACCAGCGCATTGGCTTTAAACTCGTCATGCACAATACAGGCGCCCTGCCATAACAGCATATCAGCGCCGGTTTGTTTCTGCACATAAGCGCCTAAATGCCGATCCGGGCCCCACAGAATTTTTTTGCCTTCACTATCCAGATGCTCAATCACATCCAGTGCAATCGATGAGGTCACCACCCAATCAGCTCTGGCTTTCACCGCCGCCGAGGTATTGGCATACACCACCACTACCCGGTCCGGGTGAGCATCACAGAAAGCGGCAAATTCGTCGGCCGGACAGCCAAGGTCAAGCGAACAGGTCGCTTCCAGCGTTGGCATCAATACAGTTTTTTCCGGCGTCAGAATTTTCGCCGTTTCGCCCATAAACTTCACCCCGGCCACTATCAGGGTTTTGGCAGGGTGTTGATTACCAAAGCGAGCCATTTCCAGCGAGTCAGAAACACAACCTCCGGTTTCTTCGGCCAGCGCCTGGATTTCCGGATCAGTGTAATAATGTGCCACCAGCACGGCATCACGCTGTTGTAATAATTGTTTAATCCGATTTTTATAGGCTTGTTTGTCGTCAGCGCTTAAAGGCAACGGTTTTTTTGGGAAGACATACTCAAGTTCATTAAACTGCAGTGCTTGATTCATGCTGACCATCCAAGGATAAAAAGGTGGCGCATTATACACGTCTTTAGGCGGAAGCAAAACTATCAGGAGATTGGTGGGTCATGATGGATTCGAACCATCGACCAACGGATTAAAAGTCCGCTGCTCTACCAGCTGAGCTAATGACCCCCGAAGGGACTAACAAGTAAGTGGTGGGTCATGATGGATTCGAACCATCGACCAACGGATTAAAAGTCCGCTGCTCTACCAGCTGAGCTAATGACCCCCGAAGGGACTAACAAGTAAGTGGTGGGTCATGATGGATTCGAACCATCGACCAACGGATTAAAAGTCCGCTGCTCTACCAGCTGAGCTAATGACCCAAACATGAGTTGACTGGACTGGTGGGTCATGATGGATTCGAACCATCGACCAACGGATTAAAAGTCCGCTGCTCTACCAGCTGAGCTAATGACCCAGTCCAACAAATGTTTGCGCGAAAGTGGTGGGTCATGATGGATTCGAACCATCGACCAACGGATTAAAAGTCCGCTGCTCTACCAGCTGAGCTAATGACCCCTGTCGCGGAGGCATATCTTACTTATTTACGCGGCCAGTGCAACCAAAATCTGCCAAAAAGGTGATATTGACGCACTGACTGCTCAAAATCACAGCACAACCTCATGCGACGCTGCTTTAATCGACAGTCAGTGCTGAAATTACCATCAGCTCTTTATGGTGCTTTTTTGCCATTATCGAACAATGGCGTGGACCGTTAATGGCAATAAAAAAACCCGCTCAAGGCGGGCTTCTTCACTACTGGCTAGCTTAAAACGATTCTAGCTTAATCCGGGCACGGGCAGCCGCTTTGGATTTTGGAAAACTTTTCACCAACTGGTTGTAGTAGCGTTTGGCTGCAGCAGCATCATTTTGTTTTTCAGACACCAGACCGAGCTTTTCCAGCACATCTGGCACCTTAGAATTATTCGGGAATTGCTTCACCACCACTTCAAAATTGCTTTTCGACTTTGCCAGCTCATTTTTCTGATAATAAAGCTGACCTAACCAATAATGTGAATTGGCGCGATAAGTTGATTTCGGGTAACTGGCGATAAAGGCTTCAAATGCCGGAATAGACGCAGCATAATTTTTATCTTTAATCACATAATTCAGTGCCTGCTCGTACACTTGGGCCTCAGACATCCCGGCGGTACTGGCAGAAGCAGCTTGCGCAGCTGCTGCTTCTGTTGCTGCCAGCTGATCAGCGGCAACAACAGCAGCAGGATTGCCCGCAGGAACACTGGCGCTAGCAGCAGGATCTGCATTCACAGCAGGCTGTGATGCAGTTCCGGCAGTCTGGCCACCCATTCTGCGGTCAATTTCCTGATAGATATCACGCTGTTGCTGTAATATCTCTTCTAGTTTGTAAGCATGCATTTCGGTTGCACCACGCAACTCGCTCACTTCATCAAGTAAAGTTGCCAGTTGTTGCTGCAAACTAAGCTGTGCCGAAGCACGTGCTTCTACTACCCTTTCCAGGGCTGATAACCGTTCTTCAACAGAACCAGGTCTGGCGGACTGACCGGCAAACACCTGATTGCTGCTGCGACTTAAATCGGCGACAGGCGCCGGGTCAGCGACAGCAGTAACAGCGACCAAAGATAAGGTAGCAATTAGCAACTTCTTAACGTCCATGCACACTCACAACTCAGAATTAATAAACTAAAACAGCACGACGGTTTTTAGCAAACGCGTCTTCAGTGTTACCAGCGTCAACTGGCTTTTCTTCACCGTAAGAAACTACTGACAGTTGGCCAGCAGCTACACCCAGGTTAGCCAGGTAGCTTTGAACTGACTGAGCACGACGCTCACCCAGTGCAATGTTGTACTCTGGAGTACCGCGAGCGTCAGTATGACCTTCAACAGTGACAGAGATAGTGGTACGAGCACGCAGGAAAGCAGCGTGTGCGTCCAGTACTGAAGCGAATTCAGAACGGATTGTTGACTTGTCGAAGTCGAAGTAAATAGTGTTTTGCTGACGCAGTGCTTCTAATTGCTGACGCAGTTGTTCTGCATCGCTCATGCCTTGGTCAACAGTTTGTACTGGTGTGTTGGTGTTTGCGTTTGCATCGCCAGCATCAGTTTCATTGTTAGAGCTACATGCAGCTAAAGTCAGCACTGGCACTGCTACTAACAAACCTTTTAAAACTTTATTTAAGTTCATGATTTTTTCCTTAGTAAAACGATTAACCAAATTTTTGTATTTTATAAAAACGGTGACCAGGCAGGTGATTTAACACGACCATCAACTGCCGGTAGCCTTGCTTTAAAACGACCATCCATGGATACCAGTGCCAGTACTTGTGACGAACCGTGCAAAGTACTATAGATAATCATTGAGCCATTTGGCGCAATGCTTGGTGACTCATCCAGATAAGTGCGAGTCAGCACTTGCATTTGACGGGTAGTCCTATCCATGCGCGCAATATTATACTGACCGTTAGTCCGGTTTACCATAACAATCGCTTGGCCGTTTGGAGTAAATTTACCCGCCAAATTCATTTCACCTTCAAAAGTAACACGAGTTGTCGCTTTTGTGTTGATATCAACCGAATAAAGTTGCGGATTGCCGCCTCTTTCTGAGGTAAAAATAATCGACTGACCATCAGGACTCCAATTTGGCTCGGTATCAATAGCACGGTGATTCGTTAATTTTGTCAGTGCTTTGCTGGCAATATCCATTGAATATATTTCAGTATTGCCATCTTTTGATAAAGTCATCGCCATCTTACGGCCATCCGGTGACCAGATCGGCGCACTGTTAATACCTTTAAATGATGTCAGGATACTACGACGTGCGGTATAAACATCCTGGATATAAATTTGCGACTGTTTCCGTTCAAAAGTAACGTATGCCAGTTTAGTCCCATCCGGTGACCAGGTTGGTGACATCAGCGGCTCTTTAGCGCGCAATAAAACCTGCTCGTTTTCACCATCATAATCAGCGACAATTAATTGATAGCGATATTCTTGTTTATCACGAACCAGTACGTATGCAATCTTGGTAGAAAATGCGCCACGTTCACCGGTCAGTTTTTCATAAATCGCATCACTCATGTGATGTGCATACTGCCGGAATTGTTTGCCGGTAATGGTAATCTGACTACTGTGAAGAATATGCTGGCCACCTGCAACTAACTGACCGGCAGCATTCATCATCGGCTGACCAACACCGCCATTGGCTTTTATCACATCAACCAATTCATAGCTGATGGTATAACGATCCAGGCCAACTTCTTTGACGGTGCCCATCACCACAGCTTCAATACCAGTCTTCGCCCAGACGGCAGCGTTAAACTGGCTGCTGCTCTGCGGTTGTTGCGGCATTCTCATCGCATTGACCGGATTGAACTTACCACTGCGCATTAAATCCGCAGCGACAATCTGGCTGACATTTTGGGTTGGCGGATTCTGGCCAACAAAAGAAAATGGCACTATCGCCACAGGTCTGGCGCTGTCAACACCTTCTGTAATCACAATTTCCAGCGAGGCACTGGCCTGCATTGCCACCAGTGCCGCTGTCAGTATCAGCGCTTTGTTTATCCACTTGAACATCATTGTTGTCAGCTCTCAACTTATTTTTTAAATGGTAACTTTAGCTCTCGGAACTGATCATTCAGATCAGGATCCTCTGGCATCGGAAAACGTCCAACCCGGTTAATCGCATTCACCGCGGCATTACAAACACCGGCATCACCCCCTTCAACGGTCAGGTTGGTGACAAAACCGTTACTGGCGAGCCGCAATGATATCACACACTCTTTGCCATTCATGGTGTCATCAGTAAACCAGCTTTGCCTAACCCGCTCAACAATCATCGCAATATAACGTTGTTTTTCGGTCAGCATCTGGCCCTGACGGGCCGCCCGACGTGCTTCATCCGCTTCTTCTGCGAATTCGTCCATCAGTTGCTCTTCGGCAGCGCGCTCAAGTTCCTGCTGTCGTTTACGTTCTTCCGCTTTCTTTTTCTTCAGCTCTTCGGCTTTTTTCTTTTTGGCTAATTCTTCTTGCTTTTTCTTTTCCTGTTTAGCTTTTTCTGCCGCTTTTTTCTTTTCCTGTTCTTTTTTCAGTTTCTCTTGTTCTTTTTTCAGTTTTTCTTGTTCTTTTTTTAGCTGTTCCTGCTCTTTTTTCTTTTTCAGCGCAATCTCAGCTTCTTGTTTTTTCTTTTTGGCGTCAGCTTCCTGCTTCTTTTTCACCAGTATTTCTTTTTCCGCCTGTAGCTTTTTCGCTTCTTCCCGCTTTTGCAGTTCTTCCTGCTTTTGTAATTCTTGCTGTTTTTTCAACAAGTCTTCTTCTGGCGGTTCTTCTTTTGGTGGTTCCTTTTCCTCAGGCTGTTTTTTCGGCGGTTCTTTTTTCGGTTCTTCTTTGCGGCGGGTGGCTTTTTCCGCTTCTTTTAACTTCGGATTATCGATCATACTCGCCTGTAATGGCGCGTCTGACGATGAATACAAAGGAACCACAATGACTTCTTCTTTGCTGAAGAAATTAAAATTTACAAACATCGCTAAGGCAATCAAAAAGTGAACCGAAGCCGATATTTGCAGCGCCCTTTTAAACGCTGGCTCCATGTTACTTAGACTCCACGTCTTCTGTCATCAAACCAACAGCTGGCGCACCTGCCTGTTTTAACATATTCAGCAGTTGGATCACGGAATTATAATCAACCCGACCATCTGCTTTGATAATTACCTGAGTCCCAGGTTCAATCGATAAAGAATTCATCACTTCTGCCTGCAACTGCTCAGCATTAAATGGACCTTTATTGACACCATCTTTCTCAAAATAATACAAACCTGCTTCATCAACAGTGGCAACAATGGGTGTTTTGCCATCATTCATTTGCTCAATAGGTTCAGCTTTTGATTTTGGCAACTCAACTTTCACGCCCTGGGTAATGATGGGGGTTGTTACCATAAAAATAATCAGTAACACCAACATCACATCGATATAAGGCACTACGTTAATTTCCGCCACCATGCGGCGTTTTTTCCGCACGTACATTATTGACCATCTCCGCCGCTAACTGCCTGACGGTGCAGGATATTCGAAAATTCTTCCACAAAATTCGCATATGAATTCTCTAACAACTCAACCCGATGCGAAAAACGGTTATAGGCGATAACAGCTGGAATGGCCGCGAATAAACCCAGCGCAGTTGCAATCAAGGCTTCGGCAATACTCGGAGCCACCATAGCCATGGTGGCTTGTTGCACCGCGCCTAATGCGATAAATGAATTCATGATACCCCAAACAGTACCAAACAAGCCTATATAAGGCGTAATAGAACCAACGGTTGCCAGAAATGGTAAATGCATTTCCAGTCGCTCAACTTCACGCGATAAACCAACTCGCATCGCACGTTGGGTCCCTTCCATCACAGCGCCTGGCTGTCTGGCATTGGTTTTATGCAAACGGGCAAATTCTTTAAAACCGGCTTTGAACAGTGACTCCATGCCACTGACATTGGCGCGGGCACTGACTTCGTTATATAACTTGGATAAATCCACCCCAGACCAGAAACGATCTTCAAATTTACGTGAATCTTCTATCGCCTCTTTCAACGCTTTGTTCCGCTGGATGATCATGGCCCAGGACACCACAGAAGCAGTCAGCAGGATTGCCATCACTAACTGCACCACAAAACTGGCATGAATAATCAGATCGAGAATTGAAAGTTGACCAGTCACCGCAAAACACCTCTAAAAATGTCGAATTATTACTAGCAATTTGGGCGCTATGATATTGGACAGCACCGACTAACTCAACAGCGTTACCGCTGCATTGGCAAAAATAATTCTATCCGCTGATTTTTAGCGGCTTATGGCACAGAAATAGAGAGCTTAGCTGGCAAAAAGTTCAGGTTTTACGATGAAGCTTTGATTTTTAGCGATAAGCGACAGAAACATGGGGTTTCCTAAATTAAACTTACAAAAAAGTAATCCCTGAAATTCAGTATGCATTCATCGGATCTGTGCTAAGCCAGTAAATTCATATATTACAGTTCTGCAATGTTTGATATTCAGGTTTTATGCATGATTATTCTCATTAGAAAAACTAATGAAAAAAGTCAATTTTTCTCGTTTGAAGTAATTATTCTAATTCCCTATTATATCTCTCGTGTTCTGAGCTAGCGCAACGGTGAAACGCGAGGGTGTCTCACTGTAGTAAAGATCACAGACAGTTGGGTTGTTCCAACGACCAACCGGACTGTCAGCATGTTCCCTGGATTTTTTGAAGCTCTGCTTCAACTTGTTGCATTCGCCCGCTCTTTGAGCGGGCTTTTTTTTGCTGCAATTTCTGTTTCAGAACTCGAATGCTTGACAACCCAAGCTAAAATGATTGTGCTCTGACCACCATCTACCTGCTCAGAACGCCAAAGACTCAGACTTTGCCTGATTCTGGTGGATCAAAACCAAAGTGTTTATAAGCATGAGCGGACGCAATACGGCCGCGCGGTGTGCGCTGAATAAAACCCTGCTGAATTAAAAACGGTTCTATCACATCTTCGATGGTTTCTTTTTCTTCCCCGATAGCTGCCGCCAGGTTATCCAAACCAACCGGCCCCCCCATAAATTTCTCAATAATGGCCAGTAATAATTTGCGGTCCATATAATCAAACCCCTGCGCATCAACATCCACCATCAACAGCGCTTGATTGGCAATCTCCATCGATACCTCACCATTGGATTTGACCTGAGCATAATCGCGCACCCGTCTGAGTAATCGATTGGCGATCCGCGGTGTACCGCGTGAGCGTCTGGCAATCTCGGTCGCCGCCGGCAAATCCAGTTGCAAATTCAAAAAGTGGGCTGAGCGCAGAATAATCTGCGCCAACTCATCGACTTTATAAAATTCCAGTCGTTGCACTATGCCAAAGCGATCACGCAGCGGCGAGGTTAAAGCGCCAGCCCTGGTGGTCGCGCCTACTAAGGTAAATGGCGGTAAATCCAGTTTAATCGAGCGCGCAGCTGGTCCTTCGCCAATCATGATATCCAACTGATAGTCTTCCATCGCCGGGTATAAAATCTCCTCAACCACCGGACTCAGGCGATGAATTTCATCAATAAACAACACATCATTCGGTTCGAGGTTGGTCAGTAAGGCGGCTAAATCACCCGCCTTTTCCAGTACAGGCCCAGATGTTTGTTTGATATTGACGCCCATTTCATTGGCAACGATCATCGCCAGCGTGGTTTTGCCTAAACCCGGCGGGCCAAAAATCAGTAAATGGTCCAGTGGCTCGCCCCGACCACGAGCCGCTTCGATAAAAATAGCCATCTGTTGCCGAACATGACTTTGGCCGGTGTAATCGGCAAGAGATTTTGGCCGGATCGCTCTATCGATCACTTCATCTTCCCGGCTGGCAGCCGGCGCCATTAAACGATCCGCTTCAATCATTGCAATCTTCTCTGTGTGACGCTGTAACGTCCGACTAAATCATCGATTTTAAGGCAGCTTTAATCAGTTGTTCACTGCTAAGACCGGCATGAAACACCCGTTTTACCGCCTGAGCAGCCTGCGCCTGACTATAACCCAGCGATACCAGCGCACTACAGGCATCCGCTTCCGGACTTTCTTTTAGTTCAAAACTCTGCACTTCATCTTCACCGAGCACCAGATGATCGGTGACAGGCGTCATTGACGGCAAGCCCCAATCTTTGAGTTTATCGCGCATTTCAACCAACAGCCGTTCAGCGGTCTTTTTACCAACACCGGGCAATTTCACCAGCGTGCTGATATCATCATGCTGCACACAACGCACAAACTGACTGGCGGTTAAACCTGACAGAATGGTCAGCGCCATCTTGGGTCCTATGCCATTGGCTTTGATCAATTGCCGGAACAAGCTACGCTCGGTCGGGTGAGTGAAGCCATACAATAATTGCGCGTCTTCCCGCACGACAAAATGGGTATAGAGCACTGCTTCTTGTCCAACCGCAGGTAAAGCGTAAAAACTGGTCAGCGTTAACTGCACTTCATAACCAACGCCACCCACTTCAATCAGCAGATCCGGTGCTTGTTTTTCGGCAATAATGCCTCGTAATCGACCTATCATTTTGATCCTAAAACAGTTTTATGCCTGTGATTGTTTATGTTCAGCAACAGTCCGGTTTATCTTAAGCGACCGCGGACTGTTTTGCTGGCCTGACCCGACATCGCCAGCAGACTTTGCCAGGTATGGCCATGGCACAATGCCACTGCCAGCGCATCCGCCGCATCCGCCTGCGGATTCGCCGGTAATTTCAGCAAGGATTTCACCATATGCTGCACCTGAGCTTTATCTGCTGCACCAGTGCCGACCACCGATTGTTTCACCTGCCGGGCTGAATATTCATACACCTCTAAACCGGCGACTTTGGCAGCAACGATAGCCGCGCCCCTTGCCTGCCCCAATTTCAGCGCTGAATCCGGATTACGCGCCATAAACACCTGCTCAATGGCAAACATGGTCGGTTGGGTCTGAGTAATAATCTGACTGACGCCATCAAAAATTTGTTTCAGCCTATCCGGCATTTCACCTAATGTCATCCGGATACAACCACTGGCGATATACTCAAATTTCTGGCCTTGCTGTCGAATCACGCCATAACCGGTCAAACGGCTGCCGGGGTCAATACCAAGAATAATATTCACCTGCTACTCGACCAGTGCCAACACATCATCCGCAATCTCAGCATTGTGGTAAACGTTCTGTACATCGTCAAAATCTTCTAACATATCAATTAGTTTGAAAAACTTCACCACAGTACTGGCATCAATCTCTGCTTTGGTCGAGGGTACCAGACTGACTTCAGCATGCTCAGCGGTCAAACCCGCCTGTTCCAGCGCTTCTTTTACATCGACAAAGCTTTCCGGCGTGGTCAGCACTTCAAAAGAGCCATCGTCATGCGCCAGCACATCTTCGGCACCCGCATCGAGCGCCAGTTCCATCAACAGGTCTTCATTGACGCCTGGGGCAAAACTTAACAAGCCCTGGCGATTAAACAAATACCCTACCGAACCGCTGGTGCCCAGATTACCGCCGTATTTAGTAAAGGCACTGCGGACATCCTGCACTGTTCTTTTGTGGTTATCGGTCAGGGTTTCAACAATAATGGCTACCCCATTCGGGCCATAACCTTCATACACCAGTTCTTCAAAATTCTCGCCACCACTGTCACCAGCCCCTCTTTTGACAGCTCGCTCAATCACATCCCGTGACAGGTTGTTGACCAGCGCTTTGGCAATAGCAGTTCGCAAGCGCGGATTGCCATCCGGATCCGGACCTTGTTTGGCCGCCACCGTCAGCTCGCGGATCAGCTTGGTGAAAATTTTCACCTTTTTAGCATCCTGCCGCGCTTTGCGGTGTTTCATATTGGCCCATTTACTATGACCTGCCATTGTTGTTCTCCTTGTTGGCACACCACGACCTTCGGGCCGTGGTGGTTATCACAGATAAAAACGGCGACCGAGTGTCGCCGTTATGGAATGGCAACGACCTGATGACAGCCGCAGCCTGTAGCTTGCAACCAGCGTTATTTCGCCGTTTCAGCTTTGGCGACTACGGCCACGCCTAACTCAGCGAGTTGCTGTGGATTGGCAAATCCCGGTGCATCAGTCAGTGGACATGCAGCAGTCGCAGTTTTAGGGAAAGCCATCACATCACGGATTGAGCTGGCCCCCGTCATCAGCATCACCAGCCGATCCAGACCAAAAGCCAGACCAGCATGCGGCGGCGCACCATAACGCAGTGCTTCTAATAGGAAACCAAATTTTTCGGCTGCTTCTTCATCACTGATGCCCAGTAACTGGAATACCTTCGCCTGCACTTCAGGCGTATGGATCCGCACTGAACCACCGCCTAACTCAGTGCCATTGAGGACCATGTCATAGGCATTGGATAATAAAGTGCCAAGCTCCAGCTCGCCGGTATTTTTCGCCAGGAAAGCGGCAGTGTCCAGTGGGGAAGTAAATGGATGGTGCACCGCAGAATAGCTGCCGTCATCATTTTCTTCGAACATTGGGAAGTCCACTACCCACAACGGCTTCCAGCCAGGCTGGGTAATAGCTAAATCTTCGCCCAGTTTTAACCGCAGCGCGCCCATGGCTTCACAAACGACTTTGGCACGGTCGGCACCGAAGAAAATCAAATCGCCATTTTGTGCACCAGTACGCGTTAGAATTTCTGCCACAATCTCAGCAGTTAAGAACTTAGCCACCGGCGACTGAATACCTTCCAGTCCTTGCGAGACATCATTGACTTTTAACCAGGCCAAACCTTTGGCACCATAAATACCAACAAAAGCCGTGTAAGTGTCGATATCTTTGCGCGATACTTTATCAGCCGCGCCTGGCACTTTTAACGCCACTACCCGACCTTTCGGATCGTTCGCCGGGCCAGAAAACACTTTAAAATCGACTTCTTTTAATAAGTCAGCGACGTCGACAAACTGCATTGGATTACGTAAATCCGGTTTGTCTGAACCATAAAGCCGCATCGCTTCAAAATACGTCATCCGCGGTAAAGTGCCTAAATCAACGCCCAGCATTGCTTTAAACATCGACACCACCATCTCTTCCGTCACCGCCATCACTTGCTCAGCAGTCATGAAACTGGTTTCGATATCGATCTGGGTAAATTCAGGCTGACGATCTGCCCGTAAATCTTCGTCGCGGAAGCATTTGACGATTTGATAATAACGGTCCATACCACCCATCATCAGCAACTGTTTAAACAGCTGTGGCGATTGTGGTAAGGCGAAAAACTGGCCTTTGTGGGTCCGGCTTGGCACCAGATAATCACGGGCGCCTTCCGGCGTTGCCTTGGTCAAAATTGGCGTTTCGATATCTAAAAAGCCATTGCTGTCCATAAAGTTACGCACAAAGCTAGTGACTTTAGCGCGGAATTTCAACCGGTCGCTCATCACTGGACGACGGATATCTAAATAACGATATTTTAACCGCTGTTCTTCACTGTTGTTCTGGTTAAAATCCAGCGGTAACGCCGGGGCTTTGTTCAGAATGGTTAAAGCAGAGGCATAGACTTCGACTTCGCCGGTCGCCATGTCCTGATTGATTTGTGACTCAGGTCTGGCCCGTACAGTCCCCGTGATCTGCACGCAAAACTCGTTCCGCAGCTCGGCCGCTTGCGCAAACATCTCGGTCAGATCCGGATCAAAAAACACCTGCACCAGACCTTCACGGTCGCGCAGATCGACAAAAATCAGACCACCGAGGTCACGACGACGGTTGATCCAACCGCACAGAGAAACTTGTTGCCCGACATGTTGTGCGTTCAACTGACCGCAATAATGACTACGCATGCACTGATCCTTTCTACCGGTTCTTGAGCTTAACGCTGAAAATGAGCGCCAATTATATAGAAAAGATGGTTAAAGTCACTGCCCTTGCGCAGGAATTCCCGCCTCACTGAATCGATAACAGCCTTTGCCTTGTTGTTTAGCGCTGTACATCAGGCCATCCGCTATCTGCATCATCTGTGCACTGTCAGTTGCATCATCCGGATATAAGGCGATGCCAATGCTCACGCCAACCTCAGCCTGACAGGCCGATAACAAGATAGGTCGCTCCAGGTGCTGCAGAATTTTCTCCGCCACAATAGCCGCGTCGTCTTTATCCAGCAGCGAGGTTAATAAAATGACAAATTCATCGCCGCCGAAACGAGCCACGGTATCGGACTTGCGGACGCAGTGCTGCAGCACTGCGGCCACTTTGACCAGTAATTCGTCACCGACATAATGGCCAAATTGATCATTCACCGCTTTAAAACCATCTAAGTCCAGAAACAACAACGCCAGTTTTTCCTGATGACGGGCATGTTGATGCAGCGCTTGGGTCAGTCGCTCTTCTAATAAATTGCGATTGGCCAGTTGCGTCAAATCATCGTGGGTGGCCATAAAACGCATTTTCTGTTCCATCGCCCGTCTTAGACCAATTTCGCGCCGTAGCGATAGGTTCCAGAAAAATACCAATAACAACAAAAATCCTCCAATACCAATGACCTGCAATACCAAAGTGACCACTTGCTCCCGCTCTACCCCCTGACGGATTTCAACCGAAAACCAGCGATTGAGAATTTCAGTTCTGTCAGTTTCGGTCAGCGTCTTCAGTCCTTTATTTAATATGTTTAATAACTGTGGGGCATCTTTACGCACCGCAAATAAAGTTGGGTAAGTGGGCATATCGGCTGGTAAATGCAGCCGCAGATTGCTGTTTTCGGTCTGACGCAATGCCCGACCCGAAGAAACCATGGTATCCACCACAAAACCGACCTCACCACGCTGCAACAAGTCGATGCCATGCTGCAGGCTGTCAGTAAACACCAGCTGCACTTTCGGGTAATGTTGCTGGAAATAACGCACGATCTGATAATCTTTCAGCACTGCCACTTTGCGTTCAGCTAACGCCGCCAGCCGATTGATATCTTCGCTGCTGTTATGACTAATCAAGGTCCATTGTAACGGCCAGAAGTTGTGGCTGAAACTGGCATACTGATGACGTTCCGGTAAATCAGACATGTTCGCCACCAGATCCAGCTCACCCGCTTTAAATGCTTGTTCCAGTGCCGGCCATTCCTGATAAGGCACAGCGACAAAATTTGCCCCAAGCCGCTGATTGAGCTTTTGCAGAATATCAGCGGTGACGCCACGCACCTGCCCATCTGTATCGACGAATTCCATCGGCGCCCAGTTGGCTAACACCCCGACCCGCAACTCCGCATGGCCAGATAACCATTGCTGTTCCACTGGATCCAGCGGGACATGCTGGCGAAATTTAGCAAAATAACCAAATTCAAGACTCGGCAGCCAGCGCCGTTCAATATTTTCCAGTTCATCCTGCGTCAGACTGGCAAACCCCTGGCGGATTTTTTTCTCCAGCACGCTATTCCCCTTGCGCACCAGCACATGCATTGGGCTGCTAAAACGCGGAAAATCTAATTGTCTGAGGCCATAACTCTGCTGTTGCTGTATCTGTTGCTGCATCAACAAATCTGCCGCAAAAAAGCCAGCGATATCCTTGCGTTCCAGCGCGTGCAACATCTCTTCTAACTTGGCAAAAGTCCGCACTTGTAAGGCTGGGAATTGCTTTTGCAACTGCTGGCGATAAGAGGCTGTCGCAAAGACGCCAACCGGCAAATCAACCTCGGAGAATTGTCGCAGCGGATAATTCTTCGGGTAATAAAATGACGAGCTGAAATGATAAATCTGATGCGCAGCTCTGACTTCGGTCTGCTGATCTGGCGCAACAGGATAGCCCATGTGAATATCAACCCGGCCTTGTTGCAGGCTTTTTAAACCAGCAGTGGCAGGATCCGGCACTATCGCGATCGGCGTGGCGGTTTTTTCTGACCAGAGTTGCCACAAATCCACCAGTAAACCCTGAGGGGCGCCTGTGGCGGATACATTCATCAATGGCGGATTGCCGACTGACATCGACAAGACCAGAGTTTCATCACTGCTGATGCCACTGAGCCAGCGGCGTTGTAGCTTATCCGCCAGATCCGGCGCCATCGCGGCCGCCAGACGCTGTAACTCAGTCGCCAGTTCAGGCTCTGAGTTGCGCACCGCATAGGTCAGGGCGATTTTTTGCAGTGGCAGTTTTTTAAACATTGGATAGAGCTGATTGAGCAAACTGTACTGCCGATAGCGCGGCGTCAGCCGGTCCAGGCTGATAAAAGCTTTAATATCGCCACTGAGCGCGGCATCATACATCGCCGAAGTGTGATCAAATTCGCGTAAATACAAATCCGGCAAATGCTGGCGGATAAAAGCGATGTGGCCGGAGTTTTTTACCACGCCAATCACATGTGGCTTTAACTGGTTCAGCTCACTGAGCTGTTGTAAATCACGGTGTAAAAACACATTGCTATACACTTCTGCCATCACGGGGCCAAGCAAATAATTTTGCTGCCGTGGCGGCGTGATAGCTAAACCACCAATCACATCGACAGCACCACTGTCTAATAGCTGAAAAATATCGGCCCAGTCCACGGTGACAAACTGCAATCTGAGACCAACTGGCTCGGCTAAAGCTTTCCACCAATCGACCACTAACCCGGCTGGTTGGTCCTGCTTATCCAAATACATGTAAGGGAAACTGTCATTGCTGATGGCAATCTTCAATGTTTGCAGTGTCAATGGCTGTACTGCTGAGGGCTGTACCGCGGCGGGAGCCAGATTTGCAGCGAACAGCATGGCCAGTCCTGACCATAGCAACCACAGTTGTTTCCACTTTCGTATCATAATGCTACTCTGTTGTCGGCCACATAACTGGCCGTTTCACGGCATCACAGCCGCTTATTCTGTAAACTGGTACAAGCGTCGCAGGTCACAGGTCAGGTTATGTATTTTTTAGGTTGCCCTATGTGGGCCAATGATCGCTGGCAGGGTAGCCTATATCAGCAAGGCAGTCATTCAACTACGTTTTTAGCCCAATATTGTCGTTTTTTCAATGCAGTAGAAGGCAATACCACTTTTTATGCCGATCCAACTGTACCAACCATAGCCCGTTGGGCAGAACAAAGCGCTGTAACTCAGGCAGAAAATCCGGCCAGCAGGTTTTGCTTTGATTTTAAAGTCCCGAAAAGGATCAGTCATCAGGGCGCTGGTGCCGAAGCATTAGCGCAGTGGTTACAGTTATTGCAACCGCTGCAGCAGCAGATCGGCTTTATTCATTTGCAGTTACCAGCGACTTTTAGTCCGGCGCAATTAGCCACGCTGGAACCGCTGCTCGAATGCATCCGGCGACACTATCCGTGCGCTGTCGAAATCCGTCATCCGGCATTTTTTGACAAAGCGACTGCCGAACAGGCGCTGCATCAATTACTGCGACAGTATCAGTGTGAAAGAATATGCCTCGACAGCAGGGCCTTATTTTCAGTCGCACCAGACAGCGCAGAGTTACAGGAAGCACAACGGAAAAAACCGCGGTTACCTGTGCATGTCAAAGCATTGACCGGTCAACCGGTCTTTCGGTTTATCGGACTGGATGATCTGGCGGCAAACCGGCAATTTTACCAACCCTGGCTGCAAAAAATGCTGCAATGGCTCGCGCTTGGTTACCAGCCAACGGCTTTTTTTCATACCCCGGACAACAGACTCGCCCCTCAATTAGCCCGGCAATTTGCCAGTGATTTGTTGGTACTGGGGGGGCCTTCCCATCCCGTGCTTCAGCCCTGGCCTGCCAGCACCGCAGTGGCCTCAGCCAACCAGTTGCCGTTATTTACCACTTAAGCTTGCGGCCGGTTTTGGCTGCATTTCCCGGCAAATCTGCCACGCCGACCAAGCGCAAGCGGCTTAAATCGGGTAAACTAGCCAACAATTGATGAACATTGACGATTTTGTCTTTATGCAAAAAGATTTTATTTACGCCGAACCACTGGCGCAGGTGCAGGACTTTTGTTTTGATGCCACAGTGGCTGAAGTTTTCCCGGATATGATCCAGCGCTCTGTGCCTGGATATCAGACCATCATCCAGACCATTGGTAAATTAACGCAAAAATATCAACAGCCTCAGAGTAACTACTACGATTTAGGTTGTTCGCTGGGGGCTGCCAGTCTGGCCATGCGCCGTCAACTGGATGATAACCAGAGCAAAATTATCGCCATTGATAATAGCCCGGCCATGGCCGAGCGTTGTCAGCGTCATCTGCAGTCGTTCCGCTCTGAGGTACCCGTCGAAGTGCAACTGGCGGATATCCGCGATGCTGATATCCAACAGGCAGCCATGGTCGTCAGTAATTTCACTTTGCAATTTTTACCGAAACAACACCGCGATCAACTGGTGGCAAAAATTTACCAGGGCTTAAAACCTGGGGGCATTTTTATTTTGTCGGAAAAAATTGTCGAAGCCGATCCGCTGACCCACGAACTGCTAATCGATTTGCATCATGATTTTAAAAGAGCCAACGGCTATAGCGAACTGGAAATTAGTCAAAAACGCACTGCGCTGGAAAACGTGATGCGACCGGATACCCTGGCCGAGCATCAGCAGCGCTTTGCCACAGCCGGTTTTGCCAGCAGTGTGGTCTGGTTTCAATGTTTTAATTTTTGCTCTATGGTTGCTATCAAAGCATTGGAGCCAGTGCATGCTTGATTTTAATGATTTTTTTGCTGCAATTGCCAAAACACCACTCAGTGGTTGGTTGCAAACTTTACCAGCGCAACTGGCCAACTGGCAGCGGGAAGCCTTACATGGTGATTTTAAGCAGTGGCAAAAAGTGCTGGCCAATCTGCCGGTTAGTCAAAGTTCAGCCATCGATATCAGCAACCAGGTTAGTTTTGGTCGGCCGGACGAACTATCGGACGGCGCTAAACAACGGCTGGAAGTGCTGTTACGCCAACTGATGCCATGGCGTAAGGGGCCTTTTACCCTGCACGGCCTGCATATTGATACCGAATGGCGTTCCGACTGGAAATGGGATCGGGTGTTACCCCATCTGGCACCGTTAGAGCACCGCTATGTGCTGGATGTCGGTTGTGGCAGTGGTTACCATTTATGGCGGATGCGCGGCGCTGGTGCCACTTTTGTGGTCGGCATCGACCCAAGTCAGCTGTTTTATGCCCAATTTCAGGCCATTAAACATTTTAATCCGGATCCAGCCGTGCACTTAATTCCGGTTGGCATTGATGAGATGCCAGAGCTGAAAGCCTTTGATACGGTATTTTCGATGGGCGTGTTGTATCACCGTCGCTCACCAATTGATTTTTTAGCCCAGTTAAAAAACCAACTGCGCCCTGGCGGCCAGCTTGTGCTGGAGACCTTAGTGGTCGAAGGCGATGCCACCACAGTGCTGGTACCCGGCGAGCGTTATGCCAAAATGCGTAATGTCTGGTTTATTCCCAGTTGTGCTGCATTATTGGGCTGGTTGCAACGGGTCGGTTTTAAGGACGCCAAAGTGGTGGACCTGAATCTGACATCGCTGGATGAACAGCGTAAAACCAACTGGATGGAAAATGAAAGTCTGATTGATTTTCTTGATCCAACTGATCATAGTAAAACCATTGAAGGTTATCCGGCACCTTTGCGTGCTGTGATCATTGCAACAGTCTGATCAGTTTTGGCTGGTCCAGCCCTGAAAACAGGAAGCATATGCCGTACCGCCCCAAATCAACGTTAGAACAATGGCGGATTTTACAGGCGGTAGTGGATGCTGGTGGTTACGCCCAGGCGGCCGAGCTGCTGAATAAAAGCCAGTCCAGTCTGAACCATGCCGTCGCCAAGTTACAAAATCAGCTTGGGGTGGAATTGTTGCAGGTGATTGGCCGCAAAGCTTTTTTGACCGATGCCGGTGAAGTGATGCTGCGCCGTTCGCGTTTGCTGACGCAACAAATTGAAGATCTTGAATTGCTGGCGGCCAGCATTGATATTGGCTGGGAACCGGAGATCAGGATTGCGGTTGAACTGATTTACCCGAAAAACTATTTATATCAAGCATTAGCAAAGTTTTATCCGCAAAGCCGTGGCAGCCGTATTCAGATCATTGACACTGTGATCACCGGTACCACCGAAATGATCCTTGAAGCCAAAGCGGATTTAGTGATTGCAGCCACTGGCGTGATCCCAAAAGGTTATCTGGGAGAACCCGTGTACATCGCGCATCTGATCCCGGTGACTGGCAGCACTCACCCACTGGCAGCCGAAAGCAGTCTTGGGCTGGAACAGCTCAGTCAGTTTTTGCAAATTGTGATCCGCGATACGGCCAGTAAACCTCAGGATGGGCCCGGCGGCTGGCTCAAAGCTGAACAACGCTGGACTGTCAGTAACTTTTATGAAGCCATTGAAATTTTAAAAAGCGGCATTGGTTTTTGCTGGTTGCCGCAACATCTGGCTGAACCTTATCTGGCCCAAGGCTTACTTTGCCGTTTACCACTGCAACAAAGTTCTGAGCGCTTGGTCCCGATGTCATTACTCACCCCCAAAGAAGAAAAACTTGGGCCGGGCAGCCGGCAGCTGCGTCAATTAATCCTTGCTCTTCATGGCAAAGCTGAGGTCCTCTGATGATTGCTAAATCCGAACTGGCAGAACTGATGCAACAAAGCGCCAGTGATGCTGTGCACTATGCCGCCGCTGAACATTTGATCACGCTGGATTTCAGCCTGGAAAGTGTCAGTCAGGTTGATCACATTCTTTACAGCTGCCATTTACGGCATCAGTTGAAAAGATTCAGTGATGAACATTTATTTACCCTCAGTTCGTTATTTGCCGCTTATCTGGGGCAAATTTTTATCGATCGGATTGGTGGGGAATGGATCCAGCTGCGCACCGAACAAGGTGCGCCTCATTTATGTGTGGCATACCGTGACAAACAATACCCGCTAGCATCCTTGTGTTATCACAAAATTGTCGATGATGCTGCGTTGAGCCTGGAAAAATATCTGCAACAAGCCATGCATAACAACACGCAATAAAGCTGTGGAAACAGCGTCCACTGACAAATCTGCCATCCGGATAGCCATAAACCTTTTGTCTGAAGCCAGAACAGGTTAAAATGCGCCGGATTTTTTGACCCGTATTTATTTCAGCCATCGAGGATTACCGTGAGCGAGCAAAAAACTTCCTTAAGTTACAAAGACGCAGGCGTAGACATTGATGCCGGTGAGGCTTTGGTCGATCGGATCAAAGGCGCCGTCAAACGCACGACCCGCAAAGAAGTGATCGGTGGTCTCGGTGGTTTTGGTGCTATGTGCCAAATTCCGGCGGGTTACAAAGAGCCGGTATTAGTGTCAGGCACCGACGGTGTTGGCACTAAACTGCGCCTGGCAATTGATTTAAACCGTCATGACAGTGTGGGTATCGACTTAGTGGCGATGTGTGTCAATGACATCGTGGTGCAAGGCGCTGAACCGCTGTTTTTCCTCGATTATTACGCCACAGGCAAGCTGGATGTTGATGTTGCGGCCAGTGTAGTCAACGGCATTGCCAATGGTTGTGAATTATCCGGTTGTGCCTTGGTTGGCGGTGAAACGGCCGAAATGCCTGGCATGTACCACGCAGGCGACTATGACATCGCTGGTTTTTGCGTTGGTGTGGTGGAAAAAGCTGACATTATTGACGGTTCTAAAGTCAAAGCTGGCGATCAAATCATTGCGCTGGCCTCTTCTGGCCCACATTCCAATGGCTTTTCCCTGATCCGCAAAATTCTGGAAGTCAGCGGTCAGACCCCAGATGCACTGCTGGATGGCAAACCACTGGCGGATCATCTGATGGCTCCAACCCGCATTTATGTGAAAAACCTGCTGGATCTGATTAAAGCGGTGCCAGTGCATGCGCTTTGCCATATCACTGGCGGTGGTTTCTGGGAAAATATCCCACGGGTACTGCCAGAACTGACCAAAGCCGTCTGTAACGAACAAAGTTATCAGTGGCCAGCCATTTTTGACTGGCTGCAACAACAAGGGAATGTGACCCGCCATGAAATGTATCGCACCTTTAACTGTGGCGTTGGCATGATTGTGGTGGTCAGCCCGGACAACCTGGCCACGGCATTACAATTCCTGCAAGACGCTGGCGAAACTGCTTGGCATTTAGGCGAAATCCAAACGGCTAGCGCCACCGAAGCCCAGGTGATTATTCCCGGAGTGAATGCCTGATCCTATGAAATCAATAGTCGTACTGATTTCTGGCAGCGGTTCTAATCTGCAGGCGATTTTGGATGCATGCGCGGCCGGCTTTATTGCCGGTCGGGTCAGCGCCGTTATTTCTAACAAAGCAGATGTCTATGGTTTGCAACGAGCCAGTGATGCCGGCGTACCGGCACTAGTGCTGGACCACAAGCAATTTGCTGACCGCCAGACTTATGATACTGCGCTGATGGCACTGATTGACCAGCACCAACCGGATCTGGTGGTGCTGGCTGGCTTTATGCGCATCCTGACACCCGCTTTTGTCGGCCATTATCAGGGCCGGCTGCTGAATATTCATCCGTCGTTATTGCCCAAGTATCAGGGCTTACATACCCATCAGCGGGCTATAGAGGCCGGTGATCAGCAGCATGGTTGTAGTGTACATTTTGTCACAGCGGAACTGGATGGCGGCCCTGTGGTGCTGCAGGCGAAAGTACCAATTTTTGCCGGCGATGATGTCACAGTGGTGGCAGAACGTGTACATGAACAGGAACACCGGATTTATCCATTGGTTGTGCGTTGGTTTTGTCAGGACCGTTTACAACACCAGTCAGATAAGGCATTGTTAGATGGCCAGATTTTATCAGCCAACGGATATGCCGATGATGAAGATCACAATGAAGCATAACTGGCGCCTGTGGGCGCCTTTTTTTTACCTGAGTTGTCTGTCAGTATCCGCAGCTCAGACACCACTGCCAACTGCCGCCGCGCCTCAGGTGGCAACGCCACAAGCCGAAAATCATGCCCCCTTGCTGCGCAGCTTTGAGGCTGGTTATCAGGTGTTTCGCTCCGGCAAACAACATGGCGAAGCCAGTCGCTATCTGAAACAGCAGGACGGCCAGTATGAGTTGGGTTATCACAGCAAAGTCAGCTGGTTTTTATTTAAGGATGAGCGCAACGAAAAATCGCGTTTTAGCTTAGTCAACGGCCGCATTCAGCCATCTTTTTATCAGATGCAGCGTAGTGGTACTGGCCCGAACCGGCACTATGAACTGAATCTGGACTGGAGCAAACAACAACTGCGGGTAGACAAAACACAACAGCTTAAACAAGTACAGTGGAATGCGCAGTGGTTGGATTTGCTCAGCTTTCACAGTCAGATCGTGCTTGATTTAAAAGCTGGCAAAACTGACTTTGTCTACGATGTGCTGAATCGGCATGGTGAAACCCGTAATTACAAGTACAAAGTCGCGACCGAAGAATGGTTGTCTTTGCCTTACGGCAAAATTAAAGCGTTGCGGATTGAACGTTACGGTCAAAGCCCGGATAAACAGGTGTATGCCTGGATAGCACCGGAGCTGGATTATTTGTTAGTACGGCTCTGGCAATCCGAAGATAACGTCGAACAGTTTGATGTACAGCTGAAAAGTTATCAGCCAACGCCTTGAAATAAACCCCGCGAGCCAAGCTCCGCCAGACTGAAGGCTGGTGAAGCTTGGCTCGCGAAACTTGCAGTTACAGCAGTTGTAATTCTCCGCGCTGGAATAAACAAGCCTCCCCTGGTTGCAACGCTGTCCATTGCTCATTCGACGTCAGCGGTAAAGTTGCAACGATAGTCACTACATCCTTTGGTGTGGTTTCACGACTAAAATCAATATCGACATCCACATCCGATAATTGGGCATGACCAAAAGGAGCCCGTCTGGTGATGTAATGTAACTTGGTGCTGCAATAACAAAACAGCGAGGCACCATCTGACAGCAACAAGTTAAATACTCCCAACTGGCGCAACTGATCACTGAGCTGTTTGACCACTCGATACAATCTTTGGCGCGCAGGTGGTTTATCCGGATAACGCCTTGCCAGTTCAGACAAGATAAAACAAAACGCATGTTCACTGTCGGTGGTGCCAACTGGCCGGAATCGCCCCAGCGCTAACTGTTGATACCCGCTCAGTTGACCATTGTGAGCGTAGGTCCAGTAGCGGCCCCACAGTTCGCGCGTAAAAGGATGGGTATTTTCCAGCGCAACCCGACCACGATTGGCTTGCCGGACATGCCCCACCACCACATTACTTTTAATCGGATAATCAGTCACTAATCTGGCAACTTCGGATTGATGGCTGGCCTGGGCATCTTTAAAGGTGGACACCCCTTTGCCTTGGTAAAAAGCAATACCCCAGCCATCTTTATGCGGACCGGTATTACCGCCCCGCTCTTTTAAACCTTTAAAACTAAAACAAATGTCAGTTGGTACATTGGCCGACATGCCGAGTAATTCGCACATAGATTCAATTGCATGCAAAAATGATGAAGTAATGAGTGAACCTTAACAGGGCTCTGGTCGAATAAACAGACTCAATTGGCATAAACTGAGGAAAACAACGGCCTGCGCAGTGAATAACAGAAAAGTTGACAGCCATCGGACTACACTGTTGCAGGAATCTCTTGCATCTTATGCCGAAGCGTTTTACCCTTAAGCTTTTAGTGGTCAGACCTCTTATCAGGAGACAAATATGGATTTATTAATTTTTAGCCTCAGCCTGCTGCTGGCTGTTGGTGTACTGGCTTACCACAGAGCCAGCCTCACCCTGTTCAGCGCCGTGATTGCTGCCGTGTTAGCCATTGCGACCATAGCAGATGTGATTGGTTTAGTTGGCTGGTTGATTTTTGCTGCTATTGTCCTGCCGCTGAATATTGCCAGTATCCGTCAACAGTACCTGACCAAACCGCTGCTGAAACTGTACCGTAAGATCATGCCGGAAATGTCGACCACAGAAAAAGAAGCCATTGATGCCGGTACAACCTGGTGGGAAGGCGATTTATTCCGCGGTAATCCGGATTGGCACAAGCTGCATAACTTCCCGAAACCACGCTTAAGCGCGGAAGAACAGGCATTTCTGGATGGTCCGGTAGAAACGCTGCTGGCCATGGTCGACGACTGGCACACCACCCATGAGCGCGCCGATTTATCCCCTGAAGTGTATCAATATTTAAAAGATCAGGGCTTCTTCGCCATGATCATCAAAAAACAATATGGCGGTCTGGAATTCTCTGCGTTCGCCCAATCTTGTGTGCTGCAAAAACTGACCAGCAAAAGCATGGTGTTGTCGAGCATTGTCGGGGTTCCGAACTCATTAGGCCCTGGTGAGCTGCTGCAACATTATGGCACCAAAGAACAACAAGATTATTATTTACCACGCCTGGCGAAGGGCCTGGAAGTGCCTTGTTTTGCCTTAACCTCGCCGGAAGCCGGTTCTGATGCCGGTGCCATTCCGGATGTTGGTATTGTCTGTAAAGGCCAATGGGAAGGCAAAGAAGTACTGGGTATGCGCCTGACCTGGGATAAACGTTATATCACGCTGGCACCTATCGCCACTGTATTGGGTCTGGCGTTTAAACTGCAGGATCCGGAAAAATTATTAGGTGACAAAGAAGAACTTGGCATCACTTGTGCCCTGATCCCGGTCACCACACCTGGTGTGAAAATTGGTCGTCGCCATTTCCCACTCAACGTGCCGTTCCAGAATGGTCCGACCCAGGGCAAAGATATTTTTGTACCACTGGATTACATCATCGGTGGACCCAAAATGGCAGGCCAGGGCTGGCGCATGCTGGTTGAATGTTTATCTGTCGGTCGTGCTATTACTTTGCCTTCGAACAGCACAGGCGGTATCAAAGCAGCAGCGCTGGCTACAGGTGCTTATGCCCGTATTCGTCGTCAGTTCAAACTGCCGATCGGCAAAATGGAAGGCGTAGAAGAAGCAATGGCACGGATCGGCGGTTATGCCTACATGGCCGATGCGTCGACCACGATGTCGGTTGGTTCTATTGACTTGGGTGAAAAACCGTCCGTTATCTCGGCAATTACCAAGTACCATATGACTGAGCGGATGCGTCAGGCCATTATCGATGCGATGGATGTGCATGGTGGTAAAGGCATCTGTATGGGACCAAATAACTATCTGGCCCGTGGTTATCAGGGCGCACCTGTGGCAATTACCGTTGAAGGCGCTAATATCCTGACCCGCAATATGATTATCTATGGTCAGGGCGCTATCCGCTGCCATCCTTATGTGCTGGCGGAATTACAAGCCGCACAGCTGGAAGATGAACGGGCGGCAGTGACCGCGTTTGACCGGGCGTTATTTGGTCATATTGGCTTTAGTATCAGCAACTTCTTCCGGACATTCTGGTTATCTGTCAGTGGCGCAGCTTTTAGCCAGGCACCTTACAGTGACGAAACGGCGCGTTATTACAAACAAATGAATCGTTTCAGTGCAGCGCTGGCACTGATGTCAGATGTGGCGATGGCGACACTGGGTGGTGATTTAAAACGGCGGGAGCGTATTTCAGCCCGCTTAGGTGACATTCTGTCGATGCTGTATCTGACTTCAACAGTGCTGAAAAAGTACAACGATGAAGGTCGTCAGGTGCAGGATTTACCGCTGGTACAATGGGCTTGTGAAGACAGTCTGAGCAAAGCGCAGCATGCGCTGGATGAGCTGTTTGATAACTTCCCGAACCGACTGGTGGGTGCAGTGCTCAAACGCGTGGTGTTCCCTTGGGGTCGGACTTTACGTCGTCCGGCTGACAGCCTGGACCATAAAGTTGCCCGCATTATGCAAACACCTTGCGAAGCCCGCAGCCGACTGGGCAGCCACTTGTACCTGACGCAGGAGCCAAACAACCAGTTAGGCTTACTGGAAAAGGCCCTGACTGACATTCTGGCGGCAGAACCGCTGTTTGATAAAGTGGTGCACGCAGCCAACAAAAGGTTGCCATTCTACCGCTTGGGTGAAGTTGCAGCCCTTGGCTTAGAACTTGGTGTGTTAAGCCAGGCTGAAGCAGAAAAACTACGGATCGCCGAAGCTGGCCGTTTGCACGTAATCAACGTTGATGACTTCGATCCGGCAGCGCTGATGGCCGATAAGTCACTGCTCACGACGACGACTGTGGATAAAGCCGAACAAGCAGCCTGATAGTCGTTTCATTCAGTAAATAAGCCCGGTTCGCCGGGCTTTTTTTATCGTAACAGCAACGCCGCCTCCCGCCGACCATCCCGCTTAGCTCCCCCCAGTGCCATATCGTGCTACTGCCTTTGCCCCGCCTTACCAATCCAGGCTTTTGCCGCTTTGCCAAGATCAGGCTGGCATGGTCATTGGCAAAAAGTCTGCGACATAACCAGTGGTAAAATTCAGCTACACTGTAGTGATTTCAGGCTTGGCATAACATAGCATGGAGGTGGTAATGGCCTTTGCTTGGTGGCGCAAAACACAATATTTTCAGCTCAGCATTGGGCCTTATAAGTTACCGATTACACCGGAGCAGACCTTACTACAAGCAGCCAAAGCGCATGGCATCGAGATACCGCACGGCTGTAATGTCGGTTGTTGTGGCTTGTGTCGTTGTCAGTTGCTGAGTGGCCAGCTGGATGCCCCCTCCACCGCTGAGGCACTCAGCTTAACGGCAGCAGAGCTATCACAGGGGATTTTTCTGGCCTGTCAGCACAAAATCTGCGCCGATAGCGTGGTAAAAATTTTACCTGCGCCGCTGTCAGCGAGTGGCTCAATGGTTGCCATCAAGCCAAGGTATGATGCTTCATCAACAGGATAAAGCACTAACAGCAAGCAAGCTCACTGATCAGCGCAACTGATAAGCTATGCCGCAGCGGCTTTGTTGAAGCATTAAGGCTGTGATTTAAAAAATAAAAGGAAGCAAATAGAAAGAGGAACTAGAGAAAAAACGGAAGATAATCAGACATCTCGTACAGAGATGGTCGGTGATGCAAGATTCGAACTTGCGACCCCTTGGACCCAAACCAAGTGCGCTACCAAGCTGCGCTAATCACCGACTTTAATCTTTGGAACCTTGAGCAGAAAATCCTGAAAACTGATTGGGGTGGCTGATGGGGCTCGAACCCACGACAACCGGAATCACAATCCGGGGCTCTACCAACTGAGCTACAGCCACCACGGTATCAATTTTACAGTTTCAATTAAGATAGTGGCGCGTCCGATAGGACTCGAACCTATGACCCACGGCTTAGAAGGCCGTTGCTCTATCCAGCTGAGCTACGGACGCAACAAGTGCAGTCACAGAGCGCATACTAACTTAAAAGATGGTCGGTGATGCAAGATTCGAACTTGCGACCCCTTGGACCCAAACCAAGTGCGCTACCAAGCTGCGCTAATCACCGACTGAGTTACATCACTGCAACGGGGCGCATCTTACAACTCAGCCCTGAATGCGTCAAACATTTTTTTAGCGAAAAATTTCGTTTGATTATAATTTGAGCCCTTAACTGCATTTTTGTGCAGAAAGGCAACAATATGGCTGATTTTTAACTGGTTTTCGTACTCCCTGCACTGGCTACTGATTAATGCTTGGCGCTATGGCCCGACCATGAGAAAATGCCGCAACTTTTCAAATCAGACAGAGGCGCTTTGATGGCAGCACAGATTATTGATGGTAAAGCGGTTGCACAGGCAACCAGATCCCAGGTAGCGGCACGGGTACAACAACGACTGGCCGCCGGCAAACGAGCCCCAGGCCTGGCGGTAGTGCTGGTTGGCGTTGATGCGGCTTCACAAGTTTATGTGGGTAGCAAACGCAAAGCTTGTGAAGAAGTCGGTTTTGTCTCTTTCTCTTATGATTTACCGGCCGACACCCGCCAGCAGCAGTTAATCGAGCTGATTGACCAACTGAACGCGGACACTGCGGTGGATGGCATTCTGGTGCAACTACCTTTACCAGCTGGCCTGGACGCGTCTGCCATTCTGGAACGGATTAACCCGCTCAAAGATGTCGATGGTTTTCATCCTTACAACATTGGCCGGTTAGCACAGAGGATGCCAGCCCTGCGGCCTTGTACGCCCAAAGGCATCATTAAACTGCTGCAAAGCACTGGCGTTCAAATTCGTGGCATGGATGCGGTGGTGGTTGGCGCGTCGAATATTGTCGGCCGGCCTATGGCGCTGGAATTATTACTGGCCGGTTGCACCACCACTGTGTGCCACAAATTTACCAAGAATCTGGAACAGCAAGTGCGACGGGCTGATTTGCTGGTGGTCGCGGTCGGTAAAGCTGAATTTATTCCGGGGGACTGGGTCAAACCTGGTGCGCTGGTGATTGACGTTGGGATTAACCGGCTGGAATCCGGCAAACTGGTTGGCGATGTCGATTTTACCAAAGCCGTTGAGCACGCCCGCTTTATCACCCCAGTCCCTGGCGGTGTTGGCCCAATGACAGTGGCTTGCCTGATTGAAAATACCTTAGAAGCCTGTGAGCAGTTCCACGACGGACAATAATCCTTTGCTTATCGCAATTTAACAAAAAAGCGGCGACTGCCGCTTTTTTTATCCTTGGCCTTTAGTACGCAAAAGCGGGATAAAGGCCAGACAATAGCTCGCTTAACCACGTCGCCAGTTGGTCACGCCATTTTTATCTTCAACCACTATGCCTTTTGCCGTTAAGGCGGCACGGGCAGCATCAGCCGCCAGCCAGTCTTTTGCAGCACGAGCAGCGTTGCGCTTTGCAATTAAAGCTTCAATTTCAGCCACGTCATCTTCTGAACCACCGGCTTGCAGGAAAGCTTCCGCTTCGCCTTGTAAAATACCCAGCACAGCCCCCAGTTCAATCAATACCGCCGCCAACTCAGCCGCTTTCACCGGATCTGTGGTTTTTTCTTTATTGATATCCCGTGCCAGTTCAAATAACACTGGTAACGCCAGTGCAGTATTAAAGTCATCATCCATCGCTTGTTTAAACTGCGTCACGTAGCCGTTATCCAACGAAACGGTACTCGAGGGCGTGACGCCCCGCAAAGCGGTGTAAAGCCGTCCTAACGCAGCGTGCGCCTGTTGCAGGTTTTCAGCTGAATAATTCAGCTGGCTGCGATAATGGCTTGAGATCAGGAAATAACGCACTGATTCCCGGTTGTACTCTGCTAATACATCTTTCACTGTAAAGAAATTGCCCAGCGACTTCGACATTTTTTCTTTATCAACCTGCACCATACCGGTGTGGATCCAGGTATTGACGTAGCGCGTGCCATGCGCGCAGCAAGACTGGGCAATTTCATTTTCATGATGCGGAAATTGCAAATCCGAACCTCCACCATGAATATCAAAATGATTGCCCAGATGTTTGGCGCTCATAGCAGAACATTCAATATGCCAGCCCGGCCGGCCTGAGCCCCAAGGCGAATCCCAGCTCGGTTCACCTGGTTTGGCCATTTTCCACAACACAAAATCCAGCGGATCATCTTTAGCCTGATCCACTTCAACCCGGGCACCCGCCTGCAACATTTCCAGATTTTGCTGACTGAGCTGGCCATAATCGGCATAAGTGCTGACATCAAACAGCACATCCCCGTCAGCGGCGACATAGGCATGTTTTTTACTGAGTAAGCTCTCAATCAGCGCAATAATTTCCGCCATATGGGTGGTGACCCGCGGTTCAATATCGGCGGGTAATAAATTCAGCGCCTGAAAATCTGCATGCATCGCCTCGGTATAACGTGCGGTCAATGCGTCACAGCTTTCACCGTTTTCATTGGCGCGACGAATAATTTTATCGTCAACATCGGTGATATTGCGCACATAAGTCACCTCATAACCACTGAAGCGTAAATAACGATTGATCACATCAAAAGCGACATAAGTCCGGGCATGACCCACATGACAGAAATCATAAATCGTAATACCGCACACATAGAGGCCAACTTTGCCAGGTTGCATCGGAACAAAAGTCTCTTTTTGACGGCTTAACGTATTATAAATCTGTAACATGGTTTCCCCTGACAAGGCCTAATCGAAAAAGCGATAGTGTAACACCGGTGTTAAGCGCAGGCTATGGTCAGTTCAACAGAGTTCGGCAGCAAACTGCGCCTTGCAGTTGCTTTGATCCAGCTTTGTGTTCCGGGGATCTTGCGCTAAACTAGCCGCCAATTTTGCATCCCCATTGAAGGAAGACATCATGGTTAGCTTACATACCAATTTTGGCGTGATTAAACTGAATTTATTTGCTGATAAAGCGCCGCTGACAGTTGAGAACTTTAAAAGTTATGTCGCGGAAGGTTTTTACGATGGCACCATTTTCCACCGCGTGATTGATGGTTTTATGATCCAGGGTGGCGGTTTCACCCAGGATATGGAACAAAAAGAAACTAAAGCGCAAATCAAAAACGAAGCCAATAACAAAGTTGCCAATAAAAAAGGCACTATTGCCATGGCTCGTACCAATGACCCGCATTCTGCCACTTGTCAGTTTTTTATTAACGTCGCCGACAATAGCTTCCTGAACTTCACTGCTGAAAACGCGTCTGGCTGGGGCTATTGTGTGTTTGGCGAAGTCGTGGAAGGTTTAGATGTGCTGGATAAAATCCGGACGGTCAAAACCGGTCGCAAATCAGGTCACGCTGATGTTCCGGTTGAAAACGTGATCATCGAAAAAGCTGAACTGCATGGCTAAGGGTCTGACCCTCGTTATTGCTGATCTGCATTTAAGCCAGGAAAGAGCGGATATAACCGCCGCTTTCCTGGCGTTTCTACAGCAGCATGCTGTGCAGGCAGACGCACTTTATATTCTCGGCGATTTATTCGAGGTCTGGATTGGCGATGACAACCCTGCCCCACTGCTGAACACTGTGGCAACTGGCTTACAGCAATTAGCTGCGCTGCAGATCCCAGTCTATTTTTGTCATGGTAACCGCGATTTTTTATTGAAACAGCATTTTGCCAGACGCGCTGGCATGACACTGTTACCCGCGGCCTCTATTGCGGAATTATACGGCAAAAAAACCTTGTTGATGCATGGTGACAGTTTATGTACGCTGGATTATGGTTATCAGAAATTTCGCCGCTGGTGGGATCAACCCTGGTGGCAATGGCTGATTTTAGCCACGCCCTTGTGGTACCGCCAACATCTGGCACGCAAAGCCCGTCGCATCAGCAAAGCTGATAAACAGCAAAAAACCGCCATAATTATGGACGTTACTCCCGAGGAAGTGCCGAAGGTGATGGCCGAACATCAGGTGCAATACCTGATCCATGGTCATACCCACAGACCGGCAGTGCACCAGCTCAGCTTACCGGATGGTCAGCCAGGCTGGCGTTATGTGGTCGGTGACTGGTATCAGCAGAGCTCTTATCTGGCGATAACACCGGATGACTGGCAATTGCATTTCCAAACGTTGCCCGCAGCAAGCAATGTGCTATCAAGCGTCGCAGTCAACCAACCATAGTCAACCTGCTTTCGTTGGCTGTTCCGGCAGTGGGTCACCACTGTGAAACTTAAAGTCCGCATCCGGGCTGCTGACGAGTTCAGCTTCTAACTGGCCAAAATACTGCACCCTGGCACTGATATCAGTTTTACTGATCACCTGTGCCAGTTGCAGGTAATCGCTAAAATGCCGTGCTTCCGAACGCAACAATGACTGATAAAAGCTTGCCAGTTCAGGGTCAACCAACTCAGCTAAGGCCGCAAACCGCTCGCAGGAACGTGCTTCAATATAAGCGCCACAGATCAGTTTATCGATCAGAATTTGCGGCTCATGGGTTTTACAGTGTTGGATCAATGTTTTAGCGTAACGACTGGCGCTGATATTCTGGTATGGAATACCGCGAGCCTGCATAATTTCCAGTACCTGGCAAAAATGATGCAATTCTTCCCGGATCAGCAATACCATCCGATCGATAATCAGATCCGAATGACTGAAATCAGAACGGCCGATAATACTTTTTTGCAGTTTTTCCGCTTGTTTCAGGCTGGCCAGATCGCCGTTAAACCGATAGGTAAAATCTTCAAACGGCTGCAGCCAATGCAGTAATATCACAGAACTTTCTTTATCACAGGCATAGCGGCGCAGCAGATACATCGCAGTCTGCGCAGCTTTTAGCTCACACACCAGATGATCTTGCAGCAATATCGGCAGCCGCTCTGCTTTGGCCGCTTCAGCCAGCCAGCCGGCCGGGGTGGTACATTGTAAAAATTGATAAACAGGTTGAAGTAATTCAGCAAATTGCATAAGACCCTCGCAGTTGGCGGCATTATAGTGGAATGCGCCCCTGTCGGGCTACTGGCATGCTCGGGATCAGCAACTGCCGCAATAAAGCAGCACCGCAACGACTTTATTGCACAGTTTTTCAACAAAGCTTGACGGCATGCCTTCTGTTGGCCATAACTAATGATGAGTGTTGATTTGTCACTCAGGCAACTTCAGTTTTGCAGTCGACAAGGATAATAAAAATGATACTAAACCATTTATGGGGGCTCTATGCCCATCCAAAAGAAGAATGGCAGACCATAGACGCTCGTCACGAAAGCCTGAAATTCAGTTTGATCCATATTTTACTCGTTGCGCTGATCCCATCAGTTTGCGCCTATTTCTCCGCCGTGCATATCGGCTGGAGCATTGGGGTGGGTGAACCTATCAGTCTAACCCCAGATAGCGCCATTAAAATGGCTGTGGCTATGTATGTCGCGCTGATCCTCGGCGTTTTTGCGCTGGCTTATCTGGCGCACTGGATGGCTCATACCTTTGGTTCAGAACCAACTTATACCCAGACGCTGGAGCTGGCCTCTTATACTTCAACCCCATTGTTTATGGTTGGGATTGCAGCGCTTTATCCTGAGCTGTGGTTTGTGATGTTGGTTGGACTGGCAGGTCTGTCTTATTCCGTCTATCTGCTGTATGTAGGGGTGCCAATCCTGATGCACATTCCGGAGGAGCGTGGTTTTATCTATGCCAGCTCAGTCGTGACTTGTGGCTTGATTTTACTGGTCTGTGTATTGGCTGCGACAGCCATGTTATGGAGTTCCGGTTTCCAGCCGATTTATACCCATTAGTATGGACAAGAAACAGTCACGGCACAGCCACTGATGTTTATCTGCGGGTCATGCGATCAAAAAAGGGAGCTTAGCTCCCTTTTTTGATCGCATGATGACAGCGTTAACTGCCTTCGTTGTAAGTTTCCAGATTACCGGCCATTTGTGCCGGTTTGCCGCCTTTGGCCGCTTCATTGCGCGCAGCATCGAGTTTATTGAGGTATTCCTGAGTGATGTCATTGGTGACGTAAATGCCATCAAACACCGAGGTCTCAAACTTTTTGATATCCGGATTTTCGCTGCGCACTGCATCGACCAAATCGGCCAGCGACTGGAAAATCAAACCATCGGCACCAATGATTTTACAAATGCTGTCCACATCGTGACCGTGGGCAATCAACTCGTTGGCAGATGGCATATCGATGCCATATACATTCGGGAAACGAATTTCCGGTGCTGCCGAAGCAAAATAGACTTTATTAGCACCAGCTTCACGAGCCATATCAATGATTTGCTCAGAGGTGGTGCCACGCACAATAGAGTCATCAACCAGCAAGACGTTTTTACCTTTAAACTCCTGCCAAATAGCATTCAGTTTACGTTTCACCGATTTTTTCCGTGCGCCCTGGCCAGGCATAATAAAAGTCCGACCAATATAACGGTTTTTAACGTACCCTTGCCGGTAAGGCAAGCCTAATTCATGGGCGATTTGCAAGGCAGCATCGTTACTTGTTTCCGGAATTGGAATCACCACATCAATATCCAGGTGCGCCCATTCTTTTTTGATTTTTTCGCCTAATTTTTTCCCCATCGCAACCCGTGATGCATAAACAGAGACGTTATCAATAGTCGAGTCTGGCCGGGCAAAATAAACATATTCAAAAATACAGGGGGTATAGGTCGGGTTTTCGGCACATTGCTGGCTAAACAGCTGACCATCTTCAGTGATGTAAACCGCTTCGCCAGGCGAAACGTCACGCAGCACGGTAAAACCATCCGCATCAAGCGCTACACTTTCAGAGGCCACCATATATTCGGTACCAAGTTCAGTTTCACGTTTGCCCATCACCAGCGGACGGATACCATGCGGATCCCGAAACGCCACCAGACCATGACCAATAATCAGCGCCACCACCGCATAACCACCCCGTACTTTGCGATGCAGATTGGTGACAGCACGGAAAATCGCTTCTGGCATCAATTGCATTGACCCATCGCCCTGCAGTTCATGCGCCAGCGCATTGAGCAGCACTTCGGAATCTGAACTGGTATTGACATGACGGCGCGCCACTTTAAATAACTCGGCTTTGACTTCTTCCGCGTTGGTTAAATTGCCATTATGCGCCAGCGCCAGTCCGAACGGGCTGTTCACATAAAAAGGCTGGGCTTCAGCAGTACTGGATGAACCTGCGGTTGGATAACGGACATGACCGATACCCATGTTGCCCGCCAACCGTTCCATATGCCGCTCTTCAAACACATCTTTCACCAGACCATTGGCTTTGCGCAGGCGCAGCCGGTTCTGGTCAACAGTGACAATGCCGGCAGCATCCTGACCGCGATGTTGTAAGACGGTCAGACCATCGTACAACGCTTGATTGACCGGATATTTACCTACAATACCAACAATACCACACATGAAACCTTACCTCGTCAGCGCTGATGTCTGTTGCATAAAACTTGAGTTGTCTTTCAGGTAACTGAAAAACCACTCAATAATGAAATCAAATTCTGGGATCAGGACTGAGGCTTTCCACCAGTCGGATCCGGCTGAAGGCGTAAATGCATCCAGGAAAAATAACAAAGCGCTGACCACCAGTACGCCACGCAGCGCACCAAATAGCAGACCCAACAGACGGTCAGTACCACTGAGCCCGGTGGATTGGACCAGCTTACCAACCAGGTAATTGCATAACCCGCCCAGCAATAAGCAACTGATAAACAAAGCGCCGATAGCGACTGCATTTCTAATTAAGAGATTGTCGATATTAGAGAAAAATGGGGCGAGATAAGGATAATAATGACTGGCGACGAAAAACGCCGCAATCCAGACGATCAATGAGATGGCTTCTTTAACGAAGCCGCGGATCAGACTGATAACAGTCGATAATCCAATTATTGCCAGAATGGCGTAATCAACCCAGACCATTTGCTTCCACAGGGATGCTTGATGACGGCGCGCATTCTACCAAACTGCGCGCCGCTTAGGCTAATTATTTTCAGCCGGTGAAAAGGCACTGACCTTCAGCGTCGAAATATTCGCTAGTTGCTGCAGCTTTGGTAAGCTTGTTTCCAGCTTGTCTTTTTGCAAATCAGGTCCCACCACCACACTGATCATGGTTTGGCCCTGACTATTCACAATTTTCCGGCTAAAGGTCGCAAAGCCTGCTTCACGTAACTTGGTCACCAAGGCGTTGGCATTTTGTTCTTTACTAAATGAACCAACTTTGACCACCCAGGCCGACTGACTTAAGGCTTTTGCGGCCGGTTTAGTTGCCGGCAACACTTGCGGTTCAACTGTTGCTGTCTGCTTGGTAGCAGTCGCAGCGGGTTCGGCTGACGTTGTGGTCGCAGCATCAACTGGCTTGTTAGCGACAGTGCCGCCAGCCGCTTGCTGTGGCTGAGCGGCTACTGTATCAGCGGCTTTGCTCACCATCTGCGCACTGTTATGCACTGGTGCAGCAGCTTTGCTGTCGGTGCTGATGGAAGCATATTGTTGATCCGGCAACACATCCTGCGTTGGTGCCGGATCTGTGCCAGTATCCAGCACCGGTTCATTCTCTACCGGCAGTGCCAAGGCGTCAGCGCGACTGGCATCGTGTTGCGCCCGCTGAAATACCTGTTGTTCTGCCACTTGGGCAAATTCAGGCCGATCCGGGATCGCTTTAAAGTCATCTTTGTTAACCTGTTTTTGCCCATCCAGCAAATCCGGTAAAAATACAATAGCGGCAATCATCAGAATAGCGCTACCAATCAGGCGATTTTTAAATACTGCAGTCATAGCTTTTCCTGCTGCCACAACGTCATAAACTGCGACACTGTGACAAATGAACCAAATACCAACACTAAATCATCTGAGTGCAACTGTGGTTTTAACTGTTGCCACGCACTAGCCAGGGCATCATAACACTGCAGGTTGCTACCTACCGGTAATTGAGCAGCCAGTTGCTCCGCAGCCGCCCCACGAGGCGGTGGTAGCGTGACACAATGCCATTGTTGCACCCAAGGCGCCAACGAACGCAGACTCTGGCTGACATCTTTATCTTTTAACATACCAACCAGCGCATGCACCTGACGGAAACGCGGCCTCAGCACGCCTAACTGAGTCGCCAGATAGGCGGCTGATTGTGGATTGTGCGCCACATCAATCATCACGGCAGGTGCGGATTGTAACCATTGCATCCTGCCCGCCAAAGTCAGGTTTTTCAGCACTTTAGCAACTATGTCAGCAGACGGCAATAACGCCAGAGCGGCCAGACAGGTCAAACAGCTGGCCATGTTTTGCAGCGGAAGCTGCGGTAGCGGTAAGTCCGATAACCGCAACTCAGCACAGTGCCAATGCCATAAGGTGCCACAGTCAGACAAGTGATAACTGAAATCGTGCTGCTGGCGCCAGGTACGACAGTGCAATAACTCCGTTTGTGCAAGGACAGACCGCGGCGGGTTCGGATCACCAATCACGGTCACCGCATTGGCGCGGAAAATACCGGCTTTTTCCCGGCCGATACTTTCCCGGTCATTACCCAGAAAATCCTGATGATCCAAATCCACTGTGGTCAGCATGCTGGCATCCGGGCTGATAATATTGGTGGCATCGAGCCGGCCGCCTAAGCCAACTTCAATCAGACAGATGTCGACTTGCTGTTGTTTCAGGATGGCAAAAGCTGCCAGCGTGGTGAACTCAAAATAAGTCAGCGCAACTTCTGCCCGTAAGGCTTCCACTTGCGATAAGCCTTGCACCCACAGTTCATCAGAGACATCCTGGTCATTGATCCGCAGTCGCTCATTAAAGCGCAATAAATGCGGCGAACTATAAACACCGACCCGGTAACCTTGTGCCAGCAGCAGTTGCTCCAGACATCGGGCACTGCTGCCCTTGCCGTTGGTACCACCAATCAGAATTTTGATGCCAGGCAGTTGCTGTAACTGACCGCGTTCGGCGACCTTCAGCACCCGTTCCAGGCCAAGTTCTATTTTATCAATCGGATGACTTGCTTCGATATAAGCCAGCCAGTCGGCCAGAGTGTGGCGCGACAGGCTGTTAACAGAGACAGGAGAGTTCATATCGCCTTAGGCGACGCGGTTCTCCGATACAGGAGAAGGCAATCGCATGAATTTTGCTACTAATCGCGCAATTGTATCGCGCATTTGGCGGCGGTCAACAATCATATCAATAGCACCATGCTCTAACAGGAACTCACTGCGCTGGAAACCTTCAGGTAATTTCTCCCGAACGGTTTGTTCAATGACGCGTGGACCGGCAAAACCAATCAGAGCATTTGGTTCACCAATGTTGACATCACCCAGCATCGCCAGACTGGCAGAAACCCCGCCCATGGTCGGGTCAGTCAGGACCGAAATATAAGGTAAACCTGCTTCACTGAGTTTAGCCAGCGCCGCACTGGTTTTCGCCATTTGCATCAAAGACAACAAGGCTTCCTGCATCCGGGCTCCGCCAGACGCTGAGAAACAGACAAAGGGTACTTTGTGCTCCAGCGCAAATTCAACGCCTTTGACAAACTTAGCGCCCACCACAGACGCCATGGAGCCGCCCATAAAGTTAAACTCAAAACTGGCGACCACTACTGGCATGCCTTTGAGTGAACCGCGCATCACCACCATGGCATCCTTTTCGCCGGTTTCTTTTTGCGCTGCAACAATACGGTCTTTATAACGTTTGGAATCTTTAAACTTGAGGATATCCTGCGGCTCCAGCTCAGCAGCCAGTTCAACACCAGTATTGGTATCGAGGAAACTGGCCAACCGTTCACGGGCATTAATCCGCATATGGTTATCACATTTTGGACAGACGCCCAGCTGGCGATCCAGATCGGCCTTGTACAACACAGCGTCACAGGCGGTACATTTTGTCCATACCCCTTCCGGGATATTTCGACGCGCCGAGGACGAGGTTCTGGGCAGGATTTTTTCTAACCAACTCATAAGTATTCCTTTGTCTACACTGTACGATTCTCACGCACAGATTGCGGTAATTTAGCTTCAAATTCCGCGAAAATGTGGCAAACGGCGGTTATTAAAACACAAAGGCTAACGGCAGAACATAAAAAACTGGTCTTAGCTGTCAGGCTGGTACAGGTCGGTCCAGCCAGTTATGCACCGAGCTGATCCGGCAAAAACAACGGCCCCATGCTGGTTTGCGGAATCGCAAACTCGGCCGGATAATCCACAGCCACCAAATACAGACCTTCAGCTTTGGCAGTTGCAGCCGCTTTGGTGCGATCACGGGCAGCTAATAACTGGGCAATCCACTCGGGCGGCCGCTTTTTCATCCCGACTTCCAGCAAACTACCAGTGATATTTCGCACCATATGATGCAAAAACGCATTGGCCTTGATGTCAATGACAATAAAGTCCTGATAACGTTCAATTTGTAAATGAATTAAGTTACGATTTGGCGAATGTGACTGGCATTGAATAGCCCGAAACGAAGAAAAATCCTGCTCGCCAAGTAACACTGGCGCAGCCTGCTGCATCAGGCTGACATCAATGTCCTGATGATAATGACTCAGGCCCGGACCTAAAATGGCTGGCCGGTATTTGCGGTTGTAAATAATGTATCGATATCGCCGGGCTGTCGCTGAAAAACGGGCATGGAAGTCGTCAGCCACTTGCTGGCCCCAGCGCACAGCAATGCCATCGGGCAAATTCGAGTTCACTCCCATGATCCAGCCGCGCATATCTCGCACGGCTTCAGTGTCAAAGTGGATCACCTGACCCGTAGCATGGACGCCCGCATCAGTGCGGCCGGCACAAAAAATTTCTATCGGCGCATTGGCCACCTGGCTCAGGGCTTTTTCCAGCTCGCCCTGAATGCTGTTGACTTCACGTTGCCGCTGCCATCCAAAATAACCTGTGCCGTTGTATTCAATACCCAGTGCAATGCGCATGCCGACTCCTTTTAAAACCGGCGCGAGTATATCAAAGCTAGCGGCTACAACCCAAGTGCTGATTCAAACCGGCACTATCATCACTGCCGCAGGCGCAGGCTCAGGACTGCAATAACGACAGCGCTTCCTGTTTTACATGAGCAGGCGCATCGGAAGCCATGATTTCTTTCACCAATTGTTCTGCACTCTCGGCATCACCAATTTCATTATAAGCCCGGACTAAATCCAGCCGACCGGCAAAACCAGCATCGGCTTTATCGACATCACCGACTTCATCAGCACTGATCAGATCAGGAAAATCTGCCAGCCCGACATCAATCTGCAACGGCCTTAACTGCTCTTCAGTCAGTTCTTCTTCACTGGATGCCAGCAGTTTATCAATGTGCAGAAACTCGGCGACCGGATCTGAGGTCGTTTCGTCCAGCAATCCCACGACCAGCCCCGAAGCTGCCAGGTCTGGTTGCTCAGTTGCTTCGACAGTCGCGAGCTCATCATCTTCAAGCAGCACAGTCGTGTCTTCTGCACCAGGCAGGTCAAATTCATCCAGTTCCGACAATAACTGATCAAACTGAATATCTGCTAATTCCGCCAGCTCTGCCGGCACATCATCTTCGGCTTCCCAAGTGTCGGTCAGCGGCGGTGCAAACTCAGTGTCATCAGGCAACTGCAGTTGATCCGGAAAAATCAGCTCGTCGTCGGCTAATTCTTCGGCGAAATCAAGCTCCGGGTAACTGTCAAGCATTTTACTGGGGCGTTCCACTGAAGCGACGGCTTCAGAAACACGACTGACCGATTGATCATCACTTTGTTGTAAATCCGGCATCAAAGCCGACGCTTCGTCACTTTCTGTTGCCGCTAACTCCAACAAATCATCTGGCTCAGAGCGAAAGTCGGTTGCCAGCTGATCGGCAACCTTCTGCAAGGCATCGGGCTGGTCTGGTTCAGTGCTCAGGTCTGGCATTAGCTCAGCAGATCCAGTGTCAGGGTCGGCTTCAGACTCAGTTGTCAGATCAGCCCGCAGCGTCGGTACTTCTCCTGTCAGCGCGCTCTTTGTCAACTCAACCGCCACCGCCGTTGCTGCGAAGTCTGACTCTGAACTCTGGTCGTCAGGCGTCGGCAATTCGCTCGCTTCGTCTGATGGCCGTAATTCACGATTCAGTTCGGCTTCAGCCAAGAGTTGTGGCTCTGACAATTCAGGAATTTCAATAATTTCATCAAGTTCAAGCTCGCTATCGCTGTCGGAGCCAGTGATTGCATCCAGCGCTGCTGCGGGTTGTACATTGTTGGCTTCCGCCGGAACAAAATGCTCGGAAATGGGCTCAGCCCAATCCTGCTCTGCCAGAACTGTGTCAGCATCAGGTTCAAGCTCTGGCTCAGCGTCCTGCAACATAGCGCTGACATCTGCCACTGACAATTCTGCATCAGCAAAATCAGCAGCAGCCTCATGCAACGCAGACTCAGGCAAACTCAGCTCCGCCAGAGTTCCGGTCTGCTGCATGCTTTGCGCCCGCAACTCAGCCACTTCAGATAAGATATCTTCCAGTTCGTTATACAGCTCCGTTGGATCAGGCTCCAGCAACTCAGTGATATTCTCTTCATCATCCAGTGCCAGATCGACCACCAATCCTCTGAGATCATCATCCGCTGGTAATATCTCTTCGGCAAGTGATTCGGCAAAGGCATCAAGTTCAGAACTGTCAAACTGTGCGGCCGGATCCGGCTGTATGGCATGATCTTCCAGACTCATGGCTGGCTCAGGCTGGCTGTTGGCGGCCAAAAGTGAGTCGATATCAAAATCATCATCCGCCATGGCGCTGGTGACTGCATCAGGCTCCGCAGCCGGAGTCGCCACAGGCTGTTGGGTCGCAGCCAATAAAGCATCAATGTCAAATTCATCATCAGCGATGAGATCGTCATCGACTGGGATATCCAGTTCAATTTCTTCCAGCAATTCATCGAACTGATCTGCTTCAGCCGCCGCATTTTGCAAAGCTTGCGCTGTGACCGGCAGCTCTGGCAGCAGATCTTCCTGATCGTCCGGTTTTATCGCTGATTGCGCATCAACTGCCGCTTGCGCCTGATTAAAGATTTCATCTGGATCATCATCTGCTAAATTATCAAATAACGAACTTAACTCATTGTTTGACAAAATATTGTTTGGATCAAACTCGGCTTTGGGCGCAAAGGCCGGTTCTTCATCCAGATTATCGAACAACGACGATAAATCATCGCCGGACAAGATATTGTTGGCATCAAATTCGGTTTTAGCCGCTGGTTTGTTTGCACTGGCCGGTTCATCTAACAGACTGTCTAAATCAAATTCGTCATTCGATTTGGCGGTGCCGGTAGCGATAAAATCATCATCCAGCAAATCATCGGCAAAACCGACGCTATTGCTGCTCTTCGCTGGAGGCGTAAAAGCATCGTTATCCAGCCGGATACCAGCGCTTAGATTGTCATTGAGCAGCGAGTCGTCCAGATTAATCAGGCTGCTTTCGTCGAAGTCGAGACTATCATCAAGCGGCGGTAATGGCGAACGATAGTTCGGATCGGCCGCTGGTGCAGCCGTGGCCGCATTGACGACAGCAGCCGCTTTCTGGCCGCGTCGACGGATCACACTGACAATAAAATATAACAGCACAAATGCCGGTAATGACCCCGCGATCGCCCAGCCTACAGGACTGGCGGCAACTTTTTGCATGGTGGCGGCAACATTAAACCCTTCTTCGGCCTTGCGCATTTGCTCGCGTTGCTGTTCTAGCAACTGCGCCTGCTGCGCCAGCAACTGCTGCAGTTGGGTTTGAATTTCACTGTCTTTATCGAGCTGGCTTTTGACTGCACCTAACTCTTGCACTACAGTCGTCAGTTGCTGTTTGAGTTGGCTATTTTCCTGCACTATGGTTTCAACATTCGCCATCGAAGCACCAATTCGATTACGTAAGTCACTGATTTGTTCAGTTTGCTGTGCTTCAACCCGGCTTAATTCTTCACTGAGTTGTTCTTTGGCTGTGACAATATCCAATTGCTTGGCAGCCGCAGCTTCTGCTTTGGCCAGTTCTGCCCGGCGAACCCGTTCGGCCCAGATCCGATCGTCATTTTCAGATTTGCGCTGGGCTTCCAGCGCATCAACTGCCAAAATTTCCCGTACTGAGGGTAACAACAGAAAGGCACCGGGCCTGAGGTGATTAAAATTTTCTTCTAAAAAGGCATCAGGATTTTTTTGATACAGTGCATACATCATCTGATACATATTGATGCGGCGATCGGGCCTCGCCTGTTCTGCCAGCCGCCATAAAGTATCAGCCGGTGTCAGCGGACCTAACCGGGTTTGCTGTGGGGTATCAAATTCTTTCGGTCCCCGCAGTTTGGCTGTTGTATCCGCCGTGGCCACAGTCGCCGTCATAAAATTGACAGCCAGCAGCACAACGAATAAGCGCAGAAAATGCATTCAAATATCCTTTACCACTTAGTGCTGACTCCGGAACAGGCCAGAGCAAGCTTCAGTAACCATAACAAAGTGCCTGCAAGCACTGTTCCAACCACGCGTAAGATTAGGATTCTAAACCAGTTGCGACAGAAATGCGATTTAGCCGAGGCAATTCCGGCCGCCAGCACAATTTCGTATCATCTTTATCTGCCATTCGGTCTATTTCTTGAGGCCAGGCCTAGCCTCTTCCGATCAAAAAAGCTCCCACGGGAGCTTTTTTGTTACCATCAGCAGTTGAGTTAGCACTACTTGGTGGCCACGACTTGGTAGCCACTGCGCGGCAGCCAAACTACAGATAATCGCGGATCAAATGCTCGGCAATCTGAATACTGTTGGTGGCCGCGCCTTTACGCACATTATCCGCCACAATCCACAGGTTCAAACCATGCTCGTGCGACAAATCTTTGCGGATCCTGCCGACAAACACCTCATCCTGGCCCTGAGCATTGCTGACTTGAGTTGGAAACTCAGCATTGTCTTCCAGCAGCACCACCCCTGGCGCATTGGCTAATAAGGCTTTCACCTGCTCCACACTGATTGGATGCCGGGTTTCAATATGCACAGCTTCAGCATGGCCATAAAACACTGGCACCCGCACTGCAGTAGCATTCACCGCGATACTGTCATCGCCCATAATTTTTTGGGTTTCCCAGTGCATTTTCATTTCTTCTTTGGTGTAACCGTTGTCCATAAACACATCAATCTGTGGGATCACGTTAAACGCGATTTGACGGCTGAACTTACCGGTACTTTCCAGTGGACGACCATTGAGTAACTGTGCCGTTTCACTGGCCAGCGCTTCAATGCCCTGCTGACCGGCACCACTGACCGACTGATAGGTCGCAACATTGACCCGGCTGATCCCTACCGCATCATGAATCGGTTTTAATGCCACCAGCATCTGAATCGTAGAACAATTCGGATTGGCAATGATATTGCGGTTGCGGTAATCAGCAATGGCATGCGCATTTACTTCTGGCACAACCAGCGGAATATCAGCCTCATAACGATAATGTGAGGTGTTATCAATCACCACGCAACCCGCATCTGCAGCTCTTGGTGCATACAAGGCGGAAACACTACCACCGGCAGAAAACAAACCGATCTGGGCTTGGGTCCAGTCAAAGGTTTCGGCATCCAACACTTCTATTTGTTTACCCTGAAAGGTGACAAAACCGCCGGCAGAACGATTACTCGCGAGTGGGATCAACCGTTTGACCGGGAAATCACGTTGTTCAAGAATTTCAATCAGGTGCTGACCAACCAGACCTGTTGCCCCTAATACTGCGACGTCGAATTGCTGAGCCATAGTTTGTTTTCCCCTAATGCTGGCTGCTAAAACCTAAAGTAGTTAAAAATGCTGGAACTGCGGACTGATCGGACATCTGTAACCGCAGTGAACTGAATTCCCGCCGTGGCGGATAATGTTTTCTGAGCCAGTCAAAGCCGTTGCCATTCAGATGATATCTGAATAATGCGTCATCACGCCGGACATCATATAACATCCGGCTCAAATTTTGGACATCTGAAAGTCCAAAATTTGCAGAAATTTGCAATGCAGTGATAGCGGGCGGCGGACAGAACTGCTCAATGCTTAAGTTAGCTTCAACTTTCAATAAGTTACATAATGCCTGATACAGCATTTCCGTGCCGCGCGCCTTACCTTCGATACTATGCCCAGCGATATGGGCTGTGGCAATCCGGGTATAAGGCAGCAGCGCCTGCAAAATATTAGGCTCTTGCTGCCAGACATCCAGCACCAGCGGTCTGTGTCGGCCAGCCTGCGCTTCCGCCAATAAGGCCTGATTACAAGTGACCTCACCGCGGGATGCATTAATAATCGCGACGTCAACCGGCACCGACGCCAGATTATGCGCTGCCAGCAACCCCAATGTCGGGAAAGGTCCGCTTTTCACCAGCGGCACATGAAAGCTAAGCGCATCGACCTGACTGACTAAGTCAGCAAAATCGGTATGCGCAAAATCAGCTTCTTGCCCGGCCCGCACCGGATCACACTGCAATACCCGCACTTGCAGCGCTTGCAGCGTTTTCACCAGCCTGGAACCAATCTGGCCAACGCCAACCACACCAACAGTCCACTGCTGCAGGGGTTTTTGCTGTTGTTCTGAGAGCAAAAACAAGCTGCTGAGGACGTATTCCACCACCGACTGCGCATTGCAGCCCGGGGCGCTGCTAAAAGCCACACCACGGCTTAGCAAATAGGCCTGGTCAATATGATCAACCCCGATAGTGGCGGTCCCGACAAAACGCAAGCGATGATTTTGTGCCAGCAACGCCTGATCCACCCGACTGACAGATCTTACCAGCAACACATCCGCATCAGCCAGTTGCGCTGCAGTTAACTGCCGACCATCGACCAGCGTCACGTCGCCCAGTCCCGCAAAAAATTGCTGCACATAGGGCATATTTTCATCAGCATAAATTTTCATGACTGTTTTCACCGGCTAAAGGACTGAGTATTATCAGGAAAAATGCATTTTAGTCTGACTGAAAGCACAAAGCCACCGGTTGGTGGCTTTGATATTTTACCATTGAGACAGTACCAATCAGTGCGAAGCTATCACAACTAGGCTCAGCCTTGATATTTTTGCAGCACTAAAGTGGCATTGGTGCCACCAAAACCGAAGCTGTTTGACATCACTGTCGTTAATTCAGCGGCACGGGCTTCGGTGACGATATTCAAGCCTTCTGCCGCAGCATCCAACTCAGTGATATTGATGGAAGGCGCAATAAAACCATGTTCCAGCATCAACAAAGAATAAATAGCTTCGTGCACCCCGGCTGCGCCCAGGGCATGCCCGGTCATCGCTTTGGTCGCACTGATCGCCGGAGATTGGCCGGCAAACACCTGCTGAATAGCCCCCAGTTCTTTCACATCCCCAACTGGCGTGCTGGTGCCGTGGGTGTTGACGTAATCAATCGGGGCAGTGACATGTTGCATCGCCATTTGCATACAGCGAATCGCACCTTCGCCACTTGGGGCTACCATGTCGTACCCATCAGAAGTGGCGCCATAACCGACCACTTCAGCATAAATTTTGGCACCACGCGCCAGCGCATGTTCCAGCTCTTCTATCACCAGAATACCGCCACCACCTGAGATGACAAAACCATCGCGGCTGGCATCATAAGTGCGGGACGCCAGTTCCGGTGTCTCATTATATTTGGTCGATAAAGCCCCCATGGCATCAAATTCCATCGCCAATGACCAATGCACTTCCTCGCCACCACCGGCAAAAATAATGTCCTGTTTGCCAAGCTGAATCAGTTCGACAGCATGACCGATACAATGCGCGCTGGTGGCACAAGCTGAACTGATGGAATAGTTCACGCCTTTAATCTGGAAAGGTGTCGCCAGACAAGCCGAACAAGTACTGGCCATGGTTTTAGGCACTGCATAAGGCCCGACCCGTTTCACGCCTTTTTCCCGCAGGATATCAGCCGCCTCCACCTGGGTTTTGGAAGAAGCACCGCCGGATCCAGCCACCAGACCAGTGCGTGGCTGTGAAACCAGTTCTGGGGTTAAACCCGCATCTTCAATGGCTTGCTGCATGGAAATATAGGCAAATGCAGCGGCATCCGCCATAAAACGATAGGCTTTGCGGTCAATCAATTCGCTTGGATCTAATTTAATATTACCCCAGACTTGTGAGCGCAGGCCCAGATCAGCAAACTCCTGCGAAAAAGTAATACCTGAGCGGCCAGCTTTTAACGAGGCCAACACTTCAGCCTGATTGTTACCGATGCTGGAAACTATGCCCAATCCGGTGATTACTGCTCTTTTCATTCTGACTCCTGAATCTGCTGATAAGTTAGTTCTTTGTACTGATGTGCTGGCACATCAAAAATAGCTGAATAAAAACATTGTACGGACTTTTCTGCCGCAACTGGTCCAATTTCAGCGCACAGTTGTACACTATTATCAAATAAAATGACAATCAGGTTAAACTAGTCAGGATTTTTTTCTGAGGCCTCGTTATGCAAGTGATCAAAAGCGCCCAAATTCATTACAACGAACAAGGCACGCCGGTGTCGGATCTGTTTGATGATGTGTATTTTTCCAATGAAAGTGGTCTGGAAGAGACCCGTTATGTGTTCTTGCAGCAAAATGGCTTACCCGAACGTTGGGCACAGCATCAGGCCAGTTTTTTTCACATTATCGAAACCGGTTTTGGCACTGGCTTAAATTTTTTGCTGGCATGGCAACACTTTCGTCTGCACCGCCAGCAGCAAAGCGCAGCACTGTGCCAGCGCTTATATTTTTCCACTTTTGAAAAATATCCGCTGCAATTAGCCGATTTACGCCAGGCTCTGCAAAGCTGGCCGGCACTAAAGGAACTGGCGGAGCAATTACTGGCACAATACCCGCTGGCATTGCCTGGCTGTCATAGGTTGCAGTTTGAGCAAGGCAATGTGACGCTGGATCTGTGGTTAGGCGATGTGCATGATTCCATGCCGCAATTGCCGGTGCAGAATCAGGCTGATGCCTGGTTTTTAGATGGTTTTGCCCCCAGTAAAAACCCACAGATGTGGCAGCCCGAGTTGTTTCAGCAGATGGCAAGGTTAGCCAAAAAAGGGACTACTGTGGCCACTTTTACCAGTGCAGGTTTAGTCAGGCGGGGCTTGCAGGACGCTGGTTTTAGTGTCCGAAAAATCAAAGGTTATGGTCGTAAACGCGAAATGACAGTGGGGATCATCGAAACCCTGCACGATAACCTAGCACTTGCCAACCACGCCACTGCAATGCCTGCACCGCACCAAATCAGTCCTGAGCCTGTGACTATTATCGGCGGCGGCCTGGCGTCTATCTGCCTGGCACTGGCACTGCAACAACGCGGTTGTGCCGTTGAGTTATTGTGTCAGGATACCGATATTGCCCTGCAAGCCTCACACAACCGGCAAGGTGCTTTATATCCACAACTACAGGCCAGCTATACCCCGGTATCGGCGTTACATAGCCATGCTTTTACTTTTGCCGGCCGTTTTTACCGTCGGATGCAACAGCAATTTAGTTTTGCTGCCGATTTTTGTGGTGTGCTGACACTCGCCTGCACCACAGCCTTGGCTGGCCGGCAGCAAAAAATCAGTGCCGATCCGGCCTTTGCCCCAGGTTTGTTTCTGCCACTGGATGCCGCGCAAGCCAGCACTCAGGCCGGACTGGAACTGCCCTACCCTGGATTATTTTTTCCGGCTGGTGGCTGGATAGCACCGCAAGGTTTTTGTCAGGCCGCGCTGTCGTTTTTACGGCAACAAGCCAACTTTAAGGTGCAATTTAATTGTCAGGTCCAGCAGTTATCTGCAGTCGCCTCTGAGGGTGTGTCTAAACAAGCTGCCGCAACGTCGGCTGACTGGCGCTTGCAGACCAATCAGGGCGAGTTGCAGCGCAGTCGCCTGGTGCTCGCCAATGGCACCGGCTTAACCGCGTTGGTGCCGACGGCACATTTACCGCTGAATCAGGTGCGGGGTCAGGTCAGCCATGTCAAGGCACCTGCGATGGCTGCACTTAGCACTGTGCTCTGTCATCAGGGCTATATCACGCCTGCTGATCAACAGGAGCATTGCGTCGGCGCCACCTTTGACCGCAGCAGAACCACTGCGGTGGAACTGGCCGAAGATAATCAGCAGAATCTGGATTTGGTCAATACAGTGCTACAGCAACCCGGCTGGTTTGCCGATGCCAGCGTTGTTTCGGCTAAAGCCGGGGTTCGGGTTACAGTGCCGGATCATCTGCCGCTGGCCGGTGAACTGAACGCGGGCTTATGGCTACTGGGTGGACTTGGTGCCCGTGGCTTATTGTTCGCGCCCTTATTGGCAGAACAACTGGCAGCAAGCTTATGTGGCGAGCCCCAGCCGTTACCGGCTGTGATGACAGCATTAGTCACACCACAGCGTTTTCAGGACAAAAAACTGGCGCCCCGCTAACACAACGGCACAAACCGGCGCCAAGTCAGCGTCATTTTGTGCTGCCAGGCGTTATAACTTCACCAGTTGTACCACGGCACGACGGTTAGTTCCCCGGCCACGGCTGGTCTCGTTCGGTGCAACATGACGTTTTTCGCCAAAACCTTCAGTGCGGATGACTTTGTCGTCGACCCCGGCGGCGACAAAAAATGCTTTCAGGCTGGCCGCTCTTTTGCGCGATAACTCTTCGTTGATCCAACGCCCACCATAACTGTCGGTGTAAGTATCAATGCTGACACTGGCAACGGCTTTGTCATGTTTCAGGTATTCAGCAATCTGATTCAGCCGATGCTGCGATTCGCGCGTCAATTCATCACTGTTGGACTGATAATTCAACACCGTCAGCGCGATATCTTCAAAACTATATTTCAGTAACGCAGCCATACACTGACTAAATTGCTGATAAGGTTCATCAAAATGGACAGGATTAATAGCAGCAGCGATCTGATCAAAAGGGCTATGCCAATCGGCAAAATAAAAAGTCGGACTAAAACCTTGTTCCAGCTCGGTTAATAAAGTCCAGGCCTGTTTTTTCGGCAAAGCACCATCAAACTGTTTTAGTAGTTTAAGCTCAGAAATAGTTTTGGCACTTTCGCCGGCACGCCAGTTCGGCGGTACAGACAGCACCTTGGCTAAACCATAATCGTCCGGTAACCGGATCATTTTTAATTCAAACTGCAGGTTCAGTTCTTTGTTGGCCTGGCTGACAAACAGCGCTTCACCAAAATTAGGGATACTATGGCTGAGTTCACATTTCAGCGCAGTGGCATTTTTCAACGACCAGTTGGACTGCTCCAGAGCGGCAGCATAATGCCGCACATTGTGGCGGCCATCCGAACTATTCGCCTGCAACAGGGTGGTCTTTGTGGTCAGCAACAGAGCCACCAACAGATAACTACTTGATTTCATAGGCCCTCCTGCTTTAGATCTCGGTCCTTGCAGCTTTGCACACTGCGAACCGAGGGTAATATTGTGCACAGCATAGCAAGATTAATCCTGCAAAGGATGTGCCGTAACAAGACGAGTCGCATTTTTTTTGGCATACTGCCGATCCGATTTTTAGGCTGGTTTGGATATGACACAAGCGACAACTCTGCTTTCTCAAAGATTCCGTGGTTATTACCCTGTAGTTATCGACGTCGAAACGGCAGGCTTTAATGCGCAAACTGATGCTTTGTTAGAAATAGCAGCCACTTTACTGACAATGGACGAACAGGGACAGCTCAGTATCCTGCAAACACTGCATTTTCATGTGGAGCCTTTTGCAGGGGCTGTACTCAATCCAAGCTCATTGGCCTTTAATGGCATCGACCCTTATAACCCATTGCGCGGTGCTGTGACAGAACGTGAAGCCCTGACCGAAATTTTTAAAGCCGTGCGTAAAGCGCAAAAAGACGCCGGTTGTCAGCGTGCGGTGATGGTGGCGCATAATTCGGCCTTTGATCAAAGTTTTTTAAACGCTGCCGTTGAGCGTAATCATATTAAACGCTCACCCTTTCATGCCTTTGTCTCTTTTGATACCACCACACTGGCCGCTTTGGCATTAGGTCAAACCGTGCTGGCCAAAGCCTGTCAGGCTGCTGGTATTCCTTTTGATAACAAAGAAGCCCACAGTGCTTTATATGATACCGAGCGCACTGCCGAATTATTCTGTCATATCGTAAACCGCTGGCAGCAACTGGGCGGCTGGCCCCCGCCCTTTCTGGCTGTGGAGCCGGAAAATAACACTGAACAACCCGCATAAGTTTGCAGTGATAAAAAAAGCAGCCGAAGCTGCTTTTTTATCACTGGCTCAACCAACTGGACTCTAATCACCAAGGGTCCTCGAGTTGCTGTAACCTAGCGCCAGCATCACCTTACTCAGCGGCATCCGCTGGCTTTTGATATTTGGCCGCAGTTTCTTTGATCAGCGGCTGTAATTCACCACGCTGAAACATTTCCAGCATAATGTCACAACCACCAACCAGCTCACCCTCAACCCACAGCTGCGGGAAGGTTGGCCAATTGGCAAATTTCGGTAACTCTGCCCGGATATCCGGATTTTGCAGAATATCGACATAAGCAAATTGCTCACCACAGGCAATCAGCGCTTGCGAAGCTTGGGCAGAAAAGCCACAGCTTGGGAATTTTGGCGACCCTTTCATAAACAGAATAATTGGGTTATCAGCAAGTTGTTGTTTAATTTTGTCGATCGTTTCCATCAGGAGCCTCTGCAATACAGCAAAAAATTGTCGAATGATTTTACCAGAGGATTTGCGGTCAGCCACTTGAGTTTTCAAGATCTGCCCCAAAAATAAAGTACAGCAGAAAAACAGCATCAGCGAGCCAGACAACACCCGCCAAAACTCAGGTAAAACTTGAGTATTTTAGTCAGGTTTTGTAGTCTACGCGATGCAGACACCATAAACAACGTCAGTGGAGAATTAGAAATGGCTTTTGAATTACCAGCATTACCCTATGCTAAAGATGCGTTATTACCACACATCTCCCCGGAAACTCTGGATTACCACCACGGCAAGCACCACAATGCTTATGTGGTGAAACTGAACTCTTTGATTGAAGGCACTGATTTTGCTGGTAAATCATTAGAAGATATCATTCGTTCTTCAGAAGGCCCGGTGTTTAACAACGCCGCGCAAATTTGGAACCATACGTTTTACTGGCACTGCCTGGCACCTAATGCCGGTGGCGAACCAACAGGCGCATTAGCAGCTGCCATTAACGCAAAATGGGGTTCTTTCGCCGCTTTCCAGACCGCTTTTAACGATAAAGCTGTTAACAACTTCGGTTCAAGCTGGACCTGGTTAGTGAAAAAAGCTGACGGTAGCCTGGATATCGTCAATACCAGCAATGCCGGCACACCACTGACTGACAGCAGCATCACACCAGTGCTGACCGTTGACCTGTGGGAACATGCTTATTACATCGATTTCCGTAATGCCCGCCCAACTTACCTGAACGCCTTCTGGGCGCTGGTTAACTGGGAATTTGCTGCTGCCAATTTCGCTTAAGCGATCTGGTTCAGCCACCTTTGATCAACCCGGCGCTCGCCGGGTTTTTTTCGCCCTGCAGCGCCACCACCGCCACACTGTCCGGCATAGCCTCAGAATCTTTACGACTTGTGCTAAAAAAAATTCAATTAAATTCTGTGAATTAGACAGGCGAAGCCAGATTTTACTGTCTAATCTTGAGTCATCACACAAACAAAGTCTTTAGTTTCCACGACAAGGTTGCGGAGGTGCATATGGGCATTTTTGAGCACTACAAGTCAAGATACGAAGCGGCAAAAGAAGAGGAATACAGCATTGCTGAGTTCCTGACTTTGTGTAAAGGCGATAAAAGTTGTTACGCCAGCGCTGCAGAGCGACTGCTGATGGCGATTGGTCAGCCAGAGTTTATTGATACGGCGCAGGATCCGAAACTGAGCCGGCTTTTTTCTAACCGGGTGATCGCTCGTTATCCAGCCTTTTCTGAGTTTTATGGCATGGAAGATGCCATCGAACAAATAGTGTCTTACCTGAAACACTCAGCACAAGGGCTGGAAGAGCGTAAACAAATCCTGTATCTGCTCGGTCCGGTTGGCGGCGGTAAGTCGTCATTGGCCGAAAAACTGAAATCACTGATGCAACAGGTGCCTATTTATTATCTGAAAGACTCACCAGTTTACGACAACCCATTGTGTTTATTCGATTTAGCTGAAGATGGCAATATTCTGGAGCAAGAATACGGCATTCCTAAACGCTATTTAAAAACTATTATGTCGCCCTGGGCCAGTAAAAGATTGCATGAGTTTAATGGCGATATCAGTCAGTTCCGGGTGGTCAAAAAATACCCCTCGATTTTGGATCAAATTGCCATTGCCAAAACTGAACCAGGGGATGAAAACAATCAGGACATTGCATCTTTAGTGGGTAAAGTCGATATTCGTCAGTTGGAGCATTTTGCCCAAAACGATCCGGATGCATACAGCTACTCAGGGGCTTTATGTCGCGCCAATCAAGGTGTAATGGAATTTGTTGAGATGTTCAAAGCACCAATCAAAGTGCTACATCCATTATTAACCGCCACTCAGGAAGGCAACTATAACGGCACTGAAGGCCTGGCCGCATTACCCTTTGAGGGCATTATTCTGGCGCATAGTAACGAGTCAGAATGGCAAACCTTTCGAAACAACAAAAACAATGAAGCCTTTTTAGACCGGGTCTATATCGTCAAAGTGCCTTATTGCCTAAGGGTGTCAGAAGAAGTCAAAATTTACGGCAAACTTTTGGAAAACAGTGAGTTAAAAGTATCGCCTTGTGCACCAGGTACTCTGACCTCGTTGGCGCAGTTTGCGGTGTTATCAAGACTGAAACTGCCGGAAAACTCCAGCCTGTATTCCAAAATGCGGGTGTACGATGGCGAAAGTTTAAAAGACACAGATCCAAAAGCCAAATCCTATCAGGAATACCGGGATTATGCCGGTGTCGACGAAGGCATGACCGGCTTGTCGACCCGCTTTGCCTTTAAAATTTTATCCAGAGTCTTTAACTTCGACAGTACCGAAGTGGCCGCCAACCCAGTACATTTATTTTATGTGCTGGAGCAACAAATCGAGCGGGAGCAATTCCCGGCCGATGTGGCAGAACGTTATCTGGAGCATCTGAAAGGCTACCTGATCCCCAAATATGTCGAGTTTATCGGTAAAGAAATTCAAACCGCCTATCTGGAGTCTTATTCAGAATATGGCCAAAACATTTTTGATCGTTATGTGATTTATGCCGATTTCTGGATCCAGGATCAGGAATATCGCGATCCGGAAACCGGTCAGTTGTTTGATCGCGCAGCGCTGAATGCTGAATTGGAAAAAATTGAAAAACCAGCCGGTATCAGTAATCCAAAGGATTTTCGCAACGAGATTGTTAACTTTGTACTCAGAGCCAAAGCGAAAAATAATGGCAAAAATCCAACCTGGACCAGCTATGAAAAGCTGCGCACTGTGATAGAGAAAAAAATGTTCTCCAGCACTGAAGAGCTGCTGCCGGTGATTTCATTTAATGCCAAAACCTCGACCGACGATCAGAAAAAACATGATGATTTTGTCGATCGGATGATGGAAAAAGGCTACACCCGCAAACAGGTGCGACTGTTGTCAGAATGGTATCTGCGCGTTCGCAAATCGCAATGATACTGAGGGTCAGCCGGAGGTGCTATGGCGCATTTTATCGATCGACGCCTGAACGGCAAAAACAAAAGTGCGGTGAATCGGCAAAGGTTCATCCGCCGTTATAAACAGCAAATCAAACAGGCGGTGTCTGACGCTATCAGTAAACGCAGCGTGACGGATATTGATAGCGGCGAATCTGTCACTATTCCGGGCCGGGATATTACAGAGCCATTTTTCCACCAAGGCAAGGGCGGACATCGGGAGATGATCCATCCTGGCAATGATCAGTTCAGTACCGGCGATCGGATCAAAAGACCCTTAGGTGGTCAGGGCGGTGGCTCTGGTCAGGGGGAGGCCAGTCGGGATGGTGAAGGCGAAGACGAATTTGTGTTTTCCATCTCCAAAGATGAGTATCTGGATTTGCTGTTTGAAGATCTGGAACTGCCGAATCTGAAAAAAAACCAGCTGGATAAACTGGTGCAATACAAAAATGTCCGTGCGGGCTACCGCTCTGAAGGCGTCCCGAGCAACATCGATATAGTTCGATCGTTACAAGGCTCGCTGGCGCGTCGGGTTGCCATGTCTGCCGGCAAGAAAAAACTGCTTAAAGAGGTAGAAACCCGGATCGAGCTGTTGCTACAGGAGGCAATTCCGGATCAATTGCAACTGCAACAACTGCGACAACAGGCAGCAGAGCTGAAACGCCGGATTGATGCTGTGCCTTTTATTGATAGTTTTGACCTGCGTTTTCGCAATTTTGCCAAAAGACCTGAGCCCACCAGCAAAGCCGTGATGTTTTGTCTGATGGATGTCTCAGGTTCGATGGACCAGGCCACTAAAGACATGGCGAAACGTTTTTATATTCTGCTCTATATGTTTCTAAGCCGCAGTTACAAAAACGTCGACGTGGTGTATATCCGTCACCACACTCAGGCCAAAGAAGTTGATGAACAAGAGTTTTTTTATTCCCAAGAAACCGGCGGTACTATTGTATCGAGCGCATTAAAGCTGATGGCTGACATCGTCAAGGAAAGATATGACCCAAGTCAGTGGAATATCTATGCAGCTCAGGCTTCTGATGGCGATAACTGGGCCGATGACAGTCCACAATGCGCCCAGTTGCTGACCGAACAACTGCTGCCTCTGGTGCGTTATTACGCTTATATCGAAATTACCCAACGACCGCACCAGAGTTTGTGGTTGGAATACGAAAAACTGCTGGCAACTTTTGACAACTTTGCCATTCAACCTATCCGTCAGGTCAGTGATATTTATCCGGTGTTCCGCGAACTGTTCAAAAAACAGGCCGCCTGAGCCGACAAGGAGCAAAACATGACCGCCAAACGTAAAACAGTTGCCGAACCGCCCCTGTGCCAGCTACCGGATGGACCGGACTGGACTTTTGAATTGCTCACCCGTTACCAGACTGAAATTGAACGGGTTGCCAAACACTACCAACTGGATTATTACCCGAATCAAATTGAAATTATCACCGCCGAACAAATGATGGACGCTTATTCCAGTGTCGGGATGCCACTGGGTTATAACCATTGGTCTTACGGCAAAAAATTTATCCAGACCGAACAAAACTACAAACGTGGTTTCATGGGGCTGGCCTATGAAATTGTCATTAACTCCAATCCTTGTATTGCGTATTTAATGGAAGAAAACACCATTACCATGCAGGCGCTGGTGATGGCTCACGCCTGCTATGGCCATAACTCTTTTTTCAAAAACAATTACTTATTTAAAACATGGACAGATGCATCCTCGATTATTGATTATCTGGTGTTTGCCAAAAAATACATCAGTGACTGCGAAGAAAAATATGGCATCAATGAAGTGGAAGATATCCTCGACTCCTGCCACGCCCTGATGAATTACGGCGTGGATCGCTACAAAAGACCACAGAAAATTTCGATGGATGAGGAACAACGCCGGCAAAAAGATCGGGAAAATTATCTGCAGTCTCAGGTGAACCAGCTGTGGAAAACCATTCCCAACAAAGAACATCATCACGAACCACAAGAACGGCATTTTCCGGCGGAGCCGCAAGAAAACATTCTGTATTTTATTGAAAAAAATGCCCCCTTGCTAAAACCATGGCAACGCGAAATAGTCAGGATAGTGCGGAAAATTTCGCAGTATTTTTATCCGCAAAAACAAACTCAGGTGATGAATGAAGGCTGGGCGACGTTCTGGCATTACACCATATTGCAACATCTGTACGGGGAAGGTCTGGTCAGCGATAAATTTATGCTGGAAGTGCTGCATAACCACACCAATGTGGTGGCACAACCGCCGTATAACTCAAAATATTATTCTGGTATCAACCCTTATGCACTGGGTTTTGCTATGTTCTGCGATATCCGGCGTATTTGTGAACAGCCTACCGAGGAAGACAAAGCGTGGTTTCCGCAACTGGCAGGATCTGATTGGGTACAAAGCCTGCATTTTGCCATGCAAAACTTTAAGGATGAGAGTTTTATCAGCCAGTATTTGTCACCAAAAATCATCCGTGATTTCCACCTGTTTGCCATCGTCGATGACGATAAAGAGAACAGTCTTGAAGTGGCAGCTATCCATAATAGTGAAGGCTATCAGCACATTCGGCAAATGCTGTCGGCCCAATACAACCTCAGCAATATTGAACCTAATATTCAGGTCTGGAATGTCGATATCAGCGGCGATCGTTCGTTGACATTACGATTTGTGCCAAACCGGCGGATCCCACTGGCAGACAGCTATCATCAGGTCCTGAAGCACCTGCACAGACTGTGGGGTTTTACGGTAAAACTGGAGCAGTTAAACGAGGACAATAGTGTGCAGCCGTTATTAATGGTGCCGAATTAAACCAATATCGCCGTCAGCATGCAGATTGCTGACGGCGGTCACTCTGGTGGATCCAACGCCTTGTTATTCAGCAGCAGTGCGGCACAAAGTCACCTGATTCCGGCCGTTGGCTTTGGAGGTATATAAGGCTTTATCAGCCGCTTCAATCCAGTTGCGGTGTTCATGCATCTCGGCACTGAATTCAGCAATCCCAATACTGACCGTCACTTTCAGCAACTGGTGGTTATATTCAATAGCAACATTTTCCACGGTTTTACGCAGTCGCTCGGCGAAAAACAATGCCTGATCTTCAGTGGTGTCCACCAGCAACACGGCGAATTCTTCGCCGCCGTAACGGCCGGCCACATCGGTTTCCCGCAGATTTTTCTTCACCGCTTTCGCCACTGCCTGGATCACAGCATCACCGGCCGCATGGCCAAAGGTGTCATTGACCCGTTTAAAATGATCGATATCACACATCAGCAACGCGCTGCGCTGACCACTGCGTTTCAGTCGTTTAAATTCATGATGCAGGGCATCTTCCCAATGCCCCCGGTTGCTCAGATCGGTCAGAAAGTCGGTTTTGGACAGCTGTCTTAACTGACCATTCATCGACTCCAGTTCCAGCCGGCTGGTGGCAACATCGGTCACATCATAAATAATCATGCATAAATGCGTGACAGCGCCCCGCACATCAGTGATTGGAAAAATGGTACTGTTCTGATACATATAATCGGCAACTCCGGTAATAGGCCGGTAATTGCGAAATTTAAAAATAAATGGCCGCTGTTCCCAAATGGTAAAAGCTTTGTTTTTCAGCAAAATCACCGGATCACATTTTCGTCTGAGCCAGTCTTCATCAATTTCGGAAAACAAATCAAACAACACTCTGTCCCGTACTTGCCGTGGGGTCAGACCGCTGTGGTTTTCCATGAAGCCGTTCCACACCTGGATCTTGTAGTCAGTCGTCAATACCACCAGACCAACATCAACGGTCTGGAACATGTCGAGCAACCAGTGCACTTGTGAGACATCAGTATTATCTTGGGACATAACTACTCTTCTAACAGAAATTCGACTTTGTAATTCAGTGTTTTGATACTGTCTTCGGTAAACAGTAACAACAAATCACAGTTAATATTGTAATTTTCAATGCCATAACTGATTTCTATTGCCAATGTTCTTTTCCAGCGTCTGGCATTGGCTTTGATCATTTCGCTGACCGGCGCATGCTGCCCCAGCACCACCGGATGCCCCTGACTGAAAGACATATCAATCTGCTCAGCTAAGCCCTTCAGCACAGCGCCAATCAGGATATTACCAATATCCATTAACAGCTCGAGTTCAGTTTTGGTGGTGAGCTTGCCTTCGTAGTTAAGCAATTTGGCGATATCAACAAAGCTGGAGTCATTGAGGATCAATAAAGCCTCGCCTGAGACTCCACCACCGATAAAGCCCTGACAAACCGCTGAAGTCGTTTGCTTTTGTTCAACGGATGCAATCGCCATATGTAATTCACTGACTTCAATTAAATTGACATTCGGGATTGGTAATTTGACGAAGACTTTCAGCAAACGAGCCAGCAAATCACCCGCCTGTCCCATTGCCACATTGGTGAGTTCCTGAAACACATCCCGCAAAATTGGATCCAGCGCAAACTGCTGGTGACTGGCAGCACCTGCCAGCACCCGGTCCTGAACTTTCTGACTGTCAGCCACCGTATGAGCGACCGTAAATTGCTCTAACACTTCGGTCAGTTTTTCTGCCGCCACCGGCTTGCGAATAAAATCGAGCGCACCATAACTTAACACCCGTTCACGCGCTTCTGGCTGAATATCGCCGGATACCACCACCACTTTGACCGGAATTTGTTGTTCCTTAATCGCCTGCAATACCTGATAACCATCCAGGATCGGCATATTTAAATCCAGAAATAGCAAATCAACCGGTTGTCGTTTTAATACTTCCAGCGCTTCCTGACCATGACCGGCAAAAGATATTTTTTCCTGCCAATCCGCAGGTAAACTACGCGCCATTTGTTTTCGCGCCAGATTGGAATCATCACAAATTAAAACCGCTGCTACCATTGGTCACTCACTCGGCATCATGTTATGTTCCAGTGTAGCGCTGAAGTGTGCCAAGTGCGAATTTTAATCTGGAAGTTTTTGCGGCAAGTTGCTGACTTTAAAGCCGGTATTATTCCCCTTGCCTGTTAATTTAGGATTTTATGATGAAACAATTTTCCCCAAGTCACCGGGCCCTTTTAATGGCGCTGTGCTGCAGCATACTGACTGAAGCCACAGCAGCCGATTTGACGGCCAATTTATCTGAACGTATTTCCTCGGTGACCGCCAACGGCAGCCCACTGCAATTGCAGGGTGAAGTTCAGACCCTCGGCCAACCTGTGCCTGATTTTAAGCTGGCGAATGCCCAGTTGCACCCGGTGCGACGGGTCAATTTTACCGGCAAATATCTGCTGATCCAGACAGTTCCAAGCCTGGACACTGAACTCGGACGGCAATTGGCCAAGCATTTTATTGCGCAAACAGCGGCGTTGCCCGAACAAGTCAGTAGCATCCTGGTCAGCACCGATGTTGCGTTTGCCCAAAGCCGTTTTGCCGCGACAGTGGAACTTAACAAAGTCAGTTTATATTCTGATGCCGTCTGGGGTGATTTTGGCAGCAGTTTTGGCTTACGGATCAAAGATGTGGGCCTATTGGCGAGCGCCCTGCTGCTGATTGGTCCGGACGGCACTTTATTGCATCAGCAACTCGCCAAAGGGCTGGAGCAACCCGCTGATTTTCAGGCAGTATTAAGCTTACTGCCATCTCCTGTCACGCCAGTGACTTCACAGACCAAGGCGCCAGAGGCCAAAGTGACCGACTAAATTTTTTAGTTATGCTGGCTTGAAAACATCGCGGCTGACCTTATTAAAGGAGTAACAGCAGGCCTGAGTGGCTGCTGTTACTGACTGGTTCAACTGTTGAACAGTCCAAACACAAGTTCGTAACGAACTGATTTGCTTACTTTATGAGGAATTAGTGATGACTACTTTAGATTTTTCTCCATTCTACCGTTCTTTTATCGGATTTGATCACCTGGCATCTTTAATGGATGCAGCAGCCCGCAATGAAAAACAACCTGCTTATCCGCCTTACAATATTGAAGTCACGGGTGAAGATCAGTATCGGATCACCATGGCGGTCGCAGGTTTTGAGCAAGATGAACTGTCGATCGAAACCGAACACAATAAATTACTGGTACGCGGCCAGAAAGCGGATAAAACCGAAGACCGGCGTTACCTGCATCAGGGCATTGCAGAGCGCAATTTTGAGCGCAAGTTCCAGTTATCTGACTATATCAAAGTGACTGGCGCCACAGTGCATAATGGCCTGCTGCATATCGAATTGATGCGCGAAGTGCCGGAAGCGCTCAAACCGAGGAAAGTCAGTATTGGCCATGGGCAGCCTTCGGCGCTGTTAAGTCAGCAAACGGCCGCCAACAGTGATGTTGCGGTGTTACAGGCCGTCGCGCCCTAACAGAGCTCAGTGCACGAAAGCTCCGTAAAAAATTCCACTGCAAAACAACCAGCCTGGCGCTGGTTGTTTCATTTAAGTCGTCGCCAAAAACTGTAAAAACCGCGGATTGACGATGGCGGCATCGGTCACCGGCCCCATATGGCCGGTTGGCAATTGCTGGCAGACTGCTTGTGGCCAGATACTGGCTAATAATTCGCTGATCCGAAGTGCCGGCCTTCGACTCTGTGCACCGGTTAATAATAACACCGGGCAACTGATCTGCTGGTATTGCGCCAGACTGGCAGGTTCATCTAACAAGGCGGTAAAATCGGCCGCCACTTTACCAACCTGCGCTGTCATTTGCTGTTGCACCCGCAGCGGCAAATGCTGGAAATAATCCGCTTGTTGCCAATAATCAACAAACAACTGTGCGGCATGCCAAGGGCTGGCAGCTTGCATCTGCGCCGCCAATTGCTGTACTTCCTGACAGAGCTGCTGCGATAAAGCATCAGTTGCAGCTGCCAATAGATGGAATGCGACAGGTTCAAATAACAATAATTGCCGCACTTGCAACGAACCGGTCCGGGCCAGATGCAGCGCCACGGCGCCACCAAAAGAGTGGCCGATCAGCACTAAGGGTTTTGCCTTCACTGCAGCGGGCAAGGCCGTCAAAATCAGTGCCGCTTCTTGTTCCAGCCGATATCGGCTGCTTTGGTCTGCAAAGAGGGCTGGTTGGGCACCATAACCGGCTAAATCCGGCAAAAACAGCTGATAGTCGGTCGCTAACTGGCTTGCCAGCATCGACCATTGTTTGTGGCTGCTCAGCGAGCTGTGCAACATCAGCACCGCCGGCCCCTGCCCCATCACTTTCATCCGACTCAATCTCTAAAACAACAATAGCCCAGCCGCAAGCAACAAGGCGCTGAACGTACTGATCATCCCAACAAAGCGTGGTGCTGAAGTGCCGCTACTGCGCAATAATCCAACCGCATGGCAAAGTCTGCCACCCAGCGTCAAAGCCCCCACCAGATGCAATTGCCACAGTGCAGCGCCTTGCAATTCGAGGATCAGTAACAACAGCAGCAGAAAAGGCACATACTCGGCAAAATTGCCATGAATGCGTACCACTTTGACCAGCTCAGGCTGTTGACCATCGCCAAGCCCGATCCGCAATTTAAAACGCTGCCGGATCACCAGAAAAGCCAGCACTACATAAAAGACAGCCAATGCGGCTGCATAATAAGGTAAAACAAGGAACTCAAGTTGCATATCGCTACCTTTAATCTTGCCTGTCAGGTCAAATAGGCCGAGGGCTGTTTATAGCATAAATAGCCGAAAAAAAACCCACCAGTTGGCGGGTTTTTAAGAAGACTCAATAGTTTAGCTTAATAACGCCAATAACTGAGCGCTGACACTGTCAACTGCCTGAGTGCCATCCAAATGATGATAGTGCGTCAGACCCTGTTCGGCTTGCTGGCGGTAATAACCCACCAGTAGCTCAGTTTGCTCGTGATAAATCCCTAAACGCTTACGGACAGTCTGTTCTTTATCATCTTCGCGGATCACCAGATCTTCACCGGTTTCATCATCTTTGCCAGCCACTTTGGGCGGGTTATAGCTGATATGATAAACCCGACCAGAAGCCGGATGTACCCGGCGGCCACTCATCCGTTCAACGATTACATCGTCAGGAACATCAAATTCTATGACATGATCAACAGCCACACCATTCTCTTTCATCGCATCGGCTTGCGGAATAGTGCGTGGAAAACCGTCTAACAGGAAACCATTAGCACAATCGGCCTTGGCGATACGTTCTTTCACCAGACCGATGATCAGATCATCAGACACCAGTTGACCCGCATCCATCACTTGTTTCGCCGCTAAACCAAGCGGTGTGCCTTCTTTAATCGCAGCACGCAGCATATCACCGGTCGAAATTTGTGGGATGCCAAATTTATTCATCAGAAACTGCGCCTGAGTTCCTTTTCCGGCACCTGGGGCACCCAACAAAATAATACGCATACAAAACCTCGAGTAGCTGGGGATTGATCCAATCGTTGTAAGGTCCGGATCTTTACACAATGTCCGTCATCAGACAAGAAATTTGTCATCCTGGCCCTGCTCATCAGATATGTCATAGCGACTTTAGTCTAAATCTGACAAATCAGCCAGTTAGCGGCATTTTTGCAATTAAATCGCTGTTTTAGGCAATTTCAGTTATTTTTCGATACAAAATATTCGACTAAAGTCCAAGCATATTCTGGCTCAGCAAGCAGTGCAGAAAAATTATCCAAAGCAGAAATTTGTGCTGTTGCGCAAAAAGACACCAGCATTTTAGCGCTAAACTTGCGCAATTTATTTGAGTAAGATCATAAAGATAATGAAAATCGATAATGAATCAGGTTCTGAATTAAGATTAAAAACCAGCTTATTTCATGTTTTGACCATAAAAAAAGCGGAACAGCAATACAATGCTATTCCGCTTTTTCAGCAGCAGTGGTCGGCAGACCGCTGCTGACTGCGCTGATTACTTGGCTAAATCCAGTAATAACGCATTTAACCGGGTCACAAAGCTGGCCGGATTTTTCAAGCTACCGCGTTCAGCCAATAATGCTTGCTCAAACAGCACTTCAGCCCATTGTTTAAACCTTTCTTCATCCTGCACGTCAGCAATATGCCGCACCAACTGATGTTCAGGGTTTAATTCAAAAATAGGTTTCACTTCCGGTACTTTCTGGCCGACAGATTCCATCAGTTTGATCATCTGAGTACTCATATCAAACTCGTCAGTCACCACACAGGCCGGACTGTCGGTCAATCTGTGACTGACTTTAACATCTTTCACCTGCTCACCCAAAGCGGTTTTAAAACGCTCAGTGACAGTGGCAAATTGCTTCTCAGTGGCTTCTTGCGCTTTTTTGGTCTCTTCATCATCCAGTTTGGATAAATCCAAGCCACCCTTGGCCACAGAGCGCAGTTTCTTACCTTCAAATTCTGTCAGATGCTGCATTAACCATTCATCAATCCGGTCGGATAACAACAGCACTTCAAGACCTTTCTTGCGGAAGACTTCCAGATGCGGGCTATGTTTCGCCGCTTCATAACTGTCTGCAACCAGGAAATAAATCTCATCCTGACCTTCTTTCATCCGGCTAACATAAGCCTCCAGGCCAACATTTTGCACAGCACTGTCTTCCTGGGTGGAAGCAAAGCGCAGCAGTTTGGCGATGGTTTCTTTATTGGCATGATCTTCAGCCGGGCCTTCTTTAATCACCTGGCCAAATTCAGTCCAGAAGGACTGGTATTCTGCCTGATCTTCAGCTTTGGCCATTTTTTCCAGCATTTTCAGTACGCGGGAAGTACAACCTTTGCGCAGACTCTGCGTCACTTTGGTATCTTGCAGAATTTCGCGTGAGACGTTCAGCGGCAGATCGCTTGAATCTAATACCCCTTTGATAAAACGCAGGTAGCTTGGCATAAACTGCTCAGCGTCATCCATGATAAAGACACGCTGGACATAAAGTTTCAGACCATGCCGGGCTTCACGGTTCCACAGATCAAAAGGCGCTTTTTTCGGCACATACAGCAAGCTGGTGTAGTTGCTGTTGCCTTCCACTTTGTTATGACTCCAGCTCAGTGGCTCAGTCCAGTCATGGGAAATGTGCTTGTAGAACTCCTGATATTCGGTGTCAGACACTTCGGATTTGTCACGCATCCACAATGCTGTGGCTTTGTTCACGGCTTTCCAGAAGCCTTCGGTGGCAGCAATTTTTTCGCCATCTTCACCGTCGCGCTCTGGGGTGCCTTCTTCCCACATTTGCACCGGAATTGAGATATGGTCGGAATACTTGGTGACAATGCTTTCCACTTTCCACTTACTGAGGAATTCAGTTTCAGCGTCCCGCAGGTGCAGCACAATATCAGTACCCCGACCGGCTTTAACGATTGGGCTGATGCTATATTCACCTTCACCGGCAGATTCCCATTCCACCGCGCTGTCAGCGGCCTGGCCAGCCTTGCGGGTGCGGACCGTCACTTTATCGGCCACAATAAAAGCGGAATAAAAACCGACGCCGAACTGGCCAATCAGTTGTGAATCTTTGCTGGCTTCACCGGATAATTGCGAGAAAAACTCTTTAGTGCCTGATTTGGCGATTGTGCCTAAATGGCTAATCACTTCATCCCGCGTCATGCCAATACCATTATCGCTGATGGTGATGGTTTTGGCCGCTTCATCTAAGCTGATCCGAACGCGTAAATCGCCATCATTGTCGTATAAACTGCTGTCAGATAACGCTAAAAAGCGCAGCTTGTCAGCAGCATCCGAAGCATTGGATACCAACTCGCGCAAGAAAATCTCTTTGTTGGAATACAAAGAATGGATCATTAACTGTAACAGTTGTTTGACTTCGGCTTGAAAGCCATGCGTTTGCTTTTGTGTGGTTTCAGTCATTTACCGCTCCTTATCAAAAAATAATCTGGCTATCCGCCAGCAGTGCCTGTCGCCATCATCGCGACGATGCGCAACCATGATAAATAGTGCCGACGCTCACACGCCGGGGCTGACAGCTATATGGGGCAAACTTAATCAAGTTTCAAGGGCAGCTGACATCAGCTAAACAGACAAAAAGCAGCGACAGGCACGCCATAGCGTGCGATCAAGTCAGTTGATGGGCTAAAATGGTTTGCGCCCGCTAAAGGCATAAGACAAAGTACTGCCATCGACATATTCCAATTCACCGCCAACCGGCATGCCTTGGGCGAGTCGCGACACCTGAATTTGGTGCTTTTTACAAAGCTCAGCAATATAAAAAGCTGTAGCATCGCCTTCAATGGTCGGATTAGTTGCCAGGATCACTTCCGCAATGCTGCCATCAGCCAGTTGCCGTGCCAGATTATCCAAACCGAGCTCGGCTGGGCCAATGCCATCCAGTGGCGACAGCTGACCACGTAACACAAAATAACGACCGGCAAATAATCCAGTTTGCTCAATGGCATACAAATCAGCCGCACTAGCTACCACACAGAGCAACGGACTTTGGCCCCGCACCGGATGTTGGCAAATGGGACAGAGCGGACTCTGGGCAAAAGTGCGACATTGCTGACAATGCCCCACCTGTTCCATGGCGGCTTGCAGCACATGCGCGAGTTCCAGGCCGCCAGTACGGTTACGTTCCAGCAGTTGATAAGCCATGCGCTGCGCAGACTTCGGGCCTACCGATGGCAGGATCCTGAGTGCATCAATCAGTTGCTGCACTAAAGGCGTATGTTTAGCCATGACGGCAGGTCCTCAACGACAAATCAGAATGGCATTTTAAAACCAGGTGGTAATTGCATGCCACCCGCAACACCGGCCATTTTAGCTTTGCTGGTTTCTTCCACCCGACGCACCGCATCATTGATAGCGGCAGCAATTAAATCTTCCAGCATTTCTTTATCATCCTGCATCAGACTGTCGTCAATACTGACACGGCGGACGTTATGATTGCCGAGCATTGTCACTTTGACCATGCCGGCACCGGCTTCACCCGTCACTTCCAGTTTGGCGATTTCTTCTTGCGCCCGCTGCATTTTTTCCTGCATCGCCTGCGCCTGTTTCATGATATTACCCATGCCACCTTTAAACATAACGGTTCTCTCTTTTTAACTGTAACAATGCGGTTGGACATTTTGCTGGCGACACGATAATCAGATCGCCCGCAAATTACAAGACATCAGGCCATCTGCTGCCGATGTCCGGTTAATTAACGGCCAGCGTTTCTGGCAATAATTCGGCAGCAAACTGTTGTTGCAAGGCCACCACCAGTGGATCTGAGGCCAGTAATTGCCGGACATAACGCTGCCGGGCCTGTTCAATCTGTTGCTGGATTGCCAAAGGGCAAGCCGGCACTTCAGGCGCAAAGGTCACCATCAGTTGCAAGGGGTGACCATAAGAGGCCGACAACACCTGCTGTAAAGTCAGACGATTTTTTTCGCTATCCAGGTGTTGCTGACTCTGACTGACATGTAACTTCAGTTGCGCAGGCTCAGTGCTGTCATCCAGCACCGGACTGGCATGCAATAAAAATAATCGCATCAGACCACCGATAGCCAGTTGATCAATCCGTGCTGCCCAACTATCGACTTGACTGGCAGAGCGCACGGCAAAATTGCTGGCATCAATCTCGCCGTTAAACACTAACTGTTGTGGCACTTGCGTCAACTGGATTTGTGCAGTCGGCAATTCTTCAGCAAAGTCGGTATTTTCTGGGTCCAACACTTGCAAGCTATCCAGCAGCGCATGCCGGATCGGTTGTGCTTCGCTCTGCTGCGTGAGCTGAGGCTGTAGTGTACTCTGTGACTGTGCCGGCTCAGTCTGCAACACAGCAGCAGTTGCATCCTGGTGTTGATACTGTTGCCAGGCCCAGTCGCCAGCAGCACTATCAGCGACTGGATCTGGCTCTTCATCTTCGCCTGGCTCTTGCGGTTGACGATCAGCATTGGGTTGCGCCAGCTGCGGCCTGAGCTCAGCAGATAAAGGTTCGTCATCTTCCTGCCCTTCCTGCCAGTCTGTTGCCGTTGCTGCCGACAGTGGCGCGCTGGTCACAACCTCGGCAAGTTGCCAGGGTGGTAAATCGACCGGGCTTGACGCCGTTAATGGCTGCAGTGCCGGGGCTGGACTGGCTCTTGGCAAGGATACTGCTGGCGTTTGCGCTACACGCTCAGTTGCTGATGCTGATGCTGATGTGGCTGCTGTTGCCACAGTCGTCGTGACCGGTGCCGGAGCTTTCTCAGACAGGGCCGGCGGCATAGTGTTCAACACCGGCCCCACTGCCGCTGGCGTTGGCAACGGCTTGGCCGAAGGCTTCGCCAACGGCTGAGGCTCAGACTTTTTTGGCGGTTCAGCTCCTGCCGACAATGACTGCATGGTCAGGCCACGCCGAGCCAGAATACTGGCCGACAATGGGTCTATCGTCGCTGCCGGTGTTGCCGGTGCAGTTCCTGGCACAGTTCCTGGAACAGTGGCAGGGTCGGCGATTGGTGCCGCTAAGGCCGGTAGTGCTTGGCTGGATTCAGTACTGGCTTCTGCCGCCAGGGTTGGCATGGCTGCGGCCGCCAGCACAGGAGCCGGAGTTGCGGCTGCCTCCTCAGGCGACACACTGGCAGCAACTGGACTGGCTGTAGCTGTCGGAATACCAGCGGCGGATAAGGCTGCTGCGCGACCCGTATGGGCGGGCGCTGCTACTTCGCCTGGCACAAAGGCAATGGCCCGCAACAACGCCATTTCCAACCCGGTGCGCGAGTCTGGCGCATAAGCTAAATCCCGTTTGCCCGATAACAGCAACTGATAATACAACTGAATACTTTCCGGACTTTGGGCTCTGGCCACAGCCCGGACAAAAGCTGATTCGGTCAGCGCCAGTTCGGCGGCACTGAGCTGGAATTGGGCTAATGCAGCCAGATGCAATAACGACAGCATATCGTCAAGCACCGACTGAAACTGACTATACTGGGCAATTAACTGATATAAATGCTGTTGCATGCTGGTTAAATTGCGATTCAGCACATCTTGCAACAACAATTCAGCCCAGGATTGTTCCAGATAGCCCAGCATTTCCCGTACCGGCGCTAGCTCAATATGACCATTGGTCTGAGCTATCGCCTGATCGGTCAGACTGAGTGAATCACGTAAACTGCCTTTGGCCGCCCTTGCTAACAAGGCCAGCGCTTCATCTTCAGCGCTAATCTGTTCCTGCGCCAGAATATAACTTAAGTGCTGTTTAATTTGCGATTGGCTCAGCGCCTTCAAACTAAACTGCAGACAACGCGACAATACAGTAATCGGTAACTTTTGCGGATCTGTGGTTGCCAGCAGAAACTTCACGTGCGGCGGCGGTTCTTCCAGCGTCTTTAACAAGGCATTAAAACTGTGTTTGGACAGCATATGCACTTCGTCGATCAGGTAAACTTTATACCGGCCCCGACTCGGTGCATATTGCACGTTATCAAGTAAATCGCGGGTATCTTCAACCTTGGTGCGGGATGCCGCATCAATTTCGAGTAAATCAACAAAATAACCTTTATCGATTTCAACACAGGCACTACAAATGCCACAAGGGGTTGCCGTCACCCCTTGCTCACAATTCAGACTTTTGGCAAAAATCCGCGCTATGGTGGTTTTACCGACCCCGCGGGTGCCGGTGAACAGATAAGCGTGGTGCAGACGGTTTTGGGTCAGCGCATTGGTTAAGGCGGCTTTGACATGCTCTTGCCCGACCAACTGGGCAAAATTTTGTGGCCGCCATTTACGGGCTAACACCTGATAACTCATCTGCACTCCTTCTTCGCGCTGTGTCTATCCACCCTGGCTGCTATCACTTAGTGACCGGCATATTCAACCAGGCTATGCACATTCAGCGATAAAGCAGCTAACCTGGCGGCGCCGCCTAACTCTGGCAAATTCACCACAAATGCGGCGTCATGCACAGTGCCACCCAGCCGGCGAACCAGTTTGGTTGTGGCGTCAATAGTACCACCAGTTGCCAATAAATCATCTACTAACAGGACTTTATCGCCAGCAACAATGGCATCAGTATGCATTTCGAGCGTATCCTGACCATATTCCAACTGATAACTTTCGGCAATCCGCTCGCGTGGTAATTTGCCAGGTTTGCGCACCGGCACAAAAGCCACACCCAGCGCATAAGCCAGCGGCGCACCAAAAATAAAGCCACGTGACTCAGTGCCGACAATTTTGCTAAAACCGTGGTTGGCATAATGTTGTTTCAGGTGATCAATCACGGCGGCAAAAGCCACTGGGTCCTGCATCAGACTGGTTACATCGCGGAATAAAATACCTGGTTTCGGATAATCCGGCACCGCTTTAATCACTTGTTGCAACATCAGGCTCAAGCTGTTTTGTTGATTCATATCAAAGACACTCTGTTAAAAATTGGCTTAAAATTCGTTCGTGATGCTGACTGACCATGGCGCGGGTTGCCGCCCGGTGCCGATGGTAAAAACCAGCTTCTGTGCTGGTGAGTCCGATAAAAAAACCGCCATGCGGCGGTTTTCTGCATCCTGACTGTGGATTACCCCAGAATTTGGATCCAGCGCAGAATAGGTACCAAGCACAATAAGCCAGTGAAGACGGCAATAAAACCGAGTAATTGCATCACGCCAAAAGATTCTTTAAAATTTTCGTCTGCCATTGCGTACTTCCCCACTATTGATCAGGCCAGAAACAGGTCGGTCATGGTAATGAATTTTACGCGCCTTGAAAAGCTCGGATCACAGCTTTCTTTGCCAGATCCTGCACAAATTCGCCAGCGTTGCTGACAATCATGGTACTGGACTCTGTTGGAAGCAAGCGACATAACTCAGCTAATAATTCTGCCCAGCGGATACCTGGCCTAGTTTGGATTTGAAATAGCAACAAAGCACTGAGTTGATTCAATTTGATAAATTTTACCTCGTCCGCCAAATCCCGATAGAGCAATAAAAAATGCGGACTGCTATCTGGTTGTTGTGGCTGAAAATCGGCACTAATTTGCATCACCGGAAATTGGTAGATCAGTAATTCCGCCAGCGCCGATAACTGTAAAGCGCTATCTGTCGACAGTGCCGTCAGCGTCACTTCAGCGCTGACCTGCCGGGTCGCGAGTTCCAGCTCCATCCATTCATAATGCGCCAACTCCAGCAAAAAAGGCGGTTCATTCGCAGCCAGTGGCTGTTCATCTTGCCACTGTAAAAACTGGCTGGCGATATGCAAAAAATAAGGGCTCGGTTGCGCGCCACTGCGAAAAAAAGCGGCCACCTTCTGCTGCCAGGCCAGCGGGCTGTACAAAGAACACAACACCGGAAAAGCACTGCTGACAAAATTCAGCACATTATTAAAAAACAATTCCTGATAGACCTGAAACTGACCAGGCCTGACATCTGCCGGGGCCACATCCGCTTGCTGCTGCCGGATCGCATCTGCCAACTGGTATTGTAACAACTGAAATGGTGCTAACGACGGTGCCGGCATTATTGGACTGCTGCCATTGGCGCAACTTGGCTGGCATGGCCACAACCAGCCGCCTGTTGCTGATGATGCTGAATAAGCGCCAGCTCAGTGGTTAATTCTAAGAGTGGCGGCAGATTAAAATCACGCTCCAATACCGTTGGAAAAACGCCATGCTGCTGATAGGCAAAAGCCAGTAACTGCCAGACGTCCGCACAGACGGCACTGCCATGGGTATCAATCAAAGCCGGTTGGCCGCTTAGCTTATTCTGATAATGACCGGCAATATGGCCATAGACAATACGGTTGCTTGGGAAAGCGGCAATAAAATCCCGCGCGTTGTAACCATGATTGTGGGCATTGACATACACATTGTTCACATCCAGCAATAAACCACAGTCGGCTTGCTGTAACACCTCAAGGGTAAAATCCAGCTCGGACATTTCCTGTCCTGGTGTTGCATAATAGGACACGTTTTCAATCACCAACTGCTGCTGCAGAATATCCTGTACCTGGCGGATCCGCCCGGCGACGTAACGGGCAGCAGCGGATGTAAAAGGCATAGGCAATAAATCGTATAAATGCCCGCCGGCCGAGCAATAGCTCAGATGTTCACTGTAGAGTCTGATTTGATGCTGCCGGAAGAACTGTTTCAGCGCCGCCAGCAAGTCCAGATCCAGCGGATCCGGACCGCCAAGCGACAGTGATAAACCATGACAAACAAAAGGATACTGCTCGGTCATCCGGCGAAATTGCTTGCCGAGCGCACCGCCGAAAGGTAACCAGTTTTCCGGTGCCACTTCAAAAAAGCTGATAATGTCAGGTTTTTGGCTGGCGAGTGGCTGCAACAGTTCTCGCCGCAAGCCCAGCCCGACACCGGTTGGCAACTGCATCTTAATTCAGACCGCCACATTTACCTTCGCCACACTTACCTTCACCACATTTGCCTTCCTGGGCTTTGTCGGTTTTATCGGCTTTGTCAGCAGCTTTGTCGGCCATTTTATCGCCGCCACATTTACCTTCCCCACATTTGCCTTCTTTGGCTTTATCCGCAGTGTCTTTGTCGTCGGTTTTCTTTTTGTCAGCGCCACAAGCGGCTTCTGCTGCAGATAACTGATAACCGGCTGCTAATTCCACCGCTTGAAACGAGCTTTCAGCAGCATGCACTGTGGTGATTGAACTTAATAACAGTGTGCCCATGGCTGCAGCCATTTTTTGTTGCATATTTTTCATAGTTGCGTCCTCTGTTGATGAACCGGGCTATGCCGGAATATATATACCTAGTCACTGCATACCAGACCCGACGAAAGCAGATTTTCTTCCCACTTGACCAAGTTATTGTTCAAACGCCGGGCCAACACAACAGACAAGATCAGCAAACAAACTTTTATCGCTTCGTTTGATCTGCATCAGCACGGTGCCGCCATTTCAGCGCCACACTAGCTATTACCTGTTTATGGCTATCTGCTGCTTGCTTCAGAGGTTTTTATGCCCCAATCACTGACCCCGTTATTACGCGCGCAATTATTCGAAGAATTGCAGCTGATCCGGCAAGATATTTTGCATTATCTGCAACAAGACCGGCAGACGCAATACCAACAATTATTACAAGTGCTTGAATCACAGCAACTCGGGCACTGGCCGGAATTACTAGCCAAATGGCTAACGCCTGAATTAAAACAAAAAACCAACCGGCTGGAAGCTTTACAAGCTGCGCTTAGTCAGATGGATATGGGCTTGTATGGCTTATGCTGTGATTGCGAATGCCGGATTGAACGAGAATTACTGAAGCAGGACCCAGCCCGACAACGCTGCGCCCGCTGCCAGCAGCATTGGCTGGAGAATCAGCCATCTTAACTTGTTGACAACGGTCACCGCAGTCAACAAATAAAAAACCCGGCACAGGCCGGGTTTTTTGCTGCCGTGCAGAGCACGGCATTCACTTTTACTGCAATTAGAACTTGACCTGAATCGCAGCTGTGTAACGGCGACCTACCACATCGTATAACGATGGATCTGTACCTGACTGTACGTTTGGTACATAAGTTGGAGGCTGTTTGTCGAACAGGTTGTTAATACCCAGACGAACGTTGGCACCTTCAAACAGGTTGTAAGTCAAAGACGTATCCCAGTACACCACTGAAGCCACACCCGTTGGGTAAGTTTCGATTGGGAACTCTACTTTTAACCGGTTGACCATGCCATCGATGAAACGACCGCGTAAGGCCACTTCAAAATCACCAATAGTGACTCTGTTGTTCCAGTTCGCTTTCAGTTCAGGGAAGGATTGACCAAAACCAGCACCGAAGTAAGAGATAGAACCTGTGTAATCAACCACTGGCATGCCAGCACGAGATTGCGTCTCATAAGACAGTAAGTAGTTGATATACACATCAGTATTCCAGGTTAAGCCACCCAGTAAACCGCTATCTAACCGGTAACCTGCTTGTAAATCAATCCCAGAAGTTTTGATAAAACCGGCATTGTTGGCAGTAAACTTGCCATCGGCTTGATCCAGGTTTTTCACGCCTGAAATCGCACCTGAACCACCACGGGTAAGCGCCTGACAAGAGATTTGATCCTTGCTCAGGTTAGGGTTATTGCCATAGTAGTTATAACAGTCGGCAATAATTGGGTTTGAGTTTGGCGTTAAGATCGCATCCTGGATATCAATGTTGTAATAATCCAGTGCGGCGGTGATACCAGAGTCAAAGTTATGCACGGCACCAAAAGTGATGGTATCGGCAGTCTCAGGCTTCAGCGCAGTATTACCACCAATAGTGGTAGTTAACTGGCTGCCAGGCGCCTGGGTAAATCTGGCTGTATCTGTAACGCCAGTGTCCTGACATAATTTACGACCGGCTTCGCCACTGGCTTTTCTGAACTCACTGTTGGCAGAACATGGATCATAAAACTGTGGTGCAGAGTTACCGCCGCTGAATAATTCGTCAAAGTTTGGAGCCCGTACCGCGCGCTGGTAAGACGCACGTAACCGTGGCAGACCGTCAGCTATTTCCCAGCTCACTTCTGCTTTTAACGCGTTATTGCGATCTTTTTTACTCTCAACTTTTTTGATGGTGTCGTAGAACTGAGATTCTGAAGTCCGGAAACCCAGTGTTAAGTCCAGCAAGTCAGCCATTGGCTTGCTATCCAGTAACGGGATATAAGCTTCCGCGAAGAAGTCAGTAAATTCGTTTTCACCACCGGCAGCAGTGGCAACGTTTGGACCAGAAATGGCACCAGTCAGAGCACCAGGGTTGCGGTCGTAATCAAATTTACGGGTTTCAAGACCAAATACGGTACTTAACATACCGCTTGGTAATTCAAACATATCACCAGAGACAAAACCTTGCATCACGCGTTGGTTCAGCTCACGACGCTCAACGTTTTCCACCAGCAGATAGGTTTTACAGGCATCAGACACTTCAGCACGGCCAAATGGGTTGTAACCACCGGCACACAGGCTGTTACCACCATCTGGTGCTTCAATTAATCGCTGCATTTTCTGGCTGTCAATGGCACCTTCCTGCGTCACTTCGATATTGGTTTTACCCTCCATCGCATAAGCTTCCCAGCGCCATTCATCGTTGATTTCACCAGAGAAACCTAAAGAGTATTGCAACACAGTGTTATCGTTCACCGCATTACGTAAGCCACCCCAGACTGAACGGGATTGCAGCGCAAAAGCTTCGTTGGCGCCAGAACCGACTATATCCGGGTTGTCACCGGTCCGTGAATTTAACAGCGTTTTTAAGTCAGCCGGAATAAAGGGGTTAGTCACTGGTATAAACAAGGCGCGCAGTGCCGACACTTTACCTGGTGCAATCAGGTTCGATGAAATCATCGTAGCATTAGTGCCGCCAGGACCTTGGGTCTGAATGGTTGGGAACGGTGTTGGAGCCAGTGCCGTTGTTGCTGAGTAATTGGTCCAGGCAACAGAACCAAACACTTTAACCTTTTCAGTCAGCTGGTAATCCAGCTTATTCATAAAGGATTTACGTTCCAGTGGTAATACCAGCAGGTTCACCTGGTCAAAGTTATAGCTGTAAAAATCCGGGAATAAGTTGGTGTTGATAGCAACATCATTATCACCATATTTCCAGTTTTCTACATCCAACGGCGTACCAGCGACACCACGCGAGAATAACGAACCATCAGCGTTAAAACTGATTAAGTCCTGGCTGTTGACAACTTTACCTGCACCGACGCCATATTTGGCAAACACGCTGTCAATGGCAGCTTGGGATGGCAGGTTATTGGCGTTATTAAACAGTAAACCTTCCGGAATATAAGAGGTGGTTGATGAAGCGGTGGCAGCAAAACCACGCTGACCTTTTGTTAATGGCTGACGGGTAGAATGGTCATAAGCAAAAACCGCATTCCCTTTATCATCATCAAAATTGCCACCAAAGACTAACGAGAAGTTATTCTCTTTAGAATCACGGTCAGATAACTGGTTTGAGTTGCTGAAACGGAAATCCAGCCCCTCAAAATTGCGTTTCATTTTCATGTTCACCGCACCAGAGACCGCATCGGCACCATAGGCAGCACCAGCACCACCGCTGACCACTTCAATACTTTCAATTAAAGCGACCGGGATAGTATTTAAGTCAACCGTCATATCAGCACTGGATGGCATTAAACGACGACCGTCCATCAACACCAGGTTACGGTTAGCACCTAAACCCCGTAAGTTGATATTGGACTGACCGCTATTGCCAGGGTTATTCGAGGTGGTTGAAGCTGAAGGGTTCACCTGTGGCAGAGTGTTAAGGAAGGTATCGAGAGTCACGTCAGCGCGGCTGGTTAACTCTTTTTCATCGACACTGACGATCGGGCTATTAGAGACCAGATCGGCTTTCATGATACGTGAACCAGTAACAGCAATACGCTCAACTTTTTTCTCGTCTTCCTGAGCAAAAGAAGCAAAAGAACTGACAGAGGCAACGGCACCAAACACGATGGCCGTGCGCACAGCGTTGGATACTTTGGTATTTCTAAACATGTTTTATTCTCCCTGGACCACTGTGAAGCAGTGATTCTATTTTTTGAACCTGGTCTGACCTGGCACATTTTTGCAGTCGTTTTGCTGCAAACTCCAGTTGATAATAAACAGATTTTTTTTTACCGCCAACTAAATTTAGTGGAACGAAAATGAATAAAGATTGTCCGGCTACAAGAACGACAACTGGATGACAAACAAAAAAAAGGTAAATAATAAACAAATCAATTAGTTAAAAAACAAAACCTCACTTATTCAGCAAAAAAAATGGCAACTAACCGCTACGAAAAGAAACAATTCCAAGCCGGATTTTCGTCAGTTGACCGCACTGAGAGGCTCAATATTTGACCTCAGACAGCCCAGACACCGTTTTAACCGCTCATTTTTTTCGACCTTTGCCCGCCAGACATCTGCGCTGGCGCTGACCAGATTAAATTTGCAGCCGTTCGGCTACAGGCTTACAATAGCTTAACTGTGAATTTATACAGGCATTATTATGCTAAGCGACGCTGTCAAAGCGCAGATCAAAACCATCCATCAGCAGATCAAAACTGCCTTACCTGGTTATCAGCCAAGGCCAGCCCAAAATAAACTAGTGGCGGAGATGGCCAATATTATTGCTGGCAGTTATCACAGTTATGATCGGATCGGATTGATTGAAGCCGGCACCGGCACTGGTAAATCGCTGGCTTATCTTTTGGCTGCCATCCCACTGGCGCTGCAAAAGAAAAAGACCTTAGTGATTGCCACCGCCACAGTGGCCTTGCAAGAGCAACTTGTGTACAAGGACTTACCTTTTTTTCAGCAGCATAGCGCTTTGGCTTTTGAATTTAGTCTGGTGAAAGGCCGGCAACGCTATGCCTGTATCGAACGCTTGCAACAACAGTTAAAGCAGCCTGATTTGCTGCCATTTTGGCAAGAGATGCCGGATCCGGCACTGCTGGCAAAGCTGCTAACCGCCTGGCAGGAACGCAGCTGGCTCGGTGATAAAGACAGCCTGCCAATCGCCGTAAGTGATGGTCAATGGCACAGTATTCAGGCGGATGCTTATCATTGCCATAAACAACATCAGGCCCACAGGAGCTGCCCTTTTCATCTGGCACGCGCTGAACTGGAACACAGTCAGGTGCTGGTGGTCAATCATGCCTTACTGCTGGCTGATTTAGCCTCTGGCAACAGTATTTTACCCAAGCCGGAAGACTGTATTTATGTGATTGATGAAGCGCATCATCTGGCCGACAGCGGCCGGGATTTTTTTGCCGCAGAGGCGAGTCTCAACTTTGATGCCAAACAATGGCAGGAACAAATTGATAAGCTGTACCAGCAACTGCAAAAAGAATTGCCGCAGCAAAGCGCGATCCGTGACTGCTTAAAACTGCTGGAATTAGCACAAGACTTTTTCGCCACCATCAAACCTGTGCAAAATCAGCTGAAAACATTCAGCAACGATTGGTTTGGCAAACAACCGCATCAACGTTTTATTGATGCACAGTTGCCACCATTGTGGTTGCAACAGGCTGAACCGCTGGCTGAAATCAGTGGCAAATTACTCAGTGCCATCGAAAAGCTGTTTCAGCAACTGCTGGAGCTTGGCAGCGAAGGCAAGTTGAAAAGCCGATTACTGCTGCCACTGCAACATGAATTATCTCAATTAGAACAACGTTTTTCTGCGCAAAATCAGCTGTGGCAATTGTGGTCAGTGCCACAACAAAAACATGTCAATCAAGCGCGCTGGGTCAGTCAGCAGGAACAACAACTACGCGGCCATGCCTGTCCACTGTCGGTCAGCTTTCAACTGGACGATCTACTTTTTAGTAAAGCCCACGCCGTGCTGTTATGTTCTGCCACACTGACTTCACTGAATTCGTTTGATTATGCTAAACGCGAACTGGGTTTACTGGAGCATCCGGGTTTACGCACCTTGCAGGTCAACTCCCCTTTTGCTTATGCCGAACGTGGCCTGATTCATATTCCGAAGTTAACAACCGAACCGACTTCAGAGTTGTTTACCGATGAACTCATTGCAGTATTGCCGGATTATTTGGATAAAAATATCGGCAATCTGGTGTTGTTTGCCTCTTACTGGCAGATGGAACAAGTGGCGACAGCCCTGCGCAAAGTTGGTTTCAGCTTGCTGGTGCAAGGCGAAGCCAGCCGACAGTCGTTATTGGATCTGCATAAAATGCGCATCCAAGGCGGCGAAGGCAGCATTTTATTTGGTACCCAAAGTTTTTCCGAAGGACTGGATTTACCCGGCCCCTTGCTCACCAATCTGATTATCACCAAACTGCCTTTTGCTGTCCCCACCTCGCCATTTGAAGAAGCCATGGCCGAGGCCGTGACCAAAAGAGGCGGTAATCCATTTTTGCAACTGACAGTGCCGGCAGCAGCAAAGAAACTGGTGCAAGCCTGTGGTAGACTGCTGCGGCAGGAACAGGACCAGGGCCGGATTGTGATCCTGGACCGGCGGCTGGTCACCAAATCATACGGCAGCGCCATGCTCAAAGCCTTGCCGCCTTTTAAACAACAGATAGATGGATAACCATGGAATTTGCGCTTGATCCCAGCCTGCTGCTGTTACTTTGTTCAGTCGCTTTTCTGGCGGGTTTTATTGATGCCATCGCCGGTGGCGGCGGTTTACTGACGGTACCGGCATTGTTAACTGCCGGTCTACCACCCCATCTGGTGCTGGGGACCAATAAACTGGCGGCAACTTTTGGTTCACTCACCGCCGCCATCACCTATTATCGGAAAAAATTATTTGACCCAAGTTACTGGCGCCATGCGCTGCTGGCCACCGCTATTGGCGCTTGCGTCGGCGTGCTGGTGGTTGATCAAATCAGTAAAGAAACTTTAGAAAAAGTACTGCCAGTGCTGATCTTAATCGCAGCAATCTACAGTTTGTTTGCCAAAGTACAGGCCGATGATCAACTGATGTTGCCTCCGCCTGATCGGAGAAATCGCTGGAGTCAGCGTCTGCAGGGCTTCAGTCTGGGTGTCTATGATGGAATTGCCGGGCCTGGTACCGGCTCATTCTGGATGGTGTCGACCATGGCGCTGTATAAAATCAATTTATTGCTGACCAGCGGTGTGGCCCGTTCGATGAATTTTGTCAGTAATGGTTTTGCCCTGGTCACTTTTGCCTGGCTCGGTCATATTCATTATCAACTGGGCATTGCCATGGGGCTCTGCCTGATGATCGGCTCTTATCTGGGCGCTCATACCGCAATCCGTTTTGGCAGCAAGTTAATCAAACCTTTGTTTATTCTGATGGTGATGGCCATCGCCGGTCGTTTGATCTGGCAAACCTGGTTTAATGCATGAGCAGTGTATTGCAACTGAGTCAACAACTGGAACAACAACTGCTGACGCTGGCCAGTCAGGCCAGCCGCATTGATCAGGCCGCGCCCGCCTGGCAACGGCGCGACTGGTTTGATTCTGAACTATTCCAATGTCATTCGCCGCAACTGCTCGATTATGTGCAGGAAGCCATGCAAATGCTAACTCGCCTGCGCCAGCCGGTGCGTGGCCACGGCGATTTATTGCGCATTCAACAAGCCAATCAACAGCGGATGGCAGAAAAGTTAGCGGCGCAAATTCAGGCACTGACCCGGGCTTTTAGTTGTCTGGATGTTCGGCAGCGGGAAAAAGGTAAGTGGCGTGCCCGGCCAGAAAAAAATCCGGCTGCGCATCAACTGAGTGACCAGCAACAAGCTACAGCGGCCCAACGTCAGCGCGCCGGGCAATTGTTGGCGGAACTCGGTGGTTCGCATCAGGCTTTGTATCAGAAGCTCAGTGAAACGCTGGAATTTGAACGACGGTTGCAACAACTGATCCAACAAGCGGCCATTGAACAACAAGAGCCGGCCAGACAACTGGCTTTGCACGCCAGACTCGGCCGCTGCCGCAAAGCGTTAAGTCAGTTAGAAGCTGAAATTCAGTGGCTGGAACAAAAAAAGGAATTTTGATGCGCTGGCCGCCGATGATTTACCACCCTTGCTACAGTGCGCTGCAATTACCTGAGCGACATCGTTACCCGATTGGTAAATATCAGGCCTTGTATCAGGCGTTACTGCAAGCCGGGGTGCCGGCAGACACTTTTATCACCAACAGCCCGCCAGCCAGCCGACAGCTGTTACAGCTGGTCCATCAGCAGGATTATATCGATAGCCTGTGGCATGGCACTATCGATGCAAAAGCGATGCGCCGGATTGGTTTTCCGTGGTCGGAATTTTTGTTACATCGCAGCCTGCAGTCAGTAGGCGGCACTGTGCACACCGCTCAACTGGCATTAGAGCATGGCTTGGCGCTGCATTTAAGTGGCGGTTATCACCATGCCTTTGCCGGGGAAGGCAGTGGCTTTTGTTTATTTAACGATCTGGCGGTGGCTGCGATGCAACTGCAGCAACAAGGTGTGGATAAAATTCTGATTTTTGACTGCGATGTCCATCAGGGCGATGGCACTGCGCTGCTGTTTCAGCACAACAAAGGCATCATCACCGCCTCTTTACATGGCGAAAAAAATTTCCCGGCACGCAAACAACAGTCAGACTGGGATCTCGCATTACCGACCCATTGTCAGGATCATGCTTATCTTGAGGCGGTTCAGCAAAGTCTGGATTATCTGCTGGCGCTGCATCAACCGGATTTAGTGCTGTTTGATGCCGGGGTTGATATTCACCAGCAGGATGATTTGGGCTTACTAGCGATCAGCACTGCAGGTGTGCTGGCGCGCGATCAATATGTCATCAACAGTTGTCGCGACCGCAATATTGCACTGGCCGCAGTCATTGGTGGCGGTTATCAGCGCGATTTAACCGCGCTGACAACAGTGCATCTGCAGTTGTTTAAAGCTGCGCTGCAAAGCCGGCAACTGCCCTACGACCTGCCGGCTTGAACCAAGCCCCCCTGACCGCCCAGGTTATTGCTGACCGGAAAAATAAAAGCCGAGCTGGCGTTTCACCGCCGCCGGTAACAGCGGCAAACTGGCTTTGGGCACCAGGAAAGTTGCCATATGGAACAGATCGGTGAAGATCCGGTTCTTTTCGGTGGTGCGTTTCAGGTAATCATGGCCGGACGAGCCGCCGGTGCCAATTTTGGTCCCCAACATCCTTTGCACCATCATGGCGTGTTTGTAACGCCAGATGGTCAGGTTCTCATCAATTTCGGTCAAGCAGGTCAGCACCTGAAATGGCAGGTTAAATACCGGCTCTTCCTGATACAGACTGATAAAGAGTGCCGCCAGCATCGCCCGCTGACTGAGACGAAAACTGCCTTCCTGTTGCAAGGCGGCATATTTACCGGTATCGAGTAAGGCGGCGAACTTGGCGCGGGTTTTGTCAATTTCGCTCAGTTGCAACAGCCGCTCATGCTCCGCCAGCTCAGCCAGACTGCGGACTGTCTCTTCATCTTCATCCAGCATCTGCGCTGTGGTGTGCTGGTACATCTGCCAGAAACTGAAATCACCAAATTCTAAAAACGGCATCCGCTCCAGCCATTTTTCCACTTGCTCAAACAAACTCGGTTGTTGTTCCAGACTTTGTAAAAATAACCGGTCTTTTTCATTGAGCCGGCTGTAAAAAGAATTTTTATCATAGTCAATGCGATAACCACTTTTCAGTCCGAGGCCAATCTCCAGCATCTTAAACTGCACACTCTGAAAACCGGAAGCTGGCACCAGGTAATCCCGAAACGACATAAAATCTTGCGGCGTCATCGTTTCCATCACACCGATTTGCTGATTCATCAGTTGCTGGATGGTGATCACCCGCTTTAATTTATGCACCACACCGGTCAGTTGTTCATCTTTCACCACGTCGGCAGCAAACACACTCAGCACCGCTTTTAATTCATGCAGCACTTGTTTAAACCAGAGCTCATACACCTGGTGCACGACGATAAACAGTGTTTCATCATGGGCTTCAGCGCCATATTTAGCGCTTTGGGTATCCTGAGACGTCAGGATTTTGTCCAATTGCAGATAATCACCGTAGTAACAAGGCGTGGTATTCTTTTGCATAACTGGGTTCCGGCCTCTGGCCTTAATTGCGACGCCGCATTGTAGCAGTGCTTTCGGCTGAATGTCAGTCAGACCAGCTGTGGCATTTTCAGTGATTAGTGTTTATGCTTAGCCGAACAAAAAAACCAGTCAGGTCAACACGCTTGACCATGGAGCCTTAATGAAACTACATGATGATATTCACAACTATTACGAGAAACTGATGCTGGATCACCTCAGAGAGTTGGGGCTGGATGAAGAGCATGACAGCGAGTATCTAGCCGATTTATGCTGTATTGTGCTGAACCAGCTGCCTTGTAAGTATATTCGTTATGAAGTGGATATGGCGTTTTATCTGCCGCAAACGGAACGCTTTGAGATGGTAACCCGCGTCAAGGATGCGGTTGCCAAAGCCAGAGCTTTCCTTGACAGTCCGGATAACAACAAAACCGATGTGGTGACAGCCGCAACGACGAACGATGAAACGGCGAGCAACGCCGCAGCAGAACATGGTTAACGGTTCGACCAGCCCAGCGCCGGTGGCGGTATCGCTGCCGGCAACGCAACCTCCGGCAGCCCCAATCCCGTTAGCCCAGGCTACATTGGAAGTACAATTGGCCGTTGAACTGATTTTATTACTGGAACAACAGCAGTTGCCATCCGAGACTGTATTAGCGGCGCTGGATATCGTTAAAGCTGATTTTTTACGGCAGGCAAACAAAGCGGCGGAGTCACTGGCAGAGTGAGCAAGTCAGGCACAATTGACTGCAAGTAAGACTGTTACAAATTAAGTATTAGATAATGACGAAGACTTGATGAAGTGTCAGCCAAAGCTGAATTGGGTGGCAGCCTTACCAGCCACATCCCGGCACACACGTCATACGCTGCGGCTGCTTCCTTCCGGACCTGACCGGGTTCACGTACTAGTATTGCGAGAGGACCAATAAGGCTACCATAGTGTCGCGGCTGAAGTATCAGCTGCAATGCGGGCGCATTATGCGCAAAACTCGCCGCTGGTGCAACTGATTCTGTTCATTTTGCGCTATTTCGGCAAAACCGATGAAAAATAACACAAATACTCAGCCTGGCTCTGACCTCGCAACCATTATTTCGCTAACAGGGGTTGATAGGCTGACAGTAATAGCTTTAACCTTTGCTGATTTTTTTGCCCAAGTCGGATCATCTGCTTATGCGCCAGGGGTAGCTGTTCAACTTCACTATCGGCAAAATCATATTGCACTGAATCCAGCACCAACAAGGGGCCATCCGCAATCTCGGGAGCAGCGACTAACACCGCAATAGCTTGCTGCAGGCGGTCACGGAATTGCTTATCCGGATAACCCAACTCCTGATAAGCCGTTTGCATCAAGGGGTACAACTTATTAAACAGCGCAACCACCTGAGCTTTTGGCGCGCTCTCCAGTAATTCCAGATAAGGCTGGTACCGACTGTAGTTCGCAGTATCCAACTGATAGTGCTGGCCTTGTTTTTTCACCTGAAAATCTTTGCTCAGCCCTTTAAAAATAGCCTGTTCCGGCACTATCTGGCCCTGGGCAATATTATCGACCTGCACTACAAAACGCCGGATCATCTCTTCATTGACAAAAAGTGCTGCCAAGCCTGCTTTCCAGTTCAGTGCCAGTAATTCTTGTTTAACCAGAGCGTCTGACTCATCCAGTGCCGGCAACGCAGGTTGCTCCGCTACCCTTTGTTCGCCGCCCAGCAACGTCGGATCCACCCCAGCATCTGCCGCCTGCTCACTAATCGGATCTGCTGGCTCGGCACTATTGGTCAGCACATCATCCGGTTCGGTAGTTTTTGCTTCCACCACAGCGGGTGGCACCGTCACTGTTGCCGGTACTTCAACCGGCGCCGGCACCGGTTTCCACCAGTACCAGCCGGCAGCAGCCAGCCCCAGTAACACCAACACAGGGCCAATAATATGGGGTCTTTTTGCTGATTGATTGTCTGACATCTTCCACTTCCTCGGTTTTGAGCATCATGCTGCACTTTCAGTTCTGCCGTGACAGGACCATCATCACCACAAATCAGTTACGTGCTAACAGCTTACCGCAACTAGGGCGTTGAAACCACTTCGACTGTCAGTCGCATCTCAGGTTCCGGTAAAAACTAATTTTCCAGCTGAAGCGCCGTTGCTTTGTCAGCAGAACTCAGTAATAGTTAGCCATAGTAGTGTGCGTGACAGTTGATGTATCTCTGATGAACCAAACCAAGACCGATAAAAAGATTGCCTTGTTACTGACCGGCGGTGGTGCCAGAGCCGCCTATCAGGTCGGGGTCCTGAAGGCGATAGCTCAGCAGTATCCACGCAACAGTAAAACACCTTTTGATATTATTTGCGGCACTTCGGCTGGGGCGATCAATGGTACGGCGCTGGCTTGTTATGCCAGTTGCTTTCATCTGGGCGTGCGCAAACTGGAGTGGGTCTGGAAGAATTTCCATACCGGTCAGGTGTATTACTCCGATTATTTGCGCGCCACTTATCATTTATTGCGCGGCGTCTTTGCGGCGTTTCAGGCCGATTACGCCAATCATAAACCGGTGTCGATGCTTGACAATAAACCCCTGAAATTACTGCTGAACGAAATCCTGGATTTAAAACGGTTAGACCGCAATATCATGGGAGGTTACCTTGAGAGTGTCTCAGTCACGGCAAGTTGTTATAACACCGGTGATTCCATTACGTTTTTTCAATCCAGTCAGGCGGCGGAATGGCAACGCTCCCGCCGTTGTGGTCAACGGACTTTGCTCGGCGTCCATCATTTAATGGCATCCGCCGCCATTCCACTGGTGATGCCGTCGGTACGGATTAATCAGCATTATTATGGTGATGGTTCGGTCAATCAATTATCGCCACTCAGCGCCCCTATCCACCTAGGCGCCGATAAAATCCTGATCATTGGCCTGGAGCAACCGCGTAAACGGGAACATTTGCAACAAATGCCACATCACCCGAATGTGTCGACTATTGCAGGTCATTTACTGGACAGTATTTTCTCTGACACCTTAACCGCCGATATGGAAAGGATGCAACGCGTCAATAAAACCATTGAAACTCTGCGCCAGCACCAAATCCCGTCAGAGTTAAAACCCGTTGAAAGTTTACTCATCAACCCGAGCACCAACTTTAATCAATTGGCCAGTGAACATTTTCTGGCATTGCCAATGGCCATCCGGTCTTTATTGCGCACTCTTGGCATTAAACAACACTCTGAATCCAGTCTGGCCAGTTATCTGTTGTTTGAAAAATCTTTTACCCGCCGTCTGATTGAACTGGGCTACGAAGATGGCATGCGCCAGATCGACAAAATAATGGCGTTTTTAGCAAGCGAGACGCCATAACGACTGCAAGTGGCAGTATTTTGCCGTCAGAAAACAGTAATTTAGCATTTTCTGATAAGTTAAAATTTGTAACCGGCTGTATCTTATCAATATTTCATATTGGCACAAATCATGCTTTTGCTCGGTATCAACTGAATACAGGAGCAGGCTGATGGAACTGTTCAGCATGAGCGAAATGTCACTGGATCATGTGCCCAGTTACGCAGGTATCACCTCAACCCCCAACTGGTCGCAATTGAGCAACACAGTGGGGCCAGGTTTGGTCGAGCAACTGCAAACCAGTCTGGAACTGGCACAACAGCTGCAGATTTTTTCGATGGCGGCTGGCAAAATTCTGCCATTGAGTTCCATCGAAATTCATACTGCAGTGGGTTCATTTATCGCGCCCGGCAGCTACCAGAGTGCACATGAATACCGCAGCATGCTGGTATTGCAGGACCAATGCCTGGCCGAACTGGTGTATCAAAGCGATACTTCAGTAAGTCCATTATTACAACGCAGGCTGGCAGAACTGGAAACTCAGTGGCTGTTTCCGCTGCGAAACGCCTTGATTGTGACGCGACTGCAACAGTTGGCATTAAAAGATACCCTGACAGGTCTTGGCAACCGACGTTTTTTTGACGATGCCTTTGCCAAAGCGGTGTTATTGTCGGCACGTAAGCAGTCGCCTTGTGCTTTGATCCTGCTGGATTTGGATAATTTTAAACCCGTCAATGATCAACATGGTCACCATGCCGGCGACGAAGTGTTGCTGGCCGTGGCAGATGCCATGCGCCAAACGTTGCGGCTGAGTGACAATATTTTCCGCTTTGGCGGTGATGAATTTGCGGTGTTATTAACCGCTGAAGATGCGCTGAGTGCCGAATTGGTGGCACACCGCTTGGTCAAAGCGATAGCCCAGCATCATATTTGTGAAAAATATGGTGTCTCCGCCAGTGCCGGTCTGGCTCAGTTACAGGCGCAAGAGCAAGGGTTGTGTTTATTCCAGCGGGCAGATGATGCGTTATACCAGGCGAAACAAGCCGGTAAAAATGCCGTCAAAGTGGCCCCCTCGATCAAGCGCAATGACTGTCAGTCAGTGTTGGCCAAAGCCTGAGCTGGCGCTATGCTCAGCCAGCTTTGTGCGTCTGCGGCACCAGCCTGACTATAGTGCCAGCCGCTGGTAGCTGCTCGCTGCTGTGGTGCCACCACAGCCTGCAATTGCCCGGCGCTGCAAAACAGTAGCAGGGCTGGACGCTGCCATGGCGGCAACTGCCAGTGTTTGCACCAATCTTTTAATGCTTTACTCTGCTTCGCCCCAGCCGGTTTAAAGCGCAGACTCAAAAGTCCATACTCCAGTTGCAGTTCAGCCGCAGGCTTGACCGCCAGTGGCAGATAACAAGCTAAATCGCCCCAGGCCATAGGTTCCTGCTGCCAACAAGCAGTGCGGCCATCGGCCAAAATAAACGACAGCCCCAATCGAATCGCTTGTGCCTGAGAACTTTGTGCCAGTTGCTGCAACTCGGTGGGATCTAATAAATACAACTTTTGCTGATAACGCCGCAGTGCCCAGCCAGCCAACTGAATTTCCGGACTCGCATCCAGCCGCGCCAGGATCAGTTGCTGCTGGATTTTTGTCAGCCGGTCTGCTGTTGGATTGAGCTCAAAGGTTGCCAGCCATTGCCTTAACAGCAAGGGTTGTAATAACGCCGGTTGTTGTAACAACGCCGTTAAATCCAGCTGCCGGCCCGAAGCTATCTTGGCCAGCAGTGGTTGCAGTAACAGGCTCTGCGCCTGTTGCGATTGTGCCAGTTGCGCCACGCTACGACCCGCAGTACTGGCAAAAGCTGGCCAGCGCCTGGTCAATAATGGCACGATTTTCTGCCGCAGATAATTACGGTCAAACCGCACATCGTGATTACTCTCATCTTCTATCCAGCGCAGTTGCCGGGCCTTAGCAAATTCAGTTAACTGCGCGCGGCTGAAAGACAACAAAGGTCTTAACAGCCAACCGGCGGCAAAGGGTTTATAACGGGCAATCCCGGCCATTCCGGCCAGACCACTGCCCCGCTTCAATGCCAGCAGGATAGTTTCCACTTGATCATCGGCATGATGGGCAGTGCATAAAGCGCTGTACGGTGAGTTGATAAAAGCGGATAAGGCCTGATAACGGGCGGTACGGGCTTTTTGTTCCAGATTATCTGAGCCTGCAACAGTGACGTGAATGGTTTGAAACGGCACCTGCCGTAATTGGCATTGCTCTGCACAAAATAGCGCCCAGGCATCGGCATGCGGACTTAGGCCATGATGGACATAAACTGCTTGCAACTGCCGTCCTGGTTGTTGTTGCTGCCACTGCGACAGCAGTTGCAATAACACCATCGAATCGAGGCCGCCACTGAGTCCAAGCACTAGCTGCTGCGGCTGCACTTCAACCGGCAGCGCCGCGATGCAATCTTCAATAGCGCCCATCAATTCAGCGGTGTCCATCCAGGCTCTGCCTATCATTAAAAAACCACCTCGTTGACAGGTGGTTTAACATTCACAATAAAAAGCCGCATCAAGCGGCTTTTTGCTGGTAAATCAAGCAAGTGCAACAATGACTAGGCCATAGGCTTAGCAATAGCCAAATGACATCAGACGTTTATAGCGCCGGTCCAGCAGTTCTTCCAGCGACAATTTATCCAGTTTGGCTAAGTCCCGCAGTAGCGCCTGTTTCAGACTGGCGGCCACTTGCTCATGCGCGCGGTGAGCTCCGCCTAAAGGTTCGGCAATCACTTCATCAATCAGATTCAGCTCTTTCAGCCGCGGAGCCGTAATACCCATCGCATCGGCAGCCAAAGGTGCTTTGTCGGCACTTTTCCATAAAATGGAGGCACAACCTTCCGGTGAAATCACCGAATAAGTACTGTACTGCAACATATTGACCTGATCACCAACCCCAATTGCCAGCGCACCACCAGAACCACCTTCACCAATGACAGTACAAAGTACCGGCACTTTTAAACCAGCCATGACTTTTAAGTTACGGGCAATAGCTTCACTTTGGCCACGCTCTTCTGCACCAATACCAGGATAAGCACCCGGGGTATCAATAAAGGTGATGATCGGCATGTTAAAACGTTCAGCCATTTCAAACATGCGAAGCGCTTTACGGTAACCTTCCGGTCTTGGCATACCAAAGTTACGTTTGATTTTCTCGCGGGTGTCACGGCCTTTTTGATGGCCAATCACCATCACAGTGCGTTCACCAAGCCGGGCTGTACCACAGACGATAGCCGCGTCATTGGCAAAAGTGCGATCGCCGGCCAGTTCATCAAAATCAGTGAAAATATGTTTGATGTAATCCAGCGTATAAGGACGCATCGGATGACGGGCCAACTGGGCAACCTGCCAGGCACCCAGCTCAGCAAAGATTTTTTTGGTCAGTGTCAGGCTCTTTTCTTTGAGCTTGTTCACTTCTTCTTCCAAGCCGAGATCGAACTCGCCATTGCGGCTGACTTTGCGCAGTTCTTCTATTTTTGCTTCAAGTTCCGCAATCGGTTGCTCAAACTCTAAATAATTCAGCATCATCGACTGTCACTACCTACCTAGTTAAATTCAAGATGTATTGTTGCTAATTGTTTTAACTGATGCAACAAAGCGTCTGTGGGCGTCACCCACCAATCGGTTCCTAAAGCCATAGTTACAGCACCTTCCTGGCGCTGATAACGCAATTTTACCGGCACAGTTCCAGCTTTAAATTCGGTCAACACCTGCTGTAATCTGACCACATAATCAGCACCGGTCTGGCTGGCGTCTACCGTAATCAATAAGGATTGCAGGCATTTCTCCCTCGCCTGGGTAATTTCAACCACCTCACGGCCCGTCATTGTAAGGCCACCGCTGAAATCATCAAAGCTGACCTGTCCGGAAACCACTAAAACCCGGTCTTTTTGCAGCAGATGCTCGAAGTTCTCGAACTGTTCGGGGAAAAAACGCACATCTAACCGTGCGGATTTATCATCCAGCTGCACCAAGGCCCAACGCCGGCCTTTTTTATTGATCAACACCCGCACTGAAACCACTAAACCACAGGCATGGGCGGTTTGATCGCGCCGGCCAGGTTGCATCTCAACTAAGCGGCAACTGGCATAATGCGATAACTCCGCCAGATAACGGTTGATCGGATGCCCGGTCAGATACAAACCCAGGGTTTCCCGCTCGCCTTCCAGCCAGACTTCATCTGGCCACACAGGTACCTGTTTAAACGCTTTGCTCGACATTTGTGGTTCTGGCGCCAACAAACCAAATAAATCACTTTGCCCGACGGCTTCCGCTTTGGCATGCTGTTCAGCGGCTTTCATCGCTTCTTCCAGACTGGCCATTATCGCCGCACGATGCGGGCCTAGTTTATCCATAGCGCCGGATAAAATCAGCTTTTCAATCACCCGCCGGTTGAGTTTTTTTAAATCGACCTTGGCGCAAAAATCAAATAAATCAACAAACAAGCCTTTTTGCGTCCGGGCTTCGATAATAGCCTCAATTGGGCCCTCACCGACACCTTTTATCGCACCTATGCCGTAAACAATATGGCCTTGTTCGTTAACAGTAAACTTATACAAGCCAGAATTCACGTCCGGTGGGATTAATTTGAGCTTCATTTGCTCACATTCATCGACCAAGGTCACGATTTTATCGGTGTTATCCATATCCGCCGACATCACCGCCGCCATAAATTCAGCCGGAAAATGCGCTTTCATCCATAAAGTTTGATAAGACACCAGCGCATAGGCGGCGGAGTGCGATTTGTTAAAGCCGTAACCCGCGAACTTCTCCACCAAATCGAAGATTTTCATCGCCAGTTCCGGATCAACCCCGTTCGCCGCGGCACCGTTCTGGAAGGTATCCCGCTGCTTGGCCATCTCTTCCGGTTTTTTCTTACCCATAGCCCGGCGTAATAAGTCAGCGCCGCCGAGCGAATAACCGGACAGGACCTGGGCAATCTGCATCACTTGCTCTTGATACAGGATGATGCCGTAGGTCGGTTCCAGAATGGGTTGCAGTGATTCGTGTTGCCAGGTGGCGTCAGGGTATGAAATCGCTTCGCGACCACGTTTGCGATCGATAAAGTTATCCACCATGCCCGATTGCAGCGGACCAGGCCGGAACAGCGCCACCAGTGCAATCATATCCTCAAAGCAGTCAGGCTGCAGCCGGCGGATCAAGTCTTTCATACCGCGGGATTCCAGCTGGAACACAGCCGTGGTCTCCGCCTTCATCAGCATGTCGTAGCTTTTTTTATCCACCAGCGGAATTTGCGTGATGTCGACCGGCGCTTTGCCTTCTTTGAGGTGCCGCTCGTTCACCATATTGACGGCCCATTGCAAGATGGTCAGGGTGCGTAGCCCGAGGAAGTCGAACTTCACTAAACCGGCATATTCAACGTCATTTTTATCAAACTGTGTGACCGGGTTGTTGCCTTCACTATCGCAATAGACCGGGGCAAAATCGGTGATTTTGGTGGGTGCAATCACCACACCACCGGCGTGTTTACCGGCATTACGCGTCACACCTTCTAACCGGCGCGCCATATCAATCAGATCTTTCACTTCCTGATCAGCAGCATACAGCTCTGGCAAGCGCGGCTCTTCGATAAAAGCCTGCTCCAGCGTCATGCCCGGCGTTGGCGGGATCAGCTTAGAGATACGGTCAACAAAACCGTAAGGATGGCCCAATACCCGGCCAACGTCACGGATAACAGCTTTCGCCGCCATAGTACCAAAGGTGATAATCTGCGACACAGCTTCCCGACCGTACATATCGGACACGTGTTCTATCACTTCATCGCGGCGGTCCATACAGAAGTCAACGTCAAAATCCGGCATTGACACCCGTTCCGGGTTTAAGAACCGCTCAAACAGCAGGTCAAACTCTAACGGATCCAAATCAGTGATTTTTAAGGCATAAGCCACCAGGGACCCTGCACCAGAGCCGCGGCCAGGCCCAACCGGAATATCGTTATCTTTTGACCACTGGATAAACTCCATCACCACCAGGAAGTAACCAGGGAAGCCCATCTGGTTGATCACATCCAGTTCGATCTGCAGACGCTCATCGTATTCAAGCCGTTTCACGGCACGCTCGGCTTCGTCCGGAAACAAGATCTGTAACCGCTCTTCCAGACCTTCGCGCGATTTCAGCACTAAAAAATCGCCATCGGTCATGCCGCCAGTCGGGAAAGCCGGTAAGAAATACTCGCCAAGCCGGATGGTGACATTACAACGTTTGGCAATTTCGACTGAGTTCGCCAGTGCTTCAGGCAGATCAGCAAACAGCGTTTGCATCTCCTCGGCAGAACGTAAGTATTGTTGCTCACTGTAATTTTTCGGCCGGCGTTTATCTTCCAGCGTATAACCATCGTGAATGGCGACCCGGATTTCATGGGCGGAAAAATCATCCGGCGTTAAAAACACCACTTCATTGGTCGCAACCACCGGGATGCCAGTCTGTTCAGCCAGGCTGACAGCCTGTTGCAGATAAATTTCTTCATCCACCCGGCCGGTACGGATCAGTTCAAGGAAAAACCTGCTCGGAAAATGTTGCTGATAAAACTGTACCAACGACTCAGTGCTGGGCTGATTGCCTTTAATCAGGGCTTTACCTAAAGGGCCATCTTTGCCACCGGACAACAGGATTAAGCCCTGGCTGTGCTCAGACAGCCAGTCGTGTTCAATTTGTGGTTTATCCGCTACATGACCACGTAAATAAGCTTTAGACAACAACATGGTCAGGTTCTGATAACCTTCGTTATCCGCCGCCAGGATCAACAAACGGCAAGCTTCGCCTGGAAATAACGGATGTTGTGCCCAGACATCAGCCCCGACAATCGGCTTGATGCCAGCATCATGCGCGGTGCTGTAAAAACGCACCAAACCACACATGTTCATCTGATCGGTCAGTGCTAAGGCTGGCATCGCCAGTTTTTTTGCCGCGCCGACGATCGGTTTGATCTTACTCAAACCATCGATCATGGAGAAATCGCTATGGACTCTCAGGTGAATAAAAGCCGGTTCCATCGTCACAGCTCATCCGTTTGTTCGCTGCGCGCTATGGCATCTCGGACCGGTTTATAACTGCGTCTGTGCTCGGCTAAAATGCCATATTTGGCAATAGCTGCTAAATGTTCTGCCGTCGGATAGCCTTTATGACTGGCAAAGTTATATTCCGGGTAATGCTGATGCAGAGCTGTCATTTCAGCATCACGCGCCACCTTGGCCAGGATAGAGGCAGCGCTGATTTCCGCCACCAAACTATCGCCTTTGACCACGGCACTGGCCTGATGTTTTAAACCATCCGGTACCCGGTTACCATCCACCAACACCCACTGCGGCTGAATATGCAAGCCATCCACCGCCCGTTGCATCGCCAGCATGGTGGCGTGCAGAATATTCAACTGGTCAATTTCTGCCACTTCGGCCCGGCCTAAACTCCAGCTCAGCGCTTTGGCTCGGATTTCATCAGCCAACAGCAGTCTTTTCTTTTCACTGAGTTTTTTCGAATCAGCCAGCCCGGCGATAGGCTTGCCTGGATCCAGAATTACCGCAGCTGTAACCACGGCACCGACCAAAGGTCCGCGCCCTACTTCATCTACACCAGCCAGCAAGGCCACTGCAGGTCGTTGAAAATCAGTCATGAGTGAGTTCCAGTATTGCTGTCGCTGCTTGGGTACTGGCGTCGCAGCGAATTTGTTGATGCAAGGTCGCGAACTGTTGTTGCATGGCCGAACCTGAGGCATTCAGTAGTGGCTGCATTGCAGCCACTAGCGCAGGCACTGTCACTTGCTGTTGCAATAACTCAGTCACTAGAGCTTGTTTGGCCAGTAAATTTGGCAAACTGAAAAAATCGATATTGACCAGTCGCTTGGCAATTTGATAGGTCAACCAATTAGTTTTATAGGCCACCACCATCGGTGTTTTCGCCAGCATGGCTTCCAGCGTGGCAGTGCCGGAGGCGATTAACACGGCATCAGCTGCGGTCAAGGTTTGCCGGGCTTGGCCAATCAATAACGTCAATTGCAGCCCGGGTGCCTGTTGTTGCCAAATCTGGCGAAACAGAGCGGCTTTTTCTGCTGTGACCATATTACAGACCAGTTGCAATTGCGGCTGCTGACGTTGTAACTCAACCGCCGCCAGTAAAAACTGTGGCGCTAATAACTTAATTTCGTTGGTACGACTGCCAGGCATCAATGCCAGCAATGGACGAACAGCCACAAAACCGAGCGCAGTTTTGGCAGCAGTTTTGGCAGGCTCAAGCGGCATCTGATCGGCCAGCGTATGGCCGACAAAACGACAAGGAACCTGATGTTGATCATAAAAAGCTTTTTCAAACGGCAACAACGCCAATACCAGATCGGTGGCCGCAGCAATTTTAACAATACGTTTTTGCCGCCAGGCCCAGACCGACGGACTGACATAATGGACCGTCTTGATGCCTTGTTGTTTGAGCTTGAGTTCGACCGGCAAATTAAAATCAGGGGCATCAATCCCAATAAATACATCGGGTTTTTGCTGCTGAAAATGCGCAAGGATGTCACGGCGAACCTGCAGCAACCTGGGAAGCCGGCCCAGCACTTCAACAATGCCCATCACCGCCAGTTCTTCCATATCAAACACCGCACGAAAGCCTTCAGCGCGCATCCGTTCACCGCCGATACCGTAAAAGATTGCATTCGGATGTTGTTGTTTCAGAGCCCGGATCAGATCCGCACCCAGAATATCACCCGAGTGTTCACCGGCAATCAGGGCAATTTTGAGAGCATTTGTCGTTTGCATGCAACAACCAGTCAGAAATTCAGTCCAGAATAATTGCGGCGATCTTACCCTGCTTTGCGCAGACAAGCACGAATTTGCTGTGGAAAAAAACCGGTGGCGTGAACCACCGGCTGACAGATCAGTTTAGTACTGCTGACGAAGGGGCACAGGGCCCAGAGAGAAATGGACAACCAAAATGGCTGACCAACCTTCTGATCTTAAACGGCAGGTTGTTTAGTACCAGCAGGTACAAAAAGAGTACTTAAGCAAAGTCGCAGGCACAATGCAGATGTGACCAAAGGAAGGAAAAGTAAGATTGATGACTAAAACGAAACAACACCGGCAGTCAGGGCTTGCTGCTGCCGGTGGTAAACACAACTCAAATCAGCGAATAATACCGCGAGCTGAATTGGCGATAAAATCAGTAAAAATGGCAATTTCTGCAGTAGTGGCTGATTTTTCGGCCAGTTGGTCGACCGCCTCTGGCACTGTCAAACCCTGCCGGTATAACACTTTATAAGCGCGGCGAATTTCCAGAATCAGTTCAGGGCTGAAACCACGGCGTTTTAAACCTTCACTGTTAATGCCATGGGGCTCGGCATGAGAGCCATGCGCCATCACATAAGGCGGTACATCTTTGACCACGATGGAACCACCGCCAATAAAGCTATGGGCCCCGATATGGCAGAACTGATGAACACCACTCATCCCACCCAGGATCACCCAGTCACCAACATGGACATGGCCGGCGGTGGAAGCCGCACTGGCAAAAATCACATGATCACCAATCACACAATCATGCGCAACATGGGTGTGATTCATAAACAGGTTATGACTGCCAATTTTGGTCAGACCTTGATCCTGAATGGTACCGCGATGCACAGTACAGCCCTCACGAAACACATTAAAATCACCGATATGCAGCTCGGTTGGTTCGTTGCGGTACTTTTTATCCTGGCAGGCCTCACCAATACTGCAAAACTGGAAAAAGTGATTACCGCGTCCAACCTGAGTCGGACCTTTGATCACCACATGGGATTCCAGTACACAATCATCACCCAGACTGACGTTGGCCGCGACATAACAAAAAGGTCCAATCCGGACATTGTTGCCAATTTGGGCACCGGGTTCAATCACAGCAGAGGAATGGATCATATCAGAGTTCTCTTCTGGCACACATCAGTTCAGCAGTACAGACGATTTGCCCATCCACTTTAGCTTCGCAATAGAATTTCCACATATTGCGACGTTCTTTCAGAAACTTCACTTCGATCACCATGGTATCACCAGGCACCACCGGGCGTTTAAAACGCGCTTCATCGATAGCAGCAAATAAATACAATTCATTGTCAGCCCGTTCTGTCACGGTTTTAAAGCCAAGAATACCAGTTGCCTGCGCCATCGCTTCCAGAATTAAAACACCAGGGAAAATTGGCATCCCAGGAAAATGACCGGTAAAAATCGGTTCATTAATTGTGACGTTTTTGATCGCCGTCAGTGATTCGCCCGGGGTGAAATCCAACACCCGGTCAATCAACAGAAATGGATAGCGATGTGGCAATAACGCCATAATTTCCTGAATTTGCAATGTATTTAATGAATTGGTCAAAATAGATCCTCTGACAATTTAAAACTGAAACAGCCGACGCCTATGAGTCTCAGGACTGTTCTGGCGTGGCTGGGCGCAAAGCTGCGACTTGCTGTTCAAGCTCACGGAGCCTGTGATACATCTGATCCAGTTGGCGGTAGCGGACACTGTTTTTCCGCCATTCAAGATTGGTCGACGCCGGTACGCCGGACGAGTAGACGCCTTTCTCACTGATCGCTTTGGTGATCATCGACATCCCGGTAATATGGACGCCATCACAAATTTCAATGTGCCCGGTAATAGCAACTGCACCGCCAATCACACAATAGCGGCCAATTTTACTGCTACCAGCCACCACAGTACAGCCAGCAATCGCGGTATGATCACCGATCTGGGCGTTATGAGCAATTTGGACCTGATTATCCAGAATGACGTTACGGCCAATAATGGTATCTTCCAGTGCGCCGCGGTCTATGGTGGTGTTGGCACCTATTTCACATTGGTCGCCCACCAGCACCCGGCCCAACTGAGGGATTTTCAGCCACTGGCCACGTTCATTGGCAAAACCAAAACCGTCCGCCCCAATCACAGCACCGCTGTGAATAATACAAGCTGCGCCAATCTGGACCTGGTGATACAAAGTCACCCGAGGCCACAACTTACTGCCTGCACCAATAGTCACAGCTTCGCCAATGACACAACCGGCACCAATTTGCACATCAGCAGCTATGACGGCATCTTTTTCAATCACCACGTAAGCGCCAATAGCGGCACTGGGGTCAATACGGGCACTGGGGTCAATACTGGCTGTTGGATGAATACCTGCTTTGGCACTGCCGGGCGTGGTATCCAGCAACTGGGCAACTTTAGCAAAAGCAACGTAGGGATCAGCAACCACTAAGGCGGCAACAGGACAGAATTCGAGTTCTTCTGCTTTGATCAACACTGCAGAAGCGCTGGTTTGCTGTAAAAATCGCCGGTATTTACTGTTGGATAAAAACGTGATGGCACCGGAAGTGGCAGCCTCCAGTGTGGCAACGGCGCTGATATGTGCAGCGCCGTCTCCATGCAGCTGAGCACCTAAGTACTCAGCTAAAAATGCCAGATGGTAACCTGTCATTATTTGGCTTTACTAACCTGAGCAACAACAGCTGAAGAGATGTCGTACTCTGGCTTGGCATACACGGCAGCACCGGCATTATAGATAACGTCGTATTGTTCTTTTGCTGCAACGGCATCAATGGCAGTTTTGATCAGTGCCATCAGTTTATTCCGTTCTTCGTTCTGACGAGTACGGTAAGCTTCATCTAAAGCACGAGCCATTGGTTCATACTGTTGTTGTTGCTTGGCAATCTCAGCTTCCAGATCTTTTTTCTGCTGCGCGCTCATAGTAGAACCATCACGCTTGAATTTTTCAATGTTAAAACTGAGGTCTTTTTCCAGTTTTTGTACATCAGCAATCTTGGTACTGAATTCAGTTTTTAATGACTCCTGCACTTTCGCTGTTTGTGGCAACTGGGCAACAATAGCTTGTACATCGACAAAACCTACTTTCATCTCTTTTGCAGAAACCGCACCAGCCATCAGAACGCTGGCCAGCAACACTGCTGATTTGGTCAAACTTGACTTAAACATGATGTCCTTTTACCTCAAAATAATGCTTAAAATGTTGTGCCGATATTAAAGCTGAAGTTTTCCTGTTCATCACCATCATACTTTCTGATGATTTTGGCAAGGCTGAACGTTAATGGTCCCATCGGTGATATCCATTGCACAGTCACACCAGCAGAGACCCGAATCATACCTGCATCTGAATAATCCAGCAAACCTGTTTGCAGATAATTAGAACCCTGATACTGGGTTAATCCAGCGTACCTGTTGATATCAAATTCGGTATCCCATACGTTACCCGCATCAACGAACAGACTGGTCCGGATGGAGTTGGCATAATCTTCTTTGACCAAAGGCGTTGGCGTAATCAGTTCCAGCGTTGTAATAGCCAGCGCATTACCACCAAACGAGCGTTGTGACACGTTATAGCTGTCATAAGCCGGTGATGCAGGCAATGCACCTGTCGAGCCGCCGAATGGATCCGGGATGCCCGGAATGGAAGAAACATACCGGTATACCGCACGTGGACCAATCACGCGGTTTTCAAAACCACGGAAGTTTTGGCCACCGGCGTAGAAATTATCGTTAAACGGCAGAGTATGATCATAACCGTCAACGCTGCCATAACCGTTACCATAACCCAGTTCCAGCTTGCTGAGGAAAGACCAGCTATGATCGTTACTCAATGGAATATAATTGCGGATTTCAAAGTTGGTTTTGAAATAAGTCAGATCGGAATTTGGCGTGGTAATTTTACCATTCAAACCAATATACAAACCATCAGTCGGGAAAGTACCACGGTTCAGCGTACTGCGGATCCAGCCAGCGGTTAACTCATAGTTAGTAAAATTATATTTCGAATCCGGTGAGTTCGGGTCAACCAGCACTGCGCGGAAATGCCGTAACTGGTCAAACTCCTGAATATAACTCAGCTCGCTGACAACGATATTAGTCCCAAAATTTAACCGGGTATATTCGTTAATCGGGAAGCCGAAGCTAAGGCCTGTACCATAACTCTTCTGGTTGTAGGCTTCCAGACCGGCTTTACTGCCATCAAAATCTGAATAAAAAATCGATCCACCAAGCCCGATCGCATCCAGGGTGAAATACGGATCGTTATAGTTCAGGTTGATTGATTTCTGGTATTTGTTGGTATTAAGGCTAATCCCCGCAGAATTGCCTGAACCCAGGAAGCTTTGTTGCTCGATACCAAACTGGAACGATAAGCCCTGGTAGCTACCAAAGGACACACCGGCGTTAAAACTACCTGAGGAACGTTCTTTAATTTTAAAGTCGATATCAACTTTGTCTTCAACGCCAGGCACTGGCGTGGTGCTGAAATCCACTTTTTCGATGTATGGCAGTCGCTGCACCCGCAACTTGGATAATTCCAGGCTGTCGTTGGATAACCAGGCACCTTCCATCTGCCGTAATTCACGACGAATGACTTCGTCTTTGGTGACCGCATTGCCAGCCACTTTAATCCGGTTCACGTACACCCGTTTACCTGGATCAATGCTCAGCGTCAGCGCGACTTCTTTTTTGTCGTCGTTGATATTGGTACTGGTCCGCACTTTGGAATTGGCATAACCGAAGCTGGCTAAAAACTTAGCAATACTTTCTTCGGTATAAGTGACTAAGGCACCGTTATACAACTGGCCACTTTTTAGCGGCAGCATGGCTTTGATAATGGCCTCCTGACCGACCATATCGCCGACAAAATCAATACCAGTGATGGTGTATTGCTCGCCTTCTTTCACTTCTAAAGTGACATAAACCGAGGTTTTATCCGGACTAACAGCCACAGTATTGGCTTCGATATCAAACCGCAGATAACCGCGGTCCAGATAATAACTACGAACCTTTTCCAAATCGCCTTTTAGGGTGTCTTTCTGGTAACGATCGGATGACATAAAACGCCACCAGGGTAAATCCACCAGTGATTCGGTATTTTTCAGGATCTGTTCATCGCTGAATAATTTATTGCCGACGATATTGATCTGCCGGACTGACGCCGCGTCGCCTTCAACAAATTCCAGCTTCAGATTGACTCTGTTGCGTGGTAAGTACGTCAGTTTGACTTCAACTTTGGCGTTATATTTACCTACACCATGATAGAACTCGGTCAGACCGTTTTCAATTTCACGGATCAGCGTCTTATCCAGCTGTTCGCCGATAATAATCTTCTGGTTGGTCAGACTTTCCGATAACTGCTCTTCTTTGATGTCTTTATTGCCATCAAATTCAATAGCGTTAATCGTCGGACGTTCTTTCACCCGGTAGATAATGGTATTGCCGTCACGGTACACAGTGATTTCGTCAAAGTGGCCAGCGGCATATAAAGTCTTGATACTTTTGGACAAGGTAAAAGTTGTCACAGTATCGCCAATATTAAATGGCAGGTTATTCAATGCTGCACCAAGGGCGACGCGTTGTAAGCCTTCCACCTGAATGTCTTGCACAGTAAAAGATTGTTCAGCGAGCACCGAGTTGCTGGCAGAGGCCAGCAACATCGCAGCTACTAATCGTTTAATTGTCATTGTTTTGGACTACTTATGATTAGTTTATTACAAACGAGAAATATCGTTGAGCAGCGCAATTCCCATTAACATCAGCAGAACGAAGGCTCCGATCTTAAAACCTGTCTCCTGCGCTTTCTCAGAGACCGGTTTGCCGGTGAGAAGTTCCACCACAAGATACATTAAATGGCCGCCATCCAAAATAGGCAACGGCAGTAAATTTACCACACCGAGGTTGACACTGATCAGCGCCAGGAAAGATAAAAACGCGATCAAGCCTAAATCGGCGCTGTTACCAGCCCCTTGTGCAATCGAAATTGGACCGCTCAGATGTTTCACTGAAACATCGCCAAACAGCAATTTCTCCACCATTGAGAAGCTGAGTTTGACCAGTTGCCAGGTGCGGATCATGCCCTGCCAGACGGCCTCAACCGGACCATATTGCTGCACCACGTACATATCATCCGGTAAGGCTTTGATTTTTGGTGCCAATCCCAGATAGCCCTGATGAAAACCATCCGGCATTTCGCGGCTGTCCGGGGTCACTGTCAGCAGTTGTTCCACGCCATTACGGGAAATCAGCAGCGGCACTGGTTTGCCTGGATTATTCTGAATAATACTAACCAACTGCGGCCAGTTGGTTAAGGCCACCCCAGCGGCGACTAATAATTTGTCATCAATTTGCAAACCGGCTTTTTCGGCGGCGCCAGCAGGCACTAACTGGCCAACTTCCAATAGCGCTGTCGGTTGCAATGGTGTGATACCAAGGCTGGCAAAAATGGAATCTTTATCCGGATCAAAGGACCAGTCGGAAATATCCAACTGATAATCGGTGCCGGTTTGCTGCGCATCCGGTGCCAGCGTCAGGGTCAATTCGCGATGACCAATCTGTCCGACCAGCATCAGGCTGACCGCTTGCCAGTCCCGTACTTCTTCGCCGTTAATGGCGATAATTTGCTGGCCAGCTGGCAATTGTGCAGTACCGGCAATAGATTGAGGCGCAACTTCACCCACCACAGGACGCAACGAAGGCACCCCCAGCAGATACATCAGCATCAATACCAGAATGGCAAACAAGAAGTTTGCCATCGGGCCAGCTGCAATCACTGCCATCCGCTGTAACACGGTTTTATTGTTAAAAGCCAAATCGGCAAACTCCGGCACCACCGGGTCCACCCGTTCATCCAACATCCGGACATAACCACCCAGTGGGATCGCAGCAATCACAAACTCAGTGCCTTGGCGATCTCGCCAGCTAAATAAGGTTTTGCCAAAGCCAATCGAGAACTTTTTCACCAGAATGCCATTTTTGCGCGCCACCCAAAAATGACCAAATTCATGCACAGTGACCAAAATGCCCAGCGCAACGACAAAAGACAACAAATTCCACAACAATGCCGTCATAGGGCAAAAGTCCTTAATAAATCCCGGGCAAAATGCCGGCTTTGTTGATCCAACTGCAGAATATCCTCCAGCGAGACCGCTTTACTGTGCGCAAACTGGGCCAAGCACAAGGCATTCAACTGCGCTATAGCGGTAAACCTAATTTGTTGCTGTAAAAATGCCGCCACGGCGATTTCATTGGCTGCGTTAAGTGCCGTCGTCGCCCCCTGGCCGTAACGACAGGCCTCAATCGCCAGTTGCAGACAAGGGTAACGGGCCGGATCAGGTTTTTCGAAGGTAAAATTGGCAATCTGAAAAAAATCCAGTGGCTTGGCTGGACTGGCAATCCGCTCCGGGAACGCCATGGCATGAGCGATTGGGGTCCGCATGTCCGGATTGCCCAGTTGCGCCAGCACAGAACCATCGGTGTATTGCACCATCGAATGGATAATACTTTGCGGATGCAACACCACTTCAATATCTTCCGGCTGACAGTTAAACAACCAGCGGGCTTCAATAAATTCCAGCCCTTTATTCATCATAGTGGCACTATCGACCGAAATTTTCTGCCCCATGCTCCAGTTCGGATGCGCCACCGCTTGTGCCGGTGTGATCTGGTCAAACAACGACAACTCGGTCTGACGGAAAGGTCCACCACTGCCGGTCAGCAAAATCTTCGCAATACCAGCCTTGGCTAAATGGCCCTGATAGCTGTGTTGCTGTAAAGCTGATGGTAAACACTGAAAAATAGCATTATGTTCGCTATCAATTGGCAATAAAGTGGCTTGATGTTCAATCACGGCATTGATAAACAACTCACCTGTCATCACCAGCGCTTCTTTATTGGCCAGCAGTACGGTTTTGCCTTGTTTCACAGCGGCCAGCGTCGGTAATAAGCCAGCTGCGCCGACAATTGCTGCCATCACTACATCAGCATCCGGATGCGCTGCCAGCTCGGCAAAAGCCGTTTCACCAGACAGCACTTGCGTCGGACAACCAGCACTCGCCAGTTGTTGCCGCAACAGCCTGGCGTCGGCCTCAATCAGCACTGCAGCAAAACGCGGTCTGAATTCCAGACACTGCGCCAAAAGTTTATCGATTTGCCGGCCCGCCGTCAGTGCCAGCACGGCAAATCGGTCTGGATGTTGCCGTACCACATCCAGCGTACTGCCGCCAATGGAGCCGGTTGAGCCCAGAATGACCAGTTGGCGCATCATTAAAAGCCACCAAACAGCGCAACAAATAACGCAAATAACGGCGCTGTGGCCGTCAGACTGTCAATCCGATCCAAGATGCCGCCGTGGCCAGGAAAAATACTGCCACTGTCTTTTAAGCCGGCGACCCTCTTAAACATACTTTCAGATAAATCACCGAACACCGATAACAGGGTCAGCAACACGGCAGCCAGATACCATAACAGCAGCTCAGCCGGCCACTGGCAGGCTGCCGCCACCGCAGTGACAAATAACAACACAAACAACAGGCCGCCGACCAATCCTTCCAGCGTTTTGCCCGGACTCACCTGTGGCAATAACTTATGCTTGCCAAAAGGTTTACCCACCACATAACCGCCGATATCAGCAGCCCAGACCAAACCTAATAAAGCGCAAATCAGCCAGGCACCGGTATATTCTGAAGCAGAGTAATTCACATTTCTCAGTAGCAGCAGCGCGGCGAAGCTTGGCACCAGCGTCAGCCAGCCCATCAGCACTTTGAGCAGACGAAGCTCAGACCAGAATTTCTGACTGCGCCCAAAACTCAATACCAACAGCACCGCCAGCAACCACCAGCCGATACCGGTCCAGATCACAGTTTCAGCCGCAGCATTGGTTTGGACTGGCCAGTGTAATGACGCAGGCAACAACTGGTAACAAAGCCCATACCAGGCGGTCGTGCCGATGACAAAACTACTGCGTTGCGTGATGCCTTGCCAGCCACAAAATCCGGCCCATTCCCAGGCTGCGATAACAAATGCTGTTGCCAAAAATAATGCAAAGCCAGCGGGCGGCAGAAAAAATACTGCGGCCAGCGCTAACGGCGCCAGCAACAGTGCGGTAAGCAGTCGTTGTTTAAACAATCTTATTATCCTTCTGTCGAACCGGCAGCCAGTTGTCTGATTTGCGCGCCAGTACAACCAAAACGCCGCTCGCGGCTGACGAAACTGGCGATGGCATCCGCAAACACCTGGTCATCAAAGTCTGGCCACAAGGTATCCAGAAAACAGAGTTCAGCGTAGGCCGCCTGCCATAATAAAAAATTACTGATGCGAATGTCGCCGCCCGTGCGAATAAGTAAATCCAGCTCAGGTTGTTCATGCATCTGGATATGTTGCGCCAGTAACTGCTCAGTAATGTCAGCTGGCGCTAAAGTTCCGGCGGCAACGGCTGTCGCCAGTTGCTGCGCCGCGTTGGTAATATCCCAGCGGCCGCCATAATTGGCTGCAACATTCAACGTCAGCCCGGTATTACCTGCCGTCAGCGCTTCTGCCTGACGGATATTTTGTTGTAGTTTGTCACTGAAGCGTGACAAATCACCAATAATTTTCAATCGGACCTGATTTTTATGCAGTGCTTTAACTTCTTTTTCCAGCACAAACAAAAATAGCTGCATCAGGCTACTGACTTCATCTTCCGGCCGGCGCCAGTTCTCACTGCTGAAGGCAAATAATGTCAGGGAAGGGATCCCCAGTTTGCGGCATAAACTGACGGCACGTCTGACCGCATCCACACCTTTTTTATGACCCCAGACACGCGGGCGCCCCTGGCGCTCGGCCCAACGGCCATTACCATCCATTATTATTCCGACATGTTGTGGCAAAGCGTTATCAAACGCCTTTGTCTCTTCTGTCATCACTGCCTGCCTGCAAAAACACGGTGTCAGCCACCGGTAAAATTTACCCGAACAAAAAAGCGCCGCGAAGTGAGCTGCACGGCGCTTTGTTTACAAAGCCACGGACGGAATTAAACTTCCATCAGTTCCTTTTCTTTTGCTGCTAATACTTCGTCAACCTTCTTCACCCAGACATCAGTAATTTTCTGGATTTCGTCAGCGGCGCGACGTTCATCGTCTTCACTGATTTCTTTGTCTTTTAACAAAGCTTTAAAGTCGGCATTGGCATCACGACGGATGTTACGCACCGCAACCCGGGCACCTTCAGCTTCGCCACGGACCACTTTAACCAGATCACGACGACGCTCTTCAGTCAACGCAGGCAGCGGCACCCGAATCGAGGTACCGGCACCAATTGGGTTTAAACCCAAATCAGATTGCATAATGGCTTTTTCTACCGCCTGGATCATCGAGCGGTCAAACACCGTGATCATCAGGGTGCGGGCGTCTTCAGCTGATACGTTGGCAACCTGCCGTAATGGCGTGTCCGAACCGTAATAAGACACCTGAATGCTGTCGAGCAGGCTTGGATGGGCCCGACCGGTACGAATTTTAGATAACTGGTTTTTCAGCGCTTCAACGCTTTTTTCCATCCGGGTTTTACTGTCTTTCAGAATATCGTTAATCACCTGGTTGTTCCTTTGTGTTGTATCGCACAGAAGCTGTGCTTGTTCACGATGGCGGATAGTTTACTGCAAATTTTCCGCGTGGTCGATCACTGTGCCTTCAGTCTCGCCCATAATGACACGTTTTAACGCACCAGGTTTGTTCATATTAAACACCCGGATTTGCATATTGTGATCACGCGCCAGCGTAAATGCGGCTAAATCCATCACTTTCAGTTCTTTATCCAACACCTCAGCATAAGTCAGCTGACTGTACAGCGTCGCGGTTGGATCTTTTACTGGATCGGCCGAGAACACGCCATCCACTTTGGTGGCTTTTAATACACAGTCTGCTTCAATTTCGATACCGCGCAGGCAAGCTGCTGAATCTGTTGTGAAAAATGGGTTACCAGTACCGGCAGAGAAAATCACCACCCGACCTGACTTTAACAAGCTAATCGCTTCAGCCCAGCTGTAATTGTCACAAACACCATTCAGTGGGAAGGCGCTCATCAGACGGGCATTGACAAAAGCACGATGCAGCGCATCCCGCATCGCCAGACCGTTCATCACAGTGGCCAGCATACCCATATGGTCACCAACAACACGGTTCATACCGGCTTTAGCCAGGCCTTCACCGCGGAAAATGTTGCCACCACCGATCACGATACCGACCTGAACGCCAAGCTCGACTAACTCTTTGATTTCCTGTGCCATCCGATCCAGCACTTTTGGATCAATACCAAAGCCTTCATCCCCCATCAGGGCTTCGCCACTCAGTTTTAAAAGAATTCTTCTGTAGGTTGGTTTTGGACTTGTGCTCATGAGATCCCCATCTGGCCGGATTGAAGTTAAATCTGTATTCATCGTTGCGGTTTCCTTGTCGGTAGCAAAGCCGTTGTGGCCACTGCCTGTGCAGTCCGCCCTGCATGGATGATGGTGCATTGCTGCAATACCATCATGCACTGTTTTGGTCTGTTGTTGCCGATAGCTTTGGCAACAAATGGCAGTCACCTGTGCGGATCACTGCCCTGTCAGCAAAAATAAACCCGGACAAAGCGCGGGACGCTGGCCTGATTTATCTGTATTGACAGTCTTCATATATAAAAAAACCGCGACTGGTAAACACCAAAGTCGCGGTTATTTTAGCGGGTTTTAGCCATTAGCTAAAGCTCGCATTATTTTTTAGCAGCAGCGATTTGAGCAGCAACTTCAGCAGCGAAGTCAGTTTCTGCTTTCTCGATACCTTCGCCTACTTCTAAGCGAATGAAGCTCACAGCTTTAGCGCCGTGTTGCTTCAGGAAGTCACCGGTGGTGATGTTAGGATCTTTCACGAAGGCTTGGCCAGTTAAAGACACTTCGCCAGTGAACTTCGTCATCCGGCCAGCAACCATCTTCTCAGCGATTTCTTTTGGCTTGCCGCTGTTGATAGCGATTTCGATCTGGATTTCTTGTTCTTTCGCAACAACTTCAGCTGGTACTGACTCTGGCGTCAGGAAAGATGGGTTGTTGGCAGCAACGTGCATAGCAACGTCTTTGGCGATATCTTCGTTACCGCCTTCCAGTACCACTAACACGCCGATACGGCCTGAGTGCGTGTACTGACCGATCACATCGCCCTGGGCAACAGAGATACGACGTACGTTGATGTTTTCGCCAATTTTAGCAACTAAAGTCGCACGAGCTTCTTCAACAGTCGCTTCGCCTAATGAAGCAGCTGACAGCTCTTCAACAGTGAACAGCTTGTTGGCATGCGCCAGGTCAGCTGCAGCGTTAGCGAACGCCAGGAAGCTGGCATCACGGGCAACGAAGTCAGTTTCACAGTTGAATTCGATAGCAACAGCATAACCGTGACCAACGCGAGTCAGTACTGTACCTTCAGCGGCAATACGGCCAGCTTTCTTGGCAGCTTTAGCCTGACCATTTTTCCGCATTAATTCGATTGCGCCTTCGATGTCACCATTGGTTTCTTCTAAAGCTTTTTTGCAATCCATCATGCCAGCGCCAGTGCGCTCGCGTAATTCTTTTACCATACCGGCAGTTACAGCCATGGGAGATTCCTCATTCAATCAGGTTACAGAAACAGGGGCAGCTCCCCTTATTCATTGAACATTCGGGGTTGTTGGCTGCCTTCACTCACTACAGTCACATAGTCAACTATGCTCCTGTAGATTCGTTCAATTGCCGCCTACCCGAATCTCCAATGATGTTGGGGAAAAGCCCCTGTCCAGATTAAAAGGTGAATGCAGACTATTTAAGACAGTCTGCACACAGCTGTATTACTCAGCTGCAACGAAGTTGTCGGCTTCAGCCTGAACTTCGATGTTTTTGTCACGGCCTTCAGCAATAGCTGCATTGACGGCGCTCAGGTACAGCTGGATAGCGCGGATCGCGTCATCGTTACCTGGAACAACAAAATCAACACCTTTTGGATCAGAGTTGGTATCAACGATAGAAACAACTGGAATACCCAGATTGTTAGCTTCTTTGATAGCGATATGTTCATGGTCGGCATCGATCACGAACAGAGCGTCTGGTAAACCGCCCATATCTTTAATACCGCCTAAGCTCTTTTCCAGTTTTTCCATCTCGCGGGTACGGTCTAAAGCTTCTTTTTTGGTCAGCTTGTCGAAAGTACCGTCCTGGCTTTGTGATTCCAGGTCTTTCAGGCGCTTGATTGACTGACGAACTGTTTTCCAGTTAGTCAGCATGCCGCCTAACCAGCGGTGGTTGACGTAATACTGATCAGATTGCAGAGCGGCTTCTTTGATTGCTTCTGAAGCAGCGCGTTTAGTACCAACAAACAGGATTTTACCTTTTTTGGCAGCCACTGACTGGATGAAAGTCAGCGCGTCGTTCATCATTGGAACAGTTTTTTCCAGGTTGATGATATGAACGCGGTTACGGGCGCCGAAAATGAATGGCTTCATTTTTGGGTTCCAGTAACGGGTTTGGTGACCAAAATGTACGCCCGCTTGGAGCATATCGCGCATAGAAACTTTTGCCATCAGAATGATTCCTTAATGGGGGTTAGGCCTCCATACATCCCATAAATCCGACCTGTTTTCACAGGCACCCCGGTCTATGTGACGATGTATGTGTGTTATTTAATATAAGTGAGTTCGCTAAACTGACAGTTTGCAGTAAGTTTTTTGGAAAAAACCAACAAGCTATTTGCCAAATTGCGGCGCGCTTTATACCATATGCGCCCCTGAAACACAATGTATTGTGTAGTTTTACAGCAAAGAGAGAGACCATGGCAGCAACAATTAAGACTCCTGAACAGATTGAAAAAATGCGCGTTGCAGGTCGGTTGGCTGCCGAAGTGCTTGAAATGATTCAGCCTCATCTCAAGGCTGGTATCAGCACTGGTGAACTGGACCGGATTTGTCATGACTATATCGTCAATGTACAACAAGCCATCCCGGCGCCGCTGAATTACCACGGTTTCCCAAAATCAATCTGTACCTCGGTCAATCATGTGATTTGTCATGGCATTCCGGCAGATGACAAACAGCTCAAAGAAGGCGATATCATCAATATTGATATCACGGTGATCAAAGATGGTTTCCATGGTGACACGTCGAAAATGTTTGTCATCGGTAAACCGAGCATTCTGGCTGAGCGCCTGATCCGGGTGACGCAGGAAGCTTTGTATCTGGGACTGAAAAAAGTCAAAAACGGCTGTCGCCTCGGCGATATTGGCCATGTCATTCAGGTACATGCCGAAAAGCATAACTACTCGATTGTGCGCGAATATTGTGGTCACGGCATTGGCGCCGTGTTCCATGAAGATCCACAGGTACTGCATTATGGTAAACCTGGTACCGGCGAAGTGCTGAAAACCGGCATGTGTCTGACCATTGAGCCGATGATCAATGCCGGCGAGCGCCACAGCAAATTGTTAAAAGACGGCTGGACGGTTGTGACGAAAGATCGTAGTTTATCAGCTCAGTTCGAACATACCATTCTGGTCACGGATACTGGCTGTGAAATCCTGACGTTACGCAGCGATGATACCATCGAGCGGATACTGACCGCAGAATAACGGCCAGTTTTGCTGCGAAGGACTTGCCGCCGACTCCGGATCCACTTTTCCAGACTTCTGCAGTGGTAACACTGCAGAGCAGCTAAAGGGTAACAAGCAATGTCAACGGCGCTCATTTTTGATAAGACGGTCCCGAGCCAATTTACCCTCGACAGTTATAAAAAATACTTCAGCGATTTTCTCGATTGGCTGAAGCTGGCATCACTGAGCCAACCTGTGGCAAGTCTGGTCCGTGCCCGCGCCCGTTTTATTGATGAAGTGTTGCAATCCTTGTGGCAACATTTTGATTTATCAAAACAAAAGCAGCTGACTTTAATTGCGGTCGGCGGCTATGGCCGGGCCGAACTCCACCCCTATTCCGATATAGATTTATTGATCCTGACCGAAGCACGGCTCAGTCCGGCGTTGCAGGAGCAAATCGCGCATTTTGTCACTTTGCTGTGGGATTTACGCCTTGAAGTCGGCCACAGTGTCCGTACTATTAAAGAATCCGTCAGCCTGGGTAAAGACGATATCACCATCGCTACCAACCTGATGGAAATGCGTTTTCTCTGCGGTAATGCCCAGTTATTTGCCAGTCTGCAACAGGAAGTCAGTAAAAGTAACTTCTGGCCAAGCAAAGACTTTTTTCAGGCCAAACGCCATGAGCAACAAGGCCGGCACGCGCAGTACCATGGTACAGCTTACAATCTTGAACCGAATTTAAAAGCCAACCCTGGTGGTTTGCGTGACATTCAGACCATTGGCTGGGTGGCGAAAAAACACTTCCAGACCCGCACCATGCGCGAACTGGTGGCTTATCAGTATCTGACCGAAGACGAGTATCAGGAACTGATGGAATGCGAAGCTTATCTGTGGCAAATGCGCTTTGCACTGCATCTGGAAGCTGGCCGTAACGAAAACCGCATCTTGTTTGATTATCAACCGGCAGTCGCGCAACGGCTTGGTTTTGGCAATGATGGCAAGGCGTCAGTTGAGCGGATGATGAAACGCTTTTTCCGCACAGTGCAGCGTGTCAGCGAACTGAACGAAATGTTGTTGCAGCACTTTGAAGGCAGCATTTTAAAAAGCCACAGCAAATTTAAAACTGTGCAACTGGATGATTTTTTTGAGGTGCAGGGCCATTTAATTTCCGCCACTGATAAAGCGGTATTTGCCAGGCGGGAAAATATCCTGCGGTTGTTCTGGCATATCGCCAATCACCCACAGATTGATGGCATCCACTCCGAAACCATTCGGTTGTTACGGCAGGTGCGTCGCCGTCTGATGGGCGATTTGCAGGATTATGAAGGCTGCCGCTTGCTGTTTATGGCGATCATTCGCCATCCGCATGGCATGGATCGAGCCATCACCCTGATGCACCGTCATGGTATTTTGGCCGCCTATTTGCCGCAGTGGCGTAATATTGTTGGCCAAATGCAGTTCGACCTGTTCCATGCCTACACAGTCGATGAGCACACCCATAGAGTACTAAAAAACCTGCATCGTTACAGCCAACCCGAGTTTGCCAGTGAATTCCCGCTCTGCACTGATCTTGTCAAACGGCTGGAAAAACCTGAACTCTTGTATCTGGCCGGCATTTTTCATGATATTGCCAAAGGCCGCGGCGGTGATCACTCCGATCTTGGCGCTATGGATGCGCGTGAATTTGGTAAATTACATAAACTCAGTGAATTCGACACTAAGCTGATTGTCTGGCTGGTCGAACAGCATCTGCTGATGTCGGTGACAGCGCAGCGGCGAGATATTCACGATCCCAGCGTGATCGCCGAATTTGCTGAGAAAGTTCGCGACGAAACCCGGCTGAATTATCTATATTGTTTAACCCTGGCCGATATTCGCGCTACCAACGATAACCTGTGGAACGATTGGAAAGGCTCGTTGTTACGCGAACTCTACTTGGGCACGCAAAAAGCGTTTCGTCGCGGCCTGGAAAAACCAATGGACCTGCGTGATCAAATTCGCGAACACCAGACCGAAGCGCTGCGCTTACTGGCGGAACAGGGAATGCAGGAGGCGCAAATCACGCCGCTGTGGAACAAATTTAAAGCCGATTATTTTGCCCGTTACAATCCGCGGTTAATTGCCTGGCATACAGAGCATCTGCTGCAACATGCTGATTTCAGTAAACCTTTAGTGCTGATAAGCCCCACCGCCATGCGCGGCGGTACCCAGATTTTTGTCTACACTGCCGACCAACCCAACTTATTCGCCCGGATGGTCGCGGCACTGGACAGCAAAAAAGTCAGTATCTTTGATGCCCAGATCATGACCAATAAAGATGGTTATGCCATGGATACCTTTGTGGTACTGGAACAAAATGGTTCGGCCGTGACCTCAGTGTCGCGCATTAGCAGCATCAAAAAAGCGCTGGAAAGCTATATTAGTTCGCCGCCAAGCGCAGAGCGGCAAAAAGCCAGACCGAACAAACAATTACAGGCCTTTCATGTCCCACCCAAAGTGGTGTTTTTGCCTGGCAAAAATAAACACCGCACCATGTTAGAACTGGCAGCACTGGATACGCCAGGCTTGTTGGCAGACATTGGTCAGGTGTTTGCCCGCTGCGAAATTAATATCCATGCCGCCAAAATCACTACGATTGGTGAGCGGGCTGAAGACTTTTTTATGATTTCAACCCGCCAGGACGAAGCGCTGAGCGCTGACGAACAAAGTCAGCTGCGCCGCGTGCTGGTGGAACAACTCACCCATGCAACAGAGGGCTAAAGCAATACCATGGCTGATTTAAAAAGTATTATCGAAACCGCGTTTGAAGACCGGATGAATATCACCCCAGCCACCGTCAGCAGTGAGGTGAAAGCTGCTGTCACTGCGGCTATTGCGTTACTGGACAGCGGTCAGGCCCGGGTTGCCGAAAAAATTGCTGGTGAATGGGTCACGCATCAGTGGCTGAAAAAAGCCGTGTTACTGTCGTTCCGCATCAATGACAACCAGGTGATGGATGGCGCCGAAAACCGTTTCTTCGATAAAGTGCCGATGAAATTTGCCGATTACACCCATGAGCGTTTTGTCGCTGAAGGCATGCGTGTGGTACCACCTGCCGCAGTACGCCAAGGCAGCTTTATCGGTAAAAACGTGGTGTTGATGCCAAGTTATGTCAACATCGGCGCTTATGTTGGTGAAGGCACTATGGTGGATACCTGGGCTACTGTGGGTTCTTGTGCCCAGATTGGTAAAAACGTGCATTTATCCGGCGGTGTTGGCATCGGTGGCGTGTTAGAGCCGTTACAGGCCAACCCAACTATTATCGAAGACAACTGCTTTATCGGCGCCCGTTCTGAAGTGGTGGAAGGTGTGATTGTCGAAGAAGGCGCAGTGCTGTCGATGGGCGTGTATATCAGCCAATCCACCCGCATTTATGACCGCGAGACTGGTGAGATCAGTTACGGCCGCGTACCGGCCGGTGCCGTGGTAGTACCGGGTTCAATCCCAAGCAAAGACGGCAGCCACAGTTTATATGCTGCTATTATCGTGAAAAAAGTGGATGCCCAAACCCGGGCCAAAGTTGGCATTAACGCTCTACTGCGTAGCATCGATTAACACCTTGGCGCTGGCTATTTAAATATCAAACAGCCGCTGTTGCGGCTGTTTTTCGCACTGCTGCTACTGCACTTTATGACTCTCCCTGCTCAATCATTGCGAATGTCCTTTCGATAAAACGAACTAAGGCTTTTTCTGGGATAAAATCGGCTTTATTTTCCAGATTGAAGCGTGCCAAAATCAATTTTATTTGTGCATCATTTTTTATGTCGTGAGCCGTCATCCCTTCATTTTTCAACTGCCGCACCCGTGCCACCCAGGCTAAAGTATGTTGCTGATACAATCGCAGTTCGGTTTTTCCCGTTGCTTTGCCATGTCCGGGAACTATCAGACTGTCATCATTTCCCAGCTTTAACACAGCTTCAATCGCATGATTAAAACCAGCGAGCCCGCCAGCATAAAAGGTTGGATGCCAACTGGTGTCATAAATATCACCGACAAAAATGCTATTACTTTTTTTGTGAAAGAACACCTTATCCATTGGTGAGTGAGATGTGGCCACCACATTTGCTATCTCAGTGAACTGAACAGCATCCTTCATCAGCACCGCACCTTTTGCGATAAAATATGCATTACCACCTGAGTGATCAGCATGCGCATGGGTATTGAAGATAAATTTTGCAGTACCACCAACAAGCTGATGGAGTAGCGCATTCAGCGCGTCTAGGTTGATGTCCCCAGGCATGGGATCAATCAGCACTATTCCCGCAGTCGTTTTAAACAACCCAATATTTGTTCCATAATCAATTGATTTTAAAATAAATGCTCCTTCGTTAAGTTGTGTGACAGTAATGTTTTCGGTACTTGCCCAACTGATGGTTGGGTAGAACATCGCGACCAATAAGCAGATAAATTTCATGGTTCATCCTTTTGATACTGAACACTGTTGTTTTATGCATTGCGGCCTGCAACAAATTGACTACCAATATTCAGTGATACGTTTGACCTTGCCATCGGCAAACTCAAACAAGGATAAATGCTGACCTCTGGCCCCGGTCTGCTCAAAACGCCGCACCGCAGCAGCATTTTCGCCTGGCAGAATGCTTTCAATGACATAACGAGCTTCAGCATCTTTAAACAGCTTGTTACTGATGGCTTTGTTGATATTGCGGTACAAATGCTCCCGGCTATAGACACCGCCATGCTTGTCATGTACATAACTAAAGTCAGCACTATAAAGCGCGAACAAGGCGTCCACATCAGCCTGGGTCGATTGCCTCAGCATCGCCTGGTTTTGTAACCGGTTCACTTGATGTACCAGCGTCAGAATTTCATTTGTGGTCATCGGATTTGCCAGTAACGGCATGGATAACACACTGAGCAGCAGCGCCAACAGGTATTTCATGATATTTCCTCAGCTAAGAGCAGCTCGACATTGATACTGCCTTGACTATCAATAACAAAACCGCAGCAGCAATACTGGGGTTAACGCTGATTTTTTGCTGATTTCAGGCTGATTTATTGATTTTCACGCAGCGATTCTGGCAACCTTAACGCCAGCTGCTCCGGCTACTTTGAACAGGACAAATGGATTGGAACTGCAGTTACAGCGTATTAGGCTTGACGGTTACATTGTTGATTTTCAAAAACAAACCGTCAGCCGCAATGGCCATGTTGTCCAGTTACAGAGCAAAATACTGCAGGTTCTGGCCTGCCTGATTGCCGCCCAAGGCCAACTGGTCACTATTGAACAACTGATGAGTCAGGTCTGGGGCAACACTATCGTTTCGCCCAATACCCTGCAGCGCTGTATTGCACAGCTGCGCAAAGCCTTTGACGACAATAGTCAGACCCAGCGGTTGATTAAAACCTACCCCAGACGCGGTTATGAATTGGTGCTTAAACCTGAGCCTTGTGCCGCGGTTGATGCCAGCCAGCACATTGCTCTGCAGCACTCTATTGATCAGCGCAGGCAGCCTGATTTGGTGTTCGCTGCTGCACAGACCCGCTCCATCCGCACAGGTCTTTCCTATCGCAGCTATCTGACACCATTGGCTTTATTGCTCTTTGCCGGAGTTGCCGGTGCCTGGTATCAGACTGCGCAGACGGCTAAGAGCCTAGATCACAGCAAAGCGCCGCTACAATTGAATGTACACAGCCGGCTGACCGCGACAGACGCGCATGAACAGCTACCGACTTATTCCGCAGATGGCAATTGGATAGCGTTTAGCCGCTTTGAAAGTTTCTGTCATAGTCAAATCTGGCTGCAACAAGTCTCGACTAAAACCGAATGGCAACTGAGCAAGCAGCCCCAGCGCTTTGAAACCCTGGCATTTGCGCCGGACAGTCAACGTCTGGCCACCCTCAGCGTGGCCGACTGTCAGGTGCCGCAGCAGCCACTCTGCTGGCAATTGCAGCTCTATCAGTTTGTCGAATTAGCTAAAGTGCAACAGCAACAAGTGGGCGACTGTGAACAGCGTGAGCTTAGCCAGTTACAGTGGCAGGATCAGCAGCACTTGCTGATGCTACGCCGCTCCGCACTAACAGGTCTACGCAGCTTAGTCCGCTTCAAACTGGCAACAGGTCAGACGGAAGAAGTGTTCGGCGCGGCGGATGTATTAAGTTTTCAATCCCTGCCAAGCGGCGATATTGCATTGCTGGTGCATCAGGGCAGTGCCGAGACCGCCCTTGTCAGGTTAAATCCACAAGGCAAGCAGCTTCACGTTACAGCACTTCGATACCGGCAACGGTCGGCATTTAATCCACCCACTTTGCTTTATCTGGCCAGCCGGGACCAGTTACTGCTGGCAGCAGCAGGTTTGTTATTTCAGATCCAGGCTGACGGTGAGCTGAGTCCACAACCCTTACCTGCAGGGATACGATTAACTCAATTACAGACGCATCCAAGCCAGACTAGCGTGGTCGCGAGCGCAGGCGGTAGCGATTTAGACTTATTGCTCTGGCAACGCAAGCAGCAACGGCTGGAGATCATTTTTCGTTCACATGCCTTTGAATCACAAGCCAGAATTGCGCCGGATCATGGCAATGGAGCGGTACAGATTGCTTTTGTTTCTGACCGCAGTGGCCAAAATGAAATATGGTTAGCAGAAGCAGAGCAATTACGTCAGCTCAGCCATTTCAGTGGTCAGGTCCAAATCAATGGCATGGTCTGGCAAGCTGATGGCAATGCATTGTTGCTCAATATCAATGATCAACTGTTTAAACTGAGTCTGGATGGGCAGTTAGACAAAATTGCAGTGCCGGTTCGGCTAAAGTACTTACATCAACTGACCAGTCAGGGTTACCTCCTGATTGAATACCAACATGAATTCTCTGAGATGCTGGCGCTGTTTGAGCTTCGCAATCACGAGCTGCAGCCATTGCGAGCCGGCCACTTTGACGATGCCAGACTGGATGATGAGGGCAGCTTATGGTTTACCAACGCCCAATTTCGCTTATTCCGCCAAAAGTTTGCACTGACTGCCTCAGAGCAGGCCGAGCCAGTATTGACCGACCTGGAGATTAGCGCCTTTATGCTGTATGCAGGGCAATTGTTACTCAGTAGCAAAGATGGCCAGTTGCTGCAATTTGAACAACAGAGTTTAAAGCCAAGCCAAGTTGCAGTGCCTCTGCCGGCGGGCAGTTGGCTCAACGATGCAGATCAGCACCGGGTGTTACTGGGGAATAAAATCAGTATTAAAACGGAACTGGTTGAGCTTCACAGCGATTGACCTGACCGCAGTCAAACCAGTTGCGCTTGCGCGCAACGCGCCGTGCCCGGCGCACCATAAAAAAACCCCGCATTTTCAGCGGGGTTTTTCACAAACTAACGTCAAGCCAGCTTCAATATTAGAACTTCACTGAAGCACTCAACTGAACAGAGCGTGGAGCTTGGAACGACTGAGTCAGGTTGAAGGTTGGACTTGGTTTACCTTGGTCACCCAACTCTGCATATTCATCAACACGGGTTACGCCAGAAGCGTCCAGCACGTTGAAGATATCAGCACGGAATTCAACTTCTGAATTCGCGATAGTTGTGGTCAGCGTGGCAGATAAATCTAACTGCGCTGTCCATGGTGTGCTGCCGTATGAACCACGAGTAAACTGTTGGAATACCGGTTTAGCACTTTCACAAGCAGAGGTACATACATAGTAAGTATCGCCGTAGTCAGGACGACCACCAGGGTGACTGATACCAAAGGCATTCGTCGGACGACCAGACTCTAAGCGGAAGTTTGCACCCAAACGTACCATATCATTCAGAGCGTAAGCACCATAGATCTTGAACGCATGGCGACGGTCGTTCGGCAGATTACCGTAAGCACCATCCATCAGAGCAGGGAAGTCGAAGTCCTGAGTGATACCAGCATCATCTTGCGCGTTATCTGATTTAACCAGACCTTCGCTGTTACCGTAGCTATGTGCCCAGGTATAAGAGAATGAAGCCATCCAGGTCGCGTCCCAAGTACGATCCAGGTTCATCTGGATAGAGTAGTAGGTACGGACTGCTTTTGGATAAACCAGTTCTGAACCAGGGATAGTCACAGTCTTATCAACGTCACCATCACAGTTGCTGTCAACAGCAACAGTCATATCTTCACCTGGGTTACCCAGCACATACTGGTGCGGCTCACAACCATAGTTGGCTTTTAACCAGTGGTCGATGATTAAGTCATCAATAGCGCCGTTCATTTTGCGCTGGATACCACGAACACCCCAGTTCCAGTTGTCATCGATAGAAGACTGGTAACCGATCAGTAATTCGTCCTGGTACATTGCATCCAGATCCTGGTCAACAATGCTGCTTACGTCAGGCACATCACCATCGGCGTTGTATTGCAGGTCGCCGATTTGAGCGCCTTCGATTGGCGTTTTGTATGGGTTACCGTTGAAGGTTTTATCTTCGAAGCCACCAAATACGTTAAAGGTGTAGTAATCCAGCTCGTTACCAGATAAACGTACGTTGGTGTTGTTTGCTACCGGTAAATGGTAACGGCCAACGTTCGCGTAGACTTTAGATTCACCAGTGCCTGTTGGATCCCAAGCGATACCTAAACGTGGTGCCCACATATTGTCGACTTTAACGAAAGTATTACCTTCTGAGTTTTTGTTCTCAAAAGATTCATTGCGCAGACCTAAAGTCAGAGTGACGTCGTCTGTCACTGACCAGGTATCTTCGATATAGAATGCATTGGCTTCAGTTTCGAAGTTACCTGATACAGTTCTGAAACGGCTACGGACATAAGCATTTACACCGGCAGGAACCACAGCACCATTTGACAGTTTAGTACCAGCTGAAGTGTCATAGATCTGGTAGTAACGGCCAGCTGGGCCTGAATAAGCCTGCTTACTGTAAGAAGAGTTTACTTCGTTATCCAGACCGAAGCGCAGTACGTGCTCGTCCAGAGTCCAGTCAAAGTCTAAACGTAAAGCTTCACGTTTATCAGCACCTTCTTCTGATTGATAAGCAGAAGACGTGGTACAACCTGGCTGAGACTTACCACCTTGTTTGTCTTTACGGTTATCGATAACCAGCGCACAGTCCTGTAACACGTTGTTCAGGGTAGTTAATGCGTATTCGTTTTCACCGTACATAACACGTGAAGTGAAATTGTCTGTGATGTGGCCAGTATAAGTTACAGACCAGTTATCACCACCAGTTTCCTGGGTTTCAGTTGCTGTATAGGCACCCAGTTGACCAGTTCTGAAATTGTAACCGTAGTTATCAGTGACGATATCATTCGAGTCAGAGAATGCTAACAGCTCAACTAAATGGCCATCGTTGATCTGCCAGTCAATTTTACCACCCCAGAATGCATCATCAGAGCTTTCCTGATGCTGAGTTTCACCGACAGTGCCGTTGTAAGTGTCGTTAATTTTACGCGGGTTGAACATCAGGTAATAGAATAATTTATCTTGAATCGCTGCGCCGCCGACGTAGATGTTGTAGTTTTTCTCATCCACTTCGCGCTCAGAGTTGTAACGGTACATTTCACCGTTTTGCTTGAATACGTTTGGTGATGTTTCACGCAGAGATTTTGGTTTCCAGTAAACAGAAGCACCAGCTTCAAATTCGTTTGAACCGCTTTTAGTTACCGCGTTGATCACACCACCGGTAGAACGACCGAATTCAGCTGAATAACCACCAGTTTTAACTTGGAACTCTTTGTAGAATTCATATGGAACTGAAGAGAAACCTAAACCGTTACGGAAGTTGGTTACGTTCAGACCGTTGATAAACATACTGTTTTCTGCAGCTGATGCACCACCAAAAGACGCGGTATTACCGTTACCGAAACGGCTGTCACCTTTAGTGACGCCCGGTGCTAACAAAGCAACGCTGGTTACGTCACGTGGTACAGGAATACGCGCTAATTCAACTGCACTGATGTTCAGTGCAGATTCTGAAGAAGAAACATCAATAGCTGAAATGGCCTGTCCTGTTACAGCAATACGCTCAACACCGGCCTGGTTCATACCTAAAGTAACACCAGTATCATCACCGATCCGGACCCGGACCTGACCCAGTTTAGCTGGCTCAAAACCTGGTTTTTCCGCAATCAGTTCATATTCACCAACAGGAAGGTTGCTGACGCGAACCACGCCGCCTTCAGTCACAGTTGCATTTTTGACTGCACCAGTTGCCAGGTTGCGCACTGTGACAGTAGCGCCAACGACAGGCTTAGAAGCGGAGTCAACAACCAGAACACGTAAACCACCGTCGGTGTTACTTGCTTGCGCAACGAAACTTCCGCCTAATGCTGTGATAACAGCTAGGGTTGTAAGGCTTCGAGTAAAAAATTTATTTTTGGACATTTTTGTTCCCTTTCTTTTAGTTATTTTGCTTTAAAACCAAGTGATCATATCGAGCAGACCGTCTTACTTTTTTGCAAATTATAATGATTCTTATTGGGTATTGAGCGCATACTGGGATGGCGAACCCGACACGCAGTTTGTTTCTGGACTGAAGACAAACTTCGCGAATCGCCTTTCAATCTGACGCCAAAAAAAAAAAAATGCAACCAATTATTTTTAATTTGCGAACTTTTTTTCTGAGATGCAGAACTAATTCAACTGTATCTGGTCAGCAAAATTTGCAGCCAGGTTTGATGGCACTTGCTACAGCTGTAGCAAACTCTAGAAATATATGTTTATATTCATCAACTTAAGCAATGCTCATGCTAAATTTCCACTTTTTATCTTCCGCTCTCGGTCGAAAAATCTACTCGATGCCGCGTATTTTTCCAGCGAAATATCCAGGTTTGGCCGCAACAGGACGAAATAAGCCAACCGACAAATGGCATTTAGACACAAATTAATCTTCACAGCCTGCGACTTTACTTTAATGGCAGTTGTATTTTGCAAGTGGCCAGAGCGACAAATCACTATCAGCAACTGACAGTACAAAAAACCGCTGTTGTGGCATGAAGTTAGCTAACCTGAAGTCGAGTTCAGATTCGCTAGACTGCGTCGCGGCGCAGCCCAGCACTATTTTCGATGAAACGCCGGTTATATCAGACGTGTTGATCGCCGAGTAACGACCAGATCGCAGGTGCCGCAGGCTCGGCACCAGATTGCGCAGTGACAGTTGGCAACGAATGTTGACAATTTTGCCAAAGCTGTTGATATTCAATTTCAGCTACCGGCCAGTTTAGCTGCTGAAATAATACCTTCAGTTCATTTAACCCGGCATTCAGTTGGACCAATTCAGCCGTCACCGGGTGACGAAATTGCAACTGTTTGGCAATCAGTAACAACCTGCTGATGCCCAGATGCTGACGACAACCAGCATTTTGTTTTCCATCACCATGGGTGGTATCACCGATAATGGGGTGACGTAGATGCGCCAGATGACGACGCAGTTGGTGTTTGCGCCCAGTCAGCGGTTGTAGTGCGACTAAGCTAAATCTGGCAGTGGAATATCGGCCAACGGCAACCGGTAGCTCAGCATGCGCCAAAGGCCAGATCCGGGTTTGGGCGGGCTGAGCAACTTTGTCCTGCCGCGCTTTTTTGTCAGCAATCGCATCCAGCTGTTCTTTTAATGGGTAATCTAATAACAGCGCCTCCTTCAGATAACCACGTACCACCGCCAGATACATTTTTTGCCATCCCTGCTGCTGCTGCTGTTCGGTCAGCAAACGTGCTATTTCAGCCGACAACGCAAACACCAACACACCTGAAGTCGGCCTGTCTAACCGGTGCACCGGAAACACATGCTGGCCCAGTTGATTGCGTAATGTTTGCAGGACAAACACAGTTTCATGTTTATCCAGAAATGAACGATGCACCAACATACCGGCTGGTTTATCAATCGCCACCAGATACTCATCCTGGTACAGAATGGTCAGTAACGGCACCGCCGGGATCGCAATTGCTGCGAATTCAACATCAGCAGCCTGCACTTTGTCGTCCTTTTGTACTGCACAGCAATTGGTCCAAATCGACGAGATGCTGCATCAGCAGCAATTTTTCGGCAGAGATCGGGGCCAGACTTTGTTCAGCCATGACGCTGATAGCGCTGTTGGTAGGTAAAGGCAGCCTGCCCTCCACCAAAGCGCGCATTCTTGGCAAAAAAACAAACTGTAACCACTGCTCAAACGGCAGGGTGTCACAGCAAAACGGCAGTGTGCTGGCCAGGGCTGCACTGTCAGGTGGCACAGGACTCCACAACTGCAACTGACGAAGTTCAGCTTCTATTTGATTGAGCAACAAGGCGGTTTGCTGATACATGTTAAAATTCCCAACTTTTGCAAAGCCGTCATTGTAACATGGCGTACGAAACCCTATTGTCTGCTACTGATAAAATCAGATCCAGGAGAAAACATGAGTTCTGTCGCTGTACTTATCGTGTTGATGCTTATCGCTTATCTATTTCTGATACAGCGCCGGCAAGATGAAAGAGCCATTGCTTTGGCCCGACAGTTATGTCAGCAACAGCAAGTTCAATATCTGGATTGCGCTCGGGATAGCCATCAATTTATTCAGCTGCAAGGCAAACGCGGTTTACGTACTTTGTATCTGGTTGATTTTAGTGGTGATGGTGAAAGTCGATATCAGGCACAACTGTGGCTCAAGGGCTTGCGGTTAGCCGATTTTGTATTACCGGCCTTTAAAATCTGAGTCTGGCTTTGGCCCGATGTCACAGCGAAACTGTGGCTGACTCGCCAGAGGGCAATCTCAATCAGCGCAGGCCGCAAGTTTTGCTGGCAGTTGCCCAGTCAGCCAATCTTTCAGCATCACCCAGTCAGCAGCCAGGCTGTACCAGGGGTGCTGAAAAGTGGCGGGCTTGTTGTGTTCAATAAAAAAATGACCAATCCATGCAAAACCATAGCCAACCAGAGGTAATAACCAAGCCCAGTGCCATTGTTGACTGAGAAACAGCCAGCCAAGGACCACCAGTACCAGACCGGAGCCGGCATAGTGACAGGCGCGGCAACCAGCATGCCGATGCTGGCTTAGATAAAATGGGTAAAATTCGGCAAAACCGGCAAATTGCATGATCAGATCTTTTTCTTTAGCGTTCAAGACGTTTCGCTCTGAATAATAAGCTGCCACTGACGGTATTAAACACCAAGTCTGCCACTTTTTGATAATCATCCTGATGAAACAACGCCAAATTTTTTTCCAGCGTCACAAACACACCAATTCCTTCAGATGCGGCGTCCTGATCGACCCAATGGTCAATCGCCTGCAAAAACTGCCGCATGGCGCCGCTGTGATGATAACTGGGGTTACGTGCCAGAAAGGCTAACATATGGTAATGTTCTGCCGGCATAGCCGCATGAATTTTTTGCTCCTTCTCCAGCATTTGACGGGTCGATAACACACCGGCAGTTAACAACATTTTCAGCCGCCAATGCCAAAATCTGTCACCGCTGAGAACTGACGCTGGTGTCGTGATACAGGCCACCCCCAACAGAGTATCAGCTTGCATTAAACCCAAAATCGGCTGCCCGGCTTGCCAAAATGCTGCCAAATCTTCCCGAATGGCAGAGCGCAAGCGTTTTTCATAATCCGGCAATTGCGAGCGAAAAATCTGCATCAACAAGGGGTCATCATGATAGGCAGTATACAAAATGGAAGCTGCCAGTTTCAGTTGCTCGGCATTGAGTAATTCTACCCGAAGCGGCTGCTCAGCAATCATTTCAGCCGCAACAAGTGGAGGATCGGCGAGAGTCATCAAAAAGTCCTGCAGTGCATCAAGTCTACAACCAACATAGCAGGCTTTGCCAAAGGCGCCAGTGGTGAGCGGTAAAACCCCACTCACCACTTTGTCACAGTTATAACTGCAGATAAGCTTTTTCACCCCAGGCGGTTAACACACCGGCGCTAAAAATCAGCGCGGTACATTCATCTTTGGTGGTGACACCATCGCCATGGGTGTGATGAGTGCGGTAAAACAACACCTCAACGGTTTGGCCATCTTTTTGCAAAGATTCCGAAAAGTCTGGTACCCCTAAATGACTACGGACGGATTGTTGACTGGCGCCAAGCTGCAATTGACTGATGTAACTTTGATTTTGCTGCTGTATTTGCATGGTTTTACTGGAACTGCTGTCATGGTCATCATCATTGATTGCGATCACACAACCAGATAACAGCGTAACAACAAAGGCCATAGCGCTGAATTTTATAAACTTTTGCATAGAGTTTCCTTTATATCCATCAATGCATCATTCGAACTGATGATGTCATGCCAGCGTTAAAGCAAATTGAATGCCATAATATAAACCCTTTAAATTCATAATCTTAAATTATCACCCTCGCTTAAACACTTTGTTGGATGGTAAATTGAACCACTTTTTGGTAAAAACACGCACCCTATGAATGACAGCTTCCAGCAAGTATGCCGACTTGCATCACAACTGCAGGCCGAAGGCAAAACCCCGAGTCTGGCCTTAATCCGGGCCAGAGCAGGCAAAGGTGTTGATGCCGTGGCTTTATTCAGCGCTTATCAGCAGTGGCGTGCCAACCCACCCAGTCAGATGGAGCAGACTGATCTGGAGCACATCGCCGCACCAGTTGGGGCCTCAATCCCTGAACCTGCAGTGGTCGATATCACAGCTTTGCAACAGGATATTCGCCGTTTGGAGCACAAAGTTGATCAGCTTAGTCAGCTTATTCAGCTTATTCAGCAATTATTAGCTGCGGACCAGCGCTGATGTGGGTCGCAGAACTGGCGTTTAAAATTATTGCCGATACCAGTTATCAGCAAGCAGAAGTTGCGGTGCGCCGTTATCTGGAAGCGCTGATTTTTAATGGACAGGTGCTGGGACGGGAGTTTCCGACTTATTTAGCCGATGATCAATTTATCAGCCGGGTCATTCTGCCAGCGGAAGATGCCCTACTGCCACAACATCACAGCAATAAGGGTCAGCAACAATTGCTGGCTCTTGGCGAGGCAGGCCTGGCTTTTCCAAAATTACAACTGCTTGGACAAGATCTGATGTCCAATCATACCGACCCCTGTCGGAGTCCGGCAGCACTGATTTTGTATTGCCGCTTTGGTTTTACCAATTCTGTGCTGTATTGTGCGGAACATTTTGCTCCCCTGCCACTGTACTTATTGCCGCCCGCTGCTGGTGTTGATCATGAAGACTTAGTGCGCTGGCAATTGCAATATCAGGCACTGGATGAAATTCAGATGCAAGAACAACGGGTATTGTTAAAGACGCCGGAGCAAAGTCTACAGCGTTTACACAGTCAACTGAATCAGCAAGGCCGGCGTTTTGCCCGTAAGCTGGCGACCCGTTTACAAAAACCGGTGTATTACGCTCTATACAGTGGCAGTAGCCAAAATTGTACTCTGGAAGCCGAGAAATGTTGCCCTAGCTGTGGTGGTCAGTGGCGCCTCAGTGAACCCTGGCATCAATTATTTGATTTTTGCTGCCCTGCTTGTCAGATAGTCAGCAATATTGCCTGGCAATGTCAGTAACTATAGCGCTCAACAAAGTCCAATCACGGTTCATTCCGCGACTGGACAGGCGCTGCGCAGTTTGCTTAAAGCACGGCCGAAGGCTCTGCATGCGTTACAGACAACTGCTGTAAAAATGCGCCGAGCGAATCGGCCAGCTTTTCTTTGACTTCAGTGCCAGCCCGCTCCAGATAGACTTCACCACTGCTATTGAGCACTGACAACATCATATCGTCGTCATCCGTCACCGCGAAAAAGATGGTTTCGCGTTGTTTTAACCGCCGTTTCATCAGAATGTGCGCGATGATATTTTGCTGCAGCCGTTCAAAATCAGCCTGGTGCCAGACCATCAGCAACTCGACCGGGCCACGTGGGTGCTTTAATGGCAAGCCAGCGCCATAAAAAGCGCTGAAAAAGGCTTTGATTTCAGCGTTCAGCGTCAGTTCCAGCGCTTGTTCCAGACCAGAAAAATCAGCGCCATCCGTGTTTTCGACTGGCCACCAACAAACCTGCTCAGCGTCCACTTCACCATACTGACAAGGTGATTGCCGCTCTGGATCAGCATAACTGCGCCACACTGCACCGTTATTTGCAGCCTGTTGCTGCGCTTTTTGCAATAAATCGGCAAAAAGCCGGGTAACTTCGACCATAACTGGGTGGGATCCTGTGATAAAATTGCTGCATTCTAACCGGTCCGAGCTAAACATGACAAAACCTGATGAATCTTTGTTGTCCCACTTAACTTTGGGCAAGGTCACGGCTTATGCCGACCAGTACGATGCCAGCCTGCTGCAGCCGGTGCCCCGTCGACTTGGAAGGGATGCCATTGGCTTAACAGCTGAGCTGCCATTGCCATTTTATGGCCATGATATCTGGCATGGTTATGAACTGTCGTGGCTGAACCATAAAGGCAAACCTATGGTGGCTCTGGCTACTTTTGTGGTGCCTGTGACTTCGGCCAATCTGATTGAATCCAAATCTTTTAAGTTGTACCTCAACAGCCTGAATCAAACCCGTTTTCGCGATATCAGCCAGTTGTATCAAACCTTAGTCACTGATTTGTCAGCTTGTGCCGGCGAAACAGTTGCGGTGACTATCCATCATGTCAATGAACTGATTGCCTTTCAACCGACCTGGATCCAAGGCCGTTGCCTGGATGATCTGGACATTGCAGTGGATCAGTATCAGTTTGATGCTTCTTTACTGAAACTATCCGCGGCCGGGCAGCCGATTGAAGAGAAACTGCATTCACATTTGCTGAAATCAAATTGTTTGATCACCTCGCAACCAGACTGGGCCAGCGTGTTTATCCACTACCGTGGCGCAGCCATCTGCCATGAAAGTTTATTGCGTTACCTGATCAGCTTTCGCAATCATAATGAATTTCACGAACAATGTGTCGAGCGGATTTATCTGGATTTGCAGCGGCATTGTCAGCCGGATTTCCTTGCGGTATACGCTTGTTATACCCGCCGTGGCGGTTTAGACATTAACCCACTGCGTAGCAGTGAACCTTATACCCCACCGAATATCCGCCTGACCCGGCAATAACAGCTGCACATCAGCGGACTGCGCGGTCACTAGACGTACTCAGTGACCGCGCTGACGTCAGTGCAGGATAGCACTGCTGTTATTTTGCTTGCACCGGCGCAGGTTTTGCCAGTGCAACCCCAAGCCAGGCCTGATGGTAAGCTTTTTGCTGCCTGCTTGGCTCAGCGACTGGCTCAATTTTGCTAGGCTCGGCTGGTAACTGTGCCAGTTTCAGCTTTTTTTCCAGCAAACGGCCGCTGCGGAACAAGGTCAACTGGATGCTTTGTTCTGTTTTATATACTTTCAGCCGGTTTGCCAGCGGTTCAGTCAGTTGCAGGCCATCCAGGGCAATGATTTGATCCTCTGCTGTTAAACCTGCCTGCCAGGCTGGCGAACCCCGCTCGACTTTACTGATCTGTTCCAGTCCATGCGCAAACTTACTGCTGATGCCGGTCCAGGCCTGTTGCTTTTTCGCCTTGATCCGTTGCAAACCGGCAGCAGTCAGTATGTCGTCAGCTTGCAAAGTCAATGGAGATTCGACCTGGTGTTGCCAGAAACTTTGCAGCGACTGCCCCGTCAATTCAGCTGCAATTTGCTGGACATCTGCGGCAGTGAAGGCTGTTGTTTGACTGAATCGACGATACAGTTCCTGATGCAAAGTCGCATAACTGGCTTTTAGCCCCGACTGCTGCAAGATAAAATGATCCAACATCCAACTGACCAGGTAACCTTCGCTGTAAATGTTGACACTAAAATTGTCGGCGTGATCACCACCCAGACTGATCCAGTTATCAAAGCTACTTTCGGCAACTGACTGCACTTGCGCCCCAGGTAAACGATCAAATCTGTCCAGCCGTTTGGCTAAATCAGCATAAAATTCGGCATGGGTCATTAAACCAGCCCGTAACAACAATTGATTTTGGAAATAGCTGGTGGAACCTTCCGAGATCCACAACAGTTTGCTGTAATTCGGTTGCAAATAATCATAAGGCACCATTTCGGCAGGCCGGTATGCTTTGACATTCCAGGTGTGGATCAGCTCGTGCGCCGCAGTTGACAAAAAGGCCAGATAGTCGGCGCGGCTGGCAAAACTGAAGCGCTCGCGTTGGATCACTGTGGAGTTTAGATGCTCAGTGGCCCCTTTGGCGCCGCCTGTGGCATGAATAATAAATAAATACCGCTGATAAGGATAACCCTGCCAAATGGATGGCGCCTGCGCCACCAGTTTTTGTAAATCCTTCACCAGCTGTGCGGCGTCATAATTGCCCTGCCCCCAGATCACCACTTCATAATCACGCTGATCGGCGTTAAATGTAAAAGCCTGATGCACGCCGGTTTCAATCGGTGAATCAGCCAGCACATCATAATTGGCAGCGATAAATTGGTGCGGATTATCACCCTGCGACATGCCCGAAGTGCTACGCCAGCCAGCCGGCACCTGCAACTGCACTTTCACCGGTTGTAGCCGCTGCGCCGGATGATACATTAACACTGCACTGGCATTGAGGTAAGCATGGGTATCATCAATATGCCGGGTCCGTTGGTCTAGCTGATTGGCATAAAGTTGGTAACGAATTTTCACCACACCTGCAGTTTCAGTTTGAAACTTCCAGCTACTCTTTTCTGTTTTTTCAAAAGCCAAAAGCTTACCTGTGGCATCCTGAACCTGAAAATGCCGGACCCCATTTGCCAGCTCAAGGATCTGGTATTTACCGCTGCGCCAGGCTGGCATGCTGACCTGGTGTGAACCAGCTGCAACTTCAAATTTCATTTCAATATCAGCTAGATGATGCTCTGGCGCCGTGATTGAAATCTGATATTCAGTCTCAGCCTGCACAGCAGTGGCGTATCCTAGCAACAGGGATCCCACGCCAAGCAAACTGGATAAAAAAAATTGTTTCATATTGACTCTTATTGCGAAAATTTTCCGGAAACTAAGCGAATTAACTGACAATTGCTATCGTTTTGCGATGAAGCTGTACAGAAATGCTTTCAGAATTCATGTAACCCAGCATGAAACATTACAAAATGACTTTTACTTTCGAAACGAAATATGTTTAAATTATCAGCGTTGGTGCCAGACACACCAACCCAACCAATAATTGTAAGGAATGCTGGTATGAACCATCTTACCTCTGCAGAAGAACAAACCTGGTTACCCTACTACCTGACCAGGAAATAATGATCCAGAGTCCGGTAAGGACCTGAAAACAGCGGGCTACAGGCCCGCTGTTTTTTTTCAGCGCTATATCTGCGCATTTCTCTTTATTAACGATATACTTACCGCCATAGCAACCGACATCAGATGCAGGAATACTTTGGTAGTGGACTCAGATAGCGCACTGAAACAACAACTTGCCAACGCGTTAAAAGCCCGCAAACAGCTGGAAGATACCTATGACAGTCAGTTTAAAATCCTGTCGCAGTTTGTCGCCCGGCTGACGTTGGTATGCAAAGGTATTGATATCGAGCTGGATAATAAACTGGCCAAACTGCGCACTGAACTGAATAAAAGCGTAGATTTAGAAAAGATTCTGCCACTGATTGATGCCACCAATGAACATTTAAAAGTACTGGAGTCCCGGCAGCAGCAGGAAGTAAAAAAAGCCCAACTTAGTCTGGTTGAAGCAGGGAAATTACTGCAAAAACAACGGGGTTTACCAAATCAATTAAGGCGTGATCTGCGGGATTTACTGACGAGGGTGGATGAACCCGCGCCGAGTGTACAAGCCTTTTTACCCCATCTGACCAATCTGACCGAGTTGTACCAACTGGCGCTAAGTACCCGGCAAAGTGAAGACATCGAAGGTATCGCGGATGACCAGCATTTCCAGAGTATTTGCCGGCAAATTTCCGCTGAATTGACCCAATTGCTCAGTGAGCTGGCATTTGAAGGCCAATACGCCAAAGCGATTGAAGCGATCCGGCTTAGCCTGTTGTCAGAACTCAGCATCGAGAAACTGCTGGAAAGCTGTTTGCGTACCATTGAAATCATCATTTCCAGTATTAATGATGAACGCCAGTCGGCCCAGCATTTTCTGCTCAAACTCAATGAAGCCTTATCCACAGTACAACAAGCACTGTCCACTTCGCTGACCGCCAGCAATAATATTCAGCATAAAATGCAACTGCTTAATCAGCAAATTGAGCAGCAAATTGACATGCTGGGCCAACAAACTCAGTCTGCGACCTCGCTCGAACAACTGCAGGTGCTGGTGTCGGAAAAATTGGGCACCATCAGTGCTTCGCTCAAAGACAAAGAGCAACTGGAAAGACAGGAACGCGAGATACTGGCCCGGGCTGTGCAGGATATGGAACTGCGGTTAAAAGGCTTAGAACAGGAAGCCAATCAGTTTAAAAAACGACTGGCGGAACAAAAATTTCGCAGTTTACAGGATGCGCTGACAGAATTGCCCAACCGGGCCGCCTTTGACGAGCGTTATGATCTGGAAGTCAAACGGATGAAAAGATCAGGTAAACCTTTGTCTGTGGTGCTGGCCGATGTGGATCATTTTAAAAACATCAACGACAGCTATGGCCACAGCGCTGGTGATAAAACCTTAAAAGTCATCGCTAAGGCATTAAAACAAAGTCTGCGCGATACTGATTTTATTGCCCGTTATGGTGGGGAAGAATTTATTTTGTTATTCCCGGAAACCCCTTTGGAAGATTTGTCCGGGCCACTGAACGCAATTCGGGAAAAAATCAAACGGATCCCATTTAAATTTAAAGACACCAGTGTGCCAATCACCATTTCATTTGGTGCCACTCAGCAAAAAGTCAGTGACAGTCAACGCGAAGCCTTTGATCGGGCTGATGAAGCCTTGTACGATGCTAAACGCAATGGCCGTGATAAGGTCATGTTCAAGTCATAACCGCAACATTACTGAGACCCGGTGCGCAACGTCTGCCAGGACGGGCTCAGCTCGCAAGGAGTAGACGATGCATGTGCAGTTAAACCCGCTCGGAGCCATGGACTTATTGTCTCAGCTGGAAGTTGATCAATTACAGCAAAACGCTGACAGTGAAATCTTCCGGCTGTTTCGCAACTGTTGTCTGGCCGTGCTGAATGTGGGTAGCCATACCGATAGTTCGGCTGAAATTTACCAACAATTTCATGATTTTAATGTAAAGCTGATCGCGCGGGAACGCGGCATCAAAATCGAGTTATTTCAGCCGCCAGCCAATGCTTTTGTCGATGGACAGATTATCAAAGGGATCCACGAACACCTGTTTGCGGTGCTCAGAGATATTTTGTTTTATCACACTCAGCAACATCTTGTACAGCTGCGGCTTCATGGCGAAAACAGCGACCATATCACACACGGTGTATTTGATATTTTGCGCAACGCCAGAGTGATTAATTCCGGCACAGAACCCAATCTGATTGTCTGTTGGGGTGGTCATTCCATTAACGAAACTGAATACAAATACACCAAAGAAGTTGGCTATCAGTTGGGGTTACGTGGCTTGGATATCTGCACTGGTTGTGGTCCTGGCGCCATGAAAGGCCCGATGAAAGGCGCCACTATTGGTCACAGCAAACAACGGATCCGGCATGGCCGTTATCTGGGTTTAACCGAACCCAGCATTATTGCCGCCGAACCACCCAACCCTATTGTGAATGAGCTGGTGATCCTGCCGGATATTGAAAAACGGCTGGAAGCTTTTGTCCGCACTGCCCATGGCATTATTATTTTCCCTGGTGGCGCTGGTACCGCCGAGGAGTTGCTGTATCTGCTGGGGATTATGCTGCATGAAGAAAACCGCGAACAAGTGCTGCCGGTGATCCTGACAGGTCCACAACAAAGTGCGGCTTATTTTACTGAACTACAACACTTTATTGAACAGACCCTTGGCAGTGAAGCGCTCAAACTGTTTGAAGTCATTATTGATGATCCGGAACTGGTGGCTCAAAAGTTGAAACAAGGCTGCGCCGAAGTCCGGCAATATCGTAAAATGGTCGGTGATGCCTACCACTTTAACTGGACCCTCAAAATAGACAGCGACTTTCAGCATCCCTTTGCCCCAACCCACGCCAATATGGCCGGGCTGGATTTGCATCTGGAGCAAGATAAAGCCAGCCTGGCGGCGAATTTACGCCGGGCCTTTTCCGGCATTGTGGCGGGTAATGTTAAAGATGAAGGGATCAAGGCGATTAGCCAGCACGGGCCTTTTGTCTTGTCCGGCGAACCAGCGTTGATGACGCTGATGGACCAACTGCTGGAAGCTTTTGTCAGCCAGGGCCGGATGAAGTTGCCGGGCAGTAAATATATTCCTTGCTATCAAATCGCCCGCTAAACCAATGCCTGCACGCCGTTTTATCGCGGCAGGCAGGCATTAATCCGATCCGGCCGGACAGCGGCACAGAACTCAGTTAACATAAAGCTGCATCTTGCCAACCCTGGCAGGCTTTTTGAATAACTTTTCCAGAATTGATAACAGCGGGCAAAACATCACAGTTGGCGACTTGCTAACTGCTCTGCACACGCTGGTGGAGTAATTGGCATGAAAAAGCGGTTCTGGTGGTGGATCATTCCGGCGATTTGTTTATACCCACTGCTGACTTGGCTGGTACTAAATTTTTATCCGGATGAGCCATCCCGCATGCAGTGGAATGATCGGGAAGCATTTAACCGCAAATATATTGCCCAACTACCGCAGCTACCACCACCGGATCGGCAACAGGTCATTGGCCGGCTCGGTGGCCCGGACATCACGGAAGCAGTGAAAGTGCAGAACGATATTTATCAGTTAATGTACTACCGGACCAAGAGAGCCATTTCTGATGGCATCACCACCAAAGATGAGTGCAGCCCGCTGCTGTTTAAAAATCAGCGCTTAATTGCAATAGAAGCGCAAGCTCTGAGCCAATATCAACAAGCGGTTCAGTCCGCATCATGAGTAAAGCACGCCAGCAATTATGGCAGGCCTATCAGGCACTGGAGTTGTATTTCCAGCAAGCTGTGGCAGATGGCACTGAGTCAGTCCTCATCAGTGACGCCGAACAACTGGCGGCGCAGTTTTGTCAGGCTGGCCATCACCAGAGCTTGTTGTTTAGCCAATTGTCACTCACGCCAGCCGAATTTGGTTACTGCAGCCAGTTGGCGATGAAGCAATGGGTATTGTTAGCGACGCTGGCTAAACAGTTGCATTGGCCGGCCGCTTACACTGAAGACTTCATGGCCTGTGCTTTATTTCGGCTGACGGCCGTTGCGGTCAACCTGCCGGCAGCAGTGGCCGAACAACAGCAACAATTACTCTATAAAGCTGGTTTGTACCGCTTAAAGTTATCCGGTGCTGGCTTTAGCCACCGGCAGTGGCGGCAACTCCTGACCGACAGCAGTCTGCCAAACGGGCAAAAAACTGCATGGCAACTGCTACCCAATGCCCATACTATCCAGCTCTGTTGTCAGTTGGCCTTTGCCATTACCCCCACTTTACAACGTCCGGCCGTCGGGTTAGAACAGGCGTTACGGGCCTTGTGTTTGCAAAAAGCCCACTCCCAATTACATCAGCTAGCGTGGCCACTGGCCGCTGTGGGTCCGACCTTATATCTTTGCGGTCGTTTTTGCAGTGACAGTATCGGCAATCTGCAATTGATCACCGCTATCAAGCCGGAACTCAGTGGTCATTTGTTTGATATCACAACGAAAAAGTTAATCAGCCAGCATCAGGCTATCACAGAATCCAGTCTGAAATTGCTCGCTCCGCGCCGGTTGCCTGAGGTGCAGTGGCTGGATTATTTCTGTACCGCCAGTCACGAAGAGTTGCCTTTGTTGCCAGCGCTGGACTTAATGCAACTGCATCAACTGGATCCTAATCAGTCGATCCGGCAACAAGTGCAGTGGCTGCAACAATATCCACAGTATGGCGATTTTCTGCTGCAACAGGCCAGCATCCTCAATCGGCAGCAAAAAACGGTCTGTGAACTGCAGCATGCAGTCGCGTTGATTGGTACTGAGCGACTGCCGCAACTGCTCAAACAAGCCTGGCTGCAACAACAAATCAGCGTGCTGGCCCAACCTTATCGCAGTTGGTTTGCTCAGTTTAGCCATTGTCTGGCGCAAGCGTTGCTGCTGTTAACCGCCCAGCAACCGGCCCTTGAATTAAGCCAGCCCCAGGCACAATTGCTGGCGAGTTGCTTTAGTCTGACCTTACAGCAGGATGAGCGTTGCCGCTATTTACCGCTGCAGGCCGCTGGTAGCAAATTGTCACCACTGGTGCATCAGTGTTATCAAAATTGCTGGCAAAGCACTGAATTACCCAGACAAACGGCAATGCTGGCGACCAGTATGGGGTTGCCGCCACTCTGGCAAGAAGCGGTATTAAACTTTCGTCAATATACCGATTTAACCCCGCCTTTTCGTCCGGCCTTGCAAGCCAGGCTGGTACTGGCATTTGCCCTGCAACTGACCGAAGCCTTGTTTTATGGGGTGGTCGCCAGGCCACAACAAAGTGAACAGCTGTATTTACAGCTGTGTCAGGCACTGCAGTTACCTGCCGCCAACTGGCTGCATTGGTTACAACGTCTGAGCGCTTCAGCGCACTGCGTCTGGCCGCTACAACCGGACTTGTAGTTTTCTTACAACAATCCTGCTATCACTTTCGATTATTCCCGCTATTTCTTGCCGTTATGACTGCTGGTCGGCACTCAACTGGAAACGAATAACGAAAAATGCTAGGATCACGCCGTTCTTGTAGCCGCTCTTAGACCTGCGGCGCACCTTGTCAGACATATGTCTCCCCCCGAATCAGTTAATGTAAGGAATCCTATGAGCGCGCAAACTATTACCGTGATCAAAGGCGATGGTATTGGTCCAAGCATCGTTGAAGCTGCGATTGCCATTCTGGACAAAGCCGGTTGTAATTTTCAGTATGAATATGTCGATGCCGGTCTGACCGCACTGGAAAAAACCGGTGATTTGTTACCACAAGCCACACTGGATGCTATTGCCCGCAACAAAATCACCTTAAAGGGTCCACTGACAACCCCGGTAGGCGAAGGTTTTACCTCCATCAATGTGACTTTGCGGAAAAAATTTAACCTGTATGCGAACGTTCGTCCGGTGATTTCGTTTAAGGGCACCAAAGCCCGTTATGACAACATCGATATCATCACAGTGCGCGAAAACACCGAAGGCATGTACTCAGGTGCTGGCCAGGTGGTAAAAAATGAAGGCGAGCTGGCGGAAGCCATGAGCGTCGTGACGCGCGAAGGTTCAGAGCGCATTGTCGAATTTGCCTTTGAACTGGCGCGGCGGGAAAACCGCAAAAAAGTCACTATTGTGCACAAAGCCAATATCCTGAAATCGACTTCTGGTTTATTTCTGAAAACCGCCCGTGAAGTGGCAGCCCGTTACCCGGATATTCAGGCCAGCGAAATGATTGTGGATAACGCCTGTATGCAACTGGTGATGAACCCGCAACAATTTGATGTGATTGTCACCACCAACCTGTTTGGCGATATTTTGTCCGATTTATGTGCTGGTTTAGTCGGTGGCCTCGGCATGGCGCCTGGCGCCAATATCGGCAAAGATTGCGCGGTATTTGAAGCCGTGCACGGCAGTGCGCCGGATATCGCCGGCAAAAACCTGGCCAACCCAAGCTCAGTGATCCTGGCCTCAATTCAGCTGCTGGAATACCTCGGCATGCAAGACAAGTCAGCCAAAATTCTGGCAGCTTTGACTGATGTCATTGCCAGCGGCGATCGCACCACCCGCGATTTAGGCGGCAGCCACGGCACCACCGACTTTACTGCGGCGATGCTGGAACGGTTATAACTATTTTTTTCAGACGCCGGCAAATGCCGGTGTCTGACTTACAAGCTGCTGTATTTTTCCCTCAATTCTCAGACCACTGCAGAACTAAGCCATTCCAATTGGCATCAACAAAACCACAATTGAACATTTATGCGTTGCCCGCTTGAAAAATAAACAACTAAAAACAATTGCAAAGTAACAAACAATTAAATACCCTCAACCACGCAACAATAACGCTACAAAAATATCATTCAGATGCATTATTGGATCGGTAAACGGAGCCATAGTGCTGGAGTTATTTAGTTGTTCAGTTGCGGTACCTTCACTGACTGTTTTGCCGCAATTGGTTCCGTCATGCAATAGCGCAACACTAGCCGATGGTGACGCTGCAGTAAATTGAGCGAACTAACAGTTATCTGATGCCAGCGGATGGCGGCAAAGCACCCCATTTGAGCATTCACTTTTTGCAACAGCCATCCAAGCATATTCAGCCTGCAGGAGTCTTATTATGTTTCGTTTCACCATAAAGCAAAAAACCGATGCTGAAATTACCAACAAAACTCAAACTATTGTAAAACATGCCCAGAGCAAAGCTTTGATGTTTTTGGGTTGTAGTATTATTTTTTTGCTGCTGGCCTGGCTGCACGATATTGCGGCCATCTGGTGCCTGTTCGGCTTTCAATTCGGTGCTTTTGCAGCCTCTGCAGATACCCGTTATCTAGCGGAATATATCCGGCGGCAGCAACATGAACAACCCTAAAACAAAGTATCTGATAGCATTGGTGTTACTGGCTGCAACTGTCACAGGCTATCTGTGTATCGAAGCAGGACATCAGTTGCCATCGTTATTCGGAACGATCAGTCCGGCTGAGCAAGCAACAGCAACTGCTGCCGGACCTTCGCCATCAAAGCCCCGGTCTCAGCCGCAGTTAGCACCATCCGTGCAGCATCATGAGTCTCCCCAATCCTGCCCATCGGCGGAGGCAGGACAGCAACAATTTCAGCACTTATTGCAGCAAAAAGAGCAATTGCAACAACAGTTGCACCCTATGCTGCTCGCAGTAGAGCCCGTATTTATTCAGCAAATCAGTCAAAGATACCAACTGCAGCGCGCTGATATATCTCCTCAGGCGGCAATGCTGATACCGCCTGAACCCCAAAACGCGCTGTCGACTGCGCAAGAGCTGAAAGCGTTTCAACCCTTGTTAAATTTAGCCAAAGCCCAGCGTTATACTGACATCAGCGCTCTGCTGACCAGTGGTGAATTAGCACCAGATGCCACCATTGAGCAACAATTACTGCTGCATTGGATCCTGAAGTTAAACCCTGGGATTGACAGCGATTCGTTGCAACTGCTGTTAAATGCCCAACTCAAAGTCAGTCTGGATACCTTATATCTGGCAACCAGCGCCGGGCTGGCACCTGCCAAGCTGCAACTATTGTCAGACCACCTGGCTGGGTCCGATATTGGCATCATTTGGTACAGTGGCGGGCAAAATATTTCACTGGCGTCCTTCGCCGCGCAGTTGAATCGGCCTGATATAGCCCGATTTTGGTGGCAACAAGGCAGTCCTTTGGTTGACACTCAGACCCGGTTAAATGTTGCCATGCAAATTCCGTGGCAGCAGCTTGAAAATGCCGACATTCATGCTTTTGTCAGTTTGCTGACCACGGCCTTGCCAACGCCGATCGAACTCGCCCCCGCTCATTACCAGTGGCTGGCAAGCCGGCTGACGGCAGAGCAACTCTCATTATTTGAGCCGGGTTATGCGTTGGCGTCTGAACAACCATTCTGGCAGCAGATCGATCCTTTATTACAGCAATTACAGCAGGTGGTCACGGCCACGGCACGATTAGCCGGTTGTCACCTCAGCATCGCAAGGCAACTGCAATATCAACAGATGACCGCCCACGGTGGATCCGGACAAAGGTGGTTTGAGCGCTGGCAGGCAATTCAGCAAGCAACTCAGCAAACAAGCAACCACAACTATACAGATCTCGAAACTGCCATTGCCAGCAAACAATGGCAGCAAGTCTTGCAGCAACTGGCCGCGTTAACCCCAGCCAGTGATCATACTGAAATTTACTCTCTCGCTTATTTTTCCTTATTGGAAGCCGCAGTAGATTTGCACATTTATAACCAATTTATTAATTTATACAGCACACTACCTGACTATCTTTTGCTTGGGGCAACCGGCCACGGCCAGCAGCAATTGGCCGCATTGCTCCTCAAACGCGGGGCCAATGTCAATGCCAAGAATCAGCGGGGTGAAACTGCGCTGCAACTTGCCGTCTATGCCGCCGAACTGAATGGTCCGCAGATGATTGAGTTTCTGCTGGCTGCTGGCGCTCAGCCAGTGCTTGGCAGTGCCGATGCATTCCGTACCCTGTTGTTACGGTCACATCAGCACGACCTCAGCCGCACTGCGCACTTTATTGCCCTGTTTCGCCAGTATGGCATTGCTCAGCCAAGCCAGTATCATTCGCTGATCACGGCTCATCCGCAGCTATCTGAGGCGCAAAAACAGACGATTTTATCCTGGTTATAACCGTTTTTATCAGGTTAAACCTCGCTTATGGCTGGCCAGAGTCAACTGACTATGCTTGTTTGCAACATTCAACCGGGGATTTTTTTGCAACAAAAACCCTGATATAGCGCAAGTCGATATTTTTTTGCTATGGTAAGGTGTTGCAGCAGAACAAGATCTGGGCCGGGGATAAAAGATGGATTGGTTGATGAGCCTTTATACCACGATAGAACGCACTTTTTTCGATACGCTGAGCAAGAAAATCATCGGCAATATCGGTTTTCTGACGATTATTTTCTGGCTGGCGCTGCTGTTTGCTTATCCCGCCGATGGCTCAGCTGGCAGTGGCTGGTGGATCACCCTGATCGGTGGCAGCCTGGCGTTTTTCTTTACCATTTTTTATCTGATTTTTCTGATTGTGCGGCCGGTGCAGGCGCTGGTAAAAGCGCTGCACGAGGCCAACCGCAAAGGCACAGATCTGAATCATCAGTTGCCGGCTTTTACCTATGATGAGTTTCGCACCTTGTCAGAGGAATACAATCAGTTTGTCAGTCAGCTCGGCCAATTACTGACCGGCTTACATCAGCAGTCGCAGCATACCCATCAGATCAATGAGCAGGTCAGTTCGGCCGTCAAAACCACCCGGCATCATCTGCATGATACCGAGCAGCGCAGCGAACAGATCCGCAGTGAAAGTGATCATGTGCTGGAGCATCTGGCCACTATTGTCAGCAGCAGCGATCAGATGAATCAGGTGGCGCACAGCACAGTGCAAAGTGCATCTAACGCCAGTCAGAGTATGGGGACGTTATCTAAACAACTGAGTGGTATTGTCAGTCTGCTGGAAACTTTTGGCGCCACAGTGCAGGGTTTACAGCAAAATTCAGAAAACGTGCGGCAAATTCTGCAAATGGTAGAAAACTTCTCTGATCAAACGAATTTATTGGCGTTAAATGCGGCTATTGAAGCCGCCCGCGCTGGTGAAGCCGGGCGTGGTTTTGCCGTGGTGGCCGACGAAGTCCGAACGCTGGCGGCAAAAGTGAATGATGCCACCCGGCAAATTTCGGGTTTTCTCAATGATATGGAAAGGTTGGTGCGGGAAACCAAACAAGAATCTGAGCGCCTGAATCAACAGGCTGCCCAGGCACAACAGGACATAGGCGCCACCAATAACGAATTTGGTCAGCTCCAACAGCAACTGGACCAGGCGCAACAAGGGGTGGCACAAATCACCCAGTCTGTACTGCAACTGGAACAGCGTTATCAGCAAACCCATCAGCATTTAACCGCCATTGAACAAGGCACCACCGATGCTTATCAGCAAATGTCCTCCATTGAGACGGCTGGCCAGACCCTGCTCAAGGCCACGGCAGATACCCAGCAACAGCTGAGCAGATTTGGCCACCGCTAACTAAGTTCAAGAGTAAGCGCAAGAACAAGCTCAGGGGCTGGCAACGGCCCTGAGCTGAATTTTTATTCACTTCGCCCTTTTTGCTCCACCAGTTGCAGGACCGCCGGATGGGTGAGTTTGCGTTCAGGTGAGATGGCATAAAACACTTCACGGACCGCTTCGGTTCGCCCTATCACCTGCACCTGATATTGCTGGCAAATATTCTGCTCGATTTGACTTGGTGCCGAAAAAATACCAAGACCTTGTTGACCAAAGGATTTCATCAAAGCACTGTCATCAAATTCAGCGACGATTTGCGGCACTATCTGCTGCTGTTCAAACCAGCCTTCTAATCGTTGCCGGATGATCGATCTTTTGCTCTGTAACAACATCGGTTGCTGATGCAGGCAAGCCGGAAATGCAGTGCCGGCCAAAGCTTCAACCAACAGCGGACTGGCAAAAAAGCTGGTATCCGAACTGGTAATTTCGTGGTTGTAAGCTTTGATTGAACTACTAGGCATTAACGGCTGATCACTGAGCACCAAATCCAGTTTATTCATCGCCAACTCAGCCAACAACGCCGTCTGTTCACCTTCCCGGCAAATCAGCCGCAGCTGTTGCGGTAACAAGAATACAGGTTTGAGCATTTGATAAATAAAGGCTTTTGGTAGTACGTCGGTGATGCCAACGGTAAAGGTCTGCCACTGACTGACGTGCTGATGTTTCAGCACTGAACGCAGTTCATCGCCCAGCTGAAAAATATCTTCGGCATAGCGATAACTAAGCCTGCCCATTTCAGTCAGTGACCATTTTCTGCCACTGCGATTAAATAAAGCACTACCGGTGCTATGCTCCAGCGCGCTGATCTGGCCACTGATAGTTTGTGGCGTGATATGCAATTGCTCGCTGATGCGGGCAATACTGCCCTCCCTTGCCACCAGATAAAAATAATATAGCTGATTAAAATTGACCGGCGTCATGCTGCACCTCAAGTTATGATTCGTTTTTTTCGACATTGCATTCAGATTTATTCGAGTTTACCTTAAAAAAGCCCTGAGGTATAACTGTCGGCACTTATGTTGTGTTGCCACACCGGTATGCAACCTGTTTGTTAAATCACGAGGAGTTGATCATGGATACACTTCGTCAGCACAGTTACAGCAATGCGTTGTCGGCTGTTGAAAGCAATAAAGTGTTACGTAACACCTATACCTTATTGGCAATGACCCTAGCGTTCAGTGCCGTCATGGCAGGGATCAGCAGCAGTCTGAATCTACCGCACCCAGGTCTTATTATCACCCTGGTCGGCTATTTTGGTTTGCTGTTTTTCACCACCAAATTCCGCAACAGTGGTTTGGGTTTAGTCGGGGTATTCGGCCTGACTGGTTTTATGGGTTACACCCTGGGCCCGATGATTAACCGTTATCTGGCACTGCCCAATGGCGGTGAGATTGTGATGTTGGCAATGGCCGGTACCGCCACGATATTTTTCGCTTTGTCGGCGTATGCCCTGGTGAAAAAAACCAACTTTAGTTTCATGGGTAGTTTCCTCACCGTTGGGGTGTTGGTGGCATTCCTTGGCGGTCTGGCCGCGATGTTTTTCCAAATTCCGGCGTTAAGCCTGGCGGTGTCTGCCATGTTTGTGTTGCTGATGTCTGGCATGATTTTGTGGCAAACCAGTGAAATTGTGCATGGTGGCGAAACCAATTACATCATGGCAACTGTCAGTTTGTTTGTATCTATTTTTAACCTGTTTACCAGCCTGTTGCAGTTACTTGGCTTTATGAACAGCGATGACTGAGTCAGTAGCAATGCCAGTGAAGATTTAACCTGCTGGTTGATGTTTGTCTGATGGTGAATGTTTCATAGTACCCCGAGCGACGTGACCTATCCGCTCTTTTGCCCCGGTAATTACCGGGGCTTTTTTATCTGTTTTTTCTTTGTTATTGCGCAGTCTGAGCCGACATTTGGCCGCTGTCACGGATCAGGCTTTGGCCACAAGCTGAAATTTTTTGATACCGATACGTTTCGCTGTGACAGAGCTGCTCCCAGTCGGCATCTTTGAGCGCCATATTCAACCTGGCCATCTCCCCTAACGACAGCAAACCAAAGCTTTTCGCATATTGATAGTGCAATGTCAGCGCGCTGTAATCGGTGATGCTGGTCAATTCTGGCTGCAGCAGGAAATTAAATTTTGGTTTTTCTATCTGCCAGAGTAAATGCTGAAATTGCTGCCAAAATGGCATAGCAACCGCAGCTTCCAATTGATACAGGTATAACCAGCGCTGGCTTGACTGGTCAAACTGCTGACTGAGCAATTGCAATCGGACCTGCTGCAAAAATTGTTGCTGCCGGTGTTGATACGACAGCATCACCACTGCCTGTAATTGGACTGGGGTTAATGCTTGTGCACTTCGAAGCTGCAACCGCCATGCACTGACAGGTTCGAGCAACAATTCTGTGCTGTAATAAGCGCGCTTGATCCAAACCGGTTGCGCATCGCGCAGCACCTGTGGCTGCGCCTGAAAAGTAACATTGGCAGCCGTCAGATAAGCTTTACTGGCCTGACCAACCACACTGCAGCCACTGAGGCATAAAATCCACCCTAACACCCACACCATGACTTTCAGACGCAACATGGCAAGCTCCTGTCTTGCTGCAATAAAGGGAAGTCACAGCATAACGACAGGCAGCAAAAAACCGGCAACAACATGACAGATGGTGATTTATTGCTATCAAAAGGTAAATATTTTAGTTAAAAGGCGCAAAGTTGTCCTCAATTGACGCACTGTGACCACAGTGCGTCTGCGCAGGATACTCGTTTAATGCTGATGCTGAGCCGGCTTCTTCACTTTCAGATCAACGGTGGCGGGACTGGCGGCGGCGGCACTGTGTGGAGCAGGCAATTGGCCCTGATACTCAGTTGCCACAGTGCCGGCAGGCGGCGAAAACCAGCCAGGATCACTATAGTCCCCTGCGGCCTGCTCAGGCCGTACTTTTAACACGCTAAACATACCGCCCATGCCAATAGCACCATAAGGGCCCTGGCCTGCCATCATCGGTAGGGTATTGGCCGGTAACGGCATCTGCATCTCGGTCATATCCGCCATGCCACGCTCGCCCATCGCCATATAATCCGGCACTAAACTATTGATTTTTTTAGTCAGTCCCCGCAGATCGGCGCCAATCAAATTGGTCATCTGATGCCCCATCGCATTCATCGTATGATGAGATTTATGGCAATGAAAAGCCCAGTCACCAGGTTCATCCGCCACAAACTCTAACTGACGCATCTGACCAACGGCAATATCAGTGGTCACTTCCGGCCAACGTGCACTCAGGGGTACCGCACCACCATCTGTGCCTGTCACCACAAATTCATGGCCATGCAAATGAATGGGATGATTGGTCATGGTCAGATTTCCCACCCGGATCCGTACCTTGTCATGCTGACGCACCACTAAGGGATCAGTACCAGGAAAGACCCGGCTGTTCAGCGTCCACAGATTAAATTCGGTCATGGTCGAGACATTGGGGGTAAAACGGCCGGGCTCAATGTCGTAGCTATTGAGTAAAATGCAAAAATCGCGGTCAACCGCGCTGAAAAGCTCTGAGGGTAGCTTCGGATGTGTCACCCAGAACCCCATCATCCCCATTGCCATCTGGACCATTTCATCCGCATGCGGGTGATACATAAAGGTACCGGGCCGGCGGGCCACAAACTCATAGACATAGGTTTTGCCGGGCGCGATGGCAGCCTGGGTCAGCCCACTGACGCCATCCATACCATTGGGTAAACGTTGGCCATGCCAATGCACCGAGGTATGCTCCGGCAATTTATTGGTGACAAAAATCCGCACCCGATCACCTTCCACCACTTCAATAGTCGGGCCGGGGGACTGTCCGTTATAGCCCCATAAATGCGCTGTCATACCAGGTGCCATTTCGCGCACTACAGGTTCTGCCACCAGATGAAATTCTTTCACGCCTTGCACCATCCGCCAGGGCAAAGTCCAACCGTTTAGCGTGACGACCGGATGATAAGGCAGGCCATCAGCTGGCGTCAGGGGTGGCATAGTGGCGGCACTGGATTGACTGACGGCTTCCGGAATAGCTGCCAGCGCCACTTTGCTGACAGCACTGGCGCCAACAGCTGCCGTGATAGCGCCGATGCCTTTGAGTAAATTACGTCTTGAAATCATCGTGACTCCTTAATGCGCAGCAGCGCTTTGCGCTGGATTGTTGGTTGCAACTGCAGCTCCACCCATTGGCAGTGCCGCTGGCGCAGCGCCCAGCATGGCTTGTTGCAGGGCCACTTCGGCCAGATAAAAATCGCGCTGGGCGCTGATGGTTGCCGTGACGGCTTGTACCTGGCTGCGCGCTTCTTGCAATAAGCTAAATACATCAAGCAGCATGCCGTTGTAGCGCAACTGATTTTCTTGCTGAATTTGTTCTGTCAGGCCAAGAATATGCAGTTGATAATGGCGGGCAATTTGATACTGACTTTGATAATTGAACCAACTTTGCCGCAGTTCATATAGCGCCTGTTGTTTGCTGGCCTGGAGCAACGCCTGTTGTTGCAGCAATTGCGCCCGGGCTTTATCGCGCTGACTCTGGCCACCATCAAAAATCGGCAGTTTTAGCGCTAACTCCAGACTACGCTCTTCAGCATGCTGCACCGAACCGCCTGCCATCAGCTCCACTTCGTCACCGGACGGGTTTTGTTGAGCCAGACCCAGCTGTAATTGAACTTGCTGCAGTTGTTGTGCTGCCAGTTGCAAATCCAGCCGCTTCGCCAAAGCCTCAGCTTCCAGCGCCGGCAAGGCCTGCACTGGTAACTGTTGCGGTAAGGCAGGTAAACGTTTGGGTAACTTTAATAGTTGCTGGCTATCCAGTTGCTGCTGTGCCACGCGAAAGCTTTGCCCCATCAGTCCTAGCTGCAATAACAACTGTTGCCGGCTGGCAAATTGTTGTTGTTCTGCCAAAGCCAGTTGCAGTTTGGCATCCGCCAGATAACTTTGTTGCCGTGCTAAATCCAGTTGACTGAGATTACCAATGGCTTTCAGCCGCCCCGCCAGTTCGGCACCGGCTTCGGCGGCGCTGATCACCTGGAGCTGATAGTGATAACTTTGACTAGCCGCCACTGCCTGATAATAGGCGCGTTGGGTGTCTCCCTTCAGCTGCACTATAGACCGCGCTAATTGTAACTGTTGCTGATGCAAGACATGACTGGCCAGTTGACGCTGGGTCGGTAAAAAAATCAGCCCGAGCAGGTCAAACGAAAACTCCAGCTCGGTTTGGTAGCCAGACTCGGTGCGGCTGCGTTTGAGACTCAAGCCAGGATCAGCGGGTCGGCTCAGGCGCTTAAAATCAGCCTCTGCCACCCCGATCGCGGCCAGTTGCGCGCGTAAAGCCGGGTTATTCCACAGCGCCAGCTTCACGGCGTTTTCGGCGCTGAGTTCATAGTGCAGTAACTGTAATAATTCAGCCTCAGCCGGTGCTTGCCAGGGCAATTGTGTGAGTGTTGCTGGCAACATCTCTGCCGGCAGCTGTTGCTGCAGCACAGTGTGGCTGGCAGGTGCAGTCGCACAGCTGGCCAGCAACAAGGTTGCAGCCACAGCCAGTGCTATGCTCATCAGCCGGTTAATGGTGTGCATGATGCTGCTCCTTGGCCGCATCGGGCTCTGGCGTGGCCGGGGCAGTGCACGCTGGAGTGCATGTTGGGGTACCCAGAGTAGTGGCCGCCTCCTGCAGATAAAATTGCCAACCGCCCAGGTCCAATACCTGTTGATTGGCTTGACGCCAGTCTTGCAGCGGTACCATAGCGGCAGGCATCAAATCCGCCAGCGCCGTTGGTGCCGGTACCGCAGGCGTGGCCAGCCGCGGATGGCTTGCTGGCATTTGATGCTGGCTATGATCCACCGGCTGGTGCTTGCTGTGATCCATAGCCTGATGATGTGTGTGATGATGCTGCCCGGCAGCCCCGGTCACCGCTTGAGTAGGCGCTGCCGATATCGCAGCCACAGGCCAGCACAGACCTGTGCTGAACAGTAAAAAAGTAAGTTTTGACATGGTGTCGTCCAACCAATAAAACAGGAATCACAGACCACGACAGCAACATTGTGCTGGATGGTGAGCATTTGGCAGCAGCTAAGCTGCGAAAATTCAGACCTGATCGGCTGGTTTTGGTGGACGCTCGGGTAAAGCCAGCCAGACCAGCGGTGGTTTTGGCAGCATGAATTGGGGGGAATGTTCAGTGAACAGGCTGGCTTGCCGGAATTCAGCAGCAACCATCATCGCCACAGCAGCACCGCAGCTGTGACAGGAATAACAAAAATGTTTACCGGTTTGATTCTGCTCTGTGCTGGCTGTCGGCGCCAAGTGCTCACTGCCAGCCTCGGCAGCATTGTCAGCGCAATGCTGATGCACCGGACCTGACATCACCATCTGCCCGCTGGCAACTGGCGGCATCACAGTTTGCTGCGACACTGTCATCACTGACATGGCAGCACAAGGCAACACACTGGTTTTCACCAGCATGACCAGGATCAGCAGCCATAACACAGTTTTTTGCAGCATTGTCGCTTGTACCTTTGATATTCATTGACCTCAACTGCCGGGCAGCAATGACGAAGACAGTTGTCACGCCAACAGGCCCAGCCAGCAGCAGGCTGATCCTAGTGACTCTGCCAGCAAAACGCAAGCCAGCTCACTGGCTGCGAAAAATAAATCAGCCCGGCAGTTTTAACCTAAGCTGATGAAAGCACAGCTTAATAACTGAAAATCATGATAAATAGTTCTGCATTTAAACAATTTAACTGAAATAAAGTTTGACGTGCTGGCTAAACCCTATACAATGGCCTCAGTTTGAAAGTTAGTACCATATTTATGCACACCGAACAGTTACTGTTGTATTAGTACGTCCTGTATTCATAAGTCATAGCACCACTTCCAGCACCACCGCCTGATACCAGGCTTAATTATCAAATATATACAGGATACATATCATGTCTAATACAACTACCGGTACAGTAAAATGGTTCAACGAAACTAAAGGTTTTGGCTTCATTGAACAAGCTTCAGGTCCAGACGTTTTCGCTCACTTCAGCGCAATCGCCAGCACTGGCTTCAAAACTCTGCAGGAAGGCCAACGCGTGTCTTTCACAGTAACTCAGGGCCAGAAAGGTCCTCAGGCTGAGAAAATCGTTGTTCTGTAATTAGAACTCCGATTTGGTAAGTTTATCTTACCAACCTAAAATCAGGGCGACTCTTCGGATGTTGCCCTTTTTTTATGCTTTGTTTTGCCTTCGGGCTGTCGTTTTTTCACCATGCAGCCTGATGCTGCAGTCTCAAAGGATTAAATTGTGAGCAATTTAACATTTGCCAGTCTGGCTCTCCCCACCGCACTCGTCGAAAATCTGACCGGCCTGGGCTATACCGAAATGACGCCTATTCAAGCGGCGTCTTTACCTAAGGTATTACAAGGCTTGGATATTATTGGCCAGGGTAAAACCGGCTCCGGTAAAACCGCCGCTTTTGGTCTGGGCATTTTAGCCAAATTAGCGGTAAAGAAATTTCGGGTACAAAGTTTAGTGTTATGCCCTACCCGCGAGCTGGCCGATCAGGTCGCCGGTGAAATCCGTAAACTGGGTCGCAGTATCCACAACATTAAAGTACTGACTTTATGTGGTGGCGTGCCTTTTGGCCCGCAGCTGGGTAGCCTTGATCATGGCGCCCATATTATCGTCGGTACACCGGGCCGGGTCGAAGAGCATTTAGCCAAAGGCTCGTTAAAGCTGGACGATTTAACCACGCTCGTCCTGGATGAAGCCGACCGGATGCTGGAGATGGGTTTCCAGCCCACCCTGGATGCCATCATGGGTTATGCACCAACCGAACGGCAGACGCTGTTATTCAGTGCCACTTACCCGAAACAAATTGCTGAAATGGCGGCCCGGCTGATGAAAAATCCGGAACTGATCAAAGTTGAAACCAGCCATTCCAGCGTCACCATCAGTCAGCATTTTTATCAGATTGGTTCCAACAGCGAGCGCTTACAGGCGGTCCAGTTATTATTAAAAGCCCATCAGCCCGTCAGTTCCGTGGTGTTTTGTAACACTCGTAAAGAAACCCAGGAAGTGGCTGATGCGCTGGCCGATGCCGGTTTTAGTGTGCTGGCACTACATGGTGATCTGGAACAGCGCGATCGTGATCAGACCTTAGTCCGCTTTGCCAGCAAGACAGTCTCTGTGCTGGTCGCCACTGATGTCGCAGCCCGTGGTCTGGATATTGACGCTTTAGATGCCGTGATTAATTATCAACTGGCCCATGATGTCGACACCCACACCCACCGTATTGGCCGGACCGGCCGCGCTGGCAGCTCAGGGATTGCCTGTAGTTTATTCAGCGCGCAAGACGGTTACAAAATGGGCCTGCTGGAAGATTTGCTCAATACCAGCCTGGAAGGCGAAGCCTTGCCTGCGTTATCGGTGCTGGACAAAGCACCCGCCAGACCGCCGATGACCAGCTTATGGATTGATGCCGGTAAACGGCAAAAACTGCGGGCCGGTGATGTGCTGGGCGCCTTAACCGCCGATCAGCAATTAAGCCGTGACCATATCGGCAAAATAAGTCTATTTGATGACTGGGCTTATGTCGCGGTGCGCAGTGACATTGTCAATGTCGCGCTGAATATGTTCCGGCAGGGCATTAAAGGTCGCAACATCCGCGTTAAAATCGTCAGTTAATGTGCTCTATGACAGCGGTCTTAAACCGGCCGCTGTTGCCTGGTCAACAGCAAACCAAGCTGCTGAAAATAACCTAACCACAGCGCCGCCAACTGCTGACTTTGTGCAGCATCAGGATATAAACCAGCCGTCACCGCTGGGCCTGCCAGGCAACCTGACACCAGAAAACTATTCTTAAGCGGCTGGCGCTGCAACATCTGTTCAAAAGCACGTGCCGCCATTTCTTCTGGTTTGGCGTAATAACATAGTCGCTGCGCCGCATCGTAGCTGCGACAACGCTGAAAAAAATCGCTGGATTGCTGGCCATCCTGGGACAAAAACAAGCAGGCAAAAGTCTGCGCCAACAACTCATTTAACGGGTGGGCGATCCACGCTGGCTGTTGCAGCCATTGACTGCTGGCAAAAGCTAACCGCTGCTGTGCTGGTAATTGGAACAGTCGCGGTGCAATATAATGATCAAAAGCGTGGAACCATTCGTGCGCCAGACTGCCGCCACCAGCATTTTTTGCCAGCGCTAAAATCCGTCCTTGCGGCTGATAATGCGCACAGCTACCAGCGCTACCGCCAATGCCAAAAGTGAGCGCCAGCGTTTCATTCAAAGAAATGACGGCTAGCGGCACCTGCAGTAACAACTGCAAATCCGACAAGGCATCAAAAAACAGATTTGCCGCCAGTTGTTGCTCAGCCGCTGTCACCCAGCGCCCAATGCGAATACTTTGAAAGCCGAAGATTTTCACGATGTCGCCAAAGCTGACATCGGCACCGGCCCGATGTGAAGGTCCGGTTCTATGATAAGGCCGATGTAACCGGCCCATTGCAGGTTGCATGCAACTTGCCTCAGGGAAGCCGCAGTTGGCGGCCGCCATCAAGCGCCAATACCCGACCCGTAATATAATGGCTTTGCAGCAAATAGCACAGGGTCGATAGCACTTCTTGCGGACCAGGTGCCACCCCGAGCAAAGATTTAGCCAATGCCTGCTGCTGATACTCAGGGCTATCGCCATCATTAAACATCAATAACGCTGGTGCTATCGCATTCACTTTAATGGCTGGCGCAAATTGCCGGGCCAGCGACAAGGTTAAATTTTCAAGTGCGGCTTTAGAGGCGGCGTAAGCCTGATGTTTTTCACTGCCGACACTGGCGACAAAATCGGTCAGATGAATAATATCGGCCTGACCGCCTGCCGCCGTTTGCGCTTGCAACAAAGGCAATAAAGCGCGATTGAGCAAATAAGCCGCCCGGCTATGAATGTGCTGCATCGCATCAAAGACCGCTGCATCCGCCTTGAGTTGTTGCAAGAGTACTGCCGGATCTGTGCTGGTCTCACCATCTGTGGTCGCTGCCAGCGGTAAATCCTTCTGCCAGGCAGACGCGTTATGAATGACCGCCCGTAATTTTGGCGTCAGGGCGCGAACATCAGCCACCAACTGCGCCGTTGCAGTCAGCGAGGTTAAATCTGCCGCGATACAAATTACTCCAGCCTGGCGTAATTGCTCGACGGCTTGGTGTTCAGTGCGATAGGTGATAATTAATTGATAACCGGCCTGCTGCAGCGCCTGGGCGCAATATAAACCAACGCGCTGCGCGCCACCGGTCAGTAGGATCACATCTTGTGCAGTGTGAGGGTTGGGCGTGGGCATTGTCGACTCCATCGAGGTTCTGGGGCTCAGTATCATCTTTTGTATTGCGTAGGGCAATAACCACGGCTCACCGCCGGTGAGCGCAGTTTTAAATGCTTGGTACTACGGCCGCTGACTCTGGCGCGCCATAGCTGAAAAGACGAGCGGCTCAGGTGTTGTCTTAATAACCTGACCAGCGCTGAAGAATTTAACTGGTATTGCCGGGCTATGGCTTCAAACGGCGTCCGGTCTTCCCACGCCATTTCGATGATACGGCTGAGATCTGCCGCAGAAAAATCTTTGGTCTTGATAGAGTTCATGGTAAGTAAAACGTCAGCTGGCGCGAATGATTTTAAGTTCAGACTATACGCAGCAAGACTGGAATTGGATCTGCGTATTGCCCTACCTGTAACAGGGCAATACGCTTGTTGGCCGTTAAAATTGGCAGTTAGGCTGGCGCTTTCATCCAGGCTGCACACCAACCATTGTTATTGACTAACTTGGCCGGGAAGATATTGCAAGGCCGCCACTCAGCTTTGGCATCCCCCTTGATATGGGCACAGTTACTGCAACTGGAGCCTTCTACAGTAGACTTATTGACATATTTCATGGCCACGGCCAGCGGGTCATCCAACTTAATTTGTTCATCTGCCATAGCGCGCAGACTGATACCGCCCATGGTGATACCAACCAGACTGGCGGTGGATAATTTCAGAAAATTACGGCGATCAAGTTGACTCATTTGTTCACTCCATTTGTTATTTTCGATGTGATATGCAGTTCGTCATTGCTTTTGTTGTGTAGATTGGTGTTACTTTTTGTGGTTACTGCACTGTACCGGCAGCAAACTACCGGCACTGCAACTGCCGTAACAGGTCTTGCAGGCTGTTATACGGTGGTCAGCAGATTATGGATGATTATGCCGGACTTGCTGGCAGCAGAAGTTGATCCGGCGCATAAACGCGTTAAAACGCTTCATAATAAACAAGGCGATACTTAATCCGGGCTGGCAGTTGGCGCAGGCTCAGGCTGATAACATGGAAAGCTGATCAGAAAAGTACTGCCACGGCCCAATTCACTCTGTACTTCAATATGACCACCATGTTCATCCACAATAGCTTTACACAGCGATAAACCCAAACCAGTGCCTTTGCCAACATCTTTGGTGGTAAAAAACGGGTCAAAAATCCGGCTCAGATGCTCAGGCGCGATGCCGGCACCGTTATCACTAATTTGTAATTGCACCAGAGTGCCAAACTGACGACTGGTGATCACAATCTGTCCCATTTTTTGCGTCATGGCCTGCGCCGCATTCATCACCACATTTAAAAACACCTGACTGAGCTGAGACGGATTAGCCAGCACCGGCGGTAACGGTTCAGCTAACTGGTATTGCACTGTGGTTTTATTTTTGATTTCACTGAAAATCATCCGCACCGTACTATGCAAAATATCATTGACCGAGACTTGCTCCATCACCCCCCGATCAGGATGAGAGAAACGACGCAAGCTGTTGATAATATCCCGCAGCCGCATCGCCCCTTCCAGTGAATCATGGATCAGTTCAACACTATCAGTCAGGATATAGGCCAGATCCTGCTGTTGTGCTTCAGCCCTGATTTGCTGTAATAACTGCGGATATGCAGCAGTGGCAGGATCGAGGTCGGTCAGCTGCTGATAGGCTGCAATCATCTGATGATAGGTTTGTAGATACGCCTGAAATGTACTGATATTGCTCAGTAAATATCCCAGCGGATTATTCAGTTCATGTGCGACCCCAGCCGCCAGTTGACCCAAGGATGCCATCTTTTCCGATTGGATCAGGCTTTGCCGCATTTGCTGGTGTTGCTGCTGTAATTTTTCCGTCTGGTGCAATAATTGTCTGGTTTCGATGCGGTCCATGGTGCTGGCGGCAAAACCAACAAACTGGTTAATCAGCAATTGCTGACGAGCGTCAAAAGCACCGGCCTGGCTATCGGATAACAACAAATAATAGGCGGCTCTGCTGGTGTGAAACGGCTGAATCAGCAATGAAGTACAGGCAGGCCAGCGGGCGGCAAAATGTTGCTGCCAGGCAGATGACGAGCGTACATCAAAAAAGTTGGCGGCGTCTTTGGGCAAAAACGCCAATAGCTGCTGCTGTTCTGCCTGAGTCAATTCAGTGACAGGCAAAGAACTGGCGAGCACCAATACCTGTTGTTGGTCGGTCAGTTGCAAAATAGACGCCTGACTGAAATGGATGACATCTTTGAGTAAATCAAAAAACTGTAGAAATATCTCTTGTTTATTATCCAGCGTCAGCAGGGTATTCAAACCACGCAAGATAAGCTGATTAATTTGTTTATAGTGCTGCAGCTGTTTATTCTCGAAGGTCAGCTCTATCACTTTTTGCCGCAGTTGCGCTGCACTTTGCATGGTCTCTCCTGAAAAATAACTATCGCACCAGTGCGATCCTGCGCTCAGGTGTGGGCTTCTTGCTGTGGCTCAGTATCAATCTGAAAATACAAGTCCGCCGCCTGATCGGCCAAAATTTGCTGCAATTTTGCCAGACTGGCGCTGGTCAGCACGTAACCCTCAGGTAATAACAACATATTTTTCTGATTATAGACATTATGTTTCAGTCGCATCCCTGGTTGCAGCTGTTGCAAGCTGACACCGGTACTCAGCGGTTGCAACTCAGGTGTGGTGGTTTGCTGACTGAGCACATCCGCCAGCGCCATCATCACCAGCGGATCATACACAGTGCCTTGCTGCGCGCGTAAATGCGCCAAGGCTGTAGCCGAACTGAGTTTTACCGCCAATAACCTGCCCTGTAACAAGCCCTGATAATCCCGCGCCACCGCCAGCACCCGACTGCCTATTGCAATTTGTTCGGCATGTTTTTGCGCCGGATAACCGTTGCCATCAAAGTGCTCATACTGACTGCCAATCATTTCTGCCACCCCCGCCAGCGCCGGTGCCGGCGACAAAATTTCCGCCGCAAAACGCACGTGTTCGCGATATCTTTGCCATTCTTTCGCATCCAGTTGATACCAGGTTTTTTGTAGCAAAGCCGGAGCTAGCCCGGTCAGACCTATTTCTAACAGTTTGCCAGCCAGCGCAATCTGTTGTTGCTCTGCCGGCGCCAACCCCATTTGACGGCTCAAAGCTGCCGCCAGATAACTGACACTGATGGCAAAACGACCATCAATCAACGGATGCACATTCATCTGGTTATACAGCACTTTGAGCAAATACATATGGTTATGTTCAATTTGCCGTAAGCTGGCTTTGAGCTGCTGCAAACTTTGTTTGAGCTGAATAGTTCTGCGCTCAACCTGGGCTTCCAGTTGCTGATTTAACTGGCTTAATTGCTGATTATGCTGCTCAACCTGTTGTTGTAACAGCAGATTGTGCTGCAGTAACATCGCAAATTGCAAACCCTCGCGAATCGCCGCGACCAGCGCATCATTATCCCAGGGTTTGGCAATGTAACGCTGAATTTTACCCAGATTAACGGCTGCAATGGTGGACGCGATATCGGCGTATCCGGTCATCAGGATGCGAAAAGAGTCCGGTTGGTGTAAAGCGGCTTGCTCTAAGACTTCGGCGCCACTGATTTCCGGCATCCGCATATCCGAAATAATGACCTCAAATTTTTCGTTTTTGAGCCGTTCCACCGCCACTCTGGCATCTGATTCAGTCACGACCTCAATATTGTGACTAAGCAATAACCGTTTGAGCGATTTCAGGATATTCTGTTCATCATCCACACAAAACACCCGCCCTGTTGCGACAGCCATTTCCGGGAATAAAGTAATCCAAGGCTCAGTCATGCGGTTCTCCATTCAATTCAGTGTTTACGATAAAACCTGACTTCCAGTGTAGGACGCAACTGTCCTTTATGTCTCTATTGTCTTGAATAAAATTTATGCTATAGTCAAAAAAACTTTCCATAGCAGGCAGTTCCCTATGATGAAAACTCTGAAACCCAGCGAAATCGCTGCTTATTGTGATGTCCACCAACGAACGGTAAGTCGCTGGATTGCCAAAGGAGAGTTAAAAGGTCATAAATTACCGGGCCGAGGTAATTACCGGGTGCAACTGGCAGATTTTTTGTTTTTTTTACAGAAATATCAGATGCCTATACCAGTTGGATTACCATTACCAACTCAACCTGCCGTGCTGGCAATTGATGACGAGACTGGTTATCTGAATGCATTAAAGCGGCTGTTTAGTAAAAATGGTTTTGCAGTCCAAACAGCGCAGGATGGTTTTGCTGCCGGCGTCAGTTTACTCAGCCTGAAACCTGACTTAGTCACGCTGGATTTAAATATGCCAGCGCTGGACGGATTTGAAGTGCTAAGTTATATCCGGCAACATCCGGAACTCGCTGCCATCAAGGTGATTGTTATTTCCGGTCTGACTGACGTGGATCTGGCCAGAGCCAAGGCGATGGGAGCCGACGCCTGCCTCAGTAAACCCTTTGATAATGCTGAACTACTGAGCATTGCCCGCGAGTTAACCAATCGTCCCTGAGGGCTTTGGCATGAAACGCAAAATTTTGCTGGTCGACGATGAAGTTAATATTTTACGAGCACTGGAGAGATTATTACGCCGGCATGGTTTTGATGTGTTCTGTGCCAGCACTGCCGCCGAAGCTTTAACCCTGCAACAACAACAACGTTGTCCGGTGGTAATTTCAGATTTTCGGATGCCACAAACCAACGGTGCCGAGTTGCTGCTGCAAATAAGACAACAACAGGCCGATACGGTGGCGATGATCTTAAGTGCTTATGCTGATTTCAGTTCAGTGGTCGCGACGCTGAATTCTGGGGTGGCTTTTAAGTTTTTGCAAAAACCCTGGCTGGAATCCAGCTTGCTGGACGATATCGAGCAGGCTTTTTTACATTATGAGCAGCAGAAAAATGCCCAGTTGCGCACCTCACTGCTGATTGGTAGTAAAGATGCACTGATAGAATTTGATCGCAGTGGCGTGGTGAAACGTTTTAATGCCAGCGCACAGCAACTGCTGCAACTTTCTGCTGTCGAATTGTCGCAGGCGGTGCTTAGCAGTTTATTTCGTGATTTGAGTGTGCCGGCGCTGATCGCTTTTTTGCAAAAACAACAACTGAGTCTGGCGGTCGAAACCTATCAGGGGGGCGCGTTGGAACTGATCCATCAGTTCAGTGACAGTGGCCATTTATTGTTACGACTGGAAGCTTGCACAGCATCGGCCGCCGCCGGACAAACCTTAGCCACTGCCGCAGAGTTACTCAATCGCGAGCAAATTATTCATGCCACCGATCTGGCGTTGTCCGCAGCTCAGGGACCACTGGCACTGGTTTACCTCGATATTAAAAACTTTAACGACATTCATCACGCAATTGGCTTTGCCGGGGCCGATCAACTGGTTTCCACAGTGGCAGAAACCCTGATCCAGCAACTAAGCCGCAGTGGTCAGGTGGCTTATCTGTTTGCCGACCAGTTTGTGCTGCTGTTGTCAGGTTTTGGTCATGAAGCCAATTTACTCAATTTGCTGCAAAAAGCACTGAAAAGGTTCGAACAACCGATAGCTATTGATAACATTGCGTTACACGTCAGCTTCGACATCGGCTATAGCATGGCGCCAGATGACAGCACTGATGCCAAAAGCCTGCTAGAACAGGCCAAAGTGGCTGCGCGCAGTCACACCGCGCTGGCTGGTACCTTTATCATGCGGTTTGATCAAAATTATGTGGCAGCCAGACGGCGCCATTATGCCATTAGCAATGCGCTGTTTGAGGCGATCAGCCAGCAGTCTTTTCAACTGTGCTTTCAGCCGAAAGTGACGCTGGCAGATGGTGAAATCCACAGCGCTGAAGTGCTGCTACGCTGGCATGATGCGACGCTGGGGACAGTATCACCGGCGGTATTTATCCCAATCGCCGAACGCGATGGCCAAATTAATGCGATTGGGTTATGGGTGTTGCAACAGAGCCTGCGGCAATTGGAAGAATGGCAACAACAAGGTCAGTCGGTCATCCAACTGGCGGTGAATGTTTCGGCGGTTCAGCTCAAAGATCCACAGTTTGTGCCGCAACTGATTGCTCTGCTCGAGCAAAAGCCGTCAGTGGCACATTTACTGGAACTGGAACTGACTGAAACCACGGCTGTGCAACAACTGGAAGATTGTGCACTGGTGTTAACCGAGTTACGTCAGGCTGGCTTACGGATTGCGATTGATGATTTTGGATCTGGATACTCATCACTGTCGTATTTAAACCGGCTCCCCGTGGATGTGGTGAAACTGGATCGCTCGCTGATTATCGATTTAGAGCACTCGTTACCAACCCAAAGTATGGTCCGTCATATCATCAGAATGACACAGGAACTGAATATTCAAGTGGTGGCTGAAGGCGTGGAAAGTGAAGTCCAGTTGGAATTATTGCACCAGATGCACTGCGATGAAGTGCAAGGTTTTGTTTTTAGTAAGCCACTACCAGCCCAGGAGCTGCAACAGATGTTACAACAACAACCATTCCGCCTTCATCGTCCGGGAGTCCGCGCATGACAGTCTTGGTCGCCTGGTTGATTGATGACGACGAACTGATCCTGAGGGCTTTACATCGGATGTTAAAACGACTGTGCCCGGCTTGGGATATTCAGTTGTTCGCGCAACCAGCCCTGATGCTGCAGGCCCTTCAGCAACAACCGAAACCAAATTTAGTGATCTGTGATCGGGTGATGCCGGATTACAGCGGTGAGCAGGTACTGACTCAGGTGCGCTATCTAGCACCAGCAGCCGTGCGGGCACTGCTGACAGCGGATACCAGCGCCGATATCGTGCTTGAAGATTGTGCCGATATTCATCATTTCCTGGCGAAACCTTTTACTGAAGCGGACGTCGCACTGGTCTTCAGCTGTGCTGAACAGCTGGCTAAATTACCCCTTAATAACCAAGTGCGACAAGAACTTGGTCACCTGAACCAGTTACCGATCCTGCCGGCTATTTTCCGACAGTTACAGCTACTGTTAAAACAGCCACAAACCACTGCGCAACAACTGGCAAAACTGTTGGCACAGGATGCTGTGTTAACCGGTAAAATTTTGCAACTGGCCAATTCACCTTTTATGGGCTTCAGCCGCAAAACGGCTTCGCTGGACGAAAGTGTGCTGCGGTTAGGCTTTAGTCTGATTGAAAGCATTGCCCTTTGCCTGTATTGCGAGCAAGAACTGTATAGCCAATTGGATAGCCGCTTGCATCAGCAGATCAGTCAACATAGCTACCAGTGGGCTGCCTGCGCCCGCAAGCTGGCGCACTGCAGTCATTTACCGCAGAGGATGCAGGATTTAGCTTTTATGGCGGCGCTGTTCAGTGGTCTTGGTCAACTGGTATTAGCAGCTCAGGGTCGCGACAGCAGCCTGCTTGCCACTGAGCAACAATGGCAACAGCCACAATCCGATGCGGTGTTAGTCAGTGTGTATTTACTGACGTTATGGGGCTTTGACCCGGTGCTGTCAGAAATTTTACTACAGTCGCCAAGCGCAGCGACAAGCATGGATGAAGTATCACTGACCGCGCAATTACTGTTTTACAGCCAGTGTTTTTTAGCTGGCCAGTATCAGCAGACTGAGCTGCCGGCAGCGATCAGCCAGGGCTGGCAACAATTGCTGACACCGGCCCGGCCATGACAGTTCGGCTGAGCTATCGCCGGCTCGGCTTTTTTGCCACAGTCACTACGGCTGGCTGGCTTTTGAATCTGCTGGCTTTGCAACTACCGTTGCTGATGCCGTTGCTCTCAGGAAATATCAGTGCCTTGTTACTGGCCTTACGGCTGGGACCACTATGGGGATTGTTGTCGTTGCCATTGTTGTTGTGGCCAGTCGCAGAGCCCGGCTATTGGCTAAGCAGTCTGTTACAAGTGTTGGTGGTTGCCACTGTGACGGTCAGCAACAGAACTTTTTTTTGGCGGCTGGCGGTTTACGCCCTGCTGATGGCTGTTGGTCTGTGGGGCTGGCCTGGCTTCCTTCAGATGTTACCTGGGTATAGCGGGTTGCTATTTTTGCTGTTGCTGCTGCACTTTGCTGTAAATTTATACGGTTGCGGTATGTTACTGGATATCACCGCCAACGAACAAACCCTGAAACAACAAAGCCTGCAACACCAGTTGGCCAGCCATATTGCGGCTTATGCGGTGATCCCTGTGTCCTTTGTCGTCGCCGTGGGGTTAAATGCAGCCATAGTGCAGGATTTATCCAGTCAAAACGCCAGACTCAGCGAGCTCAAACAGCAATTTTCAGCCGCAATAACCCAAAAGCTTAGTCATTTTCGGGGCATTCTGGCGTTTAGCAGCCACAATCTGGACGACATTCCGCCCCCCTTGTTGCTGCAAAATCTGGTCACGACTACGCCTGAATTTATTTCCGCGCTGGTCACAGACGCGCAAGGTCAGGTACAACATTATTATAAAGAATTTATTGAACAGGACATTCGCGGCGCATCAGTCGCACACCGCGCTTATTTTATCCAACCCAGCCACAGCGGTTTGCCTTATATCAGCGAAGTGTTTCAAGGCGAAAAATTAGGCAATGACTGGTTATTTGCCGTCAGTCATCCTTATTTTAAAGCCGGCAAATTTAGCGGTGTGATTGAAGCATCCGTGTTACTGACGAAGTTAACGGAACAGTTTCAGCGTCTGATTTTACCAAGGGGTTGCCACATTGTGTTACATGACAGTGCGCAGCGAAATTTATGGAGTAGTCAGCCCTTTGCTGTAGGACAGCCGGTTGATTTAGCCTGGCTTGGACTGGACCAGCAACAGCAGTATTTTCAGCATTCCTGGTTTAACCCATTAACAGCTGTGGTGCTGACCAGTGACAGCCATTATTTGCTACACCAGCAAGAAATTCAGGATACGCGCTGGCAGTTATTAATTTATCAGGATAATTTGCCACATTTGCTGCGTTATCACGGTTATTTACTGCTGGCATTACTGTTGTTGCTGGGCCTGATGGTGGTGATGCGAGCCAGCGCAGCCCGTTTTGTCAGTAGCTATACCAATACCTTAAGCACCTTGGTGCAAGACTTGGAGCAATTTAAACTGGGACATCCGCCGGCAGTGGCGCCACGCCAATTGGCGCCGGCACTGGAGTTTGATCAACTGGCGCTCAGTCTCAATCAGATGCAACGCCGCATCAGCTTCACCCATCAACAGTTACAAAAAGTACTGACCGAAAAAACCACCCTCAGCGCAGAACTGGAACAAAGGGTCAGTGAGCGCACCGCCGAGTTATCTGCCGAGCGCGACCGCGCCACCCGGCTGGCAGAAGCAAAAAATCGTTTTTTGGCCAATATGAGCCATGAATTACGCACGCCGCTGGCCATTATTCAAGGTTTTACCCTGCAACTGCAAAAAGTGCCTGAGTTGCAGCATTATCAAAATGAGTTGCGCAGTATTGAATCCAACTGTGTATTTTTACTACATATTGTCAACGACATTCTTGACAGTGCCAAAATGGAAGAAGATAAATTAAAGCTGGATATACAGCTGATTGATTTTGCTGAATTTCTTCAGGAATTATGCCAAAGTATTGAACCTGGTATCAGCCAGAAGGGTCTGCAATTTGAATTTATCCATACGGCCCAATTGCCAGCGCAGCTACAGACAGATGCCTTTCGATTAAAACAAATCCTGATGAATCTGTTTAGTAATGCGTTGAAATTTACCAGCGAAGGTTTTATCCGCTTTGAAGTTGACTATCAGCCACCCCATTTACTGCTGGCGGTGACCGATTCCGGCATCGGTATCAGTCCAGCGCAACAAGGTTATATCTTTGAAGCTTTTGAGCAAGCCGACATCAGTACGACCCGGCAATATGGCGGAACGGGGCTTGGGCTTTATATCTGTAAAAAACTGGCTGAATTGCTCGGCATTCGTTTTGGCCTGCAAAGTGAAGCTGGCCTTGGCAGCAGATTCACCCTACAATGGACTGTGCCACAACCTTGCCCAGTAACGACACTCTGTGCCGCTATTCAACCAATCGCCAGCAAACAAACAGACCATATGCAGTATCGGGCAACAGTATTGCTAGCAGATGATGTGGCCGAGTTGCGCCAATTATTCCGCAGTATGTTGACCCAATATGGCTTGCAGGTACTCGAGGCTGACAATGGTGCCGAAGCGCTGACGATACTGCAGCGACAGGCCATCGATCTGATCCTGCTGGATATGCATATGCCGGTCAAGGATGGCCTGAGTACATTAAAAGAGCTGCGCAGTGCAGGCTTTCGCCAGCCAGTACTGGCGCTGACGGCTGATGTACTGAAAGAAAAGCATCTGGAAATGCAACAAGCCGGTTGCCAGCAAATTTTAACCAAACCCTTATCTGAAGAGGCGCTGATGCAGGCCATCGCCCCTTATTTGCAATCTTTTCAACACCATGCAACTGGCACTTCGATAGCCGACACCGCATACGACGATCTGCAACTCAGTTTTCTGGCCAGTCTGACGGCAGTCCAGCAGCAACTCAGTGACTATCGGCAACAAGCCGAGTCAGCGATGTTATTACTGTTGCTGCACAAAACCAAAGGCACTGCCGCTTGTTTTGAGTTTCGCGAACTGGCCAAACTAGCCAAAGACGCTGAACACAGCCTGCGGCAACAACAATCGGCTGTCGATGAGCTGGATGCCTTGCAACGCCATATCAGCCACTTACAACAGAGCATACCGCCCAGCAGCCAAGCTGGCATTGAAAGCTGAACCTTGATGGCCAAAAGTGTGGGTTTTAGCTGACAAACCACTGTTGCTGATGCTGCAGATATAAAAATGCCGATACCAACGCCAGGATCGCTAACGGTAACAACTTCTTGCGGTAATTCATCTTCATGCCACAACTAACTTAATGAGAATCATTTTCATTTAATTTAGCAAAAAGCTTGCATCAGTGCCAGACTCGCCCTAGATTAAATGCAAATAATTCTTAATTATATACAGGTGCAGCAATGGAACAATGGCAACACTGGATGACACTCGGCAATCAAGCTTATGCCAGCCAACAATTGGCCTTGGCACAGCGTTGTTACCGGCAAGCGTTATTTGAAGTCTGGCCGATTTGGTACCACTGTGCTTTTGTGGATTGCCCGGCGGAGTTGACTACTGAAGAAGCGTCGTTACCAACCTTATGTCTGTCGATTGCCATTCTGAACCTGGCACAAACCTACAGTCAGCAACAACGCTGGCGATTGTGTCGCAGTACGTTAAAACAAGGCTTGCACTGGTTTGAAAAAATGCTGGATCAGCAGGCTGCGACCCATCCAGCCAGTCTCGCCGTTTTGCAGCAAAGTGCCCGTTTAAGAGCCGAATATCAGCTGTGCCAACTGGCAGCGACCGAAGCTGACAGCAATGTCCAAGCCTCGCCGGCACAGCAATCCCCGCAGTTGTTGCATTAATTTTTTGCTGGCATTGACCCAGCACGTCACTTATTGAAAACAATTCTCATTTACTATAACATATAAATAAATGAGAACTATTTTCAATAGGAGTGATGATGCCAGCCCATTCTCAACACCGCCGCCGTCTATGGCTATGCTTACAGCCTATCAGCTGTGCTTTGTGGTTACTCAGCAACAGCAGCCAGGCGCACGTCCCTTATCTGGCACCGGAAAGCTTTGAGCCGATCCGGGACTGGGTCAGTCTTGAAGCGGCTTTTGCTGATAAATTTTTTCTGCCGGAAGCCAAGTTTGATCAAAGTGAGTTTCAGGTATTTACGCCAGCGGGTGGTCACGAACAACCGGCTGAACAAGCCATGGTCCGCAGTCGCACTGTGCTGGAACATCAACTGAAGGCTGCTGGCACTTACCGCTTTAGCACAGGTCAACGTTTTGGCGCTGTGTTCAGAAGCTGGCAACAGGACGGCAAAACCGTCAATAGCCGTGATCCTAAGCAACAACCACCGGCCGGGATAACACTAAGCAGTCATTTTCAATCAGTGACACTGGCTGAAACTTATGTCAGTAAAGGCAAACCGGATCAACGAGTGCTGCAACCGCATGGCCAGGGGTTGGAAATTCAATTTATCAGTCACCCAAACGATTTATATATCAACCAGCCAATCAAAACTCGGCTGCTGTTTAACGGTAAACCACTGACCAACACCAGTTTACAACTGCATCAGACGGGTCAATCCGATGAGGAACAAAGCCAGCAGTTACGCAGTGATGCCCAGGGTGAACTGCAATTTAGCGTGACGGAGCCAGCCACTTATCTGCTGCTGGTACGCCATAAAACCAAAGCCCCAGCCAATGCCAAAGCGCCAGAGTATAGCTACAGCTATAGCGCTGTGGTCGAAATCACCGACTAACCGGAGCCTGCCTGATGCCAAATCAAAAAATCGCCCTGACATTATTTTTAACTCTGAGCAGTATTTACCTGCAAGCCGCTGAACCCAAAGCAGCAAAGTCGCAGCAACAACCGGCACATGCGCAGGGCCAATCCGCCAAACTTAGTTTTATCGCCGAATTTGATCAAAACGGCGATAACAGGGTCAGCCGCGCTGAATTTGCGCAAAGTCGCGCCCAACGTTTTGCCAGCATGCAGCAATCTGGTGCTGGCAACGTCGATGAACAGGCTTATCAGGCGGAATATGCCGATCGTTTGGATCGTCAATTAGCCGGGGACCGGGCCGGTCAGCTCAAACAAACAGTTGTGCGGTTTGCAGCGCTGGACAAAAATAAAGATAAGCTTATCAGCCGCGCCGAATATGACGCCACCGGTGAGCGGGGTTTTGCCTTTTTAGATACTAATCAGGATGGCTTGATCAATCAGGCCGATCCAAAGCCCAAGCCTCGCCCGTCAGCACCAACCCAGGCTGGCGCTGCGCCGCTCCGCCCGGCAACCAACCTCACTTTACAAATGCCAACCAGCCACAACCTGAGCGGTATGCTGGCAATTTATGATCAGAATAACGATGGCGCTGTCAGCCAAGCGGAATATCTGGCGCAGCGCGCACAAAGTTTTGCCAACACAGATACCGATCACAATGGCAAGCTATCTCCCCAGGAATATCGGGATGAGTTTATGGACCGCCTGGATCGTCAGGTGGCGACTGTGCGCTCGACCCAGCTCAAGCAAGCCGCAATGCGCTTCAAAGCATTAGATAGCAATCAGGACCAGCGGTTATCAGCCGAGGAGTATCAACAAGCTGGCCAAGCGACTTTTGCCCGCTGGGACAGCGATCAGGATGCGGTTGTCACACTGCAGGAAGCATTGCCGCCAGTTGAGCAGACTGCGACGACTTTGGCTGAAGCTGAAATGCGCAAAGCGTCCGGCCCGACTGCTGCCAGCATGGCCGATAAAAACGCCATCATGAAATAAGTCGATGTCAGCCTTGTCCCGCCAAAAACGCGTCGCCCGACAGCTGCTTACGACAACCGGCGCCCTTCTGGGCTGCTGGTTGCTGTGCAACCACACAGTGGCAGCTGAGCAGCTCGCAAAAACTCAGCGCTGGCAACACACTGTGCTGGATCAGTCATTTCAACTGACGCTCAGGGGAGTCAGTCAGGCTGAACTGACAACACAATTACCGGCATTGCTACAGCAGTTGCAGTTGTTACAACAAGCGCTGGATGGCAGCAAGCCGGACTCAGCGCTTAGTCGTTTTAACCAGAGCGGCCAGACCACAGATAGCCATGTGCTGCAGTTGCTGCAACTGTGCGAACACTGGTGGCGACAAACCCGGGCTTATCACTGCCGGCTGGGCCAGATCAGGCAACAATGGCAACAGGCTGAGCAGCAAGCTGAACTGCCTGATCGCATCGCCTTACGCCAGCAAGTCCGCCAACTCAGACAACTGGACAGTCGTTTGCTGCAAAGGCAGTCACTGCCAAGTCAGCAGCAGCTAAGTCAGGCGGCTACCAGACAGCAAGCCGGCCACTTGTTTCAACTGGACGGCACCGGACTGAGCGCTGCCATGCTGTTGGATCAACTGTTACCTCAGGTGCAACAATTGTGGCCACAGGCCAGCCAATGGCAATTGCAATTGGCTGGCATCACATTGGTCCAGGGCGAGGCATTCCCTGCCAAGGTACAATTTCAGCAGGCAGCCACCGACACCACCGCCAATAACCAACCGCATGCCTTAACTCAACTGATGCTGCAGCAACAAGCACTGGCTTATAGCCTGCATCCACGCCGTGGCGATCGGCCTTACCGGCTCAGCCACCGCCAGTTCAGCCCCCTGCTCAGTCCGGAAGATGGCTGGCCGCTGGACTATGCCCCGCAAGTTGCTGCCGTCGCCAATTCGGCCAGCAGCGCCTGGTTACTGGCGCAAAGCCTGGCAGCAACGCCGGTGGCAGCACATCAGGCGTTGTTTGACCAGGTTACTACGATAGCCGATGCCACCACGGCAAGCGCCTTGATCCAACCCGAACAAGGACCACTGCTGGCTGCGGGTCGCTGGTATGAGTTACTGGCCGAGCCTAGCCTGCGTCACAGTGTTTTAAGCTTAAAGTTAAGCTACCAGTTGCCACAGCATGGGCCAACCGCCAAACGGCCTTATCTGTCGATTTGGCTGGCTGATGACCAATTCACCTTAGTACGGCAACTCAGTTTGCAAGGCGAGCAAAGCCGTTGGTTAGCAGAACTACGGAGTTGGTGGCAGTTGCAACGGCAGCAACCTCAGTTACTGGACAGTATCAGCAGCGCCACCCGCAAAAGTGGCCAGTATCAATTGCAGTGGGATGGCCGCGATCAGCAAGGTAAGCCCTTGCCTGCCGGTCAGTATGTTTTGTGGCTGGAAGCTGCGCGCGAAGACGGCGGCCACGAAAAAATCAAACTGGCGCTGCGCTGGCATGCTAACCAGCATGGCTGCGTCCAGGGACGGACTGAATGGGGTCAGATCTGCTGGCAGGTCCTGGCCAACCCGCCGACCCCAGACCAACGCAAGCCGGCGTCCGCCGGTTTAGTCCGCCAGCAGGAGCATCGTTAGCACAGCAAAGCAGTTTTTTCCACCATCAGCACAACAGGTGCTCATGCCCGGCAACAGCGCCCAAACAACCAGTACAGTGCCACTTCGTGCCGCTGCCTTTCTGGCTTCACAAATATAAATAATTGAAAACAAACATATTTAATTGCAAATTAAAGTTGCGAATGATTCTTATTTAGAATAAATTAATGGCAGTTTTCATCCGTTAAAAGGTTTTTATTATGCAGTTTTCTCCTTCATTGGTAGCCACTGCCGTCAGTCTGACACTGCTGTCATGGTCGGCAATCGCCAGCAAACCGATCAGCACAGCGCAGGCCACCACAGCTCAAGCCACCACTGGCCAAACAGCCAACGCCCAACTGGCGGTGGTTGAAGTCAGAGCCTCGGCACTGCAGGTGAGCGCAAGCACACTGGCGACCCAGCAACAACTGAGCAGTCAGCAACTGGAATTGCAGCAGGCCAGTAACCTGACCGACCTGTTGCGGGATATACCAGGAGTGACCGTCACTGATATGGGTCGTTTTGGCTCGGCTGGTATCAATATTCGTGGCCTGGAAGGGGATCAAATTGGTATGACCATCGATGGCATGGCCTTAGGCGAAAGTTTGGATCCGGCCAGTTACGCGAACTATGATTTTTTTCGGGTCGGTCGGGGTGGTCTGGATCCCGCCGCACTGAAGCAGATCAATGTCCTCAAAGGCGCTGACGCTATTACTTCAGGTTCAGGCTCACTCGGCGGTGCAGTACAATTTATCACCAAGGATCCGGCTGATTTGTTACCGCAAGGTCCTCGTAGCGGCTACGCCCGCCTGAAAACCGAATACAACGGTGCTAATCATGAATGGATGCAAAGCGCGATACTGGCTGGCCGCGAGCAAGGACTGGAAGCCTTACTGGTGCTGACCAAACGCAATGGCGAACAACAACGCGCCTGGTCAGATGCTGATCATAATACAGGCCCGGGCCGCACCAGCGCCGATCCATCCGAGCAGCACAGCGACAATTTGCTGGCTAAATTGATCTATCAGACGGCGCCTTTCCATCAATTTGGCCTGACCGCTGATCTGCAGCAAAGCGACGCTGTGTTGAATAATTTATCCCGGCTGGACCAGTCTTATCTGGCCCGTACCGGTGAGGATGAAGCTTACCGTAAACGCTACAGCCTGAGTTATAACCACAGTAACAGCACTGCGCTGTATGATGTCTTGCACTTCCAGTACGATCATCAACATTCATTCAACAGCGGCCTGACCACCATGCTGGTGACTGCCGCCTGCCCGAAAGGTGTGACACCTTGTCTGCGTAGTGAAGATCGCAGCTTCCGCCAGCAAGCCCGTCAGCTGAGACTGGAACTGGAGAAAGAACTGCAAACCGACCATTGGCAACAGCAATGGCTGTACGGCGCCAGCTCGCGACAAAAACAAGTCCATTTTAGTGCCATTGACAGGCGTTATGTCGGTACCAGCACGACCATTTCGTTGCTGGAAGTTGATCCGGCGCTGGTGCCGGACAGCGACGTGAAGGAGCTGGCACTGTTTGGTCGTGGTGTCTTTACCTTCAATCAGACCGACACCCGGCTGACACTGGGCGGGCGTTATGATGAAATTGACTATCAACCCGGCCTGACGGCGCAATATCAGGACAAAACCGGCACTGTGCAAGATGTCAGTTTTTCGGCATTAAGCTGGCTGACCCAACTGACACAACAGCTCGATCAGCAACAAAGCATCAGCCTGCAGGCCGGGCGAGGCTTTCGTGCCCCAACGGTAGAAGATTTATATCTGCAAACCTCGACCACCACAGCCCAGGAAGCGGTCAGTAAAAAAACCGTGACCTTACTCAGTCATATCGCCAATCCGGCACTCGAAGCTGAGCAGAGCCTGGCACTGGAATTGTCTTATCAGCTGCAACTGGATAATTTGCAGCAAAAAGTAGCCATCTTCCAGGATAAATACAGCAATCTTATAGAAACAGTGCAGAAGTTGCAGAATCCGACTGTGCAATATCAAAGTTGTGATCGCAGCGGTTGTCGGTTAACCAACGGCAGCATTTACACCCAGATTGACAACAGTGGTGAAGCCACAGTGCAAGGACTGGAGCTGGAAGGCAACTGGTTACCGGCGCCAGAGTGGCGGCTGCAATGGTCAGCGGCCTATCAGCAGGGTGAGCTGGCCAACGGTTTGCCCATGCTTAGTATTGCACCGCTGACAGCTGCGATTGGCATCGGTTACCAAGTGCCGGATCGGCCGGTACGGCTGTTACTAAACAATAAATTCCAGCAAGGCAAAGCAGCCAAAGACGCCCGTTACCAGGATGGCCAGGGCAACATGATCAGCCGGCCTTATCTGAGTAACAGCGCTTTGCTGCTGGATTTATCGCTGCAATGGGATCTGACCGACGATCTGCAACTGACAGCAGGTATTTTTAATCTGCTGGATAAACAGTATTACCGCTGGGAACGGATCCGGATGATCAACCCAAGCCAGGCCGCCGTGCTCGGTGGCGTGCTGGGCAATGGCATCGAAAGATTCAGCGAACCTGGCCGTTACGGCAAAATCGGCTTGTCTTATCAGTTTTAACTTTTGGCCGCCGTTGCAGCTGCAACGGCGGCCACCCCTTTGGCATTTTCGTCCTGCATTGAGCCATTTTGCTCCACCACCGTCTCTGACGGTGGTTTTTTATTGCCGCTGCCGGCTGCTGTATAAATATAAACCTGACAGCAGCAGCATGGGCACCAGCACGAACTGAATAAAGGGGTCTTGCTCTACCCGAAAATTCAGCCATAACACGAGCAACCACTGCACTATCAGCCCAAGTGCGGCCCAACCGGTGAATTTCATCATCTTGCTCCTTGCTCTGGATTGAAGTGCTAGTTTACAAACCGCAGCAAAGCGCCTACAGTGGCAATAATGACACATAAAAGGCGATTAACGACAAAATGAAACAAGTGCTGATTGTGTTGTATCCCGGCGTTGCGGCAGGCCAGGTCTGCGGCATGCAGGATTATTTTCGTTTTTGTAATGACTTAGCCAGATTTCAGTCACCCGAACTGACGGAACCGCTGTATCAGGTACAGTTGGTTGATATCGAACAAAAAAGCAGTCATCAAGCTGGCGCTTTGTTGTTTCAGTGCAGTCCGTGGCAATTGGAGCAGGCGGATTTATTGCTGGTACCGGGCAGCTATGCCCATCACCCGACCGAACTGGCTGGCGTGTTGCAACTGTTCCGGCAACAACCTTTATTACAACAAGCCCACCAGTTGGCAATTCCGATTGCCGCCAGTTGTAATGGCAGTTTTGCGCTGGCCGCTGCGGGTCTGCTGGATGGTAAAAGCGCCACCACTTGCTGGTTTTTAGCTGATCAGTTCCGGCAATTATTCCCCAAGGTCACTTTACTGGTCGATGACAAAGTTTGTCAGCAGGATTTACTTTATACCGCCGGGGCCACCAATGCCTATGTGCAACTGTGCCTGGCGTTAACGCAGCGACATTATGGCAACAGATTCAGTCAGCAAATGGCCAAAATTATGCTGACTGATCCACAGTGCAGCAGCCAGACACCTTATTTGTCGTTGCCGCAACTATCCTCGCATCCGGATGATAAAGTGTTTCAAATCCAACAATTTTTACGTAAAAATCTGGCCAGGGAGCTGGAACTGGCAGATATCGCCGCCCAATTTTCGTTAACCCCCCGCACTTTGCTGCGTCGCTTTAAACAACATACCGGCGACACCCCGATGGCATATCTGCAAAAACTGCGGATTGAAAAAGCCAAGCAATTGTTAGAGAGCAGTTTAAAACCAATAGAGCAATTGCTACCGGAAATCGGCTACGAGGATCTGTCGTCTTTTCGCAAACTGTTTCAGCAATACACCAGTTTGACGCCAAAAGCATATCGCGAAAGATTTTATCTGGCAGAAACTTAATCCATCTTTGCCCGCACGACTGGTGGCACTTCAGTGCTGTCAGTCGGGTAATTCAAAGCAAAACCATTGCCTTGCGCCAGTTTTATGCTATAAATGAAAGCGCTTTCAATTTATTCTATCCGGCGGCTGATGGCTTTGGCATCTCAGCTATAGTTCGGAACAATCATCGTGGTTGGCGATGAAAGCTAACCCGTATCTTTATTTGTTACAAGGAACCTGAGCTATGCCTCCACGCCTGATCCGATCTGGCCAGACCGCCCAGCCACGCCAGCTAAGCCTGCTAACCACAGCACTGTTATTACCGGTGCTGCTTGGCGCCTGTCAGCCCCAATCTGACCACAAAACCACAGCGGCCAGCGCGCCAGCCACAGCAGTGGCCGGAAAAACTGCCGATCCGGCCATCTGGCCCGCATTAAAACTGCCGCAATTGAGCAATCAGGCACAGCAACAGCAAGTCGCTGACTTATTGCAACAGATGACCCTGGAGCAAAAAATTGCCCAGATGATCCAACCGGAAATTCGCGATATCACAGTGGCAGATATGCGCAAATATGGCTTTGGTTCTTATTTAAATGGCGGCGGCTCTTTCCCGGCGGGCAATAAACACGCCACACCAGCCGACTGGATCGCGCTGGCTGACGCTATGTATCAGGCGTCCATTGATGCCAGTGAAGATGGCTCCACCATCCCAACCATGTGGGGCACAGATGCAGTGCATGGCCATAACAATGTCATTGGCGCGACCTTATTTCCACACAATATAGGGCTTGGCGCAGCCAACGATCCTGAACTCATTACCCGGATCGCCCGTGCCACCGCCCGCGAAGTAATGGTCACTGGTATTGATTGGGTGTTTGCCCCCACAGTCGCAGTGGTCAGAGATGATCGCTGGGGTCGCAGTTATGAAGGATATTCAGAAGATCCGGCGATAGTGAAGGCTTACTCCGCAGCTATCGTCAAAGGTTTACAAGGCGCGCCGGATGGCGATTTTCTTGGCGCTGAAAGTGTGATTAGTACCGTCAAACATTTTCTCGGTGATGGTGGTACCAAAGGCGGTGTGGATCAGGGCGATAATACTGCCAGTGAAGCAGATTTATTCCGCTTACATGCGCAGGGCTATGTTGGTGGCCTGGAAGCTGGCGCCCAAACGGTGATGGCCTCTTTTAACAGCTGGCATGGCGAAAAAATTCATGGGAGTCAGTACTTACTTACTGAAGTACTGAAAAACCGGCTGGGGTTTGATGGTCTGGTGGTTGGTGACTGGAATGGTCACGGCCAGATCCAGGGTTGTAGCAATGAAAACTGCGCAGCTGCAGCCAAGGCCGGGTTGGATATTTTTATGGTGCCCACCGGTGCCTGGAAACCGCTGTATGAAAATTTACTGGCGCAGGCCCGTAGCGGCGAGATCCCGGCCAGCCGGATTGATGATGCGGTCCGGCGGATCTTAACGGTCAAAGTTCGGGCTGGATTATTTACCAAAGCGACCCCGGCAAAGCGGCCATTGTCTGGCAAAACTGACATTATCGGCTCCGCCGAACACAGAGCTGTGGCCTATCAGGCTGTGCAGCAATCGCTGGTATTGCTGAAAAACCAGCAAAACTTACTGCCGTTGCAACCCAAGCAAAAAGTACTGGTGACAGGCGCTGGTGCTGACAATATCGGCATGCAAAGCGGTGGCTGGACTATTACCTGGCAAGGCACCGGCAACAACAACGCGGATTTCCCGGGCGGTAGCTCGATTTACCAGGGCATTGCAGCGCAAGTTAAACAAGGCGGCGGGCAGGTTGAATTGTCAGTCGACGGCAGTTACCAGCAAAAACCGGATGTGGCTATTGTCGTCTTTGGCGAACAGCCTTACGCCGAAGGCAATGGCGATATTGATAATCTGGAGTATCAGCGCGGCGACAAAGCTGATTTAACTATGCTGCGTAAGTTACAAGCGGCCGGGATTAAAGTGGTATCCTTGTTTATCAGCGGCCGGCCATTATGGGTCAATGCAGAACTGAATGCCTCAGATGCCTTTGTCGCCATTTGGTTACCTGGTAGCGAAGGCCACGCCATTGCGCCGCTGTTATTCCGCGATGCCAAAGGGCAAATCCAACAAGACTTTAGCGGCAAATTGTCCTTTTCCTGGCCAGCGCGGCCTGAGCAAACCCAGGTCAACCGCGGTGATGATCACAGCGCGGCAGACGCAGCCCCAACAGGCGCCGCCACTCAGCCGTTATTCGGCTATGGGTATGGCCTGACTTATCAGCAAGCGCAACCTGACTGGCTGAATAACGCATTACCTGAACAGGGTTCTACGGCTGGCCAACCCACCGAATTGGTGTTATTTGAGCGGGATCTGAAAGCACCTTGGTTCTTTGTGCTGCAAAGTGGCGAGCAAAATGCTCAGGTCAGTAGCAACCAGCAACAGCTTGGCAGTGCCCGCTTACAAAGTTTTGACCGTCAGGTGCAGGAAGACGCCCGTGTATTCAGCACTGATGGCAAAAGCCGTGCAGCGCTGGCTTTACGTAGCAGTTTCCCACGCGATCTGCGGGCCTTTGGTCAGAAAGGTGCCGTGCTCAATCTGCAACTAAAACTGGATAAGGCCGCGACGGCCCCGGTATCAGTGGCGATGCGTTGCAATGAACAGTGCGCCGCGGAATTGGATATCAGCAGCACGTTACAGCAATTGACACCAGGCCAATGGCAAGACGTACAGATTGACCTGAACTGTTTCACCCGGCAAGGTCTGGAGTTGGCACAAGTGGCTGTGCCGCTGGAAATCAGCAGCCAGGGAGCCCTGCAACTGAGTTTCTCCAAACTGAGTTTGTTGCCGGCAGCCACAGCAAATGCGGTTCGATTAAACTGTCCACAACCTTAAGCTGGCAACGCCAACGGGCGTCTGTAGCAAACAGACGCCCGTTGGCGGTCTCCTGAGACTGGTTAACTGGTTAAATCTTTACACATCAAGGCCACATTGCGCACATCCAGCGAATCGACCCGGTCCAATACCTGCCAGCCCAACTTCTGATAAAAATTCACTGCGCTGTCAGCGGATAAATATAACCGGCTCACCCCTTGTTCGCGCGCCTTTTGTTCCAACGCGGTAACTATTTGAGCACCAAGGCCAAGACCCCGATACTGTGCCTTGACATAAATCCCACCCAACCAGGGCGACAAGCCGACTCTGGTGCCGTCTTCGCTCAGCTTAATACTACCAGCCGCAACCAATTGCCCGGCTTGATCAACCGCCACCAACGTCAGTGGTAAGCTGTCGCGCACTGCTCGTTCCTGTAATGCTGCCGTCAGATCCGCTTGGCTCAGACCAGCCGCCAGATATAAATCCTGCCATTCGGCAAATAATAATTCGGTTAATTCCGGGATCAACCCAGGGTAAGCAGCCAGATAATCGATGTGCATGGCAAATCCTTTTCATACCGCAGCTAAAACTGCAGCTTGATGCTGATGTCAATGAAATATTTTTATCAAGATAAAACAAGCGAGACTTGTTGTCAGCACAGTGGTCGCAGAAAAACAGACACTCAGCCGAAACGACAAGACCGGAAGTTCCAGCCTTGTCGTTGGTTTAGCCTAAGATTATAGCGGACTCGCGTACCACGAGTTCAGGCGCAAAAATATTGGCCACTGCAATCTGATCATTTTTATAGATATTTCGCAGTAACCACAAAGCCGCCATTTTTCCCATTTCATGGATGGGGTTATTGACTGTGGTCAGCTTGGGCGAGATATAACGGGCAAATGGAATATTATCATAACCGACAAAAGATAAATCTTGTGGTACCCGGATCCCCTGCTCCAGACAGACCGAAATAGCCCCTGATACCATTTGATCGTTGGCACAGACGACAGCGGTAAATTTTTCGCCGGATCGCAGCAATTGCTGCATCGCCAGCACACCACCATCTTCTTTATAGTCGCCTTCAACCAATAAGGCTGGCTGCAACACCACGCCAAATTCAGCCAGCGCTTTTTTATGTCCTTCCAGCCGCTCATTGGCATCATGCTTACGCTTAGGCCCCGACACATAGGCAATCTGGCGATGGCCCAATTCCAGCACATGACGGGTTGCCAGATAACCGCCCAGCTCGTTGTTCAGATAAATACAACGCTCACTGATGGCATCGATATAGCGGTTAATCAACACAATAGGGGTAGTGCCCTGGCTGAGTTCAATCAGATATTGATCCGACACTGCTTCCACATCCAGGATCAACGCATCACAACCCCGCCCCAGCAAAAACTCAACGCTATCTTTTTCCTGCGCCGCATCACTGTGACCAACGGCGATAATCACATGTTTATTGGCAGCCCGCAGCGATGACTCAATCTCCGCCATCATAGGACCATAATAAGGACCATCCAGTTGCGAGACCAGCACACCCACACTGTTGGAACTGTTAGATGCCAGCGATTGCGCAAAGGTATTGGGCCGGTAATCCAATTCAGCCATCGCAGCCAACACCTTCTGCCTGGTTTTTTCGCCAACATTGGTGTTTTTGTTCATCACCCGCGACACGGTCGCCAGGGATACGCCTGCTTTTTGGGCAACGTCGTATATAGTAGCCATAAGTCCTTTCATCTGATGTACTTACTCAACGATGGCAGTTAGCTTATCAGCTTTTCGCTGTCAGCTCTTGCCAAATCCCGGCTAATCACGGCAATTTTTTCATTGGTCAGAATGTACCAGCGCATCACCAGCGCCACCAGCAATGATCCAAACGCCGGATAAATACTAAAGGATAACAAGATACCTTCTTTGGCTGTTTCAGTCTGTTCGACATCGGCCTGATAGCCATAACCCGCCAATAACCAACCAGCCGCAGCGCCACCAATGGCCAAGCCTAACTTAATAAAAAAGATAATCGATGAATACACCATGCCTGTGGTCCGCACACCGGTTTTCCACTGACCATAATCGACGGTATCGGCCATTTTCGCCCATAACAAAGGCGTGCCGGCATTAAAAAACAGGTTCCACAACATAAACAGGCTAAACGCCAGGGTGCTCTGTTCTGCCGCGACAAAATAACTGCCAATACAAAGTGCCGCTGCAATCAATTGAATCGCAATATAAAGCCGGACCTTACAATATTTTTTCGAAAGTGGCTGCGCGATGATACAACCCGCAATACTGCCAAACATGCCAAGAGTGATAAACAAGGTAATACTATCCGGCAGTTGCAGATAATATTTCACATAATAAATCGCCAGCGTGTTGCGCAGCACAGAACCAGCCAGCAAAAACAAAGCGGCCACTGATAACACCCGCCACTGATCATTTTGCCATAAAGCACGAAAATCCTGTTTCAGACTGCCCTGCACTGCTGCAGGGGGTTGCAATCTTTCTTTGGTACCGGCAAAACAGAGTAAAAACATCACCACACCCAGCACACTCATCGCGGCAATGGTCAACTGATAACCTTTGGCTTTGTCACCAGCGCCAAAATAATCGACCAGCGGTAAAGTACAGGCTGATACCAGCACGCCGCCGAGCATCGCAAACACAAAACGATATGACTGAATGGAAACACGTTCGGCTGGATCGGCGGTTAACACACCACCCAGGGCGCAATAAGGGATGTTAATGGCGGTATACACCAGCATTAACAAGGTATAAGTCAGGAAGGCATACCACATTTTCCCCGTTTCAGAAAAATCTGGCGTCGTAAAAGCCAGCACGCTGATCAGACCAAATGGCAGCGCAAACCACAATAAATAAGGCCGGAATTTACCATGCCGGCTGACTGTCCGGTCAGCCCAGGCCCCCATCAAAGGATCGGTAATGGCATCAATCACCCGTACTGCCAAAAACATCGTGCCAACAAAAGCTGGCGATAAGCCGAAAATATCGGTATAAAAAAATGTCAAAAACAACATCACGGTCTGAAACACAATATTGCTGGCAGTATCCCCCAACCCATAAGCAACTTTCTCTTTGACGCTGACCATGCCTTTCCCCTGTTATTGTTGGCTTTTATTGTTATTAGTATTTTATAGTGTCTCTATCTTGCATACAGCAGTGTGCTGCCAGCCAGCAACACCGCCGTTGATTGATGTCCTGAGCCTTAGCTATAGCAGTGTCGACCCGTTTTACTTCAAGCGGCGCCATGGCGGCTTTGCAGTAAATCACGATAAGCCAGACCACTTTGTTTAATCACCCGCTGCTGGCTGGCATAATCGACATAAACAATGCCAAAACGTTTTAAATAGCCTTCGGCCCACTCAAAATTATCCATCAGACTCCAGGCAAAATAACCGTCCACCTGCACGCCCTGACGTATCGCCTGATCCAGCGCCAATAAGTGTTGCTGATAATATTGCAGCCGGTCCGGATCTGCCACCATACCACCAACCAGCTTATCATCAACTGCCGCACCATTTTCAGTAATGTACAGCGGTGGCAATTGATACTGCTGATGTAACGACAGCAGTAAATCAGTCAGTGCCTGCGGGTAAATTTCCCAGCCAATATCGGTTTTAGGCGCGTCCACCATATCCACAGGCGCATAACCTTGCTCAGCACAAGCCTGATACACAGTACGGGTATAAAAATTCACCCCGAGAAAATCCAGTGGCGTGCTGATAATGTCAAAATCACCGGCGGCAATCTGTGGTTTGTCCTGCTCAGCCAACAGCGCAAAGCTGGCTGGATAACAGCCATCCATCACAGGTTTGAGATACCACTGGTTAAAATAATCATCCGCCAGCTGCGCTGCTGCGGCGTCGGCCGGATCATCGGTCTGCGGATAACAAGGGGTAAAATTCAGCACCAGTCCGTTTTTACTGTGCGGACAGTTTTGCCGTAACACCCGAAGCGCCAGCCCATGTGCCAGTAACAAATGATGCGCCGCCTGCCGGCCCCAGGCTTTACTGCGATGACCAGGTGCATGAATACCGGCCTCATAGCCCAGATAAGAACTGCAGAATGGCTCATTGAGCGTGGCATAGGAATACACCCGATCGCCAAAAGCCCGGCTGATTTTATCGGCATAATCGGCAAACAGATAGGCGGTCTGGCGATTCAGCCAACCGCCCTGGTCTTCCAGATACTGTGGCAGATCCCAATGATATAAGGTGACAAAGGCTTTGATACCGCGCGCTTTTAATTCATCCAGCAACTGGATATAAAAATCCACCCCCTGCTGGTTCAGACGACCATCCTGGTGCATCACGCGTGGCCAGGAAATAGAAAAACGATAAGCATCCACCCCCAGCGATTGGATCAACGCCAGATCCTCGCGCCATAACCGCAGATGATCACAGGCTGTCAAGCCATCAGAACCATCGCGGATATTGCCAGGCTTGGCGCAAAATGTATCCCAGATACAAGGTAACCTGCCCTCAGCGCCGCCTTCAATCTGAAATGAGGCGGTTGCCACGCCAAACACAAAGTCGCTGGACATAAGGGTCGAATCCTGCGGTAACTCTATCTTCATAACTGTGTTTCACTCTTTTTCACTGGTGGTATTGGGTGGATGATCCCGCGATCGTTCAGGATCTGCTCAGATCTGGCCAGTATTTGCACCCCTGGTCGGCTGCGGCTACAGCATTACCTGCCACCTGTAAGCGCTTTCAATTCACTGTCGAAGCCTAGCGCGCTTTATCGTTCAGGTCAATCTGCAGCCAAAGACTGCTGCTTCAATAATCTGATGATACGGCTTCGAAATTCAGAAATATATTGGCGGTTAAGCGCCCAATACAAGGATCGGCCTGTATATCGGTTGCTGTTTGCACCAGGCTGGAATGCAATACATTACCCGGATAAATCAATAAGCGGTTTTGCTGAAAATTCAGCTGCTGATACAGCTCAAATTGTTGATCTGAAGCCACCTGATAACGCTTTGGCGGTGCGCCATGCAGATCAAAAAACTGCTGGGCGGCCTGAAAATACTCAGCTTGCCGCAGCTGCGTAATGCGCTCAAAACCGGTCGGTCTATGGCGGAAAAAACCCGTCCCGCCATGAGAACCAGCCGATAAATAATGCAACACGGCAAAAAAGTAGGGCTGGGCTGAATCAAAATGCGGCAGGCACTGCATTGGCTGCAGCTGGTCCTGTGGCGTGGTTAATAAGGAAAAATAACCTTCTTTAGGCCTTAATTTCAGTGTCTGCGGGATCTGATAAACCCGATATAACAACGGATACAAGGCCCCTAACAGCGCCAGGATATAATCGCGGGGTAGCGGCGCCCTTAACCCCGGATACATAGAACTACCATCCTGGGCATAGTCAGCGGCATAGGCCTGTTGCAGCAAAAACGACAGATCAGCCAGCGCATGGTCAATCAGCAATAACGGCGTTTGTTGCTGACCCAGACTGATCAACTGCACTTGCGCTGTGCTCGCCAGTTGATAAGGATCCATGCCGATGTCCTGCTGCAAGCCTCTGCTCATGTTCATCAGCCTCAGCGCAATGTTGCCGGACAATAATATTGAATAAAATCCGGCGTCGGTGGATATTGCTGCACGGTTTTTTTCACGCCGGCAGCAATAGTCGCCAGAAAATCTGCTAATTCAGTCTCGGACATCGTATCCACAATCGGATGATATTGCGCCGGCAACAAACCTTGCCCCAGCATCACCTGGATCCAGGAGCTTTCGCCAAACAACTCCTGGGCAAATTTATACACCTTGCCCGACTGGCGGAATAATTCCATCCGGTGCACCAAAGGATCCGGCACTGCCATATCGCGGCAATAACGCCAGAACTGACTGTCCTGCCGGGCGGTTGCTTTGTAATGCAAAATGATAAAGTCGCGGATATTCAGCATTTCAGTGCGGGTCTGCTGATTAAATTCCACCACATCTGCCGGGCAGATGCCCTGTGCCGGAAACATCTGCAATAACCGGATAATGCTGCGCTGGATCAGATGAATGCTGGTCGACTCCAACGGCTCCAGAAAACCACTGGACAAGCCAATAGCAATACAGTTTTTCTGCCAATGTTGCAGCCGGCTGCCGGTGCGAAATTTAATCTTCCTGGGCTCGGTCAGCCGCTCGCCCTGGATTTGACTGAGCAACAAGGCTTCGGCGGCGTCGTCGCTTAAAAACTTACTACAGTACACTAAACCATTGCCGACCCGGCTTTGCAGCGGAATTTGCCACTGCCAACCGGCCTGATGCGCAATGGCTCTGGTGTAGTTCAAGGCCGGGGCTATGCTTTTGGTTTGCACCGCAATGGCACTGTCGCACGGCAAATAATGGCTCCAGTCTTCATAACCGACATTCAGCGTCTGCTCAATTAATAAAGCCCGAAAACCAGTACAGTCAATAAACAAATCGCCTGCAATCTGCTCGCCTGACTCCAGCAGCAGTGCGCTGATATCGCCATTGTCGGCTTGTGCTACCCTGGCAATTTTACCTTCCACCCGTTGCACACCATGCTGCTCTGCCAGTGTGCGCAGATAACGGCCATATAATGTGGCATCCATATGATAAGCATGATTTAAATCTTGTTGTGGTAACACGGCAAATCGATGCTGCCGCGCAGCCAGATGCTCGACACAATAATCGCCAATCTCTGTGGCCAATCCAAGTTGCCGGCCTTTGCGCCAGAAATGCTGAAAACCACAAGCCCAACAATCTTTGCCCAAAAAACCAAACGAATGCAGGTATTTCTCACCTTGCTGGTACCAATTCTCAAACGAAATACCGAGTTTAAAAGTTGCATTGGTCGCCACCATCAGATCCTGTTCATTCAGCCCGAGCAGACGATGGAAAATATGCAAGGTTGGAATGGTGGCTTCGCCCACGCCGACAGTACCGATCTCATCTGATTCGACCAGCACAATCTGCAAATTTTTGCCAAGTAATTTACCAAGCGCGGCCGCCGTCATCCAGCCAGCAGTGCCGCCACCGGCAATCACCACTTTGCGGATCGGGTTGCCGCCATCAGCGCCGTTCTGAGCATTGGCGGCATGAGGATTTACAGACTGAGGAGTGGCAACATGTTCAGACATCAGATCACCTTTTCATCACGCAACATCGGCAGCAATTGTGGCCCACTGGCACAGTCGCGGCTGGTTGCTTAGCGTTTTAAGTTATTTTGCAATAAAGCTCTAAGCTGACGGGCATGTATCTCCGGCAGCGGTTGTTGCAACATGCCGCTGGCAGCAGGCGGCAATTCAGCCACGGCCGCACTGTCATGCTGAAAAATATAATAGTCAAACCAAGCCTGCCAGGCCTGTCGCTGCGCTTTGGGCAAGCTGCGCAGGCTCAGCATGGCATGCAACAACGCATTGTTCGGCCGCCCCAAATAAGCCGGGGTATCGCGCCACCAATGGGTGATCAGACCATTCAACCGCTGATGGCCCTGCACATGGTGCCACCACATCGACGGAATAAATAACAGATCGCCAGGCTCCAGCTCGGCGACTAAAGCCGCTTGCTGCGCTTTGGCAAACATTGGAAAGCGCTCTAAATCAACCGCACTAAAATCCACCAGACTGATCTCCTGACCGCCAGGGGCAAACTCAATCGGCCCCGGATATAAATGCTGGATCTGCTCAGGAGCAAATAAGGTAAAAGTGCGCCTGCCAAGCACGTTACAGGCCAGGTTATGTGGAAAGTCGACATGGGCTGCCACCCGGACGGCATGACCGAGCCATAAGCTGGTCAACGCCGACCAGGCTGGCCATCGCAAGCTGTTGTCTGTCACCAGACCCGGAAAAAAATGCTGCATGTCGGTCGACGCCATATACAACAGTGGCGAACCGGCTTGTTGCTCCAGACTCAATTGCTGCAACAACTGGCTAAATCCAGCTTTACCGGCCTGATAATTAAAACCGCTCAAATCAGCATTATAAAACACCCGCCCCTGGGTTTCGGTCGCCAGCACCGCCACATTCACCGGCTGACCGGCGTCAAATTGCTGCAGATAAGCCAGAGCAGCAGCATCAGACTCTAACCCAGCCTGCACCAGTGGCCAATGCTGGCAGTAACCTTTGATCAACAACGGGGTCTCGCGTTGTTGCAACAAGGCCAGCAAAGCGCTGTCATCCTGCATCAGGCCATCAGCCTGAACACCATCTGCTGCGGCAGCGAGCGTCAGTTGCTCTACCCGGCGCGCTTGTTGCTGCCACAGCGCCAGTGGCTGCTGCTGGCTAAGCATCAGTTGCGCCCAGCCTGCAGCAGTTGATTTTTCAGCTGCAATAACTGGCGGATCCGTGACTGCGAGGCAATTTGCAAATAAATGGCCTGCAAATAACCGCGCTGATGTAACAGCGTTAAGGCACTTGCTTCAAGTTGCTGTAACACAGTTTCGGCAATGGTATAAAAGCCAACCATCTGATGTTTACTGCCATCATCCAGTTGCAATTCAAGGGTAAAAGATTCCAGTAAATTCAGTTCCAGCAACAAATCCACAAACTGCTGACTGTCCTGTAAACCCAGATGCAAGGTTTCCAGCACACCGGCCATTTGCTCCAGATAAGGACTATTGCCGCCATAAGGTAAAAACAATGCCTCGCCCTCACTTTCACTTAAGCGCGGACTTTGGCTATCGATATGCAGCACTCTTTGCATCTGCTCCACACCATGCTCACGGATCTGTTGCTGACCAATTAAAAACGGCTGCCGTAATACCGCCAATGGGATATAACTCTGCTGCCAGTTGTTGTGTTGCAAAAACAGATTTTCTTGCTGGGTAAAGCCAAATAAGGCCACCGGCAACAGTCGGCCACTGGCGCCTTCTTTGACAAAAAAGATTGGGTATTGCGCCTGAACACTGCGAAACTCCTGGGGGAAAGTCGGACAAAACCACAGATTGTCTCCATACTGGCTGCCCCGCTCGGTGATCACCCGTAAATGCTGATGCTCGACACTGTTCAGTAACACATGTTGCGTCATAAAATCCCCTGTGATGCTGCGGTAGCCGGTTTGGGCAGCGCCGCGAAAGCTGCGGTTTGACCGCTAAATTTTACTAAAACCATAACGCGCTACTTTTTCCAGCAGTTGCCGGTTGCCGTCAAGCACAGCCACCAGTTGCTGGCATTTCTGCTGATTTTGTGTAAATAACTGCTGTGCCCGGCGTTGAGCTGAAGCTTTATCAGCCCGGTACTCGGTGTGAAAACCCATCCCTAACAGCACATACAGATAACTGGCAGCCGGAAACAACGCATCGCTATAACCAAAATCTGCCGCCGTGGGGGGCTGATAGCGCCAGTAAGCCAGTTGTTCAGTCAGTTCAGCCGGCACACTGCTGCTCGCGCGGTGATCCAGCCAATACGGATGTTCGGTTTTGTCACTCAGCACATAATGCAGTTTCAAAAAGCTGATAATTTGCTGCCAGTGCTGACGAAAACGCTGATTCATTCTGTTGGCCGTGGCCGCCATCTGACTATGCCTTGCCGGTAACTGGCTGGCAATAAATTTGGCACTCCACTCAATCAGCGCCAGTGCCGAAGCTTCTAAAGGTTCGATAAAACCGGCAGCCATGCCAACAGCCACACAATTGCCTTGCCAGCAGCGCTGGTAATAGCCGGGATTAAATTGAAGCTGCCGCAATTGCGCCTGACGGGCAGCTGCTGCACCGAATTCAGCAGTCAGATAGTGCTCAAGTTGCCGGGCCGCCTGTTCATCCGTTTGATGGGCGGAGGAATAAACATGACCGACGCCACGCCGGCTGGCTAGGGCAATATCCCAAATCCAGCCAGCCGGCTTCGCAGTGGATAGGGTACAGGAAGCAATGGCACTGTCTGGCGCCGGATACGGCATTTGTACCGCCAGCGCACTGTCATTAAACAGCTGCTGACCAACACTGATAAAAGGCACGGCCAACTGCTGACCCAATAACAAAGAGCGGCTACCGCTACAATCGATAAATAAATCTGCGCTGATGTCGCCATGTGCTGCAGTGGTCAGGCGATCAATCTCACCATCCAAACGCTGATGGATCTGCGTTACATGGTCCCGCAGATAAGTCACACCTAATTTTGTGGTGATATGCTGTTGCAGTAATTCGCTGAATTTATGGGCATTTAAATGATAGCCATAGTTATTGATAAAACTATATTCAGCGGTGCTGATTAGTTTTGGCGCCAGCTGTAACTGACACAAACGGAATTGCTGACACACCGCATCGGCATAAGCCACTTCATGGCGAAACGGCTGCCAGTAACGGCATAACTCCAGCTCCTGCCAGCCTTCCGGCAAACTAAAAGGATGTAAATAACTGTTGTGACTGCCCACAGCAGGACCAGCCCCGACATCGGTACGCCAGCCGTTAAAGCAGGAGCCTTGTTTAAAACTGGCTTCACAACAGCGTAAGAAATCGGTTTCACTGAGGCCAATTTTTTCCAGTGTCAGCCGTAACGACGGCCAGCTGCCTTCGCCGACACCAATAATAGGCACATCCGGCGATTCCAGTAAGCTGATCTGCAGCGGCGATGCCGCCAGCAGCTTGCCCTGGTCGGCATTATGTTCAGCCGCCAGCAAACCTGCGGTGAGCCAGCCGGCAGCTCCGCCACCCACAATCACAATAGTCCTGAGCGCTTTATCCATTTTTTGACCTACAACCGGGAACCACTCAGCACTGCTTCAATCCTGGCTTCAGTGGTAACTCTGGCAATCCTCGTCGAACTTTAATCTAGCGCATCTGTCAGCCACTTGTCTGTTGCTGACAGAAAAAACACAGACGCTGCCGGGGGAACAGCGCCTGTGTGCCTCGTTGCTAGAAGCTATAACGCGCACCAACACTGTATCTGGAACCGGTTTCAACCAGGCTCAGCACCTGTTCTTTGGCCCGGCCATGTACCCGGCTATATTCATCCGTCAGATTCAGCGCTTCCACATAGAGGGTCATGCCCTGCACCATCGGCAATTCGTAGCTAATGGACAAATCAACCTGCGAATAGGCTTCGGTATATTTTGGATTGGCGCCCGTATCCTGACCACGGGAATTGAGGAATTCATCCCGCCAGTTGTAGGCAATCCGGGCCTGAAAACCGTAGTTTTCATAAAACAAAATGGCATTGGCAGTATCACTGAGACCAACCAGCGCCGGCTGATCGCGCAGCAGGAAGTTGTCATAGTCAGTGTCGCTGTCGACCATAGTGTAATTGCCAATCACGCCAAAGCCAGTGTCACCAAAGGCATGCTGCACCGTCAATTCCCAACCGGAAATGGTTTTACTGCCTGGTTCATTGGTGGGGGTATCAATTTTGAACACCATCAGTTTATCTTGCGCGGCATTGCCAATAATGGCTTTGCCAGCAACATCGACAAAAGGATCGTTCGGATAGTTTTCAAAGATCCATTTGCGGATCGCACCGGCATCAGCCCCGACCGCTGCCAGCGCCTGGTTATAACGCTGACCGTCTGCTGGGTTATAAATCCCTGCAATGGTGGTATCCACTTTTTGTGCACTGATAAAATTGGTGGTTTCCTTGCGGAAATAACCGACCGAAGTATAGCTGGATGGTGCGTAATACCACTCAGCCGAAAAGTCGTAGTTTGTTGACTCTAAAGGTAATAGTGATGGCACACCTATGGTGCCGCCGCCACCTGCTCTGTTGGCAATAGTGCCAAGCACCCGCCCACCCTGAATGGACACATAATCAGGCCGGCCAATGGTCTCGCTATATGCGGCACGTAACATCACATCATCCACCACTTCAATATTAAAATTGAAGTTTGGTAGCACATAATCATAATCCCCTTGCTGGGTTTGGTACTCGCGTTGTCCGGTGGCGATTAACGGGATCTCAGTATCAGCTGTCCATTTAGCACCATTATAAGAAGCGACCGCGGAAGTGGAGGTCACATCGGTCGATTCATAACGAATACCCAGATGCACATCATAAGGCCTACCGTTCCAGTCAGCGGCATAGTTGTATTGCAGATAAGCCGCTTGTGATTCTTCCAGTGTATAGCGGTCGATATCACGGGCATAATCGGTACTTGGACAAAAATCGGTACCACAATCGCCATTGCCTTTATAGCCGGCTGGCGTGTAGAGTTTTTCCGCCCGCTCCCGGATGCCATAAAAATCCCAGAAAAATATTTTATTGAGCAGCTCATAGTTTTTGCCACTGGCGGCGGAGAAATCGCCTTTGGGCGCCGAAAACTTGTCATGAATGGTCTCGACCGGAAATAAACTGGCATCAAAGTCACCGGCTTTGCCGACGCCACCCCAGTCATTGCGCTGCACATTGACTGATTTGGAATGATTATCGACATCCGTCATCGCCAGACCAAAATCGATGCTGCTCTGTTCTGTCAGTTCATAACTGCCTTTGAGCTGATACTGGTCAATCACAGAACGGTTTTCAGCATTGGTAAAGTTGCTGCCGGTAACTCGCATATCGGCCGGCGTCATGGTATTGCCACCACCCACAGCAAGTGCTGGTAAATCGCCACTGAAATCGGTGGCGGCATACATGCGGACAAAAGCCGCCATACTGAGACCATTATTAGAGCCCAGCACATGATTCGGCGTATTTTCAGCATCAGAATGATGGGCATCTAAGGTCAGTTTTAACTGGTCGCTTGCTTCCCATTCCAGATTAAAACCAGCCGAACCACTTTCATTACGCACGCCATAATCGCCGGCTCCCATTGATAGATCCTGCGGAGTGGCATAATTTTCGGCATAAATCAGCGGTGAAGCCACTGGCCCGTCGGTCCAGACGTTTTGTGAGGGCGCAAAGGTAAACCAGGCCGAAATATCGTTGTATTGGGTGTCAATATCATTGCGCATATAGGTGTAATCTAAGGTCGCTTTGATACGGTCATGTGGGCTGTATTGCAATACCAACTGGCCATTGGTTCTGACCCGTTGCTGCTCTTCAAACTTATAAATGGTGGTTTGAGGAACAGAATAGACATCGGTCGGACCAGGCCTGTTCACCTGCCCCGTTTGTGGCACGCCGCCCCACTCGCCGGTACCGGCGTCATAATTGTCATCGGCCTTGCCGGAGAAACTGCGCCAGCCAGTACCGACGTTAGCTTGTTGGTTGCCACTTTCCCGTTCCTGATAACTGCCCGACAACATCACACCAAATTGATTGTCGGCAAAGGTATTGGAATATAAGGCCGAAAACTCCGGTGTCATATCCCCTTGGTCGGAGGATTGATCATCCACCATGGAAAAATTGGCGGTGGCTTTCATGCCGGGAGAATTTAACGGCCGCAGGGTTTCGACATTGATGGTGGAACCTATACCGCCGGTAGGATTGGCAGCGTAAGCAGTTTTATGGACCTGTACACCACTAATTGAATCTGAGGCTATATTGGCAAAATCAAAAGAACGTGACCCTGTCGTGACCGGCATCTGGCGGCCATTTAAGGTGACTAAGTTAAAATCAGGGCCAAAACCACGCACGCTAACGCGGCTACCTTCACCATTGACCCGATCAATGGACACGCCGGAAATCCGCTGTAAGGATTCAGCCAGGTTGGTATCCGGAAATTTACCTATGTCCTCCGCCGAAATGGCATCAACAATGCCATCGGACGAACGTTTGGTATCCATTGCTTTGATCAGGCTGCCGCGGATACCGCTGACCGCTATGACTTCTATCGGTTGTGGTTCGGCGCTGGTTTGCTGAGCGGTCGCCGGCAACGAAATGCCGATGCCACCAATCCCCAGCACCACTGATAAACTACTGGCGATTCTGCTTTTCGTAAAACGCTTTGCTTTCATGCTGTTATCCCTGTCGACTGTTTTTTTGCCGCTGCTATTTGGCATAGCTTTTTGTCAGTTGGCGCTAAGTCGGGGCTAATACCATGGAACCACCATTTGTAAGCGCTTACAAAACGTAGGTGATATTTATTCAGTCGTCAAATCAACAAAACTCAAGTATGAGTCGAAAAGTACGGCAAAAAACGCCTGAAATTCAATCAAACTTAAATGATACAGATGCAGTTACAACAAGGCTTGGCTACTAGCCTGAAACGCAGAAAAATCCGTTTTCTCTGACTAGCAAAAAAATTTAATTATTTACACTTCCGCTTGCTTAGCAGCGACAAAAAAAACTTTTTGCCACCTTAGCTCCAAAATAAGCTTAGCTTCGTATACTAGTGAGGCTGCAACCAGCAGTCTTTGACAAGGGACAGATTTACATGCTTAGTTACGCAACTATTGGGGTCAATGATTTGACCAAAGCCCGCGCTTTTTATACCGAATTACTGGCTGCTCTGGGCGCTAAACCGCTGCTTGAAATGGACAGAATCATCTTTTTTGGAAAAAACATGAGCAAGCCAATGCTGGCGATTTGTATCCCATACAACAAAGAGCCAGCACATGCTGGTAATGGCACTATGGTTGCGATCAGCCCTGGCAATAAAGCCGCAGTTGATGAGCTGTACCATAAAGCACTCAGCCTGGGAGCCAGTTGTGACGGCGCCCCGGGTCAACGCATTCCGGATATGTTTTACGGTGCTTATATCCGTGACTTAGACGGCAATAAAATTGCCTTTACTCATTTTGGCTAATGCATGCAGTTACATAGTGATTTACGCCAACGCATTGTGCTGACCCCTGAGCAACATCAATGGGTGGATTCACCAATGCCTGGCGTGAGCCGAATGATGCTGGAGCGCTCTGGTGCTGAAACCGCCCGCGCCACTAGTTTGGTCCGTTATGCCCCAGGTGCCGGTTATCATGCACATACCCATGGTGGCGGCGAAGAAATTCTGGTGCTGTCCGGTATTTTCTCTGACGAGCATGGCGACTATCCGGCAGGAACTTATTTGCGTAACCCACCGGGTAGCAGTCATACCCCTTTTTCTGTGCATGGTTGTGAGTTGTTAGTGAAACTTTGGCAGTTCCAGGCAAGTGACCAGCAAACACTGGTACTGGACACCAACACCAGCAGTTTTGTCGCCGGACTGGTGCCAGGCTTAACGGTACTGCCGCTGCATCAGCATAACGGCGTGCAGACGGCGCTGGTCAGATGGGCACCGCACACCCGCTTTAACCGCCATGTGCATGTGGGTGGCGAAGAGATCCTGGTGCTGCAAGGCTTGTTTTGTGATGAATATGGCGAATATCCGGCGCTCAGTTGGATCCGCAGCCCTGCTTACAGTCAGCATCAGCCCTACACACGCGATGCAGGCGCACTGATTTATGTCAAAACCGGTTTTATCGGCGCTGGTTTACTCGGTGACGACTGGCTACAACAAACGAGCCCCAGTTAAAAGCACTGGCTAGCAGTGATCTCAGCGGCTACACTGCCAGCCAGTTTTACTTAAGCCAGACCGCCGATGCAAACCCAACACAGCTACCAACAATTACCCGCAGATTTTTTTCAGCTCTGTGCGCCGACCCCAGTGGCTGCACCTGTCTGGCTGGCATTTAATACCGAACTGGCTCAGCAACTGAATTTCCCCGCCGAGCTGGCCGGGACCGCGGCCGGGCTACAACTGCTGGCAGGCAATCAACTGCCTGACTGGGCCAGTCCACTGGCGCAAGCCTACAGCGGTCATCAGTTTGGCCATTTGTCACCAAGACTGGGCGATGGCAGGGCTTTATTGCTGGCTGAGATTATCGATCGGCAAGGCAACACTGTGGATCTGCAGTTAAAAGGGGCAGGTCCGACACCATTTTCGCGCCGTGGTGATGGCCGCTCCGCGCTGGGTCCGGTGATCCGGGAGTACTTAGTCAGTGAAGCCATGCATGCGCTTGGCGTCCCGACCAGCCGGGCTCTGGCTGCGGTGCTCAGCGGCGAGCCGGTGGTGCGGGAGCGATTACAACCGGGCGGTATTTTAGCCCGGGTCGCCAGCAGCCATATCCGCATCGGCACTTTTCAATATGTGGCCATGCTCAATGACACCACCAAATTAACCCAGTTACTGGATTATGCCCTGGCACGGCATTATCCGGCGGCACTGGCCAGCGACAATAAAGCGCTGGCGTTATTGCAACAGGTCAGTCAGGCACAGGCGGCGCTGGTGGCGCACTGGATGAGTCTGGGTTTTGTCCATGGCGTGATGAATACCGACAATATGCTCATTAGCGGCGAAACCATTGATTATGGCCCTTGCGCTTTTCTGGATAGTTATCAGCCAGCGACCGTGTTCAGCTCTATTGATCAGGAGGGTCGTTATGCCTATCGCAATCAACCGGCCATTGCGCAGTGGAACCTGGCCCGACTGGCGGAAGCGGTGTTACCCCTGCTGGACAGTGATGAAAAAACAGCCATTGCGCTCGCCACTGCTGAATTAAATCAGTTTCCGCAGTATTATCAGCAACAATTTAACAGCCGGATGGCAGTCAAGCTGGGGTTGTCTGCCGACATGTTACTCAATCACTCAGCTGCAGTCGCTACACTGATCCAGCAATGGCTAATGTTATTAGAGCAGCAACAAGCTGATTTTACCGCTTGTCACCGCCAACTGGCGGCCGCACTGGCGGATCCGGCTCACCCGGCTGGCCCGACGCAGCTTTATAGTGCCACTGCAGACTGGCTGGCCTTTTATCAGCAATGGCAGCTATTGCGCGCGCAAGACAGTCAACACAACGCTATCAGCTGTCAGCAACAGATGCTGGCAGTCAATCCGGCATTTATTCCGCGGAATCATCAGATAGAACAGATCATTCATCAGGTGACGGTAGAACAGGAACTGGGGCTATTTCAACAGTTTGCCCGGGATTTAACATCGCCTTTTGCCTTAAGCGCTGATGAAAGCCGTTGGGCGGCAGTTCCAGAGCCCGCAGCCACGCCTTATCGCACTTTTTGCGGCACTTAGGTGGCACTTAAAAAAACAAAACCCTGTTGCAGACATCTCCCTGACAGAGTGCAACAGGGTGAACGCAGCCCCGAAAAGGCTTGATACCACTCGTTTTTCGGCATCACAACAGCGCTCTACTGCCGCTGTTGTTGCTGAACTTGCCCTGCTGACAGCAGGCTGGCTGCAAGCTGCTATCGACGGACAACCTGGCTAAACAACTATTCCCCAGACTTCACAAGCTGAATACCTATGGCAGCTACGAAGATTTTGACCAGCAACCAACAATTTTGTGCAAAACTGGCAACCGAAAAGTTCGAACCGCCTGTAAAGTTTTACGGACTGAGCAGCGCAATTGGATCAACCGCAGCGGCACTCTCTTTCTGCTCGCCTGCAATACAGTAAAGCGCAGAAATACGTCCCTAACAAAACTATTTATATAAATTTTTAGTAAACAAGTTACAGCAGCAGTCTACCACTGCATCTCGCCGGTATTCACCTTGGCGCTGATCGCCAGCGAGTCTTCTCCTGCTAACGTCGGATATTGTTGTTTTAAGACATTTATCACCGCAGCCGATCCCTGCTGACTGGCCAAAGCTGCTTCAAAAGCTTGCAGATAATCTGCCGTAAAAGTGACGGCTGCCAGTCCTTGTGGCTCAGCAGCATAAAAATGCCCCGGGATCACCCGTGCTGGCTGCAAAGCACTGATTTGATGAAGCGCTTCTAACCAACTGGCTCTGGCTGCTTTGCTCTGCGTATCCGCAGTCCAGACATGGCTGCCGGCATAGACCGCCACCCCGCCAAATACCGTTTTACTGGCTGGTGCCCACAGATAAGCTTGATGGGTGTTGATATTTTTGACTTCAATCTGTTCGCCATCCAGTTGAAACACTTGTTGATCTGAAACTGCAGGCACCACCAGTTCAGTCGGTGCATTGTCCGCCAGAATTGGCCCCCAATAGGCTAACTTGGCCGCTTTGGTCTGCTCGATATGCGCAACCACACTGCTACTTGCAACTATTTTTACCTTTGGAAAAGCCTGGCGGATGGCAGATAAACCAAAATAAAAATCCGGGTCACCGCTGCTGATATAGACCAGGCTCAGTGGTTTGCCGCTTTGTTTGATCATCTCGACCAGCTTTGCCGCATCTTTCACCCCAAATTGCGCATCCACCAGCATGGCAGATTTCGGCCCCGTCACCAGCGTGGCTGTGACCGGAAAAATGCCCTGGCTGCCAGGGTTATAAACCTGAAACTGCAACGCTGCCTGACTGGCAGCACTGTAAATTAGACTGCAAGTCAGCATCGCGACACTGCCAGCCACTTTCAGGCGACGGATTTGTTGCACTAAGGTATTTCCAAAGTAGGTATTTGCGAAGTTGTTCATCTTTATCTCACTGCTATTGTGGGTTGATCTTGCGTTTAGCTGTTGTGTTCACTGCTTCAATACCGGGGTGTCGCCAGGAGCTGTTGCAAATAATGGCCAAAGGCGGCCGGCTCCCGGTAATACTTGCTTAAGGCCAATGGCAGATACTGGCCAGCAGCCTGCTCTAACGCAGCGGACGGATAGCCCTGGCCACCGATCTGCTGCAACAGTTGCCGGCTGCGCTGCAGATGCGCCGTGACTAACTCCGGCACCAGCATCAGATAAGCCTGATGGAAGTCCGCCGCAGCTACCCCGGCCTGTTCAGCCACCGCAACCAGTACCGCTGTTTCTGTGATATTACGACCTAACTGGTAATAATGTTGCTGGATAAGTTCAAGCAGCACCACGGGATCAGCGCCTAGCTGTTGGCCAGCCAGTAAAGCCCGGATCGGCGGTAATGAATCCAGAACCATCTCACCGCTGCCAAGCAAGCCGTCGCTGTAAGCCACAGTAAATGGCTGCCCCGTTAATGCTTCGATTTGACGGTCAAACTGCAAAAGTTGTTGCCGCAGTCTGGTATCCACTTTTTTGCGCTGTGCACCGGTAAATAAGCCACCGGCATGGACCGCCAGCTGTAAGCCTGGTTGCGCCATGGCCTGGCGAAACAGCGGCGCGGCGGCGTAAGTCCAGCCACAGAGCGGATCAATCAACAGATGTAAGGTTGCTTGTTTTGACATCAGATTTCCTCGTGGCCACCGTTGGCCTGCAATTTGTTTCCAGTGCGGCTATTATAAATTGCATAAAACAGAATAAAATCCGCAAAACAGGCAACAGATTATTGCGTAATTCGAGTCAATCTCGCTGATTGCGCCACAGTTTCAGTCTGAACGCGATCACAGCAACAGTGGCACATGGCTGCCAGCCCAGGAGGAATATGGATCGGATGACCGCAGCACTGGTGTTTAGCACCATAGCGCAGCAAGGCAGTATGGCGAGCGCGGCCAGGGCTCTTGGCATGTCCAGCGCTATGGTCAGCCGTTATTTACAGGCAATGGAAAACTGGTCGGGTAACAGGTTGTTGCATCGCTCTACCCGTAAGCTCAGTCTGACTGCCGCCGGCGAAAGTGCCTTAATCCAGGCCAATGCATTGTTGCGCATTGCCGAGGAAATCAGTCAGCCAGCATTGGATACACAGAGCCCGCCCAGTGGCAATATTCGGATCTCCTGTGCTCAGTTCACAGCACGTTATTTATTACTACCGTTTATTCAGCAGTTTTTAGCTGAGTTTCCGCGCACCAGCATTGATTTACATATCAGTAATCAAGCGGTGGATTTAGTCGAAGAGCGGATAGATTTAGCGGTCAGGATCACCAACGAACTGGATCCGAATGTGATTGCCAGACCGCTGGGCCAGTGTGTTTCGGTGTTATGTGCCAGTCCGGCTTATCTGGCCCGTGCGGGCACCCCGACCGAACTACAGCAACTCAGCGGCCATAACTGCTTGATTTATTCTAATTTTGGGAAAAGCTTCTGGCATTTTCGCGAAGCAGGCGAACCCGTGGCGGTGGAAGTTCATGGCAATCTTTCGGCCAATGAATCTTCTTTGTTACTGGATGCAACGCTGGCAGGTCTTGGCATCAGCATCCAACCACAACAAGCGGCAGCGCCTTATCTGGCCGACGGCTTGTTGCTGCCGTTATTGCCGCAAGCTGAGCCCAGACAGTTGGGCATCTTCGGTATTTACCGTTCCCGCAAACATCAGTCCAGTGCTTTTCAGATGTTTTTACAGCGGCTGGTTGCCGATATTGCCGCCAGATCAGCGCCCTGATCTGGCAACATGGCCGCATTAGCGGTGGTAAGCCCCGCTACGCTCCGGTTGGTACAGGATGTCTAACACTTGGATCCACTGCTGACTTTGATCCGGCATCGGCCACAGGATCCGATCGCCCTGGCGTAAGCCCAGCAGGGCCATCCCGACAGGTGCCAGCACCGACACAGCTTCAGCCTGGGTTTGAGCAGCCAGATCTTTTGGATAACACAGCGTAAACTGCCGCTCTTCCTGGCGCTCTTCAAACAATAACCGCACTGTTGAATTCATCGTCACCACATCAGACGGCATCTGTGCGGGCTCCAGCAAATTGGCCCGATCCAACTCTTGCTGTAACAATTGTCGACTGGGATGTTGCAGCGGTAAGCTGCTTAATAACGGTTCGAGCCTGTCATAATCCAGCGTGGAAATATGCAGCTCAGGCCAAGACTCTGACATCAAAGACTCTGTCATAACTATTCCTTTTCTAGTGGCAATTTGCCAGTTAAACCAAACCGGCAGACGACTCCTGACTACCGGTTATCTGAATTCTTGCTGAGCGCTAGCGCCGGACTGTGGCGGGTCGGCACTGCACTTTTAACACGTCCAGCACCTGAAATTGCAATGTGCTGCGACATAACTGCAACTCAATCCGGTCGCCACTTTGTTTGCCAAGCAGCGCAGCGCCGAGCGGCGAAAAGACCGAAATCAGCCCTTGCTCCGGTTGCTCTGTTTGCTCTGGACGAAGTAAGGTCAGCCACTGACTTTGTTGCAGGCTGACATCAAATAAAAATACTGAGCAGCCTGGGGCAATGCCCGACTGACTTAGTTTGCTGCGTGGCCGCTGCTCTGCCAGTTGCGCCAGCACATCCGCCAGTTGCCAGGGCGGCAGTGGTTGGATCTGTTGGCGAGCCAAAGCCGAAATAATCTGGGCACCGGCGGCGGCCAGAGTTCGATATGTGGGGAGTGTCATCACTTTTCCTGCTGAAGGTTAAACCTGAAAAAACAACAAGCAAAACAGCCGGCCCTGAATAACTCAGAGCCGGCTTAGTGATGGAAGACGGTAATGGAATGCCACAGTGGAAGGGCAAGATGTAACAAAATGAACCTCCCATGTTGATAAATTTGGGACCAGGCAGGCACCATACCTGATTTAACCGCAGAGTTCAAACCTGCTGAGGTGAGTGACTGCAGCCGGGCGTTTGCAGTTCATACTTTGGCCAGGCAATGACTGCTTTTGCCAGGCAACCACTGAATTTAGCAATCAACGACAGGCCAGATGCTTCGCATCTGGCCCATCCGGTTAATATTGCCAGCTCAGACTCAGTGACACATTGCGTGGTTCGCCATAGTTAGCGTAATCAATATTGGCCCAATACAGCTTATCCAGCGTATTGCTGACGCTAAAACGGCTTTGCAATTGCTCGTTGATTTGCCAACTGGCAAACAGGTTCAGCAAGGTATAAGACGACTGTCGGAACGTCGCGCCTTGTTTGAGTAACGGATGCGTCACGCCATAACCTACAGTCTCACTTTGCCAGTTGATACCAGCGCCGACTGTGACGCCGCTCAGCAGGGACGACACATCATAGTGACCTGAGATCTGCACCGTATGTTTGGGTAAATTGGTCCAGATCCGCTCGTTGGCTGGCCTGCTGGTATCAACATAACTATAGCCGGCATTGAGCAGCAACTGCTGATCAAGCTTACCGCTTAATGTCAGCTCGACGCCCTGACTTTCGGTGCCATTCACCGCCAGATAAGCCGAACTGCCATCCGGCAGTGAATTTTCCGGCTGTGACAGATCCCGCACGGCAAAATTGTCTTGCCGGGTTTTAAACAGTGCCACAGTACCGAATAATTGCTGCTCTAACAGCTGCGCCTTGATGCCGATTTCGGCATTAGAGCCAACCAATGGCGCTAACAAATTATTGTCTTTATCTTTGTAATTCTGCGGGTTAAAAATGTCGGTGTAGCTGGCATACAGCGAATAATCGTCACTGAGGTCATACACCAGACCTGCATATGGCGTCACTTCGTTGTTCACTTCATAAGTGCCAGTGGTGTTGGCATAAACACCGCTGGTATTGAAGTTGTCAGTACCGGTTTGCCAGGAGCTCAGGCGGGCACCAGTGATCAGCGACAGGCCTTCAGTCAGCCGGAAACGATTCACCGCATAGACGCCGTGTTGCTTGGTGGTCGCCAGCCGGTTAGCGCCGGTTTTACGATACACAGGTTTCGGCGCAGTGCCATCATAGGCCCGGGCATCCGGCACCTGATAAGACCAACCAGCCACGGAGGACATCAGCAGGGTGTCCGACACTGTTTTGGCGATATTGGCGCCAATAATAACATCATGCTCAAGTTCAAAAGCGCTGTAACTGCCGGTCAGATACAGATCCAGCCCGCTGCGGACATCTTCACCGGCGCCAACACCAGCCAATAAGGTGAGACCTTTCCCTGTATTCGGATTGGCAAAACCTGTCGCATAGACTCGCAGACTATCCACTTCGCCCTGAGTTCTGTTCAGCGCAGCGGTCAATTGCCAGCGTTCATTCAGCCGATGCTTCAGATCGGCAAATAAGGTACTGGTTTCGCGCTGCCATTCGGTCCAGTTTGGCGCAAAACTGGTGGAAACGGGAAAGTCAGCCAGGCTACCATCGGCATGATAAAGCGGAATAGTGCCCCAGATAGTCCCTGTCGGGTTGTTGTCTTGCAACTGCAGGCCAAATGCAGCAGTGGTATCGGCCGTTAAATCCGCTTCCACTATCGCCAGCGCCGCTGTTTTGTCTTCAGTGTAACGATCACGGAAACTGTCGGCATCCTGCGCTGCCACCACCAGCCGGCTACGCACAGTGCCATCACTGTTGAGCGGTGAACTGACATCAAGTTCAGCCCGGCGCAAATTCCAGGAGCCAATACGGCCCGCCAGGCTGAGCGCAAATTCTTTGCCAGGTCTTTTGCGGATCAAATTGACCGTAGCTGAAGGCGCACCAGGCCCGGTAAATAAGCCATTGGCACCACGGATCACTTCTACTCTGTCATATAAAGCGGTGTCATATTCCTGATTGGTAGAGCCACTGTAAGTTGGGATGCCATCCACCTGAAAATCGGTGATCTGAAAGCCACGGGCGAAATACAGTGGCCGCTGGCTGTCATACAAACTGACATTGACGCCAGGCACATTCATCATCACGTCGTTGATATCTGTCATGCTGGCGGCAGCCATCAACTCGGCTGAAATAGCACTGATCGACTGCGGCGTTTCTCTGATCGTCAGTGGCATCCGGGTTGGCGTTGCCACCGCAGTCGATTTGGCGTGCACAATAATTTTTTCGATATCATCCTGCGCCGAACTGGTTTTTTTAGCTGTCGCTGTGTTGGCCATCACTTGGCCACTGCACAGCAGCGCCAGCGCTACAGCGCCTGATAAATAGCTCAATGGCATCCTGCCGCAGTTTCCTTTTACTCGACATTGCTCGATATGCTTGCCCTGACCACTCATCCTAAAACTCCCCATAACAGTGCCACTCTGGCTGAACCACTCAAAAACAAAATGATAATGATTTGCATTAGCGAAGCGGAGTTTATAAGTTGTTGTACTGTGGAACAAGCGATTTTTTAAGCAAGCATGATTTTTTCCTTTTAAGGTACTTAAATCCCACTCGCTGAAACTTTCTGCGGTGCTGGCCGTAATAAGTGATTAAGCTGTTGGTTTTATGCAATAATTATCTGCTAAGCTAACAGCTTAAATTAGAAAATACTGTGGCTTGTCTGGTAATCTGTCATGTGCTGGCTGCTAAAGGTGAGTCTGATGCAACAATGGCTGTATGTTGGAATGCTCTGTATCGCCTGGCTGGCTGTCCCACTGCAGGCGCAGCAACTACAGCTGTTAGTGGGTGTAGAAAAACCACCTTATATTAAAATGGCAACCCAAAGCGGCTATGAACTGGAATTGTTGCGGACCGTGGTCAAGCGGATGGGCTTTGACAGCCAGTTTATCCATGTCCCAAACGGCCGGCTGCTGGATTTATTTACTGCTGGCCAGGCCGATTTGGTGTCGTTACAACGTGGCTCCCCCGCCGGTTTTTATCCGACAGATCCTTATATCAGTTATCAGAATATTTTGATTGTGCGTCAGGATTTAACCAAACCTATTCACAGCCTGAGCGATCTGGCCGGACTACGGGTGATGGCTTTTCAAAATGCCCGTCGGTTTTTACCGGCAGAATATGCCGCCGCTATCCCAAGCACCAGTAGTTATCTGGAAGTAGTTGACCAACATCAACTGCCAGCTTTGTTATTGAAAAACCGGGTCGATGTGCTGGTGATGGACCGCAATATCTTCTGGCACTACTATCGCCAGACGGCACCAACGGATACCAGTCTGAAAGTGCTCAATTTTTTCAAACCCAATCAATACCATATGCTGGCCCGCACACCAGAAGCCGCCGTCCGTTTTAATAAAGCACTGGCCGAAGTCAAACAGTCGGCATTGTTTGCCAGCTTGCAAATGCAGTATTTTGCCGAGTTGAATCAGCTTTGATAAAGCGGTGACATTCTGCACTCGGTTTGGCCACGCGATAGCTGACAATTGCCCGCTCGCTGCACAATTCTGCTCAAAGCCAGGGCTACGCTGGTTGCATGACAAAACCGCCTGCTGCCGAAGTTTTGCCTGAGCATGGTATTTTTAACTGCACACTCTGTATTAAACCACAGCAGCAATACTACCAGCCGGTCAAAATTTGGTTTCTTCTGCCTGACGCACTATTTTAGTGCAATTTAAAACCTTCACATTCCCATCGACAAGCTTCAGTTGAAGATATTGTCACCAACAAAACACATTTCAGAAATAGTCGATTGCAGACGTTCCAAAAATTGAATGGCTTATCTTATAATCCCTGCGACGTAAAACATGGTCATTTGCCCATGCTCAATGCGATTGCGTGAAAGGTTTGTTTGGCGACGGAGCAGAGTACTCAAACCGCATTGAGTTCTCACATGCAAGTTTTCTATCCATCGGAACAGTTATTCAGGGCGTTTTTTTAATGCGAAAAATATGTTTATCTGCTTGTTTTTTTATGTTGTCCCAACCCGCTTATGCATTGGAATACTTTGAAGGTAAGGTTGTTGCGCTAGAACCAACCTATCTACCGGGAACTATTGCGTTTCATATGGATACAGGAAATAGTACTTGTCCTGCAGGTAAACAGCTCAAGTGGAGTAAGGCTGATATTGAGAATAATAAAGCTGTGTATTCCACGTTATTGGCCGCATTTATGAGCGGTAAACGAGTTAGGTTTTATGTAAACGACGGTGATAATAGTTGTTTCGGAACACACCTTCATTTAATTCATTGAGCAATCGAAGTTCAATCAATGGCTGTGAAAAACTGCAGGCTGTACGGGCAGATTTTTGGGTAAATGGATTTAAATCCCATCCACACAAAAATGGCCGAAACACCAAGACGTCAGGATCAGCCAGTACCTCAGCGACAGATCCTGAGGTATCCCCACGAAATATCTATTGAAAACAAAAAGATGAACTAAGATGGAATATTGATGGTGTTTGGCTCCGGACTATCGCTCAACAAACCAGAGAACCACAACACCATAAATGTAAGCCGCATCCTAGCCAGTTTGATCCAGAAGGTTGCTGTTATTCCGCGTAAAACCCGCTGAGCGTTCTTATATGCTGCTGTACAAAGTTGCATTGGACACCAAACACTTACAATCACCAATTTATGGTGTTCCTTCAGCGGGTCAGGCTGATTGCACTACTTCCAAAGCATGGGTGGCTTATTAATTATTATATAACCAGACCCCTATCAAATCTTTTCGAACACCTGAATTACATACCACAGTATCGGATGCGAATCTGACGATAATACCTTTATTTGCAAGGTGAGCAGCTAAAACCATTGAATAAATATTTTTAAAATTTACATTATCTTTTTCAATATAGGTTCCGCCGCCATTTTTAAAAGAAATCCAAAAAATGCCGTCGTCACCAGCATAAATTCTATCTATTTCCACGTGACACTCTTTAAATGTGTAAGCATTTGCATTTGAAGAAAGTAATAGCAACATAACACCGACTATCTTTGATAATTTTTTTAGCATGCATTTACCACTCTGTTGATAACAATAAGTTATTTTCATAAGAGAAAAGCTTAAGGAAACGCTGGCTCCCCATCCAATCTAAACCTTACATTAACATTTTTAGGGCCACATTTAAACAGTGAAACGAATCCCGGACACCCAAACACTCTTAAATTTACTTTAAATCAACCAAATTTAAAGTAAATTTAAAACTTCTATTTTTGCCGTCAGGATGACACCATGCCAAAACCACGCCGACAACAGATCAGTCTAAGCGAAACGGCTTACTCTGAGGTATCTTCAGAAATAGCATAGGTAAAACAATAATTTAGGCGATGAAGGAAACATTCATGGCAGTTCCTGATCTGATCGTTCGCCAAAACTAAACCCTACCGAGGACCAAGCCATGAATGTTCAACGAATGCTCGCCGATGTTCTCTCATTTGTCACGCCAAAAAACATCCATAAAACCAGAATGGCGTCACTTTGCGCGTCGTTGCAAAGTTTGGTCACCAACGGCAAATGTACGGTCACTGCCATCGGTCGCGGCATTCAAAGTGCCGCCACTGAAAAAAGCTGTATTAAAAGAGCCGACCGGCTGCTGAGTAACGAAGGTTTACAGGACGACATTCCGCTGATTTATGCGGCACTGACGAAGGCATTAGTTCAAACTAAACCACCCCTTATCCTGGTTGATTGGCGTAACGCCGACAATAAAAAGCGTCACTTTATCTTGCGGGCCAGCCTCGCACTCGAAGGCCGCTCTTTGACCTTGCTGCAAGAAGTGAAAGCGATTGATGAGTACAACTGCCCACGCGTGCATCAGGCATTTTTACTGCGCCTCAAGGCAAGCCTGCCAGCGGATTGCCGGCCGATGATCGTCACCGACGCCGGTTTTAAGGTGCCGTGGCTGCAACAAATTCGTCAGTTGGGCTGGCATTATATTGCGCGGGTACGCGGCAATCAGACGCTGCAACTATCTGATTCTATAACATTTATCAGTGTGGACCAGCTCTACAAAAAAGCCAGAACGACGCCGCAGTGTTTGGGTAAAATTAAGCTCACTAGCAGCCAGCATTATGTCACCACCGCAGTGTTAGTCGGCACGCACTGGAAACTTCGAAAACGCGATAAACATAAGTCATACAAAGAGCCGTGGTTACTGGTAAGTTCATTAGCGCAAACAACCGATTATGCTTCAAAAATCGCTAAGTGTTACAGCGCCAGAATGCAAATTGAAGAGAGCTGCCGCGACCAGAAAAGCCAGACCTATAAAAAGGAACGTCTCAAAGTGCTGTTGATGCTTGCTGCGCTCGCCAACTGGCTTCATTACATGCTGGGATTGGCGGTGGAAATCAGTGGCCAACATCGGTCGTTGCAAGCCAACAGCATCAAACATCGACGGGTGTTGTCGTGCAACTATTTAGGCATGCGGTTATGTCGTCTGGCACGGCTGACTATCTCAGCGCAGGATATCCAAGCTGCCATCAGGCAAATCATTGCTTGGGCTGAAGAGTGGGATTGGAAAAGCATTAAATGTGTAAGTTATTAATATAATTATGTTTTTCATGAAGAGCCGTCAACTAAATAGCTCTGAACTCTGTCAATCTGTTCTATTTTTAAACAGCCTGCGCTCAAAGCTGAAGATCCACTCACTGGATAATTACTGCAACAGGGGGTAAACAGCCAGTGAGCGCGGTGGTAAATTGGGATGACGTTTTACATTATTGCGTGTGACGTAAAAATACCAGTTGAGTGCTGCTCGATTGGACCGGACTAAATTGATAACCTTCCAGCGCAAAATCTTTCAGGCCTTCGACCTGATCAATGCGCTGCTCAATGACATAACGCGCCATCAGGCCACGGGCTTTTTTGGCAAAAAAGCTGATAATTTTGTAATCGCCGTTTTTAAAGTCTTTAAACTGCACGTCCAGCACCGGCCTGGCCAGTAGCTTCGGTTTGACCACTTTAAAGTATTCTTGCGACGCCAGATTCAACAACAGGCTCGCCTGTACCTGTTCCAATTGCTGGTTCAGATTGTCAGTCACAATAGAGCCCCAGAACTGATACAAATCTTTACCGCGACTGTTGGCTAATTTAGTGCCCATTTCCAGCCGGTACGGCTGCATCAGGTCGAAGGGTCTTAACACCCCGTACAAACCACTGAGAATACGCAGATGTTGCTGCGCATACGCCAGATCGGCGGGTTGTAAAGTGGCAGCAGCCAAGCCCTGATACACATCACCATTAAAGGCAAACAAGGCAGCTTTGGCATTTTCCGCATTAAAAGGGAGTTGCCACTGGGCAAAACGGGCGGCGTTCAGCCCGGCCAGCTTGTCACTGATATGCATCAGTTCAGCCAGTTGCAGCGGCGTCAGGGGACGACAGACCTGCATTAATTCCACAGTGTCAGCTAACAAGGCTGGCAGCGTTACTGCAACTGCCGGGGCTGCGGTCTGATAATCCAGATCCTTGGCCGGAGATACCACCATCAACATCAATTTTGTCTCAACCAAATACAGAGGGCGGGCAGTGTACCAAAAAAACGGCCCGCGCTGCTAACCCGCATGGTTAATCCAGCGACAGGATGCTAATCCAACGATAGTACCGCCGCCAGCTCTTTCATAATGACGTCAAAGCGCCGGCTGTTGGCATCACTGAGTTCACTTTGTTCTAAAATCGCCACACAACGACGCGCTAACCGGGCCGTGTCTTTATTCACCCCGCCAATTTTGCCGATGGTTTGTAATAAATTCAGTGCCAGACTGGGGTTATAAGGCATGTAATCAAAGGCTTTATTAAAAAACTCCAGGGCCCGGCCATAATAACCGCTCTGATAAGCTTCCAGCCCGTCATTGTTCAGCGTCTTGATTTCCTCACGCAGGTTCTCATGTTGCTGGTGTTCCTGTTTAATCAGCACACTGAGAGTGTTGGCCAGCAGATCATCATGACTGACCACAGTGGCCAGCTTATCCATATAGTCATCGGAGCGGGATAAATTGCCGACCTCAAAAAAAGCCCTGGCTTTATCCAGACAAGCCTCCACCGATAACACCCGGCTTTGCTCAGAGCTATCACTTTTCAGTAGCCATTCGCGCGCTTCATCCAGTTGTCCTTTGAGCATACTGATGCGGGCCCGCACCACAAATTCCTGATGCAAATAACTTTCCTGTGAAAACCTTTTGCCGATATTGCCAAGGATATCGTTCACTTTAGTCAGCAGCCGGCTTTGTTCCAGTTTATTAGCGTCTTTGGCCTGTTCGATAATGGCGCGGGCATAATTCAAAAAATTTTCCGGCGTATCATGGATGGAGTAACGGGCCGCCAACAACAGCCGAGCATAAATTTTTACCGTTTCATCTTTATCGTTATTAATGCTGGCCAGATTGGCCAGTGCTTTTTGCCGTTGATAGTTTTTCGGCGATAATTTCGTCACTTCAGCCAAGGTCTGAAAGGCGTCTTTGAGTAATTCACGTTTGATAAACAACCGCGACAACCAATCCAGCGCTTCTACTTTGGTTTCATCCAATTTGGCTAATTCACGTAACTCAAACTCGGCCTCCAGCCAGCGATGCTGGCAAAAACGGGCGATCGCCAATCCCAACCTGGCCCAGGCATAGTCACGCCGCAACAAGATTTGCTGATAAAGCTGCTCTGCTGCCTGGAAATGTTCCAGTTGCAGTAATAATTCCCCTTTCAGCCGGATGGCATAAATGGCAAAATCAACATCGTTTTTGATCACCAACTCACAGGAGTTGGCTGCTTCAATAAACTGATCCTGCTGAATTTCACTGTAAACTCTGGCTAAAGCCGTTTTAATTTGTAAAGCGCGTAGCAAGCGTTTTTCCAGTTGCATGAAAGAAAAAGGTTTCAGCAGATAGCTATCCGGCTGCAATTCGATCACGCCATGCACAATCTGGCGATGACTTTCGGCGCTGATGAGCAAAAAACAGCAACTGCTTTTCAGCAGTTGCAGATGTTTCAGGGCTTCGAATAATTGATAGCCGTCTTTGCCCTCACCGAGATTAAAGTCGGACAAAATAAAGTCATATTGCACTTCAGTGCAATTGGCGATGGCGGCATTGGCATCGGTCACAGTTGCAATATGATCGAAACCAATTTTCAGTAACATACTTTTGATCGAAGCCCGAACGGGATCACAGTCATCAACGACCAGAACTTTTTTATTTTTATAAAACTTGGCCGACACTGTCATTACTGCCTTAACATCAAAGGAAAGGGTTATTTTGCATAAAACCGCTGCCAGAACTGGCAATAACATCACTATAATGACCTGATAAAAAATGAGCAACAGGCTGGGATGAATTCAACAAAGACAGCAAATTTTGTTGTAATATTCCTACATTAATAGCAAATTACTGGTCAATCTCAGCAATTAGCTGAATCAAAAATGGTAATAAAACAATATGAGTACACTGTTAAGTCAATTAAAAGCCGTCACTACTGTTGTTGTCGACAGCGGTGATCTGACAGCTATCGAACAATTCCGCCCGGTAGATGCCACCACCAACCCGTCACTGCTGCTCAACGCCAGTCAGTTGGAGTTCGCCAAACCTTTACTGGTGCAGGCTGCCGCCTATGCCAAAAGCCATGCCAGCACTGCAGAAACACAACTGAGCCTGGCTTCAGATAAATTTGCTGTCGATGTTGGTACCGCCATTAGCAAGCTGGTGCCAGGTCGGGTGTCAACTGAAGTGGATGCCAGATTAAGTTTTGATACCGCCGCCACTATTGCCAAGGCGCAACAGCTGGTCGCTTTGTATCAAGAAAATGGCATTGGCAAAGATAAAATCCTGATCAAAATCGCTTCGACCTGGGAAGGTATTCAGGCCGCTAAAGTACTGGAGCAACAGGGCATCCAGTGCAATCTGACCTTGTTATTCCATATGTGTCAGGCCCGCGCTTGTGCTGAAGCAGGAGTCTTCCTGATTTCTCCATTCGTTGGCCGTATTCTGGATTGGTACAAAGCACAAACCGGTCAAAGCTATGATGCCGAAACCGATCCTGGCGTGTTGTCAGTGCGGGAAATTTACCGTTATTTCAAACAACACGGCCACAAGACAATTGTCATGGGGGCCAGCTTTCGCAACATCGGCGAAGTTTTGGCGCTGGCCGGTTGTGACCGTCTCACCATAGCTCCGGGGCTGCTCGATGAACTGGATAAACAACAGGGTGAACTGGTGGTGCATTTGCAGGACAACGGTGCCACGACTACAGCCCCTGCCAGTCTGACCGAACAACAATTCCGCTGGGCGCTGAATGAAGATGCCATGGCGACCGAAAAACTGGCTGAAGGTATTCGTAAATTCGCCATTGACCAGCGCAAGCTGGAGCAAGTCATTAGCGCCGCTTTACAATAATTTGGCATCTTGCAGGTGCCGACGCTAGCGTCAGTGCCAGCAAAGCCAGGCGTCACCTTATGTGGTGACGCCACAAGGCTCATTGGATTTAAACCTACAGGAGTATGTTATGTCGTCTGCAGTCTGGCGTGAGTTACAGCAACTCGCCCAACAACCCCTGGATTTGCGTCAGGAATTTGCCCGCGATCCACAACGTGCCGAACGTTATGCGCTGAATGCTGCTGGCATTGAGCTGGATTACTCGAAGAACTTGATCAATCAGGGCATCTGGCAACATTTATTGCAACTGGCAGCGGCCAGCCCGCTGGCAGAAAAAAGAGCACAGATGTTTGCCGGTGCCAAAATTAATACCTCTGAACAGCGCAGCGTCTGGCATACCGCATTACGCGCTCCGGCTAGCATCGATCTGCAACTGGATGGTGCTAACATCAGTGCCGAAATTGCTGACTGCCACGCCAGTATGCAAGCACTGGTGGAGCAACTGAACAGTCAGCAATATCTGGGTTATACCGGTGAAGCTGTTACCGATCTGATTTGGATCGGCATTGGCGGTTCGCTGCTGGGACCGCAAATGGCGGTCGAAGCGCTGACGCCTTACAATATCAGCCCGCTGCAAATTCATTTTGCTGGCAATATCGATGGTGCCGTGGTCAGTGATGTGGTGCAAGGACTGGATCCGGCCACCACCTTAGTTTTTGTGGCCTCTAAATCTTTTGGCACTGAAGAAACCAAACAAAATGCGTTAGCTGTCCGGCAATGGTTTATCGACAATGGTGCTGATAAAGCGGCCATTGCCCGCCATTTCTGGGCCACATCATCCAATATCCAAGCAGCCGCCGATTTTGGTATCGAAAGTGACCATATTTTGCCGATGTGGGACTGGGTTGGTGGTCGTTATTCATTATGGTCTGCCATTGGCTTCCCGCTCTGCCTGATGCTCGGTGTCAGCCAGTTCCAGCAATTGCTGGCCGGTGCCCATGCGATGGATCTGCATTTTGCCGAGGCACCACTGGAACAGAATATGCCGGTGATCCTGGCATTGCTCGGGGTCTGGTATATCAATGGTCTCGGTTGCCAGGCACAAGCGCTGCTGCCATACAGCCATTATCTGCGGTTGTTGCCGTCTTATGTGCAGCAACTGGATATGGAAAGTAATGGCAAAGGGGTCGATATCAATGGTGCCGCGCTGACAGCAGCCACAGCGCCGGTGATTTGGGGCGATGCCGGCACCAATGGTCAGCATGCCTATCATCAGTTGTTACACCAGAGTGCCTTAGTAGTACCAGCTGATTTTATTCTGCCGATCAAAGCCGCCCATCAGTTGACCGATCACCATCACAGGTTAGCTGCGCATTGTTTTGCCCAGACTCAGGCCCTGATGCAAGGCAAAACGCTGTCAGAAGCCACCGCCGAAGTGCTGACCGCTGGTGGCAGCGCAGCACAGGCGGCCGAATTGGCGCCGCACAAGGTATCGCCGGGCAATAAACCCAGCAACACCCTGCTGCTACCGGAATTATCGCCTTATTACCTGGGCGCACTGATCGCCTTGTACGAGCATAAAGTCTTTGTCCAAGGCGTACTGTGGGACATCAACTCCTTTGACCAATGGGGCGTCGAACTGGGTAAGCAGCTGTCAACACCGATTTATCAGGTGTTATCCGGCCAGCAACAGCATCAGTTTGATGCGTCCACCAGCAGGTTAATCCGTTTGTTCCAGCAATAAACTGCCAGCAGCAGAACCGGTGCCAGCCGGTTCTGCTTGTTCTGCAATGCTGTTTTTTTGCAGTTCAATTTTCTGCGCTCTAAAGTTTATGCTCTGCTCTGCTATCACCACGACTATCCTGCATCGCTCACTGCTGCCAACTGTTCATGATTCATTCATTTTTCTGTCATTTAGATATTTTAATTTGTCACAAAGTGTGGTATCAATTTTGGCGAAAATAACAACAATCAGCGAGGTGCAGTATGGAAGGCTTTGAAGACTTACTGAACATGTTGGAACGCCCTGCCGCAAAAAGCAGTCGGGCGGTGAAGCGGAAATGGCGTGAAATTGAAGCCGTGAAAGAGCGGCAGAGATTACGCAAAGAGCTGGAAAACATTGATTTTAACTTCGACGACGACTTACTGGATCAGCTGATGTAACAAACAAGCCCACCCCAATCCGCGGTGGGCTTTTTTGTATGCAGCGACTGGTTTAGTGTCCCCAGCACTGTGGCTTTACTACAGTGCTGTTTCGTTTTCACTCACACAGCGTTAAGATTGCAACGACCAGCTCATAGTGACAAACTGCTGAATTAACGCTTGTTTTTGCTGTTGCATTGGCCGTAGTGAACGGGCTAACAACAAAGGAGTGACTGCCGCCTCATCCGCCAGCGGCCGATAACAAACGCCGTCTAACTGGATACGCGCAAATGCCGCCGGCAAGATGGTCAGGCCTATGCCTGCCGCCACCAGACCTATCATGGTTGACGCTTCCGCCGCTTGTTGCACCACCTTAGGCGTAAAACCAGCCTGCAAACATAAACTGAGGATCTGCCGGTAAATACTGGTGCCAGCTGTCGCCGGATACATAATAAAACTTTCTGTCGCCAAGCCGGCTAACTCAATTGTGGCTTGTGCCGCCAGCGGGTGTTGTTCCGGCAGCACCACCAGCAAAGGATCGGTACGCAACTGCATGAATTCCAACTGCTCCGCCACAGTGGCCAGCATAGGATCGCCATATTGTGGTCGTAAAAATGCCAGATCCAGTTGTTGCAGTTGCAATGCGGCTAATTGTCGCTCTGTCGACATTTCATGAAATATCAGGCTAATCTGCGGAAATTGCCGACGAAACGCATTGATCAGCGACGAAAACAACGGCGTCAGCGGTGTAGATGAAGTAAAACCAATCCGCAATTCCCCCGCTTCCCCACGGGCGGCAGCTGTCACATTGTGTCTGGCAGTACCGGCCAGAGCCAACAACTGGCGCGCATCCGTTAATAGCAGCTTCCCAGCTTCGGTCAGTCTGACATTTCGGTTATTGCGTTCAAACAATAACACTCCCAAATCCGCTTCCAGGACCTGAATGGCATGACTAAGCGGTGGCTGACCGATACAAAGCCGTTCAGCAGCCCGGGTAAAATGCAACTCTTCAGCGACCGCGACAAAATAGTGTAAATGTCGAAGTTCGATAACCACCTCCAGTAGCTGTGATCTCACTTTAAATTATCTATTTAATGTATTAATAAAGCCACAAATAAGTATTAGATTGAATTAATAACACGACTTATGATGCAATCATCTGCCGATCATTTGGCTTCATGATGAAAACAACAGCGTTGACATTGCAGCCAGTGCACTTGGCAGAACTCGCCAACCCAGAGTCCAACCTGATTACCACAACCGAGCCCGCGCAGCCCGTTGCACTCGCGCTATTTATCGCAGGCTTTGCCGGCTTTAGCCTGTTGTATGCCATCCAGCCTTTGCTGCCGCAGCTGGCTGCCGAATTTCAGCAGTCCGCAGCCAATACCAGCTGGTTGTTGTCTATTTCAATGCTGACGCTGGTGCTGTCTCTGCTTGGCAATAGCCTGCTCAGCACCATCATCAGGCAAGAACGGCTGATCATGTTTGCCGTGACCGCTACAGCAGTCGCAACTTTAGGCTGTGGTTTGTCGCAAAGTTTTTACCAGTTGCTGGGCATGCGGGCCCTGCTTGGACTGGCACTTGGCGGATTACCTGCACTGGCACTCACTTACCTGCACCAATCGACAGACCCAGCACTGCGGGGCAAAAACGCCGGGCTTTATATTGCCGGCACCGCGTTGGGTGGCATGACAGGCCGGCTGGTGGCGGCCAGTTTGACAGAATGGATGACCTGGCGGCACACTTTAGGTTTGCTGGGGTTGGCCGCTCTGGTCGCGGCCTGGTTATTCTATTGCGCACTGCCAACTCAGACTTTGGCAGCACAGGGCAAGAGTCAGGAACCTCGGATCAAAATTAACTCGGTTTTGGCTCAAGTGCGCCAACAAATCATACAATCCAGACTATTACTGCTGTTTTTTATTGCTTTTGTGCTGGCTGGCAGTTTTGCCAGTCTGTATAACTACATCGCTTTTTATTTGCAGGCCAGTCATTTTCAGCTTAGTCGCCTAGGGATAGCTCAACTGTCGTGGTTTTATCTGTTTGGTGTTGGCAGTGCCCTTTGGGGCGGTTTATTGCTACAACGGTTCAAGCTTGCTTTATTGCTGCAATTGGCACTGATGCTGATGTTGATAGGGTTACTGCTGACACTGAGCCAGCAACTGATGCTGCTACTGCCTGGCATAGCCCTTTTCACCGGCGGTTTTTTTGCAGCCCATCTGGTGTGCAGCGCCTGGCTGGCAAGACTGGTACAGAGCGTCAAAGCTCTGTTGACGGCTATCTATCTGACCTGTTACTACCTGGGGACTGCATTACTTGGTACCGCCAGTGGCGAGCTTTGGCGACTGGCAGGCTGGCAGGGGCTGGTTTGGCTGCTGTTGCTATTTCTGAGTCTGGCCCTGCTCACTAGCTACTGGCTCCCCACTGTCGCAGTTGAAAGCGTCGATGCTGGCACTCAACCGGTTCGGACTGAAACTTAAACTTTATCTTCATCCATTTTCTAAGGAGATCTTATGCTTGCAATACCCAGACCCACAGCAGCAGATGACCACGCCAGTTGGCAACAAATCGCCGATTTATACCCGACCAGCGCTGATTTTGTGCAACTGGAAAATGGCTATGTCGGCATGCAATCAAAACTGGTGTTAGAGGCTTGTCAGTTACAGCAGCAACGCGTCAACAGCCAGACCTCAGCCTATCTGCGTCAGCAGTTCCCTGCCGAATTGGCACAGGTCAAACACCAGTTGGCGGCACTTTGTGGGGTAAAGCCGGAAGAATTATTACTGACCCGCAATTTAGGCGAAGCGATGTTTATTCTGTTACAGGCTTATCCTTTTGTTGCCGGCGATGGCGTGATCTGCAGCGCACAGGATTATGATGCGGTGTGCCACTACGGTGCTCGGCAGCTTACAGTTGCTCGCACAACAAAAACAGCTGCTATTACAGCAAATTGCATTACCACAGCAAGAGCTGACTGAACAACAACTGTTGCAATGTTATGAAGCAGCTATCACCAGCCAAACCAAGGTGATAGTGCTCAGTCATCTTTGTCACCGCCATGGTCACATTCTGCCAGTGGCTAAAATCAGTGCAATGGCGCGTCGTTATGGCGTTGATGTGATTGTTGACGCCGCTCACTCATTCGCCATGCTGGATTTTCACGTGCCTGATTTAGGTGCAGATTTTGTCGCCATGAACCTGCATAAGTGGTTGGGCGCGCCGCTGGGGCTGGGTTTGTTATATATCCGCCAGCCGCGGATCAACAGCATGCAGCCGGTGTTTGGCCTGACCAACAATACACCGCAGCAGATAGAGAAACTGGCAGCACCTGGCACGCCGGCAGTCCCCCAAATTCTCAGCATTCCAACAGCCATTGCCTTGCATCAGGCCATCGGCGCGCAGCAAAAACAACAAAGGCTCAGTTATCTCAGCCATTATTGGATGCAGCAAGTCGCGGACCTGCCAGGCGTCCGGCTGGTCACGCCACAGGCAACAGGCAGTTATTGCGCCATTGCGGCCTTTCAACTGGCCCGACTGCCGGCTGAAGCGGTGGTGACCGCACTATGGCAGGACTTTGGTATTTTAACGGTCAGCCGGGCCTTGTACCAACAGCAGATTGTCCGGGTGACGCCTTATCTGTTTAGTCAGCCAGCCGAACTGGACCGGCTGGTTGACGCACTGAGGCAACTAGCCAGGCGCAGCCGGCCATAAAAACGGCTAGTACTATTTGGCCTGACAGTGACCGCTTTCGCCCACTTCAGCCGTAGATCGGACGCGCCTCGCTGAAGCAATCCGGCATTTCATTCGCAAAAGCAGTTGGTTTGATCAACGGGCAGTTGGTCGCTTTTTTTGAAACCGTTTGAGCAAACAAAACAGCCGTTCTTACCGCAACCCTAAAGCTGCCAATCAATCGGAGTTTTGCCCTGCTGCACCAGCCATTGATTGGCAGCGGCGAAATGACCGCAGCCGAGAAAGCCGCGATGCGCAGAGAGCGGTGACGGATGTGGGGCGGTCAAAATATGGTGTTTTTGTGGGTTAATCAGTTGCTGTTTTTTGATAGCATGCGCGCCCCAGAGTAAAAACACCACTGGATCTGCTTTATCGCTGATGGCACGGATCACTTGATCAGTAAACTGATCCCAACCTAAATGACGGTGCGAGTTGGCCTGATTGGCCACCACAGTCAGACAGGTATTCAGCAGTAACACCCCCTGAGTAGCCCAGCTTTCCAGACAACCATGTTCAGGCAGGCGAAAATCCGGATATTCCAGTACCAGCTCCTTGTACATATTGCGTAGCGATGGCGGAATAGCGACACCAGGCCGGACCGAAAAAGATAAACCATGCGCCTGATTCGGCCCATGATATGGATCCTGACCAATCAACACCACTTTTAAATTGGCAAAATCGGTCAGTTTAAAAGCGGTAAACATATCGGCTTCCGGCGGGTAAATCACCTCACCGGCAGCTCGGGCTTGTTTTACAGTTTGAATAATCTGTTGAAAATAGGGCTGAGTTTTCTCAGCCCCTATCACTTCATGCCAGCTTAAATGCACCTTGTTTTCCTGTGACTGAGGTCATTGCGCAGGCAATGACAAAAGGACTTTGCGTAATTCTACAAAATCCGCCGCCATCGGAACAGCTAAACTTGGCTCGCCAGCCACCGCCGCCAGTGCAGGCGGCAATGCAATTGGATTGCCCAGGATATTTTCCACCTGCTCTTTAAACTTGGCCGGATGCGCAGTCCCTAAAAAAATACCAAATTCATCGGGCTGCAATTCACGCTTTAACGCCCGGTAAGCCACGGCCGCATGCGGTTCGCTCAGATAGCCCAGCTGTGCCAGTTGCCGCATCGCTAGCTGGGTATCTTCTTCATCCACCATGGCAGTGGATAAATCAGCCCGGCTGATGACTCCTTGCGCCAGTAAATCTTCAACCCGTGGCCAGTTATTTGGCGCACTGACATCCATCGCATTGGATAAGGTCGCCACGGTCGGTTGCACCTGCCATTGCCCGCTTTGCCAGTAGCGCGGTACGGTATCATTGGCATTGGTGGCTGCGATCAGCCGTTTGATCGGCAGTCCCAGCACTTTGGCAATCAGGCCGGCCGTTAAATTACCAAAGTTACCGCTCGGCACTGACACCACTATATTGGCACGTTTTTCCGCCGGTACTTGCGCCACCGCCTCAAAGTAATAACAAATCTGGGCAAACAACCGGCTGATATTAATCGAGTTCGCTGAGTTGATATTCAGCGCAGCCACTAAGTCGCGGTCATTAAACACCTCTTTCACCAGCGCCTGACACTGATCAAAATCGCCATCAACCGCCAGCGTGTGAATATTGCCGCCCAAAGTGGTAAAAAGTTTCTCCTGCAGCACACTGATTTTTCCCTGGGGAAATAAAATCACCACCTGCACGCCGGGTCGCTGATAAAAGGCATGCGCCACGGCCGCACCAGTATCGCCGGAAGTTGCGGTGACAATAGTGGTGTTACTCACCCCGGATCTTTGCTGTGATGCCATTAACGCTCGCGCCATAAAACGGCCGCCAAAGTCTTTAAATGCCAGCGTCGGGCCATGGAATAATTCCAGACAAGCGATCTGTTCAGTCACTGTGACCAAGGGAGCTGCAAAAGCAAAAGCTTCCGCCACCAGCGCCTGCAATTCGGCGGCCGGTATTTCATCGCCAATCAGCGCCTGTAAAATGGCGGCACTGCGCTCAACAAAAGGTAACGCCAGTAAGGCGTCGACGTCCAGTTTTGGCCATTGCGCTGGAAAAAATAATCCCTGTTGCTCGCCTAAGCCAATCCGCACCGCATCCAGAAAACTCACCTGTTGCGTCGGAACTTTGATATTACGTAACTGCATGTTGATTCATCCTGTATTGCAAAAACGAGTTGAGCAAATGTTGTTATTAACCAATACGACGGGCACCCGTGGTCGCCAACTGACAGATCTGGGTCATCGCATCCTGATTTTTTTCATAATGAGTGCGCAAATAAGCGGCGGCTAGCTCAGCCAGTTCAGGGCTTTGACAGAGCGCAAACAAGGTCGGACCGGCGCCGGAAATACCGACATGGGCAATGCCCTGTGCCATCAGATCGGCGCGGATCTGGGTCAGCTCGGGGATCAGCGCTAAGCGTGCCGGTTCAGCCACCAGATCCTGCAATGCCACAATCGCATCCGTTTCGTCCTGGCTATACATCGCACTGACAAAACGCGATAAAGCGCCGGCAAAGGCAATGCTGTGTTTCAGACTGAGCGTTGGCGGTAGCACCTCTCGTGCCGCCCGGGTCGATAGCACTGTGCCCGGATAACTCAACACCACCTGCCAGTGCGCAAACCATGGCAAAGGGCGATACAGCAACGGGCTTTGCGGCAACATCAGCAGTAGCCCACCCACCAATGAAGGCGCCACATTGTCGTAATGCACAGCGCCACTGACACCGCCTTCACATTCAGCAGTCAGTTGCAACAGCTGAAAGTCCGACAAAGGCCGGCCAAAATAATCGTTAAAGGCATAACAGGCCACTACAATAGAGCAAGCACTGGAGCCAAGCCCACTGCCAACCGGCAGATGCTTTTTCAGCTCAAGCTGCAAGCGCGGCAGTGGTCGCCCAAGCTTTTTTTCAAAGGCATAAAAACACTGCAACACCAGATTGTCATTGGCATCGGCGGGCAACTGATGCACATAACGGCCGGATACTACTAAGGACAATGCTTGCGCTTCACCCAGGATCACCAATTCATCCCCGAGCAATGTGCCATTGAGCGGACTAAAAGCGGCACCCAGTAAATCAAAACCTACCGAGAAATTACCGGTAGAAGCCGGTGCAAAATACGACTGCATCATGACATCTCCTGCTGCCAGCCAAGGGTACGCATCACATCGCCAAACACACCGGCAGCAGTGACCGCCGCACCTGCGCCATAACCCCGTAATACAAAGGGGATCGGCTGATAATAACGGGTATGGATCGCCAGCGCATTTTCACCATCTTTCACTTTCGCCAGTGGATGATCGGCCGCTAAAGCTTTGACCGCGACTTTGCATTGACCATCGACAATTTCACCGATATAACGCAGCACTTTACCCTCAGCGCGGGCGGCAGCGACTTTGTCGGCAAACCATGCATCCAACGCAGGCAATTGCTGCATAAAGTCAGGCACCGAGCTGCCAGGCGCAAAATCAGCCGGTAATACCGATTCGACCACAACATCAGACAAATCCAGTTGCAAGCCAGACTCACGGGCCAGGATCAACAGCTTACGCGCCACATCCATCCCAGATAAATCATCGCGTGGATCCGGTTCAGTAAAACCAAGCGCCTTGGCTTTGGCGGTGACCGCTGACAACAGACCGCCCTGCTCTAACTCACCAAACAAGTAAGATAACGAACCGGATAAAATCCCTTCAAACGCCATCAGCTCATCACCGGCATTCAGCAGGCCCTGTAAAGTATCAATCACAGGTAAACCGGCACCGACCGTCGTTTCATATAAAAAACGCCGCCGATGTTGCTGCGCAACCTGCCGCAACTGGCGGTAATAGGCCAGACTGGCGGTATTGGCTTTTTTATTCGGTGTCACAATATGAAAGCCAGCCGCTAAAAAGTCAGCATATTGCATCGCCACTGCTTCGGCACTGGTGCAGTCAATCAACACTGGATTGGTCAGATGGTTATCCTGCACAAACTGGCTGAGCGCCGCTAAGCTAAATTGTGCTGTGGCTGAGCTGACCTGTGCTGACCACTGACTTAAATCGACGCCCTGCGCGTCCAGCAGCAGTTGCCGTGAATTGGCAATGCCATAGACGGTTAATCGGACATTGCGCTGCTGTAAAAATTGTTGCTGACGCTGAAATTGCGCCAGCAGTTCACTACCGACCACACCGCAGCCAACCAGGAATACATCAATGCTCGGCACATGACTAAAAAAGTTCTCATGGCAGACTTTGACCGCATTACGGCAGGCTTTTTGTTCAACCACCGCTGAAATCGACCGCTCGGACGAGTCTTGCGCAATCGCGACCACATTGACCCGGGCCTGCGATAAAGAAGCAAAGAACTTCGCCGCCACACCACGATGCTGGCGCATGCCATCCCCGACTAAACTGACAATCGCCATGTCGGGCTGGATCACCAGCGGCCGCAACAACTTGCCGTGTAACTCCAGTTCAAACTCGGTTTCCAGCGCTTTTTTCGCCACCGCTAAATCCAGTTGGCCAACACAAAAACTGATGCTGAACTCACTGGATGACTGCGTGATTAAACTGACCGACACTTGTTCGCGCGCCATAGTGGCAAACACCCGCGATGCCATGCCAACCACCCCTTTTAAGCCAGGGCCCGACACCGTGATCAAGGCCAGATGTTCCAGACTGGAAATACCTTTCACCAGGCTATCACCGTTGTTATTGGCATCAATACAAGTGCCTGGCGCTGCCGGATTGAGGGTATTTTTGATATAACAAGGGATTTGATAACGCGCCAGCGGCCCAATCGTTTTTGGATGCAGCACCTTGGCACCAAAATAGGACAGCTCCATGGCTTCGTCGTAGGACAAATGATCAATCAGCTGTGCCTGTTTCACCTGACGCGGATCGGCACTGTAGACGCCATCGACATCAGTCCAGATTTCACAGACACTGGCCCGCACGCTGGCCGCTACAATAGCCGCCGAATAATCAGAACCATTGCGGCCCAGTAAACAGAGTTCGCCCTGCGCGTTGCTGGAAACAAAACCAGCCATCACATACACCTGCGCATTCTGGCCAGCTAACGCCGCCGCTAAGGCTAGTTCCGAGGCTGGAATATCGGCCACCGCATTTAAATAATCGCCCTGACTTTTCACACATTGCACTGAATCCAGCGCCACCACCTGCAGTTGCAGGCTGCTGAGTAAAGCACGCATCAGCACGACACTGAATTGTTCGCCCAAGCCCAGAATTTGCGCTTTGATATGATCCGGGCAATATCGTAATAAAGCTACACCTGACAGTTGATTACTCAGTTGCTGATACTGCTGCTGTCTGACCTCAGTCAGTCGCTGCTGATCAGCCCCAGCTAAGCAATTGTCGGCTTGCAACTGTAACTGTGCCAGCCGATCGACCCATTGCTGCAACAGCAGACTATAATCTGCACCGAGATAAGCCAGATCAGTCAGTTCCACCAGCAAATTAGTCACGCCTTGCGGCGCCGATAACACTAAACCTAGAGGTTCAGCGCTAACTTGTTGTTTTACAATGCCAGCTACTTCCAAAAACCGCTCAACTGACGCTAACGACGAACCACCAAACTTCAGCACCTTCATAGGTTTACTCCTTTTTAAACGCAAAAGGCCCGTGACTGGTGAGGTCACGGGCCTTTTTCAGGACAATACGCCGCCGACCTCCTACCCCGCAGGGCTGGTGGTAATAATCGTGGTGGTGGTATTGATATGGATAGTTTTCATGCAGTCTATATGCTCAAAGTTTTAGACGTCTGTCAATCTAAATGTGTAATTAAATTACCAATTTCCTTTAAAGGGGAATTAGTTGGTTTTTTTCTGATAACTGGTTTCACCGGACAAAAAACTACAGACCCGGTTGCGACCATTGCGTTTGGCGTTGTAAAGCGCCATATCGGCACAACGAATTAAATCATCGTGCAGCAAATGCTGTGTCGGGTGAAAAGCCGCGACACCGATACTGATACTGGCTCTGATGGTCTGCTGGTTAAATAACATCGGATGTTCCGCCACTGCGGCACAAATCCGCTCAGCCACTTCAACCGCCCCTTCAAGTTCAGTATCCGGTAAAATAATGCCAAATTCTTCGCCACCATAACGGCCAAGTAAATCTGAATCGCGCAGCAAACTGCCAATAAAAGAAGCCAACTCGATCAACACAAAATCGCCACCAAGATGACCATATTTATCGTTTAAATCTTTGAATTTGTCCAAATCGAACAGCATCAGCGACAACGGATGGCGATAGCGTTGCGCCCGGTGAATTTCCTGCTTCAGTTGCTCTTCCCAATAGCGCCGGTTCAGCACTTTGGTCAGGCCATCCTGCCGGTTTGCCCTTTCCAGTTCAATCAAGGTTTTACTTAAATGTTGCTGATAGACAAAAGCATCAGTGGCATCTTCAATCAGAATACACACCAAGGGTTGCTCATATTGCGGGGTACTGAGCGGCACCATAGTGCAATTTTGTGCCATGTACTGACTGCTGCTGGTGACGGGTCTTAAATGCGGTAATTTAAAAATATATTGCCGTTGCTCCCAACTACTGAACGCCGGCGTTTTCAGATCCAGCACACTCATCAGTTTGCGTTTTAGCCAGGCTTCAGGCAAATCCTGAAATACCCGGAACAACGACTGCCCCAGCACCGCCGACAGTTGCACGTTAGCATGGCGTTCAATAAAAGCGTTCAAATAATGGATTTGATAGGCGTCATCAACCACTATGACCCCGCAATTCAGCTGCGCCAGGATAGGACTGCTTAACCAGGCGTGTGGCATCAGTATGCCTCCAGGATCCGATCGAGAATATGTTTGATGTTCATCACAGCTTCGCCCGGGATCAGCAAAATCATATCGCAGTTAAAAGAATGGTCGATCAACTGGTAGCTGATATCTACTTTCAGCGCATGCTCCCAATGAAACGAAGTGTTTTCCAGCATACTGGTCACTTCACCCTGGCGCGATGACAAAATACGCGGCGCACTGTAAGACAGACTGTTTTCAATCTGACTGGCCAGGCCGTTTAAAAAGGTGGTGGTCAGAATAGAACTGATATCGGTTAGCATTTCAATTTCTGAAACATCACCAATGTCATAGCCTAACAAGGCGGCAATCTTATGGGCATTTTCCATTTGGTACAGCACTATGGCCTCACCACGCAGGCCTTCATCACCAAAAAAACCCTGACTGACCAGCGCTACTTCAGCATCCTGATAACGATGCTCAAATTCTGCCGGCAGATGGCTGGCTCCGACTAACGCAATCGAAGGCACCTGCAAATGAACAAAAGTATTGAGAAACCTTGCCAGCTTATCACTGGCCAGTCCCATCGCGACATTGATGATTTCCTGCAAACAATCGCGTTGTTCGTCATTAAAACCTATGCTGGTCATATCAGTCCGTATTGTTTGAGAATGCCGCTGAGCTTGTCCTCACTAACGGGTTTTTGCACAAATGCCAGCGCACCAAGCTCCATCACCCGTTTTTGCATTTCAGGCTGAATATCGGCAGAGATCACAATAACAAAACAATCTATCCGTTCGGCCTTAATAGCTTCCAACACGCCGATACCATCCAGTTCTGGCATGGTCAGATCTAAAAACACCAGACCTATTTCCTGCTGTCGTAGAATGGACAGGGCTTCCAAGCCGTTTCCGGCCGTTTGAAATTCAGCGTCAAAACTGTCAGGTAAACTTTTTCTGACCTGTTTTCGCGCCAACAATGAATCGTCACAAATAAGCACTGGCAAAGCCATTCGGTACAGCCTCAATAATTCTAATAATTCTGCGAAGTTACGGGCAAAATATAACCAGTTGACCCAATGAATGCAACAGCTTACCTTAAATTCACAGAATGGTTGAAGATACATTTACATCGATGCCGAGATTTTCAGCTGACACAATTGTCAGCTATAGTTGCAACACCAAGATGACGGTTGAAAAATAAAATATCAGTCTGGATTGACAGCGAGCGGTAATTACTGGAATTTAATCGCGCTTTGCTATTTTAATTATTGTTTTTTTTAGCTAATTTTATTCCATTCGCCGTCAGTAAAAGACTGAACACAGGTAGTCAGATGCAGCAAAAAAGTTTATCCCGAAAACTGCTGACCAAAGTATTGTCAGTCTATTTTATTTTGACCTTTGTCGTAACCTTAGGACAGATAGTCGCCGAATACTTTAATACCAAGAACCATATCAATGGCGAGCTTTCAACTTTACAACAAACAATTTCTGGCAGTCTGACCCGGGCCATCTGGGAGCTGAACACAGCGCAGGCGCTGATTATTGCCGATGGCTTGCTGGCGATCCCATCGATTGAAGGCATCATAGTGCGGGATGACAGCGGCGCCGTGATCACTCAGCTTGGCCAATATATTGATATCAATGAGCGTTACAGCAATCAACTGGTCAAAGAAGGCGTCCGGCTGACCGAACAACAATCTGGTTTATTTGGTTATACCTTTCCACTGATTTTCGAATTTTCCGGTCGCGCCACTCAGGTCGGCGATGTCACCTTGTTTTCCAGCCGGAATATAGTGCTGGATCGGATTAAAGTCGGGATTTATTTTCTGATCGGCAATGCCTTACTAAAGACAACATTTCTGATCATCCTGTTTTTAATCGCCTTTCGCAAACAACTGACCTTGCCACTGGCCGAACTGACGCAACAAATAGAAGAATTAGAACTGGATAACCTGGATAACACCAAAGTCGAAATTCAGCATGGGGATACTAACGAGCTCAGCGTGATGGCAGATGCCTTTAACCGCTTAATTGCCAGAGTGCAGGATTACAAAGGTCAGTTGGAAAATACCCAGCGCCAGCTGCTGCAATCGAATGAAAAACTTGATCAGCATAATTTAATTCTGGAGCAGGAAGTCGCACGCAAGACTTCGGGCCTCAGCCAGGCAATGATGGATTTACAGCAACAAAAACAAGAGCTTGAAGTTAAACAACAAGCCTTGCGGGAAGAAATTGAACGCCGGCGTCATACCGAAGATGCACTGCGCAGTAAACAAACCGAACTGGAAAAGCTGGTCAGTGATTTACGTCAGGCGCAGGATCGTCTGGTACAGTCGGAGAAAATGGCCGCTCTGGGCGGTCTGGTGGCCGGTATCACCCATGAAGTAAATACCCCGGTCGGGATTGGGGTGACCGCCACCAGTTTTCTGGCCGAAAAACTGGCGGTGCTGGAACATTCATATCAGGAAAAAACACTGTCGCCCAAGGCGCTGGAACATTTCATCGAAGAAGCCAAACAAGGCACTGAACTGCTCAATACCAATCTGATCCGGGCATCGGAACTGATTGCCAGCTTTAAACAAATTGCGGTCGATCAGACCAGCGAAGCGATCCGCACTATTCAGCTCCATGAATATCTGAATGAGATCATCCGTAGCCTGCAGCCGCACTTTAAAAAGACCCGTCACCATATTGAAGTCAATTGCCCGGAAAATATGACCCTGAGTTGTCCGGCTGGTGCTATTTCGCAGATTTTTACCAACTTACTGATGAATTCATTGATCCATGGTTTTGAAGATATCGAAGAAGGCCATATTCATATCACAGTGGTGGATGAAGGCAATGTGGTGGATATTAATTACAGTGATGACGGCAAAGGTTTAACTGCAGAACAACTGGAAAAACTGTTCCATCCATTTTTCACCACTAAACGTGATCAGGGCGGCAGTGGTCTTGGCACCCACATCACCTACAACCTGGTGCGGCAAACGCTGGGCGGCAGTATTCAGGTGAAAAGTGAACCTGGCCATGGCTTGTCCTACCATATCCGTTTTCCGAAAGTGCTGAAACGTTGAAGAAAAAACCTGCAACTGCCTGACCCTGAGTGTCAGGCAGGTTGTGCCCGCCAGCTTTACCGGTATACTTGGCGTCATTCTGAAACTCCGCCGTAGCCATGCCGCGGCAAGAAAAAGTGAGCCTTTATGTGGTTTAAAAACCTGCGTATTTACCAAATTACCGAACCGCTTGATCTGGCACCTGAAGCACTTAGCCGTGCCTTAGCGGAACATAAATTCAGTCCATGTACCGGTCAGGACGCTGTGAAAATGGGGTTTACTTATCCGCTGCATCACAGCATTAAAGAATATCATCATCAACAACAGCACTTACATTTGTTTGCCGTCAAACGGCAGGAAAAAGTGTTGCCAGCAGCCGTGATAAATGAAGAGCTGCAACCGAAAATTGATGCACTGGAAATCGAAAAAGGCCGGCCACTGGGTCGCAAAGAAAAACAGGCATTAAAAGAAGAACTGATCCAGACGTTATTGCCACGGGCTTTTAGCCGTTCAACTGTGACGACCGCACTTTATGATGAGCAAAATCAGTGGTTTATTGTCAACACCAGTTCAGCCAGTCGCGCAGAAGAAGTGTTGAGTTTAGTCCGTAAAGCCCTGGGTTCATTACCTGCCATGCCATGGATTGATAACAATCAGCTCAATATGGCGATGCAACAATGGCTGACCAATCAAAACTTGCCTGCCGGATTTAGCTTAGGTCATGAAGCCGAGCTAAAAGCCCCTGATGAAGAAGGCGCCAAAGTGAAATTCAGCAATCACCTGCTGACGGCTGACGAAGTACAAAGCCATCTGGAAGATAAACTGGTCACTAAGCTGGAATTTGCACTGGAAGGTCAGGTGAATTTTATGGTCTGCGATGATGGCAGTCTGAAAAAACTCCGTTTCCATGAGATGCTGGCGAATCAGAATGATGAATTAGGCTGGGATGATATGGTATTACGCCTGGACGCTGATTTACTGGTGATGGCCAATGAAGTCGCCATTTTGTTGCAGTCACTGCGTCAGGCGATTGGCCAACCCTAAACGGCTAACTAAGAACCAGTAACCGTTCAAGCCGTCTGTCAGTTCTGACAGGCGGCTCAATCAACCAGCCGTTAACTGAATAAAGCCTTGGCCTCTTCGGTCCAACTGGCAATGGCGGCATCCTGCAATGGATTTTTCTTTGGCATCAAGCCAAGTTGTAACCATTCATTCATCAGCAGTTCGGCCGACTGCGGATCGGACCATAAACCACAACTGATGCGACCAATCCGGATAAAATCGGTGTAACTGACGCTATCGCGCTGTAGTCCCGAGCGACAATGTTTGACTACATCGGCAAAGGTATCCGCAAAATCCCAGTAGCTCATGATGGCGGTGCCGATTGGCGCGCTGTAATCTTGCAGCGCTTTTTGCAAAAATGCAGTATCCCCAAAGGTATCCGGATATTTTTCCGCTTCGGCCAGAATAGGTAAAATGCCAATTTGATGGACCAGTCCAGCCAAGGTCAGAGTGTCCAGATTGAGACCATCATGTTTATGTTTTTGCAGATAAAACTTCAGACAAGCCATCGCTACCGCAGTGACCTGGACAGTTTCACGCCACAGTTGGCTCATCCGGCTGGCTATGTCCGGGCTGTGACTAACAAAAAGCTGCTCCAGCGCCATCGCCGTCGCGATATTTTTTACCTGGCTTAAGCCAATACGGGTCACCGCCTGATTCAGGGTGGTGACTTTAACGCTCCGGCCGATGAAGGCACTATTGGCAATTTTAATAATGCGGGCTGCCAGGGCGGTATCCAGCGCTATCACCTCAGACATGCGGCCAAGGTTAATATCCGGATCATCGGCCGCCTGCCTGACCCGTACGGCAATTTCAGGCAGGGTTGGCAACACCAGTAAGTTATTACTGAGCTTTTCCATCAATAACGTTAATAACGCTTGTTCTGCTGACATTTGATATCCTTATGCAAATGCAGGGGCCGCCTGCACCAACTGTTGTAACTGAGCCTCGGTATAACGAATAGCTGCAACTTTGCCCCAAACTGGCGCCGGCCAGGCTGGATCGGTGCTGAACCTGACAATATGATGCAGATGAAGTTGCGGCACCATGTTGCCAAGTGCGGCGATATTGAGTTTGTCGCCTTGAAATTGCTGCTGCAGCCAGCGACTGAGACAAGCGCTTTCCTGCCAAAGTTGTTGTTGATCTTCAGTCGTTAAATCAATGATTTCAAGAATATTATTCCTTCTTGGGATCAGCAAGAACCAAGGATAATTGGCGTCCAGGCTTAAACGTAACTGGCATAATGGCCAATCTGCCAGCCAGATGGAATCCTGGACTAGTTGTGGGTGTAACTGAAACTCTGTATTCATCATCATGACTCTGTGGTGACACCTGATGGCCGGCTGACCAGTTCCTGCTGCATCCTCAGCAGGACCAACTGACATACTTTGCTATCCTGACTACGGGCTGCCAGCTCTAATTCTGCCGCCAACTGCGTGATGCCGGGAAACCCCATACTGCCAGCACAACCTTTCAGGCTATGGGCTTCATACTGTAACTTGGCCAAATCCTGTTGTTGCCAATAGCCTGCAAACTCTGCCAGTAAATCCGGTAATCGCTGAGCAAACTCTTGTTTTAATGCAATAATTGCCGGATCTTGCTCCAGGCGCAGTGCGAGTGCCGCCTCCAGTGAGCGTTCTTTTTGGGTGTATTGCTGGATCATGTCATAAAAATCTTTTTGCACTATCGGTTTAGCCAGCAAAGCCTGACAACCGGCCTGCAGATAACGTTGTTTATCTTCCCGCATCACATTGGCCGTCAACGCGATCACAGGTACCTCAATACCGGCATGGCGGAGCAACCGCGTCGCTTCTTCCCCGCCCATTTCCGGCATTTGCATGTCCATAAATACCAGATCAAACTCACGATCCAGCAGTTGTTGCACCGCATCACGACCATTGGCGACTATGACAAATTCAGCCTGAATTTTTTGCAACAACACCGACACTAATAACTGATTATCGACATTATCTTCTGCTAACAAAATCCGCAGTTGCTGCGGTTTGAATTGCGGGTCGGCCTGAACTGGTAATGCTTGTTGCTGATAGCTGTTGACTAGGCTCAGATGCTGAGTTTCGCAATTGACCACTATTTCAAAGCAACTGCCAATCCCCTTCACACTTTCGACCCGGATATCGCCTTGCATTTGCTGCATCAATTTTTTTGAAATCACCAGCCCTAAACCAGTGCCGCCAAAATTACGGGTGACGGTGGCATCCGCTTGAACAAAAGGCTGAAATAATTTACTTAACTCGTCACTGGACATGCCAATACCAGTATCTTTAATTTTGATCAGCAATTGCTCAGCCCCAACCAGATAACTGACATGAATAATCACTTTACCGCGCTGGGTGAATTTTAAGGCGTTACTGGTCAGATTGAGTAAAACCTGCCGAAAGCGCAGCTCGTCAGCAAACAAAAACTCCGGCAATGGAAACTGTAGCTCCAGTAGACAATTTAATTGTTTAGATTGCGCCTGATTTTTTGTTTGCTGATAAATATCATCCAGCATATGTAGCAGGTTAAATTTTTGCTTCGACAGTTCCAGTTTTTCAGCTTCGATTTTCGACAAATCGAGAATATCATTAATGAGTTTTAATAAATGATCGCCGCTGCGCAGCACCCGTTGCAGATAATCTGCCAGCACCTCAGGTTGCTGTTCGATCAGTGCTTGCTCACTAAAACCAATAATGGCGGTTAATGGCGTGCGGATTTCATGACTCATATTGGCCAGAAACACACTTTTGAGCCTATTGGCTTGTTCAGCAGTTTCCCTTGCCTGGATCAGTTCCTGATTCGCCCTGGCCAGATCATCGTTGGCACGAGCCAAGTCTTGAGTCCGCTGCGAAACCTTATCTTCCAGCGATTGTTTGTTGGCCAGCTCCCGTTCCCGGTAGACCCTGAGTTGGCGTACCATGACATTAAATGCGGCAAACATTTCACCCAGTTCGTCTTGCTTGGTGACGGTCAACAAGGTGCTGAGATCACCACGCCCCACCGCCGTTTTGGCTTCAGTCAGTACTTTAATCGGCTCAAAAATATACCTGACCAGCAACCAGTAACAGAGGAGTGGCAACCCTAACGCAAAGAGTAAACTCGAACAAAACAGCAACAAGGGCAAGTGCTTGTCATCGCCAAGTAAGGCATCTTCTTCAATAGCTGTGACGAGTAAAAACTCACCAGGTAAAGGGGTGGCAAGCACTTGCATGGGTTTGCCAAGCAACACAATCGATTGTAACTGAGCGGCTGCGACTGCTTGCTGAATTTGTTTAAAGTTGGTCGGTGCAAAGGTGCTGCCAATCAGTTGTGGCTTCTGCGCATAAGCAATCACGCCACTGCCACTGACAATCAGGTTCACCTGAGAACCGACAAAAATATCTTCGGTGATTTTATGCAGCGGATCGACCCCGACTGTCGCCACCAAATAGCCCCATAATCTATTCATCTGACCACTTTCGGCCGAGCTGAGATAAATTTTACGGGCAAAAATTACTTTTAGATCTTGTTGCTCAGCTTCACGAGAAATGAAAATTCCGCTGTCTTCCACCATACCTTGCAACGAGGAAAAATAATCACTGCGAAATCTTTGCACCGGGTTGTGCAATACAGCATCCGGCATCGCCAATGCCAGTTCACCATTGAGTTTCAATAACTTGAGTTGTTGCAGTTCAGGGTTTTGCTGTAAAAAATGCTGTAAACCTTGCAACAGTTCGCGTTGCTGAGCGTTATCTTGCAAAAAGTGTTGAAAAATATCACTGGTCGCCAGCACTTTAAGTGCTTGCTGATGGCTGGAGAAAAATTGTTCTAGCACTTGTTGCTGCTGCACCTGATGGCGTGACACTTTAAAAAATGCTTGTTGAGAAAATGCCGAACCGCTGAAATGGTAAGCTAAAAAGCCAAATAATACTGTCGGCAGCACTAACAACGGAAACATGTAGATGACGAGGGTTTCGCGAAGTCTCATTAGCGCTTAATTCCGTGCCCGAACAACTATTTATCTATGCACTAGCATACCGAGCAAACGGGTACCTCACAACATCTTTGTCAGTATGTGATAAGGCAGTAACACTGACGAGGCCCTTTGCTTGTTGCAGGGATCCGCGTTGACTGCGGTTGGTAATGCTCAGTCAGCCGACAGCAGTTCCAGGAACAGTGCCTGGAACAGTGCCTGGAACAGTGCCTGGAACTTTTGCTGTTGCTTAGCTCGCTAAATATCGGGCGGCCAATGCGGCCACCGGAGCTGCCGATGGTTTACCATGCTGCCAGTCGCCACCGTCTACCCCGCTCCCAGCAATATCAATATGTACATAGGGTAAAGGCTTGGCAGCTTTAGCTGAACAGGGATCCAATCCGGCGGCGACCACCAAAAAAGCCATCGGGAACTGGTGACCACGTGCTGTCACTGATGAAGGGGCATTATTACAACTCAGGACATCATCCGCTGCACTACGCGCTTTGATAAAACTGAAATCTTCCCGCCTACTGCGGGAAACTTCACTCGGGTCCCCCCAGATATCGCCGATCTGAGCCAAAGTTGCCGATAACTGCTGGCTGAATGCTGCACCATTTTCGACCAGGGCGGTGTAAGGTCCGACGGCCCTTGCCGCGTGGCCGGTTAATGTCGCGACCGAGAATAGTGTAGGGTTCACCGCAGTCTCAGCTTCTATCCGCAGATGCGACATTAAATCAGCTAACACCAAGCGACCTTCGGCATCGGTATTACCAATCCGGACCCGGACACCGGCATGACTGGTAATAATTTCATCCGGTACAAAAGCATCAGAACCAATGCTATTTCGCACAGCACCAATTTCTGCGACCACTCTTAAACCAGTTGGTTTGAGTAGTGCGACTGTTTTTAGAAAACCAGCTACTGCGGCCGCACCGCCTTTATCGCGGCTCATTCCCGCCATACCACCGTTAATTTTTACATCAGCGCCACCCGTATCATAAACCAGTCCTTTACCAGCGAAGAACAACGTCTGGGTGACTTCACCTTCTGGTTGATATTCCAAACGGATTAACGCCGGGTGATGCCGTTCGACATGTAATGAACTGCGGGCGACCGCCATCATCAAAGGGTAATCAGCCAGTAAGGTATCGACATCGGTTTCTACCTCAACACTGACCGGACTACCGGCAAAGGTCTCAACACAATAATCAGCGAAACGACGTGGAGCCATCCGCTCAGGTTCGGTACCACAGAGATCACGTGCCAGTCGCCGACCTGATTCTACCGCGCACAGATAATCAGTTTGCGCTGCGGTTGCTCCAACCAGACCAATCTGCATCACAGGTTCCAGTTGCTGTTCGCCACGGGCCTCGCGCCCTTCCAATGGTTGCCACAACGCTTGTGCCATCGCCAGATAAACCACGGACAGCGCCTGCATATAGGCATCGCCCGGTGCAGGAAGTACCCAAACCAGTGGGGCAACGGCACCAGCATTTTTAGCTTGCACAATAGCTTGTTTTGCCACATCGGCAAAACTGCGGACATCGTCCACATCGCGCTGCAGCAAGCCGGTAGGAGCCAGAATTAATCTATGCCCGGGTGCCAAATCTGACAGCAACAACAGGGTTTCTTTACCGATCCGTTGATCATAAGCCGCAGCTTGCCGAATGAAATGAGCAAGTTGTGGCTCTGTTACATCCTGTAGCTGCTGAGCAATCAGGATCAACGCATCAAAACGGTCGTCCGCCAACGCGGCACTAAGTGCCGGAACCGGCAACGGCAGAGGTAAGGCCATAGTTTTTATATCCTTGTGATGAGGTCATCTATTATCAGCCAGAGCAATGTTGCAGACAAGTCATCACTGTGTCAGCCTGTTGTTATTGTCAGGAAATAGCTACAACAGCGAATAGAACGATAAAGGACTGTACAGTTTATTAGGTTGTTATTCATCGCTTTAAAACAAGCTTTAACTGCCGCCGGGGCTGCGGCATAAAATAAAGGCCCAGATCGGGCCTTCATCAAGCAACAAAGTGTTTCAGATAATTTTATTCTGTTGCCATTGCTGTTCTTTGCGTAACCGCTCTTTGCGTTTTTCACAAGGATTATCACAATCACAGGCTTTTTCGATACCAACGGCACTTAAACCACCACAACTGCCGGCAATGGTTTTACGCTGAACTATATAACCGATAGCCATAGCCGCAAACACGATTAACATAAGTACAAAAGTCAGCAGAAAGATTTCCATCATTACCTCGATCTTTATTCAGGCGGTATATGCAGCAGCAAAGGACACTATTGTAACAATAAATCAGCCACAACCCCAGTGTTGCAATGGTTTTTAGCCGTCGCTTTTTAACGGGGACTAGCTTGCATGGCTGGTCTTGCCGAAAACGCGCCTCAGCCTCTGGCTGAGGCCGGACTGTAAAAACAAAAAGCCAACCCGAAGGTTGGCTTTTTCAAGTTTCAGTGGTTAACCACCAAAGTCATCCAACAGGATGTTTTCATCTTCTACGCCTAAATCTTTCAGCATATTGATGACAGCTTTGTTCATCATTGGCGGACCACACATGTAGAATTCACAATCTTCCGGAGCCTTGTGGTTTTTCAGGTAGTTCTCATAAATGACGTTGTGGATAAAACCAGTGTAGCCAGTCCAGTTATCTTCCGGTTGCGGATCAGACAAGGCAACATGCCACTTAAAGTTTTCGTTTTCTGCTTGCAACATATCGAAATCTTCAACGTAGAACATTTCACGTTTAGAACGGGCACCATACCAGAAGGTAATTTTGCGTTTAGATTTTAACCGACGCAGCTGGTCAAAAATGTGTGAACGCATTGGTGCCATACCAGCCCCACCACCGATAAAGACCATTTCTGCTTCAGTATCTTTGGCGAAGAACTCACCAAATGGACCAGAAATAGTCACTTTATCACCGGCTTTCAGGCTCCAGATGAATGAAGACATTTTACCGCATGGCAGTGTCAGGTTGTTTGGTGGCGGGGTTGCAATCCGCACGTTTAACATGATGATGCCTTCTTCTTCCGGATAGTTCGCCATCGAGTAAGCACGGATGGTTTCTTCGTCCACTTTCGATTCTAAGGTGAAGAACTTAAAGCGTTCCCAGTCACCACGGTACTCGGCCGGAATATCAAAATCAGCATATTTGATGTGATGCGCAGGTGCTTCGATCTGAATATAACCACCAGCACGGAAAGGTACAGATTCGCCATCCGGGATCTGAAGTTTCAGTTCTTTAATAAAGGTGGCTTTGTTGTCATTTGAAATAACAGAACAAGCCCACTTTTTGATACCAAAAATTTCTGGCTCGACTTCAATTTCCATATCAGTTTTGACACTGACCTGACAAGCTAAACGGCAACCTTCCCGACGCTCACCTTTGGTTAAGTGACCAAATTCAACCGGCAGTACATCACCGCCACCGGCATGAACGTGCACACGGCACTGACCACAAGAACCACCACCACCACAGGCTGAAGACAGGAAAATACCCTTGTCAGCCAGTACACTTAACAGTTTACCGCCGGCACCTGTTTTGATTGCTTTTGACGGATCACCGTTGATGCCAATGGTAATTTCACCGGAAGACACCAGTTTTGCTTTAGCTGCCAAAATCATGACAACGAGGGCAACCACCAGTAAGGTGAACATACCAACGCCAAGATAAATCTCTTGCATTGTCTTTTCCTTTTACTTCTGATGCTTACAGGGATACGCCTGAGAAGGACAAAAAGCCCAGACTCATCAGACCAACCATAATAAAGCGTGAACCTAAACCACGTAATGCCACTGGTACGTCAGCATATTTCAGCTTTTCACTGACAGCAGCCATTAACGTAATTGCCAGAGTCCAGCCGATACCACCGCCTAAACCAAACACAGCGCTCTCGGCCAGGGTATAGTCGCGCTCGACCATGAAAGCAACACCACCGAAAATAGCGCAGTTCACTGTAATCAAAGGCAGGAAGATACCCAGCGCGTTGTACAGTGACGGCACATATTTATCGAGGAACATTTCCAGCACTTGTACCAGGCCGGCAATCACACCGATATAAGCAATAAAACCAAGGAAACTTAAATCTGTATCAGGAAAACCTAACCAGTCCAATGCACCAGGTGCCAGAAATTGCTTAAACACGATGTTATTTAGCGGTACTGATAAACCCAGCACCACAGTCACGGCAATACCTAAACTGAAAGCAGTTTTGATTTGCTTGGAAATCGCGATAAAAGTACACATACCGAGGAAAAAGGATAACGCTAAGTTATCGATAAACACGGCACGAACAAACAAACTTAAATAATGTTCCATGTCATGACTCCTTAGTGCTTCTCTTGTTGCTCAGGACGCCAGGTCCGCAGCATCCAAATCAAAATACCGATAATGAAGAATGCACTTGGTGGCATTAACAACAGACCCATCGGCTGGTACCAGCCGCCAGCACTGATCAGTGGCAGAATTTCCACACCTAGCAATGTACCTGAGCCGAACAGTTCACGGATCACAGCGACAATGACTAACAGCACGGTATAACCCAGACCATTACCGATGCCATCCAGGAATGACATCAATGGCGGGCTTTTCATCGCGTAAGCTTCAGCACGCCCCATCACGATACAGTTGGTAATGATCAGACCAACAAAGACTGACAGCTCTTTCGCTACGTTGTAGGCATAAGCTTTCAGTACCTGGTCTACCACAATAACCAAGGAAGCGATAATGGTCATTTGCACGATAATCCGCACACTTGACGGAATATGATTACGGATCATTGAGATAAACATACTGGAGAATGCTGTGACCAGTGTCAGGGCAACACCCATCACCAGTGCTTTATCCAGTTTTGTTGTTACTGCCAGCGCAGAACAGATACCGAGCACCTGTAATGCAATAGGGTTATTGGCAAAAACCGGCCCAAAAACAAGCGCCTTCATTTCTTTTGCACTAGCCATTATTTAATGCTCCTTGACGAACTTTAGCCAGGAATGGGGCAAAGCCTTTGGCACCTGCCCAGAACTCGAACGTGTTCTGCACACCATTACTGGTTAAAGTTGCACCGGATAAACCGTCGACTTCAGTGGCAGAACCTGCCTGGGCGTTACCAGGTTTCAGGATTTTAATCGCTGGATTACCGGCATCATCCGTCAGCTTTTTACCGACAAACTGAGCAACCCATTTCGGATTCTGAATTTCACCACCCAAACCAGGCGTTTCGCCATGCTCGTAGTAGTTCAGCCCCTTAATGGTCACGCCGTCTTTGTCCAATGCCAGAAAACCATGCATGGTCGACCACAGACCATAGCCATGTACTGGCAGCACGATGGCAGAAATCTGACCTGAGGCAATACCATCATTGTAGGCGATATAAACCGGCGCGATTTTGGCGCGGGTTTTGATTGATGCTAAATCTTCCTGATCCGTCAGCTTGATGCTGCCAGCAGGATCTTTCATCATTTTACGGTAGTCATAAGTTAATGGATCCTGCTGTACAAACTCACCAGTTTCCAAGTCAACCAGACGCTGCTGAATATGTTTTTCAAACAGTTCTTTGACATTACCACCAGATAATAAACCTGTAGCAACCAGAATGTTCTTCTGTGCATCCAGTAGCTTGTTTTCCGCTTGTTTCGGACGCAACATGACGGCAGAACTGGCGACAAAAATCGCACAGATCAAGCACAGGCCAATAACGACAAAAAACGTTTTGCCGATGCTTTCGTTATTATTAGACATTACGTGCCAGCCTCCGCTTGATGTTGCCTTGTGCAACCATAAAATCAAACAATGGTGCGAACAGGTTAGCGAACAGAATCGCCAGCATCATGCCTTCCGGATATGCCGGGTTCACCACACGAATCATCACGACCATAAAACCAATCAGAATACCGTAGGACCATTTGCCTGCATCAGTGAAAGACGCAGAGACCGGATCTGTTGCCATAAAGAACATACCAATGGCAAAACCACCCAGTACAACGTGCCAGTACCAAGGCATAGCAAACATTGCATTAGTGTCTGAACCAATCAGGTTAAACATGGTAGAGAACACCACAGTACCGACCATCACACCAGCGACAATACGCCAAGAAGCAATGCGGAAGTAAATCAGTGCCAAACCACCAATCATCAGGGCTAAGGTTGAAGTCTCACCGATAGAACCAGGAATGAAACCATAGAATGCATCCCACCACTGTTGATTGATTGACCAGTCAGTGACTTCACCGTTGGCCGCTTTTGATAACCAGGTTGCACCGGCATAACCGTCAGCGACAGTCCAGACTTTGTCACCAGAAATTTGTGCCGGGTAAGCAAAGAACAGGAAAGCACGGCCAGCCAGTGCCGGGTTTAAGAAGTTACGGCCAGTACCACCAAACACTTCTTTCGCAATCACGATACCAAAAGTAATACCCAAGGCAGCCTGCCACAGTGGGATGGTTGCCGGCAGAATCAACGCAAACAGAATAGAAGAAACGAAGAAACCTTCATTGATCTCGTGTTTACGGACAGAGGCAAATAACACTTCCCAGAAACCACCGACGGCAAATACCACTGCATAAATAGGCAGGAACCAGCAAGCGCCGTACAGCATTTTGCTACCCCAGCCTGATTCAGCTGTCAATTCGCCGCCCAACATGTGGAATAAAGCCACTTGCCAGGTATCAGGAACAGTCACTGTTGCAGATAAAACTGACGCCGCCTGGTGACCAATGTTAAACATACCAAAGAACATGGCAGGGAATAACATTAACCAGACAAAAATCATGATCCGTTTTAAGTCGATGCTGTCACGTACATGGGTGGCAGACTTAGTGACTTTACCCGGTGTATACAGAATAGTGGCAACGGCTTCATATAAAGCGTACCACTTTTCATGTTTACCGCCTTTTTCAAATTGCGGTTCAATGCTTTCTAAATAATGCTTTAAGCTCATCTTCAGCCTTCCTTCTGGATGGTTGTCAGAGCATTACGCAGTGCCACGCCGTAGTCGTATTTGCCAGGGCAGACAAAGGTACATAATGCCAGATCTTCTTCATCCAGTTCCAAACAACCTAACGAAATGGCACCATCGGTATCGCCGACCAGTAAATCACGCAACAGTAACGTTGGTAAAATATCCAGAGGCATCACACGCTCATAGTTGCCAATTGGCACCATGGCACGGTCTGAACCGTTGGTCGTGGTGGTCATGTTGAACAGGCGTTTCGGGCTTAAATGCGACAGGTAAGCGCGAGTGACAGAAAACTTCTGCGCACCTGGCACAATCCAGCCGAGGAACTCTTTTTCGTAACCTTCAGCCAGCACAGAAAGCTGGGAATGGAAACGACCAAGATAAGCGTGCACACCAGTCGCAGCTTTGCCTGCCAACACCGATCCTGAAATGATACGGTTCTGGCCTTCGCTCAGCTCACCTGCAGTTATATCTTCCACTGCAGCGCCCAGTACGGTTTTAATCAAACGTGGATTTTTCACCACAGGACCGGCCAGTGAAATCACTCGGCTGGTATCCAGTTCGCCTGTAACGAACAGCTTACCAATGGCGATCACGTCCTGATAGTTGATGTGCCAGGCGACGCTGTTCAGCGACACCGGAGCCAGGAAATGGATATGAGTGCCTGGCAAACCTGCAGGGTGCGGGCCGGCAAACTCTTCCACCTGAACCTTAGCAGGCGCGTTAATCTGGGTAGCCGGAGCTTTACACAGAAAAACTTTGGCCTCTGTCAGACGAGTCAGTACGGTCAAACCATGTTGCAATGCATCACCAGCCGCAGCAATCACTACTGCAGGATCAGCTGCTAACGGATTAGTATCAATCGCGGTGACAAAAATCGCTTTTGGCGTGCTGTCAATGGCTGGAATTTGGCTAAATGGACGAGTGCGGAACGCAGTCCATAAACCTGAATCCAGTAATTGCTGTTTCACCACTGCGCTTTCCAGCGAAGCTAATTTGTCAGCCGCAACAGCTGTAAAAGCTACAGAGTCGTTGCTGCCATCAGCTTCGATGACCACAGATTGCAGAACCCGCTTGGCACCACGGTTAATCAGTTTGACAGTACCCGCGACCGACGCCGTAAATTTCACGCCAGGATTTTTTTTGTCTTCAAAAAGACCCTGACCTTTTTTTACTTTATCGCCAACCTCAACCAACATGGTTGGACGCATACCGACATACTCTTCACCCAGTACAGCGACCGATTTGACAGCAGGACCGTCATGAATCACTTGTTTAGGACTGCCCGACAGGGGAATGTCCAATCCTTTTTTGATTTTAATCATACGTACTTGCACTACTTTAACGGGAAGAAACAGGGCCTGGTTTTTCAGCTGCTCACCTGGCAGCGCACCTGGCGAAATCGGGCTGAATCGCAACCTAATTTCACCAGATACACGTACATAGCGGCGGATTTTAGCATTAAACCCACAGGCCAGCTATGATAAATAACAAAATTCTGTCGCTGACGAACGGACTGTGCCAAGTGTAGTCAAGATTGATTTTTTTGCCTGAGAAAGCCGAAAATCAGTCTGATTTCTTCTTTACTACCAGTCACAGCGCCAGATTCAGTGTTATTTGATTAAGTTATTACCCACTTGCGCAAACAAAAGCCGCCTGTTCGGCGGCGCAGTATCTTAAGCTAAATTTGCCAGACTGACCATCGGAGATACATCTGCATTGTAGTCAACATGGCTATAACCAAAGCCAAATAACCGCAAAAACTCCTGATGATAACCTTTGTAATCAGTCAGCTCATCAATATTAGTCGTTTCAACCTGTTGCCATAAGGCGGTCACTTTGCTCTGAATATGCTCGGCAAGCTCTTTGCCATCCATCCGCAGCCGACCCGCTTCATCTAACTGACGCGCCGGGTTGTACAGACACTGTTGAAACAAACCATAAATTTGTTCGATGCAACCTTCGTGGCTGCCCTCTTCTTTCATCACCCGGTACAGCAATGAAATATAGAGCGGCATAATAGGAATCGCTGAACTGGCTTGGGTCACCAACGCTTTTAACGAAGCGACATAAGCATGACCTTGTTGGCTTTGCAGCTTATTGGTAATAGCCGTCGCAGCGCGGTCTAAATCTTCTTTGGCGCGACCAATAGTGGCTTTACCATAAATTGGCCAGGTCAGTTCTTTACCGATATAGGTATAGGCAACTGTTTGGACGTTTTCAGCCAGCACACCGGCAGCATGCAGTTGATCCAGCCAGCGCTCCCAGTCTTCCCCACCCATCACTTTGACGGTATTAAAAATTTCGTCATCATTGGCAGGTTCAACTGAGACGTTTTCAATTTCACGTTTACTGGTGTTCAGCGTTTTGGCGGTGTACGCCTGACCAATTGGCTTTAACACTGAGCTGTAAATCTCACCACTGACCGGATCTTTGCGCCGTGGCGCTGCCAGGCTGTAGACCACCAGATCAATTTTGCCCATTTCCTGCTGGATCAGCTCAATCGCCTGCGCTTTTAATTCATCGGTAAAGGCATCACCATTGAGGTGCTTATTCCACAAACCTGCTGCATTGGCTGCCTGTTCAAAAGCTGCAGTGTTGTACCAGCCAGCCGAGCCGGTTTTACCTTCGGTCGCTTCTTTTTCGAAGAAAATACCTAAGGTATTGGCACCTGAACCAAAAGCAGCAGTGATCCGCGACGCCAGGCCATAGCCAGTGGATGCGCCGATAACCAGTACATTTTTTGGTCCATTGTTGACTTGACCGTGCGTTTTCACGTATTGGATTTGTTCTTGCACATGTTCAGCGCAGCCGACCGGATGCGCATTGGTACAGATGAAACCACGGATTTTCGGTTGAATAACCATAAATAAGAACCTGTTGTTGGTTAAAATTGCCGTTAGTGTAAAACTTTAACACAGCAAACAGGTCTGATCAGCATAGGAAAACAGTGGACAGCAACAAAAGCATTGCACTGAGCCACAAGAATGGCCTGTTGCTGACACTGCAACAGGCCAGATAGTGCGTTTATTCGGTTGGCGTTTTATCCCGTTTAGAACCGCCAAAACATTTTGGTGAAGCTGGTGGTTTCTCCGCGTAATATTCATACCACTCACCCGGCGTGTAAGTGTGGAGTGCCAGCGCATGAATTTTCTCCGCCAGCTCAGTGGCAACTATTGCGTTCACAGCACGGTGCCGCTGCAGCAAGCGCATACCATCAAAAGCTGGTGTCACAATAACCACTTTAAAATGTGATTCAACCCCTGGTGCCACACTGTGCATGTGACTTTCATCAATCACATCCAGGAACACGGGGTCGAAGGCTGTTAACAGTTTTTGCTCGATCGAGGTATGGATTAACATAATGCCTGTTCCTTCTGTTCGTATTCATTCTCTACTGTAGTGCCGTGGCTCTGGCTTGTCAGCAACTGTTTTATCGCAAAAAAAGATATCCAAAAAACCTTGCCAAAGCAGCTTAGACTGGTCTAGCTATAGAACGAAAAGTCAGATTAATTCTGGCTGAATCTGCTTTGGCTTGTTTTGGCAGCCGATGTTGCCAGTGCTGCTGGCAGTCCCCAGCCATCAACAATAAGTCGCCGTCAGCTAAGGTTAAATTTAGCTGATGCCCCTCTGAACGATGCCGCAAATCAAAGCGTCTGCTCTGCCCCAGACTCAAGGAAGCAATTTCTGGCATGGCGCCAAGTTCAGGTTCATCATCACTGTGCCAGCCCATATGTTCATCACCCTGCCGGTATAAGTTCAGCAGCACAGCATTAAACTGGCGATTCAGTTGCCGATTGACCCAGGCCGTGATCTTCTGCAGCAATGGCTGCCAGGGTTCGGGCTGAAACAACACTCCCGAATAACGATAACTGCAATGCGGATCCCCCATCCAGACTTGCTTGCGCGGGATCTGCACTGCATTACCAAACATCCGGATCTGCGGCTGCTGCCATGGCATCGTCGTCATGAGCTGCTGAAATATCGGTTGACTCTGGGCAGGCGGCAACCACTGCCGCCACAACCATAACTCTGCATCCGGCAATAAAAAGTGTTGGCAGTGACGGGCCTGCTGCCTTTGGTTGTCGCTAAGCTGCAGATCTGGCAAAATAGCCCCCTTCTTTGCAGATGATCATCAAACTATGAGCCTTTCATGTGTGATCGCAGGTCAGTCACTGACACTCGATCGATTTCCGCCAGAACAAAAAAATCGTAGTTTACAGGCCTGGGATGCTGCTGACGAGTTGTTAGTAGAAACCGCATTGCCACTGCTACAATCTGGGCCTGCAACTCTGTTACTGCTCAATGACCAGTTTGGTGCCCTTGCAGCTGCTCTGGCCAGTTATCAGCCGGTTCAGGTGTCAGACTCCTACATCAGCCAACTGGCAACCCGGTATAATTTCCAGCAGAACCAGTTGGATCTGCCACAGTTAACCCAACTGAGCAGCCTGGATCCTTTGCCTGCAGCATCCCTGGTGCTGCTGAAACTACCCAATAACCATAGTTATTTACGCTATCAACTGCGGCAACTGAAACAACAGCTGCCAGCAGACTGCCAGATCATCGCCGCGGCTAAAGCCAAGGATATCAGCCAGAATCTGCTGAATATATTCCGTCAGGAACTGGGGCCGGTTGAAGCATCCCTGACCGTTCGAAAATGTCGGATTATTCGTTGTCACATCGATCCGCAACAAGCGCTAGCCACCAGCCCTGAGTTTCCATTGCGCTGGCAAGACAGCACAGAACAACTGTTGATGATCAACCATGCCAATGTATTTTCCCGCGATGGCTTAGATATTGGTGCCCGCTTTTTATTACAACACCTGCCGCGATGTGCGCCCGGTCAGCGCGTGATTGATTTGGGTTGTGGTAATGGCGTGTTGGGCATCCGGATGCTGCAGCAACAACCTGAACTGCAACTGGTCGGCACCGATGAATCCTATATGGCTATTGAGTCAGCCAGACTGACATTAGCTGCTAACTTTCCGGCACTGGTGCAACAAGCCGAATTTATCATTGATGACTGCCTGGCCAGCCAGGCCGATAACAGTGCTGATGTGGTGATTTGTAATCCACCCTTTCACCAGCAACATGCCATCACTGATCATATCGCCTGGCAAATGTTCAGCGATGCGAGGCGGGTGCTGAAAAAACACGGCAGATTGCGTATCGTCGCCAACCGGCATTTAGGTTACAGTGAAAAACTGGCACGGTTGTTTGGCGGTTGTATTCATGTGGCCAGTAATGCAAAATTTACCATCTTAGAAGCTATAAAAAGGAACTGAATATGCGTCGTTTACTCCTAGCCTCCATGCTGACTCTGGCAGCTTGCAGCAATCCGGTGCCATCTTTTATTGTGGCCCCTCAAGTATTCTGGAATCAGACCAATCAGCTGAGTAATGTCGCTTTTAGGTTAAATGTACAGGATAACAGACCGACCAACGGCACGCTGGTGATGCGCGATGGTGATAAAGTGAATGCTTACCCAACCAGCAATGACTTACCACAGCAATTACAACAGGCGCTGGCCTCGGCATTTACCAGCCAGGGCGCCCGTGTGGCTGAAGCTGAGCCTGTGGTGGTTACAGTGCAGATTAATCAACTGGAAGCCAATGCTGAACTACGTACTGTTGAGCATATTGTGAAAAACAATGTTGAATTAAGCATTCAGATTGAGCGGGATTCAGGTTCTTTTAACAAAAGCTACAGCGGTAAAAGCAGTTTTTCCGGCCCATTTAAACTGGATACTGCCGTCGCAGAGCGAGAGTTACGGGTATTAACGGAGCAAGTGATCGCCAACTTATTGCGTGATCAGAGCTGGCAAGATTTCCTGAGGAATTAACTGATGAAATTTATCTATGCCCTGTTGTTACTGCTGGTCTCGACCAGCAGTTTGGCCAATGGTCAGTATTTGCAAAAAGATAACTTTTTCCCAAGGGTCCGGCTGGAAACAACAGCCGGTCATATTGTGGTCGAGCTGGACAGAACCAGAGCTGCGCTGACAGTGAATAATTTTTTGACCTATGTCGATAAAAAAGTATATGACGGCAGTCTGTTTCACCGGCTGGAACCTGAGTTTGTGTTACAGGGGGGTGGTTATGATCGCGATTATAAGCCACTGAAAAGCTTTGCCATGATCCATAATGAATCCGGCAATGGGCTGAAAAACCGGCTTTATACCATTTCAATGGCAAGACAAACTGATCCACATAGCGCAACCAGTCAGTTTTTTATTAATCTGAATGACAATCCAAGCTTGGATCCAGGCAAAGACTGGGGTTATGCCGTGTTTGGCACTGTGGTCGAGGGCATGGAAGTTTTTGATAAAATCAAAGCTTTAGAAACGGGTTATCAAGAAAAACTAGGCTGGGAAAATGTGCCAAAGCAGCCATTGGTGCTGATCCGCGCCATTCTGTTACCCGCTAAATAAATGGGCACTGCCCTTTGATTGACAGCCATTTTGGCAGCAATTTTTGCCTGAAACTGCCGCAGACGAATTCAGGATAAATAATCCCCGCTATACTTCTCCTTAACGCCTGCAGGGTTCAGTGAGTGAACCCTGCAACTGCCACAGATTCTGCCCAGGCAGAATGAGACATCACTCAAGCATTTTGCCTTGGTTGGGGCCGGTTATGTTAGAGCTGTTTTTTATCGAAAAATCGCAACAGCTGGTTTTTTATGTGTCGCGTTATTTGCGCGGGCAATTACCGCACCGTGAAATTCATCTGTTTATCTGGGACACGCTGGAAGAATGGGCACAGTTTCAGATCCTCAATCACACCCCGGCCAACCGGCAGGAGCAGGTGTTCTGGCATTTATTACATCAGCTTGAATACTGGTCTGAAACCGAATTAAAGCAAGACCGGCTGCTGCGCAAAAGATTGCAATACTGCGTTGGTTTTCTGCAGGGTAAAGCCGAAATTCCATTTGAATGTATTGGCATCCGCCCTTAGCCAAGCGGCAGCCAACCAACTTGCAGCACTGCATTTTTGCCTTCGGATGCGACATTTCAGTGCTGCCCCCTTTCTTCAGCAACAGCACTTTGTTAAGGTGCCAGCTTTATAAGCCTTCCTGCTGGAGTGATGACTGCATGTCCGGATCTGTTAATGCCCAGCCGGGTTTTTTCGCCGCTTTAACGCAATACCGTGACCGCAGATTGTTATTTATCTTCCTGCTCGGTTGTTCATCTGGGTTTCCCTGGGTGCTGATTGGTTCTGCCATGAGCGGCTGGCTAAAAGATGCGAACTTATCCAGAGCCACCATCGGCTTTTTTGGATCTGTCACCGCGGTCTACGCCATTAATTTTTTATGGGCGCCCTTGGTGGACAGAGTCAAGTTAGGCTGGTTTTATCAATTATTAGGGCAAAGACGCAGTTGGATCTTGCTGATGCAGCTGTTTATCGTGCTGGCCACTATCGCCATCGCCTTCACCAATCCGGCTTACAGTTTGCTTTGGACTTCATTACTGGCGTTATTAATCGCCGCAGCCGCCGCCACTATGGATATCGCCATCGATGGCTACCGCATTGATATCATTGGGGATGAACCTGCCAGATTGCCAGCTGCCGCCGCGATGAGCGTTGCTGGCTGGTGGACTGGTTATTCGCTGCCTGGTTTTTACGCTTTTCACTACGCCGACAGCCATGGCTGGCCGCAGGTTTATCTTGGCATGGCCCTGATTTTACTGGCACTGGCTGTGGCCAGTTTATTCATCACTGAACCTGTCAGTCATCGCGATCTGCTGCAACAAAAGGCTGCGGCACGTTATCAGCAAAAAATCCAGCATCCTGCACTGCTCTGGTTCAGTGTGACCGTCATTGAGCCATTTGCCGAGTTTTTCCGGCGTAATGGTATGCTGCTGTCATGCTCACTGATTGCCTTTATTCTGATCTTTAAATTAGGTGAGGCTTTGCTCGGCAGGATGTCGATTCAGTTTTACCGTGAAGTCGGTTTTTCCAATGAACAAATCGCCGAATATTCCAAATTGATTGGCTGGGGCGCCACTATGGTGTTCACTTTATTGGGCAGTTTGTTGAATGTGCGTTTTGGTGTGATCAAAGGTCTGGTGTTAGGGGGCGTAACCATGGCTGCGAGTAATCTGATGTTCGCCTGGATTGCATTGGCGGGACCGGATGAACAATTACTGCTCTGGACTATCCTGTTAGATAATTTTACCACTGCTTTTTCGATTGTGGCTTTTGTGGCTTTCCTGACCAGCTTTACCGGCGTGGCGTTTTCTGCCACCCAATATGCCTTACTGGCCTCTATTGGTAATTTTGCCAGAACCTCGATGGCTTCTTTTGCCGGTAGTCTGGTCGATGCACTGGACGGCAACTGGGCGCTATTTTTTGTGCTGACTTCCTTGATGGTGCTCCCTGGATTATTGTTGTTATGGTTTATCGTCCGGCAGTTAAACAGCAAAGCGCAACTCAGCAGCCGCAATAAGCCGGCACAGGCCGCTATAAACTGAGCTAAAAACAACAAAGCCGCAATCAAGCGGCTTTGTTGTCATTCACCAAGACCAAATCATTATTGGCTCAGTACCTGCTTTAATCCGTCCGCTGGGTCAACTTCCAATGCCTGACAATACCGAACAAACTCAACAACATCCAATCTGCGTTCCTGGTTTTCTACTTTTCCAATGAATGAATGTGGAGTTCCCAATACTTCAGACAAACTGCGCATGGTGTGGCCTTTATCCTGCCTTTGCCGCTTTAACCATAAACACAGTCTTTTATTTTCGTCAGAGATGACGCTTTTCGTACCTTTCATAACGTTTTCTTCTCCCAGCGTTGAACGCCTTTTTTTATGTCAAACACTTCCTGCCAAATCAAAATCCAAACCTTATTGGTGTCCCAATAAGCAATAAATATCAGTTAATTAAACCATAGGATGCGACGAGCGTATAGTTACAACCGTTAAAAATTGTATTCAATCTACAACTTTAGCAGCATCCGACTGATTTTATTGGATAAAAAATTTTAAACATTCAAAGTAGTGCAAAACCGCAGGCATGAAGACGGGAACAATTGCCAGCAACCGCTACATTATGTTACTTTTATGTTATAAAAAATCACTTTAACGCGAATGAGAAGATTTGACTATACGGAAAATAGGAACATTGCAGAAAAAAACACAGTCCAGACCAGTTGCAATCATAGATTGACCAGGGCTGGACCTAAAAATCAGACAGAAAAGCTCGAACCACAGCCACAAGTCGTGGTGGCATTCGGGTTCTGTACCAGAAAACGACTACCCTGCAATCCTTCGGTATAATCCACGATACCACCCAACAGATACTGCAGACTCATCGGATCGACCACCATAGTGACGCCGTTTTTATCAATGGTCAGATCGCCGTCATTGACCTTTTCATCAAAGGTAAAACCGTATTGAAAACCTGAGCAGCCACCGCCTGTGACATAAACCCGTAATTTTAAAGCCGGATTTTCTTCTTCCTGGATCAGCGAAAGCACTTTATTGGCGGCCGCATCCGTAAACTGAATCGGAACCTGAACTTCAGACATAGTGTGACCTCAACTAAAAAACTGGCGCGAATTATCTAATACCTGACTAATTTATTCAAGTATTTCCCCAGCAACCACATCCTGCCATAGCAACGTTTTACTGACTTTGGCCGCTTTGCTACCGCGGCTGGCTGGTACCAGAATAGTGACATCGACTTGTTTGGGCACAAAATCTGCTGGCAAGGCAAATTCCTGCTCAAAAATCTGGAAATGCTTAAAGCTAAAACGCCGGTCCGCTTTACTGTAGCCCGCCAGTTGCAACAAGTCATGGCTTTTGGCTTTGCCCTGTTGAGTGCCACTGATAGTCATACTGATTTGACCTTTGGCAAAATTCTTTTGTTTATCTTGCTCAATCAACACCAGACTAAAACGAAAACGACCGGCGTCAGCCGCTGGCGCTATAACAAAACTATCAATAATCAGGCTGTTGGCCTGCAGATCCGGTGAAATAATTTTCTGATAAAACGCCAATTCTTTGCGGGTATCAAACAACTTTTGCTGCTCAGCTTTTAAATCCTGTTGTTGCAGCGTCACAGTACTTTTTTCCACCGCCAGCTCCGCAGTCAGATAATCTGTTTGTTTACGCTGCTCAGCCAACAAGCGCTCTGACTGTTCCAGCGCAGTCTGCAATTGCTGCAATTGGGTTCTGAGTTGCTGCTGTTGCTGGAACAAAGACCAGTTGCCAAAGCGATAACCAGCCAGCACAGCCAGTACCAACAACAACAATACCACCCCAAGTTGCATGCGCCACGGCCAAAGCAGAAGTTTTATCTGTGCAAGTTTCATCAAAAGACTCAAAATGTTATGTTAGTTACATCATCTGAAAAGCCGGTAACTGAGTATGAAATCCTGGCGCTTATGGCTGCCACCGCTACGACGTCGACTGGCACTGCCTGTCACATCATTACAACTATGTCTGCTGGGGCTGGCGGGTGGCCTGATCGCCGCGGCGCTGATCATTCTGTTCCGACTGAGTATCATGGGATTACAGGCATTTTACCTGCAACACTATGACGACTTTACCACATTAACGGCGCCGGAACGTGCGTTACTACCGCTTTTTGCCGCGGCTTTTATTATGCTGCTCGGATTGGTGATAGGTTTAAAACATTACCGGCTTGGCATCCCTTTTGTGATCCATCGCATCAAAGTGAAGTACGGCATGATGCCCTGGCGCAATACATTGCACCAATTTTTGGGCGGTATTGCCGCACTGGCGGCTGGTTTTTCAGTAGGACGTGAGGGGCCTTCAGTCCATTTAGGCGCCTTTGGTGCCAGTACCCTGGGCAGTTATTTGCGCTTACCTTATAACAGTATCCGCATTCTGGCCGGCTGTGGTATTGCCGCCGGTATTTCTGCTTCTTTTAACACGCCACTCGCGGCAGTGATTTTTGTGATGGAAGTGGTGCTGCGTGAATACCGTATCCATGTATTTGTGCCGGTGATGCTGGCCTCCATGGCCGGTGCCGTCGCCACCAGAACTGTGTTTGGTGTCGGGAACGAACTGACCAGCATTCAAATGATCTCGCTGTCGAATTGGCATTTACCTTATCTGGTGCTCTGTGGCATCGCCATGGGCGTGGTGGCGACTTTTTTTAATCAAAGCCTGATGAAAACAATGAAAACCTTCCGCAACTGGCATTTATCGTTGCGGCTGACGCTGGCTGCAGTGCTGACTGCTGGTATTGGCTATCTGGTGCCACAAGCGCTTGGCGCTGAAACAGGCGCGATCCATTATGCGGTGACAGTACCGAATGAATTGCTGCTACTGTTTGCCATTTTTATTGCCAAAATTCTGCTGACGGTCGCCGCGCTTGGGCTCGGCGTGCCTGGCGGTATTGTCGGTCCGGTGTTTGGGATTGGAATTGTGATGGGCACTCTACTGGCTTTTATTCCGTCGTTATTGCTGGGCGATAGCAGTGCAGCTGGTACTTATGCCGTATTAGGCATGGCTGGCATGATGGCGGCAACATTACATGCACCGCTGGCAGCCTTAGTGGCTGTCACCGAACTGGCCGCCAATCCGGATTTAATAGTCCCGGCGATGCTGGTGATCACTGTGTCTTATGTCACAGCGGTACAGTTTTTTCAGACCAAGTCAATTTTCCTGCAACAGCTTGATTTTATGCAATTACCCTATAAATTGGCGCCGGCTGATGATGTGCTGCAAAAAGTTGGCGTACTGGCCATGCTACAACAGGATTATCAGGTGCTGGAAAACCCGACTGACGCGCAGGTGATCCAGGCGCTGGATGGTTTAAAACCGCAGCAACTGCTGCTGATCAAACGCAGTTATGCCGTTGATCAGCATTATCAGTTGGCCAGTTATGATTTGGCAATGTCGATGACGGAACAAAGCATGCTGAAATTTTCTGCGGTGGCAGCGCTTAGTCATCAGGTCACTATGGCGGAAGTTTTTGCCGAGCTCGGTGACCAACGCGAAGGCGCTGTGCTGATTTATGACGATGAACATGCCGATCAGCCTCTGGGACTGGTGAGTTGGGAACAAGTGCGGGCCTTGCTGATGCGGCAAAATAACTTACTTTAAACAGGAATCACGATGACTTCGATTTTGCTATATAAAGCCTTCCATATCGGTTTTATGGTGGCCTGGTTTGCCGGTATTTTTTATTTACCCAGACTCTTTGTCTACCACGCTGCCAACCAGTCGGCCGAGGTGGATGCCCAGTTTAAAATCATGGAACGGCGATTGCTGTTTTTTGTCACGCCTTTTGCTTTGTTAACCTTGTTGTTTGGACTGTTGTTGATCCACAGTTACGGCGCAGCCTGGTTCAAAGCCAGCAGTTGGCTGCACTATAAGTTGTTGCTGGTCGCTTTGTTGTACATCTACCACGGCTATTGCTTTAAATTGCTGGCCGATTTTAAACACAACAGAAACCAGAAAAGCCCGAAGTTTTTCCGTATTTTTAACGAGTTACCTGTGCTGGTTATGTTTGCCATCATTCTGCTGGCGGTACTCAAACCTGTCTGATGCAGTTCGTATTCAGCCGCTGACTTTGCTATACTGCGCGCCAGTTCAGCGGCCGGCGGCCGCTTTCTGTCACTCCAAGCAATAGGCACGCATGATGAGCTTCAAAGGCGAACATATCCTTTCGGTGAAACAATTCGATCGCGACAGTATCCAGCATATTTTCCAGATTGCCCAAAGCATGGAACCTTATGCTTACCGCAAAAAACGCACCACTGTGCTGGAAGGGGCAATTCTGGGTAATTTGTTTTTTGAGCCCAGCACCAGGACTCGTGTCAGCTTTGGCTGTGCTTTTAACCTGCTCGGTGGTGAAGTTCGGGAAACCACCGGCATGCAGTCTTCCGCTTTATCCAAAGGCGAATCTTTGTTTGATACTGCCCGCGTGATCAGCAGCTACAGCGATGTGATTGCCATGCGCCACCCGCAAGCAGGTGCAGTAGCCGAATTTGCTGAAGGCAGCCGGGTACCGGTGCTGAATGGCGGTGACGGTGCCAATGAACATCCTACTCAGGCGTTACTGGATTTATTTACCATCGAACGTGAACTGGCGGCGTCGGCGCAGAGTATTGATGGCATGCACATTGCGATGATCGGCGATTTAAAATTTGGCCGTACTGTGCACTCGTTGTCAAAATTACTGGCCTTATACAAAAATATCAAATTTACCCTGATTGCGCCAAATGAGCTGGCAATGCCAGATGAAATTATCGCAGCCATTGAAAATGCCGGTCATCAGGTGACCATCACTGATCAACTGGCAGGTAACATTAATGCCGACATCGTGTATCAGACCCGTATTCAGGAAGAACGTTTTCCATCGCAGGATGAAGCCAATAAGTATCGCGGTAAGTTTCGGTTAAATCAGCAGATTTATACCCAGCACTGCAAATCAAATACGGTGATTATGCATCCGCTGCCACGCGACTCCCGGCTGGAGGCGAATGAACTGGACAATGATCTGAACTTAAATCCGAATCTGGCCATTTTCCGCCAGGCGGATAATGGCGTTCTGGTCAGGATGGCACTGTTTGCGCTGACCCTTGGCGTCGAAAAGCAGCTCAGTCAATATGAACGTGAAGTGCCTTGGTATTCGAATAAAGGCTAACAGGCCGAATTTGTTTTTATCCCTCAGGTGCTTTTTACTGCGCCTGAGTTTGCAGGAATCTAAATGATGACCACTTTATCTGAACAACTTTTCAACCGGGCCCAGCAAACTATTCCTGGCGGTGTCAATTCACCGGTACGGGCTTTTAAACATGTCGGCGGCACGCCGGTATTTATTGAACGGGCTGATGGCGCTTATATTTATGATGTCGATGGCAACCGTTATATTGATTACATCGGTTCCTGGGGGCCGATGTTATTGGGGCATAACCATCCAGCCATTCGCGAAGCGGTGATCAAAGCAGCCGAAAAAGGCTTAAGCTTTGGCGCGCCCTGCCCGGCTGAAATTGACATGGCGGAATTAGTGACCTCGATAGTGCCGTCGATGGAAATGGTGCGGATGGTCAGTTCAGGCACTGAAGCAACCATGAGCGCGATTCGGCTGGCCCGGGGTTACACTGGCCGTGATACCATTGTTAAATTTGAAGGTTGTTACCACGGCCATGCGGATTCTTTACTGGTCAAAGCCGGTTCAGGCGCTTTAACCATGGGCGTACCAAATTCGCCAGGAGTGCCGGCTGACTTTGCCAAATATACCCTGACTTGTGAATTTAATAATCTGCCACAACTGGCAGCATTATTTGCCGAAAAAGGCCAGGATATCGCTTGTGTGATCGTCGAGCCTGTCGCTGGCAATATGAACTGTATCCCGCCAAATCCTGGTTATCTGCAGGGTTTACGTGATCTGTGTGATCAATATGGTGCTGTGCTGATTTTTGACGAAGTAATGACGGGTTTCCGGGTGGCCTTAGGTGGTGCTCAGGCTTATTACGGCGTGACGCCGGATTTAACCACCCTGGGCAAGATCATTGGTGGCGGCATGCCGGTCGGCGCCTTTGGCGGTAAAAAAGCCATTATGCAGCATATTGCACCGCTGGGTCCGGTGTATCAGGCAGGCACCTTATCTGGTAATCCAATTGCCATGGCGGCTGGTCTGGCAGCTTTAACCGCCATCCGTCAGCCGGGTGTGTATGAAGCTTTAACAGCCAAAACCAGTCAATTGCTGGCTGGACTGAGCGCAGTTGCAGCTAAGCATCAGATCCCTTTCTGTGTCAATCAGGTGGGGGCGATGTTTGGTTTGTTCTTTACCGATCAGCCTAAGGTCAGCAGCTATGCCGAAGCTACCCGCTGCGATATCGAAGCCTTTAAACAATTCTTCCATCTGATGTTACAACAAGGCGTTTATCTGGCACCTTCTGCTTATGAAGCGGGTTTCTTAAGCCTGGCCCATAGTGAGGACGATCTGGCGGCGACTATTGCAGCCGCCGATCAGGCTTTTGCCACGATGAAACAGCGTTAATCTGCGGGTCGCACCGGCCTGCAGCACTTGCTCAGGCCGGTGGGTTTAACCAAATCACATCTGCTTGTAACTCATTGATTTTCTGAAAATAAATCTGCTCAGCTGCGATGCCGCGATAAATTTCATCGGCATCAAAAGACGGCTCAGTCTGCACAGGCTCTGGTTGTTGTTGGCCCCAGGCCAAAAACCATAACTGCTGCCGTTGCAGCCAGTATAAGCCAGTTTCAGTGGTTAACCAGCTATCGGCAGCTTGCTGTCGCCAATTCAGTTGCACAGCCAAGGTTGTCTTCTGGTCCGAATCTGGTTGCCACAACTCTAAAGCAGCAGCCCCAAATGGCAACAACACTAACTGGCCATCTGGCCCGCAACGCGCATCCACCACGTTTGGCCGTATTTTCTCTGCTTGCTGCGCCTTATCCAGCCGAAATAAATTCCAGCCATCGGCAGACCAGGCGGTCCAGTACAATTGTTGCTGACATGACACTAATCTGCTTGGCTGACCGACGTCTAAAGCTGTCACAGAGCCGTCCGTCAGACTGATTTCGGACAACACGGCGTCCAGCAAGGCATACAATTTTTGCTGATGCCACAATAACTGGCTGATCCGCACTGGCCTGGTCAAGCTGGTTAATTGTTGTAATTTGTCCTGCTGCTGTAACCAGATTTGTGGCATACCGCTGCGCTCTGACACAAACGCCAGCCTGGCCGGCAGTTGCGCTGCAATTGAAGCTGGCATCGTCGCCAACTGGTATTCATTTTTATTGCTGTTTAACCATTGTGACAGGCTCGAGGGCACTTCAGCCGCCGCTGTCTTCACCGGTAAGATATCGGCAGTGCCATCCAACAACGAAATCGCCAGAATATTTTGTGGTTGCGGATAGAGTTCAGTATAGAGCCCTTGTGCGGTATTTAAGCGTGTTAACTCAGACTGCCGCAGATCATAGAGCATAGGTCCTTGCGCTGTAGCCAGTAACAATGCATGCCGTTGCCAACCGGCGAGGTGGGTAATGTGCAGATTAAAATCTTGCAGCCAGATCAATTCGGCATCGGCAGGATCTAACCGAAACAAACTAGTTTGGGCAAAATCTTTTTCCAGCAACAGATATAAATATTGCTGGTGCGCAACTAACTGCAAGGCCCGGCGGTAACCTGGCGCAAACTGATAGCTTAATTTCGCCTCAGTGCCACTTGTCTGGTTAAATTCGCTGGCCGGACGCTGCCATAGCTGAATACTTTGGTCCTCAGCCTGTGCCAGCCAGAACAAGTTATCCTGCCATTTGACCAATCCATGCCGGACCAGCTGTTGACAAGGGAAAACCTGGCGCGCTGCGATGGTGAGTTCAGCCGCAACCTGCAAGTAAAAATGACATTGTTGCTGCACCTGCGCCTGAAACACAAAATGCTCCGGGTCCAACCAAACCGCCTGCCCGAGCTTATCAAACGTCTGGCTGGCGCTTTGCTGCTTATTATTGGTCAAATCATGTTTCAGCCAGCGCCATTTCTGCTGTGGCGGCAACTGATAATGGTAAAATAAATGTTGCTGGTCAGCAGTCAGTAATGGCGATACTTCATTACCTGCCAACGCACTGATGGTCAGTTGCTGACTGTAAATGTCCGTCGGTTTTTCTGTGTCCGGCGACAGCCAGATACTCAACAGCAGCCCTAGCAGCAGTAGTGTCGACAAGCCAGCAAGCCAGTAACGGGAGAAACCTGATTTGTGTTGTATAGCTTGACTGGCACTTTGTTGCTCCACAGGTTGCGCGGGTAAAGCAATAGCTTTGCAGTTTTTTTGCTCGGCTGGCTGTGGGAAAGTGACGCAGTGTTCTTCAGCGGTGAATTGCAGTGCTACTTTTTCAATTTTTTGCAGTGGCAATTCCGTTAACGGCAATAACCAGCGATAACCACGTTTTGATAAAGTTTCGATACAGGCTTGATCAGCCAGTCCGGGTTGCAGAATTTTACGCAAGCTGGCAACTGCCCGCATCACTGCAGCATCTGTTCCTTCCCCCTCTGGCCAGACATCATCCATCAGTTGATCTTTGGAGATGATCTGATTCGGGTGTTGCAGAAAATAATTTAATAAATGGTGTAATCTGGGTTCGAGCTTATGGATCACTGTGCTGTCATCTATCAGCGACAATCTGCCTGTAGCCCTGTCATAACGCCAGTTTACGATACCAATTAAAGGTTCGACATAATGCATGCATGCCCTCCCCGTGACTATATCAACGGGGAGTATACATGAAAGCTTTTATTATTTAATGAGTTGTACCGACCTTCATCAGATTAAATCTGTAAAAGAATGCAATTCGTCATTACAGATTGCCAATACCGGTACTGCCTGCGGTGAACAATTGACCGCGCTTCAATTCTGATAACAGCAGCTGTGCAATATCCAACTCGCCCAAAGTGGCGGCGGATAAATAAAAATGGCGTTCATCGGCACTGAGACTAAAACGCTTATGTGTTGCTTTTATCGTCAGTCCGGTGGCTGTCACCTGATTATTTTTCAGATGCAATGCTTTGATAAATAAATGATGTTTATCTTTTATTTCGGTGAAATACAGATGCTCGCTGGCCAGCACAAAATCGGGCACAGTGCCGGCTTTAACACTGACAGGGAGTTTTTGCTCCTGGCCGGTGCTTAAAAATTTCAGCCGGAAAGCTTCGGTCGCTTGCAGCCGATACAACAGATATTCACCATCCGGACTGTGCTGATAATAATTGTAAGCATCGAGCTGTGTCTGATTCAAACTACGGGCATTGGCTTTGATCACATGGTGGCGGCCACGCTCGACCGTCATAAAATAAATATATTGTCCGTCCCGGCTCCAGCTCGGTTGCCAGCCGCTCTGATTGACTCGCGAGATCCGTTGGGGGGCTGCAGAGGCGCTGAATAACCAAATTTGATCACCAAGCGCAGCAACCAACTGCTTGCCATCCGGCGAAAACGTCATTACTTGTACCTGACGATCCAGCATAAAATCACTGACCGGTAACTGGCGGCCATCCGGGTAGTAAAACCAGATCTGGCGGCGACCAGAACGTTCGGTAAAGACGGCAACAGGCCCGGTTGACTGCGGATTAGGTTGGACTGCCAAAACGCTGCGGCTGGAATGAAACACAGCTTCAACCGGAGCCGCCACTGCGGGCTGCGCTGACGCAAAAAGCGGATTTTGTCGCTGCTCAATCCAGCTATGCCAAAGTTCGCCAATCACGGCCATGACATGCCCTTGTGGACTGATCCTGACGGCCTGGGTTTGTTGGTCCGTGGTTAACTGAGAGTGAACCAGCCCGCTGCTGGCATCAATCGCCATTAAACTACGATCACTGCGGTTAATTAGCAACAGTTGATCCTGTGGTAACCAACTGATATTCAGCGGTGTTTCACCCTCTATTGTTTGCAGATACTGACTGGAACGGGTGGCCATATCCAGCAACCAGATTTCCGCGCTGTGATGATGGTAATGGCGCAGAAAAGCCAGCTGACGGCCATTGGCAGAAAATACTGCCGAACTGTCACGCAGCGCTGTCGGTGGCAGCAAGGTAATTTGTTCACGACTGCCGCTGTTGAAATTATACAGCCATAAACTATTGCCATACTGATCACGGCTGCGCTCCGGATACGCCAGCCACTGACCATCTGCGGACCAGCTCAAATGACCTAAAGTTGAGTCGGCAGCCAGACTAAAGAGTCGCTTGGTATGGCGTGGCTGCAAGGCTGCATCAAATTGTATTTGCAGCAGTTCGGCGGCGGTTTCAGTTGCTGCCAGATACAGCAATGTGCGTCCATCCGGACTCCAGACCGGACTGGCCAGGGCAGCTTGTTGGCGAAACAACAGCCTGTTTTCTCCAGATGCCAGATGTTTGAGCATCAGGCTGGCGTTTTGTTGCTGTTTATCGAAGTGAATATAAGCCAGCCATAAGCCATCTGGCGACAAGGCTGGATCAAACTCAGCCCCGACTAATTCAGTCAGTTGCATGTAGCGAGCAAAGGGGGTGGCAACCTTTTGTGATTGCCAGCCAGCGCCATAAAAATGCAGCGACAACACCAGCAATACCATACTGCACAGCAGTAACAAAGGCGTAAGCCAGCCATCTTGCAAACGCAGCCTTTTCTGCGGCAGACTGACCGCCGGCGTTTTTGCCTGAGACAGCTGTTGTACCACAGGTTTTATCGGACTTGGCAACATCTGTTCTGATACTGAGGCAATCAGCCGGTAACCCACTTTTGAAATGGTTTGCAAATAAATGGGCGAGGTCCGGTTATCGCCTAATGTCTGGCGTAGCACCCGGATCACCCTGGTAATACAGCTGTCGGTCACATCAGCCCGACCCCAGACATGCTGCAATAACTCTTCCCGCGGCACTAAACGGCCAGGATTACGGATAAAATAGTTAATTGTTTTCTGACAAAGAAAGTCAAAATCAGCAGTGGCCAGAATATTACCACTGTCATCCAGCCTGGCCAGCTTATCGAGTTCGGCAATATACCACCAGTCACCAACCTTGAGCGAAAGCCTGCCATCCCTGTTATGCATACAAAAGTGCTCCTTCACCGGAATGGTGAAAAATTAGCATAAAAAGGTTAAATTCAGAACAATTTTTAACTTTATTTTCACTTTAAAGCTTATTGAACCTGAACTCGGGTTCATGAGTACCATAGAAATTAGGTGGTCACTTCAACTACCAACAGCGAGTGCTGAGCAAAGTAAAATAGATGTCGCTAGAGTAACCAGCCGAACCCGCCTTCAACACAGGAAAAAGTGGATGATTGATCCTGAAAATGGACAGGACAAAATGACAGGCCTGCAGCCTTTATGCAGTGGGGTTATCAGTGCGTCGATTCAGATCGGCTGGCAGGATCAAATAACTGTTGCTGCAGCACCTCAGAGAACTGTAACTGCACAATATCCATTTCACCATAAGTGCCGGTCGGTAGATAAAAGTACTGCTCATCCGCACTCAGGGTAAACTTATAGTTGGAATGGGTCATTCTAATGCCGGTTTTAATCAGTTTTTTTGTTGTTAAATTAAAAGCCTGGATAAAAATATGCTGATCATCCTGCCAATCCAGGAAATACAGATGTTGCCTGGCTAGTACCATATAGGGAGAAAGACTGGAATCCACAGGCAGCGGTAGCTCCAGCACTTCTCCAGTATGAGCAAACTTTAACTGGTAAGGCTGGGCATTGTGCTGGCGAAAGATCTGGTATTGGCCATCCGGACTCTGCCGAAAATAATCCAGCGCTAACGTTCGTTGAGACAAAGAGTGGATGTCGATTTGAGCGACCTGATTTCGTCCTTGCACTGTATCGATAAAATAAATAAAACGGCCATCAGCGCTCCAACTTGGTACTTGTCCGCTTTGCCCCGGTTTTAACAATTGACGCGCTGCCTGGTGTTCTGACAATAGCCATAACTGATTATCGAACGCCACCAATAACTCAGTACCTGCCGGCGAAAACGCCATCGAAGTTATTCTTTTATCCAGCTTAAAGTGACTAAGCTGGATTTGCCGGCCATCAGGATAATACAACCACACCTGGCGACTGCCGGATCTATTGGTATTCACCGCAATGGGGCCAGCCGGATCTGGATTGAGTTCGATATTAAAAATAGTTCGGCTGGTCGCCAGCTCTTTTTCTGTCGTTAAGCTCTGATCGAGCGGCTGTTGCTTTGCAAGCGGATTGCGCTGCTTCTCAATCCAGCTATGCCGAAACGCTCCAGCCTCGGCAAAAACGCGCTGACCATTCACACGAATACCGAGAGCTTGCTGCTCGGTAAAAATCTTCAAGTTTTCCTGACCGGTAGCCGCATCAATCACCAGTAAACTGCGATCACTATGCGGCAGCAACAGCTCTGTATCCTGATTGATCCAGTCTACTGATCCTGGCGCATCTCCAGTTAATGTATAAAGTAAACGGGTCTCGCGACTTGGCAAATCAAGTAACCAGAGTTCAGTTTTGTTATCGTTGTAGTTTCTTAAAAAAGCCACTGTCTGGCTATTCTTTGAAAAAACCGGTGCATAATCAAGCCAACCGGACGAGGGTAACACTGTCAGTTGTTCACGCTTTGCTGTTTTTAAGTCATACAACCATAAACTGGTCTGCAGTTTATCTGGCGTTTGTTGCGGATAAATCAGCGATGTTCCATCAGGCGACCAGTTCATTCTGCCCATTTTGGTACCGGCCGGGATGGTGAACAGTAATTGGTCTTTTCGTTCAGGCGTCAGTTCAAGCAGACGTAATTCGTAATCCTGATGATAGGCACCAACCATATAGATAATAGCCTTGCTATCCGGGCGCCAGGTCGCATCAGCATAAAATCCATCTTTTTCAAATAAAATGCTGGTGTCACCATTTTGTAAATTTCGCAATTGCAGATTTTCTTTTTGGCCGTTTTTATCCATATGCAAATAAGTTAACCACTGACCATCAGGTGATATGGCCGGATAAACTTCTAATCCAGATTGATTAGTCACTTGCTGAAATTTTGCGACGTCAGGCCGCGCAGAATTTTTTGCCACTGAGGAGGAAAACCTTAAGCTAACAAGGCTGCAGATGACGAAGGCCAGACCTAAAGTTGCCGCTAACCAGCGTTTTGGCAAGATAGCTGGTTTATCACTGCTTAATTGATTCGTCACTGAATGCTGTAACCAAGTTGCAATTTCATCCGGCAATTGACTTTGTGACAAAGCAGCAATAAAACGATAACCAGTTTTAGCGATAGTCTGTAAATAAACCTCAGGACTACCTTCATTAAAAAAACACCGTTGTAAGGTGTTAATCACCGCAATTAACTGTTGCTCAGAAACGTCAGAATGTCCCCAAACCTGTAATATCAGCTCTTGCCGGCTGATAAAACGACCAGGATGAGAAATAAAAAAGTTGATGGTTTTCTGACAAAACGGGTCTAGCGCCGCAGTGCTGACAATTTGACCAGATTTTTCTTGTGTTACAAGAGTTCCAAACTCAGGCAAAAACCACCAATTTCCAATTTGGGTATATAACGTAGCATTTTTGTCTAGACTGTCCATATTAATTATATCTTTTACCACCCCCCACTAAACTAAGATAATTTAGTGGGGAAGTGTTTCATTTCAAAATATAGATATAAATACGTACTTAACATCTAGGCCATGGCTGGCAAATATACTGGTCGGCAGCTTCGGTTTTGTAAATACTCTCGTCTAATTGCTTAAATTTCTCTTCCAAGTATTCCTCAGAATTGGAATTAATTTCATTACCTTCAACAACACTTTCAGCTGCATCAGCATTTTCATATTGACTTGGCACTGGGTCATTATCTTTCTCATCTGAAACGTGAGCAGCAACTGAGAAACTTACAATTGACATAGCCAAGATAGTGATTAAATTTTTGAATTTCATGATTATCCCCTGCTTAAATTGAAGTCATGACAATAGATTAATTTATTCTTTAAAACCTTACGAAGTGGGAATAATTAGGTTATAAATATTCATTTGAACTTTAATTCAGCAATATCTATATCGCCATAGCTTCCTACTGGTAGATAGATAAATTTTTCGTCACGACTAACAGTAAAATTACGAAGGGAATTCTCCATAACTACACCAGTATCCTTTACATTTCTATTTATCAGATTAAATCCTCTAACTGAAAATTTATCATCACTTACTTGCTCAGTAAAATATATGTAGTTATCCCGCAATACAAAATTTGGATGCAAATAACTAGGAATTGTTATAGGTAAATCAATAATCTCATTTGTTTCTATAACCCTTAATTTGTAATTTTTGTCAGTAAGCATCCTAAAAACTAGATACTTTCCATCTGGACTTTCACGATAAAAATCAAATTCATTACTTACAACTTCTTGATTTTTCGAATCAGCCTTAGTTCTAACGACTTGCCAACGCCCCTCTTTACTAACAATAAAGTATACAAATTTACCATCAGAACTCCAGCTAGGTTCAAGTACAATCTGCTCCGGACTCGATAACTGTATAGGCGGTTTATCTAAAGAAAAAACCCAAATTGAATTACCTACATTAGCAAGCAAGTTTTTTCCGTCAGCTGAAAATTCCATATTTTTCATATCATAAGCTTCTGTAAACTTACTTATTTGAATTTGTTTTCCATCATCAAAATAAAACCAAATCTGTGGTAAACCTGAGCGATTTGAATACACAGCTAACGGTCCACTGAGTAAGGGATTTGCAATTGCTGATGAATCATTTCGACTAGAGTGAAAAATTAATTGAGAACTTCGATTATCACTTAAGAGTGGATTATCTTGCTTAGAGATATTTGTTTTTCTTACACTACCTACACTTACAAATAATCGCCCTTGATCTGTAATATAAACTTCATGTGCTAAACTTTCTGTGTTAATTAGCACCTTCTGCTCAGATGTTTTTATATTAACGGAGATAATAGACGCATTACTCGAGGGGTAAATAACTTCTTTATCATCATTTATAAAATCTATGTTTAATGGTGGGATACCAGATAACTGAGCAAGTTTTCTAGAAGAACGAGTTTCTAAATCAATAATCCAAATTTGCCCTGCCGAATCCCCGACATATCTCAAAAAAGCAATATATTTTCCATCTTTTGAAAACTTAGCAACATAATCACCAAGGCTGGTTTGTGGTGGTGCGGTTAATCTTTCTTGCTGACCCCCAGTAATTGGATGAAGCATGAGCACCATATTTTTCTCTCCCTCCGGCCAGGTGGGATAAACTAAAAATTTGCCATCAGGCGACCAAGACATTCTCCCCGATAATGTTTGTAGACCGCAATTAGTGACTAATTCATCACTAACTACACTCGTTTTATCAGGGGTAAAAGTTAAAAGCCTTATCTGGCAATATTCACTTTTTTTCACTTTTTGATAAGCAATAGCCTTACCATCAGGCCTCCATGCCGGACCAGAAATGCCGCCATCAAACTCTAATAAAGTCTTGATTTCATTAGATCTTAAATTCTGTAGCATTAATTTACTTAAATGTGACTCTTCAGGTTTGTAAGTGAAAGCTAAATAGTTTCCATCTGATGACACTGAAGGCTCAAACTCCAACCCGACCAGGCTGGTGATGGCTTCATATCTGACAAATGGTACTGTGTCGGCCTGGTCTGGCTTTTGGCTTGGGGTAAGCAGCAGATAGGCGAAAGCTGCCAGCAGCACTAATGCAGCAGCGATACCGAGCTGGCGATAGAGGGGGTTGCGACTGTTGCTCGGCTCAGTGACGGTCTGAGGTTCAGCCGGTAATTCCAGTTCAATGGGTTCCGGCAGCACCACTTCGGCAATAGGTGCAATAAATCTGAAACCACGTTTAGGAATGGTTTCAATATAGGTCGGCTCGCGGCTGTCATCGCCTAAAGCGACCCTCAGTACCCGGATCACTCTGGAGATACGACCATCCGATACATCTCTGACGCCCCAGACATCCTGCAGAATTTCGTCACGCGTAATTAGCCTGCCGGCATTGAGAATAAAATAATTAATCGCTTTCTGGCATAAGTTATCCAATTCGGCGGTTTCAGTGACCTCGCCGTTTTCATTCATTTTGACTAATTTGTCTTGCTGTGGCAGATACCACCAATCACCGACTTTTAAATGCTGTTCTGGTTTGGTTGACATAATACGCCCGACTTTCCCTGATAACGTGTTTACCTTATCACATCTCAATCACAATTTTCATGCAAAGGCATTTCAACTGAAATTACCGGCAATAACAATACATTAACGCACGAATCTTTGACAAAGCGCCCGCTGCTTTTGCTGATAAATTGTTTATAAACATTCTCCGGCACCGCTCTGAACAACGAATTAGCGCCAGATTGCTGAAAATATGCTGAAAAAACCGGCAAAGCGCCGCTGCCACCGGTCAAGCCAATCGCTTTGTTGTCATCACGTCCTAACCAGATCGTCAGACCAGTTTCATGATCAAAACCAGTGAACCAACTGTCACGATAATCGCTGGAAGTACCAGTTTTACCAGCAAAACGCTGCCTTGGGAATTGCTGCGCTAAACTTTGCGCCGTGCCGGATTGAGTGGCTTGTTGCATGGCAAACTGTAATAAATAGCTGGCAGAACTGCTGACCCGCTGTTCAGCCTTGTTTTTACGCTGATACACAGCTTCGCCAAGCTGTCCGGTGATGGCAGAGATTGCCGCTAACTGCCGGTATTGGCCCTTATTGGCAACAGTCTGATACATTTGCGCCACTTCCAGTGGACTCATTTCTACTGCTCCGAGCAGTGACGAAGGACGTAATTTCACTTCCCGCGCTAAACCCAGTTGTTGCAGGCTTTGTTGCAACGCAGGTAGCCCTAACTGTAAACCTAACCGCACAGTTGGAATATTTAATGATTCACTGAGCGATTGTAACAAACTGACAGGTCCGCGAAATCTTTTGTCATAATTCTGTGGCTGCCAATTTTTGCCACCACTTTTTAAGCTCAGCGGCGAATCCTGTAATACGCTGCCCAAATGAAAACGATTCGGTTGGGCCAGTGCAGTCAGATAAATCACCGGTTTAATAATGCTGCCGATCTGGCGCCTGGCCGAAATCGCCCTGTTGTAACCGGCAAATTGTGTCTGGCGGCCACCTACAATGGCAATTAACGCCCCTTGCTGATAATCAGTCGCTACCACAGCGCCTTCGATGGCAGGGTCCAGCTTTTCCAGTCTTTTCAGCAGCGCTGTTTCTGCCGCTTGTTGCGCTATCGGATCAAAATAGGTGAAGACCCGGATACCGTTTTGCAACTGGCTTTTATCCTCGATCAGGCTGCGTAACTCCTGCCTGACTTTATCAATATAAGCGGGGAACCGACCTTTCAGGTGATGTCCCAGCGGGATCACGTCCAGTGACTGACTCACTGCAGCCTGCCACTGACTGCGATCCAGCACACCACCATCACGCATCATGCCAAGCACTAAATCACGTCGTTCTTGCGCCCGGCCTGGAAAACGTCTCGGATCATAAAAGGAAGGGCCCTTAATCACCGCAATCAGCAAGGCGTACTCATGCGGCCTGAGTTCAGCTAAAGGCTTACCAAAATACAATTTACTGCCAAGACCAAGCCCATGCACCGGATTATCTTTAAACTGGCCGATAAAAATTTCGTTTAAATAAGCTTCTAAAATCTGATCCTTGCTATAACGATAATCCAGCACCAACGCAATCAGTGCCTCATTCACTTTGCGTAAGTAAGAGCGTTGCTGATTGGTATACATATTTTTCGCCAGTTGCTGGGTCAGAGTCGAGCCGCCCTGCACAGTTTTACCGGCCAGCATATTGGCCCACATCGCGCGTAACACCGACCAGGCCGACACCCCATGATGCTGATAAAAATCACGGTCTTCGACCAGTAATAAGGTGTCTTTGATGCTGCGGGGCAACTGCTGCAGAGCCAACAATTCACGGTCTTCCTGCTCAGCAGCCACCAAATGTTGCAATAATTGCGGTTCCAGCCGGGTTTGGCGAATGGCTTTTTGTTCACGACCACTGGCCACTGTCTGAATAAATTCACCGGCAAAACTGACACTGATTAATGCGGCACTGCGATGACCAGTAGGAAAATCAAAAGCTCTTTGATAGATCCAGACTTTTTGCCCTTCCACCTGATATTGACCAGGGCCGTTTAAACGGGGATCGGCTCTGTATTGCAGCCGTTGCAACTCGTCCAGCAATTGCGGTTGGGATAAATGCTTACCCGGCGCCAGTTCCAGCGCTCTGGCGTAGAGCTGAGCTGGTACCTGCCATTTCTGACCGGAAAATAATGTGGTGATTTTACTGTCCAGATAAATCAGATAAATAAACAGTGTTAACGCCAGCACCAGCATCACTTTAAGCAAAAACCAACCAACGCTATAGTACAAAGGATTGATTTTATTTACTTTCTTGGCTCTGGGTTTTCTAGTCGTCATTTTAACATCGCTTTTTTGGTTTTATTGGTTGGCATCGCCTGCAACGGATCATCGGGCCAATAATGTTTAGGGTAACGGCCTTTCATTTCTTTTTTGACATCCTGATAAGCATTTTGCCAAAAACTGGCTAAATCCCGTGTCAGTTGCAAAGGTTGCCGCGACGGCGACAGCAGACTGACAGTGACCGCCATCCGGCCATCAGCCACTGTTGGCGTCACCGACTGACCAAACATTTCCTGTAACCGGATCGCAAGGTTGATCTGGCCACTGTTGGCTTGTTCAAAACCGCTGTAATGCAGCGCAGTTTCAGTACCCAATACTGAACGCCAACTGGCTGGCAGCCATTGATTGAGCTTTTGTTGCTGCTGATAGTTCAGCCGTTGCCATAATAAAGTTTTGATATCAAGTTTCTGTAATTGCGCCAACTGGCTCATCTCGCCAAGTGCTGGCCCCAGCCAGTCTGCCGCGGTCGCTTGCAGCGCTACATCACCATAATCTGGCCAGCCGGCATCCGGTTGCAGCTTTGCCGCCAGCAATAACCGTTGCTGTAAATTACGCGCCGCCTCTGACCAGGGTAAAGCAGCGACACCACGTTTAGCCAACCACTCCAACCAGGCTTGCTGCCGATCTGCCGCTGTCAGTGCTTGCGAGATATTTTGTCGTTTCAGCACCAAGGCGCCCAGTTGCAGACGCTGTTCGGCAATAAAACGGCCGTTGTCTTCATCAAAAGCAAAATGACGCAGCTGACTGAGTTGTGCTTGCCATTGATTTTGCAATTCATTCGCGCTATAGGCAATGGCAGTACTGATGCAGGCATCTTTGCCAAGTAGCCGCAAGTCTGCCACCACTAAATAAGGACTGTGCGCCAGCTCGTCATTGGCTGGTAACACAGCGCCGGTGCCATTGGCCAGCAGATAACCCTGGCCACGTTGTTGCGCAATGCGATCCGGAAATGCCTGCGCTAACAAGGCAGCTGTCAGTTGCTCCGGTAAGGGCCCCTGCAATGTGTGCGGATCGGCCTGCAACTGCCGCAACAATTGGCGGGCTTGTGGTAATAAAGCTGCAGTACGATGTTGCGCCAGTTGGCGCAAAATATCGCAGCTCAAACTGCGTTTATTTTGCTCCAGATGACAAACCAATAACGCAGCCAGCGCCTGGGCGCCAGCAAAACCTTGTTGTTCAAAGTCTTTGCCAGCAAGCAACATTGAAGCAAGCCTTGGATCAGTACCAAGCTGCAACATGGCTTTGCCCCGTGCCGTCAGTTGTAATTTTGTACTGCCTTCAACTGGGCTCAATGCCCCAAGCCAGGTCAGACATTGTTCCGCCGCCGCCAGCTGTGCTGCCGGTGGTGGGTCCAACCAGAACAAATCCGCCACCTGACAACCCCAACCGGCGATTTCCAGCCGCAAACCGAGTAAATCAGTGCGCTGAATTTCTGCACTATCAAAGGCGGGTCGACGGGCCCATTTTTCGGCGGTGTCAATGCGGTAACAAAAACCAGCCTGCAGCCGACCGGCCCGGCCGGCGCGCTGCACAGCCGCCGCCTGACTGATGGCCACTGTGTCCAGCTTGCTAAAACCCAGTCTTGGCTGATAACTAGCCTGCCGGGCTAAACCAGAGTCAATCACCACAGTGATTCCATCGATGGTTAAACTGGTTTCCGCCACATTGGTTGATAACACAATTTTGCGTTTGCCCGCAGGTGCCGGCGCTATCGCTTGCTGTTGCTCTGCCAAAGTTAAAGTCCCCAGCAACGGATACAACAACACTTGTGGCGGCAACTGTGGTAACAACCACTGATAAGCCCGCTCAATTTCGCGCTGGCCGGGCAAAAAGACTAACAAACTGCCGTCATGTTCGGTCAGCAACTGTGCCGCCAGTCTGGCACTTTGCTGCCAGACATCTTCCTGACTGGGTGCCAGATAACGCACTTCAACCGGATATTGCCGGCCTTGGCTGACCAACAAGGGCGCCTGCAGTTTTTCTGATAATTCAGCCCCAGCCAAGGTGGCTGACATAATCAGCAGCCGCAGTTGCTCGTTCAGTTGCCGCACTTCCAATGCCAGCGCCAGCGCCAGATCGGCCTGCAGAGATCGTTGATGAAACTCATCGAAAATAAGTAAATCAACTGAGCTTAACGCGGGATCTTGCTGAATTTTACGGATCAGCACCCCTTCGGTCACAATCAGCAGTCGGGTTTTGGCCGACTGTTGTTGCTCCAGCCGGATTTGATAACCCACGGTCTGACCAACAGCTTCATCCAGTTGTGCTGCCAGATAAGCCGCAATACTTTTCGCCGCCAGCCGCCTGGGTTCCAACATGATGATGCGCTGATTGGCAAAAGCCGGATGACGCAATAAATAAAGCGGTAAATAAGTTGATTTACCAGCACCTGGTGGTGCAGTCAGCAGCACCACCGGCTGTTGTTGCAGTTGGCTGACCAGATCAGCACAAATATCAGCGACGGGTAGAGTCAAAATTCAGTCCATTCAAGCTGCGGATCTGGTCGGCAGATCCGCGTTGCTGTTATGCAGTTTCCTGTAATAAGGTCTGGGCGACCAGTCGGATGCCAGTGCCAGTGGCACCAGCGCCCCAAAGGCCATTGGCAGTATTATGAAAGGCGGCCGCTAAATCTATATGTAACCAGCCTTTACCATCATGACCAACAAAACGGCTTAAGAAACCAGCGGCATTACTGGCACCACCAGCCCCACCGCCTTTCACCGGTCTGCTGTTGGCCGTATCGGCATAAGGCGACGGACATTGTTGTTGATGCCAGCGCTCCAACGGCAGTGGCCAGGCCGGCTCCTGCACTTGTCCGGCATAAGCCAGCACGCGGTTTTGTAATTCTTTATCAAGTGCAAACAAGGCGTTATATTCACTGCCGACCGCCATCATGGCGGCTCCTGTTAAAGTAGCAGCATCAATCACCAACGGCGCGCCGGTACTGGCAGCATATTGTAAGCCGTCAGCCAGCACCAGCCGGCCTTCAGCGTCTGTATTGACCACTTCAACGCTGACGCCATTTTTATATCTGAGGATATCACCGAGCTTATAAGCCCGGCCGTTGATTAAGTTCTCCGCGCAGCACAGGATCAACTGCACCCGCACCGCCAGCCCCTGTAAAATAGCTAAAGCCAGCGCTGCAGTCACAGTCGCTGCACCGCCCATATCACATTTCATCGTCAGCATGCCTTCCGAGGCTTTAATCGAATAACCACCGCTGTCAAAGGTAATGCCTTTGCCAACCAGCGCCGCCGCCACTTTGGCATCATCCTGCCCGGTTGGATTGTAATCCAGCACCAGCATCACCGGCGGTCTGTCACTGCCGCGACCGACAGCATGCAAACCAATCCAGCCTTCGGTCAGTAAGTCCTCACCGACAATAGTGCGGGCTGTGACACTGCCACGTGGGGAGACGGCTTCAATCAAACTAATGGCTTCGGCGCATAAAGTAGCAGGAGACAAGTCTTCCGGCGTTTGATTGGTCTGAGTTTTGGCCCAGGCAAAACATTGTTGTAACTGGACTAGTTGTGTTACTTCAGCGTCTGAACCAGCCCAGCTGACCCCGCCGAGTTTTTTGGCGTTACAAAATCCCTGATAAAACGCCCACTGCAGGTCCAGACTCCAGCCTTCGCCAGCCAGTTGCACTTGCTGCAAACCCAAACCATCCAGACTGCGACCGGCCTTTTGCACGGCCCGCAGCGGATCTGCAACTGGCAGATGGATTTGATAACCGTCCGCACTTGGTGTCAACAGTGGATTTTTGCCAAAACGGCCATCAGCCGCAGCTGAGGTCAGACTGATTTGCAGCAATAATGTCATAACATACCTTTATGGTTAAAAGTGCTGTGGCACATTTTGTTTACTGTGCTGTGGCACATTTTGTTTACTGTGCTGTGGCACAACAACGTCAGGGCCACCTTCACAGAGCCGCCCTGCTCACTCGATGGCTGGAGTGTATCACAGCAAGGCCGGAACGGCACCGGCGGCTGTCTCGAAAACTGCCCCAGCGTCCGGCCTGCAAACACCAGCACAGCGCAGATAGTAGCCACAGCGACCTGCTAGCGGCAAAACTTAGATCCGTCCGGTTAAAACGCCACACTATGCAGCATCTTCGCGCTTAAGCTCACCAACAACAGCGCAAAAATTTTCTTCAGCACAGCAACAGGTAATTTGTGTGCCAGCGCCACCCCAAGCGGGGCTGTCAGCATACTGACTAAGGATATCAGCAGCACCGCAGGTAAATAAATGTAACCAACCGACCAGGCCGGCAAGTCAGTCAATTGATAACCACTGATGGCATAACCAAGGGTACCGCTGAGCGCTATCGGTAAACCAACCGCCGCTGAGGTGCCAATTGCCTGCTGGATGCGCACATTACACCAGGTTAAAAATGGCACTGTCAGCGAGCCGCCACCAATAGCGACCAGTGCCGACACTGCACCGATGCCAAAACCAACGCCAGCCATCATCACTTTGCCAGGTAAAGTGCGGCTGGCCACAGGTTTGATATTCAGCAGCATTTGCAACGCGACATAGGCCATAAACAAGCTAAAGAAAATCGCCAGCGCCAGCGCCGGTAATAGCGCCGCAACCATGGCAGTCAGCAAAGTTCCGAGCAAAATACCCGGCGTCAGTTGCCACACCACCGGCCACAACACCGCCTGATGCCGCTGATGACTGCGCGCACTGGCAAAAGAGGTGGTGACAATAGCTGCCAGCGAAGTCGCCAGCGCCATATGTACAGCTTCAGAAAAATTCAACGCCATAAATAAAGTCGTCAACACCGGGACCATAATACCGCCGCCCCCCACGCCAAGCAGACCAGCGACAAAACCAACCACGGCACCTAAGACTAAAAACGCCCACCATAATTCCATATTTTCTCCAACATTGATTGCAGTAAAAAAGCAGGCCAATACCGACCCTCAGAGTTTATTTGTCAGACGGCTGTTGAACTCACCACGGACCGTCCCCACTGTTGTCACCGAATTGTCTGCATAACTTCACGGATATTTCAATTCACAAGGCAGTCAAACTGGTCTAGATTGTATCGTTTCTTTTTGTCGTATCACCAGGCAATAAATTAAGGTGACGAAGTACAGCGCTGTCTGTATACTTCGGCGGCTTTTTTCATAGTGATTGCGATGGTGCTGATATTCTGCTATCAATAGCCGCCATCTTTTTGCTTGGCACTGTTTTACAGGAGATTACCATGCCAGAAGGCAAAACTAATAAAGCACTGGGTCTGTTAGCTTTAGCCGGCGTCACCCCTTATCAGGAAGCTCCGGGCGAAGAATACATGAACCCGAAGCAACGCGAACATTTCCGCAAAATTCTGGACGCCTGGCGTCAGCAACTGCGGGAAGAAGTGGATCGTACTAAAAACCATATGGCTGATGAAGCAGCCAACTTTCCCGATCCAGTCGACCGCGCGGCCCAGGAAGAAGAATTCAGCCTGGAATTACGCGCCCGTGACCGTGAGCGCAAGCTTCTGAAAAAAATCGAGAAAACCTTGCAGAAAATCGAAGATGACGATTTTGGCTACTGCGACACTTGTGGTATCGAAATTGGTATCAAACGCTTAGAAGCACGCCCGACAGCCGATATGTGTATCGACTGTAAAACCCTGGCGGAGATCAAGGAAAAACAACTCGGCGGTTAATATGACCATCGACGTTGCCCGCTACAGGGGCCGGTTTGCGCCATCGCCATCCGGCCCTTTGCATTTCGGCTCCTTAGTGGCCGCGCTTGGCAGTTATCTGCAGGCGAAATCCCATGGCGGCGAATGGCTGCTGCGCATTGAAGACATTGATACCACTCGAGTGCAGCCCGGTGCCGCCGATAGTATTCTGCGGACACTAGAGCAATTTGGCTTGTATTGGGATCAAACCGAAACTTATCAAACACAGCGGCTGGCACGCTATCAGCAGATTTTTGACGATCTTAGACAACAACAACTGATTTATGGTTGTGATTGTAGCCGCGCCCGCATTCAACAGCTGGCAACAGGTTATGACGGCTGTTGCCGTCACCGCCAGTTACAGCAAGAGCCGCTGGCCTGGCGCTTAATTGCGGCAGGCAGCCTTGGGCCTGATCCTGCAAAAATAAACCACACCGGCGCAGTGGCCACTCACTTCATCGATCTGGTGTTTGGTGACATTCAGATCCCGACGGCCATTTGCCGTGAGGATTACAGTATCAAACGCCGTGATGGCTTATTTGCGTATCAGTTGGTGGTGGTGGTGGATGATCTGGATCAGCAGATAGGTCAGGTGATCCGCGGTGCCGATTTAATTGAGATGACCACCCGGCAACAGGCTTTATGTCAGTTACTGGGCCGGCAACCACCGCAATACGGTCATTTACCGCTGGCGGTGACTGCGCCTGGTCATAAGCTCAGCAAACAAAATCACGCCGCCGATATCAGCCAGCAGCCAAGTGCCGACAGCATCTGCGCGGCACTCACCTTACTGGGCCATCCGCCACCGCAATCCTTACGCGGTGCCGGTTGCCAGGAATTACTCAGTTGGGCTTTACAGCACTGGCAACTGGCGCAGGTGCCAAAACAGCGTGAAGTGCCCATCAGCCCGACAGCAGCTTGATAGCATGACGGCATACATTTTCCGCGCATTAACAACCTTTCTGCTGACAGCACTCATCAGCTGTCCACTGGTATTCGCTTAGCGAAAGCATGGTTCGGCTGAGTGCGGCAGCGCACAGCTATCCAGGTTGTCGCACTGCTAGGCTCATGCAGGGTATTTTTGCAGCTAGGGTCCGGCGATGGAGTTTATTGATTATTACCGCGAGCTTGGGGTGGACTCAACTGCGGATGACAAAACGATTAAAACCGCTTATCGCAAGCTCGGGCGCAAGTATCATCCCGATGTCAGTAAACTGGCGGATAGCGCCGAAAAATTTAAACGTGTTGCCCAAGCTTATGCAGTGTTACACAGCGCAGAAAAACGGGCTGAATACGATGCCTTATGCGCAGCGCGCAGTCAGGGTTTTCACAGCCAAGGCCAGACCGGTCATAACAGGCATGCTAAAGGTTTTGCTGCCAACCAACAGACTGCATCCAATCAGGCATTCACCGACTTTTTTCATGCCATTTTTGGTGACTCAGGCTCGCAGCATCGGCAACAACATCAGCAGCAAGCCACTGATGACAATATCAATCATCACAGAGCGGCTGATGTTGAACTCGAATGGCCCCTCATGCTGGAAGACACCTTAGCCGACAGCACCCAGCACATTGAATTTGCGTTACCCGTCGCGGATTCGCTGCGGGCACAACCAGTGCTTAAAAAAGCCCTGAAAGTAAAAATTCCGGCCGGGATGCGTGATGGAGAGCGGCTTCGGCTCAAAGCTCAGGGGGTACCTGCACAAGGCAATATCGCAGCTGGCGATCTGTATTTGACGATCAGGCTACTGCCTCACCCATGGTTTGATCTTGACGCCGACAACCTGCTGCTAACCGTGCCGATCGCGCCCTGGGAAGCGGCATTAGGGAGCAAAATAATGCTGCCGACCCTTGGCGGCAAAATTCAGCTGCAGATCCCAGCCAATAGCCAAGCGGGTCAGCGATTGCGGGTTAAAGGCAAAGGTCTGGTACGGAACAATACCGCCGGAGATTTAATAGCAATGTTAAAAATTGTTATGCCAGCCACCGTGAATGACAGCAGTTTAACGCTGTGGCGCCAACTTGCTGACAGCTCAGGCTTCGACCCACGGCACCAATGGAGTCATCTGTCATGACACTTTTTATCGAAATTCATTCGGCCCATGTTCAACTGAATTTTGCCGAGTTTTGCCGCTGTGCCGATGTCAGCCAACCCACTATGCTGGCGATGGTGCAACATGAGATTGCCATCCCCATCACTGGTGCCGAACCACAACAGTGGCTATTTGAGCAGAGCTGCGTACAAAAAGTGCAAAAAGCAGCGAGGCTTTATCGCGATTTAGACATCGATTGGGCCGATCTTTATCTGGTGCTCAATCTGCTGGAGGAGATAGATCAATTGAAAAATGAAAATAACAGATTAAAACAACAGCTTGAAAGGATTTCACCCGCTTAAAAAGGAGTAAAAAATAACGGAGTCGCTGACAGGCTTACCGACTCACCGCAAGGAATCATCATGCCAATAAAACCAGCAACTCGACCGCTCAAGTGGCTGTTCGCGCTGATCGCTGTGGTGGCAGCCACTTTATATCTGCTGCGAAATGTTATTTTGGGAACGCCTGTCCTAGGTTATGCCGTGATCTCGGGCCCGCTGCAGCAGACTGTGGTGGCCAGTGGCCGGGTGGTTTGGCCGCAACGGGTCGATGTTGCCGCAGAAACAACAGGCCGAGTCAGCAGTATTCCGGTGCGGGAAGGCCAGCAAGTGGCGCAAAACCAACTTTTAATCCAGTTGGAGGATAAAGCCGAACGTGCCAATGTGGTATTGGCGCAGGCATCGGTGGCGCAAGCACAAGCCAGTATTCGCCAGCAACATGAAGTTTCATTACCTGCGGCGCAGGAGGGCTTGATTCAGGCGGCTGCAGATGCCAGCCAAATTCGCCAACAACTGCTGCGAATTCGCCAATTAACCGGGCAGAATTATCTCACTCAAGCCGATTTGGAAACCGCAGTTCGCAATCTGGCCATTGCCGACAGCAAATTAAACTCCGCCAAACGCCAGGTAGCAACCAATCAAACCGATGGCAGTGCCGCAACGCTGGCGCGAACCACCCTTGCCCAGGCACAAGCCAGTTTAAAACTGGCTCAAGTCAGACTGCAACAGGGAGCCATCCGCGCCGTCGCTGCCGGTACTCTGATCAGCCGAAGTGTGGAGCCGGGCGATATTGTGCAACCAGGCAAAATATTAATGGTGCTGGCCGCGCTGGGAGAAACTCAACTGGTGGTGCAAATCGACGAAAAAAATCTGGCAAAACTGGCGATTGGTCAATTGGCCCTGGCTTCGGCAGATGCTTATGCTGAGGAGCGTTTTAGCGCGGAAGTGATTTATATCAATCCTGGGATCAACCCATCACGCGGTTCAGTTGAAATCAAGCTGCGGGTTCTGCAACCACCGCCCTATTTACGCCAGGATATGACGGTGTCCGTGGATATCGCCACCGCCAGCAGCGACCGCGCCTTGCTGATCCCAACAGCCGCGCTGCGTGATCCCAGTGGGCCGACCCCCTGGGTGTTAGTCGTGCGTGATCAGCACACCCAACGTCAAATGGTGAGCCTGGGTTTACGGGGCGATAATATGCTGCAAGTCCTCAGTGGCCTCAGCCCAGGTGAAGCCGTGATTCTGCCATCCGAAACATTCATTCAAGCCGGCCAGCATGTGCGGGTGACGCTGGTGGCACAGCGATGAATCCGCTGTTGCCGTTTGAGTGGATTGTGGCAATCCGTTTTATGCGCCAGGCCCGGCTGCAAACGCTGTTGATTGTGTCAGGGGTTGCACTTGGTGTCTCAGTGATTGTGTTTATTTCGTCCTTGATCAGTGGTTTGCAAGCAAATCTGTTTCGCCGCACGCTGGACTTTCAGGCGCAAATTGTGATGTTGCCACCCAAAGCCGTGGCACATGTGTTGCACTATCCAGACCAAAGGGTTTTGCCTGGCACACAGAGCTACAACGGCAGCAGGTTCGTAGCCAGGCGGATCCAGCCGCGGGCGCAACGGTTACAATCGATTGATCAATGGCAGAAAGTGCGGCGGCAACTTGCACAGATGTCATCTGTCACTGTGGTTGCGCCCGTAGTGGCCGGCTCAGCCTTTGTTGTTCGTGGTGATGCCAGTAATGCTGTCAACATCACCGGGATAGAACCCGAAAATTATTTACGGCTGATTGCACTTGGCAGCAAACTTATTTCGGGTTCCGTTGAGCTGACCGGTACCGAGATCGTTATCGGCGCACAGTTGGCAACAGATCTCGCAGTCTGGACCGGCGATAAGCTGCACTTACAGACAGCCTCAGGGGCGGCAGCGATGTTAACCATTCGCGGTATTTTCGATTTTGGCAGTCGCGGCCAAAATTCGCGTGTAGTCTTTATCGCGCTGCGCACCGCACAAAGCTTGCTGAATTTAGCAGGTGGCGTCACCAGTTTAGAGCTGAATCTACATGAGCCTTTTCAGGCCGAACTGATAGCACAGCAGTTGCAAACTCAAACCGGTTTAGAGGCGCAAAGTTGGATCAGCAGTAACGCCCAGTTTTTCAGTGCGCTGGCGGCGCAGTCGATGTCCAATACCATTATTCGTTTTTTTGTCGGCTTAACGGCGGCGTTAGGAATTGCCAGTGTCTTGCTGGTATCGGTGGTACAAAAAACCAAAGTCATCGGGATTTTGCGCGCCACCGGCACTTCCCGCCGGCAAATTCTGCGATTGTTTTTACTGCAAGGTGCACTGATGGGATTGGCAGGTTCAGTCGCGGGTGCCGGTGTCGGCTGGTTGTTTCTGCAAGCCTGGCGTCGCAGCGCGGTGAATGCCGACGGCACAGCAATGTTTGTGATTGATTTTGACCCGATGTTATTGCTGTATGCAGCAGTAGGCGCGACGTTGGTCGGGATACTGGCGGCACTGTTTCCGGCGCTGCAAGCAGCGCGGCTGGATCCGGCGGTGGCTATCCGTGGCTAACAAAGTGAATCACACTGCAGCCATCACCCTGCAACTGAAAGACATTCACAAGTCTTATCATGTTGCAGCATCGGCTGACACCGAAGTGTTACACGGAGTGGATTTAACCCTGGCTCGTGGTGAGTTTGTTGCACTGATAGGTCCGTCAGGCTCTGGTAAAAGTACCTTGCTCAACCTGATTGGCTTATTAGACAAACCTAGCTCCGGCGAGCTTCAGATCACCGGCATTGCGACCACCCAACTGGACGACACTGCGCTGACCCAATTACGCGCCAGTGCCATCGGCTTTGTGTTTCAATTTCACCATTTACTGGCCGAATTTACTGCTACCGAAAACGTGATGCTGCAGCTATTAGCGGCACAAGGTTACCCCAACCCGGATATGCGCAAACGGGCCGAATTATTAATTGCCCAGGTTGGTTTAACCGAGGTGGCGGATCAGCTGAGCAACGATTTATCAGGCGGCCAACAACAACGTGTTGCCATTGCCCGAGCTTTAATCATGCAACCGGCACTGGTGCTTGCCGATGAACCGACCGGCAATCTGGATACCCAATCGGCCGACACCATTTTTGATTTATTAAGACAAGTGAATGAATCGAGCGGCACCAGCTTTTTAATCGTCACCCATGATCCAAGGCTGGCAAAACGTTGCGATCGGATTATTACCTTAGTGGATGGCTGCATTGCTTCTGATCAGCCATGCAAAAAGCCATAAACTGGCGCTTACGACCATCACCGTCAGCGCTAAATGAGCCAGCTCCGGCGTCTCAAAGCGGAATAATCTGTTCATCAATGGCAAAAATAGCGCCAGTCCAAGCATTAACAGACCACTGAGCAGCACCCACCACAAGGCTGGATTGGGCAAGGTGAAGGCGCGGGACAAGGATAACGCCCCTGCTCTATTCAAAAAAATCAGCCAGATATCACCCACAATCATCGCGCTAAAAGTTAATGCTCTGACCTGGGGTTCTGGCAAGGCAGCCCATTGCGCGGTCAGATAAACCACCAATAGCACCAACAACAGCGCTCCCCCCTGCGTGAACCCCAACAGCAGCAACGCTTTGTTGAAAATTTTTTCATCACTGCCGCGGGGCGGTCTTTGCATCAGATTGGCTTCAGCAGGCTCAGCCTCAAACACAATGGAACAGGTTGGGTCGATCATCAATTCAAAGAACACAATATGCACCGGCAGCAAAATCAATGGCCAGCCCAGCATCACCGGCAACATTGACATGCCAGCAATGGGGATATGCGCCGCTACCACAAACACCACCGCTTTACGGATGTTATCGACAATACGCCGGCCTGATTTCACCGCAGTCACAATGGAGCCGAAGTCGTCATCGAGTAAGACCAGGGCGGCAGATTCGCGCGCGACATCGGTGCCGCGTCCGCCCATCGCGATGCCAATATGGGCAGCTTTCAGGGCTGGAGCATCGTTAACGCCATCGCCGGTCATCGCCACAATATTGCCGTTCTGCTTCAGTGCAGTGACCAATCGCAACTTCTGCTCAGGCTGTAGCCGGCAAAACACATTGGCACTGCTTAATCGTTGTTGCAACTGATGGTCATTCAGCGCTTCAATCTCTGTGCCTGTCACCACACCGCCCTGGGTATCAAGCCCGGCTTGAGTGGCAATGTTGAGTGCGGTGGCCGGATAATCGCCGGTCATCATCATCACCCGAACACCTGCCGTCAGGCATTGTGCAATAGCTGCGCCTGCTGTTGGCCGCAATGGATCAACCAGTGCCACCAGTCCAAGCAGACTAAACGCAAAATCATGCTGGATCTTTGGTAACTCTTGCGGCCGGAATGACGCTTGTGCCACCGCCAGCAGCCGAAATCCCTGCGCAGCCACCTGATCCACCTGTGCAGTCAGCTGTGCGATCTGCGCCGTCGACAGATGGCATAAATCGAAAATGGCTTCTGGCGCGCCTTTTGCTGCTATCACATAATCGGTCAGGTCGGGCGACTGCCAGACACGGGACATGGCCAATAACGCTGGCGACAGTGGATAATCTTCCAGCAATGTCCAGTTCTGATGCAGATGCTCGCTGCCGGCAAGGGCGGTGTTCCCAGCTTGCAGAATGGCTTTTTCCATCGGATCAAAGGGCTCGCGGTGGCTGGATAACATGGCAAATTCAAGGGTTTGGTGAAAAGCTTCCGGCAACGTCGTCTGCATATCCGCAGGCTGCGCCGCAGCATCCGGCCAGATATAGACTTCGTCATGAACAATCAGCTGTGCTACCGCCATACGGTTTTGGGTTAAAGTCCCTGTTTTATCAACGCAAAGCACAGTTGCAGCGCCCAACATTTCAATAGCAGCAATACGCCGTGTCAGCACCTGTTGTTTGGCCATCCGCCAGGCTCCAAGCCCTAGAAAAATCGTCAGGATCAGCGGTAACTCGACCGGTAACAGTGACATCGCCATCGTCAGCCCAGCCAGAATGCCGTTCAGCCAGTCGCCGCGTGACATGCCGTACCAGAGGGTCAGCACCACCACCAGCGCTGTGCTCCAGATCGCCACTATTCTGACTGCGCGGGAGGTTTCCAGTTGCAAATGGCTGGGTTCATCCTCCAGCGTCAATAACGCATGACCAATCCGACCCAGGGTGGTGTTTTCACCTGTGGCCAGCACCACAGCTTTGCCTGAACCTTGCACAACCAAAGAGCCGGCATATAAAAAAGCGCTATCCTCACCACCTGGCGGTCGCATGACCGTAGCTATTTGCTGGCTTGCCACCTTCCTGACCGGGACAGATTCACCACTGAGTAACGATTCATCCATGGTGATATGCTGGCTTGTTACCAGCACCGCATCCGCCGGAACCCGCTCGCCTTCAGCCAGCATAATCACGTCACCGTGTACCACATCAGAGCTCGGAATTTGCTGTGGTTGACCATCCCGCAGTACTAAAGCCCGTGGACTGGACAGATCGCGCAGCGCTTCAAGCGCAGTTTCACTTTTATGCGCCTGAACCAAACTCATTCCCATGATGATCACCACAGATCCCAGCAAAATATAAGCATCCTGCGGGCTGCCAAGCAGCAGGTAGATACCACCGCAACTCAACAACAGGATAAACATCGGCTCTTGCAGGATGGTCCAGCCAATAGCCAGCCAGGAACGCGCTTTGGTCGACGGCAGTAAATTACGCCCCTCCGTGTTCAGACGTTGTTGCGCTTCCAACTGGCTCAAACCTGCAGCGCTATCGATAGGTTTTGTCATTATTATTTACCTCCAGGAACACAAGGGCGATGCATAGTGCAATGGTTCCCGACGGTCGGGTCAGGCCTGTTTTACAGCACGCAGCAGCGATAAATGCTGCGGTATCTAGCGAAGCTTTATCTTCAGGGCCCCGGAGAACAGCATCTGTACGACATCGTACACAGCGCGGTCTTTATCCAGATAGATCCGCTGGCCAACCACAAAACCCGGGCATATTTGCCAACGAAGTTGCAAAATTGGTAAAGCTGGTACGACATCAACCTACATAGCTCCGGGCATCGCGTGCGCCAGCGCACTGAAGCAAGCAAAGCAAGCTGCCAGACTGACGCTGTTCTGTCACCGCAATCAAGCGACGTCACCACAGAGCTGAGGTTTTTATGTCTACATTCAGTGAAAGCGCAAAAAGCAATACTACGCATCCGGCCGAGCATGCCGGTATTAATGAAGCGATTAATAAAGCATCGGACGCAATCCATCCGGCGATCGACCAGTTCAGTGCCAAAGCACACAGCACAGTCGACAGGTTAGCGACCGCCGCTGGCCATGGCGTGGAAAACTTTGATCTCAGAGCGAGTCAACTCAGCGCCAGCGGACAAAAAATGACTGCGGCACTGCGTGAGCAATTGCAGCAACGACCTGCCACAGTGCTTGGGATTGCGGTTGCATCCGGCTTTGTGCTGAGCTGGCTGCTGAAATCCCGCCATCACAAATCAGTGGAATAACATGAACAGCACCACTGAGCCGACAACCACCAGCTCAGCCCCTGTCGCTGGCAAGGGCTTATTGGCAGATGCCAGCGACTGGTTACACTTAGTGCGACAACAATGCCAACAGCAATGTCAGTTGCTGGCGCTGGAAACCCAACTCGCCGCGCAAAGTCTGACGGCCATTTGGCTACTGACCCTGCTGGCCAGTACGGCCGTGCTTGGCAGTTGGTTATTATTACAACTGCTGTGCTGGCAACTGCTGAACTTTTTTGGCTGGTCTGACTGGCAAAGTCTGGCATTGTTACTGGTGTTACAGCTGGCATTGTTACTGTTTTGCCTCAGGGCAATCCGCCGGCAAAGTCAGTATTTACGTTTTCCTGCGACTGTCGCCAGCTTACAGCAACTGGCTGCTGCCCCACCCAACGGGAGTCCACCTGATGTTTAACATGCAGTCCCAACTGCCGGCCCAGATCCGGCAGCAACAGCAACAACTGACGCAGATCCGCTGGCAACGCCGGCAACGCAGCCAGCAACTGCGGGCCGAATGGCAGACGCCGGCATTTTTTCTGCTGGCCGGCACCACTTTGCTGTGGTTGATGCTGCGGCCGCCACTATCGGCTGGCGCGTTATCTCCGCCGAAGGTGCAACCGCAGGTCACAGCCACAGAGCACAGCAGGATAGCGACTAAACCCTGGTGGCCGGCTCTGTTGATGTTATTTAAATTCAGTCAGTTACTATTACTCTTTAGCCCTCAGCCGGTCACAGCAATCACAAAGGCTGAGCAACGAAAGGCTGACTAGCCACTCCAGAGTCCAGCCCTCATTATCCACTGGTCAAATAAAAACCCGCGCTCACCTGATCAGGACAGCGCGGGTCTTTTTTATACTGCCACTTTCATGCTGCAAGCAGCCCTGTTAGTTCAGTTTGCTGCCATAGTAATTATGCACTGTCCGTTCCCAATCCAGATCTTTCATATCTGGCCAATGGCCTTTATCAAAACCTGGTGCCATTTTCAGTTTTTCCAGCGCCACATCCAGCACAAAGCAGCGATTGATGGTATCGAGTTTTAACACATGCCATGGCACAGCAAATAATTTCTCACTCAGGCCAAGATAAGTGCTAAAGGACAACACGGCATAACCAACTTTGCCGTTTTCCACTTCCAGCATAATTTCCTTGATATCACCCAGCGCATCGCCTTGCTGATTGACAACCGCATTACCAATCAGGGTTTCCGCTCCCATCAGGTGCGGTCCTGGTCCTTGCGTCAGCAAAGGCTGGGCAAATTGTGGATTTTTGTACATGCCGTAAATATCGCGATCATGATAATTCATCACAGTTCCTCAATGGTTGAACGGCTCTGGCCACAGCATGGCGACAAGCCTGATGTCGGAGTGACACAACCCAGTCTGCAGTATCCATCTGCACAGATCTGTTCGGCATAACACAAAGCTGTCACTGCCCGCACGCTGACAACCCTGAGTGCGGCAGCGCACTGTTGCTGCAGTTTCTGATCACTACACTGGGCCTGACGACTTAACCGAAAAGGAAATGATCATGTCTAGCCTCAAACTCGTTACTGCCTGTCTGCTTGCGTTTAGTTTATTGCCACAACTGGGTTGCAGTTCAGGTGCACACCGGGAAGGTACAGGTGAGTATATGGATGACTCGGTGCTGACAGCCCGCGTTAAAGCCGCCATTCTTGGCGAGAAATCCCTCAGTGTCGCCGAAATAAATGTAGAGACTTTTAAAGGTGAAGTGCAGCTCAGTGGTTTTGTCAATTCACAACAGGATATCGACACCGCGATGCGGTTGACCCGCGCTATCAGCGGCGTCAGTACCGTCAAAAATGATATGCGGGTGAAATAAACCGCTTGTGGTATTCGCCGTGCTTTGCCAGATAAGGATCCGCCATGCCAGCCCCGATTCCACTCAGCTACCTGCCACCTCAGACCAACAGACTGTTGGCCACCTTAACGCCTGAAGTGCAACAGCAGCTACTGGCGCAATGCCAGCTGGTCAGCTTGCAGTTTGCTGAACAGTTGTGCCTGCCAGAGCAAGCCTATCAGTTTGTCTATTTCCCGCTGACCAGCTTTATTTCATTGCTGGCCAAATTACCCGGCCATCCGCCGCTGGAAATGGCACTGATTGGCTTTGAAGGCATGTTAGGTGCAACCTTGTTACTGCAAAGCCGGCAGGTGCCGCTGCAAGCGATAGTGCAAGGCGCCGGTCTTGCCTGGCAGATGCCGGTGACTGTACTGGAACAACACCTGCAGCAGCCTGAGTTGCAGCCTGGCAGCATCACATCTGGCGGGCCGCTACAGCCGGCCATCCAGCGTTATCTGCTGCAATTGCTGACACAGCAAAGCCAGAATGCCATTTGCGCCCACTTCCATCAGGTCGAGGAACGACTGGCGCGCTGGTTGCTGATGAGTCAGGATCGTTATCAACAGCAGCAACTCTATCTGACCCAGCAATTTCTGGCCGATATGCTGGGCGTGCGGCGCAGCAGTATTACGGTGGCGGCCGGAGATCTGCAACTGCATGGCCTGATCAGCTATCAGCGTGGCCAGTTGCAAATCCTCGATCGTCCAGGTTTATTACAACGCAGTTGTGGCTGTTATTTGCCGTTATTACTGAACTAAGCCGCCAAAATAATGCTATGGTCAACAAATCCGGGCCTTTGTGCGCCAGCGCACACTGTCAGGAATTTTTGTCCTTATACTGGATGTTGTAACGCTGGGTTTACTTCACTGAACATGGACTTTCTGATGACAACTGCGCACCAACCTGAAGCTAATTATTTATTAAGAAAACTTCCCGATGAAGTTAAACAGCGGATTTTCCCGCACCTGGAACTGGTGCCACTGGAACTGGGCCAGGTGATTAGCGAAGCCGGCTCTAAACTGCGTTATGTCTATTTTCCGACCGATTCGATTATTTCATTGTTATATGTGATGGAAAATGGCGCTTCAGCGGAAATTGCTGTAGTTGGCAACGATGGCATGGTCGGAGTCGCCCTCTTTATGGGCGGCGAAAGCACCACCAGTCGGGCTGTGGTGCAAAGCGCAGGCTCTGCCTACCGCTTATTCGGTCAGCGGTTAAAAGATGAATTTAACCGCCATGGCGCCCTGCTGTTTCTGTTGTTACGTTACAGTCAGGTGCTGCTGACCCAGATGGCGCAAACCGCAGTCTGCAACCGGCATCACAGCATTGAACAGCAGTTGTGTCGCTGGTTGTTATTATCCATCGATCGACTGCCACTGGATCATCTGGACATGACCCAGGAGCTGATTGCCAATATGCTGGGCGTCAGGCGCGAAGGCGTCACTGATGCCGCTGGCAAGCTGCAAAAGATGGGGATGATTAATTACAGCCGCGGGCATATTGAAGTCACTAATCGCAGTTTACTGGAAAGCCATTGTTGTGAATGTTACGCCGTGGTGAAACAAGAATCAGAACGATTGATGCCAGATCAGCACATTCAGGCCCGCGACAAAACAGCCCACCCAAGCCCGCCACACAAAACTTTAACGCAGAATTCAGCCGGCAGCAGAACGGCCAGTAAGGTTTAAACTGAGCTGCCATTGGCAAAATGACGCGCCCACAGTGGCGTTGTCCTGTCGCGACGTCAGTCAGGCAGCACATTGCGCTGCTTCGCAGTGCGGGCATCCGCCAATAACGGTGGCGCGCTGTGCGGGCTGAAACTAAAAATAAAACAGCTGCCACCCAATGCCTTAGCCTGATACATGGCTTGATCGGCCGCCGCCGTCAGTGCCGCCATACTGTCACCATCGGCCGGATACAAGGCAATTCCCAGGCTCAGGCTTAGTGTTAACAACTGACCGTCAATTTGCATCGGCTGGGCCACGGCCTGAATAATTTTAGCGGCAATAGCCGCTGCATCCGCCGTCGATGCCAGCACTGGCAACAACAACACAAATTCATCGCCACCATAACGACAGACGGTATCACTGCTGCGGATACTTTGTTGCATCCGCAAACTGACCTGTTTAAGCACTTCATCGCCAGCAGCATGACCCAGGGTATCGTTAATGGCTTTAAAATGGTCTAAATCAATAAATAACACCCCAAGCTGATGACCCAGCCGGTGTGCCTGTTTTAATCCCTGGGTAAACCTATCCTGCAATAACAGCCGGTTCGGTGTATTGGTGAGCTGATCAAACTGACTGCTTTGCTGCAGTTTCAGCAGTTGCTGATGTTCAGTGGCAATTTGCTGCAGCGCCGCCTTCAGCGCCAGTTGCAACGAATCATTTTCCTGCTGTAATTGTTGCTGGCTACGCTGCAGCAAAGGCGCTGCAGACTGCGTTTTTTTTGACTCAACCATCTGCTTGCTTCCTTTGCCGCCATCGGTGCTGAATGACCAGACAGAATGAGCCTCTGTTCGGCCCTGTCCTGGAGTAACTGCTTATTGTAATAAAAACTGGAACAACACCCGCATATTGGCTTTGGCTGCTTCCGAACGCAGATCCGCCGGGCTGACTTCAAAACTGACCGGTGACTGCTCACCATAACCAATAGTCGTCAGGCGGCTGGCGCTGATACCGGCGGATAACAGATACTGCTGCACCGCATTAGCCCGGCGCTCACTGAGTTGCTGGTTATACTGCTCCGAACCGCTGGCGGAGGTATAACCAGCAATTTGCAGCTGTAATTCCGGCTGACTTTTCAGCACTGCAATATGCTGCTGCAAAATGCTTTTAGCACTTTCGGTTAAACTGGACTGGTCAAATTTAAAATGCACATCCGCCAATTCCAGTTGCAGGGCTTTCACCGCCACAGGCTCTTTTGTGACCGGCGCTGGCGGCTCAGTCCTGACAGTGCGCGCCACAGGTTCAGGCGCAGCGCTGACCTGATAATCACTTTGCTGGTTGCCATAATGATAGGCCAGCCCCAGACTGAACAATTTAAAATCCCCTTGCTGGCCCCACAGGTCATCCAGGCGATAATGTTCCAGTTCCAGCCGCATGCTCCAGCTCGGTGTCAGTTGGTAATGCACACCACCGCCAAATTTATATTCCAGAAAATCTTTTTGGCTGGAAAAATCATTCAGATTGAGCGCTGCCGGATAAAATAACGGTGCCCGGACATTGTGATACGCCAGTCCGAGCCGGGCTGACAGTGACCAGGACTCGGTTAAAGGCAGCATCGCCAGTAAATCCAGCAGTGGGCCCTGGCTTTTCAATCGGCCGGCCAGCAGATCCGGGCTGCCGGCCGCAGGTAACTGAGTGCGGGCGCTAAAATCGACCTCGCCCAGATTAAAATAACCGCCTTCCAGCGCCAGATACTGACCCAGCACAGTGCCCAGATACACTTTATAGCCGGTGTCATGGCTGTTAAAATTGACGTCACTGAAAGTAGCGCCCTGCAGAGTCAAGGCATTTTGCAACGGGATCAGCTCAGGTTGTAAATGACTATCTCCGACACTGACCCCAAGATACCAGGGCCGGTCCAGCCAGTCCGCTGGGCCTGCCGCCAGTACTTGACCCTGCCAGCAGCACAAACAACTGAGCGAAAGATACCAACCCGCAGGTTTTAAAAACTTTACAACGACCATGACATACTCCTTCTGTGATCTAATCTGGCGGGCAGCAATGTTCCGCTCACCCTGACGCCTTACGGGGTCGACCCTCTTTGTCCTGTCACACCAGCACACTGGTGGACAGTCACGCCTGCCGCGCCATCTGGTCAGCGCCGGTTTTGCAGTAAATCAATCAGAAATAAAATCAGCGCAAACACCAATAAGGTATGCACCAGATTGCCAATGGCCAACGGCGACAACAGTCCCAGCAGCCACAACACCAACAGTACTATTGCCAGAGTTCTTAACATGGAGATTTTCCTTTTGTACAAGCCCGAAGCCCGACTCAGTTACTGCTGTAAAAACCATCAACCTTACGTTGCCAGGCCGGATCGGCACAGGCTGGCCACAATAAAGGATCAAAGCCGGATAAACGCTGCAATTCGCTGCGCTCGACTTCCACCACAAAATGTTGTTGATCACCCGAACGCACCAGCGCGTGCCATGGCACGGCAAATAATCTGGCCGGGCAACCTAAACTGATTGGGAAGGCTAAGACGGCATAACTGATGCGGCCAGTATGTAAATCCAGCACTATATTGCTCAGCATGCCGATCGTTTCACCATGATGATTCAACAAAGTCTGACCTAATAAAGTACGACATTTCAGTAACAAGCAATCAGTTGGCAGCGGCTGCAGGAATGACCTGACCACAGCGGCATGGGGCTGGGGTGAAGCCGCAGCTGCCACAGGATCTGGATGATGCTTTGACCGAACCGATTTTAACCAGGCTGAATGTGCCATCTGAATCTCCTGTGCTGGCAGATTTTGGGGTCGCGACACCAGGTCGCGGTCTCCTGCTCAACGCCACGTGAAAACGCAACGTTGAGCTTGCCAGTTGAAACTAGCCGTCTGTGTCAGTTGTTTCTGTGCGCTGGCACACGCTGCCAGCACGGCCATGTGCAGCGGCCATCACAAGACCCGCACTCTGTGCGGCAACGCACGGACAAGGCAGTTGAATGTGGGTATTGCTCTGAACTGTGCGGCCAATGAGTCAACTAGCTCCTGGGCCTGGCAACTTTAAGGGAACAAAGTAGCTTGCTCACTTTGTGTCTGATTTTTTTCGCTGGTTTACTCAGGTAACTGTGATGAATTCATCGCCATCTGCCCCCCCACTGCTCAGAGCCGGTTATAACAGTCTGGTGCCATTGCAAGATCAAACCACCTTCACTGCATCACCTCAACTGCCCGCCAGACCTCGACGATTGTCGCGGATCGGCCAATTGCAACAGCGTCAAGCTGCAGCCAGCATCAGGCTGCGCAGTTGGTGGGCCTGGTTATGCAACAGCTTCAGTCGCCATCCGGCCAAACTGGCTCCAGTTGTGATGCAGCCACTGACCACAGCAGCAATTTGCCGCCATGCGCGCCAGCGCACCGACCAACGGCCACAGCAACGCCATACTGGTTTTAAGGTTCAGGCACCTATGCTCTGTTCCATTCAGCCCGAGGTTTCTATGAATAAGTTCTCTGAACAAAATAAAGCCGTGGCAGCCGCATCCAATACAGCGGATAAAAACACAGCGGCCAACAAAACCAATGCACCAGCTAAAAATGCGACAGCGGATAAAAATACTGCGGCCAGCAAAAACACCGCAGCAGCAGATAAAAACCTGCACAGTACCCAGCCAGTCGGTGCCAAAAAAGATGCTTTTAACGGTAAATGGCCAAGCCAGATCCAGGCGGCCAAAGCCACCTGGGAGAAACTCAGTGAAAAAGAACTGATTACCTCAGCTGGCAATGAAGTGAATTTGACGGAACTGGTGCAGCAGCGGTATTCGCTGAGCCACGATGCTGCCAGCAAACAGGTAAAAACCTTTATTAATCAGTGTCATTGCTGAACCCGCAGCTGAAGTAGTGCAGTGCAGGTAACAGCTGCGCTGCACACTGCACCCAGGGCCGGTTGTCGATTGTTGCCGGCTTTTCTCTGTCCTTTCTGGAGTCACATCATGCAAACCAGCTATCGCAAGTTTTTTTTCGCCTCGGCAATTTTATTGTCGATGACCCCGGGCCAGGCTGCTCTGGCGGCAGATCAGGCCACCAACGCGCTGGATGATGCGCGGCAGGAAAGCCAGATCTGGACCAGCTATGCGCTGAATCCTTATCTGCGCGCCAATGATTTAAAAGTCTCAGTGCAAAACGGCAAAGCCATCCTTAAAGGCAAAGTCGATGAAAAAATCAGCAAAGAACTGGCCAGTGAAATTGCGCTTGGTGTGGCGGGCATTACCGACGTCGATAATCAGATTGTGGTCGAAGCCAATTATTTACCTAAAGCCGGCGGCGATGGTTTCGGCGCTAAAATTGATGACGCCAGTATTTCTGCCGCCATTCGCTCAAAATTACAGTGGAATAAAGATGTAGACTCAGTCGGCACCACGGTCAGCACCAAATCTGGTCGGGTGACACTGACCGGCAATGCCGACACACAAGCGGCTAAGGATATTGCCAACCGGTTAGCACTGAACACCAGAGGCGTGATTTCAGTGAATAATCAACTGAAAATACGCAGCAACCCACTGAGCGACGCAGAAAAAGCCAGTCAGCAAAAAGCAATGGCAGGCCATAACATTTCCGACAGCTGGATCACCACCAAAGTGAAATCGAGTTTTATGTATTCGAGCAATATCACCGGTGCCGATATTGATGTCAGCACCAATAACGGCATTGTCACACTGACCGGTAAAGTTGGTAGTGGCACTGAACAATCGTTGGCGATTGAAACGGCACAGAATATTCGTGGCGTCAAAAGTGTGGTTTCCAAAGCACTGGTATTTTAACTCGCAGGAACGCGGCCTGGCCGCGCTCCCCCTACCGCACTGCATCAACCTGAGTGTTTTTGCTCAGCCAACTGCGGTTTCGCAGCAAGCACCGGCCTGAAAACCGGCTAAGGAATAACCCATGAAAACTTCACCAGGATCCGGGCTGAATCGCCTGTTATCCGCTGTTGCCGTCTTTGTGCTGCTGCCGCTTGGCGCCTGCAGCTCAGCGCCGCCAGTGCCAACGGCCAGTCTGGAACGGGCCGAACGCACTATTGCCAGAGCCGAACAAGGCCGCGTGATCCAGTTTGCGCCGGCAGAACTGACGCAAGCCCGGCTGAAATTACAACAGGCGCGTAGTGCGGTCCGGCAAAAAGAGATGGTGCAGGCCGAACGGCTGGCCTATCAGGCCAGTCTGGATGCCGAACTGGCGATAGCCCGGGCGGATTTAGTCCAGGCCAACACCGCCAACGATGAGATGAAAGAAAACATCAGCATCCTGCAGCAGGAAATGCTGCGCAATCAACAAGGGGTTCAACCATGAACAGCGGCCTACTTTCTCTGCGTCCGGCCATACTAAGCCTACTGGTCATGGCGACTCTCAGTGCCTGCAGTTCGGCACCGCAATCACCCCCTGGCCTGGCTGGCGTGCGTGATCAACTGAACAAATTACAGGCCAGCGGCGAACTGGCGGTTTTGGCGCCCGTGGCGATTAAACAAGCAGAACAGGCGGTATTGTTAGCTGAACAACCGCAGCGTGATGCCGCTTTATCCCAGCATCTGGTTCTCGTGGCCGATCGGCAGGTGAATATCGCCTGGGCACTGGCCCAAAGCCGGCAAGCCCAGGATCAACAGCAACTGCTGCTCAAAGCCAGAGATGAAGCCAGACTCAGCTCCCGCACCCGTGAAGCCGACATGGCACATCAGGATGCCAGTCAGGCCAGGCAACAGGCCGAACTGGCGCGCAGTGATGCCAATATGGCGCGGGCCGAAACACAAAGCGCCGAACAGCAAGCGGCAGAACTACAGGCGCAAATCAATTTACTTAATGCCAAAGCCACAGAACGGGGTTGGGTGGTGACACTGGGCGATGTGTTGTTTGATACCGGCAAAGCCAACCTGAAAAGCAGCACCAGCCAGCATTTAACCAACCTGGCACAATTTCTCAGCAAGTATCCGGGCCGGGGCGCCTTGATTGAAGGTCATACCGATAATGTCGGTGCTGAAGATTACAACCAGGGATTGTCACAACGACGGGCCGACAGCGTGCGTAATTTCCTGCAAAATCAAGGAATAGCCTCAAGCCGTCTCAGTAGTTCCGGTAAAGGTGAAGTGCAGCCGATTGCCGGCAATGATTCAGCCAGTGGTCGCCAGCAAAACCGCCGGGTCGAAGTCATTATTACGGAACCAGCCATAGCCGCCCGCTGATTAATCAGCCAAGCTGCCGTTGTGACTTGTCAGAGCGGCAGCGGCCATGGCGGCACATTTTTATTCCAAGCAGAAGGATTTTCACATGAATATGCAAGCACAAGTTTCCTCAGATTGCCGTGCTCAAAGTCGAACTGGCCCTGCACTGGCTAACCGAACATTGGCCCTGTTGTTATTGCTGAGCGCTGTGGCGGGTTGTCAGGACCCGGCTCCAGTGATGCAGTCCGCAGAAGCGGCCCCAGTTGCCGAACAGCCAGCCAAAACCGCAGCCATTCCGGTACAACAATTGCCAACCGGCCTGAGTGATGCAGAACTTAGTGCCAAAGTTCAGACCGTGCTGCAGCAAAATATGACGCTCAGTCCCTTTAATATTCAGGTGCAAAGCCAGTTGGGCAATGTCACTCTGAGCGGGGTGCTGGATAATCAGCAGCAAATTGAACTGGCATTGAGTCTGACGCGGGAAACCGACGAAGTGGCCTCGGTGCAAAATGCGCTGACACTGAGGCAAAACGAGCAATAACAGTCACTACGACCGTACTCCGGCGGACACTGGCCTGTGGCTGGGTCCGCCGTTGTTTAATCACAGTGTTTAGGCTGCGTGAAGTACTAAACTAACGAGGACTATGGTCTGCTAATATTGCAGCTTTTTTATCAGAACGTGCATTAAATATCCGATTGATCAAATCCAGCGCAGGTCCGGTCATGCAAGTGGTAGCAAGAGCCATAATGACCATCATCGTGAAGATCTCCGCCGACAAAATGCCCAGATCATAACCAATATTCAACACCACTAATTCCATCAAACCCCGGGTATTCATTAAAGCCCCAATCGACAGGCTATCTTGCCAGGACTGCCCGACACATTTGGCAGCTATGGCACTGCCAGCGAATTTGCCAAGTACAGCCACAAAAATAATAACACCCGTGATCAACCATAAATGCGGTTCATCCAGCAGGCCGATTTGAGTTCTGAGCCCGGTAAAAACAAAAAACAGCGGTAATAGTAAGACCAGGGCAACATCTTCCACTTTGTCGATAAAAATGCGTCTGAACTGAGGTGCATCCGGCATGATAGTGCCCACCAGAAAGGCGCCAAACAGGGCGTGGATACCGATAATTTCTGCAGTATAGGCCGACAGGATCAGCACCAGAAAAAACACCGCCACCACTGGTTTACCAACTTTTTCATTGCTTGAATAACGTGTACTAATGCTTTGCAATAAAGGCCGCACCAACTTAAACATAAAAGCGACATAAGCAATCGCAAAAGCGATGGTATAAAGGCCATTCATAAAAGTGCCTGCTTTTACAAAAGCGATCAGCGCCGCCAGAATACACCAGGCCGTGACATCATCGGCAGCAGCGCAGGTAAGGACAATAGTACCGAGTTTAGTGTTGTTGATCCCCCGCTCCTGGACTATTCTGGCCAGCACCGGAAACGCCGTGATACTCATCGCTATTCCACAGAACAGCGCAAAAACAGCAAAAGAAACATTTTCTGGCGCAAACTCCTGATACAGGAAATATGCCAAGCCGACGCCCAAAGTAAAAGGAATAAAAATGCTGGCATGACTGATGACCATAGCATCATAGGCTTTATCCTTCAGTGTTTTGATGTTGACTTCCATCCCAACAATAAACATGAACAAAATCAGTCCTATCTGACTTAAGAACTGAAGATTTGTTAAAGATTGCTGCGGGAACAACGCCGCAGAAAATTCAGGAAAGTGCATGCCAAAAAAAGAGGGACCGAGTAGCACTCCGGCGAGCATTTCACCGATCACTACCGGTTGTTTTATTTTGCTGCAAAGCCAACCGAAAACCCTGGCGGCAATGATGATCGTGGCGATTTGGGCCAGTAGTAATGCCAGTGGATGCTGAAAGTTATGCCCCAGCGCATTGATAAAGCCAAGCCAGGCTGAATTGTCCGCCACTATGTTGCTGCCGCCTGCCGATTCCAGATGCCTGGTTCCAAGCAGAATAATCCAGTACATCAGGGCAAGCAGCGCTCCGGTAAACGTCAGGTAAGAAATATTTTGCTTGAATCTTGTCATATTAATCTCGGCAATGGCTCTGGATACAGCGACAACGCGGTAGCTGGTAATAGCTTGGCGCTTATTGTATACAGATTTGCCAGCTAAGTTACAAAAAGTCAGCAGAGCGCTCGCTAAAACTGGCGACTATAACGAACAGTCAAGGCATAGAATCAGGTCATCGTTGCCCTACGGCAAGTATACGTTGGACTCGATGCGTAACGCTCAATGAAAGGCGGCAGCGCAACAAGAGGAGCCAGCCGACCAAATGAATTAATCACACAAAGCGGCTTGCCGCTGGGTAGATGCCCTCTTACACCAGGCAACCTTGCCGACAAAACGGAATAAGCCGGAGAATCTCTGGTGATTTCATTCATTTTTTCACCAGTCTGCGGTAAGATAGCGACGTTTTTTTTCGCCGGGCAGCCCATCCGTTATTGCTGCCGACCTTGTGTACAGGAGAGCCATCATTATTTCCCGAGTGTTAGATTTTTGTCGTCGCAAATTTGGTCGCAAAATTACCAAGCAAGACCTTGCGCCGCAGACCGGATCCGAGCTGGACTCCGGCACCGTCAATAGCGCTGCAACGGGCGCTGCGCATCAGCCACAGGCCGGCTTTGAGCAGGCACCGCGCCAGCACAGCAAACAGTTTCATGATGATGCCACCAGGCGCCGGCCCCGCACTGAGCGCTCCCCCACCAGTCGTAAAGGCCCGAAGTTAAACCCGGATCATCAATCGACAGTGTTACCCCCACTGCGGGTGCTGACCCGTGATCAACATGGGGTATCGCGTAAAGATATCAGTCCCAGTGCGCTGAAAGTATTGTACCGGCTCAATGATGCCGGTTATGAAGCTTATCTGGTGGGCGGTTGTATCCGCGATTTATTGCTCGGCCAGCAGCCAAAAGACTTTGATGTGGTCACTAATGCCCATCCGGATCAAGTGCGGCAAGTATTTAAAAACTGCCGCCTGATCGGCCGCCGTTTCCGCTTGGCCCATGTGGTGTTTGGCCGCGAAATTATTGAAGTTGCGACCTTTCGCGGTCACCACAGTGGCGGCGAAGAGGATGAAAATATTCCGACCGGCGTGCGCAGTGATGATGGCCAAATTTTACGGGATAACGTCTACGGTACTATTGAAGAAGACGCTGAGCGGCGCGATTTCACTATCAATGCGCTGTATTATTCCGTCAACGATTTTGCTATTTACGATTTTGCCAATGGCGTCGCCGCCATCGAAAACCATTGTATTGAACTGATTGGCGACCCAGAAACCCGTTACCGGGAAGATCCGGTGCGGATGCTCAGAGCCATCCGTTTTGCCACTAAGCTGAATATGGATATAGCCCCAGCCACCGCCGCCCCAATCCCGGAGCTGGCAGTGCTGTTGAAAAATATTCCGGCACCGCGGCTGTTTGACGAAAGTCTGAAGTTACTGATGGCGGGCAAAGCCTTTGATAACTTTGTGATGCTGCGCGACTTTGGCATTATCAAACAATTGCTGCCGCAACTGCATAAAGTGTTAAAGCAAGACAGTGAAGGCAAAGCCTTTTCGATGATTGCCAGCGCGCTGCAAAATACCGATGAACGGGTGGCGCAGGATAAACCTGTCACGCCAGCCTTTATTTACGCCGCGCTGCTGTGGTATCCGGTCGAACTGCGGATGCAGACGCTATTGGTGGAAAGTGGCCTGAACGATATTGATGCGCTGAATATTGCCATGACTGAAGTACTGGACGATGTGCAACGGGTCATTGCCATTCCGAAGCGTTTTACCATGAGTATCCGCGATATCTGGGCCTTGCAGACCCGGCTGCCAAAACGGGCCGGTCGCCGAGCCTTTAAATTGCTGGAATTACCAAAATTCCGCGGCGCTTTTGATTTTCTGCAACAACGGGCTGCCGCTGAAGGTGGCGCTTTGACTGAACTGGCACTCTGGTGGCAACGCTTCCAGTTGGCTGATGAAGCGGGTCGTGAAGCCTTAGTGGCCGCGCTGGGCCGTGAAGGCGTCGACAGTAAACCAAAACGGCGGCGTAAACCGCCAGCCAGACGCCGGCCACCAGCCGCAGCGGAATAACCAGCCATGACCTTATGTTATCTCGGGCTCGGTGCCAATCTGGCCGAGCCATTGCAGCAATTACAGCAGGCGGTGCTGGCGTTGTCGCAACTGCCGGGCTGTCGTTTAGTGGCGGTTTCGTCTTTTTATGGTTCTAAGCCAATGGGCCCGCAGGATCAGCCGGATTATGTCAATGCCGTGGCCGCGCTGGAAACCAGCTGCAGTGCCGGGCAGTTGCTGGATCTGTTACAGCAGATTGAGCTCAGTCAAGGCCGCCAGCGCAAAGCTGAACGCTGGGGCGCCCGCAGTCTGGATCTGGATATCTTGTTGTTTGGTGATCAGGTCATCAACAGCCCTCGGCTGACAGTGCCGCACTATGGCATGAAAGTACGGGAGTTTGTGTTGTACCCGCTGGCCGAAATTGCGCCAGCGCTGCAACTGCCGGATGGCAGCAGCCTGGCGGAGCTGCTCACTCAGGTGCCGCGCAATGGCCTGACAGTGCTGGCTGCCAGTCAGTTGCCGGTCGGATATTAACGGCTGGCCGCGTACCCCTGGCAAAATAGTTGCTCTCAGGCGTCAGATATGTAATCTTGCGCGCTTAAAACCAATGGTCGGATGAGGACTTTATGGCAAAAATTACCACCTCGCAATTGCTGAAATTAAAGCAACAAGGCGAGAAAATTACCGCGCTGACTGCTTATGATGCCAGCTTTGCCAAGCTGTTCGCCGATGCCGGTGTGGAAGTATTTTTAATTGGCGACTCGCTGGGTATGGTGTTACAGGGTCATAGTGATACCCTGCCTGTCACCACTGCCGAAATTGCTTATCACACCCGTTGTGTTCGCGCAGGCGCGCCGCAGGCTTTTGTCATTGCCGATATGCCCTTTATGAGTTACGCCACTACAGAGCAAGCCTTTAGCAATGCCACCCCGCTGATGCAGGCCGGAGCCAATATGGTGAAACTCGAAGGCGGTGAGTTTTTATTGCCCACCATCAAAGCGCTGACCGAACGTGGCGTGCCAGTGTGCGGACACCTCGGCTTAACGCCGCAATCGGTGCATCTGTTTGGTGGTTTTAAAGTACAGGGCCGCGACAGCGCCGCTGCTGAGCATATTCTGGCGCAGGCAGTGGCCCTGGAACAGGCCGGGGCGCAGTTGCTGGTGGTCGAATGTATTCCGTCAAGCCTGGCCAAACGCATCAGCGACACCTTAACCATTCCGGTGATTGGCATTGGCGCTGGCGCCGATACTGATGGTCAAATTCTGGTGATGCATGATTTACTCGGCATCAGCACCGGTTATATTCCAAAGTTTTCGAAAAACTTTTTACAGGAAACCGGCGATATCAAAAGAGCGATTAGCAAATATATCACCGATGTGAAACAAGGTTCTTTTCCGGGGCCAGAACATAGTTTTAACTAAGCCAGCAGAGTGTCCGCTGCCGCTATTTATAAGCTGCGGTGACTGGCAAGCTGATGCCAGCACCGGCTTGCCAGAGGTTTTGTATGCAAATCATCACTGAATTATCTGAACTGCGTGCCACAGTGGCAGCCTGGCGGCTGGCCGGTCTGAAAGTGGCCTTTGTACCGACTATGGGCAACCTTCATGCCGGTCATTTTAAACTGGTGACTAAAGCGCGCGAACATGCCGATAAAGTCATTGTCAGTATTTTTGTCAATCCAATGCAATTTGGCCCGACCGAAGATTTAGCCAAATATCCGCGCACCCTGGCCGATGATTGCGCTGGCTTAACCGCCCATCAGGCCGATGCGGTGTTTACCCCAAGCGCCGAACTGATGTATCCGCATGGACTGGCACAACAAACCGCGGTGGAAGTACCCGCCATTGGCGATCAGCATTGTGGTGCCAGCCGGCCCGGCCATTTCCGTGGTGTGGCGACAGTGGTGAGCAAACTGTTTAATCTGGTGCAACCGGATGTGGCGCTGTTTGGCAAAAAAGACTACCAGCAACTGGCGGTGATCCGACGTTTTACTGCCGATTTATCCTTTGCAGTCGAGATTATCGGCGTCGACACCGAACGGGCGGCCGACGGTCTGGCGCTCAGTTCCCGCAATGGCTATTTAACCGCCGCCGAACGGCAACTGGCGCCGATGATTTACCAGCAACTGGGCTGGCTGCAACAGCAAATTGCGCAGGGTTTCAGCGATTTCCGCCTGCTGGAACAACAAGCGGCCGCCAGCTTGCAACAAGCCGGCTTCCGGCCGGATTATATCCATATTTGTGAGCGGCAACAGCTGAAGCTAGCCGACAGCAACAGCACACCGCTGGTGATCCTGCTTGCCGCCTGGCTGGGCAATACCCGGCTGATTGATAATCTGGAAGTGTAGCAGCCTTGAGGTTTTGCATGGATGCCAGCACATTGGCTGGCATTCTGCTATTGATCGCCAGCTGATGTAGCTGCTGACGGGATTAAAAACTGCTGCCGTAAGTCAGTCACATTGAGTGGACCAAACACGGGTGAATCGGCATGGATCGCATAAAGCCCGACATGTCTAATTTGTTCGATGCGGATGGGGCCGAAGTTTCTGGAATCGCTACTATCATTTGGGTTATCACCTAACACAAAATACTCTCCGGCAGCCAGCCGGAACAGTTGCTGATTGACTTCGCAAGCATGAGTAGGCTGGTATCGTACTGGCTGCCAGTTATTTTTCAGGCTAAAAAGGTAGTTGTTGATATAAACAACGCCATGACACACATGAACCCGATCACCCGGCACCCCATGAATACGTTTGCGCAGTAATTTTTCGTTATTTTGCTGATCAACAAAACTAACCATATCACCCCTGCCAAATTTCAGTGCTTCTGTTCGGGCAAGCACCACATCCTGTGGTTGAATCGATGGATAATTGGACAAGCTCTCGGCACCAGAAAAAACATAACCCGGCAGGAACAAAATCACACAGTACTGCAGCAGCAAACCGGGCAACAGCGCCACAATCGCCAGCCAAACCCTAAAGCGGCGCCAGACCAGCACTGTAGTGCCAAGGGCTAAAGCCATACCGCCCCACGACCACAGATTCGACAATTGCGGTTGCTCAACCATTTTAAAGCCAATAAAAACACCCCAGTACAACAAATGCACCAGCGCTAATGACCATAGAAATTTCACTGCTTTTTCCCAGTTAAGTTTTAAAAGGCAAACAACAGTGTTTGCCCTCAGGTCAAAGTTATTAACATAACGGATTAAGGGGGTGGCAGACCCTCGCCAGGGTAAGGTGGAATAAAAGGTGATCCCCCACCTCCACGATCACTACCACCACCCCGATCACCTTCCATAAAAACAGTAACAACTGTGACAGTCCAGCGTTGCCAGATGCCTCCTGCCACATCTGCAGTTTGTGCCATGGGTAAAACATGTTCATCCAGTGATAAATTTACCAGCTGTGATTTTTTTAACTTCAGTTGCATTGTCAAATGATCCTTCAAATGATACTTGCCATAATTTGGCGTATCGATGACAACATAAAAACACAGACCAGACCAGACCAGACCAGACCAGACCAGATTAAAAAATATCATAAATAAATCACTTAAAAATAACATAAAATACAACATGTAATTTATCAATAGAAAACTGCATACGGCAGTAAAACAGCCCACCCAGAGGTCGCAAATACAGTCATCAGTTGTTTCCAAAATGTATTTTTTGCCGTCAATACCTTACATTTGAACCTGTCGATAAGGGGTTAAGGGTTTTACTCTAGACTAAGACATTGTTTTTTAGTGAAGACTAAATTACAGGCAGCCTGAGCTGTGGTTGCTGCAGTTAAGCGGGACTCAGCATTGCAGCAATTTACTGCGCGCTGCGTTAAGCCAGTCCCTTGCGGAACAGTGCGCTGGAACAACAAGCAGCAACAGCAGCCCGCTGGTGATCCTGCTTGCCGCCTGGCTGGGCAATACCCGGCTGATTGATAATCTGGAAGTGTAAAGGCAGCAAGCACCACTGTTGCAGTCGTATCACTGAGCTGTTTAGCAACCAAAGCCAGCTTTGGTTGCTGATGCAGGATGATGCCCAACAAACGGCCGCCTCAGGCTATTCGCTGATAATAACCGGACAAACAGCGACTATATAGTTATCATAAAAGTCAAGCACCGGCACAAAACGATGTTCCAGTCCCCAAGTGGCAGCACGTGCTGTTATGAAATTGTGCTCAACCGTATAGCTGAGCCTGTTTTTAAAAGCCTGCAACGACACATAAAAGCGGCAACGAGTAAAAGCACTGCTTTCTGCCAACAGTTGATATTGTTCTAGACTGATAGGCCCAGAGCTGACAACAAGGTTGTTTTCAGTCACATCTGTCGCTGACGTTGCCGCCAGCGCAGCAGCCACGCCACTGCATAACCATAACATAACGACCATACCGACCCACTTGCATAGCCTCTTTACTCTCATTGCTTTACGCTCCTTGTTGAACTGTTGCGGTGCGAGTGCGGTAGCAGGCATCAAGCTGGCCCCTGCCCGCCCGATACCCGATACCCGATACCAGATAATAATCCGCTGTGCTGCCGCCTGGCAGCAGCGTCACAGCCGCAAAAAATATAACTGAACCTTTGGCAGTCATGACTCAGACCAGACAGAAATCAAGGCTATATCCAACTTTTGTCAGCAAGGCACAGCTTTGTCGGCTGGCTATCATGTCCTTATCAACTGGCCTTAGCTGACAGCCTGGTTTTGCTTCTTGATGCGCATAGCAGCACTGTGAATATGACAGCGCGATGACGATTGCCGCCATGCTGACTGAGCATAAGCAGGGTGTCAGGCTAACGGGCCAGTGCCTATCACAGCCGCAGCTGGTTTTGGCCAGTCCAGCCTGTACTTTGGTTGGTTTTTCAGGAGGTTTTAGGAACAAATATTAACTTATGTGGTGTTTTGTGCTGTAATCAGGTTCTTTTCAGAGATATTTTTACAACAGGAGTTTTAACATGACCATTTCGGCTCTTTCTACTGCAGCAGCATTGTATCAGCAACAAGCGCAACCAGCGAAAACCAGCCCGGCGACACCGGCAGTTGCCAGCAGCACACCAGCTGTGACCGAAAGCAGTGTCACCATCAGTGAGACCGCCCGCCAGTTAGCAGCGCAGCCGCAAAACAATTCACCAAAACTAACAGATGCAGATCGGCCAGTGGCTTATATTATGCCGGAGATTATTGTAAATGGTGGGGAAATAGAAAACTGATTACTTGGGACCAAATCATTTAAATAGCAAAATAGTTAAGTAATTTTACAAGCTTGTTGATAAGCACTAAACGCTTTCACGCTGGTTTTTAGCGCAATCAAAGGCTAAACAGGCTTAGATTGCTGGTGAGGTGGTGCGGGATTTGGTAGGGTGGCGCGGCGCTGGTGCGCTACGTTACTGGCGAGCATTGCGACGATAGTCGCTGCGATTTTGCGGCAGCGAGCTGGCAGTCTGGCTTGCTGCCGGAGTTATTGTTCTGGTATTTACTTAATAAGGAAATAAAAAAATGGCTACACAAAGATTTACGCTGGATGCCGCAGGCGATATTGATTCAGTCGAAAGTTCAGTGACAGTGAAAAAAGGTGAAGTGGTGACCTTTGAACTGGAAAATAATAGCGGTTATCCGGTACTTGACTGGGGTTTATATTTTAATAACCCATTTAGCTATAACCAAAGTTTACGTTATTCTTTTGGCTCTACTGCCCACCAAGGTAACTTATATAGTGCTAATCAGACCGTCAATGAAGATACAGAAACTGAAAAAGTCCCTATGTATAATGCTTATGCCATATATGTATTAGTAGAAACGCCAGAAGGTCAACAACATATTTATCAAAGAGATCCAGAGATCATTGTAGCTGATGGTGATGTAAACAACTAATCTACAAATACTAAGGGAGAAAATTCTCCCTTTTTTCTTGGAGTAATTTTGAAAATTCAGGCTCATTTAGAATTGAAGAAAATTCATAGCCAGAATTCAACGCAGCATTAATATATTTAACTGCTAAAGTACGTTCTCCACACAACTCAGAAACCTGCGCTGCCATAATAAGCATATTATTGTCAGCTAAGTTATTTACTTTATCTAAGTTTATTCGCGCTTCCTTTTTGTTTCCTAATTTTGCTAGATATAGAGCTTTTCTAAGAACTAATTTATCGCTTTCAGGTTTGTTTTTTAAAAGAAGGTTAACTCTTATGATCGCCATTTTATAATATTCTATTGACTTTTTTTCTAACCCTGCCCACCTATAGCTATCAGCCAAGTTACCGAGTAAGACAGCGTGTCCTGGATTTAAATTAACTGCAGCTTCAAAATTTTTAACTGCCCCCATGTAGTCTTTGCGATAAAATAAAACTGTAGCTACATTTGAGTAATTAACTGCTGTAGGAGATATTTCTAAAGCATGGCTAAATGTTTGAAATGCTTTATTAAAATCATTTTTTGAAAATTGAATTGCTCCCAAAGTTTGCAAAACAACATTATTCTCAGGTGCAATTTCAGAAAGCTCCAAGTATATTTTTTCTGCCTTTTCTAGCTGACCCGTTTGGTAATAAAAAATTGCCAGTTCATTAAGACTAAACCAAGTTCTCTGAATACTAACACTATGTAAATAACTTTGTTCAGCTAAATTATTTTTGCCTTGGAGTTGATATACCTTTGCTAAACCAAACCAAGCGGGCGAATATTTGGGGTTTTCATTTATCAAGTTTTTATAAATTTTAAGAGCCTCAGGATCTTTTGATTTCAACCTTAAAAGCTCTGCATTCAGCATACTAACTTTCAAGTTATTTGGAATATTTTCAACTAAATCGTCAATCAACATTGATACCAAAATTAAGTTCGATGAAAAATCTTTAATAGTTGCCATTTTTAAAAAAGCATTAGCCAATTCAATCTTAGCATCAGTAAAATTTGGTGATATTTCTATTGCTTTATTAAATTCTTCAGCTGATTTTTTTAAATTATCTTTGTAATCTGAGCGATACAACAAACTCAGCCCGGTTAAATAATGCTGATAGGCCCGATCATCAGTCGCGCTGCCGCGGGATAGCCGGTGGTTTAGTTGTGCCGGTAATTGCCATTGTAATAAGTCCAGCACCGCTGTGCGGATCTGCTGTTGCGCCTGGTCCCAGCCATTCAGTGGCAGATCCAGTTCTGTGCTGCGGATCACCCTGTTATTGCTGGCATTCACCAGCGCCAGGCTAAGGCGGCGGGTGGCGCCCAGATGTTGCACACTGCCCTGCACTACTAAATCGACGGCAAACTGGCGATGTAATGCACCAACGCTGGGTTGTTTTAACTGACTGATTTCAGCTGCCGGGATCACCCAGTAGTCCTGATTTTGTTCACCCAGCAGGGCTAAATCGTGGCTCAGACTCAGGCCCAGCCCTTTAATAAAGCCATCCAGCGCCGGATCGGCGCCAATATTTTCAAACGGCAATAAGGCCAGCGTCTGACCCCCACCCAAAATATCCTCACGGCCGACACTGGCTTTGCCGAGCCATAACATTAGCAGCAGGGCCAGACAGACCAGCGGTAACCAGAATTGCCAGCGGCTGAACTGATACCAGCGGCCCAGGCTGAGTTTGCGCTGTTGTTGCTGCAACAGGCTGTGCAGTTGTTGCCACACCAGCGCCATACTGGCCGGCCGGGCGCTGGCGTCAGGTGCCAGACATTGCCGGATCAGCTGTTGCAGCGCTGTGGGTACCTGCTGGCTGCTGACCGGCGCTAACCGCAACTGATGCCCGGCAATGGCCTGCAAAGTTGCTGCGGCATCCGCGCGTAAAAACGGGTGTTGCCGATAAAAAATTTCGGCCAGTAAAATGCCAAAACTAAAAATATCACTGGCGGCGCTGGCCTGAGCACCCGCACTGAGTAATTCCGGTGCCAGATAAGGCAAGGTGCCTTTGACCACACTTTGGGTGGTATGTTGTGACCAGTCATTGGCGCTGGCTAAGGATAACAACGGCTGCGATTGAGCACTGCTGTCTGCTGCAGTTGATGCCACGGCGGACAACTCAGCAGACACCCCGGCTGCAAGCGCCTGGCTGCTGGCTGTTTTGCTGTCAGTCGTGGCCGGCTGCCGGCTGGCCATGCCAAAATCCAGCAGCTTCACTTGCTGCTGTTCATGCAAAATCATCACGTTAGATGGCTTTAAATCACGGTGGATCACCCCGGCCTGATGCGCAGCACTGATGCCAGCCGCCATTTGCACCGCCAATTGCAGTTGTTGCACCAGCAGCGCCTGGGGCGAGGTCCCAGTATCAGTACCAGCATCTGCATCAGCCGCAGGCTCTGCAGTCTGGCTTAACCACTGCTGTAAGGTCTGCCCTTCCAGCCATTCGGTGACAATATAAGGCTGGCTGCCGCTATGGCTGATATCAAATACAGTGACAATATTCGGATGCTGTAACGACGATAATAACCGCGCTTCTTCCAGCTGCGCCTGCAGATGATAAAAGGCCGCCTGTTGCTGGCGCAGCACTTTAAGCGCGACAAAACGGCATAACCTGGGATCATAAGCACGATACACCACGCCCATGCCACCTTCACCGGCTTTTTCCACCAGTTGATAAGGCGCAAAACTTTGGCTTGGATCAAGCTGCGAACTTTGACTGGCTGACACTGTGGACGTCTGCGCGCTTAGCAGCGGCGGCGTCAAGGCTGGCGTCAAGGATGGCGTCAAGGCTGAGGTCAAGGTGGAAGGCTGCGCAGCTGCCGGGCCGCGCAATACAGTGGCAAGGCTGGCACCACATTGCTGACAACGAACCGCCAGTGGCGAATGACTGGCCTGACAAACCGGGCATAACATCAGTTAAGCCCTGGGCGCATGATGGCGTAATAAATCCAGTTCAGTGGCGGTCAGTTGCTGCTGACTGGGTTTATGCTGACAAACGCGGTTTTTGCCGCTGCGCTTGGCCTGATACATCGCCTGATCAGCGCATTCAATAAAACGATAGGCCAGATTATGTAACGCAGTGTGGTATTCGGCCACACCCAGACTGGCGGTAATTTGCAGCGGCTGCGGCTGGCCGCGCACTGGCAATAGCAATGCTGCGATATCCTGTCGCAGCCGTTCGGCATGCTGCACCGCGCCCTGTAGCGCTGTGCCTGCCAATAACAACACAAATTCTTCGCCGCCAAGCCGGCCAACCACATCGGTTTTACGCGCGGCGTTTAACATCAGCCGGGCGACTTTTTTCAGCACTTCATCACCGACCAAATGGCCGTGCACGTCATTAATCTGTTTGAAATTATCAATGTCGAGGAAAATCAGACTACAAGGATGACCATAGCGCTTGGCCTGATCCATCGCCTGGGTGATATGTTCTTCCAGCATATTGCGGCTGAACACCCCGGTCAGATCATCGGTCAGCGCCCGGCTTAAACAAATGGCGCTTTTCAGCGCCAGCCCAAGCTGTAACTGCAAAGTACGCAAAAAGGCTTGTTGCAGATGACTGAAACAATAAAGCCCAGGGCTGTCCAGGTACAACACTGCCATCACATCATCGGCATAAAAAATCGGCAGCGCCAGTAAACTCTGCACTATGGCTTTGCTGCTATCGCCCTGCTCGGCACAGGCAGCTTCAGCAGTGGCATCCCCCAACAGCTGCGCTGCGACAGCCCGAATGTGCAATGGGTGTTCCAGCGACAATAACTGACGCTGTTCAAAGCTGTGCCGTGCCAGCAACTGACTGAACTGCACCTGCGGATCCAAACTTTCGATATCGCAGGCGGCCGGATAAGCATGATCGGCGCAGATGTCAAAACACTGCTCACGACTGTCCCACAACAGCATAAAACCACGGGCTGCGCCGAGCACATCGGCCAGCAGCGGCATGGCATTTTGTAGCAGCGCCTGATGGCCCTGGGTTTGGTTCAGTAAGGTATTCAGTTGTTGCAACAGGGTATTTTGCGCCGACCAGATATCGGTTTCCTGCTGAATTTGGTGAAATTGTTGTTCCAGTTGCTGGCTGAGCGCTGTGACCAGCGCCGGTTGCTGACTGGCCTGCTGTAGCGCATCCAGCGTCAGTTGCCGCACCTGGCTGAATCTGTGCTGCAGCTCATGCAAGGCCCAGATAGCAAATTCCTGCTCTTGCTGTAAATCGGTGACCCGGCGCATCTGCACCGTCTGGCGGCCAAACTGCAATTCGGCATTTTGCAATAATGCTTCCAGCTTGACCGGTGCCAGTTGCTTTTGATTAACCTGAGTGCCAAAGCGCGAATTCATATCGCGCAGGAAAATGCCCTGCGCTGTGACCATAATTTCGGCATGATGGCGCGACACACTGGCATCACTCAGCACCAATAAATTATCAGGTGAACGGCCAATACTCAGCGGTTGACCATCAAGCTGCAACCGGACTGAATGCGGTTCACCCGCTTCGGTCCAGTCAAATTCAATGATTAATGGCTCATGCATGGCACTGCTCTCTGCTTGTTCACGGTAAGTTTCAGCCCGCTCCGCCCTCCCTGTTTGCGGGTAAGGCATGGCATTGCTCTGAGAATGATTCATTTATTTTTTATATTGTTTAAGCATGTCGACAAAACAACTGACCATAACCTCTCAAGATTACCACAGAGAAAATTAATCAACTAGCGGGCAGATCGGGCTTTATCAGCCAGAAAAGCCAGAAAATACCAGCTTTGGCCAAGGAGCAGTTAATTTAATGCAATTTGAGCGGTGTTAGCTGGCAAGCCGGCATTGTCAGCCAGCAGATTTTAGCCAGTGCTGAACTGGCTTTGGATGGCGACAGCATCAATCAATGCCCAGCACTCTACTCAGTGGGCGGGCTTTGTTCTGTCACCACCTCCGGCGCGGCTTTTTTCAGCCGGCCAGATTGCACTAAGGCTTCCCGCAGCAGAAATTCAATCTGGCCATTGACGCTGCGAAACTCATCATCGGCCCAGCGTTGCAGGGCCAGTAACATTTGTTCATCCAGCCGCAGGGCAAAGGCTTTTTTTGCCATGATTCACTCCGAAGCTGCTGCCAGTTAGTATAAAGTGCCGGTATTGATCACGGGTTGCACATTGTGATCGCCACAGAGTACCACCAGCAAATTACTGACCATGGCGGCTTTACGCTCTTCATCCAGCTCAACCACGCCTTTTTCTGAGAGCCGCTGCAGGGCCATTTCCACCATGCCAACCGCACCTTCGACAATTTGCTGCCGCGCCATCACCACAGCCCTGGCTTGCTGGCGTTGCAGCATGGCGCTGGCAATTTCCTGCGCATAAGCCAGATGACTGATGCGGGCTTCAATCACTTCCACACCAGCTTTTTGCACCCGATTCTGAATCTCAGCGCGCAGTAAGTCGGTGATTTCATTACCGCTGCTGCGTAAGCTGACCTGATGATCCATTTCAGCTTCATAAGGATAACTGGACGCCAGTAGCCGGATCGCCGCTTCACTTTGAATGCTGACAAAGTTCTCGTAATCTTCCACTTCAAACACAGCTTCGGCACTGTCCACCACTTTCCACACCACCACCGCAGCGATATCCACCGGATTACCGGCATGATCGTTCACTTTAAGCTTGCTGCTTTCAAAGTTGCGCACCCGCAGACTGACTTTCTGCTTACTAAAAAACGGATTGGCCCAGCGCAGACCATTGGTAAAATCGGTACCAACATAACGGCCGAACAGTTGTAGTACTGCCGACTGATTGGGATGCACCATATAAAAACCAAACCAGCAGACCACTGTGGTGAGTAACCACAACAACGCCAGGATTTTTAACACACCGGGCAAAGTCACCACAGCAAACAAAGACGCCAATTGCGACAGCAACAATACCGCTAACATGGTAAAACCAGACTTACTGCGCACCGGCATTTCACGAACCACCACAGGACTACTCATACGCCACCTCAATGTGATATCAAATTGATATCAACTTAGATCGAGGCTGGCGAAAAAGCAAGCAACGGCAATCAAATTGCAGTAACGAAATGTAACCACAGAACGCCCCCGCTCACGAGACGCTTGCCCAGCCGAATGGGCTCAGCAACAAAAAGCCCGCCGGCGTTATGCCTGGCGGGCTTTTGATCTCAGTGTCTTATTTGAAGATACCGCAACATTAATTCAGCGTGACCTTAGCAAACTTACGTTTACCGACCTGGAAAATAGTGCTGGAGCCTTTGGCAAATTCCAGCTTGCTGTCTTCTACTTTGTCTGCGCCATTCAGTTTTACCGCACCTTGTTTAATCATCCGCATGGCTTCTGAGGTACTTTCCACTAAACCGGCTTCTTTGAGCAGTTGCGAAATGGCAATGCTGTCTGTTGTTAACGTCAGTGTCAGCTCCGGAATATCATCCGGTAAAGCATTTTTGCTAAAGCGTTGGGTAAAATCAGCATGCGCCGCTTCAGCTGCCGCTTCGTCATGGAAACGGGCAATAATTTCTTTCGCCAGCTCAATTTTAATATCGCGCGGATTACGGCCGGCGGCGGCTTGTTGCTTCAGCTCGGCAAGCTCAGCCAGCGGTCTGAAACTGAGTAAATCATAATAACGCCACATCAAATCGTCGGTGATCGACATCATTTTGCCAAACATCTCAGTCGGGCTGTCAGTAATACCGATGTAGTTGCCGAGGGATTTGGACATTTTTTGCACACCATCCAGACCTTCCAGCAACGGCACCATCATGACGGTTTGTGGCCGCTGACCTTCGTCTTTTTGCAGCTCACGTCCCATCAGCAAGTTAAAACGCTGATCGGTACCGCCCATTTCGATATCAGCCTGCAATGCCACTGAATCCCAGCCCTGCACCAGCGGATATAAAAATTCATGGATAGCAATCGACTGATTATTGGCATAACGCTTTTTAAAATCATCCCGCTCCAGCATCCGCGCCACCGTCTGGCGCGCTGCCAGTTTGATCATACCGGCAGCGCCTAATTGCTCCATCCACTCGGAGTTAAAAGCAATGCGGGTTTTCGCCGGGTCCAGAATTTTAAATACCTGTTCCTGATAGGTTTTTGCATTAGCCAGCACATCTTCCCGCGTCAGCGGTTTGCGGGTGACGTTTTTGCCGGTCGGGTCACCTATCATGCCGGTAAAGTCGCCAATCAGGAAAATGACCTCGTGGCCAAGCTGCTGGAAGGTTCGTAATTTATTGATCAGAACAGTGTGCCCCAGGTGCAAATCCGGTGCGGTTGGATCAAAACCAGCCTTCACTTTTAACGGTTTGCCTTCCTTTAATTTAGCAACCAATTCTTCTTCTAATAACACTTCTTCACAACCACGCTTGATCTCGGCTAAAGCCTGTTGCCACTGCGTCATGCGCTTCTCCTTCGGATAATTTTTCGCCTGAATTTGTAACTGGGCATTCTACTGCAACATTCTCTGTGATTAAACGCACAAAACTCTTGGATCTTGCAAAAAATCGTTATATGCTCATTTTTTACGTGGTTTCCCTGATAATAATAAGAGATGCGCCTTCTATGCTTTCATCTTTGCCCACTAAACACCGGTTTATAATCGCCGGTTTAGCGACATTTTTGTCCGCACTGTTATTACTGCCGTCAGAAAAGGCAGAAGCTTCTAAAGATGCAGAAAAAAACAGTCTGGAAATTGGCAAACGCTACAGTCTGGCTGTACCTGTTGTCACCGAATCCTTAACGCAAAGCGCTGATGTAACTTTGCCACAAGAAGACAACTCACTGGAGTGGGTGTCGGTGGAAGTGAAAAAAGGCGACGTGTTAGGTGCGGTATTCCGTAAAGCTAAAGTGGATGCTGTCACCATGCAAGCCATCCTCGACAGTGGGAAAGACGCTAAAACCCTGACTCGGTTATTCCCGGGCGAACAACTTGAGTTTGGTCTGGCAAACGATGGCTCCTTACAAGAATTACGCTATACCATCAGCAACTTAAAAACACTGCGGGTACAACGTCAAGCGGACGGCAGCTTTGAAAGCAAACAGCTGCAAAAAGAAATTGAAGTCCGTACCGAAGTGGTTGCTGGTGTGATCAGCGGCAGTTTTTGGGGTTCAGCCATCCGCGCAGGTCTGAGTGAAGGCCAAATCCTCGACTTGGCGAACGTGTTTGGTTACGACATCGACTTCGCGTTAGATATCCATTCCGGTGATACCTTTAGCGTGATGTTTGAACGTAATTATGCTGAAGGTCAATACATCGGTAACGGTGCTATTTTAGCAGCACAATTCCAGAACCAGGGCCAGGTGTATCAAGCGGTGCGTCACAGCGACGGTAATTTCTATAAGCCGGATGGCGGCGGCATGCGTCAGGCTTTCCTGCGCGCGCCGGTGAACTTCCGTTATGTCAGTTCTAATTTTAATCCACGTCGCCTGCACCCGGTGCTGGGTAAAATTAAAGCCCACAACGGCGTAGATTATGTTGCCCCGGTTGGCACGCCAATTATGGCGGCTGGTGATGGTAAAGTGATTATTTCTGACATGAAAGGCGCCAACGGTAACTACGTGGTGATCCAACACGCCAATAACATTCAGACCAAATACCTGCACTTATCGAAACGGGATGTCAAACGCGGCGACAAAGTGAAGCAAGGTGACGTCGTGGGTCGGTTAGGTGCGACAGGCCGCGTCACTGGTGCGCACTTGCATTATGAATTTGTGGTTGGTGGCGTGCACCGTAACCCAAGAACCGTCAAGTTACCGCAAGCTGAACCGCTGCAAGGCGTGGCGAAGGTCAAATTTGCCAACAATGCCAAACAGCTGATTGCCCAGTTAAAATCACATGAGCGTGTGGTTCTGGCTGCCAACCAGTAATTCTTGAATGACGAGTTCAGCACTTTATATCGGTATCATGTCAGGCACCAGCCTGGATGGTATCGATGTAGTGCTGACTGATTTTAGCCAGCCGTTCCCGGCCCTGCTGTCCAGCCTGTTAGTCCCCTACCCTCAGCACATCCGCAGCGCTTTAGCGGCTATCAGTCAGCCTGGTGACAATGAAATTGAACGATTAGGTTTACTGGAAGCGGATCTGGCCGATTGTTATGCCAGCGCGGTGACGCTACTGCTGCAGCAAAGTGGCTACGCTGCAGCGCAAATTCAGGCGATTGGCTGTCATGGTCAAACCATCCGCCACAGGCCAAATGGCCGGCAGCCCTTTAGTTATCAGATTGGCGATATGCACCGGCTGGCAGCCAGCACCGGTATTCGGGTCATTGCGGATTTTCGCCGCAAAGACATTGCCTTTGGCGGCCAGGGCGCGCCCTTAGTGCCGGCTTTTCATCAGGCTATTTTTGCTGACAGCCAGCGCGGTCGCTGTATTTTAAATATTGGTGGTATTGCCAATATTACCCTGTTAGTGCCGCATCAGGCGGTACAGGGTTTTGATACCGGGCCAGGTAATTGTCTGCTGGATAACTGGATTGAACAGCAGCAAGGCTTGCCTTATGACGCCAATGGCGCCTTTGCGGCTTCGGGTCAGCTGCAGCCTGAGCTGTTGCTAAAACTGCTGTCGGATAGCTATTTCCAGCAAACCGGCCCGAAAAGCACTGGTCGTGAATATTTTCAATTGCAATGGCTGCAACAGCATTTAACCGGCAGCCATTACAGCGCTGCCGATGTACAGCGCACGCTCAGTCAATTTAGCGCCGGCACTATGGCATTAGCGATCAGCCGTTATCCGGTGCAAGAGGTTTTTGTCTGTGGCGGTGGTGCTTTTAATCCACAGCTGTTGGCCGATTTACAAGGGCTGTTACCGCAGTGCCGTATCAGCACCACAGCCGAGCTTGGGGTGGCGCCGGATTGGGTCGAAGCCATGGCTTTTGGCTGGCTGGCTTATGCCTTTGACTTGCGAATTCCGGGCAATGTGCCGGCCGTGACCGGCGCCCGCCAACCCCTGGTGCTGGGGCTGGAGTTTCTGCCTTATTAACGCTTATTGGCCTGACAACGACTGCTTTGCACTCAGATCGGCGCGCAGTAGCTGACTGATATCCTGACTGACTTTCTGCCACCCTTGTGCCAATGTATTGACCAGTGCCGGATAGCCAGCGGCAGGCTGCGGCAGTTGCCAGGAAAATTGTTGTTGCAACATGCCAGCAGGCGTCGACAAACTAAAACGTCCCGCGACCATCGCCATGCCCTGACTGGAACCATGGAACTGCTCAACCTGCACCAACACCCGTGAGTGCGGACCCTGTGGAGCTCTGTCTGTCACCCGGTAGCCCGGCAAAGCTAGCGCCAGTTGTTGCAGCAACAAGCGGGTCAGCTGTTGATCCAGCGCTTCTGCCCACTGGTGCTGCACGGTTTTATGCAATTCTACTTCTGAGGTTTGCAAAATCAGCGCATTGGTATTGAGATAATTCGCCACCATCACCGGCTCCACCACCAACACCGGCGCATTAACGGCCAATTGCTGCTGATTTTGCGACAGCTGCGGTAATTGATAATAAAACATCTCAACTGGCGAGCTGCAGGCAGTCAACAGTAAGCTCAACCCGAGCAGGGAAGCTGCACTGGCGGAGCACAACTTGCGACAAATCGACTTCATGGCTGAGTTCCTTGTTCTGGTTCCGGATCGGCTTTTGGATCAGCACTGATCACCAGTGCATTACTTTGCTGATTGAGTGTCTGCACCACAGGTTGCAAGTCGCGCAGCACTTTATCCATCGCCTGTAAATTGCTATTAATCCGCTCGTACACTGGCGAGCCAGGGCTGAAGCCCTGCAAGGTCTGCCGCATTTCAGCCAGACTCTTATTCAGCTCAGCCGGCATCGTCTGGGTGCTGTCTTTGGCCACCAGCGCATCCAGGCTTTGGATCAGTTGCTGACTTTGTTCCATCAGCAAGCGGGTTTGATTCAGCGTGGCCGAACTATCAGCCAACACTTGCTCAACCGGCAGGTTATTGACTTTATCCAGCGCCTGCAGCACTTTTTGTTCGATATGGCCTAAACCAGAACGGGCGGTCGGTAACAGGTTATAGCCAGCAAACTGTTCCAGCGGCGGTAAAGCTAACACTTCAACAGCCGGGTTCTGGGGTACTGTCGCTGTCGTCACAGCTGCAGATACTGCCGGGTCAGCCAGCACCGCGGGCTCGGGCGCTAAGGCCGCTGTGACTGGCGTGGTCGGTGTTTCCGGGCTGACAATATTTAAGTCGACATACAAACCCCCGGTCAGTAAATTACCGGTTTTTAGCACGGCCCTCAGTCCTTGTTGTACCGCTTGTTCCAACTCCAGTTGCAGCTCCTGCAGCGTCAGACTGTCATACAAACGGCCAGCTTCGACCCGGATCAACACCGGAATGCCACGGTTAAAGGCAATTTGCAGCGGCTTTTTCATATTAAAAAAATGCGGCACTGTCATCACGGTGCCAATCCGCACACCCCGATATTCCACCGGCGCTCCGGAAGTTAAACCACGCACCGATTCATCAAAAAACAGCAGGTATTCCAGATATTCGTTATAAAGCCCATCCTGAATACTTTGTTTGTTCTGAAATAGCTGAAACTGACTGTTATTTTTCGCTTGCTGACCGCGTGGCCAGCCTTCCAGCACATCAAAGGTCACCCCACCACTTAACAAGGTGGTGACAGAGGCCATCTCAATCCGCACCCCTTCGGCGGACATATCCAGCGCCATACCGCTGGCTTGCCAGAACCGGACATTGTCTGTCACCAGAGCGTCGTAAGGTGCACGGATAAACAATTGATAACGCATAGAACGGGCTTGCGGGTCAAATTCGCCCAGTTCCACTGTGCCAACATCATAACCCCGGTATAACACCGGATCGCCGACGGACAATGAAGTGGCATCAGCGCTGGTCAAAAATACCCGCACGCCAGGGGCATCAGGCGGCGCAATGGGCGGACTTTCCAGCAGTTCGTAATAATACTTGGCTGTACTGGCTTTGCCCGGCTGCAACTCGATATAAGCGCCTGATAACAATGTATTTAAACCAGTAACACCACCACGTCCGACACTCGGCTTCACCACCCAGAGCTGTGACTCATCATTCAGCATCGGTTCCGTGCCCGGATTCATCCGTGCTTTGATCACCACTTGTTTTAAATCCTGCGACAGCTCGACCGACATCACTTTACCGACATCGACACTACGGCTTTTGATGGTGGTTTTGCCGGAAATAATGCCTTCGGCATTAGACGCCAGCAACGTCAGTTGCGGCCCCTGATTCTGGTAGGTATAGACCAGCATCCAAAGCCCAATCAGCACCGCAACCAGCGGCACTATCCAGATCGGTGACCATTGGGTGATCCGATGCACTTTGGCCTGAGTGCTACCGCTCGACGCCGCGTTTGGGGTGGCCGCTTGAGTGCCGGGCTTTTGTTCAGTCACGCTGCTTCTCCAGTTGTTCCGCCGGGTTGGGATCCCATAATAAACGCGGGTCAAAACTCATTGCTGCCAGCATGGTGATGATCACCACACAAGCGAAAATAAAAGTACCAAGGCCGGGATAAACCCCCACCAAAGCATCAAACCTGACCAGGGCCGCCAGAATAGCCACCACCAGCACATCCACCATCGACCAGCGGCCAATCCAGTCCACCACCGGATAAACCCAGGTGCCATGCTGACTGCGCGCTGCTTTGGGTAATGTCGTTAAATAACATAACCAGAACATCACAGCGATCTTCAGCACCGGGATCACCACACTTGCCAGCAACACCACAATGGCCACCGGGTAAGCCCCCTCCTGCCACATCAGGATAATACCGGCGATGATAGTCGAATGCAGGCTGTCGCCAAGAGAGACAGTTTCCATCATCGGCAACAAGTTAGCCGGGATATACAAAATACTGGCAGTGATCAACAGCGCCAGCGTGCGCTGCACACTATGCGGGATCCGTTGCCTTACCCTGGTGCCACACCGCGAGCAAAAAGGTTGGGCCAGCGGCACCAGCGCGGTGCAGCAACTGCAGACTTTCAACTGTTGCGACAGCCCGGTCTCGCCAGCCACTTTACCGCTGACCGGCTGTGGTGCCGGTGCGATGCGCGACCAGAGTTCGTGCCGGTCAACCACCTGAAATGTCCGCAGATGCAGCAGGCAAAACAGACAAAAAGCCCAGAAACTCATGCCAAGCGAAATATCAAAGTGACTGAGCAGTTTGACAAAACTGACGATTAACCCCATCAGAAAAATGTCGACCATACTCCAGGGCTTGAGCATGTATAACAAGCGTGCCGTCAGCACCAGCGCCGGCAAACGAATAAACATGCCCAGTTTCAGATAAATAATCGCCAGCATACAAAACGCCGGAATTGCCTGAATAAATAACCAGACCAACACCGCCAGCCAGGGATAGTTTTCTTCCAGCAACACCGCCGAAGCATCGACAAAATTCATGTCTCGGTGACTGCCAGCTGCATCCATGCCGACAAAAGGGAATAAATTGGTCAGCAGCAACATAAAAAGCGCACTGAGCGCATACAATATCGGCCTTAAGGCCGATTCACGCTGTCGGGCGTCCAGTTCATGGCCACAACGCTGACAATCCGCCGCTTCGCCGTCTTGCAAGGGTGGCAGAGTTTGTAATAAATCGCAGAAACGACAAAGCACCAGCTCGGCTGGTGCCTGGGATGATTCTGTTTGCTCTGGAACGCCGCCCTGAGTCAGCGTCGGCGCAGGCTGCATCAGGCTCAGATCGCTTCTTCGTCTTCTTCGCCGGTGCGGATCCGGATCACCCGCTCGACATCAAACACAAAGATTTTGCCATCGCCAATCCGGCCAGTCTGGGCCGTTTTCATAATGGCTTCGACACAACGATCAACCTGATCATCGGCAACGACGATGTCCAGCTTCACTTTCGGTAAAAAATCGACCATGTACTCAGCACCACGATACAACTCGGTATGACCCTTTTGCCGGCCAAAACCTTTGACTTCGGTGACCGTCATGCCCGTCACATTGATATCAGCCAATGCTTCGCGCACGTCATCCAGTTTAAAAGGTTTGATAATCGCTTCGATCTTTTTCATAAGCCTTGTTACCGCTGTTTGCGCATCGCCGAAGTAATCGGGTAGCGTCTGTCTTTACCAAAGTTCCGGCTGGTGATTTTAGGCCCAACCGCCGACTGTCGTCTTTTATATTCATTTAAATCAATCAGATTCAATACGCGCCGCACAGTGGCTTCAGCATAGCCCATGGCGGTGATCTCAGACAGTGATTTATCCTGGCCGACATAAGCTTCAATAATGGCATCCAGCTCCGGATAAGGCGGTAAATTGTCCTGATCGGTCTGACCTGGCGCCAGCTCGGCTGAAGGTGGCCGGTCGATGACCCGTTGCGGGATCACCGGCGATACCTGGTTGCGATATTCCGCCAGCCGGAATACCAGCGTTTTTGGAATATCCTTGATCACGGCAAAACCACCACACATATCCCCATACAAAGTGCAGTACCCCACCGCTACTTCGCTTTTATTGCCCGTGGTTAACAGCATCTTGCCGGTTTTGTTCGACAAGGCCATCAATAACACCCCACGTAGCCTGGCTTGCAGGTTTTCTTCAGTGGTATCCACTGCCTTGCCGGCAAAAATGGGTGCCAACTGCTGGATAAAACTGTCATACATCGGCTCAATCGACACTATATCAAAGGCAATGCCCATGGTATTGGCCTGGGCTGTGGCATCTTCCACACTCATCGACGAGGTGTAGCGGAACGGCAACATCAAGGCCTGTACTTTATCAGCACCTATGGCATCCACCGCAATCGCCAAAGTTAACGCCGAATCAATTCCACCGGATAATCCCAGCACAGCCCCTGGAAAACCATTCTGATTGATGTAATCACGGGTTGCCAGCACCAGCGCCTGATACACTTCAGCTTCCAGCGACATCTCAGGCGTCGCGGCTAACTGATGGCTGATCTGTAATTGCTGCTGCTGGCGGCTCAGGCTGGCGCGGTAAATATCCCGGCTAAAAGCCGGCGCCTGCCAGGCGATATCACCAGTTGGCTGCACCAGCATTGAGCTGCCATCAAACACCAGCTCATCCTGACCTTGGGTCTGGTTGACATAAATAAAGCCAAGTTGCAACCGGCTGGCTAAGGTACTCAGTAATTGCTGACGCTGGGCAATTTTGCCCATTTCATAAGGTGATGCATTCAGCACCAGCGCCCAATCCGCACCTGCTGCTTTGGCATCCGCCGCCGGATAGCCTTGCCAGACATCTTCACAAATCAATACGGCAAAAGTCTGCTGTTTTAATTCAAAGGTGAAGCTCTGTTGGCCCGGCGTGAAATAACGTTGTTCATCAAATACGCCAAAATTCGGTAAAGCTTGTTTGTAATAACGGCCCAGTAACTGGCCTTGCCGGATCACAGAAGCAGCATTAAACAGCTGCCCGCCTTCGCGCCACGGATGACCGACCACAATCACCCCCGGATAAGCCGCCGCCATAATATCTGCCAGTCCCTGCTCCACCAGTGCCAGTAAATCAGCGCGGTATAACAAATCTTCCGGCGGATAGCCGGTGAGGGTAAGTTCAGGAAAAATAACCAGATCTGTCCCTGCTTGCTTGGCAAGTTCAATCACTTGCTGACTGTTTTGCCGCACGGCACCAATAGGAAATTGCTGTTGCACCAGACTGATCGATACGGACTGCGACATGAAGCTCTGCTCAGTTAAAAAATTTCCGCGCTATGGTAGCGATTTTTCACTGTTTTCTCAAATTTGCCTGCGCCGCTGTCGCAATCGCCTTTTGCTGCTTCGCGCTTGAAATAAACAATTTTAACAACTATGGTTAACTAAATATTTAATAACCACCCCTTAGGTTGCCGACAAAAGGATTTGTCATGCCAACACCTGTGTCTTCTGCTGCTGTGATATTGAAACCAGACCAGTGCCGGGCTTTTAGCTTGCTGGAGCTGCTATTGGCGCTGAATATTCTGGCGTTATTGTTATTGTTAGCACTGCCGGCGATGCAACAATGGCTGGATCGGCAACAAGCCGAAAGCTACGTGCGGCAATTGCGGCAACAGCTGAATTTTGCCAGAGTCAGTGCCGTCAGTGCTGGTCAGACAGTGCAGGTTTGTCCACTGGCCGGCGTCCAGTGTCTGGATCAATGGTGGCAGTTACCTATCCAGATCCGGCTGCAACAGCCGCAGCTAGCGCCTGAGGTGTTAAGAGTGTTGCCACAACCGACCACTTCACATTGGTTGTATTACAACCGGGAGCAGTTGCAGTTTCGTGCCGATGGCAGCCTGAATGCACTACAAAATGGCACTTTTATTTATTGTGCCAAAAATTACCGCTGGCATTACAAGCTAAGTCTGAGTCAAGCTGGCCGCAGCCAGCTGAGTTTTGTCGCACAGCCCTGCCCACGCTGAATCGATTGCTGACAACGTCCGCTGGCCTTCAAAGCCTTAGTCATAAGGTATCGACCTGCGGGGCCCGCCACTGTCAATGGAGGGACCCCGACAATGGCTAATCCCAGCATGCAGCCGTTGGCTGACTGCTTTGTTGGCCATACTGATCCAACCGCAACTCCAGACAATCTTCGTCGCGCCGCTGACTAGCCTGCGCCTCGGCCGTCAGCAGATAACCATTGGCTGTGAGCCTGGCGCTGATGCGAAACTGGCCGGACGGCAGCAGATACTGACTGCCGGCAAAACCAAATTCTGTCAGATCGTCACTGTAGCGGTTCTGTTCGGCAAACAACAGTTGCTGTAAATTGGCCAGTTTTAACAGTTCCTGACTGGCTTCACGCCTGTGACTTTGCCAGACATAATGCTGATAACCCGGTAGTAGCACCGACAACAACACACCAATCAATCCAAGCACCAGCACGATTTCAATCAGCACAAAAGCCGCTGCATACCGAAGGCTGGCCATTAGTAGGCTCCTTGTTCATGCTGGAAACTACTGAGCCGTTGCCAGGCCGGGAACTGTTGTGCCGACAGTAACTCAGTACAACGCGGACACTCAGCAGTGATCCCCCGCAAGCCCTCAAGCAGCAAAGGTCCGTTGGCAGCCCCGGCCAGAGCTAAGCGTTCATCCGGTAACAGCACGAGCTCTAACCAGGCTGGCGCGGCGGCTGGCAGCGGGATCAGGGCTTGCGGATACACAGCGCTGCCCTGATATAAATGCAGCGCCAGCAGTTGGGTGGCCAGTTTGGGTGCCTGACAGTCCGTCGTTGGTGGCGACAGCGGCTGATAGAGCACACCCGCCAGTATTGCCGGTAAGCTGACCGGGGCTGCGGGTAATGCCGTCCACCAACCAGATCCTGCTGCTGAGCTGGCAGCAGCAAGGGTTCCGCTATCCGGCTGCTGGCTGGCGACATTGGCCAGATCCTGCCAGCGGATCAAGCCGGCCGGCCTTTGATCAGGCAACAGCAAGACCAGTAATTTATACTGCTGCTGGTGTTTGGCGAGCAACACCAGCACATCCCCTGCTTGTTGTAAGCTGTGATTGACTTGCGTATTGCTAACATTCACCGGGCCGCTGTCTGCTCTCGCTGCAACCTGACTGCTCATTGCAGTCATCGAAGCTGCGCTGGCTGGCTCTAACCAAGCTGTGGTTAACAGAGCCCGGCTGACTTGCATATTAAAACTAAACTGCCAGCCACTGCCGGATAAATCAGCCACCAACTCGACTTGGGCTGGCGCCGATCCGATCGCTGGCTCGACCCGAACCAGTTGGCCACTCTGATCCAGCAGGTAAATACGGTCAATGCCGCCATCCAGATTTTTATCCAGTGCTGCCGGTGCTGCGACTAATCGCTGTAAATTGAGCATCTGAGCTGTGCCTGAGGTGGTGGCTAGCGGCCAATTGGCCAGCACCTCACCAGTTCTGGCATCATGCATTTGCAATTGGCTGCGACTGGCCGGATCGGCATGGTGCAGCGCAACCGGGATCAATTGCTGTTGCCGGCGATAATGATACAACGCCGGCGCCGCAGGCAGGGCTTCACCAGCAGCTAAGGGCGGATAAGCCTGGCTTTGCCATAATAATTCCGGTCCGGTCGCAGCCTGCATCAGCGCCACTTGCTGACGCTGGCTGCGGGGATCAAACCAGGCCAATAACAGTCCGGCCTCAGGTGCTTTGCTTACAGTGGTGGCCACTGCCTTGGTCACATTCTCCGCGCTGCCAGCTTGGACTGGTGGCGAAACCCTTGGCCGATTGCCTGACGAAATGCTGGCTTCGTCCGGGCCTGGCAGCGGCGGCTTAGCACTGCCTAACGTCAGCCAGGACAAAGCAGCCGCCGCGGGTTCTGCAGTTGTCGCAGCGACGACAGGGCTGCCTGACAGCAAATCAAGTTGACCCACAGCAGTGCGATCACTGAGCGGCCACCAGCGCAATACCCCCTTGTCATTGGCAAACTGCTGCAACTGCCTGGTGCCGTCACCAACCTGCACACTCAGCGGTGGGGTATCGGCGGCAACAGGCAGACATAAGCCCGGTGCTTGAGTTGCCGCTGGCAATGCTGCCGCCTGCGACCACAACGGCAGCAGCGTTTGACTGAATAACAGAAAAAAGCAGATTTGGTTCTGCCGCCACCACAGCCGATGCGCGGCCATTATTGGCCCCGATGCAGTGATAACTGCAGATGTTGCCGCACAATTAAGCTGGACCAGGCTAAGGTCGCCAATTCAGGCGCTGCTGCAGTTGTCACTCTGGCTTGTTCACAACGCGTTTGTGCAGTGAGCCAGACGGCATATTGCGGCGGGCAATCCGGTAGCGCCACTCGGTGTTGTAGCGCCAGTTGCCGGCCTGCCAGTTGTTGCCAATGACGCATTCTGGCTGTCAAGGCAGCTTGCAGTTGCTGCTGACTGCTTTGACTGATACGGATACTTAACTGGCTGATAGTTAAACTACTCAGCGTCATCACGCTGACCAAAGCAATAAAACACAAACATAAAATAAGGATATAACCACGCTGTTCCATCATAAGCTCCAGCTATTTAAGGGTGATGAAATGTGACAGCACTGGACAACAATAAACGGCGGAACTGATCGCCGGGTGCCGAAAACTCACGTTGGCCCAAACTGTACCGCTGCAGGTTGGTGTAGGAAGGATCAGGCGTCAGACTGCGTAACAGCACAAAATATCGGAGCTGGGCCACCCTTCCACTGCTTTGCTGCCAAACCGTTGCCGCCACCGCAGATGCCGGGACAAAAAAATCGGTCTGACCATCAAAATTACTATCGATACCAAATTCAAAAACCAGCATTTCAATACCATCCACCACAGCAGCGGTATCTATCGCTAACTGACCTGAGGCCTGCCGTACCAAGCGTTTGCGCATCAGCACCGGAATTTGCTGGCCTTGGTAACTTTGTTCACTGACATACAACAACTGATGCAGATAAGGCCAATAGGTCGCGCTGGCGTCTAAGCCGGCAGCTGCCGGGTTAATCAAACGACCATGCTGGGGAAGTTGTTGCAAATACAACCGGCTGGGCCTGAGCTGTGCAACAGTGACTGGATCGCCGGCTAAACGTTTTAGCTGTAAAAAGTCAGAATCTGCTTTGGCATGGTTCAGACAAAGCGGGGTGTCGGCGCTGCCTACTGTACCGCTGTACAATTGCAAAAAGGGCTGAGCAGGCGCCGGTAAGCTACCGGAGTCCAGCGCTGATTGACAATCACCGACAGGTGGCATTAAGTCTGGAGCCGAAATATCCTGACTGTGAAACCCAGCCCAGAAGTTTTGATTCACCAACTCCTGCTGTAAAAAGCTATGCACGAATTGGGCGTTATACTGCAGCTCGCTTAGCTGGCTGGTCTGACGAAATGCCTGATAGCTTAACTGCCAGCCGCTGACCAGCAGCAACATCAACAGCAACCCCACCAACATGCTGATCATCGCTTCCAGTAAAGTCCAGCCGCTTTGACGCTGCCACATATCAGCCTCCGGCCGCGCTGTTGATTTCCACATATTGCCGGCCGGCACCGACGTCGCACAGCGTCTCAGATGGTGGCACCTGATGCAATGCCAGGCTGCGCCAACTGAGGTGCAATGCCGGTTGTAAGCTGTTGCCGGCCACACATAACTGCGCATCCGGTAACATTTTCGCATTGAATAACAACGCCAACTGCTGGTTTAACTGGTGTACAGCCACCGCCGACGCATCACAGTCGCCAGCTTGCAGACAAGCTGATTGGGGCGGCAACATCTGCTGAAATTGTCCCTGAAAACGTTCAACAGCCAGCGGACTGCCCTGCATCGCGGACAGCACATCGGTCAATAAGGCGGTGGCTTGCAAGCGCTGGTTCGCCTGCAACACTTGCTGTCTGGCATAAAGCTGACAGCTGATGGCTCCTAACATACTGATACTGAACAACAAACAACACAATAGCAGTTCAAGGAAACTAAATCCCTTTTCCATTGTGGTATCCGCAAATTTAATTTAACTTTAAATTTACTTTAAAAATTTATTTTATCAACTTTTTAAAGGGGTTTTAAATAAAAAAACCGGCATTTGACTACCGGTGTTAGTTTCATTGGGGGATCTACCTAGCAGGACTCAGAACGATAACTGCAGTAACGGCGAATCTGCTGAGCTCTTTACCAATCCCCCCCTTTACCAGCACTGCCGGATCAATGCCAGATCAGTCGAACCTTTGGCTGTCCTGCTGCCCGCCTGGTTCAGCGTCAGGGTGCCACAACTGCTGTCTTTTTGCTGAATGCCTTTGGGGGTCGCTTTGAGGGTATAAGTAGTGGCACTTTTGTCTTCCAGGGTCAGGGTATAAAATTCTGCCAGTTCATTTTGACAGGCCGTCGCAGGCAGTGTCTGGGCGTAAGCCATCGATGTCAGGTAGCTGCGCTCCATCAATTGTGCCAGTTCAGTCAGGCAAGATGTCACTGTCACCCGCCGGGTCGATTGCATATGCCCCTGATAAGACGGCAAAGCGACCGACACAATAATGCCAATAATCGCCACAGCGACCATCAGTTCCATCAGATTAAAACCCCGTTGTCCTTGTTTCATTTGCCAGCACCATCAGTTAATTTCACGCCAGGATTGCATACCCAGATTTAATTTGGGCTGCACATTAGTCGCGCAAAGTTCGGCAGCCCCGCAATTGGTGACTGCCTTAATATTGCCAGCCGGATTGTCAGGCGTGGCGGTTTTTGGTTTTTGCACAAAGGTCACCACACTGTTCAGACTCTGTACTTTAACCCCGTCAGCGGTCAGCTTGGTGGTGCCGCTGGTCAGTTGATCTTTGGCATCAAACACACCGTCATTATTGATATCAAAATAGTTATATTTCAGGCCACTGCCGGTATAAGGTTCCACCGCCATCACATAACCACTGCCACTTGGATTACAGACATTGGTATCCGGGATCGTGGTATTCATCACCAGCTCATGGCCAACCATCACAGGAATATCGACAATACGCTCTCTGGTATCAATTAAATCGATGTACCAGCCTTTTTTATTATCTTCCAGCGCAGTCACTTTACTGATCACCCGCCCAGCTTCCACATTGGTTAATTGCCGCTGACTCAGCTCGGTGCGATCTTTAATCAGGCTCTGATCCACCAGACCATACCAACTCTGCGGTTGATTGCTGCTTGGATCATCCAGATTCAGATAACGGCCGGTGCCAAAAAATAACCAGACTTGACCAGTCTTGGGCTCTTGCGTCGCCAGCACCCCACCGGTAATCATCTGTGCTGCACCGTTTTTATCTTTGGCGCTAAACAAAGCTTTGCCACTATAAGCAATAGCCCAACTACTGCTTTGACTGGCAGACAAATCAAATTTCCAGACATTCCCCAGCAAATCCCCGCCGTAAACGTAATCAACATTGCCATCCGCATTCAAATCGATGGCGTTGAGTTCACTCATTGCATTTGGATTACTGGCAGTGCCGGCCGAGGTTGGCAGATTCAGCAAGGTTTCGCCACTGGCAATATCAAATACCAGCAAACCTGAAGTATGACGACTGTTGTTATAACCGTAGCCGACAATGATGCCCCACTTGCCGTTATTAAGCCTGGCAATCACAGGTTTACCAATAAAAGTGGCCATCAGCGCATGATCAGCCTGATTTTTCTTATCCCACAAAATGCTGCTGGCATTGAGCGAGGTTGGATCTGTCACATCGATGGCAAACATGCCGGCGCCACCTCTCCCCATGCCACTGACCAGCACCGAACGCCATTGCGCTGAACTGTCACCGGCCCGACTGATATAAACATCAGCTACCACTGGGGTGCCATCGACGGAAAACTGATGTTGATAAAAGGGATCGGCATATTTTTTCAGCACATTGACTGTACCCCCTGCCAGCGGTGCCATCACGGCCCGCGGAATATAAGCAAAAGTCTCAACCCCATCCTCAGCCGAGAACCCATGCAACATACCGTCATTGCCGCCGACATATAAAGTTTTACGCCGGCTGGCAACAGCGCCACTGATAAAAGTGCGGTAACTGCTGGCCCCGTCCCAGCTATAGCGGTGATAACTTAAATCCAGCGGCTCACCGACCAGCACCGGCGATGAATTGACCAAATCCCCCAGTACCGTCTGGCGGGTGCGATAAGGCCCGGCTGGTTTTTCTAATGTTTTCACACCACGCAGATAATCAATAATATTGGCGTCATTCCCCAGCGCTTGTTGTTCATTGCTGCTCAAATTAGTCCAGCTAAAACTGCGCACCGACAGCGTATCGCTATCCGGATTGCCGACCCAGATATTGCGGGCGGCCGGCGCAGGTAATTTTTCACTGGCCTTCCACTGCGGTAACGCCAGGTTATTGACATCATAAGCATAAAGATCGCCAGTCCAGTTGCCCGCAGTAAAACGCGCCTGGTATAAATAAGATTCGGTTTGCAGCGAATTCAGAGCCGTCGCGGCAATGTTGGAAGCTGAGGCCACCCGGCCAGTGATCGAGCGTAAAGTACTGGCCAGACCGTTGGCAAAAGCTGTGGTATCCCCAGCACTGAAAAATCCACCCCGGCTGTTCACCGCTGCATGCAATAAATCATCAATCTTGCCGCTGTTGCTACTGGTCGATGGCCAGCTAATATTGCTTTTTGCTGGAATAGCGGCAAAAGCAGTTTCCGGTTTCACCGAACCAGCCACCCCAAGGCCGACGCCAAAAGTGACCATATGTTGCCAGAATGCCGGATTAAAGCTTGGATCCGAAGTGGGCACTGTATTGGGCAAATCCGGTTTTAAATCCTCTTTCCAGTATTTCATCGCCACATCGGCCAATGTGGCACTGGCTTCATCTTTAAATGGGCTGGAAGGCTGATAGGTATAACTTTTTTGCTCGCGGCCAGCCAGCAAAGGTCCGACCACGGTTTTACCGACACTGTTGTCCTGATTACCGACATCCAGCGTCGAAGTGTAATAACCATCGGTCATCAGGATGGTATAACTTTGCCGGCATTCCAGTAAGGAATCACCAGTATCACTTTGCCAGGGCTTGTCGCTGGTTTTGTAATATTCACCGGCTGCCTGCAAGGCACCATGTAATGGCGTGCCGCCGCTGGCGCCTTTTTTATGCAACCAGCTAAAAAAAGCTTTTTTCTGGCCATTTTGATCGGTTTTGCTAAATCTGCCGACATCGGCCGCAATCACCGGATTGAGGTTAATGGCGCCATAACCAACCCGGATGCCGCTTTCCTGCTGCAAAAAAGCGGCGGTCACACCGGCTTTTGCCACCATCAGCCGGGTGCGGTAAAACGCAAACCAATTGGCAAATTTTTGTTTAATTTCGGCACTGGCGTTATTCACATCAACCAGGCTAAAACAGCTGTCGCTGCGCGAAGTAATGCTGCAGCCAATGGCGCTGTTGTAGTTAAAATAAAAGGCACCGGACAATTTCTGATTGGTATCCGACCGGCTGATGGCAAAACCGTTATCGTTATCCACCCCGTAGTTAATATCAACAATCAAGGCCAGATAGTTTTTAGTTAAATCAACTTTTGACGATGCCGCATCATAACCATTATGTGGCGCCGAATTAAACGCAGGTGTCGGGTATGGAGTGATCCCATCTGGCTTCATTGGGACCGGGTAATTGGTGGTTGGATTAAAATACAGTTTATTCAACTGATTAGAGGCAAGGTAGCGCCGATTTTTGGCAGTACAAGGATGCACCTCGGCTCCGGCATAATTCATCAGAGCGCCACAATCATCGCTGAGATAAGTGACTCTGCGATAGACATAAGTGACATTAAAATCACTGTCTAGCTCATCTGGCATAAAGCCATAGCGCATGGAGCCGGAATCATCCAATAAAAACATGATATTCGGCTCTACAGTGCTGCCGGTTTCCAGCGGTTGCTGGGCAATATCAATTGCCGCCACAGCCGAGGCTGAAGTCCAGCCAAGCGCCAGCAAAAAACTGCCCAGCGCGCTGCAGATCCCGGATCTTTGCCCCATGTCTGACTCCTGTGGCGGCTTTATAGCCGCCAGATTGCTTGTAACATTAGTTGCGCCTCGCCGTCCTGCGGTTTGACCCTGGCCGTGATCCGATAAGTCTGCCGCTCACATAATGGATTCTCTTTGACTTTGCAGGTCGGATCTTCCCGACTGGTCCAGGATCCCATGTTTTCCACTTTAAATTCCGCCGGATAATTTTGTTTATTCAAACTGATTTGCGTGCTGCCCCAGTTGTTGGCTTGCAACCAGAGCTCAGTTTCACCGGCGACAGGTGCCGGTAAGGTCGCTTTGTACCAGACAGGATTTCCGGCCGGTGGTAACTGGGTACTGACATAAAACACCGTTGCTTCAGCCACCTGACGGGCAATTTCACGCTGATTCATATTCACCGCCATCCGCTCCTGCATGCTGGTCCCTCGCATGGCACTGACCACCAACAAAGTAATAGCAACCAGTAATAATAAGCTGACGATCAAGGCGATACCACGCTGGGTCTGACTGCGGCTTTGCATCTTGGCTCCTGTTGGGCGCATAGCTCAGTGATTACGCAAGTGAATCACATGGCTGATAGTCCGGCTACTCTGAGCCAACGGCTGTTTTGCATCGGCTTTGAGCACCAGGGTAGCCCTTACGGCCACCACCCGGCCCCAATCTACCGTGGCCACTGTATTAAAATCGCTGCTCTGACCATTGACATAATTCTCCGCGCCAGCCACCAGATAACTGAGTTGCAGACTCACGACATCCGGCACAATTTCTTCCGTTTGCAGTTGATCGGCCCGGTAGCGGGCGCGATACAATGAAGTCACACCGCCGGTTTCAGCCACAAACCAGGCCACTGACTCCAATGGCATCACAGTCCCTGCATCCGTTGATAATTGCTGCGCAACATTCACGCCATTGGCACCAAAACCCAGATGAGCACTGCTGTTGCTGGTGGCCTCATGACTGATGGTCTGAGTCGCTGCCACCACTTTACTGAGCCGGAAAATAGCTGCCATTCTGGAGTCACAACCAATCACCACATCTTTGGCTGCCAGAGCGGCCTTATTGTGGTTCAGGCGGATCTCAGTGCCGACATGGCTGACCACAGCACTGCTTGGACCGCCAGCAAAAGCGAGCTGCACCGCATCGGAACCACTGGCCATTTTCAGCGTCGAACCGGCAAATTGTGGCACAGCACCTTGCTCATAACCGCGGATGCCGGGCACGTTACGCCAGTCGGTCCAGCGCTGGTCACTGGCATTGGCATGGGTCACCACACTGACCACCCGGCTACTGTCGATATTGGCACAACCAATCAGCCCGGCATGCTGTACATCTTTACTAAACAACTGAAAGCTAAATTGTTCACTTTGTTGTAATTGTGACACTTGTTGATTTAACGCCGCGGTATTAAGGTTGACCTGATACACAGTGACGACTCCGGCAATGACAAAACTGCCCAGTAACATAGCCACCATCAATTCAATCAGACTAAAAGCCTGTTGTCGAAGGCGGCGCGGCAGCAGCATCATCTTTAGTACCTGACCGTGTTGCTGATGGTCATCGCGCTTAGTCCACCCAGGGCTCTGGAATCATCCCAAATCACCTGAACTGTATAAGTCCGGCTGTTGCCATCATGTACAATGGCCCCACAAGTGGTATCCAGCTCTCCTAGTTTCAGCCGGATATCATTGATCCAACTGGCCAGCTCCCGCTGTGCCAGCGAATTACCAGCACTCAGACTGGCACATTGTTTTGTCAGACTAAAACTGCCGGCTCTGGCCAGCTGCGGTTGCGCCCGGATCCGCTCGGCCATGCCAGCGGCCAGCACCACAGCCACACTGCGCAAATGGGCACTCTGACTGTTTTTAATATTAGTGGTCTGCATTGCCGCCACGCCAAGCATCCCAATCGACAACACCAGCACTGCGATCAGGACTTCCAATAACGATAAGCCCTGCTGCCGACGGCACAAAGCGATAACGCGACGATTGTGGTTTATTCGCATTCGCCACCTCCATCCAAAGTGACCACCGAGATCCGGCCACTGGATTTAAACTGGATCTGCCGGATATTGTTTTTCATGCCGGACTGAGCCATGCATAACTCTAACCAGTCGCCGAGTGGCTGAGCTGTGGTGAAATTTTGTAACTGGCCGGTACTGGTGAATAAAATGGCATCTTTACTGTTGGTTAACTGACTGCCGGATCTGATCGTCAAAGGCCCGGCCGGCAAGATATTGCTGCGCAAGATGGTACCGACCTCAGAACCAAATGAAGTTCCGGCGGCGCGGATCAAAAAACCTTGCCAGCCTTCAGCTGGCACCACACTGCAATTGCTACCGTTGCTGCTATGACAAAATAAGATGCCACGGTTTTGCCGGATCGCTTCCATCCGGGCATAGGTCAGCGCTAACTGCAACTCGCTGCTGGTACCAGCCAATTTATTGGATTGGATGATTTGGCCAATGCCTGGGACGACTATGGTCAAACCAACCATCAGCACGGCTACAGCCACCATCAATTCCAACAAACTAAAACCAGTACTGCGCAAAGACAGATTTTTTAGCGCGACGCTGCGATGCAACTGTCGGAAACAACTCATATGACTCCACTCAGATGGCCGGTTAACGCTGATAAACCACTGATACTAATTTAACGATAATGAATATATGCGGTTAAAATAGCAACTGCCAGCAGAGCCAGACCAAAGGTAAAATTTTCTGATAAACGGTGCTTTAAACAGGTGTAAGCGCCAATCAAGCCTGGTTCGCAATGTGGGATTTGCTTGTTAACAAGAAGTTTGGCTAGCCCTTGGCCAACAACTGTCGTAACTTTGCCAGCTCGCGCCGGCTGATTTCGAGCCAGGGCGCGGCGCAGTCCAGTTGCAACAAATGCCGGCCATCCGCAGCGCTATGGATCGCCTTTAGGCGTGCTCGCAAGACCAGCGTCTGCCGATGGATCCTGACCAACTCCTGCGGGAATAATTCTTCGTAATGTTTCAGCGCTAACTCTGACCAGGCTTCGCCGCCGGCGAACACCAGCCGGACATATTTATCTTCCGCCTGTAAATACCACAATTGCTGCAGTTCAATCCGCTGCAAGGCCGTACCCTGCCGGTAGGTGAGATAAGCGCGACTTTGCTGTTTTTCCAGATGGGCTTTGGTGGTCAGACCGACCCGTTGCAACATGGCCGCCAGCTCGACAGCCGACACCGGTTTTAACAAATAATCCGCTGCTGCGACCTGATAGGCCGCCAGCGCATGTTGTGAATGTGCAGTCACAAACACCACCGCAGGCGGCGGCTGGAATTGTAATAATTGCGCGGCTAACTGCAAACCGTTTTGCCCCGGCATGGCAATATCCAGCAATACCAGATCCGGCGACAACAGTTGGGCTTGCGCCAACGCTGACGGGCCATCAGCCGCCTCTGCTACCACCTGGTGCTGCGGGAAAGCCGCTAACAACCGGCGTAATCTGGCACGTGCGAAGGGTTCATCATCAACCAGCAAAATTTTCATCCGCCCTCCTGCTCGCGGTGCAGTGGCAACACCAGTTTCAGTCTGAATTCTGTCGGCGTCTGGCTTAGCGTCAGTCTGGCCGCATCCGCGAACTGCAGCGCTAAGCGACGCCGAATATTCTGCAGGGCCATGCCATTACCTTTTGGCACCACAAAGCTGGCGCCCCCCTCAGGCACTATGGCAGGCAGCGGATTGGTCAGCAGCAAAGTGACATGACTGCGGCTACAACATAATTCAAAGCGGATCACGCCAACACCGGCACTGGGTTCAATGCCATAGCGGACGGCATTTTCAACCAAGGGTTGCAACGTCAGGGCCGGCAAACTCAAGCTGGGTAGCTGCGCAGGTACCTGCCAGTCGAGCTGCAGTTTAGCACCGAGCCGCCATTGTTCCAGCGCCAGATACTGGCGAACTAATTGCAGTTCCTGCGCCAAATCCACTTGCTGACCGGCGTGCAAGGCGGCCCGGAATAAACTGGCTAAATCCAGTAACGCCGTCTCTGCCGCCGCCGGATCTTGTTGGGTCAGCTCTGCCACTGTATTGAGGCTATTAAATAAAAAATGCGGCTGGATCCTCGCTTGCAATGCATCCAGTTCAGAACGGGATTGCGCCGCCAGCCGACGACTGTGTTGCAGATATAACGCCGATAACTGAATACCGATCACCCCCACCAGCAGCGCGATCAGTAATACCCGACATAAAAACGGATAAAACTGCTGCGATAAGGCTGCTAACTGCTGAGCAAAAACGGCGAAGGTCAACAAGGTTAACAAAGCACTGAAATGCAGTAATAACAGCAGGGTCAACCACGCCAGTTGCCAGGGCGACCAGCGTGCCAGAGAGCGTTGTAAGCGGCATAATACCGCGATCGTCAGTAACGCCACCCAATGCATAAACAAAGAAGTTGCGCCTAATCTGGGCCAGAAATCCTGACTCAGATCAGCTGCCAGCGCCAATAGAATTGCCAGCGCCTGGGTCAGCACCATCACTCGAAGGACAATATGCGTCCGGCAAAACGCCGGCAATAACTGCTCAAACTGCATCTCTGGCATCGTCTGAGCAGTCATCGATGGACTCAGCGCAACTCGGCCGGAACCGCAAACACCACGTTTTCTTCCCGGCCCGGGTGTTCAATCACTTGTTTGCCACCCCAGGCGGTCAGTTGCTGTACCACCTGTTGCACCAATACTTCCGGTGCTGAGGCACCAGCGGTCACACCAACGGCTTTGATATCCTGCAACCAGCTTTGCTGAATGTCAGCAGCAGTATCAATTAAATAAGCAGTACAGCCCATTTTCTCTGCCAGCTCGCGCAGCCGATTGGAATTACTGCTGTTTTTCGCACCAACCACCAGCAATAAATTCACTTTAGCCGACAGCTCACGCACTGCATCCTGCCGGTTTTGAGTGGCATAACAGATGTCATCTTTGCGCGGACCTTCAATCTGCGGAAATTTTTGCCGCAAGGCATCAATCACATCCGCCGTATCGTCGACCGACAAGGTGGTCTGACTGGAAAAACATAAGTCGGCCGGGTTTTTCACCTGCAACCGCGCGACATCTTCGACCGACTCAACCAGATAAATACCGCCTTCCGGATTATCGTACTGGCCCATTGTGCCTTCGACTTCCGGGTGACCGGCGTGACCAATCAGAATACACTCCACGCCTTTACGGCTGGCGCGGGTGACTTCCATATGGACTTTAGTCACCAGTGGACAAGTGGCATCAAACACCTTTAAACCACGCTGCCGGGCATTTTCCCGCACCGCCTGCGACACGCCATGGGCGGAGAAAATCACGATATTGCCATCCGGCACTTCGTCCAACTCATCGACGAAGACAGCGCCACTGCGACGCAGGCCATCTACCACAAATTTGTTATGCACCACTTCATGCCGGACATAAATAGGCGGTTCATACAATTCCAGCGCCCGGGACACAATACTGATGGCCCGATCAACACCGGCACAAAAACCACGCGGATTTGCCAGAAAAATATCCATGCTTAGTTGCTCACCTGCACTATGTCGACATTAAAGGTCAGCGTCTGGCCAGCCAATGGATGGTTAAAATCCACGGTCACCGAATCACCAACCACCTCACGGATCAAGCCCGGTAATTCCGAGCCATCCGGCATGGCAAAACCCACAATCATGCCGACCTGCGCCGGAGCGTCCAGCGAAAACTTACTGCGGTCGACATAATAAATGTTGTCCGGATTTGGCATTCCGTACGCATCTTCCGGTGCCAGCGTAAAAGTTTTTTTATCACCCGCCTGTAAGCCGGTCAGCTCAGCTTCAAAAGCCGGTGATAAAGAACCGTCACCCATTTGCAATTTAGCCGGTTTGTTATGCACGCGGGTACTTTCGGCGGCACTGCCATCAGAGAGTTTGATATCAAAGTGAAAAATAACGGTACTGCCCGATCCAATTAACATACTCTGCTCACTTGTGTTTATCATCTGCCACATCCGGCGAAAAACTGTCCCAGATCAGCAAGGCTGCCCCGATGGTGATCGCACAATCGGCGATATTAAACACAGGATAATGCCACTGCTGATAATAAACATGTAAAAAATCAACTACATAACCATAAAGGCTACGATCAATCAGGTTGCCGATAGCGCCAGCTACAATCAGCACCAGCGCCAGCGATAATTTCCATTGCCGGCGGCTTAACCGCGCCAGCCAGACACTGAGCACCACAGACACCACCACAGCAATGGCAGTAAACAACCAGCGTTGCCAGCCACCGGCATCGCCTAAAAACGAAAAAGCGGCACCATAGTTACGGGCATAAGTGAAATTAAACACCGGCAACAGTTCAATAGATTCGCCGTAAACAAAGTTTCGGATCACCCAAATTTTGCTGAGCTGATCAGCGACCAGCACCAACAACGCCAGCCACCAGAAACGCCAGCCTGATTGCTTAAATAATTGCATCATGCAAACACCCTGTTTTCACCTGCGCCTTCAACGTTATCCACACAACGCAGACAAATCAGTGGATGCAAAGGATCCAGCCCCACATCATGGCGGTGATGCCAGCAACGATCACATTTAGCTGCCGTTGATGCCTGGACCTGCACCGCTAAACCTGCGATCTCAGTGCCAACTGCATCCGCCGGCGCAGGACCGGTCACCACAGTGGCCGTAGAAGTGATCAACACAAAACGTAATTCGCTTTCGAGTTTGCCAAGCGCCTGTGCCAGTTCAGCTTCGGCATACAAAGTTACTTCCGCTTGTAATGAAGCACCAACTTTGCCTTCTTTACGTGCCAGTTCAATCACTTTGTTCACTTCATCACGCACTTGCAGCAGTTGTTGCCAGAACGCATCATCCAGTTTGCCGGCAGGCACGCCTTGCAGACCCTGATACCAAACGCCGGTAAAGACAAAAGGTTCACTGCGCGCTGGCAGACTTTCCCAGATTTCCTGCGCGGTGAAACTCATCACCGGCGCCATCCAGCGCACCATCGCTTCAATGATATGGTACAAAGCGCTCTGACAAGAACGACGGGCATGGCCTTCAGTTTTGGCGGTGTACTGCCGGTCTTTGATCACGTCCAGATAAAAGCTGCCCAGTTCAATGGTACAGAAGTTCATCAGTTTCTGGCTGACCTGGTGGAACTGATAGTCGTCATAAGCAGCCACAATTTCCTGTTGCAGCGCGGCAGCGCGTTGCACCATCCACAGATCCAGCTCGACCAGTTGATCCAATGGCACCAAATCGGTGGCCGGATTAAACCCATTCAGGTTCGCTAGCAGGAAACGGGCAGTGTTACGAATACGGCGGTATTTGTCGGCCGCCCGGTTCAGAATTTCATCTGAGACCGTCATTTCTGAGGTGTAGTCGGTGGTTGCCACCCACAATCTGAGGATATCGGCGCCGAGCTTGTTCATCACATCCTGCGGCGATACCACATTGCCCAAAGACTTGGACATCTTGCGACCTTCACCATCGACGGTAAAGCCATGCGTCAGCACTTGTTTGTAAGGCGCATGGTTTTTAATCGATACCCCAGTCATCAAGGAAGACATAAACCAGCCACGGTGTTGATCTGAACCTTCTAAATACAGATCGGCTTGGGTGGCGCCGCCAAACTCTGGTCTTGGGTCAATCACACAAGCGTGAGTGACGCCTGAATCAAACCAAACGTCGAGGGTATCGCTGACTTTAACGTATTGCGTCGCTTCAGCGCCCAGCAAAGTGGCCGCTTCCAAATCAAACCAGGCCTGAATGCCCTGTTGTTCCACCAGCTGTGCCACTTGTTCCATCAGCGCTTTGGTGTTTGGATGCAAAGCACCGGTGTCTTTATCAACAAAAAGCGCAATAGGCACCCCCCAGGTGCGCTGACGTGAAATACACCAGTCTGGCCGACCGGCAACCATTTTTTCAATCCGCTGTTGACCCCAATCCGGGATCCAGCGGGTTTCGCCAATTTCAGCCAGCGATTTGGTGCGCAGGCCCGCTTGCTCCATGCTGATAAACCACTGTGGCGTGGCACGGAAAATAATCGGTGTTTTATGCCGCCAGCAATGCGGGTAGCTGTGATTATAAGATTTATGCAGCAATAAGGCGCCAGCCGCCTGTAAGGCTTCAACAACGGAGTCATTGGCTTTAAATACGTGTTGACCGGCAAACAGCGGCGTATCCGGCAGATAAACACCATTGGCGCCAACCGGATTGGCCACTTCCAGCTGATATTTTAACCCCACCACAAAGTCTTCCTGACCATGACCAGGCGCGGTGTGTACTGCACCAGTACCAGAATCTGTCGTGACATGATCGCCCAGCACCACCGGCACCTGGAAGTCATACAGCGGGTGTTGCAGTGCCGCCAGTTCGAGCGCCGCACCTTTACAAAAACCCAGCGCATGGTATTTCTCAATACCGGCGCGAGCCATCACATCTTTGACTAAATCAGTCGCCAAAACCAGCCGCTCAGCGCCATTTGGCCCGGCTTCAACCTGTACCAGGCTGTAATTTAAGTCCGCATGCAGCGCCACAGCACGGTTGGCCGGAATGGTCCAAGGTGTGGTGGTCCAGATCACCACCGAAATTGGCCCCTGACCGGCATGACCGGTTGGATGATCAAATTTATCGGCAATACTGTCATCGACAAAGCGGAACCGTACATCAATCGCCGGCGACACTTTATCCTGATATTCAACTTCAGCTTCAGCCAGCGCTGAACCACAGTCGGTACACCAGTGCACTGGTTTAAAACCTTGTTGTAAGTGACCATTGTCAATAATGCGTGACAGCGAGCGGATGATATTGGCTTCAAAAGCAAAATCCATGGTGCGGTACGGATTGTCCCAGTCACCAATCACGCCTAACCGGATAAAATCGGTTTTTTGTGCTTCGATCTGCGTTTGCGCATAGTCACGGCATTTTTGCCGGAATTCAGCTGCAGACAACTTGACGCCAGGTTTACCGTATTTTTTCTCCACCACCAGTTCAATCGGCAAACCATGACAATCCCAGCCCGGCACATAAGGCGCGTCAAAATCAGACAAGGTTTTGGCTTTGACAATCATGTCTTTGAGAATTTTATTCACGGCGTGACCGATATGAATGCTGCCATTGGCGTACGGCGGGCCATCGTGCAGAATAAAAGTCTGTTTGCCTTTTTTGGCGGCACGGATCTGGCCGTATAAATCGGCTTTGGTCCAGTTCGCCAGCATTTGCGGTTCACGTTGTGCCAGATTGGCCCGCATCGCAAAAGCCGTATCCGGCAAATTTAACGTCTGTTTATAATCACTCATCCAATCAATCCCGTGTTAGTGCTGCTGCCGGCATGGCTGGCATGCCGAAAATACTGTCTCTGCGCAACTATCTGCCACCAGGTGGCGGACTGCTGCCGCGTTATTGGCCTGACCTTATTATTGGCCGAACCTTATTTGCTGAAATAGTGCCGCGCTGCGGCGGCATCCAGTTGAATTTGTTGTTGTAACTCTGCCAAAGAGGCAAATTTACGTTCCGGGCGGATTTTATGCCGCAGCAAGACTTCAATTTGCTGGCCATATAAATCGCCCTGAAAATCAAAAAAATGGGCTTCCAGTTGTTCTTGCTTGCCTTGCAGGGTTGGCCTGGCACCAATATTGGCTACGCCGTAAAAATGCCCCTGCGCTGTCACGGCTTCGATGGCAAACACACCACGCACCGGCAATTTATTGCGGTATAACCACACATTTGCCGTTGGAAACCCGAGCTGACGCCCAACTTTCTCGCCGTGCCGCACCCGGCCCATCAACGAAAAAGGCCGGCCTAACATCTGGCTGGCCTGCTCAAGTTCATCCTGTTCCAGCGCCTGACGGATCAAGGTACTGGACACCCGCACTTCACCTTGCTTTAAGCTGGCAGTGCTGGTCAGGCCAAAGCCATGTTGCTTGGCAGCTTGTTGTAACAAGGCAAAATTACCAGCGCGGTTTTTACCAAAACAAAAATCGTCGCCGACGATCAGATGCTGTACGCCCAGCTGTTGCAATAACAGCTGTTCAATAAATTGCTGCGGCTCCTGACTGGCAAAAGCACGGCTAAAACCGACACACAACAATCGGTCTAAACCAAGTCTGGCCAGCCAGTGATATTTTTCCCGAAAGCGGCTTAATCGTGCTGGCGCTGCCGTTGGGTTAAATAGCTCCAGTGGCTGCGGCTCAAATACCATCACCACAGCCGGCAAGCCAAGCTGGCGCGCGCTTTGCTGTAACTGCGACAACACCGCCTGGTGACCCAGATGGACACCATCAAAATTACCAATCGTCAGCACACAACCGCGATGTCTCGGCTGAATATTATGCAGGCCGCGAATTAACTCCATGCCGCTTTCACTACTTTGAGTTGCTGTCTAAACGGCCGATTATAACTGCATCAGCTTTTAGTTTCAGCAATTGTCTGCCGTTTCAGCTGCTTTATCCTGACGCCAAACAGCCATAACAGCGCAAAATACAGCGGAATGGCCAGTAAGAGCTGTAAACCAAGTTGTTGCGCCTTCGCAGCAAATGGCAATTGCTGCCAAATGGCGATGGTCGGTGAAAAATACCACATCACTGCCGCCATGATAGCTGTGGCCAATATCGCTTTGGCCAGCAGTTGTACCGTCGCCCGGCCAAGCTGATAAATATCGCCTTTCACCAGACCCCGATACAGCAACCAGGCATTCAGACTGCCCGACATAGCAGTGGCCAGTGCCAAACCAACATAACTGATAAAAGGCGCCAGCATCAGGTTAAACACCATATTCGCTACCATGGCAATAATGCCAATCCGCACCGGCGTTTTAATATCCTGCCTGGCATAAAAAGCCGGTGCCAATACTTTGATCAGCATCAAAGGCACCAGACCTGTGGCATAAGCAATCAGACTTAAACTACTCTGACTGGCATCAAATGCCGTGAATTTACCATGCGCAAATACCGTCAGCAAAATAGGTTCCGCCAGCACAATCAAGCCAGCCATCGAAGGGAGACCTAATAAACAAATCACACTGACTGACCAGTCCAACGTGCGTTTAAACTCATGGTGATTGGCCGTGGCAAACTGGCGGGACAAATTTGGCAAAATGACGGTCGCAATGGCAATGCCAAACATACCCAGCGGAAATTCCAGTAATCGATCAGAGTAATACAACCAGGCCACCGAGCCTGTCATTAAGAATGAAGCAATGACGGCATCCAGTAACAGGTTGATCTGGCTGACGGAAACGCCAAACAAAGCGGGCAACATCAATTTACGAATACGGGTCACATGTTCATCCTGCCAGGCCCAACGCGGCTTCACCAGTAAACCGGCTTTGGCTAAAAACGGTAACTGAAAGATAAACTGCAGCAACCCGCCCAGAAATACGCCCCAGGCCAAAGCGGTCGCAGCATCGTCGAAATAAGGCGTTAACAAAATAGCAGCAGCAATCATGGCGATATTCAGGAACACCGGACTAAAAGCCGCCACCGCAAATTTGTTATAGGTATTGAGGATGGCGCCGGATAAGGCAACAAAGGTAATAAACCACAAATAAGGAAAGGTAATTTTCAACAGAAAACTGGCATGTTCATATTTGGCACCATCGGGTTCACCCGATAGATAAGCTTCAAACCAGCCCATCCCAAACAGCGCCATCAGCACCGGCGACCCAATCATACCGAGCAAAGTGACAAAGGTGACAATCAGCCCAAGCGTGCCAGAAGCTTTGGCCATCAGTTCACGTACTGCATCATCGCCATGCTTGGCCTTCACTTCGGACAGGACAGGGACAAAAGCTTGCGAAAATGCCCCTTCGGCAAATAAGCGTCGTAAAAAGTTCGGAATACGGTTGACCATCAAAAACACATCAGCCATAGCACCAGCGCCCAGCACATTGGCGGTCACTACGTCTCTGACCAGTCCAAGCACCCTGGAAATCAGTGTCATGGCACTGACAATCATACCTGATTTGAATAACTTAGCGGACACACCACTCTCCTTCTGTCATAATGGCGCTATTGTCACCTGAGACCTTACTGAAAGCCAGTGCGACGGGGATTTAATTCTCTGTTGCGGCGGTAAAATCATTTGACAAGGGCCTACAAAATAGGCATATTATGCGGCCTTTAAAGAGTCCCGGTTTAGTTTTTAGGAGTGTTACCTTGGCTAACATTAAGTCTGCTAAGAAACGCGCTATTCAATCTGAAAAGCGTCGTCAGCAAAACGCAAGTCAGCGCTCAATGATGCGTACTTTCATCAAGAAAACCTACGCAGCAGTGTTAACTTCTGATGCAGTAGCTGCGCAAGAAGCGTTCAAGAAAATGGTTCCAGTGATTGACCGTATGGCAGACAAAGGTCTGATCCATAAGAATAAAGCTGCACGTCATAAGTCACGTTTAAATGCCCACGTTAAGGCATTAGTAACAGCTGCTTAATTGACACCAACAAAAAAACGCCGAAAGGCGTTTTTTTGTATCTGTCAAAAGCACAGACCTGCGGTAGTTTAATCATGCCAAAAGCCAGCTGACGCTGGCTTTTTTATTTGCTTGCTCTAAATGATTCTATGTACTGGGCACAACCAACACTGCATGGCAGCAATAGACACTTCAACAAATGGGCATGGCACTGTAAATGGCGTCACCCCTTCTCAAACCATGAGAGAGTAGCAGTGCAAGGCTAAAGCGCACTGCAGCCAATTCAATTTATCATTGGCTGCATGGCTCAGTGGTTCGCGACAGGTTAAAGTTTAGGACAGTACAACTGATGCATCAGCCCAATCACTGCTTCTGCTTCTTTACTGTTCATGCTGTAAAACACGGTCTGCGCTTCTTTGCGGGTTTTCACCAACTTATTACGACGTAATAATGCTAGGTGTTGTGACAATGCCGACTGACTCAAGCCGAGTTTGTCATTCATCTCACCGACTGATAATTCGCCGCTTAATAAATGGCACAGGATCAATAACCGACGTTCATTCGATACAGCTTTCAGCAACTTCACTGCTTTAGCTGAGTTATTCACCATATCTTGTAAGTTCATTTTTCATCACACCATGAATGTCTAGACGTCTCATTATCTATCAGTCTGCATAGTGTATACAATAGACGAAGTTGAAATAAGACATTAATTTGCTAAAAAAACACACTGGTAAGACCAATATTGTTACAATTGTTGCACTGTAAACAACTAAATAAGCACAAACATATTTTGCTACAGCCAGCATTATATCTAACTTCAGCCTTAAGGTGATATCAGGCAACACTAATGCAGCCTTGCTTGATTCAATTTAAGTTAACTTTTGTGTTAAAAATGCTATCAGAATTTCCCGGTACCGCAGCTGCAATCTGTCGGCTACACCAGGGTATTCAGCTTTGAAACACTGTCGATAAAGCTGTTGATCGTGCTAAGGTGATGACTTCCTAAATCCTCCCCCAACGGAAGCATTCCTTTCATGAATTTAGCAAGCAAAATTCTGAGTTATTCCACGCTGTTATGGTGTTGTCATGCTGTCAGTCAGCAAAGCAATCCGGTTTCAGCAGATGAACAATTAGCTTATCAACTGGTTGAACAATTAACGGTGGAAATTGGACCGCGGCTGGCAGGTAGTCCGGCTGATGCCAAAGCGGTCGCCTGGGCAGTGCAACAATTCAAGCAACTGGGTTATGACAAAGTCTGGACTGAACAATTCACCACTCCTTATTGGCAACGGGGTAATGCCAGACTGGAAATTTTGTCCCCTTTTCCGCAATCACTGGTGCTCACAGCCTTAGGTGGTTCGGTTGGTACTGATGCTGCCGGAATTGATGCCAGTGTGGTGATGTTCGACAGCCTGGAACAGCTGATGGCCGCCAAAACTGAACAAGTGCAGGGAAAAATTGTCTTTATCAACAAAATTATGACCAAAGACAAAATGGGTTCTCAATACGGCCAGGTGGTAGGTGCCCGCTCCAAAGGCGCGGTCGAAGCCGCTAAACTGGGCGCTAAAGCCTTGATTATCCGTTCAGTCGGTACCAGCCAGAACCGTTTTGCCCACACCGGCAAAATGAGTTATCAGGACGATGTCGCTAAAATTCCAGCGGTAGCTATTTCGGCGCCGGACGCCATGCAGCTACACAAAATTTTACAACGTGCGCCTGAGGCTAAACTCAAACTGACGATGGAGAATCATACCGCCGATGCAGTCAGCCACAACGTGATTGCTGAAATCACGGGTTCAGAGCGGCCTGATGAAATTGTCCTGATCAGCGCGCATCTGGATAGCTGGGATCAAGGCACAGGGGCACTGGATGATGGCGCCGGCGTTGGCCTGGTGATGGCCACAGGTGCTCTGCTGAAAAAAATCGGCCAGCCAAAACGCACAGTGCGCGTGGTGTTGTTTGGCAATGAAGAAGGCGGTCTGGTCGGCGCCCGTGCTTATGCCGCCAAGCATGCTGCTGAGTTGTCCCGTCATATCGTCGCCACTGAGTCAGACTTTGGTGCTGGCCGGATTTGGCGTTTTGACAGTAAATTTGGTAGCAAAGCTTTACCGCTGGCAGCGCAAATTCAGCAAAAACTGGCACCTCTGCAAATTGAAGCAGGCACTAATCAGGCCTATGGCGGCCCGGATGTTTCTGTGCTGGCTAGTTTAGGCGTGCCCGTGGTGTCATTAGAGCAAGACGGTAGTGATTATTTTGACTACCACCACACGCCAAATGATACTTTGGATAAAATTGATCCGGCGGCTTTAATGCAGAATCAGCAAGCATGGCTTATCATGACGCGAGAGTTGGCCAACAGCGACGTTGATTTACGAAAATAATGGCGAAAAATATCCGAAAAGTCGGGCTGCTAAAAGACAGTAAGCCCGCAAACAAACCAACATTTCAGACCAACAACCCAGTCACTACCGACCACAACAACGCGGTACGGACGGGTTCGCGTGCACCAGGTCAATCGTCATCCAGAGCGTCGGCAATCGCCAGTAAAGTGCTGAGTTATCTGTTGTTGCTGCTGTTACTGGCGCTAATTTTACTCCCCAAACCTGAACTGTTGCGTTATCAGAAACTCAATACTGTCGCCACCAGTATCTACTGGCCTGGTGTGTACGGTGTCGGTGAAGGCTTAGTTGACAGTGATTTGGCGGTCTATATCGACAGATCTAGACAAGAGCTCAATTTGTGTTATCAGCACGAACAAGCGCAACAATGCAGCCGCTATCAAATCCTGCAGCAAGGTGGTCTGGTCGACGTGTTGTTATTTACGCTGGGTTTTTAAGCGCGTTTTTTGCCCGGCTGCCTGCGATGGATACTGCGCATCAACCAGATCTGTAACCCCACCACCAACAGGATCATGGCTGATGGCATGAAATACAGGTCACGACTAAAACGCCATAACAGCAGACCCGCGCTGGCATAAACAAAAGGTTGTAATTCATAAAACCAAAAAGGCCAGTAGCCTTGACGGTGAATACCTTCGGCCAAATCTTGACGTCTGTGATCAGAGCGCAGGATCCAAACCAATGCACCCGCCGTAATCAGCAATAAAGCAGAAAAGGCCGCCAGCACATTATCAAGCCATAACAAGGCAGCAACGCCAGCAAGCATATAACCATAAGGTAAAAACTCATACAGGCGATGAGGTAGCATAATCCATCCTGATTGCAACAACAGCCATCAATGTAGCGGTTATGACTTGGCATCAGCAGCTAAAGTGCCATGACAAACCAGCTCAAGTCTAGCTGTTTTGTTTAGCTCGGACCGACAACACTAGGTATAATCGTTAAATTTGAATGGAGGGGCGGTCGATGGCTGACAATGAACTGGAGTTGTTTTTACAGGAAATGGCAGACGTCAAACGGCTGCAAGCCGATGTCCTCAGTGACATCAATGGTGAACAGCAGCCTACGCTGGCACAACTGGCCAGGCGCAAAGCCGCTGCAACAGAACCGGAATACGATGCCAACTATCTCAGTATGGAGTATGTCGATCTGGTGGCGCCGGATGAAATTCTGGCTTACAAAAAAGACGGGGTACAGGAAGGGGTCTATAAAAACCTGCGGCTTGGTAAGTATCAGATTGATGCCACACTGATGCTACTGGGGAAAAACCTGACGGACGCCAGACGCAGCCTGTTTGAGTTTGTCGCTGATTGTCATCAGCGCGGGATCCGGACTTTATTACTGCATCACGGCATGGGTCGGGACTCGAAACCACATCCGGCGATTTTGAAAAGCTATACCTTTAAATGGTTACAACAAATTCCGGAAGTATTGGCTTGCCACAGTGCACAGAAAATCCATGGCAGTAGTGCTGCTACTTACGTGCTGCTGCAAAAAAATGCCGAGCAAAAACGGGAAAACCGGGAGCGGCACCAAAAACGCTGAGTTGCTCAGGGCGAAAAAATACCCTCAATTGAGGGTATTTTCTACTGCAGTTGCACTGAACAACCAGTTGTACTGCTATTTTAACCTTTCACCCTACTTTGTTATCACACGGCTGGCGCAGTGTTACAACATTGCACTGGCTTCAACTGTGGTCATCACTGCCGATAACGCCATCAAAATCACCAAGATAGCGATTGCGGTAAAGCCAAAACCACGACTGGACGCTTTACTCATAAAAAAACCTCAGACACTTTATTGTTGTTTTTGTGCCGGCAATAAGCCGTTGGTCCTGAACAGTTTACAGCAAGTACCAACTTGTTAAATAACCTGAACTCGGGTTAAATAGTATTCATTTGCCGTTCACATGAAGCAGTGTAGAGATTTTTAGGCCAGGATACAACAGGCAAAACATTGCTAAGTTGTTCTGTAGCAGGCTTTTTTAACGCTTGAAATACAAAAGCCTGCTGTGAACAAAGGGGGCCGCTAAGGCTGCGGTCGGATAATCAGCCGGGATGTCATTATCTTCAGTGGTGGTGGCGATGACGACAAAACCAGCTTGCTGATAGGTACGCAGCGCACTGGGGTGATCCGCCGAGCAGGTATGCAACCACACCCTTGCTTGTTCAGTATCAGCCAACCATTGTTGCGCCAGTGCCACTGCAGCTCTGGCCAGCAAAGTGCCTAAGCTCTGGCCGATAAATGCGGGTAATAAACCAAAAAACTTCAGTTCAACACTGGGTCGCCCTTCCGTCGGATCCAGATGGCGCACCAGCTCGACAAAACCGGCTGGGGTGCCGCGTTGATACAGCACCCAGGTTCTGACATTGGCTGAACTGAGGTAAGTCAGCCACTTGGCATAGTCCCAGCTTAACCGGCTATACCAGCGCCAATGCTGGCCTACGGCACAAAATAAAAACTGACTCAGATCCGGACTAGGCACCTCAGCTTCCAGCAAACTGACGCCAGCAGGCCAATCCGGCAACGACAATGACGCCCCCTGATAATCCAGATACCAGGTGATGATGGCGCCCTCAGCCGGCGCTAAACTGTTGGTTACTTCGGTCATGCTACTTCCGTTTGATACTTTCAATCAGCGCCGCGATATGCAATTGCGCTTGTGGTTGCTGTAAACTGTGAAATTGCTGTCTGAATTCATAAGCCACTGCATCATCCTGCCGGTTACAGTGTCGCATCGCCAGCATGGTATTTTTGGTTTGCCGGATCAGTTCAGTCGGCAGGTCTGCCATGGCGGCAGTAAGCTGTTTGGCCCGAGTCAGTAACTCTTCTTCCGGCAGTAGTTCTTTGACAAAACCGGCCGCCAGTGCCTGTTGCGCCGACAATCGTTCGCCACAAAAAATCATCGCCGCCGCCTGCTGCCACCCGACCAACTGGGGTAACAACCAGGTGTGGCCGCCGCCAGGATGGATCGCCAACTGGAAAAATCTGCTGTCAAACCAGGCCTGCGGACTGGCCAGCCGGATATCACAGGCCATCGCCAGATTTAAGCCGGCCCCCAGTGCCGGTCCATTGAGCAGCGCAATGGTCAGCAGCGGACTGTAAGCCACCGAAGTAAAAGCGGCATAAATTTGCTGTAATTCTTCGCCATCGCCCAGCGCCGCTTGCTGCAAAGCGGCTAAATCAGCGCCGGAGCAAAATGAGTCGTTGCTCCCGGTGACCGCCAGCGCTTTGATGGCTGGATCCTGCGTCAGTTGCTGCACGGCCTCAGCAATCGCTAATGCGCTGTGCGGGGTTAACAAGTTGCGTTTTTCGGCACTATTGAGGGTCAGAACAGCCAGATGACCGAGTTTTTCTAATTGAAAGGCTGACATTAATAACCTCGCTGTTGATCCACCAGATTGAGCAGTGGCAAACCTGCCACAGTGCGACGATAGTTTTCGGCAATTTGCGCCACTGCGGTATCGGCGTTGGTAACCGCCGAAATATGGGGCGTCAACAGAATCGACGGGTGCGACCAGAATGGATGTTCAGCCGGTAAAGGTTCAGTCCGGAACACATCCAGACAAGCGGCACTGAGTTGTCCACTGTCTAAATTCTGTAATAACGCCAGGTCATCAACTATAGCGCCTCTGGCTACATTCACCAGAATAGCGCCGGTTTTAAACTGAGCGAAGGCTTGCTGATGGAGGAGGTTCTCAGTCGCAGCGGTCAGTGGTAATAAACAAATCACCAGATCGGCTTGATTCACTGCAGCACTAAAACCGTCAGATCCATGATAACAACTGATCTGAGCCAGCTGTTTGGCACTGGCTGACCAACCAGACACCTGAAAACCCTGCTGCTGAAAAAACACCGCAGCCGCCGCGCCCAACTCCCCCAACCCCAGCACACAAATGTGTTGTAATCGCCTTGGACTGCGTGGTTTCCATTGCTGCTGCCGCTGCTGGCGGCCAAATTGATCGAGGCGCAGCTGATAATGCTGCACCACGCCACTTAAGTAAGCCAGCATTGAGCTGGTCAGCGCCGGATCGACAATCCGCGCCAATGGCAAAGCCGGTAACGTGGCATCGACCAGAATGTTATCAACCCCGGCACCAAACGAATGCAGCGCTTGCAACCCCGTCATGGCAGTCAGCGCACCAGGCGGCTGGCGCCATAATACCGCCATCTTCACTGCGTCAGGTTGTTGAATTTGCGGCCAGATTTCAATAGCCACCTCTGGCAGCAACTGCTGTAATTTCATTTGTAACTGATCAAGTTTTCGATCAGGGATCACCAGTGCAATTGACATGCCCACTCCAGAATACAGCCAAACCGGTACCTACCGATAAAAGCACCATTCTATCAAAGCGCGACTGACTGTCCAGCCTGCCCGCCCATCACCTGAGCAGCAAGCGCAAAGGGCACAAAATTTCAGCAAATTGCCATAAATCTGTGACTGAATTGTCATACCCGCCGCTTAGCCTTGCGCTAACAAGGCCAAACGGCAGGAGCAACAATGATCAGCGTCGAAAAAATGGTGCAGCAACATTTACCGCAATTGCAGCAAAAGCCCTGGTTGGAAAAGCCAGTCAAAGGCGCCTTAAAACACTTGTTGCATGAACAGGAGTTTATTGCCTTTTCTGAGCAATACCCTCACCTGCAAGGCATTGAATTTATTGAGCAAGTTCTAGATTATTTTAAATTCAGTTATACAGTGCGGGATAATGAGCTGGAGCGGATCCCGACCAGTGGCCGGGTGGTGATTATTGCCAATCATCCGATTGGTTCGCTCGATGGCCTGGCACTGGTCAAGCTAGTGCATGATGTCAGACCTGATGTCAAAGTGATTGCCAACCAGTTACTGACTGCCATTCAGCCACTGCACGCGCTGTTATTACCAGTGAACAATATGCAGGGTGGCACTGAACGCCGTTGTATTGACCTTATCCATCAACATCTGGCCGCAGAAGGCGCAGTGATTGTGTTTCCCGCCGGCGAAGTTTCCAGATTAAAACCGAACGGTATTCGCGACGGCAAGTGGCATGCCGGTTTTCTGCGTTTTGCCCGCAGTAGTAAAGCACCGGTCTTACCTGTCTATATTGATGCCCGCAATTCGGCGTTATTTTATGGTGCCTCCATGCTGTATAAGCCACTGGCGACGATGCTGCTGGTGCAGGAAATGTTTAAGCAGAAACATAAAAGCATCAGTATGCGGGTAGGCGAGCTGATCCCTTACGATAGTTTTGCCAGCTTGCCGCTGGAAACCCAGGCCATCGTCAAAGTGTTTAAAAAACACTTATACCGGCTGTGCAAAGACAAAGCGCCGCTGCTGAAAACCCAGACCGCCATTGCCCATCCGGAAGATCGGATGGAATTGCGTAAAGCGGTCGAAGCTTGTCAGTTACTCGGCGAAACGGCTGATGGCAAACAGATTTATTTATATCAGTCGGCCCAAAGCTCGCCGGTGCTGCGTGAAATTGGCCGGCTACGCGAATTGTCATTCCGCGCTGTCGGTGAAGGCAGTGGCCGCCGCCGTGATATTGACCGCTTTGACAGTTATTATGAGCAACTGATCCTGTGGGATAAAGATGATCTGGAGATAGTCGGAGCCTACCGTTTTGCCAATACCCGCAAGATTATCGCCGAACAAGGTTTAACCGGTTTATACACCGCGTCTTTATTTAAATTTGGCCCGCAAATGGACGCTTATCTGGCGCAAGGGCTGGAACTGGGCCGCAGCTTTGTGCAGCCGCGCTACTGGGGCAAACGCAGCCTGGATTATCTGTGGTATGGCATTGGTGCCTATCTGAAACAAAATCCGGATATTCGCTATCTGTTTGGCGGTGTCAGTTTATCCAACAGCTACCCAAAAGCCGCCCGCGATTTATTGGTGTATTTTTACACTTTGTATTTCAGTGAAGAAAATGATACTGCTATTCCAAATCTGCCTTACCAATTGCCATTTGAAACGCTGCAACAGCTGCAGCAACACTTCAGCGGTCAGGACTACAGTGCTGATTTCACCCAGTTAAAACATTTGCTGGCGCATATGGGACTGAGTATCCCCACTTTATACAAACAATATGGCGAAGTGGCCGAACCCGGTGGTGTGCAATTCCTGGCTTTTGGCATAGATCCGGATTTTGCCGATTGTGTCGACGGGCTGGTACTGGTGGATGTAGAAAAGTTAAAACCGCAGAAGAAACAACGTTATCTTGCTACTGCTTGCTAAGATAGCCGAGCAGCCTGACCATTGGCAGGAACAACAGCGGGGGCAAATGCCCCCGCTGTTGTTCCTGCTGCACTTAGCTCTGAGCTGGGCTCTGAACTAGGCTCTGGACTAGGAGCGGGCTGTTGGCACTGAACCTTTCAAACCATAAAAACAGATATAGCCATAACACAACACTGGCAGGATAAAAGACAACTGTAAGCCGATATTATCCGCTAACACCCCTTGTAATAACGGGATAATGGCACCGCCAACAATGGCCAGGCATAACACCCCACTGCCCTGACTGGTGTACTTACCAAGTCCGGTCACAGCCAGACTGAAAATAGTCGGGAACATAATAGAGTTAAACAAACCAACTGACAGGATAGCCCACATCGCCAGACTGCCAGAGCTACTCATCGCCACCAACACCAGCACAGCGGCAGCCACTGCATTAAAAGCCAGCACTTTGCCTGCTGCGATTTTTTGCATCACTACAGCACCAATAAAACGGCCGACCATAGCGCCGCCCCAGTAATAACTGATGTATTTGGCAGCATCGGCTTCGGCCAGGCCGGCAATATCAGGCTCGCCAATAAAATTCACCAGGAAACTGCCAATCGCAACTTCACCACCGACATAGACAAAAATACCTAAGGCACCCAGCACCAGATGGCTATATTGCCAGGCCGAACCTGCGTCTGCTTCGGCAATCTCAGACTGATGGTGTTCAGACACTGTTGGTAATTTCAGCAAGGCAAACACCGCCGCCAGCACTAACAACGCAGCCGCCAGCATCAAATAAGGCACTTGGACTGCTGCAGCTTCTTGCGCTTTAAATTCTGCAGTGCCAACTTCAGCAGTCGCCGCAGCTAAAATCAGCAAACCGCCAAACCATGGGGCAATGGTGGTGCCTAATGAGTTAAAGGCCTGTGTCATCGTCAGACGACTGGATGCGGTTTCGGCTTTCCCCAAAGCAGTCACATAAGGGTTCGCGGCAACCTGCAAAATAGTAATACCAGCAGCCAGCACAAATAACGCCAGTAAAAACATGGTATAAACTTGCGCTTGCGCGGCCGGGTAGAACATCAGACAACCGACAGCCGCAATCAGTAACCCGATCACAATACCGCGCTGATAACCAGCTTTTTTCACCAGGTAACCGGCCGGAATTGACACCAGAAAATAAGCGCCAAAAAAACAGAACTGAATGAGCATCGCCTGGGTGTAATTCAGGTCAAACACATTTTTCAGATGCGGGATCAAAATGTCATTCAGACAAGTAATAAAACCCCAGATAAAAAATAAAAAGGTCAGACTGCTTAAGGCAAAATAATGATTTTGCCCGGTCGCGCCCTGCGACAGCTGCGCACTGTTTGGTGTGGTTACTGACATACATTTTCTCTTGTTATGGTCTGTCTATCCTGTGATGTACTCAGTTGCTGTTTGGCGACTCTCTCCCCTGCCACGCTTGAACGTCAAGGCTCGCCCAGCATATGAGCTTCGATTACTATACGCGCCGACTGCCTGATTGCAAAGCCCGTCAACTTGCATACGTATGTAATTTTTCAACATTTGTCAGCATTCTGCTTTGGTTCAAAGCCGGCAGAAAGCTTGTTCTAAATCAAGGATTGCCACTGAAAAAGCCAGCAGCGACCCGAAAGATTGATCCAGCCCAAAGTTTTTAATCTGCCAGAGCGCACAATGCCGACATCTGATGAAGACCCAACCTCTGTAAAGGAAACTGTGATGAAAACAACAATCAGCGCCTTAGTTCTTGCCTTCGGTACTCTGGCTTCTGCCTCTGCCATGGCTGATTTATCTGTCAATGTCGGTGCTATTCAAGTGGCACCAAATGATAGCAGCACATCATTAAATGCCGTTGAAACACTGGCGAAATTACCGGCCGGTTCCACTGCCGTTGGCGTGAACAACAATACCCAGTTGGGTCTGACCTTTGATTACAAATTCAATAACAATTGGACTGTTGAACTGATTGCGGCGACGCCGTTCAGTCATGATATTGAAGTGGAAGGTTCAGTGATTGACGGCCTGGATGTCGGTAGCACCAAACATTTACCTCCAACGTTACTGGCGCAGTACCACTTTGATCTGGGCAACAGCAACTTTGATCCTTTTGTCGGCGTCGGCCTGAACTACACCAAATTCTTTGATACTTCAGCATCAAGCACGCTGAAATCAACCCTGAAAACCCTGGCCAACCTCAAAGATACCGATGTGGTGGATCTGGAACTGGATGATAGTTTTGGTCTGGCATTACAAGCTGGGGTGAACTACAAAATTGACCAGCACTGGGGCGCCCACTTTATGATCAGCAAAATGGATATCGACACTGAAGCCAATGTCAATTTAAATGGCGCTTCTATTCAGAAAGTGGATGTGCAAATTGACCCGCTGGTGGTGATGGTCGGCGTACGCTGGACTATGTAACACAAACCTTTGGATAAAGCCGGGGCAATAGCTCCGGCTTTATTGTATTGTCAGCTCAGACTTAACATTGGTCAGCGTCAGACTTAGGGGTTAAGCTGGAAAAGCAACACTGCAAACCAGCTTTATATCGTCATTGTATGACTGAAATGACCGCCCAAAAGCTTAATACACAGTGCTATATTCCACACTGACTATGCCTTCACGGTATAACAAGGCGGTTTGATCATAATGCACATTCACTGTGACATGGGCATACTCAGTTTGCAGGCTGTTGTTGCGCGCCGGAATATTAAAAGTGCAATTGACTTTATTAGCCAGATAAATGGCTTCAGTTGGCTGCACCAGATAATACAGCTGCTGATGCTGACAGCCCTGTGCAATATAACCTGCCTGCGTTAACTGTTGCGCCACCCGATTATATTGCCGGGCATACTCCATTAATTCCTGCGGCGTCTGATAACCTGCACTCAAATCAACATTGGCTGGCTCTGCAGCAGTGACAGCGGCAACATTCAGGCTGGCAGCAACCAACATTAAAGTAGCTAATTTGCTCATTAATATATCCTTTTTAATGAACCATCCCGTTGATGGCCTGGCTATTACAGGCCAGTCAGCCACAAAGCACAAACGGGGAATTTTCATCACTGCGATTAAAAAAACTAAAGCTAAATTCATAAATAACAAGCAAAAATATTGTCATAATGTTTATTTTATCTAAATCAACAGCAGCTTCAGTATCAGCAATAAAGGGCGGCGCTAATAAACGCCTAATGGTCTTCACTTGTTGTAAAATGCGGACCGAGCAGACCAAAGGCGCAGCAAATTAGCTCCGACCTTTTTTCAGTTGTAATTTTTTAACTAAGGGCTGCACCAGCTCTGGCTGAAGGCCATTGATGCCAGCAAATTTGGCATTATTACGTCTGGTCTGATCTTCACTATAGACCAGCACCAACTTAACCACTTACGGTTTGCCTTGCACCATCAAAGGCATTTTGCTATCGATGTCCGCCAGCGAATCCACCGCGATCACCCACTTTTCCAGCACTTGTTTTTTCGTCGGCACCACGCCATCTGGAGCCGATTGCAAGATCATTTGCAGGGGATAGCCGTCACTGGAGGTAACAGCAGTCCCTAAAGTTAACACATCCAATTTGCCGTTTGCAGCCAATTGCTGACGAGCCTGCTGCGCCGAAAAAGCATCTCCCCTAACATTAAGCCATACAAAATGCCATCTGCCACATACTTACCGCTAAAGTGACGACTAACTGGTTATTTTGTAGCTGATGGTTATGACCTTCGGCAAAGGGTGGCAGCAAATATAAACCAGTGACATCCACCACTTTGCTACTGGCAGTCGCCGCTTGTCTACTACCAAAACGGTCATCTTTGACATAAACATCTTATTGCTTGAAAGTGCCGTCTTTAAACCAAAACCATTTTTGTACAAGGTATCGGCCGCTGCCGGCTGTGCTGTGCTGAGTAACACCGACGCACCAAACATCAAACTAATCAATTTCATCTAAAACTACCTTCTTAAATCTTATCACCGGTCACTCAGGCTATCCGACGGCCGGCTTCCACACTCTTCGTAGTTTTTTCTGTAAAAAAGTTAGCGTAAAGTAATTTTTTTGTGCACTCAGCAAAGAAAGAAACAGATATAAACTCCATAAAATCATTATGTTAATTATAGAACCCTGTTTACTTCTAAGCGGTAAAGCTTTAGATTGGCGGCTGGCTTATCTGATGGTCAGCGTGGACTTAAACAACAATTTTTCTTTCAAAAAGCCGTGGTCACAGGATCTAGCAATACAAACTGTTGCATTTCATTTGCCAAAAATATCATTTCATTTTCACCAAGGGCTATGAGGCAACGCCAGCAATGACAATCCAACTAAAGAAAAAGCTCTACGCATGGTTACTCAGCAATTTAGGATTTTTGCTCCCCTTACTCATTGTGGTTGTTTTTTATTCTTATCAGGGAAAAATTGATTTCGGTTCAAGATCCGACGTTAAATTTTTGCTTATTGCAACGGCATCTCATGGTGTTTTATTATTTTATGTTATCAAGTTTATATACTTTATCAGTCAAGACGCGACAATTCACTTAACCATAGCACAACAACAATTTTCAACAGATAACTATAATTGGAAAAATTTTAGGAAAATAAAATTCGAGCGTTCACGCATTCATCAAGAATTGGCAAAAATTATCTTTTTTGACCCGTTTGGCAATACTTTTAGTTTCAGCGCATTTTATGTCAGCGAAAGTAGTATCAACAGTGTCATCACTCAATTGCAATCATATGGTTATATTGTTGAAGTTAATGAGACAGGTGATTGATAGTGCAAAGTTATATTATTTATAAGCAGTCTTATTCCGGCAGACTCAAACAATTTCTTGCACGTCGACACGACAACGAACAATAAAGCACAGCCATACTCTTCGCAAAACGAAACTGTCATCATCTGATGACTTTAGGCATTGTTATCTGGTGACACATCATTGAGGACTGAGCAAATGAAGCAGATTGAAAATAAAATTCCAACAGAAGAGGACTGGCAGGGTTATCAGGATGAAATGGACGCTCGTTATGCTTACGATATTTTATTTGGTAAAACATTACAGCAAGCAATGCCCGTATTTCAGCAGAGTTGTTACGAAAGGATCTGGGAACTTCGATTTTTGCCTGTGACGGTATTTCAATATTATATTCTTGCCGTACGGGATTACTTTATCGAGGGCTATTATAACCCCAAGGATTCGGACTATATTGTCGATGCTTATTTTTCTTTGGTGCAGTTACAGCTAGATCAATATCCAGAACGTATTCTGCCGGTGATGGAGGCATTATTACCGTCACTGCATTTTATTGCCGACCATGTGGCGACATTTAACATTAACGAAGAACTTTATGGCTCGATCCCGGCACGTTTACAAACGCTGCTGCAAAGATACCGTCAATTACGAAATTAAGCAGATAACATGGCTAAGCCTCAGCCAAAAACCACAACTGCCGCAGTTAAAAACAACAAGGCCGGTACTAGACCGGCCTTGTAATTGACTCTGGCGAACCAGACTTAAGCCTGCTGATTAACCCAGCCAGACCCGACCGTTACGGAACATCCGCATCCATGGGCTGTCTTCTTGCCATTCGTCCGGATGCCAGCTGTTGCTGACAGCGCGGAACACCCGCTCCGGGTGTGGCATCATGATAGTGACCCGACCATCGGTGGTGGTGAGTGCAGTAATACCATTGGCCGAACCGTTCGGGTTCTGCGGATATTGCTGCGTCACCAGGCCGTAGTTGTCGACAAACCGCAGCGCCACAGTACCGCTTTGTTCCGCCGCCGCTAAAGCAGCGCTACTGGCAAACTCGGCATGACCTTCACCGTGGGAGACGGCAATTGGCATCTGCGAACCGGCCATGCCAGCAAATAACACTGACGGGCTGGCTTGCACCTGCACTAAGCTAAAGCGCGCTTCAAAGCGGTCAGAGGTATTGCGAACAAAACGTGGCCACAGCTCAGCACCAGGGATCAACGACTTGAGGTTCGACACCATCTGGCAACCATTACACACACCTAAGGTAAAGGTGCTGTCACGTTCGAAGAAGCGGGCAAATTCAGCGCGCGCTTTATCGTTAAACAGAATCGATTTCGCCCAACCTTCACCGGCACCTAACACGTCACCGTAAGAGAAACCACCACAAGCCACTAAGCCGTTAAATTCATCCAAACCACGACGACCAGACAGAATATCTGACATATGCACGTCGACTGCGGTAAAACCAGCGCGGTTAAATGCCGCCGCCATCTCCACATGCGAGTTGACGCCCTGCTCACGCAGCACGGCAATGCGTGGTTTAGCGCCTTTCAAAATATAAGGTGCCGCCACATCTTCATTTAGATCAAAGCTTAACTTCACATTTAAACCTGGATCTTGTTGATCTGACTTGGCATCAAACTCTTGTTTAGCGCAATCCGGGTTATCCCGCATGGCTTGCATCTGATAGGTGGTTTCGGCCCAGATGCTGCGCAGACGGATCCGTGAATCGCTGTACAGCCGTTGCTCAGCACGATTGACGATTAAATCATCGCTTGCATTCACCGCGCCCAGCAGATAACTGCAATCAGCCAAGTTAAACTCAGCCAATACTTGCTGCACATAAGCCAGTTCGCTATCGGCCACTTGGATCACCGCGCCCAGCTCTTCACTGAACAACACGGCTAAATCATCAGCGCCTAAAGCCGCAATATCGACAGTCCAACCGGCTTTACCAGCAAACGCCATTTCAGCCAGCGTCAGTAATAAACCACCGTCAGAGCGGTCGTGATACGCCAACAGTTTTTGTTCACTGGTTAACTTCTGGATAGCATTAAAGAAGTTGATCAGCAGATCTGGCGTGGCTAAATCCGGTGCGGTTTGACCCAGTTGCTTATACACCTGCGCTAAACAGGAAGCACCTAACCGGTTTTCACCCAGACCTAAATCCAACAGTAACAAGGAGCTGGCGCCTTTATCGGTGCGCAGCTGCGGCGTCACAGTTTTACGCACATCTTCGACCCGGGCAAAAGCGGTGATCACCAGCGATAAAGGTGAAGTCACTGCTTTGTCTTCGCCGTTTTGCTGCCACTTGGTTTTCATCGACATCGAATCTTTGCCTACCGGAATAGTGACTTCCAGTGCCGGGCATAATTCTTCCCCAATGGCTTTCACCGCCGCATATAAACCGGCATCTTCGCCGGGGTGACCGGCCGCAGACATCCAGTTGGCAGAGAGTTTAATCCGTTTCAGCTCGCCGATATCAGTGGCGGCGATATTGGTGATGGCTTCAGCCACAGCTAAACGTGCTGATGCCGCGAAATCCAGCAGTGCCACTGGCGTCCGTTCACCCATTGACATCGCTTCACCATGATAGGTATCCAGTGCAGCTGTGGTCACAGCACAGTTGGCCACTGGCACTTGCCATGGACCCACCATCTGATCCCGCGCCACCATGCCTGTGACAGAACGGTCACCAATGCTGATTAAGAAGGTTTTTTCAGCAATAGTCGGTAACCGTAACAACCGTTCGGTGGCCTCGACAATGCTGACACCGGCAAAATCCAGCGCCTGACCGGCCGTTTGCTGGCTTTGCACGTCACGGTGCATCTTCGGCGCTTTGCCCAGTAACACCGACAGCGGCAGGTCGATTGGCGTATTGCCAAAATGTTTGTCGGACAGTGTTAAATGCTGTTCAGCAGTGGCTTCACCCACCACAGCAAACGGAGCCCGTTCCCGCTGACAGATCTGCTCAAACACCGGCATTTTGTCGGCCGGAATAGCCATCACATAACGCTCTTGCGATTCGTTACACCAAATTTCCAGCGGTGACATGCCAGGCTCATCGTTTGGCACGTTACGCAGTTCGAACTTACCACCGACGCCACCGTCATTCACCAACTCAGGGAAGGCGTTGGATAAACCACCGGCCCCAACGTCGTGGATAAACACGATTGGGTTATCGCTACCTAATTGCCAGCAGCGGTCAATCACTTCCTGACAACGGCGTTCAATTTCCGGGTTTTCCCGTTGCACTGAAGCAAAGTCCAAATCTTCAGCCGACTGACCAGACGCCATCGAAGAAGCAGCACCGCCGCCCAGACCGATATTCATCGCTGGACCGCCCAGTACCACTAACTTGGCACCAACCGGTAACTCACCTTTTTGCACGTGTTCAGCCCTGATATTGCCAAGGCCACCCGCCAGCATAATCGGCTTGTGGTAACCACGCACTTCTTCGCCATTATGACTCGGTACTTTTTCTTCATAAGTCCGGAAATAACCGAGAATATTAGGCCGGCCAAATTCGTTATTAAAAGCAGCGCCACCCAGTGGGCCGTCCAGCATAATATCCAGCGCCGACACAATGCGATCTGGTTTACCAAAATCGGTTTCCCATGGCTGTTCAAAACCAGGGATCCGTAAGTTCGACACCGAGAAGCCGACTAAACCCGCTTTTGGTTTTGAACCGACACCTGTAGCGCCTTCATCACGAATTTCACCACCAGAACCTGTGGCAGCACCTGGGAATGGCGAAATCGCCGTTGGGTGGTTGTGGGTTTCGACTTTCATCAGCACATGAATATCTTCATGGTGATATTGGTATTCCTGGCTGTCCGGCGTCGGGAAAAAACGACCGGCTTTGGAACCTTCCATCACGGCGGCGTTATCTTTATAAGCAGACAACACATAATCCGGTGTTTGTTCGAAGGTATTTTTAATCATTTTAAACAATGATTTTGGCTGTGCTACACCGTCAATGGTCCAGTCGGCGTTAAAAATTTTGTGACGACAATGCTCAGAGTTGGCTTGCGCGAACATATACAGTTCGATGTCATTTGGATTGCGACCCAGCGCAGTGAAATTACTGACCAGATAATCAATTTCATCTTCCGCCAGCGCCAGACCAAGCCGGATATTGGCTTCAGCCAGGGCCACCCGGCCACCACTCAGAATATCCACCGACGACAAAGGCGCTGGTTCTGCTTTACTAAATAAAGCATCTGCCTGCTCTAATGCCGTAAACACAGTTTCCATCATACGGTCATGTAACAGCGCAGCCAGTTGCTGTTGTTCATCTGCCGTTAACACACGACTGGTATTTACATAATACGCCAGACCGCGTTCTAACCTTTTGATCTGATTCAGACCACAGTTATGGGCAATATCGGTCGCTTTGGAAGACCAGGGCGAAATAGTACCGGGACGCGGGGTCACCAGCAGCAAAGTACCAGTTGGCTGATGGCTGGTAATAGTGGGTCCGTAGGTCAGCAGTTTGTTCAGCACTGCTTGCTGCTCTGCGCTTAAAGCGGCAGTCAGATCGGCAAAATGAACAAACTCGGCATAAATGCTGCTGACAGGTAACGCCGCTTTGGCGCATTGGTCGATGAACTTCTGAATTCTGAACTCGGACAGTGCTGGTGCACCACGCAGGATCAACATAGGCTTTTTTTCCCGTGGGTTGAACGTCGATGGAACCTCAAATCAGGCGGCGCATTATATAGAATTTCAGCGCACAAGGGTATGAGTAAAAACTGACGGCAAGCTGGTTTTTTGGTATAACAGGCGGCTGCGAAGCCGGACAGGTAAAAATACATGCGTTGGATTGGGTGCTTATTGGTGGGAATACTGACTCTGGCGGCTTGCTCGCCTGCGCCGGAACCTGCTCATTTACATCAAATTTATCAGCGTGATAGCATCAGAATTGGCATTTTAAACGGCCCTACTAGCTACTTTGTCACGGCCGATGGTCCGACCGGTTATGAATACGAACTGGCCGTCGCACTGGCACAAAAACTTGGGGTGAAATTAGACCTCGTACCAAGCTTTCAACTGGAAGAATTGTTACAAAAACTCAACGCAGGCCAGGTGGATGTGATTGCCGCTGGCTCCACTGTCTCTGAAAGTCTGCGCCAGCAATACCGGTTAGCGCCGGCTTATCAGTGGAGCGATGAAGTGCTGGTGTTTCGTACCACAGAGCGAAGACCAAAAAATCTGACAGACATCACCGACGATATCGTGGTGATTAAAGGTTCCAGTCAAGCCGAGACCATGCTGGCAAAACAACAGCAACAACCCGGTTTGCGGTTACAGCTCAATGATATTGATGACGCCACCGAATTATTGCAACAGGTGGCAGATGGCAAAATTCGTTATACCGTGACCGATTCACATATTCTGGCGATTAATCAGCGTTTTTTCCCCAATATTGGCGTGGCGCAAGTGCTGAAATCACAGCAACCAGTGGCCTGGTTGCTGGCAAAAAATCATGATGACTCCCTGTTTAGTACCTTGGTCGAATTTTTTGGCCGCAGTTATGAAGCAGCAGAGCTGTTGAGTCTGGAAGACAAATACTTTGGCCATGTCCGCAAATTTAATTATGCCGACACGCTGGATTATATTGAAGCCATTGATAAAACCCTGCCCAGGTTTCAGCCGCTGTTTGAACAGCACTCAGGAAATCTGGACTGGCGACTGCTGGCTGCTATTGCCTATCAGGAATCACGCTGGGATCCCAAAGCGCGCAGTCCGCAGGGCGTGGTCGGGATGATGATGCTGACAGTTCCGACCGCCACCCTGATGAAAGTGAACAGTCGGGTCGATGCGGCGCAAAGTATCAGAGGCGGCAGCCGTTATTTACAAAGGTTATTAGACAGGATCCCGGAGCGGGTGAAAATGCCCGATCGGCTTTGGTTCGCGCTGGCCGGTTACAATATTGGTTATAACCATATCGAAAGTGCGCGGATGCTGACCGAAAAAGATGGCGCCGATCCGGACAAATGGGCTGAAGTGAAACAAAGGTTATCGTTGTTGCGCCAACGCAAGTATTACAGTCAGACTCAGACCGGTTATGCCCGTGGTGATCATGCGGTGTATTATGTGGAGAATATCCGCCGTTATTACGATACTCTGCTGTGGGTCGACGAGAAAAAACAAACCGAACTGAAAATCCAGCAGCAAAAACAAAAGCTGGCAGAACAATATGCCGAACAGTTGCCGATGGGACCAGTGCCAAACCCGGCAACATCAGACAACAGCAAAACTGTGACTGAAAAAAAGTCGTCGACCAAAACTATCAACAACATCCCTAAAAATGGCCAGCGCCAGCAATAATCGCAGCCAGCTCAAGGTTCTGCACTGTCACAGCACCTTTAGCTAGCGGCGAGCCTTGAGTTCGGCGTGGTCGCTGTTTATAGTGTTGTTATGTTCTATTCAATCACCCATTCAACCAGAGTTCGTTAAATGCTTAGAAGAAAAAAACCTAAGATGCTGAAAAAGCGTCGGATCATGGATGTCAGTGCAGTACGGCGCCGGATTAAACGTTGTGTTGCTGTGATGAAATTACACCGCCGGCAACGTAATTATCAAACCCTGAATCAGCACGAGACTGCGTTATCCTGAACACAACCCGGTTTCACGCACGGTAAGCTCAATTCGATCTGAGCTGTTCAGCTGTTATGAAGTGTTCCCCTGCCCCAGCGCAGCCGGCTTGGTTGCCAGTTCAGCTTTTTGCAACGCCTTAGCCGCTTTTTGCTCACGACGCCTGCGCTGAAAAAACGCTGATAACTTTGCACCACATTCGGCCGCCAGCACGCCGGACTCAACCTGCAACTGATGATTCAGCACTGGATGTCTGACCAAATCCACCACAGAGCCGACTGCTCCGGTTTTGGCATCAAAAGCGCCAAACACCAGCCGCTTCACCCGGCTGTGCACCAGCAAGCCAGCACACATAGCACAAGGCTCTAAGGTGACATACAAAGTGGTATCCAATAGCCGGTAGTTTTGCAGTTGTTGCGCCGCTTGTCGGATCGCCAGCATTTCAGCATGGGCGGATGGATCATGCTGGCAAATCGACAAATTCCAGCCTTCTCCTACCACCTGATTATCTTTCACCAGCACAGCCCCCACCGGAATTTCGCCAGCCTGTTCGGCTTTATCGGCCAGTTGCAACGCATACTGCATCCAATGAATGTCCTGGCGTTGTTGCATGGCTAACAATTCAGATGGCTCAGCAGCAGCGACAATTGGCAAAGGTGGCTTCATCAGCATTCAGGCTCCGGACGACACAGCAAGATACAAATTTTACCACTGCGGCATGATAAATTTGACTACTATTTGGTGTAGCAGCTAATTTGGCTAGAACAGCTTAAATTAACCTATTGTTTTATATATGAATAACATTTGGCATAAGCTTTGCTAAACAAAATCTGTTGGCAAAATTCTGCCCAAAATCAATGAAAGGAGTATAAAAATGGACGGTGGTCTGATTGCTTTTGCTGCGGTCGTTGGTGGTTTTGGTTATGCCTTTTATGAGCAACACACCAAAACCAAAATTAAGTTGCATACCAGCAGCGCTGGCTCTGAAGCGTTAAAACAAGAAATTCAGGACTTAAAACAGCGGGTCGCGACACTGGAAGCCATAGTGACGGATAAATCCTATAGCCTAAAGCAAGAAATTAACAAACTGGCTTGATGCCACGGCCGAAAAACCAAGCTGAAAGCAGCAATGAAATCAGCGCTGTTTGTCGGCGCAGGCTCGATTGCCACCAACAGGTTGTCACCATTCAGTTGACAAAGCGACGGCGCAACCACTGCAACATGGGTTGCTCAAGATAGCGGTAACACAGCAGCGCAGCCAGTAAGGTTAATCCCAAACTGGCAGCGGCAAACAGCAATGGATGGCCTTGTGGCAACAAACTGACACTGACTTTATAACAGGCCGGGATGGTTAGAATTTGCAGCAAATAGATACTGTACGAAGCATCCCCCAACCGCTTTAGCCAAGCTTGCTGGTAAGCTGGTGCCAGCACAGCCCCTAATACCAGCAAAAAGGCTGGCAAGCCCCAGCTCAAAGTGCGGTGCAGCGGCAGCGCTTGCACGGCCGGGATTAAACTCAATAACAACAAGACGACTCCGCTGAGCAATAACCACAGCCCGGCGACGGCTGACAGACGATAGCTGTGATAAAGCCAGGCCGCCAGCATGCCAAATACAAATTCCAGCAACATCCACTGACCGGTCAAAGCGGCGACAACAGCCAGCACAACGCTGAGTATCGGCAATAACAACGGGCCGGCATTCAGGACTAAAGTGCAGCCAAACAACAAATAAAACAGCATTTCCCATTCCAGCGTCCAGCCGACAAAAAGCACCGGATACAAACCAGTGAGCCACTGCGCACTGAAAAAAAATGACGCCAGCACCCAGTCCGCTTGTAAATTCAGCTGCCGGAACAAGGTTGGAAACAGCCACAGCAACAGCACCACCAGCAGCGTCAGTAGCCAGTACAAAGGCACAATTCGGATCAGTCGCTGCCGGAAAAAAGCCAGGGCGGTTTTTGGTTGGCGCAACTGGGTGTGCAGCATAATAAAACCGGAAATGACAAAAAAGATATCCACGCCATTTTGGCCCCAATCCTGCAACAAACGAAACCATGGCAAGCTTTGCTGATAACCAGTGGCGCTGACGATAATATGGAAAATCACCACATTAATAGCAGCAAAAGCCCGCAGATGCTGAAGATTGGCAATCATATTGTGTTGTCATTCCTTGATGTTGCCGAGTCGGCGGCGCTCTGGCACTGAGCGACGATGATACCGGATGTTCTGTCAATCTGAGCCACAGCTTGTGGTTTTTTCTGCTGCCAACGTCCGATGCAACAGTCAAAGTGCCGTCATCTGCTGTACATGGGTCAGACAGCACAAGCACAAAAACCAGCATCAGCCTTGGATGACGCCGGTTTTGGCTTATTTGCACTATCCTGTCATCGTGCTCAACCTGTGCCCGCAACACCGGCTGCCGTATTTTCCTTGCCTCAGATCTGCGACTGCAACCCTTGCATCCAAAACTGACTCAGCTCAGCAGCGGACATTGCAGTGGCAGGCAGTAACGGCTCAGGTTGTGCAGAAAATATCTTCTTCGCTATCTGCCTTCCAACCAATTGGGCTGCAGTGGTCTTCGCTTGCCTGCGTTGATAAAAGCCTTGCAAAGCGGCGTCCAGCGCTTCGTTCTCCATCAATAAGCGGGCAAGATGCCATGCATCTTCCAGCGCCTGACATGCCCCCTGCCCAGAGGTCGGCAACGAAGCATGGGCAGCGTCTCCGATCATCAGAACATTGCCTTGATGCCAGTAGGGAAGAGGGTCAATATCATGCACAAAAATGTGCTGAACCGATGCGCTATCACAGGACTGCAACACCTGTTGGATTGGCTCGGGCCAGTGCCGAAAACGCTGCTGTAATTCATCGTACCAGGCAGCCGCCGGCCTGGCCCTGCCAACCGCGGTGTTCCAAGCACCCGCCCAATAGCAGCAGCCATGGTTCACCGGCACAATGCCAAAACGCTCGCCTGAATCCCGGTAGTCATGGATCACATTCTCAAAGGCCCCTGCTCGCGGCCAACTCACGCCAATGACATTGACAAACCCATGATAACGAGGCGTCACTTGCTGCGGATACAACACTTGGCGCACGACCGAATTCATCCGCCCGTCGGCACCGACAACCAGGTCAAATTTCTGGCCTAATGCCGTCACACCCGCTGCTGTGATGGCGCAGTCAAACTTGATGTCCACCCCGAGGCCATCGAGCGCACCGGCCAATAACCTCATGAGTTCACGGCGCAATATTGTCACACTGGTAAAGCCGCAGCGTGCGTTGACTGTCGTGATATCGAACTCAGCTCGCAGCACGCCATGCCGGTCAAATTGTCGCATCGAGCCTGGCACGCCGCCCACCTGCATGATCTGCTGGTCTAGCCCCAACTGCTGCATCACAAACATGGCATTGGGCCATAACGTGACACCAGCGCCCAGCGACGAAACGCAACTGCCACGTTCAAACAGGCTGACCTGATAGCCCCGTTGCTTTGCGAGTATGGCCAGCGTCAACCCGGCAACCCCGGCACCAACGATGGCAATTTTCTTCGTTCGGATCATCAGCTTTCTCCCGATTATGAAACTAGTTCGAGATTGTAATAAAGTCCAAATTCGTGATAAATATGGCTTTATTGCAATGTTAATCTCATTTTTCGGGATAAAAATGCTAGAAAAGGTCGAACTGCAGTGGTTGCTTTGCTTCCAGGCTGTCTATGAACAACTGAGCTTTAAGCTCGCGGCTGAACAACTTCAGTTGCCAACATCCAATGTCAGTCGGCATGTCGCCTTGCTGGAACAACAGCTGCATGTGCGATTGCTGGAACGTACCACCCGCAAGATGATTCCAACGGCTGCAGGTACAAGGCTGTATCGAGCTATAACCCCACTGACCCAGGCCATGACTGATACTCTGGAAGAAGTATCGATGTTGGGAGATTCGTTATCTGGCCACCTGAAAATCATTACCCCGGATCTGCCATTCATGGCGGATATTCTGGCAGATTTTTGCCTGCAACATCCGCAAATACAACTCAGCTGTGATACCCAACTGGACCCAACAGACGGGCTGCTGGCAGGATTTGATCTGGTGTTACGTTTTGGCCGTGGGCCGCTGGAAGATTCTGGCTGGGTCGCCAGAGAAGTCCTGCGCTGGCCAAGTTGTGTCGTGGCTGCACCAGCACTTCTGCAACAGCATCCAGCGCCACAATCACTGGATGCACTGACCAATGTCCCCTGTATTACCACCATGTCAGTACTGCAGGGCCTGCCCTGGCGGTTTAAGCAGGGCCAAACCGTGCAAGTGCGCTCCAGCTATAAAGTGAACAGTGGTCAGATGGCCAGAGCCGCTGCCATCAAAGGGCTTGGTTTCGCCATTTTGCCCCTTCATGCCTGCCAGGCAGACATCGCCCAGGGCCGCCTGGTCAACATTGATTGTCACTGTGAACCCGAAGATTTGGTGTTATATGCGCTTTATTCCGGCAGAAAATACCCACAGCCCAAAGTGAAAGCATTTTTGCAACAACTGCAATTGGCACTGGCGCAGTGAGTTGAACCGCCAAAGTGAGAGTTCCCTTAACTGGCGCCCCCTTAACTGGCGCACCATAAAAAAAGCCCGCATTGAAGCAGGCTTAGAGATACTTGAATACAGAGTGGTGCCGGTTTATACCGGATCTGGGATTACTCCCACTCAATAGTCGCTGGTGGTTTGCCAGAAACGTCATACACCACGCGGGAGATGCCGTTGACTTCATTGATAATCCGGTTAGAAACATGACCCAGCAGCTCATAGGGTAAGTGAGCCCAGTGTGCTGTCATAAAGTCCACCGTTTGGACAGCGCGCAGTGACACCACCCAGTCATATTTACGGCCATCGCCCATCACACCGACAGATTTCACTGGCAGGAAGACGGTAAAAGCTTGGCTGACTTGTTCGTACCAACCGGATTTATGCAGTTCTTCAATGAAGATAGCATCGGCTTTACGCAGTAAATCACAGTATTCTTTTTTCACTTCACCCAGCACCCGCACACCTAAACCAGGTCCAGGGAAGGGGTGACGGTACAGCATATCGTACGGCAGACCAAGCGCCAGACCGACTTTGCGAACTTCGTCTTTAAACAGTTCGCGCAGTGGCTCGACTAGACCCATCTTCATTTCGGCCGGTAAACCACCGACGTTGTGGTGCGATTTAATGACATGGGCTTTACCTGTTTTGGAGGCCGCCGATTCAATAACATCCGGATAAATAGTTCCTTGGGCTAGCCATTTGGCATTGGTCAGCTTTTTCGCTTCTTCGTCGAAGACTTCGACAAAAACCCGACCGATGATTTTACGTTTGGCTTCAGGTTCAGCTTCACTGGCTAAAGCATTCAGGAAACGGTCTTCAGCTTTGACATGAATAATGTTCAGGCCAAAATGGTCGCCAAACATATCCATCACTTGCTGGCCTTCGTTTAACCGCAATAAACCGTTATCAACAAACACACAGGTCAGGTTTTTGCCGATAGCGCGGTGTAACAGCATCGCCACCACAGACGAGTCCACGCCACCAGACAGACCTAAAATCACCTGATCATCACCGACTTGTTTTTTGATATTGGCAATCGCATCGTCAATGATGGTGGCCGGAGTCCATAGCTTTTCACAGCCACAGATATCGACTATAAACTGTTCCAGCATCCGCACGCCCTGGCGGGTATGGGTGACTTCAGGGTGGAACTGCACGCCATAAAACTGTTTGGTTTCATTGGCCATCGCCGCATGCGGGCAAGTTGGTGTCTGCGCTGTGGTGACAAAACCGGCTGGGATTTCCACCACTTTATCGCCGTGGCTCATCCAGACATCCAGTAAACCATGGCCTTGCTCGTTCAGATGATCTTCAATGCCGGCAAACATCGGATTGTTGGCAATCACTTCAACCTGCGCATAACCAAATTCACGTTTATCAGAGCTGGCCACCTTACCGCCCAGTTGCTCTGCCATGGTTTGCATGCCATAACAAACACCTAACACTGGCACATTGGCTTCAAACACATACTGCGGTGCCCGTGGTGAACCTGCTTCAGTGACACTTTCAGGACCACCGGATAAAATAATACCGGTTGGATTAAATTCGGCAATTTGCTCAGCAGTGACATCCCAGGCCCAAAGCTCACAATAGACGCCAATTTCACGGACTCGACGCGCGATTAACTGGGTATATTGCGAACCGAAGTCGAGGATCAGAATACGGTGGAAATGGATATTTTTGCTCATATCAACCTTGTATCGGTAACGGGCTGGTTGGCACCAGCCAAAAAACGATGCTGGCATGCACCAGCGAGAACAACGCCGACATTGCTGCCAGCGCTTTATCCCCGTCATCCTTGAAGCTGCGGGGTTGTTGGCCGCTTTCACTCACCCTAATCGCATAGCTCACTATGCTCATAGGGATTCGTTCAATTGCCGCCTACCCGCATCATCAATGATTTAGGGGATATCATTAGCCAATCCGGTAGTTTGGCGCTTCTTTGGTGATTTGCACATCATGCACATGAGATTCACCCATGCCAGCCGAAGTGACTTTCACAAACACCGGTTTCGTGCGCAGGATATCGATGGTGGCACAACCGGTCAGCCCCATTGATGAGCGCAGACCCCCCATTTGCTGGTGAATGATATTTTCGATTGGACCTTTGTAAGCGACACGGCCTTCAATCCCTTCCGGTACCAGTTTCTCGGCGTTATTGCTGCCCTGGAAATAACGGTCAGAAGAGCCGTTACGCTGTGCCATGGCGCCTAAGGAGCCCATACCACGGTAAGATTTGTAATAACGGCCCTGATAGAGTTCAACTTCACCTGGTGCTTCTTCAGTACCGGCAAACATCGAACCGACCATCACACAATGGGCACCCGCCACTAAAGCTTTCGACACATCCCCAGAGAAACGGATACCGCCGTCGGCAATAATACAGACGTCCGTGCCTTTGACCCCTTCAACAGCATCAGCGATGGCGGTAATTTGCGGGACACCACAACCTGTCACAATCCGGGTGGTACAAATCGAACCTGGACCAATGCCGACTTTGACGGCGTTGGCACCCGCTTCCGCCAGCGCTTTAGCGCCTTCAGCCGTTGCCACGTTACCCGCCACAATTTGTAAATCAGGGTAAGCGGCCCGAGTTTGTTTCACCCGGTCAATCACGCCCTGCGAGTGACCATGCGAGGTATCAATCAGCAGGATATCAACACCGGCTTCAACCAATGCAGCGATACGCTCATCAGTGCCAGGACCAACACCGACCGCAGCTCCGACCCGTAACCGACCAAATTCGTCTTTACAGGCATTTGGCTTGCTGGCCGCTTTGTAATAATCGCGAACAGTGATTAAACCTTTTAATTTAAAGTCGTTATCCACCACCAGCGCTTTTTCAATGCGGTGTTTATGCATCAGCGTCAGGGCGTCCTGGCGGGGTGAATCTTCATGCACTGTCACCAGGCGCTCGCGCGGCGTCATCACAGAAGCGATAGCCGCCTGCGGATTAGTTTCAACGTTTAAATCACGGCCTGTGACGATGCCGACTAAGTTGTTGTCCGCATCCACCACCGGGAAACCGGAAAAACCGTGTTGGGCAGACAATTGTTGCACATCACGTACCGTCTGTTCTGGCCGCACTGTGACAGGATCACGCACCACACCGCTTTCGTATTTTTTCACTTTACGAACGTTGGCAGCCTGCTCTTCAATGGTCATGTTTTTGTGGATAAAACCCAGACCACCTTCTTGCGCCAGGGCAATAGCCAGACGTGCTTCGGTCACTGTATCCATCGAGGCGGAGACCATCGGGATATTCAGAGTGATTTTGCTGGTCAGTTGAGTCCGCAGATCTGCGGTATGGGGTAACACTGTGGAGTGCGCTGGCACAAGTAACACGTCGTCAAATGTGAGCGCTTCTTTCACGATCCTGAGCATTGCAACAATCTCTCTGTGTGAGTTAAAAATAGGGGAATGTTGCGGAGCTATTTTAGTCGCTTTTGCGACTTGTCACAACGCATTTTTTAGTTTTGTGCTAGATTAGGCCAAGTTTGTTGTTGCGTCGTGGTTTAAAACAGCCTTATGTCTCAAGCCGATATCTACACAGTGTCGCGGTTAAATTCCGAAGTTCGCCTGACGCTGGAGCTGCAATTCCGCCAGTTATGGCTGGTAGGTGAAGTGTCGAATTTTGTCGCCGCCAGTTCCGGCCATTGGTATTTTTCCCTGAAAGATCAGGCCGCCCAGGTCAAAGTGGCGATGTTTAAAACCAGCAATCGCAATGCGGTGTTCATGCCACGCAATGGTCAGCAAGTGATGGTGCGGGCCCGCATCAGCGTGTATGAGCCACGCGGCGAATATCAGTTACTGGCAGATTTTATCGAACCGGCCGGAGACGGTTTATTACGTCAGCAATATGAGCAACTGAAAGCCAAATTAGCCGCTGAAGGTTTGTTTGCGCCAGAGCGGAAAAAACCATTGCCGTCCTCAGTGCAAACTGTTGGCGTCATTACCTCGCCAACCGGCGCTGCCATTCGTGACATTCTGACGGTGTTACAACGGCGGGCACCGGGCTTGGGCGTGATTATTTATCCATCCTTAGTGCAAGGAGCCCAAGCTGCCCCGGATTTAACTGCGGCACTGCAACATGCCATCCAGCGCCTGGAATGTCAGGTGCTGATTATTGGCCGTGGTGGTGGCTCGCTGGAAGATTTATGGTGTTTTAACGACGAAACGCTGGCGCGGACTATTGCCAATTGCCCTATTCCTATTGTCAGCGCCGTCGGGCATGAAATTGATTTTTCCATCAGTGATTTTGTCGCTGATGTGCGCGCGGCTACCCCATCCGCCGCCGCCGAACTAGTATCACCGGATCAACAGCATCAACTGCAACAGTTACAGCAACAACAACAGCGTTTGCACCAGGCGATGCGCCAGCGTCTGGCCAGCGCCAGCCAACAGTTACTGCATCAAAGCGGCCGTTTGCAACGGCTCCATCCGGCCAGGCGGGTACAGCAACAGCAACAACGGCTGGATGAACTGCAGATCCGGCTGACCCAGGCGATGCAACAACAACTGCAACAGAAAAAACAACAGTTGCAGTTACAACAAACCGCCCTCAGTCTGGTATCACCGCAACAACAATTACAACGCCAACAGCAGCAACTGCAGATGCTGTCGCAACAACTGCTGCGAAGCTGGCAGCAACAGCAACAACGCCGCCAGCAACAATGGCAACTGCTGAGCAGCCAGTTACATACCGTCAGTCCGCTGGCCACGCTGGAACGGGGCTACAGTATCGTATTCAGTACCGAAGACAGTGCAGATGGTACCAGCAAAGTGAAAGGTGCGGTGCTGAAAAGTCAGCAGCAAGTTCAACCTGGCCAGCTGTTGCAGATCCGGCTGGCCGACGGTGAGCTGAGCGCCAGAGTGGAAAAGACCAGCTCGTAGCGCTGGTTATGCCGCCAGCCATCGATACAATGCTGGGCTATTTCTTTACACCAACTTACATTTTCTCAGCAAAGCCATAACAGTCAAACGATGTAGTCCTGAGTAACCTGCTGTTAACTAAACAGGAGGTTCAGTATGTTTCATTGCAAAAGCTGGCAACCGATGGCACAAGTATTCGCTCTGATACTTGCCACCCAATTGCTCAGCGCCTGTGGCGATGATGATGACAATGTCAAAGCTCCTGGTTTGGATGGCGTTTGGCAGAAAACCGGTTACGGTCAGCTCTGGCAAATTGAAAAGCAAAAGCTGGTCAGTTTTTATCACAACAAATACGGTTGTGTAAAAAGCGATGAATTCAGTCATACCAGTGGTGAGCAGTTGCTGGCAAAACTGACCTTAAGCGCCGATGGCGATCAATTCAGCATGCCCAATGATGGCGGTTATATCGGCCAGTGGAGCCGGTTAAAACAACTGCCGCTGTCTTGTCAGCAACCGCTGAATGGTCATCAGAGCGCCAGCGTGAATTTTGAATTTTTCTGGCAGGATCTGCAGCAGTATTATCCATTTTTTATCGAGCGCCAACTGAACTGGCCACAATTGTATCAACAGTATGCGCCTTTATTCGCCAATGCCACGGCGGAGCAGGAACTGCAATATTATCAGCAGATTTTGCTGCAATTTCAGGATGCGCACCTGAGCATCAGTACCCAGCAGCAGGACCTGCTTTCGATTGCTCCCAAGGGTTTACTTGCCAGCGTCATGCAACAAACCGATGATCTGACCGAAGCAGTCGCGCTGCTGGCCGAATACCAACAGCAGTTACAACAACAAACGGATAGTTTTCTGCAAGCGCCGGGCTTACAACATGCGGTCACGGTGCCGCATGCTGCGTTTGGCTGGCTACCGGGTGATATCGCTTATCTGCGGCTGGATCAGCTCTATCAGTTTACCGCACGGCAGGATCAACATCCGGCCGACATCGTGCTCGGACTGACTGCCGATCTGCAAGGTGCAGATGCACTGATGCAGGAATTTAAGCAAAAATTTGCCAGCAGCAAAGCCTTAGTGCTGGACCTGCGTTTTAACCAAGGCGGTCATGATGCCATCGCATTGCAACTGGTCAGCCATCTGAATAACCAGGCCAAAACTGTCGGTTACAAAGGATTACGCAGTGGCAGTTTGCAAGCCGTCACCTTAGCGGCCAGCAACAATCCTTATCTGCAGCCAGTGATAGTGCTGACCGGTGGTATGACCACCAGCGCAGCGGAAATTATGACCCTGGCACTCAAAGCGCTGCCACAGGTCACTGTGATAGGTGAAGCCACCCAAGGTGCCTTGTCCGATACCATGCAGCGGACGATGCCAAATGGCTGGCAATTAGGCTTTGGTAATGAGTTATATCTGGATGCCAATAAACAATTGCTGGAAGTCAAAGGCGTCACTCCGCATCTGAGTGCCGCCGCCTATTTAAGTCAGGATCAGGCCTTTGGCAGCGTGACGGCACTGGATCTGGCGATGCAACAGTTACAACAACCAGCGCTGCAAAGCCCGGATCAGGCGGCGATACAGCAGCAAATCAAAGCTTTCCGGCAACAATTTAACCAGCCCGGACTGGCAGCCGCAGTGATCCGCAACGGTAAAGTGGTGGCCAGTTTTGCCGATGGCCTGGCAGATATCGAGCAGCAAAACCCGATGACAGCAGACACACCAATACTGGTGGGTTCCCTCAGTAAAACCGTCCTCGGCACTTCGCTGGCACTCAGCGCCATTGAGCCGGATAGCGCCTTGCCTGCACTGCCATTTCGCATCGACTGGCCTACCCCCCATCAGACAACGTTGAGCTGGCGTCAGCTGGCACAACATCAGTCGGGCATTGTTGATCAGGAACTGGCGCTGATGTGCAATATTTATCTGCTGCAAGATGGCAGCAGTCTGTTGAATTTGCTCAGTGATCAGGATCCGGCATGCCCGACACCGCTGACCGGACAGCAGCAGTTACTGCGTAGTTATTTATCCAGGGATGGCCAATGGTATCAACCCAGCAACTTTATCAACCCTGGTGAGGTGCAATACAGCAACATAGGAGCAGCTTTATTCAGTGAAGCATTTGCCAGCCAGACTGGCACTGATATGGCAAGCTGGTCGACACAACAAATTTTTAACCCGCTGAAACTGCAGAATACGTTTTGGCCAACCGCAGACGCCACCACAGCTGCAGCCGCCACTTTGTATATTCCGGACGGCCAAGGCGATTTATTGCCGTTACCCCCTTATGCGTCCTCAGATTTTTATGCAGCTACTTTACATAGCTCAGCCAATGACTTAGCCCGTTATCTGGCCGCGGTCGTCAGCGACAAGCCGCAATACCCATTACCAGGTCTGACGGCATTGCGGCGTCAACTGTTATTAGGTCTGCCCCGGCAAGGCCAACCAGCCGGGCATTCGGCTTTGTTCTGGCATCAAAGCGGCGACTATATCGGCCATGACGGTTTACTCATCGGCGCCCAGAGTCTGATGTACTACAACCAAGCAACCCAAACCGGCGTGGTGCTGCTGCTCAATAGTGACGGCCGTTACTGGTTATCCCCTTCCGCCGACAAAATTCAGCAGTTTTGGCAAGCCCATCAGCAATTAGCCGGCCAGTTGTATCGGTATGGCTTGAGTAGATAACCCGTAGGCTACAAGCCCTTTTATTGTTTTCAACTTGATGCGACTGACGGCCAAACGGACCCGGTCACTTACTTTGTACAGGAAAAATCTGATGTTTCACCATGCCATCTTCAATTATGTTCATAGCTCTCTGGGTCACCCTAGAGCAGACTCGACTCAACGCGAAACGTTGGGGCAATCCGCCATGGTGCCGGCCTTAACAAGTATTGCCGCCACATGCAGGAATGCCGCGACGCGGCAAGTTCAGCCTCATCTGCAATTAGCATCGCTCACAGCACCGCTCACAACAGAAGCTGCCCAGATGTTTGGGACTCATATCCCCAAACATCCAGAGCTAAAACCGGGTCTGTTGGCGCTCATGCTGGCTTGTTACTGCGCTAGCGGCAGCGCTGTGGCAGCTAGCGTACCTCCAGCCATCACTGATGAAAATGCCACATCAAGGCCTGCCAATGTCCTGAATGAACACATTGAAGTGCGTGGTCAGAAGCAACAGGATCTGACAGAAGTCACCCCACAAACCGCCGAATTATTAGCTGTTGCCGGGGTGATGAACGACCCGCTGACGGCAGTCTTCAGTCTGCCTGGTGTCATTTATGCCAATGGCGATTATGGCGGTCAACCGGCGGTGCGTGGCTCATCACCGGATGACAATGCGTTTTTAATTGATGGTTTGCCCGCAGGCTATTTATTTCATATGTTTGGCAACAGCATTCTGAATGAAAATCTGCTGCAGGATTTTCAACTGCATCCGGCGGCTTTTGGTGCTGAGTATGGTAATGCCATCGGTGGGGTCTTTGCCGCACAATTAAGAGATCCGCGGGCGCAGCAACTGGGCGGTGTGGCTGATTTGAGTTTTTTACAAACCGGCATCCTGCTGGAAGGCGAAATCACTGAAAACCAGCGTTTTTATACATCCTGGCGTCAAAGTAACCTGCAGTACTTTTTTGGCGAGGGTGATGAACTGGTCGACGATGTCACTTTTTATCAGGCGCCAACCAGCTCAGATTATCAGGCCCGCTATCTATGGCAACCTGACGATCAGCATAAACTGACGCTGACGGCGGCCGGCGCCAGCGATAGCGCCAAAATCAGCATCGCGAAAAACTCTGAGCAAGGCCGCACCGATCCAGACACTATCGGCGACGCCCGGCTAAAAACTAACTTTCATAGTCAGTTGCTGCAATATCAGTGGCAACCCAACGCCAAGTACCAGTTGCAGCTCAGCTTGCAGCAATTGAACAATCAGGAGGATAGCGGTTTTGGCGACCAGCAGTTTTTACGTTTTAAAGACCAAACACGCACGCTGCAACTGAAAAACCACTGGCAGTATGCCAGTGCGCACCAGTTGCAGTTAGGATTGTCGCAACAACAGCGTGACGTCGACTACAGTTTTGATCTGATCCCCTACTTTTGTACCGATCATCAACCTGATTGTTTTGGCCAGCGCGGCGAGCGGATACAACAACAAGACGACATCGATTATCGGACCGACAGTGTCTTTATCACGGAACACTGGCAACTGGCTGCTGATTGGTTATGGCAGCTTGGCATGCGGCTGGAGCAACAAAATTACCGACTGGAGCGGGAAAAATTTGCTCTGCCCAGAACCAGCCTGAGCTGGGATGCCACCACAGCGCTCAGACTTGAACTGAAAGCCGGTCGCTACAGCCAATTTGGCGAACTGGAGCAAAAAGTGCCGGTGTTGGGCAATCCCGACCTGCAACAGCCGCTGGCCAATCACCTGGCACTGGCAGTGCATTACCAACTGGCGGATGATTGGTCACTCAGTGCCGACAGCTATCTGAAAAAAATGACCAGACTGCCGCTGGCGCTGACGGAACAAGACGCAGATCAGGCCAAACATTATAGTAATGACAGTTCCGGCCGCGCTTACGGCGTCGAGTTACTGCTGAGAAAGGAGCGCAGTGATGGCTGGCATGGCTGGGCGTCGCTCAGTTGGTCCAAATCCGACCGTACCGATCAGCGCCGCCAACTGACCACGGCTTATTATCTGGATACACCGCTGGTTGCCAATATGGTGTTGGATTATCAACTGAATGCACGCTGGAATTTAAGCGGCCGGCTGACTGTTCGCTCTGGTGCCAAATACACCCCGATTATCGGTAGCAAACCGCATCCATACCAGCCTGGTTACAGGGTCGCTGTCTATGGTGCTCATAATTCAGAAACCTTGCCAGTTTACCATCGGCTGGATCTGCAGGCCGATTATCAGTCCACCTTGTTTGGTTTACCTGTGACTTACAGTTACGCCATATTAAATGTGCTGAACCGGAAAAATATCTCAGGCTATTACCTGATGGCCGGTAAAGACGAGCTGGCGCAGAGTTATCAGATTGAAGCTGAAGAAAATATCGGTATTTTCCCGTCTATTGGGCTCAAACTGCAATTCTGAGGTTGTGATCAAGCGGTAAAATAATTACACTTTTTAAACATTATTCACCGGGCTGAACAGCTATCATCCAGCCCGGTTTATTGAGCAACAAATAACAGCCCTTGCTGGCTGATGTGACGGAACACGGATGCACTACCTTCGCTTTATCACTTATCTGCGTCCTGTAATTCGGCAGTGCCGGCTGTTGTGCTGGCTGCTGCTTGGCAGTTGCAGCTCACAAGCGCTGGCCGCTGAGCCAGAATCAAGCAGGATGAGCCGTTGGTTCGACGATTTTGAAGGCACAGTGTATCTTGGTGTTGGCAAAGGCTTTCATCAGACATTAGTACCAGGCCTGGAAGACCAGCTGCACAATGGCTTGCTGTTTGTGCTGACAGGTGAGTTGAAATGGCGTAACTTTTTTATTGAGACGCCATTGCATCGCAGTGGCGCAAATTTTTATAGCGCTGCTTTTGGCTACCGTTTTTATCAACAGGACAACCACAGCTGGGACCTGATTGCCAGCAACTACAATATCTGGTTACCTGATAACAAAGTCAGCACCGCTACGCCGCAATTGAGTGGTTTACACATCCGCGATGCCGATTCGGTGAATTCGCTGCGTTATCAGTATCAGTGGCGACAGCATTTATTCGGCGTTGAATCCGGCGTTGATGTGCTGAGTCATCAGGGCATTATCAACCGACTGAGTTACAGCTACCTCTGGCCTTGGCGCAATCTGGATATCTACCTCAACGCGGCGCTCACCTACGAATCGAACAAAGTGGTGAATTATTATTACGGCGTCAGCGAGGCGGAAAGTCGGCCTGACCGCCAAGTGTACCGCTCTGGCGCAGGCCTGAAAACCCATCTTGGCCTGTCGGTGTTATATCCGCTGGCCGAAAATTGGCAGTTAGATGGCAGCATGGGCCTGAATCTATTCAGCAGTCAGTATCTCGACAGTCCGATCGTCACCAAAAAACAGGAATATATGGCGATCCTGATGGTGCGTTATGTGTTTTAGCCGTTACTGTTGGCTGTTGTTGCTGGGTCTTATCACAACAAAAGTGCTGGCGGTAACGCCTGAGACGGACTTTGCGGCCAGCACAGAGCTGCAGGTCACGCCGGATAAATGTATCAGTCTGCAACAAGGCCGTACCTGTTATAGCAAAGTGACCGCCCGTTGGCGCAGCGAAACCCCACTTGATTTGTGCCTGTTTATGCATGACCGGCAATTACATTGCTGGCAGCAACAAAGCAGCGGCACATTTCAGTTTGAGTTTGCCGCAGAGCAAAGTGCGTTGCTGCAGCTACGCCAGCAGCAGCAGGTGGTGCAGCAGGTAATCATTGAAGTGAACTGGGTGCATAAAGCGTCCAGGACCAAACGCCACTGGCGATTGTTTTAGGAGCTGTGATGACACAGTACGGCCGAATTTTACTGGTAGAAGATGATTTATCGCTCGCCAACTGGGTGATGGACTACCTGCAGCAAAAAGGTTATCAGGTGCTGCACCATAGTCGTGGTGATACTGTGCTCGCGGCGATGCCAACATTGCAGGTGGATTTAATCTTGCTCGACCTGATGCTACCAGGTATCAACGGCCTAGAATTATGCCGGCAGTTACGGCAACACCATCAACTGCCTATTCTGATGCTCACAGCGCAAGGCGAAGAAATGGACGAAGTGCTGGGTTTGCAACTTGGGGCGACTGACTATCTGATTAAACCAATCCGACCCAGAGTGCTATTGGCCAGAATTGAAGCGGCACTGCGTTTTCGGCACCAGCCGGCCACCTTCGAAAGCCCTAAGAGCAATCCGGACCTGTTACAGTTTGGCCACTTACAGATTTGTGCCAGTGCCCAGCGGGTGTTGCTGCACAATGAAGAGCTGCATCTGACCAGCACAGAGTTTGCTCTGCTGTGGTATCTGGCGGATCATGCCGGTCAAATTTGTAGCCGGGATCAAGTCTTTATGGCGCTCAAAGGCCGCGAACATGACGGTCTGGATCGTCGCTTTGATGTGATGGTCTCCATTCTGCGTAAAAAGCTGGGCGATGATGCCACCAACCCAAAGGGCATCAAAACAGTCTGGGGTAAAGGTTATCTGTTTGTGGCGGATGGCTGGTGATGACCAAGCTGCAGCGCCACAGCGCAGTCCCCCGCCACCAGCTCGCCAGCCAAGGCCGCAGCAGATGCTGAGGTTATGGCTCAGCCTGATGCTGTCAGCCATTTGTGCTTTGTTTCTGCTTGGCACAGTGTTAGATCAACTGGCAGGCCAGACTGAACCCACAGCGACGGCTGATGAGCGCTTGTTTCCGCTGTTGCTGCAGCAACTGACACAAAGCGCGAACCACAGTCGAAGCACTGAGCTTGCCAGCCTGATGGCGCAAAGTGGCAGCGACTGGCAATTAGCCATCAGTCTGGAAGCCGCGGCCAGCCTGGCATTACCGCCACAGCTGCAGGCAGAGCTGTCTCAGCCCAATGGTTTAACTTTGTCGGCTGATGATCATCAATATGTGTTAAAAGCCTTAACGGCACACCCGGACTGGTTGCTCAAAGTGCAGTTACCAGCTGAAGCCGAACCCCATCCGGCAGATTTATGGCTGACCTTGTCGTTATACGCCGGCATTTGTCTGATTATGCTGTTCTGGCTGATGCCACTGACCCGGCGTTTGTGGCTGTTAAGCCAAACCGCTCAGCGTTTTGGCCAGGGCGATTTGAGTGCCAGGTTGCCAGCGTCCGCCTGGTCTTACACCCCGGCACTGGAACAGAGTTTTAACCAGATGGCAGACCAAATCACCCAGTTATTGGCGGATAACCAACTGCTGGCCAGCTCGTTATCCCACGATTTACGCACGCCGCTGGCTTGTTTTCGCTTTGGTTTGGAAGCGGCGCAGGAAAGCAAGCAACTGCAGCAAAAAGATCTGTACCTAAAAAGGCTGGAACAGGATTTAGATCGGATGGAAACCATGGTAAATGCCTTTTTGGAATACGCCAGTTTATCCCGTCAGCAGCAACAACTGAGTTATACCGAATTAGATCTGCAAAGCTGCTGTCGTCAGGTCGCACAGCAATGCCAGCCGCTGTTACAACAAAAACTGCAGCTCAGTTTGCAATTGCCGCCACAACCAATTTTGCTGAGTCATGCCAATGCCCACTGGCTACAACGTGCACTGTTGAATATATTGCATAACGCCTGCCGCTACGCCCATAGCCAGATAGTACTGGCGTTGCAGCTGCACAATCATGAAGTTTGGCTGATCATCAGTGATGATGGCCCTGGTATAGCACCAGCAGACTGCGAACGGATTTTTCAGCCTTTTGTCCGGCTTGGCTCCGAGGCGACAACGCCAGGCCAGCCACAATTTGGCCTGGGTCTGGCGATAGTGCAACGGGTCGCCAGCTGGCACCAAGGCCGGATCTGCGTCAGTCGCAGTGCTTTGGGCGGCGCTAGTTTTTGTTTGCAATTGCCATTGCGGTAGGGATATCTATTGGCGTAGACAGGTCGCTGTTTTTGCTGTGAACTCAGCTGGGTTTTCTGCTGTCAACACAGCTTGGTTTTGCTGTGAACACAGCTCGGTTTTTTGCTGTCAACACAGCTAGATTTTGCTTGCAGCATGCTGATTTTTAAAAGCATTTCGCCTTTGGCGAGTTTCTTTCTTTTATCAATGCCTGCGGCATTGACCCTTCGGGCCGGCAGAGCCGTTCAAATGCTAAAGCATTTGTGCTTCGCCAAAAGAAAGAAACCAAAGAAAAGGCGACCCCGGGATCGCTCGAAAGCCCGCGATAAAAGCAATGATTTGAGGCGCTGGGGCAACTCGCGGGCTGCTAGCGTCAGCCCGCTCAAACACTCCCCAGCTTAAAACCTCAAACCAATGCTTTTATCACGGCTCGCTGGACGGGGCTGAAAAACGGAAAAGCGATTTGGTGATAGTACACTTTGTGCCAGAAGCGGAAATTCGGCGTTGTAGTAAATACCTATTCATCACTCCCTTTATTCGCCCAAACCACTTGATAAGTTCCCAAGTATCCATCTAGTGTAAAATCAAGAACAACTAGCGTATTGCCAGCATAACCTTTATCGGATTCAAATTTACTCATTTCAGAAAAACCTGTTGAAATAGAGGTGCATCAGAGTTAGTTTGATACGGGTAAAAAAATACTGAAAGAAGGCAAAAAAATGTTCAACTTGCGGGCAAACAGCCTTTGAAAATTGATTGTTAAACGAACAGTAGATTACTAAGTATTATTGGAATCAGATGTTTATTACAGACCTTATTACCTATAGCACTGTAAGAATTGAATGTACCTTTTCCGGCAGGACAATTGGAACGGGTACTGGTTTCTTCATGAATCTATGCATAGAAGAAGATAAATATATCCCAGTTATTGTGACAAACAGACATGTTGTAAAAGGTGCTTTGACAGGAAAGTTTTGTCTTACGCGAAAGACTAGTGACAATAAACCAGATATTGGTAATTTCAGGTTTTTTGAAATAGATAGGTTTGAGGAACAGTGGTTCTACCATCCAAATGTTGATTTGGCTGTAATGCCAATTGCGCCCTTATTGACACAATCAGCAAGTGAAGGTGAGAGCTTCTTTTTTTCACCCCTAGCCCCAGAACTCATACCTACCGAGGATGAGCTAAAAGATATGCCTGCTATGCAGGAAATAGTAATGGTGGGTTATCCAAACGGTATTTGGGATTCGGTAAATAATCAGCCTGTATTCAGAAAAGGAATCACAGCTACGCATCCCGAGCTTGAATATAATGGAAAACCAGAGTTTCTTATCGATGCAGCATGCTTTAATGGATCTAGTGGCTCACCTGTCTTCATTCTTGATATCGGTAAAGTTACAACTCGCAGCAGCGGAACGACTATTGGCCCTTCTAGAATAAAGTTGTTGGGTATTTTATATGCAGGACCTCAACATGTCGCGTCAGGTGATATTCACACTGTCGAGGTTGGCACGAAAAAAGATATGGCATTTACGGCAATACCAAATAATCTAGGAAACGTGATTTCATCAAAAGCGTTACTTGATTTCGAACCACAGCTAAAAGACTTGGCTACGAAAGGGAGACGCCCTGGTCGCATGGATCCTTGTCCATGTGGTAGTGGTGAGAAGTATAAACGGTGCCACGGAAAAATCGTTTAATAAGCCGAAGCAAGCGAACTTGGCAAAGCTGGTGTTTTGAGCTTTAATCGCACTTTAGCTCAAAGTGAGCTTTTGGCCCCGTAAAGTGAGCCGCTTTAAAATCAATGGTTTGAGGTTTTAAGCTGGGGAGTGTTTGAGGCCGCCGACGTTAGCGGCGGCCGAGTTGCCCCAGCGCCTCAAACTATTGATTTTATTGCGGGCTTTCGAGCGATCCGGGGTCGCCTTTTGTTGGTTACTTATTTTGGCGAAGCAAAATAAGTAACTCGCCGCAGGCGAAACGCTTTTAAAAGCAGCCAGCTGCAAGATAGGAAAAATCAGCCCTTAGCTGCAAGCTAAACCAAAAAGGTTACCCTTTGGTCTGCCCTGGTTTTTTCTTATTCGCCAAATTAGCGCGGGCTTTTAATAACCGCTCGCGTTTATATTGCTGATTTGGCGTCAGCGTATTGCGACGCTCGGCAAATGGGTTGTCGCCGCCGCGGAATTCAACCCGTACTGGCGTGCCCATCATCTGCAGTGATTTACGGAAGTAATTCATCAGATAACGTTTATACGAATCCGGTAAATCTTCCACCTGATTACCGTGGATCACAATCAATGGCGGGTTATAACCACCGGCGTGGGCATATTTCAGCTTCACGCGACGGCCTTTCACCAGTGGCGGTTGGTGATCTTCCTGCGCCATGGTCATGATTTTGGTAAGAAGCGCCGTGCTGACCCGACGAGTGGCCGAATCAAAGGCTTCTTCGACCGATTCAAACAAGTTACCCACGCCTGAACCATGCAGCGCCGAAATAAAATGCAAGCGGGCAAAATCAATAAAGCCTAACCGGCGGTCGAGTTCACGTTTGACTTCATCTTTGATGCCATCATCCAGCCCATCCCATTTGTTCACGGCGATCACCAGCGAACGACCAGCATTGAGGACAAAACCTAAAATGCTTAAGTCCTGATCAGAAATACCTAACCGGGCATCTAACACCAGAATAACGACGTTAGCATCTTCAATCGCCTGTAAGGTTTTGATCACCGAGAATTTTTCGACCACATCATCAATTTTGCCGCGCCGGCGCACACCGGCGGTATCAATCAGGGTATATTTGCGCTCGCCGCGCTCCATTGGGATATAAATCGAATCACGGGTGGTGCCAGGCATATCATAGACAATGACCCGTTCTTCACCCAAAATACGGTTGGTTAAGGTTGATTTACCAACATTAGGCCGGCCAACAATTGCTAGCTTGATATGTTGATCCCGCGCCAGTTTTTCCGCGTCTTCATCGACAGGTGCAGGCTCTTCACCCGCAGCAAACGCCGCCAGCCGGGCGGCTTGTTGTTCTGTTAACAACGGCACTAAAGCTTGTTGTAATAAGTTGGTCACACCACGGCCATGGGCCGCTGCAATGGGGTACACTTCACCAATGCCCAGGCTGTAAAAGTCGGCAATGGCGGTATCCGCATCCAAACCATCAGTTTTATTCGCCACCAGGAACACGGTTTTGTTGATACGGCGAATATGATCGGCAATAGCGGTATCAGCCACAGTGGCGCCAGCCCGGGCATCCACCATAAACAGCACGACGTCTGCTTCATCAATAGCCCGCAGCGACTGCTCCGCCATTTCCAGCTCAATGCCTTCTTCACTGCCATCGATACCACCGGTATCGACCACAATAAACTCCAGACCTTCATAATCGACAGAGCCGTATTTACGGTCCCGGGTCAACCCTGGAAAATCCGCCACTAAAGCATCGCGGGTGCGGGTCAGACGGTTAAATAATGTAGATTTGCCGACATTCGGACGGCCAACCAGGGCGACTACCGGTAACATGTAAATTCCTCAATACACAATAACTGCCCGCAGGCAGCCGGATCCAAGCTCTGTGGCTGGATCCCGAATAAAAAAACAGGCCTGTAAACAGGCCTGTTTCTGTCATTTAATACAGTCAGCCTTATTCCGCAGCTGGTGTGCTTAATAAAGTCAGTTCACCATTACGGCTTTGCAGCAATAAATAATCTGCACTGCTGATAGCTTCGGCATAAAAGCCCGAGCTGTCAAATTCATGCCGGGCCAGATATTCGCCAGTGCGTTTATCAAACCAGTGCAAATTACCTTCGTTATCCCCCACTACAATGTAATCTTTGTACACGGTAGGTGCGGTGACAAAATGTTTATGCAAGGTCAGCTGCGCCCACAACTCGGTACCACTGCGTGCATCTACTGCATACAGCTTGCCTACAGAATCAACCAGATACAGCACGTTATTTTCATAAGCCATGTCGCGGAAGGTGGCATATTCCCTTTTCCATAACGGCCGGCCGGTGCGCAATTCCAGCGCCACCAGTTGACCATTATAAGCAATGGCGAAAATTGTACCATTTTGCACGATTGGTGTCGCATCAACATCGATGATCCGGGCTAAATCAGTAGCACCTTTTGCCACAGTGACCGCTTCTTCCCAGGCCGGCACGCCTTTATCAGAGATGAGCACCCCGACTTTACCGTTACCTGTCCCGTAAATAACACCACCGCTTTCAACAGTCGCTGAACTGATACCACGCAAGGTCAATAAGGCGTTTTCAGTTTCATGCATCCAGCGTTGTTCACCGGTATCCGGATGCAAGGCAAAAATACGACCGCCACCTGTAGTCACAATAATAAAACCATCACCAGCGACCGGCGCTGCTAACACTTCCCCACTGACTTTGGCCGACCAGATTTTCTCACCGGTTTGTGGGTTTAACGCCAGTACATCACCATCTTCAGTACCGACCAGGATCTTGTCATAGCCAACACCGACAGCACCACCAATTTTCGCCGTTCTATTATTCCACCAGTGACTGAGGCCACCAAACAGCGGCGCATCGTCACCATCGCGTAAATCAATAGTCCAAACGGTATTGCCGCTTTCCAGCTCAATCGCTTTGACCAGGCCATCACGACTGGCTGCATAGACTTTATTATCAAAAATGACCGGCTTGAGCAGGCTGTCATAGTGATCAATACCACTACCAACAGAACTGCTCCAGACTTCTTTTGGCTCAACTTTGTTGCTGATTTCCGGCAACACCAGTTCTTCTTCATCTTTTGACGAACAGGCGGTTAACACCAGCGCCAGTAACAGCGGTACACCCCAAGGGCGAACAGATAACTTCACATCGACCTCTTAACCAGCAACATGGGCCAGTTCGTTCAATTTCACCTGTAACAGTGGGTTTTTACCGGCTTCAGCGGCGGCCAGTGCAGCTAAATAGGCCGCTTTAGCTTTCACTTCATCCCCTGACTTGACCAGCACATCGCCTTTCAGCTCTTGCTGCTGGGCAACAAAGCTTTCCGGTAATTTCGCTTCCAGCGTTTTTAACGCCGCCGGATAGTTGGCTTGTTCAGTTTGCACCCGCGCCAGCCGTAACGTCGCTACTGCCAGCAGTTCCGGCGCTTTGGTATTGGCCAGCACCCAGCTCAGTTGCTTTTCTGCCACGGCGAAATCTTTGGCAAAAGCCGCTTCTTTGGCCGCCAGCAACGCCGTCAGTACGGCATAATTACTGCCACTATTTGCTTCAATAAAAGTTTGCGCCGCCACTAACCAGGCTTTTTTATCAGCGCCTTCAGCACTGTTTTGCTCAATCAGGTTGGCATATTGCGAAGACTGCGCTTCAATTTGCGCGAGCTGATTGGCCTGGTAATGACGAAAACCGTATAAACCAGCCAAACCAATGGCAATACCCGCCAGAATAGACATACCATTCTGTTTCCAAAATCTTTTCAGCGCTTCGACTTGTTGTTCTTCGTTGCTATAAATTTCCATCCATCACTCCATTAAGACTGCAACAGCACGGCGGCCAGTTCAGAAATTGCGACTGTTTGTTGGGGTTGTTCTGTTCTGAGCCATTTCAGGGTGATCTGACCGGCAGCCAGTTCAGTGTCACCCAGTAATAAGCCAAGTTCAGCACCGGATTTATCAGCGCGTTTTAATTGTTTTTTCAGGTTACCACCACCGCAATGCATCACGACTCTTTTGCCCGGCAAAAGTTTTCGCAGCTGTTCGGCAACAGAAACTGCAGCAAGTTCCGCAGCTTCGCCCAAAGGCATCAGGTAAAAATCGGCATTGTTACTGACTGCCGGCACTAAGTCCAGACTTTGCAGCAATAACACCAGCCGTTCCATGCCCATGGCAAAACCAACAGCAGGCGTCGCCTTACCGCCGAGTTGTTCCACCAGGCCATCATAACGACCACCGGCACAGACGGTGCCTTGTGAACCGAGGTTGGTGGTGACCCACTCAAATACGGTACGGTTGTAATAATCCAAGCCACGCACTAAACGTGGATTGATTTCAAAAGGGATACCAGCGGCGGTCAGCCGTTGCGTTAATCCCGCCAAGTGGGTGGCAGATTCTTCATCCAGGTGATCCAGCAACTGCGGCGCCTTGGCCAGCATCTCTGCCATCGCCGGATTTTTACTATCCAACACCCGCAGCGGATTGCTGTGTAAACGACGCTGACTGTCTTCATCGAGCAAATCTTGATGCTGCTCCAGATAAGCCACTAATTTATCACGATAAGCAGCGCGGGCCGCATTAGACCCCAGTGAGTTCAGTTCCAGTTTGACATAAGGCAATAACCCCAGCTGTTGCCACAAACGCGCGGTCAGCAGAATCACTTCGGCATCAATATCCGGACCCTGCATGCCAAAAGCTTCCAGACCAAACTGGTGGAACTGACGATAGCGGCCTTTTTGTGGCCGTTCATGCCGGAACATCGGGCCCATATACCACAACCGCTGTTCCTGGTTGTATAACAGGCCATGCTGATTACCAGCCCGCACACAGCAGGCAGTGCCTTCCGGACGCAGGGTCAGGCTGTCACCGTTGCGGTCTTCAAAGGTATACATCTCTTTTTCAACGATATCAGTGACTTCACCAATAGAACGTTTAAACAGTTCGGTCATTTCCACAATCGGGAAACGGATTTCATCGTAGCCGTAACTGCTGACGGTCTGGCGGATCATCTGCTCAACATATTGCCAGACGGGGGTATCCTGCGGCAGGCAATCGTTCATCCCGCGGATGGCTTGAATTTCTTTTGACACGTGCTGTACTCAACTAAAAACTAAATAATCAGCCAGCGCTGTACCGCACTGGCCCTGAATAGACTTACGCTTCGCAAAAGCAATCATTCAACTTGTTTAATATCAATAAGTTGCTTTTGCTGCGCCAGATAAAGCCGAACCTGCTGTTCTAATTGTTCTGCCACACTTTCGTTATCAATGCGCAGTTTTTGCCGTTCGCCTTTCAGATAAAAACCACTTTTGCGATTGGCACCGGCCACACCTAGGTCAGAAATTAATGCTTCACCCGGGCCATTCACCACGCACCCTATCACAGATACAGTCAGCGGATCGATCACATCTTCCAGCCGCTGCTCCAGCTCGTTCATGGTTTTAATCACATCAAACTCTTGCCGCGAGCAACTCGGACAAGCAATAAAATTAATGCCACGCGAACGGATACGCAATGATTTCAGGATATCAAAAGCGACTTTCACTTCCTCGACCGGATCTGCCGCCAATGAAATGCGGATAGTATCACCAATACCTTCCGCCAGCAGCATGCCAAGGCCGATGGCCGACTTCACCGAGCCCGCGCGTAAACCACCGGCCTCGGTAATGCCCAAATGCAACGGCTGAATAATCTGTTTTGCCAGCAAACGATAAGCGCCGACCGCCAGAAATACATCAGAAGCTTTGACACTGACTTTAAAGTTATCAAAATTCAACCGGTCCAGAATGTCGACATGTCGCATCGCCGATTCTACCAAGGCTTCCGGTGTTGGCTCGCCGTATTTTTCCTGTAAATCTGCTTCTAACGAACCGCCATTGACACCGATCCGGATCGGAATATTGTAATCACGTGCTGCATCGACAACAGCACGGATCCGATCTTCCCGGCCTATATTGCCCGGGTTAATGCGCAGACAATCTACGCCATACTCCGCGACTTTCAGGGCAATACGGTAATCAAAATGAATATCCGCCACCAATGGAATGGGCGATTGTTGTTTAATCAGTTTAAAGGCTTCTGCCGCTTCCATCGTCGGGACTGACACCCGGACTAAATCAGCGCCAGCTTTGGCAATCGCCTGGATCTGCGCCACTGTCGCATCCACATCGGTGGTTCTGGTGTTGGTCATCGACTGCACCGCGACCGGTGCATCGCCACCAATAAGCACATTCCCAACCCGGATTTGTTTGGATTGACGTCTGACAATAGGGCTTGCTGCAAACATATTAAAGCTGTCCAGTTAAAGTAATACGAGCAACCCGGCCAGCTGGATAACCGGACAGGTCGACAACCACGTCATTGAGTTTCATGCTGGCGGCAGGCGGATTGCCCAGCTTCAGGCGAAATGGTAACTGCCCTTGTAATACCAGCTGTTTGCCGGCGGCCTGGTTACCATAAGCCAGCCGCTGATTGTTGTTATCATAAACTTCTAACCAGCAATCAGCGCTAAATTCCAGTTGCAAGCTAGCCGCGCCAGCAGCTGTGGTGCCGGTGCCAGCCGCTGGGTTTGCGCTTTCTGGCAGAGGCATTGCTGTTGACTGCGCAGGTTCAGTCGATGCAGCCGTATCCAGCACTGTGGTTGCTGTGGCAACTGTGCTGGAGTTGCTGTTCAGTTCTGCCGGCGAGCCCGTAGTGGCCGGCTGCTCTGTTGTGCTCTCAACCGCTGCCGTTGCAGTGGTATTGCCTTGACTCGCTGCGACAGGCTGGGTGTCGTTCAGTGGCGCTGTCGCCTGCTCCGTTGTGCTATTGGTTTGCGCCATTGGCGTCGGCGCAACCTCAAGGGTTGATGCGGCAGTTTGCTCAGTTGGCTGAGTGCTTAAATTGCTGTCGGTGCCGGTCTGCTCTGGCACCTGATAAGCCGGCACCACAGAGACCGGCGTATCATCCAGTAAATGGGTTTGCCAGAACCAAATCAAAAATAAACCAATTAGCAGCACAATCAGCAGATAAGTCGCCAGCATAAAGCGGTTTTCCGCCGCATCCAGACTGGTTTTTTTCGAGAAGCTGTGCATGGGTCTTGGCTGACTGCGCAGATAAGCGGCTTGCAATTCAAAGGCCTGCAAAATTTCTCGTTCTGATAATTTCATCAAACGGGCATAAGCACGCAAATAACCCCGCATAAAGGTCATCGACATCGCGGGGTCCCATTGCTCAGCTTCGATTTGCTCAATGACGCTGACTTTCAGGTTCAGCTGTTTGGCGACCTGAGCTGTCGTCAGGCCTTTCGCCTCGCGGCTTTGGCGTAAAATGGCGCCGACGCTGTCGGCATGTTGTTCGGCTACAGTATTCATAATGAAGACAATGCGGGATCCCGGAGAATAATAGTCTGACCAGATGTGAGCTGGGTCGCAGCAGTCATCTGATTCCATTGTAATAAACTGGCTAACTCAAGATTAAATTTATAAGCGATACTGAACAAGGTATCGCCTTCTTGCACCCTATAACTCGCAGGCGCTGCCAGCTGCCCGTCCGGCTGTTTGACAACGGGCAACTGCAGTTGTTGTCCGGCCGTGACTACTGCAGTGTCTGCCAGTTGATTCAGTTGTTGCAGTTCTGATACGGTTAATCGATATTGACTGGCAATACTGAATAAAGTTTCACCGTCCTGCACCTGATGTTGCAGTTGTCCAGCGCTGGCAGTGGCAGGCACTTTGCGTTTAATCACTTTTAATTTCGGCTTGGCAGACGACGTTGCCGGGCTGGTGCCAGCACCGGTTTGCAACAAACTGGTTTGATAAGCCTGACGTAATTTTTCCGGTCGGCTTTGCGCTAAATCCTGCTGGTGTAGCATCAGACTTTCTTCGCTTTGTGGATGGACTGTGGTCAAAAACTTTTCAGCGCTTTGCTGTGCCACCACATCACCGGTCTGTCTGGCGAGTAAATATTGCAACAAAGTGGCAGGAGCCGAGCGCTCGCCCAACTGTTCCAACCGCGAACTCCACTTTTTCGCTTCCGCTAAATCACTGCTGGCATAACTGAATTCAGCCATCAGATAGACGGCAGACACTCTGTTGCTATTGTGCGCGAGCGATTGGCGCAGATACTGTTGGTATTGCGGATATTGTTGCTGCGCCACGGCACAAAAAGCCAGGTTTTCATAACTGTCGGCCACCCGGATATAAGCAGGATTTTTAATGGCTTTTTGCAGCAGGCTGGTCGCCTCCTGATACTTCTGCAACTGACATAAAAACACGCCAAAGTTATTCAGTGTATCTGGATTATCACCATCTTTGCGTAAGGACTGGCGATAGGACTTTTCCGCCAGCTCTGCTTCACCCACCTGCTGGTAATAATAGGCAATGGCATTGTCAATTTCCGCCAAATCTGGCGCCAGTTGACTGGCTTTTTCCAGATTATATTTCGCCTGCGAAGTATCACCGCGTTGCAGATAATTCAGTCCGAGTGACATCCGGGTGCGGGCAGCTTCTGTCATATCAGTGCGTGGCTGCGCAATACGATTGGTCTCAACCAAGGTCGATTGTGAAACGCACCCTGACATCAGCGCTACCAACAAAGCCGAAACAGCTACCCGGTTAAATTGCATTCTTTGCCACGCATCCTTTAATGATCACACTATTTTTACTGAAATCGCCTCGCCTTTCAGCTGTTTTTTTACCAGTCGCTTGGTTCTGTCAATCACATCACCAACCAACTGACCACAGGCTGCATCAATATCGTCACCACGAGTCTTGCGTACTATGACAACAAATCCATGTTCTTGCAGCACTTTATTAAAGCGGTCTATCCTGGAATTGCTGGATCTCTTATAAGGTGAACCCGGGTAAGGATTAAACGGGATCAAATTTATTTTCGATGGCGTATCACGCAGCGCATGTGCCAACTGATGCGCTTGCTCCATACTGTCATTAATACCTTCAAGCATGACATATTCAACTGTCACTTTATCATTGGCCCGCGAATCCTGCACATATCGTTTCGCTGACGCGAGAAACTCTTCCATCGGATATTTTTTATTGACCGGTACCAACTGGTCGCGCAACTCATTATTTGGTGCATGCAATGAAATTGCCAGCGCGACATCAATTTTTTCTTTCAATAAATCCAGCGCAGGTACCACGCCAGAAGTACTGAGCGTAACCCGGCGCTTGGATAAACCAAAACCAAAGTCTTCCATCATCAGTTCCAGTGCCGGCACCACGTTATTGAGGTTCAGCAGCGGTTCGCCCATCCCCATCATCACCACGTTGGTGACTGGTTTTTCACCGGTATCGCCATAAGAACCAATAATCTGACTGACCCGCCAGACCTGACCAATAATTTCAGCCACCGTCAGATTACGGTTAAAGCCCTGCTGGGCCGTGGAGCAAAAAGAACAATCCAGCGCACAACCGACTTGCGACGAGACACACAAAGTACGCCGGTCTTTTTCCGGGATCCAGACGGTTTCGACTTCCTGACCGCCTTTCAGGCCCATGACAAACTTAATAGTACCATCCGCACTATCTTGCCGCGTCACCACATGGGGCGCTTCAATCACACAACGCTGTTTTAATTTATCGCGTAATACTTTGTTGATGTTGGTCATTTTATCAAAATCATCAACACAGAAATGATAAATCCATTTCATCAGCTGGTCTGCCCGAAAGGCTTTTTCACCCAGCGACACCAATAATTCCTTCATCTGTTCACGGGTCAGATCTAACAGATTAATTTTATTTTCGGCCTGGGTCATCAGGGTCTCCTCGGGCAACATCAGGTAGTTACGGCTTGATTTGGTTTGCATCTGTCACTATCGAACCATCCAGAAACAAACCAAATCACACCGGGTTCAGCTAAATACAGCTTCATCTAAGTACAGATAGACAGAAAGGGGGCTGTGCCCCCTTTACTTAGTTTTGCTCACCAGGGTTGCCAGCACAATGCGGCGTCCCGGCAGTCAAATTAACGAATACGGGCACACAGCTCGGCTTCAGTGAAGAAGTAAGCAATTTCACGGGCAGCTGAAGCAGCAGCGTCAGAACCGTGGACAGCGTTTTCATCGATGCTGGCAGCATAGTCAGCACGTAAAGTACCGGCAGCAGCGTCTTTTGGATTGGTCGCACCCATGATTTCGCGGTTTTTGCGCACTGCGTCTTCACCTTCCAGTACCTGAACCATCACTGGGCCAGAGGTCATGAAAGAAACTAAAGCGTTGAAGAATGGACGCTCTTTGTGCTCAGCGTAGAAACCTTCAGCTTGTTCACGGCTCAGTTGCAGCATTTTAGCAGCAACAATACGCAGACCAGCAGATTCAAAACGGTTATAGATTGCACCGATATGGTTTTTGGCAACTGCATCAGGTTTTACGATTGAAAAAGTACGTTCTAAGGCCATCATGGACTCCCTTAATAACTTGGTTAAAATTTAGCGGCCGCGAATTATACGCTATTGCAATCAGATTGCCTACGGTTTTGCAGCCATCCGTACCAGGGCTCATCCTCACAGCCAAACTGCTCATCTCAGCCCCTGTTTGCGCGCCTGCCGAATTATCTGCGATGGATATGACAATACTGCCAGTGCTTTTGCTGCTGGCTCCTTAGTCCACGTCAATTCTGACCAGCCACGATGCAGCCTCGCTTGTTCCCGACCGCAAGGCTGTACCGTCCGTGCCCGGCGCACCAGATGAAAAACCACTTCAGTTGAAGTGGTTTTTGTTAATAAGCTAAGTGTGCTGTGACAGGTCAGAACTTCGCAACCACCTTGACTGATGCGTCTACTGCTGCAGCATCAATGTAACCAATGGCACTGGCATCAGCCGCCACTGCAGCTTTCATCTCAGCATCCGATGGCAGCTCTTTTGGGGGGGTACCTTTACCGGTGAACACCAGTTTTGACCAAAAAGCTTTCATTTGACTGGAAGACTTATTCAATACTTTGCTATCAAATTCAGTGCGGGCTGGCGCCGCTTCGGCCAGATTCAAAGCTGTTGCTTTACTGCCATTGTTAAACGTGGTGCCACGCCCGGTAAACAATCTGGCAATTTCTGCCTGCTCCAAAGTGGCAGCATTCGATGGGTGAACAATGACGGCGACCTCTGCAGATACCGAACTTACAGCCAGGGCCATTGTCAGGGTCAAAGCTTTATACCAATGCATGGTTATCTCCAAACTTTAAAAAACTAAATCGATGCCAAAAGTGATGGCTTTACTGTCACCGGCGACACCTGGATGATCTGCATTGATCAGGTCATCCACTTTATCAAATTGCAGTTTAAACGCAGCTGAATTATGAAAATCCCAGCGTACACCAACACTGGTGGTATCGTGCACTTCGCCACTGGCATCAAAATCGGAATACACGACATAAGGGGTCCATTGACCAATCCGGTATCCGGCCGACACCAGATAAGTATCCAAATCATCACCTTCCAGAGTTAACCGGTTGACTTCACTTAATAAAATCCAGTTGTTGTAGTCTATATTGGCGGAAAAGCCCATAAACTTACCCCGTCTAGTATCAGTGCCGTTGTTCCAGAGTCTGGGTTGATCACTGATAAAACGTCGGTTCTCATAAGTCATATAAGTCAAACGCAAATCCAGCCAGTCCCGATTCAGACTCAACACACCGCCAATAATATTTTCCCAGATTTCCCGTACCGGCTGTTTGAAAAAATAGTCTGACAATAATTTGTTGGAACCATCATCTTCACTGCCGGTATAAATATTGCCGCTGAGGGTCCAATCACTGAGCTGATAATTAAACTGCGCATTAATCCCGGTGTAATTAAAAATCTGCCAGGTATAGTTATCTGCTGGTGGCCGAACCCAGAGGTAGGCATAACTGACATCAAAAAAATCAGAATAATAATACAGCGGCAGACGTTTTTTCCCAGCCTGAATGGTCCAGTGTTCATTGAGCTCATAAGATAAATAAGCCCACTCAAACCCAGCATCAAAATCATCAGCGCCGCGCCCGACGAGCTGGGCTGTGGCTGACAAGCCTTCAGTTAAATCTGCCGAAAACTGCAAACCAAACTTGGAGTCAGGTTTAAAGCTCCATTCTTCCTCATACACGGCAACAGTTGGATAAGTAGCCAGGAAAGTCGGGCCAACAAAACCCGGCACCCCGGTGCCACTTAACACTTTACCACCGGCCACGGAAGCGAAACCAGAAACGTCCACCTCAGCCTGGGCCAATGAACTGAAACAAGCAGCAATTGCGGTCACAAGTAATACTTTTTTCATAGCAGTCCCTCAGAGTTGTCAGGGTCACGGCACGAAACAAACCATGGCAGTCGCCATGGTGCTGCCAAGTTAGAACACTAAATCAACGCCCAACGCTATTAGGTTGTCTTTGCGTTTGGTGGTTTGATCTTCTGCCCAGCTGTATTGCACTTTGAAGGCAGCGGATGGGTGGAAGTCATACCTTAAACCCAGGTTCCAGGTGTTGTTATCAAAAAACTGGCTGTCGACCAGCCCTTTCACGCCACCTGTTAACTGAGGTGGCAATTGCGCCGGTAATCCGGCATAAATTTCAGGTTTGGCGGCATCATCATCTTTTTCAAATGAGACATAAGGGGTGTAACTGCCAAAACGATGACCGAGTGAAACATAATAAGAGTCTTGATCGGCATAAAAGCTGTCTTTGACTTCAACATGGGTGTATTCGGTGACCAGTAACCAGTCATTGCGGTCAATATTCAGACCCAAACCGAAAAAACTGCCCTGGTCTTTATCAAAATCAATGTCTTTGGCTACAGCAGTTAAACCTAATGCATTGAGCGGATTTAACACATTTTTTGTTAAGCCATCAGACTGAATACTGACATCGCCAATCAAATAAGCCAGCCGAAAGGCAATCCAATCCTGGCTAAGTTCCCAACTGATGCCGGTGATCTGGTCAATTTGCGCAGGCGCCTGAGTGCCTAACACCCGGGCATCACCGTCATACGCACCAAACACAAATTGCAGATTGGATTGAATATCGCCCAAGCTGGTACTGTGGTACAAGGACAAACCTTCAATGGTATTAAAGCCTAAGTCATAGACACTTTGTGGCGTCCTGAGCCAGTCATAGGCATAACCTACGTCACGAAAATCCGAGTACTTATAAAATGGCGTGCGCAGCCGGCCGGCATTTAACCGCCAGCTTTCGTTAATTTGATAGGTCAGGAAAGCCCATTCAAATTCAGCGTCAAAATCATTCACACCACGCGCCAGCAACTGAGCTGTCACTGACAGTTTTTCCCCCAGATCGGATTGCACCTGCACCGCAAACAAACTTTCATTTTTAAAGTCGATTTCATCGGTGTAGCCATACAGTGTATCGCCATTGCTGGCCATACCAGCTTTGATCGAAGCAAAACCATTAATGGTGACTTCAGCGGCAGCGACACCGGCGTAACAAGTTAAGGCAACGAGGGTTGCTAACCTGGTTTTGTTCATTAAAAATCTCCTGTCAAAATGAGCTCAGCTATGACTAGCGTAGTCAACAACTTAAAAAAAACCAGCGAATTCAGAACTATAAATTTAGTTCCCTGAAATGCTAAAAATAACAGGCGGCGAACTTTATATTAAGTTTCAGTGATTTACAATGATGTGAACAAAATGTACTAATTACAGGTCCAGACCGATCAGGCTGGACCTATTTAGTTAACAAAGGTGGGGGTAAAGCAGATTAATGACCTTCACTGACCATGTTTACAGTGTATTTTGGGATCTCAACCACCAGATCTTCATCGGCGATCCGGGCCTGGCAGCCTAAACGCGATTCTGGTTCTAAGCCCCAGGCTTTATCCAGCATGTCTTCTTCCAGTTCATCACTTTCATTCAGACTGCGAAAACCTTCCCGCACTATGACATGGCAAGTGGTACAGGCACAGGATTTCTCACAAGCGTGCTCAATTGCAATCCCGTTGCGCAGCGCTACATCCAGCACAGTCTCGCCTTTTTCGGCAGATAAAGCTGCGCCATCCGGGCAAAGTTCAGCATGGGGTAAAAAGATAATTTGTGGCATGTTACACCTCGTCAACTTTGTGCCCTTGCAGGGCTTGCCGGATTGAATGGTCCATCCGGCGGGCGGCAAACTCGTCGGTGATATGATTGGTCTGATCAATAGCCGCTTTAATGGCGGCAGTATCATCGCTCAGGCTCAGTTGCTGTAATGCCGACAATGCCTGTTCAATTTGTTGTAACTCGCTGGCAGACAACAGATGCGCATCGGCGGCAATAGCAGCGCTGACAGCTTCAAACACCCGACTGGCTTCAACCTGCTGTTCACGCAATAACCGCAATTGCATATCTTGTCTGGCGTATTGCATTGAGCTTTGGATCATCGTCGCCACTTGATCATCCGATAAACCATAAGAAGGTTTCACCTGAATACTGGCACTGACGCCACTGGACTTTTCCTGCGCCGTGACGCTGAGTAAACCATCGGCATCGACCTGGAACGTCACCCGAATATGCGCCCCACCAGCAGCCATTGGCGGGATATTGGTCAGATTAAATTGTGCCAGCGAACGGCAATCCGCCACCAGCTCGCGCTCACCTTGCAGCACATGCAGCGACATTGCGGTCTGGCCATCTTTAAAGGTGGTGAACTCCTGGGCTCTGGCAACCGGGATCACGGTATTGCGTGGAATGATTTTCTCCACCAACCCCCCCATAGTTTCCAGCCCTAACGACAGCGGGATCACATCGAGTAATAACGTATCTGTGTCCGATTTATTGCCAACCAGCACGTTGGCCTGAATAGCGGCGCCAATGGCCACGACTTTATCCGGATCAATCGACGTCAGTGGTTCAGTGGCGAAAAACTCTGCCACCTGACGACGCACCAAAGGGACCCTGGTCGAGCCGCCCACTAATACCACTTTGACGACATCTGCCGCCTCGATAGCAGCATCACGCAAACTTTGTTTACAAGCCCGAATGGTTTTTCTGACCAGTTGCAGCACCAGGCTGTCGAATTTCTCCCGGCTTAACGTCAACGCCAGGGCTCCACTGGCGGTGGTTAATTCAAAACTGACACTGTCAGCCGTGGTGAGTTGCTCTTTCAAACTTCTGGCCAGTTGCAAATGCTGACGCAGGCTTTGATGGCTTAGTTCTGTTTCGCCGCTTTGCTGCTGCAACCAACTGACAATGGCATGATCAAAATCATCACCGCCAAGTGCTGAGTCACCGCCTGTGGCCATGACTTCAAATACACCGCGCTTGAGCCGCAAAATGGAAATATCAAAGGTGCCGCCGCCTAAATCATAAACCGCAACCACCCCTTCCTGACCTGAATCCAGGCCATAAGCCAGCGCTGCCGCTGTCGGCTCATTGAGCAGCCGCAACACATTCAGACCCGCCAGACGCGCCGCATCTTTAGTGGCCTGACGTTGGGCATCATCAAAATAGGCTGGCACGGTAATCACGACACCAGTGAGTTCACCTCCCAGCGTCTGACTGGCAGTATCGGCCAGGGTCGCCAGGATTTCTGCCGACACTTCGACCGGATTTTTAATGCCCTGCACAGTGTCAATCGCCACCAAACCTTGCTGATCAACCAGCCGGTACGGTAATTTCTGACTTTGGGCCTGGGTTTCCTGATAACCGCGTCCCATCAGGCGTTTGACTGAAATTATGGTATTTTCCGGATCAGCCACCGCCGCAGCCATCGCCGTTTTGCCAACGACCACCTGGTCAGCGGTATAACGCACCACGGAAGGCACCATATCTTCGCCAGCAGCATTTGACAGCGTACTGACTTCACCACTGCGCACAGTGGCGACCAGTGAGTTAGTGGTGCCAAGATCGATACCAGCCGCTAACTTATGTTGATGCGGCGCGGCGCTTTGGCCGGGTTCAGCGATTTGTAATAAAGCCATAATGGGATTTAGTCTTGTAGTTGCTGTTCAGTTAACTCCAGCTCTTGCTGCAGTTTAAAGAAAAATTTAAGTTTGCGGATTATATCAGCCGCCAGTAAATCCTGCTCGTGCTGATTAGCGGCAAGTGCTTCGGCTAACTGTCTGAGTAACAGCTTTTTTTGCATTTGAATTTGTTGTTCTGCTTCGTCGATCAAGACATAAGGATCGCTGGAATGCAGAATATCAGCCAATAACTCACGTAATTCCATCTGCTGCATTAAAAATACAGTATCAGTAAAACTACGTTGCTCATGGCTGATTTTCACGCCACGCAGTGCCAACAGATGTTCGGCTCTGAGTAAAGGTTGTTTCAGACTGTGATAAGCGTCGTTGATATTGGCCGCTTGTTGGACCGCCAACAGCCGGTCCCGCTCGGAACCAGCAGCAAAATTGTCCGGATGAAAATTCCGTTGCAGCGCTAAATAACGGGTACCCAGTTCAGTTAAATCCAGCTCAAACTGAGCTGGCAGCTGAAACAGCTGGAAATAGTTCATCAGACCGCCAGATTACACAGTAAAACTTTCACCACACCCACATTCGCCATTGACGTTGGGGTTGTTAAACTGAAAACCTTCGTTCAGGCCTTCTTTGACAAAATCCAGCTGGGTACCGTCGATATAAACCAGGCTTTTGCCATCGACGATCAACTTCAGATCGTCATGTGCAAACACCTGATCATCTTCATTGAGTTCATCGACAAACTCCAGCACATAAGCCAAACCTGAACAGCCAGTGGTTTTGACACCGACCCGTAAGCCAATGCCTTTGCCTCTGTTGCTGAGAAAGCTGCGAACCCGGTCAGCAGCCGCTGCTGTCATCGAAATCGCCATAATGTCTCAGCCCCCGTGCCGGGTTTTATAATCTGCGATCGCTGCTTTAATCGCGTCTTCAGCCAGAATTGAGCAGTGAATTTTTACCGGTGGCAATGCCAGTTCCTGTGCGATGTCGGTGTTTTTAATCTGGGCTGCTTCATCCAGGCTTTTGCCTTTCACCCATTCAGTCACCAGTGAACTGGACGCAATAGCGCTACCACAGCCATAAGTTTTGAATTTGGCATCTTCAATGATACCTTCGGCATTCACTTTGATCTGCAACTTCATCACGTCGCCGCAAGCCGGTGCGCCGACCATACCGGTGGCTACTGTTGGATCATCTTTAGCAAAACCGCCAACGTTGCGCGGGTTTTCGTAGTGATCAATGACTTTTTCGCTGTATGCCATGGTGCTTTACCTCGTTAATCTGCACAGCCCGCGACTGGCACGGGCGCCAAAGGGTGAACCTGTCCGGATTGGATCAGTGTGCCACCCAGGCCACTGTATTTAAATCGATACCGTCTTTGTACATGTCCCACAGCGGCGACATAGCCCGAAGTTTATCAATAGCTTCGTGGACAATTTTAATGGTGTGGTCAATCTGTTCTTCAGTGGTAAACCGGCCGATACTGAAACGGATTGAACTGTGCGCCAGTTCATCGGTTAAGCCCAGCGCCCGCAACACGTACGAAGGCTCCAGACTGGCAGAAGTACAGGCTGAACCTGAAGACACTGCAATATCTTTCAGTGCCATAATCAGCGACTCACCTTCAACATAGTTAAAGCTGATATTGGTAATACCTGGAACCCGTTGGTCCGGGTGACCATTTAAAAACACCTGTTCGATGTCTTTCACGCCATCCAGTAAACGCTGACGTAACACGGCAAAACGCGCGTTCTCGGCAGCCATTTCTTCTTTGGCAATCCGGAATGCTTCGCCCATAGCAACAATCTGATGCGTTGGTAAAGTACCTGAACGCATACCGCGTTCATGACCACCACCGTGCGTTTGCGCTTCTAACCGAATACGAGGCTTGCGTCGCACATACAGTGCACCTATGCCTTTAGGACCATAAATTTTATGCGCAGAGAACGACATTAAATCGACTTTTAAGGTACCGAGGTCAATGTCGACTTTGCCTGCAGCCTGAGCGGCATCGACATGAAAAACGATGCCTTTACTGCGGCACAGTTCACCAATAGCGGCGATATCCTGGATCACACCAATTTCATTGTTCACCATCATCACGCTGATCACCGTAGTATCAGGGCGAATAGCGGCGGTTAGTTTGTCCAGATCCAGCAAGCCATCAGCTTCTACATCCAGATAGGTCACTTCAAAACCTTCACGCTCCAGCGCCCGCATGGTATCCAGCGTCGCTTTGTGTTCAGTTTTGCAGGTGATCAGGTGTTTACCCTTTTTATGGTAAAACTGCGCTGCACCTTTGATAGCAAGGTTGTTTGATTCGGTTGCGCCTGAAGTAAATACGATTTCACGTGGATCGGCCTGCACTAAATCAGCAATCTGACTACGGGCGATTTCTACTGCTTCTTCTGCCTGCCAGCCAAAACGGTGCGAGCGGGAAGCCGGGTTACCAAACTGACCATCCATCGTCAAATATTGCATCATTTTTTCCGCAACCCTTGGGTCGACAGGTGTCGTGGCGGCGTAATCTAAATAAATAGGTAGCTTCATGTTCTGCTCCGTCTGCTGTTTACAACTGGCAGCTGACTTCAATTTCAGTGTCAGGGTTCTTTAACTTGCGGCTGTCCTGCCGCTTGGCCACACGCTGAATATCATTCTGGCTGACCAATTCGCCCAAAGTGATTTGGGTCAGAAAATCTTCAATCCGGGTACTCAGGTCACTCCACAAACTGTGGGTCAGACACTTAGCGCCGCCCTGGCAATCTGATTTGCCCTGGCAACGGGTGGCATCGACAGATTCATCGACAGCACTGATCACTTCAGAAACTGAGATTTCACTGGCAGGCCGACCCAACTGGTAACCACCACCGGGGCCGCGGACACTGCAGACCAGACCCTGTTTACGTAACCGGGCAAATAATTGTTCAAGATAAGATAAGGAAATTTCCTGCCGCGCCGAAATATCGGCCAGTGGCACTGGGCCGCTATTGGTATGCAAGGCAACATCCAGCATTGCAGTAACCGCATAACGTCCTTTTGATGTTAACCTCATCTTGATGTCCTGAACTTTGACCACAGAATGGCGCAAATTGTACATTCCTGACTGATTTAGTCAAGTATTAATCCGACTAAAACAGTCAGGTATTGCTGACAGCAAGCACAGCTGGCGCTGTTAAATGGTCGGATCAAATTCTTCGTGCGCCTTACGGCGCTGTTCTGCCGCTTCCCGCTCGGCGGCCAGAAAGGCTTCATCTTTAATATCCATTGCCGGCACAGCCTGGCAGACATTGCCGCCAAGCTCATTAATGCTCTGACACAGCTCGGCCACTTTGTTATCCAGACAATGAATATGATCCAGCATCCGGCCAATGGCATTGGCCACCGGGTCCGGATTGTCACTGGCAACCGCATAAGCGTCAAAACCAAACTTTTTCGCCAGATGCTGCCGCTGCTCACTGACGCTGGCGTCTTGCTTGGCGACGATCCGACCCGGAATACCGACCACAGTGGCCCCCGAGGGCACATCTTTCACCACCACTGCATTCGAACCAATCCGGGCATTTTCGCCAACGTACAACGGCCCCAGCACTTTGGCGCCGGCACCAATCACCACATTATTGCCAAGCGTCGGGTGACGTTTACCCGGATTCCAACTGGTGCCGCCTAAAGTCACACCGTGATACAAAGTGACATCATCGCCAATTTCAGCAGTTTCACCGATCACCACGCCCATGCCGTGGTCAATAAAAAAACGGCGACCGATGCGGGCGCCCGGATGAATTTCTACGCCGGTCAGCCAACGGGCAATGGTGCTTAAAAACCGCGCCAGCCATTTCCAGCCTGCGGTCCAAAGCTTGTGGTTCAAGCGGTGCCACCAAATGGCATGCAGGCCCGGATAATTAGTCAGCACTTCGAAAAAACTGCGCGCCGCCGGATCTCGCTCAAATACACTTTTAATGTCTTCTCTGATACCTGCAAACATCATCCTGTCCTTTGCCAGTTGGCGTTACTTTGCAATCTTCTGCCAGGTCCTGAAACCATGGCTACAGAGTTATTCGGGCTGTTGTTGCTGCTTACGCTGGATGGATGTCAGGATCCCGCGCAAAATATTTAACTCAGCCTCTTCCGGCCGCGCCCGGGTAAACAATCTTTTTAATTTGGTCATCACCACGCCTGGATGCTGTTTGATAATAAAACCGGTATCGTTCAGCGTTTGTTCCAGATGCAGATAAAACCGTTCCATCTGTTCTGAGCTTGGATATTGCGCTTGTTCAATCTCGGGCTGGACGACACGCTGCGCCAAAGTCGCCACCCGCACTTCATAAGCCACAATCTGCACGGCCATAGCCAGATTCAGCGAGCTATATTCAGGATTGGCCGGAATACAGACATGGTAATTACATAACTGTAATTCTTCATTGCTCAGACCACTGCTTTCCCGACCAAACACCAGCGCCACCGGTTTTTGTTTGGCCTCAAGCACCGCTTTTTCGCCACATTCACGGGGTTCCAGCATAGGCCAGGATAAGGTGCGGGAACGGGCACTGGCACCGACAATTAAACCACAATCACTGATGGCCTCCGCCAGATTATCCACCACCCGCGCTTTGGCCAGCACTTCACTGGCACCGGCTGCTAAGGCATAGGCCTGACCATCAGGCAATTCTTTTGGCGATACCAGCACCAACTGGCTCAAACCCATGGTTTTCATCGCCCGGGCCACTGAGCCCATATTGCCGGTATGGGTGGTGCCAACCAGCACGATGCGGATTTGATCTGTCATACAGTAACATCCCGAAAAAAAGCATAGCGACTGAAAAAAGAGCGGCATTTTAGCATAAGGAAATGCCAGCTGTGCAGTAAATTCAGCAGTCCGGACATCCGTTTTTCAGAAAAAACCGACTGGTCGTATCATCAGTGACAAATATCAGTTTGTCACTGCAAAGCTGGGACAGCTTTGCTAAACTAGCGCCTTCTCAACAATAAGGATCTAACGCATGAAAGCTTTGACCCCGTTCGTTGTCATGTCCACCCTGTTATTTTCCGCCGCACCAAGTTTTATTGTCCAGGCCGATGAAGCTGCCATCAAAGCAGCGGTCAATCATCCGGTCCGCAGCAGTAGCAATAAAGCCCGCGATGTACATCGCCATCCGGTAGAAACCTTAAGCTTCTTTGAAGTGACGCCAAAAAGTAGCGTGGTTGAAATTTCACCAGGTTCAGGCTGGTATACCGAGATTCTGGCGCCGTTATTAAAAGCTGAAGGCAAATATTACGCCGCCCACCAGCCTGCCGATGCCACTTCTGATTACGCCAAAAAATCCCGTGCCGCTTTTATCGAAAAGCTGGCCGCTGACCCTATTTACAGTGCGGTGACAGTGACTGGTTTTGCGCCGACAGCCGGTTATGAAGTCGCACCGGCAGGTTCGGCCGATGTCGTGCTGACCTTCCGTAACCTGCACAACTGGTATATGCAAAAAGGCGATGAAAGCCTGCTCAATGCTTATAAAAGCTTTTATGCCGCCTTAAAACCAGGCGGCGTGCTGGGCGTGGTGGAACACCGTTTACCGGCAGCAAAACTCAATACTGACTGGACCAAGTCAGGCTATATGCCACAAAGCCTGGCCATCAAACTGGCGGAAGAAGCTGGTTTTGTGCTCGAAGGCACCAGTGAAGTCAATGCCAACCCGAAAGACACTGCCGATCATCCACAAGGCGTCTGGACTTTACCGCCGTCTCTGGCCCTGAAAGAGCAGGACAAAGCAAAATATCTGGCTATTGGTGAAAGCGACCGGATGACCTTGAAATTCCGTAAACCAAAAGCTCAATAATTTTAATAACCTAAGTGGAACAGTCGATGAAAGTTCTTGTGATAGGCGGCGGTGGCCGCGAACACGCGCTGGCATGGAAAGCAGCTCAATCGCCAACAGTCAGTCAGGTGTTTGTGGCACCGGGCAATGCCGGCACTGCGCTGGAAAGCAATCTGGAAAATGTCGCCATTGCAGCGGATGATGTACCTGCCCTGCTGGCCTTTGCGCAGCAGCAGCAGATTGATCTGACCATTGTCGGACCTGAAGCGCCGCTGGCTCGTGGTGTGGTAGACAGTTTCCGGGCCGCCGGCCTGGCCATTTTTGGCCCGAGCAAGGCTGCAGCCCAGTTGGAAAGTTCCAAAGCTTTTGCCAAAGACTTTTTAGCTCGTCACCAGATCCCGACCGCCAGTTACGGAACTTTCAGCGACATTTCCGATGCCAAAGCTTATGTCACTGCACAGGGCACGCCTATTGTCATCAAAGCTGATGGCCTGGCAGCAGGCAAAGGCGTGATTATTGCGCAGGATGAAGCGGAAGCTTTTGCTGCAATTGAAGATATGTTGTCCGGTAACAAGTTTGGTGAAGCCGGCAGCCGGGTGGTGATTGAAGAGTTTCTGGTCGGTGAAGAAGCATCTTTTATCGTGATGGTCGACGGTACCACGGCGCTGCCGTTTGCATCGAGTCAGGATCACAAAGCGCGGGATAATGGCGATAAAGGACCAAACACCGGCGGTATGGGCGCCTATTCGCCAGCCCCTGTGGTCACGCCAGCTGTGCATGATTGGGTAATGCAGCATGTGATTTATCCAACCGTGAACGGCATGGCGGCGGAAGGAACAGTCTATACCGGTTTTCTGTATGCCGGTCTGATGGTGGCGCCAAACGGCACCTGTAAAGTGCTGGAATTTAACTGCCGCTTTGGCGATCCGGAAACGCAGCCCATCATGCTGCGGTTGCAATCGGATCTGGTGGAACTTTGTCAGCAAGCCGTGCGCGGCGAGCTGGCCAACACCAGCATTCAATTTGACAGCCGTGCCGCTGTTGGTGTGGTGCTGGCTGCTGGTGGTTACCCGGATGATTATCGTAAAGGTGATGTCATCAGCGGTTTACCGACCTTTGATAGCCGGGAAGCCAAGGTTTTCCATGCCGGCACTCAACTGCGCGATGGTCAGGTACTGACGGCCGGTGGCCGGGTATTATGTGCCACCGCCTTAGGTCAGAATGTGACGGCAGCCCAGCAAGCAGCTTATCTGTTAGTGGATCAGATCCAGTGGGATGGTGTTTTTAGTCGCCGTGACATTGGCTACCGTGCAGTCGCGCGCGAGCAACAAAGTTAAATGATCGGCGCTGCTTTGCCGTTTTTGCGGCAAAACAGCGCATTTTTGCTGGATCCTGCCGCCAGTAGCTGTCAATTCCCGCTGGCAATGCTTGCCAATTTTTACCACTGAATTAAGCTGGTCGCCTGTGGCTGCATAGTGCAGCTATGTTTTGTTCAGGATCATCCGATGTTTTCACTTGTAAAGTCCCGACTGCTACTGCCGGTTAGCTGCGTTTTGTTATCACTTCAGGTCAGTGCGGCTTGTCAGCATGAATTTACCGCTATCTCAGATATTCAGGGCCGGGCTGACACCAGCCCATTGCTTGGCAAAACCTTGTCCACCCAAGGCGTGGTGCTAGGTACTTTATATCACGGCAGCAAAGAACCTAAGCTGTTGATCCAGAGCCAGACGCCGGATCAGGATGCCGCGACTTCGGAAGCTCTGCTGATTGCAGACAGCAAGCTGGCCACTTTATACCAGCGCGGGCAACTGATCGAACTGACCGGCACAGTGCGTGAATTACAACAGATGACGGCCCTGACCAATATCAGCCACAGTGCTATTTGTGCCGCCCAGGTGCCGGTGCGCAGTACCAGTCTGACCTTGCCAGTGCAAAAGTTAACGGACTGGGAAGCACTGGAAGGGCATTATCTGCAACTGCCACAAACTTTGCTGGTGAATGACAGTTATGGCCTGGCCCGTTATGGCGAGTTACTGCTGGCAGACAAAAGATTATTTATCGCCACCGAATTGCAACAACCAGGCGCGGCTGCGGCCGCTTTTGAGCAACAACAACAACTACAGCAGTTGCTGATTGACGATGATAACCCCAGACAAAATGTCGATCCGGTCCGTTTTCCGACCGGTGGTCTGAGCGCCAGCAATACAGTGCGGGTAGGCGATCAGGTCAAAGATGTCGCAGGTTTCCTGGTGCAGACCAAAGCGGGTTATCGGCTGGTGGTCAGCCAGCAACCGACCTTTATTGCAGCGAACCCAAGACCCGCGGCACCCGCAACCAAAAAAGAAACAAACCTGCGAGTCGCCAGTTTTAATGTGCTGAATTTTTTCACCGGCGCCGGACAGCAGCCACAATTTCCAACCAAACGCGGCGCCAGCAATGCCGAAGAATTAGCGCGCCAGCAAGCCAAAATGATCGCCGCGCTGGCTGCGCTGGATGCCGATATTATCGGTCTGCTGGAAGTTGAAAATAATGGCGAAGCTGACGACAGCGCAATAGCAACTCTGGTTCGTCTACTGAATCAGCAACTGGGCTCGGCGCAATATGCTTTTGTCAGCACCGCGGTCAAACCTGGTGGTGATGATATTAAAGTCGCGATGATTTACCGTAGCGCTGCCGTTAGCCAGGCCGGCACTGCGGCGGTGAAACTGGACGCACCTTTTGATCGGGGCAGCCGGCCACCACTGACACAAAGTTTCCGCCATCAAACTTCAGGCACTGAACTCACGGTCAGTATCAATCACTTTAAATCCAAAGGCAGTTGTCCAAAACAACAGTCGGCTGATAGCGATCAGGGCGATGGCCAGGCTTGCTGGAATCCAACCCGGGTTAAAGCAGCGCAGGCATTAACGGCCTGGCTGGCCAGTCATCCGACCGGCAATAGCACAGATAAAGTACTGGTGATGGGTGATTTAAACGCTTACCGGCAGGAAGATCCGGTGCGCAGCCTGGAACAAGCCGGCTTTCAACATCTGGCGGGCCAGGGCCAGCACTGGTCATTTGTCTATCAGGGCCGCTCAGGTACGCTGGACCATGCCCTGGCCACTGCGCCACTGGCGAAGCAATTGCAGCAGTTCCAGCACTGGAATATCAATGCTGATGAACCGGCGGTACTGGATTACAACACCGAGTTTAAATCCAAAGCCCAGCAACAGCGCTTTTTTGCTCCCACGCCATTTCGCGCTTCGGATCATGATCCATTGCTGATGGACTTTAAGTTTTAATTATCTTAAACAGGCAGCACAAAGTTCAGACTAAGTGCTGCTCTTATTATCATAGTCAGGATCAATAAGGTGCCAACCACCCAGACGGTTGAGCGCACATAGGCGCGATCCAGCCAATACAACAGAATAAATGCGACACGGCACAGCAAAAAGCACAGAGCCATCAGTTGCATCCAACCATCGCTCAGACCACTGAAACCACAAGTAGCAACAGCAGCCAGATATAACTGCAGCGCTTCAAAACTGTTTTGATGCGCCGCATTGGCCCGTTGTGCCAGCCCAGCCAACCTCGCCTGCTGCGCCCTCGGATTATGATAATCATAACCACCAAGCGCAATCTGGCCACGAATAGTCGGGATCCGGGCTAAATAAGGCAACAATACCAGCGCCAGCAACACCCACAATAACACACTCATTGTTGCTCCTTCGGCTGACAGACAAAAGCAATCCGGCTTTGATCCGGTGTCAGACTAAAACGACTGACAGTCCCCTGGCAGGCACTGGCCAGATCTAACCAGAGCTGCCATCTGGGTTCACCCGGCTGCCAGCTGTAAATTTTATTGCCAGCGGATGTCAGTAACAGTTGCGACGATAACCAGCGTAAGTCCTGAGCCCCGGCCGGGAGTAACAATTGACGCTGACTGAGTTGTTTGGTCGCCACGTTATACCAACTGAGCGCCAAACGCTCTGGCGCGGCTTCGTCTTGCGACTCGGTGCGCTCAGTAAAATAACCAATATGTTGGTCTGGCTGCCAGGCCAGACCCCGGCCAATATTTTTTGCCAGCACAGTTAAGCTGCCCGCCCTATCAAGGTACACAATCTGGTGGCTCGCTGCAGTGGTTCCCAGCTGAAAAATCAGCAGATCCTGCTCGGGACCCCAAGCGTGATAACCCACACCAATCAGCTCAGGCAATAACAGCTGGGGCTGCGCTGTGGCGGCTAATCGCCATAATCTTTGTCGTCCATCGGCTTCGACCACCACCGCTGACAAACCAGTGCCATCCGGCAGCATGGTCGGTGAGTATTCACTGAGTGTGGTCTGTGCGACGAGAGCGCGCTGGCCTGTGTTGAGCTGATAACTGGCGATGTCCATCTGGCTGCCGGTACTACTGGTTTGCTCAGCGGTGTAATACAAAGTCTGACCATCGCGACTAAATTCAGGCTGATTAAAATAACCCGGCTGTTGATTAATTTGCTGCCACTTGGTGATCTTCTGCGCTGATAAACCGGCCAACAACAAATTAAACGCAGGTGGTTTGGCTGGTGCAGCAGTGGCAGTCTGGCTGCTTTGCTCTGCAGCGCAAAGCTGGAAGCTAGTCAACATCAGACTGGCCAGCCAGGTCACTGCGCACAGTTGGCTGCGGATACTGCCAACTGCCACAGCAGGCTCAAGCCGCAGCAACCACGAAACGGGATGAAACATCAGATCCTCCAGGCATCAACAGAGCCACTTAGTGCAGACATTAAAAGCTGTTGCGAAAGATTTACTTTATCCTTTATGGTAAGGTCAGGGCAACAGACAAACAGGAACTCTATGTCAGATAAAAATCCAATTATTGCCGTCACAGGTTCCAGCGGCGCCGGTACCAGCACCACCAGTAACTCCTTTATGCATATTTTCCGCAGTTTAGGGGTGGATGCTGCCATGGTCGAAGGCGACTGTTTCCACCGTTTCAGCCGGCCAGAGATGGATTTAGCGGTACGAAAAGCCAAGGAACAAGGCAAATACATCAGTTATTTTGGTGCCGAAGCCAATGATTTTGCTGCGCTGGAACATTGTTTTGCCAGTTACGCCGAACATGGCAGTGCCAAAGTACGGCGTTATCTGCATACCTTTGATGAGGCAGTACCTTATAACCAGTTGCCCGGCACTTTTACCCCCTGGCAGGATTTACGGGCCGATACCGATGTGCTGTTTTATGAAGGTTTGCACGGCGGTGTGGTCACTGAAGATCACAATGTGGCACAACATGTCGATTTGCTCATTGGCATGGTGCCTATTGTCAACCTGGAGTGGATCCAGAAAATTATCCGCGACACCTCTGAGCGTGGTCATTCGAGAGAAGCGGTACAGGCTAGCATAGTCCGCAGCATGGATGACTACATCAATCACATCACGCCGCAGTTTTCCCGCACGCATATTAACTTTCAGCGGGTGCCGACTGTAGATACTTCAAACCCATTTAGTGCCAAAGATATTCCGTCACTGGATGAGAGTTTTGTCGTGATCCGCTTTCGTGGCATTAAACATGTTGATTTTCCGTATTATCTGCAGATGATTAACGGTTCGTTTATGTCGCGGGTCAATACCCTGGTGGTGCCTGGCGGTAAAATGGGTCTGGCGATGGAACTGATTTTAACGCCGTTGATTGAAGATTTGATGTTAAAAAGAAGGCAGGCCCGGGGTCAGGTCAACTGGCTGGAATAAGGGGCTGCCACTTTTTTACTGTAGTGTAAAGCACCAGGCCAACTTCACGCTGACCTGGTGCTTTGCTCAATCAGAAGCGATAACGTAATTGCAAATAAGTATTAGCCACATCATTCGGTTCCAGTTTCAGTTTCTGATAACCAACCCCTGCACTCAGGTCTGTCGTAAACTGATAGTGCAAATCCAGCGCAAAATAGAGCTCCTGCCCATCGAGTTTGGTCCGCAGCTCAGTCGCCCCGCGTTGACTGCTGATTTCACTGTCCCAGCGGATCAGACCAAAGGGCACTTCCAGTCGCCAGTTGCCAGCTTGCCATGGTGTTAAGCGTAATCCCAAGGTGATGCCGTCCGCCAAAATCGGGCTGAAGGTTTTAACTTGCTGGTGATACTGCTCAGGGGTCAGGCTATCGCCTTTGAGTGTTAACTGCCCTTCACCACTGTCCAGATAACCAAGTTCGACCGCCACCGCCGGATACCACTGATAACCAAGCTGGACTGCTTTAAATTGATCTTTTGCATCAAAACTGAGGATATTGCCAGCGGGCAACTGCGATTGAAATTCTGCTACCGCGCTGTCTGCTTTACTTTGACCATAACTGCCCTGCAGGTACCAATCCGCACTATGTCCAAGCGGGCTCAGCAGCAACAAAGCCCCGGCCAGCAGTGCTTTCGACCGCCGCCGACGGTACATCAAGGCTGCCGCAGCCAGACCGCACAACCACAACGGTGACAGGCTGCCACCACTACTTTGATTGACCACCATCACTTCCTGATATGCTTTCACTGTCACTTTAACCTCTGCCTCGGATTGGGCGCCAAAATTGTCCTGCACCAGATAACGAATGGTATCGACCCCATCAAAAGCTGCTTTAGGAACGTATGTTAACTGTTGATCTTGTACTGTCACAGTCCCTTGCTGCGCAGTGGCACTTAACAAGGTTAACGGATTACCATCCGGATCCATGTCATTCGCCAATACATTGATCCGCAGTGCTGTTCTGTCATCGGTCGCCGCAGTGTCATTGCTTAACACGGGAGCATTATTGTTCAGCACCGTGACTGTGAGTTCAGCACTGGTCGTTCCGCCTTTGCCATCACTGATACTGTACACCACCACATCAGTGCCGAAGAAGTCCGTTTTTGGTGTATATAACAACTGTTTATCCGCTTGGATCAACAAGGCGCCAAAACTGCCAACCGCCTGAGTGATGGTTAACACATCGCCATCGGCGTCACTGTCATTGGTTAACACATTCACCACAGCTGGCTGATTAATAGGCGTGGTCAGCGTATCAGCGACTGCCACAGGCATTGTATTGCCATTGGCTGGCACCGCCACCCCACCCGGATCGACAATGGCACTGTTGGCAATGCCATCCGCATCGTTTGGTCCGCCATCTTCTACGGTCACCTGCACACACCAGTGACCTTCGGTCAGTCCCGGCGTCCAGCGGCTATCACCAGGTGGCGGACAAAAACCACGTTCACCGGCGCTACTGGCAATACGATTGCGCTCATTGCTGACAAAATCGACCCAGCCGCCAGCTTCAGTAAATTTACGATACACCGCATTGGCGGGCACCGGATTACGCTGTGGCAGCACCAGATTATAACTTTGCCCCTGTACAGGCAGGCCATAAGCGATAAAGTCAAAGATACCACCAATGTTAATGGCTGTACTGTCTGGCTGCAGTTCAACAGCTTTCACTTGCAAGCCACCGCTATCACTCAATACCGCCACACTACCCCGACGTAAACAGACCCCTGGTTCGCCTTCGGCCAGATAGCTGACCTGTTGCTGACCTTCCGCCGGCACCACGTTGCATTCATTGATTGCGTCCAGGTAATCCGGAATACCATCGCCATCGGTATCGGCAAAACCTTCGCTGTTATCCGGGATCAAATCACCATCAGAATCAGCATCCGTCAGCAATGGCAGGCTAGGCTGGATCACCACAAAGACCTGTGCTGTCGCCTGCAACTGCGGGCTGCCGTTATCCTGCACTGTATAGCTGACCGGATAAACCCCAGGGGCTTGCTGCGCCGGATCAAAACTCAGCTTGTCACCGGCCTGACTGGCACCAACAAGATCTGCAAACATCCAACTGCCACTGAGTTGATCGGCCGGATTGGCGTCAGTCACTGTGGCCTCAATAGTAACCACACCACCGGCCTGACTCAGTGTCAGACGCTTTTCACCTGCCTGCGACACTTGCAACGCGGCAGCTGGTGCAATATTTTGCTCTGAAATCCGAATGGTCGTTTGGGCCTGACTGCCACGATTCAGCGCCGGATCCAGCGTGATTATCACAGTTTCTGGCTCTTCAGCAGTGCCATCCTCCAGCACCTGGAAGCGCAGCTCAGCGCTCAGGCCCTGACTGATTTCAACCACGCCATCGACCAGCGTGTGGTCATTGCCACCAGCACTACCTGTGACAGTATAAGGGATCTGCACTGGGTAGACCGGTGACTGACCATTCAGCAGTACTTGCACCACCACTTCATTACCTTCGGTCACTGTCTGATCTTTGCTAAGCGAAATCAATGGTTTGACATTGACAGCCTGTGATTTAGTGGCGATATTGCCCTGGGCATCGGTCGCCTGCCAGTACACCAGGTGCGAGCCGGGTGCAAAGAACAGCGAATTATTGACTAAGGCAACTTTTAACTTAGCCCCAGCGCTGTCGACCGCAGTTGCAGTGCCGACATCCACTCTGGTAAAGAGTGCCTGCGCATTGGCGGTAACATCGGCAGGGACTGTAATCACCGGCACAGTGCCGCTGCGACTGCCCTCAATCAGCAGGTTGACCAGCGCACTGGCACGACCGCCGTTGCCATCATTCAGGGTATAACGTAGCGTAACAGGGCCGACATAATCCACTGGCGCTGTGAACCGCAAACCACCAGCCGCCAGCCGGACAATACCGACATCCGCCTGCACCCCGTCAATAGTCAGGCTATCTCCATCGACGTCACTGTCGTTAGCAAGTACCGCCAGCAGGTATTGATTATTCGCTGTTTTGGCCAGATTGATCCGATCATCCTGCGCCACTGGTGCATCATTGACTGGCGTCACCGTGATCTGCACTGTAGCGGGTGCGGAACTCAGTTCTGCATCTTTTGCCAGCAGCACCAGACTGTCGGTACCGTGATAATTTGCCGCCGGTGTATACACCAGTTCATTAGCGGCCACTGTGACAGTACCGTGTTGTGGCTGGGTTTGCACCTGATAGCTCAGGCTATCATTTTCGCCATCCTGACCAGCCAGCGTTAGTCTGAGTTGTTCATCCTCCGCGGTGGTGCCACTGATGTCTGCCAGTACTGGCGCGGTGTTATACCGTTTCAGCACTGTGGTGGTGACTGCGGACCCCCTGTTGCCTAAGGAGTCGGTTAACACTAGGGACAGCGTTAACGTCCCTTCCGCCAGGCTGGTGACATTAATGCCGCTGACCCGCTGCGTTGCAGTACTGATATCACCGCTGCCGCTGACGCTATTGGTGCCGTCACTGAGGGTGTAACTGTAACTGCTGCCAATTTCTGCGCCTTGCAGCAAGAAGCTCAGCGCGGTTTCATTGGCTTTATTGATACGGTTTTGTTCGATCACCACGCTGTAACCTTGTGGCGCCTGCAGATCAACCGTTAATTGCGCTGTCACCGGCGTGCTGGCGTTATTCAATGCATCAGTAGCCACCACTGACACCTGATAAACACCATCGGGCAATGCCGCAATAGTATTGGCCGGAATCAACCAACTGCTGCCATTATTCTGTGCGGTATAGGTCTGACCGTTCACAGTGACCGTAATCACCGCGGCCGGATCATTGACAGACCCACTCAAGGCCGGCCTTGGCAGATTGGTCGACAACGGATTGACGGACACCACTGGAGCCTGCGAATCTTCGGTGAGATCTGGGATATCTACAGCAACCGTTTGATTCGCCGCCGCATCTTTGGCTCTGACCACAAAATAGTTACTGCTGTTCTGACTCAGCACAGCCGTCAATGACCAGGCGCCATCTGCCACGGTGGCAGTGGCCAGCACAGTGTCATTATCGGCAACACCGTTATTGTCGCTGTCAGCAAACAATTCAACGATGACGCCATTTTCAGCATGGGTACCGCTAATCTGTTGATTGTCAGCATTCAGCACCAGCGCTTCGGCCGGCACCGTCACCACCGGCAGCACCGGTGTCTGCGAATCTTCAGTAATAGTCGGGACATCGACCGCCGCCGTCTGATTACCAGCCGCGTCTTCAGTCAGCACGACAAAGTTATGTACGGTATCGGCTTGTAGCGCGCGCGGAATGCTCCACTGCCCATTCACCACATCGGAACTGGCTAAACTACTGCCCTCGGCCACTCCATCATTGTTGCTGTCGGCATACAGCTGCACCACCACCGCATTCTCAGCATGGGTACCCGCAATGGTATAGCTGTCCGCATTGACGAACACTGCCTGCGCCGGACTGGTCACCACGGCCACCACTGGCGTCTGGGTATCCACTTTGGCATTGCTGTTGTTACTCTGCGCAAAACTCAGATTGGCCGGATTATTACCACTGTCTTTGATGGTGCTGCTATTAAGGACCAGGCCATCAGCCGGGATTCTCACTCCATCCTGGTCAGTATTATCCCCCGCTTGCACTGTATAACTGTAAGTCAGGCTGCTGCCGTTACTGCTGACAAAGCTAGCTTGCCGGCTGGTTGAGCCCAGCATGATTGCCAAGGTTGAATCCGTCCCTGCCACAACCACTGTGTCATTAAAGCTCACAGTGAAGGTCAGCACCTGGCCTGCTTTGTAGTTGCCATTGGCCACACTGACCTGGGTCAGTTGCGGGATCAGACTGTCTTTAGCAATAGTAGCAGTCACAGCCGGTGTACTGACATTACCAGCCGCATCAGTCAAGGTCAGCGATAGTGTCAGGGTGCCATCCCCCAAACCGCTCAGATCCACACCACTGATGGTCTGACCGGCATTGTTCACTGCAACTGAACCTGTCACCGGGGTGCCACCAGAGCTGCTGCTGATACTGTAATTGGCGGTAGTGGCAGTTTCAGCCCCGGATAAGATAAAGCTCGCCGCAGTCTGGTTACTGGCATCAATAGCGCTCTGCACAAAGGTCACCCCGCTAATGACAGGTCTGTCACGGTCTACCTGGTGCACGGGCGCACTGCTGTATGCCGCCAGCGCATTAGCGGCGGTATCAACAATATTACTGCTGACGTGATCCAGTCTTAAGCTGCCGGTACCGCTGATGTTATTCACCGTCACGGTAACACTGCTGCCACTGCTGACAGAAACGGCGCTGACAGTGCCAGCCGCTGTGCCTGTGCTGCTCAGACTAAAATCAGCCGCATCTATATTGCTGACGGTTTCACTAAACGTCAGCTGATAGCTGATACTGGCATCGGCTGGAGCCGCAGTATTGAGTGTGGCGGTGCTGATAGTTGGCACCAGACCATCCACCAGCACACCGGCAGTGCCGCCCACATTGTTCAGCGTGGTCAGCAGATCCAGTCCAACCGCATCTTTGATAGTGCCGCCATTGACATCAACAGCCGCCGCCAGCGCGATCCCATCGGCATCTTCAGCACCATTTTGTACGGTGTAGCGGAACAACAGCGTGGTAGTGCCTGAACCACTGACATAACTGGCGTATTGCGTGCTGCCGCCAATGGTCAGCGCCAGCCTTGGCGTGCCGTTCGTGGTATCGACCGTCAGGTTTTCTGTGCCGTTCAGCGTGAAATTCAGTTGCTGCCCGATGCCATAACTGGCAGCCGTTGGCACTGTGACAGAGCTGACGATTGGAGCCTGCGAATCTTCGGTAATATCAGGGATATTCACCGCAACCGTTTGATTCGCCGCCGTATCTTTGGCTCTGACCACAAAATAGTTACTGCTGTTCTGACTCAGCACAGCCGTCAATGACCAGGCACCATCTGCCACAGTGGCAGTCGCCAGCACAGTGTCATTGTCGGCAACACCGTTATTGTCGCTGTCAGCAAACAATTCAACGATGACGCCATTTTCAGCATGGGTACCGCTAATCTGTTGATTGTCAGCATTCAGCACCAGCGCTTCGGCCGGCACCGTCACCACCGGCAGCACCGGTGTCTGCGAATCTTCAGTAATAGTCGGGACATCGACTGCCGCCGTCTGATTACCAGCCGCGTCTTCAGTCAGCACGACAAAGTTATGTACGGTATCGGCTTGTAGCGCGCGCGGAATGCTCCACTGCCCATTCACCACATCGGAACTGGCTAAACTACTGCCCTCGGCCACTCCATCATTGTTGCTGTCGGCATACAGCTGCACCACCACCGCATTCTCAGCATGGGTACCCGCAATGGTATAGCTGTCCGCATTGACGAACACTGCCTGCGCCGGACTGGTCACCACGGCCACCACTGGCGTCTGGGTATCCACTTTGGCATTGCTGTTGTTACTCTGCGCAAAACTCAGATTGGCCGGATTATTACCACTGTCTTTGATGGTGCTGCTATTAAGGACCAGGCCATCAGCCGGGATTTTCACTCCATCCTGGTCAGTATTATCCCCCGCTTGCACTGTATAACTGTAAGTCAGGCTGCTGCCGTTACTGCTGACAAAGCTAGCTTGCCGGCTGGTTGAGCCCAGCATGATTGCCAAGGTTGAATCCGTCCCTGCCACAACCACTGTGTCATTAAAGCTCACAGTGAAGGTCAGCACCTGGCCTGCTTTGTAGTTGCCATTGGCCACACTGACTTGCGTCAGTTGCGGGATCAGACTGTCTTTAGCAATAGTGGTCATCACAGCCGGTGTACTGACATTCCCTGCGGCATCAGTCAAGGTCAGCGATAGTGTCAGGGTGCCATCCCCCAAACCGCTCAGATCCACACCACTGATGGTCTGACCGGCATTGTTCACTGCAACTGAACCTGTCACAGGGGTGCCACCAGAGCTGCTGCTGATACTGTAATTGGCGGTAGTGGCAGTTTCAGCCCCGGATAAAGTAAAACTCGCCGCAGTCTGGTTACTGGCATCAATAGCGCTCTGCACAAAGGCCACCCCGCTGATGACAGGTCTGTCACGGTCTACCTGGTGCACGGGCGCACTGCTGTATGCCGCCAGCGCATTAGCGGCGGTATCAACAATATTACTGCTGACATGATCCAGTCTTAAGCTGCCGGTACCGCTGATGTTATTCACCGTCACGGTAACACTGCTGCCACTGCTGACAGAAACGGCGCTGACAGTGCCAGCCGCTGTGCCTGTGCTGCTCAGACTAAAATCAGCCGCATCTATATTGCTGACAGTTTCACTAAACGTCAGTTGATAGCTGATACTGGCATCAGCAGGTGCCGCACTATTGAGTGTGGCGGTGCTGATGGTGGGTGCCACAGCATCAATCAGATAGGCTTTGTTAAAGCCTAGCGAACCGGCCGCGCCAGGGGGTGACAGGGTCAGCACTGAGCTGTTGCCCGCAGCATCGACAATACTGCCGCCATTGAGTACCAGCGCGTTGCTGCTCAGATAATCCAGATCGTTGCTGCTGTCCCCAGCCTGTACTGTGTAATTAAACACCAGCGTCGAACTGCCACTGCCACTGACATAATCAACGGTCCGATCAACTGCGCCAGTTTCCAGCGTCAGTTGCGGCGTACCAGTTACGGTTACATTTTCACTGAAACTGACTTGTAAACTAATCACATCAGCGGCTTTATAACTGCCATCGGCGGTGGAACCAGTGACATTGCTGACCGTGGCAGCTTCAGTATCGATCACCAGTGCTTTATTCGCCCCCAATGATCCGGCGGTGCCAGGCGCCGGCAAGGTCAGTATCGCATCCACCGCACTGCCATTTTTAATGCTGCCGCCATTGAGGCTCAGCGCATTCACCGACAGGTAGTCCAAATCGCTGCTGCTGTCACCAGCTTGTACTGTATAGCTAAAGGTCAGCGTGCTCGTACCGCTACCCGCACTGTAGTTCACCACCTGATCGGTGCTGCCAGTTTCCAGCGTCAGTTGCGGCGTGCCTGTCACAGTGACCACTTCATTAAAACTCAGCTCAATACTGATGATGTCGCCGGCTTTATAACGACCATTGGCGGTACTGGCACTGACAGCAGCGACTGAAGGTGGAATATTGCTTGCCGTAATACCGTTCCCGGTCAAATCGGCCAGCACCACAGCATTATCAGCCCCTGCGTTCCAGTCTTCACTGGCGGCCAGATTATAGGTCATGCTGAGCGCTGAACTGGTGCCATTTTTATTGATCCGGCTGGTTAACGCGGCGATATCAGTGCCATTTAACGTGACACTGAAACCACTGGCGCTGCTGATGTCCACACTGCCACTCGTCAGGCTGTAGGCGGAATCATCACCACTTAATTGTAATTTGCTGATATCAATATCATTGTTGGCACCCGCCAGCGCTAACAAGCCAGTGCCGGTAACGAGCAGCTCACCGGTCGCTGCGTTATAGGTGGCACTGGTAATGGTGGGCACTGCCACATTGCTGACCATAATACCGTTGCCGGTTAAATCAGCCGAGAATAAGGCTGCATCGGCGCCGGTAGCCCAGTCATCGGCTGCAGCCAGATTGTAGGTGGAGCCTCCGGTGGACGCAGTGCCGTTTTTATTCACCAAGGTTGCCAGCGCGCTGCGATCGTTCGAACTTAATGTCAGGCTGGCAGCCGTGGCTGAACTGATATCGACATCCAGGGTATCCGTCAGGGTGTAAGTCGCGCCACCTTCGACGGTCAGCGTCAGCATGGATGCATCAACATCGTCACTGGCACCCGATTTACGCAGGAAGCTAGTCCCCGTCAGTGCTAAGGCCCCGGTCGCTGCATCATAAGTAGCGCTAGTCAGTTGTGGCGTGGCGACGCCACTGACAGTAATACCATTACCAGTTAAATCAGCAACCACCACGGCACTATCGGCGCCGGTCGCCCAATCTTCTGCCGCCGCCAGATTGTAGGTGGTACCGGAAGTTGAGGCAGTGCCGTTTTTATTGGCGTATTGATTGATACTATTGCGATCGGTGCTGCTAAGCAGCACGCTAAAAGCGGTGCCGGATAACACATCAACATCAGCCGTATCAGTCAGGGCAATGGTGGTACCGCCTTCCAGCGTAAAGGTCAGTCCAGACACATCAATGTCGTTGGTTGCCCCCGCTTTTGTGCTGAAGCCTGTACCAGTCACACTCAGAGTAGCAGTAGCAGCATCATAAGTTGCACTGGTGATGGCAGGCACAGCCACATTGCTGACCGTCACGCCGTTGCCAGTTAAATCCGCGGTGTTGCCAGCGGTGACGGCGCTATCCCAGTCATCCGCCGCCGCCAGGTTATAGGTGGTGCCCGAGGTTGAACTGGTACCCATTTTATTCAGCAACAGCTGCACGGCATTTCTGTCAGTCGCATTTAAAGTGACACTAAAGCCAGTGCTGCCACTGGCATTGACATTGGCGGAGGTCAGGGGATGTGTGCTACCGCCTTCTCCCGTCAGCGTCAGTTTGCTGACATCAATCACACCGTTGTTGGTGATATTGCTGCCGCTGACGGTCAATAGACCTGTGCTGGCATCATAAGTGGCACTGCTGATGGTGGGTGAAAGGCTCTGGGTGGTTAAATCCACTTTGCTGGCACTGACTTGTAAATTGGTAGCGGTGTCCTCTGCTACCACATAGACATCATAAGATGTCCCTGCGGTCAGGGCGGTAATGTTAGCGGTAAAATCAGTGCTGTTATTGCTGATATTGAGACTGCCACTTTTCAGCGCCGCGGCACCGGAGTTATTCTGACCGGCTTTCACCTGAGCCGCACTGGGCGCTGCCGCACCATCCGCCACCACCACATAATAAGCGGTGCCAGTTTCATTGAGCCGCACAGCCAGCGTGGTTGCACTATCAGTGGTGCCACTCAGGCTGGGCGTTGAGTTTTGAAAGGCAGGCGCAACTAAATCAACGGTATGGGTCTGACCTGAAGTGTAAGCAGCGACAAAGCCGTTGGTGCCACCACCATTATTGCTGGTATCTTTGATGTTGGTGCTGGTCTTTAAATCTAACCGCAGGGTGCCGGCCCCGCTGATACTGTTGATGGTGACGGTAATGGAACTGCCTGTTGCAGCTGACACCGAAGCAATAGTGCCAGTGGCAGTGCCGGTACTGGTCAATTGGAAATCGTCGGTTGACACATTGGTTGCGACTTCATTAAAGCTGATCACAAATGACATTGAGGTTACATTGGCTGCCGGGCTGCCACTGCGATTGATACTGTTGACCACAGGAGGGGCGGTATCTGACGGATAACAATCGGCATCAATGGTACAGCTCTGGCCGGCATTAGGTGTCCCGGTCAGACAAGTTCCTGAAGTACAGACGCCGACATTTTGCAACAACTCGGCCGCATCACCACTGGTCCTGACGCCTGTAAATAGCCCCTGACTGCCGCCTGAAAGGTTGTTTTTACGCAGATATTGTTGCAGGTAACCTCTTGGCAATGGCTGCAATTGCATGGCGGTGTTGCTGATGCCGACCGCCTGACTGCTGCTGACAAGTTCAGGACTGCTCCCAAAGGCGGCAAAACCATCGGCAGATGGCTGCTGCTGTTCAGTCTCAAGCACTAAGGTTTTATGTTTAGCGGTCATGGTGGAGGCAGCTCTGGCTGACACCACCTGGCCGGCCGGAGCAAACGCAAGTAACAGCGGTACCGCATGTACCAGCCTGGTATAGTGTTTTTTCATCTGGCTTTTCCTTGGCTAATTCCGCATCAGCCCTGATTAGACACAAAAATATTCATTAACTTTTCGTCTTGCAGACCCAGTACCAGCGGTTGCCTGGTATCTTCCAGCACCACGATGTCGTACAGCTGCCCCACATCACCATCAAAACGCAAAAACGCCACTACCGCATAATCCGTAGTGTCGACAATATAAATACCAGCTTGTGCCTCTGGATAAAGTTGCGCCAGCGGCATCACAGCTTTGACCTGGCTGGTTCGATGTTTAGAACAACACACCAGCATATAATGCTGATAAAAACATAAACCCCGGGTAAAACCAGGTAATTCCAGTACCAGTGTTGACTGGGCTGTTGCAGGGTCGTAACAAAGCACAGTGCCGTAACCTGAATTACAAACATAGACCTTATTTTGAAACATGGTCGGCGAGTGTGGCATATAAAGCCCTGATAACACGGCTTGGTTCTGCGCGACATCAATCAGTAAACCTGTGTGTAAATCATCCAGCTCACGCCAGGACATATGTGCGGTAAAGGGGCCAAAACAAGTGACATAAGCCGGCTGCCCATGCTCCATTGCCATACAGTTCAGATGTCCGGCACCATCACCGGTCGGTCCATCCAGAAAATAAGGCCACCAGCGCGGTTTAAAGCTGAGATCGGGCTGTAGAGTACAAAGACAACTGAATCTGCTGTTGACCAGCCATAAACCTTCTGGTCCCCAACCGACGTCATGCACATTAATTTCACCGGTTATATGAATATTGCGTGGTAAATACAAGGCATCTGCACCTTGCGTTATCTCTGCAGGGACTGCATTGGTATCTGCGCGATAAAAATTGATCAGCTCAGTGTAACTGGTCAGAGTTAGTTTTTTGCCTGATACTGTTACCCCTCTGGGCCTGGCAACCGGCACTAACAAAGTATCCAGCTCACCTGCCACCTCACGCAACACAATCAAACGGTGACCGTCATAAGAAGTGACCGCAATGCTAACGCCAAAACTCTGCAAAAAGGTTAAAAATGAAGCAGTGGAGGAGGAAGAGAAATCAAAGTTCTCTATATCGATTTCATCCTTGCTAGTTTGTTCTGCTGCTGACTGCACAACAGGGCTCCTTTTAATACGATTTCGGGATTTGTGTTATTTGTTGTAGTGCTGCTCTCACATTTAACGTTTTATAATTTTGCTTTGCACCATGGGCATCAAGTTGGGTTCTGACTTCTGCACTGTCAGTTAACAATAGCTCTATCTGCTGTGCCGTCAAATCAGGAACTAGCATCCGCAATAAGGCAACTACAGCACTCACTACAGGCACCGAAGCCGAAGTCTTTGCCATCATCGCAAATCGAGTATTGTCATGAGGATCAATACTCAGGATAAAACTAACCGCCGCCACATCAACGCTCGCTCCCCAACTGGCATTGGCCAGTTGTCCTTGATGATCGGTTGCACTGACCACCAGTAACTCAGGCATTGCCGCCAGCCCATGGTTGTCTCCCCTAGCCGGATTGGCGGCGGCCACAATCACAATCCCCTTGCCTTGATTGGCCGACTGCACCAGATAATGCAGATAATCCCGCAGCGGTGCGGCTACCCATGGCAATAACCAGCTCAGATTGATTACTTCAGCCCGTTGCTGCTCTGCCAGAATAAAGGCCTGCAACAACTGACTCGTCCATGGCTTGGTCAATTTTAATGCAATCATGGCAGCTTCCGGTGCCAGCCCAAAAGCCTGACCGGTCAGATGATCCTGCACATCTGCCTTAGGCGGTAATAGTGCCCGGCCCCAAATCAAGGCTGCGACTTTATCACCATGGCTGCCAGGCTGTTCCGCCACTGCGCCTGGAATATTCATATCAACATCATGGCTAAATACTGGTTTTACTTGCTGTAATGCTTGATGTTTAAAGGTAAAACCGTTGTCTATCAGTGCGATACGCGCACCTTTGCCGCGCGTTTTTAACCAGAGCTGATCCAGAGCTGCGTAACGGAACAAGTTAAACTTTGTTGCATCATACTGCAGGCTGGCAACAGGCGCCTGCAAGAGTGTATCATTTTTGATCAATTTACCACGCAAAGGCAACAGATCTGGTTGAACCAGAATAATGTCCGGTTGCTGCTGTAACAGGTGCAATAACTGCAGACTCCCCTGCAATCCGGTGGTCGATAACAAATAAAGATATTTATCCTGATACTGGTGCAGCAACTGCAGTTGCTGCACCTGCGAGCGCATAGCTGTTGGCAGATTGTCCAACTGATATCGCTGCCGGGTCACTAAAATCAACTGATTACGCACTCGTACTTGAATTTGTCCGGGCCATAATTCGGCAGGCAGGCTCAGACTATCCTCAGTTAAGGGCGCCAGTAAACTGAGTTCAACAGATTGTTTCCCCTGCTGAAAATAAAATTTGTTCTGGCATACCGCAGGGTGATGCCAGAACAGTGCGAACAATAGAATAAAGCCAAACCACCACCGCATCACAACCTAAATCCTCATGTGCTGGCAAGGTGCCATGACCATTGCAGCACAACTTAATTGCGAGAAGGAAATACCCCTTCTAACGCGATGCAAAAACCAATCACCGCATAAGGCTGAGTGTTGGGATGTGCCGCTGCCCCCCCCGTTGATGACAGTGCTTGTGCCATCGTCACATTCGGCGTTGTCACATCATTAAAAGCCTGCAACGCCCCGCCGCCTGTCCCTTTCGCCCTGCTCAGATATGCATTGCTTGCTGCATCCGTTACTTTTGTCGCATCTGTGGGTATCCGCGCCATCAATTGATGACTATGCGCCGGAATTTGCGTCAGGTTTAAGCTGACCGTTAAGTCACCGCCAACTGCAGCGAAATTTCGCGGACTGAGCCCGCCACCCGTTCCCGCAGACATGGCTGCTCTGCCCTGTAAATTAGGCAGACCAAAGGTAGTTTGGGCGTTGCCGCCAAAAGTGTTGCCAATGACGGCAAATAATGCCTGATACTGCTGAACATTAACCAAAGCTCCATTACAGGCCCCGAAATACATCGGAGTATAAGTATATGGAAATAAACGAACTTCACCGATAAATGCATCTGACATAAGACCTCCTGCTGTTAATTGCGCGATGGGAATATGCCATTGAGGCAAATAATAAAATTCAGCACTAAATAGGGCATCATATTGTTATGTGCAGCATTGCCGCCTGTTGCACCTATAGTCCCTGCCTCCATCGCCCCTTCTGTAAAACTAGTTTCGGTGGCACTGACATAATGCAAACCACCGCCAATCAGGTTTGCTGTAACATTACTCAAATTAGCAGCAGTCGTCGAAACCGTCACTTGATGCTGATGCGCCGGCAATTGCGTTTCTGTTAAGGTTACAGTCTCATTACCTATCGCCTGTCCCATCACCCTGTTACTTAAACCTGTCCCTTGTTGGTCGCCAATCGGTAAACGCCCGCGCAGATCAGGTTTACCAAAAGTGGTACTGCCGTTCCCACCATAAGTAGTACCAATTAACGCAAACAATGCCTGATAGTCTTGGATTGCCAGCAATTGACCATCACAGAATGACCAGTTGACCGGGGCAAAATTGCCGGCAAAAATTCGAATCTCTCCTACATATGCATCCATGGTATAGCTCCTTAATTGCGGGATGGGTAGATGCCGACTAAGGCAATGGCAAACTGCACCACCAAACTTGGTTGCATATTATTATGTGGTTGATTCCCACCTGAAATTGCTACTGTGGCCGCATTCAGCTCCACTTTACTAACATCATTAGAGGGCACATAAAAGTTACCACCCGCAGGTTGCGGCGTGGCAAAAGCATTGCTCACAGGCGACACTTTCGTGCCATTGGTCGTTACACCAAATAGCCCATGCGTGTGTGATGGTATTTGTGCTTGTGTCAAGGTCACATTTTCAGTACCACCGATGTTGCCATTGGTGTAATTAGGTGAGCCGGCAGGTTGCCCCGTTCCGGTAGTGGTGCGGCCAAGCGGAGTCCGGCCGCGATAATCCGGTAGGTTAAAATTGGTACTACCATTGCCCCCATACTGCACCCCCAGTAATGAATAGAGGGCAGCGTTTTGCTGAATTGCCATCGTTTGGCCAATACATCTGGCCCAGTTTCTCGGCGTAAAGGCAAAAGCAAACATTCTGACTTCGCCAACGTAAGGATTAGACATAACAACGTGCTCCTTGTAAGTGAGATGACATCACGACCCTTTCAGCCAGCTTGTAGCTGCGGCTGCTCAGGTGTGACGGCGCGACTGACAACTATCTGATAACGATCTGCGGCAATCTGTGACAGATATAACACCACAGCCCCAAAGCCCTGATGGCTTAACTGGTAATTACCGCAGGGGAAATACAAGCCGGATTCAGCCTGTTCCAGCTCGACGGAAAAAGTAGCGAAATTGTGGTGTTGCCAGGCTGGTTGGGTAACGGCGACTAATTTCATCCGGGTTTTCTGCGCCAGGGCATCGCTGACTTCGATTTGTTCGCCGAGCAACGACTGCAGATTGGCAAAATTAAATGCTTCCATGGTCTACCTCTGTGGTGCTTTGCCCTGGCAAGGCCAGAGCAAGATGGTGGCAAATTGCACAGACTTCGCTGTCACAAACTGAACTTTAACTGGCCATCACGATGCTGCGCATCGCTGGCGGATACCAAATCCATTGTTCATAAGGTGGGCTGAGGTCGGCGGGCTGAAAGCCAAGTCTGGCGTACAGCTGTTTTGCAGGTAAATTCTGGCTCAGGACTGTCAGCGTCATTGGCGTGCCCACTTTACTGGCGGCCAGTTGCAGCGATTGCACGACAGAGGCTGCAAACCCCTGACCTCTGGCTTTAGGCAACAGGGCAATATCCACTAAACGGATTTCATTGCTGCCAAAATCCAACGTCACTTTGCCAATGGCTGCACTATGTTTTTCAATGACAAAATACATCGCATTCGGAAACTGCTGACCATAGCCCTGAGTCTGAGCGCGAAATTGCAAATCCATCAATTCTGCGGTGGCTTCTGCACTCTGATCAATCAGGTATAGATCTTGGCGGGTGGATTCAAACAGCTGTGCCAGAAATAACTGGTCACTGGCTGTGGCAGGGCGAACTCTTAAACCGTCAGGCAGTTGAAACATCTCCACTATGGCAAACTCCATCTTGTTATATTTTGAGATACAAGCTAGAACTGAGTGAAATTTATTTCCAGCCAAATCAGGCTGATATTTGCTGATAAATCTGTGATAAAAAATCAATGAAGACAAGGACAGCTGATGAGTGCATATTTTGTGTTATCAACCGGCCGCTGTGGCACCCAGTGGCTAACCGAATTGTTGCGACAACAATTGCCGCAGGCACGGGTCGAACATGAACCACTACATTTTCAATACCGGCCAGATTTAAATGCCGCGACTTTCCCCCTGCAACATAATGCTGAGCTGATCCAGCAGCACCTGCAGCAGATCCAGCAACAACTGGATACTGGCCGGTCTTATATTGAAACCGGTTTTCCGTGCTGGCGTCACCTGTACTGGTTCCGCCAGCAGCTCACCGGGCCGGTGAAAATCCTGCATCTGCACCGTGAGCCACTTTCGACAGTGCGCTCGTTATTAAAGCTAAATGCCTTTGTGCCGCCGTTATTTGACTATATTCCGCTGAAAAATTTTTATCTGCCGGATGCCAGCCAGGATCAGTTGAAGATGGTGCAGGCGCTGTGGCCAACACTGCAACCAGCGGAAAAAAATCTGTGTTACTGGCTGGAGCTACAGGCTTATGCCTGGCAATTACAACAAGACTGGCCCGCCAGTGACTGGTTGACGCTGTCATTCAATGCACTGTTCAGCAACGAGGGGCTGACGAAAATCCAACAGTTTTTTGCGCTGCCGGCAACTGAGGCTGCCGCAGTGATACCAGCCGCTGTCGACCAGTTCGGCGGCAGCATGTTAACGGTTCCACTGGAATTTCCACAACTAAGCCAACACCAGGCCTGGTTGCAACAGGCCAATGCCCTGATCAAGCAGTTGGGATATGCGCCATTGCCATTCGGTGACATTTATTTCGGCGCGACACCACTGCAGTGCGACTGAGCAAAACGCCCCCTTAGCTAACAACTTCAAACGCTGTACTTTACTTGCAGCGCCAGATAAGGAGCCGCCAGTTGCTGATGGATCAACAGCAGCTCAGCGGCGCTAAAGACTTCAGCAGCATGCTGCACACTGGGCTGAAATTGCAGCTTTGATGCTGTATCTGCCGGCACGGCTTGTTTGGCATCGGTTTGCCAAAAAGCCAGCCAACGTGCCTGTTGCTGCTGATCCAGCTGCAGGCCGAGCCAAGCGGCGATCCGCTCTGGACTTAACTGCATCAGCTGCGAATAATCCAGCCAATGCGCCCGCCCTGTGGCCAGTAAAGCCGCTGAATGTTGCATCAGGCTTTGCATCACCTGTATACGTCCAGTCAGTCGTGGTAAGGCCGGACTGAGTAAAGATGAGTCACGCCAGACCGACGGCTGCAAATATACCATTTGTCGGCCGCTAAGCCGCTGATGCGAAGCCAGAATTCGGTCAGGTTCCCGCCCCAGACAGATCACCCTGGCCTTTGGAAATACCTGTAACCACAAAGGCCAGTCCTGCAGATCCCAGGCATTACATTTCACCGCGAGTTTAGTTTCAGCATGCCGAAATTGGCCCTGCAACCTGATCATTAACTGCAATAACTCAGGCTGGGCGGCCGCTGGCCAATGAGGGTCCAGCAACATGTCGCTGATTAACATGGATTCGGATAAAACCTTGACCTCAGTAGCCAAGCCAAGGCTGCCCGACAGCAACGTAGAGCCGCAACGCGACCAGTGAAAAATCAGCAGATCTGGTTCGACTATCGGCAATAATTGCCGTTGTGGCAACAGATCCACCAGCCGGCTGACAGGTTTAATTAGTTGCGCCAGCAGCGACTGGCCAGCCAATTGCAAATCATCCAGATAAAATGGCTGACTGAGCCGGCGCCAAGCCGGTAGCCAGCTGATACTCTGATCTTTGCGACGATAAGTGGCCGGTTGCCAGAGCTTGCTGAATAACACTAATTCGGGCTCTAGGTACAGCTGATTCTGTTGCTGCAAAAACGCCAGCATGACTTCAACCGACAACGCCGGCCATTGCAACGCAGCCGCCAGCACGGCGCAAAAGTCATCGAGACTACTGGCCTGCGTCAATTGCCGTAACCCATCAGCTTGTTGCAATAATTGTCGATAGCGCTGTTGCCGCAAACTGGCGTCCAGTTCAGTTGCTGGTTCAGTCATAGTCAGCCACAGTTGCCATATTCAGCGGATAACAATTAATGTACTGCACCATCCGAGGCAAACTGGCTTTATTGGCACTGGGACCATGCGGCAGCGCATGATGCCAGATAATCAAATCACCAGCCCTGGCAGCAATAGCTTGTACCGGCCAGTCAGACCAGCGCTGCATCTGCAGCAGTATTGGGTCTGGTTCAGGTTGTTGCCGCAACCAGTCACTGATTTGTAAATGAAAACCCGGTACACAACAAAAAGCGCCTTGCTCAGCCGTGGTATCGGTCAGATAAATCATGCCCTGAGTGCCAAAAGGCACAGGTAATGTCAGTGGCAGATCCCAATGCATCTGGGGCCCCGGAAATTGCCAGTCGGCAGTTTCCGGCGGATTAAAACTAACCCGATCTGTGCTCATGGCCAAATCATGGCGCTGCCACAATTGCTGGAAAATCTGTCGGATCAATGGAATTTGCCGATTCTGGTCCAGCGCCGGATGGCGAAACAGTTGCAGCATAATTTTTTTCATTTTATCGCCCTGCAGGTACCAACTGGCGGGTTCCAATGGATCGGCCTGTAAATGTTGCCAGATCGCAGCACGGCTGGCAGCGCATTGTGCCGCCGTTAACACCCCGGGCACCACCAGATAGCCATGCTGTTGCCAAAACGCCAGTTGTTCAGCATTCAGCGGGGCCGGTAACGGACTGGCCGTCTGCAAACCGCTGGCTAGTTGCTGCAATTGTTGGTTGATCTGCTGGATGTGCGCCTCCGATAACCCTCGGCTCTGGACAAAGGCTTGCAAATCGCTCAAGCGATGGCACTGATGCAACGCCGTCAGTCCGGGTTCAAGCCCAATCCCTGCCAAATCCAGTACTGCGCGGTCCAGTTGCCATTCTTCAGCATAAGCGTTATTGGGTAGTTCCCGGTACATTTTCAGTTGCACTTTTTGCCAGCAGCGCTGCAAATGCCACAGTGGTATCACGGAGACATCGGCACTGCTGACCAATTCTGGTTGCTGCGTCTGAAACTCAAAGTGAAAATCCGGATATTCGCCTTGCTGATACTGAAAACTCAGGCTTGAACCCGGCAGCAACCGCAGATTGGTTTTATAGCGAGATAAGGTCAGTTGTGATTGTTCTTGCTGCAACTGGTAGTGCTGATAGATCTGAATGTCGGTGGTGAGCTTTAAGTTCAGCATGCCAGCTTCAAACTGCGGTAGCTGTAAGCGTCCTTGCAACATGCTGCGATCACCTGCAGCCAATTGCGCCGCGGTCTGCCGGTTCAGGCTAAATAACGGCCCTAACAAGGCCGTCTGTAGCCCGGCGTCAGTGTGCCATTGCAACGCCGCCGCCAAATTGATCTGTTGTGGTAACAGTTCACCATCCGCCCGCAGAAATTGCTGTAGATGGGTGAAAATTTGCACTTGCGGTTCTTGCTGCAGCAAATGTTTCATGGTTTCTGACAGGATCAAATCAAAATGGCGACCGGTTTCAGGCTGCCAGACCGTCGCATCCGCACAAACCCATTGGCAGATCCGATCAGAAACGCCAAACAAAGCAGCCAGTTGGCGAAAAGACGCCAGTGATTGTGGATGAATATCCAGCGCCGTGACTTGTAACTGACGGGCGCTGAATAATGCCAGTAAAGGCAGCATCAGCCAGCCCAAGGGGCCGGTACCGGCATACAGCAACAGCACAGGTCGATCCGGCTGTTTGGCGAGGCGATCGCGAATGGCTGCAAAAATGCCCTGGATAAATACCCGGCTCCGCTCCGGATCTTCCGCGCACTGCGCCGCCGTCGTCGGCGACACCGCTTTGCCAAATGCCGTGATAGTGGCATCTGCATCAATAAATAACGGCGGATGCAGCTCCAGGCCGACTTGCTGGCAGAGCCGCTCCAGCCAGGGCTGGATCAACTGCCGGGTCGATCCCGCAGCAGTACAGGCCAGTAACTGCAGTGCGAATTGTTGCAACTGACTGAAGCTGAGTGCAGCATTCACAGGAGAGTTGGCGGGAGCGGAAGATAACACATTGGATTCAGTACTGGCGACCGGCATAAACTTGCTCCTGCAATACAGCGTTGACTGCGCAATCCAGCACCAGATTAATTCTGTCCTGCTGGCCGTTATTTTCTACCCAATGCGTTTGATCAGCATTGATATACCAAAGTTCACCAGCCTGCATCGGCACTTGTTGTTCATTGACATAAAACCGTAATTCAGGGTGGGTTTGCAACGGCAGATGTAAACGGGCTTCACCTTGCTCCAGGCATAAACCATGATCGCGATGCGGTTTAATCAGAGCGCCGGCATGCAACCGCATCAGGCGAACTGATTTCACTGACCAGGGCAGGCTATGCAGCCAGGCCTGTAACGCCGGACACTGGCTGAGCAACGGCAAATCCTGCCAGGCCGTGACGCCGGCGATAGCAAAGCTTTGTAACACAGTGTGGCTATGTAGGTATTCAGCAGCGCAACGAAGCGGTAATACATCCCAACCACCCTGATAATCCCGTTGATTGACATGAGCATGCCAGGCTTGCTGTAGCAGCAATTGCATTTCCTGTTGTAACGCATTCAAGTTGGAAATTGTTGATAACAAAGAAAAAGATACTGCAGTCATCCGGTTGACCTGTACAAAAACTATTGCCAGAAATGTAGCAGATAAAAATGGGACAGAGCAAATTTTGTTCTTGTGCACAAGATGCTGCTCTACGACGCTGTGTTTAATGACAATAGTTTGCAAGAGCAAAAGTGCTTCCATGGGGGATTTTGATGGATTTGCCGAATTGTTGCGACAAGGCTGGTTTTATCGCAGAATAAGCCGTTAGGTCAATGAAAAGTAATACCAACAATTGGCGTCATGGAGCGACAATATGTGATGTTTTTGGCATTCCGGCGCAAATGTGTCAATGACAGCACAGTCCCCAAGTGAAGACACTACAAGCCACGCGTGGCATGCGACCACCAAGACGTCAATCCGCGAGTAGTTTGTTGCTGGCGTATTCAGAGTTAACAATAAAGGAATTCAAAAGATGAAAAAATATAGATGGTCGCTGCTTGCCATTCTTTCGGTGTCAGCGATGGCAGATATGCAGGTCGCAAAAATTGTCGGCTTTGTTCCAGCCAGCATTGCAGGCAAGGAAGTTTTTATCTTTAAACTAGAAGGCAACCCAGCGGGGGGGTGTAATGATACAGGTCGTTATGCCATTAACAGCGACCAGTTGCATTTCAAGGCGACTCAGTCCAGCCTCATTGCCGCCTATCACGCGCAGACTACTGTAACAGTCAACTATTCAAAGAGTTGCAATATTTACCCGAATGCGTGGGACACAAACTACGTTTGTACGGGTCCAATCAATTGCTAATACGTCATCCCGCCTCCAGGCCCTGTATGGCGAACAATTCTGCATCAATGCAACTTGACCAGTTCTGTTTGTCGATAGGGCGTTGAATAGCTTGTAAATCTTCTTGGCAAACGTTCTGCTGCGCTGATGCTGATACTAAGACCGTCATCTTAGGTCAACGGCTTCATTGTGCTACATCATGCAAAGTTAAACCACTTTGCAGCTATTATTGCAGTCACAAGTCAGCAATTGTTGTGAGCTCTGGTCATAGTTGCTTTATCAGCAGTTCACTTACGTTAACCCTATAGCCCAGCCTAGCCCCCAGCTCACGTATTGTTCGTGTGCTATACCCACCCTCACAGGTTAAGGCACTGCTTGCGCAGAGGTACATTGTCAGGAAGCTTTGCACCACGCCGTTACCAGCATCGCACTATCCCTAGGCTACTGTTAGCCGTATAACAGGTCTCGCGACTGCTCCGCTGTATCAGCCGGAAAAGTTGAGACAATAACTACAATAGCTTACGCCGGAGCGTCGCTCAGTAGTGTCATGAACCCTTTAGTCGTGCCAGAAATGGCAGGCTTGACGACGTAAACCTCGCATAGCGTTTTGCCGGCTGACCGAAGTCGCCGTTTTTCTTCTATGGTCATCAACTGATGACAGTGGCTTAGCCTGTTGCAGGCAGCAAACTAGCGCCTATTTCTTCAAGCTGATTCCATCCAATGCAATCAGGCGAAACACTCCCGAAGGAATGCCGCTGATCGGATTGGGTGAATCCGACCAACGGATTTTTCGACTACTATTTTTGCAGGAATGAAGCGGATACGTTAGTATCCGCTTACGGTGTAGCCTGCTAGGTTAGCGACCTCGCGACTCTCGTCGCACGTCGGGTAGCAGCAGCGCATTACTGCGCCGCCGCCCCCTAAGAACCGTACAAGCAAGTTTCCCCGCATACGGCTCAAGCCTTTATAAGCCAATACCTAAGTACCGACCAGCGACTACCTCGGACTAGTCATCTCCATGCATAGCATCAAAGCAAGCCTCACAACGATCATTTGCATGATCTGGTGACTCTACAACCTCCTTGATTGCATCAGTCATGTCCCTTCTAGACTCAAAAGCACCATCTAGTTGGCCACGACTAAACTTTGTGTTTCCTAATCGATAGGCTTCTTCGATTTCACCCCCGATATTGAAAACAATGCCGTCATGAATATCACATCGCTCCAGAACTCCAGCCTCAACGGCAATTCCTATCGCAACAGCATGTTGGTGTTCTCTATTTTCCATATATCTCTTCGTTGTCCCCATTTAAAACTCCTCCTTCGAGAAATAATCAACATAGGCATAAAAGCGATAATTGTCTATATCGAAACACTATGCAATTGCCGATGGCAATTAGGGTGCAGCAAAACTAGGTTATCCAGCTCATCCGATCCGCCTTTTACCTTTTCCACGATATGGTGAATATGCCATTCCGTTTCCTTGGTAATCGGGAACCGGCATACCGGACAGCATTTCTGCTGCCGTAGCCAGAGGTAAAGCACTTTCCGTTGTCCAGCCATTGAGTCTCTCCAAGTGCGCTCAAGCCGCTTCTCAAAGTATTCCTCGTCGGCCAAATCATACGGATTGGCTTCTGCCCTAATCTTAATATGCCGCTTTATCGGCGTGTCATTGCAGTAAAAGAGCCGATACATTTGCTTATCTGCCCCTTCGCCGGAAAACACCCAGTTGCGGGTGCCCACTGACTTAAAATATTTCTCTTTAACCCAGCGGTAACGACGGTTTTTATGCCGCCTGCGACACCACTTCCACAGCATTTTCCAAACCCGATAGTCGACATAATTAAAGGTCTCTTTCGCAACAATGTGTCGATGGTAGTTTGCCCAGCCCCGCAGAACAGGATTGAGCAGTGATACCAACAAACCCGCCGTCACGGTTTTGTTCCCCGAAATTATGCCTTTTACTTTCTGTAGCAAATTACGCAAGTTCTTCCGGCTTGGCTTTATCAACAGTTTGCCGTTGTACTTACGAATATTCTGCCCCAAAAAGTCGAAGCCATCCTCCACATGGGTGATCAGCGTTTTCTCCGGCGATAGCGTCAGCCCCCGTTCAGCCATAAAGGCCTCGACCAGAGGTTTTACTTCATGTTCCAGCAGCTCTTTCGAGATACCGGTAATCACAAAGTCATCCGCGTACCGCACATAGTTGACCTTGGTCTTGTAGCTGGCTTTAGTGTTTTTCTGGCCAAAATGGCTTTCTAACACCGCTTCCAAACCATCAAGTGCCAAATTGGCTAACACAGGCGAAATAATACCCCCTTGTGGCGTACCGGCTTCGGTTGCAAATAAACTACCGGACTCCAGATACCCCGCCTTCAGCCAACGTCTGAGCACTTGTTTATCCAACGGTACGTTGGCAAGCAACCAGTTGTGACTGATGTTGTCGAAGCAACCTTTGATGTCCCCTTCCAGTACCCACTCTGCCGAGCTTTTGCGGCTTAAATTGACGAAGCATTGCTCTATCGCATCAGCCGTGGACCTTATTGGGCGAAAGCCATAACTATTGCGGTCGGCCGTAGTTTCCGACACCGGTTCTAACGCCAACAGGTATAGAGCCTGCATCGCGCGGTCCAGCATCGTTGGTATCCCTAAGGGACGGCGTTTGCCGTTGGCCTTTGGAATATAAACCCGACGTAACGGTTTTGGCTGATAGCCTTGCCGTTGTAACCTTGTAATAGCCTGCCATTTCAACTCAGGCGTCCCCCACAACTCCCCATCAACACCGGACGTCCTTTTGCCCCGGTTTTCCGTGACCCGCCTGACTGCCAATGCCTTGGCAGCAAACGAGCGCACCAGCATCCGTTGCAGAGCTTTCACCCTGCGCCACTGTTGCTGTTTCGTCGCCTTCGCGATCCGTACTTGTAGCCCTCTCACCTGTCGCTGCATCAGATACCAGTCAATGGTATGCCAACTTTGCGCTGGGTGGGAGAACGCAGGTATGGCCATTTTCATCACCGTACTCATCTTGCTTTTCTCCTGTTGCGTTACCCCCACGCAGAAGAGAAGACACACCTCCCCCACGGGGAAGATATTATCTTTCCCCAGTGGGAGTTGTGCTTAAGACGGCTTGCCACGTCTTCACACGATTAAAGACCAGTCTGAATTTGGCACCCTTTCGGGTCAGGGCAAAGTTTGAACCCCTATCCACGCCATTACAGCGCAGCCTTCGCTTGGTCAGACATCCTTTACCCGCTTGTCCAACAGTTTTCCTTACGGATCCCCTGCCTTGCGCAAACAAGGCGAACAATCGGGCTTACCGAGTTCCATTGTAGTTACACGAGTAACTTAGGTTCTGCCTATCCACCGGTGGCCTGAAAACGGCGTATTCCCAGATGTAAGAGGAATAACCAGCCACGTACCTTTTGGTCAGAGCGTAACAACAATCTTTCGCTCAGTGCGGTTGACGGTATTTATCAGCAGTTCACATATGTTAACCATATTACCCAGCCTAGCCCCCAGCTCACGTATTGTTCGTGTGCTATACCCACCCTCACAGGTTAAGGCACTGCTTGCGCAGAGGTACATTGTCAGGAAGCTTTGCACCACGCCGTTACCAGCATCGCACTATCCCTAGGCTACTGTTAGCCGTATAACAGGTCTCGCTACTCAACCGCTGTATCAGCCGGAAAAGTTGAGACAATAACTACAATAGCTTACGCCGGAGCGTCGCTCAGTAGTGTCATGAACCGTTTAGTCGTGCCAGAAATGGCAGGCTTGACGGCGTAAACCTCGCATAGCGTTTTGCCGGCTGACCGAAGTCGCCGAATTTTTCTATGTTTAAAGTCGTCGCCTGGACCAGCGCGGGACTTTTGGCTTAGCCAAATGAATTGCAGGCTGCAAACTAGCGCCTATTTCTTCAAGCTGATTCCATCCAATGCAATCAGGCGAAACACTCCCGAAGGAATGCCGCTGATCGGATTGGGTGAATCCGACCAACGGATTTTTTCGACTACTATGTTTGCGGGTGGGTGTACACTAAGCTAAGTTAGTGTACACTATCGGTGTAACCCCGCGAGGATAGCGACCTCCGCGACTCTCGTCGCATTACATCATGCCGCCCATACCACCCATGCCGCCCATATCAGGCATAGCTGGAGCATCTTTCTTCGGCAGTTCTGTCACCATGGCTTCAGTGGTGATCATCAGTGAACCGACAGAGGCGGCAAATTGCAGTGCTGAACGGGTCACTTTGGTTGGATCCAGGATCCCCATTTCCAGCATGTCGCCGTACACGCCAGTCGCAGCGTTGTAACCATAGTTACCTTCGCCAGCTTTGACGTTGTTGACAACCACTGACGGCTCATCACCGGCGTTGTCGACGATCTGACGCAGTGGTGCTTCCATCGCACGCAGCGCAATTTTGATACCATGGTTTTGATCTTCGTTGATACCACGCAGGTCAACCAGTTTAGCGGCGACACGGACCAGCGCCACACCACCGCCAGGCACCACGCCTTCTTCAACGGCAGCACGGGTTGCATGCAGCGCATCTTCAACGCGGTGTTTTTTCTCTTTCATTTCGATTTCAGTGGCAGCGCCCACTTTAATCACTGCAACACCGCCAGCTAACTTGGCCAGACGCTCTTGCAGTTTTTCTTTGTCGTAATCAGAAGTGGCATCTTCCACTTGCTGACGGATTTGCTTGACGCGACCATCAATGGCAGCTTGCTCACCAGCACCATCAATAATGGTGGTGTTGTCTTTGGTGATCACCACGCGTTTGGCAGTCCCTAAATCTTCTAAGGTTGCTTTTTCCAGTTCCAGACCAATTTCTTCCGAAATCACCACACCGCCAGTTAATACCGCAATATCTTGCAGCATGGCTTTACGACGGTCACCGAAACCTGGTGCTTTCACCGCAGAAACTTTCACGATACCGCGCATGTTGTTGACAACCAGCGTGGCTAAAGCTTCGCCTTCTAAGTCTTCAGCGATGATCAGCAATGGCTTGCCAGACTTGGCCACGCCTTCTAACACCGGTAACAATTCACGGATGTTGCTGATTTTCTTATCAACAGTCAGAATGAATGGATTATCAAGCTCAACCTGGCCGGCTTCAGCGTTGTTGATGAAGTATGGAGACAGGTAACCGCGGTCAAACTGCATGCCTTCAACCACGGCCAGCTCGTTAGCCAGACCCTGACCTTCTTCAACAGTGATCACGCCTTCTTTGCCGACTTTGTCCATGGCATTGGCAATGATTTGACCAATTTCATCGTCAGAGTTAGCAGAGATAGTACCGACCTGAGCAATAGCTTTGGTGTCAGCACATGGCTGAGATAAAGTTTTTAATTCAGCCACAGCTGCGATCACCGCTTTATCGATACCACGTTTTAAATCCATTGGATTCATACCGGCAGCAACAGCTTTCACGCCTTCGTTGATGATGTTCTGCGCCAGTACTGTGGCAGTCGTGGTACCGTCACCGGCTTCGTCATTGGCTTTAGAAGCAACTTCTTTCACCATTTGGGCGCCCATGTTTTCGAACTTGTCTTCCAGCTCGATTTCTTTGGCAACAGATACACCGTCTTTGGTGATCAACGGCGCACCAAAAGATTTGTCCAGAATCACGTTACGGCCTTTTGGACCTAAAGTCACACGAACCGCATTTGCCAGGATGTTGACGCCTTTAAGCATCTTGTTACGGGCTTCATCACCAAAACGTACGTCTTTTGCAGCCATTCTAAAATTCCTCGAAAATTTTTATCAAATCAATGTGTGAAATGCAGGGTGCTGAAATTATTCAGTGATCACGCCTAAAATATTGTCTTCTTTAGTGATGACATATTCTTGGCCATCAATTTTTTCGCTGCGTTCAACATAAGCACCGAAGATCACTTTGTCGCCCACTTTTACTTCTAATGGACGCACAGTACCGTTTTCAAGGATCCGGCCGTTGCCCACAGCTACCACTTCGCCCCGGGTTGATTTTTCAGCAGAAGCGCCGGTCAGTACAATACCACCAGCCGATTTGCTTTCTGCTTCCAGGCGTTTAATGATCACGCGGTCGTGTAATGGACGAATATTCATGCTTAATTTCTCCTAAAGCTTGGTTTGGATTTTAACGTTGACGTTAAATTTGTTGTGACAGCTATATGGGGCAACGCCGAAAAAAAACCAAGGGGTCGCAGAAAAAAATCTGTCTGACGCGAAAAATCCAGCCGTCGCTGAAAGGCAGTACTGCTCCGACCGGTCTTTTCAGGCAACAGCCTGTTTCGATTGGCTGAAACCTTACATTGTGGCAGCATGCAACCATGCTCTGAAGTTGATTTTGCTCGGGAGTTGAGCCAACACCAAGCGCTTTGCGTAAAGCGACTGTTTTGTTCAGCCTGACTGAGGGCCATACAGTGCGGGCTGACAGATTCAGGCCGCGTTTTCAACAACAAGGATAATTTTACTGATGTTACGAATTCTGGGTGGTTTTTTGCTGTTATTGCTGAGCAGCTTTTCACTGCAAGCTAATGATATTTTAAGTAAATTAGGTAATCAGCCACAGTTTTTACCGGTTGAGCAGGCGTTTCAGGTTGATTTTGCCCAGCAGGGTAATCAGCTAAAACTGAGCTGGCAAATTGCGGATGGTTATTATCTGTATAAAGATAAATTCAAAATCGCCGGGGTGGCGGTGAATTTTTCCCACCCACAATATCCACCGGGCATGCCGTATCAGGACGAATATTTTGGCCAGACCGAAATTTACCGGCACCAACTGGTCTTTACTGTGCCACTGGCCAACATAGATGCTGATGCCAGCTTAAAAATCCGTTATCAGGGCTGTGCAGAAGCGGGTTTATGTTATCCGGTGACCACGGTAGAAATTCCGTTGTCGCCATTAGCGGCCAGTAACACGACAGCAGAGCCCATCAGTTCCGAACAACTGGCAACTGAGCCGCAAACCACAGACAACAGCAACAATTCCAATGCCGGTAGCGAAGCTCCAGTGTCACAACAAACCGAGCTGGCACAGCGGTTAAATCAGGATCGCAGTTTCTGGACTTTGGGGTTATTTTTCCTGTTGGGGCTGGGATTGGCCTTTACTCCCTGTGTTTTTCCGATGTACCCGATCCTGACCAGCATTATTGTCGGTCAGGGCCAACAGTTAAGTACGGGGCGGGCTTTTAGTTTGTCTTTGGCCTATGTGCAGGGGATGGCCATTACTTATTCACTGCTTGGACTGGTGGTCGCCAGCGCTGGCGTGCAATTTCAGGCTTATTTTCAGCATCCATGGGTGCTGACTGGCATCAGTGTACTCTTTGTGTTGCTGGCACTGGCGATGTTTGGCGTCTTCCAATTGCAATTACCGGCGAGCTGGCAGCAAAAGGTCAATCAGGTCAGCAATCAACAACAAGGGGGGCGTCTCGGCAGCGCATTGTTGATGGGGGCCTTGTCGGGTTTAGTCGCATCGCCTTGTACGACAGCACCATTAACCGGCGTCTTGTTGTACATAGCGCAAAGTGGTGATTTGGCCTATGGCGCCCTGGTATTGTATGTGCTGAGCTTAGGTATGGGCCTGCCGTTATTGCTACTGGGCGCCACCGGCGGCAAATTTTTACCAAAACCAGGCGCCTGGATGGACAGGATCAAAGCCTTATTTGGTTTTCTGCTGTTATCAGTACCGCTGGTGCTACTGGAACGCATCCTGCCGGATCAGGTGCTGATGATCCTGCTGAGTTTATTACTGCTGACATTTGCCTTGTTTTTGCACCAGACCCAGCAACAATTACAGCGACCGCTGTGGCGATCAGTCACCTGGCTATTGGCCACCTTGCTGGTGGCTGGAACTTTACTGCTGAACCAACGTTTTTGGTGGCCAGCCCCGCAACCGGTAGTGAGTTCAGCACCGTCAGCCACTGCCGGCAAATTTATTGATATTAAAACGCTCGCTGAGCTCGAGACTGAGTTGGCCGCAGCTCAGGCTGCTAATCAGTATGTGATGCTGGATTTATTTGCCGAATGGTGTGTGGCCTGTAAGGAGTTTGAACACATTACTTTTGCTGATGCCGGCGTTAAAACCGAAATGGCCAAAATCCGCTTACTGCGGATCGATGTCACAAAAGCGACCGTCGAAGATCAACAGGTCTTGGATAAATTTAATGTGCTCGGCCTGCCAACTTTGTTGTTTTTTGCACCAAATGGCAACGAATTGACCAAATCCCGCGTCACAGGCTTTATGCCGCCAGCCCAATTTCAGGCCCATCTGGCAGCGCTGAACCCGGGTTAACCAGGACTGCCCACTGCCCTGCAGAGCGCCAGAACTCAGCTTCTGGCGTTTTTTTTGCTGCCAATGGCTGTAGACGACTTCGAAGCTGACAAAAAGTTCCGCTCTGCTGATAAGACCAGTATTTTGCTGCCATTTGCTGCGATTTCTCTATAATAAGCGGCAACTGTGCAATGTCAGCTGCAGCTGAACGGAAAAAGATGCTTTTTTCACCAGCATTTGGCAAGATAAAAACCAAGGCTTTGCAAGATAACTGCAGATGATAGAACTTCAACGGAACAGGCGACAAATGGCAACAGTTTTACGAATTTTGCTTCTGAATGGCCCCAACCTGAATATGCTTGGACAACGGGAGCCACATATTTATGGCACTCAGACCTTGCCTGAAGTCGTCACCAAACTGCAGCAACATGCCACTGATTTGCAAGTTGAATTGACCCATTTGCAAACCAATGCTGAACATGAGCTGGTAACCGCTATTCAGCAAGCTTTGGGCCAACAGGATTATATTCTGATTAATCCGGGCGCTTATACCCACACCAGTATTGCGATCCGCGATGCCTTATTGGCTGTGGCGATACCTTTTATTGAAGTGCACTTGTCGAACGTACATGCGCGTGAAGCATTTCGTCGGCATTCTTATTTATCTGATATTGCGACTGGCGTGATCTGTGGCCTGGGTACTCAGGGTTATCACTTCGCACTGCAAGCCGCAGTATCCGCATTAAGGCCGCAACCAGCCTGATGCAACCATTAAAGTTTTTTGTAAAACAACCAAGATCATAAACCCATATTTCAACTAAGTTAGGCGACATCGTCATGGATATTAGAAAAATTAAAAAACTGATCGAGCTTCTGGAAGAATCAGGTATTAACGAACTGGAAATCACCGAAGGTGAAGAATCGGTTCGTATCAGCCGCGGCGGCCCGGTACAACAATATGCACCAGTACACTATCAAGCGGCCCCACAACCAGCCCCAGTTGCAGCAGCGCCTGCCGCAGCGGCAGCTGCACCAGCAGCACCAGTGGTCACGGGTCACCAGTTGCGTTCACCCATGGTCGGCTCTTTCTACCGCGCCGCTTCACCAACCTCGAAAAACTTCGTCGAAGTGGGTCAAAGCGTCAAAGTCGGCGATACTCTGTGTATCGTTGAAGCGATGAAAATGATGAACCAGATCCAGTCGGACAAAGCAGGCACCATCACAGCCATTCTGGTTGAGAACGGCGAGCCGGTTGAATTTGACCAGCCTTTATTTGTGATCGAATAATTCAAAAGGCCGACCCATGTTAGAAAAAGTGCTGATTGCCAACCGGGGAGAAATTGCACTGCGTATTTTACGCGCCTGCAAAGAACTCGGTATTAAAACTGTTGCAGTGCACTCCACTGTCGACCGAAATTTGAAACATGTGTTGCTGGCTGACGAGACCATCTGTATTGGCCCGGCGCCATCACCACAAAGTTATTTGAATATCCCGGCGCTGATTGCAGCTGCCGAAGTGACCAATGCCCAAGCCATTCACCCAGGCTATGGCTTTTTAGCTGAACGGGCCGATTTTGCCCAGCAAGTCGAAGAAAGTGGCCTGATTTTCATTGGCCCAAGACCGGAATCTATCAGCCTGATGGGTGATAAAGTCTCCGCCATCGAAGCGATGAAAAAAGCCGGTGTACCTTGTGTCCCTGGTTCAGACGGCGCCGTCGGTGACGATGCGGACGTTAACAAAGTTATTGCCAAACGCATCGGTTATCCGATTATCGTCAAAGCCGCCGGTGGTGGTGGTGGTCGTGGCATGCGTGTGGTTCGTAACGAAGACGAACTGGTATCATCGATTGAGATGACCAAAGCTGAAGCTAAAGCTGCTTTTGGTAACGACATGGTTTACATGGAAAAATTCCTGGAAAACCCACGTCATATCGAAATCCAGGTGTTGGCTGATGGTCAAGGTAAAGCCATCCACTTAGGCGAGCGTGACTGTTCAATGCAGCGTCGCCACCAAAAAGTGGTGGAAGAAGCGCCAGCGCCTGGCATTACCCAACAGCAACGCGACTTTATTGGTGGCCGTTGTGTGCAGGCTTGTATCGATCTGAACTATCGCGGTGCCGGTACTTTTGAATTCCTGTATGAAAACGGTGAATTCTTCTTTATCGAGATGAACACCCGTATTCAGGTAGAGCATCCGGTCACTGAAATGATCACCGGCGTTGATTTGATTAAAGAGCAGTTACGCATCGCTTCAGGCATGCCACTGTCAATCAAACAATCCGATATCGTCATTCGCGGTCATGCGGTGGAATGCCGGATTAACGCTGAAGATGCGAAAACCTTTATTCCATCTCCGGGTACTATCACCCGCTTCCACCCACCAGGTGGCAATGGTGTGCGCTGGGATTCGCATATTTATGCCGATTATACAGTACCGCCAAACTATGATTCGATGGTTGGCAAGCTGATCACTTATGGTGAAAACCGTGAAATCGCGATTGCCCGGATGCGCAATGCGTTAAGTGAATTACTGGTCGGTGGCATCAAAACCAATATTGACTTGCACAAGGACATTATGACCGACGTCAACTTCAATAAAGGTGGCACCAATATTCATTACCTGGAGCACAAACTGGGGATGAAGTAATGTTAATCACGGCTGCAGTTGACTGCAGCCGTGATTTTTCTTTATTGTCTGCTCAAGACCAACTCGCGCTATGACTCGCAGGCTGTTCAGCTTAGCTGGCGCCATTAACTACCGTATTTTTTACTGTTTTTACCGCGTTGTTTATTGCGGATTCGCTGCACTTTCCCAGCAAAAAAAGCTTTAAAATCAGTATTGTATTCTTTCAGAATTGCCTGGAAAAACACCCGGAATTTATTCTTGTGGGTACGGCGATGGATATTAAACTGCGGATACAAAGTCATTAATTTTTCAATGTCCCGCGCCGGTGATAATTCCGGGTTTAGTTTATACAGTTCACCACCCACAGGCCGGGTATGGACCACGGTCACAGCATCAATCACTGCGATTTGCCGTTTGGTTTGATTGCCCAGTAAATGGGGCCATAAATTATCCAGCCCCCAGCCCGATGGACTCTGGCCAAAACTGTGCTGCAGCTGTGTCATTGCCAGTTTAGAAAACACTGGCGCCATGACTTCAACAAAATTACAGTAACGCACCACAGAATCAGGCACTTGTAACAGGCTGGCGTGCGAGTAATAAGAGTCATGACTTAATGCAGGTTGTGCCAAATCAAGCGACAAGCCTTCAAATAACGCAAACATCCGGTTGATGGAAGCAGCATCAGCCAGCAAATCATCATCCGGCATCCAGACCGCATCATACTGACTGATAAGCTCTGGGTTTTCGGCGACAATACGGTGCAACACTGGCCATTTCCCACCTTTGACCTGCTCATAATACTGAGCCTGTGACCGGTATTTATCTGCTTCATCGCCGAAATAACTTAAATAAAGATCAAAATTCGGCGTCGCACCTTGCAACCAATGTGGGTGCAATGAACGATCACCAACCCGTCCAATTACTAAATATCGTTTCATTTTGTCTGCCTATAACGGGTTGATAACAAAAGATGGCAGCACCTGCTGTGCTTGCTCAGCTTGTAAAAATGCCACCGCAGTCTGCAGCGCTTCATCAATAGTAACGTCCATATCCAGATAACGATAAGTACCCAGTCGTCCGACAAAAGTGACCTGTTGCTGCTCAGTGGCCAGTGCAACATAATTTTGCAACAAGGCTTTTTCCGCCACCAACCGCACTGGGTAATAAGGCGTATCTTCCGGCTCAGCTTCGCGGCTGTATTCAGCAAAACACACTGTCGCCTGATGCTGTTCCCAAGGGGTAAAATGTTTATGCTCTGAGATGCGGGTATAAGGTATGGACTGATCGCCATAATTCATCACAGCACAGCCCTGATAGTCACCTTCGGCGCGAATTTCTTTAAAATCAAGAGTGCGATAACCAAGCCGGCCGAGTCGGAAATCAAAAAAAGCATCCAGCGGACCCGAATAAAACACATGATGAAAATCAGACACCTGACTGGATTGTAATTTTTCGCCTAACCGGACTTCAATCAATGGATGGTCCAGTAACTTCGCAATCAGTGGGGTGTAGCCTTCGACCGGCATGCCCTGATACGGATGATTAAAATAGTTATCATCGTAGTTAAACCGCACCGGTAACCGCTTCAGAATTGAAGCTGGCAGTTCAGTTGGACTCCGTCCCCATTGTTTCAGGGTATAACCTTTAAAAAAGGCTTCATACAGATCCTGACCAACAAACTTCAGTGCTTGTTGTTCAAAAGATTCAGGCTCAGCAATGCTCTGATCGCCTTGTAATTTGATAAATTCAGCCGCTTCTAACGGTGAAAAAGTTTTCTGATAAAACTGGTTAATGGTATGCAAGTTGATTGGCAGCGAAAACACCCGACCGCCAGTGGTGGTCTTCACCCGGTTGATATAAGGCTTAAACTCACTCAGTGCCGTGACATAATCCCAGACATGCTGTTTATCGGTGTGAAAAATATGCGGACCGAAATGATGTACCATAATACCGCTGGCTTCGTCGCGACTGGAATAGCAGTTACCACCGATGTGCGCGCGAGGTTCAAATACCACAACCCGATAACCAGCTTTGGCCAGCTCGTTTGCAATCACTGCGCCAGAAAATCCAGCTCCTGCAATACCAATAATTTTCGACATAAAGCAGCCTTTTCAGGTTGAATAAAGTTGTTATTCTACACTAGCCAGTAAAGGCTGCACCAGCGAGTCTAATGGGTACAACAGCGCAAACGCTTGAAAAACTGCCGGTTGCGGGGCCGGTTCTTACCGCTTCAACGCCTGCGACTGTTGCAAATCCGTAACACAACCGCGGAGCTTACAATTTCAAACATTTGTTATCTTTTTTATGACATCCCATTGCAATAAAATTTCTGTCACTCACTGTTACACTGGCTGTGGTCGATTCAGCTTGTTGTCAGACTGACCGTTTTATTATGTCTTGATTTTGAGCCAGATTTCCGTGTCGCTGAGCAAACGCTTGCCTGCAAGCAGATCAGTTTTATGGCTAACCACAGATTCACATTCACAATCCGGGGTTGAACAGGTAGAATCGCCGGCCTGAAAAATCTGCCGGCTCCATTTTTCATAAAGGTCAGAAACAATGTGGTATAAACCGTTTAAACAGTTGGTCATCAGTACAATGCTACTTGGCAGCTACGCAGCGCAAGCCGAACTTTTTGTTGATAGCTCGGACCTGTACTTACGCGCCGATATGCAACTATTGTCAGACTATGGCCTGATAGCCTCGCCTTTAAATACCTACCCACTGCGTTGGCAAGCGATTGGTCAGGAATTAAAGCAGGTTGATCAAAACCGGCTGACAGGCAAGGTGGCAGAAGTTTACCAACGGGTGTACCAACGCTATCTCGCTGAGCAACAAACCAGTGTTCAGGGCAAATTAAGTGCGGTCGTCGCCAGTGATGCCGCTCAGTTTCGTCATTTTGGTGCCGATTATCGCGAAAAACAGCAAGCGACAGCCAGTGTCAGTTTTCAGTCCGAATATCTGGCGGGAAAAGGGTCAGTGACGCAGGTAAAAGAGGCTTCTGATGGCAAAAATACCCGGCCAGATGATAGTTATCTGGCGCTGGTGCTTGACCGCTGGACTTTGAGCGCTGGTTATATTGAGCAGTGGTGGGGCCCAGGCGTTGATAGTAGCCTGCATAAATCCACCAATGCCCGCCCTATGCCAGGGCTGATGCTGACAGGCTATCATGCAGCTGACTATGATTACCAATGGCTCAACTGGTTTGGTCCCTGGAGTGTGCAAAGTTCAGTCAGCCGAATGGAGCATGAACGGGTGGTCGCAAATCCGTTGTTATGGAGCAACCGGCTAAATTTAAGACCTATTGCCAAGCTGGAAATTGGCTTGTCTTTTACCGCACAGCTGTGTGGTGAAGGCATTGACTGTGGCTTGGATGCATTTAAAGATTTACTATCAGGCAATACCAGTTGCCCGGAAAATCTGCCGGGCTGTGCTGATATCGACAAATCAACCAAAGGCAATCAGATAGCAGGTTTTGATCTGCAATACCGTGACTTGTGGTTCGGCCAACCGGTTTCGCTGTACGTCGAACGAACCTGTGAAGATACGTCAGGCGGTGGGCCACTGGATATTGCTGATTGCGCCAATCTGGCAGGCGGTCATACCTGGCTGCAACTGTCGCAGCAGCAAGTTAAAGTATTTGTCGAATATTCAGATACTATGGTGGCTTGTAGTGAAGATAATAAATACTACAACTGCTTTTACGAACATTTCACTTACGGTAGCGGCTCCCGCTATTACCAGCGCAGCCTGGGCAGCACCTATGAGAGTGACGCCAGAAGCTGGGTGTTAGGCGCAGTTACCCGCTTTGCCGATCAGAGCGGACTTTATGCCACCATCCGTAATATCAAACTCAATTATGACGGTCTAAACTATCCAGCAAACTACAAGCCAGTGAATGACAAACAGCAAATCGTTAGACTGGATTTGAATTATCAACGGCCATTTTGGCATGGTACGCTGAAACTTGGTGCCAGTACGGCCAATATTCAATATCCGGATGCGGCTGACAAACGGGAAAATACCCTGTATTCCGGCTATGTTTATCAGTTCTGACGCGAACGCCAGCCTGCGGGTTGGCGTTCGTGCTTTAATAAGCCAACTTTAGCTGAGCGCCCCCTTTAACTGCCAAAGAGAATGTCATGCCCTGGATCCAATTACGTGTTCACACCACCGAAAAACAAGCAGAAACGGTCAGCGATATGCTGATGAGCTGGGGCGCGCAGGCCGTCAGCTTTGTCGACGCCCATGACACGCCCATTTATGAACCTATGCCAGGTGAAGTGATTTATTGGGCCAATACCGTGGTGGTAGGTCTGTTTGATGCTGAACATCCGATGGATAAAGTGATCCGGCAACTGCAGCAAGTCAGCTTGTTTAAGCAAGGTGTACAGTACAAACTGGAACAATTAGAAGATAAAGACTGGGAACGGGAATGGATGGATAATTTCCACCCAATCCGCTTTGGGCAAAGGTTGTGGGTTTGTCCATCTTGGCGCGATATTCCGGACCCGAGCGCCGTCAATGTGATGCTAGATCCGGGTCTGGCGTTTGGCACTGGTACCCACCCGACCACAGCACTTTGCATGGAATGGCTGGATGGTCAGGATCTGTCGCAAGCACTGGTGGTCGATTTTGGCTGCGGCTCCGGAATTTTAGGCATCGCCGCGTTAAAACTCGGTGCGAATCGGGTGGTGGGTGTAGATATAGATCCGCAGGCGATTGAAGCCAGTACCGCCAATGCCGAGCGCAACGGCGTGGCAGGTCAAATCGAACTCTATCTGCCAAAAGATCAACCACAACTGCAAGCGGATGTAGTGGTCGCCAACATTCTGGCAGGTCCGCTGGCTGAATTATCAGCCATTATCAGCGCTTATGTAAGGCCCGGTGGTTTATTAGCCTTATCTGGCATCCTGGAAAGCCAGGCGCAACAAGTGATCGATGCTTACAGCACAGAGTTCGACTTTGATCCGGTTGCGGTGAAAGAAGAATGGGTACGGTTAAGCGCGCGGAAAAAATCCCTGTAACATCCCCCTTCCCTCTTTTCCATATTGCCACAGCGCCCTATTGCGCGCTGTGGCAACTTCTGTTTTCCAGTTACTGCAACCAACAGCGTTAATTTTTCGTTGATAGTGCTTCTCACTTGAATGCCATTGTTATAGTATAACATTTCAATTTAGGGGGATTTTATCGTGTCAGTGCAATTTTTTCAGCGTTCTAATATCCAACAAAGTTTAATGGCAGCAGCCGTATTAATGGCTTTAACAGGCTGTGATGGCTCAAGCCACAGTAACGAAGGTAAACCTGCCACCGAACATAAACATGACAAAGTACAATCAGCCGGCCGGCTGATCCTTAGTGCTGCCGGCAGCAATCAGGTGCATGTTTACGACATCCAACAACAAAAACAGCTCGGCAGCTTTGACAGTAAATTTCCGATCCAGGCGATTTATAGCAGTCCTGAACAACGTTATGCAGTATTGATGCAAAGAACTGATAACAAAGTCAGTTTTGTCGATGGTGGTTTATGGCAAGAAGATCATGGCAACCATATGCATGATTATCAGCAAGCAGCCAAACTTAGCAGTTTTCAGCTCAATGGCCCGGCACCAACCCATTACGAAGTCCACAGCGGCCAGGCGGCCATCTTTTTTGATGGCGTCGCCAACCCGCGACAAGCTTCCGCCGTACAATTGCTGACGGATGCCAGTATCGGCAATGCGAAGCTCGCCGCCAGCCTTAATCTGCCACAGAATATGCATGGTACTGCCGAACCGCGCGGCAAACATTTGTTAACGACCTTCCGGCCAGCGGATGCCAGCAATACTTTACCAACGCAGGTCGAGTGGTATCAGCTAAATGGCGAAAATTACGTCTTAAAAGAAAAGTTCGCCGAGCAATGCCCTGGCCTGCACGGCAGTTTTTCCAATAAAGATTACAGTGTGTTTGGCTGTACTGACGGCGTGCTGGTGGTAGAACAAAAAGCAGACCAAATGGTGGCGAGTAAAATTGCCAACCCAAGTGGGATGTCAGGCCGGATCGGCACTGTGACCGGTCATAAAAACCTCAGTACCATGCTAGGTTTTGCCGGCCAAGACCAATACTTGCTGGATCCGGTGGCAAAAACCATGACCTTGCTTAACTGGCGCGGCAACAGCACGGCCACCCGCACCGCTTTTGCCATGTCAGGTGACGGGGACTATTTTGCCCAGCTTGATAGCAGCGGCAAACTGACAGTGCAAGATGTGAACACCGGTTACAGCATCAAAGGCAGCTTGCAGCTGATCAGCAAAATTGACAGCGCCAACCCACCAGTGATCAGTGCCAATTTGCAAAACGACGATATTTTCATCACAGATCCAGCCAACCAGCAACTGTTGAAAGTGGATCTGGCGGCACTGACCAACAGCAGTCTGAAACTTGATTTTACACCAGCCAAAATGAGCTGGGTTGGTATCGCCAAGCCTGCCAAATAACTCTTTGTTTCCCTGACGGCAAGATGGTCAGGCATGTTTTCATCACACCACGTTCCTGGGAGATGATTTTAGCACCTGTTCGCAGGTGCTTTTTTTTTAGCTGAAACCGACATCAGCTGCAGGCGGCACTATCGCTGCCAGCCACTCAACAAAAACCAACCGGCAGCGTTTATCCGCGCTTGATGGCAAGCCTGAGCTGAACTGGCCAGCTTTTGCGCAATTGTCAGCAATTGAAGCCAAACCACAGCGCTTAAAAAAACACCAGCAAAACAATTATCTTTTTCTGATCACACTGATTCTGGCGGCTTCGGTATTTTGTTGAGTCTAATTTTCAGACGTTTAGCGATTGTCAACCCGCCAAAGGCCAATAAATTTGCACTTTTGTTTAAATATTAGCCTTTGCTTTGCTGGAAAAAATCCGTAAACTTAGCGCCCCTTTGGGGTAGAGCCTAGAGATATAGCGGTGCGCATCGGACCATACCAATTATCGAACAATGTAATCTGTGCGCCGATGGCTGGCGTGACCGATTACACTTTTCGTCAGCTTTGCCGTCGTTTTGGTGCAGGTTTAGCTGTGTCTGAAATGATGTCGAGCAATCCTTTGGTGTGGCAAAGCGAAAAGTCGCTGAATCGGATGACGCATGGCGATGAGTCTGGCCTGAGGTCAGTACAAATTGCTGGTGCCGATCCGGAGCAGATGGCCGAAGCTGCCCTGTTTAATGTTGAACATGGCGCTCAGATCATCGACATCAATATGGGATGTCCAGCAAAAAAAGTGAACAAAAAATTGGCTGGTTCGGCGCTGTTACAGTATCCCGAACTGGTCGAGCAAATTGTTCAGGCTGTAGTCAAGGCGGTTTCAGTTCCGGTTACGCTGAAAATTCGGACCGGCTGGGACACCGATAATCGCAATGGCGTGCAGATAGCACGGATTGCACAAGACAATGGCATTCAATGCCTGGCGGTTCACGGCCGAACCAAAGCCTGTATGTATAAAGGAGAAGCGGAGTACGACACCATCCGCGCTATCAAACAGGCAGTGTCGATCCCGGTGATTGCGAACGGAGACATCACCTCACCGCAAAAAGCCAGGTTTGTGCTGGATTACACCGGTGCTGACGCCATCATGATTGGGCGGGCAGCACAGGGCCGGCCCTGGATTTTTCGGGAAGTGGTGCATTACCTTGCCACAGGGGAACTGTTGGCACCACCCGACCTGCAGCAGGTCAGGGAGATTTTGCTGGAACACGTTCAAGGCTTACACCAGCTGTATGGTGCAGTGCTTGGCCCGCGTATTGCCCGCAAACATGTGGGTTGGTATCTGGCTGAACACGATGCCGAAGGCGCGTTCCGCAGTGAATTTAACGGTATCGAGCAGCAACAGACGCAGCTTGATGCTTTGTGGAATTATTTCGAACAACTAGCAGCAACTAACGTAAAGAGACCTGGTAATGTTTAATCAAAACGTGACTTCGCCATTTATCACCAACGCACATGTACAGACTCAGGAAAAACCGCAGCCTTTAAGTAATGCGGTACAAAAAGCGGTGGCGAACTACCTGCAACAGTTAAACGGTCAGGACGTCAACGACCTGTACGAACTGGTGTTGTCAGAACTGGAAAAACCATTACTGGAAGAAGTAATGAAGTATACCCGCGGTAATCAGACCCGCGCCGCCAATCTGATGGGCATCAACCGCGGCACGCTGCGCAAGAAGCTGAAACAATACGGCATGAGTTAATGCCCCTGCGGGAGGAGTCCCGCCAGAAAGCACCTTCGGGTGCTTTTTTGTTTCTGGGCATCGGCAAATTGCTGCTCCGGTGCCATAGATACCCGTGTTGCGCAGCACAATGATTTTACGGCTATGCTTGTCGCCATCATTGCCCTCGCAGCACAGACAGAGCAGAATTTTTTATCCCTTGCTTATCGAAGATACTAAAGAGAGAACCGATATGACCTCAGCTCGTCCAATCCGTCGTGCACTTTTGAGTGTGTCTGACAAAACTGGCATTGTTGAATTCGCCCGTGCCTTAGCAGCACAAGGCGTGGAACTGTTATCCACCGGTGGTACTGCCAAATTACTGGCTGAACAACACATTCCGGTTATTGAAGTCTCCGACTACACCGGACATCCGGAAATTATGGATGGCCGGGTCAAAACCCTGCATCCGAAAGTGCATGGTGGCATTTTAGCCCGCCGTGGACAAGATGAAGCTGTGATGGCCGCAAACAACATTCAGGCTATTGATCTGGTGGTGGTAAACCTGTACCCATTCGCCAGCACAGTGGCTAAACCAGGTTGTACCCTGGCCGATGCAGTCGAAAACATCGATATCGGCGGCCCGACCATGGTGCGTGCAGCAGCAAAAAACCATGCCGATGTCACTATTGTGGTAAACGCTGCTGATTACGATAAAGTACTTTCAGAAATGGCCGCCAATCAAGGTGCGACCACCCAGGCCACCCGTTTTAGTCTGGCGATCAGTGCCTTTGAACATACCGCCCAATACGACGGTATGATTGCCAACTACTTTGGTACCATGCTGCCAGCCTATGACACAGTAGACGCACCGCCGAGCAAATTCCCGCGTACTTTTAACAGCCAGTTTGTGAAAAAGCAGGATTTACGCTACGGCGAAAATAGCCATCAGCAAGCTGCTTTTTATGTCGAGCAGCAGATCCAGGAAGCTTCAGTGGCAAGCAGCACTCAGTTACAAGGCAAAGAGCTGTCTTATAACAATATCGCCGATACTGATGCCGCACTGGAATGTGTGAAAGAATTCATTGAGCCTGCCTGTGTCATCGTCAAACACGCCAATCCTTGTGGTGTGGCCATTGGTGACGATATTCTGGCAGCTTATAACCGCGCTTATCAGACTGACCCCACCTCAGCTTTTGGCGGCATCATCGCGTTTAACCGCGAATTAGATGCAGTCACGGCCGAAGCTATTGTCAGCCGCCAGTTTGTTGAAGTGATTATTGCGCCAACGGCAACAGATGACGCAGCGGCTGTGATTGCGAAAAAGCCGAATGTGCGTTTATTGGTCTGTGGCCAGTGGGATAGCAAAACCGCAGGTTTTGATATTAAACGTGTCAACGGTGGTGTATTAGTGCAAGACCGCGACCAGAAGATGGTTACTGCGGATGACTTAAAAGTGGTGTCCAAGCGTCAGCCAACAGCAGATGAACTGCGTGATTTATTGTTCTGCTGGAAAGTGGCCAAATACGTCAAATCCAATGCCATTGTGTACGCAAAAGATTCAATGACCATTGGCGTCGGTGCCGGTCAGATGAGCCGCGTGTACAGCGCTAAAATCGCCGGCATTAAAGCCGCCGATGAAAACCTGGAAGTAAAAGGTTCAGTCATGGCCTCAGATGCGTTTTTCCCATTCCGCGATGGCATTGACGCCGCGGCTGCTGCCGGTATCAAAGCCGTGATCCAGCCTGGTGGCTCAATGCGTGATGCTGAAGTTATTGCTGCCGCGGATGAACACGGCATGACCATGATCTTTACCGGCGTTCGGCATTTCCGTCATTAATCATTCTTGATGACATGATGTGATGCTCAGCACGGCAATCCAGGTTGCCGTGCTGAGCCAACGGAGTTCAGATGCAGACAGCAACAGACATGTGGCAGTATCCACTGCTCCTGAGTTATCAGGGACAACAGGAACTGGAACTACTTACTACCCCAGCCGCTTTTGCGCAGTTACAACTAGATAATCCTTTTTTGTTGCCAGACGCTGATCGCTTGATCGACGTAGAGGGCCGGGTCTATCAGCTTGATACGGCAAAACAATGGTATCTCAGTGCGCAAGTGCTGGATCTGACTGCAGTGACTGAACTAGTCCAACAACATTTTTTTGCTTGTGCGCAAAGTTGTGTGCTAAAAATTCAGCCACCTGATATCGCCAGTGCCTTTGGCATGCTGACATCCTAACGATCAGTCCGACTTTCCCCCGCTATTTCAAATGAATATTGAACTATTCACAAAAAAAACTGACAAAGCCGCGTTATTGCATTTAAGTGCTTGATATTTCTGCCTGAAATAGCGTTTCTAACCAGCACTCAATTAATTATTCATGAAAATATATAATTGATTTTATTTGAAAAATAACTCATAAATACCTATTAAGTCATAGAAATAGAAATTTGCGCTTGGATCTGATTTAAATCCAAAGAATACAAAGTAAGTGATCGGTTTATCCGTCCGGTCAAAGGAGGTCGCCATTGGATGTCATCACAATCAATAACTTACTGCTGGTCGGAGCCATTCTGGTCGCTTTCAGCATCATGATGAGCTCCTTTGCCAGCAAAGTCGGCGTGCCTATCCTGGTGATTTTTTTATCTGTCGGCATGCTGGCTGGTGTCGATGGTCCTGGCGGTATTGTTTTTAACGACTATTCGCTGGCCTACCTGGTCAGTAACCTGGCACTGGCAGTGATCCTGCTGGATGGCGGGATGCGAACCAGCCGCAGTAGTTTTAAAGTCGCCTTGTGGCCGGCCTTGTCACTGGCCACTGTCGGCGTGATGATTACCGCAGGTCTGACTGGTATTGCTGCCGCCTGGTTATTTAATCTGAGCTTACTGGAAGGCTTGCTGATTGGCGCTATCGTTGGCTCCACCGATGCCGCTGTGGTCTTTAATTTACTCAATGGCAAAGGGTTGAACAAAAGGGTTGGCGCTACGCTGGAAATTGAGTCCGGTAGCAACGATCCGATGGCGATGTTTCTCACAGTAACGTTGATTGCCATGTTAGTCGCCGGCCAGACCAGCTTTGAATGGTCGGTGCTCACAAGTCTGGTACAGCAATTTGGCGTTGGTATTGTGCTTGGCCTCGGCGGCGGTTGGTTGCTGCTGCAATTGATTAATAAAATTCAAATCGCCGATGGACTTTATCCGCTACTCGCGGTCAGTGGTGGTATTATTCTGTATGCCTTATCTGGTGCCGTTGGTGGCAGTGGTATCCTCAGCGTCTATGTTTGTGGTCTGGTGCTGGGCAATAATCCGATCCGGAACCGCCATGGTATTTTGCATATGTTTGATGGCCTGGCCTGGCTGAGCCAAATTGGTATGTTCCTGGTGCTGGGGCTGTTATTGACGCCAAGCGAACTGCTGCCAATCGCGGTACCCGCCTTGCTGTTGTCGTTGTGGATGATTTTATTCGCCCGGCCACTGTCAATTTTTATCGGCCTGTTACCATTTCGCGGTTTTAGCCTGAAAGAACGGACCTTTATTTCCTGGGTTGGCTTGCGCGGCGCTGTGCCGGTGATCCTGGCGGTATTCCCGCTGATGGCAGGCCTGCCTAATGCCCAGCTGTTTTTTAATGTGGCGTTTTTTATTGTGCTGGTGTCATTGCTGTTACAAGGCACTACGCTGGGGTTCGCGGCACGCAAAGCCAATGTAGTGGTACCTTCAGTGCCCTCGCCTATTTCCCGCTCCAGCATTGAAATTAATCTGAAAAGTCAGTGGGAATTATTTGTCTACCGACTCAGTGAGGAGAAATGGTGTATCGGCAGCGAACTGCGTAGCCTCTGCATGCCGGAAAATACCCGGATTGTGGCCTTGTTCCGCGATAATCAGTTGCTACACCCATCGGGTAGCACCATGCTGATGGCCAGCGATATTTTATGTATTGTCGGTCATGATGCAGATTTAGCCAAACTTGGCAGAATGTTCAGTCAGACGCCGGAGAAGCAGTTCGACAACGAGTTCTTTAACTTTGATTTCTTTGGTGATTTTATGATTGACGGCAATGCCAAGCTGGATGATCTGGCGATGTTCTATTCACTGGATCTATCCGAATGCGCGACGTGCAGCCAAATCAATGAGTTTTTTGTCAAGAAGCACGGGGGGCAGCCTGTCGTGGGTGACTTTATCCATTGGTCAGGCATGGTTTGGACAGTGGCAGAACTGGAGCAGGATCAAATCAGTAAGCTAGGGGTAAAAGCGATGACTGAAATCAATGCCAACTAAGGCCGCTTCACAGCAGCCAGCCTTTGAAAAGGTTGGCTGCTTCGCAGAACTCAGGCCAGATCAGGCAAGTTACGACCGTAAAATATCTCCCGCATTTCACGTTTCACTTTTTTGCTGATTTGCCGCTTTTCATCGTCAGATAGCGCGTCAATACTGGCGCCGAACAGATAATTACTCAGTTCAAACTCTTTGAGCATCATTTTGGTGTGGAACAGGTTTTCCTGATACACATTCACATCCACCATCTGGAAGGCATTTTTGGTGGTGTCATCCATAAAATTCTGGATCGAATGGATCGGATGATCGATGTAATGTTTAATCCCATTCACATCACGGGTAAAACCACGCACCCGGTAATCAATGGTGACAATGTCAGATTCAAAACTGTGGATCAGATAATTCAGTGCCTTCAGCGGAGAAATCACACCACAGGTCGACACTTCAATATCGGCGCGGAAGGTACAAATACCACCATCCGGATGATGTTCCGGGTAGGTATGCACACAGATATGGCTTTTATCCAGATGAGCGACTATGGCATCCGGTAACGGACCAGGTGCAGCCGCATTGTCATGCTTGCCTTCAATCGGCTCTTCACACACCAGAATAGTGACGCTGGCACCTTGTGGATCATAATCCTGCCGCGCGACATTCAGAATGTTCGCGCCAATAATATCCACCACTTCACTGAGGATATCAGTCAGCCGATCGGCATTATATTGCTCATCAATATAAGAAATATATTCCTGCCGGTCCTGCTCGGTTTGAGCATAACAAATATCATAAATACTAAAACTTAAGCTTTTGGTTAAATTGTTAAAGCCATGCAGTTTCAATTTTTCAAAAGGTTTTACCACGGTATGCGTTCTCCACTAACAATCGGCCAGTCCAGCCGGCAAGATTGTCAGTATAGTGTATTCAGAAAGAAGATTTAACTTGCAGGCGCCACTTCAGAAGTAAACACGCTAAAAGAATGCGTTACTGTCATCGCCTGTTGCAGCATGATGGAGACAGAACAGTATTTTTCCGCCGATAAATTCACCGCCCGCTCGACATGTTTTTCACTCACGTCAAAGCCTGTGACTTCAAAATGCAGATGAATTTTACTGAATACCCGTGGCACTGTGTCAACACGATCACCGCTGAGCACCACCCGGCAGGCAGTCACTTGCTGTTTGGCTTTTTGTAAAATACTGACGACATCGACGGACGAGCAGGCACCAGCCGCCATCAGCAGAGTTTCCATCGGCGTTGGCGCCACGCCGCTGTCCATATTAGAATCGAACACCACCGCATGACCTGAACCGGAACGGCCAATAAAACTGCTGTCACCAGCCCAGGAAACGGTTGCATGTAATTGGTTTTGACCTGCCATTGTTGCTGCTCCATCCAGAATTAGACGGACATTCTACGAAAAATGTGTCCAGCAAGCCAGCATCGGCCGCAAACAGCTGAGTTTAATCCATCAGATGCGCAATAGCAGTGTCAAACAAGTTCTTAATCAACAGTGCAACTTCGTTGATCAGCTCGACCTGCTCCTGCGTGGCCGGTCTGTTTAGCACTGAAGCTAACACTTCCTGAAAATCATACATGATACCATCCACTTCGCGGATGATCTGACTGCGGTGGATAGTTTCCAGCTCAGTATGCTGGGTACAAAGCTGAATGATCTGCTCAGCAATTTGCTCTTCGATAATAACACCCAGTGTTTTACCGTTATCGGTCGCTGTACCTGCTTGTTCAAACAGCGCCAAGTGCTCCGTCAGAAACTGGATCAGATGTTCATAACCGGGTTTATCTGTGACCATAGGGACAACCAATGAACCAAACTGAGTTAAAGAGTAGTCAAATCTGCCACAGATGGTGAACTTCGGTAAAGCACTGAACGAAAATATTTTTATTCCGTTGCTTCATCAGTTGCTATCTATTGCGTCTGACCACTTTGGCAGCAGCCAACCGTCACTTCTGCCAATAGCAAACCGACGGCTGGCCGTTTTTCAGAACCTGACCCCAGGGGATAATTGCGCAGGCAATTCTGATTGCGCCAATTCCACTGAAGCCACCGGATAAGCACAATAATCCGCGGCATAATAGGCACTGGCCCGATGATTACCACTGCCACCAATACCCCCAAAAGGTGCGGCCGAACTGGCGCCGGTGATAGGACGGTTCCAGTTCACGATACCAGCCCTAATCTGGCGGAAAAATTGGCGATATAACTGTTCGTCATCCGACAACAAACCGGCGGATAAACCAAAGCTGGTTTGGTTTGCGGCCGCAATCGCCTGACTGAACTCAGTAAAGCGGAACACCTTTAATAAGGGCCCAAAGTGCTCTTCATCCGGTAAATTCGTCACCGTTGAGCACTCGATAATCCCTGGCGTTAATAAGCCGGTGCCCACTGTTAATAACCGCATCGGTAACAGTACAGTAGCGCCCAACTGCTGCAACTGCTGCTCAACTGCCAGCATACCAAGTGCCGCCTGGTTGGAAATCATTGAGCCGATAAAGGGCTGCTCAGGGGCATCGTACAAACCGACCTCTAATCTGGCCGTTACTTCCAGCAAACGCGCCAGGATGGCATCACCAGTGGCGTCAGCGGGTAAAAACAACCGGCGGGCACAAGTACAGCGCTGGCCAGAGGAAATAAATGCCGACTGAATAATGTCGTGCACAGCCGCATCGATATTTGCGACATCTTGCACAATTAGCGGGTTATTGCCGCCCATTTCCAGTGCCAGAATTTTATCCGGCCGACCAGCAAATTGCTGATGTAAATAATGTCCGGTGCGCGAACTGCCGGTAAAAAACAAACCGTCCAATTCCGGGTGCGCCGCCACGGCTTTTCCGGTCTCCACTTCCCCTTGCACCAGATTCAGCACACCAGCAGGTAAACCTGCCTGTTGCCACAACTGCAGCGTGGTTTCGGCCACTTTGGGCGTCATTTCACTGGGTTTGAATACCACCGTATTGCCCGCCAGCAAAGCTGGCACTATATGACCATTGGGTAAGTGACCTGGGAAATTATAAGGTCCGAATACCGCCACCACGCCGTGCGGTTTGTGCCGTAAAAAAGACTGTCCTTGTGGCATTGGTTGCTGCTTTTCACCAGTTCTTTCCTGATAAGCGCGAATTGAAATGTCGATTTTACCAATCATCGCCGCGACTTCAGTGCGGGTTTCCCACAAAGGTTTGCCGGTTTCTTCGGCAATCACCTGCGCCATCGCCTCTTTGTGCGCTGTCAGTTGCGCGGCGAAAGCCTGCATCAACGCTGCGCGGGCACTGAAACTCAGTTCAGACCAGCTGTCAAATGCCTGCCGGGCGGCTTTAAACGCGGCGTCAACCTGGGTTGCAGTCGCAGCACGACCTTGCCACAAAACTTGTGCTTTGGCCGGGTTCATTGACTGAAACTGCGCACCTTCGCCTTGTTGCCACTGGCCGGCAATAAAATGTGTTGTCATGATGTTCTCTTTCACAATGCAATGATGATTAAAACACTGCCAGCGTCGACCACAATGCTGCGGTGACGGCCATCAGCAGCGCTGCGGCTCAGGCTATAATCTGGCCAACCGCACCCAGTCGCCATCTGACACCAGCAAGGCGCTGGCCAGGTCAGCCGGCAAATTCACCTCTTCGCTGGTTTCGCTGACATGCAGATGGGTCCAGCTAGCGCGGAAGTTTTGTCGCTCGGTGTTACAGATCAGATAAGGCTGGCCACCACTCACTTCGGCGACCCGCACCTGTAACTTGCGACTATTACGGGCCGTGCGGATATGCTCCAGCTTGGCCTCTACGGTCGGGCCGGCATCAAAAATATCGACATAGCCGGTGGTAGAGAAACCTTCAGACTGCAATAAAGCCAGTGCCGGTTTGGTTTTATCATGCACTTGACCGATCACGGCTTGCGCTTCGGTACTTAACAAACTGACATAAATCGGATATTTCGGCATTAACTCGGCAATAAAGACTTTTTGGCCAATGCCGGTCAGATAATCGGCGGTGGGGAAATCGACCGAAAAGAAGTGTTCTTCCAGCCATTGCCAGAAGGGGGAATTGCCATGCTCATCCGACACCCCGCGCATTTCTGCAATCACCCGATCCGCAAAACGCTGACGGAATTCTGCCATAAACAAAAAGCGAAAACGGGATAATAACCGGCCATTATTCTTCAGCCGTTTATGTTCGCGTAAAAATAAGGTACAGAGTTCAGTCGCACCGGTGTAATCATTACACAGCGTCAGCACATCAACCGTTTTATACACCCCAAGCGCTCGGGACGTATGGACCACTTTCCCCAGGTGATAGTGATAAAAGGCATCATCCAGCCCGACCGCTGCTTCAATAGCGCTGGTGCCACAGATATCGCCGGTATCAGTGTCTTCCAGCACAAACAGGTAACCTTCGTCACCAGGCTGGCTGATATCTTTGCGGAATGAACTTTCCGATCGGGTAATTTTACGCTGCAACAACTCATCATTGACCGGCAGTGAGGTAAAACCATGGCCGGATTCAACTGCCATGTCATACAAGGCAGGATAATCTTCGGCACGGATTGGGCGAATAATCATCATGACCGCTTACTCCAGATTGTTGGCGGGTGCTTCATTCCCGCCCTGTTATTTTGCTTTACAGATCTGACCTTATTATTGTTTTTGCGTCAGATCCGGCTTCGGCCCGGCCTGTCTCAGACAGGTTGCATGCCCTTAAGTGGAACCTTACGGGAAACCTTACAGGCTAGCCCTGTACCACTTGGGCCACTGCCAGTTCAAACCGGCGCATCCCTTCGATAATATCAGCATCCGGGATCACCAGACTTGGCGCAAACCGCACCACGTCGTACCCGGCCATCAGCACAAAAACGCCTTGCTCAGCACTGGCTAACAGGAAATCACGGGCCCGGCCTTTGTAGCTGTCATTCAGCGCAGCGCCTAACAGCATGCCCTGACCTCGAACTTCGCTAAACACTTGATATTTATCATTAATCCTAGTTAATTCCTGACGAAATAAGGCCTCTTTGCTGACAACGCCCTGCAATACTTCAGGTTGATTGATGGTATCCAGCGCTGCTTCTGCCACTGCACAGGCCAGCGGATTGCCGCCGTAAGTAGAACCATGGGTGCCGACTTTTAAATGCGCGGCAATGGCCGTGGTGGTAAGCATAGCGCCAATCGGGAAACCGCCGCCAAGCGATTTGGCCGAGGTCAGAATATCCGGCACCACACCATAATGCATGTAGGCATACAGCTGGCCAGTACGGCCAACACCGGTTTGAACTTCATCAAAAATCAGCAGTGCATTGTGCTGGTCACACAGCTCCCGCACCCCCTGGATAAATTCGGCAGTCGCCGGAATAATGCCACCCTCGCCCTGGATGGGTTCCATAATGACGGCACAAGTGTTGTCCGAAATCAGCGCTTTCAAACTGGCTAAATTGTTGTATTCAGCATGGAAAACCGCACCAGGCTTCGGACCAAAGCCATCAGAATAAGCAGCCTGACCACCCACAGTGACGGTAAAAAAAGTACGGCCATGGAAGCTTTTACCAAAAGAAATAATGTCTTGCTTGTGCTCCCCGTGCACATCCAGCGCCCAGCGCCGCGCCAGTTTTAACGCCCCTTCGTTAGCTTCAGCACCTGAGTTGGCAAAATACACTTTGTCGGCAAAAGTACTATCGACCAGCTTTTTCGCCAGTCGCAAGGCTGGCTCATTGGTCATCACATTACTTAAATGCCACAGCTGATTTGCCTGGGTGGTCAGCGCCTTGACCAGTGCCGGATGACAGTGACCCAGACAGTTCACCGCGATACCGCCGGCAAAATCGACATACTCGCGCTCCTGTTGGTCCCACACGCGAGACCCCAAACCACGCACCGGGATCAGTGCCGCTGGAGCATAATTCGGGACCATCACTTCATCAAACAAAGCGCGGGTGACAACAATAGGTTCAGACATCAGATTTTCTCCTGGAGCAAAATAACGACTATTCCGGCGGAATAATCAGCAATATTCAGCCACACTGACCGGCTTGGCAGTACAATCCAGACGGCAGGCGCTGTTTTTTTATTCAGACTGAAAATTATTATTGCAGAATAAAACTGGAAAGTCTTGAAGCAAAATAGCTAAAAGCCAAGAAAATCAAGGCTTACAGATAGATTTGCAGTTCGGGTGAATAACTAAGCAGCGCTGTTGCAGCAGCTTGAGGCCATGCCATTGAACTGCTGACCTTGCTGGCAGAACTATTCAATAGCACAGCCAGGTCAGCAGCATCGGCTGCATGAATATCGGAAAAAATTTCCGCCTTTAATCCAGTGTCAGTCGATCCAGCCGGGTATTTTGCAGAATTTGCAGATAATCAGTCCGCAGTTGTACCTGTTCCCGCCATAACTGATCTTCCGCTTCAGTCAGTAATTTCGCTTTACGTAACCATGCTGACTGGGTGAAGTATTCTGCCTGTTGCACCAGGCGGGTCAAGTCGGTCGCTCTTTGGTAACTCAGTCCTTCTGCCAACTGGTCCAGAATTTGCCCAAGCGGTAACCGGCGTAGCTGCCATTTCGACACTAAATCGGCGCTGATAATCGCGGAAAACTCCTGAAAACAACTGGTCAGGAAGCTGGCATCCGCATCAAGACTATCCAGCGCATCGGTCAGCACCGTATCTCTGGCATCTCGAGCTTGTAACAACGCCGATTGTTTGATTTGTGAATAAGTGCGCAAATAAGTCCGGGTCACGACAAAATAACCCAGACTCTGGAATAAACCGGCACAAAAAGCGACAAAAGGATTATGCCCACTCTCTTGTGCCAACCGTTGCGAAGCAATGGCGATCGATAGGGAATAATCCCAGATATTGCTTTTAAATCCGGTAAAAGGATCGGTGGAATGCGGTAAACAACGTTTCAGCGCCAGTAATGGGATCATTTGCTGCAAGCTTTCAATGCCCAGCATGCCCAGCGCAGTTTTCAGTTCTTTGACGTAGTTGCCACTGGAGATTTTCTTTTTATACTGAGGCTGGTTGGCAACTTTCAGAATATCTTCTTTCAGCCACTCCACTTTACTGATGCAGTTTTCCAACTGACTTAAAGTCACAGCTTTGGCGCTAAGGGTATCCAGCACTACTGGAAAACCTTCCGCCAGACTAAACACTGTGTTGAGCACAGTGTCAATTTTGCCCAGCTTTAAAAATAATTCCTCTGCCACCTGATCATGCAGATGGGCCTGAGTAAATTCCAGAAATTGCTGTCTGGCGACCAATCCGGCCTGCCTATCTTGCTGCGCCTGTAACTCCACCGCCAGCAAAGTCCGATCGGCAGGTTGCTCAGCACCGGCTTTGCTTCTTTTCACGCCAAAACGAGTTTGTTGTGGATTCACTTCCAACATAGCATCGAAAAAACGCTGCTGTAATACCTGACACATCGACGACATTGTTATTATTAGTCCCTGCGTAACCACGAGCAGGCAGTGTGCAATCAGCCCTGCCGGCTGTCAACTGATGCAGTTCGATGTTGCTGCAATAATGTTAAAAAATTTGCTAATAACTGATGCCCCTGTTCGGTCAGAATGGCTTCCGGATGAAACTGCACGCCCCACAGCGGTAACTGCCGGTGCGCCAGCCCCATAATTTCATCCATCTGTCCATCAGCCGTTTCGGTCCAGGCCAGAATGTCAAAATCAGCCGGTAAGCTAGCAAGTTCGACCACCAGCGAGTGATAACGGGTGACACTTAATGGATTATTCAAGCCCTGAAACAAGGCTTGCTGTTGATGTCTTAACGGTGAATTTTTGCCATGCATCACCTGTCGCGCCCTGATAATACGTCCACCAAAGGCCTGAGCTATCGCCTGATGACCAAGGCAAACGCCAAGGATCGGTAACTTGCCGGCAAAATAGCGGATAGCCTGTAACGAAATACCAGCTTGATCCGGACTGCAAGGACCTGGCGAAATCACCAAACCGATTGGCGCCAGCTGTTCAATTTCGGCCAGGGTAATTTCATCATTGCGATAAACCAGCACCTGCTGGCCCAATTCCGCAAAATATTGCACCAGGTTGTAAGTAAAAGAGTCGTAATTGTCGATCATTAACAGCATGATGGCCCGGACCTAAAGAAAATCGCTCATGTGCAGTGGTGCACCGTCAGGGCGTTATTCTAACGCATTCAAACCCGACAAGCATCCAGAGAGCTTGGCTCCCAGAGCTTGGCTCCCAAACCTTGGGTCCCAGACCTTGGGTCCCAGAGCTTGGGTCCCAAACCTTGGTCAAAAGCTATTTTCAGCCCAGCAATAACAAGTCAACCCAATCGGTACTCTGACCTTCAGCCGCCAATAAACACAACCCAATACCGGCGTAGCCGCTTAATAAACCAGGTTCTTCCTGCGCGGTCAGCTCATCAGCGCGCTCCACTTGTTTATGTAAAGCCGCCAGGCCATGCAACTGGTATTGGGTCAGCACTTTATCCAGCCAGTATTGTTTTGCCAGCAGCAACTCAGGCTCTGGAAAATATTGACTTAACAGGCCGAAAATCAGTACCAGCCCGGCATAACCGTGACAAAGTCCGGCATCAAATACCATACCGTCTTGCTCACGACGCCGACTGCAATGCAAACTCATTTGGCGCGCTAATTCTGCATAAGCAGGTTCTGCCAGCAATTCGGCAGCACGAAACAGCGTCAGTGCCAGCGTCAGATCCCCATAACACCAGCCAAGGCGTGAACAAGCGGGCCGGTCCGCGGCATTGGCAAAATAACTGCCAAAAGTTGTCGCAGGCTGTTGTTGCTGCAGTAACCAGTCGCAACCTGCTTGCAGTAACTGCCGGGCAGGCGCGGGTTCTGGTAAATGCGGGATCAAGCCAAGCAAAGCCGCCAATACCGCAGGCATGCCATGCGCCAGCCCCAGATTATACTCAACGGCTGTCGATTGTTTTTCCAGACGGTAGGCAGAACCGACCGGCGTAGGCCAACTGCATTGATCAGGTTGCAGAAATACCGCCCGCTCTGCAATGGCGGCCAGCAGTAAAGCCGTTGCCTGTTCAGCTTGGCCATGCCTGGCTCGTCTGGCTAAATACACCGCCAGACCGCTGAGCCCAATCACAAATTCGATATCTGCCTCTGCCGGCAACTGTTGTAAATAATTCTGCAGCAAGGTATCAGTGCCGGCATTAAAATCAGCCTGATAATCATCATCCGATAGAATGTACTCAAAAAACCAGCCCACTCCGCTGATGCCATAGCCAAAGGATCGGATATCTTCCTGACGGACGCCATACTGCTGCAACAAGATTAATTGCTGATTAAACAATTGCTCATCGACCAATTCCGGATATATTTTGGCCGCTTGCCATAGAAATAGCAGTTGACCGGACAGACCGGACAAAATTCCACTTTGATAAGGCGGTAATAACTGTTGCTGGGTTTGCTGAATTAATGCCGCGAGCAACTGTTTAGTTGGAGGTATTGGCTCTGTCACAACGTCATTCCTGTGTTACTTCTTTAACAGGACAGCACAACTGCGCCGTCCTGTCAGAGCTGATTGGGGTGTTATGGCACCATACAGCAGTTCATCGTGCCACCATTGCGATCTGAAGGGCAAGTATCAGCATTTACAGTTTCAGGCATATAACAACTAACAGTGTAATTGGTATAACCAGGGTAGCTGGATTGAGCTGCAGTTCCACCGGCAACCTGGGGTGTCAGTTCAGCAGGCAGCACGTTGTTATCTTTAGACAGATTGACCAGTGATGTTTTATTCAGGGTAATTTTCATGTTATTTCCTCGGTTGGGTTATGGTTAAAAACCGTCACAAACGTAGCAATAATGTTCTGACAAAAAACACTGGAAAATGAATTTATTATGAAAATATAAGCAAATAATCAATAAATTTTGCATTTAAAAACTAACGCTTACAGGGAGGACAGGCAAAAAAAGCCGCCGCACTTATCAGGTTGCAGCGGCACTGGACTTGGCGAACTATTATGGGATCTGGCAGCAACGACGCGTCTGACCAGTGCGATCAGAAGGACAGGTGTTAGCGTTGGCTGTCAGTTCGCCACAAAAGCGGGTCGCAGCGTTCACCGCATTTTCGTCAACTTTACCACCAACAACCAGCGGCGTCAGTTCGCCTGGGATGATTTTGTCGTCGTTGGATAAGTTAACCAGAGAGGCTTTGTTTAAAGTAATTTTCATGATAATTCCCTGTTGTGAGGTTTATAATGTTTTGGCAAAAGCCAGTTTCAAGCTACCAAATCACAACAGAAAAAAACGGCAGAAATAAATAAGTAAGCAAAACATCACAAAAGCTTCAGCATTTTACCAAAGCAACATCAAGCACAACCATCATCTTCGCTGCCGCAGTCGCGACAGGACCTTCACTGCCTAAGGTGACGGCGAGCTACAGCCGCCACCCAGCTTCAGAGTGCTAGCGGCTCGGGTCAGAAACGATGTTCAAAACCAATCGCCAGAAAATCACTATCAACTTTGATATCAAAATCAAAGCTGCTGTACCAGGCAAACACTTTGGTGTTATCGCCCAGTTTATAGTCAACGCCCAGGCTCAGGCCCTGATCATCTTCCAGCGTCTGAAACTGCGTTTTTAACTCATATTTACCTAACGGATAAGCCAGACTGCTGTACCAGCCATCGGCTTTTTTACCACTGAGCACGACTTCTTGTTGCTGTAAGCCAACCGCAACTTTAGCGCCAGCCAGTTTGGTTTGTGCTGTGGCACGGCGGTTGTCATAACCATTGATGTCGTTATCCAGCGCCAGACTGGCAAACCAGGTAGAGGTTTTCAGATTCTCATCACCATAGAGCAGTGCCACTGACTGACCATCAACACCATCGGCGGCTTCTGCCATCACATGGTTGATCAGCAGTGAAAAGCCCTGAAATTGCGGTGTCTGGTACACCACTGAATTGTTGAGCCGGTTTTCACCTTTCCATAACACTTTTAAATCGGCCTCGTAGTCATTAAATAAGTCGGTTTTCCCCTGCGACAACTTCAATGCGCTATCATTACGGCCAGCTTTAACAGTGCCAAAACTACCGGTCAGACCAATGAACTGATCGCGCGACTTTAGATTTTTTTCCGCATCATCGGCCGGATCAACTTCCCACTCCAACTGATAAATCATGCTTAAACCACCATCCAGTGCATAATCGCCTTTGACGCCAAAGCGGGAAGCATTACTTTTTAATTCACTGAACGAGCCCTCACCTTCATCTGCTTGCTGAGCCGTCAGATTAATTTTACCGTACAACGTGACTGGCTCGGCCTGCACCAAGGCTGGTAATGTTACTAACAAGGCAGCCGCGAGCGTTTGTGGAACAAAGGTGTTACGGGTCAACATAGTTCAGTCCTTCTCAGCCTGTGGGCATGATGCAAATTTCAGGGTTATACAGCCAGCGAAGCACAAAAATATGCCCGGCTGAACTGCGAAGCTTGCTCTGCTGCATTTGATTTCAATGGCTTATCCAACTTCATTAGTTGTTTTATTAAGATTTAATTTCATTTGCATGTCAGAATTAGGACTATTTTATGTCTATGAAATGACAATAATATGACAGTGAAGATTAAAAGCTAGCGGCAACGGCTGCGCTGACCAGCCAGCCATCGTCACTGAGCAATATTGAAGTTAATGTAATAAAGGCAAGGCCCGGCATTGTTGATCAACCGGGGTGTGGTCAAAATCCTGGCCAGATGACAACAAACGCGGACCCGATTGAAAAGCAGGAGCAGCAAAACTTTGCTCTGTTCTTTGTCCCGGATAACGAATTTGTGCTAAATCCAACATAGTTTCAAAGGTTTGACTGGTCATCAGTGGCGCCTGCTGCCGTTGTTGCAATAACGCTACTTGCGCCGGATAGGCCTGATGAAACTTCTCTGACCCCCACCACAAAGCGGCCACCCGATAGTCAAATTCGGTGTGATGACCATGGCCACTTTTGTGACAGTTACCATCAAAGATATTTTCGCCATGATCCGATACCAACAGCAAACTACTGATCGCTTGTTGCTGTTTTAACTGCTGGATCAGGCCAAATAACCAGGCATCAGTAAAAGCAACGCTATTGTCATAAGCATTGTTTAGCAAAGTTTTATTCTGCGGATTATGCATACTGACGGCCTGACCTTTGCCGGAAGGCTGAAACAAATCAAAAGCCGGCGGATAACGGTCGGCATAACTAAAATGACTGCCGAGGGTGTGTAATACAATCAACTGCTTCTGCTGACCTGAAGCCAGCACCCGCTGCACCGCTTTGAGTAAAATATCATCGTAATAACCTTCTTTTTTATAGCCTACCGGATTGAGGTACTGCACCTCATCAGCTTCGCTGGCATGTAATGCCACTGAACTGTCATGCACCCCAAGCGGGCTTTGCGTCGACAACCAACTGGTATAAAAACCGGCCTCTTTAAAAGCGGCAACCAGTGAAGTTTCACGGGAGAAATAACTTTGATCCTGGGCTGATTTGCGTGAAATAATCACCGGCACTGACATGCGCGTCCAGGCCCAGGGACTGATCATATTGCCAAAACTGACCACATCGCCAAGACCAGCTAGCCTTGGCGTGGTGGGTCTGGCATAACCATTGAGCTGTAACCGATCGGGCCGCAAGGTTTCGCCAATCACGAGCAGGTAAATTTGCCGTTCTGGCACGCTGTTACTTTGCTCTGCGCCAAACTTGAACTCAGCCACTGTGGCGGCCACCGCAGCTAAAGCGGCCCGCTGCACGCGAAATTCATTGGCTGCCAGCAACAAATTCAGCGGATAACTCTGATAAAACAAATTATGGCTTTGTGGCAGTGGCCGCTGGCCTAACGCCGTTTCAGTGGCATTGCGACCGGCCTGCACCGGGTAATCCCGCCGGTACTGTACTTCCTGCAGCCAGACCCAACTGGCCCCAAGCGCACACAGAAACCACACGGCAGGCCTGCCATAACGGGGCCAATGTAATTGCTGCACTTTAAACATGGCGCTGCAGAGGGCAAATAGCAGCAGTAACAACAACACCGCCGGAATAATCAGCCAGCCCAAGCCCGATAAATAACCGGCAGCTTCGGCCAAATCAGTCTCCGCAATAATCGCCATCGCATGAGCATCGGTCGATTTTTGGTAGGTTGACAGATAAAATAACTCCTGTGGCGCCATCAGCGCAAACGGCAGCCATAACCAGACAGAACGATGCAAATAACGGCTGCAACTGAGCAGTAACAGCAGCAGTAACAGTGCTGGCAGTAATCCATACAGCAGAACCTGACTGAGTGGTTTTTGTGGCCATAACCAAATTTGCGGTGCGAGCAGCAACAGTAATAACAACAGCACCAGACCTCTGGTCAGTATTTTCGAAGCAAATATGCTTTTCATCGCGACAGCTCACACCTCAGAATTAACCACAGCACCCATCACCGCCAATGCCAAACCACGACTCAGTACCAATCCGGTATGATTCGCTGGCAAATAACGCTTGATAAGGTTTCTGACTTTGTATTGAAATCAATTTGTTAGCAAAAAGCCCTCAAACCCCTATTGCTGTAACTTTCGCCAATAGCAGATTTCTTCGTTTTTGCACTGGTATTCTGTCATATTTTTATAGTATGGTGCTTCGGTCTGACATAAATATATAACCGGCAATTTCAACGCCAGCGGGTATCCCGTGGCTACTGACCGGTCAGCTCATCTAATCTGTAAGGAACTATCATGCTTGCTAAACCAGTTGCCTTAAGCAATGAAACCCATAAAGACTTAAAAATTCTGCCAAAAACTTCACTGGAAGCTGTTGCTGACCGTCATATTGCGCCTCTGATGCTGCAGGAGTTTGTTGCAGCTGCACCACATTACCCAATTTTCTTCCTGAAAAATGCCGACAGCAATGACTACAATGCAGTGGCGGTGTTTGGTCTGGTTGAAGGCCAGAATTTATTCGTCAAAGAAGACAAGTTTGAAGGCCAGTATGTACCAGCAGCGTTACGGGCCTACCCATTCACGCTGGCCCAAGCCAGTGATGATCAGTTAGTACTGTGCGTCAATGAACAGTCTGATATCGTCAGTAAAACTGAAGGTCAGGCTTTATTTGATGCAGAAGGTAAAGCGACTGAGTTTTTCGAAGGTGTAAACTCATTCTTCAAAGACTTTATTGATGCCAACAACGTCAGCCGCAACATCACAGCACAAATTGCTGAAATGGATCTGTTTAAAGCCGATGGCCTGCAGTACCGTGATGCTGCGGGTGCCGAACGTCGCGTCAATGGTTTCTTTGTGATCGACCGGGAAAAATTTGAAGCTCTGACTGACGAGCAATTCCTGAATCTGCGTAAATTTGGTGTACTGCCGGCCATTTATGCCCATTTCTCATCACTGGAACGTATTGGTGCTTTAATCGCCCGTCTGCCAGTCGAAGCAGCTAAAGCATAAGTCATAATCCGCTTTGTGAGAGCAGCAGTCGCTGACTGCTGCTGTATTTTCTTCAGTTTAGTTTCACGTAACCGCCTGTATTACCCTTCAGACTGCTATCTTTGTTCCATTGCGCCAAGCTCCAGCGTCGAGTCACACAGCTTCGTCTCAGCACAACTGCTGACCTTGCTGACGCTGATAAATCAGCCGATCAGCCCGGCTTAACAAATGCTCCAGACTCGGTGTCTGACTGGGTGGTGCATGCACAGCAGCCACATTAAATTGCAGTAGACTACAACCCGTTTGTTGCTGCTGTGCCAGTGCGGACTGGCGCAATCTTTCGACAATATCCGCGGTTTTTTCGGCTGAGCTGTTGGCCAGCAACACGGCAAACTCAGTTTCACCAAGCCTGCCAATCACATCACAACTGCGAAAGGTTTGCCGCAACAAGGCACTGAATTTCAACAGCTGCCGGTCCGCTTCAGCCTGACCATAATGCAACACCAAAGGCGCAATACCCGTCAGTTCGAACTGTAATAGCATCGCGGGTAAACCTTGCCGCTCTGTGGTATTCAGCACCAGCCGGGCCATGGTTTCAAAACCACGCCTGTTGACCAGCGCAGTTAATTCATCAATCACCGCCAGTTGCGCCATCGCCATTTCCTGCTCGGTCAGCAAAGCGAGATCTTTCAGTGCCGCCAGATCATCGGCCGAGATCTCGCGGGGTACTTTGTCCATCAGACACAAAGTCGCTACTTTGCAGCCATTAAAAGCCCGCAACGGGATCCCAACATAACAGCGGATGCCAGCCTCTCCCTGCACCAGCGGGTGATCATAAAAATACGGATGATGGCGGGTATCCTGCACCACCAGCGCTTCGTCACCCAAAATGGTATAAGCGCAAAAAGCACTATGTCTTGGTTGCTGACTGCTATCCAGCCCTTGCGCCGCCAAGGCCTGAATATGCTGGGCGTCCACCAGATTCAATTGGCAAATTGGCATTTGTAATAAACGACGACCGAGTCTGGTCAGGCGATTAAATTGTTCATTGCCACGACTGTGCAGCAATTGGGAGGTATGCAAAGTGGCAAGCCGGATCGGCTCGTTATCCGGAATAGTGGCATGGATCATCACGGTGACTCCTGTGTAAAAAAACCGGGTGTCACGCGCACCATCAGGTGTATTTCAGCACAACAACACCACAACAGAATAGCCGCATGTGAAGCTGTGACTGCCAAAACAGCGTCGAGGTTCAATTTTATACTCAAACAATCCAGTGGATAGCCGATAACCTGACCGGCTATTGCCAACTAAGCTTGACAGCGTCAATGGCCTGACAAACAGACTGGCACTGGATTTGCTTAGTTTTCAGACCCTTTGAATGTTAAGCAGGATGGGATGCACAGATGATCAGCAGTTGGCAAAAAATAACTCAACAACAAAATTATACTGCGCTGGCACTGCTGGCTTCAGGCTGGCTGTTATGGAGCTTAGGCGTGTTGTTACTTGGTTTTGCCTTGCTGCAAAATCAGGTCCAAGCCGAAACAGCGCATTGGTATCAGTGGGAAAGCAAAATCAGCGGCAACACTATCTGTCGGCAGCAGGATCCTGGCACCGGCTGGCAAAAAGTTGCCGGCCCTTATCTGGACGGTGGTTGCCGGCTGGAGTTGGATCTGCCGCTAACCAGGATCTTCCCGGCAGCCAGTGCTTAATCCGGCCCACCCGGAAACACTTTTAACGCCAAAGCGGCAACTTGTTGCAGCCGTTCAGGCGTTGCGCCATTGGCAGCCTGGATTGCCATGCCCTGCAGTTGTACCGCCAGGTAACTGGCTAAGGCAGCACAGTCGGCATCGGCAGGTAAATCACCGGCCGCTTTGGCTTGCTCCAGTCGTTGCAGCATTTGTTGTTCGCCATGACGACGCTTTTCAATCAAAGCCTGTTTCACGTTGCTGGCACTATCACTACAGGACAAAGCGCCCTGCACCACCACACAGCCATTCGGTAAATTTGGATCAGCATTGGCAGCCGCAGCGCCAAACAACAGGTGTTTCGCCACCTGATACGCGGTGGGCTGTAATAACGCTGGCTGAAAAAAAGCACAAGGCCGGTTTTCATACAATTCAATGGCTTTTAAAAATAACTGTTCTTTATTGCCAAAAGCAGCATACAAACTGGGTTTATTAATGCCCATCGCCTCGGTCAAATCTGGCAGTGAAGCGCCTTCATAACCTTTAGCCCAAAACACTTCCAACGCCTTTTGTAAGGCTTTGTCGACATCAAAAGCACGGGGGCGACCAACAGGGGTCGAATTCGCCGTCATCAGCAAGCTCCTTTATAACCACAGCAGGTTCAGGGTTATCAATGAATGCGCACAGAGTAATCAGCTTTGCAAGCCTTGTAAAGTCCGAGATACTTACCAAGCGGTACAAAATAGATACCAACTGTCAACTGCTCTGTCCAGTGAGCTGGCGGATAAAGTGACATTTCAGTGACTTAAACCAGGCAGGTTCTCACGACTTACCAGCGTTATCACTAAAAGATAAAAAGCGCTGAAAAAAGTTATTTACTTTTTTACCAGTCAGTACAAAAAAAGATTGACTGCCGGCTAACTTTCTATATATTTACCGACCAGTACAAAATACCAATCGGTACATAACACAGCAATAATCATTGATTGCTGTAAGTTTAGCCAAAAAAGGAACTTGCCATGAGCAACAAATACCCTGTCAGAAGTTTTTTACTCGCCAGTATAGCCGCCCTGGTGCTGACCGCTTGTGGCCAGCCTGAAGCCGCCACTGCAGCCCAAGCACCCGGCGCGCTAACTGTTGATGTTGCCACTGTAGTGCAACAAAAAATTACTGAATCAGATGAGTTCACCGGCCGGTTACAGGCACCGGAAACTGTGGCGCTGATGCCACGGGTGTCTGGTTATCTGGACAAAGTCTTATTCAGTGAAGGGGCGCTGGTCAAAGCCGGCGATTTATTGTTTCAAATTGATAACCGCGCTTTTGTCGCCGAAGTGAACCGACTGAGTGCACAGTTACAAAATGCCCGCAGTCAGCAACAACTGGCGCAAAGCGATTTACGCCGGGCGGAAAAACTGCGCGGTCAAAAAGCCATTGCCGAAGAGCTGCTGGATGCCCGCCGTGCCCGTTTTGACCAGGCCAGTGCAGAAGTGGCCAGTGTGCAGGCGGCGCTGGTGAAAGCTCAGTTGGATCTGTCACATACTGAAGTCCGCTCGCCTATCAGCGGCCGGGTCTCCAATGCGTTGATCACCGCCGGTAACTTTGTGCAGGCTGGTCAAAGTCAGTTGACTTCGATTGTCTCGACCAATCAGATGTACGCCTATTTTGACGCTGATGAACAAACCTATCTGAAATACGTCGCTCTGGCTGCCGCCGGCCAACGCGCTGACAGCCGCAGCAGCAACAGCCCGGTGCTGATGGCGCTGAGTTCAGATCAGGAATTCCGCTTTCGCGGTGAACTGGATTTCCTGGATAACAGTGTCAACCCGCAAACCGGCACCATCCGCGCCCGTGCCGTATTTCAAGATCCACAAAACCGCCTGATCCCGGGTTTATTTGCCAGATTAAAACTGGCGGGCAGCGCCAGCTACGATGGTATTCTGATTGATGACAAAGCCATTGGCACTGATCTGAATAACAAATTTGTGCTGTTGCTGGATGACAAACAGCAACTGCACTATCAGCCGGTGACGCTGGGCGAAAAAATTGGTGGACTGCGGGTGATTACCTCGGGTTTAAAAGCCAATGATCGGATTGTGGTTAACGGGTTACAACGGGTACGTCCGACCATGCACATCACGCCGAATCCAGTGGAAATGGCGAAGCCGGATCAACTGAGCCAACTGCGGCAATTACAGCAAGCGCTGGACAGTGATGCGGTCACAGCGGCCCAACCTCTGACCACCAGTGCAGAGAAGCGCGGCTAACCAAAACAAAGTGCGCGCGGCTGTGACCCAGCAGCGCCATCATGCCAACCAAGCAGGAACAACCTAAGCTGCCGCACAGCGGTAGCTGGGACAACTTCATACAAAAAACAGGCTCTGAAGGACCCCGTATGCTGTCACAATTTTTTATTAAAAGGCCGATTTTTGCCGCTGTGCTATCGCTGCTGTTTATGATCAGCGGCGCTATCGCAGTCTGGCAACTGCCAATCACTGAATATCCGGAAGTGGTACCGCCCACGGTGGTGGTCACTGCCAATTATCCGGGTGCAAATCCTAAAGTTATTGCTGATACTGTGGCTTCGCCATTGGAGCAGGAAATTAACGGCGTGGAAAACATGCTGTATATGTCATCTCAGGCCACTTCAGATGGCCGGATGACACTAACCATTACTTTTGCCATCGGTACTGACGTGGATCGGGCACAAACCCAGGTGCAAAGCCGGGTCGACCGCGCCAAACCAAGGCTGCCACAAGAAGTACAGCGGCTGGGGATTGTCACCGAAAAATCCTCACCGGATTTAACCATGGTGGTGCATTTAACCTCGCCAGATAACCGTTATGACATGTTGTATCTGTCAAACTATGCGGCACAAAACGTCAAAGATGAACTGGCGCGGATCAAAGGCGTCGGTGCGGTACGGTTATTTGGCGCCGGTGAATACAGCCTGCGGGTCTGGTTAGATCCGCACAAAGTGTCAGCGCTGCAATTAACACCGCAAGACATAGTCGCCGCCATTCGCGAGCAAAACCAGCAAGCCGCCGCCGGTAGTCTGGGCGCGCAGCCATCAGGCAGCAGCGATTTTCAGTTACTGATCAATGTCAAAGGCCGGCTCAGTACAGTGGCCGAATTTGAAGACATCATTATAAAAGTTGGCAGCCAGGGCGAAATCAGCCGGTTAAAAGATGTCGCGCGGCTGGAACTGGGTGCCAGCACTTATGCGCTGAAGTCGTTACTGGATAATAAAGATGCGGTGGCGATCCCGGTATTTCAGGCATCAGGCTCCAACGCCATTCAGATTTCCGATGATGTCCGCGCGAAGATGGCCGAGCTGTCGTTAAGCTTCCCGCAAGGCTTAAGTTACGACATCGTGTATGACCCGACAGTCTTTGTGCGTGGTTCTATTGAAGCTGTGGTAAAAACGTTGCTGGAAGCCGTGTTGCTGGTGGTGCTGGTTGTCGTGTTGTTCCTGCAAACCTGGCGCGCTTCTATTATTCCATTAGTAGCGGTGCCGGTATCCTTGGTGGGTACTTTTGCCTTTATGCATCTGATGGGCTTTTCACTGAACGCCCTGAGCTTATTTGGACTGGTGCTGGCGATTGGTATTGTGGTGGATGACGCCATAGTCGTGGTCGAAAACGTCGAGCGTAACATCGCCGATGGTTTATCGCCGCTGGCCGCCACCCAAAAAGCGATGAAAGAAGTGACAGGCCCGATTGTGGCGACCACCTTAGTGCTGGCCGCAGTCTTTATTCCAACCGCCTTTATGACAGGCCTGACCGGCCAGTTTTATAAACAATTTGCCCTGACCATCACCATTTCGACCTTTATTTCCGCCATCAACTCGCTGACGTTAAGCCCGGCGCTGTCGGCGCTGTTGTTAAAAGCCCATGATGCGCCGAAAGACCGGTTAACCCGGTTGATGGACAAAGCCCTTGGTGGTTGGTTATTCCGACCTTTTAACCGGTTATTCCAGCGTGCTTCTGATGGTTACGGTTTGTTGGTCAGAAAAGTCATCCGTTTCGGCGCTCTGGTCGGCATCATGTATCTGGGCATGCTGGTACTAACGGCTGGTCTGTTCCACAACACCCCAACCGGTTATGTACCAGGTCAGGACAAACAATACCTGGTGGCCTTTGCCCAATTGCCGGATGCGGCTTCACTGGAACGGACTGAAGCTGTGATTAAACAGATGTCTGAAATCGCACTGGCGCATCCTGGCGTGGCCAACTCGGTGGCTTTCCCGGGCCTGAGCATCAACGGTTTTACCAACAGCACTAACAGCGGCATTCTGTTTACCCCGCTAAAAGACTTTGACCAGCGCACTTCGCCTGAACTGTCAGCCAATGCCATTGCGGCCGATTTGAATGCCAAATTTGCCGCTATTCAGGATGCTTATATTGCTATCTTCCCACCACCACCGGTGCAGGGGCTTGGCACTATCGGCGGTTTTAGGCTGCAAATTCAGGACAGAGCTAACTTAGGTTATGCGGAACTGGCCAAAGTGACGCAACAAGTGATGATGAAAGCCTGGCAAACCCCGGCACTGACCGGCGTATTCTCCAGCTATCAGGTGAATGTGCCGCAACTGGAAGTGGACGTCGATCGCACCAAAGCCAAAGCACAAGGCGTATCGCTCGATAGCTTGTTCCAGACGCTGCAGGGTTATTTAGGCACCAGCTATGCCAATGACTTTAACCAGTTTGGCCGCACCTATCAGGTCAATGTGCAGGCGGATGAAGCCTTCAGGCAGGATCCATCGCAAATCACCAGCTTAAAAGTGGCTAACCAACAAGGTGACATGATCCCACTGGGTTCTTTTGTCAAAGTCAGCCACAGCGCCGGTCCGGATCGGGTGATGCATTACAACGGTTTCACCACTGCCGAGATTAATGGTGGCCCGGCGGCAGGTTTCAGTACCGGCGAAGCGCAGGCTGCGATTGAACAGATTCTGGCTGAAACCCTGCCCAAGGGCATGACCTATGAGTGGACTGAACTGTCATATCAGCAAATTCTGGCCGGTCACGCCGAGTACATTGTGTTCCCGCTGGTGATCCTGCTGGTATTTATGGTGCTGGCAGCTCAATACGAGAGTTTAAGTTTACCGCTGGCGATTATTCTGATTGTGCCGATGACGCTGTTATCAGCCATCAGCGGCGTGCTGATTTATGGCGGCGATAACAATATCTTCACCCAGATTGGCCTGATTGTACTGGTGGGGCTCGCGACCAAAAACGCCATCCTGATGGTCGAATTTGCCAAGGAAAAACAAGATCATGGCATGGCACCACTGGCGGCGATTTTAGAAGCAGCCCGTTTAAGGTTAAGACCGATCCTGATGACGTCGATCGCTTTTATTATGGGCGTGGTGCCTATGGTGTTCTCCAGTGGCGCTGGTGCGGAAATGCGTCAGGCGATGGGGGTGGCGGTCTTTGCTGGCATGATTGGGGTCACAGTGTTTGGTCTGATTTTAACACCGCTGTTTTATTACCTGTTAGCCAAACGTGGCAGCAACCAGCCAGTTGACAGCGATCCGAACCACCCAACTCTGGAGCAACGCCATGTTTAAGCCAATTCAAGCCGGACGGCGCCAGCTGCAACGCCCATTGACGCTCAGTGCGCTGAGTCTGGCACTGCTACTGTCAGGTTGTACTGTGGGTCCGGATTATCAACAACCGACCACCTTATCTGCCAGCCAGTCGATGCCTGCCCTGGCTGACGTCAACAGCAGCGATACGGCCAGCGCAATAGCGCTGACACAGTGGTGGCAAGGTTTTGCTGACGAAGAACTTAATCGCCTGATCGGCACTGCGCTGGAGCAAAATCAAAGCCTGGCAGCCGCCGAGGCCAATGTGGCGCGGGCTTATGCCGTGTTTACCGACAGTGACGATAACCACTGGCCAAAACTGCAGCCTGGCCTCAGTTATCAGGCCAATGCCACTCCGGCCGAAGTATCGGCCAGCGGTCAACGCAGCATCAGTCGCCAGTTGCAAACCGGCACTGGCCTGAGCTGGGATCTGGATTTAGCCGGTAAATTACGCCGCGCCAGCGAAGCTGCCAGTGCCCGGGCCGATGAAGCCGGGTTTGCCTGGCAACAAGCGCAACTGAGTTTAATTGCACAGGTGGCGCAAAACCTGGCCGACTATCGCGGCGCGGCTTTACGGCTGAGTGTCGCCGAGCAAAACCTGCAGAATCTGGCGCAAATCAGTGAGCTGGTCAAAGCCAGACGGGACGCCGGTATGGCCTCGGATCTGGAGCTTTCCAGAGTGCAGGCGCAGCGTTATCAGTTGGAAAGCACCCTGCCCGATTTTGTGCTGGCCAAACGGCGCGCCGAGCTGACCTTAGCAGCGCTGCTGGGGCAATCGGCCGACAGCCTGCAACTGCAACAGTCGTTGCCACTACCGGCACTGGCCGCGCCGCAGGCGCTGGCCGATGTCAGCGCCAGTTTGCAATACCGGCCTGATGTCGCCATGGCCGAACGGCGGCTGGCTGCAGCTGTGGCTGATATTGGGGTCGCCACCGCCGATCTGTATCCGTCCTTGTCGTTGTCTGGTTTTCTTGGCTTTATCGCAGCACCGGAATTTTCTGTTGGCAGCGCGCAAAAGGCCTGGTCCGTAGCGCCCAGTCTGAACTGGCAAGGTGCTGACTGGGGCTCAGTGCAGGCCCGGATCAGCGTCGCCAAAGCCAGCGAGCAAATGGCGCTGGCAGCATTTCGCCAAACAGTGCAAGACGCGCTGGCGCAGATGCAATTGAGCCTGGACAGCTACAACCTAAGCCGTCGCCAGCAATTATTGCAACAGCAACAACTGCAAGCCACCGAACAAGCGGTCCAGCTGGCGACTGCCAGATTTCAGGCCGGTCATGCCGATTTTCTGGAATTATTGGATGCACAGCGTGAGCTGCTAGCCGCCCGGGATCAACAAGCCAGGCTGACTCAGCAGAATTTCAGCCGGCTGGTGGATATTTACCGCAGTTTTGCCGGTCAGTTGGGAAACCCAACCGCCGTTGTGGGCACAGCAGCGGGTAAAACGGAGGTGCTGGCGCAGCGTTAACAGTGCCTGTAAGGGCAGACAGTTCCTGCCGGGGCATACAGTTCCTGTAAGGGCACACAGTTCCTGCCGGGGCATATCGAGTAATCAATATCAGGCCTGACTGCAAAGCGAATGCGACCTTGTCCTTCGCTGCCACTTTGCAGCCAAAGCAGGTTCACTTGATATGCCCTTTTTTTCACCGTGCGCTGGTCGCACGGTGCTTTTTTTCTGCAGTTATCATGTCAGCACGTGAGACAAAAGCACCGTAGGGCGGACTCGATACGGCGACGCAACAATTCCACCGTAGGGCGGACTCGACACGGCGCGAAGCGTCGGGGCAGTCCGCCATCAATCAAACATCAACTAAGCACTTTGCAAACGTAATGCCGGTTTCAAATTGGCCAACCGGTAAGCCGGATGGGTGCGGTAATGGCCAGACACTTCAAACTTATGACAAAAATAATCCAGCACTGAATCGGCCGTTAACCGGCTGTGCGGCCAGTCATTGGCCCTGACCACTAACTCGGCCAACTGCTGTAATAATTGCTGCAATGGCAGTCCAACTGGCTTCGGCTGTTGATAAAGCGCAAATAAATAACTAAGCGCCAGTCCGGCATAAGAGCCCTCACCCTGCCGGTGGATCAACTGTAATTCTTGTAACCTGAGACCAATTTCACGGATAAGCTGCAGGCGCTGATGTTCTGACATGATCAAACTCTGACAAATAACACATGCAGACTGTATCGGTCAGGATCGCCAGAGCTTGAGAAAAATTGGTGGGAAAACAGGAAAATGGCTGCCGCGATGCCGCCTGACCAGCGTCGGAGCTGGTTGAGCGGCATGGGTCAACGGGTCGTATGAAAGCTTATTTTGCCTGGCGATGTAAATTCAGCGCCCGGCTTTGTTCTTTACTCAGCAACACCACCTGAGTGCCCGACAACTGATCCTGCAACGCCAGCCCTTTGCCAAACCGGATCCAGAGCCAGAGATTACCAAGGCCAAATAACGAGGTCAGCGCCCGCAGCAACGCCTGGCGCCAGGTCACCGGCTGACCATTTTGTTGTAACAACAATAATCGCCAGGCGCGCATGCCCAGCGTCTGACCAGCTTTGCACCAGAAATACAGATAAAACCAAAACAGCCACAGCAACAAATAACCCTGAAACCATAGCGCATGGTGCTGAATATAATCAGCACTATCCTGATAACCCTGCAGTGAAATCAGCCCAACACTCACCAGTCCGCCCACTGCGGCCAGCGCCAGCGTCATGGCAAACATCAATAGCGCTACCACAATCAGCGAATCATACACAATAGCAGCCAGACGACGGACTAAACCTGCACGCGGAGCATCACTAAACATAACTTTTCTCGTTAACAATCAGCCAGAACGACAATAAAACGCAGTTTACCATAGGACTGTGTCAAGGGCAGTGCCCGGAACTAGGCGTAGGACAGTGCCCAGAACCAGGCATAGCACTGTGGATAGAAGAATGCACGGCAAAGCGCTGACACCATAACGCGGCCAGAGCCTGTACTGACTACAGCAGGCAAATTCAGCCCAGCCCTCACCAACTGGCTTTGTTAGCATCCGGGGGCAAACACCACCCGGTTGCGGCCGGTTTGTTTCGCCTGATACATAGCCGCATCGGCCGCCCGCAATGCGGTTTCAACGGCAGCGTCTGTCACCTGTGCCATAGCACCACCAATACTGGCCGTGACCTGGCCAACCACCGGCACCTGACAACTGGCCAGCGCAGTGCAGAGCTGTGTCGCGAATTGCCGGGCGCCTTTTTCATCCACCAGTGGCAACACGACAATAAACTCTTCACCGCCAAACCTGGCGACAAAGTCGGTTGAGCGCAGCTGACTTTGTAATTGCAGCGCCACAAACTTCAGCACGTCGTCGCCCACTTCATGCCCAAAGGTATCATTGATAGATTTAAAACGGTCTATATCTAACAGCAACAAGGCATAACCGATTTCTGCTCTTTTTAACCGCATAAACTCCTCATGCAGCCGCTCATCTGCCGCCCGCCGGTTGGCAATGCCGGTTAATGGATCCTGCCGGGCAATATCGCGTAATGTATTGTTTGCTAAGACTAAATCAGCAGTACGCTGCTGTACCTGCTGCTCCAGATTGGCATTGGCAGCTTGTAATGCCTGGCGTTTTTCTGCCAGCGTCAGCATCATATTATTAAGCGCATCCCCAAGCTGCTGCACTTCAGCTAACGAACTTTGACTGCGAAAGGCATCTTGCTCCGAACCTGCGTTCATCTGCCCGGCCGTTTGCACCAGTTGCGCCACCGGCCGGCTAAACTGAAACGCCAGCCGGTAGGCCAGCACCATCCCAAGCAACATCACCAGCACACACACCAACATCAGTTGCTGCTGCAACTGAGTCAGCGGTAATAAGGCTGCAGTGATGGGTTGTCGCAGCACCAGTTGCCAGCCCAGTTCATTGCTGGTATTGGCGGTCACCTGCACCCGGCTGCTGAGAAATAACTCACCGTTTTGCCAACTGACCAGACCAAACCGACCTGGTTCAGGTAAATCCGTGGGCACAGCTAAAGTGCCGATATGTTGCTGTGGATATAACCAATGCTGCCCCGCCAGAATAAAGGCTTCCACCCCACGGGAAGAATGCTCGGCCGCCAGTGATTTTTTCAGTACATCTTCAACCCAGGACCAATGCACATGTGAGGCAATAACGGCGCGCAGCTGTTGTTGCTGGTCATAGACAGGCGCAGCAAAATCAATAAAACGCAGCGGCTCATCGGTCTGCGGTTGGCCTAACAAATTCGCTAGCAACACCGCCTCATGCACATCACCGACAAAAGGACCACGCAGGCCGTGCACAAACCAGGGCCGTTGCGCCACATTCTGCTGCAACAATAAACCATCGGAAGCTGCCAGTACTGTGCCATCCGGTGCCGCCAACCCGAGCCAGGCATAAAATTGATAAGACTGTTTAATTTTATCCAGCCAGCTCTGGACAGCGGCATAGTCAATATTGGCTTGCGTCAGCAAATCACTCTGACTCAGCAACCCAATTTCCCGTTCCCGTTCGTTCATAGTTCTGGCAAGCAGCAAAGCGGCAGAATTGCCAACATCAAGCAAAGATTGACCACTGGCTTTGGTTAGCGCCGCCGACGCCACCCGATCCAGATATAAGGTCAGCGCCAGACTGAGGATCAGCAACAAGCCACCAAAGCAAGCCGTCAGACGAACATGGATACTATTTAACTGCATGGATTACCGCGCACATTCAGCTTTAAACATCAGAGCAATGTAATCGCATGTTCAGTCGGTTTTTTCAAGTACAGCTTGCGATTGTTCAAGCTGGCAGACCGATACAAACAAAAATTATCAGTCAGTTGCCAGCGCAACCGTGGCCAATACCACCCTATTTTCGAACCACACCAAAGCCAGCAACGCAGATTCAGCTCTAACCCCAATCATTAACCATCGCCTGCCACCTGCATATCGCTGAAAAAACGCGCAATTGATTGGTGCGATTGATTTTTTACTTGCAGAGCTGCCGAAGCTTTGTATAATGCCATCTGTTTACTTTCACACTCCCCCTATGCCTAGGTGGAGAAATCGGTAGACGCAGCGGATTCAAAATGCAAAGCGTCTGAAAAGTGGTAGACATAACTCATTGAAACGTCTACAGTTCATGAGTTATTAAAAATGCGAATCTGATGCAAAGATTTGCAAAGTTTTAGAGCATGTCCCCTATGCCTAGGTGGCGAAATCGGTAGACGCAGCGGATTCAAAATCCGCCGATGAATAATCGTGTCGGTTCGAGTCCGACCCTAGGCACCAATATCCTTTAAGTCATTTTATTGAAAATTCAAAAGCTTAGAGATTAAATCTTACTAATCTACGAAGTAGCTTTCCTCCATCTCAGTATTTGGTACAAAACGTTCCGTCAGTAAATAAATTAACCCCACTTCTCTAGGTAAATTGTCGAGGCGGTCTAGTGCAGCGTTTATCCGAATGCAATATTCAGGGGTGATGTAAAAACGGTGGTTATCCAGCCAGTTCCTTGGCTCGTGATAGTTGTCTTCTGTAGCCGTTTCCAAAGCGATAATATTTTTTTCAACTAGTGACCGACTAATTAATGGTCGTAGCTTAGGAATGATATCGGCTGTTCTATCCTCTGAAATCACAATAGCTAATCTTTTTTTGTTTCCCTGCTTAACATATCGTACTGCTGAGTTATAGCGAGAGCCCCTTGATGGAGTGCAGTCATTATTAGCTGTGCCATCAAGAATGACGCCTATTGCATGACACACTCCATGGCTGTCAAGCAAAATAGTTCCATCGATACCACTAACACGATGCAAAAGTTCTTCGGTTAGTTTTGTTGGAACTATTTGAGATCCTTGTCTGATTAATCTGCTGGCTTCGTCGGCGGCGTCTTCTGCAATAACAATCATACTCCCATGAGCAAGACTTAACTGATGGTTCAGCATATCCCACATATTGAGAGCGTCCAATTCAGAAGATTTAGGGAATAAGCGTTTGTAATTCGCTACAAAGGCTGACTTATTGAAAGGCTCTTGTGCCAGTTTGGGCTCTCCATAGCGGCAACGAAGTAATATATTGTTTCCGCAACGAATTTCCCAATAGTAATGATCAAGGAAATCAACTGTAAATGCGTCTTGCAAGCTTGCGTCATGAGATTGCACTAAGCGACCAAGACCATAAATTTTCCGACTATCCGCTATGATGCTCACGTCCGTTGTCGCCATCTGTAGGATTTTTCTGACCCATCTATGCTCCTCAAAGGGGACAGGTTGGGCGAGTCTTATTAAAAACGAAACTGATGGATTATCTGGATTTACGAGTAACATACGACCAAGACCCTTTGTCCCTTCGTACATTAAGGAAGAAATGACATTTAGTCGTTCGTACATATCAGTATAAATATACCGTTGCTCAATTGCGATGCCAGGAGTATGCATGAAATCCTTGGCCGCAATACGGATCAGTTCAGCAACACTTCTCATTCCATTCATTATGAAACGCCCAGGTTCAGGACTTTTCAGTTCGGCAGTTGCTTCGCGAAGAATAGCATATATTGATGAATGAATAAGGCTCGCGTAGCCCGTTGCTTGCCTTCTATCGACCCGTGGTTTAGTGGATAGCGATGGATACTGTATAAAAATAGTGTTTGAAACTTGGATAACTGTAGCTACATAGTAATCACCAACAGGCCAAACATCACCACAAAAAGAAGTGACATTATGTGTTATGTCATGATTCTGTAATTTTTCTAATACACTGCTACGCACTGAATCTCGTTTCATCACTTCCGGCTTGTCACGCATGCTAGCTTCATCGCCGTAGAACATATTTTTCAAATCATGGTTTTCATATTTTGATTGAATATCCTCCAATAGGCCATCAAATAGTGATAGACGCCATTTCCCTTTTTCTGGTTCTATACATACTGGATTCTTTAGGTGGTTATCTTCCTTTCTAGCTCCAACAAGTAAGACATCTATTTCGGCATCAGCCCCTAATGTTCTGAGTACATCCCTAGTGAGCAACTTGATATTAAGCTGGAAATGCTCTTGGTATCCCCACATAAAGAGATCAATGTAACGTCTAGTCATATTTTAAATGAAACCCTTAAATTACCTTGCGCCTAAATCAGTTAATTTGATGCATACTGTGACTTACTGATGTTGAGTTCTTACTCAAGTAAAAATGATCTTAGTTGGCTTTCTCTTGATGCAAAAGATTCACGCCCCCGCTGCCTAAGAATGTTGAGTTTTTTCAGATTGTTCTCAAGTAGATCTGTTGCCATTTCCGGCCTTTCAAAAGTGTCACTTATTCTTATCGTTGCCACATCTGGAAAAAGGACTGTCCTTAATTGATCCATTGATTGAGTGTTGATTTCGAGAGTCTTTTGCAATAGGTCAATGCTATTGAAGGGAATTTTTTTGACTAAACTTACTAGAGGCTTCTTTGGTGTTGGGTAGACACCCACGCCTATATTGACGACACGTAAGTCACAGTGTTTTTTTCCAAATCCTTTTGTTGAATCAGCTATAGCGAAAAGTGTTGGGTTATTTGCACAATAACCTCCATCAACCAGTTCAATGGTGTCTCCAATTGACGTAGTTACAAATTTTCTTTCAAAAAACGGATAGGCTGAGCATGAGGCTTGTACTGCATCTGCAATTGATACTCCAAATCCTGGGACAAAAGTTGCCTTCATGCCATGAGATTGCCTAACATTACTTTTAAAAATCATCGGGCGCTCAGACATCCATTTTGCCGCAACAATACCTAAATCAGTTTTCACATCAGCAAATGTCTTTTGCTCGAATACATTGTTAGCTAAAGTCGCTAAAGCTGCTGTTCTTCCCTTTTTTGTGAGGCATGACATAATCGATGGGACATGTTTCTTATACAACTCATGTATCTGATCTATTTCAAAACCAAGAGCAATGAGCGAGGCGATGATTGCTCCAGTACTTGTTCCGTAGATAAGGTCGAAACGCTTATATAGAGGGCAACCTAGCATTGCCTCGATCTCTTTCAGAACTCCTAATGTGTAGAAGTGTAGTGGTCAACTAATTTTGGCCACATCGTTGTAGCCAAGCCAGTACCTGCGCTCGGATTCATTCGGAGCCAAACCACCGTTATAGTGATGTGGCCTGAGCTGGCTGTAATAGCCCAGCATGTAATTCAGTATCTCTCGTTCTGCTTGAGCAAATGAGCTGTAACCTACGGTCGGAACCCATTCTGTCTTTAAGCTTCTGAAGAAGCGCTCCATCGGGCTATTGTCCCAGCAATTACCACGACGACTCATGCTTTGCCGAATTTGAAAGCGCCACAGCAATTGCCGGAACTTGGTACTGGTGTAATGGCTGCCTTGGTCTGAATGGAACATCACTCCTTCAGGCCGACCTCTGGATTCAAACGCATGACTAAGCGCCTTGCCGGTTAATTCACTGTCAGGCGAGAACGACATGGCCCAACCAATTGGTTTTCTTGCAAATAAATCCATCACTACAGCTAAGTAAGCCCAGCGGTTGCCTGTCCAGATGTAGGTCACATCGCCACACCACACCTGATTTGGTTTGGTTACGGCAAACTGGCGCGCCAGCAAGTTTGGGATATCAATCCGTTCACTGCCTGTCTTTTTATATGAATGCGCCGGTTGCTGGCAGCTGATAAACCCTAGTTTTTCCATGCATTTAGCCGCCAGGTATCGGCTCATTTTAACACCCTGAGTGCTTGCCATCGTTGCAATGCTGCGAGAGCCTGCGGAGCCATTGCTGGCATCAAACAGCTCACGGACTTTGCTTAGCCGAACAACCTGCTCTGGCTGAATCGCCTTGGGCTTTTTCCAATACTTAAAGCTGCTGCGATGGACTTCAAACACCCGGCACAACTGCGCCACGGCATAACTCTGCTTGAGCTGAGCAATTATCGTGAATTGTTCAGCGAGTCCGACATCAAGAGAGCTGTAGCCTTTTTTAGGATTTCTTTTTCCAGCTCTATCTGTTTGATTCGCTTCTCTAATTCGCGAATTTTAAGTTGGTCTGGCGTCATCGGTGTGGCTTTGGGCGTGATGCCTGAGCGCTCTTCACGCAACTGCCGAACCCATTTATCCATGGTGGATTTACCAACATTCATCGCTGCCGCTGCTTTAGCAACCGAGTAACCTTGGTCGAGCACCAGTTGGGCACATTCCAGACGAAATTCTGGGCTAAAAGTAGGTCTTGTCTTTTTGTTCATCATGTCACCTAATTGCTTACGAGGTATAGCATAACACCTCTAATCAGGTGGCCAAATTCAGTGTGCCACTACAATACAGATACCCTGTATCAACTCTCTTATTAGAGCAAATGAGTGACGGGTACTAACAATGCTTGTTGTGTCAGTCTTGTTTATTCAAATCATCATTTCTTCGCCTAACAATTTCTTGCAACTGCGATAACAGTTTATCCGGCTCAGCTGTTGATTTTTCCGCCTCTAATGCAATGACATCTACTTCGTGTCGTGACCTTCGATTTATTCTCCAATTGACTTCAAAATCAAGTGCTGCAATTAAAGTAGTAATGACCGCTGCTAGTGCTGCAAGAATCGCTGCAATGTCGCTGCCATCAGTTTTAAAAAAATCCAATTTACCTATGACAGCTGCACCCGTACTTAATATTGCAGACACAACTAGAAGAGTCCTATATCCAACCTTCCAGCGCCATGCTGAGCGCCGATAACCTCGTTCATAATCCGCAAGCATAGTGCGAACCTTATCCAGAGTCGGTGTGTCATCTTGCATCTTGAGAGCCTCCATCGAATTGCATACCAGTTAAAAATGGTTACTCATTAATACCCGCTATCGAAAGTGCCTTGCTCCTGACAACAGCTGCATGTTCAAGTCCTTTCTTAAAACGGTCTTCTGCGGCTGTGATTTCGTTTTGATCTCCTTGTGCTGTCAGAATCGCCTGTGACAAAACTTTGTAGATGCTTGCGATATGAGCTTCATATGCCGCAGCGATTGCTTTTTTTACATGTTCCATAATTGTCTCTTCCTGTTGTTATGAACTTAATTAGTAATCAGACTCGTTAGATTACTGAGGACAACTAACCCCGTTTGATAATGCTATCTAGTCTGGCGACATCATTATCAGTTTTGATCTGAACCCATAGCGGGAAATGATCACTAAGCTGCCAAGTCAGTTTCTTCGTTGGAACATCTGTACCTTTAAACAGAGCTTTCATCAGATCGCCGCTTGAAAAGTCTATAACCCCGCCTTTGCCTGAATAGCTAAAAGCCCCTTTGGCTCTGTGGAGTATTTGATCGTATCGTTTATGCCCAGGGCTAACTGCTGTGTCATGAATGCCCTCAAGGGCTTTTGGCATTTTCAACTTACTGTTTACGGTCAATGCTTTGTAAAATTCATCGCCAATTTTGGGTATATTAAAATCCCCAACAACGATAATGTCCTGATCAAAAACTTTATCTGCACTATCGTCCCATCGACTGGAAATCCAATCACCGAAGCTTTGTAGTTCTTTGAGACGACCAGCCTCGTCTCCCCATCTGGCGTGCATAGCGACCATGATGAAGTCAAAGCTGCCTGCTTGAAATGAAGCAATGTAAGGTGATCTCCACCATGACTGTTCGCTAATGTACTCGGAACCGACTTTTTTCCTATTTGGCTGCGCTTCTGCGGCTAAGCCAGTAAAAGTCACCATACGCTCGTCATATAGATATGCAGTGCGTTCCCAGTTTCCTCCAAAATCAGCTTGCCAGTCGCTCATCACAAACTTCCAGTTCGGCCCTAAGCGTTGCAGCACTCTTTTTAGTTCAAGCAGGTCGTTACGTAATTCAGTAATTGCAATTAAATCAAATTGATAGAATATTTGTGCGATAAATAAAATGGCGTCATCGGTGCGCGGCTTTTTCCCAAAATCCCTAATATTCCAAGTCGCAATATTAAGACTGACATCAAGCTTAGATGCTGGGATTTTTGATTCATCTATCCGTTCAATCAAAAGTTTCAAACGACCAGCCATATCTGACGACACGTTGGAGTAGTCCATAATTCGTCCCTGTTTTATGTTCAGAAAAACAATAGACGACAATGGTAAATTTGCAATGATGAGTATTGTTCATTTAGACAGGCCTAAGAATCTTTCCCATGCAAATAGCTGTTTAAGCTTCTACCATGCCCAAGATTGTCACTAACGGATTGGGCTATGGTCGAGGATACTGATTTACTGGACAGCCGGTTACGCGAGATTAACCGGCTAAAACGCAAGCTGACCTTTGGCAACATTCCTGCTTTTTACCATTCTGTCGCAACGTCCCTTGGCATGGCCGAGGGTATGTTTAAGTATGGTTTTGATAACTCACTGGATATTCTGACCAACAAGAACAATTGGAATGCGAAGTTGTTAGGCGGTCGGGATGACGGACTTGGGCATATCGATTGCCCGAACAAGCCACGTATTTCTATTTATAAGGTGTTTACCCCACAGGGTTTTGAGATCCACTGTATCCCTTGGCGTGGCAGTCGGGAGTTTGACTATGAGCTGTCGAACGACCCAAACATGGATTTCAGGTTCTGGCAGCCTGGCATTATGAAAGTTGTGTTTCGTCTGTCGCAGATGCACACCTTTATTAAGCTGTACTTTCAGCATGGGGATGAGGCGGACTTACAGCTGATCCGTTATGCCCATAACCTGAGCGAGGACTTTATAGACAAGCTGGTGCCACAGTTTAATGCCCAGAAAGTTTATGGTGTCAGTATCAAAGGCTTCTTTGATTTTGCTGAGCAAAAGCATAAGGCGGGTCAGGAAATCTATTTACCCTCGGTTTATTCGTTTCAGGATAATTAATGGATATCGCCAGTCGGTGTAAGGATGCACTGAGTCTGTATTATCCCGAGGCTGTTGTCACTTTGCTTGGCCACTGGACTTTTCTGGTTGAGACTGTGCCAGTGCGTATGGTGCTGATTTCTGAGTACTTACAACGCGACCTTGCCAACTCACCTGAGCAAACCACAAACAAAATTAAGCTGTATCTGGATGCTGCCAGTGTTCGTGACTGGCAGCAGTTAGGCGATGGCAGCTTATTGTTATTGTTGGGGTAGAGGAAGTAACGCAACCAGCGTAGCCCCCTCTTGCTGTGTAAAGCTCAGTGTACCGGAGTAGGCACTTACTCTGTCCTGTAAGTTAGCCAGCCCAAAACCACCGGATATACCTTGGGTTGTGTTCGTGCCATTATCCTTCACTTCAATGCGAACTAAGCGCGGATTTAACTCGATGACTAACCAGCATTGGTTGGCTTTACTGTGTTTGACGATGTTGGTTAGGGCTTCCTGTGCAATCCGGAACAGCAGAATTTTTAAATGCTCAGGTAACGAGTCCACTTCATCAGGCACAGAGTATTGGTAGTGAATGTTGGCATGTTCCAGCATGGCTGGCAGTGCTCCTTGGATCAGTGCCCCCCTCAAGCCATACACTTCCAGAAGCCGAGGCCGCAGGCTGTGCATCATGCGATAAACCGATTCGTACAACTGCTCTATACCATGGGTAATTTGTGTGATGCTATTACGCTGTGAGTCAGTGGTTACTTGCTTTGCAAGCAGAGTGATTTGCAGCTTTAATGCGGTAATGCTCTGGCCTAAATCATCATGTAGTTCATCGGAAACCCGTTTGCGTTCATCTTCTTGCAGGGTTGAGAACTTCTCTGCCAAGCGCAAGTTATGGGCCGTAAGTTCTTGTTGGTATTCAAGGCTACGGCACAGTTCCGAGTTCAGCTGGTGCTGAGTTGACATTAACGCACCAAAGTAGAGGCCAACTGCATTCATCATTAGCACAAACACCTGAACCTGTTGCATGGTGAGCGTACCAGACTGGCCGTAAAGCGAAACTCCCACAAAGAGGTTGAGCGCGAACAATGACAGTACAGAACCCAACCAGCCGAAACGATAAGCAAAATACATCATTGGGATCAGGCACAGTGCAATCAGCAGATACATCGACCCCGGCTCACCATGCAATAGTTGGTAAAGACCCGCTAACCCAACACCAAGCATTAAAACAGGTGGCAGAAGAGGTGTACGTGTTTTGGTGTTCTGTTCTTGTGTGAGCTGGTAAATACCTGCCATCAATGGCGCAACCAATAGCATGCCGATACTGCTTCCCATGGCAAAAGAAAGCCACATTTCTAGTTTTTGTGTAGCCGGAATGTTCTGGTAAAAAGTTGAAAAGTACACCAAGTCAGTGGCGTTCACCATGGCCTGAAAAACTAAAGTACCGAGCATTGCCAAAATGTAGGCGGGTTTTGCAAGGTCAATACTCTGGAACTTGGTTTTTAGCCAAATCACAGGCAAGACATAAAGCGCCCGAGTGGTGGCCCACTTCAATAACGCATAACCCAGCTCTGGAGGTACATTACCGTAATAGTGGGTAATGCCTCGGTTACATAAAAACTCAGTGAAGAGTAAAGTTGGCCAGTAACGCCATGGCAAAATCAGTAAAAGCGCTAGTCGTGCCCCTGTTGGCATAAACCATGTAGACCAGCCTTTATGCGTGAAGAAGTTTTTCGACAGCGCATAAAGCGCGACAAACAACAGCGCATACCCAACAAATACAGCAAGATGTCGCAGTATTTCGCGCAATAGTCTGTGACTAAACAGGAATTCCTTTTGCATCAGTATCTCTTTTGTTAAAGTCGCCACTATCGGCTTCACAAGGACTGTCTTACCGTTATGGCGCTTTCTGTACTACTGGTGGATGACCACCCTATTGTTCGCTCTGGCATCCGTCAACTGCTTGAGTCTTCTGCTGATTTTACAGTAGCTTACGAGTGTGGCAATGGTGCTGAAACTCTGCGGCTTGCCGATAAGCCCTTTGATATCGCCATCATCGATTTTGCTCTACCTGACACCACAGCTCCGGAGCTGATTAAGTCACTTAAAATCAGTCGACCCGATGCAAAATACATTGTGGTGTCTATGTATGACACTAACCCTTATGTTGCACAGTGCCTTGATGTGGGTATCAGTGCTTACTTATCTAAACGTAAAGTGGCCGACGAACTGCTGAATGCAATGCAAGGGATTGAAGAGAATCAAAATTACTTCAGCAGTGATGTGTTAAAAAATATCTCTTTGACGAACAAAGGACTTGATAACACCGGCTTTAAAGAGTTGACCCCAAGAGAGCATGAGCTTTTCATGTTACTGGCAACAGGTATTGGCATTAAAGGCGCATCTAAAGTGCTTGATGTCGCAGTAAAAACCATTCATTCCCACCGTACCAACCTTTTAGCAAAACTCGGCATGACAACGGACTTCGAGTTAGTTCGTTTTGCCTTGAAACATAAGCTCATTAGCATTCAAAACCTCATGCCATAGATATACCTCATAGCCTGAAAATCAGACTCGGAATATTTCTTAGAGAATGTGAGAAAAAGGCTGAAGCCGCCACTTCGCTGTGACGTTACTCTATAGCTGAGTTCGTGTTTTGAGCAGGTTCTGGCAACAGCTCTAACGGTGAGCACTGTAAAGTTGCCGCCAGCTTATAGAGCATGTCGAGTGAGATATTGGCTTCGCCGCGTTCAATGCGGCCTACATAGCTTCTGTCCACATCCGCCAGATGAGCAAGGTCGTCCTGGGATATACCCAAGCTTTTACGCTTTGCTTTGATGTTCTGTCCGAACTGGATAAGTAAGTTGCTCATTCACCACCTGTTTTGTACAGGTGAACTATCCAGTTTTGCAGCTTTTACTGCCACGGATTATAATCCGCATTTATAAAATAGATGCGGATACGGAATCGCTTTGCCCACTCTCTCGGCGGCAACAAATTTCCATTTTATTTCATGAAGATAAATTCATGATGCTCTCCAAAAATAATTAAAGTCTCTTCGTTTCCTGACGATAAGTAAGCAAACTAAATGAGGATTATAATCCTCTTTTGCTAAGGGACTTTTGCGATGTCACTTGTCGTCAACACAAACATTTCTTCACTCAATGCCAGACGTTTCATGAATATGAACACGACTGGACTAGATACAGCCTTTCAGCGATTGTCGTCTGGCTTTCGAATTAATTCTGCTGCAGATGATGCTGCAGGTTTGCAAATCTCTAATCGGCTGACAGCGCAGATTAATGGCTATGAGCAGGGGGTACGAAATGCCAATGACGGTATTTCGATGACGCAAGTTGCAGAAGGTGCGTTTGATGAAATGACGAACATCGCGCAGCGTATGCGGGTACTGGTGCTGCAATCCAAAAATGGTGCTTACAATGTCAGTGATAAAACGGCCATTCAGACCGAACTTGATGAGCTTAAAAAGGAATTTACCCGCATAGCCAACTCAACGGAGTTTGCTGGTATCAAGTTACTGGACGGAACCTTAAGGCGGAATTTTCAGGTGGGAGCTGATGCTAACCAGACTATTCCCGTGAATTTAGATCGAGAGGGAGGCTATACCGCAGAGTCGCTGTTGTTGTCTGAAGTAGTGGTCGATGGAAGCGATGGGATTAGTGCATCAACGCGAAATGGCATTCTGAATAAGAGCGGTACTACTTTTACCATACCATCTCCGCCCAAGGCTGGTGCTATACAGGGGCTTCAGGTTAGTGTGAATGGCTCACCTTTTGTTGCAGTCGAAGATGGCGCAACAGGAAATCCATTTGCTCCGACTCCGGTAATTCCAGGGCAATATACGTTTGGCGATGATTTCTTTGGTCCTGATGGTGCAGTGGACATAAATCTGCAGAATTTTGTTATCGCACTAGGGTACTCTGCTGGCACTGCAGGACAGCCGTTTGTAGCTGGGGTAAGACAGGTTAGTATTGATTGGACGGACCATTCGATTAAAACAGTTGGGGACTTAAACCTGCGCTTTCGTATCGCAGGTGAAGCCCCTGACTACCTTTCAGCCAAAGCCATTCAAGCCGAGATAAGTTCGATCACTGGTATGTCTCCTGAACAAGTGGGTCTTCCTTGGTTTGAAATAGAAGCCGAGGAAGAAGAGACCATCTTTGAAACCAACGTCGCCATTATTGACGATGCGATAGCCCTGCTCGGCGATGCAAGAGCAAAGCTGGGAGCGACTCAGAACCGTTTCCAATCCACCATCAGGAACATTTCTAATGTGGGTGAAAATCTTCAAGCAGCCAGAAGCCGAATCAGGGACGCAGATTATGCTGTAGAGACTGCCGAACTGACCAAGCGCCAAATTCTCAATCAGGCCAGTTCAACGGTGTTGGCGCAGGCGAATCAGCGGCCATCATTAGCGCTTAGCCTACTCAGTGGATAATTCCTGTCTATCCGTTCAGAAAGTTGCAAAAATCTTACGAAATTGAACAATAATATTTTAGTTTACTTGTTGGGGAAATAGCAGTGATAGAAGAGCCATTTGGATCAATTGCCTTACCATCAGAGTTACAAAACTTATATCTGGAGGTTTCAGAACACTTAAGGCATAGAGGGCGATTTTCTCTGCCCCAGCATCTGAAATTTCGGATAGACATGTTTGTCGATAGACAAATTGAATATGGTACAAAGATCATCGAAAAAGATACTGTTTTTTATCGGGCAAGAATCGCAGATGCTGGAAGTTATAAGCTTTTCAACCATAGCGAAATGGGCGCGCCCCCAAAAGGAAATGCTGCGCCCGGTCGTATAAATCCGGAAGGTATTCCATATCTTTATTTAGCAGATAGCCCAGCAACGGCTATTGCGGAAGTTCGTCCTTGGAAAAAAGCTGAAATATCCGTTGGAATCTTTAAGATGACAAGACAAGTGAAGGTGGTTTCGTTTAACTTTAGAGACCAACTAAGCAGTGCTGTGACAGTTGATACTATTGAGACACCTGAAACTCTAAGCGAAGTCAATTCGCTCATTAATGGGCTTGTATTAAAAGCACTATATTTCTCTGTACCAGCACATAGTAACGACAAGTATGCCTATCTAGCGAGCCAATATATCTCCGAGGCATTTAAAGACCGAGGGCTAGATGGTTTAGAGTACAAGAGCGTTTTGCATAGCGAAGGTGTAAACACTGCCTTGTTTGATGTTAATGCGGCAACCTGCTTAGAAGTCAGTGGCTATGTCATTGAAGATGTAGAATATAAATTTAAAAAACATCAATTGATGTAGCAAATCATCCCTTGGCAAGGGTATTGCTTTGAAGTTCAGAAAATAGTCCAGATGATGCACGTTGGAGTACAGTTTAAGCTAAAGTATGAGTGCCAGTGATAATTGGGTTCTGCAGGACGCAGTTACCATGGCGACAGGGAGGTGTTCTAATGCCAGATCATGATTTAGCCTTACGGGCATTGCGCGAGGCTGGTCACAAAGATACTGTTGAGTATATTCAGACCCTTGAAGCACATAATCAGTTGCTACAAGAGGAATTAGAGCGAGTTCTGACGCTACTTACTGAGCAAGTCTCTCTGAATCAACAATCCCGTGTTGCTGAGCGTGCAGACCCTGTTCTTAAATACACCCGAGAATATTCAAGTCGTCAGCACTGACTAAACGCACTTTAATGCAGATTTCATAGCTTAAAACGCACGTTAATTACAGAAACTGTCCAAACGCATGTTAATCAATGATTTTGAGCTGAAATGAGCCACAAAATGCACGTTAACAAACATTAAAGTGCATTGATAAAAAAGGATTTAAAATGGGATCTTCAAAAATTGTAAAGCGTTTTATAAAGAAGGATTTTGGCCCAAGAAAAATGCAGCTGCCAAGGTCTTTAGATTTCCTTTCATCAATAAACTTCCATGCCATAGTTGAAGAAAAGAGCTTGGGGCGAACAGTTAGAACCGTGGAAGTTAAACCTACAACGCTGAGACGGTTGATTGAACAAAGGGATTTCTTAGATGAGTATTTAGCTGAAATCGTTGATGTTGTTAAAGCGCTGAAATCAGATAATAGGAAGCTTCGGTCAGGTAACAAAATGTTAGTCGAAAATCAACAACGCGCTGCTGAACTTTCATTAGAGCTAGAAAGTGCTCAAAAAAAGATAGAATATCTATCAAGTCAAATTGTGCCGTCAACCAAGTTAAGTAAAGACAATATTAGCCTTCAAGAAGAAATAAAAGTTTTGAAGCAGAAAGTAGAGAACTGCAAAGTTGAAATAAATATTTTGGCTCAGGATCGAAATAAATTGACTGTTCTAGAGCAAGAGAATGAAATTCTTCATGATAAAGTTGAGCGCTTAGAGAAAGTCAATGAAAAACTAATGGAGAACATAGAGGCGACTAGAGATGATAACATTCCTAGGGCTGACAATATATTCTTTGGTAGAGGTTCTAATTTGAAAAGATATAATACAAAACCATACAGCGGTGGAAGAGCGCGTTAGGTCTGCTAGTTAACATTTGGGGTCTAATAAAGCACTTTAATAGTTATTAAAGTGTAATTTCCACTTCAGAACAAAAATATTAATTTCGTTTGATGTGTCACGTTCTGAAATATTGATGTGAGAAAATATGAAAATGCGCTAGGGTCTGTTTTCATCATGTATTTGAAAAATTTAATTATTGAGTAATATTATTCTATTCGAGGGTGGGTTGCGTCGCGCTCGGCTATTTATCAGGGCTGCGATATACTGGTTAAAATTCTATATTGTAGTTTTGCAACTGTATACGCTCGGCTTAAAAACCTGAAGAGAAATCTTCCTGCTCGAATAATCAAGGAAATTAGGATAGCTAAATGTATGTATTTAAGTATTACAGGCCAAATTTGTACTTTGACAAGGCCATAAGATATAACGAGCTCTATTTTGCGGCAAATCATGAGCTAAATGATCCGAATGACTTGAAAGCTATATACTATTTTGAAGATAATCCAGAACTTTGGGGGAGAATTTTAAATATCCAAGGGATCAGCAGTTCTTGGAGTTTGTCAGAAATAGTAAATACGGAGTGCAAGTTTCTCGCTGGTAGTCTCAATGATATTTTTAAAGGTAGGGAAATCACCTCCATTGATAGCTTCGGCTCTCTTAAAGGGGTGCTTGACCTCTGCAGTGGACAGATTATCGCTGCATTTGAAAGCGCCTTGCTTAAAAAGGAAAATGAATTAAATAGTCCAGCAGCTAGGGTAGAGCAATGTAAAATAATATTGACCGAGCTTCTGAGTAGAGCTATCAATCATGAGTTCTATAGTGTTTCATTTTCGAAAGACGCCCTTAATTCAATGATGTGGGCCCACTATGCAGAGGGTTTCAATGGGTGCGTAGTTATCTACGCATCAAAAAACAATGAGTTCTTATTGTCTCATAATCCTTTTTCTAAAAATGTGTATAGCTATAAACTGAAGCCTGTTGATTATGTGGATTCTAATAAATTAATCCCTATTTTAGAGTGCGTGACATCTGGGAAAGATAAGGCTGAATTAACTTTTTTGCAGAAAAATTCTTTCTGGAAATACGAGGGTGAGCTGAGATCTTTTACATTTACAAAGTTAAACACCCATATAATGGCGGGTGCCTCCCATAGGGCGACAAAGCTAAAAACAACAGATCGCAAGCGAATTCTATATCATGATGCCAGCCTTATAGCTGGAGTGATATTTGGGCCCCGAGTTAAAGCGGAGTATCAGAGTGAAGTTGAGTTCATTCTTCATGATAATCGCTATCATAGAGGACGGGAACCATTCTTTTCGCTAAACACTATTTTGAATAACAGCGGAAATATTGAGATTAGTAAAGCATCCCAGGTTTCATGTCTAGGTGAGAATCCTATGTTCTCGCCATTCGAAGGTGACAAGTTAAAAAATTTATTGCACGGTCTCAATATACTTAGCAGTTCTAGCTAACGTTGGTGTTGACCTTCCCCCAAATTTAAGGCGATGACATTAATGAGATTTCCAAAAATGTCTGTCAGGTGAGGCTAGGTCGTCTCTTAAATCAGTAATCTAAGGCCTTTATAGAAGAAATCATCTGGGTTCTAAGTTTATCTAATTCGTTAAATAAAAACTCTTGCTTTCTTTGCAGGCTTGGTAGATCCATGAGGTCAGAGTCTCTTTGAATCTCAGATTGAACCATCTCAATGTAGTTGTAAGGTTGAAGATCGAAGTTACTATTCTTAATTTCGTCAATAGTAACTAGGCGAGAGGTTCCAACAACTTGGAGACGATCTTTAAAAATACGATGTATCTCATCGATTGAGTATGCGTCCAGTTCATTTTGTTTTTTGTTCGTATTTAATTTTCCGAAATCTATCATGAGGATTTCTTGTTTAAAACGAGATTTGTCTAAAACTAAGATATGTGTTTGTATATTGGTGTGAGGAAATAATCTAGGTGGTAAGCTGATGATTGAATCAATTACTCCTCGCTGTACAATATCTTCTCGTATATTTCTTTCTTGACCACCTCTAAACAATACTCCAGTTGGAACTATTATTGCCGCCTTTCCTGATTTCTTTAGATTATCCAAAGTGTGCAGTATAAAAAAGTAGTCTGAGTTTATCTTAGCAACTCGGCCTGGAATTTTGAAGCGTTGAGTAAGATTCTCCAAGTCAGATTGACTTAGTTTCATAGAGAATGGAGGGTTGGAAACAATAATGTCAAAGGGTGAGCCATATGTGGTATCGATCAATGAGTTGCAATGCCTTAGGTGAGCATCTTCGCAGCCTTGGATATAAAGGTTCAATTTTGCAATTGCTAACGCATTTTTATTTATATCCGACCCTGTGAGGCTTATTCGATCATCGTAATGAACATCATCATTGCCACACAGGTATCTTTTTAACGAAACGAGAAAACTACCGCTACCGCAAGCTGGGTCGTAGATAGAATCTCCAATTTTTGGATCGGCTATTTTAGCTACGAGTATGCCTACTGATGATGGAGTGCACATCTGGGCAAGATTCAATTTATCGTAGGACGCGAATTGATCTATTATTTTGGGAAGAGTGTCTTGAAACCCAAATCCATAATTGAATACTTCATCACAGAATATGCTTTCTAATGATTTATCTACATCATCAAATAATTCTGACAGTATTATATACTTGTTTTTATATCTATCTGCATCCTCTAGGAGGTTTGATAAGTCTTCAAAAATTTTTGCGTGGTTAATGTTTGAATCTATTTCTTCTTTGTTACTATTTTCTATTTCTCTACAAAATTTTATCCGATTTCCATTTTCTTTTTTTCTTTCTGATACGTGAATGGCAAGAATGAACAGTAATTGTTTTAGTGATTTTTCAGATAGATGTGATTTTAGTGCTTTGTTGATTGCACCAAATACCTTTTTGAATAATTCGTCTTGGGCTGTTGTCATTGATTTTTTTGTCCTAGTATGGCTATATCATTTATTATATTACCATTTTCTATTATCTTGTGGATGATGTCCTTTTGCTGCTGCCAGTTTTCCGATACCTCAATAATTCTTTGTTGTTCTTTTATCGACGGTATGTTTACTCTCAATTTCTCTAAGTCTGTTTTTTTTATAGCCTTTTGAACTGTTCCTGTTGCTAGCTTAGAGATATTTTCTTTGTAGTGGTTTGTGTTTAATAAGCGAAACAAAAATTTTGGGAGTACAACGTTTACATTACATCTTATAATTGCTACTTGGTTTAAAGTAGTTACTGGAGTTATTGATTCAGGTTCGAAAATTGCCACGTCAAATCTAGAGCCTCGCAGAGGAACCAAAATATCCCCGCTCTGCAATTTAATTTTAAGACCGTAAACATCAATATCGGCAAAAGGAAGACCCGATACTAAGCTTATAGATTCTGCTTGAATGTCTTTAATCTGTATCAATCTGACACCTAAGTCTAGATCAGACTCCGCTCTAGAGCGGAAAGTCTGACCTAGGATTACGTCAGTGATATCAGCTAGCTCAACTAGTTGACGCATCTGTATCTAATACCTATTGGTTAACTCTCGAGTTAATGTTTAAGGTGTAAGTCGTTGTGTTAGTAGTAGCTAAACTACTACTTATGCTGTAGCTGACGTTAAGTTCAAGACTGTTACTCAGTACTAGTAATAGTAAGAAGCGCAGTAGCCAGTTAGGGTTGCTACTACTGGTAGGTTTGTTGTATTCTCTAATAGTCATATATCTAATGCTCCAAAGCTAGATGTTGTGATTTTTTGCTCAGAGTTCTGTTACTAGCATTACTCTCAGCTGCTAACACAGTGCAGTACGTTGCACTACTGCACTGTGTCAATCAATTTACCTCGGGTTCTACTGACTGTCAAGTGCAGTATGTGATTGTACTGCAAATAGTTAACTGGTTAGGCGATGCTTTGCGGGTAAAAGGTTTATGTCTGGTTGAGGAGCGGTTGTTTTTTCAGTAAGTTGCTAAAAATTCTGTTTTGATTTTTTTTAACTTTTGAGCTCGGTGCTTTACACCATATAGACCCTCGATGTTCGCAATTACTCTCAGATTTTTCTCTATGCTCTTTTTGTCAGGTAACTCCATTCAAGATAGCTGCCGGGTAAGTAAATGGTGATTCCTATTACTTACATTCCGTAAAATCATCTGAATACTTGTCTGATGGAACTCATAAGAACCTTAACTTCTCAACTCGACAAAATGCACGGATTTGCAACTACCTCTTCAAGCCATAATAGTTTAGAAGTTCACTAAATGATTTTTTCTTTGAGGGTTCAGCTTTTGCCATTCGGTTTTTGTTCTTGAAAAGTGTCAGATTATCTTCAGCTTCACCTTCAAACTTTGTTTCATGGATTGGTAGCCCTCGTTTTAGGCGCTGAGTCCAACCTCGTTCAAATTCGTCATACTCGTTACTGGCTGGTGGGTAGGGATTCAAATAGGCTTTCGAATGAAATCCTTCGTAAAACTCTTTACTTCTTGTTTCCATAAACCAGAAATCCCCATGCTAAAAGGAACAATTAATTTGTCTCTGTGATGCAGTTGTTGGGCTGGGCTAAAACATCCCTGTAAACAATTCCTATCGCGTATGGCAGGTTGGACTACAGTGATAGCAGCCGTCAATTTTGCTACTAGGGTAACGCCTCTTGGCTTCTAAAACGGCGGACTGACAAGTTGAGTGCTCACCCAAGTCAATTCTGTTTGGTAGATCTGGTAACCAATTGCACGTATTGGTGTTATGTACTTCATGCTCGCCTGTTGTCTGAGCATTTTTGTTGAGAATGTATCTAGCCATAATAACCTCTGGATTTAGTGATTCTTAGAATCTAATTTGGAGTTGAACGATAGTGCTCACGAACCTTCGTACCATCTTTTTTGGTATGGGATGGAACGTGAACCTTCTTCTTTCCGCTTTGTGTCTTAGCCATCTAATGACCCTCTGCATTGCAAGTTTAGGTATGGCTGCTAAAATCCAGATCCGGTAAAAGGAAAGCAGCAGCCGTATGGGTGATGCTTTGGTGGCTGACCAACCGCAAATTGGTCAGCTACTGCATCTGAATCTCATCTCCAGTTTGTGCCAGAAATCGATCCAGATATGAGGATAGGCTTGGTTTTTGCGTAATGCGAACACCAGTTATGTGTTTTTTTACAGGCTGTATGCAATGTCAGTGCTTGCTCGCATTTTGTACGTTGTAACAAAAGGGATAAACTAAATGCAAGCACCGGAAATTAATTTTTAAATTTAAATGCATCCTTGCCTTTTGTATCGGTTTTCCCACTTCATGTACCGTTCCTTCCACAGCTTAGCTAACGAATCCTTTTGCTCCCACTTTTTCTCGATGTCTTGCTTTGCAGGTAAATCTACACCAGACAACTGCTGGCTGAACATTCGCGGTATGACATGGCTGTAGTGACGTTCAATCATTTCTATACTGGTGCCACACTGACGGGCCAGCACATCAATAGTCACTTTTTGGGCTATAAGTTCCCATGTGATGAATGAGTGACGCAGGGAGTAAAGTGTTCTTTTGCCGTGCGGCGATTGGTCCAGTTCCATTTCTTTCAAGGCAGTATTAAATGTACGACTAATTTCGTTAGTGGTGGAACCGTCTGGTAAGCGGAATAACAGGTCTTTGGCCTGACGGTTAGGAAAGCGCTCAGTTAGTCGCCAAATGGTATTTTGCAAAGCCCGCTTGCAAACTACCTCACGAGTGCCAGTATGCAGTGTGGTCTTGCCTTTACGTACAGTGATAAAGAATGTGGCCTTGTCGTCATGGCGTTCAATATGCAAATCTCCCCATGTCAGGTTATCCAGCTCAGTGCCAGGGCGCATTCCGGTATGAATTACAAATTCCGCGTAGTCTTGCGTCAGCTCCCTGATCTGCTTTGTAACCTCTTTACGGCTGTTCTGTTCCAGTTGATACAGGTGTTCTTGAATCCTTTCGTACTCCGCTGGTGTAAAGGCCGCTCGTCTTACAGTATTAGTCCCTTCAGTCGTGAGGGATGGTATTTGCATCTGCAGCATCCATTTATTTTCGACTGCTTCCTTAAATACCATCTGCATGGCGGCGTTATGAGTCATAAGGGTTGAACGAGCTGGCCTACGCTTCATCTTGTTCTCACGCCAAAGATCAAAATCACGCAGCTTTTCACTATCTATAGATGTGATATAAGTCCGATCAAAAAATGGGATATGGTAGTTTTGCAGAGCGCCTATGTAATCCTCGTAGATGGCCTTACCTGCTTTACGGGCAAGGTCAGCCTTCATGGTGGCAACAGCCTTTTCTGCAACGTCTCTGAAGCGTTTACTGGTGGTTAGGGTATTAGTCTCTGCCCGAATCTCATGTTCGATGAAAATCCGGTGAGCCATGGCGATAGCTCGGTCTTTGTCCGTTTCCTTGGTGGCTTTGCAATACCACTTACCCCAAAGCGAAAATCTGACATACCAGTTCTTGCTATTGTTCTGCAGAAAGATGTACATTCCCGGCTTGATGTCATGGCGCTCTAGCTGAGTTGTCATGGCATCACCCAAAAACACGATGAATTAGAAATAGCAGGAAACGTGCTGGCAGATAAGGGTTGTAGGAAAGGGATAAAGTTGGTGGAAATTTGATTGCTGTGCATGGCTTAGTCCGAATAGCGTTATGCAAAGAATTTGCAAAGTGTCTTGATAGTGAGTGTAACCCACTGTTTAGTAAACTGCTATTTTAGACGCGCTCTATTCAAAATCCGCCGATGAATAATCGTGTCGGTTCGAGTCCGACCCTAGGCACCAAAATATTCTCTTCTATCTGCTATATAAATTCTATGCCGTAAGGTTATTTCTCGTTCGAGAAAAATTTTCATTACACTAATTCAAAGATTGGTTTCTCAAACATTTGTTTGGGGCTTCAGACTGTAACTGATTCTGTTATAGTGACTTAAACAGTACTGTTAACTATCAGCGATGTAGAAGGATTTGTTCGGATGGAAATTGAAACGTCTGGCGCGGTACAGTTATTTTTCCCTTCCCCTTCACTTAGTTTGGTTTATTTTGAAGCTATTGCTAATAGCCTTGATGCAGGTGCAACCAAGATAAGTGTTGAGTTAGATTTGTTCTCTTTTGATAAGCCGGACACCCTCAAGGTAACAATTAGAGATAATGGGGACGGATTTAACGACGACAATTTTGAACGATTCAAAACATTACTGAAGCCTCGAGATGAATTTCATAAAGGGATTGGTCGGCTTGTTTACTTGCATTATTTCGGTCAAGTACAAGTTGTTAGTCGTTGGCAAGGTTTTGAGCGTAAATTTGTTTTTACGGAAGACTTTAATGATGAAGCCTTATCTTATCCAACTACCCAATTGAATGAAGAAACAACTTTAGTTTTCTCCAGTTTCTTAGGTAAAAAGATTAACTCTTATGATGATGTTCGCCCTCAAGTATTGAAAGAGCGGATAATAGAGCATTTTTTACCTACTCTTAGCCAATTCATAGATTCTGGTCGGGATTTTTGTATCGAAATTTTATCAAGAGTAACTGAAGGAAATAATAAGAAAGGATTTGGTTCTGAGTCTGTTAGGATAACTGCTTCTGACTTACCATCACTAGAGACGCATTCTATTAATTGTGAAGAACTTGAGGTTTTTCAAACAATTGACATGCGTTTCAACGTAAAATATACCGGTGGTAAATGTTATCATTTGATTGCAGTTTGTGTTGATGGTAGGACTATCCCAATAACTTTATTCCCCTCATCGAAGATTCCTACTGGTTACTCAGTAATATTTATATTTTCATCTGAGCTTTTCAACATGAAAGCAGATAGTTCGCGGCAGAATTTTAATCTTTCCGAAGACCTATCTAAATCAAAATTGTATGAAAGGTTTAAGAGAGAGATCGCTAAAATATTAGCTGATAAAATCCCTCAGATTTCTTCAGTGAACCGCCAAATAAATGACCAGTTTGAAAGGCAGTTCCCTCATCTTCTTGGCTATTTCGATAATACTGTAATAGGCTTTTTGGATAAAGATGCAGCTTTAGATGCGGCACAATCAAAATTTTTCAAAAGTCAGAAAGAAATCCTTCAGGCGGAACACCTTGACGAACGGACTTATGAAAAATCATTAGAACTTTCAGCACGAACACTAACTGAGTATGTCCTCTATCGTGAGAAAATAATCAGTAAGATGAAGGAAATGCATGCTGAAAACTCTGAAGCTGATATACACAATTTAATTGTGCCTAAGCATACGAAGCATTCCCAATCTGACACCGTGAAATGCCTGTACCAGAACAATGCTTGGCTATTAGATGATAAGTTTATGACATTTAGAACCATCTTAAGTGAAGCTAGAATGAGCGAGGTAATAAAGGCTGTAACCCTCGAAGACGATAAGTCTGAAGACGATGGAAGGCCAGATATTTCAATGATCTTCTCTGCTGATCCCAATGATAATGCACCTGTTGATGTTGTTATTGTTGAGATCAAAAAGAAAACTGATGTTGAAAAGGATAATCTTTATGCAATTACACAGCTGTTACAAAGGGCTGAGAAGTTAGTTGAGTTTTGCCCTAATATTCAAAGAATGTGGTATTACGCGGTCATTCAAATTAATAAAAATTTATCCAACAGACTCAGGCAGATGAAGTGGACTCCTCTTTATTCAAAAGGTGATGTGTTTTATCAAGAGTATGATTCAGCTCGGCCTGATGGAACAATCGTACCGACACCGACAACAGTGATGTCATTTGATGCCATAATCTCTGATGCTCAAAGTAGAAATCATACTTTCCTCGAGATTTTGAGAAGTAGCATGAAAGCTGTCGCTTCGGATGCATAAAATGCTTGTTAATTGCAATGTTAAGATATTTGAACCGTACTTCTGATATGAAAATAGAGTACTCCTCTACCACCATATTGCCTGCTTCCTTGCAGGCACGTGTATTTATGGGAGGTACAATTTACATATGAAATGGACCGGACAAGGAAAATCCATTTGGAATGCACTCTGGTATGCTCTGTAAATCGTGCTTACTGGTGCTTCTTACATACGAGTCATGACAGTCATGTTGCTCGGACAATTGCAAATACCGTCCGTTAGTTCTTTCGACAAAGCAACTACAAGTAACCCCAACAAAATCCTTATAGTGAGTCTTTTTGGCTAATGGCCTAGCGGTAGTGTACCGTTCAACAAATGATGAATTTCGGAATATAGTTTTTTTCTTTCCGAAGTATTTATACCGCTCGGCTTCGTGGATATCGTCCAGAATCAAATAATCTTTATATCCGCCATCCAAATGCTGTGGGTGTTTCGTTTTGTCGAAGTCCCACCATACACTTAATCTAATTTCGCCATAACCTATATCATGCCAATTAATGATTGACTTAAATCCAAGCAACTCAAGTTCCAGATAGCCAGCTTTAACTGGTTCAGTACAAAGCATATCTATCAGTTTTTTTTCAATGAGGGTATTTAATGCATGTCCCAGTAGATGCTGTCTAGCAATCCTAGGTGTCTTTATTATTGAGGTCTTTCTGGCTTGTGCTTTTTGTTTACTAAGTTCTTTCATCGCTTGCGGCCAAGTGGCAAAACCACCGTTCAATTTGGCGACCACATCAAGTGCTTGTGTAAGAGTTAGTTTTGGTTGTTTCTGGTCTTTGACAAGTTTTTTGGCATCAGCTCTACATCTGTCCACTGAACGGCCAGAAGGAAAACAATTGACTTGGTTCGTCATTTTAAAGCTCCTGATACGCAATAGACGCGCCGCCAACGACTCTTGCAATCAAGAGGATCTTTGATGAATAAGTGTTGGTCAGATGGGACCTTCGCCAAGGGCGGCTAACAGGCGTCACTAAAGCCTACTTAAAGCATATCAGCTTAGACAAAAACTTCAATAGGGCTATTTTGCTGCTTATTGAATATGCATTAGAGGGGGCGAATAGAATTATCAAAACAGGATTTAATGGATCTCAATTACGAATACGTCGATTTTGAAGTATGTGCAAAAATTCCGCTCCCACACCGGATAGATGTCTGATGCTTCTTCTATCCGGTAATACCCGTACTGGGTCTGAAACACGCCTGCCCCAAAATCAAAATCCAAGTCTTTGACCAGCTCGGCATAGGGTCCAATGCCTGCATAGCAAAAGTCGGTGATGTACAGAATGTGCCATTCGTCGCCTTTGCGCTTTAGCATGATCTCCACCGGATGGTAGCCACCCTTTTCTGCGCTGTAGTCTGGGTCCCTGAAGTTGATGGTGACGCTGGTTTTGCCTGTAAGGTCTTTTCCCTTCAATGCCTCTTTGATAAGGCCTGTCAGTTTATCGCTTACTGGGAACGTCAGACTGGTCGTGCTGATATTCATCGTGATTCTCCTAAAAAGGACAAGGCCCGCAGTGAGTGCAGGCCTTGGTGATATGGGTTGGTTTAGTCAGTCTTCTTGGTTCTGTTGCGCAGCTTTGGCGCTTTGGGCGGCGACAGCGCCAGAATGTGCGAATCCAGTTCGCCTTTCTCCACGGCCTTGATGATGGTTCCTATCACATCCAGTAGTTTGTCTTTCGGGCCAACATCAATCGCAGTTTTGCCTTTTTCCAGCTCCATTGATTTGAGGCCCACCTTGATTTCAAAGTAGTAGTGCTCGTTGGCATCGTAGTACCAAGGCCGGACGGCTTTGCGCTTGCGGATCGTCTGGCGCTCTCCTGTTTCAGGGTGTTTCACCACCTTTTCTTTAAAGGCTTCGAAGGGTTCACCCGCTAACATGCACTGCACCATGGCCAGCTGTTCGTCCAGCCGCTCGATGAGCTTCATGCGTTTGCCTAAAATCGGTGGCTTAGGCTCGATTTTTGGACGGTCGATCACCTTGAGAGAACTCAATAATGTAGTCATAACATTCACCTTGTAATGTGGGTGTCAGGGCTTAGCGGATAAAGCCGATGCCTGACGAGGGTTGCTTGCGTTGGTTTTCGTCTTTCAGCAGCAGAAGTGCCGATTGGCGAGGGTTTGAACTGGTATCGAAGTTCAGACGTCTTGCAACAATCGCAAAATCGCCTGGGGTTAAGTACTTGAGCGTAGTGAGTCTGTCGCGCTCGTCACTCGATAGCGTTTTAACACTCAGAACGCGCTTGTAGAGCGTCATCGCTTGCTCAGCAGTCAAGTAGTCACACTCAAGCTTGAAGTCAAAGCGGCGAAGCACAGCTCTGTCTAGCGACTGGTCGAAGTTTGTTGCTGCAAAGAGCGGCTGCGTGAAGCATTCAAGCTGTGTCAGCAGCTCACTTACAAGCTGCAGCTCATGCTGATTGTGCAAACGGTCACGACTGGTTAAGAGGCTATCCACTTCATCAAGGAGTAGGATTTGCTTATCCTGATGGGCTTGCTGAAAAAGCTCGGCCACATTCTTTTCACTGTCGCCCACGTATTTACTGAGCACATCTGAACACTTCACCCGTTTGATGGGGTAATCAAACTGCTCAGCCATGTGATAGGCCAGCGCTGTTTTACCCGTGCCAGGCGGACCGCAGAGTAATACCCGTACCGAATGACCTTTTTTCACAGCATGGCGGATTTGCGCTAACTGCTCATTGCCTTGTTTGATGTTCAGCGCTGCAAGATTTAACAAACGACGTAGGTTGCAGAGCTGACCAAGCGGCAAACCCTCAACCAAGCCAGCTCAACGGTATTGGCTCAGGCCAACCAGCGACCATCGGTGGCTCTAAGTTTACTCAGTGGCTGATCTGAAGCCTTGCTGTATTTCAAATTGCATAGTGCATGATATGAGCATAACATGCACATAAGACGTTATTTTATGGAGGTTCAAATGAACATCACATTAGGCACTGAGTTTGAAAAACGTATTCAGGAAAAGGTTGCATCGGGTATGTATACCTCCGCCAGCGAAGTGATCCGCGATGGCCTGCGGCTGCTGTTTGAAAAAGACATGCAAAAGCAGCAACAGCTGGATGTTCTGCGGCAAGAAGTTGCCAAAGGTTTTGAGCAATTGTCTGCTGGTGAGCATTCGTCAAAGAGTACATTGGATATATTTGATGAAGTAAACCGGAGCATGCATGGCTAGTTACCGGCTTTCACGGCTGGCCGAAACAGACCTGCGAGAAATTTCCGCAACGGCAATAACTAACTGGGGAGGTGCTCAGGCCAGAGCTTACTTGGAAAGCCTGGACAAAACGATGCTGGCGCTTGCGAAGAACCCAGAGTTAGGCCGAGAGCGAAGTGAGGTTTATGCCGGTGCGCGTAGTTTTCCATCCGGCAAGCATGTCATTTTCTATCGTGCGGCCGCAAAAGGTGTCATTGAAATAGCGCGTGTATTGCATCAGCGTATGGATCTGCTGAGTCAGTTCAGCAACGAGTCCTGACGTATCCCTATCTATTGAAATAGTCTGAGATAATCCATGGCATTTAGCGAGTTTGAGCAATTCCGTATCGAAAAGGCGATTGATGCCTTTATGAAGCAATGTCGGCCCCGGCCCGACAGCCGGCATCAATTTGATTTATCGGCCAGGATAGAGCGGCAAAGTTTAGTGCTGTATGAGGTGCGGCCGGACAGGCAGGACAGCACAGTGATTCACCAACATCCCTTTGCCAAGCTGACGTATGTCCGTACACAAAACGTCTGGAACATTTTCTGGATGCGTGCCAACCTGAAATGGTTTAGCTATGAGGCTGCTCCCTCAACGCGGAGCATTGAAGAAGCGCTGCAACTTGTTGCAGAAGATCAATTCGCTTGTTTCTTCGGCTAATACAGTTCGCTCTGATATTCGCAGTTTAGGCTCTAAAACAGGAATAACGTGCATATTAATTTCAGGAACATTGAGATGTCTGCAGGTGAATCGAAAAACAGCTGAAAATGTAGGTAAACAGGCATGAAGTCTGAGATAAAAGCACTTTAATCGTGATTAAAGTGCTTTTAAGTCGCGTCACGGGGGGATCAGAACCATTACTAAGGATGCAAAATTTTCAGCGCCAGCCAGTCTTTTGTATCGTCATCATCCGAACTCATGCACCAGTACCGCGAAGGAATGGCCAGCACACTTTCTGGCCGAGTTTTCAACTATTTACTTTTAGGTGGGTTATTGCCACGACCCGGACCTGATGGGTTGCCTGTTTTACTTGGTCCATTTGCTGGTGAATTGCCCTTAGCCATTTAAATATCCTCATTGGGTTGGTTAGAATTCAAGGCCGGACAAACCGCAATACGCAAGGTTACCTTGCTACGGAGAGCCCAGCCCTAGCCTCCAATACTTTCTGCTATCTGATCAACAGATTTCGTACAAATTTTCTATTTTTAACATGACTTCTCCCCTGCCAGAGCGGGCCCTCAATAAATCCCTACATCCGCTATACAGCTGTTTTGCATGCCATTTCTTGCACGCAAAACAGAGAGCAGGCTATTCAAATGACAGCATTTTGTTGGCCTAAGTGAACGTCCTGCCTGGCACTATCGTCTGGATCTTGGCTGTAAATGAGAGCTATGCCGGTGTTGCTTCAGTCCTGGCGTTTGACACTAAAGAGATGATGCCAACGCGGCAGCTCCACCACCTGGTTTGTTATCCATAACGAATATGCGGCTGAGTTCGCTGGCGCACGGACATCTGGCCTCAATTCTCTATGCTCAATACTGCAAAGCCACCAACACCAAGGAATTGTTTATGAATATTCAAACGCCAACCGCACGTCAGATGTTAAACCATAGCCTATTGCCGTTACTGACTGTGCTGCTTTTCACCACAAATGTTGCCACAGCTCAGATCAAAGCTAACACAGCTGCTGAAGAAACCCGCCAGGTCGGAGGGACAGAGGCAAAAGATCTGGATGTGACGAATCGGGTAAAATCAGCGATTGCGCTGGAAAACTCGCTGAGTAGCTTTGAAATCGAAGTTGTCACCACCAAAGGCGATGTTCATTTAACCGGAATGGTGGACACTCAGTCGCAAATCGAGCAGGTAGCCACCATAGCCCGCAATGTGAACGGTGTTGCCAGTGTACGGAACGAACTGAAGTTAAACTAATAAGTTCCAACAGCTGCACTTAGTGCTTACTCAGTGGGATGATCTGGCGATACACCGGCAGCAGCCGCTCGTCAGATTAGCCCCGCAACTAATTACGCCGAATGAGTTTGGCTGCTTTTTCGGTTAACAATCCTGGCGTTATTTACCCCAACCTCAATAGCGCAGCCTGATTCAGTTGCTGCAGTAATTTCACCACCCCGGCCTGGATGTGATTGCCGCTCATGGCTGGCACCAATGCCGCCAAAGTGGTCACTAATTCAGGCAGACTTTGCCCGCTGTCTTGCAGTAACTGCATGGTGGCGCAGCTGAGGGCGTCCAGTTGCATAAAATGCACCTGATCATCCTGGCCACGATAGATGGCTAAAAACGTCGGCTGGGCTGGCGCTGTCGCCGGTTGGTAACTGACGGATAACTGATGCACCGGAAACTGATAAGCAGCTACTGCTAACAGCGGCGATAGCTGGATGCGGTGACCTGCCTGCAACTGCTCAGTCAACAGCTCGGGTTGCAGCGCTGCGCTGGTGGCCGATACATGCGGCGTTTCGCGGCGGAATAAATCCAGTTCCAGCCATTCGTAATGGGCGAGTTCCAGGGCAAAAGGTGGCAAGTCGTCGCAGTGATCTGGCAACCATTGCAAAAAGGCTGCCGGGATCTCGATAAAATACGGGCTATCTAGCTGACTTTGCTGAAAAAACTGGCTGATTTTCTGCTCAAACACCTCTGGCGGGCACAGCTGTCTTAATACCGGAAAGGTGCTGCGGACAAAATTGGCAACATTATTTATCACCAACTCGCGATATACCGCCAGCCGCTCGGCGGCAATACCGGCCGGGGCTTCAGCTGCAGTATTGCGCACCGCGGCGGCAAATTGCTGTTGAATGGCAAATAACGACGTCATCCGGCCACCTGTTGCAGTGAGCTGACGGCATATTGTTGCTGAATGTGCTGGATTTGTTTCAGTTCAACCCTGAGTTCGGTCAGCGCAGGCAAATTAAAATCACGCTCCAGCAAGGTTGGAAACACGCCATGGCACTGGTAAGCATAAGCCAGCAATTGCCAGACCGGCTGACAAACATCGGCACCATGGGTATCAATCAGCAACTGCGGATGTTGTTCATAATGACCAGCAATATGGCCATAACGGATCCGGCTGGATGGCAAGGCGCGAATAAAAGCATAGGGATCATAACCATGATTGACCGAATTCACATACACATTGTTGACATCCAGCAGCAACTGACAATCGGCTTGCTCCAGCACTTCAAGTAAAAACTCCAGCTCCGACATCTCAGCCGCCACCGGGGTGTAATACGAAATATTTTCCAGCACCAGCGGCCGCTGTAACAGATCCTGCACCTGATGGATGCGTGACACCAGATGCTGCACCGCATCGCGCCGAAACGGCATTGGTAACAAGTCATACAACTGCCCGCCGGCGGCGGTGTAGCTCAGATGTTCGCTGTAACAAAGCAGCGGCAACTGGCGGAAAAATTGTGTCAGATCCGTCAAAAAACGGGTACTGAGTGGATCAGGTCCACCGATATTCAGCGACAGGCCGTGACATACCAATGGATAGCGCTCGGCAATTGCCGCCAGTTTTTTCTGTAACAGTCCGCCAAAGGGTAACCAGTTCTCTGGTGCCAGTTCCAGAAAACCTAGCTCTGGACAACTGCTGGTCAGTAAGTCTTGCAAGTGTTCACGACGTAAACCCAGCCCCACCAGCGGAATGGCGGCTAACTCTGCGTTGGGCTGACTAGTTGTTGCTAACATCATCTGTACCATCGACCTCTGAATTGAAAAACTGGCTGCCGGCTCTGTTGCGTGGTGTTACCACCTGCTGTGCAAGAGGACCGTGCCACAGCAAGATAACTTTCAAAGATGCGGTCTATGCCCGACAGCAACGATGCGGCCATGGCCCGCCAGCCCCTCAGGGTTAATGCCGGAACAAGCCGGCGGTTTGTCGCAGCTGGGCTGAGAGTCCGGTCAACGACTGGCTGGTATCAGCCACTGCCAGATTGGCAGCGGACACGCTGCTACCCAATTGCTCAAAGGCCAGAATTTCGTTGCGTAATTCATGTGATTTATGCTGCGACTGCTCTGCCAACGCAGCGGCCTGCTGGCTGACAGTCGCTAGCTCCAGGATCACTTGCCGTCCGCCTTCCAGAGTTTGCACCAGCATCGCAGCCAATTCAACGGAACGCTGCGCTGTGGCACGATTTGATTGCATATTGGCCACGGCAGCGCGGATGGAACTGACGATATTCGCCAGCATGCTATTAATTTCGGCAGTGGATTGCTGGGTACGAACCGCCAGCGTCCGCACCTCATCTGCCACCACGGCAAAACCACGGCCTGAATCACCGGCTCTGGCCGCTTCAATGGCAGCGTTTAACGCCAGCAAGTTGGTTTGGGAAGCAATTTCGGCGATGCTATTGACCACCCCAGCCACCTGATCCCCGGTCGCTTGTAAGGTAGATAACATCTGTGCCGTTGTTTCGATATCTGCTGACAACTGACTGATACTGCCAGAAGTTTCAACCACAGCTTTTTTACTTTGGGACATCGACTCTGCCCCTGCCTTGGCAGAATCGGCGGCATGACTGGAGCGACTGACACTATCCTCCATCTGCTGTTCCAGCTCGGTCATACTTTGCACCAGCAACAACAGCTTTTGCTGTAACACGCTAATGGCACTGGAGGACTGGCCGGAACTGCCCGCCAGCGCACCGACGGCGTGATCGATGCCATTCATTGCCTGATGCATTTCAAAAATACCGTCTTTAAACACACTGAGCAGATGATTGACACTGCCTGCCACCTGGTTGACTTCGACCACAGGCGCCGGAGCCAGCACTTTGGTCAGATCCCTCGACTTGGCAATATCGGCCAGATCGTCAGACAGCCTGACGATAGGCCGGGCAATTTGCTGCTGTGCCAACAGGAAAAAGGCCGCTGTAACAGCAAAAATCAGTAGCAACAAACCAAATACAGTGTAGGAGTTGGCTGTCAGCGCACCGTTAATGGTCGAGGTATTGGTCTTAGCCTTGGCGGTGATCCGCTGTGCCAGCGCTTCTGTGGCCTGATTAAACTCAGTGGCGCGCTGATTGATTTGTGTCAGTTGCTCCCGGGCAGCATCCCAATCGACCGGATCTGCCTGCATCAACTGGCTTAGTTGGCTTAAAGCTTGATCCAGTTGCTGAAACTGTGCGGCAACCGCCTGATGGTCATATCCGGTCAGCTTGCCAAACTGCCCTGCCAGCAGCGCACTAAGCTCCTGTTGTTTAATGGAAAATTCCGCGGCCGTGATGGTGGTGCCGTATAACTCGTACCCGCTCAGCACGTATTGTCTGGCGGTACTTTGAGTGGTGTTGACAGCCTGTAATGCCGGCAGGGAATCATCGACAAAGCCATTCACTTCCTGGGTCACTGTTTGATTGCTGTGGTGCAGGAACAAAGCTGCAATCAGGGTGGCGACTAAAATTGCGATATAACCGGTCAGGATCCGGCTATTGATCGAGTCTGAACGCATGGACAGATATCCTTATCAGGGTGGGTTGGCTGCTTAACTCACTATAGACCGCCTATTGCAGCGCAACCTTTCGCGCTGGCAATAAAATAAAAAATGTGCTGATTGATACCAATTCTCTGAAATCAGATCACACTTGCTAAGGTCTTGTTGCATGACGCTGCCATTTTGCAGTGACGATACTTAACCCACAGTGAAAGGAAAATGATGATGAACACAACGATGAAACATAAATCGGCTCTGAATGCGTTAGTACTGGCTTCATTGGCAACGGTCACAGTGGCAAGCGGCACTGCATTTGCTGCGGTGCCAATGACCGCGGGTTATGAAGTGGCCGCGATGGAAGCCGCCTGCGGTGCTGATAAACAAAAAACCGACAACGCCGATAAGGCCAAAGAAGCGAAATGTGGCGAGGGCAAGTGTGGTGCTGACAAAAAAGCCACTGAAGACAAAGCCAAAGAAGGCAAATGTGGCGAGGGCAAGTGTGGTGGCGACAAAAAAACCACCGATGACAAAGCCAAAGAAGCCAAGTGTGGTGGTTTAGTTTAATCGGGCAGGCTTAATCGCTGACCGGAGCTGCCGCGCCCCGGTTGGCTTTAAGCGGGCTTGGTTTTACGCGGGCTTGGCTGGACTGCCCTGTGTTCATTGTGAGTCGCTGCAGCGCCCTAAGCCTGGATGCCTGCATTGCAGTTAGCGTCAGCGCCAGCCAGCACTAAAAGTAACATCTTAGTTGGTTCGGTCTGCCATCACGCCAGGCATAGCAGAGGTTATCCGCATGAATATCATCCACAGCAGCTACCAGCGTTATCAACAATGGCGCGAGACGATCCTGCGCTTTGATGGAGTACCGGCGTTGCTGCTGAGGTTATATCTGGCCCCGGTAATGATGCAGGCCGGCTGGAACAAATATCAGCATTTTTCCGATACCGTCGAATGGTTTGGCAACACTGAATGGGGACTTGGCCTGCCCTTCCCGGCAGTATTCACCACTTTGGCGATCCTCGCTGAATTGCTCGGCGCTATCCTGTTACTGGCTGGCGCTATGACCCGGCTGGTCACTCTTCCTTTAATGATTACGATGCTGGTCGCGATCACAACAGTGCACTGGCCTTATGGCTGGCTGGCAATTGCAGATGCCTCCAGTTGGCTGGCCGACGGCACAATTTTCAGCAATGCCAGCGTGCAGGCTGCACCGGAAAAACTGGCAGCAGCCAATGCTATCCTGCAGCAGCATGGCAATTATGAATGGTTAACCAGCAGCGGCAAGCTGGTGATCCTCAACAACGGCATCGAATTTGCCGCCACTTATTTTCTGCTGTTGCTGGCGCTATTTTTTATCGGCGGCGGTCGTTATGTCAGTGTTGATGACTGGATAAAACGCCGCTTAAACGAGCCAGTCAACCGCAGTAACAGCTGGTAACATCCCTCAGTCAGCGCTGGCCAGCCAGTTGCAGATGCTCATCCGGTTGTTCTGATCCGACTGGTGCTTGTTGCTTAAAAACCAACAGCATCATTAACTTCCGTTGATAAGTCGCTTTTGTTATGCTCAGCCGCCTATTGCTGACCAGGGTTCTGCCAGACTGCCCCATGCGCAAAAACATCATCTTGCTGACAGTCTTGCTGCTCGGTTATCTGTGGTGGCAATCCTCTGATGCCGCCCCGGAATTCACGTCGCCAGATTTAACGTCGCCGATGCCCTTGATTGAGCCAATATCGGCCACAGTAACGAGTCAAAGCGCCCCGACAGCAGTGCAACCCTCTGCTGTTGCCGCTATTGCTGCCTTGCCAACAGCCAGCAAAGCTGACACCGCAACCAAAGCCGCAGCTTTGTTACAACAGGCGGTCACATTACGCCAATGCTGGAATGTGCCGCTGGATGAACCGGCGCTGGAGGCCTGGTTGCAACAAGCGACCCAAGGGCACCAGACGCCGGAGCAAATCTTCGGCATGCAGCAGCGCTTTGCACAGTGTCAACAACACTTCCTGGCCACAACCAACCACAGCAATGCGCCCAATACCAGTCCGCAACCAGCACAGCAGCACAACTATCTGAATTTGTTGCTGCAAGCCGCAGCGCTTGGCTCTGATGCTGCGGTGCAACAACTCTGGACTCTGGCTGAGCCAGAATTAGTGCAGCAATTGCAACTGGCTGATTTGCCACGTGATGAAAAAATCAAGCGTAAACAACAATTTAAACAACAGCAGTATCAGTTGGCGGCAGCAGTTGCGCAGGCTGGAGGTGAGCAGGCGGCGCTCATGCTGATCAGTGGTTATCAGCATTATGATCCGGCCACAGGTGGGCAAAGTTATGATAAAGCATTGGCTTATCTCGATTTTATGCTTCAAACCAGCAGAAATAACCAGATCTACAGCCAGTTGCAATGGCAGCGGGACAGACTGCTGACCCGGATGACGGAAGCTGAAATCAGCCAGGCTCAGCACTTTACCGAGCAATTATTGTCGCCACAGTAGCGGTCAACACGCTCTCATCACAACAGCGCTATCAAGCAGGCGATAGCGCCGCCCCCTGCTTTGTTCTGCTCAGCCTGCCAGCCAGACCGCATTGGGTCAAAGTCGCTGATCACGCTAAACCTGAAGCTAAATACCCTCAGCCAGCCATTCATGCCCAAAGCCTCTTTTTATTGCTTTGCAGATAGGTTCAAGTGCATAGCCAGCTGAAAAATCAACCAGCAAGCTGGCTGCACAGTCCCATAAAGCAATAACAAAACGGAAACACACACTATGCAACAGCAACACCATCTCTGGCCACAATACCGTTATTCCTTGCTGTCACTCGCCGTGCTGGCGTGCAGCCCCCTGAGCCTGGCTCAAACGGTCTCAGTGCAAAAACCGCCGCAGGACGACAGTAAAGTTGAAGTGATCGAAGTGACAGGTAGCCGGATCCGCCGCACCGATTTGGAAACCAATACTCCTGTCGTCAGCCTGGGGGCGGAGGAAATCGCTAAAACCGGGACTGTGAACATCAGTGAGCTGCTCAATGAATTGCCCAGCATGGTACCGGCAGGTGGCACCGAAACCAGTAACAGCAATGGTTATGCCGGTTTGAGCCGGCAAGATTTACGGGGACTTGGTTCCAACCGGACTTTGGTGCTGGTGAATGGCCGCCGTCATGTGCCTTCCGTACCCGGCACCAGTGAAGTGGATATTTCGTCAATTCCAACCGCCTTGATCGAGAGAGTCGATATTATGACCGGCGGCGCTTCTGCCATTTATGGCGCCGATGCCGTGTCAGGCGTGGTGAATATTATCCTGAAAAAGGACTTTATCGGCACTGAAGCAACGGCTTCTTATCAGGTCACGGGCGCAGGGGATGGTCAGCGCTGGTATACCAGCCTGACACACGGTGACCATTTTACTGACGGCAACGGCAGTTACAGTCTGCACGCCAGTTATCAGACGTCAGACGAAGTTGAAGCCAATACCAGATCTTATGTCGCCAATGATTTAACCTATATCCGCAATACTGCAGGCGACTCGCCAACCTATCTGGTTGGCAATCGCAGCCCACTGTACGCCAGTAGCCAACGGGTCTTTTTGCTGTCGGGCCGTCCTTATCAGCTCAATGCCGATGGCAGTCCGGTCGCCATGACTGCTGCAGGCGAAGCCATCTACGGCAGCAGCAGCAGCCAGTTGGCTGCACTGACAGTGGATGCCAGCAATGCAAACTTTTATACCCGATACCATTGGGGCCGACTGGCGGTTCCAGTCGATAAGCTGAATTTAAATCTGAACCTGAGCCGGCAGTTAACCAGTGCCATCCAACTGACCTCTGAGCTGAAGTATGTCAGCACCGATTCAGCAAGCCGCACTGAGCCTTTAAGCGAATATGGCGTCACCCGGCTGGCCCGCAATTACCCGTTTTACTCGGCAGCGCAGCAAGCCGAAGTCAACCGAACCGGCCAAGGCCTGTTATTTGGTGGTTATTTTCCTGAACTTGGCAGAAGAGGAGCCGATTATCAATATGATCTGTATCAGGCGCTGGTTGCACTAGAAGGTGAGCTCGCTGACACTTATCGCTGGCAATTCAGTGCTCAGCACGGTCAGACCAGAGTCAACACCACCACCGTCAATGATTATTCCCAGGCCTACTGGGATAAACAGGTCTGGGGCAGCACCGGCTGGGTCTGGACCGGCACCAAGTGGTCTTTTGAAAGCAGTTGTGAAGCAGGTTGTGCCATTGATGTTTTTCAGCCGTTAACGGCGCAAAACATCGCGGCGTTAAAGCTGGATCCTCACACCAGCCATGCCAGACTGACCCAGTCGGTGTTGAGCAGCAGTATCGACGGTGCCTTGTTTGAACTGCCGGCAGGTGACGCCAGCATCGCGGCCGGGCTTGAGCACCGACGGGAAAAAAGCAGCGACCTCCCTTCTGCAACTCAGTTGGCGGGGCTGGGCGCCAATAACTATCAGGCCAAGCCGTTAACCGGCAACTACCAGGTGACTGAGGCCTTTACTGAAATCAGTTTGCCATTACTGAGCGCCGTCCCCATGGCAAAAACACTGGAGATCAACGGTGCCTGGCGCAGCGCAAAGTACAGCACTGCCGGCACCAGCCATAGCTGGATGACAGGCCTGGACTGGATGCCGTTTGACGCACTGAAACTGCGGATCAGCCGCGCCAAAGCAGCGCGGGCACCGAATATCACCGAAATTTTTCAGCAAGAAAGCCAAAGCCGCAACTATGTGTACGAAGTCTGTTACTCAGCTTATCGGGAACAAGGCTCTGCCTATCGGCAGGCCAACTGTAACGCGCGGGGACTGGCAGATCCGGACAATTATTATAACGATGCCTTAATTGTCAATTCTGGCAATCAACAACTCAAAGCCGAGCGGGCTTATACCTTCTCCACCGGTTTGGTTTATGCACCTCAACAACTGGAAAATCTGCATCTGACGCTGGATTACTGGGATATCAATCTGGTGGATAAAATTGGTACGCTCAATTGGGCAAGCATCTACCCCAACTGCATGGACAGCCCGACGCTGGATAATATCTTCTGTGCCATGATTGAGTATCAGCCCGACTTGACGCAAATTAATGTTGCTTACCTGAATCTGGCCAAACACCAGACCAGGGGCGTTGATTACGCGCTGGAATACCGCATTGATTTACCTGTCAATGGGCTGCAAATGGCACTGCGCAGCAACTGGAGCCGTTTACTACAACGTGATCTGCAATCGGATCCAAACGCTGAGATCAGCAGAACTTTAGCAGGTATGGCCTTTCCGAAATGGCGGGGCCGAACCGGTTTAACCGTCTGGAATAGTGGCTGGAACCTGTCGCTCACTGCACATTACATTGGCTCACAAACACCTGATTTAGCAGGGGATCCAAGTGAGTATGCCATTGCCGAAACCGGCAGGCTCTGGTATCTGGATGCCGGGCTTGGCTATCAGTTGACGGCAAATTCCAGCCTCAATCTGTACCTGTCGAATCTGTCAGATCGGGAAACACCCCAGGTTCCTGGCGCCAATACCGGTGGTGCCAGCTGGGAGATGGGTTATACCGCTGGCCTCTATACGACGCTGGGTCGCTATTATACTCTGTCATTTAATCATCAATTCTGACATGAAAGCGTGCCCGCACTTTGGCGGGCACTATTGGATCCCTGATGCTCAAGTTAGCACTGATGCTAAATAAAATGCGCGCTTTGTATAGCTTGATCACGCTGCGCGATATCGTGGTGGTATTTTTGCTCAATACGCTTGGTGCCCTGCTCAATGCATTGCATTATTTGCTGGTAGACGGCGCCGATCTGGCGGCTTTTTACGCCAATATCGGCGAATACATTAAAGTGTATAATTTACTTGGTTTTGCGCTGGTGTTGTCTTATTTACTGTTGTCGCCGGGGCCCGATGCGCGGTTGAGTTTCTGGCGGGTACTGGCCATTGGCGGATTGGCTTTTGCTATTTGTTTGCCGGTCAGTTTTCTGATTTACCCCTGGGCTGGCAAAATTGTCCATCCGCTACTGGCCGCCTCCAGCTATATTCTGGGTAAACTATTACTGTCCGCCTGGGCCATTTTTGCCATCATTTATATCAAAAGACGCGAATCGCAACGGCAATTTCAGTATCTGCGCGACCAGATTGATGAAACGACCGAACAAAGAGATAAAGCTGAACTGGAATTACATCTACTTCAGGCGCAGCTGGAACCGCACTTTTTCTTTAATACCCTGGCCAATTTACATAATCTGATCGACATCGATCAGGACAGAGCCAAATTGCTGCTGGAAGAACTGACCAGTTATCTGCGTTCGACCATCCCGCAGTTCAGGCAACGTTTTATCAGTCTGCAGGAAGAACTGGAGATTGTGCGGCGTTACCTGAATATTCAGAAAATTCGTTATGGCCATAAATTGACCTTTCATATTCAGCTCAGTGAGTCTGCAGCTTCGCAGCAGATCCTGCCAATGGCCATTTTAAGCCTGGTCGAAAATGCCATTAAACATGGTATTGAAAAAAGCCGTTATGGCGGCTGTATCGACATTCATGCCAACATCGACGCCAACCGGCTGCGGATTGTGGTGACGGATGATGTAGCGCTGCTGCAGCAAGTGCGACCAGGCACCGGCCTCAGCAATTTGCTGGCCCGGCTGGATAAAGTCTATGCTGGCCGCGCCACGTTCAGCATCAACAACACACCCGGACTGACCATGGCACAACTGGAGTTTCCACTGGATGACTAAACTGATCATTGCCGATGACGAGCCGATCCTGCTCGACAGTCTGGCCCATAAACTGCAGCGCTACTGGCCGCAGGCCACCATTCTGGCGCGTTGTTCTTCTGGGGAGGAAGCACTGGAAGTCCTGCAGACAGAACAGGTGCAAGTGGCGTTGCTGGATATTCAGATGGGCAACCTGAGCGGTATTGACGTCGCCTTAACTGCACCAAAGCAATGCCATTTTGTCTTTATCACTGCCTTTGATCACTATGCGGTATCTGCCTTCGAAACCGGAGCTGTTGATTATCTGCTCAAACCTTATTCAGATGAACGGCTACAGGCTTGCATCAGCAGAGTACAGCAGCGTTTACAGCAATTGCCGCCAGATATCAGCCAGGTGTTACAAGGTTTATACAATCAGGACAGGCCTCCTTATCTGAAACGACTGAAAGTGCAGATCGGTCATCGGATCTGGCTGATTGCAGTGGAAGATATTCTGTATCTGCAGGCAGCCGGCCGTTATGTCAAAGTCGTCACCAAACAACGGGAGGCATTATTGCGTACCCCACTGAAATCACTGCTGACGCAACTGGATCCTGAGTATTTCTGGCACATTCACCGCAGTATCGTGATCAATCTGCTGCATCTGGATCATGTCAATGTGAGTGAACCGGAACAATTTCAGGTGATTGTCAAAGGCGTCAACCAAGCCTTACCGGTCAGCCGCAGTGCGCAGCATTTGTTTCGACAACTGACACAGGAGTCACCATGAAAGCTGGATTCTTGGCCGGATGGTTGCTGTTGCTGGCCGGTTGTAGCAGTGCGCCTGCCGGGCTCCCCACTCAATTATTACCGGAACAACAACAACGAACCGGTGTGCGCTTTACCACAGCAACAGCCAACTTAACCGCTTCGCCATGGGATTTGCGTTACCAGCCGGTCAAAGCAAGGCAGCAAGCAGAGCTGCAGCATTATTTGCCATTGTTTGCCGAAGAATTTCAAAAATTACCAGCCGCGCTGGTGCAATTGTCTGCCTTGAAGACAGTAGCCTTTGTCCGGCATCTGGCCATTGCGTCCCAGCCCAGAGCTGCAGTGCCTGATTATCACCATGAAGTGTTGTATTACGATATCAGTAGGCGGCATGACGCTTATCTGCGTCATGTGGTACATCACGAGTTTTACCATATGCTGGAGCAACAATTGTATGGCAGTGCTTATTATCAGGACCCTGACTGGTTAGCGCTGAATCCGGCGGGCTTTCGTTATGGCAAGGGTGGCAGCACCACGCGCGAGGCCGCGGCTGCGACTTTTTCCCATCCTGCGCCTGGTTTTATCAATAGCTACGCCATGAGCGGCATTGAAGAGGATAAAGCCGAAATCTGGACTGTGATTTGGGCCCGCGACAGTTGGCGGCAAGTCAGCCCGATGTTTGCAAAAGATGCAGTGTTGGCTGCCAAACTACGCCTGCTGTTGCAACAATTACAGTGCTGGCTGCCTGAACTCAGCCAGGCCTGGCCTGCCACGATGCAACCTTATCTGCCAACAGCTGCATCCTGCGCTGTCGCTGCTGACAACGCTTTTCGCCATAAAAATGCACGTTTGACTCAAGTCAGGTAGCAACCGGCGGTGACCCTTATTTGCTGCCACTGGATGGCTGGCGTTATAGTCGCCCAACAATGATAGATGTGGAGATCCCTAGTGTTCAAAATCAACAGAATAACAATTTTACTGCCGCTGGTGCTGCTTGGTCTCATGCTGCTGACGTTACCGCTGGCTGCACTCGCGAGGGCCACAGCCAGTGACCAGCTGCAACAAGTGATTGCCGATCACTGGCAATACAGCTTGCAGGAAGATCCAATCACCGCTGGCCGGATGGGGCTGAGCGGTTATAACCATCGTTTGCCTGGCGTCACCGCCGCGGATCGGGCCCGTCGCCTTGCCGCCGAACAACAATTTTTACAACGGCTAACAGCGATAGCACCAGCCCAACTGACGCCAGCCGATCGGGTTAATCATCAATTGCTCAGTTGGGTGCTGCGCAATTCAATCAGCGCTAATCAGCTGTTTCTGGACCGCATTCCGGCCAATACCTTTTACAGTTTCTGGAGCTCAGCCTTAGAAGCCAGTCAGGGCATCAGCATGACCACAGTGGCGGATTATCAGCACTATATCCGCCGCATCAAGGAGTTTGACCGTTATTTTGCCGAAAATATCGCCAATATGCGCCAGGGCATCCAAGACGGTTTTGTGCTGCCGAAAATAGTGGTGCAGGGCATAGCGCCGACAGTGCGGGCTCAGGTCTATCCGGATCCGACGCAAAGCAGCTTGTATCAGCCTTTTGTAACATTACCGGCCAGCTTCAGCCAGGCGGAACAACAGCAATTACAACAAGCCGCCAAACAGGCAATTGCCGGGGTCGCCCTGCCCGCTTTTGCCAACTTAGCCGACTTCCTCGAAGGTGACTATTTAGCTGCCGCCACCGACAGTCTGGCGGCAGAACAACTGCCAAACGGCAAAGCTTATTACCGGCATGCCATCAATACCTATGTCACGGCAGACATGGATCCGGCCGACATTCACGCCATTGGCTTGTCCGAAGTTAAGCGGATCCGCGCCGAGATGGATGCACTGCTTAAAACCACTGGTTTTGCCGGCAGTTTTGCTGAATTTACACACTTTTTACGCACAGATCCGCAGTTTTATGCCAAAACGCCGCGTGACTTGCTCAAAGAGGCAGCTTATATCGCCAAACGGATTGACTATGTGTTGCCACAGTTTTTTGGCAGCTTGCCACGGCTGCCTTATGGCGTGGTGCCGGTGCCGGCAGAAATAGCGCCTAACTACACCACGGCGTCTTATAATCCGGCCGCGATTGGCGGCACCCGCGGCGGCGCGTATTGGCTCAATACCCATGCACTGGATCAACGGCCTTTATATGAACTGGTGGCGCTGACGCTGCACGAAGCTGTGCCTGGTCATCACCTGCAAAGTGCCTTGTCACAGGAACTTAAAAACGTACCGCAATTTCGGCGCAATTTATACCTCAGTGCCTACGGCGAAGGCTGGGGCTTATATGCCGAGCGGCTTGGCGTCGAAATGGGTATTTATGAAAATGCCTATCAGCACTTTGGCCGTTTAAGCTACGAAATGTGGCGCGCTTGCCGGTTAGTGATTGATACCGGCATCCATGCCAAGGGCTGGAGCCGCCAGCAGGCACTGGACTATTTATCTGACAATACCTCGTTATCCGCCGCCAATGTCAGGGCAGAAGTGGACCGTTATATCTCCTGGCCCGGACAAGCGCTGTCCTACAAAATGGGCGAAATTAAAATTCGTCAGCTGCGCGCTCAGGCTGAGCAATCCTTAGGCAAAAAATTTGACCTGCGCGCTTTTCATGATGCGCTGCTGGCCAATGGCGCCTTACCGCTGGAAATACTGGACGCCGAAATGGCGCGTTTTATTCAGTCATCACACTAACCAACAGGCGCACTTGGTAGCTACCAAGTCGCGCCGCTGTTACTGCCAACCTTCAAATGAGCAGAGCTATGGCCGATGCGAAGATGCCTGGCTTTGCATATCCCCGGCATTTAATCCTAAAAATAAGGATTTAATGCGCAATTTTATCCAATTAATTAATTTCACCTCTGGGTTTATAGTAGTTCCATCAGCTCAGCAAGCTGCAACTCAACAGAAAAGGTGGATAACATGAACAATATTTTAAGCCGTACTTTTAACCAGGCGACACTGAAACAAATGCTGGCAACAGACGCAGGTTTAGCCGCACTGGTGCTGCGGGTGCCGGTCGGCATTATTTTTGCTGCCCACGGTGCACAGAAATTATTTGGCTGGTTTGGCGGTTATGGTCTGACCGGCACAGCTGGCTGGCTGGAAAGTATCGGCCTGGCACCAGGTCTACTGATGGCGTTATTGGCCGGTGGTGCCGAGTTTTTTGGCGGTTTGGCGCTGATTTTGGGGTTGCTGACCCGGCCGGCGGCTTTTGCCCTCAGTATTGCCATGTTGGTAGCTATTTTTAGTGTTCACTTCAGTAACGGTTTATTTATCAGTAACAATGGCTATGAATTTGGCCTGGCGTTATTGGCAGCCAGTTTGTCATTGCTGCACAGCGGCGGTGGTAAAGCTGCGGTTGACCGCTGGCTGGCGCAGAAATTCTGAAGCCTGGCCGTGCCAGCGCAACCATCATCAACCCAGAGCAACCTGAGGAATTTAGCATGTTTGAGATTATTCGTTCAGAACAGCGTGGCCGTGCGCACTTTGGCTGGTTAAAAAGCCAACACAGTTTTTCCTTCGGCGATTATTACAATCCGGCGCAAATGGGCTTTTCAGCGCTGCGGGTGATTAACGACGATGAAGTCGCGCCCGGGGCTGGTTTCCAGACCCACAGCCACCGTAATATGGAAATTATCAGTTATGTGCTTGCAGGCAGCATTGCCCACAAAGATTCAGCCGGTAATCAGGAAGTGCTGCCGGCTGGTGAATTTCAGCTGATGAGCGCTGGCCGTGGTATTTCCCACAGCGAATTTAACGCCAGCCGCAGCGAGCCATTGAAGTTTTTGCAAATCTGGATAGTTCCGGCCGAGACCGGCACTGAACCTGGTTACCAGCAAAAAGACTTTGGTCAGCACCATGGTTTGACGACCGTGATCACGCCGGATGGCCGCGACGGCACCCTTAAGATCCGCCAGGATGCCAGCCTTGGCCAGTTGCTGCTGGACGATGGTCAGCAATGGCAACTGCCGCTGACCGCCAAGCGCAGTTATTACCTGCAACTGATTGCCGGTGATCTGCAACTGGCCTTGCCGGAAGGTCAGCAGCAGTTAAAGCCAGGTGATGGTATCAAACTGGCGGCGCTGGACACTGTCCTGACAGTCCAGGCGCAGGCAGGCCAGGTACGGGCGCTTTGGTTTGAGTTACCGCCGGTTTAAAGACAGCGAAAAATGCTCATTTAACAACAGCGGGACGGCTTCGCAGCAGTCCCCGCTTTTAACGATCCCGACCGGGTCTTTTGCTGTGGAGTGACGGGATGGATCTACCGATGATTGGGATGCTGGCGCTGGTGGTGATACTGGCCGGTGTCTCCAAAGCCGCTTTTGCCGGCAGCCTGGGTTTATTGGCAATGCCGTTATTATTGCTGGTCTGGCCACCGCAACTGGCGCTGGGCGTGATGTTGCCCATTTTGATGTTGTTGGATGGTTTTGCCCTGCGCAGTTACTGGCAACGCTGGAGCTGGCCGTTATTACGGCAATTGCTGCCAGCCGCTATGCTGGGTGTGTTATTGGCCAGTCTGTTGCTGCAACAATTGTCGGTGAGCATGTTCCAGCTGTTACTGGGGATAGCTTCTATGCTGTTTGCGCTGCGTTATTTTTTGCAGCAGACTTTATTCAAACGCAAAGCCAATCGTCTGCACTGGCTTGGCAGTCGCAGCGCCGGCCTGATGCTGGGGTTGATCAGTGGCATCAGCTCAACCTTGTTTCATGCTGGTGGGCCGCCGCTGACCATGCATTTATCAGCGAGGCAATTGCCGTCCACCAGCTATATCGGCACTGCAACCTTGTTTTTTACCGTACTGAATCTGCTCAAAGTGCCGGCTTTTGTGCTGAATGATCAACTGAGCTGGCAACAACTGGCCTGGGCTTTGCCATTTACCCCTTTGTGTTTTTTCGCCATTCAACTGGGGGTCTGGCTGAAGCAGCATTGTCCGGAGCACTATTTTATGCCATTGATCCACCTTTTATTATTATTAACCGGGCTGAAACTCGCCGGTCAGGCGCTGCTGTAACGCAGTATTTGTCAGACATCAGAAGGAAATCCGATGCCACGCTCAACTCTGGAACAATGGCGGATGTTTAAAGCCGTTGCCGATCATGGTGGTTTTCAGCAAGCGGCTGACGCCATTTATAAAAGTCAGTCCAGCATTCACCATGCCGTGCATAAAATGGAACAATTGCTTGGCGTGACTCTGTTCCAAACCGAAGGCCGCAAAATGCTGCTGACGGCCGCCGGTGAGCAATTATTGCGACGGGTGAATTATTTGCTGGCAGAAGCCGAGCGGATGGAAAACGTCGCTTTGAATCTGCAGGCCGGCGTGGAGTCCAGCTTGCAGATTGCCGTGGATGAAGCTTTTCCGCGCGCTGTGCTCTATCAGGCTTTAGCGGCAGTGTCCGCCGAATATCCGCTAATCCGGATCGAGCTGCTGGAAACCATCCTGACCGGCGCCAACGAGTTGTTAACCCAGGGCAAAGCCGAAATTGCGCTGTCGCCTTTTACCCTGCCGCATCATTTATCGGAAGATTTATGTCAGGTGGAATTTGTTGCGGTGGCTGGTAGCACGCACCCACTGAATCAGCCCAAACGTTTGTTGGAGCTGGAAGCGTTGAAAAATTGCCGGCAAATTGTGTTGCGTGACTCAGCACTGGAGCAAAAAAAGGATATTGGCTGGCTGGGATCAGAGCAACGCTGGACTGTCAGTCATGTCGCTACTTCGGTGGAATTGCTGCGGAAAAATCTCGGTTTTGCCTGGTTACCCCGTCATGCCGTGCAACCTTATCTGGACGATGGCAGCCTGCAAATCCTGCAATTGCCCCGCGGCGCCAGCCGCAGCGCTACCTTTTATCTGAATTTTGATGACGCCGATTTATTAGGCCCGGTGGCGCGCAGCTTTATCGGTCATATCCGTTATTTGACGCTGACCAGTTAACCTGACCAGTTAACCTAACCAGCTAAGCTGACCAGTTAAGCTGGCCAGCCGGGGTCTGGTGATTTACCAAGCCTGATTGGCCAGTTGCGCTGTTGGTTTGATATGGTACATCTCCACTGCCGGATGGTCGAAAAAGCCAACTTCCCACGGGTTTTTGGCGATAAACAATTCTTTCACCGGCACAAACAGCGGATGCTGGCGCGGGACCAGACACACCTCGCCACGCACCAGGCTGTAATTCCAGTCGATGGCCTGGACGAAAGTGAAATCGGCTCTGGAATCAATGGCAAAGATGCAGGACGGATCACGCGCCAGTAATTGGGCTTTAAAGGTGTTGGCAAAAGTAATAAAGAAAATATCGTCCTGCGCCGAGGATAAAAAGGCCATCACTGTGGTATGAGGTTGCTGCAGCGCTTTGGTGATCAGCACCCCGACTTTGTTGTCATGCTCAGCGGCATCAATCTGCGGTAATGCCGTCAGCGGCGTCTTTGCAATAAGTTGGGCCGGTCTTTCGTCCTGTGGGTAGCTATAACCCGGAGCCTGATACTCCAGCACCTGCCGGTTGCCATAAAACACGCTAAATTGCAGCGGCTGCAGCAACACTAAATCATGCATCACTTGCTGTACCTGGCCTTTGTAGGAACAGCGATAGACGGATAAATCGGCATCATAATCACTCACTCCGGTGCGGTTATCCAGATGCACTGTTAACAGATCGCCGACCTGCAGCGCATGCCCTTTTGGAAAAGCACAATGCAACTGATTTTGCGGATGCACAAAGACGCCACAAACTGCCGCGTTCAGTTGCTGTTGCTGATAATGGCTGGCAACTCCCAGCACCTGGGCACCAAGTAAAGATCTGAGGCTGCTTGCTGTCATATGCACTCCTGTGTTGCTGGTTGCGGCCTATGGCTTAGTCCATCAGCTTAGCCGCAGACTGTAGGGCTTGCCGCAATTTTTGTCTGCCCGCCATCGCAGCTGCAGGTGAGCCCGCCAAGTTGCTAATTTAGGTAAACCCTTGACATGAAAATGCAAATCACTATCATTTGCAACTTTTTTGCAAGGATCCCCCTAATGAAGCTGTTTTCCCCCTCATTACTGGCCATTGCGGTTGCCAGTTGCTGCCAGTCTGTCGCCAGCAGCGCTATTGCCGCTGACAAGCCCGCATATGACAATGCCAAGGCTGAAGCTGCCGCCGAACATATCACGGTATATGGCCGGACCAACGATCTGGTGATGAGTTCGGGTCTGGCGACAAAATCGCAAATGTCACTGATGGAAACGCCAGCCGCCATTGTAGTGCTGGATAAAGAGCTGCTGGATTCTATCGGTGCGGTCAGCTTGCAGGATATCGTCGGCCAGGTCAGTGGTCTGACCCAGGCCGGTAATAACTATGGCATCGGTGATAACCTCAGTCTGCGGGGTCTGGACGCCAATTACACTTATGACGGCATGTACGGTGGTGCTGGCCTTGGCAACAGCTTTAACCCCAGCCGCTCCAGAACCAATGTCGAAACCATTGAAGTGTTAAAAGGCCCGGCGACCGGGCTGTATGGCATGGGCAGCGCTGGTGGTATTATCAATTTAATTGAGAAAAAACCTCAGCTGCAAAGCGCCACCACTTTGAGCACTGAATTAGGTCAGTGGGACAGCTACAGTGTGATGCTCGATAGTACTGGCGCCATCAGCGCCGACAAAGCAGTGCGGCTGGTGGCCAAACATGCCCGCAGCGCTGGTTTTCGTGACATCAGTAATGACCGCGATGAAGTATATTTATCCGGCAAATATTTTATCAGCAATCAGCAAGACCTGACTTTATCCGCCGCTTATATCGACGATGCGGTGCAAGTCGACTCCGTCGGCGATCCGATCCGGATCTTTAATGTCGATAACACCGGCCTGAAAACCCCTGCCGATATCGGCTGGCAGGATTTAGTCAACGACGGCAAAAACCGGGGTCTGAAACTCACCCCGGCACAGCAGCAACAACTGTATCAATCTTTAACCGCCAGCGACGGCCGCACGCCCTATGCGCTGGGGGAAACCAGCCTGGTGTCGCCATTGACGCGGCCAAATCAGGGTGAAGAGCTGCGGCTGAAACTCAATCACAATATCGCGCTGACAGAGCAACTGCAGCTGAATCAGCAGTTGCAACACCGCAATTACAGTTCAGACTATGTGCGCCAGACTGGTGCTTATAACTATGTGTACTGGAACCGCGCTGGGGTGATCAATGCCGATCCACGGGCGCCATTGCTGGTCAATAACACTTTATATCCGTTTTCTGCCCGCCGGCAGGAATACCGCAAAGTGGATGCCACCGAAAAATCCTGGCAGTACTTTGCTGACTTACGCTATGACCTGGCCTACGCGGGCATCAACCACGAGTGGTTGCTGAGCGCCAACGCCGAAGATCGCAGTATCCAGTTGCAAGACTGGTCGATTTGGGATGCCGATCAGGTGTTGAAAAACAAAGCTGGTCAGACCATTTATCAGGGCAAGCTGCCGTATATCTATGATATCCGTCAGCCAAACTGGGGCGATCGCCAGTTTGAAGACTATGATCCACTGCAGACCAGTAATTACGAAAAAGGCGTCAAAGCTTGGGGTGTCGGCCTGCAACAAGTCAGCTATCTGAGCGAACAATGGACCAGCCGGCTGGGCCTGGCGGTGAATACCATTGATCAGTCTTATCAGCATTTTGGCGTCGATGCCCGTTACAGCGCCAGTGCCGCCAACCCGACACCAAAACAGGATACTTCGGATCATGGCCTGACCTATGCCGTTGGCCTGACTTATCAGCCACTGGAGCAAATGTCGATTTTTGCCAATCACGCCAAAGGCCGCACTGCTTACAGCGTATTAGGCGCCATTAGCGGCAATGAAAAAGACCGCAAAGACTCAGAGTCACTAAGCTACGATTTGGGCCTGCGCGTCAAAGGTGCCGATGATCAGTGGCTGGCTTCCGTGGTGTTATTTGATACCGCCCGGACTAATTTACGTTACAACAACGTCGATTATCAGGCTGGAGTGTCGGATGCCAGTGTGCCGGAGTTTTTCTACAACGGCAGTGACCAAAGCCGTGGTGTGGAGCTGGATTTCAGCGCCAAACTGGCGACCTTATGGCAACTGAACCTGAATGCGGTCTATCAGGATGCCCGTAATAAGCAGCAACCTGGCACTGAGACTTACAACAGCCGGCAAAAAGGTGTGCCTTATGTCAGCACGGGCACCTGGGTCAGTTATCAGGCTGGCTGGTTTAGCTTGCCAGCGCCGCTGCAACTCAGTCTTGGGGTGAAATATGTCGATCAACGCAGTGCCGATGCCAGCAGCTTTGGTATTCCCTTTGGTTACGTGCCGTCTTACACCCTGTGGGATGCTGCCATCAAATATCAGCAGGACAACTGGAAATTACAGCTGAATCTGGCCAATTTACTCGATAGCGATTATTACAGCCAGGCCATGTATTTAGGTGGCATGCCGGGTAAAAGCCGCAACGCCCGCCTGAGCGCCAGTTACAGCTTTTAACGGATACGCCGTCAGTGCTCTGGCGCTTACGGCGCTGCTTAGTTCCACTTGGGCTCTAATCAAAATCCGCCGCGCTGTGCCGCTCTGGCAGTTGCAGCGCGGCCTCTCCCCAATTGCGGTTAACCCGCCAGCCACGTTGTACCGCCGGTCTTTGCCAGATTTGTTCTGCCCAGCGTTTGAGATGGACGTAACTATCCACCTGTAAAAACTCGGCCGCGTTATAGGCGTCACTGACATACAATTCGCCCAGCACCAGCGCGCCATACCAGGGCCAAATGGCGATATCGGCAATGCTGTACTGGCTGCCGGCAATAAAATGATGCTGCGCTAGCTGTCGGTCCAACACATCCAATTGTCGTTTCACTTCCATGCTGTAACGGTCAATCGGGTACTGATATTTTTCCGGCGCATAAGCAAAAAAATGACCAAAGCCACCACCAAGAAAAGGCGCACTGCCCATTTGCCAGAATAACCAGTTCAGCGTTTCAGTGCGCTCAGTGCCCGTTTTGGCTAAAAAGGCCTGAAACTTATCGGCCAGATAAAGCAGCATCGAACCGGACTCAAATAACCGCTGCGGCGGCTCGACACTGTTATCTAATAACGCCGGAATTTTACTGTTAGGATTGACCTCAACAAAACCACTGCCAAATTGCTGGCCCTGACGGATATCAATGAACCAGGCATCGTATTCAGCGCCGCTATGGCCCGCTGCTAATAATTCTTCCAGCAAAATGGTGACTTTCACCCCATTGGGGGTGGCCATTGAATACAGCTGCAAGGGGTGCTGACCGCTGGGTAATTCCTGCGGATGGGTGGCGCCGGCTTGTGGCCGGTTAATACTGGCAAAAGCACCACCATTGGGCTGATTAAAAGTCCAGACTTTTGGCGGGATATAAGGGGTTTGACTCATCACCATGCTCCTGAAAAAGACGAAACCAGCAGGCGGCCACTGTGGCAACTCGCTCTGGATCAAAACTGCTGCTTGTCCCTGCTAAAGTCAATAGCTGTGCGGCAAAACAATGACCGCCCTGGTTCAGGTGCCAGCTCGTACTAGTCATGCGACGGGCAGCAACAGTTGGCTGACGATCGGGCAGATTGCAGCTATGCTGATCAGGAGGTCAATCAAGCAGGCTGATTCATGACGGTATCCTATCCATGGCCCTATGCCAGCATCAGGCGTCTGCTGTTGCAAAGCGGGCTGCTGCTCTGTTGCACGCCACTGGCCGCGACAGAACTCAGGCTCTGTTACGAAGCCGAAAGTCAAAGCCCGAATTTGCCGCTGTATCAGGTCGGTGCTGTGCAGGTAGCGGGTTTACATGCCGCCTTAACCGTGGCAGCCTTACAGCAACAACAAGTGCAGTTTCAACTGCAGCGTATACCATGGCTGCGGTGCTTAAAAGCCGTCAGCGCAGGCCAACTGGATGCCGCCATTGGCGTCGGCTGGACGGCTGAACGTGCCGCCCTGATCCAGTTTCCGCTGGATGCCAAAGGTCAGCCTGACGAACAAAAAGCTCTGCTGACGCTGAATTATCATATCTACACCAAAGTCGATAGTCTGCTGAGCTGGGATGGTCAGCAATTGCAGCAACTGCGCTATGGCATCGCGGCCCCCAAAGGCTTTATCACAGCCGATAAACTGGCAGCGCTCGGAGCCCTGGCACAGACCGACGCCGAGATTGATGCCGCTTTGCGGCTGACTTTGCAGCAGCGGATTGACGGTTTTGTACTGGCAGAAGGTGCGATGGATCAACATCTGCAACAGTACAAACAACGTCACCTGATCAAAAAACTACAGCCGCCGTTTTTTCGCCAGTCACTTTACCTGGTGTTTAGCCAGCGCAGTTATGACCAGCACTCAGTACTGATCCAACAACTCTGGCAGCAATTACCTCAGTTAAAACAACAGTGGCAACAACAACCCCCGGCTAAAATCAGCACCGACAGCACCGCCATTGTGCCATCCGGCTAAACATCTGATGCCGTTGCAGTTGGCAAAGTCACAATATACGGTTAATATATGCTTCATATATAAAACATATAAAGAAAAACTATGGGTATTGTTAAAATCAACGATGAACTGCATCAGGACTTACGCCTCGCCAGTGATGCCATGATGCGCTCCATTAACGCGCAAGCCGAATTCTGGATCAAAATTGGCATGTTGGCAGAACTGAATCCAACCCTGACCTACCGCGATATCCTGCAACAACAACTGGGCGTACTGGCACCTGTGGTCAGGCCAGAGCCCAATGCCGGGACTGAGTCGGTATGACCAATAACAGCATAATGTTGAAAAGCCCGGCTGAACTTGCCGTCATGCGGCAATCCGGCCAGTTACTGGCGCAGGTGTTTCAGGACATTGATCAATGGATCGGCGCCGGTTTATCCACATTGGACATCAACCAGCGGGTGGAGCATTTTATTCGACATCAGCTCAACGCCAGACCAGCCAGCCTGGGCCAATATGATTATCCGTTTGTACTGAACTGCTCGATCAACGAGGTGGTTTGCCATGGCATGCCGTCGGCCAGCCAGTGCTTACAGGATGGCGATATCGTGAATCTGGATATCACGCTGGAGCAACAGGGTTTTATTGCCGATTCCAGCAAAATGTATCTGATTGGCCAGGTGTCTGCAGCCGCACAGCAACTGAGCGCAGTCTGTTATCAGGCGCTGTGGCTTGGCATCCGCGCGGTGCGGCCTGGCGCCCGGCTGGGCGATATTGGCTTTGCCATCGAACAGCATGCCCGCCGGCATGGCTATAGCGTGGTGCGGGATTATTGTGGTCATGGCATTGGCCGCCTGATGCATGAAGAGCCGCAAGTGCTGCATTATGGTAAAGCCGGCACCGGCTTACTGCTCAAAGAAGGCATGACCTTTACCATAGAACCTATGCTGAATCAGGGCAGCGCCAGGGTAAAAACTAAAAAAGATGGTTGGACCGTGGTGACCGCAGATAAAAAACTGTCGGCGCAGTGGGAGCACACGGTGGCAGTCACCGCTAATGGCGTCGAAGTACTGACACTCAGACCGGAAGAAGATGCCTGTTGGCAGTTGCTGCAAGCATCAGCGACCAACACGAACTAACGCAACAGCCACCGCCATCTCAGGATTGCAGTGGCAAGCCCGCTACCACTCTCACTTTATCCGTCATTTGTTTGCACTTTGTTTTCTTATTGGCAACATTGTGCCGTTATGGCAGACTGTCTAACCCAGTGAACAGCGGTACAGGACGTCCTGATGATCCAGGTGCGTGGCTTAGAAAAAATATTTGGCGATGGTGAAAGTAAAGTACAGGCACTGGCCGCAGTCGATTTAACAGTGCAGGCCAACGAATTTATCGCCGTAATGGGCACGTCCGGCTCAGGTAAATCGACGCTGATGAATCTGCTGGGCTGTCTGGACAGACCCACAGCGGGCGAGTATTTGCTGGATGGTCAGCCAGTGAGCCAGCTCAGTGACGAGCAGTTATCCGCCATCCGCAACCGCCATATTGGTTTTATTTTTCAATCTTTTCATCTGCTACCGCGCCTCAGTGCTGCTGAAAATGTCGCTTTACCGCTACGATACAGCGACGTCAGTCCGGAGCAAGCGCTGCAGCGCGCCACTGCGCTGTTACAGCGGGTTGGTCTTGGTCACCGCCTTTCGCATAAACCACAACAAATGTCCGGCGGCCAGCGCCAGCGGGTCGCTATTGCCAGAGCCCTGATCAATCAGCCCAAAGTGATTTTTGCTGACGAACCGACCGGTAACCTCGACAGTGCAACCTCGACCGACATCATGACTTTATTGACCGAAATACATCAGCAGGGTAATACCATTGTGATAGTCACCCATGAAGAAGACATCGCCGCTTATGCCAGCCGGGTGATCCGGATGCGGGATGGCCGGATTGTGGCGGATCAGCCAAACCGGCCAGCCGAGCTCGCAACTCCGCATAAGGGGGTAAGCTGATGCTACTCAGTTGCCAACGGACAAGCCTGCTGCCATGCACACTGCCAGCTTTACTGCTTGCGGTGAGCTTGCCGGTCTACAGCAGCAATGAGCCAGAGCCCGCCACTGTCACCACGCCGGTCTTACTCACCGCCACTTTGGCCGCTGCCGGACGGCAGGAAGTCACAGCGCCGCTGTCAGACAACTGGCAAATTCAATTGCAATGGCTCAAACCCGAAGCTGAAGCGGTCCACAAAGGTGATTTAATCGCCGTGTTTAATGCCGGCACCAGTCAAAGCGACATCAAACGTTTAACCAATGAACTACTCAGCGCAAAAGAATTATTAAAACAACAGCAAAGTGAGCATCAGTTGCTGGTAATGGAAGCCAGTTATGATTTAAAAAACAAGCAGTTACTGTTAGAAAAAGCCGCCATTGATGCCGGCGTCCCGCCACAATTTCAAAGTCGTTATGATTACGAAAAATACCAGCTTGAGCATCACAAAGCCCGGACTGAAGCCGAAAAAGCGGCGCTGGCACTGCAAACCGCCAAGGCACTGCAACGCAGCACACTGACCAAACAACAACTGCAAATTCAGCAACAACAACAATTATTGACCGAAGCTGAGCAAACGCTGGAGAGCATGAAAGTTTATGCCAGCCGCGATGGCGCTATCAGTTACAGCCTGCATCCATGGAATGGCGAAAAACTATTTGTTGGCAGTACCTTACAACCAGGCTGGCAAGTGGCCAAAGTCAACGGTACTGATGCGCTTTTTATCGAAGCCTGGGTCCATGAAATGGATGTGCCCCGTGTGCAACAAGCGACAGCCTTTGTCGGCCGTTTTGATGTGGCGCCAAACCAGAGTTTTCCGCTGCAATTCAGTGAACTGGCAGCTCAGGGCGAAAAACGCCAGGCCTGGGGCTCGGCCAGTTATTACCGCGCGCTGTTTAGTGCAGCTCAGTTGCCATTAGCCAAACCTTTATTGGGCATGGGATTGCAGATTGAGGTGGTGCCATGAAGCGGCTCATCAGCCTGACTCCACTGTTGCTCTGTAGTTTACTGCTGATTTGCAGTTTGTTGCTCGGTGCCTGTCAGCCGGTCACTTCAGACCGGACCAGTCCCCAACCAAGCCAAATCAAAGCCACCGGTGAATTGATGGCTGCGCATACCATCCAGCTCACGCCACCAGCGGTGCAGGATTTATGGCAATACAATGTGAAACAAATGGCGCCGGAAAGCAGCCTGCTGCAAGAGGGTGATCTGGCGGTACAGTTTGATGATCAGCCCTTACAAAGCACCCTGAACAATAAAAGGGCTGAACTAGAAAATGCCCGGCAGGAGCTGCAAAATCAGCAACAAAAGGATCAACAAAAATTAGAGGAGTTAAAGCTGCAATTGGCAGAGCGCCAGATGGACTTCGACCGGACCAAACGCAAAGCCGATATTGTCGACCAGGCCACTTCAGCCAATAACAGACGTAAAGCGCAGCTCGATTTCACCCTGGCAGTCAATCAACTGGCACTGGCCAACAGCCGGCTTGAGGCCAACCAGCAACAACGACAGGCCAGAACCAGCATCCTGCAGGCCAAAATTGACCGGCTCACTGCAGAAGTCAGTCAGACCGAACTTGATATCAGCCGGATGCAATTTAAGGCGCCCTTTACCGGCATGATGCTATACCAGACCAATTACGAAGGCGAAAAATACGCGGTTGGCGATACAGTGCAATTTGGCACACCCCTAGCCAGTATCAGCCAGCTTGATACCTTGTATGTACATGCAGTGATTGATGAAATTGATTTAAAACAGCTGAAAACCGGGCAGAAAGTGCAAATTTTGCTGGACGCTTATCCGGATAAAAGTTTTAGCGGTCAGCTCAGTAGTCTCGGCACTTCGGTGCGGGATAAAGCTTACAACGATTTCAGCCGGGTGGTGGATGCCAGTATCAGCATCGACCAGGCCGATCTGAGCCTGATGCGGCCTGGCCAGAGTGTCCGGTTGCTGATTGAACCTGCCGACATCGCCAGCACAGTGACAAAGGAGACGCCATAATGGCAGCACAGGGTCTGCATCAGCCGGGTCTACCGCTGCCTGCCTTGGCAATAATCGGCACGTTTTTACTGCTCTGTGGCTGTCAACCGGCCGTGACGGAAATCCCGCAGGTTCAGTTGCAACCAGCCACCTTAAGACATCAGATCAGTGCTGAAGGCGAATTATATGCCGTCAACGCCACTGCAGTGGTCGCGCCAACGCTGGACGGTGGTCCGCGTTTTATTGCCAGCATCAAAGCCGATTATTCCCAAGTGCAACCCGGCGATGTGGTGGTGAGTTTTGCTGCTCGTCAGTTGCATAAAGACCAGCGGCAAGCCAATAGCACTTTAGCCGGATTGAATGCCGATTTGCAGCAAAAACAGACAGAACAACAATCGGATCAGCAGAAACTGAACCTGGAGCAACAATTGGTGCTGCAGGAATATGGTTTTGCCGAACGTTTTACCATTGATGATGTGCAAATTCGTTCCCGGCTGGAAATTCTTGATTCGTTGCAAAATAAACAGTACCTGCAACAGAAAAAAAGTTACCTCGGCTGGCAAAGCCAGAGCTTCAGCGAAAAAATCAGCGGTGAGCTGGGGCTGATCCAGGCCCAGCAACAACAACAGCAACATCTGCTCAGTCAGGCCGACGCTGGCTTGAATTCTCTGGATATTCAAGCGCCGCATCAAGGCATGCTGTTATTTGACGCCGATTGGCGCGGCGAAAAACCGAGCATCGGGACTATGGTATTCCCAGGGGAAAAAATTGGCAGTATTCCGGATCTGTCACTGCAACAGCTGAAACTGCAGGTGATTGAACAGGAAGCGGCTGGCATCAAACCAGGTCAGCCGGTCAGTTTTGTCATGCTGGCCCGACCTGAGCTGAAGCTCAGCGGTAAAGTATTAACGGTTTCAGGTAATGCCCAGTCCAGACAACGGCGCGATCCGCGCAAATATATCGAAGTGATAGTGGCGCCGGATGCGCAACATGCGGCGTTTTTGCCTGGTAATAAAGTACAGGCGACTATCCTGGTGCAGGAAAAAGCCGCTGTGCTGCAGGTGCCTTTGCAGGCGCTGTTTAGTAAGCAGCAACATCTGTATGTCTGGAAAGCCACAGCCACTGGGTTTGTGCCGCAACAGGTGCAGGTTGGAGCCAAAAGCCTGACCCATGCCGAAATCACCAGCGGACTGACCGCAGCAGACCAGGTGGCGCTGCTGGATGTCAACAACTGGCAACAAGAGCCCTAACTTATGAATTATCAGCTGTTACTGCGGGATACTTTGGCCGAACTGGCGCAGCATAAACTGCGTACTTTTTTAACCTTGCTCGGGATGATTTTTGGCGTTGGCGCTGTGATTGCGATGCTGAATATTGGTACCGGCGCTGAGCGTGAAGCGCTGAAAACCATTGCCAGTATGGGTTTGCATAATTTGATAGTGACAGGCCGGACTGCCGATGAAAAAACTTTACTGGAACAGCGCAAACACTCACTGGGCCTCAGTCAGAGTGATTTAACCGCTGCAGTCAGTACCTTGCCCGGCGTGCTGGCCTCCAGTGCCGAGCGCCAGGTCGAAACCTATGCCCTGCTCAGCCATCAGGCAAAAAGTGATGGTAAAGCTGTTGGCATTACCCCCAGCTTTTTTCAGCTTAGCAGCCTGCAGTTTGCCGCTGGCCGGAATTTCACTGCCGCCGAAGAGTTATATGCAGCGCAGGTGGCGATTCTGGGAGCACAGCTGGCCGAAACCTTATTTCCGGCCCAGTCGGCATTGGGGCAACAGGTTAAAGTAAACCATGTCTGGCTGACGGTCGTCGGGGTGCTGGCCCCGGTCGAGCATGGCAAAGATAATTTTCAGGGCGTTAAAATTGGCGGCGAACAAAATCAATTGTTTATGCCACTCAATACGGCCCGTCAGCGCTTTGGCAGTGACAAACTGGCTGCCGAGCTGACAGCTTTCCGCCTGAAATTGGCCGAAAATGCCAATAGCGCTGCGGTAGCCAAAGCGCTGGATTTCTTGTTAAAACAACGCCATAAAGATATTGATGATTATCAGATCACGGTACCTGCCGCGCTGCTGGCACAACAGGCAAAAACCCAGCAGATTTTTAATATCGTGATGTCCTGTGTCGCTGGTATCTCCTTGCTGGTCGGCGGCATCGGTATTATGAATATTATGCTGGCCACAGTGCTGGAACGCACCAAAGAGATTGGCTTGTTACGGGCGGTCGGCGCCACCAGGCGCGATATCAAACTGCAGTTTGTGGCAGAAAGTTTCAGCATCGCCATCGTCGGCGGTATCCTTGGCATTCTGTTTGGCATCCTGCTATCGGAGCTGATTGCCTTTTATTCCGGTTGGGCTGTGTCCTGGTCCCTGCCCGCCATCCTGTTATCTTTTAGTATTTGCGCGCTGATCGGTATCGTTTTTGGTGTCTATCCGGCGATCCGGGCATCCGAACTGGATCCCATCACAGCCCTGCAAAGCGACTGATGGTTGGACGCCAAGCGTTGGACGCCAAGCGTTGGACGCCAAGCGTTGGACGCCAAGCGTTGGACGCCAAGCGTTGAGTCAGACTTTTAAGCAGGGTGCATTCAGCTCAGCACAGCTGTGGGTATTGGCAACTGCCGGTTGCGCAGTTTCCTTTGGCACAGTATCGGTTCGATAGCCATCCATTTCTAACAAACCTTTAAATACCGAAAAAAGTCTATGTAAAAACATCACTTAACTCCTGGCAAACCCAGCCTCAACCGACTGATGCTGATTTTACGCCTATTAGTTTTGCTTGATTAGCCGCCAAAGCAGAGATACTTTGTTTCCTAAAAGAAACAATAACGCTAGGATCCCAGCTTATGTCGTTACTACAAAGGCTCAGTGACATGGCTATTTTCGCCAAAGTGGTTGAACACGGCAGCTTTACCCTAGCGGCATTACAACTGCAAATGTCCAAAGGTGCAGTCAGCAAAGCCATTGCCCGGCTGGAGCACCATCTGGCGATGCGATTATTACAACGCACCACCAGAACGCTGCGGCTGACCGCTGAAGGTCAGGCTTTTTTTAATTACTGCCAGCAAGTGGTGGATCAGGCCGATCAAGCCGAACATCATCTGGCTGAACTGCGTGATGAACCTGTTGGCCTGATCCGGATCAGTGTGGCTATTACTTTTGGCGCCACTGTGATAGCGCCATTATTACCAGAGTTGCTGCAACGTTATCCCAAACTGCAAATTGAGCTGGATTTAGCCGATCGGCTGGTCGATTTAGTGGCCGAAGAAGTGGATGTCGCCATCCGCTTTGGCAAGCTGGCCAGCTCCAGTTTGATTGCCAGACCCCTGACCCGGTTACCGATAGTGTTGGTCGCGTCGCCTGCTTATCTGGCTAACCATGGTATTCCACAACATCCAATGGAATTAACCCAACATCAGTGCATCAGTACCGCCAGCGGCGGCCCGGAGAAATACTGGCAATTTCAGCAACAGGATCAGCCGCTCTCGGTGCCGATCCAGGGCCCCTTGCATACCAACAGTAATAAAGCAGCCAAACCTGCAGTACTCAGTGGCATGGGTTTTATGTTTGTAACCCGCTATCAGGTTGAAGAAGAACTGCAGGCTGGCTTGCTGGTGCCGGTGCTGACTGACTTTATGCCAGCGCCTTTGCCGGTCCATCTGGTGTATCCGCACCGCGCTTATATGAAAGCCGGGTTAAAACTGGTGCTGCAATTTCTGCAAAGCAGGATTGGCGCACTTTGAGCAAGTAAACACAGCAAGTTGATAAAAGCCGATGCAAGCTGCCGCTATCTCTGCCACAATGCTCTGCATGTGACTCGCATAGGGACATCACCTCTTGTTAAACAGCAAAAGCGCCACTTTTTTTCCCCCATGGCTGCTTGGTGGCCTGAGTCTGACGCTAAGTCCGGCCACATTAGCCGCAGCGCAGCAAGACGTGGCGGTTTGCCGCCAGTTCAGCGATGACCGGCAGCGACTGGCTTGTTACGATCAACTGTTTGCGGCTGACCCCAGCGCCGCCACTGCAGGCACGCAAGCAGACACGCAACGAGCCCCAGCCAGCCAGCAGCGCGCATCAGTTGACGACACTGCACAACGACAGGCCGAACAGGCGCTGGCCGTATTACCGCCAACGCCTGGCAACATCAGCATCAGTACCGAGCCCGTGCTGGAAGTGGCGACCATCTTAGATAAATACTGGGAGCTGACCCAGACCGAAAAACGCGATTTGTACGTCTTTCGCAGTTACCAGGCCAGTTTCTTTTTGCCCTTGCATTACAGCTCCAATATCAACCGCCAGCCGCAAAGTCCGGTCAAACAACCGGGTCCGGCCAATGATAATTATCGCCAGTTAGAATCCAAGTTACAGATCTCGTTACGCACCAAAATCGCCAGCAATTTGCTCTGGCACAATGCCGATCTTTGGTTTGCTTTTACTCAGCGTTCGATGTGGCAACTGTGGAATTCACAGGATTCAGCGCCATTTCGCAGCACCGATTACCAGCCGGAACTGATTTATGTACTGCCGCTGGCGAAAAGATTTGGCACTTTACCGGGCGGTTGGCGGGTACGGATGTTACAGGCTGGGATTGCCCATCAGTCCAATGGCCAGAGCGATCCGTTATCGCGCAGCTGGAATAAGGTTAGTTTTGGCTTGGCGCTGGATAAAAACGAATTTGGCCTGAACTGGCGCTATCATCAGCGTTTACCAGAGAACAGCGCTGATGACGATAACCCGGATCTGATTGATTATATCGGCAGCCACGAACTGACGGCGACCTGGTTGCCGGGGCTGGCGACAGCCAGTCTGGTCTGGCGCAACGATTTTTCTCATCTCAGCCGCGGCTCCTGGCAATTAGATATGACCTACCCTTTTACCAGTGAGAAACTGGATGGCCTGCGCTGGCACCTGCAGCTATTTTCCGGTTATGGCGAAACGCTGCTCGATTATAATCAACGTCAACACAGCATTGGCCTGGGCGTGATGCTGTTTAACTTTTAGCAAATAAAAAGGAGCTCAATTGAGCTCCATATCCAAGCAAATTCGGACAAAAACAACCAGGACAGCACAGACAACAGGGGGGTTGTCATAGGCGTATGATGCCGAGCCTACACGACAAATTGATGACCTGTTGATGAAAAAATTTTGACAGCAAGCCAGCAGGTTTCGGTTAAGTTGCCAGCAGCACAACGCTGGCGGTCAAGGGCACCACCAGCCACACCGGCAACCGGCCATACTGCAACGCAACAAAAGCCAGCAGCGCCAGCATGGCATCCAGCCAGCTGCGGATACCGTGACTGAGCACCGGCTGGATAAAAGCCGCCAGCAAAAAACCTAGTACAACCGCATGAATACCGGCACAAGCGGCTTGCAGTCCGGGCTGTCGCAGCCCCTGCAACCAAAAAGGTAAAGCCCCCACCAGCAGCAACCAGGCTGGCAAAAAAATCGCCACTGTGGCCAACAGAGCGCCCAGCCAACCGCCGGCCAGATAGCCGATAAAAGTGCCAAAGCTGAATAAAGGCCCAGGTACCAGTTGGGCGGCACCATAACCGGCCAGAAATTGTTCGTCACTGAGCCAGCCAGCCGGTATTGCTTCTGCCTGTAACAAGGGCAACACCACATGACCGCCACCAAATACTAAAGCGCCGGCCCGATACAGACTATCGCTCAGTTGCAGCCAAAGCACTGGCTGTTGCTGTGCCAGCAACGGTAACAACAATAACAGCGCAGCACAGAGCAGTAACCAGCCAGCGCCAGCCTGGCGGCTGGGCACATACTGACCTGCTTGCCGCCAATCGGCATTGTGATTGGCTGGCGATTCAAGCTTGCGGCGATACCAAGCCCAACCAATCACAGCCCCCAACAACAAACACAGCAGTTGCCAGGCCCAGTGCTCAGCCCAGAACAGCAACAAGGCGCAACTGACTGCCCCCAAGCGGCGCGGCCAGTCTGGTGCTAAGGTCCGGCTCATGCCCACCAAAGCTTGTGCCACCACAGCCACAGTTGCCACCGCCAGTCCCTGACCGACACCACTCAGCCACTGGCCATTGTTTGACAGTAGCAACCAAGCAAAAGCCGCCAACAGCAAGGCAGACGGCAAGGTAAAACCCAACCAGGCGCATAAAGCGCCGGGGTACCCGGCACGTAGCAAGCCGATGGCAATCCCGGTCTGGCTGCTGGCAGGCCCGGGTAAAAACTGACACAAAGCCACCAGATCGGCATATTGGCCGGCGCTGAACCAACGGCGCTGTTCCACAAAGACCCGGCGAAAGACCTCCAGATGTGCCACCGGACCGCCAAAGCTGGTGCAACCCAGCCAACAAAATAACCGGAAAATTTGCCAATAACGGCCATCGGGCTGCGCTGGTTCGCTGAGTCCGCTCTGTGACTTGGTGGTTGGCAAGGTTTGGGACAAGAGGATAGCTCCATTGACTACATTAAACTCAGCCCCTCGCCGCTGACTGCAATGCTAGCGACGAGAGGCTGATGCCTGTCAGACTATTGTACTGTGTCCGTCCATTACAACAATGACACTTTTATGACGGTAACTCAGCACTGGCAGCGCTATACCATAATAAGGTCGTTTTTTTACCTTTGCGCAATAGCCAATACTGCTGCTGCAGTGCCGGTTGTGCCGCCAGCGGCTGCGTCAGTTGCGCTGGCTGGATTTGCCTGTCATTCAGTTGCAAAGCCCCAGCTTGCAGCAGTTGCCGCAATTGCTGTTTTGAACTGAGCAAACCGCTTTGCAACAATAATTGTTGCAGTTCCAACCGGGCATCCACCTGTTGCGCCGGCATCCCGTCCTGCTGTAACTGCGCTAAGTCACTGCGACTGAGCTGGCCAGACTCAGTCTGAAATACAGCCTGACTGATGCGTAGTGCCGCCGCCAGACCGGACTGGCCGTGCACCAGGGCGGTCAGCTCAGCCGCCAGCAGTTGTTGCGCCTGCGGTTTGCCCTGTTGTTGCTGGTCACTGCGCTCTAAAGCCGCAATCGCCTCGATGCTCATACTGCTGTACCAACGTAGCATGGGGTAAACATCCCGATCGCTGACCGCAAGCCAGAACTGATAAAAGCGGTAAGGCGATGTCAGCGCCGGATCCAGCCAAATGGTGCCGGTTTCGGTTTTACCAAATTTAGTGCCGTCCGCTTTGGTGATCAACGGCAGTGTCAGGCCATAGACCTGTTGCTGATTCAGCCGCCGTGTTAAATCGATGCCACTGACAATATTGCCCCACTGATCCTGTCCGCCAATTTGCAACTGGCAGCCATAATGCCGGTTTAACATCGCAAAATCATAGGCCTGTAGCAGCACATAACTGAACTCGGTAAAGGATAAGCCTTGTTCAGGCCGCTGTAGCCGTTGCCGCACAGATTCACGCTGCAGCAGCGCATTGACGGAAAAATGTTTGCCAACATCGCGCAGTAATTGTGGCACCGTCATTTGACTGAGCCAGTCGGCATTATTCAGGATCAACACAGAACCAGCGCCATCCTGCGGCAACAATTGCCGGATCTGCTGCTGTAGCTGTTCGGCCCAACTGGCAACCTGAGCGGCAGATTGCAAACCGCGTTCGCTGGCTTTAAAACTGGGATCACCAATCAGGCCGGTGGCACCGCCGATCAGCGCTATCACCTGATGGCCAGCCTGTTGAAAACGACGCAGCAACAATAAAGGTACCAAGTGGCCAATATGCAAACTGCCGGCTGTGGGGTCAAAACCACAATAGAGCCGCACTGGCTGCTGCTGTGGTTCGGCCAGCAATGGCTGCAGTTGCACTAATGGAGTGGACTGGGCGATCAAGCCGCGAGCGGCCAAATCATCCAGTAATGAAGGGCTATCCATCCGATATCTCCGACTGAGCTCAATGAGGGTTGAGTGATGAACCGTCAGTGTCACACACAAAACCCACTTGGCCAGATATCCCATTTGGGATAATCTGAACAACCATTTCAGGCGAGTTTCAGCAGCAGATGCGTTCGGTATGAGCAACAATCCCCAAGTACCAGGCAGCAACAACCCGACCACAGTGGCCACTGAGCTTGTCAGCACTGACTCAGTGGCGGCGCTGACAGCCTTGACACAGCTGGTACAAAAATTGGCGCAACCCGGCTTTGCTGCCGCGCTGGTTGGCTGGTTTCGCAGCCTGGCCGTACTGGAGCAAGTGGTGGTGCTGGCGATTGATCAGCGGGAGCGGCCCCTTTATCTTTATGATGAATTGCAACAGGCGCGCGATTTATTGTTTGAACAATATCTGCCGCATTTTTTTCAGCAGGATCCGGTGTTCCAGGCCATCCGGCAAGGCATTCAACCGGGTTTTTATCTCGCCAGTCAGCTCGCGCGCGATTATGCCACTGATGTTCGTGCGCTGGCGCAACAACCCTACCAGCAGCAATTTTATCAGCATACCGGCTGGCAACATGAACTGGTCTGCCTGGTACAACTGCAACCTGAATTCTGGTGGGTATTATCGATGACGCTGCCTGATGCGGCGGCGGCTGAACGGGCCAAAACAGAGTTACAGCCTTATCTGAATCTCTGCCAGAGCTTATGTCAGCAGCATCAGCGGCTGTTTCAGCTAAACACAGCCAAACAAACGATGCCAGTTCAGGTGCAGCCCGTACTGCAACAATTTGGTCTGGCGTTATTGCCAACCCGGCCTTATCAGGTGCTGCAGTTGTTATTACAAGGGCTGGATAATCAAGCGATAGCGCAACGCTTGCAACTGAGCTGCGGCACAGTGCGCAACCATCGGAAAACGATTTATCGTCAGTTAAGAGTCAGTTCCATGGCGGAATTATCAGCCTTAGCACTGGCGTATCTGCAACAGGCGAATGCAGCGCCAGCATAAAGTTGTGAAATGCACCGAAGCGCAGCTGCTGCCGCGTTATGCAACAAAACGCGCTCAAACAGGCGCGTGATTGCACTATTAAATCAATAGCGCGCCCTAACTGGCGTGCGATGACACCAAGCGCTATAACCTGAAGGCTGCTAATGAGGTTTTCATTTGCGCGGCCATCTGACGTAATTGCTGACTGGCGGCCGACAACTGACTGAACTTGCTGCTGGTACTTTGCACAGCTCCGGCAATGTTTTCCATGTTTTCATTGATCGTGGCCGATACCACCGCCAGTTGCTCGGTGGCACTGGCGAGTTGATCATTCACATCTGTGATACTGCCGACCGCACTGCTGATCCTGAGCAACGCAGTATTGGCTAGTTGTGAACATTCGATAGTCCGGCTGGTATCCTGCTGACTTTGCGCCATCGACTGTACAGCCTGAGCTGAATCTTGCTGAATGCCGAGCACTTTTTTATTGATATCAACGGTTGAATCCTGCGAACGTTTGGCCAGGGTTCTGACTTCATCGGCCACCACGGCAAAACCACGCCCCATATCCCCAGCTCTGGCCGCTTCAATAGCGGCATTCAGTGCCAGCAGGTTGGTTTGTTCGGCAATAGCACCAATCACATCCGTGACAGCACCGACTTCCTGACCCCGTTTAGATAACAAACTAATCACCTGACTGACTTGTTCCAGCTGATTTTTTAAGCCATCAATAGCGCTGATGGTCTGCGCCACTGCACTCACCCCGGCTTCAGCTTCAGTGCCGGCCTCGCGGGTCGAACGGGCCGCCAGCGTAGCGCTACGCGCCATATCTTCACAAGTGGTGCTCATCTGATGCACAGCGGTCGCCACCTGCGACGTCTGGTGCATCACATCCTGCATAATATGTTGCGTCTGTTGACTGTTATCATCCAGCAGCGCTGACTGATCGGCCAATTGGTCTGCTAACTGACTTTGCTGGCCAATAATGTCGCGCAATTTCTGCACCAGTGTACTCAAAGCCGCTAACAAACTATGCTGATCGCCTGGTGTCAGTTGAAACTGCACGGCAAAATTGCCGCCGGCCACTTGTTGTACCAAGGCTGTGGCGGTACTGACTTCGCCACCTAAACTTTGCAACAACCAACGCCGGATATACCAGGATAAAGCGGCGGTCAGCAGCATCGCCAGCAGCACCACCCCAGCAATTTGCCGCGCTACCTGCCAAAAAGCCGCTTTGACATCATCAATATAAATACCAGAGCCCAACACCCAGCCCCAGCCGGGATCTTTGGCCACATAGGATAGTTTCGGATAACGCTCTGCAGTGACACCACCACCGGCAACAGGTTTTGGCCATTGATATTCGACAAAACCCTGGCCAAACCGCTCGGCAGTATCAACAAAACTGACAAATAAATTGGCATTGTTCAATGGTTGCTGCGAACTGCCATCGACATTACGCAACAAAGTCGCGTGGTTAAAGTTTGGACTATCCAGCGGTTTTCCATCCAGCGCCGGCACGGTCGGATGCATCATCATGATAGGGTAAGGCCGGCTTAAATCATTGATCCAGATATATTCAGTCCCTTCATAGCGGATGGCTTTTATGGCAGCGATCGCCTGTTGCTGTGCCTGCTGTTCGGTCAGGCTGCCATCTTGCTGCAGGCTCTGATAATGCTTGACCAAACTCAGGCTACTGGCCACCACTGCCATGACCTTCGCTTCCCGCCCCTGCATCAGGCTGTGCTGCAAAGCATTCAGTGCCACCGCAGCCAACAACACAAAACCGAGCAGAGCCACTATGGGTATCAATAACAAACGCCCGCCAACAGTGTGGAAAAAAGCCATAGAGCCTCCTGATTGTAAGCGCGCCAGACGCAACGGATACGGCATCGGCATCGGCATGATGACTGCGCAGTCCGTTCCGCCAGCTCTTGTGAACATCTTGGCAGCTCAAGGCTGGGAGCAGCACATCCGCTGAGGCGACTTGGTCAATGCAATATTTAACTTTGCAAACTATAACGCTAATTGGCTGATCTGCCAGCTATTCTGCCCATCAGTTGTTATTTTCGCGACGAACAGCCTGCCCTTATCGGCGGCGATTTAACGAACCCAGGCCAGTTGCTGCCAATTGGTGGTATAAGCCGGTGATAAACTCTGCCGTTTCATTTGCCAGCATTGTCGGATGCCCTGACCGGCAAACCAGACTTTACCGCGGCCGCTGTGATTAATCAGATCCAGCACTTGCATCAGCTGTGCACCACGACCGGTCGGATCGGCACTGCTGCTACTGACAAACAGATCCGGCTGCACCTGCATTGCCGGATAAAAATCGGTCAGCATCACACCAGCTTTGCTGTAACGATGGCCATCGCGCCAGATCGCCGCCAGTAAAGCTGGCAGCAGTTGGAAAAAATCACGGGTGTCACTGCTTGGCAACGCCAGACGGCCAGAACGGCTATCGGCATAATATGGCTGCCTGGCAAAAGGACTGGTCCGCAAAAACACCGTCAGTTGACAAGCCTGTTGCTGCTCCTGCCTGAGTTTCTGGCAAGCACGGCTGATATATTCACAGAGTGCCTCACTCATCTGTTGTCGATCGCAGATCACAGTGCCAAAAGAACGTGAACTGATAATTTGTTGTTTAGGCTGCGGCAGATCTTCCAATATCAGGCAGGACTGGCCATTCAATTCCTGCACTATCCGCTGTTCCACCACCGAAAACTGCTGCCGGATCAAACCGGCATCCGCAGTGGCCAGTTGCAAAGCAGTGTTGATCTGCAACCTCTGCAAACGCTGACTGAGTTTGTTACCAATGCCCCACACCTCGCCAACCGGTGTCAGCGCCAGTAACTTGCGCTGCCGTACCGGATCAGTCAGATCCACCACCCCGCCGGTGGCCGGATACTGTTTGGCAGCTGCATTTGCCAGCTTGGCCAGCGTTTTGCTGGGCGCTATCCCAACACAAACGCTGAGCCCCAGCCACTGCCGGATCCGCTGCCGGATCTGCTGACCCAGCTGCGCTCTATCCGTGGCTGACAATCCGCTCACATCCAAAAAAGCTTCATCAATTGAATACACCTCAACGGCTGGCGCCAACTCTGCCAGCGTTTGCATCACCCGGGCCGACATATCGGCGTATAAGGCATAATTGGAAGAAAATGCCACCACAGCCCCGGTTTGCAGCAAAGGACGCAGTTGAAAGGCCGGAATACCCATCCGCACCCCCAGTTGCTTGGCCAGCGGACAGCGCGCCACGACACAACCATCATTATTGGATAATACCACCACGGCCTTAGTCGCCAGATCCGGCCGGAACAGCTTTTCGCAAGAGGCATAAAAATTGTTGCAATCGACCAGCGCAAAGGCTGGCGCCACCGCTGTCGCAGCGACAGTCTGACGATCTGGCGGTCGTTGCGGCTGCATCCTCCTGCCCAGCGCCGTGCCGACAACAGCGCTGTTGCGCTCAACAGCCACAGCTTAGCTGTGCCGGCGCCGGCATTGCCGCACCACAGTCGTCACCACGCCAAAGATCTGCAGCTCCTGATCAGGTGCCAGCTCAATCGGCGCATAACGTGGGTTGCGCGGTAATAACCGCACACAAGGCGTTAATTGCAGTTCTTTTACCGTCAGCTCGGCATTCAAGCAAGCAATCACCACATCACCTTGCTGCGGTGTCAGCGACCGGTCGACCACCAGCACATCATGCGGATAAATACCGGCATCGACCATGGAATCGCCACTGACCCGGACAAAAAAAGTGGCGGCAGGCCGGCTGATACACAACTCATTTAAATCCAGCGCCTGCTCAATATAATCGGCCGCCGGCGATGGAAAACCGGCCGCTACCCGATCGGCAAACAGCGGTAACGCCAATCCAGACTGTGGACTGGCTTGCCCCAATAAAGCAACTGTCGACATGGCAACCTCCAAAAGACACTGTATGAATAAACAGTATATCTTGGATTTTGCAGAACGCCAAATGCCAATCACGCTGCGACTCAATCATCAACATCGGCACAGAGCGCTTTGTTCAATGGTTTACTGCTCGTTGTTTAAACGGATTGCTGCTCCAACAATCCAGCTAATAAACCGCAGTCAAGGCGCATCTGCCCGGCATATTGCTGACATAGTTGCAGCAATAGGGTCGCTTGCGCGGGTAAAGTGGCAGCCACTGCTTGTTCAAAACGCACTGAACGCCGATCACCACGACTGTGGGCCAGTGCCAGCGCATCAGCACAAGCGCTGGCATAATCCAGCAACTGCTGTTCAGGCGCGGTCGGATGCAGACAAATATCCACCGGATCCAAATCAACATTGGCATGGTGCAGCGAGCGCACCAGATAATGCGCGCCGGCAAAATAATGTTCATCCAGCACCAGATCGGGCCTTCGCTGCATCAACCTTTGGCAGTCCACCGTCAGGTGGGCGTCATTGAGTTGATTCACCGGATCCAACCCGGCAAAAAAGTGTAACGGGGCCGAGCGCCGCTGTTGTTTGGCTTCAACCACATGGCACAACATCAGATCTTCGGCGCCCTGCTCCCCCGCAGTCAGCAGCGCTTTGGGTCCTACCAGCAAATAATAACGCTGTAAGTTCATCGATCCTGTGCCCGCGCCTTGCCGGCTGACGATATCCAGGATCTCATCATTGACATAAGGCCGGAAACTGCTGGCAACCTGCTGATAGTGCTCAGAGGATAACCGTAAAAATTTGTCCGGGTCCTGTTTAAACTGCAGTGGCCGGGCATGCAGGTCAACCAGTTTGGCCAGAGTACTTTTGGTCAGGAAATGCTCGCCGGTTGTGGCGCGACGACGAGCCTTTTTCTGCGCCTGATGCAGCACATGCTGTTTGGCAAAAGCCGGTTGCGCTTGATAGCGTAACTCAGGATCTGCAGCAATCTGCTGACATTGTCTGGCATATTGGCGGAAAAACAATAACACTGCTGCAGCGGCTTGCTCAGCCGTAGCAGCCTGCAATGGCGGTTGTACTGAAAGGCTGCTGGCCAGTTGTTGCTGCGATTCATCCACCGCCAATAACAAACTAACGGCAAAACGGCTCAGATCCCAGACGGCATGGCCGATGCAGGCATCGTCAAAATCATTGGGCGCAAAAATCACCTCAGAACCAGAGCTGCCCTCTTCGGTAAAAAAACCAAAATTCGACAGATGGCAGTCTCCCATCACAGTGGTCACTGGCCACTGCAGCAGGCTCTGAGGCAAAGCGAATAGCCCACTGGCGATATCGGCATAAAATAAACCCGAACTGCCGCGTAAAAAGCGAAAGGCACTGCCCGCCATTTTTTGATGTTTGCCGAGCCATTGCCGGCTTGGATCTACGCCATCAGTCCGGCTAAATTCGGCAATTAAAGCCTGTGTTCTGCTTGCTTCCTGTTGTGACATCATCAATTCTCCTATGTTGTTGCCCAGCATGTGATGCCCAGCATGTGATGCCCAGCATGTGATGCCCAGCATGACATAAAAAGGCTGACAGGAAAAACAGCCTGGTCCATTTCTTCACGCCAGAAACAATGCTAGGCTTGGCTAAGTTTTAACCACAAGCCAGTCTGATGATGCCAATATTATTCCCTATTCTGCTGTTAAGTATGTTGCCTTGCACTGTGATGGCGGGCAATGACCCCAGCACTGAGCTGCAACAATCCAAGGTATTACCGGCGCAATTTCTGGCCAAACCAGTGCAGGTGCTACAACCTGAACTATTACAACTGGTGGCGGCTGACGCCCAGTTTGAACTGTTGGCTGAGGGGTTTGACTGGTCCGAAGGGCCAGTGGCGGAGCCTGGCACTGGTGCCATCCTGTTTTCCGATGTGCCGGCCAATAAAGTCTATCGCTGGCATCCCGGCCAGGGTTTACAGCTGTATCTGAGTCCGTCCGGCGCGACCGGACTGTGGCCGGATGACAGCTTAAAACAAGGTGCCAATGGCTTGCTGTTTAATCAGCAACAACAACTGGTGCTGGCACAGCATGGTGACCGCCGGCTGGCTGTGCTGACAGGTTTTAAAGACGGCAAGCCGCAGTATCAGACGCTGGCCAGCCAGCAAGCTGGCGCTACAGTACAGGATCAACGCCGGCTGAATAGTCCAAACGATCTGGTGCAGCATAACGACCAATCTTATTATTTTACCGATCCACCTTATGGCCTGGCCCAAGGCGATCGTTCCAGTGCCAAAGATTTGGCTTTTAATGGTATCTGGCGCTTGACGCCTGATTTACAACTGCAATTGCTGGAACGCAGTCTGAGCAAACCTAATGGACTGGCGTTGTCACCGGATCAGCGTTGGTTATATGTCGCCAACTCGGATCCCGCCGCCGCCCAGTGGTGGCGTTTTGCAGTGCAGCCAGATGGTTCGCTGGCCGCAGCTGAATTGTTTGCAGATGCCACCCATGCCGCCAGCAGCAAGCCGGGTTTACCTGATGGTCTGAAAGTGCTGTCATCCGGTCAGATCCTGGCCACTGGCCCCGGCGGTATTTGGGTCTTCAGCGCCAGCGGTCAACAACTGGGTTTATTGCAGTTGCCAGTGGCTGCGGCCAATCTGGCCTTGAGTGAAGATCGGCAATATATCTATATCACCGCCAGCAGTTACTTGTTAAGGATGGCGTTAAAACCTGCCACCCCGCAGCTTGCACCAGGCGGGCGCTAAGCATGCACAGGTCATGCTTTGGTACTATCCTGTTGCTATGCTTGGATCTGCTCACTGTGCGGCCCGCGATGGCCGCAGAGCAGGCACAATTGACGTTATACACCGAACATTTTCCACCTTATAGTTTTGTGCAGCAGCAACAAGTCAGAGGGATTAACGCAGATTTGTTACGGCTCGCCTGTGAACGGGCCGCCATCCAGTGCGAATTTGTGCTTTATCCATGGTTAAGAGCTTTTGAACTGGCACAAAAAAATCCGCACAGCGGCATTTTTTCGATAGTGCGCACCCCCAAACGGGCACCCTTGTTTCAGTGGCTGGGGCCGCTGGCATCGTCCAAAGCTTATTTGTACCGGTTAAAACGCCGCCCTGAAATTAAGTTACAGCAACTCAGTGATGCCAAAGCCTATTCTATTGGGGTGGCGCACGGCGATATTTATGAAGAGTTTTTCTTGTCGCAGGGTTTTATGCATGGCAAAAATCTGGTGAAGTTTTCGACCAAATCTGAGCCTGTGCCGTTATTTTTAAAAGGAAAAATTGATTTACTCATCGCCTCGGAACTGATGCTGAGCAATTGGTTATCACAACCAAACACAACGGCCGAGGTCGAAGCCGTGTTGGATATCAGCGATGTTGGTCAGAATTTTCTGGCGCTGCATCCGGCAGTGCCAGCCGCCACAGCTCAGGCGCTGCAACAAGCTTTAACTGAGCTGGCCGCTGAAGGTCAATTGCAACAGTTGGTGCAAAGTTATCAGCAACAACCTACGCCCTGACTACTTTTTCTGCATCAGATAACTGGCGACGCTGATAAATAACAGACTCGGCAACACAGCCCCTAACCAGGGCGGTAACTGATACACCAGCGCCACCGGGCCAAATACTTCATTGGCCAGATAAAAACCAAAACCGGTCAGGATCCCCATCAGCACCCTGGCGGCCATGGTCACACTGCGTAGCGGCCCAAAAATAAAAGAAAGCGCCATCAACATCATCGCCACGATCGTCAGCGGCTGCGTCGCTTTACGCCAGAATGCCAGTTGATAACGGCTACTTTCCTGCTGGTTACTTTGCAGATAATCCAGATAACTCGACAAACCTTGTAAAGACAACAGCTCAGGCTTGACGCTGACCACACCGAGTTTGTCCGGCGTCAGACTGGAGCGCCAGCGTTGTAACGGCCAGCGATGCTGCTCGACTTTATCATCACGAAAATGCAACCGGCTGACCTGTTCCAGTTGCCAGACGCCACCACTGAACACGCCACTTTTGGCATTCACAATCGCTTGCAACACCAGCTCGGGTGAAAATTCATAAATCGTGACGTCTTTTAATTCACCGCTATCCGACACGCGCCGGATATTGACAAAATCATCGCCATCTTTGGCCCAAACACCTTGTTGGGCGGCAAATAAATTACCGCCGGAGATGGCTTTGGTTTTCAGTTCACGGGCAAATTTTTCTGACGCCGGCGCGCCCCACTCACCAATGGCCATCACCAGCAACATCATCAGCACCGAGGTTTTCATTACAGACATGATGATATTCAAGCGCGACATGCCCGCCGCCTGCATCACCACCAGCTCACTGTTACTGGCCAGCATACCAAGCCCGATCAAAGCCCCAATCAGCGCCGCCATCGGGAAAAATAACATCACATCGCCCGGAATGCTGCACAGACTGAAGATTGCCGCCGTCAGAATGGTAAAATCACCACGGTCAATCAGCCGTAACTGGTCAATAAAACGGAACATGCCGGACAACGCCAGCAGCACCGACAACGACAAGGCCGAAGTCGATAAAATAATCCGGCCAATATAGATATCAACAATACTAAGCATGATCCCCCCGACCAAACAGACGGGCTTTTAACCGCTGGGCTCCGGCACGGTGCTGCAAAAACAAGGCTGCCGCCAGCATAGCGGCCAGGGCGTGGATCCACCACATCCCAAGTGCCAACGGTAATTTACCGTCTTCCAGCAACGAGCGACTGATAATCAGCAAAATGTAATAACCAAGAAACAAGCTAAAGGCGGGTAGCAAACGGCCAAATTTACCCTGCCGTGGATTAACGCGACTGAGCGGCACTGCCAGTAACATCAAAATCGGGATCGACAATGGAATGGCCAAGCGCCAATGCCATTCAGCGCGGGCTTCAGCGCCAGACTGCTGCAACAATTCCAGCGTCGGTAAACTGCTGAGCTTGCGCCGCCGTTGCTCGGCCTGTTGCTCGCGGATTTGTAAATCATAACGACCAAACTCCAGCACATCATACATAGGTGCATCCACAGCACCGGAATAACGCCGGCCCTGGCTCAGCATCAGTCGTTGCGCGCCTGAACTGTCTTCCATCACCTGACCCGTTTCGGCATAAACCACCGAATGCGGCATCCCTTCTGCCGTCGCTTGTTGCGCCAGAAATACCTTCGACAAGGTCGTGCCATCCCGGCTGATATCATGGACAAACACCACAGCTTTTTCATTGGAAGTTTGCTGGAAACGCCCCGGAATTAACGTCGACAAACCGGAATCAGCCGTTGCTTTTTCCATCAGATGATATTCGCGCTCGGCGGCCCAGGGACTGACATACAGCGTTAAACCGGCCGCAGCCAGGGCGACAAGCAACGACAGTACCAAAGTGATACGCCCGACAAACCATTCGCTGATGCCAGTGGCATGCAACACCGTCATCTCACTTTCGGCGTAAATCCGGCTGTAAGCGATTAATACGCCTAAAAAAGCCGCCAGCGGTAAAATAAGAATCGCCATCTGCGGCAGCTTCAGCGCCACCAGGGTCAGCACTAATTGCCCCGGCAATTCCCCTTCCGAGGCATCAGCGAGGATTTTGACAAAACGCTGGCTGAGAATAATAGTGATCAGGATCAGGAACACCGCCAGCTGCGATTTAAACACTTCGCCAATCAAATAACGAAAAACAATCAAAATGCCCCCCAAAAACCAGTCTTTTTGCTGGCACGCTGGCAATTTTTAAGTAAACTGGATATTTATAGCAATTATTATCGACTAAAGTCCGATGAAATCCGAGCTTTTTTATTAATGCCAGCCATTTCAGGCCGGTTTAAACTCGGTTTCACCCCGAACATCGTCTGTTAGAATCAGGAGTTGACATGGAGTTCAGCGTTAAAAGCGGAAGTCCGGAGAAACAACGCAGTGCTTGTATTGTCGTTGGCGTGTACGAACCGCGCCGCTTATCTGCGGTGGCCGAACAATTAGATAAAATCAGTGAAGGTTATATCAGTAACCTGCTGCGCCGTGGTGATCTGGAAGGCAAACCAGGGCAGATGCTGTTATTACACCATGTGCCGAATGTACTAAGTGAGCGGGTGTTGCTGGTTGGTTGCGGCAAAGAACGTGAACTGGACGAACGGCAATACCGGCAGATCATCGCCAAAACCATCAGCACCCTCAACGAAACCGGTTCGATGGAAGCCGTTTGTTTCCTGTCGGAACTGCATGTCAAAGGCCGCGATACCTACTGGAAAGTGCGCCATGCGGTGGAAACCACGCAGGACAGTCTGTATGTGTTCGACAAGCTGAAGAGCAAAAAAGACGAAACCCGTCGGCCGTTGCGTAAAATTGTCTTTAATGTACCGACCCGACGCGATTTAACCATCGGCGAAAAAGCGGTCGAACATGGACTGGCCATTGCCGCTGGCATTAAACAATGTAAAGACGTTGGCAATATGCCACCGAATATCTGTACGCCAGCCTGGTTGGCAGAACAAGCCAAAACCCTTGGCGGCATCAGCGAAAAACTCAGTATTGAAGTACTGGGCGTACCGGAAATGACGGCCTTAGGTATGCATTCTTATCTGGCGGTAGCACGTGGTTCTGACAACGAAGCCAGAATGGCTGTGATCAAATACCAGGGCGCCGCCGATAGCAGCGCGCCAGTGGTGCTGGTCGGCAAAGGCCTGACCTTTGATACCGGCGGTATCAGCATCAAGCCAAGCGATGGCATGGATGAAATGAAATACGACATGTGTGGCGCCGCTTCTGTGCTCGGCACCATGAATGCAGTGGCCAGCTTAGGTTTACCCCTGAATGTGATTGGGGTACTCGCTGCTGCTGAAAACATGCCGGATGGCAAAGCCTACCGGCCAGGCGATATTCTGACCACCATGTCAGGCCAGACGGTTGAAGTACTGAATACCGATGCCGAAGGTCGCTTAGTGCTCTGTGATGCCCTGACCTATGTCGAACGTTTTGATCCGGATGTGGTGATTGACGTCGCCACTTTAACCGGCGCTTGTGTGGTGGCTCTGGGTAAACATGCTTCTGGCTTGCTGAGTAACCATAACCCGCTGGCACATGAAATTCTCAATGCTTCAGAGCAAAGTGGTGATCGGGCCTGGCGTCTGCCATTATGGGATGATTACCATGATCAGCTGGAAAGCCCCTTTGCCGATTTCAGTAACCTTGGTGGTCGTGCCGCTGGCACTATTACCGCAGCCTGTTTCTTGTCAAAATTCACCCGCAAATATAACTGGGCGCATTTGGACATCGCGGGTACTGCCTGGCGCAGTGGTGGCAAAGACAAAGGCTCGACCGGCCGCCCGGTGGCGCTGCTGACGCAATTTTTAATTAACCGGGCTGGTGCGCATCCGGAGCATTAACAGCTCGCGCTTCCAGCCGTTGCTGGTCGCGGCGGTTGAACCCGACAGCGACCATCACCATCCACTGGCCCGGTTATCCTGGCCAGTGTTGTTTTGGTGTCATCGCAACACCATCTGAACCAGAGGCAGATCCCATGCAAGTACAGTTTTATCTGCCGCCACCGCAGCCGACTGACCAGCCCGGCCATGATGCAAACAAATTGGCGACGGAACTGCGGCTGCAACATATGCACCGGGTTTGCCAGTTATGCGCCAGCTTGTACCGGCAAAGTCTGAAAGTCTTTGTCTACTGCGCAAATCAGCAAGACGCTGAACTGGTCGATGAGGTATTATGGCAGTTCGATGCGCACAGCTTTGTGCCGCATAATCTGGCCGGTGAAGGTCCGGCCCGGGGCGCTCCGGTTGAAATCAGCTGGTCAGCCCCCAGAACTCAGCGCCAGGTGCTGATCAATTTAACTGAAACTGTACCGGATTTTGTCCAAAGGTTCAGTCAGATCATCGAATTTGTGCCAGCGGCAGAGTCTGATAAAGACATAGCCCGGCAAAAGTATAAACACTATCGCCAGCTAGGTGTGACACCGCAAACCGTGCCGGCCAGCTGAAACAGGTATCGCAATGGAAACTAAATTTAACCCAAGTCAAATCGAACAGGCTATGTATCAGGCCTGGGAAAGCAAAGGCTATTTCAAACCTTCAGGTGACAACTCAAACGGCGCTTATTGCATTATGATCCCGCCGCCAAACGTCACCGGCAGCCTGCACATGGGCCATGCGTTCCAGCAAACCATTATGGATGCGCTGACCCGTTACCAGCGGATGCAAGGTAAAAACACCTTATGGCAAGTCGGTACTGACCATGCAGGTATCGCCACTCAGATGGTGGTGGAGCGCAAACTGGCCGCCGAGGGTAAACCCGATCGCCACGCCATGGGCCGTGAGGCTTTTATCGAAAAAGTCTGGCAATGGAAAGCCGAATCGGGTGGCACTATCACCGAACAAATGCGTCGGTTAGGCAACTCAGTCGATTGGGATAAAGAACGTTTTACCATGGACGATGGTCTGTCGAACGCAGTGCAGGAAGTCTTTGTCCGCTTATACCAAGACGACCTGATTTACCGTGGCAAACGTCTAGTGAACTGGGATCCAAAACTGCACACCGCAATTTCCGATTTAGAAGTCGAAAGCAAAGAACAACAAGGCCAGTTCTGGCACTTGCGTTACCCGCTGGCCGATGGCGCTTTAACTGCTGATGGTAAAAACTATGTCGTGGTTGCCACCACCCGGCCGGAAACCATGCTGGGTGATACCGCCGTTGCCGTTAATCCAGATGACGAGCGTTACCAGTCATTAATTGGCAAAGAAATTTTACTGCCACTGGTCAATCGCCGTATTCCGATCATTGCCGACGAGCATGCTGATAAAGAAAAAGGCTCGGGTTGTGTCAAAATCACGCCGGCGCATGACTTTAACGACTATGAAGTGGGTAAACGTCATCAACTGCCGCTGATCAATGTGCTGACCAAAGACGCCACCATCCGCACTGAAGGTGAGTGTTTCTTTACCAATGGCGAAGAAAACCCGAATTTAACCGCACCGATCCCAGCCGAACTGGCAGGCCTCGATCGCTACGCCGCCCGCAAAGCTATTGTCGCTGCTTTTGATGCCGCTGGCTTACTGGACAAAATCGAAGCCCTGACCAACACCCTGCCCTACGGCGACCGCTCTGGCGTGGTGATTGAGCCGATGCTGACCGACCAATGGTATGTGCGGGTTGCGCCTATGGCCAAAACCGCCATCGAAGCGGTGGAGAACGGCGACATCCAGTTTGTGCCAAAACAATATGAAAACATGTACTACAGCTGGATGCGCGATATTCAGGACTGGTGTATCAGTCGTCAGCTGTGGTGGGGTCACCGCATTCCGGCCTGGTACGATAACGACGGTAAAGTTTATGTCGGCCGCGATGAAGCTGAAGTGCGTGCCAAACATGGTTTAGCTGCAGATGTCGCGCTGCGTCAGGACAATGACGTATTAGATACCTGGTTCAGTTCTGCGCTCTGGACTTTCTCCACGCTCGGCTGGCCAGACAATACTGAAGAGTTAAAAACCTTCCACCCAACAGACGTACTGGTAACAGGTTTTGACATCATTTTCTTCTGGGTGGCCCGGATGATTATGATGACAATGCATTTTGTCAAAGACGAAAACGGCAAGCCGCAAGTGCCGTTTAAGACTGTGTATGTGACTGGTCTTATCCGCGACGAAAACGGCGATAAAATGTCGAAATCCAAAGGCAACGTCATCGATCCGCTGGATATGATTGACGGCATCAGCCTGGACGATTTGTTAGCCAAACGCACCAGCAATATGATGCAACCACAACTGGCAGAAAAAATCGGCAACCAGACCAAAAAGCAATTCCCGGACGGCATCGATGCCTGTGGTACCGATGCGCTGCGCTTCACCCTGGCCGCGCTGGCGTCGACTGGCCGCGATATCAACTGGGATATGAAACGCCTCGACGGTTACCGCAACTTCTGTAACAAACTGTGGAATGCCAGCCGTTATGTCACCATGATGACCGAGGGCAAAGATTGTGGGGTCGCAGGCGGCGACATGACACTGTCGCTGGCTGATCAGTGGATCTTAAGCCAGTATCAGCAAACCGTCGCGCAATTCCGTCAGTATCTGGACAGCTATCGTTTTGATATGGCAGCCAATACCCTGTACGAGTTCACCTGGAACCAGTTCTGTGACTGGTATCTGGAACTGACCAAACCGGTATTATTTAAAGGTGATGAAGCGCAGCAACGTGGTACCCGCCATACCTTGCTGACGGTACTGGAATCCTTGTTACGCTTAATGCACCCGATCATGCCGTTTATCACCGAAGAAATTTGGCAACGGGTCGCGCCAATGATCCGCACCGATCTGAACGCTGGCGATAGCATTATGCTACAGGCTTATCCACAAAGTGACGCTGCTTTGATCAATGACCAGGCCGCTGCCGATATTGAATGGGTGAAAAACTTTATCGTTGCCATCCGCAACATCCGCGGTGAAATGGATATAGCCCCGACCAAACCATTACCGGTGCTGCTGCGCAATTTAGCTGTTGATGACAGCCGTCGTTTAGAGCAAAACCAGCAGCTACTGCAAAATCTGGCCAAGCTTGACAGCATCACAGTGCTGACAGCTACCGACACTGCCCCAGCCAGCGCCGCCCAGTTACTGGGGTCGATGGATATTCTGATCCCAATGGCGGGTCTGATTGACAAAGACGCTGAACTGGCTCGCATCGCCAAGCAACTGGAAAAACTGCAGCAAGAAACAGCCCGGGTCGCCGGCAAGCTCGCCAACGAAGGTTTTGTCGCTAAAGCGCCGGAAGCAGTGCTGGCAAAAGAGCGGGAAAAACTGGCAGATGCAGAGGCGGCTGTGGTGAAACTATTGGCACAACAGGCGGAGATTGCGGCGCTGTAAGCTGTAGTCACTTATCTGTCCGGCACACCTAACCAAAGGCGATCTACAAGTCGCCTTTGGTCATTCTGTACCTGGAGCACCGAACAGTTTAAAAAAACGGCAGCAGCCGTGGGCAAAATAGGACTCAGACAAGGCAAATTTCTGAAGGTTTAGTGAACTAAACCGAAGGAATTTAACGCCGTATGAGGATATTTTGCCCCGGCCCTGCGGGAGCGCTTTGATGTGAGTGACTATCAAGGTTTTGCTCGCACAACAATTGCAGACCCTTCCCCACATGCTTACTCAGTATTGTCACACCAGACCGAATCCGCTGACTGCTGCCCAACATTGGCCGCGCATGATTGACAACACAAATAAACATTTAAGCAGCAACAAAAAGCACATGCATACAGTGTACGAAAGCGCATGCTCAATAGGCTCATGGACCAACTCAGCCAACTAACATACCAGTCAAACTAAGTATTTCACAAATAGCAAATTTGAATTAACATGACATTCATAATCGCCAAGCTCGTGCTGCATCGCTCGCAACTATCAACCGTTTTGTTCTCCCGCAAAGCCAATAGCGGGTGACAACAGCGGTAATAAAAGGAATTGTTATGTTTCATCCATCCTTCAAGCCAGTATTGAAGTACTGCCTGTTATTGGCTTGCGCCTTGTCGACCCATGCCCACGCCAAACACTATGAAATTTTTTCCGATCAGCAAAATAATACCTATTTACTGGAAAAATCTAAATTTGTGTTGCTCCATAGTCATGTGGACATCCCCCTCTTTGTCCAGTCTGAGCAGCCTTATTATAAAATTTCCAACACAAATAATGTCTGGACAGTGCAACCCCTCAGTGCGCAGCAGTGGCATGCCAGCAGCAAAGTTGCTGGCAGCGCACTGATTAAAAGTATCAGAGTGATTGACTTAAATGCCGATGGGAGCCTGGATTATTTTATCGAAACCACAAAACCAGCGACGCCTTTTCTGCTGCTGTTTAGTCAAGGCATGAATTATCAGACGTTTGCTGCAGCTGGAACTGCTGTTTTAGGCTCTGGTTACCAGTTACGTGATCTGAATAATGATGGTTATCTGGATGTCACGGACAGCCAGGGCAAAGTCTATCTGGTTCCTACACCAACAACTTATGGTGTGGTGTTTATTCATACCGATATTTTAGGCTCAGTGATCGGGGAAAGCGATCAACAAGGGAACCTGATTAAAACCAACGAATATAAGCCTTTTGGTGAAATCAAACCTCACTAAACATCCTCTTTGCTGAAGGCTGCCACAGCTGTAGTTGCGGCGAACTGTTTCATGGATATGGAGACGATCAATGTCTGTTAATGTTGCCATCAAGTCATTACATGCACTTTTGTTGCTGCTACTGACTTTCTCTGCTGGTTCCCGCGTTGCTATGGCGGACGACGCGGCCAGAACGCTTTATATGGATAACCGTATCGCCGGTGGTCTCAGCATGCCGGCTGCGCCTGCTAAAATGCCGGTGGCCCAGGCGATGGCACGAGCTGCCGCCGCACCTGGTGGCGGCAATACCGCTGGGTATGTACCGACATATGACCACCTGCTTGACCGACTGCCGACGCAACCAGGCACAACCCCTGAAACCACGGACTTGATTGGTGAACAGATCGATCTGAATGGTGGCGCTTTATCATTTCGCCAGACAGATTTAAGTCTGCCGGGGAATTCCGCGCTTGAAGTTGCCATCCATCGAAAATTCCAGGGCGTTCGTTATGCCACCAACAGCTTTGAGTTTGCCGACTGGCAGCTCGATTTACCCATGATACAAAACACTATTTTGCGTAACAACGTGCCCCGTTACTCAGGGGGCTGGAGCACAGGCCAGGAATGTATGCAGAACAGGCCTGGTCCAATTTACAACGCACCGGATAACATTGAAGAATCAGACTATTGGAATGGTACCCAATTAAATATTCCCGGTGCTGGCTCCCAAATGCTGTTGCAAACCGGAGAAACTTATACCACGCAGTCACACTGGAAAATTCATTGTATCAGCCGTGCTGACGGTCAAGGCCAGGGCTATCAGGCGATTTCACCGACCGGGGTTAAATACACGTTTGATGTCCCCCGGCTTATCCAGATGAAAGGTTTCGTCAAGACCAAAATAACAGCGCGCTTCTATGCGCAAATGCTGGTCAGCCGGATCGAAGATCGTTTTGGTAATTATGTGGTCTATCGCTACCATGGCACTCAGTTGCACAGCATCGAAGCGAATGATGGCCGCAACATCACCCTGACTTATCATGGCGGCACTGGCCCTTTTAAAAATTACGTCAGTGCCGTCAGCGGTGCGGGTAAAACCTGGTACTACAATTACTTGCCAGCAACCAGTCAGGTTCAAAACAGCCTGCATCAAGTGGTGCGGCCGGACCATAAATCCTGGCTATTTTCCCTGGCAGAAATTAATGCATTGGGCCAACCTGCGATCCCGACCCGAGAACTTTCAACGGGTTGCGAACGGAGTATGGCAGCTTCGCGGACTGCAACTATCACTCACCCGCATGGCATGGTCGCCACCTTTACCTTAGCGCCACGCGTGTTTGGCCGCACCGAGGTGCCGAAATGGTATAAAGATATGAAGAACTATTATGCCGTTCAGCCTTGTTATAACCAATATAGTCTGATTACCAAGCAATTATCAGGGCCTGCAGTCCAGACTCAGAGCTGGCATTACAGCTATTCCGAAAATCACGGCGCTTTTGTGGGGGCAGCCAAACCTGTACCCAATGCTCATCTGACACCGCCGTCCGCCATGGACGCTGGTGATTTACGCTCAACCAGGGTTGTGGCCCCAGATGGCAGTGTCACTTTACATTACCACAGCAGACGGTTTGACTTCACTGAAGGCGCTGAAGTCCTGACTGAATATTATGATACAGATGCGGCCACCTTACTGAAACGGATCGAAAAAAGTTACGCCAGGGGGCCTATGCTGGGCGCTGCGGCTATGTTTGATGCAAATTCAGAAAGCACAGACCACGCCAGATATTTAGTATCGGTGCAAACCACTTTGCAGCAAACAAAGTACAGCACCCACTTTAGTGATTTCACCCCTTATGGCAGCGCGCAGTTAACGCACGAATTTAATAATTTCAGTACCCAGGCCAAATATACCAAACGTACTTTTTTAACCGACCCGAATTTGTGGCTGCTGGATTTACCCCTCAGCACACAGGTATCGGCAGACAACTCCAGTTATACCACTGTTGCTGCCACCAGTTATTATCCTGCCACCAGTGCTTATCCATTACTGCCCTATCAGTATAAAAGCTTTGGCCAATTGCAACAGACCGTCGACAGCTACCACACCACAGCGGGCAGTAAAGGCTTACCCGCCCGCATCACTTTGCATCAGAAAAATAGCTGGCAAGCTTTTGCTGACTACAAAGCTGGTCAGCCACAAGTGATCACTGTACCCGACCGCTATCAGACGACCCCTGTGAGTATGTCCCGCAGCATCAACGATGACGGTACCGTCGCTGCAGTGACCGATTTCAACGGCCATCACACGAAGTATCACTACGACGCTCTGGGCAGATTAAGCACTGTGGATATTGGCGATGCGAATTTCAGCGACACCGCCATCAGTTACCAGGATATCGCACCACACCTGGGTGCATTGCAGCAACTGACCGTGCGTGGCGATTATCGTAAACTGGTCACCCTGGATGCCTTAATGCGGCCCATCTTCACCGAAGAATGGGATGCCAACAGCCAAATCCGCCGTTATGTCAACCAACAGTTCAACAGTTACAATAACCCGACTTTTGTTTCTGTGCCTTCAGCTTCAGCCACTGAAAGCTTTGGCAGCCATACCACCTATGATGGCTTGCAACGCCCTTTATCTGTCACCAATACAGCTCAGGGCCTGTTGAGTTACAGCTATGATGGCGGCCACAATATCACCATCACCAATGGCAAAGGTTACAGCACCCACACCAGTTTTCTCGCCTATGGCAGCCCTGCCACCAGCGAGCCGGTCAGTATCAGCCAACCGGAAAGTGTCACGACCTTGCTCAGTTATAATCTGTTTGGCCATGTCACCCAAATACAACAAGATGGTCAGTATGAAACACGCCACTACAACAGTGCCCAACAGTTATGCCTGATTAAACGCGCCGATACCGGCATCAAGGTGTTCAGCTACAATAGTGCCGGTCAGCTCAGCTCTTTTGCCGAAGGGGTCAACGGTCTTGGCCGCACTTGCACCGATTATTCTGCCGTTAGCAGCAGTATCATTACCCTGGCCTACGATAATCGTGGTGAACAACATAATATCCGTTATGCGGATGGCTCTCCTGCGGTCACCTACACCTACGATGCGTCTGGCAACCTGCTGGCGCTGGCCAATGGCCACAGTACCTGGTCTTACCGCTATAACAGTCAGCATCAGTTGACGGCTGAGACTTTAACCATCGATGGTAAAACCTTTGCCATCACTTCAGGTTATAACGCCCTCGGCCATCTGAGCAGCCGTACTTATGGTGGCGCTACCCTCACCTATCTGCCTGACGCCTTCGGCCAGCCCACCCAGGTAAAAGAGGCCAGTACTGTTTACGCCAGCAATATTCTGTATCACCCTAATGGCCAGCTCAGCAGCTTTACTTATGGCAATGGCCTCAGTTTCAGTCAGACCTTAAACGCCGAGTATCTGCCAGAAACTCGCCAGATCACCAAAGCCGCTGCCATGCAGCTGGGTCAGCAATATGTTTACGACCAGCATCAGAATGTCGACAAAATAACGGATCTGGTCAACAGCCAGCGTTCACTCACGCTCAGCTATGATGGCCTGGACCGACTCAGCAGCGCCAACGGCAGTTGGGGCAACGGCTCCTTCAGCTATGATCCGCTTGGGAATATCAAAACCAAGCACTTAGGTGCGCAGACGCTGAATTATCAGTACAACAGCAATAACCTGCTGCTGAGTATCCCAGGACACTATCAGTTTATCTATGATGACCGGGGCAATGTTATTCACAATGGCCAGCGCAGTTTTAATTTTAACCGCGCCAATCAGCTGATCAGCTCCGGCACCGCCAGTTATCGCTATGACGGCCACAACAGACGAGTCCACAAGTCTGGCAATACCCGAGGTTACAGTGTGTATAATGTCGCCGGTCAATTACTGCTGACCGAAAGCGAGCAAGGGCAAGTCCGTTATATTCATTTGGGCAATACCCTGCTTGCCAAAGCCGGCATGGTACACACGCCACAAGACACCCCAGGCTACACAGGCCACCTGACCGATCAGGACCTGAGTCTGACTTATATGCAGCAGCGGTATTATGATCCGGTTATTGGCAGATTCTATTCGAATGATCCAGTCGGATTTAAAACTTCTAATCCGATGATGTTTAATCGCTATGCATATGCCAATAACAATCCGTATAAGTTTACTGACCCGGATGGCAGGGCTGCATTCTTAGTTATATTAGCGACACCTGAAGGTATTGCGTTGACAGCTGCAACTATAGCGGCAGTAGCGCACGGTATTAGCGGAACGCTCAATGCTACATCTGGGGAATCATCAGAGGCCGATAACTCTTCAGAAAGTGGAGGTGTTGTAATTGAAGAAGTAAAGCAGGGGCAAGTTTCTGATCGCGGTTGGAGCAAAGGCGAAATTGATGATTTAGCAAGCGGGGAGCCAGCAGGAAAAACAGTGGACAAACGAGGACCATCCAAGACCGATGATGGTCAGGGTCGAAATGATTCTGCTAGCGTATATGGGTCAAAAGATAAACATGTTGTGATCAATGATAGGACGAACGAAGTTGTCCAAGTGACCGATAAAAATGATCCGAACTGGCAACCAGACAGCAGAATAGAGTGGAACGAGGATAAAAAATGACATTTAAACGTGATGTCTTGTATGACAATCCAAATCTTTTTTTTGACTTAAATGGAAACAACTTAATGAAGCTAACCCCAGATGCTGCAATCGCACTCTGCGAGTGTTTAGCTGAAAAAAATATCGCTGTAGCATGTGTTGAAGGTGGTATATGGCGCAATCCGGGCTTTGAATCGAGGCTCGACGCAATTTGGACGGGAAGAAAGCCTCCATTGGCACCAAGTGACCTAGAACTTAATAACAGCCGAGCAATCAATAGTATTATGGAAGATAGGCTAGAATGTAATGTTTTTATTGTTTCAACATTACCAAATATTTGAATATGGTTTTCTTGAAGTAATATTTAAGCTACAGAACATAAAGTATTGCTTTTTGCCTATGCATGTTTACGTAGACCACGTATATGATTGGTCAAACACCTTGTCGTACCATATAAAAAAGGACACCTAGCATTGGTGTCCTTTTTCATTCCAAACTGCGCAAAACCACCAGCAGCCTGGTCAGTCATTTCCAGTAGAAGTGATCAGTCCTCACCAGCAGGGCTGGCAATGTGGTACAGCGCCTACAACTGGCTGCACTGGAAGCTTTGATCTTTTCTGCTGGCAGGCACTGATCACTTCTACTGTTCAGTGCTGCTCAGGCTGCCGCTATTTGCAGTTTAAAATACGGTCAAATATAAGGCGTTTTAAATCAGAATGGCAATTAAGGACAGCCACATTTTAAAATGATAGTCTCGGTCAGCTCAACTCTTTTGCCGAAGGTGTCAGCGGTCTTGGCCGCACTTGCACCGATTATTCGGCCGTTAGCAGCAAGGGCAATTAACGAATTAAAACAAGCCACCCACTCTTTGGAAACAGAGCAATCGGCTGTTTCTGAAATATGGTTTCTTTGGTCACGATATTTTAAATTCAAGCTTGTCGATGTGGATTTGAAGACTTTAAATTGCAGCAAAAAAGTGCACTTGGCAGGAGAAACTAACTTTTAGGCAGCCGTTATTGCCGCTGCTGCGGTTTCTTATCAATTTTGCAGTGGAAAATTTCGGACTTAGCCAAAACTTCGTCGGCAGGCAGTTTGACCATGCAACCAGCGTAGTCCTAGTTTTTGGCAGAATTGTTTCAGTGAGCTGATAGGGCTAATCACTTGATAAAAATCGGTTTCAAGCTGCTGGCAGTTTTGTAGCCAACAAGCCTCTGAGATACCAAGACGCGCCAGGATGGGAGGTTGTTTCTGGTCAATCACACCGCGTTTGTCATCGCGTAACTGTCGGCCTGTCCACTCAACAAGTTCAACATAATCAATAAAATGATACGGAATATGCTGCTGTGCATTCTGTTGCTGGCTATTGCCGGAGGGGCAATTAAGGACAGCCACATTTTAAAATGATAGTCTCGGTCAGCTCAACTCTTTTGCCGAAGGTGTCAGCGGTCTTGGCCGCACTTGCACCGATTATTCGGCCGTTAGCAGCAAGGGCAATTAAGGACAGCCATATTTTAAAATGCTCGGCCATCTGAGCAGCCGTACTTATGGTGGCGCTACCCTCACCTATCTGCCTGACGCCTTTGGCCAGCCCACCCAGGTAAAAGAGGCCAGCACTGTTTACGCCAGCAATATTCTGTATCACCCTAATGGCCAGTTCAGCAGCTTTACTTATGGCAATGGCCTCAGTTTCAGTCAGACCTTAAACGCCTAGTATCTGCCAGAAACCCGCCAGATCACCAAAGCCGCTGCCATGCAGCTGGGTCAGCAATATGTTTACGACCAGCATCAGAATGTCGACAAAATAACGGATCTGGTCAACAGCCAGCGTTCACTCACGCTCAGCTATGATGGCCTGGACCGACTCAGCAGCGCCAACGGCAGTTGGGGCAACGGCTCCTTCAGCTATGATCCGCTTGGGAATATCAAAACCAAGCACTTAGGTGCGCAGACGCTGAATTATCAGTACAACAGCAATAACCTGCTGCTGAGCAACAAAACAAGCCACCCACTCTTTGGAAACAGTGCAATCAGCTGTTTCTAAAATATGGTTTCTTTGGTCACAATATTTTAAATTCAAGCTTGTCGATGTGGATTTGAAGACTTCAAATTGCAGCAAAAAAGTGCGCTTGGCAGGAGAAACTAACTTTTAGGCAGCCGTTATTGCCGCTGCTGCGGTTTCTTATCAATTTTGCGGTGGAAAATTTTGGACTTAGCCAAAACTTCGTCGGCAGGCGGTTTGACCATGCAACCAGCGTAGTCCTAGTTTTTGGCAGAATTGTTTCAGTGAGCTGATAGGGCCAATCACTTGATAAAAATCGGTTTCAAGCTGCTGGCAGTTTTGTAGCCAACAAGCCTCTGAGATACCAAGACGCGCCAGGATGGGAGGTTGTTTCTGGTCAATCACACCACGTTTGTCATCGCGCAACTGACGACCTGTCCACTCAACAAGTTCAACATAATCAATAAAATGATACGGAACATGTTGCTGTGCATTCTGTTGCTGGCTATTGCCAGCAAATTGCAACAACGGTCCATGAAAGACAGAGTGGATGGCTTTGCCAAGCCGTTGCTGGATACTGGTGTAGTCAGAAGTTTCGGGCCTTTCGGCCATCTTGGCGCGAATAGGATTTAAATCGACATAAGCCATGGCGGTGAGCAGGGCTTTTTCATCCAGCAGCGCCTGCGATTTAAACCGGCCTTCCCAAAATCGGCCTGTGCAGTGGTCCTCAAGGTTGGCCTGTCTCGCGATATGCTCATTCAGACAGCGCATAAACCAACTAATGTCGCAAAGTCTGGTACGCCATTTTTCCAGAATAGCTTCAGTTACTTGGTTTTCTGCTTCACCACTGGAGCCACCAGTCAGATAACGCTCAACCAACACCGGCAAACAAAATAACAGCTGCCAGCTCTTCGCAATCTCCTGAGCGCTCCAGGCGGCTGCTTTGGCCGCATCAACCCGCACCACTAGTCACGCCACATAAAAATGCCCTTCGCACACAACGGCTGACCAAGTGATAATAAGGTGTTTCACTCACACTTATTTGTTGATAGCGTGGTTTTGGCATGGTGTCATCCTGACTGAAAAAACTCATGCCACTAAAAATAGTTTAAAAAAAGTTAAATTAAAGTTTAAATTTGGATGTTTAGTGTGTGGATGTCCAGCTTTTGGCGGCTTTTTCCCGTATTCGGGCTTTATCTAGCTTATTAACAAACGTCAGGTTTCAAGTTTTACATATCACCAATGTAAATAGGCGCAGGTGCATCAGCATAAGTAGGTAAATTATTACATGAACCTGACCCTGCATAATAAAAAATTGCTTTTCCATTATTCTTTTTTATATTTTGTAACATGCTTGCCCACATGGCACATGTGGTAATGCTAACATCTTCACGCTCAGTTTTTAGATTGCAAATAACAGTATAATCACCGCGTCCAGAATGAAGGACATTTACACCTCCATCTTTATAAATCAAGACCCTACTTACAGTTGTCTCACAAAAGTAATCAGCAGTAGCATTAGAGCTCACAAACATGAGAAAAAACATAAAACTTAATATACGCATAACACATTTCCTTAGATATAAACTGTGAAAAATTCACCAGAGAATGTCACATACATCACTGACCGACAACAAATAAAACAATATATCAAAAATAACCTGCAAAACAACAATATTTATATATTAAGCCATTTATATGTACATATATTGAATCATCACAAGGCAAGGTTGTAGGTCATTTGTGACCTTTTGTGACAAAACCAAGCACGATCCGGTCTCCCTCCAACTAATTTCGAGCTTCTGCCAATGAAACAACTTTTAAAATTGAAGATGATGATGTTCCAGCGATATTAAAGCGCCAACTGGTAATCCTCCCATTTTTAACCGAAGTTAAAAGTAGAGTTCATGCAGCCATCAATGGCGGTTTTCCGCCATTTGCTTTGTGCGGCCGTTCATGATTGTAAAACCATAACCATTTTGTGGCATAGTCCTGAACTTCTTCAAGCGTATCAAATAAATGTTTGCTTACCCAGCTGTATCTGATTGTCTTATTGTGTCGTTCAATGTACGCATTTTGTTGCGGCTTACCAGGTTGAATGTAATCAATCCTGATCTCATGTTTTTTCGCCCATTCCGTAAATTCGTGGCTAATAAATTCAGGTCCATTGTCACAACGGATCGCGATTGGTTTGGGTCGCCCTTCAAGTAGCTGATTTAGGGTTCGCAGCACTCGCATTGTTGGCAATGAAAAACCTGCTTCAATCGCAAGCCCTTCACGTTTAAAGTCATCAATCACGTTGAACAGTCGATAGCTTCGTCCATCTGATAACTGGTCATGCATAAAATCTATCGACCAAACCTGATTGGCTTTAGTTGGCTCTTTCAGCGGCTCTGGTGCATTTCGTTTTAACCTTCTGCGTGGTTTTATCCGCAGATTTAACGCTAATTCGCAGTAAATTCGGTATACACGCTTGTGGTTCCAAGCAAAGCCTTTTACGTTGCGTAAGTAATTAAAACACTGACCAAATCCCCAATCCGATTCTTTTTCAGTTAATTCGACAAGAAATTCAGCAATCTCTGCATTTTCGTCGTCATTAACGCGCCGGTAGCGGTAACAGGTTTCGCTGATACAAAATGCTGCACAGGCCAAACGGATACTAATTTTTCGATTTGCAACTGCATGCTGAGCCATCGCTTTACGTTGCGACAGCTTTACCACTTTTTTGCCATGGCTTCCTGAATGACATCGGCCTTTAGCCGCTCTTCGGCATACATCTTTTTCAGTCGGGCATTTTCAGCTTCAAGCTCTTTTAGACGAGCCATCAATGACGCATCCATGCCGCCAAATTTGGCTCGCCACTTGTAAAAAGTCGCAGAGCTCATGCCATGTTCGCGGCACAATTCTGGGACTGGAGTACCGGCTTCAGCTTGTTTAAGGATTGCCATGATTTGGCTATCAGTGAATTTTGATGTTTTCATAGTGAATCTCCTGCGTTTATGTTACGAGAAAATTCTACTTTTGACGTCAGTTAATTTGAGGGGGGATTACCAACTTAGCCGCTATTTGCCGCAAATGCCAAAAAATGGTTTGATCAGTCAACTAACTTGGCGAACAAAATCACCTGAGGAATCCCCACAAATGGAGTAGGTAAAACAAATAGTTAGGCGAGATGGGAACATTCATGGCAGTTCCTGATCTGATCGTTCGCCAAAACTAAACCCCACCGAGGACCAAGCCATGAATGTTCAACGAATGCTCGTTGATTTTCTCTCATTTGTCACGCCAAAAAACATCCATAAAACCAGAATGGCGTCACTTTGCGCGTCGTTGCAAAGTTTGGTCACCAACGGCAAATGTACGGTCACTGCCATCGGTCGCGGCATTCAAAGTGCCGCCACTGAAAAAAGCTGTATTAAAAGAGCCGACCGGCTGCTGAGTAACGAAGGTTTACAGGACGACATTCCGCTGATTTATGCGGCACTGACGAAGGCATTAGTTCAAACTAAACAACCTCCTATCCTGGTTGATTGGCGTAACGCCGACAATAAAAAGCGTCACTTTATCTTGCGGGCCAGCCTCGCACTCGAAGGCCGCTATTTGACCTTGCTGCAAGAAGTGAAAGCGATTGATGAGTACAACTGCCCACGCGTGCATCAGGCATTTTTACTGCGCCTCAAGGCAAGCCTGCCAGCGGATTGCCAGCCGATGATCGTCACCGACGCCGGTTTTAAGGTGCCGTGGCTGAAACAAATTCGTCAGTTGGGCTGGCATTATATTGCGCGGGCGTGCGGTAATCAGACGCCATAACAATTTGATTTAATTGCATTTATCAGTATTGACCAGCTCTACAAAAAGCCAGAACGACGCCGCAGTGTTTGGGTAAAATTAAGCTCACCAGCAGCCAGCGTTATGTAACCACAGCAGTGTTAGTCGGCACGCACTGGAAACTTCGAAAACGCGATAAACATAAGTCATACAAAGAGCCGTGGTTACTGGTCAGTTCATTAGCGCAAACAACTGATTATGCTTCAAAAATCGCTAAGTGTTACAGCGCCAGAATGCAAATTGAAGAGAGCTGCCGCGACCAGAAAAGCCAGACATATGGTCTTGGCAGCAACGCGCATCAGACCTATAAAAAGGAACGTCTCAAAGTGCTGTTGATGCTTGCTGCGCTCGCCAACTGGCTTCATTACATGCTGGGATTGGCGGTGGAAATCAGTGGCAAACATCGGTCGTTGCAAACCAACAGCATCAAACATCGACGGGTGTTGTCGTGCGACTATTTAAGCATGCGGTTATGTCGTCTGGCAAACACCTGTCGTTCCAAGCGAACTCGGTGAAAAATCGCCGGGAGTTATCGTTCAATGATCTGGGCACTTTAGACTGCTGACAGAAACTGAACCTCTTGACTGATCAGGATTTCACACACATAAATCATGAGCCTAACAGCAGCCAATCCAGCGATTCCTGCCACCAGTTCGCTTGACACAGAGTTCGGTTGCGCACAGACAATGCGCAGCACTCTTGCTAATCTGCCAATCACACTGAATGGCTTAGTGACGACTCTGGAGGTTTTTATGACCACTTACCGGCATCATGTATCAGGTTTTTTTCCCAACCGGGCCCCGGCGGACGCCACCATGAATGTGTTATTGGACCGGGGTTTTAGTGCAGCACAATTACAAATATTCAGCGGTGACGCCGATGCTCCGCCAGCACCTGAACCACTGAAACAGAGTAATACCGTGCTCAAAGATATGTTGGTTGACAGCTCGATCGGTGCCGTTATCGGAACTGGCCTCGGTGGTCTGACGACCGTCGCATTAGTGGCAGCCAATGTCAGCGTGTTTGTCGCCAGCCCGTTACTGGCACCTCTAATGCTGTTCGGCTGGGGCGCCAGCCTGGGCGCTTTGACCGGCGCTGTGGTTGGTGCATCTGAAGCAAGTGGTGAGCCACAGGGGCGCTTTGCTGAACTGATCATGACAGCTATTCAACAAGGCGATGTGGTATTAGTGGTAGAAACCAACAGCGAAGCACAAACAGCGATCGCCCGCGAAGTAATTGCAGCATCGGTCGGCCAGTTTAAAGATCTGAATATGCTTGAAGCTATCCACACTGAAGTTCCTTTGGCAGGAAACCGCAGCCCGCTTTAGTTGACCAGCGCTTAGCGCAGAATGTCTACCGCCTTTGCCCCCCTGCGCAGCTAAAACCTGTGGTGGCGTCCTGTGCACTGCAAAGCCAACTGCCCCGGCCATAGCGCAAAAAAATACCAGTGTTATTCCGTCGCCACATTTAATGCAGCAAGCCACCTTCTGACCAGACGCTGCCTATTTACCCTGCAGCTTAACAGCAGGCAAGGCTGCCAACCCGGATAGCGAATATTTTACCGGCAGAATAGTTGACTGAATTACTCTGACTTTGCTACATTCGCGCCATCCCAAAGGGGAGTAGCTCCACGCCGGCTTATCGTCATGCCGAAACCAATAGGTTTCCGGTAACCGGGTCAGATCATCTGATGAGCAAGACCTTTGCCATGCTGGCAAAGATCCCCCTCTAAACAGGACATCCGGCCAGTGTGGGTCGGACCGTGCTGGTCACAACCAGCCCTGCTACCCTGTTTGGAGTGTATTCATGGAAACAATTGCCAACCCCTGGCTCTGGACTGTTTTTTTCAGTCTGGTGCTATTCATGCTCGCAATCGACTTATTTGTCGTCGGTGGCGGTAAACAACATAAAGTCTCAGTCAAAGAAGCGGCCATCTGGTCGGTCATTTGGGTGTCTGTCTCCATGCTGTTTGCGGCAGGTTTATGGTGGTACCTGCGCGATACTGCCGGCGCGGAAGTTGCCAATGCCAAGACGCTGGAATTTGTGACCGGTTATCTGATTGAAAAATCTCTGGCTATCGATAATGTCTTTGTCTGGCTGATGATCTTCAGTGTATTTGCGATTCCGCCTGAATTGCAAAAGCGCGTGCTGGTGTTAGGCGTGCTCGGTGCTATTATCTTGCGAACTATCATGATTTTTGCCGGCGTCTGGCTAATCACACAGTTCCACTGGTTACTGTATGTATTTGGTGCTTTCCTGTTATTCACCGGTATCAAAATGTGGTGGGCTGCCGACAAAGAGCCTGATTTGGCCAACAATCCGCTGGTATTATGGCTGCGGCGACGTTTTAAAGTGACCGAGCAACTGGAAGGTGAGAAATTTTTTGTCAAACGTCAGATCAATGGCCGTTGGGTGCGTTATGCCACGCCGCTGTTTCTGGTGCTGGTACTGGTGGAATTTTCCGATGTGATCTTTGCCGTGGATTCAATTCCGGCGATTTTTGCCATCACCACAGATCCTTTTATCGTGCTGACATCGAATATCTTTGCCATCCTGGGTCTGCGGGCTATGTACTTCTTACTGGCCGACATGGCGGATCGCTTCAGTTTGTTAAAATATGGCCTGGCGTTAGTGCTGATCTTTATCGGTGGCAAAATGCTGCTGATTGATCTTTATAAAATTCCGGTCAGTGTCTCTTTGGCAGTGGTCGCCCTGATCATCGGCTCTTCTGTGGTGCTGTCATTGCGGCGCAGTCGAAATAGCGCGGCTTAGGCAGATATCGAGAGTACAATGTCAGCCAGAATGGCTGACATTGTCATAGCACAACACAGCGCTAAGTAACCCCGGTGACCAGAGCTGGTCACCGGCATCAGTGCCAGTTGCCTGAGTTTATAGCGCAACTGGCTGTTTAAATAGCCAATTCCGGCGCAATTTGCTGCAAAAATGGCTTGGTCAGTAAACTGACTTCGCGGGCAAAGTCACACCAGGTTTTGGTCTGAGTGTTGATATTGACTGCCACCACCAACTGCCATTTGGGATAGATCACCAGCAAGCTTTGGGCGCCATCGGACACCCCGCCGTGATGCACATAACTCACTTCTTGTGGCAGTAGATTGTTGCGGTCGCAGTACAAAAAATTGTGCTGAAAATGCCGCCAGCCCAGCGCATAAAATTCCTCATTGACCTTGCCATCAGCCAATAATTGCGGCGTCCAGAACTGTTGTTGCAAAGACGCCGGAATAAAACTGGCATCAAACCAGGCCGAACCTAAGCTGACCAAATCGACTGAGCTTGCGGCCAGGCCACCAGCGGCCCACTTTTGGCTTAAATTCACTGGCCGGTGCAGCTTTGCCACACCAGCGCTGCTTTCATAAAAACGGACTTGCTGTGGATTCGGCACCTCAGCCGCCGCCAGCGATTTTAAGCCCAAAGGGGTACTCACTTGCTGCTGCAGAACAGTTAAAAATGACTGCTTGGCGGCACTTTGCAACACGGCACTGGCTAAGTTGATATCAAAAGAGCTGTAATGAAAACGCTGCCCGGGCGGCGCTAACAGCGCTGAATCATCAAACAGCGCCAGCGACTGCTCAACATCAGTGAAACTCCCCCATTTTAACCAACTGCGGATAGCGCCAATCCGATCGGTATTGCCATCATAACCAGGAAAGCCCGCAGTATGTGACAGCAGTTGCCGCAAGGTCATCTGCTGCCAGGCCGGATTGGGTAAGTCGGCTTTGTAGTGACCAATCGGCGTATCCAAATCGACCAAACCCGCAGCCACAGCCCTGGCCACGACAGTGGCTGTCACAGCTTTGGAGGTACTGCCAAGACGAAACTGTGAATTGATACTGACAGGCTGCTGCGCCGCCAGATCGGCATAACCGGCGGCACCCGCCCACAGCAACTGACCACGCCAGGCCACAGCAGCCGTCATGCCCGGCCATTGTTGCTGCGCGCGGGAAACTTCCAACTGACGTGCAGCCGCCGTGGCAGCGTCGCTAAAAGTGGCTGCCAACGGCGATGCAAATAACTTACTTGCTAACGGGGCATCCAGCGGCACGGGTTCATCAGGTGACCACAGCACACAGGAACTCAAGCCCAGACATAACATAGATACTTTTAATGGCAATACTTGTTTGATCATCACCAGACTCCTTATTGACTGATTTTTGCTTGTGTTTGGCCACAACCGCGATGGCTAACGGCTGCAGCGCAGAGAAAAAGAACCATCAATCCAGCTTGCAGACGCTACTGTGCTTTCAGGCGGCAGCAGCAGGCCAAGACGCACCAAGCGCCTTGGTCACACGCAACTGAGAATGGAACCAGCAACCGACCGGGACGAAGACGCACTTGCGCGTACTTGCCGAAGGCGGCGGCCAGCGAAACGAGGAGAAAAATTAAGGCGACATTAGCGGGCACCCCGCGCAAGCAGAAAATCCCGCATGGCCGGAGTAGCAGCCTGCTGTAGCGCTGAGCGCCAACGGCTGCCATCCGAAATGGGTGTTTGTACCTGCAGATTTATCAGCGCGCCCCGATCCAGCAGGAGCTCAGCCATCGCCAGATCGCCGCGCATGCTGGCATTAATCAAGGCCGTTTCATCGGCCAGCACTGCAGCATTGACATCAGCGCCGGCATCCAGCAACAGGGTGGCTAAGGACAAATCGCCGTGCTGAACAGCAATAATGAGCGCATTGCCATCGCCACGACTACTCAGGTTCGGATCGGCGCCTGCCGCCAGCAACAATGCCACCATTTGCGGCAACTGCTGCCGCACCGCCACCATCAGTGCCGATCCTTTACCTGGTTGTGCCAGATCCAGCGGTGTCCCGGCAGCCAGCAATTGACGGACATTAAGCTCATCATTGGCGGCAACTGCAGCCAATAACTCTGTCAGTGGCGCTAACTCAGACAGCCGTATTTTGGCATGGCGGGCTGGTAATTCTGCCAACTGCCATTGCTGCGCCAGCCATAAACTCCCCAGCAGCCATAACAACAACGTCAGCAGTACAGCATACCAACGCCAACCCGACTGCGCTGGCGGTTGCAGCACCAATGCAATCCGCTGCGGCAACAACGCTGGCTGCCACCAACGTTGTGCCAGCACAGGCGCAGCTGAGCCTGGCGTGAGTTGCGCGCAATCCAATAAAGTTTGGGCATAATGATGCGGCGCTGGCAAAGTGCGACTGACCAAAGCATCACAACGTAATTCCCGCCAGCGGTTAAGCTCAGCCGCGATTTTATGCCAGGCCGGGCTCCACCAGAGCAAAGTGCCGAGTAATTGCTGCAGCAGATAACTGCGCAGATCTCCTTGTTGCTGATGGCAAACCTCATGCTGTAGCACCAGCGCTAACTGTGCTTCATCCAACCGTTCTAAATAAGGCTGCGGTAACAGGATCAAAGGCCGGCGCCAGCCCAGTAACATTGCGCTGGTGATACTTGGGTGCGATTTGACCGGCAGCGGACAGCAAGGTAATGCTTGCCGGATCGGGCTGGCTTGTTGGCGTAACCGCAGCGTCGCCAGATAACTGCCTAACAGCTGCAATACTTTGCCAGCACTGACCAGCGGCAACAACCACCAGCACCAGGCTGGTGGTGCTAACCAGGCCAATAATTGCGACAGCAAAGGCCAGTGCACTTGCACTATCGTCAACGCTGGCAAAGGTTGCTGCGCTGCCAGCGTTTGGACAGTGCCAGCGGTCAACACTGTCGTCTGAGCGCCAGCAACCACGTGCTGGATGCCATGGCTAAACCAAGGCAACAACTGCGCGTCCAGAGCCCAGGGCTGTAACAGCAAGACCGGCAATAGCAACAACAGTACTGCACAAAACGTCCACAATCTGAGCATCAATGCTGGCGACCACAGTACCGGCTGGCGACTACACCAAACTAACAATGGCACCAACAGCATAGCTAACAGCAAATGCAACCAGATATAAAAGGCTAACCAACTGATATCCATCAACACTGCCTCCTGATGACTGCGTTGTTAGCGGGCTGGCCCGTCAGTGGTGGCTGGATTTTCCGTGGCAGCGTCCTTGCTACCCGCCGCCGCAACCTGCTCAGCTGCGGCATCAATCTGCGCCTGCAACTGCGCCGCCAGTTGCGGTGAAACTGCCTGTTCTTGCAGTAAATGTTGCGCGAGCAGGTCCGGTGAACCGCCAAAAAACTTTTTTAGTAAACTCAGCAACGCCTGACTGCGCGCTTCCTGCTGCACTGTGGTGGCCTGATAAATAAAAGCTTTGCCTTGTTTTTCGGCCTGAACATGGCCTTTATCCAGCAAGATGCGGCAGAGGGTTTGCACCGTAGTGTAAGCTACCGGACTATGCTGGCTCAGCACTGCAGCAATGTCTTTGACTGAACTCGGTCCTTGCTGCCATAACACCTGCATAATTTTTTGCTCGGCAGCGGTGAGTTCGCCGGATTGGCTTCTGGCCATGGCCACCTCCTACTAATGAATTAGTTTTAAGATAACCATGCTGCGAAAGGTTTGCAACTAATTCTTTAGTTTTAAAGTGAACTGTGCGGTTTTTTTGCTGTGATCATAGTTTCGATGTTCAGGAATTATCGGCACAAGTGATCGCTGTTGACATAAAGCTAAGCCCCCTGCCGCTGGATCTGCTGCAGTAATTGAATAAACTGCTCCACCTGCTGCTCGTTCTGTGCATCAATAAAATACTTCTGGTGAAAACCAAGTGTCAGCGTCACACCTGCGGCGAAAAAATATAAGTCGTAACCATCAAAGCCAGTCGCGACTTGCAGCCCATCCAGCATAAAACCGGCGCCAACCGGGGTGGTCACCGGCTGGCCCAGTTGTTCAGTTAAACTAAATACCCTGAGCAGCATTTTGGCATCAATTAAGTTTTGCATCAGATTTCACCTTTGATCCACTGTGGTTAGTTACCTCAAACAGAGGCAGCAGCATAACAAAGATTCAACAGACGGTATTCAGCACCGCAGCAGGCACAATTGCTCTATTACGCAGCCAGCGTCATCCTTTGCATACAACTAGCAATGCCACAGACTATGGCACTACTTTGTTCATCACTCCCAGCGGCGTCTAGCCAGTTGCCGCACCTGTCGCAACCAGCCTTCGCGTTTGGCAGCATCAGCACTGATCACTGGACCAAAATAATGGCTGGCCAGATTTTTAATACCGACAAAATCCAGAATAGTGCGGGTTAACTGATAATACAGAGGCTGCCGCTGCCACCACTTATACCAGAATACCGGTGTATCCAGTGTCAGCAATAACTCGGCGGTGCGACCCCGTAACAACTTTTCCGGCACTGTCTGACCCTGGTGATACTTAAAAGCAAAACCTGACAACAACACCCTGTCGAATAATCCTTTTAACTTAGCTGGCATACCGCCCCACCACACCGGGCAAATCAATACCAAATGGTCGGCCCATAACAATAACTGTTGCACCCGCACTAAATCGGCTTCCAACACTTGCGGTCGGTCATAACCCTCGTTCAAATCAAGCTGAAACTGTAAATTGGCCATATGGAGCAATTCCACCTCCGCCTTTTCGCCGACAGCCTCGACATAACTTTGGGCAATGGCATGACAAAAACTGGTTGATTTTGGATTGGCATTCAGCACTAAAATTTTCTTCACCGGCAAACTCCTTTGGTTGGGAGTTGCCATGCTAAACCCTGACCCTAAGGTCAGAGTCAAGCCTTATTGTGAGCACGTTAGTCAGCGCTTTGCTGCACATGCACCAACGCATCACCGCACCCAGCAACAGCAGTTTGCTCTGCTGCCACACAGTCGGCTATCAGTTGCTGATAATAAGCAATCCGCTGTAATTCTGCCTGTTGCTGGTTAATCTGCTGTGCTAACGCCTGATATTTTTTCGCCAGCAACTGATGCAGCGCTGGCCAGTCCAATTGGTTGTTGGGCCTTCGCAATTGTTGCAGTTCGCTCAGTTGCACTCCCAGGCTCTGGGCCTGTTTAATTAACTGCACAAATTCAATATGGGACTGATCATAAATCCGGTATTGACCCTGCCGCCGCACTTGCAGCAACTGCATCGCTTCATACAACCGAATGGCTCTTGGCGTACTGCCTGTGGCAGCTGCTAATGCTCCGATATACAAGGCTAATCTCCTGTGACAAGCAACTGCGCTGCTTTTAACCGCACTAAAAGGGGGTATCAGCGGAAAAATATCAATTGCGAACCAGGCCAGCTTGTATCATTTTCCACCGCCGTGCTAGTTTTGATTTTTTGCTGATACGCCAAAAGGTTCTGTTTATGTTCAAACTCTGTTCGCTGGCATTGGTTTGCTCACTCGCCCTGACACCATCATCAGCGATGGCCGCTGGCACTGGTTTATTGCGCCAACCCGATATTTCTGCCAGCCAACTGGTGTTTGTCTATGGCGGCGACTTGTGGTTGACCGATCGCCAAGGCCAGCATCCCAGACAACTCACTTCTCATCCAGCAGCAGAGTTTGCGCCCAAATTTTCGCCAGATGGCAAATGGATAGCATTTTCAGCCAGTTACGACAATAACACTGATGTCTATCTGCGACCAGTGGCTGGTGGTCAGGCCAAGCGACTGACCTGGCATCCGGGGGCCGATATCGTCAATGGCTGGAGTCCGGATGGCAGCAAAATTCTATTTGCCTCCAATCGGGAAGTGGCCAACAGCCGCAGTAATCAGTTGTATGAAGTAGCAGTGACCGGCGGTTATGAGCAAAAAGTGATGGCAGCAGTGGCCGTGGAAGGTCGCTGGTCGACCGATGGCAGTAAACTGGCATACCGGCCCAATAACGCCGCTTACAGCGGTCCGAGTGGCTGGCGCTTGCATCGCGGTGGCAGCACACCACCGATTTGGATCATTGATCTGAACAAGCAGCAACTGGAAAAAGTACCGCATCCGAATGCCAATGACAGCAATCCGTTCTGGTTAAATCACGAGTTGTATTTCTTGTCTGATCGTGACAATAAAGCGGTCAATCTCTACAAATACCAGCAGCAGCAAGTCAGCCAGCTCACCCGCAATACCGACTGGGATCTGCGCAGCGCTGCTGGTTTTGGTGACACTGTGGTGTATGAAGCCGGTGGCTTTTTATATCAGTTGAATGTAACAACCGGCAGCAGTAGCGCAATTGTGGTGCAAATCGACACCATGTCGGCGCAGCGCCGGCCGCAGTGGAAGGATGTCAGCAAAACCATCACGTCGGCCCAGTTGTCGGCGACAGGACTGCGCGCGCTTATTTCAGCCCGTGGTGAAATTTTTACCCTGCCCCTCAAAGACGGTAGTATCCGCAACCTGACCCAAACCAGTGGCGTGCGCGAATTTGATGCGCTGTGGCGGCCGGATGGGCAACAACTGGCTTATCTGTCTGATCAGGGCGGCCAGCATCAATTGGTGCTGAGTACGCAGGATGGCCAGGGCAAAACCAGTACTATTGCTTTGGGGAAAACTGGCTATTTTAATTTACTGGCCTGGTCACCAGATGGTAAGCACCTGATTTATCAAGATAATCACTTAACTCTTTATAAACTAGAGCTCAGCAGCAAACAATCAAAGGTGATCGCCAGCTCCAAGCGACGGGGGCCATTCCAGCTGTCATTTTCCCATGACAGCCGCTATCTGGCTTACACCCTGATTGAAGCCAATTATTTCTCGCAGCTTTACTTGTTTGATCTGGCCAAAGCCAGCAGCCGCCGGCTGACTGATGGTTTAAGTCATGCCGCTAATCCGGCATTTGGCGCAGAGCATTTGTATTTCACCGCCTCGGTCAATACCGGGCCGTCGCAGGTCGGGTTGGATCTCTCCACTCAGGAACGGCCGTTACGCCAGGGCATTTATGCCGCAGTGCTGGCTGCAGACGGCAGTTCCCCGCTGGCAGTCGGCAGCGGGGATGAACCGGTGGCAGCTATCACCACAGCGCCGCAAATCGCAGCGAAAACCAGCCAAACCCGAATTGATCTGGCGGGGATAGCACAACGCATTGTGCCGCTGCCACTGGCAGAAAAAAATTATGGTCAGCTTAAAGTTGCCGCTGATGGCGCACTCTGGTTGCTGGAATATAGTCAGCCCGGTGCCAGCAATGAAGGGCCAACGGCCGATCAACGCAACACTGCCACATTACATCGATTTGATTTTAAAGAGAAAAAACTAAACACCATCCAACAGGGACTGGCGGATTATCAGTTCAGCGCCGATGGCAAACAACTGCTGACATTCAAGGTTCCAGGCAGCTTACAGCAGGGTTCAGCCAGCGCCAAAGCCGATTTAACAGCGCTGGATCTGTCTGGTCTGCAGGCCTATATCAATCCGGCAGAAGAATGGCAGCAAATCTTTGATGACACCTGGCGGATGCAGCGGGATTATTTTTATGATGCCAAACTGCATGGCATCAACTGGCAGGCGATGTATAACAAATATCAACCGCTGCTGTCATTTGTGCAGCGGCGGGAAGATTTAAACGAGCTGTTGCTTGAGATGATTGCCGAATTACAGGTTGGTCATAACCGCATCGGTGGTGGCGATATCCATCAGGAAACGCCAACTAAAGTCGGTCTGCTCGGCGCAGATTTTGTCATCCGTGATGGGCATTATCAGTTAAAAACGGTTTATCAGGGCGATCGCTGGAACCCATTTTTAAAAGCGCCGCTGGCAACACCGGGCCAAAGCGCCAAAGCCGGAGATTTTCTGTTGGCGATCAACGGTGTGGCACTGGATGCGACAACCAATATTTATCAGTTGCTGGACAATACTCAGGGTAAACAAGTGCTGCTAACCCTGGCAGACAAGGCCAATGGTAAAAACCAACGTCAGATCAGGGTCGAACCTGTCGCCAGTGAAACTGAGTTGCGGTTATGGCACTGGGTGGAACAAAACCGGCAACAAGTAGAACAAGCCAGCCAGGGTAAAGTGGCTTATGTTTACCTGCCCAACACCGGCGCTGGTGGTTTTTACTTTTTTAACCGGATGTTTTTCGCCCAGGTAGATAAACAGGCACTGATTATCGACGAGCGTAAAAATGGCGGTGGTCAGGCCGCGAACTACATCACGGATATTCTGTCACGGCCATTTTTAGCTGGCTGGAAAGATCGCGATGGACTGATTTTCAGCACGCCGGGTGGCGCTATTTATGGCCCTAAAACCATGTTAATCGATCAGGACGCCGGTTCAGGTGGTGATTTTCTGCCCTGGGCTTTTCAGCGACTGCAACTGGGCAAAACGATCGGCACCCGCACCTGGGGTGGTTTAATAGGTGTTGCCACCAATCCTCCTTTGATCGATGGCGGTTTCCATACAGTGCCGTTTTTTCGTTTTTATACACCGGATCAACAATGGCGGGTGGAGAATGAAGGCGTGACACCGGATATCGAGCTGGAACTGGATCCACTGGCGGTGAATCAGGGCCGGGATGTGCAACTGGAACGAGCCATCAGCGAAACCTTGCAGCAGTTGCAACAACAACCAGCGCGCTATCCGGTGCCAGCACCGGCGATGCCAACGCAGTTGGGGCAATAGCTGGCGTCATGTACAGGTTAACTAAGTGGTGGAGGATCAATGTACAATAAAATCAAGCTACTGCTGTTAGGTCTGCTCACGCTCAGCGCCTGTCAGACCCAGCCACCAGCCAATGGCTCCGCCGCAGTGACGCCATCACAACAGAGCGAAGCACAATTGTTGCGGCTGGATTACACCAGTAGCATCGACCAGCAAGCCCGGCAATATTTTGTCTATTTACCTAAAGGCTATCAGCAGCGCAGCGCTCAAAAATGGCCTGTCCTGCTATTTTTGCATGGCAATGGCGAGCGTGGTAATGGGCTGGATGAACTTGACTACACTCTGATCCATGGTCCTTTGTATGAAGCCTGGATCCAAAAACGTGATTTGCCATTTATTATCGTGGTGCCGCAATTACAGATGTTTAATATGGCAAGCCTGCCTTATATCGCCAATCGCAGCCGGGCTGATATCCCGCGCCGCCAAAAGCAAGGGGTGCCGGCCAGACCCAGCATGTTTAGTTCCAACGCCGCCATCAGTCCTGCCAGCCCAGTTGCGACTATGACAGAAGTGCCGCCATTATTGCCGGATGGCTGGGAGCGCGCAGAGCAAGATCTGCTGACCATGCTCAGTACGGTCAAACAGCAATTTAACACCGATCCGCAGCGCTATTATCTGACTGGCATCAGTTATGGCGGTTTTGGCAGTTGGTATCTGGCCAGCCGTCAGCCTGAGTTATTCGCGGCAGTGGCACCTGTGGTAGGCTGGGGCCACCCGGATCTGATGGCACCAATAGCCCGTGCCCGGATACCGCTGTGGGTACATGCGGCGGGTCGCGATTCGGCCATCAATAAAAACTACTTTTACCCTGGCATCGACACCTTGCGCCAACTCGGCCATCACAATGTCCGTTTTAGCATGCTGGAGCAAGCTGAACACGATGCCTGGCGCCAGGTGTATGCTGGCTGGGATCTGTATCAGTGGCTGCTGCAACAGCACAACAGCGCCGATTGAGCGATAACAGCAGCCGACATGCAGTTATTCATACGGATCTAATTGTGTCACAGTGCAATAATTTCCCGCAATGACTGGTGCCGTATAGATGGTTGCGCCTTTTTTGCCAGCAGCCCACATGGCTAACGCCACCGCTGTCATTGCTTTGTTTTCTTCTTTGATCAAGAGCCAGCCATAAGGCGTGCCACGGCAATGATTGGGGATGCCGCTATCTAGCATAATCATCAATCCGGCGGCGGTCGACGTCATATTGATGATATTGCCGCTTTGATGATCTTCTGCCGCCTGTAACGGCGTCTGCCACAGCAGGCTAACTGCTGCGGCTATCGATACATATTTCATGGTGCTTCCTGTTGCTTTATTTAACAAAAAAAACAATTATACAATTAATTTTAACCTTTATCGTCATCAGGCTGCAACAGGACGACTAAAGCGCGGTCAGCCCGGCAAAATTATCAAATCAGTGGTTTATTGTCATAAATTTGCCATCAATTGTTTTTAGGCTAAGAAACCAACAGCAGCCACTTAATTTTGGAGTACAGATGCTACCGCATAAAAAACAGCTACTACGCCGCAACGCCTGGTATCGCCAGCAGTTACAAGCGCAACAGAACAACAGCAACACCCAGCAGAGCGCTGGTGTACAGCAAAAAACTTTAGCAGACGCCGCCAACAATCCGGCCACCTCAGGCAAACACTGAACCAGCCCCGCAGATTTCAGCACCACAGCCTCACTTTCCCTGAATCAATCATTGATGCAGAAAAAATATTTGTTATCATATCCGGCCGCAACTTCTGACAAATTGCCGGATATAAATTCATAACTACAAAGGCCCCCGCAGGCCACAATCTGCTACAGCCCGAGTGAAATCAGACGACAAGTCCGCTTGTCGTGGTGTAACCAAACCAGTCACCTGGAGTTTTTTGTAAGGAACCCCTGATGGATTCACCCAGTGCGTTAAGTTTAATTCCTCCCGTGGTTGTGATGGCAGTTGCCATCTGGCTGAAACGTCCAATTCTGGCGCTGGTTGTAGGCGCTGTGGTCGGTTTATTGATGCTCAACCCAACGGATTCCCTGACCAGTTTTTCTGAAATCGCGTTAAAAGTGATGCAGGATGAAACCATTGGCTGGTTGATCCTGGTTTGTGGCGGCTTTGGAGCCTTGATTGGCTTGCTGATCCATACCGGCGGTGCGCTGGCTTTTGGTCGCTTTGGCTCGCAATTAGCCACAGGTCCACGTTCTTCCATGTTTATGACCTTTATGCTCGGGATGATCATTTTTATTGATGATTATCTGAACGCTTTATCCGTCGGCGAAGCGATGAAAAGGGTCACTGACAAATACAAAGTGTCGCGGCAGAAACTGGCTTATATTGTCGATTCTACTGCGGCACCGGTTTGTGTCATTATTCCGATTTCGACCTGGGCCGTGTTCTTTGGTGGCTTGCTGGTCGATAACGGTGTTGCTTCGGCGGAAGACAAAGGCATCAGCGTGTATATCAACGCTATTCCTTATATGTTTTACCCCTGGCTGGCGCTGTTGTGCGTGCTGCTGGTTGCCTTGAAGTTGCTGCCAGATTTCGGTCCAATGAAAAAAGCAGAGCTGGCCACCCAGGCCGGTCAGCCCTTTGACTGCGAGCTGGCCCAGGATCAAAAGAAAACCATTGCAGCGCCGCATGCCCAGCACCATGCATCGCAACAAATGCCGCATCACACCAGTGATGAATATGCGATGCATTCGATTGAAGAAGAATTTGAACAAGGCAATAAACAAGGCCAACTGCACAACTTTGTGGTGCCCATGCTGGCACTGATTGGCTTTACCATTTACTTTGATATCGATGTGTTAAAAGGCGTGATTGCCACCCTGGTCTGCACCATTTTGTATTATTCAGCCCAGCGGCTGATGAGCATCACCGACATGATGGAAGTGATGATGAATGGCTTTAAAACCATGCTACCAGCCATCAGCACTGTGGTCGCCGCCTTTATCTTTAAAGACGTCTGCGACAAGCTACTGTTGCCACAGTTTGTGATTGAAAACCTGACCCCTTACATGACAGCCCAAATGTTACCGGCGCTGGTCTTCCTGTCGATGGCCATCCTCTCTTTTGCCACGGGTTCATCCTGGGGCATTTTTGCGGTGTCTATCCCTATTGTCATGCCACTGGCACAGTCGGTGAATGCTGATATTCCGTTGGTGATAGGTGCCTTGTTATCGGCGGCCTCTTTTGGGTCGCAGGCTTGTTTTTACAGTGACTCGACCGTGCTGGCGGCACAAGGCTCAGGTTGTGATCTGATTTCACATGCGGTCACACAGCTACCATATTGCCTGATTGCGGCAGCATTGGCTTTTGGCGGCTTTATTTATCTGGCGATGTAACACGCAGTCCAACACAGAACCCGGCCGCTGCGCCGGGTTTTTTATTGGCAGGAATAGACGTTACTGCCTGTCTGTCACACCAGCAAAGCTGCATGGCAATAACAACGTGCTGCACTTTAGCAGATAAGCACATCACAAAAGCCAAAGTCGCCGATTGCGTCACTGCCGATAAATTGGCATCATAGCCGCCGACCGCAGTCTGCGGTGCCTTCAAAAGGAAATTTCAAATGGCCGCATTGTTCAGCCCGCAATCTTATCGCCGTAGTTCTGCCCGCCAACTGTTGCTGGCAGCCTCATTGTTACTCCTCAGCGCCTGTAGCTCTGTCCCTAGCGACTGGAGCGGTATGAGTACCGATGAAATCAGTCAATGGCAACAGGTTGGCTTTAATGCCAAAACGGCCCAAAGCTGGCGCAGCGAAGGTTTTGATCCGGCCGCTGCCCACAGCTGGACTCAGGCCAATTTTGAATTGGATGATGCGTTAGAATGGCATCAGCAAAAGTTCCAGGCGACTGAAGCTCAGGCTTGGATCAAAGGTGGTTTTGATTTGGATGAAGCCATTGAAAATCGCGCTAAAGGTCTGACCCCGATCGGCTTGTAATCAACACGACAGTCTGCAGTTCAACAGCACAGTCTTAAGACTGTGCTGGCATAATCCGGATCAGTTCGACATCAATTTCAGGCGATTCCAGAAAATCTTTTTCGACTTCACCATGAATTTCAATCAAATCCTGTTCATCGAACTCTGCCGCCGGGAAATCTTCCGGCTCAATTTCAACCCTGATTTTGTGTTGACCATCGGAAAACCAGTATTTTTCATGACTGAGTTTTTCTACCAGATAACCCCTCAGCTGCACGCCCTGATTATCGACCGGTTCGGCCAGCACTGCGGCAATATCCCGCTGTAATGGCGCCTGTGGCCCTTTATAACCGGCCATGGCACCGGTACTGACCAGCAATAACACTGTGGTTGCAAACATCCGCTTCATCCTTTGACCTCACTACTTATCGCCACGAACTGGCACTGCCGCTGGCCGGCAGTGCCAACTGGCTTAAAAATGATAAACCGCCGATAACACCGGGCCATGACTGCGCAGCAGACTATCTTGCTGATAACGATAACCCGCCCGCACCGACCACTGCGGATATAGTTGCATCGTCAGCTGAGCTGCAACGCTAAAGCCCAATTCTGACTGTTGCTGCTTGCTGGCCGCCAGCACCACATCTTCTGCATCTTCATTGTCCAGACTATGGCTGGCACGGATATCATAACGACTGTACAACAGACCGGCACTGAGCGAATAATTTAGCGTTGAACTCAACGGCTGCTGCCAGACTGCTGCCAGGTTCAGATGACGACCGTCCAGTTCAGCCTCCCATTCTTCATCCTGTTGGGCGGATAGCCGGTTTTCCACGCTGTCGCCACCCTCTTGTTGCCAGCCACTGACTTCCAGTGCCCAGGCCGGGGTTAATTGATACCCCAGCAACAAGGCTGCACTACCGCGACTGCCCTGCTGATTTAAATCCAGGGTCCGGCCACCGATTTGAATGCCGGCATCTGAGCGCTGCAGGCTTGGACTCAAATGTTGATAACTCAGCCCCAGATAAGGATTAGCCAACAGGGCCGGACTACCAACCAGTAACAGACCAAGTGCGATTTTTTTCATGATGATTTCCCTGCAAAAGTGCTGCTGTTGACGCTGATGCCAGCTCAGCAGTGTTGAAAACTGCCGGCATTGCAACAGCTGCCGCGTGAAGTGTTCGTGAAGTTTGACGCTAAAAAACATATTTTTTTGCAGGGCTGGTATCAGGCAGTTCAGATGCATAGACTAGGCGGCAACTTAATTTGTCAGTGGGTTCAGCATGAAGGTTCTGCTCGTCGAAGACAATCAGCAAGTGATGGAAACTTTAACAGATTATCTGGAAATGTCAGGGATTATCGTCGATTGCGCATATAACGGCTTATCCGCCCTGAGCATTCTCAGCCAGCATCAGTTTGATGTGATTGTGATGGATATCATGATGCCAAAACTGGATGGCATCAGTGCCGTGGGCCAAATCCGCCAGCAATTATTATGTCAGACGCCGATTTTATTCCTCACCGCCAAAGACAATCTGCCGGATAAAGAAGCCGCTTTTGCCGCCGGTGGTGATGACTATCTGGTGAAACCTTTTGCGCTGAAAGAATTGCTGCTGAGGTTAGAAGCGCTGAGTAAACGCGGGCAACGGCAGGATTTAAGCCGGCTGAGTTTGGGCCAGTTACAACTGGATGCCCAGAGTCTGCTGGCCACCAAAGCGGGCCGGCCGCTGAAACTCAGCCGGATCCAATTACAAATACTTAAACTGTTATTACAAAAAGCGCCGGCCATGGTGAAAAAAACCGATTTGATTGAGCAGATCTGGGGCGACGAAGAACCCGCCAGCGATGCACTGCGCAGCCATATTTATGCGCTGCGTCAGGCACTGGCGCAGGATGACAGCCCACCGCGACTGGAGACTTTGCATGGCCAGGGCTACAAACTTGTTGGCTAACCGCAGTTTTTTCCGCCAGCTCACCCTGACGTTCACGAGTCTGAGCCTGTTGTTTATCCTGCTGTTCTGGGGCGTGATCCTGGTGGCAGAAGACCAGATGGAAGTGATTAGTCTGCACCACTGGCTGGATGCAGAAGCCCGGATGTTTGAGCGGGACTATCAGTTTAATGGCGAGGCAGCAGATTTACCGAACCACTATGAATTTGACAGTTACTGGAGTGAAGCAGAGCTGCCGGCCTGGTTGCAACCTTATCAAACGCCGGGTTTTTACGAGCATCATCTCGGACCCGAAGATAAACACTTTCTGGTACGGCCACATCCGTCAGGTCAGGGTTTGTTTTATGTGGTGTTTAAAGACAACGCCGACGATTATCTGGACGAATATGAATCCAGACTACATCTGGTGACGCTGGCGCTGGGCTTTAGCATCGCCTTGCTGGCGCTGCTATCCGGCTTATGGATGGTGCGGCGGATGGCGGAACCACTACGTAATGTGGTGAGTAAAATCAACCAGATGTCGCCCGATCAACCCAGGCTCGCGGTCGAAGCCAAATTTGCCGAACTACGCACCATAGAACAGGCACTGTCGGATAGCCAGCGTCATATTGCCGCCTTTTTTCAGCGTGAACAGGAGTTTAGTCGTTTTGCCGCCCATGAAATCCGCACGCCTTTGATGGTCCTGCAAGGTTCAGCTGAATTGCTGGAGAAAATGCTGCCAACGGATGCCCGCAGTCAGAAAGCGTTACGCCGGATTGAACGCGCTTGTCAGGATATTGCTTTGTTAACCGACACTTTTTTGCTGTTAGGCCGTGAGCATATCGAAGCGCAACATTTTAAACAGCTGTCGCTGCAACAAGTGCTGACCCAGCAATTGCCGATTGCCAGCAATGCAGTGACAGCCCACAGTTGCCACTGGCAACTGCAACTGCAGCAGGATCTGTCGCTCTGCGCACCGGAAAGTTTCCTGCTGGTGGTGCTGCATAACCTGCTGAAAAACGCTTTTTTATACGGCGAAGGTGAAATCAGTATCAGGTTGCAACAACGGACCCTGACCATCACCAATGCCTGTCAGCCGCAGCAGGACAGTAAAGGTTATGGCTATGGTCTGGTCATCGTTGAACGGATCTGCAGTCGCCTGCAGTGGCAACTGAGCCTGCAACAACAACCAGAGCGGTTTAGCGCCAGTCTGACGTTTCCAGCCACCAGCACAGAGCGACAGCCAGTTAATCCAGTTTTTTCTTAAAGCGTAATGTCGCCAGCAATAAGCCAATGCAGGTAAACAAGAGTAATGCCAGCACATCTGGCCATAACTCCAGCCAGTGGGTATTGCGCAGCACCACGGCCCTGATCATCCGCACATAATGAGTGGCGGGTAATATTTCCGCCAGCCACTGGGCTATTGTTGGCATCGCCGCATATGGAAACATAAAACCTGACAGTAAAATGGATGGTAACAACACAAATACCGTCATTTGCATGGCCTGCAACTGTGTTTGTGCTTTGGTTGAAATCAGCAGCCCCAGCGTCAGACTGGCCAGAATAAACAGCAGGGTTACCAGCCACAACGACAACCAGTCCTGCGGCAGCGGCACCTGGAACAACAGATGTCCCAGCCCCAGGATCAACGCCGTTTGCAGCACACCAATCAATAGATACGGCAGAATTTTTCCCAGCATCAGTTCCAGTGGTCGGATTGGCGTGTTGATCAGAAACTCCATATTGCCCTGCTCCCGCTCCCGAACAATAGCTGCTGAGGTGAACAGGATCATCGTCATCGTCAGAATCACCGCAATCAGACCTGGCACAATATTCACGGCAGTGCGACGCTCCGGGTTAAAATAATGCACCACAGCTGCAGTGCTGAGCGGCGGCCCAGCCTGCAACATCGCCGTCTGCCCGAGCGGCAGCTGTTTCAGACCATGGATCACCGCCGATAACATCGGATCGCTGGCATCGCTGAGCCACTGCACCAGCTCTCGATCCGCCAGCCCCAGCCGCCAGTCTGACAGCCGGCGCTCCACATCGGCCGGGATCACCAGCACTGCACTGACGTCCCCTGCCGTCAGGCCCGCCTCGGCCTCACTGATATGCGGATACTGCCGGACAAACTGTACCGCCTGACTGGCCTGTAACTCATGGACCAGTTGCCGGGCTGCCGCTCCCCCTTGCAAATCAACCAGACCCGCTGGCACCTGGCGTACATCAGTATTGATGGCATACCCAAACAGCAGCAACTGAATAAATGGGATCATCACGATCATGGCGAAGGTAATCCGATCCCTGGATAACTGGCGTAACTCTTTACTAATCACCGCCTGCATTCTACTGAGACTGAGCATAAGCCCTCCCGGTATGTGCCACAAACACATCTTCCAACGAAGGACGTACCACTTCGGCGCTGATCTCGGCCGGTAACCGGCCCGTCAGCCAGCTCAGTTCCGGCAAGGCAAGCCGCAATAACAGCCGCAGACTCTGACCTATCTGCGCGACCGACAGCACTTCAGGCCACTGCTCCAGTTCGGTTTTCAGTGGCCGCAGCCCGCTGCCGCGTAATTCAATCACCCGACCATGCAGTTGCTGCATCAGCGTCGTCGGCGCGCCAGCAATGCGTTTTTGTCCCAGTTCCAGGATCGCCAACTGATGGCAGCGTTCGGCTTCATCCATGTAATGTGTCGACACCAGAATGGTGGTGCCCTGTTCACTTAAATCAAATAACCGTTCCCAGAAATCCCGTCGGTTTTCCGGATCAACCGCCGAGGTGGGTTCATCCAGGAATAACAATTTCGGCTGATGTATCGTGGCGGCAGCTAGGGCTAACCGTTGTTTCTGACCACCACTCAGCCGACCTGCCATCACCTGCCGTTTGTCATCCAGATGATACAGCTGCAATAACTCTTGCTGTCGTTGCTGCCGTTGCCGGCGCGGCAGGCCATAAATCTGGCCGACAAACTGCAAATTTTCCTGCACGGTTAAATTGTCGTACAAAGAAAACTTCTGCGTCATGTAGCCTACCTGCGAGCGCAGTTGTTCGGCCTGTTGCGGCAGTTGCAGACCGAGCACCTGCAGACTGCCACTGCTGGGTGTCAGCAGACCGGTCAGCATCCGGATCGAGGTCGATTTCCCGCAGCCATTAGGCCCGAGAAACCCATAGATACAGCCGGTTGGCACTTGTAAATCTAACTGGCTGACCGCCTGATAATCGCCAAATTGTTTGCTCATGCCGTGCACATCAATCGCCAGTGCTGTCATGAGCGGGTTCCGTCAATCTGACCGGTCAGTAGCTGCACCGCAATGCCGGTGGGCAGCTGTGCAGCATCCGTTAACTCAATTTCAGTCAGAAACATCAGCCTGGCTCTTTCACTTTGTTGCAGGCCGTAATAGGGCGTAAAACTGGCGGTCGGCGCGATATACCGGATCCGGCCGCTCAGCGGCTCAGGCCGTCCTTCGACGAGCACCTGAACAGCCGCCCCCAGCTGAAACTGGATCAGATACGCTTGTGGCAGATAGACTCTGGCAAAAGGCGCACTGTCAGCAGCGATAATGGCCAGACTGGCACCCTGCATCACCCGCTCACCAGCGTAATAAGGCAGATCTTCCAGCAGCCCGGCCCGACTGGCGGTGATTGACAAATCCTGCAGCTTTTTCTGTTCCTGCGCCAGTAACTGCTGTTGTACTTCCAGCGCAGCTTCGGCCTGCTGCAATACTTCAGCACGACTGCCATGTTGCAGTTGTAATTGCTGTTGCTCGGCTACCGCCAGTGCCGCCAGATTGTTTTTCAGCAGTGCGCTGGCATTATCCAGTTCTGCCTGACTACTGAGGCCACGACCGCGCAACTGTTGCTGACGCTTTAATTGCTGTCTGGCCAACAACACCGCAGCCGTCAGACGCCGGACTTCGGCCTCTGCCCCAGCCAGTTGCTCAGGTCGACTGCCATTGCGCTGTTCAGCCAGCATCGCCTGCCAGCGCCTGACTTCAGCCTGCTGCTGACTGACTTTTAGCTGCTGCGACTGGCTGTCCAGTTGCAACAACAACTGACCAGCCTGCACCGGCTGGCCCTTACTCACCTTGATTGCGCTGATCAATTCAGTGACTGGCGCTCTGAGCACGACCCTTTCCCGCTCCAGTGTGCCCAAAGCCACTGGCTTCAGCTCTGGCTGACAAGCCAGCAGCAGCAAACAGCACAGACTGATGCCAATATTACGCATGTGTGTCATCTCCGACCGGACCTAATCCCTGTTGCAATAACACCTGCTGATGCTGACCAAGCTGCGTCAAAAAAGCTGGCGTCAGCTCAATCTGCAGCAGGTTTTTCACCAGTTCAGGCAATAAAAATGGAAATACCGACAAACTGAGACAGGACAAGACAGCGTTTTGCGCATGAAGACCTGGCCATAACACGCCTGGACGCTGCAACATCTGCTGTAAATTTGCCAGCGTTTGCTGTAAAAAGCGGCCAAATACCCGGCTGACAATTTGATGTTCCGCTGAGGCCGGATCCTGCAAAGAACGAAAAATCAGTTTAGGTAAATCCGGTGCCTGGCCCATTAACTGGTAATACAACTGAATAAAAATAGCGGGGGGCAGTTGCTGTGGATTGTGCAGTTGCTGCTGCAGTAATTGTGATAGCGGAGCAATAGTCTCGATCAGGACGGCCTCGAACAAACCGGCTTTATCACCAAAGTAATACCGAATCATCGCCGCATTGACATCACAAGCCTGGGCGATTTGCCGGGTTGAGACTTTCTGGTAACCCTGTGCCGCAAATAATAATCTGGCCTGATGCAGCAATAATTGCCGGGTATCCGTTTCACCCGTTGGCCTGCCGATTTGATTTGGCATCCGTACCTGCGCTCTAATTCATCAACTGATGAATATCCTAAGCAGTCTGCGCCTGACATACCAGCAGAATAATTATCCAGCAGTGCTGGTTTTGGATAATAAACAGCGACACAGTACCCATTAAAGATACTATTCCATCTTGACTATTCTTGGTTTGATTGATGGGAGCCGCCAGCTATGGCAGGTTTGTATCAAAGCGGCTTGAGACTGCTGCCATAGCTTTGTAGGTTAAATAGGTCCTTTAACGCAGTATGCTTAGCAACACCAGTTGTCCGCGATCTTCCGCTGTTGCGAGCCCCCCACAACAACATGGCAGCTTTTTCGACTCAGCATAAGCTGCTGAAAAACGTTTTTTATACGGCGAAGGTGAAATCAGTATCAGGTTGTCACAATGGACCCTGCCCATCACCTATGCCTGTCAGCCGCAACAGGACAGCAAAGGTTATGCTTGAGTGATTGTCGAACGCATCTGCAGCCGGTTAGATTGGCAGTTTGACCTTTGCAGACACCACAGTCTGAGCCGCAAACTGACGAAAGCTGGCGGCATCCAATCCAGCAGGGGAAGCTTTTATGACATTTTAAATATTATTTTTTGACAAATAAATCAAATTAACAAACATAAAAAAACAAATGAAAATAAAATTTGACATAAAGACCTTTTAAACGTCAAATATTACCATGAATTAACAAGTAAGTTGATAGCAATCCACTCTCAGGTGCGAGTCATTGGCATGCATATGTTGACTCGTCCAGCACTCATCATGACAGATGCTACACGTACATTTTAGGTAGCCAAGCAAGCAGTGCTCAACAATGTAAATCAGCAATGGAACTAACCTGTTTAGAGGATTTAGACAATGATACAGCAGGAGGTAAGCGGCTGCGCGAATGCAATCAAAAAGCGGCAACATATTTTACCGCCGTCGATCTTTTTGGCAGCTTTTTTTATGAAAACGCCCAGAAGATGTCAACTTGTGATGGATGGCAGGCGCTGCGCAACAAATATTGTAACGGATGAGCATTGATGAAAAAAGTCATATTTATACTGTTATTGGGCCTTGGACTGCTGCTGTGCTATCTCTGGCCACAGCACAGCACTGGCATTGGCAAACCAGCGGTACCTCACACAGCAAACAGTACAGCGTCGGTTGCAACAACGGCAACGTCAGCAGTCACTATGGCTGCTGATTTATCGCCACAACCCGCCGCAACCGAACTGGACGCGAGTTTCATGACAGACACTACTTTTTTAGAAACCATCCGGCAGGTGCGGAAAAAGAACGACTGGACGGAATTTTTAACCCTGTTGCGGAATGGAGATCTGCGCCGACACGGGGAATTTAATGGCGTGGCCGCCACCGCTTTTGACATGGCACTCATGGCAAATGCCCCTGTTGCGGTGCGCAAACAAATTGCCGCTTTGGGTATTTATCCTTCAGGCTTGGCTTTTAGTGTCGTCTCTGGAGCTGCTGGTGCTGATGTGGCAATTCTGGCAGAACTGGAAAGTTATGCGCCACCTGAGCTGGATTATAAAGTTCAATCAAACGAGCTGCAGTTGAACTTTCTCACCTGGTCAGTCGTCCAACGCAACTATAACGCGAGTTTATATTGGTATCAAAAGGGCCTGGAATTTGAAACTGCACTGCTCTCCCCTGCGCAGCTGGCGACAATTCGGCGTCAGATCCAGTCACAACTGACGCTCAATCCATCAGCTGATTACCAATTTTTGTTACAAGCACTGCAAGACAAGGAATAACTATCATGCTGCAAGCCTCCCGCTCGCTTTGCTTTGCTGCGGCAATGCTGCTGTTGAACCTGCCATTGCTGGCTTTTCTGCTGCTGCCTGCCAGCCCCCTGCTGGAATTGCTGACGCTGGCTTGGCTCTATGTGGTGAATGTGCCGGTTTATCTGCTCTCTGCCGGTCAGTTGGTGGAGTTTTCCCAATTTGGTATTGCCACCTGGTCAAACCGCAATATTATGTTGGGCGAATTATGCTGGGCCTTGCTCTTTTACCTGATTTGCCGTCACGCTCCCTTTACCTTCCGTTTGCGCAATAACAGGCAAACTAACTGACCGCTCCATCCCATCTGCAACCAATAGATGGAGAACAGTCCGGCACCCACTGCGCTGTTCCAGCTGTGCTATGGGTACTGCGTTATCGGTGCTGCGCAGCCTGACCGGGCTTTTGTTGCTGCCCTGACTCAGCGTTCAGTCGAAAAAGCGGCCAGCCAAAGCTGTTGTTCGGGGTTTTTGCAGCAGCGAAATGACGCTGCCAACTGGTGTTACTGAGTAGACTGCGTTAAAGTACCTATTTAACCTACAAAGTGATGACAGCAGTCTCAAGCCGCTTTGTCACAAACCAGCCATCGCAGGCGGCTCACATCAAGCAAACGAGGAATAGTCACAATGGAAATTATGGTGATCGGTGCCAGCCAGGGTCTTGGCAGAGCTTTAGTCACAGCGCTGGCCAGTGATGGCCACCAACTGACTGGGGTGTCCCGCACGACACCGGCAGATCTGCTGACAACCTCAGCCTCCATCCGCTGGATTTGCGCTGATTTTGCCCAGCCGCAGCAGGCAGTCGCGCAAGTTGCAGCTGCCGCCCCAGCGCAGTTAGATGTCATTATTTATAATCTGGGGATTTGGGAAGCGCAGGCTTTCAGTACCGACTATGACTTTGCCGGGGATGAAGAAACAGAAATTATCCAGTTACTACAGGTCAATCTGAGCGCCACCATTTTGTTGCTGCAGCGTCTGTTGCCAAGGCTACTCTGCAGCAGCAAACCACAGATTATCCTGACTGGCTCGACTTCTGGCTTACGCCAGAGTGGCCGGCCTGAAGTGACCTTCAGCGCCTGTAAACACGCATTAAATGGCATTGCTGATGCACTGCGGGAAGGCTATCGCCAGCAACAACTGGCGGTGACCTGCCTGCAACTGGGTTATCTTAATACCGAGGATCAACTGCATATCCCACTGAACGAGGCTGTCGCCCGTGGTCAGGGCGAATTAATCCCGCTGCATGATGTCGTTGCTGTGGTTCGAACTATCCTCGGGCTGTCCAATGCCTGTTTTATCCGTGAAATTACTCTGCCCGCGCTGCTGGACCCAAGGTTTTAGCCGCAGCTTCGCTCGCCGCTGCCTGCATCGCATCCGCCCAGGCCGGATCACCGTCATTGGCGGCGGGTGTGATCCCTAAGATGCCGCACATCAGGTTATAGAGTTCAATATTGGCAAAAGGCGCTAACGTGCGACCTGCCACAAAAGAGGGGCCCTGCCCGATAAAAATCGCCTGCATCTCAGGGCTGGCATTGTCATAACCATGACTGCCGGTCACTTTGTCCTCGCCATGGGTGGCCAACCATTGCTGCTGTCTGGCCTGCTGCATCAGGCGCCAACCAGGTTCCGGGATCACCAGCAAAGGCGCAATCCGTTTTGACTGCTGATAATGCCAGCGGGCTGGCAACTCAGACTTTTTGTAGACCTTCGCTGTCGCCGGTAATTGTTGCTGTAACTGCTGATAAATAGGCTCCAGTTCACCAGGTTTGGGAAAAATCGACACAATTTCCGGCGTCCACAGCACCAGCGCGGCTTTGCTGCTATCAAACAGCTGATCGAGTAAAATAACCTGCTGTGCTGGTACGGCTGCCATGCCGTGGTCCGACACCAGCATCAGATCCAGTTTGCCGTACAGGCCCCGTTGTTTCAGACCAGCCACCAGCAGAGCAATAGCCCGGTCCACCTCGGCAATAGCGGCCGCCACCTCGGGCGAATCCGGGCCATAAGCGTGACCGGCATCATCGACACTGCTGAAATAGAGCGTCAGAAAAGCCGGCCGCTCAGTCGCTGGCAAATCCAGCCACTGCAGTACCGAGCGCACCCGCTGTAGATTGTCGATGCTGCCATCATAAGCTTGCCACAAAGCCGGTCGTATGCCCTGAATAGCTGCTTCTGAGCCAGGATAAAAGAAAGTGGCGGTTTTCACCCCTTGTTTTTCAGCGGTCACCCAAACCGGTTCTCCCAGCCACCAGCGGGCATTTTTCACTTCTTCCGGTTTATTTAACCGGAAGATACTGTCAAAACCGGCATCATAAATATTGTTTTCCACAATGCCATGATGGGCCGGGTATAAACCTGTCACTATGCTGTAGTGATTGGGGAAGGTCTTGGTTGGAAAAGCGGGCTGCATCGCTTCAGCTATGCTGCCGGCAGCCGCCAGCGCTTGAATGGCTGGAGCGGGATAACGCTCAAGATAATGACGGGCAAAACCATCAATGGAAATCAGCAACACCCCCTGCGATGGCTGAGCTGGTGTTGGGCTTGGCACAGCCGGATTTACTGGCGACTGAGTCACCTGAGCTGTTGGCAACTCGCAACTGACTAGCGCCAACATGGCCCCCAGCCAAGTCATCGTCAGCAGCCAACCCCGGAAGCTATTTCTGTTATCCCACATGCGCGTGTTGATCCTGCCTGGCAAAGCGGACATTGTAATGCAGCTTGTCGACAAAATAATGACAGATCAGGTCAGTGGTGGCTTGGATGCCATGAAAGGCAGGCTAAAAATAACAAAACCCGGCGCACCGGGTTTTATTCAAATTACTCTTCGTCGTCTTCGTCAAATTCGTCGTCTTCACCTTCAAAGTAGGTGCCCCAGCCGTCGTATTCAACGTCGAATTTGCGCGCCAGCGTTTCGAGCTTAATCGCATCCGCCGTAATACTGTCAGCATCCAGTGATTGCTCACGAATGGCATCAAATACCCAGGCACTGCCGCCATCTTCAAATTCAACTTCTTCGGCATCTGTCACTTCAAAACCGAGCTTAAACACTTCAACCGCTACTTTTTCCAGCTTGTTAAAGTCAACATCGTAAAAGTGATGCTCAATGGTATATTCCGCATCCGGATCGCTACCGTCTTCGAGCAAAGCGCTGATGGTGTCGTTGGTAAATTCCTGCCAGTTTTCCATAAGGTTATCCTGCAACTGTGGTGGTAGGCGCAGTGTAATCGCTCGCTAACTCGCTATCAAGCGCGGCAATTTTTTCTGCCATTAAAGTACGCACTTGTTGCGCCGCTTCCCGCGCCGGCACGGCGAAGTCTTCCGGCAGCAGTGGCTGCAGAAATTCGATAATAATTTTGCCGTTATTCCAGCGATTCAGTTTAATTTTGCCATGGGTCTGACTCATACAAATCGGCACTATCGGCACCCCAGCCTGCTGGGCGATATGAAAAGCGCCGGTTTTAAACGGCAGTAAACCACGGCCATAACTACGGGTCCCTTCCGGAAACACCCAGACCGAGACTTTATCTTTATTGATGCGCTCAACCGCGCCTTGCATAGTGCCGACGGCGCGGCTTTTATTGTCGCGGTCAATCAGGATATTGCCACTGAGCCAATACAACTGACCGAAAAACGGAATAAATTTAAGACTCTTTTTGCCAATAGTGACGGTGCCTTTCATTAAAGCACCGCTGATGGTAAACAAGTCATAGTTGTTCTGATGGTTGGCGACAAAAACACAAGGCATCGCCGCCGCGACGCTTGGCGGCCGGCGAATTTCCACTTCCACGCCAAATAACCAGCTGGCTTTGCCATACCAGGATGAAAACAACCCGACATTATGCGGATGAAAAGGCCTTACCAGGCAAATCAACAAACCCAGGCTGGACGCCAGCACAATAAACAACACCAGTAACACTAAACGGATCACAGCAAGCACAGGCACAACCTCAGCACAGAAAAAAGCCGCCTATTATAGCGGATTATTGTCCGGTGGCTGGTTTGATCTGTGCTGATGGGTTCTAGCCTTGAATATAGCCGTACTCAGCGCTGGCCGCTCTGCTGCTGTACCAAAAAGCTTTACACGATTTTAGCCTTGCCATTCACTCAAGGTTATCGTTTACTGTACGAATGCAATAGCATTAACGGTGAGCTATCTGCGCAGGATTTGTACCTCACAAATTCATCTGTTGGCCCGGCGCGCAGCAATAGTTGCAACTTCGCCGCAGCTGTCCGATGGACCCTTAGCTCGACCGCCATTGGGGCGACAGTTGTGTTTGATGCTTTAACCGGAGAATTAAATGGACCTAAATAAACAAGAATATTGGGGAATGCCGTTAAAAACCTATTGCATGCTGATACATTTAAGCCAGCTAACCAGCATTGTCATTCCTGGTTTAGGTCTGATCATGCCGATTGTGATGTGGGTTGCCAATAAAGACAAAAACGAACTCATCGACACCCATGGCAAAGTGACCATCAATTGGCTGATCAGCCTATTCATTTACTCGATCATTTGTGCGGTGTTAACCTTCATCCTTGTCGGCGCCTTGGGTTTGATTATTCTTGCGCTACTTAATTTCATCTTTGCTATTGTCGCGGCCCTCAAAGCGAATCAAGGGCAAATCTGGGTCTACCCCTTGAGCATTAAGTTTCTGAAATAGAACATTCATTGACTTGCTCATCGGCTGGTCATGCGCTGGCCCAGACCAGCAGCGCATGACACAGCTTGCGACTGTCACGACCTCAAGTCGCCAGCTCGTTTTAATGCTGCGGATCTGAGTGGTACTTGTCCAGAGCGTGCCACAGCTCTGAGCCTTATTCCACTTCACCGACCAGCAATTCATCAATCCGCTGCAAGCCGCGGGGTAACTTATTGCCGCGACGGCCACGCTCGCCAACATAATGCGCCAGATCGGCCGCTTTAATCGTCATTTTGCGTTTCCCGGCCACCAGCGTAATACCAGAATCAGCCGGCACCACCGCCAGCAACTTGATATATTCCTCGCGCGAAGCGGCGCGGGCTGATGGAATACTAATGATTTTATTGCCTTTGCCTTTGCTGAGTTTCGGCAGCTCAGCAATAGGGAATACCAGCATCCGGCCTTCGTTGGAAATGGCAACCACCTGATCGGTTTCCGGCTGTTTGATCGGCAATGGCGTCAGCACTTTGGCACCGGTTGGTAGTGACAACAAGGCTTTACCAGCTTTATTGCGGCTGATAAGGTCAGCAAAGCTGGTGACAAAACCATAACCAGCATCGCAGGCTAATAATAATTGCTGACTGTCATCGGCCATCAACACATGTTCAAAACTTTCACCCGCCACCAGCGCAAAACGCCCGGTCAGCGGTTCACCCTGACCGCGTGCCGATGGCAATTCATGCGCTTCGGCGGCAAAACAGCGACCGCTACTGTCAATAAAAGCAGCATATTGGTTACTGCGGCCAATAGCAGATGACTTATAACCGTCGCCGGCTTTGTACTGCAAGCTGTTGCCGTCGACATCATGGCCCTTGGCACAACGGACCCAGCCTTTTTCTGACAACACTACAGTCACAGCTTCGCTTGGCAATAATTCTTTTTCACTCAGCGCTTTGGCTTCACCACGTGACACCAGCGGGCTGCGTCTGTTGTCGCCGTATTTTTGCGCATCAGCGTTGAGTTCATCCCGGATCAGCTTAGTCAGCTTTTTCTCAGAACCTAAAATGCCTTGTAAATGATCCCGCTCTTTGGCTAAGTCCGCCAGTTCACCACGGATTTTCATTTCTTCGAGCTTAGCTAAATGACGTAACTTCAGTTCCAGGATGGCTTCGGCCTGGCGCTCCGTAATGCCAAAATGCGCCATCAGCACTGGCTTAGGTTCATCGTTTTCCCGGATGATGCGGATCACTTCATCGATATTCAAAAACGCAATCAGCAAACCTTCCAGCACATGGATGCGGTCCAGCACTTTATCCAGCCGGTACTGCAAACGCCGCCGCACGGTATCCCGACGGAACACCAGCCACTCAGACAGAATTTCCAGCAGGTTTTTCACCCGTGGTCGCTGATCCAGCCCAAGGATATTCAGATTCACCCGATAGGATTTTTCCAAATCTGTGGTGGCAAACAGATGCTGCATCAGTTGCTCGACATCAATCCGGTTCGAGCGCGGCACTATCACAATCCGGGTCGGGCTTTCATGATCCGATTCATCGCGTAAATCGGACACCATCGGCAGTTTTTTCGCATTCATCTGCGCCGCGATTTGTTCCAGCACCTTAGAGCCTGAGGTCTGGTGCGGCAGTGCGGTGATGACGATATCACCATCTTCCTGGGTATAAATGGCCCGCATCCGCACCGAGCCACGGCCGGTTTCATAAATGCTCTGCAGTTCATGCCGTGGCGTGATAATTTCGGCATCAGTCGGATAATCCGGCCCTTGCACAAATTGCAATAAATCCGGTACTGACGCCGTTGGATGATCCAGTAAATGACAAGCCGCAGCGGCAATTTCCCGCACGTTATGCGGCGGAATATCGGTGGCCATACCGACGGCTATCCCTGTGATACCGTTCAGCAAAATATGCGGCAATCGCGCTGGTAACACTTTAGGTTCATCTAGCGTGCCATCAAAATTCGGCACCCAATCGACAGTGCCCTGCCCCAGCTCGCTTAACAGTAATTCGCTGAAACGGGATAACTTCGCTTCGGTATACCGCATGGCGGCGAATGATTTTGGATCATCCGGCGCCCCCCAGTTGCCCTGGCCGTCGACCAGCGGGTAACGGTATGAAAACGGTTGCGCCATCAACACCATGGCTTCATAACAGGCGCTATCGCCATGCGGGTGAAATTTACCCAGCACGTCACCGACGGTACGGGCAGATTTTTTAAACTTGGCCAGATGGGATAAGCCCAGTTCCGACATGGCGTAAATAATCCGGCGCTGCACCGGTTTCAGGCCATCACCAATATGTGGCAAAGCCCGGTCCATAATGACGTACATCGAATAATTCAGGTAAGCGTCTTCAGTAAAACGCCGCAGTGGTAGTTGTTCCACCCCGTCTTGGGACAAGATAATTTCAGTCATTTCAGGTTCCAGCAAAGCTCAGTGTTCAGGCGGCAGCAGATCGCTGCAAAGCACGGCGGCGACGCCATTGCCATAACAGTAAAAAAGATAAAATCAGCGAAGTCCCGGCAAACAAACCGATCCATAACCACTGCATATGGCGGTTATGCTCAATTTCCTGCAGACGCAGCGCTTGTAACTCATTGTCTTTTTGTAGTAATTCATTGCGGGCTTGTTGCCGTTCGGCATCAAAACTCAGCCGCAGTTTCTGCACATCCAGGTCGCGTTTATCATCTTGCAACTGGATATAAGACTGCACAAATTTATTCAGCGTCCGATAGGCTTTTTCGTAATCGCCGGTATCGGCATACAGACGCGACCTTAGTTCTTCAAAATACAGCGCAAAAAACTTATCAGAGGTATTACTGCTGTTATCCAGTTGCGCCGATGCCAAATCCACCTGCTGCATCGCCAGATTGGTCTGGCCTAAACTGCGATAAATCCGGGCCTTGGTAAAATGGTGTTCACCAATCTGAAAGGTCGACTGCAGATGCGGCAAATATTGCTCAGCTTTTTCGATATAGGCCAGGGCTGCATCCAGCCGTTTGACATCCTGACTGGCGCGCGCCAGTCCCAGATAAGAAAAATACAGACTGACCGGGTCTTCCTGCGTCAGACTAATTTTCAGCATTTCGTCATAAATCTGCAATGCCTGTGCTGGTTTTTGCAAATACTGATAAATCGATGCCAGATTGTACCAGACGGATAATTTACTTTTCACCCAGCCTAATTCGTCGAGAATTTGATAAGAAGCTTCCAAAAACTGTCGGGCTTCGTCGTCAACCCCAAGCTGGGCATACATCATGCCGAGTTCAGCCTGTACCAGCGCCAGCGTTTCTTTGTCCTGCAATTTCAGTGCTCTGTCATAGGCTTGTTTCAGCATATCCAGCGCTTTGGGATCTTCGCTTTCTTCCGCCCGCATCGCCGCCAGGTTGGTCAGGCCTTCAATCATCAGTTTTTCGTTATTCAGCTGGGTTGCCAGCGCCATGCCTTTTTCATAATAGTCATCCGCAACGCCATATTCCTGCTGCATCTCCAGCGCGAAACCCATGCTGTACAACAGCTCAACCCGCACCGGCTCAGGCTGATTACCCAGCAGTGCCAGACCCCGTTCTGCCACAGCCAATTGCTCGCGGTGCCGGCCCAGCACTTCATAAATCGCAGCTAATTCATTCAGCCAATGCGCTTGAATATCCACCGGCCAGCGGCCATATTCAGCTTCATGCTGCTTGGCGAGCTGTAACATCGCTTCCGGCTGCTGATATTTACTGCGTTTAATCTGCAATAACCATTCTGGCAACACCTGAGTGGTCACAGTAGTAGCAGCGAGGTCGGATGCTGCATCAGAACTAGTTGCCGCCACAGCCGAAGTTTGACTGTCAGCCAGCAATGGCTTGCTGACCAGCAACAAAGTGCAGAACAAGGCCGATACTATCCGGGCTTTTGCCAATTCCATGTCCCTTCTGTGCAGTAATCAGGTGAGCCAAGATCAGGCAATAATGGCCCGATCGCCTTTTTGCTCCAGCCATTCACGCCGGTCCGAAGCACGTTTTTTCGCCAGCAGCATATCCATCATTTCGATGGTTTGTTTGGCATCATCAATGGTCAGTTGCACCAGCCGGCGGCTATTCGGATCCATGGTGGTTTCGCGCAACTGCAATGGATTCATTTCACCCAGACCTTTAAAGCGCTGCACATTAATTTTGCCACGTTTTTTCTCGGCCTCCAGCCGATCCAGAATACCGTTTTTCTCTTCTTCATCAAGGGCATAATACACATCTTTGCCGATATCAATCCGATACAGCGGTGGCATCGCCACAAACACATGCCCAGCATCCACCAGCGCGCGGAAATGCTGCATAAAGAGCGCACACAACAAGGTAGCGATATGCAAACCATCCGAATCGGCATCGGCCAGAATACAGATTTTGCCATAGCGCAACTGAGTTAAATCGGCGGAATTTGGATCCATCCCAATCGCCACCGAAATATCATGTACTTCTTGCGACGCCAGGATTTGTTCCGATTCAACTTCCCAGGTATTGAGAATTTTACCACGCAGTGGCATCACGGCCTGAAATTCACGATCGCGCGCTTGTTTGGCCGAACCACCAGCCGAATCCCCTTCCACCAGAAATAGTTCTGAACGGCTGACATCGGCGCCACTACAATCCGCCAGTTTCCCCGGCAAGGCTGGCCCTGCCGTGACTTTTTTCCGGACTATTTTCTTCGCAGCTTTTAACCGTTTTTGTGCATTGTTAATACAGAATTCCGCCAGCATTTCGGCGATTTCGGTATGCTCGTTCAGCCACAGACTAAAACTATCTTTCACCACCCCGCTGACAAAGCTGGCCGCCTGCCGGCTGGATAACCGTTCTTTGGTCTGACCGGCAAACTGCGGTTCCTGCATCTTTAAAGACAGAATATAACTACAGCGATCCCAGACATCCTCTGGCGTCAGCTTAATGCCGCGTGGCAATAAATTACGGAATTCACAAAACTCGCGCAGTGCGTCCAGCAAACCCTGGCGCAACCCATTGGTATGGGTGCCGCCCTGCGCTGTTGGGATCAAATTAACGTAACTTTCAGTCACTAATTCGCCGCCATCGGGCAACCACAGTACCGCCCATTCCACCGCTTCATGACTGGCAGCGAAATTACCGGTAAATGGTGTTTCCGGCAGTGCCGTCATCTCCTTGACCGCATCAATTAAATAGTCGCGAATACCGGCGATATAACACCAGCTGTAGCTCTGTTCGTTGACTTTATCCTCAAACTTCACCGTCAGACCCGGGCATAACACGGCTTTGGCTTTCAGCACATGCAACAAACGGCTGACTGAGAACTTATTGGAATCAAAATACTTCGGATCAGGCCAGAACCGCACGCGGGTGCCGGTATTGCGTTTGCCGACGGTGCCGGTGACACTGAGTTCACTGACTTTAAAACCGTGCTCAAACGCCATTTCATAGACCTGGCCATCGCGACGAACCGCCACTTCCACCCGGGTGGATAAGGCATTCACCACTGAAATACCAACGCCGTGTAAACCACCGGAAAATTGATAGTTTTTATTGGAAAATTTACCGCCGGCATGTAAGCGGCATAAAATCAGTTCGACCCCGCTGACGCCTTCTTCCGGGTGGATATCCACCGGCATGCCACGGCCATTGTCGATCACTTCCAGTGAATGATCGGTATGCAATATCACCTGGATTTGATCAGCATGACCGGCCAATGCTTCATCGACGCTGTTATCGATGACTTCCTGCCCCATATGGTTAGGACGGGTGGTATCGGTATACATTCCGGGACGGCGCTGTACAGGTTCAAGCCCGGTCAGTACCTCAATCGAATCGGCATTATAAAGTTGTTCAGTCATGGTTTTACTCTGGGTGCTATGGGCAATCCGGCTACGCTGAAGCGTACCGGTGCAAAGTCACTGTATTGATCACCAGTGTTTTACGCTAATTGGCAGAATTTGACAATATCCGGCAGCCTGTTGGCATAGCCCTGATAGCTGTGATCGCCGCCTTCTTGTACATCTAACTGACAATATTGATAAAAATTAACCGCATCACGGTAATCCAGCACTTCATCCGCGCTTTGTAAAAACACTTTGATGTGGGTGGGCGCAACCGGTTGCGGTGGTGCTAAAGCAGCCAACACCGGCAAATGTTCAGCCCTTACCTGATACTGCTGTTGCAACACCGGATGCTGATAACAGCCCAGATGTTTTGCCAGCAATAAATGCGGCTGCACCGCCGGATTAATCAGCGCCGCCTGACACTGATGTTGCAGTGCCAGCCGGGTCGCCAGAAAACCACCTAAGGAACTGCCAATCACGGCATCCGGTCTGCGACCTGCCAGTGTCTGTTCAATCGCAGCCACAGCTTCGGCTGGGGTATAAGGTAAATCCGGCAGTAACAGCTGATGCTGCGGCAGATGCTGCTGGAAATAATCAGCCGTCAGTAAGGCTTTTTCCGAACGGGAAGAACTGGCAAAACCATGTAAATACAACACTAATTTCGATTCAGACAAACGACTACTCCTGAAAGTTTAACGGAGTCGACAAGGCGACTGGTTGCCAGCTCACTTCGGCATTGGCTGAAAAATGCCAAATCAGGCCTTGTGGCCCTTGATCTTCAGTTTGCCAGTCCGGCGTCAGACAAAACTGCACCGAGGTGGCCGGGCACCCCACCAACTGCAAACTGCCCTGTTGCTGCGGATAAGCATAACGACGCTGGTAATGATAATGACAATGCCCATGCGCTAGTCCTTGAACCAGCGGAAAACGTGCCAGGGTGCTCAGCAACAGCTCAGGTTGCTGCAGGCCATGTCCATCGATACTGGCGCCAATCGGCAGCGGTTGATGATGACAAAACAACCAAACCGGCCTGGTATCGCTGCCGAGTTGTTGCGCCAACGCAGCGCAGCGCTCAGCCGGAAAATAACCAGCCGGGGTTTCGCCTTTGGTGTTGAGTAACAACCAGCGCCAGTGTTCAGAGCATAATTCAGTGGCAGCCACAAAAGGCGCGGCAGCAAAAGCCTGCGCCATCAGTGCGGGCTCATCATGGTTACCAGACAGATACAACACAGGTCCCGACCAGTCGGCAAATAACGCAGCCAGCTGTTGATAAGACGCCAGGCTATGATCCTGGGTTAAATCACCAGTTAAGATCACCGCATCAAACTGCTCTGACTGCAACTGCTGCAATAGCTGTTTCAGATGCCTCCAAGGTTGGATTTGCTGATAGACCCCATCGCTACTTGCCAGCAAATGACAGTCACTCAGTTGTAACAAGCGATATCCGGCTTTGGCCGGCAATTGATAACGCACAGTATTAAACTCCATGCCGACGGCAGGACAGCCACTGACTTTAACTCAGGCTTTCCACACTATGATAACCTTGGCGCTGGCATAACATCAGCCAGTCGCGCAATAACATATTAATTTGCCGTTTTTCATCCGGTTGCATCATTTCCAGGTTGGGGTAATCGTACACTGCTTTAAAGCGGCGCATTTGCTGACAGGAAATCACTTCCGCCAGCCTGGCATCATGATACAACCGCACTTCAAATTGCGGTCTGAGCCAGCCAAGTGCGGTTTGACTGACATGTTCAATTTTGATGGTGGTGGTGAATTTGCACAGCTCCAACAAACGGATGCGGTAGCCTTCCTCGGGATTAATCTGGATCAACTGGCTGTCCACTGTGCTTGGCGGCGTCGAGATAAAACGACTACTGCCATTGCGATGGGCCGACAGCGGCAATAAATGGCGCAACTGGGCATAATTCCTCTCGCACAACGACAGGAAGTCCGGTACATAAGGCTGATAACTGCGTTTTTTCGCCAACAACGTCATGGCTACTCCTTACTTCCAGGCGGCGCGGACTGTGGCACCATGCAATTCCAACCATTGTAGTGCAATCACAGTGGCGGCATTATCAATTTTTCCTGCCGCCAGCAGTTGCATCGCCTCAGTGCGGCTGAGCAGATGCACTTTGATATCCTCATGCTCCTCGGCCAGACCAAAAACCCCGGTTTGTACCGGCGCTATTAATTCACCTAACAACAGATGGATCCGCTCAGTGGTGCCACCTGGGCTGGATAAATAACTCAGCATCGGCTGTAACCGGCCTAAGGTTAAACCCGCTTCTTCCAGGGCTTCCCGTCTGGCTACCTCTTCGACATTTTCACCGGCGCCGACCATGCCGGCCACCGCTTCTAACAACCAGGGGGTACTGCTGGTCGCAGCGGCCCCTAACCGGATTTGTTCCACCAGCACCAACTGATCACTCGCAACATCATAAGGCAACACCACCACCGCATGACCGCGTTCAAACATTTCACGGCTGACGACTTCACTCCAGCCACCATTAAATAACCGATGGCGGATTTTGTATTCATTAATCCGAAAAAAACCCTGAAAAACTGTGCGTTGGTCGAGGATTTGCAAATCCGCCGGATAAAAGCTGGGATACTGGATCCCCTTGATTTCAGACATATTCGAACTCACATTCTGTTACACTTCGCGGTATAACTTTTACGCAATTATTGTGACTTAGTGTACGCTAACACGATATTATTCGGTCAATTTGTTTATCCATAGGATTGGGTCATGAAGAAAAATTTATTAAATACACTGATTTGCGCTGCAATCGGTTTGTTCAGTCTGCAAGCCAGCGCTGAAAACTTACAAAATATTTACCAATTAGCGCTGAAAAAAGATCCGCAAGTGTTAAGAGCTGCCGCGCAGCGTGATGCCAGCAATGCCGCGATTGATATCAGCAAAGCCAGTTTTTTACCGAATATCAGTCTCACTTCAAAAATTGACAAAGACCGCACCAGCACCAGCCAGGCGACCGGTAGCTTTGGTACCAGCTATTCCAACACAATTAACCTGCAACAAACTATTTTTGACTGGTCAGACTGGTCCAAATTATCCACCGCAGAAAAACAGGCGTTACAAAATCAGACCAATTATAACGCCACTATTCAGGGGTTGATTGTCCGGGTAGCGCAGACCTATTTTAATGTATTGAGCGCCAATGATGATTTAACCTTTGTGGTGGCAGAAAAACGCGCGGTTGAACGCCAGCTCGAACAAACCAAACAACGTTTTGCCGTCGGTTTAACCGCCATTACCGATGTGCATGAAGCGCAGGCGCAGTACGACAGCGTGGTCGCGCGGGAAATTGCTGCCATCAACGCGCTGGAAAATGCCAAAGAAGCACTGCAGGAAATTACCGGCGAATACCATTCACAATTGTCACCACTCAATACCACAGTGTTTAAAGCGACAGCCCCACAACCTGCCAATGCGATAGATTGGGTGGCGCTGGCTGAAGAAAACAACCTGGATTTAAAGGTGCGCAAACTGGCGGTAGAAATCGCGCAGAATAATATTGATATTGCCGATGCCGGCCATTATCCAACCCTTGGTTTAAACGCCCGCAAGACCCTGAGTGACAGCAGCGACACTTTGCAAAGCGATACCGACTCGGTAGGTCTGACGCTGACAGTGCCGCTGTACTCAGGTGGTGCCACCAGCGCCAATCAGGATGTGCAACGCGCTAACTATGTCGCCGCCAGTGAAGATCTGGAATTAGGCCATCGCTCAGTACTGCGCCAAACTCGTAGTTTCTATAATACCGTTGGTGCCAACATCGCCGGGATTAAAGCGTTAGAGCAAGCGGTGATTTCAGCCGAAAGTGCATTAAAAGCCACTGAAGCTGGTTTTGAAGTCGGCACCCGGACTATCGTAGACGTCCTGATCAGTACACAAAACCTGTTTAACGCCCGTCGTAACCTGACTAAAGCCCGTTATGACTACATTCTGGCAGTGCTGCAGTTAAAACAAGCCGCCGGAACCCTGACTGAAGAAGATCTGGCATTAATTAACCGCTCCCTGAGCGCTTAACCACCTGCTCTGCTGCATCAGGTCTGGCCACTGGCCAGACCTTTTTTTTGCTGGTTTGCCTGCTCATTTGCATTACAATGCCCGGGTTTGTTACTTGAGGACCTGCTGTGATTAAAGCCCCCCCCTTTCAATGGTCAATGTTACACCCGCGTTTCTGGTTGCTGTGGCTGGCACTGGCCATCGCCTATCTCCTTAGTTGGCTGCCTTACCGCGTGCTGATGGCACTGGGCCGTGGCCTGGGTGTATTGATGCTGAAACTGCTGAAATCACGGCGCAAAGTGGCAGCGCGTAACCTTGAACTGTGTTTTCCGGAAAAATCAGTCGCAGAGCGGCAGCAATTACTGCGGCAAAATTTTCAGCACACCGGTTGTGCGGCGATGGAAACGATTATCGCCTGGTGGTGGCCGGACTGGCGTTTTAAACCCCTGGCCCACTTTAAAGGTTACCAGCATATCGAAGCAGAACTGGCCAAAGGCAAAGGTGTGCTGTTGCTGGCTTCTCATATGCTGCATCTGGAAGCGGCTTGTCGGGTCTTTGGCTTTACTCATCCGAGCGTTGGTTTTTACCGGCCACACAATAATCCGGTGATGGAATTTTTTATGTACCGTGGCCGCAGCCGTGGCAATAAATACATGATTGGCAAAAGAGATGTCAAAGGCCTGATCCAGGCGCTGAATCAGGGTGAAGTGTGTTTTTATCTGCCGGATCAGGACTATGGCCGCAACAGAGCTGAATTCGTGCCCTTTTTCGCCGTCACTGACACCGCGACTACGACTGGCACGCTGTTATTTGCCAATGCCGCCAATTGCAGTGTGATCCCGATTTACAGCAGCAGCCTGCCAAATCATGCTGGTTATCAGATTGAAGCATTGCCCGCCTTCACAGATTTTCCGTCCGGTGACGACAAAGCCGATTGTCAGCGTGTCAATCAGTGGGTAGAGCAAGCGGTGCTACAACATCCGGCCCAATATATGTGGCTGCACCGCCGATTTAAAACCCGGCCTGATCCGGACGCACCGTCGTTATATTAACACGGCAAGCGCTCGGGCTGTTGCCCGGAAATAAAGTTGGCAGTCAGACTGATTTTGACTAGTATGGCGGCAAGGGACAAGTAAGGGATCTGGCATTATGTGGTTTTGGGTCAAACATTTGGCAGCAGCAGTGATTCTGATAATGCTGGCGGCTATCTTACTGCTATTCCCGGAAAAATTTCAGACGGTAACACCACAGATTGCGGTAACGTCTAAAAATGCCGCTGTGCAGTTTACCGACTTCTATGAACAAATCCGTTTTTCACTCGATTCCACCGGCAATATCTCTGATGAGTTTATTGTCAAACTAAAAGACACCAGCAGTCAGCTAGAAAATACCCTGCTGGACCGCACCAATACAGTCCCACCGCTGGAACCCAACTGGCGTGGTAAAGCGTTACAACGCCGGTTTCAGCCTGGCAGTAAAATCCGCGACGAAATGACCGCCTATGCCGATACCGAAGGGGTTGAACTGCTGTGGACCCTGCCGCGGGATTATATCGTCAAACATTATTTTCATACTGAAGGCGATTATCTGACTACCTTAAAAGAAATCGCCACCGCCATAGCACCGGATTTTGAAAGCCCAATTCTGGTGTATTTCTGCCCGAATGAACGGGCAGCCGTGGTTACCGATAAAACCAACGCCTTTGTGCAGTCGAGCTGTCAGAGGCTCAATCCGGATCCGGTGCCGAAACCGCGAAAACCTGCCGCCAGCTAGCCTGCACCTGTAACATCGCAGCAGACACATCGGGTAACACTGTCTCTGCTGCGGGTTCTAGCGTCAGGCGATGGCTGATACCGCGTAAATCCTGATAAGCCTGCTGCAAAGCCTGCGCTTCCGACGCTGGCATCAAGCCAACGGCTGCGGCAGCCTCCAGGATACGGATATTATCACTGTACTGGTACAAAGCTGGCTGTTGACCGCCATAAGCCAACACCAGGTATTGACTGATAAATTCCAGATCAACCACCCCGCCGCTGGCGTGTTTCACTTCGGTTGAATCCACACCATGGTGCTGGCGTAACTTGTCACGCATCTGCTGTACTTCAAGGCCTAGGGTGTTTTTGTCACGCGGCAGCGCCAGCACTTCGGCACGGATCTGGTCAAAACGCTGGGCAATGGCCGGATCGCCATAAATCAGCCGGGTCCGCACTAACGCCTGATGCTCCCAGGTCCAGGCATCCTGCAGCAAATAATCGCGATAGGTTTCGATATGCACCGTCAGCAAACCGGCATTACCAGACGGCCGCAACCTGGTGTCAATGTCATACAACACGCCACTGGCGGTACGAGTGGTACAGAGGTGTAAAATCCGTTGCACCAGTTTTAAGTAAAATTGCCTTGAATCAATCGATTTAATGCCGCTGGTTTCCGCCATCGAATCACATTGATGCAAAAACACCAGATCCAGATCTGAGCCATAACCCAGTTCCAGTCCACCCAGTTTACCGTAAGCCACTACCGCAAAATTTTTCGCCGCTCCTGCGGCTAAACCGGCCGGATAACCATATTTTTCAATCATTTGTTGCCAGGCCAGCTCAACCACCTTTGCCATCACCGCTTCCGCCAGCCAGGTCAGATGATCACTGACTTTCATCAGGGGTAACATCCCGCTGATATCGGCTGCTGCGATCCTCAGCTGCTGTGCCTGTTTGTACTGGCGCAACGTTTCCATCAGCAGCTCCAGATCATCCTCGGGTACCCTTAGCAACTGCAGCCTGAGCCGGTCATGGTAATCCGTCACGGTCGCCACCTGATACAACTGCTCAGGATCAATCAGTTCATCCAGCAACATCGGATAGCGGGCTAAATGCGTTGACAACCAACCACTGCGCGCACAGAGTTTCACCAGTTGTAACAAAGCCGCCGGATTTTCAAATAACAACTCCAGATAAGCGGTACGGCTGACAATCTGCCGGAATACCGCCAGCACCCGCTCCAGCACTGCACTGCCCGCCCGTTCCTGTTGTAATAACAGTAACAATTGTGGCATCAGCCGCGCCAGTAAATCCCGGCCTCTGGGGCCAACACTGCGTTTCTGGCAATCCTGTTTAAATTGTCGCAACACCTCAATCAGGCGGCTGCCATCGCTGGCGCCGAGCCAGCCAACTTCATCTGCCAGTTCAGCGACTGGCAGTTCACTGTCCCATAACATCCGGCCTGTCACCTGCAGATCCGTTTCTGCCTGCTCATCCGGCGCGGCAATCACCTGTTTAAACTGCTGGTGGACGCTCTGCATCGCTTGTTGCAACCGCGTCACTAACGCAGTCCAGTCACTGGCACCACAGGCCAGCACTAACCGGGCCCGGCTTAGTTCATCTTGCGGCAAGGTCTGAGTTTGTTGATCATCCATGCCTTGCAGCAACTGCTCGGCCTGGCGTAACAGCAAATAATCCTGTTGCAGCTGGCTGGTCTGGGCTGGCGTCAGAATGTCGTTATCCGCCAGCGCCTGCAACGCCGCAAAAATAGATTGTTGTTGTAATTGTGGGATGCGGCCACCGCGGATCAGTTGCAACGTTTGTACAATAAATTCAACTTCACGGATGCCGCCGGCGCCAAGCTTAATATTATCAACCCGGTTGCGACGGCGGTTTTCCTGCTCAATCAGTTGCTTCATCCGCCGCAGCGATTCAATAGCAGAAAAGTCGATATAACGGCGGTAAACAAAAGGTTTCAGCAGTGCCTGTAATTCCTCGGCATAAGGGCTGACCGGATTCAGAATGCGGGCTTTGAGCATGGCATAACGCTCCCAGTCCCGGCCTTGTGCCTGGTAATAATCTTCAAAGGCGGCAAAGCTCAGCACCAAAGGCCCACTGTCGCCAAAAGGCCGTAACCGCATATCGACCCGATAGGCAAAACCATCCGCAGTGACCTGATGCAACAGCGCAATCAGCTTCTGACCCAGCCGGGTATAAAACTGCTGATTGTCGCAGCTGCGCCGGCCACCGCTGGTGTCGCCATTGTGCGGATACACCAGAATTAAATCGATATCGGAAGAGAAATTTAGCTCACGACCACCCAGTTTGCCCATACCCAGGATCAACAACGGCATCGGCTGACCATTGGTATCCAGTGGCTGGCCCCACTGTTTCGCCAATTCCTGATAGGCAAAGTGGTAAGCGGCATTAATCAGCGCATCAGCCAGTAATGAGACTTGCAGCAGCGACTGCATGATGCTTTGTTGTTGCCAGACATCGGCTGCCAGCAACTGACAGAGCACTGCATTACGCTGTTTTCGCAGTGCAGTCATGGCTTGCGCTTCAGTCAGGGTATCTGGCAGTGTGATGGCCGTGCTGATTTGATTGGCATCCTGGGTCAGCAACTGCGCATAAAGCTCAGGTTGTTGCTGTAACACCCGACCGGCAAAAGGACTGGCTGCCAGCAATTGTTGCAATTGCGCCTGCGCTGGCGCAGCCAGCTGCGACAGCGCCGGGATGGCAGCGCACAATTGTTGCCATTGCAACGTTAAAGCTTGTTGTAAGGCTGCTGGCAATCCGCCAAGCTGAAGTTGCGTCATGTTAGCCTCCTTGCTGACTTTGGAGATACATCCAGTAGGACAATTGTAATAACCATGACGCCAACTCGGTCTGACTGGCGCTGGCAAGTGCTGGCATGGCTGCACCAAGCTGAGGTTCAGCCGCACTTTGCGCCAAGCTTAGCTGTAATAATGACTGTTGCTGTTGTAGCAGCGCTGTGGCGGCCTGGCGAGCTGTCTCTGAACTGCCTTGCTGTTGCAGCCACAGATTTTGCTGCACAGCCCGCAAGAATTGACTGAGCGGCGCATCCGCGTTGCTCTGTTGTAATTGTAACGGCTGTTGTTGTGCCAGCCGGTAACCACGCTCTGCTTTGGATTGAAAGCCAAGCTGCAACGGCAACTGCCGGATCAGTTGCTGTGCCAGGCTAAATAACTGCGCAGCATCGCCCTGCACTAATTCCAGCTCCAGCTCCAGAATAGCTTCAACCTGATCTGCCGCCAGCACCTGGCCCTGATCCAGCACTGCTTCCACCACAGTGCCATCGGCCAGGGTCAGTAACCAACCCTGCCGGATAAAGTCGGTGCGAAATAACTCCTGTAACTGCTGTTGCAGCATGGCAATATCAGTCCCCGCTGGCCAAATCTCAGCAGGAAAGGCCTGCAATTGTGGCACCACCGAATCACAGGGCAGATTATATTCAGGCCGGATATGGGCGCCACCATGCTGCTGTCCCGCCAGTTTAATGGTTTGCTCATAACGCCCCTGCTTTAGCCGGCTGCGTAGACCACTGTCGTGCTGGCGAAACCACTGCTGAGCGGTGTCAAAATAGGCATTGAGCAAGGGACTGGCTGGCATGGGCTGGCAATGCTGAGCCAGGCCGGTTAAAACCTGTTCAATCTGACGGTTCAACGCCGGGCTCAGGGCTTCGGTCAGGGTTAATTTTAATTCAACTTCCAGACTCATGATTCAGGCCTCCTGGCCGCAATACGTTCAGATGACGGCAACATAGGATATCCGTCAGGTCGCAGCAAGTGTTTTTACTTGTCAAGGCCGGGACAACTCCCTATGATCCAGCACATTATGAATGTGACTCGCCGGAATGTGGAAACTATATGTCTGATTTGACCCGTTGTGTGCTGCTGGGCACAGCCCTGACCCTCAGCCTGCCTGCTGCTGCGCTGTTGCAAACAGCACCGGAAACGGTCCCTGCTGCAACAACAACCCCACAGCAAGCAACAACTGCTGCCTCCCAGGCTGCCACCAGCAGTGCGGCCGACAAAGCAACAGTACAGGAAAAACCTGCTTTTATCATTGATAGCCTGAGCACCCCGCTGCGTTCAGGCCCAGGCAATGAATATCGCACCATTTCCAGTGTCCGCGCCGGTGAAAATGTCACTTATATCGGCCAGAATCCGGCCAATGGTTTTATTAAAGTGCGGGATGCCGATGGGGCTGAAGGCTGGCTCAGCGGTGAATACATCACCTATAGCGCCAGTCCAAAAGCCAGCACTGAAAGTTTAAAACAGCAGTTACGGCAACAGGAAATGATCGTGGCGCAGTTTGAGCAGGAACGGCAGCAACTGCAACAAGCAGTGACGGCCGCAGAAGCCGCCCGCGACCAAGCGGTACAGGACAGCGAACTGGCCAAACAAACCACGGCCGCCCTGACCCGGCAACTGGCGGCAGAAAACCCGCCGCTGGCGAAAAACAAAATGATTATCGGCGGTGGTATTTTAGCTGCCGGTTTGCTGCTGGGTTTATTACTGCCGGTGCTGATGCCAAATCGCCGCCGCAAAGACCGCTGGATGTAATATTTTTAACCATCAGCACGGATAATCTTCAAGTTGGATCCGACGTCTGGCCCCCCTGAGCCAGCGTCAGTCCAACTGCAACTGGCCGGACCGCAAGATCCGGGTCGCCTTGCCACAGTCCTTAGTACGATACTTTGCTCAATCTCATAGCAAAGGATCATCATATGCAACAGTCTACCCCACCACAAAGCAGCCATGCATTGCACGGCAAAGTCGCAATTATTACCGGTGCCAGCTCTGGTATTGGTTATGCATCAGCGCTGTTATTTGCCGCCGAGGGCGCCAAACTGGTACTGGCGGCCCGCCGTGAGCACGAATTACAACAACTGGTACAGCGCATTGAAGCGCAAGGCGGCCAAGCCATTGCACTGGCTGGTGATGTCGCCGACGAAACTTATGCCTGCGCCCTGACAGAACTGGCGTGTGGCAAATTTGGCAAACTGGATATTGCTTTTAACAATGCCGGCACCCTCGGCACGCTAGCCCCTTTGCCGCAGTTAACACTGGCCGACTGGCAACATTGCCTGCACAGCAATCTGACCAGCGCTTTTTTGCTGGCAAAATATCAACTACCGGCCATGCAAGCCAATGGCGGCGGCTCGCTGATTTTCACCTCCAGTTTTGTCGGTTACAGCGCCGGAATGGCGGGGATGGCCGCTTATGCCGCCAGCAAAGCCGGCTTGATTGGTCTGACCAAGGCACTGGCAGCCGAGGTGGGTCCACAAGGTATTCGGGTTAATGCATTATTGCCCGGCGGTACAGATACGCCGATGGGCCAGAGTGTGACGCAGGATCCGGCCAGTCTGGCGTTTGTGCAGCAAATGCATGCATTAAAACGTTTGGCGCAACCGGAAGAAATTGCCCGTTCAGCGCTTTATCTGGCATCAGATGCATCCAGCTTTACCACCGGCAGCGCGCTGCTGGCCGATGGCGGTATCTCGGTGTATCGTGGTTAGCCGCTGACCACTTGCAATAACACAAAATGACCCTGACCAGGAGGAATCAGTCTGATGTCCGATTATCAACGGATCGCCAGTGCGATTGAGTTTATTCGTAGCCGGGTGACGGAACAACCCAGCCTGGCCGAAGTCGCTGCGCATCTTGGCCTCAGCCCTTACCATTTCCAGCGGCTATTTAGTCGCTGGGCTGGCGTCACGCCAAAACAGTTTTTACAGGTGATGACAGTCGAAAAAGCCAAACAGTTGTTACAACAATCCTGGCCATTATTAGCGGTGGCAGATGAAGTGGGCCTCAGCAGCGGCTCGCGGCTTTATGATCATTTTATTCAGCTCGAAGCCATGACGCCGGGTGAATACAAGCTTCAAGGTGCCGGGCTAGAGGTGACTTATGGCGTGATCCCGACGCCTTTTGGTGCCGCCTTTATCGCCAGCACGGCGCGGGGCATCTGTAGCCTGGCGTTTTTAAGTGATGAGCAACAGGCCCTGCCAACGCCAGCGCAGTTACCACAACTACAGGTGCTGCAACAACAATGGCCCAAAGCCAGTTTCAGCCATCAGCCTGCCAGTTGTCTGGCACTGGGTCAGCAGCTGTTTAGTGCAGCGCCATCCAGCGAGCGGCCCTTATCTTTGTATGTCACTGGCACCAATTTTCAGATCAGTGTCTGGCGGGCTTTGCTGCAGATCCCTGCCGCCGGGTTAGCCAGTTATAGCCAGATCGCCAGCGCCATCGGCCAGCCTGCCGCTAGCCGGGCTGTTGGCCTGGCGGTCGGCGCTAATCCGGTGGCCTTGTTGATCCCCTGTCATCGCGTGATCCGGCACAATGGCGAAGCCGGCGGTTATCACTGGGGTGAGCAGCGCAAGCAAGTGATCCAAAGCTGGGAAATGGCCAGGTTGCCTTGAACTGGATGCTGTTGACAGTGGGTGCAGTGACACGTCAGAGCTGTAATCAGTCACTTATGCTCCAGTCAGCAAAAAATATTCAAAAAATCAATAAAATATCAATTACAAGATTCAATCAGATGGTTTTATTGCAAAGCCTTGTTGGCATATTTACTCACATAATTTACACGGAGTTATAACGAACAAATTTATCTTGAACGCAATTTATACTACATTTTTGTTTTTTGCTGTCGCCGCACTTCCGCGAGTGCATGCTTCGACCAATCTAAGCAATACAACTGTCAGCCTATCTTCGGAAGGAAACTTTCGATTTATCATCGCAGCACCTGTACGTTGCTATATCAGGATATCGACTGCCGCACCAGCGTGTGCCGCCTGCAAGTACAGACTGAGGGCGCACAGTCTTTGGCGCTGGGGATAAAAATAGGCGCGGCGCTGGCTGGATCTGGACTGGCAGAAAATGCCTATCAATTCGCAGCTGCCACAGATGCAGGTGTGATGGCCATTTATGTTGGTCGCACAGCGCAGAGTTTTGATCTTCAATAATCAGTCGCACCCAGCTCAGGCCGCAACTTCAACTGCTGGCTATAGTTGCAGTTCCATTAACAGCAACTAAACTCAAGGTTTAGTTGCTGTGACTGCAAACGGAGTTGCCAGATGCTGACCCGCTACTTTGTCCGCATTGCTGTGGTTTATCTGCTGTTCACTATCGGCAGTAGCGGCTCGTTTACTGTGTTGGCGGCTGCGCCGATACTACAAATCATCACTGTGATTGAACCCCCTTCCAGTTATCTCGACAGTCATGGTCAACTCACCGGTTATGCCACAGAACAGATCCGGGCTTTACAACGACAGTTGCAGGATCGGACCCAGATCCAATTGATGCCGGAATCACGGGCTTTATTGACCGCCAATCGCCAGCCCAGGGTATTACTCTATGGTTTTTCCCGCACTATCGATCGGGAAAATAACTATCACTGGATTATGCCGCTGGCCCGCAAAAGCTGGATTTTGTATCAGCGCAGCACAGATCCAGACCCGGTCCGTAGCCTGGATGAAGCCCGCGCTTTGTCGAGCATTGGCGTGGTACGGGGTGATATCCGCGAAGAATGGTTGCTGGCACAAGGTTTTACCAATCTGCAAGCATCAGCCAGCCACGCCCAAAATCTGGCCCGGCTGCAAAGTGGCCGACTGGATGCGATTGCGTTTGAACCACAAGGCATGCAATACCTGACACGGGAAGCGGGCCATAGCCTGAGTGCTTACCGGCAGTCGCTGCAGCTTCACAGTTCAGAAGTCTGGCTGCTGATGTCACGGCAAACCCCAGCGGCTGAAGTAGCGCGCTGGCAACAAGCAGCAGAACAATTACAACAAAACGGCACCTTGGCCGCCATCGCCAGTCAATGGCAGCTGCGATTGCTGCATAACGAACAAATTCAATGTCGCTTGGAGGGCCAGCTACTGACCTTTTAAGCACAGACTCAATCAGGGGGACACCACCAACACCTGATGGAAAAACTTCACCAGATCAATGCCATAATCTTCAGGTTTAACAATGGCTTCAATGACATCTTCCACTTTACTGCTGGCTAGATCCAGCTCCTGCAGTTCCAGATAACGCTGAAACTTGGCGTGATAAAAGGTTTTCAGTTTCGGCTTGGTGGCATCATCCCAGTTAGTTTCAGTGACCAGACCAATTTTCTGGCTGCTCAAACGCACCAAAGTCCCTGGCGGATAAATGCCGACCGCGCTGATAAAACGATTCACCAGCTCGGTATCAAAATGACTGCCGCTATCTTTGCGTAAAATTTTCAGCGCCGCCAGACAGGTCATGCCCTCTTTGTACACCCGCTTGGCCGTAATCGCATCATAGGTATCGACAATGGCAATCATACGGGCGTACAACGAAATCTGCTCGCCACTGAGTCCTAATGGATAACCCCGACCATCCAGGCGTTCGTGATGGGCGGCTGCCACATCTAAACTAATCGGCGACAGCCCCGGCACTTGCTGCAAAATTTCGCGGCTATACACCACATGATCGCGCATCAGCTTAAATTCAGCCTCGGTCAGTTTGCCGGGTTTATGCAGAATATGATCCGGTACTTTAATTTTACCAATATCATGCAACAAAGCGCCGGTTGCCAGTTGCTGAATCACCTCAGCGGGTAGTTGCAAATGTTTGGCCAGCACCGTCATCAGGATAGAGACATTGACCGAATGCTCAAGTAAATAGGCATCTTTGTCGCGAATACGGCTCATACACAACAGCGCATCCTGATTGCGAAATACCGATTCGATAAAACCTTCAGCACATTGCCGGAATGGCTCGGCATCAATACTTTTGCCAGTGGCAATATCGGCAAAAGCCTTGCGCTGTAAATCGCGCGCTTGTTGATATAAATGTTTGGCTTTGCCGAGTTCCTGATTCAACTTCACTTTCGGCCGGCCGGGATGGATCGGTGTCGCGATTTCTGCAGTGGGCGTCGCTGTGACAGGCGCCGCGTCTTCCAGTTGGCGATCCGGATCAATCTGCAGCTCCAGCACACCTTTTTGTTTCAGTTGCGTCAGCATCTGTTCTGAACGGATCCAGCCTTCGGATTTCACTGCGACCTGACCTTGCTGCCGGCTGACCGCCACTACATACATCCCAACGGCAGCCTGCTGAATTTTTATAGTTTTCATTTGTGTCTGCTCACCTTTACCTGCTGCTGTCAACATAACAAAACTCCACTGCCGCCCCTATCAGCATTTGCTAATTTTGGCAGCCGCCCAGCGCGTTTGCTGTTAATTTCGCCAACTTCAGAGTGGCAAACCAGAATCCTGTTTTACTTTTTCAATCACCACATAGGTATGAGTCTGTAACACGCCGGGTAAATCAACAATACGGCCCAATACGGCGCGGTAAGCTTCCATGCTGGATAAACGTAATTTCAGCAGATAATCAAAACCGCCAGCCACCATATGACATTCCGCCACTTCAGGAATATTCACTACCGCATCACGAAACTGATCAAACACTGCCCCCGTGGTGCGATCCAGCGTGACCTGGATAAAAGCTGCGGTGCCAAGCCCCAGTTTGGACGCACTCAGTTTGGCGCCATAACCTTCGATATAACCTTCTTGTTCCAGCTTCCGCACCCGGTCAATACAAGGACTTGGACTCAAGTTGACTCTTTTTGCCAATTCGACGTTGGAAATCCGGCCATCTTTTTGCAGAGTGTCTAAAATTGTCCGGTCGATCCTGTCGAGTGGACGGGTTTTGTTGTGTTCTGTCATAACCGTATTTTTTCTGGTTGCAATTGAGTTAAACCGAATTATATAGGGTTATAGCAGTAAATAAACCACCAAATACGGCAGCCTTTTCACTAGAATGCAGCATTTATTTCTGTATCAACCGGGACAAAAATTATGCTATTTGACGGCAACCTGACCGCAACCAACCCGCTACGCCAAACGTTACGTGATTTTTATCGCGCCGACGAAGAAAAAGTGCTGGATTTATTATTACCGCTGGCCGATGTCGGCGTGCAAGCGCGCTCCAGAGCCTGGGAAAAAGCCCGGCAACTGGTGGTCAATATCCGTCAAGCCCAGGTTGGTAAAGGCGGTGTTGATGCACTGCTGAACGAATTCTCGTTATCGACCGAAGAAGGTTTGGTGCTGATGTGTCTGGCCGAAGCCTTATTACGGGTGCCAGACAGCCACACTGCCGACAAACTGATCCGCGACAAACTGTCACAAGGTGACTGGAGCTCGCATCTGGGCAACAGCGAGTCCTTATTCGTCAACGCTTCAGCCTGGGGTTTGTTATTGACCGGCAAACTGGTCAATTACAGCGATGATCAGAAAAAACATCAATTTGGTCTGTTAAAACGCACCTGTGGCCGCTTAGGCGAGCCAGTCATTCGTCAAGCGGTGCGTTATGCCATGCAAATCATGGGCACCCAGTTTGTGATGGGCACCACCATCGACAAAGCGGTGGAACGGGCAGTTGAGCTGGAAAACAAAGGCTTTACTTACTCTTACGACATGCTCGGTGAAGGTGCGCGCACCATGGCCGATGCTGAGCGTTATTTCCAAAGTTATATGATGGCGATTAACGTCATCGGTAAAGCTGCACAAAACCGTGGGCCTTTTAAAAGCCCGGGTATTTCAGTGAAATTATCAGCCATCCACCCACGTTATGAATTCTCGCACCGTGACCGCGTGATGAATGAATTAGTGCCAAAGCTGAAAACTCTGGCGCTGGCGGCGAAAAAATACAACATCAGCTTCACAGTAGATGCCGAAGAAGCCGATCGGTTGGATCTGTCGCTGGACATCATTGAAGCTGTGTTCGCTGACAAAGAACTGGACGGCTGGGAAGGTTTTGGTCTGGCTATTCAGGCTTACTCCAAACGTTGTATCCACTTAGTGGAATGGTTACGTGAACTGACGGTGAAAGTGGGCCGCAAGCTGATGGTGCGGCTGGTCAAAGGCGCTTACTGGGATACGGAAGTCAAAGTCAGCCAGATTGAAGGCCATGACGACTTCCCGGTATTCAGCCGCAAACCGTCGACCGATGTCTCTTATCAGGCCTGTGCCCGTAAGTTGCTGGAATACCGCGATAGCATTTACCCAATGTTTGCCACTCACAATGCGTACACTGTGGCCACCATTCTGGAAATGGCGCCAGATCGCACCGGTTATGAATTCCAGCGCCTGCACGGCATGGGGGATGCCCTGTATGACCAAGTAGTGGCCGAAGATCGGGTGCCATGCCGGATTTACGCGCCTGTTGGCGAACATTCTGATCTGCTGGCGTATTTAGTCCGCCGTCTGCTGGAAAACGGTGCCAACAGCTCCTTTGTCAATAACATCGTCGATGAAAACATTCCGGTCGAATCCTTGTTAAAAGATCCGGTCGAAACAGTGCGTGGCTGGAAACAAAAACGCAATACTCAAATCCCGCTGTCGATTAACTTGTATGGCAGCGAGCGGAAAAACTCCAAGGGCATTGATTTAACTGAAATTGATGCCTTAACACCGCTGCGTACCAACTTAGAAAACTGGGTTGCCAAAGCCACAGCCCAAACGCCAGTCGAAGGCGCGAAAGCCGTCCGTAACCCAGCCAATCACGCTGAAGTTATTGGTTATCATCAGCACGCCACGCCAGAGCAGATGCAAGCTATTGTTGACAGCGCCGAAGCTGCGTTCCCGGCCTGGACCGCCACGCCAGTCGCAGCCCGTGCCGACAGCCTGCGCCAATTGGCTGATGCGCTGGAAGCCAATCGCGATGAACTGATTGCCATTTGTGTGAAAGAAGCCGGTAAAACGGTCGGCGATAGCGTGGCTGAAGTGCGTGAAGCGGTGGATTTCTGCCGTTATTATGCGGCCCGTGCGGAAGAAATGTTTGCCACGCCGCAGCAAAGCCGTGGTGTAGTGCTTTGTATCAGCCCGTGGAACTTCCCGCTGGCTATTTTCTTAGGCCAGGTGGCCGCAGCTGTCGCTGCCGGTAACACTGTGGTGGCTAAACCTGCCGAACAAACCAGCCTGATTGCCGTTCGCGCCATTGAACTGTGGCGTGCAGCAGGTTTACCGGCCGGCGTGGTGGAACTGGTGATTGCACCAGGCCGCGCTGTCGGTGAACATGTAGTGCCGGATCTGCGTATTCAGGCGGTGATGTTTACTGGTTCGACTGAAACCGGTAGCTGGATTGCCCGTAAACTGGCCGAACGCGGTGGCGAGCCAGTGCCACTGATTGCCGAAACCGGTGGTCAGAACTGTATGATCGTCGATTCAACCGCATTGCCAGAGCAAGTGGTGGATGATGTCGTTTCTTCTGGTTTCCAAAGCGCTGGCCAGCGCTGTTCCGCCCTTAGGGTATTATTCCTGCAAGAAGATGTCGCCGATAAGATTATCACCATGATCAAAGGCGCCATGATGGAACTGCATGTTGGTGATCCTGCGCACTTAAGTACTGACGTTGGCCCAGTGATTGACCAAAAAGCCTTAACCGGCCTGAACAATCATGTCGAGTACCTGACCGGTAAAGCTACGCTGCACTATGCTTGCCAGGCACCAACCGGCGAAGGCCATTTCTTCTTCGCACCGCGCTTGTATGAAATCAAAGACTTATCAGTGCTGCAACGCGAAGTTTTTGGCCCAGTGGTGCATATCATCCGCTTTAAAGGCGATGAGCTGGATAACGTCATTGCCCAAATCAATGCCACAGGTTATGGCCTGACCATGGGGGTGCATAGCCGTATTGCGGAAGTCACAGCCCAAGTGGCTCGCGACGTGAAAGCAGGTAATATCTATGTTAACCGCAATATGATCGGTGCCGTCGTTGGTGTGCAGCCATTTGGTGGCCGTGGTCTGTCAGGCACAGGTCCAAAAGCCGGTGGTCCTTTCTACCTGACGCGGCTGGTGAAAGACAATCTGGCGGTGACTGAAGCGCCATTGCCGGCAGAAAAACGCGTGCAGTTAATGAGCGCAGCAGGTCAGGATGCTGCTATCGATCAACTGTTACAACAAGCGACCAAGGCGCAACCGGCCTGGGCGGCACTGGATATCACCAAACGCAGCTCTGTGGTCCGGCAGTTCCTGGCACAATTAGCCTCCAACAGCCTGGTGCTGCAACAAGAGCGTGACTTGCCAGAAGTGATTGAAGCGGCACGGCATTTACTGCTGGATATCGAAAAACAACTGGCCGCGCCAATCACGCTGCCAGGACCGACCGGTGAATCAAACCAGTTACACCTGGAAGCCCGTGGTGTAGTGGCAGCTGTGCGGGATGACAGTGCTTGCTTTAAATACTGGATGCTGAGCCTGATGACCGCACTGGCAACCGGTAATGCGGTGGTAGTGGCGGTGGAAGAGCAATTTGTCGCCGAAGCCGAAGCTTGCCGTAAAGTGCTGCTAAAAGCTGGACTCGCGCCTGCGCTGTTCCAGGTGGTAAAACTGAATCAGCTCAAAGCCCTGATCAGCCAGCCATTAGTGGCAGCCGCTATTGTCGAAGCCGGCAGCGCCGTCAAAGCCCTGACTGGCGAGCTGATTGCAGCCCGCAACGGTGCCATTTCGCCACTGGTCACCACACCAGCCGATGAGCGCCTGATCCACCGCTTAGTGACCGAAAAAACCGTCACTGTGAATACCACAGCGGCTGGCGGAAACGCGTCCTTGATGACCATGAGTGATAATCTGGGTTAAGGTCTGCAGTTAACGCTGTCAAGCCCGGGCGCGCAAATCGTCCGGGCTTTTTTTTACCCCGAATGGCAACATAGCCATTTGCACCCAAGGTTTAAGTTTGTTACCTTGCCAAAGCTTCAGCAAAATCAAAAATTGCCACAAGGATTGATCATGCAGTATCAGACTGCGACAGTACATCCGCAACAACACCGCCGTTTTATCCAGGTGGTGCTGTTATGCCTGATCGGTGCTTTGATTGGCGCGCTGATTTCGGGTCCCAGCTCGCGGTTGATTTTACTATTGGCGGCTTTGTGTATGGCTGGCATCATGTTGCTGGCGCGTCATCCACAGCACCAACCGCTGGCCATTAGCGGCTTTCTTTGGTTATGTACCCTGTTGATCAGTGGTTTAATCAGTATGAATCATGCGATTTACGATCCGCTGATGATTTGTTATGCCTTGCTGCTGGTGTATGCCGCTTTGTTTTCCAGCCGGCGGCTGTTTTTCTCGTTATTACTCTTTATTGCCTGTTACTGCTCAGTGCTGCTGATTGCCATTCTGCATGGCGATTGGTCGACACCAGCGCCCAAGGTTGATTGGACTTCAGTGGCGGCCATCAACATTATTCTGGCGATTTCCGGTTTAAGCGCCTGGTTCCTTGCTAAAGATTTTAAAACCTTGTTACGTGATTTGATCCATGAAAACCAGTTGTCGCAGCGTTCACAAAATGAAGTCAAACGGATCGCCACTTTAGATCCCCTGACAGGCCTGTCGAACCGTCAACATGCCGAACAGGAGTTTAACCGGCTGATCGCCACTGAACAGGCGCTGGCCGTGATCTTTATTGACCTGGATAACTTTAAACCTATTAATGATGCTTACGGCCACGCTTATGGCGATATGGCCCTGAAAATTCTGGCCCAGCGCATCCAGCAACTGACTGAGCCCGGTGAACTCTGTTGCCGTTTTGGCGGCGACGAGTTTGTGTTAATCCTCAAATATAGCGATACCAGCCATGGCGAAACACGCTATCAGCAGTTTTTAGCCTTGATTGCCGAAGAACTCAGACTGGATTTACGACTGTTTAAAATTTCAGCTTCTATTGGCGTAGCGCATTATCCGGCGCACGCCAGCGACTTTAACGAACTGTGCCGGCTGGCCGATTTGGCGATGTATCGCTCCAAAGCCGCTGGTCGTAATTTAGCCACTTTGTATGATCCCAACTGGCAGGACGAACACCGCAAAAAATTGGATATGATCCAGGGACTGCGCCAGGCCATTAGCCGCGACGAGCTGTTTTTGCAATATCAGCCGAAATATCATGCCAATTCATTAACGATCAATGGTGCTGAAGCTCTGGTCCGCTGGCAATCCGCCGACTTTGGCCTGGTCAGCCCAGCCACTTTTATCCCGCTGGCGGAAGAAACTGGCCTCATCAATGACATTGGCCTGTTTGTACTGCAACGCGCCTGCAGCGATGCCAGACAGTGGATTGCACAAGGCCATCCAATCCCGGTCTCCGTCAACCTGTCGCCTGCCCAACTGAGTAGCGGGCAGTTACCGGAACAAATTCAGGCGATTTTAACCGCCACCGCTTTGCCTCCGGCTTATCTGGAACTGGAAATTACCGAATCAATGCTAATGCAGGATCAAAATGGCATAGACGCCCAAATCGCAGTGCTGTCGGAACAAGGCATTCTGTTTGCCATTGATGATTTTGGTACTGGTTATTCCAATCTACATTATCTCAGCCGTTTTAAAGCTGCCACGCTGAAAATTGATCAGTCTTTTATCAAAAAATTGCATGACTCCCCACAAAACTTTAGCTTAATCAAAGGGATAATCGTACTTGCCAACACCCTTGGTTTACACACAGTGGCCGAGGGGGTGGAAGATCAGGTGACCCTGCAAACCCTTTGTCAGTTAGGCTGTGATTCAGTACAGGGTTATCTGTTATCCAAACCCATTGCAGTTGACCAACTGCAAGCGTTGTTGCTGCAATCTGCCACTGCGGGGTATCAGGCTTAGGCTTGCTTTTTGTGTCTTTCCAGCTTATGTTCTGGCCAGACTGAACCAGGAGGGTGAACAGCACAAATGGCATTACAACGAGTCGCAGTGACCGCATTACCTATTGGCAGCTACGTGGTGGCCGTAACCCGGCAACAAGGTGATGTAGTGGTGAAGCATGCGGGTTGGGTCACCTCAGCGCACAGTATCGCTTTGTTGCGCCAACGCGGTGTGCTGGAAGTCGCCATAGATCCGGCCAGACAATTACCACCAGCAGTCCAGAGCACTGTCGCGCTCCCCTCTGTGTCAGAGCGCCGGCCAGCCAAAATTAGCTTTGAGCAGGAAATCAGCCGGGCTGAACTGGTATTCCGACTGAGCCAGCAACAAGCCGAATTGGCGCTGAGTCAGTTAATCCTGCAGCAGCAAGTTGATTTTAGCGGCTTAAATAACCTCAGTTGCCGGCTGCTGGAAAGCACCAGACGAAACCGTCAAGCCTTGTTATTTTTACAGCAAGTCAGCCAGCAGGATGATGCGCTGTTGCAACACAGCATCAGCTGTGCTTGCCTGATGGCGGCATTTTGCGCCCATCAGGCGCTGGAGGAGCCACTGGCAGAACAACTGACGATGGCGGCGTTGTTACATGATGTCGGGGCATTGCAGTTGAAATTAAGCTTATCCGGCCGCCCCTTTAACGACAGCGCCGCTGCCGCCGCCAGTGTGGCGCTGCTACAGCAACAAGCCGACTGTCCGGCAGTACTACTGCAAAGCATCAATGAACATTGTCTGGGTCTGGCGCAACAACAAAGTCCAGGTGGCAAAATGCTGGCCATCGTGAACTGCTACAGCAAGCTGATGGCCAAAGGCCAAAAAACCAGCTCAGTCCAGGCGGCACAGTTGCTGCAGCGAAGAGCCGATCACAGTCTGGACCGCAGCTTATTGCAGGACTTTTTACGTTGTGTCGGGCTCTACAGTCCGGGTTGTGCTGTTCGGCTGAAATCTGGCCGTATTGGCCTGGTGCTGGAGAATCATCCCCAGCATAGTGACAAACCCAGAGTGAAAGTATTTTACCACAGCCGGCTCCGCCATCATCTGCCAGCTAAACTGGTGGATTTAGCCAGACAACCAGAGGAGCGGTTGGACGCTTGTGTCGATTTAGCTGATTATCAGCTTGAGTTACAACACTATTGCTAACATGCTCAGCGGCCGGGCGCTGACGGCAACCGGTAAGACCATTCGGTTAAAGCTTCCATACTAAACAGCTGCCGTCCCATCTGCAGTAATACATACTGTGCGGTAATTTCTTTGATTTGAATATCGGCCGTTACCCACTGCCCTTCCTGTAAATCTTTGCCGTTGACCTTGACCCAACGCTGTTCCGGCGTGCTGGCATAGACATGGGCTTCAAAGCGCAGCGGCGGAATTTGTCGTTTCAGCAATTCATCCAGGCTATGAATATCACGCGCTGGCGCAGCGGATTCGGTGATGCGCTGATGTGCCGGTAACTGATCGGTCTGCGCCAGCGCCAGTTCAAATTTACGCTTCAGTTCGTCCGGGACTTCGGCGGCAGTCAGCTCCGGCAATTGGGCGGGTAACTCCAGCACTTCTTCGTCCGGATCCGCCATTGCCATCTCAGCTTCTGCTACAAAGTCATCCTGCCCGGTCAATGCCTCAGCAGCCAGCATTTCAGCGTCCGACTGACTGTGCTGCAGTGTTTTGGCTTGTTTGCCGCCGCCAGGTAACGCCGACACCAGTAATTGCGGTTCTTCAGTCGCCGGCACCTCTGGCGCTATTGGTGCCTTGACTGCCAGAATTTCGCCAACAATCTGCGCTGCTGTCGCCGGCACCACAGGGATCACAACCTGTTGTTGCCGTTGTTGCCACCAATCCGCCAGTAAAAACCCCAGCAGAATTCCGACCAGCATGAGCAATAACAGCGCCAGCACTTTCCAGCCTTGCTGCGATGCAGACGTTTCTGCCGCTGGCACTGGAGCCGCTGGCATCAGATCCTGTTGTTGCTGCACTTTTAGGGCATCCATTAATAACGACATAACCTCAAACTCCGCCAGGGTGCAGCAGCAGCGTAACCAATACTCCCACCCCGATACATAACAAAAATACAAAAGCCAATAACGGCCATAACCACCAAGGCCGGACCTTGGCTGCTTCGGGTTGGCGCACTGCCAAAATTTCGCCAGCAGCTTGCTGTACCAGTGGTACATCAATCAAGGCTTTTTGCTGGCTGTAGCCGCCGAGCAAAGCCCGATCACAAATCAGATTCACCAGTCGCGGGATACCACCAGACAACTGAAACAGTTTTTTCAGCGCCGCTTCGGTAAAGACCGGCCGGCTGCAACCGGCCACCTGCAAGCGGTGCTGCACATAATATTGCACTTCAGCCAGCGTCAGTGGCATTAAGTGATAACGGGCTGTGATGCGCTGCGCTAACTGGCGTAAGTCCTGGCGCTGTAATAGCTGCTGTAATTCCGGCTGGCCGATTAAAATCACCTGCAGCAATTTTTTGGTATTGGTTTCCAGATTGGTCAACAGCCGCAGTTGCTCCAGCACCGCCGGTTGTAAATGCTGGGCTTCATCAATAATCAGAATGGTATTCATGCCAGCCTGATGATTTTTCAGTAACTTAGCGGTGATTTTATCGGTCAGTAGTTTCAGACTGGCGTCGGTTTTTTTATAGCGAATTTTCAGCTCATCACAAATAGCGCCAAGCAATTCCAGTTCGGATAGCGTCGGATTTAAAATAAATGCCACTTGGGTATTGGCTGGCAGATCTGCCAGCAAACAACGGGAGACTGTGGTTTTACCAGTGCCGACTTCGCCGGTCAGCAACACAAAACCACCGGCATCACCCAGACCATAACGCAAATGCGCCAGCGCCTCAGTATGACGAGCCCCCAGATACATAAATTCCGGGTTTGGCGCTATCGAAAAAGGCTGGCTGTTCAGGCCAAAAAATCCGGTATACATAACATCCTGTTGAATCAGATAAGGCGACTTTGTTGCTCTCTCGTTATAATGTCAAAAAAACCGCAGTCAGGAAAGCATGTGAAGATATATCTTGTCGGAGGCGCTGTACGCGACCAGTTACTGGGCCTGGCCATCAAAGACCGCGACTACCTGGTGGTCGGCAGTACCCCCGAACAATTACTGACGCAAGGGTACCAGAGTGTTGGCAAAGATTTCCCGGTATTTTTGCACCCCAGGACTAAACAAGAATATGCGCTGGCCCGGACCGAACGGAAACAAGGCCAGGGTTATACCGGTTTTGCCTGTTATTTTGCCCCTGATGTCACGCTGGAACAGGATTTATTGCGCCGCGATCTGACCATTAATGCCATGGCACAGGACGAGCAGACCGGTGAAATATTTGACCCCTACGGCGGTCAGCAGGATATACAGCAACGACTGCTGCGCCATGTGTCAGCGGCATTTGTCGAAGATCCGCTGCGGGTACTGCGGTTAGCGCGTTTTTACGCCCGTTTTTATCCGTTGGGTTTTACAGTGGCCCCAGACACCAAGCTATTACTGCAACAGTTGGTACAACAAGGTGAGCTGCAGCATCTGACTGCCGAACGGGTGTGGCAGGAAACCGCCCGCGCGCTGCAGGAAGCAACCCCGGCGGCCTATTTTGAGTTATTACAGGAAGTTGGCGCACTGGATGTGCTGATGCCTGAACTAGCCAAACTCTGGGGCATTCCAAATCCGCCCAAATGGCATCCGGAAATTGATACCGGCATTCACAGTATGCTGGTGCTGAGCCAAGCGGCGCTATTATCTGACAGGCTGGATGTGCGTTTTGCCGCTCTTTGCCACGATATCGGTAAAGGCGAAACCCCAGCCGAGCACTGGCCATCCCATCATGGCCACGAAACGCTGGGTCTGCCGCGGATCAACGAACTCTGTCAGCGGCTGCGGGTCCCCAATGACTGCAAAGAGCTGGCACTGCTGGCCAGCGAATATCATCAACTCATTCACAAAGCACGTGAGTTGCGGCCTGTCACAGTGCAAAAATTATTTGACGGCATCGATCTGTGGCGTAAACCAGAGCGGCTGGAGCTGTTACTCACCTGCTGTATTGCTGATTTGCGCGGTCGCACCGGTTTTGAACAAGCCGACTATCCGCAAGCCGATTATCTGCGCGCACTGGCCAAGGCCGCCCGCAGTGTCGATATCAAAGCGCTGGTGGCGCAAGGCCATCAGGGCGAAGCCATGCGCAGTGCCGTGGCCGCGGCGCGGTTAGCCACTATCCGTCAGGCTATGCCGCCGGAGGCTTAATGTGACGGCGTAACAATATCAACCCGAACCTCGTGCAGATAGCATCAGATTACTTGCGCACGATAAACAAAAACGGCGCCGCAGCGCCGTTTTCATCCAGTACAAAGCTATCAGGCTGTTTCCAGCTCTTCCGCCTGAGCCCGATCAGCCTGGTGATCCTTGGCCAGCAAGACGTAAATAGATGGCAACACAAACAGTGTGAAGATGGTCCCGATGGTCATCCCCAACACCAGCACTATACCAATAGAATTGCGGGCTGCAGCGCCGGCACCTTCGGCGAAAATCAGTGGCGTGTGACCAGCAACGGTAGCGATACTGGTCATCAGTACAGGTCTTAACCGCAATACTGAAGCTTGCCGCACCGCTTCAATCTTACTCATGCCCTCTTCCTGCAACTTGTTGGCAAACTCCACCACCAGAATACCGTTACGGGCAATCAAACCGACCAGCGTCACCAGACCCACCTGCGAATAAATATTCAGCGTGCTGGTAAAAGCGTCGGTGTAGTGCGGCATCGGTGCCGGAATTTTCAGGAAAGTGAACACCAGCGCACCAAACATGGCCAGTGGCACTGAACCGGCCAATATCACAATAGGGTCGCGGAAACTGTTGTACTGAGCCGCCAGTACCAGGAAAATCATCGTCAGCGCCATGATAAAGGCGGGCAGGAAAGTATTACCTTCCCGCTTTAACTGCCGCGATTCACCGGTGTAATCGACAGTGTAAGTCGATGGCAGCAGTTTCTTCGCCTCTGCTTCCATATAACGTAAGGTTTCATCCAGCGGTTTTAACGTCACGCCACTGATTTTCACCGCATTGAGCTGCTGCATCCGGTTAATACTGCGTGGCGCCGTAATGTGATCCATACTGGCAATTTCGTCGAGCCGGATCATGCTGTTATCCGGGCCTGTGATATACAGATTTTTCAAATCGTCTGGCGTTAAGCGGCCAGAACGTTTCACCTGTGGGATCACCTTGTAGCTCAAACCCGCCATGTTAAAACGATTGACATAACCACCACCCAATAAGGTGGCCAGGTCCTGGGTGACAGTGCGCATATCCAGGCCCAGATCCGCCACTTTTTCCCGGTCAATATTCAGCTGATACTCCGGCTGATCCACTTTCATATCCAGCAATGGCGGGAAAGCAAACATGCCACTGGCCGTCAGTTTTTCCTGCAGCTTCAGCGCATAATCGTAAATTTCACGTGAGTCGGCGGTTGAAGCAATCACAAACTCAACCGGGAAATCGCCGCCACCCGGTAATGGTGCTGGCGTGATAGGTAAAATCCGCACCCCGGCAATTTCGCTGAGCTTTTGCTGCACTTCAGGCACAATGTCGGCGGTCGTGCGCTCGCGCTCATCCCAGGGTTTCACCACCATGCCGCTAAAACCACCAGTCGGGAACGTGATCTGGAAGGTGAAGTCGGTTTCCGGCACATTCATAAAGACTTCATTCACCTGCTTGCCGTAGAAGGACGATTGGTCAATAGTGGCATTGGCTGAGGAGTCAACAATACCAAAGATCACGCCCTGATCTTCCATCGGCGCCAGCTCTTTGGCAGACATGCTGTACAGCGGTACTGTCAGCGCGGTAATCCCGAGCCAGAACAGATAAACGCCCCAGCGGTTATGCAAGGTCTGATTCAGTTTGGCACTATAAAACACGGCAAAACGGTCAAAGGCTTTGGACAACGGCGCTTTTAATTCACTATGTGGCTTCAGCATCCGCGAGGCCATCATCGGCGACAAGGTGATAGCAACCACGGCGGAAATTGCCACCGCCCCCGCCAGCGTAATGGCAAATTCACGGAACAGGGTCCCGGTTAAGCCACCTTGTAAACCAATAGGCACATACACTGAAATCAGCGTGACAGTCATGGCGATGATCGGACCGGCTAGTTCCCGCGCCGCGACCAGCGCTGCTTTATACGGCTTTAAACCTTCCTGAATATGCCGTTCGATATTTTCCACCATCACGATGGCATCATCGACCACCAGACCGACTGACAGCACGATCGACAGCAATGTCAGCAGGTTGAGCGAAAAACCAAACACCTGCATGATAAACAGCGCGCCTATTAACGACAGCGGGATGGCAATCACCGGGATCAACACTGAGCGGCTAAAACCCAAGAACAGGAAAATCACGATGATAATGATGATCAGGGTTTCCGCCAGAGTTTTAATCACATCATCAATCGCAGCCTGAATATATTTAGTTGCATCATAAGACACTTCCGCAGATAAACCGGCCGGCAAATCCGATTGAATGGCCTGCATTTCTTCATTAACTTTTTTAATCACATCCAGGCTGTTGGCATTGGGTGCCACAAAGACCCCCATAAATACCGCCGTTTGACCTGAATAATTCACCTCTGTGCTGTAATCATTGGCACCTAACACCACATCGGCAATATCTTGCAACCGCACCACACCTTCAGCATTTTGCCGCACCACTAACCGGCGGAAATCCTCCACATGGTTCATATCGGCGTTGGCGCTGAGGTTGACCGCGGTATAACTGCCATTGGTCTGGCCAATGGCTGCTTGCACGTTATTATCGGCTAAGGCATTGCGTACGTCGGTTGGCGTCACACTGTAAGCAGCCATTTTTTCTGGTTTTAACCAGATCCGCATGGCAAAAGTACGACCACCCAGAATGTCGGCTTTTTGCACCCCGGCAATCGCAATCAAGCGCGGTTGCACTGAGCGGGTTAAGAACTCAGTAATCTGGTTCTGTTCCAGAATGTCGGAACTGAAACTTAAGTAGGCAGACGCAAACTGGCTGTCAGCTGCTTCAATTTCAATTGAAGGTACCTCAGCTTCCGGCGGCAACTCGCCCCGCACCTGATTGACTTTGGCGGTAATTTCGGTCATCGCTTTCAGTGGGTCATAATTAAGCTGCAAATGCGCACTGATGGTTGACACACCCATGGTACTTTGCGACGCCACATAATCGATACCACCGGCTGAGGCAATAGCCCGTTCAATGGGCGTGGTAATAAAACCGCGCACTAATTCAGCATTGGCCCCCACATACACAGTAGTAATTTTAATCACAGCAATATCACTGCGCGGATACTGCCGCACGGACATATTGCTGAACGACTGAAAACCGGCCAACAGGATCAGTAAACTGACCACAATGGAAAGCACCGGTTTTTTAATAAAAATATCGGTAATATTCATGCTTCACCTGAAAAAAGCTGTTTGTGCAGCAAAAAAGACGGCTGCAGTGGTCAGCCAGCGCTCAGCGCCTGCTGACTATCCATCCGGTTTAACTCACCCCGGTTAACTATCCGTCGGTTTAGGTTCAGACTTAAATTCAGGTGTTGGCATCTTACTCACCACCAACGCCTGTTTGTTAAACAACTTAAAAGCCCCAGCGCTGACCACTTGCTCGCCTGCTTTTAAACCATCCAGCACTTCAACAAAATCACCGCGTGATTGACCAAGCCGGACAAATTGTTGCCGGGCGACCAGACCACCATCGGCTGCATCGGCAATAAACACGGTATCGCCATAAGGGGCATAAATAATGGCTGTGGTTGGAATAGCCAGTACTTGCTGTGGATCACTCAGTGTCACAGTGGTTGAAACTGCCATGCCAGGGATTAATTTGTTATCCGGATTTTCCATCGACGATTGCACAATTACATTGCGGGTGGTGGTGCTGATTTCAGAACCAATCGCCGTGACTTCGCCTTGTACCACAGTGTCATTGGCTGTGGTAACAGTCACAGGTAAACCACGACTGATTTTTACCAACCAGTCTTGTGGCACCGGGAAATTCACCCGCACTCTGTTGGTGGCTTGTAAGGACACAATCGCAGTGCCGACTTGTAAATCTGTGCCTAAATCGACCTGGCGAATGCCAACCCGACCGTCAAATGGCGCGCGAATTTGCTTTTTCTCCAGAGTCGCCCGTAAGTCGTCTACATCCCCTTTGGCTGATTCCACTTGTTGGATCACGCTATCAAGTTCACTTTGGCTGGCGATATTACGTTTGCGTAATTCAACCAAACGTTGATAGCTGGCTTGCGCCAGTTTTAACCGTGCTTGCGCTGCATTGAGCTGGGCTTTTTCATTCACCGCTTCTTGTTCAATCAGCACTTCGCCGGCTTTGACCTGAGCGCCACTCTGAAAAGCAATCCGTTTCACCTTACCTGGAACCTGGGCTGAAATGGTAATACCTTCATCCGCTTCCACGGTGCCGATTGCAGTGTAGGTATGAGGCCAGCTTTGGGTGCCGGCGGTATAAAGGCTGACACTCTCAGGCGGCGGCACAAAAGACTCGCCGCTTTTGATCATCATAGAAATCTGTTCGCCTTTGATGCCTGCAATCACAGCAAACACCAGCACTAACAGACCAAGTGCAATCAGAATGGATTTTAATGGTTTCATGAAACTCGCCAGTTTGGTGAATAAATCTAATTAGGAACAATTCTCAATTGTCGAGAACCGCTGTATAAAATACCATGCTTTGTGCACAATTTCGAGTCAGATCAGCTGATAAAATCAGCAATTCTGTAACTTTTTGTGAAACAAACCGGCTTGCAGCACCGGGACCACCATTCAAAACTGAAAAGGTACCTGCCAGATTTTTTGCTGTTTCTGGTATTGCTGCCACAGTTCAGCATAGCTCTGGCCTGTTACCGGATGTAACACAGTTGGCGCAATTTCAGCCAATGGCCAGAGCACAAAGGCATTTTCAGTAATTTCGCCACGGGGTAACTCAATCGGCTGCTGACAAACGCATTGATCATAGGTCAACAAATCCAAATCTAAAGTCCGGCCACAAAATTTTTCACCATCCCGCACCCGGCCATGCCGGTCTTCGATGGTTTTAAACAGCGCCACACAATCGGCAATAGCCAGTTCAGTGCTGGCACCTATCACCATGTTGTAAAAAGGATCGCCGCGAAAGCCGACCGCATCGCTTTCATACACCGAAGATAATTGCAAAGTACCAAACTGCTGTTGCAACTCCTGCACCGCCATCCGCAGGTGATGCTCGCGGTTATTGTTGCTGCCGACACTGATATAAATGTCTGCCATTACCACTGTCCCCGCCGGATCCGCACACCCACAGTCGCGGCGGTTTTGACCGCGCCCGGTTTGGACACTGTGACCATTACGCCGCGCGTGGCAAAACGGCTCAACAACATGCTGGCAATTTTTTCCGCGACAGTTTCAATCAATTCAATAGGTTCAGCACAAATCAGCTGTTGCACCTGCTCGGCAATCACGGCATAGTCCAGCGTCAGCCGAATATCATCAGCAGTTGCTGCCTGACGGATATCGGTGGCCAGTTCCAGATCCACTTCAAGCCGCTGCTGAATAGTTTTTTCCCATTCATACACGCCAATCACAGTGTCGATCTGTAGCTGTTTGATAAAAACAATATCCATTTTGACGGTTCCGCATTGCGTTATCTAAAGGTTCAGGTAGGCTGGTCGGATAGGCAAATGCTTAAAAAGTCTATAATCTGACCGCAGTTTTAAAGCCGATGCGATCTTAACGCAAAAGCGGGTGTTGAGGAAATCCATTGATAACATCTGAGATCGGACTGATGATGGTAACCGCATATTTATGCGGTTCAGTGTCTTCTGCCGTGATTGTCTGCCAACTGTTCCGGTTACCGGACCCGCGCCTGCATGGTTCTGGCAACCCTGGTGCCACCAATGTGTTAAGACTCGGCGGCACCCTGCCTGCCGTGCTGGTGTTACTTTTTGATGTGCTCAAAGGCACCATCCCGGTTTGGGGCTCTTATTTTCTCGGCATCGAAGCTTTTTATCTGGGCATGATCGCCGTTTGCGCTTGTATCGGCCATATCTATCCGCTGTTTTTCGGTTTTCAGGGCGGTAAAGCCGTTGCCACCGCTTTTGGCACTATGATGCCGATTGGATTGGATCTGGCCGGTTTATTAGTCGCCACCTGGATTATTCTGGTCGGGGCCACTGGTTATTCTTCTTTTGCCGCCGTGATTACTGTCAGCCTGGCGCCCATTTTTACCTGGTTTATTAAACCCTTGTATACCATTCCGGTACTAATGCTCAGCATTCTTATTGTGATCAGACACCGCGAGAATATTGTCAGGTTATGGCAGGGTAAAGAATCCAAAGTCTGGGATAAAACGAAAAGACCGAAAGAATAAAACTAAAATGGGCCGCAACTGCGACCCATTTTTCAACTGACAATCCAGTTGCTGCAACTATCCTGCTCAGGGTAAAACAAAACCGACCGCTGCGTTGACCTGAGCCAAAGTCCGGGCCGCCCGCGCTCTGGCATTTTCGGCGCCGGCACGCATCACGGCATTCAGTGTACTTTGATCCTGCCGCAGCTCGGCAAAACGCTGTTGGACAGGCTCTAATAATGCAATCACTGCATCCGCCACATCGCCTTTTAGATGTCCGTACATTTTACCTTCATATTCAGCAACTAAGGCATCAATAGGCTTGCCGGTGACACCGGATAAAATGCTTAACAGATTGGCAACGCCTGGTTTCTGTTCCAAATCAAAATACACCCGTGGTGGATCTTGGGAATCTGTCATCGCCTTTTTGAATTTCTTGCTGATTATTTTAGGATCTTCCAGCAAGCCAACAAAGTTCCACGGATTTTCATCCGACTTTGACATCTTCTTGGTTGGTTCCTGCAGGCTCATCACCCGCGCGGCCACTGGCGCAATAAAAGGTTCCGGCACGGTAAAAATATCACCATGGCTGGCGTTAAAGCGCATCGCCACATCACGAGCCAGTTCGAGATGTTGTTTTTGATCATGACCAACCGGCACCTGATTGGCCTGATACAACAGAATATCAGCGGCCATCAGCACCGGATAAGTAAACAGACCGGCATTGACGTTATTATTGTGCCGCTCTGACTTATCTTTAAATTGTGTCATCCGACTTAATTCACCAAATTGGGTATAGCAATTCAGCACCCAGGCAAGTTGACTGTGTTCAGGCACATGCGACTGCATAAAGACCGCAGAGCGCTTCGGATCAATACCACAGGCCAGATACAATGCCAGCGAATCTAACGAGGCATTGCGCAGCGCCTGCGGATCTTGCCGCACCGTAATGGCGTGTAAATCGACAATGCAATACAAACAATCATAGGCATCCTGCATCTGATCCCACTGTCTTAATGCACCTAAATAGTTGCCGATGGTCAATTGCCCGGAAGGCTGGGCACCGCTTAATACAATAGGCTTGGCGGCCGATGTTGTTGCTGTCATGAATGATCCTGTCTGAGGCAGGCAAGATGCCTGCGGCTAAGCAAAAAATTGTCGCGATTATAGCCTGCCAGCACTGAAATTGGCAGTCTGCTCAACGGCGTACTTTGGCCAGTTCAGCGCGCATGGCGCTAATCACAGTGGCATAATCCGGTTGACTGAAAATGGCCGAACCGGCGACAAACATATCGGCCCCGGCAGCGGCGATGTCGGCGATATTATCTGTTTTAACACCACCATCGATTTCCAGCCGGATCGGTAAACCACTTTGGTCAATGATTTGGCGCGCCTTGGTCAGTTTGTCCAGGGTGGCCGGAATAAAACTTTGGCCACCAAACCCTGGATTGACTGACATCAGCAAAATCACATCGACTTTGTCCAGCACATAATCTAAGTAACTGAGCGGTGTGGCCGGGTTAAACACCAAGCCGGCCTGACAGCCATGCTCGCGGATCAACTGCAGGCTGCGGTCAACATGGCGGCTGGCTTCCGGATGAAAAGTAATGATACTGGCGCCCGCTTTGGCAAATTGCGGGATCAAAGCGTCCACCGGTTCCACCATCAAATGCACATCAATAGGTGCGGTAATACCGTAATTGCGCAGTGCACTGCAAATCATCGGTCCGAAGGTCAGATTCGGTACATAATGATTATCCATCACATCAAAGTGCACCACATCGGCTCCAGCCGCCAGTACCCGCGCAACATCGTCGCCTAGTCTGGCAAAATCGGCCGATAAAATAGAAGGCGCTATTAAAAATGGCTGCATCAGCAAGGTCTCCAGCAATCCGGTGGTTCACAAAACGGCTACTTTAACCGATCCAGCAGCGTTTTGGCAGTCGGATGGCCCAAGCCTGCTGTCCCAGTCGCCCAAAAAACAGGCAACGGCGCACCAAGTTTGCACATTAGCGGTTCAGCGCTACACTATATTCTCACTAAGTGATTGAAATTAAATAACATCAACCCATGGCATAAAACTGGAATAGCAGATTGGGATACTCATAATAAAGGGCAATGCAAATGAAACACAGCGCAGCAACAATGATGAACTCCCGCAGTAAAGTTTTAACCAGCGCTTTGCTGCTGGTGCTTGGTCTTGGCAGCGGTACAGCGATGGCCGAGCCGAAAGTCAGCGGTAATCTGAGCCTGACCTCAGACTATTTATTCCGTGGTATTTCACAAACTGACGAAGGCATGGCGCTGCAAGGTGGTTTAACGCTGACTGGCGATACTGGTTTTTATCTGTCCGCCTGGGGTTCTAATATCAATTTTGGCCAGGGCTCAATGGAATTAGATGTATTGGCGGGCTGGACAGGTCAGTTATCTGAGGAATGGACCACAGATATTGGCGTGATGCAGTATCGTTATCCAAATGGCGATAACGCCACTGACCAATTTAACTTTGTCGAATTCTACAGCAAATTGATTTATGGCGGCCTGACGCTTGGCCTGGCCTATTCCAGTGATTACTTTGGCACTGACGTCGACAAATATTATTATCTGTCAGGCGATTACAACTACAATCTGTCGGATACTTTCAGCTTACAATTTCACGCTGGCTTGAATCAATTTGAAGATAATGCTCAATACAGCACTTTTCTGGCGGCAGGCCCGGTCGGTGGTGACTCTTACATCGACTGGAGTGTGGGTGTGACGACCACTGTGCTTGGCAGCAGTGTGGCGCTGAAATACGCCGATACCGATATCGAAAATTCAGCCGAATGTTATTTATGTGATGGCCGTGTTGTGCTGAGCCTGACCAAAGCGTTCTAATACCAGTCACAATCACAACCCGCCGTTGAATGACAGCGCAGCGCATGCAATGAACGCATTCGCTGTGTTGGCTTTTTAGCCGCAACGTTAATTGCAGACTTGTTAATTTTTCGCTTCTGCGTTATGCTTTGACGGTTTTTTCCACAACCTAGGCTTAGTAATGAAGACATCAGTCCTGTTGAAAACTACCAGCTTGCTGCTCAGCCTGGTCGCAGGTACTTATTTGTTGCAAGCTGAACCCAATCCTGTGCAAGCCAGCTGTCTGCAATTAGTCACCGTCAGCGACTATGGCATTGAAACCTATCAGCAACAATGTCAGCCTGCCCCCCAACAAAGCTGGCTAGCATGGTTCAGTGGTCAAAGCCGTTCCACTCAGTTCCACTTTATAGACTTACTGGAATTGCTGAACAGCTTTAAACACGAGTCACACTGATGGCAACCAAGCCAGGGCTGAAACAATTACTTAAAGCCGTGGCTGGTGCCTTTATTGGCGTGCAGTCAGAACAACAGCGCCAACAAGACTTTAATAGTTCAGGGCCATTGCCTTATATTGTGGTTGGCGTGCTGATGACGCTGTTTTTTGTTGGTAGTTTATTACTGCTGGTCAGCTGGGTACTGCCCTGATTGGTTACTTTTTTACCGCTGTCGCCCGGTATAATGCAAACAATTCCGCCACCTTGCCTCTGCTACTGCCTTTTTGGCTGATCGAACGTCCAACCTGAATGCTGTGCAACTGCGCTGCATGATAAATCTTTCGGGTCCAACTGGTGTCATGATTACTAATCAACACATGATGACCCTGTTGCTGCGCTTGTTCCGCCAGATTAGCCAAGTCTGCCTGATCATCCAGATTAAAGCTGTTTTTGGCATAAGAGGTAAAATTAGCCGTCTTCGACAAAGCAACATAAGGTGGATCACAATACACCGCACTATTGGCAGGTAAACTGGCAAATACCTGCTGGTAACTTTGACAGGTGAAAGTGGCTTTGCGACTTTTTTCCGCAAAAGCTTCCAATTCAGCTTGCGGAAAATAAGGCTTTTTATAGGAACCAAAAGGCACATTAAAAGCACCGGACTGGTTGTAACGACATAAACCGTTGTAACAATGCCGGTTCAAAAACAAAAATAACAAGGAGCGCTGATAAGGATCCACCGTCTGATTAAACTGCTGACGTAACGCGATAAAAGTACTTTTATCATTGTTTTCCGCTTTGAACAGCAGCTTGGCATCGGCAATCAATTGCGGGGCATTCTGTTGCAAGCCCTGATACAAATGGATTAAATCAGCATTGATATCATTGAGCTGATAATGCTGAAAATCAGTATTCAGAAACACGGAGCCAGCGCCGACAAAAGGTTCAACCAGCACATCAGCCGCTGGCAAATGACCGGTAATAGCTTCGACCAGATTAAATTTGCCGCCAGCCCATTTCAGAAATGCCCGCTGTTTTTTGCTTGCCAAAGTTGCTTTCAAAGCCTGTCCACCTGCTTACTGAGTACTGATTTCGCTGTGGATATCGGCCAGCGACTTCACAAAGGCCTGTTGCAGCGGTGCTGGCAGCGTCGAAATTTTGGCTTTGGCCGCGGCAGCATCGGCAAAAGGAGCCAACACGACAACCAACTGCCGCTGGCCATTTTTGCTGCGCTGATAGGTATGGGTTTTTAATTGCGGGTTATTCCGAATAAAGTTTTGTTGCGCCACGTCATTGGAAAACACCACCAACTGCAATGCAACCTGCTGACCAGACATCGATAACAACTCAGATTCGGCAAACAAATAACCGCCAGTTGGCGCTGTCGGGCGGCTTGACGCTGTCGCAGCAGGGGCAACAGTCGTGGGTTGAGCGGCTATTTCAGCGGCCGCTTGGGCAGCTAAATCCTCTTCCGGTTCAACAGCGACAGTTTCAGGCACCACTTGCTGTTGGGGTAACGCCAACTCGGCAGCCATCTGCTGCTCCAGTGAACTTTCAGTCGCCACAGCTTCAGTCGAGGGCGCTGTGGCCACATCAGCCTCAACGGCAGCCGCTTGCGGCTGCGCGGCATTGGCGGCAGCCAAGGTACGATCCGGCAAGCTTTGTGAGTCAGCAACAACTGCGGGCTCCGTCTCTGCAGCCTGAGGCGCTGTGCTATCGACGGTTTCAGCCGTGCCGCTAAAATCAACTTTTGGCGCCATGCCAGCCACTTTGGAAGTTCCGGCTGGCGTTTTGACTTCTTCTAATTGCTCAACCAACTGCTCGACCACCGCCTTGCTGGCATGCACCACAGGTGCGGCAGGTTGCGGTTCAGCATTGATTTCCTGCTCAGCCGGTAAATAAGTCAGTTCGCCCAGACCATCCGATTGCAATTGTTGTTCTGACCAGAACCAGAACCCGACCACAGCGGCAATCACCACCATACCAGTGCTAAATACCAGCAACGGCGGCACTAACGAGCCTTTCCCTGTGACCACAGGGGCAGGCTTTTTCACTTTGGCCAGCGCCGGCTGCAACAAAATATGCATATTACCATTGGCGATATCCAGCCTGTCTGCCACCGACAGCGTGCTGAGCTGCTGATCCTGCAATAACAAAGTAGCATCTTCCAGCGTCAGGCCTGGTAACGGCAGATTTAATTCGGCATGCGGATCCGGTTGTAACGTTGCCGCCACCACCAGACAAGGTAATTCGGCCAACTCGGCCCATAATTCCAGCGGCAGTTGTTCTGCCTGATCCAGCACCAGTGCCAGCGGCTGTTCAGACTGGCGTTCACCAACCAGTTGCAGCAATGTACGGCTGGCATCTTTACAAAAACCAAACCAGCTTTCGACCAGATGTTGCCGCACCCGCACTGTGGTCAGTTCAGGTTCGGCTTTGAGCAATGCCAGATTAAATTCGCCGGAGAGTAAATCAGCAATCGCCAGCGTCAGGGTACTTTTACCAGTGCCGGGGCCACCCACCAGATGGATCAACTGATAAGGATTAAATTCCAGCTGAAATACCAAACGTTCTAACCACTGCTGTTGCGATGGTAATAACCCTTTCATCTGTTTCAGCTTTTTTTGTAAATCAGACATCTTTTCTGGCAAATACCTGTAGTAATTCAGTTTCGGTCACATCATCACAAATGATGGCCTGTCCCAGCTGTTGTGGCAGAATAAACCGCATCCGGCCGGCTTTGACTTTTTTATCTGTTTTCATATAAGGCATAAAATCGCTGATCTGCATCTTGGCAGGTGCCACGACCGGCAAGCCAAAATGCTGCAGCAACTGGCGGACCTGGGTCACTTCCGCCTGACTGACCCAGTTGCGGCTGGCTGCCAGTTCAAACGCCATCATCATGCCAACCGCCACAGCCTCACCATGCAGCCACTGACCATAGCCTAACCAGGCTTCAATCGCATGACCAAAGGTATGGCCTAAATTCAGTAGTGCCCGCTCGCCCTGTTCAGTTTCATCGCGGCTGACAATATCAGCTTTCATCTGACAACAATGTCGGATCATCTGACTGAGCGCCGGCTCCTGCAACTGCACAATGGCGTGCTGCTGCTGTGCCAGCCAATGGAAAAATGCGGCATCACCCAGCAGGCCATATTTAATCACTTCAGCCATACCAGCCGCAAATTCACGGGCAGGTAATGAGCGCAACGCAGTGGTATCAATCAGCACGGCTTGCGGCTGTTTAAAAGCGCCGATCATATTTTTGCCAAGCGGATGATTGACCGCAGTTTTACCTCCAACTGAGGAGTCAACCTGCGATAACAAAGTGGTCGGGATCTGGACGAAATCAATGCCACGCTGATAACAGGCCGCGACAAACCCCGTCATATCGCCAATCACACCACCGCCGAGCGCGACCAATAACGCATCACGTGGCACGCTGTTTTGCAGTAAAAATGAGTTGGCCTGTTCAAAGGACGCCAGGTTTTTATAGGCTTCGCCATCAGGGAGCAACAGTTCAAACAGCTGTTGACCGGCAAAAAGCTGACGCACTGCAGGCAAATACAGCTCTGCAACCAGCGGATTGGAAATGATAGCGACTTTGGCGTAACGCCAGAGCATGAACAGCTCAGGAATTTGCCTTGCACCTGATAACAGATCAGGCGCAATGACAATAGGGTAACTGCGCTGGCCAAGTTGAACGGCAACTTTTTCCACTGGCAGCCCCCTTAGCTGGAAAAATTAAAAACCCAGTTGTTCAACAATTTGATTAGCAACAGAACGAGCACTTTGCTCGTCGGTCCGGATGGTGAAATCGGCGATTTCTTCATACAACGGATTGCGTTCAGCTGCCAGGCGTTCCAGCACGTGTTGCGGTGCTTCTTCCGTCTGTAACAGCGGACGGCGTTTATCGCGCTGGGTCCGGGCCACCTGTTTCTCAATTGGAGTTTCCAGGTACACCACAATGCCACGCGCCGATAAACGGTTGCGGGTTTCTTTACTTAAAACTGAACCACCACCGGTTGCCAGCACAATGCCTTGCAAACCTGTTAAGTCTTCAATCACGTTTTCTTCACGTACCCGGAAACCTTCTTCGCCTTCCAAATCAAAAACCCAGGCAATATCCGCACCGGTACGGCGCTCAATTTCCTGATCTGAATCGTAAAAGTCGAGATGCAGCATTTCTGCTAAATGACGGCCAATGGTACTTTTTCCTGCGCCCATAGGGCCAACAAGGAAGATATTTCGTTTCTCTGCCATATGTCGTAATGCTAATCAGCTAACTAGTGAGGGTTAATGTCAGGGCCTAAAAGCTCCCACGAAAATTTGAAGCGCTGAATTATGTCAGCTTTGCCGAGTTGTTAGCAAGCTATATTTCACCGGACGCTGGCGCATCCGGTGTTGGCTTGCTAGCGCGGCTATTTGTTTTCATTCAAAATTTTGGGCGTGACAAAGATCAATAATTCTTTTTTCTCTGTCTTATCCAAGGAACGGCGGAACATCAGGCCGACATAAGGAATATCACCCAGAAAAGGCACTTTTTGCACGGTATTGATAGTTTGTTGCTGGTAAATACCACCCAGCACCAAAGTTTCACCATTGTCGACCAGCACCTGGGTTTGGATACGCTGGGTATCAATAGCCACCGCATTGCCGGTTGATGTTTGCACCACTTTGCCTTCGGTATCCTGAGTCACAATCAAATCCAGAATAATTTTATTATCCGGTGTGACTTGAGGTGTCACTTCCAGACTCAGCACGGCTTTTTTAAATTCCACTGTGGTCGCGCCACTGGAGGCCGCTGAGACATAAGGAATTTCCACACCTTGCTCAATGCGGGCTTTTTTCTGATTAGCAGTCGAAATCCGCGGCGACGCGACAATTTCAGCCTTGTTTTCTTCTTCCAGCGCCGACAGTTCCAAATCAATTAAGGTCCCATCGCCTAATTTGGCAATATGGAAACCAATCCGGCCAGCCGAGGTATTGGTCAGTGGTAAATTGACGTTGTAACGGCTATTACCGGCCAATGACGGGATCCGGCCATTGGCCAGCTCATTGGCCGCTTCCAGCGAGCCGCCCACGGCTTTTGTCATCTGCTGATCATTAAAACCCCAGCGGATCCCCAGCTCATCGGCCACACTGTCTTTAACCGTCACCATCCGCGATTCAATCAGCACCTGTTTGACTGGCACATCCAGCCGCTCGATTAAACGCCGCACATTTTCAATCGCTCTGGCGGTGTCTTTAAGCAGCATGGTATTGGTTCTTTCATCCACCGACACCACACCACGGCTACTGAGTAAAGACGCATCTTTATTACTGAGCAACTTCGCGAGGTCTGCGGCTTTGGCATAATTCACCGCAATAAATTCCGAAAACAGCGGCTCCAGTTCAGCCACTTTATTCCGTGCTTCCAGCTCTTTGGCTTCCCGATCGGCCAGTTCTTCGGTCGGCGCCACCATCAGAATATTGCCATCCATCCGCTTGTCGAGGCCACGGACCTTTAACACAATATCCAGCGCCTGATCCCAAGGGGTCGCATCCAGCCGCAACGTCACGTTGCCAGTCACCGAGTCACTGGTCACTAAGTTAAAACTGTTATAGTCGGCAATAATCTGCAGCACAGTCCGAACCGGAATATCCTGAAAATTCAAAGAAATCGCCCGACCTTTATACTCTTTACCCTGATTCATCAAACCAGTGGCATTCAGATCTTTTTCCACATCCAGCGTAAAGACATTGTCCAGTTGCTGATATTTGTAGTGAAAGGCCGCCAGCGGTTCAATCACCAGTCGGGTGACTGCCCCTTCCTTAAAAGTTTCGATGCCTTTGACGACAGTGCCAAAATCCATTACATCCAGTTGATACAACAAGTCATCCGGAATATCAGTGTTATAAAACTCAGCCACCACTTTGCCATCTTTTTCTGCCACATTCACGGCGCTGCTGTTTTCTTTCAGGAAGACGAACAAACGACCTTCGCCTTTTTCGCCGCGACGAAAATCAATCGACTGTATTTTGTTGATATAGAGTTGTGCCTGATTACTGCGCTGATTGCCAAGCCGGGACTTACTGCTGTCGGCGATATGCAGATAAAAGATATTCTCTTCCACCCGGCCGTTATACACCTGTAATTGGTCCAGATAAATTGCAGTGATAAAGCCGTCGGCGAGAAATTCGGTACTAGCCTTTTGGATGCCAGCTTTATCAATCAGCACAGTTGACAGATTTTCGGCAAAATCAGCCTGGTTAAAAATCACATTGATACGGGCCGGGTTATTTTGCACCTGCAATTGCGGCATGACACTGAGCTTCTCGTCAAACACAAAAGCCACTTCGGTATCGCCACTTTGTAACGGGCTGTAACGGATTTCCGACAATAACGGCACGGCAAAAGCTGGTAACGCCAGCCAAAGTAAACTGCTCAGCAGCCAGAAGCGCAGCCAGGTTTTGATCTGATCAGGTATAGTTATTTTTTTCATTTTCAGCTCATACATATTATTTTCCAGCTTCCGTTGCCGGTCCGGCCATTTGTAACACTGTGGTGCGCTCTTTCCAGCAACCTGCGCCATCGGGAATTAATTCCAGAATATCAATCTGGCTCGGCCCCACCTGCACCACTTGCCCATGGAACAATCCCAGATAATTATGCTGAGTGATCCGATGTAAAGTTTTATCCGAAGCTTCAATTAAAGCCCAAACGTTATCGGCATCTCCCAAAGTACCACGCATTTTCAGGTTATCCAGTGCATATTTTTCCAGCGGCTCTTTTTGCCGGGTTGGATCAGGACTGAGGCAGTCTTGCAACTGCGAAAATTTTTCCTGAATCGCTTCCGGTCTTGGGCTACTGAACGGACTGCGGGCATCGGCTGATTTATAAGGGATATGCACAAAAGGCTGCACTTGCGGCAAAGGCGGAATTCTGGCCGGAGTGTTCGCTTTAACTGTGTCCATAAATTGCTGGATATCACCGATTTCGTCATAACAGCCGGTTAAGCACAGCAGCAATAATGGCAGTGCCAAGGAAGCCCTCACTATTTGGCCTCCTTATAACGATAAGTTTTTGCCACCACATTAAACACCAGTCGCTCATTTTGATCGGTGCTGACGGAGAAATCATGTAACGAGACTATCCGCGGTAGTTTCGCCACTTCACTGACAAAATTACCAAATTGGTGATAATCACCGACCACATCTATTTTAATTGGCAGTTCGGTGTAAAAATCTTTTTCAATCTCAGGCAGCCAATGGATGCGGACAAAGGTCAAGCCGGTTGAGGTACCGGCAAAGGTAATATCATCTAATAAACCTGGCGTTTCATGGGTGGCAGGTAACTGTTTCAGCAAATAAGAAAAGGTTTGCTCCATTTCGGCCATTTGCGTTTTATACAGTTCCAGATTCACCGCCGAGGCGTATTTCACCCGGTAAATCTGGCGTAATTCCTGCTCTTTTGCTTCCGACATTTCTAACTGCAGAATTTTGTCATCCACCAGCAGAAAATACGACAAAGTTCCAATCAATAGCACCAGGACCAAGGTGACCAGTGCTTTTGCCACTGTGGGCCAGTTGCCCATATCGGCCAGATCCAGATGATTCAGCTCTTCCCAGTCGATATTCAGCTTCATTTTGTGCCCCCGCCCGCGGTCGACGGCACTGTTTTGGCAGCGCCCTGGACAGCTTCAAAACCTTTCACAGTCAGGTGAATTTTAAAATCACTGAGTAACTGTGTCTGATCTTTGCCGGCTTCGATAAACTCCAGCAAGGGTTGGCCGAGCAAACCCGAACTCTCGACCGAGCGGATCATGGCGGATAAGCGGTTATTGGATTCACTTTTACCCACCAGTAACAGGGAAGGCCCCTGCTTTTGCAGGTTGGTCAGATAAACACCCGCTGGCACTACTGTGGCAATTTCGTCCATAATCTGGGTCCCCAAATTACGGCTGCTTTGCAACTGGGCAATCAATTCCATCCGTTTTTGCAGATTTTTTTTCCGTTGCTCCAGCTCACGAATTTCGACAATCCGCTGTTCCAGGATACTAATTTCATTCTGCAAGAAACTGTTACGATACTCCTGGCCTTCAATCTGGGCTGAATACACAGCTGCAAGCGCAAAAATAACACCAAAACTGACCAAGCCAGCAGCAGTCAGCAGTGTCATAAAACGGGTTTGTTGTTGTTTTTTCTGCGCTTCCCGCCAGGGCAGCAGGTTTATAAATGCCATGGTGAAAAACTCCGCAACGCCAACCCGGTTGCCACCATCAACTGCGGTGCAATTTGCTCCAGATGCAGTTTATCCACCGCAGGCGCAGTCTCCAGCGCGCGGAATGGATTGGCCAGCACCGTATGAATGCCAAGCTCTTCAGTCAGTAATTTATCGACGCCGGCAATCAGGCTGCTGCCGCCGGACAACAACAAATAATCGATATTGTCGCGACCTGAGGTGGTGAGGTACATCTGTAAACCACGGCGCACTTGTTGTAATAACATGGTCTGGAATGGTGCCAGCACTTCGAACAGGTAATTTTGCGGTAATTCGTTTCTGACTTTGTTGCTTTCTGCTTCTTCGTAACTTTTACCGTAATATGACACTATGCTGCGGGTATAATGTTCACCGCCAAACATCTGGTCTCTGGTGTACAAGGTTTTACCATCTTCGATAATGCTGAGCAGGGTCATAGTAGCGCCAATGTCGACCACAGCGACCAGTTTATGCCGGGCATCCTGTGGCAACTGGCTGGCACAGAGTTCGGCCGCCCGGCTTAAGGCATAACTTTCGACATCGATGACTTTGGCAACAAAACCGCCATTCTCCAGCGCGCTGGCACGGGTCTGAACACTTTCGGTACGGGCTGCGCTCAGTAACACATTGACTTTAGAAGGGTCATTGGCATTCAATTCAAGCTTTTCAAAATCGATACTGACTTCACTCAGTGGATAAGGGATCAGGCTATCGGCTTCAACTTCAATCTGACTGGCCAGCTCAGCGTCTGACAGACTGGCATCCATAAAAATAACCTTACTAATCACTGTAGAGCCCGAGACGGCGGCAGCGGCAAATTTAACTGATTTTGGTATTTTTTTCCGGATCTTGCTAATTACATTGGCGACTGCTTCAATGTCCTGGATCTCACGTTCATTCACAGAACCTTTAATCATGGGTTCAATTGCAAAGGCTTCTACTTTATAATGCAAACCCTGTTGGCTGAGTAACACCGCCTTGACGGTGTGGGCACCAATATCAACGCCCAGAATTAAAGGGCTTTTCGATTGAAACAGACGTTTTATCATAGCTTCCTGCGGCCGTATCAAATTATGAACATGATGGCATGAACGTCGGGCTGGTCGGATTTCGGACTAAAATTGTCTGTAAAACGACTGCTAAAAAATTATACTAGCAGCCTATTTTGTGAAATGGGAGCAAAAATTGGGGCTATTCAGTGTCTTGGCTTAAAAAACTTTTAATAATCACTTTATGCAGCTTTATCGCTGGCATAACCTTTATATTTGGTAGCTATCTTTACCTGAAAGATGACCTGCCCAGTGTAGAAACATTAAAAGACGTCCGGCTGCAAACCCCGATGCGGGTGTTCAGCGAAGACGGCGAACTGATTTCGCAATTTGGTGAAAAGCGCCGTATTCCACTGAAAATTGATGAAATTCCGCCTTTATTAATCAAAGCGGTGCTCGCCACTGAAGATGCCAGATTTTATGAACACCCGGGTATTGATGTGATTGGGGTGTTACGGGCTTTTACTGTGGTCGTCGCCACCGGTGAACCCACCCAGGGCGCCAGTACTATTACCCAGCAATTAGCCAGGCTATTTTTCCTCAGCCGGGAAAAGAAAATCGTCCGCAAAATTAAAGAAGCTTTTCTGGCCATCCATATCGAAGAATTGCTCAGCAAAGACGAAATTCTGGAACTGTATTTAAACCGGATTGAACTTGGTCAACGCGCTTTTGGTGTTGGCGCGGCCGCTCAGGTGTATTTTGGCAAAAATATTCAGGATCTGACCTTATCTGAAATTGCCATTATTGCCGGTTTACCGCAGGCACCTTCAGTGTTGAATCCGGTGCGCTCACCCAGTCGCGCCCGCGCCCGGCGCAATATTGTGTTAGGCCGGATGCTGACTGTTGGTTACATCACCCAGCAACAGTATGACGAAGCCATCCAGGCGCCGGTGGTGTCAAAACTGCATGGTGCCCAAATTACCGCGTCAGCACCTTACCTGGCGGAAATGGTCCGCAAAGAAGTAGTCGACACTTATGGCGAAGAAGAAGCTTATTCCAAAGGCTTCCAGGTATTCACCACAGTGAACGCCAGCCAGCAAGCCACTGCGGTAGCGGCGTTACAACAAAACTTATACAACTACGATGAACGGCATGGTTATCGTGGCCCAGTTGCCGTGGTGTGGCCAGCCACCTTACAACAGGATGATACAGGCAACAGCAGCTTTAAAGAACAAGAACCTTTATCTGATGAAGCCATTCTGGCTTATCTGGATCAGCAAGATGCCATTGAGCAGTTGATCCCGGCCGTAGTCACCGCGGTGGAAACACGCAGTGCCGAAGTGATGATTGCCGGTGGACGTAAAGTGAAACTGGGCTGGGACGGACTGAAATGGGCGCGGGCTTTTATCAGCCATGAACGCCAGGCTAATCCGCCCAAAGCTGCCAGCCAGATCCTGGCGCCAGGCATGCACGTGATGGTGCGGGAGTATCAGGGCGAGTGGCGCTTATCGCAATTGCCGCAAGCCAGCAGCGCTTTAGTGGCGCTGGATCCGCAAACAGGCGCTATCCGTGCTTTGGTCGGTGGTTATAGCTTTGGCCAGACCCAGTTTAATCGGGTCACTCAGGCTAACCGTCAGGTCGGTTCGAATATTAAACCTTTTATTTATTCTGCCGCACTGGAACATGGTTATACCCTGGCTTCTATTATCAATGACGCCCCCATCCATGAATGGGATGCCGGTTCAGGCACCGCCTGGCGGCCGAAAAATTCACCCGATGTGTATGATGGTCCGATCCGCTTACGTGAGGCACTGGCGAAATCGAAAAATGCGGTTTCGGTGCGCTTGATCAGTGGCGTCGGCATAGATAACGCCATCAATCATCTGGAGAAGTTTGGTTTTCACAAAACAGATTTACCACGTAACCAGACACTGGCGCTGGGTTCAGCCTCACTGACGCCACTGGAACTGGCGACGGGTTATGCCGTGTTTGCCAATGGCGGTTATCTGGTCAAGCCTTATGTGATTACCAAAATTCTGGATGATCAAAATAATTTGATTTATCAGCATGAACCAATACAGATTTGCCAGGATTGTGCCACCACTGAGACTGCAACGGCTGCGGCTGCTGATACAACAGAGCCAGCACCAGCCACTGCCAGCACACCGACAACAGCGCCACGTTATGCTCCGCAGGTGATTTCAGCCCAAAATGCGTTTTTAATTTCAGAGGCGATGAAAAGTGCCATTTGGGGCGGTCCGGGCTGGGATGGCACGGCCAAAAATCTGAAAGCATTAAAACGGCGTGATCTATCAGGAAAAACCGGTACCACCAACGATGTGAAAGATGCCTGGTTCTCTGGCTTTACCCCAGATCTGGTGATCACCAGTTGGGTGGGTTTTGATGATGCCGAGAGTGTGCTCGGCAAAGCAGCCTGGAACAGTAATTTGGGCACCGACCAAATTGCCGGCGGTGAATCAGGTTCCCGCACTGCCCTGCCGCCATGGCAAAAATTCGCGGCTGCAGCCCTGAAAGACCTGCCGGAAAAGTTTCCAGCAGCACCTGTTGGCATCGTATCAGTCCGGATTGACAATGCTACCGGTCTGCTAAGTCAGGCCACCGACAGCAGCAGTAGTTTTGAGTTCTTCCGGCAAGGCACAGAACCAACCCAATATGCCAATCCGAATAACCCGGATTTACCGCAAAACCAGCAACAACAGCAGGAAATCGATATTTTCCGCTGATGGTTTCGACAGACAAGGTTGGACTCGCCGCGTCGCGCGGGTCCAAGCCGAAACTGGCAGTTTGCGCTGATGGCGCCAAACCTCGCTAATCCGCAGCGACCTCCTGCATGGCGCTGCGCACCGCCGGGATCAACCGGCGGCTAACCGGAACCTGCTGGCCGCTCGCCAACAATAACACTGCACCACTGCCACTATCGGCATCTGTGGTGGTGCGAAATTGCCGCACATGCCGCACATTCACCAGATAAGAACGATGCACCCGGATAAACCGCGCTGGTAATTGTTGTTCCAGCAAGCGCAGAGTTCCGCTATACAACTGCTGATGGCCATCCAACAACCAGATTTCACTATAGTCACGTGCCGCCTGACAATAGGCTATCTCATCTACCGGCAACAGCTGCACTTTGCCGGCGCTGGTTAAGGTCAGATTCGCTTTTGGTTCAGTCGTATGATGCTGCTGTTGAAGTTGTTGCTGTAATTGTCGGATCAGTTGCTGATCAGCCCATTGTAACTGTTGCTGCTGCTGATGCTGCACCGCCTGCTCGATAAACAAAGCACATAACAGCAGCGTCATCAGCACAAAGGCCAGGATCTCCTGAAAGATGCCGGTCAGCAACACCGCCAGCAGCAGATACAACAGCAATAACAAAGCACTGGTACCGGCACCATCAGCAGCGGGATACTCCAGCTTATCAGCCAGATGCCAGCGGAAAGCTGCCAACAAGGCAGCAATGCAGACTGGCAATAATGTTGCAACCGCAATGCGCACATCAAAACTATCCAGCCAGAGCAACAACGGCAACGTCAGCAGCACTGTGGCCGCTAACCAGGAATGCCAGTGCGCACGCTGATAACGTAACGCGGTCAGCAGCAACAGACAAAAACCAAAACCACAGGCACAAAACAAAATAGCCAGCAGCCGCAAATCATGCAGTGGATAGCGATACCCCACCAGACCCCGCGCCATTTCCAGCCAGAGCTGACCCGCAGCAAAAAAGCACAGCAGCGCCAGCAGCGTCGTTTGCCAGCGTCGTGGCATGGCGGCAAAAACAACTGTCTCTGCATGCTGACTACGCAGCGCTAACACGCTGAAATACAACAACCCAGTCAGCAAAATACCCAGCAGGACCAGCCCCAATTCACTATGCTGCTGCAGATGCGCATTGGCAGCAGCATAAGGACCAATCCCAATAAAATGAATGGGTTGTGCCAGTGTCAGCCAACCATGCTGGGCTGACATCTGCAGCACCAGTTGATTATGCCCAGGCCGCAGCAAAGACGGTGGCAAATAAAAACGACTGTCCATCGCGCCAGGAACTTCATCTGCCTGCAAGCCCGGCTGGCCATTTCGACCAATCAACTGACCATTCAGATAAACCGCACTGGAAGCCCTGGCGTTAATAAACAGCGCCAGCGGCAGTGACGGCTCTGCTGTAGTTAAGTTTGCCTGCTGTAGCTGTTGTTCAGCAGCTGGATTTTCGCCTGATGTTTCAACTGCAGACTGCAGCGGCAGCTCAAATGACAGTTGCAGCCACAACAGCCGTCCTTGTGGATCCGCCGCAACGTTGTTTTGTTGCTGGCAGTGAGCTTGCTGAAAGTCTGCAGGCATTGCCCGGACTTGCAGCCCATCACACCAGGCGATAATAGTCAGCGGTTGCAACTGCGCTGGCAACATCGGCTGACGCAATACCAGCCACAGGCAAGCCAGTAACAACAGCAGCAATGTGACAGCACCATAACGGGAAAAACGAACTTTGGCCAGTTCCGGGCTCTGCATTGACAACTCCATGGTGTGGAAAAAGTCCACCTGTTAGCGGCAAAAACACTACCGTTCAGCATTCGCGCTGCGTTTTCTGATACCGCTGGCAGAATAACACTCGCCGTGCTGTAACAGCCTTGCTTTACTGCAATCAAGTAACCCAAGGAGAGTATGTTATGTTATTGAAATGTATAAGCACAAGCAGTCAATGCCGCCACAAGTTTGGCTGGCTGTTGTTCCTGAGCATAGTGACTGTGGGGGCGAGTCTTGTGCCGGCTTATGCTACAGCAGTGAGCAGCACAGACAAACAACGCCAGTATGCCAATGAAACAGCTATCCGCTTTACTGCTGGCAACGGCGACAACATCGCCGCGTTTAGCGGATTCTTGCTGGTGCCGGAAAATCGTCAGCGCGCAGGTAGTCGCCTGCTGAAACTACACTATGTGCGTTTCCCGGCGCAAACCGACCAGCCCGGCTCACCGGTGGTGTATCTGGCCGGTGGTCCGGGCGGTTCAGGCATTCATACGGCAAAAGGTCCGCGTTATCCGTTGTTTACCGGTTTGAGCCAGCATGCGGATGTGATAGCGCTGGACCAGCGTGGCACAGGTTTATCCGCCGATATGCCCAATTGTGTGTCAAAGGTGGTGGTAGCAGCCGATCAGCAGCTTGATGAACAAAAATTCAGCGCATTACACCAGCAAGCAGCGCTGGAGTGCAGCCAGTTCTGGCAGCAACAAGGCGCGGATGTGCTTGGCTATACCACAGTCCAGAATGCGCTGGATTTGGCTGATTTGCGTCAGCATCTGGGCGCAAAAAAACTGACGTTATGGGGGATCTCCTACGGCACTCATCTGGCGTTGGCAGCCAGCAAACTGATCCCGGCACAACTGGATAAACTAATTTTGGCCAGTGTAGAAGGTTTGGACCAAACCGTGAAGCTGCCAGCCGAAACCAGCTTGTATTTACAGCGCGTGCAGCAACTTATTGCCCTGGATCCGGTGCAACAAGCCCGGTGGCCCGACATCAGAGCGATGATGCAGCAGGTGCTGACCCAACTGCAACGCGCGCCAATTCAGCTGAGTCTGCCGCAGGCTAACGGCAAAACCCGGCCCTTTTTGTTTCAGCGCCTCCATTTACAGCTGCTCACCTCAATGTCACTGGCTGACCCTAACCAGCGTCTGGGTCTGTTATTGCAGTTATATCAAGGCTTACACACAGAGCCTGAGGCGATGAAACCCATGCTGACGGAGCTTATCAGCAGTGGCATCATGGATGGTTTTGCCGCCGGCCCTATTGAACTGCGGCTGATGCCACTGATGACCGATCTGGCGTCCGGCATTTCAGCACCACGGCAGATGTTGTTCAATCAGCAGCAACCCGGCGCTTTATTAGGTGGCATGCTGAATTTCCCGATGCCACAGTTAAACGGCAGCATCCCTGGCCTGGACCTTGGACCGGCGTTTCGCCAGGAAGCCAGCCACGCCATTCCTACGCTGGTGTTCAGTGGTACCCTCGACGGTCGTACTTATCTCGCCGAACAACAACAAGCAGTCGCCGGACTCAGCGCAAAACAATTGGTCACAGTCCGATACGGCGGCCACAACTTGCTGGAAAGCTCACCGCAAGTGCTGACGCTGATGCAACAGTTTTTGGCAACCGGCACAGTGCACCAGCAAGTGATTGAGTTACCGCGTCCTGATTTAACACTCACACCGGTAAAATAATGAAAAAGCTGCCGCCTGTGAGACAGGCGGCAGCTTCTTCTGACCTGAGTCCAACCTTTGTGCTGACAACAATTATCCATCACATCGGCAACTGAGCCGCAAACCACAACTCAGCTGCCGTCAGAGCTGCACCGACCTGTTCAGGTGAAGTACCGCCTAAGGCGGCCCGTTTTGCCAGACCAGCTTCAATGGTCAGTGCCGCGTAAACATCATCAGCAATCAGTGGCGATACTTGTTGCAGTTCGGTTAACGCCAAAGCCTCCAGCGGCTTTTGCTGGGCAGCGGCTTTGAGCACCAGTTCGCCGGATAATTCATGGGCATCGCGAAATGCCACGCCTTTGCTGACCAGATAATCGGCCAGATCGGTGGCATTGCTATAACCCAGTTCCGCGGCGCGGCGGCATTGACCAGCATTGACCGACAAATGCGGTAGCACTGTCGAAAGTACCAGTAAACATTGTTGCCAGGTCGACATCAAATCAAAAAAGCCTTGTTTGTCTTCCTGCATATCTTTGTTATACGCCAGCGGCAGGCCTTTAAGCACATGTAAAATCGCCACTAAATGCCCCAGCACCCGGCCGGTTTTACCGCGCAATAATTCAAACACATCCGGGTTTTTCTTCTGCGGCATCAAAGATGAACCAGACGAAATTGCATCCCCCAGTTTAAAGAAACCGGCTTCGCCAGAGCAGAAGAAAATCACATCTTCCGATAAGCGTGATAAATGAGTTAAACATAAACTGGCGGCGGCGGAGAGTTCCACCACATAATCGCGGTCTGAGACGGCATCTAGGCTATTGCGGGCGGCAGCGGCAAAACCTAACCGCTCAGCCAGCGCCACCCGATCTAACAACACACCGGTGCCCGCTAAAGCCCCGCAGCCGAGTGGGCAAACATCCATTCTGGCAAGCGCATCATCCAGCCGGCTTAAATCACGGCGGAACATTTCGACATAAGCCAAAGCCCAATGGCTGACCAGTACCGGCTGCGCCCGTTGTAAGTGAGTAAAACCCGGCATCACTAAGCCATGATGACTGCGGGCGAAAGTTAATAAAGCGCCGATGGCAGCTTGCAAAGCATTGCGCACCAGACCGGCATTCAGTTTACTCCAGAGCCGTAAATCAGTGGCCACCAAATCATTGCGCGAGCGGCCGGTATGCAGCTTTTTCGCCGCATGACCAATTTTTTCGCCAAGTTTGGCTTCCACCCAGCTATGAATATCTTCTTCCTGGGTTTGCAGCGGCAACTCCGGGTTGGCTTCGACTTCAGCTGCCAGTTCTGCCAATGCGCCGTCCAGTAAGGTCGCTTCTGCTGCCGTGATAATACCGGCCTCGGCCAGACCTATAGCCCAGCTGCGCGATGCCGCAATATCCTGCTGCGCCAGTAAATAATCAAAGCTTAAGGAGTCATTAAAAGCCCGGAATTCAGCCAGACTGGCTTCCTGAAAACGTCCGCCCCACATCGCCATCTTGTATTCTCCACAATCCTGAATATAAAAACAGCGGCCGAAACCGCTGTATGTTTTGCCCGGTGTTGCCGATCACAGCGGCGTTTTAAGCTTTGCTGTGCAAAGCCCGAATACGGCTGGCCAGCGAATACAAACGGATAAAGCCGGCAGCATCTTTCTGGTTATAGACTTCGTCACCGTCAAAAGTGGCAAAAGCTTCTGAGTAAAGGCTGTTTGGTGAGCGGCGTTTTGCCACAGTGACCTGACCTTTATACAGTTTTACCACGATATCACCGGTCAGTTGTTCTGCCAGCGAGTTAGAAGCTGCAAATAACGCGTCTTTGAGCGGCGTGAACCAACGGCCGTCATACACCAGTTGTGCCACTTCCAAACCCACTTCTTCGCGGTATTTTAATGAAGTGCGATCATAAACCAAAGACTCCAGCGCCCGCAGTGCCGCCACAATAATAGTGCCGCCTGGAGTTTCATAACAGCCACGTGATTTCATCCCGACCAAACGGTTTTCTACGATATCAATCCGGCCAACCCCATGTTCAGAACCGATGGCATTGAGCTGCTCAATGGCTTCAATAGCGCCAACCGGATTACCGTTAATAGCGGTCAGTTCGCCTTTTTCGAAACTCAGCTGCAGATATTCAGCTTTATCCGGTGCTTGCTCCGGTGACTTGGTCCACATCCAGACTTGCTCAGACGGTTCGTTCCAGGGATTCTCCAGCTCACCGCCTTCATGCGAAATATGAAATAAGTTGGCGTCGCGGCTATAAATTTTGGTGGCTGTTGCTGTGGTTGGTACCTTCTTTTCAGCCAGATAGTTCAGCAGCGACTGACGGGAATTAAATTCCCACTCGCGCCATGGCGCTATCACTTTCAGTTGTGGTGCTAAAGCGGCAAAGGCGCCTTCAAACCGCACCTGATCATTACCTTTACCGGTACAACCATGACAAAGCGCATCAGCACCCAGTTTCAATGCCAGTTCGACCTGGGCACGGGCGATAATTGGCCGCGCCATCGAAGTGCCCAGTAAATACTGGCCTTCATACACAGCACCGGCTTTGAGCGTTGGATAAATCACTTCTTTGACAAACTGCTCTCGTAAATCAACGATGTAGCAGCTGCTGGCACCGGATTTAATGGCTTTTTCTTCCACACCGGCTAAATCTTCTGCGCCCTGACCAACGTCGGCGACAAAGGCAATCACTTCACAGTCGTAGTTGTCTTTTAACCAAGGCACAATGGCTGAAGTGTCCAGACCACCGGAATACGCCAGCACTACTTTTTTCACGTTTTGTTTTGCATTACTCATGTTCGGCCTCAGGCAAATAAACTTACTAAAACGGCATTTTGCGCATGCATGCGGTTTTCCGCCTGCTGCAATACTAAAGAACAGTCACTATCCAGCACTTCGCTGGTCACTTCATGGCCACGATGGGCCGGTAAACAGTGCATAAAATTTTTCACTGCCAACCGCTGCATCACGGCCGTATTAATCTGATAAGGCGCAAATACCGCCTCTACCACGGCCGGATCGGCTTTGTTGCCCATCGACATCCAGGTATCGGTATAAATAGCGTCGGCACCGGCAGCAGAAGAGACATGCTGGCTTAAGGTCAGCTTAGCACCGCTTTCCTGCGCCAATGCCTGAGCTTTGAGCAGCACATGGGCATCCGGGCCAAAACCTGGTGGCGTTACCACTGTCAGCGTCATGCCCATAATAGCGGCACCGAGCATCAACGAATGGCAAACATTGTTGCCATCACCGACAAACGCCAGATGCACCTTGGTTAAATCACCAAATTGCTCTGTTAAAGTCAGTAAATCCGCCAGCGCCTGACAAGGATGGTACAAGTCACTGAGTGCATTGATCACTGGCTTTTTACTGCTTTGCGCCAGCTTGATTAAACTTTGCTGCGAATAAACCCGCGCCACAATCGCATCAGTCCAGCAGGCTAAGTTGCTGCCAAAATCCTCAACCGACTCGCGCACACCCATAGCACCATTTTGCTGATCCAGGTAAACACTGTGACCACCGAGTTTGTGAATACCGACATCAAAGCTGACCCGGGTGCGCAAAGACGGTTTTTCAAACAACAGCGCAATACTTTTGCCTTTGAGCGCCGTACTATACTGCGCTGGGTGTTGTTTAATCTCCAGGGCTAAATCCAGTAAGCCCGCCAATTGTTGTTGATCCAGTTCAGCTAAACATAACAGCTGTTTTAATTGACTCATAACTCACACTGCTTCACCGCGCTGCGGCTTCCTTATTGGGGAAATCGGCCCGAAAGCCGACCCTGTCAGGCTTTCGTTGGAGCGGATTTCAGTGGGATTGAGGGCATTACAACAGACCAATAAAGCCCCTTATTCACTGATGCAAGTACCGACGGTCTGGTGTTGCATCAGTTTTAATAAATCATCTGGCTGTTGCCAGCCTGCTACGACAATCGATCGTCGCAATGCAGCCGCAGTTTCCAGTGCAGCGTCTAACTTCACTTTCATGCCACCTTTAATCACGCCACTGTCGACCAGCGCTTGCGCGCCTTTACCATCCAGCTTGCTGATCAGCTTTCCTTCGGCGTCCAGAATGCCCGGCACATCCGTTAATAACACCAGTTGCCCCTGCACTAATTGGCAAATGGCGGCGGCGGCTAAGTCGGCGTTGACGTTCAATAATTGGCCATCATCACTTTGACCAATGGAGCTGAATACCGGCACAAAACCACTTTGTAATAAGGTGTTGACCAAAGTGCCGTCGTTGGCTTTGGCAATCCCGACAGCACCAAGTTTGCGATTGACGTCAAACTTCAGGCTCCGGCCAGCGGCCAGGGTTAAACCAACTGCTTTTAATCCTTGCAGCTGTGCCCGCGACACCATCAGGCTATTCACGGCACCGGCTAGAGCACCGGTAATGACCGGCATTTGTTCAGCCGGCGACACGCGTTGGCCGTCAATTTTCTGGGTGCTGAAACCAAAAGTTGCCAGCCAACTGTCGACCTGATCGCCACCACCATGCACCAATACAATCGGATGCTGCGTCGAAAGTTCGGCCACGACAGCTAATAAGGCGTCCAGTGCTGCATTGTCCTGCAGTAAACGGCCACCCATTTTTAACACTAAAGGTGTGGTTTGGGTCATCACAGAGCTCCTGCTGCAAAGCTGAACAAACCGGCAGTTTCCGGTTTGCCAAACTTAACATTGGCCGCTTGCATCGCCTGGGCGGCTGCACCTTTGAGCAGGTTATCAATGGCGGACACCACCACCAGTTGTTCGCCATCCTGTTGCCAGAAAATATCGCAAAATGGCGACCCTTCCACATCAGCCACATTTGGTGACGTCGCAGTTAACCTGACCAGCGGTTTATTGGCATAGGCACTGGCAAAGGCCTGCTGCACTTGCAGCGAGCTGACATCGGCTTTGAGGGTAACCACACTGGTGGCCAGAATACCGCGTTTAAAGTTACCTAAATGCGGCGTGAATACCACTTTACGGCCTAAATTCTGTTCAATTTCCGGTCTGTGCCGATGTTTAAAAAAGCCATAGGCATTGAGGCCAACTTCACAAAATGAGGTATTTAACGCCGCTTTACGGCCAGCACCAGACACACCGCTGGTGGCATTAATCACCGGAATACAGTCATCCGCCACTAATCCTGCTTTGAGCAAAGGTAACAGAGCCAGCGAACAAGCCGTTGGATAGCAACCTGGCACCGAAATCAACTGCGGCAAATCCTGATCCAGCCATTCCATCAGGGAATAAACCGCAGCATTTAATAACTCAGGATGCTGATGTTCATAACCATAAAATTTTGGGTAAAGCTCAGGCTGCTTTAAACGGAAAGCACCGGATAAATCAACGACCACGATGCCGGCCGCCAGCAGCTTAGGCGTGACTTCTTCACTGGCTTCATGCGGCAGCGCTAAAAATGCCACCTCAACCTGGCCCTGGATCTGACTGATTTCAGCATCGGTCCAGGGTTGTACCAGAATATCCACTTGTTGCTGGAATCTTGGATATAACGAAGAAAAAGGCTCCGGTTTGCGCCCGGCAGAGGCATAAGCAAAGCAGAGCTCAAAATGAGGGTTTCTGGTCAGCAAAGCACAAAGTTCAGCGCCGCTGTAACCGGCAGCACCCAACACTGCTGCACGAACCTTAGGTGTTTGAATCACAGCAGTGGCATTCAATTGTGATGACATCAGACGTCTGTCTCCAAAAAACAATAAAACCGGGCCACATCAAAAAACTGTGGCCAGTGTACTGAGTCGCTCATGCATATTCAAGAATTTTTATGCTGAATTTATGAATTTTTATATAGCAACCATCCAGGCAATAGCTATCTTGCTGCTTGCGACCCAACAAGATTAGCGGATTTTAAGCAAAATCAGGCTGAATAAACATGAATTTATCCATCGATGCGATTAATGGTAAGACGGTAGCCGTAAAACCCCCATCAGCCAGTTGTTGCGACTGGCCAGCAACAGCATCAGGGGAGCAAGCACTGGCAACAAACACTGACGAGGCATCGCAAGCTGCAGTGCCGCTTGGGACGAGCGCCACCGGAGCATAGTGATCGCAGCGGCGGATTAAGTTATAAACCGGCGTTATCTAACATATGTGCCGTTTGATACTGGCGTTGATCCTGACACTTAGGCAGCACTTTTAACGCCTCATGCAGGGTCGGATAAAACGCCAGTAAACCTTCCACCGGACGAATTTTGGCTTTGGCCAATGTTTTTAATGGCTGAAACTGCAAATCAACCAGCAACAGCTGGCAATCATTGTTATCACAAAAACTGATGTACTTATCCAGTGCCACTAAGCCGCCAGCATCCAGCAATGACACACCATCCATCAGCAGTACCACACTCTGTTGCCCTTTACTGAGCAGCGCCAGTTCTGCAAACACCCGGTCAGCGGCGGCAAAAAATAATGGCCCGCTGATGCGGAAAATTTTATGGCCGGCGGCCAATTTTTCCGGCACCAGTTTTGGACTTTCAGTGACATCAGACACCTTGGTCATTTCAGCCACATCCTGCACAAATAACAGCGCTGCGATAATAATGCCGCAGGTGATGGCCACCACCATGTCAAATAGCACGGTAAAAGAAAAACAAACCAAAAACACCAGAATATCACTGCGCGGCGCCGTGTTAATCAGATGCAGCGCTTTGCCGGCATCACTCATATTCCAGGCCACCATCACTAATAAGGCCGCCATTGCCGCCATCGGTAAATAAGCCAGTAATTTTGCCAGCGCCAGCAAGGCCAGTAACACCACCAGAGCATGGATCATTGCAGCCAGCGGCGACTGGGCACCTGCTCTGACATTCGCCGCTGAGCGCGCAATGGCAGCTGTGGCGGTAATACCGCCAAAAAAGGGTGCCACCAGGTTGCCAATACCCTGCCCCAATAATTCGGAATTGGCACTGTGCCGCCGCCCCGTCATGCCATCAAGCACCACAGCACACAACAAAGATTCAATAGCGCCTAGCATAGCCATAGCAAAAGCCGCCGCCAGTAAATCTTTCACCATCTGCGAGCTCCAGACCAGGGCCTGCCCGTCAGCACCCGCTTGCTGCCAGGGCCAGGCAAAAGCGGGCAACATATCCGGAATACCTCGACTGGCGACACCGGCAGCATCGGTATAATGAAAACGGCTACCAATGGTTTCAACCGGCAATTCAAACCAGGCCAGGATCAGCGCCGTGACAGTCCCCGCCACGACTGCAGGTAAATGCGCCGGCACCGGGGTTTTTAACGCTGGCCACTTGAACATCACCAGCAAGGTGACGGCCGCCACCAGCATACTGGGCCAATGCGCTGAATCCGCCGCCAGCATCAGCGCATGTAATTTTTCGATATAATGTTCCGGCATCACCGCCAGTTGCAGGCCAAATATATCTTTTAACTGCAAAGTGGCAATCACCACCGCAATACCTGCAGTAAAGCCAAGCGTGACAGATTCTGGAATATATTGGATTAACCGACCCAGCCTTAACATGGCCATCATCACCAGCAAGCCGCCAGACAATAATGTCGCCAGCATTAAGCCGCCCAGACCATATTTTTGCGCCACCGGATACAAGATCACGACAAAAGCTGCCGTAGGACCAGAAACGCTGTACCTGGAACCGCCGCACAGCGGAATAATAAAACCGGCGATAATGGCGGTGTAAAGGCCATATTGCGGCGGCACGCCACTGGCAATCGCCAGCGCCATCGCCAATGGAATGGCAATAATGCCAACCGTGAGGCCGGCCAGCAGATCTTTACCAAGCTGCTGACGTCCATAACCTTCAGCTGCGGTTTCCCGCAACGCATGGGCGATACGCAATGAAAACAGATAAGCGCGATGAGACATGGCAACAGCAATCGATGAAATTCAGTAATAACAACAGCATAACCTAAATCAGCTGGATTCAGGTTAAATGCGGTGGAAAATTGCGGAACACAAGCGAAGGAGCTGACACAACAGCAGCAAACCAGGCGATTTGGCCTTACAAGTGCTTGCGATAACGGAGCTGGATTTGTTGTAACAGCCGCCAATGCGATGGATTCAGTAACAAAGTCCAGATCGCCAAATCAAATAACAGCTTCAGGCTAAAACGTAGCGGCTCAGCCACTGAATACACTGGCGGGGTATTGCCCTGAAAAAATGCCGGGTCCAGCGTGAAAAAAATCACTTCACTGGCTAAAGCCAGTGATATCAACGACGACAATGCCAGTAACCATGACATCAGGAAAACTTGTGGGATATGACGGTATGGGGGTTTGACGCGGAATAACTTTAGCAAAAACTCATCATTGTGATAATGCACCATCACAAAGGCCAGGATCAGATCCAGCATAGCCGCCGACATAAAATAGATCAGCATGTCCGCTTCAAACAACAATTGGCTTAGCAAGACTTCGCAGAGTTTGATACCAAGCACTATAGCCAGCACTGGCAGATTCTCACGCCGCTGCAGACTGGCGATGGCAACAAAAGCAATGATGACCATCGTCAGCAGAAACGGGATATTCGGGTGGTGCCGAAAATAACTGACAGCGACTAAGGACATAATCATACAAAAGAATGTGAATAAGTCTTTAGCGCTGTATCTGTGTTTCACTGACTGATTATTTCCAGATTGATTTTGGTGGCCATGGTGGTAAACGACTTTCGCCGATAGCTTGCATCGCAACGCCACCACCGATCATCGCTAAAGCTTCTTGCGATAACTCCAGCATTGCAGCCTGTGCTTCAGTAGTTTCAGTTTTAACTGGGTCCGCAACAGCGGCATTCACGAATGATTTCGATTGTGCATTGAATTTCATAACGAGTAAATCCCTAATTTGTAATGTTTATTTATTTAGATTTAGCGCATATCAATTTCGAAGCTCTGATCCTCGAGCTAACACATCATCCCTCTGCTGAGTAAATAGCAACTATCAGGCCAACAGCTGAAAAAATAGCGCAGGCGGTGTGAATTCCTGTTTCAGCCACAAAAATTGCGTTTTTGTAGCCAGTTGCAACGGCGGCAACACCCCTGGCAAGGCTGCAGAATTCAGCCGCCATTGCCTGTGAGCGGCAATCGCACGGCAAAGTTATGCCGAGCGGCAAGGATAAAAGCCAATTCTTTGACGTTCAGGCATGACCGACACGGCAGCAGGTGACAAAACTCCGGCACTGCGACAAAATGCCACATCGCAGCCATCGCAAGTGCCCGCTATAGTGTTCTGGACGAGGTGAAGGTCTAAATAGCTCAAGGTCAGTCTGCTGCCCTGGCGCACTTCAGGTTTTCTCTGTCAGTTTTTGCACCGGGTGCTGCGGCACCCGTTTTTTTAAAGAGTCTGATATGACCCCTTCTTTAGTTATTGCGCCACAGTTGGCACCCGCCCAGCAAATCCGTCAATTTCAACAATTTCGCTGGGGCTTGATCATCACCGAATATCTGGCAGCTTTACTGGCATTTGTGCTGGATTATCCGGTGTCGAACTGGCCATTATTGTTATTGCTGCTGACCTTACATGGCTGTAGCAACCTGGTGTTACCGCTCTGGCCTGGCAGTCAGCGCTTTCCGCAACGGCTCTTTATTCTCGGGGTACTGGCCGATTTATTGATCCTGACGCTATTGCTGGCGCTCACCGGGGGAGCCAGCAATGGTTTTATTGCGTTGCTGCTGTTACCGGTGGCGGTTTGCGCCGTGTTATTGCCGGCATTGCAGGCTTATCTGTGCGCTATTCTGGCGGTAACCTGCTATGCCTTGCTGCTGCAGCTAGGCCAGTCGATGGAACACCATGGGCACCAGATGCATCTGATGGCGCAGCAACCTTTTAATCAGCATCTGCTGCAAATGGGTTGGGCTTTTTCACTATCAGCATTGCTGATTGCCTGGTTTATCAGTGCACAAGCCCAATTGATTAGCCAAAAATCGAGACAGCTGGATTTATTGCAACAACAACAGAGCCGGCAAGAACAAATGCTGGCGGTCGCCACTTATGCCGCCAACGCCGCGCATGATTTGGCCACGCCGTTACAAAATTTGACCTTGCTCAGCGATGAACTCGCCCAACTTAACCAGCAAACAGCGCCGGATCCCGCCTTACTGACCGATCTGCAAACCGAAGTGGCGCGTTGCCAGCAGATAGTGCAGCAACTGCGTCTGAACGCCCAGCAACTTCGCAGCCAGAAAGGCCAGTCACAACCGGTGTTACATGTCACCCAACAAGCCATCCAATTGTGGTTAGTCAGCCGGCCGGATATTTGTATTGCCATGAATAGTCAACAAGATGAGTCCGCCTGCCAGTTGCAGGATGCATTAGCCTGGTCAGCAGCGTTATTTAATATTCTGGATAATGCTGCAGATGCCAGTCTGGCCAATCAGCGGGCTGAACTGCAGCTGGAATTAACGCTGCAGCAGGGGTTGTTCTGTTGTAAGTTAACTGATTTTGGCAACGGCCTGACCGAGCCGCAATTAGCTGAGCTGGGTTTAATGCCACAGCCCAGTCGTCAGGGCCTGGGACTGGGACAGTTACTGGCCAACGCGTCGATTGAACGCTTGGGCGGGCATATTCAGCGCGCGAACCTGCCACAAGGTGGCACGCTGACGGTGATCAGTTATCGGAGTCGTGCCTGATGCATATAGTGTTGGTAGATGATGATGAAACCTTAGTCCGAACCCTGAGCCGCCGGCTGACGCAGCATGGCCATCAGGTCAGTGGCATCAGTGACACCTGTAGCGCAGCGCAATTAGCAATATTGCGTGCCGATGCTTATATTCTGGATTTGCGCTTTGGTCAGCAAAGTGGTTTGAATTTTGTCACACCACTGCGCTCTGCTCTGCCCCACAGCCGTATTCTGGTGATGACGGGTTTTGCCAGCATAGCCACCGCGGTGCAGGCGGTGAAAGCCGGAGCCGACGATTATCTGACCAAACCGGTGGATTTCAGTTTGCTGCTGAGCAGTCTCAATCCGCTGGAAGTAGCCGATACCGCTGCTGGCTGCGATAGCATCGAGGCCGGGTTGTTATCAACGGATCAACTGGAATGGGAACATATCCAGCGCATCCTGCAAGAACAACAAGGCAATATTTCAAAGACCGCCCGCTTGCTTGGCATGCACAGACGGACCTTACAACGTAAATTAAGCAAACACCGGCCTTAGCCGGTGTTTGCGCTGGCAGTTCTTTGCCAAAATCGGCCGCAATTAAGCCCGTTCGTTCGCCCAGGCTGCCGCTTGCGCCTGACTGTGGCGCGCCGCTTTGGCAGCTGCCATTTGTTGCCTGGCCAAAATAGCCAGATCGGCATGGATACCCCCTGCGGTCACCAACCGGCCAGCGCCCGGTCCTTTTAACACCAGCGGATTGGCCTGATACCAGTCTGACTCAATCACAAACACATTATCGCAGGCCTGGATTGCCGCCAGCGGATGATCGGCACCGACACTGAGTAATTTTACGTCCGCCAGCGGCCCCTGGGCTGTGACGGTTAAAGTGGCGACATAACGCAGCACTTTGCCTTCGGCTTTGGCCTTGGCATAGGTGGTCGCAAGGGCTTGATCAAGCGCTTCACGCTGTAACCAGAATTGTTGCCAGTTGCCCTGCTCCAAACCGAGCGGCAACAAGGGGGTCAACGCGATATCATTGATATCCAGGGTCAGTCCCAGCTCGCGTGACAACACCAGCAATTTACGCTGCACATCTTTGCCGGATAAATCATCGCGTGGATCCGGTTCGGTTAAGCCTTCCGCCTGCGCCTGTAACACAAACTCAGAAAAAGGCGCACTGCCATCATATTTACATAACAACCAGGACAAAGTGCCGGAGAAGATGCCACTGATCTGATGGATCTGATCACCAGAGCTTTGCAATTCCTGCAAAATTCGTTGCACCGGCAAACCGGCGCCTACTGTGGTATTGGCCAGCCAACTGACCTGTTGCTCCGCTACAGCTGCACTGATTTGCTGATATTGCGCCAAGGGTAAAGTCACTCCTTGTTTATTAGCACTGATCAGATGACAGCCGGTTTGAACAAAATCGATATAGCCTTCGGCAAAAGTTTTGCTCGGGGTGATATCGACCAACACTTTCGGATCCGGCAGCGCCGTTAAATAATCCAGCAGATCCTGTTTTTGGTAAGCAGGTGCTGTCGCCAATAACTGCGGCCAGTTCTGCACTGACAGCTCGTCGGCAAAACAGGCCTGGCGGGAATTAAATACCCCAGCCAGCTTCAGTTCAATCTGGCCGGCAAAGGCGTGTTGTTGTTTTGCCAGCAACGCCAGAAACTCAGAACCAACATTGCCGGTACCAGCCACCACCACGTTCAGTTGCACCTGGGTTGGCAATAACAACTGATGGAACTCAGTCAGTTCACGTGCGGTTAGCGCTGGCAAAAATAACCACAGCGCCAGTTGCTGATTGGCAAAGCTGAAAGCGGGTTGCTGACGTTCCAGCCAGTGCGCTGCTTGTAAAGATAACTGTTGCTGTTGTTTCGCCGCCGGTTTCACCCAGGCAACGGCCTGATAATGCTGACTACTGACCCGTGGATAAATCTGCTGCTGGCCCAAATAACGCAGCAGTTGTTCCAGATTTTTCTGTGCCACCACCCAGGTATGCACATCAGTTGGCACCGCAAACACTGTCAGTTGTAAATCAGTGGCGGCTTGCTCCGCCATGATGGCAACCCCTTTGGATAAAGTGACCAGCACCACATCGGCTAAATCGGTGACAAACTGCACTTCAATCGCCGCCTGCCGGCTGACGCGACAACCGGGTTGTTCCGGTTCATAGCTGCTACGAACCACCAGCTCCGCCGGATAATCAGCCAGTGGACTTAAAGTTTTGGCATGCAGCACCGGGTTCCCCAGCTGTGCCAGTGTGCGGGCCTGCGCCCATGGTACCTGGCGATAAGCCCGGGCTGAGGGTACTTTGCGTGGATCGGCACTATAGATCGCGTCCACATCAGTCCAGATATTGATGGTTTGTGCCTGCACTAACCGGCCTACAATAGTGGCGGAATAATCGCTGCCATTGCGACCCAGTGTGATGCTGTCACCAGCCACAGTTCTGGCGATAAAACCAGTGACAATGATAAAACCAGGCTGACAAAAAGGTTGTAATAAGGTGGCAGACTGTTGCCATTGCACCTGCTGAGCGTCCAGCCGCAGAAAATCACGTGCGTCCACCGCACTGGCTTGCTGTCCGCGGTCTTGCAATAATGCGCTCAGCAACAAGGCAGATAACTTTTCACCCAGCGCCAGTACGTCATTATGCCGGCCAGCCAGAGCAGCCGTTGGCAATTCAGCCAGCCAGCCATTGAGTTGATTCAGCACCTGCGGTGCAGTTGCCGCCGATAAAGTCCGGCTCACCAACAACCTGAGTTGTTGTGATAAAGCCTGCCATTGTTGCTCGAACTCCAATTGCACTGGCAGCGCTTCCAGCAAAGCCAATAATGCATCCGTGGTATCGCCGGGTGCCGACACCACCACCCAGGCATTGGCCTGTGGTTGTGCCAGTAAAATATCGGCCACGGCATGGAAACGTTCGGCTGAGGCCAGGCTACTGCCACCAAATTTATGCACGACCAGCGCAGAGGCCGCTGACGGAACTACAGATACTGTCATAACACTCACCAAAAAGCGGCCAGAGCCGGATTAGAACGAAATTGTAAGGTGTCAGCCGCTGCCGCTTCAGATGGTTGCGGGGTGGCGACTGACAGCTGGCATACCGATGGGGCGGCAGGCTGCTCTGCCTCAATCGCCTCAGTGACAGCAGCAAAGGCCTGCACCAGATCTGCGATTAAGTCCCGGCTATCTTCAATCCCCACCGACAGGCGGATTAAGGTCGGACCTATACCTGCGGTTTTTTGTGCCGCGGCGTCCATGGATGCGTGGGTCATAGTACCGGGATGACAAATCAGACTTTCAATACCGCCCAATGACTGCGCCAGCGTAAAACAACGTAAAGCGGCAAAAAATACCGGTAAATACCGCTCATCGGCCGCTAAATCAAAACTGACCATAGCACCAAAGCCGTATTGCTGTTGCTTGGCGATGGCATGTCCCGGATGGTCGGCCAGTCCCGGATAATAAGTTTTTGCCACTAATGGCTGCTGTTGCAGGAAATCCACCACCAGCGCGGTGTTTTCCAGATGGGCTTTCATCCGTGGCAACAAGGTGCGGATCCCCCGCAGTACCAGATGAGAGTCAAAAGCACCGCCAGTCACACCAAGGCAGTTGGCCCACCATTTGAGTTCATCGCCGATGGCTGCATCTTTGGTGATCAGTGCGCCACCAACAATATCACTGTGACCATTCAGATACTTAGTGGTCGAATGCACCACAATATCAGCGCCTAACAATAATGGCTGTTGCAGCACTGGCGATAAAAAGGTGTTATCCACCACGACCAGAGCCTTGAGTTGTTGCGCCAGCTCGCACACTGCTTTGACATCGGTAATTTGTAGTAAGGGGTTACTTGGTGTTTCCAGCCAAATCATTTTTGGTGCCGCGTTTTGGACTAACTCAGCCCAGTCTGGCTGCTGGAAGTTGACGATGACGACTTTAAAAGCCTGTTTGCGATTGGCCAGATTGACAAACAACCGGTAACTGCCACCGTAACAATCATGGGGGATCACCAGCGTGTCGGTGGGCGTCAGCAGTTGTAATGCCAGCAGGCAAGCAGACATGCCAGTGCTGGTCACCAGGCCTTTAGCACCACATTCCAGTTCGGCTAGGGCATCCCCAAGCAGATCACGGGTTGGATTGTTAGAGCGGGAATAATCGTATTTACCCGGTTGTTTAAAAGCTTTTAATTCGTAGGTTGAGGTTAAATACAAGGGCGGAGTTACAGCACCGTAAGCCGGATCCTGCGCAATGCCGGCGCGGGCGGTGATAGTAGCGGAATGACGGCTCGACATAGTTAACCTCATGCTTAATTAGGCGTTTAGACGTCTAAAAGTATACTGTCGAAAAAAAAGAAGTCAAAACATTTAGACGTCTACAATGATTATTTCTTGCGCATTGTTTGTATCCGGGCGTATAAAGAAGTAAAATTTCGGCCCAAGTGCGTAAAGGTCTGTTGACGTTTCGGTAGAAGATTAACGTAGCATTCAGCTGCTGACAGTTCAGCAACCGGGTGCCGGTACCGCAGGCACGGGTTCTGGCGGATGCCGGAAAAGACAGGCAAACATACAACAAAAAAATTAACTCAAGGTTACAACTATGGCAAAGTGGAATGGTGAATACGTTCACCCGTACGCAGAACACGGCAAGAAATCTGAACAGGTGAAAAAAATCACCGTGTCTATCCCGCTCAATGTATTAAAAGTGCTGACTGACGAAAGAACCCGTCGCCAGGTGAATAACTTACGTCATGCCACCAACAGCGAATTATTGTGCGAAGCCTTTCTGCATGCTTTCACTGGCCAGCCACTGCCAGCAGATGAAGATTTGCGCAAAGACAACCCGCATCAAATTCCGGTTGAGGTCCGCAATATTCTGACCAGCATGGGCAAACCTATTCCGGTGATTCAGGAAGCTGAATCCGACGAAGAATAAACTGCAGCCGCAGTGCCGGACTGACAGTTTTATAACAATAATGACAAAACAACAGGACGCAGAAACCCGCCAACAGGCGGGTTTCTTTTTAACGGCTATCCGCTTATTTAACTCACAGGCGATGACTGCATATAACCCACTGGCATTTCAATCCGCGCGACGCCGGAAGCAACAGCGGCATCAGCCACAGCTTTGGCCACTCTTGGTAACAAACGCGGGTCCATCGGTTTTGGAATGATATACTCTTTACCAAATTCCAGACTGGCCACTTGTGACGCCACCAACACAGCTGCAGGGACAGGTTCCTTGGCGATAGCCCGGATCGCGTGCACAGCTGCAATTTTCATTTCATCATTAATCACACTGGCACGCACATCCAGTGCGCCGCGGAAAATAAACGGGAAACACAACACGTTATTGACCTGATTCGGATAATCAGAGCGGCCTGTGGCCATGATGAGATCGGTGCGTACTGCATGGGCTAATTCTGGTTTGATCTCAGGATCCGGGTTCGAACAGGCAAAAATCACCGGTTTATCCGCCATCAGTTTCAGCGCTTCAGCTGGCAACACATCTGGACCTGATACACCAACAAACACATCCGCCCCCTCCAGCGCATCTTCCAGCGTGCGTTTATCGGTGTTATTGGCAAATAAGGTTTTGTATTTATTTAAATCATCACGCCGGGTGTGGATCACACCTTTGGTATCCAGCATGTAGATATATTCGCGTTTGGCGCCACATTTAATCAGCAGTTCCATACAGGCAATGGCAGCAGCGCCGGCGCCCATACAGACGATAGTGACTTTGCGGATGTCTTTGCCCTGAATTTCCAGCGCATTCAGCAGACCAGCTGCAGTGACAATAGCGGTACCATGCTGGTCATCATGAAATACCGGAATATTGCAGCGTTTGATCAGTTCTTTTTCAATCTCAAAACACTCAGGTGATTTGATATCTTCCAGATTAATACCACCAAAGGTATCGGCGATATTGGCTACCGTATTGATAAAGTCTTCGGTGGTGCGGTGATTGACTTCGATATCAATAGAGTCCAATCCGGCAAAGCGCTTAAATAATAGTGCCTTACCTTCCATCACTGGCTTAGAAGCCATAGGCCCCAGATTGCCCAGTCCTAAAATAGCGGTGCCATTACTAATCACTGCCACCAGATTACCTTTGGCCGTATATTTGTAAACGTTATCGACGTTTTCGGCAATTTCCCGCACAGGTTCAGCCACGCCCGGACTGTAGGCCAATGCTAAATCTTTCACCGTTTCAGCAGGTTTACTGATTTCAACGCTGATTTTGCCGGGTTTGGGTTCGGCATGATACCGCAGTGCTTGTTCTCTGAAATCTGACATGGTAAGAGTGTTCCTGACGCTGAGCCCATTAGGCTTTAGTTGTATTTGCCAATCTTTGCGCTTGTAGGGGCGAAAAGGCTGCTCATTTTAATGAGCAGACAGTCGTATGCAAATCAATAACTTGCTGATCGTACCACTCAGCAACTGCCCGGCAGTTCCCGCGGAGGGGAACTGCCGCCAGCCGGTGACTGACAGCAAAGCTCCGCCAGCTCTCACAGTATGCACTGTGCGCAGCAAAGCCAGTAGCTCTTACTGGCGGAAGTTTGTGCAATTTAGTTATAACAACTTTTTCTATTGCCGCCAACCAGAAAACCAACAACTGGTCGGATCAGAATAAATAACCGTGAATATTCATCCAACAACCCAGCATAAGCGCAGACTTTTAGGGCTGAATTAACGGAACTAACGCAGATAAGCGCTACAGAGATGAGAAAAAACTAATATATTCAATAACAAAGATATTTTTTTATAAATTTTCAGATTGAATATTATGCAACAAGCAAAAAGTTACCAGTCACATCAAACCAGTGCCGCAATCTAAGGTTGTGAACCTGAGGTTGTGAACCTGAGGTTGTTATACGCAAAAACAACAAAGGCACCCGCAGGTGCCTTTGTTGTTTCTGAACCAGTTGCCAGCTTACTTGGCGCCCAGTACCGCGAAACGTTTTTTGAAGCGGTCAACACGACCACCTACGTCCAGCACTTTTTGCTTACCAGTGTAGAACGGGTGGCAAGCTGAGCAAACGTCCAAGTGGATGTCTTTGCACAGAGCTGAACTAGTTTTGAATGCATTACCGCAAGTACAGGTTGCAGTGATTTCTTTGTATTCCGGGTGGATACCTGGTTTCATGGCTTACCTCGTTGGGCCGTATCGCAATCTGAGCAGTCTTGCTGTCAAACACCATACGTATTTCAGTTAAATTAGGCCGCGTAGCTTAATAGATCAACAGCGCTTATTCAACAAAAAAACAGTGCCGACACTAAATATTCTGCCACTTATGCAGTGCAGGAAAAAAGCCTGTTCAGTGCCTTGCAGGCTTTGTACACTGCTCACACTTGATTCCCGGAAGATCACTGTGGCCATAGTTCGTGTTGCGTTACCGGTGCCTTTGCGCCAACATTTTGATTATGAACTGGAAACCGACGCAGAGCAGTCTGTCTGTATCGGTGCCAGGGTGCTGGTACCTTTTGGCAGTCGTCAGCTCGTAGGTGTGGTCTGGCAACTGGACCCAACGGATAGTTTTAGCGGTGCCGGCTTGAAAAAAGTCACTCAGGTGCTGGATCCACAACCGGTATTTGACAACCTGCTGCGCGATTTACTCAGCTTTGCTGCCGATTATTATCATCATCCGCTGGGCGATGTCCTGACCAGCGCCCTGCCCGCGCTGTTACGGGAAGGTCGGCAGCTGTCAACGCAAAAACAACAGGTCATGCAATTGACCGCCACCGGCCAGCAAGCCAGTGCCACTGATTTTTCGCGTTCAGTGAAGCAACTGGCGGTATGGCAACAACTACAGCAAGGTGCGGTTGCAGAAACCGAACTATTACAGCTGCACAGCAGGTTGACGCTGAACCAGTTGCTGCAAAAAGGACTGGTCGCATGGCAGATTGAACCATTCAGCCCTTTTGTTTATCAGGCGGAAAAACAAAAACCATTACCACTCAATCCAGCGCAGGCTCTGGCCGTCGCCGCTGTGGTGCAGGCACTCGACAGTTTCAGTTGCTTGTTACTGGAGGGGGTGACAGGCTCAGGTAAAACCGAAGTTTATCTGCAAGCCATCCAGCCTGTGCTGGCCAAAGGTCAGCAAGTGCTGGTGCTGGTGCCGGAAATAGGCCTGACTCCACAGACACTGGCGAGGTTTGAACAGCGTTTTGCCGTGCCGATGCTGACCTGGCATTCGAATATGAATGACGGTGACCGCTTGCGCTGCTGGCAACGTAGCCAGAGTGGGGATGCTGCCATTATTATCGGTACACGCTCGGCACTGTTTTTGCCGTTTTTACAATTGGGGCTGCTGATTATCGATGAAGAGCATGATCAGTCGTTTAAACAACAGGATGGCTTTCGCTATCATGCCCGCGATCTGGCCATCAAAAGAGCCAGCTTGCATCAATGTCCGATTTTGCTGGGCTCGGCCACCCCGAGTCTGGAATCTTTGTATAACGTCCAGCAGAAAAAATTCCAGCATCTGAGCCTGCCGCAGCGCGCGACGTCACAGCAGGTGCCGGTGATTGAATTGCTGGATCTGAAACAGCAGGTGCTCAAACACGGTCTGGCGGATGGCACCCTGGCGCAGATCCGGCAAACCCTGCAACGTGGCCAGCAAGTGATGCTGTTTTTAAACCGGCGGGGTTATGCGCCAGCCCTGATTTGCCATGAATGCGGTTGGCTGACGGAATGTTTGCACTGCAGTGCTTTTACCACTTATCATAAACAAAGCCGGCAATTGGTTTGCCACCATTGTGGCGCCAGCCGCGCTGTCCCTCATCAATGTGGCCATTGTGGCAGTACCCAGTTAGCTCCCGTTGGTCAGGGCACAGAACAACTGGAAGAACAACTGAGCCATGTATTGCCAGAGGTACAAATCACTCGGCTGGATCGGGACAGCATCCGACGTAAAGGCAGCCTGGAAGCGCATCTGGCCACCATTCAGAGCGGCACCCCGCAGTTGATTATCGGCACCCAAATGCTGGCCAAGGGCCACCATTTTCCGGCGGTCAGTCTGGTGGTGGTGGTCGATGTCGACGGCGCTTTGTATAGCAGCGATTTTCGCGCCAGTGAACAGCTGGCGCAGTTGCTGACCCAGGTATCAGGCCGCGCCGGCCGTGGTGATGTCGCCGGCAAAGTGCTGTTACAAACCCACTATCCGGGTCATCCGCTGTTGCAGGATGTGATCCAGAACGGTTACGCCTCCTTTGCCCGCAGTGCACTGCGGGAACGGCAGCAAACCCGGTTACCGCCTTATTTATATATGGCATTATTTCGTGCCGAAGCCGATGACACGGCGCTGTGCCAGCAATTTTTGCAGCAACTGGCCGATAGCACCGCCAGCTTCAGCCCTGCCGGACAGCTGCAATGGCTGGGGCCGGTGAAGGCGCCATTGGAACGCAAAGCCGGTAAATATCGCTGGCAATTGCAATTGTTCAGTCCGCAGCGCAAGTCACTACATCAACTGTTGCAGCTGTTATTACAGCAAATTCAGCAGCAAGGCCCGCAACGGCGTTTGAAGTGGCAACTGGATATCGATCCGCTGGATTTATCCTGAGGATCGCAGTGGCGAACAGTCCCTGCTCCGACAACTGGCAAGGATCAGGGTGTCATTTGTCACAGTTTTTCAGTAGAATGCCGGTCCGACTGTTAAAAAGTGTGATTTCAGCAAACCAATATGCCGCAGCAAGATTATGTCAAAGCCGCCCGCCCGCAACCCCGGTCGAGAAAAAAAGCCAAAACACCATCGCCGGTGCCTAAGCTATTGATTGCCGTGGTCATATTATTGGTGATGGTGTTTGGCTATTTCTTATGGCATATCTCACACCGGCCAGGTGCCGAGGCTGCCGCAGCTGCAGCTAAAGCCGCCGCAGCAGCCGAAGCTGAAGCAATGGCGGCGAAAAAACCGCAGGATGAACTGCCGGCCAAACCGTCAAAAGAGCCTTACACTTATATCAAAGAGCTGGAAACCAAAGAAGTGAAAGTCACGGCGGCGGAACTGGCAGCCAAAGCACCGGGCAATATGACCTGTGGCGTGTTTAAAGCGCTGGAAGGCGCGCAGCAAATGAAAGCCAAAATCGCCTTTGCCGGCGTCAGCACCGAAATCAAAGAGTCCAATGGCAAATACCGGGTGGTTGCTGGTCCTTATTCCAGTAAACGTCAGGCTACCGCCGATAAAAACCTGCTAAAACGGCAAAAAATCGCCGATTGCTGGGTGTACTAAATCCGCAGTTGCCGGCTTGACGCCGGCCTGCTGCTGAAATCGCCTGCGGCTTGCCCCCAGCGTCGTCAACGGTTCTTTTCTGTCTGCTCACCTTGAAATATTGCAAATGCAGCCTTATTAATGCTGCATCTGTTCAGCCACAGTCAGCTTGTTGCTGGCTCATTTCTTTCAAAGAGACCTCATGACTACAATAGTTTCTGTCCGTCGTAACGGCCAGGTTGCCTTAGGCGGCGACGGCCAGGTGACCCTGGGTAATACCGTAATGAAAGGCAATGCCCGCAAAGTCCGTCGTTTATACCACGGCAAAGTACTGGCTGGGTTTGCTGGCGGTACTGCAGATGCGTTTACCCTGTTTGAACGATTTGAAGCCAAGCTGGAATTACACCAGGGCCATCTGATGCGCGCAGCGGTCGAGCTGGCCAAAGACTGGCGCACCGACCGGATGCTACGCAAGCTGGAAGCCTTATTGGCGGTGGCGGATGCCAATTGTTCACTGATCATTACCGGCAATGGCGATGTGATCCAGCCAGAGCAGGATCTGATTGCCATCGGCTCAGGCGGACCTTTTGCCCAGGCAGCAGCCAAAGCATTGCTGGAAAATACCGAGCTGTCTCCACGCGATATCGTGGAAAAGAGTTTAACTATTGCTGGTGATATCTGTATTTACACCAACCAGCACCACACGATTGAAGATTTGTAAGAAGGCCCGTTATGTCTGAAATGACCCCAAGAGAAATAGTTCACGAGCTGGACCGTCATATTATCGGCCAGCAGGATGCCAAACGGGCCGTGGCGATTGCCTTACGTAACCGTTGGCGCCGGATGCAGCTTGAGCCTGCGTTGCGACAAGAAGTTACGCCGAAAAATATTCTGATGATAGGCCCGACTGGTGTTGGTAAAACTGAAATTGCCCGCCGACTGGCCAAACTGGCCAATGCGCCTTTTATCAAAGTCGAAGCAACCAAATTCACTGAAGTGGGGTATGTCGGCAAAGAAGTGGAAAGCATCATCCGCGATCTGACCGATAGCGCGGTGAAAATGGTGCGCGAACTGGAAGTGGCAAAAAACCGTTTCCGCGCCGAAGAAGCCGCCGAAGAGCGCATTCTGGATGTGCTGTTACCACGGGCTAAAAATACTTGGGGTGAAGCTGAAGCCTCTGACAGTGATAACCATACCCGGCAAATTTTCCGCAAAAAATTGCGCGAAGGTCAGCTCGACGACAAAGAAATTGAACTGGATTTGGCCATGCCAGCCATGGGGGTCGAAATTATGGCACCACCAGGCATGGAAGAAATGACTCAGCAATTGCAGAGCATGTTCCAGAATATGGGCGCTGATCGCACCAAAAAGCGTAAGCTGAAAATTAAAGATGCGCTGAAGCAACTGGTCGAAGAAGAGGCTGGCAAGCTGGTCAATCCGGAAGAGCTCAAAGCCAAAGCATTGGAAGCGGTTGAACAAAACGGCATTGTGTTTATTGATGAAATCGACAAAATCTGTAAACGCGGCGAAACCTCAGGCCCGGACGTATCGCGTGAAGGCGTGCAGCGGGATTTACTGCCATTGATTGAAGGTTGTACCGTCAATACCAAACATGGCATGGTGAAAACCGACCATATTTTGTTTATCGCCTCTGGTGCTTTTCAGATGGCCAAACCTTCGGACTTAGTGCCGGAATTACAAGGCCGTTTGCCGATCAGGGTCGAGCTGCAGGCGTTGTCTGCCGCTGATTTTGAACGCATCCTGACTGAACCAAAAGCATCACTGACTGAACAAACTCGTGCTTTGCTGGCCACCGAAGGTGTATCTTTATCTTTCACCAAAGATGGTATTGAGCGGATAGCCAAAGCAGCCTGGCAAGTGAACGAAAAAACCGAAAACATCGGAGCCCGCCGCTTATATACCGTGATGGAGCGTTTGCTGGAGCAAGTGTCGTTTGAAGCCTCTGATCATGCTGGTCAACAGGTGGTGGTTGATGCTGCTTATGTCGACAGCCATCTGGATGCGCTGGTGCAGGATGAAGATTTAAGCCGCTTTATTCTGTAAGCAAGCGCTTACTACGATACATAGTAGTGCAGATCAACAGTCCAAACCATAAACAGGCCCGCTGACTCGGGCCTGTTGTCGCAAGGAGTCCCTATGCATCAGGTGAGCCGACTACATTACCATCAACAAGCAAAAGTGCTGGATGTGTTGTTTAGCGACGGCGTGATGGCAAGTTTTAGCGCGGAAATGCTCCGCGTGTTATCGCCTTCCGCCGAAGTGAGGGGGCATGGCCAGCCAAAACTGGTCAGCCATAAACGCGAAGTTGCCATCAAGCAGATTTTGCCGGTCGGTTTATATGCCGCCAAACTGGTGTTTGATGATGGCCACAACAGCGGCATCTACAGCTGGCCTTATTTACGCCAGCTCCATGACAACCGCGAAGCGTTGTGGCAAGACTATCTGCAGCGATTGACAGATGCCAACAGCAACAGAGAAACACAGCTGAACTTCCGTCAGTTGTAAGCAGCAGGGGTAGCCTGTAGGGCAACCCCATGCTGAGGATGATTTCAGGCGCGGAATTTATCGACTGTCTGATGTAATCTGGCCGCTTGTACTGCCACCTCTTCACTGATATGGGCATTTTGCCTGGCGATTGCTAAGGAGTCCTCAGAAATATCCCGGATCCGAATAACGTTTTTATTCACCTCTGCCGCCACATGACTCTGTTGTTCAATCGCAGTCGCGATCTGGGTGGTCATATCCATAATCAGCGTCACATCGTCGGTAATAGTACTGAGCAAAGCACTGGCCACCCCAGCCTGCTCCACCCCTGCCTCACCTTGCTGCCGGCAATTTTGCATCGCCGTGACAATTTGTTTGGTCCTTTTTTGCAGCCCCTGAATAATTTGTTCAATTTGCCGGGTTGATTCCGCAGTGCGCTGCGCCAGACTTCGCACTTCATCTGCGACCACGGCAAAACCCCGGCCCTGCTCGCCGGCTCGGGCTGCTTCAATAGCGGCATTTAACGCCAATAAATTGGTTTGCTCGGCAATACCACGGATCACATCAAGCACAGAACCGATAGTGCTGCTGTCGCGCTCCAGCTCTCCCATCACTAAGGCGGCTTGTTGTAAATCGGCAGATAAAGCACTGATCCGGGCCACAGTTTGCTGCACTTCTTTCATGCCATCACTGGCATTACGATTGGTAGCCTGTGCTTTGTTGGCGGTGTTTTCGGTGTTGCCGGCAATTTCATCAATGGTGGCGCCCATTTCAGTAACTGCGGTCGCCACCATATCACTTTCCAATTGCTGTTGGCCCATGCCACGGCTGGTGGCAGCCGTGGACTGCGCCAGCTCACTCGTGGCATCATCCAGCATCTGCAAGGCCTGGTTTACCTCTCCGACTAAGCCCTGTACATCGGACAGCAACTGATTAAAATCCTGCGCCAGCGTGGTCATTTCGTCATTGCCACTGACATCCACTCTTTGCCGGAAATCATTGTCAGTACGGATCAGGCCAATAGTGCGGCAGACATTAGCAATCGGCTGCAAAATACTACGGCTGGTTAACAGCACCAACGACAGCACAGCGATGGAGACGAGTATAAAAATACTAAACGCCAGTGTCCGGGTGGTGTTCACCGCAGCATCCACAGCGCTGGCTGCATCGGCAGACATTTTTTCCAGGCTTTGTTCTGTCTGATGAATAGCACCGCGCATGGACGCCATCACCCCTTCAGCTGGCGACAAGCCTATTTGCTGCTTGCCCTGCACCAGTGCGGTAAAAGCCTGCTGATAATCGCTGGCAGCACTAAGTAAATCAGCGCTTGAATTCAGGCTCTGCAACTGAGTGGTAAATAGCTGAAACTGCTGATTAAAACTATCCAAATACTTCAAATCCGACCTTAACATAAAGTCCTTTTCTGCCCGTCGCAATTGCAGCAGACTGACCAGCAGGCCATCATTCTGCACCTGTTTAAACTGTTGTTCTAGTTGATGAGCCGCAGTTCTGAGCTGGCCATATAAACCCGATTGCGGTGTCAGCCCAACGTCGGTGCTGAGTTTGACCAACTGCTGAAACTGCTGTTGGTACAAATCGGTCTGGCGCAGAAAATCGTCCAGCGGCGCTGTTGAGATACCCGCCTGTTGCAAGCCGGATTTCAACAATTGACTGTCCTGGTGCAGACGCTGAAATTCCTGCTGATATTTTTCCTGATAAGACAGTTCCAGTCGCATCAGAAAATCTTTTTCATGCCGGCGTAGCGCCAGTACATCATTATTCAGCTCTGAAACTTTTAACCGCAGTTCCGCCAGCTCAGTTTGCTGGGCACTTTGGTAAATCAGCAACGCCAGCATCAGTAACAGAGCTATACCAACTGAAACTGCATTGAACAACAAGCGCTGTTTGATGGAGTAATTGCGAAGCATATTGATGATCCTGTGCTGAAAAACAGACCTAAGCATAGGAAAGAAACAGCGCGGCTGCGCTTTGTGACAGCAAATAATTCGGCCTTTTGATCAGGATCAGACTTTTAGCGCTGCATTGTAACCATTTTAGAAACTCATACCTGCTCACCACAGCCATAAAGCGGCCGTAACCACCGCGCTGCTGCCCAGTAGCATGCCCGCCAGAATATCGCAGGGAAAATGCACTCCCAACAGCACCCTGCTCAGTCCGACCGCCAAAGCCCAGGGTAACAGCAAAGGTAAATACAATGGATAAACCAACGCGACAGTCGTGGTCAGCACAAAAGCGCCGGCAGTATGGCCGGAAGGCAGACTGAATTTATCGGAAGGCACTATATAAGACTGGATATGCTGCTGTAATAAATCAGCGGGCCTTAAGCGGCGGACACTGTTTTTCAGCAATAAATACAAGGGTAATTCAATGGCAAAACCTGCAGCCAGCAACTGGATAAACTGCAGATAACCAGCTGGTTGCCAAAAATACAGCCATATCGCCAGCAACAGATACAAAGGCCCGTCGGCCGTTTTGGAAAACCAATAACAAAACCGGAACACTTGCTGGCTTGCGCATCGTTGAAAAACCCGGATAAAAAAACGCTGATCCCAGGCCGCGAGTCTTGTCATTTTCATCAGGCTGTCCTGCCAGTGCCGCTGGTTGTTTTAACTTAGCGGCTACAGATGACAACGCCATGACAATCAGCAAAGCAGCACGACCAAGGCTTGCTACAACAACAGCCGGCAAGCGGCAAATTCAGTGACCTGGCTGCACCGGCCTCTTTAATAAGGCCAGCGCTTCGGCTTCAGGTAAAGGTTTGGCAATCAGGTAACCTTGCACAGCATCACAGGCCATATGGCGCAATAAACTGAATTGATGTTCATCTTCCACCCCCTCCGCCAAGATGCGTTTACCCAGACCATGCGCCAGCGTAATCATGGTTTTGACGATCATCATGTCAGAATCACTACCGGCCATATCCATAATAAAACTGCGATCGATTTTAATTTTATCGATCGGCATTTTGCGCAAATAGCCTAAGGATGAATAACCAGTGCCAAAATCATCAATCGACACCCGGATCCCCATCTGCTGCAACTCAGTGACAAAATTGCGGCCTTTCTCCATATCCCCCATCGCGGTATTTTCGGTGATTTCCAGCTCCAGCATGGTCGGCGGCACCTGATACTGCTGCAACAGCTGCTGAATTTTTTGTTTCAAACCTTCCTGCTCAAAATGGATCGGCGACATATTCACCGCCACCGGCAACATAATACGTTGCGCCCGCCAACGACCCAAGGTTGCCACCGCTTTTTCCAGCAAAGCTAGGTCGAGCTTTTGACTCAGACCCAGCTGCGCCACCGCCGGTAAAAACTGGCCGGGCATCAGTAAACCACGCTCCGGATGCTGCCATCTCACCAGCGCTTCATAAGCATCAATCCGTTGTTCACGCATATTCCATTGCGGTTGAAAATATAACACCAGCTCATCTTGCGCGATAGCCCGTAACAACTCTTTTTCCAGCAGCAACAAACGGGCAGACTCTTCCTCCATCCCCAGTTGATACTGCACCCAGCGCTGCTGTTGCCGTTTGGCATGGTGAAAAGCGATATTGGCTTTTTGTAACAAGGTTTCGGCACTGCCGGCATGCTCCGGATACAGCGCAATCCCCATGCTGGCGGTCAGTTTCAGTTGAGAATTATCAAAATTAAAAGGTTTTTCCACCTGCTGCTCTAAATGCTGCAGACTGAATTGTCGTTGTTTCTCGGTATGCACATCAGTCAACACCAGGGCAAAAATATCCCCCCCAGTGCGGGCTATCAGCCTGGGTTTGAGAATACTGGCTTCGAAACGACGGTTCACTTCGCGTAAAATCCGATCGCCCTGTTTTAACCCAACCGACTCATTCACCGTTTTAAACCGATCCAGCCCCAGCATAATCAGCAGAAATGGCTGCTGCTGTTGCAGCAGATCAGTCAACTGCTCCAATAAGGCATCCCGGTTCAGAGCGCCGGTCAGATGATCATGGCTGTCCAGATAACGGGTTTTGGCGGTCAGTTGTTGATTGGCCAGCCTTTCATCCTCCTGCAACCAGATAATCAGCCCCAGTCCCAGAATGGTCTGGCAAAATAATTCCAGATGCTTGCTGATCAGCACCACCCGGTCCAGGGTGCTGCCCTGACCCAGCCACACCGAGATTAAAGCCACCAGGATTTGCTGCAAACCCCATAACAGCACACTACAGCCGACCAGCCGGGTGACAAAGGTTTTATTTGGTAAGGTAAATAACCAGACGCCGGCCACTAATAAAGCCGAGCCGATAAAGAGTAACCGCAGATTGACCTGCAGATAATATTTCCATGGATTCAGACTGCCATCAAAGGCAAACAACAACACCGAGACCAGCGCTAACAGAGCGACCAGCAATAGCAGTTGATTCACCAGCCGCGCGGGGATCCGCTCTGTGGTCACCGCCTCACGCACACCGACCAGCACCCAGATAGCAAAAGCATAACAGCTGAAAATATAACTAAACTCCAGCAACGCAGGCAGCACAGCGAGCCTGCCTTGCTGTGAATTCAGCATGCTGTACGCTGTCAGACTCAACACATAACAGGCAAATAATAGAAAAGCCAGCGCCCAGGATTTCAGATAATGGCGCTGATAGATACGATAAAAATGCCACAGCACCAGCATCAGCACCAAGGCCAGGCCGGTCTGGATGAAGAAAAGTGACAATCGGCTGAGGATTAATTCTGTGCTCAACTAAAACATCCTGACAGAGCTTGCGAGTGAAATTAAAAATTAACACACTCATCAAAGCTTTGCATATAGCAGCCTGGCAACTCTGGCTACAAAGCAGATACCAGATCCTGCTTGAGCTTCACCCGGATCAGTTTATACTGTGCTTCAGATCAATGAGTTATCAGCTGGAGCAACAGATGCAATACAATACTTCCGAATTATGTGACTTGTATGCCGACATGATCGACGTGGTGGAACCTCTGTTTGCCAACTACGGCGGCCGCCGTTCTTTTGGTGGCATGATCCATACCGTCAAATGTTTTGAAGACAATGGCCTGATCCGGCAGATGCTGGCTGAGCCAGGCACAGGTAAAGTGCTGTTGATTGACGGCGGTGGTTCAGCCAGACGCGCGCTGATTGACGCTGAATTGGCGGCCCTGGCTGCTGAAAACGGCTGGGAAGGCATTGTCTGTTACGGCAGTGTGCGGGATGTAGATACGCTGGAAGACTTTGATATCGGCATTCAGGCGGTCAATGCCATTCCGGTTGGCGCTGATGATCAGGGTTTTGGTGAAACTGAGGTTCCAGTGAACTTTGCCGGTGTCACTTTCCTGCCAGAAGATCATTTGTACGCTGACAGCACCGGCATTATTTTGTCGGCTGAAGCGCTTGATATTGAATAATAGTTGAATGCCAAAGCAATCATGACAGCACAACTGATCAGATATCAGGCCGCCACTTTGGCGGCCTTTCAACAACAAAGAAGCGGTGAAACCCGTCTCGGTGAAACCTTAGCCTGGCCCCACCCAACTCTGCCACTGGCTGAATGTCTGCTACAGGCGAAAGCTCAGGGTGTACGTTTTGTGTTGCTGGGGATTGCTGAAGATATCGGGCCCAGGGCCAATTTTGGCAATGGCGGCGCGACTTTAGGTTTTGAAGCCTTTTTACGGCGTTTTTTAAATCTGCAGGCCAATGCTTTTATCGATGGCCAGCAAATTCTGTTACTGGGCGAAATTGAATGCCGCGATTTACAGCAACAAAGTGCCGGTTTACACAGCAGCGTGCCGGAACAGCTAGCCCAACTGCGACAACTTTGTGTCGACATCGACCAACGGGCCGCCCCTGTGCTGCAACAGATTTTTGCCGCTGGTTTGTGGCCCATTGTGATTGGTGGCGGTCATAACAATGCATTGCCGCTGTTGCAGGCGTTAGCTCAGCAGCATGGCAGCAGCGTGAATGCGATCAATCTGGATCCACACTGCGACTTCCGTTTGCTGGAAGGCCGGCATAGTGGCAATGGTTTCAGCTATGCAAAGCAGCGCGGCTGGCTGGGCCAGTATTTTGTGCTGGGGTTGCATGAACTGAAAAACTCCGCCAGCGCTTTGCAGCAGATGCAACAGGCGGGTGTAGGCTTTTGCAGTTATCAGGATCTGTATCTGCGCCAGCAACAAAGCTTCAGCCAGGCGGTGACAGCAGCCATCGCTTTTACCGACCTGACACCAGCGCCACTTGGCATCGAACTGGATACCGACAGCATCAGTCTGATGCCGGTCAGTGCCTTTACCAACTGCGGTCTGACAGTGCGGGAAGCTGAATTATATGTCTGGCAGCTTGGCAGTTTACCGCAAAGCGCCTACTTGCACCTGGCCGAAGCCGCGCCTGCGCAGCACCCGGCGGGGCTGGCTGCAGGCATGTCTGAAGCCGGACAAGTGTTAACCGCCTTGGTGCTGGCATTTATCCAGGCCAAAACTGCGGCGGCGACCAAAGCGTGCTGAAACACAGCGCAGCCGATCAGCGCTGTAAAGGCACTTCACGCCCGGCAATGACCAACTGCTTTAAACAACTGACGCCGAACTGATAACAGAGTTCGGCCGGCTGGTTGATGGCATAAAGGCCAAAATCAGCCCGATAACCGGCCGCCAATACACCGCGGTCAGTTTTACCCAGCGCCTTAGCTGCATGCACAGTGACACCGCGCAAGGCTTCTTCCGGGGTGAGTTTGAATAAAGTACAGGCCATATTCAGCATCAGCGGCAGCTGACACAAAGGCGAAGTGCCAGGATTCAAATCAGTGGAAATCGCCATCGGCACCTGATATTGCCGCAGCAGCGCAATAGGTGGCTGTTTGGTTTCGCGTAAAAAATAATAAGCGCCCGGTAACAACACCGCCACAGTGCCAGCTGCAGCCATCGCCTGCACATCAGCTTCGGTCAGATACTCAATATGATCGGCCGACAAGCCAGCGAACTCAGCCACCAGTGCGGCGCCACCCAAACTGGATAACTGCTCGGCATGGGCTTTGACCGGTAATCCCAGGGCTTTGGCTTTGTTAAACAAACGCCGGCTTTGCGCCACCGAAAAGCCAATCCCTTCGCAAAACACATCCACCGCATCGACCAGCCCCAGTTGCTGTAATTGTGGCAGCATGGTTTCGGTGACCAGCTCAATATAACCATCGCTGTTATCTTGATATTCCACCGGCAGTGCATGGGCACCTAAAAAGGTTTTTTCGACGCAGATCGGATGATGTTCCCCTAACAGCTGCGCCACTTCGAGAATTTTTTGCTCTGATGCCAGATCCAGACCATACCCGGATTTAATTTCAACCGTGGTGACGCCCTGCTGCAATAACGCATTCAGCCGGTCTTTACCCAGCACAAAAAGTTCTTCATGGGAAGCGGCACGGGTCGCCGCGACTGTCGATTTGATGCCACCACCGGCTGCAGCAATTTGCTGATAGGTCGCGCCATTGAGCCGCATTTCAAATTCATTGGCCCTGCTGCCGGCATAAACCAGATGGGTATGGCAGTCAATCAGCCCTGGCAGCAGCCACTGGCCCTGTCCATCATACAAAGGCGTTGTCAGTAAATCACAAGGCGGCAACTCAGCTTTGGGACCGCACCAGGCTATCAGGCCATCTTTCACCGCCAGCGCCGCATCATGGATCACGCCATAAGGCTGACCATTGTTGCTCATGGTTGCCAATTGTACGTTGTGCCAGACGGCGTCAAACTGTTGCTCGGTGTTGGCCATTACAGACTCCTGTGGGTGGGATTGATGGATAAAAGCGCTGCGCACACGGCCCTGATCACCAGTCAGCGACCTATGGCTGCCGAAATATTCTAACGCAGCCGCTTGTATATACAATCAAAAGCCGCTAATTTTCCAATATTCTTTGCCAACAGCAGGCTGTGATAGACCCATGAATCACAACAGCGGTGCCAGCACGCCCAAATTTGCTGCCATTAAAGAATTCATTTTCAGCCAGATCGAATCTGGCAACTGGCCTGAACACAGCAGAGTACCGTCAGAACACGAACTTTGTGACCAGTTTAACGTCAGCCGGATGACGGCCAGACGTGCACTGCAAGAACTGACCGAACAAGGGGTATTGTACCGAACACAGGGAGTCGGCAGCTTTGTCGCCAGCGCAAAGTCGCAGTCGGCGTTGCTGGAAATCCGCAACATCGCCGATGAAATTCAGGCGCGCGGCCATTTCCATTCGGCACAACTGGTACAACTGACTGAACTGCCCTGCCCGGCCGTGGTGGCTGCCGCGCTCGGTCTGGTGCGCAATGCACCAGTGTTTTTCTCGTTGATTGTGCATTATGACAATCAGCAGCCGTTACAACTGGAGGCGCGTTATGTCAATCCGGCTCAGGTGCCAGCTTATCTGGCGCAGGATTTTGTCAGCCAGACCCCGCATGAATATTTAAGTGCAGTGGCACCGCTGACCAAAGCCGACCATGTAGTTGAAGCGATACTGCCAGATGATTTTACCTGCAAGCATTTGAAAATTAATAAAACTGAACCTTGTCTTCGATTAACCCGCCGCACCTTCAGCCGCGAGGGTGCCGTCAGTTTTGCCTTTTTAACCTCTGCGGGTAGCCGTTACCGCTTAGGTGGCCAATTAACCTTTCAGCCGGCGCCACAGCGCTAATCAGCCTTGCCAGCTTCAGGCTAGCCGCCAAGACTGGCCTGCTTACCACAGCTTACCATCCTGACCGCTGCCCCATTTAACCGCCAGTTTCAGCGCATTTTAATTGCATATTTTCTTAACAACTGGCTAGACCAGCTGCTATATCTCTGTTAACTTTCGGTGCAACTTTGACCTTCGGCAAAGTTCGTCAATACTCAAACAACAATAAAAACAATGACAAAATCACAGGGGCAACAGATGAAGCTGAGCGTCGCGCAGAAGGTTATTATTGGTTTTGGTTTTATCGCCTTATTACTGCTGGTGGCCAGTCTGTCCTCGCTCTGGAGTTTTAGCGTTGTCTCCTCCGCCAGCCAACATGTCAATGAAATTGCGGTACCCGCCCAACAACAAAGCAACAGTGCCCAAATCCAATTGCTCAAACTGGCCAAGCTATCAGCTCTGGGTTATACCGCGGAACAACAAGCAGCCATCAGTAAATATCAGGCGGATTTTAGCAGCGCCGAACAACAGTATCATCAGAATATCGATAGGTTACAGCAATTGCTGAAAACCGATCCGCAACTGGCCAAGCCGCTTGCTGAAGCCAGCCAGCATTACACTGCTTACGTCAGTGCTGTAAATCAAATGTTCAGCGCCAAACTGACCACAGTCGCAGCTGAAGCCGCCGCAGCGGCGGAACTGAGTCAGTTAGTGCAACTGATTGACGATGCCGGTGCCACTTTACTGGATATTTCTTATCGACCAGCGCCCGGCAAAAAAGCCCAGCTAGAGCTGATTGCCGGAGCGGCTGGCCGGGTCGATGGCCAGTTGCTGACATTGATGCAAACCATTCGGGAAACTAATGCTTTTACCGATGTGGCGCAACTGGCGGAAAGTCAGCAAAATCTCGAATTTGGCTTGAGTGATATGCAAGGCAATCTGGATTACATTGGTAATCTGGTGAAAGAAGTGCAGGCCGAAGACTTATGGCAAGACTTTAACCAGCAATTGGCTGAGTTAACTCAACGTATCGGTGCGACTGAGAATCTGGTTGCAATCAAAACCAAACAATTGACGGCAGCCCAACAGGCAAAACAACAGCTGGCACAGTCAGAACAAGCGGTCACTCAGGCTGTGACAGCACTGGACTTAGTCCTGACCGCTGCCACCGGCCAGTTTAATCAGTTACAAAACGAAATGTCCGACACCCTGAGTTTTGGCACAGTCCGTACCTTTATCCTGATGCTGGTGCTGATAGCACTGGCAGCAGTAACGGCCTATTTCACCATTAATGCCATGCTCAAACCGCTGGCGGGCATTAACAAAGTGCTGGGAGAAGTTGCCGCCGGCGATTTAAGCCGCCAGCTTAATATTAATAATGATGACGAATTTGGTGCTTTATCGGCCAAGGTCAACAGCCTGATCCAGGCCCTGAGTCAGTTGATCAAAGGGATTGTGCTCAATGCCAACGAATTACAACAAAGCTCGGCGCTGTCGCGGCAGGAGGTTGGTGAAATCAGCCTGGCACTGGAACAGCAGCAGCAGCAAATTGCAGCAGTCAATGATTCCACCCAGCAATTAGCGGCCAATACCAATCTGATTGCCAGTCATGCTGAACAAGCCGTCAGCGAGATGGATCAAGCCAGCGCCCAGAGCAAGCATATCGACAGTATTTCGCAGGAAAATAATCAATTAATTACCAGGCTGGCAGAGCAACTGACCGAAACCGCCGGTATGATGCTGCAGGTCAATGAGCAGTCCAATAATATCGGCAGCATACTGGCCACTATCCGCGGCATTGCCGAACAAACCAACCTGCTGGCGCTCAATGCTGCTATCGAAGCGGCACGAGCCGGTGAACAAGGCCGGGGTTTTGCCGTGGTGGCCGATGAAGTGCGTAGTCTGGCCGTGCGTAGTCAAGCCGCCACAGACGAAATTCGTACTATGATCAATAATTTGCAACAACAAAGTACCGCTGCAGTATCCGCCGTCAGCCGCGGTAAAACCGATGCTGACACTTGTGTTGGCCATACTGCTGGCCTGGTCGCTTCGCTTAGCAATATCAATCAGGCAATTGCGCAAATGCAGGGCATCAGTACCGCTATTGCCAGGGCGACCACGGAGCAATTACAACTTGGTCATGCCATTCAACTGAATATGAGTACCATGGTGGAACTGGCCGGTCACAGCAGTGGCAAAGCCAATAGCACGCTGGAACACAGCGCCGCAGTAGCGCAGAGCGCAGCTGATCTGCAACAGTCGATCCAGGCTTTTAAAATATAACGATCACTAGCTTTGGTCACTAAAACAGCATTTTGCTGCAAAAAAAACCGGAGTGGCTTGGCGTCCGCTCCGGCAAGGCAGGCAGTGTTTGCGTCCATCCTGGACTTTGTAAGTTCCTTTCTTGGTTAAATATTAACAATAATGCTAAATAACAAACAAGTGTAACTTGCAAAAAACTTCATTTTTGTACATTTTTACCGAAAAAACACTTAACCTGAGCTCGGGTTAATAAGTACCGTGCACAAAGACTCATAAGAACAGCACGAATTAAAGGTTTCATGGGTAGATTTTCGTGCATATCAAGGCGCTTTTCGTACGTCATAGCTGGCTATGGCTAGAAAAAGCAACGCACAGAGGCGCGAAAAGATACCTATGAAATGGTATTGTTTAACCGGAGTTCAGGTTACTTAGTTATCCGTTTGACCTAACTGCGAAATTTGATGAAATTGCAGGCATTGAATGCCGCTTTCCCGCGCATAAATTCTGGCAATCAGCTCGACCGGCTCAGCACTGAGCCAATAAGCTTGCCGGCATTGGTACTGTAATTTTTGCTGAAATAATTGCCGCATCTGACTGATACTACCAACCCCATCGGCAACTGAAGTTAATTGAGCCGGCGTCACTAATTTAATCAGACTCGTCTGCTGTTGATGCGACCATAAAAATAAATCAGCCGCTGGGCTTAACTGACGCAACTGAGCGGCATGTTGCTGTAAAAACAAACTTAATTGTTGTGATGGTTCCTGCTGCCGCTGGCGGAACCATGACAGCCACCGGCATTGACCAGACCAGGTTTCGGCCCCAAAAAAGGCCATAATATTCAGCAACAGCGATGACAACAGCATGCCGCAGAACAACCAAATCAGCCAATCCAGTTGCAACGGCGAATGATAGGGAGTGGCCGCCACCATCGGAATCAACAGATAACCCAGCCCGGCCAGAATACCGAGCAAAGCACAACACAGAGCCAGAGAAATCCACTTCTGCAACATCAACTGTTTTCTTCACTGACAACACAGGAAATAATTATTCAGTTTGAGTACTATGCTTTCATGATAGCTTGCTGATAAAAACCTGATATCAATGGCTTAGCATCAATTTTCAACAGAAATCCAGCGCTTGCAACGGCGATGCAAAGCGATAACTGAAACCGGCATAAGTTTGACTCCGGTCGCTGTTCACCGTCCGTACCGGTTCGTCGGCAACACTAAAACTAACGGCTGGCAAACCGGCGTGGGCTGCCGCCAGCGGGTAAAATTGCTGTTTGGTCGGATGCTGCGGACAACATAAATTAACATAGTCTGACGCTGGCTGTTGTTGCGTCAGCAGCACTTGAATAAAAGCAGCTATATCGGCGACATGCACCAGATTGACCGCCAAATCGGCACCGGCCAAAGTGCCACTACGACCAAAGCGTCCCGGATGCCGGCCCGGACCTATCAACCCTGCCAGCCGCAAAGTCAGGCAAGGGCTCAGCTGCTGCAACGCCTGTTCGCCCGCTTGTAAATAGGCGGCTTTGCCAGTAAGACGCAGTGCTGTTTGCTCTGTAACATCACCACTGAGGCCAGCATAAACTCCACTGCTGGAACAATGGATCACGCCCCGCACTGCGGCTTGTTGTGCCAGTTGCGCCAGATTTTGTAACACCGCAGGATAATACTCCGGACCTTGCTGACGAACAGCTGGCGGCAAGGCACAAATCAGCCAGGCATCCTGCAGTATCGCCAGCAATGCCGGCTCTGGCTGGCGACAGGGTAATTGCAACAACAGCGGCTGGATTGGCGGCGGTAACTGCGATAACGCCACGACACTCTGCCGACTGCCAAACACCTGAAAACCAGCTTGCGCCAGCGTCAGCCCCAGTTGCTGGCCTAACCAGCCACAACCAATAATCACTACTTTTTGCATCAGAACTCCATCTGCCAAGGATAGCTATTTGCGCAGGGCATCATATCGACCTCATCGCCAAGCTTCAGTGCGCTGCCGGTAACACCACAAAACGGCCGCTGAATTCTGCGACCAGTTGATCGGCAGCAAACAGCTGCACCTGTACCTGTTGTCGCGCTTTTTTCCCCTGCCGCAGCCTGGTCAGATCGCCCTGACAATGCAACAGATTGACGCGGGCATTAGGCACCGTCAACAAAGGTGCCAGATAACGGATATTGGCGTCGGCCAGCACTATATCACCGCTCAAATCCAGCGCTTTTAACTGCAGATACAGCATGCCCCAGCCGGTCAGGGTCGCCAGACTGTAAATGCTGCCGGCGAACATCGACTGATGCAGGTTTTTATTCGGCGCCAAAGGAGCCTGACAACATAGCGTCTTGCCATCAAAACTTTGCACCGCTAACTGCATAAAAGCAGATAGCGGAATGGTCTGGTGCCAGGTTTGTTGTAACTGATTGATCCAGTGTTGGCGGATATCCGTTGTTGCGCCAAGACAGAGCGTTTTCCACATTTGCAAATGTGGAATACCAAACAACGGCGGCTGAACGGCACCATCGCGGTAACCTTGTTTATGATAAAAACCGATCGCACTGTCACGCGCATTCAGCAGCAGTTGCTGCACACCTTGTTGTTGTGCCCACAGCTCCAGACCGGCCAGCACTTGTTGACCCAGTCCCTGCCCCTGTGCCGTTGGTGCCACCGCCATATAACGTACTTGCGCGGTAGCGGCATCTAACAACTGACAACGACCCACCGCCAGTACTGTCCCCTCTGCCGTTTCCAGCATCAGATGAAAAGCTTGGTCTTCTTGCTGATCACGTTCTGAACCGGGCGGTTGTTGCCAGGGCGCGCGCAGCACTTGATAACGTAACTCAAAGTATTTTTGCCATTGTGCCGGCGTTTGTGGCGAGACTAACCATGTTTTCATCTATGCTTCCCTTAACAACTTAGTCCGTACTGTCAGGTGCAAAGCCACTGCCCTGACAGCTGGCATCTGCCAACAGGCATACCTGATGACGTTTTTTACCGCAGAACCTGCACAACAACTGCTGCACTGGCAGCAAGAAGGTCCGCTGCATCTCGCGGTGACCTGCGATCAGCAGCATCGCTACTTATGGATTAATCAGCAGTGTCAGAGCCAACTGCTGTACAGTGATCCGGCACAGGTCTGTTATCCGCATCTGCAAGCCATACTGGCGCAACTGCCTGCGCAACTTCATACCGTGCTCCAACTTGGCCTTGGCGGCGGCGAATTCAACCGGGCGCTTTGCCGGGGCTGGCCGGACGTATCGCTGCTAACCGTCGAAAGTAGCGCCGCAGTGATTGCACTTTACCAACAATATTTTCAACTTTCAGACTCGCGGGAACACTGCTGTTGCCAGGATGCCTACAATTTTTTGCAGCAGGCGGCATCAGGCGACTTCGAGCTGATATTTGTCGACCTCTACCCGACGCCAGCAGATCTCGCCGACTGGTTAGTCTTGTTACAGCCTTTACTGACTGTCGACGGACAATTATGGCTAAACCTGACGGACCCAAGCTTATTACCGGCAGTGGCAGCACAAAGCGCTCAATTACAACAGCAATGGCCACATCAGTTCAGCAGCCAGTCATTTGCCGGTTATCAGAATCAGCTCTGCCGTCTGCAATCGAGCAGTTGAGCTCAGGACGCCGTTTTACTTTGCAACCAGAACGTGACCGGACCGTCATTGACCAGACTCACCTGCATATCCGCACCAAAGCGGCCGGTCGCTACCGTCATCCCCTGCGCACGGCAATAGTCGACAAAGGCGAGATATAATGGCTCTGCTTGCGCTGGCAATGCTGCCGGCGTAAAACTGGGTCTTAAACCGGACTGGGTATCAGCAGCCAGTGTAAACTGCGACACTACCAACAAAGCACCGCCAGCTTGTTGCACATTCAGATTCATTTTGCCGTTTTCATCATTAAACAGCCGATATTTCAAAACTTTATCTGCCAGCTTTTGCATCGAAGCAGAGTTGTCCAAGGCTTCAACCCCCAACAAAACCAACAGACCAGTACCGATGGCCCCGACCTGCTGCGCATCCACCTCAACAGCGGCGCGCCGCACCCGTTGTAATAAAGCAATCATCAGCGGGCCTCCAGCCGATCAGCCAACAGACTGGCTGCATCAAACAAAGCGCGGGCAATCCCCGCTTCACTGGCAGAATGACCGGCGTCCGGCACAATTTTTAGCACTGCCCCAGGCCAGGGCTGTGCCAGGGACCAGGCATTCTCCAGCTTACAGACAGCGTCATAACGGCCATGCACGATATAACAAGGCAAATGCTGAACTTGCGGCAATTGCTGTAGCAGTTGATTGGGACCAAGAAAGCAGTGGTGCAGGAAATAATGGTTTTCAATTCTGGCAAGGGGTAAGGCAGATTCCGGCTCGATAGCCCCAAGTCGCATCGCCGGATTGGGCAATAGACTCGCCACCCGCGCTTCCCATAAGCTCCAGGCTTGCGCGGCTTTCAGTTGCACTGAGGGATCTGAATGTTGCAACAATTGTTGATAAGCGACCAGAATATCCAGCCCCGGCAGCGCCGCCACCGGCGCCAGAAAATCGGCATAATAATCCGGAAATAACTGACTGGCACCGCCGCCTGGCCGGTATAACCAGTCTATATCTTCTGGCCGCCCCAGAAAAATACCGCGTAAAATCAGGCCAAGACAATGCTGTGGATACTGTTCGGCGTACGAAAGCGCCAGCGTGCTGCCCCAGGAGCCACCGGCCAGCACCCATTGGTCGATGCCAAGATGCTGGCGAATGGCTTCGATATCGGCCAGCAAATCGGTCGTGGTATTGTGCGCCAGGCAGGCAAAAGGCGTCGACTGACCACAACCACGCTGATCAAATAAAATAATCCGGTAGCGCTCGACATCAAATAAGGTGCGTTGAAACGGTGAACTACCGCCACCCGGTCCACCATGACACATCAGCACCGGAATGCCAGCCGGATGACCACTTTGTTCTAAGTAAATGCGCTGGCCATCAGGTCGGTTTAAAAACTCGCTGTGATAACAATCAACGGGTTCAGCTTGATACATGTTCAGACTCCGGCTTAGTACTGCTCTGGGCGATCGTGGCCATCGTTTGCTGCCGCTGATGCTGTAACTCTTGCAACAGCGCAGTCAATTCTGCCCCTAACAACACCACCAACCAGGATAAATACACCCAGACAAATAAGATCGGCACCAGCGCCAGCGCGCCATAAATGGCTTGATAAGAAGGAAAATGATGAATATACAAGGCAAAAGCCTTTTTCAGCATTTCAAATAACACACTACTGAACAAGGCCCCCCACAACGCATGGCTATATCTGACTTTGGTATTGGGTACCAACTGATACAGCATAAAAAAGCCCAATAATGACACTGCATAAGGCGCCAACCTTAACAATAGGCTGGACAAACCCGGGGTATAATTGTCCGCCAGATGAGTCAGCGAAGCCAGATAAGATGTCAGCGCAATCGAGGCACCCAGCATGATAGGGCCCAGTGTCAGGATCATCCAGTAGATAGATAAAGAGATCATCAGGCGTGGTCTTTTATGCACCCGCCAGATTTTATTCAGGGTTTTATCAATATTGTGGATCAGCATCAGCGCCACCACCACCAGAAATAACACACCCACTGTAGTCATCCGGCCAATATTTTCAACAAAACCATTGATATAGATTTGAATTTCTTCCCCACGCGACGGCACAATATTGGCATACACAAAGTGTTCAATGTCCAGTCTCAGACCTGAAAACATCGGAAAAGCATTGAGTACCGAAAACGCCACCGCCACCAGCGGTACCAGCGATAACAGTGAAATATAGGCCAGATAACCGCCAATCATACCGATTTGATCATGCTGACAACGTTGTAAATAAAGTTTTGCTTGCTGTATCAGCAGACAGCTGCGCTGACGCCAGCGACTGAAAGTGTGCACAGTGATGTTGTCCTTTCACAAGTTGCGGCAACGCTGTAACCACAGCGACAGCGTCACCGCCAGATTGGCTTACTGCAAACTGACCGTTTTAGTGGCCAGCAAGGCTTCGCTGCTGATTTCTTTCAGTTCATCGCCAATTTGATCGATAAATAACACTTTCATCCCAAGCCGATCGGCGACGGCTTTACCGTCTTGGCTACCCAGGCACAAAAACGCCGTCGACCAGGCATCGCCTAAGGTTGGATTGTCAATCAGCACAGTGGTTGCCACCGTCTGATGTTTCACTGGCGCCCCACTGCGGGCATCCAGCACATGACTGTAACGCTGACCATTGGCATCAAAATAATGCCGGTAAGTGCCGGATGAAATAACAGCCAGTGCTTCAGATTGATGAATGGTAATAACTTTTTGTAGTTTCTGTTCGCCGGGCAGTGGTTTCTCTATCGCCACCCGCCAGGCCTGTTGTTCTGGTTTTTTGCCTTTGGCGATCAATTCACCACCGACTTCAACCAGATAATTCTGCACACCAGCCTGCTCCAGGATTTTAGCCAGTTGACCCACAGTCCAGCCCTGCGCAATCGAAGACACATCGACCCTAAGTTGTGGCACCTGCTTCGCCAGCATGGTCGGCCCGGCCTGATGAATTTTATCCATCCCGACAATTTTCTGCGTGGCGGCTAATTCTTCTGCTGTCGGCAAATGAAATTTATCCGCTTTAAAACCCCAGAGATCAAACAGCGGCTTGACGGTCACATCATAACAACCCTGGCTTTGGGAGGAGACAAAACGGGCTTGTTCAAGCATTTGCACTAACTCAGTACCCACTTCGACTGGCGCTGTGCTTTGCTGCGCATTAAATTGCTCCAGCACTGAGTCTGGCCGATAGTTCGACATCGCCAGATCAATTCTGTTGAGCTCTGCTTCAATTTGCTGTTGTAACACGCTGTGGTCAACAGGCTTTTCGCTCCAGTAACTAATGTTATAGCTGGAACCTTGCGCTGGTCCGGACATCTTTTGCAGCGGATCGGCCGGTGAACAGGCAGCTAAAGAGACAGCACAGAATACCGGTGTTGCCAGGCCTGCCAACCGCAGAAATAAAGCATTCATTTTCTTAACCCTGTAACAAGAACAGGTTGCAGTGTACAAAATGCCGCTGGCAATTACCAGCGTGGGCGACCAGCGTGGGCGACCAGCGTGGGCGACCGGCGTGGGCGACTGGCCAGGTCTGGCGTGCTATCAGATCAGAGCTGAATATGGCTCATGATCACCTGATACCTTTTGATCTGATCATGCGGTAAGCGGCCATCAATAATCACATCAACACAATGTTGCGCCAGATCGCGTAAATCCTGATTTAACTGCTCACGAACGCTAATCGCCTGTAACAAATTCAGCGCGATATTGACATTGCCCGGCATACTCTCCAAAGCGCGGCGGAAATATTCGATCGCCATAAAACTGGCATTTTGCTGCGTCAGTTGCTGGCGTCGTTGCTGCTGTTTTTGCTGCTCATAATGCATCAGCAGATTAACCGCACTGCTGTAAAGGCTGTCATCCTGCGCCACTGTGCTCAAACAAGCCAGATAATGGTCACACATCGCCAGATTGCCTGCTTCAATATAAGCACGCGAGCGATCTAACATGCCAGCCGCCGAAATCAGCCTGTCCAGCGACATTTTTTCACTTTTATCCAGGCACTCCAGCGCTTTGGTGTTTTTGCCCTGCAATAACAAGATGCGGGCATCCAGCACCAGCCGATCATGCTCAAAACTGGCCGGATGGAAGCGCTTTTTGATGGTAGTGACAAAGGTATCAATCCGGCTCAGCGTCTCACTGCGCTCTTTTTGTGCCTGCTCTTTCGCCAGTTCCAGCAAGGCCCTGGCATAATTGAGCATATTATCGGCGGTGTCATACATTGAATAACGGGCTGTGGTTAATAACCGCTGATGCACAGCGACCGCCACTTCAGGTTGATTTTGCACCACGGCCAGATTGGCCAGCACATGCTGCCGCAAATAATTGCGCGGTGAGTTTTTCACCACAGCTTCAATGGCCGTGAAGGCTTCGGCTGGCCTGTTTTGGCTGATATAAAGCCGGGTCAGCCAGTCCAGTGCTTCAATTTTAGTGTCTGGCATTGTCGCCAGTTCCTGTAACAGTGCTTCCGCCTCTTCGCGCCGGCCCTGATAACCATAAGTCACCGCCAGACCAAGTCTGGCCCAGCCAAAATCCCGCACCGTCAGTGCCCAACGGTATAAATGTTCAGCTTCATCGAAGCGTTCCAATCGGGTCAACAACTCAGCTTTTAGGCGGGAGGCATGCATGGCGTACTGACTGCGGTTGGCTACCACGTCATCACAAGCGACAACGGCTTCTTCAAACTGACCCCGACTAATCGCCAGATAAGTTTGTTGCAAGGCTTGCCGAATATGGTAAGCCCGTGCAATCCGTCGCTCCAGCTCAGCATAACTAAAAGGTTTTAACAGATAATCGGCTGGCTGATGTTCAATCATGCCATACACCGACTGACGTTGCCGCTCGGCGCTGACCACCAGGAAACAACATTCTGCCTTGAGTAACCTTTCGCTGCGCAGCACTTCAAACAGCTGATAACCATCCCGGCCGTGACCCAGCTTAAAATCGCATAAAATAAAATCAAACGACATCCGGCGGCAGATACTGAGCGCAACATCGGCATCCCGTGCCAACACCACTTCTTCAAAGCCGATCAGCAATAGCATGCTTTTCAGATAACTGCGGATCTGATCAGAATCATCGACCACTAATACGGTCTTGATTTTATAAAACGCGCGCCGCGTTGTCATGCTGCTACCTGCTCCTGTGAACTGCGCATCAGTGCAAAGTACACTTAAAATTCAACGGGTTAACTATAAAAAATATCATTGGGCCTGAGAAGACACAGCAACTTAAGCTGTATAGCGACCAGAATGCAGCAAAACATTAACAGAATTAGTGATTTTTTTCAGCTGAAAAATGGCAGGCAAGCATCGGGATAGGCGGATAGTAAAAAGGCCAGCAATAGCTGGCCTCAATCAAAACAACAACATTAACCGCGGCTGGCGCGTTTACGGTCGTTTTCTGTTAAATGACGTTTGCGGATCCGGATGGACAGTGGCGTCACTTCAACCAGTTCGTCATCATCGATAAACTCCAGTGCCTGTTCCAGCGTGTAGCGGATTGGCGGCACTAAGTTAATAGCTTCATCAGTACCAGAAGCACGGACGTTAGTCAGTTGCTTACCTTTCAGGCAGTTAACTGTTAAGTCATTGCTACGGCTGTGAATACCGATGATCTGACCTTCATACACTTCGTCAGCATGACCGATAAACATCCGGCCACGTTCTTGCAGCGAGAAAATCGCGTAACCAGCGGCTTTACCCATAGCGTTAGAAATCAGTACACCGTTCATCCGCAGACCGATTGAACCGCCTTTGAATGGACCGTAATGGTCGAAGCTGTTATACATCAGGCCGGTGCCTGAAGTTAACGTCATAAACTCAGTGCGGAAACCGATCAGACCACGGCTTGGCATTTGGAAATCCATCCGAATGCGGCCTTTACCATCTGGCTGCATATTGGTCATTTCAGCTTTACGCTCGCCCATTTTCTCCATGATAGAGCCCTGGTGCTGCTCTTCCACGTCTATCGTGACGTTCTCAATAGGTTCCATTTTCGCGCCATCAACCACTTTCATGATTACTTCTGGGCGAGAAACGGCCAGTTCAAAACCTTCACGGCGCATGTTTTCAATCAACACGCCTAAGTGTAATTCACCACGGCCCGACACTTTAAACTTGTCACCGTCTTCAGTTTCTTCTACGCGCAAAGCCACGTTGTGTTTCAGCTCGTTGTTTAAACGTTCTAAAATTTGACGAGAAGTCACGAACTTACCTTCTTTACCAGCGAATGGCGAGGTGTTGACCTGGAAGGTCATGGTCACTGTTGGCTCATCGACTTGTAATGGTGGTAATGCTTCAAGGTTGGTAGTGGCACAAATAGTGTCAGAAATTTTCAGTTCGCCTAAACCAGTGAATGCAATGATGTCACCGGCGTTTGCTTCTTGAGTTTCAATCCGCTCAAGGCCTAAGTAGCTGAAAACCTGACCAACTTTACCGTTACGTTTTGAACCATCAGCACCTAATACCGTGACTTGTTGGTTTACTTTTAATGAACCACGTTTGATCCGGCCGATACCGATAATGCCAAGGTAGCTGGAATAATCTAACTGAGAAACCTGGATCTGGGTGTCGCCATCCAGTTCAACTTTTGGTGGCGCCACGTGTTTAACAATAGCGGCAAACAGGTCGTTGATGTCAGTTTTTGGTTCGTTGTAATCAAGCGTTGCCCAACCATTGATGGCTGATGCGTACACAATTGGGAAATCTAACTGCTCGTCAGTGGCACCTAAGTTGTCAAACAGATCGAACACCTGGTCAATAACCCAATCCGGCCGTGCGCCTGGACGGTCGATTTTGTTGACGACAACGATTGGCTTTAAGCCGTGGGCAAAAGCTTTTTGCGTCACAAAACGTGTTTGTGGCATTGGACCTTCAACAGCGTCAACTAACAGTAACACTGAGTCAGCCATTGATAGAACACGTTCAACTTCACCACCGAAATCGGCGTGACCTGGAGTGTCCAGAATGTTGATGTGATAACCGTTCCAGCGTACTGAAGTGTTTTTCGCCAGGATGGTAATACCGCGCTCAGACTCCTGAGCATTTGAATCCATCATCCGCTCTTGTAACTTAGCACGGGCATCGAAGGTGCCAGACTGCTGCAGGAGTTTGTCAACAAGTGTAGTTTTACCGTGGTCAACGTGCGCAATGATGGCGATATTGCGCAACTTGCTGAGATCATAAGACATTTATGTGGTGCTCGCTTTGTGAAGTGTTAATGTGTACCCGCATGTATCAAATCACAGCAAGTACCCGAAAAATTCGTGCGCGCATTTTACCCTCTTTGTGAGGCTGAGGGAAATTTATCTGCTTGTAGTCATTTTCTGCACTTATTGAGATTACAAATTTCTGAATATTTTCAATGCTCTTACTTAGCTTATTTCGCTGCGCTTCCTACCCATGACAAGCACAAACCAACTGTCGGTGTCTGTAACCATGCCCACACTTTCTCTGGCTGATTTGACAAACTTAGGCTTTAACACTTTTCAGTTTCACCACAGACATCAGCCGCTGAAAAAGTTAGCAGAGGTGCGCAAAATTAGCCAAAAACTTGCTATGGTTAGCGCGGTATCCGATTTGGTGCAAGCAGTGACATTGATGCACCAAATTGGCGCGCCACCGAACCAAAGTGGTGCATAATCAAAATGAAAGGTAAGCGTCATCTTAAATACTCTATTAAAAATCAACTAGTTATAGTATTGGCACAAAACTGGCTTGCATAGCGCAACTTGTCGGTCTAACCGAAAACCTGAAAAACAGCCTGATTTACAACCCGAATAATCCGGAGGATTGCATGTCTGCATCGAACGTTCTGAGTTTTATCAAAGAAAACGACGTGAAGTTTGTTGATTTACGTTTTACTGATACCAAGGGTAAAGAGCAGCATGTGACTATTCCTGTCAGCTCAGTCGACGAAGATTTTTTCGACAACGGTAAAATGTTTGACGGCTCTTCCATTGCTGGCTGGAAAGGCATCAATGACTCTGACATGATCCTGATGCCAGATGCATCCACCATGAAGTTGGACCCTTTCTTCGAAGAAACCACCATCAACATTTCCTGTGACGTGATCGAACCAAGCACCATGCAAGGTTATGACCGTTGCCCGCGTTCTATCGCCAAACGGGCAGAAGAGTACTTAAAATCAACCGGTATCGCTGACACTGTGTTGTTTGGACCAGAACCAGAATGGTTTATGTTTGATGACGTCCGTTTCAAAACCGATATGTCAGGTTCTTTCTACAAAGTTGACTCAACTGAAGCGGCCTGGAACTCAGACAAAGGTTATGAAGAAGGCAATAAAGCGCACCGTCCAGGTGTGAAAGGCGGTTATTTCCCGGTACCACCTGTGGATCAACACCACGACATCCGTAGTGCTATGTGCATGGTGCTGGAAGAATTAGGTCAAGTGGTTGAAGCACATCACCACGAAGTTGCGACTGCTGGTCAAAACGAAATCGCAACTCGCTTCAATACCTTAACCAAAAAAGCTGACGAAACTCAGTTACTGAAATATGTGGTGCACAACGTGGCGCACATGTATGGCAAAACAGTGACCTTCATGCCAAAACCAATCGTTGGTGACAACGGTTCAGGTATGCACTGCCACCAGTCTTTAGCCAAAGACGGCGTTAACTTGTTTGCCGGTGATAAATATGCTGGTTTGTCTGAACTGGCCCTGTATTACATTGGCGGTATCATCAAGCACGCCAAAGCCATCAATGCGTTCACGAACCCGTCAACCAACTCTTACAAGCGTTTAGTACCACACTATGAAGCGCCGGTGATGCTGGCTTACTCGGCCCGTAACCGCTCTGCATCTGTGCGTATTCCACTGGTGCCAAGTGCCAAAGCACGTCGGATTGAAGTGCGTTTCCCAGATCCAGCAGCTAACCCGTACCTGTGTTTCGTAGCACAGCTGATGGCTGGTTTAGATGGGATCCAGAATAAGATCCATCCGGGCGAAGCCATGGATAAAGATCTGTACGATCTGCCACCAGAAGAAGAAGCACTGATCCCTCAGGTTTGTGGTTCTTTAGACGAAGCGCTGGACAATCTGGACCAGTCACGCGCTATCTTCACCAAAGGCGGCGTGATGTCAGATGCAATGATCGACGCTTATATCGCACTGAAACGCGCTGAAGCCAAACGCGTTTCTATGGCTGTGCACCCACTGGAATATGAACTGTACTACAGCGTTTAATAACAGCAGCGGAATTTCCCTGCAAGTTTGACTCTAAGCCCGCAATTGCGGGCTTTTTATACTGGTCAAATCTGAAGAAGCACGATAAAGTTAATAAAACATTGCGAAACTCATTGAGCAGCTTAAGGCACCCATGAATCAGACCTGCATTTTGTTGTTGTTGCTTAGCACGTTGGCGCAGGCTGAACAGAAAAAGGTATTTGTCACTGTCGATAAAAACAACAATTTGGTGTTTTCCGACAGCCCTACCCCAGGCTCTACCGAGCTGAATATTAAAGACAGCAACAATCTGATGTTGCCAGTCACACCGCAGCAAGTGCAAGTGAAGAAACCGAAAGTTCCGGTGTATGAAGTGGCGATTGCCAAACCGGCGGAGCAAGAAACCCTGCGGGAAAATAACGGCACTGTCTACGTCTCAGGTCAAATCAAACCGATGTTTTCCCAAGGCTTACGGGTCCGGCTTTATCTGGATGAAAAACAAGTGGCCGGCCCGACCGGCAACGCCAATTTTATCCTGCACAACATTGACCGTGGCGAACATCAGCTACGGCTTGAACTGCTGAACCAAAGCGGCAAGATTATTGCAACCAGTCCTGTGACCACCTTCTATTTGCACAAAGCTTCGATTATTTCACCAAAATAGTGCGTTTGAGCTGTTTTCACGGCCTGCCCCAGCTACACTGGCGGTCATGACGCACTAAAATGGTGCAGAGGGACTTTCAGTGACACAGACAGCCATGTTACCGCTGGCCGGTATTGATTATGCCAATCACCTGACCACTGCCATTATGGTGCTGGATGCACAATTGCAGGTGCAATCTTTTAATACCGCATGCTGTGCTTTACTCAGCATCGGGGAAAAACGGCTACAGCAACAATATTTCCCGGCGCTGTTTCAGTTCAGCGATCTACATGCCAGCCATCTGGTCAGCACCCTGCATAATAAACAGGGCTTTGGCATCAGTGACGTGCATTGTGTGATGCCGGACGGCCGCCATCTGTTGGTCGATATCACTGCCAGTTGTCTGGAAACCGAACCGGCCAGTTTATTGATTGAAATTCGTCAGGTTGATCAACAACGCAAAATCAGCATGGAAAGCCTGCAACAACATCAGCATTTGGCTGCCCGTGAGCTGATCCGTGGATTGGCGCATGAAATTAAAAATCCACTCGGTGGCTTACGTGGTGCGGCCCAGTTACTGGAAGAATCACTGAACGAAGAACAAAAAGAATATACCCAGCTGATTATTGCTCAAGCCGACCGCTTACGGAATCTGGTGGACCGTTTGCTTGGGCCTTATAAACCGCCACAACGACAAAGCGCTAATCTGCATCAGATTATTGAACGGGTCAGCCAACTGGCGCAAATGGACAATCCGGCGGCAGTGCAGTTTATCCGCGATTATGATCCCAGCATTCCGGACTTTTTACTCGATCCTGAACTGATTGAACAGTCGTTGCTAAATATTGTCCGCAATGCGCAGCAAGTATTGCCGCAAGGTGGCCAGATCGTGTTACAAAGCCGGATTTTACATCAGCACACTATCCATGGCCGCCGGCATCGGTTGGTGGCAACCATTAAAGTCATCGATAACGGCCCGGGTATTCCAGCCGAGATTAAAGATACCTTGTTTTATCCAATGGTCAGCGGCAAGCCTGGTGGCACCGGCCTTGGCTTATCGATAGCTCAGACGCTGATCCACCAGCATGACGGCTGGATTGATTGCGAAAGCTGGCCTGGTCACACTGAATTTACCATTTATCTGCCGATCCACGCCCACAACACAGGAGCTGCTTAATGCATCAAAATGTCTGGATTATTGATGATGACAACTCGATCCGCTGGGTACTGGAAAAAGCCTTAGCCCGCGCCGGTATTGTCTGTGAAAGTTATGCCTCAGCAGATTTGATGCTGCAACGGCTGGAATTCGAACAACCAGCCGTGGTGGTGTCCGATATCCGGATGCCGGGCACCGATGGCATGGCGCTGCTGAGCAAATTACAACAGCTGGCGCCGGAATTACCGGTGATTATTATGACGGCCCATTCCGATCTGGACAGCGCCGTCAACGCCTTTAAACGCGGCGCTTTTGAGTATCTGCCCAAGCCCTTTGATATCAATGAAGCTGTGGCGCTGATTAGCCGGGCGCTGGATCATGCCAAAGCGAAAAAACCCAAAGCACAGCCAGCGGCCCCAACAGCACTGACCGAGATTATCGGTGAAGCGCCAGCCATGCAGGAAGTGTTTCGGGCTATTGGCCGCTTGTCTCGCTCCAGTATCAGCGTCTTGATCAATGGTCAGAGTGGCACCGGTAAAGAGCTGGTAGCACATGCACTGCACAAACACAGTCCGCGCTCAGAACAGCCTTTTATCGCGCTGAATATGGCGGCTATTCCGAAAGATCTGATTGAATCTGAACTCTTTGGTCATGAAAAAGGCGCCTTTACCGGGGCCGCCAATTTGCGCAAAGGCCGCTTCGAACAAGCCGATGGCGGTACTTTGTTTTTGGATGAAATTGGCGATATGCCGCTTGATGTACAAACCCGCTTGCTCAGAGTGCTGGCCGACGGCCAGTTTTACCGGGTCGGCGGTCATCAGGAAGTCAATGTAGATGTGCGGATCATCGCCGCCACCCATCAGAATCTGGAGCAGTTGGTGGCCGAAGGCAAATTCCGTGAGGACTTATTCCATCGGCTCAATGTCATCCGCATCCATATTCCGGCGCTGAAAGATCGGAAACAGGATATTCCCAAATTAGCGCAGCATTTTTTACAACAAGCCGCCAAAGAGCTGAATGTCGAAGTGAAAAGTCTGGCCGCAGAAACCGAAAAATATCTGGCGCAATTAGACTGGCCCGGCAATGTACGGCAACTGGAAAATACCTGTCGCTGGCTGACCGTGATGGCCAGCGGTAAGCAGGTGCTACTGGCAGACCTACCGCCAGAACTGACCGCAGCACCGAAAGTATTCAGCCCAACCGGCGCAGATCCGCACCATAGCTGGCAAGAAGCACTGGCCAGTTGGGTGCAGCAAAAACTCAGCGCCGGCGAAGAAGATATTCTGGCCCAGGCTGGCCCTGAATTTGAGCGGATCGTGCTAAAACAAGCATTACAGTTTACCCATGGCCATAAGCAAGACGCCGCCAGACGGCTCGGCTGGGGACGCAATACCCTGACGCGGAAGCTGAAAGAATTGGATATGGAGTAGGTTTGGGGTTGCCGCTGTCACGGCTGGGGTTGGTTGCCGTGACAGCAGTTGGCGTTTCGTAGGTCTGACTCGACCCGGAGCGCAGCGTTGGGGCAGTCAGACATTGATGCCGTGAACACGACTGGTTTTATTCGCTTGCAACTGGCTTTTTAAAAGCTTTCGCCAAAGCCTTGTGGAGTTTCGTAGGTCTGACTCGACCCGGAGCGCAGCTTTGGGGCAGTCAGACATTGATGCCGTGAACACGACTGGTTTTATTCGCTTGCAGCTGGCTGTTTTAAAAGCCTTCGCTAAAGCCTTGTGGAGTTTCGTAGGTCTGACTCGACCCAGAGCGCAGCTTTGGGGCAGTCAGACATGGATGCCGTGAACATGACTGGTGTTATTCGCTTGCAGCTGGCTTTTTAAAAGCCTTCGCTAAAGCCTTGTGGAGTTTCGTAGGTCTGACTCGACCCGGAGCGCAGCTTTGGGGCAGTCAGACATGGATGCCGTGAACATGACTGGTTTTATTCCCTTGCTGCTGGCTTTTTTCAAAGCTTTCGCTAAAGCCTTGTGAAGTTTGGTAGGTCTGACTCGACCCAGAGCGCAGCTTTGGGGCAGTCAGACATGGATGCCGTGAACATGACTGGTGTTATTCACTTGCAGCTGGCTGTTTGAAAAGCTTTCGCCGTTGGCGAGTTACTTATTTTGCTTCGCCAAAATAAGTAACCAACAAAAGGCGACCCCGGATCGTTCGAAAGCCCGCAATAAAATCAATGGTTTGAGGCAACGCCGCAACTCGCGTGCTGCTAACGTCAGCCCGCTCAAACACTCGGCGTTTTAAAACCTCAAACCACTGATTTTAAAGCGGCTCACTAAAACGGGGCCAAAAGCGTTGGGATTTGAAGGTTGGTTTATGCCAAAAGCTGATATTCGACATTAACAAATACAAAACCCAAAAATCGCCTAAAAACAAACCCTGAGTTATTTTTGCGCGTCTTGCGGGCGCAACCCCTTCTTTCTCGTTCCCTGAACCACAACTAATGTTTATATCTTGTTGAAGTCAGACAAAAAGCGGATAGTTTAAATCACCAGTTGTCATGAAAAACGGCAGCAACTTGCGGGTTCTTAGCCGTTGAAAAAATACTGTTAGGGCTACAGGGAGAATATTGTGTCTTGGAATCCTGAGAAGTTCCAGAATGAGATCGGAAAATTGTTGGTAGCATTCAATTCTGAATTTTTATCCGATGCAGCCCAGTATCTTAGCGATCCAAAAGGCGAACGAAAGAAATCATTGCAAGTACTGAGTAGTCTTGACGTAGCTCTAGTTCAAAAAAGGCTGGATGGTATAATTTCACAAATTGAATTGGAATTACGTAGTCAATGCCGACAATGCTTGACAGAAAATAATTATTTTGAAGAAGACATAATTATCATATCAAACAATTATTTTTATACAGGGCGTGTCCGTTCAAAAGTAATTGGCGAAGTTAATTCTACAATATCTCAGTTGAATAACCTTGTAAGTCTAGCTCGGGCTCATCTCGAAGTGCTAAATAGAAACTCAGGTCTAGGTGGTTTCCTGAAAGGATTATTTACTGGATATACAAACCCAATAGATGGCGTAGCACATGCTTTCGGAAAAGGATCCATGCAAATGGAGGTCGGTTTCAGTACTCAAGGGTTTAATGAAGCCGCCTTACTTGTGGGCCAAAACATAGATGCTGTCTCCAACTCTGTAAAGGTTATCGTGCTTGAAGCTTGGAATAGCTTTGGTGCATATTTGGAAGAAAATGCTAAGTGTTGCTGAAGCCCTAACAAGTAGCTCAAGCATCGCGCACGTTGTGCGCTGGACAGTTTTTAAGTCGCAGTTTTGTGATTTCGTTGCGCAAAAGTAATCCACAAAACCGCAACTTAAAAACTGCCGCTTAGCTCGACGTTAAGTATCTATGGAAATATCTGATGAAACCTGATTATAAGTCCTACAGTCTCGAAGAACTTCATGAAGTGAATGAACGCATAGACAAGGATAAATATCCCGAAAGATATCAAGAACTGTTGCATGAAATCGCTTTGCGTGAAGCTGCAGTGCCGACATCGGAATTTATAAAAATGAACAAAAAAGCAGCAGCAAAGAAAAAATTATCAGCTCAGCAATATTCTTCATGGCAGCAGTTGCATGCATTTACTATGGAAAAATTCCGCTAAAGCATAACCGTGAATTATCGATGGACAATCAGCCATTTCTGTTTTGGTTTACTTTGCTAGTCTTAGTCGGTTTAGCTGTATATCCGTTGCTAACCTTAGAGGCAAAGCATATAAAAAGCGGGCACGGCTAATTAGCCCCCTGCTCAGCCTGGCCCATTGAGGGTTATCTACGCAGGCTCAGGTTTGTAAGCAAGCTCGAGGTTTGGGTGTTGTCTTCTGTCTTTGGTTTAGTTTGATTTTTGCCTTAAAAAACCAATTTATCTAATATTTTCAATAATTTAAAGAAGTTCCAGAAGTAAGACTTTACCATTTTATTCATCATCTACGCCCAAAAATTTATCGTTTTAGAAATTAATTTTAAACACTGCATTTGCAATATCGCGCTCACACTGTATAGACTGTTCGCTGGGGCCTCCCCTTCGTTGTGACTGTTTGTTTTATTACCATCAGAGTGGCACTTAGATGTCGGATAGTGATGGTGAGTCCACGTGATTGAATATGAATTGCCCATGCAAGGCATGGGCTGCGACGGGAAATTTTGATAGTTAAACGAAAATGAATCGAAGAAATAAATTTAGAGCCTTTGTCATTGCAACAAATCTTGGCTATTGGTTTTCGGCCTTGCTTTATGCTTATTTATATAACGGACAGTTTGATGCCGCTTTTGAGGTCTTACCAAAGGATGTAGATCTTGATAGCTTTTTTTCTAACTCTGTAGTCTCGGTATTGGCTCTCGTAGCCTTAATTGGGGTCTGGCTAATACCTGTTTTAGGTCTTCTGCTGTTTAAAAATTGGGGCAGAATACTTACAGTGTTTAGTTTTGTAGGGGGTTTGCTTTTTATTGCGCTGTTGGGACCAACAATTGAGTTCGGCTGGGAATCAGCACTCAACGAATTATTAACAGCATGCTATGGAATAATTTTAGCCGTGATGTACTTGCAACCAATTTCAGCAGAATTTAACCAATCGCAGCACAAAGCAGATGCAGCTAATTAGCCCCCCTGCTCAGCCTGGCCGATTGAGGGTGATGCGCCACCGCCTTTTTCTAGCAATGGATTGATTGATGCAAAAATTATCACTGGTGTTGGGTTTTGTGCTGTCTACAATTGGCAGTATTGTGCATGCAAACAATGTATCTGAAGCTCAGCTCCTCAATAACACAAGCAGCCCGAGCCAGGCCCATTGCACACACTGGTCTACGTCCCTGCTGCTTGCTGCAACGGACCCCGCGCTACCTGACTACTTACAAAACCAGCCGCACTGCCTGCAAAAAATACACGCCTGGAGCGGCAAAGCGACGATGTCGCATCGGGATTTTGATCAGATGTTTGCCCGCTTTGACGAGGTTTTTTTATCTTTGCCAACTATCAGTGACAAAGTGGCGTTTACACTTGGCTTTATTGACGAAGTATCCAAAGTTCACCCGGTGAGCCTAAGACCCAGGCACAATGATCTTCCTGACAGTTTGCTTTTCGTCGAAAAAACGCATACCTCAGCAAATGTTTACCGCCTGCTAGACCTGACAACTATAAAGCCCAACCCGTATCGCCTGACAGAAGCTGAGTTCAGGCAGTTTGCCAGCACAGCTGTCAGGTCAAGCCGTATGACAGAAAAAATACTTCATGTCATCCATGGCAAAGACTAGCATCAGGGCTTGGTACTGCTTAATTTTGCCGATGTTCGATCTGATCCGTTGCAGATTATTCACCAAGCTGTCTTTTCCGCATTTCAAACAAGGATGTTGCAATGAGAAAATGGTTATTTTGTTTAGCCTTCACGGCCGGTTGGACGGGTATTGTTTCTGCAAACACGCCCCCAGTAACAACACAGGCAACAACTTCTCTTGAGTTATTCAGCACAGCACCCAACCTGCAAAGCAGCAGTAATTGTTTCAGGGGCCCTTTTCAGAGTTACCAAGGCTATCTTGCATTTCGCCTAAAGATGGCAAAAAACCGGCCGAATGTTTCCGAAGCCGCACTCAGAGCTCAATTGCCGCAGAGAGTATATGAACGTTTCCTGCAAAAGCTGGATTGTAAGGAGTTTGTGTATAAAGTCGGCGACGTACCTGTCCGTGGTTTTATGATTAAACCTAAAAAAATCAACGGTAAAGCACCTGTGGTGATTTATAACAGAGGCGGCAATGCAGACTTTGGCCAACTGGTGTTTGGTTTTGTGATGCATGAGCTGATGCCAATAGCCGACCAAGGTTTTATTATTCTGGCCAGCAATTACCGAGGCCAACATAACTGGGGCGAAGCATTGGTGGAGCATGCTGGATTTGACGAGTTTGGTGGCGCTGAACTGGCAGATGTCAAAGCCCTGATGCCTATTGCTAAGGGCATGAAACAGGCAGACACTGACAAAATTGCAATGTGGGGTCACAGCAGAGGCGGCATGATGACGTATTTGCTGGCTAAAACTATGCCTGAGTTAAAAACCATCGTTATCGCAGCTGGGCCAACAGATTTAGCCAAAGAGCTGGACATTCGCCCTGCGATGGAAAGGGTGTATCAGGCACGGATCCCAAATTACAGCAGCAATAAAGAGGCGGCGCTGACAGAGCGCTCTGTGGCGCACTGGCCAGAGCAACTGCCTGCAGCATTACCAATTTTGATCCAACACGGTGCTCAGGATAAGCAGGTGTCGGTTGAAAATGCCGAACAATTAGCATTGAAACTGAAGGAATTAAAACACCCCCATCAATTACTGATTTACCCTGGCGCTGATCACAGCTTTAACCCTGTGCGGCTTAAAGCCCGGCAGGATATGGTTAATTGGTTAAAGCAGTATTTAGATTAATCATGTGAACCGACCATATCACCCATTATCTACTAACAAAAAAAACAAGACACTGTCGGATTAACGTAAGCGTCCGGCGATCACAGGTTGATGCTCTAATTTAAGTGCCCACTTATTTTTAGTGGACACTTAGTGTCTTAAATTGCGTCGCCAGATTGTGGTGCTAAGTCGATGTTCCATGGTAGTAGTTCATCGATGCGGTTGATTGGGTGATTGCCGATGCGTTTGAAAACGGCAGTTAGATAGTGATTCGGGTTGATGCCATTGAGTTTGGCAGTACCGAGTATCGAGTAGAGTACAGCCGCACGCTGCCCACCGGCGACAGAGCCTGCAAACAGGTAGTTTTTCCTGCCCAAGGCGATGGGGCGCAATGACCGCTCTGCGCTGTTATTGTCTAATTCAGCATAGCCATTGTCGACATACGCAACCAGCGCATCCCACTGCTTAAGCGCATAGTGAATGGCTTTGGACAACGGCGAGCCTTTTGATAAGGTGCGCAAGGTTGCCTGCAACCAGGTATGGAAGCGCTCCAGAATTGGCTTTGCTTGTGTCGCCCGGATGTGTTGTCGTGCATTCGGTGGTTGGCCGCGTGCTTGCTTTTCAACCACATACAGCGATTGGATTATCTTTATCGCTTCGTCGGCGATAGGTGATGGGCCGGATTGAGTGATTTCATAGAATTTACGCCGCACAGGCGCCCAACAGCCATGTTGTTGGATTTTTTGTTGATATAACTCGTTGTAACCCGCGTAAGCATCGGCCTGCAATGAACCTTGATAGCCTTTTAAATGGGCTGTCGGGTGCAGGCTTTTTCGGTCTTCGCTGTATTGCAGCCAGACTGCTGGTGCTGTGGTATCACCCCAGGTTCGACCATCGCGCACATAGGTCCAGTATCGGCCTGTTTGTGTGCGCCCCTTGCCCGGAGACAGGGTTGGTGCCGTGGTATCATCCGCATAGATATGTTGCGCTGCTTTGACATGACGTCCGATGGCATCTGCAAGTGGTGTGAGTAAAGCGCCAATTTGCCCGACCCAATCGGCTAAGGTCGAGCGTTCAACATCAATGCCCTCGCGCTCCATCCGCTCTGCCTGACGGTACAGCGGTTGATGATCGAGGTACTTATCAACAGCCACTTGCGTGAGCAATGCTGCACTGGCGAGTCCTTTTTTAATCACACGCTCTGGTGCTACACCTTGCACTAAAATGTCGCAATGCTGGCAACTGAATTTAGGCCGAACAATGCGAATGACCCGATATGAAGCCGGGACTACATCCAACATTTCTGAGACGTCATCCCCAATATGAGTCAATTCACCCTGGCAGGCCGGGCATTGGCACGTAGTTTCAACGCGCAGTTCTTCCCGCGGCAGTTGCTCAGGTAAAGCAGCGCGTCGACGTGGTGTTGCTGTGTCTTCGGTGGTTGGCGCACTGAGCTTAGGAAGCGCAGCAGTCTGCATCTCCAGCTCTTCGAGTTGCAGTTCCAACTGATGGATTTGCGTGTTGAGCAGCTCAGAGGAGCGACCAAAACGCGCCCGCTTTAACACCGATAATTGATGGCGTAAGGTGGCAATCACCGACTCTTGCTGAGCAAGTGTTTGCTGCAGCTGTAGGATGATTGCCTGCAACTGTTTCGGATCATTGGGTAAGGAAGATGCCATCGTTTTCATGTCGTGCATCATAGCACAAAAAACAAGCTAACTCATTGATTAATGGCGCTTATGTGGTGTTTTTCGGCGCATTTTTTCGGGCAGGTGGCCGCCAATCTAAGCCTTCGAGCAACAACGCCAACTCGGCCTGAGTTAAGTGTACAGCACCGGTTTTGACGTGTGGCCAGACGAACTGGCCTTGCTCCAAGCGTTTGTAAAACAAACATAATCCCTGGCCATCCCACCAGAGTAATTTAACCCGGTCACTGCGTCGCCCACGAAAGACAAACACATGACCACTGAATGGGTCTTTTTGCAGGACATGCTGCGCCATGGCTGCCAGACCATCAAAGCCTTTGCGCATATCGGTGTAACCCGCACACAGCCAGATGCGCACATCGTGCGATAACATCATCATGACAGTGCCGCCACCAGTTGACGCAGCATGTCTGGCGTTGCATCGTGCAAAACCAATTGGTGACCGTTACGAAACGACACAGTTACAGCGCCTTGATAAACAACCGGAGGTGGTTCAGTGGCTTGGACGCTGATGGGAAGGAACGGGCTTAGTTGCTCAGGAGTTGCTTGCTCATTTTTGGCCCGCCGGACCCACAGTGCTTTGCCAAGCTGAGCTTCCCGCCCCCAGCGAAACAGCTGATTGGTATTCACATCATATTTGCGCGCTAACGCAGAGGCCGACAGTAATCTGGCTTTGGATTCCTGCACAACCTGCCATTTAAACTCGGGCGAAAAGCTCCGACGCACATCGGATGGTTTTAAGGCAGACATTAAAAACTCTCACGGTTGGGAACAGTGACAGCTATGATGCGTGATCAGTCAGTTAATAAAAGATGTGATGGCCGGACGCTTACGGATTAACTTTTCGCTGCAGACTAAATTTTAGTTAAATGAGTCATTAATGATTATATAACGTAAAGTCAGAATCAAACCACAAAACATAAAAAACATCCCGTTGTCTATATCCGACCATTGGTCTCATGCCGTGGTATCTAAAGACTAAATAGGAATCAACGTCTTCAGTTATAAACCTCGGTGTAGGTGCTTTAATGGCATCTTTTGCAATTTTCTCTGTACCTAAACCGTGTCTGTCTGTGCGTTTGATTTCATTCCAAGTTAAGTTCTTTCTACGAAAAATAGCGTCGGCAAACATTGCCTTATTCTCTTGATCAAGTTCAGAAAAACAATATTTTCCTGATTGGAGTTTTTCCAGAGAGAAGATAGGTGGTTTTTGATCATAGTCAGTGGGCTCCACTGACTTAACCAAATTTCCTTGCTGAGGCTTTTGTTTTCGAATTCGGCCCATTAATTGATTCGTGTTTTGAAGTACTCGGCAATGGCTTCTTTAGGTATAACACCTGCATCAGCTTCATGGGCTAACCATGGGGACTCCTCATGAGTCATATTTCGCAGCTTCCATGCAGAGTATTGGCCGAAAACTTCATATACTTCTGCAATAAGTTCAATCTCTTCCTTGGTTAAAGAGTTCGTATCGAAGTTATCAATTGGCGGTATGTGGTTGCTACCATGATGTTTGTACTGATGATATAGTTCAGGAACAACAGGACCATGTGTCCAAGCATGAATTTCTTCATCAAACAATGTCTTCTCAAATATTGCGCTGTAAAAGCCTTGTGCGTAATAAACTAGCTTTTGGAGTTTCAGATTTGAAATGCCGTCACCTTCGTTAGTGCCATCCAAGTAAAGGAAGCACTGAGCGACATCTTGTAAATTTGCCATAAAGTCCTCCCATGTACTTATATAACTTAACAACAGCGCGCAATTTTAGCACTATAAATTGTGTAAATCCATATTCGAGCTGTATAAATAAACAGTTTAATCGCTGATAAACAAAGTCAGCATCGCCGTTCTTGCTTGATACGCTTAAGTATACGGCAGCTTTGATAGTTAACCTCCGCAACTTGCTCAAAGTGAGCTGTTGGCCCCTTCTGCGAGCAGCATTAAAATTAGTGGTTTGAGGTTTTAATCGCGTGGCGACCAGTTGGAGTGTTTGCGGTTGCCGACACTAGTCATGTGACGCCGAGGCACCGAGTTGTACCAGCGCCTCAAACCATTGATTTTATTGTAATCTTTGCAAGGGCTGCGCCCTGCCCTTCAGCGCAGCTAAAGCTGTTTAGCGCAAGCGCTGTCGAGCGATCAGGGGTCTTAACATTAGCCTGCTGCCAGCAAAACCAAACAGTTTTATGGCTTATCAACTGCCAGCCGCTGCAACAACTCCAGCCGTTGTTGCTCTTCGGCTGAAACAGCCACAGGTTCATCGCTGAGGCTGTCCAGCGCTATCGCTTCTACCTCGAATTCAGTCTGGCTGCTGTGACCATAGCGGGTGGGTTCGCCTGGCTGGGGTGACATCCGCTCCAGTACAAAGGTGCTGAGCAGATAAGGCCCGCCGCGGCCGGCCAATGCAGTTTTGTGGGCTCTGAGCAGCAACTGTTGCGGGCCTTTGCCCAAGGCTTGTCGTGCGGTCAGCTGAGCCACAGGTTCATGCTCTGCTGTCAGTAAATTCGCCCGCAAACGATAATGCCCGGCCAGTTTGACCCGCAACTTTACCGGGATCACCAGATCGGCACCTCGGGCTGATGAACGGCCAACGGCAGTAATTTCCGCTACCGGCTGGCTGTATTCAATGCCGGTCTGCAATTGCTGCGCGTCTCCCCGATAATCAAAACTAAACTGCACCGTGACAGGGCCATCCCAGTCTGCTGCAGCCTTTAAACTGGCGCGATACCTGTTCCCCTTTCCTTCTTCGCCATCTTGTGCTTCGACAGCCTGACTGGCGAGCTGGCGACCCGTCAGTTCTGCCACTAAGGTCACCCGCACCGCGCTGAGCTGTACCCCATCAGCGATTAAGCTGACCACCACAGGTTCAGGGTAACTAAAACGATACTGGCTGGCTTCCAGTCGGAAACTGCCGCCACCGGCGGCCGGGATCGACTGGGCGAAGAACTGATTGGGGTTTAACAACTGACTGTCAGCCGCAGTCAGCGGCCTGGAGTAAACCGGAGTGGCTAATTCCGCCGCATAACTTTGTGCCACCAGGGCAAAGCTCGCAGCCACCGGCTCCGGCAGTTGTTCTTTCACCGTGATGGCCGAGCCAGATGGCGGGGCTGTTGATGTTTCAGTCACCGCAGTTGCGGTTGCAACCTGTTGTGGCACCGGACGCACTGGAGCCACGACCACGGACGGCGACGGCCACCACCACCACAGCAGCAGCGCCGCCAACGCCAGTAACATCACCCCCACCCGCCAGTTCATGCTTATCTCTGCTCCGCAGTCCGGTACAATAAATCGGACATACTGAAGCGTTCAGAACCGCTGACCACCCGGTATTGCGATTTAAAAACCCACCAGCCGCGACTTTCATCATAGGTGGTAAACTTCAGCTCGCGACCATCCAGATAGTTTTTCTGCTTGTTGGCAGCGGTCACCAGGCCCTGCCGCTCTGCGTCTATCAGGTTACTATGATGATAATCTCCACTCATCAGCAACGGATAATGATAAGGCATAAACTGACTGACGCCTGTGGTCGAACTGAGTTTGCCGTCAAAAGCGACCGAGGATGAACAACTGTCAAAGGAGGCTGCGGTGGCAGCACCACAACTGGAATGAGGTGACACGACCCCATCGTCGTTACCAGGTAAAAACGGACTGGTCAGGCCATAAAAAGCCGTCGCGGAACCGGCAAAGCGCAACCTGGGTACCCGGCTGTCGGGCACCGCGGCCAGTTGCCGGGCGCTGTTTACCCGTAAATCATTGAGCACGCCAATATTGCCCGCGGTTGGTGTTTCTCCCAGCCATAAACTGATGGCCGCTTTTAACGCCGCATCAATGCCACTGCTGCCAGTAGCCACGTTGGCGGCTAAATCGGCCAGTTCAGAGCCACCGCCAGCACCGGCAAAATCAAAACTTGCCACAATGTTCAGCGGCGTCAGGCCGGCATTTTGCAACCAGAGCGCCTGATTATCGATGATATAACGGGTAATTAAGTCGCCGGTGGAATGACTGACAAAAATACAGCCGGTACGGCAGGTGCCATTACGCGACAGCTGTTGCAGTTTAGGCCAGAGATAATCGGTGGCGATTTTACCGCTGATCCGTTCATGTGAAGGCCAGTCGATCCGCGCATCCGCTTTGGCATTCCAGAAACTTTGCCAGTAAGCCACTCCGGCTTGCTCAACTGCGGCAGCATCCGGTTTGCTCTTCAACTGTGCAGGCTGAAACCCCTGCACCAAAACCACCTGATAGCCAGATACAGCTGCCTGTAGCGGTAAACTGAAAGCGGCTGCGGCCGCCAGACCATACATTAATTTCATCTTCGCGCTCCGTGTGCTGATGGTTGCTGATGTTGGCGGCCGGGTTCGGCCTGCCAGACAGCACACAAGATAAGACAACCATGGCTGAACACAATAGCTGCTGTAACCAGCTTGGTGACAACAACAGACTGCTGTGATCGGCTTTTGTTTAAATATCCGTCTGCGCAACGTCTCCTGTTTGCAGCCAGCCCGGTTAAGTCTGGCATCAGTCCGTTGCAAGTACCATAACCCAGTCTCAGCCTGTGTTTAAAGTAATTACTTTAAAATTTTTTTATATCACTGATTTATCATAATTTTTACCATGCAGAAAAACCGGCCGGCAGCGTTCCGGTCGGTCTTTGTGCTCTGCCTGCGGCTGACGTTCAGGCCGCCGCAGTTGACATTTTATCGTGCGCTACTGTCCTGCGGTTGCGTGCTGGCAGCCATTTTTTCCGCCATTCTAGCCTGCATTTTAGCCTGCCGTTCTGCCAGTCTGGCTTTTTGTTCCACAGTTAACACTGAGAGCAATTGATGTTGCAATTTCAGTCGCTCAACCTCATGTTCCAGCCGGTTGCTCTGCTGTTTTTCCAGTACCAGCCGGGCGGCCGCTTCATCAAATTGGTCCGCTTGCAGCAAAGTCTGCAGTTGTTGCTGTTCTGCCTGCAATGCAGCTGGCATGGCTTTGGTTTTTAAACCGGCACGATGCTCAGCCAGCATGCTTTCTAACTTAGTTTTCTGCGCGTCGGTCAGATCCAGCCCTTTAAACATTTTCATGCCGAACATCTGGTGCGGACCACCATGGCGTGATGCACGATCATGGCCACCATCATGACCAGCGGCCATTGCTGGCGCAGCCAGGCTAACAGCGAACACAGTACTTAATACCAGACTTGCTAAGGTTAATTTTTTCATCACACTCTCCAAAGATTGTAGGAACTGCTCCAGGAACTGTTCCAGCTGCTGTTGCAGGAACTGCGGCAAAAACTGGACGCCACAGCAATGAAACAAGCATACTCCCGCCAATGCAAAGTAACGCCAGCCTGGCGTAAAGGTTGTGTAAAGAGGCTTGTCCGGTGATAGCGGCACTTTACACTGTCACAGGGCTGATGCAGGAGAATACAGGTGAGAAGTAAAATTCTGTTAATTGATGATGATCAGGAGTTGAGCCAACTGGTGATCGATTATCTGACGCTGGATGGTTTTGTGCTGGAGCTGGCTGCAGACGGCGTCACTGGCCTCGCCAAAGCGCAAACCGGACAGTACCAGTTGATCCTGCTGGATGTAATGCTGCCAGGCATGGATGGTTTGTCGTTGCTGCGGCAATTGCGTCAGTCCAGCTATTGCCCGGTACTGATGCTGACCGCCCGTGGCGACGATATTGACCGGATTGTCGGGCTGGAGCTGGGCGCCGATGATTATCTGGCCAAGCCCTTTAATCCCCGCGAACTCAGCGCCCGGGTCAAAGCCATTTTGCGCCGGGTCGAACTGATCCAGCAGAGCCAGTCTGAGCAGCAGCAAAACCTGCTGGAACTGAATCATGTCCAGTTAAACCGGCAAAATCGCCAGGTGCATTGCCGGGGCCAGTTGCTGACACTGACGGCCACCGAATTTCAGTTGCTGGAATATCTGATGCGCCATGCCGGCCAGGTCATCACCAAAGAAAACCTGAGTAAAGCCGTACTCGGCCGCACTTTACAACAATACGACCGTAGCCTGGATGTGCATATTAGTAATATCCGCAAAAAACTGGCCTGCTGCGATCCGCAGGAAAAGATTCAGACCTTACGTGGCAGTGGTTATCTGTTTCTGGAGCAAGCATGAAATTGCAATGGCTCAATCCGATGCGGCTGCTGGCCTTTCGGCTGTTTAGCTGGTTTTGGCTGGTACTGTTACTGACCGTCGGCGGCGCCTGGTTACTGGCGCAGAATGTCAATGAAGAGACTCAGATCCGGCGGTTGCCACATGACAGCAGCGAACAACTGGCGCCGCTGTTTCGAACCATGCATTATGCCGACACACTGGAGGAGTTTTCCCGTCGCATTAACCGGCGCGATCACAATCGCTGGCTGGTGGTCGAACCTGCCACCAACACAGTGCTGAACAGTGAAATACTGCCGAAAAAGTTTGACCGCAACTGGCTGACTGAATTATCGCAGCTCAACAAGCCCCGGCTGTTATTTCATAAAAACACCCTGATTGCTGGCCCCTTTCTGGTGAATTTTAAAGACCGGCCACTGGCGCTGTACCAATTGCGCACCAGACCTGCGCCGCAAGGGCTGGATCTGATAAATCTGCCGCCTTATGTGCTGCCGATGTTGCTGGTGCTGGTGTCTGCGCTGGCTAGCGTGGTGCTGGCACTGACCATCACCAAGCCCTTGCGGCAGCTGCAACAAAAACATCTGGAGTTTGCGGCCGGCGATCTGGCAGCCCGTGTCAGTGCGCCGGCCCGTCGGGTCGATGAAATTGGTGAGCTCAGCCGTGGTTTTAACCATATGGCCGATAAAATTGCCGATTTATTGCAAAATCAGCAGCGTCTGCTGCGCGACGTATCGCATGAATTACGCTCGCCACTGACCCGGGCCCAGTTGGCGATTGCACTGGAACAACGTCAGGGCGGTGGCGAACAACTGCCCAGACTGCAACAAGAGTTAGAACGGATAGATCAGTTATTGGATGAGCTGCTGACCTTTAGCCGGCTGGATGCAGGTCAGTACCAATTACAGCGCCAGGAGCTGGATTTATCCGAACTGATTGAAGAAATTTTTGCCGTCAACCAACTGGAAGCCCAGCAAAAACAACTGCTGTTACGTTATGACGGCCCTTCGCCCTGCCTGTTTGACTGTGACAGCCGGCTGATGGGCCGGGCACTGGAGAATGTGTTACGCAATGCCATTAAATACAGTCCGGTCGCAGGCGCAATCAGCTTTGTTCTGCAGCAGAACGAGCATGGCTTATTACTTTCGATCACCGATCAGGGGCCTGGCATACCGCCAGCTCATCTGGAACAGATTTTTGCGCCTTTTTTCCGCGTCTCTGACAGCAGAAACAGTCAAACCGGCGGCACCGGGCTCGGCCTGGCCATTGCGGCACAGGCTGCCCGTCAGCATGGCGGCCAGATCAGCGCCAGTCTGCCTGCCACCGGCGGCCTGACCATCAGCTTTGCTTTTCCGGCCTTGTCGGACCGCACCGCGACCGCCCATAGTTATGCAGGCCGGACACCGTCTGAACGGACTACGTCTGAACAAGACAACAGAGGAAGCCAGCGCTGATGGAATCGTTATTGCGCAGTCAGAGCGCAACCATATGGCCCGTGCTCCAGCCGCGCTGGACGGCAACAGATTTTAGCAGTGGTCAGATGCCAGCGGCCCTGACCCAACTGTGGCAACAAGGTCAGCATGGCAGTTTCACCAGCCGGCATGGCTTGCAACTGAGTTACAGCTGCTGGCGACCGGCGCAGGCAAAGGCTGCTCTGTTGCTGGTGGCCGGTCGCATTGAAACGGCACACAAGTATATTGAATTTATTGATGATGCCACCAGCGCCGGGTATCAGGTATTTTGTCTTGATCATCGGGGTCAGGGACGTTCTGAGCGGTTGCATCCTGGCAAAATGCTGGGGGATGTGCTTGATTTCAATGATTATGTTGATGATTTACAGCAGTTTATCCAGCAAGTTGTTGCACCTGTTTGTCAGTTACCCATGCTGGCCATTGCGCATTCGATGGGCGCAGCCATTTTAGCCCGTTATCTGCAAACCAAACCGGACAACCTGCTACAGGCTGCGGTCTTTAGTTCGCCGATGTGGGGGATCCATACGGCCCCCTTGCCGCAGTTACTGGCTGGCCCTATCGCGCGGTGGATGCAACTATTGGCACAACAATGCAGTCAGCAAGGCTGGTATTTGCCTGGTCAGGGGGATTATCAAGATAAAGTCTTTACCGGCAATGATTTAACATCCTGCGAGCCACGTTATTTATGGTTCCGCCAGCTCTATCAGCAACATCCTGACTATCAGCTTGGTGGTGCCAGCTGGCGTTGGCTGGCACAGGCGCTGCGGGCGTGCCGGCAATTAGCGCAGGATGCAGCACCTAAGCTACCTTGTTTGCTGCTGCAGGCCGGTGCTGACCGTGTTGTCAGCAACCAAGCCCAACGCCGGCTCTGGCTGCTGTGGCAACAACAACCGCAGTTCCACCCAGCCAGCCGCAGCCTGTTATTACCAGGTGCCCGCCATGAGTTGCTCTCAGAAAGCGATTTTATCCGGCTACGCTGGTATCAGGCGCTGGCAGAGTTTCAGGCTGCGCTCAGGAGCGAGTCGTGTTAACCGCCTGATACTCAGCGCTGGCGACCGCTGATGCCGGATCGACATGAATAATCACTTCAGCGTCGCTGAATAATAAAGCAATTTTTCGCTCTGCCGCATCAGCGATATCGTGCGCCTGCAATAAAGACAGCTCGTCAGACAGTACCAAACGCAACTGCACAAAAACGCGGGGGCCGGCCCGGCGACTGCGTAACTGATCGACCCCCAGCACCTGGGGTAACAGCAACAGCTGGTCAACGATTTGCTGCCGTAACTCAGGGGCAAGTTCGGCATCGAGTAAGTGGGTAAAACTATCCCGCGCCAGATGCTGTGCATTCCACAGCAAATAACCCGCAATCAGCACCGACATCACGGCATCAGCCCACAACAGGCTGTTGGCCACCAGCACTAACGCCAGCAATACTGCAGCATTGAGTAAGATATCACTCTGATAATGAGCTAAATCGGCTTGCACCGCCAAAGAGCCGGTACGACGGATAATCCAGCGCTGTGCCAGCACCAGAGCAATGGTTAAGGCGGTACAGACTAACGTCAGCCAGATGCCACTTTGCAGTGCTCCAACCGGTTCAGGGCTATAAAACCGACTGATGCCCTGATAACAGAGCAACACTGCGGCTGCGGTCAGAAAAGCCGCCTGAAATAACGCCATCAGCGCTTCGGCTTTACCATGACCAAACCGATGATCGTCATCGGCGGGTTTAAGCGCATAACGCAGCGCAAAAAAATTCAGCAGCGACACCAGCATATCGAGCAAGGCATCCATAAAAGAAGCCAGCGCAGCCGCAGCATTGGTGACAATAGCGGCACTGAGTTTCAGCACCACAATCAGCAATGCCACCAGCAGGGTCAGATAACCTGAACGACGAACCCAAAGCGCATACTGCTGGGTGGCGGTTGCGGTAGTTGCGGTCGGGGCTGACATCAATGCACTCCTGTTATGCTGCTAAGTGGAACAAACTCAAACGGCGCCCTGAAACCCCTGCTGACGCCAGGCTTCATAACTGATGATGGCCACCGCATTCGCCAGATTCAGACTGCGGGCATCCGGCATCATCGGAATACGAATGCGTTGCTCGGCCGGAATGGCATTACGCACCTCATCTGGCAAACCGCTGGTTTCAGAACCAAACAATAACACATCATCCGGTTGATATTGCACCTGGGTATGAGGCCGGCTGCCTTTGGTGGTACAGGCGATAATCCGTCGTCCTGCCATCGCCTGTAAAAATGCGGCGTAATCCGGATAACGACTGACATTGGCTAAATCATGGTAATCCAGACCGGCTCGTCGTAATTTTTTCTCTTCAAAATCAAAGCCTAATGGCTCGATTAAATGCAGGCTACAACCATTGTTGGCCGCCAGGCGAATAATATTACCGCAATTGGGTGCAATACGGGGTTCAAATAATGCGATATGAAACATGGCTCTACCGGTCAGCATCAATTCAGAACCGGCAGTATACCCAAATCCGGGCGGCAGGCCAAACCAGCAGCGACTGGCGTTTTTTTCAGCAGCTTCTATAGTTTTCGGAACATAACCATAAGGATGGCTGCAAAAAAGGAATTATCCCATGTCTTGGTCCGACACTTTGCTGCAAACTATTGCACTCAGTCTCAATAACCCGGGTTTCTGGCTGGCGCTGATGTTGTTGCTGATCGGTGGTTATCGCTGGCACTGGCAACGACTGAGTCTGGCCCAGCAACACCGGCTGGATGACTTCTTTCATCATTGTCCGACGCCAGCCTGGCTGGCTGACCGTAACTTCAGTCTGTTACAGGCCAATCCGGCTTTAGGCATCAGCAGTTGGCAACAGGGTCAGACACCGGCTTTTTATCTGAGCCCGGCTTGTCAGCAATTGGCCTGGCCGGAGATCAGGCAGGAATTACAGCAACACGGTTTCTGGCGCGGCCTGGTCTGGGCTGGTGAACTAACAGGTCTGCGCGCCTACGAACTCACAGTGACTCTGGTCGACCCACAACAACGACTTTACCTGGTGCTGCAACAGGATGTCAGTCAACAGCAACAACTGCAGCATTCGCTGGCCGAACTCAGTACTCATGATGCCCTGACCGGTTTACCTAACCGGGCTTTATGGCTGGCGCAATTACACAGTCAACTGCGGCGGGCGTTGGCCGGTCAACTGGAATTTGCCATAGCACGGGTCCAAATGACCGAGCTTGGCAAAATTCGCCGCGAATTTGGTCAAAGCCATAGTGAAACTTACAGCTCTTGGGTGGCGCAGCAACTGCAGCAGCAGTTGCCGGCGGGCTGCGAAATTGGGCAGTGGAGTGACGATCAGTTTGTCCTGCTGATTGGCAGCCACAGCTGCCTGCATCAGCCGGCGCTGGTGGCAGAACAACTGGCGCGGCAATGCCAGGTCGCAGCACACGGCCCTTGCCAGTTGGATGAAGTGGCAGTGCTGGTCCCGCTGAATATTGGGATTGCCACTTACCCTGTGGCAGGTAAAGACAGTGAAACCCTGTTATTGCATGCCGACAAGGCTCTGCAACAAAGTCTGCTGCAACCGCGTGGCATCCGGCTGTGGCAGCAGGCTGGTCAACCGGATTCAGCCAGTTGGCAACTGGCGGTCGATTTGCAACAGGCACTGGCACAGTATCAGTTTGAATTGTTTTATCTGGCTGATTACCGGCTGGCCGATCGTCAGTTACAGGCACTGGAAGTGAAATTATGCTGGCATTCGCCGCAGCAAGGTACGTTATGGCTGGCACAATTTCGCCAGTTAGCTGAACATAATCATCTGCTGCTGGCAATTGAACGCTGGTGTTTTCAACAGCTCTGTCAGCATTTATGGCAATGGCAGCAACAAGGGCTGAATTTGCCGAAATTCCGCCTGGAATTATCGACGTTACAGCTACAACAACCTGATTTAGTAGCCTTTTTACAACATCATCTGCAGGAATGGCATTTACCAAGTCAGCTGTTTGAATTACTGTTGACGGAGCAGCATTGGTTGTTGCAACCGACCGAGAGCCTGAAACAACTCAGCGCCTTACAACAAGCTGGTTTTGCTTTGATTTGGCAAGGTTATGGCAGTGGTATCTGTTCGTTACAATTGCTGCAACAGGACTGCTGGGCTGGTGTGATGCTGGCGCCGGAACTGGTGGCGCCACTGGAAACCCTGGAGACCGAACGCAATACCTGCGCCAGTCTGATCCGGCTGGCTCATTACCAACAATTACATGTGTATGCGCAAGGCATCGACAATGAAATGCAGGGCTATTTATTGCATGTGATGGGCTGTCTGTCCGGTAGCGGTGACTTGTTTGGCAAACCGCTGGATATGCCACAAACCCGTCAGCTGTTATCAGGACAGGATCCTTACCACAGCGTCAGGTTTGTCAGCTAAACGCACTGTTATTCGTCGCGCTTTTCCCGGCCTAATAAATCCAGTGCCGCAGCGCGGGCATCTTTACCCTGATACAACACCTGATAAATTTGTTCAGTGATCGGCATTTCAACCCCGACTCTGCTGGCCAGATTAAATACTTCTTTAGCATTGCGATAACCTTCCACCACCTGACCTATACTGGCCATCGCCGATTCGACATCAGCACCCTGCCCCAGCAATAAGCCAAAACGGCGGTTACGTGACTGATTATCGGTACAGGTCAGCACTAAATCACCCAGCCCTGCCATGCCCATAAATGTTTCTTTTTGCGCGCCCAGGGCACAACCTAACCGGCACATTTCCGCCAGGCCCCGGGTGATCAGCGCAGTTCTGGCATTGGCACCAAAACCTATGCCATCCGCCATGCCGGCACCGATGGCAATCACGTTTTTCACCGCCCCACCCAGTTGCACGCCAATAAAATCCGGATTGGTATAAACGCGGAAGGTACGGCCGCAATGCAGTAAATCCGACAACACGGTAATAAATTCAGCATCGGTGGAGGATAAAGAAATCGCAGTCGGTAAACCTTGCGCCAGCTCTTTGGCAAAAGTCGGCCCTGATAAAACCGCCAGCGATACCTCGTCACCCAGGATATCGCGGGCGACATCCTGTAACAGCCGGCCAGTTTCCGGCTCCAGCCCTTTGGTTGCCCAAGCCACCCGGGCATGCGGCAACAAATAAGGTTTGATCTGTTTTAAGGTATCGGCAAAGGCGTGACTCGGCACCACCACCAGCACATTCTGGCTGGCCTGGACCGCAGTCACCAAATCTTCTGTTACCGTAAGTGCTTCCGGTAAACGGATATCCGGCAGATACTTGTGATTGATGCGGTCTTGCCGCATCGCCTGAATGTCGTCCTGACTACGGCCCCACAACAAGGTTTGATGACCGTTCCGCGCCAGACAAATAGCCAGCGCGGTGCCGTAAGAACCGGCACCTAAAACTGTGATAGCCGCAGACATGGCAGACAACGCAGACTTAGTTTGGCAGCTGAGCTTGCGCTTCAGCCTGGCGCTGTTGCACATATTGTGCAAACAGAGCGTCAAAATTGACTGGTGCCAGATTCAGTTGTGGGAAAGTACCACGGTTGACCAGGCAAGAAACTGCTTCACGGGCATAAGGGAACAGAATGTTCGGGCAGAATGCGGCCAGCATATGCGCCATCTGAGCATCAGATAACACTGGCACAGTGAAGATACCGGCTTGTTGTACTTCACACAGGAAAGCCGTTTCAGCACCGATGGTGGTGGTCACCGTCAGGGATAACACCACTTCATAAGAGAAGTCATCCAGCTTTTCACTGCGGGTATCCAGATCCAATTTCACTTCCGGTGTCCATTCTTTGCGGAAAATAGCCGGTGAATTTGGCGCTTCAAAAGAAATGTCTTTGACGTAAATGCGTTGAATTGCGAATTGTACCTGTTGCTCGTCGGCAACTGCGTTGATTTGTTCGTCAGCCATGATAATCCTAACCTGAATAAAAATTGTTATATAAACAGCAGAGTGTCCAGCTTTCCTTGCGCTTCCAACGCATGAAGATCGTCACAGCCGCCAATATGTTGTTCATTGATAAAAATCTGCGGCACTGTGGTTCTGCCACCTGCTTTATTGATCATCTCAGGGCGCAGTTCAGGCTGTTCATCAATTTTGATTTCAGAAAACTGCACAGCCTTTGCTGTCAATAAGGCTTTTGCGCGAACACAATACGGGCAATAAGCTTTAGTGTAAATAGTAACGCTGACCTGACTCATCACGCTCTCCGGTTATTTTTTTACCACAGGTAAATTTGCTTCCTGCCACTTGGTCATACCACCACGCAGCACCGCAACTTGAGAAAAACCAGCCGCGACCAGCTGTTTGGCCGCACCTTGTGCTGACATGCCCATTTGGCAGATCACAATAATGGGTGCGTCTTTGGCCTTTTCAAGGCTGGATAGCTTTTGCTTCAGCTCAGCCAGTGGAATATTTTTCGCACCGGTGATGTGGCCTTTTTTAAAGTCATCGATAGTACGGATATCCAGCAGGCTGGCATCTTCGCGGTTTACTTTCAGCGTGAGCTCACCTGGACTGACAAAAGTAATTTTTGACAGCAGTGATTGCACCCAGGTCACCAGGATAGCAATAAAAATACCGGCCCATGCCAGGCTCAGGTAAGGATGGTTGGTGGCAAATTCAATATATTGTTGCATTACTTCTGCTTCCATCATTCGTTCAGTTGGCGCCGAGTATAACGGCTTTCAGGGTCAAAAACAGCCCTGCCAGGCCTTGCGATGTGGCAAAGTCGTGGAAAAAGCGCGTCGTTCCGCCGTACTTGCTGTCATTTTGTCCGCCGACAGCGATTGGAGTCGCACGGAAATTTCGGTAAGATGGCCGCAGGCAAAATGATGATCAAGCAACAAGACGCGGAGCAGTCATGACAAAGTCCAGCAAACCTTTAGTACTCCTGATTTTAGATGGCTGGGGCTATCGTGAAGATCCGGCTGATAATGCCATTCTCCAGGCCAACACCCCGGTAATGGATAGATTATGGCAACAGTACCCGCATAGTCTGATTTCAGGTTCAGGCATGGATGTTGGTTTACCTGAAGGCCAGATGGGCAACTCAGAAGTGGGCCATGTGAATTTAGGTTCAGGTCGGGTGGTGTATCAGGATTTTACCCGGATCACCAAGGCCATTCAGGATGGCGATTTTTATCAGAACCCGGTGCTGGTCAATGCGGTACGCTCTGCCGCGCAGGCTGGCAAAGCCGTCCATCTGATGGGGCTGTTGTCGCCAGGTGGCGTCCATAGTCATGAAGATCACTTGTTAGCGATGATTGAACTGGCACACCGCGAAGGCGCCAGTGCCATTTACCTGCATGCTTTTTTAGATGGCCGTGATACACCGCCGCGCAGTGCCGAAGCGTCATTACAACGAGTGCAGCAAAAATTTGCCGAGCTTGGCCATGGTCAGATTGCCAGCCTGATTGGTCGTTATTTTGCCATGGACCGCGATAAACGCTGGGATCGGGTGCAACTGGCTTATGAGTTAATTGTTGATGGCCGCGCCGAATTTCAGGCCACTGATGCAGTCGCTGCGTTACATGCTGCTTACCAGCGCGATGAAAATGACGAATTTGTCAAAGCGACAGCTATCCTCAACAGCGCAGGCCAGCCAGTGACATTACAAGACGGTGATGCACTGATTTTTATGAATTTCCGTGCCGACCGTGCCCGTCAATTCAGCAAGACTTTTACCGAAGCCGATTTCAATGGTTTTGTCCGCTGCCGTCAGGCGCAATTGGGCGCTTTTGTTCAACTGACTGAATATGCTGCGGATATTAAAGCGCCAGTCGCCTATCCACCGACCGGTCTGCATAATGTGCTGGGGGAATGGCTGGCGAAACATCAGAAAACCCAGCTGCGGATCTCGGAAACCGAAAAATACGCGCACGTCACCTTTTTCTTTAGCGGCGGCCGCGAAGAGGTGTTCCCGGGCGAAGAACGGATTTTGATCCCATCGCCAGCGGTAGCGACTTACGACTTACAACCAGAAATGAATTCCACTCTGCTGACAGATAAACTGGTGGAAGCTATTCATAGCGGCAGTTACGACGTCATTATCTGCAACTATCCCAATGGCGATATGGTCGGTCATACCGGCATTATGTCAGCGGCCATCAAAGCCGTAGAAGCGGTGGATCATTGTATTGGCCGGGTGGTCGAAGCACTGGCTGCTGTCGGTGGCGAATGTCTGATCACCGCCGATCACGGTAATGCCGAACAAATGGTCGATCACGAATCTGGTCAGGCCCATACCGCTCACACCAGTGATCCGGTGCCGCTGATTTATGTCGGCCGGCCAGCAACAGCCATCAACGGCGGCATCCTCAGTGATATAGCGCCGACCATGTTACAACTGATGGGGCTGCCAGTGCCGGCAGAAATGACAGGTAAACTGTTGTTTAAAGTCGACTGATGGTACTAAGGTTCCCTCTGAAATACTGGCCGCTGGTTTCAGTCCTGCTGCTGACCAGCTGGCCGGCAGTGCTTTGTGCGGCGCAGTCGGCGGATAAAACCGCCGCTGAACTGGCGACCTTAAAAGCTGAAATTCAGCAAACTGACCGCAAGCGTCGCGACCAGCGCCAATTGCTGAAAAAAGCCGAAGCCAGCTTACAGCAAGCCGATGCTGCACTTGCCACAGCGGCGGCAGCGGTGCGGACGCAACAGCAACAACTGGCGCAGTTGCAACAGCAGTTACTGGCGTTAGCGCAACAACAACAGCAACTGGAGCAACAACGACAGCAACAACAACAGTTGCTGGCAGCTCAGGTTAAAGCGGCTTATCAGGTCGGCGGTCACGACTATACCCAGATGCTGCTTAATCAACAGGATGCCGCCAAACTGGAAAGGTTGCTGACGTATTATCAATACTTCAACAATGCCAGAATGCAGCAATTACAGGCACTGAAACAAACCGTGACCGAGCTGGAACAGGTCAAGCTGGATGCAGCGGCGGCCACGGCGCAGCAGCAGCAACAATTAGCCGACCTGACCCAGCAGCAACAACAATTGGCGAATGCCCGCGCTGAACAGCAACAATCGGTGCAGAAAATTCAGGCCTTACTCAGTGATCAGCAGCAACAACTGGCTTATCTGAAAAGTAATGAACAAAGCCTGCAAACCACCTTGAATAAATTAAAAGCCGAAGCGGCCAAGCGCAAAAGCCAGGCTGCAGTGGCCAAAGCCGGTCAGTTGCCTTGGCCAGTGCAAGGTCACGTCAGCCAGAACTTTGGCAACCGCCAGGGGGGTGGCACTTCTGCCAGTGGTTTAATTATTCAGGCCAATGCCGGTACTGCAGTGAAAGCGGTGGCCAGTGGCCAGGTGATTTATGCCGACTGGTTAAAAGGTTATGGCTGGGTCACTGTACTGGACCACGGCAGCGGTCTGATGAGTTTATATGGCCATAATCAGACTTTACTGAAAGCGCCTGGCGATACAGTGCAAGCCGGTGATGCGGTGGCGCTGGTCGGTCAGAGCGGTGGCCAGAATCAGCCTGGGCTTTACTTTGAGATCCGACAAAAAGGTAGTGCGGTTGATCCGCGTCGCTGGTTGCGTGCTCAATCGTCAGGCGCGCAATAGTCAGGCGCTCATTCGTCAGGCATAATGGCGCGGTTTTTTGCGGCCCGCACTTGCAGGGCTTTGGTTCTCATTTTTGTCAGTGAAGTATGCTGCTGTGGCTAAATTGTTTGCTGTTGTGCTGTTGAGTCTTAGTTTTGCGGTTACGGCTCAGTCGATGCCCGCTAAAGTGGCGATTATTATCGATGATATTGGTTACCAGAAAGCCGATCCGCAACTGATCAAACTGCCTTATGCGCTGACTTTTGCCGTGATGCCTTTTACGCCGCAAGGTCAACAAATGGCCGCGCTGGCCGCCAGCCGGCAGAAAGAAGTGATGTTGCATATGCCGATGGAAGCGGTGGCGCAAAATCATCTGCTGGGTAAAGGTGCTTTACGCCAGCCGATGACGCAACAACAAGTGCGGACCGCCTTGCAACAGGCATTGGCACAGGTGCCGCAGGCCGTTGGCATCAACAATCACATGGGCAGTTTGTACACCAGCCTGGCCGAACCGATGGACTGGACCATGCAACTGGTGGCAGAGCGCCGGTTGTATTTTATCGACAGTAAAACCACCAGTCGTAGCGCTGTCCCGGCTGCTGCGGCCCGCCATGGCATTGCCAACCGCAGTCGCGATATTTTTCTGGATAACAACAAAGCTTATGCCGCTATTGATCAGCAATTTAACCAGTTGATCAGCCTGGCCAAACGTCAGGGCAGCGCGATTGCCATCGGCCATCCCTACCCGGAAACTTATGCTTATCTGAAGAAAAATCTGCCAAGGCTGGCCGCTGAAGGCATTGAGCTGGTGCCGGCATCACGGTTACTGGCTTTAACGCCTGCAGCTAAGCTGGCAACAACTGCCGCTGAACAGCACAAAGCGCCAGCCACGGCGCACGACAACCATACCGCAACGGTCAGCAAGCAGCCCGCAGTGGCAGCAATCGCCGCCGCCTCAGCCACCGCAAGCCACACCACGGACAAGGTCAATAGCAGCACAGCACCACAACCACAATTGCTGGATCCGGTGATCGAAGTCCCGGTGATGGAGCTGCAGCACTGGCATCCGCCTTATCTGGCCGATTTACCAGGTCAACTATTGCCGGAAAGCAGCAGTGTGCCAGTCCGGCGTACTTTTAGCTTGAGTTGGCTAACTACGGAGTAACGGTCAGTTGTTGATAATTTGATGCAAGTCGGACTGCCCGGCGCTGCCGTGTCGAGTCCGATTTGCATGAAGTCTGTGATGGATCAGTAGATTGACTGTAACAGCCTCAAACCTGCTGCAGCGCTTTTAACGCTTTGGAATGGAATTCACGATGTTTCATCACCAGCAGCACCACCACGGTCGATAACATAAATAACCAGCTATCGATAAACCATGCCAGGGTCGCCAGCGAGAAATAAATCGCCCTTAAGCCATAGTTAAAAGAATGCGCTGCCTGATCAATCACCTTGGCGGCTTTATTGGCATATTGCATCAATTCAGCTTCTGGCAACCCTTTGCCATCCGGCGCCGCGCCAATCAGCACACCGCCAAAACCATACTGACGCAGTGCCCAGGTAAACTGGAAAAAAGTGAAGACGTAAATCAACCCGAGAAATAATAACTTCACCTGTAACAAAGCGTCCGGATACTGCTGCCAGGGCATCACCAGATGCAACACTTTGGCGATGGTATCGCTGGATGCTATCGCGGTCAGAATACCGGCCAGGATCAGCATTGAACTGGAGGCAAAAAAGCTGACATTGCGCTCCAGCGCGCTAATCAGCGATACATCTGCCAGCCGGATATCCCGCGTCAGCATCTGCCGCATCCAGTCGGTTCTTTTACGCCTTAATTCATAGGATAAACAACTCACGGTTCTGGCCCGCTTTTTCGCGAACAAGGTATAACCAATCCAGACACCAAGAAACCAGAGCACAGCGATGATGTCTAGCCAGGGAAACGCATACTGCATGTCAACTCCATCAATCAATTAAAACTGCAACTGTGTCAGCCAGTTACTGCACAGGTAAATCAAAATAAAAACAAGCGCCACCGCCCTCTCGCGGCTGATAACCAATGCTGCCATTCATCCGGTCCATCAATTCCCGGCAAATCGCCAGCCCGAGTCCGGTGCCATTTAACTGGCGACTGTCCGAGCTGTCGGCCTGAGAAAACTTTTGAAACAGCCTCGGCACAAAATCATCCGGCACCCCAGGCCCCTGATCACTGACCGAAATCCGTACCTGCACACCAATTAACCTGACTTCCAGCAACACCACGCCACCAGGCGGAGAAAAACGGATGGCATTGGCCAGCAAATTGGCAAACACTTGCTGCAAGCGGCTTTCATCAATCAGGATTTTCACTTCATCTGCCACATCAGAACGGATGCTGATTTTGACGCCAGCTTGTTCCGCCAGTGGCGCATTGCGATTTTTGGCCTGCAGCACCTGCGCAAACACCGGTAATAACTGCAGGTACAGCTGCATTTTACCCGCCGCCAGTTTTTCAATATCCAACAGATCATTAATCAGATTGGCCAATTGCTGACTGTTCTGCCAGGCAATATCCAGCAGTTGCTGTTGCGCTGGCACCAGACTACCAACCACGCCACCGGTCAATAACCCCAAAGCGCCGTTAATGGCGGTCAGCGGGGTGCGTAATTCATGACTGACCGTGGAGACAAACTCATTTTTCAGCTGTTCGACTCTTTTACGTTCAGTGATGTCATGCAATAACAACAGCGTCAGCACCTGCCGTGGCTCGTTAATCCGAGTCAGCATCAGCTCGACCAGCAAAGCAGAACCAGATTGATGCCGGACCGATAATTCCTGCGGTTGTAACGTCAGTTGCAGCTGCAAGGGTTCTGCGAATAACAACTGATAGGATTGTCCCAGCAGTTGCACCGGCTGATAACCGAGCAGACTCAGCGCCGCCCGGTTCAGATTTTCAATCCGGCCCTGCGCATCCAGCACAATGATGGCATCTGCGACATGATCAAGCACAGTACGATAATATTTTTCACTTTGTTGCAGCGCGTTGGCGGTACTGATCCAGCGCCGATTGGCTTTTTGCATGGCAGCGAACAGACTTAATAACAGTAAACTGAGCGTCCAGCCTGCCAGCCGCAGTGGCCAGTCGGAACTCTGCGCCGCCAACTGAGGCTCGGCCACCGCCAGTTGCCAGCGGGCGCCGGAAATATTTAAATCTAAAATAACATTGTGATCGTTAAATAAATCCCGCTCACCAAACAGCACATCACTCCAGTGCGACGGGCCATTGCGCCGCAATGCTACCTGCATCTGGTGGCTTTGTGCCTGCGCAGCCAGCAGTTGCCAGATGGAATCAATATTCAGCACTGTACTGACAATACCCCAGTACTGGCCATCTGTCAGATAGACTGGCGTCCGGTGCACAAAGCCCATGCCGCCTTGCGCCAGTAACAAAGGCCCGCTGAGTAAAGGTTTGCGTTGTTGGATCAGATTGGCAATATCCGGCCATTGTTCGGCCAGATCCGGGTAATAGATCCCCACCGCAGCCTCATTGCCCTGCAGAGGATAGATATAAGTTAATCTGTTGCCAGGCGCTATGCCCAGATTGCGCAGATGGCGGGCCTGCTGATGTAACGCCGGCAGCAACAGAGCAAATTCTGCGGCACTAACCTTGCCTTGTGCCGCCTGAATATAAGCCACCAAACCGCTGGTTAAATACAAAGGCGCATTAATTTCCGTTTCCAGCAAAGCCCGTAACTGCCCCGCCACAGCACCCACCTGCAATTGCGCCACATGCTGCCGCCGCTCGCGCTCCTGAAACAACAGCAACTCTGTCACAGCAGCAAAAATCAGCAACAACAGCAGTAATAATAACCACTGCCAGCGCCGTAATTGCCCGGAGTTTTGTTTCATACCACCTCTTTTGTCTGATCTGTTGCAGCCTAAGATGCAGCATCCTATGGTTGTCAGGCAACAACGGCCAAAAACTTGCCTGAAAATATCAGCATAAGCCAGCTTGGGCTGACATTCCTGTGCCATCCGCATTAAGCTTAATGATACACTTAGCCGGTTTATCCGGCAGATTAATTTAGCAAGCGCGAGGAGCATTCCGTGACCGAACTGACCATCCAGACCCCAGACGACTGGCATTTACATTTCCGCGATGGCGACATGCTGCGGGAAACTGTGCCTGCCACTGCCCGTTGTTTTGCCCGTGCTGTGGTGATGCCAAATTTAGTCCCGCCAGTGACCACTGGTGCACTGGCTGCCGCCTATCGCCAGCGTATCCTCGACGCCAGGCCAGCGGGTAGCAATTTTGCCCCTGTGATGACTATTTATCTGACTGATCAAACCACAGTGCAGGATATCGCGGACGCAAAAGCCGCCGGTGTGCTGGCTGCCAAAATGTATCCGGCGGGTGCCACCACCAATTCACATTCAGGTGTATCCAGTTTAGCCAGCTTATACCCGGTGCTGGAAGCTTTACAACAACACCAGATGTTGTTATTAGTGCATGGCGAAGTAACAGATGCGCATGTCGATATTTTTGACCGCGAACAAGTATTTATTGACCAACATCTGACGCAAATCGTGGCTCGTTTCCCTGAACTGAAAGTGGTACTGGAACACATCACCACTGCCAATGCGGTGGAGTTTGTCCGCAACAGTTCAGCCAATGTGGCCGCTACTATTACGCCACAACATTTAATGCTCAATCGCAATGATATGTTGGTTGGCGGTATCCGGCCGCATAATTATTGTTTGCCGGTGCTCAAACGCAGCACGCACCAGCAAGCTTTACGGGCTGTGGTACAAAGTGGCCATCCGAGGTTTTTCCTCGGTACTGATTCGGCGCCACATGCCAAGCATCGTAAAGAAGCAGCCTGTGGTTGTGCTGGCTGCTACAGTGCCTGGAGTGCGATTGAACTTTATGCCCAAGTGTTTGAAGAACTTGGCGTGCTGGACAAGCTGGAAGCTTTTGCCAGCCATTATGGTGCTGATTTTTATGGTTTACCACGCAATCAGGGCACTATCACGCTGGTACGGCAACCCTGGCAGGTACCGGCTGAAATCACCCTGCCGGATGGGAGCCCGATTGTGCCCTTTTATGCTGAACAATCACTCAATTGGCTGTTAAAAGTCTAAGTTGCCAGCAGGCTGTCGGCCATCCTGGCAGCCTGCACTGTAACGGACAATCACCTTGGCACGACAAGGCGGCTTGATGCTGAAACATATAAAATTACCTCAGATAATACCGTTGTTATTGCTGTCCGGCGCAGCGACTGCACAGTTCAATAACGATACGGTGAGCAGTCCGGCTGAACAGTTGCAGCAAATCAGCAGCAAAGTCCAACAAGACTGCAATTTCAGCGGTGCCCGCTGTCTGGCGCAGGTTGAGCAACAACTAGAGCAAAGCCGGCCACATAGCTTATTGTGGTATGAGCTGATGTTATTAAAGCTCGACAGCATGTTTACCCTCAGGCAAGAAAAAGCCTTACTGAGCGAAACGACGGCGTTGTTAAGCGCCAAAGATGCGCCGCCCGCTTTCCGGGCCCGGCTTTATATCTATCATGCCAAGTTATTGTATTTATTTAATGATCACAGCCAAAGCCAGCTGTTTGTCCAACAAGCGATCGCGCTGCTCGACCAGTTGCAACAAGCCTCGCCGCAGTTTGTCACCCAATTAAGGCTGGCCAATTTACTGCTCTATATGCAGCAATATGACTTGGGTTACCAGCAATTACGTGCGCTGGAGCATCAGTTACACCATAGCCGCGACCTGATCTTAAAATATGATTTGTACAATAATCTGGGGCATTTCGCTTTGCGGCTCGATCAGCGTGAGCAAGAAAGATTTTATCGGCAACAGGCGCTGGTCATGATTAGCCAGATCGAACATCCGGCCAAGCTGGCAGAAGCACATTATAATCTGGCGCGAAATTATTATGCCGCCAATCACTGGCAACTGGCGCAGCAGCATTTCCGGCAGGCGCAACAAGGTTATCAGCACATTGCCGATATCGCCCTGCAAAATCTGTCAGCTTTATATCTGGCTGAATGCCAGTACCGGCTCGGCCAACCACAACAAGCCCGCCAACTGTTGCAACAAATTCAGCCGGAATGGATCCCAGCCAGCAGCATGCCGGATTATCACAAAATCAGCCAGTTGCTCTAAACCGGACGCCATGACGCCGCGGCTGCGGCTAACCCAGACGGATATTGCTGATAATTTCAGCAATGGCAAGCAGGCAACCAGCACGGCTTGCCCCCCGACAGCCCGAATTGGTTAAAATTTGACTAATCGATTGATAAAGTAAGCAAAGCAACGCTTTTGCAACTGGACAAGCGCCGCCCGGCACCATACAATGCCAACCGTCGCGCACGCATAGCTCAGCTGGATAGAGCGCTGCCCTCCGGAGGCAGAGGTCTCAGGTTCGAATCCTGATGTGTGCGCCAAACAATAAACCACCCTTGCGGTGGTTTTTTTGTTTGGTGTATACACAGATTTGAACCTTCTTCGACCAAAACGCCTGGAGCGTTTTGGCACAGCGCGCAGGGCGAGTCGCAGCATGCGGCGAGTCAAAAACGGCAGGATTGCCGTTTTGACGTTGCGAAGCTGTCACTTTCTCCATGCAGCGCCCATGTTGCAGATTTATCGCGTGTAATAATGAACTAGATGTATTTAGTCTAGTGAGGGCGATGTTGTATCAGGTTCTTAAGGTTATTTTTTGATGGGATTTAATAATTAGAAAGCCGATTAGTTTCCTAATCGGCTCATAAAATTTGGTTGGGTCGTGTAATTCGTTTAAAGCGTTAAACCCAAGTCTCATCATTAAGTTTATACATATAGCCCTTTCCTCCAACTACTTCCCCGTGGACGCGCATTATAACAAAGACTCTAAGTTACTCCAAAAGTATTTTCCACTTCTGAACCTTCAGTAAACAGAGCTTTTAAGTCGTTGTCAAACTTAGATGACAATACATATCGAGAGTTCCATCTGGTAGCTTCATCTAAGTTACGCTTTGCTTCGCTAATAGAACCTTTTAAGCACTTAGCAAGGTGTCCAAAAGTGTTGGTACGAATCACATTGATTTAATTGAATATTAATGAAAAAGGACATCTTCAAGCAGGAGTTTTTGCATATGCTGTTTTCAATGCAAAAATGCAGTTTCGGATGCAACTTACTTACTGAGCAATTCTGAAGTCATCTAAACATCATGGTTTACTCTTAGTTTAGCTATGGGGTCATTTGTTAAAAACATTAATTTAATGAAAAAAACCGCTCTATACTACAGCTGTAATTAACAAAAAAAATTTACATAAAAAGCATTTTCAATGAATTTAAATGAAATAATACATTCACTTCGAATGAAGCACTCAAATATCTATTTCCAAAACAAATACAATTCATGTAGTATTTTTAACGGGTCTATAGGCAGATTTTTGAGTTGTGATTCGCAACTTGTGAAACAAATGTCCGATGGACACGCTTTAATCGGTTAGCTCGTCGAATCTCGATAGCCCAGCCGCGCATAGGAGTGCCTATAGACCCACTTTTAATTTAATCCGAAGAGAGAATGGATGCACACTCTTACAAAACTTCAATTACTGAAAAACTCCGCAACCAAACAAGATATTGCACATCTGTTAGACATCAAACCTTCGTTTCTAACTAGAACTTTATATATCGACCCACCTGACGAACTTTATAGAAGATTCGAAATACCAAAAAAGTCGGGAGGGACAAGAGAAATACTAGCTCCAAATAAAAAATTAAAAGACATACAGTCTCGGCTTTCTAATTTGCTAATGGATTGCAAGGCAGAAATATTAGAAAACACGAAAACAAAAAACTGCCTCAACCATGGTTTTGAAAGAGAAAAATCGATATTCACAAACGCCGAACTACACAAAAATAAAAAGTCACTACTAAATATCGATTTAAAAGACTTCTTTCCTAGCATTAATTTTGGACGAGTTAGAGGGTTCTTCATTAAAAACCACAACTTCAAATTGAATAAAAATGTAGCAACGCTAATTGCAAAGATCGCCTGCTATGATAATAAATTACCTCAAGGCAGTCCTTGCTCCCCTGTAATATCAAATTTCATAGCCCAGTCATTAGACATTAGACTGTCTAGAATCGCCAAAAAAAACAATGCTTCTTATAGTCGTTATGCAGATGATATAACATTTTCAACAAGAGAGCAGGCGCTAAGCAAATCAGTTGCATACGTAAAAGATGACATAATCCATATAGGGCGTTCAGTAAAACAAGAAATATCAAGATCTGGATTTTCAGTGAATGAGAAAAAAACGAGAATAGATCTTAATATTTCTAGACAAAGCGTAACTGGCGTCGTTGTCAATAAAAAGCTTAATGTTAAAAGTGAGTATTGGCGCAATGCTAGGGCAATGTGCCACTCGCTTTTTACTAGTGGCGCTTATACATATCTAAATGATAAAGGAGAAGTTGTCCAAGGTAGCATTCATCGTATCTATGGAATGCTTAACTTCATTGACTCTTTAGATAAACTGAATAACAAAAGGCCAAAAGGGCATATAAAGCCAATATATAAAAACGAAAGTCACACTATCGATAAATTTCCTTTACTAAATGTAAGGGAACGAAATTTTTCTAAATTTTTATTTTACAAAAACTTTCATGCCAACAAAGCGCCGATGATATTATGCGAAGGTAAAACTGATATAATTTATCTAAAGGAAGCATTAAGAAGCATTGGAAAAAATCACAATGAGCTCTGCGAAAGAAAGGCAGATAAACTTGAACTTCTCATCGATTTTCTAAAATATAACGACAGAACAAAGTATTTAATGGGACTATACGGCGGAACAAGCTATCTTAAAAATTTAATTCAAAATTACAATGAGAAAATTAAGCACATTAAATTCTGGAAACCTGAAAATCCTGTAATAATCCTTCTGGATAACGATGACGGTGCCAATGATATAGTTTCACTCATTGCAGGCACTAAAAACCATCCATTATACAAAAAAAACGATTATATCAGGGATGCCGATTTTGTACGCATAACTAAAAACCTCTATGTTATTTTCACTCCAAGAAATGATGTAAAGCACAAAACAACAATGGAAGACTTTTTCCCTCCTGATATTTTACAAATAAAAATAGGAAACAAAATTTTTAATCCTAAAAATGACACTGACACTAGCACCGAATATGGTAAAAATATATTCTCAATAGCTGTAGTACAAAAAATGAGAAAACAAATTGATTTCAATCTATTCAGCACAATTTTGAAAAGAATTGAGCTTGCAATTATTGACTACAGACTTAATAAATAATAATCAGAAAGGAGTTTTTGACCTTTAAAGAATCACAATAAATAATTTCAACAAATCAATGATTGATTAAATTTATTAATTATCTATTAAAAATCACGAATCAATCAGTATAAGTATTCATAGCTATCTTTACTACGCGGACAATGTTTCTAAGACTATTGAAGCTGTAGCTAGAACGAGCTTCGTGTCGTGACTTTTTTTAGGTATCGATAACTCAGTGATGTATCACAGCATAATGTGCTGGTGAAAAAGTATAGAGACAGACCACTGAGAGCATTTTTCAATTCGTTTTTTATTTGAGTTGTGTTATTTTTTATAGATATTCATTTATTAAATCACTGATATGAATGATTTTTACAAACTGATGGGTAAATGAATACTTCGTGAAATAGCATGAAATTAAATGGATTTTAGCAAGGATTTATTCAAGGATGGCAAGACGCGATCAATCAACTTTTCTCAACGACCTTTATTTCATCTTCAGTAAACTACCATGGTGGTTAGGTATCATTCTTGCGCCTGTCAGTTACTTCTTCATCAACAGTTTTGTTGTGATGCCAACACTTGATCCTAAACAACCTGTAGCGCACCTTTTTGACAGCATAGTTTATCAAGTTGCCAGTATTGCACGTTACGTTCTTCCAGCAGTGATCATGCTTGGATCCTTGAAATCAGCATTGAGCATGTTAAAACGTCTTTCATTAATCACTGGGGTACGGAATAACACTCATGTAGAAGCCAGCAAAGCACTCGAGAGAATCACCTGGTCAGAATTTGAAATGCTCGTTGGGCAGTATTTTAAAGAGCTTGGTTATAAAGTGGTAGAAACAGGAGGACGAGCCGATGGTGGTGTTGATCTGCGGTTACGTTCCGAAAATGACGAATTATTTTTGGTACAATGTAAGCATTGGAAAAGCAGTAAAGTTCCGGTCAATGTCGTCAGAGAAATCTACGGTGTGATGAAAGCAGAATATGCAAACGGTGCTTTTGTTGTTGCCTCTGGCGAATTTACAGCTGATGCAGCAACTTTTGCAAAAGGCAAAGCAATTGAGCTTGTTGACGGCAGGTTACTGCTTCATTCGATTAAAAACAGACTACAGATACCTGCAAACTTAACCAACCCGACTCAACTAGAAAGCAATTCACCGAACTTCATATTGTGTCCAATTTGTAATAGCCAGATGGTATTGAGAACAGCTAAGCGCGGAGCAAATGCCGGTAATTCCTTTTTTGGTTGTAGCAGATACCCTAGCTGTCGAGGCACAAGGCAGGCTGTAACTTAGGGGCCTGTCACAAATTGAAAATCAAACCCATCCGGTTTTCTGAACTGCGCCCCGTTGCTTCATCGATAGACAGACTTTTTTAAGTAGGCATATCAGTTTTTGCAAATATTATGTTCCTGACTTCTACACTAAACTTGCAGACAAGTATTTTGATGTTATGGCAGATTTAATTTCTCCAAGTAAAAGTAAAGAGCGAGCTACGGCCTGTTCCAGCTGCCACTGGTGCAGCCGTGTGATAATTTTCATGCGAACAGCCGAGCTTTTTATCTTGCCGTTCCGGCGTGAAGAACGTGCGCTGACAGCAGCAGCCACAACCGCCGCCGCTGTCAATAAAGGTTCTAATTACAACCTGAACTTCTTCACCATATCCATCAGATGGCTGGCCATGCTGGCCAGTTCCTGGCTGGCGGCGTTGGTTTGGTTGGCACCGGCGGAGGTTTGTACCGCTAAGTCTTTAATCGCTACCAGGCTGCGGTCCACATCGCGGGCGACGTGTGCTTGTTGCTCGGATGCCGTGGCAATCAATAAATTACGTTCATTGATATGGCTGATAGACTGGCAAATTTGTTCAAAGGCATCCCCTGCTTTATTTGCCATGGCAACAGTGTTATCGGCTAAGCCGGTGCTGGCCTCAATCGAACTGACGGCTTGCGCTGTGCCGAGGCGGATATGTTTAATCAGTTGCTCAATTTCGCGGGTCGAATTTTGCGTGCGATGTGCCAGCGCTCTGACTTCATCCGCCACCACGGCAAAACCACGACCGGCTTCGCCAGCCCTGGCCGCTTCGATGGCCGCGTTCAGCGCCAGCAAGTTGGTTTGTTCGGCCACAGCGCGGATCACATCCAGCACCTGACCAATGTTACTGGCTTGCACTGATAATTCCTGCACCAGCGCGGCAGAGGTTTGCATTTCCGTCGCCATTTTTTGCGTTTGCGCTATGGTCAACTTCATTTCATCCAGACTGCGGCTGGCCAGCAAATTGGATTGTTGCGATGCATCTGACGTGGATAAGGCATTTTGCGCCACATCTTCCACCGCCACCGTCATTTCAGTGACGGCTGTCGCCGCCTGTTGCAACTCGGCGTTTTGTAAATCCAGGCCATTTGAACTCTCAGAAGTGACAATACTCAGCTCTTCCGCCGCCGAAGCCAACTGAGTGGCAGTGCTATGGATTTGGCTAATGGTATCTTTTTGGCTTTGCTGCAAATGTTGCATGCCAGAGAACAGCAGCCCAATTTCGTTATGACTGTCATTGTCGATGCGGCCAGTCAAATCACCACTCGCCATCCGTTCAAAATGACTGCCCGCCAGTTGCAGCGGCGCAATCAACATACTCTTAATGATCTGCCAGCTCAAAAATAATGCCAGCACCGCCAGCACCATAAATACCACTGAAATCACTGTGGTGCCGGTATAACGGCTGGCAGCGGTTTTCATATATTCGGTGTTAGTGGTATTGGCCTGCTCGACAAATTGCTGTAACAAAGTTGCGACTTGCGAATTGGCATCCCGCGCCGCCAGATTGGCTGTGATATAACTTTGTGCTGTGCCGTTACTGAGTTCAAACGCGGTTTTTTCCACCGCCGCAAAATAAACATCAAAAGCCTGCTGCAATTGCTGCACCAGCGCTTTGTTTTCGGTCTTCAGGCCAATGTCAATAAAGGTGCTGAACTTCGCTTCAGCATCCTTTAACAGTTTTTCTGCCCGTTGCGCACTGATCTGGGCTTTATCGGTTTGGCCGTCCTGTAACTCAATAAAACCACCTGCCAGTGCCAACCGGCTACGCAAGGTCAAGCCATAGATATCGGTGATAGGGTTCACCTGTAACGCCGACAGTTGATACAAATCGATCATGCCCTGCTCACTGGCGCGGGCATTATTCCAGGAATACAGGCTGAGCGTCACCAAAGCGGCACTGAACAGTAATAAAATGGTAAAAATGATATTTTTCAATGAGGTATTTTTAAACATGAGACTTCCTGTGAGCTGGTTTCAGCATGGTTCAACTGGTAAGCAACAACGAAATACCTAAGCGCGCAGATAAAAATCTGCCACTTGTGGTGATTAGCGTTTCTTTACTATAGGCGACAATTTTCAAAATGCTGAATTTGTGTCGTTCAGGTACCAACTGATGTTACTGAAATGAGATCCTGACGAACCCGACAGGACCGAAGCGCGCTATTTTAGCCGCAAGCGATTGTAACTTGCTAATGCTTTCTTAGCCCTGCAGCGCAAAAGCAGCATTTGTCCCGATAATCATCTTATTTTTTGCCAAATAATTGCCTGACTCTGTAGCAGAGCAAGCAGCAGTCACAACCGTAAACGCTAAAAAAACCAGCGATCACCGACTAATTTTCCAGCTAAAACCACAATTCAGGACAAAAGAGACAAGCATTATTTGCCGATTTGCCGATCCTGCCACTAAACTTGCAGGGATAACCAGTGGCAGTCTGAACATTGCCACAGCATCTTTGCAGGAGAAACGTTTTGAAAATAACAATCTGTCGTACCGCTTTATGTGTCGTCAGTGCCATGCTGGCTCAACCGGCCGCCGCTTTTGAATGGGATCTGTATGGCAAACTTGAACTGCAAGCTCTGCATGTCGACAATGGATTGTATCGTTATGCCGATCAGGGCTGGCAAATTGAAGCGCCAAACAGCCGGCTGGGCTTTAAAGCCAAACAGCAACTGACCGACGATGTCGATCTGATTATGGTGTATGAGTGGCAGGTGAATGGCCTGGACAAAGCCAACAAAGATCACAAACTTGGTAGCCGCAATACTTATATTGGTCTGGCCGGTAGCTTTGGTGAAGTGTTTTTTGGTAAAAACGATACCCGCTTTAAAAAGTCTGAAGGCAAAATCGACTTATTTAACGAAAGCCTGAATGATATAGCGCAGTTAACACCAGGGCAGGATCGGCTGGAAAATATTATTGGTTACTCTTCACCAGTGATGATGGGCTGGCAGTGGTCTGCCACTTACCAGACTGGTGCCAGCGACGAAATTGCCGGCGGTTATGACTGGACTTTGAGTTATGGCGATGCCAGTTTTAAAACCCATGGCTATTATCTGGCGATTGGTCAAACCCATGAGCTGAATAATCTGGATGCCGAACGTATTTTATTGCATATGAAACTGGTCGACATGCTGCAAGGCACTTTATCCGGCGGCCTGATGTATCAAAAAAGCGAGCATATCAGCCGGCCACTGGAAGGAGATACGCTGATGGCCGAACTGGCTTTTGCCCGTGACAGCCTGACCTACAAGCTGCAATGGCAACGCGATGACAGTAAAATTCGCGCCAAAGAAACCGGCACCTTATGGAGTCTGGGCGTGGATTACACCCTGCAAAAAGATCTGACCATCTATGCGATGCTGTCAGATCTGGATTTTGTCAGCACCGATGACAATTCAGCAGCTGTTGGTTTTAAATACAATTTTTAACCGCAGGCAAATGCCTTAACCTGCTAATACCCGATTCCGGCCTTGTAGTTTGGCCTGATATAAAGCTAAATCGGCCTGTTGCAGCAATAACTGCAGTTGTTGTTGACTGCTCAGGTCGGTTGCGGCATCGGCCCTGATAGGGCCGCTACTACAGCCGGCACTGAAAGTGGCACTGATTTGTTCGCCATACCAGCTGAAGGTTTCCGCCATAAAACGACAACGGAGTTGTTCCGCCCGTTGCAGGGTGTGACTGAGATCGGCACCGGCAATCAGCAGTACAAATTCTTCTCCACCCCAGCGCACTGCACATTCTGCCGTGTTGCAGCTTTGATTAAGCAAGCTGCCAACCAGCACCAGCAGATGGTCGCCGGCAAAATGGCCATAAAAATCATTAATCTGCTTAAAGTGATCAAGATCGATCAGCACCACCCCTAGTTTGCTGGGCTGGTGCTGACTTAACCAGTGTTCCATGCCACGCCTGTTGTACAACTGGGTCAGTGGATCTTTATCTGACAACAGCTGGATCTGATCCAGCGACAAACGCAGGTGATGGATATCTTTGAAGGTGACAATATGCCAGTCTGGCAGACTGGCCTGTGGCAATTGCGAATAGGTTTTTAATTGCGCCCGCACTTCAAACCAGCGTTGCTGGCCATCAGCACAAGTAATCAGACCGGGCATCTGCACTCTGTCTTCGCCACTGGCTAACGCTTGTTGCACCGCCTGATGCCATTGTTGCAGCAGGTACTGCCGATGTTCAGACTGCGGATAAGCCCGGACAAACCAACTATGCATATCCGGTACATCGGCCAGCTGGTACCCCAATTCCTCGACAAATGCTTTGTTCAGATGCAAATGGCGGCGATTCATCTCTTGTCCGCTGACAGGATCCAATTCAGGTGCCGATACCAGCACCGGCACCGGGATCAAATCCAGCGAATGAAAAAAATAGCGCTGAAAATTATCCATGATGTCTTGTTCAGGCTGCTGCATCTTATCACCTCTTCAGCGGTTCCTGTTTGCACTGCGGCCATGCCGGCAGCAACGATCACCGGACCAGCACAGTGGCGGACAGGCAAGGGTGCTGGCATGGCTCTCGGAACGACACTCGGAACGACTCTCGGAACGACAAACACTGAGTATAACAAGATTCCAGCAATTGCCGGTGACAGCCACATAATTGTCATCGTGCATTGGCCTGTCTTGCTCTACAATTGCCGGCTGATTAAAATCCACATTTTTTGCAGGAAGTCTGTTGATGAATAAAAGTCTGGTTACCAATCTGTTAGCGTTACTGGCGATGGCTGCGGGCTGGCTGGCAGCTTTGCCCTGGCTCTGGACCATGGGGTTATTTGCTTTTTCCGGCGCTGTCACCAATTGGCTGGCAGTACATATGTTATTTGAAAAAGTGCCACTGCTCTATGGCTCAGGTGTGATCCCGGCCCGTTTTACCGAGTTAAAACAAGCCTTACACCGCTTGGTGATGGAGCAGTTTTTCAGTGTCGACAATTTACAGCGGCTGGCTCCTGGCGACGACAATTCCACTGCCAAACTGCAGTTGGGACCGGTGCTGGAAAGCATCGATTTAAGCCCGGCCTTTCATGCTTTGCTGGAGACAGTGCAAAAATCATCACTCGGCGGCATGCTGGCGATGTTTGGCGGCGCCCAGGTGTTATTACCGTTACAACAACCTTTTACCGATAATCTGCGTGCTTCATTGCTGGAAATGGCAGACAGCGACGCGGTGCAGCAACAACTGCAACAACAACTGACGTCAGCGGATAATCTGACGCAGTTGCAACCGAAAATCGCCGCGATAGTGCAAGCAAGACTGGACGAGCTGACACCTGAACTGGTGAAAAGCCTGATCCAGGATCTGATCCAACAACATTTGGGCTGGCTGGTGGTATGGGGTGGCGTGTTTGGTGCCGCCATTGGTCTGTTCAGTTTTGCGGTTGGTGCAAGGTAAGCCAAAAGTAAACAAGGCTGGCACCAGAGCGGCACCAGCCTGCTTTTTTAAGGCTCAATGGCGCTGATATGACTGCGCACCGCGATATAAGAGCCGGTCAGGCCAAGCGCAATGGCGATGGCCAATAAGATGCCGAATTCAGCAAAACTCAGCGACGTCAATTGAAAGTCACTTTGATACAACTGAGTTACTTTACCAATAGCGCCCGTTAACCACCACAACATCAGTTCAACCACCAAAAAGGCCAGTAAACCACCAAACAAGCCCAGCCAGATACCGGTATACAAAAACGGCCGCTGAATAAAGGCATCAGTCGCCCCGACCAGCTTCATCACTTCGATTTCAGTTTTTTTGTCCATAATCGACAAACGGATGGTATTACCAATCACCAACAAGGCGGCCGTCAGCAACAAGGCGGCTATGGTATAAACCGCTTGCTGCAACAACGCCATCATGGCAGCCAGCCGCTCCAGCCAACTGATATCTAGTTTAGCCAGCTCGACAAAACGCTCTTTTTGCAGTTTTTGCATCAAGGCTTCAGCCACTGCCGGTTGATTGATTTTTGGTGTCACCAGCAACACATCAGGCAGTGGATTGTCATCCAGAAACGCCAGCGCTTCACCAAAACCGGATTGCTGTTTAAATTCAGTCATGGCGGAGTCTTTATCAATCAACCGCACTTTGGCGACCTGACTATCAGCCTGTAAAATCGTCAGCAATGTGGCGACATCGGTTGGGCTGGCGTTGGTCTGCAAAAACAAACTGATTTCAAACGACTGATCATAACTGTCGCTGACCTGCTGCACGTTTTTCACCAACAGATGTAAAGTGGTTGGCAGTGTCATACTGACACCCAACACCATAATAGTGACAAAGGCCCACAAGGGGGAGCGCCAGAGTTCACCCAGGCTGGTAATGGCCTGACGCAGATGGGTCAGGAAAAACCGGCTGCAGCGTTGCAGCAAGCCAGGTTGCGCCGCACTGGCGCCAACCGCACGACCGGAAAATAACAAACTCACAGGCTCTCCTCCTGATGGGTCAGACCGTCGTTAATCATCCGGCCCTGTTTGAGCGTCATGGTGCGGTAACGCATGCGGGCAATCAGCCCCAAATCGTGGCTGGCAATCAAAACTGAAACGCCGGCATGATTAAAAGCTTCGAACATCCGCATTACATCTTTAGATAAATCCGGATCCAGATTGCCGGTCGGTTCATCTGCCAGCAGCAGCGGCGGTTTATTCACGATAGCCCGGGCAATCCCAACCCGCTGCGCTTCACCACCGGATAAAGTAGCAGGCAGACAACGGGCTTTATCCAGCAGACCGACCTGATCCAGCGCCGCATGCACCCGTCGCGCCATATCCCGGCCGGTAAAACCTTCAATCACCAGCGGTAACGCCACGTTATCAAACACGGTATGATTGGCCAGCAAGCGATGATCCTGAAAAATCATCCCGATATCACGCCGCACATAGGGGATTTGCCCGGCTTTCACTGCCGATAAATCAACACCGTTAATCACTACCCGCCCGGCGGAAGGCCGCTCTATCAGACTGATCAGCCGTAATAAGGTACTTTTACCTGCGCCGGAATGGCCGGTCAGAAAAGCCATTTCACCTTTAGCCAGATGAAAATTGACCCTGTCCAGCGCGGTAAAACCACCCGGATAACTTTTGCTGACCTGCTCAAAACGCAGCATAGTTAAAATTCCTTGTTAAACAGCGCCCGAATAAAATCCTGACTGTGAAAGACCCGCAAATCATCAATACTTTCACCGACGCCGATATAGCGGATCGGTAATTTAAACTGATCGGCAATGGCAAAAATCACCCCGCCTTTGGCCGTCCCATCCAGTTTGGTCAGGGAAATACCGGTCAGCTCCACTGCTTCGTGGAATAACCGCGCCTGACTCAGGGCATTTTGGCCGGTGCCGGCATCCAGTGTCAGCATCACTTCATGCGGAGCGGCGCCGTCAATTTTTTTCATCACCCGAACGATTTTTTTCAGTTCTTCCATCAAATGGGCTTTGTTCTGCAACCGACCGGCGGTATCGGCGATCAGTACATCAATTTTGCGCGCCTTGGCCGCCTGATAAGCATCAAAAATCACCGAAGCGCTGTCGGCCCCGCTGTGCTGGGCAATCACCGGAATTTGGTTGCGCTCGCCCCAGACCTGCAACTGTTCAACTGCGGCAGCACGGAAGGTATCACCCGCAGCCAGCATCACTGATTTACCCTGTTGTTTAAACTGCTGCGCCATTTTGCCGATGGTGGTGGTTTTGCCGACGCCATTGACGCCAACCATCAGAATGACAAAAGGCCCATCCGGATTGTCGACCTGCAGTGGTTTTTCCACCACATCCAGCAACTGCGCCATTTCCTGCTGTAATTTTTCATACAGACTGTCGGCATCTTTTAACTGGCGGCGATCGGCATGCTGGATCAGTTGCTTGATCAGTTTCTGGCTGGTGTCCACCCCGACATCGGCCATCAGCAGCTGAGTTTCTAACTCTTCGTACAGATCGTCATCAATTTTTTTACCAAGAAACAAACTGGCTAAGCCATTGCCCAGATTCTGGCTGGTTTTACTCAAACCTTGTTTCAACCGGGCAAAAAAGCCTGGTTTTTTCTCAGCAGGTGCTGAGGTTGTGGTGGCAGCTGTCACTGCGACCGGCGCCGGTATGGCAACTGGTGCTGGTGCTTGAATGGGTGCTGAAGGTGGAATTGCTGCCGGAGCTGGAGCTGTCACTGCCGTGACGGCAGTCGCAGCTTCAGCTTGGCCAGGTGCTGGTACAGTCGCAATGACAGCTGCTGCCGCAGTGATTTCAGTCACCTCAGCTGCCGTCGGTGCTACCAGCTCAGCCGCGGCTAACACTGGTGCCGCCGGTTCTGCCACAGGCTCAGGTACTGGCTCTGCAACAGGCGCCACCGCAGTGGCCAATTCGCTCTGACTGACGGCTGCAGGCATGATGACGGCTTCGGTCGCCGTCGTTGGCGCGACGGTTTCAGTCGCAGTCGCCGGTGTATTGGCTGGCTGGCTATCAGCGGCTGGTTTTTTACCAAAGCCGAGCCAGGAAAACAGTTTGTTAGGTTTTGTCATAGGGTTCGCTGTCAGAATTCAGAAACTCAGGTAAAATCGCCGCTTATACTATCACTTTTATTAATCAGGCATAAACTCCAGATGAAATCCAGCAGCAGAAAGCCCCCAGCCCCCAGCCATAACGGACCAGGTTTTGTCCGGATCATTAGCGGGCAGTGGCGTGGCCGGCGTTTACCAGTGCTGGATGCAGCGGGTTTAAGGCCAACCACAGATCGGGTGAAAGAAACTTTATTTAACTGGCTGATGCAGGAAACGGCAGGCCGGACCGTGCTGGATTGTTTCAGTGGCAGTGGCAGTCTGGCGCTGGAAGCCCTATCGCGTCAGGCTGAATTTGCCACTTTGCTGGAATTGGATAAAACCGCAGTACGGCAATTACAACAACATCTGCAGACGCTGAACTGCCAGCGCGCAGAGGTGATCCAGACCAACGCCCTGCAATATCTGCAACAACCTGCCAAACGTGTCTATGATCTGGTATTTCTGGATCCGCCTTTTCGCCAGCAGTTATTATTACCGGCGGCACAATTGCTGGAACAACAAGGCTGGCTGGCCGCAGATGCGCTGATTTATCTGGAATGTGAAAAGGAACTGAACCTGGCCAGCCTGCCAGCACACTGGCGCCTGTACAAAGAAAGTATCGCCGGCCAACTGGCTTACCGGTTGTATCAACGGCAGGACGTCAACACGGCTCAACCACCGGTAACGAGCAACCTGGTTTAGCGTCGACACCGGTGCCAGTTCCGGCACCGGTTGAGTTGACTCAGAGTTCCATGCCCAGATTGGTGACACCTTGTTCCTGTACCCAGCTTTTCAGCAGTTGCACTTCGGTGCGACCAAAACTTTGGATAGGTTGCACCAGCGCAATTAATTCGGCCAGGCAATCCATCTCGTAATGCATCAGTTCATGCTCACGCACCACTTTTTTCAACTCGGCTTCGGTGGTGATGTCCAAATCAGCAGATTCATGCTCAATCAGCCGCGCCACTGACGCCTGGGAGATTTTAGCCACGTCAATAAAATCAGTGCTGTCTTGCTGGGTGATACCGTTGAGCATGGTATCCAGCGCCGTCATCGCATCAAGTGCCGGATAAACACCAAACATATCAAAGTTATTCACTTCAGGTGTGATCAGTTCCAGCTCTTCCTGTAATTTATCAAAGTTGATTTTGGCACGGCGCACCTGCAGCCATTCCCACACCAGATCCAGCACATGCCGTGGCAAGGCCGCATCCCCAAACTGACTGACTTCGGCAAACAACTGGTAACTGGGGATCATTCTCTCCAGTAAAGTGGCCGCGATGGCCGCTTGCTGGTAAAACCCCAAACCGCGCATCAGCTGAAAATTATTGGCTTTCGAATTCATCAGGTATCCATTGTTGTCGCTGAATTTGCCCTGCGGGCAGCATATTTAAACTGGCGCCATGATACACCAAGGCGCCGCGCCAGAACCAGCAAGATGCTATTGCCCAAAATAATGACCCAAGCCGTTTAAGAACATCTGTACCGCAATAATCACCAGGATCATGCCCATCAACCTTTCCATCGCGGTCAGACCTCGCTCACCTAACACCCGGTGCAATAAAGGCGCAAACAGTAAAATGGCTGAACTGAGCGCCCAGGCGCCGACCAGCGCCAAGGTCCAATCCAGCATCTGGCCGGGTTGCTGATTAGCCAGCAGAATCAGCGCCGCCAGGATCGAAGGTCCGGCGATCATCGGCACCGCCAGCGGAAATAAAAATGGTTCTTCGCCTTCTTTTAAACCTGCCACGCCACCTGGTGGCGGAAAAATCATCCGGATGGCAATTAAAAACAAAATAATACCGCCAGCAATACTGACGGCTTCTTCTTTCACCCCCAATACACTGAGGAAACTCTGACCGCCATATAAAAACAACACCAGGATCAGCAAAGATAACAACAGCTCGCGGATCAGCACAAAACGACGGCGTTCGGGTTTTAAGTCTTTTAAAATAGCTACCACCACCGGCAAGTTGCCGAGCGGATCCATAATCAGAAACAACGTGAGCATCGCGCTCCATAAATCCACTGCCATCTGTATCAGCCCCTCGGGTATACTATGCTCATTCCAGTGTAATCTGTGTTCAGAATTCAGGCGAATCAATTTGTTGCGATCAGCATCCGCTGCTTGCACTGCCACTGCAGGAGTTTTTTGATGATGACAATCACCACACCGGCCTTGCTGTTTCCAGCCATTTCATTATTGCTGCTGGCTTATACCAACAGATTTCTGGTACTGGCGCAGTTGATCCGGCAATTAAACAACCGCGAAGGGGATCAGGTGCGGGATTTAGCCAAACGGCAAATCGTTAACCTGCGCCAGCGCATTGTGCTGATCCGCTCGATGCAACGTTGGGGCGTGATTAGTTTTATGCTTTGTACCTTGTCAATGTTTGGCTTATTTCTGAACTGGGAGTTGGTTGGGCAGCTGTGTTTTGGCGCCAGTTTAGCCAGCTTGTTATTAAGCCTGTTGATTTCTTTATATGAAATCCAGATTTCCTGTCATGCCATCAACATTGAACTGGAATCACTAGAAAATCGATAACTCAATATTTTATCAATCATTAGCCCTGCCAATTTGATAAAACTCAGCCATAGTTAACAGGTTCATTCTTCTGAGCTGAGTCTATGAGTCATACAGATTTTCTTTTCCAGCAGGATACCGCACTGACCTGGGCGCAAGATCCTGAACCTGAAATCGGCAGTCAGCAACCCTGGTGGGTGCTGATTGTGGATGATGATGAAAGCATCCATCAGATCACCAGTCTGGTGCTGCGTGGTTTTAGCTTTGAAGGCCGGCCTGTCCAACTATTACATGCCTACAGTGCCAAAGAAGCACGTAAGATGCTGGAACAGCAGCAAAATATTGCGGTGGCTATTGTGGATGTCGTGATGGAGACCAATCATGCTGGTCTGGATCTGATTAAAGCCATCCGTGGTGAGCTGCAACAACATCAAATCCGGCTGATTTTACGCACCGGCCAACCTGGCGAAGCGCCGGAAGAAAGTGTGATCCGCGATTACGATATTAACGATTACAAAAACAAAACCGAAGTCACCGCCATTAAGCTCAAAACCCTGTTGTATTCCTCGTTAAGGTCGTACCGGGATATTTGCATTATTGATAACAACAAAAAGGGCCTGGAAAAAATTATCGCCTCAACGGTCAGTTTTTTAGAATGTGAAAGTCTGACCGAATTTGCCTCAAATATTCTGGCACAAGCCGCCCATCTGCTGGGGCTTGATCATCAGCAAATTTATTGTTGTGCCGCCACCGGCGATCCAAAACAACAACATCTGTCGCTGGATATTATCGCAGCCAGCGGCCTGGATCTGAGCCACAATCCACAACTGCCGGCCGATGTGGTAGAAAAACTGACCCGAGTCCATCACCTGAAGCAGTCCTATCAGGGCGACGATTATTTTGTCGGTTATTTTACCACCAGCCGTGGTCTGGAAAATCTGTTGTATGTCAGTAAAGACAGCAAATTTGATCAGGTTGATCATCATCTGCTCAGTTATTTCTCCAGCAATATTGCGGTGGCCTATGAAAATATCCGGTTGCGCGAGCTGATTAAAGAGAGCCAGCGCGAGCTGTCTTATATCCTGGGCGAGGCGGTGGAAAAACGTTCGAAAGAAACCGGCAGTCATGTCAAAAGAGTAGCAAACTTCAGTTTTATGCTGGCACTGAAATATGGCCTCAGTCATTATGACGCGGAAAAAATCAAACTGGCATCGCCGCTGCACGATGTCGGTAAAATCGCCATCCCGGATTATATTCTGAATAAACCGGGTAAACATGATGCCGATGAATGGGCCATCATGCGCCAGCACGCCGAAATTGGTTATCAGATTTTGCAAAAATCACAAAACGAGATCTTGCAGCAAGGCGCAGTGATTGCCTATGAACATCATGAACGCTGGGATGGACAGGGTTATCCGCGGGGTCTGGTTGGCGAACAAATCCAGATTGCCGGTCGCATCACTGCCTTGGCCGATGTGTTTGACGCACTGGCCAGCGAACGTTGTTATAAAGCCGCCTGGCCAATGCCAAAAGTACTGCAGTATCTGGCCGATGAAAAAGGCAAACAGTTTGACCCTGTGCTGGTCGATATCTTGTTAAGTAACATCGACGAGTTTATTGCCATTCGTGATGCTTACCCGGATCATCAGGGTTGAGCAGGCACCGGCACCAGCGCCACAGTACGCTCAGTTTGCTGATACCGATTGATAAAGGCCGTGCAATCGGCCGCCCGATCCTGCCGGGTAATGGCCAGCGTCAGTTCACCAACGGTCAGGCCAAATTTATGTAAGGTGGAACGGTTAATCAACTGATCCGCATCAATCAGATACAACCAGTCTTTGACAGTGACATCAATATAATCCCCTTGTTGTGGAATTCTCAGCACATACTGCCAGTACAAGGTATTGCCAGCTAACTGGCCGGTCGCAACCCCTACCACATCTTCGGCACTGCCGCTGACGGCCCCATCGGCACTTTGTTGCAACCGCCAGTGTCTTTTATCGATACGGCCATCACTGAAGGTAAAAATCTCATACAGATCCCCTTCCATGCCACGCCATTGACCACAGAGTTCGGCGGTAAAACGCACCGACTGCTTACCTTGCCAATCGTGCATCACGCCAAAAGCCTGGCTGCTGCCCTGAAAAAAACCGGGCAAACTAAAAGCCGGCTGCAACGCTTGATAATCCTGCACCGACTGACTACAACCAAATAAACCCAGTAAACTGACCCACAACGCTGAACGACGCATGACTCCCTCCAGAAAAAAACTTTGATGACACAAGTACGCAAGCACAGGCTGGCTGGATCCAAAGTTGTCGCTTTACCGGACCTATTTGCAAAGCTAAGATGAAATACGCAGAAAGATCAGAACGTTAGAAAAATAATAAAAAATTTCAACATGCAGCAAACTAAATCCAGTGTAGCTTCGACCAATCAGCAACAACAAAACGACAGACCAGTAAATAACAATAAAGCGGGAAGCAGACCAAGGTGTTTAAACGCAGTGACGACAGCCTGATCCGACAGGCACTGGATGGCAATGAACGCGCCTGGCAACAACTGGTCAGTCGTTATCAGAGCATGCTGTATTGCTACAGCCTGCGACTGATGGGCAATGCTGATGACGCCCGCGATTTATTGCAGGATGTATTGCTGGTGTTATGCCGCAATCTGGCGCAGTACCGCGGCGACAGCAGCTTTAAAACCTGGTTATTTGGTATTGCCAATTACCGGGCTGTAGATATGCTGCGCAAACGCAAACCGATGCAGGATTTGGCGGATGTCAGCGATCAGCTCTGTGATGACAGCCAAAGCCAGGAGCAGCAACTGGATACTGTACAACGACAACAAGATGTCAGGCAGCAGCTAAAACTGCTGCCACCGGAACAACGACTGGTGGTGGAACTGCGTTTTTATCAGCAATTTACCTTTGACGAAATTGCCATGCAACTGGCCATTTCCAGCAACACCGCCAAGTCCAGATTTTATGCCGCTCTTGATAAACTGCGGCCGCAGTTGGAGGTCCATGATGTTGAACAATCAGCAAATTTTTGAAGCCTGGCTCGAAGGCTCTATCAGTGATGAACAATGCGCCCGGCAATTAACCCCGGACAGTGACTGGTATCAGCGTTTTATCAGCGCGCAAATGATCCGCCGGGATGCCAGTGCACCAAGGTTTGAGCCGATGCCAGACATAGATACCAGCAGCATGTTCCGGCAACAGTGGGGTCATCAGCGGCCCAGCCGTGGCTGGCAAAGCTGGTGGCCACAACTGAGTGTCGGTATGTCAGCGCTGGCCCTGATCATCAGTATTTCTCCGTTGCAGTTGCAACTGCAGTCCGGAGCTCTGGCTCTGAGCTGGAGTCAGCAACAGGACGAACAACAACTGAGCACTATGCTGGCCAGTTTCCAGTTAGAACAGCAGAAATATCTGCAACAACAACTGGCGATATCGCAGCAGCAACAAAGTAGTCAGTTGATTATGCTCAAAGACTATCTGTCTGAAAATGAACAAAAAGCCCGGCGCAGCGATATGGTCGAGCTAGTGGAATATCTCAATCAGCAACGTCAGGCCGATTGGCAGTACTGGCAGGACAATGTCCAGCCGAGCCAGGCCCGATTAAATTATATCCCGGCGGCCCAACCCAGCCGCGACAGCCACTAATGGAGTCTTGTTATGAATTTTAGCCGCCCTTTTTTCACGCTGACCGCCTTGTGTCTGCTGACGGCCACTCAGGCGACAGCTGCCAGCACCATCAGCCCGAAACTGAAACAGAATCTGGCCATCATGGAGAATATTCTGCAAACCTCGTTGAAACAGGATCAGCATGCGGGGATCAACCGGATTAGCCACAGCTATCTGGCTGGCCAGGGCGTGTTGTTCCGCACTGAAACCCGTGGCAATTTTGGTCACTTTTTCCAAATGATGCCAGGTTTACCGCCGATCCCGGACTTATCAACTATTACCAGCAATGCCAACAAAATGGCGCAGGTCGCCATGGCCGCCCAAAGTGGTAGCGTGTTGTCAGAAGAAGAAATCGATGCCATTGCCGATCAAGCGTCTGAAGCGGCAGAACAGATGATGGAACAAACTGAACAGTTGCAGGAACAGATGCGGGATTTACGCGATCAAACCCGTGATCTGGAACGGGATTTACGTGAGATAGAACGGGAAAAACGTGATATTGAATTTACCCGTAAAGTGGGTAAACAAGATGCCGAGCAACAAAAAAAGCTGAATGAGCTGAGCAGTAAAGAAACCGGTATCAAGCAACAACTGGCGCAGTTACAACAACAAACCGCCACTTTTAACAAAGAAATGCAAACCAAGCAGGCCGAACAACAAAAACTGGCAGCAGAAAAAACGGCCAGTTTAATCAGCAGCATCAGCCGAAATTTTGCGACCACTTTATGTGATTACGGCGCCAGTCTGCGCGAGCTGAACAATGATGAGTTTGTCTCTTTGCAACTGACCACAGACCATGGCCGCGACAGTAAAGATTTATATTGGCTGTTTAAAAAATCGGATATTCAGCAATGTGTGAGCGGTAAACTGAATGCCAGCGACTTGCTGAAAAAAGCCGATTATTATCAGTATTAAGCGCTTCAACCAAAGCGGGCGGTCCGCATGGATTTCACCGCCCGCTGTTTTTCTGGCTTGACAGTAACAGCCAGACTGAGTAAAAACGCCTCACTTGTACCGCCGGACTGTATTGATGACGACTGCTGAACTGTTGCCCCCTGATTGGCCAACCAAGGATGATTGGATTGAACAACTGCTGCCTGACTTTTATCAGCATGGTCTGGCCATCCTGCGACAAGCCGTGCCGGCGCCATTGTGCCGCGCTTTATTGCAGGAAGTGCAACAACATACCGATTTGCGCAGCGCTGGTGTTGGCAGACAGCAACAGCTGCAACTGAACAGCGACATCCGGCGTGATCAAACCGCCTGGCTGGATGGCAGTAGCCCGGCACAACAGCAATATCTGGCGTTGATGGCAGCACTGCAGATGCAGATGAACCGGCGTTGTTTTCTTGGCTTGACCCATCACGAATGTCATTTTGCCCGCTATCAACCTGGCGACTTCTATCAAACCCATCTGGATGCTTTTGTCGGCCGCTCCAACCGGGTATTAACCACAGTACTCTATCTGAATTCAGTCAGTGCTGGCGGTGAGTTGGTGATTTATAACGAGCAACAGCAAGAAATACAGCGGGTGCTACCAGAGGCCGGGTTATTGGTTGCTTTTGAAAGTGTGCGTTTCCCGCATCAGGTGTTACCAGCCCAGCAACAGCGCTTTAGCATCGCCGGCTGGTTTCGCAACGACTAGAGCACCGAACAGTTCAAAAAGCGAACAGCAGAGCTGACGAAAAAACTCGCAGGCAAGGCGGGCAAAATGAGCAATAGTCATTCTATTGCTCATTTTGCCCAACGCCGGATGCGTGTTTTTCCGGCGCTCCCGCAGGGCCGGGGCAAAATATCCTCATACGGCGTTAAATTCCTTCGGTTTAGTTCACTAAACCTTCAGAAATTTGCCTTGTCTGAGTCCTATTTTGCCCACGGCGGCTGCCGTTTTTTTAAACTGTTCGGTGCTCTAGAGCACCACTAAACCAGCGCTGGCGCTATTCATCGGCGCTGGCGACCTGTTATCACAAAATCTGCCCGCTTTGCATTGAGTTCCTTATACTGCTGAATATTCCTTGCAATTTGCTGACAGGCTGCTCACAGTCATGCAACCAAACAACAGTTCAGACGCCATCAAAGTCCAGGCAGGAGTAGCTGATATGCGTTTTTATCAACGATTGATGACAAACAGCTGGTTGCGGGACTTACGCTGGTTGATGCTGATTAATCTGCTGATTGCGCTGCTGTTATTTTTGCTCAATGCGGATGCCAGGCTCAGCGACCAGCTGATTTATGCTTATGTCATTGGCAGTTGTATCTGGCTGCTGGCCAAGCTGCTGGATAAACTGGTCGCAGCCTGGTTATCACCTTGGTTGATCCAACTGACCGCGGTATGTTGTGGGCTGTGGCTAGGCTTTCAATTGGTTGGCATACTCGGACTGCCAGCAGCCAATGTCAGTTGGTCTGCCTTAACCAGTCTGCACTGGCAGCAACTGCTGCAATCCCCTGACTGGCGCAGCCTGCTGGTCACGCTGCTGATTTGTAGTGCAGCCGCCGGATTTTTCCTGTTACGTTACCAGTCCCTGCAGTATCGCGCTGCACTGGAACAGGAAAAACGCCAGCGGGCCGAACTACAACAAGCTGAAACCTCAGCCCAGTTAAAGTTGCTGCAAGCACAAATTGAACCGCATTTTTTATTTAATACCCTCGCCAATGTGCAAGGGCTGATCACGGCAAATCCAGCCCAAGCCAAACATATGCTGGAGCAACTGAATATTTATCTGCGTGCCAGTTTACAGCGCACGCGCCGCCACATGGTGACCCTGGCCGACGAGCTAGAGCTGGTCGAAGCGCTGATTGGCATTGCCCGCATCCGACTGGGCGAACGTTTCAGTTATAGCTTGCAGATCCCCGCCGAACTGACCAACCTGCCCCTGCCGCCGTTATTGTTGCAACCCTTGGTTGAAAATGCCTTACGCCACGGTATTGAACCTATGCTGGCCGGTGCTGAACTGCAGATCATCGGCTGGCAACAACAAGGCATTTGTTATTTGCAGGTGAAAGATAATGGCCCGGGCTTGCCTGTCGGCGGCAACCAGACAGCCAATAGTGGCGGCGTTGGCTTGCTGAATGTGCGGCAACGGTTACATCAGCTTTATGGCGCAACCGGGCGGCTGCAACTCAGTACCGGTCCTCAGGGAGGCTTTATCGCCGAATTACAACTACCGCTGCACCATATCGCAGTGACCGCATAAACAAAGCGCCAAGCCGCAGTGAACAACGGAGCACAACTTTGATGGCAGAAACAGGGATGGTACGGGCAATTCTGGCCGATGATGAGCCGGTGTTGCTGGATTATTTACAGCAAAAACTCAGCCAGTACTGGCCGGCATTACAGATAGTCGCCACTGCCAACAATGGCTTGGCAGCACTTGCGCTGATCCGGCAACATCAACCTGAGCTGGTGTTGCTGGATATTCAGATGCCGGGGCTGACCGGCTTGCAGGTTGCGGCGCAACTGGCTGAACCCCAGCCCGGTCAGCCGCTTTGCCATAGTCGGTGGGTGTTTATTACTGCTTATGATGATTATGCGATACAAGCCTTTGAGCAGGCAGCGCTGGATTATCTGCTCAAACCTGTCACTGATGAACGGCTGCAACATTGTATCCGTCGGTTGCAAGCCACTTTTGCCCACCAACCACAACTGCAAGCGCCGCTGCAGTTACAACAACAATTGCAGCAGTTGTTGCAACAACTGCAGCCAGCGGTCGCCCCGCTGCAATGGTTTCATGTCGGGCTGGCGCAGCAAACCCGGCTGGTTCATCTGTCGGAAGTGCTGTTTTTTCAAGCGTGCGATAAATATACCGAATTAGTCACCCGCCATGAGCGGCACTTACTCAGAATGTCACTAAAGACCTTATTACAAAAACTGCCGCAGGATCAGTATGTACAGGTCCACCGCGCTTATCTGGTGGCGTTGGCAGCAGTGCGGCATATCGAAAAAGACATTTTTGGCCGTCAGCATATCCACCTGAAAGATCACCCACAGTTGCTGCCATTAAGCCGTAACTATGCCGGTCAGTTTAAACAGATGTAGCGAGCGCGGTTTTAGTGAACACTTTGGTGTTGTGATCCACCCATTCAAATCTAAGCAAAATCAACATATTGATATGTTAATTTAATCGTCGGATTCGACCCGGCGTTTGCACTGGGGCAGCCCAACGCTTGGCGTCCAACGCTTGGCGTCCAACGCGTGGCGTCCAACAGGCAACATAGATAAGGTTGCTATTAGGCATGTTGGACTGCCACAACTGGGGTGGCACTCGGGCTGATCAGAGCTATGCTGTGATGCTCAGCAGGGGCCGCCACTTGCTCGGCTTGATGGATCAAGGCCAGCAGGGCGACAGTGGCAGTGGCATCGGCTTCGGCGCGATGATGTGAAGTCAATGGAATAGCAAAATGCGCTGATAAAGCCGCCAGCCCGTAAGATGCGAGTCCAGGATAACAACGCCGCATCTGCACCACAGTACAGAGTTTACTGGGCCCCAGGCTATATCCACAGCGCTGCAATTCAGCCCGGACAAAGCCGTAATCAAAATTCACGTTATGGGCCACAAAAATGCTGTCTGCCAGAAAAGCAGACAATTCGTCGGCAATCTGCGCAAAACGTGGGGCATGTTGCAGCATCTGGGGCGTGATCCCCGTCAGCCGGGTAATAAAACCAGGCAAGCGCCGCTCTGGATCGAGCAAATAACAACAGCGGTCAATAATAACGCCACGCTGCACCTTTAACGCCGCAATTTCAATAATCCGGTCCTGCTCAGGCCGGCCCCCAGTAGTCTCGACATCGACCACGACATAACAACGATCCGGATCGGCCCACCAATCGACTTTGACCAATTGCACCGACAGACCAAGTTGGCGCATCGTCAACATTTTACTCAACTGATTGCGCCGCACTGAATCGCCGCGCGCTTTTAACTCCACAAAGCGGAGCTCGCCACTCTCAGAAACCAGACAGAGATCCGGAAAACCATGGCTGTAACGGCGAAAATCTGTTGCCATTTGCCTTAATAAGGTCGCAAGCGCCGATCCGGGCAAGCCGCGCAATAATAATGGCAGTTGTTCGGCCAGCTCAGGCCGCCAGTTAAACACGGCATTGGGCAGCGGGTAAAACTGCGTCAGATTTTGCAATAACAGTTGGATGGCCTGTTCCGGCTGCAGCAGCAGTTGCAGTTTTTGTTCAATAGCTGCAGCTTGCCGGCGATAAAACCCACCACTGGTTAAATCACGGGGACGTTTTTCAAACTCATTATAAATAGCGCTGTCGGCGGACAAAAACAGTTCCTGCCAGAACAATAAGCCAAATAAAGCCTGCCACAGTTGATTTTCAGCCTGAAAAGCCTGCCAACCCTGCTGCAGATAATAGCGGCAGGCCCCCGCTTCCGTCTGGCCTTGCCACAGTTCATCCAGCCGGATTGAACTGGCCTGCTGCAGCATCTGAGTGAGATCAGAGTGGCTTTGCTGACCAAATTTTCGGCTGGAAAAATCATGCGCAAACCAGTATTCATCATCACAACATGGATCTTGCTGCATTTGTTGCAGCAGTTGCTGTAGCGCAGCCAGATACTGAGGTTGCTGGCGCCTGGCATAATACAACCTCACCAGGCGCTCGGAAGCCGGATAAGCCCGGCAGTGTTGATAAAACCGGATAGCCAGCAGCGCATCACCCTGTTTCTCCGCTAACCGGCCCAGTTTTTCACACAACTGTTCAAGGACGAGTTGATTACGCTCATCCAGTGCTGCCGGCCAGTCAGCCAGTTGCCGCTGCCAGTTCAGCAGGGCTTGTTGCTGCTGCTCAGCTGCAAGTTTGGGCCATTGCAGTTGTAATTGGCGGAATTCATGTTGCAAGCTGGCATAAAAAAATGCCTGTTGCGCCAGTTCAGGTTCAGTATATCGGGCGCGATAACTGCTTTTAAAATTGCTATTTTGCTGCAGGCCGAGATCACGCAGCGTAAAAGCACTGAGGTTATTTTCAATCCGGCCAAAAAACAAAAAATAACCGTACTGGAGAGTCTGTTGCTGCCTTAGTACCACAGTCGGCGTGATCGCCTGTAACCAGCCAGTTTCAAGCGGCATCAAACCGGCAATCTGCGCCACTAACTGCGAACGGTTGGCGGTTTTTTTCAGGGCAGTCATGGCTGTCGAACTGCTCTCAGTGTGCAGTAGTTGCAGCAACTGTTGCAGTTCAGGTTTAGTGGCCCGCTGCAGCCAATGCCAGCAATCGTCTTCAGTTTCCAGCGCAGCAATCAAGCCAGCTTGCTGTAAAGCTGCCAAGGCCGCAGCCTGATCCGGTACTTCAGGGTACTGAATATCCGCTAGGGCAAACGCCGGCCCCTTGCGATTCAGTAACCGCACCCATAACCTTTGCGCAGCCAGCGGTAAATGCATAAAGGCTTGTGCCAGTTGGCAAAATTCGTCGGTCAGCACAGGCTGATAATGCAATTGCAGATGGCGTAATAATTCGTTGAAATGCTGCAGATAATAATCTGCCGGTAACAGCGGTAAGGTTTTGGCCATCCGATACCCCGACCATAGGCTCTGTTCGATAGCATTGAGCTTAGCAAACAACTGTATATTTAACCAGCCATTTATCGTCTTTGCCAGCCAAAGTGGTAATGCGCCGCCAGACCCGCCGCAACATTCAGCAACACTTTGCCCGCCTGCGTTGCTTGCGACGGCCTGTGCCTGGCATGTATGCTGGTTTTTCATCCACAGCTGCCAGCTGCAGTGCTGGCTTCGTTGCAAGGTCATTCTTATGCTCAATACCAAACATCTGCTGGAACAACTGTTGCAATCAGGCAGCGCATTGCTAAAACAACAAAACCCGGCTCAACAGCCAATAGCAAGTTCAGGTGCTGGCGGTCATGCCGGCACGGGCTCAAGCCTGTTGCAACAAGTCAGCGGTATGCTCAGTGGTAAGGGCGGCGCCGCACTGGCAGGTGGAGCCCTGGGTTTGTTACTTGGCAGCAAAAGTGGCCGCAACATCGGCGGCAAAGTGCTGACTTATGGTGGTCTGGCGGCACTCGGTACCCTGGCCTACCAGGCATTGAAGAATTATCAGCAGCAACAAGCCACCGCAGTTGCACCACAACCGCTTGAGCAGTTATCTGCTCCCCAGCAGGAACAGCATTGCCAGGTCCTGCTGTGCGCATTAATTGCTGCCGCCAAAGCCGATGGTCATATTGATGCCCGTGAACGTGGTCTGATCGATGCTGAAATTGCCAAACTGACCGCCGATACCAGGGTACAACAATGGGTCGACAGTGAACTGCAAAAACCACTGGATCCGGCCGAGATAGCCGCCTTAGCCACGGATCAGAGCATGAAAGCAGAAATTTATCTGGCCAGTTTATTGGTAGTCGATGAAGAAAATTTTATGGAAAAAGCTTATCTGCAGGAGTTGGCGCGGCAGATGCAATTAGATCCGGCGCTGCAAACGGCCTTACGCCAGCAGGTACAACAAGCTATCGCTGCCAGCTAGTCTGCCTAATCTGTTAACCGGCGGCAGTACTATCTGGTTTAATCAGCAACGCAAAATGCTGATTGGTTTTTTGTTCCAGTTGCCGGATCCGCATAATGCTGCTGAGACTGAAGATATGGCCTTCTGGCAACAGCAGTATCGCTTTGTCGTTATACAAGGCCTGTAATAACTGCATGCCAGGCTGCAGTTTTGCAGTGGTCAGCGGATGGACGGCATGATCCGTCACCGCGTCGTCCATCGTCAATACCAATTGCTCCAGTAACTGCACTAACTGCGGATCATAAAAGCTGCCCAGATGCAGCTTTATCTGCTGCAGCGCTTTGAGTTTACTGAGTTTGTCTTTGCTCAGCCGTGCCAGCATCGCCCCCCAGAAATCCCGCGCCAGTGCCAGAATACGGGCACCAAGCGGGATCTGTTCGCCAATCAGTTGGTCTGGACTGCCAGTGCCATTAAAACGTTCGTACTGATGCGCAATCATATCGGCCACAGCATGCAGGTGACTGGCTGGTGCCATCAACAGCTGGGCTTGTTGCGGGTGCTGCAGATAGCGTTGCCGTTCATGTAAATCGAGCTGATAAAAAGGTTTTTGGATCAGTTCAGCCGGTAAAGTGAGTAACCCAAGCTCGGCCAGCAAACCTGCCAACGCCACTTGCTCACAGCCAGCTTTATCCAGCCCGCTGCGCTGTGCCAGACTGCCAGCTAATTTGCTGACATTCTGGGCGTAAGCACCATCTAACAACGGCTGGCAACTGATGATGTTGTATAAAATTTTTAAGGTTGAATGCTGATCTAGCTGCAGTTGCTGCTGTGAATACTGTAACTGCCGGATCAGTTGGCGCAGCAGACTGGTGCGCTCTTCTACCCGCTGCTCCAGTTGCTGATTAAACTGCTCCAGCTGTTGATTCCGCAGCTGAAGTTGCTGCTGCAACTCGCTATTACGTTGCTGCAACGCCACTTTATCTAAACCATCGCGCAAAGCGGTCAACAGATCCTGCTGGTGCCATGGTTTTTGCAAATAACGATGGATCTGACCTTGATTCACCGCCGCCAATGTCGACGCCATATCGGCATAACCACTGAGAATAATCCGGTACGTAGCCGGATATAACCTGGCGACTTCGGTCAGAAACTCGGCTCCTGACATCTGCGGCATTTTCATATCTGACATCACCAGATTAACAGGCTGGCTCGCTAACAACTGCAGTGCCTCAGCACCGGAAGTGGCCAGTAACAACTGAAATCCCTGCCCCGCCAGCAATCTTTGCAGTGATGCTAAAATGTTCGGTTCATCGTCGACACAGAGCACCGTCATGTTGGCGGGAGATTGGCTGTCACGACTTGTGTCACTCATCTCAACCTCCAATTGAGTGCCTCAGAGGCTGCGAGCCAGCGCCGGACCGGCCGCCGTCTGATGCAGCGGCAACCGGATGGTAAAGCAACTGCCTTTACCGACTTCGCTTTCCACCTGTAAACTACCCTGATGACGGTGGATAATACTGTAGGATAACGACAACCCCAGACCTGTGCCCTCACCAACCGCTTTAGTGGTGAAAAAAGGCTCAAAAATCCTTGTCAGATGTTCAGGCGCTATGCCTTTGCCGCTATCACAAATCCTGACCTGCAGGGCTTCGTCTTGCTGACACAAGTCGATAGTTATACGACCAAAACCTTCAATCGCCTGGGCAGCATTGACCAGCAGATTCATAAACACCTGATTGAGCTGCATTGCTTGACAATATAACTGCGGCAAATCCGGCTGATAGTTTTTGATCACTTCCGCTTTAAACTTCAGCTCATTTTGTAAAATTCGTAAAGTACTGTCCAGACCGGCACTGACATCAGCCAACTGCCAGTCCTGGCTGTCGACATGGGAGAAGTCTTTTAAGCTTTTAACAATTTCCATCACCCGGCGCGCGCCATCCAGAGACTCCTTGATCAGCTCAGGACAATCCTGCAGTAAAAACGCCAAATTCAGCCGCTGAAACAGATCGGCTTTTAAATTGACCAGCGCTGGCTGCGCGGTTTTATCGACCATTTTGCCAAGTACTTCAATGGCTTTGAGCATCTTGTTACTGTAATCAGCCAAGGACTGCAAATTGGAAAAGATAAATCCGACCGGGTTGTTAATCTCATGCGCCACCCCAGCTGCCAACTGACCTATGGCGGCCATTTTTTCCGATTGCAGTAACTGATTCTGCGCTTGCTCTAACTTCAGGATCAGTTGTTGTTGTTGCTGTTTTTCCTGCTCCAACGTTTCAGTCAGCCGGACCAGCTCCTGCTGATAACTGGCTGTCACTGTCATATCATGCACCGTAATACAAGCGCAGCTCACCTCGTTGTCATCAGCAAAAATTGGATAAATTTCAACGTTTTGATACATCTGGCATTCTTCGCCAGTGATAGGCCTGCTGCTATGAAATTCAAACACCGCCGGCCTTTGTTCCCAATAAGAGTAAGTGGCATTTTTCAGTACAAACACACTGTTAATTTTGCGTTTCAGAAAAGCTGCCTGCTGCGGAAACAACGCCAGAATGGACTGACCTTCAACGCTACTCAGCGGTAGCTGTAGCCGATCAGCAAAAAAATCATTCCAAAACAAAATACGATAGTTGGCATCAACCACGCAGGCGCCGATGGATAACTGAGTCACCACATGCTGAAATAAGCTTTGTTGCTGCATTATCCCCTCCCGCCATTGCCCACTAACTAAGCAAGGTATCAATCCGCTGTTGCAAATCCCGGATCGATTTTTCATCAAGACAAATCATCACTTTCGAGCTGAATGCCACCTGTTCGATAGTAAAACTGATTTCCAGCAGCAAGGCATGCTGCCAACTGTAATGATCCTGCCGCAGCTCAGGCTTAAACAGCGCCGGTGCCGCCAGATGCAACCTCGTTGACAGCTGCTCGACCATGCCTTTGAGACAAGCGCCAGCCAGAATATTACTCAGCTCCAGTACCAGCTCATCGTAACTGTTGTCATCCATCGGTTGCTCATACGCCATGCTCTCGCCAAGCTGAGCACAACCCTGATGGCTGATCATGGAAATCACTTCCCCGCGTAAATCGCCCATAAAAGACTGACGGGCAAAATAATGATCCCTGGCCTGTTGATAAAAACTATCCAAGCCCTGCGGTGTCGTAATGGCAATCTTTGGAATGGATAAGGTCACCTGGATATCAATCAACAGCGCCAGCGCATTGGCGGCTTGTCCCATCGAAATATTCATCACTTCCTGCAACGCATCCCGTTGCAGCTCATTCATCGCAGGGTTTTGATCAGCAGCATCAGGTTCTGCCGCGGCCTGGCTATTCATAGCAACCCCACCTCAAGTAATAACTGCTGCAATTGACTGGCATTGAGCGGTTTTTGTAAAAAACCAACGGCTCCCAGACTCAACACCCTGGCCACGGCCTGTGGCTGAATATCGGCACTAATCACAATAATCACCGTATTCACTTCCTGCTGCTGTAATTCGGCTAACACGCCGAAGCCATCCAGCACCGGCATTTGCAAATCCAGTAACAATAATTCGGCTTTACCGGCCGCCACCGCCTGTAAGGCTTCGGCACCATTACAGGCCTCAGTGATCGCCGCATCCAGCGCTGGCGGTAAAGCTTTGCGGATATTTTTGCGCGATAACAATGAGTCATCAGCGATTGTCAATTGCAGGGCCATCAGCAGTGTCTCCAAAACGCAAACCAGCAACTGCAGCTGCAGTTTACTCATTTGACGCAAATGTCTTATTTGTCTCTTGATTTGGAGATTAGTCAGGCATCGAAAGAACGTCAAGGTCAGAGCATAAAAAACCAGCAGCAGTGACGCGCCGGTTTGTCACCACCACCACAATTGACCCTCAGCTCAGTTTAGCTGAGTTGCTGTAACAACACTTCCTGTTCCAGGAAACGCTGGCTGCGGTTAAAGGCATCAGCCAGACCATAGAGATGATGTTTTTCTGCCAGCGCTATGGCTTTCACCAACTGTGGCTGTTGTTTGGGTTTGTGGATAAAACCACTGAGCCAGGGCGTCAAATCAGGTGCCGTCAGCAGCCTAACCTTATCGCCATGGCGTTTATGCAGCGTGTCGAAAGTTTCCAGCCCGGCGGCATCATAATCAAAAGCACAATACAAACTGCGATAAAGTTGCAGATAAGGTTGTAACAGCGCCGCACTGATGCGCGAGCCGGCAGCGAAAATCACATCGGTATCCGCCAGCGAAAACGGCTGTGCCAGCATCTGGGTTGCCAATTGCAACACCTTGGGATAACTGAAAAAATTTTCTTCATTTTCAATCAGTAAGGCTTGTTTTTTCACATTGAACCCCAGTGACAGCTGAGCGCCACCATCGGCACCACTGCGGCTCAGCACCAGATCTGGTCTGTCACTGTGTTGTCCGCTGTGATACACCAGCAGATAACTGTGCGAAGTGCCAGCCTGATGCGAGTCGCCCTGTAAACTGGCTTCCAGCCTGCTGGCTGGTGCCTCGGCACTTTGGCAGAGTTGGTCAAATAATTGCGGATCGAGGATGGTCAGTTGCCATTTGCCAGCACCGGTGGCCCGCACTTTAAACAGCTCGGCCTTACGCTGATAAAAACCAGGCGGTAACAACTGCAAAAATTTCTGATATTGCACCGGTTTACCGGCCCGGATCTGTTGCAGATATTTTTTCAGCATCTTATGTCCTTGCCTCTAAACCGCAGCCATCAAAACGTCTGCCCCAGTGACAGATAAAAACGATAGGGTTTTTGCTGTGGACCCGCTTCCGCCTGACCGTAACCCAGATATAAAGGCCCAAACGGGCTGTCCCAGCCGGCAAATACACTACCAGCCCACAACCACTGATCATGTTGTGCCAAATTACGATCGCCAAATCTGGGCTCAGTCACCATGCCTCGTTCCAGCGAAGCGCCCAGATAAAACGGCGCATTAAAAAAACTGAATCTGCTGTCACTGAGCTGATACAAATACACCAGACTGCCAAAGCGGACTTGAGAGCCAAACAAATAATTTTTCGGATAACCAGATAAATTCAGCAAACCACCCAGCGTAAACTGCTCCAGTGCCACTGTGCCATCTGCACCGGAAAAATTATCCCAACGCAACCGGCCGCGCCAGATATGGGCCCCCAGCCGATAAGCGGTTTCAGCCCGCAGCAAAGAACTGTGACTATGAGTGCGCCCGCCCAGCACATTATCTTGCAGCCGCTGCACACTGCCCTCTACCTTATAACCACGGGTCGGAAAACTGAGTTGATCCAGCGTATCAACGACCAGTGCCGTTTCAACGCCCCGGCGTAAATAGGACAAGGTGCCAAAGTTGAACTGGGTTGCGATAGCTGCCGGAAAACGGTAATACCCATCCCGTTGCACTAAACCAAGGCTCAGATTGGCGTTGTCCAGCGGATGAAAACCAAACTCAGCGCCAAACTGAAACTCAGTATTGTTTAATTCGCCATCGGATAACCCAACACTATTTTCCAGCCCAAGCAAAGTACGACTCTGCTGCAGCCGGCCCGCAGTGTAAAAGCCAGAATCAGCCAGTGGCCAATATAATTCAGACTTCAACAGTTTATCGCTGCCCAGTGCCAGATCGGTTTGCCATTCGGCACCAAAAGCTGACAGCTCAGTCCACAAATAGGAGGCTGCAATTTGATAGTTGTGGGTATTGCTAAAATCATCCTCTAACTGAAAGCGAAAATTAAGATAAGCCGGCCCCCAACTTTTTGGTAAGGCTTGTAGTTTGAGCCGTTGTTTGCCATCTGGCGTGCGGATCAGACTACTACTGATCCGTTCCAGCGTATCCAGCCCATAGACCCGGCGCAAGGCTGCGGTAATATCAGCACTGTTTAGTTTTTGCTGTTGACTAAGGCCCAGCCGTTGTAACAGTAACTCATCCGCTAACCCGGTGCGGTTATCTAACTCGACATCCGCCAGTTGCATACTGCTATGGTCCTGTCGCCGATGCTGCTGCCGCCAGTTGGCATAATGCGCTGGCTGGCTGAAATTCTGCAACAAAGGCGCCGCTTGTTGCGCAACGTCTTCACCCGCCTTGATCGCAATGTCAATTTGGCCAAAATCCAGCGTACCAATTTGCTGTAATGCCGGCTGTAACAGCAGATCCTGTGGCCCCAGTAGTTTCAACTGACGCTCCACCGCTTCGCGCACCAGAAAACTGGTCAATTGTTCAGTAATCGCCATCGCACTGTCCAGCTGTTGCTGTTGCAACAAAGGCGCATCAATGGCAACGGCAATCACCTGGTCGGCTCCCAACGCCTTGGCGACACTGATCGGCAAATTATTGGCGACCCCGCCATCGACTAGCCAGCGGTTATTGATTTCCATCGGCCGTACCACGCCCGGGATGGACATAGATGCCTGCACCGCCAGCAATAGACTGCCATCCGCCAACACCACAGTGTCGCGATTGACCAGATCCGTGGCAATAGCGCGAAATGGAATAGGCAATTGGTCAAAACTGCTAAATTCCGGCACCACGCCGTAGGCATGCTGGATCAGTGCCGCCATGGCCTGGCCATGCAATACCCCTTTGGGCAGCTTCAGGCCACGGCTGTCGACACCGAGATCGAGATTTATAGGGAAATCATCGCGTTGTTGTTTGCGGCGCATTGGCATTTCATCACGCTCAACCCGATCCCGAAAGCCCTGGCCCCAGGAGGTTTGTTGCATGATCTGTTCAATTTCAGCCGGGCTGTGGCCTAGCGCATATAAACCACCGACATAAGCACCGATACTGGTGCCAACAATCAAATCGACCGGAATACTGCGCCGTTCCAGTTCTTTTAATACACCGACATGGGCACCACCGCGGGCACCACCGCCACCCAGCACCAGCGCCACACAAGGGCGATCCAGCACTTTGGCACAAGGGCTTTGGGCTGCTTGCAGTTCAGTCCCAGGCCACAGACTCAACCAACACAGCATCACCAGGCCCAAACGACCTAATCCGGTACAACCCATCCGCATGATTTATCCCTTGCTCTGAATGTCACCAGCTTAGCCGACTGTGCCGCCACTGCCAATGCTCAGGACAGCGCAGCAATCATTTAACGCTTTTGTCGCAGGCAGATGACAACCTCGAGACCAGATTCAAAAAAACTTAATAAGTATCCATTGAAATTGTCATAATGTTCATCTAACGTACCCCATTCGCTGGAAAGTTGAACAACTTTTCAGCGTATTTCGCTGAAAAACATCAAAAACACAATCACTGCCACTCAGCCATATGGAAATACCTATGAACGCTAAATTACTGCTTTTGTCCGCCTTCATGGCGCCGGCAATTCAGGCTGAACCTTTTATCTCCGAATATGTAGAAGGTTCAGGCAATAACAAAGCCATTGAAATTTATAATCCGGCAGCAACGCCGCTGGATCTGACCGGTTACAGCCTACAGGTCTACTCCAACGGTAAAACCACCGTTAGCAAAACGATCGCCTTAAAAGGCTCAGTTGCAGCCAAAGGGGTCTTGGTGCTGGTCGACACCGCAGCGGTGGCCGATTTAAAAGCCAAACAAAGTTCAAACGATTTAACTCTTGGCACCGGTAACTTTAACGGCAACGACGTGGTTGCTTTGTATAAAGGCACCACGCTGATTGATGTGATTGGCCGTATTGGTGAAGATCCGGGCAAAGGCTGGATCAACGGTGATGTGCAAACGCTGGACAAAACACTGGTGCGTAAACCTGAAGTGACCGCTGGGGATGCAATTGGTAACGATGCTTTTGATCCGGCCGTGCAGTGGTTGAGTTATGAAAACAATACTTTTACTTATTTAGGCAGTCACAGTGCGGCAGGTGGCGGCAACCCGGATCCAACGCCTGATCCAGATCCGGAACCCACGCCGGACCCACTGATTGGTCAGTGTGGCGCTGCCGCAACCTTGGTCAGCCGTATTCAGGGCAACACTGATGTGTCACCTGAAGTCGGTAAAACCCACGTCGTCGAAGGTGTGGTTACCCTACAACTGCCAACTGCCAGCGGTTTTTATCTGCAAGAAGAAGACGCCGATGCCGACCAGGATGCCAATACCTCAGAAGCTATTTTTGTCTATAACAACGGCGTCACTGGCTATCCAGAGCCAGGTCAGAAAGTCCGCGTCATGGGTGTGGTGGAAGAGTTCTTCACTAAGACCCAATTAAAACGCTCCACTGCCTGGGTCGACTGTGGTCAGGGTCCAGCGGTTTCCAGCGTGACGCTGCAATTACCACTTGCCAGCAACAACCTGCTGGAGTCACTGGAAAATATGCAAGTGCATTTTGACCAGACACTGACCGTCTCTGACACCTTTAAGCTGGGTCGCTACGGTGAACTGACGCTGTCTGCTGATCGCTTGTATATTCCGACCAATCTGTACCGTCCAGGTTCAGCTGAAGCATTAGCGCTGGCAGCTAAAAACAGCCGTAACCGTATTGTGCTGGATGACAAACAAAACGGCCAGAACCCGGCTGTGGTACCATTCCCGGCGCCGGGCTTGTCGATGGATAACCCGGTACGGATGGGCGATCAAGTGCAAAACCTGCGTGGTGTGCTGGATTACAGCTTCAGTGCCTGGCGTTTAATGCCGGCAGTCACTGCGCAATTTATCCAGACAAACCCACGGCAGGAAGCACCGGAATTACGCCGCGAAGGCAGCCTGAAAGTCGCCAGTTTTAACGTGCTGAACTACTTTAACGGCAATGGCACTGGCGGTGGTTTCCCAACTTCTCGCGGCGCCACGACTGCAGCTGAATTCGAACGTCAGGCTGACAAAATTGTGGCAGCACTGACTGCAATGAACGCAGACGTGGTTGGTCTGATGGAAATCGAAAACGATGGCTTTGGCAGCACCAGCGCTATTGCGGACTTAGTCGGTCGCCTGAATGCCGAAGTCGGTGAAAACCGTTATGCCTTTGCCCAGGTTGCAGGCAGCAACAGAATTGGCTCCGACGAAATTACCGTTGGTTTGTTGTATAACCGCCTGACGGTAGCCCCGGTGGGCGCAGCGGCAACCACCAACAGTGGTATTTTCGCCACCGGCAACCGTCAGCCACTGGCGCAAAGTTTCCGTGAACTGGCGAGTGATGAAGTCTTCACTGTGGTGGTGAACCACTTTAAGTCCAAAGGCAGTTGCCCAACAGGTGGTCAGGATGCTGACAAAGGCGATGGCCAGAGCTGCTGGAATGCCACCCGAGTGCAAGCCGCCACTCAGTTGATGAGCTGGTTAGCTGGCAACCCGACCGGCCAGACCGATCCGGATGTACTGGTGATGGGTGACTTAAACGCTTACGCCAAAGAAGATCCAATTCATACCTTTACCAGCAATGGTTTTGTTGATTTGGTGGAGAAATACCAGGGACAACATGGCTATGGCTACAGCTTTAATGGCGAAGCCGGTTACCTGGACCATGCCCTGGCCAGCACTAGCCTGTCTGCCCAAGTAGTAGAAGCCATTGAATGGCATATCAACTCGGATGAACCCATCAGTTTTGATTACAATGTTGAATTTAAAACCCAACAGCAACAAACTGATTATTATCAGGCCAACGCTTATCGTTCGTCTGACCATGATCCGGTGATTGTTGCCTTGGCACTGGCTGGCGCCAACCCAGCTGATCTGGACAAAGATGGTGATGTCGACACTAAAGATATCAGCCTGTTCAATACCTTACTGCGCAGCGGTCAGCCACTGTCAATAAGCTATGACTTTAATAAAGACGGCAAAGTCAACAGCCTGGATGCCCGGGTGATGTCTTCACTTTGTACATACGCCCGTTGTGCAGTGAAATAACTTAAATATTAAAAAGGAAGTATGATGTTCAAAAAATTATTTGCCGCTGCAGCTTTGTTGCTCAGCGTACAGGCCAATGCCACGCTGATCACCGTGGATCTGGACCAAGCCAGTTACAACGTTGGTGATACCATCAAAGCCAGTCTGGTGCTGACTGAAATTCAAGCCCTGGTGACTGGTTTTGATGCCAGCCTGCTGTTTAACCAAAGCCTGGTGGAACTGACGGAAGTCAAATTCGGTGACTTCTTATCGCTGCCAGCTGTAGGCAGTGATCAAGGTGACATTCGCAGCGCCGGTAAAGTCGATCTGTATGAGCTGTTTTTTGGCTTCTCGACGGAAGATCTGTTTGAGTTAAGCCAGGTACAGGCCAACAGTCCTTTTGTACTGGCGACTGTCAGCTTTAAAGCGTTAAAAGCAGGTGCCAATCAGTTTGCGCTGCGCGGTTTATCTGTGCTGTACACGCCAGAAGATGGTCCGGAGTATTCGGATAATGAAACCCGTGGTCGCTCTGCCACAGCCCAGATCAGCGGACCAGCCTCAGTGCCGGCACCTGCCACGCTGCTGCTGCTGTTACCAGCGCTGTGGTTGTTACGCCGCCGCCAGCACTAAGCGACCCCCCGCTTGAAACAGGCCGCTCTGCGGCCTGTTTTTTATGCTGCTCCGGACATGGATGGCTTTGCTGTCATCTGGTTCAGGTAGATAGCAAAGTATTGCAGTTGCGATGCGCTGTATCCATGCTGCGACAAAAGCCATTTATTGCAGCCACTGCTTGAATTACATCTATACTTGCAGCCAAATCCAGTGATCGGATAACCCAATGCCGGCTGGACATTTTCAGCTTGTGGCTTGGCCACAAGCTGAAAAAAACTGTGACAAGATAATGATTTTGAAGTGAAATCTGATTCTATGCAGTGTTGCTGATATGCTATGCTGCCACTTTCAGACCAGATGCCAACCCGAGGTCTCATGTTCGATTCGTTACGCAGCCGATTGATCCTGTTACTGCTTGGTTTACTCAGCCTGATGGCCGTTTCGATTGGCGCAGCCACTTTAAGTGCGATGAAACGGGACAGCTACAGCCAAGCGGAAAAAAACTTGTCTGTGGCGGAGAAGGTATTTCAGCAATTGCTGGCCAACAGAGTCAAACAATTGGCCGATTCGGTCCGGATTGTCAGCAGTGATTTTGGTTTTCGTCATGCGGTTGCAACCTCAGAACAAGATACCATTAGTTCAGTGTTGGAAAACCACGGTGGCCGTATTGATGCAAACATCAGTATGCTGCTGTCACTGGATGGTCAGATAGTCGCCAGTACCCAACCCATTTCAGCCAGTCAGATCTCGCCTTTTTTTCAGCGCATGAAAGAAAATGGTCAGGATAGCGATGCCGATATCCTGCTGCTCGGTGATCAAGCCTATCAGTTAGTGATGCAACCGGTGAAAGCGCCGCAAATCATCGGCTGGGTAGGTATGGGGTTTGTGCTGGACCGCGCACTGGCGTTACAAATTAAAGGCGTCACCGAACTCGACATCAGTTTTACCGCCGTCAGACAAGGTCAGCCACAACTTCTCGCTAGCACGCTGGATGGCGAAGAGCAAAGCTCTGATATCAAAGCCCAGCCACAACAAATGGTGGATTTGGTCCTCAACGACAGTATGCCACCTTACCTGAATCAGTCCGTCGCGCTGGATCAACAGCAACAACTCTGGGCTTTGCTGCATTTACCCACCCAACGCTGGCGTGACAATTATCTGCTGGCACGCAGCCAGCTCCTGCTGATTTTTGGCCTGGGTTTATTTCTGGCTTTATTACTGGCCTATACAGTCGCCCGCAGTATCACTGAACCTTTACGGCAACTCACCGATTTTGCCCGTAACATCGGCCAGGGTGTAACGGCCTCGCTGCCGAAAGTACACAAAGGCGAAGTCGGTTTACTGAGTCAGACGCTAAACCGGATGCAACAGGACCTGCAGCAACGTGAGCAACAACTGTTGTTTCAGTCGCAATATGATTCCTTGACCGGTCTGGCGAACCGCAGTCTGGCAGAAATCAAACTGCCTGAATTGCTGCAATTGCAGCCACAGCAATTATTACTGATTAATATCAAAGATTTTAAACATATCAATGACGCCTTTGGTTATCAGAATGGCGATCTGTTACTGCAACAACTGGCACAGCGGTTACAACAATGTCAGTTGCAACCCTCCTTGGTCGCACGCTTAGGTGGAGATGAGTTTTTGCTGGTGCATCAGCAGATCATGGACATGAGCCTGCTGCTGCAGATCCAACAAAAACTCAGTCGTGATTTCCGGCTTGGTAACTCTGGCTTGAATCTGACGCTGGCACTGGCGGTTTATACCACCACCACAGCCAGCGATCCGTCTCAAAGCCAGTTGAGTGCCAACGATGCGCTGCGCCGGGTCGCTATCGCCATGATGCATGCCAAACAGCGCAATGATCATATTGCGGTTTATCAGCAGGGCCAGGATGAAAGCCATCAGCGTGAACTGACCATTTTGCAGGATTTACCGCTGTCGTTAGCCACAGGTCAGATGTTTGTGGTGTATCAGCCTAAGGTCGAGCTTGACAGTCAGCGTTGCCACAGTGCTGAAGCGCTGATCCGCTGGCAACATCCGGTGCTGGGGTTTATTCCACCGGATGAATTTATCCGGCTGGCAGAGCACTCAGGCTTAATTGCCCAAATCACCGACTGGATGACAGAGCAGGTATTGGCGCAACTGGCACAGTGGCAACAACAAGGCATCCGGCTGAAAGTGGCAATTAACCTGTCGGCACACGATCTGACCAATCCGCAGCTACCGGCCCGGCTGGCACAACGCCTCAGCCACTTCGCGCTGGATGCCACAGCGCTGGCATTGGAGGTTACCGAAGGTGCGGTGATGCAGGATCCCCAACAAGTGATCCGGATCCTGACCGAATTAAGATGTATGGGCATAGAACTAGCCATTGATGATTTTGGCACCGGACAATCTTCGCTGGCTTATCTGAAACAATTGCCTGTGCATGAAGTGAAAATTGATCGGGCTTTTGTCAAAGATATTGAACACAACGGCAATGATGAACTGATCGTTCAGGCTACCACCCAACTAGCACATGGCCTTGGTTTATTAGTCACTGCAGAAGGGCTGGAAAATTTGGCCGGATTGGCCAAACTACAACAGCATGGCATTGATAAAGTACAAGGTTACTTTTTTTCGAAACCGCTACCGGCTGCCGATTTTTCCCGCTGGCTCAGCGAGTTCAGCCAACAACGAAACCGCTGGTTTGGTGACATCAGCCTGACTGCAGCCGTCTCAGGCAAAGCCAGCAGTCACTGAGTCAGGCTGCCAGCGCTGTTTGAGCACCTGAACACCACTTAAGCAACCGCAACTAAGGTCAACTGACCCTGGGAGATTTGATGAAATATCTGGCATTACTGCTGCTGTGCTGTGCCCTGCCGGCACAGGCTGGCAGCAAAGTGATAGCCACTGGCGGCGCCAGCACTATCGAAGGTGCAGCCGGTGGTGGTATTGTGCCCTGGGCGGTGATTAAAGGTTATGCCAGCAGCGGACAGTGGTCCGTCAGCGCCATGCGTAATCAGGTTGGGGTGGATGATTTCACCCTGCACAGCACTGGGGTAGGCCTGAGCTATGACAACCATTATGAAATCAGTTTCAGCCGGCAAAAATTTCAGCTTGATACCCTAGGTGGAGATTTACAACAGGATGTTATTGGCCTGAAGTACCATCTGGCGGGTGAACTGCTTTACACCGCAATGCCGCAAATCAGTGTCGGCATGCAATACAAAAAACATCGTAATTTTACTTTACCCGCCCTGGTCGGGGCGCGACAAGATAGCGGCATTGACTGGTATCTGGCCGCATCCAAAGTTTATTTTAATGCGGTTGCTGGCCGTAATCTGCTGCTCAATGCCACAGTCCGCGCCACCAAAGCCAATCAAACCGGTTTGCTCGGTTTTAGCAGCGCCAGTTCGCAAAGTTATCGTTATATGCTGGAAACGTCCGCCGCTGTGCTGCTGACGCCAGCGCTGGCGGTTGGGGTGGAGTTCCGGCAAAAACCAAATCAATTGGCTTTTGCTGCTGAAGAACACTGGCGCGATCTGTTTGTCGGCTGGTTTATCAACCAGCACCTCAGCGTCGTGGCGGGTTATGTTGATTTGGGTAAGATTGCCGGCCTGGCTGAGCAACAAGGTTATTATCTGGCTGTGGAGGCAACATGGTAAATCGGATTGGGTGTCTGCTGGTGTTGCTCATCAGCTTGGGTGCTGGCAGTGGTTGTCAGCAAAAACCTGCTGCAGATCAACTCTATCAGCAACTAGGTCAGCAGGCGGGCATCAGCCAGATCGTGGATGGTTTATTACACGAAATCGAACATGATCCGCAAATTGTGCATCATTTCCAGGATACCGACATCGAACGCTTCCGCAGACTTTTAATTGAACAATTATGCGAACTCAGCGGTGGACCGTGCAAATACACCGGTGTCAGTATGCAGGAAAGTCATACCGGCTTTCAGATCACCCAGGCCGATTTTGACAATCTGGTACGCCATCTGATGAAAGTGATGACAGCGCAAAAGATCGCGATCAGTGCACAGAATCAGTTGCTGGGACTATTAGCCCCCATGTACGGCGATGTGGTCTATCGTTAAAACCGTTCCAGTGACTGGGCCAGCTGTTCAAAACGGGCATGCTGATAAAGCTGAGGATTATTAAAGAGTTCTGCCAGTCTGCCACTCTGATACAAGCGTCGCATGCCTGCGTCAAAAGCGCGCGCCAGCATGCGACCGTTAAAATCATTATGGAACACCGGGTACATTGGCTGTGCTGCCGCTAATTCTGTACTGTAAAACCGGCTTTTCAGCGTTGTTGGCAGATGCATCTGGTAGCTGATAAAAGCCGTCAGCCGGCCATGCTGCAATAAGGTAAATCCTTCCTGATCTGTCGCCACTTCATAAGACTTCACCGAAACTGGCAGGTAGCGGTCAAAATCATACCCCAACAACCAGCCCACCGGCTGATCCTGCAGCTGTTGCAGGCTGCTGAGCTGTTGCAGACTGAATAATAAAATAGGCTGGTCATAATCCAGATGCCAACGTGGCCATAAGCGCATCGGATCGGCCGAGCGATAATCGCAGATCAGGATATCGGCTCTGTTGGCCTGGAACATATGCTTGGCTCTTTTCCAGTTACTGGTGCGGATATTTAACTGAATATTTTCTGTCGCCAGTGCTTCGCGCAGGATCTGAAAATACAGCCCTGTGCCATCAGCATGGGTATAACCAGGCCATTGCGCCGCCGCGACTGTTAACGTTTTGGCTTGACTGACCACGCTATACCAAACGCAAACAGACAGCAGCAAACCAGACCACAATCGGTTTATTCCAACAGCAATCAACTTCTGCATGCACTTAATACCGTGTTTTAGCCCTAAAACTGCAAAATCAGAAAAAACTGCTTTATTGATAGGTGTTTCATCTGGTAAAAGCAAGCTTTTTAGCCTCAACCTTGGGTAATGAGTACCAAAGTACTGGTGCGAAAAATAGTCCATGCTGATTTCAGGCTGATGAATAATGCTGAATAAGTCGTACGCTTATTTCGAGTTTAGGTTTTTGACACTTTTGCGAGCAGATCATGCATAAGATGGTTTTTCTGGAACGGGACAGTCTGCCGGGCACTGAGCTTGGCAACTGGCTACAACTGCCAGTCCAATTACAGTGTTACGCCAGCACCATGCCATCAGAGGTGCTGAACCGGGCACAATCAGCGGACATTCTGGTGGTGAATAAAGTCCAGTTGAACGCGACTATGCTGGCCCAATTACCGCAACTGCGTTTGATTTGTGTCACAGCTACCGGCGTCAACAATATTGATCTGGCGGCAGCCCGCGCACTTGGCATCCTGGTCTGTCACGCCAAAGATTACGCTCTGCAGGCGGTGCCGCAACATGCCATGGCCATGTTACTGGCACTGGTAAATCAGATTCTGCCCTATCAGCAAGCCATTCGCGCCGGTCAATGGAGCAGCAGTCCGATGTTTTGTCTGCTGGATTACCCTATCCGGCAACTGGCCAAGATGAAGTTCTGTGTACTGGGCTATGGTGGTTTAGGTCAGGCCACGGCCAGGCTGGCAGCGGCCTTTGGCATGCAGGTGCTCATTGCAGAGCGACCTGATGCCAGCGAGATCCGGCCAGGCCGCCTCAGCTTCCGGCAGGCTTTAGCCGAGGCTGATGTCTTGTCACTGCACTGCCCGGCAACAGCGGACAATCACCATCTGCTTAACACGGAGCGACTTAGTTGGTTAAAAAGTGATGCCATTGTGCTGAACACCGCCCGCGGCAGTTTAATTGATAGTCAGGCGCTGGTTGCGGCTCTGCGAAACGGCAAGCTGGCAGGAGCAGCGCTGGATGTACTGGATGTGGAACCGCCACCGGCCGATCATCCGCTACTGCAAGCAGATATTCCGGGATTGTTGTTGTCGCCACATGTGGGTTGGGCCAGTCAACAAGCCATGCAGGCACTGATTAACCAAACCACGGAAAATATTCAGGCCTTCCTCGCCGGCAGCCCAATACGGCAATGCAACTGAAAAGCAGAAAATAGCAGCAAAGGCTACTGGTTGTGACCACTTGGGCAGGGTACACTGCTGCAAAAATAAATGCAGCTGATGTCAAAATAACTCGTTCAGCGCAAAGTAAAAAAGGGGTCTGGGGTGAAATTTAGCTGGTTTTTTATTCTGCTGCTGTGGAACCACAGCGTGCTTGCAATCGATTTATCGGCTGAAAAAGCGGCAATTGCACAAGATCCGGCGAAAGCGGCCGCTGAATTAAGTCAGCAAGTCCAGCAGCACCCCAAGGCCGAACTTTGGTACCAGCTCAGTTTCGCCTATTTGCAGTTATCCAATAAAGATGCGGCCTTACAAAGCATTGATGCTGCGCTGAAATTAAAGCCTGATCCGGCGTTGGCAGTACAAATTTGGGAACATAAGGCCGTGGTGTATGGTCTGCTGTTTCGTGATACCAAAACCGCGATCAGTGCTTTGCAACAAGCGGAAAAATTACTGGATCAATTGGAACCTCAGTACAAAGCCAAATCCCAGACCAGTATTTATGAAAGTTTTGCGCAAGCTTACAATCAGTTAGGCAATATCGCTGAAGCAGCGCGTTACGCCGAACTAAGCATCGCCATCGCCACCGAAAACCAACTGCCGGAAGCTGAATTACAGGGGCGGTTAATTGCGGGCCGGCTGGCACTGCAACAAAACAACTTTGCCATGACCCAGATGCAACTGTCGCGGGCTCTGGAACTGGCAGAGCAACTGCAAACAGAACAGCCACTGGCCTCTATCCATTTGCGGCTCGGCATGGCCTACCGCAAACTGGAACAATATTCTCTGTCGCTGGAGCATCTGCTGCAGGCTGAACAACTGTATTTGCGTAAAGCTCAAAAAGAACAACATACTTATACCCAGGTCAATATTGCCCAGACCTACCTGCAGATGGAAGATGGCGACAAAGCCGAAGCGGTGTTAACAGAAGCCATGGCCTCGGCAGAACAACAACAAAATGCTCATTTGGTGGCGCTGGTCAATTATGGCTTCTCACAACTGGCGTTACTGAACGCGGAACTGGAAAAAGCCAGGCAACTGCTGCATAAAGCCTTGCAATATTACAGTCAGCTGCAAAATGACAGTATGCGACTGGAACTACAATTGGCGCTGGCAGAAGTGCTGTTGAAGTTAAACGACACTGCAGCTGCCGCCAGCCAGTTACCTCAGTTGCAGGAGTTTGACCAGGCAGCCGATTATCTGAAAAACCGCTACTGGGAGCTGAACAAGTTATTGTTTGCCGCCCAGGCTCAGTGGCAACAAGCTTATCAGGCTGGACAGCAAGCCAGCGATTTACAACTCAGTCAACTGAGTATGCAGCAAAAAAATACCCTGGATTTGCTGCAACAAAATTTAAAACAACAACAGCAGCAACAACAATTGCAGCAATTACAACAGCAGAACCAGCAATGGCAAGTGCTCAGTCTGCTGCTAGGTTTATTGCTCATCGGAGCATTGTTGCTGGGTTGGCGGCTGCGCCGGCGTCAGTCGCCGCCTGAACCAGTGGAAAACGTCAATGCCCCGCTGGCCATCAGTTGGCATGAGTTTAGCCGCAAGCTGCATCGTCATCGGCATGAAGCCTTACATTTGCAGAGCTTGCAACTGGCAGAACCACAATTGCTGAAATTCCGTTTTGGCGAACAACCACTGCGGGAAGTGATGCAACAATGTATCAGCAGCATAGCCCCGGAATTATTGGCCGGCTACACAGTGCACACTGATGCACTCTGGCTGGTTTGGCGCTGTCCACCCGATCAACTGGCTGAAGCACAACAACAATTTCAAAGTCAGTTGCAACAGTTGCAACAGCAATTACCGACGCAGACAACGCTGTATTCCTTTATTGCACCGCTCGCACCTTTGCTGGGACCACACTGGCAGCCTGCTGATTTGACTGGATTACGGGAACTGATTTGGCTGGGTTGGTCAGAAGCCCGCCAACAACAGCCAGGGCAAACCCATTATCGTTTAGTCGCCAGTTGCCCCCAGGCAGCCCCTTGCAGTTGGTCCGCTGATCACGTGCGGCCGGACATTATCAATGCGCTGAAGCTGGGACTGCTGGAATTACACTGCAACAGCAGAACACTGATGCGGCCTCAACTTTGAGGATAACGTCGCAGTCCCGCTGGCAAGCCAAACTGCTGGCGCTGCGACTGGCCAGGTAATTGAAAAGATAACGCTACCGCTTGTAAGCCAAGTCCGGCTGGATCCTGATTCTGCTCGCCATAACGCGGATCTCCCATCACCGGATGACCCAAGGCGGCAAAATGACGGCGGATTTGATGTTTGCGGCCACTGATCAGCTCAATATCTAACAAACTGTGTTCCGCCTGCGGCTGTAACGGGGCGAGACGGAAACGAGTTTCACTGGCTTTGCCATCCAGCGGCAGTGTTACTTTACCAGCCAGCAGCAGCTCCGGCGGCAATTGCCCCAGCACCAGCACCTGATATTGTTTACTGATGCGATGTTGCTGGATCAACTGGCTGAACAAAGCGGCAGTTTTACTTTGATGCGCCAGGATCACCAAACCACTGGCTTCACGATCCAGCCGGTGCACCAGATAAACTTGGCGTTTATTGTCAAAATGCAGCTCGGCAAAGCGTAATAAACTTAAGTGGTCGCCCCACTCATTGCCCTGCGATAACATGCCGGGCGGTTTGTACCAAATACTGTAACTCTGCTGATCCGCAATGCAAACTGCGGGCTCACACTGACGCTGTAAGATGTCATCATCATAATGCAGATGCAGTTGTTCACCTGCGGCAATTTTACTTTGCGCCCGGCGCAAGCGCTTTTGTTGTTTACCGCGCTGCCACAACACCGCACCTTTATTCATCGCGTCTTTGATCCGGCCTTTAGACAAAGCGGGTACCTGCTCGGCCAGTAAATCTGCTGCCAGGCTCGGTTGTTGCACCAGGATGGTTTTAGTTATTTTCATCAGTTTTCCAACAATTATCCGGCTTATTGCACCAGCCACCGAAGATTCAGGAGCTATTCAGCCATTCAGGATCAGAATGATAACAAAGCTGCCGGAGACCTGACTATGAAAACCCGCGATTGCCTGATATTTACCGCTGCCATATTACTGACTGGCGCTGTGTCTGCTGACACTGTACTAGACACACCGCAACCTACCAAAGAACAATTCCTGCCTGCCAGCCAGGCGGCGGTCATAAACTCGGCGCAAGCCGGGATCGAGGCCGAGCGTCAGCCATCGGTGGAACAGGCTTATCAGAGTACGGCCTGGTTTCATACGCTGGATTTAACCTTACGGCATGATCTGAATAACAATGGTTTTTATAGCCAGCTCAGAGTGCGTTTTGATGCCAACAGCCAGTACAGCAGTCAGCCTGTCTACGCGGTCTACAGTCTGATTAACAGTATCGGACAAGAGCGGATCATTCATACCAGCTCCATTTTTACTTTATATAAAGACAGTAGCGGTGACTGGTTTTCCATCGAAACTGACCTGCAGCAATTTAGTCGTGATTATTACAAACTGAAAATTCAGCTCAGGGATGCCCAAACCGGTTATGTGCTGGCGGAAATGTCAGGTTACGATAATCAGACTATGGATCGACTGGCACTGGAAGATCAGCAAAAAGACAGTTATGTCGCGGTGATCGTACGGGAAGAATCTGGTGGCAGTCTTGGAATTCTGGCGGTATTGGGGTTAAGCTTGCTGAGTGTATACCGGCGGAGTCGCTCTGTTGCCAAGCCTTTTCGGTCGAAGTGCTAAGCTTTACTGCTGTGTCCTGCTCTGTTGCGCGCAGCTGCAACCGGCTGCAGCTGCCAGTCTCAGCCTGCAACAGCAACAATTACCGGCGGGTATTGAATTCAATTATCAGCGCGAGCAACAGCCCTGGCTCACTTTTGTGTTAGATCCAACCAGCCTGCCAGCGCAAGCTGGCGGCGCACGCCGTTACTCGCCAGCACTTGCCCAGGCTTTTATTCGTCAGCAACTGCTGCAGGAAGCGGTGAAACTAGCCCAGCAAGGTGTGCGGCTGCAACTGTCTCCACCGGCTCAGCCGCTGAGCTTTCAGCTCAGTGGTCAGCCCGGCCAACTGAGCAAAGTGCAACAACAACTACAGCAACTGCAACAACAGGCTTACCAGCAATATTTGCAGCAAGGTCAGTTTTACCGTCTGACCACGCCTCAGGGCGCCAGTTACATTATTCCGGACCATGTGGCGGTGCTCAAACAGCAATTCCCCCTGCTGAAACCTGTCGCCAACGCCTTTGTGGCTTTATACGGCCAGAATAATATCCGCAAAATTACCAGCCAGGTGGTGCTTTGGATCCAACAAATTCCTTACCAGGATTTATCAGACCGACGCCAGTCAGCCGGCACTGGTTTTGTTTCGCCCTGGCAGTTGCTACAACAACACCGTGGTGACTGTGACAGCAAAGCCGTGTTATTTGCCGGTGTCATGCAGCATATTTTTCCGACGATGAAGCTGGCTATCCTGTATTTTCCAGATCATGCCGTGATTGCCGCGCAAATCCCGGCCATCAAAGATGAAATGACAGTCAGCATTGAAGGCAAAACCTTGTTAGTGATTGATGCCACCGGCCCCGCTGAAAATGCGATTGGCACCCTAGCCAAGCCTTATCAGCTCTATCTGTATAACCGCCAGTTTAACTACCGGTTATTTTGATCCTGCTGCTCTGGTTTGAGTTGCTCAACCTGCCGGAACAATGGCTGCCACTCAACGGGGACATTTCTAACACCTTGCGCATCACCGCGTAATAAACGGTCAATATGCACCAGCAAACGCTGGAACGGCGATAAAACTTTAGCGCGGTAACGACGACGACAATAAGCAAGCAACAGCAGTAACACCAGCAAAAACAAAAAGAAATGAACAATAAAATCAATCACTTCAATAGAAAAAGTCTGATATTGCTCCGCTTCAATATGCAAGGATAGTGGTAATACAGTTAACATTTTTAACTGATCACTATGATGCATGGGTTGAACTTGGGCCGGAACTGGCGACAACTCACCATTGCTGACAGCTAACAACAGATCACCACTTTCATTAAATAACTGCAGCTGAGCCCCTTGTTGCGCTTTGGCGGTTTTTTGCAGCAACAGCGGTAAATCAAATTCCAGCAGGAACTCTCCCTGCCACTGCTGTTGATGGAAAATAGCAATGCTCAGCACGTAGCTGGCCGACTGGGTCTGCAGTTTGTGGAGCCTTACCTGTGGCATCGTCAACAGCTGCTGTGGCTGAAATTGCTGCCAATACAGTTCAGACAATGGTTCCGCTGCAACACTGCGTTGCGTTTGCGGCTGATACCAGACACCGTTCGCAGACAGATAACTCAACTGCCTGACACCAGCCACTGAGCGCTGGCTGAATAAGAGCAATGGCTGTAATTGCTGCAGCATCTGCAGCTCAGTGCTACTCAGTTGCTTTTGCTGCGTTTTGTCCAGCGACCATTGTGCGCCTGGCAGAGGGCTGACCGGGCTGGTTGGGGCATCAAGTGCTAATTGTTGTACTGCTTCCTGCCGTAATAATTGCAGCAATTCCAGCATTGGCGTCAGTTGGTGTTCTAAATCTTCGGTGGCTGAATACAACATGGCCTGCCGCTGGCTTAACCTTTGCTGTAAGCCCCAGAAATAATCAACAGCAGCAGCACTCAACGCCAGCAGTAATACCAGTAGCAACGCCGTGCGCTGAGATCTTTTATATTCAAGATGCAGTGGGTTCATCAACTAAATCCATCTTTGTTGGTGCCTGGCTGACAGGCAGGGTGGTTTCCCCAGCTACTGTTGACTGCGACAACAGCTGAAACAATTTTTCACTCAATGACGCCGGGCCGTCCGAAAGTCGCCAACCAGCCAGCGGCTCGGCGGCAAGAGCGGCAACTTCAGGTAAGCACCATAACAACCGCGTCGGCAACACGGGTCCGGATAACTCCGGATGACACTGCCAGGGCAGGCAATAACAATCTTGTTGCAACTCGCCTGGTAATTGGGGCCAATGGTTGATCGCAAGCACCTCAAAACCTAACTGCTGACACATTTGCTCCAACCACCAAAGTTCCAGTGGATCCGGCAGATACAACCAGACTTTTGGCCGTTGCAACCGAACCAGACCTGTTGACTGGGCAAAGGCCTGCTGCAACGACAGCCAGGTACAAGGTTTGGCTAACAGCAGCAGTTCTGGTTGCAACTGCTGCCAGCGCTGGGGTTTACTGACCGTCAGCAGCACCTGAACCTCAGGAAAATAGCGCCTGACTACTTGCGCGACTTTCAGCGCCAGATGGGGGTCCGATTTGACAAAGCCCTCGTCAATGATCAGTTTATCCAGCGGTAACGGGGTACCTGCGCACCATTGCAGCAGTTGTTGACTATCATCCAGTGGCAATAGCTCTAGGCCGGCCTGCTGTAATAACTGCTGATAATTCTGTTGCAAAAATCCGGCTGGACACAACAGCATGGCCCGCCCGTTCACCTTGAACGGGCGTTGCACTGGCTGGAACTCAGGCACCAGCACTGGCGTGGTCCAGCGCAACAGATAGCCTGATGCTTGTGGTTCCAGTACCAACTGGCCACCACTGGCCTGTAATAAAGGCTGCATCAACTGGCATAATTCTTCGATATGGCAACTGTCAGCACGCAGCGGCGCACTGCTGTTTGTTGCCGCAGCCTGTAGCCCGGACTGCCATTGTGGCACCGCTTGCCCATTGGCCAGATCAAGCAGCTCTACCTGTAGTTGTGACCCTGGCTGCAGCGACACTGTCAGTTGCACATGACCCTGCCCTGCCTGACTGGCAGTGGCTTGCAGCAACAACTGCAACAGCCTGAACCAAAGTTGTTGCTCAAACTGCAACAAGACCGGCAGCGATGGCGCCAGGATACAAGTCAGTTGCAACTCATGCTGTTGCTGCCAATGTTGTAACCATAACGTCAGCTCAGTCGACAGCGGACAGACCCAGCAAGCCTGGGCCTGGTTCGCTTGCTGGCGTTGTAACCAGTGACGGCTCAGATCCGCCAGTCGCGGATCGGCATCCGCTTGTTTTAGCCAGGCTTCCAGCAATACCGAAACGGCTGGCACTGAGGCAACTGTCACTGCGGTGGGATGTTCTGCCAGCAGCGAACCAGCAGTGAGCCCGGCAACCGCCAATTGGCTGTCGGGCAAATTGGCGAAGCCGGCATTGACAGTATCAAACGGCGCTACTTCGGTATCGTCTGTCCAATCCGCTGCGGCCGCCTGTTGGGCACTATAGCGTTGCAACCGGCGATGTAACCACCAGAAAATCAGCGTTAACAACACAGTCGTGGCACTGAGCAACAACAACAATTGCTGTTTTAACTTCGCCAAATCCGCCAGCAACAGACTGGCATCACGTTCAACCACAGCATACAACTGCCAGTTCGGTAATAATTGCCAGCCTGCCAGAGTGGGCCGGCCCAGGTAGTTCAGATAATGACTGCTCAGAAACCCGGCATTACTATTGCCCAGTTGACTGACCACCGTGGTCAGCGGCCAGACGCCAGCATCCAGATAACGTTGTTTACTGCGCAGTAAATTTTCCGGCGGCCGTTTCGCATAGAGCCGCAACACTTGATAAGGATCGCTGCTGACCTGACCCAGTCTGGCCAGCAGTGGGATCTGATAACGGCTGCGTGAGTAAATCTCAGCCTGACTGTCGAGCAGCAGTAATTCAGTGGCATGATTAAAACTTAAGGTCAGTTGTTGCAATTGCCGCTGCAACTGAGCCGCATCAAACCACAATAACAACGTCTGGTCAGGCTGACGGACCCGAAGTGGCATCACCCACTGGCCAGGAAAAACCAAAGGGGGTAAAAATACTTGCTCCGGCGCTGCTGGCAATCGGGTCTGACTGAAAAAATTACTGGCCGCAGCCGAGCTGAATCGAAGAACACGCTGGTCATGGTCCAGCACGACATAAGCCAATAACGGATCTGGCCATAAGACCCGACGGATGCTGTCATCGATATCTTGTAATGGATCCGCCAGCGGTGTGCTGTCGGCTGTCACGGATAAAGTCTCAGCACGGCTTTGTAAATAAGCCAGATGCAGCTGATAACCTTGCTGCCAGTCTTGCAGCAAAGCAACGCCTCTGTCCAGTTGTTGACTGATACTGCTCTTTTGTTGCTGCAGCTGCCAGTTGCTGCTTTGTAACAACAACCAGTAACCGCAGCTCCAGATAAACAGCAGCGATAACAGATACACCAGAGCTGACCATGAGAACCATTTCACCGCAGTTACACTTCCTTGCTGATCTTTAAGTGACTAGCCTAACGGATCAGGGGTTCAAGTCAACCTGTTTACAAATTAGCCTCGGCAAAAGAAGCCAGCCGGCTACGCACCACGCCATTAAGATTAATGGTGGTACTGCCTTCAAAGTTTTTAAACCGCTCGACAATATAGGTCAAACCCGAAGTCACCGCAGTTAGATAGTTGCTGTCAATTTGCGAGAGGTTACCGGAACAAATCAGCTTAGTACCTTCACCACAGCGGGTGATGATGGTTTTTAGCTGGGCTGCGGATAAGTTCTGACACTCATCCAACAACACAATGGCATTCTGGATACTGCGCCCGCGCATAAAGTTGACTGATTTAAACTGGATATTGGCTTTATCCATAATGTAATTGACGCTGGCGTGTGGGTGTTCATCGGTTTTGTGCAGCACTTCCAGTGAATCGGTAATAGCTGCTAGCCAGGGCGCCATTTTCTCTTCTTCAGTGCCGGGTAAAAAACCAATAGATTCAGCAATTTCTGGCGTATTACGCGTCACAATCACTTTGTCATACAAACCGCGTTCAATCACCATTTCCAGCGCAGCTGCCAGCGCCAGCAAGGTTTTACCACAACCGGCCGGGCCGGTCAGGATCACCAAATCCATCTCCGGATCAAGTAAAGCGTTGAGCGCCATCGCCTGATAAATATTCTTCGGCTGCACACCCCAGGCTTTTTTATGCAACAAACGTTCAAAGCCTAAATCCAGCACCTTAATCTGCTGTTCCGTGATAGCAACCACCCGGCCGGCAAAAGTTTCATGCTCATCCAGCAGATATTCATTCAGATAAGGATTTGGCAACACAGCGCGCGGTAAATAGTGATAGGTTTCACGACCTTCATTCACACTTTTGCAGTCTTTGACCTGACTCCAGAAATCACCAGCAAATTTATAATAACCTTTGTACAAAAACCGCACGTCATCAATCAACTGGTCGGTACGGTAATCTTCCACCTGCTTTAAACCGGCGCCTTTGGCTTTTAGCCGCATGTTAATGTCTTTGGTGACCAGAATTACTTTGACTGGCGCTTTTTCCCGCTGTAAAAATAATGCCGTATTAATGATCAAATGATCATTTTCACCACCGGGTAAGCCGGGGATTTGATCAGATAAATGGTGGTCGTTGACGATATATAAGTGGCCGGCGTCTTTTTGCTCGCCTGGCGTTGGTAAAGCGACCCCCTGCAGCATTTCCTCCGGACTGGCATCTTTGAGCACATCTTCCAGCGCCCGGATTGCCACTCTGGCTTCCCGACTGACATCTTTATGTTTATCTTTAATATGGTCTAGTTCTTCCAGCACCGTCATCGGAATCACCACATCGTGTTCCTGGAAGTTTAAAAAGGCAAAAGGTTCGTGTAGCAGAATGTTGGTATCAAGGACGTAGATTTTTTTCTCTTTGCTTTTTCTTCGCGCCATATGCAGCTCCTTAGCGTGGGTCGAGCAAAACAACAAAAACAACTAAGCTGTCTTGTTTAATGTAGAGCAAGAATCAATGCCGTGGATGACATTCGGATGACAGTTTTTCAGCTATGGTAAAAAAACCGCAGCATTCAGATGCAGTTTGCGACGATTCTTAGTACCATGCAGCCCCTTTTTCGGAGTGGTAAAAAATATGATGAAATTTGCACTTGGGCAACGTTGGATCAGTGATTCAGAGTCAGATTTAGGTTTAGGCACTGTGGTTGGTATTGAAGGCCGCATGCTGACTCTGCTGTTTCCAGCCAGTGGCGAAACCCGCTTATATGCGATTGCAGAAGCGCCATTAACCCGAGTGCAGTTTAATCCGGGCGATACCGTCAAAAGTGCGGAGGGTTTCAGCCTGGTGGTGGCCAGTATTGAAGAAAAAAATCAGACGCTGGTTTACCACGGCCATCGTACCGATGATGGCGAAGCCGTCAGCCTGCGGGAAACATTCCTTGATCATTTCATCAGTTTTAATCAACCACAAGACCGGTTATTCGCTGGCCAAATTGACCGTTTTGAATGGTTCACGCTGCGTTATCACAGCTGGCAACATATTCACCACCAGCAACAAAACCCACTGCGGGGTCTGGCCGGTGGCCGGGTCAGCCTGATCCCGCATCAACTTTATATCGCCGATGAAGTGGCCAAACGTCACGCCCCTCGTGTCTTGCTCTCTGACGAAGTGGGTCTGGGTAAAACCATTGAAGCCGGTCTGATTATTCATCAGCAACTGATTGCCGGTTTAGCTCAGCGCGTGCTGGTGGTAGTACCGGAATCGCTGATGCACCAATGGCTGGTCGAAATGCTGCGGCGTTTTAACCTTAAGTTTGCCATTTTTGATGAAGAACGTTGCACCGAAGCCAAAGGCGATGGCGGTAATCCATTTGAATCAGAGCAACTGGTGCTGACCACGCTGGAGTTTTTCAGTAAAAAGAAAAGCTGGCATGCCGCCGCCACCGAAGCGCACTGGGATTTACTGGTGGTCGACGAGGCGCACCATTTACAGTGGAGCGAGGATAATCCAAGCACTGAATACAGCCGGATTGAAGAACTGGCGCAAGACACACCAGGCGTCATTCTATTGACGGCAACACCGGATCAGTTAGGCCACGAAAGCCATTTCGCTCGCCTGCGTTTATTAGACCCAGCCCGTTTTTATGATTATCCGACCTTTGTCGCTGAAGAGCAGCATTATAAAGCAATTGCCGAGCTGGCGCGTGAAGTGCTGGATGCCCCGGTGATTTCGGCCGATACCGCCAAAGCCCTACAGCAAAAAATTGCCGAAACCGATTTAACGGCTGAATTAGCCTTATTACAACAGAACGATGACAATGATGGCCGTCGTCAGGCGCAGCAGTCGGTGATCAGCCAGTTACTGGATCGACACGGCACAGGCCGGATTTTATTCCGCAACAGCCGTGCTGCGATTGCGGGCTTTCCACAACGTCAGCCACAGTTGCTGCCACTGGAATTGCCAGAGCAATATAAAAATGCCATTAAAGTGCAGCAAGCCTTTAACGGCGGTCAGACTGATGCGCAAAAAGCACGCGCCCAGTTATTCCCGGAGCGGATTTTCCAGGAGTTTGAAGGCAGTAAAAGCAGTTGGTGGCAGTTTGACCCAAGAGTCGAGCTGATTATCGAACGGATTAAAGCCAACAAATATAAAAAGTTTCTGATTATCTGCGCCCATGCCGATACCGCCATTGCGCTGGAAGAAGCCTTGCGGGTGAAAGAAGGTATCAGAGCGGCGGTTTTCCACGAAGGCATGAGTATTGTTGAACGCGACAAAGCTGCCGCTTATTTTGCCCAGGATGATAACGCTGCTCAGGCGTTGATCTGTTCTGAAATTGGTAGTGAAGGTCGTAACTTCCAGTTCGCCCATCATTTAGTGTTGTTTGATTTACCGCTGAACCCGGATTTATTGGAACAACGGATTGGTCGGCTCGATCGGATTGGTCAGCAACACGATATCCAAATCCATCTGCCGCACTTTAGCAATCACCCACAGCAGATTTTGCTCGACTGGTATCATCAGGGCTTACAGGCTTTTGCCCACACCAGCCAGACCGGTCGTGCCGTGTTTGAACAAGTCCAGCCACAACTGCTGGCACTACTGGCCAGTCATCAGCCGGCGCAGGATGACGTCACTGCTTTAATTACCCAAACGCAGGAACTGAATACCGCACTGAAACAAAAACTGGAACAAGGCCGGGATAAACTGCTGGAAATGAATTCAGCCGGCCGTGGTCAGGCCGCGAGTATCGCCGAGCAAATCCGGTTACAGGACGACGATACTGTGCTACCGCTGTACATGATTAAGGCTTGGGATATCCTCGGTATTAATCAGGATGATCGCAGCGATACCAGTATAGTACTGACCCCATCTGAACAAACGCAGGGACACTACCCCGGATTAGATGAAGAAGGAGTCAGTGTAACCTTTGACCGTAATACTGCACTGGCACAAGAAGATATTCAGTTCCTGAGTTGGGATCACCCGATGGTACAAGGCACTTTGGATATCGTCACCAACGACAGTATGGGCAACAGCTCTGCTGCGGTGCTGTTTAACAAACAACTCCCTGTCGGCAGTTTTTTTGTCGAGTTTATCTATGTGGCAGAAGCCAGTGCGCCAGCTGAATTACAGTTAGGGCGTTATTTACCGGCGACACCGATCCGGTTATTGCTGGAAAAAAGCGGCAAAAACCTGGCACCAAATGTGCCGTTTGATAACTTTAATCGTCAGTTAAAACCGGTGGGCCGCCAGACTGCCACTAAACTGGTGGGAGCTTTACAAACCACTATCCATCCGCTGATTGCCAAAGCTGAAGCTTATGCCAGTACTCAATTGGCGCATATTCAGCAAGAAGCGCAGCAAAAAATGCAGCAAGCGCTGACAGCTCAGATCGAGCGGTTAACGGCGCTGGCCAAAATCAATCCATCGGTGCGACAGGAAGAAATCAGCCATTTGCAATCCATGCAAAGCCAACTGAGCGACTACATCAGCAAAGCCCGCTTGAAGTTTGATGCCATTCGGGTCATTGTGGCCAGCCATGAATAAAGGCCAGTATTGGATGATGCGGCCACAGGCAGCAGCATGCTAATCCATTATGATCCGCCAACCAATCCCTACCTGGAGATTGTGTATCAGGATGACCAACTGCTGGTGCTGAATAAGCCCAGTGGTTTGTTGACTGTGCCAGGTAAAGCCGTTGAACATCAGGATTGCCTGGAACGACGGGTGCAACGGGTGTTCCCGACCGCCCGCATTGTACATCGGTTAGATATGGCAACTTCCGGCTTGGTGGTGATGGCACTTAGTGCTGACAGCCAACGTCACTTAAACCGGCAATTTGAATTACGCCAGACCAAAAAACATTATATTGCCAGGCTGGAAGGTCTGTTGCCGGTCAATCAGGGCTCTGTGCAATTGCCGCTGATTTGCGACTGGCCAAACCGGCCTAAACAAATGGTCTGCTTTCAACACGGTAAACCAGCACTGACCCATTTCAGCCTGCTATCGGTCGAAAACAACAGCAGCAGAGTTCGGCTCACCCCTGTCACTGGTCGTTCTCACCAATTAAGAGTGCATATGCAATGGTTGGGACATCCGATCTTGGGAGATAAATTTTATGCTTCAGCAGCGGGATTAGCAGCAGCCTCGCGTTTGCAACTGCATGCCGAGTATTTGGCATTGTCTCATCCGCACAGTCAACAATGGCTAGAATTTACGCTAACCAGTCCATTTTAGCCTTCTAAAGAGTCGTTAGACTAATATGGTTCATGCAAAGTTCAGCTTAAAATGCTAAAATAGTGCTATCTCGCCATAAAATTAGCAATTTTATTAGTAATAAACTTGAACAGTGTTTGTTTATTAAGCACAAATCAAATAAAATTAGCGAGTTGGAAAAACCCCTAAGGAGATACGGATGAAACTCAAAACTAGCGCAATCGCCATTCTGGCAGCTTTACCTCTGATGGCTGCAGCAAATGCACCTACAGCGGAACAATTACAAGACCGCGTATTCGGTTCAGCATTCTATGAAATTTATCTGCCAGATGGCGACAAATCTGTTTCTGCAGATTGGAAATTTCAAGATAAAGGTGAAGGCAAAGGTATCAATATCGGTTACCGCATCAGCCCAAGCTGGAGCATTCGTGCTGAATACGCCCGCCAGAAGCTGGATATTCTGAATGTCGACAAAGCTGATGTAGAAGGCAACCGGGTTGGTTTAGACCTTGGTTACCACCTGCCAAACAGTGCATTTTATATCCTCGGTGGTGTAAAGAATTTCACAACTGGTCGTTCTGCTTCTGCCGTTAACCTTGGCATCGGTGCAAACGTATTCGTGAGCGACAACGTAGCCATGTTTTTCGAAGCAAATCGTTACCAAGGTATCAGCAAAGGCTTCGGCGATGCAGGTATCAAAGTTGGTGCGAGTTACTTCTTTGGTGATGCGCCGGCAAACGAACCGACACCAGCACCAGAGCCAGTGGTAGCACCACAGCCAGTGATCGGTGATGCAGATCAAGACGGCGTTACTGATGATAAAGATCAGTGCCCTAACACCCCAATCACAGATAAAGTTGACACTGTTGGCTGTTCAATCTTCACTGAAAACTCAGTGAGCATTGCCTTAAATGCCCAGTTCGACAATGACTCTTCTGTGGTAAAAACTCAGTACCATGCTGACATCGAAAAACTGGCAAACTTCTTAAAACGTTTCCCAAATACTGATGTTGAAATTGGTGGTCATGCGTCAAACGTTGGTACTCCAGCTTACAACCTGGCGCTGTCACAACGTCGTGCTGATGCAATTGCCAATACTCTGGTCACTGAATTCGGTATCAACCGTGCACGCGTAAAAGCTGTTGGTTACGGTATCACCAAACCAAGAGCGACCGGCAAAACTGCTGCTGCTCACGCTTTAAACCGTCGTATTGAAGCGACTGTGACTGCAACTGTAAAAGAAGCAGTACAACGTTAATCGTTGTGTTACAAACAGCCACCTTCGGGTGGCTTTTTTTTTAGCTGCGTAGTCGAAAACTACAGCTTCGGGCTCTGGACCAGTTCACTTTGCCAGAAACTCAAAGGCACTTTAAGATTGCATAGACTGCAGGGTCCTGCCAGCAACAATGCTGGTTAAGTTTGTGCTACTGTTGCCGATAAACTGTTCTCAAACTGAACGGAGTCTGCTGCAAATGAAAAAGCGCATCTTGCTTGTGTTGCTGAGTGCCCTGGCTGGCGACATGATTGCAGCAGAGGCCCCTGCCAGCATCGAAAGCTTATATACCCTCGACCTGCAGCATAAATTTGGCAGTGACGAAGCAAAATTAGTCAAAGGGGGTGAACAGGAATTCCTGACTTTACAAAAAGCCGCCATGACCAGCTACACCAAAGGCACGGTAATCCTGGTCCCAGACTGGAGTCAGCATGCCGCCAGCCCGAGAGCGATTGACATGCTTCGGCAGCAATTGGTCGATTATGGCTGGAACACCATGTCCTTGTTGGTGCCGGAGAGCATCCCGCAGCCAGATACTGAAAATATGCTGGTCTACCAGGACCTGTTAGCACAACGCCTGACAGTACTGATGGAACAAGCCAAAGCACCCTACCAAAATATTATTGTGATTGCCCAAGGCAGCAGCGGCGCATTATTAAACCAGCTGTATCAATCGGAAAAACTGATTGCACCACAAGGCCTTATTTTACTCAGTGCCTATCTGGCAGAGCAAAAACTCAACCAAACCGTCTCCTTAGCGCTGGCAAAGCATAAAGTGCCAACGCTGGATATCCAACAGCAGGTTGATCATCCTTTTGCCATGGCACAGGCCCAGTTAAGGCAGCAACTGGTCCGCAAACATCTGAAAAACAGCTACCGCCAACGTTTATTACCAGGTTCAATAGATGATAGCCAATATCAGCATTGGCTGTTTAAAGAAGTGTACGGCTGGTTAAATGCGCAAGGTTTCTGATCCGGCAACCACTGTCAGCAGTGCCAGCTATTTCTTAAACCTCTCGACTAACTGATATAAAGAACGGGCATTTTGTTCCAAGTCACTACTGACGGTGGCAGATTCTTCACTTTGCCGATATGAATCCCCAGCCAGTTCGGCAATTCGCGTCACCTGCCGATTGATATCCTCGGAAACATGCGCTTGTTCTTCGACAGCAACCGCAATCTGATGCCCCATTCTGGCAATCATATTGACTGCTTCCATAATGCCATGCAGCATCCGTTCACTTTCCTGCACTTTATTGACACCAATTTCAGTGGCTTGCATACCTTGTGAAGCAGCCAACACCGCAGAACTGGCACCTGACTGCAGATTATTAATAATCTGCTGGATTTGTTTGGTGGATTCTTGCGTGCGCTGTGCCAAATGACGTACTTCATCCGCTACTACAGCAAAACCACGCCCCTGATCACCGGCACGGGCAGCTTCAATCGCCGCATTGAGCGCCAGCAAATTAGTTTGTTCGGCGATTTGCTGAATAATTTCAGAAGCCTGGCTGATGCTGGAGGTTTGGGTCGCCAGTTCTGACACCGCTGCAGATATAGCCTGTACTGTTTTGGCCAGTGTGTTGATCGCATCTTTGGTTTGCTGTGCCACAGTCTGGCCCTGCAAAGTTAATGCACTGGCATTGGCCGCTTCAGTCGAGGTTAGCTGCACATTTTGTGCAACCTCAGCAATGGTATGCGTCATTTCATTCATCGCAGTGGCGGTCTGATCAGTTTCCTGTTGCTGCGCATTAATCGATCCCAATGTTGCTTTCGCCAGTTGATACGCCTGCGAAGACTCTTTTGATGCCAATAAAGCCGCATCCTGTAATCTGGTTAACACAGTACGCAAATGGGCTGTTTCAGTTACTATGGCTAATTGCAACTGTCCCCAGTCATCTGCTCTGCCAGTATAAATCTGCGCTGAAATCGGACATAAAAACGGTTCAGTCAGTTGCGATTTTAACGACTGCAAAGCGTTGGTTTGGCGTTGACTGGCCAAAAAGTATAATGCGCCACTGCCAAGACCGGCAGTGGCAGCCACCGCCATATTTCCCGCCATCGCACTGGCCAGCCAGCTTAATCCGCTCACCAGACTCAAACCAAGCAATAACGGCCAGTGTTGCAACAGGCTATGCCCGTTCACCGCAGCTTTACCTTCATTAATCCGCTGATAACATTGTTGTGCCCGCTGGATTTGCTCATAGCTAGGTTTAATTCGTACCGATTCATACCCGACTACTTTGCCATGCTCCAGGATCGGCGTAACATAGGCATTCACCCAATAATAGTCACCATTTTTGCAGCGGTTTTTGACAATGCCCATCCAGCATTTACCAGCTTTTAAATAGTTCCACATCAGGGAAAAAACTTGTTCCGGCATATCCGGGTGCCTGACCAGATTGTGCGGCTGTCCGACGATTTCCTCGCGCAGGAAACCACTGATGGCGACAAAATCATCATTACAGTATTGGATAACACCTTGGGTATCAGTGGCAGAAATCAGTCGTTGTTCAGTTGGAAAAGTTCGTTCGGTATTGGTGACAGGCAAATTCTTACGCATAGCGCAGTAATCCCTTTGTGATTGATATCCGGTGAAAAATAATTCGGAGTTGGTCGTCGTATCCCGATAAACTTAGGGTACCTGTGCAGATTTGCAAGCTTTTCGGTCGTTATATTTGTAATGGCTTACATAGCTGAGATCCATCCGGCAGCAGCGGCGGATCCAGCAGATAAACACATCATTTTTATCGGAGATTTTTATGTTGCAGTTGTCACCTATGTTCAGCACTGTGGTTTTATTGTTGCTGAGCAATATTTTTATGACCTTTGCCTGGTACGGTCATCTGAAGCACCTGAAAGGCTCTGCGATTTACATCGCCATTTTAGTGTCTTGGGGCATAGCGCTGTTTGAATATATGTTGATGGTGCCAGCCAACCGCATTGGCTCCCAGGTGCTGTCGCTGGCACAACTGAAGATTTTGCAAGAAGTGATCACACTGACGGTATTTATCCCCTTTGCCTTGTTTTATATGAAAGAACCATTTAAATGGAATTATGTCTATGCCGGTATCTGCCTGCTTGGCGCTGTTTATTTTATGTTTTATCACAAAAACTGAACGTAAAGCAGACTCGCTTCCTTAACGGCCGCGAGCCTGTTTGATCAGCTCATAAGCAGCCTGAATATCTTGCGTTTTGCGCTTGGCCAGCTCCAACATTTCTTTGGGCAACCCCTGTGACATCAGTTTATCCGGATGATGCTGCGCCATTTGCTTTTTATAGGCTTTTTTCAGTTCAGTTTCACTACACTGACTGCCAACACCTAATAACAAGTAAGCATCCTGTAGTGTTGATGCCTTCGCCTCGGGCTTGGGCGAGCGGTTGGCAAAACGCGCCTCTGCTTCAAAACGGCCCAACAGATAATGTAATCGACTGGCTGAAATCGATAACGCCGTAGCAACTTGCTGTAATAATTGCAATTCTGTCTGACTAAGCCGGGCATCGACATAAGCAACGCTGATCTGAATTTCCAGAAACATTTGCAACAAGTCTGGCCGCCAGCGAAACGCTTGTTTTAGCTGGTTCAGTTGGCTTTGCAGCGGAAAATCGGCCGCTTTTCCTTCTCTGAATGCACGCTGTGCTTCTTGTTGCTGTGTACTGTCTAAACCAAGCTGTTGCATAAATAAATTGGCTTTTTCGATATGAGCCTGAGTCACGACCCCATCTGCTTTGGCCAAATGTCCCATCACCGCAAAAGTGCTGTACATAAACAGGCCTTGCGGATCAGCGGATTCACGCTTTAATGCCGCAAAACCACCGGCATTTTCAAAGGAAGAACGCAAGCTCCGATCAAACCAATGACCCACTAACAGACCCAGCAACATGCCTGGCCATTTTGCCAGCGCCATGCCAAATAAAGCGCCTAAAATTTTACCCCACATACTGACCTCGTTCTGACTGCAACTGCCATTGTTCTGCCAGTGCCAAGCGCTCTGGGGTGCCAATATCAGCCCAATACCCCTGATAAAGTTGTCCGCTGACTAAAGCTGATTGCATGGCACAACGTAAAAAAGGCGCCAGCTTCTGCGGGCCAGCCGGCACTGCATTGAAAAACTCAGGCTTATATACCCCTATCCCACTGAAGGTATGCTGAATTGCACCTGAAGCTGCCACTAAACCACTATCCGCAGCCAAAGCAAAATCGCCGGCTGGGTGTTGCGGCGGATTCGGCACCAGCACCAGGTGCGCCAGTACATCTGCCACAGGTTGTGCCAGTAAGCTGGCAAAATCAAAATCAGTGTGGATATCGCCATTGACCACCAGAAACGGCTCATTCCCTAGCAGTGGCAGGGCCAAACGAATGCCGCCGGCAGTTTCCAATCCGGTGGCGCCTTCGGCAGAATACTGTAAACGGACACCAAATTGGCGGCCATCTGCTAATTGCTGTTCCAGCAAATGCCCAAGCCAGGCATGATTAATGACAATATCGGTGATACCCGCTCTGGCCAGCGCTTCGATGTGATACACAATCAGCGGCTTGGCCGCCAGCGGCAATAAAGGTTTAGGCAGGCTGTCAGTCAGTGGTCGCATCCGCTCGCCGCGACCAGCCGCCAGAATCATCGCTTTCATCATGAAATCTCACGAAAACGCGGCAGAATTTTACTTTGCAGCAGTTGATGCAGCCCGGCACATTCCGGATAAATCGCTGCAGTATCCAGCACATAGCTGAGCACTCTGGGTAAATCCGGCAGATAACCAGTTTTTTGATCCCGATGATACAAACGGCTGAAAATGCCACAGACTTTCAAATGCCGCTGTAAACCCATCAAATCAAAACTGCGCAAAAATGTAGCTTGCGTCCAATCGGACGTATAGACGCCCTGATGTTGCAATTGCAGGAAATAAGCCATGGCCAGTTCCTGCACCAGCGCTTGCGGCCAGCGGATGTAGCAGTCTTTTAATAACGACACCACATCATAACTGACGGGACCTGACACCATATCCTGAAAGTCAATCACTGCTAATTGTTGATCAGCCAGCACCATCAGATTACGGGCGTGGTAATCCCGGTGCATCCCGGCTTGCGGCTGTTGCAGCGCTGAGTCGGCCAGTAATTCGAATAGTTGTTGCAACATTTGCGTTTCAGCCGGGCTGAGTTCCAACTGCAAATGTTTGATCACAAACCAATCAATAAACAACTGCATTTCCCGTAGTAAAAAAGCGCGGTCAAACAGCGGCAAAGGCCCTTGGCTGGTGGCGTGGATCGTGCGGATATCTGCTAATTGCGTTAACGCCAACTGATACCAGTGCCGGACATTGTCATGGTTCAACTGCTGCATTAACAATTGATCGCCCAGATCTTCCAACAGCAGCAAGCCCTGGGCTGCATCGGCGGCAACGATCGCCGGCACTCTGAGTCCGGCAATATGACAGGCTTGTTGTACGGCGATAAAACGCTGGCAGTCTTCCAGCGCCGGGGGAGCATCCATCAGCACATAATGCACAGTCACTGCAGCAGAATCAGCAGTGCTGACGCGGAAATAACGGCGGAAACTGGCATCACCACTGATGGCTGCCAAGCTATAAGTCTGCTCAGGCCAGACCCCTGCCAAAAAATTAGCAATTATTCTCAAACGCTCGGACACTTTTTGCTCCCGCATAGTCAAAGGCTGCACTATATCCGATTAGCAACAACCAGAAAATTGCTTTATTATAACGACCTTGCTGTTTTGCCGTCCCGCAGCCAACACAGCACAAACTTTGAGATTGCTGGATGAAACGAACTGTTATCAATCAATGGGTCATATTGGCGATTGCTGCCATGTCAACACAAACGCTGGCGCAGGAACAGACTCCTGCCAAAGTGCCTGTGCAGCAATGTTATCCGACTTTAACCATACCAACCGCAGTGAGCGGTCTGGATAAATCTGATAACCGTCTGCGGATTGACTCAGACCATGCCGAAATTCTGGACAACCAAACCGCCAATTTTGCCGGTAACGTCACCCTTAGTTTTGCCGATACGTTGCTGACAGCACCCAATGCCCATTTCAGTAATGAGCAACAAAGCATGTCGGCCGATGGTGGCATTAGCTATTACAACTCCATGCTCAAAGTCAGCAGCAGTTCTTTCAGTGCCAAAATGGCTGAAAACAAAGTGTTGTTAAAAGATGCCGAGTACCGTTTCCTTAGCCAGGCGGGACGGGGTTATGCCAGTGTACTCACCGCTTCTGAGCGACAGGTGCAACTGAACCAGGCCAGTTTTACTACTTGCCCTGAAGGCGATAATGGCTGGGCCATCACCGCCGAAAAAATTCAGATTAATGCCGATGACGGCTGGGGTGAAGCCTGGAATTCAGTGATCCGGGTGCAGGATATTCCGGTGTTGTACCTGCCGTATATGACCTATCCGGTCAGCAATAAACGCAAAACCGGGCTGTTATTTCCAAAAATTGGCAGCTCGCAGAAGCTCGGTTTGGATATTGAGCTGCCATATTATCTCAATCTGGCAGAGAATTATGATTTAACCTTAACACCGCGTTACATGAGCGAACGTGGTACTCAGCTGAAATCGGAATTCAGATATCTGACAGCAGAACATCACGGTACTTTGCATCTGGAATACCTGAACAAAGATCAGGAAAAACCAACTGCTTTTGGCAGCCGCTATTTGGCCAATTTTCAGCACCTGGCTGATTTTAATTCTCGCTGGCGCGCCAGTGTCGATTTTACCGACGTCAGCGATGATGCATATCTCACTGAGCTGGGTTCAGATATTAATAATCAGAGTGATACCCAACTGTACCGCCAGGCCGGCCTGAGTTATTTCGGCGATACAATTCGTTCAGAGTTACGGCTGCAAGGTTTTGAAACGCTTGGAAATTATCAATCTTCTTACGCAGCGCTACCACAGCTTGATATCAAAGCCGCCAAACCTATTCCGCTCGGAGCCGGACTGGAGTTTCTCTGGAATGGTCAGTATGCCCATTTTGAGAATGATCAACAGCTGATCCAGAGCGCAGACCGATTGCACCTTGAACCCAGTATCAGGCTGCCTTATTACACACCGGCGATGGAGTTGATGTTTGAAAGCAGCTTGCTGCAGACTTATTATCAGCAGGATATCCGGTCACAACAGTCTAATCCACAGTTGCAGACTCTTGACGACTCAGTGCAACGTGCTATTCCTAAAGTCAGATTCAATGGCAAACTGAATTTTGAGCGGGATACCCATTGGTTTGAACAACCTTATTTACAGACACTGGAGCCACAGGTGCAGTATCTGTATATTCCGTACCGCGATCAGAACAATATTGGTTTGTACGATACAACCAGGCTGCAGGACGACTATTACGGCTTATTCCGTGAAAATCGTTATTCAGGCTTAGACCGGATTAACGATGCCAATCAACTGACGATCGGTTGGACCACCAGGTTGTATGATCAACAGGATACTGAACGTTTTCGGTTTAGCATGGGCCAGATCCTGTTTTTGTCCGACCCAAAACCAGCAGAACAACGGCTGACACAACCCATTTCGGCCACAGAATCTATTTTTGCCGCCGAAACACTGCTGCACTGGCAACAACGCTGGTATTTGAACAGCGGTCTGCAATATGATGCCAAAACAAATCGGATGGTAAAAAGTAGCGTGACGCTGGATTACCGGGCTGATGATAAAAAAGTGTTGCAATTGAACCATCGCTACAGCCGGGATGTCTCAGATAACGAAATTGTTCAGTTGGGTGCACTCGGCACTCTGCCAATCACGGCACAATGGCAGGCGGTCGCCAGTTATTATCGTGATATTGAGCATGACCGGATGATTGAAGCCAATATCGGCATCCAATATGAATCCTGTTGCTGGGCTATTCGGCTGGTTGCCCGCCGTCAGATTGAAACCAATCTTGATGTGGCAATTAACAACCTGAACTATCCGGTGAAACTCGATAGCGGTATTGCGTTACGGTTTGTGTTAAAAGGATTTGGTGATTCTGCCGGATTTGATGTTTCTGATATGTTGTCGAGCGGAATTTTTGGTTATCGCCGCCCTTACCTTCTAAATAATTAATGTGGATATCTATGAAGTTACAAAAGTTAATCGCTGTTGCGCTTTCCACCTGTATTGTCATGGCCAGTCAGGCTGCTGAAACCAAAATTGATGCAGTGGCTGCTGTGGTCAATAATTCAGTGGTGCTGGAAAGTGAAGTAGATGAAATGGTCGCCCGGGTGAAAAGTAATGCCGCCAAGCAGCAACAAACCCTGCCGTCGGATCGGGCATTACGGACCCAGGCGATGGACCGTTTGGTGTTGACCAGCTTACAAATGCAAATGGCCAAGCGGATGGGTCTGCAAATTACCGATCCACAACTGGATCAAACCATCCAGAATATTGCTGGCGAACAAAAAATGTCACTGGAACAATTCCGCGCCCAAGTGGTGCAGGAAGAAGGCAGTTATGAAGCATTCCGTGAGCGTTTACGGGAAGAAATCACCATTGGTGAAGTCATGAGAGCCAATATCCAGCGTCGTATTTATATCAGCCCGCAGGAAATTGACACTGTGACCCGGCTGATGGAAGAGCAAGGCGCCAGTAACGAAGAATACAACATCGGTCACATTCTGATTGCATTGCCAAGTCAGCCAGATGCGGCACAAATGAAAGAAGCAGAAGAAAGAGCCAACAAAGTTCTGGAGTTGTTAAACTCCGGCAACGACTTCAAGCGTATCGCGATGAACTCTTCTTCAGCTGAAACGGCACTGGAAGGTGGTGATTTGGGCTGGTTGAATATCAATGAAATGCCAACCTTATTTGCTGACCAAATCCGTGGCAGAAAGAAAAAAGACCTGATTGGCCCGTTACGTTCTGGTGCTGGTTTCCATATTCTGACAATTTTTGATATCCGTGGCAGCAATGTGGTGGAATTTGAAGAAGTGAATGCGCGCCATGTGTTGATCAAACCTTCGATCATTATCAGTGAAGAAAAAGCGAAAAACATGCTGGCAAAATTTGTCAGTGATTATAAAGCTGGCAAAGCTGATTTCGCTAAATTCGCCATCGAACATTCCGAAGATCCAGGTTCAAAACTCAAAGGCGGTGAACTGGGCTGGGCTGATCCGAGCAACTACGTACCTGCTTTCCGTGACACTTTGGCCAGCATGAAAAAAGACGAAATCAGTGAGCCCTTCCGCTCTGATTTTGGTTGGCACGTCATTCAGTTGCATGACCGTCGTACTGTTGATGCCACTGCCGAGAAAAAACGTGAGCAAGTGACCCGGCTGATTTACAACCGTCGTTATAATGAAGAATCCAGTAATTTCCTGCGCGAATTAAGGGATCAGGCATTTATCGAAGTGTTGGCGGAGACTGAATGACCCTTAGAATTGGGATTACACCAGGAGAACCGGCGGGGATAGGTCCTGATCTGGTGGTGCAACTGGCCCAGCAAGCCTGGCCAGTTGAACTGGTGGTCTGTGCCGATCCTGAGGTATTGACCGCGCGAGCAGCTCAGTTACAACTGCCGTTACAGCTATTGCCCTACCAAAGTGGGCAACCTGCTCAGCCGCAAGCTGCCGGCACCCTGACGATAGCGCCGTTTCAGGTGGCGCAGGCCGTGATCCCAGGCATTTTAAACGAAAACAACGGCCGGTATGTTGTTGATACTCTGACCTTTGCCGGCGAGCAGGCCATGAACGGTGGTTTTGCCGCTATTGTCACGGGTCCTGTGCATAAAGGCATTATTAATAAAGCAGGTATTCCATTTAGTGGACATACCGAGTTTTTTGCCCATCAGTCCAATACACCTTATGTAGTGATGATGCTGGCAACTGCAGGGTTGCGGGTGGCGCTGGCAACCACGCATATTCCATTGGCTTATGTCGCCAAAGCGATCACCCGCGAACGACTGCTGCAAGTATTGCGGATTTTGCAACAGGATTTGCAGCAGAAATTTGCCATTACCCAACCACGGATTTATGTCTGTGGTTTAAATCCGCATGCTGGCGAAGATGGCCATCTCGGCCGGGAAGAGCTAGATGTGATCATTCCGGCCCTGAATGAACTGCGTGCCGAAGGCATGGACCTGATAGGTCCCTTACCTGCAGATACGCTGTTTCAGCCAAAATATCTCGACAACGCAGATGCGGTCTTAGCGATGTACCATGATCAGGGTTTACCTGTGCTGAAACACAAAGGATTTGGCCGTTCGGTCAATATCAGCCTTGGTTTACCGCTGATCCGCACTTCCGTCGACCATGGCACTGCTATTGATTTAGCAGGCAGCGGGAAAGCCGATGCAGGCAGCCTGTTGCACGCGCTGGATCAGGCGATTTTTTTAGCGACTCAATCGAAATAAATTCATGACTGATAAAGTACATATGGGCCATACCGCCCGCAAAAGATTTGGCCAGAACTTTCTGCACGATCCTGTCGTCATCGAAAGAATCGTCAAAGCAATAGCGCCTAAACCTGGTGATCACCTGGTTGAAATTGGCCCTGGCCTTGGTGCATTAACTGAGCCGGTGGCTGAACGCAGTGGCCACTTAACCGTCGTTGAACTGGACCGGGATCTGGCGCAACGGCTGCGGGAACATCCGACACTGGCCGACAAGCTAACCATCCATCAGGGTGATGCGATGAAATTTGATTTCAGCAGCTTAGTCACCGCAGGTCAGAAGCTGAAAATTTTCGGCAATCTGCCTTATAACATTTCAACGCCATTATTGTTTCATTTGTTTGAGTTCACTGAATCCATTGAAAACATGCACTTTATGCTGCAAAAAGAAGTGGTCGAGCGGATGACGGCGGGTCATGGTTCCAAAACTTATGGCCGCCTCAGTGTGATGACGCAGTTTTTTTGCCACGCCATGCCGGTGGTCGAAGTTGGACCCGGAGCTTTTAAGCCTGCGCCTAAAGTTGATTCAGCCGTGGTCAGACTGATCCCAAAAGCTGACAGCGAACGCGATGGTGTACCAGTCACGGTATTAAACCGGGTCTGTCTGGAAGCTTTTAACCAGCGCCGTAAAACCCTGCGTAATTGTTTTAGCAATTTTGCCAGTGCCGAGCAAATTCAGCAGTTGGGGATCGATCCCTCGTTAAGACCAGAACAATTAGCGGTCAGCGAATTTATTCGGGTCGCCAAGTGGTTGTCACAACAACCGGAAACAACCTCATGACGGCAGCTTTTGATATTCCAATTCGGGTAGAAACCTTTTACATCGAACAGCAATCGGATGCTAGTGCTAACAGATATGTGTTTGCTTACACCATCACGATTCAAAATAACAGTGCAGAACAGGTGCAGCTGTTACGCCGCTACTGGTCAATTACAGATGCGAATGGTAAACATAGCGAAGTCTACGGCGATGGCGTGATTGGTGAACAACCAGAGCTGCCAGCTGGCAGCAGTTATAGTTATACCAGTGGTGCCGTGCTGGAAACTCCGGTCGGCACCATGCAAGGCCATTATGAAATGCGTAGTCAGTCAGGTATCGATTTTAACGCTGAAATTCCGTTATTTCGGCTGGCAGTGCCGCGGATCCTGAACTAAATGGCACGTTATGTCATTGGCGATGTGCAGGGCTGTTTTACGCAGTTGCAGCAATTATTGCAACTGCTCAACTTTCGCAGCGACAGGGATCAGTTATGGTTTTGCGGCGATTTGATCGCGCGTGGACCAGACTCATTAGCGACGTTAAGATTTCTGCGCGAGCTGGATGCGAATGTAGTCGCAGTTTTAGGTAATCATGACTTAAATTTCCTCGCATCTTTGTTCGGTTATGGCAAAATCAGCCGTGCTGATCAACTGGATGAGTTAATTCATGCCACGGATAAATGGCAACTGGCCGATTGGCTGCTGCAATTGCCACTGATCCATCACCTGCCCGCTGAACAACTCTTACTGGTGCATGCCGGGCTGGCTCCGCTGTGGACGCCCACTGAAGCCGTCACGGCGGCAACGGCGGCCTGTATGGCCATGCAACAACAACCGGCAGAGTTTTTCCGGCAAATGTATGGCAATCAGCCGGATTTATGGCAAGAGGCCACAACTTTGGCAGCACAACACAGATTCACTATCAATAGCTGCACCCGGATGCGTTACTGTTATCCGGATGGCAGATTAGAGTTACAGGAAAAAGGCGAAATCACGGCAAATCCAGACTTAGTGCCCTGGTTTCAATTCTGGAACAACAAACCGCATCCGCGAATTTTGTTCGGCCATTGGGCAGCTTTAAACGGAAAATGCCCACTGGACAGGATTGAAGCGCTTGACACAGGATGTGTCTGGGGTAATTCTTTAACTGCCTATTGTATTGAGTCTGAACAACGATATAGTGTAGCGGGGTATAAAAAACAACTATAATACAGTCGTTTTCCAGAGACACATGTAGGTCTTCAGACCAAGCCGCTCGCGGTTTTACGCGACAAATGATAAACCCGTTGGGAGTTCCATATGAAGTTAACTGTAGCACTGCGAATTGTAGGTGGCTTTGGTGTTATCTCACTGTTATTGCTATTTATCGGTATCACCTCTTATTCCAAATTAAGCACAATTCGGGATTCGACCAGTCTGGTCAATACCATCTCGATCCCGGCGCTGGAAAATAGTGCGGTGCTGCAAAGCGAATTTGTCAAAATGAGTAAAATCAGTTTGCAGGCGTTTTATGCAGAAGAAGTGAAAAAAGTCGGCGAATTAGAAACTCAATTCGCGGCTGAAAAAGCTTTATATGACGCCGCGGCAACGTCATTACAAAGTGTTGTGGCGGAAGAACCTGAATTAGCCAATAGCTTTAAACTGGTGTCTTCAACTTACGGCGACTTTATCCCGACCAGTAGCAGCTTATTTACTGACCTGAAAAAAAGCCTGACCTTACGGGATAAGATGGTGAGCCAACTGTCAGATTTGGAAGGTAATTCTGATGATTCAGCGTCATTAATCCTTGATTTTACCGACATCCGTGATGTCAGCCGTCGTTTTCCGAAAGCCTATAACGCCGCCAATGAAATGGAAACCAGCCTGAATTCGCTGGTCTCAACAGTGGTTGATTTAACCCGCACCAATTCAGCCGCGACCACAGAAACGCTGGCGAATGAAGTGAAAAACCGCATGACTGAAATCAGCGGTAAAATGGCTATTTTAACTGAAGAAGCAGGCAGCTCGGTTGAAATGGTGGCCGAACTTGATGAAAAAATAAACGAAATCAATGAATTATTAAATGGCGCTGATGGCATTATCGCTTTAAAACAACAAAAATTAGTCGCTGGCGATGCTGCTGAAAAAATGTTGGCCAAAGCAGAACAACAAACTGCCGATGCCGTGTCAGCTTTGAACCAGTTGTTGGCAAAAGCACGCAGTGCTGCCGGCGACATTCAGTCGGAAGCAGAATCCAGCGTCAGTAATGCCATTCTGATGATCTTTATTGTGGTCGTGATTTCGATTGCTCTTGCTGCCGGTATTGCATTACTGACGGTCCGTAGCATCACCACACCACTGGCCAAAGTCAATGAAGTGCTGGGCATCGTCGCTTTAGGCGACCTGACCAAGCGCCTGGATGATAGCGCTACTGATGAATTTGGCGAACTGGCACGTAACTGCAATAAAGTGATCAGCAATCTGCGGCAGTTAATCCAAGGTATTATTTCGCGTTCCACCCAGCTGGCCGCCGCTTCTGAACAAACCTCCGCCATTACTGTGCAATCGACTCAGTCGATTCGTGAACAAAAATCGCAGGTAACGCAAGCAGCAACCGCCACCACTGAAATGAGCAGTACTTCACAAGGCGTGATGCAAAGCTCCAGCGACGCACTGGCGGAAATTAAACACGCTGATAGTGAAGCTGAACGCGTGAAAGGTATTTCAAACAATAACAAACAGACTATTCTGCAGTTATCACAAGAAGTGGAACAAGCATCCAAGGTCATCAACAAACTGCATCAAGACAGCGCGTCTATCGGCAGTATCCTGGATGTCATCCGTGGTATTGCTGAACAAACCAACTTGTTGGCGCTGAATGCTGCAATTGAAGCAGCCCGTGCCGGTGAACAAGGTCGTGGTTTTGCCGTAGTCGCTGATGAAGTACGTTCACTGGCCAGTAAAACACAGTCTTCTACCCAGGAAATTCAATCGATGATCCAGGCACTGCAAAATGGTGCTCAGGCTGCGGTAGAGGCAATGAACAAAGGTCGTCGTCAGGCAGAAAATTGCGTTGCTCAGACTGAAATTGCCGATCAGGCGCTGGACTCTATTACCCATGCTGTCCATCTGGCACACGATATGAGCGAACAAATCTCTCATGCCGCCCGGGAGCAAAATCATGTCTCCCATGAAATCAGTAAACTGCTGGAATCTATTGTAAATATCGCTGAAGAAACAGCGGCTGGTGCTGAGCAAACCTCAGACTCAAGCCATGAAGTCGCCAGACTGGCTGAAGAACTACGTTTATCCGTTGATCAGTTTAAAGTCTGATTAAACCCCCGATAAAAAAAGCTCCTGCGGGAGCTTTTTTTATCGGGGCTCTGCCCCCCTTGTTATCGAGTCGAGCTTGTTTCACGCCATAAAAAAAGCCAGCGATGATGCTGGCAATGTTGCTTCAATGCAGAGGCAGTTTAATCACCGCCACCGGCACGTTCCTTTAACACTGCCAGTAACCCTGAACTGGCATGATTTGCTTCTACCCAGGCAATATCTTCTGAAGCGCTAATCTGAGCCGCAGGTAACTGCTTAATAATAAATTCACCAACACCGTTGGCATTACTGCTGACTGCAAAACGGACCATATTCTGACCGTTACACATAATGCCATCATAGATATTACGAAGTCTTAATCTGTTATCACTCAGTAATTTACGCAACCGATTTTTATCGTCGGCTTTAATATAATCGCACATTGATGCAGCCAATTGATCAGCAGCCTGCACCGGAGCAACCCCGACAGCTGCGGCAGTAAGCAGCGAACAACATACAATCGCTGGTATGAATTTCATAAAATACCCCTCAGACAATGAACATTAACAGCGAACTAATAGTAGCAACATGTGGTTAGCTGTGCAATCAGTCAGCAATAGAGGTATTTTTTTCCAGCAATAAAAACCTGTAAGGATATGGATTAAGTGCATCTGGTTGATGTGATTGAGCAGAAATCTGCCGCCAATCCGCTGCCGCCAGATAATCCGGGAAAAATGCATCTCCCGGCGTTTCATGTTGGATCAGCGTCAAATAAAGCAGGTCTGCATGGGGCAGCATCTGGCGATACAACTCGGCGCCACCAATAATCATCACTTCAGGCTCAGATTCAACCAAGGCTAAAGCTGCGGCGATGGAATCAACCCAATCTGCCGCCATCCCAGCCGGTGCGGGCTGCCGACTGACAATAATATTGCGACGCCCAGGCAATAAACGGCCAATTGAATCATAGGTCTTGCGACCCATGATCACAGGCTTACCTAATGTCACCGCTTTAAAATGCGCCAAATCCGCTGGCATATGCCAAGGCATTTGATTATTCAGCCCTATCACCCGGTTATTGGCCATGGCTGCCACTAAAGCTAGTTTCATCGAACGTCCTCTACGGCTACTTAACGCTGATAAATGACTTCGACATCGTAGTCATCTTCATCAAAATCATCGTCATCATCTAGGTCATCGGATAAATCCATCACTTGTTCATGATAGTCATCCCACTTAAACTGCACAGGATCAAGTAATTGTTCTGTCGGTTGTTCTTTTGGCAGCAGATCTAAATAGTTCTGGATTTCACGACACATCTGTTCAGTATTGGTGCGCGATGCCGCTGAAACCTGATAGACCGGGCCATCCCAGCCAATGGTCTCAATTACATGCTGCATAATGGCTTCCAGTTCATCTTCCAACACCAAATCAATTTTGTTGAAGACTAACCAACGTGGCTTATGCGCCAGCTTATCACTGTATTTCGCCAGTTCCTGAATGATAATCTGCGCATTTTCTGCCGGATCAGAACCGTCCGCTGGCAGTACATCAACCATATGCAGTAATAAACCACAACGTTCCAGGTGTTTCAGAAACTGGATGCCCAGACCTGCACCTTCAGAGGCGCCTTCAATCAGGCCTGGAATGTCTGCAATCACAAAAGACTTACTGCTTTCGGTTCTGACGACACCGAGGTTTGGCACCAGTGTCGTGAAGGGGTAATCAGCCACTTTTGGCTTGGCTGAAGACACAGCGCGGATAAAGGTCGATTTACCGGCATTTGGCAAACCTAACATACCAACATCAGCCAGCAGCAACAGCTCTAAGCGTAAATTCCGCACTTCACCTGGTGTACCATTGGTTTTTTTACGGGGTGTTCTATTGGTACTACTAGCAAAACGGGCATTGCCTAAGCCATGCCAGCCGCCTTTGGCAACCATCAATTTTTGGCCATTCTGGGTTAAATCCCCTAATGACTCATTGGTATCCACGTCAACGGCGCGGGTACCGACCGGGACCCGCAGCACTAAATCTTCACCGCGTTTACCCGTACAGTTGGTACTCATACCGTTCTGACCACGCTGGGCGATATGAATTTTTTCAAACTGAAAATCAACTAAGGTGTTTAAGTTGGTATCTGCCAACAGGTAGACGTCGCCACCATCGCCACCATCGCCCCCATTTGGACCACCTTTGGAGACAAACTTTTCCCGGCGGAAACTGATTATACCGTTACCACCGTCACCGGCTTCGACGCGGATTTCCGCTTCATCTACGAATTTCATCGACTATATCCTGCTGTTGTTACCGACGGTTTAGTATAAACCGAATGCGCAGAATCAGCTAAATCTGACAGATGTCTGCGCGGTGCCAGTCTGCTGACTGGAAATTTTGCTTGTGGCCTGTGGCCAGTTCAAGCGCTGTATGAAAAATTCACTCAGTTCCGGTGTTGCAGTCAGCGTTAAAGTACTGACCGCCGAAAGTAAAAAAAACCCCGCACTGGGCGGGGCTTTTTCCGGAAACTTTCGGATTATTCGCTGACAATGCTCACGAACTTACGATTGTATTCACCTTTCACTTCAAACTGAACTTTACCATCAGTTAAAGCGAATAAAGTGTGGTCTTTACCGATCCCAACGTTAGTGCCAGCGTGGAATTTAGTACCACGTTGACGCACGATGATGTTACCAGCTAAAACTGATTCGCCACCGAAGCGCTTAACACCTAAGCGTTTCGCTTCTGAATCCCGACCGTTGCGTGTACTACCTACACCTTTTTTACTTGCCATGAGTCGTTACTCCTGAATTAAGCACTGATGCCAGTAATTTTCACTTCAGTAAACCACTGACGGTGGCCAGCTTGTTTACGTGAGTGCTTACGACGACGGAATTTGACGATTTTAACTTTATCGCCACGGTCATGATTGACCACTTCCGCAGTTACTTTACTGCCTTCAACTAAAGGAGTACCGATTTTGACTTCTTCGCCATTGACAATCATCAATGCTGCGAATTCAATGGTTGCGCCCTTTTCTAAGTCCAGTTTTTCTAGACGAAGGGTTTGGCCTTCAGTCACACGGTGCTGTTTACCACCACTTTGGAAAACCGCGTACATAGTTAACTCCGTACAGATCACGCCAGCCAGATAAGGGGCGTGTTAATTATATTCACAGGGCGCGAATTGTACGCAATTTCCCCTACTGTCGCAAGAGGAATTCTGAAAAAGATCAGCAGATCACAAAATGATCGACTTTTAGTTTTGCCGATCTGGCTCTTGGTGTAGAATCGACTCACTTTAACCGTTGGTGCAGTTATTCAGAATGACGCTCGATGAAATCAGGCTGTTAAGTCAAGACGACATGGCAGCAGTGAACCAGCATATATTTTCCCAGCTCAGCTCCGATGTTGCTTTAATCAATCAGCTCGGTATTTATATCGTCAACAGTGGCGGTAAACGTTTAAGGCCGCTGTTAGCGGTACTGGCAGCCAGAGCTTTGGGTTATCAGGGTCAACAACATGTGACCCTGGCCACTATCATTGAATTTATTCATACCGCGACGTTATTACACGATGATGTGGTCGATGAATCGATGCTACGGCGCGGCAAAGAAACCGCAAACGCAGTGTTTGGTAATCAGGCCAGTGTCTTGGTCGGTGATTTCCTTTATACCCGCTCTTTCCAGTTGATGGTTTCGCTGGGTCGGATGCGGGTGATGGAAATTCTGGCCGATGCCACCAATATCATTGCGGAAGGTGAAGTGCTGCAGTTGATGAATATCAATGACCCGGATACCACAGAACAAAGTTATCTGCAGGTCATCTATTGCAAAACTGCGAAGTTGTTCGAAGCTGCCACTCAGTTGGCGGCAGTGCTGTCTGATCAGGATGAAAGCGTGATCAAAGCGATGCAGGCTTATGGCATGCATTTAGGCACTGCTTTTCAATTGATTGACGATGTATTGGATTATCAGGCCAACGTGGATGAACTTGGCAAAAATATCGGTGATGACCTGGCCGAAGGCAAACCAACGCTGCCGCTGATCCATGCCCTGAAACATGGCAACAGCCAGCAACAAGCGCTGATCCGCGAAGCCATCCTGCAAGGCAATGGTTTAAGCCGGCTGGATGACATTATGGCGGCACTGACTGAGACCAAAGCCTTCGACTACACCCGGCACAAAGCCGAACAAGAAGCGCAAAAAGCCCGTGATGCCATCGCGTTTCTGCCAGAGACAGCTTACAAACAAGCTTTACTGACACTGGCTGATATGGCGGTAGAACGTAACCACTGATCGGCGTACCATACTAAAAAAGCCAGCAGATGCTGGCTTTTTTCATGGTTGATTGCCGTTGATAACCACAGTCAGCAACGGCACAGTTTCTGTCATTAAGCTTTATTGACGAAGTCTTCACCTAAAGTGATATCTGCTTTTAAAGTTGGCAGCATATCATGCATGGCTTTTTCTTCATAAGCACTTAAAGTACCGATTGGCAGCAGTGCTTCCACACCATTTTTGCCTAAGGTCACTGGCTGAGCGAAGAAACGCGCGTATTCGCCATTTCCTTCAACATAAGCGTATTCAGTGACAACTTCGCCCTGCAGACCTTTGACTAAAGAGACACAGAAACGAGCTGCAGCCTGCCCCATGGACAGTGTTGCTGATCCGCCACCGGCTTTGGCTTCAACGACTTCAGTACCTGCATTCTGAATACGGTAAGTTAATGAAGCAACTTCTTCATCGCTGAAGCTTACGCCAGCAACCTGAGACAGCAATGGCAGAATGGTTGTACCGCTATGACCGCCAATGACAGGAACGATCAGTTCAGCCGGGTTTTTACCTTTTAATTCACCAACAAAAGTCTCAGCCCGGATCACGTCCAGCGTCGTGACACCAAACAGACGTTTCGGATCATAGGTACCAGCTTTTTTAAACACTTCAGCAGCAATCGCAACTGTGGTGTTGACTGGGTTGGTGATAATACCGACCAAGGCTTTTGGACATTGCTGCACAATAGCTTCGGCCAAAGTTTTCACCACACCGGCATTGATGTTAAACAGATCAGAACGGTCCATACCTGGCTTACGCGGCATACCGGCGGGGATCATCACGATATCAGCGCCAGCTAACGCTGTGTTTAAATCTTCTTTACCATGACCAGTCACTTTGACAGCTGTCGGGATATGGCTTAAATCGACCGCAACACCTGGCGTCACTGGCGCCAGATCATATAATGCTAAATCTGTGCCGGCTGGCAGATTTAACTTCAGTAATAAAGATAAGGCCTGACCAATACCACCAGCAGCACCTAATACGGCAACTTTCATGCTATTCTCCCAATTAACGGTTCATTAAAAAACGCGCCCAACAATACTGAAATCACGCGCAAATTACAAATGACTTACGCCTAAAGTCTAGGGTTTGCCCCCCATTTTAGCGCAATTAAACCGATTTTACTGCCATGACTGTCCGGCTGTGTTAACTTTGCTAGCATTGGCCGGAAAAATTGATAAGAACAGCAGATGATGACCAAACAATCCAAACAGGAAGCGCTGATTTCAGCCTTCAAATCTTTATTAAAAGAAGAGCGTTTTGGCTCTCAGAGTGACATTGTTGAAGCGTTAAAAGCCGAAGGTTTTGATAACGTCAGCCAGTCTAAAGTTTCACGGATGCTCAGTAAATATGGTGCAGTCCGTACCCGCAATGCCCGTCAGGAAATGGTGTATTGTTTACCGCCGGAATTGGGGGTACCCACCACCAAAAGTCCATTACGGCAACTGGTGCTGGATATTGAACACAACGATGTGATGATCATCATTCGTACCAGTCCGGGGGCGGCACAACTGATCGCCAGATTGCTGGATTCAGTGGGTAAAGCGGAAGGTGTACTCGGCACTATTGCCGGTGACGATACCATTTTCATCGCCCCGACCAGCGTGAAAAATATCAATTTTACGCTGAAAAAAGTCACGGAATTATTCGAGAAAGTTTGACCCGTCTACCCACTCAGGCAGGTTTAGTCGTTCTCTCGGTCATAAACCTGCCTGCTGTTCAATAAAACTGATGGAGGGGGCAAAAAACACGGCACCGGCATCAGCCTGGGTATAGTCCAGCAACAAGTCATAGTCGGCAACGATCGCCTCCGATTGTGCCGCAACAGCGCTGGTTTCTTCCGGGTTACCAAGCGGATATCCTACCCTTTTTGCTAACCAGGCTGGATAAGCTAGGCCACTGCAGGAAAAACCCAGGCATAACAAGCCTTGCACTTTTAACTGGCCAAAGGGCATATTCTGAAATAGCAGCGGCAGTGGCTGCCCGGTACCATCAACCAGCGCCGCTTTATTGGCATGACTGTTTTCCAGCCGTTGTGCCATTGCCAAAAGAGTACCGTCCATTTTTTTCCGCCCGATAATTGCTTCTTGCTGTGGCTGTGTCAATTGTTGCCAACGGGCCAGATCCAACCGATAACGCTGAAAATGCAAGTAACTGCCAGCGGCAAAACCGGGTTGCTGCTGCTCAATTAACGCCAGCGCTCTTTTACGCCGGCCTTTTGGCGCATCAGGTTGGTCAATAAAACCTGTCAGTTCCCTGCCATCCAGATAACGAAAACTATGGATTTGCTCAGCCACGTCCACATAGGACTGCAGCAACTGATAACTTTGCTGGGCAGCCAGATGGAGTACATCATAACGGTCGGAGCGAATTTGCAAAAACAGATCATAAGGTTCGGCTGGCATTTTGATTTCATCCAGCAGTAAAGAAGGAAAAGGCTGAAAATCTGCTGGCCGGCAAGACGGGTAAAGTGTATCCCAATAATTGACTCCAACAGCCACCACTGCAGAAAGATTCGCTTCCGAAAATTGTTCTGACAGACGTTGCATGAGCGCCGGAATTTTTGCCAGTTGCCAGCGTAGTGTCGCCTGATTACCATCCCGGGCGTTCAGTAAAAATACCAATCCATGTAAATTTGGTTCTGCACAAATGCCTAACTGCTCACGCGCCATGACTCTGCCTGAATGCCCTACTGGGGATTTATGAAATAAAACAAGAATATAATTACAACGAACAGAATACCAGAGTTTCAGCAATGACAGCCAAATCTGCTATAGCCGTGTGAGATATATCTCACAAATCAGTGAGCAATGACAGATTCTTACCTCTGACTAACCAAACAAAAAAACAGTAAGTCTTTGTTTTTAATTTAAAACTCAACACAAAAAGGCCGTGACAATATTATTTCAAACCATGCCATGTAGGAAAAGTGCCTCTATGGCTATGCTTTTTTGCGCATAATATACCTACTGAATGCACGGATGCAGCCATAGCTCAACACGGCGATGGCGACGAACGGATAAGTTTAGCAAGGAACACGTACAGTGCGCTGACATCAGGATGATGTCACAGGGACAAAGGACGACGCTGGACGCGTATTGGCATCAGGATGATGTCACAAGGATAACGGACTACGCTGGACGCGTATTGGCATCAGGATGATGTCACAAGGATTACGGACTACGCTGGACGCGTATTGGCATCAGGATGATGTCACAAGGATTACGGACTACGCAGGACGCGTATTGGCATCAGGATGATGCTAAAAGGATTACGGACTACGCTGGATGCGTATTGGCATCAGGATGATGCTAAAAGGATAACGGACTACGCTGGATGCGTATTGGCATCAGGATGATGCTAAAAGGATAACGGACTACGCTGGATGCGTATTGGCATCAGGATGATGCTAAAAGGATAACGGACTACGCTGGATGCGTATTGGCGTCAGGATGATGTCACAAGGATAACGGACTACGCTGGATGCGTATTGGCATCAGGATGATGCTAAAAGGATAACGGACTACGCTGGATGCGTATTGGCGTCAGGATGATGTCATGAAGGACAACGGACAGCTTTGGACAAGTTTGCAGTACAACATTGCTTTTGCGATGTTTGCCCGGCACGGATGTTGCTACCTTCACAGCGCACTTTCTACTCCTGTTGGAGCAGGGATGACTAGCCCGCAAGGGTAAAATATGGATGTTATCAAAGTCTTATGGTAGCCGCACTTTTTAGTGCGGCTTTCCTTTTTCTGCAGCTGACAAAATGGTTTTGACCGAGCAGAGCCGCCATCGCCTATAAATGCTGCATTCAGCCAGCACGACGATGGGAATGATCCCCTGCCTGGCAAAGGCGACAGATGAACGCAGACAGATGAAAGATTTTCACTTGTTAGTTTTTGTACTTTCCGAGCAATAAATGTACTGCTACATTACTGCTGCTGCCAAGAACAACGGCAAGCATGCTGCGCAGTCAAAGCTAACATTATAAAAAACCCCGCAGGCATGAACCAGCGGGGCCGTCTGATAAAGACAAAGGACAAGGATAGACGACTTAGTGGGTCTGGTTTGTTTGCAGAGTGGCCATCCGGGCTGGGTTGTTCACTCTGCAAACCGCTCCTGACAAGTCCCCACCGAACTTGCCAGACTGCTTACTTGGATGATCCAACAAACTCAGGATAGGCTTCAATGCCACATTCTGACCGGTCTACACCATCATATTCTTCCTGCTCAGTGACCCGGATACCCATGGTCATTTTCAACACGGTCCATACCACCAGACTGACGCCAAATACCCAGACAAAGATAGTCGCTGCACCTAGTAACTGACCGGCGAAACTGGCGGAATCTTTGGTCAAAGGCACAATCAGCAAACCAAATAATCCGACCACGCCATGCACAGAAATAGCCCCGACCGGATCATCAATCTTCAGTTTATCCAGGCCAATAATCGCCATCACGACAATCACACCAGCAATCAAACCAAACAGAGTCGCCTGTAATGGGGTTGGCGTTGAAGGTTCAGCCGTGATCGCGACCAATCCAGCCAGCGCACCGTTCAGAACCATGGTTAAATCGGCTTTACGAAACAGTAGCATCGATACCACCAAGGACGCCAGTGCACCACCAACGGCCGCCATATTGGTGTTGACGAACACCATAGCGACCCCATGGGCATTGCCAATATCGGCCAGCTTCAACATGGAGCCACCGTTAAAACCGAACCAACCTAACCACAGGATTAAAGTACCGAGCGTTGCCATCGGCATATTGGCACCAGGGAAAGCATGGGTTTTGCCATCTTTGCCATATTTGCCTTTTCGTGCGCCTAACAGCAACACCCCAGCTAAAGCCGCAGCCGCACCTGCCAGGTGAACAATCCCTGAGCCGGCAAAATCAGAAAAACCATAATCTGCCAGCGTGTACAGACCAAATACTGACTGACCACCCCAAGTCCAGGAACCTTCCATTGGGTAAATAAACCCAGTCATCACCACGGCAAAGGCAAAGAAAGCCCACAATTTCATCCGCTCAGCGACAGCACCGGACACAATAGACATCGCCGTTGCCACAAACACCACCTGAAAAAAGAAATCCGCCGCTTTGGAGTACATGGCTTTACCGGTAAAGCCATTTTCCCGCTCAGCAAAACCAGCCAGTGTGGCATCTACATCCAATGCTTCAATGCCAGACAGGAAATATCCACCGCCGTACATCAGTTGATAGCCACAGACCAGATACATCAAACAAGCGATGGCATACAACACGAAGTTTTTGGTCAGGATTTCAGTGGTGTTTTTCGACCGGACCAGGCCAGACTCCAGCATGGCAAAGCCAGCTGCCATCCACATCACCAAAGCACCACACACCAGGAAATAAAAGGTATCGAGGGCAAACTGTAAATGAAAAATTTGTTCTTGCATAAGCTACTCCTAGATGGCTTCTGAGTCCATTTCACCTGTCCGGATCCGGATCACTTGTTCCAGATCGTACACAAAAATCTTACCGTCACCGATGCGACCGGTATGAGCAGCTTTGGCAATCGCGGCTAATAAACGATCAACGTTCTCATCCAGAGTGGCGATTTCCAGTTTGACCTTCGGCAGAAAATCCACCTGGTACTCGGCACCGCGGTAAAGTTCGGTGTGGCCTTTCTGCCGGCCAAAACCTTTGACTTCCGTCACCGTCAGGCCCTCTATTCCAATGTCCGCGATGGCTTCACGGACATCATCAAGCTTAAATGGCTTGATAATGGCACATACCAGTTTCATATTTTTATCCTTTTTGGCTGTGGCCGGGCGCAAACCAGACCAGTGATTTATTGCATTCGCCAAATAGATAAGGAAACCTTGTGCCATGTTTTTATTTTCATAAAAATCATTTAGTTAGGCATGAATCAAAACCGAAGGGTAAAAAAAACGCACCATCTAGGTGCGTTGTTTCACTGACTAAGTGCAGCCGGGACCACTGCGTTGCTGTTGCTGATACTTTTGTTCCCGGTACAAATAAGAGGGTAGTTGAACCTGTGCCAGCGCCCGCTGATAAGCTGCTGTGCTGGCTGGTTGTTCGCTGAGTTGTAAATCATGGCGGGTAAAATCATATCGACCACTGTGTGCCTGCTGATTCGGTTTGAGCACAGTCACCTGCTCGGGCTCAAGCAAAGCAAAATAATCATCAAACTGGATCAGCGCCCGGCCAGGGCTGGTTCTGTCCAAGGTTAAATCACGGCCAACCATCGGATGACAGGAAGAAATGCCAGCCATCGACAACAGGGTTGGCGCTAAGTCGACCTGACTGCTCAGCACCGATAACTTTTCTGGCACCACATCAGCGCCAAGAATTAACCCTGGAATTTGAAACTTATTAATCGGGATCAGCTCATTGCCATAGACTCTGTTGTCATGATCGGCCACGATCAAAAACAGCGTATCCTGCCAGTATGGGCTGGCTTTTGCCTGACGAAAAAACTGGCCCATCGACCAATCGGCATATTTCACGGCATTATTGACGGTATCTTTTGGCTGTTCATGCAGCTCGATCCGGCCATCCGGAAACTCAAAAGGTTCATGGTTAGAGGAAGTAAAAATCAGGCTGAAAAAAGGTTGCGCTTGCTGATGTAACTGCAATAGTTGCTGATGCGCAGTTTGAAACAAATCTTCATCACTGGCGCCCCAACTGCCGACAAAGGCTGGTTTTTTCATCCTGGGTAAATCAACAATATCGCTAAAACCGTTGCCGGTAAAAAAGCTGCGCATATTGTCAAAATGGGCTTCCCCACCATACACAAACTGAGTGTGATACCCCTGCGCTTTTAAAATAGACGCCAGAGTGGTGAAATTGTGTTGACTGTTTGATAGCTTCACCACACTTTGTGCTGGTGTCGGCAGATAACCTGCAACCACAGCTTCAATACCACGGACCGAACGAGTACCTGTTGCATAGAGTTGTTCAAACCAGATGCCTTCGGCTTTTAACTTTTCCAGCTCAGGCGTGACCGCCACCCCGCCCAGCGACTGCACAAAAGTTGCCCCCATGCTTTCCTGCAACACAATGACAATGTTCAGTGGTTTAGGCCGTTGCACCGTCGCTTGCTGGTAATGCAAAGTTGGAAACTTAGCATCGCTGAACTGATAAGATTTCAACCAGGGCCAATCCAAAGCTCGCTGCAGCATATCAGTTTCAGCTAATTTACCATATTGTTCCGTCGAACGGGCCTCATGACGCATACTATAAACCGCATAAAACACCGAATAAGGCGAACTGATAATCAGTGAATTCACCAGCGCGTCGGCGGTTATAGCAAACAGCGCCGGATTGGCCGGTCTGTGGTTAGTGGTAGAGCGGATAGCAGCAAACACCAACAGCACAATCAGCGGCCAGCTCAGCCATAACTTGAAGTTTGTGGTACTTTTCTGCCGGCATTTGGCTTTTGCTAACAAGCGGGCAGCCAGATATAACAGCAACAACGTCAGGCCAGTGCCTAATAACAACGGCAAACGGAAGCCCTGCCACAAAGTGGCAAAGACTTCTTTCGGGTATTTCAGATATTCGACATAAAGCCGGTTTGGCCGCACATCATATTGTGCAACAAAAGAAGGTGTTGATAACTCAATAAAGACAATGAGCGTCAGCGCCAGTAAGCTCCAGCCAAAACAAAACTGATTCCAGCTGTTGAGCCAGCGCGCCCTGCCCCAGAATGGAGCCAGCAACACTGGAATAGCCACCAGCATCCCCAGCAAAATTAAATCCGCACGTAAGCCTTGTAGCAGCATCCAGCCAACGGAACCAGCATCACTGACCCTGTCCCATTGCCACAGCATCAAACCAAGCCGGCTTATTGATAACAACAACACACTGAGCAATACAAAACTCAGCAATATTTGATAAGGTCCGCTCCAATTCAATACACGGCTTAATACATTCTTCGCAAACACACATTTCCCCTGCACTCTGCAACCACCTCAGCATGCAAACTTAAACTTAAGGTTTCCTTAAATTGCAGCTGACGACAGCAATCGATAACAAACGGGCTGAAACAATTTCAGGCCGTTATTTCGATCCTTATTATTTTAGCGAACGAACTTAACAGTTCTGTCATAAAAACAAAACTGTTTACCTGGTCCGCTAGCATAAAAAGCCAAGTGTGAAGTGATCGTGAAGTGCAGGCGCAGGATCTAAAACAAAAGCCGCCCGATTATTTCGCAGGTAAAAACTGCTGCCATTGCTGTAACAGATGGACCAGATCTTCCAGACCACATTCAGCCGTTAAACTGGCATCATCAGTGCTCAGACCATCTTCTAACTCAGCGTCAGCCTGCATCGGCACACCGACGCTGTGATGACAGACCAACACTTCCTGCCGTTCTACTTTCAACCAGTACTCACGACCAGCAAACTGGTAGTCACTATAAGGGCCTAACGCCAATAAAGCCTCTAATAATGGCTGGTATGCGCTGGCGCGACGTTCAAATTCGTCGAGTAAAAAACGTTGCAGTGCATGCTGCTCCATTGGTAACTGTAATTGATAAGTCCGGCTGTCCGGCAAGTAGATAAAATCAAATTCCATCAGGCTTGGTTTCCTTAAGTCCGCAGCAGTATTTGGCAGCAGCTGTATGAGACGACCACTGACAGAGTGTGGTCACCGCTAAAATGACAAAGGCCCGCAAGCGGGCCTTGATACGAACGCTATCAACCGGCTTTAGACTGCCTGTTGCACAATCACATTCGACGCCACTTGGGTGTATTGTGGCATCTGATGGAAATTCAGGTAGCGGTAAGTATCCGCTGCCGTAGTTTCAATCTGCTTGGCGTATTCCAGATATTCCGCGACTGTCGGTAGACGACCGGTGATAGAAGCAACTGCCGCTAATTCAGCCGAAGCCAGATAGACGTTAGCGCCTTGACCTAACCGGTTCGGGAAGTTACGGGTTGAGGTCGAAACAACAGTCGTATTGTCACCAACACGGGCTTGGTTACCCATACAGAGTGAACAACCCGGGATCTCAATCCGGGCACCAACCCGACCGTAAATACCGTAATAACCTTCTTCAGTCAGTTGGTCTTTATCCATTTTGGTGGGTGGCGCAATCCACAACCGTGTTGGGATCTGACCTTTGAACTTGTCTAACAGTTTACCGGCGGCACGGAAGTGACCGATATTGGTCATACAAGAACCGATAAAGACTTCATCTATCTTATCGCCCTGCACTGAAGACAACAGACGGGCATCATCCGGGTCATTTGGTGCACACAGAATTGGCTCTTTGATGTCTGCCAGATCGATTTCGATCACAGCTGCATACTCAGCATCACCGTCTGCACGTTCCAGCTTCGGATTAGCCAGCCAGGCTTCCATCGCGTTGATGCGGCGTTCGATAGTGCGGCGGTCACCGTAACCTTCGGCAATCATCCATTTGAGCATCACGATGTTCGATTGCAGGTATTCAGCCACTGAAGCTTCAGACAGCGTGATAGTACAGCCAGCTGCAGAACGCTCAGCAGATGCATCTGACAATTCAAAGGCTTGTTCTGCAGTTAATTGTTCCAGACCTTCGATCTCCAGCACGCGACCAGAGAAAATATTGACCTTGCCTTTTTTCTCGACCGTCAACAAACCTTGCTGAATGGCGTAATAAGGGATGGCATGCACCAAATCACGTAATGTGATCCCTGGTTGCATTTCACCTTTAAAACGCACCAGCACAGATTCAGGCATATCCAGCGGCATCACGCCCGTGGCAGCAGCAAAGGCAACTAAACCAGAACCGGCCGGGAAAGAAATACCCAGCGGGAAACGGGTGTGCGAGTCACCACCAGTACCCACTGTGTCTGGCAGCAGCATGCGGTTTAACCAGCTGTGGATCACACCATCACCCGGACGCAGCGAAATACCGCCACGGTTCATAATGAAATCTGGCAGCGTGTGGTGTGTGTTGACGTCCACTGGCTTCGGATAAGCAGCCGTGTGACAGAATGACTGCATCACCAGATCAGCGGAGAAACCTAAACAAGCGAGGTCTTTCAGCTCGTCACGCGTCATCGGGCCTGTGGTATCTTGTGAACCGACAGTCGTCATTTTGGGTTCACAGTATTGGCCTGGACGGATCCCTTTCACGCCACAGGCTTTACCGACCAGCTTTTGGGCCAGGGTAAAGCCTTTGTTGGTGACTTCAGTCACGGCTGGGCGCTGGAATACCGTTGAATGTGGCAGACCCATAGCTTCGCGCGCTTTGTCCGTTAAACCACGACCGATAATCAATGGAATACGGCCACCGGCACGCACTTCATCTAACAGCACGTTTGAACGCAGTTCAAAAGTAGAAATCACTTCATCAGTGCCATGACGTTTCACTACGCCCTGATGTGGGAAAATGTCGATGACATCACCCATCGCCATTTTATTCACATCCAGTTCGATCGGCAATGAACCGGAATCTTCCATGGTGTTGAAAAAAATGGGTGCAATTTTACCACCTAAACAGACACCACCAGTGCGCTTGTTTGGCACGAATGGCATGTCGTCACCCATAAACCACAACACTGAGTTAGTGGCTGATTTACGGCTTGAACCAGTACCCACCACATCACCAACGTAAGCCAGTGGGAAACCTTTGGCGATCAGTGCCTCAATTTGCTTGACCGGGCCTTTAGAGCCAGCTGCATCCGGCTCGATGCCATCACGGACGTTTTTCAGCATGGCTAAAGCATGCAGTGGAATATCCGGACGTGACCAGGCATCAGGTGCTGGGGATAAGTCATCGGTATTGGTTTCGCCTGTGACTTTAAACACGGTCACAGTGATTTTTTCCGGGATTGCTGGTTTGCTGGTGAACCATTCAGCATCGGCCCAGCTTTGCATCACCACTTGAGCGTGCGCATTGCCAGCATCGGCTTTTTCTTTCACATCATGGAAAGAATCAAACATCAGCAAGGTGTGAGACAAACCTTTGGCGGCTAACGCACCTAAGGTTGGGCTGTCCAGCAAATCAATCATTGGCTGAATATTGTAACCGCCAAACATAGTGCCGAGCAGTTCAGTGGCGCGCTCTGGCGTCACTAACGGGCTGACAACTTCGCTTTTGGCAACTGCGGTTAAAAAACCAGCTTTAACATAAGCGGCTTCGTCAACGCCTGGTGGAATACGGTTTTCTAACAAATCAACCAGAAAAGCTGCTTCGCCTTGCGGTGGATTTTTTAATAATTCGGTTAATGACGCTACTTGTTGAGCGTTTAACGGCAGCGGAGGAATGCCCTGGGCGGCACGTTCGGCCACATGTTCACGGTATTGTTGTAGCACAGTAATGTCCTCTGGTTGGTCCACTGCAACCTGTATTACAGCGGTTATCAGTCAAATCTAAACAGGCTGGATTATAAGAAAAAAACGCCTGAATTGACATGCCAGTATAAGCAGCCGGGCTTATACTGGGTATAAGTTTGCTGAATGATAGCAGCGTTTAAAACGCAGAATGATAATAATTATTGATTTGACGACATTTTTATCGCGAAGTTCAACACGAACAGACTTGGCTTTGAGTGCAAAATAACCATCACTGTCAGGTGCTGAGGCTGATACGCCTGACTTGAACCACGCAAGCTAACGCCCTAAAAAGCAGAGCCGCATCTTGCGGCCCTGTGAAGTTAACTTTTTTTCAGCAGTAAACTGTCATTACCAGATTTTGACCCGTTTCTCTGGTGCAATATACATTTTATCGCCTTCTTTCACGCCAAAGGCGCTGTAGAACTCCGGAATGTTCGACACAATACCAATCACCCGGTATTGACCCGGTGAATGTGGATCTGTCATCAACTGGTTGCGTGCGGCTTCATCACGCATTTTGATTTTCCAGGCCTGTGACCAGCTCAGGAAGAAGCGTTGTTCCCCGGTAAAACCATCGAGCACCGGCGCCTCTTTGCCAGCCAATGACAGTTTATAAGCACGCAGTGCCACCGTCAGACCACCCAAATCACCGATGTTTTCGCCCAGCGTCAACTCACCATTCACCTTAAGGCCTGGCAGCGGTTCATATTGGTTGTACTGTTCAACCAGTTGTTTACCCCGTTTTTCAAACTCGACTTTATCGGTATCTGTCCACCAGTTGCGCAGATTACCGTCACCATCAAACTTCGCGCCTTGATCATCAAAACCATGGCCTAATTCATGGCCAATCACCGCACCAATGCCACCATAGTTCACGGCGTCATCCGCATCAATGTGGAAGAACGGTGGTTGCAGAATAGCGGCCGGGAACACGATTTCATTGTTAACCGGGTTGTAATAAGCATTCACTGTTTGCGGCGTCATAAACCACTCAGAACGGTCGATTGGCTTACCTAACTTATTGATCATCTGCTGATAACCAAAACGTGAGGCCGCCCGGTAGTTACCGACCAGATCATCCGCACTGATAGTCAGCGCCGAATAATCTTTCCACTTATCCGGATAACCAATTTTTGGTGTGAATTTATTTAGTTTTTCATGGGCAGCTTTTTTCGTTTCTGGCGTCATCCATTCCAGCGTATCAATACTCTGGTGATAGGCTTCAATCAGGTTTTTCACCAACACTTCCATCCGCGCTTTAGCTTCTGGTTTAAAGTGTTCGGCGACATAAAGTTTACCCAGAATTTCACCTAACACTGAGTCAGACGCATCGACGGCTTTTTTCCAGCGTGGTTGCTGTTCAGTGGTACCGGATAAAGTTTTGCCATACATTTCGAAGTGACGATCGACAAAATTTTTGCTCAATTGCTCAGAAAAAGAAGACAGCAGGCGGATGGATAAATAATCTTTCCAGCTTTGTAAGTCGGTGGCGGTAAATAACTCACCAAAAGCTTTGAAGTAACTTGGCTGCTCAACGATAAAATCATTGACCTGGTCGAGCTGCATCGTGCTGGCGTACTGTGGCCATGGGAAGCCGCTTAACAACGTGGCTAACTCGGCTTTGCTGACTTTGTTATAGGTTTTATCGGCATCGCGATTTTCTACCCGTGTCCAGTGTTGTTTGGCGATGCTGGTTTCTAGCGCCAGCACCCGGTCTGCCGCTTTTTCAGCGTCAGCAACACCGGCCATTGCCAGCATATCTTTGATATAACTCAGATAAGCAGCACGAATGGCCACAGATTTTTCATCATCTTTTAAATAATAATCCCGATCCGGCAAACCTAAACCGCTTTGCCCCAGGTACACAGCATACTGGCTGGAATTTTTCGCGTCGTTATTCACATACCAGGACAGCGGCGTACTGATACCGTCTTGTTGTAACTGCGCCAGCAGTGTGGTGACTTCGTTGTGATCTTTCAGCGCCGTGATTTTAGCTAAATCCGCCGCCAGTGGCTGCACGCCCAATGCTTCAATGGCAGTTTCATTCATGTAACTCTGGTAAAAGTCTCCCAGCTTCTGTTCATCAGAACCAGCAGCTTTGTCTTTTTTGGCTGCGGTGGTTTCAATAATAGTGCGAAGCGCCAACTGCGAGTCATCGTATAATTTGTGGAATGCACCATAACTGGCTTTGTCAGATGGGATCTGAGTTTCAGCCAGCCATTTGCCATTCACGCTGTAGAAAAAGTTTTCGCTGTGTTTGACAGCCGGATCAAAATTCTGGCTATCGATGCCTGATTTTAACGGTGCCGCAGCCACAGCTGGAGTCGTTGTTGCTGGTTCTGTAGTCGCTGGTACTTGCGGTGCTTTATCACAGGCAACTAAACCCAGCGCTAAAGCAACACTGGCAGCCAATAGGGTAACTTTTTTCATTGTTATAGGTTCCGTAACAGGAGGGATGGTCAAACTGTTTGGCTATAGTAGCGCTTCCAACTGGCGAGGGGCAATGTACGAAGGCGGGAAGTTGTAACAGGATGCAACAAAAAAGTAGCCAGCTGCTGCAGCATTAACATTATTGGGAACAAGTGTTGGCCGCCGGAGCGTTTTGGCACTGCCAGCTTGGCTGGCTGGTCTTGGCAAGATTTTTACAGGGATGTAAAAACACAAAACCCGGCACCAGGCCGGGTTTTGAACAGTAAAAACGAATTAACGTTTTGAGTACTGTGGACGTTTACGGGCTTTATGCAGACCGACTTTCTTACGTTCAACTTTACGCGCATCACGGGTAACGAAACCGGCTTTACGCAGGGCTGGACGCAGAGTTTCGTCGAACTCCATCAGTGCACGGGTGATACCGTGACGGATAGCACCGGCTTGACCAGAAATACCACCACCTTTCACAGTGATGTACATGTCAAACTTGCCAACCATTTCAACTAACTCTAATGGTTGCATCACAACCATACGAGCAGTTTCACGACCGAAGTATTCAGTGATAGAACGTTGGTTGATAACAATGTTACCAGCGCCCGCTTTCAGGAATACACGTGCTGTAGAGGTCTTACGACGACCAGTACCGTAATATTGATTCTGTGCCATATCGATATGCTCCGCTTAGATGTCTAAAACTTGTGGTTGCTGGGCAGCGTGCTGATGCTCGGCGCCTGCATACACTTTCAACTTACGGAACATAGCGCGACCCAGTGGACCTTTTGGCAGCATGCCTTTGATCGCAGTCTCCAGTACCATCTCAGGTTTCTTTTCCAGCAGCTTCTCGAAAGTGATTTCTTTGATGCCACCTGGGAAACCAGAGTGAGAGTAGTACTTTTTGTTTTTCGCTTTGTTACCAGTTACAGTCACTTTGTCAGCGTTAACTACGATGATGTAGTCGCCGGTGTCAACGTGTGGCGTGTATTCTGGCTTGTGCTTTCCGCGTAAACGAAGAGCGATTTCAGTTGCGATACGACCCAGGGTTTTACCTGCGGCGTCAACAACGAACCAGTCACGTGTTACGCTTTCTGGTTTAGCAGTAAAAGTTTTCATCAAACTATCCAAAAAAATTATCAGTTACACCTCACATAATCTTCGGGCAAAGATTATGTCGTTTATCGTACCCCTTCGAGTACATCAAACTGCCAGGCTACGGCAGATTCAGGCTGTAACGTGGGCCGGCCGCGGATTATATAGCAAGCACTGCTAAAAAACAGCAGTTTTGCAAAAAAAATCACCAATTAAGCGGACCGGACCGCGTTCAGGGCAAATGGGCCAGCGCCAGATAATCCTGCGATTGCATCTCCTGCAACCGGCTCAGACAACGCTTAAACTCAAAAGCTAAAATCCCTTGACTATAAAGCTGTTCCATCGGCACTGCCGCCGAGATAATCAGCTTTACTTTGCGTTCATAAAATTCATCCACCAGCGCGATAAAACGCCGAGCGACATCATCAGTGCCCTGCCCCATTTGCTGCACATTGGCCAGCAGCACAGTGTGATAAATTTTACTCAGTTCCATATAGTCATATTGACTGCGCGCCGATTCACACAACTCAGCGAATTCAAACCAAACGATGCCTTCAGCTTCATAACAAGTGGTCAGTGGCCGGTGGGCTATTTCAATCACAGCATCGGCATGGCGCGGTTCCTGTGATAACGCCTGGAAATAACTGAGTAAATTACTGCTGGCAACAGCATCCAGCGGGGCATGATAAATTTCTGCCTGGGTTAAAGTACGCAAGCGGTAATCGATACCACTGTCGACATTCACGATCTGAGTATGCTGTTTAATCAGCGCGATGGCTGGTAAAAACCGCGCCCGCTGCAGTCCATTTTTATATAAACCATCAGGCTCTATGTTGGAAGTCGCGACCAGCGTGATACCACGGGCGAACAACGCCTGCATCAGCGTGCCAAGGATCATGGCATCCGTGATATCAGAGACAAAAAACTCATCAAAACAGATGATATCGGTTTGTTGTTTAAAATGGTCCGCCACCAGCTCCAGCGGATCGCTCTGACCAGACAAGGCCGTCAGCTCGGTGTGGACTTTGTGCATAAAACGGTGAAAATGGACCCGCAACTTACGTTCTGTTGGCAAACACTCAAAAAATGTATCCACCAGATAAGTTTTACCACGGCCAACCCCGCCCCAGAAATACAAGCCCTGCAGCGGTGCCTGGGCTGGTTTTTTGCCACGCAGTTTCTGCCACCAACTCTGCTGCTGGGGCCTTTGCTGACAAAAGTCGTCATACAATCTTTGCAGATGCTCTACAGCATTTTGCTGAGCGGCATCAAACTGAAAATCTGGACGTTGAAGATCGAGCTGATATTTTTGCAGCGGAGTCGTCATGGCTGGAAATCTGATCTGGCATGCTGGAGTGATAATTAGCTGGTATAGTAACACGGCTTACCACTCTGTTTAAGAAGTTAGGTTACACTAGAAAGGATTTACAGCAGTTTCAGGAGTTGTTATGAGTTTATCTATCGCCATTCTGTGGTTAATTGGTGGCATTGTGATTGGTGCCGCCGCCGCCCGTTTTTATAGCCTGCGCCAGTTTAACCAGCATAAATTACAGGTTGAACTGGATGAAAGTCGTCAGCAGTTACAAAAATATCGCTCTGACGTCTCCAGCCACCTGGAAACTACCCATCAACTGATGACTCAGTTGCAGGACAATTACGAAAAAATTGCCCGCCATATGGCCAGAACCAAGATGCAGCTGATCGAACGGCCTACCTTCAGCGAAGAGCAGGGTTTTAGCTACTTATCTGCCGATACCGCCGAACAATTACGGATGTCGATTGACAAAATTGACGAAAAACGGCGGAAAAAAGTTGAACCAGCCGCCGAACAACCGCTTGATTATGCAGGCCATTCCAGCGGTCTGATGAAGACCTTTCCAACAGAAAAATCTGTCGGCAACTGAAACTTTTTTGCATTATCATAGTCTCTATAGCCATCGTTCCTATGGAGACTATGCTGTAATGAAAATGAAGTTATCTGTGTTGACCGCCAGTGTTCTGGCCGCCTTCTTATTCAGTCACACCCTCCCAGCCAGTGCCAAAATCCCATTTTTCGGTGCAGAAGCCGGCCAAGAAATGCCGAGTCTGGCACCTATGCTGGAAAAAGTGACCCCTGCTGTGGTGAATATCAATGTCGCCGGTAACCGGGAAGTCCGGCAGCGGCTGCCTGATGCCTTTCAACAATTTTTTGGTCAGGGTGAATTACGCCAGGCCCAGCCGTTCCGGGGTTTAGGTTCGGGGGTCATTATTGATGCGAAAAAAGGTTATGTCGTGACCAACGCCCACGTGATTAATCAGGCGGACGAAATTCGGGTCACGCTGACCGATGGCCGCAGTTTTGATGCGAAAAAAATCGGCGAAGATCCGGACAGTGATATTGCTTTGCTGCAAATTCAGGCCGACGACTTAACCGAAATCAAGATTGCCGATTCGGACAGTCTGCGGGTCGGCGACTTTACCATTGCGATTGGCAACCCCTTTGGCCTGGGTCAAACCGTCACCTCAGGTATTGTCAGCGCGCTGGGCCGCGGTGGCCTGAACATTGAAAAATATGAAGATTTTATTCAAACCGATGCCGCAATTAACTCGGGGAACTCGGGTGGAGCCCTGGTGAATCTGCGCGGCGAACTGATTGGCATTAACACCGCCATCATTGGCCCAGCCGGCGGTAACGTGGGTATCGGTTTTGCCATTCCATCCACAATGATGAAAAACCTGGTCGGGCAACTGGCCGAATTTGGTAAGGTCAAACGTGGTGTGCTGGGTATTAGTGGCAACGATATGACGCAGGAAGTGGCAAAAGCCATGGGTGTTAAATCGAATAAAGGCGTGTTTGTTGGTCAGGTCACGCCAAATAGCGGTGCTGATAAAGCCGGCATCCGCTCTGGCGATATGATTGTCAGCTTAAATGGTAAAGCTATTCAGTCGATGTCGGAGCTACGGGCCAAAGTGGGCACGCTTGGGGTGGGTAAATCCGTCAAACTCGGCATTTTGCGCGAAGATAAAAAACTTGAACTCGAGGTCAAGCTCACTGAAGGCGAACAGGTCAATGCTGCGGCTGCGGAAATGCATCAGATGCTGGCCGGTGCCGAGTTCAGTAATGGCAAAACCGAAGATGGCACACCAGGTGTGGTACTGACTGCAGTGGCCGATCGCTCTCCGGCGGCACAGTTAGGGCTGCAAAAGAACGATGTGATTATTGGCATCGGTCGCACCAAGGTAAACACTATTGCACAGCTGCAGGAGATTCTGAGCAAAGCACAGGGCGTAGTGGCACTGCAGGTGCAGCGCGATAATAATGTCTATTATGTGTTGATCCGCTAACAGGCTGGCAGCGAACATCAAGCCCCGCAACTGATTGGTGGCGGGGCTTTTTGTTGGTTGCAGTTTCACCAGACGCGAACTGATTTACGCTACATCTTCAGCTGTTTAAATGCTATGCTGCCTGAACTTTGGCTTGCATTGAATTATCCAAATTGGCTACACATCTCATCTTTTTGCTTAAAAGCATTGCCTACGGCCTGGCAGCTGCATTGGTATGGCTGTTATTCTTTCAGCAAAACAGCCAGTTGAACCTGCGCGATTTATTCAGAACGCAGGACAATATGCCAGCCGCAATTTCCTATGCCAAAGCCGTGCGCGCAGCAGCACCGGCGGTGGTCAATGTCTATACCGTCACCACCCAGCAAGATCCGCGTTCTTATCAACGTCGCATCATCCGTAATGAATCCTTGGGTTCAGGTGTTATTATGCGTGCTGACGGTTACATTTTAACCAACTACCATGTTGTGAATGGCGCGGACCAAATTGTGGTGGCGCTGCAGGATGGCCGCCAGTTGGAAGCTATGCTGATTGGACAAGATCGGATGACGGACTTGGCAGTGCTTTATGTGGCCGCTGAAAATTTACCGGTGATCCCGCAGCAGGCCGAAATTGAGCCGCAAGTTGGTGATTTGGTGCTGGCGATCGGAAATCCACTGAATTTAGGTCAGTCCATCACCCAAGGCATCATCAGCGCAACTGGCCGGGCCGGGTTAAGCACCAACAACTATACCGACTTTATGCAGATGGATGCGGCTATTAATGCTGGTAATTCCGGCGGCGCTTTGGTCAACAGCAATGGCATTCTGGTCGGGATTAATACCGCTGCTTTTCAGCGCCAGCGCAATCTGGAAGTACAAGGCATCTTTTTTGCCGTACCATACCGGCTGGCGCATACCGTGATGGAAAAACTGATTAAACATGGCCGGGTGGTTCGTGGTCATCTCGGGTTGAGCGGTGAGCCGGTGATAAACTCTGCCGGCGAACGGCAAGTATCTACCGGTCAGCATTTTTATGGCATGAAAATCACCGATGTTGACAGCTTTGGACCGGCCGCGATGTCGGGCTTGCTGGCTGATGATATTTTGTTGGAAATCAAAGGGGTGGCGCTGAGCAGTGTCAGCCAGGCACTGGATATAGTGGCAGAAGCCGAACCTGATAAAGCAGTGCCGATCCTGATTGAACGCCGAGGTGAACGCATGACCATCAATACCCGCATTGGTACCAGATTGGATACCGAATAAAAAAGCCGGAGTGCATCACTGTGCTCCGGCTCAGAACTCTTTCGCTATTGCTCTTTTACAGCTCAAACAGCAGCATTAATCCGCTCGATGCGTGCACCTAAGGCCCGCAATTTGTGTTCAATTTGCTCGTAGCCGCGATCGATATGGTAAATCCGGTCAACGATGGTATCACCGCTGGCGACTAAACCTGCAATCACTAAACTGGCAGAAGCACGTAAATCAGTCGCCATCACCTGAGCTGCTGTGAGCTGAGTGCTGTGCTGACAAACCGCGGTATTGCCTTCTAACTGAATTTGCGCCCCCATCCGTTGTAATTCCGGTACATGCATAAAACGATTTTCGAAAATCGTTTCTGTCACCATACCAACCCCTTCAGCCAACACGTTCAGCACCGTAAACTGGGCTTGCATGTCCGTCGGGAAACCAGGATGTGGCGTTGTTTTGACATTCACCGACTTTAACTGCCGGCCTGTCATATTTAACCGGATCCAATCGTCACCGGTCGTGACATCAGCACCGGCTTCGCGCAACTTTTCCAGCACCACTTCCAGCTCGGCAGGATCGGTATTACGGCAAGTGACATCACCACCTGTGACTGCAGCTGCAACCAGGAAAGTACCGGTTTCAATCCGATCCGGTAACACCCGATGCGCCGCACCTGTCAGTTTTGCCACCCCTTCCACCCGGATAGTCGCACTGCCAGCACCGGAGATCTGAGCACCCATGGCGGTCAGATATTTGGCTAAATCCACCACTTCAGGTTCACGGGCGGCATTTTCGATAATGGTGACACCATCGGCCAATACCGCCGCCATCAGCAGGTTCTCGGTGCCAGTGACACTAACCATATCCATCACCAGATGCGCGCCTTTCAGCCGCTCCGCTTTGGCTTTGATATAACCGTTTTCAACACTGATCTGCGCGCCCATTTTCCGCAGGCCATCAATATGCAGGTTGACCGGCCGTGCCCCAATAGCGCAACCGCCTGGTAACGACACTTCGGCATGACCAAACCGCGCCAATAATGGCCCTAATGCCAGAATAGAAGCTCGCATGGTGCGCACTAGTTCATAAGGTGCCATTTGGCTGTGAATATGGCTGGCATCAACCGCAACCTGATCACCGTCACGTTGCACTTCGGCACCAAACATACTCAGCAGTTTAAACGTGGTATCAATATCGCGCAGCTGCGGTACATTGCTGATCACAGAAGGTTGTTCGGCCAATAAAGTGGCAAACAGAATAGGCAGCGCTGCATTTTTAGCGCCGGAAATAGTTACGTCGCCGGTTAAGGTGGCGCCGCCTGAAACTAAAAATTGTTGCATGAATGCTTATACCGGTGGAGGGTTCAGAAGTTTTTCACGCCGCCATTGCGTTGGCGTAAAAGCTTTTATCGAAAGTGCATGGATAGAACCATCGGCAATTTCAGCCATTAAAGGTGCGTACACCATTTGTTGCTGTTTGACCCGGCTCAGCCCTTCAAAGCACTCACCTACAGCAATCACTGCGTAATGACTGCCATCAGCAGTCACATAGGCTTCAGCCAGTTGCAACTGCTCAATTAAACGTTGTTCGATTTGTTTACAATCCATCAGGCTACCTACAGTTCAGAAACACTATGGCGATTGCCCCCGACAGATCCAGGGGTGATGCAGCGCTTAACATCAACCACTGTTTGCCGATACAGCAACAGCGGCTGGCATCCTTGCTCTGCCTAAACAGAGGATAGCAGCAACCGCTGCAATGCCAGGCCGGCGATTATAGCCTGAGTTGCAGCGGATTTCAGCTAACGAACAGGTAAAAGTGGTAATACATCGCTGACAGTCGCCAGTGATTGCAATTGTTGCGGCATATTCAGCAATGAAACCTTGATACCGCGTTGGTTCGCCTGCGCCAATTGTTGCAGCAACCAGGCCAGACCTGCAGTATCCACATGCTGCAAACCAGCCAAATCAAATTCAGCCACTGCTGGCAGTTTCTCCAGTAACTTAAACGGCCAGTGTGCAACGACGGTATGACAATCCAGTTCGCCGCTAAAGTTCAGCTGATGACCTGTCAGGTTAATCTCAAGCATTAGGTTTTTTCTCTGGTGCTTTAATCGGCGCTTTGGCTTTTTCTTCCAGCAAGGCCGCTACGCTGACCAGACCCTGTTGCCGTAACAAACTGCTCAGCTCAGAACGCTTGCTGTCCAATAACGAAATACCTTCCGCCACCATGTCATACACCAGCCAGTTTTCGGCATTTTTGCCACGGCGCAGTTTAAACTCAATTTTGATATCAGGTTTACCCGGATCTATCACTCGAGTTTTAATGGTGATAATTTTGCGTTTATCATCAATCGGTTGACCAGGTTCAATAATAACTTTCTGGTCACGATACTGGGTAAAGACTCCCGCATAAGTGCCGACCATGTAATTCTGAAACGCAGAGACAAAGGTATTAAAATCTTCTTTTGGCACTGTGTTGAGCTTCACGCTCTGACCAATCACATAACCTGCAGCGTACCGGCTATCGATATAAGGCACCAGTTCATCGGTGACAATAGTCCGCAGAATCTCCGGGTTTTTCTTAATTTCAGCTTGTTCTCTGGCAATACGCTGAAAAGTTTGATCCGCCAGCACTTCCATCATTTTGTATGGATCGCTGTAAGTTGGCACTGGTTTGGTTTGCGCCTGGCTGACCAGACTGGCAGTACCGAGCAGCAAGGCTGCCGCCATTTTAAACAAAGATTTCATTATTGATTCCCACGATTAAATAAGAACTGACCGATCAGCTCTTCCAGTACGATGGCAGATTTAGTGTCTTCGATATGGTCACCATCTGCCAGAATTTCTACGCTTTCATCGACAAAACCTGGTTGTAAGCCGATATATTGCTCCCCCAGTAAACCTGACGTCAGGATCGCCAAAGAACTGGTTTCAGGGAAATTACTGTAATTACTACTAATTTCCAGCGTTACCACAGGTTGAAATTGCGCCGGATCCAGTTGAATGCTGGCCACACGACCCACCACAACACCACCGACTTTGACCGGCGAACGCGGCTTCAACCCCCCAATATTGTCAAACTTGGCGTACAGTTTATAACTCTGGTCCGAACCTGTGACACCAGTATTGGCAACTTTCAGTGCCAGTAACATCAGGGCAGCAATTGCAATTACAACAAAAGCGCCAACAAAAATTTCTAATTTACGTGTGGTCATTTTTTATCCGCCAAACATCACAGCTGTTAATACAAAATCAAAACCCAGCACCGCCAGTGAAGCTGTCACCACCGTCTGAGTTGTTGCCCGGCTGATCCCTTCCGAAGTCGGAACCGCGTCATATCCTTTGTGTAAGGCAATCACTGTCACCACAATGGCAAACACAATACTTTTAATCACCCCATTGTAAACATCCTGCTGCAGATCGACATTAGCCTGCATCGCCGACCAGTAACCACCCGCATCAACGCCCAACCAGTCAACCCCGACCAGATGGCCACCCAGGATCCCGACTGCGGTGAAAATAATCGCCAGCATCGGCATACAAACAATACCGGCCCATAATCTTGGCGCGATAATACGACGCAACGGATCAACCGCCATCATTTCCATGCCGGATAATTGTTCTGTCGCTTTCATCAGACCAATTTCTGCCGTCAGCGCACTACCAGCGCGGCCGGCAAATAACAATGCCGTCACGACAGGACCAAGCTCGCGTAACAAACTCAATGCCACCAATGGGCCTAACATTTGTTCAGCGCCGAACTTCGACAGTACGGTATAACCTTGCAGGGCCAGCACCATGCCGATAAATAAACCTGACACCAGAATGATCAGCAGCGATTGCACACCAACCACATAAAACTGCTTTATATACAATGGCCAGGCTTTGACAAAACGCGGTCTGCCCCACAAAGCACCGAGCAACATCAGGGTGGCGCGGCCAAAACCCTGCACTGTTGCCAGCGTCGATGCGCCAATTTGTTGTAACTTATCGAGCATTAGCTGTTTATCTCCATTAATTCGGTCGCATAGTCGGCGGCTTTGAAATGGAAAGGCACAGGTCCGTCCGCCAGCCCTTGCAGGAATTGCTGCACCAGTGGCGATTCATGTTGCCGTAATTGCTCCGGCGTACCATGACCTATTACCCGCCGCTCGGCCACGACATAGACATAATCGGCAATACTCATCACTTCGTTGACATCGTGAGAGACCACAATAGAAGTCAGCCCAAGCGCATCATTCAATGATCGGATCAACCGGACTATCACGCCCATTGAAATCGGGTCCTGACCGGCAAAAGGTTCATCATACATAATCAGTTGCGGATCCAGGGCAATAGCACGTGCCAAAGCCGCTCGTCGCGCCATACCACCGGATAATTCGGCAGGCATCAGATCACGGGCACCACGCAACCCCACAGCTTCCAGCTTCATCAATACCATCATCCGGATAATTTGTTCCGGCAATTTGGTGTGCTCGCGGATCGGGAAAGCGACGTTATCAAACACCGACATGTCACTGAACAGCGCCCCACTTTGGAACAGCATGCTCATTTTTTTTCGCGCCTGATACAAAGTCCTACGCGGCAGCGTCGGGATATCCTGACCATCAAACCAGATGTGACCCTGATCAGGTTTGAGCTGGCCACCAATCAGCCGTAATAAAGTAGTCTTGCCGATACCGCTCGGCCCCATAATGGCCGTCACTTTACCGCGCATAAACTGCATGCTCATATCATCATAAATGACACGCTCACCGCGGCGGAAAGTCAGATTGCGGATATCAACCAGTGGCGTTGCCACGTCCTGTTTCTTCATAAGTTAAAACTCATTCCCATCATTGGTGCAGAACCGCTGATCCATTCGGCGACCCGGCAAAACGCCGCGCAATATAATGACGATAGTGGCGGGATGCAACACTGACGTTTATTTGTGCTGTGCATTTTACCCGCAAAAGCTGTCACTATAGGTAGAAAAAATTGTAATAATCATTTGCTGTCATCGAAAGGTCAGCAATGACAGAGGTTTTTTTTGCAATTCCCTGACAGAAACAGGAAAATAGCTCTCAATTGTGTTTTATCCCTGACCATCAGGGCTAGCGTCTGGGTGTTGGACCGCAGACCCGCCGCCACCAGCCATCACTACTGCGCTGCATGTGATTGCATTGACAAAGTATTCGCATTTTGTCGCACCAAGCTGAATATCAGCTTAATAAAACCTTGTCATCTGCCTCACGGCAGCAGGAGAAAAAGCGTGACCACCGATTTTTGTGCCAAAGCCAGAACCGTTTTTGCTATTGAAGCCGCTGCGATTAACGGTTTAAATCAATATCTTGATGCCAGCTTTGAACAAGCATGTCAGCAAATGCTGAGTTGTAAAGGCAGGGTCATCGTGATCGGCATGGGCAAATCCGGCCATATTGGTAACAAAATTGCCGCCACGCTGGCATCGACCGGCACCCCAGCCTTTTTTGTCCATCCGGGCGAAGCCAGTCATGGTGATCTTGGCATGATTACCAAAGACGATATAGTGCTGGCATTATCCAACTCTGGTGAAACCGCAGAAGTGATCCTGATAGTCCCGGTGCTCAAACGCCAGGGTATTCAACTGATTGCAATGACCGGCAATCCGCAGTCCACACTGGCGCGGTTGGCTGATATCCATTTATGTGTCAAAGTAGAACAGGAAGCTTGCCCATTAGGACTGGCTCCGACCGCCAGTACCACCGCCACACTGGTGATGGGCGATGCGCTTGCAGTTGCTTTGCTGGAAGCTCGTGGTTTTTCTGCGGATGATTTTGCCTTATCTCACCCAGGCGGTAGCTTAGGCCGCCGGTTATTATTACGGCTGGCCGATGTGATGCATCAGGGCGTCCAGATCCCGCAAGTGCTCACTTCAGCCTCCATTAAGCAAGCTCTGTTAGAAATATCCGAAAAAGGCCTTGGCATGACCGCAGTCGTCGACGAAGACGGTGTGCTGCAGGGCATCTTCACTGATGGTGATTTACGTCGTATTCTTGATTCCAGACTCGATATTCATCACACCGCCATTGCCGAAGTGATGACCAGACGTTGTATCACTGCCAAACCAGAGATGTTGGCGGCAGAGGCGTTAAAAATTATGGAACAGCGCAAAATTAACGGCCTGATTGTGGTGTCTGAACAGCAGATCCCGATTGGTGCCATGAACATGCACGACTTACTGAAAGCCGGAGTGATTTGATGTCTGATTTATTCAGCGAATTGTACCAGCAGGTAGCAGAGAGCTTATTACAAAAAGCCAGTCAGATCCGGTTGCTGATTTGTGATGTTGATGGCGTATTTTCCGATGGCCGCATCTATCTGGGTAATCAGGGTGAAGAATTAAAAGCTTTCCATACCCGCGATGGCTATGGCATTAAAGCCTTGCGTCAGGCTGGCATTGAAGTTGCGATCATTACTGGCCGTAAGTCTGACATTGTCAGTAACCGGATGCGCTCGTTAACTGTGCCTTATGTCTATCAGGGGCAAGAAAATAAAATGCCAGCATTTACCGAATTACAGCAACAATTGCAGCTGACGCCAGCGCAAATCGCTTACATCGGCGATGATTTGTCAGATTGGGCTGTGATGCAACATTGTGGGCTGAGTGTGGCCGTCAAAGACGCTCATCCCTATCTGCGGCGGCACAGTGATTATTGCACCAGTTTGAGTGGTGGTTTTGGTGCCGTGCGCGAGCTCTGTGATCTGTTGCTGATCAGTCAGCAGCAATTTGCCCGTTTTACTGGCAGCAGCTCATGATCCGGCAATTTTTTTGGTTTTTACTGGTGCTGGCCGGCAGCGCAGCTTTATATGTCTGGCTGGATCTGCAGGATCCGGTGCAACTACAGACAGAAAACGACATGGCACCGGATTTTGTCGCTTATGATTTAATCCGCACCAGCTTTGACGAGCAAGGCAATTTGTCCGGTATGATCCGCGCCAGCCAGATGTCGCATTTTGAACAGCTAGGGCAAATTCAGCTCGACCAGCCAGCCTATACCATTTTTGAGCAGCAACTGCCAAAATGGCAGATCAGCAGCCGTAATGGCGTGTTATACCCGGATGATAAAGTGGTACTGGATCAGGACGTCACACTGGACAATCTGAAAACCGACGAGTTATTTCAAAAGCTAGAAACGCCGCAGTTGGAATATTTATTCGAACAGCAGTTATTACTGACCAATGCTGGCGTGCTGATCACCGGCGACGGTTTTGCCATCACCGGACGTGGCGTCAGTATTGATTTAGCCAGCAAAAAATTTAAGTTAAAACAACACAAAGGAACGGTCTACCGTCATGAAAAATAAAATTTTTCTAGCCCTTCTGCTCAGTATGCTGGCTTACAGTAGCCTGGCCAAAGACAGCGATTTTGCCCAGGCTGTCAGCGTCACTTCTGATAATTTTGGCGGCAGTATCGAAGATAAAAAGCTGCTGTATATTGGTAATGTATTAGTCACCCAGGGCAGTCTGAGTATCAAAGCAGACAAGCTCGAAGTTGACCGCTCAGCTGGTGAAGGCAAAGAAGTGTTTATTGCCACCGGTCAGCCGGCAGAATATGCCCAGTTACTGGAAGGTGACAAACCAATCAAAGCGATGGCGAACGAAATTCGCTATGACTTTGCCAGCCGGATCCTGACATTAACCGGTAAAGCTGAAATTAATCAGAGCGGCAGTCTGGTCCGCAGCTCTGTGATCAAATATGACTTAGCTAAACAAAGCCTGAACGCCAGCAGCGGTAAAGACAACGAACGTGTCAGTACTATTTTCACACCTGAGAAAAAATAATTTGAAAACACTAGTCGCTTCCCATCTGGCCAAAAGTTACAAGGGCCGTCAGGTCGTTAAAGATGTCAGTCTGGCAGTCAATGCCGGTCAGATCGTCGGTTTACTCGGACCTAATGGTGCCGGCAAAACCACCACTTTTTATATGATTGTCGGACTGGTGCCATCGGACAAAGGCACTATCACGCTGGGTGAACAGGACATTACCTTTGATCCTATTCACACCAGAGCCAGACAAGGCATTGGTTATTTGCCCCAGGAAAGCTCTATTTTCCGCAAATTAACTGTCTACGATAATCTGATGGCGATTCTGCAAACCCGGAAAAACTTATCCGCCATAGAGCGCGAGCAACAAGCCGATGAGTTACTGGATGAATTTAACATTACCCATATCCGCAATAGCCTGGGCATGAGTTTGTCTGGTGGTGAAAGACGCCGGGTTGAAATCGCCAGAGCGCTGGCGGCTAATCCGGCCTTTATTTTACTGGATGAACCTTTCGCCGGGGTTGACCCCATTTCAGTACTGGATATCAAAAAAATTATCCAGCACCTGCGTGACCGCGGTATTGGGGTGCTCATTACCGACCACAACGTCCGGGAAACCCTTGATGTTTGTGAAATTGCCTATATTGTCAGTCATGGAGAACTGATTGCTTCCGGCTCACCGGCTGAAGTATTAGCCAATCAGCAGGTCAGAGATGTATACCTCGGAGAGCAATTCAGGCTATAGTTAGCAAAAAGCCAGTTTCACTGGCCGTCAGGAGTGACCAGAAGTACATGAAGCCATCTTTACAACTCCGGCTTGGACAGCAGCTGACCATGACGCCGCAATTGCAGCAGGCGATTAAGCTACTGCAATTGTCAACGATTGAATTACAACAAGAAATTCAGGAAGCGCTGGATGCAAACCCGCTGCTCGAAGCAGCTGATGATGACTACACCAACTTCAATGACAACGGCGCTGCGGCTGATTCTGACCGCCGTGAACATCCTGAGACTGACAGTTTTAATAACGATGAACATAGTGAACCTGACATCCCTGACAGCAGTGAGGCGATGACGGAACAAAACATCAAAGAAGACTTACCACTCGACAGCAACTGGGACGATATGGTCAGTGCAGCCCCGGTTTCCGGCACTTACAACGGTGACGAAGACATGGTGTTTCAGGGCGAGACCACTGAAACCCTGCAGGATTATCTGCGTTGGCAAATGCGCTTAACCCCATTCTCTGATACCGATCTGGCGATTGCTGAAATTATTATTGAAGCGATCGATGCCAATGGCCTGCTGACCATCAGCACTGAAGACATTCTGGACTCGCTTGGCATGCCAGAAGTGGAAGCTGATGAAGTCGAAGCCGTGATTAAACGCATCCAGTTTTTTGATCCCATTGGGGTGGGTGCCCGCAGTATTCAGGAATGTTTGCTGGTGCAATTGCGTCAATTTGATCCAGATACCCCTTTCCTTGCGCAAACCTGCGATATTATTCGTCATCATAGTGAATATTTAGCCAATCGTGATTTCCGTTCTCTGATGCGGGTGGCTAAACTGAAAGAAGATGATTTGCGGGAAGTGATGCGTCTGATCCACAGCCTGAACCCAAGACCAGGGGCCGATGTGATCCGGGAAGAGCAGCAATACACCATTCCCGATGTATCAGTGAAAAAAGTCAAAGGCCGCTGGATGGTTGAATTAAATCCGGATGCCTTTCCAAAGATTAAAATTAATGAACAATACGCGGCGATGTCACGCCATGCCCGTAATTCATCGGACAGCCAGTTTATCCGCTCGCACCTGCAAGAAGCCAAATGGTTTCTGAAAAGTCTGGAGAGTCGGAATGAAACTCTGCTCAAAGTTGCCAACTGCATAGTGCAGCAACAACAGGCATTTTTTGAACATGGCGAAGAAGCGATGAAACCTATGGTGCTGAATGATGTCGCTGAGATGGTTGGCATGCATGAATCGACCATTTCCAGGGTGACCACCCAGAAATTTATGCATACACCACGTGGAATTTTTGAACTTAAGTTCTTCTTTTCCAGTCATGTAAGTACAGAGAGTGGTGGCGAATGTTCGTCGACCGCCATCAGAGCCTTTATTAAAAAATTGGTGGCAGCGGAGAATCCTGCAAAGCCGTTAAGCGATAGCAGGATGGCAGAAATTCTTTCTGAACAGGGCATCAACGTAGCAAGGCGGACCATCGCCAAATACCGTGAGTCTCTGTACATTCCGCCGTCAAATCAGCGCAAGAGCTTGCTATAAGTGCTCATCAAAGAAGGAAATGTCTATGCAAATCAATCTAACTGGTCGCCATGTTGAAATTACTGAAGCACTGAGAGAGTATGTAGACAGCAAGTTTTCAAAACTTGAACGGCATTTTGACCACATCAACAACGTCCATGTTGTGCTGAATGTGGAGAAATTAAAACAAATTGCCGAAGCCAAAATGCATTTAAACGGCGGAGAGGTGTTTGCAATCAGCGAAGATGATAATATGTACGCCGCGATCGACCAGTTGATCGATAAACTTGATCGACAAGTTATTAAACACAAAGAGAAAATTTCTCGTCACTGATTACGGACTTATGAACTTAAGCTCAATGTTATCGAAGGACTGCACAAAAAGTGCGGTCCTTTTTAATAGTAAAAAACGCATTCTGGAATATATTGCCGAGCTTGCCCATCAGCAATTGCCGCAATTACCGGAATCCAGCATTTTTGAAGCGCTGATGGCGCGGGAGAAACTAGGTTCGACCGGTATTGGCGGTGGTATCGCCATCCCGCATGGCAAATTGAAAGATGTCACCAGCCCGGTGTTGATCTTTGTGGTCAGCCAGGATGCGATCCAGTTTGATGCTATCGATAATCAGGCGGTTGATATTTTCTGTGCGATCCTGATCCCGGAAAATCAGTGCCAGACTCATCTCAGTACACTGGCAGGCATTGCCAGGCTACTCAGTCAGAAAGATTTGACGCGTAAGATCAGGCATGCAGAATCTGATGCCGGTTTATATCAGTTATTGTTAACCCATTCAGAGATGGCGGCAGGAAAATGAAACTTCTGGTGGTCAGCGGACGATCCGGTTCAGGTAAATCAGTCGCACTGCGGGTGATGGAAGACCTTGGCTATTATTGTGTCGATAACATCCCGGTCAATTTATTGCCAACCTTGGCAAACGCCGTGATGGGACAATATGAACGGGTTGCTATCAGCATTGATGTACGCAACCTGCCACAGGAACCGGAAGAACTGACCGAGATCCTGTCTTATTTACCACGCAAAGTGGAACTGACCATTCTATATCTGGATGCAGACCATACCAGTCTAATCAAAAGATTCAGTGAAACCAGAAGATTACATCCGTTGTCACATCAGGCGATGTCGCTGGATGAAGCCATTCAGCGTGAGCAACAACTGCTGGACCCTATTTCCAGCCGCGCTGATTTATATATTGATACCACTGAGCTGAACGTTCACCAACTGACCGAACAGCTCAGAGAGCGGATCCTGGGTCAGAAAACCGGCCGGTTAGTGATCCTGTTTGAGTCTTTTGGCTTTAAATATGGTATCCCCAAGGATGCCGATTATGTGTTTGATGCCCGCTTTCTGCCCAACCCACATTGGGTGCCTGAGCTGAAAATTCTGACCGGCTTGGATCAACCGGTGATCGACTTCCTGGAGTCGCAGGCTGTGGTTGAAAAATACACCCACCAAATTAATAGTTTTATTACCACCTGGCTGCCACAGCTGGAACGGAATAACCGTAGTTATCTGACCATTGCCATAGGTTGTACCGGTGGTCAGCATCGTTCCGTGTATATTGTGGAATCGCTGGCAGCAAGTTTCCGGACGCTGCGAGAAGATGTACAGATCCGGCATCGGGAATTGGTCAGACACCATGGCAAATAGATGTTCACAAACCGTCACTATCGTCAATCAGCTGGGCTTACATGCCAGAGCTGCCACTAAACTGGCCCAACTCTGTCAGCGGCTAGACGCTAAAATTGAACTGCAGCAGGAAGGCAAAACCGCAGACGCCAGCAGTGTATTGGCGTTATTGATGCTGGCGAGCAGTAAAGGCAAAAATGTTGAAGTCATCAGCTCCGGCAACGAAGCAGAAGCCGCGCTGCAAGCCGTGGTTGAATTGATCAGCAACGGCTTTGACGAAAACTGAGTTATTGAGCTTTGGCTTTATGATGCTGCAGCAGTTCCTGTCGACTGGTGGCTGCAGTCGCCTTTAACTGTTGATGAATACCGGCTTTGATCAGCATATAAGCCGTTACAGGGGCAGTAATAAACAAAAACAACGCAATCAGCAACTGCTGCAGACTAAGCTCGCCTTGGATGCCATTAAAAAATAACAGCGACGCCAGCACTAAACTACCAAGCCCAAGGGTGGTTGCTTTGGTCGGGCCATGCAGCCGTGTATAAAAATCGGGTAATTTCACCAGCGCGACCGAGCCTAGTAATACAAACAAAGCGCCAAGGATCACCAGCACTGCCACTATCCACTCCAGTATACTCATTTCAGCCCTCTATTCGATAATATCGCCGCGCAACATAAACTTACAGACTGCGACTGTACTGACAAAGCCCAGCATGGCGATCAACAGCGCTGCTTCAAAATGCAGCTGACTAGCGCCATAAATGCCATAACACAACAACAGCGCAATGCTATTGATATACATTGTATCCAGCGCCAGCAACCGATCTGGTAACGAGGGACCGCGCAGTAACGCCAACAAATTTAACAGTAACGCCAGCCCTATCAGGAGCATGGCCACAATCAACACAGTGTGCAGCATCAGAACATCTCCCGTAAAGGTGCTTCGTAACGTTGCTGGATACTCTGGATCAAGGCTGCTTCATCCTGTAAATCCAGCACATGCACCAGTAAAAAACGCTGGGTCGCAGCGGTGGTTAATTCATGTTCATATGGCAGAATTTCCGCACTGACGGTGCCAGGTGTTAATGACACAGTGCCTGCCAAAATGGTCAGCGGCAAGGATTCGGTCAGTTGCAGCGGGATCAGCACAAAACCAGGCTTTAACCGCTGATTGGGTCCAAGCACCAACCGGATCACCTGCAAATTTGCCACCACAATATCCAGCAACACCCTTAATACATACACAATGGCCAGCCCAGGTTTTTTGATCCGTGGTTGCGGATCACGAAAACCAGCTGTCAGTAATGGGATCAGTGCAGCTAACAGCAAGGCCGCGACCAGATGCACAGGAGCCACACTATTGTTTAGCAACAACCAGACCACAAACAACAACAGGCTGCGGGTTGGACTTGGAAAAATACGCTGCAGTAAAGCTGTCATGCCTGACCTCCAGTGACGTCATTGGCCTGCAACTGCAGGGCGGCATCCAGGCAAAATTGCATCACAGGTGCCGCCAGCACTACCAGTAACAGGCTGCTCAGCAATAACAGCACAATAGCGCCCAGTTGCCTGCCTGATGCATGTGCCGGTAATGCCGGTTGTTGACTGACCCGCCAGAACACAGTGCTGCCGGCCCGACTCAGCGCAATCAGCACGAACAAGCTGCTGCCAAGCAAAGTGAACCATAAACCGAACCGCTGCGTCCCCTCAGTCGCTGCCTGCAACAACCAGATTTTCCCGACAAAACCAGATAGAGGTGGCATACCAATCACTGTGATAGCGCAAAGAAAAAACAAACCGCCAATCAACAGCGGATTCGCTAGGGGTCTGGCTGAAACCAACCGGTCCGCCACGGTACCACGTTGCTGAGACAGATAATCCACCAGTAAAAACAACGTAGCCGCAATCAGGGTCGAATGGATGCTGTAATACAACACAGCCGCCACAGCAGCCACTGTGCCTATCGACAACACGGTCACCATAGTGCCAACCGATAACAACACCAGATAAGCCACCAGTCGTTTCAGGCTCTGGGCTGCAACCACACCAACCGCAGCCAGTGCCAGTGTCAGCAAGCCGGTCCACCACAACAGCGGCTGGATAAAGTCGGTTAGCAGGCTGGCATCCGTTGCAAACAAAGTATGGAATACCCGCAACAGACAATAGACACCAATTTTTGTCATCACGGCAAATAAAGCAGCCACAGCGGGTGACGCTGCCGCATAGGCGGACGGCAGCCAGAAATGTAATGGCAGAATGGCCGCCTTTAAGCCAAATACAATCAATAACAAAGCGGCGGCAGATTTTAATAACAGTAACTGCTGCGCAGATAACTCAGTGATTCGAACTGCAATATCCTGCATATTCAGACTGCCGGTCACGCCGTATAGCAATGCCAGCGCCAGCAGAAATATGGCCGATCCCAACAGATTCAATAACACATAATGCAGACCAGCTTTGGTGCGTAACTTGCCACCACCGTGCAACAGCAAGCCATAAGAAGAAATCAGCAGCACTTCAAAAAAGACGAATAAATTAAATAAATCCGCCGTCAGAAATGCCCCATTAATCCCCATCAGCAAAAACTGCAATAACGACTGAAAATACGCACCACGCTCGTCTTCACCGGCACAACTGTAGATAAATGCACCGGCAGCCAACACTGCGGTCAGCGCCACAAACAACGCTGAAATCTGGTCAAGCAACAGCACAATACCAAAAGGTGCCGGCCAGTTCCCTAACAAATAATACTGACTAATACCATCGCTACTGTGGCTAAGATTCCAACCGCATACAGCTAACAACAGTGCAATACCAACACCACTGAGCCAGCGTCTGCTTTGTGCTGACTGTTGCAAAGGAGGCAGTAATAACAGCGCACCAACAATCAAAGGAATTAAAATGGGTAAAATTACAGCATGTTGCATTAGCGCCCCCGCTTTTTCGGCAGTGACTGCGCTGCTTTTAACTCAGCACCATCCACATGATCATTCCCAAGCTCAGCCCGGGCACGAATCGCCAGTACCACCAGAAAAGCCGTCATGGCAAAACCAATCACAATAGCGGTCAACACCAGCGCTTGTGGTAAAGGATCGGTATATTGTGCCGTTTGCCCCAGCACTGCGCCCTGCCCGGCGGTTAAACCACCACTGGTAAAAATAAATAAATTCACCGCATAAGACAGCATCGTCAGTCCCAGCATCACAGCAAAAGTTCTGGCGCGCAGGATCATCATCACCCCACACATGGTTAACACACCTATCACCACAGCCATCAATAATTCCATCAAGCTTGCTCCTTATGCACGGGACGGTAACGGGTCGTCAGCTTGCCAAGATTGGCCAGGATCAGCAATGTGGCACCAACGACGGTTAGGTACACCCCTAAGTCAAAGGCAATAGCACTGGCCAATTCAATTTCGCCCAACAACGGGATAGTAAAATAATCAAACCAGGAGGTCAGGAAAGGCCGGTCAAACAACCAACTGGCTACGCCGGTGGCGGTGGCCAGCAAAATGCCAGCCGCAATCAGACTGGAGTACTCCAGCCGTAATCTGGGTTTGACCCAATCCACGCCCTGAGCGACATACTGTAAAATCATCGCGACAGCAGTGATCAGACCTGCCACAAAACCACCTCCGGGCAGGTTATGACCGCGGAAGAAAATATACACCGACACCAGCAAGGCCAGCGGCAATAACGCCTGGGAAACCACAGCCAATAGTAACGGATGCCGATCAGCCGTCCAGCGCCGGCCTTCACCATCTGCACCAGCCATAAATCGTGGGATACCGGTCAGTAATTTAAAGATGCCAAGCGCGGCAATCCCCAGCACGGTAATCTCGCCCAGCGTATCAAAGCCACGAAAATCAACCAGAATGACATTCACCACATTGGTCCCACCACCACCGGTTTTGGCATTTGCCAAGAAGTAGCCAGCAATAGAGTTGGCTTGCTGTGTCATCATGCCATAAGCAAGACTGCCAACCACAACACCAACAGCCGCCGCCAGTACTAGGTGCCAGATCACTTTGCCTGGCGATGATTCTTTTACTGACTTATGCGGCAGGAAATACAGCGCCAACATCAGCAGCACCACGGTCACGACTTCCACCGATAATTGCGTCAACGCCAAATCAGGTGCGGAAAAACGGACAAATGCCAAGCTCACCATCAAGCCAACCACAGAGATCATCACCAGTGCCAATAACCGCTGCCGCATCAGCAACACAGTGGCAATGGCCGTGATCATCATAACCACAGCCCCAGCGAACACCAGCGGATCCAGTGGCAGCGCGGCTCTGGCACCGGTCAAACTGGTCAGCTCCAACAGCGGCGCACCAGCCAGCAGCAAGACTGCCAGTAGCACCCACAAGGCATAACGCTGAAAACCACCGGCTTCAACCTGTTCCAGCCAAAAGCGGCAACGGTGTACTAATCGTTGCATCACAGCTTCAAATCGATAGATAGCACCCTGCTGCACAAAACCGGCCTGAAATAAAAACAAGGCTTTACGATTGATATACAGCAAAATACCGCCGATCAAGGCAATCACACTCATCAGCAATGGCAGATTAAAGCCATGCCAAATTGCCAGACTATATACAGGGACCTGACCTGCCAAAACGGCACGGGCGGCTTGCTGTAATAAATCACCAGCCACAAACTGCGGGAATACCCCGACCAGAATACAAATGGCGACCAGGATTTCCATCGGCACCCGCATATAACGGGGTGGCTCGTGTGGCGTTTTACTCAGCCCAACGGATTCACCATTAAAAAACACGTCATGGATAAAACGCGCCGAGTAAGCCACCGCAAAAACTGCCGCCACTGTCGCCAATAACGGGATCAGCCAACTTAACGAACCAAGTACGCCCTGATGCAGGGTTTCAGTGAAAAACATTTCTTTTGATAAGAAACCATTCAACAGCGGCACCCCGGCCATCGAAGCCGAAGCGACCATAGCCAGCGTTGCCGTCACCGGCATATATTTCCACAAGCCATTAATTTTTCGCATGTCTCTTGAGCCGGTTTCATGGTCAATAATACCGGCCGCCATAAATAGTGAGGCTTTAAAAATGGCATGGTTCATCACATGGAAAATAGCGGCGACGGCAGCTAAATCAGTGTCCAACCCTAATAACAAGGTGATCAGGCCCAGATGTGAAATCGTAGAATAGGCCAGCAAGCCTTTCACATCATGCTGAAACAGGGCAAAATAAGCACCAACCAATAAAGTGGCAAGTCCGGTTAAACTGACAATCACAAACCATAAGTCAGTGCCGGCCAGCACCGGGTATAACCGGGCCATCAAGAAAATACCGGCTTTAACCATAGTCGCCGAATGCAGGTACGCACTGACCGGCGTAGGCGCGGCCATGGCATTGGGTAACCAGAAATGAAAGGGGAATTGCGCCGATTTGGTAAAAGCGCCTAGCAGGATCAGCACCAACACCACCGGATAAGCCGCATGTTGTTGCAGGACTGCCGCATTGGCTATCACCACATCTAACTGATAACTGCCGACAATTTGGCCCAATAATACAATACCGGCCAGCAGTGCCAAACCGCCAGCGGCAGTGACGGTTAACGCCATCCGCGCCCCTTTACGGGCATCACTTTGCTGCCACCAGTAGCTAATCAGCAAAAAAGAACTGAGGCTGGTTAATTCCCAGAAAAACCACAATTGCAGCAGGTTGCCAGACAACACAATGCCGAGCATCGCCAGCATAAACAGCAACAAACAGGCGTAAAATTTCGGCATCGGATCCTGTTCCGACAAATAATAGCGGGCGTACAGGATAACCAGCAGACCGATGCCGAGGATCAGCAACGCAAACAGCAGTGACAGACCATCCAACACCAGCGTAAAGGATAATCCCAGTAACGGTAGCCAGTCCAGTTGATAACTCAGGACCTGCCCAGCCAATACCGCCGGCAACAGTTGTAGTAACAAAGCCAATGCCGAGATTGGAAATAACGCGACGACGAGCGCCAGATAACTTCGGGGTAAATTTCGCCCAATCAGTGCCATCAGGCTGCCAACTAAAGGCAACAGCACAATCCATAGCAGGGTCATCAAAGTACAGGATCCTCTCTGGTTCAACCGGCATGATGTTGCCGGTTGTAGTTTATGTTGTTGATATCAAACTGGCACCCGGTGTGTTTTCTCCCGCGACTTCAGATGATGATTACCATGCTTTTCTGGGGGCTGTTGCCTGTGTTTTAAAGCGTCCTGCCGGTGAACGGGGCTTTACCAACGATAAAACCCCATTTTTTTAGTGACCGCTCACTGCAGTAGCAGTTGGCACATAATGATGGATCCAGCCTGCCTGGTACATCCAACTGGTTACTTCCGGTAAAATAAACACTGTGCTCAGCAGACCGACCACTGTCAGTACTATGGTATAAGGAATCGCCATCCAGACCATTTTGGCGTACGACAACCGGATTAATGGTGCCAGTGCACTGGTCAACAGGAATAAAAATGCAGCCTGACCATTAGGTGTTGCCACACTTGGCAAGTTGGTACCGCTATTAATGGCAATCGCCAGCAATTCAAATTGCTCACGGCTGATTTTACCGGCTTCCCAGGCAGCTTTCACTTCATTGATGTACACAGTACCGACAAACACATTGTCACTGACCATCGATAAAGCACCATTGGCCAGGAATAACACCGCCAGTTGCAACTGACCATCAAAGGTCAGTACCCAGTTAATCACCGGCGTAAATAAGTGCTGGTCGATAATCACCGCGACTATGGAGAAAAAAACCACCAGCAAGGCCGTAAATGGCAAGGCTTCTTTAAAAGCATTGCCGATGGCATGTTCATCGGTGACACCGCAAAAAGTCGTCGCCAGAATAATCACCATCAAACCAATCAGACCGACAGAAGCAATATGCAAACTCAGGCATAAGATCAGCAACACAGCGATAATGCCCTGAACCCAAAGCTTCGCTTTATCAGTGCTGACCATTTTTGCACTCTGGTAATTGTCATAAGCAATCAAGACGTCCTGTACAGTGGCAGGGAGGCGTACACCAAAATCAAAAATACGGAATTTTTCTACCACCACAGTGGTCAGTAAGCCGCAAAGCAGCACCGGGATAGAAATTGAAGCCATCCGCAAAGCGAATTCAGCAAAATCCCAACCCACGGCGGCGGCAATAATCAGGTTTTGTGGTTCGCCAACCATAGTTGAAACCCCACCTAAAGCGGTACCAACACCGGCATGCATCAGCAAGTTACGTAAAAAACCACGGAAGGCATCTAAGTCAGCCCGGGATAATTCAGCGACTTCATGGTCAGCATTGTGATCATGGGGGTCAATAAAACCTTTGCCGGAGGAAATTTTATGGTAGATAGCGTAAAAACCTATCCCCACGGCAATAATCACCGCCACCACCGTCAAGGCATCTAAAAAGGCCGACAAAAAAGCCGCCATCGTGGTAAATGCTAGCGAAATACCAATTTTAGAGCGGACCCGGATCAGCAGTTTGGTAAAAACAAACAACAGTAAATCTTTGACAAAGTGAATGCCAGCCACCATAAACACCAGCAGCAATATCACTTCAATATTCACTGAGACTTCATGCATCACCTTGGTCGTGCTGGTCATACCCATCGCAATCGCCTGCAACGCCAGCAAACCACCGGGTTGCAATGGGTAACATTTGAGCGCCATCGCCAAAGTGAAAATAAATTCAATCACTAACAGCCAGCCGGCTATATATGGATTATTGATAAAAACCAATGGATTAAGAAATAAAAACAAAATAATTGTCAGTTTGTACCAGTTTGGCGACTGACCAAGAAAGTTAGTGTAAATTGCTAGCGACATGCCTGATGCTTTCATACCCTGTACCCGCAGTTATTTTTATTTGGTTGACAGTGCTGATCTGATCCTGTTCGAACAAAGATAGCCCAGCTTCACTGCTGTGCGATAATTTCCAGCCCGGAACTTGCAGAAATTTTGCAAAAAATGCTATCTGAGTCAGATTCTTATACCGAGATTCACCGAACTTGTCTATCACAGCCGGATGAAGATAGCGCGCAGAAAGCCGAAAATCAGCTTTTTAGGCATGTTCAGAGAATAGCCGTCAGCTGTAGATAAATCAGTGGGTTAGATAATTGTTAGCAGAGCGTGAGCAGAAAACAGCCGGCCTGCAGCAACAGGCCGGCGCTTCAGTTAGGACTGAGGTTCCAGCAGCGATAGCACAAAAGCATATTCTTCGGCAATTTCGATCATCCGGGAGAAACGACCCGACTTACCGCCATGCCCTGCTTCCATATTGGTGCGGAATAACAATGGACGTTGATCAGTTTTATGGGTACGCAATTTCGCCACCCACTTGGCAGGCTCAAAATATTGCACCTGTGAATCATGCAGCCCGGTGGTCACCAGCATGGCCGGATAAGCCTGTTTTCTCACCTGATCATAAGGTGAATACGACAGCATGTAATCGTAATAAACTTTTTGTTTCGGATTGCCCCACTCATCAAATTCGTTGGTCGTCAGCGGAATAGACTCATCCAGCATCGTGGTCACCACATCGACAAAAGGCACATGCGCCATTAAACCGCGGTATTTCTCCGGTGCCATATTGGCAATAGCCCCCATCAGCAGACCACCGGCACTGCCGCCCATCGCAAAGACTTTGTCTTTGGCAGCATACTTTTCAGCCACCAGATAATCAGTCACTGCAATGAAATCAGTAAAGGTATTGATTTTGTTCAATAACTTACCATCTTCATACCATTGCCGCCCCATCTCCTGGCCACCCCGGATATGCGCAATGGCATAGACAAAACCACGGTCGACTAAGGATAACACGGTCGAGCGGAATGCCGGACTGCTGGAAATACCATAAGAGCCATAAGAATATTGGTACAGAGGCGCGGTACCGTCTTTTTTCAGGCCTTTTTTATACAACAAGCTAACCGGAATTTTACTACCATCTTTGGCTGTCGCCCAAACCCGTTCCGTCTGATAATTGTTTTTATCAAAACCACCCAACACTTCCTGTTGTTTCAGCAAACGTTTTTCACCGGTTTTCATATTCAGTTCAAAAATCGACGCTGGCGTAGTGAGCGAGGTATAACTGTAACGCAACCAGTCGGTGGTTTGCTCCGGATTGTTGTCAGTGCGGGACACATAGGCTGGCTCATCCGACGCCAGATACTGGGCTTTGGTTAAATCGGCCCATGGCAACAGTCTGACTCTGTCCAGCGCATCACTGCGCTCATTCAGCACCAGATAATCAGTAAACAGCTGAAAAGAATCGATAAAGACTTTGCTATCATGCGCCAGCAATTCGGTCCAGCGCTGGCGATCACCAATGTCGCTGTCTTTGACCGCCATCAGCCGGTAGTTTGGCGCGTCCCAATCCGTTTTGATGATCCAGCGGTCTCCCAAATGATCCGCTTCATACTGAAAATCACGTTGCCGCGGCGCCAGTGATTTAAACTGGCCACTCTTGTCGTCACTTCTGAGCACCAGTATTTCGCTGGATACAGTACTGCTGGTCGAAATCACCACGTACTTATCATCGCTGCTGTTGCCAACGCCGATATAAAAACTATTGTCTTTTTCCTGATATAACAGCTGATCCGTGGTTGCGGCCTGGCCTAAAGTGTGGCGTTTAATTTTGTTGCCGAGTAAAGTTTGCGGATCTTTTTCGACATAAAACAGCTGCTTACTGTCAGCAGACCAAGCCAGTGATGCTTCAGCACCTTTAATTTGATCCGGTAAGTCCTTGCCAGTGCGCAAATCGCGGATCTTGACGGTGTAGCTGCGGCGGCCATTTAAATCTTCAACATAGGCCAACAGCTGTTGATCCGGACTGACCGCGTAATTGCCAATCTGGTAAAAATCTTTGCCTGCAGCCATGCTGTTGACGTCCAGCATGATTTGTTCAGTACCACCTTGTTTGGCTTTACGGGCGTATATCGGGTACTGTTTGCCACTTTCATAACGCGTGTAATAACTGTAATCGCCCTTCACAGCCGGTACCGAACTGTCATCTTGTTTGATCCGGCCAATAATTTCATCGGTCAGGGTTTTCGTCATTTGCGGATATTTTGCGGCATATTGCTGATAATACTGGTTTTCCGCATTCAGATAATCCAGAACTGCTGGCGCAGTTCTTTGATCATCCCGTAACCAATAATAAGGATCGTTGCGGTCACCATGCGCCGATTTCACCAGATAAGGTTTCTCAGCCGCAATCGGCGCCGTGACTGTCGCTGCCGACACTGCAGTTATTTGCAGCACTGCAGCCGCCAGCACTGCGCTACACAGATAATGGATTGATGTTGCCATTGTTTAGGTCTCTTTAATGTTTACTTCATGTGATTATTGCTTTTTGCAAACCAAAACTTAACACGCTCACAGCAACAGCTCCAGTGGCCTTGCGATAAAAAGCAGGGTGATCACGCTGCTGCGTTGGTTTTTTTTGCCAACTGCGGCTCTTTATTCACAAACTGACCTTTTTAGGCTTATATTATAAGGATTATTCCAACAGAGACATGATCATGGCATTAATGACAGTAGCAGAAGTCGCGGTATTTCTGGCAATTCAGGACAGCAGAGTAGAACGACTGGCACGCGAAAACTTATTAGTTTCAGCAGGTAAAGATGACAACGGTAAACCGATGTTTGATGAAGAAGACGTCAAGCGTTATAAGGTATTGGCTGAACGTCTGGGTGGTATCTGAACCAACTGCCGCTGTGATGATAACAGAGCAGCAAGCAGTCTCAGCCTTACAGCCTGACTGAAATCAGTTTAAGCTTCGTTCTGGCGGCAGTGCCAACTGCCGCAGCTTCAACCTCGCCAGCTCAGCTTTTTGCGCCGCGGATGGCTGGCTTTTATACCATAACCAGCAAAAGCCGCTGTAAAGCTGTTTCGCCAGTTGCAGTTTTTCCGTTAAATCGACCGCCGCTTGTGGCCGGTATTGCAAATAAAATAACAACATTTGCTGCTCTTCGGCTGCCGTCATCGCCAGATTTAACGACAAGGCTGCCAAATCAAAACAACTATCAGCCAACTGGCAATATTCAAAATCAATCAACCAGATTTTCTGCTGCTGTAATAAGATATTACCGCTGTGCAAATCCATATGGCAAAGCACGATATCTTTGGATAAAGCCGCCAAACTGGCCGCTGCCTGCAATAACTGTTTCCAGCCAGCCTCATCGCTGCTCGTCCACTGGCTGATTGCAATGGCTCTATGTAATTGCTGCAAATATTGCCAGGGTTCTAACAATGGCGTCTGCACTTTAAGCTGATGCAGACTCACCAGTTTGTCCACCAGTTGCGCCAGTTCACCATGATGCAGTTGCCAGTCAAAATGCCGGCTATGGGTAATAAAGTCACTGACCAGCATCCGCTGATGGTTATTCAGGCACAAAGGGGCAGCCGCAATACCCACAGCGGCAGCCGCATGCTGACAACGCAATTCTTGCTGCCGGCATACGCCTTCGACAAAAGGCGCATAATGGCGCAGCAAATAATGGCCGCGCTGGGTATGGATATAGTAGTTATCATTGGTACTGCTGGTCGCCAGCTTTTGCAATGACAGCGGCAGATGATAGGCGAAAAACTCTAACCGCTGACATAAATGCCAGATTTGCTGTTCTGTTGCAGTTGATAACTGCTGCGCCATGCCAGATACCCCATAATGACGATCACGGTATAAATTAAAAACAATGCACTAAAGAAATACAGATCTTTTTGCAGATACATATAAATCGAAGCTGCATCAATCACAAACCAGTACAACCAGTTAGACACCACTTTTTTTGCCACCAGCCAGGTACTGACCACAGCAAAACAACTGATTTGTGCGCCCAGATAAGCAAAATCTGTGCTGGTATAAGTGGCCATCAGATAACCGAGCAGCACACCGGCGGCGGCAGTACCACTAATCAGTTGCAGATGTCGCAGCCAATCCCATTCCACCACAGTTTCCGGCACGCCATGACTTTGCGCCGTCATCCGTCGCCAGTTCAGCCAGCCATAAATGGCCATACCGGCATAATACAGCTGCAAGAGTGCATCGGTAAACAACTGACTTTGCACCATAATATGCAGCGTCAGCAAAGTGCTGAGCAGCGCTGCCGGCCAGCACCATAAACTGTGCTTGATAGCAAGCAGGGTATAAGACAATGCCAGTAAGGTAGCAAAAAGTTCAATGCCTGACTGTAATTGCCACCCCTGCAGCAGACCGCTCAGCAGCTCTGTCATGGCCGTAAATCACCGTGGATAAACTTCACCACAAACACCACTTTGCCATAGCGTTCAAACGACCAACGGATACAACGCTGTAGCGCCGCCATCACGGTTTCATATTCACCAAATACCTGAGTGCTCATGGTGTTGGTCACCACCTGCAGGCCAGGTTCGCGATTCAGCTCGGCAATAAAACCAACTATAGGTTCAATATAATCGGCAGTGAGTGGGTACTTACTAATTTCGATAGATAATTGCATCTTTAACTCCGGTTAAAACTGATAGCTGACTGTCACACCAACCCGGCGTGGTTCACCAAACTGCTCATACACGTGGTCTTCATAACCATCGCGCGGATCGTTGCCGAAAAAGAAGCCACGCACACCATAGGTTTCATCCAGCGCATTGCGACTCCACAATGCCAGCGTCAGTTGCTGCCAGCTGTAATTCAGCCGCAGATTCAGCAGTGTCATCGCCTCGGCTTGACTGTTGTGAGAGTCCGAGTAATAAAAGCCGTCTTTATGCTGCACAGCGGCTTGCAGGCTCAGGGCTGAACTTAAGGCATAATCCAGCCCCAGACTGTACTGGAAATCCGGCGCATGTGCCTGCTCCCGGCCAGTTTGGTCCACACCTTTATCTGTGAGGAAATGACGAATTTCACTCTGCAGCACACTGGCATTCAGTTCCAGCGCCAGCTCAGGCAATAGTTGCAACCGGTTTTCCATTTCAATACCGTAATTGCGGCCGCTGCCGGCATTCGCCAGATAACCAATAAACTTGGTGCCACGATTGATCCAGGAGTTCACCTGCATATCTTCGCGCCACATATAAAAACCGGCGACCCGGCTGACCAGCTTTTGATCCGCAGTGGCGGCTTTCACACCAAATTCGGCATTCCACAGTATTTCGGCTGCAAAGGTCGGTTGTTGCTGCAACTTGGCCGCAATATCTGCAAAGGATGGATCCAGCGCTTTCGCCAGCGCTTCCCCATTCACGCCGCCAACTTTATAACCGCGAGAGCCCAGCAGATACAGCATCGCCTGCGGACTGACCTGATAATTCAGACTGAGTTTACCGCCCCACATCCAGTCATCGCCGCGCTGGGCAATTTGATTGCTGTCCAGGTATTCATCCTGATAACGTTCAGCCCGCAGTCCCGAGGTCAAGGTCAGCGCGTTATGCAATGGCTGCTGATATTCAGCGTAAAACGCCAGATGCTCGCGTGTCAGTTCACTATTAAACACAGTCAGAGTGTTGGCAAAAGAATCACCATAATTGCGGGTCAAATCGGTTTGTTGCGAACTGGCATAAACACCAGCCACCCAATGGTTGTCTTTCGCCTGCAGCCTTTGATCCAAACTGAGGTTGTGGCGGTCGCGTACATATTGATCAGTGGTGGCATAAGCATCTTTGTGAATAGCCTGAAAACTCCAGTCTTCATCAAAACTGTAATCCGAGTTGGCATTGAGCACGCTCAATTGGGTATAACTATCAACACTGTCCCAGCCGCGATAATGCGCTTTGATAGCACCCGCTTTAATGTCTTGCTGATCCTGACCCGGCTCATCGGATAAAGTCACGCGGTTACGATCCAGCGAAAACGCATCATAGCCGTTGTCGATATCATGCCAGTTCAGCACCAAATCCAGTGTCAGATCTTCAGTCGCTAACCAGTTCAGTTTGCCACGCAGATGGTTTTCGTCGATGTTGTTGCTATCTTTGCGCTGCAAAAAATTATTGCGGATAAATCCATCGGATTGTTGCTGATCGGCCGCGAAACGATACGCCAGTTGGTCATTGATTTTATCGCTGTGGCTGAAACTTAATTGGTGACTATGGTAATTGGCCAGGGTGGCGGATAAACGGGTTTCCGGGCTGTAGCTCGGCTGATTGGTAATGACATTCAGCATGCCTGCCATGGCATTGGCACCAAATCGGGTCGCTTCCGGCCCGCGGAATACTTCCAGTTGTTGCAAATCAAACAAACTCGGCAAACCTAAACTAGAATAATCAATGCCATCCAGTAACAAACCGACCGAAGGGTTAATGGTATCAACAAATTCACTGCGCTCACCAACACCACGCACCTGCAGATAACGGCCACGCGAGGCGCCGGCGGCAAAATTCAGATTGCCGATTTGCTGTAACAGATCGTCCAGATGTTGCGCCGACTGACGCTGCAATTCCTGCTCTGACACCAACACCACACTGCCGGGCAGCTTTTGCAGATTGGTCTGGCGAAAATCACCTTGCACAGCGATTCTTTCAATATCCTGCAGTTGGACTTGCTGCTCAGCAGCTTGCAATGCACCAGTTGCAAACAGTAATTGCACAGATAAAGCGGTAATAGTCAGGGAAAATTTCGGCAGCATCAACGAACGACTCCAATGTTGATTGAAGGATCATCCGCGTATAAGGAAGTGAGAAGTACCATCCCTCCGCCGGTATGATCCGGATCAGGTTCTAAGGGTTCGCCTTGCGGCGTCTCAGCTTTACGCACCCCTTGGTTTGCGGCGCAGTGTAACGGCTTTTGTGGATGGCCGCAAGCTGGCAACCGGCGACCAAACCCGCGTGCTGGTGGAAATCCTGTCTGACCTACCAAATGACACCTCAGCGGATCTCTGGATTGCGACTTGCAATTTCTGTAGAAAAAACATTAACTAAACAAGAGTCACCAGACACAGGTCACATCAAACGAATCACAGGCCTGTACTAAACTTTATTTCGCAGTCGCGTTCAAAGCAGATAAGGTCGTTTGCCAGGATGAAAAACCCCATGTTGAAATATGTTGTTGCTGCGGTGTTGTTTAGTCTGTCTGCTGGCAGTGCCGCCCAATGTGTGCCACATGGCGCCGGTCAGTCCTTACCGGCCGGCCCGCTGAAGATTGCCAAAATTGAATTTGTCCGTAACGATATTTTTGATTTAAATGCTAAAAATACCCTGTGGTTTCATCGTTTTGCCAATGAATATCATGTGGTAACCACCGAAGGGACGCTGCGGGATGATCTGTTATTCACCGAAGGTGATAAGCTCGATCTGGCAGAACTGGCTGAAACAGAGCGGTTACTCCGGGCACGGCGCTATTTGCGTCATGCTGAAGTCGAAGTCAGCCACTATTGCGCTGACACTGCGGCTGTGGTGGTGACTGTCACCAGTTGGGATAACTGGTCGTTATTGCCAAAAATCGATCTTGGTCATGAAGGGGGCGAAACCAAATCGGCGCTGGGTTTTGCCGAAGATAACCTGCTTGGTAGCGGTAATCAGTTGCAGGCCGAATATTACAATGACAGTGAACGGGATGGCTTCCAGCTCAGATTTGTCTCGCCGAACATTTTCGGCAATCACTGGCGTACTTCGATGTTTTACGCTGATAACTCGGATGGCGAGAGTTATCTGCTGAATCTGGAAAAACCTTTTTACCGGCTCAATTCTGAACGGGCTTATGGTTTTACCATCGCAAAAAATATCAAAGATCTGACTGAATACTGGCTTGGCGACGAAGTGAATGAATATCAGAGCAAAGCCCAGTTTTTGGATCTGCATACCGGCTGGAAAATCAGCCAACAACAGAATCAGGTGCAACATCTGTTGGTCGGGGTGACGCTGGACGAACATCAGTTTAGTAACAACGAGCAGTCGTTTTGGCCGGAGCCGGCCGATCGTGATTTGTCTCAGGTCTGGCTGGGCTGGGAATTTCTGCAATCGGATTATCAGAAACTGCAGAACTTCTTTTTATTTAACCGCACCGAAGACATTAATTTTGGCTGGCAGGCCAATATCCGGCTGGGCCGCTTACAAAGCGGTCTTGGCGCCAGCAGCAGCGGCTGGCACTGGCAAGCGTCATTGGAAAAAAACTGGGCTTTATCGGACAGGGACTGGCTGGTACTCAGCAGTGCTTATATGCAACTGGACGCCGACGAGATCCCAAGCCAGCAACTGTTCAGCAGCCATCTGCGTTATATTCGCCACCTCAGCGAAAACCAGGTTTGGATCAGCCAGTTGCGTTGGTCCGTTGGTAAAAATTTGTTTAGGGATCAGTTACTGACCATTGGCGGTGACGATGGCATGCGGGCTTTTCCGCTGTATTATCAAACCGGTAACAAAGCGCTGATCGCGTCCAGTGAATACCGCTATATTACCAATTGGCATGTTTATCAATTATTTGATGTGGCGATTGCCGGTTTTGTCGATGCCGGTCGGGCCTGGGATCATCCACTGCCACAAAACAAGCTGGACCAGGATGCTTTATATGGCTACGGCCTTGGTTTGCGGATCCTGCCAAGCCATTCCAGCCGCGGTAGCATTATCAGTATTGATTTGGCCAAACCTGTCACCGACAACCCTGAATTATCCGGCTGGCGCTGGCGCCTGATCGCCAAACGCGAGTTTTAAACGACAGCAGACTGTGCTGGCCCAGAACGAATGGCCAGCGCCTATTTGCCTGACGGTGTTATTGCTGGCAATGGTGACAAAACACAGTACTGCGCTGCCCTAAACGGATTTCAGTCAGTTGGTGCTGACACTGCGGGCAATCCTGACCTCCACGGCCATACACCAATAATTCCTGCTTAAAATAACCGGGTTTGCCATCAACCTGACTGAAATCTTTCAGCGTAGTGCCGCCCTGCTCAATGGCAAAAGCCAAAGTTTGCTGGATCACCCTGACCAGTACCGCACATTCGGCCAGGGTTAACTGCCGTGCAGGCCGGGTCGGTACAATCCGCGCTTTAAACAGTGCTTCATTGGCATAGATGTTGCCCACCCCAACCACCACATGATTATCCATCAACACCAGTTTAATGGCACTGCTGCGCTTTTGGCAGCAGGCAAATAACAATTCAGGCGTAAACGCCTCAGTCAAAGGTTCCGGACCCAGCGCAGCCAGCATCGGGTGTACACTGCCTTTTGCTTGCCATAATACGGCACCAAAACGCCGGGTATCATTCAGCCGCAACACAGTACCGTCATCCAGTAACCAGTCGACATGGTCATGTTTGCCAGCAGCCACACTGGCCGCTAACCATTTCAGGTTGCCGGACATGCCAAGATGGATCAGGATATCTCCGGTTGGCAGATGGATGAGCAGATACTTGGCGCGTCGGGACACACCAAGGATCGGCTGCTGCCGAATCGCCAGCACTTCATCCGGCACTGGCCAGCGTAATTGACGTTGTCGGACCACCACCTGCTGTAAGGTTCGGCCTTGTAAATGCGGACTGATGCCGAGTCTGGAGACTTCGACTTCGGGTAATTCAGGCATAAATTCCTCGGATTTGCGCGCAGACTCAGACAGAGATCAGCAGACAATGGTGGCTGACTTATTCAACCACCTGATTAAGCTCGGCTGGCATCAGTTGGTCGGCCTGCTCGGCGGTTAACGGATAGATGGCCGCCATACCCTGGCGTTGCAGATAAAATTGCTGTTGTTGCTGATACAGCCACCAATGTTGCGGTGCTTGTGCTCCGGCCAGTAATAACACCACCCGTCGCAGCGGCTGCGAGCCCAGTTCAACTTTGGCTGCTTGTTTTTTCGTTAAAGGCACAGGCAACTGCATTTGCTGCCAGTATTGAGCCAATTGCGCTGGAGATAAGGACGATTCTGCCAGGGCTGGCTGAAAACGCCATTCAGTGCCGGCCTGTTGCAAACTGGTGCTTTCAAACTGCAGTTGTAATAAAGGTTCATCGGCAGTGACCAATTGTTGCTGAGCATTCGGGCTCTGTTGTTGTTCCATCAGTTGCTGCGGAATAAAGAAAAATAACAACAGCATCGCTAATACACTGAAAATAATTATATTGTTCCAGTCGCGCTTACTCAGTGCCATAGCCCCAGCCTTTTAACTTTGATAATGCAGTGTAATAGATTGTGACGCACAAACCTAGTCACCCAAGCACAGAACCTGATGATGTGAACATCACACGGGATAAAAGTTCCGCACAACGGAATCCAATCGATGCCAGCTATCAGCGGTAGCTTTGCCTCGATACGGCGCGAAGCGTCGGGGCAATTCAACAAAGGCAGTCAACTGAATCAGAGAGAGAAGGGTGTTTTCGGGATCTCAAAACGCAAATAGTTTTGCGTTTTGCCGGACATACGCCTCAGCCTCTGGTTGAGGCCGGACTGTAAAAACACCAAAACGTCTGGTAGGTTTTGGCACAGTTTGCTTGCCAAACTGGTCTGAATAAAATTTTTACCGTGATGTAAAAACACAAAACCCGGCAATTGCCGGGTTCTGTTTATTCGATTACTTGATTTTCGCTTCTTTGAAAATCACGTGCTTGCGCACTTTAGGATCGAATTTTTTGATTTCCATTTTTTCTGGCATGGTGCGCTTGTTTTTATCAGTTGTATAAAAAAAGCCGGTACCAGCAGTAGAAACTAAACGAATTTTATCGCGCATTTTCTAATCCTTAAACCTTTTGACCTTGCTTACGCAGATCAGCTAAAACTGCATCGATACCATTTTTATCGATGATACGCATCGCACGCGTGGTCAGACGCAGAGATACGAAACGGTTTTCGCTTTCAACCCAGAAACGGTGAGTTTGCAGGTTAGGCAGGAAACGGCGCTTAGTTGCGTTGTTGGCGTGTGAACGACGGTTACCTACCATCGGACCTTTACCAGTGATTTGGCACACTCTAGACATGTCAATGTTTCTCCAAAATTACTTCAGCTCGAGCTATCGTCATCCTTCTGGCCTGGAAGAATGCCCCGGATTTCTGAAAGGGCGCAATTTATACACGATAGCGGCCAAAAATTCAAGGTAATTCTGCCTCGAATTTAACCGATCCTGCTTGCGATCCAATCAGATCTTAAAGCCAGCCGCGTTCTGCAAAGGAAATGACCTCTGCGTCGCCGACCACAAAATGATCCAATAACTTGATATCGACCAAAGCCATGGCTTGGGTCAGGCGCTCCGTTATAGCTCTGTCAGCGCGACTCGGCTCAGCAACTCCGGATGGATGATTGTGAGCCAAAATAACGGCGGCGGCATTATGCGCTAAAGCGCTCTGAACTACAATACGCGGATACACTGGACTTGCATCTATTGTGCCGTAAAACAGCGGTTCGGCTTTGATCAACCGGTGCTGACTATCCAGATACAACAACATAAAGACTTCACGCGACTCTAAACCTATGCTGTATTGCAAATAATGTTTCACCAACGCCGGCTCGGTAAACACGGCTTCACGCTGCAGATTCTGATAAATACAGCGGCGACATAATTCCAGTACCGCCTGGGTTTTCACGTAACGTGCCAGTCCCAAGCCGCGTTGCCGACAAAACTGCAGCCGGCTGGCGGCAAAAAAAGGTTTCAGGCCGCCGAATTCGCCAAGTAACTCCCGCGCCAGTGCCAAGGCATCCAGACCACCGAAGCCATGGCCGAGAAAAATGGCCAACAACTCAGGATCTGATAAGGCTGCGGCACCATGCGCCAGCAATTTTTCGCGCGGCCGCTCCGCTTCAGGCCAATGTTTGATGTTCATCGCTCGTCCTTGCGTTGTGGTTCATGTTATCTTAGTGCCCAGTTTTTTCGGTTTGGATATCAGGTTATGTCCACAGCTTGCTCTGCCCTGCCGCTGGCAGGTAAACATATTCTGCTTGGGATCAGCGGCGGTATTGCTGCGTATAAATCTGCTGATCTGGTGCGCCGCTTAAAAGAGCGCGGCGCTGAAGTCCGGGTGATCCTCACTCCGGCGGCAGCAGAATTTATTACCCCGCTGACGTTACAGGCATTATCTGGCCATCCGGTTGGCCAGTCTTTGCTGGATCCAGCTGCCGAAGCCGCGATGGGTCACATTGAGCTGGCGCGCTGGGCTGATTTTATTTTGGTGGCGCCAGCTTCAGCCGATGTGATTGCCCGCATTTGTTATGGCATGGCCAATGACTTGCTGACCACTTGTATTCTGGCTGCTGATGCACCGCTGGCAGTTGCGCCAGCGATGAATCAACAGATGTATAAAAACATAGCAACAAAAACCAATTTAGCAACTTTAAAATCACGAAATATTCACATTTATGGCCCGGCGGCTGGTGAACAGGCTTGTGGTGATGTTGGCATGGGCCGGATGCTGGAGCCGGTACAACTGGCCGAACTGGTGGTTGATTACTTCCGGCTACAGCCAAAACCGCTGCAAGGTTTAAAAATAGCCATCACTGCGGGTCCAACCCGTGAAGCCATTGATCCGGTTCGGTTTATCAGTAATCACAGCTCAGGAAAAATGGGTTTTGCACTGGCTGCAGCCGCAGCCAAAGCCGGTGCTGCTGTCACCCTTATCAGCGGCCCGGTCCAGCTCGATACTCCGGCCGGAGTGCAACGGATTGATGTGCAAAGTGCAGAACAGATGTATCAGGCCGCACTGCAGGCTGCAGTCCAGCAGGATATTTTTATCGGTTGCGCTGCGGTTGCCGATTACCGGATGGCGACTGTGGCGCCACAAAAACTGAAAAAAACCGCTGACAGCGAGCTGTTAACGCTGCAACTGGTGAAAAATCCTGACATTATTGCCGCCGTTGCCGCATTAACGTCACAACGACCTTATACGGTTGGTTTTGCCGCTGAAACCGAACAGGTCGAACAATACGCCAAACGCAAATTGGCAGAAAAAAATTTAGATCTGATTTGTGCCAATGATGTGTCTGTTGCCGGTCAAGGTTTTAACAGCGAACAAAATGCCATCACGCTGTATGGCAAAGATCTGACCCAACCACTGGCGCTGCAGGACAAATCAGCTTTAGCCACTTCACTTATCCAATTGATTGTTGAGCAATACCACCATGAAAAAAAGCATTGAACTGAAGATCCTCGACCCGCGCATCGGCACTGAATATCCGTTACCGGCCTACGCGACGCCAGGCTCAGCCGGTCTGGATCTACGGGCGCTGCTGGATGCACCGCTGACGTTAAATCCGGGTGAGACTGTGTTGATCCCAACAGGGATCGCCATTCATATTGGTGATGCCAATTTATGCGCCACCATTCTGCCACGCTCAGGCCTTGGCCATAAACACGGTATTGTGCTGGGCAATCTGGTCGGACTAATTGATTCGGATTATCAGGGTCAGTTGATGGTCTCCACCTGGAACCGTGGTCAGGACAGTTTTACCATTCAACCTGGCGATCGCATCGCGCAGCTGGTGTTTATGCCGGTGGTGCAAGCGGACTTTAGCCTGGTGGCTGACTTTGATCAGTCAGAGCGCGGCGAAGGTGGTTTTGGCCATTCCGGCCGCCACTAAACAAGGCCAAACCACAGGCCGCACAACGGCTCGACCCTGGTGATGAATTTGAAACTGAGCAGTACCACAGATGGCAACAGTCCGAAGTAATAACCGCAAAGAAGAAATCCTGCAGGCGCTGGCCGCCATGCTGGAAAACAATCCGGGGCAACGTATCACCACAGCAGCACTAGCCGCTGCTGTGGGTGTGTCTGAAGCGGCACTGTACCGGCATTTTCCCAGCAAAGCGCGGATGTTTGAAGGTTTAATCGAGTTTATCGAAACCACGTTACTCAGTACCATCAACGCCATTTTGCTGGAGCATAAACAAACCGAACAACGGATTGAACTGATCCTGCATATGCTGTTGTTGTTCGCTGAGCGTAACCCCGGCATCTGCCGCATCCTGACCGGCGATGCCCTGCAGGGTGAGCAGGAACGCCTGCGGGAACGGGTGGCCTTGTTGTTCGACAAACTGGAACTGCAGCTCAAACAATGTTTGCGCGAGCGTAAGTTACGCGAAGGCAAAAGTTTTCTGCAAGATGAAGGCGATTTGGCCAACTTGCTGCTGGCCAGCTGTGAAGGCAAAATTCACCAGTTTGTCCGCTCTGGGTTTAGCCGCTTGCCGACCTCACATTTTAATGCGCAGTGGCAGGTATTTCGCGATAGTTTGTTTGGCGAGCCGCGCTAACAGCAGTTGGCTTTGCTGGTTCCCGACCTTAAGACGCTACCATCAGTCCACACCCACAAAAAAACGGGCAACTGCCCGTTTTTACTCACTCACTCCGCCGCATTAACCGGCGAGTTGCTGATAAAGCGCCACACCCCAAACCACAGTCACAATGGTCAGGCTCAAGGTCACAGCAGCCGAACCCAAATCTTTGGCCCGGCCTGATAATTCATGCCGTTCCAGACTGACCCGGTCGGTCAAAGTTTCCACCGCCGAATTCAGCAGTTCAACAATCAGTACCAGTAATAACACCGATACCAGCACAGCCCAGTGCTGCAACGAATCAGCCAGCCAGAAAGAAAGTGGCAGCAGTACAATCGCCAACGCCGCTTCCTGGCGAAAAGCAGCTTCAAAGCGCCAGGCGGCAACAAAGCCTTTGCGTGAACATTCAGTGGCTTTGAGGATACGACCAAATCCAGTGCCATTGGGTTTATTAAGCACAGTAAACTCCCGTCTGTGGTAAAACATTGCAGCCTAGGCTGTGTTATCGCAGGTTTTGCTTAACAAAACCTGAAATAATCGGACCTTAAGCCAGACTCACGCCATATTGGGCACGATAAGCCGTCACCGCATCCAAATGCTCAGCTAACTCAGGCTTGCCTTGCAGGTAATTGATCAAGTCGTTCAGACCAATGATAGAAATGACCTGGGTGCCAAAGTCGCGTTCGACTTCCTGAATGGCAGAAAGTTCGCCCTGCCCCCGCTCCTGCCGATCCAGCGCAATCAGCACCCCTGCCAGCTCAGCACCTTGCGCCTGAATAATTTGCATCGATTCACGAATGGCAGTACCGGCCGTGATCACATCATCCACCAGCAAAATACGGCCTTGCAGCGCAGAACCGACCAAATTACCGCCTTCACCATGGGTTTTGGCTTCTTTGCGGTTAAAGCAATAAGGGACATCGCGCTGATGATGCTCTGCCAGCGCCACGGCAGTGGTGGTCGCAATAGGAATGCCTTTATAAGCCGGGCCAAACAGCACATCAAACTCAATGCCTGAGTCCTGAATGGCTGCGGCGTAAAAACGACCCAGTTTGGCTAAATCACCACCGGTGTTAAACAAACCGGCATTAAAAAAATACGGGCTGGTGCGACCTGACTTCAAAGTGAAAGAGCCAAATTTCAGCACCTGACGGCTCAGGGCAAACTCAATAAATTCAATCTGAAAAGCTTTCATCACCACCTCAGGCTAATACACGTTTTTGTTCATCAATAATTTCACGGATGGCAATTTTGGCCATGGCCATCATGTCTTGCATTTCTTCAAAACTAAATGGCTCAGCTTCGGCTGTGCCTTGAATTTCAATCAGTTTGCCGGTTTCGGTCATCACCACGTTCATATCGGTGTCGGCGGCAGAATCTTCCAGATATTCCAGATCAGCCACAGCTTCGCCTTTATAAATGCCGACTGAAACCGCAGCCACCATATATTTCAGTGGGTTAGTTTTAATGGCGCCTTTGGCACGCAGGTGCGTTAACGCATCACATAACGCCACACAAGCACCGGAAATAGCCGCAGTGCGGGTACCGCCGTCAGCCTGGATCACGTCACAGTCAAACATAATGGTATTTTCGCCTAACAAGGACAAATCCACTGCCGCCCGCAATGCCCGGCCAATTAAGCGCTGAATTTCCATGGTGCGGCCGCTCTGTTTGCCGCGTGCCGCTTCCCGGTCGTTACGGGTATGAGTGGCGCGTGGCAGCATGCCATATTCCGCCGTGATCCAGCCTTTGCCCTGGCCTTTCATGAACCGGGGCACACCTTCTTCAACAGATGCGGTACACAGCACTTTGGTATTGCCAAATTCCACCAGCACCGAACCTTCGGCATGGGCAGTAAAATTACGGGTGAAACTGATAGGACGGATCTGACTGGCTGTTCTGCCGCTTGGACGCATGAAGGACCTCTGTTTGCTGGTTTGGCTGAATTTTCAATCGGCCATTATAGGGGCTTGGCAGGCAGATTGCCATCAACAGACCGGCAACTATTGGTGCAAAGCGACAGGAACTGACAGCAAGGCCGCACCCGCTCGCCGCCTAAACCCGTCAGGGGTGGCACAAATAACAAAAATCCTGCCATTCGCCTAATGCCCTGCTTCTGGGTATACTGTTTTTTTGCTTACTTTTGAACAGGACAATCGCATGATCCATAGCATGACCGCTTTCGCCCGCCATGAACTTAAAGCCGACTGGGGTAACGCCGTCTGGGAAATTCGCTCAGTTAACCAAAGATATCTCGAGAGTTATTTTCGGTTACCTGAGCAATTTCGCGGTATTGAAGGACTATTGCGCGACAAACTGCGGCAAAATCTGCATCGCGGAAAATTAGAAATTAACCTGCGCTACACCGCCGCCAATCAAAGCAGCGAGCTGAAAATTAACGACGCCTTTGCCGCCCAACTGCTGCAAGCCGCGCAGCAATTGCTGGACAAATGCCCGCAAGCACAGCTGAATGTCACTGACATTTTACGCTGGCCAGGCGTGATGGAAACGCAAGAAGCCGATATGGACAGTCTGCAAAGCGATTTGCTGGCCGGTTTTGAACTGGCCTTAAAAGACTTCCAGGCCGGCCGTGGCCGTGAAGGCGCCGCCATTGAACAAATGATCCGCGACCGGCTCGATCAAATCGCCGGCCACGTCGCCACGCTGCGCACCCACCTGCCGCAAGCCCTGCAATGGCAACGCGACAAAATGCATACCCGTTTACAGGAAATCAAAGCCGATCTGGACAATAACCGTCTCGAACAAGAAATGGCCTTCCTGGCACAAAAATCCGACGTCGCCGAAGAACTCGACCGCCTCGACGCTCACATCAAAGAAACTCGCCACAGCCTGAAACAAGGCGGCGCCGTCGGCCGCAGACTCGACTTTATGATGCAGGAATTCAACCGCGAAGCGAACACCTTGTCCTCAAAAGCGATTTCGACCGAGATCACCAATACCGCAGTGGAACTGAAGGTATTGATTGAGCAAATGCGGGAGCAAATACAAAACGTCGAATAAAATCAACAACTTAACATCTATTGATTTAAAAGGATTTTCCTTTTTTCGTCAAGATATTTTCCCTCTCAATGCCCACTGACTGGTGGGTATTTTGGGGGGTAATAGCAGACAAGCTCGACTGACTGGGGGGGTAAACCACCTCGAATCAATTGGCAGTTTTTAGGAATTCGCACAGGTAAAAGCAGGCAATAGTTCCTTACGGAACTTTTATAGCATCATGGCAAATTGGCGCAACTTGGATACAAACATTGGCAGTTTCTGCCGTTGTAGTGGATCCAGATACGATTCCACCGTCATCGGTGGATCCCCTTAACGAACGTCGTTGCCGCTGCGCTGCTAAAATGACCTGGCTCGGCCCTAAACCCTGAAATCAGTACGCAATAACTTCCAGTGCTCTTGAAGTTTAGTTTTATGAGCATCAGTGATAGGCATTTGGCTTATCAGTGAAGGCCATAAATCCCTCGCCTTTTCGAGCGTATCATCCAAATGCGGTTTAATGACTCGCCAAGGCACATCCACTTGCTCAGACCAGAATTTAAAGTGTTCAAGATTGGCCTGATACCAATCTTTGTTTTTTGCAAGGTTAAGCGAAAGTTGACGCTCATCTTTTATGTATAGGCTGGTTGTCAGAATATCGTAAGCTGGGGACAACCTTGGATTTTTTTGATCGCGATAGATCAGGCTCCAATTTTTCAGATGGGCATCGCCATTTGCCAACAAAATATTAACCAATAATCGACGCGCAAATTGCTGCAAGTCAGCATTTGGTTCAGCTGAAAATTGACGGATCACGCGGCCAATTTGTTCATAGTTGGCTGAATCATACTTTTGGTAAGGGTACTTCACCAGAACCTGGGCAAAATCCTCCATGTGAATGCGTTGAAGCACACTGCTTTGCGGGTCACTTTGAGATGTTGGCATTTTTTCGCGGTCAAATCGTTTAATCGCATACGCGAACTGCTCTTCTGGCAAGTTGACTGGCAACAAGTTGTCGAGTTGCGACATCTCAACCAGTCGAACTTCTGGTATATCAATGCCAACCGCCTCAGCTAATTTCATCGCTGTGTATTCATTCAAAGGTACATTTGGATGCTTTACTGAAGGCGTTTTAATGATCCAATCACCTAGCTCAGGCTTACTAGCACCATTAAATCCTAATGTGAAACGGCCGGAGTTTTCTCGCATTGAAAATTTGATTTGTATGCCAGCCAACGAAAACTTATCGTTTTGAATTCGTTCTTCATCAGTGATTTCAAAGGGTTGATTACTTGATAAGCGCAACCGTTGTTTGAGCGAGGCCGGAACTTGATCAGCCCTGATTGGCGTTGCTATTAATGCACCAGGCAGATCATGTCCTAATGCACCAAGTAGTTTAAATTCATGATCAACATGCGCTTTCAGACCCTGTGCAATCAGTTCACGTAATGAACCTTCAGGCAAAAGATTGGACAATATTGGATGCAGCTTGTGGTTTTTAACCCAATCTTGCGCCAGCAATGGGTCTGATTTTGGAAAGTCTGGACGGGTGATCACACTTAATGTTGCACGATTGGAATCGTTCCTGAACGAGTCATCAAATAAAAGAACATTACGGCCACTTTGGAATCCAGCCAGATACCCCACTAAGTTGTCATGTAATGTCAGTTCTAACAGCCTTAGTTTTTCCATTTATCCCACCTTTAACTGAACTCAAATGTGTCAGTCCCTCAGCAAAAACTCACAGCAAATTTTGCCAGGGATCATCTACTAAACTACTTTGCTCGTCTGTTTGCTCCTCCACCAACTCGCTATTCACCAAATTTGTTGCTAGCAATTTTTTAACTGCTTCAACATGCTCTTTGGGTATAAGCATCAACTCTGTACTTAAGCCTTGCGCAATCAGTTCAAGAGTATCCAGTCGTGGATTACCTTTATTCTCAATACGGTGATATTGCTGACGCGAAATACCCACCCGCATGTACATGTCTTGCTGTTTCAGCGACAGCTGCAGCCTTCTTTGTCTCATTTGTGTCAATAACGGATCTGCCATGGACTGCTCCAAAACTTTCTATCAATATGGGCATCTAAAAAGAAACACATTAGTTTCTTTTTTATAAATAGAAGCATATAAGTTTCTATTAATAGCATGGAAAGCGAACCACGACAACGGTTGTGGGAAGCAGTAACAATTAGATGATAAATGAACTGCAATTCATCGAGCGTCGCAAAACTCCAACCCTAAAAAATGATTTTTTTATCGTCTTTTTCTGTGTTTTTAAGTGGGGGGTAATATGGGGGTAAGCGTGTTTTAAATCACTAAAAATCAACTCAAGTCATTGATTTTAAATAAAATAAAGACATCAGAGCAAATCAAAAATATCGAATAAAATCAAAAATATCGAATAAAATCAAAAACTTAACAGCCATTGATTTAAAAGAATTTTCCTTTTTTCGTCAAGATATTTTACCTCTCAATGCCCACTGATTGGTGGGTATTTTGGGGGGTAATAGCATACAAACTCTACTGACTGGGGGGTAAATCACCTTGGATGAATTGGTTGGGTTCAGGAATTAGCACATAAAAGCAGGCAAAAGTTCCCTACGGAACTTTTATAGTATCATGGCAAATTGGCGTAATTTGGAGACAAAATTGGCAGCTTCTGCCGTTGTAATGAATCCAGGTACGCTTCCACCGTCATCGGTGGATTCCTTAACGAACGTCGTTGTGCACAGGATGAACCCGAAACAACGTCACTACCCGTTCGCGGTCAAGGTTTGATTTGGCACAGCTAAAGCAGGAAGCACCTGAGTCAATAATCGAGACAACACCATGGCGGTTATCCCTTGCTCATCAAGAGCAGGCGCGAACTCGGTCACCTCAAAAAGTTTCACTCGTTGATCTGCAAGGAAAAACTGCAACAGCGTCTGAACCTGCTGCTCGGTCAAACCTGCGGTGACCGGAGTGCCCGTAGCCATGGCAATCGAAGCATCCAGCGCATCAATATCAAACGACAAATAGATAAAATCAACCTCAGCTAAGTGCAACAAAGTGTTGCACGCAACCACGACAGTCCCTGATTGTTCGAGCTGCGCCGCGGTCCAGTGGCGGATATTTAACTGCTCTAACACTTGCCATTCGGCTGCTTCTAAATCACGAATACCAATATAAACCAGGTCCTCGCTTCGCAAGGCACCTGCACACATCGCTTGGATCTGCAGCCAAAGCGGTGTTGCTGATCCCGCAGGTGCTGTTGGACGCAACATCGCACCCAATGGCATGCCATGTAAATTGCCACTCGGTGTCGATAGCGGTGTATGGATATCAGCATGTGCGTCAATCCAAATGACACCAATGCGACTGCCCGGAAAGGCGTTTTTCAGGCCCGCCACCGCAGCACAAGCACTGGAATGATCGCCACTTAGCAACATCAATTGATGTTGCGGAAACAGCTGAAAAAATTGTGAAACACTTTGATGTACAGCCGTCAGAAGTGGTTGGATGGTGCTGATGTGTTTAGCCTGACTTTTGCGGTCAATCTCGTCGCTACTGGTGTTGTTCATCACAACATTGGCGGTCTTTAATCGCTGCCAGACTGGCATCGTCGGGGAAAACCAACGTTGGATGCAGGCAGGGCCAGCGCAAGCACCAGCGACAGCACCACCGAGGTCTGACTCAACTAACAGCAGTTGGCAGAGTTCACCGAATTTCGTTGTCATCCTGCAATCCTTGTATTCCTTGTGTTCTATCGCGCTGTAATTTCATCATAATCAACAACAGCATTATCGAGCGCCACAAAGCCAATTTACATCAATCTCTGGTGTAAGAAAATTGGCGGGCCGATACCAGGGTAAAGCGGGAAAGCGCTTCGATCAGCGCTTTTTAAACCAGCTTATGTTGGCCATTCTTCGTGATACAACCGATGACTATGCGCGTTTTTTCCAACCACAGCTGATGGTGCAGGTCCATCGAGCGCAGCCAACAATGCTGTACTGATTTCATCCGAGCGGATAGCCAGCACAGATAACAAAGTATCACTAAGCCCATGTGACGACTCGCAATAACCTTGCAGATAAACTGGCACCTGAAAATCTGCGGTCGTTTCCAGCCGGTAATTGCGGTCAACGTCGTAGTTCCCTAGATATGGGGCAAGTGGCGCCAACAGCTCACGGTGTGTTTGGCGTTGATAGCCAGTCGCCAGCACCACCAGGTCATACTCTTGGACCAGCCGTTCGCCGCTATCCAGCCGATGAAGTGTCAGCTGGACACCTTGTGCTGTTGTACTAACGTGTTCAACAACAGACAAATTACGCAAAACATGTTGAGCCGCTTTAGCAACTTTCTGGCGATAAAAAATGCCATAAATTTGTTCGATCATCGATGTATCAACGGCTGCATAATTGGTGTGACGATACTCATACAACCATTGCTGACGCTGCAATGCAGGCTGCCGAAATAGCAACTCAGTGGTATCAGGGTTAAAAATTTCATTCACAAAAGGGCTGGAATCCGCCGGCTTTAAAGCAAAGTTACGGATAACTAACTCAACTTTGGCAGACGGATATTGCTGCTGCAGATCCAAAAAGACTTCGGCAGCACTTTGTCCGGCCCCAATCACTGCCACCCGCAGTGGCATCGATTTATTCGCCGCCACCTTCGCAAGCGAAGGCAAATACTGGGCGTGATGAAAAATGCGCTTATCCGCAAGAAAGGGTTGAAACAGATCAGGGATGCTTGGTGTGCCCCCAGCACTGATCACCACCGCCCGTGTTTCTCTGACTGATGTCCTGCCTTGGGTATCACGGGACCAGACGCGCACTGTTTTAACCTGCCCAGCAGTTACAACAGGTTCAATTGCCGTTACTTCTTGGCCGTAACAACACTGGCCGGCAAAATGCTGGGCGACCCAACGCAGGTAATCATTAAACTCCAGCCTGCTTGGATAAAATGTGCCGAGATTTATAAAATCCACCAAACGGCCATGTATATGCAAGTAGTTGATAAATGAATATGGGCTGGTGGGTGAACGCAGCGATACCAGATCTTTTAAAAATGAAATCTGTAAATCACTGTGGCCAGTCATCGTATTGCCGTGCCAGCAATACTCTGCTTGTTTATCCAGAAATACCGCATTTAGGGCCTGTTGGCCTGATTTTTTCTCCTCTAACGCAATGGCCAAAGCAAGATTTGAGGGGCCACAACCAACCCCAACCAAATCGTAAACGACCGTTCCCTTCGAACTATCCATGGTATTTGCCTATTGTTTGTTTAACGCCTGACTGCATCGTTTAACTCAAGTCGTTGCTCAACCTCGCTTAACAACCCAAGGCGCGACACTGCTCAGCTTTTCTGTAGTTTCCGTCAATTCGCGTTGTGGATTTGACGCACTGACGACCCCTGCGCCGGCTTGCAACCAAGCGGTTTGTTGATGACCAAGCAAACTCCGTAACACCAAAGCTGCATCCAAAGTTCCATCATGATTGATACGTAGCACTGCGCCTGCGTACAAACCACGACTGTCTTTTTCCAGACGTCTAATCTCTGCAAAAGATTCACGCTTGGGAATGCCAGATGCTGTGACAGCAGGAAACAAACTGACAAACGCATGCCAAGCATTATTTTGCGCCGCTAACTGACCACAAACTGTCGACGCGAGATGCTGAACTGATCCGCGTTCTTTTCGTTCCATAAACTGACGTACCACCACACTTGATGGCTCACAGACCGCAAGCATCTCCTCCACTGACAGACGCACAGAGATTGCGTGCTCATGGGTTTCTTTTGGATCACGATATAACTCGTTAAAACGCGAGAGGTCTTGTGCTATCAAGCCGTCGAGTCGACGGGTTCCTGCCAACGGTTCTGTGGTAACACATCCCTGCTTATCAACTGACACCACAATTTCCGGACTAAAACCACTGGCTTGCCAGCCAGCAAGTTGTAATGAAAATGAACGAGACGGATTATTATGCTGACGACCAGTCAACCAAGTCGCGACAAAATCCGGCGTAAAATCCAATAACAACTTTCGCGACAGAATAACTTTTTCCAACTCATGCCGATTAATACTCTCGATCGCCTCACGCACCGCGTTTTGATATGGCAGATTTTCGCCGATGTTCAACTCGGCATATCGGTAGTCTTGTTGTGCTGGCTTATTGTTTAACAAAGCTGTTAATTGCCACTCCAAAGCCGGTGAGTCAGTGACAATACGGGTCTCATCACCCAACTCGACGACAACTTGTGGCTGGCACAGATACAGCAACGGGACCTCGCCGGCACGCTCGGCTTCGGTTAATAAATGCGGTGCATTCAACGCATATGCCAGTTCAAAACATGCCCAGCCTCCTGCTTGCCATTCCCCTTGCCAGCCAGCCAACTCAGTAGCCAGGGCCTGACAAAGTTCGCTACCTGCGACTTTTCGCACCGACACCACCTCACCATGTCGACTTTCGAGACGATCAGCAAACAATGTCACGGAACGCACCACGCCGCCGCCAAACCAACAATTACCATCCTGCTCATAAATCAGATAATCCGTAAACAATTGACTATCAGCCAGCTGTGCTGCGGCACTTAATTTCTGTTCCAGCATCAGGTGCTGCTTCTTTGTGGGGGCCAACAAGTCATTTGTCATTACGATGGGTTCCTTTATAGGTTAAGTAACGTTCCGTTGTGGTGAATGACCACTCAAACAAACATTAATGTAAATGCTAATTATTTGCATTACAACTAGCATTAGTAAAAATTTGCCCGTATATTGATACTGAAAATGGATTTCGATAGGACATGACGATGACAACAGTTGAATTACGGCAACGACTCGCGCAACGTTTGGCGGTCTCAAGAGGACTTCCGGCACAGACACATTCGGCCAGCCGTCAGCAGGAAACAACGCGCACCATTAGTCGTGTCTTAGCGCAACACCATATCCCACTGTCACATGCACAAGAGCGGATGTGGTTTTTGCATGCGTTGGACCCCAACGCCTCAGCTTACAATGTCTGTGTGTTATGGCATTTGCACGGCAACCTCAATACCGCGGCACTGCAAGCAAGTGTTGACCGAATCATCCAGCGGCACAGCATATTTCGTACTATTTATCAGCTAGGCGACGACGGTGTGGCCAGTCAACAAGTGCTGGCCATTTTACCTGTGGATTGGCAGGTGGCAGATCTCAGCACTATTGCGGCTGATGAACGCATCGGACAGTTACAGCACATCGCACAACAAGCCAGCGTTTCACCTTTTGATCTGAGCGCCAAAAGCCCATTACGATTAGTGTTGGTGACCATAACCGCAGAGCAACATGTGCTAGTGATGGTCGGCCAGCATATCGCCTGGGATGGCCCGTCATTTGGCATTTTCTCTCAAGAACTGGCGTTAGGTTATCAGCATTTCATCGATGACAAACCCGCGCATCACCCAAGCATGCCGTTGCAGTACATCGATTTCGCGGCCTGGCACCGCGCGCACTGGCAACAGGCGTCAACACAACGTGATCAGCAACTGACATTCTGGCAAAGTCAATTGTCCCCGTTACCAGTCCCCCTGAGATTTCCAACAGATTTTGCCGCCTCAGCAGGTGCAGGTGCAGATGAAGCTGGAGCATGGTGTAGTGAGACTTTAGATAAAACATCATCAAAGGCGTTTCTGGCACTAGCAGCTCAAGAACAAGCAACCCCTTTTGAAGTACTTGTTGCCGTTATCGCCTTGATGCTCACTCGGTTGTCACGCGCAACAGAAGTCACCATTGGCACTGTTGCTTCACATCGCCAGTTAGCTGAACTGCAGGATGTGATTGGTAATTTTGGCAACGTTGTACCGTTACGTTTGGCCGTTGCCAGCCAATGGAGTTTTCGCGAATTGCTCCGCCAATGCGTGACACGCTGCCGCGCAGCCTTCGCCCACGCTGATATCCCCTTTGAGTATTTGCTGGAACATTTACAAATCCCGCGCGGGTCCACCCAAAACCCACTACTTGATACTATGGTGACCTTTTTGCACCACGGTATGGCAGCGCCACAAATGGCTGGTTTGCAAGTGGACTGGCAAAAACACTTTAACGGTACCACACAAACTGATTTGTCATTTGACGCCCTACTGCAATCAGACCAGCTGCAGCTGCAGGCAACCTGGCGACGCGCATTATTTCACGAGCAAACCGTGCCTAATCATTTACAGCGTTTGGCTTCTTTACTGAAATCCTGTGTAGCTGAGCCGGATAAGCCACTGGCATGCCACTCGCTGTTATTACCAAGTGAACAGCAGCAACTAAGTCGTTGGGGAAATCGGTCTGCTTTGCCCACAACAAGCAACACATTGGTGGGATGTTTTGAGCAAACAGTGCGACAACAGCCCAATGCCACCGCACTGGCGATTGCCCACACTAACATGCCCCACCACACCGGCGGGATCAGTTTCGCCAGCTTAAATGGCCGTGCCAATCGCTTGGCACGCTGGCTTATCACGCAAGATATTGGTCCGGAGGATCGGGTGGCCATTGCCCTACCCCGACAGTCTGATTGGTTTGTGGTGATGTTGGCAACTTTAAAAGCAGGTGCCGCTTTTGTGCCAATTGACCCAACCTATCCAGCTGATTATATCGCCCGGGTGGTTCGACTGGCCCAACCCGCTTTGTTGTTTATCACTGACCCGCAATCGACGATGGCCGACCAGCTCGCACAGCACAATGCAATCACGCTGACATTTGCTGACGCCATGCGTAACGCACAGGCACTTGGTTTATCTACTGACAATATCCCCGACAGTGAACGCCGGCAACAGCTCCAGCCTGCACATCCGGTGTGCATCGTGTTTACGTCAGGCTCTAGCGGCGAACCTAAAGGGGTGGTTGTACCACATGCTGCTTTTGTCAATTTGCTCAGCAGCCACCGTGAGGATCTATATCAGACCGCCTACCGTCACACCGGTGAGCGGTCGCTCCGTATTGGTCACGCTTGGTCATTCGCTTTTGATGCTGCCTGGCAACCTACTTTGTGGATGTTCGATGGCCATGAAATCCACCTGTTTGATGCGGATATCATGCAGGACCCCATTGGATTAGCACGGGAAATTATCAGCCGCCGGTTAGATTTTATTGAGCTTACTCCTGGCATGCTTGCTGAAGTATTACCTTGGCTACAAGCTGGTTTGACTGACAGTCAAGGCCGTTTTTTGCCACCACATGTGCCTGCATTGCTTGCTTTTGGTGGCGAATCGGTGAAACAGGCGCTGTGGGACCGGATCCTGACGTTGCCCAATACCAGCGGTTTTAACCTCTACGGTCCAACCGAAGCATGTGTGGATTCCACCATCGCCAAAGTACAAGTTGCAAGCCCACCCAATATCGGCGGACCGGTCGCCGGTGCTGAAATTTATGTGCTGGATACTTGCTGGCAACTGGCGCCCCCCGGCGTCGCCGGCGAGCTGGCAATCGCAGGTAACGGTTTGGCCCGCGGCTACCTGAACCGTGGCGATCTGACCGCGCAACAGTTTATTGCCAATCCGCATGGTCAAGCTGGTTCCCGGCTCTACCGCACCGGCGATCGAGTCCGCTGGTTACCCAACGGACAGTTAGAATATATCGGCCGCATCGACGAGCAAGTCAAGATCCGTGGTTTTCGGGTTGAACCTTTGGAAGTGGAAGCCAGTCTCGAACGCTTGGCGCAGCGACCTTGTGCCGTCGTGGCTCGCCCAAACCTACTCGGACATTTGCAGTTATTGTGTTTTGTTGAGACCGCGGAGCACTTGGTGGATATCAAAGTGTTGCAGGCGCTTTTTGCCACCAGTCTGCCCAGTCACCTGCAGCCAAAATTTGTGATCCCTATCCAACGCTTGCCAAGATTACCGAATGGCAAAATCAACCGGCGTGCTTTGGTGATGCCAGCGGCTTTAGAAATGGCGCCAAGTCGTCTGGCTCAAACGCCGCTGGAACATCAGTTGTGCCAGTTAATGGCACAGGTGTTGGGCCACCCAGAGGTGCGCCCGGATGACGGATTTTTTGAGCTGGGTGGCGATAGTATCTCGGTGATCCGTTTGGTTAGCTTGGCGCGGCATCAAGGCATCCACCTGACGGCACGCCAAATCTTCGATGCGCGTTCGGTCGCCCGGTTAGCACCACTACTAAGCAGTCCCGACCCCAGTCAGGCTGCAACTTGGTTACGCCACGACAATGACGATTGCGGCATCGCACTGCCAACCCCTTTGATGGCCAGCTATCTGGCGCAACAACTACCACTACAACGTTTCGCCCAAATTGTCAGTATCCCGCTACCTGACGACATCAATAAACCCATAATCGAAAGCCTGCTGAACGCACTCATACAACACCATGCCATGCTGCGGGCGCGGTTGGTCAGGCCCGATACCACAAAGTCCAATACAACAACGCCATATCTGGAAATTCCCCCAGTTGAGCAAGCCACACCGGTTCGGCTGCTGCCGACACTGGCTTACAGCGGCGCTGAGCAAAGCGTCGCTGGGCTACCGTCAACCAGCCATGCCGTGATGCTGGCACGCGCCCTTTGTGAACAACTTGCGCCAGACGCAGGAATTATGATGTCAGCCATATTGCAGCCAGCAGAGCCGTTGCAAGGCGCGACATTATGGTTAGCCGTGCATCACCTCGTCATCGATGCCAGCTCCTGGCATATTTTAGTGGCGGATTTGGCACAAGGTTATCAGGCCCTGAGCCAAAATCAGCCCCTTGCACTCTCGCCAGTGCCAACCGCCTGGCGCAATTGGTCAGCAACATTGCCGCGTTTTGCTGTTAAGACTGACGTCACAAAACCACAGACAGCGCCACCCACGCTTGCCAACGCCAGCCAACTCAGTTGGTCTTTAGCTGAACAAAACGGGCAATGCCCAGCAGCAATCATCGCTCGTCGACTTGGCATGCCGGTCGCCGTGTTAATACCTGCCATCGTGGCATTAGCTGCACAACAAGCCGGCTTAATCCCGCCCGCCAACGAGCTGATTGTGGTGATTGAACAACAGGGGCGCCAGTTCGACCGCAGGCAAGATTTATCACGCACTATCGGTTGGTTTGCGTCAGAGCATAGAGTGCCTCTAATCAGCACCAACACAACCAGCAGCACCATCAATAACAACGAAAGCTATGCATCTATCAGTCGGTTGTTGCAGCTTTGGTGCAGTGCCATTGAACAAACCGACCACCATCAACAGCGGCCTGACGCTTTGTCAGCTGAGCCTTGGCTACTGGGTGTTAACTTTCTTGGCGAAATCGGCAGTGTCAGCGAGGCAAAACACTGGGTGGCCCAACCTCGGCTGGAAGTACTGAGTGCGGCTTGTGGTGAACATTGGCCGCTACGCCATCAGCTGGATATCAATGCCTTTTATTGCACTGTGGCTGATGGCCGAACTTTACAGTTCACCTCACTTGCACCTCAAAACAGCATGACTCAAGACGATCTGACGCGTTTGTTCGCAGTATTAGCTGAGTTGTTCAATATGCTCAGTGGCGTTGAACCTGCTGACGAACCAGCTACTTGGCCGCATCAAATCCTCGCGGCACAACAGCATACAGTCACCCCGCTGCAGTATGAAATGTTGCGTCATTGCGCTAAGGCTGAAGATCCCTGGACTACGCAGCTGGAGTTGTTGCTATCTGGCCCAACCACACTAACTTTAACTGCCGCTGCATTACACCAAAGCGCTGCCGCTCTGATGGCACGTCACTCGGCACTGCGCGCTGGTTTTATCACAGACAGTGCAACAACTTTTATCCCAACCGCATTAACCCCGGATTGGCAAGCGCTTGATTGGCGTGCTGTGCCGGCCAGCGAGCAAACAGGGATGCTGACACAACTACGTGGCCAATGGTATCAGCATCAGTTTCGCCTCGACGCCCCGCCTTTATTGCGTTTTTTGGTGATACAACACAATGAGGCTCAATGGCGTTTATTGATCAACAGTCACCATTTGTTGCTCGATGGCTGGTCAGTGCCCAGAGTCTTGCACGATTGGCTCTCCGGGGCTATCGGTAGCACCGTTGATGAAGCACCAGTGCTCAGTTGGCCAGACTATCTCAATTATTTACAGCAACAAGACACTGCACCTGCCCGCCGCTATTGGAATCAAAAGCTGCAAGGCCTCAGCCAGACGACCTTGCTGCGCCCAACACGTCGCCGTCGTGTTCAGAGTGCTGATTTACATGACACTCTGCCACAGACAGAGCACGACCTGCTCGTGACAGGCTGCAAACAAGTTGGCGTGTCGCCTGCCGCATTGTTTCAATTGGCATGGGCACATACGCTCAGTGCCACACTGGGGCAACAGGATTTGGTATTTGGCTTGTTTGATTCAGGACGTGCATTGCCTCTACCGGGTCTTGCCAGTTTAGTTGGGCTAGTCACGCAATTGGTGCCAATGCGCATCAACACCACAAATACCTTGCCGCTTACGCAACAACTGCGCGACCTGCAGGCCAACCAGTTTGACTGGCAATTGCTGCATCCGGTGCGCATCGATACGTTGGCAGCCAGCCTGCAACTTGGCGAGCTGTTCGACACACTGCTGGTGATCGAAAACGCTTTGGACGCTGATCAAATCCAATTGACCAGCAAAACCGGTCAATCCGCTGTATCACTGATTCAAGAGCAGCACTGGCGTGACTCAATTGGCTACACCGCCGGGTTATTTATTTATCCAGCAAAGAACACTGCGTTGCGGTTAAGTTACGACCCAACCACCGTTAGCCAGCTTGACGCCCGTCACTTGCTGGACACTTTCCGTCACCAACTGGGGTTGCTTGTCGCAGCACTGGCGCCCTTCCCAACAACCGATCTAGCTGGCGCAAGGCAGGCGCCTGTTTGCACTACAGTGGAGACTGACCATGAGTGACAATTTGTTTGACGATGAGTCCATTAACTTTTTGCTGCTAAGCAATCATGAACAGCAGTATTCGATGTGGCCGTCGATGTTAGCAATTCCCAATGGCTGGCGCTGTGAGCAAGGTCCTTGGTCACACCAACAATGCGTTGAATGGTTACAATTGCATTGGACTGATCTGCGGCCACTCTCGTTGCAGCTTTTGGCACAGGCGGACCAATCATGACGGCCGGAGGTTCCATTTTGCCGGATAGCCTGCATGGCCGTGTAAGCCAGCAGGCGCAACGCTGGCCAGAGCGAATAGCGCTCAAATTTCGTCAGCAGCAACTCAGCTACCGACAGTTAGATACTTTGGCAAACAACCGCGCACAGCAATTACAAGCCGATGGGGTTAAAGCAGGTGATCTGGTCGCCTTGCTGCTACCCCGTGGTCTGGAACTAGTCATTGAGTTATTAGCAGTGTTAAAAGCCGGTGCGGGTTATGTCCCCCTTGACCCCAATTACCCCACAGAACGGGTCGATTGGATGATCAACGCAGCAAAACCAGTCCTGGTGATCACGCAGCCCGCTATCGCCCGGCTACTGTGGCAAGACGAAGTGCCCTCAGCGTTTAGCGCCAAAATCCGCTGGCTTAGCCACTCGCCAGACGCGCCGGGACAATCAGCTAAGCCAGACGTCGCCACACCAGGCGCGGCACAGACTCCGCCAGCAATCACATTTCAAGCACTGGCTGTCGCCTACGTCATTTTTACGTCCGGTTCGACCGGCAACCCGAAGGGGGTGCTGATTGGTCACCAGCAGGTACTGACGTTGCTGGACGCGGTCACGCCACAGCTTGGCTGCGACCATACTGACAGCTGGACTTTGTTTCACTCCCTCGCGTTTGATTTTTCGGTGTGGGAACTTTGGGGAGCACTGACCACCGGCGGACAGCTGATTATCGTGCCGCAGGAAATCGCCTGGTCAGCCGAAGCATTTGCCAGTTTATTACGCACCGAACAGGTCACAGTGCTCAACCAAACCCCATCGGCTTTTTATCAACTGCTCGATAGTGAAGAGCATCGACTGACCAGGGATACTCAGCCGCTGCTGTTGCGTCAGGTGATCTTTGGTGGGGAAGCGCTGAACATGAGTCAAATCAAACGCTGGTGGGCCTTGTACCCTGAAGGCCAACCCCGTTTGATAAACATGTATGGCATCACCGAAACAACAGTGCATGTGACTTGGCTGGAATTAACCCAAGCCATGGCATCGTTGGACGGCAGTCCTATCGGCAGCGCCATTTCCAGCTTGACATTACATCTGCTTGATCAACTGCTGCAGCCGGTCGCAGATGGCTGCGTTGGTGAAATTTATGTAAGTGGTATGCAGCTGGCGCACGGCTACCTTGGCCGGCCTGATTTAACCGCCAGCCGCTTTATTGCCAACCCAACCGAGCCGGGCCAGCGCCTTTATCGTTCGGGCGATCTCGCCATCCGGCGGGACGGGCAACTGCTGTATCTGGGGCGTGCCGACCGGCAACTCAAGATCCGTGGTTTTCGGATAGAACCCGCCGAAATCGAATCTGCGCTGGCAAGCCATCCTGCCATCCAACGTTGTGCCCTGCTTGCATTGCCATCTGATACGACCGGTGCTGCGGAGGAGCTGCTGGCCTGTCTAGTGGTCAAACCGACTGCAGGTACGCCGCCTGTACCGGCCGAGCTGCGTCAATTTCTTGCCAGAACGCTGCCAGTGCATTGTATCCCAACAGCATTTTTAGTCATCGCCGACCTGCCGCTGACGGTAAATGGCAAGTTGGATCAGGCGACCTTATTGGCGCTCTGGCGCTCCCAGCAGCAAGACGCACAGCAACAACGTTTGAACCTGTTGCGTACGCGACTGGCCGCTAAGGCAAAACCAATTTGACCCCCAACTACGCTGCAACCGCCGTGACACGCAAGTTGCAATCAGGAGATTATTTCAATGAATGATGTCGTCGCTTCCTCGGCCCAATTGTCCGAAATACTGCCATTGATCGCACAACAACTGCAGGTCGATGTCACAACACTCACCGCCGATACCGACTTGTTTGTGGCAGGTCTGGATTCAATCGCCTTGATGAAGTTAGCCGCCAGTTGGCGCGCTGCCGGCCATCAGGTTGATTTTGCCACCTTGGCACGTGACCCGCGTGCAAGCGCTTGGGCAGACTATTTGGCATTACCACCACTACCGATGGAGAGCGCCGCGGTTACTTCAGTAGCCTCGCTGCCTGCCAACGCAACACAACCCTTTTCGCTGGCCCCGATGCAGTACGCTTATTGGGTTGGTCGTGAGCCGACTCAACCACTTGGTGGTGTTTCGGCACATCTCTATACAGAGTTTCAACATGCTGGCTCACAGGCGCATTTGTCACCTGATCCACAGCGGTTAGCCGCAGCACTACAGCAATTGGGTGAGCGTCATCCATCATTACGCTTACAAGTCACTGCCGATGGACAACAAATCCAACGACCAGATGGGCAGCAACTAAAACTACATGTAGAGGATTTGCGCCATTTATCTGCAGTTGAGGCTGACCAGCGGCTGGAAATACTTCGAGCGCGGTATTCAGCCCAAATGCTGGACATTACGGCTGGTGAAGTGCTATCGATTGCATTAAGCCTGCTGCCAGATGGCAACACGCGTTTGCATCTGGACCTTGATATGATTTGCGCCGATGCCGTCAGCTACCGCACCCTGCTGCGGGAACTGGCTTTGCTCTGCGACGATCTCACCACACCACTAGCGCCACTTGAAGCCACTTACCGGCAATTTCGTTTCAATAACGAACAGCGCTGGCCAAGCATTCAAGCCACCGCTGGCCACTGGTGGCAACAACGTTTGGCCGACTTACCCGCAGGCCCACAACTGCCGCTGCAGCCCACATTTGGCGATACACCCCAAACATCAAGACGACACTTGCAGCTTAATAGCGATTTACGCAACGCTTTGTACAGCCAATGCCATCAACACGGCCTGACACCTGCTGCAGTGCTCGCTACCGTACTGGCGGAAACACTGGCCGGTTGGAGTAGCGAAGCGCGTTTCTTATTAAACGTGCCGCTGTTTTTACGCCCTTTGGAGGGGCCAAGTTATGCAGGAGTTGTTGGCGATTTCAGCAGTTCAGTGATGCTGGATGTCGACCTGCGCAAACGTAAAACCTTTATTGAACACGCCAGACAACTGCAAAACCAGCTACATCAAGATGTGGCGCATGCTGATTACCCAGGAGTGCAGGTGTTACGTGATCTGGGCCGCTTGCAAGGCAAACAAGTCACAGCACCTGTGGTATTTACCAGCGCACTGAACCTTGGCGAGTTGTTTGATCCGGCGGTCAGACGTGTTTTTGGCGACCCCATCTGGATCATCTCACAAGGTCCACAAGTATTACTCGATGCCCAAATCACCGAACTGGACCAAGGCATATTGCTTAATTGGGACTGCCGTGAGGACGCCTTTGTCGCCGGCGTGCTGGACGCCATGTTTGGCTATTTCTGCCGCTCTATTGAAGCATTGGCACATCAACCCGCTGTCTGGTCGACTTGCCTGAGTGACTATTTACCCGCCGAGCGGGTTCGGCCAGCCACAGCCTCTGCGGCTATCACCAGCCACAAACAAACGGCTACTCCACCACGCACCTTGTTAGAGAGAGCTGTCGCAGCACTCTGGACTCAGGTACTAGGTGGTGATGGTCAGCATATTCACCTGAATTTGTTTGCCGCCGGTGGTGACTCCGTGCTGGCGAATCGCCTCGTCGCACAAATCCGCGAGATTTTTGGCGTGACGGCCATCGATATGCAACGGTTGTTTCACAACCCGACGATCGCCGGCATCGCAAGTGCAATTGCCAACTCAGCAGCGGCAGAGCATATCGAACAAATTGCTACTATTTATTGCGAGATCTTGCAGTTTGATGACGCCACCTTATTGGCGGCTTCGGAGGGGGTGGTATGAGTGAACCCACTAATCCAGCATTTGATGGACTGACATTATGGCCAGCCTCTGCAGTTGACAAATATCGCCAGGCCGGCCTCTGGGGCGAACAAAACCTGGCACAGTGGCTTAGCCATGTTCTGCAAACGCACCCACAACCGGTGGCACTGAGCGGACCAGGCTTTGCCGGAACCAGCTGGCAAGAGTGGTCTGGGCAAGCGTTATACCAAACCGCCAGTAACATGGCGGCTGGCTTCCAGGCTATTGGCCTCAAACCCGGTGATCGGGTGGTCCTGCAACTTGATAACAGCTGTGCCTTTGTCATTACCTTGTTCGCCGTGTTGCTCGTGGGTGTGATCCCAGTGATGGCCTTGCCCGGCCATCGCTTTAGAGAAATCGCCCATTTTATTCGTTTGACAGACGCCCGCGCTTGGCTGGCAAGCGCAGGCGAAGCAGGCATGGATTTCAATGAACTCGGCAGCCAGCTACGCACAGCCATCCCCGGTCTGGAGCACGTCTTTATCGACACCGACAAAAATACCCCTCATCGCAGCCTGAGTTCATTACTCAGCCCGGCGAACCCACAACTCTCGTTGCCCGGGAATGCGGTTGATGCTGCCGGCACCGCATTATTGTTGTGTTCCGGTGGCACGACCGGCTTACCTAAGTTGATCCCACGAACCCACCGGGATTATTTGTACAACGCCACCGCGAGCGCCCAAGCGGCTGGACTGGGACCAACCGATTGTTACCTGGTTGCCCTGCCGGCGGCTCATAATTTTCCACTGGCCTGCCCAGGATTACTCGGCGCCTTTCAAGTGGGTGCCCGTGTGACCATGTGCCCGTCCCCGAGCCCAGATATTGCTTTTCCTTATCTGGCGCGATCCGGGGCAACCGTCACTGCGTTAATCCCTCCTCTGGTGCGGGTCTGGCTGGAGTATGCCGCGAACTTAGGCACAGCCCCAGCCAACCTGCGGTTATTACAAGTTGGTGGCGCTAAACTCGACAGCGCAACCGCCCGACGTATTCGCCCTGAACTGGGTTGTGCTTTGCAACAGGTTTTTGGCATGGCCGAGGGGCTGCTTAATTATACCCACCTGTCTGACCCTGACATGCTGGTGTACAACACACAAGGCTGTCCGCTGTCTGCTTTTGACGAGATCCGGATTGTCGATACACAAGGCAACGATGTGCCTGCCGGCAAAAGTGGTGAACTCTGGACCCGCGGCCCTTATACCTTGCGAGGTTATTACAAAGCAGCTGATGCCAATCAACGTGCATTTAGCCCTGATGGCTACTACCGTTCTGGCGATATAGTCCGACAACTCAGTTCAGGCCATCTTATCGTCGAAGGCCGGGCACGCGAAGTGATCCGCCGTGGCGCTGAGACTGTTGCAGTCGAAGCCTTAGAAGCAATGCTGGCGCAACTCGATGGCATAAAAGACGTCGCGGTGGTCGGTTTGCCTTGTGAGCGGCTTGGTGAGCAGGTCTGTGCTGTTTTTGTGCTGACTGACGCAACGGCGCCACCGACGCTAGCTGCCGTACGTCAATACCTCAGTGTGTTAGGTACAGCACGATTTATGCTGCCAGATAGACTGGAATTTGTCGCCGAAATCCCCTGTACCGCTGTTGGCAAGATCGCTCGTCAGCAACTAAGCAACAGTATTCAACAATCACGCCATAACGTTACATTTCAAGGAACAGCTAATTTATGACTGCAGAAACTTTCAAGCGGCCAATCACCACATTGACCCAGGCACAGAAGCCCGTCGCACCACAATGGTCGGCCACAGAATACGAAGCCGGTAATGAAGGACAATTCCGCGCTGCCTGGCAGGCACTGGATAGTATCGGTGTCTGGCATCATTTGCCGGCCGGACGCGCAGTTGATGCTGGTTGTGGCAGTGGTCGTCTTGCTGAAGCCTTAGCCAGACAAGGCTGGCAAGTGGATGCCACCGACGTCTCAGCCTCCATGGTGGCCGCCGCGCAAAACCGCTGCCAGGGCCTGCCAGTCAGGGTGGAAGTCTGTGATGCCCGGCAGTTACAACTGCCAGCACGCAGCTATCAGCTCGCCAGTAGTTTTTGGATGCTCCACTGGCTGCCAGACGCCCGCCCGACAGTGCTGCAACTGGCTGGCGCTGTCGCACCTGGCGGCCATTTGGTATTGCAATGGAGCTGTGGGCAACCGCGGGCTCAGGGGTTTATGTTGCGTGATACCCTGCAAGAAGTCTTCGACCGGCCTGCATGGCGGCACCGTTTAGTGGACGCGCCCTTGGCAATGTATCAGCATCCGATTGAGGATGTATCACAATGGGTTCGTGCAGCCGGTTTTGAGATTTTAGGCAGCCGTGAACATCTTGTGGTTGGCGGTGGCGAAAACCAGACCAGTTTGCGCCGAGCCTTGCGTTCTGCTGCCTTTGCAGCACAAACGGCAGTGCTTGGAGATGATGTCGATTTACTCATCGATGAGTGTTTGTTACTGCTGCACGAGCGTCAGGCGCTACAAGTGGCCAACACTGAACTGGTAGCACGTTTAGTCTAAGGGCACATCATTGCACCGGCCCACCATTACACATAGACCGGGTTGTTCGAGCTAGCCAGCTGGTCGAGCAACCCGGATGGCGGCACTATGACAGCATATTTCGCCAAAAGGCCGCGGGTTTGGTTGACCTTTGCAGTGCTCTGATGAGCGCTATGCGGACCCGATGCAGCGTCTGCCAATCCTGTTACTTAGCCATTTTGAACTGGTACAAAGCGCAGACGCAGCCGACTGAGTGCCTCGCAAATTGCTGCAGCATCGTTTGCATCATTTTTATTGGTTTTGACATAAGGTTTGACGAACTGGACGGCAATCAACTCCATGTTTTGCAGCAGCCGGCCCCAACAATCAACGCTGGCACAAGCTTCTAGGCCAATCAGGCAAGGCTCAATTTTATGGAAAAACGCCGCCATTTGCTGGCGGCGCAGCTGTCGCAGACAAACAACTTTCTCATCAGCATCCACCCCATGAATTTGAGCTTGCAATGCTTAAGCAAATTAACGCAGGTGACTATGTAATCGCCGCAACCTGTTGCTGTAATGCCTGTAACAGCGGTGCTGCAATGGGTAAACCGCTCACCGGTTCCGCTGGATTCGCCAGCCATGCATAGGCCGCCTCCAACGACGGAAACAAACCGCCTGGGATGCCAAACGCTTTGCGGACACTCATTTTTTTCATCCGTTCGTAAGACTCTGGCGGCACCACAATCAACATTGATTGCACCCAATGGCGCATCTGCTCTGCCGCGCCCTCTTGCATCCAGCGTTGGGTGGCCGGACCGACTCCTGTAGGATGTTTTAGCGATTCAGCATCCAAATATACCCGGATCACATGAAACGGCTCACCCCGGGCAAACCAAGCATCCCAACTTGCTAACGAGTCCAGATGTTGTGCCAGCGAGGCCTCACCACGATTTAACGTCAATGCGACGGGCCAAAACTGGCTATCATGTTGCAATAAACTCATTTGTTGTTTTCCTTCACTGGGCCTTTGCTCGCTGCATTTGCAGTGCATGCAGTGCATAAAGCAGCATAACTAAGTCATTAAATGGCCATACACAGGACCATGAACCACCGCGGTCGCTTTGGTTCATGGCGAAAATGAGTGCCTGCTTAGAAATTAAAATGGGCGCCGATAGTCACTGTCCTTGGCTGGTGCAATACCGCAGTATCAAACTGCTCATCCGGCAACGTACTACCACTTGGTGCCACACCCGGATACAAAGCGATTGGATTGTCTTCGTCCAATAAATTGCGCGCAGTCAGATACAGCTTTATTGCATCCGTCAGTTGATAACTGACGCTGCCGTGTAAGGCGCCGTATGTGTCGGTTTTGCCGGCTGGGTTATTGGTGATGCTACTGTAATAACCGCCGGTGATTTGGCCGCTTAATACCACATGCCAACGCTGTTGTTGCCAACTGCTGCCAAACTGCAGGGAAACTGGCGGCGCGGTAAACAACCTATGCCCCTCAATACCAGAATTAGGGTAATCAGTGATCTCAGTATCCAGCAAAGCCAGATTGCTAAACAGATGCCACTGCGGTGTCAACTGCCAAGACAAACCAAGCTCGAGCCCTTGTACCCGCACGCCATCGGCATTACGTACCACGAAAGCTTCGTCGATGGCATTTTGTGGTGTTAAATCAAAGGGCAATTGCATGTCTTTGTACAAGGAGTAAAACAAGTTCTGCGTCGTTTTCACAGTACCGTCAAGCCACTGCTGGCGGCCGTAAATTTCAAAAGAGTCAACATACTCTTCGTTGTACTCATAATTCACAATTGGAAAAGCAAAGGTGATACCGCCACCGCCGGCGTTAAAACCACGGGAGTACAACACACCAATGACCTGAGTATCGCTAAGCTGATAGCTCAGGCCAAGTTTGGGCAATAACGCATCGTAACTTTTATCGGCGTTTATATTGACCAACCGGCGAGTCGGGTCACCGCCCTCACGCTGGCGGTCCTCCTTTTCATAACGCACCCCAAGCGTCAGTTCAAACTGCTCAGCGAGCGGTAGCGATCCTTCGGTATACAGCGAAAACGCATCGGATTGATCGGTAAATTGCTGAATACCTGCCAGTTGGATCCACTCCGTTTGATCAGCCCGATACAACCGGGTACCTGCCACCCACTCACTGTCATTATCACTGGTGTAGCGTAGACGTGGTTCCACCACATATTCATCCGCTGTAACTTCGGCCCGGCTGCCATCAGGCGCGGTTTTACGCTTAAAAGTAAAATCGGTTACCGAGGCGTCAATTTCCAGTTCAACTGCATCGCTGATAAAGCGGCTAAATTCAATGCCGGCACTGGTGGTATGTGGCTGATGCACAGGTTGTTGTGGATAATTCGAACGCTTTTGTTTAAATGGCCGTACCACAATTTCACCGTTGGGACCGCTAAAACTGACATCGGTCACCGTCAACAATAAACGGGTTTGTTCAGCATTTTTGGGGTCATACAATAATTTGCCGCGTACTGTGTGACCGTCAATATCGGCAGGATCGCCAACACTGGCCACATCGTCATAATGCACCGCAGACTCACGGCCAAATCCATCCGCAGCCAGTCGCAATGAGACGCTGTCGCTGACTGGTTGGTTATGCATCAGTGACAAGCGTTTTTGCGAAAAATTGCCAGCTTCAAAGCGTGCCGCTGAGTGCTGTTCTGCTTGTGGATCCTGAGTCCTGACTAAGACTGTGCCGGCTATCGCATTGCGGCCGACCAAAGTACTTTGTGGCCCACGAAACACTTCAATGCTTTGTAGATCCCAGATCCCCATATCACCAAAGACCACCTCATTGTATGTGGCTGAGCGACCATCAATTTGCCAGTTCAGCCGCGGTCGGCTGCCGGCAAAAAACGCATTGGCATTTTCAGCCGGGCCAGTTCCATCAACGCCGCGCACCGTCGGTGCCTTGCCAGTACCACTGACATCGGTGATATTTGGGATCTCACGCAATACATCCCGCACGCTCCTTAGTTCAACACGCTCAGTTAAGGTTTTTTCGTCCAGGATCACCAGACTTTGGCCACTTTCATCCGCACTGCGGGATAACAGCTCACCAGACACCATCACCTCGGGGAGCTTGCCCGGAGCAGATTGCGTTTGTGCCATCAGCTGCGCTGACAGGCCCAATAAGGTCACGACAGGGATTAACGGATACTTCATAACGTCCTCTTGATTTGTCCATAAATGCAGCCGCATTGTAAATGGCAATCATTCTTATTTCCATGACTAAATTAATTATCCATGCTTTCACCTCAACAAAAACAAACCTTTTTATTACATTGACCGTTGAAGACCGCAGTATCCTTGAGTTAGCGCCAGCCAAACTCACTAAGCACTTGCCAACAAGATTGAAGTACCAAACGCTCGTAACGTATCTTCCTCAATTCTTCACGAATACAACTTTCCCTATGAGGCGATAACTCCAATAAGATTGGCAGGCCGTTTTCTCTGCCAGTCAGCATGGCCTCTTGGTCAATCAACTGCTCTAGCTAGAGTGATAATGACATTCGGTTCAGGCGTTAATGGTGGGCTTTCTGGCGCAGATTGCTGATGCTGGCCCTGCTGGGCATTATCTGTAGGGATTGAAAATAGCAACGGCGCTGTGCCAAGTTGCCGGGTGACAACGATCTTCCCTGCTAAAAAGCAGGGTTAATCTGTGCCAGCAATTTGCCTGCTAGTATATGTTGCTTACACTACTGCAGTTTTTAACTTCTCATCACTTTCAACCCTGCGAATCCTCAGTCGTCCATATTCAGCAAGCTCAGCTTTTGCAGCTGGCTTAATTGCTTTAAATAACTGCTGTCGGCAGGCTTGTTCCCCCAGTGTGCAGGCCAGATTGGTTTTACCGCCGCCTGTGGCTCCGGTGGGCAGCACGTTTTGACCGTAATTCAGGTGATGCCCTTGCAGCAGTGGCGTCAGTTGCTCTGGCCATATGCCACGCCGTGCAGGCTATTTCAGCGCCTCCGGACTGGCCCGAAGTCGTATTCTGCTTCTTTGCGCAGACGTACCAGGCGGGTGTTGTCGCGCGATAACTGCTGTTGTTCCACCAACAAACTCCGAGAAGCGCCAGCCCCGCTATGTTCTTCGATCAAGAACCAAGTTAACTCGCAAAGCTTTTTAGAATATGTAAATAAAACCGACGCCTATTTCGGCCTCATAGTCACTTCGGGCGATTGGGCTATCTCGAACTTCGCTACTAAAATATTCAAAAAGTGCTTCGCCATAAATCTGCCAATTATCATGAACATGATGACGGAAATTGTAATTGACGCCAATTGAGCGTAATCCACCACTCAGATTTGTTTCATTGAAACCGGATGCAATCGCTTGAGCTGAATTGATGCCGAAACCTTTGTTGGCGTATTCACTGTCGTGCACAACCACCACAACGTTCACTTCAGAACCTGTGCCGTCGTTTTGATTACCGAAGCGGCGACCTACACCAAACAGACCCAGATTACCGTCACCGCCCGTCACGATACGACCAACCAGCCAATAGCGCCAATCGGCATCAAACGCACGACGCGCTTGCAACACTAATTCAGCGCCTTCTTCTTGCTCACCGAGCCCAAACAAATGACCGTCGTCAGAATCACTTTCCTTCCGCCCCTCATCAAAGCCGACGAGCGCCTCGAACAACCAGGTATTAGCCCGAACACCACGCCAGCCGAGGGCTTCACCGGCAAAAAAGAAAACATCGTCACCGTTACGCCATTGCAGTCCGCCAGCAGGCTCGATTTCCAATCCAAATTCGTCTGATCCTTCGTAAGCTGTTTCATATTCAACGCCAAAGCCGAGCCCTAAGTGCCAGCCATCTTCGCCTTTAGAGAAGTCGTCGACCGATGGCAAAGGCACTAAAGCGGTTTTTCCATCCTGTGCGAATGCTGATTGACTAAAAATCGCTTGTATTAACAAAGCCGACAATAAAGCTGTTAATTTTTTCATTTGGACTTTTCCTTTATACGGTGCAGTATCTCAGTCGCAAGACTTAATTTGTACGTGAGCAACCTCTGAACGGACCATATGCAACCGCACTGGCATTCAAGTATTGATGTGCAGTAAAGTGCTGAATGAGGTCGTGATATTTGGAGTGTTACGTTCTGAGATTCTGAGTTCAGCAAAATCGAATTTCAGCATCAACAGCATAGCCGAAATTCGCTTTTTTGTGAGCACCTTAGCTGGAGGTCTGCCATCGCTCTTCGCTGACCTAAACGTATCTGGCTTACCGCTGAAACTGGTCATTAGGCGAAAGTGCAACAAGTGGTAACAAGCCAGTGAACGTGGTGATATGCGTGGCGATCGAAAAAAATCGCTGTAAAGTGTTGCAACGTATTTATTTTAAAGACGAATTTTCAAGTCAGATCCAAACACCGAATCAATTAAAAATCTAATTTAGCTTGATTTACAAAGTTTTTTTCCCTTTTTGCCAGAAATATCACCTCTCAATATCCACTGTGTGGTGGGGAATTGGGAGGTGAATAACGAAGTAACCACTGCCTGAAAGATCACTCAACCAGATCACGATACTACAATTCGGTTTTGCGGTGAGCTTCAACAACACGCTGGACAACTGCCTGCCACAAGTTTGAAACAAAAGCCGGTTCGGCGCTGTCAGTGTCCAGATTTGGCAGGTAGTGTGCCCAATTGATAAGTCGCAGTGATGTTGGAGTCGACAGACCAAACCGGATCGGCATGCAACACTGTGCCCCGCTGCAGGCTGACAACCTGCAACTGCAAATGTTCTTTTTCCAGAGACAGCCACTGCACTGTGAGCCCCAACTGTTCCGGATGACCCTCACTGGCAAACAGATTGCCCGGGCCTTCTGGCAGGATGCCATCTTTGGCCAGAATGGAAATATGACTACTAAAGCCAGGCGCTGTGTTGCAACTGGTCACAAACACCACGGCTTTAAAGCGGTCGTCCGGTGAGAGTACTTGCTGGGTGATGCCATTGCTGCAGGATGGCGTTGTGGCAGCAAACATCCAGACCATCAACCCGCCCAGCAGCACGATGGGCGCAACGACAAACAATCCAATATCTCTGACCATCTTTTTCATACGTTTACCTGTGGCTGATGACAACAAAACGGCGCCATTACATGCCAGTACAAGCACAAAAGCAAGTATGACAACAGCAAAGCCACGTAAGCCTAGATGCAGAAATTCCAACCCAGCACCGAACTTGCTGCTTAGATTAAGCTGCATTGAGCGGGACTTAAGAGAATTGGTTGGGGTTAATTTGGCTGAGGTGATAAAAGTAGTGGTTGGCAAAAGCTGATTTTTGGTGCATAGATTTGCAAAGTATTGATGACAACATCTGCAATATCAAAGGATCTCGGCATGAGCTTGTACAACGACAAGGCGACAGATTTTTTTCGCCAATATGAGACAGCGTCGGCCGCCGAAGTGCATCACTGTTGGCTCGGCTTGTTACCCCAACAACCGCAAGGACGGGCGCTGGACATTGGCGCGGGCTCTGGTCGCGACGCACGCTTTTTGGCATCGCTTGGCTTTCACGTGACCGCTGTTGAACCTGCAGATGTATTGCGAAGACAAGCCATCTCGTTCTGGCAACAACTCCCAGCTCCGCGCCCAGATATTCAGTGGCTGGCCGACCAATTGCCAAACTTACCCAAAGTGATTGGTCTGCAACAAAGTTTTGACTTGGTACTGCTGTCTGCCGTGTGGATGCACTTAACAGCCAAAGAGCGAGCTTTGGCTTTGCCAGTGCTTGCCAGCCTGATGGCTCCTGAAGCACTGTTAGTTCTGACGCTGCGCCATGGCGACTTTTCCGATGGCCGCAGTAGTTATCCTGTCAGTGTCGACGAGGTGTTCGATTTAATCTCTGAGCATCAACTTTCACTCTCGTCAGTCTTAACTACCCACTTAGCTGCTGATGTCCTTGGCCGCAGCGATGTGCTGTGGCAGACTGTGGTACTAAAAAAGGGATGAACAAGGTAACCCACGGATGAGCTTAGAGTTTTATCTGCAAAAGTTCCAAGACTTAAATACCCTGCGCCAACATGGCCACAGCAAACCGCATAAAGTCTGTATGTTGTTGGCGGTGATGGATTTAATTTGCATGGGAACCATTCAAAATAACCATATTGAATTAAATGCCGAACTAAAACATTGTTTTAGCCTGCATTTTGCCAGGTTACGTGCAGGGAACGACGCTGATACCCCGGAAAATCCGTTTTTCCATTTACGCTCTGAAGGCTTTTGGCACCTGCACTTCCAACCAGAGGTAGATGCCAGCAAAGTCGATCGCTACAGCAAAAGTAAAGTCGCTTTTGCATATCTTGATGATGAATTATTTGAGTTTTTTCAAAGCAGCATTATCAGCGCCGACCTGCGTTTAGCGCTTACACTCAACTTAACCCGTTTACCTGAGCTGTATCAGCGCTGGGCAGAGCAAATGGGGAAGTCGACAAAAACTGTCCGAAATTATTTAGGTGCAGTCCAAGGGAGCCTCAGTGATCTGGCACAGCAGCATCGTCTAACTGATAGAAAATTATCCGAGATAAGCTCTTACCACCATTATCAGCAAACCATTACCCCATTGCGTGAACTTGCCGAATTTAAAGCCAAAGATCTCAAAGGCAAAGCAATGTATAGCAATGCTTTAAAAAGCTATGGCGAGTTTTTGGCGGATATCGGCCAAGTCGATGTAACTGCTGATGTGGATGAAATTCTACAATCAACAAGTCTATCCCCGACTGAAAAAACAGTGTTGATCAATAGCCGTCTCGGCCAAGGTCGCTTTCGCGAACACTTGCTACAGCAATGGCAAGGCTGTGCAGTCACCGGCTACCCAATGCCCGCCATGCTGGTGGCATCACATATTAAACCTTGGCGCGCTGCCGATAATTTCGAACGGCTTGATCCAAATAATGGCTTGTTGTTACTAGCCAATCTGGATAAAGCCTTCGATAAAGGTTTTATCAGTTTTACGAAAAGTGGTCGCATTTTGCTGTCTTCAACCCTCGAACGCCCCAGTATGCTCGGGATCCGTCCTGAGATGACGCTGAAAGTTCGTGACAGCCACCAGAAATATCTGTCGTATCACAGGGAACGCGTGTTTGCTGGTTGAGAAGCTGCGCACAAAGACCTTCACTAAACTTCATCAGATGGAACAAAACACAGGCAACCACTTGGTATTTATCAGCAATGAATAACCCAGCTAGTGCAAGCAAATCTGGATCGCGAGCGTTTTTATCTGGATGAGTGCCAGCTCAGCACCAGCGAAACGGCAGCTTGGTTTTCGCGTTTTCTGACCAAGATTTTTGAGTATGCCATCAATGCGATCCCAAGTGGCGACAACCAACTGCAACTACAAATTGACCTCGCCAATAACCTACTGCTTTGGCTAAAACAACAAATTCAACACGATGATTTATCTAAGTAAAATCTGATTGATTCGCAGGGCCATATCCTCAAAGCAATTCATAGCTGCGAAAATCCTGTGGCGGCAGACCGACCAAAATTCGTTGAGCAGATATTTCCACTGACAGGCTTACGGCAAAGCGAATTGTTTTGTGGCAGCAATGCTGGCATTTCGATGGTGGCGGAACGGAAACGGAAAATCTTATTCGCTAACCAGATTTACTGGTTAGTGTTTTTCATTAAGTGGACTGGCATTCGCATCTTTAGTGAAGAATTGAAAACGTTTACCAGAGTGGTCGTCAGCTGAAAATTATCACCACTTCCTAGAGCACCGAACAGTTTAAAAAACGGCAGCAGCCGTGGGCAAAATAGGACTCAGACAAGGCAAATTTCTGAAGGTTTAGTGAACTAAACCGAAGGAATTTAACGCCATATGAGGATATTTTGCCCCGGCCCTGCGGGAGCGCCATTTAACCAGCAGTAATGGCACCTCTTGTAAGGAGGGCCATTCAGCCCTATGCTGCCGCTTTATATCAAGCTTATCTCCATCAAGAACAACCATGCGCGCCAAATTGAGCAAATACCTGAATACTTTCCGGAAAATCAGAGCCCTTCTCCGCCGCCCCCAGCTCACCAGCACAGTCAGCAAGCCTGCAACCGAAGTAGATGCTGAACATGCTGTTGCTGTGCAGTCCGATAGCTGGGCTGATTTGACCGTTGGCTGGAATAGAAACGGCATAGTGCCGCATAATATTGCCGAGGTTCGTCGCCGCGTTAATGCTGTAGGATCCGGTCCTGATACCGCTGAATGAACCAATCCGCGCGTTATTCGCCACTGCCGCTTGTCGCCGCTGGCAACTTCCCATTAAGCGAGAAATCTACTGTCTGAAATGGCCAAGCGGTTTTCAACCATTGTTGCAGGCCCTGGCGCCATGTCAGGGGTGGCCAAAGCTGGCATCACTGCCACGAGCAGACTGACCATCCAGAGTTGGCAGCTCGTGGTCAGAAGTTGTTTTGTCTTCATCATGCACTCAGTAAGCTGAATAAGCAGTGGATGCTAGCAGCAGAGCTAGCTGCGGCGCTACGCTTTTTTCAGGCCATACAGATGCTTAGCAAGGACCACTCTATCTACTAGCCTTGCAACGGGTCATCACAGCGGTAATACAGATGATGACCCCAATTCGCTGCAGCTCTTTGCGCTGCCAACCTCAACTAATTTTCAGCTGTTGAATTTTGTCGTGCTGTAACAAGAAGCTATAGCTAAGCTGGATCGGACTGCCGGGGAAGTTGCCACTGACTTCGGCCACCACCACTTCCTCCTGCTGCCGGCTACTGCTATGCAGCGGGGTGAGGCTAAATTGATAGTGCTGCCGGGTGGCTACAAACCAGTTGGCGATAGCACTGTGGCCGCTATAACTGCCGCCTTCATCCAACACCAGAGCATCCGGCTGAAAACACTGTTGCAACTGGCGTGGGTCCTGCTGATGACTGGCAGTAAAAAAATGCTGGATCGGGGCTTTGAGTGGACTATTCATCTGAGTGTCTCCCTGGTTAGGTTGCTGGGGAAACAGTTTCTGCTTAGACTGAGCGATAAACAAGAACGCACAAAAAAGTAAGTCACTGACTGATGAGAAAGATTTATACGCCTTCTAGCGCAGCGGCTGACACCCTGGCCGCAATTAAATTGTTCGATGGCAGTTGGCAACTGCAGATCCTGTTTCATTTGTTTGACGGCAAAGTACAACGTTATTCTGACTTAGAAAAACTGATCCCCGCTACCTCGCAAAAAATGCTGGCGCAACAACTGAAAAAACTCCAGGCCGATGGCCTGGTCGAGCGACAAGTGTATCCGCAAGTGCCACCCAAGGTTGAATATCGCTTAACGGCCTGGGGACAAGCCTTGTGTCCGGCGCTGGATGCCTTGTTACTCTGGACTGAGCAAAAACCGACGCTGCAACCCAAGGTTAACCCAAACGCAACCGCTGAGTAGCGCCCAGTCGCCCCAAGGCTGGCTAGTCAGTCCGGACCCGCAAAAACCGGGCAAACCTCGGCAGACCATTTTTGGTCAGGCCATTAAACCTGTATGTCACCAGCGCGCCAATCGGGGGCGGCTGTTGCCGCAGCGCGTCGGTTAAGCCACTGCCAATGGCAAAGGTTTTACCTTCTGCAGTTTTCAGCACTAATGCCCCTACCATACCCTGATATTTACCTTTGCCGGCACGATAGCCAATGACGACAGCTTCGGTATCCTGATAACTTTTTAGTTTCAGTAAATCAGCGCTGCGGCCGGTTTTATAAAGTGCAGCCTGATGGTGCAACATCAGGCCTTCAGCACCTTGCTGCTCTAATTGACGTAGTTTCGCCATTAATTCAGCTTTGCTCTGTAAGCGAAATTGTTGGATCAACAACAGATAAGGGCTGTTGGACTGCTGCACCAGCGCTTGCATCGCTGCGATGCGCTCAGTGAAGGTACCGGCAGCGTTCGGTAATTCAAAAATAGCATAACGGATCTGCCGCCATTCCTGCTCCACCGGCTGTGCTTTACTGACAATACTCAAAGTCTGCGCAAACTGATTCCGCCCCAGCCAAAGCTCGCCATCTAAGGCTTGCGCTGGAAATTGCGCAATAAACCAGTCCGGCGTGGCGATCACCTGACCGCCACGCGTGACGAGCTGCTGACCTGTCCAAAACGCCCGCACGCCATCGAGTTTTTCGCTGATCCAATACTGCCGCACATCAATGCTTTCGTCGTACAACTGTGCCAGCAGCAAATCAGGTTTGCTGGCTGCAGCGACGAGCAGACAGCACAGTAATAGAATAAACCTAAACATAAAAAACACTTTTAATCAAAATATTTAACAAAGTGTAGTCCGTAGATAGATTTCAGCAAGCCGCCGTTTTACTCTTTGCCGGACTGCAGTGAAATTCGCCGCTCAGGGCCCGGCTGCAGTCTGCAGGTGAATAGAGTGTAAAACTGATAGCAGGCAGGTAAATGACTGGAAACTGCAGCCACTTTTGCAAACAAATAAAAAAATAACCTTGTAATCATATGCTTACCTCTGCAGTATAAAGTCATTTAGACCAACACTGCGTTACTGCTGGGGTTCAAACCGACCCACCACAGCTGCCGCCATAGTTTTTTCAACTAAAATTGCTTTGAACTGATGAGGCCACTCCGGCAGCACCATAGCGACAAAGTCAGCGCCGCCTAAGGAGAACATGATGAGCTGGTTAGCCCCCTGGTTTGACTACCCGACCGATCCACTGCTGTTGGCCGGTACCTACAGCCCGGGACTGGTGCTGTTATCAGTACTGATTGCGGTATTTGCCTCGGCCATGGCGATCCAAATCACAGTTCAGGCCATCAGTGTGCAGAAAAAGTCACTGCGTTTACTGATGCTGGGCAGCGGCAGTATTGCGCTCGGTGGTGGTGTCTGGTCGATGCATTTTATCGGCATGCTGGCGTTTTCGCTCTGTACCGACGTCAGTTATCAGCCGGGACTGACCTTTTTATCGATGTTGCCCAGCATCGCTGCGTCCTGGGTGGCGCTGGATCTGATCAGTAAAAAACGCTTGCAGCTACCGCAATTATTGAGCGGCGGCCTGCTGGTTGGCGCCGGTATCGGCACTATGCACTACAGCGGCATGGCGGCGATGCAAATGTCAGTGGCGCTGCGATACGATTTAACCACCTTTTTGTTTTCCATCCTGGTGGCTGTGGTGTTAGCAGTGCTGGCGATCTGGATCCGCTTTGGTTTGAAACGTTTGCAACTGGCACCACACTGGCTGACGCTGCTGAGCAGTCTGGTGATGGGCAGTGCCATCAGTGGCATGCATTATACCGGCATGGCCGCAGCCCGCTTTGTGCCCCCCGCCGGCTTCAGACCTGAGCTGGCTGCCAGTGAAATGCCGCTGGTACTGGCGATGGCGATTAGCTTTACCACACTGGTGATTTGCAGCCTGGTGGTCGCAATTAATCTGCTGCTGAAATATCGCGAGGCCAGCACTCAGGCAAAAGCCAATGAAAGCCGGCTGAGTGCCATGATGGATACCGCTGTCGATGGCATTGTGACTATTAATGCACAGGGCTTGATCCTCAGCATGAACAAAGCTGCTGAACAAATTTTTGGCTGGCAACAAGCTGAATTACTTGGGCAAAATGTGAATCTGCTGACGCCTGAAGTGATCCGTGACGAGCATGATTCTTATCTGGAGAATTATCTGCACAGCGGTAACGCCAAAATTATTGGCGTGGGCCGTGATGTCGAGGCCGTGCATAAAAATGGCCAGCCATTGCCGGTGCGGTTGGCGATCGGCCATGTCCGGTTGCCGGAGCAAGATATTTTTGTCGCTTTTATTACCGACCTCAGTGTCAGACGGCAAATGGAACAGGCACTGCAGGAGAACGAAGCCAAACTACGCTCGTTGCTGAGTAATATTCCAGGGGCTGCCTATCGCTGCCAGTACCAGCAGGACTGGGCTATGTTGTTTATCAGTGATGCCATCAGCAGCATCAGTGGTTATCCGGCCAGCGATTTTATGCTGCCAGCACCGCGTCGCAGTTGGATGGAGCTGGTGCATCCGGACGATCAGGCGCAACTGCAGCAACTGGAGCTGTTCAGTGGCAGTTATCAGTTGGAATACCGCATCCGGCATCAGGATGATTCAGTACACTGGGTGCTGGAACAAGGTGAAGCTATCCGCGATAGCCAGGGCGATATTTTATGGCTGGACGGCTTTATCATGGACATCAGCCAGCGCAAGCAAATGGAAACTGAACTGCGGGAAGCCAAAGACAAAGCTGAGCAGGCTGCCGAAGCCAGAGCTGCCTTTCTGGCCAATATGAGCCATGAAATCCGCACCCCAATGAACGCCATTATTGGTTTTAGTGATCTGTTACTCAGTTCGTCGCTCAGCACTGAACAGCATAAACATTTGCAAACCATCCATAGTTCGGCGCATTCGTTGTTACATTTACTGAATGATATTCTCGACAGCGCCAAACTGGAAAAAGGCAAGCTGGAACTTGAAGTGCAGGACTTTTCGCTGCCAGCAGTGCTGGATGCGGTGGTCTCTACGCTCTGGATCCAGGCACGAAAAAAACAGCTGGCGCTGCAACTGGAGTTTGATCAGCAACTGGGTGAGTACTATCGCGGTGCACCGGAACGGTTGCGACAGGTGCTGACGAATCTGATTGGGAATGCCATCAAATTTACTGCACAAGGTTCGGTGTTGGTGCAGGTGCAACTGCTGACCGATGTTGCTGGCGCAGCGGACTCCAGCATGCAATGGCTACAATTTAGCATCACAGATACTGGCATCGGTATTGCTGATGATCGGCTGGAGCATATTTTTGAAGCCTTTACCCAAGCCGATGCATCGATGAGCCGCCGCTTTGGCGGTACAGGCTTAGGCACCACCATCAGTAAACAACTGGTTGAATTGATGGGCGGTGCTATCAGCGTACAAAGCCGCGAAGGTGTCGGCAGTTGCTTCAGTTTTCGTTTGCCACTGCAACCTGGCGTCGCCAGCAGCAAGGCAAGCAGCGGTTATGTGCCGCAGTTACCGCCGCTGCGGCTGTTGATCGCCGACGATATTCCACAGAATCTGGAACTGTTACAACTGCTGCTGCAGCGCGCCGGTCATCAGGTCTGGACTGCCAGCAATGGCGAGCAGGCGCTACAGGCCGTGCGGCAACAGCAGTTTGATCTGGTGCTGATGGATATTCAGATGCCAGTGCTGGATGGGTTACAGGCCTGTCGTTTATTACGACAAGAAGAACAAGCTACTGGCAGGCCAAGATTGCCGGTGATTGCATTAACCGCCAGCGTGCTGGAGGAAGATAAAAGTGCCGCCACAGCCGCCGGAATGCAAGGTTTCGCCAGTAAACCAGTCGATTTTTCTGCCTTATGTCTGGAAATGGCGACTGTGCTGCAACTGGACATTCTGCCGCCATTGACCGTCGCAGCCTTACCAGAGCGTCCGTCGTCAACAATGCTGAATCAGAGCAAAGCACTGCAACTTTGGGGGCAATGGTCGGTCTATCTACCTGCCTTGCAGCAGTTTCTGCAGCAGCAACAGCCTTTGTTACAGCAAGCCAGCGACTGGTTACAACAGGGTGATTATCCGGCGCTGCAACAACTGGCGCATGCGATCAAAGGCAGTAGTGGCAATCTGGCATTGGATCCATTAAGTAAAGTCAGTGCCGAGCTGGAACAAGCGGCGCGGCAACAGCAGCAGCAGCGCTGCCAACAATTGCTTGAAAAAATATGGCATTGCTGGCCCTTGTTTATCGCGCAATACCAGCAATTGTCGCAACAGCAACAGCAGGTAACCGACACCCAAAGCAGCGTCAGCGCAACGTTACTGGCCGATATCCTGCAACAGTTGGTGCCGCTGGTGGCACAGCATCAGTTGGATGACCAGGTGCTGGAATTACTGGCGAAGTATCAGGGGCCATGGCAAAGTCAAGTACAACTATTGCTGGACAGTCTCAACGATTTTGATTTTCTGCAAGGTGGGCAATTGTTACTCAGACTGCAACAGCAGTTGCAGAGCGATGCGTTCAACCTTGCCAGCGGGCAGCGAGGTTCCGATGCTAACTGAACAACCAACCTTATTGCTGGTGGATGATGAGCCCACCAACTTACGGGTGTTACGCACCATTTTGCAACAGGATTACCGCTTGTTGTTTGCCAAAAGTGGCGCTGAAGCGCTGCAACTGGTACAGCAACAACGGCCTGATTTAATTCTGCTGGATGTGATGATGCCAGGCATGACAGGTTTTGATCTTTGTCGCCAGTTAAAAGCCGATCCTGCCAGCCAAGCCATTCCGGTGATCTTTGTCACTGCTTTAAAAGAAGAAATGGATGAAGCCCAGGGTTTTGCCGTCGGCGCTGTTGATTACATTACTAAACCTATCAGTCCGGCCGTAGTGAAAGCCAGAGTGAAAACCCATTTATCGCTGGTGCAGGCCGAAACCTTAAAACACACCAGATTACAGGTGATCCAACGACTGGGCCGGGCTGCCGAATATAAAGACAATGAAACCGGTTTGCATATTCTGCGGATGAGCCATTATGCGCAGGTGCTGGCACTGGCTTATGGGTTCAGTGCGCAGGCGGCAGAAAACCTGCTGCATGCCGCGCCTATGCACGATATTGGCAAAATTGGTATTCCCGATCACATTCTGCTCAAACCCGGCAAGCTGACCAGCGAGGAGTTTCAGCAAATGCAACGGCATCCGCTGATTGGTGCTGAAATTATTGGCGATTGTGATTCAGCGTTGCTGCAAAGTGCCAAAACAGTGGCGCTGTACCATCATGAAAAATGGGATGGCAGCGGTTATCCTTTTGGTCTGGCGGGCGAGCAAATTCCGCTTGAAGCCAGAATTGTGGCGATTTGTGATGTGTTTGACGCCCTGACCAGCACCAGACCTTACAAACAAGCCTGGACAGTGGCAGCGGCGCTGGACTATCTGCAGCAACAACGCGGCTTGCATTTTGAACCGGCCCTGGTCGATCTGCTGAGCAGTCAGTTACCCCAGATCTTAGCCATCAAAGAGCGATGGGCAGAATAAGCATGGACTTCGCCGCACGCACAGCCACTTTATTACAACAGGATGCATTCCGCTGGCGTTGCCTGCAGCTGGCGCGTCAGTTGAATTTGCCGGACTGGTATCTGGGCGCTGGTTTTTTACGCAATGCCATTTGGGATCATCTGCATCAGTTGCCGATGACGCCACTGAATGATATTGACCTGGTGTATTTCGATGCCACTGATGTGAGCTGTCAGCGCGAACAACAGGCAGAGGCCTGGTTGCAGCAACAATTACCGGGTTATCGCTTTGAAGTGCGCAATCAAGCCCGGATGCATCTACAGCATGGTCATGCCCCCTACCAACATTGTGCCGATGGCATCAGCCGCTGGGTAGAAATTCCGACCTGTGTCGGTGTGCATCTGGATGCCAATGATAGGCTCAGTTTCACCACCGCCTTCGGTCTGGCCGCCAACTGGTCTTTGCAGGTTGAAATGAATCCGCTCCACCCCAGACCAGCCGTTTTTACCGAACGGATCAGGCAAAAAAACTGGCGACAACTCTGGCCACAACTGCAGATTTTTTGGCCTGCGACGACGGCATCAAGCTGAAATAGCAGCCATTTTTATCACCGCATCACAGCGATATCAGCACAATATCATGCTTTTGCTACAACATTTTCTACTTGCTCGGCTAGCCTTGAACAGCCTTTGACTGACACAGCAAAGGCACTGGTAGCAAGGTTCGGCCGACAACTGATTGCGCTGCCGAATGTTACGCCCACTATTGCCAGTCATTTGAGACTGCAATTCCAGCCAGACAAGGAACATAGCTATGGCTCTGCGTATTCACCCATCCGTTGGTGTTGCCCGCTTAGGCAACAGCCCGGAACAGTTTTACCTGGCCCCGGAACAAATTGGCCAATTACCCTTTGAAGCCGATCCTTTTGGTAATAAAGGTGGTCCGGTCCAGCACTTTAAAGATGCTGTTGGCCGCGTCCGGCGTCAGGGGCAGCCCTTTCAGTTGCTGCAAGATGACGGCACTGAATTGACGCTCGACAGCCCCAGCGTGCAGTCGATTCAGTGGACTGTCCATCTGGCGAATAAAAAAGCCGCCTGGTATCAGTACAGCGAGTTAAAAGGCAATTTACTCTATGGTCCGCAAAACAGTTATCAGCAACAACAGGTCCCGCTGCGTAATCCGAATCTGGTGGGTGAACAGGCCAGACAACAACTGATCATCGATCCGGGCCCGCGTGTGGTCAGTGGCCGCCAGCAAAGTATCGGCTTTGATCAGGCACATGCGCCAGCCGGCTATCCGGTGTCTTATCCGCCCAGTACCGTCTTGTACGGCACCGCCGTCACCACATTGGGTGATTTGCTGACTGACAGCCTGGGCCGGCTGATCGTGCTCGGCGGTTATGGTCATGCCGGTGGCAACGAGCCGCTGACCAGCTACGGTGGATCCAATACCTGGCACGATGATATTTCCGATGGTCCGGTGTATTGCACCGTCACCTTTCAGGATGGCAGGACTGAGCAGTTGCAGGCCTGGGTGGTGGTGGGGTCGCCAGATTTTGCGCCGGAAATAGTCAATATTTCGACCTTATCTGACACGATGTTTGATGTTGGCGTCCGCTTTTTTAATCTGGTGCCGGAACTCTATAGCTCGGGCCAGTTTAACCCGGATTTTCGTGCCAATTATCAGCGTGATATTCAACCTATTGTCGAACGACTCAGCCGTTATCAGTGGGTTTCCAATGTGCAGGCGATGAACGCCTTTAATTCGCGGCAGTTTGATTATGCGGACAATAGCGAAGCGAACCTGGCCAACCGTCAACAGTATTTTTCTTATTTCCGCGGCCTGAATAAAGAAGGTGATCCGTCACCGGATCAACCTCAGCAAGTGCTGTTTAAAGATAACTTTCCGATGCTACCGCTGAATTCCGGCAGTAACTCGGTGAGTAATGATCTGATTATGAAATTTCTGGCGCTGAATGAAACCCAGCAATTTTTGCTCAGTCAATGGGCCGCAGGCCGCTTTGACAATAGGGCCGATGCCGCGCCATTCGCCGTGCATCCGCTGGATCAGGGCAGCGTCGGTAATTGCGTTGGTTTGCCGATGTGTCCGGGCATTGAAGTCACCTGGAGTATGCAAAACCCGGCCATTTATGCTGCCCCTTATCAGATCGCCGATGAAATGGGTCCAAATGGCTACCAGCATACCGGCTTAACGCCGTCCCGTGACGAATGTGCCGAAGGCAGTTGTCAGCCAGGCGATCTGACCAAACGGATGGCTTGCCCATGGCAGGCCGATTTCTTCCAGTGTACGGTGCAAACCGTCAACTTTACGGTACCGGAAGTGAATAAAACGGATGGTAAACCCTTACCACCTACTTATTATGCTTACTGGTGGCCGCCACAAAGTCCATGGGATGTACTGACCGGCGATATCACTGCCGCCGGACAGGCGGCATCACATTTACCAGCCGGGCAACAAGCCAATTATGCCCGTGGCGTTAACACTTTTGTCCAGATGGTGGAACACTGGTCGGCGCTGGCGTTTATTCGTGATCAAAACAATCAGGCCGCAGGTTATCCATACTTTACTGAAACAGAACGCAACCACGAGATTTTCTCGTATCAGGAAGTTGGTATTGGCACTATTACCGGCAACCCGGATGATAACGAAACCACCATTCCGGTGTTTTATATTGAGCAAAATACCCAGCAGATCAAAGCCAAAAGTGCCAGAGCCGCCCAGATGGTGCAAGCGCTGGAACAACGGGCATTCCGGCCTATTGCCGTGGCAGCCGGCGGTCTGGGTACGCCGCGCTCTGGCACCAGAGTGAGACGTTAACACTTTATGTTACATGACAACAGCATCAGCACTGATGTGGTTATTATCGGCGCAGGCCCGGCTGGGGCTTGCGCCGCCCTCAGTGTGTTAACCTATTCCAGTCTGCGAGTGGTGGTGGTGGAACAATCAGATTTCAGCCAGCCACGGGTCGGCGAACATGTCTCTGACAGCCTGTTCAGTTTACTGGACTATCTGCAGTTACAGAAAACAGATTTCCCTGCTGCTTGCTTTTTGCCCTGTTATGGCGATACCACGTATTGGGGCAGTGATTTGCCCAGAGTGCGGCATGCCATCTTCAGCAGTGAAAATGCCAGTGTGCAATTGGATCGGCAAGCTTTTGATTTTACGTTGATTGAGCAAGTGGTAGCCCGAGGCGGTACGTTATTTCCACGCACTCATTGTACGGTCACTGCGCCAGCCGCGACTGCAGACTGGCTGTTGCAGTGCAGTCATCCACAGCAAACCGACTTTCAGATCCGGGCCAGATATCTGATTGACGCCAGTGGCCGCAACAGCGCCTTGTGTCGACAACTCGGCGGCAAGACTCATAAGCTGGACCAACTGATGGGGGCCGGTTGTTTTTTCCACTGTCCGGATCAGGTGGCGGCTGCACAGGAACAACTGATTGAAAGTACTGAATATGGCTGGTGGTATGCGGCCAGATTGCCAAATCAGCAGTATGTCGCGACTTTTTTTTCTGATGCCGATCTGCTAAGCCAGCTCCGGCTGAATCAGCAACAGCACTGGTGGCAGTGGTTGCAGCAAAGCCAGCAACTGAAACGACGGTTGCAGCATTGTCAGCCGTTGTCGATGCAACCCTGGCTGCGCAATGCCGGCAGCCAGTATAACGACAGTCACCAACTGCAGCGTTATATTGCGGTTGGCGATGCGGTGTGCGCTTTTGATCCGATTTCATCGATGGGGCTGGGTTTTGCCATCAGTTCCGCCTGCCATGCCGCCAGACTGGTGGTATCGGAGCTGCAGTCGGAGCAAGCCGCCGTCCATCCGGCAGGCCCGACTGCGCTGACCGGCCGCCAGCTCTATCAGCAGGACATTCTGGCGCATTTTGCCGCTTATCAGCAATTACGCCGGCATTTTTATCAGAGTGAACAGCGCTGGCAGCAAGCCCAGTTCTGGCACAGACGCCAGCAAACCGCAGCCTGACGGCGCTGTCACATAGCACGTGGCGGTTGACGCTGTCTGCAGTGGTGCAGCGCCAACCGCAATCTTCGCCCGGCCATGTGAGCCCGCAAGCTTCAGACTATCAGTTCCAACTATCCCGCTCTCAATGACTAAGCAGCCCCGCATTGCTGCAGTCCGCCATACAGTCGTGATGGCGCGCAGAAAAACATAGACTGGCATAGAAAAATCAATATAATGATAACCATTCTCATTTACCTTAACGTACCGATTAAACTTAGCCTGCTGCTGCTTTTGTAGCAATACCGCTGATCACAAGGAGTTTTATCATGCCCGTTGCTGGCTCAGCCCGCCCCCGCTCGTTTAATGCTGTGCTATTGTTGCCATTGTGCCTGAGCCTGTTATCTGCTTCGCTGGCCGCGGCCACCACCCGTCACAGCAGACCAGTAACGGCGTCCACTGCCGACACTGAACATATCTCAGTGCGTGGCAGCTACACCGCATCTAGCATGAACAGCGCCACTGGCCTGGTGATGTCGCTCAAAGAAACGCCGCAAAGTGTCACCCTGGTGACAGCCCAGCTGATCAGCGATAAAAATCTGCACAGCATGGAGGCTGTGCTGAATCACACGCCGGGCGTCACTATGGTTGGGGATGCCTCGGAAAATAGTCAGATTTTTGTCCGCGGTTATGCGCTGGATACCGGGGTCCAGATTGATGGCCTGATCACCACTTCAGCCTCTCATGTCTACAGCGGCTCGATGGATCAGGGCTTAGATCCGGTGATCGCCGAACGGGTGGAAGTGCTCAAAGGCGCGGCTGGTATTTTAAGTGGTTTAGGTGAGCCGTCCGCCACCGTCAACTTTATCCGTAAAAGACCCAGCCGCGAGCAAAAGTTCAGCAGCAGCGCCAGTGTCGGCTCCTGGGACAGTTACCGGCTGAGCGCCGATGTCAGCTCAGCGCTGAACGAAACCGGCTCCGTCAAAGGCCGGGCTGTCGCCGCAGTCCAGCAGCAACATTCATTTGTTGACCGCTATCAGCGGCGCAGCCAGGTTTTTTATGGCGTGCTGGAAACCCATCTGGCCGAAGCCACTGAGTTGTCGTTGCTGGCGGATTATCAGCAAAATAATACCGATGGCGTGTTTAACTGGAACTCCAACCCGGCGTTCTACACCGATGGTAGTCCGGTTGAACTGGGTCGTCATTTTTCGACCTCGCAGCCCTGGACCTACTGGGATGTCAGTCAACATAGCCTGATGGCAGAGTTGAAACATCGGTTTAACAATGGCTGGTTGCTGTACAGCGCCTATCGGTTTGGTCACGCCACTATCGATGCACTGGCATTTTATCCGGGCGATTATATTGACAAAAGCAGCGGCGCTTTTGTCGGCGTTTGGGATAAAACCAATGCCGCTTTGCATGAACGGCTGTCGGACACTCATAGCTTTAACCTCTACAGCACTGGCGAATTCAGTTTATTTGGCCAGGATCACAGCGCTGTGGTTGGCTTTAATGCCGGCAAAAACCTGTTTGATAACCTGAACTACAACTCCGATACCGCAGATCCAAACCTGCGGATTTACCATCTGCGCGATGCTGGCAATTTCGAGCCCCCAGCCATCCCGACCAGCCCCAGTAATGGCCGGCGCAGCGAACAACGTCAGTCCGGTGTCTATGGCACAGTGCGGCTGACACTGGCAGAGCCGTTAAAACTGATGTTAGGTGGCCGGCTCAGCAATTGGTCCTATCAGGATCAGGATTTAATTGGCAGCACCAAGCCGGCCGGCCTCGACAACAGCGGTATTTTTATTCCTTATGTCGGCCTGGTGTACGATCTGACCGAGCAACTGGCACTTTACAGCAGCAAAACCGAAATTTTTAAACCAGGCAGCTATTTTGGCGCCGATGGCAACTTACTGCCACCCGCCGAAGGCAGCAATATTGAAGCTGGCGTTAAAGGTGCTTTTTTTGCCGGTGCACTGAATATGTCGGCCGCTATTTACCGCACGCAAAAAGACCGCGAACCGGAATTTGCCGGCCTGGGTCAGTTACCGAACGGCTACTGGATTTACCAAAGTGTGGATGGGATCACCACTGATGGTTATGAACTGGAACTGGCTGGTGCACTGACTGACGACCTGACGCTTAGCGGCGGTTACACCCGCAATACCGCTGAAGATAAACAAGGTCAGCTGCGGCAAACTTACTTGCCGGCTCAAGTGCTGAAACTGATGGCGAAATATGATTTATCCGCCACTGTGGCCGATCTGGATCTGGCCGTCAGTTGGCGCTGGCAAAGCGACAGTTATTACGAAGGCAGCATCCGGCTGACACCGCCGGTGCCTTACCGGCAGCAACAACCGGCTTATTCGCTGCTGGATCTGATGCTGAATTATCAGCTCAGTCCACAGCTCTCAATCCAGCTGAATCTGAATAATGTGCTGGATCAGCATTATTACCGCTCGATGTGGGGTTACGCCGATCACGGAGAACCGCGCAACGGCAACCTCACCCTGCGTTATGCACTTTAATCAACAAGGAACTCAAATGAAATCATCATTGATCGCCGCCGCTCTGCTTGGTCTATGCAGCCTGACTGCCACGGGCCATGAAGTCTGGCTGGAACGTGACGCCGCCGGAGCGGTACGGGTCTTTTTTGGTGAACCCGGCACTGAGCTGGAGCAAGGCGAAAGCCTGCTGCAGCTTAAAGACGCTATTCTGACGGAAGCAGGTAAAAACACTCAACTGGCGGTGAAAGTCCAACCAGACCATTTGCTGGTGCCAGCAGGTAGCAAGGATGTCAGTTTTTACGCCGACAGCGTCTGGCAACCCTGGCAAACCGAGGACGGTTTACAAGCCGGCATTTTATATGCCCGCACTGGTCAGCAGCATCAGGCGCCGCTGTTAGATTTCGAATTTACCCCGCTCAAGGCTGGTGGTGATGAATTTATGCTGAGCTTTCAAGGCAAACCGCTGGCAGGTCACAGTTTGCAACTATACAAACCTGGCTTCTGGTCGAAAACCTTTGTCACCGACAGCCAGGGTAAAATTAAGCTGCCCGCCACTGAGTCCGGCCAATATCTGCTGGTCAGCAGCTACACCAGTAAAGGCCCGCAGCAAGTGGCAAAACAGCAGGTACAAAGTGTGATGCATATCACCAGCACCAGTTTTGTCCGTCACTAACTGAATCAGCGCCACATCACAAGGACTCACAAGCCTGCTTGCGGTCCCTTGTGGTGTTTTTTTCTGCTCAGACTGGACAAACACTGCATCCTCAACAATATTTAATCACCTTTAATTCACTATAAATTTACACATCATGAAAAGCACCACCTTGCTCTGGCTGGGTTGTCAGATTGTGCTTGGGCTGATGCTGTTATTTTTTATCAGTCAAATTGCCGCGGTCGAACAGTTCAGCCAATCACAATGTCAGCAACTGAATGTTGAACTGACTGACTTGCGGGCGCAGCAACGCAGCGGGCTGCCTTTGCAGTTATCAGAGCGCATCAAAGCCAACGAACAACAACTCACCCAACAACTGCATTTTCACTGCGCCAGCCCAACAGCAGAGTCTGCAATGCTGGCCAAAGCCGGCCAGCGCCAACAGCATGCGAGCGGCTCGCACAGCAACAGCTTACCGCAGCGCCGCATCCGGCAGGCCATCGCAACTGCCGCACAGCCAGCGCGCCAACTGACATTTTCCAGTATCGTCAGTAAAGCCAAATATCAGGGCAAACAGTTACAAGCCTGGCTGGATTATTATCGGGAGCCTGGTTTTTGTTTTGGCGTCAGGTTAACCCATCTGATGGTGATTTGTACCGAGTTACGCCAGCAAGCACAGTTGGAATTTGAACAGCTGTGGCAACAACAAACCACAGGCACCTTGTCCGACCAGTAGCAGAGTGCTAAGCTCGGCTTTATTGAGACTTTGACAAGGCAATCCTGTATGACATCGTTAACCAAAGCCAATTTGGGGCTGTGGTGGTTTGGCTGGCGCTACATTCCACTGATTGGTTTTTGTACGCCACGCATTCGGCGAATGACCAGCACCAGTCTTGCCATCAGCATGCCACACAGTTGGCGAACCAAAAATCACCTCGGCAGCATCTATTTTGGTGCGTTGGCGATTGGCGCTGATCTGGCTGGTGCTTTTCTGGTGTTTAGCAAAGCAAAAGAGCTGGGTATCAACGCCAATTTTGCCTTTAAAGATGTGCAGGGTGAGTTTTTAAAACGACCAGAAGCCGAAGTCTGGTTTGAAAGTGATGACGGCGCGATGATTGACCAGATGCTGGCCGATTCACTGCAAAGTGGCCAACGTATTAACCAGACCGTCTCAGTGCGGATCACCTGCCCTTCACTGCACGGCGATGAAGTAATGGCCAGGTTTCAGCTGACCTTGTCAGTCAAAGCCAGCCGGAAAAAATAACAGCCGGCGGCATCAAGACAGAGCCGGCAGTATTTTTAAATTTGCAGCCGGCAGTCACTGCACGTAAAATTATTGCCTTTAGTTTTTCCCTCAGGTGTGCTGATGCAACATTTACCCGGTAATCTTTTTATTTTGTCAGCGCCAAGTGGCGCCGGTAAATCCAGTTTAATTCATGCCTTGCTGGGTCAGCACCAGGATATGCAACTGAGTGTTTCGCACACCACCCGCGCACCAAGACCGGGTGAAGTGGACGGGGTGCACTACCACTTCGTGTCAGTCGATGAATTTAAAGCATTGATTGCACAAGGCAACTTTTTAGAGTGGGCCGAGGTTTTTGGCAACTATTACGGCACTTCACGCACCGCCATTGAACAAGTACTGGCGCAGGGCCGTGATGTCTTTTTAGATATCGACTGGCAAGGTGCCCGCCAGATCAAAGCGCAAGTGCCTTCAGTGCGTGGCATTTTTATTCTGCCGCCAAGCGTGGCTGAATTAGAGCGCCGCTTAAATCAACGGGGTCAGGACAGCAAGGACGTAATCGCCAAACGGATGCAACAGGCACAAAGTGAAATTAGTCATGTCGATGAATATGACTACGTGCTGGTTAATGATGATTTCCAGCAATGTCTGCAGGATCTGCAGCATGTCGTGCTCAGTCACCGGCTGAGTCTAGTAAAACAGCAACAACGGCAGCAGGCTTTACTTGCCAGCCTGTTGGCGAATTAACCGAAATAGCGTAGACTATGCGGTCTTGTCAGAATTTGAATACCGGAGTGGTGAATGGCTCGCGTAACAGTTGAAGATGCAGTAAATAAAATTGGTAACCGTTTTGATCTGATCCTGGTTGCAGCGCGTCGCGCCCGCCAATTATCAGTCGAAGGCAAAGAGCCGATGGTTGATATCGAAAACGATAAATCAACAGTCGTAGCGCTACGGGAAATTGAAAAAGGCTATATCACAGCCGCTATCCTGGACCAACAGGAACGCCGCGATCAGCTGCAACAAGAAGCTTCAGAAATGGCCGCTGTTGCCGCCATTATCGGCACTGAGCAATAATCCATTGCCCGATAAAGCTGACTGCTGACAAACCGGCCCTCCAGGCCGGTTTGTTGTTTTACCTTATGCTTGATCACAAGCCGATGAGCGGACATTGCTGCAGCACAGGTGCAACCTGAAAATCAGGCCTTGCTTAAATGTAATCTTTCAATGGTCGGTCTGGATACCCCCCAAATAGCGGTGCTGCAACTATCTGCATAACCGGAAATCTTTCTTCCGGTTGTCATCGCCACCAGCAGCATACTGAATTTCTGCTCATTGCCCGGTGTACCATCAGCGCGGAGTAAATAAGGCTGCCCGGCGGCACATTTGCCAATGCCAGGATCAGGATTTAAATACACCGCAACATAATCGCCATGCTGTAATACATTGGTCACTTCGGCTTCCCATGCCAGACAGTGATTAGCACACAACATCGCCATAACAGGGAGCAACTTTTTCAGAATCATCATTTCACCACCATCGTACAATACCAAATCAACTTATTTCATCTGGTTAAAGATTGTAACTTAACTAGGGAAAAGAAAGCCAATTGTTAAACATAAAAACACAATTGCAACAGCCAGCTGACTCCCAGCAAATTTGTTGCATCTGCACAAATGTCAACCGAAATACCATAGCAATCCGGCGATCCCCACCAATAACACCAGCTTCAGTACCACCAGTATCAGCAGCGTTTTTGACTGTCGCACTGCTTGTAACAACGCGAGCTCTGTCCACATACCGGTGGCTAGCAACAAAAATGTTTTTAAGTCTTCACGTTTATGCTGCAGCATGTTGTCCCCCATGCATGCTTAAATACCACGCTTTGAGCAGCAATTGATGCCATATTGCTGCGTGACTGAGCAAGTCGCAGTTGTATGCAAATGTTTTCAGCAGGCAATATCGCCATTCATTCAGAGCAGCCAGTGCGGTTCAAGACCACAAAATTACCGCTTTCTTCACAAGCCACCCGCAGCCAAACATTGGCAACCAGCCAATTTCCACGTATATTTTCAACGATAGCGGGGCTAAACCTGACTTGTTGAAGCGGAGTTTGTTGCAGTGTATTTATTTGAAGGTCTGAAACAGCAGATCAGTGCTTATTTGCCAGCTGAGCAGGTTGCCATGGTGCAGCAAGCTTATTTACTGGCTCGGGATGCACACGCACCGCAAACCCGTTCCAGTGGCGAACCTTATATTACCCATCCGGTTGCAGTAGCCAGTATTCTGGCTGAGATGCGGATGGATCATGAAACCCTGATGGCGGCTTTGCTGCATGATGTGATTGAAGACACTGAATACAGCAAAGAAGATCTGGAACAGCGCTTTGGCAGCACTGTGGCGGAGCTGGTGCAGGGTGTGTCCAAACTCGATAAAGTAAAGTTTAAAGATATCAAAGAGTTTGAAGTCACCAATCTGCAGAAAATGTTTATGGCGATGACGCAGGATATCCGCGTCATTCTGATTAAACTCGCCGACCGCACGCACAATATGCGCACCATCGGCGCCTTAAAGCCAGAAAAACGCCGTCGTATCGCCAAAGAAACGCTGGAACTGTATGCCCCTATCGCCAACCGGCTGGGTATTCACAATATCAAAAACGAATTAGAAAACTGGGGTTTTCGCGCTTTGTACCCGATGCGCTATCGGGCGCTGGAAACCGCAGTGCGACAGGCGCGTGGTAATAGACGCGAAGTGATTGAAAAAATTCAGAATGAGATTGAAGCCCGCATCCGCCATGCCGGTATTCAGGCTGAAGTGTCAGGCCGGGAAAAACATCTGTACAGCATCTATCGCAAGATGAAAAGCAAAGAGCTGATGTTTAACGATGTGATGGATATCTATGGTTTCCGGGTGCTGGTCGACAGTGTCGATTCCTGTTACCGCGTGCTCGGTGTGGTGCATAACCTGTATAAACCTATTGAAATCCGTTTTAAAGATTACATCGCCATTCCAAAACAAAACGGCTATCAGTCTTTACATACTTCATTGATTGGCCCGCATGGTATCCCGGTCGAAATTCAGATGCGTACCCGTGAAATGGATGAGATGGCCGATAACGGCATTGCCGCCCACTGGATGTATAAAAAATCCGGTGAACAAGGCGATACCACAGCACAAATCCGTGCCCGGCGCTGGATGCAAAGTTTGCTGGAAATTCAGCAAAGCGCTGGCAACACTTATGAATTTGTCGAAAACGTCAAATCAGAACTGTACCCGGATGAACTCTATGTCTTTACGCCAAAAGGTAAAATTGTAGAATTGCCAATCGGTGCCAATGCCGTCGACTTTGCTTATGCGGTGCATACCGATATCGGTAACAAGTGTGTTGGTGCCCGGGTGGATCGCAAACCCTATCCACTGAGTAAACCGCTGGAAACCGGCCAGACGGTGGAGATTATCACCAGTACCGGTGGTAAACCCAACGCCAACTGGCTGAATAATGTAGTAACCAGCCGCGCCATTATGGGCATCCGTAATTACCTGAAAAAACAACAGCAAAGCGAAGCCATCGCCTTAGGTAAAAGACTGCTTAGTTCGGCTTTGGGCGAAGTGCCACTGGCCTCCATCGCATCGGAGCGGATTGAGCAAGTGCTGCAAAACAGCAAACAAAAAACGCTGGATGAGCTTTGTATTGATATTGGCCTGGGCAATCAGTTGCCTATTGCAGTCGCCCGCCGTTTACTCGGCGAATTTGATGAAGACAGTGCCACCGAGCAGGTGTTACCAGCCAGACCCAAGGCTTTTATTGTTGGCTCGGAAGGGATGCTCACCACATTCGCCAAATGTTGCCGTCCAATTCCGGGTGATGCCATTGCTGCGAGCGCATCACCAGGCAAAGGCCTGAACGTCCACCGCGCCGAATGTCGTAATATCCGCGGCTGGGAAAAAGAACCAGGCAAATATTTCCCGGTGCGCTGGGATAAAACCGGCGACAAACAATTTTTATGTGATATTCGTGTCTTTATTGTGAATAAACAAGGTATGCTGGCGAAACTGACCACAGTGATTGCCAGCCTGGACTCCAATATTCAGGATCTGGCCACCGATGACCGTGATACCGGCGATTATGTGATTAAAATCACCTTGTCGGTACGGGATCGGATCCACTTAGCCAATGTGATGCGCAAAATCCGTGTCACACCGGATGTACTGAAAGTTTATCGAAGGAAATAATCTTAATGTCGAAAGTTATTATCAACACGGCCCAAGCGCCAGCTGCCATCGGCACCTACAGTCAGGCGGTGAAAATTGGCACTACTGTGTATTTATCTGGTCAAATCCCATTGTCTCCAGTCAGTATGCAACTGGTGTCGGAAGATTTTGCCGAACAGGCTGAACAGGTATTCCAGAATCTGAGCGCGGTCTGCCAGGCGGCGGGCGGCAGTTTAAATGATATGGTGAAGGTGAATATTTTCCTGACCGATTTAAGCAAATTTGCCACCGTCAATGAAATCATGGCCCGTCATTTCAGCGCCCCTTACCCGGCAAGAGCCGCAGTCCAGGTCAGCGCCTTACCAAGAGCCAGTCAGATTGAAATTGATGGCGTGATGGAAGTGCCTTCAACCAACTAATTGCAGACGAGCAGAGTCACATGATGCTGACGTTCTTATGCTAAGTGCGCTGACAGTGCTACGCCACCATCGTCTGCAAGGGCTTTACAGGCCTTTGCAGTCGATGGCAGGCATCATACTCAGCTGGCTGTTGCTGTCGGGTTCGGTTCAAGCCGCCGACAAACCTGTTTTGCACTGGTGCCTTGATCATTTCCCACGTTTTCATGAATTTCACGGCCGCAATCCGCCGATCGGCCCTTCGGTCGATCTGATGCAGGAACTGGCACGGCGGGCTGATTTTGCCCTGGCTTACAGTAACCGCACCCCGGTGGCTCGCTGCTTTCGCCAGATCAGTACCGGTGAAGCCGATTTAATGGTCAATCTGAACCATACGGCAGAACGGGCACAACTGATGTATTTGCTGCCTTACAATGAAAATATTCCGGAGTCCTTGTATCTGCAGGCCAGCGATCAACGGCTGATTGATCAGTTTAGTCAGTTGTCGCAGCTGCGGTTGGTGACAGTCCGTAACTATACTTACAACCCCACGCTGATGACGCTATTAAAAAGCCAACGCCAGCATCTGGAAGTCGACAGTACGCTGGCAGGTTTTGAATTATTGCGCAAAGGCCGGGTCGATGGCCTGATAGTGCCGACCCAAAGCTCTTTGGAAGTGATCCGCAATAATCCGCAACTCCACTACAAATTTCGCAAAGCCGCGCTTAGTTTTAAATTTGCCGAGCGCCGCTATGTGCATATTGGTTTTTCCCGCCACAGTAAACATCCAGCCATGAAAACCAAGCTCGAACAAGCCATCAACAGCATGGTTGAGGATGGTACTGTGCAGCGCTTGTATCGGATCGAGCAGGAAAAAATTGGCCCGACTTTTCTGGCGGAACAATAAGCCTGTCGCTTTGCGAGCAGCAAAATGACGCCTGTACCAAGCGAAGACTTTGTTTTCATCGGTAATCCGTTATCATATGACTATCTGATGCCGTCAACACAGCGATCAACTTTTGCAACATACTCTGCTGGCCAACCTGGCTATTGCTCATCTGAAAGGGGTTGGCGCTAAAACCGCCGCTTTATTAGCCAAACTCGGGCTGGAGTCGGTACAGGATTTATTATTCCATTTGCCACTGCGTTATGAAGACCGAACCCGTATCTGCCCTATTGCGGATGCCTGGCCAGCCCAACAAGTATCGGTGCAGGGTATGGTGGTCAGCAGTGACATCATCTTTGGTAAAAGACGGAGTTGGGTGGTGGTACTGCAAGACGGTAGCGCCAGTATCACACTGCGGTTTTTCCATTTTAGCGCCGCGCAAAAAAATGCGGTGCTGCCTGGCGTGCAGCTCAGATGCTTTGGCGAAGTGAAACGCGGCATGCGCGGTGTTGAAATGCTGCATCCTGAGTATAAAATCGTCAAGGACGATGGGCCGGCTGAAGTGGCCGAAACCCTGACGCCAGTCTACCCCACCACTGAAGGTTTAAAACAAGCCAGTTGGCGCACACTGACCAGCCAAGCGCTGCAGGAACTGCAACGTTGTGCGCCGGAAGAATTGTTAGCGCCAGTGCTGACCCCACAAGCCTGGTCACTCAGTCAGGCACTGCTCTATTTGCACCGGCCGCCACCGGATGCGTCATTACAGCTGCTGGAAGCGGGTCAACATCCAGCGCAACAACGATTAATTTTTGAAGAATTAGTGGCGCAGCAACTCAGTATGCTACAGATCCGGGGGCAAAGCCGTAGCCAGCCGGCGCGGCCCTTTGCCGCGGATCAGCGCCTGAGTCCGGCGTTTTTACAAAGCCTGCCTTTTCAGCCGACCGGCGCCCAACAACGGGTAGTCAGCCAGATTTTACAAGACCTTGCCCAACCGACCCCAATGCTGCGGCTGGTGCAGGGCGATGTCGGCTCCGGCAAAACGCTGGTGGCGGCCTTGTCGGCGCTGCCGGTGATTGCAGCCGGTTGTCAGGTGGCGCTGATGGCTCCGACCGAGCTGCTGGCGGAGCAACATGCGGCCACCTTCCGTCGTTGGTTTGAACCCCTGGCTATCACAGTCGCCTGGCTGGGCGGCAAAACCAAAGGCAAAGCACGGGATGCGCAGTTGCAGCAGATCCAGGATGGCAGTGCTGGCTTGATTATCGGCACCCATGCATTGTTTCAACAGCAGGTGCAATTTGCCGCGCTGGCGCTGGTGATTATTGATGAACAGCACCGCTTTGGTGTGCATCAAAGGCTGGAACTACGGGAAAAAGGCAGCCACAGTGGCCAGTACCCACACCAGTTGGTGATGACTGCCACCCCGATCCCGCGCACATTGGCGATGACGGCTTATGCCGATCTGGATACCTCGGTGATCGACGAATTGCCGCCGGGCCGTACGCCAGTCACCACTGTGGTGATCCCGGACAGCCGGCGGGCAGAAGTGGTGGCCAGAGTGCGGCAAGGCGTACAGGAACAAGGCCGGCAAGCTTATTGGGTCTGTACCCTGATTGATGAATCAGACGTGTTGCAGTGCCAGGCGGCGGAAAACACCGCCGCCGAGCTGGCCATCGCATTACCAGAGTTAAAGATCGGCCTGGTGCATGGCCGGTTAAAGAGCAGTGAAAAACAAGCGGTAATGCAAGCCTTTAGCGCAGGCGAGATCCAATTATTAGTGGCGACCACTGTGATTGAAGTGGGCGTCGATGTACCCAACGCCAGCCTGATGATCATCGAAAATCCGGAGCGGCTCGGTCTGGCACAGTTACACCAGCTACGTGGCCGGGTCGGCCGTGGCAGCGCTATCAGTCATTGTGTGTTGTTGTATCATGCGCCTTTATCGCCAACAGCTCAGGCCAGACTCGCAGTCCTTAGAGAAAGTAATGATGGTTTTGTCATTGCGCAGCGCGATCTGGAGATCCGTGGCCCGGGCGAACTGCTGGGCACCCGCCAGACTGGCCTTGCCAGCTTTAAAATTGCCGATTTAAGCCGTGACAGCGCCTTGATAGCGCCAGCGCAGCAAGCGGCCGCCCGCTTATGGCAACTGGACCCACGCGCCTGCGAAGGCTTGATTAGGCGTTGGTTGGGCTATCGGGATATCTACGCCCAGGCTTAAAGCTGTGATTGGCTGCTTGCCGCAAAGCAGCAGCCTGAGCCAAACGAGTGCACAGAGTGCACCCGTATCACTGCCGGCGGCCTTGTCTTAATTGCCAGAAAGTATCCAGACTGTACACCAGCAAAGCGGTCCAAATAAGACCAAAGGTCAGCAAGCGCTCTGACGCCAGTGGCTCCTGATACAAAAACACGCCAAATACAAACATAAAACTCGGGCCTATATACTGGAAAAAGCCCATCGTTGACAGCTGCAACCGTCTGGCGGCGGCGATAAAACACAGCAGCGGAATGGTGGTAATAATACCGGCTGCCATCAAGGTCAGATTCAGACTGAGGCTGTTGGCCATTAAGTTGGCAGCGCCAGAATCAGCGACACTCCACCAATACCAGAGTGCCAACGGCAGCAACAATAACGACTCGACAAACAATCCACTGATGGCATCAACCGCCAGCTTTTTGCGAAATAAGCCATACAGGGCAAAACTGCCGGCAAGCACCAGCGCAATCCAGGGCAAAGAGCCAAAAGTCAGCAATTGGATCAGCACGCCAATCGCAGCGAGCGCGACCGCCGCCCATTGTAATTTACGCAGCCGTTCGCCTAAAAACAGCATGCCGAGCAGGACATTCAGCAGTGGATTGATGTAATAACCTAAACTGGCATCCAGCATATGGCCGTTATTAACCGCCCAGATAAATAGCCCCCAGTTACCGGCCAGCAATAACGCCGTCCCCAGCATGGCTGCCAGTAATTTAGGCTGGCGTAATACCGCCTGCACTTTGGGCCATTGTTGCAAGACAGTCAGAATGATGGCGAGTAATAAAAAAGACCAAACAATGCGGTGCAACAGAATTTCCATTGCCGGCACAAAAGCGAGTTGTTTGAAATAAAGCGGCGCAATGCCCCATAAGGTATAAGCACTGACGGCAAAACTGCCGCCAATTTTTTGTTCCCGACTTAACTGCATGACAAGCGCCTCCGGCGCAAAGCCGGGCCTGACTGTGCGGGCGCAAAGTCACCACAACCCGGCGGCTGTGAAAAGGCCGTTAGTGTAGCCTAACTCAGCCTACAAGATAAGTGCCGGTTCCCAGCGCAATATGCACGCCTTCTTCATTATGTAGCTCCATCCGGCAGACACAGACTTTGTTGCCAGCCCTAATCACCTGCGCTGTAGCGATAAATTGCTTGCCCCGGCCTGGCCTTAAATAATCACTGCGTAAATCGATGGTGCCGGTTTTGCCTAATTTTGCTGCCAGCGATGCCGGATCAATCTGCTCCAGTTTCTCCAGCGCGCAAGCCACGGCCATAATACCGCCCACCACATCCAGCACAGTGCTGATCACGCCACCATGCAAAATCTGCTGTACCGGGTTGCCGACTAACTCAGGCCGGAAATCAAACCGCACTTCCGCCTGCTCGGCGGTAAAAGCCGTGACCTGTAACCCAAGCAACTGATTAAACGGCATTTGCTGAAAAATATCAGCGATATAAGGCAATAAAGTTTCGGTATGTTGCACCATGACGCCTGCGTTAATGACTGGTAAGAGCAGTTAATTTAAGGATAAATAGCGGCGGTGTAAAGCGGCTTGCCGATCCAATGACGGTTATCCATGACATCGCCAAGCCGTCGGCAGCGGATGATATTGATTGAAACGAGCAGCCACTCAACAGTATCAATGGTAAAACCTAAGGCAGCGACAGCAGCCAACAGCGGGTTTGAGCCAGTCCGCATCTCACCCGCCATCTTTGAGCTCAGCGTTTTTTGCTCAATCGCAGTGCTACCCAGGCAAGCGCCACTAAACCTAGTGTCGCCGGGGCATTCACAGGTTGCGCCGACAATGCAGTGGCATCCCTGACGAGGGCAACACCCCGTCCGCTTTCTGCCATGCTGCGCTCGAACGATTCGCCGTACCAGCGAGCCTCCTGATCCCAACGGACATCGCCTTTGGTCGGATGTTTATAAGTGGCATCGCTGACAATGGCCACGGCATTATACTTGCCATTACCATTGGCATCACTGCCAAACAACGCCGCAGTGGATAAGTCCGGATCCGTTTGGTAGAAGCAGCTTTGCACACAAGGACCGTTATTGCCTGATTCAGTTACGCCAAACAACTGCAGAAAATAGTCATAACTGCTGTCTTCAGTCAGGGTCCAGCCATCATTGAGCAGCATCTCATCTTCGCTGACAGTCCAGGTGATCCCGCCAAAACCAAAGTGGTTAAACAAAGTGGCCATCTCTTGATTACTCGCCAACCGCCAGCCGTTATGTGTGGCCAATGCGGCATCGATACTTTGATGGTTGGTGCTCTGCCAACTGAGCCATTGCAAACCAAAACCTTGTACTATATTGCTATTGTCTGCCCGGCTGTAACCCGCGTACTGAATACTGCTGGCCTGACTGCTAAAACTGGCTGTCGCAAGTGCGACGACTAACGCTATGTTTTTTATCATTTTTATATCCATACCAAAATCCCTGCGACCTGAAGCATAAAGTACGCCATTAAAATAAATATATATAAAACAATAATTTAAAATTATAGTGTAAAGTTTTCAAACTTTAATTGTAAAAAAAACAGACAACTTGTGGCAATTAAACAGACGACCATCACAGCTAACCTCAAAAGCCTTGCAGCTACGCAAATAACAACGCCACAGCAAACTGCTGTGGCGTTGGGTTTATCACATCAACACCAGCCGGATAACAGCCTGTTGCTGATGTTGCAGCTTATAACTTACTGACGTTGAGCACAGGGGCTGCAGTATCTGTGGCATTAAAACTGAAGCGATAACGACCGGCGACGGCCAGATTCAGTTTCAGGTTACTGCCACTACGCGCCAGCACTTTGTCTGTGGCTAAAGTCACATTCTGGCCATCGGCGCCACCGCCAAAATCGACAGTCGACCAATCGGCAGAGGCAACCTTAAACTCGTAATCCCCTGCTGCCAGATCCAGTGTCACACTGTAGCTGCCGGCACCATCATAGCTCAGTTGATCGACTTCACCCCAGCCATTCATGCCACCACGGATATAAACTTTGGTAGCAGCAAAAGGCACATACTCGGTCACTGTGAGCACAGGCGCTGTCGGCACACTGGCATCCAGCGTAAAGACGTAGCTGGAGGTTTTGGCCAGACTCAGTTTCATATTAGCACCAGATTTTGCCAGCGTTTTCTGGCCATCCAACAGCACATCGACCTGACCGGACTGGGCACCAAAATCAACAGTCGACCAATCACCTGAAGCGATTTTAAACTCATAATCACCGGCGGCAATATTGATACGGGCACTGTATACCCCTTCACCGACATAAGTGAAGGCGTCGACTTCGCCCCAGCCATTGATGCTGCCGCGGACAAACACCGTCGTCAAACCATAAGGCGCGATATCCGCTGCGCCCATAGTCGCATCGGCTTTCAGACCTTGCCCCTGTGCGCCTTGTTGCGGTTTGACAAAGACCGCAGCCGTATAAGCCGGCACTACAAATTCGCCATCTGCACCTGCGGCCACAAAGGCAGCAGCATCCAGCTCAGCATCCACCGACTGTTGCTGCACCGGATGCAGGCTAAAACCACTGGCAGTAGCCACCTTATGCTTTTGCTGCTGGTCAGTGCCATTGATCACCACCACGATGGCGTCATAAGCCGGATCCAAATCTGCCAGCCCGGTGCCATCATCCAGACTCATCACAATTAAACCCGGAGTCAGATTTTTACCAATATTATGAAAACCCAATCTGGCCATTACAGCTTCCCCTGTGGTCAGCCGGAATAATGGGCTGCTACTGCGGATTTTTAAGAACTCCTGGAACACAGTGCCAGCAAATTGGATATCTTCCGGTTGGGCCGCCGTTTGTGGGTTAAAGGCAACAGTTTTGATCTTGTCCCAACTGGCTTTGTTATCTTGCGCCAGTGGTAAACCAACATTCCAGTTGTTGCTGGTTTTACTAAAATCAACCCGGTTAAACCAGTCGCCGGCATCATAACTATTTCTATCCAGCGACTTGGAGCGTAACAAATCATCGCCCATTTGCAGGAAAGGGATACCCTGACTCAACAGGGGGATCGCCAGTGCGATATTGTGGATCCGCACCCGTTCGCTCAGGCTGACGTCTGCTGCCAGTTCGAGCTGTAATTTATCCCACAGCGACTCATTGTCGTGTTTTGAGACATAGTTAATGATATCGGCCGGATCTGTGGCATAACCCGCTGGCTGGCTGTTCCAGATCACGCCGCCAGCAGTACCGGTATTGCCTTGATAGTCTTTCAGCACAAAGTCTTTTAAGGTACCGGCTAAGCCAATTTCGATGTAGTTTTGCTGTTGTTTACTGCCCACATCAGCATCATTGGCAAACAATTTAGCACCACGCACTGCATCTCTGGGTCTGTCATTAAAAGTGCCCACTTCAGTACCGGCCATGTTGGCTTGCCGCGCTTGTTCAAACAAGGCATCGTCAGCCACTTCACCAAAATTCCAGCCTTCGCCGTAGAAATAGGTGTCGGCATCGACTTTTTGCACTGCGCTGCGGGCAGCCAGAATACCGGCTTTTGGATGATGACCCATAATGTCAAAGCGGAAACCATCAAACTTATAGGCACTTGCCAGGGTGACCAGCGAGTCTTCGACAAACTTCTGCATCATGGCATGTTCAGTGGCGGTATTGTCACAGCAGGTCGAGCGTTCAATAGCACCTGACACCGGGTTATACCGGTGATAATAACCTGGCACAATTTTATCAAACACAGAGTTGTCGTTCAGACCGGCGGCATTGGTATGGTTATACACCACATCCAGCACCACCCGCAGTCCCAAGCCATGCAACGCCATATTCATCGCCCGCATTTCTTTGATCCGAGCCACACCTTCCGGGCTTGACGCATAAGAACCTTCTGGCACATTAAAGTGATGCGGATCGTAACCCCAGTTAAAACTGTCGCTACCACGTATGCTTTCCACCAGCGCCTGGGCGTTTTCACCGGAATTCTGATAAGACTGCATCAAATCCAACAAGGTTTTTTCCGGCGCTTCCTGGCAGACGCTGGCTTTGGCATTGAGCTTACACAAAGCCGCTACTGTGCTGGTTAAATCCACTCTTTTACTGGCATCTTCATTCACAGTTGCCATATCTGTCGCCGGCAACAGATGGAAATGAGTTAAACCACTGTCAGCCAGCTGTTTCAGATGTTGCACCGGTGCCGAATCCTGTTCAGTGAAGGCCAGATATTTACCGCGATGAGCGGCGGTAACCGTTGGCTCCATCGCACTGAAATCGCGGATATGTCCTTCGTAAATCACGATATCTTCCGGCGCTGTCGCGGCCTTAATCTGATGATTATCCCAACCTTCAGGTTTAGTCTCAGCGGCGTTCAGATCGACAAACTGACTGTAACGGCCATTGGTAGCTACGTTCACTGAATAGGGATCGGTCGCTTCTGTCACTGCCAGTTTTTTGCTTTGTGGATGATAAACCTCCAGCTCAAAGCGATAAAACTGTTTATCCAGCGTGGCGGTGGCCGCACTGTAACTCCAAATCCCTGTGGCAGCGTCCAGCGTCATCGGCTGAGTCGCAGTTAAGGCTTTACTGCTGTTATAGACTTTAAGTTTGACCGAGCGTGCAGTCGGTGCCCAGACCGAGGTTTTAATAGTGCCCGCCAGATATTGCACACCCAAAGTTGCTTCATTCGCATCTTGCGCACCACTGGTGTACAGATCATCCAGTACCTTGGCCGCCTGCACATAGCTCGCCGTCAACAGCTTATTGCTAGCATCATAAGCGGCCACAGCTAACTGATTTTTTACCAGGGTTTTGGCTTGTTCGCTGCTCAGGTTGACCTGATACGCAGGCCAGTTCGCTAAGGCGGGGATCCGGGCTTTTTGGGCGTCGGATAACGTGGCTGGCGCCAGCTCTAAGGTCTCGCCGCTTAACACTAAATCATCATCAATCGCCAAATCGGCTTGAGCCGCATGGTGCAATTTGATTTTAGTGACGCCGCTGGTATCACCATTCCAGACAAAGGTATTTTTATCCAGCCAGTGCGCGGCGTTATCTGCAATTTGCACGCCAAGCGAATCGACCGGATAAATAAAGACCGAGGAATTACCATTAAAGGTAAAGCTCATCCGCGCCACTTTAGCCGGCTCTTTTGGCCCTAAATCCATTTTAAAGTCACCGGCACCCATGGCTTTACCGGCATCATCAGTACCGACGTGGATAATAAAATTACCACAGGCACCCGCTTTACCAGCCACCCCAGGTTTAAGATTCAGCAGCCAATAGGCCCCATAGACGGGATCAACCCCATTCGGTTCCAGGCCATTATCCCAGGATTTGGCCAGTGAATTGTCCAGATAAGCGTCACAGCTTTCATTGTTCCAGGTATGCAGCCGATAACCGTCATAACTGCCTTTTTTATTAAAAAACAGCACGGCCTGTTCCGCCGCTGGCGTCACCACAGGCGCTGGCAATTTGGCATTGTAACCAATGACACAACTTTCGTTTTTCGCATCCGGGAAGGTCGGTGCTTTACATTTGATTGGCTGCGGCGCCACACAAGCAGTGCCAGCCGCATTGGGTACTTCTGGTGAATTACAGGTCAATAATAGCTGGGCCGGTGCGGTGGAATCGCCGCCGCCACAGGCCGTTAACAACACTGCAGCCGTCAGCAGGCTCAGTGATTTTACAATGAAGATGGTTCGCATAACCTAAATACTCCGCAAATCAGGGATCAGGCTCAAGGACAATACCTTCAGCCAGCGCTTATATTCAGCTGTTAAAAGGTGTAGTTACCGCCCAGATAAAACTGCCGGCCAAAATACTGGATAGTGCCGGTGTAGGCCTGTTGTCCCCAGTAGCTTTTGGTTGGTTCATCCATCAGGTTGTTGATCTGAAACAGTAACCCCAGATTGTCATTGACTTGGTAGGACGCCTGATAATCCATCACCATTTCAGCGTCATAACGCACTTCCTGATCTTTTTCCGCCGACTGGTCGGAAATAAAATCATCACGGAATCTGGTGCTGAACCGCGTTTCAAAATCGCCATACTCATAAAACAGCGTCACTGTGTAGACGTTCGGCGACAGACCTTTCAGGTCAGCTTTAAAGCTTTGCTTGCCATTCATTACTTCAGTGCTGATTTCACTTTCGGTGTAGGAATAACTGGCACTGATCCCTAACCCTGACCAGTAGGAAGGTAAAAACTTAAAGACCTGGGTAAAGGCCAATTCAGCGCCACGGATATAACCGCCCTCGTCATTGTTGACCGCAGTATTATAAGTTCCGATCGGATCTGGTGTTCTTGGCGGTAAGCCGTCCGGATTGCCCGGCTCAGTCCCTGGCACATAAGCCGGTAATGGGAAGCCTGCGGCTGCAAAGTCAAAATCAGCGATAGTGTCACGCTGGATAAAGGACTTAATATTTTTATAAAACAACGCCGCCACAAAGGCGCCTTCAGTTTCGGTAAAATATTTCTCATAGGACAAATCAAACTGATCGGCATAAAAAGGCTTTAAAAACGGACTCTTATCGGCGCTCCCACTGACATCACCATTACTGGCAATGTTAAAACTGGTTTGGGCGGATAACTGATGGATCGGTGGCCGTGACATCACCCGACCGGCAGCAAAGCGCAGTTGATCGCTGTCCGTCAGCGCCAGATTCAGGTTCAGTTGTGGCAGATAATCACGGTATTTCATCCCGACTAAACCCAGCGCATAATCATCGCTGACCAGGCCAACTTCATCGGTGATGTACTGCGCGCCTTGGGTTGGATCGCCATCGACGAAGGTCATATTGGTGGCAAACTGTTTAGTTTCGACCATCCGCACACCGATATTACCGGTCAGGCCCAGGCCAAACACTTCAGTATCGATATTGGCTTGCAGATAAGCTGCCAGCACATCTTCAAACACATCGCCACTTTCAAACAAGCTCCAGGGTGTCTGTTTGCCGCCATTGACCCGCTGCGAATCCGCTAAGCCGGTGTAACCATTGCCCCAGGTTTGGACAGGCTGCGGCACGCCATTCGGGAACCAGGCATTCAGCGCTTTTTGCATATCTATCGCTAAATAGCTGGGAAAAGCGGCAAAGTCACCTTTAAAGTCGACTTTTTCCACCATATCGGCGGTTAACCGCAGTGGTGGTTCACTACTGAGGAACTGATTATCGGCACCATAGACAAAGACTTGCCGGTCGTTGGTGTAATCCCGCTCAGAATAACGCACCCCAGCTTCAATCGAGCCGATAATCGGATTATCCAGTTTGTATTGACCGTCCAGCCGGTACGCATCCACTTCATCCGAGTTGATGGTCGGATAGATGCCGTATTGGCTAACCATCATCCGGTTAATATCAGTAAAAGCAGCGGCTTGGTTAAAACCAACCCCAGGTAAATTCAGGCCGTTGAGCTGATAAGTTATTGAAACATTGGGATCCAGCACAGGTTTAGCCGCCGTCGCATCCTGCGCCACCAGCGACCACAACAAACCATTGCGGAAATTACTTTTTGAGGAGGAGTGTGCAATATCCAGACTCAAATTCAGGTTATCCGTCAGCTGATAAGCGGTATTAAAACCAAAGCTGCGTACTTCATCCAGGTCGGTATTGTCATCATTGACCATCTCGACCAGCGTATCGCTGTTACTGGATTTACGCTGCACAGTGCCGCCGACCATCACGTTATCGACAATCACCGGATTGGTGATAATAGCGGTCGGCCCTTTGAATTTAACCCGGAACCCGCGGGCAAAAGCTTCAGTATCAAATTTGGATAAAAATGCATCTGCTTTGACTTTCAGTTTGTCATCCGGTGCCCACTCCAGCACGGCGACATAACCATGCCGGGTTTCTTCACCACCACGGTGCTGCAGTTCAAAACCTTCACTGACCAGCTCTTGCGCGCTGTCACCTTTCACACCATCCAAATCCAGTTCATCGGTATACTGGAAACCGACAAACTGAGTGGCCACACTGGGCTGAAACAACCGGGCATAACCCAGCGCCAGACCTAAAGTGTCATCCAGATATTTGCCCTGATAAGACAAACTAAAGCGATCACCAAATTCAGTGGCATCAGACACTTCATCTGCCCGGTCGTTGTAACTGCCGCGGGCATTCACCACCACGTTATGTTGCTCTCTGGCATTGAGTGGGCTGGCGGTTTGCAGTTCGACGCTGCCGGCAACGCCGCCTTCAATCAAGGAGGCCTTGGGTGATTTATACACAGCGGCAGACTGGATCAGTTCCGACGGATATTGGTCAAACTCAATATTACGTTTACCACTGGTGGAGACCTGTTCGCGGCCGTTTAAGGTCGAAAACACAAAACCGCCTTCCATACCCCGAATATTAATTTCTGACGCCTGACCACCGGTCCGTACCGCCGACACCCCAGGCAACCGGGTCAGGGCATCCGCCATCGACACATCCGGCAGCGCGCCTAAATCGTCCGCCGAAATGGTTTCGGAAACAGTATCGTTAAATCTTTTCAAATTCAGCGATTTAATCAAGCTGCCAGCAAAGCTGCGCACTTCGATCACTTCAATTTGTTCTTTGCTGTTATTAGCCGTTTTATTGCTGTTGTCGTCTGAGCTGCTGGTCGCACTGACTTGCGTTGACGCCGGACTGGTTTGCTGCATCGCTTGTGCCCAAGGGCACACGCCGGCAGCAGCCAGTGTCAGCGTTAACACACTGAGTTTAAACTTTGACATGCCTCTATCCCCGTGCTGGTGTTGAAATGGTGTTGTGCCAGTAACATGACTGATTTTTATAATGACCAGGTGCCCTGTTGCACCATGGCTGTTGACACTGCTTCAGCATTTTCTGAAACACACGTTCATTTAATAAGCAGCCCTGCCCAAATGCACAAGATGAATACGTATTCAGCCACCGAACTAAGCGCTATGGCAGTGCAGACAGAGGAACAACTGCACCAGATTGGCGCAAATCAAAAAAACCAGGCCGGACAAAAAGTTAAACTGAATCGTTTTAGTCAGAAAAGGGCTTATTGCATCTATTCAGCAACTGATCCGCAGGCAGCAAGCAGAGTATTTTTCAGTATATTAATGAGAGCGTGTTGACCTTTGGTGTATGTTTTTGCAGCTGTTTGGCTGGCTTTTATACAAGGCAGAGCCCGCGATGTGTAGTTATTCTACATGAGCGGGCGATAACGCCGTAGAAAGGTCAGCCAAACGCTGCCCGTAGGGTTCAACCGGGGACTTGCCAGCCCTTTGTCACTCGCTACTCGCTTAGATCACTAAGCTTCGCAGCTCCTTTCGCGGGCTGGCGGCCCCCGATTGAACAAAATTCACACACCAAAAGTCAACACGCTCTAGTCTTCACAACACCCGAGGTGCTCCAGTACACTAAAGTCACTTTTGATCCCGACCCCAGCAAGGATGAGCCTGATGAAATTGTTCGCCACTGTACCAACGCTGTGTACTGTTTTGTTAGGACTGACGGCTTGTAAAAGCGTCAGCGATTATTCAGTGCCGCTGCCGACGCCTTTTTTAACCAATGCAGTGCAATATGAACTGAAACAACCCAGCTCCGTCTTTGGAGACAGCTATGCCCAGCAAAGTGGTCCTTTTGCCATCAGTCGGGTCGATATCAGTTGGCTTTCGACCACTAAACACAGTCTGACCCCAGGCGGCAATGCTCTGGAGAAAGTGGTTTATGAGTTGTTTTCGGATGAGGACCCAGAGGTGCAGCATTACAAGGTCCGACAGAAACGGGAGTATCAATTTCACAGCAGTGATGGCGCACAGAGTATCAAAGTGGAGTGCCAACTGAAGAATGAGAGCTTGTTGCAGGAAACAGTCAGGCCACAACAAGAAAAAACCGCTGGCGTTGAACAGAATAACCAGCATGCGCGGGAGCTGGACCGGCAACAAACCCGGTTATCCTGTGTTTTACAACAGGCGGACCGTCAATGGCAACTGACGGTCACACTCACTGAGCAACAGCAGCCTGTACTGACGCTGCAATCTGGTTCAGACGTCTACCCACTGACAGCTATCCACCATGGCGTAGAAAAAGTTGACAATCAGTGGCGACAACTACCTGATTTTGCATCAAATTTTCAGGGGTTACACATTTCGAATGGCGGCCAGATGGTGGCGGCGATGTCTTTTCCAGGTCAAACCCCAAAAATCTGGTTAAGCCGGAATTTGGCCCCCGCCCAACAACATCTGTTGTTTGCTGCCAGTTACAGCTTGCAATTGCTGAACTGGCTAGACCAAGACTGGCGACCAGATCAGCAGCAAGTGAGTCAGCATTGGCAGTAAGCCGCCAGTCCCCGCAAGGCTCACAGCGCTAACCTTGCTGCGCTGTGAGCTGCGGCGCAGCATTAAAACTTATAGGTCAGATCCAGATAATAAGAACCGCCATTAAAACCAAAAGGTGCATTGGTATTGGGGTACTTAAAGATACCGTTAAAGCTGTTCACCACCGGCTGTTCATCCGGATAGACATCAAACAGGTTACTGGCACCCAAGGTAACGTCAAAGGACTCAGTCACAGCATAACCCAGGGTTAAATCGACCGTGGTTTTAGCGGCAAACTCTTTATCGCCCGTGGCGTAACCTAAGGTATAAGGTCCAAAATAATTCAGCCGCAAGCTGCTTTTGAGCGCGCCCAATTGATGACCCAGCGACCAAACCCCAGCTTTGGCCGGATTAGCCTTGGTCAGCCGCACCTGCTCCACCCGATCAAACAGCTTAGCCTGCAGCCCGTCCAACAGCGCCGGCACTTTGATCTGATCAATATCACTGTCGTTATACTGCAGACTTAAACTGCTGTTAAAGTCGCCATAACCACTGGTTTGCCACTGATAAGCCAACACAGCTTCCACCCCGCGGCTGGTGGTATCCACTGCATTGGTGAAAAATCTGACACTGTTGGCCCCTGAAGTGCCGAGCACTGCATTGAGCGTCGCACTGTCAGCACGGGTGACAGAGCCAGTCAGAATAATCCGGTCTTCCAGCTTAATCTGATAGCTGTCCAGCGTCAGACTGAAACCATCCTCGCCCTGATAAGTGATACCGGCACTGACACTACGCGCACTTTCAGGCTGCAAATCGCCCTGACCAATAGCCCGGGTGACCGCTGAAATATTGTTAAAAGTACCGGATTCGGTTGGCACCAGCACACCGGTTTGTGGGTTGGCGACAAACAGCGTCGACAAATTGGAGAAATACAGTTGCTGCACACTCGGGGCGCGGAAACCATCGTTGGCGGTGGCACGCACAGCCCAGGCGTCGGTCAGTTGATAACGGCCCGACAATTTAAAGCTGCTTTCGCGACCAAAATCTGAATAGTCTTCCAACCGGGCGGCACTGCCCCAGGTCAGATTGTCGGTCAGGGCATTTTCCAGTTCCAGATAAATCGCACTGTTATGGCGCGATTCATTCACTCTGGACTCCGGTGTAAAACCACCAAAGCCTTGAATGCCACCGGCTTTATTCTGATAACCATAGTTTTTCCACGACAGCTCATCACCAGCTTCAATCCGGTAGTTGTTCTGCCGCCGGCTAATACCGGTCGATACCACCAGTTCGGAATCATTGATAAAGCTGTAACGGCGACTGGCGTCAAGATTGTAGTTTTGTTCCTGATTTTTTAACTGACCGGCATAAGCACTGGTGGGGCTGGTCGGACCGACAGAGGCATTCAGTGAGTTATTGACATAATAAGCGTAGGTACTACGACCGGTACCGGCAGAAAAATCCAGTTGCCAGCCCAGCAGCGGCCATTTCACCCCGGCAGTGACCGAATGATCATCCGAAGTCGGCGCTATCTGCGGTAAAAAACCATCCGGATAAAGCTCGGCAATATTACGCGCATCCTTCGGCAAGCGGAAAAATGCACTGGACTGGGTATCACGTGAACTAAAACCGCCAAAGCTATACCACTCAGTGTCACCTTGTTGCAGACCGGCGTTAAAAAACACCGCACTGTGCTGGTAAGCGGCATCACCGACCTGATGATTGAGCCGGTTAAAACCCGCTTCGCGTGGATCAGGCTGACCATTAATTTTGTTGTATTGCTCACGCGGATCCAGACCAGCTCTGTTGGTGTTGTTTTTATCCTGATGTTCCAGCGTCAGGTTTAAAAAACCGTTAGTGCCGAGCGCCAAGGCGGCATTCAGGCTGGTTTTGTAATAATCACCATCGCCTTCAAAGGTCTGGCCGGTACTGGCATTCAGGCTGCCACCGGATGCTTGATCTTTCAGCACAATGTTGATCACCCCGGCAATGGCATCAGAACCATACTGCGCGGCAGCGCCATCCCGTAAAATCTCAATTCGCTTAATGGCTGCCACCGGAATGGCATTTAAATCGACATTCGAACTGCCACGCCCCATAGTGCCGTTCAGGTGCACCAGGGCCGAGCCATGCCGGCGTTTGCCATTGACCAGCACCAGCGTATGATCCGGCGATAAACCACGTAAGCTGGCCGGGCGCACTGCGTCTGAACCATCGGTCACTGAAGAGGTTGGGAAGTTAAAGCTTGGCACCAGCAACTGCAGCGCCTTGGCGGTTTCAATAGCACCGGTGGCTGCTAGCTGGGTTTCATCAATAATATCAACCGGCGATGCCGTTTCAGTGGCAGTACGCACTGACAACCGGCTGCCAATCACCGAAATTTTTTCAATGCTGTCTTCTTTACTTTGTTGGGCCACTGCAGGGGCAGCCACCATCGCGGAAACGAATAAAGCCAGCGGAGAAACAACAAATAAGCGCATCACAGATCCCTATTTAATAAGTTGCAACTATATTAGCCTATTACATATTCTGTCATTTAGCCTGAATTTCGATTTAATATTCTTAACTAGAATAAGCAGCTGGCTGCAGCTCTGCGCGGGGATAAACTGACTGAGGGTGCAAAATTCAGAATCTGGCACCAATACTGAGTTTTTGCCGCACATCCTGCACATCCAGTGGCATCTCCGGCAGTCCAGTCAGGATCAGATCCAAGGCGGTTCTGTCGTATTCCAGCGACCAACTGAGCCGGATCTGCTGATTCAACCAATAGCGCAGGCCGACAGTGGCATTGAGTTCATACCGAAAATCCAGCAGCGCCAGCGGCTGATTCAGCATTTTTAGCAGGGTGCCTGTGCTGTACACCTCAAATTTGGGCTGACTGAACCGGTAATAGTGATCCCACTCCAGCGAGGCAAAGCGAAAATCGACCTGATCCTGACCATTCAGCAACCCCTGTAAAAATAAATCACCACGGAAATAGGCTTGTTTCAGACCCAGCAACAGCATCAGCTCCAGCCGGATATTCTCATTATCGCGAAAGAAACTCAGGCCAGGACCCGCTGCCCAGTCACGGTTTTTATAGTCGCTGGCCAGGTAGTTATAGCTGTAATCCAGTTTCAGCCGGCCAAACAGGCTGTCGTTATAAAAATAATCCAGCCCGGGATTGAGCTGATACTGATGGGTTTTGCGGGCGGTTTCTTTAATTTCATAATCAAACTTACCATCAACCGACCAGCGCCAGGGGGCCAGCCGCCATTCATTGCTGCTTTGCACACTGTAACTTTCGGCCTGCTGCTTGCCATGGCGATTGCTGGCACTGAGATCCAAATCATAGTGACTGCTGAGGCTCGCTAGTTCAGCGGCAATCGGCGCTGTGCTGGCGGCAGCGGTCTTAGCGGCTGCAGACGCAGCCACAGTCGATACCTTTTGTACAGCCTGACGCTGAATACTGACAGTACCGGCATAAGCCAGCTGTAACACAAACTGCTGCTCATCCTGCTGCAGTAAAGTGCCGGTCAGACGATCCCCATTGTGCAGCAATAACACCGTTTGCGCGGGACTACTGCCGGACGGAGCAGGCGACGACTGCAGCGACCCAGCCGATGCAGCATGACTCGCGGCGGCAAAGACCATCGCCAGACTAACAGCCAGCCAGCCGAACACAGCCCCCTTCCTCAAAATTTTGTTCACCGAAAACCTGCCCGCCACCCTCGCATAAAGGCAAAAATATCTGCTGCCCGGTGAAATTACAAGTCAAACAGTGCCTCAACAGCTGTCAAGTCAAGTCGCCGTAGGATTGAACCATCAGATTGACTGACGGTTGACTGATACAGAATATTGCACTTTCAATAACAAACATTTTGATATGATCGAAAACTACGCTTACAATAGAATTGATTATTGCAATTAAAGATCAATTAATTTACATGAAACATTCTCAATGTCACTGAAAAAATTCTAGACAGGAAACTTGATTGAAAATTGGCACTTGAGTAAAACAGCAAAAACATAGGTTCCATATAAGAACAATAAAATTTAACTTTCAAAAAAATAAATAAACGCATATCTGGCAGTAAAAATAATAAGCAGCCCTCAAATCATCGCGTTTATAAACACTTAATCATCAACATTTCAATAATTCCGGAGCAACCATGAAAAAAGTAATAACATGCATTTTGACATCTATAGCTTTATTTAGCGCCAGCGCACAAGCATATGAATGTGTTGGTAAGGTTACTAATGTTGTAGTTGGACCATCAGGCATACTCGTTGCGTCATTTGGAAGTATCAATTGGGTTTATTTGTGTGCTGTGTCAGAGAATTATAATGGAGTGCCTCCAGAAACCTGCAAATCAATGCTGTCAATTCTGATGTCAGCCAAACTGGCGGACAGAAATGTTCAATTCTGGTTTGATGATCCATCCAATAACTGTACGAATGCGGCTCATCCAGCATGGGCGCCTTTGAAAAACTGGTACTTTGGTCCTGCGCTATTATGAAAAATATCTTGTAACACAGCTAAACCACTGCAGATGGTTACATTATGATCACAACATGTTGGCGGCAGACATCTGATCACAGCGCAATCAGTGGCAGGTTATGCTATTTTTTGCTCCGCAACAGATGACTGACAGTCTTCAGTGGGATGAATTGACGTAGCCAGCGTTCAGGCTCCGTCAATTTTCTCAGTTATGCTGATTAAATTTCCATCCGCCTTCTGGTCGAAGCATGACTTTGCCCTTGACTCTAGCCATTGTTGAAACGGCGTACAGCTGCCAGTCTCTTGATCACAACTTTTGCTCAAGAGGCAAGGCTAGCTGGTAACCTTCAAGGATGGTTTGCAGTGACGTATCTCAAGCCATGCAACTTACAAAATTGGCCAGCGCTTTGGCCTGAAGCCTGCCATCACTGAATAAAGTGTTGCCACTGCGCGGCACTGTGATGAATTCTTGCCATGATCGTCCTCCTGTGAAATAGATTATCGCGTGGGAATTAGGGCTTAAAGACGCCGTAGAATGAACGGTTAGGTTGTTGTTACGCTTACGAATCAAAAAAAAGATACCGGTTTATGGGTGTCCTTAAATTCCCCTACAGCCGTTTGTACCACAAGCAAAAGCCGGTCTGGTCCCAATACAGCACTTTTAAACGGGTGCGTTGCTGATTACAAAACACAAACAGCGCACCGCTAAAGGGCGACTGCTGCATCTCATGCTCAACCAACATCGACAAGCCATTGATAGACTTACGGAAGTCGACCGGTTGTTTGTGCAGATAGATTTTAGGCGTATCGATAAACATCTTCATAGCGACATTGCCTTGAGCAGTGTGGCGACCCACACCGCATCAGTTCCGGCAGGTAGATGCAGTTCAACATCGCGTTTTTTAAGTATCATCGGTTGACGAAACAGCATGCCGTTCGGTGTTAGTTCGACAAAGCCGTCGCTGTCATCCTGTTGCCAGGCAAGTAATTGTCATTTGCGCTGGCTGAAATAACTCGGGTCGATGCCTTGTTGTTTAGCAAACTCGGTCTGTGTTAAACCGCTGGTTTTGTGCTGGTCAATCAGCGCCAGCCATTGTTCGGAAGTTCTGCGGATCATAAAAAACCCTGTTTGGTGAATTGTGCAAACAGGGTATGGTGGTTTAGCTAACGGGGGAATGTGGGGTTGGTGTTACGATTACCGATTACGTTGGCTTAGCCTTAATTGCGGACGTTCGTTTTTTATAGAGCTATGTAGGCGCTGCAGCAAAATGACAGCCCTGCTGTGGAACGTTGTTCAGTTCTACTGGAAATGACTGATCAAGCTGCTGGCGATTTTGCGCGGTTTGGACGAAGAAAAGGACACCGGTTTATGGGTGCCCATTTTACAACTTTTTATATTGTGGGTGGCCACGTTTGGCCTTCCTATTTTATAACGTAGGCTCTGATTATTATTACGTTTTAAAATTTCGAACTTGAAGGAGATAATTTTTCATTTTCTCCCATTTAATTCCTGAAGGGTAATCGTCTCCTGGCAATAATCCGTCATTATTTAATATATTGGGGTTTGCTCCTTGCGAAATTAAAAATTTAATGACGCCTAAGTAATCCGCTGCGTGTAAAGGTGTTGAGCCATTCCAATTTACGTAGTTAACATCGGCACCATACGATACTAGTAATTTTATAAAGCTGAGTTTGCTATGACTATGTAAGGCAGATGTCTTCAAAATATCATTGCTAGTTTTAGCTCCACGCTTAAGACACTCTTCGAGAATCTGAATATCATCGCAACTATGCACGTATGGAGAAATACCTGTGCATAGCTCATCTCCTCGCCATCCTTGTTCAAGATACTCTATTGCTTCATCATATGTTTCACAATAATGCAGCGGGGTGGCTTTAATAGCAGAACCATAATAGTTAAATGGCTTCATATTTAGTCCTTAACATTTAACTTTGCAAGTTCCATTTTTACTAACTTCAACAACGCCACCAAAGTTTTTCTTTACCACATTTGCCTCTTGTGTCGTGAGTTTTCCTGGAACGTAGCCATGATATTCATTAATTGGTGTTGAATTATTTTTGAGAATAACAACTTCTCTATTATTAACGTCAACGCCTACACGAGCTTTAGTATTTTTTCCAAGAGGAAAGGAATTGTTCAGCGCTGCTTGTCCATCAACGGGCTTACGAGAAACATCCCCACTCTGAGACTGCCGTGCAGAATTTCCATGCTTTTTGTATCCAGAATCATTATAAATTAACTTCTGCGTGGTATCCGCAACACTCTGAGCGGCATTATTAATTGGCGAGCCCTTTTCAGTAACCGCTACAACAGCTCGTGCGGCTAGGTTGGCTGCTGCAATCCCGCTTTTGTCTCCTTTATACTTCGCTTCACCAGTTGGATCAATATGGTTGATCGGATCATTTCCAACATAAGCGTACCAGTTCATATCATCTTCATAGCCAATCGGGTCGGTTTGCATAAAGCGGCCGATTCTTGGATTGTAAATCCTCGCTTTATAGTAATTTAATCCAACCTCATGGAGATACAACTGTCCGGTATACCCAAATCGACCTTGATTTGATGACTTAGGAATACCAAAAGCATCGTATGTATTGATATGAGCTAGCGTTTTATCAGTATTCGTTAACGCAATAATTGACCCTTGATAATTGGCATGAAGATATTGACGATTATTTGCATTTATCACACCATTTTTGTACTGCACTAACGGTTGATCAATTCCTGCGTCGTGAACATACCTTTTGATAACATCACCTGCAGAATTGTACTCGGCTATCAAATAATCACCATCATACAAAAAATAATTTTTCTGCCCCTGTACAGTGATCGAATATAAACGACCAAGAGGATCATAATCTAATAAAGCATTATCCTGACCAGAAACTGTAATTAGTCTATTTTCGTTATCGTAGGTATATGTATTGTAACTATCAGAAATCAGATTGCCATTTGGATCATGACTGATAGTTCTCCCGCCAGCTGATGTATATTGATTAAGGTTATTGACTGAATAACTACCGACAACCAAATCATTACTGTCATGACTGTATATGTGATTACTTGACTCTATCGTTAACATTTGACTGGCGCTATTATAGCCAAAATTTTCTGTTACATCATTACTGCGACCATCAAGATCTTGAGATAAAGAAACTAACCTACCAATTTTATCCATAGTATAATTGGTTGATGAAGTGTTACCTCGAACATGTGATTGAACATATCCTTGATTTGAATAATTCAATGAAACTAGTAATTCAGCCCCATTTTCATGTATGCTTTTTAGCTTATTTACTCCGTCATACTCATATACAAAGTAACTACGATCAGGATGGGTTATTCTAACGCGATTACTGTTTTGGTCATATTCATGATGTATTTCACGTTTATTAATAGTCGGGTAATAGCCCTGAGCAGTTACAGTTGTAACTAAATCACCAAAACCGTTAAATGAATTTATAATCCATTTTGTATCATCATAAGAGCCACTTCTTGATTCTAAAACCAGTCCGCGTAGATCATACTTGTGGTAGACATCTTTTATTTTAGAATTATCATCATAATCTGTCATAATTAAACGTTGACGAGCATCATAGCTATAATTAATAACAGCCCCATTTCGTTTTATTTTCTTTTTAACATTCTTATGTAAGTCATACTCAAACAATTCAACGCTGCGGTCAGGATAGATAGTTTTCGTTAGTAGCCCAGGTGTGCCATCATAAAAATAACTAGTTTTGTTGTTATTAGCATCCTGTACGCTTTTTATTAATCCTGCTTTATCACCATCGTAGTATTCATTAGTTTTATAAGCTTGCTGCAGCGGAGTTCCAAAGGCTTTATAGACTACATAAATTTGACCAATACTGTCATAAGTATATTTTGTAACTCTATCAACATCCCCTTCAGAATTCACTGTTGAAATACATGCATTCTTACTCAGTGAATCAAATAAAGATTTGTTAAACCTGATGACAGAGCATTCAAGTCTGTCATACAAGTCATAACTCATTTGTTTGTAAGATTGAGTTTGACCAAAATTGTCTTTTACTGCCTCAGAGACCATGCGTCCCTGAGCATCGTAGGTATAAATTGTCGAATTGAAAACTGTGAAACCTGTCCAATTTTTCGGTTCATAGCTTTCATTAAGCCATTCATATAACTCACCATTTTCTACAGAAACTAACTGTCCATTGGCGGCATAACTATTTCTGATAGCAGAATAACGAAGCGGCCCTGCACCATCAGGATCTGGACTAATCTTACCTGTTATTTGACCATGAACATTATAACGAAATGCATCAGTATATGGTTTTGCAGACTGATAAGCTGTAGCTGTTCCAGCAAAAAACATGCTAAATATCAAGCTTAAATAAGCAACATCTTTACATAAATATTTTAGAGCAGCTGAACAAATATTTTTAACCTTGCTCATTCTTAAAACTCCCTACCGCTGTTACAGTCTGTAATACCAGATTTTGGTTGGCTCTGTTCTATTACATTACCATAATTATCATATTTATAGCATAAAGTACGGCTTGCACTGTCAGCTTCAGAAGTAGTTATCATACCCATCAGAAAAAGATTATTAGAACCACTACCTTCTCCGTAGTAATAACTAGTAGTTACTTTATCATTTCCTGAACATACTCCATCTTTTAAAATGCTATTTTGGCAGTAGAATTCTGAAGAAATTAACCATATAGGACTTCCTGATTCAACTACTTCATTATTCACGTTTAGATACCTTGCAAACAATTTTTTATACTTATATTCTCTTTGCAAAACTTTATTCTGGTTGTCTTTAGGATATGTAATTGAAGATATATTTCCTGATTCAGGATGATATTCATAAAAGGTTGCATGAACATTAGTTGCTTTTTCTTCGTGAAAATTGCTTACATAAATCGGTTTATGACAAAAACGGAAATTGCTACATATCCCATTATATGAGTAAGGGTATGATATTCTTTTGTATGCACCATTCTCCTCTACTGTTTTCAGTCTTCCCAAAGAGTCATACTCGTAATTTGATTTTCCGCCATCCAACTTGCTTTCAATTTTATTAACTTCATTAGACAGATTTTTAGCCAGATAAATTCTTTTATCCCATGCATCAATGTAAAATGGCACAGAAATTCTGTATTCGCCTAATTTTTCCCAGCTGTTATGAAAATTTACTACTCCTTTATATGTAGACGTTGAACCATAAGTATATTGTAGCTCTCTACAAGCGCCTAACTCAGATTTTGTGACGTTAGCGCCAATATTATAAGAAGAACATCGACCATTGTTACAAGATTCCGTAATGACTTTATACTTATCGTATGATGAAATAGTATCTTTATATTGATAATCAATCTCCATCCCAGCATTGTTTTCTACCTTTACAATATGCGGATAAAATCTGGTATTTTTGATGCAACCAACAGCTGACATTGAAACTGGTTCGTAGTCTCTACACATGTCTATCGCTAAATGTCGAAATGTTGTTTTAACCCCACGATAGTCAGTCAGTTCAAACTCACTATTGCCTATGAACATAGCTGCAGGCATTCCACCAGGCCAAGAGTAAGTTACTTGCGGCCATACTCGTTTCAAAGTGCATGTATCATCCAGCAAAGGACATGTTTCGACTGCATTATTTATTGCTATTATTTTTATTGGAAAGTTAACAAACCATTCATTACCGTAGTAACTTTGCATTTCAGCTAATTCTGCTGTCAAAACCTTATTTGGTGCTAAAGGGCGCTTCTCACTGTCATATATGTATTTTAACTGTAGACCGTTGTTCGACGTAACACTTTTTATTTGCCCCAGATTTCCGTTATGCATAACTTTTCTGTGTATAGAAATTTCAAATCCATCAGCAGAAACAATTTTTGACATGATCGCTTCAGGCCTAAAGCCTGTGTCTAGAGTTGCTGGAATATTTTTATAAGAATAGAAGTACACCTTAGTTCCATCAGGCTTCGTAATAACATAAGTATTCTTATCATAAACATCCAACTTTATCTTAACATCTGACAAACTTTTAAATGAACCTTTCTCTAGTAAAAATCTATATGATGATTCGTGATCATAAACATAAATGTATTCAAAAATTTTGTTCCGGCCGACTGTACAATGATTATCTCCAGGTATTTCATCAAATCTTATAGTGATTCCACCATCATATTTGTCTTTATAACCAACTTTAGATGCTCTAATGTTAGCTAAATCATTTGAATTGATATGGACACTATGATTAAGGATATGTTTTCCGCTCCCAATCTTAAGATCCTCTAAATTATAACTTAGATTACCAGACACCACGTTTATATTATTACTATCTGTCACATTGTACTCTGGCATACCAATGTAGGGAGGATTTGGTGATATGCCTAATTGTTCTGAAAACACAGGAAATGCGAATGCGCAAATAAAAGAGGTTACAAGTAATAAAACTGCGATTTTATTATTTTTTTGCTTATAAATTTTAAACATTAAATTATTGATTCCTTAAAATTAGCACCAACAGCTGACACTTCTACTAAGTGCGAGATTGAAATATCACTCACATGTGTGCTGGGTAACAGATTTTCTGTTCCCTGCAGCATCCAATTCATACTTTACCGAGCCATATTCGCTGTCTTTTTCGCATACTAAACGCCCTAATGCATCATAGGAATATTTTTTATACCGATAAGTAGGCTTAGTTACTACATTTAGTGTTGCATAGTGCCCTGTTTGATCACATGTCAGATAGTTACAAGCTTTAACTCGAATTTTCCCGAACCCTACGAATCTGTTATCAAATCGTTCAGTTGTATTTTTTGTAACGACAATGTCTATCCATTCATCATTAGAGGTAAGACCCTGCACTAAATAGTTACTTGCATGCAATACGTCTTGCCAAGAAACAACATCATCTGCAATATTTAAATTTAAAGGTTGCTGATATATATCTCTTGGGATAAATGGAATAATAATAGTCACATCTCCATTCGCGATGGGTATCCACGTAGTTTCCGCTTTTAATGCCCCTGCAAACAGTAGAATAAAAAATATTTTTTTCATAAACCCCTATTAAATAATTATGTCCAAGCAGTAAAAAGTTATCTATAACACCGTATGCAATATAAAAATCACCTACAGGAAAAATTAATCAATACATTCACCATGAATTACCATTGACAAAATCATCCATTATGTAATATTGCGGACGTTCAAATTATTGTATTCTCATAGAAATGACAGATTACATATCAAAAGCTAAAAACTACCTTCTATATTACTAAATAAATGAAAAAATTAACAGTTCTATGCCTGCGCGAACCCATAAATTATAAGTTTAGGCAACCTTATTTGTTTACGCAATAGATATACAAAAACAATTAAATTTACATTCATCACTATATATCTACAAAATGATGAGGTGCCAGAATGTCTGACATAATCACTGGCATTGCTGCTACGAATTTTTTCTATAAAAGCCGCCGCCATAGCAACAAAACAGCGTTTGCACATTGACAGCCCCGGCGCGATATAACGCCGCGTATCCAGCACATGAAAAAAATCATCGTAAATAAATACCCTCGACTGTGCAGGCAGGCGAGGTCTACTTTTCTGTAACTGTCGCTGCACTAAAGCCACATAATGACCAAGCGGCTGGATCGGGGGATAAAACGGCGGTTTATCAACAAACACCGGACTGCACTGGGTGAGCAGGGCTCGGGCTAGCGCTAGGTACGAACCCGTGGCACTATTGTTCAATACCGCATCAGGTCGCGCTTCGATTAAATCGTCCGCTCTGTATAAATCTCTGCAACACGATATTGCCGTGCCAGAGTCGCCAGTTGCTCAGCATTACGGCTACAGAATATTGGCGTCATCTCAGGATGATTTGCCATTATCGGCAAATATGCTTTACAGGCAATCTCCCTAACCAAATATGCCGATGTGCATCTTTAACCCACTCCTGCATTCTGCTAACAGCTGAACATTACAGACTGTATCTACAGAATTCAAAGCGATTGCAACATCGCCAGTACTTCACATTACCAATCTGAACACTTTACGGCGATTGCTTGCGAGCTGCCGACATGTCATCTTTACTTATCAGATTGCCATCAGGCTGGCCTAAAATTGATGTAGGGTTATTGATGAAATGTATTACCCCTTTAGTGCTTGCTAGTTGTCTCTGCCACAACACTTCTGTCGCGCAAGAGAGCCTGACTATTTATACCGAAGAATGGGCGCCAATCAGCTTTACGGTAGCTGGTAAACCCAGTGGTTTAGCGGTAGAAGTGGTGCAGGCAATCCAACAACGCATCAATAATCAAAGCCAAATCCATGTCATCACCTGGGCCCGCGGCTGGAAAATGATCACCGAACAACCCAATACCATGCTGTTTACCATGACACGTACCCCTGAACGCGAGCGCATCTTTAGTTTGGTGGGTCCAGTGGCGGTTGGCACCACCAACTGCTATGCCCTGAAAGATAGTGAGCTGAAAATCAACTCAATTGAGGATGCCAAACAAGCAAAAAGCATCGGTGTGTACCGTGCTTCCGTGGAAGAACAATTGTTGCTGGAGCATGGTTTTAATAATATCGCGCCTGCGTCCACCCCACTGATGAGTGCAAAACAACTGCTGAAGCAACGTATTGATCTCTGGTGCAATGCCAATCTGACCGCACCGAGTATTCTGGCCGAAGCAGGCGCCAGCATGGATGACGTCAAATCCCTCTATACCATCAGAGAGAATCATCTTTATATTGCGTTTTCGCAGGGAACCCCCAGCGCCGAGATTGATCAATGGAAAGATGCGCTGATAAGTCTCAAAGCCGATGGCAGCTTTGCACAGATTTATCGACGCTGGCTACCGGAGGATGCCCCGCCAATGCAAACCGAAAGAATTGGTTTATAGTGCGGCACCAGCACAGCAACAGCCTGCAGCGTTTTGTGTATTAATCAATCCGCCAGTTCAGTAACAGTTGCCATTGCTGAAAATTCTGCTGTAGCGGCCAGTCTTGCCACTGCGCCCGGCTGGCCTGATAACTGTTGAGCCGGCTCCACTCCAGCGCCAGCATCCAATGAGCCGATAAAGGCAACTGCAGGCTGAGGTTCCAGCCATGACCGCGGCCATTGTTATCATCTGCGCTATACAGATCCTGATCTTGTTGTATCCAGTGATCATAACGCAGGTTCAGCCGATAACTGCCGGCATCATAATGCAACAGGCTGTACCAGCTGTTAAAAGCCACCATGACAGCTTCTGGTCCCATTGCAGTGCTGCCGGTCAGATACTGACTGATCAATCGCCAGTGTTCGCTCAACTGCTGTTGCCAGGCCAGACTTTGCATCTGAGTATCCCAGGCGTATTGGCCATGCCGTATCACCAGCGGATCGCCATTATTGTCATAATGATAAAACCGCACTTCAGTGTCGTTTTGATATAACCAGTGCAGACCGGTATAAAAGCCAGTGCGGTGATCCAATTCCCGGGTCGGCTGCACCCAGGCCGGCTGTGCCGCCAACGGACCGCTGCGGATACTGGGGTAATCGGCAAACCGGACTTGCTCGCCAATATTGCTTTGAAACGGATGGCTGGCAAAACCACGCCAACTAAGGATAGAGCCGAGCGGATCATTGCCCTGAAATAAGCCGCCAACCAGCTGCCAACTGGCGGCAGAATTAAAAAACCGGCCCGGCCGGCTCAGACTGATTTCCAAGCCCCGGGCGCGTAATTCTTCACCGAGCCAGCTATTGATCACGGAAAAATTGCTGCTGTAGGGCGAAGACCAGGCAATATCGGTATTCTCCAGTGACAGCGCCGGATAAAAATAACCGGCTCTGGCCCGCAGCCGATAACCGGCCACAGGTAAAGGGCTATAACTTAACCAGGCTTCAGTGATGCCAAGATCCGCGGTAGGGATCCGATGCCATTGACCATGCACAGTCGCCGACCAAGGACTGTCAGTTGCCAGTTGCAGCGCCAATAATTGCGGCCCTGCCTGCAGCCCTTGCTGCTGATACGCCAATTGGCCGGTACCGCCTTGCCACCAGGGGGCTAACCCGGCGGGTTGCGTCTGGATTTGCAAAAGACTCAATTCGCCTTTCGCCTGCCAGGTGAATTCAGGCTGCAATTCGCCAGCCTGCGTTAACCATGGTAACAACAGCAGCGCTGGCATGACGGCTTGCGGCCAGCGACGCCCAATTTTCAGCATAGGTTTATCGAGCTTGATCATCGTTTTACATAGTTCAGCAGTGGAGCGCTGAGCATAGCAGTTGGCAAGACCGGGAAACACCATTAGGGTGGTTTTTTCATGCTGAGCTGCTGTTATACTTAAACTTCATTCTGATTTGGTTGAGGCTGGACTCTGATGGTATTAAAACTGCTCTGTGCTGGCTTGATGCTGAGCGCGACTTTGCTGCAAGCTGCGCCACAACAATTTGTGCTGGTTGATCAACAAGGCCTGCCGTTGGCCGATGCGGTGGTGGAGTTATTGGATCCGAACCATAAGCCGCAGTTGCAGCAAACAGCCAAAGTAGCACAGCAGGATTTAATTTTTCGGCCCTTTGTGTCAGCGGTACCAATCGGCACCGCCGTCGATTTTCCTAACCTTGATAAAACCCGCCATCATGTGTATTCATTTTCGCCAGCAAAAGTGTTTGAACTCAAACTCTATGCCGACAAACCAGAAGCGCCGGTGTTATTTGACACCGCAGGTGTCGTCGCGCTTGGCTGCAATATCCACGATTATATGCAAGCTTATATTTATGTCGGCGAGAGCCCGTTTTTAGCGGTGACGGATGAGCAAGGCAGGGTGACTTTTGCCGATGTCCCAGCCGGCAGCTATCAGTTAAAGCTCTGGCATCCATGGCAACAGCAGGAAGTCCCGGTGCAGACGGTTACGCTGCCGCTTGACGAGACAAAATTAACCATCAAAGTGACCCGCCAGCAGAAACCAGGCCGGCCGAAAAAAGGTTTTGGCAAGCAGTATTAACCACTCACAGCTGAGGCAGCGCCTCCGCTTGCGTACAAATGCGAGCTGTGACCGTTAAAAAATCCCCCGCTTCACGGCGGGGGATTTTTATTTAACAACAGCTGACTCAGTCCAGGCTGGCTGGACAGCTAATCTGTACAGCTAATCTGTACAGCTAATCTGTACAGGCCAACAATTATGGCCTCGGCAGCTCTTTCACACCCATGTTATGCAGGGTGAAACCAAAAGCATCCGCAGTTTGTTCAATCATTTTCGACACTGGGGTCCCAGCACCGTGACCGGCATTCACTTCAATCCGGATCAACTGTGGATTGTCGCCACCCGCTTTGGCTTGCAGCTCCGCAGCAAACTTAAAGGAATGCGCTGGTACCACCCGGTCATCATGGTCACCAGTTGTCACCATAGTGGCCGGATAAGCCACACCGGCTTTCACGTTATGCACTGGTGAATAGCCTTTTAAGTAATCGAACATTTCTTTGCTTTGCTCGGCAGTCCCATAGTCATAACCCCAGCCGGCGCCAGCAGTAAAGGTATGGTAACGCAGCATGTCTAACACGCCGACCGCTGGCAGCGCCACTTTAAACAGCTCAGGTCTTTGGGTCATGGCAGCACCAACTAACAGACCACCGTTTGAACCACCGCTGATCGCCAGTTTGGCACTTGAGGTGTATTTGTTGGCAATCAGGTATTCAGCTGCAGCGATAAAATCGTCAAACACATTTTGTTTTTTCAGCTGAATACCGGCGTTATGCCAGTCTTTACCGTATTCACCACCACCGCGCAGGTTAGGCACCGCATAGACGCCACCCATTTCCATCCACACCAGGTTAGCCACACTGAAACTTGGCGTCAGGCTGACGTTAAAACCACCATACCCATACAACCGGGTTGGATTGCTGCCATCCAGTTGCAGACCTTTTTTATGGGTGATGATCATCGGCACCTTAGTGCCATCTTTCGAGGTGTAGAACACCTGCTTAGACTCATAATCATCGCTGTTAAATTTGACCGCTGGTTTGAAATAAACTGCTGATTCACCGGTTTGCGGGTTGTAGCTATAGCTGGTGCCCGGCGTGTTGTAATTGGTGAAACCATAATACAGCGTGCTGTCTTTGCTGTTACCGCTAAAACCACCAACAGAACCAACCCCAGGTAACTGCACGTCACGCACCAGTTTGCCGGTGTAGTCGTATTGCTGCACTTTAGAAACGGCATCCACCATATAATTGGCGAAGAAGAAACCGGCACCTTTAGCGGCACTCAGCACATTTTTCGTTTCAGGGATCACATCCTGCCACTGATCCTGTGCCGGGTTCTTGGCATCAATCACGATCAGGCGGTTGTTTGGTGCTTTAAAGTTGGTCTCGAAATACAGCTTGTCACCGACAGAATCGATCAACTGATAATCGGCACTGCCCTCACCATCCAGCGTAATAAATTTGCTGTTGGCATCTGTTAAGTCTTTTAATAACAGTTTATTGCCTGAAGTCGCATTGGCGGCCGTCACAATCAGGTATTTGCCATCTTCGGTCACAGTGCCACCGACATAACGGTGTTTCTCAGCTTCAGTAGCACCAAACAGCAGCTGATCGTCTTTTTGTGCTGTACCTAACTTATGGTAATACAGTTTATGCTGGTCAGTTTTAGCAGATAATTCACTGCCTTGTGGCTTGTCATAGCTGGAGTAAAAGAAACCTTCATTGCCTTTCCAGGAAATACCGGAGAACTTCACATCAACCAGTTCTGGCTCCAGTTTTTCTTTAGTTTCAGCGTTGATAATAAAGACTTTACGCCAGTCACTACCGCCTTCAGAAATGGCATAAGCGGCAATTTTACCATCTTCGGTAAACTGTAAATCGGCCAGTGAGGTGGTACCGTCGGTAGAGAAAGTATTTGGATCCAGGAAGACTTCAGCAGCGCCGCCGTCTTTTTGCCGGTAAATCACCGATTGGTTTTGTAAACCGTCATTTTTGCTGAAATAGTTGTAGTCACCCTCTTTGCTTGGCGTGCCTACTTTTTCATAGTTCCACAGTGCTTCCAGCCGCTGCTTAATTTGCTCACGATAACTGATTTGCGCCAGGTAATCAAAGGTCACTTTATTTTGCGCTTTCACCCAAGCCGCGGTTTCTTCACTGCGGTCATCTTCCAGCCAGCGGTACGGATCAGCCACTTTGACATCAAAGTAACTATCCACAGTATCCGCCTGGCGGGTGGCTGGATATTGCAACTTCGCCACTGCCGCAGGTTGCACTGCTTGTGCCGTGGTTGCAGTGGTATTTGTTTCTGTTTTTGGGCCGCAGCCGGTTAATAATGCCAAAGTGATAGCGCTCATCGTCAGGTACTTCATCAAATGCTCCGTAGACTGGTTTTTATATTGACCCAGAGCATAACAAATTTGTCACAGCCTACCAATCGATGCGGCAAAAACGCCGGAAACTGCGACCAGAGCAAGGCTGCTCAGCAAAAGCCTGACTGTCTATGACGAATGTCTATGACGAATGTCTATGACGAATGTCTATGACGAATGTCCGCGACGACAATCAGGCCTGACCACAACAGCGACATCAACTCAACGGTCGGTCTCTGGCGGTAAAATGGTTAAATCGGTGCTGATACCAGTCAGCTTGCCAGACCAAATCAACACCTGCCACACCAGCACGCCAAACGGGATATAACCAAAATAACCCAAAAATGGCATTTCAGAGTAGAAGTGCAGCACATCAACATAAGGAATGTTATAGACCCAATAATTCGGGTTGGTCAGCGGCTCAGCCACCAGCGCATGACTGCCATAGTTCCAGCCTTCCCAGAACAAACCGTTCAGCAACGATGCCATCCCAATCAGCAAACCTGCACTCCAGTCGCCACGGGCAATAGGGGTAAACGGATTCCAGATATTCAGCTTCAACAAAATCCCGGTCATCACGGCAAAAGGACCAATCCACACCACCCAAAACAAGGGGTATGGATACAGCACCATCAGGCCAATCAACACAGCACCGACCGTAATCAGCAGATTGCCATTGAGCTTCAGCACCGGGCCATTTTTATAACGAGCCACCAGCTTTGGAAAGGTATTCAGCAGGCAATACCACAGCAGGATCACCGGTGTCACAGTGCTATAGGTGATGAGAAACTCCAGCACCAGCACGGTTTTGCTCCAGGGTGCCTGATAGGCATCCGGGTAATACCAGTTGGCCAGCACAAAGTAGTCGTAGAATTCAAAATAAGCCCAGCCGACAATAGACACCAGCGCCATAAAGCCTAACAATTTGCCTTGTTTCGACACCAGCGACTGACCATTATTACGATGGTACAACACGCCATCCAGCACAAAAATAAAACCCCACCACAATGGTGTAAAAGACCAGTACACCAAGTCGCCAAACGCCATCGAATGTGACCACATCAGCCACCAGAAAAAGCCAGTCACCACCAGACCGGCATAAAACCACCAGGGCAATGGCTGCTTTGGCAAGGCCGGGGCTGGCGTTGCGCCTTTAAAACCCATTTTCGCTGGCCAGAACATCATTAGACTGATCCAGACCACACCCACCGACACCGCCAGGAAATACCACAGGTTAAAACCGGGCGCGGTCGCGACATATTGAGGAGGAAATTCACCAAAACCAGGTGGCAGGTGGGTTGGATAGACCCACCAGGACACCAGTAACGGCAGGAGTAACGTAGCCAGAACGGGCCAGACTAATTGCCAACGCATAGACTTTCCTTGTTGCGCCGGCGGGCTGCCGGCTTAAAAATGATAACTGAGGCCGAAGCCAAGCTGACGGCGTTCGCCGCGCAGTTCAGTGATCGCAGCCAGTGCTGCGGTCGAATCAAATTTAAGTTCTGTATACTCTTTATTCAACAAGTTTTTACCCCACAGCGAAAATTCCAACTCTGGTGTTGGCTGATAACTCAAGCGACCATGCCATAAGGCATAACCTTGTTGTTCGGTATAGGCGTTCTGATACTGGTCAAAATAAAAGGAGGAACGCCAGACCGTGCCTATCGCCAGTCGCAGATTAGACCACCAGGCGGACAGGTCATATTGCAATTCGGCACTCAATTGCCAGCGCGAGCTAAATGGCAACCGATTTTCCGGTACCAGCACCACATCCGTCTGATAAGCGCCTAACTGGGCTTTCGGCAGATAGCCGGCCGCCAGGCGCAGCTCTGCAGCAGGTTCAGGCCGCCACCAGAATTCGGTTTCCAGGCCATAAATTTGCGAATCACCGGCATTTTTCAGCACATGGATGGGCGCAGTGCCGCTACTTTGATTGACAAAAACCTGCTGGTCCTGATAATCATAATAAAACCCAGCCCAGTCCAGACCCAAATTACCAGCTTTGGGCTGCCAGTGGCCGCCAATTTCCCAGGCATTCAGCGTCTCAGCACCATATTCAGAAGCCGCAGCCTGCGCCGGACTGTTGCTAAAGCCGGCATTATAACCGCCGGCTTTAAAACCCCGGGACATACTGGCGTACCAGCTTAAATCCGGCTGCAGTTGTTGTAACAGCGCCACTTTGCCTGACCAGTGCTGATCCTTCACCTCGCCACGCAATTGCCATAACTGCGGGATAAAAGCTGCCACCGTATCCAGATCAGCCCGGCTTTGATAACGGGTTTCTTCATCGGTATAACGGGCACCGACCGTCAGCGTCCATTGTTGCCACAACTGCTGCTCCAACTGACTAAAAGCCGACCAGGAATAGTTATCCAATTGGTTATGATAAAAAAAATGGGCTGGAATATCGGTCAGACCCGGCACCTGGCGAAAATCGCGGAATAAATCCAGTTCATTCTGCTGCGTCAGTTCATCAGCAAGATAAAACAAGCCGCTTTGCCAATAACGCCCCGGACTGCTGACCGCCAGGCTAACTTCCTGACTGAAAAAATCCTGCGCTGAGCCCAACGCACCTTCAATAAAATTGCCCGGGCCATCGGAGTCAAAACTATGTTGTCGCGTGAGTTGTTTCCAGCCGGTGATGGCTTTCAGCAAATAACCATCCGCCAGCTCACGACTGAGTTGCACACTGGCATGGTCAGTATCTGTGCTGTGACCCTTGTCATAGGTATCAGTTTCGGTTTGCCAGAAATCATCATTAGGCCCAACCCAGCCAAAGGCATCACTGCATTGCCGGCTGCCCACCTGAGCTGGTGCACAAAGCTCGCCATCAGCCGCCAGAATACCTGCGCTGTAAATGGGTTTGGGCGCGCCGCGCGAGTGATCTTGTTGCAGCTTCAGTAACAGTTGCCAGTCTTGCAGACTGGAGCTGAGCAATAAACGCGCATGCTGATGCTTCATGCCACCATTTTGACCCTGCGGAAAGACATTCTGCATACTGAACTGATAATCCTGCTGGTGCAGCGCCAGCCTGGCCGCAGTATCGTCTCCGAGCGGACTATTTAATACGGCAGTGTAGGTACGGCTATGCTGCTGGGCAATATCGGCACTGACATAACCACCAAAGTCCTGTTCCGGCAGTTGCGAGCGCAACAACAAGGCGCCACCTGTGCTGTTGCGGCCAAATAAAGTGCCTTGTGGCCCGCGCAAAATATCGACCTGAGCCAGATCAAACAGACTGCCATTGAGAAAGTTGGCACCGCCAGCCACCACATCATCACTGTAAACGGCTATCGGTGAAATAGTGGACGTGTTGTAATCAAACACCCCAACTCCGCGGATATTCAGTGCAGGTGTCGTGCCTTCACCGGAAACATTGGACGCGCTGAAATTCGGTGCTATGCCATCCAGCGCTGTGGTGCTGCCAAGCCGGCGGGCAGCCAGGGTTTCGCCGCCAATACTGCTGACCGCGACACTCACTTCCACTTTCGGCTGTGGCCGTTTTTGGGCATAGACAGTGATCACTTCCAGTTGTTGTTCGGTCTCGGCAACGGCTTTGCTCGCTGCCGCCAGACTCGCAGGTGCCGCCAGCATGACACAGAGACCGGCGCACAGATTTCGCCTGAGATTGGATAATCCAGGCTGAAGGCCAGCCTTTGCAGGTGATAAAGCAGCATGCTCGGCCACAAACTGAGGACGGAATTGGTTTTTCTTGCTCAAAATACAGGCGCTCACAACTGTCGATGGCTATCACTTGCCGGTCGCCACATCCAGGTGCAGGTCATTGAAGAACCTAAGCATAGCCGGATGATTGTGACAGAAGCCAGTGTCAACGCAAAAATCTGCACTTTTTTCCACATTTTTCCCGAAAAATGCCAACAATCCCCCTTTCATCCTGCCGACAACCTGCATAAGCTGAACAACATCGCCTGATATGTCCATGGAGTCGCCCTGATGCTGGCCTGGCAACAATTCTCAGAAGTTACTGAACAACCTGCTTTTTCTTCAACAAGTCGCTTGTTTCAGGGCGTCCGCCGTGGCGAAGCGGTCTGGATTTGTCAGTATCCGCTGCCCGCTGATTTATCCGCCGGACAAGTGTTGCAGCGTGCTTGCCGGTTACAGCCGGATCTGCCACAGCCGCAGGAACAATGGTCAGATAATCAATTTTTATACTGGAGTTACCCAAAAACCGCGCTGACAATGGATCTGTTGCAACTTTGCAGTCAACTGCCGAAGCAGGATTTAACCGCTAGGCTGGCGCTGATGTTACAACTGACCGAGCTGGTGGCACGTTTTCATCAGCAGCAACTGGTGATCGGTGAAATCAGGCCACAGGCGATTTTTTATCATGCTCAGAGCAACAGCCTGGTGCTGCTGGACCATGCCGGCGTCAGTACTATCAGCGCCAGTCATCGTCAACAAAATCCGCAACAGTTGGATCCAGCGTTATTGCGCACCACAGCCCCGGAAGCAACAGGCCGGATCCATGCGGTGCTGGATCAACGCAGTGATTTATATAGCCTCGGCGTCTTATGTTATTTTATTGCCAGTGGTCATTTCCCTTTTATGCAGCAACAGCCGATTGAGCTGGTCCATGCGCATCTGGCATTGCCACCGCCGCCACTGGACAGCGTCCCTGCCGATCTGGCCAGTTTGATCCTCACCTTGTTGCAAAAAAATCCAAATCAGCGTTACAGTCTGATTGACGGTGTCTGGCATGATTTGAGTAAAGCACTGCAACAAAGCCGGCAAGGGGGTTCGCTGCAATTGCGCCCGCTGGCCTTGCGGTTAGGCGATCAGCAACTGCAGTTTTCCAGCCAGTTGTTTGGCCGCGAAGCCGAACTACAACAGTTACAACAAGCCTATCAGCGGGTGCAACAGCACGAGCAGCAACTGCAACTGATTTGCGGTTATTCCGGTGTTGGCAAGACAGCACTGATTGAAGCCTTATATCAGCAGACGCTGACAGACAGGCCTTTTTTTTGCCGGGGTAAATTCGAACAATATCAACAAAGTGAACCCTACAGTGCGCTGGCGAAGGCTTTGACTGTGCTGGCGGCGCAGTTGTTACAACTCAGTGAAAGTGAGCTACAAGCCTGGTATCAGCCACTCTGCCAATGGCAGCCGGATGAATTACTGCAACTACAATTGTGGTTGCCGCAGTGGCAACCCCTGCTGGCGGTCACGGCAACCCTCAGTCAGACCCAACCGCAGCAGGAACAGCCGTTTGACCAATTGCTGCTGAAACTTTTCCGCCAGATAGTGCAGTTCTGCCATCAGTTGCACCGGCCGCTGGTGCTGCAACTGGACGATCTGCAATGGGCCGATCTGGCTAGTCTGCATTGGTTAAAAGCCTTATGGCAACCCGATCAACTGGCTGGATTATTGCTGTTGCTCTGTTATCGCGACCACGAACTAACCGCAGTGCATCCGCTGCAACATCTGCTGCAGCAATGGCAGCAGGCGTCGGTTCGGCTGCCACAACTGGTGTTGCAGCCGCTGTCGTTACCAGCCATTCAAGCCTTGCTGGCCGATGTGCTACACCAACCGTTAGCCAATGTGGTCAGGCTGGCTGCGCTGGTGCAAGAAAAAACGCAGGGGAATCCGTTTTTTGTCCGGCAATTTTTATTCCGCCTGCAGCAGGAGAAGTGGTTATTCTGTGACAGCCAGGGCCAGTGGCAATGGGATTTGTCAGCGATTTCCCGCCAACAAATCACCGATAATCTGGTACAGCTGACCATAGAGCGGATCAGGCAACTGCCCGACCATGCCCAAGAGCTGCTGAAAGTCGCGGCTTTATGTGGCGAAAGAGTGGCAGTCGATTTACTGCTGAGCGTGTTGCACAGCAGTTATCCGCAATTAGAAGCCGCCATTGTCGCCCTGGTGCAAACTGGCATTATGACCGCTTATAGCCCACAACGAGGCGCGGCTATTACCGAACTGACTTTTAATCACGATCGGCTGCAACAGGCCGCGCAAGGTTTATCAGATGCAGCAGAGGCCAGCTTGCTGCACCGCGCTATTGCCAGTTATTTTCTGCAGCAGCAGCGTGGTTATAGCAATACCGAACTCTTTGCCCTGGTCGGTCATCTGAATGCAGCAGGAGCTGCCGCTATTGCAGATCACGGTGCCTTAACGGTGACAGAGTTGAATTTACGAGCGGCCGCCGTGGCGAAAAATAGTAATGCCTGGCAACAGGCACTGGTGTTTTATCATCAGGCTGAGCTGATTTGCCCGGCTGATACCACTGAATTGCGTTGGAGCGCCGGTTTTGGCCAAGCGATGGCCTTGTATCAAACGCAACAATATCGCCAGGCGATTGAGCACTGCAGCCAGTTACAGCAACAGGCACTGGATTTGCTGGCGCAGATGCAACTGGCCAGATTGCAGATCCTGATTTGGTTTGCCGAACATCAGTTTGCACCGGCCTTTAGCCTAGCCACAGCTGTGCTGGCAAAAGCTGGGGTCGAACTGCTGCCGCTGGACGAAATCGTGCAGCGATATCAACAACTGGAACAGCTGTATGATCCAGAGCAGATTGGCGCTTTAGCCTTATCACCCGCCATTGAGTCAGCGGAGTTGCAACTGGCACTGGAAATTCTGAACGTATTACTGACAGTGGCTTATATCGTCAGTCCACTGCAATATATGGCGGTCAGCCATGCCCTGCTCAGCCTGACATTGCGCCACGGCAACAGTGCTATTGCCGCGAAAGCCTATTCGACCTACGCCAGTATTTTATCCGGCGCTTATGGTCAATTCAGACCAGCACTGGAATTTTCAGATCTGGCTTTAGTGGTGAATAAGCAATATCAGGGACAGTATCTGCCAGAACTGATGTTCCAGCGTGCCAGCACTATTTTGCACTGGAATGCTCCACTCACCGACAGTCTGCAGTTGCTGGAACAAAATGTCTATCAGGCGCAAGCGCTTGGCAATCAGGAATATGCCGTCCACTCGGCGTTGTTTTTCAGTTTCTATCAGGTACAAAGTGGCGTCGCGCTGGATAAAGTGGCCGCAGATCTGCAGAAATACCGCGATTTTATAGCTGCCAAAGGTTTTGCCTACAACCTGGAATTTATCCGGTTATGGCAGCAATTTGTGCAGACCTTACAAGCTGAGCAAGCTGATCCGCTGGCACTGATAGGTGAGGCTTTTGACGAAACAGTGCAAGTGGCGCAGTGGCAACAACAACAAAATTCAACCTTATTGTTTTGTTACCATAGCCTGAAACTACAATTAGCCCTGTTGTATCAACAGGATGAACTGGCGCTGCAACACTATCAGGCCAGCTTGCCGCTGGCCCCGGTCGCGATGTCTTTGTACCACCAGACCGAGTTTTATTTTGCCGCCGGCTTGTTGTGTTGCCGGCTGAGCCGACAGAGCGAGCTCCAAGCCTCGCAGTGGCTGCCGCTGGCGCGCGGCTATCTGGCGATGTTGCAACAGTGGAGTAAACGCGCTGGCGCCAATCACCAACATAAAGTGGCATTACTGGAAGCCGAATTGGCTTGCCTGAGCTGGCAACCAGATGCCTGGCAATATTATGACGCGGCGATCCGGTTAAGCCGCAGCAGTGGCATGCGTCAGCATCTGGCGCTGGCACAGGAAGCCGCTGCTGCTTATTGGCTACGCCAGCAAAAAGCTGACTTTGCCAGGCTTTACCAACAACAGGCGCTGCAGAGCTATCAGCAGTGGCAGGCCCATGCCAAAGTGCGGCAGTTACAGCAACAGCATCCGGCAGTGCAACAGGCACAGCCTCAGCAGTTGGATATGGTCTCAGTGTTAAAAGCGGCCGAAGCGCTGAGTGGCCAGATCGATTTAGCCGCCTTTTTACAGCGGATGATCGATTTAATGTTGGAAAATGCCGGCGCCCAGACTGGCCAGTTGTTGTTGCTCGATGAGCAGCAACAATTACAGCCAGCCGCCACTAGTCCGATCGGCCAACAGCAGATCCAGTTGTCTGCGTCTTTGCAGGCGATGGTGCGCCGCAGTGGGCAACCAGTGCTGATTAGTGACGTGCAAGCCGACAGCACGCTGTTTGCAACCGACAGCGGCACTGTACTGCCAGCTTCAGTGCTGGTGATCCCGGTGATAGTCGGCGGCCAGCTCTATGGCATGTTGTATCTGGCGCATGCCGAACTGACCGGCGCTTTTACCGAAGACAGGATTAATTTACTGCAGTTGCTGGCCAATCAGACAGCAATTTTGTTTGAAAACACCCGCCTGTACCGTCAGGTGATCACCGCTAACAAAACCCTGGAGCAAAAGGTCTGGGAACGAACCCAGGAACTCGCCAGTGCCAAAATTAAAGCAGAAGATGCCACCGCTGCTAAATCAGCCTTTCTGGCCCGGATGAGCCATGAAATCCGCACCCCGATCAACGCTGTCATTGGCTTAAGCCGACTGGCGGCGAAGGGCGCGCAGGATGTTGATTTGCGTGATTATCTGAGCAAAATTCAGGAATCCGGCGAGACCCTGCTCAGTCTGGTGAACGGTATTCTGGACTTTTCCAAAATTGAAGCCGGTAAGCTGGAGCTGGAACACACCCGTTTCCAACTGGATAAAGTGCTACAAAAGGCTATCAATCTGAATTCATTGCGGGCGCATCACAAAGGACTGGAACTGGTGTGTGAACTGGACCCACAGCTGCCACCCTACCTGCTGGGCGATCCACTGCGGATCCAGCAAATTCTGGTGAACCTCATCAGTAATGCAGTTAAATTTAGCGATCAGGGGGCCATCGGCATTAAAATACAACTGATTAGCCGTGAAGGTGCAGAATTAGAAATTCAGGGTTCCGTCAGCGACAATGGCATCGGTATCAATGCTGAGCAGCAACAACAACTGTTCCAATCCTTCCACCAAGCCGATGATTCTATTACCCGTAAATATGGCGGCAGCGGCCTGGGGCTGGCGATCTGTAAACAATTATGTGAACTGATGCAAGGTCGGATCTGGCTGGACAGCACGCCAGGGGTTGGCACCACCTTTTATTTCCGACTGCAACTCGCCGCCGCCAACGAGCAACAAGTCAGTTACCAGCGCGGCATGCTGCCACCGTTACGGGCTTTAGTGGTCGACGATATTGCGCTGGCCCGTACTGTGCTGATCAATCTGTTGCAGGACCTCGGGATCCAGGCCGCGCAGACTGATAATGGTTATCAGGCCATTGACATGGTGCAACAGGCCCGTCAGCAGAATCAGCCCTATGATTTTGTACTGATGGACTGGCGGATGCCGGGCATTGATGGCATTGAAACCAGCCGCCGTATTCAGCAACTGGACCAAGCGCCCCATATTCTGATGGTGTCTGCTTATGATAAAGAAGAAGCCAAAACCAGATTGGCCGATGTACAAATTAACCAGTTTATTGAAAAACCAGTGAATCAATCGCAATTGCTGGATGCAGTTTACCAATTACTGGAACAGGATGCCATTCAGCCCTGGCAGGCAGTACCGGAAGAACAACTGCTGCCGGATTTATCTGCCTACCGTATTTTATTGGCCGAAGATCACCCGATCAACCGGCAGGTGGCAATAGGGATGCTCAAAGACAGCAAAGTACAGCTGGATATCGCCGAAGATGGTTATGCCGCCTTACAAAGTCTGCAACAACGCCATTATGATTTAGTGCTGATGGATATTCAGATGCCGCGGATGGATGGACTCAGCGCCTGTCAATATATTCGCCAGCAACTGTTGTTAACCGACTTACCGGTGATCGCGATGACAGCACATGCCATGCCGGCGGATATTGCTAAAAGCAAAGCCGCTGGCATGAATGATCATCTGACTAAACCGATTGAACCGCTACGGCTGTATCAGACCTTGCTGAAGTATTTGCCGGCAGTCAGTCAGCCGCAGCCAGACCCGGTCCGGCCTCAACCAAACACGACTGAGGATCTGCAGTTGCAAGCCCAGTTCGCACAGCTGCAGCAACTGAAATCTATCGACAGTCAACGCGCTTTACAACAACTGGGCGGTAAGACAGCGCTTTATCTGACCTTGTTGCAGGATTTCAGCCGCGAGCACCAGCAACAGCCGGCCTTGCTGCAACAATTTTGTCAGCAGCAAGACTGGCAGGCTCTGTATCTGGCGGTCCATTCACTGAAATCAACCAGCGCTTATATTGGGGCTTATACCCTGTCGGAATTATGTCAACAGGCCGAGACCAGCCTGCAGCATCAGCAGCAAAAACCAGAGCTTTATCAGAAACTTGGCCTGCAGCTAGCGCTATTACTGGCCGAACTGGCGCAATTGCCACAAGTCATAGCACGGCAACAACAACTGAGTAATTTACAACAAGGGTTGCAGTTGCTGTTACCTTTGCTGGCAGACTCAGATTTTAATGCTGAAAGTTTGGTCGCTGAGTTACTGGTGCTGGCAAAATCATTGCCACAATGGCCACAATTATGCCAAATTGCAGACGATATCAGTGACTTAGAATACGAAAGAGCCGAGAAACAATGTCAGTTATTACTGGCCGAACTCACTGACTGACAGGCTATGCGCGGTATCCAGCCGGATTTGACATCTGGCGGTTCTTTGTAACACTCAATGCAGATCACAGCGCCACTCGGGTGGTCTGGGCCAGCAAGAGTAAGACCTTTAGGATGGTGATGGTGACTACAACGCAGAAACAACGGGTGTTGATTGTTGATGATCAAAAAGCCAACCTGAAAATTCTCAGCGATATGTTGCGGCCAGAGGTCGATATTGTGCTGGCGCAGGATGGCGAACAGGGCTTTCGTAAAGCCTGTGAACTCAGACCAGATTTAATTCTGCTGGATGTGCTGATGCCCGGCATTGACGGTTTTGAAGTGATCCGCCGACTGAAACACGAAGCTATTACCAGCGCTATTCCGGTCATTTTCATCACGGCGCTGAATGATGTCAGCCATGAAGAACAGGGGTTGTTGCTCGGCGCTTGTGATTATATTAATAAGCCTTTTCACAGTGTGATTGTCAAAGCCCGGATCCAGCTGCATTTGCAACTGTCCAGGCAACGCATGTTGCTGGAGCAACTGGCCCATCTGGATCCACTGACCGCTATCGCCAACAGGCGTAAATTTGAACAGATCTTACTGCAGGAATGGCGGGGAGCAATGCGATCGCAGCGGCCGATATCGCTGGTGATGCTGGATATTGATAACTTTAAGTTATATAACGATCAATTTGGTCATGCCGCTGGTGATCGGGCCTTACAGCAGGTGGCCAGCACCTTAAGTCAGCAATTAAAACGCCCTTTTGATTTTATCGCTCGTTATGGTGGCGAAGAATTTGTGCTGGTGTTACCAGATACCCCGGCACCTGCCGGGCAGCAACTGGTGCAGCAATGTTTGCAGGCGGTGCTGGAATTACAAATCCCGCATCTGCCTGCCGGCCAGGTGCTTAGCCTCAGCGCTGGCGGCATCAGTTTCCTGCCCTGTCAGCAGGATGCGGCCGAGCAGGCACTGGCAGCCGCCGATCAGATGTTATATCAAGCCAAACACCAGGGCAAAAACCGGGTGCTATGGACAGCGAACAATCAGAATGGAGACTGTTAATGTCCGGCAAAGCAACCTTGTTACTGGTCGATGATGAAAAATCCAATCTGAAAGTATTGGCAGAATTTTTACGGCCGGATTATTTGATCCGACTGGCACAGAGTGGCCAGCAAGCGCTGGATAAATGTCAGCAACAAGTGCCGGATTTGATTCTGATGGATGTGCTAATGCCGGGCCTGGATGGTTTTGAAACCCTGCAACGCTTGCGCGCCGACATGCTGACATGTCAGGTGCCGGTGATTTTTATTACTGGCCTACAATCGGCTGAACACGAACAACAAGGACTGCGACTCGGAGCTCAAGATTACATTCATAAACCTTTCCACGCCGAGGTCGTCAAAGCCAGGGTGCAAACCCAGTTGAAACTGGTGCAACAACGATTGGAGTTGCAGCAACTGTCGCAACAACTGATCCAGGCCAATGAAGCGAAAAACCGTTTTTTGGCGACCATCAGCCATGAAATCCGCACACCACTGACCTCGGTGATTGGCTACGCCGAAGCCATGCTGGCCGGTGAATTTGCAGCAACCGAACAACAACAGGCGATCCGGATTATTTGTCAGAATGGCAAACATTTGCAGGCACTGCTCAATGATCTGCTGGATTTATCCAAAATTGCCGCTAACAGATTGGACATTGAATTATTGCCAGTGGCACTGCCAGCACTGTTACAGGAAGTCGTGCAGTTATCTGCCGACAAAGCCAGACAAAAAGGTCTGCAATTTCAATTAGATTTTCATTTTCCATTGCCATCATTGGTGCTGACCGATCCAACCCGGCTGAAACAGATTTTGCTGAACCTGTGTAATAACGCCGTGAAATTCACCGCTAAAGGCCAGGTGAGTCTGCAACTGACCTGCATGGAACAACAATTAGAATTTCGGATTTGCGATACCGGCATTGGCATCAGCCCGGCCCAGCAACAATTGTTATTTCAGCCCTTTGGTCAGGCAGATGCCTCAGTCCAACGCCAGTTTGGTGGCACTGGCCTTGGGTTGGTGATTGCCCGTCAATTGTGTGAGAAACTCGGCGGCCAACTGCAACTTGCCAGCAGCTCAGCGCAGGGCAGCTGTTTTGTCGCCACTATTACTTTGCAAACTGCCGATGGTAGTTGTTGGTTGCAACAACTGCCGCCGCTGTCGCTGCATGCCGACGAGCAAATGCCGGCACAGCTCAGCCGGCAACAAATCCGCGGTCGGGTGCTGCTGGCCGAAGATCAGGCCGACACCCGGCAATTACTGGTCAGAATGCTACAACACACCGGGCTGGAAGTAGTGGCGGTAGAAAATGGTGAGCAGTTGGTCGAGACCGCGATGCGCGACGATTTCGAACTGATTTTCTCCGATATTCAGATGCCAAAAATGGACGGCATCAGTGCCATTGCCTTGCTCAAAGCCGCCGGGGTGGATACGCCTTGCGTCGCGTTAACCGCCAATACCATGGCGCATGAAGTGCAACGTTATCTGGCGGCGGGTTTTGTCAGCCATTTGGCTAAACCTGTTGACCGCAGCCAGTTTGCCGCCTTGTTACAACAGTTTTTCCCCAGTTTACCGGCCAAACCTCAATTACAGTTGCCAGCGGCCGAGCTGGCAGCAATGACCCAGCGCTTTGTGTCGACCTTGCCACAGTTGCAGCAACAATTACAACAGTTGCTACAGCAACAGGATGCGGCTGCGATCCGCTATCAGGCGCATGCCATTAAAGGCACTGCGGCCTTGTTTGGGTTGACCGAGCTGGCCAGGCAGGCTGCTGCTATGGAACAAGCGGCCTTGCCAGAAGATCAGCAAACCGACTGGATGCAACTGGAGCAGCAATGGCAGCAACTCACGGCTATTATGCTGCAACTGGCACAGCCTGTTGCCGCCCAAGACAACACAGCCCTTTTCTGACCACAATCATCTTGGGCCTTGCTGCCAGGCTAACTGAGCAATAGGGCCTCAGTCCAGACCGTATCAGCACCCAATTCGACCAATAAGGCCAGCCCAATGCCGGCAGTACCATTGAGCAACCCGGCATCCTGTTGCTCGATGGCAAGTGGCAGTAATTGCAGCGTCAATTGCCGCCAGTAACAAGCCGCTTCTGCCAACGCCGGATCCGGAAAAAATTGTTGTAATAACCGAAACTGCAGCATCAAACCGGCACTGCCATGACAAAGGGCTGCATCTGTGACTCTGGCTGATTGCTGCTGCCGTGCGGCAGCGTGCAGTGCGATACGATGTGCTTGCGCCAGCAAATCAGCGCTTTGTAGTGCCTGACCTGCCCGCGCCAATAGCAGCGCCAATGACAAATCGCCATAACACCAACCCAATCTGCTGTCAGCACCAGCACCAGCCCGATAAGGAAAACAACTGTCAGCCTGCTGCAACTGCTGTTGTAACAACCACTGACAACCCGCGTTTAATAACCCGCTGGCCTGATAGCTGAGCGCTGGTATCTTGATTGCAGGGATGATACTCGCCAAAACAGCAGGCATGCCGTGCGCTAACCCTAAATTCACTTCGGTCACCGCAGTACTGTTTTTGCGAAAAAATGAGCCCACAGCGGTTGGCCAATACGCCAGGCCAGGCTGCGGATAAACCGCCAAACCAGCGCATAGTCGTAAGATGTGCTGATAGGTTTGCACTGCATCGGCGTTGACCGCAGCGCGACGTCGGACAAACACTGCCAAACCAGCCAACCCCAACGTCAGTTCAATTTCGCCAGACCAGTGGTCGACTCCCGACAACAACTGCTGTAGCTGCTGACTATAGTGGTGGTTAAACTCAGCCTCATAGTCTGATTGTTGTAATAACAGCTCCAGCAACCAAGCAACACCAGGCAAATGTACAGCAGAGATGCTGTCACCAGGCTGCCGAGGCTGCAATAACTGATTCACCAGGACAGAGACATCAAGCTCCGGCCAAGGACTATCCGCAGCCAACTGAGGGTGATGCGGCTGACATTTTTGCCAGTACCAGCAAAACAGCACCAGACCAGCCTGTCCTGTGAATAAAGAGGGATCGCTGATACGGCTAAATTGTGACTGGCATTGCTGATAAATCCGCTGTAACTGCGTTGAAATAGCCTCAATAACAACAGCCTTTGATGATAGCGCTTGGTCTGAATAGGGCTGGGACATAGACACTGTCAAAGCTCAGGTTGAAAATAAGAATGAAATGCGACTAAATCGCGGCAGCTGCCAAGCACAACCAATGCATCAGCAGCTGACATCACCTTTTAACAGAACGAGCCGGATTTAACGGTCGTCACATGGTGTATCATGTGTTTCCTGGCAAAAGGCAGACAACATTTGAGATGGAATTTTATGTTTGCCACCAGCCACTTCATCAGTCATTGCTAAAGGCAATACTTGTGGATCATCAGATAATTGCACCAGTTCTTTTTTTTCTAATTGTAATTTCATAACTTTTGTGTCCTTTTCAACGCAGAATAAACCTGCATATGGGTGCTGCCAATTCAGCCTGATCAGCTTGCCGCCAAGGCGCGAAAAAACAACCAAAAAACACAAAATATATAAAAATTATCAACAAACAATCTAAAAAATATACTTTGGCAGGCAGACTTAATTGCCCTGACGCCATAATTGCAACACTGCCGCCACCACAGTGGCATGATCGGCCGCCAATATCTGGTGCTGATGCGCGTATTGAGCTGGCCATTGTTGCCACTGCCCCCCCACTCTGGCCACCAGATTGGCCCAATTCAGTCGTTGATCGCCCGCCAGATAATTGCGCCAGTGGCCGGCATAACGCCGTACTGCTGGCCCGGATGGCTTACGCCAGCTGACCGGATCTATAGTCACCAGTTCTGCGACTGTAATACCACTGGCGACCACGGCGGCTGCGGTACAAGCACCATAACTGTGACCAATCAATAAGGCGGGTCCGGCTTGAGCTTGCAGCCATGCCGCCAGCTCCCGTTGCTGAAACCATTGGAAATAATGCTGATCCAAAGCCCGGTGGCGCTGCAATAAGCGGGTGTGCTGATCCATAGCACCACCGACCCAGGCGACAGGGCGCAGTTCACTCAGCGCCTGCGGCTGTACAGTGTGTCCCAACGATAAAGAAGCATGTGCCATCGCCATTCTCCGATTCGGTCTGACTCAGCTCTGACAGCAAAGTATTTGGTTAGCCAGCAACATACTCATGGCAAAGACCAGCCAAATTCAGCCAGAATTGCCAAATGCTGTTGCCCGCCGTAGACCTGCTGCCAGGCCTGGTGTAATTTCTGCCGCACTGGCGCTGGCACACTGCGGCGACTGGCCACAATATAGACAGGTGCCTGATGTAAAATCAGCGCAATCTGATAATCGGCCGCCAGCGCAGGCTCGCTGCGACTCCACTCCAGAAACTGGGTTTTATCTTCGATCATGCCGAGCACCCGCTGCTTTTTCAGCATATTGAGCTTTTGTGTCAAAGAGTTGGCATAAAGTAAAAAAGGCTGGACCTGCTTATCCTGCGCTAATTTTGCAAAATGCTCACCATAGTAGGCATCCCTCAGCACCCCAATCTGGCCGGGCAAAAAGCGGATATCGGCCAGTTGTTTGACCTTGGTAATGAGATCTTTTCTCAGCACCAGCACTGACTCTTCCAGATAATGGGCACCAATAAAATCGGCAAACTGGTTGCGCTGTTCGGTATAGGACATGGTCAGCATCAAATCTATCTGACCTTGTTTTAATAACGCCAGCGATCGTGGCCAGGGGCTACCCACCACCCGCAACTGACAGCCAGCGGTATCGGTGAGCAACAACAATAACCGCCGATGCAGATCGAACCAACGCGGCAGCTGGGTTTGTTGCCCGGCCACATTGTCTGCACTCTCGTTCAGATGCGCCACCAGCACACAAGGCTGTGCTGCCACAGGCAAAACGCCGGTCGCTGCCACCTGACCGCTCATGAACAGCAGGCTGCAACACCAGTGAAGCCAGCAGCGCCAGCTCACAAGCTGCCACCTTCCGGCAGCTCAAGCCTGGCTTTTTCCACCAACTCGGCGGCCAATTCCGTTTTAACCGCCACGCCTAATTCTTTAAATTCAGAGGCCTGTTTAATTAAATTACCTTTACCGCTATACAGTTGCGCAAAAGCTTTGTCGTAACTTTCGCGGGCTTTTTCCAGCTGTTTACCAACCCCCTGCATACTGTCGAGAAAAGCGGTCAGCTTGGCATAAAATTTTTCTGCCCGATTCGCTAGCTCGGCACTGTGTTTATTCTGGTCTTCAAAGCGCCACAGTTGCCGCACTATATTCAGACTGGTCAGCAAAGTCGTCGGGGTTGCCACCAGTACATTGCGCTCCAGCGCTTTCTGATACAGTTGTGGATCATGTTTCAGCGCTTCGACATAAGCCGATTCAATAGGCACAAACATAAACACCACTTCTGGCGAGTTGAGCCCGGCCAGTTGGTAATAATTGCGATCGGCCAATTCGTTGATCCGATCCCGCACCGCCTGACAATGCTCAGCCAACGCCAGCTCACGCTCGGTGTCCAGCTCAGCATTCATCAATCGGGTATAAGCGGCCAACGAGGTTTTGGCATCGATCACCAGATGTTTTTGTTGTGGCAGATAAACAATCACGTCCGGCCGGCGCCGGCCTTCATCCGTTTGAAAGCTGACTTCACGCTGATAATCCACCCCGGCGCGCAGACCTGAGTTTTCCAGCACATTTTCCAGCATCAATTCACCCCAATTGCCCTGGGTTTTCTTTTGTCCCTGTAAGGCATTGGTCAGCCGGGCGGCTTGATCGGTAATGGCAAAATTGAGTTTTTGCAGATTCACCAGCTCAGTTTTCAGCTCTGAGCGCTGTTTCAGCTCCTCGGTGTGAATAGCTTCAACTTTGTCCCGAAAACCTTTCATATCCGCCTGCAGCGGCTGCAATAATTGCTGTAAACTCTGTTGGCTCTGGCGGTTAAACTCGGCGCCCTTCCGTTGCAGAATATCATTGGCCAGCAACTCAAACTCTTGTTTGAGTTGCAATTTATTGTCCTGCAACAGCGTCAGTTGCGCCTGATACTGCTGTTGCCTTTCTTGCAACAGCACGGTCAGCCGATCATATTTTTCTTTCAGATGCTGATAATGTTGCTGCTGCTGGCGCTGCTCATCCTGCAACTGATAATACTGCTGCTTTTGTTCTTGCAACTGCGACTGCGCCGCTTCTAATTGCGCCTGTAAACGGGCGGCCAGCAGCTGTAATTCTGTCTGTTGGCTGTCATGCCCGGCGAGCCTGCGCCACAAAGCGAGCACCCACAACAATGCTAACCCCGCCAGGCCATAACCTGCCCATAGCCCCCACTGCGTCATCAGCCTCTCCCTGCGGTATGCTGTGTTCCGCGCCAGTCTGGATAAAACGGTAGTAACGAATTGATCATCGCTGAGATTTTCCTGAAGCTATCGAGAATAAAGCACTGTGTTACTATACAGCGGTTTCACCGCATCGCCTACCAAATCAGCCCACTGTCGGCTGCCGCTTGCCCTGGCCTGCCCTTGTAATTGCCTGCCGAACCCCATATAACTGACCTCAGCCTTATTGCTAACTGCACTGACTTCACCACAGGAAACGCTATGATGACCGAACATTTTGACTATATCGCCATTGGCGGTGGCAGCGGCGGCATCGCCAGCGCCAACCGCGCCGCCAGCCACGGCAAAAAATGCGCCATTATCGAAGCTAAAGCGCTGGGCGGCACTTGCGTCAATGTCGGTTGCGTCCCTAAAAAAGCCATGTGGTTTGCCGGTCAGGTGGCCGAAACACTGCAACTGGCACCGGATTATGGTTTTAACGTCACAGCCCAGGCTTTGGACTGGTCAACCCTGATCAAAAGTCGGCAAGCATATATAGGCCGGATCCATGCCTCGTACGATCGGGTGCTGGCAAAAAACAATGTCACTGTGATTCAGGGTTTTGCCCGTTTTGTCGATGCCCGCACTGTCGAAGTCAACGGCAAGCACTATAGTGCCGATCATATTTGTATCGCCACCGGCGGCAAGCCACAGTGGCCGCAGCTCCCGGGGGCTGAACTTGGTATCGATAGCGATGGCTTTTTTGCCCTGACCGAGCAACCGGAATCAGTGGCTGTGGTCGGTGCTGGTTATATCGCAGTGGAAATTGCCGGTGTACTGAATGCACTGGGTACAGAGACGCATCTGCTGGTGCGGCATGATAAACCACTGCGCAGTTTTGATCCGGTACTGTCGGATACGCTGGTGCAACAAATGGCCCGCGATGGCCTGACGCTGCATCCACACAGCGAGGTGCAGGCTGTCGAGAAAACGGCCAGCGGCGCTTTAAAATTAAGCTTACAAAATGGTGCCTGCCTGACGGTGGATTGTCTGATTTGGGCCATTGGCCGCGCGCCAGCAACTGATCAGTTAAATCTGGCCGCTGCTGGTGTGGTGACTGATGAGCAGGGTTTTATCCGCACCGATAAATACCAGAACAGCAATGTCACAGGTATTTATGCCATTGGCGACAATACCGGCCGCTTGGCATTAACCCCGGTCGCAGTAGCCGCAGGGCGCCGGCTGGCGGAGCGGCTGTTTAATGGCAAAACTGAGTTACATCTGGATTATGAACTGGTGCCAACCGTGGTCTTTTCCCATCCGGCCATCGGCACCATAGGCTTGACCGAACCTGAAGCCCGGCAACGTTATGGCGACGACCTGAAGGTCTACAACAGTGAGTTTACCGCCATGTACAGCGCGTTAACCTCACACCGCCAACCGACCCGGATGAAACTAATCTGCGCCGGCCCTGACGAAAAAGTGGTGGGCCTGCACGTCATCGGCCTTGGCGCCGACGAAATGCTGCAAGGCTTTGCCGTCGCCATTAAAATGGGCGCCACCAAAGCCGATTTTGACAACTGCGTTGCTATTCACCCGACTTCGGCCGAAGAGTTTGTAACGCTCAGGGGTTAGTAAAGAAAACCCAGCCACACAGGTTCGTACTGTAGAAAACGAAGAGGCCAGAGCATCATGCTCTGGCTTCTAACCCCGCAGACACCTATAACTCATTCTGGTTTCTGCCGTCCGCTTTTGCTGCGGCACGATCAGCGTTTTAAGCGAAAAGTAGTGGCCCAAAACTTAGGCTCTCGGAAAAAATAAATGCTGGCTTTGCCTTAGTTGCGGACCTTTGGTTGATCCGAAATTCATTCTCAAAGATCAGTTCATATTTGTCCAAGTTACAAACTCTAGTTTTGACAGCGTTACCAGCCAGTCTGACAGGTCTTGCCGGTAAGCTTATAAAAATGGCTCCAGCAAGGCCCGCACCGCTACTTTGGCCTGCAGCTGTTTGGCCAGTAAAAATAATCCTGCCATTTTACGATGTAAAAACAACGCATCGACCGGTGGCGTATGCCAATAGCGCAAGCGGGTCGATAGCTGCAATCCGGCGTCACGCATGCGCGGTGCTAAATCTGAAGCGGCAAAATCATACACAGTTTGTTGCAGGGGCTCCGCCGCCAGGCTGATCAAATCCAGCACGGCTTGTTGCTGGGCTGGCACTATGTCGGTACTGAAATAACCAATGTGTTGCAGCGCCTGCAGTTGGATGCTTTGGTCTTGTTGCAATAGACCACGGAACAGCTGCCGATAACCGTCACTGACGGTTTGGCTATAATCGCGGCAGGCACCAAAATCCAGCAGGACCAGCTGATTGGCGGCCAGGTTATAGCGGTAGTTGGCAAAGTTCGGGTCGGTTTGGACCAACCGGAAACGAAAGATCTCCAGAAATAACAGCTCAAACAACCAGCTCATCACGGTATCCCGCAGCGCCTGTGGTTGCCGGCTTAACTCATCCAGTGCGACGCCGTCGACAAAGCCCATGGTCAGAATATGACGGCTGGATAGCTCAGGGTATAACGCTGGGAGTAAAAAGCGTTGATCTGCGGCGAGCAGCTGCTGATAGCGCTGTAGGTAGCAGGCTTCCTGCAGGTAATCCGCTTCTTGATGCAACTGTTGTTTCGCTTCGGCCAGCAATGGCTCGATAGCCAGTCCTTGCGGCAGCAACCCGCTAATGCGTAACAAGGTCGCCACATTATCCACATCGCTGTCGATACTGGTGCTGATGCCCGGATACTGGATTTTGACGGCCAGCGGCCGGCCATTGTCATGGTTTGCTGCATGCACCTGGCCAATCGAAGCGGCCGCAAGCGGCGCAAAACTAAAGTGACTGAATTGACGCTGCCAGTCGGCGCCCCATTCTTGCTTCAGCACAGCAGCCAGTTGGGCCGGTAGCATCGGGCTGCCATGCGCTCTGAGCTGCGCCAATATGCCACTGAGCGCCGGTGGCAACAGGTCGCCGGCATCCATCGATAACAATTGGCCAAGTTTCATCGCCGCACCACGCATATGCGCCAGCTGCTGCGTAACGCGTTTTGCATTGGCTGGCGTCAGCAAGACTTGCTGTAGTGTCGGTTTTTGGCCTTGCGCCAGCTGTCGGGCGCCTTCGGCTAACATGCCGCCGGCTACTTTGCCAGCTAAACTGGCCAGGCTGCCAAATCGTGCCAGCCGGCTGGTGGGAACTTTACTGCTTTTGGCGGTAGTCATATTCAGATGTTTGTCGCAAGGCCATGCTGCAGGTATACGAGCAAAGCGCGGTGACAGGCCAGTCGCCCGCTAAAAAAACGCTTAAGCCCCTGTTGATGCCCAGCAAAGCGCGGGGGATTGGCGCTCATGAAGGCTGAACTGCCAGCAACAGCTGGTGGGACAGCTGAACAGCACCCGGCCAGTATCTTTGCTCCGACAACCGCTGTTGGTTCATTCCTGCAAACCGACCGGCGGTAAATGTTCCGTTCGCCCCAGCCGACTTGCTGCTTGGGGTAAAGGTAACGTCGGGCGAGTTGTGGTTACATCAAACGAAGGATCTCGAAAACGCGAATGGCTGCTTTGCCTTATTTGCAGACATTCTTTTTTTCCGGAACTGAAACTTGGTTAATAAAAGCAATGGGCGCAGTAGACTGTTGATCTAACGCGCTTTTGGATATTTTTGCGGTAGAATTAGCACTCTAATTCACTACACTTCGGATATGCATAGTGTGTGCAGATCAATACATTGACCATCACCGGATGTTCAACATAAGAAAAGGTCATTTTCTGCGGGGGCTGTGGTTGCTGGGCGTCAAAAAAAGCAAAACAACAGAGTTAACTTCGGACTCAATCCCATTATTTCACCTGCTTCAAACGGCCAGCATCGGCTGCAATCGCATCATCTTGCAGCTAAGTTGAGTCCTTTACTGCCACTGGCGGATTTTTTTCGCCTGGCAGTGCTCAGATAAAAGCACTGCAGGATCCATGACATAACAAGGCGCAGTCGCCTCGGATTAGAACTATCAGATCGTTTGATGGCAGCTTCAATCGGGATAACCAAGTTTTTTTAGTTCGCGATTAACAATATCCCGCTGGAAACCATAGATCAGTGCATCCCCTACAATCACTAACGGATAACCGCGGCCTGCTAAAGCCTGATACTCAACTTTGGACGAGGCATCTTTCTCCACATCAACCAAAGTAAAAGGTATGTTTCTGGCGGTTAATTCAGCAGTCAGTTGTTTGCAAAACACACACCAACTCACACCATATACTTTGACTTGTTGCGTCTGGCTGAGGCCATATTGTTGATAATCACCATATACCACAACAGGTTGGGCAAGATAATTTGTATGCAGATAACTCAGCAACTGACCAACAGCAAACATCAGTCCAAACACCACTGCGATAAATTTGAAATTTGCCATTGTTAGATTCTCACATCAGTGCCGAAATAACACTGCAAGAGGCAGCAATGGCTGCACTCTTGCTCAATCCTAGTTACCTGACTGGCTTTACTGGCACAACCCCAGCCATGCGCAGAATAAAGTACACTCTTCCTGGCAGGTAGAGACCATAGGTTTTGCCATCGCATAACCAGAAAACAGACCGAACAGGGCTGCGACAATGACAACGCGTAATTTAGTATTTTTTTTCATTTTTTGTTCCTGTGAGTATAAGCAGGCAAGTCCTGCTGATTTTTTATACCATCAGGTTCAACACAGATAAACAACAAAAATATCAATTTTTGTCACTTTTTATGCATATCAGATAAATATTTAATTTTCATTCATGTTAACTAGATGGCGCGCCAGCGAGCTGCAATCCAGTCACCTATTCCTGCACATGCAGCCTTGTTTGTTCCCGACCACAAGGCTGTACCGTTCATTCCTGCACATAAAAAAAAGCCCCGGTTTTCACCGGGGCAAAGAGCGGATAGGTTACCCACCACAAGTACGTTTGGGTCACGCCAGTGTTGCTCAGCAAGTATCGAGGACAACAAGGAATTCAATCACGAATTGCCTGTTATCATACCGATTTTTAAAATCAATAAAAATCGAATATCCCTGATTGAAAATCAGATAAAATCGAATATAAAACTGATCGCACCGGAACGTACTGCTGGCAAGCCAGCATAGCGCCTTTGTCGTTGTTATTGCGTTCAGGAGCGAGTTGCGCTCACGGCTAAAGCCGCCACTGTAATGGGATTTGCTGTCGCAGATACTGGTAAAAGGCTTGTACTTTTGGCGTCAACTGATGCCGGTCTTGCACACAAAGATAAAATTCCAGCGGTTCAGCTTCGGCCTGTAAGGCGGTATCCGGCTCAAAGCGGAACAACTCAACCAGTTTGCCAGCCCGGAGCAGCGGCTCAGCCACAAAAGCGCCAAGTCTGGCGATACCTGCACCAGCCACCGCCATCGCAGCCAGCGCATCAATATCATCACTGATCATGGCAGTTTGTAGCTTGGGTTCAAAACTGACACCATGACGGATAAAACGCCAGGGTAGCAAACGGCCATGTCCTGGCAACCGGAATAACAGACATTGATGCGCTAGCAACTGTTCCGGCCGATCTGGTTTACCAACCCGCTGCAAATAAGCGGGGGCGGCACAAAACAACAGTGGCACCCGGGCCAGCGGTCGAGCGACCAGCCCATCTTCCAGCGTTTCTTTAATCCGGATACTGACATCAACCGCCTCTTTGATATGATCGACTCTGCGATCTGTGGTAATCAGCTCAGTGATAATCCTGGGGTACAGTTGCTGAAAACCCGGCAATGCTTTTGCCAACAAATGTCTGGCAAAAGCAGCGCTGGCCGCGACCGTTAAACGCCCACCAGGTGTCGCAGTGACAGCACTCACGGCCTGACCCGCGTCTTCCAGGTCCTGCAACAAAGTAACCACCCGGTCATAATACAACTGGCCTGATTCGGTCAGCGCCAGTTGACGGGTCGTTCGAACCAGTAATCGACAACCAAGCTGTTGTTCCAGCCTGGCAATATTCTGACTGGCAGCGGCAGCGCTGATACCAAGCTGACGACCAGCCGCTGCAATACTGCCGGTTTGTACCGCTTTAATCAGACACTGAATGCCTTTTAACGAATCCATAAGCCAATACGTGCCACCATAAAAGATTCGAAATATTAACTTACGACTGTAACCAGCTGCAACATTCTACTGAACCCCCAAGCAGTCTTTTATAATGCCGTCCTTACTTTGTTAAGCAGGAAACTTTCTGATGTCAGCTTCTCAAGCTCCAACCAAAGCACATCGCTTCAAGCTGCCAGCCCGTTATACGCCGCTGCTGTTTGCTTTTTACATGTCCGGCATTATGGCTTTGTTGATGACGTTGCTGATTACTGCACTCAATCGCGGTTTCAGCAGCGATTATCTGCGCCAGGTCTGGCAGGCTTATCAGGTTGCGATGCCCTGTGCTTTTACCGCTATTTTAATGGTACGGCCGCTGGTGATGCAGTTAGTGAAATATTCGATCCAGGCAGAGCGGAGTTAGTCAGGTGAGCACTGAAGCGCATGCTGAACACTCAGAGCTATCGGTTAACGACCACCCGCCACATCCAGCACAATGCCAGTGCTGTAAGCGGCTTGCTCCGACAGTAAAAAGGCGACCGCAGCTGCCACTTCGGCAGCAGTCCCGCCACGTTGCAGCGGGATCTGATGTTTTAGTCGTTCCACCCGGCCTGGTTCACCGCCATCGGCATGCATCTCGGTGTCAATAAAACCAGGGCGCACCACATTAACGCGAATGCCACGGCCGGCCAGTTCCAGTGCCAAGCCTTTGCTCAGCGTGTCGATACCGGCTTTGGCGGCAGCATAATCGACATACTCACCGGCTGAGCCGGTTCTGGCTGCGACTGAAGAAACATTCACAATAGCGGCGCCACTGCTAAAACGTCGGGCCGCCTCGCGGCAACATAAAAAACAACTTTGCAGATTATCGCTCAGCATTTGCTGAAAACGCGCCAGACTGATCTGCGCCAGTTGGCTTTGTGGCTGCAACCGGCCCGCATTGTTCACCAGATGGGTCACGGCGCCAAATTGCTGTTCAGCGCAGTCAAACAAGTGACAAACCGCCGCCTCCTGACTGACATCAGCGGCCACCGCGATAGCCCGGCCACCGGCAGCGGTGATCGCCGCAACAACAGCCCCAGCAGCAGCCTGTTGCTGCCGGTAGTTCACCACCACGGCATAACCCTGATATGCCAGTAATAAGGCTGTGGCAGCGCCAATACCCCGACTGGCGCCTGTCACTATCACCACTTTATCTTGGCTGTTCACGGCAACACCGCCAACGTAGGGGCAGGCTGCGACTGCTGCTGCACCCAAGGCTGCCAGGGCTGTGGTTTATGCAGCGCAAAGCCCTGGCCAAAACCAACGCCAAGCTCCTTCAGCAGTTGTTTCACCTGTCCGTCCGACACAAACTCAGCAATAGTATGTTTACCTAAGCTGATGGCAATTTCGGCGATGGCTTTGACCATGGCGTAATCGGTGGCATCCACCGCCATATTGCGGACAAAAGAACCGTCAATTTTGACAAAATCGACCGGCATATTTTTCAGGTAGGTAAAAGAGGACATGCCGGCACCAAAATCGTCCAGCGAAAAACGACAGCCAATCTGCCGCAACGTCTGAATAAAACGGTCAGCGCTCGCCATATTGGTCACTGCGGCGGTCTCGGTAATTTCAAAACAGACTTTGGCCGGTGGCACTGCACTGCGGGCAAACCGCTGCAGGATATGTTGCAATAAATTATCATCCCCCAGCGACAAACCAGACAAATTAATCGCGACTTTTTCCAGTTGCGCCACATGGTGCGGCTGTTGCTCCAGCCCATCCAGCACCTGATTAAACACCCAGCGATCAATCGCCTGCATCAGGCCAAACCGCTCCGCCAGCGGAATAAACACCGCCGGACTTAACATCTGCCCATGCGCATCACTAAGTCGCAGCAGGATTTCATAATGATGCCCCTGGCCCTGGCCCTGCAGCGGCACTATCGACTGGAAGTACAGCTCAAACTGATTTAAATCTATGGCCTGCTGTATTTTACTGACCAGATTCAGCTCGTTTTGCCGATGGTTCAGCTCAGCAGCATCGGTATCGACTACCTGATAACGATTACGCCCCGCAGTGCGGGCAAAATAACAGGCGCTATCGGCCGCTTTCAGAATTTCCACTGTATTTTGCGTCTGGCCACGCAGTTGCAGCACCCCAATACTGGCACCTATGGTAAAGACTTTATTTTCCCAGCTAAAACGAAACGCCTGAATACGTTCAAATAACAGCTGCAGGCGTTGCTCGGCCTGGGCCAGGTTAATGCCAGTATAAATCAGACAAAATTCATCCCCCCCCAGCCGTGCCAGCATATCGCCAGGCGCCAAATCAGTGGCAAGAATGTTGGCGGCACTGCGCAGCAGCTCGTCACCGGCTAAATGACCACAGGAGTCGTTGACCAGCTTAAACTGGTCCATATCGATATAACAGAGGATGGCCGGCACCGCATCCGCCAACAATTGTTTCAGGCGGAGATCAAAAGCATACCGATTCAGCAGACCTGTCAGTTGATCATGATCGGCCTGAAAGCGGATTTTTTGCTGCAGTGCCAGCTCAGCAGTCACATCGCGGCCTATGCCTTCAATGGCCAGCACTTGCCCTTGGTCATCCAGCATGGGCCGTTCGCGGTATTCAATAACTTTGGGATGCTGCGTTGCATCCAGATACTCAATCATATAAGGCGCCGGCGTGTGGCCTTGTTGCAACAACAGCCGGATCTGCGCCATATTGGCCGGCTCCTGCCGCACATAACGCTGATGATGCTGACAAAAATCAGCCGGCTGATAACCCAGGATCTGTTGCACACTATTGGAAATAAAATCGATTTGCCCCGCCGTCGTCATCCGGTAAATAAAATGACCATCGATACCTTCAATTAAACGCCGATATTTTTCTTCATTGATTTTCAGCAGTTGCTCTTCTGTTTTACGCACTGTGATATCACGTAATGTCACCGCCAGCCCTTCACCAGCCCGCACCACTTGCACCCGCAACCACTTTGCAAATAACAACGGCGAATCGAGCGCGACCACAGTTTCAAACGGCTGACCGCGATGGAACACTTGTTGACAAGCTGACCAGAAGGCATCACTACCCAGTGCCTGACACTGTTGCTTTAAAGTCAACTGCAACAAATGCTGCCCCGCCGGTTGCAGCAACAACGGCACTCTGGCATTGGTATGTTTTAATTTAAAATCAGCGGTCGCACCGCTCTGTGGGCTGTATAAGGCTATCGCATCCAGCGAGGCATTGGCGGCTGCCAGATACATTTGCTGGTGAGCGGATAACTGTTGTTCGCGGCGTAAATGACGGTATAACAATAAACTCATCATCAGGGCTGAGCTGATACCGATCAACAGCACCAGCAAAGCACTGTGTAAGCCTTGCTGCCGGGACTGGATCACAAATAACCAGTCGCGGCCGGCAAAACTCAAATGTTGCTCCACCACGGGCGCAGCTAAATCCAGCTCGCCATGTTTAAATAATAATCTTTGTTGGTCCAGCAGATAAAAACTCAGGTTATCACTGACCAGCTCCCCGACCAGCACCAGTAAAATTTCATCCAGGTCGAAGCTGGCCGCGACCACGCCTTTGGCCGGGTTGCGATCGTCAATCACTTTGGCAATCACTGCATATTGATGATTATCCTGCAAATAGAAGCCTGTGCTGAACTGCATTTTACCTACAGGCACCGCCGCCAGGCCCATCACGGTCAGCGACTGTCCAAGCCTGTGCTGCCGATTGGTTTTATCGATACTCCACTGCATGCGCAATTGCGGATCGGCCAGTACTATATCTTTAAAACCAGGCAACACCTTCGCCAGGGTATTGGCGCGAACGTTAAACCAGTCTATCGGGTTGGCGTGATAGACCGGCCAGCTCGCCAACAAGTCATCAATAGCGCGTAAACGGTCAGCAGAAAATACTTCCAGATTGCTGCTAATTTGATGGGCGATAATCGAGGCTTTACTGCTGTTGGAACGGTGTTCAATCAATTGGATATAAGAGGCAAGACCAGCGCTGAATAAAGTCAGCACACAAAACAACAACACCGGCAGTGTGTAAATACGCCCCAACATCACCTGACATCCTTTGTAAAGCTGATAATTTATGCCGCGCAGGCGACAGATTTATGACAATTAGCCTCATCCGTCAAGACTTTCACTCACAAAGCTGCTGCTTTAACGGGATTTTGCCAAACACCGCGGCAACTGCTGAAAAAACCGCCTGCAATGCAAATGAAAGCGCTACCACGACGGTCGCAAACCTTGCGCCTGTGGCCGCCACCTCGCGCAGCTTTACAGTGCGGCTTGCCGGCGGAATGTCACCAGCGGCGGCAATAATTGCTGCAGGCGCTCCGGCTGGAACCGAATATAATCCAGCAGCGCCTGATTTTGCACACCACAACGCAGCTCAGCCTGGCCACTCTGACAATTCAGCGTTTTACCCGGCTGATACTGCGGCTGGTATTGCGCCTGATACTGCACTTTGTGCTGTGCCGCCGGCTCCGCAGCATTGGCCAGCACGAGGCGACGCAATGGAAAAGGTTGCAACTGACCGGCGACAAAAGCTAAATCAATCCGGTCTGTGCCGGCGAGCTGAGCTTGTGCCAGCGCGCCCCAGCCATCATTGCCATCGGCTAAATACTGAGTCGTGGCCAGTCGGTACTGCATTTCGTCTTCAATTGGCAACCACTGATCCTGCTGCAGCCATTCAAGCTGGCTGAAACTGAGTTGCCCGTCCGGGCCGACCAGCGCCTGATAGCGTAGTCCGGCGCCATAAGGAAATTTGCCGCTATGTGCTCCTGGTGCAATAGTGGCCGCAATAGTCTGTTGCAACAGCTGTTTAAGCGTTTTACCGCTCACCGTCAATAAGCTGACCGAGGTCTGATAAGGCAGAATTTCCAATAACACATGACCTTCGCGCACAGCGCCAGCCGCCAGACTGCTACGGATACTGCCAGCAGCGACTAAGGCGATATCGGCGGCGCGGCCGGTTTGCGCCTGAATATCAGCGCGATTGACGTACTGTAACAAGCTATCAGCCACCAGCGGTGCCAGCTCTGAACCATGCTCTGAACTGCCTTGTTCGCCAGGCTGGCGCACATGCATAAAGCTACGCCCAGCGATCGCCAGCACCGGGCCATACCTTTGTTCAACTGCCGGTTTGTAATGTTGATCCAGTCGTTGCCGGATATCGCTCGCTTCGGCCACAATCCGGGTACGTGGTAAAGCCGCCACTGCACTCAGCAACTGCGGATCGGTCAACCGCTCCGACTCACTGCGACTGGCAGCGCGGAAGAAGTCAGCACTCGCCAGCAGCGTATTCTCGCCCTGACAAAGGCTGATCTGGCCTTGTTGATCAAACTCCAACTCCAGCTTGCCAAGCGCCTGGGCAAACTGACCGGCCTGCACCACACAAGCCGGACTTTGCCGCGGCTGACCAGTACTCAGGCTGCGGATTTGTTCGGCATAAGGCGGTTGTACACCCAGACCCCAGGCGCTGAAATCGCCCAGCAAGCTATGGGAATGGCCACCGACTATCACATCAATACCGTCCACTGCAGCGGCGATGGTTAAATCACGCTGGTGCCCCAGATGGGTCAGCGCAATCACCCGCTCAATGCCATGTTGTTTCAGCTGCGCTATTAACTGCCGTGCGCTGTCAATTTCATCCTGAAACTGCAGGGCGCCGGTCTGCGTTGATAAGTTTTTCATATCCTGCAATGCCAGCCCAAACACGGCAACTACTCTTGCTGGCTGTTGCACCTGCGCCAGTGTCACAGGCTGGGCGCGCTGCTGTTGATCAATTTCAAACAATACATAAGGCTGGATCAAACCAGCCGGTAATGCTGGCTCTGCTGTGGTATCCAGATTCGCAGCCAACAACGGGAACTGATTGGCACGGGCAAAACTGGCCAATTCTGCCACCCCTAAATCAAATTCATGATTGCCAAGCGCCATCGCATCCAGTTGCAACCGGTTGAGCATATCGCTGTTAATAGCCGCGCCAAATTCTTCAAAATAACCGCTGCCCTTAAACGCATCACCACCATGTAAAAATAACAACGGCTTAGCTTGTTGTGCTGCCTGTTGCCGCCATTGCCTGGCCAGCGTCGCGACCCGGCCGTGGCCGCCAATATAGGTATAAAGCGGCTGCGATTGGCCAGCAAGCTGCACTGTCGCCGGATCGGCGTCAAAGTGCGAGTGCGTGTCGTTGATATGCAATAAGGTCAAGGAGCGCAAGGCAGAGTCTGGTGCTAGCTGGGTACTGCAACTGAACTGACTGCATAGCAAAAGCAATAAAGCGGCCCGCCAGCCAGGGCTCAGGCGTGATGTTGGCGCAGCAGCTAAGTTGCCCGCAACCGGGTGAAGTGATGAAAACAAGTGCAGATGCGCTGCCATGCGAGGTCGTCCGAAGTCAAAACTGCAGCATAATGCCCGCCAGCTCAGGCCGCAAGCGGCTTTGCGCTGAGTTGGTCTGCAACACAGTTTAATTTCGCCAGCTGAATCGCCTGCTGTTTTAACCTGCTTGAATCATTCAGTGCACTGTTATCGAAAAAATTCATTTAAATTTGGATGGCCAGCCATCCAAACATCTGTATACTTAGCCGTAATTTCATCCAGCAAGCAGTGTTGATCATGGCGTTATCTTTAAAGCAAAAAATTACCGATCCTAGCCAAGGGGTATACCTGATTGGCACCACTCCGCCAAAAGCCGGTACTGCGGTCGATAAAACTGAGCGCATCGCAAAAAAACTGCTGGCGCGGCTGAATGAAGTGGAATACGACGGCCTGATTATTTATGACATTCAGGATGAAAGCAGCCGAGTGAGCAGTGAACGGCCTTTCCCGTTTCAACAGACACTGGATCCCAGAGCTTACAGCCAGATCCTGCGCCAATTGGCACGGCGTGACGTGATTACTTATAAAAGTGTGGCACAGCGTGATGCCGCGGAATTTCAGCACTGGCTTGGCGAAACCAAAACAGAGTATCAGTTGGATAATCTGGTGCTGGTTGGCAGCCCATCGTCCAATGGCACCATTAAACTCAGCCTGAGCGACGCTTATCAGCAACTGGCCAGCTCAGCACAGTGTTTTTATCTGGGCGGGGTCGCTATTGCCGAACGTCATGCGCAAAAAGGCAACGAACATCAGCGGCTGATCGAAAAAGCGCACCAGGGTTGTCAGTTTTTTATTTCGCAAGCTGTTTACAACGCCCAGGCCACTATTGATTTACTCACCAGCTACGCCCGCAGTTGTAAGCAACAAGGTCTGACGCCACAACGCATCATTCTGACCTTTACCCCCTGTGGCGGTGAACAAACACTGGATTTTATGCAATGGCTTGGCATTTCAGTGCCAGAGGCCAGTCGTTATCGCATTCTGGATGCCGACCATCCGCTGCATGAATCGATTAAAATCTGCCGTGACAACCTGCAGCAAATTCTGCAGCATTGTGCCAATTTAGACTTACCACTGGGACTGAACGTCGAAAGTCTGACCAACCGAAAAGAAGAAATTGATGCATCGATCCGGCTGTTCCGCTTATTAAAAGCGACGATGGAACTGCATCTGGCGGAAAAACAAGTCGCTTAGCGCCGCTGTGTTCAGCGCGGCACTTGCCAGAACCGGCCCCATAACCCAGTGCCGGACTGGCGTGATGCCATGCTTTAAAGCCGGCCAGAAAGATTTATCACCTTGCTCAACAAAAGCACTATCATGTCAGCATTGAAAATGAGATAATACGAACTATTATCATATAGCTTTATATCAGCATTGGCTTAGCCATGGCTGTGGAATACATGTGGACAGATTTGCCCGTCAGCATATTGTGATTTTGTGTATCGTCATTGCCGTCCACCTGGCAGGTCTGGCCGTCGCGATGGCCGTCAGCACCACACCAGTTGCTGAAACCATCACGCCGCCTCCGATGATGGCGGTCCTGATCAGCACGCCCAAAGCAGAGCCTGCGCCACAGCCGGTGAAGGTTAAACCGGTTGAACCGGTCAAACCTGTCGCGAAAGTGCGGCCTAAGCCGGTTGCCAAACCTAAACCAATAGCAAAAGCACCACCGTCAGAACGTGCCGTGCAGGCACCGCCAGAGCCGCCGGTCAAAACCGTGGCGAAAACACCAGCGCCCACCGCCAGTAAACCGGTCAAAGCCCAGCCGGCACCAGTGCAACCGCCTTCGGCTGCAGCGAAGGGGTTACAAAACCGGGCGCCGGTTTATCCGCAGATGTCACGCAAGAAAAAAGAACAAGGCATTGTCTGGTTACTGTTGGAAGTGAAAGCCGATGGCACTGTGGGTGATATCAGCATCAAACAAAGCAGCGGTTTTAGCCGGCTGGATCAGGCAGCCCGCCAGGCGGTAAAAAAGTGGCAGTTTGAGCCTGCCAGGCAAAACGGTAAAGCCATTGATTTCTGGTATGAAATGCCAGTGAATTTTTCTCTGAATCCATAACTTTTGATTGAGGTCCAGCATGATTGAACAAAACCCTTATGGCATTGCTGCATTGTGGGCACAAGGTGATGGCGTGATTAAAGGCGTCGCCCTGGTCCTGCTGATCATGTCCGTCGCCTCCTGGTGTGTGATCCTGATCCGCGCCCGCCATTTATGGCAACTGCAAAAAGTCGCCCACGCCAGCCGTGATTTCTGGCATGCGCAAAGTTTTGCCCAGGGTCTGCAGATTTTATCTGCTGCCAATGCCCAGCACAGCAGCAGAGCTAATCCGTTCCGCTTTCTGGCCGATGAAGGTCAGGCGGCATTAGACCACCACAGCACCCACCAGGACGATTTACATGGTCATCTGCCGCTATCCGACTGGCTGACCTCCACCTTAAAAGGTGCGATTGAAGAAAGTGCCGAACAAATGCAAAAAGGCCTGGCCGTGCTGGCATCTGTCGGCTCAACCGCGCCTTTTGTTGGTTTATTTGGCACTGTCTGGGGTATTTACCATGCATTGGTCGGCATTGGTGCCAGCGGCCAGGCCAGTATTGATAAAGTGGCAGGCCCGGTCGGTGAAGCCTTAATTATGACGGCTTTTGGTTTGGCGGTGGCAATCCCGGCCGTGCTGGCTTACAACGCGCTCAACCGTGGCAACAAAGGCATCATCAGTAAATTAAACCGCTTTGCCTTTCAGTTGCATGCTTATTTCCTGACGGGCGCCGCCCCAAAATCAGCCCAGCAACGGGCAGAGGCCGCTCAGGTCACTGCTATCCGTAAAGGAGTCTGAGATGGCGTTTGGCGGCGATTTTGAGTCTCAGGATGAAGTGATGAGCGAAATCAACATGACGCCGCTGGTCGATGTCATGTTGGTATTACTGATTATTTTTATTATTACCGTGCCGGTGCTGACACACAGCGTCAATGTCGATTTACCCCGCGCCAGTAATGTGCCGAATGAAGTCAAACCCAGCACAGTGCAACTGGCGGTGAATGCGCAAGGCGAAGTGTTCTGGAATGAACGTAAAGTCAGTCCGGAACAACTGGCTGCCGAGCTGAAAACGGCAGCGGCGGCACAACCGCAACCGGAAATTCATCTGCGCGGTGATCGCACTGTGGCTTATGAACATGTGGTCAAAACCATGGCCGCAGTGCAAAGCGCTGGCATTCTGAAACTGGGTTTTGTCACTGAACCCGCGCCATAACGGCATGCACACGACATAGCCTGTTACAGATTTTTGCTGTCAGCATGGTCAAAGTGCGATAATCTCATGGCTTCATTTAGTGAATTGTCGGGGTGTAGAATGGCAGAACAAGGTTCAGGCGGTAATGTAATTGCAGCCTTATGTAATATTCCGTTTCCGGGGCTGGGACAGCTGGTTCAGGGTCGGTTACTGGCCGCTATCCTGTTTTTTGTCACTTGTGCTGTCGGTTATTTTCTGTGGTTTTTAATAGTCCCAGCGATTCTGGCCGGGCTGGTGCATTTGTGGGCCATTCTGGATGCCGCCACTTACCGCAGCCGTTCCTATTAAGTTTGTGCACGCCAGCGGGGTCAGTCCGACCCCGCCTGGCACGGCTTTAAACTTTTTTCACAAACTCTGATTTCAGTTTCATCGCACCAAAACCATCAATTTTACAGTCGATATCGTGATCGCCTTCCACCAGACGAATGCTTTTGACTTTAGTGCCAATTTTCACCACCAGCGATGACCCCTTCACTTTTAAGTCTTTAATCACGGTGACAGTATCGCCATCCTGCAATGGATTGCCAGCGGCATCGCGGATCACTTTTGCGCTGTCAGCAGCTTCAGAAACAGCGCCTGGCTGCCATTCATGGCCGCATTCAGGGCACACCAGTTGGATACCGTCTTCATAGGCAAAAGCGGAATTACATTGTGGACAAGGTGGTAATTGTGACATTAGAGGTATCCTCAACAGGGGGAAAGATTCACTTACCCATAAAAAAAGTGTGGCATTATAGCCGCTGTCAGCGAAACTGGCTGCAATTTCTCGGTTGATCTGGCAGGATCAGCTTTTTTCAGGAGTATTCCATGCTTGAAATCAGCCCCGGTATCCGGCTTGATGCCGCTGAACTTGACTGGCAGGCCATTCGTGCCAGCGGGCCTGGCGGCCAGCATGTCAATAAGACCTCCACCGCAGTGCAGTTGATGTTTGATATCCGTGCATCTTCGTTGCCGGAGTTTTACAAAACAGCGTTATTGGCGCGTGCCGATCATAGGATTACCGCCTCAGGTAAAATTATTATCAAAAGCCAGCAAAGCCGCAGCCAGGAAATGAATCGCTCGGCAGCACTGACCCAACTGATCCAACTGATCCAAAGTGCCGGTCAGGTGCAAAAAAAGCGTCATGCCACTAAACCAACCTATGGCAGTCAACAACGCCGGCTCGATAGCAAAAAACAACGCAGCGGCACTAAATCCCTGCGCCAGCAAAAAATTTCCGCCGACTAATCTCATCTGCCGCTTAGATATCAGTTATTCATTACTTTCAGTTATAACCTTGCTACTAAAAAGTATTTAAAGTTATTAACAGCCTCTGTTGTAATGCGCATCAGGCATATAGATGTCTAGATGAGGTAGCAATGACAATGCAATCCTGGCAAATCTGGCTGCAGCAGTGGCTGATCCAGTTGGAACAGCGTATGGCAACCGCAGAGCTTGGCGCCATCGCCAGTGCTGAGCAGCCCCTTGTTAGCTTGGCTAGAGCAGCAGACAGTCACCGATGAATGATGACGGTATATCGCGACTAACCGCGGTCCCGCCACGAGGTAAACATGAGTATTCAGGTCGAACAGGTACGGAAAAATTTTGGTGATTTTGTCGCCGTGGATAATGTCAGTTTATCTATTCAGAGCGGCGAGTTGACCGCCCTGCTCGGCCCATCTGGTTCAGGTAAAACTACGTTATTACGCTTGATTGCCGGTTTGGAACAAACCGATTCAGGCCGGATTATTTTTCATGGTGAAGACATCAGTCATCAGCATGTCAGTGAGCGGGGTGTCGGTTTTGTGTTCCAGCACTACGCTTTATTTAAAAACATGACAGTGTTTGAAAATGTGGCCTTTGGCCTGACTGTCAAGCCACGCAAATTCAGACCATCGGCTGCACAAATCAAACAAAAAGTGCATCGTTTACTGGAACTGGTGCAGTTAGATTGGACCGCCGATCGTTATCCATCGCAACTGTCCGGTGGTCAGCGGCAGCGGATCGCGCTCGCGCGGGCACTGGCCGTTGAACCCAAAGTGCTGTTGCTGGATGAGCCTTTTGGCGCTTTAGACGCCAAGGTTCGGGCTGAACTGCGGCGTTGGCTGCGACGGTTGCATGATGAAATTCATGTCACCAGTGTATTTGTTACCCATGATCAGGAAGAAGCGCTGGAAGTGGCGGATCGCATCGTGGTGATGAACAAAGGCCGAATTGAACAGGACGGCACGCCGGAACAAGTGTATGACAACCCGGCCAACCCTTTTGTCTATGAATTTTTGGGCACAGTGAATTTATTCCATGCCAGAGTGCGGCACGGCGATACCCTGGTGAACACCAATAGCAGCGATCAGCCGGCCAGTCAGGCCGACGTCGAGTTACCGGGTTTTGCCTACGTCCGGCCACATGAAATTGAGGTGGTGTTACAGGCTGAAACCGACACTATTGCTGCCAGCCTGGAGCTGATCACTGTGGTCGGTCCGGTGGTACGACTGGAACTGCAGGCGGATGGTGCAGAGCGGGTGGTCCATGTCGAACTCAGTAAAGAGCAGTTCAAAAAACTGGGGCTGTCCGTCGGGCAACAAGTATTTCTGAAACCACGTTACAGCAGAGTATTTTTAGGCGAAGGCATTTAATTCCGCCCACAGCGTCTCCAGATCTGCCAGGCTGCCAGCGCTGGCCTATTAAGTGCCAACCCGTTGCCTGCATCTTCAGGCATGAAAAGGAACCAGCAGCACCCTGATCCCTGTCCCGGTTATTTTGCCGGGTACAGGATTTGTTCCATGCACGAAGCCAGCCGCCAGTTGAACTGCAGATCAAAGCTGTTGCCCAACATCTGTTGTTGGCCAAGGTCGGGTCAGCAACAAGCTGAAGGCCTGGCGAGCTATGAGAGAATTTGCAATGTCTGATGTATTAAAACATTTAAACTGGCGTTATGCCGCGAAAAAAATGGATGCCAGCAAAGCCGTCCCAACCGAAGTGGTAGACACCATTCTGGAATCGATCCGTCTGAGCGCCAGCTCCAGTGGCTTACAGCCGTATGAAGTGTTAGTGGTCACCAATACTGAGCTGAAAGCACAAATCAAACCCCATGCCTGGAATCAGGATCAGGTGACTGATTGTTCCCACTTGCTCGTGTTCGCCGCCTGGGACAATTACACCGCCGATCGGATTAACCAAATGTTTGATCTGGTCAACACTGTGCGTGGTTTCCGCAATGAAGGCTGGGAAAATTACCGTCAGCAACTGCTGAGTATTTACCCGCAACGGGATGCCCAGACCAATTTTGAACACGCCGCCCGTCAGGCTTATATTGGTTTGGGTTCAGCCTTAATTACCGCTGCGGAACAACAGGTTGACTGTACGCCGATGGAAGGTTTTGTGCCTGAGCAAGTGGATGAAATTTTACAACTGCGTCAGCGTGGCCTGCGCTCTGTGGTGATGTTACCGCTGGGTTATCGTGCCGCCGAGGGTGACTGGCTGGTCAATCTGGCCAAAGTACGCCGCAGCCGCGAGCAGTTTATTACTGAAATCAACTAACTGAACAAGGTTGGACCCGATGCGCAGCTTGGGCCCAACCCTGCCAGCTGCTGGAGGCTCAGCTTAGGTCGGTTGCCAGCATAACGGGTAATGTTCCGGAAATGGCCCGGGCCGATCCGGAAAATACTCGGCATTGACATAACTGATATCGGCTTTGCTCTGGATGTTATCCAGCAACAGTACTTGTTTGACCATTTCCGGGATCAACTGCATGCCGACATATTTACCCAGACACTGATGCGGACCATAACCAAACACAAAGTTATGATTGACATCCCGCTGCGGATTAAATGTTTCAGGCTGCTGATAAGCATAAGGATCAAACATCGCTGACTGGGTAAGTAACCGGACGATAGTGCCCTTTTTCAGCCGGGTCTGATAATTCGTCCCCAGGCCAATGTCACAATCGGCAGCGGTTTTGCGGAAAATATCCGGACTGATGGGGACAAACCTGAGTGCTTCCCACACCATAGCATCAAAGCCTGCCACATCATCCTGCCGCGCCAACGCTTTGGCCTGCTGTAATAACTCCGGCCTTTGCAGAAAAAATTGCACCGTTTGTGCCACCGCTTGTGAGGTGGTTTCAATAGCACCAATCAGTAAACCGCCAGCATTCACCCCAACCCGCAGCAAGGGAAAATCGACACTGCTGGCAAACTGTGATTTCACCATCCGCTCGACCATCGTATCCCGGTGCGGCGGCATGGTCAGGCCCAACAAACGGCTCAGCAATATTGCCGGCGGTTTTAACAGTAATTGCAACCAGCCTTTCAGCCGTGCTGATACCACTTTACGCGCCATCAGCACCGCAATATAAGCCTGCAATTCTTCCGAGACTTTCGCATGTTCGCTGATAATCAACTGGTAATCCTGATCGGATAACAAATCAATCGGCTGATTGTGAAACGCGTCGTACTGATTCCAGTACGACCAGCGGATTAAATCCTGCTTATCCGACCCATCCAAGCCAAAATACTGTTGTACCAGCAACACCGGCACCAACCGGCAATACTGATTGACCAGTTCAATCTCACCAGCGGCCTGTTGCAACACTGTGGCGGCGTTTTTCGCCACTTGCTGCCGTACTGCCGGTAAATCGTCGCGATTGAGCAAACCCTGCATCAGCGATTTTTCCCGGTAATGTAAGGCATCATCATCATGCGCCATCAGATAACCGGCGTCAGTGGCGGTCACCCCCATCTTGGCTTTGTACAAATCAACAGTGAAGCTTTGTGGCAACTGCAGCAGATCGGCGACATCGACATAATTCGCCACGAGCGTGCAGACCGGCGTCTGCAACACCGGCCGCTCTGCTCTGAGCTGGGCAAAAAATGCCAGTCGCGCTGGACTTTGGATCCAGCTTTGTACCAGCGGGTACTGACACTCTGGCGCTGCGGCATCAAATTCGGCTAAAAAATTCCGGCTTGGCATAGGCTCTCCTTGCTGTAGTTACAGCGTTTTCAGAAATTCAATCAGATCCATCCGATCGTCATGACTGAGCTGGCAAGCGCCATAGTCATGGCCCTTATTGAGATTGCCCACCAGAGTGGTATCAAAGGTAAAACCAGCATAACCTTCACTCTTTAACCCGACTTTGATTGGGTCAAACTCACGGGCGCCGACCTGAAAAGTCTTAGGCCTGTCCTGCGCACAGCTGAGTAAATCATACAAAGTAGGCACTGAACCATTGTGCAGATAAGGTGCAGTGGCCCAGATGCCATTCAGCGAGCGGCCACGATACGCCAGCAGACTTTGATAGGGATTGGCGGTGGTGTCCGGCAGATAATTACCAGCTTTCAGGCTATTTTTAATCGGATTGTCCTGCGCTGATCTCACCAGTGAATAGACCCAGTCATAGAGCCGCACCGGCAGCCATTTATCCGCATCTGGCGTCGCAATCACCCCTTTGGTGCCAGCCGTCAGAATTTGCACTACAGGTGCATCTTCCTGGATCACCACAGTACCAACATCAGTATCCTGATAGGTATTTTTCAGATTGCCGGATTTGCCATGGTACATCACACTGTTGCGCGCCATGGTTTCATCGGTGGTTTCCGCATCCTGGATCCCCACCATATTCGATACCATCAAGCGGTCACCGGCCTCCCGGTCCAGCACAATATGACAACTCTGGCAGCGCTCGGCATAAAGCACTTTGCCCCGCTCCGCCTGCTGCGGATTAATTCGTAAATCCTTGCCGGCACAAGCCCGTACATCGACCGGCTGGCTCTGCGGGCCATTTGGCAAATAATAAGCGCCGCTTTCGCTTTGGCGACAGAACGGCCAGCGCGGCGACATCAGACTGCCTAAATGACTTTCCAGCCGCTCCAGATTAAATAAATCGACCGAGGATTTAAAATTAATCACCTGTTCTTTATTACTTTGCCCGGTTAAAAATGAGGATAAACTAAAGTTTTTCATCCACTTACTAACACCAGTTTCGGTATGCCAGTCCAGAATAGCAAAGACCCCAATCCCTTCACCGGCATTACGGCCCAAAGGCCCGAGAAAAGAATTACCAGCCAGTCCGTTCCACTGCACATAATCAGAACGGGTAATATCCCACAGGAAAGGGTAACTGACAGGCGCATTAGGCGGGTTGAAAATGGCATTGCGGATCCTGAGCATATTCGGCTGATTCAAAGCCGGATACCCTGGCGCATTGGAGCGTAAATTGGCCAGGATCTGGGCAAATTGTTCGTCTTTTAACACCGCGTCCGTCGGATCTCCCACCCCTCTTAACACCAGTTCCACTTCCGCATCGGTCAGCACTCGTTCAGCACCGCCGAATCGGGTGACACTTTTTAAAATTTTCTCCAGTTGACTGCGATTAATGGCATGTTGCAGCACCCGGTTATAAATACGGCCAAAGGCATCCAGTCGGGCATAGCCGTATCGCAGCGGACGATTGGTATCGCCGGCACAATCCTGCACGCTACCATCCGACTGCAAACACTGCCGGGTGGTACTGTGATTGACGGTATTGTACAGATCCCGGGTCTGGGTCCATTTATTCAGCTCAGCTTCCACTTGTTCGGCCGTGCTGAAATCGTTATCGAGCGCCAGCACCTGATCGATAAAACGCTGTAACCTTGGATTGTCGCGATCCGGTTGACGCTGAGTTTGTCGCAGCGCCTGCGACATGTCAGTTAACAAACCAACCATATCGGCCATCGCGGGTCCGCCATCTATCCGCAGTGCCCGGCCCTGATAATTGACCTGGCCGGTATGACAGGCGCTGCAGGTCAGGCCGACATAATCACGGCCCTGATAACGTTCTTTGACAAAACCTACCGGCAAGGCATCTGGATTAAAAAAAGTGGCTTTTTGCGGTAAATAGCGATGATCATCAATAAATTTCGGACATAAAAACCAGCTGCTGTTTTTGCCGTTACGCTCACAACTGAACTGACTTTTTTCTGGTTGCTCCAGCGCCAGTAAAAAGTCATAAGGCAACAGCGCCGAGCCCTGCGTGGTGTTATAAAACCAGAGGCTGGCATTGGCATCCCAACCCTGATCCAGATATTCCGGCGTACTGTAATTTTCGCCAAACCGACCATCGGCCATAGCTACAGCGCCACGGTCCGGATCGTTATCCCACTGCTGATACATTTTGGCGACAAAAGTGGTCAGCAGCGGCAGGATCAGCACCAAGCCGAGCAGCAGATAACTGACACTTTTTGGTAAACGGATAAAAAACAGCACGATACGATAAAGCAGACGACTGAACATGACACACCTCCATCATGGAAGCTGACCTTTAAACAACGCTGGTCCTTGTTGTTGGTGTTTAAAGCTAGTTCAGCCCTGGCCGCTGGTCAACTGCACCTGGTGATCTGCTGACAGTTGGCAAAGCAGAGTGCACAAAAACGGTCGGTGATCACAGACGGGCGCAACCCCCCAGGCGGTTAATTCACGACTAAGCCTGGCAACCTGCGGCAGCGGCCGCAGGTTGCCAGTGTGAAAATGCCTGGTTAGCGCGATGCTGCTGAAGCAGCACAACTTTGCCAGCTCAGTGATAACAGCCGCAGCAACGGCAGGACTTCTTCAGCGGGCGCTGTGCGCAGTTGCTGTAGCTGCAACTGCCATTGTTGCAACTGCTGCGGGCTGACGGTATGCCCCTGCTGCAACAACTGCAGCCACTGCAAACCAAGCGCCAGACTTTGACTGGCTTGCTGCGCCAGTAGCCGGATGGTCCTTTGTTGCAAGGCGCCACTGGCACTGCCCTGAAATTGCTGTAACCTGTTGGCGGCTTGCTGCCACTGACTCAATTGGTGCTGCAACTCAGCCACTAAACTGGCGCGCTCAGCGGCAGTGACAGCCATATCAGCACAATGCAAACTGCGCAGTTGCTGTCGCAGCCTCACTAGCTGCAGACTTTCCGCCGGTAAAGCATCCGCCAACCGCTGCAATGGCAGCCCCAACCTGTATTCATCCCGCACCGTTTTCAGATGATGCCGGCTGTAATACTGACTTTGTTCGGTCAGTTCACTCAGCAGCTTCAGATCCGAGAGCTCTGCGCTGTTGGCCGCCAGTTGTTGTAACCCTTGTTGCTGCTGTAACTGATGTTGCAAGCCGAGCCTGGCAGCATAATCATCCATCCGCTGCAAACGCTGGTACATCCAAGCTTCATCCCGCAAACTTTCCTCAGACCAGAACCGTTCCGCCACCGCATATAACCTGGGCCATAACTTCAGATCCAGCGTTGCGGCCGGGGCCAATTCGGTCCAGAGCGCCGCTTCACCGCCTTTGATCAACTGCTGCTGCCAGGCCGTTAAGGCTGGCTGGCTGGCGCTCAGTTGTTGCCATAACAGCGGATCAACCGCCATCTGGCGCAGTTGCAGCGGATAAGGGGTGTTGCCAAGCCATAAGCTGGCTCGCCACTGGCTGCTTTGCTGTGAACTGGCCGGGCTTTGCTGCTCCAGCTCAAATTCACCGGGGCCAAGCCAGCTATCCAGTTGAAACTGCCAGTGCTGGCCTTGTTGCTTTAACGTATTGGCTGCAAGCGCACCACGGCCTGGCACCCACCAGCGCAGTTGCGCGCTGTGCTGTGCTGTGGCGGGTAGCAACAACAAACTGCCCTCTACTGCTTTATTATTGAGCCGCTGCAAACTGAAATTCAGCTGGATGGCCTGTTCGCGCTCCCCCCGGAGCGGCGGTAGTGGCTGCGCTACTGTCACTGGATCATTGCGATAATGGTAAGAGGCTGGCATCGGCTGATCCAGATAATAACCGGCCGATAACAAGGTGGCATGACCGGCTTTGACACTGGCCGCCACCGCATCCTGGCCTTGCCAGGATTGCACCAGCACTTCAGCCGGCAAATCAGGGTGCAGCACTTCATCCCAGCCCATCATTCGCCGATTGAGTGCCTGCAATTGCCCGGCTAACCGACGGTTAAAATCGGCATGCAGCGTCGCTGCATCCGGCAATTGCTGTTGTTGCATAAACCGCACAATGTCCGGATTCGCCAGCCAGTCATCCGGCTTCACTTCATCGCCGCCAATATGCAGATAAGGATCCGGGAAAATTTGTTGCACTTCAGTCAGCAACTTTTGGGTAAATTCGCTCACTTTCGGCGAATGCACAGCCAACAGCGGGGTAAACACACCAAACCGCAATTCCGGTAAATAAGGCCCCGGCGCCGCCATCAGCTCAGGATAAGCCCGGCCAATGGCACTGGCATGACCGGGTAAATCAATTTCCGGCACCACCCGGATGCCAAGCCTGGCGGCATAAGCCACCAGCTCACGCATTTGCTGCTGACTATAAAACGACGGATCAGTGCTGTTTTCAATCCCATCCGCTGGCGCTGTCAGTTTGGGATAAGCCAGGCTTTCAAAACGCCAGCCCTGATCATCGGTTAAATGCCAGTGCAGCACATTCAGTTTGGCAGAAGCCATGCCCTGTAACTGCCGCTGTAGATCCGGCAGCGGTATAAAACGCCGCGCACTGTCCAGCAACAAACCGCGCCAGCCAAATCTGGCTTGATCGGCAATCTGCAAAGCCGGAAATTGGCACGTCACCTGACAATCCAGTAATTGCGCCAGCGTTTCTACAGCGTACAAAGCACCGGTACTGGTCGGCGCGCTCAGCCGGATCTGCTGTGGCGTGACCTGCAGCTGATAACTTTCATCATCACCGGGTTTGGGGATGCTAATCTGCTTGGTAAAACGTAGTTGCAACTGCGCAGCAGCGGCATCTTTCACCCGCCGTAGTCTGACCGGCTGACCGGCCTGAGCAGTCAGACGTTGTTGCAGATGATCCAGCAAAAACTGACTACCGGCGGTATTGGCTTCAGTCCAGACATTCAGCTGCCAGTCCGGACTGTCAGCGCCAGCCAGCTGGACCCGGTTCAGCGAAAAAGCGCCTGGCTGCTGGCTCACACTAGCCGGATAAGGCATCAGCGCCAGCTCGCGGTTGTCGGTGACCGCCGGACTGGCACTGGCGGTAGCACAAAACACTGCCAGACTGAATGCGACAGTCCAGTGTGATAACTGTCGAAAGCACGGCAACACTGGCAACACCGGCATAGGAGCCAGCAATACATTATTTAGCATCGGATTTCTCCTCCTGGCCAACAACAGCTGCATCAGCATCAACATCTGCACAGGGTGCCCACTGCAGATCGGTAAAATCCGGCATCGCAGCAGGCGCAATAATGGCACCATGCTGGCCCAGCACTGCAGCCGCCAGCCGATGCCCACAGCGGACCGCCCGCTCTATCTGCGGCGGTTGCCAGTCTGGCGCTGTGAATAACGCCGCCAGCACGGCCGCGGCAAAAGCATCACCGGCCGCGCTGCTGTCGACCACTGTCGGCACCGCTTCTGCCGGCACTTGCCAGCACAGCGCCGCAGCCCCGGCCGCTTGCCAGCCGATCAGACAAGGGCCTGCGCCCTGCTTCACCAGCACCAAAGCGCAACCGGCCGCCAGCGCCGCTTGCCGGCTTTGTTCAGCGCTCTGGCCGCCAATGGCCAGTTCATCGCTGTCGGTTAACAACGCCAACTGACAATAAGGCAAAATCTGCTGCTGCCAGCGGGCGGCGTCCGCCGCTGACCACAGCTGCGGCCGAAAATTGTTGTCATACACCAGCTTGCCACCGGCAGCGACAAAACGTTGCAGACTGGCCCATAACAGTTGCCGATCGGCCTCAGTTAAAATCGCCAGACTAATGCCACTGAGATAACACCAGTCAAGTTGCCGCTGCTGCAGTTGCTGCTGCAATGCCGTTGGCTGCTCTCGGAAATAAGCCCGGGCTGCACTATCCGAGCGTTGATAACTGAAACTGCGTTCGCCCTGTGAGTCCAGGCTGATCTGATAACGGCCCAGGGTTTTATCCGCCAGTTGCTGCACAGCGCTGATATCGATGCCTTCCGCCTGCCAGGCCTGCAACAGCTGCTGACTGGCCTGATCCTGACCAACAGCAGTGAAATAGCGCGGCGGCTGCCAGGCGGACTGTGACTTGCCAGCATCCGCCAGCTGCGGCAAACATCGCGCCAGATAAAGTGCGGTATTGAGGGTATCGCCACCAAAACGGGGCGCGTCAGCCATTGCCGACAGCTGCGGCAACAGGTTTTGTTCCAGCATACATTCGCCAAACAAACCAATAATCATCCGCGCACCTCCGGTTGCAGGCTGGCGCAAGCTAACTCTGACGTTGCCTCTGGCGTGAGCGTCACTGCCTGGCCTTCCATCGCTGCGCGTTGCTGATTGAGTAGCGCCAGCGCCTGCGCGCGGCTGACCGTCGGCGCTTTGGTCAACAAACTACCAACCACAGCGGCCAGTGCACTGCCAAGCACGGCCGGGATCACCGGATTGCCCCAAAAGGCCAGCCAATCGGGTTGCAACAGCAACAGCAGCGATACCAGCGGCGCCACCAGTAAAGCCGCCAGTGCGCCGGTACGATTCAGCCGCGGCCAGAACCGGCCAGTCACGCCAAGCACACACATGCCGGACATCAGCATGGCAATCATGCCGGTGATATAACTGATAATATTGTCCGCCAACAGCGCAAACAGCAGCGCCAGCGCGACCACGCCGACCAGGCCAAAACGCGATAGTTTGACCACTTGCGCCGCCGCTGGAGTACGGCGCCAAATCAGCGCATACAGATCACGCAGCAACACCGATACGGCGGCAATAGCATCTGAACTGGCACTCGACATAGTGGCGGAAATACCGGCCAGTAACACCAGTAAACCCAGGCTCCACGGCAATAGCTCCAGCGCCAGATAAGGAAAAGCAAAAGCCGGATTGCTCAGCTCAGGCTGCAACAGCCAGGCCACGGCTCCGAGCAGCGCCGGAATGCAACAAAAGCCCAGATATAACAAACCGGACCAGACAAAAGAGCGCCGCACCGTACTGACATTCAAGCCGGAATAAATCCGCTGCCGGAACGATGGGGTCGCCAGTACCCCAACCAGAATAGCGGCCGCCAGCGAAATCGATGGTATCAAGCCCGGCGCCGCAATCTGATGACTGCTGATCGATTGTTGCAGCACCTGCCAGCCACCCACGGCGTGCAGCGCAAACAGCGCCATCAGGATAAAACCGGCAAATAAAATCAGCGCCTGCACCGCATCTGTCCACACCACAGCGGTATAACCGCCGATGATGACATAAATGGCAAAACCAAAGGCTATCAAAAGCTTAGCTTCGTTCTGGCTAATGCCGGTGAGCCAGGCCAAATACATACTGCCACCGAGGATATGCGCGCCTAACCAACCAATACAGGCGATAAAAATCAGCACTGCCACCAGATTTTTCACCCAGGCGTCAGCGCCGACGTAATAACTGAGCTCTTCGCTCATCGTCATAAACCGCAGTTCACGCACCGGAGCAAACCACCAGGCCAACAATAAAATGCCGAGCGCACCGCCAACCCCATACAAAGTACCGGCCCAGCCATGCTGATAGGCATAACCGACCGCGCCCATAGATGACCCTGTGCCGACCATAGTCGCCACTGTGGTGCCAAGCGTCAGCCAGAATGGCAAACTGCGACCACCCAATAAAAAATCTTCCCCTTGTTCGGCAGCAGTTTTACTGCCGGCCGGTCCTTGTTGCCGGCGGGCGGCCCACCAGCCAAGCGTAATCATGGCGGCCAGATAGACAAAAAATCCGGCCAGAAATCCTGTTTGTTCTGTCATTGTTGTTCCCCTGTTGCTGGATTACGGCCAGGCTAGCTACGTTGGTCAGCCTTGATCTGCCGTCGATACTGACGTCTGGCAACCCGCACTGGTCACCAGCGGCAGCGGTGCGCTTAAGGCGCTTTGTAGCAGGTCACATCCACTTCCACTTTGCAGTCCACCACCAGATCAGCCACAGCACAGACCCGGGCCGGCGGATGAGCACCAAAAATGTCGCGAAACACCTTATTAAAAGAACTGAAATAGCGGGCATCGGTCAGGATCACTGTGACATGCACCACGTGTTCCAGGCCATAACCGGCCTGTTGCATGATCTGCAAACAATTGGCGATCGCCAGCTCAGATTGCTCGATGATGCCGCCTTCCACCACTTCACCATCCCGCATCGGGGTCTGGCCCGACACATACAACCAGCCACCGGCTTCAACTGCGCTGGAAAAAGGTAAATGCTGGCCACCGGTGCCGGTGCCGCCTGCGGCGCCAAATCTACGGATCATGGGTTACTCCTGAATATGTGGACGGCATGCTTGCCGCCTTTGGGTTATGCAGCCAGGCTGCGGGTTTTAAGCTTGGGATCAGGTTGCGGCTGACACAGGCATTCAGCCTGCAACAGCCCGGGTTAAAAAACGTCCGGCCCGCGTGGTGGTCACAGCGCCATGCTGATAGGCCAACTGGCCATTGACATAAACCTGACAAATACCGGCAGCAGGCCGGGTCGGTTGCAGAAAATCAGCTTCATCTTTAATTTTTTCGCTGTCAAACAGCACTAAATCGGCGAAGTTTCCTGCAGCGATCACGCCGCGTTGTGGCAAATGGAAATTGCGGGCTGACAAACCGGTCATTTTGTGGATGGCCTGCGGCAAACTGAATAACTGCTGCTCACGACTGTAATGCCCGATCACCCGTGGAAAAGAGCCCCATAAGCGGGGATGTGGATGCGGATCACAGGGGAGACCGTCTGAACCGACCATGGTCGGTGGAAACTGCAGAATTTGCTGCACATCCGCTTCCGCCATGCCGTGATAAACCGCGCCGGCTGGCATCAGCCGCGCCGCCGCCTCAGGCAGGCTGGTTTGCCAGGCCGCAGCAATAGCCGCCAGCGTCTGACCAGCCATCTCGGGACATGGCTCAGACCAGGTGATAAAAATGTCAAAATCAGTGGTCACCTGCTTTAAATCCAGCGTGCTGGAACTGGCAGCATAAGGATAACAATCACAACACAACGGCTGGCTCACGCCGCGCTGCCGGATAAAGTCCAGCACTTCAGTCGCACGGCCCCAGTTGGCGACACCGGCGCATTTTAAATGCGAAATCACCACCGGCACCTGCAAAGCCAGCCCGATGTCGGCGGCTTCCGCCAGCGCCGGAATAATGTCAGCAAATTCATTGCGTAAATGGCTGGTATAAATACCACCGTACTGCGCCAGGTCCTGACCAATGGCAATAATTTCCGCTGCCGGTGCCGCAAAAGCGTTGTGATAGGCCAGTCCCGAACTTAACCCTAAAGCCCCTTGTTGCAGCGCCTGCGTCAGCAACTGCCGCATCTGACTGATTTCTGTGCTGCTGGCTGCCAGCGATAAATCTGGCAGCACCGCATTACGCAAGGTGGTGTGACCAACCAGCGCTGCTACATTGACGCCGGGCGCCGCCAGTGCAACGGCGCGGCTATAATCCGCCAGCGTCGGATAAATAAATTCGGCCTGAGCACCCAATAAATTCATCGGATCCGGCGGCGGTGCCTGCAACAACGCCGGCGCAGCACTGATGCCACAATTGCCGGTGATCACCGTGGTCACGCCCTGACTCAGTTTGGCTTGCATCTGTGGCTGTCGGATCACCGCCAGATCATCATGGGTATGCACATCAATAAAACCTGGTGCCAGGGTCAAACCGCGGGCATCTACCTCGACCCTGGCACTGGCATGGAGCAAAGTGCCGACTGCAGCGATGCGATCGCCGAGCAGCGCCACATCCTGAATTTTGACGGCGGTGCCGGTGCCATCAATCACACTGGCACCGCGAAAAATCACCTCGTATAGCTCTGCCTCTGTTGCTGTGGCCTGCGATACGGCAATCTTTGCCTGAATGGGTGCATTCCCTGACACTGTTAATCTCCTAGTGGCAGACGTTCCGGACCATGCCGGTGTTCGTCCAGTTCATGTTTAATCCGGCGCAGTTTCTCTCTGGATTTACGCTGGTTCAGCACAGCAATCTGACTGACCAGGATATCGATGGCCGCCAGCATCACATAACGGGAAGAACTGGGTTTATAAATAAAATCAGTTTCTTGCGTCAGGATCGGTAAATGCACATCGGCCAGTTTCGACAAACGGCTGTCCGGGCAAATGGCAATGACGGCACTGCCATAATCTTTGGCAATCTGTACTGCAGCCTCGACTTCCGGGCTGTAACCACTGAGTGATAAACACAGCACCACATCGCCTTTATCCACACTGGCCGCCGTCATCCGCATCAGCAACGGATCTGAATAGGCGTTACTTTGTACACAAAGACGGAACAATCGGTGATGACATTCCTGCGCCAGCACTGAACTGCCACCACCGACGCCGAAGATCAGCACTTTGGGGGCCTGGATCATCAGATCAGAAGCGGCATCGATCATCGGTTGGGTGATGAGGCCGGTGTTGAGCTGCAAAATTTCAGTAATGGCTTGATAAATAACCGGAATATCTTTTTTCTCCACCATGGAGTCACTGATAAAACGCTCACCGACCGCAGCCGACTGGGCAATTTTTAATTTCAGATCCCGCACATTGTCACACTGCAGCGCCCGCGCCAGCCGGGTGATACTGGCGTGGCTGACGCCGGCTTTATCCGCCAGCTCACTGATACTGGCACTGGCGGCAAAATTTAAATCGGCCAGGATCAGCCGCGCCACTTTTTGTTCGGATTGGCGTAAATGAGTGATACATTCATTGATCCGTGAAACTATATCCACTGCGATATCCTTTTGTCCGGATCCACCGCCGGGCCCAGCCTGGCATGGCCTGCCGACGACAGATTAAAAATAACTTGGGTATAACTGCCGGACCTGATAATCCGCATCCAACAGTGCCAGATAGCGCCATTTGTCCAATGTCAGACAAGGATGGGAACCGGCGAAACTCAGCATATCACCGACCGCGACATCCGCATCCGGTGGCAGCTGTAATAAGGCATGTTGATCCATGATTTTTTGCAGCCGCCAGGCCGGATCGGCTGGCTTCGGCACCGCAGTGCCAGGCCGGTAATGCTGACTGACCAGCGCGAGTCCGGCGTCAAAAGCAATATCCCTTTTACCAAGGCCAACCACGGCCAAACCGGGTTCAGGCCGCGACAACACATAAGCCCAGACTTCCAGCGCATTTTGCAAAGCACCGTCCACCTGACAGGCCAGCGCACTGCGCGCCAGTACCTGCTGCTGCGCTTGCTGGTAGATGCCCAAATCAAAAAATACATAACAACCAGGCCGGATCAGCGGCAGCACATTGGCCGGTAAAGACGCGGCAGCAAAAGCGGCCGCCACCACGTCGTACCAGGCGGAACCGGCACCCGTCAGGATGATTTGCTCAGCGGCAAACAGCTTTTGCTCAGCCAGCTGCAGCGTCAGCGCGATACAGTCATCGACAAAGTGCCGCACGGCGCCTGCTAATTCCGCCGTCGGCGCTTTCACCACCCCTTCATAAAATTCCAGCCCGACCAGCCGGATATGCCGGCTCTGACTGATTTGTTGTGCCAGTTGCAATGCCGCCTGCTGGCCACGGACACCACCGCGGCCGCCTGTCACCCCCACTTCCAGCAACACATGTAAGGTCTGGCCACAACCGGCAAAAAACTGCTCCAGTTGCTGCAACTGACTGCTGCTGTCAATCAGACAATAAAACTCCAGGCCTTGTTGCTGCAAGGCAGCGACTTGTTGCATCGCCCGCAAGCCGACCAGCGGATTGGCCAACAATACCCGCGGCACACCGGCTGCCGCGGCCACCTGGACCTGCGCCATCGTTGCCAGTGTGATGCCCCAGGCGCCATGCGCCATCTGTTGCTGAAACAACGCCGGTAACATGCCGGTTTTACCATGCGGTGCCAGTTGCACCCCAGCCTTGGCGGCAAACTGCTGCATCCAGCGTAAATTATGACGAAGCGCAGTGGCATTGAGTACCGCCACCGGTAATTCCAACTGCTCAGCTAATAAATTCCAGCCACCGGCCTGCCATAAGGCCGCATCACCCATCCCTTTGTTACCAGCCAGCCATGGCTCGGTCGCGACTGCCGGTAAGCTGCTGCCGGCTTCGATGCTGTGTGTGATCATGCCTTGGTCCTGTCTGGGGCACTGTATGGCAGTCAATTGCAACTGCCACAGGCGCCGAAAAAATAATCATTGAACTTCACTAAAATATCGTGTTAAAAGGTAACCCGCAAGCAAAATAATTAAAGTTACAAAATAACATCTGCGCACACACAACAGGAACAGAAGGAATAGCAGACCGCTTTTTGCGTATGGCGGATTGCAGGGCCGGGACGGCCAACACTTTGATAAAACTAAAAAGCAGAGGAACAGCATGTCACATCGTCAATTCGCAGCAACAAAACAGCAATCCGCCAGGCCGCAGCGCTGGCGCCGGACCACACTCAATCAGGCGTTATGGCTATGTTTGTGCAGCAGCCCGGTGGTACTGGCACAACAAACCAGTGCCGATACCGCCACACCGCCAGCACAGGCCGTCGAACGACTGGAAATTCGGGGTATTGCCGCCAGTACCCGGCAGAATCTGAACAACAAGAGATTTAACGATCAGGTGGTGGATACCATCACCGCTGAAGATTTAGGTAAATTGCCGGATGTGACCATCACCGACACCCTGCAAAGAATTCCGGGTATTCAAATCCGCCGTTCCGCTGGCGAAGGCTCGACTGTGAACGTGCGTGGTATGCCGCAAGTCACCACTTTACTCAATGGTGAACAATTTCTCAGCGCCGGTTCGCTGACCACAGTACAACCCGACTTCACCGATATTCCGGCCGCGCTGATTGCCGGTATTGATGTGCTGAAATCGCCGATGGCGTCCGTGCTGGCAGGGGGTGTCTCCGGCACGCTGGATTTAAAAACCTGGCGCCCGCTGCAACTGCAGACGGGTCACACTTTTGCCGTCAATACTGAACTGACCCGTGGTTCTTTATCCGAACAGAATGACGGTAAAGCCGCTGTATTTGCCGGTTATAAGTCGGACGATGAAAAACTGGCGACCGTATTCAGCTTGTCGTACGACCAAAGCAACCTGGCCAATTATTTAAACGGCACCATTCTCAATGCCATGGAAGTGGTAGGTGAGCAGGAAAAAGACAAACGCGATTTTAATAAAGATGGCGATAACAACGACAGTTATTTCACCCAACGTTATTACGGCACCATGGACCGCGGCACAGAGCGGGATCGGGTTGGCGCCAATGCCTCAGTACAATATGTGCTGACTGAGCAGCTGTTATTCAGCGCAGACTTGTTTTATACCCAAATGGACGATGCGGATCGCAAACAAGGTCTGATGATTGACAGCGCCCGCGGCAATAACTGGGCTTATTCCGATCAATTTATTGACCGTGGCCCGGGTCCGCTCGGCGGCAACCTCTACACTGTCAACCAAGCTGAGTTATTGGTCAGACGGGTCAGTGCTTATTCTGAAAGTCTGACCAACGAACGCGATTCCACCAACCTGAACTTGCAGCTCGATTACGACAGTCAGGGCGCTTTTAGCGGTTCCTTGCGCTATTTATACGGCGATGCCGGACGTGACCATACCGAAAACGTCGCGCACGCTTATGTCACCAGTGGTGCTCAGCATGGCTTGCTGCGTAACGTCGGCAAGGGTCCTGAGCCCGTCAACCCAAGAGGTTATGGTCCGGCCGATATTCCGGTCAGCTTCAACAGCACTGGCAAATATATGCGCCTGGGCTTCCCACAAGGTTTTGCCAGTGACGCCGCCCGCACCAACTTGGTGTCGACCTATTCGGAAAACAATTTCAGCGAAGACGCTAACCTGGATGTACTGCGATTAGATGGCAAATATCAATTTGAACTGGCGGATGTACAAAATGCCGAATTCGGTGTTCGGGCTGCCCGTCGTGATGTAACCCGGGATACTTTTATTCTGGTAGCGCCTTTTAGCACAGGCCCTTTGACTGCCGATGTGATGTGGAAAGACTCAGGTGCTTCGCTTGGCGATACCAACGGCGATGGCGTCAGTTCAGTGGCGGGTGGCGATTTAACCATTGGCAAGGCCTTTTATTTTGATGAACTGCCGGCGGGTTGGGTCAAACCAGTGCAAGGCTTTGGCCCGGCCAGCCGCGATAGTTTTTATCTGATTGATCCCAAGGTGATGGATGATCCTGTTGCCTTTCAGAATGCCTTATATCCCGGCAATAAAAAGCTCAGCGACCCGACCAAAAGTTATCAGATCCAACAGGATAACCAAAGTGGTTACCTGAAGCTGAATCTGGAAGGTGAGTTATTTGCCCTGCCCTATGCCGCCAATCTCGGCGCTCAGTACATCCGCACTGAGCTGACCATCAACCAGAATCTGGTTGGCAATGCCAGACCTTGCGCATTATGTACCGCCGCCACCAAAACCGGCGAAGAAACCATTAAGCGCAGCGATAACGAGCTGCTGCCGTCAGCCAATTTACGGCTGAATCTGGCCGATGACTGGGTACTGCGGGCCGCTTATGGCAAAACCATGACCAATCTGGATTTTGCCAAACTGGCCGGTGGTGTTTCAGTCGGCCGTACCCGCGCCGGCGATGTGTTAGCGAAAGAATATAATGTCAGTCCGGATCTGCTGGTGGCGGTCAGTGGCCGGCAAAATGGCAATCCAGAACTGCAACCCTGGCGCTCCAGTAATTATGATCTGGCGCTGGAGTGGTATTTTTCTGCCAGCAGCCTGGTCAGCCTGGCGCTGTTTAAAATTGATATCGAATCCTTTATTGAAAAAGGCGTGGTGATGAAAGCCCTGCCGGATATTGACGGTGTGGTGCGGCGGGAAGTACCGGTGGATACCGAAGTGAATGGCAAAGGCGGCACCATTGATGGGGTCGAGCTGACCTATCAGCAAGCCTTTGATTTCCTGCCTGGGATCTGGAGTGGCTTCGGTTCTTCGCTCAATTACACCTATGCGCCGAGCGACAGTGCCAATTTAGATGTGCTGGGACGAACCCTGCCCATCCAGGATAACTCCGAGCATTCCGGCAATGCCGTGCTCTGGTATGAAAAGTCCGGTCTGCAACTGCGCCTCGCTGCCAACTACCGCAGTGATCGCTTGGATTCACTGCAGGTTCCGCTCGGTAAAGGCGTGGTACCGATCTGGACTGACTCCACTTTATACGTTGATTTTTCAGCAAGTTATGATGTCTGGCAGCAAACCAGTGTCTATCTGTCGGTCAGCAACCTGACCGGCGAGTTTGAAAACAACTATGCGCAGTGGCAAGACAATCTGATTAGCCAGAATGTGTATGAAAAACGCTGGACTGTAGGCCTGCGTAGCAGGTTCTAGAGCATTAAGCAGGACGACTAGGCAGTTGCGACCGATTTTGTGTGTGTGTTGTTGGGGCCTTTGGGCCCCTTTTTTAGCTGCGGGTTGAGGGTCAGGATTTTTGCTGTGATTGCTCTTTTGCCGCCAGCTCGGCCATCCTTTCCAATGACATCAGATGCGGGCCCGCCCCTTGTGCCGACAACTGATCACCTGGATTGCGCAGCGGACAGCCATCCAGCGATAAACAACCACAACCAATACAACGGCTGAGTTGATCCCGCAGCTGGATTAATTCCGTGATGCGTTGATCCAACGACTGCCGCCATTGCTGCGATAACGCTTGCCAATCCTGCATACTGGCATTGCTGCCAGCTGGCAACGCCGCCAATGCCTGCGCAATTTGCTCCAGCGGAATACCGGTACGCTGCGCCACTTTGATAATACCGACCCGGCGCAACACATCGCGCGAATAACGGCGCTGATTGCCACTATTACGCTGACTCTGGATCAAACCTTTGCTTTCATAAAAATGCAGCGCCGACACCGCAACCCCGCTGCGTTTAGCCACTTCACCCACACTGAGCCATGCTTTGAGCGATTTTTCAGTTGCCATGGTTATTTCCTGCTTGACCTGAAGTTAACCTGAGGTTTTAGCATGGCGGCAGATTTTTGTCACCCCGGTTTCAACCCAACTCAGGAAACGACTTATGCACAAGCACCAAGCCATCAGCAATAGTTTTAACCACGCCGCCGCTGTACTGACGTTTCATACTCCGCTGCGCAACTCTGCAACACACTTCGCTTACGACGGCCAACCAGCCGCCAGTGCCTGGCTGCAACAACTGAATCTGGCTTGCCAGCAACGCGATTGGCCGTTACTGGCAACCAACTTAAGCCCAGAAGTGCGGCAAGTGAATCTGTTTGGTCAGGCTCAACAGGGGATCCCGGCCTTACTGCAATCTTTGCAACAATTGCTGGCAGAAAACCCCGGCCTGCAATTGCATTATCAGTTACAGGACGTACAGCAGCTCGGCAACTCAGTGCTGGTATTACAGGTGCAACAACACTGGCTGCAACAGGATCAGCCCGCCAGCAGTTGCCTGTTATTGCTGGTGCTGCATCAGGTGCAACAACAATGGTTATTAGCTGCCTGTAATGCGCTTTAGGATAAACATGATAAAAACAATGACCTGAAGTGAGAGTATGAGTGGGAGCAATTGCAAAAAAATGTGGGGCCACTTTGGCAGTGCCGGACTTTGCTGACTAAGCTCAACAGCATTATTCCTGATGGAAGCAGCAGATGTTTGGATTTAGTAACAAAGTGAGCCCGGCCGCCATTTTAACCGCCATCTACCAACATCAGGCGGTGATTGAATTTGAACCCGATGGCACTATCGTCAGCGCTAACGACAAGTTTTTGCAGCTGATGGGCTATCAGCAGAGCGAAATCCAGGGCCAGTCACACCGGATCTTTGTTGATGCCAGCCAGGGTCAAACTAAGCGCGCTGGAAAATAAAATCCGCTTTGATGCCATCAGCCATTCGAATCTGCTGCTGGAATGGGATGCACAAGACAAACTGACCGGGCTGAATGATTATCCCGAGCGGGTCTATGACATCAATCACAGTCAATTCAGCCAGGCTTGCCAAAGCTGGCAACAATATCTGACGCCTGCACAGCAACAACAAGTGCTGGCCGGCCAGTATGTAGCGCAACAAATCAGTCTGGAATTCGGCCAGCGCAGCGTCGGCATCGCAGCGACGTTCTGCGCCGTATTCAAACCTGATGATTCCTTAGCTAAAGTGATCGCTTATGGCAGTGATATCTCAGCGCGGATGCAAACGCTGGCCGAATTGCGCCACAGCGAGCAATTAATGCAGGCGTTGCAGGCCTCTGGCCAGAATATCCATCAGATGGTCTCCAGTATCCATGCGATTGCAGAGCAAACCAATTTACTGGCCCTCAATGCCGCGATTGAAGCAGCCCGCGCCGGTGACTCCGGCCGTGGTTTTGCCGTGGTGGCCGATGAAGTACGCAATCTGGCCAGTAAAGCAGCCGCTTCGGCGGGTGAAATCAGTACTGTGGTGCATACCAATCAGCAGTTATTACAACGGCTGGCTGAGATTATGCTACGGCTGAATCAACAAAGCTGATCCAGACGGCTTTATCGGGCGTAGCAAAATCGGTAGGTCATTGATTTTATTGTGCTATGCACTATCACTGCGTGCTGTCACTAAGACTTTGAAACTGAAAAAATTTAACTCATATCTGGTTTGAAAATGCAACAACTGCCGACTAGGCTTTGTTGCAAGCAAAGGTACTTGAGGTGACTATGTTCGGACTGTTTGGCAACAAAGGCGGCAACGACGATATTATCAAAGCACTGCATCAAACCATGGCAGTGATAGAATTCAGCACCGATGGTACTGTGGTGCATGCCAATAAAAACTTTCTGCAACTGATGCAATATCAGTTGGCAGACGTTGTCGGGAAACCGCATCGGATATTTTTAGACCAAGCCGCCAGCCATTCCCGCGATTATCAGCGGTTTTGGGATGAATTACGCGCCGGGAAAGCCCAAATTGCCGAATTTAAACGCCGCACCAAAAGCGGAACCTCGGTCTGGATCCAAGCCAATTACACCCCTATTCTGCGCAACGGCAAAGTCAGCCGGATTATTAAGTTTGCCACCGATATCACCGCTGAAGTGATGCAAAGAGCGGATATGCAAAGTCAGATTGAAGCCATCCAGCGCTCTGAAGCGGTGATCGAATTTAATCTCGATGGCCAGATCCTGACGGCCAATGCAAACTTTTTACAGTTGATGGGTTATCAACTGAGCGAAGTACAAGGCAAACACCACCGCATTTTTGTTGCACCACAAGAAGCGAATTCAGAGCAATACCGGCAATTCTGGGCGAAATTACGCCAGGGTCACTATCAAACCGCCGATTTTAAAAGACTGACCAAAGGCGGTCAGTCGGTCTGGATCCACGCTACCTACAACCCTATTTTAGGGCCTGATGGCGAAGTGCTGAAAGTGGTGAAATATGCCTCTGATATCACAGCAGAAATCATGCAAAAACAAGAAGCTGAATTACTGTCGATGGTGGCCAATGAAACCGATAACGCGGTGATTATTTCCGATGTAAATCGAAAAATACAATATGTAAATCAGGGTTTTACGAAGATGACTGGCTACAGCAGCGCTGAAATTCTCGGCCATGTCGCTGCCGAAGTGTTAGTCGGCCCCAAAACCGATGAAAGCACCCGGCAACGGATTGAAGCTGAGCTGGCCGCCCCCAGAGCCTTTTATGATGAAATAGAAATCCATCGCCGCGATGGTTCTTCGTTATGGATTTCAGTCACCAGCAACCCGGTGCATAACGAACGCGGCGAACACCACAGTTATATTGCCATTCTGGCCGATATCACGCCGGTTAAATCCTCAGCGCTGGAAAATCAGGTGCGGTTTGATGCCATCAGCCAATCCAATCTGATGCTGGAATGGGATGCCCAGGGCAAAGTATTGGCCATGAACGACTACGCCAGCCGCATCCTGCAGGTGAAAAATGATGAGTTCAGCAGCGCCTGTAAAAGCTGGCAACAATGCCTGTCGCCGGAGCAACAGCAGCAGTTAGTCGCTGGCAAAAATATCCGTAAAGATTTAAGTTTTAGTATTGGCAACCGCACCATCAGCCTGGCCGCCACCTTTAGTGCCATTCGCCATCCCAAGGGCGATCTGCAAAAAGTGATTTTTTACGGCACCGATATCAGCAAACGGCAGCAGGTGGTGCAACAAAGCGATCAGGTGATGGCGGAATTGCTGAATTCCGGCAAAAGTATCAACAATATGGTGTCCAGTATTAATGCCATTGCCGATCAGACCAACTTATTAGCGCTGAACGCTGCGATTGAAGCGGCGCGGGCGGGCGAAGCGGGTCGGGGTTTTTCAGTGGTAGCAGAAGAAGTGCGGAATCTGGCGTTTAAAGCTGGCAGCTCGGCCAGTGAAATCAATAGCGTGGTTAATCAGAATCAGGCGTTGTTAAAAAGTCTGGCTGAAACGCTCAATCAGCTCGCCAGCCAAAGCTAGACGGATAAAGCCAATTCAGTTGATCCCAATCATAACGGCCGCCCAAAGCTGTCGTTATGCTGTTTGCAATTTCCCAGCACAGAGTTCAGTTATGTATTATGCCACCCCGGAACAAGCCTTAGCCACCATCAGTAACGGTGAATCCATCTGGAGCCACTCGATGGCTGCTACCCCTTATTCGATGCTGAATGCCCTCGCCAAAGTGGCCTTGGATAAACGCGACTTAACCTTGCTAAGCCTGCACACTGAACTCAGTAGCGCGCTTTGTGATCCGGCGCTGCAAGGGCATTTACGCCAGCGGGTATTTTTTGTTGGCCGCCCAACCCGGCCAGCCGTCAATTGTGGCGCTGCCGATTATGTGCCAGCCTTTTTATCAGAAATTCCGAAAATGTTCCGCAGTGGCGAACAAGCCATTGATACCGCCATTATTCAGGTATCGCCGCCGGATAAACATGGCTTATGTAGCCTGGGGGTGTCGGTGGAAGCAACGCGGGCCGCCATGCAATCGGCGAAAAAAATTATCGCGCAAATTAACCCCAGGATGCCGCGCACCCATGGCGATTCTTTTGTGCATTTATCGGCCTTCAGCGCTTATTGTGAACTCGAATCTGACATTCCACTGCATTTGCCCGCCAGCATTGATAACGTCACAGCCCAGATTGGCAAAAATGTCGCCAGTTTAGTGCGGGACGGTGATTGCTTGCAGATGGGCATTGGCGCTATTCCGGATGCAACTTTGGCTTGCCTGGGCGATCGGCAACAGCTGGGGATCCACACTGAAATGTTTTCCGATGGTGTGTTGCCGCTACTGGCCAAAGGCGTATTCAGTAACCGCAATAAACGCAAACATCCGGGCAAAATTGTCACCACTTTTGCCATGGGCAGTCAGGCCTTATATGACTTTGTCGATGACAACCCGGAAGTGGTGTTTCTGGACGTGGCTTATACCAACGATACCGCCGTGATCCGGCAAAATCCGCAGGTGATGGCCATTAACAGCGCCTTACAGGTGGATTTATCCGGTCAGGTCTGCGCCGACTCACTGGGGACCAAAATTTATTCCGGCGTCGGTGGCCAGATGGATTTTGTCCGTGGTGCCGCCTTATCCGAAGGTGGCCGCTCCGTGATTGCGCTGCCAGCCACAGCTGCCAGCGGCACAGTGTCGCGCATCAGCTCCTTATTAGCCCCTGGCGCTGGCGTGGTGACCACCCGTGCTCATGTGCATTATATTGTCACTGAATATGGTGTCGCCAATTTGCGGGCACGCAGCCTGACTGAAAGAGCCAGAGCGCTGATTCAAATTGCCGCGCCGCAATTTCGCGAACAACTGGCGCGGCAAGCTTTTGATGACTGGGGTTTATCGGTCTAAAACAACCAGCAGCAGCCACCCCGCTGCTGCTGGTTTTTTGCGCACTATTGCTGCTTAGGGATCAGTTGCAACACTGACTGCCAGGGGATGTACTTCAGGTTCTGGCCTTGCTCCGGCATCCGGTTGCGACCGTCCTGAATAATCAGCGCACCTTGCAAAAACGCTGGCCCTAGCGAGCGAACGGTTAACTCCAACCCATCGGTCTCAGAAGTACCATCAATGCCGAGGTCAGGGTTAGTGATGACGCGAAAACGCAGTACCGGCTGATATGGTGCCACGGCAGAAAACAGCACATAACTGTCATTGCCCTGGCTGGAGGCCAGCAAATAAGGTTGTTCACCCGGTGCAAAAGCCAGACCTTCCACATCCGCCACCAGCGTCTTGCCATCAGCTAAGATAATTTTTTCACCGCTGCTGCTGGCTGTTGCCGCCGCGGCAAAACGCCAGATTCCCACATCTTCTTCGCCGACAAATAACTGCTGGCGCGCGTCATCCACCACACAACCTTCCGGCTGCCCGGGCACTTGCAGTTGCCGCACTTTGCGCCCCTGCCAGCGCTTGCCGTCTGAACTCAGTCGATACTGCTCAATCAAGCCGGATTTATCATTGACGAACACGTCCACCTGACCCGCAGCCGGCTGAAACAGGCATAAACCGTAGATCTCCTGCATGCTGGTGGCAATTTGACCGGCCTGTTGCACTTCACCTTCTGCATTAATTGCAAACAACTGCAAGCTATTGTTATTACGTAAACTTGCCACTGCCACATCATGCGGCTGACCGGCAAAAGGCAGACCATAACGGACATCGACATTATTCAGCCGGCCGACGTTCAACTGTTGCAATAACTTGCCCTGCACATCATACACTTCCAGACCATTGCGCTTGTCGGTCGCCAAAATACGGCTGCGCTCTGGTTTCGACGGATGATGCCAAATGGCCGGGTCGTCGATGACATCACCCCGTGCTGGCGCGGCTGGTGTTTGCACTGTGGGCAGCACTTGTTGCATCGGTAACAGCAAGCTCGCCGCTGCAACTAGCGGCACTTGGCCTGTGCTGCCAGATAGCGCCAATTGCTGCACAGGCTCACCTTTGGCACTGACAAAAACGCTCTGTTGCTGCGGCGTCAGTGCAGCCGACAGATAGACGAATTCACCATCACCCAGGGGCTGGGCACTGAGCTGGGCTTCGGCACTGAAATCAGGCTGACCGGCCTGATCCAACGGCCATCGCAGTTGCAACACCCGGCCCGGCTGCTCTTCCAGCGCCAGCAGGCGACCGTCCGGCAGCACTGTCATGCTGACAATCTCAGCAGCTATAGCCCCAAACGGCTGCTTCACCTGCACCAACTGCCGGCCTTCATCAGCTTCAGGTTCGGCCTGATAACGCCAAATGGCCTGGCTGTGCTCGCTCAGATACAAGCTACCGCTGCGTTGATCAACAGCACAGGCTTTGCTGTCATAAGGCACACTCAATTCACGGATCCGCAGTGGTTGCTTTAACCAGCGGCCTTGTTGCTGTAATAACAGTTGATCGGCACCACCACGATCGCCCAGCAGGAAAATACTCAGTTGTTGATTATCCTGGCTGTGATAAAAACACAGATCCTCCACCACCCGGCTGGTGACAGGCTGTTGCTGCAACAGTTGCAGCCGTTGCTGCTGCCAGGACCAGAGCTGGAAGTGTTGGCTTTCATCATCCATCGCCGCAATCAACAGGCTGCTTTGACTTCCAACCGACGTAGCGCCCTGGACTGGTAATGGCAAAACTGGTAATTGCAAAGTGGTAAAACGACTAAAATCACCAGCCGCCGTGGCCAGTGACTGGCCCTTGTCATTCAGAATGTGCAAGCCGCGTTTATCCGCCAGCAACTGCAGCCGCTCGCCCTGGTGTGTCAGTTGTTGATAAGCACGGGCTTTGACAGTCAACGGTGGCAAAGCTGTGAGTAAGTGCTCACCAGTTGATTGAGCTGCAGTTGCATTGGCGATGCCATTGCCGCAAACAATGGCAGCCATCAAGACGGCGCAAAATAGCCGCGAAGGGTTAAATAAGGTTGGTTTCATCATGTTCTCAGCAAAATGTTCTTCGCAAAATATACTTCTGAGGCGCGGCCACTCAGCGGTAGCAGCGCCTCACAACAAGGCTGCACAGTCCATCCAATCAGGCACTGTGCTACGCTCGAAACTGCAGTGCTGGCGCTTAGAAGCTGCCCCGCACGCCCAGTTGCCAGGCACGGCCAAACTGTTCGTGTTCAAACACCCGGCTGCGTACGCCCTGGTAACGGATCGCCTGGCTATCGGTCAGGTTGGTGGCTTCAATAAACAGACTCAACTGGGATGAGAATTTATAACCGGCGCTGAAATCCAGCGTGGCGCGTTCATCCCAATAGGTATTCAGTTTTGGATCTGCCGTATCCAGCGCGTCGATATACTCAGAACGATAGTTATAAGCCAGCTGCGCACTGTAGCCATTCGCTTCATAATTCAGTGCCGCGTTGTAGCTATGTTTGCTGGTGCCAGGTAAATCGGTCTGTCCTATGCCAAAAGGCAAGTCCGCTGCTGAATCGGTCAGGGTGTAATTCAGCATCACGCCAAAGCCAGGCAGCGCCGCCAGCGTTTGTTGCCAGTTCAGCTCCAACCCATACAAACGGCCTTTATCGCCATTTTCCGGTCTGGTCAGCTGGAAACCTGCAAATTCACCGCCCTGCTGCACACTGCGCGCTTTAAACATCGGATCTAATAAATATTTGTAGAACACCCCGGCCGATAACTGTCCCAGCGGTTCCAGGTAATATTCAGTCATCAGATCCAGGTTGTGGCTATAGGTCGGCGTCAGGCCAATGTTACCAATGCTGATGCTACCGCCTTGTTCACTGCGTTCTTCCACAATCAGATAAGGCACTAAATCCGCAAAGTTCGGCCGGTTCAGACCTGTACTATAGGCCGACCGCAGGATCACGCCATTGTCCAGTTCATGCCGTAAATGCGCGCTGGGGAACCACTTGCTGTAGCTGTCTTTGGCTTGTTGCGGACTGAATTTTTCTGTATCAGCATCAAAACGCACCGCACTGCCTTCAGTGCTGGTGTGCTCCAGCCGCAGACCCAACAACAAGGTGGTGCTATCCCAATTCAGGGTATTCATGACATAAGCTGCCAGGGTATCTTCGCTCGCCGCAAAGTCGGTGGTTTGCGATGCTTCCGGCAGTAATTTGTAATCGGCATTTTCATAAAGGCTGCCATAAGCCGCGACAAAATCACGCTGGTATTTATTGCCGTTCTGATAACGACCGTCAAACGGCTGTGACGCTTTGCCAGTCGCCACTTTGGCATAAGCCGGGCCACCTTTGCCGACCGCATTGCGGCGGCGGTCTTCATCATTGTCTTTGTCTTTCAGGCGGGCTTTCAGCCCCAGTTTCCAGCTACTATCAAGCTGACCCCACTGGCTGAGCCGGCTCAAGTCCAGATGCAGCGCTTGTTCGGTTTCTTCCGCTTCGCCAAACCGACGTTCATACCGGCGGAAATTAAACTGATCCGCTGGGAAATTAAAATCGGCCCGTACTTGCTTGCCTTTGCTGTCCAGTACCTGATACTGCGGATAATCACTGTCGCTGAAGTCATAAGCCAGCGCCGGGCGCGATTTTTCCCGAAAAATCAGATAGTCACGGTGCGGGTAAGCTTCGCTGGCTGTTGAATGCGCTGCGCCATAATCCACAGTCCAGTCCTGCAACCGGCTGCTGCCACCGGCCTGGGTGCTGTTGATGGTTTTCACCACTTTACGATGCCGTACTTCTTTATCAAAAGTGGCGCGACCGGCCACCCCTTTCACTGCAGTGGCATCGGCACTGAATTTTTCCAGTTCTATCGTCATGGTATCGCGATATTCATCATCGCTAAAACGGGAGAAATGATGCGCCAGATAGAGCTGAGTCTGATCATTTGGCCGAAAATCCAGCCGGCCCGACACCCCACTGCGACTGCGGGTTAACTCATAATCTTTAAATTCGGTCAGTTCCGGCAGATACTGGCCGTTGTCCTGTTCACTCCAGGTGTGTTCAACGTTATCGGTCACCCGTTCGGTTTTGCTATGGCTGGCTGATAATAACAAACCAAGCTTGCCATCCTGTAGTTGCTGGCCCAGCGTCAGCCCACCGTTATATACAGCGCCACTGCCCTTTTCATTCTGACCAGCCGCCAGATTGGCCCGTGCTATCGGCTCTTTGCTGTCGAGCGCGCCTTGGGTGACGATATTGATATTGCCGGCGATGGCATCGGCATCCATATTTGGCGTAATAGCTTTAGTAACTTCTAAGGTCGAAATCACATCGGCTGGAATAGTATCTAAATCAATAGCGCGGGTGGCACCATTGGGCGATGGCAAAGACGTGCCGTTAACCGTCACACTGGCAAATTCCAGTGGCGCACCACGCACGTTGACATAACGACCTTCACCCTGATCACGCTGGATCGAAATGCCGGGTAGCCGCTGGACGGATTCAGCCACGTTGGCATCCGGAAACCGGCCGAGATAATCGGCAGAGACCACAGATTTGATGTTGTCGGCCGCACGCTGGATATTCAGCGCCCGCGCCTGGCCTTCACGGCTGCCGGTCACTTTGATCACTTCCATGCCAGCTTGGGGTTGTAACTTCAGTTGTAACCACTGACCGGACTGTTGCTGGATACTGACCGGCAACTGATGTTTGCCATAACCTAAATAACTGACTTCCAACCGGTAATCACCTGCTGGCAGACCATCAAAACGGAAGCGGCCACTGCTGTCCGTCACCGTTTCCCGTGGTTTGCCACTTTGATTGGCACCAGTCAGCCGAACAATAGCACCTTGCAACAATACTTTTTGCGCATTGCTCAGTTGACCGACAATACCTGGGGCCGCAGTTTGCCGGCTATCCGCGGTTAATTCCATTGGCATCGCGGCCAGCACAGGTCCGGCGCAGGCGACATTGGCAAGTAACAACGCCAGCGCTAGTCTGGAACGGCTAAAACGAGGTTGTGACAAGGGACAACCTTGCGTTTGTACTTGCGATTTTTTTTGCGTTTTCATCAGGATGCTCTCACGGCTTAGTCAAAGTGGCCGTTATTGTGCGGCGGTCATATGACAACTGTAATCGCGAAAAGCCGCTTTGCTGAGCTGCAATGACCCGGGTCCATACAGCTCAGCGCGGTGGTAAATTGTCATCAAGCGGTCATACAGGATGGCGATGATGGATAGTTAAATCGCGTTGGCACAACATCAGTTGCCAATGCTGTGACATCGCCACCGAGGTGGTTAGGGACAACGGAGAGCCAGCTTATGTGGCGACATCATTTGAATAAACTCATTGTTAGCCTGCTGCTGTTGTTGGCTGGTATCACCTTATCGCTGCAATATGGCAGCCTGAAGCCATTTCTTAAGCTGGACTTTTGGGACAGCGTTGGCGAGCTGACCAGTCTGGCGGTCGCCATTGGCTGGTTGTGCCTGATTGTCAGTAGCAGACCAGCCGGACCTGTCACCAACTGGCTTTACAGCGGCAGTTTTTTACTGGTGTTTTCCTACAGTGTCGATTTAATGGATGAATTTATCGCCTATCCGGAACCACACCGGCTGATGAGCTGGCTGGAATCTTTTCCGGCCCCTGTCGGCATGCTGCTGCTGACTTTTGGTCTGGTCGGCTGGCATCGGGAGCAACTGGCGATTAACCGGCAATTGCAAGGCCGGGAGCTGTTTTTACGCAACCATGCGCTGATTGATCCGCTGACGCAATTATATGGTCCGGCTTACTTACAAGCCGTGCTGGAACGCGAGCTGGAGTTACACCGCCAGCAACAACAACCACTGTCCTTATTGATGCTGGATATCCGCGGCTTTTCTGCCTATAACCGTCATTTTGGCGTCGCAGCCGGCGATCATTTTTTGACGCAGTTCAGTGAGTTACTGACGCATCAACTCAGACCCAGAGACTTGATTTGCCGCCTGGCCGGAGATTGTTTTGTCGCGGTGTTGCCACAAACCGAAATGGCCAGTGCTGTGGTGCTGTCCGAGCATTTACAGCAACAACTCGGACAGCTGCTCCCCAAACAAAATGTGCAGTTAACCGCGGTCGCGCTGCAACTGCCACTGGCACAAGTACCGCATGCCGATGCTGCACTTGGCCTGGCACGGCAGGCACTACAACAAGCGAAACCAGCCGCAGCCGCGCTGACAACGGTGTTTAGCTGACAATGTCGCTGCCGCCTTTTGGTTATCAGGATAAAGTACTGCTCAGTCAATATGCGGTGCGCGATATGTTATTGCTGGCGCTGCGCCGGGGTGGTAAATCTCATCAGTTGCTGGCTGGCAGCCGAATTTTTGAAGCCGATCTGACCAAACCACAACACCGGATTGAAGCCAGTGGCTGGCTGGTGTTTTTACGCAATTGCCAGCAATTGCAAAGCCCGGAATTACCGCTGTTAACAGCCGCCGCTTTATTGCAAAACCCACAACTGCCGCTGTGTCAGATGATGCAACATGCAGCAAATTTGCGCCAGGCGCTCTGTGCCGCCTGGTACTTTCGCCAGCAACTGGCACCCTATTTATTTGCTCGCGTGCAGCAGGATGAGCAGTATATCCGGATTGAATTTCGGGCTGGTATTGGCCTTGGCGCCCAACAGCGGCTGATTTGCGAGCTTTGGTTTGGTTTTATTCTGCAACTGCTGCAACAACAGCATGGCCTGGATGGCGTCAGCCTGAATGTACGCTGGCCCTGCCCGTTACCGCTGGCCGCCCAACAAAGTTTATGGCCTGTCCCTGTGCTGTATCAGCAAGCCTCAACCTGGATCCAAATCCCACGCCGTTACTGGCAACAACCTTTTGTGCTGGCTTGCCCGCAACTGTATCGGCAAGCACGGCAAATTTGTCGGCAACAAGATAAATTACTGCACAAACGACGCGGTCTGCTGGAGTTTTGTGAACGGGAAATTCGTCGGGCCTTGCCGACGTTACTGACGCAGGAACAACTGGCGGACAAGCTAGGGCTCAGCAGCAGTGGTTTAAAACGGCTGTTACAACAACATCAAACCAGCTTCAGTCAATTGCTGGATGAAGTGCGCAATCAACTGGCGTTACAGTGGTTACAACAACCTGAACTCAGTAACCGCCAACTGGCAGAGCGACTGGGTTATTCAGATCCGCATAATTTCCGCCGCGCGTTTAAACGCTGGACCGGTTTTATTCCGGGGCATTTTCGTTGCTAAGAATAACCACAGCAGCACTGACTGCTGTGGTCGGGTGTGCTAACGCTTAGTAGTGGAACGTCTCGGAATACACCAGCGGAATGGCATTTTCGTGATGCAGTTCCCACACTTTGACCATCCGGGTTTTACCAGCCGGGTTGGTACAGATCACTGAGTGGGTCAGTGCCGGCTTGTTATTTTCCAATGTGGTCCGAGTGACAAATACATCTTCCTGGAAGTTCGATTTACCGGCCTGGCCGTTAAACAGATAGAGCGGATGACTCCAACTGGTATTAAAATCGCTCTCACAATGCGCTTCAGTACTGTAGTTATTCACTTTCAGCTGACCCTGATACGCCACTGCAGTATGGTAGTCATAACCACGGGGCTGCCGGACAAACTCGCCAGCCGGAGTTAACTCAGCAGTCCATTCGATTTTTGGTAACGCCGGAATTTTATGCTGAACACGGAATTGTGCCCCCGCCTTGTCGGTACAAAAGGCTTCCAGCACTCTGTGTTCTGTCAGAGCTTCAGACGGAATATCGGCTTCCAGAAAGTCTATATTGGCTGCCAGCGCTGTAATGCGCACTGGCGCAATGTAACGACCGCCTTCTTCGGCATACACATTCACCAGCTCACAAGAGGCTCCGGGCTGACGGCGCAAGTACACCCGTAACTGATGTCCGGCAACGCTGTCTGTTTGTAATGAAGCAACAGGGCCGGCGGCATGAATAGTTTCCCGATTGTAACCGTCATAGTCCCAGACGGTTACCAGTTGGGCCTGAGCGGCAGAAGTCAGCAATAAAGCCGACAACGCTGATACGGAAAGCATTAAGTTGCGTGTAATCACAATAGACACTCCATGTATGGTTGACGTAGCTATAACGTTAAATATCGGTGTACGCAGCACTGCTTTGCTTAAGCCTTTTTAACTTAACGGCAAAGTGACAACGCTGTCAATGATATTTACTCTCATTTAATTACCTGTAATAGAAAATTAATCTGCCGTTTTTTATCAGAACATTATCAATCGACCAGGCTGGACATTGCCGTTACTCTTGCCATTATCACTGGGATCTAGCGTGAGAAAAGTAACAAAATGACTAAACTTTGACATATTTATGTAAATTTAAGGTATCTTTAGACCCTGTAATAACACAGCAACAACCAGCTTCATCACTGAGGTCAGCCGCTCCGGTCAGCCACTCCGGAAATATCAGAACCCCGCCGTCATTTTGCTCATTATAAGGATACATCAATGAAATTATCTCATACTGCGCTGGCCGTTTTGCTGCTGGGTAGTTTCAGCTTCCAGGCCGTAGCAGAATTCAGCGCAGGTCTCGGTTATCCCTATGGCGGGGTTATTGGAGTGCAATACAGCGTGCAACAACAGCAGCATATGTATACGGCAGCCCTGGGTTTAGTGGGTGGCGCTGTCGGTTATCATTATCTGCTGGATCAGCAGCAACGGCATAGTTTAGGCATACTGGCTGGCAGTGAAACCATCAGTAGCGAAAAAGGCTTTGTTGCCTTGCAATACAGTTATTATCCACAAGGTACGAGCCATAACAGCTGGCGGCTTGGATTCAATGCAGGACAACGGCGGGAAGATAGCAGTGGCTTTTATGGCAACTATGGTCAGACCAACAGTCACACTTTGCTGGGTGTCCACCTTGGTTATCGGTTTTGAACAGGACGCAGGGGCGTGTTCATTGCTGCTGGCAATCACAGCGCCCCCTGCAGATGACTTAATCGGCAGAGCGCAGCCTGGCAGCTTCCGCATAATCCTTGGCAGCGCGCCATTCCAGCGCACTTTTGAGCACCAGCGTCAGCAGTGCCAGCAATGCTAATAACGACGACACCGCAAAAGCAGCTGCAAACTGATACTCGTTATACAAAATTTCAATATGCAGTGGCATGGTATTGGTCTGTTCGCGGATCTTGCCAGACACCACAGACACAGCACCAAACTCCCCCATAGCACGGGCATTACATAAAATAATACCGTATAACAAGGCCCATTTAATCGAAGGTAAGGTCACCAGCCGGAAGGTTTGCCAGCCGCTGGCGCCCAAGGTTAAGGCCGCTTCTTCTTGTTCCCGCCCCTGCTCCTGCATCAAGGGGATCAATTCCCGGGCTACAAAAGGAAAAGTAATAAAAATGGTTGCCAGCACAATACCAGGCACGGCAAACATCACAGCTAAATCGTGATCATTTAGCCATTCCCCCCACCAGCCACGAGCGCCAAATAACAGCATAAAACATAAACCGGCAATCACCGGCGACACCGCAATGGGTAAGTCAATCAAGGTGATCAGCAATTGCTTGCCACGAAACTGAAATTTGGCAATGGCCCAACTGGCGCCCAGACCAAAAATCACATTACAGGGTACTGCAATAGCTGCGGCCAGTAACGTCAGTTGGATGGCGTGCATGGCTGCTGGCTCAGTGATGGACGCCAGGTAGACCTGCCAGCCTTTGGCAAAAGCCTCGCCAAACACGATAACCAAGGGTAATAACAAAAACAAAGTTAAAAAGCAAAGTGCGATGCCGGTCAGCAACACTTTCAACCAAACCGGCTCAGCCGTTGCCTGGCGTAATTTTTGCGCTCTGGCGCTGTCTTTGCTGGACAATGTGCTATTCACCACCACCTCTGTCATTTCACGCCTCCGTGTCTGTGGTTGCTCCAGTGTTGCAGCAGGTTGATCAGCAATAATAAACTGAATGAAATTACCAGCATCACAGTGCCCAACGCCGCCGCACCGGCATAATCAAATTGTTCCAGCCGAGTCATAATCAGCAGCGGCGTGATTTCAGTTTTAAACGGCATATTGCCACTGATAAACACAACGGAGCCGTATTCACCGATAGCGCGGGCAAACGCCAGGGCAAAACCGGTCAGTAACGACGGCAACAAGGCCGGAAAAATCACCCGGCAAAAGGTTTGCAAGCGGTTGGCACCTAAACTGGCGGCCGCTTCTTCCAGCTCTTTTTCCACATCTTCCAGCACTGGCTGTACTGTCCTGACCACAAAAGGTAACCCGATAAACACCAGCGCCACTGTGACACCCACTGCGCTGTAGGCGACTTTGATCCCAGCCGCATGAAAGAATTGACCAATCCAGCCATTGGGCGCATACAAAGCCGTCAGCGCAATACCAGCCACTGCTGTTGGTAAGGCAAAAGGCAAATCAACCAGCGCATCCAGCACTTTTTTGCCCGGAAAGCTGTATCGGACCAACACCCAGGCCACCAACAAACCAAACACCAGATTAATCAGTGCCGCCAGCAAGGACGCACCAAAAGTTAACTGATAACTGGCAATAGCCCGTTCACTGGCCACCACTTGCCAGAACTCGGCCAGACTCAGTTCAAAAGTTTTTAATACCAGCGCCGACAGTGGCAAAAACACAATCAGGCTTAAATAAAAAATACTAAAGCCTAACGACAGGCCAAAACCAGGCAGAACTGATTTTTTACGTTGTGAAAACAGCGCCAAAGTGAACCTCATACAAGCAAAAATACCGCCCGGCAGCAGCCGGACGGCCGGGAATTAATTGTGCTGATAAATCTGGTCGAACACTGCGCCTTCGGCAAAGTGTTGCGGCAATATTTTCTGCCAGCCACCAAATTCACTGATATTAATCAGCTGCAATTGCGGAAATTTTTGCTGATAACGGGCTGCCACCGCAGGCTCTGTAGGCCGGTAATAATGTTTGGCTGCAATCTCTTGCCCTTCAGTACTATAGAGATGCTTTAGATAGGCTTGCGCGACCACCAGATTGCCTTTTTTCTCGGCGTATTTATCCACCACCGCCACCGACGGCTCTGCCAGAATTGATACCGATGGCACCACCATTTCCACCGCCTCGGCACCTAATTCATTCACTGCCAGAAAAGCTTCATTTTCCCAGGTTAGCAATACATCACCAATGCCGCGCTGAACAAAAGTGGTGGTCGAGCCGCGGGCGCCGGAATCCAGCACCGGTACATTCCGGTACAATTTGCTGACAAACTGCTGAGCTTCGGCATCGGCCTGACCTTGTTTTTTGGCATAAGCCCAGGCGGCCAGATAGTTCCAGCGGGCACCACCTGAAGTTTTTGGATTGGGGGTGATGACTTCAATATCTGGCCGTACTAAGTCAGACCAGTCTTTGATATTTTTCGGATTGCCCTTACGCACCAGAAACACAATAGTCGAGCTAAAAGGTGCACTGCGATGTGGTAAGCGGCTGGCCCAGTCCGGCGGCAGCAATTGCCCAAGGTTGGCCAGCGGATCAATATCCACTTCCAGTGCCAGCGTCACCACATCGGCTCTGAGGCCATCCAGCACCGAGCGCGACTGACTGCCGGAGCCGCCATGCGATTGTTCAATTTTGACGCTGTCGCCGGTTGTTGCCAGCCAGTGTTTGGCAAACGCCTGATTATAATCGCGATACAACTCACGAGTTGGATCGTAAGACACGTTCAGCAGTTTAAATTCTTTCGCCTGCACCTGTGTCAGCAGCAGGCTGGTCGCTGTACTCAGCAGCAGCACTGTATGCAACACGGATTTAAGTGGTTTCATCGGCAGCTCCCGCAGCAGCGTTATCTGTTGTCTCAGATATTCAGACGTCTGAACATCTTCAATTTATGGTTGCCAGCCTAATGCAAATTCAGTCAGATAAAAAGAATCAAAAAGTACTTCACTATAACCAAAGGAAATATAGCAACCTAACCAGCACGGCTCAACCGCGTCTGGCCAGGGTGGCCGCTGTGGTGAACCTCAGCCGGTACCAACCCAACCAGCCGCCGAAACTCAAGCACCAAGCCAGCGCTAACCATTGTGGCAGACTGAGTGTCGCCAGCAGCGCTGGCATCAGCCGGGTTGCCAGTGGCACCCACAGCAATAACAGCAGCATTGAGCTTGGCACCGCCAGAAAACTACTGCCAAGCAACGCCGGCAGATAAAAACCCGCTTGCCGTTGCAGCCAGCTGCGCACGCCAAGCCACAACATCCAGCTACTGCCAAGTCCAGCACACAGTAATAACAAGCGCATAGCTGGTTCCCAGAATAATGACTGATGCACGCCATACCAAAAATCCCGGCTTTGAGCTGCGGGCAATGTACTGGCCGTTGTTACGACAGGCAACTGTTGCCAGCCTGGCGTCGCGGCTTGTCCTGCCATCGGTCGCAACATAAAACTCTGACTGTCCGGTTTGTTGCCGGTCCGATCGGCCGCTGCACTTTGTAGCGTCAGTTGCATGTCAGCTTGCAGCGGCTGACTCAGATTCAGTTTGCCAACCCTTTTGCCCTGCCAGTCTAGTCCGGCCTGTTGCATCAAAGCGGGCAAGGCAGCCAATAGCAGTTGTTGCCGCTGTACAGGTGTCAGTTGCTGTGCCGCCTGCGACGAGTCTGACGGTAACCGGACCGGTTGCGGAAATAATTGCTGGTAAAACTCAGCGGCCCCCTGCGGATAGAGCTGCTGTAATGGTGCCGGATTTTCGCTCAGGATCTGCGTCAGCCAGCCAGTGGTGGCAAACAGCAGGGCAAAGGGCAACGTCAGTAACGCCAGTTGTTGATGGCGTAGCTGTTTTTTGCGCTCCGCCACCATGCCAGACAAGCGCCACTGCCACAATGCCCCAAAACGCCCCCGTAAACTGTACAGCCCGGTCAGCGATAACAGCAGCCATAACAGTGCCAGATACGCCACCAGACTGCGGCTATCAGGCCCGGCCGCCTGTAATAACGAATAATGCAGCTGAAAAAACAGCCCGCCCAGTTGATGCCGATGATCGCCGGCTTTGACTTGCTGTGGTGGCGCCAGCGCGACACTGCCATCGGCCGCTAACCATTGTTGATAAAAAGGTCCACTGCGAAAACTGCCTGCATTGTCACTGGGATTGGCGGCCACTGGCAGCTGCCAGTGGATGGTCAGATAAGGTTGGCGCTCGGACGGTAATTGCAGATACCACTGCGTCGCCGTCGGCGCCTGTTGTGCAAGATAACGCAGCGCCTGCTGCGCACTGAGCTCAGCGGCCGGTAACGGTCCTTGTTGCGCCGCCAGCACTGGTTGCTGCCAACTATCAAGCTCAGCACGGTAAAAACTCAGACTGCCGCTGAGTAACACCCATAACAACAGCCAGCCCAGCCACAAGGCGAGCAACAGATGAACACGGGCCAACCGCCGAGTTAATTTACGCATGAAACCACTTGTTTATGATGATGGAAAACGACATCTCAGCTGCAGACCACCCTTTATAACCAGTACCAGCCAGCGGCCTGCACCAGCGCTGCGCCGGTCAGCAGATAAACGACAAAAGCCTGCAAAGTCCGTGCAAAAAAACTACCAAACCACCATAACAACAGCAGCATAGGCGCCCAAAAACCGGCCATCACTACAGCTTCCGAGGGATGGCTGAACTGACGAAAAATCAGCGCCAACAACGCCGAACCAGGCGCTAATAACCACCAACATAGCGCGGCGGACAACACTAACCGCAATCCCATCGAATGCTGCCAGTGCTGACGTTGCCAGTTGCTCAGCAGCCAGCGCCAGGAAGTATTGCGCCGCCAGCTATCGCTCATTGCTGTAGCAAGAGTTGTAACTGATTGGTCAGTTCAACACTTTGTTCTTGTTGAGTAAAAGGCAACACCAGATCCTCTTTTTGATCCTGATTTAAATCAACCACCAATGCATCGATACCACGTTTAGGCATCGGCTGTGTCTGTTTACTACTTTTATCACTGAAAAACTTCGCTGCCACCGGCGCAAAAGTCCGCAAGGTTTGTTCACCATCCGCCACCACCAGACTGGCTTTGCCTTCGACATTTTTCAGTACAGTGGCCAGCGGCATATTAACCTGACCACTGCCGATGCTGATTTCAACCGTGACATCCTGTCGGTACACCGGTTGAGTGCCAAAACTGCCATCGGCGTGTTGTTTGTAAAACTGCAGCTCCAGATTGGCGGTGCCGGCAATCAAGGCACGAATAATGGACCGCACACCGATTTGCGCCGCCGGGGTGTAAAAATCCAGCCGTTGATCGTTATCCAGATCAACAAACTTCACTTCAAACTGCATGCCACTGGTATTAATACGTTGATCCGGCTGGCTGCCAAAAGCCAACCCTGTTGCCGTTTTGCGGCCATAATGAATATGGTAACTATAATTTTGCTCCATCACATCAATGTATTGCTGCTGTTGTACTACCAGATCCATCAAGCCATCGCCATTTATATCAGCCAGTCTTTCCAGTCGTTTGATCTGCAAGCCTTTAAAACTACGGCCATCACCACCACGTAACTGCGCTTGTTTGTCAGGCGTTAAGCCAATGCCAAGGGCCACCGTCTGCGCCGTGGTACTGAAACTGCCATCTGAGCGCTGTAAAAATAGCTGGAGTGTGTCGTCTTTGGCAAAAGCGATATCAGTGCGGCCATCCAGATCCAGATCAACCAACCAGGGGATGCGGGCCATGTACGTTGGATCTTCATCGAAGGCTTTCATTTGCGCCGCAATGGCAAGCGAAAAATGGCGAAAACTGCCATCCGCCTGCTGCAGCCACAGCTGGTAGGCATTAAAATCCGCCAGCAAAAAATCGGTTAGTTGGTCATTGTTCACATCCACGGTAAAAGGCAGGCTATTGAGGCGTTTATCATCGACCACCCGATACATTGAGCTGCTGGTCAATAACGAGCGCCAGCTTCCTGCCGGCATTGCAGCTCCCTGGCCCTCGACACTGACGGTATTAAGCTTGGCGGTCGGCGGAGCAAACTGATAATGCGCCACGCCATCGGTGGTCAGCATGACCAGTTGCCCGCCGTCAAAGCCAGCCAGCCGGGCTTGCTGAAAAAACTGGCCAGTGGTTGGGATCGGGATCTGCTGCGCCTGCCAACGGGTTAAATCCACCGCACTGAGCCAGCGATGTTCAGTATTGTGGCCTGACACCAATAACCAAGGATTATCATCTAATTTCAGCAGTTTACCATTAGCTGGATGTTCCAGCTTCACTTGTTTGGCCTGAAAACTGACGGCCTGCACCGCAAAGACCGGCAGTAACAATAACCAACTGAACGACCAGACAGCAAAAGCACGGCCCAACGACAACTTCATCACAGCATCTCCTTATTGCATATTGCGGCGGTGTCGCCATCGCCCGCTGTTTTGTCTATCAACGGCCCTATCATAATGGCAGACCACAGCATCTGACTGTATAAAATGTAACAAATTCATTTCTCTAACGCTGATTTCTGCTGCACAAAGCGCACAGCAGCAATGAGCGTCGAAAAAAAGCACGGCCAGTTGCAGCCAGACAAGGTAAACTAACCCGCTAAATCATGCTGCGAATATACAGAGTAAAGATATGTCGATTAACTGGTTCCCGGGCCATATGCACAAGGCGCGCAAAGAAATCGCCGAAGTGATGCCACAAGTGGATGTGATTATTGAAATGCTGGATGCCCGCATTCCGTTTTCCAGCGAAAACCCACTGGTGCCTGAATTACGGGGTGAAACCCCTTGTATTAAAGTGCTGAACAAAGCTGATTTGGCTGACCCTGCCATCACCGCTTTATGGCAACGCCATTTTGAAGCTGAAGCTGGTGTCAAAGCCATCCCTATCAGCCAGCAAGATCCGGCGCAAATCCGCGCCTTGCTTGATCTCTGTACAGCATTATTGCCTGACCGTAATTTTGACATCCGTGGTGCCCGCGCCATGATCATGGGTATTCCCAATGTCGGTAAGTCCACCCTGATCAACACACTGGCCGGCCGTATTATTGCCAAAACCGGTAATGAAGCCGGTGTTACTAAAGCTCAGCAACGCATTAAACTCGATAACAATGTGATCCTGACCGACACCCCGGGCTTTTTATGGCCGAAACTGAGCCCGGCAAGCTGTGGTTACCGGCTGGCCGTGACAGGCGCCATCAAAGATACGGCCTTTGATTATGCCGATATTGCCATGTATGCCGCTGACTATCTGCTGAAACACTATCCACAACAAGTGATGACACGTTATCAACTGGCGGAACAACCAGAAAACGATCTGGCATTATTAGATGCCATCGGCCAGCGCCGTGGTTGTATGGTGAAAGGCGGGATCGTGGATTTAACCAAGGCAGGTACAATTTTAATTACAGAATTGCGGGCTGGTTTATTTGGCCCGGTCAGTCTGGAAACTCCTGAGATGGTGACACAAGAATTAGCCGATGCTAAGTTAGAGCAAGCCCGCCTTGAAAAAGAAAAAGCAGAGCGGGAAAAAGAACGGGCACGCAAAGCGAAAAAGAAATACCGCTAGCCGGGATCCGGCTCCGGCTGCGGTCTGCCTGTTTATTATGATGACCAGGAACCTGCAATCGGAGTTGAATATGTTGTTATCCCGCCTGTGCCAGCTATTGCTGCTCGGTCTTACCACCAGTACGTCCGTCGTCGCTGCCCCCGTAGTGCTCAGTCAAATCCAGGGTTATGGTTTTGATCAACAACGCAATTTAACGAAATTTCAGGTACTGGTGTTTGATGATGCCAGCGGTAAAGTGCTGGCGCGCGGCGGTGAAGAGCTACTGACCCGTTATCCCGGCGCCCGTCAGGTGCATGGTCAGGGCAAAACACTGTTACCTGGCTTGATTGATGGCCATGGTCATGTATTGGGATTGGGGCAAAATCTGAGTCAGGTTGAGTTGCGCACCAGTAGCAGTGAAGCGCAGGCTGTCGCGCAAGTGGCGGCCTTTGCCAAAAATCAGCCGCAGGCGCAGTGGATCTTAGGCCGTGGCTGGAATCAGGTGTTATGGCCAACCCAGCAGTTTCCAGGCTTGAGTTTGCTGGATGAAGCCATCAGTGACAAGCCGGTCTGGCTGACCCGGGTAGATGGTCATGCCGGTTGGGCCAACAGTAAAGCACTGCAACTGGCGGGGATCAATAAAGACAGCATTGATCCGCCGGGTGGTCAGATTATGCGGGATGCCGCCGGCAATCCGACCGGGGTACTGATTGACAACGCCATGCTGTTACTGGAAAAACAGATCCCGCAACAAAATGAAGCCGAACGTCAGGCCGCGTTAACCGCCGCCTTCAATCATTTGTTGTCACTGGGCATTACCAGTACCCATGACGCTGGCGTCGATGCCGCCAATTTGCAGTCTTACCAGCAACTGCAGCAGCGACAACAAATACCGCTGCGGATTTACGCCATGTTATCCGCCACAGATCCACAGTTACCGGCCTGGCTGAAAGCGGGTCCGGTCAATGATCCAACCGATATCCTGGATGTGCGCTCAGTGAAAATTTATGGCGATGGCGCACTAGGTAGTCGCGGTGCCGCCCTGATTGACGCTTACAGCGATAAAGCCGGTGAAAAAGGTTTACTGGTGACACAACCGGACGCATTAACCGCACTGATGAAAATGACCATTGATGCCGGGTTCCAGGCCAATGTCCATGCGATTGGCGATTATGCCAACCAACTGGCGCTGGATCGGTTTGAACTGCTCACCAGCGCCGAGCAACGCCAAAACGGCCGTCACCGGATTGAACATGCGCAAATTGTGGCGCCAAAAGATATTCCGCGTTTTGCCAGTCTGGGCATTTTACCCTCGATGCAACCGACCCATGCCACCTCGGATAAAAATATGGCAGGTGCCAGACTAGGTGTCGCCAGGCTGCGTGGCGCTTATGCCTGGCGTAGTTTTGTTGATCAAGGCAGTCGTATCGTCGGCGGCTCTGATTACCCGGTCGAACTGGCCAATCCGTTTTTTGGTTTACATGCGGCAGTGACCCGGCAAGATCAACAAAATCAGCCAGCCGGTGGCTGGTTACCAGAGCAAAAACTGACGTTCACTGAAGCGTTGCGGGCTTTTACCGTTGATGCGGCGTATGGCGCTTATCAGGAGCAGGCGATGGGCAGTTTGTTGCCCGGCATGTGGGCTGATTTTATCTTGTTAGACCGGGACATCGGCACTATCCCGCCGCAACAGTTGTGGCAAACCCAGGTATTGCAAACCTGGGTCGGTGGTAATTTGCGCTATCAGCGAGCTGACTAAAGGCCACCGCCGAAATTCTGCTGAATTGACCGCAGAAGCAAGCTACACTGCGGTCTTTTGTTTTAGATGCCAACGCCAGTGCAGGACCTCAGTATGATCAGCCAGAAATGGAGCAAACTTATTAAATCGCTGCATCTGAAGAAATTCAGAAAAGCTGAACAACTGTTTTTTGTCGAAGGCGAAAAAGCGGTGCTGGAAGTGCTGGCCTCTGGCTGGCCGGTGAAAGCGTTGTTTGGCACTGCCGATTTTCTCGACCGTTATCCGGCTGCAGCTGTTGCAGCAGAGTTATGTCAGCCATGCAGCGCGGCTGAGCTGGAACAAGTGGGAACCTTTGTCAGCAACAATGCCGCCCTGGCCGTGGTGGCGCTGCCGCTGTATCCACCCTTTGCCGAGCAAACAGGCGACTGGGTGCTGGTGCTGGATCAAATCAACGATCCGGGTAATCTGGGCACTATTATCCGGGTGGCTGACTGGTATGGCATCCGCCATATTTTATGTTCACCTGACACCGTTGATGCCTTTAATCCGAAAGTGATTGCCAGTGCCAAGGGTTCATTTTTGCGGGTCAGATTGCATTACCAGCCACTGCCGGCAACGCTGGCCCAAGTCCGCCAGCCGATTTATGGTGCTTATCTGGGTGGGGAATCAGTCCATCAGTTGCAACTGCCAAGCGCAGGCGGTTTTATCGTGCTCGGCAATGAAGCCAATGGTATCAGCGCTGAACTTGACCCTTTAATTAGTCGCCGGCTGACAATCCCGGCTTTTGGTGATGCTGAATCGCTGAATGTCGGTATTGCCAGTGCCGTGTTGCTGGATAACTTGCGCCGGCTGTCGCCAGCCTGAGCCCCCTTTTAGCCCATTGGTGTTCAGGCTGGCTTCGGCTACACTGACGCCAGTCATTTTTCCGGAGTGGTTCATGTCCGTGGCAGATTTTCCGACCATCGAAGCTTTTGTTGGCCAGACGCCGCTGGTCAGGTTACAGCGGATGGCGGCCCATACCCAAAGTACCGTGTTACTGAAACTGGAAGGCAATAATCCGGCCGGTTCGGTCAAAGATCGCCCGGCGCTGAATATGATCCTGCAGGCCGAACTGCGCGGTCAAATCAAACCCGGCGATACCATTATCGAAGCCACCAGCGGCAATACCGGTATTGCCTTGGCGATGGCAGCTGCCATCAAAGGCTACCGGATGATTCTGATTATGCCGGATAACGCCACTGCTGAACGTAAAGCATCGATGCAGGCTTACGGCGCCACACTGCTGCTGGTGAGCAAAGCGCAAGGCATGGAAGGTGCCCGCGATCTAGCCTTGCAGATGCAGGCGCAAGGCAAAGGTATTGTACTGGATCAATTTAATAATCCAGATAATCCGGCAGCCCATAGTACCAGTACCGGACCCGAGATTTGGCAACAAAGCCGGGGCTTAGTGACCCACTTCGTCTCAAGCATGGGCACAACCGGCACCATCATGGGGGTGTCGCACTATCTGAAACAGCAAAATCCAGCCATTCAGGTCATTGGTTTACAACCGGCGGAAGGCAGTGCAATTCCGGGGATCCGGCGCTGGCCTGCCGCCTATTTACCAGGCTTTTATCAGCCAGAGCGCGTCGATCAGGTGATAGATATCAGCGAAGCGGATGCGATAGCCACCACCAGGCAACTGGCGAGGGTAGAAGGTATTTGTGCCGGCGTCAGCTCAGGTGGTGCAGTCTTTGCTGCCTTGCAACTGGCCGAGCGGCAACCGGGAGCTGTGATAGTCGCCATTATCTGTGACCGGGGCGATCGCTATTTATCCTCGGGTTTATTTGTGGCTGACAGTGCCGACTGAGGACTATGGTGAGTTTTGAATGGATGGCACTGGCGGCCGCCTGCTGCTGGGCAGTGGGTAGTTTAATTTCTGCTCCGGCTTCCGCCCACCTCGGCGCTTTTGCCTTTACCCGCTGGCGGATGGCTTGCGCCAGTGTCTTACTCTGGTCGGTCGCGCTCTATACCGGGCAATGGCAACAGCTACCGCTATCAGGGTTATGGCTCTTATTACTCTCTGGCATCATCGGTATTCTGATTGGTGACACGGCGCTTTTTGCCTCGATGAACCGGCTAGGTCCACGCCGGGCCGGGGTGTTATTTGCCACTCATGCGTTATTTTCCGCCGTACTGGCCTATCTGTTGCTGGGCGAAAGCATCTGGGGCTGGACGCTGGTGGGCTCCAGTTTATTAGTCTGTGGTGTGATGACCGCGATTTTATTTGGCAAGCGGGCACAGGAACAACATCATTGGGAGACCAATAGCCATCAGCTTGGCATTGGCATTGCGCTTGGGTTGTTGTCGGCATTCTGCCAGGCGGTGTCCACGCTGATGCTCAAACCGCTGATGAGCACGGATATTGATGCTATCGCGGCATCGGCAGTGCGGATGACGGCCGCACTCTGTTGCCATTTACTGTTGTTATGGCTCGGATTTCGCGTCGCCCGCACTGTGCTGCCGATGAATGGCAAAGTGTTAGCGATGGTGGCTTTTAATGCCCTGCTGTCGATGGGCATTGGCATGACGCTGATTTTACAAGCACTGAAACAAGGCGATGCCGGTATTGTCGCCATGCTGTCATCGGTCAGCCCTGTGGTGGTGCTACCGCTGTTATGGTTGGTCTATCGTCGCCGGCCAGCCCTGGGCGCCTGGCTTGGCGCGGCGCTGACCGTCTGTGGCACCGTCCTGATCCTGCGACATTAACCTTTGGCCCCTCTGGCTACCCTCAATTCCTGCTTACACCTGCGCTGCGCACAAAATGTAAAAACGCCTGTTTTTTATTCAGTTAGGATCTGGCCGCAATATTCAGGTTACGAATGTTGCGTAATCAATTGATAACTAAATAATGAAAAGGAAATTTCCATGAAGAAGACCATTTTACTGGCCACTATGCTCAGCGCATTCTTGGTCAGTACTGCACAAGCCAGCGTGATCACCAATTCTGGACGGGGTTTTGTTACTCACAGTTATACTGTCGATAATAAAAGAACGAATTGGGCAGACAACATTCTGTTTCCGAAATTCGATAGCTCGCTCGGTTACTTATTCCGTGTCACTTTCGATTTACTTGGCAATATCGAATCCAGCATTAAAGCATCCAACCCTGCCGGAGATATCCAGGATGTGACCGCGACGGCTTCGGCTATTTTCAGCATTTCGAACCCTTACAGCAACGATATGAGCCTGACAGCGTCTGACAGCAGAACAGCGCAGGTCAATGGCAACACCTTTGACTTTGGCACTATCAGTGCATCACAAAGCAATGTGTTTGATATCAGTTGGGGCAATCCAAATCTGTTTAGTTTCGTAGGATCTGACAGTTTTAACGTCAACCTGCGTGCCACCGCCACATCTTCTGTCAGCGGTTCTGGCAACTTGCTCAGTGAAGTCGGTAGCATGGCGGGGGCCAGACTGAAAGTAAATTATTACTTCGAAGGTCCGGCACAAGTGTCGGCACCGGCATCGGGCGCTTTAATGCTGCTGGGTGTGGGTCTGCTGGGCTGGCTGCGTCGTAAAGCCTAATCATAGCGTCAACCAGGCCTGCCACCGCCGGCCTGGTTATGTCGGTTTATTGTTGCGTGGCGACTGGTTCGATGGCAACTGGTTGGGTGTTGACCGCTGGTGCAGCAGCACTCTGTGTGGATGTCTTTACTTCTGGCACAGGCTGCAGTACCACCTCGGTAGCTTGCTCCACAGCGGGTTCCAATCCGGACAAACGACTGACGGTCTCAGTTTCAATAGCAGTAGTCGAGGCTTGACTGTCAGCCGCTGTAGCAGTTGTAGCTTCCGCCACATGGCCAGCCGGTAATTGATTGCGATACAAATCAATCATCCCCATTATTTCTGACAAAGCACCGGCATGACCTTCAGTCAAAATACCGTTATGGCCATTAATAATATCGTCCGAGACCGCCAGCACCCAAACCGCTTGCATATTGGCATCTGCACAGGTCTGTACAGTGCGGCGGGCTTGCAGTCTGGCTCTGACTTTCCAGCCCGTGCGCTCTAATGTCATCATACAACCAGGTTTTTGGTCATGTTCCAGCAAAGCCGCCGGCATTTTAAATGGTGTCTGACAGTTGCCGGCTGGGCAACGGTCAATATCATGCGTAATGGCCCAGGAGTTACCGACCGCCCGCTCGCCATCTTTCAGGTAATTAAAGGCTTCTTTCACGGCAAAATCGCCCTTGGATTGCAGCACCACCATCCCTGGTTTTTGCCGGTCCAGACTGAGTAAGCTATCCAATGGCTGGTATTCTTTGGCATGTACCGCCGGATTGAGCAAAATAAACAGATTCGGATTGTCTTTTTGCTGTTCAATCGCCTGCTTAACCCGATCTTTACTGGCATGCAGTGCCATGGCGCCACCAAGGCTGTGACCGACCAGCACATAACGCTGCATCTTGCGTTGTTCAACTAACAGGTCCAACTGATCTAATAACTGCGACAAACCGGTCTGGCCAATTTTCTTTGCGACCCGTTTACGTTGAAAAATAGTCGGAAAATCAAGTGGCTCCACAGAGCTGTTGGCGTCAGTCGAGCCATCCAGAAATAACGGATCAAATTTGTCGCCACGCCAGCCGATATACAAACCGAGCAAATTGCGTTGTGGATCACGCTTCGACATTTGTTGATAAAACTGCTGAAAAGCGACAAAGTTTTCATCATCAGGCTTGGCACTGTGATGCCAGCCGTGGATAAAAATTAATAGTTCCGGCGCCGGACCGCTATAAGTCTGAGTGATCCTAGCTTGTAACGCTTGCCATTGTTCCGGCAAATGGGGCTGACCGGCATCATTAAATTCAATCACATGAAAATTCTGCTGCGCTGTTTCCGCCGTAGGCAGATGATAAGGTTGATCGGGGATATAGCTCAGCCATACCGACAACGACAACGCCAGTAGCAGCAATAATTTTCCAAGCAGAATTTTTTTTACGATCATGACCACAGATTACTCAATCAGTCAGCACTGACTTATTACCACAACATGGCCTGGCGGCCGACGAATTGGCCAAATTATACCCGAAATGCCCCCCTGCCAGCCAGCCTTGGCAAGTCGCTTTCGCAGCTTTGCCAACAAATAAACTGCCGCAGATTCAGCCCTGGGTCAGTTAGCAAAAAAAAACGGCCGTCAGCGACAAAGTTGACGGCCGGCGAACTTATGCATCGGACACAAAATGGCCTTAAGAGCCGATCACGCCACCATCATCTTTAGTGACGATCACGGTCGCCGAGCGTGGCCGGCTGATGGTGTCAGTCGCTGGCCAGTTACTGGTCAGCTTGCTGAACGTCGAACGATCACCAGGGTGCTGGATATTGACGAACATGGTTTTCATATCCGGAGTCCAGCTAATACCTGTCACTTCACAGTCGATAGGACCAGCCAGGAAACGTTTGATTTGTCTGGTTTTGCTATCAGCCACCAACATCTGGTTATTACCAAATGGACCTGATGATTGCTGGCTACCACTCATATCGGTCTGGATCCACAACAAGCCATTTTTATCAAAGGCCAAACCATCCGGGCTGGCTAAATGATTGTCGGCAGTCAGTTTCAAACCTGTGCCTGGCGTTTCAGTGCCAACATCACCCGCTAATAAAAAGATATCCCAGTCAAAATTGGTGGCTTGTGGTTGTGAACGTTCACGCCAGCGAATGATATGACCGGTGGCATTGTTCGCCCTTGGATTAGCTTTATCAATTTGCGCTTCTTTCCGGCCAGTGTTGTTGGTCAGCGTGAAATACACTTCACCGGTTTGCGGATGCACTGCACCCCATTCAGGTCTGTCCATCTTAGTGGCACCAGCGACATCAGCCGCCAACCTGGTGTTGATCAAGACATCGGCCTGACTACTGAAAGTCACATTGGCTGCCAGCGCTTTCGCTTTAAAAGCGGCGTTATTGATATCCAGCGCTAACCATTCACCACTGCCATCGGCATTAAATTTGGCAACGTACAAAGTGCCTTCATTCAGCAGGTGACCACCGGCTGTGGCTTTGTAATAGTTGGCTTTGGAAACATATTTATAGATATATTCAAAAGTTGAATCGTCACCGGAATAAAACACCACCGGCTGACCTTCCACCACAGGCGCAAACACCACACCTTCATGACCAAAGCGACCTAAGGCAGTGCGCTTTTGTGGCACGCTATCGGGGTTAAATGGGTCAATTTCGACAATCCAGCCAAAGGTGTTTGGCTCATTGCGGTAATCGCGATCGGCGCTGTTGGCTAAGGTCGAAGCATCAAAGCGGCGGTATTGGTCAGCGGCTGAATCTGCAGTTTCCCAGCTGTAACGACCATTTTTAGTGCCAACACCATAACGTTTATGTTCGCGCGGTTGCTCGGCATCATTATTCATAAAATAACCGGCCCAGTTTTCCTCTGCGGTCAGATAAGTGCCCCAAGGGGTATAACCATTACCACAGTTGTTCAGGGTACCGCGAGTGCGGGTACCGTCTGTACTGTATTTGGTCACCATTTTGCTGTCACCACGGGCCGGCCCTGCAATCTCCATCGGCGTCGCACCGGTAATCCGACGATTCAGCGGACTCCCCTGCACCAGCTGGAACTGACCATTGCCGTCTTTTTTGATATGCGCCACTGTGACACCATGCACAGCCACTTCTTTACGCACTTCATCGGCTGGTCTTGGTGCTGCCGTTGGGCCATTCGGATGTAATGTCGCAGGTTCGCAATACTCGTGGTTAAATACCAATAAACCTTCAGCACTGTTTTTTGCTTCGCCACGCGCATCCAGCGGGAAGAAATGCATGCCGTCATGGTGGGCGCCGACTTGTTGTTCCATTTCGCTGCCGCTGTTACTACCACCGTCGCGATATGCCGGATAACTACCAGTTAATGGTGTCCCCATCGGTAAAAAGGCTTTGGCAGTATAACCTTCCGGCACCACCACAGCGTCCAGCCGACTAGTCGCGATGGGTTTAAAACCAAGCAACACAGGTGCCGGTTCTGGTTTCACTGCCGCCGGCAAGGCCACGGCCGCTTTGCTACCACCTTCATTACAGCCAGCCAAACCACCGGCAAACATAGTCGCAATAGCAGTCCCTAAACTGCCTTTTAAGAAGCTGCGGCGCTGTAAATTCGCCGCCAGAATATCGGCAAACTCCGGGTTTGCTGAGAAGTTGGTTTGTGGATCTATACCACTGTTATCCACGACCAAAGGTTTATGGTTCTGCATTTTTACTCCAATACCGATAGGATGTTATATTTTTTCCGTGGCTATTAAAGCGGTTACAGATGTCAGCGCAGTGACAAAATCCGGACATATTTAAGACATCAACGGCTGCTCTGAAGAGGTGCAGCAACAAGGGTGACTAGGTTTAACTACCTTTGCTCTGGTATAGTAAGGAAAACAACGGTCACGCAGTGTGGATTTAATTGATGATGGAATGGCAGATAGTTCAGTTTGAAGAACTTGATACTTACACTTTATACGCGATGTTACAGCTGCGGGTTGATGTGTTTGTGGTCGAACAAAACTGTCCTTACCCAGAACTGGATGATAAAGATTTACACCCGCAAACCAAGCATATCCTGCTGAAAAAAGCCGGTAAAATTTTGGCTTATGCCCGCATTTTACCGCCAGACGTCAGTTTCGCCGGCGTACCAGGGGTAGGCCGGGTTTGTGTCGCACAAACCGCCCGCCGGTTAGGCTTAGGCGAGGTGTTAGTCGCTAAGGCAATTGCCACCGCCAAACAAGGCTGGCCCGGACTTGATATTCATATCTCCGCCCAGTGCTATCTGCAGCGTTTTTATGAAAGTATGGGTTTTGTTGCGGCCAGTGAACCTTATCTGGAAGACGATATCCCACATCTGAAAATGATATTAACTGTCGCTGGCAGCGTCGTCAGCACTGGACAAGTTTAGTCTGCGCAGCGCCTTCAGCCGCCATAAAGCTGTTCGGCGCGGTTTAATAAGATCCAACTGGTCAGAATGTATTTGTCATTTGATTCAGGCACACAACCGCGATGGGTATGGGTGAAATACGCCGGCGCAATCACCATCCTGCCTGTTTTGGGGCGAATCGATTTGTTTTGATAATAAAATTCAGTTTGCCCACCTTGTTCCACGTCATTCAGATAAAACATAAACAATAAAGTACGGTGCAAAGCTTCGTTGTGCGGTGCCTGCGGGTAGACCTCACAATGCCAGTAATTGTAATTACCGACCCCAGCCTGATATCTTTGTGCTTGAATAGGCCCAAGCCGGTACAGAACTTTCATAAAATCTTCGGCTTTATGAGCGCCATACTGCGGATAATTTTCATGCGTCAGTGCCACCGGTTGTCCAGTGTTGCTGTCTAATACCGTTAAAGCCACCGGGGCTATCAGCGCAAAATGATATTTTCGGAAATACTCAGTCGCATACTGAGTAGTGACGGCAAAAATTTGTTGCAGTAACGGCTGATATTCAGCATGTTCATTTAAATATAAATCAGTACTAATCTTTTTAGTCGGGTCAACGCCACCGCCAGTACGACCAGCTTTCAGATGCGGACTCTGCTCAAAAGCATGGATCAACTGCTGGCATAACTCAGCACTTAAGGCGTTATCGTATATTTCAATGAAATCTGGCATCACAATTGCTCTCAACAGACGAAGTTGCGCCATGGCGCCAACAGTGGATGCTCTACAATACTGCATGCCATCCGCGGTTTGAAGTAAAAGATGCATTTGTTTAACTGTTCATTGATAAATAACATACGCGGCAGTCCAACACCTCTCACAGCAATCTTTATCCATCACGATTGTTGGACACCAAGCGTTGGGCTGCCACAGCGTTTCACGCTGGTTCGCACTTCGTGGTAAGTTCGACCTACGGTAAATTCCATACAAATCAGTTGGTTGAGTTCAAGGATGCGTAATACCATTCCATCTAGTTTTTTGTTCTAATTGAGCTATTAGCATCAATACGGCATTCGCATGATGGATCTTACTCCTGAAGACTTACTGAAGCGCTCTCGAGCCGAAAAAAATGCCCGCAAGCGTATGCGCTTACTGGCGCTGTCTCTGTTTCTTCAATGTAAAAACCGTACATCAGTTGCTGAGCAGCTTAAAATCAGTCGCACCAGTGTGAATACTTGGGTGAGCAACTACCTTGCTTCTGGCCTCGAGGGTTTAGAAGCACGTAAAGCAAAAGGACGTACGCCATTTTTGACTGCCCAGCAGCAAAAACAATTGGGCGACTTTATTACATGCCAAAGCCAGAATGAACATGGTGGCAGGCTGACCGGTGAAAAAATCCTCAACTATATCAAAGCCGAGTTTGGTGTACATTATCACCATAACGCCATTTATAAGTTACTGAAACAACTTGGATTTAGCTGGATAACCAGTCGCTCGCGGCACCCGAAGCAACAACAAGGCGTCCAGGACGCATATATAAAACTTCCAATTGGAAACGATCCTTAACATTCCTGGCACGGTGCGGCTGGAAGATGTCGATGTCTGGTTCCAGGATGAAGCTCGTATCGGCCAGCAGAATACAACCACGCGCTTATGGGCTAGCACAGGCTCTCGGCCACGTGCGGTTAAACAGCAGCAATTTGAATACGCTCATCTTTTCGGCGCCATCTGCCCGGCCAATGGCGCAACAGAAGCATTGATAGTTCCTTTTCTGAGTAAAGAGGTGATGAAAATGCACTTAGCGCAAATTTCAGCCACAACAGCCAAGGGCCGCTATGCAGTGGTCGTGATGGATGGCGCGGGTTGGCATACTGATGATATTGCAGATGATTTTCATAACCTGTCGATATTAAAACTGCCACCGTATTCACCTGAACTCAATCCGATAGAGCAAGTATGGAGCTGGCTACGTCAACACCACATAGCCAATCGTTGTTTCGAGAGCTACGAAGCGATTGTGGATGCCTGTAGCGATGCCTGGAATGACTTTATCAGCGATAAAGTACGGGTGAGCAAGATGTGCTCAAGAAACTGGGCGGTACTGAACAGACTTTAAGATGGAATGGTATAAATAAAAAAAGCCTAGCGAGTTTGGGAGCCTTCATGCCCTTCGCAGAGCTCAGGGCGTTCAATCGGCAAAAAGCCAAATTGTTGGCTTTTTGAAACCCCGATTTCACTGTACTACCTCGCATGGGAATGCCAAGCTCGGGCAATAAACCGCCGGATCCTATAAAGCAAAAAGGCCCAGTCGTTAGACTGGGCCTTTTTGGCTTTATGAGGAGCCTTCATGCCCTTCGCAGAGCTCAGGGCCGTTCAGCCCGGACAACGCCAAATTGTTGGCGTTGTCTGTTTCGGGCTTCACTGTACTACTCTCCAAGTACTCCAGCGCCAGAATCACGATAAATAAAAAAGCCCCAGTCTTTCGACTGGGGCTTTTTCATTTATTGGGAGCCTGGCGGTGTACTACTCTCGCATGGCATCTGCCACACTACCATCGTCGCAGCTGCGTTTCACTTCTGAGTTCGGAATGGATTCAGGTGGTTCCACAGCGCTATTGCCACCAGGCAAAAACTGTTTAGCTTCTTTAACTTAGACAAGCTTGATTACTAATTTTTAGTAGCTCTTGATAGTAGTCGCACACTTACTGCAAAACAACTTGGGCGTTGTATGGTTAAGCCTCTCGGGCAATTAGTATGAGTTAGCTTAACGTATCACTACGCTTCCACACCTCACCTATCAACGTTGTGGTCTCCAACAACCCTTATGTGTACTCAAGGTACAAGGGATGACTCATCTCTTGGCCGGCTTCCCGCTTAGATGCTTTCAGCGGTTATCCGTTCCGAACGTAGCTACCGGGCAGTGCCATTGGCATGACAACCCGAACACCAGCGGTTCGTTCACTCCGGTCCTCTCGTACTAGGAACAACTCCAATCAATCATCCAACGCCCACGGCAGATAGGGACCGAACTGTCTCACGACGTTCTAAACCCAGCTCGCGTACCACTTTAAATGGCGAACAGCCATACCCTTGGGACCGACTTCAGCCCCAGGATGTGATGAGCCGACATCGAGGTGCCAAACACCGCCGTCGATATGAACTCTTGGGCGGTATCAGCCTGTTATCCCCGGAGTACCTTTTATCCGTTGAGCGATGGCCCTTCCATACAGAACCACCGGATCACTAAGACCTACTTTCGTACCTGCTCGACGTGTCTGTCTCGCAGTTAAGCTGGCTTCTGCCTTTGCACTAACCGTACGATGTCCGACCGTACTTAGCCAACCTTCGTGCTCCTCCGTTACTCTTTAGGAGGAGACCGCCCCAGTCAAACTACCCACCAGACACTGTCCGCAACCCCGATTAGGGGCCCACGTTAGAACATCAAACATGCAAGGGTGGTATTTCAAGGACGGCTCCATCGTGACTAGCGTCACAACTTCAAAGCCTCCCACCTATCCTACACATACAGGGTCAATGTTCAGTGCCAAGCTATAGTAAAGGTTCACGGGGTCTTTCCGTCTAGCCGCGGGTATACGGCATCTTCACCGCAATTTCAATTTCACTGAGTCTCTGGTGGAGACAGCCTGGCCATCATTACACCATTCGTGCAGGTCGGAACTTACCCGACAAGGAATTTCGCTACCTTAGGACCGTTATAGTTACGGCCGCCGTTTACCGGGGCTTCGATCAAGAGCTTCGCTTGCGCTAACCCCATCAATTAACCTTCCGGCACCGGGCAGGTGTCACACCCTATACGTCCTCTCTCGAGTTTGCAGAGTGCTGTGTTTTTAATAAACAGTTGCAGCCAGCTGGTCACTGCGACTCTCAGATGCTTACGGAGCAAGTCCTTCACACCCAAGAGCGTACCTTCTCCCGAAGTTACGGTACTATTTTGCCTAGTTCCTTCACCAGAGTTCTCTCAAGCGCCTTGGTATTCTCTACCTGACCACCTGTGTCGGTTTCGAGTACGGTCGACAAGTACCTGAAGCTTAGAGGCTTTTCCTGGAAGCGTGGCATCAACAGCTTCACCACCTTAGTGGCTCGTCTCGTATCTCAGTCTTAGGCGTCCGGATTTTCCTAAACACCCAACCTACATACTTTCACATGGACTACCAACGCCATGCCTGCCTAGCCTTCTCCGTCCCCCCATCGCAGTACTGTCGGTACGGGAATATTAACCCGTTTCCCATCGACTACGGCTTTCGCCCTCGCCTTAGGGGCCGACTTACCCTACCCTGATTAGCATGGGATAGGAACCCTTGGTCTTCCGGCGGGGAAGTTTTTCACTCCCCTTATCGTTACTTATGTCAGCATTCGCACTTCTGATACCTCCAGCATCCTTCACAAGACACCTTCTACGGCTTACAGAACGCTCCTCTACCACTTGCACATAGTGCAAGTCCACAGCTTCGGTGCATGGTTTAGCCCCGTTACATCTTCCGCGCAGACCGACTCGACTAGTGAGCTATTACGCTTTCTTTAAAGGGTGGCTGCTTCTAAGCCAACCTCCTAGCTGTCTATGCCTTTCCACATCGTTTTCCACTTAACCATGACTTTGGGACCTTAGCTGGTGGTCTGGGTTGTTTCCCTTTTCACGGCGGACGTTAGCACCCGTCGTGTGTCTCCCGAGTAGTACTCATTGGTATTCGGAGTTTGCAAAGGGTTGGTAAGTCGGGATGACCCCCTAGCCTTAACAGTGCTCTACCCCCAATGGTATTCGCTCGAGGCGCTACCTAAATAGCTTTCGAGGAGAACCAGATATCTCCGAGCTTGATTAGCCTTTCACTCCGACCCACAAGTCATCCCCTAATTTTTCAACATTAGTGGGTTCGGTCCTCCAGTTAGTGTTACCCAACCTTCAACCTGCTCATGGGTAGATCGCCCGGTTTCGGGTCTACACCCTGCAACTATTCGCCCAGTTAAGACTCGGTTTCCCTACGGCTCCCCTATTCGGTTAACCTCGCTACAGAATGTAAGTCGCTGACCCATTATACAAAAGGTACGCAGTCACCCCACGAAGGGGCTCCCACTGCTTGTACGTACACGGTTTCAGGTTCTATTTCACTCCCCTAACAGGGGTTCTTTTCGCCTTTCCCTCACGGTACTGGTTCACTATCGGTCAGTCAGGAGTATTTAGCCTTGGAGGATGGTCCCCCCATATTCAAACAGGATGTCTCGTGTCCCGTCCTACTCGTTTTCACTGATGAAGACTTTTCGTGTACGGGGCTATCACCCTGTATCGCGGCACTTTCCAGAGCCTTCCACTAATTCTTCACCAACTTAAGGGCTAGCCCCCTTTCGCTCGCCGCTACTAAGGGGATCTCGGTTGATTTCTTTTCCTCGGGGTACTTAGATGTTTCAGTTCTCCCGGTTCGCCTCGTATGACTATGTATTCATCATACGATACCAGATAAATCTGGTGGGTTTCCCCATTCGGACATCTGTGAGTCTAACGTCTCTTACCGACTTCTCACAGCTTTTCGCAGGTTAGCACGTCCTTCATCGCCTCTGACTGCCAAGGCATCCACCGTGTACGCTTAGTCACTTAACCATACAACCCCAAATTGTCTTGGAAATCGTAAGTTTGTGCTTAAGGTTCACAATAAAATTGTTGACCTTTATTTTTACTACTATCAGCTTGCCTAATTGTTAAAGAGCGTTGAGCATAAAGCTCAAAGATAAAGTCTCTAACCAGAGAGTTTGTCTTTGAGTTTTCAAACAGTAATTTCATTTCTTAAGAATGGTGGAGTTAAGCGGGATCGAACCGCTGACCTCCTGCGTGCAAGGCAGGCGCTCTCCCAGCTGAGCTATAACCCCATTTATCGCTTCGTTCTTTACTTTTATACTTCGCTTTTGTTTGCTCGCATCGTCAGTCATGTACATCAGTACACTCCTTCCTCATCTCACAAAGTCAGCTCGTCTAAAAGCAAACCACTCGCGTTAAATCCTTTCGGATTTAATGGTAATTTCGTTTTAGGCGAGGCACTTTGAACCGAAGCATACATTTGTATGTGAGGTTTAAAGTAACGAAGCATAAAGCGAAATTTGGTTGGTCTGAGTAGACTCGAACTACCGACCTCACCCTTATCAGGGGTGCGCTCTAACCACCTGAGCTACAGACCAGCCGTAACCGCAATGGTTCTTACTGTTTGCTCTACGTTACAATCAATCATCTGTGTGGACACTTCGAAACATCAGTTCGCTATAGGTAAGGAGGTGATCCAACCCCAGGTTCCCCTAGGGTTACCTTGTTACGACTTCACCCCAGTCATGAATCACAAAGTGGTAAGCGCCCTCCCGAAGGTTAAGCTACCTACTTCTTTTGCAACCCACTCCCATGGTGTGACGGGCGGTGTGTACAAGGCCCGGGAACGTATTCACCGCAACATTCTGATTTGCGATTACTAGCGATTCCGACTTCACGCAGTCGAGTTGCAGACTGCGATCCGGACTACGATACGCTTTAAGAGATCCGCTCACTGTCGCCAGCTTGCCTCCCTCTGTACGTACCATTGTAGCACGTGTGTAGCCCTACTCGTAAGGGCCATGATGACTTGACGTCGTCCCCACCTTCCTCCGGTTTATCACCGGCAGTCTCCCTAGAGTTCCCACCATTACGTGCTGGCAACTAAGGATAAGGGTTGCGCTCGTTGCGGGACTTAACCCAACATTTCACAACACGAGCTGACGACAGCCATGCAGCACCTGTCTTAGCGTTCCCGAAGGCACAATCGTATCTCTACAATCTTCGCTAGATGTCAAGAGTAGGTAAGGTTCTTCGCGTTGCGTCGAATTAAACCACATGCTCCACCGCTTGTGCGGGCCCCCGTCAATTCATTTGAGTTTTAATCTTGCGACCGTACTCCCCAGGCGGTCTACTTAGTGCGTTAGCTGCGCTACTCACAGTACAAGACCACGAACAGCTAGTAGACATCGTTTACGGCGTGGACTACCAGGGTATCTAATCCTGTTTGCTCCCCACGCTTTCGCACCTGAGCGTCAGTATCGTGCCAGGGGGCCGCCTTCGCCACTGGTATTCCTCCAAATCTCTACGCATTTCACCGCTACACTTGGAATTCTACCCCCCTCTCACGTACTCTAGTTGGCCAGTTTCAAATGCAATTCCCAGGTTGAGCCCGGGGCTTTCACATCTGACTTAACCAACCGCCTGCGTGCGCTTTACGCCCAGTAATTCCGATTAACGCTTGCACCCTCTGTATTACCGCGGCTGCTGGCACAGAGTTAGCCGGTGCTTCTTCTGCGAGTAACGTCAAAGTTAGCCGCTATTAACGACCAACCCTTCCTCCTCGCTGAAAGTGCTTTACAACCCGAAGGCCTTCTTCACACACGCGGCATGGCTGGATCAGGCTTGCGCCCATTGTCCAATATTCCCCACTGCTGCCTCCCGTAGGAGTCTGGACCGTGTCTCAGTTCCAGTGTGGCTGATCATCCTCTCAAACCAGCTAGGGATCGTCGCCTTGGTGAGCCATTACCTCACCAACTAGCTAATCCCACGTAGGCGCATCCGACAGCATGTGGCCCGAAGGTCCCACACTTTGGTCCGTAGACATTATGCGGTATTAACAGTCGTTTCCAACTGGTATCCCCCTCTGTCGGGTAGCTTCCTACGCATTACTCACCCGTCCGCCGCTAGGTCCGAAAACCCCGCTCGACTTGCATGTGTTAGGCCTGCCGCCAGCGTTCAATCTGAGCCATGATCAAACTCTTCAATTAAAAGTTTTTTCGCTACCTAAGTAGCTGCTCAGTATTACTGACTAAATATTTTACTATCTGGTCACTCATACTCAGTTAATTCGTTTTGCGAATCTCATGAATCGAGTGCCCACACAGATGATTGATTGCTAATTGTTAAAGAGCGTGTCGTTTTACTTAACGACGAAAGCCGTTGATATTCAACCACTTTCAGAATCTTTGGCGTTTGACTTTTTCGTTTTCGAATCCGTCGTCGCTGTCGATGAGGCGCATTATAGAGACTTCCAAACAGACCACAAGATCTTTTTGACAGAAAGATGATCGTTCGGACATATTTTGCACAAAACACGCTTTTTTGCTGAATTAATCAGCAGGAATGGCACTTCTGAGCAGTATTGCTGGCCGATCCGACCTTGCAGAAGGTCCGATACGCAGTTTTACCCCTACAACGCTGGATCCGTCCTGACTATATAAAGAGTGGTGGATCTGCAGATCCATCACTCTTTGTAATAACAGCTTGAACGTCCGATTCCGGAAAATCCGTCCGGAATCGGACGAAATAGCAATACCAGTTCTAGGCGTTGCCCTTTAACTTCGATAAATCAATAGATTAAATATTGGAATACAATTTGCTTCAATAAGCTGATTTATACAATTAATCGCCTGTCCAGCCGTACAGCTGCTTTTTGCCAGTTAATCATGCGTCAATGGCAAAGTGCTACCGCAGTTGCCTTTTGCGTCAGTCTACTGAGTTGCACTTGCTGAACGCAAAATCAGCCTCATAGCTGTAATTAAGACTTTAACAAGTTCAGGTGCGCTAAACCTTATCAGACATAAGAGACAGCCATGAAACAAACCATTCTGAATCCCAAGGACATCGCCAGGGTTTTTGCCACTGATGAAATGAAAACATACACCTTACGTGGCATCAATTTTGCTATTGCTATCGAACAAGCCAGCTCTTCCGGCTGCGCTAAATCTAATCTAGGATCTCTGCAGGGATTATTGAAGATGCCGACCAGTGGCAAATATCAGATCGAAGTAGGACAACAGCAACGCAGCGCCATTACCCGTGCTCTGGTGGATAAACCTGCCTTGTTATTAAGAGGTGGAGCTACAGATAATCTGGAGTACAAAGACGGGGATGCCGCCATGGACATGGCGCAGCAGTCTAATAAAGTAGGAACTGCTTTATCTATGCTGGCAAACGACCTCTATGTTACTGCGATGGCGACCCACAAACCTCACCTCCTTGATGGCAGAATTTTCGATCGGCATCAGGCTTCACCTGTAGTAACAGTCGCAATTTAACCCATGCCGGCCAGCAGCATAGGCTGCGGCAGATAAAAAGGAAGAAAGCAAAGATGCTCACGATAAAAGACTTCTCAAATGCGCTTTATGCACTGGGTCGCGCCAAGGGATACGCTGCGACTGTTATCATCACATTAGCTGTAACTTTAGGGACGTTACTGGCAACGTTCAACCTGAACTATACCCTCATCGCGGCGCCTTTACCTTATGCAGATGAAGACCGGCTGATAGTCAGCAAAACCCCTTATTTTGTCAACAATGAACGTCTTTACGATGATGGGGCACCGATGCAGTTATTACCGGCCATTTATCAGCGTGACAAAACCACATTCGAAAACACAGCTCTGGTCGGCTATTCATATACCGGAATGTCGTTACGAGACAAAGCCGATAGCCCCAAGATCCTGATTGCTTATACAACTCCAGGCTATATGCAGATGTTTCAGATGCCTATCCTGCACGGCAGAGCCTTTAGCGCTGATGAAGATCTCAATACGCATACAGCAGTCGCGATCCTCAGTGAGCACATCTGGCGTAAACACTACAATGCAGATCCAGCCATGGTCGGTAAAAATATTCAGGTTGCTCAACATCAGTTTAAAGTGATTGGTATTGCAGCTGAAAGTTTTGTCGAACCGCGGCTGATTGGTCCGAATCGGAGTAACGATCTCTGGCTGCCATGGGACTTTAACCCGGATCCTTGTGTTCAGGGGTTGATCGCGCGTAGCTGCATGGTCGGATGGCACTTTATGTTAGGTAAACTCAAAGCCGCAGGTCAGCATCAGCAAGTTGCACAACAACTGAGTGCGGAGCTGAATGCCCTGTTTAAAGATTCTGTCAGTGACAGCCAAGCGGCCAGCAATGACAGTATTACCTTCGAAGCACAACCGTTACGGCAAACATTAGTCGGTGACAGTGAAAGTAAGACGTTATGGCTCTTTGTCGGCAGTTTGGTGTTGCTCTGTATCGCCAGTGCCAATACGTTGAACCTGGTGCTGGCCAGAGCTGTGCGACAGCAACGTTCGATGGCAATACAGGCGGCATTAGGTGCACAGAAAAAGCATATTTTCATCCACGTTTTTGCCGAAATGCTAATTCTGCTATTACTGACTCTGCTTTTTGCTTTGGCCGTGGCCCATGCTCAGTATCAGTTACTGCAACAGGTCGCGGAGATCTATTTACCACGCGTTACAGAATTACAACTCAATCTGCCGACCTTATTGTTTGCGACCATGATGACATTGAGCCTTGGCTGCACATTTGCTTATCTGGTGGTACGGCAAATTAATTACAGGTTTTTAAACCGTCAGTTACAGAGCAGTGGTAAGGGCAGTGGTTTACAAATATCAGCGCTGGTCCGGCAGTTATTGATCATCAGTCAGGTCACGCTGACAGCTGTATTGCTGGTCGCGTGCATGATGGTGATGCAACAAGCTATCGGTAAGCTGAACCAGTATATTGGTTTTAACACCGACCGCATTTATCAGGTTGACCTTGACGAATTAATGCAGGAGATTGCCCCAGAAAATATGGCCGCCCGCCGGTTGGAAAAAAAACGCGAACTGACCGAAATTCGCGATTTATTGGCACAACACCCGGCAGTGAGCTCAGCATCCGTTGCTAACTATGCGCCGGCGAACTTTGACGGTGTGTATGGCAGTGGTAGTTGGTATAAATCAGCGGAAGAAAGCGACGAAAACTTAGTCATGGGACGTGTCACAGATACTGATCCAAATTTCCTGCCAATGTTTGATATCAAAATCCTAAGTGGTCGGAATTTTACGCCACAGGAGTTTACCGAAAACACTGCGGTGCTACTGGTCAACCAAAGTTTCGCTAACACAGTCTGGCCAAATCAACAGGCTGTAGGCCAGCGGTTGTATGGCGCTCGCGGCAGAACATGGGATGTGATTGGCGTTGTCCCAGACTTTAACTTGACTGATCAATATTCAGCAACTGAACCCTTGCGCGCATTCAGTGCACGCACTACAGGCGATTATGGGGGCACACTGTTATTTAAGCTTAAACCAGGCATGCACCTGACCAAAACCGAGATGAACAACCTGCTTACTCAGGTATCTTTGAGGTATCGCACTGCCGAAATCTTCAGCCTGGAACAAAATGTTAAAACAATTCAGTTTGCCGATTACTTAGCTGCAGGCGTCACTATGTCGTTGTCAGCGATCACTGTATTTCTTGCTGCAGTTGGTATCTATGGTGTTTTAAGCTACAGCGTACAGCTGCGTCGCTACGAATTGGGAGTGAGGATGGCAATTGGCGCTCGCCCTGTCACCATTTTAATGCAACTGTTACGGGAAAATATTAAACCAGTGTTGATCGGTTTTCTTGCCAGTATGCTGTTACTGGTGGTTCTCTGGTTTGCCGTACAAGCGTCATCTTTTAAGATTGAATTATCAGCACAAGGATTCTTACTGCCATTTCTGATGATTCTGCTGTTAACGACCATAGTGTCGTTGTTGTCCGTGTGGTCAGTGATCAGAAAACCAGCGATTTATGCGTTAAGAACCTGATGCAGGGATGGCACAGGAACTCCTCAAGGCGGTTCCTGTGCCAGTGTAAAGCGTCACAATTTAGCTCTCAGTCGGCATCATAGCGCCCATCAGCTCTGGGATCACGGCTGTAAGTAAACGCTGCAGAACTGCGGCTGTTTGCCCTTGTTCATCAAGGACAGGTGCAAACTCGGAGATCTCAAATAACTGCGCACGGGGATCAGCCAGAAAAATTTGCAACAAGGTTCTGACTTCTGTTTCCAGCAGACCTGCGACCACTGGCGTGCCGGTTGCTGTGGCAATTGAGGCGTCCAGGGCATCGATATCAAAGGATACATAAAGCAAATCGAGCTCCGATAAATGCCGCAACGCTTTTTGCGCGATCACGGCAGCACCTGTCCTCCTCACTTCAGTCGCAGTAAAAGCACATATTTGACGACTTTCCAGCAATTCCCATTCTGCCTCTTCCAGATCACGGATACCAATATATACCAGATCGTCCGCCTTGATGCTGCCAGCACATAACGCTTGTGTTGCTTGCCATAACGGGATATCTGTCTGCACCGGCTCTGATGACAGCAAAGCGCCCAGCGGCATCCCATGCAAATTACCGCTGGGAGTCGATGCCGGTGAATGAATATCCGCATGTGCATCGATCCAGATAACCCCAAGACGCTTTTCAGGAAACGCCGCTTTCAGACCGCCGATAGCAGCACAGGCACTGGAATGATCACCGGTCACTAACAACATTTTTTGTTGTGAATTGCTCAGAAAGAACTGTCGCACGCTATGGTGTAATTCAGAGAGCAGTGGCTGGATGACCTCTATCCGCCTGGCATTAGGCCATGCTTCGTGCGAACTCAGCGGTCCGGGTTTCAGTCGTTGCCACATGTTTAAGTCAGGAGATAACCACTGCCTGATATGTTCTGGTCCGGCAGCTGCACCGGCCACAGCGCCTCCCAAATCAGATTCCACCAGCACGAGCTGGCAGTGATCATGATTGAATTTTGTCATCTGTCGATTCCTGTGATAAATAAGCCTGTAACTTCAGATACAGGCTTGAATTTTTATTATTGGTTAAGGTACGAAGCTGAGCTGCAGATCAGCCTTCTTGCTTCACCGTGGCCGTAACTGTCTAGTTGCTGATTACTCCGCAACTAGAAGACGTTGCTGATGAACAAGATCTTTAGATCCCTGCTGCAGTTGTTGCCATTGACTGCAGATACTGACAGCACCTGCATCTCTGAGCATCTCAAAATGATCACCTGGTACTGAACTTATTTGCAGTGTGGCCGGTAACCAAAGTGCCCAGCCATAGTCTGGCAAGGTTGGATCCGCGAATTCTGACTTTAGCAATAACAATTTCGCCTTACCCACGAATGGTGTTGCCTGATAAGTCCGGTAAGCTATTAGGTGCGCTTTGTAGACCTGAAAAAATCTGCGGAACCATGCCGGTTCGAACATCACACCATGAGTGGCCAACAACTGCAGCGTCGAATTGACCTGATCTGTTTCTGTGATATCTGTCAACCTGATTGCGGGTTCAGCAACTGACAAACCACGGTTTGATAATAAAACAGTGACAATTTGAGCCAGCAGACTTTCATCATCAGCCATAGGTTGATCTGCCATAAGCTGCGGTGCCATGCTATCGAGCAAAGTCAGGCTGGCCACTTGCTGACCAAGCTGACATGCCATTTCAAAAGCAACGACCCCACCAAAGGAGTGCCCCATCAGATGATAAGGCCCTTCTGGCTGCACTGCTTTTAAGATGGCAATATTCTGACTGGCGATAGCCGTAACCGAATCCAGTGGTTCAGCATCTGTCATTAATCCTGTAGCTTCCAACCCATATACCATCCGGTTTGGTCCATAGTGCTGTGCGACTTGCTGTAAAGAAAACACATGTCCGCCTGCGCCGGGAACAACAAACAAAGGTTGCTGTTCCTTCCCATGGTTCAACGAAATCAGGCACGATTCCTGTGATGGCATTTCGCCTGTCGCCGTAGTCAAATACTCAGCGATAGCTGCGATAGTTGCAGTTTCAAACAACAGACGGTAAGGCAATTGTCGTGCAAATCTTTGACTTATCAGGGCAACCAATCGTGTTGCCAATAACGAATGGCCGCCCAGCGTAAAGAAGTTATCCTGTCGGCCAACCACCGGGACACCAAGCAATTGCTGCCAAATCTCTGCCAGTTGCTGCTCCGTTGCTGTCGCCGGGGCTTCATACTCCGCCAGTTGGCCGCTTAAATCGACCGCAGGCAGCGCCTTGCGATCAATCTTGCCATTGGCACTTAACTTAAACTGGCCAACCTGCACCAGCCAGCTCGGCACCAGATGCGCTGGCAAACTCTGACTTAACCGCTGCCGTAATGTCTCCACTGCCAGGTCCGCCGCCTGGTAATACCCCACCAGCACCTGATGCCCCGTACTATCGCGCTGAGCACTCACCAACGCCACCTCGGCACCACAACGCTGCAACGCCGCTTCTATCTCACCCGCTTCGATACGGTACCCACGGATCTTCAACTGGAAGTCATTGCGTCCCAGGTACTCCAGTGCACCCTCCGCCCGGTAGCGCACTAAATCACCCGTCCGGTACAATCGCCCCGCCCCAAACGGATTGGCAATAAACCGCTCCTCCGTCAGTGCCGGCCGGTTCAGATACCCCCGCGCCAGACCTGCACCGGCCACATACAATTCACCCACCACCCCAACCGGCACCCGCTGTAACTGGCTGTTCAGCACGTAACAACGCCGATTTGGCAATGGCTTGCCTATCGGTAACCCCGCATCAGCCGTCACCGGCCCTAACGCCCATGTCGTACTGAACGTCGTATTCTCCGTCGGGCCATACCCGTTAATCACCTGCAGCGCCGGGTGTCGCTGCTGCATCTGCTGCACCGACTGCGGATTGACCACATCCCCACCCACCAGCAGATAACGTAGCGCCGGCAGCGGCTGTGTTAATTGCTGCACAAACACATCAAATAACCCCGAGGTCAGCCAGGCCGTATTCACCTGCGCCTGCCGCATCCCCTCCATCAGCGCCACCACATCCGCCGCCTCCAGATGCATCACCAGCCGACCGCCGTGTAACAGCGCACCCCACCATTCAAACGTCGCGGCATCAAAACTGATCGGCGCATTTCCAAGCATCACCGTCTCACGCCCCAGACCGGCATAATCCCCAGGCAATACCAAGGACACAACATTCCGATGCTCCACCACCACACCCTTCGGCTGGCCGGTTGAACCTGAGGTGTAAATGACATAAGCAGCATCCCTACACTGGCTCTGACACTCGGGCGCTGTCACCGGCTGCGCCGATACCGCAAGATCTGCAACATGCAGTAACCGGGCAGCCACGGCTCCCAACGCCGCTACCCCTGCGTCATCACACAACACCACCGACAACTCTGCATCCGCACAGATATACCCCAGCCGCTCCGACGGATACGCCACATCCAGCGGCACATAAGCGCCACCAGCTTTGAGCACCGCAAGCACTGACACCACCAGTTGCAGACTACGCTGCTGACAAATCCCCACCCGCGTGTCTGCGCCTACCCCGTATGCCGCACGCAGATGATGTGCCAGTTGGTTCGCCCGGCGCTCCAGCTCCGCATAACTGAGCTGTTCGTCGCCACACACCACCGCCACCGCCGCCGGCGTCTGCGCCACTTGCTGCTCAAACAGCTGCTGAATGCACAACTCAGCCGGATACGCCACCGCCGTCTCATTCCAGCGCTCCAGCTCCGCCACTTCAGATGCATCCAGTAACGCCAACCCATGCACTGATTGCTCTGGCGCTGCTAAGGCTGCACTGACCAGCCGGTTAAAATGCACCGCCATCCGCTGAATACTCACCGCACTAAACAACTCCGTGCTGTACTCCCAGCTCAGTAACAGCTCCTGGTCTGTTTCCGCCACATTCAGCGTCAAATCAAACTTCGCACTGCGCCACTCATCTTCCAGCGCCGTTAACTGCAAACCCGGTAACGAAAGCTCCGCCGTTTCATTGTTCTGCAGTACCAGCATCACCTGAAATAACGGATGATGACTCAGACTCCGCTCCACCTGCAGCACTTCCACCAGCTTCTCAAACGGCACCTGCTGATGGGCATACGCACCCAGACAGGTCTCCCGGCTCTGCCGCACTAAATCCTGCACACTCGCCTGCGCATCCACCCGGCTTCTGAGCACCAGCGTATTGACAAAGAAACCGATTAACCCTGCCACTTCCGCCTGCTCCCGGTTCGCCACCGGACTGCCCAGCACAATCTCCGTTTCATTGCTGTACCGCGCCAGCAACGCACTGAACAGCGCATGCAAGCCCATAAATAACGTCGCACCTTCGGCCTGACACCACTGCTTCAACTGCGCTGTCACCGCTGCGTCCAGCACTGTCTGCACGCTGCCGCCGGCAAAACTCTGCTGCTTCGGTCGGGCATAGTCCAGCGGTAAACTGTGCAGCACCGGCACATCCGCCAGTTGCTGTTGCCAGTAATCCAGTTGCTGCGCCAGTACCTCACCCTGCAGATAATCGCGCTGCCAGCGCGCATAATCGCTGTATTGCACCGGTAACGGCGCCAGCCCGGCCGCTGTCCCCGACACTGCGGCCCGGTACAGCTGGGCAAACTCTTGCACCAGCACCGCCATCGACCAGCCATCCGACGCAATATGGTGCATATTCGCCACCAGCACATGCTGCTGCTCGCTTTGTTTAATCAGGCTGGCACGCAGCATCAGATCCCGGCTTAAATCAAACGGCTGCGCCAGCATGGACCCCACCAGCGCCTGCACGGCAGACTGCTGTGCCGCCCCTGTCAGCGTCGACACATCTTCCACTGCTAGCTGGATCACTGCATCTGCCTGTACCTGCTGATACGGCTCACCGGCGCTGTCTTGCAGGAAGACGGTGCGCAGCACCGCATGCCGCGCCACTATCTGCTGCAATGCACTGTGCGCCGCCGCCACATCCAGACTGCCGTCCAGTTGCAATACCGCTGGCATATGATAATGGCTGCTGCCGCCATCAATTTGATCAAGCACCCACAACCGTTGCTGCGCAAACGACAACGGCAACGGCCCTTGCTGCGAGCTGGCTGCGATGGCCGGTACCGCCTGCCCCTGCTCCGCTGCATCCAACAACGCCGCCTGCATTGCTAATACACTGTGCTCGAACAAGTGCCGCAATACCACACTCACCCCCAGCTGCTGCCGGATCTGACTGGCCAATCGTGTTGCCAGTAACGAATGGCCGCCCAGCGTAAAGAAGTTATCCTGTCGGCCAACCACCGGGACGCCAAGCAATTGCTGCCAAATCTCTGCCAGTTGCTGCTCCGTTGCTGTCGCCGGGGCTTCATACTCCGCCAGTTGGCCGCTTAAATCGACCGCAGGCAGCGCCTTGCGATCAATCTTGCCATTGGCACTTAACTTAAATTGGCCAACCTGCACCAGCCAGCTCGGCACCAGATGCGCTGGCAAACTCTGACTTAACCGCTGCCGTAATGTCTCCACTGCCAGGTCCGCCGCCTGGTAATACCCCACCAGCACCTGATGCCCCGTACTATCGCGCTGAGCACTCACCAATGCCACCTCGGCACCACAACGCTGCAACGCCGCTTCTATCTCACCCGCTTCGATACGGTACCCACGGATCTTCAACTGGAAGTCATTGCGTCCCAGGTACTCCAGTGCACCCTCCGCCCGGTAGCGCACTAAATCACCCGTCCGGTACAATCGCCCCGCCCCAAACGGATTGGCAATAAACCGCTCCTCCGTCAGTGCCGGCCGGTTCAGATACCCCCGCGCCAGACCTGCACCGGCCACATACAATTCACCCACCACCCCAACCGGCACCCGCTGTAACTGGCTGTTCAGCACGTAACAACGTCGATTTGGCAATGGCTTGCCTATCGGTAACCCCGCATCAGCCGTCACCGGCCCTAACGCCCATGTCGTACTGAACGTCGTATTCTCCGTCGGGCCATACCCGTTAATCACCTGCAGCGCCGGGTGTCGCTGCTGCATCTGCTGCACCGACTGCGGATTGACCACATCCCCACCCACCAGCAGATAACGCAGCGCCGGCAGCGGCTGTGTTAATTGCTGCACAAACACATCAAATAACCCCGAGGTCAGCCAGGCCGTATTCACCTGCGCCTGCCGCATCCCCTCCATCAGCGCCACCACATCCGCCGCCTCCAGATGCATCACCAGCCGACCGCCGTGTAACAGCGCACCCCACCATTCAAACGTCGCGGCATCAAAACTGATAGGCGCATTTCCAAGCATCACCGTCTCACGCCCCAGACCGGCATAATCCCCAGGTAACACCAAGGACACAACATTCCGATGCTCCACCACCACACCCTTCGGCTGGCCGGTTGAACCTGAGGTGTAAATGACATAAGCAGCATCCCTGCACTGGCTCTGACACTCGGGCGCTGTCACCGGCTGCGCCGATACCGCAAGATCTGCAACATGCAGTAACCGGGCAGCCACGGCTCCCAACGCCGCTACCCCTGCGTCATCACACAACACCACCGACAACTCTGCATCCGCACAGATATACCCCAGCCGCTCCGACGGATACGCCACATCCAGCGGCACATAAGCGCCACCAGCTTTGAGCACCGCAAGCACTGACACCACCAGTTGCAGACTACGCTGCTGACAAATCCCCACCCGCGTGTCTGCGCCTACCCCGTATGCCGCACGCAGATGATGTGCCAGTTGGTTCGCCCGGCGCTCCAGCTCCGCATAACTGAGCTGTTCGTCGCCACACACCACCGCCACCGCGGCCGGCGTCTGCGCCACTTGCTGCTCAAACAGCTGCTGAATGCACAACTCAGCCGGATACGCCACCGCCGTCTCATTCCAGCGCTCCAGCTCCGCCACTTCAGATGCATCCAGTAACGCCAACCCATGCACTGATTGCTCTGGCGCTGCTAAGGCTGCACTGACCAGCCGGTTAAAATGCACCGCCATCCGCTGAATACTCACCGCACTAAACAACTCCGTGCTGTACTCCCAGCTCAGTAACAGCTCCTGGTCTGTTTCCGCCACATTCAGCGTCAAATCAAACTTCGCACTGCGCCACTCATCTTCCAGCGCCGTTAACTGCAAACCCGGTAACGAAAGCTCCGCCGTTTCATTGTTCTGCAGTACCAGCATCACCTGAAATAACGGATGATGACTCAGACTCCGCTCCACCTGCAGCACTTCCACCAGCTTCTCAAACGGCACCTGCTGATGGGCATACGCACCCAGACAGGTCTCCCGGCTCTGCCGCACTAAATCCTGCACACTCGCCTGCGCATCCACCCGGCTTCTGAGCACCAGCGTATTGACAAAGAAACCGATTAACCCTGCCACTTCCGCCTGCTCCCGGTTCGCCACCGGACTGCCCAGCACAATCTCCGTTTCATTGCTGTACCGCGCCAGCAACGCACTGAACAGCGCATGCAAGCCCATAAATAACGTCGCACCTTCGGCCTGACATAGCTGCTTCAACTGCGCTGTCACCGCTGCGTCCAGCACTGTCTGCACGCTGCCGCCGGCAAAACTCTGCTGCTTCGGTCGGGCATAGTCCAGCGGTAAACTGTGCAGCACCGGCACATCCGCCAGTTGCTGTTGCCAGTAGTCCAGTTGCTGCGCCAGTACCTCACCCTGCAGATAATCGCGCTGCCAGCGCGCATAATCGCTGTATTGCACCGGTAACGGCGCCAGCCCGGCCGCTGTCCCCGACACTGCGGCCCGGTACAGCTGGGCAAACTCTTGCACCAGCACCGCCATCGACCAGCCATCCGACGCAATATGGTGCATATTCGCCACCAGCACATGCTGCTGCTCGCTTTGTTTAATCAGGCTGGCACGCAGCATCAGATCCCGGCTTAAATCAAACGGCTGCGCCAGCATGGACCCCACCAGCGCCTGCACAGCAGACTGCTGTGCCGCCCCTGTCAGCGTCGACACATCTTCCACTGCTAGCTGGATCACTGCATCTGCCTGTACCTGCTGATACGGCTCACCGGCGCTGTCTTGCAGGAAGACGGTGCGCAGCACCGCATGCCGCGCCACTATCTGCTGCAATGCACTGTGCGCCGCCGCCACATCCAGACTGCCGTCCAGTTGCAATACCGCTGGCATATGATAATGGCTGCTGCCGCCATCAATTTGATCAAGCACCCACAACCGTTGCTGCGCAAACGACAACGGCAACGGCCCTTGTTGCGAGCCGGCTGCGATGGCCGGTACCGCCTGCCCCTGCTCCGCTGCCTCCAACAACGCCGCCTGCATTGCTAATACACTGTGCTCGAACAAGTGCCGCAATACCACACTCACCCCCAGCTGCTGCCGGATCTGACTGGCCAGTCGTGTTGCCAGTAACGAATGGCCGCCCAGCGTAAAGAAGTTATCCTGTCGGCCAACCACCGGGACGCCAAGCAATTGCTGCCAAATCTCTGCCAGTTGCTGCTCCGTTGCTGTCGCCGGGGCTTCATACTCCGCCAGTTGGCCGCTTAAATCGACCGCAGGCAGCGCCTTGCGATCAATCTTGCCATTGGCACTTAACTTAAACTGGCCAACCTGCACCAGCCAGCTCGGCACCAGATGCGCTGGCAAACTCTGACTTAACCGCTGCCGTAATGTCTCCACTGCCAGGTCCGCCGCCTGGTAATACCCCACCAGCACCTGATGCCCCGTACTATCGCGCTGAGCACTCACCAATGCCACCTCGGCACCACAACGCTGCAACGCCGCTTCTATCTCCCCCGCTTCGATACGGTACCCACGGATCTTCAACTGGAAGTCATTGCGTCCCAGGTACTCCAGTGCACCCTCCGCCCGGTAGCGCACTAAATCACCCGTCCGGTACAATCGCCCCGCCCCAAACGGATTGGCAATAAACCGCTCCTCCGTCAGTGCCGGCCGGTTCAGATACCCCCGCGCCAGACCTGCACCGGCCACATACAATTCACCCACCACCCCAACCGGCACCCGCTGTAACTGGCTGTTCAGCACGTAACAACGTCGATTTGGCAATGGCTTGCCTATCGGTAACCCCGCATCAGCCGTCACCGGCCCTAACGCCCATGTCGTACTGAACGTCGTATTCTCCGTCGGGCCATACCCGTTAATCACCTGCAGCGCCGGGTGTCGCTGCTGCATCTGCTGCACCGACTGCGGATTGACCACATCCCCACCCACCAGCAGATAACGTAGCGCCGGCAGCGGCTGTGTTAATTGCTGCACAAACACATCAAATAACCCCGAGGTCAGCCAGGCCGTATTCACCTGCGCCTGCCGCATCCCCTCCATCAGCGCCACTACATCCGCCGCCTCCAGATGCATCACCAGCCGACCGCCGTGTAACAGCGCACCCCACCATTCAAACGTCGCGGCATCAAAACTGATCGGCGCATTTCCAAGCATCACCGTCTCACGCCCCAGACCGGCATAATCCCCAGGTAATACCAAGGACACAACATTCCGATGCTCCACCACCACGCCCTTCGGCTGGCCGGTCGAACCAGAGGTGTAAATGACATAAGCAGCATCCCTGCACTGGCTCTGACACTCGGGCGCTGTCACCGGCTGCGCCGATACCGCAAGATCTGCAACATGCAGTAACCGGGCAGCCACGGCTCCCAACGCCGCTCCCCCTGCGTCATCACACAACACCACCGACAACTCTGCATCCGCACAGATATACCCCAGCCGCTCCGACGGATACGCCACATCCAGCGGCACATAAGCGCCACCAGCTTTGAGCACCGCAAGCACTGACACCACCAGTTGCAGACTGCGCTGCTGACAAATCCCCACCCGCGTGTCTGCGCCTACCCCGTATGCCGCACGCAGATGATGCGCCAGCTGGTTCGCCCGGCGCTCCAGCTCCGCATAACTGAGCTGTTCGTCGCCACACACCACCGCCACCGCCGCCGGCGTCTGCGCCACTTGCTGCTCAAACAGCTGCTGAATGCACAACTCAGCCGGATACGCCACCGCCGTCTCATTCCAGCGCTCCAGCTCCGCCACTTCAGATGCATCCAGTAACGCCAACCCATGCACTGATTGCTCTGGCGCTGCTAAGGCTGCACTGACCAGCCGGTTAAAATGCACCGCCATCCGCTGAATACTCGCCGCACTAAACAACTCCGTGCTGTACTCCCAGCTCAGTAACAGCTCCTGGTCTGTTTCCGCCACATTCAGCGTCAAATCAAACTTCGCACTGCGCCACTCATCTTCCAGCGCCGTTAACTGCAAACCCGGTAACGAAAGCTCCGCCGTTTCATTGTTCTGCAGTACCAGCATCACCTGAAATAACGGATGATGACTCAGACTCCGCTCCACCTGCAGCACTTCCACCAGCTTCTCAAACGGCACCTGCTGATGGGCATACGCACCCAGACAGGTCTCCCGGCTCTGCCGCACTAAATCCTGCACACTCGCCTGCGCATCCACCCGGCTTCTGAGCACCAGCGTATTGACAAAGAAACCGATTAACCCTGCCACTTCCGCCTGCTCCCGGTTCGCCACCGGACTGCCCAGCACAATCTCCGTTTCATTGCTGTACCGCGCCAGCAACGCACTGAACAGCGCATGCAAGCCCATAAATAACGTCGCACCTTCGGCCTGACACCACTGCTTCAACTGCGCTGTCACCGCTGCGTCCAGCACTGTCTGCACGCTGCCGCCGGCAAAACTCTGCTGCTTCGGTCGGGCATAGTCCAGCGGTAAACTGTGCAGCACCGGCACATCCGCCAGTTGCTGTTGCCAGTAATCCAGTTGCTGCGCCAGTACCTCACCCTGCAGATAATCGCGCTGCCAGCGCGCATAATCGCTGTATTGCACCGGTAACGGCGCCAGCCCGGCCGCTGTCCCCGACACTGCGGCCCGGTACAGCTGGGCAAACTCTTGCACCAGCACCGCCATCGACCAGCCATCCGACGCAATATGGTGCATATTCGCCACCAGCACATGCTGCTGCTCGCTTTGTTTAATCAGGCTGGCACGCAGCATCAGATCCCGGCTTAAATCAAACGGCTGCGCCAGCATGGACCCCACCAGCGCCTGCACGGCAGACTGCTGTGCCGCCCCTGTCAGCGTCGACACATCTTCCACTGCTAGCTGGATCACTGCATCTGCCTGTACCTGCTGATACGGCTCACCGGCGCTGTCTTGCAGGAAGACGGTGCGCAGCACCGCATGCCGCGCCACTATCTGCTGCAATGCACTGTGCGCCGCCGCCACATCCAGACTGCCGTCCAGTTGCAATACCGCTGGCATATGATAATGGCTGCTGCCGCCATCAATTTGATCAAGCACCCACAACCTTTGCTGCGCAAACGACAACGGCAACGGCCCTTGTTGCGGATCAGCAGCCGTTATTTTAACAGTCGTCTGAGCCTGCAGTTTTTGTTGTCGTAAATACTGCACAATTTCAGCTTTATGCAGAACTAAACGTTGTTTCAGTTCGTTCGATAAACCACCGCTGCGGGACTTGTAAGCAAGTCGATCATCATTTAAATAGACCAATATCCCTTCCGCAGAAGCAGATAATAAAATTTGCTCAACAATCATATAATTTTCTCTTAAAATCACTACCGCAGTTCTTTAAACAAACTGCACGACTAAAACAACGTTTACGAACAATAACCAGCGTACATCAAGGGTATGAGCATAAAAACTCTGGCCGATTCGACCTTTTTGAACCTACATTTTTTATTTCGTTATATGTGAACAGGAGTAATTTCCTGTCATTTGCACTCATATTATTTGTACTGCCGTGCACCAGCCTGGAATGAAAAACAACAACATCCCCTGCCTTCCCGGTAAACGCTGAAACCCCATTCTTTTGTTGTAAATCCCGACAGACATGGTCAGGAACCTGATAACTCAATTCTTTCGATACATCGCTCTCCCAACTGTGATGATCCGGATCAATGCCTTGCATGGATTCAGACAACTCACCTAAATTATGTGTCTTTGGGATAAACCATAACGGGCCAGATAAGTAGTCAGCATCATCCAGCAAAATAGCAATAGTGAGCATGTTCGGCGTTGGAATAAAATCCAGTCGATTCCAGAATATAAAATCCTGATGCCAGGGCCAGTCATCCCCGGCAATGCTTTGTTTCAGGTTGATTTTCGATTGATGTATATAAGAACGTCCATTCAGCAGATGGTCAGACATTCTTATAAAAGTCTCGTTTTTAGCCAATGCAGAAAAATACTCGCTATACAAATGCATTCCGTGTACAGCTCTTAACATTCCATTTTTTTCAAACGAAACACCAAGTTCGATCTCTGTGACGTATGTATTAACGCTGGCATTTATTTCATCAATCGTATGTTGATCAAACATTCCTCTAATAAAGAAGAAGCCATTTTCACAATACGCTTTGTACTTTTCCTGAAGGTCATCCATATAAAATCCTTTATTTTATTATTATTCAATAACATTAATCATGTCGTTACTTTATATAAAGCCTTCTTCGACACAGTCGTCCGCAAACTGGCCATGTTCTGTTGTATTCAGCAACATCGAGTCCAGATAACCGGCAATCACATGCAGCTGCGGGGCACTAAACAATACGTGCAACGGTAAATCTACCCCCAGTTGCTGCCGGATTTGACTCGCCAGCCGTGTTGCTAATAACGAATGCCCGCCCAACATAAAGAAATTGTCCAGCCGGCCAACCTGCTCTATTGCCAGCAACTGTTGCCAGATCCCGGCTAAAACTTGTTCGGTAGCCGTTTGCGGAGCTTGATACACCAACTGTTGACTACGGATATCTGGCTTTGGCAGGGCCTTGCGGTCAATCTTGCCATTTGCATTGAGCGCAAATTTCTCCACCGCGACGACTGCCGCAGGCACCATATAAACGGGTAGTAATGTTGTTATTTCCTGCTGCAACTGCACGACATCCAATGCCGCATCGGCACGCACATAAGCGACCAGCCGCAGATCGCCGGCAGCATCCGGTACCGCCATCACCAGACATTCCGCAACGCCACATTGGCGCAGCGCATGTTCTACGTCGCCAAGCTCGACGCGAAATCCGCGAATTTTCACCTGAAAATCATTCCGTCCCAGATATTCCAGTGTGCCATCCTGACGCCAGCGCACCAGATCTCCGGTCTTGTATAGACGAGGCCCACTGACTGGCAACACAGCATAAAACGGATTTTCAATAAAACTTTGCCGGGTTAATTCCGCCTCTCCCAAATAGCCAGTTGCCAAACTTTGTCCCGCCAGATAAAGCTCACCGACCACTCCGCGCGGCACCAGTTGCAAGCTGCTATCTAAAATCAGCGTCTGTACATTTGCGATCGGATGACCTATGTCGGGTAAAGCCGGCCAACTGCCTGGCAAACCGGTCAGCCGTTTTGCGGTGACAACATGGGTTTCGGTTGGACCATAGTGATTGACTAACGCGATGTGCGGATTGGCACTGAAAAAATCGGCCAGCACAGGACTAATTTTTAACTGTTCAGCGGTTGACACCAGGCAGCGAATTTCTGGCAGCAAAATGTTGCCTTCAACACAGTAAGTCGCCAATGCCACTAACATTGCATAAGGCAGGTTTAACACTGACAACTGATCGGCTTTAATCAGCCCAGTCAGATAGGCTGGATCATATTGCTGCCCGGCCGGGATCAGTGTCAGACAACCGCCATGCCCCAAGGTCAGGAAAATGTCAGTAAAACTCATATCAAAGCCAATCGAAGCAAACTGCAACATGCGTTTCGGACCTTGTAATAAAGGCTCGTGGTGCTCTATCCCTGCGAGAAAACTGGCCAGCGCACCATGCGACATTTCAACAGCTTTTGGTTTACCCGTTGAACCTGAAGTATGCAGCACATACAGCGGCAGCGCTGGATGCCAGTTGGGCAGTTCAGGTGGCTGCGTAGCCATAATCTGCGGGATCCCGGCGATAAGTCGGACCGCACTTTCACTGAAGCGACTGGCATTCTGCTCATCACTGAGCAACAGTAAATCCGGATAACTGCTTAAAATTTGCAGTAACCTTTCATCAGGCAAACTGGGGTCTAATGGTACATAACAGCAACCGGCCTTCAGAATAGCCAGCAGGGTGACTATTTGTGCAAAGCCCCGTTGTACACAAAACGCGACCAATTGGCCTTGCTGGCATGCATAACGGTCACGTAACAGCAGCGCTAGGCCATTCGCATGCTGATCCAGTTGCTGATAGCTGTAATGAAATTCGGATTCTTTTAACGCAATCTGTTGCGGGAACTGTTGTGCATAGGACTCAAACCTCTGTTGTACCGGCAGTGCTGTAACCTCAAGTTGCGGCCCCTGACTTAATTGGAATAACTGCTGCTGTTCACTGCGACTGAGTAGAGTCAGCTGTCTGATCGGCGACGTCTGAGCGGCTAACGCTGCCATCACCAGTTGGTTAAAATGCGCCGCCAGTTGTGTCATAGTCGCAGCAGTAAATAAATCCGTGCTGTATTCCCAGTTCAGTAACAGCTCCTGGTCTGTTTCCGCCACATTCAGCGTCAAATCAAACTTCGCACTGCTCCATTCACCTTCCAGCGTCGTTAATTGTAAGCCCGGTAATTCAAGTGTTGCGTCTTCAGTATTTTGCAGCACCAGCATCACCTGAAATAACGGATGATGACTCAGACTCCGCTCCACCTGCAGCACTTCCACCAGCTTCTCAAACGGCACCTGCTGATGGGCATACGCCCCCAGACAGGTCTCCCGGCTCTGCCGCACTAAATCTAGCACACTCGCCTGCGCATCCACCCGGCTTCTGAGCACCAGCGTATTGACAAAAAATCCGATCAGCCCTTCGACTTCTACCTGCTCCCGGTTCGCCACCGGACTGCCCAGCACAATCTCCGTTTCATTGCTGTACCGCGCCAGCAACGCACTGAACAGCGCATGCAAGCCCATAAATAACGTCGCACCTTCGGCCTGACACAACTGCTTCAGCTGCGCTGTCACCGCTGCGTCCAGCACTGTCTGCACGCTGCCGCCGGCAAAACTCTGCTGCTTCGGTCGGGCATAGTCCAGCGGTAAACTGTGTAGCACCGGCACATCCGCCAGTTGTTGTTGCCAGTAGTCCAGTTGCTGCGCCAGCACCTCACCCTGCAGATAATCACGCTGCCAGCGCGCATAATCGCTGTATTGCACCGGCAACGGCGCCAGCCCGGCACCAGCACCTGTCACCGCAGCCTGATACAACTGTGCAAACTCACGTGTGAGAATGGCCATCGACCAGCCATCCGACGCAATATGGTGCATATTCGCCACCAGCACATGCTGCTGCTCGCTTTGTTTAATCAGGCTGGCACGCAGCATCAGATCCCGGCTTAAATCAAACGGCTGCGCCAGCATAGACCCCACCAGCGCCTGCACGGCAGACTGCTGCGCCGCCCCTGTCAGCGTCGACACATCTTCCACTGCTAACTGGATCACCGCATCTGCCTGCACCTGCTGGTACGGCTCACCGGCGCTGTCTTGCAGGAAGATGGTACGCAGCACCGCATGCCGCGCCACTATCTGTTGCAATGCACTGTGCGCCGCCGTCAAATCCAGCTGGCCCTGCAACTGCAGCACCACCGGCATATGATAATGGCTGCTGCCGCCATCAATTTGATCCAGCAGCCACAACCGTTGCTGGGCAAACGACAACGGCAACGGCCCTTGCTGCGAGCTAGCCTGGATCGGGGGCAAAGCACTATCTTGCAGTAAATGAATAATGTCTGCTTTATGCAGCCGAATAAACTGACGCCATTCTTCAGATAGCTGCGTCAGGTCACCACTGACAATGAGTTTGTCGCCTTTAACATCAAAACCAATCCCTAAATGGCTCAGTCGCAACATTTGTGCTTTAAAACTTATAGTTCCCATACATCTTCTCCTGTTGCAACCCGGCGTAAACTGTTTTTAAGCGCCAGTTCTCGTTCAATGTATTCAGCCAGCGAACTGAGTACAGGTTCGGCAAAAATTTCTGCCAGCGGAATTTGCACTGACCATTGCTGCTGGATTTGGCTGGCCAGCCGCGTTGCCAGTAACGAATGCCCACCCAGTGTAAAAAAGTTATCCAGACGTCCCACCCGTTCCACCTGCAGTAACTGTTGCCAAAGCGCTGCCATTGCAATTTCCACAGTTGTAACCGCAGCTTCGAACTCAGCCTGTATCAGGCTGAAGTCTGGTTGCGGTAACGCTTTACGATCAACCTTGCCATTGGCGGTGAGTGGCAGCTTTGTTAACCGCACCAACCAAGCGGGCACCATATAGTCGGGTAATTCCGCCATCAGTTGGTCGCGCAGTCTCTGCGTATTATCCACAGCCGAACCGTCAGTGTAATAACCCACCAATTGCTGATTGCCGCTGCTATCGGTCCGGGCGACCACCACTGCTTCACTGACAAAGTCCAGCTTCTGCATACAAGCTTCAATTTCGGTCAGTTCAATTCTGAAACCACGGATTTTGACCTGGAAATCATTGCGGCCTAAATACTCAAGCTGGCCATCAGGTAAACGACGGACCAGATCGCCAGTTTTATACATCAGTGCACTGCTGTTGAGCGCCGGACGATAATATGGATTCGCGACAAAACGTTCTGCTGTTAAATCTGGCCGGTTCAGATAGCCTTTGGCGACTCCGGCGCCCGCCAGATACAGTTCACCAACAACGCCAACCGGGCATAACTGCCCCAACGGATTCAGAACCAACAGGCTGATATTCGGCAACGCATACCCAATACTGGCAGGCTGATCAGGCGATACTGTTTTTAGCGTCACCAGCGACGAGCATTCGGTCGGACCATAACCATTCAGGAGCTGTGGCAATGGCTCGGTACGTCCGAACCACTGCGTGATGGCTGCCGGAGATAACTTCTCCCCACCCACACTGATCAGCCGAATACAGGACGGTAGTGGCCACTGCGGTGCATTGACCAGCTCCTGCCAGAATGCGGTAGGTAAGGTCAGCACTGTTAACTGATAGTCTGTACAACGACGCCAGAACTCGGCCGGACCGGATAACCACTCTGCACTGCGCAGTACCAAAGTACAGCCATGGCACAAGGCACCAAACACTTCCTCCACCGACATATCAAAACTGGCAGACGCAAACTGCAGCAGCCGATCTGCCGGTGTTAACTGATAATATTGCCCCAGATTATGGACCAGATTGAGCAAGCCCCGCTGCGGGACCATGACGCCTTTGGGTTGACCGGTTGAACCTGAGGTATAAATCACATAGGCTAGTTGCTCAGGGTTCAGGCCGGTGGCAGCTATTACCGTTGATGGATATGCTTGCACTGCGGCGGCAAATGACGGGTTATCCAGACAGAGTGTCGTGGTCGGCTTATCCGCAAAAATACTCAGTTGCTCAGTCTGCGTCAGGATCAGCGTCAGACCGGCATCATCACGCATGTACCTTAAGCGTTCAGCTGGATAAACCGGATCGAGCGGAACATAGGCGGCTCCTGTTTTCAGGATAGCCAGCATACAGATCACCAGCTCTGGTGAACGCGGCAACGCCAGCCCAACCAGCATCTCAGGCCGCAGTTGATAGTGCTTAATCAGATAGTGTGCCAGTTGATTCGAGCGGGTATTCAGTTCCGCATAACTGAATTGCCGGTCCCCACAGATCAGGGCCACAGCTGCCGGAGCCAGCTCGGCTTGCTGTTCAAATAGCTGATGAATCTGCAAGCCAGAAGGACAAACTGCGGCATTGTCATTCCAGTGTTCGAGCTCAGCCAGCTCAGTTGCACTGCACAAGGCTAACCGCTGGACTGATTGCTCTGGTGCCGCTAACGCGGCGGTCAGCAATTGGCGGAAATGCCCTGCCAGACGCACCATGCTGTCTTCGTTAAAAAGGTCGCCTTGATAAACCCATTGCAGCGTCAAGCCATCAACGGTCTCTGTAGCCACCAGCATGAGATCAAACTTACCACTGTTGCCAGCATGGCCAGGCAACATGCTGGATTGCTCCTGCAATACCAGTTGTAACTGATACAGCGGTTGATAGCTCTGGCTACATTCCACTTGCAACGCAGCCACCAGTTGTTCAAAAGTCACTTGCTGATGATCGTAGGCTCCCAGACAGCGGTCCCGGCTTTGCCGCACTAAATCCAGCAAACTGGTTTCTGCGTCCACCTGACATCTGAGCAGCAGTGTATCAAGCCTAGTTCCGCTTCGGCGCTCCTGGCCCGCAGGTGCCGGCAGCTCGACCGGGCAACCCACGACGATATCAGCCTCATTGCTGTAGCGAGCCAGCAATGCACTGAACAGCGCATGCAACCCCATCAGTAAGGTCGCACCTTCGGCCTGACATAATTGTTGCAACGCTGCCGTCAGCACCGGGTCCAGCCGACTGTGGACTGCTTCTGCGGCGACACGCTGCTGCAGCGGCCGCACTTTATCCAGCGGCAGACTGTGCAGCACGGGCAGATCCGCCAACTGCGAACGCCAGTAGTCCAGTTGCTGTGCCAACACAGCCGCTTCGGCACTGATTTGCTGCCACTGTTGAAAACCAGGGTATGTGGCAGCCAACTCGGCCTGTTCTGCCGGCAGCAACATCGACAATGCAGCCATGCTCTGTTCAGGTGCCCATTCCAGTGCATCTAGCATACGGCACAGCATCAGTTGCACTATCCGCAACACCATGGCAGCCCGTTGCTCACCAACAGCATCCACTGTGACGACTAGGCCGGTGTGAGACTCATCAACATTCAGGGACAATGGGTAATGCGTATTTTCCTCATTCCACAACAATGTCGTCCCGGCAGGGACCGGAATATTCTCATCAGAGTGTCGATAATTCAGCAAACTCCCAAATAATGCCGTACCAAGCGGTACCTTTGTCAGTTGCTGCATTTCTGCCAGCCCCATCTGCTCATTCAGCATCAACTGTTCCAGTTGTTGCTGCAATTGCAGTAAAGCTGAGTGCGCCGGCGTCGCGTCCAGTTCGATCCGAACCGGCAAGGTGTTGATCGTTGGTCCGACGACCATAGCCGCAGCATGTTGATCCAGCATGCGACCAAATAAAACTGTCCCGAAAACAATGTCTTGCTGCGCGCAGCAGAACCGCAGGGCTGCGCCCCAGACCAGATGGAATAACACCGCCGGACTGGTGAAGTGCTGTTTGACGATACGGCGCAGCCGTGCTGTGTCCATCGCATCTAAAGCGAAAGTCGCAGTTTCCGGCTGTTGCATGGCCGCCTCTGACAGGCCAAACGGATATGACGGTTTAGCAAATCCGCCGAACAAATGGCTAAAATACTGCATATCCCGCTGTTTGCTGGCCAGATGTTGCTGATATGCTACATAGTCACGGAACTGACGAGGCACGGCTAACTTGTCGGCGTCCCGATATAACAGGGCAAATAATTCAGCGTAGATCAATTCCAGACTGACATGATCACAGATCAGATGATGAACCTGCAGTAACAGATACCCGGCTTCCGAACCTGGCTGACGACCCACAATCACATGCACTAACGGTGCTCTGGCCGGATCCATACGGCTGACCAAAGACAACTTCAGCCGCTGGATCACTTCTTTTTCAGTCAGCTCTGCATCCAGTTCAATCTCGCGCAGCGACAATGGAGCCTGACGCAAGACCACCTGCACCGGGCGACTGATGTCCTGCCAGACCAGTTGCGTTCTTAACACATCGTGCCGGGCAAACAACTGTGACAAGGCCTGCAGTAATTGGGCATACATCTCAGTTGAATCCAGTCTGACAAGGCTATTCAGAATGTATGCATCTGCGGTGGTGTTCAGCAGATAGTGGAACAAAAATCCTTCCTGCAGGTTTGTCAGCGGATAGATATCCTGAATGTTTGCCATACCGCCATTGACTTGAGCTGCAATACTCGCCAGCTCAGTCGCATTCAGGGCAACCAGCGGTAACATCTCAGGCTGGATTTGCTCACAGTCTGCCGGGATAAGATTGACCGGGGCGATAAACCGTTCAGCGGCGGTGTCTGACGTGTCCAGCGCCCGGGCCAGCGCTCCCAGCGTCTCAGTTTCAAACATCTGACGGACTTCAATCATCAGACCTTGTTGTCTGGCTTGGCTGATCAATTTCATCACCAGTAATGAATGTCCGCCCAAGGCAAAGAAATTATCCAGCATGCCTACCTGTTCCAGCCCCAGAACCTCCTGCCACAATTGCGCCAATATTTTTTCAGTCGGACTGCTGGCGGGCAGATAACTTGCGAGTTGCTGCGCTAAATCAGGTTCAGGTAAGGCTTTTCTATCCAACTTACCATTTGCGGTCAGCGGAAACGCTTCAAGCAACATAAAGGCTGCCGGGATCATGTAATCCGGTAACTGTGATTTCAGATAAGCGCGTAACGTTTCTGCTGCAACCGGACTGCTGCCAGCCTGCATCGTCAGATAAGCAAACAGCCGCGTCAGTCCCGGTCCATCCGTTCTGGCCAATACCAGGACATCGTCAATACCAGGATACTGGCTGAGTTTACTTTCAATATCCCCTAACTCAACCCGGAATCCCCGTACTTTTAACTGATTATCCAGCCGGCCAACAAACTCAATATTGCCATCCGGCAGATAACGGCCAAGATCGCCGGTACGATACAGCCGGCTCCCCCATCCCGGATGCTGCACAAACTGTTTTGCTGTCAGCTCTGCCGCCTGATAGTACTCGCGGGCAATTCCGAGTCCGCCAATAAATAACTCACCAGTGACCCCGAGCGGATTAGGTTGCAGCGCACTATTTAATACATAAAACTGCTGCCCTGACAATGGCTTACCATAAGGCACACTTCGTAAGTGGCTGGTGTCAAAGGTAATAGGATAGTGAATGGACCAGATGGATGCTTCAGTCGCACCACCCAGGCTGTATAACTCGGCTGCAGGAAAGGCCTGCCACAGGCGTTGTGGTAAATTCGTCGGGATCCAATCCCCGCTCATCATCACAACTCGCACCGCTGGCCTGACGAGTTCCGGCTGGCTTTCCAGTTGCTCAACCAATAAACCTGCAGACAATGGCACTGTATTCCACAGGCTGATACCATGCTGAAAAACCTGTTGTCGCCAGTGTGCCGGATCCCGGGCCAATGCATCAGTTGGAAACACGACGGTGCCACCTGCCGCCAGAATACCAAAAAAATCGTAAACGGATAAATCAAAACTTAACGCCGACACAGCCAGCACTTTGTCCGCTGCGGTCACACGATAGCGCTGATTGATATCAAGCAAAGTGTTCACGACCGCAGCATGCTCAATGGCCACACCTTTGGGCACCCCTGTCGAACCGGATGTAAATATCACGTAAGCCAACTGATCCGGACGTTGCACAGGCACAAAAGCGCTGGCCTGTGCCAGCACAGAGATCACATCAACATCAGTACAGACATCGGCCAGCTCATATTGCACTAAATTGTCCAGCGTCACTCGGTGCTCTGGCCGTTGCAATAACAACAAACTGACACCGGCGGTCTGAATGATTTGTTCACAGCGTTCAACTGGCCAGTTGGTTTCGAGCGGCAGATAAGCACCGCCGGCCAGCAAAATAGCCAGGGTTGCAATTAACTGTGCTCTGCCTTTTGGTAACCGCACGGCGACTAACTGCTCGGGAACAACACCAAACGTCTGTAATGTGCCAGCCAGCTCTGCAGCGGCTGCATAGAGCGCAGCATAGGTCAGACTCCCGTTTTCATCATGCAGCGCTGTCGCATCCGGCGTCAGGATCAACTGACGAATAAACAACTGGTGCATACACAGATCGGTCGGATGTTGCAGTAACGACCTATTCCAGTGCCTGATATCCGCCAGTTCCTCTGCACTTAGCAACGCGACCTCATGCACTGACTGCGCAGGCATGGTTAATGCGCCTGTCACCAATCGATTAAAGTGCGCAGCAATCCGGTTGATAGTGGCAGTTGTAAACACATCGCAGTTATAGTTCCAGCTCAGTTGCAGTCCTGTCGCCGTCTCTGTTACGTTCAGTGTCAGATCAAATTTGGCACTGTCCCATTCCCCTTCCAGTGCCGTTAATTGTAAGCCCGGTAATTCAAGTGTTACGTCTTCAGTATTGTGCAGCACCAGCATCACCTGAAATAACGGATGATGACTCAGACTCCGCTCCACCTGCAGCACTTCCAGTAACTGCTCAAACGGCACCTGCTGATGGGCATACGCGCCCAGACAGGTCTCCCGGCTCTGCCGCACTAAATCTAGCAAACTCGCCTGCGCATCGACCCGGCTTCTGAGCACCAGCGTATTGACAAAAAATCCGATCAGCCCTTCGACTTCTGCCTGCTCCCGGTTTGCCACCGGACTACCCAGCACAATCTCCGTTTCATTGCTGTACCGCGCCAGCAACGCACTGAACAGCGCATGCAAGCCCATAAATAACGTCGCACCTTCGGCCTGACATAGTTGCTTCAACTGCGCTGTTGTTGCCGAACCTAGTTCACTCTGCACACTGCCGCCGGCAAAACTCTGCTGCTTCGGTCTGGTCTGATCCAGCGGTAAACTGTGCAACACCGGTACATCCGCCAGTTGCTGTTGCCAGTAGTCCAGTTGCTGCGCCAGCACCTCCCCCTGCAGATAATCGCGCTGCCAGCGCGCATAATCGCTGTATTGCACCGGCAACGGCGCCAGCCCGGCACCAGCACCTGTCACCGCAGCCTGATACAACTGTGCAAACTCACGTGTGAGAATGGCCATCGACCAGCCATCCGACGCAATATGGTGCATATTCGCCACCAGCACATGCTGCTGCTCGCTTTGTTTAATCAGGCTGGCACGCAGCATCAGATCCCGGCTTAAATCAAACGGCTGCGCCAGCATGGACCCCACCAGCGCCTGCACGGCAGACTGTTGCGCCGCCCCTGTCAGCGTCGACACATCTTCCACTGCTAGCTGGATCACTGCATCTGCCTGCACCTGCTGATACGGCTCACCGGCGCTGTCTTGCAGGAAGATGGTGCGCAGCACCGCATGCCGCGCCACTATCTGCTGCAATGCACTGTGCGCCGCCGTCAAATCCAGCTGGCCCTGCAACTGCAGCACCACCGGCATATGATAATGGCTGCTGCCGCCATCGATTTGATCCAGCAGCCACAACCGTTGCTGCGCAAACGACAACGGCAACGGCCCTTGCTGCGAGCCTGCTGCGATGGCCGGTACCGCCTGCCCCTGTTCCGCGGCATCCAGCAGCGCCGCCTGGCCTGCCAGCTGTCCCTGTTCAAACAATTGTCGCAACGCCACAGTCACCCCCAACTGCTGCCGGATCTGGCTGGCCAGTCGCGTCAGTAATAACGAATGTCCCCCTAGGGTAAAGAAGTTATCCTGTCGGCCAACCCGCGCCACACCCAGTAATGGCTGCCACAGCTCAGCCAGCCGCTGTTCTGTTGCGGTCGCCGGGGCCTCATACACCGCCAGTTGTCCGCTCAGGTCCACTGTTGGCAACGCTTTACGATCGATCTTGCCATTGGCACTTAATACAAACTGCGTAACCTGTACCAGCCAGCTTGGCACCAGATGCGCAGGTAGACTCTGACTTAACCGCTGCCGTAACGTCTCCACCGGTAAGTCTGCCGCCTGGTAATACCCCACCAGCCCCTGGTGCCCCATACTATCGCGCTGAGCACTGACCAGCGCCACCTCTGCACCACAACGCTGTAACGCCGCTTCAATTTCCCCCGCTTCGATCCGGTAGCCCCGGATCTTCAGTTGAAAGTCATTCCGCCCCAGGTAATCTATATTCCCATCCGCTAACCAGCGGACTAAATCGCCGGTCCGGTATAACCGACCTTCAGCAAATGGATTCCGGACAAACCGCTCTGCCGTCAGTTCCGGCCGGTTCAGATACCCCCGCGCCAGACCGACACCTGCGATATACAACTCTCCAACCACACCAATAGGGCACTGCTGCATAGCCTCGTTCAGGATGTACAGCTGAATGTTATGGATCGGTCGTCCTATCGGGACTATCGTTTTATTGTCAGCCACAACATACTGCCCGCAATCCCAGTAGCTGACATCAATAGCTGCTTCCGTTGGGCCGTAGAGATTATGCAGCTCTACCGACGGACATTGCTGCCTGAATGCTTCAACCTGACCGGCCAATAACGCTTCCCCACTGCAAAACACCTGCTGGATACTGTGGCACTGCCTCAACACCTGACTGCTGAGCATACTGCTGAGCATTGAAGGTACAAAATGCAGCTTGGTGATTGCGGCCTCATTCAACAACGCAGCCAAATAGTGCGGATCTTTATGTCCATGCGGTTTAGCCAGCACCAGCGCCGCGCCGACACTCAATGGCCAGACAAATTCCCATACCGAAACGTCAAAACTAAATGGTGTTTTTTGCAAAATACGATCTGTGGCACCACATCCATAGTGCCGCTGCATCCAGTCTATCCGGTTCACCAGTGCACGGTGCTCCACCATCACCCCCTTCGGCCGGCCGGTCGAACCTGAGGTATAAATCAGATAAGCCAAGTTGCTGGCTGTCAGCGCTGTGAGTTGCGGATCAGTCACTGGGTAACCGGCGATATGCAGCTGCAGTCTGGGATCATCCAGTTGCACCATACCAGGCAAGTTTAACTCGGCCTGTGCTGCCATACTCAGGATCACAGACAACTGTGCATCCTCTGCCATAAAGACCAGCCGCTCCGCCGGATAATCTGGATCCAGTGGCAGGTAAGCGCCACCGGCTTTAAGGATCGCCAGCAGACCAATCACCATTTCAAATGATCGCTCCAGGCAGAGTCCAACCAGTACATCAGGGCCAACCTGATGCTGAGCTCTCAGATAGTGTGCCAGTTGATTCGCTCTGGTATTCAGCTCCGCATAACTGAGCTGTTCGTCGCCACACACCACCGCCACCGCGGCCGGCGTCTGCGCCACTTGCTGCTCAAACAGCTGCTGAATGCACAACTCCGCCGGATACGCCACCGCCGTCTCATTCCAGCGCTCCAGCTCCGCCACTTCAGATGCATCCAGTAACGCCAACCCATGCACTGATTGCTCTGGCGCTGCTAAGGCTGCACTGACCAGCCGGTTAAAATGCACCGCCATCCGCTGAATACTCGCCGCACTAAACAACTCAGTGCTGTACTCCCAGCTCAGTAACAGCTCCTGGTCTGTTTCCGCCACATTCAGCGTCAAATCAAACTTCGCACTGCGCCACTCATCTTCCAGCGCCGTTAACTGCAAACCCGGTAACGAAAGCTCCGCCGTTTCATTGTTCTGCAGTACCAGCATCACCTGAAATAACGGATGATGACTCAGACTCCGCTCCACCTGCAGCACTTCCACCAGCTTCTCAAACGGCACCTGCTGATGGGCATACGCGCCCAGACAGGTCTCCCGGCTCTGCCGCACTAAATCCTGCACACTCGCCTGCGCATCCACCCGGCTTCTGAGCACCAGCGTATTGACAAAGAAACCGATTAACCCTGCCACTTCCGCCTGCTCCCGGTTCGCCACCGGACTGCCCAGCACAATCTCCGTTTCATTGCTGTACCGCGCCAGCAACGCACTGAACAGCGCATGCAAGCCCATAAATAACGTCGCACCTTCGGCCTGACATAGCTGCTTCAACTGCGCTGTCACCGCTGCGTCCAGCACTGTCTGCACGCTGCCGCCGGCAAAACTCTGCTGCTTCGGTCGGGCATAGTCCAGCGGTAAACTGTGCAGCACCGGCACATCCGCCAGTTGCTGTTGCCAGTAATCCAGTTGCTGCGCCAGTACCTCACCCTGCAGATAATCGCGCTGCCAGCGCGCATAATCGCTGTATTGCACCGGTAACGGCGCCAGCCCGGCACCAGCACCTGTCACCGCAGCCTGATACAACTGTGCAAACTCACGTGTGAGAATGGCCATCGACCAGCCATCCGACGCAATATGGTGCATATTCGCCACCAGCACATGCTGCTGCTCGCTTTGTTTAATCAGGCTGGCACGCAGCATCAGATCCCGGCTTAAATCAAACGGCTGCGCCAGCATGGACCCCACCAGCGCCTGCACGGCAGACTGCTGCGCCGCCCCTGTCAGCGTCGACACATCTTCCACTGCTAGTTGGATCACCGCATCTGCCTGTACCTGCTGGTACGGCTCACCGGCGCTGTCTTGCAGGAAGACGGTGCGCAGCACCGCATGCCGCGCCACTATCTGCTGCAATGCACTGTGCGCCGCCGTCAAATCCAGCTGGCCCTGCAACTGCAGCACCACCGGCATATGATAATGGCTGCTGCCGCCATCGATTTGATCCAGCAGCCACAACCTTTGCTGCGCAAACGACAACGGCAAAGGCCCTTGCTGGCCGGTCGCCACTATCGCTGGCAGCAGCGATGGCGTGATATCAGCAGCACCTGTCAACGCCTGCAGCAGCGCAACTTTGTGCAGGCGGATCTCTGCAGCAATCTCAGCGGTCATACTGCCTGCGGGAGCTTTGGTTTTTAATTTGCCATCTTCGACAAATACAGCAATACCCTTGGTATTCAGCTGTTGAATAAACTGATGAATACTCACCATTCCATTTCCTCTAGTTGCGCTGTATTTATTATATTTTTATTATTTTTCATAATGATCTGCTCATCGATAAGCCGAGCTTGCTGCTGTAGTACCGTTAAGCTGAAGAACTCCCTTAATGGGATCTCAAGCGCGAACTTCTGCCGGATAGCCGTCACTAACCGGGTCAGCAGTAGCGAATGTCCACCCAATAAAAAGAAATCGTCGTGCAGACCAACCTGGGGCAACTGCAACAAATGCTGCCATAGCTGCGCCAATTGCTGCTCAGTTTCTGTTTCAGGAGCAACAAAGCGCTGTTGCAACGACGAAAAATCGGCAGCAGGCAAAGCTTTACGATCAATTTTTCCATTCGGGGTGAGCGGGAATTGCGCCAGTTTCATCAGCAAAGCGGGTACCATAAAAGGCGGTAATTCGGTCATTAACTGTGCTCTGAGCTGTTCCGCCTCGCTATCAGCAGCCGAACTGCGGTAATAAGCCAGCAAAAACAGATTGCCGCTTGGATCGGGCTGAGCGAGGACCAGAGCCTCTTCGACAGCAGGTAATCGCATCAGACAAGCTTCTATCTCATTCAGCTCGACCCTGAAACCACGGATTTTGACCTGGAAGTCATTGCGGCCTAAATACTCGATCTGACCATCCGCTAAGCGGCGCACCAAATCACCAGTTTTATACATCAATGGACTGCTGCAACCCGACTCAGCACGGTAGAACGGATTCGGCACAAAACGATCCGCCGTTAAATCAGGCCGATTCAGATACCCTGCCGCCAGACCTGCCCCAGTCAGACACAATTCACCGGCAACACCAACCGGACATAACTGGCCTGCTGCACTCATCACTAGTAAACAGGTATTCGGCAAAGCCTTACCGATACTGGCAGGGTTCTGCTGACACACGGTTTTCAGTGAAGCATTCACCGAAAACTCGGTGGGTCCATAAGCGTTCATCAGCACAGGTAAAGGCTGAGGCCGGCGGAACCAGTCAGCAATAGCCGACGGGTGTAATTTTTCCCCACCAACACTAATATGACGAACACAAGCCGGTATTGCAGCTTGTGGATCCCACACCAGCTCATGCCAGAAGGCGGTGGGCAAATTCAGCATCGTCACCTGATATTGTGCGCAATAGCGCCAGAAATCAGCCGCCGACGTCAGCCAGTCGGGTCCACGCAGCACCAAGGTACAGCCATTACATAAAGCGCCAAAAATTTCTTCCACTGACATATCAAAGCTGGCGGGGGCAAATTGCAGGATCCGGTCCTGCCGGTTTAACTGATACACCTCAGCCAGTGTACTCACCAGATTCACCAGACCCCGGTGTGGTACCATCACTCCTTTCGGTTTCCCGGTCGAACCTGAGGTATACATCACATAGGCCAGTGATTCTGCGCACTCTGATGACACCGGTAATGGTGTTACCGGGTATTGTGTCAGTTGCTGGAGCAAGGTTTCAGACTTCAGTGACAACAATGACAATGCTGGGTCGGCAAATACCGGATGCACCTCTGCATCGGTCAGGATCAACTGTAAAGCAGAATCATCCCGCATGTACTGCAAGCGGTCCGACGGATAGTCCGGATCCAGCGGTACATAAGCACCACCGGTTTTTAAGATCGCAAGCATGGCAATCATCTGCGCAATCGACCGTTCCATGCTTACACCAACCAGCATCCCGGCCGCAACGCCATAGCATTGCTGCAGGTAATGCGCCAGTTGGTTGGATTGCTGCTCCAGTTCCAGGTACGTCAGTTGTTGATTGGCGGCGATCAGAGCAACCTGCTCAGGTTGTTGCTGCTGACACCAGCCAAACATCTGATGCAACGTGTCGGCCGGTCTTGGCTGGCTGCCAGACTGCAGCAGATACTGTGTCTCTTCCTCTGCAGTGAATAGACTGAATTGATGTACTGACCGCGTTGGCTGTTCCAGCATCTGTGATAACAGCAGTTCAAGATGTGCCGCCATTTGCACAATAGTCGCTTCAGCAAACAAATCGCGACTGTATTCCCAAACCAGTTTTAAACTGTCGCCAACTTCTGTGACATTCAGCGTCAAATCAAACTGAACATTTTTCCATTGACTGTCCAGCGCCGTTAACTGCATACCCGGTAACGAAAGCTCCGCCGTTTCATTGTTCTGCAGTACCAGCATCACCTGAAACAGTGGGCTGTGACTCAGACTGCGCTCCACCTGCAGCACTTCCACCAGCTTCTCAAACGGCACCTGCTGATGGGCATACGCACCCAGACAGGTCTCCCGGCTCTGCCGCACTAAATCCTGCACACTCGCCTGCGCATCGACCCGGCTTCTGAGCACCAGCGTATTGACAAAAAATCCGATCAGCCCTTCGACTTCTACCTGCTCCCGGTTTGCCACCGGACTACCCAGCACAATCTCCGTTTCATTGCTGTACCGCGCCAGCAACGCACTGAACAGCGCATGCAAGCCCATAAATAACGTCGCACCTTCGGCCTGACACAACTGCTTCAGCTGCGCTGTTGTTGCCGAACCTAGTTCACTCTGCACACTGCCGCCAGCAAAACTCTGCTGCTTCGGTCGGGCATGGTCCAGCGGTAAACTGTGCAACACCGGCACATCCGCCAGTTGCTGTTGCCAGTAGTCCAGTTGCTGCGCCAGCACCTCACCCTGCAGATAATCGCGCTGCCAGCGCGCATAATCGCTGTATTGCACCGGTAACGGCGCCAGCCCGGCACCAGCACCTGTCACCGCAGCCTGATACAACTGTGCAAACTCACGTGTGAGAATGGCCATCGACCAGCCATCCGACGCAATATGGTGCATATTCGCCACCAGCACATGCTGCTGCTCGCTTTGTTTAATCAGGCTGGCACGCAGCATCAGATCCCGGCTTAAATCAAACGGCTGCGCCAGCATGGACCCCACCAGCGCCTGCACGGCAGACTGTTGCGCCGCCCCTGTCAGCGTCGACACATCTTCCACTGCTAGCTGGATCACTGCATCTGCCTGCACCTGCTGATACGGCTCACCGGCGCTGTCTTGCAGGAAGATGGTGCGCAGCACCGCATGCCGCGCCACTATCTGCTGCAATGCACTGTGCGCCGCCGTCAAATCCAGCTGGCCCTGCAACTGCAGCACCACCGGCATATGATAATGGCTGCTGCCGCCATCGATTTGATCCAGCAGCCACAATCGTTGCTGCGCAAACGACAACGGCAACGGCCCTTGCTGCGAGCCTGCTGCGATGGCCGGTACCGCCTGCCCCTGTTCCGCGGCATCCAGCAGCGCCGCCTGGCCTGCCAGCTGCCCCTGTTCAAACAATTGTCGCAACGCCACAGTCACCCCCAACTGCTGCCGGATCTGGCTGGCCAGTCGCGTCAGTAATAACGAATGTCCCCCTAGGGTAAAGAAGTTATCCTGTCGGCCAACCCGCGCCACGCCCAGTAATGGCTGCCACAGCTCAGCCAGCCGCTGTTCTGTTGCGGTCGCCGGGGCCTCATACACCGCCTGCTGACCCAGCAAACCAGGGACTGGCAGCGCTTTTTTATCGACTTTGCCATTTAATGTCAAAGGTAAGGCTGGTAACACAATCACCGCATCCGGCAGCATATAAGCAGGTAATTGCCGGGACAATTGTGCCAATAATTGCTGCTGCAGCGCGGCAGAAGCAAGTGCTTCCGCTGCCGAGTCTACCACCACATAAGCCAGCAGATGCGCTTCGCCATCCTGCCCTGTGGTGATGTGCACCACTGCATCCCGCAGCAGACCCGACTGCATCAGTTGAAACTCGATTTCCCCCAGCTCAATGCGAAAACCACGTACTTTGACTTGCTCATCCAAACGCCCCAAAATTTCCAACTGACCATCCCACTGCCAGCGCGCCAGATCACCGGTACGGTACCAAATCTGCCCATCTGACAATGTCCTGAACCGCTCAGCGGTTAATGCGTCTTTATTCAGGTAACCCCGGCTGACCCCCAATCCGCCAATCCACAATTCACCTGCGACCCCAACCGGCAACAACTGTGCTGCGGATGACATCACCCGCAACTGGGTATTCGCAATTGGTTTGCCGACAGTGATCACTGCTGCGTCCGCCCTGATCTGACCGCAACATGACCATACCGTGGTTTCCGTTGGCCCATACATATTCCATAATTCCAGCGCCGGTAGCGCCAGTAAACGCTGAGCCAGTTGGACCGGCATCGGCTCGCCGCCACATAAAACCCGCAGTGGCTGCGTAGGCTGCCAGCCGGCTTCCAGCAACATTTTCCAGGTCACAGGGGTCGCTTGCATCATCCGAACCCCCTGCTGTAATAAAGCTATCAGCAAGGACGGATCCTGTTTGGCTTCTTCAGTGGCCAACACCACAGTCGCCCCGGTTAGCCAGGGCAGAAAAACTTCCAGCACATGGATATCAAAAGACAACGAAGTCAGTGCCAGCAATGACTCTCCTTGCTGTAAGCCAAGTTGCTGTTGCATTGCAAACAAGAAATTACTGGCCTGCCGATGCTCCACCAGAACGCCTTTGGGCTGGCCTGTTGAACCTGAGGTATAAATGACATATGCCGCATGCTTGCTCTGACCTGATAACGCTGGGGCAGTGAGTGGCTGCACAGACAAATTCAATTGCCCAACATCCAATAATGTAACCGCAGCTGATGCCAGCGCCTGCATCCCGGCAGGATCACACAGTACCGCCACCAGCCCGGCATCCTGGCAAATGTAGTCCAGTCGCTCCACCGGATAGGTCACATCCAGCGGTACATAAGCACCGCCAGCTTTCAGCACCGCCAGCACCGACACCAGCATGCCAATTCCTCGCTGCTGGCAAATACCCAGCCTGCTTTCAGCCGTCACAGCATGGTTTGTCAGCAGATAATGTGCCAGTTGACTCGCTTGTGCGTCCAGCTCGGCATAACTGAGCTGAGCTGCACCACAAACTACAGCCACGGCAGCTGGCGTACGTGCCGCCTGTGCAGCAACCAGTTGGTGAAGACTGACATCCACCGGGTAAGCCACTGTGGTATCGTTCCAATGTTCCAACCAGTGCAATTCACTCAACGGTAACAGCGGACACGACTGCAGCAGGACCTCTTCGTCCTGCGCAAACAACTGCAGACACTGCTCCAGCACCGTCTGCACCATTGCCTGGACCCGAACAGCCGCGACCCCTTGCGTCTGAACATTCAGCGCAAAGCAATGCTGCGGCCCCAAATCATCCACAGCCAAGGCAAAGGGGTAATTCGACTGATCAGCGGGTAATAGCAACGCGAGTCCATGGCTGGCTAACTGCTCTGTCACCACTTCAGTGTGGCGATAATTCAGCATCGCACTGAATAAGGGCACATTCGGTGGCACAGCACTACAAGCCTGCGCTTCTGCTAGTGACACCTGCTCCAGCGACATCAGTTGACGTAAGAATAATTCGGTTTTTTGCAACAACTGGCGCAGTGACTGGTCGGCGACACGGCATCTGAGTGGCAGCGTGTTAATCATCAGACCGGCCATCCGACCTATTCCTTCATACCCTGTCATCCGCCCCGACAGCACAGTACCAAACACGACATCCTCTTTGTTACTGGCCAGACTGACCACAAGTCCCCACACCACATGGAACCAGACCGCCGGGCTCAAATTCATGCTGCGGCATGCCAGGCGGATATCAGCGGATGTGGTACTGCTTAATGACCAGGCGACAATATCCTGTTTTTGACTGTTACTGCGGACATCCGCCAGAGCAAAAGGTAAGGTCGGCTCTGTTACATCCGCCAGTTCAGCGCGGAAAAAAGCTAATAAATCCTGTTGCTGCCGGCAGAACTGCATCCAGCCGATTTGGTCCCGGTATTGTGCCGCCGCCGGTAAAAGCCGTTGCTCCAGTAATGCCAGCAACTCTTGCCCCAAAATTTCTACCCCGACATGGTCAGAAATAATGTGATGCCACAACACCAGCACATAATGCTGCGCTTCCCCTTCAACGTGCCCCACCAGCACCCGGACCAGCGGTGCCTGATCGAGTGGCAGTCGCGGTGGTGCCAGCTCGAATAACTGAGCGTGGTACGCCTCATCCGAGTCAGCCGTCGTCAGTCGGACAAAAGTCGGAACAAGCGCCACTTGCCGGCACACCACCTGCACGGCCTGTTCCAGCCCCTGATAAACCAGCTGCGTCCGCAGCACATCATGCCGCTGAAAAAGCTCAGGCAATAACGCCAGCAGTTGCTGGGTCCGGCTAGCATCCTGCACTTTTAGCACTGGATGTTGCAGATAACCATCCCGCGCCTCCACATCCAGCAAGTGGTGGAACAAAAATCCTTGCTGTAACGGCGTCAGCGGATATATATCCTGAATATTGCCAACCCCACCAGGGACAGCCGCCACAATGTCTGCCAGCTCAGACTCAGTTAACTGCACCAGCGGGAACATCGACGGCGTCACAGTCAGATGCGCAGAGGTCGTCAACGTCACTGGCAACCGGAATGTTGGTTCCATCTGTGTGCTGAGTGTCGCTGCCAGTTCAGCCAGACTGGCAGTTGCGAACACCTGAGTGGCATCCAGCTTCAACTGATGTTGCTGCGCTTTGGCAACTAAATTCATGACCAGTAATGAATGACCGCCCAGGGCAAAAAAGTTATCGGTCAGACTGACAGGGCCGGATTGCAGCACCTCCTGCCAGAGTGCAGCCAACAATTGCTCGGTTGTCGTCACTGGCGCTATAAATGCCTGTTGCCGCTCTGGCATCATGGCGGCAGGTAATGCCCGCCTGTCAATTTTACCATTGGCATTTAACACAAAGGCGTCTACCGCGACCAACACGGCAGGCACCATATAAGCAGGCAACAAACGCGCGATCTGCTGCTGTAACTCGAAAGCGCAGATGTCGGTGTTGCTGCGATAATAAGCGACCAACTGGACATGCTCACGGGCATCCGGTTGCGTGATCACCAGACATTCAGCCACACCACATTGCCGCAGTGCCGCTTCGATATCACCCAGTTCAATCCGGAACCCTCTGACTTTAACCTGAAAATCATTACGGCCCAGATATTCCAGCTCACCATGCCGGCGGCGGCGAACTAAATCCCCGGTCTGATACATCAACGCCGCAGACTGCGCCGCAAAGGGATCGGGCATAAACCGCTCTGCGGTAAGCTCGACCTGTCCCAGATAACCCAGCGACAAGCAGTCACCAGCCAGATATAGTTCACCAACAGCACCATCAGGCACAGGCTGTTGTCTGGCATCCAGCACATAACAGCGGATATTCGCCAGTGGCCGGCCTATCGGTGGCAACAATGGCCAGGCGGCCGGATCGCCGCTCAGTTGCCAACTGGTCACCACATGGGTTTCAGAAGGCCCATAGTGATTCACCAACTGCAGTTCCGGTTGCGCCGAACACCAATACCGGATCGCCGGGGTCATTTTTAACTGTTCGGCCGATACCGTGATACATTGCAAGGACGGCAATAACTGTTGTTGTTGCTGCAGGTGTTCAGCCAGCATCGCCAGCATCGCATAGGGTAAATTCAGCGTATTCAGTTGATGCTGACGCACCAGCTGTGCCAGATAGGCCGGATCATACTGCCGGGAGCCATCTAACAGGACCAACTGGCCACCACCGCTTAATGTCAGAAAGATATCGGTGAAACTCATATCAAAGCCGACCGAAGCAAAATGCAGCGAACGATTGGGTCCCTGCAGCAACGGCAGATCCTGCCGCAGGCTTGCTAGATGGTTCAGTACAGCCCGGTGCGGCATTTGAATGGCTTTTGGTTGTCCGGTCGAACCTGAGGTATGCAGCAAATACACCGGATCTGCTGGCTGCCAGTCTGAAACTGCAGGTGGACATGGCTGCAGCGGCACTGATGTTTCCAGCAGCAAACGGACGTCTGTTTCGACAAAACGAGCCGCATTCTCCTGATCGGTGAGCAACAATAAAGATGGGTATTGCCGGACTATTTGTTGCAACCGTTCATCAGGTAAAGTTGGATCCAGTGGCACATAACAACAACCCGCTTTCAAAATGGCCAGCATCGTGGTGATTTGGCGGATGCCTCTGGGTAAACAAAATGCAACCAGCTGACCGGTCTGACAGTGATATTCAGTGCGCAACAACGTTGCCATTCCATTGGCTTGCTGATCAAGTTGCCGGTAACTGCATTGCTCTTCGGCACTGAGCAGCGCCAGTGCTGCTGGTTGCTGACGGGCCTGCTGTTCAAACCAGCGTTGCACGGGTTGTTCCGGCGTGGCCAGTATCGGACCGGTACTGGTCTGTAGCCATGGTGACGGTTCAGCTAACAAAGGCAGTAAGGCAACAGGCTGCTCCGGTGCCTGCAGCACCGACTGCAACAGTTGCAGATAGCTTTGCTGCAACATCAGGATGGTCTGTTCCTCAAATAACTGGCTGGCAAAGTTCCAGCAAAGCTCCAGTCCTTGTTCCTGCTCTGTCGCATACAACTCCAGCTCAAATCGGGTCAGCCCCCCATCGAAGCTGATGGGTCTGATCTGTGCCGCCGGCACGTCCAGCTCGGCAGCTTTATTATTTTGCATCACGAACAGAATTTGAAATAACGGAGTGATCCCCGGTAAACGCTCCGGTTGTAGCTGCTCAACCAGCACGTCAAATGGCATCTGCTGATGACGAAAATCATCCAGTAACGCTGTTTTATTCTGTTGTAATAAAGCCAGAAATGTCTGTTCAGGCTGCCATTGCAACCGGGTGACCAGCGTATTGACAAAAAAGCCGATTAACGGCTCCAGTTCGGGCTGATTGCGATTGGCGACCGGCACACCTATCACAACATCTTTTTGTCCACTGAGACGACCCAGCAGTAAACCAAGCAAGGTGTGCAGCAGCATAAATAAGGTCACCCCTTGCTTTACTGCCATCCGCTGTAGTGATTGTGCTAGGGCCGCCGGAATATATTGCAGCATCTGCCGACCGGTAAAACTTTGTTCCGATGGCCTGGCGCTATCCAGCGGCAACTGATGAACGCTGGGTAAATCCTGCAGCCGCTGCTGCCAGTAAGGTAACAGCGGCTGCCATTGCCGGGCTCCCTCTGGCGAGCGCTGCCAGCAGGCGAAATCTACATACTGAATGCGTAGTTCCGCCAGTTCAGTCACTGATTCACCCACTAATTGCCGGTAAAAATGGGTCAATTCCTGTGCCAGCACGGCACCAGACCAGCCATCCGAGGCCAGGTGGTGTACCACCAGCAATACCAAGGCCTGTTCGCCGGACTGGCGAAGCAGGGTTACCCGCATCAAAATATCCTGTTCCAGCCGGAAACGGTGCTGGATCCGTTGCCGTAACAAAGCGGTCAGCATCTCGTCATCGAACCCCGAAGCATCGACCACATCCAGCAGCGTCTGTTCAGTGATGTTCTCAACCGGATGAACCCATTGCCGCCCCTCCCCGTCAATCAGTCCATAACCGGTTCTGAGACTTTCATGACGAGCTACGATGCGGACAAATGCCTGCTGCAAAGCAGCTGACTCCAGTTGTCCTGTCACCTGAAACGTAAAATAGCTGTTGTAGTGACTGTCCTGTCTTGACATCTGTTCCGCCAGCCACAGCCGGTTTTGCGCAAACGACAAAGGCCAGTTGGCTTGTTGCGGCCGACCTGGTATTTGCACCGCAACGGGACTGGATGGCAAATGACGCAGGAAAGCTTTGAGTTCTTCTTTCCTTGCCATCAGGCTCTGGCGTAACTCTGCCGGGATGCCTTGTTTTGGCAACTCACAAATTAACTTGTCCTGCTCCAGTCTCAGCCGAACCTGATGCTCCCGTAGTGCTTTCAATAGCTGTTCCGCCATCATAGCTCCAGCACCTCGGCGGCTTCCGTGTTACTTGGTTGCAACAACCAGAGCCGGTTTTCCAAGAGCTCCGCCAATTCGGCTATGGTCGGGGTTTCCAGTAACTCCCGCAATGGCACCTCAAAGTCAAATTGCTTTCGCATCCGCGTGACCAAGGCTGCTGCCATCAGGCTGTGCCCCCCCACTTCAAAAAAGTTGTCGTGAATACCAACCGGGCTATATCCCAGCACTTCCTGCCATTGCTGTACCAGCAATTGCTGCAATTCTGAACCGGCCGCCACATAGGGGGCTGCGCCATGGGGTCTGCTGTGACTGGCTGCTGTCGCCAGCGACGCCGCAACAGGACTGACGGCACTGCTGCCAATGGCGGTTTGAAACTTCAATTCAGGGCCGGGACTGCGGATCTGGGCATAATCACCAACCAACTGCTGTAACTGCTGACTGAAACTCTGCTGCAACAGACCCAGTTGTTGCCAAATGTCTGCCGGCATGGTGAACCCATCGGCTCCGGCATGCAGTTCCAGCCGCAGCATCGCTTGGGCTACCGGCAGTTGCAGTTGCGCCGGATCAGTCGCGGTATCAAGGATGCAATCAGGGCGGAACGTTCTCGCCCCGGCGGGTGCCTGTTCGATCCAGTATCGTTTTGATTCAAACGGGTACGTTGGTAAACACAGTCGCAGCCTGCGCTCTGACTGATGTAAGGCGACAAAGGCCGGGGTATGCCCTGCGCCCCACAACACAGCCAGCAATTGCTGTATCTGCGCTAAAGTGTCAGCCACCTGACGCGGGTGAGGCATCGCCATGGCTGATAGCGCCTGACCGGCAGATTGAGTTCGCAACAACGAGCTCAGTGTCTGGCCCGGACCTGCTTCGATAAACAGCTGACCCGGGTTGTCGGCCAGCAGGGTACTGAGACCATCGGCAAACCGAACCGTGTGGCGCAAATGATTTGCCCAATAGGCAGCAGTCGTGACCTCGGCGCCAGCCCACTGCCCACTGAGATTCGAAATAAAGGGGATGGTTGGTGCTTGTAATGACACTCCGGCCACTATGGCACTGAACTCAGCCAGCGCCGGCTCCATCAGGCCGCTGTGGAAGGCATGAGAAGTGTGTAACACTGTGGCACTGATCTGCTGCTGTTCCAGATGCTGCTGTAACTGAGCAATCGCATCCAGGCTGCCTCCCAGCACTTGCGCCTCAGGACCATTCTGGACACAATGCCAAATCTCAGCACTGAGCAACGGCTGGATCGCCGCCACACTCAGCGGCACCGACAGCATCTGTCCAGGCTGCATCTGTTGCATCAGTTGGCCCCGTTTCACCACCAGCATCAGCGCATCTGCCAGACTGAACACCCCGGCTACACAGGCCGCGACATATTCACCGATACTGTGACCAATCAATCGATCCGGTTTAATCTGCCAACTGGCTAATAACTGCACCATGGCATAACAAGTGATAAACAATGCTGGCTGCGCATATTGAGTTTGCCTTAACAGTGCCTCGGCCTGTTGTTCCTGTTGCGGTACCGGATACAACATGTGCAGCAAATCATCCGCCAGTTGTGGCTGCACCAGTGCAATACACTGCTCCACAGCAGCACGATACACGGCTTCGGTCTGGTACAACGCCCGGCCCATGCCGATATACTGGCTACCCTGACCCGGAAACATAAAACATAACTCTCGCTGACTGGATTTCTGCTCAGTTTGTACGGTAAAACGATATTCGGTCCCAGCCAGTTTCGCCATCAGCTCCGCAACTGAACTGGCTACTGCTGCAAATTTATATTCAAAATGTCGCCGGCCAAGCTGAAGGGTATAAGCCACATCAGCCAGACAAACCGCCGGATGATGTTGTAAATAATCGAGCAGATTTTGTTTCATCGTCGCCAGCGCCGTCGCCGTTTTAGCAGACAACACAATCAACTGATGGCTACGGCCTGGTTCGGAAGCTGGTAATGCTGGTGCTTGCTCGACAATCAGATGGGCATTGGTCCCACCAATGCCAAAAGAACTGATACCGGCACGCAACACATCGCCGCCAACCGGTAACCAGGGTTTGCTTTGGGCAACGACATAAAACGGGCTGTTGGCAAAATCAATTTTCGGGTTCGGGATATCAAAATTCAGACTGGCAGGTAACGTTCGATGCTGCATCGCCAACAACGTTTTAATCATACTGGCAACCCCACCGGCGGCGACCAGATGACCGATATTGGTTTTGACGGAGCCAATTCCACAATAATTCGTGTTCTCGGTATAACGACGATAAGCGCGGGTCAGGCCGGAAACCTCAATTGGATCCCCTAGGTTGGTGCCAGTGCCATGCGCTTCAACATAGCCTATGGTGGCAGGGTCCACGGCGGCGACCTCAAGCGCTTCGGTGATACAACGGGCCTGGCCTTCCGGACTGGGTGCCGTGTAGCTGGCCTTGTCACCACCATCATTATTGATGGCCGAACCTTTCAGTACCCCAATGATCTGATCCCCGTCATTCAGCGCATCTTCCATCCGTTTTAATGCCACCAGGGCAATGCCGTTCCCGGCAACAGTACCTGCTGCTCTGGCATCAAAAGCGCGGCAATGACCATCAAAAGAACCAATGCCACCTTCCTGATAAAACAACGCATCTTCACGTGAGTTTGAAATAGTCACCCCGCCAGCGACTGCAATATCACACTGGTACGCCAGCAACGCTTCCCGCGCATAATGCACTGCCACAGCTGAAGAGGAGCATAAAGTATTGACGTTAATACTTGGACCGGTGAGCCCCAGCTTGTAACTGGCCCGGGTTGAGACGAAATCCTGCCCTGTAGCCAGTGACACCTTAAAAGTTCCAACATCCCGCACATAGTCCTGGTGAGATAATAAGTTGCGTGACAGATAAGAACTGGCTCCAGCACCACTGTAAACAGCAATCACCTGGCCCTGTTCACCGCCACCATATCCTGCGCGCTCCAGCAACTCCCAGATAACTTCCAGAAAAATCCGATGCTGAGGATCCAGTAATTCCGCTTCCCGCGGCGAAAAACCAAAAAATTCCGCATCAAATAATTCAACCCCGTCCAGCACCCCTTCCGCACCCACAAAATTTGGATTTTCCAGCAACGCCGGGTCCACCCCCGAAGCCAATAATTCCTGCCGGTTAAAAAACTTGACCGATTCGACCCCTTGTTGCAGGTTCTGCCAGAACTGCTCAACGCTGCGAGCCCCAGGAAAACGGCCGGCCATCGCAATCACAGCGATATCGTCCTGATATTGTTCTGCTAATTCTGAAATCTGTTGCATTTGCTTTTCCCTCATTTTTATCACTGTTGACGCCGACGCGCCGCAGCGGCTTTTTTCTTCTCAAGTCTGGCGCTGATAGCAGATAACACCTGGTCTTCGGCTGGATCTTGCGCCCTGGCCATAAAATCGGTCAGACGCTGAATAGTCGGATGGTTATACAATTCGACAACCGGCAGTTGGGTGTTAAACAACTGCTGCAGTTTTTTATGCATTTGCATCAACAGTAACGAATCTCCCCCTAAGGCAAAAAAATCGTCCTGGATCCCAACCTGTTCCAATCCCAGCAGTTGCTGCCATAACCCGGCAAGTTGTTGTTGCGCCGGCGTTCTTGGCGGTACAAAAGCACTCTCCAGCTCAGGTCTTGGCCGCTGAGGACGTTGTTGAATGTCCGGCTCGGCAAATAACCCCGTGTGCCCATCGGCTGCTTTGCGGTACCGGCTGTTAAAGTCACTGACGGCATAAAGACTGACGGCTGCGGGCTGCCGTAATACTTGCTCCATCACCTGCATTGCAGTGTCATTCGTGATCCCAAGCGGCATTTTTTGGTGCCGGTAGACATAAGCAGGCAAAGGCAGATTGGCCGCAGCAGCCTGGTTCTGTAATGCGCTGTCGATCCGGCGCATGGTGAACCCTTGCGCCTGAACCAGCATTTGCCCCTGTAAATCAAATAACTCGACAGTAAAACTCATCACGCCATCACCGCGCTGCCCCGGTTCCAGTCTGACATAGCTGTAGAAGGTCGCCGGCAAAGGTAAATACTGGCTGAGGCGGTGATAACTGATCGGTATATACACCCCGTCATCAATGAAAGCGCGCAGAAAAGACACCGCACAATCCAGCAGTGCCGGGTGCAGAGTTAAACTGCGGACATCAGCAACAACAGCGGCCGGTAATTGCAGCAGTGCCAAACCTTCCGCCTGGCCAATCCAGACTTTGTCAAAGCAATCCCAGCGTTGACCGTATTTCATTAATCCATCTTGTTCCGCTGCCGACATCTGCACTGACATCGCCTGGGCACCTAAATCAGCTGCCCCCCGGATCTCGGTTAACCGGTGCTGATCCAGTCGTGGTAACAACAATTCTGCCTGCAATCCACTGACTGCAGGCATCGTTTTCGCAACGGTCAACTGACCACGGGCATGCAACTGATACTGCTGTGATAACGGCTGATAACTGCTGATTTCAAATTGCCAGTTGCCATTCACCAGTTCCAGACTGGTATATACATCGGCATGTTCACCTGGCTGTAATGCCAGCCCCGCAAGGAAATACACATCAGAAAACTGCACCGCCAATGTCGCACTCTGCTGCTGCCAAGCCGCAGCAGCGAGTTGCAAATAGGTCGTCCCCGGCACCGTCGGCACGCCCATCACCCAATGCTCTGCCAGCGGCCAGTCTTGCTCTGGCTGCCAGGTGGTGCGATAGACCTGCAGTTGTTCCTGCTGGACGAGCAAATCCCCCAACAACGGATGAACGGCAGCTTTCAGCGTTTGCACCTTACCATTCAGTGCATCAACCGCCATGCCCGCTTCCTGCCATGCATCCCAGCGAACACTGCGAACCTGATAGATGCCACGACTGTGAGCCATCTGCGCCACTGCATCCAGCGCGGCGTTGGCCGCACAATAATCCAGTTGGCCCATACCGCCGAGCACTGCTGTGACTGAAGAAAACAGCAACAAGAAGTCCAGCTGTTGTTGCTGACATAACTCAACCAGGGCGCTGGCACAGGCAATTTTGGTGTCAATCACGGCTTGAGCCCGGCTCAGTTCATGGCGCAACAACATTTGCTCACCCGGCACACCTGCCAGATGAAAGACACCATTTAATGTACCGAATGCAGTCAGAGCACTATCCAGTAACTGAGCAACAGCTGTCGGCTGTCGCAGATCTGCCGCCACCGCAATCACTTCACCGCCAAGGGCGCGGATCTGTGCTAAAAGCGGATGATCGGCCCTGGCGTGGCGACTGGCTAAAATCAGCCTGGCCTGATAATGGGTAGCCAGATATCGCGCTAGCACTGCGCCGGCACCGCCAAAACCGCCCGTGATCAGGTAAACCCCTGCTTTTTTCAATTTAGTATCAGGCTGCTGACTGACCTCAGCCTGGTGCTGATACTCGGCGTGCCAGAGTAAGTCACCGCGCAGCGCTGACTGCAACGGCAATAACCGATCAGCTTGCTCTTGCCCTGGCGCCGCTTGCAGCGCCGGACTGTTCAGCAAAAGTGCTATCCGTGCACTCTGTTGTGGTAATTGCCCCTGCCGGAGATCCAACTGGTGGCAAGACCAATGGGGAAACTCCTGCGAAATGACGCGCAACGGACCGTAGATCAAAGCTGCATCCGGATTAATCTGTTCATCGCCACTGACGCGGCAGGCATCTTCAGTCAGAGCCAGGCAGACGATCGGCTCAGCCGCAAATTGAGCCATACTCTGTGCCAGCAGAAATAACGCCGCAAAAGGCTGATACCTCTGCGCCACAGTCCTGGCCTGCCAGTTCAGCAACACAGCAGAGGGCATCTGCCCCAACCGCAGTAACTCTTGTAATAATTGCTGATAATGGGCAGGCTGCTCCGGGTCTAACTGGTAACTGTCTGTCTGCAACCGGCTATACTGCGCAGCAATCTGTACGCTAATCACCTGACGGCCTGACTGATGCAGCAACTGCTCCAGCGGCTTTTCATCATCCTGCATCGAACGGAACCACAACAAGGCTCCGGCCTCTGCAGCAGCCAATTGGCTGGGCGCCGGTACTAAACCGCTGAACTCACGACAACGCCAACATTGCTGGTAAAAGCCGGCACCTGCCACAACGGCAGCCTTGGCAAAACCGCGGAATTGCGGCGCATAATGTTTCCGTTCAAAAGCATAAGGAGGTAATTGGATATGGCGGGCATCTGCAGCCAGCAATTGCGACCAGTCCGGTTCCAGTCCAGCCCCGAAACACTGCCCCAGCAGTTGATAAAAGACATGGACATCATCTTCCTGAGAGCGACTGCCCCGCAAACTGGTCAACTGCTGATGTTGCCAGGCCGGGTGTTTTGCTGCCAGACCGAGCAGCGTTTTGCCAGGCCCGACTTCCAGAATCAGCGCGTTTGGCTGCTGAAGTAAGTTGCCGATACCGTCCGCAAACCGCACCGGCTGCCGTAAATGTGCCAGCCAGTAATCCGGCTGGCATACTTGTGCCGGGTCGGCCCAATGCCCGGTCAGATTCGACACAAAAGGTAAGGTCGGCGGCTGCAGCCGGACTGACGCGAGCACCTGAGCAAAAGCTGGTAACACACTGTCCATCATGACAGAATGAAAAGCGTGTGATGTCTGCAGCAAAGTACAGGCAATGCCCTGTTGTTGCAGCGTTTTCTGACAAGCCTGAATGGCATGGACCGGACCAGACAACACCACATCTTCCGGACTGTTCCAGGCAGCGATGGCCAAAGCCGGCCAGAGGGTTAGATCCAGTTGCGACTCTGCCGCATGGACCGCCAGCATTGCACCAACCGGAGCTACCGCCATCAGACGTCCCCTGGCTAACACCAGCCTGATCGCATCAGGAAGTGAAAACACCCCGGCCAGACAAGCCGCGACATATTCACCTAGACTATGGCCAATCAGGCCCTGTGGCTGCAAACCGTAGTGTTGTAAGGTTTTTGCCAGCGCATACTCCACCACAAACAGACTGATTTGAGCTAAGTCGGTAGCCCGCAGTTGTTCGGCGCTGGCGATCTGATCGTTATCGCCCCACAATAATGCCGCCAGATCTGGCCCCTGTTGCTCCAGTACGAGCTGACAGCACTGCTCAGCATGCCGACGAAACTCTGGTAGCTGCCGGTACAGTCCGGCCGCCATTTGCGGATATTGCGAGCCCTGTCCGGTAAATAGCAGATACAAAGGCCCAGTCGAAGCAGTCTGCACTGGTGCAGTTGCTGCAACAAGCGCACCTTCAGACTGGCAAATCAGCACAGCCCGGTGCGAGAAACGTCGACGTCTGTAACATAAACTGAACGCCATATCAGTTGGCCTGACACCACCAGCCTGCAGTTGATGTTTTAAGCTGGTTAACTGAGCTGTTAATGCCGCAGCAGAATGTGCTGAAACCGGCAATAGCTGTAACGAGGGCTGTGCCGGGGTATTCGGTAACAACACAGGCCGGGTTCGCGGGTATTGCTCCAGAATGACGTGGGCATTGGTGCCACCGATACCAAAGGAACTGACTGCGGCACGATGCAAGCCGCTGCCAGGCCAGTCCAGGGTCCTGTCAGCAACCTGCAGACTCTCTGCTGAAAATTGGCACTTCGAATTGGTTTCAGTCAGATGCAGACTGGCCGGAATTTTCTGATGGTGCAGTGCCAGAACTGTTTTAATCAGACCAGCCAGACCAGCAGCAGTATCCAGATGGCCGATATTACTTTTAACACTACCAATATAACAGGCGCTACTGCGCTGCCGACCATAAACCCGTTGTAACGCTTCCGTTTCAATAGGGTCGCCCAGTAAAGTGCCGGTGCCATGTGCTTCAATATAACTGACACTGCTGGCGCTGACGCCTGCAAGTTGCAGCGCTGCCTGCAACACCCGCTGCTGCCCGCCGACACTGGGCGCGGTATAGCCCGCTTTATCCTGACCGTCATTGTTGACGGCCGAACCTTTGATCACCGCATAAATCTGATCACCAGCCTCGATCGCATCCTGCAACCGCCGTAACACCACAAAGGCCACCCCATCGCTGAGCACTGTCCCTTTGGCATCGGCGGCAAATGGCCGGCACACCCCATCGGGTGCCAGGATCATGCCTTCCTGATAGAGATAACCTTGCAGCTCGGGCTGAGCAAGTTCCGGATTCGTAGACAATGACACCGCGCCTGCCAGCGCAAGATCCGAATCACCACTGAGTAAACTCTGACAAGCCTGATGCACAGCCACTAAACCGGTAGAGCAGGCAGACTGCACCGTGACTGCAGGTCCGGTCAAGTCTAGTTTATAAGCCAGCCGGCTATTAAAAAAATCACGGCTGATCAGATTCAGCACTTCGTAAGCAGCAGCACCACCTTCAGTTGCCACTTCACTGTACTGCGCTGTCCACAACGGATTGGCGGAAGCGCCGCCAAATACCCCGACCAAGCAGCCTGGCGGTACTAGACCGGCATAACCTGCATCTTCCAGCGCCTGCCAAGCCGTTTCATGATACAAACGCAGTTGTGGGTCCATCAGCACAGCTTCGCGATCACTGTACTGAAAAAAATTGGCATCAAAAGCAAAACTGTCTGCCAGCACACCTTTACTGCGCACATAGGCTGGATCTGCCAATTGGCTGGCCGGTATACCGGCATCGAGCAGTTGTTGTTCGGTAAAATGCTGAATGCCGCTGCGTTCCTGCATTAACAGTTGCCAGAATTCATGAACTGAAGGGGCGGATGGAAATTGGCCTGCCATGCCGATAATTGCAATCTCGCTGCCCTGATAGCCTGTTTCAGACTGCATCTAACTGTTTCCTTGTGTTTAATCGTTGTTGCAAACGCATACGGCCATGCTGCACTTTGACGCTCTGGTCCGGCTCGGCGATGGTCGGCTGGTGTTGTTGTTGCCAGTGTGCGACCAACCGCTGTACTGATGGGTTGGCAAATAAATCGACGACCGTCAGCGTGCGCTGGAACTGCTGACTAATCAGGCTGGCTAATTCGATCATGTCCTGCGAGCGCGCGCCGGCATCAAACAGATTGGTATATTCGGTCAGCCCTGCGATTTGCAGGTGGCCGCTGATCAATTGCAGCAGCTTTTGACTGACATCATTGGCTGGCCGCTCTGCTGTGGAATTCGTCGCGATAGCACAGTGCTCTGCCGGTATCGGCAGCGCTTTCAGATCGGTTTTTCCACTCGGTGTTAATGGCAGAGCAGACAGATGAACAAACAATGCCGGCAGCATCTGCGGCGGCAACATCAGGTATAAAGCTGCCCGCATGGATGGAACGTCCAGTGGTTCAGCAGAACAATAGTAAGCAACTAATGACTCCCGCCCGGAGGCCAGCGTTCTCACTTGCACCGCTGCATCTCTGATGCCGCTTAATTGTCGCAGCGCAGCTTCTATCTCACCGGGCTCAATCCGGTAACCAAGATATTTCAGTTGTTGATCCTGACGGCCTACAAACAAAAACTGACCATCGGCCAATCGCAGCGCCAGATCACCTGTCTGGTACCAGCGCTGACCCTGCCACTGGATAAACTTTTCTGCCGTCTGGTCGGGCAATCCCAGATACCCCTGAGCCAGCCCTTGCCCACTAATATATAACTCACCTTGCCAGCCATCGGGCAATGGCCGTAACTGTGCATCCAGGATTACCATTGCCGTTCTGTCAATCGGATAGCCGATACTGTGGGGCTGCCACTGCGCCGTCACTTCAATACAACTGGACCAAATGGTTGTTTCAGTGGGACCATACATATTCCACAACCGGGCAACTTTAGTCCTGAGTTCAGTGGCCAGATACTCGGGTAACGCCTCGCCTCCGGTCAGCGCAATCAGATCAGTCCGGCCTTGCCAGCCGCTGGCCAGCACCAGTTTCCAGGCGCTTGGCGTCATTTGCACCATGCTAATATCCGGACTGTGCAACGCCTGTAGCAAGGCAGGTAAATCCTGACTTAGCGGTTGCGGCAAGATCCGCACTGCAGCCCCGACATACAGCGGCAATAATAATTCCAGCAGCGCAATATCAAAACTGAATGGGGTCACCGCCAGCACCGTATCCCGCCAGGTTAACCCCGGTCTGACAGCCATACTGGCCAAAAAATTCGCCAACGCCTGTTGTGGGATCGCCACGCCTTTGGGCCTGCCGGTCGAACCCGAGGTATACAACAGATATGCCAGCGGCTGATGAACGACCGGAACCGGCGGCAACTCAGACGTTTGCACAGCCATCTGCGCAAGCGCAGCAACGTCAATCACCAGCGCTTCAGCACTAAGCTGCACTGACAACTCCAGCCATTCCTGCGCGGTCAGCAGCAAACTGGCCTGACTGTCCTGTAACATCAGTTGCAACCGCTGCTGTGGATACGCGGGATCCATCGGCACAAAAACAGCCCCTAACTTATGCACAGCCAACATCGCCAGCGGCATCAGCGGCGAACGGCCAAACAGCAATGCAATAGGGTCCCCAGGCTGAACACCTTTATCACGCAACAGCAATGCCAATGCCGTGGCCATCAGCTCCAATTGCTGATAACTGTAACTTTGCTGACAAAAATGCAGCGCCGGCCGCTGTGGCGATTGCCTCGCATGATGCTCAAATTGTTGTAACAGCGTCGGTATAGTGGCAACTTCTGCCACCGGAGCCTGCCAGTCAGGCGCATTCAGTTGCAGCTCTGATAACATAATTGCCGGATTGCTGACCACTTGCGCCATCAACCGCAGCAGTAAACGGCAACAGTCAGCAGCCGTTTCCGCCGTGAAATATTGCAGGTGATAATCCAGTTGCCATTCCACCGGCTGAATTTCACCGTTGTCCCAGATCGTTAAATTAAAAGGGGTTGTCTGATAAGGGTTTTCTATATACTGGTAGCTGGCGGCAGCACCAGCAAACTGGCAGCTGTTATTTAATTTCAGATAATTCACGCCAATATCAAACAACCCCTTGCGCGCATCCGGCCCCAGAGCATCGACCATCTTACCGATCGGATATTTCTGATGGCGGAACACCCGCTGCTGCTGCTGTTTGACCTGTTGCAAGAATTGCAGGAAGCTCTGGTTCTCATCTAGTTGTAAGACCACCGGACTGAGACTGGTAAACAGCGCAATCATCTGCTTCTGTCTGGCTGCAGTTCTGTTATGCGCCGGCACCCCGATACAAAATTGGGTCTGTGCTGTCAAACGGGCAAAACACAAGAAAGTTAATGCCAGGATCAGACTATGCGGACTTTCAGCAAACGACGGATCCGCACTGAGCCATTGCTGGTATTGCTGGCGCTCAATCGGCAACCTGTATCTGGCACTGCTGGCCAGACCGCTGAGTTTGCTCTGACCCGACTGACGTTCCAACACGGTTCTGCGTACATCTTGCAAATAGATCTGCCAAAACTGAGCATCTTTCTGCAACCGGTTTGACTGCTGATAATGCAGATCATCAGCATAATACTGCGTCAGTTGATCGGGAAGTTGCTCTGCTCTGCCTGAGCTGTATGCCTCCGCCAGCGCTGTCGCCCAGTTCGCAAAGCCCCAGCCATCAATGATCAGATGATGCGCCAGCCCGACAAACCAGATACGTTCGCCTGGTAACAGGATCTGATAAGCCTGATATAAACGCGCTTGCTCCAGCCGGAACGGCTGCGCAAATAAGGTGTTGATTTCAGCCAGTGCCTGTTGTTCTGCCATCGGATGTTGGCGCAAATCCAGCAAGGTTAAATCATCCTGCTGATCAGCATCATCACCAAACACCGGACCTGAGCCGGTGTATGACAAACGCAACCTGAACATTGGATGCGCTGCGACAACTGCCCGATGCGCAATCGTCAGCTGCGCCGCGTCTGCCTGGGCAATATCGATATAACCACCAATGGTATATTTGGCAGTACCAGCCAAATGTAACTGATCAAAATAGACATCCCGTTGCACCAAAGACAGCGGAAACTGGTTCACGGCTGCATTCATACCGACTCCTGCGCAACAGTTCCAGTCGGGACGCAAACCGGGGTCTGCTGAAGTTTACTCATCTGACCTGCTTCAAACTTCACCAACTGGTCGGCGCAATGGAAATAACGGTCATCATGAGTGATGGCAATAACGGCTTTGTTGCGTTTTTTTAAGCCCGGTAAAATTTGCAGATAAAACAACTCCCGAAACTCTGGATCCTGATCGGCCGCCCATTCGTCAAACAGATATAAATCCCGGTCTTCCAGTAAGGCCACCATTAATGCCAGCCGACGGCGCTGACCATCCGATAATTGCAAGGTGGAGAATTTGCCATCACGGATCTGAACCTTGTCTTTCAGCACCAGTACATCAAGCAAAAACTGAATTTCCAATGCGCATTCCGGCCGCTGCCAGTCAATGCCATGCAATTGATTAAAAAGGAAATAATCACTATACACCGCGCAAATCGATTGACGGTAACTATTGATATTTGTCGCATTGAGCAAGACATCATCAAACAATATTTCGCCGGCAGTGGGCAAGTAATGCAGGGTGGCGACTTTACAGAAGGTCGATTTTCCTGAACCATTTCCTCCGACAATAAAGGTAATTTCACCACGCTTGATGGTTAAATCTACCGGCCCAACTGCAAAACCACTGCCATCATACTGATAACGCACAGCCTGAAATGTAAGTTGCTGCCATGGGGCTGACGGTTGATAGTTTTCGGCATGCGGCTCTTCGGAGAGTTGTGAAAACACAGCATTGATCTGCTGCAACGAAATATTGGCTCTGACAATTGCTGGAAAAGAATCCAGTGCCCATTTCACTGGACCTGACATGTAAAGCAGTACCATCACCACAGCCAACAATTCGGACTGCGTCACTGGATAATAGTTAACAAACACGAACACCATGTAGGCAATAATGAAATAACTCAGCATCATTCCATAGTTTTCGGCGAAGATGCGCGCCAGTTCGCCCCGGAAGGTATTGCTTCTAACACCGTCATCATTGAACAGTAGTTCCCGACGGTAAAAACTCTCCCTTCTGGCATGATTCAGTTTCAGTTCTTTTGCGCCGGTGACCAAGCCACGAAAAGAATCCTGCAAGTGCTCGGTAAAGTGACGGGCTTCGGTGTAATAACGGGCAGCAATAACCAGCAGCAATTGGTAACTCAGGCCCGCAGCCAGCAGAAAACCGATGATAAAATAAAAAACGGGCCTATTGATCAGGCAAAGATAAATCAGTACGCCGACAATCATCACCAGGCTCACCAGTAATACCGGCACCGTTTCCGCACCCGCGACTACTCTGTTCACATCTGTGGTCAGGGTGGTAATCAGTTTCGACGAGCCAGTTTGCTCCAGATTAGAAATTGGCGATTTGCGAATACGTTGGTATAAATTTTGCCGCATTGCAGTGGCAAACCCTACCGCAGACCGTTGTAACACCAGCATGGAGCAAGTCTGAGTTAGCAGGATCAGGACACAGGCCAGCAGAAATACCAAAGCCAGTTGCGGATGGGCGACCTGCATTCCAAGCCATAACGTCTGTTCGCTGCGCCCTTCTGCCAAAGCAGCGAAATTATCAACTGCAATCAATAACAAGGGTAACAAAGCGCTGTATAACAAGCCGGCCACCACACTCGTGACTAACGAAAGCACCATGGCATTGGGCGCAAATCGACCTAATTCAGTGAAAATTTTCATGGTTGGGGCCTTAACTGACTGAAATGAACGGGGGCAGAGGACGGCTGGATTAACTGCCCCTTGCTGAGCAGTGGCAGCATGTCGTCATAATGTGGACTGAGCCAAGAACCCGACTGACCGGTTGAATTGACGTAATAATGACTAAACCCACGCTTTTCAGCAGCGATCACCTGACGAAAGCTGGCGCCAAAATCTTGTTGATAGCCGTTGACCGGATCATAGATATAACCACCAACATTTACGGTATCTATCGAACCAACCCCTACTTCCCGCCGTTCAAAAATACTGCGAACTGAGTTGAAGCCACTAAAAGGCATGTGCATATACACTCTGGGAGCAAGCCGCGACCAATTCCAGCCTGCGGGGTCAGTTCCTTGCAGTCGCGTCAGTTCCTGCGTCGCCCCTTTCAGTGCTTGAGCAATTTCTATACTGCATGCCACTGGTTTCGGCGCACACCATAATTCAGGCTGATCCAGTACAGCTTTAAACTGCTGGCGTGTCGGTAACTCTGCTGAAGTGCCGGCATTTAACCAACGCTGCTGCAATCTTTCATGCTGGATTGAGGCAAAGCTTTTGCTGAATAATGTTTTGGTTAGATATCGCAAAGTCACCTGATACAAAGCGGCAGCAGCCGGATCTTGTTGCATATCGCCGTTCCATTGGCACAAACGGGTATAATCTGCTCGGATGGCATGATCAATACACAAGCGCTGAATCAACTCCGGCGCTGCAGTATCCAGTTGATCAATCTGGATATCCTGCATATCCTTGACCGTAAGCTTTGCACCTGCCTTCATCCGTTGTTGTAACAATTGCTCAATACGCTGCGCTCTGGCAGGTTCAGCCCAGTCATAGCTAAGGTGATAGGGATAGTCTGGCGGCAGTTGATTTTGATTAGCGTTAACGATGTAACCTGACACCGGATTAAATTGCTGTGGCATGTCCTGCCATGGGATCATACCTGTCCAGCCAAAATCTTGCTGTGCCGTGGGTAGTATACCGGTTGCAGTACGACGAATTGGGATCAAACCGGCGGCACTATAACCAATATTCCCCTGTTGATCGGCATACAAATAATTAATGGTTGGAGCGACCTGCAATTGCAGCGCGGCGCGAAATGACGTCCAATTGGTTGCATAATTCAGCTTGATTAATGCCGTGATGGTTTGATCTTCCGCTTGCAGAGCAGTCCATTTCAGTGACATTGCAGTGGTATCGCCTTGCTGATAACCAATCAAAGGACCGTGTTCAGTTGCGGCAATTGTGATCTGCATCGGCTGTGCAGGGGGCCTTAATGCAGCAGGAAAATCGGTTCTGACCAGGATGGTTTCCTGTCGGAATTGCAAAGGTTGCCAGCCGGCAGCAGTGCGGTAAAAGTTAGGCCGGGTCGGATCAAGTTGTTCAATCACATAATCATGTGTGTCAGCTGGCAGGTTGGTACCTCCCCAACTGATGAACTGATTATGTCCAAACAAAATCACCGGCAAACCTGGCATGGTCATCCCTTTGACCGCTAAGGAAGGGCCTGCTAATTCAGCTTGATACCATGAGGAGGGAATAGGTAAGGCTAAATGTGGGTCATTCGCCAACAAAGGTTGGCCATTCTGGGTATGCTGGCCGGCCACAACCCAGGCATTACTGCCAGCACCAATTTTACCAATGCCAAGTTGCTGCGTCAGTTGCTGGCTGCCAAGGCTCGCTTTTATTGCAGAATGTGTCGCTGATTTAGCGAGTGGAACCTCAGATACAACTCCAGGGTAAAGGCTGGCAAATTGATCCTGTCTTAGTGCTGCGGCCGTAATCAGCCGGTCTGATTCCTGGCTGATACCAAATGCTAACCCCAGCGCCAGCAACTTGCCCACTAATACTGAATGTTCTGGCCGCCAAGGTTCAGGCTGGACAGAAAACATCCTGAATTCTGCCGGCAATTGCTGCTTTTGTTGCGCGATCCAGGCGTTTACCCCTTGACTATAAGCGGCCAACACCTGTTGAGTCTCAGCAGGTAAGCGCTCATACGCTTGCCTAGCGCTCAATGACAGGCCATAAGTGCGCATCATGATATCGGTATCAACTGCTGTTTCACCAAAAATCTCAGCCAGTCGGCCTTCACCGGTCCGACGCTGAATCTCCATCTGCCAGAGTCGATCTTGGGCCTGCACAAAGCCCATGCCATAAAACACATCCAGATCGGTGTTGCCGACGATTTTCGGCACCGCAAAGTTATCCCGCTGAATTTGTAGGGGATGCTGTAACCCAATAACGGTGAAGTCAGCATCATACTGCGGCAAGCTGCGATAAAGATGCATTGCAAAGACCAGGCACACAGCCACAACAGGCAAAAACACAACTAGTAATAATCGGTACATGAGCGGATAACGCGTCAACATATGTTTTCCTGTATGCATCACCGTAACCGCAGAAAAATGCTGACTAAATATTGTTTTAATCACAAGCTTCTGGCGGCTTGGTTGTTAACAATTAATGAATGAAATTCACTACTGTTAACTTCGCACACCGCAAGTGACAAAACTCACCTTAAAAAATGATAAAAAAGTTATTTATAAATTATTTTCAATAAATAAAGATTGAATTACTCTGTTTTTTCTATATTTATCAAGAAGATAAAATAGATCAATTGTTTATAACAAAAGCCAGCCTAGCGTTAAATACCTGCCTTCCCCTGCCCTTAACTGCTGTAAGATCTTGCCAACAGCATCCAAACAAAAAAATTAAATCAGGGATTATCAAAAAAATATCACGGCAATGCCGTTATAATGAAAACAGTATGTTGCATCAGTTGCAGAATTCAGCAATGACTATACTTGGCAACAAGGTGAGAACTCGATAATCGTTTTCTTAGTTCAGTAAAGGTAGCTATGGATTGAAAATATATATTTGCAGCTGGCCCGATCTGGCAGGACGACTGAAAACTTTTATCAGTGTCATCAAATTAATCATACCGAGTATGGTCGCCAAGAACAGTGTTAAAACTGCGTAAGCGGTATTCAACCTATATATTTGAAAGAAAATAACAATGCCAGTATCAGACCAACTTATCGGTCAGTTATTCGCTGACGATAAATCCTCTGAAGACCTGCTTGGTGAACAATGCGTCTTTTTGATACTCACCGCAAATCCGTCAAGTGATTTACACTACCAACGCTATCGAATCATTCAATGCCAGCCTGCATCAGGTCACTAAAACTAGACGGCCGCTTCCCTAATGATGATGCGGTGCTGAAGCTACTGTATCCGGATCTACAGCAAGATAGCCAAAAAGTGGACAATGCCGCTGCGTGACAGGAAACCGGCGATGACGCAATTTATGCTCATGTACGGTGACCGTCTATCGTGATGGTAAACAGCCACTTACACAGAGAATTTTACAGTCTCACCTCCGAGCAGGAACATAGTAAAACAAGTGGTTCAGATTTCAATTGTTGCAGTGGAGCAGTTTTGCATTGTTAGCCAAGTATTGGGCTCTAGTGATATTAGCCGCCTTACCCTGCTACAAAGGCTAAATCGCTATATACCATTCCATCATGTGTTCCGTTCTAGTTGAGTTTCTGCATCAGTACGGCTTAGCCTTATGAATCATACCGCTGCAGATTTGCTCAAACTCTCCCGCGCCGAAATAAATGCCGGCAAGCGCATGCGTTTGCTGGCGCTGTGAGTGTAAAAACTGCACATTGGTTGCCAACCAGCTTAAAATCAGCCGCACCAGTGTCAATACCCGGGTGAGCCAATACCTTGCATCTGGCCCCGAGGGTTTGGAAGCTGCGTAAAGCAAAGGGGCGTCCGCCATTTTTGACTGGCCAACAGCAAAAACAATTGGGCGACTTTATGACCTCCCAAAGCCATAATGAATAAGGTGGCAGGCTGAGCGGTGAAAAGATCCTGTACTACATCAAAGCCGAGTTTAGAGCGCATTATCACCACAACGCCATTTATAAACGACTGAAACAACTTGGGTTTAGCGGGATAACCAGCCGCTCGCGGCACCTGAAGCAACAACAAGGCGTCCAGGGCGCATAGATAAAACTTCCAACGGGCAACGGTCCTTAACATTCCTGGCACGGTGCGACTGGAAGCTGTCGATGTCTGGTTTGGGGGATGAAGCCAGAATTGGCCAGCAGAACACAGCCACGCACATATGGGCAATAACAGGCTCTTGGCCACGTGCGGTCAAACAGCAGCAATTTCAATACGCAGATCTTTTCGGCGCCATCTGCCCGGCAAATGGTGCAACAGAAGCATTGATAGTTCCTTTTCTGAGTAAAGAGGTGATGAAAATGCACTTAGCGCAAATTTCAGCCACAACAGCCAAGGGCCGCTATGCAGTAGTCGTGATGGATGGCGCGGGTTGGCATGCTGATGGTATTGCAGACGAATTTTTAAATCAGACGATATTAAAACTGCCACCGTATTCACCTGAGCTCAATCCGATAGAGCAAGTATGGAGCCTGCTACGGCAACACCACTTAACCAAACGTTGTTTTGAGAACTACAAAGCGATTGTGGATGCCTGCAGCGATACCCGGAATGACTTTATCAGCGATACTGCTCGGATGATCAAGCTGTGCTCAAGAGACTGGGCGGTACTGCACAGATTTTAAGATGGAATGGTATTACACCTCCAAGCCACTAGTTTGACTACCACAGTCAATCTGGTTGCGCTTGCGCGCAAAACGCTCGGCGTAGCCATAAAAAAAGCCGGCTGACGCCGGCTTTTATCATCAAATTAGCTTATTCAGCTGCAGTTTCTTCAACTGGCAGAGCTGCGTCCACTGCTGGACGGTCTACTAACTCAATATAAGCCATTGGTGCATTGTCACCGGCACGGAAGCCACACTTCAGAATACGAGTGTAACCACCTGGACGCGTGTTGTAACGCGGGCCCAGCACGTTGAACAGTAAACCAACAACTTCTTTATCACGAGTACGGGCAAAAGCTAAACGGCGGTTTGCAACGCTATCATTTTTAGCCAGTGTAATCAGAGGTTCGATTACACGACGTAACTCTTTTGCTTTTGGCAAAGTCGTTTTGATGATTTCGTGCTTCACCAGCGAGCTTGCCATATTGCGGAACATTGCCTGACGGTGGCTGCTGTTCCGATTTAACTGACGACCACTCTTGCGATGGCGCATGATCTATTCCTTCTCACTAAACCAGGAACTGGTATCTGGTTAGTCTTTGTTTACCAAACTAGCTGGCGGCCAGTTTTCCAGGCGCATACCTAAGGACAAACCGCGTGACGCCAACACGTCTTTAATTTCGGTAAGTGACTTTTTACCCAGGTTTGGCGTTTTCAGAAGCTCAACCTCGGTACGTTGCACCAGATCACCGATGTACTGAATCTGCTCTGCTTTTAAGCAGTTGGCAGAACGAACTGTTAATTCCAGGTCATCAACCGGACGCAACAGAATCGGATCAAATTCCGGCTTCTCTTCGCGTTTTTCTGGCTCGCTCTTGTCACGCAGCTCAACAAAGAATTCCAGCTGTTCGGCCAGAATAGTTGCTGCACGACGGATCGCTTCCTCAGGCTCAACTGTGCCGTTGGTTTCCATGTCGATAACCAGTTTGTCCAGATCGGTACGCTGTTCTACCCGCGCGGCTTCCACTGCATAAGCAATACGCTCAACAGGGCTGAAAGACGCATCAAGTAACAAACGACCAATTGGACGTTCGTCATCTTCAGAGGAGACACGGGCAGATGCCGGAACATAACCGCGACCACGTTGCACTTTCAGACGCATACTGAATTCAGTTTCGCCAGTCAGGTTGCAGATTACGTGCTCAGGGTTGACGATCACAACACCGTCGCCACGCTGGATATCACCAGCAGTTACAGGGCCAGCACCTTTCTTGGTTAAAGTCAGTGTGACTTCATCTTTGTCTTCCAAACGAACGGCTAAGCCTTTCAGGTTCAAAAGGATATCGATGATATCTTCTTGTACGCCTTCTTTGGCGCTGTACTCATGAAGCACGCCGTCAATTTCCACTTCCGTCACTGCACAACCTGGCATGGACGATAAAAGGATCCGACGTAACGCGTTGCCCAAGGTATGCCCGAAACCGCGCTCAAGTGGTTCCAAAGTAACTTTGGCACGAGTTGGGTTGATTTTTTCGATACCAACTAATCTCGGCTTAAGGAATTCGGTGACAGAACCCTGCATTGTATCCTCTCTTAAGAAAATGCCTTACTACTTAGAGTAAAGTTCGACGATTAACTGTTCGTTGATGTCAGCTGACAAGTCTGAACGCTCTGGACGACGTTTGAAAACACCTTCCATTTTCTTCGTGTCAACTTCAATCCAAGTTGGTTTTTCGCGCTGTTCAGCAACTTCTAAAGCAGCAACAATACGCGCTTGCTTCTTAGCTTTTTCACGAACAGCAACAACTTGTTCTGGAGCAACAGCATAAGAAGGAATGTTCACAACTTTACCGTCGAGCAGAATAGCTTTGTGGCTTACTAACTGACGCGCTTCAGCACGAGTGCTAGCAAGGCCCATGCGATAAACCACGTTATCTAAACGAGACTCCAGTAACTGAAGCAGGTTTTCGCCAGTGTTGCCTTTCAAACGAGCAGCTTCTTTGTATAAATTACGGAACTGCTTTTCCAGCACGCCATAAATACGACGTACTTTTTGTTTTTCGCGTAATTGCAAACCGTAATCTGATAAACGACCGCGACGAGCGCCGTGCTGACCAGGAGCAGTTGCTAAATTACACTTTGAATCGATTGCTCTGACGCCGCTTTTCAGGAACAGGTCTGTTCCTTCGCGACGACTCAGTTTGAGCTTAGGACCCAAATATCTTGCCATCTTCTTTCTCCAATAATCTTAGAAGCGCTAATTACACGCGACGTTTTTTCGGTGGACGACAACCATTGTGTGGAATCGGCGTCACGTCGGTGATGTTTGTGATGCGGTAACCAGCTGCGTTCAGCGCACGAATGGCTGATTCACGGCCTGGGCCTGGACCATTAACAAACACTTCAAGATTCTTCAGACCATATTCTAACGCGGCAGTACCAGCGCGCTCAGCAGCAACCTGTGCAGCGAACGGCGTAGACTTACGCGAACCACGGAAACCAGAACCACCGGCAGTTGCCCAGCAAAGAGCGTTACCTTGACGGTCAGTGATCGTGACAATGGTATTGTTGAAAGACGCATGGATATGAGCCATACCGTCAGAAACTTGCTTTTTTACCCGTTTACGAGTACGAACTGGTGCTTTAGCCATGTTGAATCACCTTATTTCTTAATCGCTTTACGTGGGCCCTTGCGGGTACGCGCATTAGTTTTAGTGCGCTGACCACGGACCGGCAGACTACGACGGTGGCGCAGGCCACGGTAGCAACCCAGGTCCATTAAACGCTTAATGTTTAATGTAATTTCACGGCGTAAGTCACCTTCAACGGTGTACTTAGCAACTTCTTCACGAAGCGTGTCCAACTCTGCGTCAGTTAACGTAGAGATTTTACGGGTTTCTTCGATACCCACTGCAGAAAGGATAGCCTTTGAGCGGGTTTTACCGATACCAAAAACATAAGTCAAAGAGATGACTGCATGTTTATTATCGGGGATGTTAATGCCAGCGATACGGGCCACTAACGTTCTCCTATAAAAAATTAAAAGGGTGCCGATTTGAAAAGCCCGTAAGGATACTCAAACGGCGGCCATATTGCAACAATAAGTCGGGGCTAAACTAAAAAGTCTAGCCCTTTCTTAATTTTTTCTGCGGTATTAGCCTTGGCGTTGCTTGTGCTTAGGCTCTACACAAATTACCCGCACAACGTTGTTGCGCTTGATAACTTTGCAGTTACGGCAGATCTTCTTAACGGAAGCTCGTACTTTCATGACTTAACTCCGCAAAATTACCTTAACGACCGAAGCCCTTAAGATTTGCCTTTTTAAGCACAGAATCATACTGATGAGACATCAGATGGGTCTGTACCTGTGCCATAAAGTCCATGATTACCACAACGATAATCAATAATGATGTACCACCGAAGTAGAATTGCACGTTCAGTGCAACCATCATGAACTCAGGAACCAAACAGATAAAGGTGATATACGCCGCGCCAGCTAAGGTCAGGCGAGTCATTACTTTATCAATGTATTTTGATGTCTGTTCACCCGGACGAATGCCTGGAATAAAAGCACCAGATTTTTTCAGGTTATCCGCTGTTTCACGTGGGTTAAATACCAACGCTGTATAGAAGAAACAGAAGAAGATAATCGCTGCAGCATACAAAATGATATACAGCGGTTGTCCCTGCGATAGATTCAGTGCTAACTCCTGGAAGAAGTTGGCAACCATACCATCACCTGAGCCGAACCAAGTCGCAATTGTACCAGGAAACAGAATTATGCTTGAAGCGAAAATTGGTGGGATTACCCCGGCCATGTTCACCTTCAGCGGTAAATGACTGCTCTGCGCTGCAAAAACCTGACGGCCTTGCTGACGTTTCGCATAGTTTACCACAATCCGGCGCTGTCCGCGTTCGAAAAATACTACGAACCAGGTAACAACCACAACAATCGCCACAATAAACAGCAATAACAAAAAGTGCAGATCGCCTTGACGCGCCATCTCAATCGTCTGGCCTACGGCCGACGGGAAGCCAGCAACGATACCGACAAAGATCAGCAACGAGATACCATTACCAATACCACGCTCAGTAATTTGTTCACCTAACCACATTAAGAACATGGTACCAGTGACTAAACTGACAACGGCAGTAAAGTAGAAACCAAAACCTGGGTTAATCACCAGACCTGGCATCATATTTGGCAGACCAGTGGCAATACTTGCCGCCTGGACCAATGCTAAAGCTAAGGTACCGTAACGTGTATACTGATTAATTTTGCGCTTGCCTGCTTCACCTTCTTTCTTCAATTCAGCCATCTTCGGGTGCATCACCGTCAGCAACTGAACAATAATTGAAGCAGAAATGTAAGGCATAATACCAAGCGCAAATACAGAAGCACGCTCAAGTGCACCACCGCTGAACATGTTAAACATTTCAACGATGGTACCTTTTTGCTGTTCGAATAATTGAGCTAGCACGGTGGCGTCAATTCCAGGAATTGGCACAAAAGAGCCTAACCGAAATACGATTATGGCCATCAGTACAAATAACAGACGGGCTTTCAGCTCGCTGAAGCCGCCTTTTGCACTTTTTGAGTCCTGACCTGGTTTAGCCATCGCGTCCTATCCTTATTATTCTTCGACTTTGCCGCCAGCAGCTTCAATAGCAGCACGTGCACCTTTAGTTACACGTAAGCCTTTCACTGTGATTGGACGAGTTAACTCGCCAGACAGGACAACCTTCGCGAACTTGATGTTGCGTGTGATGATATTTGCTTCAGCCAAAGTGGCTAAATCAGCTACATCGCCAGCTACTGCAGCCAGTTCGTGTAAACGAACTTCAGCAGAGACTAAGCCTTTTAATGATGTAAAACCAAACTTAGGCAGACGCTGTTTCAGAGGCATTTGACCGCCTTCGAAACCTGGACGTACTTTACCGCCAGAGCGAGATTTCAGACCTTTGTGACCACGGCCACCAGTCTTACCTAAGCCAGAACCGATACCACGACCTAAACGGCGCTTCTCTTTTTTCGAGCCTGGTGCCGGAGAAAGTGTATTTAATAACATCGCTTACTCCTCCACTTTAACCATGTAATACACAGTGTTGATCATACCGCGCACTGAAGGAGTATCTTCCAGTGTGACAGTGTGACCAATACGGCGTAAGCCTAAACCAACCAGAGTCGCTTTATGCTTCGGTAAACGACCGATGCTTGACTTAGTCTGGGTTACTGTTACTGTTTTTTGAGCCATGGCAAATTACCCCAGGATGTCGTCAACGCGTAAGCCACGTTTAGCGGCTACCTGAGCTGGCGATTTGATCGCAGACAGGGCGTTGATAGTGGCGCGAACCACGTTAATCGGGTTAGTTGAGCCGTAGCACTTAGACAGTACGTTTTGTACGCCTGCTACTTCTAACACAGCACGCATTGCACCACCGGCGATGATACCGGTACCTTCAGAAGCTGGTTGCATGTAAACATTCGAACCAGCGTGAACACCCTTCACAGGGTGGTGCAGTGTATTACCGTTTAACTCAACTTGAGTCATGTTACGGCGCGCTTTTTCCATTGCTTTTTGAATAGCAGCTGGTACTTCGCGTGCTTTACCGTAACCGAAGCCGACACGGCCGGTACCGTCACCAACAACTGTCAGAGCGGTGAAGGAGAAAATCCGACCACCCTTAACAACTTTGGATACACGATTCACAGCAACCAGCTTCTCTTGCAAGTCAGATTGTTGTTTTGCTTCTACGTTAGCCATGATCTACTCCTAGAATTGAAGACCGGCTTCACGCGCCGCGTCGGCTAACGCCTGCACACGACCATGATACTGGAAACCGCTACGGTCAAAGGCAACTTTCGTTACGCCTTGAGCCAGTGCACGTTCAGCAATCGCCTTACCAATAGCTTTAGCGGCGTCGACGTTACCAGTGTACTTCAACGATTCACGGATTGAAGCTTCAACAGTAGACGCAGCAACAATCACTTCAGCATTTGGTGCGATAAGCTGGGCATAGATGTGACGTGGCGTACGGTGTACAACCAAGCGATTCGCACCTTGTTCGATAATATTTCTGCGAACGCGTTTAGCGCGGCGCAGACGAGCAAGTTTCTTATCCATCGTCCTACCCTACTTTTTCTTCGCTTCTTTACGACGCACGTTTTCATTAGCGTAACGAACACCTTTACCTTTATAAGGCTCTGGTTTGCGATACGCGCGGATGTTTGCAGCGACTTGACCAACTAATTGTTTGTCAGCACCTTTCACCAACACTTCTGTCTGAGAAGGGGTTTCGACTGTGATACCAGCTGGTACCTCAAACGCCACCGGGTGAGAAAAGCCAAGGCTCAGGTTTAATACCTTACCTTCTGCTTTAGCACGGTAACCAACACCAACTAATTCCAGCTTGCGGGTGTAGCCTTCAGCAACACCAGTAACCAGATTGTTGATCAACGCGCGAGCGGTACCCGCTTGTGCGTCTGCATTCTCGAAACCGTCACGTGGATTGGTACGTACAACGTTACCATCAACAACGATCTCAACTGCAGGGTTAACGTTTAACGTCAACTCGCCGTTTTTACCCTTTACCACAACTGTCTGACCATTCAGTGTGATAGTCACACCTGCTGGGACGGCGATGGGGGCTTTAGCAACACGAGACATAGATTACTACCTCCGTTACGCTACGTAGCCGATGATTTCGCCACCGATACCAACCTTGCGCGCGGCACGGTCAGTCATTAACCCTTTAGACGTAGAAATAATTGCTACACCTAAACCGCCCATTACTTTTGGTAATTCGCCGCGTTTCTTATAGATACGCAGACCAGGCCGGCTAACACGATCGATAGTTTCAATAACTGATTTGCCCTGGAAATACTTTAAAGTAACTTCCAGTTCTGCTTTTACATCAGCAGAAACAGCGAAATCTTCGATGTAACCTTCGTCTTTTAATACTTTCGCGATAGCAATCTTCATTTTTGAAGATGGCATCTTAACCGCAAACTTCTTGGCAGCTTGGCCGTTGCGGATGCGAGTAAACATATCCGCTACTGGATCTTGCATGCTCATAGCTGTTACTCCCGTGATTCTTACCAGCTAGCCTTACGAAGGCCAGGAATTTCACCGCGCATCGCTGCTTCACGTACCTTGATCCGGCTCATGCCGAATTTGCGAAGGTAACCGTGAGGACGACCTGTTACACGACAACGATTACGTTGACGGGCAGGGCTTGAATCACGCGGTAACGTTTGCAGCTTCAGAACTGCTGCCCAGCGGTCTTCGTCAGAAGTTGCCGGATTAGCAATAGCGTCCCGTAATGCATGACGTTGCTCAGCGTATTTGGCTACCAGTACTGCACGCTTTGCTTCGCGTGCTTTCATTGATTGTTTTGCCATGACCCTACACCTTATTTCTTGAATGGGAAGTTAAACGCGGCAAGTAATGCACGCCCTTCGTCATCAGTACGCGCAGTCGTTGTGATAGTGATATCTAAACCACGTACCGCATCTACTTTGTCATAATCGATTTCAGGGAAAATGATTTGCTCACGAACGCCCATACTGTAGTTACCACGGCCGTCGAACGACTTAGGATTTACACCGCGGAAGTCGCGGATACGAGGAATAGCGATAGACACTAAACGCTCGAGGAAATCCCACATACGCTCGCCGCGCAGGGTCACTTTAGCACCAATAGGGTAGCCTTCACGGATTTTGAAACCAGCTACTGATTTGCGAGCTTTAGTAACCAATGGCTTTTGGCCAGAGATAGCAGTTAAATCTGCTACAGCGTTATCTAAAACTTTTTTATCAGCAACAGCTTCACCCACACCCATGTTGAGTGTGATTTTCACAATCCGAGGGACTTGCATGACGCTAGTGTAGCCGAACTGTTTGAACAGCTCAGGAACTACTGTGTCTTTATAAATTTCATGCAGTTTCGCCATCGTATTACTCCAATAGCTGTTTAGATTTTTTCATTATTCGATTTGAAGAAGCGAACTTTCTTGCCATCTTCAAAACGGAAACCAACGCGATCAGCCTTACCAGTGGCAGGGTTGAAAATCGCTACATTTGATACATGAATCGAGGCTTCTTTCTCGACGATACCGCCTGGCGTATTCAGAGCCGGTACAGGCTTCTGATGTTTTTTAACCAGGTTCACGCCGGTAACATAAACACGACCTTCAGCAACTAATACTTTAGAAACTGTACCGCGTTTACCTTTGTCCTTACCAGTAAGAACAACAACCTCGTCATCACGACGGATTTTACTAGCCATGGTGACTCCTTACAGTACTTCTGGGGCCAGAGAAACGATCTTCATGAATTTTTCACCACGAAGTTCGCGGGTAACAGGTCCAAAAATACGTGTGCCGATCGGTTCCAGCTTGTTGTTTAACAACACAGCTGCATTGCGATCAAAACGGATCAGAGAACCGTCCTGACGGCGTACGCCTTTGCGTGTACGCACCACCACAGCATTCAGAACGTCACCTTTTTTGACCTTACCGCGAGGAATTGCTTCCTTGACGGTGATCTTGATAACGTCACCAATTGCTGCATAACGGCGATGCGAACCACCTAAGACCTTAATACACATTACGCTGCGCGCGCCGCTGTTGTCTGCGACTTCCAGCATAGATTGCATTTGGATCATCTTAGTGCTCCGCTATTCCACTACGAGTAATCCCGAAGGATTACGATGCTTTTTACTAACTACTTTCCCCATACAAAAGGGCGCGTGATTATAACAGCACTTTCTACAAATAGGTAGCTCAAAATAAAAACATCTTGAGCATGCACTGTTGTACTGAAATCTGGACTTGTTATGGTGCCCAAAAGAGCAGGATTCAAGCCGCCAGCAAAAAATACCAGCGGCAAGATATTGATTTATATTGCGCTATTAGTTTGAGTTCGAATCTTGGCTGCTATCGCCAAGCCGGATAACCCTATCGACAGAAGCGATAGTTTCTGGCCGGTGAGCGATCACCACTCTGGTTATTTTTAAACCTTTTATCGCTTCACTGACGCAAAATTCAGTTTTTATATCCAAATGACTGGTCGCTTCATCCAGAAAAAGAATTTTTGGCTGGCGATACAGAGCCCGGGCCAGTAATAAACGTTGTTTCTGACCACCTGACAACGCCGAGCCCATATCACCGATTAAACTGTTATAACCCATCGCCATTTGTTGTACATCATGATCAATAGCCGCCAAAGCCGCGCACTCAAGCATCAGTTGCTCATCCGGCTGCTCTGCAAAAAAGGTGATATTCTCGCGGATAGTCCCTGATAACAATTGATCATCCTGCATCACCGCCGCGATTTGCTGGCGATAACTGCGCAAGCCAAATTTATCCAGTGCCACACCATCGATCAGGACTTCACCCTGCTGTGGCTGCAACAAACCCAGCATCAGCTTCATCAGCGTGGTTTTGCCACAACCAGACGGCCCCACCAGCGCCACCGACTCACCAGCTGCGATCTGCAGGTGAACCTGCTGTACCACCCATTTGCTGGCATCACTGTAGCGAAATGACAAGTCGCGCACTTCCAGCGCGCCTTCGACCGCCCTGCTCCCCACCTGGTTCTGGTGGATATTTTCCTGTTCGGTTAAAGCAATATCTGACAATCGGTCAAAATGCAGGCTGAGCATTTTAAATTGGATAAATTTTTCGATAAGTCGGGCCATCCGTTCCAGGAATTGCGCTTTATACGCGATAAATGCAAACAACATGCCGGTACTGAAGCTTCCATCCAGTACTAATAAAGCGGCCAGATACACTACCACAATATTTTCAATGCCAAATAACAGCCGATTCACTGAGGTATAGGTCAGGTTAAACACCCCAAGCGTGATGGCTTTATTGGTAACATCAACAAAATAGTTTTGCCACAGCGCTTCGCGCTTCACTTCCGAGCCAAACAGCTTGATAGTCTGCATCGCCCGCATGGTTTCCATGAAGTTGGTATTTTCTTTGGCCTGCGCCAGAATTTCCTGCTCTGATACCTGCCGCAATGACCGATACATGGCCAGCCGGAACACGGCATAAATGAGCACGGCCACCAGCACCACCACAGTCAATTGCGGACTGTAAAACAGGATCACGCCAAGCACACCCAGCGCCATCAGCCCATCGATTAACGCTTCCACCATACCGGCAGTTAGCAGTTCCCGCACTTGCCGCAGCGAACCAAAACGCGACACCACATCGCCGATATGACGTTTCTCGAAATACGACAGTGGCAGACGGATCAAATGGTGGAATAAATTGGCGGCCATCTGAATATTCAGCAAACTGCCAAAATGCAACAGCACAAAACTACGCACCGCACTGGTCATCACTTCAAACAGCAATAGCATAAAAAAGCCAACTGCCAACACCACCAATAAGCTGGTGTCGTGGGTCAGAATCACATCATCCACCACCAATTGCATATAATAAGGTGCGGCGATGGTGAATAATTGCAGCAAGATCGACAACAAAAACAATAATGTCAGCGAACGCTTCAGACCGGTGATCCTGGACCAGAAGTGGCTCAGACCTAAGCCGGTTTGGCCTTGTTTTAGTTCAAAACCAGCCACTGGCAGCAGTTCCAATGCGATACCAGTGAAGTGTTTTGACACTTCACTCAGCGGCAATTTGCGTTCACCGTAGGCCGGATCATGAATAATACAGCCCTGTTTTGACACAGATTTCAGCACCACAAAGTGGTTCATATCCCAGTGCAGGATACAGGGTGTACTGAGCTGACTTAACTGTTCCAGTTCCAACCGTAATGGCCGGCTGCTGAGCTGTAAACGCTCGGCAAAATTCATCAAATCAAGCAAAGTACAACCATTGAGCGACAGCGAGAATTTTTGCCTCAATTCCACCAGCGAACTTTGATAACCATGAAAGGCCGCCACCATAGCCAGGCAAGCCAGGCCACATTCCGCCGCTTCGGTTTGCCGGATCAAGGGTAATTTGTCGCTTGGCCACAACGACACCCGGCTTGCTAAACTACTCATCACAACTGTCCTTTCAGACTCAATACAGGTTCGAATAACCAATGCAACAAATTACGCTGCCCAGTGATCACATCCGCATTCAGCGTCATATCAGGTCGCAGCGCTAATTCACGCTGATAGGCCTGCACCGACTGACGTTCCAGTTGTAATATCACCCGATAACCGGGTTCTTTTAACGCAAATTCTGGTACATCTGCAGGTAATAACACGGCCTGACTGACGGCTTTCACTGTTGCCTGATGCACACCAAAGCGTTCATAAGGAAAAGCATCAAAACGGATGCGGGCTTTTTGCCCCACTTCGATAAAAGCAACTGCCCGGGTTGGTACATAGACAACCGCTTCCAATTGCACTGCGGCTGGCACAATACTCATGGCAACAGCACCGGCTTGTACTGATTGGCCGGCCTGATAACGTAAACCACTGACCACGCCATCGGCAGAGGCGCGATAAACCACGGTCTGCTCATGTTGCAATCTGGTTTGTTGATTACGCAGTTCTGACAGTTGCTGATCTAACAACGAAAGCTGCGACTTTAACTCCAACGGCAACTGCTCCAGCAAACTCTGCTGCTCCCGCTGCTGCGATTGCAGCAATAATTGCTGGCCTTTGAGCGACTGAACCTGTTGCTTCAGCGACAACAAGGTATCTTTTTGCCGGTTTAGTTCAAGTTGTGAAATATAGCCGGAACCAGCCAGTTGTTGCACTTGCCTGACCAGGTTTTCGTTCAATTGCATCCGTTCGGTAAAGGTTTGCAACTGGCCTGCCAATTCAGTGTTTTGTTGCTGTAGTAGCGTCAGTCTGGCTTGTGCTTCTGCCAGCCGGATTTGATGCCGGTCTTGTTGCTGTTGCTTCTGTAACGCAAGACTGGCAATCATCGCCTGCATTTCTTGCTGCAAGGTCTGGCTCAGCTCCGTATCACCCTGGCCATAATGCGGCATGCTCAGTTGCAACAACGGCTGACCCGTCTTCACTTGCTGTCCTTCACTGACCCAGACTTTACTGACGATGCCGCTTTGGCCAAAAGTGAGTCGGTTTACGCCCTGTTGCGGTTGCAACAGGCCAAACACGGTTTCTTTGCGCTTATACTCAGCACTGAATAAAAACAACAGTGACAACACTACGATCACGGTCAGCAAGCCAGCCAGCCAGGAAAAAGCTGGTAACTGCGTGATGCTGACCTCGCCCTGCAATCTGTTACTTTGCTCAGCCTGAACTTCCTGCCGGAATAAAGATTTCATGCCTGACCCAGACCTTCAGCTTGCCGCAACAGGCTGACGCGCCTGTTGCGCCAGATATAATCGTCGTAAAAAATCATAAATCACAAACTCCTGCTCACGTCCATACGCTTTAAACAACCGGTTATTGAGCATATGCAGCAATGAAGCTAACAGAGTATCCAGCGAACAAGCAAGTTGATTCTGCACCTGCAGCAGCCGGATTTCATTGGCTAATGGACTGATTTTCAACATAAATTGCTGAAGAAGCAGTTGCAACTCCTGTTGTACCGGATCGGCCGTACCTTTTGATTGCCATAACAGCGCAAAATCACTTTCCATTGAGGGTTTAAATTCACGATATTTAGTGCCAAGCTGCTGCCGCAATTGTGCATGCTCCTGGAACTCGGCGCCAAAGGAGGTCCGTAGCTGACTAATCAAGGCCAGTTTTGCCGCGGCATCATAACCAAAAGCCTGTAACATCGCGTGCACAGCCAGCAAAGCTAACCGCCACCGCACCGATTCATCATGACTGGAAATCAACTGTAAACCAGCCAGCACCAATTCACTGTCATAACGGAAAATCTGCTCTGATATCAACATAGCTGCCGCGCCGCCGTAACGCTCCACCTCACGTTGGTAGGTAAACACTTCAATACGGTGTAATAACTGCGCTTGTAACTGTGGCGCCAGCAGACGCTGTAAGGCTGGCAGTAACTGCCCATGTAACAACGCCGGCTCACCGCGAAAGCGCAGCCGCAGATGCCAGTCAGGATCCCCATAACGAATAAAGAACCAGCTGCTACACCATTGCTGCTCGATGCAATGCTGCACAAAAGGTTGCAGTTGTTGTAACAGCACCATTTCAGCCGTGCTTTGCGCAGCATAAATTTTTAAGCTAAGCCAATCTGAGCCCGGCGGAAAATAACGTGCTAGTTGCTGTTCGAGTTGGGCTGCAGGATTGTCATGCAGCACTTGGGCTGTTTTAGCTTGTGGATTAAAGAAGGGTAATAAAATTTCGTGGGCAAAGTCGCCTTGCGCATTATGGACCAACGGCTGATATTGGCAATGCAAAGCCTCTTTGAGCGCCACAAACTTGCGATGTTGCGTTTCGGCCAGCAACACTTTGACCAGTTGCATATTGTGCAGATCGATAGTGAGGACGTTATCTGCCATGGCAAAAGTCACATAGCGGTGCAACTGGTACTCTTGTTGCAGTCGCAGCCACTGCTCTGGTTGCCAGCAATCATCTTTAATCAGTGCTGCAATATCATTGCGCTCGACTTGCCATTGCTGTTCCAGAATGATCAGTTGATCTATTTGTACTCTGGGAACCATTTTCATCTGCTGCATTTTTTCTGGCAACTGGGCATAAGGCAATTGCACATCCTGCCCTTGTAACATCGCAAGGAAACGATAGATGCCAAGGCTACGACCGGAATAATTGTGCGCACAGGACAAACGCGGGATGATTTGTCGTTGCAGCCGGCGCGACCAAAGCTTCAATTGGCTTTGTTCGTAAAATACATACAAGTCAGCCACCGGGATTTGATATTCAGCCGGTTGCTCCGTATCCGCCCAGAAGATAATTTCATAAGGTCGTAATGCCGGCCGGGCTATCACATTACCAGGCCTGCCATCCGGCATATGGACAATTTCGGCAAAAATGGCATCCGGCGAAGCCGCTTGCTCCTGCGCCAGATGTTGTTGCAGTTTGGCCGTCAGTTCAGCCGACAAATGACAAAACCTGCCGATTAAATTGGCAGCGGATGGCCCATAACAACCCTGAAAATGGATCAGCGGTTGTTGCGCGGCGTCCTGATAGCAGGCAAAAGTACTGGCAAAAGATGCTGGCAGTTTAGCTGCCAGTTGCTGAAGGTCCTGCTCTTTTAATAGCGTTTTCGCCGACAACTGGACTGGCGCAGCGGGCAAGGATCCGAGGGCTTTTAACAGTTCAAACTCTAATGGATTAAACTTGCTGCTGCTTTGACGCTGCCGGTTGTTAATGTTGATGCCAGCCAGCAGCGGGGTGGCATAACCCACATCTGATGAAAAAGAAATACCGGCTTCTTCATCCAGCAATTGCAACAACGGGACAAACTGTCCTTCAAAACGGCGGTTAAACTGCTGAGTGAAATCCTGGAATCTGGCTTCCGGCTGCTGCTGTAATACCATTAATGCCAGCAAGCCCTGCCCGAGTTGATTGGTTATCCCCTGCCCCAGCTCACAGTGGGAAAAACTGCGCAGCACATCGGTTTGGAACAATTTGTTGGCTGACACCGGAAACGGTAACTGTTTTAACTGCTGATAAATCTGCAGGTAATCGGCAGGTTCATTCTGCGACTTTTGATCAAGCTGCCGTAACGCCGTGATCACCTGTTGCAGTCCGGCCGCAATCTCAGTATGACCCGTCTGCGCTAAAGAGCGGACAAAAGCCTCATCTGGATTACCACTGGTTAATGGTAGTTTGATTTGTGTCTGGATCACGCCTTCAGCGCGTAATTGCTGCACATACTGCCAAATTTCTTCCGCATCATTATCCGGATATTGCTGAGTTAACCAATCTGCCAACTGTTGCAACGAACAAGCAGGTTGAAACTGGGCCAAAATACCGATTAACACCTCATCGACATTCAGCATGCTCAGACGGTACTGGCGAAAGTCCTCCGATTGGTAACTTTCGATATAATGAAAACGATCAGCAAAACGGAACAAAGTTGGATTCACCACATAGCTTAAGCTGGCATCTGTCGCAGCTTGATTGGTCAGGTGGTCGCGGATTTGGTTCAGATAAAACATATCCAGTCTGGTGATGCGCTGATCCTGCTGCATCTCGGCTGGCGTTAACACAGTGTCAGCCGCGACTGCACCCAGACTGATACCGGAGAACAAGCCAAAAGGTGTCGGCCGACAGCTCATCCGGATTAAATATTTTAATAAAGCTTCATTCAACTTGGCGTCTTGTTTAGGCTGAGAATACCATTGATCAACCCGTTCCAGCAAAGATGGACTGGCCAGATACAAGGCTTCTCTGACGCCCTGCTGCTGCAACCAGCTGCGGAGAAAATCATTTAACTGCGTCGACTCGGCCGGAATTGCTTGAAATAACTTTAAGCTCAGTCTTGGCGTTCGGATCACGAAAAAATCGGCCACTTGCAGTGGATTCTTTTGCATAACAGGCATCCTCTAATTATGTTTTATGCCAGTAACAACACATCAGTCCAGTTGGTGGTAGCACCAAGCGCCGCCAGCAGACAGAGTCCGATGCCGGCATAGCCGTCCAGTAGACAACTGTTGGCTTCCGACTCAGCACCGGTATAGCGATTCAAACCATGTAATCCCTCTGCACGATACAGCTGCAGGGTGAATTGTAACCAGCGGCCCGCTGCAACACACAACTCATTATTGTTTAAGTGACTATTGAGCAACATAAAAAGTAACATAACACCAGCGCTGCCATGGCACAATCCGGCATCATGCACTTTGCCTTGCGTTTCATCTCTTAATGTTGCCGAATGGCTGATCTGGCTAGCTAATTGGCGATAATCCGCGTTGTCCAGCAGCGTGGCGGCACGCGCTAACAATAAAGCTATCGGTAAATCACCATAACACCAACCTAAACGGCTGCCCTTCTCCTGGCCACTGAGTGCACTGAAATGACAGTGCTGTCTGGGTGGTTGAAATCTTTGACTAAGCAACCAGTTCAGACCTGGCCGCAGAATGTCAATCGCAGACTGTCGAAACTGGGTAAACTGCAGCAATGGCAGCATAGCCGCTAACACGGCAGGATTGCCATGTGCCAGACCGAGGTTGTACTCCGCCGTTGTCACATCAGTCGTCTCAATCCGAAACGGCGATTGCGGCGATGTTGGCCAAGCCCAGAACTCAGGACTGAAATGATCGGCCAGCAGTGGTAAATGCCTCAACAGTTGCTGTACATGCGCCTGACACTGGCCTCTTTTTAATCGCCGCACTAAATAAGGTGTCCAGCCGGCCAGCCCATTGACACTCTCGTAATCACCATGCCAATGTTCAACGCTGATTTGGTGCAGTAAAAACTCATCCAACTGCTGAGTTAAATCCAACTCTGGCAGCTGTTCACCGCTGATATAATCCAGTAACCAACCAATGCCAGTGAGCCCACGACATAAGTTGGTTTCAGGTAAAACCTGCGGAATTTGCTCAATCAATAAATCAAGTTCGCTATTTAGCCACTCATCATCCGCCAGACTTGGATCAAACTTAGCTAATTCATAGCAGAATAATAACTGGCCGGCCCGGCCATTCAACAGGGCGGCTTCTGGTCGCAAGTTGGCTTTGATATAACTGGCTAATTCAGCCAACATTTGCCGTATCAGTTGACCATCGGCACTGTCTGGTGAAATTATAGAGGACATTATTTTTCCTGTGACTTTTACTGCAGTAACAACAAGCCTCAGTTAACGCTGACATTGCCGCATACCCAATAAAAGGATTGCTGCTGCAATCCTTTATTCAGGTGATTCCAGCCGCCTGTCAGTAACAGGCTATCGCGCCACTGCACAGCCTATGTGGTAAAGTCGGCGGCTCAGGCGGACAGTTATAGGTTAAATAGCTACTCTGCGCTTCAGCTTTGTCAGCACCGCCGATCTGCGGCGTTAACTCATCTGGCAGTACTTGTGAATCAAGCGATAAATTAATTAAGGCAGCTTTTTTTAAACTGAGTTTCATCATCGATTCCTTGATATGAAGACAAAATATTTAAAAAGGAGCAGCCTAGCTGCTCCCGATGTGATTAGTAACAGTGGTGATTGCCGCTACCAGTACACAGTGTATGTGGCCGTGTTGGTGGCTCCCAGCAAGCTGCTGTTTCAACCGGGCAGTTATAGGTGACATAGCTGCTGTTCACATCAGCGTTCTGACCACCACCGATTTGTGGCGTCAGTTCTGCGGGTAACATTTGTTCGTCTTTAGATAAGTGGACTAACGCAGCTTTTTTTAAAGTTAATTTCATTTTCACGTCCTCTTGATTAGTTTGAAGTTCAGCGACAAAGCTCAAATCACAGCCACTGCTTAAGCTGTGATGCCCCGCATACAGTGTGTGTTTGCGGCAGCACCTCCACCTCCAGCCATCAATCCGCTATCACTGACAGCGAACAGCGCTGAGGTGCCAAATTGGCATCTAAACCTTTGACTGCAACACTCCGGTGTTCCCAAGCCAGTATCTTCAGTAGCTCGCTTGCGGCCCTGGAGCCAAAGTGTGTTTTCAATACAACTCTGCTGTTGAACCTTGGGTATCAATCACAATTTTGTTTTTGTTTTGCTGTGCACAGCGAAGCTATATCTAATCATTTATTAGATAAATAATTGATGGACAGCTAATAAATTCGCAATAAAGATATTTTTAATACTGAAACAGGAAATAAATTGATAAAAAGGGGACAAAAGCAGTTTGTTGATAAAGGGACAAGCGCTGGCGCGAAAAGTAGATTTCTGATACTGCCAGCTAATACTTGCAGATCACGAATGAATAGTGTTGCACTGACCCGGCTGCGACTGCAGTTGCAGCTCCTGTGTAGCAGGAAAGGCTGTGTCGCAGTGTATTGTCTGGAATCGGCGCAAGCTGGTTCGGAGTTTAATTAAAAAATCAACACCGGCAGTTTACCGATCAAATAGATGACTAACCTACTGCACAGGCCGGAGTATCTCAAGCATAAAAAAGCCAGTCACAAGGACTGGCTTTTTAGACGAATCAACAATTCAATTAAGAAGCTGACCCAACAATAGCAACCAGAGTCCATGACTTTGTCTTGGACAGAGGACGGCATTCGCGAATAGTCACGATGTCGCCTTCATTGCACTGATTGGTTTCGTCATGTACGTGCAGCTTGGTAGTGCGCGTAATGAATTTCCCATAGATTGGGTGCTTCACGTGACGCTCGATAGCAACAACGATAGACTTGTCCATCTTGTTGCTCACTACTTTACCTTGCAGCGTACGGGTGTTTTTTTCGCTCATTATACACCTGCCTTCTCGGTTAAGATGGTCTTCACACGTGCGATATCGCGACGCACCGTTTTCAGCAAATGAGTCTGAGCCAGCTGGCCGGTCGCTGCTTGCATGCGCAGGTTGAACTGCTCACGTAACAGGCCCAGTAATTCAGCTTTTAACTCTTCTACGCTTTTTGCTTTCAGTTCGCTTGCTTTCATCACAATACCGTCCGCGTTACAAAGGTTGTCTTAAATGGAAGTTTGGCAGCAGCCAGCGTAAACGCATGACGTGCTAATTCTTCCGACACACCGTCCATCTCATACAGGACTTTGCCAGGTTTAATCTGGCAAACCCAGTATTCCACGCTACCTTTACCACTACCCATACGAACTTCGAGTGGTTTCTGCGTCATTGGCTTGTCTGGGAACACACGGATCCAGATTTTACCAACACGCTTAACGGCACGGGTCATGGCACGACGTGCTGATTCGATTTGACGTGAAGTCATTTGACCACGTTCTACTGATTTCAGTGCGTAAGTACCGAAGCTAACCTTGTCGCCAACATGGGCTAAACCACGGTTACGGCCTTTGTGCACTTTACGAAATTTAGTACGTTTTGGTTGCAACATCGCTCAATACTCCTACTTAGCCTTGCGCGGAGCCGGTTTTTTCGGCGCCTTAGGCTGTTTGTCGTTGTTGGCGTTATTGTTGTTGGCCAGTGGTAAACCACCCAGGATCTCGCCTTTGAAGATCCAAACCTTAACACCAATGATACCGTAAGTAGTTAAAGCTTCTGATGTTGAGTAGTCGATGTCAGCACGCAGAGTGTGCAGAGGCACACGGCCTTCACGGTACCACTCGTCACGTGCGATTTCAGCACCACCTAAACGGCCAGAAACCTGAACTTTGATACCTTTAGCGCCTAAACGCATGGCGTTTTGTACCGCACGCTTCATCGCGCGACGGAACATTACACGGCGTTCCAGCTGGCTACTGATAGAATCAGCAACTAACTTGGCATCTAATTCCGGCTTACGGATTTCAGAAATATTGATCTGTGCAGGCACGCCAGCGATAGTCGCGACAGCTTTGCGCAGTTTCTCAACGTCTTCACCTTTTTTACCGATGATCACGCCTGGACGAGCAGTGTGAATTGTCACACGGATGCTCTTGGCAGGACGTTCAATATCGATCCGGCTTACTGAAGCGGCTTTCAGTTCTTTTGTCAGGTACTGACGAACTTTAAAGTCACCAACCAGGAAATCCGGGAAATCTTTTGTATTCGCGTACCAGGTTGAGCTCCAAGGCTTAGTGATACCTAGGCGAATACCATTAGGATGTACTTTCTGTCCCATTTCTCACTCCTAGTTATCAGCAACAATCACAGTGATGTGACTGGTACGCTTGACGATACGGTCGGCACGACCCTTAGCGCGTGGCTTGATCCGCTTCATTGACGGACCTTCGTCAACAAACACAGTTTTCACTTTTAAAGTGTCGATATCGGCACCTTCGTTGTGTTCTGCGTTCGCAATGGCTGATAAAAGAACCTTTTTAACCAGATCAGCCGCTTTTTTCGGGCTGTAGGTTAAAACATCCAACGCCTTTCCAACTGCAAGGCCACGGATCTGGTCAGCGACCAGACGAGCTTTCTGTGCAGATGAACGGGCAAATTTATGTTTTGCTAATGCTTGCATTTATTTACCCCTTAGCGTTTCTTGGCCTTTTTGTCGGCTGCATGACCACGGTAAGTACGAGTTGGTGAAAATTCACCTAACTTGTGACCAACCATCTCTTCCGAGACTAATACTGGTACATGTTGACGACCATTATGGACAGCGATGGTCAAACCGATCATTTGTGGAATGATCATTGAACGACGGCTCCAAGTCTTGATAGGCTTCTTGTCACCGCTTTCCAACGCTTTCTCTACCTTCTTCAGCAAGTGAAGGTCGATAAATGGACCTTTCTTGAGAGAACGTGGCATGGCAATTCCTCACATTAAATTATTTGTCACGACGACGGACAATGAACTTGTCAGTACGCTTGTTAGAACGTGTTTTGTAACCTTTGGTCGGTACGCCCCATGGTGTAACCGGATGACGGCCACCAGAAGTTTTACCTTCACCACCACCGTGTGGGTGGTCTACCGGGTTCATTACAACACCACGTACTGTTGGGCGTACACCGCGCCAGCGCATAGCACCTGCTTTACCATATTGGCGCAGCATGTGTTCGGCGTTGCCGATTTCACCGATGGTTGCACGGCAGTCAGCCAGGACTTTGCGCATTTCACCGCTGCGTAAACGCAGAGTGACATAAGCACCGTCACGCGCCAGGATCTGGGCGAATGCACCAGCTGAACGCATTAATTGGCCGCCTTTACCAGGCTTCAGTTCGATATTGTGAACGATTTGACCCACTGGGATGTTACGCAGCGGCATAGTGTTACCCGATTTGATCGGAGAATCCATACCAGACTGGACAACGTCACCAGCTTTTAAGCCTTTTGGAGCCAGGATGTAACGACGCTCGCCGTCTGCATATAACACCAGAGCGATGTTAGCAGTACGGTTTGGATCGTATTCCAGGCGCTCTACTTTAGCCGGGATACCGTCTTTATTACGCTTGAAGTCAACTAAACGGTAGTGTTGCTTGTGGCCACCACCGATGTGACGCGTCGTAATACGACCGTGGTTGTTACGACCACCGGTCTTGCTGTTCTTCTCTAACAAAGGTGCGTAAGGCTTGCCTTTGTGCAGGTCTGGGTTGACCACTTTTAATACGTGGCGACGACCTGGTGACGTAGGTTTACACTTAACAAGTGCCATTTCCTAACTCCTCTTATTACTCAGCGCCGCCAACTAAATCGAGCTCGCTGCCTTCTTTAAGAGTAACGTAAGCTTTTTTCCAATCGCTACGTTGGCCAGTACGCACGCCAGTGCGCTTGGTCTTACCCTTAACGTTAACAGTACGAACACCTACAACTTCCACTTCGAACAATTTCTGTACGGCAGCTTTAATGTCTGCTTTAGTGGCTGTAGTTGCTACTTTGAACACGACAGTGTTGTTGGTCTCTGCCGCAATCGTGCTTTTTTCAGACACGTGCGGAGCCAGAATAACCTTCAGTAAACGTTCTTCACGGATCATGCTAACATCTCCTCGATTTGTTTAACTGCAGCAGCAGTCATTAACACTTTGTCGAAGGCGATTAAGCTGACAGGGTCGATACCGTGAACATCACGCACGTCAACCTTGTACAGGTTGCGGGCTGATAAGAACAGGTTCTCGTCAACTTCGTCAGTAACGATCAGAACATCTTTCAGTTCCATCGCTTTTAACTTGGCAGTCAGTTCTTTCGTTTTCGGAGTTTCAACTGCAAAGTTTTCTACTACGATTAAACGTTCCTGACGAACCAGTTCAGAAAGGATGCTCATGATCGCGCCGCGATACATCTTTCTGTTTACTTTTTGGCTGTGATCTTGTGGCTTAGCCGCAAATGTCACACCACCGCCGCGCCAAATTGGGCTACGGATTGTACCAGCACGGGCACGACCAGTACCCTTCTGGCGCCATGGCTTCTTACCGCCACCGCGTACTTCTGAACGTGTCAGTTGAGCACGTGTACCTTGACGGGCACCAGCTGCGTAAGCAACTACAACCTGATGTACCAATGCTTCGTTGAACTCACGTCCAAAGGTAGCTTCGGAAACTTCAAGAACGCCGTTAGCGTCTCTTAATGCTAATTCCATCACTCATCTCCTCCAGACGTTAGCCTTTGACCGCTGGTTTAACAATCACATCACCACCGATAGCACCAGGGACAGCGCCCTTCACTAACAGGATATTGCGAGCTGCGTCTACACGTACAACTTCCAGAGACTGGACAGTTACACGCTCTGCACCCATATGGCCGGCCATTTTTTTACCTTTGAATACTTTACCTGGTGATTGGTTTTGACCAATCGAACCTGGCGCACGGTGTGATAAAGAGTTACCGTGAGTCATATCCTGAGTACGGAAATTCCAGCGCTTTACAGTACCGGCAAAACCTTTACCTTTTGATGTACCGACGACATCAACTTTTTTCGTTTCTGCGAAAACTTCAACAGTAATCTCGCTGCCGACTTGAATGTCAGCGCCTTCGTTGTCTTGCAGGCGGAATTCCCACAGACCACGACCGGCTTCAACACCAGCTTTTGCAAACTGACCAGCGTCTGGCTTGTTCAGGCGAGAAGCCTTCACAGTGCCAGCAGTCACTTGCAGTGCGCTATAGCCATGAACGTCATGCGTTTTGATGGCAGTAACGCGGTTTGGTGTTGCTTCGATTACGGTTACTGGGATTGATACGCCATCTTCAGTGAAGATGCGAGTCATGCCCACTTTACGACCGATTAGACCGATAGCCATATCCTAAACCTCTCTAAAAACCTGTCTGATTAGCCCAGGCTGATTTGAACGTCAACGCCAGCAGGCAGATCTAAACGCATCAGAGCATCAACAGTTTTCTCAGTTGGCTCAACGATGTCGATTAAACGCTTGTGGGTACGGATTTCGTACTGATCACGTGCATCTTTATTGACGTGAGGAGAAATCAATACAGTGAAACGTTCCTGGCGAGTAGGAAGTGGAATAGGACCACGAACCTGTGCGCCCGTACGCTTAGCTGTGTCAACGATTTCCATAGTTGACTGATCGATCAAACGGTGATCGAACGCTTTCAGACGGATGCGAATCCTTTGATTACTCATAAACCAAAGCCTCAAAGAGCAAAAAAGAGCAAAAATAAACATGGGCTTTCACACCATAAAGGGAGAATGCCTATGCACCATGTTACGTTTGCCCCCCAATCGGGGGCACTGTAGTAGCCTGATCACCACGCAGCTTATTGCTGCCGTCTGACCTAGGCGCCAGTCATTTCAAATGACCGGCCGCGCATTATACTCAACTGTACAAGAAACACAAGCCTCTGCTGTAAATTTGAGCAAAGGCTTGGATGAACTGTCGATGATCAGAACAATGACTCGGCAAAATCAGTGACGATCTCCGCTGGTTGCTGTAACAAAGCGACCAAACCTGTCGCTTTTGGCAAAATACGCTGGAAATAGTAAGCCGCCGTTTGCTGTTTAGCGGCGATAAAATCAGCGCTATGTTTACTCTTATCCAATGCCGTCAGGGTTTGCTGCCACATATAGCCATACAGCAGATAGCCGGTTAAGTCGAGTAAATCGCAGGCCACCGCAGGCAGCAGATTGGCATCCTGTTTTGCTGCGGTGAGTAATGAGGTCAATAACTGCCGGTATTGTGTCAATAACATACGCAGTTGCGGTTGAGGAGCTTGTTGTAAGGCCGCTTCTATCTCATTGAGTAACGCAGTTAAGGCGACGCCGCCATCAGCTGCCACTTTGCGTACCGCAAAATCAAGCGCCTGGATACCGTTGGTGCCTTCATAGATTTGGGCGATCCGTACATCCCGTACTAACTGCTCCATGCCCCATTCCTGAATATAACCATGACCGCCAAACACTTGTTGCGCCGTAACACAGGCTTCAAAACCACGATCGGTCATAAAAGCTTTGGTAATTGGCGTCAGCAAATTTGCTCTGGCCTCTGCTTGTTGATCGCCAGCAAATTTGGCTTTATCTAATTGATGGGCCACATAAACAGAGAAACTACGACCTGCTTCATTCATCGATTTGATATTCAGTAACATCCGCCTTACATCCGGATGCCCAAGGATCGGGTCTGCTTTGTTAGCGTCGCTCGTTTGAGTCCGACCCTGCAACCGGTCTTTGGCATAGCTGAGTGCATTCTGGTAAGCACGCTCGGCTGCGCCAAGACCTTGACTGCCCATCGCTAACCGTTCGTAATTCATCATGGTAAACATACAAGCCAAACCTTTATTGGCAGCACCGATCAGATAACCAACGGCGCCATCAAAATTCATCACACAACTGGCTGATGCATGAATCCCCATTTTGTGTTCTACAGAACCACAGCTCAGACTATTGCGCGGCCCTGGATTACCCTGCCCATCTGGCAAAAATTTAGGCACCAGAAATAATGAGATCCCGCGGGAGCCAGCCGGTGCGTCTGGCAGTTTTGCCAGTACTAAATGAATAATGTTCCCGGTCAGATCATGCTCACCGGCGGTAATGAAAATTTTACTGCCGGTGATGTGGTAACTGCCATTCGGTTGCGGTACGGCCTGAGTGCGCATAATGCCTAAATCGGAGCCGGCATGGGCTTCGGTCAAACACATGGTGCCTGACCATTCGCCACTGTAGAGTTTGGGCAGGTAGAGATCTTTAGTTGCTGTATCTGCATGTTGTAACAAAGCGACACAGGCGCCAGCGGTCAGGCCTGAATACAGTGAAAAGGCGATATCTGCGCTGCACATCATTTCTTCGTACATGCTGGCCAGTGTTTTCGGCATCCCCATACCACCATATTCAGGATCGCCGGCCAGGCCAGTCCAGCCACCTTCGCATAACTGTTGATAACATGCTTTGTAATGCGCTGGCGTAGTCACGGCGCCGTTTTGCCACTGGACCCCTTCGTTATCTGCAGTTTTAGCCTGAGGTGCAATCATTTCGGCACTGAATTTAGCCGCTTCAGCCAAAATGGCACTGGCGGTTTCTTGGTCCAGGGCATCCTGTAATGCTGGCTGTTGCTGCCAGAAGTGCTGGGTTTGCCATAAATCGAATAAATTAAACTGCATGTCTGTCAGCGGTGCTTGGTAGTGGCTCACTTGCATTCTCCATCTGGTACGATGTGTTTGTTCTAACACGGGCCGCGGAATTATTCAAACGCTTGTTTGATTTCTTTCTGATTTGCTGTCCGTATTGTTGTACAGCACAGCTTAGACTGCCTTCTTATTATCGTCGCGGTCGAGCTGCCTTTTCTCTATGTGGCTTTGGCATTACATCGTCAACCAGCCATTTTTTGCGGCCTTTGAATTGGTGGTGCCATGTGAATGTGAATCGGATGAAGTGTAACTGGCGTTTTACAGGCATAAAAAAAGGCCCCGCAGGGCCTTTTTAAATCACCAGCAAATTAAGCCAGGATTTTTGATACTACACCAGCACCAACGGTACGGCCACCTTCACGGATAGCGAAGCGTAAACCTTCGTCCATCGCGATTGGGTTGATCAGTTCTACTACGAACTTCAGGTTGTCGCCTGGCATTACCATCTCTACGCCTTCTGGCAGTTCTACTGAACCAGTGACGTCAGTAGTACGGAAGTAGAACTGTGGACGGTAGCCTTTGAAGAATGGCGTATGACGGCCACCTTCGTCTTTAGACAGAACGTACACTTCGCCTTCAAACTTAGTGTGTGGCTTGATTGAACCTGGTTTCGCTAATACTTGACCACGTTCTACGTCTTCACGCTTAGTACCACGTAACAGAGCACCGATGTTCTCGCCTGCACGACCTTCGTCTAACAGTTTACGGAACATTTCAACACCAGTACAAGTAGTTGTCACTGTGTCTTTCAGACCAACGATTTCTACCGCTTCGCCTACTTTCACGATACCTTGCTCAACACGGCCTGTTACTACTGTACCACGACCTGCGATTGAGAATACGTCTTCGATTGGCATGATGAATGGCTTATCGATTGCACGGACTGGCTCTGGAATGTAAGAGTCTAATGCTGCGCCCAGTTCCAGGATTTTTGGTTCCCAGTTAGCGTCGCCTTCCAGACCTTTCAGTGCTGAACCACGGATTACCGGCAGGTCATCACCTGGGAAATCGTAGTCAGAAAGAAGCTCACGTACTTCCATCTCTACCAGCTCTAACAGCTCTTCGTCATCGACCATGTCACACTTGTTCATGAACACGATGATGTAAGGAACGCCTACCTGACGAGATAACAGGATGTGCTCGCGAGTCTGTGGCATTGGGCCGTCAGTCGCTGCTACTACCAGGATTGCGCCGTCCATCTGAGCAGCACCAGTGATCATGTTTTTAACATAGTCAGCGTGGCCTGGGCAGTCTACGTGAGCGTAGTGACGTGATGGTGTATCGTATTCAACGTGAGAAGTGTTGATCGTGATACCACGAGCTTTTTCTTCTGGCGCTTTGTCGATTTGGTCGAATGCGAAAGCCTGACCGCCGTAGTGTTTAGCCAGTACGTTGGTGATAGCTGCAGTCAGAGTAGTTTTACCGTGGTCAACGTGGCCGATTGTACCTACGTTTACGTGCGGCTTATTACGTTCAAATTTAGCCTTAGCCATTTTAATTACCTTCTGTTAAGTAAGCCCAATGTGCATTGGGCTGAATTAAATAATTATTCGCCTGATCTTCGAGCAGCAATAATAGCTTCTGTCACATTATTCGGAGCTTCCATATACTTCAATGGTTCCATTGAATAAGAAGCACGACCTTGTGTCAGAGAACGCATGCTAGTCGCATAACCGAACATTTCAGATAACGGGACCTGAGCGTCTACAATTTTGATCCCACCAGGGGCATCTTCCATCCCGTTGATAATACCGCGACGACGGTTTAAATCGCCAACAATATCACCCATGAAGTGTTCAGGTGTCACCACCTCAACTTTCATCACAGGTTCCAGCAGAACTGGTTTGGCTTGAAGCGCACCTTTTTTGAAGCCCATTGAAGCAGCGATTTTGAACGCCATTTCGTTGGAGTCAACATCATGGTAAGAACCATCGAACACAGAGACTTTGACATCGATCACAGGATAGCCTGCCAGGATGCCATTTTTCATTTGTTCCTGAATACCTTTATCAATTGCCGGAATGTATTCCTTTGGAATAACCCCGCCAACCACGGCATTCACGAACTCATAGCCTTTGCCTTCTTCAAGCGGTTCAATCTTCAGCCAACAATGACCAAACTGACCACGACCACCTGATTGACGAACAAACTTACCTTCGACTTCTGTGCTAGCACGGATAGTTTCACGGTAGGCAACCTGAGGTTTACCGACGTTTGCTTCAACCTTGAACTCGCGTTTCATCCGGTCAACGATAATTTCCAGGTGCAATTCACCCATACCAGAGATAATGGTTTGACCCGTCTCTTCATCGGTGTGAACGCGGAAAGATGGATCTTCAGCCGCTAATTTGCTCAGCGCGATGCCCATTTTTTCCTGGTCGACAGTCGTTTTCGGTTCTACAGCAACGGAAATAACCGGTTCCGGAAATTCCATCCGCTCAAGAATAATCACATTATCCTGGTCACACAGCGTGTCACCAGTTGTAGTATCTTTCAGACCGATTGCAGCAGCGATATCGCCGGCACGAACTTCTTTGATTTCTTCCCGGCTGTTGGCGTGCATTTGCACGATACGGCCGATCCGCTCTTTTTTCTGCTTCACTGAGTTATACACAGCAGAACCTGCTTCAACCACACCCGAATAGACGCGGAAGAATGTCAGGGTACCGACAAATGGGTCTGTCGCGATTTTAAAAGCCAATGCAGCGAAAGGCTCTTCATCACCCGCGTGACGCTCACCTTCTGACTCATCTTCATGAATACCTTTAATGGCTTTCACTTCAGTTGGCGAAGGTAAGAAATAAACCACGTTGTCCAGCATGGCCTGAACGCCTTTATTTTTAAAGGCAGAACCACACTGCACCAAAACCACTTGATTACGCAGAGTCAAATCACGTAATGCTGCCCGGATCTCTTCTTCTGTGAACTCGCCACCTTCAAGGTAACGATCCATCAGTTCTTCAGTAGATTCAGCAGCGGCTTCTATCATGTTCTGGCGCCATACATTCGCTTGCTCGATCATATCCGCAGGGATATCTTCGTAAGTGAATGTCATGCCCTGATCAGCTTCATTCCAGTTGATGGCTTTCATCTTAATCAGGTCAATCACGCCTTTGAAGTTCTCTTCAGCACCAATTGGCAGCTGAATAGGAACAATCGTCGAATTCAGACGATCCCGAGCCTGCTTAACAACCCGCAGGAAGTCAGCACCAGTCCGGTCCATCTTGTTGACGAAAATCATGCGAGGAACTTCATATTTGTTCGCTTGACGCCAGACAGTCTCAGTTTGTGGCTGCACACCAGATGAGCCACATAATACAACGACGGCACCATCAAGCACACGCAGAGACCGCTCAACTTCAATGGTGAAGTCAACGTGTCCCGGCGTGTCAATCAAGTTGATCCGATGTTGCTCGAACTGCTGTTGCATGCCGGACCAGAACGCGGTTGTTGCAGCAGACGTGATAGTGATACCACGCTCCTGCTCCTGTTCCATCCAGTCCATAGTGGCAGCGCCGTCGTGTACTTCACCAATTTTGTGCGAACGACCGGTATAGAACAGTACGCGCTCAGAAGTCGTGGTTTTACCCGCGTCAACGTGAGCACAGATACCGATGTTCCGGTAGCGTTCAATAGGAGTTGTACGTGCCACAATCAAATCCTCTTAAAAGGTCGAAATTACCAGCGGAAATGGGCGAATGCTTTGTTGGCTTCAGCCATACGGTGCACATCTTCACGCTTCTTAACGGCAGAACCTTTGTTCTCAATAGCATCCAGCATTTCACCAGCTAAACGCTGAGCCATTGATTTTTCACCACGTTTACGGGCAGCTTCAGTTAACCAACGCATTGCTAACGCATTACGACGAACCTGACGAACTTCACATGGTACCTGATAGGTAGAACCACCTACACGGCGTGATTTAACTTCTACTGTTGGACGGATGTTATCCAGTGCAACTTCGAAGATGTCCAGTTCAGCTTTCTTTGACTTGGTCGCAGCGATTTCTAATGCGCCGTATACAATTGATTCAGCTGTTGATTTTTTACCGTCGATCATTACGACGTTTACAAACTTGGCAAGTAATTCACTTCCGAATTTAGGATCTGGAAGGATTTTACGTTGACCTATGACGCGTCTTCTTGGCATTCGAAACTCCGATTGCTTCAGGTGATTCCAAAACTTTTAATGAAAAAAGTTACTTAGTTTGGCCTTACTTAACGGAGTTAAGTTATTTATTCTTCGGCCGTTTAGCGCCGTATTTAGAACGGCCTTGCTTACGATCTTTAACGCCTGCACAGTCTAAAGTGCCGCGTACGGTGTGATAACGCACACCTGGAAGGTCTTTTACCCGGCCGCCACGGATCAGAACAACACTGTGTTCCTGTAAGTTGTGGCCTTCACCACCGATGTAAGAAGAAACTTCAAAACCGTTGGTTAAACGGACACGGCATACTTTACGCAGTGCTGAGTTTGGCTTCTTAGGTGTGGTGGTGTATACGCGGGTACAAACACCACGCTTCTGTGGGCAAGCTTCAAGCGCCGGAACGGTGCTCTTAGAGACCACCTGGCTGCGCGGCTTACGCACTAGCTGGTTGATTGTTGCCATTAAATACTCCTGGTTATTAAATACCCATAAACGTGTGTAAAATCGCACCCAAAATTGGGGCTGCGGGATTTTACTGGTCAACCTTTAACCTGTCAAGGCACAAAAGGCCTGACACACCAGAAGTGTGTCAGGCCTTCACAACGAAAAGAACTTATTCGTCGTTGCCAGACAGATTCATATTGAGTGCATCAGTCAGCGCTTGCTCGGCTGATTCTGCACTCATCGCCGGTTCAGCGACTTCACCATTGGCGATACGTTGACGCTGACGGGCACGATTTTGATGATACGCAAAACCAGTACCTGCCGGGATCAGACGACCGACAATAACGTTCTCTTTCAGACCACGCAGCTCGTCGGTCTTACCACCAACTGCAGCTTCGGTTAATACGCGGGTCGTTTCCTGGAACGACGCGGCAGAAATGAAAGAGTCGGTCGACAGCGATGCTTTGGTAATACCCAGCAGGCTGCGCTCGTACTTCGCTGGGATCTTGCCAGCTTTTTCCAGTTCCACGTTCGCGAGATTAACGCGTGATACTTCAACCTGTTCGCCTTCAAGGAATTCACTGTCGCCCGGGTGCAGGATCACACACTTACGCAGCATCTGACGGATAATAGTCTCGATGTGCTTATCGTTGATCTTCACGCCTTGCAGACGGTAAACGTCCTGAACTTCGTTGACGATATAGCTGGCAACATGGTGGATACCACGTAAGCGCAGGATATCGTGTGGCGACTCTGGGCCTTCAGAAATAACTTCACCTTTCTCGATCCGTTCACCTTCGAACACGTTGACCTGACGCCATTTCGGAATCATTTCTTCATGGATGTCACCCTGTTCAGGCGTGATCAACAAACGACGTTTACCTTTGGTTTCTTTACCGAAGCTAATGACACCAGAGATTTCGGCCAGGATGGCTGGATCTTTTGGTTTCCGAGCTTCGAACAAGTCGGCCACGCGTGGCAGACCACCGGTAATATCGCGTGTTTTCGAGCTTTCTTGCGGGATCCGCGCCAGTACAGCACCAGCTTTCACATTCTGGCCATCAGTAATTTCGATGGTGGTGAAGCTTGGCAGACGGATTTCCTGCAGCGCACCGTCGTCCATTTCCAGGATTAACTTCGGCTCTTTGGCGTTGGCTTTGGATAAATCCTTCACCACAGTACGCGTCAGACCGGTCAGGTCGTCCTGTTGAACTTCAGTGTTGGTATCATCAACATCGCTGTAAGATACCTTGGCACCACGTTCTACGATAATTGGGTGAGAATGCGGATCCCAGTTTGCTACGATCTGGCCTGAAGACACAGCTGCATTGTCATCTGTGGTCAGGATAGAACCGTATGGCAGTTTATAACGTTCTTTTTCACGACCCAGCTCATCAAATACCGTGACTTCGGCTGAACGTGAAGTAATAACAATCTTGTTGTCGCTGTTACGGACAAACTTGGCGTTATGCAGTTTCAGAATACCGGCGTTTTTCACCTGTACGCTGTTTTCTGCCGAAGCCCGCGATGCCGCACCACCGATGTGGAATGTACGCATCGTCAGCTGTGTACCAGGTTCACCGATTGACTGCGCCGCGATAACACCAACAGCTTCACCAGCGTTGATGATATGACCACGGGCTAAGTCACGGCCGTAACACTTGGCACAGACACCGAAGTTAGTCTGACAGGTAATCACTGAGCGGACATAAACTTCGTCGATTGAGTTTTTCTCAATCAGATCACAAAGCTTCTCGTCCAGCATGGTGCCGTCTTCCACCAGCACTTCGCCAGTTGAAGGAACTACCACATCACCAATCACAACCCGGCCCAGCACGCGTTCACGCAGACCTTCTACCACGTCACCACCTTCAATCAGTGGCTTCATCATAATGCCCTGATCTGAACCACAATCGGATTCAGTCACGACTAAGTCTTGTGCGACGTCAACCAGACGACGTGTCAGGTAACCAGAGTTCGCAGTTTTTAACGCAGTATCGGCAAGACCTTTACGGGCACCGTGCGTCGAAATAAAGTACTGCAGAACGCTTAAGCCTTCACGGAAGTTCGCCGTGATTGGCGTTTCGATGATAGAACCATCAGGTTTTGCCATCAGACCACGCATACCGGCCAGCTGACGGATCTGCGCTGGCGAGCCCCGTGCACCTGAGTCAGCCATCATATAAACAGAGTTAAATGACGGTTGCGTAACTGTATTTCCATCACGGTCAACCACAGATTCTTTCGACAGGTTGTCCATCATGGCTTTTGACAAAGTTTCGTTCGCTGTTGACCAGATATCGATAACTTTGTTGTATTTTTCACCGGCAGTCACCAGACCTTGTTGGAACTGGTCATTGATTTCCGATACTTCGGCTTCAGCAGCTGAAATGATATCGACTTTGGCATCAGGGATAACCATGTCGTTGATACCAACAGACACACCTGACAACATCGCGTAATGGAAACCGGTATACATGATTTGGTCAGCCAGAATAACAGTGTTTTTCAGGCCGATCCGACGGTAAGAACCGTTCAGTAACCGAGAAATCTGTTTCTTACCCATCGCTTGGTTGATGCTGTCAAACGCCAGCCCTTCCGGCAGGATAGAGAACAGAATGGCACGGCCGACTGTGGTATCACGCACTGAAGTGTGGCTGGTCTTAGTGCCATCTTCGTGGTTAGTGATTTCAGTCAAACGTACTTTCACCCGGGCATGCAGACTGGCAACACCAGCGCGGAAAGCTTTTTCAGCTTCTTTCGGGCTCTTGAAAATCATGCCTTCGCCTTTGGCGTTGATGGCATCACGGGTCATGTAATACAGACCCAAAACAACGTCTTGAGAAGGAACAATGATTGGCTCACCGTTCGCTGGAGACAGCACGTTGTTCGTCGACATCATCAGCGCGCGTGCTTCTAACTGAGCTTCCAGCGTCAGCGGTACGTGCACCGCCATCTGGTCACCGTCGAAGTCGGCGTTGTAGGCAGCACACACCAATGGGTGTAACTGGATGGCTTTACCTTCGATCAGCACTGGTTCAAACGCCTGGATACCCAGACGGTGCAGTGTTGGTGCGCGGTTCAGTAATACCGGATGTTCGCGGATCACTTCATCTAACACGTCCCACACTTCACCCACTTCACGCTCAACCATTTTCTTGGCGGCTTTGATAGTGGTGGCTAAACCACGGGCTTCCAGCTTGCCGTAAATAAACGGCTTGAACAGCTCAAGTGCCATTTTCTTCGGCAGACCACACTGGTGCAGACGCAACGTAGGACCTACGGTAATCACCGAACGACCTGAATAGTCGACGCGCTTACCTAATAAGTTCTGCCGGAAACGACCTTGTTTACCTTTGATCATGTCGGCTAAAGATTTCAGCGGACGCTTGTTCGAGCCAGTGATGGCACGACCACGACGACCGTTATCTAACAGCGCATCAACCGCTTCCTGTAACATCCGCTTTTCGTTGCGAACGATAATATCAGGCGCTGACAGGTCCAGCAGACGCTTCAGACGGTTGTTACGGTTGATCACCCGACGGTATAAATCGTTCAGATCTGAAGTGGCAAAACGACCGCCGTCCAGTGGCACCAACGGACGTAAATCCGGCGGCAGTACTGGCAGCACTGTCATAATCATCCACTCTGGCTTGTTACCAGAAGTGTGGAATGCTTCCATCAGTTTCAGACGTTTGCTGATTTTCTTCCGCTTAGTCTCTGAGTTGATGGTCGGCAACTCTTCACGCATTTGTTTAATTTCTGTCGCCAGTTCAATACCACGTAATAAGTCCAGAATTGCTTCTGCACCCATTTTGGCTTCGAACTCGTCGCCGTGCTCTTCCAGCACGTCCAGATATTCTTCTTCAGTCAGCATCTGACGACGCTCTAAAGAAGTCATGCCTGGTTCAGTCACCACATAAGATTCGAAATACAGCACACGTTCGATATCACGCAGCGTCATGTCCAGCAGCAAACCAATACGGCTCGGCAGGGACTTCAGGAACCAAATATGGGCAACCGGGCTTGCCAGTTCAATGTGACCCATGCGCTCACGACGCACTTTAGTCAGTGTGACTTCAACACCACACTTTTCACAAATCACACCACGGTGTTTCAGGCGTTTGTACTTACCGCACAGACATTCGTAATCTTTGACCGGGCCAAAGATCCGGGCGCAGAACAAACCGTCACGCTCAGGCTTAAAAGTACGGTAATTGATTGTTTCTGGCTTTTTTACTTCACCAAATGACCATGAACGGATCATGTCCGGTGAAGAAAGGCCGATACGAATCACATCGAACTCTTCAGTTTTTGTTTGTTGTTTCAGAAACTTTAATAAGTCTTTCACTTTGCTCTCCTGTCAGAGGTTTAACCGGTAACGGGGCGACTAGCGCCCCAATAGTGCACTCAGCAAACAATCCCCCTGCTTGCGCAGGGGGCGCTGAGGGTTATTCCTCTTCCAATTCGATGTTGATACCGAGCGAACGGATTTCTTTCATCAATACGTTGAAAGATTCTGGCATGCCTGGTTCCATGCGGTGGTCGCCATCCACGATGTTCTTATACATCTTGGTCCGGCCATTCACGTCATCAGACTTCACAGTCAACATTTCCTGCAGGGTATAGGCTGCACCGTATGCTTCCAGTGCCCACACTTCCATCTCACCGAAGCGCTGACCACCGAACTGAGCTTTACCACCCAGTGGCTGTTGGGTAACCAGACTGTACGAACCGGTCGAACGGGCGTGCATCTTGTCATCCACTAAGTGGTTCAGTTTCAGCATGTACATGTAGCCAACAGTTACTTTCCGTTCGAAAGTATTACCGGTACGACCATCATACAGCGTGATCTGACCGCTGGTTGGCAGGTCACCTAAGGCTAACAGTTCTTTGATTTCGCTTTCTTTGGCGCCATCAAATACTGGAGAAGCCACTGGTAAACCTTTGCGCAGGTTCTGTGCCAGACGACGAACTTCATCATCGGTGAAGTTGGCCACATCAACATTCTGACGTGATTCACCCAGCGCATAAGCTTTCACCAGGAATTCACGGATCTCGGCAACATCGCGTTGATCTTTGATCATGCCATCGATCTTGTCACCGATACCACGGGCCGCTAAGCCTAAGTGAGTTTCCAGGATCTGACCGATGTTCATCCGTGACGGAACGCCCAACGGGTTCAATACGATATCAACTGGCTGACCTTTGTCATCGTATGGCATATCTTCAACCGGCACGATAGAAGAGATAACACCCTTGTTACCGTGACGACCTGCCATCTTATCACCAGGCTGGATCCGACGTTTCACCGCCAGGTACACCTTAACGATTTTCAGCACGCCTGGGGCTAAATCATCACCCTGGATGATTTTGCGGCGTTTGGCTTCGAACTTCTTATCATACTCAATACGGATTTCTTCGTATTGGGCAGCCAGTTGCTCGAGGTCATTTTGCTTGTCTTCGTCAGCCAGGCTTTGTGACAACAATACATCTGCACGCATGTTGTTCAGACGAGTGCGATCGACACCAGTACCTTCAATCAGGTTACGAGCCCGTGAGCAGATACCTTCTTCGAGGATACGGAATTCTTCATTCAGGTCTTTCTTGGCCTGTTTGATTTCCATCTCTTCGATTTCGCGAGCGCGTTTGTCTTTCTCTACGCCATCACGGGTGAATACCTGCACGTCAATGACAGTACCTGTCACAGAGTTTGGTACGCGTAATGATGAGTCTTTCACATCAGACGCTTTTTCACCGAAGATAGCCCGTAACAGTTTTTCTTCTGGCGTCAGCTGGCTTTCACCTTTTGGTGTCACCTTACCAACCAGAATATCACCGCCTTTCACTTCAGCACCGATGTACACGATACCGGCTTCGTCCAGCTTCGACAGCGCAGACTCACCGACGTTAGGAATATCGGCAGTAATTTCTTCTGCACCTAACTTGGTATCACGAGCGATACAGCTCAGTTCCTGAATGTGAATGGTGGTCAGGCGATCTTCCTGCACCAGACGCTCAGATAATAAAATCGAGTCTTCGAAGTTGTAACCGTTCCATGGCATGAATGCCACACGCAGGTTCTGACCTAATGCCAGTTCGCCTAAGTCCGTAGACGGACCGTCAGCCAAGACGTCACCGCGTTCAATCGGCTCACCATGGTTGACACAAGGACGCTGGTTAATACAAGTGTTCTGGTTAGAACGGGTGTATTTAGTCAGGTTGTAAATATCAATACCGGCTTCACCTGGTACCATTTCATCTTCGTTGACTTTGATCACGATGCGGCTGGCATCGACATAGTCGATCACGCCACCACGTTTAGCGACCACAGTCACACCTGAGTCTTTGGCAACCACACGCTCAACACCAGTACCCACTAACGGCTTATCAGCACGTAAAGTTGGTACAGCTTGACGTTGCATGTTTGAACCCATCAATGCGCGGTTGGCGTCATCGTGTTCCAGGAACGGGATCAAAGCCGCAGCGACAGATACGATCTGTTGCGGTGCAACATCCATATACTGCACTTTGTCAGCTGGCATCAGGGTGAATTCGTTTTTATAACGGCATGGCACCAGTTCTTCTACCAGACGGTTTTCTTCGTTCAACTCGGCGTTGGCCTGAGCGATAACGAAATTGCCTTCTTCGATAGCAGACAGGAAATCCACTTCGTCGGTCACGATACCATCTTCAATCCGGCGGTATGGGGTTTCCAGGAAACCGTACTCGTTGGTCTGTGCGAACATAGACAATGAGTTGATCAGACCGATGTTCGGACCTTCAGGCGTTTCGATAGGACAGACACGACCATAGTGCGTTGGGTGAACGTCGCGGACTTCGAAGCCTGCGCGCTCGCGGGTTAAACCACCAGGGCCTAACGCAGAGATACGGCGTTTGTGCGTCACTTCAGATAATGGGTTGTTCTGGTCCATAAACTGAGACAGCTGGCTTGAACCAAAGAACTCTTTCACTGCCGCTGAAATTGGTTTGGCATTGATTAAATCCTGTGGCATCACTGCGTCTAAGTCGCCCAGTGACAGACGTTCTTTCACCGCACGTTCTACGCGGACTAAACCAACGCGGAACTGGTTTTCAGCCATTTCGCCGACAGAACGGATCCGACGGTTACCCAGGTGGTCGATATCATCGACTTCGCCGTTACCGTTACGGATATCAATCAGCACTTTCATTACGGCTAAGATGTCGTCTTTTGACAATACACCGGCGCCTTTACCTTCTTCAAAATTGACGCGGCGGTTGAATTTCATCCGGCCGACCGTCGACAGATCATAACGATCTTCAGAGAAGAACAGGTTTTGGAATAAAGTTTCCGCAGCTTCGCGTGTTGGCGGCTCGCCAGGACGCATCATGCGGTAGATTTCGACCAGCGCTTCCATCCGGTTATTGCTCGGATCGATACGCAGTGTGTCAGAGATATAAGCACCCTGGTCCAAATCGTTGATATACAGTGTTTTAAAGCTATCGTAGCCAGCTTTAGCTAATTTTGCTAACAGCTCCAGTGTGAGCTCTGCGTTCGCCTCGGCAATAATCTCTCCGGTTGAACGGTCAGCGTAATTTTGTGCAAGCACACGGCCGACGACGTACTCATGCGGTACTTCCATCAGGGTCAGGCCGGTTTTTTCCAACTGACGAACGTGTTTAGCGGTGATACGACGACCCGCTTCAACGATAATCTCGCCGTTGTTGTCTTTGATGTCGAACTGGGCAGTTTCACCACGTAAGCGGTTTGCCACAACGGCCATCATCAACTTACCATCTTTGATTTCAAATTTTGTATTTTCAAAGAAGGTGTTCAGAATGTCTTCAGTGCTCAGCTCAAGCGCACGCAATAAAATCGTGGCCGGCAGCTTACGACGACGGTCGATCCGCACAAACAACGCATCTTTGGCATCAAATTCAAAATCTAACCATGAACCACGGTAAGGAATGACGCGTGCGTTATACAGCACTTTACCAGATGAGTGAGTTTTACCGCGGTCGTGGTCGAAGAACACGCCAGGGCTACGGTGCAGCTGAGAAACAATTACCCGCTCAGTACCATTGATGACAAAGGTACCGTTTTCGGTCATGAGCGGAATTTCGCCCATGTATACTTCTTGTTCGCGGATGTCTTTAATGGTGCCTGGTGCTTCTTTATCAAATAACACCATCCGCAGTTTCACCCGCAGCGGCGCTGAGTAAGTGACACCACGGATTTGACACTCTTTGACGTCAAATACAGGTTCGCCGATCCGATAGCTGACATATTGCAGTTCAGCACTGCCTGAGTAGCTTTTGATCGGGAATACAGAGCGGAAAGCGGCTTCTAAACCGTATCCACCTTCTGGATCTGGCTCAATAAACTTGCTGAACGACTCGATTTGAATCGACAACAGATATGGTACGTCCAACACTTGTGGGCGTTTACCGAAGTCCTTACGGATACGTTTCTTTTCAGAATAAGAGTAAGTCATGGGGTTCCTCAGCTTGCTGATTTTTTACCCTACCTACCCTCGCGGGGCGGTGGTTATGAACATCCACAATGGCGTCATAAGGGGCGGGGAAAATCAATGTCCCACAGCGCAAAAAGGCCGGTGGTTATTTCACCACCAGCCTAGCCTGAAATCAGGCGGCTAATCCAGAAAAATCCGGATTATTTAACTTCAACAGTAGCACCAGCTTCTTCTAACTCTTTCTTCAGAGCTTCAGCTTCGGCTTTAGAAACGGCTTCTTTGATTGGAGCTGGAGCAGATTCAACCAGATCTTTCGCTTCTTTCAGACCTAAACCAGTTGCACCACGTACTGCTTTGATAACAGATACTTTGTTCGCGCCAACAGCGGCCAGAACAACAGTGAACTCAGTTTGTTCTTCAACAACAGCAGCTGGACCTGCAGCAACTGCAACAGCAGCAGCAGCAGAAACGCCGAATTTTTCTTCCATAGCGCTAACTAATTCAACAACTTCCATTACAGACATTGCTGCGATAGCGTCTAAAATTTGCTCTTTAGTAACTGACATTGCTCAGATTCCTAAACTATCGGGATAATTCCCGTATTAAACTTTACTTACCAAACAACACGTAAAATTACGCGGCTTGATCCTGTTTTTGGTCGCGAACCGCGGCAATTGTACGTACAAGTTTGCCGGCTGCTGCTTCTTTCATAGTGCTCATCAGGCGTGCAATAGCTTCGTCGCGCGTTGGCAGACTTGCTAATACATCGATACTGACTGTGGCGCCATTGAAGGCTGCGCCTTTCAGCTCAAACTTTTGGTTCTCTTTGGCGAAATCTTTGAAGATCCGCGCTGCAGCACCTGGGTGCTCTTTAGAGAACGCAATCAGCGTTGGGCCGACGAACGCGTCGCTTAAACACTCGAACTCAGTGCCTGATACTGCACGGCGAACCAGCGTGTTACGGACAACTTTCATCCATACGCCAGCTTCACGAGCCTGCTTACGCAGAGCAGTGATTTTGCCTACAGCGACACCACGAGCGTCTGCGACTACCGCAGATAAAGCACCATTGGCAGCTTCCTGGACTTCAGCAACGATCGCTTTTTTGTCTTCAAGCTTAATAGCCATTGGCTCTTAACTCCTGGTTCATCCGGACGGAATTGTCCGGGTGCCTACACATCGCTTAAATTCAGTCACCTGAATCAAGCGCGCGATTTACGGTGAGAGCCAGATTGATAGGAATCTTTCTGGGGCTAACACCGTCTGCGTAGGTTGATGTTTTAAGCTGCTCAGCTAAGCTTTTGCAGCACCTACGGTCTTGGACGGAAGCCAGACACTTTGCAAGCAAAGCCCGGCTTCTACCCTAAAATTTGAGCGCGAGATTATAAAATAACCGCGCGGCTCTGTAAAGCAGCTTATTTAAGCAACTTTAATTAGACTTTGGCTTCCAGAGAAGCCTGGTCCAGCACGATACCGGCCCCATGAGTTGAAGAGATAGTTACTTTCTTGATGTAAGTACCTTTTGCAACAGATGGCTTGGCACGTTTCAGTGCAATGATCAGAGACTCGATGTTCTCTTTCAGTTTGTCGGTATCGAAGTCAATCTTACCAACGGTAGAATGGATGATACCATTCTTGTCGTTACGGTAACGAACCTGACCGGCTTTAGCGTTTTTCACAGCTTCAGCAACGTTTGGCGTCACAGTACCCGTTTTCGGGTTTGGCATCAGACCACGTGGGCCAAGGATTTGACCTAACATACCAACAACACGCATTGCGTCTGGAGAAGCGATCACGACATCAAAGTCCATTACGCCTTTCTTAACTTGTTCAGCTAAGTCTTCCATACCCACGATGTCAGCACCGGCAGCTTTAGCAGCTTCAGCGTTTGCACCCTGAGTGAACACAGCAACACGTACAGTCCGGCCAGTACCGTGTGGCAGTACAGTAGCACCACGCACGTTCTGGTCAGATTTACGGGCATCGATACCAAGGTTGATGGCAACATCAACGCTTTCAACGAATTTGCCAGCAGTTAATTCTTTTAATAACGCCACTGCGTCATTGATCGCGTATTCACGAGTAGAATCTACTTTTGAACGGATTAATTTAGCACGCTTTGATAATTTAGCCATTGATTAACCCTCCACCACTAAGCCCATAGAACGAGCAGTACCAGCGATAGTGCTGATGGCTGCTTCGTCGCTGCCCGCTGTTAAGTCAGCGCGTTTGATATTCACGATTTCTTCCAGCTGAGCACGGGTCACTTTACCCACTTTCTGGGTATTAGGACGGCCTGAACCACCTTTTAAGCCAGCTGCTTTCAGTAATAAGAAAGATGCTGGTGGGGTGCGGGTTTCAAATGTAAATGAGCGGTCGCTGTATACAGTGATCACAACTGGAATTGGCATACCTTTTTCCAGTGATTCTGTACGGGCATTGAAGCCTTTACAGAATTCCATGATGTTCACACCGTGTTGACCCAGAGCTGGACCAACTGGTGGCGACGGGTTTGCCATACCAGCTTTAACTTGTAATTTTACAAGTGCCGTGACTTTCTTTGCCATGTTTCACCTCGTTGTAGGGTCATTGCCTCGTAAGTGTGAGGACACTTACTCAAACGGCTCCCCTGATGTTAAAAAGGCCGCGATTATATTTTAATCAGCGGCCCATGACAACGGTTATTTCACCGTTATGCTTTTTCGACCTGTCCAAACTCCAGTTCAACCGGAGTCGAGCGACCGAAAATAAGAACAGACACTTTGACGCGGCTCTTCTCGTAATCAACTTCTTCAACCACGCCGTTGAAGTCAGCAAATGGACCTTCAGTCACACGGACCACTTCACCAGCTTCAAACAAGGTCTTCGGCTTCGGCTTGTCCGCATTATCCTGCAGGCGATTCAGAATGGTATCTGCTTCTTTCTGGCTGATAGGTGCCGGACGATCTGAAGTACCGCCAATGAAACCAAGTACGCGCGGCACACTTTTAACTAAGTGCCAGGCTTCTTCACACATTTCCATCTGGACTAGCACGTAGCCTGGGAAAAATTTGCGCTCAGATTTACGTTTCTGACCCGCACGCATTTCGACCACTTCTTCCGTCGGCACTAACACTTCACCAAATTTTTCTTCCATCTGGTGAATTTTGATGTGCTCGCGTAGTGAAGTCGCAACGCGTTGTTCAAATCCGGCAAAGGCCTGCACCACGTACCAACGTTTTTTCTCTGACATGGTTTAGATCCCCAATCCCGTTAAAAATGACACCAGCTTTAACAGCACCCAATCCAGACCGAATAAGACTAAAGCCATGATCAGGGTGACAACAGCAACAATTAAAGTGGTTTGATTGGTTTCCTGCCGGGTCGGCCAGACGACTTTGCGAACTTCTAACTTGGCTTCTTTGGCGAAAGTTAAGAAATCACGGCCCTTTCCGGTTTGTGCTGCGACAAAACCAGCCAGTGGGATCAGCACCACTAAACCGATAGCACGTTCCAGGGTAGAAAATTCGAATACGTAGTTGGCGACCACTAATAAGGTCAGGATGGCAAATACGGCCAGCCATTTGACAAGATCTAATCCGCTTTTTGGCGCTTCTGTTGCTGCGTTCATGCTCAAACTCACTTTCCGTGCTTGTTAATACAAGCCACTACTACAGCTGCAATGCAGGATGCAATGCTGCACTCAAGCCATTAAATTGGCAGGGGCAGAGGGATTCGAACCCCCAACCATCGGTTTTGGAGACCGCTGTTCTACCAATTGGAACTATGCCCCTATTTCTTTTGTTACCTGTTCTCAGGTATCAAAAATAGCCGCTCATTATACTGCCTCAGACAGCTAAAACAAGCGCCTGTCTGATAACTGGCCTAATTTTCTGTGTTTCGTTTAAAGATATCAACAGATTCAGCTGTTTATCTTTAGTTTTTTTCGTAATCGCCAATGGATTCAGTGGATTTCGGCCAGTATAAAGTGAGGCTAATCTGCAGAAAATGTTCAAAACAGCACCAAGCCAGCTACAGTTGCAGCTTTAGCTGTAAACAAAATACGCCAAGCTTGGCGGCACGCAGCTCCGCTCTCAGTACAGTTGGCTGATTTCTACTGACCAGCTAGCTGGCGCTGGCAGTTTTGCGGGTACAAAAAAAGGCCCCGCAGGGCCTTTTTAAATCACCAGCAAATTAAGCCAGGATTTTTGATACTACACCAGCACCAACGGTACGGCCACCTTCACGGATAGCGAAGCGTAAACCTTCGTCCATCGCGATTGGGTTGATCAGTTCTACTACGAACTTCAGGTTGTCGCCTGGCATTACCATCTCTACGCCTTCTGGCAGTTCTACTGAACCAGTGACGTCAGTAGTACGGAAGTAGAACTGTGGACGGTAGCCTTTGAAGAATGGCGTATGACGGCCACCTTCGTCTTTAGACAGAACGTACACTTCGCCTTCAAACTTAGTGTGTGGCTTGATTGAACCTGGTTTCGCTAATACTTGACCACGTTCTACGTCTTCACGCTTAGTACCACGTAACAGAGCACCGATGTTCTCGCCTGCACGACCTTCGTCTAACAGTTTACGGAACATTTCAACACCAGTACAAGTAGTTGTCACTGTGTCTTTCAGACCAACGATTTCTACCGCTTCGCCTACTTTCACGATACCTTGCTCAACACGGCCTGTTACTACTGTACCACGACCTGCGATTGAGAATACGTCTTCGATTGGCATGATGAATGGCTTATCGATTGCACGGACTGGCTCTGGAATGTAAGAGTCTAATGCTGCGCCCAGTTCCAGGATTTTTGGTTCCCAGTTAGCGTCGCCTTCCAGACCTTTCAGTGCTGAACCACGGATTACCGGCAGGTCATCACCTGGGAAATCGTAGTCAGAAAGAAGCTCACGTACTTCCATCTCTACCAGCTCTAACAGCTCTTCGTCATCGACCATGTCACACTTGTTCATGAACACGATGATGTAAGGAACGCCTACCTGACGAGATAACAGGATGTGCTCGCGAGTCTGTGGCATTGGGCCGTCAGTCGCTGCTACTACCAGGATTGCGCCGTCCATCTGAGCAGCACCAGTGATCATGTTTTTAACATAGTCAGCGTGGCCTGGGCAGTCTACGTGAGCGTAGTGACGTGATGGTGTATCGTATTCAACGTGAGAAGTGTTGATCGTGATACCACGAGCTTTTTCTTCTGGCGCTTTGTCGATTTGGTCGAATGCGAAAGCCTGACCGCCGTAGTGTTTAGCCAGTACGTTGGTGATAGCTGCAGTCAGAGTAGTTTTACCGTGGTCAACGTGGCCGATTGTACCTACGTTTACGTGCGGTTTGTTACGTTCAAATTTAGCCTTAGCCATGGAGTAGACCCTTTATAAACAAAACGGCGATTATATGGAATTTGTTTTGGATTTTAAAGCAAGAGGAGGCTATTGAAGAAGTGGTGCTGATACCCAGAATCGAACTGGGGACCTCATCCTTACCAAGGATGCGCTCTACCGCCTGAGCTATATCAGCATCTATTTCAAATTTTGGAGCGGGCAGCGGGAATCGAACCCGCATCATCAGCTTGGAAGGCTGAGGTAATAGCCATTATACGATGCCCGCGGCCTACTCGTAGCTATTCTTCCTGACGAAGAGATGGTGGAGGGGGAAGGATTCGAACCTTCGAAGGCAGTGCCGGCAGATTTACAGTCTGATCCCTTTGGCCACTCGGGAACCCCTCCACACAAAAACTGGTGCCGCTTATCCGAGTCGAACGGATGACCTACTGATTACAAGTCAGTTGCTCTACCAACTGAGCTAAAGCGGCTACGTCAGTGGGTGCGAATTCTAGTGGAATGATTTAGGTGGCGCAACAGTAAAACCGAAAAAAACTGACATTTTTGAACTGAGTGCTTAATCCTTCGCCAATTTAGCCATTTTTGGCAGATAAAGCGCCAATCCACGGAAAATTAACAGCGGATCCAGTTGGATAGCAAAGTCTGACTGCAGGTGAGGGAGCAAGGTGGCCGCATCACCACCGGTGCAAATAACGGTCGAGACGGAACGCAGTTGCAAGGCTGCTTGTAAAGCACCAGCGGCAGCCGCTAAACAACCATTTTGCAGGCAAGCCCCGGTTGAAGTGCCTGGTTGCAAACCACTGAGCAAACCATCTTGTGAAAACACCCGTGCCGTGTTGGTGGTCACTGATTTTTCCAATAGCCGTAATCCCGGCAAAATCCATCCGCCCAGATGCTGGCCTGTGGCATCGACCCAGTCGACGGTAATGGCAGTGCCGGCATCGATCACCAGTAAATCCTGCGCTGGCCATAAAGTTCTGCCACCAAGCATCGCCAACCAGCGGTCGACACCCAGTAATTCCGGCTGCTGATAACAACTGGTCAGGCCGTGCCGGCTGGCTTCACTACGGATTTCGGTCCAATCCAGTTGTGCCAGTCCGGTTTGCTGCTGGATTTCCTGATATCGTTCGCTATTGGCAACAGAAGAACAAAACACTGCCTCTATAGCAAAAGCTGCTAAATCAGCAGCATGATGCGATGCCAGCAACTGCAACTGACCTTGCTGATACAACACGGCTTTACAGCGACTGTTGCCGATATCAAGTAATAACACTGCCATTATGCCAGCCCCCGCAAACTCAGCTCGCCGCCATAAAAACTTTGGCTCTGGCCTTCTTGTTGCAATACAATGCCACCTTGCGCATCCACGCCAAGGCAGAGACCTTTCATGTGCTGGTGACCACTGCTCAGACTGACCAACTGACCTGCAAACTGATCACGCTGATTAAAAGCGCTGACAAATGGCCGAAAGCCATGCTGTTCAAACTGCTGCAGATGCTGGCACATTGCTGACTGTAAGCTGGCAACTAGCATATTACGGTCGACGTTGCTGCTCAGGTGCTGCTGTAAATCAGTCCAGCTCTGACTGATCTGATGCTCTGCCAAGGTTGGCATCTGCACATTCAGTCCCAACCCTATCACAACATCGCAATGGCTGTGACTTTGCCCGGCCAGCTCAACCAAGATACCAGCCAGTTTTTTATCGGCCAGATAAATGTCATTCGGCCACTTTAGTTTCACCGGCAACTGAAATTGTTGTTCTAACACTTCTGCCACTGCGATCCCAATCACCAGACTCAGACCCATTGCCGCCTGGATCCCCTGCTCTAACTGCCAATACAGCGAAAAATACAGGTTGCTGCCAAAAGGTGAAAACCAGCTGTTGCCGCGTCTACCCCGGCCTGCGGTCTGGGCTTCAGCAACGATCACCGCACCTTTTTGCAAAGATGCACCATCCTGCAACCGCTTTAACAGCTGCGTATTGGTTGAGTCAGTGACATGCTGTAGCAGAATATCCGCCAAGCCAGGCTGCTGTAACTGTTTGATCCTGTTGATATCCAGTAGTTGTAGCGGCGCTGCTAAGCGATAGCCTTTGCCCTTGATGGCATAGATATCGAGACCGAGTTGTTGCAAAGCCAGGATATGGCGGGCAATGGCAGCTCGACTGATCCCTGCTTGGTGTGCCAGCATTTCTCCGGAACACAGAGCACCGGCAGCCAGTTGCTGGATCAATTGACGCTGCAGAGCCAGACTTTGTGGCAGCACTTTACTCATTAGCAAGCATCATCCTGACTTCAGGTTCCAGTTCGATAGCAAACTGTTGCCGGACTTTGTGTTGAATGGCATTAACCAGCGCCAGTAACTCGGTAGCTGTGCCCTGACCATAGTTCACCAGTACCAGCGGTTGCCGTTCATAACAACCAACGTCACCCAGCCGATAGCCTTTGAAACCACTTTGATCAATCAGCCAGGCCGCCGCCACTTTATAGCTGCCATCCGGTTGCGGATAATTGGGTAGTCTCGGATAGATGGCCAGTAATGATTGAAACTGGTTGGCGTTGAGGAGTGGATTTTTAAAAAAACTGCCGCAATTAGCCAATTGTGCCGGATCCGGTAATTTTGACTGCCGTAAGGCGATAACGGCGGCTACCACATCCTGCGGGCTGCAATCTGCAGTTAACTGCTCCAATCCTTGATAGCGGGTTACGGCACAACCCTGACGTGTTAACTGTAAACCGACTGCCACAATCAAGCCCTGACCAGCCAGTTGCTGTTTAAAAATACTGTCACGATAACCAAACTGGCAGTCGGCACGGTTTAGCCGGATCACCTTACGCTGTTGCCAGTGATAAAAATCAACATAAACACAGCAATCGGCAAACTCAACGCCGTAAGCTCCAATGTTTTGCACCGGCGCCGCACCGACTGAGCCTGGGATCAACACCAGATTTTCCAGTCCCCACCAGCCGGCACTGGCCATCTTCATCACTAACTGATGCCAGTTATGGCCAGCTTCAACGTGTAACAATAGCTTATCTTGCTGCACAGACTCGGTCACGCCAGCTGCCAGATAACGGACAATTTCGCCCTGATAGTCCGCCAGGAAAATACTGTTGCTGCCCTCGCCCAACACCAGGGGAGCCTTGTGCGGCTGATAAGTATGCAACTCGGCCAGCGACGACAACAGTGTGACCTGTTGTAAGGTGGCAGCTAAGCGAAAGGTAGAATAAAGGCGGGCATCTTGCGCCTGGAGTTGTTGCATGCGAGAACCAAAGGCCATAAAAAACGCTATTGTAATAAATAACGTGGCTTTGCAGAAGTGTTATCCGGTGGTGTTGGTTAAACCCAGGCTTTAAGCATAGCCACCACACTACGGCCAAGTGCACTTAAGGCATACCCGCCTTCGAGGCAAGCGACGATCCGGCCATGGCAACATTGGTTGGCCAGCACTTTTAATTGTTCCGCAACCCATTGATAATCCGATTCATTCCATTTCAGATGCGCCATTTCATCTTCACCATGTGCATCAAATCCGGCCGATAACAGGATCAGCTGCGGCGCAAACTGTTCGATAGCAGGCCGCCATTGTTCACTGAATAACTGGCGGAACAAGGTTCCATGACTGGCACCAGACAACGGCATTTTCAGCATCCGCTCGGTACTGGTGGGATCTGTATAAGGGTAAAACGGATGTTCAAACGAAGAGCAGAATAGCACCCGTGGATCATGGCGAAAAATTTGCTCAGTACCATTGCCGTGGTGTACATCAAAATCGACAATCAGCACTCTTTCCAGTTGATACTGAGCCAGGGCATAAGCGGCACCAACCGCGACATTGTTAAAAATGCAAAATCCCATGGCCTGAGCAGATTCGGCGTGATGCCCTGGTGGACGAATCGCACAAAAGGCTTGTTGATCATCAGCCTGCATCACTAAATCCACAGCGTTAATCACTGCACCAGCAGCAAAACGGGCCGCCCTGACTGATTTTGCCATGATGGCTGTATCATCATCCAACCAGGCTAAACCAGTGTCCGGTTGTTTTTGCTGCACCAGTTGGATATAAGCCGGATCATGGACCAACGCCAGTTGTTGATCGGAGGCGGCCGTCGCGTCTTTTTGCCGGATGACATACTCCAGACCAGAACTCAGCAGTTGATCAGCAATAGCATGTAAGCGGGCTGGCGCTTCCGGGTGATCCTGCCCCACATCATGTTGCAAACAAGCCGGATGGCTGAATACTGTGACTGTCATTTATCGGATCCAGCTTGTAACATCAGTTGTAAATTCACTTCATCCGGCTCTTCCGAGCGTAACCGTTTAAAGCCAGCTTTTTCAAACACCCGCAGCATGGCTTTATTTTCCGCCCGCACATAAGCCATCATGGCATGGATATTCCGCTGCCGCGCTATCGCGATCATCTCCTGTAACAGGATTTTGGCCATCCCTTTGCCCTGATGCCGCTCGCGGGTGACAAAGGCTACTTCGCAGCTGTTATTACTTTCAATCAGGTAATACCGACCGACCGCCTGAATTTCCAGTACCGAGCCTTGCTGCCTTACAATACAGAGCGCCAGATCTTTGGATTGATCAACACTGACCAGCACGCTGGATTTTTCCCGCGACATTTGTTTTGGATGATGGTTATAGCGCAATAACAAGGTTTCTTTGGTATGTGAATAAAAGAACTCCTGCAGACGGCGTTCGTCTGCCGGATTTAACGGGCGTAAATCAAAGGTCTCGCCACCGATATTGAGGATTTTAAGTCCAACGGTGCCAAGTTCTGGCACTTCCATCGGCGTCTGCACCTGATAGTTCGGCACCCAATAATGTTTACGCACTTCAGCCAATAATGCGGCGCGAAACTTCGGATGCGCCACCCGAATTAATTCCAGCGCTCTTTCACGGATGCTTTTACCGCGCAATGCCGCCACACCATATTCAGTCACCACATAATGCACATGACCCCTGGAGGTAACTACACCGCTACCTTCGGCAATATGCGGCACGATACGGGAAATGGTGCCGTTTTTCGCCGTCGATGGCATGGCGATAATAGGTTTGCCCCCTTTACTCATCGAAGCACCACGGCTGAAATCGACCTGACCGCCGATCCCACTGTAAAACTGATAGCCGATCGAATCTGATACCACCTGACCGGTCAGATCCACTTCAATAGCACTGTTAATGACCACCATTTTATCGTTGCGGGCGATATTGGTTGGCGAGTTCACATACTCGCTTGGGTAAAATTCGATATGCGGATTACGATCGACAAAATCATATAAATTCTGGCTGCCGACACAGAAACTGGTGACCGTTTTTCCCGGATGAAAGGTTTTCTGACTGTTGTTGATCACGCCTTGGCGCATCAGTTGCACAATGCCATCAGAAATCATTTCACTATGGACCCCCAGATTTTTATGATTACCGAGATATCTCAGCACAGCTTCTGGGATCTTGCCGATACCTATTTGTAAAGTAGCGCCATCTTCAATCAGCATCGACACATATTGACCAATCCGTTCGATGCGCTGTTCAAATTCAGGCGTTGCTACTTGCGGTAATGGCTGGGATACTTCGATAAAAGCATCAATTTTGCTTTTATGAATATAAGCATGACCACTGGTTCTGGGCATCAGCGGATTAAACTGCGCTATCACTTTTTTGGCGTAACGAACAGCAGCGGAAACCACATCCACCGAAACACCGAGCGAGCAATAACCATATTCATCTGGCGGGCTCAGCATCACTAAAGCGGCATCCAGTGGCAAAATATCGGTACTGAATAAGGTAGGAATTTCGGATAAAAAACAGGGCGTGTAATCGGCCCGACCTTCTGCAACCGCTTGGCGGATTTTGTCGCCACCAATAAATAAGCTATTGATTTTAAAAAGATCTTTATACTTTTCTTCAACCCATTTGTTCTCTGAAATGGTTTGAATGTGCACAACTTCAATATCATGCAACTGATTGGCATTCTGGATCAAATCATCGATCAAGGCGTTTGGCACCGCCGCATTCGAGCCAATAAAAATACGGTTACCAGACTGCAGTAATTCACTCCAGTCCAGTCCCGTGGCAGTATTTTGCATCACAACAGCCTCTGTTGATTTTTTGCCCATTATGACGCCATGCCTCCAAAACCATTTGATCTGCCACAACAAATAGACAGCAGATATCACTCATTAAACGCAGAGTTTAATAATCTTCCTGCAGTAAAGCTATGCGACGATCAGCCAATATATGCTGCTTGCGAAACTTATGACCTCAGGCGAAAACTGTGACTGTCTGCCGGCTAATCGCGATCAACTGACCTGCTGGATCCCATAATTTTGCTTCAATATGGTGATAGCCATCAGCAGCATATTCAATATTTGCCAGATAACGCCACCAATCCGCTGTACTAAAATGGCTGCTGCTACCGACAAATTCGACTGTCCAGGTCAATGAGCTCGCCATTGCCGGTGCTGTTAATAACGTCAGACTGACGGGTGGCCAGGCATCAAGCAACGCCAGTAATTCGGCATAACCGGTATTGCATTCCAGACCTTCACTAAATCTGATTTGTCCACCTAAGGTAGGCTGTAGACTGCCACTAAATGGCAATGTGCCCTGCTGGATTTGGTAGTCAAAGTGGGTGGTGAATTCTGGCACAGGTCCGTGTTTTGGTAAGATAGTGACCTGAGAGTCCCACACCGGCGCAGTGATACCAGTGATTTGATAGTTCGAACTACGGCTACTGCCAAAACTAGCCAGCAACACCAACATCGTTTGACCCTGTTGCTGAATTTCAGCCATCGCCTGGATCACAGAACTGCCCTGGCGTAGCACTTTACGCCTGACCTGAGCCGGGCCTGCATTTAATGGCGCAACAAATGAAACTGATAAAGAACGTAATTGCGTCGCGGCAGGTAATAACTGTAGTAAATGTTGTAATGCCAGCGCTGCCGCCATACCACCAAATACAGCCCTGCCTTGACCCCAACCCGCTGGTACTTCAAATGATAAGTCGTCGGTTTGCCCTGGCTCAAACTGCACCATCACCTGATTAAATTGCATCGTCATACTCTGTAAGTGTTTTATGCCAGTGTACGATAATTTTGTGTTGCTGCGAACAGTGATACCATTTCATCTTGTTTGCTATGCAAATGTAATTGAGTTGGTTGAGTTGAATAAATGCGTCGGTTGGAGTCACCACGAAGTGCGACGTGTGACACCATTCCATCTAGTTTTCTGTTCTAATTAAGCGGTTAGCATCAATACGGCATTCGCATGATGGATCTTACTCCTGAAGACTTACTGAAGCGCTCTCGAGCCGAAAAAAATGCCCGCAAGCGTATGCGCTTGCTGGCGCTGTCTCTGTTTCTTCAATGTAAAAACCGTACATCAGTTGCTGAGCAGCTTAAAATCAGTCGCACCAGTGTGAATACTTGGGTGAGCAACTACCTTGCTTCTGGCCTCGAGGGTTTAGAAGCACGTAAAGCAAAAGGACGTACGCCATTTTTGACTGCCCAGCAGCAAAAACAATTGGGCGACTTTATTACATGCCAAAGCCAGAATGAACATGGTGGCAGGCTGACCGGTGAAAAAATCCTCAACTATATCAAAGCCGAGTTTGGTGTACATTATCACCATAACGCCATTTATAAGTTACTGAAACAACTTGGATTTAGCTGGATAACCAGTCGCTCGCGGCACCCGAAGCAACAACAAGGCGTCCAGGACGCATATATAAAACTTCCAATTGGAAACGATCCTTAACATTCCTGGCACGGTGCGGCTGGAAGATGTCGATGTCTGGTTCCAGGATGAAGCTCGTATCGGCCAGCAGAATACAACCACGCGCTTATGGGCTAGCACAGGCTCTCGGCCACGTGCGGTTAAACAGCAGCAATTTGAATACGCTCATCTTTTCGGCGCCATCTGCCCGGCCAATGGCGCAACAGAAGCATTGATAGTTCCTTTTCTGAGTAAAGAGGTGATGAAAATGCACTTAGCGCAAATTTCAGCCACAACAGCCAAGGGCCGCTATGCAGTGGTCGTGATGGATGGCGCGGGTTGGCATACTGATGATATTGCAGATGATTTTCATAACCTGTCGATATTAAAACTGCCACCGTATTCACCTGAACTCAATCCGATAGAGCAAGTATGGAGCTGGCTACGTCAACACCACATAGCCAATCGTTGTTTTGAGAGCTACGAAGCGATTGTGGATGCCTGTAGCGATGCCTGGAATGACTTTATCAGCGATAAAGTACGGGTGAGCAAGATGTGCTCAAGAAACTGGGCGGTACTGAACAGACTTTAAGATGGAATGGTATAAAAAAAGCCTAGCGAGTTTGGGAGCCTTCATGCCCTTCGCAGAGCTCAGGGCGTTCAATCGGCAAAAAGCCAAATTGTTGGCTTTTTGAAACCCCGATTTCACTGTACTACCTCGCATGGCAATGCCAAGCTCGACCAATATTCCGCCTGGATCCCATAAAGCAAAAAGGCCCAGTCGTTAGACTGGGCCTTTTTGGCTTTATGAGGAGCCTTCATGCCCTTCGCAGAGCTCAGGGCCGTTCAGCCCGGACAACGCCAAATGGTTGGCGTTGTCTGTTTCGGGCTTCACTGTACTACTCTCCAAGTACTCCAGCGCCAGAATCACGATAAATAAAAAAGCCCCAGTCTTTCGACTGGGGCTTTTTTATTTATTGGGAGCCTGGCGGTGTACTACTCTCGCATGGCATCTGCCACACTACCATCGTCGCAGCTGCGTTTCACTTCTGAGTTCGGAATGGATTCAGGTGGTTCCACAGCGCTATTGCCACCAGGCAAAAACTGTTTAGCTTCTTTAACTTAGACAAGCTGGTTCTTTATAGTAGTTCTTCAGCACTTCTTACGCTCAAAACAACTTGGGCGTTGTATGGTTAAGCCTCTCGGGCAATTAGTATGAGTTAGCTTAACGTATCACTACGCTTCCACACCTCACCTATCAACGTTGTGGTCTCCAACAACCCTTATGTGTACTCAAGGTACAAGGGATGACTCATCTCTTGGCCGGCTTCCCGCTTAGATGCTTTCAGCGGTTATCCGTTCCGAACGTAGCTACCGGGCAGTGCCATTGGCATGACAACCCGAACACCAGCGGTTCGTTCATTCCGGTCCTCTCGTACTAGGAACAACTCCAATCAATCATCCAACGCCCACGGCAGATAGGGACCGAACTGTCTCACGACGTTCTAAACCCAGCTCGCGTACCACTTTAAATGGCGAACAGCCATACCCTTGGGACCGACTTCAGCCCCAGGATGTGATGAGCCGACATCGAGGTGCCAAACACCGCCGTCGATATGAACTCTTGGGCGGTATCAGCCTGTTATCCCCGGAGTACCTTTTATCCGTTGAGCGATGGCCCTTCCATACAGAACCACCGGATCACTAAGACCTACTTTCGTACCTGCTCGACGTGTCTGTCTCGCAGTTAAGCTGGCTTCTGCCTTTGCACTAACCGTACGATGTCCGACCGTACTTAGCCAACCTTCGTGCTCCTCCGTTACTCTTTAGGAGGAGACCGCCCCAGTCAAACTACCCACCAGACACTGTCCGCAACCCCGATTAGGGGCCCACGTTAGAACATCAAACATGCAAGGGTGGTATTTCAAGGACGGCTCCATCGTGACTAGCGTCACAACTTCAAAGCCTCCCACCTATCCTACACATACAGGGTCAATGTTCAGTGCCAAGCTATAGTAAAGGTTCACGGGGTCTTTCCGTCTAGCCGCGGGTATACGGCATCTTCACCGCAATTTCAATTTCACTGAGTCTCTGGTGGAGACAGCCTGGCCATCATTACACCATTCGTGCAGGTCGGAACTTACCCGACAAGGAATTTCGCTACCTTAGGACCGTTATAGTTACGGCCGCCGTTTACCGGGGCTTCGATCAAGAGCTTCGCTTGCGCTAACCCCATCAATTAACCTTCCGGCACCGGGCAGGTGTCACACCCTATACGTCCTCTCTCGAGTTTGCAGAGTGCTGTGTTTTTAATAAACAGTTGCAGCCAGCTGGTCACTGCGACTCTCAGATGCTTACGGAGCAAGTCCTTCACACCCAAGAGCGTACCTTCTCCCGAAGTTACGGTACTATTTTGCCTAGTTCCTTCACCAGAGTTCTCTCAAGCGCCTTGGTATTCTCTACCTGACCACCTGTGTCGGTTTCGAGTACGGTCGACAAGTACCTGAAGCTTAGAGGCTTTTCCTGGAAGCGTGGCATCAACAGCTTCACCACCTTAGTGGCTCGTCTCGTATCTCAGTCTTAGGCGTCCGGATTTTCCTAAACACCCAACCTACATACTTTCACATGGACTACCAACGCCATGCCTGCCTAGCCTTCTCCGTCCCCCCATCGCAGTACTGTCGGTACGGGAATATTAACCCGTTTCCCATCGACTACGGCTTTCGCCCTCGCCTTAGGGGCCGACTTACCCTACCCTGATTAGCATGGGATAGGAACCCTTGGTCTTCCGGCGGGGAAGTTTTTCACTCCCCTTATCGTTACTTATGTCAGCATTCGCACTTCTGATACCTCCAGCATCCTTCACAAGACACCTTCTACGGCTTACAGAACGCTCCTCTACCACTTGCACATAGTGCAAGTCCACAGCTTCGGTGCATGGTTTAGCCCCGTTACATCTTCCGCGCAGACCGACTCGACTAGTGAGCTATTACGCTTTCTTTAAAGGGTGGCTGCTTCTAAGCCAACCTCCTAGCTGTCTATGCCTTTCCACATCGTTTTCCACTTAACCATGACTTTGGGACCTTAGCTGGTGGTCTGGGTTGTTTCCCTTTTCACGGCGGACGTTAGCACCCGTCGTGTGTCTCCCGAGTAGTACTCATTGGTATTCGGAGTTTGCAAAGGGTTGGTAAGTCGGGATGACCCCCTAGCCTTAACAGTGCTCTACCCCCAATGGTATTCGCTCGAGGCGCTACCTAAATAGCTTTCGAGGAGAACCAGATATCTCCGAGCTTGATTAGCCTTTCACTCCGACCCACAAGTCATCCCCTAATTTTTCAACATTAGTGGGTTCGGTCCTCCAGTTAGTGTTACCCAACCTTCAACCTGCTCATGGGTAGATTGCCCGGTTTCGGGTCTACACCCTGCAACTATTCGCCCAGTTAAGACTCGGTTTCCCTACGGCTCCCCTATTCGGTTAACCTCGCTACAGAATGTAAGTCGCTGACCCATTATACAAAAGGTACGCAGTCACCCCACGAAGGGGCTCCCACTGCTTGTACGTACACGGTTTCAGGTTCTATTTCACTCCCCTAACAGGGGTTCTTTTCGCCTTTCCCTCACGGTACTGGTTCACTATCGGTCAGTCAGGAGTATTTAGCCTTGGAGGATGGTCCCCCCATATTCAAACAGGATGTCTCGTGTCCCGTCCTACTCGTTTTCACTGATGAAGACTTTTCGTGTACGGGGCTATCACCCTGTATCGCGGCACTTTCCAGAGCCTTCCACTAATTCTTCACCAACTTAAGGGCTAGCCCCCTTTCGCTCGCCGCTACTAAGGGGATCTCGGTTGATTTCTTTTCCTCGGGGTACTTAGATGTTTCAGTTCTCCCGGTTCGCCTCGTATGACTATGTATTCATCATACGATACCAGATAAATCTGGTGGGTTTCCCCATTCGGACATCTGTGAGTCTAACGTCTCTTACCGACTTCTCACAGCTTTTCGCAGGTTAGCACGTCCTTCATCGCCTCTGACTGCCAAGGCATCCACCGTGTACGCTTAGTCACTTAACCATACAACCCCAAATTGTCTTGGAAATCGTAAGTTTGTGCTTAAGGTTCACAATAAAATTGTTGACCTTTATTTTTACTACTATCAGCTTGCCTAATTGTTAAAGAGCGTTGAGCATAAAGCTCAAAGATAAAGTCTCTAACCAGAGAGTTTGTCTTTGAGTTTTCAAACAGTAATTTCATTTCTTAAGAATGGTGGAGTTAAGCGGGATCGAACCGCTGACCTCCTGCGTGCAAGGCAGGCGCTCTCCCAGCTGAGCTATAACCCCATTTATCGCTTCGTTCTTTACTTTTATACTTCGCTTTTGTTTGCTCGCATCGTCAGTCATGTACATCAGTACACTCCTTCCTCATCTCACAAAGTCAGCTCGTCTAAAAGCAAACCACTCGCGTTAAATCCTTTCGGATTTAATGGTAATTTCGTTTTAGGCGAGGCACTTTGAACCGAAGCATACATTTGTATGTGAGGTTTAAAGTAACGAAGCATAAAGCGAAATTTGGTTGGTCTGAGTAGACTCGAACTACCGACCTCACCCTTATCAGGGGTGCGCTCTAACCACCTGAGCTACAGACCAGCCGTAACCGCAATGGTTCTTACTGTTTGCTCTACGTTACAATCAATCATCTGTGTGGACACTTCGAAACATCAGTTCGCTATAGGTAAGGAGGTGATCCAACCCCAGGTTCCCCTAGGGTTACCTTGTTACGACTTCACCCCAGTCATGAATCACAAAGTGGTAAGCGCCCTCCCGAAGGTTAAGCTACCTACTTCTTTTGCAACCCACTCCCATGGTGTGACGGGCGGTGTGTACAAGGCCCGGGAACGTATTCACCGCAACATTCTGATTTGCGATTACTAGCGATTCCGACTTCACGCAGTCGAGTTGCAGACTGCGATCCGGACTACGATACGCTTTAAGAGATCCGCTCACTGTCGCCAGCTTGCCTCCCTCTGTACGTACCATTGTAGCACGTGTGTAGCCCTACTCGTAAGGGCCATGATGACTTGACGTCGTCCCCACCTTCCTCCGGTTTATCACCGGCAGTCTCCCTAGAGTTCCCACCATTACGTGCTGGCAACTAAGGATAAGGGTTGCGCTCGTTGCGGGACTTAACCCAACATTTCACAACACGAGCTGACGACAGCCATGCAGCACCTGTCTTAGCGTTCCCGAAGGCACAATCGTATCTCTACAATCTTCGCTAGATGTCAAGAGTAGGTAAGGTTCTTCGCGTTGCGTCGAATTAAACCACATGCTCCACCGCTTGTGCGGGCCCCCGTCAATTCATTTGAGTTTTAATCTTGCGACCGTACTCCCCAGGCGGTCTACTTAGTGCGTTAGCTGCGCTACTCACAGTACAAGACCACGAACAGCTAGTAGACATCGTTTACGGCGTGGACTACCAGGGTATCTAATCCTGTTTGCTCCCCACGCTTTCGCACCTGAGCGTCAGTATCGTGCCAGGGGGCCGCCTTCGCCACTGGTATTCCTCCAAATCTCTACGCATTTCACCGCTACACTTGGAATTCTACCCCCCTCTCACGTACTCTAGTTGGCCAGTTTCAAATGCAATTCCCAGGTTGAGCCCGGGGCTTTCACATCTGACTTAACCAACCGCCTGCGTGCGCTTTACGCCCAGTAATTCCGATTAACGCTTGCACCCTCTGTATTACCGCGGCTGCTGGCACAGAGTTAGCCGGTGCTTCTTCTGCGAGTAACGTCAAAGTTAGCCGCTATTAACGACCAACCCTTCCTCCTCGCTGAAAGTGCTTTACAACCCGAAGGCCTTCTTCACACACGCGGCATGGCTGGATCAGGCTTGCGCCCATTGTCCAATATTCCCCACTGCTGCCTCCCGTAGGAGTCTGGACCGTGTCTCAGTTCCAGTGTGGCTGATCATCCTCTCAAACCAGCTAGGGATCGTCGCCTTGGTGAGCCATTACCTCACCAACTAGCTAATCCCACGTAGGCGCATCCGACAGCATGTGGCCCGAAGGTCCCACACTTTGGTCCGTAGACATTATGCGGTATTAACAGTCGTTTCCAACTGGTATCCCCCTCTGTCGGGTAGCTTCCTACGCATTACTCACCCGTCCGCCGCTAGGTCCGAAAACCCCGCTCGACTTGCATGTGTTAGGCCTGCCGCCAGCGTTCAATCTGAGCCATGATCAAACTCTTCAATTAAAAGTTTTTTCGCTACCTAAGTAGCTGCTCAGTATTACTGACTAAATATTTTACTATCTGGTCACTCATACTCAGTTAATTCGTTTTGCGAATCTCATGAATCGAGTGCCCACACAGATGATTGATTGCTAATTGTTAAAGAGCGTGCTTCGACTTCGAAGCGGGAGGCGTATGTTACACTTCCCAGAATTTAAGTCAAGCAGAGAATTTCACTATTTAAATGAGCTTCTCTACTCAACCTGCCTTACCTCAGAAATCACTGCTGATTTCTACCTCACCACAACTTTCAGACCTTTCAACCTGTCATCGCTGCGAGGCGGCCATTTTAGTCAGTTTTCATTTCGTGTCAAGCGTCTTTTTATCGACATTTTCAACTTTCTTCAAACTTACCGACCTTACTGCTTTCGAAGCCTGCTTATCGCTGGACCCCGTCGGCATGGGGCGCATTATAGGGAGTTTTTCGCCGGGCGCAAGCGCGAAAATATAGTTTTTTGCAGTTTTCAGTTCAAGTGCTCATTAAAGCCACTAAATGCATAAATTAGCTACAAAAACAGTGGATTTTAATCGCAGTTAGCTGTTGGCGAACTGGTATTCAGTGGTTAATATAGTTTTGACTGCTTTATATAGTAGTAGGCAATCGAATTTTTCTCTGTGGTATTCACTCTCATCTATCAGCTTTAGGAATTTAATTATGTCATCGAGTCTACGAACTTCATTACCCTTTACACTGGCGCTTGCCATCGTCGTTTATGTTGTTTCAATTTTTCTTCCGGCAGATCTATTGCCATCAGCACCTATCTCCTTAGTGATTGGTGTTTTACTTGCAGGTGTCCTGGTGCCTATCCTGGTTGAGTATAAGCCGTTACCGGCTGGCGCTGAACCAAAACCGGCAAAGGCAGCCGCTGTTGCGACTGTATCTGGCGACACCGCCACCTTATATGTAGGAAACCTGCCTTATAAAGCTAACGAAGAAGCTGTCAGGGAGTTATTTCAGCAATCAGGCGCGGTCGTCAACGTCCGACTGATGAAAGATCGCCAGACCGGACGTCGTCGTGGTTTTGGTTTTGTTGAAGTTGCCGCCAAAGATGCAGCGAAGATGATCCAAAAACTGAATGATTTTGAATTCGAAGGCCGCACGTTAAAAGTAAGAGAAGCAAAAGAACGTCAGGATAACGAAGACAACGAAGAATAAGCCTTATCCTTGAAAGGGCTCTGGCCAGCATTCATGCTGGTCAAAGCCCAACTCCACCAATCTGCTTTGCTGTTGTTCAGTCAACTTCCTGGTACTGATAAAACAATGATGACCCTTAATCCCCGACTGTGGCATGTTGCGGGCCAGTTGGGCGACTCGGCGGGCAATCGCATCACCGGTATCCAGCAACTGGCAATCAAGTGGCAACTGCGCATGAATTTCCGCCGCCAGAAACGGGAAATGGGTGCAACCGAGCACCACGACTTTTGGTTTAGCCTCCAGTAACGGACTGACCGACAAAATGTCTGCCACTTGTTGACTGACGTCCACACCAGACCAGATCTTTTCTTCTGCCAGCCGGACGAGTTCACTACTCCCTACCTTAGTCACAACCTCGGTCGGAGCGAATTGTCGAATCAGATCTTGCAGATAATCGCTATTAACTGTACCTGGTGTTGCCAATACTGCAAAGCCTTGACCCTGGCTTAATACGGCGGCAGGTTTGATCGCCGGCACCACACCAACAAAAGGCACGCTGAATTGTTGCCGTAAATAATCCACCGCCTGAGTGGTCGCGGTATTACAGGCAATAACAATCAACTCGGCACCCAGTGCAATTAAATGCACCGATAATTGGCTTAATCGCTGTTGAATGAAATCTTCAGATTTTTCACCATAAGGCAGATATTTATTATCCATCAGGTAGATGTAATCAGCTTCGACCTTTTGCCGGACATGTGCAAACACTGTCAGCCCGCCCACTCCACTATCAATAAAACCAATCCGCATATTCGCTCCTTCGCCGCAAGCTGACTATTTTGCCATAATGCCACTATTAATGCAGTCAGTTGCTGATTTGGACTTTCAGGCAAAACCACATAGAATAGCCGCCTTTTTCCGGATGAGGTGATGTGATGCAATTAGGCCAGGTTTTTCCGGCACAATATCAAGCTTTGCTGGCTGATAAAGTCACGGCAATGCAAAGTTTATTTCAGCCTTTTGGCGTAACCAGTGCTGAAGTCTTTGCGTCGCGGCCTGAACATTACCGGCTCAGGGCTGAATTTCGCATCTGGCATGAAGGCGATGATTTATTCCATATCATGTTTGATCCAGCGACCAAACAGAAACAACGGATTGATTATTTCCCGATCGCCTGTAAAACCATCGCCGATTTTATGCCGGTGTTGCTCAACGCCATCAAAAAGCGGCCCCTGCTGAGAAACCGGTTATATCAGATTGATTACCTGGCCAGTCTCAGTGGCGAGCTGCTGGTCAGCCTGATCTATAAAAAGCCGATCCCAGCCGAATGGCAAGCCGAGGCGGCGGCGTTAAAAGCCGAATTGGCAGCCATCCAACAAGTCGACTTTATCGGTCGGGCCCGCAAACAAAAAATCTTGCTGGATAAAGATTATCTGATTGAACAATTGCAGGTCGGTGGCCGAACTTTACGTTATCAGCAAATTGAAAACAGCTTTACCCAACCGAACGGTGAAGTGAATCAGCATATGTTGAGTTGGGCTTGTGATATCGCCAGTCAGTTACAAGGCGATTTACTGGAACTCTATTGTGGCAACGGTAATTTTTCGTTGGCGCTGGCACCGTATTTTCAACAAGTGGTCGCCACAGAAATAGCCCGCTCGTCCATCCGCTGTGCGCAGCATAATATTGCGCTGAACCAGATCAATAATGTGCAGGTTTTGCAAATGTCGGCAGAGGATGTCAGTGCCGCACTGGCGGAAGGTTCTAAACTAAAAGATATTGAACTAGCTGGCCTGACATTAAACACCATCCTGGTTGATCCGCCGCGGGCCGGTTTAGATCCAGCGACCGAACAACTGGTCAGCCGTTTTGACGATATTCTCTATATTTCCTGTAACCCGGAAACACTGGCTGCCAATCTGACGACTTTGTGCAAAACTCACCAGGTGCAACGTTTTGCTTTATTTGATCAGTTCCCTTATACCCATCACATTGAATGTGGGGTCTGGCTGAAAAAAATTACTCTTTAGCCCGCCGGCCATAACCAGCTGCGCCATGGGCCAACCAGCGCAGTTGGGTAATGGTTTTATGGGTAATTAACAGCCGCATCTCGGTGCTGGCGTCCAGCGCATCAGCACCGGCATGAAAGACCAGGGTCACCATTGCTTCTGCTTGCACCTGCGCAAATTCGTCCGGACAAGCGGTTTCTTTACGCAGATAATCGGCCAGCTCAACACAAAAATGCTGAATTTCCCGCGCAACTGCCCGCCGGAAAGAAGCTGAGGTGCCTGAACGCTCCCGTAATAACAACCGGAACACATTACTGTTTCCTACCACAAACTCCATAAAAGTTTCAATGGAGGTCCGGATCACGCTGCCGTTTTTTTCAATCCGATGCCTGGCCTGACGTAACAGTTGCCGCAACATCAAGCCCGCTTCATCCACCAACGTCAGGCCCAATTCATCCATATCGGTAAAATGGCGATAAAACGAAGTAGGCGCAATACCGGCTTCGCGCGCGACTTCGCGCAGACTCAGGCTGGAAAAACCTTTATCCGGGCTTAACTGGGCAAAAGCGGCATCGATAATGGCACGACGAGTGCGTTCTTTTTGTTGGGCTCTGGTCACATTTACATCCTGTCTGCTGTCCGGGCTATTTTATACCTTGACCATCGTAAAATGCACAGTAAAATTAGCTAACAGATGTAAGCTAAGCGTACCTAAAATGACTAAACCTCCAATAATCTGGACCAATGTCGTGTTGTTCAGCCTGACCTTTCTGATTGCGGCAGTGGCAGTGCCTTTTTACGCCATCACTGTTGGCTTTAGCTGGCTGGAAATCACCCTCACTATTTTAGCGCTGGGATATTGCGGCATGTCGATCACAGCCGGTTACCACCGCCTGTGGGCGCACAAAACTTATGATGCGCATCCGTTGTTGCAATGGTTTTTTGCCATTGGTGGTGCTTTTGCACTACAGAACAGCGCACTGCACTGGTCTTCCGATCACCGGGTACATCATAAATTTGTCGATGAAAACGATAAAGACCCCTACTCTGCCAAACGTGGTTTCTGGTTTAGTCATATCGGCTGGATGCTGCGGGAATATCAGAAACAGCAGTATGACGATTACAGTAATGTCCGGGATCTGCAGAAGAATCCGATTGTGATGTGGCAGCACAAACATTATTTAGCTCTGACAGTGGCAACCAACGTCGGGATCCCGCTATTTCTTGGTTTTCTGACCGACAGCTATCTGGGGATGCTACTTAGCGTTGGCGTGTTGCGTCTTGTGCTTAGCCATCACTTTACTTTCTTTATCAATTCATTGGCTCATATCTGGGGCAGCCAGCCTTACACAGATCAGAATAGTGCCCGTGACAACGGTATTCTGGCATTCCTGACTTACGGCGAGGGCTACCATAATTTTCACCATATCTTTGAATACGACTATCGCAATGGCATTCGCTGGTGGCAATTTGATCCAACCAAGTGGCTGATTAAAAGTTGCTCCTGGATTGGTCTGACACAGAATCTGAAAGTGTGCCCGGAAGATCGGATTGTGAAAGCCAAAGCACTGATGCAACTCAAACGCGCCCAAGCCAAGGTCTCTGCCTTGCCAGATGCCGAGTTACTGATGCAAAAAATGGAGCAGGAATATAATCTGTTGCTGGACAAAATGCAGGCTTATTACGAAATTCAGAAACAGCTGCTACAGCAGAAGAAACAACAACTGCAACAAAAGAAAGAACAATTGCTGCAGCAATACAATGACTATGATGCCCGCCAGCATTATCAGCAGATGAAACTGAACTTTCAGTTGCAACAACGCCAATGGCAACAGTTTATCACGCAGTATGCTTAACGCGGCTTGCTAAGCAAGACCCCTGATAGTCTGCAGCCTGACCGCCACAGCATCTCACTCAAAAAAGGCAACGCAAGTTGCCTTTTCTGCTTCAACCTGATGAAATTAAACTGCTATTATCAACGCTGACCTGACATCACCTGAATAGGGATCTGCTGTGCCTGCCAAATCGACATCTGCAAAACCAACATATCAATATGACGCTATTATCATCGGCACCGGCCCTGGCGGCGAAGGCGCGGCAATGAATCTGGCGAAAAGTGGCAAAAAAGTGGCCGTGGTTGAGCGCCATGATCAGGTCGGCGGCGGTTGCACCCACTGGGGCACCATCCCATCCAAAGCCTTACGCCATTCGGTCAGCCGTTATATTGAGTACAATGAAAATCCATTATTTCAGATGGACAACCAATCGTCGAATCTGACATTTCCGCAAATCCTGAAGCATGCGGCCGGCGTGATCCGCAAACAAGTCCGGCTGCGTAGCAGTTTTTATGACCGCAACCGGGTGGAAGTCTTCGCTGGCGAAGCCTCTTTTGTCGATTGCCATACCATCAAAATTACCCCAGCGGCAGGTCCGGAGCGGGAAATCAGCGCCGAAACCATTATTCTCGCCACCGGCTCACGGCCCTACCGGCCAGCCAATGTTGATTTTAATCATCCGCATATTTTTGACAGCGATACTATTTTATCGCTCAAAGATGATCCGCGGCACATCATCATTTTCGGTGCTGGCGTCATTGGCTGCGAATACGCCTCCATTTTCCGTGGTTTAGGGGTTCGGGTTGATTTAGTCAATACCAGAGACCGGTTATTGTCTTTTATGGACGCCGAAATTTCTGATGCGCTCAGTTATCATTTCTGGAATTCAGGGGTCACCATCCGCCATGGTGAAGAGTTCGAATCTATTGAAGGTTTAGCCGACGGCGTGATCCTGCATCTGCAGTCCGGCAAAAAAATGAAAGCCGACTGTATTCTGTTTGCCAATGGCCGTACCGGCAATACCGATACGCTGAATCTGGCCGCTGTGGGTTTAAAAGCCGATAGCCGTGGTCAGCTCAAGGTTAATGATAAATATCAAACCGAAGTACCCAATATTTATGCGGTCGGTGACGTGATAGGTTATCCGAGCCTGGCCAGTGCAGCTTATGATCAGGGCCGCATCGCCGGAAATGCCATTTTATATGGTGCTTGTCCGATGCAACTGATTGAAGATATCCCGGTTGGGATTTATACCATCCCGGAGATGAGTTCAGTCGGTAAAACTGAACAGCAGTTAACAGCGGCCCGTATCCCCTACGAAGTAGGTAGAGCCCAGTTTAAACATCTGGCCAGAGCACAAATTGCCAACACCAATGTGGGCAGCCTGAAATTATTATTCCACCGTGAAACCAAAGAGATCCTTGGCATCCACTGTTTTGGTGAAAGAGCGGCCGAGATCGTCCATATCGGTCAGGCGATTATGATGCAGAAGAATGGCGGCAATAACGTCGAGTATTTTGTTCACACCACTTTTAACTATCCGACGATGGCAGAAGCCTATCGGGTTGCAGCCATGAACGGCCTCAACCGTTTGTTCTAAAGTGACGCTGCGGCTTAAGCAAAACAGTCAGGCAATGCCTGGCTGTTTTGCTTATCAATCAAAGTAAAGTCTTAACTAAAATCAGTGTTCATATGATAAGTGCGGCTGAACGACTGCACCGCATCAATGAAAACGCCAGCTTTTTCCGGATCAACATCTGGCGTGATACCGTGGCCCAGGTTAAAGACATGGCCTGAACCTTGGCCATAACCGTCCAGGATAGCTTGTACTTCTAACCGGATCCGCTCTGGTGACCCCAACAACACCGCCGGGTCCATATTGCCCTGCAGCGCCACTTTATCACCGACACGGGCGCGGGCATGGCGGATATCCATAGTCCAGTCCAGACCCAGTGCATCACAACCTGTAGCAGCCATATCTTCTAACCACAAACCACCATTTTTGGTGAACAAGGTGACTGGCACTGGCCGGCCGTCAGCATGGCGGGTCAGACCTTCAATGATTTGCTGCATATAACTGAGCGAATACTCGCGATAAGCGTTTGGTGATAACACACCGCCCCAGGTATCAAAAATCATCACGGACTGGGCACCGGCGGCAATTTGGGCATTCAGATACAGGATCACGCTCTGCGTCAGTTTATCGAGCAGGATATGCACCACTTCCGGCTCACTGTACATCAGCTTTTTAATTTTGGAGAAGGTTTTGCTGCTACCACCTTCCAACATGTAAGTAGCCAGCGTCCATGGACTCCCGGAAAAGCCGATTAAAGGCACTTCGCCGTTTAATTCGCGGCGAATGGTTCGCACCGCATCCATCACGTATTTTAGTTCAACTTCCGGATCCGGCACTGGTAACTGCACCACATCCATAAAATCATTCAGTTGTTTGGTGAATTTCGGACCCTCGCCTTCACCAAAGTACAGCCCCATGCCCATGGCATCAGGGATAGTGAGGATATCACTGAACAAAATCGCTGCATCCAGCGGATAGCGGCGTAATGGTTGTAAGGTCACTTCACAGGCTAATTCCGGATTTTTACACAAGGACATAAAGTCACCGGCCTGGGCTCTGACTGCGCGATATTCCGGCAAATAACGCCCCGCTTGGCGCATCATCCAAATTGGTGTGCGATCAACAGGTTGTTTTAACAGGGCGCGCAGGTAACGATCATTTTTTAATTGCATCTTGGCTCTACCATCAGGCTGTGTTGAATTATTTTAACAGCATAGCTGTTATGACACTATCTTTGCTGTTCTATGAATATTTAGGCAAATTTCTTTTGTTTAGCTATTGCGGTCGAAAAAAGCATCTGTTATAAAATTAACCGCGCTAGTGAAGAAATGCAAAAATAAAGAGGCTCTTCAGGGCCCCAACAGTTTACAGTTAAGCCACGGTTGTGGCTTTTTTATTTTTTACCGCTTTAGTTCCTATTGTCCGCATTGCGCAGCAACCACAGCCGCAATCATAGCGCCTGATAAAGATTCTGCCGGTGGTACCTGCGGTAATTGTTGTAATGGGAACCAATGTGCCTCTTCAATCTCATCAGGTTGACAACGAATATCACCACCCGCGTAATCGGCAATAAAGCCCACCATCAACGAATGTGGAAAAGGCCAGGGTTGACTACCGGCATAGCGTAAATTAGCAATCTGCAAACCAACTTCTTCCTGCACTTCCCGTGCCGCAGCTTGTTCCAGAGTCTCACCGGATTCAACAAAGCCAGCCAGAATAGAAAAAAAGCCTGGTTTATGCCGATTGGAGCGCGCCAGTAAAATCTGCTGCTCTTTGACAATAGCCACCAATACACAAGGAGAAATACGCGGATAACAACGATGACCGCATTTGTGGCATAACATCGCCAGTTCCCAGTTCACCAGGTGCATTTTATTGCCGCACTGGCCACAATAACGGTGCGTTTGTAAAAATAGTGCAAGCTGGCAAGCTCTGGCCGCCATTTCAAACCAAAAAGGTTCTGTTTGCTGCAATAAAGTCCGCGGACTATGCCAGCGCTCAGCAGCTGTTTTCTGATCATTACTGACCACCAGATAACAAGGTTGCCCTTGCCATTGACCGATCTGGCAAATCATTTCAGGCTCATCGATTTGCAACGCTTGCCACTGCCCCTGCGGCACCTGTATGGTGTCTGTCAGGAACAAAGATCCCTGATTGACGACAAACCAGTGTCCGCTGTCTGCCGGTTGCAGGCTGAGGTGAATACTTTTCATCAAATGAATTGTTTTACTGTGATTCAGGTGGCTGTCATCATAAAGGGAAATACTGCGCTGACCAATCAAAAAGTAGTTGATCTTTGTCAGAGAATTCTTTTAATTAGCTGTATAACTCGCATTTAATCATTCAAGGAAACGGTTATGTATACCCGCCTGCAAACTGCGCAACAACAATGGGGCGGCTCTGTGACTGCCATCGATAACTGGCTGGAAGAGCGTCAGCAATTGATTGTCACCTACTGCAAGCTGGCAGCATTACCGCCTTTCGACAAGCAGCAGCATGATCGGCAGTTACCGGGTCAGGAAGATATCGAAAATTTTTGCCAACTGCTGATGGACTATCTGTCTGCCGGTCACTTCGAAGTTTATGATCAAATCGTGTCGCAATGTGAAAGCGATGGGCAGAATTGCAAAGCATTGGCAGAAGTGCTTTATCCTAAAATTGCCGTTTCGACCGATTTGGCACTGGAATTTAATGATACTTATGCCGAAGACGTCGATACCAGTCATGACAGTTTTGATCGCGACCTGTCACGGCTCGGTCAGGCACTGGAAGAACGTTTTGGTTTGGAAGATGAACTGATCCAAACGTTACACAATAAAGCGGCCACTAAATCTGTCTCAGCCTGAAGACTGGGCAAGCAGTAAAAAACCGCCAACTGGCGGTTTTTTACTGCTGAAGCACTCGTTCCTTTGGAATTTGTTACTTCACCTTGTAAGGCGTGGCAATCACTACTTTTTTGCCGCTTCGCCTTTTGGCGCCGCTTCTTCTTCAGCCACGATGCCAACCAGTTCAACGTCAAACAGCAGTACGCTATTGGCCGGGATTGGGCCCAGCTCACGCTCGCCATAGCCTAAGGCTGATGGGATTGTGAATTTGAATTTAGAACCAACACCCATTAATTGTACGCCTTCAGTCCAGCCCGGAATCACTTGATTTAACTGGAACTCAACCGGCTCACCACCATTTGACTTGTCAGTGCTGTCAAATTCAGTACCGTCAATGAAAGTACCTTTGTATTTAACCCGTACTTTGTCTTCCGCTTTAGGTTTTGGACCTTCAGCAGCAGTGACGACTTCATACTGCAGGCCAGACTCAGTCACTTTTACACCAGCTTTCTTGGCATTTTCTTCCAGGTAAGCCTTGCCTTTGGCAATAGTTTCTTCAGCTTTTACTTTGGCAGCTTCAGCTTGTTTGGTACGGAATTGTTCATCCAGCGCAGTGATGATTTTCTGCACTTCTTCATCAGTCAGCGCCGCTTTACCCGCTAATGAATCTTGCACACCACGAACAATAGTTTCAGAAGCTAAAGGTAAACCTAATTTCTTGTGCTCTTCTAAGGCACCATTTAAGTATTTACCAACAGATACGCCCATGGCATAAGATTGCTTGGCGGCATCTGTATCCAGCACAGGTGCTGCTGGTGCAGCGGCTTCTTTCTGACAGGCAGACAGTGAAATCATGGCGGCTGCAATCAGCGACACCTTGGTCAATAAGCGCATTTGTTTCTCCATTAAACTGCAGACTTAACTGCAAAAGTGTGTTGTTATAGTCATAAAGGACTAACCTTTAACCATGCCTATACTACAGATTTGTGCTGATGACGTTAACACATAGAATGAAATATCTGGGCATTTTTCTCAGCCTTTGGCTGACTGCTTGCTCAGAAGTTCAAAACAAAGCAATTTCTACCACAGAACATGCCGCCCAGGGCACTGTTGCCGCGGCAATTTCGCCACAAAATCAGTTAGCAGCAGTCTCCAGCCTGACTTCAGGTATTGTGGTGTGGGATCTGCAAAACCAGCAGCCCAAATTTCGCTTCAGCCAACAAGCTGTGGTCGACAATATTGTCAGCCATCTGACGTTCAGCCCGGATGGACAATTTTTATTGTCCGCTGATCGCACCAGCTTATCTTTATGGCAGATGCAGGATGGCAAGAATCAGGGTTACTGGTCATTACCGGATGCCGCTGTGCGGGATATTGCGGTTTCGCAACAGGGTAAACATCTGCTGATTGCGCAGGATAACGGTAAAATTCAGCATATCACGCTGAAAACTGGCCGCCGGCTGGAGTTTCTGGGCCATAGCGAACAAGTCAATTCAGTGGCGCTTTCGCCCAATGGCCGTTATGCCCTTAGTGGTGGCAATGATTTAAAAGCATATTTGTGGGACAGCAAAACCGGTCAGATCCTGCAAACCTTTGTTCATCCGACCCGGGTGACCAAAGTGGCGTTGGATCTTCAAGGAAAACTGGCCTTTACCGCTGACAGTCAGCAACAGGCCACAGTGTGGGATCTCAGCAACGGCCGCGCTAAATTACAGTTAAATATGGGCCGGGGCCGCGTTTTCACCGCAGTGCGGTTCAGTGACGATAGTCGTTACCTGCTGACAGGCGCCGCCTCACGTCGGGTCAGCATCTGGGATTTACAGACGGGTCAACTGGTGCAGGATTTCCAGGTCGGTCTGGCGCAACACTACAAAACCACCAGTGCCGTGGTGTATGATGTTGCTTTCATCTCCCCCCAACAGTTGCTGACCGAAAGCTCGACCGGCCAGGCTGAAGTTTGGACCTTTACCCCATGACAGAATTAACGCCACAGGAATTACAATTGCAAAATCAGCTGTTTGAACTGGAAAGCCGGCTGGCCTTTCAGGATGACGCTTTATTGCAGCTCAATAATGAGCTGCTGGAACATCAGCGTCGCATCGATAAATTACAACGGCAGCTTTTATTATTGGCGGAAAAACTGCAAGGTGGTCAACAGGGCGACAGTGGCATTTTGCGCAGCCACGAAGAACCACCACCACCGCATTATTGAACATCCGCCATGAACATGGTGCCGGACTATGCCAACAGCACCGTCTGCCTGAGCTTAATCCGGCTTAAACACCCCAATCACAGTTTCCGCTTCGCGCGCCATCCGTTCAACCTGAGATTCAGGCTGTGCCATCTGATAATGACATTGCACACATTCTACTTTTTCCACATTGTGCTCTAAAAACAACATCATGGTATCGACAGCCTTACACTTAGGGCAGCTGGCACCGGCGATAAAACGTTTTTTCTTTCGGGTCGTCATCACTGAAAATGTCCTCTGTAACGCTAAAAAACCGTGAAACTCTTGGTTTGTGGCGGCTAACCTATTACATTAGCAGCCCAAATCAGTCCCAGTGGTAGAACAAATGATCCAACTGCAACAAGTCGAATTACGCCGCGGCATTTTATGTTTGCTGCAACAGGCCGATCTTACCGTATTTCCCGGCCAAAAAGTCGGGATCATTGGCGCCAATGGCTGCGGCAAGTCGACTTTATTCGCCTTACTGCAAGGTAAACTGCAAGCAGATGCCGGCACTGTCAGTATTCCGAACAGCTGGACCATCGCCACTGTTGCCCAGGAAACACCTGCCGTTGAGGTCAGTGCCATGGACTATGTGCTGCAGGGCGACGAAGCTTTGTACCCGCTGTTACTTCAAGTGCGTCAGGCGCATGAAGACACCGATCTGATTGCGGTACATCATCAAATCGAAGCGCTGGACGGTTATCGCGCCGAAGCCAAAGCCGGCACTTTACTCGATGGCCTCGGTTTTAGCGGCGATATGCAGCATAAACCGGTGAAATCCTTTTCAGGTGGTTGGCGGATGCGGCTTAACTTAGCCCGCGCCCTGATGCAACGCGCCGAATTATTGCTGCTGGACGAACCCACCAACCACTTAGATTTAGATGCTGTGTTGTGGCTGGAAAAGTACCTCAGCAACTTCGAAGGCACCATGCTGCTGATCAGCCACGACCGTGATTTCCTTGACGCTGTGGTCGATAACATCGTGCATATCGACAACCAGCAACTGACGTTATACCGTGGTAACTACAGTCAGTTTGAACGTCAGCGCGCTGAACATATGGCGCAGCAACAATCAACCTTCGAAAAACAACAACGTCAGGTGGCCCACCTGCAAAAGTTTATCGACCGCTTCCGCGCTCAGGCGACCAAAGCCAAACAAGCGCAAAGCCGGATTAAAGCGCTGGAACGGATGACCTTATTGGCACCGGCTCATGTCGATTCACCTTTTCAGTTTGAATTCCTTGACCCCAGAGCCTTGCCAAATCCGCTGCTCAAGATGGAAAACGTCCGCGCCGGTTATGGCGATCACAGTATCCTGCAACAAATTAATTTTCAGTTATTGCCAGGCAGCCGGATTGGCTTGCTCGGTCGCAATGGCGCTGGTAAATCGACCTTGATTAAACTGCTGTCAGGCAGTTTGCAACCGCAAAGCGGCGACATCTGGTATGCCGCAGGCGTGGCTATTGGTTATTTTGCCCAGCATCAACTGGAAACACTGCGGCCAGAAGACTCGCCGTTGCAACATATGGTGCGACTGGCCCCCCAAGCGACCGAACAAAGTCTGCGCGATTTCCTCGGCGGCTTTGGTTTTCATGGCGATAAAGCACTGGCCGCCTGCGCGCCATTTTCCGGTGGCGAAAAAGCCCGGCTGGTACTGGCTCTGCTAGTCTATCAAAGACCAAACCTGCTGTTATTGGATGAACCGACCAACCACCTGGACCTGGATATGCGCGAAGCTATTGTGATGGCGCTGCAGGGTTTCCAGGGCGCTATTGTGGTGGTTTCGCACGACCGGCACTTACTCGCCAGCACCACCGACGAGTTTTATCTGGTGGCGCATGGCAAAGTCGCGCCTTTTGCCGGTGATTTGAACGATTATTACCAATGGTTACAGGATGATACTAAAGCACAGCAGCCGGTCAGTGATTCCGCCAGCTCAGGTGCCATGCAACGTAAGGACCAAAAAAGGTTAGAAGCCGATTTACGTAACCTGACACGGAAACTGAAACAAAACATCGACAAGCTGGAACAGCAACAACAAAAAGTAGAAGATCAACTGGCGCTGTTAGAAACGAAACTGGCGGATGTCGGCATTTATGAGCAAAACCGTAAAGCTGAACTCACCCAGGTGCTGAACGAACAAACCCAGGCCAAAGCGACGCTGTCGACGGTGGAAGAACAATGGTTTACCGCGCAAGAAGAGCTGGAGCAACTGACCACTGAGTTCTGGCAGAAAAATGCCGGCTGACAGCCCACAGTGCAATGAATGGCCGGATGAAGCGCAGCTGTGGCAATGGAGCCTGGCGCTGTATCCGCTGATCAAACCCCAGTGCCTGCAATGGCAGGATCAGTATCAAGCCAACGTCAATCTGCTGTTGTTGCTGCTGTATTTACAGCGCCAACAACAGCAACTGACCGCATCGCAGTTGCAACAACTCTGTGACGCCTTGCTGCCACAACAGCAGTTTACCCGCCAGCTCAGACAATTACGCCGTCAATTGCCGCCGCACCTGACTGAAACAGCAGCCAGTCCGCTGAAACACAGCCTGTTACAGGCCGAGCTCTGTTCAGAACGACTGGAACAGCAGCTGTTAGTGCAGGCGCTGCCACAGCTGAGCCATCACAATCCAGCCATTGCAACCGCCACCACGCTGTTGCTGCCACTTTATCTGCAACAATTACAAATCCCGCTCACCAGCGCATTGCAGCAGCAGATGCTTGATCTGGATCAAAGCGCCGGCCAAGTCGGCTGGCCCAGCCGCTAAAGCTTGATCCAGGTCAGGTTTTACCACGCTGTTTCAGCCTAAACTGCCTCTATCAACACAATGGAGGATAAGCCATGAACATCTGGCAAGAGTTTTTAAATGATCCGGTAATTTTTATCTCTTTTACAGGCTTGGCCATTGTGATCGGTTTATGCCTGTTCTATGCAGTGTACTTTATGTACAAAATTGGGCACGACAAAGCACAGTAAACGTGCTGCCGCTTGACCCTGAATACCTTTGCTTTCGACACGTTTTTTTACCTGCGACATCACTGAGCATCATTATGCTACGCCGGGAATGGCCCAACCTCCCGGCGTTTTTTTATGGCTGCGGCCCTGTCCGCCCGGTTAACTCCGCCGCCAGCAAACTGGCATTACGCCAAATCAAGCCAAAAATAGTTAATTGTGGATTGGCGCCCAGACTACTGGGGAGGACGGAGCCATCCAGCACCGACAAATTCTGCAGTTGAAAATGCTGGCCTTCACGGTTCACTACGCCTTGTGCCGCAGTTGCCGCCATATTGCAGCCGCCCATCACATGCGCCGATGCCAATGCAACCTGATAGGGCGCGAGCTGTAGCTGCAGAATGGCCGCTTTTGCTTCGGCAAAACTGCGATATAAACGACCACTCTGATGCACCGGCATCACAGTCTTGGCCCCGGCGGCAAATTGCAGTTCGGCCATCGCCAGATACGCTTGTTGCACGCCTTGCCACAGATAAGGGGTGAGCGGGTAATCCAGCACAGGTTCACCCGCCTGATCTAAAACCACCTGACCGCCCGGCGCTTGCGGCGAAAAGCCGTCGCGCAATAATGCGATCATCACCTGCATCTGATTAAAATTTTTCATTAAATCAGCATGTAATTGCGCCATACCTGTCAGTGTCGACGCCATCAGCACCGGATGGATCGGTGGAACTTCCAGTTTAAACCCCATCTCTGTACCGGCTGGCCAGACAAATTGGTCGGAATAAATCGATTGGGGTGCGCCCTGATGGCCAGCAATATCTTGCGCAAACAAAGCACCGGAAATCACACTTGGGTGCAAAAAGGTGCCTTTGCCAAGGCGGCCGGCCGGATCCGGCACTTTGGAGCGTAATAACAATGCCGGTGAATTGATGGCACCACCCGCCACCACATAATGCCTGGCCTTGAGCCGGATCTGTAGCCGCGGATCCGGCTGATACCAGGCATCGACCGGCACCGCCAGCACCCCTGTGACCTGATCGCCCTGCCACAGCAACTGCCGGGCTGAAACCCGGCTAATCAAGGTTGCCCCGGCCGCCAGAGCTGCCGGGATCGTGGTCACCAGCATCGACTGTTTGGCATTGAGCGGACAACCCATGCCACAATACCCAAGATTGGCGCAGCCATGCACATTGCGATGGATCACAGTATGCTGCCAGCCCAACTGTTGGCAGCCATGCCGCAGCGCCTCATTATTGGCATTGGGCGGCAGTTGCCACTGGCTAATCTGTAACCTGGCTTCAGCTTTGGCAAAATAAGGTGTCAGGCTATGCGCACCGCTAAAATCCAGCCCAAAGGCAGCACGCCAATAATCCAGTGTTGGCTGTGGCGTGCGGATTGACGTGGTCCAGTTCACGGTGGTCGACCCACCGACGGTCCGGCCCTGTAAAATCGCAATGGCCTGATCTTTGGTTTTGCGGGCAGCACCATCCTGATATAAATGCGGATAAGCCCAACGCTCTTGCTGGCGAAAATCGCTGCTGCTGTGCAGCGCACCATGCTCCAGTAAAATCACCGTTAAACCGGCCTGAGTCAAAATTTCAGCCGCTATACCGCCGCCAGCGCCAGTGCCAATAATCACCACATCAGCTTCAAACTGCTGATCACTGCTAAAGGTAGCGGCATCCAGATGTTTCCAGCCAGCGGCCAGTCCTTGTTTGATCGGATCATGCATAAGGCCGGAACTCCAGGGCTTGATAGTTTAACGCCGGCCATTGTTCCGGCTGACCATAAAATGCCGCCAGCAACAGTGCCCGCAAGCCATGAAACGCTTGTTGTAACAGCTGTAAGTAGCTGGTTCGCCAACGCTCCAGCAACTGTAATCGCAAGTCGATGCGAAGCTCCGGCAGTGCCAGCAGATGACCGGTCAAGGCCAACCGTGTGATGCGATGACACAACAAGCCGAACAATTGCTGCAATTCGGCTTGGGTGCGTTTGGGTAAAAACGGCAAAAACTCCAGCACAGCGGTGCGGGTCTGCTGAATTTGCTGTTGTTGCAGCGCGGCATCGGTCGATAAAGCGCCCAGTAACAAGGCCGGTAGCAGCGCATCCAATACCAACACAGCTTGCTGCTGCGCGGACTCGGCGCTGGGATTTAATGTTGGATAAACACTGAGCCCAGTGGTAAATGCAGCCCCTGTCGCCAGCCCGAGCATGATAAACTGTCGTCTTTGCATCGCAGACTCCGCTCTGTGCTTGCCGCGGCAAGCCTTCTATCTGATTAGACCAGTACAGAGCATTGTTGATGAGGATTGGTGATATTGCAAGCAGTGAATACTAAAGCACAAGCTACTGATTTAGCAGAATTTACGCCGGCATGGTGGCTGCGAAACAACCATTTACAGACTATATTCGCCAAATATTTAGCCCCCAAACGTGAGTTGACACTGCAGCCTGAACTGCTAGCGCTGCCAGATGGCGACGAATTGATGCTGCACTTTGCCCAAGCCAAGCCGCTACCCCAGCAACCTTTAGTGTTGATCTTGCATGGTTTGGAAGGTAATTTTCGCAGCCATTACGTGCGGGGATTGATCGACAGTCTGCAACAACAAGGTTTTGCCGCCGTGCTGATGCATTTTCGCGGTTGTCATGGTCAAGCCAATAAATTAGCACGCGCTTATCATTCCGGTGATACCGCCGATTTGGCTTATGTACTGCAACAACTGCAATGGCGTTACCCCAACACCCCGCTTGCGGCGGTAGGGTTTTCACTGGGCGGCAATGTGCTGATGAAATTTTGTGGGGAACAAGGGCCAGCCAATCCGCTGCAAGCGGCGGTTGCCGTTTCTGCACCGCTGCAGTTGGCCGCCAGTGCAGACCGGATCAATCAAGGCTTTAGCCGGGTGTATCAGCAATATTTACTGCGCCGTTTAAAACAAACCATGCTGCGCAAGTTGGCACGCCATGCCGATTTTCCAATTGCACTCAGCCCAGCGGATTTACAGCAAATCCGCAGTATCCGCCAGTTTGATCAACAGCTGACCGCGCCGCTGCATGGTTTTCGCGATGCCGATGATTATTACCAACAAGCCAGCGCCAAGCCGTATTTAGCCAGCATCTGCCGCCCTAGCCTGCTGATCCACGCCAAAGATGACCCTTTTCTGGCCAGTAACGTGATCCCCACAGCAGCGGAGTTAAACCCACAGGTGCAACTATTATTATCTGAACAGGGTGGCCACGTCGGTTTTATCAGTGGCGGCACGCCATGGCGGCCACATTACTGGCTGGATCAGGTGATCCCCGCCTTCCTGCAACAACATTTAGGAGTCCTTTGATGCTCATCCCCTACCAACAACTGGCACCAACCACGCTGGAAGCACTGATTGAAGCTTTTGTGCTGCGGGAAGGTACTGATTATGGCGACACTGAGCTCAGTCTGGCTGATAAAGTCGCGCTGGTGCTGCAGCAAATCAAACAAGGGGAAGTGGTAATTTGTTACTCAGAGCAAGAGGAAACTGTCGATTTGCTTACCGCAAGGGATTATCGGAGATTAGCGACTACCTTGTCTTAGTGCCTTGGTTGAATCAACAGCTGCCAGCTGATATTACTCTTCGGAAAAAGGGGGCAGAGCTAATTGGCTTCGCTGCTGGTCTGCCCGGTCCGCATTTTTTGAGACAAGTGCAGACTATTGGGCGTTTATTAGCTCCGTTCCCTTTTTCCAGTTCGGTTTTACAAAGCTTCGGCATCACCATCGTCTAATAGCCGAAAATACTGTCCATCCTTAATCAATAATCCTTCGCTGGCACGAAACGGGAAGCTACGCAGATAATCTTTTGGATGTCTGACATCAATAGCAAAGACTTTGTGATTATAAAGGGCGTTCACTTTACTTTGTAAAGTATGGCCAACCACAACAGCATTCGCACCAACGGCTATTAAACCTTGCTCTACTTCTTGCTGTGATAAATTGTCTTTAAAATAACCTCTGTACCAGGCAGGCCCGGTGGTGCTGGAACGCAAGAATGACTCTTTGGTCACCTGAACCGGCGTATAATACAGCTTGCGATATCCATCACGAACAATACGATTTATCTCTTGCACACTAAGCTGATATTTTGCAATGTCGGGGTGAAGCCCGCCATGAACAAAAGCAATCCCATTGATCACTTCCAACACATTTTTTGATGCTAACCAGCGTCCTAACAAGGCGTTGTCATCAAAAAGCTGAAATTGCTGCTTACCCAGGATGCCCGCGATATAAAAGTATTTTTCATTGGCCGACTGATAGTTTCCCTGCAGGTTTTTAATTTCATGATTACCAATTACAAAATGTACTTTACCCCCAAGCTGCCTAGCCGATTGTTCGAGCTTATAAATACCCCAGAGCACTTGCGTGGTGGAGGCGCCCCTATCGACAAAGTCTCCCACCAGAACCAGATGCCCTTTACCAAAAGTCCAGTTTAGCTTTTCATCGGCGATGTTATGGGACACTAAAAAGTCCCGAAAGGCGCCAAAACCACTTTCGATGTCTGACAGGGCAACTATAGGCTCACCATCATCATAAATGGCTGCCGGAGTTTCGATAGTGCCGCTAAGATTCAAGTTGAAGTTTGTGTTATCGGCCGGATAAACCACAGGAATAGTCACGTCTTTCTCAGCAGAAAATGCTGCGCCAGAAGAAGAAAGTGCCATGCTGTCCAAATAAAAACCTTTGTCATTGTCCCCCTTTATGACATAGGCGGCGGCTTGGTCTTTTTCATAGAACACATGCACTTCGCCCTCCAGTTGATAAGCCAGTTGGTCTTCAAATAAATGAGCGTCAGCCCCAATAAATAAACCGAAGCTTACAAGTCCAGCCAGCAGCAACACAAAAGTAAAACCGAAGTGTTTCAAATTAGTCAGAATAAGAGACATACCACTCTCCTTGGGATTGGTGTTTTAAATATGCATTTTCAAAATCTGGGCTATTTGGCAAGTCAGATACAAAAGCCCGGTTCCCATCACCACTGCTATTGAAATAAACCACGCAGCGGGTATGCCGTGGGCCTGATTATCCATCTGACTAAAATACAGCACCACCCTGTCAATATTTATTGCAAGTTACTTTGCAATACAAAGTAATTTGTAGTGCATTAATTAAGTAATGACAAGTATTTATTGCTGATCTAAGTGAAATTCAGCCAACTTCTGCAAAAATGACAGACACTGGCTGATTTGCCTGCGGATACGCTAAAGATAGACCGGCGTTTTGTCGAAGGCATTCCGCATAACAAACTGCAGGTGAAAATTCTGTTCACCACCATTCAGTTAGCAAAATCGTTGCAACTGACGGTGATCGCAGAAGGGGTCGAAAACGATATTCAGCGCCGTTTTCTCAACACCCTCGGTTGCCAGCAACAACAAGGTTATTTTTTCGGTAAACCAGCCTCAGTGGAGTTTTGGCAGCAACGCTTGCAGCAGGCGGCTACTTCGGCTTCAACCTTGCCGTAGTGCTGGTTGGCCGCTACACCGGCGGGGTTTTGGTGGTTGGTGATTGGTGATTTTTGCCTGCAGCATGCTGATTTAAAAAAGTTTTCGCCGTTGGCGAGTTACTTATTTTGAGCGAGAAGGGTAAATAACGGCGCGAGGAACGAGCGACTGCCGACCTCAGGGACCGAATTTAATGGCTTTGCTAGAGCACCGATCAGTTCAAAACGCGAGCAGCAGAGCTGACGAAAAAACTCGCAGGCAAGGCGGGCAAAATGAGCAATAGTCATTGCTACTGCTCAATTTGCCCACGGCTGCTGCCGATTTTTTAAACTGCTCGATGCTCTAGGCATCATTTAAGGCACAATTGTGTGCTTGAACAATATACTCACGCGCATGATTTTCCTGAATATCAGCAGCTGTCAGGAATTTTATGTGTCGCCTCGTCTTTCCTTTGCCTTCAAGAACACCAAACTCGTCCTTTAAGCCAGCACCATTGCTCAGTTCAAGCGTAATATGCTCTTTGTATGAGAAAACCCCGCAGAATGGCTTTGGATCGGAAAAAAGTAATCCGCCGTATTTAATCTCCTCAGAAACCGTTTTAGATATGCAAAGAGCAATTGCACGTAGTGACTCAACAATTTCTGCGTGCTCCGGTTTGCTAAGCCGAATATCACTGAGGAAGCTATCGATACGTTTTTCTGACATTTTCAGAGACCTATTTAATATAAAATTTCTCAAATTCTGGACGGAAAAAGGGGGCGGAGCTAATTAGCTTCACCTCTGGTCTGCCCGGCCAGCATTTTTTGAAACAAGTGTAGGCTATTGGGAGCTTACAAGCTACGCGCCCATTTTTCGTCCGGTGCAGCCGCTGATTAGCCCTCGCTCATCACTCTCAACAGTGCTGTAATTTCCGCTTCCGACGATACACCATGACTTACAGAAAAAAAGAAATAAGCGTCATAGGCTTGCCATTTTTTGCTGCGCTTAGACCTTGTGGTGTCAGTGACAAAACCGATGACGCTCGATGAACCCGTGACTGCTAATTATGACGCTTCAAATAACATAATTAGATCTGACCCCATTTTTCCGACGAAAATTTGATTGTCAGGCTATGATAGAAGCGTACTTTTCAGAAGCCATAACAGGAATAAATTCAGTAATAACATAGCTTACCGCACCACTAGCAACGAATGGATCTGACTCCAATACACCGACAAGCGCCTCCTTAGTTGGATGCGCTGAGACCAATATACCGCCTGTTCTGGGTACCTTCCTGCCACCAAACATCAATAAGCTAGATTTGTATTGCTTCTCCAAATATTTTTTATGCCGTTCCGTCAACTCCGGAGTAACCTTACTCATGTCAGTAAAGTTCATATCGACTAAATACATAACTACCTCGCTTTTTTAGTTGGCTACCTGTAAAGTGCTACTCATTTCGTAGCAAACTATAACGCTACTAATTTAGAAGCGCAAGAAATATGAATACACCACTACCAAAGAAAGCGGTTCGAGGCTCAAATTCTGGTATAGCCATCATGGCTGTATTTGATCTGCTCGGTACAAAATGGAATATGAGAATTCTATGGGAACTAAACTCAAAACCATTGAACTTCAGGGCATTGCAAAGCCAATGCAGCGGAATGTCGCCATCTGTATTAAACAATAGAATTAAACAACTAGCAGAAGCACAGCTCATTTACACATCGGAAGAAGGCTACAAACTCACAGGGCTGGGTTACTCTCTTATGCAAACCCTTGATCCTTTGAGAGACTGGGCTGCTACATGGGAAGACACACTAGAGCTTTAGCTGAGACATAATGACTCCCCACAAGGTGCTGAAACAGGGGTTGGAGCTAATTTGCTCCGCCTTTGGTCTGCCCGGTCCGCACGATCATCAGCGATCTTCTTTAATCGTTTCCAGCTTTCAGGTTGAAACCAGGCAATACCGATGACGATCTCATTGTCTTACACTGATACCTCCCGCTGGCAAACCATAACGCGCCGCGTGTGAGCGTTGTAGGGGTCGAACACCGCAAATGACGCGGATAGTTAGCTGTATCCAAGCATAAATGCACGAAGCTGTCGCTCCTCTCGCATGACAAAGAGGACCAAAACCCGCTGCCCATCCTCACGATAAAAAATGCGACAGGGTGGAACCACGACCTCCCTGTATACCGAATCGGGTAGCTCAGGTGGGATCCGCCCGGATTTGGGGAAATTCTCCAAAGGTTCAGTCTTATCGAAAACTGCCTTCACGAGATCGCTTGCGGCAGCAGGATTGTCCAAAGCAATATACTCAGCAATGGCATCCAGTTCTTGCAGGGCTGGCTCTGCCCAAATTACTTCAGCCATTTACCCATTTTCTCTCTGGACTCACTTTGGCTATGCGTTCTTCCCTCAAGTACAGCTCGCTCTCCCCGAGCGAGCCCCTCAAGCAGCTCAAGCCGACGCTGCATGAATTCATAATCTTGCACATCAACAAGGTATGCAGATGGCAGCCCATGCTCGGTAATCAATACGGGCTCTTTCGACAAGTGCAGATCTGCCAGAATCTTGGTAGCCTGGCGCTTTAGATTCGTAACTAGCTCAACTTTCATAGGTTCACCCTGTTCTAGCTTTAAAGTGGCACTATAGTATCACTTTCTAGATTGTGCAATCCCAGCTAACGCCGCCATCAGCGCGCGACGGGAGCCTCGGGCGACCGTAAGGAGCATAATGAATGGCTTTGTTAGGTATCTACTTAAATGGTTTACATAAGGTGCCCTGATGGAAGATCATTTGCCACCTCCCATTTATCAGAGACCATATTGAACATCGTAATGAGTAAATAGCGGTGGTCTCACCAGCTTTTACCATGACAGCTTTATAAAGTAACTGGGCACAATTTGGCGCTAAATGTCTCAATTCATATTCAGATGCACTGATGGTAGGAGACAATTCTGCTGGCAGACGCTCCAGAGCCTCTTTTTTTCCAAATCGAACGCCAGAACCAGCAATTTCAGTGAACTCATCCGCAATGAGTTCATCCAATTCGCCGTATGAAGCTCTGGTCTGTGCCTTAAATAAATGCTCTTCTAATTCGATAAGCTTCGCCTTTAAATTTTCCACCAAATCACCATGTAACTCTAACCCCAAATTTAGCGCGGCAAGCAGCTCAGCGGGTTGACGTCGCAGTCAGCGACTTTTGCTGGCGCTAAAATTTATTTGTTATATACCATCATTGCCACTACAATCAATGCGCATCGAGCATACGCACGGAGTTACGTTATGCGAACCACATTTAGTACGCAAGCACCAAAAAAGGCGACAAACCTTAGCTTAAACAGTGAGTTACTTGCTGAAGCTAAACGACTTAATATCAATCTATCCGCGACAATGGAAAAGGCTTTAGAAAAAGAGGTTTCTTCCAGATTAAAAGCTGAATGGTTAGCGCAGAACGCTGATTCTATTCAAGCTTACAACGAGCTCACTGAAAAACACGGTCTTTTTTCTGATTCATACCGAGTATTCTGATGTCTCAATTTATTCTTTACAAAAATCTGGACAATAACACCTCTAAAGCCTATCCCTATTTTGTTGACGTGCAAAGTGAGCTGTTGAGTACCTTAAATACTCGATTGGTTATTCCACTAACACCGCTCTATTTATTAGAAAAAAAAGCACCAAGTCATTTGTGTCCAACAGTTCATCTTGAACAAGGCGACTTTGTCGTTCTTACCCAACAAATGGCGAGTATTCCAGCCAAAATATTAGCCGAGCCAGTCACAGACTTAAGCCCTTTCAGAGATGAGATTATCGCTGCAATCGACTTTCTGATTACTGGCATATAACGCCCAAAGCAGAGCTAGCTTAGCGTCAGGTCTTGCTTCTTGCCTTTTTAGCCAGATAGCAAAAGGCATTAGACCTGACCCTGATGGACTGATTTGCTTATTTCAAAATTCTTATTAGGTCTTGAACACCTAAAGGTGGATTGGTCCTATGAATTACCGCATGGCAGTTAGGACACAAAGGTTTAAGGTCATTTATTGGATCAACTTTGTATTCTTTTTTTATTTCAGATAAAGGCACTTCATGGTGTACATGAATAAAACCTTTGCCAAATGCACCATAATTCTCTTCGAAGTTGAATCCACAAACAAAACACTTACAACCATAATGTGCAATGCACTTTTCCCTAGCATTAACGTTACGCTCATATGCATTAACAGAAATTATTTTGGTTGCCCCTTCTACGAATTGTTCGGGAAATAATACTTCCTCTGCAATTGATGGCTTAGTATGCTTTTGTCTGCTGATCGCGAACCAGCGACCAGACACTCCAGCAAGCATTTTATTTTCTAACAAAGGAGTGAAACTTTTAATTTTTGCCTTGCCGTTTTCACCTTCATCATACTGCATGAGGAAGGTTTTAAGCTTGTAGCCATGCTTTTCGATTAGCTCAATATGTTCAAGTGACTGATTACGACCATTACCATGCCAAGCTTGGTCAAATATCAATCCATCTTCATTGACATCCCAAAGTCCGAAAATCACAAATTTCTCTTGATGATTTACAAACGACCAACTCCAATTCCAGTTTTTGCAGGTTGCCCCTACTGACTCAATAAATTTTTTTCTACTCACAGCACTCCTCGTCAAGGCATTTTTCAGGAAAAAGGGGGCGTGTAGCTTAGGGGCAGGCTTCTTGCCTTTTTAGCCAGATAGCAAAAAACCTGACCCTGATGGATGCTGCCGTTTTTCATGAGCATTGGTGTTTTAAGCTATCTGCTTTTTTGTCTGACTTCAACAAGATATAAACATTAGTTGTTGTTCAGGGAACGAGAAAGAATGTTTTGCATTCGTAAAGATCCGCCCTTAATGCAAATCTACCTTCACACAACAACGCTTTTGGCCCCGTTGAGTGAGCCGCTTTAAAATCAGTGGTTTGAGGTTTTAAGCTGGCGAGTGTTTGAGGTCGCCGACGCTAGCGGCGGCCGAGTTGCGCCAGCGCCTCAAACTGCTGATTTTATTGCGGGCTTTCGAGCGATCCGGGGTCGCCTTTTGTTGGTTACTTATTTTGGCGAAGCAAAATAAGTAACTCGCCTTCGGCGAAAGCTTTTAAAACACCGCCAGCAGCAAGCCAATAAAACCTGTCGTGTTTACGACCACAATGTCTGACTGCCCCGCCGCTTTGCATCGGGTCGAGTCAGACCTACGGGGCGACAAACCACAATGTCCGACTGCCCCGCCGCTTCGCATCGGGTCGAGTCAGACCTACGGTAGTGGCGTACCACCCCCCCGTTGTCACGGAGCCCCGCCGCAAGCTTACCGCTCGCAGTGATGCGGCTGAATCAACTGCTGCCAGTTGACATTACTCTGGCCCATCACCATAAAATCCGGATTGGCCAGGCTTTCGCGTTGGTTGTAACTGAGTGGCGCGAACTGGCTGTCGAGGATTTTACCGCCGGCTTCTTCGACAATAATATGCACGGCGCCGGTATCCCACTCGCCGGTTGGGCCCAGTCGCAGATAGCAGTCGGCGCCGCCTTCGGCCACCAGGCAACTTTTCAGCGAACAACTGCCAAGTGCAATAAACTCGACTTGTTGCTGCGCATCCAGCAACTGCTGGATATGTTGCAGCGGCTGGCGGCGGCTGACGGCAATGCGTAAGACCTCGCCCTGCTGATGTTGCCGCACCTGAATATGATTGATCAGATTACGATGTTGCTTAAAAGCACCATGACCGCGGGTGGCGTAATAACAGATATTCTCTTTTGGCCAGAAAATCACCCCGAGTGCCGGCCAGCCGTGCTCTACCAAGGCGATACTGACGGCGAAATCACCGCTGCGGGCGACAAATTCCTGGGTGCCATCCATGGGATCAATCAGCCAATAACGCGGCCAATGCTGGCGCTGCGCCAAGGGCACCAAGTTACTTTCTTCGGAGATAATCGGGATATCCGGTGTCAGTTCGGATAACCGGTTCAGAATAATGCGGTTAGCAGCGTAATCCGCTGTGGTGACCGGGCTTTCATCCGCTTTTTGACAAGCCTGATAATCCCCGCTCTGGTAAAGTTGCCACAAGGTTTCTCCAGCTTCCCTGGCGGCAGCTTTCACCGGTTCGAGCAATCTACTTAAAAACATCCTGATGCGTATCCAGATACTTTTTTGCCAGAAACAGGGCAGCGATACTGCGGGCTTCGGTAAAGTCGGCCTGCAATAACAACTGATCCAGGTCTTGCCAGCGCCACCTGACCAGCTCTAACGGTTCAGGTTCATCCCCTGGCAGCGATGCTGCATAGAGTCCGGTGGCCATGACAATGTGCATTGTAGCATTAAAATACCCTGGAGCCAGCGCCACGGCTTTCAGTACGACTAAAGTTGCAGCACCAAAACCGGCCTCTTCTTTTAATTCGCGGTTGGCAGCCTGTAGTGCATCTTCACCCGGGTCAATCAGCCCTTTGGGAAAGCCGAGCTGATAATCATGGGTGCCGGCACTGTATTCGCGGATCAGGTAAAAATGCTCCGGATCTGGGCAGGCCACCACCATCACAGCGCCACGGCCCGAGCCCTGCATCCGTTCAAAGGTGCGTAACTCGCCATTACTGAATTGCAGATCCAGTTGTTCAATTTTAAATAACCGGCTCTGCGCCACTATTTCCTGGCGCAGGATTTGCGGTTTTTGTTTGTCACCCTGACGTTCAGCCATACCTTTGCCTCTGCTACAATGCATTTTCTGCGCCCTACTATACCCAATCGCCAGCCAAATGGACACGGGGAAAGGCGTCAATCCGGCGTTGTCTGTCACCCCAGCAGCGCAGCGCAACTTCAGCTTAAACAGGACTTCGTTATGCTTGACTGGTCAGCAATTGACACTGTGTTACTGGATATGGACGGCACGTTGCTGGACCTGCATTTTGATAATTATTTCTGGTTGCAGCATTTACCCAAACGCTACAGCGAAATCAGCGGCACCTCACTGGACGACGCCAAAGCTATGCTCAAAGCAGAATACGATGTGCTGCAGGGCAAACTGGAGTGGTATTGTCTGGATTATTGGGGCAAACGTCTGCAATTGCCGATCACTGAGCTTAAACGGGAAGTGATGGATAAAATTGCCATGCGCGCTGATGTGCCGGCCTTTTTGCAAGCATTACAAGACAGTGGCCGCCAGGTGGTGCTGGTGACCAATGCCCATCCGGATAGCTTATCACTGAAAATTGAAAGAACTGAATTAGCGAGTTATATCAGCCAGTTAATTTCGACCCACGAATTTGGTGTCACCAAAGAACAGCAACAACTGTGGCAACAATTACAACAGCGGCTTGGCTTTGATCCGGCCCGCACCTTGTTTGTCGATGACAGCTTGCCTATTTTGCAAGCCGCCGCTGATTTTGGCATTCGCCATCTGCTGGCCGTAGCCAACCCGGATAGTCAGCTACCGACCAGGGACATCCGCGACTTTGCCGCCATCAGTGATTATTCGGTGTTACTCGCAGATATCCGCGCTGCGCGTTAAAGGAGCGAGTGGACAGAGTCAGCAGGTAGGCCTGCTGACTCTGCTGTCATTCACGCTCTGATCCATGCACGGCTTAACGCTGTAATTGCCCTTGCAAATTCAGCGGGAAACGGCCAGCCGCATCCGCTTGCCCGACAAACTGCATCGCCTGATGCACTTCTTTTGGCATGCTGGCGTCAGGCTTTAAACTACCACTGAGCCGATAGCTATCGGCCAGCAATTCGGCTTTCACCAATAAGCCCAGTGGATTACCATCACTGGTCTGTAAACTGAGATTGCCGTCAGCGCAAGCCAGGGTGGCATCAATGGCAGCTAAATCAATCCAGCCTGAAGGGGTTTTAAACCTGGCCTGCTGCCAGCTGGCATTACCAGTCGCAGCCTGACAATAAGGTAAACCACTTTGGTACTGCTGCAAATTAATCACCAGCATGCCACTGGCATCAACCGGCATTGGCAATTGCAGCTGGGACATCAGCCCGGACATTGGCAATCTGAGCACCGACTGAGTGACAGTGACAGCGCCTGGACTAAGCTCGGCCTGTAATTTCAGGTAAGGCTGGTCCTGATCTTTTAATTCCCCGCCACTGAGCAACAGGCCCAACTGACCACGCCACAGCGAACTGAGCTGTAACTGCCAGCTTAATTGCGGCAAATACCAGGCTCCTTGCTGCACGCCCTGAATTTGCCCCGACCATAAAGTGCCACTGACAGGACCTAGCTGCACACTGGCAGGCAGCGAGACTAACTTCAGCCACAGACTGGCTGGTGTCAGGATCAGACAAAACAGCAGATAGGCCAGAATACCGCATCCCCACAACATTGATTTTTTCATGTTAACGCTTCGCACCCGCCAAAATTGCCGCCATCAGTTTGCTGATGGCGCTGTAGAATATCGTCATTCGCATTATTCAATCACCAGTCGTCGTACCCGCACTGTCCCTGGCACATCCGCTGCAGCCACTTCAAACTGTACCAACCGCAAGCCATGCTGATATTGCAATTGATGTAACCAGCTTAATAACGGCTCAAAAGGCACATCTTCCAGTGAAAGCTGCAATTGTTCGTTCTGTGGCTGCATCCGGCTGACCTGAATATTAAATTCACGCGAGCTTTGTGAAATCACTTCAGTCAGGCTGCTGTTACTGCGCACCGTCGTGCCGGCTTGACTGAGCTTAGGCAGCTGCGCTTGTAACCAGACCAATTGTTGTTGCGCCGTCTGCACTGCCAGTTGCTGGCTTTGTCGGCTCTGGTGCAAGGGCTGCCAGACCAACCAGTAAAAAGCGCCAATGGTTAACACCATGGCAGCCATACTCAGCAACTGTTGTTCGCGCTGTTGCAGTGAAGCCCAATAAAGTTGCCATTGTTTCATGATTTACCCCGCAGGCTGATTGTGCCTTGCACTTTGCCGCCAATATTACTCAACGCACCTTGTTCAACCTCAAACCCTTGCTGCTGCAACTGGGTTTTTAACTGCTCAAAACTCTGAAAACCTGCCGCGGTGGCCTGAAACTTCAGTTCAGCTTTGCGGCCATCAAAGCGCAGGTTATCCAGAATTAACTCCGGTTGTTGCGCCAGCAGTGGCTGGACTTTGCTGAGCAAGCCTAAGAAACTCTGGTTCGGATCGCCGCCACCAGCGGCCGCTAACTTACGCTGCACCTGCCGGGTTAAATTTACCACCCGCTCAGTTGGAAACTTGCTTTTGTACAGGGTGGTCGTTTGCGCCCTGAGCTGCTCAGCCTGACGCTTAAACTGCCAGGCTTCCAATGCCACCGATCCCAGATACAGCACCAGCGTAGCACCAGCCAATAAAATGCTTTGTTGCCATTGTTGCCAGTGTTTATTCTGTGGTTTTTTCGGCGCGTACTCACCTTGTAACAGGTTAAAACTCTGCGCCGGTAATTGCCGGGCCAATAGTGCTAAGGGTAATTCTGCCGGTGCCAGTTGATGCGGCTGTAACAGATGCTCAGGCCAGGGGCTGTAACTCAGCACTGAAGGCAGCTGCAACAACGCCAGATAATCAGACCACCAGTTTTGGTCGACACAACTGACTTGCCATGGCCCTTGTTTCAACAGCCATTGTGACTGGCTGTGACCTTGTGCTGCCAGTTCGATTGCTACCGGCTGATGTTCCAGTTCTGGCAACAACAACGCATCCGGCAACATGCGCTGCACGGTAAAACCAGCTTGCTGTAACCAATCCAGCCATTGTTCCAGCCGTTGCCGGCTGAGCACCGCGACCTGTTGTTGATACTGTTTGTCCTGCTCCAGCGTTTTAGCTGGCAGGATCAATAACTGCTCAATATCTTCCGCCTGATCTTCTTCCAGCATAAAAGGCAGCGCCTGCAACAGCTGCCGATTCGGTTTACCAGGTAACGGCACTGTTTTGAGGATCACATCACAGGCCGGTACCAACGCAGTGACAGGGCGATGACCCAGCCGCTGTGCTAAAGCGGGCAGTTCAGTCGCTTGTGCCAACCGGCCAGAAGCAATGACTTCTTCCGACAATACCGACCACACCAGCCAGTCCACTGCTTGTTGCTCCGTACTGCCGAGCCGAATTATTAATTGTTCATTCACCCTGGGCCTCCAAAGCGCCGAGCGACCACTTGTACTGCTTGATTGTCATCAACTCTGAATACTGAGGTCAATTTAAAACTGCTGTCTGGCAACTGCACTGTCAGTTCAGCCTGAAAATAACGGGAACGGATATCAAACATGGCTTTGACACTGGCTGGCACCGACAATGCCGATAGCTGACTGCTGCTCCAGAACTCATCGACATTGTTATAGCCTTTCTCCGGTCTGCTGTTGATCAAATCCACCGCCGCATCCTGTTGCAAACCGGGAATTAACGCCGCCAGTATCGGCGCCTGCTGCTCGCTGATGGTATTCACATTCAGTTGCAATAAGTCTTGTTGCGGGATCACACAGACCAGCGGTGCCACCATGGCATAATCTGCGGCGGTCATATCCAGCAACAGCCGTAACTCCGATTTACTCACCATCAGGCTGTTGGCACTGTAATAAGGAAATTCGAGGCCGGCATAATCATTTTCTTCGGCGCCACCGGCATTTTGCAACACATTATCACTATCCAGCCAATCGGTCAGACGCACGGCCAGATATTCGGCCGGCATCGAAAGTTCGGGCGCCGACTGCTCCAGTAAACGCCTAAAAGCCAGTTGCGCCGGCAATTGCGGTTTGCCATCCGGGCCTGGCGTGCCATTTGCCTCGGTATTCACTGGCGGCTCTGTACCGGTTTGCTCCGCTTGCCCGCGTTGTGGATCCTCAGGCTGACCAGGCTGAGCGGCAGGACGACCATTATTGTTATTTGCCAACTGCTGCGGTTTTTGCAGCGAATTCAAATTAAAACAGCTTTGTAAATCCGTCAGAGTGCCACTGATAGTGCCTTGTTCAACCGGAAAGGTTGCCCCTTTCGCCGCCCAATCCTGGCTTAGATTGACATTGTCTTTGCCCACAGCCGTGCGTTTGAGCAAACGTCTGGAAAACTCTTCGGCGCCAAGCGCCAGCCATAATGCCTGTTGCCGGTCTTGCAGATTGATCTGACGTTGCAGTTGCAGTTGTAACCGGCCACTCATGCCGACGGCTATCACCACCACCAGCGCCACCACCATCATCACCGCAATCAGCGCCACACCTTGTTGCTTGCGAGCTTGCATCAGGTTAACCCCGCTGGTAGGGTAAATATGCGTTCAATCTCGCCGCTTGTCGGTTGCTGCAGGGTGAACTTCAGCGCTTTCGGGTACTTTTGCTGATTCCAGCTGTCCTGCCAGACCCCTTCGGCATCTAAAAACATCACTTTAAAACCATCAATGTCTTCAAGCAGCAACTGCACTTGCGGTTCGGTGCCCGTCACTGCATCCGGATATAAATAAAACAGTCGTTCTAACCGGCGTTCTTTTAACCGGTAGCCAACCAATTGCACTTCGCTGCGGGCTAACACCATGCCAGGATTGGTCCAACCGGCATGGCTGAACGAAATACCGCCATCATCACTTTCCAGCCAGTTATTGCCACCGGCCAGTAAGACTTTATTTGGCGCTTCGCCATTGACCCTGATCTGGCGTGGGGTGATCTGCCACAGATCGCGGTCCAGCAACATCATCACTTGTTGCAGCCGTTGTAATCTTTGCATCGCTTGTTGCGACGCACTATCACTGCGGGTGACACTGTCCAGCACAGCCACAGAAGCCAGGCCGACCAGGGCAAAAATTGCCGTGGCTAACAACATTTCGATAAAGGTAAAACCACGGTTATTCATCGGCTTTACCTATAAAAGTCTGCAAACTGTACAGCACCCGCGCCGGTTCATCAGCCGGACTGACTTTGACTGTCAGTTGGCGAAATTCCGGATCCAATGTTTCAGCCGCTTGCAGCTGCCACAACCAGCGCCGGTTGGCCATCGTCACTTCGCCCTGACTTTTGGCTTTGGGCGGCCAGGTTTTATCCAGTTTGACTTGCTGCAACTGATTTTCGGCAATAAAACTGACCACTGTCATTTCTTCCAGTTGTGTCACAGCCCGAATATGCTCACTGGTTGCCCGCATCACCGCCACGCCGGCAATGGCAAAAATCGCCATCGCCACCAACAGCTCCAGTAAAGTAAAACCTGCTTGCCGGCCTTTAACGATCACGGCTCACCTCAGAACGTTCCAGTGGAATACTGAACACAGCTTTCAATTCCTGCCGCCACACGGGTCTATCGCTTTGTTCGCTGATACTGAGCAAAAACGGCGTAATTTCGCCAGACGACAGAATAAACACTTGTGGCAGACGGGGATCTCTTTTTTGTCTGGGCAAGGTTTCAAAACCGGTCGTCAGCTGCGGCTGACCGGTTTTTTCGGCTTGCTGCTGTTGTTTTTCCTGCTGTTTTTTCTGTGCTATCTCATCAAAACTGTTTTCTTCAAACAAGGCATCTTCTTCATCGTCTTGCCATTCAACCTGACTGAGTAAATTACCTTCACTCCATTCCAGGCCTTCCAACTCTAACTCGACGGCAAAACCAGCCGGGAACTGGCGCGGTCTTAACGCTTTTGGCTGGCTGATGCTATGCCATTTGTCGTCTTTAAACAGCATAAAACGATAGCCTTCGGCATTAATAAACAAGCCCAGTTCCTGCTGCTTCAGCATGGCGGTTTCAGACGCCAGTTGGATCAGTTGTTGTAACTGTTCGGTTTCTTTACTCAGCCGTTGATCCCGGCTGTCGCCGCTAAAACTGACCACCACAGATACCGCCAGCATGCCGATCAATAAAATGACCAGCAACACTTCCACTAAAGTGAAACCTTGCCGCGGTAACCGGGTTGTCATCAGTTTTGCTGCTCTGGATTATCCTGGCTCCAGTTGCCGATATCATCTTCGGTGCCCGCGGTGCCATCAGGCCCCATCGAAAACACATCAATTTTGCCCATTTCGCCCGGGCTGACCAACTGATAGTCGCCATTCCATGGATCTTTCGGCAAACGTTTAACATAACCACCATCCGGGAACGAACGTGGCATTGGCTCGGTGGTCACTTGACTCACCAGCGCTTGCAGGCCTTGTTCAGTGGTCGGATAAAAGCCATTGTTCAGCTTGTACATATCCAGGGCATTTTCCAGTTGCTGCACGTCCACAGTGACTTTTTGCAAATCGGCTTTTTCCTTGTTCCCCATCAGGTTAGGTACCACCATACTGGCGATAATGCCCAGGATCACGATCACCACCATCACTTCTAATAAAGTAAAACCACGTTGTTGTTGCATTGACTTAACCCCCTCCAACTAAATTATTTAACGCTAAAATCGGCTGCAAAATCGCCAGCACAATAAACAGCACCATTCCTGCCATCACCGAAACCAACACAGGTTCAAACACCTTCAGTGATACTGTCACTAAGGTCTCAAATTCCCGGTCCTGCGTATTTGCAGCTCTTTCCAGCATGCCGTCGAGCTGACCACTTTTTTCACCGCTGGCAATCATATGCAACATCATCGGCGGAAAAAGTTTGGTTTGATCCAACGAACTGCGTAACGAAGAGCCTTCACGCACCCTTAAAGTTGCTTCCGCAAGAGATTGTTTCATATAAGTATTATCCAGTACATCTGTACTGATCCGCATCGCTTCTAACAGCGGTACCGCACTGGCGTTTAAAATACTTAAAGTGCGGGCAAAACGAGCGGTATTCAGACCACGACTGACTTTCCCCAGCATGCCGGCCCTAAGCACGATACGATCATATTTCAGGCGGAATTCCGGCTTTTTCAGCGCGCGTTTGAACATCACGATCGCCAGAAACATCGCCAGCACGACGAACAGACCATAATTGCGCAGGAAATCACTGGCCGCGATCAAAAATAACGTCGCGCCCGGTAAGCTCTGGCCCATGTGGGAGAATTGCTCGACAATTTTTGGCACCACAGCAGTCAGCAAAATACTGATCACCGCCACGGCAAAAAATGACAAAATCGCCGGATACAACAAAGCCTGCATAATCTGACTACGCATATGCTGACGCTGTTCGGTGTAATCGGCTAATCGGTTCAGCACTGCGTCCAGGTGACCGGATTTTTCACCAGCCGCCACCATAGAGCGATACAAATGATCAAACACATAGGGGAATTCGGCCAGACCTTCGGCCAGACTGTACCCTTCCACCACTTTAGACCGCACTGACATCATCATGCTTTGCAAGCGTGGTTTTTCACATTGTTCTGCCACGGCCTGCAAGGCATTTTCAATTGGCAACGCCGCTTCCACCAGCGTGGCGATTTGCCGGGTGATCAGGGCTAAATCGCTGGCACTAATGCCACGGGCAAACCAGTTACGACCACTGGCCAGCATTTGTTCCTGTTGCGTTGCCAGTTCCAGACTGACGGGTGTCAGCTTTTGCTCACGCAAAATTTGCCGGGCATGCCTGGCATTATCCGCCTCCAGCACACCCTTGCTTTTGCGGCCACGCGCATCCAGCGCCTGATATTCAAATGCTGCCATTATGCGTCCTCACGGGTAACCCGTAATACTTCCTCCAGCGTGGTGACACCAAGCAACACTTTGGAAAAACCATCCTGGCGAATACTGGGGCTTTGGCTTCTGACGTATTTTTCAATACTTTGTTCGCCTTTGCCGTTATGGATCAGCTCGCGGCAATACTCATCGACCACTATCAGTTCGTGGATACCGGTCCGGCCGCGATAACCGGTCTGGTTGCATTGTTCACAACCGACAGCCCGGTAAATTTTCTGCTCTTCTTTTTTCTGGATGCCGAGTAAGGCCCGTTCTTCTTTATCCGGTTCATGCGCTTCTTTGCAATGCGGGCATAAAGTTCTGACCAGGCGTTGTGCCAGCACGCCAAGTAAACTGGAAGATAATAAAAACGGTTCCACCCCCATATCCTCTAACCGGGTAATGGCACCAGAAGCAGTATTGGTGTGTAAGGTGCTTAGCACTAAGTGACCGGTCAAACTGGCCTGCACCGCGATCTGGGCTGTTTCCAAATCGCGGATTTCACCGACCATCACCACATCCGGGTCTTGTCGCAGAATAGCCCTTAAGCCACGGGCAAAGGTCATATTCACTTTGGTGTTGACCTGAGTCTGGCCTATACCTTCCAGTTCATATTCAATTGGATCTTCCACCGTCAGAATATTGCGATCCTTGGTATTAATATCGGTCAGACCGGCATACAAGGTGGTGGATTTACCGGACCCCGTCGGTCCTGTCACCAAAATAATGCCGTGTGGTTTTAAAATCAGTTTGGCAAAATTTTCCTGCACCGACAGCGTCATGCCTAAGTCTGCCAGATTCAGGTGTGAATTGTTTTTATCCAGTAACCGCAACACCACCCGCTCACCATGGCTGGAAGGCATGGTCGATACCCGCACGTCCACAGCGCGACCAGCGATCCGCAAGCTGATCCGGCCATCCTGCGGCACCCTTTTCTCGGCGATGTCGAGTTTGGCCATCACTTTGATCCGTGATACCAGCAAACTGGATAACTTCCGGTTTGGCTTGAGCATCTCACGTAAAATGCCGTCGATGCGAAACCGCACCACCAGCGCTTTTTCAAAGGTTTCAACGTGAATATCGGAAGCGCCTAACTTGATGGCTTCCCCGAGCATGGCATTGATCAGTTTGATGATAGGTGCATCATCTTCGTTTTCTAACAAATCTTCCGTTTCCGGAATTTCATCGGCCAGTGACGCTAAATTCACTTCATTGCCAATATCCTGCATGATCTGCTGTGCTTCGCTGGAATCACGCTGATAGGCGGCTTCCAGCATAGCTTCAAATTCAACCGCCGATAGCTTATGCAGCACAAAAGGCGCCGCCAGCACCCGCCGCACTTCTAATAATGCCGCCGCCTGAGTGCCGGGATGGATCAACAACTGCCAGCCGTCCGGTTGGGCTTGCAACAACACGCCATGGCGCTTGGCAAAACCAAAGGGTAACCGGATCTTTGGACTGGCCAGTTCAGGTGCCAGTACCGTCATTTATTGTTGCTCCTGCGACTTCGGCTGTTGCTTAAGAGGATCAATCTGATCCAGCCTTTGCTGAATTTCTGGCGGCAGTTCGCGCTCCTGACCCCAGACCGGGATTGCCGGTGTTTCAGTGTTTGGCATCAGGTTAATACCATCCTCTTGCTGAATCAGCTGATTGGCACGCATATAGTTGTATTTACGCTGACTGACTTCGCTCATCACACCACCATCACGGATAATGGTCGGGCGGATAAAGACCATCAGATTACGTTTTTTCTTCTCTGATTTATTCGAGCGGAACAATTGGCCAAGCAACGGAATATCTCCCAGCAACGGCACTTTAGACACGCTTTCCTGCACATCTTCGTCAATCAGACCGCCGAGCACCACGGTCGCGCCATCATCGGCCATCACTGTAGTTTTGATTTCTCTTTTACTGACGATAGGGTTGCCTTCAATTTCGCCAGCCCGGCCGGACACTTCCTGTTCAATCATCAGCTTGACCGCATTGCCTTCGTTAATTTGCGGTGTGACCTTTAACTTGATACCAATCTCCAGCCGATCCAGGGTGGTGAATGGGTTGGTGCCACCCTGACCTGGGCTGGTGGTGGTTTTAATTGGGATTTCTTCACCGACAATAAAATAGGACTCTTGGTTATCCAGCGTGGTGATATGGGGCGTCGCCAGAATATTGGAGTTACTGTCGCTGGACACGGCTTGTAAAATTGCACCCCAGTCATTTTTGACAAAACCCAGCATAGCGCCATTCAAGCCACCCAAGGCTTCACCGAGTTTGGTATAGTCGCCTGGTGTCGATGGATCTTGCACTGTGGTGCTAGGCACGCCCGGAATGGTCGATTGCACCACTCTTGGCGGCGGGGTAATTTTACGTGCCGACGCAGCAGCTGCTGCCACGGACGTGATAGGGGTACCAGCGTTAGTAAACTGTTGCATGCCGCCTTCAGCGCTGATCCACTGCACGCCAAGATTAATGCCCGCGGTTTCACCAACTTCAACGATAATAGCTTCGACCAGGACCTGAGCCCGGCGCACATCAATTTGCCGAATCACATCTTCCAGACTGCGGATCATATCTGGTTGTGCCGTGACAATAATGGAATTACTTTCAGCATGACTTTCAATGCTGATATCGCGGTTGCTACCACTGCCACCACGACCACCGCCCTGAGCGCCAGCCTGGCCTTGCGCCGGTGCTGCAGCTGCAACCATCGAATTACTGACGCCCTGCAACACCTTGACTAAATCTTCGGCTTTGGCATATTTCAGATAATAGACCCGGGTATTGCCCAGACTTTCCTGTTCGGCGTCCAGTCGTTTCACAATATCAGCGGCTCGTTGCCGTGCTTGCAGCTCGCCCGAAACCACCACACTGTTGGTGCGTTCATCTGCGACAATTTTTGGGATTAAAAATTCCGGCTGCTGATCGCCTTGCCCTTGTTTTTTATAGATGTTTTCCAGAATTCTGACAATTTCAGACGCCGAAGCAAACTTCAGCCGGATGATTTCGATGTCCTGATTACCGGCTTTATCCACCCGCTGGATGATATCCACCAGCCGGTTTACCGCTTCGGCCTGGCCTGTCATCATAATGACGTTGGATGGATCATAATGCACCACATGACCACCACCCGACTGATCAGTAAACTGGCGCAATAACGGCGCTAACTCACGGACTGAAACGTTTTTCACCTGCACCACGCGAGTGACCATTTCGTCGCCGATACCGCTGTTGTTATCGCCAACCACCGGGATGTTGGAGGTTTTGGCATCTTTTTGCCGCACCACTTTGAGCACACCACTTTTCATTTCCACCACTGAGAAGTCATAAACTTCCAGCACGTTTAAGAAAAACTGGTAATACTGGGCTTCGTTCAGCATTTCATAGCTGCGGACGTTAATCCGGCCCCGCACTTGCGGGTCGACGATGATGGTTTTGTTTAAATTTTTACCGACAATATTAATGAATTCATTAATTTCGGTGCCTTTAAAATTTGGTTGGTATTCAACAGCTGCGGCGAAAAAACTCAGCAGCGTTAAAGAGCCTGCACCCAACCAGGCCAGCAATGCCGGACGACGGATAAACTTTAAATTCATTGAAGGAGAACCATTATTTGCTGATTATTGTTGCGACAGGCTAAACAGAACATCTTTAATTTCACCGTCACGTTCCACTTTGATTGAGGCTTCTTTTGCCTCGCGTAATTCATTGATCACGCCATAAGCCTGCTGCATATCATTCAACCGCACCCCGTTGATTTCTATCGCAACATCATTCGGCATTAAGCCCATCCGGGCGAATAACTCCGGATCTTTACCGGGTAATAACGCATAGCCGTACATCTGGCCATTGCGATGCCGTGGTGTCACCCGAATGTAATCAAAAAATTTTGCCGGTTCGGCCAGCATTTCTCGCCGCATGCTGGCGATATCCATTTGGATTGGGCTGACTTCCATCGGTTCAGGTTGTGGCCCGACATCGTTCGTCACTACAGTGCCGACAGCGGCATTTTCATCACTGAGGCGCTGATATTCCACACCATCCAGCATCAGGGTTTCAAACCGGCCAGCCACCTGTAATAACACCCGGTCTTCCAGCACTTGTTTCAGCACTGCAGCTGTACCTTCGATTTGTTCATCCACCGCATACACTTGCTCCACCCCATTATTCTCAATGATGGCGGTGCCTTGTTCTGGTTTTAACCTGGTCGCGACCACCCCGGTCAGCTTTAAATTCAGACTGGTTTGCGGCGCATCGGTCAGCACAGGTTGGGCGACAGCAACCTCCTGCTTAGCCTGATAACGGCCAAACAAGGCGGCAGACTGCAGTTGTTCCAACGAAGGTGACTGATTGGCGGCTTGCGTATTGGCGGTGGTGGTGGCAGCTAAGATGGCAACTGGCGGTGTGAATTGTTGCCACAATGACCAGGTCAGCCGGGCTGCCAGCAAAGCCAATAGGATCACCAGCACCAAGCTGAAAATGCGATTTAATGTTGTCACTGGCAAGCGTTGGTAAAGAGTCACGGGAAGCTGCTGCCAGTCAATTTGTTTAAGCGTAAACCTGTTCATGAAGTCTGTTTCTAATCTCAGTCAAATTTTATCTTACTCAGTTGAACGCCTATCAACAAGGGTGGCATGAAAATTTACCAAATAATAACAAGGTATCGTCGCCACAACCAGACGTGCACCACACAGCTGCTGGAGGCCAGCTATGCTTTATGCTATGTTCGCGTCAGGATGCATGAGGTAACTACTGTGGCACAAACGCAAACCGGACATCAACATACCACAGCCATATTACGATTAGATAAATGGTTGTGGGCCTGTCGTTTTTATAAAACCCGCGGTCTGGCAAAAGACATGATAGACGGCGGTAAAGTTCAGTATAATGGTCAACGTTGTAAAGCCAGTAAAACGGTGGAGCTGGGCGCAACCATCCGCCTGACGCAAGGTACCGATGAAAAAACGGTGATCGTCAGGGCTTTATCCGAGCAAAGGTTATCGGCACCGCTGGCGCAGCAACTGTATGAAGAAACAGCCGAAAGTATCACAATGCGGGCTGAGCGCGCAGAATTACGGAAGTTAAACCTGCTATTTGCGCCTCATCCTGACACTAAACCTGACAAAAAAATGCGGCGACAGCTGTTGCTGCTGAAATCTCAACAATGAGGGTGTTATGAGTTCGTCTGATCAACTGGTCCGGTTTTTGTTCCGCGAAAAAGATGTGCGCGGAGAAATAGTCAAAGTTGCTGCCAGCCTGGATTTGATGCTGCAAAATCATCAATATGCCCATCCGGTGAAACAATTGCTGGCTGAACTGGTCGCAGCAACCAGTCTGCTGACGGCCACACTGAAATTTGAAGGCAATATTGCTGTGCAAGTGCAAGGTGATGGCCCGGTCCGTTTTGCCGCCGTCAACGGCAATAACCAGCAGCAGTTCCGTGGCGTGGTGCGGATGCAAAGCGAAATTCAGGGTGACAGCTTTATCGATCTGATTGGCCAGGGTTTTTTACTGGTCACTGTCACGCCGGAGCAAGGCGAGCGTTATCAGGGCGTGATCCCGGTCACTGGCAATAGCCTGGCCGAAACGCTGGAAGCTTATTTTAATCAGTCAGAACAACTGCCAACCCGCATTTATCTGCATACCGATATTCAGGCAGAACACAGTCAAGCTGCTGGTTTGTTATTACAGGTACTGCCGGTTGATCAGGACAAAGCGAAACAGGATTTCGCCGAGCTGGAAACCCTGACCGACACTGTCACTGCCGAAGAATTGCTGCAACTGACGCCGGAAGACATGTTATACCGTTTATTCCATCAGGAAGTGGTGGAATTATTCCCGGCACAGCCGATTGAATTTGTCTGTGGTTGCTCCAGAGAAAAATGCGAATCGGCGATTATCAGCTTAGGCCAGACCGCCATTGAAGAGCATATCGCCGAAGGCAAGCTGGATATCAGCTGCGAATATTGCAATACCACTTACACCTTTGATGCCAGCGCGCTGGTTGAGTTAGCGCATAAGTTCTGACGTTAGCGAGTGACGACCGGCACGCCATGTGCCGGTCTGGCGAGCTTTGTTTGCGTCTGGTGATGCACCCTGTTGGTTTTTCGGACAATTTTTGCAGCCGAAACTGAAAGCAGACAACACAACATCCAACCACCAACACCAATGCTGCATATATTCCCGCCAAACTCAGCCTTTTCAAGCCAATTAATGCATAAAAATGCACTGCAAAACGCATGATAACTGCATAGCCCGCTTTTTTAGCAGAAATGCATGAAGAATTTGTCGCCGCTTGCACAGTTCTGCGGTAGAATGCGCTGAAAGTATACACCTACGACAACACAACTCTGTACCCCAAGGAGTCAGCTGATAATGACCGCTCAATCTATTCGCCATGTCGATTTAACAGTAGCAGATTTAGTCGAACACGCCGTACGCCGCCAGGAAGGCATTTTGGCCGATAACGGCGCATTAGTGGTCAAGACGGGTCACCGCACAGGTCGTTCACCAAAAGACCGTTTTATCGTCAAAGAAGCCAGCACTGAACAGGATATTCAGTGGGGCAATGTGAACCAGCCGGTTTCGGCCGAAGTCTTTAATGCGCTGTGGGATAAAGCCGCTACTTATCTGTCTGATATTGAACATTTTGTCTCTCACTTGGAAGTGGGTGCAGATCCTGAACATTACCTGCCGGTCATAGTCCAGACTGAAACTGCCTGGCAGCATGTGTTTGCCAAAAACCTGTTTATCACCCCAGAGCGCTGGAATGTTGCTGACAAAGCTCCATGGCAAATCATCAACGTGCCAGGTTTTGCCTGTGTGCCTGAACGGGATGGCACTCATTCTGACGGTACCGTGATGATCAACTTTGCTGATCGCAAAGTGTTATTAGCAGGCATGCGTTACGCCGGCGAAATGAAAAAAGCCATGTTCTCAGTGCAGAACTTCCTGTTACCAGCCAAAGGCGTGTTACCGATGCACTGCTCTGCCAACGTTGGTGATGAAGGCGATGTCACTTTATTCTTTGGTCTGTCTGGCACCGGTAAAACCACTTTATCCGCCGATCCAAAACGCAATCTGATTGGTGATGATGAGCACGGCTGGGCCCCTGGCAGTGTGTTTAACATCGAAGGTGGTTGTTACGCCAAATGTATCGACCTATCGAAGAAGAACGAACCTGTGATTTGGGATGCGATCCGTTTTGGTACTATCCTGGAAAACGTCGTACTGGATGCCAACCGCACGCCAGATTACAAAGATGCCAGCCTGACGCAAAACAGCCGCGCCGCTTACCCGTTAGCCCACGTTGAAAAACGCGTGCTGGCAAATCGCGCCGGTGAACCTCGTGCTGTGGTATTCCTGACGTGTGACGTCAGTGGTGTGTTACCACCAGTGTCGGTATTGTCAGAAGAAGCTGCTGCATATCACTTCTTAAGTGGTTACACCGCCAAAGTAGGTTCCACTGAAATTGGCTCTACTTCAGCCATTGAATCGACTTTCTCTACTTGTTTTGGTGCGCCATTCTTCCCACGTCCGGCCGGCGTTTATGCTGAATTGCTGATCAAACGGGTGCGTGAATTTGGTAGCAAAGTCTATCTGGTGAATACCGGCTGGACCGGCGGTCCGCATGGCGTTGGTCAACGTTTTGCCATTCCGGCCACCCGCGCCATTATCGACGCTATTGTGTCTGGCGAACTGGCCAAAGTGGACACTATCCATCTGCCACAGCTGAACCTGAATATTCCGGTGGCCGTGCCTGGCGTTGACAGCAAGCTGTTAAACCCACGCGATACCTGGGCAGACCAGGCGCAATATGATGAATACGCGGCTAAACTGGCGGCTGAATTTGCCAATAACTTCAAGAAATATGATGTGTCTGAAGCTATCCGCAATGCCGGTCCAAAAGCCTGAACGCTGATGCTTTTGCAGTAACATTGCAATAAAAAAATCCGCCACGGCGGATTTTTTTATTGCTGTCGCCAGCATCTTTACCCTGCGCCAATCGCCCAGCACTGAGCACAGTGACAAGCCTGAGTTTAAACCTGCGCTTGCTTGCTTTTAGCCGTTGTTTTTTGTTTCAGCGGCAAATACACAGTGGCCACCAAACCGCCAAAGGCATGGTTATGCAACGTGATTTCACCATGGTGCATATCGACAATTTTCTTAATAATCGCCAAACCCAGCCCAGAACCTGCGCTGCCACGGGCGGTATCCCCCTGGGTGAAAGGTTCAAACATCTGTGCCATCTCAGTTTCAGGAATACCAGGCCCATGGTCCCGCACTTGCAAATAAACCCGCTGACTGCCTTTTTCGTAACCGGTACTGACCTCAATCACCCCTTCCGAATACTTAAAGGCATTTTCCAGCAAATTGGTCAGTACCCGCTTAATTGCAATACGGCGCAGCGGTACCTGAGGCAAATAACTGGCCAGTTCAGTCTGGATTTGTCGCTGCTGTAACCGCTCGGCGCCTACCTGCTCCAGCACTAAAGTATTTAAATCCTCCTCACTGGGCGTTTCTTCCTTGTGGTGCCGGATGTAATCAATAAACTGGTCGATAATAGCATTCATATCATCGATATCATTGGCAATGCCGTCGCGGATCCAGCTGTCAGGCTCACTCATCATTTCACTGGCCAGCCGGATGCGGGTCAATGGCGTGCGCAAATCGTGTGACACCCCGGCCATCAATAAGGCCCGGTCTTTTTCCAGTTGTTTGATGCCCTTGGCCATATGATTAAAAGCCCGGGTTACCGCAATAATTTCGCTGGAGCCCACTTCCGGCAGTGGCTCTGGAATATCACCACGGCCCACTCTGAGCGCCGCCTGCTGTAAGCCCTGCAATGGCCGGTTTAATTGCCGGGCAAACCACCAACCGCCTGCCACACTGAGAAAACCAATCAGCAAAATATAAATTTGCAGCGGTTTAAAATCGGTTTCATTCAGCCCGCTGAGCGGGATTTTTACCCAGTATTGCGGTGCCTGCGGCGGTCGCACCCAAAAGGCAAAACTTTGTTGCTGTTCAATGCGGACTTCCGCTGGTCCGCCCAATTCCCGCGACATTTCATCGGAAAAATAAGGATAATGCATCGCCTGCGCCAGCCCTTGCTGCAGCGCCTGACTCTGGTTATAGACTTCGATGCCGGTCGCCTGCTGAAATTTGCGCGTCAGTTCTTCTGACAAACCGGCACTTTCGTCCCCTACTTCGATAAAAACCACTTTAATTTGTTTGGCGATCAGGTGAGTGGTTTGCTGCAAACTGGGGCTGATCACATAAACCACCACCAGAAAATAAGAAACCAATTGATTGATTAGTAACAAAAAACCAATCAGAAACACCGTTTTACCAAAAGCACTTGCCGGTAAAAAACGCATTTATCCGGCGACACCATCGGGTACAAACACATAACCCAGGCCCCAAACGGTTTGGATATAACGTGGATTGGCCGGATCATCTTCAATCATCCGCCGCAGCCTTGACACTTGTACGTCGATACTACGCTCCATCGCCGAATAATCACGACCACGTGCCATATTCATCAGTTTATCGCGCGATAACGGCTCCCGGGCATGACTGACCAGCACTTTGAGCACGGCAAATTCACCACTGGTTAGCGGCATCAGTTGATCGTCTTTTTTCATCTCGCGGGTGGCCAGGTTAAAACTGAATGGGCCAAATTTCACCAGCGTTTCTTCCTGCGTCGGCGCGCCCGGCACATCTTTGGCTTTACGTCTGAGCACAGCCCGGATCCGCGCTAACAGTTCGCGTGGATTAAAGGGTTTCGGCAGATAATCATCAGCGCCCATTTCCAGACCAATGATGCGATCCACTTCATCGCCTTTGGCGGTCAGCATAATGATTGGGATTTCGTTTTCCTGTTGGCGTAATTTACGACAAATGGATAAACCATCTTCGCCGGGTAACATCAGATCCAACACCAGCAAATGGAAATTTTCCCGTTCCATCAACCGCGTCATTTGCTCAAAATTGGCGACACTGCGTACAATAAAGCCTTGTTCAACCAGATAACGCTCCAGTAAAGCCCGCAGTCGCATATCATCGTCGACCACTAAAATTTTTGTTGTTTCCTGAGTTTGCATCTTTTTGGTCTCTGCCACAGAATTGGTTTCACTATAAACCAAAAAATGCAGTCGTCGATCGGCACACTGTGCTTTCTGTGTTACAAATCATTTCTGCCACTGTCGCTGCTCAATGGTTGCCGTAACTCGCCAACTGGCAGCTGATTTACTTTAAAAATCATACTGTTTTGTTTTAACTTGCCAGTTAAACCCGGAACAAGTCTGCCAGCAACTACAGCTTTTTTGGCCAGTTTTTGCTACTGTAGCTGTATCTTTATTTCGCATGACTGCCGCTATGCCACAGTTGTTACAACCTTTACTGCAACCAGCAGAACGTTTTTTAGCTCAGCCGAATTTTCTCTGGCAACTTGGCATTATTCTGCTGACCAGCCTGCTCAGTGGCTGGCTGAATCAACGCCTGAGCCGTATCTTGATCGACGATGGCCGCAACAAGCTGCGCCATGTGGCACTGCGGGGTTCGCAACGGATTTTTTTCCCTTTTTCGCTGGCATTATGCTGGTGGCTGGCAGCTGAAATCATGACCAACCTACAGCTACAGGCATCCTTGCTGCATTTGCTGCAGCCTTTCGCCCTAGCGCTTGGGGTGATCCGGCTGTTGGTGTATATGCTGCGCAAAGCCTTTAGCGACAGTCCCTTGCTCAAGACCCTGGAGCCATTGATTTCCACCTTCATTTGGCTGGTGGTGGTGCTGCACCTGGTCGGCTGGTTGCCGGCAACCCGCGCCTTGCTTGACCAGATTGCCCTGACTATCGGCAGCAGCCGTATTTCTTTATTGATGGTGATGGAACTGCTGATGCTGGTGACGGCTGCTTTTACCATTTCACTGTGGCTGGCTGATCTGATTAATCTGCAGGTAAAAAAATCACGCAGCATCAGTCCCAGCATGCAAGTGGGGCTGGCTAAATTCAGTAAATTTTTCCTGGTCACTGTGGCTTTTTTAGTCGCGCTCAATGCTGCCGGCATCAATATGAGTTCACTGGCGGTATTTGGTGGTGCCTTAGGGGTCGGCTTGGGTCTTGGCCTGCAGCGGATTGCTTCCAACTTTATCAGTGGCTTTATTCTGGTATTGGACCGCTCGGTGAAACCCGGCGATTTGATCACAGTCGGCGAGAATTTTGGCCGGGTGGAGCAACTGAATGCCCGTTATGTTGTGCTGCGCAACCGGCAAGGGGTCGATTCGTTGATCCCAAACGAACATTTAATCATCAACGAAGTGGTGAACTGGAGTTATGCCGATCCAAATGTCCGGTTAGATTTGGATGTGCAGGTCAGTTATCAGGATGATCCGGAGCAAGCAATGGCCTTAATACTGGCCTGTGCCCATGCTTCCCCCAGGGTGCTGCAACAACCTGAAGCTTCAGTGCGGCTGCTGGCCTTTGCCGACAACGGCATTCATTTGCAACTGAGGGTCTGGATTGCCGATCTGGAAAACGGCCGTGGCGCGGTGAAATCCGATATCAACCGAGCGATTTGGCATAGTTTTAAACAGCATGGCATTAGCTTCCCTTATCCACAACGCGATTTACATTTGAAATCTGGCTGGCCACTGCCAAACCAGCCAACGTCAGGGCCACAGTCGCAACCCTAAGCAGCGGCGATCAGCATAGCCAGTCCGTCAAATCTATGACCAAGCAGCAGGATATATCTTTGAGAACCGATTTAATTACCCGCGAGGGTTTTGACAAATTAACCAAAGAACTGAACCATTTATGGCGAGAGTACCGGCCTGAAATCACCCAAAAAGTGGCCTGGGCAGCTAGTTTAGGCGACAGATCCGAGAACGCAGACTACAAGGAAAATAAGCGTTTACTGCGCCAAATCGACTCCCGAATTCGTTTTCTGCGCAAGCGGTTAGAGGTGCTGAAAGTGGTCGAATACTCGCCGGTGCAGGACGGTAAAGTGTTTTTCGGTGCCTGGGTCGAGATTGAAAATGAACAAGGTGAGGTGCTGAAATTTCGCATCGTGGGCCCGGACGAGATTTACGGCCGCAACGATTATATTTCCATCGATGCACCGATGGCACGGGCTCTGCTGAAAAAGGAAATTGACAGTGAAGTGCTGGTGAAAACCCCGACCGGTGAACATCTGTGGTTTGTGAACAACATTAGTTATCAAGGACCAGACGCTCGCTAAGCACTGCTGCAAGCGTCTTGCCATCGGTCTGGTCTAAGCGCCGACTGTTGACAGGCATAGTCCCACAAGCTGTGAGTGAGCTCAAACAACAAGCCCCCTCATCAAGCCGCCACAGTGTTCGACAGCTCGCGGTAAGGCGGTGGCACGGCAAATCGTCCTGCTGATCGCAATTGCGAACAACAGCATTGGATTTTTTGCCGCTGAAGATAGACAATACCGGTTATCAGCATAGTGACCCCAGTCGCTTGGTCGGAATGACCATGCCAGACTTCAAGGAATATAAAAGTATGTCATTGATTGTCAAACAAATCGCTCAGGAAATTTCGGCACGCGCCGAACAGGTGGCCGCTGCGGTCGCCTTACTGGATGAAGGCGCCACAGTGCCTTTTATCGCCCGTTACCGCAAAGAAGTCACTGGCGGGCTGGATGATACCCAATTACGGATGCTGGATCAGCGGTTAACCTATTTACGTGAACTGGAAGATCGCCGTCAGGTGATTTTGAAAACCATTCAGGAACAAGGCAAATTAACCGCCGAGCTGGAGCGGGATATTCTGGCCGCCGACAACAAAACCCGGTTGGAAGATTTATATCTGCCTTACAAAGCCAAGCGCCGCACCAAGGGTCAGATTGCGATCGAAGCCGGTTTATTACCGCTGGCTGACGCCTTACTGGCGGATCCAGATCTGGCGCCGGACACAGCTGCCGCTGCTTACCTGAACCCCGAAGCCGGTTTTGCCGAGGCAAAAGCAGTGTTAGATGGCGCCAAGTATATTCTGATGGAACGTTTTGCTGAAGATGCCGACTTACTGGCGAAATTACGCCGCCATTTAGCCCAGCATGCCGTACTGAAAAGTACGCTGGTGGCAGGCAAAGACACTGAAGGTGCTAAATTCCGTGATTATTTTGAGCACAATGAAGCCTGGAAAAATGTGCCGTCTCACCGCGCACTGGCGATGTTCCGTGGTCGCAATGAAGGTGTACTGAATCTGCAATTACAGCCAGATGCAGATGAATCCAATGCCCACGCCAACTGCGAACAAATGATCGCCAGTCACTTTAATTTACGCCAGCAAAATCGCGCCGGCGATGCTTTTATGCGCACTGTGGTGCAATGGACCTGGAAAGTAAAACTGCATCTGCAACTGGAAAATGATCTGCTGGGGGAACTGCGGGAAAAAGCTGAAGTGGAAGCTATCGCCGTATTTGCCCGTAATATGAAAGATTTATTGATGGCGGCACCAGCCGGTATGCGCGCCACCCTTGGCTTGGATCCTGGCCTTCGCACTGGTGTTAAAGTCATCGTTGTCGATGAAACCGGTAAACTGGTTGCCAACAGCACAGTTTTTCCACATGCACCACAAAACTTGTGGGACAAATCGGTGAAAACACTGGCGGCCTACTGCAAACAATTCAAAGTGGAATTGATCGCGATCGGCAACGGTACGGCTTCGCGTGAGACTGATAAACTGGCGGCGGATGTGATCCGGCTGTTGCCGGAGATGCGTCTGACCAAAGTCATGGTGTCAGAAGCCGGCGCTTCAGTGTATTCAGCTTCAGAACTGGCGGCGCAGGAATTCCCACAATTGGATGTGTCGCTGCGTGGGGCTGTGTCTATTGGCCGCCGCTTACAGGACCCACTGGCTGAGCTGGTGAAAATTGAACCCAAAGCCATTGGTGTTGGCCAGTACCAGCATGATGTCAACCAGAGCCTGCTGACGAAATCACTGGATGCTGTGGTCGAAGACTGTGTCAACGCCGTTGGGGTCGATTTAAATACCGCTTCAGTGCCGTTATTGGCACGGGTGGCTGGCCTGAATAAAACCCTGGCGCAGAATATCGTGTTGTACCGCGATACCAATGGCCGTTTTATGCAACGCAAAGATTTGCTGAAAGTGCCACGGCTCGGACCTAAGGCCTATGAGCAGGCGGCCGGTTTCCTGCGTATCAACAATGGCACTAACCCACTGGATGCGTCTGCCGTGCATCCGGAAGCTTATCCACTGGTCGAAAAAATTGTCAGCCAACAGCAAAAGTCAGTGGCTGACATCATCGGCAACAGCAGCTTCTTAAAGAGCATAAATCCGGCCGATTTTGCCGATGAACATTTTGGCATCCCGACCATCAGCGATATCCTGAAAGAGCTGGATAAACCGGGCCGGGATCCAAGACCTGAGTTTAAAACCGCAAACTTTAAAGATGGCGTGGAAAAACTGTCCGATCTAAGCCCAGGTATGCTGCTGGAGGGTGTGATCACCAACGTCACCAACTTTGGTGCTTTTGTCGATATCGGTGTGCATCAGGATGGCCTGGTGCATATCTCTTCGCTGACCGATAAATTTGTCAGTGATCCACATCAGGTGGTGAAAGCTGGTGACATCGTCAAAGTCAAAGTACTGGAAGTCGAAGCCGATCGGAAACGGATTGCCTTGACCATGCGGCTGGATGAACAACCACAGCCAAAAAGTGCGGCCAGCAAAGATGGCAGCAAAACCAGCAATTATGCGGCTAAACCTGCAGCCAAAGCAGCAAAAGCTGTCGATAACAGTAATGCGGCGATGGGCAATGCTTTTGCCGCAGCGCTGGCTAAGCTGAAAAAATAACGTTCTGTCCGGCCAGACGGGCAATGACTGAGCAAAACAACAACGCCATCAATCTGATGGCGTTGTTGTTTTGGTTTATGGCTGGTTTCGCGCCGTCGCTGTCAGACCATTTGTAATAACGGTCGTTGTGATGGCTGGGTGGCATGGGCATAAAAACCTGCAATTACATCGGTGCGTTGCTGCATTTCAGAGTTGACCGCCAGAGTCCGACGTTCAGCCTGCGCCCTGTTGTTGGCATCGCTGTTTGCTGCCACCAGCGCCGACTCAGGATCAGGTTTCACCAAATCAGAAGAGGGTAATAATTCGGTCAGCGGTAATTCCAGCCGGCCTGTGATGTCATTAAATGATAATTCAGGTTCCTCAGCACCGTCCACAGCTGATGCTGAACCAGACTCGGTCTGCAGCGCTGCTCTGGCCAGCTCAGCCTGGGCTTCACTGATATTACGGCTAGCTTCAGCAGCAATTTGCCGGTCAGCGCCCGACGGTTGTGCCGGCGCCAGTGCTGCAGCTTTCACTTGTTGCATCTTGGCGATAGTGGCTTGTGGATCATCCGGTACCACAGATACATCAATTTGAACTTCACCGCCAATGGCGTATTTTTGGCCATCAGGCCCGGTCTGGAAAGTATAAGAAGGACTGCCAGCCAATTGCCCACCCACGCTTGCATGTGCTTGCTCATGGATTTTAACTTCAGCATCCCGTTGTTTCAGCTCAGCAATCATCGCTTGTTCTGCTGCCAATTCAGCTTCAGAACCTTTGCTCTGCCGGCCCCGTTGTTCAGATCCTTCGCCCTGCTGACCAGATTGCGACTGACCTGAATCTTCGTCTTGCGGCTGCCGGCCTTCCACCGCTTGCTTTAATTCAGTACCCCGGTTTTTGCTTTCATCACTATAAGTGAGGCCAACTTGCGAGCTATGATTGCGGCTTTTATCTTCGGAAATCACCCCTTTTTCTGCCTGACCGCGCTCAGCCGAAGCCACAGGCTCAATGATGTCCCGTTTCAGATTGTCACGCCGAGCCTGATCGACAGCAGGATTGCCGATATAAGGACTGACGCTTGGATAGACTGAAATCACTGACATAACAGCACTCAGACTCTGATATCAATCACCGAGCCTAACACCTGATCGGCAGTTTCGATCGAGCGCACATTGGCTTCAGCATTACGTTGTTCGGCTGTCAGCTGCACCAGGCTTTGTTCGAGCGATGGCGTGGCTCCTTGGGTTTCAGCCACTGGCGGCGTTTGCGCACTACGATTACGTTCGGCTGCAGCAGTGTCCTGCGCATTTTGCAAACGTTGCTGATTGGTGGTTTCGCGATTGATATTGACGCTGGCTTCAGTGATCCCGTTGGAGGCACGTTGCAACCCCAGTGCACCTGAGGCGTAGGCAGATTGTATTTCCATGGTGGATCTCCGGCTGATAGCAATAATGGCTAAATTCTAGCCAGATCATGCCACGAGCTCAAGCAAATCAAACAAAAAGCGGCAAATAATTGCCGCTTTTTGTTTATGCTTTGGCCGCCAGACTTTACAAGGGCTCGCTATCAGCCTGGTTCAACTTGCTAAACTTTTGGATCCACTCAATAAATTCTGCCGGATGGGAAATAAATGGTGCGTGTGAGGCTTTGGGTAAAATCTGCAATTGCAGCTGTGGTAAGTCTTGTTGTAGCTGCGACAACATAGCAACAGGTACCAGAGAATCCAGTTTGCCAAAACAGCCTGCCACCGGCTGACGTATTTGCGCCAACCGAGGCCGAAAATCAGTCTCGGTCAGAATATCCAGCGCCGCCAGCAACACCTCAGCCCGGGGTAAAGGTAAGGCCAGCACGGCCTGTTTCAGCACTTTAATATCTTGCCTGGCCGTAGCGCTGCCCATGGCCTGGATTGCCAGAAAACGTTCCACCGTTAAAGGTAAATCACGGGTCAGCGCCGAAGCAAACTGTTGGATCACTGCACTTGCCATCCCAGGCCAGTCAGGTTGTGCCAGAAAACAAGGCGAGCTGGCCACCCAGCCAAGCGCGGCCACTTTTTCCGGATAATCCAGCGCCAGCTGCGTCGCCACCAGCCCACCTAACGACCAGCCGACCACCACAGCGCCCGCTGGAATTGCACTGGCAAGTTGTGCCGCGATAGCACTGAGCTGATAAGGCTCAGGAAAATGCTGACTGGCAGTGCCGAAACCAGGTAAGTCCGGCGTCAACACGATAAAATCGGCACTCAGCAACGGGACTAACTGTTGCCAGACGCCCTGATTGACGCCCCAACCATGTAATAACACCAATGGAATTTTACGCGTCACACTATCCTCGACCATACTGGTTAAAAGTTAATTTAATGTTTATTATTTGGCTATGAAAACTTTGCTGCATGGGTTGTTACCCCAACAATGTTTATGGTGCCAGTTGCCAGTGCAACAGGCTGGCCAGCAACTGTGTGACTATTGTAACCTAGCGTTACCACGCTTGTCGTTACAGCACACCAATCTGCTGCGACTGCCTGCCGTCGCCCGCGGCCTGACGGACCGCCAGTTTGACAGGCTGTATAGCCTGAGCTGGTATCAGTTACCCTGGTCGCATTTTATCAGTCAGTGGAAATTCCAGCAGGATTTGGCTTGTGGCGCCTTGTTGAATCAACAATTGCAGCAGGTCAGCCAGCAATTGCATTCACAAACCAGTCTAGCAGCGAAAGCGGTCTGTTTTGTGCCTGTCAGCCAGCAACGTCTGCGCCAGCGCGGCTTTAATCAGGCGCAAGTGCTGGCAACGACAGTGGCTCGCAGTTTACAGTTACCACTCTTGAGCTTATTTGCGCACAGCGGTCATCAAACCCATCAGCTTGGGCTGAACCGTCAGCAACGCCGCGCCAATCTGCGCCGGCAGTTCCGCTTGTTGCCGGGAATCACCTTACCGCAGCAGTTGTTGCTGATCGATGATGTCATCACCACAGGCGCCACCGTCAATCAACTCTGCCGGCTGTTGCGCCGCGCCGGCGTCAAACAGATTGAAGTTTGGACTCTGGCAATTACGGCCGCCAGCCGGCGTGGTCAGCTTTACAGTCAGCCACAGTCAGTGACTGCCGCTGCCTGTGGCCATCAAGGCTGATCGGCACTGACATCAAAGGCTTTGCCCAGATACAGCGCATTGATTAACAGCCGCGCCGAGCCCTGAAAATAGCCGCGAAAGACTGGATCATCGGTCATGGCAATCACTCGGCCTTTACCCAGGTTATGCGCCACCAGACTGGCCGATTGGCTTAATTGCTCCGCCAGTTCAGGGGCGACAAAACCCGCCAGTTGCTGGCCATCACGGTAACGGCTGACGGTAATAAAGGGTTGCTCTGGTCGCTGCAACAACATCACATCATTTTTAAACACCGGCAATTCCGACCGCGGCAGACCATACGTCAGCGGATGGCTCAGATCCAACTCGGTCTGAAAAATAGCACCGGCAATACGACGCTGACCTGCCAATTGCTCTTTTTCAGCATAACGGCCTTCCTGCGGCTGGATCAATGCTTCCAGCTCGGCTTTAGGCCGGACTTTGGCCTGTAAAATACCTTGCTGTGCTAACAACCGCACCGCTGATTTCTGTGCCCAGAGCACCCCTCCTGCCTGCACCCATAGCTTCAAGGCTTGCCACTCAGCATTCTGCCAACTGTGGTAATTGCCATCCGGCAGCAGAATATGGCTATAAGCGGTCAGATCAAGCCGTTGCAACCGTTCAGGCTCCACCAGGCTGGGTGACAGACCTGCCAGTTGTTCCAGACTAAACCACAAAGCGCCAGCTTCGGCTGAATCGACGCCCGGCCCTGCCATCAGCAAGACCCGCGGTAAGGAAACTGGCACCAGTTGCTGGCTGCCCAAATCCTGCCCCATCGGGGTTAATCCAGATTGGATCGCCGTCAGTGGCAAGCCAAATTGTTGCTGCGCCTGGCCTAAAGCAGCAAACCAATCGCCTTGTTGTAAGCCAGCCGGGATCAGCATAGTACCAGCCGCAAATTGCTGCACACCTTCAGCCGTGACCGCACTAAAAGCCTGCAGCGCTGAGCGCACCACCACTCCTTTGGCCAGTAACTGTTGCAACATCACGGGTGCTTGTTGATCTGTCCAGCGTAGCGCATAAGCATAGGCACCGACCAGCGCAGGCTTGACCTGCGGCACTGTTGGCTGCCAGGGTTCAGCGCTGAGCGCAGTTGGCGTTTTGCGACTACTGCTGAACTGAATGTTATAGGCATAAGGTAAGGTCCAGGCCGAGACGTCGTAAAAGGTATTGTCCTGAAATTGTTGTTGGCTGCTAAAGGCCGCTTTTAATAACTGATACTGCCGCTGCTGCAGTGGCACAAAATAACTACAGCCAGCCGGATAGACCTGACCATCCTGCTGATAATCTGCCGTCAGGGCATAGGCCTTGATCTGATGTTGAGCCAATAACTGCAATAATTGCTGCAAGCGGCTGCGATCTTCGCTTTCTGTCAGCAGATAGCCCTGCACCGGATCCGCCGCTGCCGCCTTGGCACTTAGCCGGTAAAATTCGGCCTGCCATTGCTGTAACTGCGCTTTATGGGCTACAGCGCCACGCAAGGTGGAGGCTGATGTCAGCAACTGGTTTTCAATCGTCATGGCAAAACTGAGCGGACCATTGACGGTTTGCTGCAAATGACCACGGCTGCTGGCCTGCTCAAATAAAATACCGACAGCACCATGTAAGTCCGGATAAGTAGAGCCTTTGCCAATATAAAAATCATCAAAACCTTCTTCGGTGAAATACAGCTTCTGCCGACTGTCGAAGGCCGCCGCATGACTCTGTGCCAGCAAACGGGTCAAGCGGACATTTTCCGCCGCCGTTTGTGGGTGATTGCGGCTTGGGATCCCAGGCTGAAAAAAATAGCTGCTATTAGGTCCCATTTCATGAAAATCGGCTAGCACCTGGGGTTGCCAGCGATGGAACTGCTGCAGTCTGGCCTGACTTTCTGGCTGTTGTAATGGCAACCAGTCACGGTTTAAATCAAACCAATAATGATTAGGCCGGCCACTGGGCCAGCCTTCGACATGTTCACGATGAGCCGGATCAGCGACCGGGGTTTTGCCCTGATGCATATTGGCCCAAATGGCAAAACGGTCATGACCATCCGGATTGAGGCTGGGTTGGAGTAAAATAATACTATTGGCCAACCATTGTTTCGTTTGGGCGTCATCCCGACTCAGCAGTTGCTGAGCAAATTTAACCGCGGCATTGGCAGCACTGGGTTCATTGCCATGGATACCATAACCCAGCCAGATGATCAGCGGTAAGCTTGGATCCGGCGTTGCAGTACCAGCCACCACAGCCAGGTGCTGCTGGCGAATTTGCTCTAACCGCGCCATATTATCGGCCGAGCTGATAATCAACTGCAACAAAGGTCGTTGTTCCGGCGTTCGGCCAATCACTTCCAGCCGTGTCTGCAGAGGCCTGGCCCCAGCCAGTGCAGTGAAATAATGCTCTATCTGATCATGACGCAAATGCCATTCACCAGGTTCAACGCCCAGCAATTGTTTTGGCGTTGGCAGCGGCGCAGTGGCCGAGGCGTTCGCAGCGAAGGCCATCAGCATCCCCACCAACATTAGCAGCCAACCAACAGCAGCCCGACCGCCGCCGCGACCACCTTTAGCTGAACTTATCATTGCTTTTTTCATTCTTTGCCCCCATTTCTCTGCCTGCACCATAACAATAAAAACCGTGGATACTCAAGCAGGCTTGGCAAGGTCGCATCCGGAGGAGTATCATAGTCATTAACCTAGTAATTTAGTCAGGTACTCAGCCATGATTCATATCTCAGAAGCCGCGCAAGCGCACTTTGTTAAGTTGTTGGAAAAGCAGGCAACAGGCACCAATATCCGGGTCTTTGTCGTTAATCCTGGCACAGCGCAAGCGGAATGTGGCGTATCTTACTGCCCGGTCGATGCGGTTGAAGCAACAGATTTATCCATTAGTTTTGCCGGTTTTTCCGCCGTGATTGATGCCGACAGCAAACCATTTTTAGTGGATGCTGAAATTGATTTTGTCACCGATCAGATGGGTTCACAGCTGACCTTAAAAGCGCCAAACGCCAAAGTTCGTAAGGTGAATGACAACGCGCCACTGAAAGAACGGGTGCAGTATGTGATTGATGCAGAAATCAATCCGCAACTGGCCAATCACGGTGGTCGTGTCTCGGTGGTCGAACTGACGGAAGAAGGCGTGGCGGTGCTGCAGTTTGGCGGTGGCTGTAATGGTTGTTCACAAGTCGACCTGACGCTCAAAGAAGGTATCGAAAAAGAGCTGCTGAACCGCTTCAGTGGTGAGCTGAGCGGTGTGCGTGACGTCACAGAGCACCAGCGCGGCGAACATTCGTATTATTGATCCGGCATTTCGCCTGTGACCTTTAAATTACCAGCGGCTGCCTTGTGCGGCCGTTATTTTATCCGCGGCATGGCAGCATTCTGGCTGTTGTTGCTGCTGTTTTTGCTGCTCCCTGCCGAACCAGTCTGGTTACTGCAAGCGATTATCGCCCTCTGGCTCGGCAGCTTTGTGCTAACGCTGGGCAGCTATCTGTTGCTGTTATTGCACCGGCTAGGACTGTTTGATAGCACTGACAACTAAAACAGTCCCCATAGTCCTGACCACGACCAGCGAGTTAACGATATAACTGCTCAAATGTGCTGATAATCTGATCCTGGCAACTTCGCTGTAAATAAGGATGCATCGGCAAGCTGAGCACCCGTCCAGCTGCAGCTTCGGCATGCGGAAATGCCCCCGTAGCCAGTCCCAGCCCGGTAAATACCGGCTGCAGATGCAGTGGACAAGGATAATGCACAGCTGTGGGAATGCCCGCTTGTGTCAACCTTTGTTGCAGCAGATCACGCTCGGCCACTTCAATGGTGTACTGGGCATAAATATGACTGTTGCCCGGCGCAGTCGCAGGCACGCAGACCACAGACGCCAGATGTTGATTGTAGTAAGCACCTATCTCAGCTCTGGCCGCCAGTTCAGCCCGGAACCCAGGTAACTTAGCCAAAAGTACCGCAGCCTGTATCGTATCCATCCGGCCATTCAATCCCAAGCGAGGATGATGATAACGCTGCTCCTGTCCATGCAACCGAATGGAGCGCATTTTCGCAGCCAGTGCGGCATCGTTGGTAAAACAGGCACCACCATCGCCGTAACAACCAAGAGGTTTCGATGGAAAAAAACTGGTGGTCGCCACAGTCGTCAAGTTGCAGGACATCTGACCAAACTGACTGGCGCCAAAGCTCTGGGCCGCATCTTCAATCACCGGCAGGCCGTATTCAGCTGCAATCCGGTTAATGGCTATCATATCCGCACATTGCCCGTACAGACTCACGGGCATGATCGCTTTGGTACGTGGCGTGATCGCAGCAGCCAGCTGCGCCGGGTCCAGATTGTAAGTCGTTGGATCTATATCAACAAACACCGGAGTTGCCCCTGCCAGCGCAATCATCTCGGCCGTCGCAATAAAAGTGAACGGAGTGGTAATGACTTCATCCCCGACCCCAATATCCAGTGCCAACAGGGCAATCAATAATGCAGTACTGCCATCACTGACGGCGATGGCATGGCGACTGCCGGTAAAAGCGGCAAGTTCAGTTTCAAGCTGAGCGATCTCTGGCCCCATGATGTACTGGCCATGGGCCAGTACGCGTAAAATACCTTCATCTATCGGCTGTTTCAGTTGTTGGTACTGCGTTTGTAAATCAATAAAAGGGATTGTCATCATGCATTTCCTATTGCGATTAAATCTGGATTATCCTTAAGGCTGTCAGGCAGGCTGCTGCCAAACAGTAAATGAAACAAAGCTTTTTCCTGCGTCGCCGTCATCCCTGCAGGCAGCATAAAATCTGCTGGCAGCTCCGGTATAGCGGTGACGGCCAGTACCTTGACCCCTGCCGCCCGCGCTGCGATTAAGCCACTCAGACTGTCTTCAATGGCCAGGGCACAATCCGGCGTGCAGCCACTGCGTTGCAATGCCAGCATATATGGCTCAGCCGCTGGTTTTCCCTGCTGCACCTGATCACGACTGATGATGCCGGCAAAACAATGGTTGAGCGCCAAATGCTGTAAAGCAGCACTGGCAAGCTGTAGATCTGAATTTGTCACCAGCCATTGCGGCACTCCGGCCTCTGCCAGTTGCGTGACCCAGCGACAAGCCCAACTGATGGGCTGACATTCAGCTAAGTGATTCAGGACATAGTGAATAGTGGCTTGGTACCACATTTGGTACAATTGTGGTTGCAACTCGGCATCAATGCCGGTGAACCAGCGGAAAGTGGCTGCGCCATCCAGGCCAGCGGATGGTTCTGCCGTCGTTTGCAGAGCCAGACCTGCGACCTCACAAGCCGCCAGCATAGAACACTGATGTACTGCCGCCGAATTGATTAAGGTCCCGTCTAAATCCCAGAAGATAGTTTTCGTCATTCCGGCAACTCCTGCAGGCTGTTACGCCACAAGTGCGTCAGACTGGAGCAAAGGATCACCAGAATACCAGCGATAGCCAAAGCGCCAAGCGACTGCCCGAGAAACAGATAGCCAAGTGCAGCTGAAAACAGCATCTGAGAATACTCCAGTGGCATCAGCCGCGATAACTGACTTTGCTGGAAACTCCAGTACCGGGCAGCCAGTTTGACGGTCAGTAAAGCCCCGTACAATCCCAGCAATCCCCAAGCCTGCAAGGATAAAGGTTGCCACCACCAATACATCAGTGGCAATAATAAGCAGGCAGAACATAAGGGACCAAACACCATTTGGGCGACCACTGTATCCTGCTCACCAATTTTTTTCAGATTGATGTTGTAAATCACCAATAACAACACCGCCAGCAAACTGAACAAGATCCCTATCCAGCTGTTCTGATCAGACATATCGGCTGGACTCAACAGATAAGGTGAAAGGATCAGAAATACCCCCACCATATTCAGTGCCAGTACAATAAAATCGGTCCAGCGTTTCTGTTCGCCAAACAACCATAATGCCAGAACTGCTGTCAGGGCAGGCGTCAGGAAGCCAATCGCAGTCACTTCAGCGAAATGTAAATACTGCAGTGCCCACAACAGACAAACGGTTGAGGTGACCCCCAGCAAGCCACGAATAAAATGCAGGCTGGGTTTGGACGGTTTGATCCGCTGCCATTGCCCGTGCGAACAGCAAATGATAGCAAAAGTTGCAGCCAGCAGATTGACCAGAAATACCACCTGTAACGGATTCGAATCTTTCGCCAGCAGAGTCCCCAGCAGCAACAATACACTCAGAATAAAGCTGTCAAGCAGCTTCCAGAGCATGGCTTTTAGCGGATAATGCGGTTCAGACATAATAGGATTCCCGTGTGATGTTGACAGGAGGAACCTGACAAGCCGCTCCTTCCAGCGCAGCACCGGGCGACATGCTATCTGCACAAAGCGCGGCCACAAAATCCAGATAACCCTGATATTCAACCACGGCAAAACCTGGCCCGACCAACTGTTTCGTGCGTTGATAAACCGGCCCATCCTGTGCCCTGCGTGCTAACTCCGCAACGCTCCAACCCGCAGCAATCGCCGTTGCAGCCAGCCTGGCCTGCGCTTTTGCTACCGGAGGAGAGCCCCCCCAGACAGCCGGAGCCCCCAGACACCAGTATTGCGCCAGTGTGGGGTGACGCACTTCAGCAACCAAAGGTTGTTGCGTCTGTGCCGCGGCAGGTAACTCTGGCGATTGATACTGGTAACCAGTGCAACAGATGATGCAATCGGGCTGCATACTGCGTCCATCCTGAAAATACACGGTTCGACCGGCAATATGACTGATGCCCGGATAAACCGTCACGACCTGTTGTTGTAACAATGGCAACACTTCGGTGCTGACTGAAATGCGGGCTTTGGCAAAATCCAGTTCCGTCACTGCTGGCTCACCGGCGGAATACCAAGCGCCGGCTTCCAGACAACGCCTCCTGAATTGTGTACTGCCCTCAGTTTTTCCATAGTGCCTGCTCAGTTGTTGTTGCAGCACATCCAACGGTAAACTATCGACCAGCCTCGGTAACACCCAAGTCGGGGTCCGGCAAGACAAACTCAGTTGATTGCCTTCGCGGTGGGCTAACACCACCATGTCAACTGCGGTATTTCCCGCCCCAAGTACCAGCACTTGTTGCTGCTGTTGTTGCAAAACCTGGTAGTCCACCTCTGACGAATGCCACAAAGTACCGGTATAACTGTCCAGCCCGGGCAACTGTGGCCATTGCGGTTGGTGGTACAGACCACTGGCATTAATCAAGTGACTGGCCTGAATACACAGCTGTTGATCCGGATGGGTGCTATCCTGCACCACAAGTTCCAACCCGTCCTGAATCTGACGAATACTTAGCAAAGTGCAACCGGTGTAAATTTGCGGTGTTAACTGATAGTGCTCAGTGTAATGTTTCAGGTAATTCGCATATTGCTGCCGGGTCAAATGCGATCCTGACTGGACAAAATTAGCACGCTGTTCGGCAAAAACCGTCAGCTCAGGCGCCGTGTTTTGCAATAAATGCGGGTAAGTTGCCGGATGAGGTGACTGACTCCAAATCCCACCGATCTCTGCACGGCTTTCCAGTGCCAGAGCAGGTAACTGCAGACGTTGTAACTCAACCAGCGCTGCGATACCACTACTGCCTGCCCCCATGACTACCACACCAGGTTTACCGTCCGGCCATAATTGACCGGTACGCTGGCGCGCCGCCAGCGTAGAAAAAAATGCCGGCTCTGTCATTGTAATTGCTCCAGCCATTGCTTCAGCTGTTGCTGTAATGTCAGCCAGGATTTAGCCGTGGCCCGGGCCTTGTCCAGTATGTCAGGCGATGCCTGTGCCGCGGTGATCAGTTGATGACGCCACTGAGCCACATCCGGGCCAGCCAGGTAACCATTCACACCATCCTGGATCATCCAGTTGATCCGCGGTCCCATATGCACGACAGGTTTACCACAGGCCAAATATTCACTGGTTGCGATCGGAGAACAATCATCCACCGGCATCACACAGACTGTGGCCGCCCTGATGTAGTCTGCAACCTCTGGCAAACTGAGCCGACCGGTGCAGTGTACAGCTGGCAGACTGGCATATTCTTCCCGACAGGGACCATCTCCGACCAGAATCAGTTGCCAGCCTTCCGGTAATGCCGCAGCAACTGTCCGTAAACCCTGATACCACAGTCCTAGTTTACCGGCAAATAACACGGTCGGCCGATCAAATTTCAGCTTGGATGTACCCGGATAAAAGAACTCAGCATCAAAACCGTTCGGCAGAATCAGTTCCGCCATCACTGGCCGGCCTCCACGCTCATTCAGATACCAATCCCTGATCGTGGTGCTCTGAAAAATGCAATAAGGACAGTTGGCAATGGCCAGTTGTAAGCCCTGTTGCAATGCACTGCTGTCTGCATCAGCCCCAAACTCGCAATGAAAATAATCCAGGTACCAGTCGCAACAGTCAAAGATAGCGGTACGCATCAATTCTTCATCCAGCAGCAGCGCCGAAATCGGATTATCAAACAGAATAAAATCTATCTGTTCCTGTTTGATATAGGCTTTTAGCTGGTCGCGGGATTGTGCAATAACCGCTGCATCATTCAACAACGGGTGTTTATACCAATGCACATCCAGACTGGCAAAACCCGCCAGCAAATACTTTTCACGTTGTGGAAACCCTTCCAGATAACTGGGATGGATCCGGGCAAAACTAGCGGTGTAGACATATTCAGTGAGTTTAATAATTTTCATGCTTGATCCTTAAGCGGGATGGTGAGCGGTCTGATACTGTTTGAGTGCGAATACCGCCTGAGTTTCTATCTGCTTACAGCAGGTCAGGACTTGCAAGGCTTCTGCCAGCGTCGCAAGCGGTCCGGGTTGGCGGTGCAGCGCGTACTGGACAAAAGACTGCATTTGAACCTTAAGCGCATTGGAATGGCCCCAACTGGAGATATGGCTGTGTTGTCCGTCTTTTGGCGTAAAATCACATCGCCTGCGTAGCAAATCAATGCTCAGTTCACCTGCCTCGCCGGTGGCAACGATGGCACGTAGTGCCGGTCCCGGCAAACGACTGGCACTGATCTCAACACTCATGCCGTTGGCGGTCCGATAATTGGCCACCACATAATCAGGTGTGCCTGATTGCATCGAACTGGCACTGACCTGCAAGCCATGTTGTGGCATTAAATTAAAAACATTAAAGGCAATATCAAGATCGTGCACCATCAGATCTGATACCAGTGAATCGGTTGCTAGCCGCTGGCTGGCAGGGTTCAACCGGGAGAGCCTGACCTGCTGCCAGCTGTGTTGTTCAATCAACTGGCGGGCAGCCAGGATTGCCGGATTAAATCTTTCAACTTGCCCAACAGCAATACGGATATCTTTTAAAGCGCTGCTTTGCTGCAGTTGTAGTGCATCCCGGATATGTTCACTGACAGGTTTTTCAATCAGACAGTGTAATCCGGCTTCGACCGCCATCATCGCCATGCTGAAATGAAAACGGGTCGGACAAGCCAGCACTGCCAGATCGGCAGATGCCAGCATCTGAGGTAAAGCCTGCGCCGATTGCTGATGCAATGCATAACAGGTTTCAGGTAACTTTAATTCATTGAAACTGGCAGGATCATAGATCCCGGTCAGTTCCAGTTCAGGCATAGCCAAAATAGTATCAATATGCTTTTTCCCCATATGACCTGCACCCAGCACAACAATCCTGGGACGATAGCCGGGTCTCATGGTCATGGCAGACGTGGACATAAAGCCTCCTGCTTGTTAAAGAACCAATTCGGCTCCATCAATTTCCGCTTCTCTTGCACTAAGGACAATCCACCATCAACCGCAGCAGAAAGTTAACAATTTTATACCACCGTTACCCATTAAAAGCACACAAATGAAAGTCATTATCAAATAAATATCACCGACTGACCAAAATATGGCCAAAAAGTCTGGATTAAATCAGCATAAAATCAAAAAACAGACATCTACAATTCATTTAAGGTAAAATTATGGCAAAAAAATATATTAATTGTTTCAATTTATGGTGTGATGTCAGCGTCAGCTGAAATGCAAAGCGCACCGGTATGACATCAGCAGGACGTTGATAGAATTAGCCACGCCAGATCGGTTACCATGCGCTGGGCTGATATCACTGCGGCCAACCAGCTCAGCCTTGTCTTATCTGAACTGAACCAACACAGGCCAACTTGCAGCGGAGTGTTTTATGCGAATGATAGTGTCAATAATGTTACTGTGGCTGGCAGCAATACCGGCAGCCACAGCAGCAGTGATCCTGCAATATCACCATGTCAGCGCAGACACCCCCAGCAGCACCAGCGTGACGCCGGCCGAATTTAAAGCGCAGTTGCAACATCTGAAAGATCAAAAGCTGAAAGTCGTACCGCTGGACCGGCTGATCGGTCAGTTGCAACGGGGTGAAGCGCTGGCCGATGATGAAGTTGCTATTACCTTTGATGATGGTTTTGCTAACGTCTTTACCACGGCAAGGCCGCTGCTGAAAGCGTTTGGTTACCCTTACACCATGTTTTTGAGTCCGGCACTGATCGATCAACAACAAGGGCCAGTGTTAACCTGGCCGCAAGTGAAAACCATGCAACAGGAAGGGGTGATTATTGCCAATCACAGCTCTTATCATCACCGGCTGGCAGTGCCACAACCCGGTGAAAGCAAAGCTCAGTGGCGTGGCCGGGTGAAAGCCGATATTTTACTGGCCGAACAACAGTTAGAGCAGCAACTCGGGGTGAAACGTAAGTGGCTGGCTTATCCTTATGGCGATTTTAGTGCCGAGCTGGAACAGCTCGTCAGTGAGCTTGGATTTATTGGCATTGGCCAACAGTCCGGCGCGGTTGGGCCTGGGGTGTCACTGACGCGGATCCCACGTTATCCGTCTTCCAGCCAATTTGCTGCGCTGAAACATTTTATGCCAAAACTAAAAACGCTGGCGCTGCCGGTGACCGACTACAGCAAAGCAAATCCGGTCAGCAGCGTCAATCCGCCGACCTTACAACTGACAGTGAACACTGCCGATTTTGCCACCGACCGGCTGCAGTGTTTTTTTAATGGCAAAGCCATTCCGCTGCAGATCATTGCCCAGCAAGGCCAGCAACTGACATTCAGCACCAAAGCCGATGCACCGTTAAAACTGGCGCATAACAGATACAACTGCACAGCCCCCAGCCAGCAGAAAAAAGGCTATTTCTACTGGTTTTCTCAGCCTTGGGTTTTTGTTCAGCGCTGAAGCTGAGCAATAACCCGCGGGAAGTCCCGCAGCAATGCTTCTTTTTGTACTAAGGGCACCTGACCGACCGCCAATTCTGGTTTAAACACTGCGACCAACTGGCCGGTCGGATTCAACAGCACAATAGAAGCACTGTGATCCACTTTATAATCCGGTTCAGTACTGCTACTGATGGCATACATCAGTCCTAAATCACGGACAAATGGAAACAACTGATCATGGCTGGCGGTGAGCCCTGTGATGGCTGGCTGCTCAAAATAACCGACATATTGCTGTAATTGACTGACGGTATCCCGTTGCGGATCGGCCGAAATAAACCAGACCGCCAGCTTTTCACCGGCCGGTAAGGCTTGCGCCAGCTTTGGATAAGCTCCAGCCAGCATCGCCATCGTCATCGGGCAAATATCAGGACAAAAAGTGTAGCCAACAAAAGCCAGCGTCCATTGATTGCGCAGTTGTTGCCGCCCGATCGTTTGCCCGGTGTGATCGGTCAGCCGAAACTCCTGCAGATCACGGGCTTGCGGATACACCAGGGCTGATACCGGTTGTTGGCTTTGTTGCCAGAATTGATAAGCGGCCCCCCCTGCCGCTATCGCCACCAACAACACTACAGCGGCCAGAATTTTTTGCATGACTTGCCTCTTATTTTACTTACAACGCCGTCCATTTCAGATAATGGTCGATCAATAAAGCTAAGAATAACAACATCAGATGAACAATGGAAAACCTGAATGTGCGGATTGCAGTATCAGGCTTGGCAGCGAACTTTAATTGCCAGGCCCAGGCCATAAACCACAGGTTCAGCACAGAACTGGCCAGCAAATAAATGACGCCGGTCATCCCCACCAGATAAGGCAATAAACACACCAGAAATAACAGCAGGGTATAGAGGAAAATAGCTGTCTTGGTAAATTCAATGCCATGCGTCACCGGTAACATCGGCATATTCACTTTGGCATAATCGTCGCGCCGGTGGATCGCCAGCGCCCAGAAATGCGGCGGTGTCCAGGCAAAAATAATCATCACCAGCAATAAAGGTTCAGCCGCCAGTTGGCCAGTCATAGCGGTCCAGCCCAGCAAGGGTGGCATAGCCCCCGCCAGGCCACCAATGACAATATTTTGTGGGGTAGCCCGTTTTAGAAACATGGTATAGACCACCGCATAACCAAATAAACTGGCCAGCGTCAACCAGGCAGTCAGCGGATTCACCGCACTATACAGCAGCACAAAACCAAACAACGCCAGCAGCAAGGCAAACCAGACTGCCCGCTCTGTACTGATCCGCCCGCGGGCAACCGGTCTATGGTAAGTCCGGGCCATCTGTGCATCAATGCGCTGATCCAGCACATGATTCAGCGCTGCTGCAGCTGCCGACAGCAACCCAATCCCCACAGTGGCCACCAACACTAAACCCGGCTCTGGCAAGCCAGGCTGCGCCAGCATCATGCCGACCCAGGCCGTCAGCAATAACAGCGCCACCACTTTTGGTTTGGTCAGTTGATAATAATCACGCCAGCCGAGTTGCCAATGCATGGCAGCGGTCAGAAGTTTGCTTTGGGCCATCACGACCTCCTTTGTTGTAGTTGGACGCAAATCAAAGCCAGACACATCAGTAAGTTGGCTGCGACAAAGTTATGTGCAACCGCATTGGCCAACGGCAATTGCCACCAGATATTCAGCACCCCCAGCGTGAATTGCAGCAGCAATAAGCCAGCCAGTAATAATGGCAACCGATGCATGCCAGTGACCGCTTTCCCTTGCCATAACCGCCAGGCAAACCAACCGACCGCCAGCAACGTCAGTACAGCGCCAAAACGATGACTGATATGGATCGTTTGCCGCGCTTGCTGGCTCATCACCCCGTACTCGTAATTCTGATGCCCCAGATGTAAATCAAAGGCTTCGCTGAAGTTCAATTGCTGGCTCCAGCCCGCCTGACACACCGGCAATTCAGCGCAGGCCATAGCTGCATAGTTGGCTGAGGTCCAGCCACCGAGTGCGATTTGCAGCAATAGGATGAGCAACACCAGCCAGCCAGCTCTGGCCAAGGCTGGCGACACGGCATCAGGTTGAATGGCCATCGTTGACAAAGTGGCACTACTGGGGGCCTCAACGGGCAAAGTTCGGACATGTTGCTGACTCAGTTGCCAGCGGTAAATCATCAACAGCGTCAACAAACTGAACCCCCCCATTAAATGCCCCATCACCACCAGCGGGAACAAATTTAAGGTCACAGTCCACATGCCAAGTGCAGCCTGAAATAACACCAAAGCCAATAACAGCGTGGGTAATAACGTCACTTTGCGCTGTAATCGCCAGCTCAGCAGAAAAATGGCGGCAATGGCCAGCCCCAACGTGCCGGCAAAATAACGATGCACCATTTCATTCCAGGCTTTGTGATGTTCCAGTGGCCGTTCTGGGAAACGGGCCTCGGCCAGCGCAATATGTTCATCGGCATGCGGGACTTTCAGGAAACCATAACAACCAGGCCAGTCCGGGCAACCTAAGCCAGCGTCAGTCAGCCGGGTATAAGCACCTAACAAAATAACCAGCATCGTCAGTAATACTGACAGACTCACCAGCATTCTGAGCTGTTTCATACCGGCCCCCGGTCATAGTTCATCAGTTTTTTTAAATCAGCCATCACAGCTTTACCAGCCAGTGGAAATTGCTGCGACTGTAGTGGCAGTGGGTACTGCAACAACGCCAGCCCTTGCTGCTCCACCAACACCAGACTACCAACCTGGAATCCGGTTACATCCGATGGCTGAAATTGCACCCCCTTGGGCAATCCATCTGCTAAGCCAGCGGGTAATTGTGCAGCAGCGACCAGCAACGTCAGTTGCTGCTGCTTACGACCCAAGGCTGTATGAATTTGCGTCATCAGTTGTAACGTCTGGACACAGGATTGCTGACAGCTTGCTGGTGCGATAAATACCAAGCGCCAATGTGGCGCCGTCGCAGGCACTGCAGGTAACAACCGAATTTCAGTGGTGAGCCATTGGCCTTTGCTGTTCATCCCCCCCTGATACCAGCCACTGGCTAATACCAGCCAGGCGGCAACCAAGGGTAATAAACAGCAGAGCACAAATAAGCCGATAAATTTATGTTTTGCCATCTAAGCTTCCTTTCTGACACTGGCTGCGGCGGCAACAATCAACACCGCAACAGCCAGTAACAACCACTGCAGGGCATAAGCCCGATGTTTTGCCGGTGGCAACACCACGGGCTGATAATGATATAAAAACGGGGTTTGTTGCTGATAAAACACACCATGAAACAACGTAAAATCAACGCTTTGTGCTAACGAAGCCGGATCAATGGTTTGCACCCGCAGTGGCCACTGACCAATGGCTTCCAGATTATCACCCAGCCGGAATGCACCAAGCTTGGTGCGAAGTAAACCCGTCAACTGAAACTGCGCCGGGATCTGCACTTGCGGTAACTGCTGCCGACTATCTGGTGCTGCCACCCAACCCAGATTTACCAGCAAGGCCGGGGTATCCGCCGCTAGTTGGACCGGGATCAGTACATCGTAACCTGGCCGGCCTTGCCACAACTGATTGTCGACCAGCCAGACTGCCGGCGCCAGCCAGCGAACCTGCGCTTGCAGCGGCGCACCGTCCAGCTCAGCCAGCGGATAACTCAGCAGCGTTAGCCAGTCCGGCGCGCCACGTTGCTGCCAGAGTTCAATTTGCTGCAGTTGTTGTTGTTTTTGTTCCGCCCGCTGCCATTGCCAGCCCGATAACTTGATTAACAGCAAAAAAGCAGCCACAGTGATCAGCAGTAACCACCAGCGCACGATAAAATCCTGCTTAAACATCCGGATCTGCATCTGCGCTCCTTGCTGCCTGAGGTTGTATGCTGATCAAAGTTCTGCTCATTGCACTGCTGCTCTTTATTATTTTTAATTTGTTCCGCGCGCTTTATCTGATGCTGCGTAATGATCCAACCCAAGTCAGCATGTCTAAGTTTCTCGGCCGCCGGGTGTTTTTTTCTGCATTAGTGATTTTGCTGGTGATCCTGGCACTGGCGCTGGGCTGGATCAGCCCGCACCAGCGACCTTATTAGCCGTTACAGCACATAAACAAAAATAAACAAACACAGCCAGACCACATCGACAAAATGCCAATACCAGGCCGCCGCCTGAAAGGCAAAATGCTTATGGGCAGTGAAATGGTTTTTCAGCACAATCCGCAGCAAAATGACCAGCAGGAAAATGGCACCTAAGCTGACATGCAGACCATGGAAGCCGGTCAATAAAAAGAAGGTATTGCCATAAATACCGGAATCAAGCTTTAAGCCTAAATCACGATAGGCATGGATATATTCATAAGCCTGACAAGCTAAGAAGATCGCACCTAACAATACGGTCAGCGTCAGCATCAGCTTGAGCTGACCCCGTTTATTTTGCTCCATGGCGGTATGGGCGAACTGCAGCGTCACTGAAGATGTTAATAAAATTAAGGTGTTGTATAACGGCAAGCCTTGCCACGGCATAGCGTTAGTTTCTGTGCCGCCAGGTGTTTTAATCATCGGCCAATGCGCGCTGAAATCCGGCCATAACAACTGTGCTGTCATCGCATTATTGCTGGCGCCATCTAGCCAGGGCATCGCAATCAGCCGGGCATAAAACAACGCACCAAAAAAAGCGCCAAAAAACATCACTTCGGAAAAAATAAACCAGCTCATGCCCTGCCGGAAGGATCTGTCCATCTGGGCGCTGTAAAGGTCATGCATCGATTCATCAATCACATTACGAAACCAGCCGACCAGCATAAATAACAACGTCGCCACACCGGCTAACAGCAGATAGCTGCCGTAACCTTCTTTGTCGCGGGTCACTTCATTGACAAAATGCCCGGCACCAAAGGCAATCAGAAATAAAGCCACAGCACCGACAATAGGCCATGGACTTTGCTCAGGTACATAGTACTTCTGGTAAGTTTTACTCATCACTGCCCCCTGTTGGGACCCTTGCCGCCACGGTTTCAGCTGGGTAATGCTTTGTCATGTCATACAGCGTATAAGACAAAGTAATAGTGCTGAATTGTTCCGGCAGCGCCGGATCAACGTAAAATTGTAATGGCATCAATAACTTCTGACCTGAGGTCAGGACTTGTTGGTTAAAACAAAAACATTCCATCTTGTTAAAATATAACGCCGCCTGCCCCGGTGACACTGAAGGTACTGCCTGCCCGGTCATGGTCCCCGTCGTGGGGTTTTCCGCTTCGTAATACACCAGCTGAATTTCGCCCGGATGAACTTTCAGTTTGCGGGTCTGGGGTTGAAACAGCCACGGCATATCGGCATTCGGTCTGGCCAGAAACTCTATAGTCACTTGCCGTTTGATATCCGGCACCGCTTTATCAGCGGTCGCGGCCATGGTGCTGGTTTTGCCATTGATGCCGGTAATATCACAAAACACGTCATACAGCGGCACCAGCGCAAAACCAAAACCAAACATCAAAGCAGTGATCAACAGCAGTTTTTTGATCAATGGTCTGTGATTCAAAGTCCGTTGCGCTGACATCGCCACCTCCGGTTATTTAATCTCTGGCGGTGTGGTAAAGCTGTGATAAGGCGGTGGTGATGATAACTGCCATTCCAGCCCCTCAGCACCTTCCCACACTTGAGCTGTCGCTTTGTCGCCACCGCGAATACATTTCACCAACAACCAGACAAACAACAGCTGCGACAGCCCAAAAGCAAAACCACCAATACTGATCAGCGCGTTAAAATCGGCAAATTGCAGGGCATAATCCGGGATCCGCCGCGGCATACCAGCCAACCCGACAAAATGCATCGGGAAAAACAGCACATTGACCGAAATCAGCGAGCACCAGAAATGCCATTGACCCAATGTTTCGTCATACATATGACCGGTCCACTTTGGTAACCAGTAATAAGCTGCCGCAATAATCGAAAATACCGCGCCTGTGACCAGCACATAATGAAAATGCGCCACCACAAAATAGGTATCGTGGTACTGGAAATCAGCCGGTGTAATGGCCAGCATCAGACCAGAAAAACCACCAATAGTGAATAACACAATAAAAGCCAGCGCAAACATCATCGGCACTTCAAAGGTCATCGCGCCGCGCCACATGGTCGCCACCCAGTTAAACACTTTCACACCGGTTGGTACTGCAATCAGCATAGTGCAGTACATAAAAAACAACTCGGCAAACACCGGCATCCCGGTGGTGAACATATGATGTGCCCACACCAGAAACGACAACAAAGCGATACTGGACGTGGCGTACACCATGGAGGCATAACCAAACAAGGGTTTACGGGCAAAAGTTGGCACTATGCTGGAAACAATACCAAAAGCCGGCAGGATCATGATGTACACTTCGGGGTGACCAAAAAACCAGAAAATATGCTGGAATAACACAGGGTCGCCCCCACCGGCGGCATCAAAAAAACTGGTGCCAAAGTATTTATCGGTCAGCACCATGGTCACTGCGCCCGCCAGCACTGGCATCACTGCAATCAGCAAAAAGGCCGTAATCAGCCAGGTCCAGACAAATAACGGCATTTTCATCCAGGTCATGCCGGGGGCACGCAGGTTAAAAATGGTGACGATGACATTAATGGCACCCATGATGGAGGATATGCCCATGATGTGCACTGAAAACACAAACAACGCCGTGCTGTCGCCGCTGTATTTGGTCGATAATGGCGCATAAAAAGTCCAGCCAAAATTCGGCCCGCCACCTTCCATAAACAGCGATAACAGTAAAATGGTAAAAGCAAAGGGCAGGATCCAGAAACTCCAGTTGTTCATTCGCGGTAACGCCATATCGGGCGCGCCGATCATCATTGGGATCAACCAATTGGCCAGTCCGGTAAAGGCCGGCATTACAGCACCAAACACCATGATCAAGCCATGCACAGTGGTCATCTGATTAAAGAAGTCGGCTTGTACCAGTTGCAATCCGGGCTGAAATAATTCAGCACGGATCACCATCGCCATTGCGCCACCGATAAAAAACATCGTCAGCGCAAACAGCAGGTATAAAGTGCCGATATCCTTATGATTGGTGGTATACAACCATCGTTTCAGGCCTGCTGGTGGTGCATGATGATGATCATCATGCGAGTGTGCATCTGTTGGCTGATGCGGATCAGTTGTGATTGTGCTCATGGGTTACTCCTTGCCGCCGGATTTTGCTGTATGAATCGCAGCAGCCTGCACCAGATCACCGGTGTTGTTATCCCAGGCGTTGCGCTCGTAGGTAATCACCGCCGCAATTTCCTGTAAAGTCAGTTGCTTACCAAAGGCTTGCATAGCAGTGCCCGCTTTACCGTGCAACACAATATCAATGTGTGCTGCCAGCTCAGACGAAGTGGTCGCCATTTTGCTGCCCTTTAAGGCCGGAAATGCACCGGGTAAACCCTGACCACCCGCCTGATGGCATGCCGCGCAATAACCCAGATAGGTTTTTTCACCAAGCGCCATGGCATCAGCCATCGACATATTCATCGACAGCAGCTCCTGCTCAGCGGCTTTGGCTTTGGCCTGGGTTTCGGCGGCAGTACGGATCCACTGCTCAAACTCAGCGGGCTCTTTGGCAATCACCACCACGGGCATAAAACCATGATCCTTGCCACAGAGTTCAGCACACTGACCGCGGTACACGCCTGGGGTATTCACCATGGCCCAGGATTCATTGATAAAGCCAGGGTTGGCGTCTTTTTTTACCGCAAAAGCAGGTACCCACCAGGAGTGGATCACATCATCTGAAGTGGTCAGGAAACGAACTTTTTTACCGGTAGGGATCACCAGCGGCCGGTCCACTTCCAGCAAATAGTTCTCACCTTTGGCTATTTTGTTGTCGATTTGCTTCCGTGGTGTGGCCAGCAGAGAATAATATTCCACCGGATAATCGAGGTATTTGTAATGCCATTTCCATTGCGAACCCGTGATCAGCACAGTGACATCGGCATCTGTGGTGTCTTCCATCGCAATCAGCGTTTTAGTGGCGGGGATCGCCATGACAATCAGGATCACCACAGGAATGGCGGTCCAGAGTATTTCTACTTTGGTACTTTCATGGAATTGTGCCGGCTGTACCCCTTTTGCCTTGCGATGATGGAGAATGGACCAAAACATGATGCCAAACACCACCAGGCCAATAGCGCAACAGATATAAAATATCGTCATATGCAGGTCGTACACCTGCTGACTGATATCGGTCACCCCCTGAGTCATATTCAGGGGCATCTCTGCGGCAGAAGCCATTTCGACAAACAGCAAGGATAGCAGCGAGCAGCGATAACGATGCGCTTTCGCCACGTAACGTCTCCTCTGTCATTTTGCAAATTACAAATTGCCAGAACCAGACACTACCACCCATGCTGCGCATCTTATTCTGCAATTTATTGTTTTTATTATATTTTTATAAATAACATCCATGCAGGAACATTTTTGTTCTCTGTACTTTTCCAGATGTTGCTTAAGAATTGACCACAAAAGCCAAACTGTAAACCCCAGATAACAAAAAGCACCGGTTTAACCAAAAGGTCAGACCAGTGCTGATGCAAAAAAGTATTGAGTTTATTTAAGTTTTTACTGGGTTTTTACCAGGTTTGATTACGGATCACCCCAACGGCCAAACCTTCAATTGCAAAAAACTGCTGGGTTAAATCGACTTTTATCACATTAAAGTCGCTATTTTCCGGGTGCAGATAGACAAATTGGCCATCACGTCTGAAACGTTTCACTGTGACTTCATCTTCCACCCGAGCTACCACAACTTCACCTTGTCGGGCTTCGGTGGTCTTGTGTACAGCCAGCAAATCGCCATCCATAATGCCGATGTCTTTCATACTCATGCCGGACACTTTCAGTAAAAAATCGGCGGTGGGATGAAATAAACTGGCATCAAGCTGGTAATACTGCTCGATATGCTCAGTGGCAAGGATTGGCTGACCAGCCGCAACCCGCCCCACCAGTGGCAAACCAGCAAACTCAGGTTCATTGGCGACTGGATCTTCTTCAATCAGCCGAATGCCACGCGAGGTGCCTGGCATCATCTCAATAAAACCTTTTTTTGCCAGCGCTTTTAAGTGTTCCTCAGCGGCATTGGCTGATTTAAAGCCAAGCTGAGTCGCAATTTCTGCCCGCGTCGGCGGCATCCCAGAATGGGCCTGATAATCTTTAAGTAGTTGTAATATTTCGGCTTGTCTTGGTGTTAATGGACGCATGGTGCTGAATGCCTATACAGTGAATACTGGGAGTATATACAGTGAAATTGGCAGTGCCAAGTCCGATCAGGCGGAAATTCACGGAAAATGGCACAAAGAGGTGAAAACAGCTGGAAAGAGGGCAAAATTGGCGGGATTTTTGATCCATGTTATGCTATCCGGCTGTTTTTGCCTGCAGGTAAAGTATGTTTAAGCGATTAAAGTGGTTTGCCAGCCTACTGCAATGGCCCTTGTGGCCGCTGGTTAAGTATAAAGTGGTGCCGTTACAACCGGCCGAAAGTCTGGAATTACAGACAGCACAACCCTTGTTTTATATCACGCGGCTGGCTTCAGCCTCAGATTTAGCCACTTTACGCCGGGTCTGTCGTGAGCTCAACCTGCCAGATCCAACAGATCAGGTACCATTAGGTGATGTCAGCCTGCCCAGAACACTGTTTCTGGAACAACCAGCGGCGTTGTGGGGCGAAACGAAAGCGACACTGGCGTTGCAACAAGGTCAAAAATTATTACAGGCGCATCTGGCACAGCCACAACAACAAGCACAATTGGTACCTGTGTCTGTTTGTTGGGGCCGTGCGCCCGGCAAAGAAGCCAGTGTCAAAGCGGTGTTTGCGGAAACAGCAACGCCTGGCTGGTTACGCAAATTATTTGTGGTGTTGATTTCCGGCCGCCATACACTGGTGCAATTCTCCCGCGCTGTCTCTTTGCGCCAGATGACCGATCAATATGGTGCTGACGAACAAACCGCACATAAATTATTACGGGTGGCACGTTTTCATTTTTATCGCCAACAACTGGCCGCCACCGGTCCACGCCAACCAGACCGCTCCGCCCTATTTAATGCGCTCCTCGGCTCTGAAGCGTTGAAAAAAGCCATCGCCGATGAAGCACAGAGCAAAAATATCAGTCTGGCCGAGGCCAGAGCACAGGCCTTGTTGCTGTTGGAAGAAATCGCTGCCGACTATCGTGAGTCCACCTTAAGGGTTGGCGACAGATTATTAAGCTGGCTCTGGGCCAGACTTTTTACCGGTATTAACATCCAGCGCTCAGAAGTCATCCGCGATCTGGCGCAACGGGGCCATGAAGTAGTGTATTTGCCCTGCCATCGCAGTCATATGGACTATCTACTGCTTAGTTATGTGATTTACCAGCAAGGTCTGGCCGCTCCCCATATCGCTGCCGGGATTAATCTGAATTTCTGGCCTATCGGCAAATTTTTCCGCCGCGGTGGCGCATTTTTTATTCGCCGCAGTTTCAGCGGTAATAAACTTTATTCGGCCGTGTTCCGTGAGTATTTATCGCAATTGTTCCGCAAAGGTTATGCGGTGAAATATTACAGCGAAGGCGGTCGCAGCCGCACCGGTCGTTTGCTGCAACCCAAAACCGGTATGCTGGCGATGACTGTGCAGGCGTTATTACGCGGTATTGACCGGCCCGTTACGCTGGTGCCAGTGTACCTCGGCTATGAGCACGTGATGGAAGTCAGCACTTATCTGCGCGAACTGAAAGGTTCAGCCAAAACTAAAGAGTCTGCGCTGGGTATTCTGCAGGCGGCTCGTCAGTTAAGAGATTACGGCTATGGCTATGTCAACTTTGGTGAACCTATTTCGCTGAACGCCTTTATCCAGCAACAAGTGCCGGATTGGCGGGAATCGATCAATCCGGTTGAACCGCAAAAACCGCAATGGCTAAATCCTTTGGTAGCCAAATTAGCGGATGAAGTGATGACCAGAGTCAACCAGAGTGCGGCTCTAAACAGCATCAACCTGATTGCGACCAGTTTACTAGCCACTGAGCAGCATGTATTGAGCCGGGCAGCCCTGACCGAACAACTGGATTTTTATCTGGCACTACAGCGCCAGGCGCCTTACCACAGTGCAGTGACATTGCCGGAAGGCAAAGGTGCTGAGCTGGTGCAACACGCGCTGGATCTGCATAAAATCAAGCTGCAACAGGATGAGTTTGGTGAATTAATTCAACTCAGCAATGACGAAGCTGTCACCATGAGTTATTACCGTAACAATGTCTGCCATTTATTTGTGCTGCCGGCACTGGTCTGTACTGCTTTATTGCAACATCGTCAGCTCAGTCAGGTGCAACTGCTGAATATTTGTCAGCTGTTACAACCATTGTTACAGCAGGAATTATTCCTGCGACCCGATGATCTCGGTCGTTATGTCAACAACACCCTGCAGTTTTTGACCAGTCAGCAGTTGCTGAGTTTTGACGGCCAGCACTATCGCTGTCTGGCACCACAGGCACCAGGCTATCTGCGATTACAGTTACTGGCACACAACAGTGATGCTATTTTGCAACGCTATGCCATCGTGTTGAATTTATTGCAATTACAAGAGCCGTTACCCCGCGCCGAGCTGGAGCAACACAGCCATCAACTGGCACAACGGTTGCTGACGCTGCATGGCTTAACTTCGCCTGAGTACTATGACAAGCAGCTGTTTGCCACCTTGGTCAATGCATTAAAAGATGCCGGTTATCTGGTATTGGATGAACAGTATCGCCTGGAGTGCGGGCTGAATTTTGTCGCTTTGCTGGATACCGTCAATGCGTTATTACAGCCAGATGTGCTGCAAAGTATTGGCCAGATTACCCATCATCACAGCAGCTTGAGTTGAGTAGTGTGGGCCGTTGCCGGATGCAATCCGACAAAGGCCCGCTCGCGCCAACGCCAGTTAACCCGGGGTTCTGGCGGTTTCGTAACTGCGGATCACCCCTTCTTGCATTGTAGATGCAACCAGCACTCCATCCCGATTAAAAAACTGTCCACGCACCAGCCCTCTGGCACCAGATGCACTCGGACTATCTACCGCATACAGCAGCCAGTCATCAAACCGAAAATCCTGGTGGAACCACATGGCATGATCAATAGTCGCAACCTGCATATTCGGCGCCATAAAGGATTTACCATGCGGCTGTAGTGCCGTTGGCAGGAAATTGAAATCTGAGGCGTATGCCAGCAGGTATTTGTGCACCCGTAAATCATCCGGCATGGCCCCATTAGCTTTAAACCAAACATAACGCTTCGCGGCGCTGATGGCCGGTTTGAATGGGTTATGGAAATCCACCGGCCGCATTTCAATCGGTTTTTCACAGATAAATTTACTGCGTAACGCATCCGGGATCAGCTCAGCATGCTCCCGATAAAATTCCAAATCAGACACTAAGGCTTCTGGTGGCGGCACCTGCGGCATCAGATCCTGATGACTGAAGCCTGGTTCATCGGCCTGAAAAGACGCTGTCAGATAAAAAATAGGTTTGCCATATTGAATGGCACTGACCCGACGGGTACTGAAACTTTTGCCATCACGGATATTTTCCACTTCATACACTATCGGCCTGGCGGCGTCGCCCGGCCGTAAAAAATAAGAGTGGAATGAGTGCACCTTGCGATCTTCCGGAATGGTTTCTTTGGCGGCAGACAACGCCTGCCCCATCACCTGACCACCAAATACGGCTTTAAAGCCCAGATCCTGACTCTGGCCCCGATACAAACCATCTTCGATGGTCTCAAGCTTTAACAACGATAATAAATCTGTGAGTACCTGGCTCATAGCAGCTCCTGTAAAATCTGTCGTCTGTACACATTGTGCAACAGCAAGCGCAAAACTGCAAAAAGCCGGCCAGCGGCTGCTGATATTCCCGATAAAAGCAACAAAATTAGCAAAATCAGGTTAAAACACCATAGAAATCCGTTGACTGCTGCTAGCCCTGTTGCACCTGATTCTGCTAGGCTCTGCAGCAGAGGTCACACTAGAGTTCACAAGGCGCAGTCATGTATTGGGTATTTAAAACTGAACCCGCTGAATGCAGCATGCAAGACATCATGCAAGCCACCGAGCCGGTGTTATGGTTCGGCGTACGCAATTATCAGGCCCGCAATTTTCTGCGGGATCAGGTGCAAATAGGTGATTTGGTACTGATCCATCATTCCAGTTGCGCTGAAGTAGGTCTGGCTGGCGTCGCCACTGTAAGCGCCACTGGTTTTGCTGATCCGACCCAATTTGAAGTTGGCAACCTGTATTATGACGCCAAGGCCACTGCAGAGCGCTGGCCCTGGTATGCGGTGAGTATCAGTCCGGTCCGGCAGTTTCCACGAATTTTGTCGTTGGCCGAACTCAGACAACAACCGGAACTTTCGGCGATGACCTTACTCAAAAAAGGCAATCGCCTCTCGGTGATGCCGGTAACAAAAGCAGAGTTTGACCTTGTGCTTTTTTTAACCAACACATAAAGTATCAGTGAGCAAACATAAAATAATAATGATGTGTCAGCTAATGGAGTAAAAAATAGATGGCAGCCTTGGCCCAGGAAAGACGTGAAGTTACTAAAGATCTGAATTATTTCTGGAATGAATTAAACATGGCGCAGAAGTTTTCTGTGGCTGAATTACAACGTTTTGGTTACGAGTTGGCTTTTGTCCGGCGCAGCATCAATTTCAGCCTGGCAGTATTAACGGCTGGTGATCGGATTGCTGCAGTGGATCAAGATGGCCAGATTGATACTGAGCCTAAAGTCATTATCCGGCACTGACAGGCGCGTCGTCTCAAGCGGGTGTTGCCTGCGGCCGAACCGGACGTAAATTGTCACGGTGAGAATTTTCTTTTGCCATCAGAATGCCAGCCTGGCACATCTGTAAATATCCAGGGTAACTGTTCTTTTGCCAGCACTGAATGAGCCGGCCGTGGCGATTCAGAAATAATTCCATTTCGCCCCACTCCATCTGACTATGCCGCTTCAGAAAACGCTGTAGCGCTTGTGGTATGGGTTGTGGCCGATTGACCAGATCTTTACAGATCACTGGAATAGCCTGACATAACAGCTCCAGACATTGCAGATCATTGGGCGTTAACCTGGTCAGTTGGCGCTCGGCCGCCAGTTGCATCAACAACATCTGGCTGCACTCTTCGGCCAATTCGTAGGTCAGTTGCTGCACATGGTGGGATTCTTGATCACGCAATTTAAATTGACTCATCAGCCGGCGGTAATCTTTACTCAGCGTATCAATTTTGATCACCAGCAACACAACTACAACAAAAAAGCCGATAAAAATCAGTACCGTCCACATAGAATCTCAGTTCCGCTCCACAACTGCCCAGATCACAGCGCCGCCATGCTACCACAGAGTCGGCGCTGAAATATAACTTTGAAAAATATCAGATTTATGACAGCCAGCACAAGCACGCCAAGGGGCTGTTAACCTAATGCTTGCATTATTGCATTTTTTTCTGCCGGATGTATTGCCGTACTTGCTGTTCCAATACCGGTAACGGCAGGCTGCCATTGCGTAGCAATACATCATGGAATTCACGCACATCAAACTGAGCTGCCAGCGCTTGCTCGGCTTCCTGACGCAATTGCCGGATGGTAATTTCGCCCAATTTGTACGACAGTGCCTGTGCCGGCCAACTGATATAACGGTCGATCTCAGTGGTGACATTGTGCATCGATAATGCCGTGTTGCTGGCGAGGAAATCGATGGCCTGCTGCCGGCTCCAGCCCATGGTATGCATACCGGTATCCACCACCAACCGCGCCGCTCGCCACATTTCGTAGGTCAGACGACCAAAATTGCTGTACGGGTCCTGATAAAAACCAACTTCCAAGCCAAGATACTCAGCGTACAGACCCCAACCTTCACCAAAGGCAGAGGTATAAAAACTGCGCCGGTAGGCTGGCAGATTGCTTTGTTCATTGGCCAGTGCAATCTGCAGATGGTGACCCGGCACCGCTTCGTGCAGCGTCAGGGCTTCCAGTTCATACAAAGGCCGCCGGTCCAATGCATAAGTGTTGACCCAGTAATAACCGGCTTCGCCAGCACTACGACCGCCGGCATATCGGCCCGTGGTATATTTCGGTGCAATTTCCGCCGGTACCGGAGCCACCCCATAAGGCGTGCGAGGCAAGGTCAGGAATAATTTTGGCAACTGCGCGTCAATTTTCTTCGACAGATAAGCTGCCTCTTTCAACAGTTGATCAGGCGTTTTGACATAAAAACGTGGGTCTGTCCGTAAAAACTGCACGAAGTCGGCGAAACTGCCGGTGAAACCGGTTTGCCGGATCACTTGCTCCATTTCAGCCCGGATCCGGGCCACCTGGCTCAGACCTATCTGGTGCACTGCGGCTGGCGTCAGCTTTAAGGTGGTGTAATGCTCCAGCCGGTTCTGATAATAAGCAGCCCCATCCGGTAAAGCTGTCGCAGCGATATCATCGCGCGCCGCCGGTAAATACTGCTGAACAAAAAAATCATAATAGCGCTGGTAAGCCGGATTGACCTGTTCACGGATCAGTGTTTTCGCCTGATCCTGCCATTGTTGCCATTGCCTGGCATCTATGCCAGCTGCCGGTTTGAGTAATGGCCGGTAAAATACGCTTTGACTGACATCTGCCGTGATAAATGAACGGATACCGTCCTGATAGCCCTGCAACACAGCTTTTGGCTGACTATAACCTTTAGCCAGTCCCAGTCGCATCCAGTCGGTTTGCTGCGCCATATACCTTGGCACTGCAGCCAGCCGCGCCAGATAATTTTTCACATCAGTTTCAGTCCGTAATGCTGCGCCAGTCAGCATAAAAGTTAGATCACTGTGAAAACCTGACTCGGCATTGAGTGGCAGGTAATGTGCGCCAAAACGGTATTCATCGACGTCGTTTTGCAGCCGGTAACTGAGCACCGCATGGTTGATTTGGTTTTGTTCCGACAACGTAGCCACATCTACCTTTTGCAGTTGCCCTAACAGCTGCAGTCTTTGTTGCTGCGCTTTGGCTAAGGTGGCTGCGGACATATCCGGCAACGCGGTTGGATCATAGGGGGTGATATTTTCCACTTGCTGCCAGATTTGATCAGCTGTCACGGCAAAATCAACCGCGCGCTCAGTGGCGGGGCCGATGGGCTGATGACTACAGGCTGCCAGGGCAGCACCACAGAATACCGCCAGTAACCTTGGTTTGCTCAGCATAGTTTTTCTCCGCAGTTAGGCTTTCGCAAAGGTGCATTAGGTTGATTGTATACAAATCTGCACATGCACTGTTTTCAGCCTGCCTGACATTTTTGCCTGTTGAGCTGATTTTTTCTGTAACCGCCGGATAAGCCTTCATCAAACCGCAGCAAATAACTGATAATTTAGTAAAAAATCTGCAATTAATTGAAAAAAATCTTGGCGTAAACCATCAGGCTGGTTATTTTAAATACGTAATCAGCTCAGATGTACAGTAGACCTTGCGTTCAGCCAGCATTTCCGTAACATAAGGCCATTCATTTGCGCTAAGTCTATGTAGTATCCATTGGAGTTTTACTTGGCATGATGTATCAGGATTCAATCGATCAAGCGGGTGAAAAGGCAGCGCTGGCCATTGCCTTTTTGCAACGGCATCGTTTGGCAGCTCACCCGGTAAACTACACAGTCGCTTACGATTACATTACCGGCGCCAACGCGGGCCTCTGTCAGACCATCGAACAAAAACTGGCAGCCCGGATCCCGTTTGATGATTTTGTGATGACGGAGTTGTACAGCAACTTCATCAGTACCAACAACAAAGAAAATGATAAGCTCGTTAACCGCGTCAGCCAGTTGGTTAACAAACTGAACGACTCCAGCAACTCTGCCAACGATGCCATCAGCGAATATATCGATATTCTTGACCACAGCTTAGTGGCACTGAAAACGGAAAATCCGGCCCAAGCCCGCGATACCCTCCATCGGATGCTGGATGCCACTTATGATGTCCGTACCAGCCAGCAAAAACTGAAAGATCAGCTGCAACATTCCCATCAGCAAGCTGAAACCCTGAGGGAAGAACTGACACAACTCAAACGTAACCGGCAAGTCGATCCGCTGACCGGTTTATATAATCGGCTGGCAATGCAGGAACATGTTGACCTGTGGCTGACAGAAGATCCCAAACGCAAAATTGCCGCCATCGCGGTGGATTTGGACCATTTCCGCCAGTTTAATCAGGATTATGGTTTTAATATTGGGGATGTCATTCTGTCCAAAGTGGCGAAGAAAATCAGCGCCTACGTGCAGGAAAGTGGCTTGCCAGTCCGTGCTGGTGGCGAAGAGTTTTTAATTCTGTTGCCAGATGTGGACTTACGCACTGCCGGTGAAATTGCCGAACAGGTGCGCCGTGGCGTGGAGAAACTGCGTTTTGTCTCGTCGCGCAGCAAAAAAGCCCTGCCCAAAGTCACGATCTCGTTAGGGGTGGCTTTATATCAGGCCGAAGAAAACTGGCACCAGTTTTTAGCCCGCTCCACTCAGGTGTTACAAGTGGCCAAACGCCGCGGCCGCAACCAGGTCGCGACTGAGGCGATGCTGTAAGCAAGATGACTGCGCCGCTGCTGAAACATCAGATTAACCCGGCGTTAGTGCAGCGTATCGCGGCGGCCTGTCTGCAGCAGGATGCCAATTTTGCCAGTGCTACCTTTCTGGCACTGGCACTGTCCAGCGAATTTGACCAGCTAGAACTGAAACAGCGGATCCGGCATTGTGCCAGTGCGCTGTATCAGGCGTTGGATCGACCTTTTGCCGAAGCCTGCCAGCTGTTGTTACCAGTCAGCAGTCAGTTCAGCGGTATCCCCGGTTTTATTTTCCCGGATTTAGTCGAGCAATATGGCCTGGCCGAACCGGAACTGTCGTTGCAGACTTTAGCCCATTTTACTTGTTTTTCCACGGCTGAATTTGCTGTCCGGCCTTTTTTGCTGCGTTACCCGGCGCAAACATTACAGCAAATGCTGCTGTGGGCACACAGCGACAACCACCATCTACGCCGACTGGCCAGCGAAGGTTGCCGCCCCCGCTTACCCTGGGGTCAGGCGCTGCAACCCTTTAAACGCGATCCAACGCTGTTATTACCAATTTTACAGCAGCTCAAAGCGGATCCAAGCGATTACGTCAGGCGCAGCGTGGCCAATCATCTGAATGACATCAGCAAAGATCATCCACAACTGGCGTTGGAAGTGGCCAGCCGCTGGTATGGTCAGCATCCGGCGACAGATTGGATTGTGCGTCATGCCATGCGCGGTTTACTGAAACAACGTCAGCCACAAGCACTACAATTGTTTGGCTATCAGCCATTGGCCGTCAAAGTGCAATTGACCATCCCTCAGCCTGAAATCCGTCTTGGCGAGCGACTCAATTTTCAGCTACAACTCAGTGCTGCGCCCACTGCGCGGCTGCGACTGGAATACGCCATTGATTTTGCCGGTAAACATGGCGGCAGCAGACCTAAAGTTTTTCAGTGGCTGGATCGACCACTGAGCGAACCGGAACTGCAATTAAGCCGTAGTTACCAATTCAAAGACTTAACCACCCGCAAACATTATGCTGGTGAGCATCAACTGAGCATCATCGTCAACGGTCAAATCATGGCGCAACAACAGTTTCGGGTACTGCCGGCAGCGGCTGAACAAACTTCTGCCGGCTTTTGATTGGCGTAACCGGTCGGATCTTTTACACTAGCGCCAGTTTATCGCTGGCAAAGGCCCAATTATGACAGAGCAGCATCAGGACGCAGGCCACACTGCGCAGAACAACACCACCCACTTCGGCTTTCAAACGGTGCAGGCTGAACAAAAAGTCTCGCTGGTCGCCAATGTGTTTCACTCGGTCGCCGCCAAATATGATGTGATGAATGATTTGATGTCGCTGGGCATTCACCGGCTGTGGAAAAGATTTACCATTGACTGTAGCGGCGTACGACCTGGGCAAAAAGTGTTGGATTTGGCCGGCGGTACCGGCGATTTAACCGCACTATTTTCGCGTCGGGTAGGCCCGACCGGTCAAGTGGTACTGGCTGATATCAACGAATCGATGCTGAATGTCGGCAAAGACAAACTCAGAGATCTGGGTTTAGTGAATAACATCAGTTATGTCCAGGCCAATGCCGAAGCCTTGCCCTTTGCCGATAACAGTTTTGATATCATTACCATTGCTTTTGGTTTACGCAACGTCACTGACAAAGATGCAGCTTTACGCTCGATGTTTCGGGTGCTGAAACCTGGTGGCCGCTTGCTGGTATTAGAGTTTTCCAAACCAACCGAAGCCTGGTTGAGCAAAGTCTATGATGTTTATTCATTTAAATTACTGCCGGTGATGGGCAAATTGGTCGCCAATGACAGTGAGTCCTATCAGTATCTGGCCGAGTCGATCCGGATGCACCCGGATCAGGACACCCTGCGCCAAATGATGGAGCACGCTGGCTTTGCCCAGACCAGTTACCATAATCTGACCGGTGGTATTGTCGCTTTACACCGCGGTTATAAGTTTTAACTATGCTGCCACTGCCCGCGTTATTGCCCCAGCTGTTTTGCCAGATCGCCGAGCCAGTGCTGAATCGGTTGATCCGGCTTGATCCGGCGGCGCAGGCCAGACTACAAGGGTTGCAAGGCCGGCAACTGGCGGTGGTGCTGACGGATTTGAAGATCCGATTGGTGCTGACTGCCCAACCGAATGGTATCTGGCTCAACCAGCATCAGGAAGCCGTCGATTGTGTCGTCAGCACTCGCCTCGACAGTCTGCAGCAGCTAAAGGACCCGAGCCAACTGACTCGATTGATCCGCGAGCAGGCGCTCGACATTGATGGCGATTTGCAGCAATTACAAAAATTCAGCCAGTTTTTCCAGCAATTACAGCCAGACTGGGCCGAACATTTGTCCGGTTATGTGGGTGATGCTGTCGCCCACCGGATTGCCAGCCAGTTGACCCAGCTGTTGCAGTTACTGCAACTGAAACTGCAAAGTGCCGAACAACAACTGGCCGCGCTGGCGCTGGAGGAACTTCGCCTCAGCCCGGTCGGTGCTGAGTTGGCTCAATTCAGCACAGATGTCAGTCAATTACAGGCACGCACTGAACAATTAGCCAGATGGTTGCAACAACTGTCAGCTCTGAAGGGGAAATAAGTGAGTTTCAGCCGTTTTTACCAGATCCAAAAAACCTTGTTGCAATACGGACTGGATGAACTGATCCCCGCGCAATGGCAACCCTGGTGGGCAAAAACAGCCCGCCGAAGCATGTTCTGGCTGAACAACCAGCACCCAGATAAAAGTGTCGGTGTGCGTTTACGGCTGGCACTGCAAAGTTTAGGCCCGGTGTGGATTAAATTTGGTCAGATGTTATCAACCCGCCGCGACCTCTTTCCGCCAGAATTGGCAGACGAACTGGCCAAGCTGCAAGACAAAGTAGCACCTTTCCCTGGCGAGCAAGCACAACAGTTGATCGAACAAGCGCTGGGCTTAAACCATATTCACGAGTTATTCAGCGACTTTAACATCACACCACTGGCATCCGCATCCATTGCCCAAGTTCATACGGCGCGGTTACAACAACCAGATGGCAGCCTGGCGGATGTCGTGATCAAAGTGATCAGGCCTGATATCCGGCAACAAATTCTGGCCGATTTAGCACTGATGGCCGATCTCGCCGTGATGGCCGCCAAATTTTTACCCGATGGCAAAAGACTGCGACCGCGCGAAGTGGTGGCCGAATACCGTAAAACCATTTTGGATGAGCTGGATTTACAACGTGAAGCTGCCAATGCTATCCAACTGCGGCGTAACTTCGAACAGTCAGAAGCTTTGTATATTCCCTTTGTTTACAGCGATCACAGCCGGGAAAATGTGATGGTGATGGAGCGGATCTACGGCATCCCGGTGTCGGATAATGCCGCGCTGGAAGCTCAGGGTACTGACATGGAACTGCTTGCCAAACGTGGGGTAGAAGTGTTTTTCACCCAAGTATTTCGCGACAGTTTTTTCCATGCTGACATGCATCCTGGCAATATTTTTGTTTCCAGGCAAAACCCACAAAATCCACAATATATTGGCATTGACTGCGGTATTGTCGGCACGCTGAACCGGGAAGATAAACGCTATCTGGCGGAAAATTTTGTGGCTTTTTTCAACCGCGATTATCGCAAAGTGGCGCAGTTGCATGTCGACTCCGGCTGGGTGCCTTATGACACCAGTGTGGAGGAGTTTGAAAGCGCCATTCGCACTGTGTGCGAGCCGATTTTCCAAAAACCACTGGCCGAAATTTCCTTTGGTCAGGTGCTGATGAACCTGTTTAATACCGCCAGACGTTTTAATATGCAGGTGCAGCCGCAGCTGGTATTACTGCAAAAAACCCTGTTGTATATCGAAGGCTTAGGCCGGCAGTTGTATCCACAACTGGATTTGTGGAAAACCGCCAAGCCGTTTTTGGAAAACTGGGTGAAAGAACAGATAGGCCCGAAAGCCCTGTTCCGGCAAATCAAAGAAAATTTACCGTTCTGGGCCGAAAAATTACCGGAAATGCCAACTTTATTGCACAGTTATTTACAGCAGCAGCCAAAACAACAGCAACAGCTGTTGCAACAACTGCAATTGCTGCAACAACGCCAGTTGCAGCAGGGGGCAGCGTTGAAAATGGCAGTGCTGGCCAGTGGTGCCGGCCTGGCTGCCTGCGTGTTATTAGCCACAGGTTGGCCGCTGTTGGCCGCTTTGTTAGCCACTGGTGCTTTGTTTTTTACAGCGAAAGCGGTATTGTCATAATTATTTCTTAGAATCGGCCTGTCGTCTGTGGCCAGAACTAGAGTTCGGTCGCGCCACAGGCGTATACTATTTATCTGATAGCTGTGAAGGACAAAGATTATGGGTTTTGGTGGTATTAGTATTTGGCAGTTGCTGATTATTCTGGTGATTATTGTACTGTTATTCGGCACTAAGCGCTTACGCAATATTGGTACAGATTTAGGTTCTGCCATCCGTGGTTTCCGCAATTCAATCAAAGAGCATGAAGCTGCGCCTGAGCAGGAAGATGCTGCTTTTACTGCTGAGCCCCGCCGTGATGCCGTAGCTGCACCACAAACTGCTACGCCTGCTGCAGCGCCTGTGTCGCCAGTAACTGCCACTGAGGCAAAACCAGCAGCGACCAACCAGACTTCAGGTCAAGATAAAGTCTGATGAGCTTCTGGGAACTGGTGGTTTGTGGCGTCGTCGCGCTGATTGTGCTGGGACCGGAACGGTTACCTGGTGCAATCCGCAGCGTCAGTCAGTTTATCAATGGCGTGAAACAATTCGGCCAGCAGATGAAAGCTGAGCTGGGTGATGAGTTACGCGCCCATGAATTGCATCAAAAACTGAAAGACGCCGAAGAAAAAGGTTTACTCAATCTCACCGCGGCTGAACTGGCTGCTTTAGCTGAACTGCGCCAGGCTGCTGCGGATGTCAATGCGCCTTATGCCAAACCAGCTGAAAGCGTGGAACCCGCAGGGCCTGCAGCGCTGCCAGCGCCAACCGGAACCAATGAATCACACCATGAAAAGCCAGCACAACCCTAATAGCCTGATGGGTCACCTGATTGAATTACGCAACCGGCTGCTGAAAAGTATCGCCGCTGTGGTACTGGTGTTTATCTCGCTGGCGTACTTTGCGAACGATATCTACCACTTACTCAGCTTACCGCTGATGAAAGTACTGCCAGCAGGCGCCAGTATGATCGCCACCGATGTGGCGGCACCTTTTTTTGCACCTTTTAAACTGACTTTTATCGTCGCCTGTTTGCTCAGCGTGCCATACATCCTGTTTCAGATCTGGCGTTTTGTCGCACCAGCGCTTTATACCAAAGAAAAACATCTGATTGCGCCATTGATCGCTTCCAGCACTATCCTGTTTTATGCTGGCATCGCTTTTGCGTATTTTCTGGTGTTCCCGATTATTTTTGGTTTTTTCACCAGCGTGGCGCCTGAAGGGGTGACTATAGCAACAGATATCAGCAGTTATCTCGATTTTGTGCTGAAATTGTTTTTTGCCTTTGGCCTCAGCTTCGAAATTCCGGTGGCTATTTTGCTGCTGATTTGGACCGGCGCGATGACCAGAGAGCAATTGATTGAAAAACGGCCTTATTTTATTGTGATCGCTTTTGTGATTGCGATGTTTCTGACGCCACCTGATGTGTTGTCGCAAACCTTGCTGGCCGTGCCGATGTGTATTCTGTATGAGTTGGGTATTTGGTTAGGTCGTTTTTATCAACCGACACCGGATGAAGATGAACTCCCTGAACAGAGTACAGCTGCAGTCGATACCGAAGGAACTGCAGTCGCTGAAAAATCAGCCCAGGATCGATAAACTGATGGGGACCGGGCAACCAAGCGCGGCGAAGCTGCAGTCAGACACTCTGCAATGGTTTGATGCCGGTGTGAATTTGTTCAGCAGTCAGTTCGATGCTGACCGGCCGCAGTTGGTGTTGCAAGCACAACAGGCTGGCGTCTGTGGTCAGTTGCTGATTAGCAGTGATCTGGCGGAAACGATACTGAATGTCGAGTTCGCCCGCAACTGGCCTGGTTTGTATTGCACCGCCGGAGTGCACCCGCATCAGGCCGCGGCCGTCAGCCCGGATTGGCTGCAGCAGTTACACCAGCAGTTACAACAGCCTGGCGTGGTGGCTATTGGTGAATGTGGCCTTGATTTCGACCGGATGTTTTCGCCACAGCAGCAACAAATCGAGGTCTTTGCTGCCCAGCTGACGCTGGCCCGCCAACTGCACAAAGCCGTCTATCTGCATGAACGCGCCGCGTTTGACACTCAGCTGCAGCTGTTACAGGATCATCAGATCAGCCATGGCATCGCACATTGTTTTACCGGCAACCGTCAGCAGATGCAACAGTATCTGGATGCTGGTCTTTATATTGGCATCACAGGTTGGTTATGCGATGAAAGACGTGGCAGTGAATTGCAGGATGCTTTAAGGTATCTGCCATTAGATCGACTGATCCTGGAAACGGATGCGCCTTATTTGTTACCACGTACTCTGACTGTAAAACCTAAGCCCCGTCGTAACGAACCGGCATTTTTACCTGCGATTGCCAGCGCAGTGGCAGCCATTGGCGGTTATTCTCTGGCCGATATCAGCTGGCACAGCCGACAGAATTGTCAGTTGTTGTTTGGTCTGGAGTCGCTATGCTGACGGTGCTGCAACTCTGGTTACAACCGTTCAGCCAATTTCCCTGGCACTTTATCAGCCTGATGCTATTTAGCCTGCTACTGGGTGCGGGCAGTTGTGGCTGGGTACTCTATCGTCGCCACCGCCGTTGGCAGCATGACACCGAAGAGCGACTGGAAGACAGTATTCAGACCCGCACCTTTGAACTACAAGTGGTGCTGAACGAACTGGCCGATAAAAACCGCATTCTGGAAGAACAAAATACGCTGGACGCGCTGAGCGGCGTGCGTAACCGCGCTTATTTTGATAAAAAATTTCAGGCGGAGCTCAAACGCAGCCGGCGGGAAAAGCGCCCTTTAGCCCTCGTCATGCTGGATATCGATCACTTTAAACTCATCAACGACACCCACGGCCACCTGGCAGGTGATGCGGTAATTCGGGGTGTAGCACAACGGGTGCAGGATTTACTCAAGCGCAGCAGCGATAATGTCTGCCGTTATGGTGGGGAAGAGTTCGCACTGATCCTGCCCAACACGGATGCTGCCGGGGTGATGACCCTGGCTGAACAAATCCGTCACAGCATCGCAGAGCAACCCTTCAGCACCGAAGTCGCTGAACTGCGGGTTCAGGTCAGTGTCGGCTGTTATGTGGCGATCGCCACTGCTGAGATGGTCAGCACCGATTTTATTCATGCCGCTGATCAGGCGTTATATCAGGCCAAAACTGCTGGCCGCAATCAGATTAAGTTGTACCCGTCGCCGCCAACAGAGGCAGAGTCGACGGTAGCAGAAGGAAACCCAGATGAACTCAAACTCTAGTTATTTTCCTGCCAGCCGGTTACGCCGGATGCGCCAGCATGATTTCAGCCGCCGGCTGATGGCAGAGCATCAGTTGACGGTCGATGATTTGATTTACCCGATGTTTATTATCGAAGGTGACAATCAGCGCGAAACAATCGCCTCAATGCCAGGTATTGAGCGACTGACGCTGGATTTATTATTACAGGAAGCCAAAGAACTGGTGGCACTGGGTATCCCGGCGATCGCTCTGTTTCCAGTGACGCCAGCGGGTAAAAAGACCTTGATGGCAGAAGAAGCTTATAACCCGGATGCGCTGGCGCAACGGGCTGTGCGCTTGCTGAAACAGCATGTGCCTGAACTTGGCATTATTACCGATGTTGCGCTGGATCCTTTTACCACCCATGGTCAGGACGGCATTATCGATGAGTCTGGTTATGTGCAAAATGACATCACCACCGATATTCTGGTGAAACAAGCCCTGTCGCATGCCGCCGCCGGTGCCGATATTGTCGCTCCTTCCGATATGATGGATGGCCGCATTGGCGCCATCCGCGAAGCGCTGGAAGCAGAAGGTTATCACAACACCAGAATTCTGGCTTATTCGGCCAAATATGCCTCTGCTTATTATGGTCCGTTCCGCGATGCGGTTGGCTCGGCTGGTAATTTAAAAGGTGGCAATAAAAAGTCTTATCAGATGGATCCGGCCAACAGCAATGAAGCTATGCGTGAAGTGGCGCAGGATTTGGAAGAAGGCGCCGATATGGTGATGGTCAAACCTGGCATGCCTTATCTGGATATTGTCCGCCGGGTCAAAACCGAATTTGGCGTGCCCACTTTTGCTTATCAGGTTAGTGGTGAATATGCCATGCACATGGCGGCAATTCAGCACGGCTGGCTGGCAGAAGAAGCGGTGGTGATGGAGTCGCTGTTGGCATTTAAACGAGCCGGAGCTGATGGCATTCTGACCTATTTCGCGAAAAAAGCAGCGATCTGGTTACAGCAGAAATAAGCTGCAGCCACAGGCTGTCAGTTGGTTGTAACCACTGACAGCTGATTTAGCGTAACTGCAGTTGCCAGCCGGCCTGCTGTTGATATAACACTTCCTGTTCCAGCTCAGCCCGCATCAGCGGGTGTTGTTCTAACCAGCCTTTCGGCAATATCAGGGTCAGCATTTCAGCCTGGGCGCTGATTTGTACTTCCGGTAAAGCTTCATAACGCCGACGCATCGACAACACCACCGATAAGCGCAATAACCGTGTCAACCGCACCGCCAGTAACACCGACGTCATGGTCTGACGCGCAATGATATCGCGGTTAATATCAGCTCTGTGGTTGTAGACCAGCGCCATCAACAATTGTTGTTGTGCCCGGGTAAAACCCGGCATTTCGGTATGACTGATTATATAGGCGCCGTGATGATGATGATTTTTATATTCAATCAACAAACCCAGCTCATGCAACAAAGCACCACTTCTGAGCATACTCAAACCTTCAAATTTGCTCAGTTGCCACTGCGGTTGCAATTGTGACGCCAACTCCAGCGCCATTTCTGCCACCCGGCTGGCATGCTGTTCGTCGATATAATAACGCACCATCAGACTGGCGGTGGTGCGGTTACGGACATCAGTGTGCTGTAGCTGCGGCAACATGCCGTACAAAACACCTTCGCGCAGCGCTCCGCCCGACAGGGTCATGCCCGGGATCAGCAAACTGCGGAACAGCGCAATCAGAATGGCAAGTCCAGACGGAAACACCAGTTGCCGCTCCTGCGCCAGCCCGACCAGATGTAACTGCGCTAACTGACCACAAGCGATGGCTTGCTGCATAATATTTTCCAGCCGCCCGACCGTGATCACTTCATCCAGCCCTTGTGCCACCAGAATTTCCTGCATCGCCTGCACTGTGCCGGATGCACCTACCGAAATTTGCCAGCCAAGTGCCAGATATTGTTGCGAAATGCTGGCAATCTCAGTCTCTGCGGCGGTAATTGCAGCCTGGAAATTTTCTTCACTAAGCATACCGTCGGCAAAATAGCGATCCAGATAAGTGACACACCCCATATTCAGACTGGATAACAGCAATGGCTGAAAGCCACGGCCAACCACAATTTCAGTGGAAGCACCGCCGATATCAATCACCAACCGGTTGGCTTCACAATTGGAGGTGTGGGCGACGCCAAGATAAATCAGCCGTGCTTCTTCTTCACCGGAGATCACATCTATCTGGTGGCCAAGAATTTTTTCTGCTTCAGTGAGAAAGGTACGAACATTGTGCGCCAGCCGTAAGGTGGCGGTGCCAATAATGCGGATATTGTCTGCAGGGATGTCTTGCAAACGTTCGGCAAACAAAGCCAGGCATTCCCAACCGCGGGTCATGGCTTTTTTACTCAGCACCAGGCTGTCATTCAAACCAGCCGCCAACCGCACTTTGCGTTTGACCCGGCCAATCACCTGGACACTACCGCCGACCACTTTCACCATCAGCATGTGGAAGCTGTTGGAACCAAGATCAATCACAGCATAGATATCCTGCTGCTGTGACTGAACCTGAGTAAAAACGCCGTTATTAACGGGGTCTTGGACGTTGTGGTCTTGGGCCATTCGGATGATTACGTCCTGCCGGGCGGGCCTGACCTGGCCGGCGTCGTACGCGTGGTTTCGGCTGTTTCAGATCCGTCAGTAATGCCTGCGCATCATACTGAGTCACCGGTATTGGGTGTTTGATGTAGTCTTCAATCGCTGTCAGATTTAATGCATAACGTTCACAAGCAAAACTAATAGCTTTACCGCTTTCGCCAGCCCGACCGGTCCGGCCAATGCGGTGCACATAATCTTCACAGTCGTCTGGCAGGTCGAAGTTAAACACGTGACTGACTTTTGGAATATGCAGGCCACGCGCCGCGACATCGGTTGCAACCAGAATATCCAGTTTTCCGCTGGTGAAATCATCGAGGATCTTTAAGCGTTTTTTCTGGATAACATCACCAGTTAGCATACCAACTCTGTGACCATCGGCTTCCAGCCAGCTGAAAATATCTTCACACCAGTGTTTGGTATTGGCAAAAACAATGGCTTTATCCGGCCACTCTTCTTCCATCAACGTCAACAGCAATGGAATTTTGTGCTCGCTGGATGGGTAAAATAATTCTTCGCTAATCCGGCTACCGGTCATTTGCTCTGGCGCAATGTGGATATGTTCCGGCTGATTCATTTGCTCAAACGCCAGTTCCTGCACCTTATAAGATAAAGTGGCAGAGAACAATAAACTCAGGCGCTCAGTGGCCGCCGGCATCCGGTTGAACATATAACGGATGTCTTTGATAAAGCCCAGATCAAACATCCGATCAGCTTCATCTAACACCACAACCTGGATTTGGCTCAGGTCATACAGACCTTGTTTCATATAGTCAATCAAACGGCCGGTGGTGCCAATTAAAATATCTGCACCATTTTCCAGTAACTGCCGTTGAGAATCGTAGCCTTCGCCACCATAAATCAGGGCAAGCTTCAGACCGGAGTGTTTGGCCAGCAGCAGCGCATCCTGATGGATTTGAACCGCCAGTTCACGGGTGGGAGCCATAATAATGGCGCGCGGTTGCCCGGAAGCTTTAGGTGCATGCGTCAGCAGGTAGTGAAAAGTGGCAGTCAGAAAGGCCAGGGTTTTCCCGGTGCCGGTCTGTGCCTGACCTGCGATGTCTTTACCGGCTAATGCCAATGGTAAACACTGCGCCTGAATTGGCGTGCAATAACTGTAACCTTGCGCATCTAATGCGGCAAGAACCTGGGGTGCCAATGCAAAGTCGGCAAATTTATGCTGAGTGAGGTGTGTTTTATTCATACCGGCTAAGCATAACCGTTACGCTTGCAATAAGGAACAGTCAGGATAAAATTGATACCAGATTTTTCTCGGGTGAGTTCAGCAAAAAGTGCAAACCTTGCTGCGCCCCTACAACAGCTGAATATGCAGTGACCCTGCCAGCGCTATCGGAGAGTACAATGAGCGAACATATTTTACAGGTTTCTGATGACAGCTTTGAAGCTGATGTATTAACTGCAACTGGCCCGGTGCTGGTCGATTTCTGGGCTGAATGGTGTGGTCCATGCAAAATGATCGCACCAATTCTGGACGACGTGGCGCAGGAATATGCAGGCCGGGTGACGATCGGTAAAGTTAATATCGATCACAACAACCTGACAGCGCCAAAATTTGGCATTCGCAGCATTCCAACCTTATTACTGTTCAAAGACGGCAAAGTGGTGGCAAACCACACTGGTACTTTATCCAAAACTCAGTTAAAAGAGTTCCTGGACAAAAATATCTAAAGCTCTGTTTGCTGTGAAATGAAAAAAAGGTGTATTTTTGTACGCCTTTTTTACTTTGTTATCTGGACGATGAAAACTTATCCTGCTATGGTGTAGGTCAGCAACTTCTCTAATAACCCGCTTGCTCGTTGACTAATTCAAATCCAAACTCAATTGCTCAGCGAAAAGCTATCTTTCTGTTTTGATACACAAGAACCCATCAATATGCATTTAACCGAACTGAAGCTGAAGCCGATTAACGAGTTAGTTGATCTGGCCGAATCCATGGGCCTGGAGAATATGGCCCGTCTGCGTAAGCAGGATATTATTTTCGCCATATTAAAATCTCACGCCAAAAATGGTGAAGAGATTTTCGGCGACGGCGTTGTGGAAATTTTAGCCGACGGATTTGGCTTTTTGCGCTCTTCTGACAGTTCTTATCTGGCTGGCCCAGACGATATTTATGTGTCGCCGAGCCAGATCCGCCGCTTCAACCTGCGCACTGGTGATAGTATTTCTGGTTTAATCCGGCCACCAAAAGAAGGCGAACGTTATTTTGCCTTGCTGAAAGTCAACGAAGTCAACTTCGGCCGTCCTGAGCAAGCCCGTAACAAAATTCTGTTTGAAAACTTAACGCCATTGCACGCCAATTCCCGGTTACGGATGGAACGTGGTAACGGCAGTAAAGAAGATATCACTGCCCGGGTGCTGGATCTGGCTTCACCTATTGGCCGTGGTCAGCGTGGTCTGATTGTGGCGCCGCCAAAAGCCGGTAAAACCATTCTGTTACAAAACATCGCCCAATCGATTGCCGCCAACTACCCAGAATGTGTGTTGATGGTGCTGCTGATCGACGAGCGGCCGGAAGAAGTGACCGAAATGCAGCGGATGGTGAAAGGTGAAGTGGTCGCTTCCACCTTTGATGAACCAGCCAGCCGCCACGTGCAGGTCGCCGAGATGGTGATTGAAAAAGCCAAACGTCTGGTTGAACACAAAAAAGACGTGATCATTCTGCTGGACTCTATTACCCGTCTGGCGCGCGCTTACAACACTGTGATCCCAAGTTCAGGCAAAGTGCTGACCGGTGGTGTTGACGCCAACGCGCTGCACAAACCAAAACGCTTCTTCGGTGCTGCCCGTAACGTGGAAGAGGGAGGTAGTTTAACCATTATCGCCACCGCGCTGGTCGACACCGGCTCAAAAATGGACGAAGTGATTTACGAAGAGTTTAAAGGTACAGGCAACATGGAATTGCACCTGTCACGTAAAATCGCCGAGCGTCGGGTATTCCCGGCTATCGACTTCAACCGTTCAGGCACCCGCCGCGAAGAATTACTGGCATCGCCGGAAGAACTGCAAAAAATGTGGATTTTACGCAAAATCCTGCATCCGATGGATGAAACCGATTGCATGGAATTCCTGATCGACAAACTGCAGATGACTAAGACCAATGATGAGTTTTTTGATGCCATGAAGCGGCAGAAAAATAACTAAGCTTCGTTGCTCTTCACTTGACTCTGAAAAAACCGGCAATGCCGGTTTTTTTATCGCCAATATCCGGCTGTGCAGGCCATTTTTTAGTGCTGATTCGACCAAATCAGGCGTATAATGCCGTTCCATTCAACCGGCACTGTGCCGGGAGCCAGGCTTGAGTCACCTTTTTCCTGTTTTGTTGTCATAGCCTGACTTAAGCGCACATTCTTTTGCAACTTTGGTAACAACAATATGGCACTTGCACGTATCGTCATTATCGGCGGCGGCGCTGGCGGCTTAGAGCTGGCCACCCGCTTAGGTAACAAACTTGGCCGCCCACATAAAGCAGAAATTATCCTGGTCGACCGTAATCCGACCCATATCTGGAAGCCACTGCTACATGAAGTTGCCACCGGTACGCTGGATGTGGATATTGATCAGGTCACCTACCGCGCCCACGCCAGCGCGCATGGTTTTGAATTTCAGCTCGGCACCATGACAAGTTTAGATCGTGAGCAACGTCAGGTGGTGCTGGCGCCGTTGTTTGATGAAAATGGCGAAGAAATTTTATCGGAACGTCAGTTAAGTTATGACTATCTGGTGCTGGCCATCGGCAGTATCTCAAACCATTTTGGCACGCCGGGTGTGCCGGAAAATTGTATTTTCCTCGACAGTCCAACCCAGGCCAAGCGCTTCCACCGTCGCTTATTGGAAGCTTATTTAAAACTCAATTCGCCCGGTCATCCAAAAGATAACTTAAATATCGCCATTGTCGGCGCTGGTGCGACCGGCGTCGAACTGGCCGCTGAACTGCATCATGCTGCGGCCGAGTTGAACCTGTATGGCTTTAACGATATGAAACGGGACCGGCTGAAAATCAGTGTGATTGAAGCAGGCCCGCGCATTCTCCCTGCCCTGCCGGAACGTATTGCCGCAGCTGCACACAAAGAACTGGTCAAACTGGGGGTGGATGTTCGGGTCTCCACCAAAGTCACTGCTGCCGACGAACATGGCTTGCAATTGGGCGAGCAACATTTAGCTTCCGACTTGATGGTATGGGCTGCTGGCATTAAAGCGCCGGACTTTCTGAAAGATTTAGCCGGACTGGAAAATAACAGAATTAATCAGCTACTGGTGCTGCCAACCTTGCAAACCACCCGCGACAGCCAGATTTATGTGATCGGTGATTGCGCCGGTTGTCCGTTGCCGGAGAATAAATGGGTGCCACCACGGGCCCAATCGGCCCACCAGATGGCAAGTGTGGTGGCCAAAAATCTGATGGCGGCACTCAATGGCAAACCGCAACAGGCCTATCATTATCATGATCATGGCTCGCTGATTTCATTAAGCCGTTTTGGTACTGTCGGTAGCTTGATGGGGAATTTGGTGGGTGGCGCCATGATGATCGAAGGCCGGATTGCCCGGATGGCTTATATCTCATTGTACCGCATGCACCAGGTAGCATTACATGGCTGGTTCCGTACCTTAATGATTTCAGTCATTGGCCGGATCAATAAAATTATCCGGCCGCGGCTCAAACTGCACTAAGCCACATCAGGCGGATATGCACCTGTCCGCCTGACTCTCCCAGCCTTAAACAAGGCTGGGATCATCTTCTGTCATCAGCCTGTCTTTTGCTTCCACTACAACTAAAGCATCGTCACCTTGGTGCTGCGGCAACTGCCGGTTGCACAGTATTGTAAAAAGCTTGCGCTGGAACAATACCAAACCAGGGGCGAACCGCTAGGATCAGCGCCGTTTAATTGCAGCCGATAAAGGATGATGATAATGAGCTCACAACATAAAGTCTATATTCCGGATACAGCCAAAGATAACCAGTATATTTTGGCCGAAATTCAGTTAAGCCAGGCGTTTTATGCCGCTTTTCCGGATGAACTCAGCTGTTATCAGCAGCTCAGCCAGCAGTTTTTTCGCCTGACGGAACAGGCTGGTTTACGCAATGTGCATTTTATTGCCAACGATAAACTGCCGGTGGTGCGGTTTCACACTGAAGCTTTCTGCTTTCAGACCTCAGATCAGATCCTGTTTTTTTATAACCCGGCTTATCATGAAGCGCAAAACAGCTATTTTGATGGCCAGTACCGCAGCCGAAAAATCAGTTTGTTATGTCTGGCCACCGGCAGCGATATCAGAGCTGAAGCCGCCCAATTTCACCGCAGCGTGCGCCAGGTGTTACAGGACTTTAAAGCCTTATTACCACTGGCCGATGTGCCAGTGAAAATCCGTGACCATCAGCATCTGTCCTATGATTTATTTGCCAAAGCCAAAGGCTGTAATAACAGTTATGGCTATAAATTGCGTTCACTGGCAGCCCGTTATCTGGCCAGAGACACCCTACTGCCGGCCGAACATCATGCGATGACCTATGCCGCCGCCACCCTGCCACTGAACCGGCAGTTAAAACAGCGGTTGCAACCTCAGCAGCAAGGGGATTACCGGCAGTTATATCAGAGCCTGCAACAATTACTGGTGGATGTGACAGCACCGCTGGAATTAAATCGACTGGCCTTTATAGCCGATGGCACCACACCCTTAGTCCGCAGCAGTTTGTTGGAAAAATCAAGACGCAGCAAAGAGTTACATATGCTGAATTTCGACCTGACCTCACCCAGACCACAATTATCCAGCCACTGGCAAGCCGAACACCTGGTAGAAAGCGCTCATTTGCTGATAGTGGCGGGTCAGGATGATATGGCGGAACTGGGCTACGGCCGTTTTATGAACAAAATTGAACAAAGCATGAAACAACTGGCACAGCAGCTGGGGCTGGACCCGGCCAGTACCGATCTGGTGATCCGGTTCCATCAACATATCAGCTATCAGTTGTAGGCTGAAGTATCCGGGCTGACGCCGTCAGCCCGGCCTGTTATTCTTCGTCTGCTAGCGGCAACTGCGCTAAGCGTGACGCTTCTTCGGTTTTGCTGGAGCTTTGCAGCAGTTGCTCCAGCACGGCCATTTCTTCTACCGTCAGCTCACGCCACTGGCCAACCGCCAGCCCAGCCAACCGCACGTGCATAATCCGCACCCGCTTTAATTTCGTCACATTAAAACCCAGGTATTCCGTCATCCGGCGGATTTGCCGGTTCAGACCCTGGCGTAAAATAATGCTGAAGGTATGGCGGGACTTTTGCGTCACCTGACAGGGCAAAGTGACAGTATCCAAAATTGGCACGCCAGCCGCCATTTTGCGGATAAAACCATCATGAATGGGTTTATCGACAGTCACCACATACTCTTTGTCGTGCGCATTGCCAGCCCGCAGAATTTTATTAACGATATCACCGTCATTGGTCAGAAAAATCAAACCTTCGGATTCTTTATCCAGCCGGCCGATCGGGAAAATCCGCTCTGGATACTTCAGCGCATCAACAATATTGCCTTTGATATGCAGCTCGGTGGTACAGGTGATCCCCACAGGTTTGTGGTAAGCCAGATAAACCCGTTTTGGTTTGTTCTGCAACGGTTTACCTGCCACTTCAACTTGATCAGCAGCACTGACTTTAGTTCCTACCAGCGCCACCTGGCCATTCACTTTGACCTGACCGGCCTCAATCAATTTGTCGGCTTCGCGTCTGGAGCAAAAACCTGTATCACTGATAAATTTATTTAAACGGTATAACACACTGGATCCAGTCAAAATCAGCTCACCTGCCACAGAAAAGTCGGCAAAGTTTAAGATGCCGCCCGGCTTTGAGCAAGCAAAGTCGGGAATTTTAGCGCTGAGCTCAGCGCAGTCACAGCTGTAGCAGACGTTCACCACAGATCAGGGCCTGACTGGTCAACTGCACCACTGAACCAAGTCCCTGTAATTGAAACTCACCACCTTCGCTGGAACATTGAGTCGCCTGCCAACGCTGGTCTGATTGTGGCATTTTGGCCTGCCAGTAAGGCAATAACGAGCAATGCGCTGAGCCCGTGGCCGGATCTTCATTAATGCCGATGCCAGGCGCAAAATATCTGAGCAGGTAACCAGGCGGCCCAGCCGTTGGCATGACGTCAGAGAGCGCTGTCACCAGCACTGCATGCCAGGGTAACTGACGCATCGCATGAAAATCTGGCTGATAAGCCCGTACCGCTGCGGCTGAGCTCAATTCCAGCACCAAATCACGGCCCACAGCGGCAGCTATGGTGAGCCCCTTGGTCACAGGTTGCGGTAATTCAGTGACTGCGATGGGCTGCAGCGCAAAACAGGGCAGTTGCAGACAAAAGCCGTTACTGGACCTTGCCACGGCAATATCACCATAAGCACTGAAAAATTGTAGCCTTGAGCACGCTGGTTGTTGCGCGAACAGCACCGCCGCCGCCGCGAGCGTGCCATGGCCACAGAGATTAATTTCCCGGGCTTGGGTAAACCAGCGGATCCCGTAGCCCCCGGCCACAGCCCGGACAAAAGCCGTCACCGGCTGTGCACTTTGCGCCGCCAGTTGCTGCAGTTGTGCCGAACTGAGTTCACTGCCAAATCCGGCAGTCAGCAACACCACGCCGGCCGGATTGCCGCCGGCAGGATGGGCACTAAAGGCCCGCACCAGCGTCAAGCGCAGCTCTGTGGGGACTGCTTTCACCTGCTACTCGGACCAAATCGCCAGTTGATTGCCACCTGGTTCAAGAAATTCAAAACGGCGGCCACCAGGGAAACTGAAAATATCTTTCACTACAACTGCACCCGCCGCTTGCACCGCAGCCAGGCTTTGCGCCAAATCATTGCTGTAAAGCACCACCAGCCCAGCGCCCTGCGCTGGCGTTGCCACCTGGTCGGCCCGATAAAAGCCGCCTTCCAGGCCAGCATCAAAAAATGCCAGGTAATCCGGGCCATAATCGACAAAACGCCAGCCAAACACCGCACTGAAAAACGCTTTACTGGCTGCCGGGTCCAAACTGGGTAACTCGAGGTAATTGATTTTATCCGGTCTTTGCATGGTCATTCCTTTTGCCGCATTGTTGGATATAACTGTTGCAAACGCTGGCAATTGGCCTGCAACAGTGGGGTTAAGACTGACAAATTCACATCTGCCAGTTGTTTCAAATAAAGACAACTTTTTGCCAGTTTCACTTTACCCAACCGGGTGATGATCTCTGCATCAACCTGCAGCTCACATCCGGCATATAAAGTCAGGCCCGTTTTACTGACAGCAAAACCGAGCAAAAAAGCATCACCTTCCCGGCCACTGGCATAACGATAATGATACTGACCAAAACCCACCATTTTGCCCGCCCACAGCCTGGGCTTACTGCCCGTCAATTGTTGCAGCAGTTGGCACAGCGCCAGGCAATCCTGTTGCTGGGTCGCTGGCAAGGGTGCCAGAAAATCAGCCAGCACAAATTCAGTCGCAGTGGTTGTCATCACGAGCTCCGGTTCGCTAAAGCTGTTTTAGCCTAACAAGGGCTGATAACAAAGGCAATGCAGGCAGTGATAACAAAAAACACAGGGAGGAAACAGCGGGGGGTGGGCAGGTAAGAGCGTTCAGGCCAGACAAAAACCATCAGGGGCACCTGAGTGCCCCTGACGATTGTGTTTGCGGTTGTAAGAACCTTTGCCTTTTTTCGGTTTCTCCACCTGACTGCGAAAAATCACACTGGTGACTAAAGCAGCCAGCGCATTATGCCGGACTGTGCCACGACCATGTTCGGTATTGGCCTGATGCTTGGTTTTTTTCATCACTTGCTCCTGATTAACATCCGCCGTATTGTAACAGCGACTGACCCCATCTCAAGCCTGCGAGCACAATTTTTCTGGCATCATTGCCTGTCACGCCCTGTCTGATGTGGCCCTGCCCGCCTGTGGAGATCTGATGCTGAAGTACCCGCATATTTTGTTTGATGCCGATGACACCTTGTTTCACTTTGATGCCTTTGCTGGCCTGCAACAGCTGTTCAGCCATTACCAGTTGCCGTTTGACCAGCCGGAGTTTCGCCGCTACCAGCAACTGAATCTGCCGTTATGGCAACAATATCAGGACGGCCTGATTAGCGCGACCGAGCTGCAACAGCGCCGCTTTGAACCTTATGCTCAACAGCTTGGGGTCAGCGCTTTACAACTGAATGCCGATTTCCTGCAAGCCATGACCAAACTTTGTACTTTATTGCCAGGCGCGCGCGAGTTACTGGACTTTCTGCACGGCAAAGCCCGGCTTGGTATTATCACGAATGGCTTTACCGCCATGCAGCAAGCCAGGCTAGAGCATTGTGGCGTGGCGGATCGCTTTGATGTGCTGGTGATTTCTGAAGAAGTGGGTGTGGCAAAACCAGATCCAGCTATTTTTGCCCATTGTCTGGAGAAACTGGGCGAGCCGGATAAAAGCCAGTTGTTGATGGTCGGTGATAATCCGCATTCTGATGTACTGGGCGCGCAAAATGCCGGTATTGCCAGTTGTTGGTTTAATCGGCATCAACTGCCGTTGCCTGCAGGTATTCAACCGACCTATCAGGTGCAATCGTTATTTGAAGTGCCGGCTTTACTGACCACAGGCTGAGTCTGCTGCTGTGCACTTTCGCGCTGCATCAGCAACAAGGTCAGATAAATTTTGGTCGGCAAGGATAAAATCAGCCCGAGCGCGCAGCAACCAGCGACGATGATAATGCCTGGCACGCCCATGCGTTCAGGCAGTTGCAAGCCTACCCAAAGATAATGACCGGACAAAATCAGTGCGATACCTGTTGTCATCAGCATTTTGAGCCAAAATAACAACGGATCTTTCACGACGCGACTGGTGCTTTGATTTGGTTGGCTCATCGGAGACCTCTGACCGACATGGCTGTCAACTCTGACTATAGCCCCCAACACCGGCATAAGCTTGATCCAACGCAAGCCCGCGTCTGATGCCAAAGATTTCAGCCCACGTCACAGGGCAGTAAACGAATCCAAGCACTGTCGGCGATGCCAAGTTCAAGGGCGGTCTGATAAAATGACTGACATAGCACAGGGTCCGGCGTTTGACTGCGCGCCAGCAACCAGCCATAACTCAAATCCGGCCCCACCACCAATGCCATACTGTAATCCGGCGTCAGTTTGACAATATTGTAGGCGCCATAAAAGGGTCCGAAAAATGACACTTTCAGCCGGCCTTGATCACTGCGGTCAACAAATTTAGCCACCCCTTCGGCTTGTTGCCACTCACCACTACTGGCATCCAGGCCTTTATTCAGCACTTTGACAGTCCCGTCCGCATTCATACTATACTCGGCACTGACTTGCGTCAGACCACGCTCAAAGCGATGATCCAGCCGTGCCACCTCATACCAGGTACCCAAATAGGATGTGAGTTCAAAGGGTTGCACCACTTTGACGCCTGCTGGGATGCCGGTACAACTACCCAGCAACAGTAGCAGTAATAAAAACCAGTTGTGCTTCATGTCGATGTTCCTGTGTTTTTTCAGTTGGATTGTCAGCAGGCGGCCTGGCTGCTTGATACGTTGCAACAACCATCTTGTATCACAACGACTGACTCACCGCATTTTATTGATATTTTTACTATATAAAACAATGAACTAAACAAAGAGCAAAAAACAACCATTGAATATTGATAATTATCGATATATAGTTTGATTAATCGCGATATACGGATATACACAGGAGCTATTTGATGAGCAAATCAGAACTGGATGAGATGATTAAAGCGTTATCGCACCCGGTAAGGCGCGACATTTTGCAATGGTTAAAAGAGCCAGAGCAGCATTTTGCAGATCAGGAACACCCGCTCAGTTTGGGGGTGTGCTGCGGCAAAATTGACCAAAAAACCGGCTTATCACAATCCACCGTATCCAGCCATTTGGCGACTTTGCAGCGCGCCGGTTTTATTCGCAGCAAAAAAGTTGGTCAATGGAGTTTTTTGTCGCGGGATGAAGAAGCTATCCAGGCTTTTTTAGCCCGCTTACAACAACAGTTATAACCTTTTTCAACCCGGAGCAGCCTTAAATGCCAAGTCCAACTTTGTTTGATCCGCTGTCGATTGGCAGCCTGACGTTAAAAAACCGTATTGTGATGGCACCGCTGACCCGCTGCCGCGCCAGTGCCGGCCGGGTGCCAAACGCGCTGATGGCCGATTATTACCGCCAGCGCAGCAGCGCCGGTCTGATTTTATCTGAAGCCACTTCAGTCACACCTATGGGAGTGGGTTATCCCGACACTCCTGGTATTTGGTCAGATGAACAGGTGCAAGGCTGGAAGCTGGTGACCGAAGCAGTCCATCAGCAAGGCGGACTGATTTTCCTGCAACTGTGGCACGTTGGCCGGATTTCAGATCCAGTGTATTTAAACGGCGCCACGCCAGTGGCCCCAAGTGCGGTCAAACCAGCCGGTCATGTCAGTTTGCTGCGGCCAATGAAAGATTTTGAAACGCCACGTGAGCTGACACTGGCTGAAATTACCGAAGTGGTCGCCGCTTACCGCCAGGGCGCGATCAATGCCAAAGCAGCCGGCTTTGACGGTGTGCATGTGCATGGCGCCAACGGTTATCTGCTGGATCAGTTCCTGCAGGACAGCACCAATCTGCGGCAGGATCAGTATGGCGGTTCACTGCAAAACCGGGCCCGTTTACTGCTGGAAGTGACAGACGCCTGTATTGACGTTTGGGGCAAAGACCGGGTTGCCGTGCATCTGGCGCCAAGAATGGACGCGCATGATATGGGTGATAGCCAACCGGCTGATACTTTTGGTTATGTCGCGCAGCAACTGGCACAACGGCAAATTGCCTTTATCTCAACCCGCGAACATGCCGCAGCCGATAGCCTGACACCACTACTGAAACAACAGTTTGGCGGCGTGGTGATTGCCAACGAACAATTTGATAAACAGACTGCCAACCAATGGCTGGCAGCAGGTAAAGCCGACGCCGTGGCTTTTGGTATCCCTTTTATTGCCAACCCGGATTTACCAGCGCGGCTGCAACAGGACGCGCCACTCAACCCTGCCCGCAAAGAATTGTTTTACGGCGCTGGCGCTGAAGGTTATACCGATTATCCGACCTTGACAGCATTGCGCTAAGTTGGCGCATTTAGCACAGTAATTCATACGCCAAAGGCAACACCAACAACAGGCCTGCGGCGTATCCCAACCACTGCAGACTTGGATGCCACTGTGGCTGAATAGCCCGAGAGGTTCTCAGCCCAACGCAAAGGCCCAACCAGCGCAACCAAGGTGGCAAATACCAAAATAGCGCAACAAAGCACACACAACCGCCGATGGTGAGCAACAATACGCCAAGAGGTTCCAATAGCGGTCCTAGCTGCCAAGGTGTCAACCACAGCGCGGCAACGATCAATATGGTTTGGTGCACCAGATACACCGGAAATACCATTTGATTCGCGTGTGCTAACCAAGGATGTGGTCGATTTAAATATCGCTGCGCCAGCGCTAATAGCCAACAAACCACCAAGATCGCCTGAATCGAATAACAAAAACTTAATGCGTACAGCCCTATACCCGACTGGTCCAGCCAAGCATAACCAACACAAATTAAGCAGGCATTCACACTAGAACACCAACCCAACCAGATTCGATGCCGGGGCAACTGCTGCCAAAAAATGGGTTGGCGTACCAATAAAAACCCTAGCACCATAAATAACAGCCCCTGACCGTCGCGCTCTGCATCGCTGTCCTGCCACAGACGATTTGCCAATAACAGGGCACTTATCCCAATAATCAACCACATCAAATGCAGACTAAACAATCGCTGAGTCCAGCACCGGATAAATGCCATGTTGAGTAATGGTGAGAGGAGAAGCAACCCCAGGGTGAAGTACCATAACGAGCGCAAAAACCATAGATGGTTGACGTCGACATGCGGCCACACACCGCTTTGAACATTGGCAAAGAGTGGATGTTCGGTCACCCAAAATGCTTGATAAAATTGCCAGTATGTCAGCGTAATCCCTTCTTTTTGCACCATTTCGGCATAAAGTTGCGGCGGAACAATCAGCCACAAGCCGATCAACAACGGCAACAACAGAAACAAGGAACGGCGCAGTACAAGCTGCAGAGCGTCGGACCAGCAACGACAGCGCTGTATTAACATCGCCAGCGCGAAACCAGCAATCAACCAGATTAAAGACATCCGCCACGGTGATACCAGCAGCATCAAGTATTCCAAACCTGATGACAGATACTGGCTTTTATAATGAAAATCCCAGTTCTGCACATACAACATGCCCGTGTGGTAGAAAATTAATAACACAAAAGCCAGACAGCGTAGCCAGTCTAGATCATATCGACGTTCACATCCGAGGTGTGTCATGCTTTCCTCCTTTTCAACACCTGTAGCAGTCTGTGTCAAAGCAGCGTTTAAACACAGCTTGGGATGGTTGACCGGTGGTAACAAGGGATAAAAGGCGGCTCATGGGGACGAATAACCGATTCATAAGTGCATTTCAAAAGTTTGATCAACATCCTTGGATTTACAGTTATCTGGGTTTTGGGCTGTATCTGCTCCTCAACAACGGTATTAACGCCAGTTCGGTGTGGTTGGAATATAGCCGAGACCCCGACCACAGCTTGCGCTGGTGGGAACCTTGGGTCTGGGAGTATACCAGTGCATGCAGTACTTTCTTGTTGCTCCCAATCTTAGTGTGGCTGTTTCGGCGTCTGCCGCTGCGCTTTGCAGGGTTAGCCACACAGTTGCTGTGGCACTTTTTAGCGAGCCTTGTCTTTTGTATCTGCCATGTGGCATTGATGGTCGGGCTGCGCAAAGTTATCTACAACCTACAGCAACTCAACTATGACTTTGGCCCTGTGTTACCGGAGTTTTTCTATGAATACCGCAAAGACGTTTGGGGCTATCTGTTTTTATTGCTGTTATTTCAGATGGCGCAGTTTATCTATCATCGGTTAAAAGGCGATGCCATGTTGATCGCCACCGAAAGTAACAAGGCATCAGACAACAAAGCAACCTCAACCACGACTGAAATCGCCGTACCAGAGCACTTTCTGGTGCGCAAGCTGGATAAAGAATTTCTGGTGAAAGTTGCCGATGTCGAGTGGCTGGAGGCAAGTGGTAACTACGTCAACTTATACTGTCAGGGCCGAATTTACCCACTGCGTGCCACGCTGGCGAATACGGTCCAACTATTGCAAGCGCAAGGATTTAGCCGCGTGCATCGCAGTCATGCGGTGAATCATCAGGCGATCCACAGTATTCGTTATGACAGCAGCGGCGATGGCGAAATTTTACTACACAGTGGAGACACCCTAGCCTTATCACGCCGCTATAAAGAAGCCTTTAAAAATCAGTTTCCGCCACCCTGTTAGCTGCAGCCTACAACTGCTGCTGGCCATCTTCTGTCAAACGGAAATATTGGCCTTGTTTGATCAATAACCCCTCTGAACTGCGCGGCGGAATGCTGCCGCGATAGTCGCGGGGATGGCGCACGCCAATCGCCAGCACTTTTTGCTGATACAAAGTTTTCACCCGCCATTGTGGCGCGTGGCCGACCACCACAGCCTTGGCGCCGAATTTTTGCAGCGGTGCTTCCACTTCGGCTTGGGTTAACTTGCCGTCAAAATAACCGCGATACCAGGCCGGGCCATGCCGGGTCGACACCAGCATCCTTTGTGCACTTTCATTGGGTTTGGGATAATACCCCTGCCGGTACTGCGCCCGGATCTGCTGATTTATTTGGGTTAAATCCAAATCCAGCGTCGCCAGCTTGGGATGCAGACCGCCATGCACAAACAAATGGCCATTGATCAGTTCGACGGTATTTTTGCTGGCCAGCCAGCGCCCCAATAAGGCATCCTCACCGAATAACGCCGCTTGCGATCGCCCTAACACAGTGGCGACAAACTGGTACTTTTTGGCCGCGCTCTGAAAATCGCCCTGCAAATTCTTAATTTCATGATTGCCAAGGATATAATGCAAGCGACCACCAGCCGCCAACGCCCGTTGTTCCAACTGATAAATAAACCACAGCACCTGAGTGGTCGAAACATCCCGATCGACAAAATCGCCCAGCAGCACCAGATGGCCGCGGCCAAAAATCCAATTCAGCTTGCTGTCGATCACCTGATGGCGGATTAAAAAACTGCGCAGCGTGGCAAAAGAGCTTTCGATATCAGACAACGCCAGAATAGGCTCGTGATCCTGATAGCTGACCGGCGGCGTGACAAAACTGCTGCTGATCTGCAGCGGAAAGGATTGATCATCCAGCGGAAAATACACCTCAGTCCGGATTGGCTGTGCCGGATCCAACCGCTGTTGCTGCAGATAAAAGCCGTTGTCGCCATCACCACGGATATGTTGCAGCAGCAAGCGCCCGTCCTGATAAAAAATATGCGGACCTTCATCGCCGACTTTATAAGCCCGCCGGTCATCACCATAGTCGATGTCAATGCCAAAGTAGCTGGCCAGCAGCAGCGCCAATAATGCCAGCAACAGCAGGGTGGCGAAAAAATGCTTTAGGTTCGTCAAAATTAAACGCATCACCCTACTCCTTGTTCAGAGATCATTTACCTATGTTGTTTCAGCACCCGCAAAATCTGCTGCGTTAACCAAAACAAGGCCAGACCCAGCCCGGTCGCCAACGGGATCAATGTCATCCCCAGCAGTTCCTGCTCCGGCGGGAAAGGCTCGGCTAAAAAAGCAATGGTCAGACTGTTGCCTTCGGCCATAGCCCAGACCCCGACCGCATCCGGTGTTAACGCCTTGGCACCGGCCAGAAACAGTAAACAAGCTGAGGTCAGAAAACCAAACAGCGCCATGCTGTAATACAAAGCGGTAGAAACGGTTTTTTTCACCTGCATAATGGCTTTAAAGCCCCGTGGCGGTGGTGCTCCTGTGGTGATATGCGCCACATACTGCGCAGCCAGTTGCCGTGGTTCACCAAAACCCTGCAAAATGGCCGCCGCATCCGCCGTCTGACCATTGGCTTGATGTTGTTCGATTAAATCGAAAATATGGCTTTCGATTTCCTGGATCACCTCGGTCGCTTCGGCTGGACTCAGTCTGGCCAGATAACGTTGTAACGTATTGAGGTATTGGTTGATCATTTGTCTCTGGTCCATATCAAACTCCTGTCGCTGGCATTAGGTCCGGCCCGGGATGAGCCAATAAATATTCGATATCCTGCACTGACTGCCGCCATACCCGGGTCAGTTGCTGTAACTTTTGCTGACCCTGGACGGTCAGCTGATAATACTTACGCGGTCTGATGTCGCCTTCCTGCACCCACTGCGCGTCCAGCAACTGCTCGCGCTTTAACCGGTCCAGCAGTGGATACAAAGTGCCTTCAGTGATGGCGGTACTTGGAAAACTCTGCAGCAACTTTAATAACTCCAGGCCATATAAAGTGCGCTGCTGCAATGCCGCCAGGATCACCAGCTCCAGCGTGCCTTTACGTAACTGAATTTCCCATTTCTGCTCTAATTGTTCTTCCGGCGCTGCCGGATCCTGCTTGTCAGTGCTCATGCCTTGGGCTCACTTTGTGTTTGCTACGAAATATACTTTGCATTACAAGGTATAACCTATAACATAGTATCCACGTTTGGCAAGGTTTAATTTGGTTAAAATTACCGCGCCGCTTTTGTGGCTGGCAGCAACGCAAAAACAGCAAACAATGTCATGTTAAGCTGGGTTAGATTGCAATTGCTGGTCAACAGCAGCAGGAGGAACAAGATGAAAGCACAGACATCAATGCAGTATCAGCAGCGGATGCAGCGGGTGATTGATTATATTTATCAGCACCTTGACGCCGATCTGACGTTAGAACAACTGGCGGAACAGGCCTGGATGTCACCGTACCATTTTCATCGGACCTACCGCCTGCTGGCAGCAGAACCAGTCAATATGACAGTCCGGCGGTTACGGCTGCAAGCGGCAGCTGGCCACTTGCTGCGCAGTGATCACAGTCTGCAGCAGATCGCACAACAGTTGCGTTATGGCAGTGCTGCTGCGCTGAGCCGGGCTTTTCGCAAACAATATGGCATCAGTCCGCAGCATTACCGCCAACAGAACCTGCCGGACAGTCAACCGAAGGGGTTTACCTACATGATGACTCAACCCAGTACACACCCAGAGATCCAAGAGTTCCCGATTGAAATTCAAGCATTTGAACAAGTGCAGTTGCTTGGATTGCCGCATCAGGGCGATTACCTTGGCATTGGCCAAACTTTCGATAAACTGACGATACAGGCTGGCGAAGCCGGCTTGCTGGGGCCAGACAGTCGCTTTTTTGGTTTGTATTATGATGACCCGCTGACAGTGGCAACAGCACAACTGAGAGCAATGGCCTGTGTCAGCGTGCCAGCGGAAGCGGAGTTGCCAGCAGCTCTGGCCGCCAGGCTGCAAAGATTAACCTTGCCGGCCGGCACTGTGGTCAGTCTGCTGTTTCAGGGCGATTATGCCAAGCTGGAACAACCATACAATTGGTTGTTTGGCCACTGGTTACCACAAAGCGGTGAAGAACTGGCCGACTTTCCGCCCTTTGAAGAGTATCTGAATGATGTGAAAGACACTGAGCCTGCTCAGTTGCTGACGCAGATGCGCAGTTATTTGCGGCGCTGACCCCCCCCGAGCTTACTGCACTGTTGCAGCAGTTCCCTGTTGAACGATACGAGGACTGCCGCAGCAGCGACTGTGAGCCTGTTAAGACCAGCCAACCCAACGTCCTTCACTGCCGTTCCCAGTCGGTACAAACTCAATTTTAACCAAGTCCAGTTGATACCAGGCACCTGTTAATAACGCCATCAGCCGGTTCTTTTTTGCGGACGAGTTATTGGCTGTCAGAAGATCATCTTCAGTTCTCATATTTTTCTTCTCATTTAATTTCATATCCCTTCGGCTGCGACCTGACTGGACACATAACGAAATAATTGTTTGATGTCGTTATCTGCAGCAATACTCTGGTAGACAGTGATAAACTCATGCTGCAATAAAGTATTATTCTGCTCCAGGGCAGCAATATCTGTCTCGGTTGGCGGCCTGCTCCATGCAGCTACCCAAGTATCGTCCGTCACATTTTGTTCATACAGTGTCATCGTTTGCTTTTCAGCCTGCGCTGTTTTCATGTTGTCCAGATTTTGTCGTGCCAGGATCAGTTGATCTTTTAACCTGCTCAGGTAAGCATAAACGGGCTCGAAGGTGGTGATAGCCGGCGTAGGTTGTTTGGCAAGCATTCGAATCTCAGCTTTAGAACCCTGCTGATACAGGTTGATTGCACTATCAGGTGGGATGGAAAAAGCTTTTTGCTGTACTTTTGCCAGTAATGCTGCGGCATAAACATCCTGTTTTGCCATGTTCTTAGCCAGCATGACAAAGGTTGGCAGCACTTTTACAGCATACTCAGACAACATCAGATTGGCTGAAGGATCCAGTTTATTGAGCATATTAATTCTGACCTGCGGTTGTGCCGCCAACCTGGTGGCAGCTACTCCAGTCGCGAAATATTGCAGATATAGCAGTTTTGGCTGATCTGTTTGCTGCCCTCCCGGTACTAAGTTTAACTGATCGTAAGCAAACCCCAGTGTAGCGAGAAACGAAGTCTGGTCGACATAATGTTTACTATCTTTTAACTGATACGACACAGGCAGCACGGCCACTTCTTTGCGGTTATAACCAAAAGTAAATTGCTCCGGCACCACTGCGGATACAGCAGACCAGTGAAGGTTGAGGCCCAGTGAGGTTTTAGTAGAAAATATCGCCGCACGCATCCGATGCCCCGCCAACGGATTGGTGTTATCCGTGTCAGACTTTGTGGGTGCAGCCGTCAGTTCCATGGCCGAGGTCGCCGTCGGATGACTGGCTGATGAACTATATAAACTGGCCATAGTCGCAGCAGCATCACCAGTTGCAAAGGTAGAACCTATCAGACCGGCATATAAACCATCATCTTCGGTTTTAAAGCTGGCTAACACGGGCAAGGTGGCACCGTTACTGAACTGCGGCGTGATCACCCCTTCATCTCTGGACGCATCAATAGCAGCAACTGGCGGCTGATTGCCCACTTCCAGACCCCGATTCGTTTTGGTATAAAAGATAGTGGAATCAACGCCGACACAGCCGTACTGCACCGCAAGACCGCAGATGGCAATAACGACTGCTAGATATCGGTCATTCAACATGATCACAGACTCCCTTCGCATTAAATTGATCAGATATATCTTCATTGATTTTGACATTTATCAGATCGGCGTTTGGCCAAAGTAGGCACAACTGCTTATCATCACTGAGATCCAGGATGGTCTGTTCACTATAACCGACACTCAACTGACCGCCTTCCCGCAAAGTACCGGCTGAGATGCCGTAGGTGTTAACCTGATGTATTACCACCTGACCGGCATTGGCAGCTGGTACCCGCATTGTAACGTGGGTCAACCCAAACACATGCACAGTCTGACTGTTGTTGTCGTAATAGGTAACTGAACAAGACGAAGAGAAAATGGCAAGCAAACCAAAGGCATAACGGACCAGTATTCGCCGATTCCAGTGCTGTATCCAATTACTTTGCGCCATTCCATGCTTATTACCAATCTGAACCTGAAGAAAAAATAGCCGCAACCTGGCAAATGTCAAATGCCTGCCAAGGCACCTCTGCAGCCTGTTTCCTGCGATCGCGCTGATACTGCCCTGACAGTTGACCCTTGCTAACAACAATGGCAGCAGCACGGCATAAAACGCGATAGAAGACGCGACTATCATCGCGCTGCTTAGCAGTACCGATACCACAGTGCTCGATATCGCCATGAACGTGGGCGTTAATGCCAAATCATCGTTTGACACGGCGTTTAAAAAAGAAACCCAACTGACGTCACTGCAATACCGCCAGCAACGTCTGCCAAAACAGGCGCTGCCTCAGTCTGATCAATAAGCAGTCACGCCAGTTCGCGTGACTGCTGCCGCTGTCGGGTGGCAAATCCTCGCTGCCTGCGCTTTATTAGCGCTTCGCCGAACGGCACTCGCGCGCGGCGGTTTTCCAGTCGAACCAGGAATTGTAGGCGTACTGGCCGCCCAGATAAATCACTAACCGGCCATCCTGACTGACACGAAAGCCGGCCGCACCGTCGGCGCCACGACCATCCGGTAAGGTGGAACTGCCGACCGTGGTTTGTGCCACTGGGACAGTATTGGTACTGACACTAAACTCACCCTGCGCACTGAACGCTGCCGGATAAGCTTTGACGAAATTCTGGCCCGAATTCGCCCCACAGACAGTTTCGCCAGTGTAAGTGTGCACCACAAACCACTGCTGGTTACTGTCCTGCACCAATTGCGCATTCTGACCCAGACTCTTGCCACAACCGGTATTGGCCGGCGACTGATACTGGTTCATCAACCGAAAGGCGTTCAAATCCAGTTCGCCCTGGCGTGACGTGCCAAGTTGAAACAAATCGGCAGTTTTAGCGCGATAAGCGCTGCCGGTGGCTTTGTTCATATTGTGCAGCATCAGCCATTGGTACTCGCCTTGTTGCGCCAGCCAGACATCGGTGATCTGATCCAGTTGTTGTTGCTCTAACCCCACCAGCTCCACAGTCTGGCCATTCTGGCTAAACTGGTGCACCCTGACTTTGCGCTGATTTTCTGAAGCCACCAGCAAATAACCGCGCTCGGGCACACCGGCCGCCGGTAACCAGGCAATACCCGACGGATGTTGCTCGCTAAAATAGATTTTATGCTGCAGTGGCAAGGTCACATCGGCGCCAATCACATCAGTACCCGGCTGAAAATGCTGCGCCGCCAGCTTAAAGGCTAGCAACTGGCCCTGATCGCCGTTGCCGGTTTCAGAATGGCTGACAAAAGCCAGCGCCGAACCATCCGGCCAGCGGTGACTGAGCGTCATTGACTGATGATGATCACTGATTTCAAACACATGGTCTTGCTCGGTATCCAGGGTAAAATTCTGGCAATTGGCAGCTAAGCTCTGCAGGGTCTGGCCAATAGGACTATTCAAGCGGACGGACGCGACCGCTTGGCTGGCTGGTAACAAGGTACTGGCCACACATAGCGCCAACAGCGCGGCGACTGGTTTCATCTTCAACTTCATATCTGCTCCTGTTTAATCGATGGATGTCTGCTGCCGTGCTGACAACACGGCAGGCAATGACAGAACAAAGCAGCCCGGCAGATATTTCAGCGGATGGCTAAGCTTCATCAAAACTTCATCTGGCAGCGGCAAAATGCCGCTCGGCAGCAAACGCAGGAAGTCATTTGTCTAAAAAACAGTCAATCGATAAAAAAACTTGCTTGGCACTGAAAAATCCAGCGTGCTGGATTGTCTTGGGGGCAGGATAAGTTTCAGAGCAACAGCATGCTGGCATCATCAACTATTGAACAGCTCAAACCGCAGCAAGCCACCACAGCCAGCAGGCTAAGAAGTGACCCATTGACCATACAGGCAGCGCTCAGTCGGCTTTATCAGCAACATGCCGGCAATTTGATCCGTTATTTACAACGTAATTATGGTTTCGGCCCGCCAGAGCCGGAAGATACAGTGCAGGATGTGTTCACCAAGTTTGGCAGTTGTGCTGACTGGCAACAGATTGAAAACCCGAAAGCTTATCTGTACAAAATGGCCGTCAATCAGACACTGAATGCGCTGAAAAGACAGCGCCAGCTGAGTGGTTTTCTGCAGCAACAGCTGGTGCTGGAAGAAGAGCCGCTGGATGAACTTGGCCCGGAACAACTGACGGCCAAAGCCGATCAACTAAAGCAACTGGATGGTGCCATGGCGCTGTTGTCGGACAAACAAAAAGACATTCTGATCCGAAGCCGGCTGAAGGGTCAAACCTATGCCGAAATAGCCACCGCCACCGGCTGGAGTCAGGCTGATATTTGCCGACAATTATACGCCGCCCTGTCGGTCCTGCAGCAAGCCAGATAACAAGTGAAAGCCTGATGACAACCGAACCGCAACAACCGGCTGAACACAACCCGGACACCCCACCAGCCCAAGCGCTGCAATGGCTGGTTAGATCCCAGTCCGGCGCTTTTAGCAAACCACAACAACAAGAACTGCAGCAGTGGCTGGCGCAATCCCCAGCCCATCAGCAAGCGTTTTTGCAGGCCCGGCAGTTATGGCAGGATACCGGCCTGACCGATACGCTGATTTTTGCGCCCCAGATGCAGCAGGCACCAGCACAGCGCTCCTTCTGGCAATCACTGCGACATGGCTGGCAACAGCTGACAGAGCAAATGAGCCCGTGGCATGTCGCCGTCACCGCCTGTCTTGGTTTATTTTTCACCACTTTGCTGCTGCTCGGTGGCCTGCTGCCACCAGCCGAACCCGACAGTCAGCTCTACCAGTCCAGCTATCAAGGCAATCGCCAGATAACCTTGCCGGATGGTTCTGTGCTCAGTCTGAGCGGCCATACTGAAGTACTGGTCCGTTTCAGCGCCGCACAACGGGCTGTGCAGTTGCATTATGGCGCCGCCCATTTTCAGGTGGCCAAAGACAGCGCACGGCCTTTTGTCGTCACGGCCGATCAACTGCAGGTCCGGGCTGTAGGCACGGCTTTTAGCGTGCGGCGCGAGGCTGACATTATGGTGGCCGTGGATGAAGGTGTCGTCGCCGTCAGCAGCCAGGACCTGGCACCGATGCAACCCCCTCGCTTACAACAAGGGCAACAAATCCACTTTTCAGCACGTCATGGTTTTAGCGAAATCAGCACTTACCATGCCGCCAGCGCTCTGAGCTGGCGCAGTGGTCGCCTCCGGTATCAGCAGACACCACTGGCTGAAGTATTGGCTGAGGTCAATCGTTACCGGCAAACGCCGATCAAACTGGCCGATGCCAGCCTGGCACAACTGCCGATCACTGCCACTTTTGCCATCGACCAGTCCGAGCTGTTGCTGGACGGTTTACAAGTAACGCACCAGTTGAAAATCCGTCAGGATCAAACCGGACTTTGGTTATCACGCTAACATGGCTGCGACAAGCGCCCCTCAGTCCGCACTGAGGGTCGTTCCGCAAAAAAATAGCTGATGTGTGAGTGGCAGCCATATTGTTGTCATACTTGTCGCTTAAGTTCTGTCGCACCTGTTGCAGACCCCAGAAGCGACGCTGTTGAAGCCCTTGCCTGTTGTTTTGTCCCTGTTGCTGTTGGCTGCGGCCAGTCCTGACATCTACCCGCAAACTTTGCCAGCATCGCTGCCAAATCAGCAGTTTTCGCTGCAGATCCCAGCCGCACCACTGGCTGAAGCCCTGCAACAACTGGCCAGCCAAACCGGCTATGCCCTGGTCGCCGCAGATCAGTTACCAGCCCAGCCAAGCCCGGCACTGCAAGGTAAATGGACGTTGCAGGCAGCGTTGCAGCGGCTGCTCGCTGCCAGTGGCCTGCAGGCCCAGTTACAACCCGGGCTGATTTTGATCCTGCCAACGGCCAGCAAACCAGCTGCGGCGGCCGCGAACACAGCGGATACTAAAGTCAGGGCAGAACATATCGTGGTCCAAGGCCAGGCGCCCTTATTAGCGGCGGCGCTGGACGAACAAGCCAGGCAGGGCCTGGCCACCGACATCGTCTTTGCGGCAGAACTCGCCACTTTACCCCAACTGAATCTGGGTGATGCGCTGCAAAGTTTACCCGGGCTGGTGGCGGAAAAAGACAATGGCCAAACCAGACAACTGGGCTTACGCGGGCTGGGTCCGGAGTTTGTTCAGGTGCAAATTAATGGCGTTGATACTTTAGCCAGCTTTAATTCAGTGTTTGATCATCGTGGCTCCGCCGAGCGCAGCCGCAATGTCGATTTTAATCTGTTTTCGTCGGCATTATTTCAGCAGCTCAGCCTGCGTAAAAGCTATCAGGCCAGCCAGAGCGAAGGCGGCATTGCCGGCACTATTGAGCTGCACACTGCCGAACCCTTGTCGGAACCCACTGCCAAAGCTCAGTTTGGGTGGTCAGGTCACTACAACAGTCTGAGTGCAACCACCTCACCTGGTTGGCAGCTCGCCCTGTTCAGTGGCGGCAAGCAGCTGGCCGGCATGCTGCTATTGGATTATCAGCAAAGTGATCAGATTGAAACGGGTTACCGCGACTGGGGTTGGCGTGCTTTTAACCGCCAGGCCGCCAGCACTTTAGCACCGGATTTAGCCGCACTGTTGCAAAGCGGCCAGTTGATTGGCCCGACTGTGACTTCGGCAACACTGGCCAATCGCCAGCAACAACGGCTCGGACTGAACGCCAGTTGGCAATGGCAGCCCAATGCCGACACTGAATGGCGCTGGACCCATATCGCCGGTCAACTGAAAAGTACCGATCAGGAATATAATCTGGCCAATCTGCAAAGCCAGCGCTTCAGCGCCCTGGCAGTGGATGAGTTTAGCACTGTGCGTTATGGCAAAGCTGAGCACACCAATATCCGCAGTGAAGCCAAACTGGCGGCGGCGCAAACCGAGGTGCTGCACAGCAGCCTGGCTATGCGCCTGGTGCCACAGCCAAACCAGCTGTATCGAGCCGATCTCAGTCTTAGTCAGTCGGACTTTCAGAGCCCGTTGCATGATAAAATTTTTCTGCAAGCGCCCGGCCATAGCTACAGTTATGATTTCCGGCCAAACCGGCGCAGCCCGCTGCGGCAGTATGATGTGGACCTCAGCGAACCTCAGCTCTGGCAACTGCACCGCGCCGATGTGCGGGAAGATCAATTACTGAACCGGCAGTGGCAAGCCAATGTCAGCGCTCGCTTTGGAACTGTGCCGGCAGCACTGACGCTGGGCGCGCAGCTAAAAAGCTTCAGCTCCGAAGGGTTTGAGCGGCGCGACGATGTGCGCGATCTCAATGCACTGCAACTGCCTTTTGTCAGCGCCACCCCAGCCTGGCGGCTGCCACAGCCAATGCTGGTGGCTGATGTCGAACAAACCTTGGCCACAGTGCTGGCACAAGGCCTGTCTGGCCGCATCTCAGGCCAGCCGTTTGCGCGCGAATTAACGGCGCTGAGCAATAAACCCGGTACCAGCTTCACAGTGCAGGAACAACAATGGGCGCTGTACGGCAGCTATCAGTGGACAGCTGCCAACTGGCAAGCCGATGCCGGGCTGCGTGTTGTGCAGGATCAGACTGAGCGGCAAGGCGATCAAGGGCCGACGCCAGCTCTGCCGGGCACAGCAAGCCGGCTGACTCAACGCCAGCAACACTGGTTACCCAGCCTGCAACTCACCGTCGATGTCAGCGAGCGATGGACATTGCGCGCCGCAGCCAGCCGGAATCTGACCAGACCAGGCCTCAGTCAGCTGCGGGCCAGTACAGAAATCAGTATTGCCGATAATAAAGTGGAACAAGGCAATCCAGAGCTGCAGCCAGTGCTGGCGGATGCGCTGGATCTAAGCCTCGCTTATCAGTTGGATGCAATCAATAACCTGTCGCTGACACTGTTTCAGAAAAAATTACAGCATTTTATTGTCACGGACAGCCAGTTGCTCAGCTATGCGGCGCTGGGTTTACCAGCAGAGTTGCTGACGCCGGATCGGCAAGGCGAACTGTTCACTCTGTCTAAACCGGTGAATCAAGCGGCCGCACAGTTGCGCGGGCTGGAGCTGGCCGGCCGTTATCAGTGGCCGCAGGGGTTTGGTGTGCTGGCTCATCTCAGCAGAGTCAGTGGCGATACTGAATACCCGCTTGATCAGCAACAACTGCGCGGGCCACTACCGGCGCTATCCCGTTATTCCGGCCAGCTCAGTTTGTATTGGCAATCACCTCGCGCTGGTGCCCGCCTGGTTGGCAGCTATCGCGATCAATACATCACCGACAGCGATGTGATCAATGGTTTTATCGGCGTGCGGCCGCTGCTGTTTGTCGATGCCTCGGCCTATTACCAGGCCAGTAACGACCTTCGGCTGTCGCTGGCACTGCTGAATGTGACCGATCAGGCCATTGATATGTTTGCCGGCCTAGAGCCAAACCGTCCGCTGGTGTTCACCCGCTCTGGCCGCAGCCTGCAGCTTGACTTGCAACTGCAGTTTTAACCTGCCCTTTGTCACTGCGGCTGCCGTGCTGCGACGTCGCAATATGAAACTTTGATGAATCTGCCGGTTTGGCTGAAAAACCTGTACCGCCTGATTGTCTTGTCAGCGTCTGAACAGCAAGGCGAGCGGGATCGCCTGTCAGCACCGACCATTTAACTTACAGGAACCGGATTTATGAACGTCAGTCGTACCATGCACAAAGTTGCCTTTTGCGTCGCCACCGCCTTAGGTTTCAGCCAACCGGCTGTCGCAGCAGTGACCACAGCCTCAGCCACAGTGGCGCCAGCGGCGGCAGAAGTTGAGCATATTGCAGTGAAAGGCTATCGCTCCAGTTTGCAGGAAAGTGCCTTGCTGAAGAAACAGTCTGACAATGTCACTGAAAGCATTTTGGCCGATGATATCGCCAGTTTCCCCGATTTAAATCTGGCCGAATCGTTACAACGCATCTCAGGCGTCACCATTTCACGCGACTCAGGTGAAGGCCGGCAAATTTCGTTACGCGGCTTAGGGCCAAATTTCACCCGCACCCGCGTCAATGGCATGGAAGCGCTGTTTACCACCGACTCCGGCATCGACCAGCGTGGCAGCGCCTCCCGCACCCGTGACTTTGATTACAGCGTCTTTGCCTCAGAATTATTTAACCGCATTGATGTGCACAAATCTTATGATGCCAGCCTGGATGAAGGCGGCTTAGGCGGCACTGTTGATTTACAAACCGCCCGGCCTTTTGATTTTGACGGCATGAATGGCGCTTTGTCGGCCAAGGCTGTGCACAATGATTTAAGTCGCAGCACCAGCCCACGGCTGGCAGCCTTGCTTTCCAACACCTGGGGCGATGTTGGCGCTTTGTTTTCTGTCGCCTACTCCAGCGCTGAAACGCTGGAAAAAGGTTACCATGTCTGGTCCTGGCGGCAGGCCAGTTTTGGCCGCAACAACGTGGCGGCCACTGTCAATCCGGCCATTGCCGATCGGCTGATCAATGCCAAAGGCGCTAACCGTTTATTTATTCCCAGAGCCAATAATATCGCTTCCTGGCTGAACGAGCGTGAGCGGTTGGGGATCACCACCTCATTGCAATGGCAGCCATCGGAGCGGATGCAATGGAGTCTGGACGGCTTGCTGGGTAAATTATCCAACGACCGCCAGGAAAACCAGTTATCGACCGCTGGCACCAACGCTTTTACCGGCGATGTCACGGCTGGCCAGTTACTGGTGGATGCGGCAGTGGATGGCGATAACCTGCTGTATGCCTCGTTTAAAAATCTGGATTTACGCACTGAATCAAAAGTCAGCTACGGCGAAACCGATTTTCATCAACTGACGTTAACCGGCAAGATACAACTGAGCGATGATCTCAGCACCGACCTGCTGCTTGGCACCTCAAGTTCTGATTTTGCCCAGCCAATTCACGACAAGATTTTTGCCGAATCCGTGGGTCATGCCTTTAGTGTGGACTGGCGCAACGCCAACTATGGCCAGAACAGTTACGATTTTGAGATTGCCGATCCCAAGGCCTGGGTACTGATGCGCTCTGATGTGCGCGAAGATGCCATCGAAAATAGCTTTCAGACCTTGCAAAGTGACTGGCGTTATCAGCTCGACAGCGAAGACAGTCTCAGTTGGGGCCTGCAATATAAAGCTTATGCATCTGATGGTTATGAACGGCGTGACCGCATCGACTGGAAAAATATCGCCAATGCGCCCAAAGCCGTGTTTCAGCTCAACCCAATGCCGGTGCTGCGGCCTTATGCGGTGGCCGATAACGAAGCCACTTTTAGCGCCTTAGCAGCCACAGGCCGCATTTCGCGCAGTCTGGATGCGCGTTTTAATCAGCCGGGTACTGTTTATCAGTTGGAAGAAAATACCAGTGCGCTGTATAGCAAATACAGTTTTAACCGGGATCTGGACGGCATGGTGCTGCGCGGCAATATCGGTTTACGCTGGTATCAAACCGAGCAAAAGTCGGCCGGTGAAGTGAACACCGGTAAAAAGCTGGAATATGTTGAATTTAATAACAGTTACAACGACTTATTGCCAAGCCTTAACTTAGCACTGGAGCTGACGGATGCCTGGCTGGTCCGTGTTGGCGCCAACCGCAATATCTCCAGACCAGCGCTGAATCAATTGCGCGCCGCCGGTCAGGTGGGCGTGGCGGACACCAGAATAGCGGCCGGTAATCCAAAGCTGAACCGTTTTATCGCCGACTCCTTTGACAGCAGCCTGGAATATTACGGCCAGGATCTGCGCGTTTCGCTGGGCGCTTTTCATAAAAAGATGGATTCTTTTATCGTCGAACAATCAGTCACTATGCCGTACGCGCAAACCGGTTATCCGCTGGATTTTCTGGCGTTTGACCCTCGCGTCAACGCCCAGACTGAATTTACCGTTAATCAGCCGATTAATGGCGAAGGTGCCACTGTCAAAGGGCTGGAACTGTCGGCGCAGGCCGATCTGCGTTTCCTGCCTGGTCACTGGCAGAATCTGGGCCTGGCCAGCAATCTGACGCTGGCCGACGGCGAAACCACCTTATTTAACGAAGGCAAACCTTTTAAAGTGACCCCGCCTGGTTTGTCAGAACTGGCCTATAACATCACGCTGTATTATGAAACTGAGCTGTGGGGCTTACGGTTATCCCAGGCCTTTCGCGACGACTTTATCACGGGTGAAGGTGAAAGCCAGAATATCGTTGAAGGCTTTGATGATAGCAGCTTCGTTGATTTTAAAGCCTTTTATAACTGGTCAGCCAGTCTGCAACTGACCTTTGAAGGCAATAACTTAACCGATGAGCATATCCGTCAATTCCAGGATAACCGCACCCAGTCTTACACCACCAGCGGGCGCAATTTTATTCTGGGCCTGATGTATAAGTTCTGACGTTAGCGTTGGATGTTGTCGCAGGCAGACAGTCTCAGCCACTGGGGCTGTCTGCCTTGTTGTTGCCACCTAAGGCTGTGTCAGTTGTGGCAGCTTTGGCAGCTTAACAGCCAGGCTGCCACTGCATCACACTGACCATATGTCCTTCATAAAGCTCGGTATGATGGAACTGCCAGCCCAACCGCTGATAAAACGCCTGCTGATCTTCAGTAAACAAATACAAGGTTTGGATCTGCAGCTGAGCCGCCTGCTGCATCAGTTGTTGCACCAGGGAGCGACCCAAGCCCTGCCCCCGCACCGCGGGCACTAAATAAATATTGGCCAGCCAGGGACTGAGCTGTTGATTGGTCGCCATATCCTGTAATAGCAAAGAACCAGTGCCTACAATCTCACCCGCTGCATCCTGTAACAACCAAGTCTGCGGCAGCGCATCAGTCGACAAACACAACGCCAACTCAGCAGCAAAATCCGCCAGCGACCTGTCAGGAAACAAAGCCCCCCACTCAGCAAAATGCCAGGGCGCAATCAACTCAATCGCCGAAGGGTACTGGCGCAGGTTTATCAGTTGCATGGGATTTCCTTTAATAACTGGTTTCAGTTTATTGCTGTGCGGATAAAAGCAAAAACCCGGCGAATCGGTTTTTTAATGTCGTTTAAAAATAAAGACTTAACATGAAACAACCTGTAGCACGCATCCCGCTAAATTAGTACGGCTTTTGGTAAATCTAAAGTTTCATCATGTAGCTACCAGATTAGATTGGGCGCCTTCAAGAACTTGAAAATAAAGTTTCACCATTCGTATTCGTGGCTTATTTAGTTACCAGCACTTTCCTATTGGGTACAAAAAGTGTTAAATACCTAATCAATAGATTGAGCAAGGACAGCAAATGTCGCAGATAATCATAGACTCGGAAAATGCGTTTTTAGATTTATTAGGCAGGTTAAGTGAAGAGTCAATTGATGTTTTCACCGATGTAAAATTTGAAGGCTGGCCAACTCTACGATTCAATTTTAAAGGACAACGTTATAATTCAAGTCTACCCTCAAACGCCATGTCTGGAATTTTATCTCTTCAGGAAGCGTTTTCCAGGGCCTATGCGATAGCAAAATATGACACGACTAACTTACAAAAACTCACAGATACAGAGAAAAAAGATCTTGAGTTTATATTTGAAATCTCTGCAGGCTCAACACAGAACACTGCAGCTTCAGATGATTGGCTAAATCGAGCGTTTGACAACTTGGGTAACGTAATGGCGAATATGGAATCCAAACATAAAACTGCAGTATTTATTACCCTCATCTTATGCGCAGGCGGTTATTTTGCATTTAGCGAATACTTGCAGACAAAACAAAAAGAAGCTGAACTAGGGGGTAACTCCAGATTAGTTGTCTCAGTTCTTGAACAACATAACAAAACAATATCGGAATTAATTTCACCAGAAGCCAATAGACATATCGGCAAAAAAACAGAGTGGATCAAGTCCACGATGTCCGAAGGGCAAGCCTCGCTTGTTCGTTCGGTATCTGATGCTGATCAAGTTACATATGGGAATGTAGTGCTCAACAAAGTGGATATCAAAGAAATATCCAAATCAGAAAAACCAGTAAAAGATAAGCAAGAACTAATATCTGAATTCTCGATGGATGGGCTTAAAAAATATCCAGAATACCTCCTGTTTAACGTAACAGACCTAAGGTCTGGACAAAGTTTTTCATTAAAGGTGGATTTAGGTTTTACAAAACAAGTTGAGCTAGACTCCATGTACGCAGCGCTCAAAGATTCAACATCAGTAACCTTAGAAATTGATGCAGTTATAAAAGCTGGTGCTATAGAAAAAGGAAGGTTAATTAGCGTTATAAACAATAAGTAGCTAGCACTCCGTTATTCGTGGGAATGATGCAAAAAATCATTCTCACGAACTTACAATAAAAGCTTGCGTTTATTTACCGTTACACTTTTTCAACGTGCACATGCTTTTCAAAGTTGGTAGGTATGTGTAACGCGAACCACGCAACATTCTTCAAGTCTGCTAAGGTAGCTTGACGTTCGTGCGCGCCCAAGTCGAAACTCCGCAATTGAAGAGAGATATTATTGTTAGACATAAAACTCTTATCATTGATGGCATCAGCATTGTTACTAAAATACTGATTTATTGGGGCGTTCAAATTACTCTTTGTAAAACCACGTCCGTCGGTTCTACTACGATATTGAGACTTCAAATTGTTTATCAGATATACATCTATTGGGACATTACCCCAAGTTTGTAATACTTCGGCAAGCGAGATAAGAATGGCACTATGTAACTCTGCATCGAAAGGATCATGAACTTTAAAATTCAGCAAAATGCTATTTAATACTTCATACAAATGAATTCCAGTAAATACGTAGTTTGGTGATTTATCTCGTTTCCCTTTAAAGCGTTCAATATCAGCTGCGTTTACACATGGAAACTTACTTCTCCAGAGACTAACAACCTCGCTAACTAAGTTCTGATTATATTTGACAGCAACAGAATCTCGATTTAATGCTTGTGGTACTAGCCATCCTCTTGCTTTAATTCGCCGAGAATTTAATTCAACGACATTAGGTCTAGTTGCTTTCAAAGAAGCGCTCAGAATAAAGTCCCTACGCCATTCGCTCAAAGGTAATCCACGCTTTTTCACGAGAATAGCCCTTACGTTCTCTTCATGCTCAACATAAGCTTTAAAGGCATCTCGAACTTCTTTTTGAAGGAAAACTCTGCACAATCCTAAGTATGCTTTCTTGTAACCAAAAAAACGAGCTCGTTGCTGCAAAGTATCTGCAGCAGGCGAACTTCCTAAAGGTCTAGGCATATAAGTGATAGCCAATCCTTCAACTGTGTAACCACGATCAAGCTTAGCTCCACCCACCAATATCCAATATGGCGTTAGCTTCCATTTCACCTTCTTTTCAGCATCTTTGGAGCCATTTACCTGGACGCACCTTAACTCGCCTAATACCTCAGAACTCATCGCGCTAATCAATTCAGGCAAAGTATTGAGGTCGGGATACGTCTCCTTTAGCGATTCATATTCCTTTTTGAACATTGATTCAATAGTGGCAGGAGAGCTGTGGCGAGCTTCTTCAACTATTTTTTCTATAGATTTTACAGCTTTTTCTACCCAACCAAAATACAACTTATGCGAAGTAGTCGCCATTGATGGATGGATCATCATCGATCTATTTCTATCTATTCTTCCATCGCTATGGATAGAATGATATGCACACACCAAAAAGAAGTATCGAAGAGCGCTCAAGAGACTCTTTGGTACAGAATGGACTTGGTTATCCTTACTTGGCACTTCAGAGGGATGAATCTCAATAACAAGATTTGAATTATCTCTAAAAAAAGACTTTCCTCCAGTGTAAGCATCTCCAGGTGTTACTATCTCAGCGAAATTTGGATTGAGGATATTTGTCTGAGTCAACAACAGGTTAGCTTGAGGTGTTGCAGTGTATTGTAGAAAAGAATGGTGCGGAATACGATCCCTGACTATGCAGATTTTATTAAAAATAGAGCTTCTTGCATCAGGCTTTTCTTTACTCTTCTTAATGTCACCAGCTTTTGTATTCAAGCTAGCTTGGTCACTTTCATCATCAATAACAAGAACAGCTAGTTCGGATAATTTTAAAGAGCTTAAAACAATAGCAAGATTTTCTAAGTGATCTTGATGTTTTAGTACTGTAATTAAAACCGCTCTTTTTTTTACCGGGTTTCCACGCCAGACTCGCAATCGGTCTTGGATCTGAGAACCCATAGTATCTGTAGGGTTAGAAAAATGGCACCAATTCTGACCATCGTCAATTCCCAGATCTTTAGTTAACCTGTCTTCTGACTGCTCGCGTAAATTTGTTTTTGTTCCGGCAAAAACGATAACCAAGCCATATCCATTGTCTCTAGCGAGAGAAATTACTGTCTCAAAAGACATTGTCTTCCCACTCTGTACATACCCAACTACTAAGCCTGTTTCTCTACCATCCGGCGCTGTCGGTGGTAAGCATCGTCCTAAAATCCTGCGAGCTTCCTGCAATACCGAGTTATCCCCTACAGTTAATTCGTCGTAGCTCGGGCCATTTCCATCTTTAGTCTTACTACGCAAAAACTGTGTAGTTACATCACCGACCTCTGGAATCCACCGGAGCGGAGGGTTTAGAACTGCATCTGTAAGTTTCAAATTGGTCATTCAGTAAACTCCATTTTAATTAACTTTCCACGCATCAGGTAGTTGAAATGATGCAATACACTTTGCGGTGGCTCACCAGTAATATCCTCAGAAAGCATCAATGACACACCAATAGCAGAGGCAATACGAAGGAATAGCTCTATATTCTCATGTGAGGTGCCAATAAATCTGGATGAGAAAGGGTGCGCTAAGGAAACATCGATGATCAACGATCTCGTTCTTGCATTGCAGCCTTCATTCTGGTCAAGCTTTGACATCAAGAACCATTCATTACGAGCAGGTTCAACTGAGGTTCTCAGTGTTATGTTCCAAACATAATAGCCATCGTCAATACACAGTTTCCTTTCTGAGGCTTGCAATGGACTCGGCATTATCTCTGGCAACAGTTCTGGCGGAACTGCAGGGTTCGCTCTAGAATCTACCAATAAAGGTGCAACTTGCTCTTCGATATATTGAGCAACGAGTTCCGTTGCCAAAATAGCTTGTTGTTGGATGTGTTTTTTTGTCGGAAGGGCTCGGTAATTCTCGGCTTGAGAAATCAAATTCAAAGGCTCTTGTTCAAGTAAAGCTTTTAACTTTTCGAGGATAGATTCTTCGTGCTGCTCCCAACGAAAGCCATCTTTTGTATGACTAACTTCAAATCCTTCAACATGCAATTCACCAAATATACGTTGATAGGCATAGCTATTGGTATTTTTAAAAATTAAATCAGGCCGATACTTTTCATCAACACTACCAACTATCAGCCGATTTCTTCGAAAGAGTGAAAAGCCAGCCAGACGAGTAGAGCCGGTTTCTCTGAGAGCAACAAATCCTGTAATTGATTGGCCATTGCCTAAAGCCAAATTAATTTCTTTTCTCCAAACTAAAACTTGCTCTTTTGTGGCATCATCTATAATGCCTGGCTCACTGTATTTTGGAGCTTTAAGAATCGATGGTGTATCGTATTGCAGAATATCATCACCAATTTTAATCTCTACTTTTTTGGCGTTAATATACATCCTGTAAATACTTGCTAAATGCTCTTTTATTTTATTAATCGTTCGCCCATGAGGGATATGATGCAGGTTCCTAAGCGTAACAACTGTATAATGTGCATTTTTATCGCAATAGTACATATCGGGAACTAGTGAATTTAAATTGTTATCGACAATATTTTTTATGTCAAAATTTATTGTTCTTTCGACAGTTTCGCCAATTGATTTCGTTCTTACACTCCAATTCTTCGCAAACCAGCATGCGGCACTTTTCATGCCCATCCCAAATTCCGATAACCCATCTCGATTAGTCGGAAGTTCTGCAGCTCGAAATGCTCGAGGGAAATCAACTCCTGAGATACCAGCGGCATTATCTTCAATAGTTATGGAGCCAGGGACTGTGGTATCTATAGTTACTTTGATTTTTAACTTAAACTCATCGCCATGAAGCGCCTGCAAGGCAGACTGATTGTTCAAACTGCTTTGTATAGCATTATCAATGAACTCTGCTAACGCAAACCAAGCTTTGTAATTGAGGTACCTAAATATTGATAAAACAGTTACACCAGGTCGAATTTCTATTGGTGGAAATTCCTTTTTCTCATCCGCCATAACTCAGATAATCTCCTTTTTACATAAGCTTTTTGCTCTTCTTGTACTGGTTTGCATACAAGATTTTGAATTTTCAGCCTGTAAAATTAAATTCCGGGCCACTGTCTCAACAACAGTTGAGTTTACCGCATTACCTAAAGCGTGAAAGGCCTGTGTTGAACTCTTAGGTAGGTTTTGTAACTCTTCAAGACTTTGTAATCGCGCACATTCTCTTGGCGTCATATAGCGTTTTTGCCATGCAATTATCGGTACTTGAGTATCCGTCATTGCAATTAAACTGGGGGCCGTTGTCCTACGCTTGACTCTCACGCCAGATGCTCGAAACTGTAAAACGTAGTTCCATATATTCTGCTCTCCTCCTTGAACATTCCACTCAAGCTTTTGTAAGCTGGAAGGAAATTTCAGTATTTTTGGTAACCATGGATCAATCCAATCCTTATTTTCCAAATAAAAATTACGATTTTGTCTAATGAAATCTTTCTTCCATTTTGGAAACTTAAATTGCTCTGTTCGAGCGTGGCTAGGAAGATTAGCCCATTGTTGCACCACACTCTCTGCATTTTTTAAATCCACACCATGGCTACCCTTATAAGCCTCTAATCCAAACTTTCCAGATTTACTTACAAGCCCATACGGGGTTTCATCTTCAAAAGGATAAGTAGCCCCCCACTCCATAGACCATAGGGGAAAAGATGGTAATTTATAGCCTTGAGGGCATGAATTAATGAAGGAATCCCACACTTCCAAGCATTCCAACACTTGAGGTGAAAGCTTCTTAGCATCAGACGGATTATCGTCCAAGATACTATCTATAGCGGTAGGTTCATCAATAATTTCAGGCCACTGAAAGTGAGTTAATGGCTTTAAAGATCCGACTATATAGACCCGTTCACGGATTTGAGGAATACCAAAATTGTGAGGTGATAACTTAGCGGCATCAATATGGTAACCAAGCCCCTCGGCACCTAATAACTTCTGTATTTTAAGCCACGTTTCTCCTTTATCATGCTTCAACAAGTTAGGTACATTTTCGAGTATAAAAAACATGGGCTTCTTTTTTTCCAAAATATCTACAACATTAAAAAAAAGTCCACCTTGCTTAGTACATTCAAATCCTAATTGCTCTCCAGCTTTGGAAAATGGCTGACACGGAAATCCAGCAGTTAACACATCATGAGCGGGAACCATATCAGTCGGAACTTCTGTAATATCTCCAGCAGGACGGATACCAAAGTTTTTCTCATACAGGTCCTGAAGGCTAGATTTCCACTCAGCAGCGAAAACGCCATGACCTCCCAGCCGACGCAATGCAAGGTGAAAGCCACCTAGACCAGAAAATAAGTCTATGAATTTAAATCCGTTTACTAAACTCATTGGGAATTTCTCTTGCTACTAATTTTACAAACCATAAAGTTAGTTTTATTTTAACACAAACAGCTGTATAAATAAACAGCGATCATCATAGCAAAAATATTACAAACTGCTTTAAGTGATTCGTAAAGCATAACAATGTCTGCCTTTTATAAGCTCAAGATACCGACCAAAGACAAAAAGATAAAAAGATAAAAAGATAAAAATATTTGCACCTTTTACAAGAATTTTATCGAGATTTTATTTTTACACATCGCGATGTAATTCAATAACAAGACGTTTTATCTTTTCGTTTAATCTAGATGACCAATAGATTTTTTGTTTTTTATCAAAAGGAAAACTCGATTTAGGATGCATTACGGTCGTGTATTGAACATTTTTAAATCCACTCCATCGTAAAGACTTTTTTAATGTCTTTTGAATGATCTGGCTTACTAAATTTACTTCATCTGAATGAATTTTAATTATCAGCGTTGAAAATAAAGCGGCACCATCAGACGTATCAATCTCTAGTAAGCAGACTTCAGAGCCGCCTGAAAATTGAAATTTGGCAACTAAATAACATCTAGGGCGCCCATCTCTCATCAAGTGGTAGCTGCATCTTTTTACAATTGGCAACGGTTGGATGTTTAGCTTACGAAGCTTTAAATCAAAGCTGTTAGATAACTCATTAATAACTTCGATAAGCGCAATAAAACGGTCCGTTTCTGGATTTCCTGGTCGGAAAGACCTTTGGAGCTTCCTGCCATAGCCAGACCATCTAAACCGATTATTCCAATAGACTACTATAATTAAACCGTTTAATAAACAGCCATCTCGGACGTTCCTCATTGAGAGCGTGAGTATCCCAGTGATTTAATCAAGTTCCAAATATCAATAAGTTTAATCGACAACCATTACGTCCTACAATAAAAAAACTTTTCACAAAAAATACAACGCAACATAAATAAAATATGAAATTTACTAATCGAAGTCTATATGAAGCGATTCACCCGTGGTTTCGTGAAATTTATAATCCAAGTTCGAAAACGCGCTCTCAATTATTTTATTATGATAGTTAGCAACCCAGAAATATTTTCCTGAGACATCTTCCGAATTAGACATTCTAGCTTTGTCTAATTGATACTGAACATTATTCCTGTGTGCAATTAAAACATTCTTAGCATCCAATGACGATGCACGAGCAGATTCATATAAATGAGTCAAATATTGAATATAATACTGCCCATCAGTATCTCGTTGTAGTAATTCAAAAAAGAAATCTTTCGACTTATGCCAGTGATCACCGATAAAAAATTTCGACATCAAGTTGTTTCTGTCACAGCAAAGCCTTTGGTCTATTAGAATCCTAGGATACTTCGATATCACTGACTCCAGCTTGTAAGCCCTAATAAATGCAGGGCCAAACACCCTTGATTTATTTACACAAACTTCTCCGAAAGTAATACCTCCGCGCACAAAAACGCCATTACATGCTAAATTGCCTTGGGCGATAAGTAACGATTCGACTTCACCAGCTAAAAAATCCTCAATATACACATCATCCTTATCAGAAAATTCAGAAGGCACAGGCTGTATTCTTATAATGGAATCGGAAAATTGATACACCATCGGACGTAACTCATCTGATTGATATACGACTCTTCTCCGCTGAGGTACATTATTGAAATATTTCATTGCGTCCAGTTTATGATTGACTTCCTCGGAACTATTACCACTAATTAAGTCTGTAAATCCAAGTATGTCTATAAACGTGACGAAAGCATTAATATAGTTCTCCCCAAGATCTCGAAGTCCTGTAGGATGAATTTCTGAAACAAATTTAGTCATACCAATATCACCTAACATCATCATCAATTTGGCTATGATGGTTAATATAATGTTCTTCTGTCATATTGATGTCCATACAAACTAAGTAACGATCAATATCTAATCTATTGAGCACAACTCCGGCCCATTTCTTTGTGTAGTAGGACTTAACACTGCTTTCAGCCCACCCAGTACACCCTATTATTTCTGAAGAAAGAACCTCTTCGCCAATTTTTGATTTGAAAAGTTTATAAACTAATCGCGCTTTTTTATATCTATCAATAACCATAAAATTTTCCTCGAAAAACCCTAGTAGATATAAAGACTAAACCAACCTAAAAATAGAAACAAGCATGAACAAAAAGTAAAGCAGAAAAGAGATGTGTCAAAGCTTCACAAATGTAAATGCGATATTAATGAAGAGAAAGGCAAGCGAATAATGTTCAGTGCAGAGAGCTATCGGGGAGAACAGGAGTGCCTAATTAGAAAAAATAACAACCAAAGTGGGTAGTATTGTAGCTCCTTTGATTGAACTATATTTTCAATGATGAGACTTTATTTTGCGGGGTGAAACTTTATTTTCACCCCGCAACATCATTTAAATCAAAACCTTAAATCACTCAACCGTCACCGATTTCGCCAAATTCCTAGGCTGATCGACATCCGTGCCTTTGATGATGGCGACGTAGTAGCTCAGCAGTTGCAGCGGGATGGTGTAGATGATTGGTGCGATCAGCGGGTGGACGTGGGGTACATTCACTACGCGCTGGGTGGCGTCGGATTTAAAGTGGGCGTTGGCGTCGGCGAATACGTACAGAATACCGCCACGGGCGCGCACTTCTTCGACGTTGGACTGCAGTTTTTCCAGCAGTTCGTTGTTCGGCGCCACCACAATAATTGGCATATCGGCATCAATCAGCGCTAACGGGCCGTGTTTTAATTCACCGGCGGCATAAGCTTCAGCGTGGATATAAGAAATTTCTTTCAGCTTCAGCGCACCTTCCATCGCGATTGGGTACTGATCACCCCGACCTAAGAACAATGAATGGTGTTTATCGGCAAATTCTTCTGCCAGCGTTTCGATACTGCCGGCCAGCGTCAGGGTTTCTTCCAGCTTGGCTGGCAAGGATTTCAGCGCCGTTACCATCTCTTGTTGCTGAGCAGCGGTCAGGCCATTGTATTTACCAATCGCCAGCGTCAGCATCGCCAGACCGACCAGCTGGGTGGTGAAGGCTTTAGTAGAAGCCACGCCAATTTCAGTGCCAGCGCGGGTCATAAAGGCCAGATCAGATTCACGCACCAGCGATGAACCAGCAACGTTACAAATGGTTAAGCTGCCGAGGTAACCGGCTTCTTTGGCTAAACGCAGTGCTGCTAAGGTATCGGCGGTTTCGCCTGATTGCGAGATGCTGACCAGCAGGCTGTTTGGCTGGATAAAAGATTTACGGTAGCGGAATTCAGAGGCGATTTCGACATTACAGGAAATGCCGCCTAAAGATTCTAACCAGTAACGAGCCACCATGCCTGAATGGTAAGAAGTACCACAAGCGACGATTTGCACATGTTTCACTTTTTTGAACAGTTCCGCGGCACCGTTACCAAAAGTCTCATCCAGCACAGATTCAGCGCTTAAGCGGCCTTCCAGCGTGTTATTGATGGCATGCGGCTGTTCATAAATTTCTTTTAACATAAAGTGACGGTACTGACCTTTGTCACCAGCGTCATAACTGGCGTTTGATTCAGTGACAGTCCGCTCTACTTTTTCGCCGTTTTTGTCATAAACAGTGACGCTGAAACGGGTAATTTCCGCCACATCGCCTTCTTCTAAGAACATAAAACGACGGGTCACCGGCAACAGCGCCAGTTGATCAGAGGCGATAAAGTTTTCACCGATACCCAGACCAATCACCAGCGGGCTGCCAGAACGGGCCACCACTAAATGCGACGGATCGGTTTTGTCCATCAGCACAGTGCCATAAGCACCGCTGAATTGTTTCACAGATTTTTGCACTGCGGCTAATAAAGAACCGGCCGTTTTCAGCTCTTCTTCCACTAAGTGAGCAATCACTTCGGTGTCAGTGTCTGAGTTAAAGACATAACCCTTGGCTTTGAGCATTTCACGCAGCGGGGCGTGGTTTTCAATAATACCGTTATGCACCACCGAAATTTTCGCCGAGACATGCGGGTGAGCGTTGCGTTCTGAAGGCTCACCATGAGTGGCCCAACGGGTGTGTGCAATACCAGTGCCGCCTGGTGTCGGCGTCAGTTTCACCGCATCAGACAGTTCTTTTACTTTGCCTAAGCGGCGGATCCGTTGTAATTCACCATCGGCACCAATCACCGCCACACCGGCTGAGTCATAACCACGGTATTCTAACCGGCGTAAACCTTCGACCAGGATATCCACCACATCACGTTGCGCTACTGCGCCCACTATTCCGCACATATTTACTCCGGTTTTTCCATATTGAGTTGGACAGGGGCACAAATCACTTTGACACCCTGCTGTTCTATTTGCCTTTTTGCCGTGTCGGGTAACTTGTCGTCTGTTACCAGGATTTTTATCGACGTCCACGGCAGTTCAAGATTATGAATTTTGCGGCCGATTTTATCGGATTCAACCATCACCACCACTTCCCGCGCCACTTCAGCCATCACCCGGCTTAAGCTGGTCAGTTCGTTAAATGTGGTGGTACCGCGGTGTAAATCGATGCCATCGGCACCAATAAACAGTTGGTCAAAATCATAGGCCCGCAGCACCTGTTCCGCCAGTTGGCCCTGAAAGGACTCCGACTGTGCGTCCCAGCTGCCGCCGGTCATCAGTAATTTAGGTTCGTGTTCTAACTCGCGCAGGCTATTGGCGATATACAAAGAATTAGTCATCACCACCAACCCTTGTTTGGCGGAGAGTTCCGGCAATAACGCCGCTGTGGTGCTGCCACTGTCGATGATAATCCGGTAATGATCACGAATCAGCGCCGCTGCCGCTTTCGCCAGCGCTTGTTTGCGCAGCGAAATTTTATCGACGCCGTTTTCGGTCATCAGCTCTTGCGGTAAAGGCACAGCGCCACCGTATTTGCGCAGCAACAAGCCATTATGTTCCAGCGCGGTCAGATCCTTACGAATGGTGACTTCAGAGGTATCAAAACGCAACGCCAGAGCATCAACACTGACCTCGCCCTGTTCATTCAGCAAATCGACGATAGCGCGCCGGCGTTGTTGGGTATTGCGTTTGTTCATCTCGTTCGCTTATATTTCGATTCGAAAGATTTTAACTAAACTCGAAAGGCATTTTATCTATTCGAAAGATAATTGCAACCTCAAGTGCAGAAATTAATCGGGTCGGCGTTGTAATGGCAACAGGATGCGGTAATGCACGCCCTGACCAGGCTCACTGCTGACATAAATATTGCCATGCAACTGCGCTGTCACCAGATTGTAGACAATATGCGCCCCTAAGCCACTATGGCCCTCACTGCGTTTGGTGGTGAAAAACGGATCAAACAACCGTTTCAGCGTATCGCTGTTCATGCCGGCACCATTATCGCGGTATTCCAGTAACACCTGGCCGGCACTACTGCTGACCACTAAACTGATTTCGGCGCCAGGCCCTGCATAGTCGGCAAAACCATGCTGTAACGAGTTCATCACTAGGTGAGTCAGTAATTGTGCCAGCGAACCGGCATCGGTATACAACTGAATACCGGGGGGTGACAACAGACTGAACTTACATTTTTTCCGGTTCAGCTCCGGTTGCAGCGAACTCAGCACTTCCTGTAAATAAGAGGTCAGTTCAAATTCGCGCTGCGTGGCCGCGGTTTTATCCACCGCCACTTGTTTAAAGCTGTTAATCAACTGGGCAGCACGTTGGGTATTGGACGTCAGAATGTCCGCCGCCGACAAGGCGGTATCAAGGAAATGGCCAAAGCCTTGCGCACCCAGCGTTTTTTGCTGATGCGCCTGTTGCAGCGCCATCAGTTCAGTTTGCAGATGACTGGCAGCTGTGACGCAAATGCCGAGTGGTGTATTCACTTCATGTGCCACCCCGGCCACCAGACCACCCAAGGAGGCCATTTTTTCCTGCATCACCAGTTGCTGCTGGGTTTGTTGCAGTCTGGCGACAATATTGGCATTGGCGACCGCAATGGCAATATGGCTGGCCAAAGTGCGCACCAGATTAATTTGTGGCGGCGTAAAAGCACTGCGGGTCGGACTTTGCAGGCTGAGACAACCAATTCTTTCACCGTTGACCGTTAACGGGAAATACAACACCGACTGCATCGGCGCACCACTGACCGGCGCTGGCATCACCGTCAGATAATGCAAAAACTCTTCCCGGTTACGAATATTAATTTCACGCTGCTGATTAAAACAAACGGCTGCCAGTTGTTGCTCCGGCTGCAGACTGAGTTCAAAAAACTCCATTTTGCGACCATTTTCCAGCCAGTGACTGAATTGCAGCACCTGGCGCTCAGCATGGTACATGCCGATGGCCAGCACATGGACATCCATAATTTGGTTCAGGCTGTGCTGACACAAATAAATGATTTCCTGCAGATCCAGCGAAGCAGTAATTTGTTTGGCCAGCATCTGCAGCAAGGTCATATCCCGATACGCATCCGCCAAAGCCTGATTTTGCGTTTGTAATTCGGTGGTGCGCATGTTGACCAACTGTTCCAGTCGGTTGCGGTTTTGGCGCTCGTACCTTAATCTGAATTGCAAAAACAACCAAATCGCCCCAGCCAACGCCAGTCCCGCCAGTATTTTGGCCCAGAGCGTTAGCCACCATGGCGGCTGGATAACAATTTTAATGCTGCTGACCGGCGCTTGTTGCCACTGCTGACCTGGTTTACGCGCCATCATCTCAAAGCGATAACTGCCTGGAGCCAGCCGGGTGTAAGTCGCCACTCTGCTACTGGCATCGGTTTCAATCCAGTCACGGTCAAAACCCTGCAGCCGGTAGCGGTAACGGATCTGACCTGGTTCAACAAAGTCCAGCGCGGAAAAATGCAGGCTAAACATATCCTGCTGATATTGAAGCCAAATTTGTTCAGCATAACCAATAGCTTTTTCCAGCAACGGTTGGGAGCTTGGCTGGGAGCTGCTTTGGTCCGGTTTCACTTTTTTATTAAATAAACTAAAACCGGTAAAACGCACCTGCAGTGGTGTGCTCAACTGCGGCAGTTGTAACGGCCAGTAATAATCCAGCCCTTGATTGCCACCCCGTAAATGCATGCCGTCTGCAGTCACCCACCAGGAGCCAATCCAGGTGGTGCTCTGGAACCCATAAGGCTCACCATACTGCACCAGTTCCTGCCCTTCCAGCCGGTTGCGGTACAACCAGAGAAAGTGGCTGGCCTGACGCAGTTCAGCATCCTGATCAGCCAGATTCAGATAAGGTTTAAAACCCTGGATGATTTTCGGTTGCAACGGATCGCGGATGACACGATGGTTCACTCCCCCTGCCCTTACCCAAAGCACTTTATCCTGGCGGTAAATCAACTGGATACCGTTGAACGTCAAACCGGCGGCCTGCGGTGTACCTTCACGCCAGCTTTGAATTTTTCCGCTTTGTTGATCCAGCCGGGAAATACCCTGATCGGTATAACCAATCCACAGATCATTGTATTCATCTGTTTGTAAGGTACTGATAGTATTGCTGGCTAGACCAACATTGGAGGCCAGATCATGGCGGTATTGGCTGACTGCCTTGGGGTGAAAACGGAACAAACCGTCGCCGCGACTGCCAATCCACAGTTGTTGTTGCTGATCGAGCAGCAGCACACCAATATGCGGCTGCACATCCCCGTCCACCAGCGGTTGCAACTGCCAGTCGCCGCTTTGTTGATCCAGCCAGAATAAACCAGCATCTGTGCCCAGCCAGACTTTACCGGCCACATCCTGCAGTACAGCCCGTAACAGACTAGGTTTATGCACCACTGTTGCAGCTGGCTGGATCGGCCAGCGTCTGACTTTGCCGGTCGTCAGGTCGATTTCCACCAAACCACCATCGCGGTTGGCCAGCCAAAATTGACCGGGCGCTTTTGCTGCAATGCCAAACACATCCGGATGCGCCAGCATATGGTGATTATTGGCATCAGCGCCAATAGTCCGCACTTGTTGCGCCATCGGGCTTAAGGCAAAAATTCCGGCCGGGCTTTTTAACCATAAATTTTGTTGTTGATCGAGTAACAAACCCGTCAGGTTGTTACTGGGCAACTGCTGTTTCACAGCCGGGTTGGCACGAAATAACTGCCATCTCTCGGCTGACTTTGGCAATAGCCACAAACCACGGTCATAACTACTGAGCCATAAAGCACCATCTGGCGCGAACCACAAATCAGTTAACAACGATTTTTGCAATAATTCGGGTTGCCCGGGCGCAGCCAGCAATTGCTGTTGTGTCGGCTCAAACTGCCATAAACCGCCGCCATAACTGGTCAGCCAAATCTGACCCTGGACATCGGTTTTAATAGCTGTCACAGCAGCAGCAGTTAACGCAGAATTGTGCACACTGAAAATCTGACTTTCCAGCCGCTCCGGATGCCAGCGCATCGCACCGCCTTCGGCCTGACCACGACTGCGCAGCGGCGCATTACCACTGCCTAACCACAAAAAGCCCTCTTTATCGAGTTGTAGTGCATTAATAAATTGCGCATCAATCGCCTTGGCAGCGACCGGCAGTTGAATTTCTTCCAGTAACTGGCCAGCTTGTTGCCAGCGATATAAACCGGCACCAAAGGTACCGACCCAGATCCGCAATTGTGGATCCTGATACAACACACTGATTTCGACCTGCTGGACAGCACCCTGATCACGCGGTAACGGGATGCGGCGAAATTGTTCAGTGGCTGGATCATAGCGGTTCAAACCGCCATAGCGGGTACCAACCCAGATTAAACCCTGCTGATCGACCAGCAAACTGGAAATCCAGTCGGCAGATAAGCTGGTTGGATTGGTGGGATCGGCGCGGAAGCTTTCTAACTGATGACCATCATAACGATACAAGCCATGTTGGGTGCCAATCCAGAGGAAACCTTGTTGATCCTGCACCAGCGCTGTGGTTTGTGATAACTGCGGATGGTCGCGATTGAGCTGGATAAAGCGGCTATAAACTTCAGTGGCGGGCATGGCAGCAGAGGACGCTGCAGTATTGGCAACTGAGGCTGCCATAGCAATCAGCGGCAACCACAGATGCAAGCAGCAAAAAAGACAAACCCAGTACCACCCAAACCGCATCTGTTGGCGACCTTTACTGCCCGTGATTAAACAGCAGTATCATAGCTTTTGCCCTGGTCTGCAACTGTCAGTTGCATCTCAGTGCCGCAGTTAATGCATCAACCATTGTTCCAGCGCGCAGCAGCAGAGTAAAACCAGCCCCAGTGCCATAGCTAACAACAAAATTCGTCGGTCAAGCGACTGATAAATCAGATAATCAATGCCAACTAATACCAATGCAGGCAATAAAAACAGCAGTAACAACGTCAGTTGGATCAGCGCCAGATTTGCCATTCCCGCCATGCTCTTCTCCTTGGTTTAACCTTCTGCTCAACCAACAAGCTATGCTGTTACCCTTCCATCTGGTCGCTGTGACACCAAACATGCGTTTAACACTGGCGTCCAACCCAGCCAAATACACAATAAACCAGATGCAATGAGAGTGATGACAGCTTGCCTCTCATCGGCCAGACAGCTATCACAGCAAGGACCGATAAAATCAGCATAAATTAAATGAGAATCATTTGCAATACGAAAAAAGCTGGGTTATAGTCTTTTGCGTCAGGACGACAAAACTGTACTTGCACGGTTTGCGGAGGGATCCAAACTCCACGGTGTTTATGCTTTTCTGCAGTTTGGGGGATAGCCTGTAACTATCCCCCCTTTTTTTATTCAGCCCATTAGCCAACTATCAGCGGCGTTTTCATCGCATCCTGTTTTCTTTCAATGGCAATGGTAATCGACTCGCCGCCAAGCGACAGTGCAACAGCTCAGCTCAAAAATCAATCGACGAAAATCAATCGATAGCCACCTGGTGGACCGACCTATCGCTCAGCCTTGTACCACCGAGCCGCGATCCCGCATTGAAGACACAACACGATTAGAATCAATTTATACAAAAAAAACACATATTCATAATAAAAAAATAAACTAGATCGCACAAAGTACAATCTAAACAACAAAAGGAGTTCATTTATGAAAAAAGTTATGTTAATTGTATGCCTGTTGAGCGTTTTTTCTGCCACCGCCAAACCTATGATTTGCAAATGTTCCAAGGGCACTATGACAGTGACGGTAGGTGGCCAGGTTTCTTGCCAGTTATAAAAAATTGATGATGAACACCTGAGCAACCAGAGGTGAGCTCAGGTTATTCAGGGGATAGATGATGGTTCATACTGCTTTGAAATGGCTGATTGCAGCCGTCTTTGTTTTACTGGCAACCTATTTTGGCTGGCAGTCCTGGCATACGGCTGAGCCTGCAGCAACTCCGTTACCAGCCTCAGTTAAACCCGGGCAACCCGCCGCTGCGCTCAGCAAACAAAGTACCGTTCAGACTGTAGCAACCGCAAACACCAGTATCGCAACAGTGGACAGCACTGAACATTTGCCACCACCAGCGGGCAGCAATTCCAACCTGAGTGCAGAACAACAACAGGCCATTGCTTTTAGCCAAGGTTCGGCTTTTAGCTCTGCCACAGCGCTGGATACGGCGTTGCTTCATTCGGATGGTGCGGTCGTGCAACAAAGCCTGCGCCATCTATTCACGCATCCAGACTTTCAGAGCGTTATCGATCGTCTGGCGGCGGTTGAAGCCACAGAACAGGCAGCAGAGCGACAAGCCAAACTACAGCAAAAAATGTATGACAACTTCGGCGCTAGTATCCATGGTGAGATGTTTGCTTGCGCAGGTCAACTCTGTGCCGTAAGCCTGACAACCAGCACGCCGCTTGAGCAGAAAACGATCGACGATTTTGCAACTTTTGATGGCAATTACACCTTTATTAATACCAGTGGTGACAGCAATGGTGAAACTGTCACCCGATTGTTGTTTATCGCCACCGAAGATCCGAGCCAATTACAGGTCAGATAACGGCGCAGGCAAAGCCGCAATTACATTAATGTAACGCCGGTGCCTGCACCAAGACCCAGGGCGATATCACCACAGCCCAGAGTTCGGTTTTGGCCTGATACCAAAGCCCGGCTTGTTCGTCACTGACGGCGCCCAGTTGTTGCTGCGCCAGCCAGTCAGCCACCTGGGTTTTGTCATCAGTGGCGACCGCATAAGCCACCTCCACCAGATCCAAACCGGCCGCGACCTGCAGCACAGCACCGGCGGCATAAAACTTCTGCAGTTCCAGCCAGTTGATCCGCGCCGTTTCTGCGGTAATTTTGGCTTTGAGGACTTCAGGTTCAACAGTAAAATTTTCGTTCATACGATCGCTTCTTGCTTGGTCACTTGTAAGGCGGCTAATCGCCAGTATCTTCTTGCTCTGAGACTTGTGCCGCACTGAGTTCATGTTTTTTCAATAACTTGTGAAAGTCGGTACGATTACGTCCGGCCAGTTCAGCCGCTCTGGTGACATTGCCTTCCGCCATTTTCAGCACCCGGATCAGATACTGCCGTTCAAACTGATCGCGCGCTTCGCTCAACGTCGGCCAAAAACTGCGGTTTTGCGCCAGCGCCTGCTCCACCAGTGCCAGACTGATCACCGGACTGCTGGTCAGCGCCACACATTGCTCTACCACATTGACCAGTTGTCGCACGTTGCCAGGCCATTGTGCCGTCACCAGCGCCTGCATCGCATCTTCGGAAAAGCGGTTGACCTGCACATGATGACGTTCGCCACTTTGCGCCAGTACATGGCGCGCCAGTAACGGAATATCTTCAGCTCTTTCCCGCAGCGTCGGCAATTGCAGATTCACCACATTCAGCCGGTAGTATAAATCTTCGCGAAAGCTCTGCTCTTGCATCGCCTGTTTTAAATCGCGATGGGTGGCCGAAATCAGCCGTACATCAATCGGGATCGACTTAGCACTGCCGACTGGCCTGATCTGCCGCTCCTGCAAAGCCCTTAATAATTTTACCTGCAGCGGCAATGGCATATCGCCAATTTCGTCGAGGAACAAAGTGCCGCCATCGGCTTCACGGAATAAACCGGCATGTTCAGTCACGGCACCGGTAAAAGCGCCTTTGGCATGACCAAACAGCTCAGACTCCAGCAAATGTTCCGGCAAAGCGCCACAGTTAATCGCGACAAAAGCCCGCCGCGCGCGCGGACTGGCCTGATGAATGGCATTGGCCAATAATTCTTTACCGGTACCACTGGCGCCAGTGATTAACACACTGACATCGCGCTGCGCTACCCGATAAGCCTGCTCCAGCACCTGCTCCATACTTTTACTGCGAGTGACAATGGCCTGCCGCCATTCGTCTTTACTGGGCACATGCGACTGATGCACGGCTTTTTGCAAGATATCCCGCAGTTCAACGTTATTCAATGGTTTGGTCAGAAAACCAAACACACCACGCTGGGTGGCTGCCACCGCTTCTGGAATAGAGCCATGCGCCGTCATCAGCACCACAGGTAAACCCGGATTGCGTTTGGCAATTTCATCAAACAGCGCCATACCGTCCAGGCCTGGCATCCGCAAATCACTTAACACCACGTCCACCGGATTTTTCGCCAGCAAGGTCAGCGCGGTTTCGGCGCAATCCGCGCTAATCACCCGATAGCCTTCACCTTCCAGCCGCAGCGTCATCAGCCGCAATAAACTTGGATCATCATCGACCAATAACAGCCGGGCATTGTTACCACTCATGATTAACCTCCGCCTGCAGCATTTAATTTGGCTTCGATCTGCGTCAGCGCATCAATCTTCTTCTGCAGATCGGTATTGCGTTTTTGCAGCCTTTCCAGCTGATCCTGCTGCTGGCCATTCAACCGGCCTAACGCTTTAACGGCAGATTCGGCTTCCAGTAATTTCTGGTTGTAGGCATGATCCCAGCGCAGTAAATCAGCCAGCCCTTTTGGCAGGGTCTGTAATTGCCCGGCCAATTCCATCTGAGCCTTAAAACGAATGGCGTAAGGTGTTTCCGGATGAGTGCGGATCAATAATTGTTGCAGTTCTGCCACTGCTGTAGCTGGCAGACTGCGGCTCAGTGCCTCACGCTCTTTTGCGGAGATGCCAAGCAAAGTGGCACGAAACTCAGTCCAGGCCTGCAGAGTTTCCGCATTGTCTTGCAACGCCAGTTGCGGCTTCACCGGCTCTGGCGCTCGCTTCGGCAGTTCGACCACTTTTTCCGGTTGCGGCAGCGGTTTGCTGATCACAGGTAACATCACAGGCTTCTGCTGACAACCTGCCAGTACGGTGCCACATAACAAAGACGCGGCCGCGACACGCAAAAACGACTTCATAAAGAACCCTCAACTAAAGGTAACCGGATCCGAATACAGACATCGGCATAATTCACATCGACAATTTCCGCCATCCCACCTAACAATCTGGCGCAATCCGCCACAATAGACAAGCCAAGGCCTGAGCCCTGCACCGCATCAAATCTTGGGGCAGTGCCACGCTGGAATGGTTCAAACAGTTTGGCCCGCATTTCGGCCGGAATTGGCGTGCCATTATTGGCCACATCTAACAATAAAAACTTATCATGCTGGCGCAGCACCACCCACACCGGGCTGGCCTGACCGCCATAGGCCTGAGCATTATTAATCAGGTTATCCAGAATACGCCGAAACAGCATCGCATCGGTATAAATCCGGCTGACCTGACAATCCAGCTCGATAAATTGCTGCCGTTGTTGTAACGATAACGCATGATCATTAAAACAGCTTTGCAGCAGTTGCTGGCTGTCCTGCCAGGTGAATTCTGGTTTGGCTTGCTGCAATAATCTGTTGTAATCCAGCAACTGCTCAGTCAGTTGACTGAGCCGATCGGCGCTGCCATTGAGCAAAGTGACCACTTCCATTTGTGGCGCATTTAATGGCCCCACCAACTGTTCGGACAATAAGGCACAACCTTCTTTGATACTCGACAACGGCGTTTTCAGTTCATGTGAGGCGTGGCGCAGTAAAATCAGCCGTAGTGCTTCCAGTTGTTGCAACCTGGACGCCAGCCAGCGTAACTGTTCACCCAGTTCGGTGAGTTCGCGCGGGCCTTCCACTTTTTCATTCGGGAAATGATGGCTGGCCTGACCGATAGAGCGGATCATGGTATCCAGCTGTTTAATCGGCGATGCGATCCGGGCTGAAGCCCACAACACCAGTAATAGCGTCAGGATCACCAACACTATACTCTGCCAGGCCAGTTGATTTTGCGCATCGACCACATAATTTTGTTGAATTTGCAGCCGCTGCTCCAGCTGATCCCAGGTATATTCCGTCAGTTGCACCTGTGACTGGCGAATTTTCAATAACAAGGGTGCCAAATCTTCGATGCCGCTGTTGGGGTAAATTTCCAGCAACACCGCCACCTGACGTTGTTGCTCTTCACATAACAAGGCGGCATTCAGCGTCTGGCAAACCCCACTCAGCATCTGCTGATAATTGTGTAGATGGGTCCCGGCCAGCCGGCTCAGTGCTTCAGTGCGCAAAATACTGTATTGGCGCACCGCCCGTTCAATATCCACCACCACATTTTGCATATTCTCTGTCAGTTTGACGCTGCTGACTGAACTTTCCGCCTCGGCCACGGCAAAACGGCTGACATCCGACAAGGCGCTATTGCTTTGCCATAACTGCACTGCCAGCGGGATCAGCGCCAGAAAAAAACTGAGCAAAATAAATTGCCTGAGCGATGCAGGCTGGAATGGCATTTTCATGATAACGGCTCTCCTGGCCCAAGCTGCCTGTAGTGAACGCGCTATCATAACGGATTTTTGCCGACACAAAAGCAGCTTGTTGATTCGGAGTGGCAGTCTTTGCGCTGGGTCGCGTCTGGTCTAAGGCTGTACCGTCCGTCTCTGGACATAAAAAAAGCCGGTCATAGACCGGCTGAAGGGAATTTGTTTGGTGGTATTAAGCGCGGGCAGCAACACCGGCAGCACGGGCTTTACGGATTTTGCTGGCTTGACGATTGTAAGCATCAGCAAACTGGGCTTTTTCCAGTTGACGAACGGCTGGGCCATTGACATCGATTTTGCGTAAATAAGTTACAAACACAAACGCATTGACGATAAAGAAAGCTGCTGCTGCGATTAAAAATGTGTCCATCTTACACCTCTATGACTGTGCCTGCCGTTGCAGGTCTTACAATTCTGACTACCTAGTTTCATCAGGTAAAAAACGGAAGCGGAACCTTGTGTATCACTTGCGTTATTTACCTGGACAACTCTAATAATGCACAGGCTGTGCCAAGTTTTTAAATTAATTAAATAATCAATTAATTCAATAGCTTATAACCAGTCCAATCTAAAGACGCACAAAGTGACCCGCAAAGCTGGACTGGAACTGTTGCTTATTAGCGACAGCTATCATGACCATAAGATTAATTTATTTAAAATCAATAAGTTACGATGTATCTTATTTGCGACAGTTTTGCCAAGGAAATGAAATTTCTAGAAAAAACATTTAAAATCAATTGTTTATTTATAGGCGAGTCAGGGTTTGCCATGAGCGGTCAATAGCGTTGTGCTTTTGCCGGCATAGCAGCCGACGGTTGCTTTTGTTGATATCCGTGACAACGGATGGTGTTTGTTTTTTAGCTTGCCGCTAGCTGGTTTTGAAAAGCGTTTCGCCTACGGCGAGTTACTTATTTTGCTTCGCCAAAATAAGTAACCAACAAAAGGCGACCCCTGATCGCTCGAAAGCCCGCAATAAAATCAATGGTTTGAGGCGCTGGCGTAACTCGCAGTTCGCTAGCGTCGAACTGCTCAAACACCCGCCAGCTTAAAACCTCAAACCATTGCTTTTATCACGGCTCGCTTTACGGGGAAATTAATTACAAGAAAAAGCGAGCACTTAAGATATTGATTGTAAATGAGATTGATAGAGTCAAACTTCAATAAACTTCCAGCTCGAAGTAAAGACTCTTTGAATTAAATCTATTTAAAATCAATAAATTACTCCTTTGTAAACTCTTTTGCTCTTGGTCCCCTTAAAGCGAGCCGTGATAAAATTAATCGTTTGAGGTTTTAAAACGCCGGGTGTCTGAGGCCGCCGACGCTAGCGGCGGCCGAGTTACGGCGTTGCCTCAAACGATTGATTTTATTGCGGGCTTTCGAGCGATCCCGGGGTCGCCTTTTCTTTGGTACCTTTCTTTTGGCGAAGCAAAAGAAAGGTACTCGCCAAAGGCGAAAGCTTTTTGAAGCCAGCTAGCGGCAAACTAAAACAAAAAAACAGTCCGTTTTCACGGACAGCAAAAGTCGGCTGCTATGCCGACAACAAGGTCCAGCCATTGACCGCTCATGGCAAAAAACAGACCCGTTTCAATGAAAAGGCTTTAATAAATAAAGCCATACTTACGCGCCACTACATCAAAGTACTCCAGACATTGTTTGGCATATTCGCGTTTTTCCACGTAGCTACCAGGGAAAAAGCTTTTCTTAAAGCCATAAGCCACAATGTCTTTCAGTCGTTTCAGCGGAATATCAAAGTTATCCAGCGCCAGCTGATACTCGCGGCTGACCGTCGTATCAGACACCAAACGGTTGTCGGTGCAGATCACGGTCGCCATCCGGTTTTCCAGCATATCGCGGAATTTATGTTGTTTGATGTCGGTAATAGCTGGATTGGTTTGCAGATTGGAGGTTAAGCAAACTTCAATCGCGATGCGTTTGTCGGCAATATAGGAAGCCAACTCTTTGATATATTTTTGTTTATCTAAAATAGCCGGATCTTTGATCATCTCCGGAATAAACATCGAATAACCATGGCCAATACGGTCGGCATAACACTCGGTAATAGCTTCAAATACCGATTCAGCACCATAAGCTTCCCCGGCATGCAGGGTTTTTAATAAAAAGTGTTGATGAGCATATTCATACACTTCTTTAAAATTATGTGCCGGATACCCCGACTCCTGACCAGCCAGATCCAGTGCTACAATCGGCATCCCTGCTTCATCCCGCAGCCGCACACTGGCACGCACCAGTTCCATCGCGGCCAGTTTAATCACCTGCATGGGTTCAAAATCGCGCATCAGTTGAAATAAATTGGTGTAATAAGGTGAAAAACCTTTATCGCCAAACATCCGCATCGCACAGTTGATAATGCCATAGGCAAAAGGTGGTTTGTCGCCAGCGATCACCACGGCCTGGCGGTTGTATTCATTTTTGGCCCGCAGTAATCCATTATTCACCGCATGCATCACCCGGTCAAAGTCGATACCGGCCGGTAAATCAATCAGCAATTGTGGGGCAAACCGCACTTCGATGTAGTTAACGCCTTCGTTCTGGTTATCGATTGCCAGCTCATAAGCGGCCTGTTCCAGATTTTCCATATTGCGCAGCACAGCACAAGTGTACTGAAAACAATGCAAATATTCGCCCAGATTGTTATAGGCGCCTTTAAATACCAACTCTTTTAAGCCAGCAGCGCTGTCGGAAGGTAATTGCAACTTACTGCGTTTCGCCATGTCCAGCAAAGACTCCAGCCGCAGGCTGCCGTCCAGATGCAAATGCAGATCAGATTTAGGCATTTCTTTAATAAAATCAGCGGAATAAAACGGCATATCAGAGCTCACTGCAAAACAAAACTGGTTTTAGTTATAGCAGCAGTCGTCGGCAGATGCGACAGAGAAAAATAGCAAAATGAGCAAATAAGATGAAGCAGAAATGGTGCCCGGGGCCGGACTTGAACCGGCACGCCCTTTCGAGCGAGGGATTTTAAATCCCTTGTGTCTACCGATTTCACCACCCGGGCAGAGTTGCGTGTGCTGAAAAGCACTGGCAGAACGGCGCGCATTTTAAGCCGAATAACAACAGTTTGTCATGTTCTTTTTGTCATTTTTCACTGAAATCAGCTTGTTTGTTGTTTTTTTCAACATAAACATCCACCTGATGCTGCAACAGAACTCACTGATTCGGTTTGCAGTTTCACAGCAACTGTTCAGGTTAACCCACCTGACTTCAGCTGATTTGGCCATCTATACTGTTGCATTTCCAAAAGTGCCGTGATATTACTAATAACATTCGCCAGTAAGGCAACCAAATTACCGAATTTTATGCAAAGCCAAAACCTTGTGACCATCATCGCGCTCAACCTCCTCGTGCTCCTACTCAGGCCACGGGGTTTTGTGCATTGGTAACACGCGTTTACCGGATCCAGCAAAAAACCCCGAGCCACAAGCCGGGGTTTTTTGTTGCCTCAGGCTTGTCAGCGAACAGAAAAACAGCAACTGCAGCAAGAGGAAAACAACATGAACGGCCAAGATAAAATCTGGATTTTTGATACCACCTTACGCGATGGTGAACAGGCGTTACGCGCCAGTTTAAGCCATAAGCAAAAAATCCAGCTGGCCCATGCCATTGCCAGACTGAATGTCGATGTGATGGAAGTTGGGTTTCCGGTGTCTTCCCCTGGCGATTTTGCATCAGTACAAGCCATAGCGCAAAGCGTCAAAGGACCGATTATTTGTGGCCTGGCCCGCGCTGTCAGCGCGGATATCGAAGCCTGTGGCGCCGCGTTAAAAGACGCCGAACGCCGTCGTATTCATACTTTCATTGCCACCTCGCCGCTGCACTTACAATACAAATTACGCCGCACCTTAGCACAAGCCACCGAACAGGCGGTGGCAGCCATTCAACTGGCGCGCCGTTTTACCGACGATGTTGAATTCTCCTGTGAAGACGCCGGCCGCACGCCATTAGAAGATTTATGCCGTATCGTCGAAGCGGCTATTAAAGCCGGTGCCCGCACTATCAATATCCCGGATACTGTCGGTTATACCATCCCTAATGAATATGCGCAGATCATCAGTGGCTTACGTAACAAAGTGCCGAATATTGATCAGGCGATTATCAGTGTGCACTGCCATAACGATTTAGGTTTAGCAGTGGCCAACAGCATTAGCGCCATTCAGGCGGGTGCCCGCCAAATTGAATGTACCGTCAACGGTATCGGCGAGCGCGCTGGTAACTGTTCGCTGGAAGAAATCGCCATGATTATCAAAACCCGCAGCGATATTCTGCCGTTTTACACCGACATCAAAAGCACCGAAATTTACCGCTCCAGTCATTTGGTCAGCCAGATTTGCCATATGCCAATTCAGCCTAATAAGGCCATTGTTGGCGAAAACGCCTTTGCCCATAGCTCCGGCATTCACCAGGATGGCATGTTAAAAGCGCAAAATACTTATGAAATTATGTCACCTGAACAGGTTGGCATCCGGCAAAACGAATTAAATCTGACCTCACGCTCAGGTCGAGCTGTGATTGCTCATCGGTTGGCAGAGTTAGGTTACGGCAAAGAAGATTATGATTTAGAACAGATTTATGCCGCGTTTATCACCTTAGCCGATCAAAAAGGCCGGGTGTTTGACTACGACTTAGAAGCACTGGTGTTTTTCCAGAATCTGCAGGATGACGATGAGCATTATCAACTGGATTTCTTAAGTTCCAGTACGCATACCGGCCATGTTGCCAGCGCCACCGTTGGTATTCGGGCTGGTGAGCAAATGCTGACCGAAGCCGCCACCGGCAATGGTCCGGTCGAAGCAGCATTTCAGGCGATTCACCGCATCACCGGCCAGCCGCTGAAAATGGTGGATTACAACTTACAGGCCAAAGGCGAAGGTGAAAACGCCTTAGGTCAGGTCGATATCATCGTGGAATACCAAGGCCGGCGCTATCACGGTGCTGGTTTAGCCACCGATATAGTCCGCGCTTCGGTACTGGCTTATGTCCATGTGCTGAATTTGATCGAACGCAGCAAACGTATTGACGCCGTCAAGCAAGCCCGGCGCCAGGCTTAACCTATAAAAATCAGTGAATGACAGAGAACAGCATGAAGACTTATCAAATTGCAGTATTAGCCGGTGACGGCATTGGCCCGGAAGTGATGCAGGAAGCACTGAAGGTATTAGATGTGGTGTCCACTAAATTCGGGTTTAGCATTCAGACCGAAACGGCACTGGTAGGTGGCGCCGCCATCGACGCCCATGGTGAAGCCTTGCCAGCCGCGACCCTGGCGCTGTGTCAGCGTAGCGACGCCATTTTATTCGGTTCAGTCGGCGGGCCAAAATGGACCCAATTACCGCCTGCGCAACAACCGGAACGTGCTTCGTTATTACCGCTGCGCAAAACCTTTGATTTATTCTGCAATTTACGGCCAGGTAAAATTTATCCGGCCTTTGCCGATTTATCGCCATTACATCCGCGCACCAGTAGCCAGGGCATGGATATTTTATGTGTGCGCGAACTGACCGGCGGCATTTATTTTGGTGAAAAAGGCCGCAGTGAAACGGCTGCTTTTGACACTCAAACCTACAGCGTGGCGGAAATTGAACGTATCGCCCGTGTCGCCTTTGACGCCGCCAGCAAACGCAATCATAAAGTGACGTCGATTGATAAAGCCAACGTGCTGGCCACCTCAGTGCTGTGGCGCGAAGTGGTTGAGCGGGTGGCCAAGGATTATCCGACCGTCACGCTGGAACATATGTATATCGACAACGCCGCCATGCAGCTGATCCGGGCACCAAAACATTTTGACGTGCTGTTATGTGACAATTTGTTTGGCGATATTTTATCGGATGAACTGGCCGCCATTGCCGGATCCTTAGGGTTATTGCCATCGGCCAGCCTGAATGGCTCCAACTTTGGTCTGTATGAACCGGCCGGGGGCAGCGCGCCAGATATCGCGGGCTTGGGCATCGCCAACCCGGTGGCGCAAATTTTAAGTGCCGCTTTGTTACTGAGATTTAGCTGTGGTGAAGAAGCTGCTGCCCGCGCTATTGAAGCGGCCGTGGAACAAACGCTGGCAGACGGCATTGTCAGCCGCGATATCAACCCGACATCTCAGTATGGTACCGCCGCTGTCGGCGATGCCATAGTGGCCGCAATTCAGGCAGGAGCATAACGTCATGACCACCCCATCAGGTAAAACCTTATATCAAAAAATCTATCAAAGTCATGTGGTTGGCTCGTTAAATGGCAGCACAGATTTGTTGTTTGTTGACCGGCATTTAATTCATGAAGTGACCAGCCCGCAGGCTTTTTCCGGCTTAAAATTAGCCGGACGGCCGGTACGCCGGCCTGATTTAACTTTCGCGACCATGGATCATAATACCTCGACCCAAGTGCGTAGTTATGCTGCCGCTGGCGAAACCTCGCGTAAACAACTGGAAGCACTGGCAGCCAACTGCGCAGAAAATGGCATCGAGCTGCTGGATTTACATCATCCGGATCAAGGCATTGTGCATGTGATTGGCCCAGAGCTTGGCCTGACCCAACCGGGGATGATTATTGTTTGTGGCGATTCTCACACCTCCACCCACGGTGCTTTTGGCGCTATTGCCTTTGGCATCGGCACTTCTGAAGTGGAACACGTGTTGGCGACGCAAACGCTGCCGCAACAAACGGCAAAAACCTTAAAAGTGGAAGTCACTGGGCAATTATCACCTTTTGTCACCCCTAAAGATGTGATCCTGGCGATTATCGGTCAGCTGGGCACGGCCGGTGGCAATGGTTATGTTGCTGAATTCTGTGGTGAAGCCATTCGCGGCATGACGATGGAAGGCCGGATGACCTTATGTAATATGAGCATCGAAATGGGCGCCAAAGCCGGTTTGATTGCGCCAGATGACACCACTTTTGCTTATTTAAAAGGCCGGCCACATGCACCGCAAGCCGAGCATTGGGACGCGGCAGTGGCATACTGGCAATCATTGTATTCGGATGCCGATGCAGTGTTTGATAGCGAAATTCGGCTTGATGGCAGCCAAATCAAACCCCAAATCAGTTGGGGCACTAACCCAGAGCAAGTGATTGCGGTGGATCAGCCGGTACCGGCCCCAGATTCATTTAACGATTTAATTAAAGCCGATGCCGCTCGTCGCGCTCTGGCCTATATGGGTTTAGCGGCCGGGCAAAAACTGACGGATATCGCGGTTGATGTGGTCTTTATCGGCTCTTGTACCAATAGCCGCATTGAAGATTTACGCGCTGCTGCCGCTGTGGTGGGTTCGCAGAAAGTAGCGCCTGGCGTAAGGGCCTTGGTGGTGCCGGGTTCAGGTCAGGTCAAACGTCAGGCCGAAGCTGAAGGCTTGGCCGACATATTTAAAGCCGCTGGTTTTGAATGGCGTGAGCCAGGTTGTTCCATGTGTTTGGGCATGAATGATGACCGCGTCGACGCAGGCCAGCGCTGTGCTTCAACTTCCAACCGTAACTTTGAAGGCCGGCAGGGCCGCGGTAGTCGCACCCATTTAGTCAGCCCGGCGATGGCCGCCGCTGCCGCTATTGCCGGTAAATTTGTTGATATCAGCTACATTCAGCCAGGAGCAAACGCATGAGCCAGATTTTCGCCAAGGGCCTGGTGTGCCCGCTGGATAAAAATAATGTCGATACCGACCAAATTATCCCAAAACAGTTTTTAACTTCAGTCAGCCGTGATGGTTTTGCCGAGGCGCTGTTTTTTGACTGGCGTTATCTGGCCGATGGCAGCGCCAACCCGGAGTTTGTGCTGAATGAACCGCAATTTCAGGGCGCTTCGGTGCTATTAACCAGAGCCAACTTTGGTTGTGGTTCGTCGCGCGAACACGCACCTTGGGCCATTCAGCAATACGGTTTTAATGTGATTATTGCCGAAAGCTTTGCCGATATTTTCTTTAACAACAGCGTCAACAACGGCATGTTGCTGATTAGCCTGAGCGCCAGCAATATCGAGTTTTTGTTTAATCGCTGCAAACAAGGCCCGCAGCAGTGGCAGATTGACCTGGCGAATCAGGAAATTCTGCTTGGCAATAACGCCGCCGTTGGCTTTCAGATTGATCAGGATGTAAAACAACGGTTGTTGTCCGGGCTGGATTTTATCGGTGCCAGTGAAACCTTGACCCCACAAATCAGCGCTTATGAAACCAAGCGCCGCCAGGCGATGCCTTGGTTGGGTTAAGCTAAACCCTATCCGGCAGTCAGGTCCAGCGACTGCCGGAGTCATTGCCTGCTAAAAACACATTATATTTACAAAATAGTTGCAAATGACACTTTTGCAACTAAAGTTAGCTTATCCTGTTTGCTGCACAAGCTGCCCTGCCATGTCTCAGTTACTGAATGCGTCCGCTTCTCATGATGGCGCGCTTTATTATCATGTCACCGGCCGTTGTGTACGTTTTGCCTATTTAACCGGTTTTGCCGGACACTATCATTATGATCATCGGCGGCAATGGTTCAACGAACGACTGATGTTATTGAGCGACATGTTTATGGTTGAAGTCGTAGCACTGGCCATTCAACCCAGGCAATATCAGCTCGTGCTGCGATTAGATCCGCCAGCAGCAGTCCGACTGGATCAACAACAAATTATCGCTCGCTGGTCCATGCTTTACCAATTACCCAGGGCACTGCAAACACTGCCGCTCGCGGAAGATCCAGACACCATGGCGGTGCTGGAAACCTGGCGCAATCGACTCTGTGATCTCAGTTGGTTTTTGCGCAGCTTACATCAATATATCGCCAAAAAGGCCAATGCTGAAGATGGCTGTAGTGGTCATTTTTGGGAAAGCCGGGTCAAAACTAAACTGCTGACAGATGAACAGACACTCAAGACTGCACTTGCGAACATCGCCTGCTTAGCTGCAGAACCCACAGCGATGCAATAAAGCTGGCACCTCAGCGCGACAACCGTCGATTGGTATGTCGAACAAATTTAACTTTTGTTTATTTTTTATCTTTTAAAGTTAATTTCGATAAATTTATATGATATTTTTCTTCAGCATGATGAAAAAACGGACATCTACACAAGGAAATAACTTTATGCTCTGTCGGCCTGAGTCGAACATTATTCTGGTGCCATCGTTACTGCTGTTATTAACCGCCTGTGGCGGCGGCAGTGAGTCGAAATCGCCGCCATCACCGCCACCAATCAGCGTTTACACTGTGGCGGTGGCAACAGGAACTGGCGGCAGCGCCAGTCAGAACAGCGTCTCTGTCAATCAGGGCGCCAGCACTAATCTGACTTTTACCCCAGCGGCAGGTTATTCCCTTGTCAGTGTTTCCGGCTGTAATGGCAGTTTAAATGGCAATATCTTCACGACTGGCGCTATCAGCACCAACTGTACCGTTACCGCCGGTTTTAAATTAAATACTTACACCATCAATACTACCACCAGCACAGACGGGATTTTAAACCAAACCACGACTACGATTGAGCATGGCGCCACCACAACTTTTACGCTGACACCGCCGGCTGGCTATAGCTTAGCCAGCGTGTCAGGTTGTAATGGCAGCCTCAATGGCAATCAATACACTACAGGTGCTGTCACAGCCAACTGTGCCATCACAGCGCAATTTAAACTCAATACTTACACTGTCAATGCCACCACCAGCGCAGGCGGTAGCTTGAACCAAACCAGTGCTATTGTTGAGCATGGTGCAACGACAACTTTTACGCTAACGCCCGCTGCTGGTTATAAAATTGCCAGCGCCACCGGCTGTAATGGCACTTTAACTGATAATCAATTTACCACCACAGCAGTCACAGCCAATTGTACTGTCACCGCCAGTTTTGCCCGCATTAATGACCAAAGAATCAGCGGTAAAGTCATTGATGGCTATGTCAGTGGGGCCACCGTCTGGCTGGATCTCAATGGCAATAAAAATAAAGACGCTGATGAACCATCAGCAGTCTCAACGCAACAAGGTGATTACAGTTTAGAAATGACAGCAGCGCAGTTGGAATGTGCCGCTTATGCCACTTTATATGTCGATGTACCGGTCGGCGCCATTGACGAAGATAGCGGCCCTGTTACAGCGGCTTATCAGATGGCTCGACCACCGCAACTAAAACCACTCAGCAATGAAGATGTGCTGCATATTTCGCCATTGACCTCAGTGCTGCATGAACAAATTTTGCAGAAATTACAGGTGCAAGAGACCGGCTTAGGCAGCTGTGAAACTGTCAAAGCCAGTCAAAAACTGCGGCAAGACATCAGCTATGAATTACAAGATCAAATCCGTAGCATAGTGCAAAAACACAATATTTCGGCCGAGAAAATTTTTGCCGACTTTATCCAAAATAAGGACAAAGCCAGTTACGATTTAGCCCAAAGCATTGTGAAAGGTCTGAAAGCCAGTTTTGCTTATCGCGATTCGCTGAAGAAGCAATATCCGGATGCCACTTATATCCGTACTTTGTTTTATCAAGGCAGCACATCGGATTATAACAATGCATATCCACAGGCTTGGTATCGCGACACAGCTGTCTGGTTACCAACTGGCTTTATCTCAGAACTGGTCAAAGTGAGCGATGATCAAACCACAGTGGTGCGACCTGTCTATCTGCGAGAAATACAAAAACAAAACTGGGGCAATGCCATTTTTGAATCCACAAAAGATACCTGGAACGACAAGGGCGATAATCACCCAACATTCCGCTGTCCCGGCGGAGAGTCTCTGTCCTTAAAGTCGCTCACCGGCATCACTTACACCTTAAGAAACGGTGGCCATTCCGACGACGTGACTGATCCTAAAACCTGTCAGCCGATCAACTTCGAAAATTCAACTTGGAAGTATTATGAAGTCAATTACCAGCACAATGGCATCAGTTATTATGGCCGCTTCGACTTTAAAGCAACAGATGTGGAGTACAACCAGCTAAAAGATTGGGTCAATCTGCAAAACAAAGCTGACAAGCTGGAGTTAAAAGTACTGTACGAGCGGCTGTCGCAAGTAGGTCTGTTGTTTGATGAAGAGCCAAAAGTGGCGGTTTCCGGTTGGCACAAACGCTCCACCGATGACAGAACGAAAAACCGTGTTCAGATCGATAAATTCAGCGATGGCCGCTGGGAGAAACAAAGCACCCGCGATGATCAGACCATCTTAAAAGAATGTAGTCAAGATGGTGTGAACTGGGGGGCTTGTAGCTAAGCAGCTGCGCATGGCCAATAAGTTCATACTGCACTTATTGGCCACATCACCACAAAGAAAGCAACAACGTTGCTGCCAACAGAGGTGGTTTATAACCGCACCTGACCATCGCCAATCACCAGGTATTTCTCGGTGGTCAGCGCTTCCAGCCCCATCGGGCCATAGGCATGCAACTTACTGGTAGAAATACCAATCTCTGCACCCAGTCCCAGCTCGCCGCCGTCGGAAAACCGCGACGAAGCATTCACCATCACCACAGCCGAATTCACCAGCCGCAAAAAAAGCTGCGCCCGGCTGATATCCTGCGTGCAAATCACTTCAGTATGACCAGAACTATGCTGCTCAATATGGCCGACCGCCTCAGCAAAACTGGCCACCACTTTGACTGACATCGCCAGACGCAGATATTCAGTATCAAACTGCCCTTCAGCAGCAGCTTGTATTTGTGGCAACAAGGCTCGGGTGTTAGCACAACCAAACAGCTCCACTTCATGTGCCGCCAGCATTTGCTGCGCCAATGGCAGAAACTCGGCGGCGATATCGGCATGCACCAATAAGGTTTCCAGTGCATTACAGACACCGGGCCGCTGGGTTTTACCATTCACCAGCAGCGCCAGGGCTTTGTTCAGATCGGCCGCTTTATCGACAAACAAATGGCAAATGCCTTTGTAATGCTGGATCACCGGAATACGGCTGTGCTCGCTGACAAAGCGGATCAGCCCTTCACCGCCGCGCGGGATCACCAAATCGACATAGGCATCCTGCTGTAATAACTGCAATAACAGCGCCCGATCCGGGTCCGGCACCACCGAAATAGCTGCCGGATGAATATGGTGTTGTACCAGCACCCGTTGTAACACAGCAGCAATCGCCAGACTGGACTGCAAGGCTTCGCGGCCGCCGCGTAAAATCACCGCATTACCGGATTTCAGGCACAAAGCCCCGGCATCGGCGGTGACATTGGGTCTGGCTTCATAAATCATTGCAATCACACCGAGCGGGATCCGCATCCGGCCAACCTGAATACCATTGGGTCTGGGAGCCAACTGTCGGATCTGCCCGACCGGATCCGGTAAAGCGGCAATTTGTCGTACCGCCGCCGCCAGCGCACTGATCCGCTCCGCCGTCAGCAACAAGCGGTCCTGCATCGCAGCCGGTAAACCATTCTGGATGGCTTGCTGCATATCCAGCTGATTTTTATCCAAAATTTCTGCCGTGGCCGCTTCCAGTCCAGCCGCCATCGCCAGCAACAGGCGGTTTTTGTCGGCTTCGCCCAATTGCGCCAGTTGCCGGCTAGCGACTTTGGCTTGCTGGCACAATTGTGCGATGTCAAAAGTTACTGCGCTGGCGGCTGTTGTGGTGATTTGATTCATCCTGCTTGCTCCATTAATACTAAATCATCGCGGTGCACTGCCACTTCACTGGGACAATAGCCCAGTAAGGCGCTGATCTCACTGCTATGCACTCCTTTGATTTTGTTCAGTTCAGGCGCACTGTACTGACTCACCCCTTTCGCCAGTTTTTGGCCTTGCTGATCGACCAGCCAGATGGCATCCCCTTTATCAAACTCTCCTTGCAGCGCCACAACGCCCTTCACCAGCAAAGAAGCGCCTTTGTGCAGTAGCGCAGCAACAGCACCGGCATCCAGCGTGACAGTTGCACTGGCTTTACTGCTGTGTAATAACCAGTGTTTTTTTGCACTGAGCTGCACCGGTTGGGCGCAAAACAAGGTACCGACTGGCTGACCCTGCAATAAAGCTTCAAAACTGCTGGCTTGCTGACCGTTGATGATCAGGGTGTCGATGCCCTGGGTGGTGGCTTTGGCGGCGGCTTGCAGCTTGGTCAGCATACCGCCGGTACCGATAGTATGATGGCTGCCACCGGCCATGGCATAAATTTGCGGGGTGATGGCATCGACCTGAGGAATAAATTCCGCCGTCGGTTCAGTACGTGGATTTGCCGTATATAAACCGTTGATATCTGAACAGATAATCAGCGCATCAGCGTCGACCAGGATCGCGACCATGGCGGCCAGATTGTCGTTATCGCCAACTTTCAGCTCGGCCGTCGCCACAGTGTCATTTTCATTAATGATAGGCAGCGCCTGATGGCTGAGTAAGGTACGTAAGGTATTGTCGATATTCAGATATCTTTTGCGATCGCGAAAATCATCATGCGTCAGCAACAACTGGGCACAAGGCCAATCCAGCAACTGACTCCACATCATCATCATCTGGCTCTGTCCAATCGCCGCCATCGCTTGTTTGACGTTGATCGGCAACGGCTGATGGCTAAAGGCTATCGCCGCCCGGCCGGCCGCGACGCTGCCACTGGACACCAGCACCACTTCAGTGCCCCGTAATTTACATTCACTGATAAAACGGGCAATGGCTAGCAGGTAACGGGTCGAACAACCTTTGCCCGCTGGCGCAATCAGCGCACTGCCCACTTTAATGACTATCCGTTTCCACCGCAGGCCCGCCATCTGATGTTATCCCCTGTTGTTGCTGCTGCACTGAGCAAATATCAGTCAAAGCTTAACTTTATAGCCGTATATATGTCCAGTCGTAAAACAAGGCGCTAGGCTTTTTCCGAACTTTGTTCGGTTAGCGCTGGTCAGAACGGCTACAGTTTTTACTGCCAGGCGCGCCAGCTGCGCCACGCAGCGAGCAACAGGAGTGTTATGCACAATACCCAAGGCGCGGTCTCTTTAGTCCGCAGTTTAGCGCCACAACCGGATGGCGCGCTGATTTGTCAGCAACTGATCCACTGGCTGAGTCAGCCTCATCAACAGATTGCCGCCGAGCAGCGGCTGGAAAAACTGAGCCTCGCCCTGCGCGAGAACCCGGCCCATGCCAGCGCTATCGCCAGCCAACTGCTGCAATGGCTAGGCGGTTTGCAACTGTACCCGGCGCTGGTCAGTCTTGGCATTTACGCCAGGCGTGGTTTTATGCGCGAAATGACCGCCAGGGCTTATGACAAACTAAATCCGGCACCACGGCTGACAGCAGATTTAAAAGATGTACTGGAGCAACAACTCTCTGCCAGCGGCTGCAGTGACTGGCTGGCAGCAGGTGGTGCCAGCGAGCTGCTGAGCTTGTTTCAGCAGTTATGGCGACTGGCCCCCGCCGAACAGCAACAACAATTCAGTGCTTATTGCCACGATGAAGCCTGGTACGCGCTGGAAATGCTGGGGATTTGGGTGGCCGCCGAAGAAATTGAACCTGAACTGATGCGGCTGGACCGAAGGCTTATCAGCACGGATTCACCTTTTATCGCGCTGCACCGCGAAATCAGCCTGTTAATTGCCAGCCGCAAACCGACGCAGCTTGATGCGACGGCAGCAGTAGCTTATGACTTAGGCCATTTTGCCGTGATGCTGAGTCAGTGTTATCAGCAACTGGAACGCCTGCGTCGCCGAGGTGCTGGTGTTGGTAGCACGGTATCGGTGGCACATTTACTGGAGCGGCTGGAACAAACGCTGGATCGGATCAACTTACTGGCGAGAATTCTCAATGCAGAACCGGATCAGGCGACACTGAGCCGAACGCTGCTGTCGCAGTTACTCTGTGATGCAGCCGCCAAAACCAGTGTGTTGTCGTTATGGCGCAGTGCCAGCCAGATGTTGTCGAAAAGTATTACCATTAATACCAGCGGCCATGGCGAGCATTATATTGCCCATGACAACAGCCAGTTTCTGCGGTTATTGCGCTCGGCCTGTGGTGCCGGGGTCATTATTGCGCTACTGGCGCTGAATAAAATGCATCTGGAAAGCCTGGCTTATCCGCCGTTTTTGCATGCCTTGCTGGTCAGCCTGAATTACGGCTTTGGTTTTATGCTGGTGCATATCCTGCATTTTACCATTGCCACCAAACAACCGGCGATGACAGCCGCTAGCTTTGCCGCAGAAGTTGAAAAAGGTGAAAACGGCCGTGCCATGCACAAAAAACTGGCTGCTTTATTGATTGCGGTCAATCGCTCGCAGTGGGGTGCGGTTTGGGGCAATGTCAGTTGTGCGGTGTTATTGGCCTGTCTGATTGCTGCGGGCGTTGAATTCTGCCAAGCCGAGCCGTTGCTAAGCGCCAGTCAGGTCACTTATCAGCTGAATGCGATTTCTCCGCTGCACGGCGCGTTATTTTTTGCTGCTATTGCCGGTGTCTGGTTATTTTGCGCTGGCATCATCGCAGGTTTTTTTGATAACAGAGCCAATTATCTGGAACTGCGGGTGCGGTTGTACCAACATCCATGGCTGCGCAGTCTGCTGCCGGACGGTGCACGCCGTCGGTTGGCCGACTATCTGCATGATAACTATGGGGCGCTGGCCGGTAATTTCTGTTTTGGTCTGTTGCTCGGCATGACCGGGTATCTCGGTTACCTGACCGGTTTACCGCTGGATATCCGCCATGTGGCTTTTGCTTCGGCCAATCTTGGTTACAGCAGCGTCAGTGCAGATTTAACTCCGCTGCAGTTTGCCGGTCAGTTATTACTGGTGTTATTGATAGGTTTTGTTAATTTATGGGTCAGTTTTACCCTGGCACTCACAGTCGCACTACGCGCCCGTGGCACTAGTATCAGCAAGCTCCCGACCTTATTGGCCAGCGTCTGGGAACAAGCACGACAACAACCACTGCAACTGTTTTTCCCGATGGTTCGTGGGAAAAAACCGGATTAAGCCAGCCTGCTGCTATGTTGCCTAGCCTGCCTGGCCGCTGTAGGGCGGACTCGACCCAACGCAAAGCGCTGGGGCAGTCCGCCATGGGGCCAACCCAATCCAGCGGCTACATATTCACTGTCTGTTAAATTCAACCGCGAGTTGTTTAACCGAACCATCGGATCGAATCAGGTAAAGCGATGTCGCCACTATCTGACTGGCGGCAATAGCACCAAAATACCTGGAGTCCTGACTGGTGTAGCTATTGTCGCCTAAAAAATAATATTCATCCGCTTGCAGATAAAACACCTGATTGAGCTTATGGCAGGTGGAAAAATCTTGCACTGTGCTGGGCTGCCATTGCGCTGATACCGCATAATGCTGCGCGTTAACGTACACTTTTTCATTACAGCGATGAATTTTATCACCGGGTAAGCCATGCAATCTTTTTCGGTATAATTGATTGTCACTCTGAATGCCATACATCCCCCCTGCGACAGGCATCACATCCAGATGTTTTGACATAATAAAATCACCGGCGACTATGGTCGGCTCATTGGAGCCACTCCGGCCCGGTGCAACATAATCAAAAGAATAACCTGTCAGCGCTGGATATTTCAAATAAAGCAGCGTCAGGGCCAAAAAAGTCGGTACGCTGACAAAAGCATAAATAAATTGACGCCGATATAAACAGCCAAAAAACACCAGCAGAATGAATAGCAGCACAGCGCTCAGCCAGGCAATTAACAGTGGCAGCGTGTCGAATAAGCGCAACACTCTGACAGAGCACAGTAGCAAAATAAATGAGATGAAAATAAACACTCTAGATTGCAAAATAAAAATGACCTCGCAGAACTCCTATTGCTCACTGATGAAAAGAGCAGCATATAGCGCTTTATTCAATAAAGCTTTAGCCAGTGTTCATTTGCTTTTTATAACTTTCTGTAACATCGGTTAATTGCCCTTGCTGTAACAGAACGATCCGATCGGCATTAAAAATAGTCTGTGGTCGGTGCGCAATAATGATTCTGGTCATATTAAGCTGACGAATGGCTGTATTCACATGATTTTCCAGCGCCAGATCTAACTGACTGGTGGCTTCATCCATCAACAAAATTTTCGGTTGTCGATATAGAGCCCGAGCCAGCAACACACGCTGCTTCTGGCCACCGGACAGACTACTGCCCATATCACCAATGAATGCGTTATAACCCATTGGCATCGCTGTTATATCCTGATGGATGCCAGCCAACTGCGCACAGGCCATCACTTTTTGCATATCCAACTGGCTGTCAAAAAAACTGATATTTTCTGCCAGGGTGCCAGACATTAACGCATCTTCCTGCATCACGGCCGCAATTTGCTGACGGTAGTGGCGCAAACCCAAATGCCGTATATCGACCCCATCGGCGGCAATTTGACCTGACTCTAATGGCAATAAACCCAACATCAGTTTCAGCAAGGTGGTTTTACCGCTACCGGATGGGCCAATAATAGCCACACTCTCGCCCGCTTTCACCTCCAGATTTAACTGCTGAAATAACACCGGCTCATTACTGGCATAACGAAATGTAACATCGGTCAATCGTAAGTCACCACTGATGGTACGAGCCTGTGCGGTTTCACCTTCCTGCTCTTTAGTCGTCAGCGCAATGTCGGCCAATCGATCCAGATGCAGCCGGGTCATTTTAATCGCAATCAACTTGTCAATCAGCGCCGCCATCCGGGTGGTAAACTGATTTTTATAGGCCATAAAAGCAAACAGCATTCCTACACTGATCACGCCATCCAAAACAGCCCATGCCGCCAAATACACCACCAGCGTATTTTCAATTCCAAATAATAACTGGTTGATCGTACTATAAGAAAGTTGCCATTTGCCCAGTCTGTAGTGTTGATTGACGGCATCAGCATAACGGTTTTGCCAGATATTTAAGCGCTGACTTTGCTGGCCAAACAACTTAATACTTTGCATGCCGCGCACTGTTTCCATAAAGTTAGTTTGCTCTTTGGCACTGGCGACGATACTGGCTTCAGTACGCTGTTGCAAAGGGCGGTACAACATGGCGCGAACAAGGGCATAGATCAGCACTGCGGTCAGCACCACCATACTGAGCTGCGGGCTGTACAGATACATCATCACCAGCACGGTCAGCGCCATCACACCATCAATGACGCCTTCCACTAAACTGGTGGTTAATAACTCGCGCACTGCATTCAGTGACCCAAACCGCGAGACAATATCGCCCATATGACGTTTTTCAAAAAAGCCCAGCGGTAAATGCAATAAATGTCGAAATAAGTTGGTGGCCATTTGCAGACTCATCACTGAGCCTAAATGCAATACCACCCACCCCCTTAAGGTTTGTGTCAGCGTTTGTACCAGCATTAATAAACCAAACCCTAACGCCAGCACCGCCAACAAGGGGGTATCATGGCTGACTAACACTTCATCCACCACCAATTGGCTGTAATAAGGCGCCGCCAGTACAAAAACTTGTAATAACAACGACAAAATAAACAGCTTCACAAGGGACGGCAGCAACCCCTGCACCTTGCTCCAAAAAGCAGTCAGACCCAACTTAACGCGGGCATCAATCTGCTGGAATTCAGTGGTCGGGCTTAACTCTAATGCCACACCGGTAAAAGATGTATCCACCTCAGCAATTGTCACCACACGTTCACCCATCGCAGGATCAAGCACAGTAATGCCGTTGCGACTGACTTTTTTCAGCACCACAAAATGGTTCATCTCCCAATGCAAAATGCAGGGTAAACGCAGGTTTTTTAGATCAGCTAAATCCAGCTTTAAAGCGCGGGGGGCCATGCCTAATTGACCGGCAAGTTGCATCAGTTGTTGTAAATTGGCGCCTTTCAGTGAAACGCTGTAGCGGTTGCGTAAAGTAGTTAGATCAAGCTAATGGCCGTGATAATTAGCCACCATAGCCACGCAGGCTAAACCACATTCAGCGGTTTCGGATTGGTAAATCACAGTCAAGTTATTTCTCACCTTCAAAAGTTCAATATGCCACAGATGAAACACAAGTCATGCATCGAAAATATAAATACTGATAGTATTTGCTCCCAGCCAGATGGATTGTAAAAATAGCCCATAAAAAATATAGCTGACACCATCACGACCTTACTTTTACATGACTGAACAATCAGTCATAAATGATAATACAGGAATATGCTGACACGACTAAACTTCAAAAAACAAAATAAAAAAACGTTGCACTTATATAACCCAAAGAAGAAAGCAGTCAAAAAAACATAAGATATGACAAAGACATCATGAAGAATTCAACAATATCATTAAGCACCTGCGATTATGCGAGCCATAAAAATATTTCAAAAAAACAGCAAAAAATGAAATTATATTTCATTTTTTCGAACCCAGCAAAATGAAAAAACAGAATATAAAGCGGAAAATAATAAATTTACAGACAAACTTAATAAGCTGTAATTGAATTCAATACCATCTACAATGCAACCTACAAATTTAACTAATGTCAAAATTAAAAAAAACACTATGAAATTAATAAAAAACATACGCATACCTGAGAAAAAAGCATAGTAAATTTCTTTTCCTATGCTTGCATCGACAACTTGAGCACCGTTCAGTTCAAAAAGCGAGCAGTAGAGCTGGCAACGCTGTTCGGTGCTTTAGGATTTACTCTCTAAATTCGTCTCTCAATTCATTTCACAAAAGCGAGCTTCAAAATCACTTCTCATACTTACCCATGCTAATGAGCCTGCCATACCGCCTGCAAAGCCACCAAGAGGAGCGCCAAAACCAAAGCTTGTCGCTCCACCAATAAAGCCGCCTGTTAAAGCGAATGACCCTTTGACAAAATCTCCCATAACTTCTGACGCTGCACAACCACCATCCACATCTTCCACTTGCTCAAAACTTAACTCTTGCATATGATCTCTCCTTGAGAATATTAAAGATTACAGCCTGCCTTTCAGGCTAAGGATCGGCTCAAACAACCAGGCCAACAGGCTGCGTTGTTCCAGCACTATATCTGCACTTAACAACATGCCCGATTGCAGCGGGACATCGTTATTAAAAGCGCGGATTTGTTGCGACTCCAGTTGCACCTCAACCCGGTACACTGGTTCTTGCACGGTAACAGGCATATCGACTTCGTTTGGCAGTACGATTGCCTGTGCCGTTTTTATCACTTGTCCCTGATAACTGCCGAAACGCTGATATGGCAAGGCATCAAATCTGAGCCGGGCGGATTGACCGGCCTGGACAAAACCATAAGCCCTGGTTGGCACCAGCAGCACTGCCCTTAATTCGGCCTGCGCTGGCATCACTGTCAGTAATGACATTCCGCTGTGAATACTGTTGCCTGTTTCAGCAATAAGGTTGGTCACGCGGCCTGCGACAGGTGCCGTTAACACCAGCTCGCCGCGTGCCATTAATTCGGTTTTTTGTTGTTGTAATTGCGAAAGCTCGGACGCCAGCATACTTTGTTGCTGCTGCTGTTCCAGCGGTAACCTTGCCAGTTGCCCCTGGATTTGCTGCAACTGGTTTAGCTGGGCTTGCTCACTGGCTTTTTGCTCAGCCAGTTGTTGCTGCAAACTGAAGATAAATTCCTGCTGTTTATCCAGTTCATCCGGGGAGACCGCCCCTTGCTGCTGCAGCGCCCGATAATCGCTGAAGCGTTGTTGATTCAGTTCCAGCCTTTTTTGCAACATCTGCTGCTGATGCGTGATTTCACGCAGCAATTGCTGACTACTGAGTAAACGCTGGGTCAGTTCGGATTGTTGTTGCTGAAAATGCTGCTGATATTGCTGCTGACGTTGTTGCACTAAGCGGGTTTGTTGATCAAAGCCGGCACTCAGACTCAGGGTTAGGCTCTGACCTTCTGCCAGTTGTTCCTGCAGCGAAATCTTTAATAGTGGGTCACCTGCTTTTACCTGCTGGCCATCGGTAATATAAACTGCACTGACTACACCAGCACGTGGCGCGGTGATTTTGGCTAAACCCAGACTGGGTTTTAAATAACCGGCGACGGTTTCTTTGCGGTCAAAGGAGGCTTGCACTAAAAAAATTAGCAGCGCGCTGACAACCAATAACAATGCTGCCAGCAGCAGCGTGGTGGAAACTGGCTGCGCAATAATAACGGCACCGTCTAAACGGGCGGACTGCTGCTCAAGTGCAGCCCGACGAAACAATCCATGTAACATCATAACTCCAGTGCAACAAAACTACTTTATATGTTGCTTAAACCGAAAATACTGCAAAAAAACACAATTCAATAACTTTTTTCTGTTTTGGCCACATTTTAACGTTAAATGAATACAAATTAACCACACTTCAATAGCTTTTCAGCAAATGCTGTCTCCCAACGCAATGCTAAATTCAGCATGAATTCAGCTATTAGCGCCTAGGCTGCTGTTATCTTTACGGGCTGTCTTTATAATGCGGCTTTATTTTGCAAGGAATTCCGATGTCAAAACGTCATTTATTAGTTGCCACTGTCTGCACCACCCTGGCACTGGGTGGTTGTGCTTCGATTGAAAATAACAATACCACGCGGGGTGCCGCTATTGGCGCTGCCGTTGGGGCTATTGCCGGTAAAGCTACTGGCAATCATAAAAACAAACGGCTGGCGATTGGTGCGGCACTGGGCGCTTTAACTGGGGCTGCGGTTGGTCGATATATGGATAACCAGGAACAAGCGCTGCGAGAGCAGTTATCTGGCACCGGCGTGAAAGTTTATCGTGATGGCGATATTTTACGGCTGGATATTCCGTCGCAAATTACCTTTGCCGTCAACCGCGCTGACATCCGTGCTGAGTTATATCCGGTGCTGAATGACATTAGCAAAGTGCTGGCTGAGTATGAAAAAACCATGCTGGTGATCACCGGTCATACCGATGATACCGGTACTATGGCGCTGAATATGCAGCTGTCGCAGGCGCGCGCTGACAGCGTGAAACAATATTTAATTGCCCAGCAGGTCAATCCGATCCGGTTAGAAACCCGTGGCGTGGGGCCGAATTACCCAGCGGTGCCCAATACCACAGACGCCAACCGGGCGTTAAACCGCCGGGTGGAAATTCATATCGAACCTATTACCCAATAAGCTGCGGCTGTCGGTCAAAACCGACGCCGGTCCAGTTTGTCCCAGGGTGGCAGGTCAATGGTTCACCAAACCTGACCACCCTTTTTTTAGCTAATCAGCCTCATCTGGCGCGGCCAGTGCATCTTCAGGTCCGGGCCGGTACACCAGCAAATCGCCGGGCTGACAGTCCAGATGCTGACAGATTTTTTGTAAAGTGGAAAAGCGGATCGCTTTGGCATGACCAGCTTTGAGCACAGATAAATTCTGCGGCGTGATACCGATGGCCTGGGCTAAATCTGTGGCTTTCATTTTGCGCCTGGCCAGCATCACATCCAGTTCGACAATAATCGGCATCAGATCACCAAATCCTGCTCTTGTTTTAATTGCAGGCCATAAGCCATCACCCGGCCTGTGGCCCAGACAATCAAGCCTGTCACCAACAGCATCAGTTGGGTATCTTCCACTTGCAGATAACGCAGATGCTGCTGTTGATGCAGTTGGTTGAATACCGTCACCAGCAAGGGTGAATACAACACCTGCCAGCAGGCCCAGACCACTAATAAAACGCCAATACTTTGAAAACATTGCACGTTTTTAGGTGTGAAAATCACCATCTGCCGGTAAAGCAAAAACAACCGCAACAAATAACCATTCAGCAAAATCACAAAAAACTGCTGCGGCAGACTGAGCCAAAGCTGACTATAGCCCAGTTGCTGCAACACCGGCCAGGCTTTACTACTATAACCGGGCACCTGTAATGCCAGTTGCATCATAGCCCCCGCCAGCTGGAATTGTTGATTGCCCAGCCACAGGGTATAGGCCAGGCTGACCAAATGCAGCAGCAGAATGATGCTTAACAAAGCGCAAATCAACTGACTCAGACGAACAATAGCTTTCATAAGGTGCTGCGAAATACTCGGCGAATAAAGGTCTGGTATTGTGCCACAGCTTCAGGCTGCACAAACAGATTGCCATGACCAATATCTTCGGCAATATACAATTGCTTCAGCGGACTGGCAGCAGCGGCATATAGTTTTTTCGATAACGCTGCCGGGGTTTCACTATCCTCCGCGCCGACACAAATCAATAACGGGGTTTGGATCCGGGCCAGCACCGCCTGGTTATCCACTTTGGTCAGCTCAGGCGCAATGTCGTAGCGCAAAAAAGGTTTCAGCCACAATGGCGTCCGTGCTGCAGCCATCTCCGCCACATTGGTCACACTGCCCTGTAATACCAGCGCCGCCGCTGGCCGCTCGCCCGCTACATGGGCTGCCACCACGCTGCCGAGCGAAAAACCATGCAGCATCACCGGCACTTTGGCCAGACTGGCATCCGCCTGCACTGCATCAAACAAAGCGACACCATCGGCGGCCAGATTGCTGACATCAGGCGTGCCGCTATTGCCGTTATAACCGCGATAATCCAGCATCAGCAGGTTATTCTGAAACTGACCCAGCGCTTTGACGATATCCAGACTTTCGCGGTCACTGTGAAACATATTGCCGCCAAAGTACAACAAGGTGAAACGAGCGTTCGGGTGGCGGATCAGTTTGCCATGTAACACCACACCATCAGCGGCAGTGATTTGATAAGGCTGCACTGTCTGGCCTTGCTGCTGTTGATCCAGCCATTGCTGGGTAACGGCGCGATCCGGCCGGATAAAATGTTGCGGCTGAATTTTCACGGTACAAGCCGTCAGCAACAAACTCAGCGCCACGCTGAGCAGTATTGTTCTTTTCATGAGCTACTCCAATGGGTTGGTCGGACAAAACAGTCTGTACGCTAACGCAGCAAGAAATAACTGTAAAGGATAATTTATTACCGTTTATCATTAACTAATTACTCTTTCATGCTAAAGAATCGGCCGCAGCGCTCTGGCTGCATGCAGCGGCTGAATGCTATACTGCGCCCTTCATACCGCAGACAACTGACTGAGCAACTGGCATGCAATTTTTACTCTGGGTCACTTTGATCTGGTCTTTTAGCTTTTCACTGATTGGCGAATTTCTGGCGGGCCGGGTGGATCCTTATCTGGCAGTCGCCAGCCGGATGGCACTGGCGCTGTTGTTATTTTTGCCATGGCTGCTGCGTTATCCGACACCACCCCGGCAAGCGCTGGCGCTCTCTGGTATTGGTGCCGTGCAACTGGGCCTGATGTACCTGTTGTTTTATCACAGCTTTTTGTATCTGACCGTAGCCGAGGTGCTGCTGTTTACCATTTTGACGCCGGTGTATGTGGCAGTGCTGGATCAGCTGTGGCGACGCCAGCCGCTACGATTTGCCTGGCTGGGACCGGCGCTGCTGGCTGTGCTTGGCGCTTTTGTCATCCGCTACGCTAAGCCGGACAGTGATTTTTGGTTTGGCTTGTTGCTGGTACAGGCGGCGAACTTATGTTTTGCCTTTGGTCAGGTGGCGTACCGGCAGCTCGCGCTTGGCGAGCCGCGCCAGCAATTGCACAGTTTTGGCTGGTTTTTTGTCGGTGCCAGTGTGGTGGCGGCGCTCGGTTGTGCGTTTTTTGCCAACTGGCAACAAGCGCCGAGCAGTCAGAGCGACTGGCTGATTTTACTCTGGCTCGGCTTAGTGGCGTCCGGTCTTGGTTATTGGCTGTGGAATGCCGGTGCACGACAGGTCAACGCCAGCCAGTTAGCCGTGCTGAACAACCTGCTGATCCCGGCCGGGCTGGTGGTGAATTTTGTGTTGTGGCAACAGCAAGTCAACTGGCTGCAATTTGCCGCTGGTTCAGCGCTGCTGCTACTGAGCTTAGGTTGGGCAAGCCGGTTACAACAGGGTTAAACAGCCGACCAGCGCTGCAGCAAAGATGTTGCATCGCACTGGTCGGTAGTCATGGACTTAACCGACCAGTTGCCGCCGCATAAAGTTCGGCAGTGCCATCGCCGCCTGATGGATATCGGCATTGTAGTATTCAGTGTCAAAGCCCGGATTTTCTGCATCCTGCCGGCGGAAGCCACTGAAGCCCTGCTCTTTGCGGGCTAAAGTACAGGTCCACCAGCCGCTTGGATAGACCATTTGCGGGAAATTCAGCGTTTGTAAGGCGGCAAAACCGGCATCTTTCATCGCCTGACGCATATCGTTTAATAATGGCAAATGGATCAGCGGCGATTCACTTTGCTGGACTAAAATACCACCTGGTTTCAGTGCATTGAAACAGCTCTGGTAAAAGGCCCGGTTAAATAAGCCTTCACCTGGCCCTATTGGATCGGTCGAATCAACAATCACCAGATCCAGACTGGCTGGGGCGGCTTCACGCATATAACGAATGCCGTCGTCAAAATGCAAGCTGGCACGTGGATCCTGATTGCTGGCACAGAGTTCCGGGAAATACTGTTCCGCCATCCGGGTGACTTGCTCGTCAATATCAATCTGAGTCACTTGTTGCACTGATCGATGTTTCAGCACTTCGCGTAAGGTACCGCAGTCGCCACCACCTATGATCACCACCTGTTGTGGATCCGGATGGGTGAACAACGCCGGATGGCTCAGCATCTCGTGATAGAGGAAATTATCCCGGCTACTGAGCATAATGACACCATCGATCACCATCATATTGCCAAACTGGGTGGTCTGATACATTTCGATATGTTGGAAAGGCGACTGAACTTCAGCTAACTTTTGGGTAATTTCCAGCGAGAAGGCACTGCCACTGGGTTGGAAAATTTCTGTAAACCACTGTTCTGAATTAAGTTGTGACTTATGTTGTGACATTTATCAGGTCCTGTCGCGATCCTAAGGGGCAATTATTTTGCCAGCAGCGGCGCTTTGGGACAAACTTTTCATGTTTTTTTGCTGCTATTGGTCTTAAAATGGCGGCTGAATTTTTTTAAGGGCACGACAATGGCAGAATGGGGTATCGACAAAGCAAGATCCATCTATAACGTAGCAGTCTGGAGCGAAGGCTATTTTGACGTCAACGCACAGGGCGATCTCGTTGCTTATCCGGATCAGGATCACAGCAAACCAGGCATCAGCTTTCCGGAGCTGACTGCACGTTTTAAAGAAGAAGGTCTGACGTTACCAGTACTGGTGCGTTTTACTGATATTCTGGAGCATCGTGTAGATACACTGATCAAGTCTTTTGCCAAAGCCAAGCAAGAGCGCGACTATCAGGGTGAATATACTGCAGTTTATCCAATTAAGGTTAACCAGCAATTTTCGGTGGTCAGCAAGCTGGTCAGCCATCACAGTGGTAAAGTCGGCCTTGAAGCAGGTTCTAAACCAGAACTGATGGCAATTTTAGGCGTGACTGAACAGCCACTGCGCATCGTCTGTAACGGTTACAAAGACAGCGAGTTCCTGCGCCTGGCTACTATTGGCCAGATGATGGGCCACAGTGTGTTTGTCGTGGTAGAAAAGTTATCTGAACTGAAAACTTTATTACGCGAAATCGACAGTCTGGAAGCGGCGCCTTATATCGGCATCCGCATCAAACTGAACTCAGTCGGTAAAGGTAAATGGCAGAACACAGGTGGCGAAAAAGGCAAGTTTGGCCTGACCGCAACACAGGTACTGCAAGCCATTGATATCTTAAAAGAAGCTGGCAAACTGGATTTGCTGCAACTGGTGCATTTCCACATTGGTTCGCAAATTGCCAACATTCGTGACATTCACAATGCCATCCGCGAATGTGCCCGCCATTACGCTGAACTGCGTACTTTAGGCGTGCCGATCAATACGGTGGACGTGGGCGGTGGTCTGGGCGTCGATTACGAAGGTTCGAATTCACGTTCTGCCTGCTCGATGAACTACACCATGTACGAATATGCCCGTAATGTGGTGTATGGCTTAAAAGAAGTCTGTGACGAATACGATTTGCCACATCCGAACATTATCACTGAATCTGGCCGTGCCATGACAGCACACCATGCAGTGCTGGTGACCGATGCCATTGATATCGAACGGGCGCCTGGTCTGCGGCATTTACCAGAACCAAGTGAAGATTCACCAGCGGTGATTTGGGCCTTGTGGGATTCTTACCAGAACGTCACGGCCCGCTCGGCGGTGGAAGCCTATCACGATGCAGTGCATTATTTTACCGATGCACATGCTCAGTATGTGCACGGTTTGCTGACGTTAAAAGACTGGTCGTTGCTGGAACAGATTTATTTTGCCACCATCAACAAAGTGAAAGACAAGCTGGATTTATCCTCCCGTTCACATCGTGAAATTCACGATGAACTGAACGAAAAACTGGCCGATAAGTTATTCGTTAACTTCTCATTGTTCCAGTCGATGCCGGATGCCTGGGGTATTGATCAACTGTTCCCGGTGATGCCGCTGGAACGGATGCACGAATCACTGGAACATCGCGCTATTATTCAGGATATTACCTGCGATTCCGACGGTGCGCTGAAAAGCTATGCCGACGGTAATGGCATTGAATCCAGCTTGCCGCTGCCGATCTACAAAGAAGATCAGCAATATTTACTCGGCATGTTTATGGTCGGTGCTTACCAGGAAATCCTCGGTGACCTGCACAACCTGTTTGGCGATACCGATTCTGTCCACGTCGAGCTGAACAGCGACGGCAGTTACAAACTGACCAATGCGATTAAAGGCGATACCGTGGCCGATGTACTGCGTTATGTCCAGTTTGATGCTGACAAACTGCTGCTGTCTTATCAGCACCAGTTGGCGACGTCAAAATTCACCCCAGCGCAACAGGCCTCCATGCTGGATGAACTGAAAGCCGGTGTGTACGGTTACACCTATTTCGAAGATTAAGCTGGACGCCACAGGTCTGAGCAGTTCAGAATAACGCTGAACCGACAACAAAGAGCAGGTTAGCCTGCTCTTTTGTTATCTGCGATTTGTGTCTGCTATTGGTATTAACAGTTACAGGAGGCCAGCACCCGATGCTGAATTTTTTACCTAAACCATTGATTGGCTTACTGTCCTTTTGTATGTATCTGGTCAACACCTTATTCTGGGCGGTACCGATTTTATTACTGGCGTTGTTAAAGTTGCCCCCAGTGCGGCTGTGGCGGGTCAGCATGACTTATCTGCTCGACCACTGTGCCACGGCCTGGATCAGTGTGAATAATTTCACCAGCGCCTTGTTCAGCCGTATTCACTGGGATATCAAAGGGCTGGAGCAACTCTCGGTTAAAGACTGGTATCTGGTGATCGCCAATCACCAATCCTGGGTGGATATTCTGGCACTGCAAAAAGTGATGAACCGACAAGTGCCGTTTTTAAAATTTTTCCTGAAAAAAGAACTGATTTATGTGCCGGTGATCGGTTTATGCTGGTGGGCGCTCGATTTCCCATTTATGAAACGTTACAGCGCGGCGTTTTTAAAAAAGTATCCGCATTTAAAAGGCCAGGATATTATCACCACCCGTAAAGCCTGCGAAAAATTTCAATACAAGCCAGTGTCGGTAATGAATTTTTTGGAAGGCACCCGTTTTACCCCGGAAAAACAGCAACAACAACAATCGCCTTTTTTGCATTTACTCAAACCTAAAGCCGGCGGTATCTCTTTTGTGCTGAATGCGATGGGCCAGCGGCTGGATAAACTACTGGATGTCACCATTTATTATCCCAAAGGTGCACCCAGCTTCTGGGATTATATTTCCGGCAAAGTGCATGACATTCAAGTGCGGGTCAGAGTGCTGCCGATTGATCCACAACTGATTGGCGATTATGAAGATCCAGACTTTCGCGCCCGCTTCCAACACTGGGTCAATCAGCTGTGGCTGGATAAAGATCAACAACTGAGCCTGCTGGCGCAACAACAACCGCAGGGAGGCCAAGGCTGATGGCAATGTTTTTCTCAGTCCGGTTGTTGCTGGTCCCATTCACCCTTTGCTGTTTCACGTTGAATTTAACGTTGTGGGGCTTGATCGTCACTAGCTGTGGTTTGCTGAAACTGCTGCCATCAAGCTGGCTAAACCGGCGTTGTTCACAACTGGCGCATTGGGCGTACCGGCGTTGGTCTTATCATAATCGCCAGTTGATGGAGCTGTTTAATCCGGTGCAGTGGCAGTTATCCGGTTTGACTGAACTCAAGGCTGACCGTTGGTACTTATTGATTTCCAATCACAAAAGCTGGCTGGATATTCCGGTCTTGAGTCAGTTTGCCTTGGAACGGATCCCAGAGCCGAAGTTTTTCTTAAAAGAAGAACTGAAATGGGTGCCTTTTATCGGTTCGGCGTCCTGGGCGCTGGACATGCCTTTTATGAAAAGATACAGCCAGGCACAAATCCGCAACAACCCGGCACTACAGGGTCAGGATATTGAAACTACCCGCAGATCCTGCGAAAAATTCCGCCATCAGCCCACCACTATTATCAATTTTGTCGAAGGCAGCCGGGTCACCCCAGCCAAACAGCGGGCAAAAAATAGTCCATTTCGGTATTTATTACCCGCCAAAGCCGGTGGTATTGCTTTCACCCTGGCCAGCATGGGGTCGCAGTTTGATGCGGTACTGGATATCACGCTGATTTATCCGGATAACCCGCGCCATGTGCTGCTGGATATGCTGATGGGCCGGTTACAACGGGTGGTGATCCAGGTTGAAGTGCTGCCGGTGGATGACAGTATTATCGGCGACTATTTTCAGGATGAGGCCTTCCGGCAACGTTTTCAGCTATGGCTCAATCAGCGCTGGCAGCAAAAAGATCAGCGCATTGCCGCTTACCTCGGCCAGCCTGCCACGTCAAAATCAACGGCACTGGATTGTTCGTCAGCGCTTTAAGCTTCAGCGCTGGCGCGGCTTAGCTTTGGCCGTCGCGCCAGCCGCTGATTAACAGATTGCGGGGTGTGATGGCGGCATCACAGAGTTGTCGCAGCGTCACCTGATAACCCTGCTCTGCCAGATAAAGAGCCCGGTCCAGCACCAGCCATAGTTCCAGCGGCCGGCGGAATAAATGCTGCACCAGCTCAATCCGTCGCTGCAATAATAACAACTGTTCAGCTTGTTGCAGGTAACAAGCGCCATCCTGACCTGCCGGTAACTGCAGTTGATGCTCGGCCGCAGCCCAGTGGGCAAAATCGATAAAAACACCACTAAACCAGTGTTTACCGACCGATGGCAACGGCTGATAGTTGGGATCGCCGGTCAATGCCTCACGCCATAACTGATAAGCCCGCCGCCACCAGACTTCGGTCTGGCGTAATCGGCTGATCCGGGCACCGCCAGTGGCATGGCCCTGCACTGCCAGTTTCAGTTCTGCTTTGTGCAGCTGCAACCGACTGCTGCGCACTGCTGCTGACATCGGTTGGTAAAACTCTGCTTGTTGTAAATGATAACAACAAGGTAGCAGATGCACTTGCTGACAGCCGGCACTGCTGGCTTGGGTTAAAGCGGCCCGATGTAAATCGCCGCATGCATGCAGCGCCAGTACTTGTTGTGCTGGCTGGAATAAATCACAGCAGTCCTGTTGCAATACATCACGCTGACTAAAGCGTTGCGGCAGTTGCAACTGCTTGGCACTCTGCTCGCCCTGCTGACACAAGTCCGCTTGCCATTCAACACTGTGCACAGCACAACCAAACTGATGTGCCAGTAAACGGCCCAGATGGCCTTTGCCGGCACACCATTCCAGCACTGGCAATTGCTGTTGACCCACAGTGGCAGCAAACAGCTGAATTTGCTGCCATTTGCGACCAGCAATATCAGTGGCTAACCAAAAAGGACTGGCAACTGGCTCAGGTTGTAATAATTCTGGCTGCGGCTGTTGCCACAATTCTGGCCAGAAGTGGCCAAAATGCTGTTGTTGCAGTGCCGGGCTCTGATCGATGTCTGCACAGTCCGCCAAGCTGAATTGGCTGAGTAAGGCCGCTAATGCCGGATGATCTGACCAAGGCAACTGCCGGAGGTGCATCGGCGCCAGCCGCCAGTAAGATTGCTGCTGCCACAGTAATTGATCCAGCTGGCAAAACCAGCGGTACAGCTCAGAGGTCATCGCCAGCTCCATCGGGTAAAAGTCGATTATAAAGAATCAGCAGCGGCAAAAGCCATCACAAGGCATAGAAACTGCCGCCGACTGGCGCTGTCAGTCAGGATATGACAGACTAAACGGATATTTTTCCGGCAAGAGGCCAGCACCATGAACGATTTACGCCGCATTATGCATATTGAAGATGATCCTTCGATCCAGGATGTTGCCCGGGTGGCGCTGGAAATTGTCGGCAAATTTGAGGTCTGTACCTGCAGCAGCGGCCAGGAAGCCTTGCAACGCTTTGCTGGTTTTGAGCCGCAACTGGTATTGCTGGACGTGATGATGCCAGGCATGGACGGCCCCACCACCTTAAAACAATTGCAGCAACAGTTTGATCTGACCAAAGTACCAGTGGTGTTTATGACGGCTAAAGTCCAGGCCAGTGAAGTGGAATCGTACACCGCATTAGGCGCCCGTGATCTGGTGGTAAAACCTTTTGATCCAATGACCTTATCCAGCCAAATCCGGCAAATCTGGCTGGATCATCAGTTAAGACTGCAGCCCTGAGTATGGCGGGGCCAGGCTGAGCACAAACCAGCGCAGTTGCAGCAAAAGCAACTGCGGTTACAAAGGGTATCACTCTGGCTGAGTTTTAACGCAAAGATGTCGGCTCAAAGATTGCAGGAAGGACCTCAAGCCTGATCCTCTCTGCATAACGTCCCTCAAGACAAAACCATTCTCGACTCCTATTGCTAGGGGGTATTTTCCTTAAGCCATTGCAAGATAGCTCTGCCAGTCGCTTGGCCCCCGCGCGTGCTCCATTCGGTCGGATTGGGGACTGCAACATGGATAAAATAAAGTTCGGCCAGCACAGACACTCGTACGTTGGTATCCTCCGCTCCACTCAACACACCAAGAGCTCTGCGTGGGGTCCCATTCTTGCGATTTCGGTCCGCAATCGCTAACTCCCGGGCTATCTCAGCACTTATCAGGTTGGCCAAACGCACATCAGACGCATCCCCTTTGTCAATATGCACCAAGGCTTCAGCCCCTTGCGCTGCTGTTCCTGCTGAATTATGGTGTATGGAGCAAAACACGTCATAACCAGCGGCGAGCTGCCCAATAGCATAGAGACTCGCATTCATATCAGTGATCACACAGGGCACCCCGGCAGCATCGATAACGGCCTTTGCGGCTCGCGCCGCTATCAGGTTCAGATCATACTCGCGAACGCCATTTACCCCCACAGCACCAGGATCGAATCCTGCAGGCATTGGCCCATGGCCGACTTCAAGCAGCACTCCTTTGTGTCGCCAGATAGGTGCCGCGTGCTCAGGATTCAGCGGCACATCTGCTACAGGCTGATCTGCCAGCAGTCGACGGGCTTCAGGGATGAGATGCCGGATTTTTTCAATGTACTTTTCCTTGCTGTCACGATCGGCCTGAGTTCCATCAAATGGTCCGCCAACATAGCCTGCGTAGACGATGAAACGCAGATAGTCCTCCGGTGTTGCACTACTATGCCGCCATCCAGCGTAGACAGGCCTGTCTATAAAGATCCAATAGCCAGCAACCGCATCATCAAGATCATCGAATTTACAGTACACATCTTCCCCATCACTGGCTTTGTAGGTCATGGGGACAGCAATCTGGTGCATTTCTCGCCGATATTTCATGCCGTAGGGATTGGCGTGTCGCTGAAACAATGCAGATTCGCCTCGCCCGGACTCTAATATTGCCTGGGATAGTTGGATGATCTTAAGGTGTTCAAACTCAATGCTAGATTTATTCAATACACGTACAAAGTCTTGCCAGCTAAACATAAAACCTCCTAAGAAAATATTGCTGTAAGGCCATTCGTTCCAGATACGACCATGAAGTCAGGGAGTCACCCAGCCACTTCGAAAACTTCTTTTCTCTGGTTTTGCTTTCTTGCAATCCTTCCCATCCACCTCCTTAGTACCATCATCGCTGAGGAACTGGATTTTCGCCTTTTCCTCGGGGTAAATGATTAACGCTTCCGGTCGCAAGTCTTTAAAGTTAATCCCTTTGAGCGGCTCAACCTGTTCCGAAGAGGGTCCAGCCCATTGATATAGTTTGAAATCACCGATATCACCTGAGGGGCCTGCAATAATCAGATACTTGCCCATAGCCCCGACATACTCGATGCTGCGAATTCCGAGTCCATCCAGGAACAATAAGATCGGAGTCCCAAACACTGCAGCTTCCTTCCCAGCAATAACCTGGTCCGGATTTATCAATGGGACAATCAGCGCTTGCTGGTTTTTTCCGGCTACCGGATTACGAAAGGCGATGAGCAGTGTGCCCTGCGGAGTCATGCTGAGTCCTTCGATGTTCAGGCCCGCGACTTGGTTTATGGTTTCTGTTTGTTCCGGTGGAGCTTGCGCCGCTTCACTCAACTTGTAGTCTGCTATCCCTGAGAGGCTGCTCAGACCTTGGAGCAGATTTTGGTAGGGCTTACCGACTGTCGTGATGTTCACCTGTTCACCTGTGACCTGAATATCAGTGGCGAAAAACTGGTGGCGGCTGGGACGCGACTCTCCGTTCTTATTCGTCCCATGCGAGGTGATCCAGTAAACCCGCGTTCCTATTTGGGTAGCTCCCTCGATGTCAGCTTCCTGCCTCGATGTAACCTTGAGGAAGGCTGCGAGGTCAAACTCGTGCACAGGTGCTCCTGACTTGTCACGCCAGTAAACCCTCAGCTTATTGTCCTCGTCACTCGCTGCGATAAACATGGTTGGCGTTATTGCTACGCTGGCGGAGGCATCGCACATCCCGCCGTATTCAGTACTCCCGATACTCACCTGCGGGTATACATTAGGCATCAGCAACATAAGACTGATAGCTGCTAACATCGTAAAGTTAATTTGTTGCATCATGTCTACTCTGGCGGATTCAGGCCAAAACAGCTCAAAATATAGACACATTAACCTGATTAGCAATCCATACCGCAATAAAAATGTATCTTGCGCTGTGAAAAGGTGCTGCGTTCTCAGTAACAACCGTATGACGACTCGGGTCGCTCAGCGCATGACGCCAGGGGGCCCTGATGTTTGACTCCCCTGATGGCCAGTGTTGCGCTGAATTTCAGTCCAGTCACAACAATCACATGAACTGAGCGCAGGTCACAGCACAACGCCATGATACCGATGTTGCGATGACCGGTGTCCCGGCCTTAAATGCGGCTTACACTGCACCACCCGCATCAGCCAACTTAAGGCTGCAACTGCCGCTGCGCTGCCACCTGCTCGAACAAAGCGGTGCTATCGCGGTTAAAGTCGTCTACTGCCACCGGCTGATTCAGATAAAAATTACCTGGCAACAGACTGGCATCAAACCTGGGCATTAATTGCTGGGAATCATCGACAAAAACGCCAACACCGAGGTTTTGCAAGCTCAGCAGTACTGCCAGACTGGTCGCCAGTGCCAGTTTTTTCCACAGCGCAAATTGCAGCGCCAGATAAAAATTGGCAGCCAGCAGCAACGCTAACAACATGACATTACCGGCTTCCCGCAACCAGACCACACCGGCGGCACCATCCAGACTGAAATTGACGATCGACAGTAATAACTGCCACAGCGCCAGCACACTGATGCCGGCAAAAGTCAGACCCAATTGTGGTAAAAATCTGGCTTCATGCTGATTGAGTTTCGACCACAGCGCCAGCGCTGTCGGCCATAACGCCAACGCCAGCACTAACAATGGCAAATTCAACAAATTGCGGGTCCACTGACCGGACTCCTGACCTGGTGCATTCAACCAGATGCGGAACAGCTCTTCAGCCAGGATCAGCAACAGTAAGCTGATAATCAGTGGCCAATGACCAAATCTCTGTAGTTTTTGCTCCAGCGGGTTAAAAGGCAACGCCGGCGCCACCTGATGCTGGTCGTCATAGATCCGCAGCGGTTGCTCGCCCAGCCAGCACAGCTGACCGGATGGCACTAGAGCAGCTTGCTGCAAAGGTTGGGCGGGATCGAGAAAACTGCCATTGAGTGAAGCTAAATCCTGCAGTTGCCAATGACCCTGCTCATTTTGCCAAAGTTTGGCATGATGCGGGCACACATGTCGATCATACAAAATCACATCATTGTCATAAGCGCGGCCCAACCGGACTTCATGCTGAGCAAATTTATGCCGCTCAATGACTTTATGTTGTTTGTTCAGCACTTCGATGATTACTGCCATAACACCGCCTCGCTGAACTTCCGGCTAAAGGCCAGTGCATTGTCCTGACTGACACCGGACAAGGTAAAATGACTGACAATGCCTTGTTGCTGATGATCCAGCGAAGCAGCCAGATATAACGCATCATATAAACCGTTAAACTGCCGGTAGGCCCGGACACAAAAAATGGTTTTAGCGCGCTGACCATTGTGTTGTTGCACCACCTGATGCTGACACTCAAATGGCGTCACATCTTCTTTGCCAGCCTGATTATCCGGATTAGCGCGGTCAATATTCTGCTGATAACGATGAAAAAATTGCAGCGGATGCAATTCTGGTCCATGCAACCATTCAAACTGCATTTCAATTCGACCAGTGCTAAAGCGTTGTGACAAAAAGATTTCTTCTGACTGGCTGCAAAACGCTGCCACTTTTTTCAGTTGATCCTGGCGTTTTTCTACATTGGATTCACCCCAGCAACGGACAAAAGGCACAATTTCGTCTGGCACTTTACCCGGACCAAATTCTTTTAATTGCCAGTCCGCCTGCAAAATTTGCGCAAACATTTTCTGCTGACTGTCCAGCAACTGGCCTTCGATCTGGCTTTTAAAATCCGCCGGTTGTCCTTGTTGCTGATAACGCGCCAACAGCGCTGTCAACGCCTGAGCTGGTACTAAAAAGCCAAGCTGATTGCCAGCCGATGCCACATTGATGCCCACGACTTTGCCACTGGCATCCACAGTCGGGCCACCACTCATGCCGGAATTGACGGCACCGGTAAAATGGATGCGTGGATAAAAACTGTATTTCTGCAGGCCATTGTAAGTGCCCGGAACCAAAATCATGCCCAGATCATGCGGGTTGCCTAACGAGTACAAAGTGACGCCCTGCACCGGTTTTTCCGCTTGAATGGCAAAACGTTGAGCCGGCTGATAATCGGTTTTGACCAGCGCCAAATCGTTAATGACATCCACGGCCAGCACTTGCAACTGACCTTTGGATTGATCCTGCGCCAGATATTCCAGTTGGTATTTCTCCGGAAACAACACGGCTTCTGACACCACATGATAGTTGGTCACCAGCAAATTCGGCTGTTCCAGCACAAAACCAGTGCCAATTGAAGCTTTGGCGCCGGAGGCGTTTTCCAATACTCTGACTTGCAATAACGCCGGTTCATACCGGGCAAATAATTGTTCAGCAGAATCAGCCTGCACCGTCAGCGCCAACAGCGCGCACCAGGCCAGACAGCCATACCACAAACTTCGCATGCTTGTTCCTTGCCAGACAGCGCAGTGCAGCGCTGCCTGTACTCTGGATTAATACAACAGACTATATAATTTACGCCGGTACGTACCAGCCAGCGCATCCCCTTTTGGCAAGACTGCCAGAATATCCAGCAACAGCGCTTTGCTTTCACCAAAATTCAGATCCTGCTGCAGCACCTTAAACAACAAGGCTAAAGCATCAGCGGGTCTGTTGGCTTGCTGATATTGCACTGCCAATTGCTGGTGCAGCAACAGGTTGGTCGGGTTGGCCGCCAGCGCCGCTTCTAAAGCACGGATTTCGGGCGTGTCGGCGGCTTTTTCCGCCAGTTCCAGCACCGCCAGCACCTGCTGATAGAGCGCATCCTGATCCGCCAGCAAAATGCTGCCAATCAATTCTTTCGCCAGCTCCAGTTGACCCAAAGACGCTGCGCACAGCGCCAGCGCTTTACGGATCATCGGTTGCTCCGGCGCCAGTTGCTGCGCTTGTTGCAACAACGGATAAGCTTCCGCCCACTGCTGTACCGCTAATAATGGCTCAGCCTGGGCCAGCAATAAGGCTTCCGGCGCTGGCAGGTAAGGTTGTAATCTTTGCCGCAGTTGCGCTTCAGTTTCCAGTCCGGCAAAACCGTCCACCGGCTGACCCTGTTGAATAAACATCACAGTCGGCAAGCTTCTGACGCCAAACTGCATGGCAAGTTCCTGATCCAGGTCACAATTAACACTGGCTAACACCAATTGTTCCGGATATTCACTGCATACACTGTGACACAACTGCAGTTGTTGTTTACTTGGTTCGGAACGCTCAGACCAAAACGCAAACAGCACCAGTTGCTGCTGTGATTGCGCCAGAATATCGCGCACATTGTCAAAATTTACTGCAATAGGTTCCACCACTGCCACCTCTGTTGCTCGGGTTCATCTGATGCTTGCTACTATGTGGCCAGCCTTAGCTTTTTGCAAGCCGCCAGCCGGTGCCAGCGGTTGCAATGGCGCTTTTTCCGCCGGCCTGCGCTATCGAGTCGAAAAATCGCCGCTCCTGCGACAAAAAAGGGGTCGACAAGGCCAGCCAGATTCCCGTAAAGTAAGTTCTGACGAGCCTTCAGAACGAACTTCTCCAGACAGAAGTCAGATAATTAGCAAAGCCGTCGTTTCAACCTGGCTTAGCCATAGTTTGAATATTTTGTTGTCAGTACCCTTACACTGCCAACCGTCCACGTAGCAAAGAATTTCTTGTTTCGACAAGACCCAACCGGTGCCGCCCGTTGTTCTGCAACAGTAGCGCCGTAATTTTTGCATACGCAAACTATGAGACCGAAGTCATGAGCCAACAAAACCAACCAGAAATGCTGTCTGGCGGTGCCATGTTAGTCCGCGCCCTGCACGATGAGGGTGTGGAATACGTATATGGTTACCCAGGCGGTGCCGTGTTACATATCTATGATGCGCTGTTCCAGCAAAACGATGTGAAGCATGTGCTGGTCCGCCACGAACAAGCAGCAACCCATATGGCGGACGCATATGCCCGTGCCAGCGGCAGAGCTGGCGTCGTGCTCGTCACTTCAGGCCCAGGTGCCACCAACGCCGTCACCGGTATTGCCACTGCTTATATGGACTCGATTCCGATGGTGGTGATTTGCGGTCAGGTGATGAGCCATCTGATTGGCGATGATGCTTTTCAGGAAACCGATATGCTCGGCATTTCCCGTCCTATCGTTAAACACAATATGTCAGTGCGCAACCCGGCCGATATTCCGGCGCTGGTGAAAAAAGCCTTTTATATTGCTCAAAGCGGCCGGCCAGGCCCGGTGGTGCTGGATATTCCGAAGGATATGACCATTCCAAGTCAGAAATTCCCGTACCAATATCCGAAAGATATCAAACTGCGCTCCTATAACCCGAATGCCAAAGGCCATCCAGGTCAAATTAAAAAAGCCTTACAGACTTTATTAGCAGCGAAAAAGCCGGTGCTGTATGCCGGTGGGGGTGTGATTTTAGGCCGTGCTTCGGCAGAGCTAACCACGCTGGCACGTCGGCTGAATTTACCGGTCACCAATACCCTGATGGGCTTGGGGGCTTATCCGGCGTCAGATCCGCAGTTTATCGGCATGCTCGGCATGCATGGCAGTTACGAAGCCAACCAGACGATGCACCATGCCGATGTGATTTTCGCCGTCGGCGCCCGTTTTGATGACAGAGTCACCAACGCCACCAAAAAATTCTGCCCCAATGCCACTATTATCCATATCGACATTGACCCGGCCAGTATTTCCAAAACCATTAGTGCCCATGTGCCTATCGTCGGTTTGGTGCAGCCTGTGCTGCAGGAAATGCTGAGTTTGCTCGACAAACAAAGCAGCAAAGGCGACGCAGAGCTGGATCAGGATGCGCTGGCCAGTTGGTGGCAGCAAATTCAACAATGGCGTGAAGTCCATGGCGGCCGTTATGAGCAACGCAGCGATCTGCTGAAACCGCAAGCTGTGATTGAAGCCGTACATCGTCATACCAAAGGTGATGCATATGTCACGTCCGATGTGGGCCAACACCAGATGTTCGCAGCGCAGTATTACAAATTCGACAAACCGAACCGCTGGATCAACTCAGGCGGCCTCGGCACTATGGGCTTTGGCTTGCCGGCCGCGATGGGCGTCAAACTGCATTACCCGGACGCAGAAGTGGTCTGTGTCACCGGGGAAGGTTCGATTCAGATGAATATTCAGGAACTGTCGACCTGTAAACAATATGGCCTGGGGGTGAAAATCATCAACCTCAATAACGGTTATTTGGGCATGGTCAAGCAATGGCAGGATATGAATTATGACTCCCGCTATTCCAGCTCCTACATGGATTCGCTGCCGGACTTTGTCAAACTGGCAGAAGCTTACGGTCATGTTGGCATCAGAGTGACGCAACCGGAAGAGCTGGAACCGGCACTGGAGCGGGCTTTTGCCTTAACTGACAGGTTGGTATTCCTCGACATTCATATTGATCCGAAAGAACATGTGTACCCGATGCAGGTGCCGGGCGGAGCCATGAATGAGATGTTCTTAAGCAAAACGGAGCGGACTTAACATGCGGCATATTATTGCAGTCTTGCTGGAAAACGAGTCCGGCGCTTTAGCTCGTGTGGTTGGTTTATTCGCGCAGCGTGGTTATAACATTGATTCTTTAACCGTAGCCGCCACTGAAGATCCAACCTTGTCGCGCCTGACCTTAGTGACGCGCGGCGACGATCAGGTGATTGAACAAATCACCAAACAGCTGCATAAGCTGATTGAAGTGGTGAAGCTGGTCGATCTCAGTGAAAGCGCCCATATCGAACGCGAACTGATGATGGTAAAAGTCAAAGCCAGCGGCGAGCAACGGGAAGAAATTAAACGTTGTGCTGATATCTTTCGCGGTCAGATTATTGATGTATCACCGACCACTTATACCATTCAGGTGGTCGGCACCTCGGAAAAACTGGAAGCTTTTATCGAAGCGATGTGTAACAGCCAGATCCTGGAAGTGGTCAGAACCGGTGTCTCCGGTATTTCCCGCGGCGAGCGTTCGTTAGCCTTGTAAGGGTTGCTTGGCTGGACCTTTATCCCCTGGGTTGGACGCTTGGCGTCCAACCTTCACTGGCACAACTATAACATCCAGCCAGCACTACATTCAGTGACCGTTTTAGCCAGCTTTCAAGGCTGTGGCATCCAGTTTTGGCGGCGGTGGTGGTATTGATTTGGCCATATGCCGGCCATAGACCAGTTGAAATAATGGTGTCGCCATCAAGGTCGTCACGATAGCCATCAGCACCATAATAGAAAACAGCCCTTGCTGGATCACGCCATAACTGAGGGCAATATTGATAATGATCAGCTCCATCAGACCACGCGAATTCATCAGCGCCCCCACGGCCATCGCAGTCCGGTTATCAGCCCCGCCGATCCGGGCTGCCGCCCAGCAAGCCACCCCTTTGGCGAATATCGAAGCCGCCAGAATCACCAGCGCAATTGAAAACACTTGCCAGGAGCCCAGAATATCCAGTTGGGTTCTTAAGCCTGAATAGGTGAAGAACATCGGCAGCAATAACAATACCGTGATTTTGTTCAGCCTGGCACTGAGCAACTCAGTGATTTTGCCGCGTGGCATGGCAATCCCAAACAAGAAACCGCCAAACACCGCATGTAAGCCGACCCACTCCATAGCGTAAGCTGAGGCTGCCCATAAGCCTAACACCAGCATGAGCTGCGGCGCGGTCAACACCTGACTGCTTTGTACTTTATCCGCCAGCGGTTGCAACCAGCGACGGGCTTGCAACAACATAAAACTGGCATACAGCCCCCCACCGATGGCGGCTTTAATTGCCAACATGGCGCCACCACCAAAGCTGGCTAACACCACCGCCAATACAATCCAGGCGGCAGCATCATCAATAGCACCGGCAGCCAATGCTAAGGTACCCAAGGCAGTACCGGCTAACTTGCGCTCATAAATAATCCGCGCCAGCATCGGAAACGCCGTAATAGCGATGGCGGCCCCCATAAACAACGCTGCATTGGCATAAGAGATATTGGCAGCAAATAAACCAGGTTGATCCAGTAACCACAGGCATAATAAAGCACCCACGATAAAGGGCACTATCATGCCCGCGAGGGACACGCCAATGGCACTGCGTGCCTGTTGGCGGAATAATTGGGTATTAAATTCCAGCCCGACCAGAAACATATAAAGCCCAACCCCAACCTGAGCACCGAAGTACAGCAGCGGCATGGTATCTGCGACAAAAATACTTTGTTGCAGTTCAGGCCAGAATAAACCAAATAACGAGGGTCCGAGCACTACCCCGGCAATCATCTCGCCAACCACTCTGGGTTGACCAATAAATTGGGCTAAATAGCCAAAAATTTGCGCTGCCAGCAGGATTAAAACCAATTGCTGGGCGAAGGCCCAAACCAACTCCATTGTTGTCATTGTGCTGTCTCTTTGTCAGTGTTATTGGACTCAAAAATGATACAAAGTTGGTTGTTCAGATGTGGTTGCTTGCAACGGCTACCGTGCGTGCAGCGAACCTGATCGGCTATCACCGATTCTATGTTATGGCTCCAACATAACGATAGAAGCCTGAGGTGGCAAGCTGAATTTTTGTGAACTGCGGTGGCAGCAGTCCGCAAGCCATCACCGCGAATAGGATTGTATTAGCTACGACTCAACCACCAAATCAGAAATAACAGCGCAAAACCAAACAAATAGCTTAAACCGAGCCAGGACCACCACTGCATAGGTTTACTGATGCCGTGTATAGTGCCCCGATATTGTTGCATCAGACTGAAATTCAGCCAGGCAAACAGCGGCGTGGTCAGAAAGGCCAGACTCATGGCAAAAGTGAGCATCGGCCCCAGCGCTGATTTAAAAAACAGGATCACAGCAAAACCGGCGCTTGCCTGCGCCAGTAACCACAGACTATAACTGCGTTGGTTGCTCTGCCGTTGCCAACCGAGCAACTGCATAGACTGATCCAGGGTACGGGCATAACCATCCAGCACAGTAATAGTGGTACCAAACATACATAAAAATGCCACTCCGGCGACCAATAAGGTCGACCATTCGCCAATAGTCCGGGCATACATGCCAACAAATTGTTGGGTATAAGCCGCACCGGCCAGCTCCACCGGCTGATCGCTGCCATATTGCACCAGCGCGCCTAATGCCAGAAACACCAATGCCAGCGCCGTGGTACTCCAATAACCTAAATTTAAATCAAATAAACCATTGGCTTTGCTGACTTTGCCCTGCTGCTGTTTTTGCTGTAGCCACAAAGAATTAATCGCCGAAATTTCAATCGGGGCTGGCATCCAGCCCATCAGCGCCACCAAAAAGCCCAAGGATGCCAGCGTCCAGGGTGAAGGCGCAACATAGTCCGCCGGCGCTTGCGAACCTTGTTGCCAGGCAATAGCGGCAGCGATCAGCGTGGTGAGGGTCAGCAATACCATAATCCACTTCGACACCCTATCCAGCAACCGGTATTGTCCAGCCAACAGGATGGCTAAACACGACGCCAGCAACAGCAGACAAAGCACAGGTAATGACAAAGTCCAGGGCAAAAAATACTGTAGCAGCGCCGCCGTTAGCAGCAACACACCAGCGGTGTTCACCACTGCCGCTATCACATTCAGCAGCGTAAACAACCACAAATAACCACGACCTTTGCGCTGATAACCCTGTAACAGGCTTTCGCCATGGTTCAGGGTATATTCGACGCCAAAGCGGAAAAACGGATATTTCAGCACATTGACCAGCAGGATAAGCCAGGCCAGTTGCCAGCCGAATAAAGCACCGGCCTGAGTTGACGCCACTATGTGGGAGCCGCCAATGGCAGCAGTCGCCAGTAAGATGCCTGGTCCTAACGCCGCCAGTTTCGCTTGCAGATTTGTTCTTTGGCTTGATGCTGTCATCTTGTTGTTTTTATGTTGAAAGTTTGCATGCACACCACTCTAGCCGATCCCGGGCCTCAGCCGCCAGCAGCAGGCCGCTTTTTCTATCAGGGTAGCTGGTCAAGATCGGCCAATTCTGGCATGCTGCGCTTTTCTGCTGCGGAGTTCGCACCATGTCTGCCCCTGAATCCGATCAACTGGATCAAGCCCTGTTATTTGAAGTGATTGAAAATCAACTGGCGGATGGTTATCCGCTCAAAGTCAAAGCAACCTTGCTCAGGTTATGCATGACTGGCCACAGCAAAGAGGAAGCGATGGAGCTGATTGCCTGCGCACTGGCGCCGGAAATGCATGCGGTGGTGGAACAACAGCAACAATTTAATTTGGCCAGATATGAAGCCCAATTGGATTTATTGCCAGAAACGCCCTGGCTGGCGCAAGACTGAACCAGCCGGTTATCATCTTAAGTTTTTGTTCGGTTATGGATCTGTTGCCGTGAAACTATTGTTGTTAAGTTCAGTGCTGCTGCTGTTGTCTGGCTGTCAGAGCATGTCAAAACCTCAGACGGCGTCAGACAATCAGTTCAGCCGGTTGCAACAACAACTTCCGGCAGCCGCTGAGTTACCGCCTTATGCCGAACTTTATCAGAGTTATTTACAAAGCCCGGCAGTCCATCAAACCGGCGCAGCCTGGCAACAGCTGGAACAACAACTGGAACAGAGCCCTGACGCTTGTGCCAAATTGCCCTGGCAACAACAACTGGCCGATAATTTCTGGACTTTGAGCTTTTATCAGACAGCTTTATCTTGCTTAGAGTCTGCCTCATCAACAGAAAATCATCCTCGGCCTCCAGACTCTGCCGCATTTGTGCAGCAGTTGAAAGACTATCAGTCTTATCTGTTGCAAGGCATTTTAGCCAGCGGCAACGGCAAAGCTGCTTATTCCGCTTATCAAATTAACAGTTATCGGGACGCACATGCACTGGTGCGGCAGCTTGGTATGCAAACCATTGATTATTATGCTGAATTATCAGCCAGTGATAATGCTTTGTATTATGTGATCCAAGTGTATGACGGCACCGATGATCGTTTTAAAGCGCTGTACTTTCAGAACATGCCTTACCTGCATGCCATCGATCAGGTCGATTACCCTTTTATCGGCCTGATGGAAAACTGGAAAAAACAACTGTTTGCCGATCCGGACAATCCGATGCTGGTGCTGTTGCACGCAGTGGATGCCGAGCAACAACAGCAGTACGACACAGCGCTGCAGTTATATCAGCGGGCTATTGCTGCCGATTCATTACAAGCCAGGGTCGGCCTGGCCGAACTTTGTTACCAGACCAAACTGCCGCTGCCCGCGAAACAATGCTTACATGAGCTGACTGAAGCTGCTGATCGGGATTATTTACCGGCACTGCAACTGCTGAGCTTTTTGCACCACAGTGGCGAATTTGGCCCCCCTAAAGCACAGAAACTGACCGAGCTGCGCCAACTCATTAACGACAGAGCAGGCCCAGGTCAGGCTGAATTGCAATTATCACGCTACTTTTTTAATAAAAAATTCCGCCAGCAAAACCGCGCTCAGGGCGAGCGCTGGTTAAAAGCAGCTGCAGCAACCGGACAGCCAGAAGCCAGTGCGTTTTGGTTGTTGTATCAGCAAGAACAACAACAACTGGACAATGCCGCCACGACAGCCGCCTTACAACAATTGGCCGATCAAGGTAATTCGGTCGCCGCTTATTTGTATGTATCACAGCAGTTCCAGCAACAGACCAAGCTCAGCCAGCCACAACAACTGGAAAAATATTTATTGCAGTCCAGCCAGAACTGGCATCCGGAAGCCTTTTACTTGCTCGGGATGGCTTATCTGGAGGGTAATTTCAGCAGCGCTGAGCCAGGTAAAGCCGTGCAGTATTTACGTTTGTCTGCCAGCAGATTTTATCCAAGAGCCATGTTGCAACTGGGTAACTTGTATAAAGCCGGCGAAGGACTGCCGAAAAACCTGCAGTTGGCCCATCATTGGTACCTGTTATGCAGCAAACAAGGTCATCCCGCTTGCGCTTACCAGGCTGGCGTGATGTTTGATGATGGCGAAGGCGTCAGCCAGAACCATCAGAATGCTTACCGGTTTTTCCGTTATGCCGCCAGCAAAGACTATACCCCAGCGCAAAACCGGCTGGCCTTGTTATATCTGCTGGGTTTGGGCGTGGAAAAAAATAGTAATGAGGCGATCAAACTACTGCAAAAAGCGGCTGCCAATGGTAGCGTCACTGCCAATTATTACCTCGGCTTATTGTATTTTGAAGGCAAAGAAGTGCCACAAGATTACCCTAAAGCTAAACAGTATTTTCAACTGGCAGAGCAGCATCCAGCCGCCAAACCTTATCTGAAAAACTGGCAGCAACTAACAGCGCCGAAGCCACAGCCCTGATAGCAGGGCTGATGTCAAAAACCCAAAACCCACTGCAATTTATAACCATCTGTATTCAAATCGTGACTAAATGTAATGCTACTGGCATCGGAACACGCCCCTGACATAAGCTGATCAGCGTCTTATGTTCCGGAGTTTAATCCATGAAGTGTTCTGCAACTGTACTTGCCGCCGGTTTTGCCGGTCTGATGCTGACCAGCAGCCTACCGGCCGCGGCCACCGTGGTGTTGGTCAAAACCAACCTCGGCAATTTTGAAGTGAATTTATTTGATCAAACAACACCACTGACGGTGGCCAACTTTCTGACTTACGTCAATAACGGTAGTTATAACGATACCCTGTTTCACCGCAGCTTACCGGGTTTTGTGCTGCAGGGCGGCGGCTTTAAATACAGCGGCAATAATGCCACCCCATTCACTGCCACTGCGGTGTTGGCGCCGGTGAAAAACGAAGTACTCTATTCCAACCTGCGTGGCACTATCGCCATGGCCAAGCAGCAAGGCAAGCCAGATAGCGCGACGAATCAGTGGTTTATCAACTTAGCCGACAATAGTCAGAATCTGGACACGCAAAACAGTGGTTTTACCGTGTTTGGCCAGGTCACTGGCAATGGGATGGAAATTATTGATGCCATTGCAAAATTACCAACCAACCTGGCCACAGGTTTTGCTGAAGTGCCACTGCGTAATTACACTGCGGCCGACGTGCAAGCCAAAGTACCGGTTGCCAAAGCAAACCTGATCCAGATTGAAAGCATCAGTGTTATCAATAACGATCCAGCCAGTGCGGCGGCGTTAAAGCCGGTGCAAAACACCTTGATCCATCAAAAAAATAAAGGCGATAGCAGTTCAGGCGGCAGCCTTGGCTGGTTTAGCTTACTGGCTGTGGCGGCACTAGCCTCCTTCCGTCGCCGCTCAGCCCGCTAGTTCTGCGTCGGCGGCCGGTGACATTTGTAAACTCCTTGCCGTCACAGGCCGCTTTTTTCCCGTCAACCGGTTGGGGGCTTAAGCTTGCCGCCAGCGATTGACGGCTTCAACCAGTAAACCTGCGATTAAGCCCCAGAATGCCGAGGCTATACCAAAAAAACTGATACCAGAGGCAGTGACCAATAAGGTAAAAATTGCTGCGTCGCGATGACGCACATCCGCAGTGGCGGTCGCCAGATTGGCCGCAATAGTGCCAAGCAGTGCCAGACCTGCCACGGCTGCCACCAAGGCCGGCGGTAACGCAGCAAATAATGCCACCACAGAAGCACCAGCCAGCCCGGTGCCCAGATAAAATACGCCAGCCGCCATCGCGGCGGTATAACGTTTGGCCGGATCGGAATCGGCTTCCGGCCCACTGCAAATCGCGGCAGTAATAGCGGCCAGATTCAGCGAAAAATTACCAAAGGGCGCAGTCAGCATGGTCAGAGCGCCACTCCAGCTCAGCAACGGCGAGACCGGCACCTGATAACCACCCGCTTTGAGCACCGCCAGGCCCGGGATATTCTGCGATGTCATGGTGACAATAAATAACGGCACGCCAATCCCCAACATAGCTTGCCAGGACCAGTCCGGGCTGACCCAGACTAATTGCAACCATTGCCATTGCAGTTTGGATAAATCCAGCAGTTGCAGCCAGCCCGCTGCTAACATGCCGATCAGCAACACCAATGGAATGGCATAACGCGGCCACAGCCGCCGCACCATTAAGAAAGTGGCGATCATCAGCAATACCAGTGTCGGTGCCAACGCAATACTGCTGAACACTTTCAAGCCAAACTGCAATAAAATCCCTGCCAGCATGGCCGCCGCGATTGGCAGCGGAATACGGCTGGCTAATTTATCAAACCAACCACTGAGGCCAAGTGCTGTGGTCAGTGCTGCGCTGAAAATGAACACGCCGACCGCTTCCGCCAGACTGATGCCTTGCAAACTGGTGGCCAGCAAAGCCGCGCCGGGCGTCGACCAGGCGGTCAACACCGGCGCTTTGTAATACCAGGAAAACCCGATACAGGTCACCCCCATCATCAGACCAAGAATGGCGATCCAACTGCCAATTTCTGCCTGACTGGCACCTGCAGCGGCTGCTGCCTGAAACACAATCGCCACTGAACTGGCAAAACCAACCAGCACAGCGACAAAACCGGCCACGACAGCCGGCAGACTCCAATCTGTTCTCAAGACATGTCCTTGTTCAGAATTGTTTAGTCACGCAGAAATTTCGCCACATACCAGCAACTGGCCTGAATTTGCAGTTGCTGTTGTCTGGCCCAGGCCAGACCGGTGCGGACTAACTGCTCTGCCAAACCCTGACCCCGTAATTCCGGTGGCACAAAAGTATGGCTGAAATTCACCAAACCACGGTAATTGTGATCCATGGCAGCACTCAGCTGATAATCAAGCCGGGCCTGTGCCCCTTGTAACTCGACAATAAAACACTGCTCTGCCGGTCGATGTTCAATAGTGACTGCACTCATCTGCGCACTCCTGTTTTGGTTGTGCCGGTGCCGGTGTCGGTGCCCCAGCGCAAACCGACAACAGAATCATCACTTTACGCCTGATAAGGCGATCAATTAAAGTAGCAGCATCTGTTTGTCTGAGGTTTTGTGATGAAACTCCGTCCTTTTGCGTTGTTATGCAGTTTGTTGCTGGTGCCCCCCTTATCAGCAGCTGACACTGCAGCCAGCTATTACGAATCCGCCTTGCGTTACAGCCAGCAACAACAATGGCGCTCAGCCGAACTGGAACTACGCAACAGCCTGCAGCAAGATCCGGCGTATCTGCCCGCCCGTCTGTTATTGGGCAAAGTGATGCTGAAGGCGGGTCAATGGGCCAGCGCCGAAAAAGAACTGCAACTGGCACTGGATGGTGGCGCAGCGCCACTGCCGCTGATATTTGACTTGATGCGGGCGTTACTGGCGCAGCAAAAACACGACGAAGTCAGCCATCTGCTGGAAAAATATCAGCACTATCAAAAAGACGCCGGCTATGCGCTGATCCAGGCCAATTTATACAAACAGTTGTATCAATATCCGCAAGCGTTGCAAGCTTATCAGCAAGCGCTGGCGCAACCAACTCAGGCTGAACTGGCTGCTGAAAGCTGGTTTGGGCTGGCTGATCTGCAATTTAAGCAGTCGGACCTTGCGGCTGCTGCTGCGAGTCTGGATCAGATCAACCGCGACTCCGACTGGTTCAGACCAGGACAATATCTGCGGGCGCAGATATTGCAATTGCAGCAAAAAACCGATGTGGCCATGCAACTGTACGATCAATTGTTGCAGCAAAAACCGCAGGATGCCGCCGCCTTATTAGGCAAAGCCCAACTGCTGATGCAAAAAAATCAGCCTGCGGCCGCGCTCAAGCTGATCATTCAATTTCGGCAGGCTTATCCGGAAAACCCGTACGGACAACTGATCCATGCCAGTATTCTTGGTCAGCAAGGTGAAACCAAAGAACAACAACGTTTATTACAACAAGTGCGGCAGCAATTGTCCGGCCTGACCACAGAGCAGCGGCAACAGGAAGATGTATTATTGCTAACGGCAGTGTTGGATTTTAGCAATGAGCAATACGAAACCACCATCAGCAAGCTGAAACAATATCAGAAGTTGTATCCGGCCAATGCCAGAGTCAGTCAGTTACTGGCACAGAGTTATTTGCAACTGCGGATTTATGATGCAGCACAAAGCCAGATCCAAACGGCGATGCAACTGAATCCGCAAGATTATTCCCTGGTGCTGATCGCGGCCACTATTTATCAGGCCCAGCAAAAAAATGCCGAAGAGCTGGCCTTGTTGCAGCAAGCTTTTGGGCGTTTCCCGGCAGAGCCGCAGATCCGCCAGTCTTATATTGTGGCCTTGATTAAAAATGACCAATCGGCCACAGCGCAGCAATTGTTGCAGGATCCTGCCACCAACCAGCCGCAGCTGGCCGATCTGGTGATGCTGGGTTATTTGCAATTGGAGGCTGGCGCCTTTGAGGCAGCCTTTGCCACGGCCGGTCAGCTGCTGAAGCTGGATCAATCCAAAGTAGAAATTTTCCAGCTCGCGGCCGATGTTTCAGCCAAGCTGGGACAACCTGCACAAGCAAAAGCTTTTTATCAGCAAGTGTTGGTACTGGATGCCAGCCATAAACCGGCCTTGTTATCCTTAGCCAGTCTGGCCCTACAACAACAGCAGTGGTCGGAAGCGGCTGGTTATTATCAGACCTTATTGCAACATTACCCGGCCGATGGCTTGATTTTGCAACTAGTTGCCGATAGCGCCATTCAACAGGGCAAAATAAGCGAAGCCATCAGTTGGTTAGAACAGTTGCCGGATGACAGCGCCAATGTGCCAGCGCTGCAGGCGTTGTTTGAACTTTATCTGCTTGAAAATCAAATTGATAAAGCGGCGACTTTATTAGCAGGTCTGAGCGAAAAAATCGCTTTGACGCCATTTTTATATCAGTCGCTGGCGAAACTGGCTTTGGCACAGCAGCAACCTGACGTGGTCAGCCACAATACCGAAATTCTGTATGGGCTTTGGTATGATGATGCCGCACAATTGCAACTGGTGACAGATTTACAACTGCGCAATCAGGACAAAACCGGCGCGCTGACCAGTATCCAACGCCTGATTGAGCTGGATGCCGATCCACTGGATCTGAGTTTATTGCAGGCGCGACTGGCGCTGTTACAGGGCAATCCGGACCGAACCCTGCAGTTGGTTGCCAAACTGCGCCAGGCAGGCAACAACAATGCGGTATTAGATGAGCTGACTGCCCATAGTTATCTGGCCCAGCAACATTATGCGGCAGCCGCCAAAGTGCTGCAGCAGCTTTATCAAAGCAATCCCGGTTATGGTTATTTTCAGTTATTGCGCCAGTGTTACCAGCAGTTGCAAGACCGAACAGCACTGACCAGGTTATTGCAGAAGTACCTGCAACAGCAACCCGACGATCTGGCGGCAGTGATTGAACTGGCAAGCCTATACCAGCAACAACAGCAGCAACAGGCTGCCATTGAGTTGTATGAAAAGCACCCGGCACTGCAGCAACAGCCGGTGCTCCTGAACAATCTGGCCAATTTATATCTCAGTCAGGACCCCGCCAAGGCATTGCACTATGCGCAAGCGGCTTATCAGTTGTTACCAGGTCAGCCTGATATTACCGACACTTATGGTTATGCGCTGGTCAAAGCCGGTCAACCGGAACAAGGACTCGGCATCCTCCGTGATGCTGAAATCCGCCAACCGGATGCAGTCGCCTTGCAGTTGCATCTGGCCGAGACGCTGATGTTGCTACAGCGCAGTGCTGAGGCCAAACAAATTTTAGCGACCTTAAGCACTAAACAGCTGAGCCTTGCAGAACAACAAACTTTGCAACAGCTGCAACAACAAGTGGACAAAAACTAGTGCCCTGCTCTTTTCAACAGCTTCCAGCCCGCTCCTGCTGGCTGGAAGCTATTACATCGCTCAAAAAGCCGACGGCTGGCCATTCAAAACTAAATTAGAATAATTTCATGTTATTGAAATGCATCGCAAAAAATACGAACAATCGACCTTAGCTACTGTTTCAATAAAAATTCACCAAGACAACGTTGTCATTACAAGTTGATCTCGGGTATCATTGCGCATATTTTAATCACCCCTGCAGGCGGGCCGCATGAAAAAATTTTGGATAGTGACCTTAGTGCTGAGCTCTGTCATCGCAGCCTCAGCGCAGGCTGCGACCATTGACCTTGGTCAGGCAACCAGTTACAACGCTTTTATTAAAGAAAACTTTACTGCCAATACTTCGGACACCCGGGGCAGCCTGGCGGTGGGGGGTAATTTGATCATTGCGCCTGGTAATGGTGGCTCTGGCGGTTACAGTATCGGTTATGGTGCCACTGGCACAGGTCCTTCACTGGTGGTGGGTGGCGATATTGTCAAAACCGGTGATGGCTGGCTAAACGTGCATAAAAATGGCAACAACGTCGGTGACGCTGTCTACGCTGGCAAGCTGAATGTGGCAAATACTCAATGGGGTGGCAAACCATTCAGCGCCAATGCAACCAAAGTCAGTGCAGCCAATTTACCGGTCGATTTTAATGCAGCCTTTGCCCATCTAACTGCGTTATCGGCACAGCTGGCCAGCCAAACCACGGCTGCCACCACCAGCAAAACAGAAATTTTAACTTTCACGCCAGCCAAAGCGACAGCTGATAACGTGTATGTCTTTAACCTGACTCAGGAAGATTTTAACCGTTATCAGGGCTTTAACGTGCAGGGCGTGAACAAAGATGCCTTGATTGTGTTTAATATCAGCAATCCAAATAAAGTCGCCAGCAACTATAACAACAATGCTGCTGATGCTGCCTTTTGTAAAAAGGGCGAAGCCAACTGTGTGGTGTTTTCACAAAAAAGTGTCTATATCAATGGCGTGAATGCTGCCAGCGGCACCACAGGAAGCGCCAATCCATCGGCCCCGCTGGCCAGTCAAATTCTGTACAACTTTAAAGATGTCGCGCGGTTGAAGATTTCTTCTGATGTCTATGGCACTATCCTGTCACCAAAAGCGGCGATTGAAACCAATCAAGGCGTGGTTTGGGGCCAGGTGATTGCTAAATCCTGGAAGGGGAATGCCGAAATTGATCCGGCACCGTTGAAACCTCCAGTGGGCACCAATCCACCTGTGGTGAGCGAACCGCCACTGTGGGCAGCTTTATTGCTGTTAGTGGCCGGCTTACTGCTCAGCCGCCGCCGCAGTCAGCCGCTGCCAGCAGGCTGGAGCCCAATCGCGGCTTAAACCATCCCAGACACTGACAGCATGCTGTCAGTGTCTGTCCTGTTGTCAGCCTTTTCCCTCGTGATACCAACCTCAGCGCCATGCCAAAGCAGAAAAAACTGCAGGCAAAAAGCGATTTTCTTGCTAATCTAGCGCCAACCACAGTTTCGCAGATTGCGTGATGGAGCATCCGGCATGACCCGTATTGGCACCCCTGCCAGCCCCACCAGTACCAAAGTGTTATTATTAGGTTCTGGTGAATTAGGCAAAGAATTATGTATTGAATTAAAACGTTACGGCTGTGAAGTCATTGCAGTGGATCGTTACGCCAACGCACCGGCGATGCAAGTGGCTGATCGACACTATGTGATATCAATGCTCAATGGCGCGGCTTTACGCCAATTGGTGATCAAAGAAAAACCAGCTTTGATCGTGCCGGAAATTGAAGCCATTGCGACTGCGACGCTGCTGGAACTGGAACAAGAAGGTTTTACCGTGATCCCAAGTGCCAGAGCGGCTCATCTGACGATGAACCGGGAAGGCATCCGGCGGTTAGCGGCAGAAGAACTTGGCCTGGCAACTTCCCCTTTCTGTTTTGCCGATGACCACCAGAGTTATCTGGCTGCAGTTCGTCAAATTGGTTTTCCTTGTGTGGTCAAACCCATCATGTCCTCTTCCGGCAAAGGCCAGTCTGTGCTGCGGACTGATGCCGATTTAGCTGCCGCCTGGGCTTATGCCCAAGAAGGCGGCCGGGCTGGCAAAGGCCGGGTGATCGTAGAGGGTTTTGTCGATTTTGATTATGAAATCACCTTGCTGACAGTCTGCTCTGTATCAGGGACACAGTTTTGCGCTCCCGTCGGCCATCGGCAGGAAAAAGGCGATTATCGTGAATCCTGGCAACCGCAAGCGATGTCAGAGACAGCGCTGGCCACTGCCCAGGACTATGCCCGTCGGATCACCACAGCTTTACAAGGTTATGGCGTGTTTGGCGTCGAGCTCTTTGTGAAAGGTGACGAGGTCTGGTTCAGTGAAGTGTCGCCACGGCCACATGATACCGGCATGGTGACTCTGATGTCACAAAACCTGTCCGAGTTTGCCTTACATGCCCGCGCTATTCTGGGCTTACCAATTCCTGCCATTAAACAACTGGGCCCAACGGCATCAGCGGTATTGTTGGTAAAAGGACAATCGCAGCAGATGAGTTTTAGCGGCTTACATCAGGCATTGCAGGAGCCGGATACTGAACTGCGGTTATTTGGCAAACCTGAAGTGCAAGGTGAGCGTCGACTGGGCATCGCACTGGCACAAGATCAAAACATCCAGGCCGCAATCGACAAGGCACTGCGGGTCATCGCTCAAATTGACGTGGCACTGTGAAACCTTTTTTTCAACTGCAGCAAAAATTACCGTTAAGTTTTGCTGCTTTTGTGCCGCTTTCCTATACTGTGACAGCAAGATCCGGCTGGTAGTATCGGCCGAACCCCTGATATGCCAGGTGCAGGATGATACTCAGCAGTGCAAGGAGGCAGCATGATTTTATTAATCGGCGGAGAAAAAGGCGGTACCGGCAAAAGTTGTCTGGCTCAGCACCTCGCCGTGTACTTTTCAACGCTGGACAATACCAATGTCATTCTGGTTGACTGTGATCCACAGCACAGCACATCGGATTGGGTACAGCTGCGCCATCTGCAACCAGCGTTGTCCTGGATTAATGCTGTGCAGATGTATGGCAAAATCCGCTACGAATTAAAAAGTCTGCAGCATCATTATGATTATGTCATTGTCGACTGCGGGGCGCATGATGCCGTGGCATTGCGCTCGGCCATGGCGGTGGCGACCCATGTGTTGTTGCCGTTGCAGCCTAAAGTCCGGGATTTGGCAACTATCCCGCATTTATCCGATCTGATCCAGAATTGCGTGCAAATTAATCCACAGATGCAGGTCGCTTGTGTGCTCAATCAGTGCCCTGTTCCAGGAACTGCGCAAGCAGATGAGCGGGTACTGCAAGCCAGAACCAGGCTGCAGGCCGCCAATCTGACGGTGTTGCAGACCCAGATTGGTCAACACGAAGAATTCGATAGCAGTGCACTGAAGGGTTTTTCCGTGCTGGACACCCAACCAAATGGCCCCGCCGCCCGCGACATCATCGCCGTTGCGCAGGAGCTGCTGCAATGCGGACTGAATCAGTTGTCCAGCGGTTCATTGTCAGCAACAGGCGCTATTTCAGGCTGAGTTGCGCGCTGCGGGCAGCGATCAACTGACATAACCGGCCAATACTTTCACCATAAAATAACGGATGAAACTGGCCTTGCAGGCAGTATTGCTGCTCAAATGCCAGCACCTGCGCCACACTCTGACTCAGCTGTTGCAACGCCTGTTGTTGCCCCAACCCCAAAGGTGCACCAAATTGCTGCAATTCTGCTTGCAGTAAGACTAAACTTTGTTCACCTTTGATTTGACTTGCCGTTTGTGTTTTTGCACTAAACCAGCCAAACAGTTGTTGTTTGTAGGCCAGCAACGGCGGGCGGTCGGAAAAGGTCGCCAACAGCAATATCAACAGGATCAATCCCAGCACTTTTTTCATTTTTCACCTTATTCTGCTCACGGCTGATACGCAAGGCTGTAGTGAAACTGTCACTTTCATCGACAATAGCCTCGCAAAAATGACAACAATGTTTACACTACATTTTGGTAAACTTAGTCGATTCATATGGTTATAATAGTCATACAAATGGTATGGTTTATGCCTCAGTTCACTGGTCCACAGTAACCTGTTGTCAACTGACGAGGCAACATCATGGTACATCAGGCTTTACTGCTATAATAGGCACTGCCAGTGTTGCAGTGCTGGGCGTCCGGCAGTCGTAATTTCAGAGGTATGTATACAGTGCAACAACCACCAAAACAACAACCAATCCCGATTAAAGTTGACATGCACAATCCGAAACAAGCGGCAACCTATCCGGTGCGCGATCGGATTTATGTCAGGGCCGTCAAAGGTTTACATCAGCGGTTGCGTCGCAATATGGGGTTTGTGTTTATGGGGCTTTTTATGTTGTTGCCCTGGCTGCAATTTGATGGCCATCAGGCCATCCTGCTGGATATTGGTGAGCAAAAATTTAATATTTTTGGGATGACGCTGTGGCCGCAGGATTTTACTATTATGGCCTGGATCCTGGTGATTTCGGCTTACGCCCTGTTTTTTGTCACCACTTTTTATGGCCGGGTCTGGTGTGGTTATCTCTGCCCACAAACCGTCTGGACCTTTATTTTTATCTGGTTTGAAGAAAAAATTCAGGGCAACCGCAATCAGCGGATGAAACTGGATAAAGATGCCTGGACCCTTAGCAAAGTTTGGAAAAAAAGCCTGACGCATCTGTCCTGGTTGTTGTTTTCGCTGTTAACTTCATTGATTTTTGTCGGTTATTTCACTCCGGTCGACCAGCTGTTTATTGATTTCTTCAGCGGCCAGGCCAGTTTTTGGTCCTGGGTGTTTATTCTGCTGTTTATGTTCTGTACCTATGGCAACGCTGGCTGGATGCGCGAAATTATGTGTACCCACATTTGCCCTTATGCCCGTTTCCAATCAGCAATGTTTGATAAAGACACTTTTACTGTCACTTATGATGCAGCCCGCGGTGAAGGCCGTGGCCCGCGCTCACGTAAGGATACCGATTACAAAGCCAAAGGTTTAGGCGATTGTATTGACTGTAATTTATGTGTGCATGTTTGCCCAACCGGCATCGATATCCGCAACGGTCTGCAATATGAATGTATTAACTGTGGCGCTTGTATCGACGCCTGTGACGATACCATGGATAAAATGGGTTATGCCAAAGGCCTGATTAGTTACACCACAGAACATAGCCTGCAAGGGAAACCGACCAAAGTCGCGCGGCCGAAATTGCTCGGCTATCTGGCAGTATTGCTGGTTGTTACCGCAGCCTTCGGCTGGACTTTATACAGTCGGGTTCCGGCCGAAATGGATGTGGTCAGAGATCGCGGCAGTTTATTCCGTGAAACCGATGAGGGTCTGATCGAGAATACCTATACCATCAAAATCATTAATAAATCACAGCAAGATCAGACTTTTATGCTGAAATTTACAGGTTTACCGCAAGCCAGCTGGATTGGCGAGCAGGAAGTCACCATTAAAGGCGGCGATACTGCCGGGGTGCCGATCAGCCTGTCGATGGATCCGGCCGACAGCACCAAACCTGTGATGGATATTGAATTTCAGGTGATTAACAAAGCCAACCCTGAGATTGAACTGACGCAAGGCAGTAAGTTTTTTGCCGGCCGTTAACTAACCTGAACCCGGGTTCATTCCATCCCGCCACGGATGGTCACAGCCTGTGACCATCCGCCGGACGCAGACCGCTGGTTTGGCAACAAGCTAGCAGGTACACTGACGTTTTCTCAGCCGAGCCACCTTGCATGACCGCAGCTTTTGATTTTACTGACCTGACGCCGGATTTGATCCTTGACGCCTGCCAGCATTATGGTTTTTACGCCGAATCTGGCCTATTGGCACTCAATAGTTATGAAAACCGGGTTTATCAGTTTAAAGCCGATGATCAACAGCGTTATGTGGTCAAAATTTACCGGCCACAGCGCTGGAGTACCGCGCAAATTCAGGAAGAACATCAGTTTGCTTTTGAACTGGCTGCAGCTGAAATTCCGGTGGTGGCACCACTGCGCCGCGATGGTCAGTCCGTATTGCCTTATCAGGGTTATCAGTTTGCTATTTTCCCTAGCCGCGGTGGCCGGGCGCTGGAACCTGACAATGATGATCAACTGGCACAATTGGGCAGTTTCCTCGGTCAGTTGCATCTGGTTGGCGGCAAACAAGCTTTTACCCACAGACCCACCTTATCCATCCAGCATTTTTTAACCGACAGCACGGAATTTTTACTGCATCAAGCCGGTCTGATGCCAGCGATCCAACTGCAATTAGCCCCGCTGCTGACTGAGCTGAGCACGCTCTGCCAACAGCTGTATCAGCCGGCCAGTCTGCTCCGCTGCCATGGTGACTGTCATCTGGGCAATCTGTTTTATGACCGGCAAGCGTTTTTTGTCGATTTGGACGATTGCCGGCAAGCGCCCGCCATCCAGGATCTGTGGATGCTGCTGGGAGGTGAACAGGCGGAGCAACGACTGCGGTTGGAACTGTTGCTGGATGAATATCAGCAATTCGCTGATTTTGACAACGGTCAGTTGGCACTGATTGAACCACTGCGGGCGATGCGGATGGTGCATTATATGGCTTGGCTGGCGCGGCGCTGGACAGATCCGGCTTTTCCACTGCATTTTCCGTGGTTTAACAGTGACAGCTACTGGCAACAACAGGTAGCCAGTCTGCGTGACCAGTTGCTCAGGTTACAACAGCCAGTATTACGGTTGTATCCTTATGATTATTAACCAGGGACTGTACAGCTGATTTTCGGCTGGTGTAAGCTGTGCAGCATCTTCGCCGACCTGCAGTCCGCTGCAGCTCAACCCATGATTTGAATTGATAACTGGAAAACACTGATGAAAAAATTGCTGTTATGGTTTGTTGCCGCTTGCATGATCCCTGGTTTACAGGCCGCTACCACCTATGAAGAAGGTGAACACTATCAGGTGATTGCTGAAGTAGGCACCAGTAAACCTGAAGTCAAAGAATTCTTTTCTTATTACTGCCCGGCCTGTAACGCATTGGACCCGGTGGTACAAAGTGTGGTGAAGACGCTGCCGGAAGGCACCAGCTTTAAAAAATATCATGTCGATTTTATGGGCGCTGCCACGCCGGAAATTCAAACTGGACTGACGCTGGCGATGGCGGTCGCCAAAACTCAGAATAAGGCTACTGAGCTGAACAACGCCTTTTTTAAACATATTCATGTCGATCGCAAGACTTTTGCCAACGCCGATGATATTCGCAGCCTGGCGCTGAGTCAGGGCATTGATGCGGCGGTTTATGACAAAAATATCAAGAATATTGTGGTGCAATCTCAGGTAAAACTGATCCAGAAAGAACAAAATGAATTATCTAAAGCCCGTATCCTGACTTCTGTGCCGACTTTTATCGTCAATGGCCGCTACAAAATTGATATCAGCAAACTGGACAGAGCCAATCAGGAACAAGATTTAAAAGCACTGGTTCATTATTTACTGCAGAAGAAATAACCGTGATAGCCCAGGGAGCAACTATGTTTTTACGCACTTTATGTACCGCAGTACTGGCGCTTGGTTTAGTCGCCTGTGATGCCAAAGCCGACAAGTTTGTCGAAGGCACCCACTATCAAGTGGTCGCCACTGAAAAAACCAGCAAACCGCAAGTGCAGGAGTTTTTTTCGTTTTTCTGCGGTCACTGTTTCCATTTTGAACCTATGGCGCAACAGCTGGCAAAAAGCTTACCGGCCGGTGTCAGTCTGGAAAAAGTCCATGTCGATTTTTTACCCGCTGCCAGCCCTGAAATACAACAAGCCTTAGGCAGAGCTTATCTGGTGGGCAAAGAACTGGATCAGGGCGATAAAGTTGCCGGGCTGATTTTTAATTATATCCACCGCCAGGGCGCCAAATTCAGCAATGATGCGGATATTCGCAACCTGCTTGTGGTGAATGATATTGACGGTGCGCAGTTTGATGCCAAATTTAACAGCCTGCCATTGCTGACTGCGGTGCAGAATATGAAAACCCAGCAAACCAAGTGGTCGGAAAATGGCGTGTTACGAGGAGTGCCAACGGTACTGGTCAATGGCAAGTACAAAGTGAATCTCGACAAACTGGATCCCGAGCATTTTGCAGCGGATTTACAACAATTGGTGCAACAACTGTTAGCTAAGTAACCTCATGGCCGCGGCTTGAACTAAAGTCGCGGCAGCTCCTCACTGGCGCTTTCAGCAGCCAGAAAACATCGCCCCTTTGTTTGTTATAACCAAACCGCTGATTTTTTTATTTTCGGTTATAAAGTAATTAATTTGTAAAATACATCATCATCCTGTTGACCCAACCTGGCTATCTGGTTATATTTCGGCCAAAGCTGACGGGCGAGTTAAGGCACTCAGCACTGTGCATCGGCACGAGGAAATACCAAAAGGTATTTTATTTTTTGCTAATAATGACAGCGCTGTCAGCTGGCCGGTAGCAAGGTAGACGCTGCATATGAGGTTGCTGTGAAACAGAATGGATTTTCACTGATTGAATTGCTGGTGGTGGTCGCAGTATTAGGGATCATCGCCACTATCGCCTACCCACCTTATCTGAGTCATCTGCAAGCCGGTTACCGGCTGGATGCACAGCGCATCTTACTGGAGCAGAGCCATTTATTAGAACGCAGCTACAGTCGGCAAGGCGAATATCCGGCGAATTTCAACATCAACAGCAGCAGTCATTATGATTTCAGCTATCAAAGGGTCGAAGCACAAACTGACGCCTATCTGCTGACCGCAGCCCCCAAAACCACCGGCTTTCCCTGTGGCAGTCTGACCCTGAATCAGCAAGGTATGAAAACCGCAGAAGGAGGTGACAGATGCTGGGCCGATTAACAACGTCAGCAGGCTTTACCTTACTTGAATTATTACTGAGCCTGGCGATAGCAGCGCTGCTGACGACATTGGCGATCCCCAGCTATCAAAGTTTTATCCAGCAGGAAAAACATGCCCGTACCGTCAATCAGTTGCAGTCGTTATATAAATTCTCCCGCAGTGAGGCCATCAAACGCGAAGCCACAGTGTGGCTCAAACTGGTGCCGGAGCAGGATAACCATTGGCAAGTGATTGTTCCTGGTAACAATGACCAGGTGATTCGCCATTTCGCGCTGAATGACAGCGCCATCAAGGTCAGTGGCCTGGCGGATATTCAGTTGAGCAGTAACGGCAATACCAGTGCTCAGGCGATAGAAATTAAAGATCCAAAACAATATGCCGCCACCAAATGGTTGTGCATCTTCCCCAGTGGCCAGCTCATTGTGCAAAGCCAGCAATGCCAAGATGCCGGAGTTTAACCATGCTGCACCCTCAGCGCTTGCATGGTTTTAGTCTGATCGAAGTGCTGGTCGCTATTTTGCTGGTGGCAATTGGCTTACTGGGACTGGCTGCAGCCCAGGTCAAAACGCTGCAATATGCCAGCAGCAGTTTGCAGCAGACAGTCGCCAGCCTTCAGGCACAAAATGTGATTGAACGGCTGTGGCCAGAGTTATGCCGGTTGCAACAAGGCAGCCAGCCATTTGATGAGGATTTTATCGCCGGCCTCAAGCCTGACGCTGAATTGGATCCGGTCGGCTACTCGGCCACTGTGCCCGCCTACGATTTTTCGACCTCGCCGCTGACTGCGGCAGCAGCGCAACCTCTGCTGTCTGTCACCATTCGTTGGACAGACCGGCGTCAACGCGACCAATCCAGTGAACGGCTGGATATCGCAGCCGGTTTTCCCTGGCTACGCAATGGCAATCCGGCAGGTTGTTTATGAGCCAAAGAACCGCGCTGGTCACAGGCTTTACCCTGGTTGAGCTTTTGATCAGTCTGGTGCTGACCATGTTATTAGTCAGTGGCGTTGGCGGTGCGTTACTGGCCATTAAACAAACAGTGCAGCACACACATGACTTTGAAAATGCTCAGGAAGTGTTACGCAGTAGCCGCGATATGCTGGGTCAGAGCCTGAAACGGGCAGCCGCAGTGACTATTATCCAGCCTGAGAATATCAGCACTCTGCATGTCACACAGGACAACAACAACGCCGCGCAGACTGATTGCCTTGGCAATAGCCAAACCACAGCTTTTACCGAACAATTCAGGCTCAAGGATACGGCTTTGCAATGTCGGGTCATTATAGCGGGAGTGAACGGGCCCTGGACCGCGCTCATCACTGGCTTTCATGCGCTGGATTTCAGTCTGCAGGCCAATAATCGGCTGGTCAGATTCCGTTTGTCGCCAAAAAATTTGCCAGGCAAATACCCAACCGCAGATCTGAATGCCGATCAGTCAGCCGAGCCCTATATCCGGCTTGATATCGCATTAAAATCAATCATCTTAACCGAGGCAACCTGATGCAAGTCCGCCAGAAAGGAATGTCGTTATTGCTGGTACTGCTGTTGACCTTGATGGCGAGTTTACTGGTGTTCAGCGCGCTGAATAATGCGATATCGCAAGAGCGGATGAGTGGCAACTTCCAGAAAAAACTCAATGCCGAATTGCTGGCCGACCAAGCAGTATTTGAAAGTTACCATCAGTTAAATCGTTTTGTGCGGGAGCCGGCAAACGCCACTAAAACCGATGCCGAACTGGCAGCTGCGGCCGCTGTGGCGGTACAAAATCTGAGCGGTGGTCGCAGCTTCAGTACCACAGCAGCCACTCTGACCGCAACCGGTCTGACGGTCGACGCTGCCGGTAATAGGTATCATGATAGTCTGGCTAGCCGCCGGGTCTTGTTCCGCAAAGTCGCAGAGAGCGGCAGTCAGCAACGACCATTTGGTCATGCGGTCACTGGCTGTGAAGGGGTGAACTTATCCGCCAGTGGCGGTATCAGCAGTTATGATTCGTCCAATCCAGCGGCCACCGGCACCAATGTGGTGGTGCAGACGGTCAACAGCAACGGTCATATCGAATTGTCCGGTGCCGCACCTATTCAGGGCGACGTGCTCTCCAGAGGCAATATCAGCCTGGCAGGCTCTGCCGTCGTCACGGGCCGGGTGCATGCCAATGGCGATATCTGGCTGAACAATGCCAGCGCCACCATTAAAAAAGAAGTCTGGGCCCGGGGCAATATTCATATCAACAGCACAGTCAAACTACTGGCCGAACTGAAAACCAATCAGGCGTTGACGATTACCGCGCCGACTAAACTTGCCGGTGGCATCAAAGTCAAAGGCCATACCACAGTGTCCAATTATGGCCAGATTAACCCGCTGGGTCAGCCGGTTGAATACGGCACTATCGCCAGTCCAGTGCAAATTCAGGGCAATCTGCTGCTCAGTGCCGACTATATCAAAGCGGTGTTTGACGATCTGGCAGCAGTGCAATATAGCGGCACTGCCAATCCGGCGGGAATAGGCCAAAAAGTGGCATTAGGCAATAACCAATTTCCGGAAGTGCCTTTGTTAGCCATTGATAATAACGATCGCAGCAGCGCCGACTTTAATCCAATTTGTGATGCGCTGGATATTGCGCCTCAAGTGCAAAAGATGGACAAACCCGCCACCTTCACTGCACTCAATTTAACCGAGCCTGATACTGTGTATCAACTCAACAACACTCAGGGACAATTTCTGCAACCTGACAGGCCCACCGGTCAGCACAGTCCGGCCAACACAAAGTTTCTGGGACAGAGTATCCGCAGTTACTTTTTCACTGAGCTCAACCTGACCAATAGTGAATTGCAAATCAGCGGCGATATCACTATTTATATCCGTGACAGGATGCAACTGGGGGCAAACGCGAAACTGCGCATTCTGGATAACAGCACGCTGACCCTCATCAGCAGTGGTAAAATTATCTTTGCCGCCGATGCCAAACTGCTGAATCAACAGGGTGGCAAACCCGAAGGTTTGGTCAATCAGAAACCGGTGTTTGCCATTTATTCTGCCTTTGCCGGCTTGGCTGGTGAAGGCAATACTGCCGATAAAGACAAAGCCGGTATTGATATCAGTGGCGCAGCCGATGGCATTTATGCCGCGATTTACGCACCACTGACCGATATTAAAATTGCCGGTATTGGCCGGCAAAATTACTTTGCCGGTGCCGCTTTAGGCCGGAAAGTCAGCCTCGGCGGCGATGGTTTGATCCGCTATGACCAAGCGCTTGGTCGCATCGGTGGCGGCGGCGTGGTCAAACCCCTGCAACCACCCCGTATTGCCTTTAATGGCTGGTAGCTGGCGCTGCTACAGTCCATTCTAACTCTGGCATCACATCGGGGATTTCTGCCAAAAACGTCCTGACAATGCGGTTGTGCTGATCGACCAACACCAGCCTTGGAATGCCACTGTTGCTGAATTGCTGATACAACTGCCGGTCCGGATCGGCCACTAACGGAAAACTAACTTGATAGTCGGCGGCAAATTTGCTCAGGCTGGCGACATTTTCTTCCCGGCCTATCCCAACGATTTGTAAATCCTGCTGTTGTACCAGTGCTGAGGCCTGAATTTGCCGGATAGCCCGTTGTGAATCACTACACCAGGTGGCAAAGAAGATCAGTAGTTTTCGTTGCTCTGGTTGATCCAGCCGAATGGTTTGGCCGTGAATATCAGTCAGACGTTGCAGTGGTTGCAAGGCTCCTGGCGCTAATAACGCCAATGAAACCGGCCGTCCAGTTTTGTCCGCCGCCACACTGCTGCAACCTTGGATAGTGAGCAGAAAAATTGCAAAAATCGGTAATATTTTCATCGAAATGTCCTTTGAGGCGAACTGTGGTGCCACAACATCACTGCAACAACCACAGACTTATTCCATCGCTGCGCAATCTAAGGTATAACGACTTGATGAAAATACCAAAACAAATCCAGCCACTGGTCGAAGAAGGCCTGGTTGATGAAGTTCTACGTCCGCTGATGAGCGGCAAAGAAGCTGCAGTGTTTGTCGTTCGCTGCGGTGATGAGATCCGCTGCGCCAAAGTTTATAAAGATGCGGCGCAGCGCAGCTTTAAGCAAGCGGTGCAATATCAGGAAGGCCGCAAGGTACGCAGCTCGCGTCGCGCCAGAGCCATGGAAAAAGGCTCCCGTTACGGCCGGGAACAGCAGGAAGAAAGCTGGCAGCATGCCGAAGTCAGTGCCTTGTTCAAACTGGCCGATGCCGGTGTCAGGGTGCCGGTTGCTTACGGCTGCTACGATGGGGTGTTGCTGATGGAGCTGGTCACTGACGCCGATGGCGACGTCGCGCCCCGTCTGAACGATGTGATGATGTCGGCAGAGCAAGCGGTCGAGGATCACGCCATGGTGATGCGTTACATCATGCGGATGTTAGGTGTTGGCCTGGTGCATGGCGATTTATCCGAGTTTAATGTGCTGGTCGATGCTTATGGTCCGGTGATCATCGATTTACCGCAAGCGGTCGACGCCGCCGCGAATAATAACGCCAGTTGGATGTTAGCCCGTGATGTCAATAATATGACTCAGTACTACGGTCAGTTCGCGCCTGAACTGTTACAGACCCAATATGCCAAGGAAATCTGGGCGTTATACCAAGCCGGTAATTTTGATCCGGAAGCTGAATTGACTGGCGAATTTACCGAACCCGCCGCCGCCGCCGATGTTGATGCCGTACTCGAAGAAATCAAAGCTGCTTTTGCCGAAATGCAAGCCAGGCAACAGCGCCAGCAAGCAGCCGATGACGAGGATTAACCGGCCGCAACTGTGAGGTTGCCAGCCAGCAGCACGGTCAAACGGTCAAACGGTCAAACGGTCAAACGGTCAAACGGTCAAACGGTCAAACGGTCAAGGAGCAAAGGATGAAACTGGAGCCGACACAAAGTCTAGTGTTACTGATTGATATCCAGACGAAGCTGGCACCTGCCATAGCCCAGAGTACAGAGCTGGTGGCGGCTGCAGAATGGGTGTTACAGGTGGCTACCGAGTTGCAAATCCCTTGTCTGGCCACAGAGCAGTACCCCCAAGGGCTGGGCCTGACGTTACCGCAGTTAAGGCGTTATTTCCAGCCAGAGCAGATCCTGGAAAAAATTCATTTTAGCGCCCTGCAAGAACCACTGTTTTGCCAACAGTTGCAACAACATGGTCGTCGTCAATTGGTGATACTCGGCACCGAGAGTCATGTTTGTGTGCTACAAACCGCGCTGGACGCCATCGCAGCCGGTTATCAGGTGTTTCTGGTGGAAGATGCCATCGGCTCGCGCACTGCCGCCAATAAACAGCTGGCGCTGCAACGTTTATTGCAGGCAGGTTGCAGTCTGATCAGTCGTGAAATGCTGGTGTTTGAATGGTTGCAGCAAGCTGGCACGCCCGAATTCCGCCGCCTGCTGCAAGGCTGGATCCGTTAAGGCCGCCAGCCACCAGTCACGAGAGTAGCGTTAAGCACCGACCACAGGCAAAGGGGTCGCGCTTTGCCAGAGTCCGCGGGTAAAATCGGGGAAATCTCTGCTATTACCGCGATCCGCCACCGACGCGACTGATAACGGCACCACAGCCGACCAGGCCGCGCCATCATACACATCCTGATCCAGCGGTTGCGCATTGCGCAGGCAATAAATCAGCCGCCAGCACATCAGAAAGTCCATGCCGCCATGGCCACCATTTCGCTCGGCATCGGCCCCCATCCGCTGCCACAACGGATGGTCATAACGCTGATACCAGGGTTCCATATCAGTCATCCATTCGTGATAGTTGCCGTTACCGCCCTGCTCCAGCGCGATCCGGTTTGGAAAACCGGCAAACACCCCATTGGTGCCCTGGATCAAATTGTGCCTGCTGTAAGGCCGCGGTGTGGTAGTGTCATGCTGCAACATGATAGTCCGGCCCTGCACAGTTTTAATGATACTGGTGTTAATATCGCCACAGATATAGTTCAGTTGGTTGCGCTGGTGATCAGCCGGGAATTCACGTTTGGCATAAGCCGCCCGACCCAGCGCCGGTGAACTGATGGCACTGAGATAATCAAATCTGTCACCACGATTGATATTCATATATTGCGCAATAGGCCCAAGGCCATGCGTCGGATATAAGTTACCATTCAGTTTGGCATGATAGCCGGTGCGCCAGGAGCCGGTTTTGCGGTCAATTTCTTTCATCTGCCAGCGCAATTCATGGATATAAGCGGCTTCCCCATGCAACAGCTCACCAAACAAGCCTTGCCGGACCATATTTAACACCATCAGTTCATCACGGCCGTAACAGACATTTTCTAACATCATGCAGTTTCGTTGCATGCGCTCGGCGGTATCAACTAAATCCCATAAGTCTTCCAGCGTCAGAGCCATCGGTACTTCAACAAAAGCATGTTTACCGGCCAGTAACGTCGCTTTGGCCATCGGATGATGCCATTGCCATGGCGTAGAAATCACCACAATGTCGACATCAGGCCTTTGCACCAATTCCAGATAAGATTCGGCATGGGCATGGTACCAGGCAGGCTCAGGTTTACCCGCCTGCTGCAGCATAGTTTTGGCTCTGGCAATCACTTGCGGATCAGTATCACAAATAGCGGTGATCACAGCGCCTTCAATGTTAGAAAAGTGATTGATATAACCAACACCACGCTCACCGACACCAATTAAACCGACTCGAACCTGTGCCATCGCCGGCACCACCAGGCCAAGAACCGATTGACCAGCCGATTTGGCACGGGGCGTCGGGCTGCTCTGACAACCAGCAGTACCAGCGGCCAGTACGCCGATGGCGGCTGTACCCAGTGAGACTTTCATAAAACTTCTGCGATTAAATTCTGTCATGCGGATCTCCTTCTGCGCTTTACCTGCTCAAAATCAGGCTGACGCAGCAACAGTCCCAGCCTTGATTTATATTCGAAAGAGAATGAAACACAAAAAGATAAAAATGACAATAAAATTGCGTTGAAAAGCAAAAAATAACTTTCGAAAACTTTCCTTTTAAGGTGAGGCGCAGCGCTCAACACAGGACGCACTCAGCTTCAGGGACGGATTTCAACACCAGTCGGCACTAATTGCAGTAACACCAAGGGTTGAGTGACGCTGGCCGGGTCAAAGCTTTTCTGCTGCCGCTGCGCGATGTCGGCTAAATATTCGCGGCTGGACTCCAGATCCAACACCGTTTTATGCAGTTTGCCGGTAGCAAAAGCTGTTTTACCGCGGGCACTGACCGGGAAAACCATGTCGCCATCTCTGACTTTAATTTTAAATTGCTGACTGGCCTGATCGGACTCCAGTTGCATCCAGCAACCTTTGTTACTGCAGACACTGTGGATGCGACCTTGCACTGTGACTTGTTTATCCAGATATTGATCTGGCGCCGCGACAAGACTGGATACCGGCGTCAACAAGGCCAGATCGATAGCAGTGCCAAAACGTTGCGTCTGCGCCAGCAGGCTGGTTGGGGTTGCCAACAACCACAGCAACATGGTCAAAAGGATCAATCTTTTCATTACTCCCCCTTCATTATAGTCAACATCATCTGATGTCCCTTGCCGCCCAACGAGACCAGCAGCACCTCGGCAAACATACACTTTCAGCAAGCTAGCGGGTTGCGTTGTAAACTGCAAGCGTAAACATTGAACCCATGAATGTCACAGTTAAATAACTTTAATATACAGTTTTCATTAAAATAAAATCCACATATCCGCGCATTGTCATCAGAGTCAGCCGTCATGCTGACTGTCACAACAACATAAAATCCAACTCAAAATCACAACAAACATGGGTGTTCTATGAACAAAATGATTAAAACCAGTCTGCTGGTCTTTTCAGGTGCAGTGGCGCTATCAATGACCCAACCTGCTTATGCCGTGCCGGGAGCCGCCGACTGCGAAGTTTTAAGATATCAATGCAGCCTGGGTGATGAACAAAAATGCCGTATTGTTTATCGTTATTGCGATATTTATTACCCGGAAAATTTGACCGTACAACATGCGCAGCCTTTGATCTATCGACTGCTCAACCATTGATCTGCCCTCAAACAGACACCAAACCAACCCGAGTACACCAATAGCAAAAGGAAAAAATACAATGAAAACAACGCTTAAAATGACCTTGGCAGCTGTTAGCACGACGTTATTGTTTACCTTAGCGCAACCTGTCGCAGCCGCGCCTGACGAGTGGCAATGTCAGGATTTACGTGCCCTTTGTGCAGCAGGTAACCAAAATGCCTGTCAGGTTGCCGCTCGTTTATGCCGGATTTATCCGGTACAGCAGGAACAAGAGCACGCACCACAACCGCTGATTTTCCGTCTGTAATGATGTTTGGCACAGTTGCAATGGCAGCTGTGCCAATCTTTAGGTTTTCATTGATGACTGTTTATCCAGCACTTGCAACCAAAACCAATTGGCCAGCGGTCCGATAATATCGGCTTCAGCATTGGTCAGCAGCACCAGACCATAACCGGTCTGGGGCGCGTAACCGATATAAGGCCGGTATCCATCGACCACGCCGCCATGATAGTACACCCGTTGTTGATCATACTGCACCATCCGCCAGCCGCGACCATACCAAAGGCTGGTGTGCTTAAACTGCTGCCAGACTTCGCCCCGCGGTTTGCCCTGTACCCGGGTTAACGGCTGCTGTAGTTGTTGCAACAGCTGAAGCGGGAGCACCTCGGGTCGGCCGCCTAACATCGCCTGCAGATAAATAGCCAGATCCCGGGCACTGGCGTTCACGCCGGCAGCACTGCTGACCCGATAAAAATTTGCTTTGGGTTTCACCGCCCGCCAGCCTTTACCGCCACGTTGATGCGGCATCGCTTTATTACGCGAAGCCAGCAACGGCGCCAGCCCCACGGAAGCACTCTGCATCCCCAGAGGTTTGAATAGCCGCTGACTCAATAACTGGTCATAAGGCAAACCTGTCGCCCGCTCCAGCGCATTACCCAACAAACCAAAAAAAACATTTTGATAGCTGTAACAACGACCTAACGGGCAGACCGGACTGAGTTCACGCAGTCTGGGTAAAATTTGTGCTGGTGTCTGATCCGCTTCGATCAGATCTTCAAACGCGTGTGCCCAAAAACCGCTACTGTGTGACACCACCTGCTCCAGCGTCAGACTTTTCGTCAGTTCCGGAGTTCTGAGGACTAACTCAGGCACATAACTCGACAACGGCTGTTGCAACTGGAGCTGACTGGCATTTTGAGCCTGCACCAGGCTGACACCAGCAAAGGTTTTAGACACTGAAGCCAGCCGGAATACCGTATCCGCATTGACGGTGGCACGCTCGCCAGCCACTCTCACGCCATAGTAGCCAAGCTTCACAATGCGATCACCTTGCACAATAGCGTAAGCACCACCCGGGACTTTCGCTTGTTGCAGTTTAGAGCGAAATTGCTGTTCAAATTGTTGTACCAGCTCAGTTTCTGTCACCTGACCGGCCTGTACCAGCGAACTTACACTGAGCCATACACCCAACGCGGCGCCGTAGCGCCAGCGAGACAACATGGTAAACATGCACACTCCAAGCATCGATAGAAAATGTTAGTGACTGGCTACGCCAGCCGATGACAATAAAGGCAAATGCAACATTGGATCCTGCGCCTGACCATACTGCAATAACTCAAAATGTAAATGCGCCCCTGTGACTTTGCCGCTGTCGCCAACCCGGCCTATCACAGTACCAGCGGCGATATGGTCACCGGACTGCACGGAAAACTGCTGCAAATGCGCGTACAACGTCTGATAACCTGCACCATGGTCCAATAAAATCACTTTGCCAAAATTCGGATGTAAGCTGTGATGATCGGCTATCAGTACTTTGCCGGCAGCTGCCGCAAACACCAGATCACCCTGCTGACCTGCCAAATCCAGCCCTAGATGGGGCCGATACTGACGGAGCGCACTTTTCACACCAAAAGCAGAGTTCACGGCCACCTGCTGTAATGGCCATTGCCATGATGGCATGCCGCTGCGCTGCCACTGCAATTGACTGCACAGCAGATGGGCCAGCGCCGCCAACAGTAAAGCTGCGGTCACCAACACGCAGCGCCGCCGCCCAGACCAGGGTGCGATGGGCTGAAACAGCTGCCATAAACGCTGCCGGTTAAAATCTTCTTCGGTCGCTTGCTGCCCAAATCCGGCACCGGGACTGGCAGTCTGTGGCTGATATTGCAAACTGCGTAACAACACCTGACCATAGCGGTAGGCTGCCGCTGGCTGTGCTGTCAGCACCCATTGATCGACCGTCAATTCCATCGCCCGGATAAAAGCAGTTTCCAGCCGTGATAGCACTGGATTGAACCAAGCCAAAGCTGCCAATAGTCGCCAGGCTAACAGTTGTTGCGGATCTTTACGCCGGATATGGCAGAATTCGTGTTGTAACACCAGCCAGCGCTCGTCGGGAGTTAACTGACTAAATTGCTGCGGCAGGATCAGATGTAATCGCCAACAACCAAACACAAAGGGCGATGCTATCGCCTGTTGCTGTCGCAATTGCAGCCGGCGCAACTGCAAAGTTGCCTCTGTTCTGGCACTCAGCGGTAATGACGCCACCACTGCAGCGCGGGTTAAGGGTTCAGCTGTGGTGGCCAATTGTTGCAACAAGCGCCACTGACGGCTTAACTGCCACAAGCGCCAACTCACGCCAAGACCCCAACCACCGGACAAAGCCAGCAGCAATACCTCAGTCCAGACGATAGACGGCTGCAAGGCAGGATGTGCCGGAGCTGCCAGCCAAAACGATACTTCGCTGACACTGTCCAACAATAACTCCGGCGGCACCATCCAGGCGGAATGCCACTGCAAAGCAGGCCATAACGGCATACTACAGATCAGCAATAAGAGCCAATAAAAACCTGGCCACTGCGCCAAAGCAGGCTGACGTCGCAACAAGGGTTGCACGCAGGTCCAACACAACAAACTCCAAAGCAGAAAAGCCAGCAGCAACCACAGCACATGCATCAGTTGCTGTCCTGCGGTTGTTGCGTGGCCAATTGCGCCAACAGTCGCTCTAACTGCACCATTTCATTGGCATCCACCAGGTGACTACCGGCAAACATGGCCACCGGCAAAGGGCCTTTCAGTTCAAAAATCCGGCTGGCAAAGTCCTGCGCAAAACCAGCCAGAGTGCTGACTTTGTCGACATTGGCACTGTAACTATTTTTATGGCCCAGGCTGGTTAAACTCAGCAGGCCTTTCTCCACCATTCTTTCCAGCGTTTTCCGGGTCGAGGAATAACCCCAACCAAGCACCAGCGCCAGTTCATCATGTAACTCACGCGCAGTCAGGGGTTGTCTGGACCACAACAATTTCAGAATTTCTAATTCAGGGGCTGTCGGTTGTTGCATGGCTGAAGACCTGTGAATGGTATAGGTCGTCATAGTGCGACAAATGTCACAGGACTGCAAGTCCAAAATGCGACATTCGTCGCAGACATTCGTCATAGACATTCGTCATAGACATTCGTCATAGACATTCGTCATAGACATTCGTCATAGACATTCGTCATGGCCGTTTGGCACGGCCATAGCTGACTCACTTTAGTGCGGCAAATCCTGCGGTGTAGGGAGGACAGGAATAGGCGGACGCTTGTACGCTGGCATTCAACTGGCGAGCCCTTGAAGCTGCCACAGTTCGCCCTCATCTCCAATGATACTTTGGTCTGTTTTGTACGATTTTTCTGGCTCAGCGCCAATATTCAGGAGTGTTTTATGTCCAGTCGCCGTCGTTATGCTTTCCCTGTGTTATTGAGTTTTTTCGTCACCAGCTGCGGTTATTTCAGCACGGATCCAAGACAAGTCGCCGAACAGGCCTGGCTGGCGAAAGAACAACAACTGGCGACTGTGGTGCAGCAAATCCGCGCACAAGGGCTGGACACAGTGCTGGCAAAAGCGGAAGCAGGTTCTGTCAGCGCTTGTGTCGCCAATAAACTCAGTACTGATCCGCTGGGTAAATTAATTAGTGTGGAAGGGGCGTTGGCCGAATCAGCGAAAGTCACCCAGCTGCTGGCAGATTTAGAGCAACTGTTACAACAGGATTTTAGCTTTGAACAATTGGCCAGCACGCTGGAAAAAGGTGCCCATGCCGCCGCATATGCTAAAACTTTACTGGAACAACAAGGTTTGGAACAGGCACTGCTCACCCTGAAACAAATGGTGCAGGCCAGCACGGCGCTGGCCCAGCAAGACTTAGGGGCTCATCTGCAACAGTTGCTGCAAAGCTGCCAACCGGCAGCCAACACCGACTCACAGCCAGCCAGTTGATGCGGGCTTTACAGGGTTCAGCCCGATAACTGGTTCCAGCGGGTACGCTGCATACAACGTTTTAATTTAACCAAGCCAAGACTGTAACATGCAGCTAAGGCCAGACAATACAGCGAAGACCCCCATAAAAACAGCGGTCTTTGCTGCAACTCCAGCAGGTGAGCATCCGCGACTGCTGGGGCATGCACTAACCAAAAGCCAAATAAGGCTCTGGCAAAAAAAATCAGACTGACCAGGGCCAGTGCTACACCTATCCCAGGCAAACGGCGCATCATGCCAGCGCCGGACCAGGCATAAAAGGCCCAGGTAGTCAGTACTAAGGCAATCACTGTGGTCAGCACGGGCGGATACCAGTGACCCTGCGCAGCCAGTCGCGCTATCGCCTCACCAGCCCCAAAAAAGCGGTACCAGTCCGGCCCACCGGCAATAATGAGAAAATGTGCTAACGCCGCCAGCATGGTCAATCCTGCCGCCCAGCGTAACCAAGGGTTATCATTATGGCTTATCATCCACGCCTCCTTAAATCCAACGCCGGACTTGCTGCCGGTACTGCTGATATTCAGCACCAAAACGACTTGCCATCCAACGTTCTTCCGGTTTGATCTGATACTGCTGGATCAAGAGCAGAAATAATGGCAACCCCAACCAGACTGACAACACCGCCAGCCAACAGGCCACCCCTGCTAAGCCGAGCAGCATTGCCAGATACATCGGATTACGGCTATAGCGGAAGATCCCATCTTGCACCAGACTGGTGCTGAGTTGCAGTTGCATAGGATGAACAGTAGTCGCTGCCTGGCGAAAGCGCCAGACCGCAGCCAGACCAATCACCAGCGCCATCAGGATAAAACCGGCAGCCAGAGCGATACGCCAGGCGGTGAAGATCTGGCTGAAATGATAAAGTGGCCAGAACTGCGCCAGCAACCACATCAATCCGACGCAGATCAACCACCACAACAAGGGGGGAATTTTCAGTTCCAGCCAGCGCATAAACACTGGCGGAGGAAAAGGTAAAGACATGCAGGCTCTCCTTGGCAAATCCTGGCAATCCATTGCCAGTTGTAGCAGTAAGAGTGCTGATTAATCAATCACTTTATGTACAATTGGAGCTAAGTTTACCGTCTGATCCGACCAGCTTAGGGCTGCCAGATATTCTGCCGTGGCTTTTGCGGCGGCCTCAACTGATGCGGCGTGGACACGGGCAATCCGATCGCCAGCCTGTACTTTGCAGCCCAGCGCCAATACATCACTGAAACCTACTGCAGGATCAATCACTTGCTGCGGATGCGCCCGGCCACCACCTAATCTGACCACCGCCATACCCACCGCAGTCGTGTCGCTCGCGGCCAGATAACCCGCCTGAGGCGCCAGAATATCCTGCACCACAGCTGCTGCCGCCAGGTAGTGCTGTGGTTTCTCCAGCAAATCAACCGGACCGCCCAGAGCGCTGACCATCTGGGCAAAAATTTCAGCCGCCTTGCCTGAGGTTAAACTCAGTTCCAGTGCGGCCACCGCGCTGGCTTTGTCTTTCGCCAGACCTGCCAGTTGTAGCATGCTGGCGCCCAGCTCTAACGTCACCTGATGCAGCCTTGGTTCGCGATATTTCCCGGTCAGATAATCCAGTGTTTCCAGTACTTCCAGCACATTGCCGGCGGTCGCCCCCAGGCATTCATTCATATCCGTTAATAACGCCTGCGTCTTGACCCCTGCACCTTTGGCGGTATTGACAATACTGGTCGCCAGCGCTGTAGCGTCGGCCACATTTTTCATAATGGCACCTGAACCAATTTTGACGTCCATCGTCAGTACATCCAGCCCGGCGGCCAGTTTCTTCGACAAAATCGATGCGGTGATCAGCGGGATAGATTCGACAGTCGCAGTGACATCGCGGATCAGATACAAACGCCGATCGGCGGGTGCCAGTTCCGCACTTTGCCCGACGATCACACAGCCCAGCCTGGCCACTTCAGCCTGAATTTTTGCCAGTGGCTGGGTACAGCTATACCCCGGAATAGTTTCCAGTTTATCGACTGTGCCACCGGTATGACCCAGACCACGGCCGGCAATCATCGGCACATAACCGCCACAAGCGGCAATCATTGGCGCCAGCATCAGACTGACTTTGTCACCCACACCGCCGGTCGAATGTTTATCCACCACCGGGCCATTCAGTTTGCCAGCCCAGTTCAATACTGAACCTGAGTCGCGCATGGCACGGGTTAAAGCCACTGTTTCTTCGGTTTGCATGCCATTTAAGTAAATCGCCATTGCCAGCGCGGCCGTCTGACCTTCACTGAAACTGTTATCAGTGATACCACGGACAAATTGCTGGATAGCGACTTCTGGTAACTGGCCACCATTACGTTTTAATTTGATAATTTCCTGCGGTAAATACACATCAGACTCCGTTATTTGCTGCTTTTACTGGTATCAACTTTGTTGCTTTCGGCCAGATACAAAGGCGTAAAAGCACTTGGTAACAGTTCACCTAAGCTCCATTGCTGTAACTGATCCAGATGATTCGCACTGGCAATTGGACTTTGGGGGGTAAAAAATTCGGCAATGACCTGGCGGCAAATACCACAAGGTGGGGTTAATTTTTCCTGCGGGGTATACACCAGCAAAGCGCTGAACTGCCGCTCACCGGCGACCACAGCTGCAGCTATAGCATTACGCTCGGCACAAGTGGTGCCACCATAAGAAGCATTTTCGACATTGCAGCCGGTATAAATTTTACCACTGGCGGCCAGCACGGCAACACCAACCGGAAAATGACTGTAAGGGGCATATGCCTGCTCAGCGGCAGTACGGGCTTGTTGTTGCAGTAAAGCCCAATCAATAGATGAATTCATCCAGTGAAAACTCGTTGTGACTATGGGCAGCCTGTTATGCCCTGAAATGACGCCGGATGCAAGATCCGGTCAGCAGTTAAAGCAGATTTTCGTCTGATGAATGCATGATTATTGCGCAGCTGGCAGCGAATAAACTGCCAGACGGCCAAATATAAGAAGATGTTAAGCCTGCGCTTGCCGTGGCGTGGCGCGACGACTGAATAGCCATACCATGGCAAATAACCAACAAGCAGCTATCGGCAGTAACCAGAAGGCAGTACCGATACCCGCGCTATTGGCCCACAGCCCCGTGCCTAACGCTGCGATCTGACAGCCAACCGAGCCCCCAATATTGGCCAGGCCAGACAACACAGCGCCGTTTTGTGGATCCAGATCCATCGCGGTTGCCAGTAATAACGGGAACAAACCTCCTAACCCCAGCCCCAGCATAAAATTCGCCAGCGCCAGCACGCTGGATGTCTCCGCCAGCTTCAGCAGCACGGCTCCAGATAGCATCAGGGCGGCTAACAACCTTAATAACAAACGCGCGCCGCACCAGGGTAATAAAAAGGCAAAACCTAACCGGCTCAGCACCATACCGCCGGTAAACCAGGCAAACACCAGCCGTGCCTGCTCAGTTGGATATTGCAAGGCGGTCGAGGCATAGCTGACAAACCAGTTGCCATTGCCCCATTCCACCGCACCATAACCCAACATAGCTAACACCAGGGCGACAAAAGCCGGCTGTTTTAATACTGCGCCATAAGACAATGTCTGGCGCGGCGCGGCAGCCTGAGCCGGCGTCGCCTGGATCAACCTGGCAATCCAATAGGCATAAGCCGCAAGGCCCACCAGCAATACCGCCAACAACCGCAATGGCCAACGCCAGTCTTCCATCCACCAGTACAACACCACCACCAGAAAAGGTGCCGCCAGAGTACCGAGACTAAACATAAAGTCCATCAACCCCATCATCTGAGCTCTTTTATTGGCGTGCAAGCGAGCAATCAAGGTATGACCAATGGTAAACATCACAGAGCAGAACAAACCAAACAGAAAAATACCGATCATCAGCTCGGTTGAGGTCTCGACGAATGAAATCAGCAACAACAACAGCGTTTCAGCCAGCGCCAGCGCGGCAAATAGCTTCAGAAAATTAAATTTTTGCACATATTTGCCACCCAGATAAGCGCCACTGATAGTGCCAAGCGCCATCACCAGAAAGAACCAGCCACTTTGTGCTGCGCTCATCTGCAAACTGCGGGTCAGATCCGGCAGCAACACCCCCCATAAAATAATCAGGATCCCCAGCAAAAAAAAACCAGAGAAAATCAATGCGGTGGGATGAAAGCGTGACATGCGGCCTCGTCGATTTGTACTAAAATTACAGTATTTTAGAATTATACTATAAAAAAGCGGTTAAAACGGCACTTTATGTAGTTTTATTACAGAAAGTGCCGTTTTTTAGCATTATTGTCTGACAAATGTAGTTCAGGCTTTGGTCACTGTCAGCTCAACCTGACTGCCACTGTCCGACAGTTGGATCTTTACTTTCGCTTGATCTGCACTGACACCACCAGTGACTGTCAACTGCAATAAACACTCGCCACGCTGATTTGTCCTTAACCCGGTTTGACCCGCGCATGCCGAAGCCGGGGTGACCAGCAGCCCACCGTCATTTTTGTCATAACTGACGGTGACAGTGAAGTCAGTAAAAGGCAGGTTAATCAAGCTGGCATCCTGCGCTTTGAGCAATACTGTACCCGAACCACTCAGTTGAGTGGTATCTGCACTCAGCGTGAAGGGTAATAAGCCAGCAAAACAGGCCTGACGATCCAGCGTGGTGGCAGCAGTCCCATTCACCTCCGCCATCACCCAAACCTGAGCTGATCCGAGCGGCAGATAACGACTATCTTGTTGTGGATCGGACAGGCAACCAAGCCTTAAGGTTTGCTGATTGGCCGGATACGTCAGATAAAACGTGGCATAACCGTCTTTGACGATCGCCTGGCCCGGGACCAAATCGGTACTGCCTGTTGCGGCTTCGCCGGCGATTTGCACCCCGACCAGCGCGGCGCCGACCAGATACTGTAATTGGTTATAACTTTGCGACCAGGCTTTATTCAACGCCAATTGCTGGTTTTCAACAGGTGCAGCCGCCACAAAACGGATTTTATCGCCAGCCTGCGCATTCGGCAGCAACACCCGATCACCCTGTTGAATATAACGATTGAGGTTGTTACGCAGATTATAAGCACTTTTAAACAAGGCATTGGACGGATCCGTTAACAACAGACTCGCTTGTTGGGCGCTGGCATCGCCTGCGGCCACACTTTGAAACGCACCATAATGAAGGGCTGGAGCCATATTCGACAACAACACTGAATCCAGGGCCCCCAAGCTGACCACTGTGCCATTTGGCACTGCATTACCGTGCCGATCTGTCACCAATAAACCACCTTTACGCCGGTACAAGCCGTTGCCAAGGTTGGTTAAACTGTCAAGCCGTGGATAACTGACCGCAATACTGTGGGCCGGACCTGATGCGATGCTCAATCCTGACACGCTGGTTTTTACCGCCGGTGATAGCGGTAATCCTTGTTCATTCAAGGCTTCAACACTCAGTTCTAACACGCCAGGCAGAGTCCCCGCTTGCAACAACAGCGTGGCAACCCCATTGCGGCTTTTCAACCTGACTTGCTGACTGTCTCTGACCAGAGCGCCACTCGCCTGTTGGCCTTGCAGTACTTCACCGCCATTGGGTCTGGCGATCAATTGTACCAGCAAATTGTCGAGGCCAGCCGGGCCATCCCCGGCCGCTAAACCAGCGCGGTTGAATAACTGGATCTGAATATTGGTGCTGTCCTGCCCACCAGTGCCAGTGACCACCAGCGCCGGATTTGCCACCGTGACTTGTAACTGACTGACGACAGGATCCACCGGCAACGGCGCCTGACCAGAAATAGTCACAGTCGCGGTTTGTTGCACGCCATTGACATAAGCTGTCACTCTGGCCGCACCGGCTACAGCGCCAGGGTACAGTTTGACGATGGCCTGACCTTCACCACGCCCAGATGCCTCACCGCGATCCGTCGGTACTTTAGTGTTCAGTAACGGTGCTGCAGGGCTGAAACTACCCAGGGTGGTGCTGAATTCGACCTGAGCATTGAGCAACAATTTATTGTCCTGATCCCGCACCGTGGCCGTCACATAACTAAACTGCTCCGGAAAACCAGCATCCAGCACTTCTGAGGACAGGGTCAGCGTCAATTGTGTCGCTTTTTCACTCGTGTCTGCACCACCACAGGACTGCAGCAGCCAGACCAACCCCAAAAGCACAGCCAGACGAATTTTAAACAGCATCTTCAGTACATCCTTGCAAGAAAAAACAATGATTTATAACTTACAATTGATAGCAATAAGTTAAATAATATAAAGCAAAGCAGCTTAGGTTAAATCAGACAAAAAGCATCCGCATCCAGCGCCACCGGAAATTTTTGCCGGCCTTGTTGCAAGGTGTCCAGTTCCAAAGTGGCCAGCAATACGGCCGCCTGACCTTCACTTGCTGTAGCCAGCGGTTCGCCCAGATAGTTCAGCACCACAGAATCCCCACTGTACTCCAGACCATTGCCATCGATGCCCACTCTGTTACAACCCAGCACATAGGCCTGATTTTCAATCGCCCTGGCCGCCAGCAAGGTGCGCCAGACCTGACGTCGGGCTGCCGGCCAGTTGGCAACATAAATCAGCACGTCATAATCGCCCTGATTGCGGGCAAACACCGGAAAACGCAGGTCATAGCAGATTTGCAGATTCAGCCGGAAACCCCGGTAGTGGACAATCTGCCGCTGCGAGCCAGCGACATAATGCTGATGCTCACCGCCCATGCGGAATAAATGCCGTTTGTCGTAATAGTCCATCCGGCCATCCGGCTGCACCCACAACAAGCGATTACAAACCCCCTGCTCTGTCTGAATCGCCAGGGAACCACAAATGGCAAACTGATATAAAGCCGCCTGCTGTTGCAGCCATAGCACTGTGTCGCCCTGCATCGTTTCTGCAATCAAGCTGCTTTGCATCGAAAAACCACTATTAAAGGTTTCCGGTAACACCACCAGATCGACTGCAGCTAACTGGCTGAACAGCCTGCTAAAATGCTCACGGTTGGCAGCCGCGTCCTGCCAAACCAATTCAGTTTGTAACAAAGCAACCCGTAAATTGCTGCCGGTTAAGACTGGATCTGACATAAAAAATCCGCCGCTTGTTGTAAGGTCGTTGTTTGTTTAGCAAAACAAAACCGAATAATTTTACTATCCTGTTCCTGCCGTGAGAATACCGATAGCGGGATCGCCGCCACCCGGTGTTCAACAGTTAACCAGTGACAAAACTCGACATCAGACCGGGTGCTGATCGCACTATAATCTGCCAGCTGAAAATAACTGCCGGCACAGGGCAATAATTTAAAGGGGCTGCTAGCTAACAAGGAGGCAAACAAATCACGCTTTTGCCGATAGAAATCTGCTAAACCAGTCACCAGCTCAGGAGCCTGTTCCAGCACTGTGGCTATCGCATATTGCGCCGGGGTAAAACTTGAGAAAGTGACATATTGGTGAATTTTCCGCAATTCTAATGTCAGGTTCGGCGGCGCTACACAATAACCCAGCTTCCAGCCAGTGACATGAAAGGTTTTACCAAAAGAGCTGATGATAAATGTTCTGTCCAGCAAGGCCGGCATTTGATTGGCACTGCCACGCGCTGCGGGCTCAAACACCATATGTTCATACACTTCGTCACTGATACAAAATAAGCCATGTTGCTGCACCAGATCCGCCAACGCCTGCCAATCAGCCGGGGAAAATACAGTACCAGTCGGGTTATGCGGGCTGTTGACAATGATCAATCTGGTTTGCGGCGTCACTCTACGATGCACCGCTTGCCAGTCAATCTGATAGTCAGGGGCCGTCAGTTGAATGTGGACAGTTTTACCACCCGCCAACTCCACCGCCGGCTGATAGCTATCATAGGCAGGATCAAACACAATCACTTCGTCACCAGGTCGCACCACAGCTTGAATGGCAACAAATAAAGCTTCAGTGGCACCAGAGGTTACCGTAATCTCGGTCTCCGCATTCAGCACTCTGCCATAACAACGTTCGGTTAATGCCGCAATTTGCTGACGCAACGCCAATACCCCAACCATCGGTGCATATTGGTTATTGCCAGCCATCACCTGTTGATTCAGCGCTGCTAATAAAGGAGCTGCCGCGGGAAAATCAGGAAAGCCCTGCGATAAATTAATCGCCTGATAGCTAGTCGCCAACTGAGTCATTTGGCTAAAAATGGTGGTGCCCACCCAGGGCAACTTACTGCGCAGTTCCATAAAGCTCCTTGCTCGCCTATCGTGACCGGATCTGGCTGATGCTAGCATTATTCCGCTTTCGCTGTCTGCCAGCGCGCAAGAAAACGGCTTGGCCTGAGCCTGAGGCCAGTGGTATCATTCAGACAGTTTCACGTATAGACGTCTAAACATAAAGATGAACATGACAACCAACCAATTAAATCCCTATGCCATTGCTTTGTGTACGCTCGGTCGCTGGATCAGCGCGCGGCAATGGGTACCTGCCGGCAGCGGTAGTTTTTCAATCCGGACCGCTTTGCAGCAAGCACTCATCACACCCCATCACAAAGACAAAGCTGAACTGAGTCCACAGGATCTGCAACCACTTTGCTGGCCGACAACCACCGCTGAGCCCGTAGTCGTCACCCATCAGTTACATACCAGCATTTATCAGCAGGTTCACCAGGCGAAAGTGGTGCTGCAGGTGCAATCCAGCAGTGCGCTGTTATTTAGTAAGCTGGTTCAGACCAACCAGCATCAGTTTGTCGGTTATCAGTTACAACATGTACTGCAGCAAAATCCACAACAACAGCTGACGCTGGCCATGCTGACTGATGCCACCGATCTGGCACAGTTGCAGCAGTTAGTACAGCAGCAACATCAGTTGGGATTATCGGCCTTGTTAGTCCGTAACCTGGGCTTGATTGTCTGGGCCGAACAACCAGAACAAGCCAGACGTCAACTGGAAGCCTGGGACTTTTTATTGCACTGTGAGCTGGAATTACTGAAACATCAACACTGAATGCTTTGTGCTGTACTTTCATCAGGCACTTGCACCAGAACAGCGCACTGTTGCCCATCCCCAGCTCAATAGGTACAAAACAAATAAAATTTATCAATCTAAAACAATAACTTAATTTTTGGTGCATAAGTTGCTGTCTCAGGGCAATCCTTGTTTACTGCTGATCGAATCCGATGCCCATTCATACCCCATTACGCGGTTTACGCTGTTTTTGCGTCGCCGCCGAATGTTTAAGTTTTAAAGAAACGGCCAGCCAGTTGTATCTGACACCTTCGGCGGTCAGCCATCAAATTAAACAATTGGAAGAAAGTTTGGGTTTTAGCTTATTTGAACGCCAAACCCGGGCCGTGGTGCTGACCAGTGAAGGACGGCGTTTTTATCAGTCGATCCAGCCATTAATGCAGGGTCTGGCGAGTACTATCAGCGAATTTTGCCAAACCAAGCGGGAGCAGGTTGTCAGTATTACCTTACCGGAGTTTTTTGCCAGCGAGTTTTTTGTACCCAGACTGGTGGGTTGGTCAGCGCAGCATCCGGCAATTAATCTGCGCCTGGAAACCGTGAAGTCTCGACAGGAAAGCAGTCGCCACACCGATCTGCAAATTGTACTGGCCAGCAGTAAACCAACCGACAAACCCAGTCATCAGTTGTTTCCCATCAGCTATGTACCGGCCTGTAGCCAGGATTGGTATCAGCGGTTACAGGCCACAGATGGCGGGCTACCTGCACTGGAAACCGTGCCGCTGATCGTGCATCAGGCCAGACCCTGGTGCTGGCATCAATGGGCAGATCAAGCAGGTTATGATGATTTTCGGCCTAAACAAATTATTCAGCTCGACAGTATGTTTAGCGTGGCCCGGGCGGCACAGCAGGGGCTTGGCGTTGCACTGATCCCATTGCCGATCAGCCAGGCCTGGTTTGACAATGGCAGCCTGGTCCGGTTGTTTGAAGATGAACTCCATACCAGGGATCACTACTATCTGGTGCAACATGAAGCCGACGACAGTAGACCGGAAATTCAGTTATTAACGAACTGGGTATTGGAAAAGTTCCGTTAAGCATCAGCTGACAGTTGAATCCGATTCAGCTGTCAGGTCGATTTTTCTCGTTTGTAAGACATAAGGGAACAACCCTATTCTTGCTGCAACGGCAACAGGTGTTGCCGTGTAACAACCGGGAGTTCAACCATGAAACTGATACTGAAACGTCGCTTATGGGCCACCTCTTTGTTGTTGGTCAGTTTTGCCGGTAGCGCAACTGAGCAAGCTTATCAAATGGTGGTGATTGCCGAAGATCCGCTGGCAGCCTTGATCAGTGCGAACAGCATTGACCCTGCTACAGTGGCACAGGCACCAGCATTACCGGCGGATCGATTTGCCAGACAAATGAATTTATGTGTGTTGTATAGCAAACAACAACGGTGGTCAGAAGCGAATACCGCTTGTCATCAGGCGGTTGTTGCAGGGCGGGACGGCAAACTAAAAGGCTCGGCATCGCAGCGTGAATTACGTTCATACGCTTATAGCAATCGCGGTGTTGCCAAAAGTTTAACTGGCGATCATCTTGGCGCGCTGGCGGATTTTCAGCGGGCAGATGCCCTGGCCGATCATGCTGTGATCAGCCATAACCTGGAAAAACTGACGGCCAGAATCAATCAGCCATTGGTCGCAGCAATGCACACCTCAGTGGCGGCACCGAAATAAGCCGCATTTACCAAGGTGGTGCTCCTTGTACAGGGAGCATCACCTGCAACCAACAACGGAGGTCATGATGCACTACACACCGCTTAGTTTGACATGGTTATCACCGGCGCAGCTGGTCACGGCTTGTTATCACTGGTGGCAGGAGCAGTGCTTTTTTTATCAACATCTGGCCATCAGTCAATTCGAACTGGATGATGAGCGCTAGCCCTCTGCTAGCCTGAACTGTAACTGGTTGCGCTTAGGGTTACATGGCATAATAACCACCGGTTAATCATCCAGTGGGTAATGAAAAATGCGGGTATGTGGTGTTGATATAAAAGGCAGCGAAATCATTTTATGTTTAATGGAAATGGAAAATGGCCTGTTTGATCTGCCGGATTGCCGTCAGGTGCGTTTCCCGCTGCAAAAAGACCAGGATACAGAACAAATGCGCAAGTTCCAGTTTACGATGGCAAAACTGGCGGAAGACTACAAAATTGATAAGTTTGTTATTCGGGAACGGGCACAAAAAGGTAAGTTTGCTGGCTCTGCTGTTGGTTTTAAAATTGAAGCGGCCTTACAACTGATCAATACAGTAGAGACTGTAATTTGCACCAATGCCGCCATCAAAGACAAACTAGCGGCGCATCCGGTGCCAGTGGTATTTAAAGATACTGGCTTAAAAGCGTTTCAGGAAACCGCTTTTACCACGGCTTATGCCTATCTGATCCATTAAACAGCACGACAGACACAACTGTACCCTACAACCTCAGTTGTGACTGACCACCAGACAGGACGTCTGGTCATAGTTTCCCGGCGTGGTCTATCACAGGGACGTGCCGCTGCTTGTGTTTAGGTGCAACGACAGTACAAGTTGCCACGCTGGTGCCAGCGAAGATTAATTGGCTTTCGGCCGGTATTTTTCAAACCAATAAATAATATAGGCGGGTTTAGCCATCATATTACTGGGTCTGTGGTGGATGGCATGTGATGCCCCTGGGATCCTGACCATCGCAGTATCCACACCCCGTAACTGTAAGGCCTGATAAAACTGCTCAGTTTCAGAAATCGGCGTGCGGTGATCAGATTCCCCGGTCAGCAGCATCGTCGGCGTTTTCACCTTGCCAACATAACTGATTGGCGAATGTTTCAGATAATGCTCTGGTTGTTCCCATGGCATCCCAGGGAACCAGTATTGACTGAAATAGTTATACATATCAGCGTTCAGCACAAAACTAAACCAATTGATCACCGGGTTGACCGCCACGGCCGCTTTAAATCTATCCGTATGGCCAACAATCCAGCTGGTCAACAAACCACCGCCACTGCCGCCTGTGACAAATAGTTGCTCCGGGTCAATAAATCCCTTGGCAATGGTCGCATCGACTGCATCCATTAAATCCTGGTAATCCTGACTGGGGAAATTGTGGTGGATCAAATTGGCAAACTCCATGCCATAACTGGTACTACCGCGTGGATTGCTATACAGCACGACATAACCTTGCGCTGCCATCAACTGCAATTCCATCGCAAAACCCGGACCATAGGCCGTATGGGGACCGCCATGAATTTCCAGAATAAGCGGGTATTTTTTGCTTTGATCAAAGCCTGGCGGATATATTAACCAGCTTTGCAATTTGCGCCGATCAAGCGATGATTCCAGCCAAAATTCTTCAACTTTGCCGATATCACGCGACATTTGCACATCAGCATTGAGCTTGGTCAGTGCACTAATTTTGCCAGCCTGCCATAATTCCAGCTCGGCCGGAGCCAGACTGGACATGCGGGTATAAGCAATTTTATCATTGGCAGAGACGGTGAAACTGCCCCCCGTATATGGCCGGCTGTAAGAACTGCCACCGACTTGCTCAACCAGCACTTTGCTGTTGCCTTGCAGGGATTGCAGCGCTATTTTACCCTGGCCCTGATCATCATATTGGATATAAATGCCGTCGCTGTCAGCGTCCCACTGGAAACTGTCAATCTGACGGTCTAAGTTCGCAGTTAAAGGCCTGACTTCTCCTGTGCGCAGATGTTTGACATATAACTGATTGGCCTGGTGCGCCAGTTTTTTATCATCGTAGCCCAGATAAGCCAGCCATTGGCCATCCTTGGATAAAGCGGGTGAATGGTCCGGACCAAATCTATCGGTGATTTGACTGAGTTTTTGATCAGCCAATGTCAGCAGATAAATATCGCTATTCTGCGCCTGAGCCCGCTGATCAGACTGGCGGTTCACTGAAAAATAAAAGCCTTTGCTATCCGGTTGCCAGCTGATCGCACCGGCATGATCAAAATCGCCACTGGTGAGTTGTATTGGAGTGCCACCATCCGCAGCCATCAAATACAGCTGCCGGTATCCGGCAGCTAAATAACCACGGCCATCAGTCCGATATTGCATGGTATCGATATAAACCGGCGCTTTAGCCCAGTCGTTTTGTTCAGGTTTCCCCGGCAGGGTCACTGGATTCTTGCGCTGTATTGGGGAAAACATCGAAAAAACCAGCCATTGACCGTCAGGTGACCAGCTAATATCGGTTGGCGCATGAGGCAAATGGCTGATTTGTCCCATTTGGCCGCTATCCAGCCAACGCACATGGATCTGTGGTTTGCCCGAAGCTGCAGAGACAAACAATAACTTTTTACCATCCGGTGACCATTGTGGCGCACTAATATCCGCCTGTTCAGCCACTATTGGCCTGAGTTGGCCCGTTTTGGTCTGACTGAGCCATAAAGAGCCCATGCGCTTGTCCAGCGCCTGATCAAAACGATTGCGCACAAACACCACTTCAGAGCCGTCTTTATTGATCTGCGGCTGTGATACAAACTCCAGCTGGAAAACATCTTCGTATTGCAAAGGTTGACTGGCACTCACTGTCAAACAGCTGCCAAGACAGGTCGCGACCACAAAATGCTGCATAATTCGATACACAAGTAACTCACTACAATTGCCGATTTAGCACGATACTAGTCAGCAGCCGGGATAACTGACCAGTCAGTTGCGGCTGTTACAGCTTTTATTGAGTTGAATGCGAGCATCTATCGATTGGATTTAGCAGCAAAGGTGTTTGGGAGCCTTCATGCCCTTCGCAGAGCGAGGGATTGCTCAGCCGGAGAGAAGCCAAATTGTTGGCTTCTCTAATTCCCGGCTTCGCTGTACTACTCTCCAAGTACTCCAGCGCCAGAATCACGATAAATAAAAAAGCCTAGCGAGTTTGGGAGCCTTCATGCCCTTCGCAGAGCTCAGGGCGTTCAATCGGCAAAAAGCCAAATTGTTGGCTTTTTGAAACCCCGATTTCACTGTACTACCTCGCATGGCAATGCCAAGCTCGACCAATATTCCGCCTAGATCCCATAAAGCCAAAAAGGCCCAGTCTAACGACTGGGCCTTTTTGCTTTATGAGGAGCCTTCATGCCCTTCGCAGAGCTCAGGGCCGTTCAGCCCGGACAACGCCAAATGGTTGGCGTTGTCTATTTCGGGCTTCACTGTACTACTCTCCAAGTACTCCAGCGCCAGAATCACGATAAATAAAAAAGCCCCAGTCTTTCGACTGGGGCTTTTTTATTTATTGGGAGCCTGGCGGTGTACTACTCTCGCATGGCATCTGCCACACTACCATCGTCGCAGCTGCGTTTCACTTCTGAGTTCGGAATGGATTCAGGTGGTTCCACAGCGCTATTGCCACCAGGCAAAAACTGTTTAGCTTCTTTAACTTAGACAAGCTTTGATTACTAATTCTTAGTAGCTCTTGATAGTAGTCGCACACTTACTGCAAAACAACTTGGGCGTTGTATGGTTAAGCCTCTCGGGCAATTAGTATGAGTTAGCTTAACGTATCACTACGCTTCCACACCTCACCTATCAACGTTGTGGTCTCCAACAACCCTTATGTGTACTCAAGGTACAAGGGATGACTCATCTCTTGGCCGGCTTCCCGCTTAGATGCTTTCAGCGGTTATCCGTTCCGAACGTAGCTACCGGGCAGTGCCATTGGCATGACAACCCGAACACCAGCGGTTCGTTCATTCCGGTCCTCTCGTACTAGGAACAACTCCAATCAATCATCCAACGCCCACGGCAGATAGGGACCGAACTGTCTCACGACGTTCTAAACCCAGCTCGCGTACCACTTTAAATGGCGAACAGCCATACCCTTGGGACCGACTTCAGCCCCAGGATGTGATGAGCCGACATCGAGGTGCCAAACACCGCCGTCGATATGAACTCTTGGGCGGTATCAGCCTGTTATCCCCGGAGTACCTTTTATCCGTTGAGCGATGGCCCTTCCATACAGAACCACCGGATCACTAAGACCTACTTTCGTACCTGCTCGACGTGTCTGTCTCGCAGTTAAGCTGGCTTCTGCCTTTGCACTAACCGTACGATGTCCGACCGTACTTAGCCAACCTTCGTGCTCCTCCGTTACTCTTTAGGAGGAGACCGCCCCAGTCAAACTACCCACCAGACACTGTCCGCAACCCCGATTAGGGGCCCACGTTAGAACATCAAACATGCAAGGGTGGTATTTCAAGGACGGCTCCATCGTGACTAGCGTCACAACTTCAAAGCCTCCCACCTATCCTACACATACAGGGTCAATGTTCAGTGCCAAGCTATAGTAAAGGTTCACGGGGTCTTTCCGTCTAGCCGCGGGTATACGGCATCTTCACCGCAATTTCAATTTCACTGAGTCTCTGGTGGAGACAGCCTGGCCATCATTACACCATTCGTGCAGGTCGGAACTTACCCGACAAGGAATTTCGCTACCTTAGGACCGTTATAGTTACGGCCGCCGTTTACCGGGGCTTCGATCAAGAGCTTCGCTTGCGCTAACCCCATCAATTAACCTTCCGGCACCGGGCAGGTGTCACACCCTATACGTCCTCTCTCGAGTTTGCAGAGTGCTGTGTTTTTAATAAACAGTTGCAGCCAGCTGGTCACTGCGACTCTCAGATGCTTACGGAGCAAGTCCTTCACACCCAAGAGCGTACCTTCTCCCGAAGTTACGGTACTATTTTGCCTAGTTCCTTCACCAGAGTTCTCTCAAGCGCCTTGGTATTCTCTACCTGACCACCTGTGTCGGTTTCGAGTACGGTCGACAAGTACCTGAAGCTTAGAGGCTTTTCCTGGAAGCGTGGCATCAACAGCTTCACCACCTTAGTGGCTCGTCTCGTATCTCAGTCTTAGGCGTCCGGATTTTCCTAAACACCCAACCTACATACTTTCACATGGACTACCAACGCCATGCCTGCCTAGCCTTCTCCGTCCCCCCATCGCAGTACTGTCGGTACGGGAATATTAACCCGTTTCCCATCGACTACGGCTTTCGCCCTCGCCTTAGGGGCCGACTTACCCTACCCTGATTAGCATGGGATAGGAACCCTTGGTCTTCCGGCGGGGAAGTTTTTCACTCCCCTTATCGTTACTTATGTCAGCATTCGCACTTCTGATACCTCCAGCATCCTTCACAAGACACCTTCTACGGCTTACAGAACGCTCCTCTACCACTTGCACATAGTGCAAGTCCACAGCTTCGGTGCATGGTTTAGCCCCGTTACATCTTCCGCGCAGACCGACTCGACTAGTGAGCTATTACGCTTTCTTTAAAGGGTGGCTGCTTCTAAGCCAACCTCCTAGCTGTCTATGCCTTTCCACATCGTTTTCCACTTAACCATGACTTTGGGACCTTAGCTGGTGGTCTGGGTTGTTTCCCTTTTCACGGCGGACGTTAGCACCCGTCGTGTGTCTCCCGAGTAGTACTCATTGGTATTCGGAGTTTGCAAAGGGTTGGTAAGTCGGGATGACCCCCTAGCCTTAACAGTGCTCTACCCCCAATGGTATTCGCTCGAGGCGCTACCTAAATAGCTTTCGAGGAGAACCAGATATCTCCGAGCTTGATTAGCCTTTCACTCCGACCCACAAGTCATCCCCTAATTTTTCAACATTAGTGGGTTCGGTCCTCCAGTTAGTGTTACCCAACCTTCAACCTGCTCATGGGTAGATCGCCCGGTTTCGGGTCTACACCCTGCAACTATTCGCCCAGTTAAGACTCGGTTTCCCTACGGCTCCCCTATTCGGTTAACCTCGCTACAGAATGTAAGTCGCTGACCCATTATACAAAAGGTACGCAGTCACCCCACGAAGGGGCTCCCACTGCTTGTACGTACACGGTTTCAGGTTCTATTTCACTCCCCTAACAGGGGTTCTTTTCGCCTTTCCCTCACGGTACTGGTTCACTATCGGTCAGTCAGGAGTATTTAGCCTTGGAGGATGGTCCCCCCATATTCAAACAGGATGTCTCGTGTCCCGTCCTACTCGTTTTCACTGATGAAGACTTTTCGTGTACGGGGCTATCACCCTGTATCGCGGCACTTTCCAGAGCCTTCCACTAATTCTTCACCAACTTAAGGGCTAGCCCCCTTTCGCTCGCCGCTACTAAGGGGATCTCGGTTGATTTCTTTTCCTCGGGGTACTTAGATGTTTCAGTTCTCCCGGTTCGCCTCGTATGACTATGTATTCATCATACGATACCAGATAAATCTGGTGGGTTTCCCCATTCGGACATCTGTGAGTCTAACGTCTCTTACCGACTTCTCACAGCTTTTCGCAGGTTAGCACGTCCTTCATCGCCTCTGACTGCCAAGGCATCCACCGTGTACGCTTAGTCACTTAACCATACAACCCCAAATTGTCTTGGAAATCGTAAGTTTGTGCTTAAGGTTCACAATAAAATTGTTGACCTTTATTTTTACTACTATCAGCTTGCCTAATTGTTAAAGAGCATTTTGAGATAAACTCAAATCAAATCACACCAACAAGTGCGCTTTGATTTGAATTTTGCGAGCAATCAATCAGTTATTCTTTAGAAGCTTTCTAAGGAATGGTGGAGTTAAGCGGGATCGAACCGCTGACCTCCTGCGTGCAAGGCAGGCGCTCTCCCAGCTGAGCTATAACCCCAAATATAAAATTTGGTTGGTCTGAGTAGACTCGAACTACCGACCTCACCCTTATCAGGGGTGCGCTCTAACCACCTGAGCTACAGACCAATTCTAACTTGCCTGTTCGTCTTATTGCTGCGTTGCATTCTTTGCTCACTCAGTCATGTACTACAGTACACTCCTTCGCTCGCTCAGCCTGCGCCTTGCACTAAGCCAAACATTCTTCGTTATAAGCCTGATGGCCTCTAACTGTTTTGCTCTATCTCTGCAATCAATCATCTGTGTGGACACTTCGAAACATCAGTTCGCTATAGGTAAGGAGGTGATCCAACCCCAGGTTCCCCTAGGGTTACCTTGTTACGACTTCACCCCAGTCATGAATCACAAAGTGGTAAGCGCCCTCCCGAAGGTTAAGCTACCTACTTCTTTTGCAACCCACTCCCATGGTGTGACGGGCGGTGTGTACAAGGCCCGGGAACGTATTCACCGCAACATTCTGATTTGCGATTACTAGCGATTCCGACTTCACGCAGTCGAGTTGCAGACTGCGATCCGGACTACGATACGCTTTAAGAGATCCGCTCACTGTCGCCAGCTTGCCTCCCTCTGTACGTACCATTGTAGCACGTGTGTAGCCCTACTCGTAAGGGCCATGATGACTTGACGTCGTCCCCACCTTCCTCCGGTTTATCACCGGCAGTCTCCCTAGAGTTCCCACCATTACGTGCTGGCAACTAAGGATAAGGGTTGCGCTCGTTGCGGGACTTAACCCAACATTTCACAACACGAGCTGACGACAGCCATGCAGCACCTGTCTTAGCGTTCCCGAAGGCACAATCGTATCTCTACAATCTTCGCTAGATGTCAAGAGTAGGTAAGGTTCTTCGCGTTGCGTCGAATTAAACCACATGCTCCACCGCTTGTGCGGGCCCCCGTCAATTCATTTGAGTTTTAATCTTGCGACCGTACTCCCCAGGCGGTCTACTTAGTGCGTTAGCTGCGCTACTCACAGTACAAGACCACGAACAGCTAGTAGACATCGTTTACGGCGTGGACTACCAGGGTATCTAATCCTGTTTGCTCCCCACGCTTTCGCACCTGAGCGTCAGTATCGTGCCAGGGGGCCGCCTTCGCCACTGGTATTCCTCCAAATCTCTACGCATTTCACCGCTACACTTGGAATTCTACCCCCCTCTCACGTACTCTAGTTGGCCAGTTTCAAATGCAATTCCCAGGTTGAGCCCGGGGCTTTCACATCTGACTTAACCAACCGCCTGCGTGCGCTTTACGCCCAGTAATTCCGATTAACGCTTGCACCCTCTGTATTACCGCGGCTGCTGGCACAGAGTTAGCCGGTGCTTCTTCTGCGAGTAACGTCAAAGTTAGCCGCTATTAACGACCAACCCTTCCTCCTCGCTGAAAGTGCTTTACAACCCGAAGGCCTTCTTCACACACGCGGCATGGCTGGATCAGGCTTGCGCCCATTGTCCAATATTCCCCACTGCTGCCTCCCGTAGGAGTCTGGACCGTGTCTCAGTTCCAGTGTGGCTGATCATCCTCTCAAACCAGCTAGGGATCGTCGCCTTGGTGAGCCATTACCTCACCAACTAGCTAATCCCACGTAGGCGCATCCGACAGCATGTGGCCCGAAGGTCCCACACTTTGGTCCGTAGACATTATGCGGTATTAACAGTCGTTTCCAACTGGTATCCCCCTCTGTCGGGTAGCTTCCTACGCATTACTCACCCGTCCGCCGCTAGGTCCGAAAACCCCGCTCGACTTGCATGTGTTAGGCCTGCCGCCAGCGTTCAATCTGAGCCATGATCAAACTCTTCAATTAAAAGTTTTTTCGCTACCTAAGTAGCTGCTCAGTATTACTGACTAAATATTTTACTATCTGGTCACTCATACTCAGTTAATTCGTTTTGCGAATCTCATGAATCGAGTGCCCACACAGATGATTGATTGCTAATTGTTAAAGAGCGTGCTTCGACCACGAAGCGGGAGGCGTATGTTACACTTCCCAGAATTTAAGTCAAGCAGAGAATTTCACTATTTAAATGAGCTTCTCTGCTCAACCTGCCTTACCTCAGAAACCATTACTGATTTCTACCTCACCACAACTTTCAGACCTTTCAACCTGTCGTCGCTGCGAGGCGGCCATTTTAGTCAGTTTTCATTTCGTGTCAAGCGTCTTTTTATCGACATTTTCAACTTTCTTCAAACTCACCCGGCTTGCTGCTTTCGCACCACCCCGTCGGCATGGGGCGCATTATAGACAGTTTTTAGCAGGGCGCAAGCGCGATTTAAAGAAAACTTTCACTTTCAGGTGTGACAGCTTCTTTTTCAAACGAAAGGTGCTTTTTTCCAACAATTGTCGCATAATTTCGCATCAGCACAGGAGTTTGATATGACTATACGTTCTTATAAAAGTGTAAGCCCAAGCCTTGGCCAGGGGGTTTATGTTGATGAAAGCGCTGTTTTAGCCGGAGACATCGTATTAGCAGCAGATGTCAGCATCTGGCCTTTAGTTGCAGCCAGAGGCGACGTCAATATCATCCGCATCGGTGCCCGCTCCAATGTGCAGGATGGTTCCGTCCTGCATGTATCCCGGCCCAGCCAGAAAAATCCGGCCGGTTCTCCACTCCTGATTGGTGAGGATGTAACTGTTGGCCATAAATGTATGCTGCACGGCTGTACTCTGGGCAACCGTATTCTGGTTGGCATGGGCGCTATCGTGATGGATGATGCTGTGGTCGAAGACGATGTCATTATTGGCGCTGGTAGTTTAGTGCCACCTGGTAAAACCCTGACATCGGGTTATTTATATGTAGGAAGCCCAGTCAAACAAGCAAGGCCATTAAATGACGCCGAACGCGCTTTCCTGAAAACATCTGCCGACAACTATGTACGATTAAAAGATGAGTACTTGGCAGAGCAATAACCAAGCTTAGATGTTGCCACTATATATAGTAGCAACATCGAGCCCTGTTTTACCTTAACCGATACTGCCATCCAACCAGAGCACGCCCTCAGCATCGGTTTGCTCTGCGTCTAACGCCGCTTCAATTTCATCTTCCCAAAAAAACGCATCTTCCTTCACCTGCGTCAGCCAGGCATCGGCTAACCAGCCTTCAGGTAATCGGATACGGATGTTCAGTCGTAAACCAGCCTGCAGCACCGAACAACAAACGGCCTGATAACTGGCATCATAAACAAAGTCATGATTAAAGATCAGTTGCTGATTCATAACTGCGCCTGTAAAGCCGCCAGTACCGGCCTGATGTCAGGTCTGATCCCGCGCCAAAGGTAAAAGCTTTCCGCCGCTTGTGCCACCAGCATGCCTAAACCATCAGCGCAGGCTGCGACTCCCTGCTGCTGACACCAGCATAAAAAAGCCGTCGGTTCTTTGCCGTACATCATGTCATAGGCCAATACACAATGTTGTAAATGATTCGGCGCCAGCTCGGGCCGAGCACCTGTCAAACCACTAGAGGTAGCATTGATAACCAGCGGCCAGGATTGATTCGGTATGGCGTTGTAATCTGATGCAGTTACTTCCGGACCAAATAACGCCGCAATCGCTTGCGCTTTTGTTGCTGTCCGGTTGGCGATGTGGATCTTGGCCACCCCGGCCGCTAATAAAGGCCCAATCACACCACGGCTGGCACCACCGGCGCCCAACAATAGCAGCTGGGCCCCCACTAACTCAGCCCCTAACCGGCGCAAATCAGCCACTAAGCCGAGGCCATCAGTATTATCACCACAAAGCTGCCCTTGTCGATCCAGATACAAGGTATTCACAGCTCCCGCTTGCTGCGCCCTGCTACTCAGTACTTGCGCCAGTGCAAAAGCCTGTTCTTTAAACGGCACTGTGACATTACCACCCCGACCACCAGCCGCGACAAACTGCTGCCAGCTGTCGGCAAAGCCAGCAAGCGGTGCTAAAATAGCCTCATATTGCAGATCCTGACCCGTTTGCGCCGCAAACTGGCGATGGATCCACGGCGATTTTGAATGCCCAATCGGGTTTCCGAATACTGCGTAACGGTCCACTTAACCACCATGATAAAGTTGCTGAAAAAGATGTTTAAAGCTGACGATAGCAAGAGCCACCCGACACCACAAGTCACCCCATATCAATTGATTGGTGGCGAAGATGCGACACGCCGACTGGCCAACCGTTTTTACGACATTATGGCAACGGCGCCTGAAGCGGCCGAGTTATATGCTATCCATCCGCTGCCATTGGATGTGATCCGGCAGAAGTTCTATGAATTTCTGTCCGGCTGGCTCGGTGGCCCGGCGCTGTTTGAACAACAATACGGTCATCCACGGTTAAGAGCACGCCATCTGCCCTTTCCGGTCAGTCCGACGCTACGTGATCAATGGATGTTCTGTATGAATACGGCTTTAGCCGAAGTGGTGACAGACAAAATGTTGCGGGCCGGTTTAGCTGAGGCTTTAGGTCAGTTGGCCAGCCATATGATCAACAAAGCAGATTAATAAGCTGGCGTAGCGGTATGAATCGCTACGCCAGCTTTGGTCGGTATTAACTGGCTATTGGAACTGCGCGCTGAATAATCTGCTGCAGATACTGGGTAAATTGATGGCCGTGATGTGCCAACATTTGCGGGAACATCGAAATGGATGTCATGCCAGGAAAGGTATTAATCTCATTCAGTAAAATATCACCTTGTTCCGTGAGGAAAAAGTCGACCCGAGATAAATGCCGTAACTTCAACTGACGGAACGCTTTCAACGCTAACTGCTGCATGGTGGCAATCTGCGCCTCGGTCAGACCGGCAGGTGCCAGACTGGTGGTGGTGTGGCTGGCGGCGCTGTATTTCTCTTCAAAGGTATAAAACTGATTCTGCGGCAGGCAAATTTCGCCAGGCCGGGTTGCAACCAGCTCATCGCCGTATTGATACACCGCAATTTCCAACTCGCGTGGTTTTAATGCTTTTTCAATCAGCACCTGCTCAGAATAACCAAAGGCAGCATGGATCGCTTGTTGCAGTTCTTCCGCTGTCGACGCTGAATAACAACCCACCGAGGAACCTTGACTGGCCGCCTTCACAAACACCCGCCCCCAGTGCTGCAAGGCTTGTTGTGCCTGCGCCAGACTGTCGGCACTGCTGTCAGTTAAAAACACATAAGGCGTATTAGGGATACCTACCGCGGATAACCACAACTTGGTACTGACTTTATTAAAACATAAAGTACTGGCTTCTGGGCCGCAACCTAAATAAGGTAAACCCGCTAATTCCAACATCGATTGCAGATCACCGGTTTCGCCCGGATAACCATGAATACAAGGCACGACGAAGTCAACCCGCTGACTGCGGCCATTAATATGCAGCTGCCGGTCCAGCCCGAGCACACACAAGTGCCCCGCCTGATCCAGCCAGTGGTCTTTCTGCATTTCAACCCGGGTGACCAGCACATCAGGCAGCAAATTCAGTTGTTGTTCGATAAAGTTCGCGCTGCGCAGCGATACCTCGTGCTCAGGACTGCCACCACCACATAACAACAACACATGGACAGATTTCATTGTTTATTCCTTAGCAACAACAAGCAAAGCTTGCTGCTGACTTTTATTATTGATTCAGGCCAAGCCAGTCCTGCGGTTGCAGATAACGTTGATACAACGCAGCTTCCGCCGAATCCGCTATCGGTTGATAACCATATTCCCAACGCACCAGCGGCGGCATTGACATCAGAATCGATTCAGTGCGACCACCACTTTGCAGGCCGAACAGCGTGCCGCGGTCAAACACCAGATTAAACTCCACATAACGGCCACGACGATAGAGCTGGAACTGGCGCTGATGCTCAGAATAAGGCGTGTCTTTACGCGCCGCCACTATGGGCAAATACGCCTGACAAAAGCCATTGCCGACACTTTGCATAAAGGCAAAACTGCGCTCAAAACCCCATTCGTTCAGATCATCAAAAAACAATCCGCCAACACCCCGGGTTTCGGCCCGATGTTTTAAATAAAAATATTCATCGCACCACTTTTTATACGCCGGATACACCTCAGCACCAAAAGGATCACAACAATCTTTCGCGACCTGGTGCCAGTGCCGAACATCCGCTTCCACCGGATAAAAAGGCGTTAAATCAAAACCGCCACCAAACCACCAGACCGGTGCTTCACCGGCTTTTTCGGCGATAAAAAACCGCACATTGGCATGACTGGTTGGCACATGCGGGTTCAGCGGGTGGATCACCAGTGACACGCCCATAGCTTCAAAACCGCGACCAGCCAGTTCAGGCCGGTGCGCCGTGGCCGAAGCCGGCATTTTATCACCAAACACATGGGAAAAGTTGACACCGGCCTGTTCAAACACGGCCCCCTGCGTCAGCACACGGCTGCGGCCACCGCCGCCTTCAGCCCGTTGCCAGCTGTCTTCTACGAACGCCGCCTTACCATCGGCGGCGGCCAGGCTGGCACAAATCTGGTCTTGCAGCGCCAGTAAAAAGGCTTTCACCTGGGCTTTATCAACCTGGGACATTGCTGTCTGCATCTTCTACTCCTGTGCCAGACTGATCCGTCTGGCCTGACAGTTAACCGGCACGGAAAATATGTCCGGTGCGGATATCTCTGATTTCACTTGGATTTAACCGACCCCCTGTCGCTGCATCCAGCACCAGGGGTAATTGCCCGCCTAATTGCGCCCGGACTTCAGCGGCACTGCGGCAAGCCGGTAAACCTGATAAATTGGCACTGGTCGAGGTCAGCGGTTTGCCATAGGCACGGCACAGTTGCTGCACCAGCGGATGGTCGCTGACCCGCACCGCAATAGTGTCAAACTGCCCGGTCAGCCAATCTGTCAGACCAGCCCGGGCTGGCAGCACCCAACTGACGGGGCCGGGCCAGCTTTGCAACATCCGCTCTCTTTGTTCAGCCGACAACGCGCTGTCATCGACATAAGGCAACAGTTGCTGATAATCCGCCGCGATTAAAATCAGTCCTTTGCTTTTTTCCCGCTGTTTTAACGCTAACAATAAGGCGATGGCTTGCTGATTATCCGGATCACAACCCACACCAAACACCGCTTCTGTCGGATAAGCAATCACTTGTCCGTCGGTTAACGCTTTGATTGCTTTGTTTAATTCAGTCTCAGATAGCATAACACTCAACTCCGGGTGACACGCCTTACTGGCGTAGCGGTGCACAAATATTTTCCTGACCACGGCCAGATGGCTATAATAGCCGGCTATTATGCCAGCAGCTGGCGGTTTTGAGGAAACAGCAATGAAAGTCGGTATCATTATGGGTTCAAAATCTGATTGGCCCACCATGAAAAATGCAGCGGACATGTTAGACAAATTTGGCATCAGTTACGAGACCACTGTCGTGTCTGCCCACAGAACCCCACACTTGCTGGCTGAGTACGCCGGTGCCGCCGCCAGTCGCGGTTTAAAAGTGATTATCGCCGGAGCCGGTGGTGCCGCCCACTTACCTGGGATGGCTGCCGCTTTCACCAGTTTGCCGGTGCTGGGCGTACCTGTGCAGTCGAAAGCCTTAAAAGGGCTGGATTCATTATTATCTATTGTGCAAATGCCTAAAGGGGTGGCGGTGGGCACCCTCGCTATCGGTGATGCCGGTGCCGCCAATGCCGGTTTACTGGCTGCGCAAATTCTGGCCACCAGCGATGCAGCGTTAATGCAAAAAATTGATGCATTCCGGCAGGAACAAACAGACTCAGTGCTGAGCCAGCCGGATCCGGCTAAGGACTACTGATGCAGGTTTTAGTAATGGGCGCCGGTCAACTGGCGCGGATGATGGCACTGGCAGGCGCACCACTGAATGTGCAGGTGCTGGCTTATGACGTCAACACAGACACCGTACTACATCCACTGACCCAGCAACCCTTCAGCCTGACGCTGGCCGAAGCTGTGGCCCAGGCCGACGTAGTCAGCTCCGAATTTGAACATATCCCTTATCCGGTGCAGGAGATTTGCCAGCAAAGCGGTAAGTTTTTCCCCAACAGTACGGCCATCAAAGCCGGTGGCGACCGCAGACAGGAAAAGCAACTGCTGGATGCCGCTGGTGTTGCCAATGCCGGCTACCGTATTGTCACGACTGAAGCTGAATTTCAGGCGGCTATTGCCGCACTTGGTCTGCCACTGGTGCTGAAAAGCGCACTGGCTGGTTACGATGGTAAAGGCCAGTGGCGGCTGAAACACGCCGAAGATGCCGCCGCTATCTGGGCTGATATCGCCAGCTTTATGGCAGGTGCCGATCATACGTTGCCACAAGCGATAGTGGCCGAACAGTTTGTGCGCTTTGACCGCGAAGTCAGTCTGGTTGGTGCCCGTAATGCCAAAGGTGAAACTGTGGTGTATCCACTGACCGAAAATCACCATGTAAACGGCGTCCTGGCGGTGTCACTGGCAGTCCCTGCAAAGCAGCAACTGCAACAGCAAGCCAAACAAATGTTTGATGCTGTGGCGGCCCGGTTGGATTATGTCGGCGTGCTGGCACTGGAGTTTTTCCAGGTTGGCGATCAACTGCTGGTGAATGAAATTGCGCCCCGGGTCCATAACTCCGGCCACTGGACGCAACAAGGCAGCGATACCTGTCAGTTTGAAAACCATCTGCGTGCAGTCTGTGGCTTGCCACTGGGCAGCACGGCGCTGGTACGGCCAACAGTGATGGTGAACATTCTCGGTGAAGATCAGGTGAATCCGGCAATACTGGCGCTGCCGTCTTGTCATCTGCACTGGTATGGCAAAGGTAAAAGAGCCGGTCGCAAAATGGGTCATATCAATATTTGTGGCAATTCAGTGGCTGAACTGGCCGAACGTTTTGTCGCACTAGCTCAGTTGTTACCAGCAGCACAGTTCCCGGAAGTGGCTGAGGTCGCCGCTCAACTGCAGCAACAGGTATAACCACTGTGGTGATAGGCATCGCCCATGCTGAACGCAGATAAATAAAGGCCCGGTTGGGCCTTTCTCTTTGATGACCACGACCATGCTCACTGAACACCACCAGCATTTGTGCGGTTCAGTCCGCCTGCGGTAACTGACATTTTTTGCTGGCGCACACTAACTTAGCTCCATGCGCTGTCGTTTTCTCTGCCAATAAGCCAAAACCACAATGCCGGCAAGTGCCGGCAACAGGTTTAAGATTCAGCACAAAATCACAAACCGGATACCGTTCACAGCCATAAAAGGTTTTGCCGTATTTGCTGGTGCGCTCGAGTAATTTGCCCTGTTGACACTGCGGACAATGCACATCAGCTACCTCGGGAGCCTCTTCGTGCACAATAAAATGACACTCGGGGAAATTGCTGCAACCGATAAACATGCCATAACGGCCATTTTTCACCGCCAGCACCGAACCACAGCTGGGGCAAGGACTATCCGCCAGCAGTTTCACCACAGTGCTGTCATGCGGGTGCAAATTCTGGATATAGTGACAACAGGGATAATTGCTGCAGCCAAGAAATGGCCCATGTTTACCGGACTTCATTACCAGCTCGTGCTGGCACAAAGGACAGATTTGTTTGTGCGCAGGAATGGCAAACAACGGAGCTTCAGACATAACCAGACGCCCAAGGTCAGAAAAACGCTATTATTGCACAGTTCAGCGTGAGCGCGGTGCGGCCACTCAGCAAAAACCGGCCTTAGCAGCCGGTTTTTATTCAACCGCGGCCAGCATCAATGCAGCGGTCCGGTTGGCTCTTCAAAAATTAAATCTTCCATCTGGGCATAAGCTGTTTCATGGCCTGGCGCGTTAAACAACACCATCAATACCACCCATTTTAAATCTTCCAGACTGACTTCTTTACTGTCTAAGTCCATCACCCGATCTAACACCATTTCACGGGTGGGTAAATCCAGCACATTAATTTGTTCGAGAAACAGCAGAAAACCGCGGCATTCCGCATCCAGCTTACGTTGCTCGTCGGCAGTGAAAATGCGCACAGCCGTCGAATTGGTTTTGGTTAAATAAGGTTTAACGTGGCTTTCCTGTAACTTCGACAGATTTTCCAGCCAACGCAGCGCTTTAAAAATATCGTCATCATGAAAACCAGCTTTGACCAGCTCACGGGTCAAATCAGCCTGATTAACATAGATTTCCGATTCGTTATGAATATAGTTTTCGAACAGATAGACGAGGATATCAAACATAATCAGGCCCTCCTCACTCGAATGTAGCCACCAGGTACTACTGCTACTTCACCGGTCAGTTCCAGTTGAAGTAGGGCAATGGATACTTCAGCTACTGGTAATTGCGCCCGCGCCGCGATGACGTCAATTGCCGTAGCCTCATCTCCTACGTTAGCCAACAAGCCGGTTTCGAACAAGGCTTGCTGACAATTATTTTTACGTTCCGGCTGTGCTTTCAGACTGATTGGCTGAAATCCCACCAGTTCATCCAGAATATCGGCCGGACAAGTGGTTAATTTAGCCCCTTGCTGAATTAACTGATGACAACCGGCAGCCTGCGGATTGTAAATAGAACCTGGAATAGCAAACAGGTCCCTGCTGTATTCAGCAGCATAACCGGCGCTGATCAAGGAGCCACTTTTCAGCGCCGCCTCCACCACCAGGGTGCCAACACTCAGCCCGACCACAATCCGGTTGCGCAGCGGGAAAAACTCCGGCCTTGGCGGCTGATCCGGCAAATACTCTGAGACTAAAGCACCTTGCGCCGCAATCTGGGCGGTTAAAGCAGTATGTTGTTTCGGATAAATATGTTGCAAGCCATGTCCTAGCACAGCCACTGTGCCGCCTTGCACCGACAAAGCGCCCTGATGGGCGGCGCCATCAATGCCCTGTGCCAAGCCACTGCAAATGGTCAGACCCGCCTGGCTCAGGGCTGCGGCAAATTCAAAGGCAGTTTGACGGGCGCTGGGCGTTGGTTGCCGACTACCGACAATCGCCAATTGCGGTTGCTGCAGTAAGGCTGGCTGCCCGACGACAAATAAGGCCAGTGGCGGTTGTTTGCTCTGCCGCAGCAACGGCGGATAGTCCGGATCAATACAACGGATAAAATGCCGATCTGGCGCTGCCGCCAACCAGCGCTGACAAGCATCAATCCGTGGATGATCAGGAGCCAGTAACAATTCGCTCTGGCGGGCAGTCAGACCATAATGTTGTAATTGCGTGGGGCTAGCGCCAAAAAACTCGGTCAGCGGAATATGTTCAAGTAAACGCTGCAAACGGTGCAAATCCATTGCCGGCACTGAAGCCAGTGCCAGCCATAACGCCAGATCGTCCATGCTAGCTTCCTTGCAGGCTAAGCCCTATAAGTCGCCGATCATATCGCCAACTCTGATCGGTTTTACCGTGGAAGTAACAATAGCAAAGCTGCTTAATTCTGCGACTTTAAATACCATCAACTGACCCACTTTTTCTTTTGGCATCGGCAACACAGCGCCGTTGATGCCACCGGTTAACTTCTGGTATTTACTGGCATCGGATAAATACACCGGGCCTTTACTGCTGTCGACCACTGTCGGTGATTGCCGGTAAATCGCAAACATATGACCTGGTTTGATCTGATCCTGCTCACCCCGATTCAATACCACAATATCCCAGCTGGAAAACTCGCGTAAATCGGCAGTGGTATCGATGATGGTGCCTTCAATCGGGCGCTCTGGCTGGCGCATGGTAAAAAAAGCCGGTAACGATTGACCTTCAGCCGCAGGTAATAATTTATCACCCTGCTTAATTTCTTGCTTAATATCAATAATTTGCACTGTAGCCGGTTCAGCTAGACCATCACCTGTTCTTAACACCCGGGCCGTTGCGACCAAAATGGTTTCATAACCCAGCAAGGCTTGACTGTCCGGATCAAGATAAGCCTTACCCTGCCGGTAAATGCCATAGCCAGTGGCTGGATTTAACCTGCCCCTGACATACAACAGATGGTTGTCATTGGCATTTTTGATTTGTTCGTTGGCACCCAGCACATAAGGCAGCGCATCGATTTTTTCCTGACTGAGCGCTTGCTCATAGGTTAAAAAAGGCCGAATCATACTGAGAGGTAAAGTGGTCACCGCTTGACTGACTTTAGGGGTTTGCCGGCTGCGCGGACTCAGTTTTTGCACCGCAGCACGCACGTCCCGACCCGCCACAGGGCCGCTGGTATCAGGCGATAACCTGATGCTGTGCTGATTCAACGCTAATTGCGGCCGGCCGTTGGCATCATAACTTAACATCAGCCTGTCGCCGGGATAAATCAGATGTGGATTTTGTACTTGCGGATTCACTTGCCATAACTGTGGCCACAACCAAGGGTGTTCGAGGTATAATCCGGCAATATGCCATAAGGTATCGCCTTCTTTTACCACATAACTGGTTGGTGCATCAGCTTTGACAGTCAACTGCCGGGCTGAGGTTGCCAGCGAAAAACAAAGGCACAAAGCAGCGACACAGAGGGTGATAATTTTCAGCATGCCAGCTTCCTTGGGCTCGGACTCAGGGGAATTATTGCAGACTGCGCTATTAATACTTTCGATTAATGGCTAAAATTAGACCATATCACAGATAGTTAAACAACGCACAATTTTGTAGGTACCATGACAGTCTTAACCGTATTGCATTATCCCGACGATCGTTTACGCACTATTGCCAAGCCAGTAGCCACTATTACTGACCAGACCCGCCAGTTGGTGGCGGATATGCTGGAAACCATGTATGCCGAAAATGGTATCGGTCTGGCGGCCACACAGGTCAATGTCCATCAGCGCGTGGTGGTGATCGATGTCTCTGAAAGCCGCGACCAGCCGCTGGTGCTGATCAACCCGGAAATTATCGCCAAAAGCGGTGATACCACTTATGAAGAAGGCTGTTTGTCGGTGCCACAAAGTTATGCCAATGTGGAACGGGCGGCCGAAGTCACCGTCAAAGCACAAAATACCCAAGGTGAGTGGTTCGAATTAAAGGCGAATGGCCTGCTGGCAATTTGTTTACAACACGAGCTGGACCATCTGCTGGGTAAGTTATTTATCGATTACCTGTCACCGCTGAAACGGGATCGGATCAAGAAGAAGCTGGAAAAAGAAGCCCGCAACGCGGCACGTTAAGCCATCACAGGATTTGAAGTGACTCCATTACGTATTATTTTTGCCGGTACGCCGGATTTCGCCGCCCGTCATTTGCAGGCGTTGCTGGATGCTGGCCATCAGATCGTCGCCGTCTACAGCCAACCCGATAGACCCGCAGGTCGTGGTCAACAATTGCAAGCCAGTCCGGTCAAACAATTGGCATTGCAACATCAACTGCCGGTCTATCAGCCGAAATCGTTAAAAAAAGCCAAAGCCCAACAGGAACTAGCAGCGTTACAGGCTGATTTGATGATTGTGGTCGCTTATGGGCTGATTTTGCCTGCTGTCGTGCTGACGACACCAAGACTGGGTTGTATTAACGTGCATGGTTCATTGTTACCACGCTGGCGCGGTGCAGCCCCGATCCAGCGCGCACTCTGGGCAGGCGACAGTGAGACCGGCGTCACTATTATGCAAATGGATGAAGGCCTGGACTCCGGCGCTATGTTAAGCACCGCCAGTTTACCGATCAGTGCCAGCGACACTTCAGCTAGCCTCTACGACAAACTTGCGGCCATTGGGCCTCAAGCCCTGCTGGCCGCACTGCAAGATTTACCGGCGCTGCAAGCCAAGGCAGTGGCGCAAGCTGATGACGCAGCTAACTACGCCGAAAAACTCAGTAAAGAAGAAGCAGAGCTGAATTTTCATAAGTCTGCTGCCGCCTTGGAACGCGAAATCCGCGCTTTTAATCCATGGCCGGTCAGTTATCTGTCACTGCAACATTTAGCCGCCAGCCAACCGCAATTGGCAACGCAACAGCTGAAAATCTGGCAAGCCAGTGTCGAAGCGACCAGCACCACAGCCGAACCTGGCACAGTGCTGCGGGCCGATAAAAAAGGTATCGCCATCGCCACCGCTGAAGGTGTGCTGCTGTTACAGTTGCTGCAACCTGCCGGCAAAAAAGCCATGGCGGCAGCTGATTTCCTTAATGGCCGCGCTGAATGGTTTAGCGTCGGCACAGTACTGATCTCTGCTCAGGCCGCAGGTTCGCCACAATGAGCGCTAATTTACGGGCCGTTGCCGCCACTTGTTGTTACCAAGTGGTCGATCAGGGCAAATCGTTGTCGGATGTACTGCCCAAAGCACAGCAACAGTTCGACAACCCAGCCGACAAAGCACTGCTGCAAGAAATTTGTTTTGGCGTGATGCGGCAATTACCGCTGCTGGATTTTGTTTGTCAGCAACTGATGGCCAAACCGCTGATTAAACAACTGAGACCCCTGCAGTTTTTAATTTACGTTGGCATCTATCAGCTGAAATTTCTGCGGGTACCGGATCACGCGGCTATTGGTGAAACAGTGGAAGCGGCGCGCTCTTTGAAAGGTCAGTCGATGACCAAGCTGATCAATGGCGTGTTGCGTTCGGTACAGCGCAAACCTGAACTGTTTGAGTTAACCCAGGCGCCCGCTGCGGTGCAACATTGCCATCCATCCTGGTTGGTGCAGTCACTGCAACAGGCCTATCCTGAGCAATGGCAGGCCATTTTGGCGGCTAACCAGCAAAAAGCGCCGCTGTGGCTACGGGTAAATACGCGTCGGATCTCCGTCGAAGCTTTCGCCACAGCGCTCAGTGCAGCTGACATAGCCTTTAGCCAGCCAGAACCCCGCTTGCCACAAGCCATTTTGCTGACACAACCGATGGATGTATTGCTGCTGCCGGGTTATGCCGATGGCTGGTTTGCCGTGCAAGATTTAGCAGCACAATTTGCGGCCCTGTTGTTAGCGCCACAAGATGGTGAACGTGTGCTGGATGCCTGCTGTGCCCCTGGCGGTAAAACCGGTCATTTGCTGGAGCTTGCCCCCGCCGCACAAGTGCTGGCGCTGGATAAAGACGCCAGCCGGTTACAACGGGTGCGCGACAACTTGCAACGACTGGGTCATCAGGCCGACATTCGGGCCGCTGATGCCGCTACCCCCAAACAATGGTGGGATGGCCAGCAATTTGACCGCATCCTGCTGGACGTGCCCTGCTCTGCCACCGGCGTGATTCGTCGCCATCCGGATATTCGCTGGCTGCGCAAAGCCGCTGATATCGCCGCGCTGGCGACACTGCAACAACAAATTCTGATCCAGATTTGGCCTTTGCTCAAACCAGGCGGCACTTTGTTATACGCCACCTGCAGCGTATTGCCGGCGGAAAACCAGCAACAAATTCAGCAATTTCTGGCGCATCATCCAGATGCCAGCGCAGTGGCGCTCGGGCTGGATATTACAGCAAGTCAATGGCAATTGTTACCCGGTGAACAAGCCGCTGACGGCTTCTTTTACGCCAAACTGCAGAAAAAGGCAAACGGATGAAAATCATAATCTTAGGTGCTGGCCAAGTCGGTGCAACCCTGGCTGAAAACTTAGTCGGTGAAGAAAACGACATCACTGTGGTTGATATTAATGCCGACAAACTGCGCGCGCTGCAAGACAAGCTGGATTTACAGGTGGTGCATGGTCACAGTGCCCATCCGGATATTTTAAAAAAAGCCGGCGCCGAAGATGCCGATATGATTATTGCTGTCACCAACAGCGACGAAGTCAATATCGTCGCATGCCAGGTGGCGTACAGTATTTTTAATACCCCGACCAAAGTAGCGCGCATCCGGACCAACCAATACATTAAATACCGCGATCAGCTGTTTAATAAAGATGATATGCCGGTCGACCACTTTATCGCGCCAGAAACCCTGGTCACTGACTATATCCGCCGCTTGATTGATTATCCTGGCGCCTTACAAGTCGTTGAATTTGCTGGTGGTAAAGTCAGCCTGGTGGCGGTAAAAGCCTATTATGGCGGTTTACTGGTCGGGCATGCGCTCTCTACGCTGCGCGAGCATATGCCGCATATTGATGCCCGGGTCGCCGCCATTTACCGTCGTGGCCATGCTATCAAACCTATTGGCACCACTATTATTGAAGCCGACGACGAAGTGTTTTTTGTGGCAGCGACTAAGCATATCCGCGCCGTAATGAGCGAGCTGCAAAAACTGGAATCCAGTTATCGCCGCATTATGATTGCCGGCGGTGGTAATGTTGGTTTTGGTCTGGCCAAAGCGCTGGAAAAAACCCATAGTGTGAAACTGATTGAACGCAGTAAAGAGCGGGCCGAATATCTGTCCAGCGCGCTGGAAAACACTGTGGTTTACGCCGGCGATGCTTCAGATCCAGAGTTACTGGAAGAAGAAAACATCGACCAGGTGGATGTATTTCTGGCGGTCACCAACGATGACGAAGCCAATATTATGTCCGCGATGTTAGCCAAGCGGATGGGCGCGCAAAAAACCATGGTGCTGATTAAACGCGGCGCTTATGTCGATTTACTGCAAGGCGGTGAAGTCGATATTGCAGTATCACCGCAACAAGCCACCATCTCAGCACTGCTGACCCACGTCCGGCGCGGCGATATCGTCAACGTGTATTCGCTGCGACGCGGTGCCGCCGAAGCCATCGAAGCCATTGCGCACGGCGACAAAACCACCTCGAAAGTGGTCGGCCAGACCATTGGCAAAATCAAACTGCCACCAGGCTGCACCATAGGCGCCATAGTCCGCGGTGACGAAGTGATGATCGCCCACGACAACACCGAAATAGCCACCGACGACCATGTGATTTTGTTCCTGGTGGATAAAAAGTACATCGGCGAAGTGGAACGCTTATTCCAGGTCAGTGCGTTGTTTTTATAATCATCAACAGTGGTTTGCCTTTAAACCACAGTGCCACTTTAGGTTGCACTGTGGTGGCACACTGCATGCCAATTGCGTTTTCATACTCTCATTCGTGGGGGATCCTGCTGGACTTTAGCCACCTGCCCTCTTATTGTAATTATTTTGAAAATAGTTATTCTTATTATAATTTTATCGTATCAAATTAATGGAAATTTTAAGATAGGGACTTGTTATGTCATTGATAAAAGCCACTGTAATAACTTTATTATTTTCAGTACTAGTTGCAGGATGTGCCAATGTTGGGAGTGTCAAACTGAAAGGGATCACAGAAGCAGATATTCAACAAATAATCACGGTAGGTAAAACCACGCAAAATGATGTTAAAGCTCATTTCGGCTCACCTTTCCAAACAAGCTTCACTGATGGCGGCCTGGCAATCTGGACATATCAATATGACGATACCTCTGCGCTAACTCCCGAAACTGTTGGTTCAGTGGTTTTCACCTTAGGTATCGCTGGCACGAAAGCAAAAGGCACAAGACATGAACTCGTTTTGCTTTTTGATGAAAATAAAGTTGTTAAAAATTTTAATATGTCTAATAACCCTATCGAGATTGGAACTGGCGTATTTTAACTGACAAGTAAAATGAGAACATAACTCAATCAGTTTCATACCCCGTCGAGCGAGCCGAAATAAAATTAGTGGTTTGAGGTTTTAAGCTGGGGAGTGTCTGAGGCCGCCGACGCTAGCGGCGGCCGAGTTGCCCCAGCGCCTCAAACCATTGATTTTATTGCGGGCTTTCGAGCGATCCGGGGTCGCCTTTTCTTTGGTTTCTTTCTTTTGGCGAAGCAAAAGAAAGAAACTCGCCAACGGCGAAACGCTGTGACAAAACCGCCAGCTGCAGGCTAAAAAAACAAAAACTATCCGTTTTCACGGACTAACGACCAACCCGTCAACAACTACAACACCCCGGCACTACGGTGGTTATAAATCCGGATCGTGAGCACAATCAGCACAGTCGCAATCAGCGCCGAAAAAGCATGGTGCAGTACCAGATGGCTGAGTAAAAATGCCGGCACATCTTGCCAGCCTTCAAGCAGCCACATTTTGACAAGCAGCATCAGGTAAGTGGCAAGATGCAAATACAGACCGGTGCGGAAAATTTGGCCAATGCGCTGTCGTAATGGCGCGGTTAAATTGCCGCCAAACAGCCGAAGAGCCAGCAATGCCAACAGACACAGCAATAAAGTGACTGCACCTAAACCTAATAACGACGTTTTTGCCACCACAGCGCTGGCAAGATACCAAGGGATCATCTGGTCAGACTCCAATCATCAAACAATAAAACCAAAGCATACGAGGATGCCCGGTCATTTTACACCAAACTGTTGCCGCCGGATCCGTGACAACCGACAATCGATGACCGTTATGCGCTGCGCTCGTAATGCTCCATGATCAGGGTTTTGCCATGGATATCCAGACTTAAGGTGCGGATATGACGAAAACCATTCTTCAGCATGACCCGGCCCGAAGCTGGGTTGGTCTGCAAATGTCTGGCATAAATGAGCGGAATACCGCACTGCTTCAGGCCGAATTCAAGCAAAGCAGCCGCGGCTTCGGTGCAATAGCCCTGCCCCCAGTACGGCACGCCAATCCAGTAACCGAGATTGGCGTCAGCGCTGGTGCGTTGGGTCAGACTGACAGTGCCAATCAGCTCATCATTGTGCGCCAGGGTGATGGCATAAATAATGGCATCGCCCTGTTGGTAGCTGGCGGCATGTGAGCTGATCCATTGCTCGGCCAGACCATCCGTGTAAGGATAAGGAATATTCACCGTCATCACCGACACCCGGCGATCCCCTGCCAGCAACTGCAACCTTGGCGCATCACTCAGGGAAAAAGGTCTTAACATTAACTGGTTAGTTGGTAATATCGGTTGTGTTGTCATCTGATCCTGCTCCTTCAGGTCACACACAACGAAGCAGCGCAATCAAAGTGCTTCGTTGTGAGGGCAAACACTGGGCGTTGATACGGCCAGCCAATCACGCCAAACCCAGCTCGCGGGTCATATTTTCATTGCGATCACGGTGGACGATGACGTTGTCTTCGATGCGGATGCCACCAAATTTGCGGAAAGCATCGACTTTATGCCAGTTGACGTATTTGCCATGCTCAGTTTGTTTCAGATCCGCCAGCAATGAATCAATAAAATACAGCCCTGGTTCAATGGTAAACACCATGCCAGGTTCAATCAGCCGGGTCGAACGCAAAAACGGATGATTGTCCGGTGCACTGACGTGAGTACCCCGCTCATCTGCCATAAAACCACCCACATCATGCACTTGCAGGCCGAGGTGATGGCCAATGCCGTGCGGATAAAAAGTGCGGCTGATCTGGGTTTCGACAATTGCATCGGCCCCTAGCTGCACCAGATCAAAATCCGCCAGCACATTGGCAATCAGTTGATGCGATGTTAAATGTACTTCAGTGTACTTGATGCCAGGTTTGAGGCTATCGACCAACTGCAACTCCACCGCATTCATCGCCTGGATCAAAGCGGCAAACTCATTATCCTGCGCGCTGTAAGTGCGGGTAATATCGGCAGCGTACCCATGAAAAGAAGCGCCGGCATCAATTAAAAACGAGTGATGCTCTGCAGGCTGCTGCCGCGCCAGCACTGTGTAATGCAAAATGGCCGCGTTCTGATTCAGTGCAATAATATTGCCATACGGCACTTCATTTTCGCTTTGCTGCACTGCGGCTAAATAGGCCAGCTGGATGTCAAATTCACTGCCACCGGCGCGAAATGCTGCTTCGGCGGCACGATGACCGGTCACCGCAATACGGTTGGCTTCCCGCAGACAGGCCAGCTCATAATCGGTTTTATAAGCGCGGTGATAATGCAGGTAACTCAGCACCCCTTCCGGATTTAACTCAGTAAAACCCAGCGCCCGCGCCAGTTCCAGCTGTTCCCCCAGATAAGCCAGTCGCGCTTTGTCATAAGGCAGCAGTTTTTCTACTTTGGTGGGTTTATCAATCAGTTCAATATCAAAAAAGCCAGCCCAAAAGTCAGTCGGCGCATCCGGTACTTTATGCCAGAAATCGACCGGTAGATAAAACACCAGCTTAGGTTTATTCATACCATCCACCAGCAACCAGCAATGCGGGTTGTCTACCAGTGGTAACCAGGCTTTAAACAGCGGATTGACCTTAAACGGATAATCCATATCGTCGAGAAACTGCCGTTTGGCCTGGCCGGAATGGATGACAAGCGCATCCAGATTTTCCCGGGCTAATACGGCTTTGGTGCGTTGTTGTAACTCAAACAAGTGAGCGGCGTACAAAGATTGGTAAGCTGGTCGCATGGCTGATCCCATTGTGATAGTGAAAAACAGCGGCAACCAGGCGTTCACCTGTTGCCGGCTGGCAAATGTAACGAAGTCGTCAGGGTTAAGACGCCTGCCCGACCTGCATCGTACTTAAAGGTACAAACACATCGTGTGACTGGTTCATCCGGATATTATAAATCTGATAATAAGCCAGCACAGCTTTGACGTATTCCCGCGTTTCTTTAAAGGGAATGGTTTCAATCCAGATATCAATCGGCATCTGGCCGTTTTTTGGCAACCAGCTTTTCACTCTGCTGTAACCGGCATTATAAGAAGCGGTGGCAAACACCAGATTATTGTCATTTTGCCGCATCAGATAATTCAGATAATCGGTGCCCATATCGATATTGGTATTCGGATTATACAAAGTTTCTACCGCCACCCGCCGGCCCGTGATGTGCTTGGCGGTTTGCGGCATAATTTGCATCAGACCATGGGCTCCGACCGGCGATTTTGCCGTCGGAATAAAGGTACTTTCGCGCCGGGTAATTGCCATAGCCCAGGCCGGATCAACCCTGGCTGCCTTGGCATGCTTCTGAATTTCTTTGTTAAACACCATCGGGAAACGCATATCAACGTCATCCCAATAACCGGCATCCGCCAGCGCGAAAATCGCTCTGTCATACCAGCCTTTATCATAAGCATACTTGGCCGCACTGAGCTTCTGCGTTTCCGAACCGTATTTTTGCAGGAAAGTCAGCTCGCGTTTGGCGGCGTTTGGCCGGCCAATGGCTTCCCACTCATACATCCTGGCAATAGAACCACTTTGCTTAAAAGCCTGGTATTGCGCTGCCGTTACCGGCACAGGTTTGTGCGCCAGGCTGGGTTTTAATCCCAGTTTAGCCGCCGCCATAAAACCATAATAACTGCGCTGCAAGGCTACATCCGCCAGCACTTGCCTGGCGGCATCAGTTTTGCCTTGCTGCTGATAAGAGCGTGCCAGCCAATACTGCAGATGATCTTTTTTCAGACTTTCCTGCGGCAGTTCCAGCAGCATTTTTTCGACGTCAGCCCAGCGCTGTTGCCGTAATAACGACGCCAGTTGCCACTGAATAAACAAATCATCTTTCAGTTCTACCGGCACCATGGCAATAAATTTACTGGCACGCGGATCATCCTTACTGGCCAACGCGATAGCAAACTGCCTTGCTACATCAATACGTTGCCCTTTAGTAAACTGTGGATCGGCTTCAAAACGCTGCCATACCTTCAGCGCTTGTTCCGGTTGTTTCCAAATCATTTTTTTCAGCGCATAAGCCAGGATCTCCCGCTCCCAGCGATGTTTCAGCGGCAGGAACTTTTGTCGTTGCACCAGCCCGGGATTTTCCATCACTTGCTTCCATTTATCGCCCAGATACTGCTGATTCTTCGGCAGTAAAGTGCGCAGATAAGGAATAATCCGCTCGTCGCCACCATTGGCGACATTCTTCAGCCGTGCCCAGATCACCTCAGGCGTACGCTGGCCGGCTTTTTGCCAGCGGCTAAATAACGCATCACATTCTTTCGGTCTGGACTCACCGACAGTCCAGATGTCTGCTACTGCAGGCCAGATCCCAGCGGCGGGTTCATTTTGCAGCCGCAATTGCAGCGCATAACAATCCAGCACCGTATCGCTGCCCATCTGATAATTTTTCAGATAAGGCTGACTGAGGCCGACACTGGCCAAATACATCAGCCAGCGCTTTTTCAGCGTCCATTCCAGCGGTGAGCCCTGATGTTGGTTAAGGAAGTTTTGCACCCGGCCGGTATCCCCCAGCGAACGGCTCAGTAATTCCAACTCCAGATATGGCTTCAGCGGATAATCATGCAGATCACGCAACATCCGCGCTGCTTGCTCCGGCGTTGCTTTGTGAATGCCCTTTTCTGCCTGCAGAAAACGCTCACGCAGCACAGCATCCGACGGTGCAGCCAGCACCGGCAGTGTCAACATCCCTAAGGCCGACGCCAGCACTAAAGCGCGCGCCGGGGTTGTCCCTGATAACCAGAATTTCAGTTGCCACATCTGTATAAATACCACCTATAGTTACACAGGTGCCGACGGCCAATTCAAACAAGCGTTTAAATAACGGTTGAATTTTTTTCTGAACCGCGACACACTGGACCTGCACAAGACTCATCTGACCTGTTGCAATATAAAAGCATCTGTCACCCATGCGACGAAGGAGAACATCCATGATCTACCAGAGTTCCAGCATTACCGTGCAATACATTGCCGACGGTATTGCCGAGTTTACCTTTAACGCAGCCGGCTCGGTAAACAAATTTGACCAGCAGACGCTGGCTGATTGCCGCGCAGCGCTGGAAATCCTGCATCAGGATAACAATCTCAAAGGTTTAATCTACAGCAGTGCCAAAGAAACCTTCATCGTTGGTGCTGATATTACTGAATTCCTCGCTACTTTCCAAAAGCCGGAGGCAGATTTAATTCCCTGGATTAAACAAGCGTCCGACATCTTCGACCTGGCAGAGGATCTCCCAGTTCCAACAGTCGTCGCTTTAAAAGGTTTTGCCTTAGGCGGCGGCTGTGAATGGTCGTTAACGGCTGACTACCGGGTGGCGGATACCAGCACCAAAATTGGTTTACCGGAAGTTAAACTCGGTCTGATGCCTGGTTTTGGCGGTACCGCCCGCTTACCACGGATTGTTGGCGCTGACACTGCGATGGAGTGGATCACCACCGGCAAAGAGCGTGGCGCTGAGCAAGCGTTAAAAGAAGGCGCAATAGATGCCGTAGTGGCACCAGACAAACTGATGGCCGCGGCCTTATCCATGGTCCAGGACGCCATTGCCGGCAAGCTGGACTGGCGCAAAAAGCGCGCCGCCAAATTATCGCCACTCAAACTGAATAAAACTGAAGCCATCATGAGCTTCAATACCGCCAAAGGCATGGTGTTCGCCAATGCCGGTAAACATTACCCGGCACCGATGCTGGCAGTCGAAACCATTGAAAAAGCCGCCCAGTTAGACCGTGCTGGCGCTGTGGCGCTGGAAAACGCCGGTTTTGCCAAACTGGCGAAAACCGATGCAGCGACCGCCCAGATTGGTTTGTTCTTGAACGATCAGTTGCTCAAAGGCAAAGCCAAACAAGCCGGTAAACTGGCGAAAAAAGCCATCCATAAAGCAGCAGTATTGGGCGCAGGCATTATGGGCGGCGGTATCGCTTACCAGTCAGCCTCCAAAGGCGTGCCGGTGGTGATGAAAGATATCAACGATAAAGCGCTGCAACTGGGCATGGGCGAAGCCATGAAGCTGCTCGGCAAATTAGTGGAGCGCAAACGCTTAGATGCGGCTGGCATGGCCAAAGTGATTGCGTCTATTACGCCAACACTGTCGAATGAAACCGTCAAAGGTGTCGACATCGTAGTCGAAGCCGTGGTCGAAAACCCGAAAATCAAAGGCGCTGTGCTGAAAGACATTGAAACTGTGGTTGGCCCGGATGCGATTATCACCTCCAACACTTCAACAATTTCGATCAATACCTTAGCGGCGAATTTAGCAGATCCAAGCCGGTTCTGTGGCATGCACTTCTTTAATCCGGTGCACCAGATGCCATTGGTGGAAATTATCCGCGGTAAAGATACTTCAGATGAAACCATCGCTGCCGTGGTGGCCTATGCGGCAAAAATGGGGAAATCGCCCATCGTCGTTAATGACTGCCCAGGTTTTTACGTCAACCGCGTGTTATTCCCCTATTTCGCCGGTTTTAGCAAATTAGTGCTGGATGGCGCTGACTTTGCCAAAGTAGACAAAGTGATGGAAAAACAATTCGGCTGGCCAATGGGCCCGGCGTACCTGCTGGATGTGGTGGGATTAGACACTGCCCATCATTGTACTGACGTGATGGCAGATGGCTTCCCGACCCGGATGGCAAAAGTTGATAACGACCCGGTCAGCGCTATGTACAACGCCCAGCGTTTTGGCCAGAAAAATGGCCTCGGTTTTTACGCCTACAGCAAAGATGCCAAAGGTAAACCGAAAAAAGACCTGGATGCCGCCAGTGCCGCTTTGTTAGCAGGTATCGCAGCACCAGCCAAAGAATTCTCGGCCGATGAAATTATCGCCCGCACTATGGTACCGATGATCAACGAAGCGATCCGCTGTTTAGAAGAAGGCATAGTTGCATCAGCGGCTGAAGCAGATATGGGCTTGATTTACGGTTTAGGTTTCCCTCCGTTCCGCGGTGGTCCGCTGCGTTATGCTGATACCATTGGCCTGGCCAACTTTGTAGCCATGGCCGACCAATACGCGCACTTGGGTGAAATCTACCAGGTGACTGACAAAACCCGCGCCATGGCTGCCAACGGCCAGGTGTTTTACCCGGTTTAATTGCGGAGAATTACCATGAAACAAGCTGTGATTGTCGACTGCATCCGGACCCCGATGGGTCGCTCAAAAGCCGGTATTTTCCGTAATGTCCGCGCTGAACAACTGTCTGCTTATGTGATGAGCGGCATTTTAGAACGTAACCCTGGTCTTGATCCAAGCGAGATTGATGACGTGATTTGGGGTTGTGTGCAACAAACGCTGGAACAAGGTTTTAACGTGGCGCGTAACGCCGCCTTATTGGCTGGTATTCCGCATTCAGTGCCGGCAGTGACCGTTAACCGTCTCTGTGGTTCGTCGATGCAGGCGCTGCATGATGCCGTGCGCTCTATTGCCATGGGCATGGGTGAAGTGTATCTCATCGGTGGTGTGGAGCATATGGGCCACGTGCCAATGACCCACGGTGTCGATTTCCACCCTGGCCTTGGTGTTTCTGTGGCGAAAGCTGCCGGTATGATGGGTTTAACTGCTGAATTACTGGGTAAAATGCATGGCATCAGCCGGCAGGACCAAGATGAATTTGGTGCCCGCTCACATCGCTTAGCGCATGAAGCAACGCTTCAAGGCCGTTTTAAAAACGAAATTCTGCCCTGTTTAGGCCATGACGCCGATGGCGTGCTGAAGCTGTTTGATACCGACGAAGTGATTCGCCCGGAAACTACCGTGGAATCCTTAGCTGCGCTGCGTCCGGTGTTTGATCCGGCCAACGGCACAGTCACGGCTGGCACCTCTTCAGCTTTATCCGATGGCGCTTCTGCCATGCTGGTGATGAGCGAAGACAAAGCCCGCGCATTGGGCCTGAAAATCCGCGCCCGCGTCATTGGCATGGGTGTGGCCGGTTGCGACCCATCTATCATGGGTTACGGCCCGGTGCCAGCCTCGAAAAAGGCGTTAAAAGCCGCCGGCTTAGACATTGGTCAAATCGACTACTTCGAACTGAATGAAGCTTTCGCGGCGCAGGCGCTGCCGGTGATGAAAGACTTAGGTTTGCTTGAAGTGAAAGAAACCAAGGTTAACTTAAACGGCGGTGCTATTGCACTCGGTCACCCACTGGGCTGTTCTGGTTCGCGGATCTCGACCACTTTACTGAACGTGCTGGAAAGCAAAGGCGGCAAATACGGTTTAGCCACTATGTGTATTGGCTTAGGCCAGGGCATTGCGACGGTATTTGAGCGGGTTGATGGCTAACTGAACCATTTTGTCTGCTGACCAAGGATCTGCAAAGGGCTGACTGAGACTCAGCCCTTTTTTATGTCATTTACAGCACCAACAAGCAAGCAGGCCGCTGATGATTAAGGTTTAACTGGCGTCGCCGCAGTATCACCAACCACAGTATGCCAGGGTTTCACTTGCCAGCTGCTGACCAGGCCGTTTACAACATAAGGATCGGCTTTGGCAAAAGCGGCCGGAATGTCGGCACTGTCACAACGAAACAACAACATGGCGCCATCTGCCGGCTCACCAACAGCACCACCTAACAACAATTCACCACGTTCAGCGGCCTGCCAGGCCAACGCCAGATGAGCCAGCCGGAATTCGCCACGCCTTGCGATATAATCGGCGGTGGTGTGGTAAATTAATAAAAAATGCATAGCTTCACCTCTCATCTCATCAATGTGCAATTCGCTGCTCATGTCTGACCTTACAGCATCCTTTATCCGCCAGCTATCGCGATTTCAGGACAACACCGGGTGGCAGATCTTTGCTTTGTTTTATGTTAAATTGTCAAAAATAAGTTAATAACAATCAAAGGGAACAACAATGACAGAGCTGCCACTACCAGCCATATTAACAGGTCAACATATCACTTTGTTACCCTTGCAAGCGGCGCATTTTGACGATTTAACCCAGGCCGCCAGCGATCCACTGATTTGGCAACAGCATCCGGAACCGAACCGCTATCAGCGCGAGGTGTTTGCCGGTTTTTTGCAAGGCGCGCTGGCTTCGGGCAGTGCTTTTACTATTATCGATCATCACAAGCAACAAGTGATTGGCAGTAGTCGTTATTACGACTGGGATCCGGTCAAACGCCATATCGTCATTGGTTATACCTTTTTAACCCGGCCTTATTGGGGCGGCAGCACCAATGCTGAACTGAAAAAACTGATGCTGGATTATGCCGCAAAGTTTGCCGAGGTGGCCTGGCTTTGTATTGGCAGCAACAATATGCGCTCCCGCCGCGCTGCCGAGAAACTTGGTTTTATCTTTTCACATGAACAACTGGATGTGGTCGATGGCGTGCCACGGGATCGCGTGCATTATTATTATCAGTTGCTGCAGTCATCTTGATAGGCTTGGCGACTTGCTGACGCCTTGTGTCACCTTGCCGCCGATTGCCAACCAGTCATTTTTTTTGAAATCAACCGCACAAGCCGTTACCATAACGGCTTTTATTGCTGCGGATAAAGCTGATGTCGGATTTGTTTCTCCATGCTGACCAACAACTGGATGCGCTGGGTTTGCGCTGTCCTGAGCCAGTGATGATGACCAGGCTTTGTATCCGCAAGATGCAACCGGGTCAGACCTTACTGATTATTGCCGACGATCCGGCGACCACCCGCGATATTCCGGCTTTTTGCCGTTTTATGGAGCATGAATTACTGGCTCAAGACACCAGTAGCCTGCCATATCGTTATCTGCTGAAAAAAAACGCCGGCTAAACTTGTTATTTTGGCGTTACCACTCCAGACTCAATGCTATTCATCTGCTCTGGATCCTGTGATGTGGTACAGCCTAAACCTTTGATCAGCAAAGCAGCAACCATTGATCAGGTCCGCCGCCGTTTTATCCTGCTGTTTGTCAGCTATATCACCTCTGCCATGATGCTGGTGCTGGCCATTCAGCATTTGTGGCATGACGACACCTTGTTGCAACTGATCCTGTTTGGCAGTGCGGCCGTGTTTTTACTCAATGCTGGCTGGTTTCACTATAGCCAGCAGTTAGAGCTGGCCTGCTGGATAGAAAGCGCTTTGGTGTCGATCTTTGTGTTGGGGCTGGTGGCGCAAGGTGGCTACCACAATACCGCCCTGTATTGGGCTTTTCCGTTTCCACCCATTATTTTTGGCCTGCTCGGCTCCCGTTATGGTTTAAGCCTGAGTTTAGTATTATGTCTATTGCTGGCACTGCTGCTGTATTGGCCGGATTTGATTATTGCGCAGTACCAGGACGCCGAAAAATCACGTTTTATTGCATCGTTAATCACATTGACGGCCGTCAGCTGGATCAACGAACATTTTCGTGAACGCAGCCATCAGTCAATGGCATTATTACAACGCAGTAAAGAGAACGAAGCCAATACCGATGCGCTGACCCAACTGGCCAACCGGCGTTTTGTTGACGAAGCGCTGCCGGAACATTTTCTGCAACAGCCGGAGCATTTTTTTCCATTGGCGGTGATGATGGCGGACCTGGATCACTTTAAACACATCAATGATAGTTTTGGTCATGGTCAGGGCGATTTAGTGTTGCAGCAAATCGCCTTGTTATTCCGGCATAAATTACGCACCCAGGATTTAGCCTGTCGTTATGGTGGCGAAGAGTTTTTATTGTTGCTGCCGCACACGACACTGAATGATGCCTGCAAAGTGGCTGACAAAGTGCGGGCCGCCATTGCCCAGCAAAGGTTATTGGCAGAACATCCGGATTTAGTCATTACCTGTAGTTTTGGCGTGGCGGCGGCCACGGACGCCAGCCAGTTTCTGCAGGCTATTCAGTTGGCCGACCAAAAACTGTATCAGTCTAAAGCCAATGGCCGCAATCTGGTGAGTTGTTGATTTGGCTTCGCCAATTGCAAAAAAGGAGCCGAAGCTCCTTTTTGTCTAACTGAATCTGACTTAGCAAGTGCCGTTATTGCAACACAGCAATATCGGCGACAAATAAAAACGCCTGCCGCAGTTGATTCAACAGCGCCAGCCGGTTTTGTCGCACCGCCTGATCTTCGACATTGACCATCACTTCATCAAAGAACTGGTCAATCACCTGCCGTAACGACGACAAGGTACTTAATGCTGTGTTGTAATCACCGGCCTGGAACAGCTGGCTTAACTCAGTCTGCTTGGCTGCCAGTGCGTTGGCCAGCTCTTGTTCGGCACCTGGCTGTAACAGATTGCTGTTGATCTGCTGCGGTAACTCAGCTTCCACTTTTGCCAGGATATTGGCCACCCGCTTGTTGGCTGCAGCCAGAGCACTGGCGGCGTCCAGTTTACGGAACTCGGCCACCGCTTTCACCCGACGGTCAAAATCGGCCGGATTGGTTGGCCGACGGGCTAACACCGCCTGAATGACGTCAACCGCATAACCTTCAGCTTCATACCAGGCACGGAAACGCGCCAGCATAAATTCCAGCACTTCATCCGCGACTGTGGCTTGGGTCAGTTTGTCGCCAAAGGTTTGTTGTGAAACGGCAATTAACTCCAGCAGATCAAGTGGCAGTTGTTTTTCTACCATGATCCGCAGTGCGCCGATGGCGGCACGCCGCAGCGCAAAGGGGTCTTTATCGCCTTTTGGTGCCTGGCCGATGCCAAAAATACCCACCAGCGAGTCCATTTTGTCAGCAATGGCCACAGCACAGCTTTCCAGCTGCGCTGGTAACAAATCACCAGAAAAACGTGGTTGATACTGCTCGTTCAGCGCCAGTGCTACCGCTTCTGGCTCGCCATCAAGCCTCGCATAGTGCATCCCCATAATGCCTTGTGTTTCCGGGAACTCACCGACCATATTGGTCATCAGATCGGTTTTGGATAACAGACCGGCGCGCTCGGCATGCTCCACATTGGCACCAATTTTACCGGCAATATAAGCGGATAACTGGGCAATCCGCTCTGACTTCTCGCGCAAGGTGCCCAGCTTTTGCTGGAACAACACCGTGCTTAAGCTGTCCAGCCGATCGGCCAGCTTGGTTTTCTGATCCACCCCAAAGAAGAATTGGGCATCGGTCAGCCGTGGCCGCACCACTTTTTCGTTACCGGAAATAATCTGGCTTGGATCTTTGCTGTTGATATTGGTAACAAAAATAAACTTATTCAGTAACTTGCCATGGCTATCCAGCAGCGGGAAGTATTTCTGATTGTCTTTCATCGTTGAAATCAGCGGCTCAGCAGGTACTTGCAGGAAACGCTCTTCAAAGCTCCCTACCAGCACCACCGGCCATTCCACCAGCGAGGTGACTTCATCGAGCAAGGCTTCATCAGGCGCGACCACACCTTGTAAGCTGGCGGCCGTTTTCGCTACTTCAGCGGCAATAAAGGCGCGGCGCTTGGCGTAATCAGCCACCACATAAGCCTGTTCCAGCGTGGCTAAATAACTATCTGCATTGGCAATTTCCACCAATGCCGGCGCATGGAATCTATGGCCATGGGTATGACGGCCAGAGGTTTTGCCAAGTACAGTGGCTGGTACTATGTCATTGCCGTATAACATCACCACGGTATGCACAGGCCGGATAAATTCGGCGGTGGAATAACCCCAGCGCATTGGCTTGGCAATGGGTAATTTCGCCAGTGCTGTTGTCACCACAGCTGGCAATAAACTGACGGTGGCAGCACCCAAGACTGTGGCTTTATGCACCAGCCAGGCGCCTTTATCAGTTTCCAGCCGCTCAGCCTGTGCCACGCTGATACCATTGGATGCAGCCCAGGCTTGCGCCGCTTTGGTTGGTTCACCAGCGGCATCAAAAGCGCCTGCTAAGGCCGGACCACGTTTCTCAACGATTTTGTCTGCCTGTTGCGCTGCCAGTTGATTCACCCGCACCGCTAACCGACGGGGCGCCGCGTACCAGGCACTGCCTGCAAAAGCCAAACCGAGCTTGGTGAGCTCATCAATAATATTCTGTTCAAAGGCTGTTGCTAAGGTTTGCAGCGCCTTTGGCGGTAACTCTTCAGTCCCGATCTCAACAATAAAATCCTGCACCACTTAAACCTCCTGCTTGGCTTGGGTTTGGTTACGGCATAACGGGAAGCCAAGCTTCTCACGGGCGGCGTAATAAGCTTCAGCACAAGCTTTGGCTAAGGTACGGACGCGTAAAATATAACGTTGCCGCTCAGTGACAGAAATGGCATGACGGGCATCCAGCAGGTTAAATGCATGCGATGCTTTCATCACTTTTTCGTAGGCTGGCAAAGGTAAACCCAGTTCAATCAGCTTATGGCTTTCAGCTTCGTGCTGATCAAAAGCGGCAAACAGTGCCGGCACATCAGCGTATTCGAAGTTATAGGTCGATTGTTCCACTTCGTTCTGATGGAACACATCACCATAAGTGACCAGCCCCATAGGGCCATCGGTCCAGACCAGATCATAGATACTGTCTACGCCCTGGATATACATCGCCAGACGCTCTAAACCATAGGTAATTTCGCCGGTCACAGGCCGGCACTCCAGGCCGCCGACTTGCTGGAAATAAGTGAACTGCGTGACTTCCATGCCGTTTAACCAAACTTCCCAACCCAGGCCCCAGGCACCCAGCGTTGGTGATTCCCAGTTGTCTTCGACAAAACGGATATCATGCACCAGGGTATCAAGACCCAGTTCGCGCAGTGAACCTAAATACAGTTCCTGAATATTGTCCGGCGACGGCTTCAGAATGACCTGGAATTGATAATAGTGCTGCAAGCGGTTCGGGTTTTCGCCATAACGGCCATCGGTCGGCCGGCGGCATGGCTGCACATAAGCCACATTGCTTGGCTCAGGTCCCAACGAGCGTAAGAAGGTCATCGGATGGAAAGTCCCGGCGCCCACTTCCATATCCAGTGGCTGCACAATGACGCAACCCTGGCGTGCCCAATAATCCTGTAAAGCCAGGATCAGTCCCTGAAAAGTTTTGATATCGTAATTGTGCATAAAAGGCGCACCTGTTCGCTGAAGGAAGTCTGCAAAAATGACCGAAAAGTATACCCATTTACGTGGCGTTTCTGTAGCGCTTCGCGGCATTTTCTGTCGGAATGAGCGGAAAATTAGTGGATTGCTGCCATTTTGCGCTTTGGCTGCGCAAATGCTGTGGTTATTTCGACGGCAACACCTCAACCCACTCAAGGTTGTGCTCAACCTTAGCTATGACAAAATCCAGTTACCAATCCGAGCAGCTATTCCTGTAGAACTCATGTGGCCCTCTTCGATCATTCCGCTTTTTATACGCGTTATCAACCCAGCACAAAACTTTGAACCAATTGATAGTGCTGCAGCAGAATGGACTGTTAGCCAAAGCATTCTTGTTTCGCCGTTCTTATTCGACAAACTCAACTTGTTTGAGGTCGCTTGTTGCAAACAGATCAGCACAGCTGACTCATGAGCTTAACTGTGCTCATTCAACAATGAATAGAATTTTGATCTGATCCGCCAACACTGGACACGCCACTAAGCTATTTTCTTTAGCTCATAGTTTTCTGGGCTGAGATAACCGATAGCACTATGCCGTCTGGTTTTGTTGTAATCAACTTCAATATATTCAAATACCTGTTGTTTCAGCGTGGCCCGGTCCGTTAACGGTTCATCTTTGAGCAATTTGACCTTCAGCGTATGGAAGAAGCTTTCCGCTACCGCATTATCCCAACAGTTGCCTTTGCGACTCATGCTTTGCGTAAGCTGATGTTTTGCAATCAGATCTCGGTAAGCCATCGAGCAATATTGGCTGCCCCGGTCGCTGTGCACGATAACCCCTTCAGGGAAACCACGCCGGAACAGCGCCATCTTTAATGCATCACACGTCAGCTCTGCCGTCATCCTTACATTCATCGACCAGCCAATCACGGCGCGCGAGTACAAATCAATGATCACGGCCAGATACAGCCAGCCCTCATTGGTCAGCAAATACGTGATATCACCCACCCATTTCTGGTTTGGCGCATCGCTGCTAAAGTCCTGTTCCAGCAGATTTGGCGCTACTGGCAGCTGGTGATGGCTGTCTGTGGTTGTCTTAAATTTCCGCGCGGCTTTGGCCTTTAATCCCTGTCTTTTCATGCTGTTAAATATCGTTTTCAAATCAACTTTATCGCCATTTTCAGCAAGCTCAACCTGAATACGGCGGGCACCGTCACGCTGTTTACCTTGCGTAAAAGCCTGACTGATTTTTTGATCCAGGGCTGCACGCAGCTGCGCTTTCTCGCCAGGTTCTGCACCGGTGCGACGCCACTGATAATACCCACTTCGCGATACACCAAACACGGCCGCCATGCGCTGCAGACGGAACCGGTGTTGGTGCTCCAGCATAAATTCAAAAGTCGCTACTTTTGATTCTTGGCGAAGTAGGTTGCGGCCTTTTTTAGAATGGCTAAATCCTCAGCCTGATCAGCCAATTGCCGGCGTAACTTCGCGACTTCAGCGGCCAGTTCAGCTTCGCGCTGGCTGGTTGTGGATTTTTTCTCTGCAGCATTACGCCAGTTATAGATCTGAGTTTCGTAAATCTTCAGCTGCCGGGCGGCTTCAGCCACGCCAACACGTTCAGCCAATTTCAGGGCTTCTGCTTTAAATTCAGCGGTATAAGTCTTGCGGTTCTTTTTGATTGTCATAGTCACCTCGTTATGTGATTTTACTCACTTAGCGCGGTGTCCAGTACTACTGGATCAGATCATTTTACTGCTCAGAGGTCATCCCGCATGTCAAAATTAACTGTTTCTGATATCTGTATTAATGTCAGAATTTCAGGTTTAAACAACCAACCAGTCGTGATTGTTTTTTACACCATTCATCGCCAGGCTTAAATGCCAGATTTTCTCTCTGATACACTTTTTTAGTCGCAAAGTAGCGCATCAGGTAACCTGAGTTCAGTTCAGCACCCCAGGCATTTAGACAATTTGGAGAGCAGCACAAAGCGCTGCTTAATGTCATCCAGCTGCTCGTGAGCTATCACTTTGGCATGTCTGCTTACTCAGTCTGACATGCCAGCAGATCGCCAAGACGGGGTTGGGCAGCGTTTGGCTGCAACCAACTGCTGCTTAATGAGCATGAGCATATCAGCGGCACCGACATCCAGCTGACGCCAGCCAATACAGCCGCATTGTTTCATCAACAATATCTGGCCATTGAGTGAGGTTGGCGCAGGGCCACAATTCAGCAATATATTGTTCCAGCTCAACTTTTGAAGTATATGATCACTTACTGAAAATTCGTTTATCTCAATGAACATTATTCTCATGCAATTGTTTAACATGGCGGATATTTCAAATTCTGACTTTCAGAATAGCTTACTAACCAAAAACCAATCAAAAATTAATGAGTACTAACCATGGAAATCGAATCGTTAAAGCTTGTCGCTGACATTGCCCCCTGGCTATCAATTGTTCTTTTAACAGCCTACCTAGTGCTCTGGTTTCGCTTCAGAACTGGCACATCTTATGGCTTGCTAAACAGGCTCTATGCAATAGTGACTGGCGGCAGAGAATTTCATAATCCTGCTGTTACTGAATTCTGGAACGAACGCAAAGACGTTGAACATTTCAATGCTCTGTTTAATACCAGAGCTAAGTCCATCAAAGAGGTGAATCAATTTATAAAGTGGGTTGACCGGAATGAGCTGGATTTCCAAAAGCTTACCAAGCTTAATGACCTCTTTGATATGGAAAAAAGAGAAGTCAGGAAAGGCTATTACCGACTAGCTTATGCTTACTTCTTCGGCTTCACTTTAATACTCGCTATGTTTTCCGTTGTTTTATGTGGGCTAGCAGTTAATGATGCAGCTTTGGTCAAATTCAAAGATGAAACACAGTGGATGTGGTTAAAGCATGATGCTGCATACAGCATAGTGATCAAGCCTTTTCAGGTCAGTGATCATGACTGGCGAATAACTCCCGATCTTTGCTTACAAAAACAATTCGATTTAGCATTAATTTCCACGCAATCAAAATTAAAACCAGCAAATATTCTTAATATCTGTCAATTTTTCACCGATATAAAACAAATTGAGCGGATAAACAAAACAATCAGCAACCAGAAATCATTCGTTTGGCTCGCATTTAGTATTTTGTTATTTAGTCTCTTTACCTTTAACAAAGCTGTACGCATGAAGTCTGCGTATCAAGCGAAGCTTTATTTAAAACATAAGTTTAGAGATGATTGTGTGGTTCAGGAATAGGTTCTGATTATGCATCACGAGAAAGGGAAAGTTATTGTGATATATCCCTAAATCCCTCCCCAGTTCATATCTTCACAATTTTTTTGTATCTCTTTTTGAATTAAAAAAGCCGCTTCAAAAAAAGCGGCTTTTTATCAATAAATCAAACATCTCATAATTAGAACTGACTTACACGTCCAGATTCGCCACCCGTAGTGCATTCTCTTCGATAAAGGCGCGGCGTGGTTCGACATCGTCCCCCATCAGGGTGTTAAACAGCTGGTCGGCACCGATGGCGTCTTCGATGGTTACCCGCAGCATCCGGCGGGTGTTTGGATCCATGGTGGTTTCCCACAGCTGTTCCGGGTTCATTTCACCCAGACCTTTATAACGCTGGATATACAGACCTTTTTTCGATTCGGTCATCAGCCATTCCAGACCTTCGACAAAGCTGGTGACTGGTTTGACTTTTTCACCGCGGCGGATGTAACCACCTTCTTCAATCAGATCGCGGATAGCATCGCCCAGTGCAGCGATACGGCCATAATCAATCGAGGTGATAAAGTCATAATGCAGCACGTATTCGTTGTCGATACCATGCTGGCGGATGACGATTTTCGGTAAGGTTAAGTTACGCTCACGATCTTCAGTGACATCAAAGGTATAGCTGGAGCCATCACCTTCTTTTTCCTGCAGGCGTTTCGCCAGCTTAGCCACCCACTCTTTGGTCAGCGTGGCGTCTTTTAACATCTCAACCGTGATGCCTGGCACGTACACTAATTCGTTCAGCAGGTTCAGTGGGATCTTACGACCCAGCCGTTCAATAGTCGCTTTACACTTGTGGTACTGGCCCACCAGCGCTTCCAGTGGCGCACCACCAATGCCTGGTGCATCGGCATTGACATGCAGCGTCGCTTCATCCAATGCCAAAGTGGTCAGGTATTCAGTCATCGCCGCATCGTCTTTGATGTACTGCTCCTGTTTACCTTTTTTCACTTTGTATAGCGGTGGCTGCGCAATATAAATGTAACCACGTTCAATCAACTCTGGCGTTTGCCGGTAGAAGAAGGTCAACAGCAGCGTGCGGATGTGCGAGCCGTCGACGTCAGCATCCGTCATCAGGATGATGCTGTGGTAACGGGTTTTGTCCGGGTTATATTCTTCCCGGCCAATGCCACAACCTAAGGCCGTGATCAGCGTGCCAACTTCTTGAGATGAAATCATCTTATCGAAGCGGGCTTTTTCAACGTTGAGGATTTTACCTTTCAGTGGCAAAATCGCCTGGTTTTTGCGGTTGCGGCCCTGCTTGGCAGAACCACCCGCCGAGTCACCCTCGACCAGGTAAAGTTCAGATAATGCTGGGTCTTTTTCCTGACAATCCGCCAATTTACCTGGCAGACCGGCAATATCCAGTACCCCTTTACGCCGCGTCATTTCCCGCGCTTTACGCGCTGCTTCGCGGGCGCGGGCTGCGTCCACAATCTTGGTGACAATGATTTTGGAGTCGTTCGGGTTTTCCAGCAGATATTCGTTCAGCTTTTCATGCATCACACTTTCAACAGCAGACTTCACTTCGCTGGAAACCAGCTTGTCTTTGGTCTGTGAGCTGAATTTTGGATCCGGCACTTTGACACTAATAACAGCGGTTAAACCTTCACGGGCGTCATCACCGGTGGCAGACACCTTCATCTTTTTGGCATAACCTTCAGCATCGATATAGGTATTCAGCACCCGCGTCAGCGCCGAGCGGAAACCAGCTAAGTGAGTACCACCATCGCGCTGCGGAATATTGTTGGTGAAACAGTAGATACCTTCCTGGAAGGAATCGTTCCACTGCATGGCCACTTCGACCGAAATACCATCTTCTCTGGTGGCAGAAAAATAGAAGGCTTTCGGGTGAATCGCCGTTTTAGTCCGGTTCAGGTACTGCACAAAAGCTTCGATACCACCTTCATATTTAAAGTGGTCTTTTTTATCATCCCGCTCATCGGTCAGAATAATACTGACACCTGAGTTTAAGAATGACAGTTCGCGCAGCCGTTTTGCCAGAATGTCATAGTGATAATTGATATCGGTAAAAATGGTACCACTTGGCCAGAACCGAATTTCGGTGCCTGTGCTATCCGTTTCGCCGATCACTTTTAACGGCTCGTCCGGTACACCTAACCGATAAATCTGGTTATGCACTTTGCCTTTGCGGCGAATCGTCAGTTCCAATTTGTCCGATAAAGCATTCACTACCGACACACCGACCCCGTGCAAACCACCGGATACTTTGTAGGAGTTGTCGTCGAACTTACCACCGGCGTGCAGCACTGTCATAATAACTTCAGCGGCCGACACCCCTTCTTCGTGCATATCGGTTGGAATACCACGGCCGTTATCACGCACCGACACAGAGTTGTCGCTGTGAATAGTCACAAAGACATCACTGCAATAGCCAGCTAATGCTTCATCGATGGAGTTATCCACCACTTCGAATACCATGTGGTGCAAACCTGAACCATCATCGGTATCACCAATATACATGCCCGGTCTTTTCCGGACTGCGTCTAAACCTTTCAGTACCTTGATACTGGAGGAGTCATAATTATGTTCTTCGGCCATGTTCATCCGTCCGTACTATCTGCCCATGTTCCACGTGGAACAATCCAACCTCAGTGTCTGACACATGCGGTAAGACCTGAGCAGCTTCAATTGCAGTGATAAAAACCTGCGAATTGATATGATGTAAAAAACTAAAGATTTGCCGTTTGGAGTGGTCATCCAACTCAGACGCCAAATCATCGATCAACAACAGTGGCTGTTTATGGCCACTGGAAAAAATTAAATTACTTTGCGCTACTTTCAGCGCAAACAACAACACCTTCAGCTGACCACGTGACAAAAACTCATCAACATACTGACCTGCAACTTTAATCCGCAAATCAGCTTTCTGTGGCCCAAGCTGGGTAAAGCCAAATTTCAAATCGGTCGCAAACTGATCACGGAGCAACTGACTAAACTCTGCAGCATCCGCTTGCCGCAGCGGCCAGCCGGCAATCAGCTCTAACTCGAGTTGTTGCAAGGCAGGAATGTCAGCCACTAACGGCTGCAATGCGACCGTTAATTGCTGAATATACTTTTGCCGCAATTGTTGCATCACCACAGCGGACGTCGCCAACTGCTGATCCCAATAATGGTAATAGTCACTATAAGGCTGTTTGCTTTTTAATAAGGCATTACGTTGTTTTAAAACCTTATGAAAGAACACCCAGTGCTCAAAAAAGGATGGTTCCACGTGGAACAATCCCAAATCAAAAAATTGCCGCCGCTCTTTCGGCCCACCAAAAAACAACCGAAAACTGTCAGGTGTAATCAACTGAACTGGTAATAAAGTTGCGATATCGGCCACCCGCTGCACTTTTTCACCATTCAACTTCAACTGCCAATCACCCTGCCGATCCCGTTGCATACCGACACTCAGCAATTGCTGCGCCCACTGCACCTTACCGTGAATGACAAAATGTGACTGTAGGTCCCGGATCAGTTTCTGCGGTTTACTGGTGCGAAAAGAACGACCATGCGCCAACAGGTAGATGGCTTCCAGCAAACTGGTTTTGCCGCTGCCGTTTTCGCCATAAAACAAATTGAGCGCAGGCGAACATTGCAGGTTGGCGGCTGCAATGTTGCGAAACTCAGTCAGCTGTAACTGCGCCAGCGCCATCAGAACAAAACTACAGCCGCATTGGCATCACGACGTATAAGGCGCCCTGATTGCCAACACCTTCGACCAGCGAACTGGAATTGGCATCACTTAAATGCATAATGATCAGATCGGTGGCGAGCGTATTTAACACGTCCAGCACATACCCAACGTTAAAGCCAATTTCCAGGGTATCGCCCTGGTATTCGACTTCAATCACTTCTTCGGCTTGTTCATGCTCCGGATTATTTGCCACAATCTGTAACTCGCCCGGACTTAAAGTAAAACGCACACCCCGGTATTTTTCATTCGATAAAATAGAAGCACGCACACAAGCATCTTTTAACACCGAGCGATGCGCTGTCACTTGTTTAGAACTGTTGCGTGGTAACACCCGACGATAATCCGGAAAACGGCCGTCAATCAGCTTACTACTGAAACTGAACTGGCTATCCAGCAACCGGATATGATTCTGACCTATCGCCAACCGAATCATTTGATCGTCGTTCGCCAGCAAGCGCATCAGTTCGAGTACACCTTTACGCGGAATAATCACTTGTTTTTGCTGGCCAGCAGTCACGGCCAGTTCCATTGAGCTGAGGGCCAGTCGGTGCCCGTCAGTCGCCACAGTGCGCAAAGTGCCGTTATCAACTTCGAATAACAGGCCGTTCAGGTAATAACGCACGTCCTGATTGGCCATCGAAAAAGCAGTGTCGTCCAGTAACTTACGTAACTGAGCCCGACTTAAATCAAACTCCACTTCGCCTTGCCAGGATTCCAGATTTGGATAATCACTGGCACTGAGCGTCGATAAGGTAAATTTGCTTTTGCCAGTGCTGACAATGCAGTTGTCACCTTGCAACGAAATGTGCAGCGGCGAACCTTCTGGTAACGACCGGCAAATATCCAGCAATTTTTTCGCCGGAATAGTCACCCGCCCCGGCGTTTGCACCTGCGTCAGTGCCACTGCCGCCACCAGCTCAATTTCTAAATCGGTGCCGGTCAGCGATAACCGCTCCGGCGTGACATCCAGCAACACGTTCGACAAAATAGGCAAAGTATGACGGCGCTCGATGGCACCAGACACCATTTGCAATGGTTTCAGCAGCGTGTCACGGTCAATGAAAAATTGCATAAACTTTCCCTATTAAGACGACAAAGTCCGAATCAAGTTTTGGAAATCTTCTTTAATTTCATGAGTTTCTTCTTTCAGAGACTCAATTTTGCGGCAGGCATGCAGCACTGTGGTGTGGTCACGACCACCAAAGGCATCCCCAATTTCCGGCAAACTGTGATTGGTCAGTTCTTTCGACAGCGCCATCGCCATTTGACGAGGCCTGGCGACAGAACGGGAACGACGTTTTGATAACAAGTCTGCAACCCGGATTTTGTAGTACTCAGCCACCGTTTTCTGAATATTTTCGATGGTGACCAATTTATCCTGTAACGCCAGCAAATCACGTAATGACTCGCGGACAAAATCGATGGTAATAGGCCGACCAGTAAAGTTGGCATTGGCGGTAATGCGGTTCAGCGCCCCTTCCAGCTCACGCACATTAGAGCGCAGCCGTTTCGCCACAAAAAATGCCACCTCTTCCGGTAACCGAATATTGTTTTCCTGCGCTTTACGCATCAGGATCGCCACCCGTGTTTCCAGTTCCGGTGGTTCAATCGCAATGGTTAAACCCCAGCCAAAACGGCTTTTCAGGCGCTCTTCTACACCGTCGATTTCTTTCGGATACCGATCTGATGTCAGAATGATCTGCTGATTACCTTCAAGTAAGGCATTGAAAGTATGGAAGAATTCTTCTTGGGAACGATCTTTCTTGGCGAAAAACTGAATATCATCGATAAGCAAAGCATCAACGGATCGGTAATAACGCTTAAATTCTTCAATCGCATTATTCTGCAGCGCTTTCACCATATCCTGCACAAAGCGCTCTGAATGCATATAAATTACTTTGGCATCCGGTTTTTTTGCCAGAATACCGTTACCCACGGCATGTAATAAGTGAGTTTTACCCAGACCGGTGCCACCGTATAAAAACAACGGATTATAAGCAGTACCAGGATTGTCAGCGACCTGACTGGCTGCAGCCCGCGCTAACTGGTTTGATTTACCTTCTACGAAGTTATCAAAGGTATAGTTTGCCCGCACATTGCTACGCACTATGGTTTTTGGCGCAGGCTCAGCAACTTCTGCCACAGCCACCGGCTGAGCAGGTACACTTTGACTTGGTCTGGTGGCCACAGCAGGCATCGGCGCTTTCATCGCTTTTTGGCTGCTACCCACTTCAAAGCGTAATCTGGGCGCATGATCGCCACAATAGTCATGGATCAGCTCATTGATCCGGTTCAGGTATTTGTCACGAACCCAATCCAGCACAAAGCGGTTTGGCGCGAACAAGGTCAGAGCGTCATGCGAACTGTCGGCCTGTAAAGGGCGGATCCACATGCTGAATTGCTGAGCCGGCAATTCAGACTGGAGTGCTTCAAGGCAATTTTGCCAGACTGACTGATACAC